>NZ_QEIH01000001.1 GCF_003260195.1 Lutibacter citreus
CTGAAATTGCAAGAGCTGAAGAATTAGGTTGTGAAATAGTTAAATTATTCCCTGGCGATATTTACGGACCTCAATTTGTAAAAGGAATTAAAGGACCTCAACCTTGGACAAGTGTAATGCCTACTGGAGGTGTTTCTCCAACAAGAGAAAATTTATCAGGTTGGTTTAACGCAGGTGTTACCTGTGTTGGTATGGGTTCTCAACTTATTTCAAAAGAAATTATAGCGAATAAAGATTATTCTAAATTAGAACAGGATGTGAAAAATGCAATCGCATTAGTTAAAGAAGTTAGAAAATAATTAATCTGAAAAATTTATAAATACCATGGCAATGTATAAAAATCTACTAATAGCTATAGCTGTTTTATTATTAATCTCTTGTAACGAGGTAGCGATAAATATGATTAGAGTTGAAAATATTAAAGAATTAAATTCAGCAATTAAGGAAGCTAGGCCGGGAGATGAAATTGTGCTAGCCAATGGTGTTTGGAAAGATGTAGAAATTAAGTTTGTAGGACAAGGAACCGAGCAACAACCAATTACTATAAAAGCAGAAACAGCTGGTAAAGTTTTTATTGAAGGTGTTTCAAATTTAGAGTTTGAAGGTCAATATTTAGTGGTAAGTGGATTGTATTTTAGAAATGGTCATTCACCAACTAAAAATGTAATTGCTTTTAGAACTGATGAAGAAAAAGTAGCTAATAATTGTAGAGTTACTGATTGTGTTATTTTAGATTTTAACCAATTACAACGAGATAATGATGATTTATGGGTTCAGTTTTATGGAAAGCACAACCAATTAGATCATTGCTATATTGCAGGTAAAACAAATGGAGGGCCAACGGTTAGAGTTGATTTAAAAGGGAATCAAAGTATTAGAAATTATCATCAAATAGTTAATAATCACTTTGGACCAAGACCTAGAAAAGGTGGTGCACGAGGAGAAACTATTCAATTAGGAAGTAGTTTTACGTCTATGTCTCCAAGTAATACAACTATAGCAAATAATTTATTTGAAGCTTGTAATGGTGAGGTTGAAGTGATTTCAAGCAAAACGAATTTTAATGAAATTCGTAACAATGTATTTTATAAGAGCGAAGGTTCTGTAGTTACTAGACACGGAAATTACGTTACAATAGATGGTAATTATTTTATTGGTGATGGTGAAAATGCAAATTACGGGGGAATAAGAATAGTAAACACTGGCCACTGGATAATAAACAATTATTTTTATAATTTAATTGGTGAAAATTTTAGAAGCCCTTTAGCTATTATGAATGGAATTCCTAAATCTCCATTAAATAGATACAACCAAGTAACTGATGTTGTTGTTGCTTATAATACGTATGTAAATTGTAAATCGCCTTGGCAATTTGGAGTAGGAACAAATATAGCTCAGAAAGATGTGCTTCCGTTGTCTGAAATTCGATCAGCAAGACCATTAAGAACAGTTGTTGCTAATAATATAATTTATAATAAAGTTGGAGATCCAAGTCCAATTATTGAGCACGATAAAGCAGATGGTGTAAAGTTTGAAAGTAATATTATAAACAATCAAGGAGTAAGTTTTAAAGATGAAAACCGTATTGAACCAAGTACTTTTGAATTAACAAAAATATCAGAAAATATATTTATTCCTAAAGATATTTCAAGTGATATAAAACCTTATAGCGGTTTTGGATTTGAAACTATTACAAAAGATCTTTTTGGTAATTCTAGAGCCAATTCAAAGAGTATTGGAGCTTCTATTGAAAGACCAACTAAAGACCCTTTAATTTTAGATAAGAAAAAATATGGAGCTAGTTGGTATTCAAATGAAATAGCTTCTAATGATCCTGAAATTATTAATGTTTCAGCTTCAGAAGGAGAATTAGCAACTAAAATAGCAGCTTCAAACCCAGGAGATATTATTGAATTAAATTCTGGAGAATACAGTATTTCAAAATCTATAATTATTAATAAAACAATTACCATACAATCAAAAGAAGGAGAAAAAGCTGAGATTATTTTCTTAGGAGAGGATAATACACCTTTATTTGAATTGAATCCTTACGGTATTTTAACTCTAAAGAATGTTGCACTTTCAGGAAACGGAACACAACAAGCTTTTGCGAGTTTAAAAGAAAATATGTCTAATCATTTTGGATTAGCTGTTTCTGGATGTGAGATCAGTAATTTTAACTATGTGTTAAAAGCTTATAAACAAACTTTTGCTGAAGAAATTACGTTTACTAATAGTTCAATTTCAGATTGTGAAAACGGCATTGAACTTTCAGAAGAAACTAATGACAGAGGAGATTACAATACAGAATTTTTAACCATTGATAATTGCCAATTTAATAACGTAGAAAGTAATGTGGTAGATTATTATAGAGGTGGTTATGATGAATCTACTATTGGTGGTAATTTACTGGTAAGTAACAGTACATTTGAAAAATGTGGAGCAAAAGAAGCCAATGGTATTTTACTAAATACAAGAGGAATTGTAAATGTTGCTATAGATAATAACACATTTAAAAATAATAAAGTGAAGCTTGTTGCTTTATTGTGGGGAGCTAAAAATAATTCACACTCAAATAATAAGATTGAAAATTCAGGTAAAATTTTAGTAGAAGAAAACTTAAAAATGAAATTAATGTATTAATTCATAGAAATTAATACTTTTTTTATTGTTCAATTAAAAAGGTAATGGTGCCAAAAAAAGAAGGTGTTTTTAGATAAATATTAATTAATTCAACGTCCCAGGTTTGGGTGATTGTAGTTAAATAATTTTGTGAATGCTAACAGGTGCTTATCCTTGTATTAATAATTATAATTTTAAATATTTTAAATATGAAAAAACCCACTATCGGATTTATAGGACTTGGCCTTATGGGAGGTAATATGGTTGAAAATCTTCAAAAGAGAGGTTTCGAGCTAACAGTAATGGATCTTAATAAGGACGAAGTTGCAAAAGTTATCGCTCGTGGTAATGCTACTGAAGCTTCTTCTCCAAAAGAATTAGCTGAAAAGAGCGATATTGTAATGTTCTGTCTTACTACTTCTGCTGTTGTTGAAAAGATTGTTTATGGTGAAGAAGGTATCTTAGCAGGTATTAAAGAAGGTGCTGTTTTGATTGATTTCGGAACTTCTATTCCTGCTTCAACTATAAAAATAGGTAAAGACCTTGCTAAAAAAGGTGCGGGAATGATTGATGCTCCACTGGGGCGTACACCTGCTCATGCAAAAGACGGACTGCTTAATATTATGGCAGCTGGAGATAAAGAAACTTTCGAGAAGGTTAAACCAGTTCTTGACGAACAAGGTGAAAACGTATTCTATTTAGGAGCTGCAGGAGCTGGTCATACGACTAAGTTAATCAATAACTTTATGGGGATGACTACTGTTGTTGCGATGTCACAGGCTTTCGCTGCAGCGAAATTAGCAGGTGTAGATAGTCAGCAATTATTTGATATAATGTCTTCTGGCCCTTCGAATTCTCCGTTTATGAAATTCTGTAAGCATTATGCTGTAGATAACGTAAGTGATTTAGGTTTCTCTATTGCCAATGCTAATAAAGATTTAGGATATTTTGTGCAAATGATGAATGATCTTGGAACTACTTCTCTGATTGCAGAAGCTACTTCTTCTAATCTTCAGGCTGCAGTTGCTGCTGATATGGGTAGTGGAAATGTTCCAGAAATTTTAGATTATTTCTTGAATTTGAAGAAATAGTTGAGGTATTAATTCATAGAAATTAATAAAATATTGATAGTAGAAATCAGTTGTACATTTTGACTTACAAAATGTTAGTTCAAGTGATTTTTGATAAAATATGGTATCGAGAACTTTTGTTTTTCAATAAAAGAGCTATTCTCGGTACTATTTTAAACTTAAAAGGATTGAAATTCACTCGAATTGACGAAATATTGGATTAATAAAAATTACAAATATGAAGTGTAAAGTTTTAATAGTTAGTTTATTGTTAATCCGTTTTATTGGTTATTCTCAAAATATACCTGTAAATAAGATTATTGAAAACTCAAAACTTTCAAATTACTTAACTGATGAAGTTAAAACACAACTAAGCCAAAAAGGCTCAATTTCTGAAGCTGATTTAGCAAATTACTTGCGTGAAAAATTTTCTGAACGTTATTTTTTCAATTGGAAAAATTTTGATGAACGTTTTAATGAATACAAAAATGTTTATTCTAATAATGAAGCCAGTCATACCGAAAGAGCTTTAGATCACATTTCAAAATACAACGCAGATACCAAGTGGATTTTACCTTTTAACTATTTAAATGGGGAGCCAGTAAATGCTTATGCACTTAGGCATTTGGCGCGTCAGCATAAGATGGTAGATATTGCTTATTATTACTATTATCAAAATAAAAATCCAAAATACATTTCATATTTCACCAATCAATTACAATCTTTAAATAATGCCTTGCATAAAGGAGCATATGAAAAAATTGAAGATGGTAATGGTGTTTACGAAGCTTTTAGATCGGGTTATAGAGTATTAAATTGGTTGCAAATTCATAATATGTTTTTAGGTGAAGCTACCTATTCTAATACGGATCAATTAAAAACTATTGCTACGTTGTTGCAACATGCAGCTTATTTGTTTGAAAGAAATCAAGTTTTTAATGCAGGGAATCATCAAACAAGAGGTTTATCGGCGTTGGCAATGATTTCAATTTTGTTAAGAGATTTTGAAGGAACAGATATTTGGTATAAACACTCCATGAAATTACTTGAAGAGCATTTATCAAAAGAAATTAATGATGATGGATTTCAATTTGAGCGTTCCATACATTATCATATGAGTGATATTGGTAATTATTATTATGTATATCAATTAGCAAAAACAAGTAATATTGAAGTTGGTGAATTTTGGGAAGAACAGTTAAAATCACTTTTTACAACTTTAACAAAAATTGCATATCCAGATAAATCTGCGCCAGTATTACAAGATGATACAGATAATCCTTGGGCTGAAAAAAATGATATTTCAGGAGCTTTAACATTAGGTTATTTATTATTTGAGGAACCAACTATGGGGTATTTTGCCAACAACCACGTGGAATCTAAAATGTATTGGTTTTTGAATGAAAAACAGCTTAAATCATTAAATTCAATTAAAAAAGAACAGCCAATTATTGAGTCACTTTCTTTTCCTACTACAGGGTATTATATTATGCGTAATGGATGGGGAAACTCAGATAATATGATGGTAATTTCTGCAGGATTAGATGCGGATAAACCAGATCATCAACACGGAGATATGTTAGGGATTCAGGCTATGGCAAATGGTAAAGTAATATTACCAAATTACCAAGTGCGATATTCTTTAAAAGATTATGGTTTCTTTAAAAATTCAATGGTAAAAAATGTTGCATTGGTTGATGACGAACTACAAGGTAAAAAATATACTTCAAATCAAGGAGGAAGTGGTTTTGGAAAGTTTAAAGAATTACCAAATCCAAAAGTTATTTCTTGGAAAACAAATCCTAATTTAGATGCTTTTGTTGGAAGTCACGATGGATTTGAAAACATTGGAGTAAAATATTCTCGTCAGGTAATTAATATAAAAAACGATTTTTGGATTGTAAAAGATAATTTTAAATCTGAAAAAGCACATACTTACAAACAAGTTTGGCAAGGTCATTATTCTTATGAAAATTCCCCAAATTTATTAAGAGCATCTTTCGATGATGCTTCAGGATGTGATATTCTTCAATTAAAAAAAATAGATACAGTTACAAGTAATGGTTCAAGAGGAAAACAATGGTCTGTTGCTTCTAAAAAATCTGATAAAAATTTTAGTTTTATAACTGTTGTTTTTCCGTACAAAGGTTATAATAATAAAATTGATGAAACAATTGAAGTTTCCAATATAGGGGCTTGGGAATTAAATGATTGGGAAACATTTAAATCAGATGCTAGTGCCATTGTTTCTAATAAAAATATATTTATTTTGTTTGAAACTTCTGAAATTGAGAATGATAAAATTTCAATTCAGTTAAATGAAAAATCAGATGTAATCATTTTTCAAGGGGAGAAAACTTTATTGCAAAACATTAGTGATAAAGTAATTAATGTTAGCTCTAAATCTTGGAAAGGAGAAAAGAAACTAAACTCTGGAGATTCGTTAGAAATATGATTCAAAATGGAGGAAATTACTTATTTATTAAATGAGTTCAATTGCTAAATTGAACATGAAATAAAGGCTGGTTATTTTTATAATTAGTCAACTACGAGTATGGATATAAACAGAATACGCATTTTCTTTTAAAGGGGGTGCGTTTTTTTAATTCTATTTTGAATTGTTATTTATAATATATTGATTTAATAAAAAATTCATAAAATTTTAATTGTCAGTGTTTTGATTAGCTATTTAACAAAAAAGGTTTTAGTATTAAATATAATGTAAATAGTTTTAGAATTAGATTAAGTTGTTTATGTTTGAATAAAAAAAACGAATTTAATTGCTATGTATAAAGAAAATTTGTATTTAAAATCTATAGGAATATTTTTAATAGGAGTTGTTTTAACTACTATTATAGTTTATTATGTTAAAAAAGAGAATGATAAGCAAACTATACATGAATTTGAAATAAGCGCTAATGATGTTAAAGATAAAATTGAAAACAGACTTAGTTCTTATATTCAGTTTTCAAGAGCTAGTTCAGCATTTTTTATGTCTTCTGATTCCATTAGTAGAAAAGATTGGAAATATTTTGTTGAAAAAAGTAGAATTTCTGAAAGTTTAAAAGGCTTTCAAGGAATTGCATATGCAGTTCTTGTTTCAAAAAAAGAGTTAGCTAAACATACAAAACGTTTTAGGGAAGAGCTGAATAATGACTATGTTGTTTTTCCTTATGAAGAAAATGAAATATATACTCCAATAGTATATATAGAGCCGTTAATAGATAGGAATTTAAAGGCAGTAGGTTTTAACGTATCTTCAAATCCATTTATGCGAAAAGCGTTAGAAGATTCTAGAGATATTAATAAGGTAATTTTAACTGAAAAAGTAACGCTTGTTCAAGAAGGAACAAATACAACTCAGGCGGGTGTTGTTATGTATTCTCCAATTTATAGAAAGGGTTTGGCAATAAACACTGTTAAAGAAAGAAAAATCGCAATAAATGGTTGGGCAGCTATTTCTTTAAGAATTAATGATTTTATGGATGGGGTTGTTGGTGATTTTAATTTAAAGAATCAAAATAAAATTAATTTGCAAATATATGATGGTGAGATTGTTTCAAAGAGCTCTCAATTATTTAATAGTAAAACAAATTTAAATAAAAACAATTCTCTTTTAGATTTAAATACTTTGTTATTGCCAATTGAAATGAATGGTAAGGTATGGACTTTACAATTTAATCAATCTAAAGTGTCTTTTATAGATACGGTTGCATTTATTGTTCTTGTAAGTGGGCTTGTATTTAGTTTATTATTTAGCCTTTTAATGTTTTCGTTGTTTAATACAATTTCTATTGCAAAAAAAATGGCTAAAGAACTAACAATTGATGTTTTAGATAAAAATAAAGAGTTAATAACAACAAATGAGCTTTTAAAAGAAAGTTATAAAGAGTTAAATAGCGCTAAAGAAAAAGCAGAGGAAAGTGAAAAAAGGCTAAAACTAATAGCTAATAACTTAGTAAATGGAATGATTTATCAAGTAGAATGCATTGATACTGATAAAAGAAGGTTTACCTATGTAAACGATGCTGTTTTTAAATTTTATGGTTGCACAGTAGAAGAGGCTAAGGAAAATGCAAATTTATTATATGATAAAGTACATAGGGATGATATTGAATTTTTAATTGAGAAAGAAAAAGAATCATTGCAGAAAATGTCTGTTTTTAAAGCCGAAGTAAGAGTAATTAATCCTGACGGAAGTTTTAGATGGGCCAGTTATGTTTCTCAACCAAGAATGATTGATGGGGTTGTTTTCTGGGATGGAATTGAAATTGATATTACAGAACGGAAAAAAGTAGAGCAAGAATTACGTATTGCCAAGGAAAATGCAGAAGAAAGTAACCATTTAAAAACGGAGTTTCTTAATAATATGTCTCATGAGATTAGAACTCCGATGAATGGCATATTAGGATTTTCAAATTTTTTAAATGATTCAGGTTTAACTCTAGAGAAAAGAAAGAATTTTATTAAAATAATACAAAACAGTGGAGAGCAATTACTTCAAATTATTGATGATATAATTGAAATTTCTAGACTTGGAACTAAGCAAATTAAAGTAATAGAATGTGAGGTTAATCTAAATGATTTAATGTTGGAGTTATTTTCAATTTTTGATATAAAAGCAAAAGAAAATAAAACTCCTTTATATCTTAAAAATGAATTGTCTGATAGACAAAGTATTATTTTAACAGATAAAACTAAACTTTTTAAAGTTATTAGTAATTTATTGGAAAATGCTCTAAAATTTACAAGTAAGGGATCAATTAATTTTGGTTATCGATTAAATAATGGAGAATTAGAAATTTATATTGAAGATACTGGAGTAGGAGTAGAAAAAGAAAAGCATGAATTAATTTTTGAACGATTTGCACAGGCAGAAAAAGGTTTATCAAAAAAAGTTGGTGGGTTAGGACTTGGATTGTCAATTGTAAAAGAAAATGTTGAACTTTTAGGCGGTAAAATAAGAGTTGAGTCTAGAAAAGGGAAGGGAGCAAAATTTTTAGTCACAATTCCTTATAAAGTTGTTTTTAAAAATGCTGAATTATCTACAATAGAAAAAGGGGATCAAAACAATCAAACTATTTTAATTGCAGAAGATGAAGAGGTAAATTATTTATATTTAGAAACTTTAATAAAAGACGTTTTAAAGTTAGATTGCGAAATACTTCATGCAAAAAATGGGCAAGAAGCTGTTGAGTATTGTAAAGCAAATGAAAATATTGAATTAGTATTAATGGATTTAAAGATGCCGGTTCTTTCTGGATATGAAGCTGTAGAAAAAATCAGGAAGTTTCTTCCAAATTTACCAATAATTGCTCAAACTGCTTATTCAACAATAGAAGATAAAGAAAAAGCAATTTTAATGGGATTTAACGACTTTTTATCAAAGCCAATAAATTTTGATCAATTTGAAATGTTGATAAAAGAATATTTAAACTTGGCAATTAATGAATAGTTATATTTAAAACTATTCATCATAATTTCACCAATTAAATTTGTAATGAAAAAAACCTCCATTTTAAAGGAGGTTTTTTAGTTGAGTTTAAGTAATAAATGTTAATTGAGTTTAAATGTTTGGTTAAACTTAGGCATGTTATCTTTTTTCCATTCTACACCTGTTTTTTTATCGTGCCACCATCTTGGCTGTATATTTGTTTTACTCCAGTTTTCAGCATCATTAACAAGGTTCTTTAAAATATCGGGGTGTTGTTTACTTAAATCTGATGTTTCACTAATATCTTGTTCAATATTAAAAAGTTTCCATTTTTGTTGGTAAATTTTTAAAGCTTTCCATTGGTTTTTTCTAACTGCAACATCAGTAAATCCATTTCTATGGCGCATTACAAAAATATCATCATTAATATGAGCGTTTTTACCAGCTAAAAAATCATCCCAAATATTTTTACCATCAAGTATTTTACCTTCTGGAATTTTAGCACCAGCCAATCTTGCAAAAGTTGGATAAAAATCAATTGCCATAATTGGATGATTAAACGTTTTTCCAGATGGAACTATATTAGGCCAATGAAAGAACATAGGAACTCTAAATCCGCCTTCATAAGTGCTCCCTTTCCCTTCTTTAAGTGGTGAATTGGTAGCACCAGCTGAAGTTTTACCACCATTATCGCTTAAAAAAACAATTAGTGTATTGTTGTATTTTCCAGTAGCTTTTAAAGTTTCAACTATTTTACCAACACCTCTATCCATAGCATATACCATACCTGCGTAGGTGCGTCTTTTTTCGTCTTTTATACTTTGAAAATGTTTCATGTCATCTTCTTTAGCTTCAAGGGGTGTATGTGGAGCATTGTAAGATAAATACAAAAAGAATGGATCTTTCTTTTTGGCAGCCTCAGTAATAAATCGTGACCCTTCTCTAGTTAAAGCGTCAGTGATGTATTCTGTTTCTATAACTTCTTTACCGTTATGTTCTAGAGGAAGAAAATATTCAAATATAACTTGTTTGCCATTTTTCTTTTGAGCTTCATATTTAGCTCTGTATTCTTTAGGGAAATAGCTATGTCCACCACCTAAAAAACCGTAAAAATCATCAAAACCTCTATTGTTTGGGTGGTATTTTTCAACAGCTCCTAAGTGCCATTTACCCATAACTCCTGTTTGATAGCCTGCATTATGCAAAACCTTACTAATAAAAGTTTCATTTAAAGAAATACCTTCGCCAATTGTTTCACTATTTGGAGGAAGATTAAATTGAGCCCCAATTTTGTGAGCATATCTTCCCGTCATTAAACTAGTTCTGCTTGGGCCACAAAAAGGGTGAGATACATAGGCTGAAGTGAAAATAGTTCCCTTTTGGGCTAAGGCATCTAAATTTGGTGTTATAATATCTTTTGAGCCATTAAAGCCAACATCTGAATATCCCAAATCATCAGCTAAAATTATTATAATATTAGGTTTTTCTGGAGTTGATTTTACAGTTGTTTTTGTAGCGTTAGGTTTTACGGAATTACATCCAATAAAAACAAATAAAAAGAAGTAAACTGCTAATTTAAAAATGTTAAATGATTTCATGATTTTTTATAAAAAGGGAAATACTATAAATAGAATATGTTTAAAGGTTTTAGTGAAAAAAAGAAGATCTAATTTAGACCTTCTTTTTTAAAGTTTGGTTATTTGAGGTTTTTTAATTCTTCTCGCATTTTATTCATAAAAGGAACAAGTTCTTTATAAGGTTTTCCTGTAAGTTTTATTAATTTGTTATGAAATGTAGTACTAATTTCTTTAGATTGTGCTTTTTTTTCGTCTTTAGTAATCTCATTTGCTTTGGCTTTTTTTTGTAATGAAAAGTAATCTAAAACCATAGCTGTTCTAAAACTAGTTAAGTCTTTTGTTTGAGCATCATCTAAATTAAATTCAGTTTTAGTTGCATTTACAAAATGGTTAATTTGTTTTTGTTGCCATTTATTTTGACCAAATGTTACAGTTACTGTAACTAATAATACTAATGTTAAAATAATTCGTTTCATAATTTAATTTGTTTTAATTTTTTTGTTTTTGCCAAACTCTCATGTATTCAATTTCAAAGTCTACAACTCCATCTTTCTTTTTACCTTCTGGGCTGTTTAATTCTAAATCATCCAAACTGTCTGGAACTCCATGCCAAGGAAATGTTTCTTGATCTAACCAAATATGTATTGGTCCATCCATTACCCAACCATTTGGTAAATTTTTATTTTTAGCAAAAGCATTTACCTGTTCTTTTGTTGCCTGTGTAAATAATTTTCCATCTACATAAAGTTTCATGCCGTTTTCATTCCATTCAATTCCATACACATGAAAATCATCGGCAACTCTAAAACCATAATCTAAATGTTCCGTATAAACAGTTTCTCCTTTTCCTTCTTTGCTCCAATCATGAATAGACCACCAAAGTTCACGGTCTTTACCATTTTTTTCTTTAATAGGCATTCTATGATCTCCAAATTGCTCAAAAATATCTAGTTCAGTTTGGCTTCCAGTAGCCCAAAATGCACTTGTGATTTCGGCATCTGCAGCTTTACTTTTTATTTCCATATAGCCATATTTAAATTCTCTACGGCCAACAAAACAAGCGGTTGTAAGGTTTTTAAATTTTTCTACTTTTTTATCAGGCCCCCAAGTTTGCTTATTATCATCACTAAATGGGAATTCTGGTTCCCAACGTGTTTCTAAAATAAGTTTTCCATTTTCCAATCTGTAATTACGACCTGAAAATTGAGAAGGAGCTCGTCCTTTCCATACTTTTTTGTTGGGATGATCAGGATCTTTATAAACAGGTTTTCCATTTTCAAATTTACCTACAATATACCATTTGTCTTCATCAATAGACGTTGCATCAAATTCATCACTAACCTCTTTGTTTAAAACCCAATTTCCAGTATTATTCTTATCAGAAAATGGTAGAATCTCATTAGAATTACTAGTGTTTTGTTCAATAGCTTTGCTT
Organism: Lutibacter citreus; assembly: GCF_003260195.1. Taxonomy (GTDB): domain Bacteria; phylum Bacteroidota; class Bacteroidia; order Flavobacteriales; family Flavobacteriaceae; genus Lutibacter; species Lutibacter citreus. The sequence continues at coordinate 12,139 of NZ_QEIH01000001.1, forward strand.
TTTTGAGCATTGCATGCTAACAATGTAAATAGTAGAGAAGACCCAAAAATTAAAACAGCGCTATTTTTTATTTTAAACATATTATGATTCTTTAATTTCTAAAAATTCAACTGGAGATCCATTATGCTCAATATAAACAACACGCACCCCAATGGCAGGAGAGAAGATTGCTCCCAAAACATTTCGCCCTTCTATTGCATCTTCTATGCTATCTACAAAATAAGATACATGAGGCATAGTTTTTACCATTTCAGAGACATCGCTATCATTATCAAATTTTACATACTCAACGCTGTATTCATCTTTAGCAAAATCAGTATAATGGAATTTTCCAGGTTCGCAAAAACCATCCCAATTTTTATCCTCAGTTGTTGGTATTCCTATATGACTAAATTTATAATTCATAATATATTTTGTTAAAGTTAAAATTCTTATTAAACAATTGTTTTACAAAAGAAGTTGGTTTTTTATAAATCATATTGTTGAAAATTACCTCCTTATAGTTGTATTTTATCTTACTATTGAAATAATCATTTATTTTGGATTGAAAAAAAATAAATAATTGGAAAATGAGTTTTAATTGCTTGTTAATGAATTATTTATTTATACGGTTTTTAAGTGATAAAACAATTATAAAGTACATTAAACTTATGTAGAAAGATGTTTCTGATTGTATAGATAAAAATGTTTACTGGGTACCTTAAATAACCCTTATAAATTAGCTAACCTTTCCAATAATTCAAAGTCTTCAAGTATTGAAAAATTAACTAGAAAACATATTTAAGAATTAACATTTAAGTAGAATTTTTTAAAGGACTTTCATTAATAAAAAGTTTGGAAAAACATACGTAAATCTTAAAAAATCTAAAAAATAGGGAGGTAAAATCGGATTAATTAGGGGTAAATTTTATAAATATTTTAACGAAAATATATGCTCTATTTGCATATAAGAATTATCTGTAACTGAAAATTAGTAATTTATTTCTAATGTAAACAATAAGGAATATATTTTTAAAAACGTATTAACATTCAGTTATATAGGATTTTAAGAGTTTAATTGAGCTGTGTTAACAAAAAGGTGGATTCTTAAAAAACTTAAGAGTTTAAAAAATGAATACTTAACTCAATTTTAAAAAAGATTAAAAAAAATAAACTAAAGTTAATCGGATGAAAATTAAAAAATCATTATTATTTAGAAGAGTAAAAGCAAATTATTTGCTATTTACCTTATTTGCATTACTGTGTAGTTTTAATATACAAGCGCAAAAAATTACTGTAAAAGGTGTTGTTTCTGATAGCAGTGGTCCAATGCCGGGTGTTACTGTTTTGGTACAAGGCACTTCAAATGGAACAACAACTAATTTTGATGGGGAGTACACAATTAATGCTAAAATTGGGGAAGTTCTTCAATTTAGCTTTCTTGGTATGATAAGTCAATCATTAAAAATAAAATCTGAAACATTAAATGTTATTTTAACATCTGATATTTCAGCCTTAGAAGAAGTTGTAGTGATTGGATATGGAACTGTTAAAAAGAAAGAGTTAACAGGTGCCGTTACACAGGTGAAAGCTGAGGATTTAGAAAAGATTATTTCAGCAGATTTGGGAGATGTTTTACAAGGGCAAGCAGCTGGTGTAAATGTTATTAGTTCATCAGATCCAGGAGGTGCTTCAGAAATTTTAATTAGAGGTATTACAACCTTGGGAGATAACACACCTTTGTATGTGGTTGATGGAATTATTCAAGAAAGCGACCCTAGAATCGCGCCAAGTGATATTCAAACTATTGATATTTTAAAGGATGCTGCTTCAACGGCTATTTATGGTTCTCGTGGTGCAACTGGTGTAATTTTAATTACAACTAAACAAGGTAAAGAAGGATCTTTACAAATTAGAACAAATGCTAGTTTTGCAATTCAGCACAGAAATGCTGCAAACCCTTTAATGAATTCTTTAGAGCAATCTTATTTTAATATTGTTACACAACGTAATGTGGTTGGTGCTTATGATGATGATGTTGTTTTAAGAATGGCAAATTCAAAATATAGTTTTCAGAATGAAACAGATTTGAATGACATTGTATTTAGAAATGATGTTCCTACTCAAAATTACAACACTAACATTTCTGGAGGAACAAAAGATATTACTTACAATGTATCTATGGGGCTTTTTGATCAAGAAGGTTTAATGGTTAATTCTGGTTTTCAGCGTTTTAGTACACGTGCTAATACTGTTTACAAAAAGAATAAGTTAAGAATACAGACAAGTACAGGTATTACAATTGAAAAAAGAGATATTCCTCAAAATAGTTTAATTGTTCAGTCTATAAAATATTTTCCAACTCAAAATACAATTGATTTAGACGATTCTGGTGATTTAGAAACATTAGGAGGTGATGACTCTAACAGATTAGGTTGGGTTTTAAATAGTTTAAAAACTACTGATAATTCTAAAACAGTAAGAACAAATACTTCTGTTAAAATAGATTACGAATTGATAGAAGGTTTAAGACTTTCGGCAAATGGAGGTATTACAACAATGAATTCTACGCGTAAAAGGTTTGTTCCTTATCAATTAATAACAAATCTTCAAAACGGTACTACAAGTAATCCTTCAGATAGCTCTATAAGAATGACTTCTGATGATAGAACTTCTTATAGTTTAGATGTTGGTGCAACGTACCAAAAAGAAATTGGAGATCATAAAATAACAGCAGCGGCATATATAACTTCAGAACAATATGAGTATGAAGGTTACTATGCAGAAAGAGCTGGAGTTATTGACCCAGATATTCAAGTTTTAAACGCAGGGACACTTGAAATGGATGTGGGTTCAAGTACTGGTTATACTGATAAGTTAATTGGTACAATTGGAAGACTTCAATATGATTATAAAGGAAAATACTTATTAAGTTCAAGTATTCGTAGAGACGGATCATCAAAATTTGCACCAGGTAATAAATGGGGGGTTTTTCCATCTGTAGCTGTTGCATGGAATGTTTCAGATGAAAACTTTTGGAGTTCTTTAAAAAGTACAGTGAATAATTTTAAAGTAAGAGCTTCTCAGGGTTCAGTAGGAAATCAAAGAATACAATCTTACCAGTTTTCAGCAGGGATAGAACAAAATGTTGATTATGTTCTTACAAATGCTAATGGGGAAGAAATACTTGGTGGTGGAGCAACACAAACTAGTTTTGCCAATGAATTATTAAAATGGGAAACTACAACTCAAACTAATATTGGTGTTGATTTAGGGTTGTTTAAAAATAAATTAACCATATCTGCAGAATACTATACTACGGATAAGGAAGATATGTTATTCCCAGTAATTTTATCACCTTCTGCAGGTGGGGGTTCTAATGCTCAAGTTGTTTTAAATATAGGGAATATGACTAATAAAGGAGCTGAAATTTCTGTTGGTTATAGAGGAAAAGCAGGAAAGGTAAATTACAGAATGAATGGTACTTTTTCAACTAACAAAAATGAAATCACAAATATTAACGGACAAAGTGATTTCTTATTTACAAATGATTATGGTTTAATAAGTGGAGCAAAAGATCAGTCTCAAGTTACCGCATTGGCTTTAGGTCATGAAGCAGGAGCATTTTATTTGTTAACTACCAATGGAATTATTGATACGGAAGCAAAACTACTTGATTATCAAAAATTAGTGCCTAGTGCAAGAATGGGTGATGTTATATTTAACAATACCAATGGTGATGATAAAATTGATAATAACGATAGAGTTTATAGTGGTAGCGGATTACCTGATTTTGAAATTGGATATAACTTTAATGCAAATTACAAAGGTTTTGATTTTGCAATGAACTGGTATGGTGCTTTTGGTCAAGAAATTATGAACGGAGCAAAAGCAACAGCATATGCTTATGGAAGACATAAAGATTTAATTTACCAATGGTCACCTCAAAATACAGAAACAACAATTCCTGCTTATAGAGGAGATCTAAAAAAACACCCTAACTTTATAGGTTATAGTGATTTATGGTTGGAAGATGGTTCTTATGTTCGATTAAAATCTGTAACTGTAGGTTATAGTTTATCAAAAAAAGCATTGGAAAAATTAGGGTTTTCAAAGCTTAGATTTTATGTAAGTGCACAAAATCCTTTTACAATAACAGACTATTCTGGGTACAATCCAGAAGTAGGTGGTGGTATTACAGCAAGAGGACTTGATAAAGGTGTAGGGCCTGCTTCATCTCAATACTTGCTTGGGTTAAACTTTAACTTTTAATAAAACATAATTATGAAACATATAATATTTAAATATATACTATTAATTTTTGCAGTGAGTTTCTTAAGCTCTTGCGGTGATGAGTATTTGGATGAAAAAAATCCAAATGAAATAGCTAAAGATAATTATTGGAGAAATTTATCTGAAACTGAAAAAGGATTAAATTCAGCATATCATACTTTAAATGTGCCAGCTTTGGTAAGTATAATTGAAGAGGCTCAAAGATCTGATATGGCATGGCCAGCGTATGCACGTCCTGTTCCAGGAACAATTAGCGAATTTTATAACCAAACGTATTCTAATAGTACTCCTGCAATTGCTAGTAAATGGGAAACTAACTATTTAGGTATTTTTAGAGCAAATCAGGTTATTGAAGGGTTAAATACTATAAAAGGAACAGTAGATGATGTTGAGTGGACTTCCCAAATGGCGCAAGCTCGTTTTTTAAGAGGTTTATTTCACTGGTATTTATATTCAACATTTAATAATGGTAGTATAATTATTCGTGATTATGCACCAGTTACAAATGAAGATTTTAATAAAGGATTGTCTCCAGCTTCTGAGGTATTAGCATTCCTTAGAGAAGATTTAGAATATGCCTATGCAAATTTATATGCTAAAGGTGAATACCCAAATGCATATGATGTAAATAGGGTTACTTCAGGTGCAGCAGCAACTGTTTTAGGTACTACGTATTTAATGGAGTTAAATTATTCAAAAGCAATGGAATATTTTACAGATGTATTAAACAGTGGTGATTATGCATTGGAATATGATATGGCTAAATTATTTACAACTGCAGGTGAGTTTAATCAAGAATCTATTCTTGAAATAAGTTATAATAATACGTTAAAACCAGAAGCAAACCTTTGGAATGGTGAAACTGTTACTAACAGGTTAAATCAGTTAACAACAGGAACTGTAGGAGCTAATGCACCAACTTGGTTGGCATATAAATATAAAACAGAGCCAATGGATATTTTAGATGATAGAAATTATTATGTAAATGAAGATGGTGTTAGATTGCTTAGAAATGTACCATTAAGATGTTCAGCTATGATGGCTGTAATTGAAGATGGTCAAACGCCATATTATTTAACAAAATCAGTTTCTGAATATTCAAAATTTGGGGCAAATAACTGGGGTATTGGCTGGCATAAGAAATTCTCAAATCATGATATTGTAGAAAATGAAAATGATTTACCATACGGAACAACACAATCTGGTAAAAATGTAACTTTAAATAGATTGGCTGAAGTAATGTTAATGCAAGCTGAATGTTTAATTAAAACAGGTGATGGAGAAGGAGCTATGCTACTTATGAATGAAATAAGAAAAAGATGGGGATTAGAGTTAATTGGTGAATCTGGATCAGATGTATCACATTCATATGACGAAAATACTTATTCTTTAGATGAATTAATGGAACATTTAATGTATGTTGAAAAACCTCTAGAAATGTCTTTAGAAGGTCATGCAATACGTTTTTTAGATTTAAAAAGATGGGGGATAATTAAAGAGAATTTTAAAAAATTATCTGAACAAACATATTATGCAACTACGTATTTTTACACAAATTCAGAAGGAAAAGCAGCGAGTAAATGGAACTCTTCTGTAGTAAAAGAATTACCTACAACTGGGGTGCCTCAGGTTATTGATTTTGAATACGATATTCCTTATTCAAATTATAATGAAGCCTTACATAGTACTTTTCCAATCCCATTAACAGAGATTAATGCAAATACAAATATTAACTAAAAAAAGATACAGAATGAAAAATATAGGAATAGTATCAATACTTTTCGGTTTACTTTTTTTAGTAGGCTGTGACGATGATGAATACGCAGATTATTCGGCACCTGATCAATTATCAGATGTGTCTTGGTATATGAGTGTTGACCCTTACTCTCAAGATAAATATAGTATATCTTCAAATACATTTATTTCATTTTTAGATTTATCTCAAGGAGCAGTGAGTCATGAATGGATTATTGAAGAAGGAAACTCATTTTTAAAAGAAGGTTTTAATAAGAATGATTCTTTAGAGTTATTTACTGATGAAGCTGCCGGTTTAATAATTGATAAAGGTAAAGCACATGTTTTATTTAGAAATAGTGGATTTAATAAAGTTAGATTGGTAAATAAATTTACAGAAAAAGTAAGTTATAATTCAGAAGAAAGTCCTCTAGAAGCTTTTCAAGAAGGTGATCTTTGGGTAATTGACACTATATTTACTTTTGATGTATATGGAAAATTAATGCCTTCTTTTAAAATAATGCAGGGAGATACAGAAATTATAAATATAACCAAAGATGATTTACCATCGATTGATGATGCAGCATCTTGGCCAACTGTTGAGGTTGAAGCAGGGTCATTTTTAACGTATGTAGATTTAACAACTGAAGATAGACCTAGCGGAAGGTCTTGGTCTGTGGCTGATGGAGCTCCTGTAACTTCAGGGTTGGAGTCTGCAGATATAAAATTTTTCAAATTAGGAACATATCCAGCAGGGGAAATTAAATCTGTACGTTCGGGTAATTTACCAAGCGCAAATACAATAAAAATTATACCATTAAATGTAAGGGTAATTCCATCATCTCAACCCTTTGAGATAAGTGGAATTATTAAAGAAAGTATTGATGAAAAAATATCATTTCAAGTTTCAGGTGAACTACAACCATTTACTGGTGAAGAAGGTAATTTCACTGTAAATGTTAAAAATGAAACTACTGGATTTGATCAAAACATTGCTGTACAAACAGCAGGAGTTAGAAATGATGATGCTACTTATTTAGAATTGAAATTAGCAGCACCAATTTATAATTCTGATGTTATAACAGTTTCTTACAGTGGTGGAAGTATTAAATCAACAGATACAAGAGATTTATTAGACTTTGCTAATAAACAAGTGGTAATGTATTCTGCAGGTAATATTTTAGCTCCAAATAGTTGGTCTGGTTTTGAAGTAGCAGATGCTAACATTAAAAAAGCTTATGCTGGTCCTGGAAGTTCATTTTGGGTAGGTGCAAATGGTACTGATGCAGATCCTTTCTGGGCAAGAACTATTGAAAAAGCAAATACAGGCGATGCTAGTATGAGATTTTCAGTTGATGGAATTGATAAAACTTATCAAATTCATACTTATGGATTGGGTACAATTGATAAAATTCCAGCAGGAACTTATAAAGTATCTTTCATGGTTTATTTAGAAGAAGGAAACACCATGGGTGGTTTCTGGACTTGGGGTGGAGAAGTTATTCCATTAGCTTCAGAATTATGGAGCTTTGATGGATTACCAAGAGGTGAATGGGTAAAAATGGAGCACGTTATTACGACTGATGCTTTAGATGTAAAAAAGAAAGTTTCTATAGTTATTAATACAGGAGCAAATCCAAACGCTAGTTCTGGAAGACAAACAATGTATTTAGATGATTTTTCTTTTGTAGAATTAGAAGCAAGACAATAATATATTATAATAATAATTTTAGAAGAAGCTGTTTAATTACTTTTTAAACAGCTTCTTTTTAATATTACAACAATTCATCTTGTGTTATTTGTAATTGTAGTTTCAATTTCAAAATAGAAGTAGGATCTATTTGTTGTATTAATTTTATATTTGAGTGGAGTTGATAAAAAAAGTATAGAATACTATATAGTTGCTTATTTATATCAACTCATTTTTATCATTAATAATTGGTAATATTATCAATTCTGAGGTAATATTTGATTTGTTTAAGATAAATATTAAGATTAATTAATGTAGTGTATCTAGTAATTTTATCATCAGTAAATAATGTTTTGTTTACAAATGATTTAGACTCAACTAACAAAAAGAATAAATTATGACAATTGAAAAAATAGAAACCTTTATCTTAAAAGATACTTTATCAAAAAGTTTCTTCTTTTCGCAATGGGAATATTCCGAAAGATGTATTTGTGTTGTAAAAGTAACCGCGTCAAACGGACAATATGGATGGGGAGAAGGTTATGGCCCAGCTACTGTTTTAGAAGCTGGAGTTAAATTATTAGCGCCTCACGTTGTAGGATTAAACCCTTTAGAGAATGAGGTTATTTGGAACCATATGTACCGAAAAACATTGGATTTTGCAAGAAGAGGTGTTCTTGCAGCATCCATAAGTGCTATTGATATTGCTATATGGGATTTAAAAGGTAAAATTTTAGGATTACCAGTTTCAACTTTGTTAGGTGGAGCATTAAGATCTGAAGTAAGACCTTATGCAACTGGTTTGTACTTTACAAATTATGAAAATCCGGAAGAAGGCTTGGTTGAAGAAGCTAAGTTGTATGTAAAACAAGGGTTTAAGTCTATGAAGATGAAAGTCGGATTAGGTATAAAAAAGGATGTTGAGATTGTAAAAAGTATACGTGAAGCTATTGGTCCAGATATTGGATTAATGGTAGATTCTAATCACGCATATACTTTAAGAGAAGCTGTAGATTTAGCTAGAAAGATTGAAAAATATGATATCGGTTGGTTTGAAGAACCAATTTCACCAGAATTTTATGAGCAATCTAGAGAATTAAGAAGTAAAACAACAATTCCTATTTCAGGAGGTGAATGTGAATATTTTAGATTTGGATTTCAACAATTAATCAAAAATAAATCTGTAGATATTATTCAGCCAGATATTTGTGCAAGTGGAGGTTTAACTGAAGCTAAAAGAATTTCAGCAATTGCAAGTGCCAATGGAGTGGATATTATTCCGCATACTTGGGGAACTTCAATAGGAATTCATGTGGCATTACATTTTATTTCTAATTTAGAATCAATTCCAGGAAGAATGTACACTCCAGAATTTTTAATGGAATATGATCAAACTGAAAATGGGTTAAGAGAAAAATTAACTTTTCCAAAAATTGAAATGAAAAATGGTATGATTGAAGTACCAACCAGACCAGGTTTAGGAATAGATGTTGATGAAAATATTTTAAATGAATATGCTATTTCTAAAAATGTTATTGAAAGTTCATTAGTTTAACTATAAAAAATTAAAAATGAAAACTCAAAATTTCGGATATAAAAAATTATATATAGGAGGTGAATTAATAGACTCTGTAAGTGGAGAAAGAGAAGATGTAATTTGTCCAGCAACGGGAGAATCAATTGCTCAAGTAGCTAAAGCAGGGAAAGAGGATGCCGAAAAAGCATTGATTGCTGCAGAAAAAGGATTTAAATATTGGTCTAAATTATCTTTAGCTGAAAGAACTGAATGGATGACCAAATTGCGTACTGCTGTTTTAGAAAAAGAACACGATTTAAGAACTGCAATGGTTCATGAAATGGGTAAAAACTATGAAGGTGCCTATGAAGATATTGAAGCTGTAATAAATGCTTTGGATTGGTATCCTAACGCAATGAAAAATTTACGTGAAGAGCAAATTCCTGATTATGAGGGCACACATACTCATAAAATGATTTCCAAACCTGCAGGAGTTGCAGTAGCATATTTAGCTTGGAATTTTCCATTGTTAAACGTTGGGTTTAAACTTGGCCCTGCATTAGCTTCTGGTTGTTCAATAATTATTAAACCATCTGCATTATCTCCACTGTCAACTTATATGATTGGAGAAATTTTACACGATATAGATTTTCCTGCAGGAGTAGTTAATATTTTATCAGGCCCAAGTTCTACAGTTGCACATACTATGACAACAAGTAAAATTCCGGCTGTTTTAACAATGATTGGTTCTACAGCAACAGGAAAAAGAGTAATTGCAGATAGTACAACTTCAATTAAAAAATTAGGAATGGAATTGGGAGGAAATGCTCCTTTTATTATTTTTGAAGATGCTGATTTTGAAAAAGCATTAGAGTTGGCTGTTGTTTTAAATTTTTGGAATTCAGGTCAAATTTGTGTTGCGGCTAATAGGGTTATGGTACACAAAAATATCTATGATAAATTCGTGAAAGCTTTTGTTAAAAGAACTTCAGAATTGAAATTAGGTTTTGGGATTAAAGAAAATCCAGATGTATTTATGGGCCCTGTTGTTTCAAGAAGCGATAGAGATAGAATGTTTGATTTAGTTGAAGATGCCGTAAGCAAAGGAGCAACTTTAGAATATGGAGGGAAAATCCCTGAAGGTTTTCCAGAAAAAGGAAATTGGATAGAACCTACCGTTGTTTCTGGAATTACTAAAGATATGGATTTATTTAAAAAAGAAACTTTTGGACCTGTTGCAGGTATCATGAGTTTTGATACGGATGATGAAGCATTAGAAATGGCAAACAATACAGAGTATGGTTTGGCATCTTATATTTTTACTAATAATCATAAAAGAATTGAACGTTTTACCGAAGATTTAGAATTTGGTGAAATTCAAATAAACGGTGTAAAATATGCTATTTATTTACCTCACGGTGGAATTAAAAATAGTGGTATTGGACACGATTGTTCTCATTTAGCATTAGATGATTACTTAGTGAAAAAAAGAATCTCAACTGCTATTTAAAGTATTGTCAATTTGCTGAAAGATATATTTGAACATTTAAAAATATAAGTATTCAATGTATTTCTAGGTTTAGAATGAATAGTTTTAATGAAATAACAAGTTAATTAAACAACTAATTTATAATATTATATGGAATCAATGTTTTTCCCTTTTTTACTAGTAATTTTTGCAAGTATTTTTCAAGGATCTTTTGGTCTAGGAATGAAGTTTATGAGTCCCTTAAAATGGGAAGCCTGGTGGTTAGTTCATTCAATTTTTGCAATGATATTAATTCCAACAGCATGGGCTTATTTTGTAACTCCAGATTTATTTACTGTAGTTACTAGTGCCCCAACAGAAGATATGTTAATGGCTATGGCATTTGGAGCGTTATGGGGAGTTGGAGGAATTATGTTTGGTAAAAGTGTTCCTTACATTGGTATTTCATTAACCTATGGAATTGTAATGGGGGTTTGTGCAGCAGCAGGAGGTTTAATTCCTTTATTTACTGCAGATGATGTTGAATATCAAAAAATGTTACCTGCATTACCATATATTTTAGGAGGTGTTGCAATAATGGTTATTGGAGTAGCAATTACAGCTTATGCAGGTGTTCAAAAAGATAAAATTCAAAGTATTACTGAAGCTGGTGGAGAAAAAGTAAATTTAAAACTAGGATTAATTATCGCAATTTTAAGTGGGTTTTTATCTGCGTTTTTAGCAATTGGATTTGCTGAAGGAAGTGCTATAGGAGATTTAGCTCAAAACGCTGGAGCAATTGCTCGTAACAGTAGTTTAGCTATTTGGGTTGTTGTACTTTGGGGTGGATTTGCAATTAATGCTGGTTATGCCTTATTCTTATTATTTAAAAACAATACTTGGAGTTCATTTTCAACACCAAATGCTGGTAAAGCTTACGCTTGGTCAATTGGAGCCGCTGTTCTTTGGTTTGGCGCTTTAGGGATTTACGGTCAAGGAGCAACCCTTATGGGAAGTCTTGGTGATGTAATAGCCTGGCCAATTATGCTTGGACTTTCTTTAATTGTAGGGAATATTTGGTCTTATATGAATAAAGAATGGGAAGGCGCAAAAAAACCTTTTTATACAATGTTACTAGGTGTATTTGTAATTATTGTAGCGGTTGTAGTAATGGGCTATTCTTAATAGAATTATAAAAATAAATAAATTTTAATTGTATATATCAATAAGCTGGTTAACTTTAGTTTATACAATAGGCTAATCCACAATATTGTATTGTGGATTAGTTATTTTAAAAATACATATAATCATGGAAAACATAAAAAAACTAGTAGTATTCGCATTTGTTGTAGGTGTAATTCAATTAATAAATGCGCAAAAACAACCCAATATTATTTTATTATTTTCCGATGATGCTGGTTATGCAGATTTCGGTTTTCAAGGTAGCAAAGTAATGATAACACCAAACCTTGATAAACTAGCTTCAGAAAGTGTGAAATTTACGCAGGGTTATGTTTCGGCTTCAGTTTGTGGACCTTCAAGAGCTGGTCTTATGACTGGCCGTTATCAGCAACATTTTGGATTTGAAGAAAATAATGTACCTGGTTATATGAGTAAGGTTTCAGCATATGATGGTCCTAATATGGGAATCCCATTAAGCGAAACTACTATGGGTAATTACATGAAAAATTTAGGATATCAAACCGCATTTTATGGTAAATGGCATCTTGGAGGTGCAGATAAATTTCACCCTACAAAAAGAGGTTTTGATGAGTTTTATGGATTTAGAGGAGGAGCTCGTAGCTATTTTGCATATTTAAATACACCAGAGGAAGAACTGAATAAACTTGAAAGAGGTTTTGGGAATTTTAAAGAACATGATGGTTATTTAACTGATAGGCTAGCGGAAGAAGCTATTGATTTTATGAAACGAAATAAGAAAAAACCATTTTTTATATTTCTTTCATTCAATGCGGTTCATACTCCAATGGATGCAACAAAGGAAGATTTGGCAAAGTTTCCTGAGTTAACCGGTAAACGACAAGAAGTTGCAGCTATGACTTTAGGATTAGATAGAGCCTGTGGAAAGGTTTTGGAAGAATTGAAACGTCTTGGATTGGAAGATGATACTTTGGTTGTTTTTAGTAACGATAATGGAGGCCCAACAGATAAAAATGCATCTATAAATTTACCTTTAAGTGGAACAAAATCTAATCATTTAGAAGGTGGAATTCGTGTTCCGTTTTTAATGAAATGGCCAGGGAGAATAAAAGAAAATACAAAGTATAATTATCCAATTAGCACCTTAGATTTATTGCCTACTTTTTATGAAGTTGGTGGAGGTAAAGCTTCAGATTTAAAAAATATTGATGGTGTAAATATAATCCCTTTTGTACAAGGTATAAAAAAGGAGCGTCCTCATAAAGAGTTATTTTGGAGGTTAGGTGTAAGAGCTGCATTTAGAGACGGTGATTGGAAATTAATCCGTTATTCTGATAGGCCTGCTGAACTATATAATATTGAAGATGATGTTTCTGAAAAACATAATTTAGCGGTGTATTATCCTGATAGAGTGAAGCAAATGTTTAAAAAATTATATCTTTGGGAACTAACGTTAGAAAGACCAGCTTGGTTATTGCAAAAGAAGTTTGAAAAAGTAGATATTGACCGAATGGATAGATATAGAAATTAATTTATATTAAATTTTGAAAAAAATCATTTTTGTTTCAGTTTTTTTATGTTTCACCTTTTTTATAAAAGCTCAAGGAAAGGGAGGGGTTTATAGTCGTTTGCAATATATAAGTTTTCTTAAAGACTGTTTAAAGGGAGAAAATGAAAACCCCCAGATTGCGAAAGAATTTAATCAACAGTCAAAATTATATTGGAAAAAAAACAAGTTAGAATATAACCAGAATCCAACCAAATTCAAGAAGGAAATTTCTCTTTATTATAAAAATAAGGATAAATTTAAGAGAAATAATTCAAGAGATTTAAACAGGTATAAAAAAACATTAGAGAATTTTCAACGTTTTGATAATCGGAATACGCTTGCAAATAATCCTGTGCTTTTTATAGGTAGTTCTAGTATTGCTGGTTGGGAAACTTCAAAATCATTTCCTAATTTACCAGTAATTAATCGTGGAATTGGCGGTATAAGTCTTTCTGAAATTACTTATTATTATAATGATATTGTAAAAAAATATGCACCAAAAATTTTAGTTATTTATTGTGATATTGATGTTGAAATTGGAAAATCGCCTGCTGTTGCTGTCAATGCTTTTAAAGTATTAGTTAATAAAGTTAAAATAGATTTTCCTAAAACTCAGGTTATAATTCTTCCTATGAAACCAACTTTAATTGATGATTTTATAGGGGAAGATATCCGCAAGAATAAGAATGTCTCAAATGAAGACCTTACTGAATATTGTAAAGGTGAGAAGAATGTACATTTTGTTGATATTACTCCTCCTATGTTAAAGCCTAATGGTAGTTTGCTTTCAGAGATTTTCCTAGATGATGGTATGCATTTAAATAAATCAGGATATGATCTTTGGGACCCAATAGTTAGAGAGAAAATAAAGAGTCTTTTAATTTATAGACCTGAATAACCAGAAGGAACTGAAAATTTTCTACAATCCCTTAATTTGTTGGGGTCGCTCAGTCTGCTGTGCTATGTTCACAATGAAAGATTGTTATTCTGAGCGAAAGCAAAGAAATCCATATGTTACTTAATGCAAGATTATTAAATTCCATTTCCTTTAAGAATAATGGAGTTTTTATAACTAAATTGGTTTTATCAAAAAAATAGGCTTTCTAAAAAATTTAAATTTTCGTCTACTTGAACTTGTTTGCTTATTCTCTTCTTATTTTATAAAAAGAAATTTGTAAGTTTTCAAGTTTAGCGTCTCATAATTATTGATTTTAAGTAATATGATATTGTGAATCAAGTTCATAATGAGGAGTTTCAATAGTTTTAAAACAACTTAATTCTTTTAAGATTCGTAGCAACGAACTTCAAATAATTTAATGTTTTCAGCTCCGTAAGTTTCTTTCAATTTTAATCTTATTGCTGTAGTTTTTATTTGCTCAAAATTGAATTTAATTAATCTAGTTTGGTTATTGTTAAGTTCACCAATATTTACCCATTCTCCTTTAACTCTAGCCTGAACTTCCATCGATTTTAGTAATTCCTTCGGAATAATACTCGTGTGTTTTTCATTTTCAGGACTTAGTTTATGCATAAAAATGGTTTTGTGTAGGTTTGTGTCACACTTTACTTCAACCTTTGAAAGCAAAATAGGTTTTTTCCATTCTAATTGTAATTCGGCATTTAAACCATCGGCTTGCCAATGATTAATATTTCCATCAATATCTCTAGAAATACCATTTATTAAGTTTTTAGTATCTCCAGATTTAGTTGAGGAACCAAAAATTAAACTAGCTTGTTTTGCTAAATCATTTTTATCATTTGCAGGTCTAAAAGGTATGTAAGCGTCGTCTCTTAATAATTGCTCTTGAAGATCTTTAATGTAGTTTTTACCTAATTCTCTTGGGTTAATATTTTTTTGAACACATAAACTAGCCGCAGTTCCGGTTGCTTGCCCCATTAAAGCGCAAGTAGCCATAACTCTAGATGATGATAGTGCAATATGAGTTTGACTTATGTTTCTACCAGAAAACTGTAAGTTTGAAATGTTTTTTGAGTATAAACTTCTATATGGAATTTCATAAACCTTTTTAAAGTGATAATGGAAATAACTTCCTGGAACTTTTAAGTTTTCAATTCCACCTTCGCCGTGTTCATCAATAGACCATCCACCATAAGCAACACCATCGTTAAAATGTTTATGCTCTGTTAAATCTTTTTCTGACAGGATGTAATCTCCCATAAAACGTCTAGATTCTCTTCGACCAGGAATGGCTCCAACCCAATCCAGCGCTAAATTCTCCGAATCTGGAAACTTACCAGAGTTTTTAATATAATCCCAAACGCCATACATATAACCCATTAATTTATGTCTGTTGGTTTCATATTCGGCAATTATATCGTTTTGGCTGCCAACTTCACACCACCAAATTCCACCTACATAAGGTACAACTTTACGTTTGTAGGCATTGTCTCCATCGTATTTTAGTGTGTAAGAAGGTGCTGTAAAAGGCATTGGTTTACCCATATCTTTTGTTGAAAATAGAATGGTTGCACCCATTTGCCAACCATCTGCTACTTTTGGTGCGTATTGCTCATTAAATTCTGAAGAAGCTTCTCTTCCGGTTCTAAAAATAGCGCCTGCAGAAGCCGCTAACATTCCATCTCCAGAACAATCAATAAATTGGGCTGCGTTTACTGTAAATTCTGTTTCAGTTGTAGCTTGCCAACAGCGTGCCGAAATAATTTTATCACCAACCATATTTGCTTCAATGGCTTGTGTGTTTAGCATTAAATCAAGATTTTCAACTTTATACACATAGTCGTATAAAACGTGGTCCCAAACAGGGAAGGATTGTTGCTGATTTTGAAATCTGTTTAACAATAACAATTCTTCAATTACACCAGTTTCTCTTTCTGGAAGGTTATTAGGCTTTAAATGCCCAACACCATTTACATGCACACGAACTTCACTGGAACTATTACCACCCAAAACTGAACGGTCTTGAACCAACACCGTTTTAGCTCCATTTCTTGCAGCAGAAACCGCAGCACAAATTCCTGCTAATCCAGCTCCTAAAACAGCCACATCATAAGAAACTGTTTTTTTTCTGTTTGGAATTTCTTTTTTCCCAGCTCCTTGGGCTTCCCATTGATCAACAATAATTTTTTTTATATCATCAGTTCTTTGAGCAAAAATACCTCCAGTAACTGGAATTAAACTTGCTGCAATTGCTCCTTTCGTTCCTTTTTTAAAAAAATCTCTCCGTTTCATATTAATGCTTTATTTTGGAATAGGTTTACTTTAATAATTTATCTAGTTGTTTTTCTAGTTTCTTTTTGCGCTTTTTGAATTGAGGTTTGTAAGCTAAATTTGTCCATTCATATTTGTCATTTGTGTGGTTGTATAATTCTTCTTTTCCATTAACATAGCGTATGTATCTATAATTTTTTGAACGAACTGAATAACTTTGTTGATTTGGTTCATTACTTTTAGGATTCCCTCGTACTACGGTTAAAGCAACTTTTGGTCCTTTCCATTTTCCATTTTTAGGATTTGCTAAAAAAGGTTTCATACTAAAACCACTTAATAAGGCTCCATTATTATTTTTTAAATTACTCGCCTTAATATTACATAAGTCTACAATTGTAGGATAAACATCTATTAATGAAACTGGATGATTTACTTTTTTTCCTGCATTATTTTTGAATTCAGGAGAGTGAACAAGCATTGGAATACGGGTGGTTTCTTCCCATAAATTATTCTTATAAATAAAATCTTTCTCTCCATGATTATAACCATGGTCACTTACTAAAATAACAATGGTATTGTCATTTAACTTGCTGTTTTTCAAAGCGGTCATTACTTTGCCTACTTGTTCGTCTGCAAAACTTACACAAGCTAAATATGCTTGAAGATATGTACGTAAACCATCATCAAA
The DNA here is from genome assembly GCF_003260195.1 of Lutibacter citreus. Taxonomy (GTDB): domain Bacteria; phylum Bacteroidota; class Bacteroidia; order Flavobacteriales; family Flavobacteriaceae; genus Lutibacter; species Lutibacter citreus. The sequence continues at coordinate 29,407 of NZ_QEIH01000001.1, forward strand.
ATTTGTATATGAAGCTTTTAATTCTTCATAATGTTTTGCCCAAGGAGGTGTCCATCTGAAAGTTGATCTATAAAAAGTATCTTCAATGTCATTTTTCTTAATTTTTGGCAACTGTAAAGTTTCCAAAGGATACAAATCAAAATATTTTTGAGGAGCAACCAAAGGTGTGTGTGGACGTACAAAACCAACTGCTAAAAAGAAAGGTTTAGAGTTGTTATTTTCTATCTCTGAAATCTTATTAACTGCCCAATTTGCACTTATTTCATCGTTCAATAAATCACGATTTTCATCATTTACATAATTAAAAGGTTTTCTATTCTTAACATTGTACCAGCCTTTATATCCTTTTGTGTTTTTTGAAGCAGGTACATTTGGTATGTCGGCTAAAGAACTATATAAACCATCATTTTTATTTTGGTAATATTCTTTTGGAACAGAAGGGTGTCTTGCGGCTTTTTTACCGTCAAAAGCATAAGGGCCAAAATCATTTTCAATACCATATTCGTCCCATTCGCTTTTAATTCTATCATGCATTAATTTTCCAGTTCCAAAGGTTTGATAACCATTGTCACTCATATATTGCATTAGTGTTTTGCTGTTTTTTAAAACATCATTTTGGGACCATTTTGAAAACCAGAAATTTTTTGATTTATGAGGGTAAACACCGGTTAACATACTTGCTCTTGATGGTGCGCAAATAGGAGCGTTGGTGTGTGCATTGGTGAAAATAACACTTTCTAAAGCTAAAGCATCCATATTTGGAGTTTTAGCTTGTGGATGTCCGCCTAAAAAGCCGACATAATCATTTAAATCATCAAGCATTATAAGTAAAACATTCGGTTGTTTTTTACTTTGTGCTATTGTATTATTTGATGAAATAAAACATACTACAACGGTAACAATTAATAGTTTTATTAGGTGGTTTTTTATCATTTTAACTTTATTTTATTTGTGTGCTTTTTTCCATTCTTTATTAAAAAGAGTTACTAATTTATTAGTAATTTTTGGGCTTACATTTGCAATATTTTTAGTTTCTGTGGGGTCTTTTTTATGGTTGTACAATTCAATGTAAAGAGGTTTTTTCTTAAAGTCTCTGCGGTCTTTCCATAAAATAAGTCTGTAAGTTTTAGTCCGCATTGCATAACCCATTAAATAATTTTCAAACAAATCTCTATCCCATTTTTCTTTTTGCTGAAGCTTAATTTTACCTTCAACCTCTTTTAATAGAGGTCCAAAATAAGTTTCGCGCATTGCAGGTCTAATTGGGAAAGCTCCCCATTCTCTTAAAGCAGGTGAAGGAAACTGGCTAAATACGGCTTTCTTCCATTTTTTAGATGGTTTGTTAAGTAGCGGTTTAAAACTTTTTCCTTCCAAGTTTGTTGGAATATCTAAACCAGATAGGTCGGCTAATGTTGGATAAATATCTACCAATTCAACTAAAGCATTTGTAATTTTTCCTCTGTTTTTTTCTAGCATATCAGGAGTGTAAATCATCATAGGTACTCGTGTAGCAATTTCATAATTTGTTGCCTTTCCCCAAATACCCATTTCACCTAAATGCCAACCATGATCTCCCCAAAGAATAATAATGGTGTTATCTTTAATTCCAGCTTCTTCAATGGTATTTAAAACTTTACCAATTTGTGCATCTACATAACTTACACAAGCTAAATATGCATGTTTTAAAGTTGTTGAAAGTTCTTTATTGAATTTTCCACTTTTTGGAATTCCACTTCTAACTCTTAATTCAAATGAAGGGTGAATTCCCATTTCAGCACCTAAATCTGGAGCGTTTGTTTGAGTTGTTAATTTAATATCTTTTTCATTATATAAATCCCAATATTTTTTTGGAGCAACCCAATTTAAATGTGGTTTGTGAAAACCCAATCCTAAAAAGAATGGTTTGCCATCTTCCTTTACCAAATCTTTTATTGTTTGAATAGCCAAATCTGTATTCATTCCATCACTATAAGTATTGTCTGGAACGTCTGCACATTCATAGGCTGGTCCCATTGCTAAACCATATTTTGCAACTTTACCATATTTTGCAAACATTTTTTTTCGAGTTTCTGTTTTAATTTTATTGTTTTCAGGTAGTGCAAAACCAACTGGTTTTTTATCACTTTTAAGTTGAGGTCTTGACCAAGAAATTTCATCTTCATCTCCGTGATGAAATATTTTCCCATAATAAATAGATTGGTAACCATTTGAAACAAAATGTTGGGCAATTGTTTTTACATTAGGATTCTGGTCTCTAAAACGAATGTAATTATGAATTACACCACTAGTTGAAGGTCTAATTCCGGTCATTAAACTTGCACGTGATGGACCACAAATTGCCTGCTGACAATATGCTCTGTTAAATAATAAACCTTCACTAGCTAATTTATCCATATTTGGAGTGACTGCTATTTCAGATCCATAACAACCTAATTCAGGCCGTAAATCATCTATGGCAATAAATAAAATATTTGGTTTTTTTTGAGCTTCAACTGTGCCAATTATACTTAATAGAATTATAAATAAGAGTTTTTTCATTATTGAAATCTTGTGTAATATGATTCATCTAATTTACCTAAAAATCAGGATTTAGAGTTTTTTTAGTGCTTACAAAAACTTAACATTTGTATATTTTCTGTTATTATAATACTTAACCGTTGAAATAATTGTATTTTTATGTTTGTTGATTAAAAATTTAATAATGAGATTGTTAAATATGTTGAGTGATTTGAAATATTCGGTATTGTTGGTTTTACTGATTAACATGTTATTTGTTGAGTGCTTACAAGCTCAAAATTTTAAATCATATAGTTATGAAGGATTAATAGATGGTGAAATTTCAATTGATTCTGTTGAGTTTAAATTAAACGAGCTTTATAAAACGGCTGAATTAAAAAGAGATACTACTAATATTATTAAAAGTTTAATTTCATTAAGTGCCTATTATAGAAAGCAACAAGATTTTAGTAAATCATTTAATAAAACGGGAGATGCATTATTTCTTTCCGAAGAATTTGGAGATCCGTTATTAATTGCAAAAAGTTATGAGGAATTTGGTGTTTTAAATTACTTATTTAAGCAAGATAATGATTTAGGTGAGGCTTTTGGGAAGTCACATTCGTTATATAAAGAATTATATAAGAGTAAATCTATTTCAATAGAACAACTTTATAGGTCTTATTATAATATGGTTTTGTATTACCAGCGGATCATGGATTTGGAAAATTTAAAATCTTATATAGATAGTTGTAACACAATTACTAAAAATAAAGTATTGAAAAATGATTCTAGAATTTTCTTAAAGGAGAAAGAATCATTTTATCAGCGATATAATGGAAATACAAAAATGGCTATAAGCTTATTAAAAGAAACGGCTTTAGAACTTGAAAATATTAAAGTTAAAAATGAAGAAACTGCAAATAAAAAAAGTTTTTTAATAATTGTTTATGCTGTGTTAGGCAATGTTTATAGATCTGAAAAGGATTTAAAAACAGCAAGAATGTATTACGAAAAATCGTTAAATATTAAAGATGTTAGTGGAGAACTTACTTTCTATAAGGCTTATATTTATGAGAAATATGCAAATTTGCTCAGTAAAATGGGAGATGATAAATTGGCGTATGAAAATTTGGCTAAAGCGAAAGAAATTAACGATACGTATTTAAATACAAGAACAGATAAGAATCGTGGTTTTATAGTAGTAAATAATTTTTATAAAAATCAGTTAGTTAAAAAGAATAATGAGTTGGCTACAAATAGTTTAATGCTAGCAGAGAAAAAGCAAGAAGTATTAAGGTTTAGAATTTTATTTTTTATCACATTGTCCACTTTAATATTTGCTGGATTAATAATTTGGAATAGAATTAAGCACATTAAATATCAAAAAAAGCAGCAGAATTCAAGGGAGGTTTTGGATCATAAAAACAAAGAGCTAACGGCTAATATGTTGAAGCTAATTGAAAGAGATCAAATTATTAAAAAGCTGAAAGAGCATATTGAGGAAAAAGATTCGAGTAAATCAACTAAAACATTGTTGAAATCTATAGAACTTAATTCAGGGAATTTATGGGATGAATTTAATTATAGATTCACCTCTTTAAATGAAGATTTTTATATAAGATTAAAAGAGAAGGTAACTAATTTAAGTGCTGCAGATTTAAAAATTTGTGCACTTATAAAATTAAATTTCACAGGAAAAGAGATGGCTTACTTACTTGGAATATCAGTTGGGAGTATCCACGTTGCTCGGCATAGATTAAGACAAAAAATGAAGCTAGATCGTAATGTAAATCTAACTTCATTTATAAATTCAATATAAAAATATTTTTATTTTTTTTGCCAAACACGAACGTATTCAACTTCAAAATCAACAATTCCATCAGTATTTTTATCAATAGGACTATTGGCTTCTAAATCTTCTAAACTATCTGGTATTCCGTGCCAAGGAAACGTTTCTTGGTCTAACCATAATTTAATTGGTTTAGTAACTACATAGTTTTCATTTGCTCCGTTTCCACCGCCATTGTTAGTATCATTATAAGTGTTTATTGTTTCTTTAGAAACATCTCTTAATAACTCACCATCAATATAAATTTTCACACCATTAGCACTCCAGTCAAATCCGTAGACATGAAAATCATCAGCAACTCTAAATCCTAAGTCTTGATGTTCAGTGTATGTAGGTTTTCCTCCACCGGTTGAAGACCAATCGTGGATGGACCACCAAAGTTCTTTTTCTTTCTCTTTTTTAGAAGTTTGTTTGTGATTTCCAAACATTTCAAAAAAATCAAATTCTGTGTTGTTTCCTGTTGCCCAAAATGAACTAGTAACTTCTGCATCTGCAGCTTTTGATTTAATTTCTAAATAACCGTAAACAAATTCACTTTTTGTAATTATGGCTGCTGTTGTTATATTTTCATAAGGGTCACCATTTTTACCCTGAGTTGGATTAAAATTATAATCAGGTTCCCAACGTGTTTCTAATTTCAGCATTCCATCTTCTAATCGTACATTTTCTGTTGAAAATTGTGATGGAGCTCTTCCTTTAAAATTAGATTGAAAAACACCATTTCTACCTTGAATTAACCATTTGTTTTCATCCAATGTATTGCCATCAAATTCATCGCTTATAGTTTCTAATAACTCCCAATTTTCTGAGTTTGTTTGATCTGAAAACGGATAATTTGCATTAGGTTCCGGGTTTGGATCAGGTGTTGGATCTGGCGTTACAATTGGGTCAGGATCAGGTATTGGATCTTCATCATTTGAATTACAAGAGTATACGAATGCTAAGGTTAATAAAAATATAAAAAATGTGTTTTTATTCATATTGTTATTTTACTTGAGCTAAATTACCTTTCCATCCTTTGTTAAATTGAACTAGAAGCTCTTTAACTAATTCTGGATTTTCGTCAGCAATGTTTACAGTTTCGTTTGGGTCGTTTTTATGATCATATAATTCAAAAAATACTGGCTCAGCTTTTGGATCTCTATAATCTCTCCAAACCATAAATCTATATTGTTCAGTTCTCATAGTGTAACCCATTAAGTAATTTTCAAATAATTCTCTATCCCATTTTTCACCTTGTTGTTTGATAATTTTACCTTCAACTTCTTCAATTAATGGTCCAAAATAAGTTTCACGCATTCCTTTAGAAAGTGGGTTTGCTGCCCATTCTCTTAAAGCAGGTGTTGGAAACTGTGTAAATGCTGCTTTTTTCCATTCTCTATTAGGCTTTTCTAATAAAGGTTTAAAACTTTGCCCTTCTATATGCTTTGGAAATTCAATACCTGCTAAATCACATAGAGTAGGGTACATATCTACTAATTCTACTAAAGCATTGGTTTTTTTACCTCTACTTCCTTTTGGCATATCAGGTGTCCAAATTATTAGTGGTACACGAGCAGAAATTTCATAATTAGTTGCTTTACCCCAAATTCCCATTTCACCTAGATGCCATCCGTGATCTGTCCATAGAATAATAATAGTATTATCACGTACACCAGCTTCTTCAAGAGCATTAATCATTTTACCAATTTGTGCATCAACATAGCTTACACAAGCTAAATAACCATGCTTTAAAGTAATTGCTAATGAATCTGGAATAGTTCCTTTTTTGGGAATGCCGTATCTAGCACGTAATTCAAATGAAGGATGTAATCCCATAGCTGCTCCGTTTTTTGGAGCCTCAGTTTGAGAGGTTAACTTAATATCTTCACGATTGTATAAATCCCAATATTTTTTTGGTGCAACAAAATTTAGGTGAGGTTTTTTCATTCCCATACCTAAAAAGAATGGCTTGTCTGGATTTTTTTCAAGCATATCTTTTAAAGTTGCAATTGCTAATTCTGCATTGTAACCGTCTTCATAAAAAGTATCTGGAACATCTGCACTTTCATAAGCAGGTCCTTTTCCTAGACCGTTTCTTGGTGCATCTTTACCATACTTGGCAATCATTTCAGCAGTACTTTTTTTAGATAATTTCCTGTTTTCAGGTAAAGCATAGCCTCCATGACCTTTACTTTTTTTAATGGTCATTTTATCATAGGCAGGTTTTCTACTCCAAGATAATTCTCCATCTGCAAAACCAGGTTTATGGTAAATTTTTCCTGTATGAGTAGCCTCATAACCATTGTTTTTGAAATGTTGGGAAAGTGTTATTATATCTGGATTTACATCTCTAAAATAAGTGAAATTTTCTATAACATTGATTGATTCAGGTCGAGCACCTGTCATAATACTAGCTCTTGAAGGGCTACAGATGGCTTGCTGACAATAAGCGTTATCAAATTGTAGGCCTTGACTTGCCAACTTATCAATATTCGGTGATAAAGCTAATTCTGAACCATAACAACCTAATTCTGGCCTTAAATCATCTATTGCTAGAAATAAAATGTTAGGTTTTTTAGTTTTAGTTGGTTTATTATTATCCGCTGGTTTACAACTGAAAACAATTATTAAGAGGAGTACTGGTAAAAGATTTATAAGATTTTTCATTATATCAATTTAATAAATATTTGATATTGGAAAATTATAAATACTTATCTTTTTTAACTTGCTATATTTTACCTTTAAATATTACCTGTTTATCTGTTTTTCAATTTATAACAAATAGGCGTAAAATTAGAATGTTATTTTTAGGGTGTGGGCGTAATGTCCTATTTTGTTTTTTGGAAAAATTATTTGTAATTCTTCATTGTTTTGTATCCATTTCATTGCTTTTTTGTAACCAATTAATTCAATGTTTTTGATAATTCCATTTTTCACATTTAAACTTTTAATAGTAACAGTTTTATCATTTTTTGGCCAATCCATTACAAAAGCATAAACAGTAGATCCTTTTTTTACAAATCTAATATCTTGACTTGTATAGGGAGATTTTTTGTCATGTCTTCCAATTACACTTGAACCTTCACCAGCAACAATCCAAGGGCGTGTAGCATAAATGGCCTCTCTATTTATTTTAAACCATTTTCCAACGTTTTTTAAGATAGAAATTGTTTCGTCATCCAAAGTTCCATCAGCTCTAATAGGTACATTAAGTAACATGTTTCCATTTTTACTCACAATGTCAATTATTTTATCAACTACCATTCCAGGTGTCATATATGTTGCTCCTTTTTTGTATCCCCAAGGTCCAATAGAATCGTCAGTCTGCCAAGGTTTTTCTTCAATTGTATTTGATTTAGAACGTTCTCTATCTTCAGATGCAATTTCAAGATTAAATAATCCGGACGGTCTGTTCTTATGAAACAATACACCTTCGGGCCTTGTATTATAATAATGTGCTAATAAATTTAAACCGGTTTGGTAGCTGTCATCTCCATTAAAAGGAATCGCACCATCAAAATACAAATGATCGGGTTCATAATCATCAATTAATTGTTTCAGGCGTTTAAACCAGGAAGTTCGCCATTCTCTTGAAGCTGTTTCTGGAGGATTTAACATTGTTGTTTGTCCGTCATTAGTTGGGTAAAGTCCCATTCCTTCTCCTTTTAAAGCGTCATAAGGAACACCCTTCATTGGTCCTTGTGTATCCGATCCGTTTGATGAATTCATCCAAAAATAACTTCGTGCCAGATGTGTGGTTACACCAAAACGCAAACCTACTTTTGTTATGGCTTCTTTCCAAAGTCCAATTATGTCTTTTTCAGGCCCCATATTTACTGAATTCCATTTGTGGTATTTTGAATTCCATAAATCAAAATTATCATGATGAACTGCGCAAGGAGTAACATATTTAGCTCCTGATTCTTTAAAAAGAGCAACTAATTCATCTGGATTGAAGTTTTCACCTTTCCACATTGGAATGAAATCTTTATATCCAAATTCTGAAGGGTGACCATAATTTTTAAGATGATATTTATAATCATCAGTTCCTTCCCAATACATATACCTTGCATACCAGGCATCTCTTTCCATAACTGAATAAACACCCCAATGCACATAAATTCCAAATTTCGCATCCTGAAACCATTTTGGACATTCATATTGTTTTAAAGACTCTAAAGTTCCAATAAATTTTGGTTTATCTGTAAAATAGTTTTTTACATAACGTGCACTTCTTTTATACCCTAATCCACGTTCGTGATTATAAATATAATCGTTTTCAAAATCCATTAATCGTCTGTTTGCAATAGGTTTTACACCATTTCCAACAGACCACCAACTACCTTGTTCTTCAATATGTCTATAAGTATTATCAATAAAACGATCACCTCCAGGTAAGGCTCCAAAGCCAATTTTATCAATGCCGTTTCCATTGTTTTTCCAACCGGTTTTACTTTTAAGAAATTTACCTGCAGTTTCACTTCCTCCAACAGATTTTAATAAGGTATTCCATTCAGCATCTGTAGCCAAATGCCAACCTTTTGGAGCAGCTTTTAAAGCTGTATTAAAGGAATATAAACGGCCATATTTTTCGCCATTTTCAAATTCCCCTTTATATGTTGAACTTCCTTTTATTTCATAATTAAAATTTTCTGCTAGCCAAGTATGTTCACCTACTTTAATGGTTTTATATATTTGCCCATCTCTGGTATCGGTGAAAGTGTTTTCTTGAGCAACTATATTGTTTTGAAAAATAGAAGTGATACAGATGATTAATAAAGCGTAACATATTTTCTTCATAATTAACGAATGAAATTCTTATTATTGGGCTGATCTAAAATATTTTTATAAACATTTAATCATGTCCATTTAAAATAGCGGTACCATTTAATTAAAGCCTTTTGGCATATGAAAGAACAGCAACTAAGGATATGAAAGATTTTATTTATTGGTATTAATATTAAGAATTAGTCGATTTTAATTTTTGGTAGGCTTCGAAATTAATTTTGAAACTTCAAAAGTTTCATTAAATTGAGGCATTCTACCATCGTTCCATAATTCCTCATCTTTAGCTGAATAATACCATAAAGGTTCAATAAAATTTTCAGTCTTTTTTTTCATTTCCGAAACCATCTTATTTAACTTTTCAGGGTATTTTCCACTTAAGTTCTTCTTTTCTCCAATATCGTTAGTAATATTAACAAGCCTCCAAGGTTCATTACCCATTCGTGTAATTTTCCAATCGCCTTGTCTTGCTCCTACATCTGCATATCCATGACGATATCGCATACAAAAAATCAGATCATCTTTATGAGGAGGATTATCTTTATCTAAATATGGAATAATATTTTTACCTGACAGTTTTTTGCCTTCAGGTATTTTCGCTTTTGCTATGTTCGCAAAGGTAGGGTATAGGTCCAGTGTAGAAACAGGGTGATCAAATTGTTGTCCTGATTTTATTTTGTTTGGCCAATGAAAAAACATTGGTGTTCTATAGCCACCTTCCCAGGCATCCCCTTTAGTTCCTTTTAAAGGATAATTACTTGCGCCGTGGTCAAAATTACCTCCATTGTCACTAAAAAATACAATTAAGGTGTTTTCGAGTTGTTTTGTTTCTTTTAGTGCATTGACAATTTTACCAACACCTCTATCTACCGCATACACCATAGCAGCATATGTTTTTCTATCTTTATCCTTTATACTACTGAATATTTTTTTATCTTCTTCCTTAGCTTCCAAAGGAACATGCGGAGCATTGTATGCTAAATACATAAAGAAAGGTTGCTTTTTTGCAGCTGCAATTTTAATATCATTTACAGCCTCTCTTGATAACGCATCTGTAATATATTCAGTTTCTTTAACTTCCTTATTATTATGTTCTAGAGGAAGAATATAGTCTCTAATCTCTTTTTTACCAGCCTGTAATTGTTGAAGGTAGGTTTTTCTGTATTGGTTAGGGAAATAGTTATGCCCACCGCCAAGAAATCCATAAAAATTGTCAAATCCTCTTTGATTAGGATGAAATTTAGGTGCTGCTCCTAGGTGCCATTTTCCAAGGGCGCTAGTATAATACCCTGCGTTTTGTAATACATTAGATATATAAGTTTCCTTTAATGGAACGCCCATATTATCTTCATTTTTTTCACTAGAATTACTGTGTAAATTAAAAGGAGTTCCAAATTCATGAGGATAGCGACCAGTTATTAAACCTGCTCTACTAGGACCACAAAAAGAATGCGCGTTATAGGCCGAAGTAAAAATGATCCCATTTTTAGCCAATTTGTCCATGTTTGGTGTAATGATATCTTTTGATCCATTAAAACCAACATCTGCATAACCAAGGTCATCACATAAAATAAGTAAAATGTTTGGTTGCTCAGTTTGTGCCGTACAAGAAAGGGTTAAAAAAAGAATTGTTATGTAAAATATTGATTTGATTTTGTGTAATGTATACATGTTTTTAATCTTTAGTGATGTTTTCTAATTCTTATCTAAATGAAGAAAAGCTATTTGTATTAACATTTATAAAAGTACTAGAAGCAACGAGTTTTAACTAGCTTAATTTTATCTTTAATTATTACAAGGTTATCTATTTTATAAAAATTTAAACATATAATGGATTACTAAAAAGTACAACACCCTTAACAGAATATTTGTTAAGGGCGTTGAAAATCAAATGATTATCTTGGTTTTAGTATTATTCTATATTAATAGTAATTTCTTGTTCTTTAAAACCTTCAGCTTTTGCAATAACAGTAACTTTTCCTGCTTTTTTAGTAGATTGCAAAATCATTAAACACCTTCCTTGATCTGTAGGAACACTATTAGATTGAAAGTCGTTTAAATTCTCTGGAGCACCATTATCTACTCCTAAAATTTTAGCATCACCATCTATTTCAAATTCAATTTTAGCGTTTTCCGTTTTTGTTGGTATACCATTTTCATCAACTAATTGAACTAAAATATGTGCTACATCATAGCCATCTGCTTTTAATGAGGTTTTATCACTTTTTACAATTAAGTTAACAGGTTTTGAAGCTGTTTTAAGTTCAGTAGATATTTCTTTACCTTCATATACTGCTTTAGCAGTTATAGTTCCTGCTTCATAAGGAATTGTCCAACGGAATAATCTATCTGGACTTTCAGTCATTTTACGTTTACCTAAAGGACGTTTATTTAAAAATAATTCAACTTCTGGGGCATTTGAACAAACTTCAACAACAACTTTTTCTCCAGTTTTATAATTCCAATGCATATTAGAATCTCTCCATTTATAGGCATTGCTATTTTCTGGTAATTGTTGTCCAGAAATTCCTTTAGCTTTAAAACCAGATTCGGCAATTGGTAAAGTTCCTATTGAAATATGAGGTTCATCAACCCAAACACTTTTAAAATAGTTCCAACCTTGTAGCTTAAATCCAGCAAGATTTAAAAGATCTCCCCAACCACTTTTAGCTGGCCAATCTCCATCGCGTTCACCCATATATGCAATACCTGTCCACATAAATTGGCTAAAAACACCTGGGTTTTCTTTTACTTGTTTTAAATCGTCCCAAGTACCAGGGTTTTCATTAATTGTAATGTGTTTGTCTGGAAAGTGCTTGTTTGCCCAAGCAATGTCTTTATTTCTATAACTAAACCCAGAAATGTCAACTGCATCTGCATATCCACTAACCATACTAGTTTGAGGAACAACCATATTAGTAGTTACAACTCTTGATGGATCTAATTCTCTGGTCCATTTAGCTAATTTATGTGCCGTTTCTGTTAAAATATGTTCTCCTTTTTCGGCAGCGTCATAATTTGCTTTAATTTGTTCTGGAGTTAAAATTGGACCACTTCCCCAATATTTTCCTGATGCTTGTGGTTTATTTGGATCTTTCCAAAAACCAGTGTCATATCTGTAATGTAAATACGTCCATTCAATTTCGTTTCCAATACTCCATTGAAAAACACTTGGGTGATTTCTATCACGTAACATTGTACGAGTTAAATCGCTTTTTGCCCACTTTTGAAAATGTTCTACATAGCCACGTGTAATATAATCGTCGTGTCTGTCGTGGTAATTTTGTCTTTTATCTTTTGCGTAATCCCATTCGTCAAAAAATTCATTTTGTACTAGGATTCCCATTTCATCACATAGATCTAAAAATTCTTTTGAGTATGGGTTGTGAGCAGTTCTAATTGCATTTACACCAGCCTCTTTTAGTAATTTAAATCTTCTTTCCCAAACACCTTTTGGTACAGCAGCACCAACTAATCCACCATCATGATGAATGCAAATTCCTTTTACTATTGTATTCTTTCCATTTAAAAAGAAACCTTTTTTTGCATCAAAGCGTAAACTTCTAATTCCAAACGGAGTAGTGTATTCATCAATAATTTTTCCATTTTGCATTATTGAAGTAACAGCTTTGTACATATTTGGATTTTCGGTATCCCAAAGTTTAGGGTTAGTAACTTTAAAAGTTTGTGTAAATTCATTAGTATCTTCTCCTGCTAAATTTAAATCATCACTTTTTTGAGCAACCTCATTTCCTTCATTATCTATAATCTTGGTTGATAATGAAAAGTTGTTTTCTGATGATAATTCATTTTCAACTTTAGTTTGAAGTTTAATTGAAGCTTCGTTTTCAGATATCTTTGGAGTTGTTAAATAAGTTCCCCAAATAGGAATGTGAAGTTTATTAAGAGTTATAATTTTTACATTTCTATAAATTCCACTTCCAGTATACCATCTGCTATCTGCATAACGAGAATGATCTACGTGTACAGTTAAAATATTTTCTTTATCAGAATTTAAAATATCTGTTATATTGAATTGAACAGGAGAGTAACCATATGGATTTTCGCCTAATAATTGCCCGTTTAACCAAAAAGTAGCATTATTGTAAACTCCATCAAATAGAATAAAAGTGCTTTTTTCTGAACTTTTTGAAGGCGATTTAAAATGTTTTTGATACACTCCAACTCCTCCTGGTAGATATCCAGTACATCCTTCTAAGTTTTCATCAAAAGAAGCTTCAACACTCCAATCATGCGGTAATCTTATATCTCTCCAATTATTGTCTGCTAATGGCAATGTTGTTGGTAAAATTGTATCTTTTTGAAGTTGAAATTTCCAATTAAAGTTAAAATCAGATTCCCTTTGGAATGCAACTTGTTTTTCTGCTTCTTGTTGACAAGAAATTAAACTAATTGTGATTAAAAAAAAGGACAATAGTTTTTTCATTATGAAATAGTTTTGGTTTAAATTATATCTTGTTTATCAATTTTAAAAATTCAAATTTAAGAGTTATTTGCTTTCTATAGGTTTTTTTATATCGATTAAAACTAGACAAGCTTAATTTTTGTATAATATATGTTCAAAAGCTTGCAATATTTGGATGATCCATATATTCTAAACATAAAAAGCACTCCATAAGAAGTGCTTTTTAATAGGTTGATAATTGTTGATTATTCCATTAATATTGGAATCCAAACACTCATTTCAGCTTGGCCTCTATTTGCCCAAGCAAAATAAGGTACAAATTGAGCTTTATAAGTATCCCATTTAAGATCAGACATTTCTCTATACATTCCGTTCTTTTTATCTTTACGAATTTTAACATCTCCATTTATTGTTGAAATTCCACCTAAAAATTCAGGTTTGTAAGTAGCTGTTAATTTAGATTTTAATGGTAAGTAAATATCTAAAATATCAGTTCCTTTTGGTAAATCAGGAGATTCAACACAATAAACTACAGGTCCTCTTTTTATTGCAGCTTGATTTCTAACTTCTTCAATTAGCGGATGCCCTTCTAATAATTTCACATCCATAGGCATTTCTAAATTCAATACATCACCTTTTCTCCATTTACGGTTAATTGTAATATATGATCCTGCTTTTACTTCAACTTCGGTTGTTTTACCATTAACCATAATTTTTGAACCAACCGCCCAATCAGGAATTCTTAGTAAAATATCAAAAGCATCTTTTTTACATTTTTCTATAGTAATATTTACACTTCCTTCCCAAGGGTATTGAGTTTCTTGTTTCAGTTGAACTTTTGACCCGTCTAAAAGCTTAGTTGTTAATTTATTTCCTCCATATAAATTTACAGCCACACCATTTTTAGACAAACTATAGGCCCATCCAGATACTTTTGCAATTGTACGGACTAAGTTAGGAGGACAACAAAAACAAGGGATATAAGGTTGACGAACGTCAAATTCAGTGTCATTTCCTGGGTCGTAACCGTTATGACTTACACGTAATGGATTTGCATAAAAGTAATCTTTTCCTTCAATGCTAATTCCAGAAAGAGCACTGTTAAATAAAACCAATTCCATAATGTCGGCATATTTTGCTTCCCCATGTAAACCTAACATTCTGTAACTAAACATTGAGTTACAAACGTTGGCACAAGTTTCATTATAAGCACTTAAATTTGGCATCATATATTCATTAATAAAACCTTCGTGAATCATATCAACATGAGAAGATGAACCGTGGTGTGTTTGTCCACAAGCACCAGTTATATACATTTTTTTATCAACTACATTGTTCCAAAGTCTGTCTAAAGCATCAATTAATTCCTGTTCACCTGTTTCAGCAGCTACATCGGCAGCACCTGCGTAAAAATACAATGCTAATACTGCATGACCTTCAGCTGTTTTTGCTTTTCTTAGAGGAGTTCGTTCTTGAACCATATCGCCAATAAATTTGAAACTAGCAGTGGCATCAGGTACTACTTTTGATTTACCTCTCATATTGATGAAAAGTTCAGCTAATTCTAAATATTTTTTATCTTTTGTAGTTCTGTACAATTCAACCAGTCCCATTATTTGAGTTTGATTAAATCCAAATCTTTTTAAATGATCTGGTTGTGGCATAAACGTATCATATAGATTGTTTGCATGTTTTATAGCAATATCTAAAAAGTTAGTTTTACCTGTTAAACGATTATGAATACACGCACTTGTGTATAAATGACCGCTATTGTACATTTCGTGGTATTGTCTGTTTCCATAACGCTCTAATTCTGTTGTTTGAACTTGGGTTTGCAGATAACCATCCGGCGCTTGAGCTTTAGCGATAATTGCAATATACTCATCCATTTCATCTAAGATTTTTTGATCTTTGTTCTGAGCATAAATGTACATTGAAGCTTCCATCCATTTGTAGAAATCGCCATCATGCCATTTCATTCCATTATGTTCGCCTTCTTTTAAACCAGCAGCTATTTTGAAGTTATTTAGTGCATGTCCAACATCTCCAGTTAACAATTCACCCATATATGGAACCATTGTTTTTTCAGCTACTTTAAATTTATCTGCCCAAAAACCATCAGTCCATTGGCAGTCACCCATATTTATACTTTTGAATTTTACATGAGGACTATCAGCATTGTTAATAATTCCATTTGTTTGAGCAAAAGATGCGCAAACAATGAATATGTTTAAAAATAATAGAGAGAAATTTTTCATTAATTATATTTTGAATTGAGTTTAAGTTCTGTTTTATATTGAATTACACCAAAGATAGTATTTATAATAGGGTAATTAATTAGCAAAATTTACCTTTTAATTACCTTATTTTATCTAAAAGTTGAATAAAAAACAATAAACCGAAGCTTTACCTTCGGTTTTTTTGAAATTGTAAATTTAAGTATGTTTATTCCCAAAGAACTGGCATAAAGACAGTCATTTCGGCCTGACCTCTGTTACTCCAAGCAAAATATGGAATAAGCCGTGTTTTATAGGATTTAAATTTAGGTTTTGTAACTGTTGGATACATTTCATCAGTTTTACCTTCTCTAATTAAAAGTTCAGTATTAATTACAGTTACACCTTCTAAAAAATCGTTTATGTGAAGGGCTTCAAGAGGTGAATTTCCTTTAAAATAGACATCTAAAATTGAAGTATTTTTTGGTAAATCTGGAGTTTCTATACAATATACAATGGGACCTCTTTTTACAGCTATTTGATTTCTTACTTCTTCAATTCTATTATGACCTTCAATTAATGTTACTTCCATTGGCATATTTAAGGTAATAATATCTCCTGCTTTCCAAACTCTATTTATAGTTGCGAAATTTCCAGGATTCACTTCAGTTTCAGCAATTTCTCCATTTACTTTTAAAGTACTTCCAACAGCCCATTTTGGGATTCTTACTTTAATTTCAAAAGCTGAATTTTTACATTCATCAATGGTAATCTTCACCAAACCTTTCCAAGGGTAATCAGTATCTTGAGATAATTTTAATTTAGAACCATCTAACATAGTTGTATCTAAATTATTTGCTCCAAATAAAACAACGGCAACTCCATTTTCGGATAAATTATAGGCCCATCCTGAGCTTTTACAAATTGTTCTTACTAAGTTTGGTGGGCAACAAAAACATTCTAAATATGGCTGTCTTACCGGGCTTTCTGTAACATCGTCATGAGCGTCATAATTTCGGGTGTCATTTACCATTCTTAAAGGGTTGGAATAAAAATAATCTTTCCCTTCCAAACTAATACCAGATAAACCACTGTTATACAATACTAGTTCTATAATATCTGCAAATCTAGATTCTGCATAAATACTCATCATTCTGCTACTAAACATGGCGTTACAAAGGTTGGCGCAGGTTTCATTATAAGCTGTCATATTTGGCATCATATACGCATCAATAAAACCTTCTTCAATCATGTCTAGACTAGTTGAAGCACCATAATGTGCTTGGCCAACTGCTCCAGTAACATACATTTTTTTACCTGTTACATTTTCCCATAATTTGTCTAGTGCATCAATTAAGGCTTTTTCTCCAGTTTCTGCATATACATCTGCTGCACCTGCATAATAATATAATGCTAAAACGGCATGACCAACAGCTTCTGTAGATTCACGTAATGGAGTGCGTTCTTGCACCATATCACCAATAGGGTAGCCTATTGTTGTATCGTCATGTTTTATTTCAAAAGTTCCTCTCCTGTTAATGAATTTTTCAGCTAAATTTAAATACTTTTTATCTCGTGTAGTTCTGTACAATTCTACCAATCCCATAATTTGAGTTTGATTAAAACCAAAGCGTTGATAGTGTTTGGTATCTGGCATAAAGTAGGTGTACAATAAATCTGCTTGTTTAATTGCAATATCTAAGAAATTTCGTTGTCCTGTGATACGATAATGAACAGAGCCTGCGATAAATAAATGTCCGAAATTGTACATTTCATGATATTTTCTATTTTCAAATCTGTCTACACCTTTTGTAATTTGAATATGCGTATGAATATAACCATCATCTTCTTGGGCTCTTCCAATTACGGCAATGTATTCATCTAACTCTTTTAATAAAGATTCGTTTTTAGTAAGGCCGTAAACATACATTTTGGCTTCCATAAATTTATAGAAATCACCATCATGCCAATAAAAACCTTTATGTTCACCTTCTTTCTCTCCTGCAGCAATTTTAAAATTGTTTAGCCCGTGACCTATATCTCCACATAATAAATCTCCCATATAAGGAAGCATTTTATCTTCTGCAGTTTTTACTTTTTCAGACCAAAATCCGGAATTCCATTTACAATCCCCAAAATTGATGCTTTTTAATTTCACAAACGGACTTTCGGAATTGTTTGTTATTGCCTTGTTATGTAAGTTTGAACTTTTGTTCATAATTTTTATGTATAGTGTGATCTTACTCTTTACTCTTTACTCTTTACTCTTTACTCTTTACTTTTTTTATAGCAATGTCGTCTATAAACAACTTAGGAGCTTTATCCTTTGGTAAATCTTCTTTTCTAATTTCAATTATAAGTTGATCGTTTTTGGCAGAGGTTGCAATTCTTGAAATGTTTGTTTCAACAGTTACCCATTGGCGGCGATCTAATTTTGATAAATCTTTAAATTCTATCTCCAATTTAGGGTTTTGAAAAGAAACATGAATTTTATCTGCAATTCTACCTTGATCTAACCAAATTTTCATTGAAAAAGTATAGTCGCCAGTTCCAATATTTATAGCGCCTTCAGGTGTTGAAATAGTAGCCTTTTCAACTTCAAATTTTTCGTTTTTTCCATATCCAGCAAATTGAAGACTTTCTACACCACTTGCGTATTGTCCTTCTACAATTGAAAAATATTTTGAAGAAGCTTCATCTATCAACCAAAACTTTTGATAGTTGTTTGGGGTAGAATCTTCAGGAACCATAGTTAAGGGTCTTGGGTTTTCTTCAAATAAAATAGGGCCTTCAAAACCATAAAAAGCACGGTCTTTTGCCAATAAATTATCCGAAGGCTTTTGCCAAACTCTTATATATTCAATTTCAAAATCTACTGGAAGTTCTTCTTTATGAGGAAGCCCTAACCAAAAGAATATTTCAGAATCTAACCAAATTTCCATAGGGTTGTTTAACACCCAATCCAACCCAACATCATTTTGTGAAAATTGATGTATCATTTTTCCATCAATAAATAATTTCAAAAAATCTTCGCCCCATTCAGCTCCATACACGTGAAATTCATCTGCTGTTCTGTATGTTAAATCTTCTGTATGTTGAAAAACATTTGTAGGTCTAACAGCCGGTGGACTCCAATCGTGCGCCGTTGCTAAATAAGAATTTTCTTTAATGTTTCCTTCTTTTTTGGGATTTCCCATTAATTCATAAACATCTAGTTCTTGTTCATAACCAATAGCCCAAAAAGCACCTGTTATTGCAGCGTTTCCAACTTTAGATTTTACTTCCATGTAACCGTTTAAAAATCGTTTTTTAGAAATAACTCCAGCAGTTGTTACTGGCATAGGTTTTCCTTTATACTCACCATATTTAGAAGTTCCCATATTTCCATCGGTATATGTTTCTTTGAAGAAATTATAGTCAGGCTCCCAAGCTGTTCTTAATTTTAGTTTACTATCTTCTACACGAACATTGTGAGGAACAAATTGAGAAGGAGCTCTTCCTTTCCATATATAATATTGATTATTTAAACCTTCAACAAACCATTTTGTTGTATCAATTGAAGTTCCTTCAAATTCATCAGATATTTCTTCATTTAAAACCCAACCATCTTTGTTTTCAAGATCAGAAAAAGGGTAAAACCTTGATGCAGGAATTGTTTTTTTAACAGCAGAATTAGTAGGTTTTTTTTGCTCGCAACTTATATTTATCAATGTAAATAAAGCTAATGAGAGTGCGTAAAATCTAATGTGCTTCATAATTAATGGTTTATTTTTTTTGCAGTTTTAATTGAATTTCTTCAATAGTCATTCCTTTTGTTTCTATTAAATATTTGTAAAGAATAACTAAACCAATTGCTACAGTTATAGCGTAAAAAAGCAACGTGTTGCTTATTCCAATAGTTTCTAGTTGTTTTGGGAAAAATATTTGGACCAATGAACTTACTAAACTTGTAATTAAGGTGAAAAAAGGAATTGCAATACCTCTAATTGAAATTGGAAATATTTCAGAAAATAGAACCCACATAACCGGACCAACTGAAAAATGAAATGCAGCAATAAAACTAAGAATACCAATTAAAATTAAAATGGCATTAATATCAGCTGCTTTTTCTATTAAAACACTTGAGTAATTACGGGCGTCTACTTCACCTAAAGTTTCAGTAAGAGCTTCTTTAAATTCTATATCGCTTCCATAACTTTTATTTGCTATTGAATTTAATCTTTCAGCATTTGGAATAGTTGTTAATTCTGAAATGGAAGATGAAGAAATTGTATAACTAGCAGATTTAAATCCGTAAAAACAAATTCCAAGACTTAAAATAATCCAAACCATACCCCAAATTATAAGTGGTCTTCTTCCTAATTTATCAACTAATAATAAACCTAAAATGGTAAAAACTACACTGGTTAAACCAATATAAATAGATTGCATAAAAGCAGCGTCAGTACCACCTCCTAATTGTTCAAAAACAGTTGGAGCATAAAATAAAATGGCATTAATACCAGTTGATTGTTGTGCAATCGCAATGGTTATAGCTATTATAAATGTTACACGCATTTTTTTACTAAAAACTTCTTTTAATTGAGATTGTATTGATCTGTTAGCTTCTCCACTGTCAAGACTTTTTTTCATGTCTGCAAGTTGGTGTGGAATCTCATTTTTAGGAATTAATTTTGAAAGTGTTCTTTCGGCTTCTTCGGGTTTACCATTGTATACTAACCAAGATGGGCTACGTGGAATAAAGAATAATAATATTAACCATAAAAATGCTGGTAAAATTTCAGAACCTAACATCCATCTCCAAGTGTTTTCTTTTAAACCTATACTATCTACCCAAGCAGCATCTGAATTTGTATATTGTATTATTAAATAGTTGATAAAATATGCTGCGGATAAACCTAGTACAATATTAATTTGAGTCATTGAAACCAGTTTTCCTCTCCATTTTGGAGGGGCTATTTCACCAATATACATAGAAGCAACAGAGATAGAACTAAATGCTAATCCTCCTAAAAAACGAGCAGCAACCAAGGTAATGTAACTAGGTGCAAGTGCAGATGAAACAGCTGATACTAAATAAAAAGCAGCAATAATTTGTAAAGTTTTTCGTCTTCCTAATGCATTACACGCACTTCCTGCAAAAAATAAGGCCAGTAAAACTCCAATACTTGGCGCTCCAACTACAATACCTAATTGTATTGAATTTAATGAAAACTCTTCAGAAATAAATTTTACTGTTCCTGAAATTAAGGCTGCATCAAGACCGAAAACAAAACCTCCCATAGCTACAATTGTAGCAAAAGTAAATGCATTTTTTTTGTGTGAACTCATCAAATAATAATTTAAATTAGGTTATTTTTTTGTTAAACTTAGCAAATTAATTCCATATAATTGGAACGAAAACTGACATCTCTGAATGTCCTCTATTACTCCAGGAATAGTAAGGGATGAATTGTGTTTCATAAGTATCAAAAATAGGTTTTTTAATTGTTTTATACATATGTTCTTCGTTGCTGTTTTTACGCAATAAAATGTCTGTTTCAATTGTTGAAACACCGCCTAAAAATCCTGATTTAAAGGTTGCTTTTAGTTTTGAGTTTGAATTAAGATAAACATCAACTATTTTAGTATCCTTTGGTAAATCTGGAGTTTCTATACAATAAACTATTGGTCCGCGTTTTACAGCAACCTGATTACGAACTTCTTCAATACGAGTATGTCCTTCAATAAATTTTATTTCCATTGGCATTTCTAAAGAAATAATATCTCCTTTTTTCCATGAGCGGTTTATTGTTGCAAAAGTTCCTTCTTTTATAGTTGTGTCTGATTCTTTTCCATTTACTAATACTTTTGAATTTACAGCCCAGCTAGGTATACGAAGGAGTATGTCAAATGCTTCATTTTTACATTTTTCAATAGTAATTTTAACAGATCCTTTCCAAGGATATTCTGTAACTTGAGATAATTGAATATCAGAACCATCAAGTAGGGTAGTTGTTAATTTATTTCCTCCATAAAGGTTTACTGAAATACCGTTTTTTGATTTGCTATATGCCCATCCTGAAAGTTTTGCAATTGTACGTACTAAGTTTGGAGGGCAACAAAAACAGTTTAAGTATGGTTGACGTACAGGGAATTCGGTATTCATTTTAGAGTAATCTCGTGTGCCATCTATTACTCTTAAAGGGTTGGCGTAATAATAATCTTTACCTTCTAAACTTATTCCAGAAAGTCCGCTATTATAAACTACCAATTCCATAATATCAGCATATTTAGATTTTCCATGTAATCCTAACATTCTATAACTGAACATTGAATTACAAATATTAGCGCAAGTTTCATTATATGCGGTCATATTTGGCATCATATATTCATCAATAAAACCTTCTTCAATTTTGTCTCTTCTAGAAGATGCTCCATAATGTGTTTGTCCTAGAGCGCCTGTAACATACATTTTTTTCTGTGTTACATTTTTCCAAAGTCTATCTAATGCATCAATTAATTCTTTTTCACCAGTTTCTGCAGCGACGTCAGCAGCACCTGCATAATAGTACAATGCAAGAACAGCATGGCCAACAGCTTCGGTTTCTTTTCTTAGAGGAATTCTTTCTTGAACCATATCCCCAATAGGATATCCTTTAGTAGAAGCAGATTCAGCAACTTTATATTTTCCTCTATTATTTATAAATTTTTCAGCTAATTCAAGATATTTTTTATCTTTAGTAGTGCGGTACAATTCAACCAATCCCATAATTTGTGTTTGGTTAAATCCAAAACGTCCCATTTCTTCATCTTCAGGTATAAAATTATTGTACAATAAATCGGCATGTTTTATGGCAAGATTCAAAAAATTGGTTTGTCCCGTTATTCTAAAATGAATACAAGCGCTCGTTAGTAAATGACCTGTATTATACATTTCATGGTATTTACGATTTTCGTAGCGACCAACTTTAGGATTTAATTGAATTTGAGTTTGTAGGTAGCCATCTTCTCTTTGAGCCTTGGCTAAAATTTGAATATATTCATCTAATTCGTCAAGTAATTTTTTGTCTTTTGTTTGGGCATATACATATGTTTTAGCTTCCATAAACTTGTAGAAATCACCATCATGCCAGCGCATTCCATTATGTTCTCCTTCTTTTAACCCAGCTGCAATTTTAAAGTTATTTAAAGCATGGCCAGTATCACCACACAAAACTTCACCCATATATGGAACCATATTTTCTGAAGCTATTTTAAATTTTTCAGCCCAAAAACCATCTGTCCAAGTACAATCTCCAATGTTTATGCTTTTTAATTGAACATAAGGACTATTTGTGTTATTAATAATACCACTATTTTTATCAAAATTAGCAACTATTTTTTTTGAAGTTATGGCCGGTAATTTTTGAGAGGAAGTATCTTCGGTTTTTTTACACGAAATATTTATAAAAAGGATACTAATTATTAATATGTTTATTATTTTCATTAGTTGTAAATTGTTATTATTTAACAAAATAACTCTATTTTTTTTAAAGAATATTGGTGAAATTTACCCTCACTTAACCGTATTTTATCTTTAAGTTATTTTAGTCTTAAAAACAACCAATTAAAAGCTGAATAATTAGATAGTTTGTCTATAACCTTTTGGTGTACAATTCATAATTTGTTTAAATTGTTTATTAAAATTGGTAATAGAGTTGTAGCCAACAATATAACAAACTTCAGAAACGGGTAAACTACCTTGAATTAATAACCGAGTAGCATTTCTAATACGGACTTCATTTAAAAATTGGGTAAATGATTTGTTTGTCATTTTTTTAAAAAATCTACAAAAAGAATTTGTTGTCATACAAGCAATTTCAGCAACATCATTTAGTCCAATATAACTAGCGTAATTATCAGAAATGTATTTTAAAACAACATCTATTCTATCCGAATTTTCTGAAGTGTATTGGCGCATGTCAGATGAAGATAATACTGTTTTGTCATCAGTAGTTGAAAGCCTGTTAAGAATGTCTAATAATTTAATGCTTTGTAATGCTGGGTTTAAATTTGAAAGTTCCATAATTTCATCGTGTAGACTTTTGCTAGTATCATTTCCAAAGCAGATTCCGTATTTTGACTCTTCAAGCATTTTATTAATCTCTGAAAATTCTGGATTGTCAAAGGTACCTTCACCAATAAAATTTTTATTGAATTTAGTTACAATGGTTTTTACACTAACAGAATCGTCTCCAGTGTAGTAATTAGCATCATTTCTCCATAAATGAGGTAAATAAGGCCCAACAAGTACTAAATCTCCTGGTGAAAACTGAGAAACACTGTCTCCTACAAAACGGATTCCAGTACTTTTAGAAATGTATAAAAGTTCATATTGAGAATGGTAGTGCCATGCGGCATCTAAACAAGGTACTTCCTTTTTTAGAATATTTATTCTGGTGTTAGCAGAATGGTCTGTGTTTTTTAATACTAATTTCATAATTCACACATTTAATTGTTATAACTTAAGCTGGTTAACTTTTTTATATATTAGAAATAAACTGTTTTAAGTTTACCTCTCTTGTAATGTTTAATTTTTTTCTTAATCTACTTCTTGTTGTATGAACACTTTCAATAGACATATTTAATAGTTGTGCTATATCTTTACTTGAAAAATTTAATTTAATTAAGGCGCACAATTTTTGATCGTTCATAGTTAAATTAGGGAAGTCGGATTCTAATTTTTTGTAAAAACTTTTATTTATAGAAACAAATCTTGCTTGAAATTCATTCCAGTTTTCATTTTTTCTGTTTGATATAGAGTTGATGATTTTTTTAGAAATGTCATGTATTTCTGAAACATTATTTTTTGAAAGTTTGTCTTTAATTTGTTCTAAGAGAACATCCTTTTCAATTAATTTTAATACAGAGGTTGCCAATTCTTTGTTTTTTAATTCAATAACTTCTTTGTCTTTCTGTTTTTCTAACTCTCTTTCTTTCCTCAATAGTTTTTTTTCTACTCTATGTTTGGTTCTTAAACTTCTAAAAGAAATTATTCCAAATAAAATTAAAAAAATAACAATTCCCCAAAGTAATAGTTTTTCTAAAAACGCTACTTTTTCTTCATGTTCAAATTGTTTTAATTTTTGTTCTTGTAAAAACTTGGCTTGACCTTCTTTTTCTTTCCTAAATTCATCTTGAATTTCTAATAAGGGAGCATTATTAACACTTCTACTATCAAAAAAAATAGCATCTAAGTCTTTGGCTTTTTTTAAAGCACTGTACGCTTGTAAATATTTCTCTTTTGAAAAGTAGAGATTTGAAAGTGCTTGATAAATTAAAGGAACAAAATCTTTATGAGCATTTTTTAGTTTTGAAATTTCTATTGCTTTATTATAACAAAACTTACTTTTAATAAAATTTCCTTTATTCTGGTAACTATCTCCTAAATACTTATAAATTAATACTTGATAGCTATATTGGCTTTCAATAAATTTAGGGATAAGTTTGTTAAATAATTCAATTGCAGCATCATCTTTACCTTTATGACTAAGAAGTACGGCTTCTTCAAATTTTAAAAAATTTTCTTTATTTTTTTCAATTCTAGGGTTAAAATAAAGCTTACAGCTATCTAAGTATTTCTCTCCTAATTCAAAATTATTTAATTCTCTATAAGTAGCTGTAAAGGCCAAATAATTATCAACTAATTTATTTGCATCAATTTTACCATTTTTAACTAATTTCTTTTTTATATCTAAAGATAGGTTTAAAAAATATAAGGCTTTTTCTTTTCTGTGATAATAGCTATAATGCCGCCCAATTTCCCTATAAATTAAGGATTTAGTATTCTTTTCATTGGTTATGTCAGCTAAAATTAGAGCCGCCCATAATTTATCATAAGATTTTTTGTGGTTTCCTTGGTGACTATAAACACGTGCTAATTTATTTAAAATTCTAATTGCCTGTATTGTGTCTCCTTCATTAATAAAATTGTTAAAAGACAATTCTAAAGAGTTAATAGAATCTGAGATAATATTTTCTTGATCTTTTAATATGAAATCTTCTTGTTGGAATATGTTTGTGTTTTGAAATGAAAAAACAACAGACCAATGTAGCAAAACAATTAGAAAAGTAATTGTTAAGGTAATTTTGTGCCAGTGTTTATTTATATTTTTATTCATCTTAAAAATAAAAGCTCGTAAAGTATTGATTTTTATGCCTAAACTAATATATGGCAGAATACTTAATCAAGTGTAGTTTTAAGTGTTAAATATATAAATGTTTAGTTTTTATTTAGTTTTTTTTGTTTTAGTTTTAATAAATATGGTAATATAGAACTGAAAATATTCATTTTTCACTTAAGGTGAGAGTTTAATTTATAAAAAAAGGCTGTCTGAAAAGCGAAATTTTAATCATTATCAATTTGTTTCATAATGACTAGTTTTAAGCCTTTTTAGACAGCCTCTTTTTTATTAGAGTTGTTATTTTAAAAGATTTATTCTAATACAAATTCAAAACTGTAATTACCTGAATGGATTATATATTTAGGAAGCGTTTCAGATAAAGTTCCATTTACACTCATTTGAATTAAATCTAAATTTAATGTGTAAAAACCTTGTTTTTCTAAATCGAATGGATGTTTAGCTTTCGAAATATTTTCTGCTGAATATGGCCAAATAGAGAATCCAAATTCTGGTGATCCTTTAATTGATAATCCTGCTTTGTTTGATGATGATAATTTTAACCATCTAACATCACTTCTATTTCCATTTTCTTGAGGAAATACGTAGTTGTAAAATAAATCGTCTGTTTTAAACGAAAATTCATCAACTTCAGTTCCTCGTTTTCTATCAATATAATTTTCCCAAGGACCTTTTCCGTAAAATTTTGTGTTTTTGTAACTGTTAGGAACTCCCATTGTCATACCAAATCTAATTAGGCCAGGTAATGATTCTTTCGCATCCATATCCATTTTTACAACAACCCGCCCATCACTTAAAAATTTATAATTAATTTCCAGTTTAACGTCATTGTTTAATTCTTTTTTAACTGTAACAATAGCTTCATTATTTTTGTTTGAAGTGCTTTTTACTGAAGTTGTTTTTAATTTATCATTCAAAAACTCCCAGAATTTTCTTGAATCTCTAAACATTTTACTGCTTGCGCCTCTTAAATCATTATCAATAGGAGGACGAAAAAAGTTTGGTTTTAAAGGTGAGATTATTTGTTCTTTACCGTTTGAAATAAAAGAAGTTAATTCTCCATTTGTTTTAGAAACTTTTGCTGAAAAACGTTTTCCTTTAACAATTATCTCATTATTTATTTCTGTTGAAGAAAGTGTAGATTTTGATTTTGAAGAATATTCATTTGAAAATTTTCTAGCTTTTAGTAATATTTGATCTTTAGCAATCTCATAACCTTTATTAGCCCAAAAACGATCTGCTTTTTCTTGTACACTAATTTTTATCCAATATTCTGCGTCATCTTTAAATCTTACTTTTTTAAATGGAATATTTAAGGTTTCAGAAGTTGCGGCTTTTACATCTACATCTTCTAAAATACCAGATTGTAATTGTTTTCCGTTTTCAGAAAGAGACCAATGTACTTCGTAGTTGTTTAAATTGGTAAAATTTAAATGGTTTATTGCTGAAATTTTTCCGGTCGCAATAGCTACGTCTTTAAAATTAAATGGTTGAAATATGTATTTACATTCCCAAGCGTGTGGATTTGGCGTTCTGTTTGGTGAGAAAACACCATTTATACAAAAGTTTTTATCGTTTGGAATATCTCCAAAATCTCCACCATAAGCATAATATTTTTCATCTTTATTGTTTGTTGTTTCTAAACCTTGATCTATCATATCCCAAATAAAACCACCAATAAGGTTTGGTTTAGAGTTAATTAAATCCCAGTATTCACCTAAACCACCAATAGAATTACCCATTGCATGTGCATATTCACACATAACAATTGGTCTGTTTATATGTTTGTTTTCAGACATGTTTTTAAGTTGGTAAATTTCCGGATACATTCTACTTAAAACATCAACATAATCTGGATCATCAGGGTTCGCGTGTACAGGACCTCTAAATAATGCTTGGCCTTCTGCACCTTCTTTATAATCTGGATCTGTAGGGTCACCTTGCGCTCCTTCATAATGTACAAAACGCGATGGGTCATAATCTCTAATCCAACCTGCAGCTGCAGCAAAGGCTGGCCCAGAACCGGCTTCATTACCCATTGACCACGAAATAATACTTGGGTTATTTTTGTCTCGGTCAACCATTCGCATAATTCTACTTAAAATAGGGATTGCCAAGCTTGGTTGTTGAGGCGCATAACTTCCTAAATGATGTGTTTCAATATTTGCTTCGTCCATTACGTAAACACCATATTTATTGCATAATTCATAAAAATATGGGTCGTTTGGGTAGTGAGACGTTCTAACTGCATTAAAATTGAATTGTTTCAATAATTTAACATCAGTTTCCATTTCTTTTCTTGTTAGAGCTTTACCACCTGTTGGGCTATGATCGTGGCGATTTACACCCATAATTTTTACAGGTTTTCCATTTACTAATAACTCATTTTTATCACTAAAAGAAACTTGTCTGAATCCAATTTTTTGACTTCTTGATTCTACAACCTTTCCATTTGGATCAGTTACATCAATTACCAATGTGTATAAATATGGATTTTCTGAAGACCATTTGTTTGGATTTTTTATGTTTGCTTCTAAAAAAGCAAACTTTGTAATATCACGTTGTGGCCATCTTTCAAAATGAATAGCTTCTATGGAAGCTGTCATTGGTTTTTCTAATACTTTCTCATTGTTTGCATTGTATAACTCTGCATTTAATTCCCATCCTTTTAATTTTTCAGCATCACCTTTCATCCAAATAATTGGTCTAATTTCAAGTTTAGCATCTTTTAAATCTGAATCAAATTTAGTTCTTGCAAAAAAGTCGTTTAAAGCAATTTTTGGTTGAGCAAGTAACATAACCTCTCTGTGAATTCCACTTAAACGCCACATATCTTGATCTTCTAAATAACTACCATCACTCCATCTAAAAGCTTGCACAGCTACACGGTTTTTCCCTTCGGAAATAAATTCAGTTATATCAAATTCAGCAGCCAATCTACTTCCTTGGCTATACCCAACTTTTTTACCATTCACCCAAACATAAAAAGCCGATGAAACTCCGCCAAAATGAAGAATTACAGATTGATTATCCCAATCTTCAGGAATTGTGAAATCTCTATAATAACTACCAACCGGGTTGTCTCTATATTTTTCTATATAAGGAAATTGAGGTGGGTGAGGCCCCATATAGTTAAAATTTCTTGTGCCTCCTTTAAAAATATCAGGAGTAAACGGATAAATAATATTTGAATAAATAGGTTGTCCGTGTCCTTCTATTTCCCAATTTGAAGGAACTGGAATATCTTTCCAATCTTTTGAATCTCCATTAAAGTCTTTTGCAATAAAATCTTGAGGTCTATCGCTAGACTTTCCAACATAGTTAAATTTCCAAGTTCCGTTTAATGATTTTATTCTTGAAACATCTCTATTTCCGGTTAAGGCATCTTGATGGTTTTTGAACGAATAACTTGGTACACGAGAGCGCATTTTATTTTGTTCAAACATTAACTCGTTTTCCCAATCGTTTTGAGAAAAAGTGTTTTGAAAGCTAAGAAGAGCTACAAAACTAAGAATCAGAAATTTTATTTTCATTTTTTTATATTTAATTAGATGAAACAATGTCTTATTTTATATAATAAAGCTATACAACAGAAATTGATTTTTTTTACATTTTAATTTATAATTTACCAAATTAGTACGTTTTTTTGTACCAAACAATAATGTTCAGTTTATATCTAGTTAAAAAAAAGAATCCATGGCTTTAATATAATTTTACTTCAACTATAATTAGTTTACACTTATTTTAAACTTACCTTTTTTAATAGTTCCGTTTTTAAATTTAACTTGATATCCATAGCCTGGAAT
This sequence comes from Lutibacter citreus, assembly GCF_003260195.1. Taxonomy (GTDB): domain Bacteria; phylum Bacteroidota; class Bacteroidia; order Flavobacteriales; family Flavobacteriaceae; genus Lutibacter; species Lutibacter citreus. The sequence continues at coordinate 59,133 of NZ_QEIH01000001.1, forward strand.
TGTAATTCCATCTAGTGTAGTTTGTTTTACAGGTCCTAAATTAACGATTACTTCTGTATTAGAAGCAAAGGTTGTTTTTTGAAGTTTAAAATCGAGTGATAAATATTCATGACTTACTAGTTCTTCAAAGAATGTTTCTCTATGAACCGGACTTACAGTTTCATTTGCCATTTTAATCATGTCTTTCATTCCTTCAAATTCATAAGGAGAAAAGAAAATTGTTGTACCTAATCCAAAAAGCATGTTTCTTAAAGATTTAACTCTAAAATCTCCATTAGATGACATTTGATTGTCCGGATCTTGAATTTTACCATATACGGCAATAGCATCATGATAAACAAGGTTGAATAGTGGAGCTCTATGAGAAATTTGGGCCATTGGAGTAGAATGACCATAAGTCATTCCTTCAAACATATCAAAATATGGAATCCATTGTTGTTGACCATGTTCTGTTCCGTTAACCAAATTTTTAGAGTCAATATATTCAGCAAGAGCTCTAATTCCTTTATCGTATTTTTTATCATATCTAGCAAATGAAATATCCGTTATATCTGCTTCTAATCCTAATGCTTCAATTTCTTTATGTAAACTTTTTTTAATCAATCCAACTTGTAATGCTGGATCTACACGTGCCCATCTACTTCCAGCATTCACCAGTTTTTCTTTATTATCTTTTTCAAAAAGGTTAATATTAAAGTCTGGATCATTTTCTAAAATTGGTGAGTAGGCGTGATATGATGAATATAAATATCCGTATTTTTTTGTTAAGTCAACAGCTTTTCGTAATTCTTTAACACCTCCTAATTCTTTACTAATAGGCCAGCAATTTGGTGCGAAATTAGAGAATGTACCCCAAGCATGGATAAATGCATTATCAACCTTTAACTCATCATGAGTAATTTTAAGAATGTTTTGTAAATCTTTAAATGTAAAGGCCATATTTGGCATGTTTACATAATGAGGATAACCACCATATAAACCCATGTATAATGCTCCTTGTAATTTAGATACATTAGGATTGTTTTTTGCTTTATCTTTTAATGAAACAAAATAACCTCTTTCAATAGCTTCTTTTCTGTAAGTTTTAGCCATATCTACATAGTTGCCACCTTTAATGAAATGATAGCTTATCCGCTTTTTTTCTTTTGAATTATTTAGTGGCCAAACTGGATCTAAAAATTCGATACGCTTATTAGGAGACATTTTTCCTTCAGCGTTATATAAGTATTGACCGTTGTTATTTATGTTGAAAAACATATTGGCATCAGTTGATTTGTCTAAAATCCCCATTACAGCAGATTTCTCATTGTAAGTTCCCCACCAAGGCATTGATAATCCACTTCCATTTGTGAAAAGAGGTAATTTACCAGTAGATTTATGTACATATGTAGCGTCATCCCACATACAGAAAGAACCTCCATTCATTGGGAAAATATATGAAGGACAAATTAAACCTTGTTTTTGAGGGATAACAGCAGCTCCTTTATCAACATCGGTTTCTAGGCTGAATGCTCTTGCAGGATATCTTAATTCAACTAATTTATAATCTCCACCTTCATATGAAATTATTTCAATATCTATTTTTGAATTGATATCTGTTAAACGGATTTCAGTTTTAATTGATACTCCTTCAGCAACAGTGTTATTTTTAAAAACTGGATTACTAAAGTTAATATTAACTGTTGAATCATCTTTCTTTGAAACTTCAATTGATTTACTATTTGAAATATTAATAGTTTGCTTTTTTCCTTTTGAATCAATAATTGTAAGTAATCCTGCAGCATTTTCCCAAGGGTCAGCTTTCCAAATTTGTCCAGATTCCTTTTCTGTAACTTGAAAAGATCCGCTTTTTCCATCAACTACAACTTTTATAGTAGAATTCTCTAAAATAGCTGATTCTGAACTTGAGTTTTGTTCAGTCTTTGTTTTATTTGATGTGCAACTTTGAATGAGCATCAAACAAAAAATCACAAGTGTAAAACTTGTGATTTTTAGTATTCTTTTTGTACTTATCATATTAAAAATTCAATAATTAATTATTTTCTAAATGAAGAAGTAACTAATTAGAAAAATTTTAGTACTCCTTTTTGTTTTTCTATCTTACAACTCTACCAGATCCAGAACCGCCCATAAGAGCCTCCACTTCAGCACGTGTTGAATAATTAAAATCACCTTTTATAGAGTGTTTTAAGCAAGATGCAGCAACACCATATTTTACGGCAGTTGCAGAATCACTTAATTCTGGAGTGTTTAATGCGAAAATTAAACCTCCGGCAAAAGAATCTCCTCCACCAACACGGTCTACAATATTTTTAATTTTGTATGATTCGTAGTTTCCTTCAGCATCTAATGGTGCAAATGAAGGTGTATCTGTAGCCGCTTCGTAAAGCATTGCTCCCCAGTTGTTATGTGAAGCAGATAAGCTTTCGCGTAAAGTAATTGCTGCTTTACTAACGTTTGGAAATTGTGCAACAACTTGGCGCGCAACATCTGGATATCTAGAAGTATCTAATTTACCCGAATGTACATCAGTATCCCCAGCTCTAATTCCTAAAACATCATAACAATCTTCTTCGTTTCCAATAACAACATCAATAAACGGTAAAATTTTACGCATTGTTTCTTGTGCTAATTCACGAGCGGATTTAGATGTATCCCATTTCCAAAGTTTTCCTCTAAAGTTTAAATCAATTGAAACTTTTGCTCCAGCTGCTTGTGCTTTTTGAGCCGCAACTAAAGTAGCTTCAGCGGCATTTTTAGATAATGCAGGTGTAATTCCGCTTAAATGTAGCCAACCAGCACCTTTAAAAATTTCAGTCCAATTATAAGCACTTGCAGGAGTAATAGCAATAGCAGAATCTTCTCTATCGTAAATAACATTGCTTGGGCGTTGGTTTGCTCCAGTTTCTAAAAAATAAGTTCCTAAACGACCATTGTCTGTTCTTAAAACATATTGCGTGTCAATACCAACTGAACGAACAGCATCCATTGTAGCTTCAGCTAACGCATGTTTTGGTAATGCAGTTACGTAACGAGCTTTTCCTCCAAAATTACAAATAGATGCAGCAACACTGGCTTCAGCACCAGCATAAGTCACTTCTAATTGACGCGCTTGGCGTAAACGTAAATTTCCAGGGGCCGCTAAACGTCCCATTATTTCTCCAAAAGTTACAATTGTTTTCATGTATATATTTTTTAATTTCTTTGTTATCCTCTAATTTCTTTAACTAAATCTGTTATTTCTTTTGCATTTTTTGTTATTTGATCCCAGTTTTCGGCAAGGATTAAATCACGTTTTGCAATCCAAGAGCCTCCAATTGCTGAAATTAAATTAGATTCTAAATAACTTTTTGCATTTGCCATATTTACTCCACCTAATGGAATGTATTTAAGGCCTAAATATTGGTATGGAGCACCCATATTCACTAAATGATTCATTCCTCCTGAAGATTCTGCAGGGAAATATTTTATAACTCTACACCCTTGTTCAACTGCCATTTCAATATCTGTTGGAGTCATAACACCAGGTGAAAAAGATAAGCCTAATTTAATAGCTTCTGCAATAATTTTAGGGTTACAACCAGGAGATACTGCAAAATCTGCACCTACATCAGATACCGCTTTTACTTGATCAATAGTTAAAACAGTTCCAAATCCTAAACAAACTTGTGGTAATTCTTTTTTAATGGCTTTTGCAGCATCTAAAGCTGCTGGAGTTCTAAGGGTAAGTTCAATTGTATCTATACCTCCTTTTAAAAGAGCTTTTGCTACAGGAACTGCATGTTTTACATCGTCAATAATAAGCATAGCTATTATACCGGCTTTATCAACTTTGTTGATGATTTCAGGAGACATAGCCTTTTGTTCAATTGGATACATATGTTTTTTAGTTTTAAATTATTTTTCAGTTGAAAAGTTAAGATAATTATTCATTACAAAAAAAGCACATATAACCGATCTAAGATTCGTATAATTTACCTTTTAATCGCATAAAATTACCCTAAAAACTAAGTTTAAAATTCTTTTCTTAGGTTTAAGGTAAATAAGAAGGCGGTATTTAAAAGGTGTTAATATATTCTTCTAGATTGTCCTTTCTAGAGAGTTTTAGTTTTTTTCTCAATCTGTATCTTGAAGTGTGTACGCTTTCTATTGAGATTCCAAGTAAACTTGCCATATCTTTACTGGATAAATTTAATTTTACCAAAGCGCATATTTTTTGATCTGTTTGACTTAATTGAGGGAATTTATTTTTTAAATCGTTGTAAAAACTTTGATTGATGTTTGTAAAACGAGCTTCAAATTCTTTCCAGTTGTTATTTGGTGTGTCTTGAATTGTTTTTAACATTCGTTTAATAACGGAAGTGTCCATTGCTCCTTTCTGACCTTCAAGTTTTTTCTTTAAACTTTGAATAAATTCTTCTTTTTCAATTAGTCTTAAAGCAGATTCGGTTAGTTCTTTGTTTTTGAGTTCTAAAATTTCCTGCTGTTTTTGATTTCTAAGTTTTTGTTTTTCTGTTAAAATATTTTTTTCATTTTTATGTTTATTTCTTATGTGTTTAACCCATATAAAGCCAAATAAAAGTAGAAATATAATGGTTACAGATAAGATGGTTGTTTTTAGAAAAAAAACTTTTTCTTCATTTTCTAAATTTTGTATTTTTTGTTGATTTATTAAAAGCGCCTGCTTGTCCTTTTCTAAGCGAAATTTGTCTTTTATTTCTAATAAATGTTTGTTGTTTTCACTTTGGCTTCCAAAAATTTCGTCATTTCTTAATTTTGCAAGTTTTAAATACTTGAAAGCCTCGTTTAAATTATTTTTTTTGAAATATAAATCAGATAAAGCTTCATACGTAATAATTTTGTAGTTTAAATGTCTATTAAATTTGTTTGAAATATTTAAAGACTCTTTATAAAAATGGATGCTTTTATCTCTATCTCCAGTTAAATTATATACTTCGCCAATTAATGCATTTATAATTACTAAATAAGAGGGGTCATTTTTTATAAAATGATTTTTAGCCTCGTTTAATAATTTAAGAGCGTCTTTGTAATTTCCTTCAACTCCCATTAAAATTGCGCGTTCAGCTTCAAGGTAGTAACTTTTATTTTTAAGCGAACGAGAATCTTTTATTTGATAGCAGCTATCCAAATAAATTTTAGCCATATCATATTTTTTATTTACTCGGTATAAGTTCATGATTGAAAAATAATCACTTTGTAAATAAGGTCTGTAATACGAGTTCTTCAGAAGGTTTTTTCTGATATTTATTGAAAGGTTAAAATATTTTAAAGCCTCATCATCTCTTTTATAAAAGCTGTATAACCAGCCTAACCCTTGATAAACTTTTGCTTTTGAAATAGAGTCGTTTGATTGTTCTGTGAGTAATAACGCTTTCCAATAACCATCATAGGCATCACCATAGTTAACGTTATGAGAATGAATTTCAGATAATTCTAATAAGAAATTTATTGCTGCAAGTGTGTCATTTTTCTTAATGCTTAGTTTATAACCTTCATTTAAATGATAAGCAGCGCTATCTGGGTTGTTAAATTTTAATGAAAGTGCCTGTTTTAAAATTAAATCATCTTTGTTAGGTTCTTGAGAAAAAGAATTTAGACTAATGCAAATGATAAAAAATTGAATAAAAAAAGAAAATCGCATTGTAGTGGTTAATGTTTATTTGATGTCAAATATAAATAAAATTTGTTAGTTTAAATTGGTGTTAAAATTTAAACTGTTCAGTTTGTGTATGGTTGAAATGTTTTATGAAACATCCTAAATATCAATTATATTAGGGTTTTAGGCTGTAGTATTTTTAGTTTTAAAATTTTTAATGTCAAGAAAAAAACTATTAAAAATTTAGCTGTGTTGAGTTTTGGTCTAGTTATTTTCTTTTGTTATTGGATATTAATTCATCAGATTTGTAACTCTTATAAAAAGCAGAGAGCCATCATGAAATTTATTCAATCAGTTTTAAAATATTTAGTACTTTTTCTTTTATCTGTAACTTGTTTTGGGCAGGTGAATGTTAACGCAAATTTAAATGTTAAGCATTCCGTTGAAGGGATTTCAACATTTGATAGGTCTAAGTTTATTGTTATCCATGCCAATCAAACAGAGAAAGAATGGGATGGAGACAATTTATCATCAGATTTACGTAATGATTTTTTAAATGGTTATGATGTGTATTTAGGAAGAGATACTGGTGGGATTTCGTGGAATTTAAATAATGTGACTGAAGATAGCACTCGACCTGGTTTTGCAAGTCCAAGTGAAATAAAATCTAAAGGTCTAACTAATAGAAATAATTTTAGAAAGAAAACAAATCTGCATCAATACGAAGCTAGAAAAAATGCTACAATAGCCGGGCAATTACATCCTTTTTGGACAGGTGAAGGCCAAAAAGCTACAAGTAAAGGTTGGAAATTAGCAAATGGAACCGCTACAGGTGAATATATGGGGCGCTATGTAAATGAATTTTATGGTGGAGAAGGGCAGAAAACACCTTCATATATAGAAGTGATTAACGAACCGTCCTACGAAAGTTTAGGAGGTAAATTAAATTATACAGGCTCTATAAAAGAAATTGCAGATTTTCATGTAGAAGTAGCTAATGGTATAAGAGCGCAAGCTCCTAATTTAAAAATAGGTGGTTATACAACGGCGTTTCCAGATTTTGAAGTAGGTGATTTTCAACGTTGGAATAATAGATGGAAACTGTTTATGGATATTGCAGGTGAAAAAATGGATTTTTGGTCTATTCATTTGTATGATTTTGGGTCTATTAGGGGAGGTGAGAAGGAATTAAGATCTGGAAGTAATGTTGAGGCAACTTTTGATATGATGGAGCAATACAGTAAACTTTCATTTAATAAAGTAAAGCCTTTTGTTATTTCAGAATATGGAGCTCAAACTCATGATTATAACAATAAACCTTGGAGTCCTTATAGAGATTGGCTGCATATAAAAGCATCAAGTTCATTGTTAATGTCTTTTTTAGAGAGACCTAATTCTATTGCTTCCGCTATTAATTTTTTAGCTTGTAAAGCTGAATGGGGTTTTAAAAGTAAATTAAATATACCGTATGCAAGTAGATTAATGAGGAAAGAAAATGAGCCAACAAGTTATACTGGGAAATGGGTGTATACAGATATGGTTAAATTTTTTCAATTATGGAAAAATGTAAAGGGAACAAGAATAGATACAACTACTGATAATTTAGATATTCAGGTTGATGCTTATGTTGATGGTGATAAAGGGTATTTGATTGTGAATAATTTAAACTTTCAAGCAGAAACTATTAATTTAAATATTTTTGATTCTAAGAACATTGCTATAAAAAGTATTTTAAAAAAACATTTAACGTTGAACGGAGATGTGCCTGTTTTGGAAGAAGAGACTTTTAACTCTTCAATTTCAGAGGTTGAAGTTGGTGCTGAGTCTACATTAATATTAGAATATACCTTTAAAGATGATATTATAATTGATGAAAGTTCAATAGAAACTAAATATTATGCTACAGATTATTTAAAACCGATAATTGCGAATAAAGCACAATCATTTAATATAATAAATGTTTCAAAATCGAAATATGGTGAAGCGGTTCTTAGAATTGGAGTAGGAAGAGAGCACGGGAAAAATTTGCACCCAAAAGTTAAAGTGAATAACACTGTAATTGAGGTTCCTGATAATTGGAGAGGGTATGATCAAGCGCAAAGAGAGCGATTTTTTGGTGTGTTGGAAATTCCTGTTCCTTATAATGTGCTTTTAAAAAATAATACGGTTGATGTTGAGTTTTCAGATGATGGAGGTCACATTAGTAGTGTTACAATGCAAGTGTTTGAATTTAGCAGTAATATTCGTGAGGTTGATGCATCGGATATACCAAGGAATTAGTGGTAACTTCAATTTGACTCAGTTTTCAAAAGGGGTAAACATTGTAAATGTTACTAAAAGCAATAAAAATAAAATTCAATCTAAATTAATAGTCCAATAGTGCTGTTTTTTTAAATTATAGTGATAGTCAAAAAAAAATAAATAATCGATTTTTGTTTGAAATTAACAAAAGATAAACAGGAAATTAATGTTGCAGTTTAAAAAAATATCAATGCTATTTTTAGTAGTGTTCTTGGTGAGTTGTTCTAACAAACCTACAAATAATGGTGAAAGAAATTCAAATTTTAATTTAAACTGGGAATTTGCCTTATCTCAAAATGATGTTAATATTAAGGATATTAATCAGTCTGAGTTTAAATTGTTAAATCTTCCGCATGATTGGGCTGTTGAAAATGAGTTTGATAAAAACTTAGGAGATGATGCATTGGGAACTGGTTATTTACCGAGCAAAGGTTACGGCTACTACAAAAAAACATTTGATGTTCCTTTTAACGAAAACAAAGTTGTTTATGTGTTATTTGATGGCGTTTATAATAATTCTGAAGTTTATATAAACGGTACTAAATTAGGATTTCACCCTTACGGATATTCACCATTTTATTTCAATTTATCAAAGTACCTTAACAAGGATGGAAAAAATAATGAAATAGTTGTTAAGATAGATCATTCAAGATTTGCAGACAGCAGATGGTATACAGGTGCTGGTATTTATAGAAATGTAAAATTAATTAGTACAAATAAATTACATATTCCAATTTGGGGAACATTTGTTACTACGCCTCAAGTTTCAAAATCAAAAGCAACGGTTAATATAGCTGTTTCAGTTAAAAATGATTTTTCTTCAGAAGAAAATATTGTTGTAAGAACTGCTATAATTACTTCTACAGATAAAGAAATTTCTTCAGTGAATACTGATTTAAAACTAGAAGGTAATTCGTTAAAAGAAGTGAGTCAGCAGATTGATGTTATAAACCCAACTTTATGGAGTGTTGATAAACCTGAAATGTTTAAAGCGGTAACTACTATTTTAAAAGATGGAAAAGAAATTGATAAATACACAACTAATTTTGGAATAAGAAGCGTTCGATTTGATGCAAATGAAGGGTTCTTTTTAAATAATGAGAATATGAAGATTAAGGGTGTTTGTATTCATCATGATGGCGGAATGGTTGGTACTGCAATTCCAAAAGGTGTTTTAAAAAGAAGGTTGCAGATTTTAAAAGATGGAGGTTGTAATGCCTTGCGTATTTCTCACAATCCAGCATCAAATGAATTGTTAGATTTATGTGATGAAATGGGGTTCTTAGTGCAAGATGAATTTTTTGACGAATGGGACAATCCAAAAGATAAACGTTACAATCAAAACGAATCTAAAAGTACCGATTATATTACAAGAGGTTATGGAGAGCATTTTCAAGAATGGGCAAAAAAAGATTTAGAAGCTGTAGTATTAAGTCATAGAAATCACCCATCTGTTTTTCAATGGAGTATTGGAAATGAAATTGAATGGACCTATCCTAGAAATGCAGCGGCAACAGGATTTTTTAATAATATGAGTTGGAGTGGGAATTATTTTTGGTCCGAATCTCCTTATTCAATAAAAGAAATTAAACATCAATTAGAGACCTTGCCAAGAGGAAAGTTTGATATTGGAGCGACTGCGAAAAAATTATCAAAGTGGACAAGAGATTTAGATATCTCAAGATCAATTACGGCAAATTGTATTTTACCTTCTGTAAGCTATGAGTCTGGTTATGCTGATGCGTTAGATGTTATTGGATTTAGTTATAGAAGAATTTTATACGATTACGGACATAAAAATTATCCAAATCAGCCAATAATTGCAAATGAAAGTTTAGGGCAATATCATGAGTGGAAGGCGGTTATGGAAAGACCATTTGTTTCGGGAATGTTTATTTGGACTGGTTTTGATTATATGGGTGAAATTAGAGCGCCTTGGCCAACAAGAGTGCAACCTTCAGGGTTATTAAATACTGCTGGTTTTGCAAAAGGATCTTACCATATGATGAAAACGTTGTGGAATCCAGAACCTCATATATTTTTCGCAACTCAAAACATTGAAAAATCTCTGAATAAAATAGATTCAAAAGGAGAAATTACACCAAAGGATCCTGAAAAATGGAAAAAACAATTATGGGAATGGTATGCTATTAATGAGCATTGGAATTATAATGACGGAGAAATAATTTCGGTTGAACTGTATTCTAATTGTGAGGAAATTGAATTGTTCTTAAATGACAAATCATTAGGATTGAAAAAATTAGCAGACTTTGATGATCATATTTATAAATGGGGTGTTCCTTTTGCTGAAGGTAAATTAGTGGCAAAAGGTAAAAAAGATGGCAAAGAATTTTCTTCAGAAATAATTACAGCAAGAAAATCTACAGCTATTATATTAACTTTAGAAGAAAAAGAAATAGAAGCAAATAATTACGATGTTGCGCATATTATTGCGCAGTTAGTTGATGAAAAAGGAAACCCAGTTTTAACCGATGATAAAGAGATTACATTTGAAATTGTAGGTGAAGCTAAATTATTAGGAGTAGATAACGGATGGAAAAATAGTATTCAGAAATTTAAAACTAATGTGAATACTACGCATCAAGGTAAAACATTGTTAATTATTCAAGCAAAGGATAAAATGTCTGAAGTTGAGGTGATTGCGAAAGTTGATGGAATGAAAGCGCAAAGTGTAATTGTTAAAGTTATTTAATGATTGAAATAGTTATTATAAGGTTTAATATTTTTTGATAGCTTTACTTTCACAAATTTTGAAATGAATATTATGAAACGAGCACATCTAATTATGATAAATAAGGGAGTAGCTAATATCAAACAGCAAGTGTCACTCATTAAAATAAAAAATTAGACACATGAAAAAAGAGAATGCAGATTTAAAGCCGTCTTATAGTGTTCCTAATTTAGAAAGAGGATTGCTAATCATAGAATTATTGGCAACAAAAAAAAGGGGGTTGACCTTGTCTGAAATTATTCAAACTTTATCTATTTCAAAATCAAGTGCTTTTAGAATTGTAAATACATTAATATTTAAAAATTATTTACAAAAGAATGAGACAACAAAAAAAATCACTTTGTCTAGAAAGATGCTAACACTTGGAATTTCATCAATGAATGAACAAAGTTTAGTAGAAATGTCTATTGATGTAATGCGGGCAATGAGAGATGAATTAAAAGAGTCTGTAATGTTGGGTGTAATTTTAGGGGATAAAGGAACTATTTTAGAGCAAGTTTCTTCATCTTATCCTGTAAAATTATCTGTTGAATTAGGAACGCAGTTTTGGTTGCATAGTTCGGTTGGTGGTAAATCAATTTTGGCCTTTCTACCAAAAGAAGAATCAAATCAAATTTTAAAAGGTAAAAATTTAACCAAGTTTACGGAAAATACAATTGTTAGTAAAAAGGCTTTTATTGAGGAATTGAATAACGTTCGCGAATTAGGTTATGCAGTAGATAATGGAGAAGATATTCAGGGGATTCATTGTATTGGTGCTCCAGTTTTTAATGAATATGGTTATCCGGTAGCATCTGTTTGGATAACTGCGCCACATGGAAGGTTACCTCATGAAGAATTTGATGCAAAAGGAAAAGCGGTAGCAAAATATGCAATGGAGATTTCACATAAATTAGGTTATATAGATAACTAGTTTAAAATTATTGATATTGAACCATTTTGCTTAAAATGGTTCAAAAATTCAAAATAAAAAACTGTTTTTTTTGAATTTTTATCAAAATTATGCAATGTGAATTTGGAGAAGGGTTTTTTGAATTTTGAAATTTGTAGAGGTCTAATAGTCTTAAAGTTAGCCTTTATATTTTGACTTAAAATATTAAATGAGAGTTAGTTTTTTTAATAAAATAAATCGTATATTTGTTTCAAATAAGAAACAAGTTTACTATTTGAAACAAATAACATAAAATGAAAGCAACACAATACGAAGGGAATAAAACCTTCACAGTACTAGAAAAAGAAATTGAAGCTCCAGCAAAAGGAGAGGTTAGAATTAAAGTAGCATATGTTGGAGTTTGTGGTACGGATGTACACATTTACCATGGTATGATGGATAAGCGTGTTAAAATGCCAGAAACAATTGGTCATGAAATGTCTGGTATAATTGATGCCGTTGGAGAAGGTGTTTCTGAATATGCTGTTGGAGACAAAGTAGTGGTTCGTCCATTAGATGATCGTTTAGTAAAGCCTTCAGATAAAGGATTTAATCATATTTGTGAAGAGTTGAAGTTTGTTGGTATTGATAGTGAAGGTGCTATGCAACAATACTGGAATGTACCTGATTTTATTTTACATAAATTAAAAGCAGAAACAGATTTAAAATTAGCAGCATTAATTGAGCCTTTATCAGTAGCAACGCATGATGTGCGTAGAAGTGGACTTGTAAAAGGAGAAACAGCTGTAGTTTTAGGTGGTGGTCCAATAGGTCTATTAGTAGCTATGGTTGCTAAAGAAGTAGGAGCTCAAGTAATTGTTTCTGAAGTAAATCCTAAACGTGTTGCAAAAGCAAAAGAGTTAGGATTTGATGCAGTAAACCCAATGGATGTTGATTTAGTAGAATATGTAAAAAGTAAAACAGAAAACCGTAGAGCAGATGTGGTTTTTGAAGTTGCAGGAGTACAACCTACTTTAGATATTATGTGTGAAGTTGCAGGTATTCGTGGAAGAATATTAATGGTAGCTATTCATGGTGAGAAAAAACCAGTTGATTTATTTAAATTCTTTTGGAAAGAATTAAGTTTAATTGGAGCTCGTGTTTATGAAAAACAAGATTATGAAAAATCAATCAAATTAATCACAGCAAACGAATTACCATTTGAACAAATGATTACAGATGTACAGCCATTAACAAATATTCAACAAGTATTTGAAAACATCGATAAAAAACCTGATGGAATGAAAGTGTTAATGGATTGTAGCCTTTAATAATTTAATAAAAAATAAATAGAAGTGATTCCTAGCTAATGCAAAGAATCACTTCAATTAATAAAAAGTATAAAAATGAGTATTTTAGATAAATTCAGTTTAGAAGGAAAAACAGCATTAGTAACAGGTTGTAAAAGAGGTATTGGATTAGCAATGGCTGTTGGTTTAGCAGAAGCAGGAGCTAACATTATTGGTGTGTCAGCTTCTTTAGAAAAAGAAGGAAGTGAAGTTGAAAAAGCTGTAAAAGCAGTAGGTAAAAACTTTAGCGCTTACAAATGTGATTTTTCAGATAGAAAAGCATTGTATGCGTTTATTGCTGAAGTAAAAAAAGATCATCCACAAGTTGATATTTTGGTAAACAATGCAGGAACTATTTTAAGAGCTCCAGCTGCTGAACATCCAGATGAAATGTGGGATAAAGTAATTGAAGTAAATCAAAACGCTCAGTTTATTTTAACTAGAGAGTTTGGTAGAGATATGATTGCAAGAGGTTCTGGAAAAGTAATTTTCACAGCTTCATTATTAACTTTCCAAGGAGGAATTACAGTGCCAGGTTACGCAGCAAGTAAAGGAGCTATTGGTCAAATGACTATGGCTTTTGCTAACGAATGGGCAGGAAAAGGAGTAAATGTAAATGCAATTGCACCAGGTTATATTTCAACAGATAACACAGAAGCATTAAGAAACGATCCAGTAAGATCAGAATCTATTTTATCACGTATTCCAGCAGGACGTTGGGGTGACGCAGTAGATTTTGCAGGACCAACCGTATTTTTAGCATCAGAAGCTGCAGCTTATATGCACGGAGCAGTAGTGCTTGTTGATGGTGGATGGATGGGTAGATAATACCTAGTTTAAAAACTAAATTTAAAAGTTAGAAGGTGAAATCTCCTTCTAACTTTTTTCTCAATAAATATTCCAAATAATCTTACCTATAAAAGAAGTATACTTCTAGGCAACGGTTTATTTAGATGATTTTAACTTCTTGTTAAAAGATATTTTAAATGAAAGTTGACTTTTAGAAACTTCATTTTTGAATATTAAATAGATTATATAAAAGGAAAACTGCCATAATATTGGATTATTATAGAAAAAAGAAACCACTAAATTAAAATTAATAACATGTCAGAAATTAAAGATTATCAGTTATTTATTAATGGAGAATGGAGAACTTCAACTTCAGGAGAAACTATTGATATTATAAGTCCTTCAACAGAAGAAGTAGTAGCACGTGTGCAAAATGGTACTTCAGAAGAAGCATTAGAGGCATTACAAGCTGCTGAAAAAGCTCAAAAAGAGTGGAGAAAATTACCAGCTCGTTCTAGAGCAGATTTATTATATAAGTTAGCTAATGAAATTAAAGCTAATTCAGATTTTTTAGCTGAATTATTAGTTAAAGAGCAAGGAAAATTATTAAAAGTAGCAAAAGGAGAAGTTGCAGTTACAGCTTCTTTTATTGAATATGCTTGTGAAGGTGCTCGTAGAATTGAAGGAGATATTATTCCTTCTGACAATCCAAATGAACAAATTTGGATTCAAAAAATACCTCGTGGTGTTGTGGTGGCAATTACTGCTTGGAATTTCCCACTAGCATTAGCAGGTCGTAAATTAGGACCAGCTTTAATAGCCGGAAATACAATTGTAATTAAACCAACTTCTGAAACTCCTTTGGCAACTTTAGAGTTAGGGAACTTAGCAAACAAAGTAGGAATTCCTGCAGGTGTAATTAATATTTTAACAGGACCAGGAAGAGCAATGGGTAATGCATTGGTTGAAAGTCCAATTACTAAAATGGTAACTATGACTGGTTCTACTCCAGTTGGGCAACAAATTGCGCGTAACGCGGCAAATAACTTAACACATGTTCAATTAGAATTAGGAGGGAAAGCACCTTTTATTGTATTTGAAGATGCAGATATTGATGCAGCTGTAGATTCAGCATTGCATTCTCGTTTTGATAATTGTGGTCAGGTTTGTACATGTAATGAACGTATGTATGTACACGAAGATGTGTATGATGTGTTTATGGAAAAATTCATTGCTAAAACAAAAGCAATTAAAGTTGGTAACCCAATGTTAGATGAAACTGATATGGGACCAAAAGTGAATAAAACCGAATTAGAACATATGGAGCACTTAGTAAAAGTAAGTGTTGAAGAAGGAGCTACTGTTGCAACTGGAGGTAAAAGACCAGAAGGACCTGAATTTGAAAAAGGATATTGGTTTGAACCAACTGTTCTTACAAATGTAACTCAAGATATGACAATTGTTCATGAAGAATCATTCGGGCCTATTTTACCAGTATTAAAATTTAGTTCTTTTGATGAAGTAATTGGTTTTGCAAATGACTGTGAGTATGGTTTAGCTGCAATGGTATTTACTAACAATATGAATACTATTATGAAATGTAATGATGAGTTGGAATACGGTGAAATTTATGTAAATAGAGGGCACGGTGAACAACACCAAGGATTTCATAATGGATATAAATTATCTGGTTCAGGTGGTGAAGATGGAAAGTATGGTTTTGAACAATATATGGAAAAGAAAACTTTCTATATAAAACATAAAGCTTAATTAATTTTGGTAGAGGTGTTGGGTTACATTTTAAATTGTAGCTCAACATTCTTGTTTTTAAATAAATTATTATGACTACAAAAATTTCAAAAATACAAACCCGTTTATTTACGGTTCCTTTACCAGAGGTAATGTCTGATGCAAAGCATGGAGATCATTACCATTTTGAGTTGGTAACTGTTACCATAACTTTAGAAGACGGAAGTGAAGGTACTGGTTATACTTATACTGGAGGAAAAGGAGGTTTTGCAATTAAAGCAATGGTAGAACACGATTTTACAAATGTATTAATTGGTAAAGACGGAACTGATATTGAAGGAATCTATGATTTTTTAGAATGGCACGTACATTATGTAGGTCGTGGAGGAATTGCTTCATTTGCTATTTCTGCAGTAGATATTGCTTTATGGGATATTCGCTGTAAAAAACAAGGTTTACCTTTATGGAAAGTTGCCGGAGGAGCAAACAATACTTGTAAAGCATATTGTGGAGGTATTGATTTAATGTTTCCAATTGAAAAGTTGTTAAACAATATGAAAGGATACCTTGAAAAAGGTTTTAAAGCTGTTAAAATTAAAATTGGTCGTGAAAATTTACAAGAAGATTTAGATCGAATCAAAGCAGTGAGAGAATATATTGGGCCAGATGTTACCTTTATGGTAGATGCTAATTATTCTATGACTGTTGAAAAAGCAATTAAAGCAATTGAAGGCTTTAAGCAATACGATATTACTTGGTTTGAAGAGCCAATTATTCCGGATAACTATAAAGGTTTTGGAGAAATTGCTGAGAAAACAGGATTTCCTTTAGCAATGGGAGAAAACCTACATACAATTCATGAGTTTGAATATGCATTGGATCAAGCAAAATTATCTTTTGTTCAACCAGATGCTTCAAATTGTGGAGGTGTTACAGGATGGTTAGCTGCTGCAAAACTAGCTGCAAAACACAATATTCCAGCTTGTTCACACGGAATGCAAGAATTACATGTAAGTTTAGTTTCTTCTCAACCTAATTCAGGTTGGTTAGAAGTACATAGTTTCCCAATTGATGAATATACTACTAGACCATTAGTAGTTGAAAATTATAGAGCAGTTGCACCAGATTATCCAGGGGTAGGTGTAATATTTGACTGGGAAAAATTAAGTCCTTACGAAGAGAAATAAAATAAGAAGTTAACCAAATATACAATCTTATGAATATAAATAAATCAGATTTTGGAGCTTTAAAGGGCGAAAAAATTAATATATATACATTAAAAAATAATAATGGAGTAGAAGTGAAAGTTACTAATTACGGTGCTACTATTACTTCATTAATTGTTCCAAATTCAAAAGGAGAATTAGAAAATATAGTTTGTGGTTTTGATACTCTTGAAGGGTATTTTGGCAAAGACTATGTTGAAAATTCACCTTATTTTGGAAGTACCGTTGGGCGTTATTGTTCTCAAATAAAAGATGCAAAATTTACGTTGAATGGTAAAGAGTATCAATTAGCTAAAAACGCTGGAGATAATAATTTGCACGGTGGTAAAGTTGGTTTTGATAAAAGAATTTGGAACGCAGAAATAGTTGAATGTGAAGGTTATTCTTCAATAAAAATGTCTTTAACAAGTAAAGATTTGGAAGAAGGTTTTCCTGGAAATGTTGAAGTTACAGTACTGTTTAGTTTAACTGAAAACAACGAGTTAAGAATTGATTATAGTGCAACTCCAGATCAAGATACTCCATTGGCTATTACCAATCATTCGTATTTTAACCTAGATGCTTTTTCTGAAACTGTTGAAAATCACATTGCTCAAGTAAATACTTCAAAAAGACAAGCAATGGATGAAACTGGAGCAGGAACAGGTGAAATATTAAATGTAATAGGTAAAGCAGATGATTTAACCCAAGGGAAAAGAATTGGTGATGTGCAAGAAGCAATGGGAGATGGTTTTGAAAATTTTTATGTGTTTGATAATGCCGATTTTAAATTACAGGAAGTTGCAAAAATTAAATCTGTAAAATCAGGTAGATCTTTAACTGTATCTAGTACTGAGCCTTGTATGTTATTATATACGGGTAAATACACTTCTGATGCTATTAAGAGAGAAAGTGGGCAGCAATATGGAAAATATAAAGGTTTTTGTTGTGAAACACATCGCTACCAAAATGGACCAAATATTGCAAACTCTCCTAAAACTATTACAAAAGCAGGAGAAAAATTTAAAAGTACAACCATCTTTAAATTCGGATGGTAATTAAAATTTAACCAAATACTTAAAACTTTATAATTATGATTGAAGGAATTATTATAGCAATTGGTGCCGGACTAATGCTAGGGCTTTATGCATTGCCTGAAAAATTCACAAAAGATTTTAAATTTGAAAATACATGGGGGCTTTTCTTTATGTTAACAATGTTTTTAGTACCAATTATAGCATCTACATTTCTTATAAAAGATTTTAGTGGTGTATTTGCTGCTGTGCCAACTGATATTTTAGTTAAAATGGCAGGAGCAAGTGTTCTTTGGGGAATAGGAGTAATGATGTGGGGTAAAGCAATAAATCATATTGGTTTATCACTTGGTTTTTCTCTTTTTATAGGAACTGTAATATTAGTAGGTTCTGTTTTACCATTTGTTGTAGAAGGATTACCTGAAGGCAACGTATTTTTTACAATCTTAGGAGGTATTTTTGTTGTTTTATTAGGTGTTTTATTTAATGGGCAAGCAGGTTTCACTAGAGAGTTAGATGAGATTGCAGCAGGAAAAAATAAAAAGGAAAAAGGTTCAATGGTTACTGGGATTTCTATAGCAGTAGTTGGGGGTTTATTAGCTACTGGTTTTAGTTATGCAAATGCCGTTGGAAGACCATATATTCACGAAGCTTGTCAGGCTGCAGGAAATGCTGAATGGATTACAGCTGTAGGTGTTATGTTTCCAATTTTTATAAGTGGAGGTATTGTAATGGCAGCTTATTTTGCATATCAATTAACAACTAAAAAAGCTTGGGGAGATTTTAAAACTCCCAATTTTGCTAAAAACTTTTGGTTAATATTAATTATGGCGGTATTCCATTATGCAGCATCTGCTTTATTTGCTTTTGCAGCATTTAAATTAGGTGAAATAGGAAATACTGTTGGGTATGCTATTTTTAATACATCTTGTGTTGCTACTGCAATAGTAAGTGGAATTATTACTAAAGAATGGGTAGACGCATCAAGTAAAGCTAAGAATTATTTATATCTAAGTTTAGCTTGTATGATTTTTGGAATTGTAATAATCGCAGTAGGAAACGGAATAGCTTAAAAATATGAGAAAAATAATTTTAATTTTAGGTTTTTTCTTAATTTCATTATATGGAATTTCGCAGCCAAGTACAATAAGTAACCATAATAATAACAGCCAGTTAATAACTAGCTTAGATGGTTATAAGTGGAAAATGAAGATGATGCTTCCAGGAGAAGGTATTAAACATGGCTTGAATGAATTACCTCCGGGTGATATTGAAACCTTGGTTTGGAACCCAGCAAAAGTACCTGGAGATGTTTATACAGATTTATGGAAGGTAGGAGCTATTGAAGACCCTTACTTCGGAAGAAATAGTGTAAAAGCCCAATGGGTTATGCAATATGAATGGTGGTATTCAGTTCAATTTAAAGTAAATCAAGATTTGAGCGATAAAGTAGCTCGATTGGATTTTGAATCTGTAGATCACGAATGTGATATTTGGTTAAATGGTCATTTTATAGGAAGCCATAAAGGTTCTTTTTCTTCTTTTTCATTTGATGTAAATGATGCTATTCAAACTAATAAACATTGGTTAAAAGCAACTAATATGTTAGTGATAAGATTAGCTCCACCACCACAAGTGAATGCTAAAGTAGCAGGTTTAAAAACACCTTGGTTTGGTGATTATTGGAGAGATTTAATTCCTTTTGGTATTACAGGTTCAATAGATTTGGTTTTTACGGGTAAATCTAGAATATTAGATGTTTATGCTAAACCAAATGTTGTGAGTGAAAAAAAGGCTTCAGTAACATTTGAAATTGAAGTTGAAAATACTGAAAAAGTAGCTAAAGAAAAGAATATTACAATTTCCTTTAAAGGGAAGAATTTTAACGGCAAACAACAAACTGTAAGCTTTAAAAAATTATTACAACCAGGAAAACAAGTTGTAAAGAAAGAGATTGAAGTTGATAATCCTCAACTTTGGTGGCCTTGGGATTTAGGAAAACCAAACTTATATGAAGCTAAAGTTTCTTTGGATGATGGTAAAATAAATCAAGATTTTAAAGAGATTACATACGGTTTGCGTAAAGTTGAAATGGCTTGGAATCCAGGTTTTACAAAGGATGAAGTTTCTTTTCCTAGAACAACAATGATTAATGGAAAGAAAATATTTATCCGTTCTGCATGTTGGGGAGGTCCACCAGATATTTTTGTTGGAAGAACTTCAGAAGAAAAATATAGAAAGTTAATTGCATTGGCGAAAGAGGCTAATATGAATAACATTCGTATTTTTGGATGGCATCCACCTGAAATTCCACTTTTTTATAAGTTATGTAACGAGCAAGGAATTTCGGTTTGGCAAGATATTATTCCTTTAGGAACTGGAAATATTCCTAGAGATCCAGAGTTATTAGAACGTATTTATCAAGAAGGTGAGAATGTAATTAAAAACAGAAGAAACAATCCGTCTATAATTATGATGGAAGGTGGTGAAGAAATGTTGTTGAGAGCAAGTGATGCTCAATATGCAAACAACTTTTTAAAAACGTTGGGTAAAAGATATCAAGGTATGGTAGATTTACCTTATGTGCCAGATTCTCCATTAACATGTCACGTTTCTCAAGAAGCTGGTTATAAACCAAAAGAAGCAGTACACGCTTTAGCGTATTTTTATGGAATGGGTAAAAAGCCAATGGAAGATTGGTATAAATCTTTAGATTATCCAATTGTGCCAGAATTAGCTATTACATCTGTGCCTAATGTTGAAAGTTTGAAGAAATTTATTCCTGAAAATGAATTGTGGCCACCAGGACCAAGTTGGGGACACCATTGGGCGGATTTAGATAGATTAAGAATTCAAAATTTTGATGCTTTTGGAGATGAGAAAAAGGGATCGTTGCAAGAATTTGTAAACGCTACACAGGACGCTCAAGGGATCATTTTTCAATTATCAATAGAACATTTCAGAAGAAATAAACCAAGAACTAGTGGAGTTGCATTATGTCATTTTATTACCTATTGGCCAGATATGAAATGGGGGATGATTGATAATTATTTACAGCCAAAACGTTCTTTTGAATATGTGAAAACGGCATATCAACCAGTTTTGGTTAATTTAAACTTTGCAAAACGTAGATGGTTAAATTCTGAGACTTTTAAAGGGCAATTTTGGATTGTAAATGATTTTTATAAAAAATATAAAAATTGTAAAGTATCATATTCAATTTTAGATGATAATAATAAAGTGTTGAAAAAATCTTCTTTTGAAGTTAATAAAATTGAAGAAAATAGTTCTAAACAATTTTTTGAATTAGAAGCAAATGTTCTTAAAAACGTAGAGAAAAATTTCTATGTAAATATGGAACTCACTGATGAAAATGGAGCTATTTTATCTTCAAACGAGTATATGTTTTTAATTGGAAATAAAAAAGAGGCTGCAGAAAAATTCAAGAAAATGGGTGAACAAATTAGAGCTAGAAACGAAGTATATTCATACGGTAACTATTACCGATTTTTTGAGCAATATACAGGTGAAAGCACTAAGCCACTTGAAAGTAAAAGAGATACAATTAAAACAAGAGGATTTAAATAAAATAAAATGAAAAAACGATTATATCTATTGATTGCAATTTTTGGAATTAGCTTAATTTCGTGTAATTGTGATACAAATAAAGAGAAAACAATGGAAGAAAAAATTGTGGTAACAGACGAGCAACAAGATTATTTAGGAATTACAAATAAAGAACATTTAAGTGCTGCTTCAAAAAGAGCCTTAAAATGGCCAATGGATTTAGGAAATGATTGGTATTTTGAGTATAAAGTTGAAGACTTGAAAGGTGATTTAGCATACGAAGAAGGAGTTGTACGTAGAGATCCTAGTGCTATGATTATGCATGATGGTAAGTATTATATGTGGTATAGTAGAAGTACTGGTTTATCTCAAGGTTTTGGTGGTAATATAGCCGAAGATAAAGTTTTTCCTTGGGATAGATGTGATATCTGGTATGCAACTTCTAAAGATGGTATTACTTGGAAAGAAGAAGGTGTAGCTGTAGAAAGAGGTGAAAAAGGAGCTTATGATGATCGTTCTGTTTTTACTGTTGAAATTATGGTAAACGAAGGTGTTTATTATTTATGTTACCAAACAGTGAAAGATCCATATAATGTTCGTGTAAAAAATCAGGTTGGTTTAGCTTGGTCTAATTCACCAAACGGACCTTGGACAAAAAGTAAAGAGCCAATCTTAAGCCCTGCTAATAATGGTGTTTGGAAAGGTGAAGAACAAAACAGATTTCTTGTTGAGAAAAAAGGTGATTTTGATAGCCATAAAGTTCACGATCCTTGTATTATTCCTTTTAAAGGAAAATTCTATTTATACTATAAAGGAGAACAAATGGGTGAACAAGTTACTTTTGGTGGTCGTCAAATTAGACATGGTGTTGCCATTGCAGACAATCCAAAAGGACCATACGTAAAGTCTCCATTTAATCCTATTAGTAATAGTGGTCACGAGATTTGTGTTTGGCCTTACAACGGAGGAATTGCATCTTTAATTACAACTGATGGTCCAGAAAGAAACACAGTTCAATGGTCTCCAGACGGAATTAATTTTGAAATTATGGGAGCTGTAAAAGGTGCACCACATGCAATTGGTTTAAATAGAACTGCAGATAATGAAAAGAATCCAACAGAGATTTTAAGATGGGGTTTAACTCACGAATATAAATCTTGGGATTGGCAATATATTAGAAGATTCACTACTTGGAATGTGAAAAATCACACTGCTAAAGGTGAGGATGGAGAATAATTAATACTTTTATCTATTAATGAAAAAAAGCCAGTATCATATGATACTGGCTTTTTTTATTTCACTGTAATTGTTCGTGGTTTCCACCAATAATTAACAACGTTTTATATCTTTAAATTTTAACTTTACTAAATTCGCTTTGAATAAAAAAACACATGTAATCTGTAATTCTAAATGAACTGGTAACAAAAGGGGAAATCTCTCTCCTTTACTATATGTTATATTCTTCTTTTCTTTAAGTTAATCAGATTACCAGTAACTATAATTATTTTAATGCTGTTGTTTTATTAAGCCTTAAAACGTTTATTTTTTTTCTTTGAGTTAGAATTTAAACGCATTGTAAAACTAACAATAAAATATCTACCTAATGTTTCATTAGTTGTTTCTTCAAAGTAATTGATTGTACTTCTTCTTACAATATCAACGTTTTTATCAAGAATATCTATTAAAATTAATTTAAGAATTCCGTTGTTTCCTTTAGTAACAGCATATGAAACACTGGCATTCCAAAATGGTATTTTTTGGTTCGAATTAAAATTACTATCTGTATATAAATAATAATCAAATTGAGTGTTAAAATTAAGCTTCTTAGAAAAATCGTAATCAAGTTTAGAGAAATAATGTTGTTCAACATAATCTCTATTTAAATTATCAACAACAGAAAAATCAGTATTGTTAGAGCTAAATTCAAAACCAGTTGAAATATCAATGGCTTTTTTATTGTTATTCTCTATAGATAAACCAACTAAAAATTCTTTAGATTTTACATCATTCAATTCTTTTTCAATAATAGATTTCCCCATATTATAAGTTCCTTTGGCCTTGAAATTATATCTTAAACCTAAAGATTTTACTCTTTTATTTGCATTAAATTCTGCATTTGCTCTTTGCTGTTTTCCTTCATTTAAAAAGCTTCTAACCTGTACATAATCATCTGAGATTTCTAAACTAGGTATAATTGCATCATTTATTCTTTGGAAGTTTATTTTTGAATAAATACTAAGGGCAGATTTAAAATTATGGGAAGAAAGGTTAAAATTAAGATCATCAACTTTTTCAGTATTTAAGTAAGGATTACCTTTTCTAATATAATATGGGTTTAGATCATTAATAACAGGTGAACTGTTGTAATTTCTAGGTGATCTAATGCTTCTTCTATATCTTAAAGAATAATTCTGACCTCTTTTAGGTTTGTATCTAAATGAGAGTGAAGGATTGAAATAGGCCTGATATCTATTAAATTCTTCAGCGCCTTTTTGACCAAAATCACGGTATAAATTTTGAAGTTCTGAGCCTACATTTAAATTTAATCCTTTAGCGCTAAAAGAATAAATTAAACTAGATGAGAATCGTTCTTCTTTGTTATCTATAACATATTTAAAAGGGTTTTCTTCAACTCCGTTTTTATTTCGAAATTGTTCAGCTTTTTCCGTTCCGTCTTTAACCATGGCTAAAGTTTGAATTTTTAAAAAATGGTTATTTCCAAGGGGTTCTGTAAATAAGAAATTAAAATTTACAGTATTATTTTTTAATAATTCATTTTTATAAATTTTAGTTTCTGTAGTATTATTATTTGAATTATTTGTGTTTAAATTGTACTGATCTCTAAAGCTAGAGGAATTTGATGAACTGAATGAAAACCCTGTTGAAAAGTTTCTTTTGTTTTCACTTAGTAATTGATAGTAGTTCATTCTAACGCTTCCATTATCTCTATCTCTATTGCTTAAATATTTAATGTCATTAGATGTTTTTAGCACTTTTTCATCATCAAAATAGGAGGTTTTTCTATCTAAATTACTATCCGTTTTATCTGAAGTATAATTTCCTTTTACAGAAAGTCTACTCTTTTTGCTGCTTTTATTCTCGTAATTAAAATTTAAATGTTGGTTGTTAGTGGTTTTATCATTTTCATCATCAGATTCTGATTGAAAATTTTTAGCTCTTGAGAAAGACGTTCTCTTTGAAAAGGATGTTCCGGTGTTATCTAGATAATTATAAAAGTAATCAGCGTTAAAAACCTCTTTAGGTTTAAACTCATAACCAATATGAAATCCACCTGCACCAGTTGTTAAATTTCCACTTAAATTCTTTTTACTTTTTTCAAATGATGAAGGATCTTCATTATCATCTGAATCATCATCCAGGCCACCACTTGAGGATAGAAAATCTTTAATATTAGACCCTGTTACATTAATATTATTGTATTTACCAATAATAGATACTTGTAATTTTGGTGAAAATTTATTGTAATTTAAGTTTGAAAAATATTTTTCATCTAAACCAACTCCGGCAGAAGCTTTTCCAAAACCACTCTTCTTTTTGCCTTTTTTTAAGGTTAAATTAATAACATAACTTTTTTCGTCATCTTCAACACCAGTCAATTCAGCTTGATCACTTTTTTTGTCAATTACTTCTATTTTACTAATGGCATCTGCAGATAAGTTTTTAAGGACAATAGAGGGGTCGCCACTAAAAAATTCTTTTCCATCAACAAATATTTTGGTGATTTCATTTCCTTGTGAAACAATACTTCCGTCACTATTTAATTCTACTCCCGGAAGTTTTTTTAATAAATCTTCAATATTATCATCGTGATGAATTTTAAAAGAATTAGCGTTATACGAAACAGTATCCTTTTTAATTTGAACAGGTACCACGGCAGTAATTGTTACTTCATTTAATTGTTCTATATTAAATTTTAGAGTAATGTTATTTAAATCTATTAATTGATTTTTGAAGTTTATTTTTTCATAATGAGGAGTAAATCCACTCATATAAAACTGTAATAAGAATTCACCTTGTGGGCTATCTGAAATCTCAAATTTTCCCATCTCATCTGTAACAGTAAAAGTTACCATAGTTGAATCTTGAGGTTGTAACAAAGCAACAGAAGTAAATTCTAATGGAAGTTTATATTCATCTAAAACAATTCCTTTTATAACTGCACTCTGAGCAAATGTAACTTGATAAAAAAGACAAAAAAGAAAAAATATATAAATTGGTTGACGTTTCGATTCAGTGAATTTAATCATTTAATTAGGATAAATTTAAAGTTATTCTAA
Source organism: Lutibacter citreus (assembly GCF_003260195.1). GTDB lineage: Bacteria > Bacteroidota > Bacteroidia > Flavobacteriales > Flavobacteriaceae > Lutibacter > Lutibacter citreus. The sequence continues at coordinate 84,665 of NZ_QEIH01000001.1, forward strand.
AACACAATTAAGCGTATTTTATTTAATAAAAGTCAGTAAATATAACCATAATCAGTACTTTATATAGCGTTGTATAGTCTTTATATATATGTTTTTTGGTTAAAATTTACAAATTAAACAAACCAAGAAGCCACAAACTTAATTGAGGTAAATATGTTACTAAAAACGGTGCTAATGTTATTGCTAAAAATAAGGCATTAATATTTAATCATTGTATTTTTATGCAATACTTATTTTCTTGCAATTGCGTTTATTTTAAAGTTATATTCTATAAGTAAACTTTTTATTTGTATTCAGTTTTATATGAAACTCCTGCTCGCTTCTGCAGATACGTTTGCTATAGTTGTAATTTATTTAAGGGTAATTAAATTTCAGTAAATCTAAAAGCAAATAAATTGAATAAACAAAATTAGCTATTTTTAATACTTTTTATAAACCAAATAACGTTGGTAAAAACATTGATATTTCTGGTATAAAGCTTATAAACATTAAAACAATAACCATTATTAATAAAAATGGTAATAAGGGTCTTATAACTTTTGTTACTGAAACTTTAGCCACTCCACTTCCTACAAATAATAAAGTTCCCACAGGTGGTGTGCAAATACCAATACATAGATTCAATACAATTACAATTCCAAAATGGACAGGGTGCATTCCTAAGGATGTTACTACTGGAAGGAAAATAGGTGTAAATATTAAAACAGCTGGAGTCATATCCATAAATGTTCCAACAACTAATAAAATAATATTTATAGCTAAAAAAATGGCAAACTTATTTTTTAATGACTCTAACAAAAATGTACTAATCATTTCAGGAATTCCTTCAAAAGAAAACAACCAAGACATTGCCATAGATGTACATATTAAAAACATTACAACAGCTGTTGTTTTACCACTTATTAAAAGTATTGATGGCAAATCCTTCATTTTCATATCGCCATAAATTAAAGCTAAAACTGCAGCATATAATACCGCTATTACGGAAGCTTCTGTTGCAGTAAAAACACCGGCTACTATTCCTCCAACAACAATTACTAGTAATAATAAACTAAAAAATGCTTTTCTAAAATAGGTCCAAATTTCAAATAGTGTAGCGCGTTCTCCTCTAGCATAACCTTTACTAATAGCTATAAATGCTACATATCCCATAATGGCTAAACCCAATAATATTCCAGGTAAATAACCCGCAATAAATAAAGCCGCCACCGAGGCAGTTCCTCCACTTGCCAAGGCATATACAATTAATATGTTACTTGGTGGAATTAAGAGCCCTGTTGTTGACGATGTAATATTTACTGAAGCGCTTAGTGTTCTAGGATATCCTTCTTCTTCCATTCTATCTGTCATGATTGACCCAATTGCAGAAGCTGCAGCAACTGCTGAACCAGAAATAGCACCAAAAAGCATTGAGGCTAATACATTTACATAAGCCAAACCTCCGGGTAAACTTGCAACCAAAGATTTTGCAAAATTTATCAACCTATTGGCAATACCTCCTTGCTTCATAATTTCTCCGGCCAATACAAAAAACGGAATTGCCAATAAGGCAAAACTATCAATCCCTGTAGTCATTCTTTGAGCAATGGTAGTTAAACCAGGCATCTTATCAATATTCAATATTAAACTTAATGTTGTTGCAATTCCAATACTGTATGCAACTGGAACTTTTAATAACAACAGCGAAAAGAAACTTACAAACAAAACGATAATACTAATAACTTCTATACTCATAATTATTTACTGATTTTGTTTGTATAAATATTTGTAATGTGATAAATAGAAAAGCACATAATTAGAAATCCACTAAACGGCAAAATTGCATATACATAACCTAGAGGAATTCTTAATGTTCCCGAAAGTTGCTCTAAATGTAACGTTGTATACACCAAATTTAAACCACCTATAACCATTACAATTAAGGCAAAAAGAAAAATTAACACCTCAATTAGCATTGAAGTTTTTCTTTGATTTTTTTCTGAAAATTTATCATATATAAAGTCCATAGATAAATGCTCTCTTTTTGCATTTAAATATGAAGCTCCTAAAATGGTCATCCAAATCAATGCAAATCGAGCAAACTCTTCAGTCCAAGTGAAAGAGGTTCCTAAAATGTATCTTGAAAACACTTGAAACAAAACATCCAACACCAACAGTGCAAAAATGGTAATCAAAAACCATTCAAGAAACTTAGTTACTTTATTAAAAATAAAAACAGACCTACTCATAATTATTGATTTTTAATTTGATTTACAATCGTTTCCATTTCAGGATATTCCTTTACAAAATCTTCAACTACAGATTTTGATTTTTCAGCAAACAATGATTTTTCTGGTATAATTACTTCTACTCCCCAATCTTTTGCAATTTTCATAGATTCCTCAACAGATTCATTCCAAAATACTTTCTCGGCTTTTGCAGATTCATCTGCAGCTTCCTGAACCCATATTTTTTCCTCTTCGGATAGTTTATCCCACGTTTTAGTTCCAATTAAAAGTACATCAGGTACAGAAGAATGCTGATCTAAAGTATAATATTTACTAATTTCATAATGGTTTGATGATACAAATGATGGTGGATTATTTTCAGCACCATCAACAACTCCTTGCTGAATAGCAGTATATAATTCTCCATATGCTAATGGTGTTGCAGACCCTCCCATAGAGTTTACCATATTAATAGCCATTTGATTATTCATTACCCTAATTTTGAGGCCTTTTAAATCGTCTGGTGTTCTAATTGCCTTGTTACTAGTATAAAAACTTCTACTTCCGGCATCGTAATAACAAAGTCCACGTAACCAAAATTTAGATCCTTTCTCTAAAATTGATTTTCCTATTGGGCCTTCTAACACATCAAATTGATGTTTTTTATCTCTAAACAAATATGGTATTCCTAAAATATGATATTCAGGCACAAAATTAGACAAGGTAGCTGCGCTCACTTTAGTGGCTGCAACACTACCAATTTGTAATAACTCCAACACTTCTCTTTCAGAACCTAATTGCCCATCAGGAAATATTTTCACTTTTAAAGTTCCTTTAGATTTTAATTCTAATGCCTTTTGAAATTCTAAAATTCCTTTATGCACAGGATGTGTTTGGGGTAAAGTATGCCCTAAATAAAGAACCTTTGTATTATTTTCTTTTTTACAAGACAATAATCCTAAACAAAGAACTAATAATATTGGTAAATATTTCATTAAAATTTATTTTATAATGGGAAAACGTAAATATATAAAAATAAAATACAATCGATTGTATTTACTGCAATTTATAATTAAAAGTTGAAATATTTTTTTGCATTATTATGGCAAATATTTTCTACCATTTCTCCAAAGAAGTTAATATCACTTGGTAATTCTCCTTTTTCAATTTGATTGCCTAAAGTATTACATAATATTCTTCTAAAATATTCGTGGCGTGGAAATGATAAGAAGCTTCTGCTATCTGTAAGCATTCCTATAGATCTACTTAGTAAACCTAAATTAGAAAGTGTATTTAATTGTTTTTCAATACCATCTTTTTGATCTAAAAACCACCAAGCTGCTCCATATTGCATTTTTCCTGCAATTTCACCTGTATTGAAATTTCCCATCATAGTAGCAAAAACTTCATTATAAGCTGGGTTTAAGTTATAAGTAATTGTTTTGGCTAGTTTTTCTTCAGTATCTAATTGATTTAAAAATTTAGAAAGTGATTTTGCCATAGAAAAATCTCCTATAGAATCACAACCAGCATCGGCTCCAAATAAATTTTGAAGTCTTTTATTATTATTTCTTATTGCTCCTAAATGGTATTGTTGTATCCAACCTTTATGGTGATATTTTCTTCCTAAATAATGAAGGATATAAGATTTGTATTTACCAATTTCTGAAATTGATAAAACTTCATCATTCAAAAATTTATTAAAAATAGTTGAAACTTCATTTTCATTAAAATCATCAACAAAAAGTGGTCCTTCTACTCCATAATCAGATAATCGACAACCGTTGTTATGAAAAAATTCAATTCTACTATCAATAGTTTTTAAAAGTTCTTCAAAATTTGAAATTGATATATTAGCACTTTTCCCTAATTTTTCAATATAACTTTTAAAGTTTTCAGAATCTATTAAAAATAGTCCATCTGATCTAAAAGTTGGTAAAACTTTAATTTTGAAATTACCTATTGCAATTTTTTGATGGTATTCTAAATTATCTGCTGGATCATCAGTGGTACAAACAATTTCCACGTTCATATCTTCCAGTAAATTAGCCGGAGTTTTTTCTGCTAAAATTTCATTTGCAGTACTGTAAATTTCATTAGCTGTTGAAGGTTGTAATAATTGATTGATTTCAAAATAACGTTTCAACTCTAAATGAGTCCAATGAAATAAAGGGTTTCCAACTGTATAAGGAACAGTTTCTGCCCATTTTTCAAACTTTTCTTTCTCTGTTGAATTACCTGTTACATATTTTTCATCAATGCCATTGGCACGCATTCCACGCCATTTATAATGATCTCCATTTAACCAAGCGTCAGTAATATTTTCAATTGGTTTGTTCTCGGAAATTTGTTTTGCCGATAAATGATTATGATAATCAATAATTGGCATTTTTGAAGCGAAATTATGATACAACTTAATAGCTGTATCCGTTTCTAACAAAAAATTAGCATCTATAAAAGTTTTTGTTTTGGTAAAATTCATAAACTCATACTTTTAGATATTCCCAGTTTTAAACCTCTTAATTCAGCCAAACCTCTTAACCTACCAATTGCGGAGTAACCTGCGTAATTGCTTTTTGATTTTAAATCATCTAACATTTGGTGTCCGTGATCTGGACGCATAGGAATTGAAATCCCTCGTTCTTTTTCAATTTTTAAAATAGATTTTACAATTTCAAACATATCAGAGGAACCTTCTAAATGGTTAGCTTCAAAAAAGCTACCGTCACTTTCACGTTTTACATTTCTTAAGTGAAGAAAATGAATTTTATCTGCAAATTTTTCAATCATTTTAGGTAAGTCATTATTTGGATTTGCTCCTAATGAACCTGTACAAAATGTTATTCCGTTTGAAGGACTATCAATAAAATTTACTAAATCTTCTAAATCAGCTTCAGATTTTATAATTCGTGGTAAACCCATTATATCAAAAGGTGGATCATCTGGATGAATTGCCATTTTCACTCCGTTTTCTTCAGCAACCGGAATTACTTCATTTAAAAAATACGATAAGTTAGCTTTTAAGTCTTTATGTGATATATGCTCGTATTGAGCAATCATTTCTTTAAATACAGGAATTGTTAAATCATCTACTGTACCAGGTAAGCCTTTTAAAATACTATCTTCTAAAGATTGTTTCTCTTCAGAAGTCATTTTAAAAAATTTATCTTTTGCTAATTCTAAAATTTCAGGAGCATAGTCTTTTTCAACACCAACTCTTTTCATAATGTATTTTTCAAAAGCAGCCATTTCAACTTTGTCAAATCTTAAAGCAGTGCTACCATCTTTTAATTCCCAGAAAAGTTGAGTTCTTGTCCAATCTAGCACAGGCATGAAATTATAACAAACATTTTTCACTCCACATTTTGCAATGTTTTGAATGCTTTTTTTGTAGTTTTCAATACGTTGTAAGTAATCACCTTTGCGAAGTTTTATATCTTCATGAATTGGAATACTTTCAATAAAAGACCATTCTAAACCTGCATTTTCAATAGTGTCTTTCACTTTTTTAATTTCTTCAACTTCCCAAACCTCACCATTTGAAATATGATGCAAAGCGGTAACTACACCAGTTGCACCAGCTTGTTTTATATCTGATAATTTTACTTGGTCATTTATACCAAACCATCTAAAAGTCTCTTGCATTTTTTATATTTTTTTAAACTCCACTATAAGCACTAAATCCACCATCTACAGGGATTACAACTCCTGTAATAAATTTTGAAGCATCACTACATAAAAAATGAACAATTCCATCTAATTCTTCAGCTTCACCAAATCGTTTCATTGGAGTTCCATTTATAATTGTATTTCCTCTATAGGTATATGAACCATCTTCATTTGTAAGTAATGCTCTATTTTGATTTCCTATAAAGAAACCTGGAGCCACTGCATTTACTCGAATTTTATCTCCAAATTTTGTAGCCATTTCAACAGACATCCACTTTGTGAAATTTTCCATTGCTGCTTTTGAAGCTGAATAACCTGCAACACGTGTAATAACACGGTCAACTGCCATTGATGAATAATTAATAATTACACCTTCTTTTTGTTTAGACATTACTTCACCAAAAACAATTGAAGGAATTACTGTACCGTTTAAATTTAAATCAGTTACCGTTTTAAAATCTTCCATTTTTAAATCGAAGATTGTTTGATCTGGACCAATTGTAGCGCCAGGCATATTACCACCAGCTACGTTTATTAAAACATCAATTTTTGGATATTGTTTTAAAATAGTGTCACGGGTATTTTTTAAAGAAACTTCATCTAAAATATTTGCTTCAAAACCAACGGCTTTTCCTCCGTTTTTAGTTATTTCAGTAACTTTAGTATCTATTGTTTTTTGGCTTCTTCCTAGTATAATTATACTTGCTCCAGATTTTGCCAAGCTTTTAGCAATAGCACCACCAAGCACACCAGTTCCGCCAGTTATAATTATAACTTTATCTTTAATATTAAATTTATTCATTAAGTTTTTATTTCTTATTTAATTATGAAATATTATACGAAGGTTTCCAGTGTACAATTTCATCATTATACATTGCATCTAATCCCATTTGTACGCAAATAGCTGTTTTTCCACCAGTAATTACATTAGAAATAGGTTTTTTATTAGTAATTAAACTTTCTCTAAAATCAATTAAAGCTTGTTTGGTAGGTTCTAAATGCTCTATTTTAATTGGTTCTCCATAACCCATTTTTCCTTGAACTGTAGCTCCAGAATATCCATCAATTTCTTTTTTGATTAAACTCTTTTTAACTACAGAAGGATAAAATATTGCTTTCTTTTGGTTAATGATAAGAGTTCCTTTATCTCCAATTACTTTTATTTGGTAACCATCTCGTTTATTGCTATTTATACAGGTGAATTTTGCTTTAACACCTTCAGGGTAGCTGTACATTAAATGTACGTTATCAAAAGTTTCACGACCATCTTTCCAATAATCAATTCCACCCATTCCCATAACTTTGTCTGGAGTTGCATCTAACACCCAGTTTACAAAATCAATTTGATGAGAACATAATTCAGCAGGTAACCCTCCTGAAAGTTTTTTGTATAATCTCCAATTAATGTCTCTTTCTAATTTAGGGTCAGGAACTGGTTTTCTCCAATCTGAAAAACGATTCCATTGACATTCAAAGGCTGCTATTTTTCCAACTTTACCATCTCGTATTAAATCTACAAGATGTGTGTACATACGTGAACTATGGTATTGATGTCCAGTTTGAAAAATAACGTCTGAATTATTTACTTTTTTAGCCAAGTCTTTTACAGCGTCGTATCCTTTAACTGTTGTTTTTTCACAGTACACATGTTTTCCTGCATCAATAGCTGCTATTGCAATTTCATGGTGCAAACCAAAAGGAGCTGTAATAATTACGGCATCAACATTTTTATCTTTTAATAAATCATTGTAATCGGCATATCCTTTTGCTTTTTTAGCACATTTAGCCAATCCTTCATCCAGTCTAAAAGGTAGTGTGTCACAACAAGCAACAACTTCCATACCTTCAATTTCGTTGGTAACAGAAATTAATCCGCAACCTCTTCCTCCAGTACCAATAACTCCAACTCTTTTAGTTTTTGAACTTGCTGTAATATTTCCAATTACTGAAGTTGAAGCGAGTAACGCTGCCGAAACAGCTCCTCCTTTAACTATAAAATCTCTTCTATCCATTTTCTTAAATTAAAAAATTATAATTTAGGTTCCCAACCAGTTTCGTATTCTCTTTTCCAATGTGTCATTGCTTCATCATCATTAAAAATATGACCTGTATTAGTATCAATATTAATAGTTCTTTTAACTTCTTGAGAAACATTTGCTAAATGGCACATCATTGTACTAATACTAGCATCAGCAATAGGGGAGTTTTGTTTTTCTCCAATACGAATTGCGTTGAAAAAATTAGCTATATGTTTAACATCTAAACTTCCAGCACCAGCTGTGTTTAATGTGGCGCTTTTTTCTTTTTCATCAACTTTTTTAATTAATTTTCCGTCTAAACCATATAATTGATAGCTGTTTCTACTAAGCATTATAGAACCTTTACTTCCATAAATTGTAGCGCCTCTACCTGGTTGATTAGGCATTATTTTACCACGGCTATGCCCTGTCCATTTAATTAATTTATCATCATCATATTCATAAACAACTTCTTGGTTGTCTGTAAATTCCCAATCATCTTTATACGCATATTTTCCTCCAAAAGAACTTACTTTTTTAGGAATATCTAAACCTAAAGCCCAGCGACAAACATCAATTTCGTGTGTTCCATTATTGTGAACTTCCCCAGTTCCCCAAGTTTTAAACCAGTGCCAGTTGTAAGGGTGAACATTATCTCTATACGCTTCTCTAGGAGCTGGACCTTGCCATAATTCCCAATCTAAAGTACTTGGTACAGCTATTTTTTTACCAATACCAATAGATTTTCTGTTATTAGAATAATATGCTTCACCTTTAAAAGCTTCACCTATAATTCCTTCTTTAATTTCTTTAACTGCTAACTGACTAGTAATTGCAGAACGTTGTTGGTTTCCCATTTGAACTACTTTATTGTATTTCTTTTGAGCTTTAACTAACAATTCGTTTTCAAAAAGGTTATGGCTACATGGTTTTTCAACATAGACATGTTTACCCGCTTGAAGAGCAGCAATTGCCATAGGAGCATGCCAATGTTCAGGAGTTGCGATAAATACAGCATCTACATCTTTATTGTCTAAAACTTTTCTAAAATCTTTTTCAACTTTTGCTTTATAACCTATAGTTTTTACCATCCAAACATTATTTTCATCTATAATGTTATCATCTACATCACAGGTAATAATAATTTTAGCATCAGAATATTTAGCGATGGCTTGCATTAACGATTTGGCTCTACTTCTAACACCAATTATTGCAACATTTAATCGTTCATTGGCTCCTAATATATTTCCAAAACCTAAGTTTGGCATTAGTAAACTTCCAACGGCTAAACCAGCACTTCCTTTAGCTGTTTTTTTAATAAAATCTCTTCTTGTTGTCATAATTAGTATTTTATAATGTTTTTACTTTAATATTTCTAAATGAAACTCTGTCTCCGTGATCTTGTAATAATAATTGGCCTTTATCTAACATTCCAAAACCTGGCCATTTTTTATATTTACTTTCAGAAACAAGTTTTAAAAAGTCTTTACTTTTTCTTTCATATTCTAAAACTTTTACACCATTTAACCAGTGCTCAACGTGGTTGTTTTTAGAGATGATATATGCTGTATTCCACTCACCAATTGGATTAACGGGTTTGTTAACGTCAGCTTGAATTAAATCGTATAATGAACAAAGAGTTCTACTACCTTTGTGATTTCCAAGCTTTGCATCAGGATGTAAAGCATCATCTAATATTTGGTATTCTAACCCTATTGAGGATCCAGGACCTTTATTAATTTCTGTATCTACATAATATTTAATTCCACTGTTAGCACCTGCAGTTATTTTAAAGTCTACTTTAAATTCAAAATCTCCGTATAATTCTGTAGTTACAATATCACCACCAGCAGCAGATTCTGCTCCACCTGAAGGTAATACCGTTAAAATTCCATTTTTTAGTAACCAACCTTTTTTAGGGAATTCAGTTAATTTAGCACCTCTCCAACCTTTAGTTGTTTTTCCATCCCAAAGCATTTTCCATCCTTCAGCTTTTTCTTTAGCTGTTAAAACATTTCTTTTTGCAACAACAGGAACAGGTGATTTGGTTGCGTATTTTCTTACATCCTGATCAATGATTTTAACGTTTTTCCATTTTATTTGAGAACCTGGTTTTCCATTACCAATAGCATGAACCTGTAAACCAATAAATCCAGATTGAGTCATATTATCAACTAAATGAGCAGCAGGAATTCCATTTACCCAAGTTTTAATAGTATCTCCAATTGCTTCAATTCTATAGGTGTTCCATTCATTTTGTTTGAAAGCTTTTTTTGCAGGAATATTATCTTCTAAATCATTTAACCAGCCTCTACGTGATTCATCAAAAATTCCACCACTCCAAGCTCTTTCTGAAGGGTCAATTTCAACTTGATAACCATGAACTCTTCCTTTTTTATAGTCAGGTAAGCTGTTACTTCTAATTTGAATTCCAGAATTCATATGTTGATTTACTAAAAAATCTACCTCTAGAATAAAATCGCCATACATTTTATTTGAAGTTAAAAATGTATTTGGAGTATTAGAAACTGTAGTTCCAATGATTACACCTTCTTTAACTTCATACAAGGCTTTTCCTCCTTTAATATTCCATCCTTTTAAGGTGTTGCCTTTTATTAGATTTTTCCAAGGTGATTTTTCTTGTTTTGGAGCACAAGAGATTATTAATGTGAAAATTAATAATGCTGTAATTTTAATAAATTTCATAATTATTCGGTTGGTTAAAGATTAACGTGTCCGCACACGTTTTTGTTTAGATTAAAACAATATTTTTGAGTTAAATTACTTTTAAAAATAACGTGTGCGGACACAAATTTAACAAAATGTTTTGTTTTTTAGTGTTATTTTATATTTATTTTTCTAATATTTGTAGAGAAATTAGCGTTTTTTTTTATTTGAAAAAGCTTGTTGTTTAGTTGAGAATTTATGGTTACAATAAAAGATATAGCGGTTTTAGCAAACGTTTCAGTGGGAACGGTAGATCGCGTAATTCATAATAGATCAGGTGTTTCTATAAAAACAAAAAAGCGTATAGAACAAATTTTAAAAGAGAATAATTTTAAATTAAATATGATTGCTCGCTCACTGGCTTTAAAAAAGAACCAGCATATAGCAGTGTTAATTCCAGATTCAGATGTTGATAATTTATTTTGGAATTCACCATTAATGGGCATTCAAAAGGCAATTGATGAGGTTGCAAGTTTTGGGATAACTGTTAAAAGTTTTTTATTTGATCAAATGGATAGTGATTCTTATTTGAATCAATTTGAGAACTTAATAAATACAAATCCAGATGCTGTAATATTTTCACCTTTTTTCACAACCGAAACAGCAAAAATTGTAAGTGAATTAGATAAAAAAGATATTCCATATATATTTTTAAATATTGATGTGGAAGGTTATAATAACAGTGCTTTTATAGGTCAGGATTCTTATAAATCTGGATATTTAGTAGGGAAACTTATGTCGTTATGTTGTAAGGAGAATGACACTATCTTAATTCCTCATATAGGGTCTAAAAAATATAATAATCTTGTTATTGAAAATAGAATAAAGGGCTTTCAAGATTATTATAAAGACAATAAAATACAATTTAAAAAGAAGGAAGTGAAGTTTGAGGATATGAAAAACCTTCAAGTGATTAGCAAAACATTAAATGAACTGTTAGAAAAAGACTCTACAATACGTGGTGTTTGGATTCCTTCCAGTAGAATTGCTACTATTTGTAGTTGTATTGATTCAGATAAATTAAAGAATTTAAAGCTGATAGGGTTTGATACAACGCCTCAAAATATTGAATGTTTAAAAAATGATGAAGTTACTTTTTTAATTTCTCAAAAATCTTTTAATCAAGGTTATCAATCTATTAAAATATTAACTGATTTATTGATTCAGAATGAAATTCCTTCTCGGAAAATTTATTCACCAATTGAAATAATAACTAAAGAAAATTTAGAATTCAGTCAAAGGAATAAAAAGGAATTTAGTTCGTTGGCAAAAGCTTAAATTATATAGGTTTTATTTTCATTGGATAAATAGTAACTCAAAAAAACAAGAGTTTTCTTTATTATTACTTTTTGGTTTAATTATTAAGAATTTAAATGTTTAAATTGAGTTGAAAATGGGATTACACACAAAAAGAGAGTTTATATAATTATTATTTTAATTGTCATTTGTAATTAATTAATGTAGTTTTCGTCTTTATACAAGTTATGAGTAAATCTAAAGTATCATTTTGGTGGGCATTTAAAGAGTTTATATGGCCAAGAAAGAAAATTATTTTTATTGGTTTAATATTAATTATGGCAAAGAGTTTGTCTAGTTTGGTATTACCTTATGCTAGTAAAAATTTAATAGATGAAGTTATCCCTTCCAAAGATATGGATGCATTAACTTTATTGCTAGTTGTTGTTTTTTTAGCCATTGTAATTCAAGCTATTACTTCTTTTCTGTTAACAAGGTTGTTAAGTGTAGAAGCGCAACATTTAATTTCGCTTTTAAGGGCTAAGGTGCAACGAAAATTACTCACATTACCAATTAGTTTTTTTGATAATAATAAATCTGGAGCATTAGTTTCAAGAGTTATGACGGATGTTGAAGGAGTCCGAAATTTAGTAGGTACTGGTTTAGTGCAATTAGTTGGCGGAACAATTACCGCGATTATTTCATTGGTAATTCTTATTAAAATAAATGCATTAATGACCTTTTTTGTATTGGTGCCAGTTTTAATTTTTGCCATTATAGCATTGAAAGCTTTTGGATATATTAGACCAATATTTAGAACTCGTGGGAAAATAAATGCTGAAGTTACTGGACGATTGACTGAAACTTTAAACGGTGTAAGAGTAATTAAGGGTTTTAATGCTGAGGATCAGGAAAATAAAACTTTTGAAGAGGGAGTTGAAAGACTGTTTTTAAATGTGAAAAAGAGTTTAACAGCAACTGCTTTAATGACAAGTTCTTCAACTTTTTTATTGGGTTTAGCTTCTGCAGGAATTATGGGGATTGGAGGTTATTTTATTATGAAAAACACCATGACGTATGGTGAATTTGTTTCTTTTACCTTGTTCTTAGGTTTTATGATTGCTCCAATTGTACAAATGAGTAATATTGGTAGTCAATTAACCGAAGCTATGGCAGGATTGGATAGAACTGAGGAATTAATGAATATGACGGAAGAAGATGATCCAGAAGTAAGAACGGTTAAACTAAATGAAATTTTTGGAGATATCAGTTTTGAAAATGTTTCTTTTAGTTATGAAAAGGGAAAAGAAGTTTTGCATAATATTTCTTTTAAAGCTCCAAAAGGCAGTGTTACAGCTTTAGTAGGTTCTTCGGGGTCCGGAAAATCAACTATTGCAGGATTGGCTGCTACATTTTTAAATCCTTCAAAAGGAAAAGTTCTTATTGATAATGTAGATTTATCTACGGTAAATTTAAATAGCTTTAGAAGTAGGTTAGGAGTGGTGTTGCAAGATGATTTTTTATATGAAGGAACCATTAAAGAAAATATTTTGTTTGCAAGACCAGACGCAAATGAAGATGAATTGTTAGAGGCTGTTAAAGGTGCTTATGTGGATGAATTTACAGATAGGTTTGATGAGGGGTTAAATACAGTAATTGGAGAACGAGGTGTGAAGTTATCAGGAGGGCAGCGACAACGTATTTCTATTGCTAGAGCTATTTTAGCAAATCCAAAAGTGATTATTTTAGATGAGGCTACGTCAAATTTAGATACTGAAAGTGAAACTTTTATTCAGAAAAGTTTACATGGTTTAATGCAAGACAGAACAACGTTTGTGATTGCTCATAGGTTAAGTACTATACAGCAAGCAGATCAAATATTAGTAATTGAAGAAGGTAATATAGTTGAGCAAGGTAAACATGCTGAGTTATTAGCAAAAAAAGGCCGCTACTTCGATTTATATACTTATCAAAGTAGAATTTAATATTAGATGTTAAAAAAGCTTCTCAACTGAAAAGCTTAGTGTATTTAGCCGATTACGAATTGTAATTTTTTATAAAATCATTGAAAGACATTGGTTTTAATTGTCTGGATTCGTAATGTTCGAGATACGTTTTATAATTTTTCAAAGCAAATTTTTCGATAAATGTGGATGTGTTAAATTCATCCTTTTCAGTTGTTCTCATTTATAAAAAATCAAATATTATGTTAATAATTATACAAGCTATAAAGTTAATTAACTTTATTAATAAAACAAATAATATTATATAAAATGTTTGAGGTTAGTTAATTAGCTGGTAGTTTAGAGTTGATTATTAAAATGTTTATTTTGAAGTGAAGTTTTTATTCTTAAATTAATTTAGATAAAACTGTTAAAATTTGTGTTTTTCTTTCAATTTTGTACTAAATAAAATATCATTTTATTTTAAAAGTGTTGTAATAGCAGGAAGTGAATATTGAAAATAGTAACAATTTCCTATATAATTAGTAGTTTACAAGTAATATGTAGTAAGATAAAAATCATATGTTTTGGTACATTAATAATTTAATAGCGAAGTTTGTTAAAACATTAAACCAAAATTTAATATGAAACATTTAAAATTACTTTTATCATTAGTATTTATTTTTACAATTACGTTATCTGGGTTTTCTCAAGATAAAATGTCTGCATTGGCAGTTAAAAAAATGGCTGAGGTTAATCAACAATTAGAAGCTGGAGGAGGAGCTAAATTAGATGCAAAACAAGAAAAAGCTTATAAAGAAGCATTTATTGAAAATCAGAAAAAGATTAACAACGTAAGAAAAACAGTTAAAGATAAGGCAGAAAAACAAACTAAAATTAAAGCATTATATTCAGAATTTGGGAAAGTTCTTAAAAGTGAAGTTTTAACAAAAGAGCAATCATATGCAAAATCAAAAGGTAGAAAAGCCTTAAAGAAATAATATTAATTTTTCTATTATTTTAATTAAAAAGCTGTAAGATTTATTCTTACAGCTTTTTTAATTAAAACGTGATCTTTAGAAATTTTATTTAAATCTCAATTTTACTTTAGAATCATTTGAGTTACAATTAACTTTTATTAGATTTCTTAAGTTTCTTTTCTGCTTTTTTCTCTTTTGGAGTTTTTACAGCCTCTTTTTTAACGTTTTTTCTTGAGTCTTTACTTTTTGCCATGATATTATTTATTAAATTTTATTTTTCATTTATTTAATCCAACAATTCAATTCAGGGGTAACTGATTAAAACTCGAATCGAGGATTTGTTGTCTAATATCAGCGATTAATTACAATAGACTTTTATAATAATTTGTGCAACTTAAAATTTGTAGGTTGTTTGTTGCTCTAAATCGTTTTTATTACTTCAAATTTAAGCATAAATTATAAATTTTGTTGTAATTTTTTTTTTAAATTCATTCTTGAAATTGAAAAAGTATCTGATTTACTATCTAAATATTCAATTAAGAAAATTGCTTTACTAGCTAGTTCTTTTTTGTTGAATTTATATTCACTTTTACCAATAATACTCAACTTTTTAACAATCTCATTTATTAATTCCGCAAATTTTTCAATATGTGATTCATGCAGATTGTTTATTTTATGAGTCAATTCATTCTTGTTTAACTCAATAATTTCACTAATAGATATTTGAAATTGTGCTTTTAGTACTTCACTTGTTTTGTTAATTGTATCTTCAGCTTCATTTGAATCAACTTCATTAACTTCTTGAATTAATTTTTTTAAAAATAATCCTAACTGTTCAATTTCTCGTAAAATAAAATCTGTTCTGCTTTCCAATACTGTTTTTTTTGATGTATAAAATTAAGTGTTTTCTAGTATAGAAACATAATGTTTTACGGGAATTATTTTGTTTATATATTCGAAGCCATGTTGTAAATTAAATTTATTTTTATAAGAACTATAAAAGTTAAGGCTTCATAAATTAAATTTGAAATTTATTTTTTCATAGTTGCTTTTTCTATGGCTTCTTTAATATTTTTCACCACATATTTTTCTTTTAATATTGTAAACATGCCATTCTTTTTAAAGTCTTTTCTTAGATTGTCATTTACACCAGATATAATTATTGTTATACCTCTTTCTTTAAATGTTTTTACAATTTCCTTCATACTTTGATATCCGGTAGCATCAATAAGAGGGACATAACGCATTCTTATAATAATATACTTAGGTTCTAAATTTGTATTTGTTACGGTTTCTTGGAATTGGCGAGCGGCTCCAAAAAATAGAGGGCCATTAATTTCATATAGTAATACATCTTTAGGTATTTCTATTAATTCTTCGTCAAATAAATTTTCTGTATCCCTTGTTTCAGCTGTTAAATTTTTAACATGAACAGATTCACTCATTCTTTTCATAAACATAAAACTTGAAAGAACCATACCAATTTCTATGGCAATAACTAAATCAAAAATAACTGTTAAAAAGAATGTAGTTAATAAAATAATAATGTCCATTCTATTACCTTTTAGTATAGACTTAAATTGACGCCATTCACTCATATGATATGCAATAACGACCAATATTCCTGCAAGACAAGAAAGAGGTATTAATTTTGCGTAAGGTCCAAATAAAAGCATTATTGCTAATAAAATAAGCGCATGTACAATACCTGCAATTGGAGTTCTACCTCCGTTTTTTACATTGGTAGCTGTTCTTGCAATAGCTCCTGTAGCAGGGATTCCTCCAAATAAAGCTGATACAATATTGGCGCCACCCATAGCCATTAATTCCATATTTGAACGGTGTTTCCCTCCAATCATTGAATCTGATACAACTGCAGAAAGTAAAGATTCTATACTTCCTAAAATAGCGATTGCAAATGCAGGTTGTATAAGTGCTTGAATGGTATCAAAGTTAACTTTTGGTATATGAGGTAAATTAAAATGGTTAGGAATTTCGCCAAAGTTACTTTCAATAGTATCAACAGGAATATCAAGAATTTGTACAATAATTGTGGTTATTAAAATTGCAATAATAGATCCTGGGATTTTTTTTACTATTTTTTGAAAATAAATAGTTATAAGAATTGTAGCAGCGGCAATTGAAATAGCATACCAATTAATATGATTGAAATTCTCAAAATATACTGTCCATTTATCTATAAAATCAGCGGGAACTTTATCTATGTCAAGTCCTAAAAGATCATTAATTTGTGATGACAATATAATTAATGCAATTCCACTTGTAAAACCAACAATTAACGAATAGGGAATAAATTTAAGTAAATTTCCAAGGCGTAAAAGTCCCATTCCAATCATTAAAAATCCAGCTATAAATGTGGCTATAATTAATCCATCTATTCCGTATAATTGAATAACACCATATACAATTACAATAAATGCACCTGTTGGGCCTCCAATTTGTACTCTACTACCACCAAAAGTTGAAATTATAATACCTGCAATAATTGCAGTGATAATCCCTTTTTCGGGAGAAACTCCAGAAGCAATGGCAAAAGCAATAGCTAAAGGCAGCGCAACAATCCCTACAATTAAACCAGACAGCACATCTTTTGTGAAGGTTTCTTTAGAGATCCCTTGTTTTATTAGGGAGAATAATTTAGGGGTGAATTCTTTTTTCATTATTTATGTTTAAAAGGTTTTTTATATAATTTATACGACTATAAAATCGAAGATTTTTTAGTTGTTATAAATCGATTTTTTTGAATATTTATAAGTGTAATAGGAGCCTAAATTTTAGGTGCTGTAGGTAATAGTTTTTTTGTGTCTAATCATTATTTCAATCGTTCCATTTTTCTTTTCAATAACTTGTGTTTTCTATTCTAGGAATCTCTTATTTTTGTCTTTTACGGTAAAAACTCTTAAAAACTTATTTTTAATTAAAATTTTTGTCTCAAAATCAAGTTCTCTTTCAGAAGATTTTAAAGGTCTTTTAGATATGATTATAAATCCAAGTTTTTTAAAATCATTTTCAATAAATCCTGAATTTTTTATTCCTTTTAAGAAAAGTGATAATCCCTAAAGAACTATCAATTGGGTAAAAATCAAAATTTTGAAATCTGTATTAAATAGTATAAAACCCATACTAATTAAAGTAGTTATTCCTATAAATGCATAAAAGATATTCTCTTATGGTTTAGTCATCTTTAAATTTTTTAGTCTTTTAATTACTTCTAAATTTTTAAATAGTGAAATCGCCTGCGTTTATCCCACGTTTAATGTTGGATATACAGTTAATAAAAATTAATACTTTTAAAATATTTTAGGAGTGGGGCAAATTTAGAAAAAAAAAGTGAATTATAATCCTGAGTAGTTGTAAATATTAGAGGAGAAATTTTATAGGATTTTTTACAGCCATTTCGGGTACTGTAGCTATAGAGATAAAACTAAAAAGGCTTATTTTTTTGCTTTGTTATTAATATATTATTGGTATTTCTTCTTTAATTGTTCAAATTTCATTTGGTTATTTTTTTAATACGTGTTCAAATGGTTATAAAAAAATGAATTTCTCTTCATTTATTAGAGAATCTATGAAAGGCAGTTTAGTTTTTATTTGCGTTAATATATATAGAATATGGAAGTATGTTTAGGTTGAAATTACAAATTGAATTTTTTAAATAAATGTTTTACAATAGTAATTTAGACCTAAACATACTTTTTATTTTAGAATAAATCTGTCTTTAAAATAGCACCACTACTAGCATTAGTTACTAATGCTCTATATTGTTTCAACCAGCTAGATTTTAGTTCTTTTTTTAATGGAGTAAATTCAGTTCTTCTTTTTTCAATTTCATCATCAGTTAAATTTACTGATAAAATATATTTATCTACATCAATATGTATTTCATCACCATCTTTTAGCAATCCAATCATACCACCTTCAGCAGCTTCAGGACTTACGTGTCCAATACTAGCTCCTCTAGTTGCTCCGCTAAATCTACCATCTGTAATTAATGCAACTTTATCACCTAATCCCATTCCCATAATTAATGAAGTTGGCGCTAACATTTCTTGCATACCAGGTCCTCCTTTAGGTCCTTCGTATCTAATAACAACAACGTCACCAGCTTTCACTTTGCCTCCTAAAATTCCATCAATGCATTCCTGCTGACCATTAAAGCATACTGCCGTTCCTTTTAAAGCTCTAGCGCCAATAATTCCAGCGGTTTTAATAACAGCTCCTTGTTCTGCCAAGTTTCCGTATAAAATTGCTAATCCACCTACTTTAGAATATGGATTATCTATGGTGTGAATAATAGAAGTATCTTTAATAAAAGCATCTTTTATTTTTTCGAATACTGTTTCTCCTGTAATTGTTAAGTTGTCATTTAAGATATTATCACCTCTTTTGGTCATTTCTTTCATTACAGCATTTACACCACCTGCAGTGTTAATATCTTCCATATGCACCGTTGATAAACTAGGTGATATTTTAGCAATGTGAGATACTTTTTTAGAGATGTGATTAATATCTTCAAGATTAAAATTAACTTCTGCTTCTTTGGCAATAGCTAACATATGTAGCACAGTGTTTGAGCTACCACCCATAGCCATATCTACTGCAAATGCATTTCTTACAGCATTTTCATTCAATATGTTTTTCAGTTTAAATTTTTCAGTTAAAGCTTTGTTCTTTGCTATTTCACAAATTCTTCTTGCTGCTTTTCTGTAAAGTTCTTCTCGTTCTTTAGTTAGTGCTACAATAGTTCCATTTCCGGGAAGAGCTATTCCCATTGCTTCCATTAGCGTATTCATTGAGTTTGCAGTAAACATTCCTGAGCAACTACCTCCACTAGGGCAAGCATTACACTCAATGTCGTTCAACTCTTCATCAGTCATTTCACCAGCTTCGTATTTTCCAACAGCTTCAAATGCGGTAGCAAGATCTATAGGAGTACCATCTTTAGTATATCCTTTTTTCATAGGCCCTCCACTTACAAATATGGTTGGCACATCTACTCTTAAAGCTCCCATTATCATACCTGGAACAATTTTGTCACAGTTTGGAATGGCAATCATAGCATCTAACTTATGAGCATTCATAACTGTTTCTATAGAGTTTGCAATAATCTCTCTAGAAGGTAATGAAAACAACATACCATCATGGCCCATTGCAATACCGTCATCAACACCTATTGTATTAAATTCAAAAGGAACACAACCATTCGCTTTAATTTCTTCTTTTATGACTCTTGATACTCTGTCTAAAAAAAAGTGCCCAGGAATAATTTCAATAAAGGAGTTTGCAACTCCTATAAACGGTTTATCAAAATCTTCATCAACTAATCCCGTTGCTCTAAATAATGACCTATGTGGGGCTCTTTGATGTCCTTTTTTCACTTCATCACTTCTCATAATACTTGAATTTCTATTTATAATTTATAATATCTCTTACTTTTTTTAATCTTTTACTTATAGCTAATTGTATGACAAACAAAAATTTAGGGGTTGATTTTCGTTGCCGTTAGTCTTAAGACTTATTGAAAAGGAAATCAACCCCTAAATTTAGTATTCTTTGTTAAAATAACAAAAGCAGTTATAAATATAACTCTTTGCTGTATATTGTTTAATATTTACCTAATGTAATAACCCCGTATTTTTAAATGCTTTAAAACCTGCAAAATTGGATGCTTTTCCTAATTCATTTTCAATTCTTATAAGTTGATTGAATTTTTCTATACGTTCTCCACGGCAACCACTACCAGTTTTTAAATGTCCAGCATTAACACCAACTGTTAAATCTGCAATAAAACTATCTACCGTTTCACCACTTCTATGAGAAACAAAACAATTGTATGAATTTTTATTGGCAAGCTCTATAGTTTCTAGTGTTTCAGTTACAGTTCCTATTTGATTCAATTTAATTAAAATTGAATTTGCAACGCCTTTATTAATTCCTTCAGTTAGTATCGCTTTATTTGTACAGAATAAATCATCACCTACAACTTCAATTTTATTACCAATAGTATCTGTCATATTTTTCCAACCTTCCCAATCATTTTCAGCTAAACCATCTTCTAACAAAACAATAGGATATTGGCTTACCCAACTTTCCCAAAGCTTAATCATATCATCACTTGAAACTAATTTTTGAGAACTTTTAAAAAATTTGTATTTACCATTTTCCCACATTTCACTTGTTGCAGGGTCTATACAAATACTTACATCTTTTCCTGGTGTATATCCGGCTTTATTTATTCCTTCTAAAATCATTTCAACTGCTTGTTCGTTTGATTTTAAATCTGGTGCAAATCCTCCTTCATCTCCAACACCAGTACTAAAACCCTTAGCTTTTAATACTGCTTTTAATGAATGAAAAACTTCTTCTCCCATACGAATAGATTCTTTAAAAGATGGTGCATTATGAGGTGCAATCATAAATTCTTGAAAATCTATTGTATTGTCGGCATGTCTTCCTCCATTAATAACGTTCATACAAGGAACAGGCATTATGTGAGCATTGCTACCACCTAAATATTGGTATAAAGGAATACGCGAACTTAATGCCTTTGCTCGAGCAAAAGCCATAGAAACACCAAGTATTGCGTTTGCTCCTAATTTTGCTTTATTATTTGTGCCGTCTAGTTCTATTAAAAAGTAATCTAGTTCTCGCTGGTTTGTAAAACATTTGTTTTCAATGGCTTTTGCAATAACCGTGTTAACATTATTAACAGCCTTTAAAACACCTTTACCACCATAGCGGCTCATATCTCCATCCCTTAACTCAGTAGCTTCCCGCTCACCGGTTGATGCTCCACTTGGAACCATAGCTCTAGCACTTGCTCCGTCTTCTAATTTTAAGTTTACTTCTACGGTAGGGTTTCCTCTTGAATCGAGTATTTCGATTGCTTCAATTTTTTGGATTTTCATGATGTATGTTTTCTATATTTAATTTCATCATTTTTATTAAAAATAATTTCATAAGGCATTTTATTACCTAGCAGATAATTTTTTTAAAATAAAAAATCATGTTCTTTATTGTTGAATAAATATGTAAAACAGGTATGTATAAATAGAAATTATACTAAGAGTTTTGCAGTTTTTAATTGATACTCAAAATTAGAAAATTATAATATACTAGATTGTTAAAATTGTTTTAAATTATAAATTTCTATCCAAATAATATTTTATTCTGTTCCTTCTATTTTAAATTAGAAAAATAAATATCTACATGAAAAATAGATGTTTAAATGTTGTGTTATTCTTAAATTAATTAATTGAAGTTGGGTTAGTAGTTGTTTTCAACCTCAGCAGCTTCTAACATTAAATAATGTAAATCAGTATTTTTAATAAATGGTTTTAATAAATTACTTCCAGGACCAAACATAGCTAATTCAACATAATCGGCTGAGTGATTCATACTAATCCATCCAACTGAATTGTGTTGTTTTTGAATTTGGGCTAATTCATTAAATGGTAAATGTTTATAATTATATAAGCCATCTTCAGCTTTAATAGAAGTATAATAGCCTAAAAGTAATTTAGCTTCTTCGTCTGTTACTGCAAAATTATTAGCGAATTCAATTCTTTCTTTAATTTGAGAAATTGAAGTTTCCTTTCCAAAACCATTTAAAATCCAATCGTTGGTGTGTTTATAGTTTTGAATGCTATCAAATTGTTTGTCAGCTTTTTTACCATAAATTACACCAGGGTTAGAGTTTCCATGATCTGTGGTAATTATTACAAGTGTATTTTCATCTTTTTCGGCAAAATCCATTGCTACTTTAACAGCTTCATCATGTGCTGTTTGGTCGTATATTAACCCAGCAATATCATTTCCGTGAGCTGCCCAATCTACTTTTCCTGCTTCTACTTGTAACACAAAACCTTTTTCATTATTTTTCATTCGGTCAATTGCCTTTTGTGTCATTTCCCCCAAAGTTGGAATTTTTTGAGTAAGCTCTTTACTATTATTTCTATCAATAGTATAAGGTAATCCATCATTATTAAAAACACCTAAAATTGGTTTTCTATTAGTTGTTTTCAACATTTCATCTCTAGTTTTAACAACTTGATAACCTGCAGCTTCAAATTTTTGATACATATCCACCTTATCTTTTCTATACTCAGGAGAAAAATAATTATTTCCTCCTCCCATCATAATATCAAATTTTAGCTTTAAATATTTTTCAGCAATACCTTCTTGGTCATTTCTACTTTTACTATTTACACAAAAACCTGCAGGTGTAGCATGCGTTATTGGAACGGTAGTTACACATCCGGCCATTTTACCAGCCATTTTAAATTTTTGCCAAATTGGAAGGTATTCTTCGCCTTTAGTTCCAACATTTAAACCTCCATTTTTTATTCTAAAACCACCTCCCCAAGAAGAACTTGCAGCAGCAGAATCTGTAACAATAGAACTTGCCGAAGCCATATCCATTAGGGCTCTGCTAGCTTTGTTATCTTTATATAATTGAAGCCAATTAGTTCCCTTTCCTGTTTTTCTTGAAAGGTATAAATCGGCCATGTTTAAAGTTCCAGTACTCATACCGTCACTTACTAGAATAATTATATTTTTTGCTATTTTATTTTTATTTATTACATCAAGATCTAGAGTTGTTGCACCTAAATCAAAGGGGTTTAATAATGTTGAGCCAAGGGCAAAAAGTGACCCGTTTCTAAAAAATTTTCTTCTATTCATAAATTATAATTTTGTGTAAAAAAATAGCCCTAAATATAACAAAATCAGAATTATTTTGTGTGTTTTAGGTTACTTAAAAAGGAGTGGCTTAATGTTGTTATTATGAATTTTGATGTGAGTTTTCATTAACATTAATTTTTAAAGTTGTCTTACTTTATTTAAGTACTGAATTTAATGAATTTGAAAAGAGATTAATATAAGGAATAGGAGAGGAAAGAATGATAAAGAAAATTAAACGAATGTCTTTTGTTATTTTGGAAAACGATTTGTATAAATCAGTTTTATACATCATTTAATATGATTATTAAAACTAATTATTACAGTTAATAAAACGTATAATTCATTAATAGGTTCGGTAATTACACAATATTCTTTTTGTAAATTAGATTTCTTGAATCAAAATTCTTATTGATTTGTAGCAATAAAATCATAACTTTAAATCACTAACAGTAATTTGACAATAAAATGAAGAAAACATTTATAGGTCACAAATTTCAATTAATGAATTCAAAAAAAACAGGAATCATTCTAGAATTAAATGGATGGTGTTCTGAAAATATGGTTGAAAAATACACTGTTAGTTTTGATAGTGAAAGTAGTATAGAGAGAATTGCAGAAGAGTATATTTCTTTTGGAGATAAGGTTTCAGATATAGATTTTTTTAACCGTTTAATTAGAGACATTCAATCACCAAATGATAAGACAAGAAAATTTGCTTCCAAAATTTTATGTGATTTTGTAGAATTTGAAATTTTAGAATTTGACTTAAATATTTTGAAACTTGGAATTGAAAAAATAATAGAACAAATAGAAATTGAAAAAAATGTAAATATTGAAAAAATATTGGTTGAAGGCCTTTTTGAATTTATTTGTTCAGAAAAATTAACTAAACAAGAGGAAATAGAACTATTAGAAAGATTAACAGAAATTAATTCTTCTCAAATATGTGCTTATTTAGATGAAGAATATTATTTAAGGATTCCGAAAGTAAAAAAATATGTAGAACTTAATAGAAATAGTCACTAAATTTATATAAATAAATTACTTTTGTATGTTTATTTATATAAATAGACACAAGTTTTCTATTAAGCTTCTAGTTGCATTTTAGGATCTTAAAGAATTACTTGCAAACAAGTTTGAAACCTAAAACTTCTATAATAGGTTAACTTAAAAATTATAAAACTAATTACAATTAAAATTGTATCAATCATAAAGAAAGATTACCTATTTAATTTGCAAAACTCAGTCTTTACGTTATTTATTTTTAAACGTTGTGGCAGAACCTGCAAATTAAATATTAATAATAAATAAATATTTACACTCATGAAATATAGAAAATTAGGAAACACGGACCTTAAACTATCTGCCGTAACATTTGGTTCATTTGCCATTGGAGGTTGGTTATGGGGAGGTACAGAACATAATACTGCTGTAGAAGCGATAAAAGCCTCTTATGATTTAGGAGTTACATCCATAGATACTGCTCCAGTATATGGTATGGGAATTAGTGAGAAAATTGTTGGAGAAGCAATAAAAGACATTCCAAGGGATAAAGTACAAAT
Organism: Lutibacter citreus; assembly: GCF_003260195.1. Classification (GTDB taxonomy): domain Bacteria; phylum Bacteroidota; class Bacteroidia; order Flavobacteriales; family Flavobacteriaceae; genus Lutibacter; species Lutibacter citreus. The sequence goes on from NZ_QEIH01000001.1 coordinate 109,710, forward strand.
TCTCTCTAAGTTTGGTATGCGATGGGACTTAGCAAAAGGTAGCTTGGTATTTAAAAGTAAAGATAATAGTGGAAAAGACGTTGATATTTACAAATATGCAGGTAAAGAAAGTATTATTAAAGAGTGTGAAGATAGCTTAAAAAGATTAGGAACTGATTATATTGACCTTTACCAACTTCACTGGCCAGACATTACTACTCCAATTGAAGAAACAATGGAGGCGGTTAACCTGTTGATTAAGCAAGGGAAAATTCGTTATGCAGGTGTTTGTAATTATAATATAGAACAGTTAGCCGAGGCAGAGAAATACACTAATCTGGTATCTAACCAGGTTCCATACAGTATGGTATTGCGAGATATTGAAGAAAAAGTTGTTCCCTATTGCATTGAAAATGGAAAAGGGATTCTGGCTTACAGTCCACTTGAAAGAGGTTTATTAACGGGGAAGATGAAACCAGGATATAAATTTGGAGAAGGAGATCAACGTGCATCTATGTATTTTTTTAAAGATGAGAATCTTAGACGTACCAATGAATTTCTGCAAAAAATTAAACCTATAGCTGATGCAAAAGGATTAACATTAGGACAGCTTGTTATTTTATGGACACTTGAGCAACCAGGTATTAGCATTACTTTAGTTGGAGCAAGAAATGCACAACAAGCAATTCAGAATGCAAAAGCTACGGATGCAAGTTTAACTGCGGAAGAAATTGATATAATCAATCGTCATTTGAATCAATTAGTTTTGATTTCATAAGCGATAATTTGAAAAGGCTATAAGCAATTGAAGATTTAAAGATTAATGTCTCTAGGTTTTTCGGTCTAATAACAAAAAGGATGTATTAAACTAATACATCCTTTTTAGTTTATTATTTAAGCAAGTAGATATTCCAAATCTTCAAATTTTATTAAAAGTTGATTTTTCAATAGAATTATAGATTTTTTTCTGGGATTCAAAATTAATTTTATCTACAAAAGTGTTTTTAGGAGTCTTAATAATCTGAGAAAGTAATTTTTTAAAATAATCTTTAAAGGTTATTTTCTTATTATCATTAGTGTAGTGTTGGGTATAATTTGTATTTAAGTGCTAATTTATCAATTGCGTTTTAATAATAGTTGTAATCCCAAACTTATGAAAACAAATCCGCTTACTTTTTTTAAGATTTTTCCAATCCGGTCATTTTCTCTTAAGGTGTTAGTCATAAATGATGCTGAATAAGCCAAAAATAAACACCAAATTGTTCCTGTAGTTAGAAAAGTTAAGCCTAGAATTAAAAAAGGAATTGGACTATTTACATATTCAGGTTTAATAAATTGAGGTAATAAAGACAGAAAGAAAATTGCAACTTTTGGATTCATTAAATTTGTTATAAATCCTTGTCGGTATATTTTCCATAAGTCAGTTTTATTAAATTCTATTTTTTCATCAGTAAACAATTTAGAATTATCTAAAAGCATCTTTACACCTAAATAAATCAGATACAATGCTCCAATTAATTTTATAATGTTGAAGAGTAATATTGATTTCGCTAAAAGTACAGAAAGGCCAAACCCAGCCAATGTAATGTGAATTATTGCTCCACTTCCAATTCCTAGTACAGAATAGATTCCAGCTTTTTTTCCTTGAGCAATACTGCGTGTGATTATGTAAATAGTATCTGCTCCAGGTGTTAGATTCATAATGATTCCAGCAATAATAAAACCTAAATAATTTTCTATTCCGCTCATTTTAAGGTGTGTGTTTTTAGAGGTAGTTCAAATTTAAATAAAAAAAACGAGTACTTTAGGAATCTCTTTTAATTGGGCTTTAGCCATTTTTATTTAAATAATTAGCTAAATATACGCCTGTACTTGCGCAAGCTTGTAATAAATATCCGCCAGTTGGGGCATCCCAATCTAACATTTCACCAATACAGAATTGATTGGATATATTTTTAATTTCAAAATTTTTAGAAATTCCATTTAAATCAATCCCTCCAACAGTAGAGATTGCTTCATCTATAGATGCCGTATTTAGTATTTCTAAAGGGAAGTTTTTAATGTTTTTAGCTAATGATTCTGTGTTTAAATAAGATTCTTTAGAAAGATAAATCTTTAGTAAATCTATTTGAGGAGCACTTAGTTTAAGCTCTTTTTTTAATATTTGAGTTGTATTTTTATAGATAGATGTTTTTAATTTAGAATGAACATTTTCTAAGGTTAACGTTGGTTTAAAATCTATAAAAATAGTTGCTTTTGAATTTGTATTTAACTGTTCTCTAATTTGTGGACTTAGTCCGTAAATTGCATTTCCTTCCAATCCAAACGTTGTAATAACTGCTTCTCCCTTTTGAATACTAGTATTGCAAGAAATAGCAATGTTTTTTAAAGGAGTTCCCTCATGTTTTTCAATAAAGTTTAATTTCCAATTAATTTGATAGCCGCAGTTTGATGCTTGAAATGGTTTTGTTTTAATTCCTTTTTTAGAAAAGGTATCCAGCCATTTCCCATCAGATCCAGTAACTTTCCAGCTTCCTCCTCCTAAAGAAAATACGGTATAATCTGTTGGTGTTATTTTGTTATTAATAATAGGATTATTATCATTATTCCAACCAGAAAAAGTATGTTCATACTTAAAATTAACTCCTTTTTCTTTGAGTGTATTGAGAATTGCATTCAGTACTGCTATTGGCTTAATTCCCTCTATTGGATATACTCTTTTACTGCTTCCTATGTATGTTGGAATTCCAATTTGATCGAGCCAATTTCTAAAATTAGTATTGGTAAAATTAAGTAACGCTTTGTCTAAGAAGTTAGTAGGTGAATAACGTTTAATAAGTTGATTAATTGGTTCTGAATGTGTTAAGTTGAAACCACCTTTACCAGCAACTAAAAATTTACGACCCGTGGTTTTGTTTTTTTCATAGATGGTAATAGAAAATTTTTCAGCATCTAAAAAAGCGGCCAATAATAAAGCTGATGGTCCACCTCCTATAATGGTAATTTGTTTTTTCATAACACAAAAATAGTTATTATTAAAGTGAGGTTAAAAACATTTTTATTATAGTATATAATGTAACTTTCTTTTAAAAGTTACGGAGTTTGTTAAACGGTGAAATTTTTGTTTATAAAGTAGACCAATTTTATGAAAATAAAATAAATCTTAAAAAGGATTAAGCTTGTGATAGCTTGTTTTTTCTTTCTCTATATAATCCTATTACTAACCCAGTGAGCCCAATTAAAAAACAAGTAATAATCCAAAATATAATATTATAGTTATCAATAAATAATCTATAGGTAAATGTAAAAAGAAATAAAATTAATCCAATTATTTGCCATAAATAATCTTTTTCTAATCGAACACTTTTATCAATATTTGGAGTTAAATTGAATATGATTTTAAAATCGTTCCATTCCCAAAAAATGAGTAATAGATTTGCTATAAGCATAAATCTAGTAATTACTGGTGTATAGGCAAAATAATACGATAAAGTAATTATGAAAATATTTAATATAATGGGTAGATTAATTAACGCTCCAAGTTTAGAGAATCTTTGCGTCATTAATAAAAAACCAGCTATTAATTGGCAAACTCCAATGAATTTCCAATATAATCCAGATTGGTACATTGTTTCAAAAAAATGCCAAGCACTATTTATAGGATTCAATTCACCACTTTGAGATGTAAATCGCTTTCCTTTGATTTTTATTAGACTAGCAAAAACAAAGGCTCCTCCAATTAAATATCGGGTATAAATAATAAAAATTTGAGGTAATATTTTTTCCTTAATGCTATTCATAAGTTACAAAAGTTGAAGAATTATGAAAATATAGATTTTTAAATCTAATATGTTTCTGTTTTATGAAGACGAATAGAGTAGAGGTTTGTTACTTTAGGTTATTTGAAAAGATTTAGAGTAAGGGAAGTAGCAGGTTTATAAACGCACCCAATATTATACTTAAATAATTTTTTTAGCGTTTTAGATACATTTATTTTTATTTAAAATCCAATTTATTAAATCATCTTTATCTATAATAGACCAGCTATGTGGGTGTCTTTTACCATTAGCTCTATATCCTTTATTTTTAGTTGGAATGTATTCTACACTTTTAAAATTTAATGCTTTTAAAGATTCCGAAAGTTTTTTAATTTGATAGGCATTTGTTTGTTCATAATCTGCCATTCTATTCTCTTTCCACCATTTTTTATCTGGTTCAGTGTATAATCTGATTTTTGTATTTTTAAGTTTACTTAGGTTTTTAGTGTAATTAGATTCTAATGTATAAACGGAATATTTTTCATAATTAGAAATTCCTTTTTTAGGATTTCCTAATTTTTTATTAAGCGTATTAATAATCCAGTTACTTTCTTTAACTGCAACTTCTGAAAAATTTTTATCAATATTTTTTTTAGCAGCTCTATGTAATTCTAAAAGATCAATGGGAGAATCAATTATAAATACTCCTTTAGGATTAATATTAAATTGTTTCATTCCTTTAATATAATTGCTGAGGTGTAAGCTTACAATTGCTCCACTTGAAAATCCTCCAATTTATATTTCTTCTCGGTTTAAATTGTATTTTTTTAAGGTGTTTTGTAAAAGTTTTGCGAGATCCTTTTTTTCGTTATCCAGAAGCCATATCTTATCGCTATAATTCATAAGAACCAAACATATTTTATTTTTTTTAGCACTATCTAAAATTTTAAATTCTCTTTTTATATCAGCTGGTTTTTCACCAAAACCACCAAACAAAATTAATGTAGCTTTAGAATTTTCAATGGGATTAATTATTTCAAAATTATCTGTTATTATTGTCTCTGTTTTTAATTCCTTTTTTGGTTCTGATTTACATGAAATTAAAATTGTTAATATTATTAAAATTGCAATATTTTTCATGATTTCTTATTATGTAATTGTTTTTTAATACCCGAGGTAGCAAATGCAAGATGAATAATTTTTTGTTGGATTTTATATATGTTAAAAACCAAGCTGTAAATAAAAATACCTAAATAATTTAATTTATTTAGGTATTCAAAAAAGGGAAGTTATTGTTTCTTAAAAAAAGAAATAACCAATAGATATTTGTAATGCACTATTTTTGTTATTACCAGTGAAACCGTTTATGTTTTCAACATCAGATTTATTAATATCAGACAGTCCAAAATTATATCTTGCTCCAAAATTAAGTCCGTTGTCTAGTTTATAACCGATTCCTACATTCAAACCAAAATCTACTGAATTGAAAGAGTCTTTAATATCTACGCTTTCATTTTTAGCAGAAAGTAAATATCCAATTTGTGGACCGGCTTCAACACTAAATCCTTTTGTTAAATAATATTTCGCCATTAAAGGGATATTTAAATAATTTAAGGCAACCGTATCATCTTCAATACTATACCCAACACCGGAAAACATTAGTTCGGGTTGAAAAGAAAATTTGTTAGAAATTTGAATTTCAGACATAATTCCCAAATTAAAAGCAGTTACAGGATCAATATTTTCGGTGTTATCACCGCTTATTGATGCAAAGTTAAGCCCTCCTTTAATACCAAAATTAATGTCTTGTGCATTAACATTGGTTAATCCTAAAATTGTAATTACAGCTATGAGTAATACTTTTTTCATAAATATGAGTTTAAATTAATATGAGCAAATCAAGTGCTTTTTTTGTATCTAGAATAATTTCTTGGGTATCTTTAACCTATTTTAACCAACTTTAACAGATATTAAGATTTTGAGAGGACTTAAGTCTTTTATAGGTGTTAATAATTATGGTTTACTTAACACAAGTTAAATAGAAACCTAGATAATTATTAGTAAATTAGTCTGTAATTTGCAATAAATAATGCTCTAAATATTTAAATAAAAGTAAGTTTATTCATTGTGCACTTTCTTTAAATGGCTAAAAAGCAACATAAGTTATAAATCAATTGTTTTTTTGATATTTAATTCGAGCTATTTTGAATCGTTATTTTATTTTGTCTATACATTTTATGTTCTATAACTTGTGAAGGCATTTCAATGTTGTTTTCATCTAAAATTCTTTTAACATCTGTAATTGCTTTACTTCTTGTATTATGACCTAAATAGGTGTCTGGTAAATTTTTATTAACTAAAAGATCTACCCAAAAAAGCACTTGAATATCGGTTGTAAATTCTCCTAATTCTTGAACCAAAACACTAGGTATTGGAGATTTTAGAATAGTTTTATTAGTTTTTAGGTAATCTAATATTAACAAACGGGTTTTATCAATATCACACTCAGGCGCAATACCAACCATAAAGTTAATTCTAAGAAATCCATCCTTAGTATAATTAATTAATGTATTTTTTAATATAGATGAATTTGGAATGTAAATATCCTTACCCTCAGCGTTCCTTAGGTGTGTTGTTCTTAATTCAAGATCTTTTACGGTACCTTTATCTCCTCCAACTTCAATAATATCTCCAATTTCAAAAGGGCGTTTTAGTGCTAAAATTATTCCGGCTAAAAAATTTTCTCCAATGTCTTTAAATGCAAAACCAAATACTATTGCACTAACACCAGCTCCTGCAAAAACTGTACTTGCAACACTTGTAAAACCAATAACGTTTAATGCCATTATTAATCCAAATAGGTAAAAGGACCACTTTATAACTTGTGCCAAAAAATTTGACATAATATTATCTTGCCATCTTTTTTGTGTTGTTTTTTCAATAATTTTATAAACTATTTTCCCTAGTGTTATGGCTATTATTAAAATTAATATTCCTGTAATTACATTTGGAATTAGAGTGCTTATTTGTTCAAAATAATCACTAAAAATCTTGTTGAAGTCTATATTCATTAAATATTTTTTTTGAATTAATAAATTGTTTGGCAATATATTTAATTAGAACCATTTTTTCTTTTTAAAGAATAACAGCATACTTATTGCAACTATTATCATTGCAATCCACATTATAAAATAGCTGTATTTATAAGTAAGTTCTGGAATATACTCAAAGTTAGTTCCATAAATTCCAGCTATAAAAGTTAATGGAATAAATATTACCGAAAATACGGTTAGAAATTTCATTATATCATTTAGCTTACTACTTATTGTTGTATGATAAATGTTTAGTTGGTCTGATAATATTTCACGGTAATTGTCTGTAGCATCATTGGCCTGACTAATATTATCCTCAAGTTCTTTAAAATGCACATAGGTGCTATCAGTAATAAAGTCAGAATCTGTTTTTGCTAATGAAAAAATCATTTCTTTAGCAGGTTTTATGCTTTTACGCAAAAAGTTTAATTCTCGTTTGTAATTATTAATTTCATTAATAATATTTTGATTTGGGTTAAGAAGAAGGTTTTCCTCTAAGGTTTCAATCTTTTCTCCCAAAACACTAATTACGTATAAATAATTATCAACTACAATGTCTAATAATGCAAAGGTTAAATAATCAGTTCCTCCATTACGAATTCTCTTCTTTTGCTTTCTTATTCTTTCTCTTACTGGTTCAAATACATCACCTTTTTGTTCTTGAAAAGAAAATAAAACAGTTTTAGTTAGTATTAAACTTAGGTTTTCTACAAGGGTTTTTCCTGTGGTTTCATCTACCCTTAACATTTTAGCTGTTATTAAGGTGCAATTATCATATTCAATAATTCTTGGTCTTGCTTCTGTATTTAAAACTTCAGCCATAGCTAAAGAGTCAAGATTAAATGAAGAGGTTATTTCGTGCATTATTGATGTATTATGAAGACCATCAACATTTAACCAAGTAACTGTATTCTTATATTGGAACTCACTAATTTCTTTTACCGTTTTAACATCTTCTTCAGTTAAATTTTCGGAATCAAAATCAATAATTCTTAGTAATACTTGGTCTGCTTTTTTTTGTCCTCTAAAAATTAGTTCATCGGGTGATAATCCAATTTCTTTTTTCTTCTTTTTTATAAATCTTGCCATTTTTAAGTGTCCTAATAGATATTTGAGAGTTTAGTTTTCATGTTTTTGTTACAAATAATTTTTAAAATGCCCCAAAACCTGTTTAAGCTTGAAAAGTATTGGATTTGAAAACACATTTTTTTATGTTTAAGTTTTATACTTTAAACACATTTTATTTATTGAATTAAGCAATTTTTTATGTGTACTTTATGTTCCCATATGGGTATCTATTACTTACTAAAGTAAGGAATTAATTTAGAGAGAACAAGTTTCTTATACTTAAGAGACAATCATTTCTGAAATAGGAATGGGAGCATTTTTTTTGTTATTGGGTGATGAAATTAGTAGAAAATCTGTATCCGAATTTTAAAATACAAAATAGTTTTAATTGGCGAAGTAGTTTTCTCAATAAGTTATAGTTTTATTTTTCCTAAACCATAATAATTTGAAGGATATAGTATTCCCTTTTTTAGTTCAAATAAATCAGTAAAAGGATCGTCCAATAAATCAAGGTGTCCATCTAAGTCGGCGTATTCAATATTAGGTTTACTTAATGCAAAATGCAGACCTGCTGAAATTCCGATAGCACATTCATCAATGCAACCCACCATAACTTCCATTCCTGCAGATTTTGCTACAGAGTTAATGTGTTGTGATTCAAGAATGCCTCCCACTTTCATAATCTTTATATTTACCATATCAATTAATTCATTGCTCGCCAATCTAAACGCGTCTTTCAACGTTTTAATACTCTCATCTGCCATTACAGGTACATGAACGTTTTTGGTTACTTCACCTAAGTGCGCTTCTTTGGTCTGTTTTGTAGGCTGTTCCAGAATTTCTATTTTAGCACTTCTAGTTTTATCAATAAACTCTACAGCTTCTTCTGGTGTATATCCCTGATTGGCATCATACCGCAATAAAAACTCATTACCGAGTGTTTCACGTAACTTCATTACTTTCTCTATATCTTCCGTTAAGTTTACACCTCCTTTTAGTTTAAGAATAGTAAAACCCTTATTTAGGAAATTTCTTGCTTCTTGTATTGTATCATCTAACGGTAAAATACCAATAGTGATACTGGTTGGAATCTCGTTTCTATAACCTCCAAGTAGTTGATATAGCGGCAATTTTGCCTGCCGTGCCATTAAATCAAATAATGCCATATCCACCATTGCAATAGTAGAAGAGGAATTAGGACACAATGTTTTTAATTGATGCGTATAACGTGCAATATGAAACGGAGATTGATTTTTTAGTAAACTAATAATTATATTTTCAATATTATAAATTACATCTTCAGGTGTTTCACCAGTTACTTCAATGTCTGGTGCAGCACATCCCCAACCTGTAATACCTCTATTAGTGTTTATTTTTAGAATAATATTAGAGGTTTTGTTTACCGTTTCATAGGCAATCTTGTAAGGGACAGCCAAAGGCATATCCAACCTAAAATACTCAATGGATGTTATCTTCATTTTAGTACCTGTTTTGATATAATTTATCGTTAGGTGTATTTTTAATGGTTTCTACAAATTCAGCCATTTTATGAATCATAATTTCCCACATTTTATGACCTTTTTCTGCGGTAGCTTTGGTAGCATTCCCCATTACTCCTGAGGTGCTTAAACATTCTGTATGTACATACCAGCTCACACCTCTATCAGAGGTATAATCAAGATATTCATTATCCAAATCTAGAGTGCCGTCTACAGCCTTTTCCATATCCACCAGTTCAGGTCTAATAGCTAAAGTGGTACTTGTTTCAATTTCTCCTGCATGAATGTCGTTATGAGTATCTATCAAATCATATAAGTCCACATCACTTGTTTCACCTGTTTCAACACAAACAAATATTTTTGCATCACGATTAATCATCTGTGCGGCATATGTAAGAGTGGGTACGTTATCTCCATGGCCATTTAGAATAACAATTTTTTTTATTCCATTATGTGCCAGGCTCATTCCAAGATCATAGATAAGGGCAGATAAAGCGTTGTTTGTAACAGAGAGTGTTCCTTTAAAACCGCTGTGATGATATGATACACCATAAGGAATAGGAGGCAACACAAAAGGTTTGGGGTCCTCACAAGCCTCAGCTACTTTACGAGCCATATAATCAGCATCAAAAAAATCGACATCTAAAGGCAGGTGCGGACCATGTTGTTCTATAGCGCCACAAGGTAAAATTGCTGTATCTACTAGTTTTAATCGTTCTTCAATTTCGGGCCATGTTAAAGTTGCCCACATATATTCAGGATATTTTTTATTTTTGGTCATTAAATTTATAGTTTACTTCATTTAAAAAATTGTTGTCCATAGTTTGTTCAATCCAACGGTTATTTACTCTTTTTACTACCCCGTCAGAATATTGTTTTAAGATTGAAAAAAGAGGCGTTCGGATATGGTAAGGTATATCTTCTAAGTTGCTTCTTTCCTTGTCAAATCTTAATTTCATAATCTCAGGATGCTCTTTAGATACTTTGGAAGTAAATTCATTGTGTTCTATAAGGTTCTTTTTGAATAATAGATAATATAAATGGCCAGCATCACTTCCTATTTGTTTTACAGACCTTTTCTCTAGGTCTTTTAAACCATCAGCGATCTGTTTTTCGTTGTAACCGCATTTCTCGGGGTTTTCATCAAGTGCCTTTAACATTCCAATAATTCTCCTGCATTTTTCACATTTACCACAAGGATACATTTTTCCGTTTAGCTCATGTGCAGCATGACAAGATACTTGGTGTTCTTGAAGCTCAGGGTATCGTTTAGTTAAAATTTTCATTATAAGTAATTCTGATAAGCTTCTAAGTATAGAATATTGGTAAATATTCCATCCTTTATTTTTAAAATAACGTGTCATAGTATTATCAAAATATTTGCTCTGGTCATATAGCCCTGAGTAATGAGAAATTCCATTAAGGTTTCCTTTTACTGTAGAATCATATTCGTCTCCAATTAAAATGTTTCCAATTCCTTTTTTTTGTGCAATTGGAAGTGCTCCAAACAGAAAAACAGCTACAGTCCAAAGTCTTACCGGATAGTCATCTGCTCTAATACTTGCGTAATTTTCCTTTATAAAGGGTAATTGCTTTAGCATCCAATTGAACAAACGGTCACTATTACACCAAGGTTTAGATGTATTTGGTTCTATAGTTTTGTAATATCTATGGGAGTTTACGGCTGTGAACCAATGTCTTCCAGCTTCATTTATAAAAACAGGATAAGGTTCTCCTATTTCTTTTATAATTCCATAGGTTAGTAAACTATCCTTTCCTCCGCTGCTTAGTATTGCATATTTATTTAAATCGTTCTCAGATGGGGCTTTCGCTAATATTGTATTTTCAAATTGGGTGTTTGTAAATTGTATTTTTGCCTGTGTGTAGTGATCTCTTTTTTCAACTTTTAGTGTATCAAAAGGTGGTTTTAGAAATTCATTTTTAATGAGCAATTTGTTAGTTAAGATCTCGCGAGAAGTGTTTTCCATCATGTCTTTAAGAAACCGTTGATCAGTGTTATCGTATAAACCATCAAATTCTATAGTTTCAAAGAATAATCCATAATTTAAAGCAACTTGTGCCAACATTATAGAAGCCAAGTTGATATCTTCTGGATTTTTTTTATTGAAATATGAATGGTCGTAAGAGTAGATCAATTCAAAAGAAGTTGTTTCTCCTGAATATTTTTCAACCAAATAGGATGCCTTCACTTTTTTTGACTCTATATAAATATTTTTTACTGAAAGTTTTCGAAGCACTTTAAACGATTCAAGCGTGATCATTTTAAATAGGACTTTAATAATTTAACCAATTCCTCAGCTCCATATTCTAGAACGTCATACGCAGGTAATCCTGTTTCTTCTGTTAATTTTTTACACGCAGGTAATATTTCATCTTTACTCATGTCTTCATGGTTCACCGTGATTGCAATTACCTTTTTACCAGAAATAGTTTCAATAGCATTAATTTGTTCTTTTATTGAATGTAAAACGTAACCTGGAAATCCATCATATTCCATTCGTTTTGGAGCATGCTGTATGATCACATAATCGGGTCTTCCGGCTGCCAAAATTTCAAATCCACCAGGATATGCGGGGTTCATTAGGCTTCCTTGTCCTTCAATAACAATAAGATCTGGAGATTCATTTTTCCATGCTTCGTAAACAGCATGTTCTATTTCTCCCGAAACAAAATCGTTGATGCAGCTATCCATAATCATTGAATATTTTGCACCCTGCATCCATGCTGTTTGCCCAGTTCCTGCCATTTCTGATTTTAAATTTGCTTTTCTGAAAGCATGTACAATAATCCATGCCGTTGTTCTTTTTCCAACAGCGGAATCTGTTCCTAGCAAGGCAATTTTTAAGCAGTTTACTTCTTCAATTTTCCCAGTAAAGAAATGTAATTGATCTCGGTCTGGTGTTCTGCGTACATCTCTCACTCTGCAATTATTTTTTTCTGCAATTGCCATCAGTTCGGAGTCTTTGTATAAAAAATCATGTAGGCCACTGTCTACATTCATTCCCAATTGCAATGATTCCTTAATTGTATCTTTTGCTTCAATGGGTAAGCGTCCACCGTCGGGAGCAAGACCAATTACCAATGATTTAGGTTTATCTGATGCAGGAAGTTTTGATAAAGCCTCTTTTAAATTTTTAAAGATTGGGATGTCATTCTTTTTGCCATCGAGGACCAATCCCGCATCCTTACCTGCATACTTATGATCAAGAACACCTACTACTTCATATCTTTCGGTGAAGCGCACAAGACCGTGTGCTGTTTTACCATTAGGGGTATTGAACCCGCCATCGGCGTAGATCAATGCTTTACCATCAATTGTTTTTTTCATTTTTAGTATTTACCGGTTAAAATTGCGACATATCTGTCGTTTATCATTTCATTTTCTTTATGGATCTGCAGCAAGGCAATAAGACCGGATGTTGAAGCCGGTAAAATTCTATAACCTTCTTTTCTATGGAGATAAGTGCTCATATCCTTCATTTTTTTATCACTTATATGATGCGCCTCACCATTTGAATTATTAATGGCATAAAGTGCTTCATCCCCATCAAAACTGTGCCAGTTAATTAATGGCTCGTTTACAGCAGTTTCCTTTATTAGTTTTGGATCAATATCTTTACAAGTATCTAAACCTGATTTAAAAGAAGAGATAATTGGGTTTTTATAAGCAGATGATCCAGCAATAAAAATTGGGATTCTGGATGTTTTTCCACGTTTATGAAGGCTTACAAACCCACGATAAATTCCCGCTAATAAGGTTCCATTGGATACAGGTGCAGCAATATATTTTGGAGCATCATGTAATTCGTCATAAATTTCATTTGCAATTTCAGAATAAGCTTTAATTTGCAATGAAGTATTTACACCTCCAGGGTTAGCATCGTACCATTCGGCTTGCAATGCCAATTTACTTGATTGTGTAACTGTATCTTCGTATGTACCGGGAAGTCTAATGATTTCAGCATTAAAAACTTCCATTTCTTTTAAGCGTTCTGTATGATATGTTTCTGGAATAAAGATTTTACAATGCATTCCCGCTAAAAAAGCGGCATATGCTACAGCTACACCATAATTACCACAGGTTGCTAATGAAATGATTTTAAAATCTCTGCGGAGTGCATCGTGTACTTGAGCAAAAGCAATACGGTCTTTTTGTGTGCCTGAAGGATTTTCTCCTTCATATTTAATATATAATTGCCTGATGTCAAGTTCTCTTTCAAGGTTACGGGCTCTTTTGAGGGAGGTGTCACCAATTTCAAGGGACATAATATCTTCAAAAGATTCAATCCTATCTATAATAGAAAGGTTTGGGTTTTTTACCATATCACTAAGATTCTTAACTTCTTTAGTGATTTTTATATCGGCTGATTTAATACCGTCAAGAATGTTCATTACAATCATTTAAAATTGAAGCTAAATTATGTCTGTTAAATAACCCCTCTTCAATTGTTATTATTACATCTAAATTACATTTTTTGTTTTAGATTATCATGTGAATTTTATTTTATTTTATGTTCTGAAAATGGACCGAAAGAGGGCATTGTAAATAGTGAGATAAAGCTCTTTTTGTACTTCAAATAAAGGGGTAGTAACCTTAAAAAAAGTAAAATTCTAATACTATTCTAAAAAAACAAAAGCCCCTTAAAAAGGAGCTTTTGAGTTGTGTTTTATAATTTGAGAGCTTTGTGCAATGATTACCAATATTGTGTGCGGATTTTTTTAAAAAATTACCAACGTTGGCTCATTTGAATTGCAAATTTATATTGCTTTACACGATGGCTTTTTTATAATATTTTTTACGTAACCAAAAGGAAACTCGAACTAGTATAATTAATGCAGGAACTTCAATTAATGGACCAATTACACCTGTAAATGCTTGTCCAGAATTTAGTCCAAATACTGCAATAGCAACAGCAATTGCTAATTCAAAATTATTTCCTGCTGCTGTAAAAGCAACTGCAGCTGTTTTATCATATGCTGCTCCTGTTGCTTTGGTAAAGAAAAAACCAATGATAAACATTAACGTAAAATAGATAAGTAATGGAACTGCAATAATTAAAACATCCATAGGAATTTCAACAATTAATTCTCCTTTTAATGAGAACATAACTATAATTGTAAATAACAGTGCAATTAATGTTAATGGAGAAATTGTAGGGATAAATTTTTTTGTGTACCAATCTTCTCCTTTTAATTTAACTAAAATTAATCGACTAAAAACCCCCAATACAAACGGAATTCCTAAATAAATTGCGACACTTTCAGCAATTGTACTTATTGAAATATCAACAATAGCTCCTTCAAAACCAAAATAGGGAGGTAGTACCGTTATAAAAAGCCAAGCGTAAAAGCTGTATGCAAAAACTTGAAAAATACTGTTTAAAGCAACTAAACCAGCACCATATTCGCTACTTCCTTCTGCAAGATCGTTCCAAACTAATACCATTGCAATGCAACGTGCCAAACCGATTAAAATAAGCCCAACCATATATTCGGGATAATCACGTAAAAATGTAATTGCTAAAAAAAACATTAAAACGGGGCCCACAATCCAATTTAAAATAAGTGAAATAGATAAGATTTTTGTATTTCTAAAAACCTTTGGTAACAGTGCGTAATTCACCTTTGCCAATGGTGGGTACATCATTAATATTAAACCAATTGCAATTGGTATATTAGTGGTTCCGCTGCTAAAAGAATTTATAATGTTAGGAAATGAAGGTGTAAAATACCCAAGACCAACCCCTAATCCCATTGCTACAAATATCCACAAAGTTAAATTTCTGTCAAGAAAACTTAGTTTTTTTGTTGCCATTTTTTATGAGTTTATTTGAGAGAAAACGTAAAATAATTCAGTGGCAATCTGTAAACTTCTTTCCTTGTATTTTTCAGCTTGTTGAGGTGTGTTGTCAAATGCTTTTGGATCTTCAAAAGTAATTGGTATGCGTTTTTCTGCACCGGCAATAAACGGACAAGCCCCATCGGCTTGCGAACAAGTTAGAATTGCTGCAAATTCAGATTTTGGATTAAAATCATCATCTAGTTTTTTAGAAAACCCGATAATTGGATGTGCATTATCTGCATATTTTATACTGTAAATAGGATTGTTGTTTTCTGAAATTGTTTTGATTTTAAATCCTGAATTTCTCAAAGTTTCTGCAGCCATTGGAAAAAGTGCTGTAGCTTCTGTACCGCCTGAATAACAATAAACGTTTTTAATATTAAAGTAATTGGCCATTGTTTGCGCCCAAACTTGAGATAAATGACTTCTTCTAGAATTATGAGTACAGATAAAGTTGATATTAATTTCTTGATTATTTGAAACCTTTGACTGAATGAATTCTGTTAATGGTTGTAAAACTGTTTTACGTTCATTAGAAATAGAAAGAGGGTTTAATTCACTAATTAATTTTTCTATTTCTGAAAATAAGGTTGATTGTTTTTTTTTCATTTTTATTAATTTTTTATTATCTTTTAGCAACAGTTTCCATCTGGCGAACAACAAGATTCTTCATTCAGGTCAGACAGTTTTACTTTTGTCTTTTTTAATGGGATTTCACACTTATCTTTGGCCAAACAATCAGTTTGTTTATTTGTTAGTAAGAAATATTTCCCGTTAAAATCAAGTCCGAATTTTCCAATGGTTTCAGCCTGATATTCTACTTCAATTTCTAAATCTTCAATTTTTAAAAACTTTTCAGAAAGCTCAATAATATTCAATAGTTTTTCTGGATGTAATCTGTGATCATAGTCGTTTGCGTTCCAAAGTTGAAAGTTTACTACTTCTTCGTTTCTTACCGTTCCACCACAATCAATAAAATGCTTTGTGATTTTTCCAACTTCTGTAACGTGAAAGTGGTTAGGTACTAATTCTCCATTTGGTAATTGAAAACCTATGGTTTCTAATTCTTCTAATATTAATTTAACTTTTGATAATTTCATAGTTGTATTTGTTTATTGCGATTATACGATTAATCTCTTCAAATTTTTTTAACAGCAATCTTGTTGTTTTGTTAGGTCTTGATCAAGAAATTTGAACATTACAGTTTTCATTGTAGTCCAATTTTCCTTGTGAATACAATAGCAAACAGATGTTCCTTCTACATTTCCTTTTATTAAACCTAATTGTTTAAGTTCTTTTAAATGTTGTGAAATTGTAGGTTGCGCCAACCCAATTTCGGTTACTAAATCTCCGCACACACAAGAGTTTATTTTAAATAAGTGTTGTAAAATTGAAACTCTTGCAGGATGTCCGAAAACTTTTGCATAAAGTGAAATTTCATTTTGTTGGTCGGTAAACATTTCAGTTTTAGCTAGTCCCATTTTATTCTTTATTATTACATTGCAATATTACGATTAAACTTTTAATATTCATAATATTTTATCAGCGTTGGCAAAAATTAATTCTTTTATTTTTTAATGTATTATACTGAATTAATCAATTTTTAAGTGTAGTGTTGTTCTGTTGTTATTTTATTTCTTGATTTAATAAATTGGTAAGTGTTTCAATTTCATTAATCTGCTTTTCGTAGAATCGTCTTTATTAATAATGCTTTCATAAGCATCTTTATCTGTTTTTAAATTTGATTTAAGCTTATTTAAAAATATTTCTATCTTTCTTTAATTCGTGCCAGTTATTTATGGAGAGCGCAATTAAAATTATAAAAATCACAAGCACTATTTTTTCAATAGATAATTTAAATATTTTCCAGTTTTACCTTCTGAAAGTAAATTTTGTCTAATTTTTTCTACTTCGGCTTTGTCTTTTAAAACATCTAAATCACCCAACATTGCAGGACCAAAATCGGCTTGTTGGAATGTTACTAAAGTTCTCAATAATGATGATTTTCCTGCTCCGATAGGTACTAAAAGACCTAACATTCCTTGAGGAATGTTAGGTGTAACGTCTTTTAAAGCTTGAACACCGTTTGAGTAGGTCTTGTTTAGGTTTTTGATTTTTAATTCTATAATTTAAATAAACTTTTTAGTTAGACTTTAAAGGTGTTTAAGTTGCTAAAAATAGACTTTTAAATGTTTGACTAAATAAATGGAAGGCTTGTTTTAGTTTTTTTCATTGGTAAGTAATTTTAGTTCACTGAATTTTCAAGGGCTTTTTTAGCACATATAACCAAATTTTCAACAATTGATAACAATAAAGGCGTTATAAAAAAAACTTCATTTTAGTTACTTTTCAGATTAATAACGGTTGTTTCCAATCCTTCGGAAGTTATTTTAACGTTAATATTTCCAGCTTCTCTAGTAGATTGAATAATTGCTAAGCATTTACCATTAAACGCTGAACGTTGTTTCGCTTTAAAAGGTTCTAATCCCATATTATCACCATTTCCAACTCCTGCAATGGTTGCAGGACCTTCAACTTCAAACTTTAATAAATTATTGGCCGTTGGTACTTCATTTCCGTCTTTATCTAAAATGGTACATTCAACATAAATTAGGTCTTGTCCATTTGCTTTTAACTTAGTTTTTCTGGTGTCAACTTTTATTTTTGATGGTTTTCCTGCTGTTTTAACTACTTTTTCTGCAATTATTTTTCCGTTTTTATAGGACACAGCCTTCAATGTTCCTGGTTTATAAACTACATTCCAAGTTTGATATTCAACACCATTGATATTATTTTTTTGCTTTCCTAAAGATTTTCCATCTTGAAATAATTCTACTTCATCTCCGTTGGTATAGCTGTAAACAGCGACTTCTTTACCTTCCATTCCTTCTAAATTCCAATGTGGAAATAGATGAACCATTGGTTTGTTAGACCATTGACTTTGATAGAAATAATAGCCGTCTTTTGGAAATCCAGCCAAGTCAATTGGTGCAAAAGAGGATGAACGTGCAGGCCAACCAAATGGAATAGTTTCACCTATGTAATCCCAGCCAGTCCAAATAAATATTCCCATTACATAAGGACTTTCTTTTACTAATCTCCAAGCTTCCATACCTGCCTCACCACGAATATCTCTTTTTTCAGCCCAGTTAAACGCGTCATCATATTTGTACTTCAGTTTATTCCACCATTCTTCCTTTTGTTTTTCGTATAAATAAGTTGAACGAGGATAAAATGATTGAGCAGATTCATGTTCTGTTATTACTGCCATTACATTTGGAAACTGTTCTCTTTCCCAGTTCAAACGGTCTTGGGTTATATAGTTGTAACCGTAAATATCACTTGTAGCAGCGGCTTCTTGATTTGGACGTTTGGAATCCCAATAACCGTGTACTCCATTTGTTGCAGGACGATAGTCATACTTATGAACAATGTCAACCAAACGTTTGCCTATTGCTATCCCTGTTTCGTCACGCATTTGATCAATTTCATTTCCAATACTCCACATAATTACTGATGGATGATTTCTATCACGAAGTATAAAATCTGTTAAGTCTCTATCTGCCCATTTTTTAAAAAGATGTGCATATTTGTGTACCGTTAATTTTTTCTTTTTTCCATCTTGTGTAGTAGCAGGTTTTTTTGGTCTTTCCCATTCATCAAAAGCTTCATTCATTACTAAAAAGCCCATTTCATCACAAAGATTCAAAAACTCTTCTGAAAAAGGATTGTGAGCTGTACGCACAGCATTACACCCCATCTCACGTAATTTTTCTAGCTGTCGTTCAATAGTTCTTTTATGAACTGCCGCACCTAATGGTCCTCCATCATGATGTAAACAAACTCCTTTTAATTTAATTGCTTTGTCATTAAGTTTGAAACCCTCTGTGTGGTTAAATGCTAGTTTTCTTATACCTGTTTTGATGGTTTTAGCATAAATAATTTTTTTGTTAGAAATTAATTCTGTCTTTACTGAATATAAATACGGGTTTTCAGTATTCCATAAAATTGGATTTTCAATTTCTAGAGAAGATTTATAAATACTGGAATTATTTGCTTCAATAGTTTTAGTTTCTTTTTTTGAAGAAACGACTAAACCATTTTTATCTATAACAGAAGTTACAATTTCATATTCTATATTTTTATTGAAATCATTTTGAATAGTAGTTTCAACAGCTATTGTTGCTACTTCTTTTGAAACGTTTTTTGGAACAATATAATTTCCCCATATTGGCACATACAATTTATCTGTTGTAATTAAATGAACATGACGATAGATTCCAGTTCCCGTATACCAGCGTGATCCTGGTTGCTCTGAATTATCGAGTTTTACAGTAATTACATTTTCTTTCCCAAAATTGATATATTGAGTCATATCATAATGAAAAGCAATGTAACCAAATGGTCGTTTTCCTAATAAATGTCCGTTTATATAAACTTCTGAATTACGGTATGCACCATCAAAATAAATAACCAAACGTTTATTTTTTTGATTGGCAGGAACTGTAAATGATTTTCTATAAACTACTTTTCCTGTTGGTAACCAGCCTCCACGAGAAAACGAAGGGTTATTTTTGCTGAAATCCCCTTCAATACTCCAATCGTGAGGAAGGTTTACCGTTCTCCATTCTGAATCATCAAAGTCTTTTGATTCTGCATTTTCAATTTCTCCTGCATAAAACTTCCAGTCAAAATCAAAATTTTCTTTAGTATTTGCTTTTACATTCTCAATTGGTTTTGAGCAACCATTTAAAAGTAGCAAAAATAATAGTAGACTTATGCTATAAAATAATTTCATTAGTGTTAATTGTATTGAGCTAAGTGATTAGAGTATTTATTTAATTGAGATTACTGTTGAGTTGAAATTTTAAAAGTTACCGCGTGTTTTGCATTTAAATTATTAGGTATTTCCACGGTTAATCCTTCTTCGTTATGAGTCCAATTAACTTTACCAGGATATCCAACAATGCTCACGTTTTTAATAAACCCATCGTGCATTTTAAAATTTGTATTTAATGCTTTTATTGTAATTGATTTATCAGGAACTCCAAGGCTAATTGCATATAGAAACTCTTTATTTGTTGTAAAACGAATGTCTTTTTCAGAGAACTTATATTTTCCGAAATGCTCGTTATGATGAAAAATATAGTTGCCTGAATCAATGTCAACAGGACCTTCTCCAAAAATCACCCAAGGTGTTGATTCATAAATGGCTTCTCCATTAATTTTTAACCATTCTCCTACACTAAGAAGGATATTTTCAATTTCAGTTGAAAAAGATCCGTCAGCTAATGGGGGAACATTTAATGACATAACTCCATTTTTACTAACCACATCAACTAACATGTCAATAATATTATTGGCATCACGTAAAGGAATACCATCACGGTAAAACCATCCGTGAGTTTCCCAATCTGGACATATATTCATATCCATATCTGTCATCCAAACATCATAAGCAGTATGGTCTAATAAGCCATTTTCTAGGTCACGCATACCAACACCTGGAGGTATATCATATGACTTGTAAATAAATTCTACTTCTTTATTTTGTTTTAAAGCATCATTGTAATAATAGGATAAAAATTCACGTTGATGTTTATCGCTTACAGATCTTCTACTAGATTTTCCTTCACCAATGTACTTTGAGCGATTCAATACTTTTTCGTGATTTGCAGCTTTAGTACCTCCAAAACCAGCATCTACCCAAAATAAATCTGGATGGTATTTATCTACAACTTCTTTACCGTAATCAATCCATTTGTCATTATCCATTTCCCAATGCAATGATATAAAGGTTTTTAACCCTTGTTTACGCATTTCACGAGCCGATTCGCCAACAATATCTCTATGAGGTAACATATTAACCGAGTTATATTCTGTAAGCTCACTGTCCCAATGTAAGTATTTACTTCCGTGCCAACCTACAGGTCCTCCAAATTTAGCTCCAGCATTTTTAAAAAGTTTTGCCCAATGAGCGGGATCAAACTTTTTTGCAGTAAACTTAGAAATGGCTTCATCTAAAGGTAAAGCTCCACTCCCCATATATCCTTCGGCATATTGAATTGTCCAAACTCCCCAATGACTATAAATACCAAATTTACCATCTACTAACCACTGAGGTGTTTGATGTTTGTGTAATGAAGACCATTCTGGTTTAAATTGCTCTGCTACTATTTCTTTCTTTTCGGTTTGCTCTGTGCAAGAAAACAGACAAATAGAAAGCGTAAAGATTAAAATTGTTTTAAATAATTTCATAGTTATTATATTTTGTTTTGATAAGCTGCTAAAATCCAGAGAAAAATTAAAATTGCAATTAAAAGGTTTATTCCAACTGTAATAAGTGTGTATTTAACGGCTTTATTCATTCAATTTTTAATTCAGTCGTATGTTTTGGTAAATATGTTACAGTGGGCTAGTGTTTGGTTTTTAGTATTTTTAAACAACTAATTTAGTGAATAAATACCGAATAAAAAGCCTTGTAAGTATTTTTTAAGTAGCTTAAACCAAGCTATAAATTACACCCTCTGTTGGCTATAGTTATTTAATTAAATTGAGAGTTATAATAGCTAAATCTAATTGTTGTTTTATGAAGTCTATTTCCGTTTCTGTAAAATCTATATTATTAAAAAAGATAGTGTATTCAACATTATTTATTCCAGTATGCACTCTTATAGAGAATGAAGTTTCTTTAGTTTAATAAACTTCGTGAACTAGACCATTGTATTAAAATTAAGGACAGAATATTTCTAAGCATCTTTTTAGTTTTAATTACTATAAAGCTAAAAAAAATGTAATATCAAATATTTTATTCAGTAATGTATTTAATGTATATTTCACGTTCTAGAATAATATTTTGGTCTAGATTTATTCTAATTTTTACAACTCCTTCAGGTATAAGTATTTTTCTAAACGTTCTTGAATTCCAAGTATTATGGCTTTTTTTTCGAGGTTTAAACTTGTATTCACTGCTTTGTACTAAATAATTACCATCAACATCTAAGAAATCCATTGAAGTTACGTAGCTTTTATCAGTTAGGTTAAACCATTTAACATAAAGAGAGATTTTTCCGCCTTCTTTTACGTTAATTTCTTTTAGATTATTTAAAGGAATATTCTTTTCTGATAATCCAGAACAAACAATTAATCTTGCATTTATGTTGTTAGTTGTATTAACTGAAATATTATTTTCATTAGCTTTCTCTGAAGTTTTACATGAAAATATTACTAATGTAAAGATTAAGAATAAAGATTTTATTTTCATTTTAATTCAGATGTTTTAATTAAATTCAGTTAATTCTTTTGAATTATGATTTTTTGGACGTAGTAAATTGTTTGTTGATTGTATTAGCTCAAAGTTAATTAAAATCTTAAACATTTTTGTTGCCAGAGGCTTGTTGTGCGATTAACTAACCAAGCAATGAAATAAACCCGTTGTTATATGCAGAAATAATTATTCTTTAAGATCTCAAACTATGTGTTATTTCATAGGTCCAATTATTACCTAAATCAACACTCCATTTTGTCAATTCGCCTCTTAATTTATTATTCCGTAAATCAGTAATATTTTGCTTTATAAAACTATCATTTTCAATTAAATCAATTAGGTTTTTATAACACTCAATATTTTCTTTTGTTGATTTAACTTGATATTTATTTGGACTCAAATTACTGCAACTTATTGTTAGAATGAAGAATGATATTTGTAATAATCTTTTTATCATAGAATTTTCAAATCGGCTTGCATATAACCTTTAGTATATGGTGTTGTAGCTGACGATAGGAAGCTATGTACTATATATATTGTTTTAAAGAGTAACATTGATTAAAGTTATTTTGCTAATAGCAATTCCAAAGCTTCCTTCAAATGTTTCCTCCACGCTGTATGCACATCATCAAACCCAATAACATTAGCACCTTTAGTATTAAGGAATTCAATTTCATCTGCAGTTAGTTTCCCAACATTCGCATCTTTCAAGGCATGATAATAAATAAGATTGGATAGGTCGGTGTTTTTTAACAATTCGGAATATCGCTTATAACCATAAGCTGCAGCAATCTTGTGTGAATTAATCATCATTAAATCCTCAGCTTTTTGCTCCACCTTTGTACTAATAGCATCTTCTTTGAAACCAGCGTCAATTCCTTCAGAATATGCTCTCCAAACTTCTTCCGCTATATCTAACCTACCTACCATCAGTAGATATCCGTCTGCAATATTACCAAACTTGGAAATATAGTCTTGCCCTGCAAAACAACCATACGAAATACCTACAATAAAGACCTTTTTATTTTCAGACTTAAAATAACTAACAAGCTCATTTAACATTTCGGAAGATTTTATTCCCAACAATTTGGCTTGTTCAAACGAAATTTCTTCCTCTAACCTCATTTGAGGTTCTATAGTCTGGGCTTGATGACTATTTATAATGAAGTATTTGTTTTCATTAATTCCTCCATTATCCTTAAAAATAGCTTTCACTTCATCCGTAAACAATCTAGGGAAAGGACCCCCTTGTGTAATAAGTACTATTGTATCGCTTTTTGAGTTCCCAAACGAATATCCTAATTTCTTCAATGTTTCTGGCATGCCTTCATAGGCTATGGTAATATTTTCTGTTTTTACTTCAGCTTTAACAACAACAAGTATCTTATAATTTCCATCCTTGTCAACAAACATTTGAGGTGTCAATTTTTTCTGCATCACTAATGGAATAACATCTTTAAATGTTGTTAGTGTTCCGTTTTCATAATACACTAATTCCACATTCGACGGTGGATTTTTCATTAATTCCTCATAAGAAATTAGATGTAAACTATCTGGAACAAACGAGTAGTTTTGAGCATTACATAATGCAGATGTGAAAATGAAGATTGCAAATATTATATTTTTCATATGGTTTATTTTATGCACATATCCCACAATTAAGGCGGGATAACAATAATTAAATACTAATATTTTCGTAATTTCATAGTAGTATTTCAAATTTAAATAAAAAAAATGAGTTTGTATTCTTCGTTTTTTATTTTAACTAAAATGAGTGCTTCCACAACATTTTTTAAACTTTTGACCACTATTGCAAGGGCAAGGGCTGTTGCGTTCTATTTTAACCACTTTTTTGTTTAAATTTCTGGCAGCCATATCTTGTTTAAATATTTTTTCTAACAATACGTATAATTCTGGGTGTTTTCTTTCAAGTAGTTTTGGTCGTTCAAAAAAGTATTCACTAATTACTGAGAAAAATTCAGCTTTGTTGGTTCCTCCGTATGGGTTTATGTCGGAATTTCCTTGGTAAATATCTTCAATTTTTTTATTAATTAAATCAATCCACGGGATGGCATATTGCTTTTCCATAAGTACGGTTGGAATACCATCAATTGCTCCGCCAGTTTTATCAATTAAATGAACAAACTCGTGTATAGCTGTGTTTTTTTTATCGGATTCGTTTTTAAAACCGTGTTGCAATGCTTGTTTTGAAAGTATCATAACACCATCCATATAACCAGTGCCAACCATTCCTAAAATAGAACGATCTTTACCTTCTAATTTAAACTCTTTATTAAATGAGTTTGGGTAAATAAGTACTTCATTTATATTGGAATATTTCCAATTATCAAAGCCAAAAACCGGAATTACGGCACTGGAAGCTACAAGAATTTCATCGGTTAAATTAACTGTAGTTTTAATACCTGTTATTCTACAATTTAGTAAGAATTCTTGTGTTTGATATTCAAATTTTGTTTGTTCGGTTTTAGTTAATGAATTATAAAAGGTTACGTTTTCCGCTAAAATAATTCTCCATTCCTTTGGGAAAGGTTTTGTAGGTTTTTTCCAAGTATTGCCGTTTTTACGTTTCCAAATAAAAATTATAATGGTAGATATTACAATAATGGTTATAAATGGAGTCATAAAAATTGTTTGATTATTTAGTGGTTTTCATTGTCTAAAATTTGGGCAACTGCAGCTTCATATTTTTTAATATTTGAAGCTTTTTTAATCAGTTTTAAACCTTTTGGAGTGTTAGGAAAAAGAGGCGCAAAATATTCCCATAAATGATACATTTTTAGCAGTAAATGTGTATTTCCAGATAAAGATTCACTATAACCTTGATATAGTATATCATGAAATTTTGAAAATACTTTAATTTTATTTTCGGGATATATTAAGGTGTCGTTTTTAATCATATTTGGCAAAAAAGGATCAGAAATAAGGCCTCTACCAATCATCCAATGGTCAATTGTTGGAAAGCGTTCTTGCAATTCTTTAAATTTTGTAACCGATGTAATATCGCCGTTATAGTATAATTTATGATTTGCAGCGTTAACACAGTTTTGAAAAGAAACTAAATCTACACCACCTTTGTACAATTGTTTTCCAATACGTGCATGAATGGCAATGTTTTTAAGAGGGTACTTATCTAAAACAGGAAAAACATTTAAAATTTCTTGGCTGTTTTCGTAACCTAAACGCATTTTCATAGAAACAAGAATATCGCTTTCAGAATGAATTTTATTTAAAATACCATCAATCTTTTCTGGACTATTTATAAGCCCAGAACCCATTCCGCATTTTGTAACCATAGGGTATGGGCAGCCTAAATTCCAGTTTAATTCTTTATAGCCAAATTGCTGAACGTACTTTGCAACAAATAAAAATTCATCTGCATCATTGGTTATAACCTGAGGAATTACTTCTAGCCCTTTATTGTTTTCGGGTAAAATATCTCGTTCATATGCAGGTTTAATAATTCGTTTTCCATTTAGCCGAATGTAAGGAGAATAAAAAGTATCAATGCCGCCAAAATACTCATTAAAAGCATTTCTAAATCGGAAATCTGTAAATCCCTGTAAAGGAGATGATAGTAATTTATAGTTCATTTTGTTATAATTCTCCTTTTAACTTGAAAAGGGTTCAAAAGTTTTTTCTAGTTATTTGGTTTTTGGGCAAAATTAACCAAAATAAAACTAGTGTAACAAGCTTAAAAATAATAGTTATAAATTCAGTCTGAAGGCTGAGGATAGGAATGAAGAATTTACAGTTTTGTAATTTATAAGATTCCTTGTTTTGGCTAAGAATAACATGTAAAAACTCTGCTCAGAGACATGTTACTGAGCAGAGTTGAAGTATAAGTAACGTTTAACTTATAAAAAAATAATAATGAACTATTGCATTAAATTGTTTATTTCCAAAATTCAAGTGTCATACCTGTTTTTAAGCGTTTAAACTTAAATTCTTTCTGAAATGCTTCAATAGCTGGTTCAGCTGTGCAGTGGGATGGAAATATTTTAGAAATTTTACATTTTTTTAAAAAACGAATTGTTTCTTGTGTTTGAGCATCGTTATTTTTTAAATGAAAACCTCCAATAACTGCTTTTATTTTTGATCTTTTAAATTTTTTCTGAGCATAATCTATAATATTACAGATTCCTGAATGTGAACAACCAGTAACTATAATAATTTCATCTTTGTTTAAAAGCACCAAAGCAGAATCATCTGGCACAAAGTCAGGTTCACGTCTACTATCTATAAAAGATGTGGTTTTGGCTTCAAAATTATTGAGTCTAGGAATTTCACCTAAAAAAATCATGCTATCATTTATAATATATGGTTTGCTAGATTTAATTATTTTAAATTTTTCGTTTAATTCTTCATCACTTAAAGTTAATCCAATGGGAGATTTGTCTTTTTTACGGTATCTTTTTATAAAAGATGACGGATGTGTAATTAAGGTTTTATCTTTAAGATATTTTAATCCACCTCCGTGATCCCAATGTCCATGACTTAATACAACGGTATCTATATCATTTTCAATATCTATATTTAAAAGTTTTGCGTTTTTTAAAAACACATCAGTTGCACCAGTATCAAACAGAATTTTATTGTTATTGTGTTCTATCAAATAAGATAGCCCGTGTTCAGCTTCAAATTTTTTCCCTGCACAATTTTCAGTAAGTACGGTTAGTTTCATTTTAATTTAAGTTGAAATTAGTGGTAAGTTTTTTAAGAATAAAATCTGGTGTTTTTTTTGGTAAACGGGTTTTTGAATCAACAAAAACAACGGTTGTATTTGCGCTAACAATTTTATCTCCAGAAATGTTAAATATTTCAAATTCAAAATTAAATCTTACAGTAGGGATTTCTTTTATTATTGTTTTTATAGTAAGTAAATCATCATAAAAAGCAGGTTTTAAGTATTTAATATCAAATGAAATTACTGGAAGCATAATTTTATTATCTTCAAGTATTTTATCTTCAATTCCTAGTTTTCTTAATAACTCTGTGCGTGCTTGGTGACAATAATTTACATAGTTTGAATGATAAATATATCCCATTTGATCCACTTCATTATATCTTGATCTCAATTGTAATTTGTGAGTTATCATGATTTATATGTGTTTAACATTTTATAAATGTCCCATTTTTGAAACTTTAGTTTCAAAGTATTTTATGTTGTGCGTATTAGGGGTGATTTTTAATGGAACTCTTTTTTTAATTTGAATACCGTTCTCTTCAAGTTTTAAAACTTTATCAGGATTATTGGTTAATAAATTAATTTCAGAAATATTTAGTGTTTTTAAAATTGATGCAGCAATATCATAGTTTCTTTCATCTGGCTTAAATCCTAGTTTAAGATTTGCATCAACAGTATCCATGCCATTTTCTTGAAGTTTGTACGCTTTAATTTTATTTAAAAGTCCTATTCCGCGTCCTTCTTGCATTAGATAAATTAAAATACCTTTTCCGTTTTTTTCAATTAGTTGTAAAGATCTTGCCAATTGTTCACCACAATCGCAGCGTAATGAACCAAATAAATCTCCAGTAGCACATGCAGAATGTACGCGTGTTAACCAATCTCCTTTTAAATTACTAGTTCCTTTTATAATGGCAATATGTTCAAGACCAGATTCTTTATCTTTAAAAACAATCAATTCAAAATCCCCAAATTTAGTTGGTAATTTTACTCTTTCGCCTTTAATTAAATTTAATAATGTTGTGTTCATGTTTCTTGTTAATTGGAAATTAATTTGCTCAAATTTTCATTATTTTTTAAACGATCAATAATTTCTGCTACAGTGCAATTTTCATTATTTATCATTACTATTTGAACATTATTATTGTCTAAAACTTCTTTTGCTTGATGCCCAAATTCACCAGAGATAATTTTGCCAACTTTTAGATTTAAGGCTTTTTCTGCTGCACTAACTCCTGCTTTGTTGTTTGAGTATGGAAAGTAGTTATTATGAAATTCAATTTCATCTAAGTTGTTGTCATCAATCAAACAAAAATAGGGTGCTCGACCAAATCGCAAGTCGAATTGAGATTTTGTGTCATTTCCAGTTGAAGTGATAATTGTTTTCATTTTTAAGAATTTAAATTTGTGGTTGTCTCAAAATTTGTTGAAGTACACATTGGACAAATATGGTTATTAATAGTTTTTGGAATGGTGAATTTTGCTTCACAGTTATTACATAAATACCAGCTTTTATCTAAAGCTACATTCCCAAAAACAGTTTTAATTTGAAGTGTTTCAACCAATGCTTTGGCAATTTTTCTTCTTCCAGTTTCGTAAATTCTGGCAAAAGTTGCTCTAGATATTCCCATTAATTTACTAGCCTCTAAATGAGTCATCAGTTTGTAATCTGCTAATTTTATGGCTTCATACTCTTCATAAAACAAATCAATAGAGTCAATAGATTCTTTGGTAGTGCCATAAGGTTTAAATCCCTTAAAATCTGGCGGAGCAACTATTTTTCTAAGTTTTTTTTTAGGTGGCATTTACAGTATGTATAAATATATTTTTTAATTCCAATACAAAGATAGTGAGAATATTCTCATAATAAAAATTAGAAACTCGAATAAGCTTTTTGAGCTGTTAATCTTATTTAGAAGTACTAATGCTTTTAGAAGTACTAATGTTTTTAGAAGTATTTTTGATTTAGAAGTGGAAAATAGCTGTTATTTTTTGCTTAAACGTTGTTAATTTACGCAATTTTTAGCCTTTTTAAGCTTAAAATTAGTATTGCAAATAATTTCATGGAAATTACATGTAGGTAAAATTTAACGTGAATTTAAGGGCTGAAAAAGTAGATTGGATAAAAGATATTTATTTTGAGGGTTATTATATTAACTTTTTTAATTAAAGTGTAAATAATATCACAAAAACATTTAAATCTTATAATAATAAAGGAGTTTCTGTAATTTAACTTAAAAAAATGCTCATTATTTTGTAAATTTGCAAATTCAAAAATAGGGCCAATTAAACGGCTCTTAATTAGTATAGATAAAAATTTAGATATAAAATATGAGTTCTACATTATTTGACAAAGTTTGGGATTCACATGTGGTACGTAAAATTAAGGATGGACCAGATGTGTTTTTTATTGATAGACATTTAATTCATGAAGTTACAAGTCCTGTAGCTTTTTTAGGGTTGAAAGAAAGAAATAATTCAGTATTATTTTCAGGGCGTACCTTTGCTACTGCAGATCATAATACACCAACAATTAACCAACATTTACCTGTTGAAGATCCGTTATCGGCAAATCAATTAAAAGCCTTAGAAGAAAATTCTGCTGAATATGGAATTTCTCATTGGGGATTAGGTGATGAAAAAAATGGAATTGTGCATGTTGTAGGTCCAGAATATGGAATTACATTACCAGGAGCAACTATTGTTTGTGGAGATTCACATACATCTACACACGGTGCTTTTGGAGCAATTGCCTTTGGTATTGGTACTTCTGAAGTTGAAATGGTATTGAGTTCGCAATGTATTATGCAGCCAAAACCAAAGAAAATGAGAATTAACATTACTGGAGAACTTGGTTTAGGAGTTACACCAAAAGATGTTGCATTGTACATTATTTCTAAGTTAACTACTTCTGGTGCAACTGGTTATTTTGTTGAGTATGCAGGTGATGTATTCAAACAAATGTCTATGGAAGGTCGTATGACTGTTTGTAACTTAAGTATTGAAATGGGTGCTCGTGGAGGTATTATTGCTCCAGATGAGAAAACATTTGAGTATGTTAATGGACGTTTATTTGCTCCAAAAGGTGCAGATTGGGATAAAGCAATGGCTTATTGGGAAACACTTAAAACTGATGAAGATGCAGTTTTTGATAAAGAATTAACTTTTAGTGCTTCTGATATTGAACCGATGATTACTTACGGAACAAATCCAGGTATGGGTACAGGAATATCAAACAATATTCCAACTGCTGATCAAGTTGAAGGAGGAGCAGCTACTTATAAAAAATCTCTAGATTATATGGGGTTTTCTGAAGGTGATACTATGATAGGGAAACATGTAGATTATGTTTTTATTGGAAGTTGTACCAATGGTAGAATTGAAGATTTTAGAGCATTTGCATCTATAGTAAAAGGAAGAAAAAAAGCAGATAATATTACAGCTTGGTTAGTACCAGGTTCTCATATTGTTGAAGCAAAAATAAAAGAAGAAGGTTTATTAGATATTTTCCACGAAGCTGGATTTGTACTGCGTGAACCAGGTTGTTCAGCTTGTTTAGCAATGAACGATGATAAAGTTCCTGCAGGTAAAGTAGCAGTAAGTACTTCAAACAGAAACTTTGAAGGACGTCAAGGACCAGGATCAAAAACATTATTGGCAAGTCCACTAGTTGCAGCTGCTACAGCAGTAACAGGAGTTGTAACTGATCCAAGAACACTTTTATAATTTTAAAACTACTAAAATGGCTTACGATAAATTCGAAATATTAAAAAGTTCTGCGGTTCCATTACCAATTGAAAACGTAGATACAGATCAAATAATACCAGCTCGTTTCTTAAAAGCAACAGAGCGTAAAGGATTTGGTGATAATTTATTTAGAGATTGGAGATACAATCCAGATAATACACCAAAAGAACAATTTGTATTAAACAACCCAATGTATTCTGGGAAAATATTAGTTGGAGGTAAAAACTTCGGTTCAGGTTCTTCAAGAGAGCACGCTGCTTGGGCGGTGTATGATTATGGATTCCGTTGTGTAGTTTCTAGTTTCTTTGCAGATATTTTTAGAGGAAACTGTTTAAATATTGGTGTATTACCGGTTCAGGTAAGTGCTGAGTTTTTAGATAAAATCTATAAAGCAATTGAAGCAGACCCAAAAACAGAACTTGAAATAGATTTACAAAAGCAAACTATTACTTTATTGGTAACAGGAGAAAAAGAATCTTTTGATATTAACGGATACAAGAAAGAAAATATGTTAAATGGTTTTGATGATATAGATTATTTATCAAAAATGAAAGAGGAGATAAAAGACTTTGCTGAAAAAAGACCTTTTTAATTATAGAGTTACAGTAAAGCTGTCTAAAAAGTTTTAAACCCGTTATGCTGAACTTGATTCAGTATCTCATCATACAGATGAACAAACAGAATGGGAACCTGAAACAAGTTCAGGTTGACGAACTTTAAATTTAA
The DNA here is from genome assembly GCF_003260195.1 of Lutibacter citreus. Taxonomy (GTDB): domain Bacteria; phylum Bacteroidota; class Bacteroidia; order Flavobacteriales; family Flavobacteriaceae; genus Lutibacter; species Lutibacter citreus. The sequence continues at coordinate 141,414 of NZ_QEIH01000001.1, forward strand.
AACAATTGTTTTAATAATATGTCAAAGAGAAAAATTGAAATAATGGATACTACGCTCCGTGATGGTGAACAAACATCAGGAGTTTCATTTCCTTCAGCAGAAAAACTAACCATTGCAAAACTGCTTTTGGAAGAGTTAAATGTTGATAGAATTGAAGTAGCTTCCGCTAGAGTTTCTGAAGGTGAATTTCAAGCTGTTAAAGCCATAACAAATTGGGCGAGCAATAATGGATATATTGACAGGGTTGAAATGTTAACTTTTGTTGATGATGGAAGATCTATAGAATGGATGAAAAAAGCTGGAGCTAAAGTTCAGAATTTATTAACCAAAGGATCTTTAAATCATTTAAAACATCAATTAAAGAAAACACCTGAACAACATTTTTCTGAAATTAAAGATGTTGTTGAATTAGCTCAAAAAGAAGGAATTAAAACCAATGTTTACTTAGAAGATTGGAGTAATGGAATGCATAATTCACCAGAATATGTTTTTCAATTTTTAGACTTTCTAAATACACTTCCTTTAGAAAGAATTTTACTACCTGATACTTTAGGAGTATTAACACACTATGAAACGTTTGATTATTTTTCACAAATAACGGCTAAATATCCAAATACGCATTTCGATTTTCACGCACATAATGATTATGATTTAAGTGTGGCAAACGTTATGGAATCTATAAAAGCAGGAGCTAGAGGATTGCATTTAACTGTTAATGGAATGGGTGAACGCGCAGGAAATGCGCCAATGGCAAGTGTTGTTGCTGTTATAAATGATTTCTTTAAGGATGAGGTTGAAATTCAAGTAAAAGAAACTTCATTATATTCGGTAAGTAAAATTATTGAAACTTTTTCGGGAGTTAGAATTCCTTCAAATAAACCTATTGTAGGAGATAATGTTTTTACTCAAACTGCTGGTATACATGCGGATGGAGACAATAAAAATAATTTATATTTTAACGATTTAATGCCTGAACGTTTTGGTAGAAAACGTAAGTATGCTTTAGGGAAAACATCAGGAAAAGCAAATATTGAAAAGAATTTACAAGAACTTGGTTTAGAATTAGATCAAGTTGATTTATTAAAAGTTACCCAGCGTATTATAGAGCTAGGTGATAAAAAAGAGTTGGTTACAAAAGAGGATTTACCATATATAATATCTGATGTATTGGACAGTAATTTGTATGAAGAACGAATTACGGTTGAATCTTATGTTTTAACACATTCAAAAGGGTTAAAACCTTCTACAACTGTTGCTGTTAAAATTGATGGTGAATTGTTTGAAGAACTCTCTGAAGGTGATGGTCAATTTGATGCTTTTATGAATGCTTTAAGAAAGATTTATAAAAAGAAAAAGTTAACAATGCCTAATTTGGTTGATTATGCCGTTCGTATACCTCCGGGAAGTACTTCTGCAGCACTTTGTGAAACTATTATTACTTGGCAAAGTGAAACCAATAAATTTATAACACGAGGTTTAGATTGCGACCAAACAGTGTCTGCAATAAAAGCAACTCAAAAAATGTTAAATATCTGCTAGTTTTAAAGATTGAAACTAATTTTAAGGTATTTAATATGAAAAATAAAAAACAACATAAAATTATAGAATAATGAAATTAAATATAGCACTTTTAGCTGGAGATGGAATTGGACCAGAAGTAATTGATCAGGCAGTAAAAGTTTGTGATGTAGTTGCAACTAAATTTAATCATGAAATTAATTGGAAACCAGCATTAACTGGTGCTGCTGCTATTGATGCAGTTGGTGAACCTTACCCAGATGAAACACACGAAATTTGTAAAAGTTCTGATGCTGTTTTATTTGGAGCAATTGGACATCCTCGTTTTGATAATGATCCTTCTGCAAAAGTTCGTCCAGAGCAAGGTTTATTAAAAATGCGTAAAGCTTTAGGATTGTTTGCTAACGTACGTCCTACATTTACATTTCCTTCATTATTAGAGAAATCTCCTTTAAAAAGAGAACGTATTGAAGGTACAGATTTAGTTTTCTTAAGAGAATTAACTGGAGGTATTTACTTTGGAGAAAAAGGACGAAGAGATGATGGAGAAACAGCTTATGATAACTGTGTTTATACAAGAGCGGAAGTAAAACGTTTAGCTGTAAAAGGTTTTGAATTAGCGATGACGCGTTCTAAAAAATTATGTTGTGTTGATAAAGCTAACGTTTTAGAAACATCTCGTTTATGGAGAGAAACTGTGCAAGCAATGGAGAAAGATTATCCAGAAGTTGAGGTTACTTATGAATTTGTAGATGCGGTTGCTATGCGTTTAGTACAATGGCCAAATAGTTATGATGTTTTAATTACTGAAAACTTATTTGGAGATATTTTAACTGATGAAGCTTCTGTAATTTCAGGTTCTATGGGATTAATGCCATCGGCATCTTTAGGTTCTGATATTGGTTTATTTGAGCCAATTCACGGTTCTTACCCACAAGCAACAGGATTAAATATTGCAAACCCAATGGCTACAGTTTTATCTGCAGCAATGATGTTTGAAAACTTTGGTTTACAAGAAGAAGGAAAAGCAATTAGAGAAGCTGTAAACAAAGCCTTAAATGAAGGTATTGTAACTGAAGATTTAGCAGATGGAGGTAAAGCTTATGGAACAAAAGAAGTAGGAGATTGGTTAGCAGCTAACGTATAGTCAATTTTTATATTTTATTTAAACTGTCTAAGAAGTAAAAAGAGCGTAATTCTGAAATAATTTCAGGTTAACGTAAGCTTTACTTTTTAGACAGTTTTTTTTGTATAAATTATTTTTAATACCACATTATAAGTTGAAGATACTTATCTTGTGGTATTAAAATATAAAAAATAATTCTATGAAATTAATTATTCAAAATCTATCCAAAACTTATAAAAACGGAGTGAAAGCGATAGATAATTTAAGTCTTGAAATTGGAACTGGAATGTTCGGTCTTTTAGGTCCAAACGGAGCAGGAAAATCATCTTTAATGCGAACTATTGCTACTTTGCAAAGTCCAGATTCAGGAACCATCACTTTTGGCGATATTAATGTTTTGGAAGATAATATGGCGTTAAGAAGAGTGTTGGGATATTTACCACAATCTTTTGGGGTATATCCAAAAATGTCTGCAGAAGAATTATTAGATTATTTCGCTACTTTAAAAGGGGTTGCGTCAAAAGAAGATAGAACTAAATTAGTAAAGGAAGTATTAGAAATTACAAATTTATATGAAGTTAGAAAAAAACATGTTGCAGGTTATTCTGGCGGAATGAAGCAACGGTTTGGAATTGCTCAATTATTATTAAACAATCCAAAATTAATTATTGTTGATGAACCAACTGCAGGTTTAGATCCAGCAGAACGTCACAGGTTTTTAAATGTATTACGTGAAGTTGGTACAAATTGTACCGTTATATTTTCAACACATATTGTTGACGATGTAAAAGAATTATGCAATGAAATGGTAATTGTAAATGGAGGGAGAATTTTAAAACAAACAACTCCAACAACATGTACGGAAGAAGTAAAAGGTCAAATTTGGACTAAAGTAATTGAACGTGATGAATTGGAGTTGATGGAAGCAAATTTTAATGTGTTATCATCCAATTATAATCAAGATAATACCTTAAACATAAGAGTTCATGCTACAGAAAAACCAGCTGAAGATTTTAAAGAGGTAATACCTCAGTTAGACGATGTATATTTTATTGCATTGAAAGAAGATGAAGCAAATTTAGTTTCAGAATAAGGTTCTTTTTTAACAATTAAAACGTACATATATGTTTACAACAATATTTAAACACGAATTAAAATATTGGTTTAAGAAACCATCATTTTATATATACTTAGCTATCTTTTTTGTAATAGCACTATTTGTTTCAGCCAGTTCAGCTGGTATTTTTGACTCGCTTACGGTAAGCGTAGGTTCTTCAAAAATAGTGAATTCTCCCAAAAACTTAAATGGAATGTTTAATGGGTTAACCATTTTAATTTATTTTTTGTTTCCTTCAATAATTGGTGTATCCATTTTTAGAGATTTTAAAAGTGAAATGCATACCATTTTATACTCATATCCATTTACAAAAAAGGATTACCTATTTGGTAAATTTTTAAGCTCATTTTTAATAGTTACACTAATTGTACTAATTATTGGCTTGGGAATGTTTATAGGATTTAGGTTGCCAGGTACAAATGCTGAAATTATTGGTGATTTTAGATTTACAGCGTACTTACAAGCGTATTTTATTTATATAATTCCAAATGTATTTTTGTTTGGTTCAATTGTATTTGCAACAGTAACTTTTACTCGAAACATTTCAGCAGGGTTTATTGTTGTTGTAATGTTAATGTTAATTCAAGGTGTTTCAGAAAGCTTATTAAATGATATTGATAATAGGTTAATTTCGGCTATGTTAGATCCATTTGGAGGTCAAGCAGCTAATTATTATACACGTTATTGGACTGTTGCTGAGCAAAACGACTTGTTACTTCCTGTTAAAGGAGTTGTTATTTACAATCGTTTATTGTGGTTGGCAATTGCTGCAGTTATTTTTGGTTTGGTATTTAAATATTTTTCGTTTAGTCAAAACGCAGCATCATTTAGCTTTAAAAAACAAAAGGCTGAACGTGTAACAAAAAGTAATTTTGGAGGAATTACTAAGATTGAACTTCCAAAAGTATCGTATGATTATTCATTTTTTCAAAATTTAAAAACAACGTGGAAACTATCAAATATAGATTTTAAATTTATTATAAAAAGCTGGCCGTTTTTAAGTATTTTACTGGTAGGGCTTATTTTTATTTTAATAATGTCTATTTCTTTAGGCGAGATTTCAGGTACAAAAACGTATCCAACTACTTGGCAAATGTTATTGTATCCTGGGAGTACTTTTTCATTATTTATAAATATACTTACTTTTTTATATGCAGGCGTACTTGTTCAAAGAGCAAAAGTTGCAAAATTTAATCATTTAATTGATGTTACTCCAATTCCAAATTGGACTTTGTTACTATCTAAATTTGTTGCTTTATTAAAAATGCAATTAGTATTACTATTTGTAATTATGGTTGGTGGTATTATTTTTCAAATTTATAGAGGTTATTATAATTTTGAAATAGACCAATACTTGTATGAATTATTAATTATAAAATTTGTTTATTTTGCTGTTTGGGCATTCTTGGCATTATTCATTCAAACATTAGTTGGCAATGCTTATTTAGGGTTATTTATATTATTAGTAATTTCTATAGGTTTACCATTTTTAAGATTAGTAGGGATAGAACAATCTATATTTAAATACAATCAAGGACCGGGTTATTCTTATTCAGATATGAATGGTTATGGAGCATTTTTTAGTAGCTATATGTTTTATAAAATTTATTGGATTTTTGCGGGACTTGTACTACTTATTATTTCAGCATTGTTTTGGGTTAGAGGATTACCACATTCTTTTAAAGAACGATTATCAATTGCTAAATCTAGATTTAAAGGGGTTTATAAAATTGGATTTGTAATATTTTTAGTAGCTTTTTTAGCAATAGGTTATAGAATTTATTATGAGAATAATGTATTAAATGATAGAGTTTCAATAAAAGAACGGGAATTATTACAAGTTGAATGGGAGAAGAAATATAAAAAGTTTGAAAACAAAACACAGCCTAGAATTGTTGCTGTAAATGTTGCGATGGATATTTTTCCAAAAGAATTAGATTTTAAAGCAACAGGTACATATATTATGATTAATAAATCTTCAGAAAAAATTGATAGTATTTTATTGAATCATAATAATTATCCGAGCACTTTTACTTTTAATAAGAAGAATAAGTTAGTTTTAGAAGATACCATTCATAATTTTGATATTTATAAATTAGAACAAGTTTTGTTACCTGGTGATAGTTTATCGTTAACTTTTGAAGTTAAAAATAAACCAAATACATTTCTTCGAATTCATTCAGACGTAAAAGAAAACGGAACATTTATTAATAATAAAGTGTTATTCCCTTCTTTGGGTTACGCAAGTGGAGGAGAGTTAAGAGATGATAAAATTCGTGAAAAATATGAGTTGCCTAAAAATGAATTAAGACCATTTCCAACTGATTCTACAGCATTAGGAGATACTTATATTTCAAAAGATTCTGATTGGATTGATTTTGAAGCAACTGTAAGTACTTCTAAAGATCAAATTGCAATTGCTCCAGGTTATTTACAAAAAGAATGGGTAGAAGGTGAAAGACGCTATTTTCATTATAAAATGGATAGTAAAATCTTGAATTTTTACGCATTTAATTCCGCTAGATATGAAGTGAAAAAAGATACTTGGAACGATGTTAATTTAGAAATTTATTACCACAAAGGACACGAATATAATTTAGACAGAATGTTAGAAGGTATGAAAGCTTCTTTAGATTATAATTCTAAAAATTTTAGTCCTTATCAACACAAACAAGTTAGAATTGTTGAGTTTCCTAGAACGGAAGGAAGTTTTGCTCAATCATTTCCAAATACAATTCCTTTTTCTGAGGGTGTAGGTTTTATTGCAGATGTTGATGATTCTGATAAAGGAGGAGTTGATTATGGTTTTGCAATAACGGTACACGAATTAGCACATCAATGGTGGGCGCATCAAGTAATTGGAGCCGATGTAAAAGGAGCTACAATGCTATCTGAAAGTATGGCTGATTATGTGAAATTAAAAGTACTAGAGCATCAACATGGAAAAAAGAAAATGCGTAAGTATTTAAAAGAAGCATTAGATGATTATTTAAAAGGTAGAACTGTTGAAAAGAAACGAGAAAGTCCGTTAATGTATAATGATGGTCAAATGTACATTCATTATAAAAAAGGTTCACTGGTTTTTTATGCATTAAGTGATTATTTAGGTGAAGAAAATTTAAATTCAGCTATAAAAAAATATGTTGAAAAGGTAAAGTTTCAAGAAGCACCTTATACCACTTCAATTGAAATGGTTGATTATATTAAACAAGCAACTCCAGATTCTTTAAAATATGTAATTAAAGATATGTTTGAAACAATTACACTTTATAAAAATAGAGTTGTAGATGTTGAAACTACGGAATTAGAAAATGGAAAATTTCAGGTAGATATTGAGTTTAATGTTAGTAAATATAGAGTTAGCGATAAAGGAAAGCGTTTGTATGGAGATAAAGTTGGAGATACTCTTTCTTATAAAACCGAAAAAATGAAAAAACCAATAATGTCACTTCCATTAAAAGATTATGTTGAAGTTGGTGTTTTTTATGAGGAAGAAATTGATGGTGAAAAAGAAGAGGTTGAACTTTACTTGAAGAAGCATAAAATAACGTCAATAAACAATAAAGTAAGCATTATTGTAGATAAAAAACCAACGGAAGTAGGTGTAGATCCTTACAATAAATTAATAGATAATAATTCTGAAGATAATAGGCGAGAGCTTTAATGATATTTAAACCTAGCAGGCTTTAAAACCTGTTAGGTTATTATTATGTTATTCAATTTCAATTGTATTAAAGTGGTTTTAAAAAGGATAATACTCGCAAAATTATGAGTTGGTTTTAATTTATTTTTTCAACAAAAATCGAACACTTTTTTATAAAAATTGTTATATATATATTATTAGTATATTTGATTTTATAGTTTTATAGATGAAAAATTTAGGGGTTATAATTTTTCTTTGGTTTTTAATTGTTTCAATTAAAGTTGAAGCTCAGGAAACACTTCCAATATATTCGGATTATTTATCTGATAATGTATTTTTAGTGCATCCTTCTGCAGCAGGTTTTAGGGATTGTAGTAAAGTACGATTAACTGTAAGAAATCAATGGAGCGGAGTACAAGATGCACCATCTTTACAAACATTAAATTTTCATACAAAATTTGGTCAAAAAGGAGGTTTAGGATTTATAATTTTTAATGATCAAAATGGATATCATAGTAGACAAGGGCTTCAAGGTTCTTATGCCTATCATTTAGATTTAGGGAGGCTTGAAGATTATAAACAATTATCTTTTGGTATTTCTATGATGGTTGTAAATAATAAATTAGATGAAACTTCATTTGAAATTCCAGACCCGGTTATTTCTCAAATAGTACAAAGTTCTGGTTATTTTAATGCCGATGTTAGTATGGCTTATCACAATATGGATTTCTTTTCATATTTGACTATTAAGAATATAATGCTTACAGCAAGAAATTTATATAATGATGATTATGAATCATTAAATTTAAGAAGGTATTTATTGTCTTTGGGCTATTATTTTGATTATTATGAAGGAAGTGGAGTAGAGTTTGAACCTTCTATTATGGTTCAGTATATTGAAAGAACAAATGAGAAATTTATTGATTTCAATTTTAAAGTTTATAAAGAATTGGAAAATGCGAAGCTTTGGGCTGCTTTTTCATATAGAAGAGGATTTGATGGTGTAAATACGGAGCAATTAAATTATTTAACTCCTATTGTTGGAGTGAATTTTGATAAATATATGTTCTCTTATACTTATACAAAACAAACTGGTGATATTTTATTTGACGATGGAAGTTACCATCAAATTACACTTGGTTTTAATTTTGGATGCTTTAGCCCAAGAAGGTTTTGGAATGAAAGAGGCGGTAAAACAAATAGAATGTTTTAGCGTTTTACCTCTTTCATTATTAAAAGTGGGATTACTTCCAACTAAAATTCTTTTTCATAGCTTGTTTTTTAATAGAACCGATTAAGGCATTTTCTAAATCGTTGTTTTTTGAAGTGGCTTGTTTTGTTGCAACGTATTTTTTTCTTTGAACATTTAATTCTTGAATTTTTTCTTGAATTATAATACGCTCTTTTTGTTTGGTTTCTACATATTTTTTTAACTCTATGTTAGATTTGTTTTGTAGATGTTTTGGCAAATATTTTTTATTCATATCATCATAATTCATTTTTTTACTTTTTGCGGCATCTACCAAATCCCAGCTTGAGTTTTTATACATTCTACTACTTTTACTAACTGCTCTTTTAACTACAACTTCGTCATTTAATTCTTCAGCTTTTGAATCTTGTTCATACTGTAGTTTTTGTTTGTTATAACCTTCAGCGCCATAACTAATATAGGTTTTGTTTAATTTATTATTTAATTCAATAATAACTTTATCATAAGGAGTTTTAATGTGAACAATTTCTTTATTATGGTCAATAGTCATATAATCCCCTTTTGTTAAATGAGCACCTTCTTGCCATTTTCCTGAAATTCCATTTTCGTAGTTTCCACAAAAAATAGTGTTTACAGTAACATCTTTTTCATTTGCTAAAGAAGCAGCTTCTTTATAACTTAATTTTCCTTGGGTGAACGGTTCATTACCTGCAATAAAAATTATTTTTAGGTCGTTTTTATTAGTTCCCCAAGCTAAGTTTTTTAATGAAGTGTTTATTACTTGTCCACAGTATTCACTGCCTCCATTTGTTCTAAGAGCAAATAATTTTTCTGAAATTACATCTAAGTCTTCACTAAAGTTTAAAACTTGTCTTATAAAGCCGTCAGATTGTTCTAAACCATCATTTCCATATTCATATAAGGCAATTTGTAAGTCTGGTTGATTTGTGCCGCATTTGGCATACGATAATTCGTTTACAATTTCCCAAAGCTGTGTTTTAGCTTGGTTAATAAGTCCGTCCATACTATTACTGGTGTCTAATAATAGTGCAACTTTAATTTGCTGTTTTGCTTCTGGATTATTAGCATTACAAGTAAAAGTTGAGATGGTTAGTGTGATGATTAATAATTTTAAAAGCGTTTTCATAATATTCTGGTTTAAATTAAAGGTAAAAGTAAGTACAACCTTTTTTTGAAAAAACTAAGAATGAGCAGCGCTATTTTCTAATTGAGTAAACAGCACCTATAAATGAGTGAAAGCGTATTTTAAGGTGTTTAAATACCCGTTTTCAGCTGTTTTTAAGATGACAACGTTTTATTTAATGCTTTAAAGTATGTAGTTTTACAGAACAAATTAGTAAAATGAAACGAGTAGGCTAGAAAGTTTCTCATTAAGCGGTATTAAAATTAGCAAACAGTATATGACTGTTGAAAATAATATTATAAATACATGAAATTAAAATCCATTTTATTGTTATTTCTTATTGTTCTTACATTTCATGTAAATGCTCAAGAAAAGAATAATAAATCTAATTATTACTCGGATTTTGTTGCCGATGAAAACGGAAATAGGCTGAATGATATTACGGTTAGAGTACAAGGTTCAAATAGAACTACTAAAACCAATATAAATGGTGAGTTTACTATTGAAGCTGGTGAAGGAGATACTATTGAGTTAAGTAAAAATGGCGTGCTAATAAATACGTATGTGTACGATGGAAGTTCGGAATATAAAATAGAAGATAATTCTAACAGATACATTTCAAAAACGAGTAAAGAACCAGAAAATGATTTTTTAATTCAGTTAGATTCAGCGCAATTTTATAAAAAAAGAGATCCGTTTAAAAGTATTGAGTTTATAGAGAATGCGTTGAAATCTCAAACCTCAAAAAGAGGGAATTCAATAAATATTGCAAATGCATATGAAGTTTTAGGTGATGTTTATGTTAATTTAAAACAATATGATTTAGCGGTTAGTAATTATAAAACTTCACTTAGCAATAAAAGTGATACTTCTGTAAAATTAAAATTAGCAAAAGCATTAACTTTTGAAGGTGATTTTAATGAAAGTAACACAATTTTAAATTCAATTTTAAATAAAAAGAAGACTTCTTTACAAAAAATTGAAGTGTACGAAACAATTGGAGATAATTATCTAAATCTAAAAGATTATGTGAATTCAGAAACTAATTTTAACCAAGCGCTAACCTTTGCAAAAGCTAATAACTACACTCAAAAGGTAACAATATTAAATCCTAAATTAGCTGAGGTTTCTAGATTGCAAGGTAAGGTTTCTGAAGCAAATATGTATTTAAATAATACCATTGAGGTATCAAAAAAGGCTACTTTAAATAAGCGAGCTGCAATTACAAATTCAGTCGCAAATCAATACAGAGATCAGCAAAATTTTGATAAAGAAATTGAATTAAAAAAACAGACACTTCAAGATTTAGAAGCGGCTAATTTGAATAAAGTTAATACTGAATTTGAGGATGATGAAGAGATTTCTGTACAGCAATTAAATTTAGATATTGGTAATGCTTATGCTAAAAAGAAATCGTTTACAAAAGCTATAGGTTATTTAGAAAAAAGTAAAAATGATGCGGATAAGGCTTCAGATATTGAAACAAAAAAAGAAGCTGTTGAACAACTTTCAGAAATTTATAAGAATGTTGGAGATTATAAAAAAGCACTTTCCAATTATCAGGAATATGTGAGCTTGGTTGATATTTTATACAAAAAGAAAGAAAAGGAAATTGAAGCTGCAGTTACTATAAATAAGACTTTAGGAGAGAAACAAAACAGAATAAATAGTTTAGAAAAAGATAGAGAATTAACAGAGAGTAATTATAAATTATATGAAAGCGAACAACAAGTTACTGTTGAAAATTACAAACGTCAGCGTTTAATAATTTACTCGTTAATTGGAGGTTTATTGCTGTTGTTGGCTGCAATTTATTTTATGTATAAAAGCAATAAACAGCGAAGATTGGCTAATAACTTATTAGCTTTAAAATCGTTAAGAAGTCAAATGAATCCTCACTTTATTTTTAATGCACTAAATTCTGTAAATAGTTTTATTGCACAAAACGATGAACGAACGGCTAATAGATATTTAACCGATTTTTCTACATTAATGCGTAATGTTTTAAACAATTCCGAAGAAGATTTTATTCCACTTTCCAAAGAAATTGAATTGTTGGAATTGTATATGAAATTAGAACATTCACGTTTTAAGGATAAATTTGACTATAAAGTTGAAATAGATGAGAATTTAAAAATTAGTGAGTATCAAATTCCACCAATGTTATTGCAACCATATATTGAAAATGCGGTTTGGCACGGTTTGCGTTACAAAAAAGAAAAGGGATTTTTAAAGGTTGCTTTTCATCAAAAAAATGAAGAAAGCATTTGTATTGAAATCTCGGATGATGGTATTGGACGAAAAAAATCTAAAGAATTAAAAACAGCCAATCAACAAAAACAACAATCTAAAGGAATGGATAATATTAAAAAACGTGTTGCCATTTTAAACGAAATGTATAGTGATAAAGTTGATGTATTTATTGAAGATTTGAACACTGATAGTACAGGTACAAAAGTGGTGTTAACACTAAAAAAAGATTAAATGAAACGAGCATGTTCAAAAGTTTATACTCAACGAAATTATTAATAGCGAACTGCAGGTGGCCGCTAAAAAAAATAATAAAGACACATGAAATTGAAAGCTATAATTGTTGAAGATGAAAAAACAAGTAGAGAAATACTTAAAAATTATATTAAAAAATATTGTCCTCAAGTAACTGTTTTAGGGGAAGCAGAAAATGTTGATGAAGCACTGGTTTTAATTAAAAGTAACGACTTAGATCTTGTTTTTTTAGATGTAGAAATGCCTTATGGTAATGCTTTTGATTTATTAGAAAAAGTTGGTAATCATACTTTTGAAACTATTTTTGTAACAGCATATAATCAATATGCAATAGAGGCTTTAAATAAGCATGCGTCCTATTATTTATTGAAACCAATTTCAATAGATGAGTTAATAAAAGCGGTAGATTATGTGGTTGAGGTAAAAGCTAAAGAAAATGATTTACAAAACACGGTTTTAATACCTAAAACCATTACTGATACTAAAAAAATTACCATTCCAACTCAAGATGGTTTTGAGGTTTTAGAAATTAAAGACATTTTATATTGTAAGGCAGATGATAATTATACGCATATATTTTTGCAGAATGAGCATAAAAAATTAGTAAGTAAAACGCTTAAATATTTTGAAGAAATTTTAAAAGAAAGTAGCTTTGCACGTATCCATAAATCCTATTTGGTAAACATAAATTATGTTACAAATTATAAAAAAGGAAAGGGTGGAAGCGTTGTACTAACAAATGGTAAAGAGCTCTCGGTTTCTTCATCTAAAAAAGGAGAATTGTTAGCATTTTTTAAGTAAATGTTTTTGTGCTGGGTTGAAATGATTTAAAAATTAAAAAAAATAATACAATGATTATAAAAGAATTAAACGGAAACAAACCACAATTTGGTGATGATTGCTTTTTAGCAGAAAATTGTGTGATTATTGGAGAGGTTTCAATGGGAGATCAATGTAGTATTTGGTATAATGCCGTTATTCGTGGCGATGTACACTACATTAAATTGGGAAACAAGGTAAATGTTCAGGATGGAGCTGTTATACATGCAACGTACCAAAAACACCCAACAAATATAGGGAATAATGTTTCTATTGGGCACAATGCAATGGTGCATGGCTGCACAATTCACGATAATGTTTTAATAGGTATGGGGTCTATTGTTATGGACGATTGTGTTGTTGAAAGTAATTCAATTATTGCTGCAGGAGCAGTTGTAACTAAAGGAACTCACGTGGAATCGGGAACAATTTATGCTGGTATTCCGGCTAAAAAAGTTAAAGATATTAGTCAAGAATTAATTTCTGGTGAAATTGATAGAATAGCTAATAATTATGTAAAATATTCAGGTTGGTATAAAGAGTAATTGAGCGTTACCCATTGGGTCAGGCTTTTCATTATATCTTTTTTAGATATTTATCTGTATAAAAATCAAAAAAAGGACGGCCCTTCAATCCTTGACGCATTTTAGTTAGTAATTAGTAAATCTAATTGCTAACTAAAATTCTAATTCTTCAACATTAAAATTTACTGTAACATCATTTAATATATTTTGAAGAACAGTTTTATTAATATTAATATAAAACTGATGAGAAACTGCAGTTTTAACTTCAATATTTAAATGAATTTTTTCTAAAATTGCTTTTGTTTGTTTTGCAACGGCTTCTCCAGAATCAATTATTTTAACCTTATCACCAACAATATTTTTTATTTGAGGAATTAAATAAGGATAATGTGTGCAACCCAAAACTAAATGATCAATATTATAGGTTAGCATTGGTTTTATATAAATTTCAAGTAATTGTTTAATTTCAGGTGAATTTAATTTCCCCTGTTCAATTAAAGAAACCAAGCCTTCTCCATCTTGTTCAATGTGAGTTATGTTGTTAGCGTATTCTTTAGTTGTTTTTTCAAAAAGTTTGCTTGTAAGCGTTCCTTTGGTAGCTAAAACGCCTATAGCTCCAGTTTTACTTAATAGGGCAGCAGGCTTAATGGCAGGCTCTATACCAATAAAAGGAATGTTGTAGTTTTTACGTAAATATTCTATAGCATTAGTTGTAGCAGTATTACAGGCTATAATAATTAATTTGCATCCTTTTGTAATTAAAAGCTCTGTATTTTTAATACTTAAAGCAAGAATTTCATCTGAGGATTTTTCTCCATAAGGAGCATTCTTACTATCAGCTAAATAAATAGTGTTTTCATTTGGTAGTAATTTAATAACTTCTTTCCAAATGGAAGTTCCTCCAATACCAGAATCAAATAAGCCAATGGGTAGATTGTTCACGTTTAATAAACTTGTTTTTTGAAATATAAAAGTATAAAAAAATCCCGCTATTGCGGGATTTAATTTTATATGAATGTAGTATTTTATTGAATACCTAATTTTGTTTTAACAGCAGGTAATAAATCAGTACCATTAGCAACTATAATACTTGCAGCATCTAAAACATATGTAAAACCTTGATCTTTAGCAACATCTTCAATAGCTTTTCTTGCTTTTTCTAAGATTGGTTTTAATTTTTCATCTCTCTTTTTTCTAATGTCTTCTTGAGCAATTTGAGAAGATTGATATAATTTTTGTTGATCTTGTTGAACTTCAGCTTGTCTTTGTTGATTTACTTCAGCAGTTTGAGTTTTAACTTCAGCTTCGTATTTTTTTAATTTCGCTGCAAGTTTATCATTCTCAGATTTTAATTCAGTTTCATAAGTTTTACTCAATTTTTCTAAGTCAGCATTTAATGCTTTTGTTTCTGGCATTAGACTTAATAATAAATCTGTGCTTATATGTCCTACTTTAGTTTGAGCTTGAGCTGAATTAAATCCTAAAGTAATTATTGCAATTAATAATAATGTTCTAAACTGTTTCATTTTATTCTTGTTATTTAAATTAATTATTCTTGTTTGTTAGTCTTCTTTGTTTTTAGCGTCTTCTATTTCCTGTATTCTCTTTAATCTTTTAGCTTCAATAGCTTTTTTAAGTTCTTCACGTTTTTTTAATTGTAAAGCTCTTTTTTCTTCAATTTTTCTTTTTAGTTCTTCTCTCTTAGTATCGCGCACTTTTAAATCATCTGGTGCATCTTTTTTAACTTTGTTTAATTCAAGAGAGCCAGACTGTGGTTTTACTCCATTTGGGTTAGTTTTTTTCCCTTCTTGTTTTTCTTTAGCAGCAGTTACTTTTTTTGTTTGCGTAATACTTCTAATTACCAGTTCGCTAATGTCATATTGTTTGTTTGTATATAACATTATTAAATCCGTTGATTTATCAAGAACAAAGTCGTATTTTCTTTTTACGGCAATATCTTGAATAGCGTTATAAATCAAGTCCTGAATTGGTTGAACAGTTTGCTGTCTTAGTACAAATAAATCTCCATTAACACCAAAATATGAATCTTGCAATTTTTTTAATTCTAAAGTTTTAATTTGAATATCTTCTTCTTTATCCAAAATTAATTCCTTAGTCATTAAAGCTTTTTCAATATTTAGCTCAGTTTTTAAATCGTCAATTTCTTTTTGCTGTTTTTCTATATTTATTTGCCAATTTAAAGCTTTACTGTTAATCTGAGATTGAGCCTCATTATATTCAGGTATATTTTCTAAAATATATTCCATATCTATATAGCCTATTCTTTGAGATCTCTGAGCTATAGCAGATATGCTTATTATTAAAAGTGTTGATAAAAGAACTTTTTTGATCATAACTATTATGTATTTAGAAAAAATCGTGCCAATTTAAAATTTCATTTACAAATATAACAGATTTACATTAAAATTGTTGTCCAATTATAAAGTGAGTTTGCCAACCTGATTTTTCAGTTCCTCCAAGAGCAGGATCAAAACCGTGAGCAAAATCAATACCTAATAATCCAAAAGCAGGCATAAAAATTCTTAAACCTAATCCCGCGGATCTTTTCATTTCAAAAGGATTAAAATTACTAAACCCATCATATGAATTACCAGCCTCTACAAATCCAAGAGCATAAATTGAAGCTGATGGTTTTAAGGTTATTGGATAACGAAGTTCCATTTGAAATTTATTATAAATTGTTCCACCTGCAGATGTAGATAGTTGTCCGTTTTCATAACCTCTTAAGGCTATAGTTTCTCTACCATCTAATTGATAAGAAGCCATACCATCACCACCAACAAAAAATCTTTCAAAAGGCGAATCACCTAATTTTTTATTATAGTTACCTAAAAAGCCGAACTCTGCATTAGACATTAAAACAAGATCTTTAGTTAAAGCAGTATACCATTTTCCTTTAAAGCTAGCTTTATAATATTCCAACCATTTGTATTTTTCTTGATCATCAATAGTTTCATAATCTTTATTATTTACTAATGAATATGGGAAAGTTATTTTGGCTCCTATACTAAAATCAGACCCAGATTTTGGAAATATTGGGTTTGGTCCGGCAGAACTTCTACCTAAAGTTATGTTATATGCTAAATTGTTTGATTTTCCTGTTGAAAATGAAAAAGTTGAAATTGGATAATCTTTTAAATCATATAATTGGTAGCTAATACTCTGAGATAATGTAAAATAGTTATCTGGCCATTTTAAACGTTGTCCCAATCCAATAGAAGCACCTACAATATTTAAACGCTGATCTTTATCTACTTTATTGGTGTAATAATCGTATTTAAATTGTTTAGAATTGTATATTGAAAATGATAAAGATCTTGGTTTTTTACCACCAAGCCAAGGTTCAGTAAATGAGAAACTTGAAGTTGTATAATATCTACTTTTTTGTAATCTTAAAGCTAATGTTTGTCCATCACCCATTGGTAATGGTTTATATGCCTTTTTATTGAATATATTTCTAGTAGAAAAGTTATTAAAAGATAAACCAAGAGTTCCTATAAATGATCCTCCTCCATAACCACCTTGCAGTTCTATTTGACTAGATCCTTTTTCAGCAACTTGATAATCAATATCTACAGTTTTATCACTGTGATTTGGTTTTATGTCTGGAGTAATAGCTTCGGCATCAAAGAAACCTAATTGACCAATCTCTCTAATTGTTCTAATAATATCAGCTTTACTATATAAATAACCTGGTTTAGTTGCAATTTCACGATAAATTACGTGGTCATTAGTTCTATCATTACCGTTTACGGTAACTTTTCTTATTTTAGTTTGTTGATCTTCGTATATTCTAATTTCAACATCAATAGAATCATTATTTACTCTTGTTTCAACAGGTAAAACACGTGAAAATAAATAACCATTATTTTGATAAACAGTTGCAATATCTTCAGAATCTGGTGATCCATCTCCGGTAACTCTTTCTTTTAAAACTTTACCGTTGTATGTATCTCCTTTTTCAATTCTTAATACTCTTTGAAGTTGTTCATCTGTATATTTACTGTTTCCAATAAATTTAATATCTCCAAAAATATATTTTTTCCCTTCTTCAACTTTAAGATTTAAGTTTAATGTATTGTCATCATTCCAAGTTAATGAGTGATCAACAATTCTTGCATCTCTATGTCCTCTTTGGCTGTATGCATCTATTAAACTTTCTAAATCTTCTTTAAAATCAGCTTCAATGTATTTAGATCCTTTCCAAAATCTTCCTAACATTTTCTTTTTGGTGTTTTTCATTGCTTTACGCAATTTTTTACCTGAAAAAGCTTCATTACCTTCAAAAGTGATGTTTTTTATTTTAATTTTTTCTCCTTTATCAATATGAATTAACATATCAACAGCATTTACTTCAGAAGTATCTTTTTTGGTATTTAAAGTAACTTTTGTTTTTAGAAATCCTTTTTCTTGGTATTTCTTTTTAAAGTAATTTGAAGTAGTTACAACTAAGTTGTCTGTAACCATTGCCCCTTTTTTAAGTTCGGCATCTTTTTTAAGCTCTTTAGCTTTACCTTCTTTTACTCCAGAAATGGTAATATTATTTAACTGAGGAAGTTCTTCAACATCAAACTCTAAGTAAGCAACGTTTCCGTCTATTTTAGCAATAAACACTTCAACATTACTAAATTGCTTGGTTTCGTATAATTTCTTTAAAGCACTAGTTAACTTGTCTCCTGGGAGTTTAATTTCCTGACCAACCTTAAGGCCACTAAAAACTCTAACAGTTTGTTCTTCAAATTTAATAAGACCGTTAACTTTCATTCCTCCTAATTCATACGACCTTTCTTTTATAAAAGCAGTATTTAAATCGATAGGAGTAATAGAGTCTTGTTTTACTTCAGAATTCGTATTTTCAACATTTTTATCATTATTTTTTTGTTCTTCCTGCGCATATAACGAGTTAAAACTAAAAATAATTGAAAAAAGTAAAAGAGCTATTTTAAAATTATTCATTGATTTTTTTCAATTTGTTCGCTTGTTTTTCCAAACCTTCTTTCTCTGTTCTGATATTCCAAAACGGCATTGTATAGATTTTCTTTTTTAAAATCAGGCCAAAGTGTATTTGTAAAATACAATTCGGCGTATGCAATTTGCCACAATAAAAAATTGCTAATTCTTTGTTCGCCACTTGTTCGAATTAAAAAATCAACATCTGGCAAAGAAAACGTATATAAATGATTATTAATAATATTTTCGTTAATTTCTTCAATGGCTAATTGATTATTAACAACTTTTTTTGATATATTTTTGATAACATTAACAATTTCATCGCGCGCCCCATAACTTAAAGCTATTGTTAGTGTTAATGCGGTATTGTTTTTTGTTTTTTCTTTAACTTCTTTTAACTCTTTTTGAGCACTTTTAGGTAAATCATTTAGGTTTCCAATTGTACCAAGTTTAATGTTATTTTCTTGAAGAGATTTAAGTTCTTTTTTAAGAGATGAGACAAGTAAGCTCATTAATGTTTTGACTTCTAATTTTGGACGATTCCAATTTTCTGTAGAAAAAGCATATAGTGTTAAATATTTGATTCCTAAATCTCCAGAAGCTTCAATTACTTCACGAACTGAATTAACACCGTTTTTATGTCCAAAAATTCTTGGTTCATTTTTTTGCTTGGCCCAACGTCCGTTACCATCCATAATTATAGCAAGATGAGTTGGAACTTTATTTTTTAATATTTGGGCTTTTAAATTTTCCATTAGTAAGGGGTTGAGTAACAGGGAGGTCTTCCAAAAGAGTAAACTAAAGAAAAGCCACTAAAAACGTACCAATCATTGCTGTTTGGGTTACCAAAAGTTAGGGCTTTTATTTTTGGATTATTATAATCTAAATCATCTTCAAAAGTATATCTAGCTCTCACTTCAAAGGCTATAGCAAAATCTCCAAATAATTTAGATTTATATCCAACTCCAAATGGAACTGAAAATGATGTTTTTGATTCGTATTCATAGTTGGACGGATCTGTACCGCTTACAATAGTGCTATAATTAAATGCAGCTATTTCAACTAATATATAGGGTGTGCGTGTTTTTTTGTAATCATCTAAATTATATTCAAAATAATTAAACTCCATACCAAGAGCCAATTCTTTAATGCTGTTTTTAAATTTAAGTGCTCTTAAATTTCTATAACTATTATTAGAATCTGCATCGTCTGCTACTAATTGAGACATAGTAAATGTTCCTCTTAGAGCAACTCTAGGGTTTATATTCTTTTTGTAAATAACCCCTCCCATAAGACTATTTGGGTTAATATAGGTTTCAGAACCTATATCACCAATATAATTACTTCCTCCCAAAATAATACCTACTTCATTTATTTGAGAATGTGAAGTTGTTGTTAAACAGACAAGTGCGATAAGAAAAATTATTCTTTTCATATATAAAATAGCGTGCAAATATAAATAAATCTATTTGCTTTTAGAAGTTAAACAAAGTCTTTTTTGATAAACTCTTTATATATATAATTATTGTGGTAAAATTAAGTATCTATTGTATGTGATATATTTTGAGTTAGTTACGTGTATCCTGACCCCAAAGTAGTTTTTCTCTCAATGTTTTTAAAAAGGTTTGCTCGTTAAACTGAACCATTTTTAAATTAAAATCAGCTTTTTGAACGGTAATCTCTGAATGATTATTTATTGTTGTAATTCTAGAGTCTAATGATAAGAAAAATTCATTTTCCCTACCAGTAACAGTAAACCTGATGTTTGTTTCATCTGGCACAACAAGAGGTCTTGCATTTAGATTGTGTGGGGCAATTGGAGTTAAAACAAAACTTTTTGCGTGAGGTGTTATAATTGGTCCTCCGCAGCTTAGAGAATACCCTGTAGAGCCTGTTGGTGTAGAGATTATTAAGCCATCTGCCCAATATGAATTTAAAAATTCGCCATCTAAAAATGTTTTTATGGTAATCATAGAGGCCGTGTTTTTCCTGCTTACTGAAACTTCATTTAAAGCAAAATTAATTGAGGCTAAACTTTCTATATTAGGCGATGTTGAAACACTTAAAAGGGTGCGTTCCTTTAATTCGTATTCTTTTTTTATTAATAATTCAACAGCTTTTAAAATATTTTCTTTTTGAATTGTAGCTAAAAAACCAAGTCTTCCTGTATTAATACCAACTATTGGAATATTTGAAGACCTTATAAATGTAACAGCTCTTAATATTGTACCATCACCACCAATTGTAAATATAAAATCAAATGAATTATTTAAATCCTTATAGGTAGTAAAGGTTTTGTAGTTATTAATTTTTATATGATTTTTAAGTTCTGAATAATAATTGTCTTCTATTAGTACTTCAATGTTGTTTTTGTTTAAAACATCAAATAGTTCAGTTATATAAGGTTTGTCTTCACTTTTATAAAATTGAGCATATACGGCAACTTTCATTCTTAAATATTTAGGTATTTCTGTAAGTATTCTGAGCGTTCTTTTAAATCTTCTAAATAATAATCTTCTTCATGATTAGATAGAATTGTATACTCGTATCTTCTAAATGCTTGAATAATTTCATTCACATCCTGAGAAGTGAATTTTATTATTATTTTTACAGTAGTTGCATTTTTTTCAGAAATAAAAATTCCTAAAACTTTGCCGCTATTCGATTCAATAATTTGGCATACTTGACTAAACGAAAAATCAGTAATTTCTTTTTCAAGCCTTAAAACTACGCCTTCTTCATTTAAAAAAGGTGTTTCATTGTAAATATGTAAAATGTCAATTAAATCAAAATAGCCAATATATTTTTTACTAGAATTAACAACGGGTATTAAGTTAGCTTCGTTAGAGGCAAATACTTTTATTAAATCCAATACATTATTTATTTCTTCAGTAAGAAATAAACTAAATAAATATTGAAAGTACCCAATCTCTTTATCGTCTTCATCAATAGATAAAATATCTGTACGTGAAATTAATCCAATTAATAGATTATTCTTAACTATAGGAAAATGAGAATATTCATTTGAGCTAAAAAAAGATTTTACATCTGAAACTTTAGATTCTAAAGTTAAAGGTGGGAATTCTTTTAATATGAATGAGGTTATATCCATTGGCTTACTTTTATACTACAAATTAATCAAAAATAAAACCAAAAACATATTCTTAGTTCGTAAATTTGCAAACTGAGTTAAATTATTAAGATTTTAAGTATGACAAAATTAAGTGTAAATGTTAATAAAATTGCAACATTAAGAAATTCTAGAGGAGCAGATTTTCCAAATGTGGTTAAAGTATCAACTGATATTGAGGCTTTTGGAGCCGAAGGAATTACAATTCATCCAAGGCCTGATGAACGTCATATAAGATATAAAGATGCATATGATTTAAAGAAAATTGTTACAACAGAATTTAATATAGAAGGGAACCCAATTAAAAAGTTTATGGATTTGGTGCTAGATGTCAATCCAACTCAAGTAACATTAGTTCCTGATGGGGTAGATGCTGTTACATCAAATGCTGGTTGGGATACAATAACTAATAAATCTTTTTTACAGGAAATAATTTCTGAATTTAAATCTAAAGGAATAAGAACCTCTATTTTTGTTGATCCAGATTTAAAAATGATTGAAGGAGCAGCTGAAACTGGTGCAGATAGAGTTGAATTGTATACCGAAGATTTTGCAACGCAATATTCATTAGGAAATAAAGAAGCTATAAAACCTTATACAAACGGTGCCGTTTTAGCTACAAAGTTAGGTTTGGGTATTAATGCTGGACACGATTTAAGTTTAGACAATATAAAATTCTTTGCTGAAAACATTCCTAATTTAAAGGAGGTTTCAATAGGACATGCATTAATTACGGAATCTCTTTATCTTGGTTTAGAAAATGTAATAAATATGTATAAACACAGATTAAAGCTTTAAAAAATTTTGGAATATGGAACTATTACATTCAACCATAATTGGTAAAGGGGAACCTTTGCTTATTTTACATGGATATTTAGGAATGAGCGACAATTGGAAAACTTTAGCTAATAAGTTTGCTGTAAAATTTGAAGTTCATATTATAGATCAAAGAAATCATGGGAGAAGTTTTCATTCAGATGAATTTGATTATGAGTTATTAGTTGAAGATTTATACAATTATATAGTTGATAAGGGTTTACAGAAAGTAAATATACTTGGGCATTCAATGGGAGGTAAAGTGGCAATGCTTTTTGCTGTAAATTACCCAGAATTATTAAATAAATTAATTGTTGCTGATATAGCCCCAAAATATTACAAGCCTCATCACGAATATATTTTAGCAGCCTTAAATGTGGTGAATTTTGAGATTCAGGATACTCGAAAAAAAGTTGAGGAAATATTAAAAATTTACATTAAAGAGCCCGGAATACTTCAGTTTTTATTAAAAAATGTATACCATAAAACAAAGAATAAACTAGCGTTTAGGTTTAATCTTCAAAGTTTAACAGATAATAATAGTGAAATAGGAGAAGCCTTGCCATCTTTTACAAATTTTGAAGGAGATACCTTATTTTTAAAAGGTGAAAACTCAAATTATATTGAGAAAGAAGATGAAGGATTGATTGATGCTCATTTTCCAAATTCAAAAATTATAACTGTCAAAAATGCAGGGCATTGGCTTCATGCTGAGAATCCTACTCAGTTTTATGATGAAGTTGTCACCTTTTTAGAGTAATTAAATAATTGGCATAATTATAGTTAAATTGTTAGCATATTATAAATTTATATTATGAAAACAATTTTAAAAATATTATTAACGGCAATAGCAGTAGTTGTAATTGCTGAATTTTTGCCGGGAATTTCATTAACAGAAGGTTATAAAAGCGCAATAATAGTAGCTGTTGTATTAGGGCTATTGCGTATAACCGTAAAACCAATACTTATATTTTTCACATTGCCAGCCACAATTTTAACATTAGGGTTGTTCTTATTAGTTATTAATGCAGTAATAATAATGCTGGCAGGTTACTTTGTTTCTGGATTTGTGGTTTCGGGTTTTTGGGTAGCATTGCTTTTTAGTTTGCTATTGTCTCTGTTTCAATCTATTTTGTATTCATTTTTAAAAGAAAATAAAGAAAAATAGTTGAAATTGAACGGGTTAAATGTTTGTTAGGTGATTAAAAAAGTAGTACTTTTGCACCCAATTTTGAATGATTTAAGTTAAAAACAACATAAAATGAATATTACTAAAGAAAATGTTGATGCATTAAATGCAGTTGTGAAAGTTGAAATTTCAGCTGCTGATTACCAAGATAAGGTAGAAACGATATTACAAGACTATCGTAAAAAAGCGGATATTCCAGGTTTTAGAAAAGGACTTGTTCCAATGGGAATGGTGAAAAAACAATATGGAAAATCTATAATGATTGATGAGGTAAATAAATTATTACAAGAATCATTAAATAATTATTTAGTAGAAGAAAAATTAGATGTTTTAGGAAATCCATTACCTAAAATGCAAGAAGATTTTTCTTGGGATACTGAAGATTATTCGTTTGAATTTGAATTAGGTTTAGCGCCTCAATTTGAAGTAAACTTAGAAGCAAAAGAGAAAATTACTCAATATAATATTGTTGCAGACGAAGAATTATTAAGTAAAGAAGTTGCAAATATTCAAAAACGTTTTGGGAAATTGGTTCCTAAAGAAGTTGTTGAAGAAGGTGTAGTTATTGCTGGTTCTTTTGCTAATGAAGAAAAAGGAATTGATAAAAAATCTAGTATTGAATTATCTGATATTAAAGGTAAGTCTAATCAAAAGATATTTATTGGAGCTAAAATAGGAGATGTTATTGAATTAAATTCTAAAGGATTATTTGATGACGATCATAAATTAATGGGAGCTTTAGGATTAGGTCATGATGAAATTCACGGTTTAGATATTCCTTTAACTTTTACTGTTGAAGAAATTAATGTAACTGAACTTGCTGAAGTAAATCAAGAATTATTTGATAAAGTTTTTGGACCTGATGTTGTTAAGTCTGAGGAGGAGTTAAAAGAAAAAATTAAGGAAGATGCTGAAAAACAATTCCAAACACAAGCAGATCAACAATTATTAAACGCTGTAACTGAATATTTAGTTGAAAATACTAAATTTGATTTACCTGCAGATTTCTTAAAAAAATGGATAGCTGTTGCAGGTGAAAATCCATTATCTCCAGAACAAGCTTCTGAAGAATATGAAAAATCTGAAAAAGGATTACGTTACCAATTAATTGAAGGTAAAGTTTTAAAAGATAATGATATAAAACTTGATTTTGAAGAGTTAAAAGATTTTGCAAAAGGTTTTGTAAAAGCTCAAATGGCTCAATACGGGCAATTAAATCCAGAAGAAAAAGAATTGGATGATATTGTACAACGTGTATTAAGTAATCAAGATGAAGCTAAACGTTTGCAAGAGCAATTGATTAGTCAAAAATTATTAGCTTTTTATAAAGAGAAAATTACTTTTAAAGTTAAAGAAATGAACTACGAAGATTTTGTAAAAGAAGTTTACAAATAGAATTCATTATCATATATTAAAAAGCCTCTGCAATTTGCAGAGGCTTTTTTTGTTATTAATTTTATCAATTGTATGTTAGAGTTTTATTATAGTGTGTTTATGTAAGTCGTTTTTTTTTTAATTTAGAATCTTATAAATTAAAAATTGTTATGAATTGAAAAATAAAAAACATGAAAAATCTTAATTATTTAATTTTATTATTTATTTGCATTTGTTTAAACGGATGTGATAATAAAGAAAAACAAGAACTTCAGTTTACGAATGAAGTTACTCCTGAAAAGGTTAGAGCCATACTAGAAAAATACAATTTAGATGAAGGATCGTTCTCTGTAAGTAATATTAGCGACGATAATAAAAAAGGATTATCTAATAAAAAAACATCTGTTGATTTTACTGAAATGAAATCTTTAGAGGAATTTGAAGCTATGGTTGCCGCATTTACAAAATATCAGAACTCTAAAGAAGGTATAATGGCTAAAAAATTTAATGAGTTTTCTGTTAAAAGTAGAACGGAAAAATGGTCTGACAAGGAAATTGATGATTTCTTAAAAGAATTTGATAGTAAATTTGGTACTAACCATTTTGAGATGTTTAGAGGAGAATTACCTAGCGGAAGTTATAGGTTTTCTACAATTGGAAAAAGTAAAAAAGAGATAGACACCATAGATAATGCTACTAAAGCAATAATAGATAGTTTAAAAATGAGTAATAAGAAAATAGATTAACAAAAGGCTAAATAGAAGAATTATTAACAATATATATTAAAAAGCCTTTTCAAATTTGAAAAGGCTTTTTTTGTTTTATAATTAAGGTATGTATAATTTATAAGTCTTCAGAATATTCAAGCTTAGGTAAAATAGTTCTCTTTTTCTTCTGAATTTTCTCCATTCTTCTCAGTATTTTATCGAGCATTTTCACGGCTTTTTCAATATATGGTCCTTTATTTAACATTACACATTCTGCACGTTGTGCCATTGCAGCATCTGTTATTTCTGCCCTAGTTGGGATACCCTTTTTAGCAAGGTTTTCTAAAACTTGGGTTGCCCAAATATCAGGTAAATGTGCAGCTTCACACAATTGTAAAATTTCTTCTTGAATTATAGCAAAGTTTTTCCAACCAGTTTCAATAGCTAAATCTCCGCGAGCAATCATTACTCCAACTGGGTAGTTCTCCATTGCTTTTAGTAATATACTAGGTAAATTTTTAAAAGATTCTTGTGTTTCAATTTTCAAAATAATACCTAAATGAGCATTTAATTTTTTAAATTCAGTTAATAAATCTTCAACGTCTTTTTTATTATTTACAAAAGAAAAATTAACGGTATCTGCATGTTTAGCAACAAATTTTAAATCAACTTTATCTTTTTCGGTTAAACCGTTAATTTTTAATTTGCTATTAGGTAGGTTTATACCTTTATCTGCTTTTAATTTTCCTCCATTTTTTTTGGTACTGGTAATTTCAATTATTAGATAATCAGACTTTACTTCCTTTACAATTCCTTCAATTTTTCCATCATCAAAATAAACCAATTCATTGGGCTGTAGGTAATTAAATATTTCAGGTAATGTACAAGAGATATGGGCTATTTCTTTAAGTGTACCATCTTCATTATAAGTTTTTGGCTCACCCAGAATTGGAGCTTTATCTATTCTTAATAAATCACCTTCAAATAAGAAAATTACTTCTTCTAAAGGTAATAATTCATGTACACTGTGAATTTCAGAGGTTGATTTATTCTCTAAAAAAACATTTAAAAGAGTACCTGTGGTTACAAATGCTGAATCGGAACAGGAACCCCATCTTCCATTTCCTTCAATAGTATCAATATTTATTCTACATTTTTTATTTCTAGAGTCTTTAAATATAATAAACGAACCTTTTTTGGTTTTTTTAAGCCATTTTTTGTTTACAGGGATTATAGCATCTGCTAGTTCTCCTTTAGGAGGGAGAGTAGCATAAGGGGCAAGCCATATTTTTGCAGGAACGGTAACTTGGCCCAAAGTATTACGTTGCGGCTTTATACGCACTACTTTATGACCTGGTTTCATTTTTCCAGTTCTTAGTTTTGGACCTCCTAAATCCATCATTATTTTACAGCTATCTTCTACTTCTTTAATATTAGTGATTATTTTAGACCAAACGTCTTCATTATCGTGAGCGCAATTAATACGTGCGCAATTCATACCTAAATCTAAAAGTAGAGTTGTAAATTCTTTATCTTCGGCAGCTATGGTAGGTTGAGTTACCATTATACTTGTTTTTCTATTGTTTTTTTTAAGTCCAAAAAGTGCTTTCGAATTATTTTTAAGTAATTTTTTAGCTTCTTTATTTGTTAAAAAAGGTATAGGGGTAACTGAGTCATCAATTTTAAGTAAGCTGTTTACTATGGTTTTAAAATTGAGTAAATTATGGAGTATACTTAATTCTGAGCCTCCTGAATTAGGTAATCCAATTTCTGAAAGTTTATTTTGAAATTCATCAACGTTAAAACTTCTTAAAGCCAAATAATGAATTAAGTTTTTTGCGCTTTTAGAATATTTAGGATGCACATTTTTTATTTGTGCTTCATATCTAATTTCGTATTCATATAATTTTGCTAGTACAAGATCTATATGATTATGAATTTTAAGTAGTTTGTCTTTTGGAAAAAGCATAATTATAATTTAACTTATAAAATTACAATAATAAACCGTTAAAATAAATAGTATTTGAAAAGAAATTATTTTCTTTTTTGACCTCTTGTTTTAGGTTTTTTATATTTTTTTGCTATTTCTCTTCTGTAAGAACCTCCAAGGTTTTTCTTTTGATTTTTTTCTTTTTTCTCGTGAAAAGCAGCTCCGCTAGGTTCAGATATAGTTTTTTTCTGACCTTGGTATTCAGGATCAACATTTGGCATTTCTTCATCAATCATTTTGGTTGATATTTTAATGCTTTCAGGTAAATCTATTACATCAATTTCAGTATTCATTAATAATTCAATTTCACCTAAATATTCGGCTTCTTCTTCATTAAAAAATGAAATTGCAATTCCTTCTTGTTCTGCTCTTCCAGTTCTTCCTATTCTATGGATATAATTTTCGGGCTCTTTAGGAATATCAAAATTAATAACGTGACTAACATTTGTTAAATCTAAACCACGAGCAATAATATCGGTAGCAATTAAAACGTTGAAAAATCCCATTTCAAAATTTTTAACTGAACGTAACCTGTAGTTTTGAGTTTTATTAGAATGAATTACATCTGCATCATTTGGCAATGCTAATTCTAATTCTTCATATAAAATATTTGCTTGTTTTTTGTTTTTCACAAACACTAAAACTTTATTAAAAGTCTCTTTGTCTTTAAGTAAATCTACTAAATAGTTAACTTTTGTGTAAAAATTTGGTATAGGGTAAGCTAATTGTTTAATAGTATCTAAAGGACTTCCACTAGCAGCAACTTCAATTTTTACAGGCGATTTAAAAAAGTCGTCTAATAAATTATTTACTTCACTGGTTAATGTTGCAGAAAATAAAATGTTTTGTCGTTTTTTAGGCAGTAAATCTAATAACGTAATTAATTGAGATCTAAATCCTAAATTCATCATTTCATCAACTTCATCAATAACTAATTTCTGTATTTGCTTTAATTTTAAAACACCATCTAACGCTAAATCTAATAATCTACCAGGTGTGGCAACTATAATATCTTGACCTTCATACACTAACTGTTTTTGCTTATTTAGGTTTGTACCTCCGTACACTCCTGCAAAGCGAACATTAATATAAGGTGTTAAATTTTTAATTTCTTCAACAACCTGAACAACTAATTCACGTGTTGGAACAATGATTAAAACACGAGGGTATTTTTGTTCAGAATATTTAAGTTGTCTTAATATTGGTAATAAATAAGCAAATGTTTTACCAGTTCCTGTTTGTGCAATACCAACAACATCTCTACTGCTCATAATAACAGAAAATGCTTTTTCTTGAATAGGAGTTGGTGTTATAAACCCCATTTCGTCAAGAACTTTAAGTAAAGGCGTATTTAAATTTAAATCAGAAAAGGTCATTTTTTTAGTTTTTGCAAATATAGTGCTAAAATTATACTTGAAAGATTATAACTTTATTATTCCCTAATCCGTTTATTAAACTGAATATTTTTTAATCTAATAAATATATTTTATTGGCTATTTAGAAGCCATTTCAAAAAGTAATTTATTGTTTGGGTCGTAGTTAATTTTTTTAATATTTAGGTTTTTAGTTTCTACAACAAGAGGTTCTTTTTGAGTTGTAACTTCAACAGTTTTAATTTCTGAAGAACCATCAGAGTATATGAGTTCTAAATCAAGTGGAAATTGAAAAATGGTATTTTGAGTTTGTTCAATAATAATTCTCAATTTTGAATTTCCATAAATCCAATTAGTTTTTAATATTGGATGTCCAGTTTTTTGAAGCCATTGAGAAAAGAATACATCTAAATTTTTACCAGATGTTTGAGTCATCACATTTTTAAAATCGTTTGTAGAAGCATTCTTAAACTTGTAAAAATCATAATAGGTTTTAATTCCTTTCCAAAAATTTTCTTCACCAACCTTGTTTTTAAGCATATGTAAAACCCAAGCTCCTTTTTGGTAAGTGTTAGGATTTAATAAACTCATATAATTGTTTGTTTTGTTATCAAGAACAGGAGTTTGTTGTACTTTATAAAAGTTAAAAATCTTTTGTCTTTCTTCATCTAATCTTTTGTTAAAAGCTTCTTCACCATCACTTTTAAGAATATATAAATCTGTAAAATATGTTGCAAAACCTTCACTTAACCATAAATGAGACCAATCTATTTCAGTTGCTGAATTTCCAAACCATTGGTGGGCAATTTCATGTGCAATTAAATCTTTATGTTCTTGTTTTCCTGTAACAGATTTTTCGAAATAAAAAATATTTCCAGCATTTTCCATGCCTCCAAAACGTGTTTTAGATTGTACGTTTGCCAATTTTAAAAAAGGATAATCTCCTATATTTTCTATATAAAAAGCTAAAATATCTTTTGCAATTGAGAAATCATTAAATCCTTCTTCTTTAGTTTGCGGATATACCCAAGTTGAAACAGGGATATTATGAGTTTCTCCTATATTTTGAACGGCAAATTTTGCAATTCCAATTACCATTACTTTTGTTGGTAAAGGAACCTCAGTTTTGTAATGATATTCTTTTAGATTGTTTGTTAAATTAGTTTCTTCAATTTGAAATCCATTGGCAATTACCTGATAATGATTGGGAGCTTTTATGATATATTCAATAGTTGCTTTGTCTGAAGGATGATCTACACAAGGAAACCAATTTTGAGCTCTATTTGGCCAATTATCTCCAAAGAAAGTTCTATCTCCATAAAGGTTTTTAGAGATCACCAGACCGTCTTTTGGTATTCCGCTATATTTTATAGTAAATCTATAGGGTAATCTTGGAAATACATGTTTTGTTTGTATTGTTAGTTTATTGTTTTTTTGACTGAATTCAACAGGGATTTTATTTTGATAAACAGAATCTACTTGCATACCAAAATTGGTAGAATCTTTTGAAACTAAATCTAAATCAAAAGTGTCAACAAGTTTTTTAAATTTAATAGAGACTTCCATTGTAGATTCAATAACATTTGTTGAATCGTTTACAGTAAGGTTTAATTTATAGTTTTGTACATCAAGAGTATTAAATCTATCTGTGTAGGATTGTGCTGAAACGTATGTTGAAAATCCTATTAGGAAAAAGGTTAATTTGGTAAAAAAGTTCATTTAAAAATTATTTAGGGTTTTCAAAGATACTTAAATTGAGGATTTATTAAAACAAAAAAGGTCTGAAAGTATTCTTACTTTCAGACCTCGACAATTAAACTATAACCTTTAACTTTGATTATAAAGGTTCACAATTTTAAATATGTCATCCAAATCTTTTGAAATAATTTGGGTTGATATTTTTGGAGCATCTTTTAAAAATGATCCCAGAACTTTTTTAAATTTTTTACTTGAAGAAGGTACTTTAATTAGTTCGTCGTAAACTTTTTCAACATAATAAGTTTTGCCGCCATTAGGGTATCTTTCGTAAAGGTTCAATTTTTTTCCTTGAACAACTTTTTTTGCAAGAATCATTTCACCAGAGTTATAAATTCTACAAAAAATGTCATTTCCTCTTTTATAGTGTTTTATAGTTTCAATTTTAGGAGTTTGTTCATCTCCGTTTTGGTCAATGTAAGTTAAATGTAATAAACTTTTTGCATCGTTAATTTTTTTAATTTTTACATTAATTATAGTATCGTAGTGCGTAGTTACAATTGTTCCGTTTTCATATTCTTGAGCGTAAATGCTAATTGTAAAAACAATTAAGAAGAATAATAATATTTTCGATTTCATTGTGTCTAATTTAAATTAATTCTAATTTTACCTTAAAGATATTCAATATTGTTATGCATGCATAATAAAAAGCGGGTTATTTTGTTAAATTACTGTTATATAAAATCATTCTAAATCAGTCTAGAAATATATAAAGCATAAAATTCATAAATACTCCTTATCTTTACACACTTAATTTTATAAAACCTATAAAATGGATTACGGAAAAGAATTTAAAAAGTTTGCAACTAAGCAACAAGGAATTAGTAGCATGCACTACGATAAATTAGTTAGCAGTGTTACACCTTATATTATTGAAGAGCGTCAGCTAAACGTAGCGCAAATGGATGTGTTTTCACGTTTAATGATGGATAGAATTATTTTCTTAGGAACTGCAATTGATGATTATGTTGCTAATATTATTCAAGCTCAGTTATTATTTTTAGAGAGTGTTGATAATTCAAAAGATATATCAATTTATATAAATTCTCCTGGAGGAAGTGTATATGCTGGTTTAGGAATGTATGATACAATGCAATTTATTAAGCCAGATGTAGCCACAATTTGTACGGGTATGGCAGCTTCAATGGGAGCAGTTTTAATGTGTGCAGGGACAAAAGGTAAGCGTTCAGCATTACCTCATTCAAGAGTAATGATTCACCAACCATTAGGTGGTGCTCAAGGGCAAGCTAGTGATATTGAAATTACTGCTCGTGAAATTTTAAAATTAAAAGATGAATTGTATCAAATAATTTCAAAACACTCTGGACAATCTATGGAGAAAGTTCATGCAGACTCTGATAGAGACTATTGGATGAAAGCTGATGAGGCTAAAGAGTACGGAATGATTGATGAAATTTTGATAAGAAAGTAATATTAGATTGTATTTATGGCGAAGGAAGAAGTTTTAGAATGTTCGTTTTGTGGAAGGAAAAAACCAGAAACGGATTTGTTAATTGCGGGTTTAGATGCGCATATTTGTGATAAATGTATTGAACAAGCCCATGGGATAGTGATGGAAGAAATAGCAGAAAATTCTTCATCTTCACTTTCTGCGGAATTGACTTTAAAAAAACCTAAAGAGATAAAAGAGTTTATTGATCAATATATGATTGGTCAAGATCAGGCAAAAAAAGTAATGTCTGTTGCGGTATATAATCATTATAAAAGATTGTTGCAGCCTGATACTAAAGATGAGGATGATATTGAAATTGAAAAAAGTAATATTATTCTAGTTGGTGAAACTGGTACAGGAAAAACCTTAATTGCGCGTACAATTGCACGCATGTTAAATGTACCTTTTTGTATTGTTGATGCAACTGTATTAACAGAAGCTGGTTATGTTGGTGAGGATGTTGAAACTATTTTAACAAGATTATTGCAGGCGGCTGATTATGATGTGACTAAAGCTGAAAGAGGAATTGTTTTTATTGATGAAATTGATAAAATTGCTCGTAAAGGTGATAACCCATCAATAACAAGAGATGTTTCTGGAGAAGGAGTTCAACAAGCTTTATTAAAATTATTAGAAGGTTCTGTTGTTAATGTTCCGCCAAAAGGAGGTAGAAAGCACCCTGATCAAAAGTTTATTGAAGTAGATACTAAAAATATTTTATTTATTGCTGGAGGAGCTTTTTCTGGAATTGATAAAATAATAGGAAAGCGTTTAAACAGACAAGCAGTTGGGTATAGTGCATCAATAAAAGAAACAAAAGTAGATACAAATAATATGCTACAGTATATTATTCCAAGTGATTTAAAATCATTCGGGTTAATTCCTGAAATTATTGGGCGTTTACCTGCTTTAACTCATATGAATCCTTTGGATGCTGATACTTTAAGAGCAATTTTAACTGAGCCAAAAAACTCAATTATTAAACAATATCAGAAGTTATTTGAAATGGACGGTATTAAATTTTCAATTAATGAAAAAGCATTAATGTATATAGTTGAAAAGGCAGTTGAGTATAAATTAGGAGCCAGAGGATTAAGATCATTATGTGAAGCTATTTTAACAGATGCAATGTTTGAACTTCCTGGAAGTGAGGAAACAGAATTGAAGGTGACTGATAAATACGCTGAGAACAAGATTAATAAGTCTACTTTAAAAAAGCTAAAAGCAGCTTCTTAAAGTAATTAATAAAAAATTTACTATTTTAATCACCCATATAATTTTATGGGTGATTTTTTTGTCTAAAATTTGTAATTTAGAAAACTTTTAAAACAAGATATAATTAATTGATCTCAAGAGAAACCATAGATAGAGTTTTTGAAACTGCTCGAGTAGAGGAGGTAATTGGCGAATTTGTTCAATTGAAAAAATCTGGAAGTAACTTTAAAGGGTTAAGTCCATTTTCTGAAGAACGAACACCATCTTTTATGGTGTCTCCAGTAAAACAAATCTGGAAAGATTTTAGTACGGGTAAAGGAGGTAATGTTGTTTCTTTTTTAATGGAACAAGAGCACTATACCTATCCAGAAGCTATAAGATATTTAGCGAAAAAATACAATATTGAAATTGATGAGTTGGAACAAACCGATGAGCAGAAACAACAAGCCGATGAGCGAGAAAGTATGTTTTTGGTTTCTGAATATGCGCGTGATTATTTTCATAAAAATTTATTTGAAGATGGCCAAGGTAAGGCTATTGGTTTAAGCTATTTTAAAGAAAGAGGTTATACCGAAGAAACTATTAAAAAGTTTCAACTAGGATATTCATTAAATGAGTGGGAAGCTTTTACTTCAGAAGCTTTAAATAAAGGATATAATTTAAAATATTTAGAATCTACAGGGTTATCTATTGTTAAAAATGATGGTGGTAGAGCTAAGCAGTTCGACCGTTTTAAAGGTCGAGTTATGTTTCCTATTCACAGTATGAGCGGTAGGGTACTTGGGTTTGGAGGTAGAATTTTAATAACAGATAAAAAAGCTGCAAAATATTTAAACTCACCAGATAGTGATATTTACCATAAAAGTAATGTGCTTTATGGAATACATTACGCAAAGCAAACCATTGCACGTGAGGATAATTGTTATTTAGTTGAAGGATATACAGATGTAATTTCTTTGCATCAATCAGGCATTGAAAATGTTGTAGCGTCTTCCGGTACGGCGCTTACAGAAAATCAAATTCGTTTAATAAATAGATTAACCAGTAATATTACAATACTATTTGATGGGGATGCTGCAGGAATTAGAGCATCAATAAGAGGGATTGATTTAATTCTAGAACAAGGTATGAATGTTCGGGTTTTAATGTTTCCTGATGGAGATGATCCAGATAGTTATTCTAAAAAAGTAAGTAAAGAAGAACTAAAAAATTATTTAGAAAATAATAGTCAGGATTTTATAAATTTTAAGGTTTCTTTATTAATGGAGGAAGCCCAAAACGATCCTGTAAAAAAAGCTGGACTAATAAGAGATATTGTAGTAAGTATTTCTAAAATACCCGATAGAATACAAAGAGAAGTCTACATTCAGGAATGTTCACGAATAATGGATATTTCAGAAAATGTGTTATTTAATGAGTTAGCTCAAATTGATAATAAAACCAAAAGAGAGGCTTCAAAAAATAATAGAGGTAAAACTGCAGGAAGAAGTAATCAGAATAATTTAGCGGCTGACCCCAACGAGCCTCCAATGAATGTTTTGTATCCAGAAATGGTTCAAGTTCAAAAAACAGCGCAAGATGAAAAGCCTAATAATCTTAGAAAGTATGAACTTGAAATTATTAAAATTTTATTGCTTTATGGAAATAAAGAGGTTGAATTTGAGGATTTTATTGAAGAAGGAGAGGAACAAGGAAATGGATTACAAGTAATGAAAAAGGAATATTTTCAGAATGTAATTTCAAAAGAGATTTATTTAAATCTTCAAGAAGATGAAGTTGAATTTACAGATGAAATATTTAAACAAATATATTACGAAATAATAAGTCAATTAAATCAGTCAGAAAATATATCAGTTGATATTTTAGTGAATAATCCCGATTCTAAAATTTCATCTTTAGTAACTAATATATTAATGGACGATGAAAAATATGTGTTAAGTGATTGGCAAGCCAAAGATATTGAGGTTAAAACTAAAGAAAATGAAGGTGAATTATCAAAAATGGTATTAGATGCTATTTATAATTTACGTAGAGTTTTAATTGAAGATAAAATTTATTCTTTAATAAAAGATATTGAAGAGGAAAATAACCGAGAATCCATTTTAGAATCTATAATGAACTATAACACCCTAAAACAACGTCTTTCAGAGAGGTTAAATAGGGTGGTTTAATTAGATGTAGTCTTCAAGTACAATTGCTCCTGAAAAATTTTCTTTAATAATTAGTAAAATCCTATCAGCTTCTAAACGGGTTTCAAAATCTCCAACTTGAGTCTTCCATTCAGGTGATTTGTATATAATTTTAGCATTATACTCTGGATATTCAGTTATAAAATTATTTTTAATTTTATAAGCTTCGGTTTCAGAACCATTGTATAATTGAATTTTAAATACAAGTGTAGTCTTATTATTTTTGTTGAAATTTCTTTTTTGTTCAATTAATTCATTAATTTTAGCATTGGAATTTTGAGCGTAACTTGTTGTTATACCTAAAACTACAATTAATAAAAAGGTAATGTGAAATTTATTGAGTGATAGCTTCATATTCGTAATTTTTTTCAAATTTATAATAATCAATTCAATTGAAATGCATAATTCACTATTTAGAATCGTTATAAATTAACTTTAACACAATTTTTACATTTTGTGTTCTGCATTTAAATAGTACTTTTGTCAAAATCATTTGAAATAATGACTTTTGTCATTATTTATCTCATGAAAATATTGTACCAAACAAGAAAGAAAAGATTTTTTTTAAGTATGAAAAGTGTGAAACAACACAGTCCATTATCAAGATTAGTCGTTAATAGTCTTGCTTTCCTTTTATTATTTTCACTTAATTTATCAGCGCAAGATGGTAATGTAGCTAATGGAGAGAAACTCTTCAAGTCTACATGTGCGGCTTGTCATAAATTAGATAAAAAATTAGTAGGTCCTGCATTAAAAGGAGTTACGGAAAGAAGAGAACAAGATTGGCTAATTTCTTGGATTAAAGATAGTCCAGGAATGATCAAGTCAGGAGACAAATTAGCAATTCAGGTTTTCGAAGAAAACAATAAATTGCCAATGACTCCTAATCCACATTTATCTGATCAGGATATTATTGATATTTTGGCTTACACGAAAGGTGAGCCAGCATCAAAAGAAACAGCCACTGTAGCTCAGGAGGTTGATCCAGGTGTAGAAATTGGAAAACAAATTTTTAAGACTAATTGTGCTGCTTGTCATAAGCTAGAAGGTAAGTTAATTGGTCCTGAGTTATTAAAAATCACAGATAAACGTGAGGCCGATTGGTTAAAAGCTTGGATTAAGGATAATAACGCTCTTGTTGCTTCAGGAGATAAATTAGCCAAAGAGGTTCAAGAAAGTACACCAGCCGCAATGACTCCATTTCCTCAACTATCGGATGAGGATTTAGATAATCTTTTAAAATATTTAGCAGTTGGAGATGTGAAACCTGCAGTAGCAGCTACTTCATCATCTACGGATGTCGAGATATTTGAAAATCCAGGAATTGGTGTTTTAACATCTCTTGTATTAACAATTCTAGCATTTTTATTGCTATCTATTATAGTTGCAGCAACAACTAATAAGAAAGTTGTTGAGGGTGAAGAGTCTACAGAAAGTATGTTGAAATCAATGATTTTTAACCCTTTCTTACGTTTCTTAGCTGTAATATTTGGATTATTACTAGGTGCTTGGTTGTTGTTTGGATGGTTGTTACAAATTGATGTAAACGAAGGTTATCAGCCAATTCAACCAATTGCGTTTTCACATGCGGTTCACGCAGGTGATAATAAAATTGATTGTCAATACTGTCACTCTTCCGCAAAACATAGTAAGACATCAGGTGTGCCTACAGCAAATGTTTGTATGAACTGTCATAAATCAATTTCAGAATATAACGGTGAATTATTTGGAGGTCATTCAAAAGAAGATCTAGATAATGAAATTCAAAAAATATACGATGCTGTTGGTTGGGATAAAGAAAATGTGCAATATATTGAAGGCTATGAAGAAAAACCTATTGAATGGGTTAGAATTCACAACTTGGCAGATTTTGCGTACTATAATCACTCTCAACACGTAACAGTTGCAGGTTTAGCTTGTCAGAAATGTCACGGACCAGTAGAGGAAATGCATGATATGTATCAATACTCTCCATTAACAATGGGTTGGTGTATTGACTGTCATAGAACAACTGAAGTAGATATGACTGAAAATGGATATTATAAAAATATTCACGATCAATTAGCTAAAAAGTACGGTGTAGAGAAAGTGACTGAAGCTCAAATGGGAGGTTTAGAATGTGGTAAATGTCACTATTAATAGTAATTACGAAGTAAATAATAAGATATAAAATGGCATCAAACAAAAAATACTGGAAAAGTGTTGAAGAGCTTAATACAAATAGCTCTATTGTTGATACGTTAAAACAAAACGAGTTTGTTGAGGAAATTCCTACTGATCATTTTTTAGGTGATAAAGAAAATTTAGAGGCTTCATCAACAACACGTAGAGACTTTTTAAAATATGTTGGATTTACTACAGCTGCAGCATCATTAGCTGCTTGTGAAGGTCCAGTTGTTAAGACAATTCCTTATGTAATTAAACCAGATGATATTATTCCTGGTGTAGCGGAATATTATGCTACTACAATGGCAGATGGTTTTGATTTTGCAAATATTTTAGTAAAAGTTAGAGAAGGACGTCCAATAAAAATTGAACCAAATAAAGAAGCAGGAGGAAGTACAAATGCTCGTGTGCAAGCTTCAGTTCTATCATTGTATGATAGTCTTCGATTGAAAGATCCAAAATCAAATGGTTCTAATATCTCTTGGTCAGATGCAGATAGTCAAATAATTTCAAAATTAAATGAAGTTAAGGAATTAGGTTTACCTATTGCTGTATTAACAGGGACTTGTGCTAGTCCTTCAACTAATAAATTAATAAATAAATTTAATGAAACTTATGGTAATGTAAGTCACGTTGTTTATGATGCGGTTTCTGAATCAGCTGCTTTAGATGCATTTGAAGAAATGTACGGGTCAAGAGGGTTACCAGACTATAATTTAGAGAAAGCAGATTTAATAGTTTCTATTGGAGCAGATTTCTTAGGAGATTGGCAAGGAGGGGGATTTGATGCTGGATATGCTAAAGGGCGTGTACCTAAAAATGGTAAAATGTCTCGTCATATTCAAGTTGAATCTAATATGACATTATCAGGTGCAAATGCTGATACTCGTTTAATGGTTAAGCCATCTGAACAAAATTTAGCACTTATAAAATTATACAATGCAGTTGTTAAAGGTATAGCTACAAAAGAGGCTTCTGCTTTAAATAACTTAATTGTAAAAATAACAGCAGAGATAAAAGCTGCAGGACCTAAAGCGGTTATAGTAACGGGATTGCAAGATAAAAATGCTCAATTATTAGCCTTGGCTATAAACAAGCATATTGCAAGTGAGGTTATTGATGTTGTAACCACTAAGAATATTAGAAAAGGAGATGATAAAGCAGTGGCTCAATTAATTTCAGATATGAAAGCTGGAAAAATTGGAGCAATTGTTATTAATAATTCTAATCCAGTTTATACATTACCAAATTCAGCTGATTTTGTTGAAGGTTTGAAGAAAGTGAAATTATCAGTTGCATTTTCAACTCAAGATAATGAAACAGCAAATGTGGTTCAATATGCTTTGGCAACTCCACATTACTTAGAATCTTGGGGAGATGTAGTTATCAAAAAAGGTAGTTACAGTTTAACTCAGCCAACAATAAAACCATTATTTAATACGCGTCAGTTTCAAGAGTCATTGTTAAAATGGACTGGAAGCTCGGTTAGCTATTATGATTTCTTAAAAGAATCTTGGAATACAGATATTTTAGGAGGTAAGTCTTGGAATCAAGCTTTACACGATGGTGTTTTTACTGCAGAAGTTACAGAGCAAGAAGAAGTTGTTTTTAATGAAGTTAATATTGATGAAGCAGGTTCTGAATTAAGTAAAATTAAAGGAAGTGAATATGAGCTTTCATTATATACAAAAACAGGATTAGGTGATGGTCAAATGGCTAACAATCCTTGGTTACAAGAATTGCCAGATCCAATAACAAGAACTTCTTGGGATAATTACCTAACTATTTCTAGAGTTGATGCTGATGCAATAGGAGTAGAAAATTATAATGTTGCAAATGGAGGTTTAAACGGAAGCTTAGTTGAAATTACTGTAAACGGAATTTCAGAAGTATTGCCTGCGTTAATTCAACCGGGGCAAGCTAAAGGTTCTTTAGGTATAGCTCTTGGTTACGGACGTAAACAAGGTTTAAAAACTGAAATGCAAACTGGTAAGAATGCTTACCAATTTTATAAAGGGTTTAATAATTACCAACCAGATGTAACTATTAAAGTTGTAGAAGGTGAGCATGAATATGCTTGTGTTCAATTACAAAATACTTTAATGGGTAGGGGTGATATTATTAAAGAAACTACTATTGAAGATTATAATAATTTAGATTCAAAAGAATGGAATAAAGTTCCTATGGTTTCTTTAGACCATAACGAAGTAGAAGCTACAACAGTAGATTTATGGGATTCTTTTGATAGATCAATAGGGCATCATTTTAATTTATCTATAGATTTAAATGCTTGTACAGGTTGTGGTGCTTGTGTAGTTGCTTGTCACGCTGAAAACAATGTACCTGTAGTTGGAAAAGATGAAATTAGAAAATCAAGAGATATGCACTGGTTGCGTATTGATAGATATTATTCTCACGAAGAAGACTTTGCGGGGGATAATGAGATGAAAGAAAAAACAGGAGAGGGACCTTTTGGTTACAAAAAAACTATGGAGGAATTAGAACATCCTTCTGATAACCCTTCAGTTGCCTTTCAACCAGTTATGTGTCAGCACTGTAATCACGCACCTTGTGAGACAGTTTGTCCTGTAGCGGCTACATCACATGGTCGTCAAGGTCAAAATCATATGGCGTATAATAGATGTGTTGGTACTCGTTATTGTGCAAATAACTGTCCATATAAAGTACGTAGATTTAACTGGTTCGAGTATCCTAATAATAGTGAGTTTGATTACAATATGAATGATGATTTAGGTAAAATGGTTTTAAACCCAGATGTTACTGTTCGTTCTCGTGGTGTAATGGAGAAATGCTCAATGTGTATTCAAATGACACAGGCAACAATTCTAAAAGCTAAAAAAGAAGGAAGACCTGTTAATACAAATGAGTTTGAAACAGCATGTTCAAATGCTTGTTCAACTGGAGCGATGGTGTTTGGTGATGTAAATAAGAAAGAAGATACTGTAGCAAGTTTAGCAGAAGATAAAAGAGCATATCATTTACTAGAGCATATTGGCACAAAACCAAATGTGGTTTATCATGTAAAAGTTAGAAATACTAAGGAAGCATAAAAAATATTAATAAAAGATAATAATTAGATTAGATTATGTCGTCTCATTACGAAGCACCTATTAGAAGACCGTTAATTGTTGGGAATAAAAGCTACCATGACATTACTGTTGAAGTAGCAGCCCCAGTTGAAGGTAAAGCAAATAAATTATGGTGGACAGTTTTTACAATTGCACTTTTAGCATTCCTTTGGGGTGTTGGTTCAATTATGTACACTATTGGAACAGGAATTGGAGTTTGGGGTTTAAATAAAACCGTGGGTTGGGCCTGGGATATAACCAACTTTGTATGGTGGGTAGGTATTGGTCACGCCGGTACATTAATTTCCGCTGTATTGTTGTTATTCCGTCAAAAATGGAGAATGGGTATTAACCGTTCTGCTGAAGCAATGACAATTTTCTCAGTGGTTCAAGCAGGTTTATTTCCAGTAATTCATATGGGACGTGTGTGGAATGCACATTTTGTATTACCAATCCCAAATCAATTTGGAACACTTTGGACAAACTTTAACTCTCCTTTATTATGGGATGTATTTGCAATTTCAACTTATTTATCTGTTTCACTTGTTTTCTGGTGGACTGGTTTATTACCTGATTTTGCGATGTTACGTGATAGAGCTGTAAAACCATTTCAAAAGAAAATTTATAGTTTATTAAGTTTTGGTTGGACAGGTAGAGCAAAAGACTGGCAACGTTTTGAAGAAGTTTCTTTGGTGTTAGCAGGTTTAGCTACACCTTTAGTACTTTCTGTACATACAATTGTATCTTTTGATTTTGCTACCTCTGTTATTCCTGGTTGGCATACAACAATATTCCCTCCATATTTTGTTGCTGGAGCGGTATTCTCTGGATTTGCAATGGTAAATACCTTACTTATTATTATGAGAAAGGTATCAAACTTAGAAGCATATATTACAAAACAACATATTGAATTAATGAACATAGTAATTATGATTACTGGTTCTATAGTAGGTTGTGCTTATATAACGGAGTTATTTATTGCTTGGTATTCAGGTGTTGAATATGAACAATATGCATTTTTAAATAGAGCTACTGGACCTTATTGGTGGGCATATTTATTAATGATGAGTTGTAATGTGTTCTCTCCTCAATTTATGTGGTCTAAAAAATTAAGACAAAGTATTACATTCTCATTTATTATTTCAATTGTAGTAAATATTGGAATGTGGTTTGAGAGATTTGTAATTATAGTAACATCATTACATAGAGATTACTTACCATCATCTTGGACTATGTTCTCTCCAACATTTGTTGATATTGGTATATATGTTGGAACTATTGGATTTTTCTTTGTGCTATTTTTATTATATGCAAGAACATTCCCCGTAATTGCTCAAGCTGAAGTAAAATCTA
Source organism: Lutibacter citreus (assembly GCF_003260195.1). Taxonomy (GTDB): domain Bacteria; phylum Bacteroidota; class Bacteroidia; order Flavobacteriales; family Flavobacteriaceae; genus Lutibacter; species Lutibacter citreus. Next base: position 183,790 of record NZ_QEIH01000001.1, read on the forward strand.
TATTGAAAGCTTCTGGAGAGAGTTACAAATTATTTAGAGATGCAGGAGGTAAAAATCCAGCACCAGCTAAAATTGTAAAATCAGTTAAGCCTACGAAAGAAATTATTAAAAATACTAGTGAGCAAAAAAATGTTTTATTAGGAAGTTTAGGGGCATTTGATAAAGCTACACAAACTGCTGATGATTTAAAATTAATAAGTGGTGTAGGACCTAAATTAGAAGGAATATTAAATAATATAGGTATTTATAGTTTTGACCAAGTGAGTAAAATGACAGATAAAGAATATGATTTATTAGATTCTTTATTAGATTCATTTAAAGGTAGAGCAAAGCGTGATGATTGGGCAGGGCAAGCTAAAAACTTAAAAAAATAATAAGAGTAATTATGAGCTCAAAAGTAATACAAGCAATGTATAATGATGATGATGTTCTAATGGATGCCGTAAAAGAAGTACGTGCAGCCAAACATCATATTGAAGAAATTTATACACCATTTCCTGTTCACGGTTTGGATAAAGCAATGGGTTTAAAAGGTACCAGAATTGCAATTACAGCATTTATGTACGGATGTGTTGGATTTTCATTTGCTATCTGGATGATGAATTATATGATGATTGAACAATGGCCTCAAGATATTGGAGGGAAACCAAGTTTTAGTTTCTTTTTAAATATGCCATCGTTTGTTCCAATTATGTTTGAATTAACCGTATTTTTTGCTGCCCATTTAATGGTTATTACCTTTTATATGAGAAGTAGATTATGGCCATTTAAAAAAGCAGAGAATCCTGATCCTAGAACTACTGACGACATGTTTGTTATGGAGGTATTAGTTGAAGGAAATGTAGCATCATTAGTTTCGTTTTTAGAAAACACAGGAACTGTTGAAATTAAAGTAACTGAAAAGTAAAAATTAAAATGAGAAACATTTTAAAAATAACAATAGCATTGGCTTTTATATTTACATTATCATCTTGTTGGGGTGATAAGACAAAGCCAAATTATCAATATATGCCTGATATGTATAAATCGGTTGGATATGAGACTTACAGTCCTAATCCAAATTATGCAAATGGTTTAACTTCTCAAACTCCTATTGAAGGAACTATCGCAAGAGGTCAAGTACCATATGATTACGAGAATACAAATGAAGGTTACGAAGCTGCAAAATTAGACTCTAAAAATCCTTTAAAGGTGAATGATACTAATTTAGAGAATGGTAAGAAAATGTATAATATTTACTGTATTTCTTGTCATGGAAAAACGGGAGCTGGTGATGGAACCTTGGTTAAAAGAGATAAGTTTTTAGGTGTTCCTAATTATAAAGATAGAGATGTAACTGAAGGAAGTATTCACTATGTTATAATGCATGGTAGAAATATGATGGGATCTCATGCGTCTCAATTAACATCAAAAGAGCGTTGGCAAGTTACGATGTATGTTCAACAGCTTAGAGCAGAATTATTAAAATAACACTTTTACTAAGATAGAATTTATTAATATGTATACCTTTTCAAGTAAATTAAAAACATTTTCATTTGCCTTAATGATTGTAGGTCTATTAGGTGTTGCTTACGGTTTTTTGTCTACACCAAGTTCAGTAGAAGATGTTAAAATTATGTTGCAAGAAAGTCATGATGCACATGAAGATACTGGAGTAGCAACAACTCACGATTCTGATAATCATGCTGAAGCTCATTCAGATGATACACATGCAGAACATGCATATCATTATTTAAAAAATAAACCTTGGTCAGCACTATATGTTGCATTGTTTTTCTTTTTTATGATATCATTGGCAACATTAGCTTTTTACGCAATTCAACATGCATCTCAGGCAGGTTGGCCAGTTGTATTATTTAGAGTAATGGAAGCAATTACAGGTTACTTACCAGTGGGAGCAGTATTATTATTTGTCTTTTTTGTATTATCATCATTACATATGAATCATTTATTTATATGGATGGATGCAGATGTTGTATCAAATGATGAGTTAATTCAAAATAAGGCAGGATATTTAAATGTACCTTTCTTTTTATTAAGAGCTGTAATTTATATTGCAGGATGGATTTTATACCGTCAATATTCAAGAAAGTTAACATTAGCTCAAGATAATGCTAGTGATAATAAAAATTATATAAAATTATTCAAAAGTTCAGCAGCGTTCTTAGTATTCTTCTTAGTTTCAGAATCTATGATGTCTTGGGATTGGATTATGTCTTTAGACCCACATTGGTTTAGTACATTGTTTGGATGGTATGTATTTGCAAGTATGATTGTATCTGCAATTACGACAATAGCACTAGTTTCAATATATTTAAAAGGAAAAGGATATTTAGAATTTGTAAATAATAGTCACTTACACGATTTAGCTAAGTTTATGTTTGGATTTAGTATTTTCTGGACATATTTATGGTTCTCTCAATTTATGTTAATATGGTATGCTGATATTCCAGAAGAAGTAACATATTTTGTTTCAAGATTTAATGAATATAAGATTCCATTTTTAGGAATGGTTGTTTTGAATTTTGTTTTTCCTTTATTAGTTTTAATGAATAGTGATTTTAAACGTGTAAACTGGTTTATAGTTTGTACAGGAATAATTATATTAATTGGTCATTACATAGACATTTTTGTAATGGTTATGCCGGCAACTGTAGGTGATCAATGGTTCATTGGAATTTCAGAAATAAGTTCAGTAATGTTAGTGTTAGGATTATTTATATATGTAGTATTCACAACCTTAACAAAAGCACCACTTTTAGCGAAAGGAAATCCATTTATTAAAGAAAGCGAACAATTTCACTATTAAAATTGAAAAAACACTTATAAAAAAGTCCTGAATTGTTATAAATTCAGGATTTTTTTTATATTTGACACCACTAAAAAAATCAAAATCAACAAATGACAGCATTACTTTATATTTTACTGGCAATAGTTATTGCCGTAGCCATATGGCAAGTTGCGAGTATTCTCAAATTAAAAGGGGTTATTGCAACTGAAAAAGATAACAATACGCAAGGAGTTTTATTTGCAGTTTTTGGAATTTTCTTTTATGGATTGATGATATTTTGTTTTGTAAAATATTCATCAATTCTATTACCAGATGCTGCCTCAGTTGAAGGTGAAAGATATGATACGTTGTACGCCGTTACAATGATCTTAATTCTAGTTGTTCAAGCAATAACTCAATTTTTACTATTCTATTTTGCTTTTAAATATAGAGGAGTAAATGGTAGAAAGGCATTATTTTATGCGGATAGCCACAAATTAGAAATGATTTGGACTATTATTCCTGCTGTAGTACTTGCAGGACTAGTGCTTTATGGTTTATCTGTTTGGATAGATGTAATGGATGCATCAGATGCAGAAGATCCACTTATTGTTGAAGTATATGCAAAACAGTTCCAGTGGGAGGCCAGATATGCGGGTGAAGACAATGAACTTGGTTTAGCTAATGTTAGAAATATAAAAGGTATTAACACTATGGGTGTTGATATGACTGATAAAAATGCTTTGGATGACATTCCTACTAGAGAATTACATTTACCAAAAGGACGTAAAGTTATTTTTAAATTTCGTTCTCAAGATGTATTGCACTCTGCATTTATGCCTCATTTTAGAGCTCAAATGAATTGTGTTCCTGGAATGGTTACACAATTTGCATTCACGCCTTCATTAACTACTGAAGAAATGAGATTGAATGAAAAAACGATTACTAAAGTTAATAATATAAATAAAATTAGAACTGAAAAAGGAGAAGATCCTTATGAGTTTGATTATTTGTTATTATGTAATAAAATTTGTGGTTCTTCACATTATAACATGCAAATGAAAATTGTTGTTGAAGAGGAATCTCAATTTAACACTTGGTTAAATAGTCAAAAAACTATGGCACAAGTTGTTCAATAAAACTAACTACTTACTACTTTACTAAAAAAATAAAATATGTCAGATCATCATCATAAAGAAACTTTTATAACAAAGTACGTTTTTAGTACTGATCATAAAATGATCTCTAAACAATATTTGGTAACAGGTATTTTCATGGGGGTAATTGGAGTTTTTATGTCTATGTTATTTCGTTTACAAATAGCCTGGCCAGAAAAATCATTTTCAATAATTGAAGCTTTTTTAGGTCATCATCAAGATGGAGGTGTTATGTCACCAGACATCTACCTTGCAATAGTTACTATTCACGGTACCATTATGGTGTTTTTCGTGTTAACTGCAGGTTTGAGTGGAACATTTAGTAATTTATTGATTCCATTGCAAATTGGAGCTAGAGATATGGCATCCGGATTTTTAAATATGGTGTCTTATTGGTTATTCTTTTTATCAAGTATAATAATGGTAATTTCTTTATTTGTTGAAGCTGGACCGGCTTCTGCAGGTTGGACAATCTACCCACCTTTAAGTGCGCTACCTCAAGCAATTCCTGGTTCAGGAATGGGAATGACTCTTTGGTTAATTTCTATGGCAATTTTTATTGCATCTTCATTAATGGGAGCATTAAATTATATTGTAACTGTTTTAAATTTAAGAACCGTTGGAATGAAAATGACGAGGTTACCATTAACAATCTGGGCATTTTTTGTTACCGCTATTATTGGTGTAGTTTCTTTTCCAGTATTGTTGTCTGCAGCTCTATTGTTAATTTTCGATAGAAGTTTTGGTACATCATTTTATTTATCAGACATATTTATTCAAGGAGAAGTATTGCATTATCAAGGAGGTTCACCAGTTTTATTTGAACACTTATTTTGGTTTTTAGGACACCCTGAAGTTTATATAGTTATACTACCTGCAATGGGAATTGTTTCAGAAGTTATTGCGTGTAACTCGCGTAAACCAATTTTTGGGTATAGAGCTATGATTGGTTCTATTATAGCAATTGCATTTTTATCTACAATTGTATGGGGACACCATATGTTTGTTTCAGGTATGAATCCATTTTTAGGTTCTGTATTTACATTTACAACATTATTAATTGCAATTCCTTCAGCTGTAAAAGCCTTTAACTGGATAACGACCATGTGGAAAGGAAACATTCAAATGAATACAGCAATGCTCTTTTCAATTGGATTTGTTTCAACATTTATTTCTGGTGGTTTAACAGGTATTGTTCTTGGAGATAGCGCTTTAGATATTAATGTGCATGATACATATTTTGTGGTTGCTCATTTCCATTTAGTAATGGGGGTATCTGCAATTTATGGAATGTTTGCTGGGGTATATCACTGGTTTCCTAAAATGTATGGTAGAATGATGAATAAAACATTAGGTTATTGGCATTTTTGGATAACTGTTGTTGCTGCTTATGGGGTTTTCTTCCCAATGCATTTTGTTGGTTTAGCAGGTTTACCACGTAGATATTATTCTAATACAGCTTTTCCTTTGTTTGATGATGTTGCAGATGTAAATATTGTAATTACAATGTTTGCAATTATGGGAGGTGCTGCTCAAATAATTTTCTTAGCGAATTTCTTTATTAGTATTTATAAAGGGAAAAAAGCAACTCAAAATCCTTGGAAGGCTAATACTTTAGAATGGACAACTCCAATTGAACATGTACATGGAAATTGGCCAGGTAAAATTCCTGAAGTACACCGTTGGGCTTATGATTATAGTAAACCAGGACAAGAGGAAGATTATGTTACTCAAATTACACCTTTAAAAGAAGGAGAAGAAGAATCTTAATTTCAAAAACATATATAATTAAAACCTTTCTAATATTTTAGAAAGGTTTTTTATTTCAACTATCTTTGTTTATATGAACGAAAACCTAAATCCAGAAAAAGAACATTTCTCTTCCGAGGAATTGGATGTTGAAAAAAAATTAAGGCCTTTAAGTTTTGAAGATTTTACTGGTCAAGATCAGGTTTTAGAGAATTTAAAGATATTTGTTGAAGCTGCAAATTTAAGAGGAGAAGCTTTAGATCATACATTGTTTCATGGTCCTCCAGGTTTAGGTAAAACTACTTTAGCTCATATACTTTCAAATGAATTAGAAGTTGGGTTAAAAATAACTTCGGGTCCGGTTTTAGATAAACCAGGTGATTTAGCAGGGCTGCTTACTAACCTAAGTGAACGAGATGTTTTATTTATTGATGAAATTCACAGGTTAAGTCCAATAGTTGAAGAATACTTGTATTCTGCAATGGAAGATTATCGGATTGATATTATGATTGAATCTGGGCCAAATGCAAGAACTGTACAAATAGATTTAGAACCATTTACTTTAATTGGTGCAACAACGCGTTCAGGGTTATTAACAGCTCCTATGAGAGCTCGTTTTGGAATAAGTAGTAGATTACAGTATTATAACACAGAACTGTTAACTACAATAGTGCAACGAAGCGCTACAATCTTAAAAGTTCCAATCTCTATGGAGTCAGCTATAGAAATTGCAGGTAGAAGTAGAGGAACTCCAAGAATTGCAAATGCATTGCTTAGAAGAGTTAGAGATTTTGCTCAGATAAAAGGAAATGGGTCTATAAATATTGAAATAGCAAAATATGCATTAAATGCGTTAAATGTGGATGCCCATGGTCTTGATGAAATGGATAATAAGATTTTAACAACTATTATTGATAAGTTTAAAGGTGGTCCAGTAGGAATAAGTACACTTTCAACAGCAGTAAGTGAAAATTCTGAAACTATTGAAGAAGTTTATGAGCCATTTTTAATTCAACAAGGGTTTATTATGAGAACTCCAAGAGGAAGAGAAGTAACAGAGTTAGCTTATAAACATTTGGGAAGAACCAAGGGGAAATCCCAAGGAGAGTTATTTTAGTTAATTGTGACTTGGATCACATTCTTTGTTTTTTATCATCGTATTTTTACGTAAATTAAAACTCTTAATTTCAACATATGAGTTTAAATAAGATATTTCCTTTTTTAAATTGGTTACCGCTTGTAAAAAATACATGGAAAAGTGATTTAATAGCGGGATTAACGGGAACAATTGTTGTTATTCCTATGGCTGTAGCATTTGCTATGATTGCAGGTTTACCTCCAGTTTATGGTTTTTATACAGCAATGATTACTCCAGTTATTGCAGCTTTATTTGGATCTTCATACCATTTAATTTCCGGACCAACAACAACAAGTTCAATTGTATTATTTGCAATAATTAGTAAATACGTAAACCCTGAAACCGAATTACAGGCTTATATTTCATTAGCGATTTTAATTTCATTTATGGCTGGAGTCATTAAGTTATTAATGGGATTGGCTAAGATGGGGAAATTGGTGAATTTTGTTTCAAATTCTGTAGTAATAGGTTTTGCGGCAGGTGCAGGTATATTAATTGCTGTAAAACAATTACAACACGTTTTTGGTATTAAAGTTCCATTAGGGAGTTCATTTTATCAAATATTAAAATATATAGTTTCTCATATTGAGGAAACTAATTTTTATGTATTAGCGGTTGCTTTGGGGACATTACTAGTAGCAATAATTATAAAAAAATTTATTAAAGTTATTTCAAAATTACATATGCTAATAGCAATGATTTTGGGAAGTGTTATAACTTTATTAATTGGAGGTGAAAGTTTAGGTATTGAAACTGTTGGTTTTGTACCATCTAATTTACCACCGTTTGAAATTCCAGATTTTAATTTTGAAAACATGTATATGCTAAGTTCAGGTGCAGTAATATTAGCTTTACTTGGTTTGGTTGAGGCAGTTTCTATAGGAAGATCAATAGCACTTCATTCTCATCAAAAATTAGATAATAATCAAGAATTTATAGGTCAAGGTTTAACAAATATCATTTCAAGTTTTTTCTCTTCATATGTTAGTTCAGGTTCATTTACTAGATCAAGTGTAAATTTTCAAGCAGGAGCTAAAACTCCATTTTCAGCAATAGTTGCTGCAATAGGTTTAATGATAGTAGTACTGTTTTTTGCGGAATATGCTTCTTATTTACCAAAACCTGCAATGGGAGGAATTATTTTAATGATTGGTTACAGTTTAATAGATGTTTACCATATTAAAAAAATTATAAAAAGTAGTAAAAGGGAATTTATTGTTTTAGCGGTTACTTTACTAGGAACATTATTTTTTCAATTGGAAACAGCACTATTCTCAGGTATTTTAATATCATTATTTTTCTATTTAGAAAAAACATCACAACCACATATAGCCGTTTTTGGAAAAAATATAAATAATAAGTTTATTTATAAAATTAGAGATAAGACAACTAAAGAGTGTCCTCAATTAAAAATAATAAGAATTGATGGCTCTATTTATTTTGGAGCTATAGAAGTAATTTCAGATTTTTTTGCAGATTTATATGAAAATGACGAAAGTAAAAATTTATTAATTATTTCAACAGGTATTAATTTTATTGATTTAGCGGGTGCAGAATGGTTATCACAAGAAGCTCAAAAGTGGGAAAAAAGAGGTGGGGCCATTTATTTTGTTGGATTGAAAATTATTAGTCAAGATATTTTAAAAAAAGGGGGATTTATAGAAACGATTGGAACTAAAAATTTCTTTAAAGATAAAAATACAGCAATAGCTTCTATTTATAAAAAATTAGACCCTTCTATTTGCGCAACATGTTCTACAAAAATTTTTAATGAATGTAAATAAAAATTTAGAAGATGAATTTTAAAAAATATATACCAATACTTGATTGGTTGCCAAATTATAAAAAAGAATGGTTTAAAGGTGATTTAGGGGCAGGATTAACAGTGGGAATTATGCTAATACCTCAAGGAATTGCATATGCTATGATTGCTGGTTTACCTCCAATTTATGGGTTATACACAGCAATGATTCCGCAAATTGCATATGCTATTTTTGGAACGTCACGTCAATTAGCAGTTGGTCCTGCAGCAATGGATTCTTTAATTGTTGCATCTGGAGTAGCAACTTTAGCACAAATAGGTACTGAAAATTTTATTGAATTTGCGATATTATTGGCTTTTATGATAGGGTTTTTACAAGTTGTTTTTGGCTTTTTTAAATTGGGTTTTTTAGTTAATTTTTTATCAAGACCAGTTATAAGTGGATTCACATCAGCGGCAGCATTAATTATTGGTTTAAATCAATTAAAACATTTATTGGGTGTTCCAATAATGCGAGATAATAAAATTCAGACATTAGCTCTTGACGTATTTCAACAGGTTAAAGGAATAAATTGGATTACTTTTGCAATAGGTGTAGGTTCAATATTTATTTTGATTTTTTTAAAACGCTTGAAAACTAAAATTCCTTCCGCCTTAGTAGTTGTGGTTTTAGGAATTGTATTGGTTAGAGTATTTCATTTAGAACAATTAGGAGTTCAAATATTGGGAGATATTCCAAAAGGATTGCCTGAATTTACTATTCCTAAATTTGAAAAAAATACACTGATTGAATTATTTCCTATTGCATTAACTCTATCTTTTATTGCTTTTTTAGAAGCTATTTCAGTAGCAAAGGCAATTGAATTAAAACATAATAATTATAAGGTAAATCCCAATCAAGAATTAATAGCCATAGGTTTAGGGAATATTGTAGGGTCTTTTTTTCAATCATATCCATCAACAGGGGGCTTGGCAAGAACAGCTGTTAATAACCAAGCGGGGGCAAAAACACCTTTAGCTGCTATAATTTCTAGTTTAATTGTAGGAATAACATTACTGTTTTTAACACCTGTTTTCTTTTATTTACCAAAGGCTGTTTTAGGAGCAATAATTGTTGTAGCAGTTTATAGTTTGTTGGACTTTTCTGTGCCAAAACAATTGTTAAGATATTCAAAAAGAGAATTAGTAATTTTAAATATAACCTTAATAGTTACTGCAACTATTGGGATAAAGGAAGGGGTTTTAATAGGTATTATTCTTTCTTTAGCAATGTTAATTTATAGAAGTGCAAAACCTCATGTTGCAATTTTAGGACAAATTCCTAATACCCATTTTTATAGAAACGTTGATAGGTTTGATGGTCTTTTAAAAATAAATGAAGACATATTAATTTTACGATTTGATGCTCAAATTTATTTTGCTAACGTAGCCTATTTTAAAGATAAATTAGAAGAATTTGTTATAGTAAAAGGAAAAAAATTAAAACTAATAATAATAGACGGAGAGAGTATTAACAGTATTGATAGTTCAGGAGTTTATATGTTAAAAGATTTAATTAAGCACTATAAGAGTGTAGGTGTTGAAATTGTTTTTAGCGGAATGAAAGGGCCAGTTAGAGATGTATTGGATAAAAGTGGAATTATGAGTAAAATTGGATATATCAATTGCTTTATGGGTATTCATGAGGCTGTTAATAATTTTGAGAAACGTAAAAAAGATATGAATATTGAACCTAAATATTCTAAATATATTAAACAAACAAACCATTAAGGAAACTAAAAGTTTGATTATTATGTAATCTGAGTTACAAAAAAGCATAAAGAATCTTGTAGCTTTGAGATAATACAACTAGTTATAATTAATATAAAATCAGATAATTATGAAAGTAGAACAATTATTTACGGGCTGCTTGGCTGAAATGGCTTACTATATCCACTCAAATGGAGAAGCAGCAATTATTGATCCTTTAAGAGAAACGGAACCATATATAGAAATGGCGAAAGCAGATGGAGTTAAAATTAAATATGTGTTTTTAACACACTTTCATGCTGATTTTGTTTCTGGACAGGTTGATTTAGCAAAAAAAACAGGAGCAACTATTGTTTTTGGTCCTAATGCAAAACCTAATTACAAAATTCATCAAGCTGTTGATGGTGAAAAGTTTAAGATAGGAAATCTTACGCTTCAACTATTACATACACCAGGGCATACTATGGAATCTTCTTCATATTTATTAATTGATGAAAAAGGAAAAACTCCATATGTGTTTACAGGTGATTGTTTATTTATTGGAGATGTAGGAAGACCAGATTTGGCGGTGAAATCAGATTTAACTCAAGAAGATTTAGCAGGACATTTGTTTGAGTCATTAAGAAATAAAATAATGATTCTTCCTGATGATACAATAGTTTATCCAAACCATGGAGCGGGTTCAGCTTGTGGTAAAAACATGAGTTCAGAAACATTTGATACACTAGGAAATCAAAAGAAAACAAATTATGCTTTAAGAGCAGACATGACAAAAGAAGAATTTATTGAAGAAGTAACTAAAGGTTTAAAACCTGCACCACAGTACTTTGGAAATAATGTTAGAATGAATAAAGGAATAAATCTAGGGATTGATGCTATTTTAGCAAGAGGAACAACTCCAATTGACGCTGATTCGTTTAAAGAAATGAGCCTGCTGGACGATGTTTTGGTTATTGATACAAGAGCAAAAGAAATTTTTACAGAAGAAGGAACTGTTCCAGGAGCTTGGTATATAGGAGTTGAAGGTGGTTTTGCCCCTTGGGTTGGTGGATTAATAAAAAATATTAATCAAAAAATAATTTTTATTGCAGAAGAAGGAAGAGAGCATGAAGTTGTTACTCGGTTTTCACGAGTAGGGTATGATAATACTTTGGGTTATTTAAGAGGAGGAATTCATTCTTGGATAGCAGCTGGCCACGAAGTTGATAAAATTAATTCTATTTCTGCAGTTGAATTTGCAAATAAGTTAAAAGCTGGGAAAATAGAAGCTCCATTAGATGTAAGAAAAGAGTCTGAATATTTGTCGGAGCATGTAGAAGGGGTTGAGAATTTTCCTTTAGATACTATTCATTCTAATTTTGTAGAAATTAATACTAATAAGGCGTATACATTGCATTGTGCAAGTGGTTATAGATCTTTAATTGCCGCATCTATTTTTATGGCCAATGGTGTTAAAAATGTAACGGATGTAAGAGGTGGGTTTAAAGATATAAAAGATACAGGAGTAAAACTTACAGATTACGTATGTCCTACTACATTATTATAAATGTTCTTAATTACTAAAATAAAAAAAAGGGAGTTATATAACTCCCTTTTTTTTATTTTAGTAACTTTAGTTACTAGAACATATACTGTGTAAACTACCTTTGTATAAAATGAATAAAATGAAAATATATTTGAAATTAACAATATTACTTTTTCTTGTTACTGTAAGTTTAAGTTGTACAAATTCACAACCAAAAAAAACAGTCACTCAAAGTGGGGAAATTAATCTTGTAACACCTCTAGAGTTTAAAAATAAATTAGAAAATAACACATTGATTGATATAAGAACTCCGCTTGAATTTAAACAAGGTCATATTGAAGGAGCTGTAAATATAAATATGTATGATAAAGACTTTTTAGAGAAGGTTTCAATATACAAAACTTCAGAACCAATATTTATTTATTGCCGATCGGGTAATAGAACTTCTGCAGCTTCAAGAAAAATGGCAAAGATTGGGTTTACTGAAATTTATGATTTGAATGGAGGGATTACTAATTGGTTTAAAAATAAATTAAAAATAGTTAAATAAGATGTTAAATAAAGTACTATTATTTTCTTTCCTTATAAGTTTAGTTGCTTGCGATAGCGGTTTTTCAGAAAAAGAAAAACAAGAGTATACCACAAAAGGAAAAGCAATTGCTCAAGCTTCTTTTAATGAGTTAAATGCTAATTTAATGACTCAAATGAAGGAAGGAGGAACAGCTAAAGCAGTTCCTTTTTGTAAAGAAGAAGCAAGAAACATTTTAGCAAAACTTTCCAAAGAGCACAATGCTATAATTAAAAGATCATCTGATCAATTAAGGAGTTGTAAGATTGAACCTACAATTAGAGAGTTAGAAATTATTGAAATGTATAAAGATCTTAAATCTCATAATAAAGAAATAAATCCGGTTATTGAAATTGATGCCGATAATAATAAACATTTTTATGCTCCAATTAAAATTCAAGCTAAATGTTTAACATGCCATGGAAAAGTAAATGAAACAATGTCAATTAAAACAGATTCAATTATAAAATCAATATATCCGTTTGATATTGCTACAGGATATAGTGAAGGTGATATTAGAGGAGTATGGAGTATAACGTTTAATAAATAAATTATGGCTAAAGTTGTTGTTTTAGGAGCTGGAATTTCGGGGCATACAGCGGTTTCTTATTTAAGTAAATACTTAAAAAAGGGACATGAAGTTGTGATAGTTTCTCCCAATAGTAATTTTCAATGGGTTCCTTCCAATATTTGGGTAGGAGTAGGTTTAATGACTCCGGATCAGGTGAAGTTTAAATTGGCGCCAGTTTATAAAAAATTAGGAGTAGATTATAAGCAAGCATTGGGAGTTTCAATTAATCCGGAAGGTGATGCTGAAAATGAGAAGGGTTTTGTAACTATTAAATATGTTTCTGAAGAACAGAAAGATGTAGTTGAAAAAGTAACATATGATTATTTAATAAATGCAACTGGACCAAAATTAAATTTTGAAGCCACTGAAGGTTTAGGGCCTAAAAAATTCACACAATCTGTTTGTACTTATGATCACGCTGCAAATGCTTGGAGTAATTTACAAGAGTCATTTAAAAAAATGGAGAATGGTGAGAAACAAACTTTTTTAGTGGGTACCGGGCACCCTTTGGCAACTTGTCAAGGAGCAGCTTTTGAGTATATCCTAAATATTGCGTTTGAGGTAAATAAAAGAAAATTAAATCATTTAGCTGATTTATGGTGGATTACCAATGAATATGAATTAGGGGATTTTGGAATGGGTGGAGCCTATGTAAAACGTAATGGCTATATAACACCAACTAAAATATTTACAGAATCTCTCTTAAAAGAATATGGCATTCGTTGGATTAAACAGGCTGGAGTTTCAAAAGTTGAAAAAGGAATTGTGCATTATGAAAATTTGGAAGGAGAATTGAAAACTCAAGAATTTGATTTTGCAATGTTAATCCCAGGTTTTGCTGGAGCAGGAATGAAAGCGTATGGGAAACATGGAAATGATATTAGTAGTGATGTTTTTGCAGGGAATGGAATGATGAAAGTAGATGCAGATTATACTACAAAACCATATGAAGAATGGAAAGCAAAAGATTGGCCTTTAATATATCAAAGTGTGGAATATAAAAATATATATGCAGCAGGTATTGCATTTGCACCACCACACTCAATGTCTAAGCCAATGCAAAGCCCAAATGGCACAAAAATATTTCCAACTCCACCACGTACAGGAATGCCTTCTGGAGTAATTGGTAAAATAGTAGCCCAAAATATTATTCATCAAATAAAAACGGGAAAAACAGACCACCCTCATGAGGCTTCAATGGCTAAAATGGGTGCGGCATGTATTGTTTCTGCAGGTTATGGAATTCGTAAGGGACAAGCGGCAGTTATGACCGTAAATCCCATAGTGCAAGACTGGGAGAAATATCCTAAATGGGGAAGAGATATAAATGATACAGTTGGAGTTGTAGGAACAGCCGGTCATTGGATGAAGTTATTTATGCATTATATGTTTATTTACAAAGCAAAAGCAAAACCATTTTGGTGGTTAATTCCTGAATAAAATTTTAAGTTATGAGTGAAAGTTTAAATAAAAATATTCCATATAGCAATATGTCTTATGGAACAGAACCTACAAGAATGGTTAAATTTATGAGATCCTTCTTTTTGTTTCAAATTTTTAATTTTTTTAAGTTAAATTTGAAAGTCATGAAGATAGTTGTAAAGGGACATTCCTAAACACGACTAATTAATTGATTTAAAATTTAATAATAATGAAAAAAATTATAGAAATAGTAAACTTAAAGTGTGGCGGATGTGTGAGTTCCATAAAAAAAGGGTTGGAAGGAATTGAAGGTGTTAAAACGGTTAATGTTGAGTTAGAAACTTCAATGGTGATTGTTGATATTGACAACGAAGTTGTCTTAGACACTGTTAAACAAAAATTATCTGAAATGGGTTATCCTGAAATTGGAGATGCAAATACACTAATTCATAAGGCTAAATCTTTTGTAAGTTGCGCTACGGGAAGAATGACATCAAAATCTGAATAAATTATGAAATTAAATTTAGGAAGTACAGATAGAATAGTTAGAATGATTTTAGGAGTAGCAATAGGGTATTTTGCTTTATCAACTGATATTGAAACTACTTGGTTAAAAGTTTTACTATATATCATTTCAGCGATATTATTAATAACTACATTGGTAGGGAAATGTCCATTATATTCAATTTTTAAGGTGAATACTTGTGATTTAAAAGAATAGAAAAATTAAAATTTTGTTAAAACCTATTTAGAGTGATTTAAGTCACACTAAATAGGTTTTTTTATATAATTTTCTTAATTATATAATTACAAATTTTAATAATATACTTACCTATGTTAAAACATTTTCAAGTAATCGTAATAGGAGGTGAAACAGCAGGGATTAAGGTTTCCTCAATGTTAAAAAAGAAAGATCCTGCACTAAAAATAGGAGTTATTGAGCCTTCGGATATGCATTATTATCACCAGGCCTGGACATTGGTTGGAGCAAATGCCTATAGTTTTGAAAAAACAGACAGAAAGATGTCTTCTTTAATTCTAAAAGGTGTAGAGGTATAAGGAATTATAAAAAGTTTTATTTTTTAAAATTTAAATGTAATTACTATTAAATAGATTGTGTGTAATATTCTTAAATGAATTTAATTGTATATTAAGGGAAATATAGATTAGTATGGGAATAAAAAGACATCATTCTTTACAAGAATATTCAAAAGATCATTATCAAGCATTATCACTTTGTTTAAAAATTCAAAAAGGATTTTCAAAAGGAGTCGCAACAGAGAGAATAAAAAAATATGTTGATTGGTTTTATAATACTCATATTTTGGAACATTTTCAACTAGAAGAAAAATATGTTTTTCCTATTTTAGGTAGTAATCATGAACTTATAATTAAAGCGTTGGATCAGCATAAATTGTTATTGAATTTATTTACAGATACTTATAATATTGAAAATTCATTGAAAGAGATTCAAGTGCAATTAAAATCTCATGTCCGTTTTGAGGAGCGTATTTTATTTAATGAAATTCAAAGTAAAGCAAATAAAGAAGAACTTGAAATGATTGAAAAGTTTCATAGGGTTGAAAAATTTCAAGATAATTTAAGCGATGTCTTTTGGAAATAATAAAAAAAACCTGAACAAAATTAATGTTCAGGTTTCTTCTTCTTCATAGTAATTTTTTATCAAAACTTAAAAGTTGCTCCTATTAAAAAGTTTCTTGTAGCTTGTGGATAATATCCTTGAACTTCAAATGAATTTCCAGGAGTAGACCAATTATCTAAAAAAGTATATCCTCTATCTACATATTCTTTATTGAATACATTGTTTATAACTCCAGAAAATACAATTGATTTAAATATTGATTTTGGATTTATTTTATAGGTTAAATTTAGATCACTTGTAAAATAACTATCTAATTTTGAGGTTTTAGTATCTGTATTGCTCAGGTATTGTTCACCTACAAATTTTGATAAAAAGTTAATAGTTAAATTTTTAATTGGTTGGTAGTTTATGGAGTTTCCTGAAATAATATTTGGAGAAAATGCAATATTAGTTGTTCCAATATTTTCGGTAACATCATCTCTTTCTAGAATAAAGTTTTTAATTTTATTAGAACTTAACGTAAAGTTTGGACTAATAGAGAGCTTATTAGAGATTTTAATGTTGGCATCAATCTCCAAGCCAAGTCTATAACTGTCTTCAATATTTTCTCTTAAATAGTCTCCAACATCATTTAATCCTCCAGTTTGAATTAATTGATTTTTGTATTGCATATAATACATGTTTGTATTTAAGCTAATAGTTTTATTATTTAAACGCCAACCTAATTCAAAATCATTTAATGTTTCATTTTTAACATTAGAACCATTTTTAAAATCATCTCTATTAGGTTCTCTATTTGCTCTAGCAAAAGAAGTGTAAATACTGTTTATATTGTTTATTTTGTAAGTTAAACCAAACTTAGGGTTGAAAAAACTATAAGATTTATCAATGTTTAAATTATCTCTGGCTGACGTTAATCCATCAGTTTTATAATTAACAAATCTTCCTTGTAAATCAACTAATCCACTTAAATTTTCATTTAGTTTAAATGATGCTTTAGAGTAAATACTAAATTCGTTTTTTGTAGCGTCACTAAAATAATAACGATCTCTTACGTTTGCATCATCAGCAAATTTTCTTGCCCAAATTACTTCTCCAAAATGGTCTCCTTTATAATTACTTGCTGAAACCCCAGTAATAACTTCGTAACCTTCTTTTTTGTAATTTGTATTAAAATTTAAGACATAAAAATCATTATCTAACCATCTTCTCACAATTAAATCAGTAGCCGGTGTTCCATACCAATCTACTCCAGTAGCTTCTACAATATTATTGTATTTTGATACCGCACTACCTTCTTTAGATTGCTCAAAATATCCTTTTCCTTTAGTATAATTTAGTCCTAGATTTGTTGACCAATTTTCGTTTAATTTCTCGTTCCAATGTAATTGATAATGATCTTGCCAGTAATTATCAGTTTCATTATCATAAGTGTAAGGGTTCTGTCTTCTATCCTCTTTTAGTTCTTCTTTACTTAAACCATACCAAGCTTGGTAAGTTTTTTCTTTATTACCAAAAATTATGGCCTTAATTAATGTATTATCGTCTACATAAGAACCTTGTAAAAAGTATGACTTTAGATCAGAAGAGGCTCTATCTACGTATCCATCAGAACTAATTTTTGAAAGACGACCTGCAATTTCAATGTGATCATTAATTTTTCCAGTGCTAAATTTAACTGTATTTTTATAGGTGTTGTAAGATCCTATTGCGCTACTTATTTCTCCGTAAGAATTCTCTGAAATAGCATCGGTTAGCAAGTTTAAACTGGCTCCAAAAGCACCAGCACCATTTGTAGAAGTTCCAATACCACGTTGCAATTGAATACTTTGAGTTGAGGATGTAAAATCACCTAAATTTACCCAAAATGTACCTTGACTTTCCGTATCATTATAAGGTATTCCATTTAACGTAACGTTAATTCTTGTAGCGTCAGAACCACGTACTCTAATATACGTATAACCAACACCAGCACCTGCATCTGAAGAACTTGTAACAGAAGGTAAGTAATTTAATAGAACAGGAATATCTTGTCCTAAATTACGATTTTCTAAATCTTCTTTTGTTATGTTACTGTGTGTAACTGGAGATGTTGATTTAACTCTAACAGCAGATACTAAAACTTCATCTAATTTTACAAAACTATTTGATAAGTCTACAGTTATAGAAGTGTTTTTGTTTAAGTTAACTACAACTTCTTTAGGTTCACTTAAAGCTTTAACAATTAATGTGTATTCACCTTTTTTAAGTGATAGGCTAAAATTCCCATCAAAGTCACTGGAAGTACCTAGGTTAGTTCCTTTAACTAAAATACTGGCTCCAGGAATTGGTTCTTGCTTGTCAACTACTTTTCCATAAATAGTAAATTGTTCTTGTGCAAATACATTGTTTGAAATAATTAAAAAAGCTACTAGTATCTTTGCTTTTTTAAGGTTCTGTTTTAAAAATTGTTTCATTTTTTATAAAATAAAACGATGTAAAAAGAGGTAATTAATCGATGATTTGAATAATTAACTGTTTACCACAGCACTATTGTGCTTTTATCTTCCCTTAACAGCATTACCTGTTCAGGTTCAATGGGTTTGATCTCAGCCGTTTTCGGCACCCCTTTTGAGATGGTGCAATATTACAAATAAATTTTAGAAAAAAGCAAAAAATATTTTATTCAAAATTAGGCTTCTTTCTATAAGCCTTTTTAAAAGCGTGTTTTTTCTTTTTTTCTAAACGTTTTTTTATGCTTGATTTACTTGGTTTTGTGGGCTTCCTTTTTTTAGGTTTTAGCAAGCTTTTTTTAAGTAAATCGAATAGTTTTTTTATAACTAGATCTTTATTTTTATGCTGACTTCTACTTTCTGAACAAGTTAATATAAGTACGTTTTCTTTAGAGATTTTATGACCTAATTTTTTTTCAAGAATTTCTTTTTCTTCAGAAGTTAAACCATTAGAATTTTCAATATTAAAGAAGAGTTCGATTTTTGAAGAAACTTTATTAACATGTTGTCCTCCAGCTCCGCTACTTCTAACGGCTTTAAATTCTAGTTCTTGTATGATTTTTTTAGTGTCCAAACTAATTTATTTTGTAGAGTTTTGAAGTTGTGCTTTTTCTTTTAAAAGTTGATCAATTTCTTTAATGGCAGTCTTTAAACGCGTATTTAAATCACCTTTTAGTAAAATATATGGTTTGTTGTATTTTATTAATGTAGCTTCAAAAATGTTAAACATTTCTTTTCGTTGATGAGGGTTTTCTCTAATGTCGTCAGCTTCCCAAGGTGTATCAATATAAGTTAATAAATACAAATCATAATGATTTTTTAATGCAGCTTCTTTTAATTTGGGATCAATCGATTTTTCGTAATAATTTTCAAAATAAACAACAGTTTCCAAGAGATCAGTATCGCATATTTGCACTTTATCAGCCTTTTTAGAAAGTTTATTTTCTAATTTCATTTGTCCAAAGGCAATTGGAAGTTGATCACTGCTTTCGCATAATTTACGTTTGTTATTCCATTTTTTTTGTAAATATTCACGTGCATATTCCTGCACCCAAACAGTATGATAATGACGAGCTAATTTTCTTGAAATTGTTGTTTTACCGGTGCTTTCTGGACCAAATAAAACTATTTTTATGATGTTAGTTGATTTTTGTTTAAGATCTTTCTCCATGATAAATAACCTGAAATTGCAATTATTGTAAATATAAGATATTGAAAACTTGTAAATGTAAAACCTTTATAGAAATATAAAGGAGCAGAAATTAGGTCTCCAATAATCCAATATGTCCAGTTTTCAAGTTTTCTTTTTGCCATTAACCACATCCCTACAAAAAATATGGCTGTTGTAATAGTATCAACATAGGCAACCCAACTGGTCCATTTATCAAAACTTTTATAAACAATAAATACAAAAAGTAATGTTGAAATAAATATAAATACCGATGTTATTTTTTCTTTTTTTGTAGTTTTAGAAATAAGAGTATTGTGAGAAGCATCAACTTTTCTGGTCCAAATATACCAACCATAAACACTCATTATAAAATAGTAAGCGTTAATCATCATGTCACCAAGTAATCCCCATTTTAGCAATAAATACACAAATATTATTGTACTTACCATACCTGTTGGAAACACCCATATTTTATTGTTTTTGGAATACCAAACGGATAGAAATCCAAATATTACAGCTATTATTTCAAGTGCAATATCAATAGTTTCATAATTACTGTATTGGCCAAATAAGGTGTTAAACAAATCGTTCATAATTATATTATATATTTTTCAAAAGCAGTGTCAATTACTCCCAAATTTACTCCGTTATAATAAGTATTTGTTAGTTATTTTTTTGAAGATTCCTGTATAGCTGGCTAAAATATTTTTAGTCATTAGATAAAGGATCTATAGCATAAACTAAAGTGAAATTCTCAACCTGCTCAAAGTAAATGTTGTAACTTTTTTGCCAGTCTTCGGCTTTTATAAATCCAGTAGTTTTTTTGTCTATTATTTGGAATGAATTAATGTCAATATCATTTTTAAAAGTCAATCCACCGTGCGGATAAATTTTATACAAACTTTCTTTTGCTCCCCAAATTACAGTTAATTGTTGAATGTAATCATCATCTTGATGAATAAAACCACTTTCAAAATTGACAAATTTATGTTGAATAATTTTTATTTTTTCTCTATTCATTTCTATGTCAATACCAACTTCGGAATCACTAATTATAATTGCTGAAAAATTAAATGAGTGTGTTATGGAAATATTTTTTCCATCTTTTAAATGCGGTTTTCCATTTTCATTATAGTATAAATCAAAGTCAGTATAACCAGCTTCACGAAGTAAATGTCTAACGCTTAAAAAACCACGTTGGTGCAGTTTACTTTTCATTGAGAGCAATCTTTTTTTACTTCTTTCATTTAATTCAATTTCTTTTGAAAGTTCACAAAGCGAAGCTTCAATTTTCCACACATATATTGTTGTGTGCTTATTTGGTTTAATTGTTTTATATAAAGGCATTTATAATCTAAAATGTATTTTGTACTTTTGCAAAACTTTAAAACATTATTTAAACTTGTTTTAAATAACATTACAAATTTAATAAATATGAGTTCAGAAACATCAACTTACGTAAAATATAAGGTAAAAGACATCAATCTTGCAGATTGGGGACGAAAAGAAATTGAATTAGCTGAAGCAGAAATGCCAGGTTTAATGAGTTTAAGAGAAGAATATAAAGGACAAAAGCCTTTGGCTGGAGCAAGAATAGCTGGTTGTTTGCATATGACAATTCAAACTGCTGTTTTAATTGAAACTTTAGTAGATTTAGGTGCTGAGGTAACTTGGAGTTCTTGTAATATTTTCTCTACACAAGATCAAGCTGCTGCGGCAATTGCTGCTGCAGGAGTATCAGTATACGCATGGAAAGGTTTAAGTGAAGAAGAATTTGACTGGTGTATTGAGCAAACATTATTTTTTGGAGAAGAGAAAAAGCCATTAAACTTAATTTTAGATGATGGTGGAGATTTAACAAATATGGTGTTAGATAGATATCCTGAATTAGCTGCAGGAATTAATGGTTTATCTGAAGAAACTACTACAGGAGTTCACCGTTTATACGACAGAATGAAGGCGGGAACATTACCAATGCCAGCAATTAACGTAAATGATTCCGTTACTAAATCTAAATTTGATAATAAATACGGATGTAGAGAAAGTGCTGTTGATGCTATTAGAAGAGCAACAGATATTATGTTAGCAGGAAAACGTGTAACAGTTTGTGGTTATGGTGATGTTGGTAAAGGAACTGCAGCTTCTTTTAAAGGAGCAGGTTCTATTGTAACTGTAACAGAAATAGATCCTATTTGTGCATTACAAGCTGCAATGGATGGTTTTGAAGTGAAGAGATTAGAAACTGTTGTTGGTAATTCTGATATTATTATTACTACTACAGGAAATAAAGATATTATTCAAGGTCATCATTTCGAAGCAATGAAAGATAAAGTAATTGTATGTAATATTGGGCATTTTGATAATGAAATTGATATGGCTTGGTTAAATAAAAATCACGGAAATACAAAAGATACTATTAAGCCACAAGTTGATAAATATAATATTAACGGAAAAGATATTGTTGTTTTAGCTGAAGGACGTTTAGTTAATTTAGGTTGTGCTACAGGTCACCCAAGTTTTGTGATGAGTAATTCATTTACTAACCAAACATTGGCTCAATTAGAACTTTGGAATAATAGAGAAGCTTATAAGAATGAAGTTTATATGTTGCCAAAACATTTAGATGAAAAAGTTGCACGTTTACACTTAGCTAAAATAGGAGTTGAACTAGAAACTTTACGTGAAGACCAAGCGGAATATATTGGTGTAACAGTAGAAGGGCCATTTAAGCCAGAGTATTATAGATATTAATGTTGTTTTAAAAATTAAATTAAGTAATATTAAATTTTATGAAAAGAATTTTAGTTCCACTAGGTAATATTGAAAATTCGGTTGATACATTGCAATATGCCATAGATTTGGCCTCAGTTTCAAATTCAAGAATTTATGTAATTCAAGTTTTTGGATCTGTAAAAACTACTGGGATTCTTAAAAAAGTAGATGATATTATTGAAAGTGAAGCAAAAGAAGAATTAAGAAGAATACTTGAAAATGTAGATAAAAAAAACGTTGAAATTATATCAAAGGTTTTTAAAGGTGAAATTTCAAATGTAATTCAAATAGTATCTAAAGCTTTAGATGTTGATCTTATTGTTTCATCTGCTAATTATACGAGTCCAGATTCTTCAGTTTATATTGGTCCAGTTGTTGGTGAAATTGTTAAAAGAATGGAATTTCCTGTTCTTATTATACCAAAAGGATATCAATTTAAACCGTATAAGACCATTTTATTAGGTGTTCGTTCTGGATTAATAAAAAGAGGAGGGGTGTTAGATCCTTTACACGATTTGGTTAGTATCTTTAAATCTAAAGTTAATTTACTTCATGTGATTACTTCAAATAATAAAGAAAAAGACAATATTTTGCATAAAGATTTTAATGCAATTGCAGATTCAGTTATAAAAACTGAAAATGCTACTGTTTATCAAGGTGTGTTAAAGCATTTAAATGATGTAAACCCAGATTTATTGTGTGTTATTAGACGTAAGCGAGGATTTTTCTCAAAATTATGGGAGAAAAAGCGAATTAAAAAAATAGATTTTGAAAGTAGAATCCCGCTCTTAGTTTTAAGAGGGAATTTATAAAAGCTTATTTTAGTAAAAAAAGAATAACGTTCTCAAATAAAAAAACCACTCAATTTGTTGAGTGGTTTTTTTATTTGAGAACAGTTTCCTAATAGTTAAATGAGATCATTCCACATTTTAGGTTTACTATGTTAACCAACTTAAAACAGGTTTTTTACTTGTTTAAAAATTAAATGAGAAATTACTATTTTCGCAATGTGTTTAAAATTCAATTAAATAGTATGAAATATTTTTTAGTGAAATGAACATGTTAAAAAAATTATCCCCTAACAAAATATCATTAAGGGAATCGCAAATGACGTTAAAAGAATAATATATACACATGAAAAACTCAACAGCAATTTTTTATATGATTTTTAGTGTTATAGCATTTGCGCTAATGAATACAGTTGTAAAATATTTAAATGATTTTAGCGCGTATCAGATTGTTTTTTTTAGATCAATAGGAACTTTGTTATTTACAATTCCATTAATTATAAAACATAAAATCCCGTTTTTAGGAAACAATAAAAAATTGTTACTACTTAGAGGAATTGCAGGTGTAATATCGCTAACTTGTTTCTTTCAATCTCTTAATTATTTAGCTGTAGGAACTGCGGTTTCATTAAGATATACATCTCCAATTTTTGCCGCAATTTTTGCATTTATTTTTTTGAAAGAAAAAGTAAAACCAATGCAATGGTTGCTATTTTTAATAGCGTTTATAGGTGTTTTAATTATTAAAGGTTTTGGTGTAGATGTAAATTCTATTGGATTACTATTAATTATTCTATCCGCAATTTTTTTAGGTTTAATATTTGTTATAATTCGTAAAATCCGTGATACAGAAAATTCACTAGTTATCATTAATTATTTTATGATTATGGCGTTTTTGTTTGGAGGAATTATGTCTATCAATAATTGGAAAACCCCAAATAAAGTAGAATGGCTTCTTTTATTAAGTTTAGGTGTTTTTGGATATGTTGGTCAATTATATATGACAAAAGCATTTCAGTCTCATGAGACAAATGTAATCGCCCCATTAAAGTATTTAGAAGTAGTTTTTATGATTATTATTGGGGCTTTTTGGTTTGATGAAATTTATAACTTATGGACTTTGTTAGGGGTGTTTTTAATCTTAATTGGGTTAGTGTATAATATTTATTTAAAGAGAAAAGAAGGTTAGTTTTAATATGGAATATTTTTATTTTCACTAAGAACGGTTGAGGTAGATTTTGAAAGAATAATTCTGTAATTGGTTTTAATAGGTAATTTATAAAATTTAGAATATTATTTTAAGCTAAAAAAACCACTCAATAATTGAGTGGTTTTTTTATTTTGCAATTTCCCCTAATAATCAAAAATAAATAAATCTTTTTCTATGATGTAAATATACAAAGGGAAGTAATGTTATCTGAGGGTAGTTGCCCTATTTTTAGGAGGGGGAATACCCCCCTTTTTTATTTGAATAGTTTAACCAAGCCAACCTTCTCTATCTAAACTTCTATATTGTATTGCTTCTGCAATATGGTCAGAAGAAATATTTTTAACACCTTCCAAGTCTGCAATAGTTCTAGAAACTTTTAATATTCTATCATATGCTCTGGCGGATAAGTTTAAGCGTTCCATCGCATTTTTTAATAGAGTTTTACTTTCTTCACTAAGTTTGCAAAACTTACGAATTTGTTTTACACTCATTTGAGCATTATAATGTACGTTTCCAATTTCTAAAAAACGTTCAGATTGTTTTTCTCTTGCTTTTGTAACACGTTCTCTTATAGATTTACTTGGCTCAGCTAATTGTTCATCAGATAGTTTTTCAAAAGGTACTGGGTTCACTTCAATGTGAATGTCTATTCTATCTAAAAGCGGACCTGAGATTTTACTTAAATAGCGTTGCATTTCTGCAGGAGAAGAAGTTACGGGAGCGTCAGGATCATTAAAATAACCACTTGGGCTAGGATTCATACTGGCCACTAACATAAAACTACTTGGGTATGTTACGGTAAATCTTGCTCTAGAAATAGTTACTTCTCTATCTTCTAAAGGTTGTCGCATTACTTCTAATACTGTTCGTTTAAACTCAGGCAATTCATCTAAAAATAGTACACCGTTATGTGACATTGAAATTTCACCTGGCTGAGGATATTGGCCTCCACCAACTAAAGCAACATCTGAAATTGTGTGATGAGGAGAACGAAATGGACGCTGACACATTAATCCATTTTCTTTAATTTTTCCAACAACAGAGTGAATTTTTGTTGTTTCTAACGCTTCTTGAAGAGTCATTGGAGGTAAAATAGAAGGAAGTCTTTTACTTAGCATGGTTTTTCCACTTCCGGGAGGTCCTACTAAAATTATATTGTGTCCTCCAGAAGCAGCAATTTCCATGGCGCGTTTTACTGATTCTTGTCCTTTTACATCGGCAAAATCAAATTCAGGGTTGTCTAAATTTTTATAAAATTCTGCTCTTGTATCAATTATGGTTGGTGTTAAGGTTTCTTTTTCATCAAAAAAATCAATTACTTCTTTAATGTTTTCAACTCCAAAAACCTGTATGTCATTTACAATGGCTGCTTCTTTAGCATTTTGTTTTGGTAAAATAAAGCCTTTAAAACCTTCTTCTCTTGCTTTAATTGCAATTGGTAATGCGCCTTTTATAGGTTGTAAACTTCCATCTAGAGAAAGTTCACCCATAATTATATAATCCCCGATTTTTTCAGATTTAATTTGGTTTGAAGCTCCGAGAATTCCAATAGCTAGGGTTAAATCATATGCAGAGCCTTCTTTTCGAAGATCTGCAGGGGCCATATTAATGGTTATTTTTTTTCCTGGGAGTTTATATCTAATATTATTAAGAGCGGCAGAAATACGATAGCTACTTTCTTTTACAGCATTATCTGGTAGACCTACTAAATGGTATCCAATTCCTTTATCTATATTTACTTCAACAGTGATTGTTGTAGCTTCAACACCAAATACTGCACTTCCAAAAACTTTAACTAGCATTTTTTCTTTTTTTATAAAAATAGAAAAAATGTTTTAATGTTTCGGTTTTAATTAAAATCTATAATTTTTAACTTAAAATTTTATAAAAAGTTTTTTTGTAGAATCTCTTTCAACTAGTTCGGTTCTAATAATTTCAGTTTTAATATCGTCAAATTTAATATTACCTTCTAATTTGTCTATAAGTCTTGTTGCTGCAACTTCACCTGTGGTGTGGGCAAAACGGTTAACACTTGTTAGTGGAGGTGATCCATATCTAGATAGCATACCATTTGTAAAACCAATTATTGAAATTTCTTCAGGTATTTTAATTCCTCGCTTATTTAGAACTTGTGTTGTGAGGGCTCCAGAAACTTCATCAACAGTAAAAATACCATCAACTTTATTATTATCAAGCATATTATTAATACGTTCCATTATATTTTCCTCACCGTCTTGTCTAATAATTAAATTTTCGTTTGGTGTTATACCGTATTTAGTTAATGCTTTTAAATATCCTTTAACTCTAAATTTATTAATACTTAAATATTCAGATGTTGAAATTAGTGCAATGTTTTTACAATCTGATTTCATTAAATAGCGAGTTGCTTTATAAGCACTTTTTATGTTGTCTGTAACAACTTTATCACAATTAATATTTTTGTGAACTCTATCATATAAAACTATTGGAGTTTCTTCATCTAAAATATCATGAAAATGGTCAAAGTTTTCCAATTGTAATGTTTCAACAGAAATACAAGCAATAAAACCATCAATAGTTCCATTTGAAAGCATTTCCATAGTGTCTACTTCCTTTTTATAAGATTCATTGGTAATACAGGTAATAATATTGTATCCTTTTTCTGTAGCAACTTTTTCTATTCCTCGTAAAACACGTGCAAAATAGTACGTAAGTATATTTGGAATAATTATACCAATGGTTTTTGTCTTTTTGTTTTGTAAACTTAAGGCAAGCGTGTTGGGTTTATACTTGTGTAATTTAGCATATTCCTGTATTTTACTTTTAGTTTCATCACTAATTTCATAACTGTCATTTAAAGCTTTTGATACAGTAGAAATTGATACGTGTAATGCTTGTGCAATCTGCTTTATGGTTATTCTTTTAGCCATTTTTAGGTATAATAGTTAGGTTGGTTGAATTTATTCTGACTTCCTGTTTGTTTAATCGTATTTTTCTGAATTCACCTTTGTTGTAAATTTTAGCATTATAGCTATTATAATTACAAAATAGATTCCCAAATTGGCCGGCCAGCACGGTAATAATATTGTTTCTAAATTTATTTTTAAGTTCAGCCAATTTCTGTGAACCTATGTGACTTAGCTTAAGGTAATTATAAAGTGCAAACCCACCAATTATAACAAAAGCTATAAAGGCAATAAAAAAGAGTGCTATTTTTTTTAAAATCTGCATTAAAAATGTACGATTTTTTTAGGTTATGCAAAGGTAATGATTTTTTACGAAAAGGAGATAGTAAGAATAACTTGTCTAAAAGTAAAAGAAAGATTACATTTAAGCATAAATGTAGCATTATTTTAAAAAAAAGTTACAACTTAATATGAGGAATTTAATAAAAGTTGAACGAGCAATACATAACTTAACCCAAGCCAAACTTGCCGAAATGATTAGCGTAAGTAGGCAAACTATAAATGCTATGGAATTAAATAAGTATGTGCCTTCAACGGTTTTGGCTTTAAAAATATCGGAAATATTTAAAAAACCAGTGAATGAAATTTTCTTTTTAGATGGTAAAGATTAGGAGCATTTTATAGCTATTTATTAATTTGTTTTTAGAGGTTTTATATAAAAAACTGATATTTAATATTTTAAGAAATATATTTGTATTACATTCAAAACCTCTATGAAGCATAATTTTCTATTTTTCTCCCTATTTTTTAGTATTATTCTTACGGCTCAAGATTCAGAAATTTTGCTTAAAGTAAATTATTTAAGAGAAAAAATTGAATTGTCTGAAAAAGGAGAGAAACTCAAACTTATGGATAGTTTATGTTCAACAATAAACTATAAAACTAGTTTAAAATACGATTCAATTGTAAAAGCTACAATACATTATGCTTTACAGTTAGATTCTATAAGTATTGCAACAAATAGAACAGCTGATTTTATTTATTATAAAAATGGCATTGTTAACAAACCAAAAGAAGGATTAGCAATTTTTAAACAATTTATAGAAAAAAAATTACCAATTAATAATAATTATTTTTTGGCAAGATTGTATTTAAATGGTGCTGACAGTTATTTTTTTCTGGGAGATTTTAAATCCGCTTTAAAAAATTATGATATAGCCAAAAAATACGCTAAAAAATCTGAAAATTATTGGCTTTTAGGGCTTATTAATTTGTATATGGGTTATACTCATTCAGATATAGGAAATTTTCCAGAAGCATCTATTGAATTGCAGAATGCAGAAAAATTATTTCAAAAGGAAAAAGATACGTTTAACATAATTGCCGCTAAAAATTCATTAGCTAATTTATACAGTAAAAATGCTTTTTATGAAGTTGCTGAGTTAGAGCGTGAAGAAGCAATTATATTGGCTAAGAAAATTAACGGTTATAGGAACTTAGTGTCTTTGTATTATAATGGAGCAGAGGATTTTAGAAGAGTTGGAAAGTTAAAAGAATGTATTGCTAATTTATTAATATCGTTAGAGTTTCATGAAAAATCAAATAATGATTTTTATATGCGTCCTGTTATTATTTGTAAATTAATAGTGGCATATTCAGAAGGTAGAGATTTAAATAGCTTAGAGAAATATTTGCAAGAAATTGAAGCCAATAAAATTTTATATACAAATGAGTTAAATAATGGAAACTATTTAGAGGTTTTAAAATATGTGGCTTTTGCAAAAGGTAATTATCAAAAATCTCTAAAATTAGCGAAGGAGCACTTAGCTTCAAAAATAAAGGATAATAAGCCCGAAGGAATTCAAGATGCAGAAAAGTTTTTATCAAAAGTTTACAAAGCTCTTGGTAATAAAGCTGAAGCAAATTTTCACCTAAATAATTATTATGCCATCAAAGATTCTGTTTCAAGTGTTCAAAAAATAAATGGATTAAGCTATTACCAAACCTTCTTTGAAACAAAAAAAAGAGATTTTAAAATTGAAAATCAAGTTGAGCATATTATGCTGTTAAATGAAAAGAACAAAGTAAAAAATCAATGGTTGTTGTTTGGAGGTACGGGACTTGTCTCGGTTTTTGGTTTTATTATGTTATATAGGTCTAGAAATACTGCTAAAAGAAAACAAAAATTACAGGAAAAGTTTTTACAAAACTTGATAGAGGTTAAAGAAAATGAGAGTACAAGATTATCAAGAGAATTACATGATAGTGTTGGTCAAAAATTAATGTTACTAACAAAGAAAATAAAATTATTTGGAATTACTGAAATGGATGAATTAGCTGATAGTACTTTAAATGAATTAAGAAATATTTCAAAAGGGTTGCATCCATCTACTATTGAACAGCTAGGAATCACATCAGCAATAATTGCTTTAGTTAATGAAGTTGATGAACATACCAATATGTTTTTTACCAATGATATAGAGAATATTGACGAAAATTTAAATAAAGAAACTCAACTTCATTTATATAGGATTTTACAAGAAGCATTAAATAATATTGTAAAACATGCGGCTGCCACAACTGTTTTTGTTACTATAGTGAACAATGCTAGCTTTATAAAAATGACGATAGAGGATAACGGAAAAGGCTTTGATTTTTTTAAAATTAAAAAAGAAAATACTAGTTTAGGTATGAAAACAATTTTAGAACGGTCTAAAATAATTAATTCTAAATTAGCTATTAAAACTAAGCAAGGAGAAGGAACAGTTATTGAATTAATAATCCCAAAGAAATGATAATGAAAAAGAAAATTTCAATAATTATTGCAGATGATCATCCAATGTTATTAAAGGGCCTTTTTGAAGAGCTTACAGAAAATGGTTACCACGTAATTGGTAAGGCAGAAAATGGTTTAAGTGCTTTAGAGTTAGTATTAAAATTGAAGCCAACATTAGCAATTTTAGATGTAGATATGCCTTTATTATCTGGTTTTGAAGTTGTAAAAATGGCAACTGATAAAAAATCAGCAACACAGTTTATAATACAAACTTTCCATAAAGAATCTAGCTATATAATGCAAGCAAAATCGCTTCAAATTAAAGGCTATTTATTAAAAGAAGATTCTTTTCTAGAAATAGAAAAATGCATAAAAGCGGTAATAAATAAATGTGAATATTTTAGTCCTTCAATACAAAATAATTCAATTGAAAATGCGTCTAGTCAACTTCAAAAATTACAATTTTTATCAGCATCAGAAGTTGTAATATTAAAATACATTTCCAAGCAGGTATCAACAAAGCATATCGCAGAAAAATTAAATGTATCCGCAAGAACAATAGAAAAACACAGAAGTAATATAATTGAAAAATTAGATTTAAAGGCATCTACGAATTCCTTAACTAATTGGGCATTTATAAATAAAAATATCATTTTAAATTTATAAATTGAATAAGGCGTTATTAGTTTTATAATTAATTTTTTTCAAAAATATTTCGTTAGCACTACGTAGTACCACGTATAGATTACGTATTAACTCTTATTTCCTAATATACTTTAACGTAATATCTTGCATATCAGATGCAAGAGAAGCAACAACATACTTTATTTGTAGCTCATAGTAATAGAAACTATGCGCTTGGTTTAACTATTGGGTTAACAGAAAATGGTTATTTAATTGAACAACAATCAGTAGCTGGTATAGAAGCATTAGAATTTATATTACGCTATCAACCCAAAGTAGCCATTATTGAAGCTGAATTACCGTTCCTTTCTGCTTTTGATATTATAAAAACAGCAAAAAGCAAAGAAGTTAAAACTCAATTTATTGTAGTGCTTAAAACAAGAGAGTTACCAATGTTTGAGCCACTTCAGTTTGTAAAAATTAACGAAGTTTTTTATTGCAACATGAGTGTTAAAACTCTACTTAAAGTATTATCTCATTTGCATAAATCCAAAAATTGGTTTTGGAACTTGATAGAGCAAAGATTTAAAAAATTCAATAATAAAATGATGAAAACTATGGAGTCACTTTCTAATTATGAGATAGCTATTTTATTAGACTTAGCAGCTACAAAAAAAACGAAAGATATTAATCAAGATTCAAATGCATCAGTACTATTAAATAGAAATTTAAAAGAGATTGCATTAAAATTAAATTTAACGCATCAGCAAATTAGTTTAAAGGAATGGTGCATAAAAAATAATGATATTTTAAAGGCTTTTTCTTTACGTTGTACTACGTAGCTATTATGTGCAAGCTCATATTTAAAATTTAAAAATACTTATTAACCAAAACTACTACTCATGAAATCAAAATTACTTTTACTTTCACTTTTAATGTTGTTTACTTTTACAACAAATTATGCACAAACTTCTGCATCACAAGCTGGTATTGCCGTACAAGGTATTGCTAGAGATAACAATAATACTGCCATAACAACGGGAGATTTGATACCTTTTTTATTCACTATTTACTATACAGATAGCAATACAGAATTTACAGTGTTTTCTGATGATCCAAACTTAAAAACAGATGCATTTGGTGTATTCTCGTATGTATTAGATGTAGATCCTGAAAAAAATTCAGATTTTGCTAATTTTCAGATGTGGTTAAAAATTGAAGCGGGTTCACCTTTAACTGAAATTAGCAATGAACCGTTGAAACATGTGCCTTACGCTATTTCGGCAAATAATGGGGTTCCTACGGGGTCTATTATGCCTTATTTGGGTGATAGTGAGCCACCGGGTTGGGTATTATGTAAAGGGCAAACTTTTGCTTCGATTGGAGATAAAGGGAATAATTTAAAAGAGTTTTTGGGAGGTGCAACTAATGTGCCAAATTTACAAGGGATGTTTTTAAGAGGAACAGGTATAAGCCCTGAAAATGGCTTGTCTGGGCCCGCTTTAAATGCTCCTCAAGGAGAAGGCTTTAAAGAGCATGATCATGATAAAGGGACATTAGATACTGAAGAGGGAGGAGAACACCATCATACATATAAAGATAGATGGAGACAACATATGGGAGATGACAATGGCGATGATCAGGATCAGCTTGATAATGATTTTAGACACCGAGACTCTGACCGTACAACCCCTAACTTTGATGGTGCACACAATCATACAATAACTGGTAGAACAGGAGATGCTGGAACAACAGAGACACGACCGGTAAACCATGGGGTAAACTATATTATAAAACTATAAAGTTATAATTATGAAAAAAATAATTATAACTTTTGGCCTATGGTTGCTGGTGACAGGGCTATGGGCACAAAACGATACTGGGGCTAAGATAGTTCCTGTTTCGCAAGCTGTTCAAAATAAGGGTTTTACCATACAGGTAGGTGTTCCTTATTTAGGAGATAACAGTGTAGAACGTATAAGCAATCCTTCTTTCGAGCGTTATACCAATCCGTTGGATATTCGTTTTCCTTGGGATATTTTGTATTTATTTCCAACATTTACGGAAAAAGAAGGGGCGTTTGATGTTTCAAAAGGGTTTTTTGGAGATAAAATACTAATTAACTGGGATTTAAGAGCTAATTTCAATTTAATAAGCAGTATAAAAATTTATCGTAGAGAATTTAGAGAATATGCTAATAATACTGAAGATGTAGCCAACAAATATGATTTTGTTGCAAGTGTATCTAAAAGTGAGACTACATATGAAGATAAATATGTAGAGGGTGGTGTATTGTATGAGTATAAAGTAGTTGCTGAAGGAGTTAATGATGTTGAAAGTTTGTACAATAATTATATTACTGGTATTGGTTATAGAAACCCAACAGCTGTTGTTACAGGTAATATTAGTTATAAAGGAGGGAACCCTGTTAAAGATGTTATTGTAAAGGCAAGTTCAGATGGCAGTAGTATTAGCGAAGGGAGTTCATTAAATGTCCCAGCAACCAGTACTATAAAAATAGAAGAGTTAAGTAATCTAATTACAAATGCCACAACATTTCAAGCCTGGGTAAAACCTGAAAATGAATTTACAAATGATTCGGGTACTCCTATTAATATATTTCAACTTGCAAATTTAGCTCCCAACGCTATTGATGTTAAAGTTAACTTATTAAATACCTCAAATAAACTTTCTGTAAACATTGGTGGAAGTAAATATGAATTACATAATTATTATCCTTCAGGAAAAATAAGTTCAAGAGGAGATGACATTATGATACCTGTGTCAAATTTTAATAGCAGTTTTGTTCATTTTTCAGTAGTAATGGAAAATGGGAAAGTTCCATTATTATACATAAATGGGAGGGCTATAACAAATGATTATAAGCTACAAATAAATACAGCAAATGGAGAACTTCTTGAAGAAGATGATAATTATTTACCGTTAAATTTCGAATTAACCATACCTACTCAAACCAATATTTTGAATATTGGGGGGGGGCCTACAGAATGGAATCATTTATACGTTGGAGGGCAAAACGATTCTTTT
This sequence comes from Lutibacter citreus, assembly GCF_003260195.1. Classification (GTDB taxonomy): domain Bacteria; phylum Bacteroidota; class Bacteroidia; order Flavobacteriales; family Flavobacteriaceae; genus Lutibacter; species Lutibacter citreus. Next base: position 217,570 of record NZ_QEIH01000001.1, read on the forward strand.
ATAGATGAAATAAGGATTTGGAAAGAAGCTTTAGATCCTACAACTATAAGAACAGATTATTCGAGATATATTAGTGGTAATGATTCTAGAATGGTTACTTATTTAAGTGCCAATGAAAAAGTAGGATCTTATGCCTACGATTTATCTAGAGATGGGTTTAATTATAATAAAAACCATGGAGAATTATGGGAGCCTTCAACTGATTTAGCTGACAAAGTACTATGGGCAAAAGGATCTGGCAATTTTCCAACATCTGATCAATTAGGAATTTTAGGAGTTACAGATATTAATGGAAATTATGAAATTACTTCCATACCTTATTCTGGAACTGGAGAGTCTTTTAATATAACACCTTTATATGGTGTTCATCAGTTTGAGCCAGGACAGCAATTAGTTTTTCTTGGGCAAGGTTCTGAAGTTGTAAATAAAATTGATTTTACAGATATTTCTTCATTTAGTTTTAAAGGTAAAATTTTATATGATACCAGAGGCGTTTTTAAATCTTTTGTAGAAACAACTGATCCAGATGCATATATTCCAGCTTCTAAAATAATAGGAGAAGGCTATAATTACTATGAAACCTTAAGTGATGGAAAATTATCGAAAGGTGAATATTGGTATAATGAAGTGACAGATAGGTATGATAAGTATGCTACAATTTACTCAGATGATGTAAATGTATATATTGATGGTAATATTGTGTTAAATGAAAATAATTTGCCAGTTGTATCTGAATCTAAAGATGGTGTATATGGATATTTTGATATAGAAGTACCAATAGGAAATCACTATATTTCAGTGAAAAAAACAGGGCATAATTTTAAATATGAAGGTAGATTTCCTGCGGAACCTGGTACATTTAAAGAGTTTTTCGAAGACTCAAATGAAGCCGTAATTTTTGTGGATAGTACAAGGGTTACATTGGTTGGTAAAGTAGTTGGAGGGAGTGTTGAAGCTGCCAAACCTATTGGTTTTGGTGACCAAGGTTTATTTCAAAAACAAATTACAGGAGCAGATGGGGATCCAGAAACTATAACCATTAGTGCCTTAAATAACATTGGGCAAGCTGCTATTAAATTAGGTTATATTCCTCCTGGATCAACTGAAAGTGAGCTTGAAACAGAGTTTAATTTCACTACAAATATTTTAACTGGAGAGTACAGGAAATCCGTAATGCCGTTGAAATATACTATAAACCAATTAAATGGTTTAAGAATTGTATATAATGATGATAATATCTCGCTATTAAAAGCAGATGAAAAAGTAAATCTTTCAAAAGTAGGGGAATTAACAATACCTCAATTTGAATATCCAGATGGTAGTTTTGAATTTGGAGAACCTTATCATTACGAAAAGAGTTTTGTTTATAGATCAACACCAGTACTTAGAGTTTTAAATCAAACTTCTGAAGCAGAGGTAGATGTAAATGGGGAAAAAATAAGTACACAAGGATTTGAATTTCTAGTTTACAACCAGTTTGGTAATTATGAAATTGAAATGCAAAGTTTTGAGCCTTATTTGAACTATGATGGAGACGATGCGGTTGAGGATATTGTGCCTATTATTGATGGAGAATTTAAACCTACAAATAATTTGGCTCTTGAAGGGTCTGAAATTGTTGAAAGAGATGCAAATGATTCAAGTATAATTATTTATACTTTTAAAGGAGGTTTACCTTCTATTTCTAGTCCATTTACCAGAACAATTGATATAAAATACAGAATTAATGATATTGATTATGAAGCCGAGGATTATGATCCAAAAGGAATCATATTAGGAGGTCAGTCTGATGGAAGCCAAACGTTTACTACAGCTGCTCCAGATGTTCCAGATATTATTTTAAGAGATCCACCAGGTTCAAATAGTTTTGCATATATTGAAAGTGGCGAGAGTATTACTTTTACTACCGAAACAGAATTTAATAATACTATAGGAGAATCTGAAGATTTAAAATTAATGTTGGGAGTTGAGTTTAAGACCGGAGGAGGTTTGGCTGGACCAGTGATAGAAACTGAAACAACAGATAATGTCCAAGCAGGTATAGAATTATCAAGAACTTCAACGGATGGTAAGAGTTTAACAAAATCATATAGTTTTTCTCAAACTATTTCAACGAGCGATGATCCTGATTATGTTGGTTCAAATGGTGATTTATACATAGGGCAATCTAAAAATTATTTTTATGGTTCTTATGATGATATTCAAACTTCAAAAGCAATAATTGGAACTTCGGATTCATACCCATTAACAAATATAGCAGGTGAAACAATTTTTGTAAGTAAACAAAAAGCAATGTATTTTGTAGAAGAGCCATCTGAAACTTTTTTCATTTTCTCACAAAAACATATTTTGGAAACATTAATTCCTGGATTGCAATTAATTATTTCAAATTATGAAAACGGTATTGTAAGTGAAGATGATCCTGGAATACAGCCTTTAAATGAATATCAACAGCAAGTGAATTTATGGAGAAAGGTTATATTAGATAATGAGAAAAGTAAATATTTAGTAAAAAACAATCGGTCAACTTATAAGGATGGTTTAGTTAGTATAGTAAATAATTTTAATAGTGAACTGACTGCGGCTATTAATGATGGTGATTTAACTCCGGCGCTTGAAGCAAATTTAAATAAGAAGTTGACAGCTTCAAATAATCTTAAAAGTTTATTAGAAACTAATTTTGATGATAATATTTCGTTTGATGCTGGTGTTGGAGAGTTTACTAGAAGTATAGAGACTTCTATTGTTTCATCTAGTACAAAAGAAATTAATTTAAATATAAATGAAAGGATTGCAGCAGAATTAGGTTTTGCATTTAATTCAACAGGATTAATTAGTACTACAACAGGTTTCTTTGAACAAGATATAAATGCTGGAATATCTGAAGAGCAGGAGTCAACCGTTACAATTAGTTACACGTTAAAGGATAATGATAAAGATAATTTGTTAAGTGTTGATGTGGTAAATTTATTTGATGGAAATGGACCTATTTTCAGTGCCATTGGAGGTGTAACATCATGTCCTTATGAAGGTCCGGAACGATCAATATTCTACAATCATGCAGATTATAATCCAGAAGCAACAGTTATTAATGAATTAATAGAGGAAAAGCAAGAGGAATTAAGTTATGCAACGCAAAGGGCGGAACTTCCATTGATTAGTGTTGAAGTTGCTGATGTAAGTAATGTTCCAGAGAGTAATAATGCGGAGTTTATTTTATTATTAGAAAATAATAGTGTTTCAGAAACTGATGTTTATTTTGAATTAATTGTTGATAATTTAAGCAATCCAAGCAATGCAGTAATAAATATAGAGCCTAATGGAACAGTAGTATTTGTTCCGTATGGACAAAAAGTAGAGTATGCTATGACCTTGGGTAAATCTATTTCTGACGTTTATGATTATGAGGATATTAAAATCGTTTTAAGATCAAGATGTGATGAAGATGTGTTTGCTGAAACATTGATTTCTGCTCACTTTGTTCCTTCATGTTCTGAAGTAGAATTAACTGCTCCATTAACAAATTGGGTATATAATAATAAAACAGCTTATAATATTGATGAATCTGTAAATCCGTTACAAATTAAATTGGCAGGTTTTGATACGAGTTTTAATAGTTTTAAAAAACTAGATTTAGAATATAGACTAGCTTCTTCTCCAACTTGGACAAGTTTGCAAACGTATTATACAAATCAAGATTTTTATGATGAAGCAGTTGCAGCAAATGAATCTGAAATAGCATTAATTGATAGTCCGGAACTTGTTTATGCGTTGGATATTGTTGGTTTACAATTGTCAGATGGAGAATATGAATTAAGAGCAAGAAGTACGTGTACTAACGATACCGAATATATTTCGGAAGTTGTTACAGGTAGGGTAGATTTAACAAGCCCGCAAAGATTTGGGACACCATTACCAATAGATGGAATTTTAGGAGCAGGTGAAGATTTAAAAGTAAGTTTTAACGAGCCAATCTTTTACAATTCTGCAATAAGTACTATTGAAATAAAAGGACAAACAAATCAGTTACCTATCAATCATAGTGTTTCATTGCATTTTGAAGGTGAAAGCAATACAGCTGTTATTAACAAACCAAAAATTACTTCAGGAGATTTTACATTAGAGTTTTGGATGAACAATAGCACAGTTGCTGGAACCGCCGATATTATTAAACAAGATGGAGGTTTAAATATTAGTTTAAACAATGGTGAAATTTTGTTTTCATTGGGAGGTATTTCTGCGCAAGGTAGTATTGCTAATGATGGATTGTATCATCATTATACTTTTACTCATAAAAATAGTTCGGGAGAAATTAGTATTTATCAAGATGATGCCGAAATTGGTGGTAATTCTGGCAGTGCTAATGTAGATTTTACGAATAATAACTCATTGGTAATAGGAGGTAATTCATTTATTGGAAATATACAAGAACTTAGATTGTGGAATAAAACAATAAGTTTAGAAAATGCCTATGCAAAAATGTATGATAAATTAATTGGTAATGAAGCTAATTTAGTAGGGTACTGGCCAATGGATGAGGGTAGAGGTGAAATTGCAAAAGATTTGGCAAGATATAAACACGCACAAATTAATGCAGATTGGGATATAAAACCAAAAGGAACTTCTTACGAGTTTAATAATGGTCAATACTTAGTATTAGATAATGTAGGCTTAGTACAGTTAACAAATGAAATGGATGCAACAATCTCATTTTGGATGAAAACTCCAATTGGGCAACAAGCAACATTATTTTCAAATGGTAAAGGTGATGGGTCTGATGTTGTACAGTCTAACGAACGTGCAAATAAATGGGCAATTAACATGACTAGTTCAGGAATGTTAACCTTTGAGAGTGAAGGAAATTCCTATGTATTAACAAGTGAACCTGTTGCAGATGATAATTGGCATCACATTACTTTATTATTTAATAGAATAGGTTCGTTAAGAACGTATGTAGATGCAGAGCCGGTTACTTCAAATCAAATGGCTACTATTGGTGGTTTTTCTGGAAATAAAATTTGGTTAGGAGCAAGAGGTAGTATGGATTTGGCAGGTGTTGAAACTGTAGATAATGAATTTACTGGTAAAATTGATGAATTTAGATTGTGGAATACCTTGCGAAATGTTGAACAAATAAGTAGAGATAGATTTAATGAGGTTGAAGTTGAAAGTATTGGGTTGGTATTATATGCCAGAATGAATGCACCAGATCCTGAAAATGGAAGTGGACCGAGATATTTCCATGCAGATGTAAATGAAACAATTGCTGCAAGTTTAGCTGGAATGAATAGTGGGGAAGTGAATTATTCGGATGATGTTCCAGCAATAAGACCAGAAAGAGAACTTATTAAATTTGAGGTTAATAGAGTAATTAATGGAGATCAAATGATTTTAGAACCCGTTGTTACAGATTGGGCTTCATTAGAAGGCCAGATTCTGGATATTACGGTGCACAGAATGTTTGATAGTGCAAATAACAGGCAGCAATCTCCAATAACTTGGACAGCTTATGTAAAGCGTAACGAAGTTAGTTGGTTTGCAGAAGGCTATAATGAAATTGTTGATATTGTAAAAAATACTGGCGAAGAGAAATCATTTGAAATTACCTTAATAAATAAAGGAGGAAGTGGGCAGCCATATTCTATTAATAATGTGCCAAGTTGGTTAAAGTTAAGTAGTGCTTCAGGAACCATTGCTCCAGATAGTAAAATAATTCTTAAAGCAACTATTGATAAAGAACTGACAGCGGGTGAATATTTAGAGAATATGTACTTGCAAACCGATTTTGGTTTTGATGAAAAAATGCAAGTAAAATTGAGAGTTTTAGCTCCAGAACCAGATTGGGAATTTGATCCAACTGATTTTGATTATAGTATGAACATTGTTGGAAGAATAAAAGTTGATAGTAAGTTCTCTGAGGATTCTTATGATAAAATCGCAGCATTTTATAATGGCGAAGTTAGAGGAGCCGCATCTTTAGTATATAATGAGGCATTTAAAGAATATTATGTTTACTTAACTGTTTACAGTAATAATGTTTACGGTGAAAACATTGTATTTAGTATTTGGGATGCTTCTCAAGGAAAAACTATTGAAGCCGAAATTGATGGTGATTTAACAACAACGTTTAAAGAAAACGAAGTTGAAGGAAGTTTAAGTATTCCTATAATTTTTGAAAATTCGGATGTATTGGTTCAAGATATTGAATTGAATAAAGGATGGACTTGGGTTTCTTTGAATGTGAACGATTCAAATTATTCAAATTTAAATGCATTAACACAAAGTTTAAAATTAGAAACAGATGATAGAATGTTAAGTCATTCTCCATCACAATTAGAAACTTATTATAAAGATGCATCTGTCCCTTCAAACAGTACATGGTCTGGGACAGTAAGTGCAAATGGAGGTCTTTCTGTTTCAAAAATGTACAAAGTAAAATTTGCCAATGAACAGGCTTTAAATATAAAAGGAACCCCTATAGATCTTTCAAATTGGTCATTTCCAATTAAAGAAAATTGGAACTGGTTACCATATCCATTACTCGGAAATCAATCTACAAATGAAGCATTGGCTTATTTTGATGCTGTAGATGGAGATGTAATTAAATCGCAAAATTTATTTGCAATTTATGACCCAATAAATGGTTGGAATGGAACTTTAAATTATTTAGTTTCAGGCACTGGTTATATGATAAAATCTAGTAAAGATCAAACATTTAGCTATCCTAACTATTTAGCCAAATCAAGTGCAGGTAAGCCAAGTAAGTTTGGTGCAGAAAATGGACAGCCAAATATAGCATCAGCATTTATGAAGTATTCTGAAAATATGAATGCAGTGGTTCAATTGCCTGAAGGTTTTAATGAATTGTTTATTTATGATTCAGAAGGTAACTTAAAAGGTAAATCAATTAATCAAATTGTAAATGATAAAGAGTTGAACTTTATTACAATTTATGGAGAAATTAATGAACCTTTAGTATTCTCTATAGGAGATGGACGCACTAAAAAGGCTACAACTAAAACAATAAGCTTTAAAAGTAATAGTGTTCTAGGTACGGTTAAAAATCCTATTGTTTTGGAAATGTTTTCAGACCAAGTGGATGTATTTCCTAATCCATTTGAAAATGACTTAACAATAAAAATTAATGCTCTTGAAGCTCAAGATGTATTAATTCAACTATTTAGTATTTCTAGTCAATTAGTGTATTCTCAAGAAAAACAAGTAGAAACGGGTACAAATTGGTTGAAAATTTCACCAAAAGTTGCATCAGGAATCTATTTGTTACAAGTAAAAGTGGGAGAGAACATATTGGTAAGTAAAGTTGTTAAGAAATAATATTAAAAAAGTAACATTTAAATATCACAATTAAACGTGTTTATTTAAATGTTACTTATTAAAAAAATATAAAAATGAAAAATAAAATATATAGTACCATTGTACTGTTTTTTATTGGAATTAATGTTTTTAGCCAAGTTTCAAATTGGGCGGTTAATGAGAATAATTTTCAGTATACAATGTCTTTTGTGGCGTTTGTAAATATAGATGGTAATGAGTTGTCAAGCCCAAATGATAAAGTGGCTGCTTTTGTAAATGGAGAGTGTAGAGGTGTTACAAATTTAACATACGTGGCAAGTGAAGATAGTTATTATGCCTATTTAACAGTTTTTTCAAATGAAAATAGTGAGGTGTTAAATTTTAAAATATACGATTCAGAAATTGATGTTATTAAAGAGGTGGCAAAAACAAAAACTTTTGAAATTAATGAACATTATGGTAACTTATTTCAAGCATTTAGTTTAGCAAGCCCTTCATTAAGTTCAAGTGCCGAAATTATTGATTTTAAATTTAATAATCTAACTATTAATGACATGTCAATTATAGGAAGTCAAATATCTATAGATGTTAACAATGACAAAAATGTCACCGCTTTAAATGCTTTGTTTGAAATAAGTTCAGGATCAAAATTATTCAAAGGAACAGAGAATGTAGAATCAGGAAATAGCTCAATTGATTTTAGTAATCCAGTTCAATTTCAAGTGCTTTCAGAAGATCAATCTGTTTTAAAGCAATGGGAAGTAACCATAAATTTAAGTAAAGGAGTGGCAACTTTTTATAAAAAAGATGCAGTTTGCTACCAAGGTGGGGCAATTAAAATATTATATACAGAGAATCAAATTGAAGCTGTTTTAATAAAGGAAGGTAATACATATGCAACTCAAACAATACATAATGGTGAGGCCGTTTTTAGTAATCTAGAAACAGGTACATATAAAGTTAAAGTTGGAGGAAATGTTAAAGAAATAACGATTAATTTAAAACAATAATCATGAAATTAAAATTATATAGTGTTGTAATAGTAATATTTATGTTGTTTGTGAACTGTTCAAAAGATGATGATGACCAAGTTATTGAGCAGGAAATTGTTTTTATAAATAGTGATGGCACTTTAATTGGCGATGGGTGTTTGGATCCAAAAAATGAGTACGCAGTACAAATAACCATTAAATCGAATTCAGAGAAATTAAGATCTCAGGAAGTAATAAATTATACCGTAAACGGTAATCTTTATAGTGTCACTTTTACAGAACTTGGGACAAAAAAAATTCCAGTAAATTTTATAGGAGGAACGAACATCATACAAGTTGTTAATTCGGATTTGGAATGGAGTCTTTATTTTCCTTCTCAAGGGGATTTTGAGCTAGTAGAGTAGTTATATTAATAAAGTTACTTAAATAATAAAACCTCGATAAGAATTAATCTTATCGAGGTTTTTATACTTTATTTAATAAACTATTAAATATACTTTTCTTTAATAATATTTAAATGATGTGTTTGGTGGCCTGCAATAATAAAGCCTAATGCTCTTACTGTCATATCGCTACCATTTGCTGTTCCTTGTCTAGTGAACATTTCAACAGGAAAACTTTTAAAAAGCGCTATAGTAGATTTTCTTACTAATTTAAATTCTTTTAAAAGATCATTTATATTTCTATTATTTCCGTTTGAATTATCTACATACCAGTTTTCATTAAAACCTAGTATCTCAGATGCGTCATTTCTAGAAAATCGCAAAGCTCTATAACTTAAAATACGTTCAGTATCAATAAGGTGCTGTATTAATTCTTTAATTGTCCACTTTCCGTCATCATATCTATATGCTAATTTTTCTTCAGGTAAAACTTCAATTGTTTTAATTAAATTTTTTAAAGAAGATTTTAAAGCCTTTTGAAGCTCTATTTCTCCTAAAACTTTAATATAGTTACCATAAAATGGAGCATATTCATTTTCACTTAACTTTACTGAATTCATAATTTTTAAGCGGAATTTCTACTGGCATTAATGTTTCCAAATAGAGATCTAGTAACCATTTTTTCGTAAATTTTTAATTCTTCAGGATCAATATTTTCGCTTTTTTGTAATTCTTGTATTTTACGTAAAGCAAATTGTTGAATAGTTAAAAGAGGTAAAACAATGTTTTCTCTAATATCAATTGAAGCTTTACCTACAGGGTTACTTTGCATTAAAACATCATAATCAGATAGTTTTAAAATTAAACGTTTTGTAGTTAAATATTCTTCATGAATAATATTCCAAAATTCTCCAAATTCTTTATCGTCAGCCATATATTCAGTCAATTCAAAAAATGATTTTGAAAGCGCCATCATACTATTTCCAATTAAAGCTTTAAAGAAGTCAGACCCCTTATAAAATGCTTTTATTTTATCAAATTCCCCATTATCTTCATACTTTTTTAAAGCAGTTCCAACACCATAAAAACCAGGCACATTTTGTTTTAATTGACTCCAAGACCCTACAAAAGGTATGGCTCTTAAATCTGAAAATTCTAATTCACTAGATGAAGAACGTTTTGAGGGTCTACTACCAATATTAGTTTTTGCATAATATTTTAACGTACTCATGCGCTCTAAGTAAGGCATAAATTTTGGATGATTTTTAAAATCAACATAAGCTTTGTAGCTAGTTAATGCTAAATCATTCATAATTTCAGAATCTTTTTTCGTCATAATATGATTAGCATTGCTAAACAATTCATTTGAAATTCCTGCACTTAATAATTGTTCAATATTGTATTGTGAAGATTCTAAAGTACCAAAGTTAGAACTAATAGTTTGGCCTTGCACAGTTAACTGTATTTCTTCGTCTTCAATTGTTGGACCTAAAGAAGCATAAAATTGATGTGTTTTTCCACCACCACGTGCTGGAGGTCCACCACGACCATCAAAGAAAATAACTTTAATACCGTATTCTCTAGATATTTTTGTTAAGTTTTCTTTAGCTCTAAAAATAGACCAGTTAGCCATTAAATAACCACCATCTTTAGTCCCGTCAGAGAAACCAAGCATAATTGTTTGTTTGTTATTTCTTTCGCTTAGGTGTTTTTTATATGCAGAGTTAGAGTATAATTTTCTCATTACATCTGCAGCATTTGTTAAATCATCAACTGTTTCAAAAAGAGGAATAATATCAGCGGTAATATTATGATTAAAACCACATAAGTTAAACATTGCAAATGTTTCCATAACATTTACGGCAGTTTGATTATTACTTATAATATAGCGGTTTGCACCCTTTTCACCGTTGTTTTCTTGAATTGTTTTTATGGCATAAATAGAACCTAAGGTTTTGGCTGCCATTTCATCTTTAAATATAGAAATATCAACAGAATTAGATACTTTTGAAAGAATATCAATTTGCTCGTCTTCTGAAAGGTCTAAATATCCCTTAGGGAAGCTAGTGTTTCTATTTTCGTGTAGAGTTTTAACAATATTAGAAAATACATTGTGATGCACTCTACTATCTTGTCTAATATCTAAAGTAGCAAAGTGGTAACCGAAAATTTGAACTTTATTTATAAGATCAGTAATTTCATCAATATATAAAGATTGATGTTTGTTAATTAAAGTTTCTTTTATTCCATTAAGTTTTTCTTTAAACAATTCTAAAGGAATCATTTTATTACTACTAGGATTTACACTATTTTCAAATAATATTGTTTCCAATTCAGAGATTGCTTGCTCAACACCATCAAAAGTTAATCTTCTTTTAAGTTTTCTTACGTCTCTATAATAATTTTTTAATATTGTTTGTTTTAAACGTTTGGCAACATTTAATGTAATTTCTGTTGTTACAAAAGGATTTCCATCACGGTCACCTCCTGGCCAGAAACCAAGATCAATTACTTCATTGTTAAATGGTTTTCCGCCAAAAATATTACTTTGGATGTAATCATAAACAGTAGATACTGAATGATAAAATACGTTTTCTAGGTACCAAATTAAATTAACAGCCTCATCATATGGAGAAGGTTTTTCTTTTTTAAAGAAAGGTGTTTTTCCTAATTGAGCCAGTAATTGGTTTATTACTAATAAGTCATTATTTTCAATAGCTTCAGTAAGGTCATTTATAATACCTAAAACAGCTCCTGGGTAAAATTGAGTAGGGTGAGCCGTTAAAACAACACGAATTTTAAAGTCTTCTAAATGTTTTTTAAGAGCCGCTGATTTATTTTCTAAAGCAGCCATTTCTTTACTATTTCTTAATGTTCCAACACCATCCATATTATTTACAACAGGAAATGCGGCATCTTCAATGGCGTCAAATAAAACTACTTGACGTTCAATATATTGAATAAATTTAAAAAGTAGGTTTAGTTTTTCTTCTTCCGATGGACTTTTTTGATAGGTCTTAAAAAAAGTTTCAACTATTTCAGTTGCATTTTTTTTGTTTGAAAACCCATCTTGACATACCTCATGAAATAACGGAAGCAACACACCTGTTTTGGTAATTGTATCAAATGGAAGCGTCATAAATATACTGTTGTAAATTTGATATTTAGACAAAACATTCTCGTTAAACCTTGTTAATTTTGGTTGTTTGTGCATATTTTTTTTAGTTCTAGACGTGAAAATTACGAAAGGTTCTTTTAAATTAAGCCTTTTAAAATGCAAATTTAACGAAATCGTTATAAAAAGTTATTAATTTAAGTTTGATTCTTTAATGAACTTTTTAGTAATATTCCCTATTTTGGTTCCAATTCTTAAAAAATATAAACCATCTTTTAAATAAGAAATATCAATTTCACACAAATCATTAGGGTTTATGCTTCCAGATTGTTGTATTAATCTACCTTGAATATTGAAAATTTCAATGCTATTAATTGAAAATTCATTGTTATTTTTCAATTTTAAAATTGAGGTTGAACAATTTGGATATAATGTAATAGATTTATTTAATAAGAGGCTTTCCACTGATAATGTACCTACATTAACGGTCTTATTATAAAAAGGTTGAGCAGGTAAATTATCATTATCATATATAGCTTTGCTAATGGCAGTATTTAAAGAAGCGTACGTTAATAATATAGGTTGCCCTGTATTTAGAGTGCTAGTTGGAGTAATTTCAATTGTATTATTCACAATGTTAATAGCAGAAATTGCCACATTTCCATTATTTGTTAATTTAAAAGAACTAGAAGTTACGGTAGAGGCAGGATTTATTACTGTTGAAGTATCATCTGTAAAGACCAATTGAATTTTATTTAATGCAGAGTCATAAACAAGCTCAGGATCACTTAAAATTGGTCCGTAACCGTTACTTCCCGAATAAAACTCTTTGTTAATAGCAAGATACCATCTTCTTGCAAACTCTTGCATAGCTGGGTCTGATTTAAAATGAAGCGTATCTCCATCAGAAAGATCTATGTCATAAGTTGCAGGACCTAAAAGAGCATTGGGGTTTGAGTTTATAACTGAAATTTGACCGGCTCTAATTTTATCATTTCCAGCAAATCCAGAATGACCAATTTGCCCTATAAGGGTTTTGGTTCCTGAAAAGTCATTTTCAACTGTGTTTACAAAAGTATTTAAACCTGTTTCATAATTTGCTTGGGTAACTCCGTTGCTTGAGTCTGATTCTCCTTGAAAGAATAAAATACCTTTAACTTTTCCTCCAACTGCAGAAATTCGTCTATTCATGGATCCGTAAAGCGTGGAAGCATTAGAATGATTTGTTCCAGGTTGCCACTGAGAAATTGATGTTCCTCCTTTGGCGGTAGGAACAAATGCAATAGGTATTCCTTCTGCAGCCATAATATCAGTTGCAATTAGTGGCCAAGGTGTACCTTTTGCAATACCGTCTGAACTAACACCGTCAATTTGCCCTGCATTAGAATCAACCTCATCAGCAAGTTCTTTCCAATTATCATCATTGCCAAATAACGTTGCTTTTAAGCTAGCATGTGAATAGTTATTAAGCGTATTTCCTCTTCCGGAGGCATTGCTTTGACCCGCAATAATAAAAATGTCTCCAATCCCCACATTATTTATATTACTTGAAATAGTTGTTTCATTTGTAAAACGTACTGTAAGAATTCCTTGCCCTGTAGCTTGATTATTTAAAGTGCCAGAAAAAGTGTTTCCAGCAGGTGAACTATCAATGGTTACAAAAGAACTACCATTAAAACTTGCTTCTATTGAAGTAGGCGTACCAGTATAAGTACCAGAAATCGCAATGTCTGCCTGATCAGCTCCATCACGTTGAAATACTTGATATTCATTAATATTCGTAATTTGAATTTCATTGGTGTTTACTTGAGTATTACCATAACTAATATCATCAACTTTTAAACCAGCTATTGTTCCTCCGTAGCCACGTACAAATTGGGTTACTCCAGCATTTGGATAAGTTGAGTTTACAACACTGTGCACAGTGTTAAAATTTGTACCATCGTTTGAATATTCAAATGAAATAGTTGACCCTATAATAGTAGCCCTATACCAACGATCTACTCCACTACCTGGAGCTAAAAGGTGTGTTGAAATTAATTTGGTGTAACCACCAGTGCTTGCGTCTGAAGTATAGATTCGTGCATCGTTAGCACTTGGACTAACCTGAACAAGATATCCAAATTTTGCACCAGGTGTTATTGCATTAATAGAACTAGTTCCTCTTAAAATCACACCACTTCGTCCTGCTGTGGTGTAATTTTCTTTCCAGGTTACAGAATAATCTGCATATGCGGTTGAAATTAAATCTAAGGTAAATACGGCAGTGTTTTCTTCAGAAGACGTTAAAATTTCCATTGCTTGCCCTGTAACAACTTTACTGGTCCCATTTGTTGCAGTTATGTTAAGTGGAGGGTTATTTATTGTATTTGGTGATTCAAAATCGTAGATTAAAGATGTGATGTCATCATTTGTTACTGTAATCGATACAGATTGGTCTGGAACTCCATCAAAATTGTTATCTGATGCGGCATCGTCTACATTTGCTGTGATAGTTACCGGGTCATTTGGTGTGGCCAAATCGTCGTTTACACCTGTTATAGTAACTATTTTGGGAGTATTCCAATCTGTGGAAGTAAAAGTGTAGGAACTTGGCGAAACAGTTAATTTATTTATATTATCAGAAGTAAAGTTAATAACTACATCGTTTGTTGGTTGGGTATTTAAGACAGCGGTAAAAGAGTCTGTACCGGCATTTTCACCTATTGATAAAGTAGTTTCCGAAAGAGTAAATCCATCTACGCCTTCCTTGGTAATATCATCAACATACAAACCTCCAGTTTCCGCTCCAAAACCCTGAGTGTACTGAACAGTTCCGCTTGCATGAGTAGTGTTAGTTGTTTCAATTTTATTAATCCAAGTAATCCCATCAGTGGAATAATCAAATTTTAAGGCATCACCATTAACAGTAGCTCTGTACCATCTGGCAATATTTGTACCTGGAGCTGTTAAACTAACCTCTTTTATTTGAGTGCCAAAACCACTAGCAGTAACCACGTATATTCTTAGAGTATTTGCAGCTGGTATTCCTTCGCCATTTACTTGAAATAAATAGCCTTGTTTCACGCCTGTATATGCATCACTCGGAGTGGTCCCATTTGCTCTTAAAATAAAACCACTTCTTCTCGCAGTTGTATATGTTTCTTTCCAAGTAATTGAATAATCTGAATCAGAAGAAAATAAGGACATGTCTACAACAGCAGTATTTTTGGATCCTTTAGCGGTTGCTTCCATGCCTCTGTCCGTTGTATCGTAACCTGAAACAACTACAGTACCATCATTTGTGGTTGTACCATTATTTCCCTGAGCAACATTTGCGGGTAAAGCACCTTCTGTATCAGAATTGAAATTATAAGTTTGAGCTGTCAAACTCTGAAATCCTAAAAGAAATAAAATGGCTAAATAGGGTGAGAATCTTGTAAATAATTTTGAGGTCATAATATTTGGTTAATTGACTGACAAATATAGGTTAACGGGGTAAATAAGAACTGAAAAAAAAGAACTTTTCATGTAGTTTTTAATGCTTCTTAATAAGGTGTGTTTGTATATAATTTTCAATAATAATATGGCTTTATTTAGCCCATTTATTTATTGTTTTTTACTATTTAAAAATCATACTTTTTAAAATAAATAAAGTAAAATATAAATATTGATTTCAGTATGAAATTAATGGGGAAAGAAAACTATATTAAGTCTTATATTTTGATTGTTTTTCGCCATTAAAATTAGCTTGTTTTAATGGTGAGAAGCATAAAAATTTTCTAAAAAAAAGCGTTTTATAATATTATTTTAATGAAAATATTTTTTGTGTATGCTTTTATTTTTCAGGTAAGTGCGGAAGATAAATTTTAGAGAGATCAAAAAAGCTTTTTTCTAAATTTTGTCTATCATATTTATCCTTGTAGGTTTTAAAAATAAAATCACTACGTTTTGCTATATTTTTAAGCGGAATTGTAAAATAACCTTCGCTAATATTTTGTAGGTCTAAAAAAACAAATTTAGATTCATCTGAATTTAAGTTGTTTTTAACGTTTAAAAGACTATTAATTTCTGTTGAAATATTAAGAGAATAAATACTTTTAGGAAGAGAAGTGTTTTCTGAGTCTCTATTTATTTTTTGAGAAAAACTAGTTCCAATAGAAAAAAAGAAAACAACTATTAATAAAAAAAGATTCTTTAAAGGCATCAGTTTAAAGTTCAAGATTAATTACTAATTTAATTAAAATAAGATAGTAACCCAAATTAAAATTTTATTTTTAATAACTTACATGTGGTTTTAGTTACCTTAAAACGTTCGTCTAAACGTTTACCAATAACCCAAACTATTTCATTATTAGAACAAAGTAGCCAAGCACTTTCTTTTTCTAGCAATGATAATTTTTCATCTTTAAAAAACTTACTTAACTTCTTTTTTCCATTTAAACCAATAGGATAAAAGAAATCTCCTTTTTCCCATTTTTTAAGAGTTAATGGAAATTTGAGTTTGTCATAATCTATTGAAATTGTATTTGAATCATTTAATATTAATTCGCTAAATATTTTTGTTGAATGGTTTTTTGTATCAAAAGGTATATCAACAGTTTCAAATTTTAGTTTAATTGGTATTTTTATTTTTGAAGTAAATTCTGGAATTTCAAAATAATTGGCTATTTGATCAATAACTAATTCAGAAAGAATAAGTACATCACGGTCTTTTAAAAGTTTATGAGTATTACTATATACTTGTTTTCCTGTTTGGGCATCTAGTAAATTAGTAACATCCTTCCAATTTGTAAAATTATACGCATTTAGTAGTTCGTATAAGTAAATTTTAGGATTGTTTAACTCTTTTAATTTAGCTATGTTAAAGTGTAATTGATTGTTTTTAGTGATTACTACTTTTTCTCTAATTTTTGAAATAGAATCGTTAATAATTTCTTGACTACCTCTAAGGTTTTCAAGTGTAGAATTAAGAGTATCTAATAAATTTGGATTTATTTCTTTTAAAAACGGTACTACTTTATGACGAATTTTATTTCTAACATATTTAATTGATGAATTACTTTCATCCTCTCGCCATTTAAGTTTGTTTTTTGTAGCGTGTATTAAAATATCATTTCTATCGAACGGAAGAAAAGGACGTATAATATCTCCGTTAATTTCAGGGATGCCAGTAAGTCCGTTTAAGCCAGTTCCTCTGGTTAAATTAATTAAAAAGGTTTCTATAATATCATCTTTGTGATGTGCCGTAATTATATAATCTAAACTATAATTGTCTTTTATTTTTTGAAACCAATTATACCGTAAATCTCTAGCGGCCATTTGGGTTGAAATACCATTTTCTAAGGCGTATTTGTCTGTGTCAAATTTAATTGTGTGCGTTGGTATTTCTAATTTATCACCCAATTCTTTCACAAAAACTTCATCTTTATTGCTTTCTTTTCCTCTTAAAGAAAAATTGCAATGTGCTAAAGAAATATTATAATCCAATTTTTGAAGAATATGAGTTAAAACTACACTGTCTATTCCGCCAGAAATGGCTACTAATAATTTTTTACCTTTTAAAAATGGCAGGTTCTCATTTATGTGTTTTTCAACAATAGTTTGCATTGTATAAATATACTATTTTGTGTTTAATAATACTTGTTTCATTGCTTTAGCTTTTAGCAAACATTCTTCATATTCTTTTTCAGGAATAGATTTAGCTGTAATAGCTCCGCCAACGGAGTAAGAAACATATTTTTTAGAAGCATTGTATAAAATACTTCTTATAATTACATTAAAATCAAAATCTCCATTTGGAGTAAAATAGCCAACAGCACCAGAATATAAACCTCGTTTTGTTTCTTCCAATTCTTCAATAATTTTCATTGCTGAAATTTTTGGAGCGCCAGTCATACTTCCCATCGGAAAAGTATCTTTAATAATATCAACAGGATGAATAGTTGGTTTTACTTTACAAGAAATTGTTGAAATTAATTGATGTACTTGTTCAAAAGTATACACTTTACATAGCTCATCAACATTTACGGAACCTTTAATTGCTGAACGCGATAAATCGTTTCTAACCAAATCAACAATCATAATGTTTTCAGCGCGTTCTTTTTCGTTTTTTTCTAATGCTAAAATTAATTTAAAATCTTCTTTTTCTGAGGTAGCTCTCTTCTCTGTCCCTTTAATAGGTTGTGAAATTACAGTATTTCCTTCCTTTTTTAAATAACGTTCGGGTGATGCTGAAAGTAAATATTTATCTTCTAGTTTTAAAAAAGTTGCAAACGGAGGTTTAGAAATCTTATTTAAATTCTGATAAATTTCTAAAGGATTTATGGTTGAATTTTTACAATAAAACTCTTGACAAAAACTAGCTTCATAAATATCACCACGATGAATATGATTTAATACCGAATTTATTTTTTGAAAATATTCGTCTTTATGAATACGAAGTTTAATTTTAATTGGATTTGTGGTTGCTTGTTTTTGGTTGTTGCTTTCTGGATGACTGATTTCTTTTAAATCTTTTTCAATTTCTGAAGATAAGGTCTTTAAATATTTAATTTCAACCGTATTTTCTTTAATGAAAAATATTTTTTTAGGTTGAAAAAAGAATAAATCAGGGAAATGTAAACCGTCAAAATTATTAGATTGAAGGTTTTCTACATCATTTTTTAAGTCGTAACCTAAATACCCAAAAATAAAATCATTTGTTTTGGTTTGATATTCTTTTAGTTTTTTAAATGCATTTTTAGATGTTGAATTAATTTCAGAAAAAGAATCAACGGCAAGCACAGCATCAAAATTTGAATGCTTTTGATGATAGTTATTGCTATCTAGCCAAACAGCAGTTTTAAACTGTTGTGCCCATTTTAAAAGATTCGATTTAAATTCAGAAATATTAGAGATCTGAATTATTTGGTTTGTACGTTGCATTGTCGCAAAAATAGAAAAGTCCCTTCAATTTGAAAGGACTTTTTATATTTAATACTGTATTTTATTTTTAACTATGAATAGCTCTGTCATTAACATCTAAACAAGCTTCTTTAAAAGCTTCTGTATATGTTGGGTGCGCGTGTGATGAACGTGCAATATCTTCGCTAGAGGCTCTAAATTCCATTGCAATAACAGCTTCAGAAATCATATCTGCAGCTCTTGCACCAATCATATGAACTCCTAAAATTTCATCAGTTTCAGCATCTGCTAATACTTTTATTTGTCCATCAATATCCATGCTTGCTCTAGCTCTACCTAATGCACGCATAGCAAAGGATCCTGATTTGTAATTTACGCCAGCTTCTTTTAATTGTTCTTCAGTTTTACCTACACAAGCAACTTCTGGCCAAGTATAAACAACACCAGGAATTAAGTTGTAATCAATATGTGGTTTTTGACCAGCAATAATTTCAGCAACCATAGTTCCTTCTTCTTCTGCTTTATGAGCTAACATTGCACCTTTTACAACATCTCCAATAGCATAAATGTTCGAAACATTTGTTTGTAAATGCTCGTTAGTTTCTATTTGACCACGATCAGAAACTTTAATTCCTACGTTTTCTAATCCTAATCCTTCTGTATATGGTTTTCTTCCAACAGAGATTAAAGTGTAATCTCCTTTAAATTCAGTTGGAACTCCTTTTTTGTTATCTGCAGTAACTACCACTTCATCTCCATTATTTACAACAGAAGTTACTTTATGACTTGTAAAGAATTTAATTCCTTGTTTTTTTAATGATTTTTGCAATTCTTTTGAAAGCATTGCATCCATTCCTGGAGTAATTGTTGGCATATATTCAATTACTGAAACCTGTGATCCTAATCTGCTATAGACCGAACCTAATTCTAAACCAATAACTCCACCACCAATAACAATTAAATGTTTTGGTATTTCAGTTAAGCTTAAAGCTTCAGTAGACGTAATAACACGTTTTTTGTCTAATTCAATAAAAGGTAAGGTTGATGGTTTTGAGCCCGTAGCTATAATAATTTTTCCTGCTTCAATTTCTTCTGAAGAACCATCTTGTTTTGTTATAGTAATATGTGTAGCGTCTTTAAAACTACCTAAACCTTGCAGTATTTCAATTTTATTTTTGTCCATTAAGTAGTTGATACCACCAGATGTTTGAGCAACTACTTCATTTTTTCGGGTAATCATTTGTTCAAAGTTTACTTCTAAACCTTTTACTTCAATTCCGTGAGTTTTAAAATGTTTAGTAGCATCGTAATAATGATGCGATGAATCTAGCAAAGCTTTTGAAGGAATACAACCTACATTTAAACAAGTTCCGCCAAGTGTGTTGTATTTTTCAATTATAGCAGTTTTTAATCCAAGTTGTGCACATCTAATTGCAGCAACATATCCGCCAGGGCCAGAGCCTATTACAGCTACATCATATTTGCTCATATATTTTATTTAAGATATTGAAAGACAAAAATAGGAAAATAATTAGTTAAACCTAAGGAATATTATATTCAGGTTGAATCAAATTGTAATTATTATAAATATCTAAAAATCAGTTGCTGGAGACTGTAGTAATATTTTAAAAAAATATTGGGAATTTATTATTGTAATTTGACCATTTATTAATGTTTTGCTTCAATCTGTTAAGTTTTCACAAAAAAGACACCCTATATTTATTGATATAATAAGGTTTGCCCTATCTTTGTTCTATTGAGAAAGGTCCCCCCACAAAACTCACTATTTTTTTTTACCCAATAAAATTATTTAATTATAACCCCACTTATAATTATAATAAGAGATTCTATATTTTAATTTTTCATTTAGTAAAATGTTTTTACATAGCTAATTTGAAAATTAGATATGGAGTTGATGGTTAATTTTAACTAAAATAAAAAGATTATGAAAAAAATTACTTTATTCATTTTTTTAGCTTTCTGTTGTAAGAGTGTTTCGGCGCAAATTGGTCAACAAGAACCATCATTAAGGTCAGGTGTTACGTTTGAGTGGTCTGATTATCAGAGTGCAGACTATGATCTGCCTGTAACTATTAAGGCTGTGAAGTATATTAATCCTTTAGATGGCGAAGTATATAATTATAACACTTTTGTTGTTCCTGCATACTACCAATTAACTAAGGTAGGACCTTACGGGGATGATTATAATCATATATATGAAAATGGTGTGAAGTTATTGAGTGGAGGTCCTACCTTAACAAGTGCTTCTGCTACTATGGATATATATGATAATAATAGTTGGGATGATAGAGCTATTGAGGCTTTTAGGGATCAGAATTTGAATCATTATTTTGAGTCAAACGGTAATGGACGAGATTTTTGCAAAGTTTTTAATTCGCGTTATCTTGATTCAACTGACCCTCTAGCAGCTCAAAAGCAAACAATATATTATGACCCTGCAATTCCGTCAAATTCAAATGGGCTTTTAGCTGTTACGGAGCGTGGAGGAAATAATTGTTATTATATAGAGGTTTGGGGAACAACTGCAAGTAATAATGCAGTACATAAATTAGGAGATACATTTGTTAGGGATGGTGGTCAGGATTGGTGGAATGATTGGACTCTTCATGATCCAGAAGGAGATTCAGATTATTTTAGATCTGGACGTTTACAAAACAATGGACAGGTTATTGGAATAGCATTATTCAAATTAAATAGTTTAGCCCCTACGGGTTCTAAAATTACAAGAGTAGAATTTACAGCTGCTTCAGCGGACAATGGAGATGGTAAATTTTTTATTTTACAAACATATGCTGTAGATCAAAAAAAGGTAGGTTGTAAAGGAATACCTATTAATGGAGATCTTAATATTGATAATAATGTTCCTGAAGGTTCTACATATGGTAATGTATCAGATTCTGCAGTTATTTTAAATACGGATGGTACTTATACATATACTCCAGATCCTAATTTTGTAGGAGATTTTGAATTTGAGTATGATGTATGTTTACCAGCTTCAAATGGTTCAATTTGTGAAACTGCAAAAGTTACTTTATCATTTTTACATCCAGATACACCAGTTGGAATTATTACAAATCCTACTTGTACTGTTTCAACAGGAAGTATTTCAGTAAGTTCTCCAATTACCGGATCTACTTATACATTAACAAGACCATCTCCAGCTACAACTATACGAACAGGTACTATTTTTAATAATTTGAATTCTGGAAATTATACTTTAACTGAAACCAATGCAGCAGGATGTGTTTCCGATGCTGCAAACCTAAAGATAGAGGGGCGGATAGATGTTAATGCTGAGGCGGGCCCAAGTAAAAAAATTACATGTAGGGATGATACGGTTGTTTTAAATGGAAGTTCAAATAATCAAAATGTTACATATTTATGGACTACTTCAAATGGTATTATTGATAGTGGAGCAACTACATTAACACCAACTGTTAGTCAATCTGGAATATATACTTTAACTGTAACGGGTACTGAATCAGGATGTTCAGATAGTGATACTGTCATAGTAAATAAAGATATTACTAAACCAATAACAGTTTTAACTGCTGAAACAACGGAATTAACATGTTTAGTGAAAAGTATAGTTTTAGATGCAAGTGCAAGTACTGGTGGAGATAGTTTTTATTGGAGTACAGGAGAAACAACTTCAAGAATTACCATTACTGATCCAGGAAATTATTATGTATTTGTTTCAAAAGCTTCTAATGGTTGTTCAAAAATGAAAACTATTAGAATAACTCAAGATAACAAAGAGCCAGAAGTTGTAATAAAAGGTGATTCAAAATTAACTTGTTCAACAACAAGTGTAGTATTAGACGCAAGTAGCTCAATAGTTCAAGGAACAGCAAGTTATTTATGGAGTACAGGAGCAATAACATCAACTATAAACGTTGAAGAGCCTGGAGATTATAGTGTAACTGTAACCGATTCTAATAATGGATGTTCGAAAACAAAAATAATAACAATTACAGAAGATATTAAAGAACCAGAAGTTGTAATAACAGGAGATTCAGAGTTGACTTGTTCAACTACAAGTGTAACATTAGATGCAGGTAGTTCAACAGTTCAAGGAATATCAAGTTATTTATGGAGTACAGGAGCAACAACATCAACTATAAATGTTACTGAGCCTGGAAATTATAGTGTAACAGTTACAGATTCAGCAAATGGATGTGATGCAACAAGTGAAGTATTTACAGTAACAGAAAATATTATAGAGCCAGAAGTTGTAATAATAGGAGATTCAGAGTTGACTTGTTCAACTACAAGTGTAACATTAGATGCCGGTAGTTCAATAGTTCAAGAAACCGCAAGTTACTTATGGAGTACAGGAGCAACAACATCAACTATAAATGTTGAAGAACCTGGAGATTATAGTGTAACAGTTACAGATTCAGAAAATGGATGTGATGCAACAAGTGAAGTATTCATAGTAACAGAAGATATTAAAGAACCAGAAATTGTAATAACAGGAGATTCAGAGTTGACTTGTTCAACTACAAGTGTAACATTAGATGCAGGTAGTTCAACAGTTCAAGGAACAGCAAGTTACTTATGGAGTACAGGAGAAACAACATTAACTATAGATGTTACAGAACCTGGAGATTATAGTGTAACAGTTACAGATTTAGCAAATGGATGTGATGCAACAAGTGAAGTATTTGCAGTAACAGAAGATATTAAAGAACCAGAAGTTGTAATAACAGGAGATTCAGAGTTAACTTGTTTAATTACAAGTGTAACATTAGACGCCAGTAGTTCAACAGTTCAAGGAGCAGCAAGTTACTTATGGAGTACAGGAGCAACAACATCAACTATAAATGTTGAAGAACCTGGGGATTATAGCGTAACAGTAACAGATTCAGAAAATGGATGCTCAAGTACTAGTGATATTTTTAAGGTTTCTCAAGACATAGAGGTAGTAGATGCTAAAATTACTGGAGACTCAGAGTTGACATGTTTAGTTACAAATGTAACATTAGATGCAGGTAGTTCCATAGTTCAAGGAACCGCAAGTTACTTATGGAGTACAGGAGCAATAACATCAACTATAAATGTTATTGAGCCCGGAGATTATAGTGTTACAGTAACAGATTTAGATAATGGATGTGATGCAACAAGTGAGGTATTCGCAGTAACAGAAGATATTATTGAGCCAGAAGTTGTAATAACAGGAGATTCAGAGTTGACTTGTTCAACTACAAGTGTAACATTAGATGCAGGTAGTTCAACAGTTCAAGGAACAGCTGGTTATTTATGGAACACAGGAGCAATAACAGCAACTATAGATGTTACAGAACCGGGAGATTACAGTGTAACAGTAACAGATTTAGATAATGGATGTTCTAATACAAGTGAAATTGTTGAAATAACTCAAAATTTAACAGGTGTTAATGAGAAAGCTAATATTTGTGATGAATTAACTGACGTTAAGTTTGGAGAAATATTAACCGTTAATCTTAATGATTACTTAAGTTCAGCTGAAGATAATATTGGAACTTGGGTTAGTATTGGTAATGAATTCAGCCTGAATGGAAATATGTTTGATGTTATAAAGGATAATACAGGTACAAGTTACATTTTTGAATATACGGATGATAATGGTTGTATTTCTGAATTGACTATCCAAACTTGTAAAGTTTTACCGTGTTCTTCACCTGAAGATTTAGATATTTCAAAAGTATTAACTCCAAATGGTGATGGCTATAATGATTACTTTGAAGTTCTTGGAGCAGATGAATGTGGTTTTACAGTTAATCTTCAAATAATTAATAGGTGGGGTAAAATGATATATCAATCTGATAATTATCAAAACAATTGGGATGGACATACTAATACCGGAGGTTTAACAATTGGAACTAGTTCTAATTTACCAACAGGAACATACTTTTATATTGTAAAAGTTGTAGGAATTGAACCAATTACAGGATATATATATTTAGGTACTCATTAAAAAAATAAAACTATGAAGCGTATAATTATCTTTTTAGTAATGGTTGTATTAGGATTGGAATATTCTAACGCGCAACAGTTACCACAGTTTACACAATATATGTACAATACTATTGCTATAAATCCTGCTTATGCAGGTAGTAGAGACGCCTTAAGTATTGTAGGTTTAAATAGAAATCAATGGGCGGGATTTGATGGAGGACCACAAACACAAACACTGTCTATTCATTCTCCACTTAGAAATGAAAAGATTGGATTAGGGTTGTCTTTAATAAATGATAAAACCGGTTATGAAAATTTCACTTATGTTTATGCAGATTTTTCATATACTTTGAAGATTGCTGAAGAGTTAAACTTAAGTTTTGGTTTAAAAGGAGGTATGACGCATTATAAATTATCAGATGAATTGTATACCGATTTAAAAGTTGGCCAAGATCCTTATTTTAACGAAAAATTAAATAGATGGAATGAGAATTTTGGGGCTGGTATTTTAATCCATTCTAATAGATGGTACGCAGGTTTATCTGTTCCAAAAATGATTAATCATGATTTAAATAATGATACGGATTATGCAGCCTTAGAAAGAGTTCATTATTATGCAATTGGAGGATATGTTTTTGATTTAAATGAAAATTTAAAATTAAAACCATCCTTTATGTTTAAATATACTAAAGGAGCTCCTGTATCGGTTGATTTAACTGCGAACTTGCTATTTTATGAGAAGTTTTGGTTAGGAGGCTCTTATAGGTTTAACGGAGATCAGAATGCTTTAGGAGCCTTGGTGGATTTTCAAGTTTCCGATCAATTTAGAGTTGGTTATACTTATGAAATTCCAACAGGAGAAATTAGACCTTATACATCAGGTTCTCACGAAATATTATTAATGTATGAATTTAGATTTTTAAAGAGAAAACAAAAATCTCCTAGATATTTTTAACCAAATAAATGATAAAAATTATGAAAAATATAAATGTTTTATTTGTTGCTTTGGTTTTAATAAGCACATCAATATTTGGACAAACAGCTAAGCAAAAAAGAGCTGAAAGACAATTTAACAACTTTTCATTTGTAAAAGCTATAAGTACTTATGAAAAGTTAATAGACACTAGTTTTAATAAACATTATGCCTTGCGTAAATTAGGTGATGCATATATAATGTTAAGACAGCCAGAAAAAGCATTAGAAATTTATAAAGAGGTTGTAAAACAAGAAAATGTTCCTTCTGAATATTATTTGTATTATGCCCAAACGCTAAGAGCAAATGGAAAGTATGAAGCATCTAAAAAATGGATGAAAAAATTTAAAGAAGCCGGGAATAGTGAAGATTCAAGAGTAAAAAGCTTTTTTAAAAATGATGATTTGGCTAGTGCAATTTTTAATTCTTCAGAAAAAAATACAATTGAAAAGCTTGAAATCAATACAAAATTTAACGAATTTGGAGCTGTAGAATTAAACGATCAAATTGTTTTTAGTTCTTCAAGAGATGAGGGGATTTCAATAAAAAGATTATACTCATGGGATAAACAACCAATGTTAGATCTATATGAAGTAGCAAAGGATGGTTCAGTGGAATCTACTTCACCTATTAACGGAAATGTAAATACAATTCATCACGAAGGACCAGCAACGTTTAATAGTGATGGTACAAAAATGTATTTTTCAAGAAATAATTATCATGGATCAAAAAAAATTAATGATCCAAATGGAATTATGCAGGTTGGAATATACAGTGCTGATTTAGAAGATGGAAAATGGGTAAATATAAAGCCAACCAATTTAAACAACCCAAATTATATTGTATATCATCCTTCACTTAGTAAAGATGGTAAAAAATTGTATTTTTCTTCAGATATGCCAGGAGGTAAAGGAGGAACTGATATTTATGTTTCTGACATTTTGGAAGACGGCACTTTAGGAGCTCCAAAAAACTTAGGGGATGTTATTAATACAGAAGGAAATGAAGCTTTTCCATTTATATATAATGAAGAAGAGACATTGTATTTTTCTTCTGATGGACATGTTGGGATGGGATTAATGGATGTGTTTGCATCTGTAAAAGATAAAAACAATACAATAGTTAATGTTATTAATCTTGGAGAACCAATAAATAGTAAAAAAGATGATATAGGATATTATTTAGCTAAAGACGGTTTTAGTGGTTTTATTTCGTCTAACAGAAAAGGAGGAAAAGGAGGCGATGATATTTATTCATTTACAAGAATTCCACCTTTAACATTAAAAGGAACTATTTTTGATGCTGTTAACAACAAACCAATAGCTGGAGGAAAAGTTGTTCTAGCAAGAGAAAACGGAGAAGAATTAGCCTATTTTATAACAAAAGAAGATGGAACTTATGAGCATATAATTCCTAGAGATGAAAATTTTGTTCTAAAAGGGGCAAAAGAAAAATACCAGGATATAGCAAAAAACTTTAGTTCTTTTGGTTTAGAAAAGAAAAAAGAATTAATAGTTGATTTAAATATAGCAATGAAACCAATTGAAGATGTGGTTGTCTTAGCAGATTTAGAAAATATTTATTTTGATCTAGATAAATACAATATAAGGCCAGATGCAGCCGTTGAATTAGATAAGGTTGTTGCCTTATTAAAAAATTATCCAGATATGGTAATAAGATTAGAATCCCATACAGATAGTAGAGCAAATGATCAATATAATATGATACTCTCAAATAATAGAGCAAAAGCTACCTATGAATATATTATTTCTAAGGGTATAACTCCAGAAAGAATATCAAATTATGAAGGTTTTGGAGAAACACAATTAGTTAATAAATGTTCTAACGGTGTTAAATGCTCAAACGAAGAACATCAGTTAAATAGAAGAACTGAATTTATAATCATAAAAATGAAATAATAAAGGCAGTCGTATTATTAATTACTTGATTTACTACCGTTGTGGGGACGACAATTTTCTCGAGAATTAATATGCGACTGCTTATTTTTATAATAAATTCATAAATTTTAATTAGTTTTTATTATTATTGCAATAATTAATATTTAGAGCAGTCGTTATATTAGAATACTTCTTGAATAAAGATTACGTTGTGGGGACGACAAAATTCTCAAGACTTTAAAATATGCGACTGGTTCTATTTATTTAATTCCTGATGATGGAATAACTAACTCACCTTTGTGATTTTTATATTTAAAACCAGGTGTTAAAGTAGAAATGACAATATTATTATTATTATCATTTCTACTTTTTTTTAATGATGGTTTAACAACTTTTAAACAAGTGTCATTTAAACTTTCTCTTTGTATTCTTGATGTGTTCATAATATTCGAGATTTTAATTCATTAAAAGTATTTGTTGTGGGGAATTTGCGTATTTTTATTTTGTTATAAATATTTGAGTGAAATAATTTCGTCCTTTACTGTTTGATTCAGTTGAAATACCAAAATGAGTAAAATCAGAAGTTTCAATTATTTTTTTATGTTCTGGGCTATTAAGCCATCCATTTAATACTGATTTTGCGGTGCTATACCCATAAGCTACATTTTCCGACACTTTCTTTGCTCCCGCATTTTTAATTAAATTTGATGCTCTTTCTTCAAAATTAGCATGACTTACATCTCCTGTTGAAATCATATAGTTAGTATGTTCATCCGCAACGTTAGAAATTTGATTTAAGACCTCAAGAGATGGGAGGTTTTTTTCAACTCTATAATTATTAACTAGAACTAGTAATTCTGATTCTAATTCAGAATAAGTAGCTTCGTTAGAAATAGTTTCTTTGTCTACTTTAGCAAATAGATTTAAACCCTCGTCGGCTTGAGAACATGAAAACAATAAAAAAGTAAATATAACTGCGGAAAAAAGTGGGGATTTCATAGTCGTGGGGATTTTTTGGGGTTTATATTTTTTTTATTTATACATTATTTTTTATTTTTTAATTTTAAACCAATAAGTTAAATTAACTTATTGGTTTTGTTCTTAAAATTTATAAAAATTGGGGTTATTTATTTAAAAGAACTTATAATTAATTATTGGGGTTTTGAATTATTTACAATGTAAAACTAGGATTTATATTCGTATTAAGCAAGAAAACAAACCGTTTATTTGATAAAACGTGTCATTTACATCTTAAAACAAGTAATTTGAAGGGTAATTTATTACAATTGTATGGGTTTTAATTACCGTTTATCTGTAAAATCGTGCATTTTATTCTGTTTTTTGGGTATAAAAAAATCGATATACTTTACGAATATCGATTTTTTTGAAGAGATTTTTCTAATTTATTTTAATAAGCCAGCTCTTTTTAGCAAAGCTTGGTTGTTAGGTTTTTTTCCTCTGAATTTTATATATAAATCTAAAGGTTTTTGAGTACCGCCTTTTTCTAAAATAGATGATTTATACTTTTTGGCAGTTTCTTTATTGAATATTCCTTTTTCTTGAAAAAGAGAAAAAGCATCAGCATCCAAAACTTCAGCCCATTTGTAGGAATAGTAACCAGAAGAATATCCTCCTTGAAATATATGAGAGAAGGATGTACTCATACAGTTTTCAGCTGTGTCTGGATATAATTGAGTATCTTCAAATGATGCTAATTCAAATTCCTTAACATTTTTAATTAAAGAAGGATCATTACCGTGCCAATTCATATCCAATATTCCAAAACTTAATTGTCTAAGTGTTTGCATACCTTCTAAGAAATTTGAAGATTCCTTAATTTTGTTAATTAATTGCATTGGAATTACTTCATTAGTTTCATAATGTTTAGCAAATATATTTAAAGCCTCTTTTTCATAACACCAATTTTCAAGTAATTGACTTGGAAGCTCAACAAAATCCCAAAATACATTTGTTCCTGATAAACTAGGATATGTTGTATTTGCTAACATTCCATGTAAAGCATGTCCAAATTCGTGAAATAAAGTTGTAACCTCGTTAAAGGTTAATAAGGAAGGTTTTGTTTCTGTTGGCTTTGTGAAATTGCAAACAATTGAAATGTGTGGCCTTGAATTTTCTCCATCTTTTTTCCATTGACTTTTAAAAGATGTCATCCAAGCGCCATTTCTTTTTCCGCTTCTTGGAAAAAAATCGACATATAGTATTGCAATATAGTTACCTTTAATATCTGTTACTTTAAAAGTTTTTACATCATTGTGGTATTTATCTATATCAAATATTTCTTCAAATTTTAAATCAAATAACTTTGTTGAAATTTCAAATACACCATTAATTACATTCTCTAATTTAAAATAAGGTTTTAATTTTTCTTCTTCTAAATCAAAAAGTTCTTTTTTTAATTTTTCTGAATAATAAGCACTATCCCATTTTTCAATTTGATCAATTCCATCTTTTTTAGCAATTTCAGAAAGTTGTTCAAATTCTTTTTTAGCCGCTGGTTTAGCTTTAATAAGTAAATCGTTTAAAAAATTCTTTACATTTTGTGGGTTTTCAGCCATTCTTTCTTCTAAAACAAAATGAGCGTGTGATTTGTACCCAAGTAAAATAGCTCTTTTATGTCTGTAATTTGCAATATCTAATACTATTTGTTGGTTGTCATTTTTGTTATTTTGAAACGATTTTGCCCCAAATGCAATAGCCATTTTTTTGCGAAGTTCTCTATTACTCGAATAAGTCATAAAAGGAACATAGCTTGGATAATCTAATGTAAAAACCCATCCTTCTAGTTTTTTTTCTTTAGCTGTTAATTTTGCAGCTTCAATAACTCCGTCAGGTAAACCTTTTAAATCAGACTTATTTGTTAATTGAAGTTTAAAAGCATTGGTTTCTTCAAGTATGTTTTCACCAAATTGTAATTTTAATTTAGAGAGTTTAGCGTCAATTTCTCTTAATTCAGTTTTTTTGAGTTCTTCTAAATTTGCTCCATTTCTAACAAAACTTTTATACTTTTTAGTTAAAAGCATTTCTTGCTCTTTATTTAAATTTAATTCAGTTTTTTTATCGTGAACTAGTTTAATTCTTTTAAAAAGTTTTTTATTAAGGGTAATATCGTTTGAAAACTCTGTAAGTAAAGGAGAAACTTCTTGCGCTATTTTTTGAATTTCTGGATTTGTTTCAGCAGAATTTAAATTAAAAAAAACACTTGAGATTGCGTCTAATTTCTGCCCTGTAAAATCTAACGCTTCAATAGTGTTTTGAAAAGTTGGTTCAGCTTCATTAGTTGTGATTTTATCAATTTCTTCGTTTGCTAATTCAATACCTTTAATAAATGCAAGTTTAAAATGTTCGTTTTTTATTTTTGAAAAAGGAGCAGTTGAATAGTTAGTTTCAAAAGATTCTAATAGAGGATTTTTCATAATTATTTTAATACTAATTTTATTGTAAAGGTATTACATAATGAGATGTTTTTAAAATTTTTAAATTTTAAAAACATCTATAATTTATTTTTAATGAAAGAAATAATTTTTTATAAAAAGATGCGTTATAAAAATATATAAGTATAAGAAAATGAAAAACTCAACTAATAAAATAGAAATTAATACGATTATTCCTGGTTTCAATTATAAAAATAAAAGCGGAGAAATTGTTAAGCCTAAAGCACTTGTAGCTTTATAGTTTATTTTTCAAACCTTCTGCAGCTTTTAATACTTTAGTTTTTAAACTTTCTTTAAAAGCTATTATTTTATTTAAAACCAAACTATCGGAGCTACCAATTATTTGTGCAGCTAATATTCCTGCATTTTGCGCTCCGTCTAGGGCAACTGTTGCAACAGGAACACCTCCAGGCATTTGAAGGATTGATAATACAGAATCCCATCCGTCAATAGAATTTCTAGATTTTACAGGCACTCCTATAACTGGTAGTGGACTCATAGAAGCAACCATACCTGGTAAATGTGCTGCACCACCGGCTCCAGCAATAATTACAGAGATTCCTTTTATGTGTGCACTTTTTGCATAGTCAAATAATTTTTCAGGAGTTCTGTGAGCAGAAACAATATCAACTTCTGTTTCTATATCAAAACTTTTTAAAATATCTATTGCTTGTTGCATAATTGGAAGATCAGAGTCACTTCCCATAATTATTCCTACTTTACTCATAATTAAATTATTTACTTATTACTCTTATTGTATTTTTAACTTTTTCAGCAATTTCTCTTGCTTCTGCTATATTATTATTAGCTACAGTAACGTGTCCCATTTTCCTGAATGGACGTGTTTGTTTTTTTCCATATATATGAGGTGTAACTCCATCCATTTTTAGAATTTCGTTCATACCTTCATAAATTACATTTCCAGAAAACCCTTCTTCTCCAACTAAGTTTACCATAATTCCAGCAACTTTACTGTTGGTGTTTCCTAAAGGTAAGTTTAATATACTTCTAACATGTTGTTCAAATTGACTAGTATAGGAAGCCTCAATACTATAATGTCCACTATTATGTGTTCTAGGAGCCACTTCATTTACTAGAATGTCATCATTATCGGTTTGAAATAATTCAACAGCTAATAAACCTATATGTTCAAATGATTCGGCTACTTTTAAAGCTGTTTCTCTAGCTTTTGAAGCAACTTCATCAGATATTCTTGCAGGACAAATAACATATTCAACTTGGTTTGCTTCTGGATGAAATTCCATTTCAACAACTGGATATGTTTTTATTTCACCACTTTTATTTCTAGCTACAATAACTGCTAATTCATTTTTAAAAGGAATTAATTCTTCAATAATACAATCTGTATCAACTAAAGTTTTTAAATCTTCTGTGTTTTTTACAACTTTAACTCCTGTACCGTCATAACCAAATTGAGCTGATTTCCATACAAAAGGAAATGATAAGTTTTCCTTTAATAAATCTTTTAAAGTTGAAAAACGTTTGTGTGGAGATGTTGGAATATTATTTTTTACAAAGAAATCTTTTTGTTTTCCTTTGTGTTGAATAATTTTTAAGACGCTTGGTTGTGGGTAAATTTCTAAACCTTCTTCTTCCAATTTTATGAGAGCATCTATATTTACATGTTCTATTTCAATAGTTAATAAATTTACTTTTTTACCAAAATTGTAAACAGTATCAAAATCCATTAGGCTTCCTAAATGAAATTCATTGCAAATTTGTGCGCAAGGTGCATCACTAGCACTGTCTAAAATACAGGTGTAAATATCAAATTTTTGAGTTTCGGTAAGTAACATTTTACCTAATTGTCCACCTCCTAATACGCCTAATCTAAAATCTGTTGAGAAATAATTTTTCACTTTTTTGTGCTTTCGGACAAAAATAGTAATTATGATTTTAATTGAATGCTTAAAAATTTGTAATATTTAAAATAGAGCCATTTTGGGTAACTCTGTATTCTCGTGCAAAATGATTATTTCCAGATGTTTGAGGAGACCCATCATATATACTGTATTCGCTCTTATCACAGGAACATTTCATTTTTAAGCTTCCATCAAAGGTCATTGGTGTTGTACAATCGTAATTTGGACAAGCTCTCTCAAAAGCCTTAAACGGCGGGT
The DNA here is from genome assembly GCF_003260195.1 of Lutibacter citreus. Taxonomy (GTDB): domain Bacteria; phylum Bacteroidota; class Bacteroidia; order Flavobacteriales; family Flavobacteriaceae; genus Lutibacter; species Lutibacter citreus. The sequence continues at coordinate 250,684 of NZ_QEIH01000001.1, forward strand.
TCCCTATACCTGTATTTTGAATAATAACTCCTTGAATTGCACCGTTGGCGTTTGCCCATCCGCTTGGTGTATTTAAATTAATAAATTCAGGTAAATTTAGATTTACTGTAATGTTAAAATTATAATCTGGCAGAATGTCATTTGTTTCATTTTTTTCGCAAGAAATGAAAGAAACAATAAGTATTAAGAAAAGGAAGCTTCTCATTATAAAAATTTCATGTTTATAGGTAAACGACTGCAATTTACAAATATTTTGTACATTTGTAATAAATCTCATTCTGGGTTCCAGTTTTGAGATTTTTTGTCTTTAATAAAAATAGAAGTTATGAGCGAAATTTCATATTATTCCAAAGAAGGAATGAAAAAGTTAAAGGGCGAATTAGAACATTTAGAAAGTGTTGAGCGTCCAAGGGTGAGTAATGATATTGCTGAGGCCAGAGATAAAGGGGATTTAAGTGAAAATGCTGAATATCATGCAGCAAAAGAGGAACAATCTCATTTAGAATTTAAAATAGCTAAATTAAAGGGTGTTATTTCAAACGCCAGAATTATTGATGAATCTAAATTAGATACCTCAAAAATATTAATTCATTCTATAGTTAAGATTAGAAATACTGCAAACAAAATGGAGTTTACTTATACTTTGGTTGCTGATTCTGAAACCAATATAAAAGAAGGTAAATTATCTGTTAATTCTCCTATTGGAAAAGGATTGTTAGGAAAAAAAGTTGGTGATATTACAGAAATTCAAGTTCCTAGTGGAGTTATGAAATTTGAAATTGTAGAAATTTCTAGATAAAATAATTAATAAAATAATTTGTAACCCTTTTCAGTTTTTTAATTGAGAAGGGTTTCTTATTTTTGAGTAAAATTGATTTTATGAGTTCTATATTTACAAAAATAATAAATGGTGAAATACCATCTTACAAAGTTGCTGAAAATGAAAATTTTTATGCTTTTTTAGATATCAATCCTAATGCAAAAGGACATACACTAGTTGTGCCTAAAAAGGAAGTTAATAAACTTTTTGATTTAGAAGAGTCTCTTTATAATGAGTTAATGAGTTTTTCTAGACAAATAGGATTGGCTATTGAAAAATGTATTCCTTGTAATAGAGTAGGAATGGCTGTAATTGGGTTAGAAGTTCCGCATGTACATGTGCATTTAATTCCTCTTAAAAAGATGGAAGATATTCAGTTTAAGAAAAAAGAAAAGTTAGAGCCAGAAGAGTTTGAGGCAATTGCAAAAAAAATTGCAGAAAACTTATAATATTATACCAATTTAACATTAAAATGTTATGTGTAATTTGAATGAAAAATAATTCAAATTTAATGATACCATATTTTAATGTTAAGTTGGTATTACTTTTTTAGTATTATTTCAAAAGTAGTACCTTTTCCTAATTCTGATTTTAAAACAGAAATTTTACCATTATGGTAGTCTTCAATTATTCGTTTGGCTAATGATAAACCAAGACCCCATCCACGTTTTTTTGTTGTAAACCCTGGGGAAAATATTTTTTGTTGCAAGCTTTTTGAAATTCCTTTCCCTGAATCAGAAATTTGAATTTTTAAAATTTTAGGATCGTCTATAATTGAAAGTGATATTTTTCCTTTTCCTTTCATTGAATCTATGGCATTTTTAACCAAATTTTCAATAACCCAACTATAAAGTTGAAGATTTAGATCTATTAAAATATTCGATTCTTCAGAATTAAAAATAAAATTAACTTGTTTTGAACTTCTAGATTTTAAGTAATTAAAAGAGGTTTCGGTAGCTTCAACTATATTGTGTTTTTTTAATACAGGAATTGAGCCAATTTTAGAAAATCGCTCAGCAATAGTGTTTAGTCTATGTACATCTTTTTCTATTTCAAGCACTGTACTTTCATCGGTGTTTTCAAGTCTTAAAATTTCTATCCAACCTAAAAGAGAAGAAAGTGGAGTTCCTATTTGATGTGCAGTTTCCCTAGCCATTCCTGTCCATAACTTGTTTTGATCAGCTATTTTATTAGATTTGAAAAATAAATAAATAACACTGGCAAATAAGATTAAAATTAAAATAAGTGCAACCGGATAATACTTTAATTTAGTAAGTAAATCAGAATCTCTGTAATAAATAAATTGTTTAGTATTTCCTCGTCTATGACTCACGGTTAAAGGTGAGTTTTGACTTTTCATTATTTGTAATTGCTTAATTAAATAGGACGCTTTATTAATATTAATAGAATCTAAGTTAGCCCATAGAGTAATACTATCTTTTTCATTGGTAATTATCATTGGGATATTGTTGTTTTTTCCAATAATCTTGTCTTCTAAAGAAAAATCTGCATTTAAATCAAAATCACTAAAGCGTTGATAAGCTCCAGCTAAAATTTCCATTTTAGCTCGCTCTTCATTCTTAAATTTTTGAAAAAAGTCATATGTATTCCATAAAATTAGAGCTACAATAATAAATGAAGTTATTATTACAGCCCATCTTATTATTTGTGCGTTTTTATGTGAAGCCATTTTTCAAATATAGAATTTATGCATTATATAACAGAAAATATGAAGTCTTATTATTAATGGTTAGCTATTATTTACAAGGTAAATTAATTTTGATGTTAATAAGTTTAGAAAATATCCCTATTAAATTGTTGGAATGGATATTGTAAAAAAATTACATTTGTACAATCTATTTAATAGAAGAAGGTATTGGTGTGTTGAGCACCGTTAATGAAATAATTTGAAATATGGAAGTTACAGGAAAAATTAAATTAATAAACGAGGAGCAAACGTTTGGTGCAAGTGGATTTAGAAAAAGAGAATTAGTTGTTACAACTAATGAACAATATCCTCAAATGATACTTATTGAATTTGTACAAGATAAATGTGATTTATTAAACAGTTATCAAGTAGGGCAAGATGTAAAAGTTTCAATTAACTTAAGAGGTAGAGAATGGATTAATCCAGAAGGTGTTGCTAAATACTTTAACGCTATTCAAGGTTGGAGAATTGAAGCTGCGCAACCTGAAGGATCGGCTCAAGTACCTCCAATGGCACCTTTAGATAATCTTGAAACAGTTTCTAAAACTGATGATACAGAACCAGATGATTTACCTTTTTAAGTAAGTTTTTAATAATATTTAAAAGAGAAAAACGAAAGTTTTTCTCTTTTTTTGTTTAACTATATTTGTGAAAAATTAGATAAATGTACTTGCTATCAAAAGATTTAGTGTTTCCTCCAGTTCATTTGGCAAATGAAGATGGTTTGTTAGCTATTGGAGGTGATTTAACAGCAAAAAGGTTGTTGTTGGCCTACAAAAGCGGCATATTTCCTTGGTACAATCAAGGAGAGCCAATAATTTGGTATAGTCCAGATCCTAGAATGGTTTTATTTCCATATAAATTAAAAATTTCGAAAAGCATGAAACAGGTAATTCGAAAAAATGAATTTAAGGTTACCTACAATCAAAATTTTAGTAAAGTAATTTCAAGTTGTAAGGATATTTATAGAGTTTCAGACCAGGGGCAAACGTGGATAACAAATGAAATGCAAGAAGCTTATATAAACATGAATAAATTAGGTATTGCAAAATCTGTAGAAGTCTGGAAAAACAATGAATTGGTTGGCGGTTTATATGGAGTAGATTTGGGAACTGTTTTTTGTGGTGAAAGTATGTTTAGTAAGGTAAGTAATGCTTCAAAAATGGCATTTATTTTTTTAGTTCAAAAATTGAAAAAAGAAAATTATTGTTTAATAGATTGTCAAGTATACAATAATCATTTAGCAAGTTTAGGAGCCGAAGAAATACCACGCAAGGAATTTTTAACTTACTTAAAATAGAATATAATATAAGAAGAAGTTCATTATATTTGAAAACTAAAAAATAAAACACAATGGATTTGAAAAATGGACAGTTAGTTGTAGATAATTGGATAAAAGAACATGGAGTTAGATATTTTAATGAACTAACAAATATGGCTCAATTAACTGAAGAAGTAGGGGAGGTTGCTCGTATTATTGCGCGCAGATATGGAGAGCAAAGCGAAAAGGAAAGCGACAAAAACAAAGATTTAGGAGAGGAGTTAGCAGATGTGGTTTTTGTAGTTTTATGTTTGGCAAATCAAACAGGGATTGATTTACAAGCTGCCTTTGATGATAAAATGGATGTTAAAACAAAACGTGATCACGATCGCCATCATAATAATAAAAAATTAAAATAATGAGTAGTCAATATAAAGATGTATCTTTTTTACACTTAACAATAAAGTTTGGAGCTGGATTTTTAGTGCTATTTTCAATAGTGAAAATAGGGTTAAAGATTATTAGAACTGGTAGTTTTGATCTAATGATTGCCGAATATTTTGGTCCTGAAACTTGGTATAAATTTATCATGCAGCTTTTTCTTGGGGCTTTATTTTATGGGCTGTTTATGGCTGGTTATTATAAGTTTATTAAAAAATAAGTTTAAATTCATTAATAATTCTTCAATATTTTTACGGTTGAAGGAAAACCAAAAAGTGGTTGTAGCCATAATTTATAATATACAACTATAAATTTGGATACTACTTTTGGAACATTAACTTTGCTCATTGAAATTAAAGATAGAATGGAACCTTTGAAAATAGCGAAAATAACAAAACCTGTTAAAGGAAATATACAAATAACTGGCTCTAAGAGTGAAACTAATAGGTTATTGGTTTTACAACAATTTTATCCAACTTTAAAAGTTGAAAATATTTCAAATTCTGATGATTCCGTTTTAATGCAAAATGCTTTAAAAAGTGATTCAAATGAAATAAATATTGGTCATGCAGGAACTGCCATGCGGTTTTTAACAGCCTATTTTTCTGTGAAAGAAAATTCTGAGATTGTTTTAACAGGCTCTCATAGAATGAAAGATAGGCCAATAAAAATTTTGGTTGATGCTTTAAGAGAACTAGGAGCTGAAATTAGCTATCTAGAAAAAGAAGGTTTCCCTCCTTTAAAAATAAAAGGTAAAAAATTAACAAATAGTACTGTTGAAGTTGAAGGCAATGTAAGTAGCCAATATATAACAGCTTTATTGTTAATTGCACCAACCTTAAAAAATGGATTAAAATTAAAGTTTAAAGGGAAAATAACATCTGTACCTTATATAAAAATGACACTAACGTTGTTGGCAGAAATTGGTGTTGAACTTTCTTGGGATGATGATACTATTATCATTCAACCAAAACCACAAATAGAACCAAAAACAATTGTTGTTGAATCAGATTGGAGTTCAGCTTCATATTATTATAGTTTAATTGCCTTAAGTGCAAATTCTGAAGTAACGTTATCTTCATATAAAAAAACTAGTTTACAAGGAGATGCTGTATTAACTTCAATTTATAAGAACTTAGGTGTTGAAACAACATTTAAAGATCATTCAATTTTATTAAAAAACACAGGAAAATTAAATGGTTCAAAATTGATGGATTTAAATTTAATTGGAGCTCCAGATATTGCACAAACAATAGTTGTAACCTGTTTTGGTTTGGGAATGGAATGTTATTTAACTGGACTTCATACTTTAAAAATTAAAGAAACTGATAGATTAGTTGCTTTAAAAAATGAAATAGAAAAACTTGGAGGAAAAGTTTCTATTACTAATGAAACTTTATCTTTAAGTGCTTCAATAAAAATTAACGAGAATATTAATATTGCAACTTATGATGATCATAGAATGGCAATGGCATTTGCTCCGTTGGCAGTTAAGGTTCCAATTATTATTGAAGAAGCAAATGTAGTTTCAAAATCGTACCCTACTTTTTGGCAAGATTTAGCTAAAACAACGCTCTAAAAAACTCAAAAACAAACTTTTATTGCAAATCACTTGACAACGCCTATGCCGATGTTGTATATTTGCGCTCATTCGAGAAATTAGTAAATAATAATTGTGTACTACTTTTTCTATTGAAAAGTATAGTTAGAATTATTTATAAAGCTATTTTAAAACAAATAAGATACATGAAATTATCACATTTTAAATTTGAATTACCAGACGAGTTATTGGCAGAGCGCCCAGCGGAGCACAGAGATGAATCTCGTTTAATGGTTTTAAATAGAAAAGAACACACAATTGAACATAAATTGTTTAAGGATGTAATTAATTACTTTGATGAAGGAGATTTAATGATTCTTAATAATACAAAAGTATTTCCTGCACGTATGTATGGGGAAAAAGAAAAGACTGGAGCAAGAATTGAAGTCTTTTTATTAAGAGAATTAAATGCAGAAAGCAGATTATGGGACGTTTTAGTTGATCCTGCAAGAAAAATTAGAATAGGGAATAAATTATTTTTTGGTGATGATGAAAGTTTAGTTGCTGAGGTAATTGATAATACAACATCAAGAGGAAGAACTTTACGTTTCTTATATGATGGTTCTTATGAAGAGTTTAGAACTAAATTAGAAGAGCTTGGAGAAACTCCACTTCCAAAGTATATTCAAAGGGAAGTTGAAGAAAGTGATGAAGAGCGTTACCAAACAATTTATGCAAAGCATGAAGGTGCAGTTGCTGCTCCAACGGCAGGACTACATTTTTCAAAGCATTTAATGAAACGTTTAGAAATTAAAGGTGTTGATTTTGCAGAAGTTACTTTACATGTTGGTTTAGGTACTTTTAGCCCTGTTGAAGTTGAAGATTTATCTAAACATAAAATGGATTCAGAACAAGCAATTATTTCAATTGAAACAGCTGAAGTTGTAAATAATGCTATTAATACTAAAAAAAGAGTTTGTGCAGTAGGTACAACTGCTATGCGTGCTATTGAAAGTTCAGTATCATCTAATCACCGCTTAAATGAGTTTAATGGTTGGACAAATAAATTTATTTTTCCTCCATATGAATTTAGTATTGCGAATTGTATGATTACAAATTTTCATATACCAAAATCTACTTTAATGATGCAGGCAGCTGCTTTTGCAGGTTATGATTTTTTAATGGAGGCTTATGAAGAAGCTGTTAAAGAAGGTTATAAGTTTTATTCATATGGTGATGCCATGTTAATAATCTAATAAACTATATTTATTAAAAATATTTGGATTCCCGTTTTTGCGGGAATCTTTTTATAAAATCAATTTTAATATGATTTCAAAAAAGGACATTCGAGCATTAACAAAAGATGAATTACGAGATTTTTTTGTTGATAATGGAGATAAGGCATTTCGTGGAAATCAGGTATATGAATGGTTGTGGAGTAAAAGTGCGCATTCTTTTGAAGATATGACAAATGTTTCGAAAGAAACACGTAAAATGTTGGAAGATAATTTTGTGATTAATCATATAGAAGTTGATGATATGCAGCGAAGTTCTGATGGAACTGTTAAGAACGCTGTAAGACTGCATGATGGATTAGTTGTGGAATCTGTATTAATTCCAACAGGGTCAAGAACTACGGCTTGTGTATCTAGTCAGGTTGGTTGTAGTTTAGATTGTTTGTTTTGTGCTACAGCAAGGTTAAAGAAAATGCGTAATTTAAATCCGGATGAGATTTACGATCAGGTTGCTGCAATTAACCAAGAAAGTTTATTATACTTTAATCGTAAATTATCTAATATTGTTTATATGGGAATGGGAGAGCCTCTTATGAACTATAAAAATGTATTGCTTTCTATTGAGAAAATAACTTCACCTGAAGGTTTGGGAATGTCTCCTAAAAGAATCACTGTATCAACTTCTGGAGTTCCAAAAATGATAAGAAAGTTAGCTGATGATGAAGTGAAATTTAATTTAGCAGTATCATTACACTCTGCTATTGATGAAATTCGTAGTAGAATTATGCCTTTTAGTAAAGCATTTCCTTTAAAAGATTTAAAAGAATCGCTTGAGTATTGGTATAGTAAAACAGAAAGTAGAGTAACTTATGAGTATGTTGTTTGGAATGGAATTAATGATGATAAAGAATCTATTATGGCATTAGTGAAGTTTTGTAAGTATATTCCTTGTAAGGTAAATCTAATAGAATATAATCCTATTGATGATGGTGAGTTTCAACAAGCAAGACCACAAGCTATAGATGATTATATTAGTATTTTAGAAATGAATGATATTATTGTAAACGTGAGGAGGAGCAGAGGGAAAGATATTGATGCTGCCTGTGGGCAGTTAGCAAACAAAAAAAGCTAGATTTTTAAATCTAGCTTTTTTTTTGTTTGATACTTAATTATTTTTATTATTTAAGTTTCTTTTTAACTTCAACTTCGTGATAAGCTTCAATAACATCACCTACCGCAATATCATTGTAGTTTTTAATCTGAATACCACAATCATAACCTTTAGTTACTTCTTTAGCATCATCTTTAAATCGTTTTAAGGCAGTAAGTTCACCTGAGTGGATTACAACACTGTCTCTAATAATTCTAATTTTAGAACTTCTTAAGATTTTACCACTAACAACCATACAACCTGCAATGTTACCAACTTTAGAAATTTTATAAATCTCTCTAATTTCAACATTACCTGTAACTTCTTCTTTAATTTCAGCAGATAACATACCTTCCATTGCATCACGAAGATCTTCAATAGCTGCATAAATAATAGAATATGTTCTAATATCAATTTCTTCGTTGTCTGCTAATGTTCTGGCATTTCCAGAAGGTCTTACGTTAAATCCAACAATAATTGCATCAGATGCAGAAGCTAACAATACATCAGATTCTGTAATTGCACCAACACCTTTGTGAATAATATTTACTTGAATTTCATCAGTAGATAATTTTTGGAATGAATCAGTTAATGCTTCTACAGAACCATCAACATCACCTTTAAGAATAATATTTAATTCTTTAAAGTCTCCTAAAGCTATCCGTCTTCCAATTTCGTCAAGTGTAATATGACGTTGAGTTCTAACAGATTGTTCACGTTGTAATTGAGAACGTTTAGAAGCAATTTGTTTAGCCTCTTTTTCATCTTCAAATATGTGGAATTTATCACCAGCTTGAGGTGCACCATCCAGTCCTAAAATTGAAACTGGTGTTGCAGGTCCAGCTACATCCATACTTTTACCTCGTTCATCAAACATAGCTTTTACTTTACCACTATGTTTACCGGCTAACATATAATCTCCAATTTTTAAAGTACCTTCTTGTACTAAAAGTGTAGATACATATCCACGTCCTTTATCTAACAATGCTTCAACAACAGTACCAACAGCACGTTTGTTTGGGTTTGCTTTTAAATCAAGCATTTCAGCTTCTAAAAGAACTTTTTCTAATAATTCATCAACACCAGTTCCCATTTTTGCGGAAATATCGTGTGATTGAATTTTACCACCCCAATCTTCAACTAATAAGTTCATTTGAGATAATTGTTCTTTAATCTTATCTGGGTTAGCGTGTGGTTTATCTATTTTATTTATAGCAAATATAATAGGTACTCCAGCTGCTTGAGCGTGACTAATTGCTTCTTTTGTTTGAGGCATTACATCATCATCCGCCGCAACAACAATAATTACTATATCAGCAACTTGTCCACCACGTGCACGCATAGCTGTAAAGGCTTCGTGACCAGGAGTATCTAAAAATGCAATTTTTTGTCCATTTTTAAGTTCAACTCCATATGCGCCAATGTGTTGTGTAATTCCACCGGATTCACCAGCAATTACATTTTCTTCACGTATATAATCTAATAAAGATGTTTTACCGTGATCAACGTGACCCATTACCGTAATGATAGGTGCTCTTGTTAATAATTCTTCTTCAGTATCTAAATGTTCTTCAATAGATTCTTCAACTTCAGCTCCAACAAAATCAACAGTATAATCAAATTCTTCAGCAACAATTGTTAAAGTTTCTGCATCTAAACGTTGATTCATAGTTACCATCATTCCTAAAGACATACAAGTAGAAATAATATTGGTTACAGGAATACTCATCATTGTGGCAATTTCACTAACAGTAACAAATTCTGTTACTTTTAGTACTTTACTTTCAATTGCTTGTAATTCCTGATCAATCTCTGTTTGTTGACGATGCTGATCTCTTTTATCTCTTCTATATTTGGCTCCTTTTCCTTTTTTAGATTTACCTTGAAGTTTTTCTAAAGTTTCTCTTACTTGTTTTTGTACTTCAGCTTCAGAAGGCTCTTCTTTTACTATAGGTTTTCTAGGACCTCTTTGAGGGCCTCTATTTGGACCTCTGTTTGGGCCACCTGGTCTTCTTGGACCTCCTGCACCTGTAATTGGTGCTTTTTTAATTCTACGACGTTTCTTTTTATTTGCGTCAGCAGTTTTATCACCTGCTTTTTTAGCTGCAGGATCTGGTTTTTTCTTTTTAGGTTTTTCAAATTGTTTTAAATCAATTTTTTTACCTGTAATTTTTGGACCAGATAGTTTTTTATATTGAGTTTCTATTGTTTGAGAAACAGCAGGTTCAGAAGGTTTAGGTTCTTCTACCTTAGCCTTAACTTTAGGCATTTCTTTTTTAATTAGCTCTTTTTCAATTCTACTTTTAGGGGCTACCTTTTTCACAGTTGGCTGCTCTGTTTTAGGTTTTGCCTTAATTTCAATTTCCTTTGCTATCTCTTTTTTAACAGGAACCTCTTTTATAACAGGAACTTCTTTTTTAATAGGAAGCTCTATTTTTACAGGAACTTCTTCAGCTTTTGGTTCAATAGGCTTTTCCTCAGCTTTAGGAGTTTCTTTAATAGGTTCAGGTTTTGGAGGCTGTTCTTCTTTTTTGACTTCTTCAACAACAGCAGCTTTTGGCTCTTCTACTTTTGGAGTTGGAACTTCTTCCTTTTTTGGTCCAATATCAATTTTCCCAACAGTTTTAACCTCCATTTTTTCAGCTTTGGCCTTCACAACAACTTTTTTGGCTTCTTCTTCAAGGCGTTGCTTTTCTTGCTTTTCTTCAAGAGCAATTCTAAGAGCTTCTTTTTCTTTTCTCTTTTCTTCGCCTACCTCTTTAGATGCAGCCTTTTTGCTTCTATCTGTTTGAAAACCATCAAGTAATACTTCATACTCTTTACCAGATATTTTTGTAGTAGGTCTTGCGTCAATTTCAATCCCTTTACTACTTAAGTGCTCAACAGCTCTATCTAGTGAGATATTTAGTTCTCGTAATACTTTGTTTAGTCTCAATGTTTTGTTCTCAGCCATATAATTTATTTTTAGCCTATTTGTTGTTGAAAAGTTTAAGAATTTATTAATTAATATTAATCTTCAAACTCTTCTTTTAATATTTTTTGAACATCTAAAATAGTTTCCTCTTCTAAATCAGTTCTTTTTACAAGTTCAGCTACATCTTTTTCAAGTACACTACGTGCTGTATCTAAACCAATATTTTTAAATTCTTGAATTACCCAAGCTTCAATTTCATCTGAGAATTCTGTTAATTCAACATCATCTTCAGTTTCAACGCCTTCGCGTTGTACATCTAGTTCATATCCTGTTAGTTGAGAAGCTAAACGTATGTTAACTCCATTTTTACCAATTGCTTTTGAAACTTCTTCAGGTAACAAAAATACATCAACTCTACCTTTTTTACCATCTTCTCTACCTTCCTCTTCGTGAATTTTCATAGAAACCACTTTTGCAGGACTTAAGGCACGAGCAATAAATAATTGTTGGTTTTTTGTAAAATTAATTACATCAATATTTTCGTTTCCTAATTCACGAACAATTCCGTGGATTCGAGATCCTTTCATACCAACACAAGCACCAACTGGGTCAATTCTATCATCGTAAGAATCAACAGCAACTTTTGCTTTTTCTCCAGGAATACGTGCAACACCTTCAATTGTAATTAAACCGTCAAATACCTCTGGAATTTCTTGTTCAAAAAGTTTTTCTAAAAATTGTGGAGATGTTCTAGAAAGAATTATAACTGGTTTGTTACCACGTAACTCAACAGTTTTAATTATTCCTCTAACAGATTCACCTTTTCTAAAATAATCTGAACGAATTTGTTCACTTTTAGGTAATACTATTTCATTCCCATCATCATCTAATAAAATAATTGCATTATGACGAATATGATGAACTTCTGCACTATAAATATCTCCTTCTAATTCTTTAAAATGTTTAAAAGTATTTGTGCTATCGTGTTCATGTATTTTTGAAATTAAATTTTGGCGTAAAGCTAAAATAGCTCTTCTTCCTAAATCAATTAATTTAACCTCTTCTGATACATCTTCACCAATTTCAAAATCAGGTTCAATTTTTCGAGCTTCAGATAATTCAATTTCTTCGTTGTCGTCTTCAGACATTTCATCTGCTACTACAACTCTGTTTCTCCAAATTTCTAAATCTCCTTTATCTGGATTAATAATAATATCAAAGTTATCATCTGATCCGAATTTTCTTTTTAAAGCTGCTCTAAACACTTCTTCAAGGATGGCCATTAAGGTTACCCTATCAATATTTTTATCTCCTTTAAATTCAGAAAATGATTCAATTAATGCTATATTTTCCATGCACTCTGTTTATTAAAATATTATTTTCACTTTAGTTTCTAAAATATCATTAAATGGTATTGTAGCTTTTTTTTCAACTGTAATTTTTCCTTTCCCAATAGGTTTAGGTTCTCTTGCTTTCCATTCTAAATCAATACTTTCTTCACTTACATTTTTAAGTGTTCCTTCGTAAACTGTTGCGTCTTTAGATTTAACAGTTAGTATTCGATTTAAGTTTTTAATGTATTGTCTGTTGACTTTTAAAGGTGTAGCTATATCAGGTGAAGTTACTTCCAAAGAGAAGTCTTCTTCTTCTCTATCTAAATTATTATCTACTGTCCTACTAATTCTTATACATTCTTGTAATGAAATTCCATGGTCACCATCTACCTCAACATAAATCTTATTATCGGGTAGGAAATGTAGATCAATTAAGAATAACTCTGGGTTTTCTTCTATTGCGCTACTTACTAAATCCTTAATCTTTGTTTTATCCATCACTATAAAAAGAGGGGACTTTATGTCCCCTCCAATCTTCATTTCTCTTGTAATTCGGTGCAAATATACTAACAATTTTTTAATTGGTAAAAAATCATTCTTTTTTAATTTAAAATTCTTAACTTTACGTATAAGACATAACCAAAAAGAAGTATTTATGAAAAGATTATTAGTTCCAGTAGATTTTTCAGTTCAGTCAGAATATGCAGCTAAAGTAGCGGCTTCCATAGCGAAAAAAACGAATGCTAAAATTTATTTATTACATATGCTTGAGTTGCCTTCTGGTGTAATAGATCCTTCAAATTTTGGTGCAACAAGTAATGGTCCTACGGCCTTATTGTTTATGCAAAGAACTCGTGAAAGATTTGATGAGTTTAAAAGATTGCCTTTTTTTGAAGGAATAGAGATGGAAGATAATGTTCAATTTGAAAAAGCTTTTGAAGGAATTATAAGCGAAAGTAAAAAAAACAATATTGATTTAATAGTAATGGGCTCAAGGGGTTCTTCAGGTTTAGATGAGATTTTAGTAGGGTCTAATACTGAGAAAGTTGTTAGAAATTCAGAGATTCCTGTGCTTGTAATTAAAGAAGATACAGATAATTTTAAAATTGAAAATATAGTATTTGCTTCAAATTTTAAATCTGAAAATAAAAAATCATTTCAAAATATTTTAGATTTTACAGCCAAGTTTAATGCTAAATTACATTTATTAAAAATTAATACCATTCATAATTTTGAAACTACAAAAGATTCTAGTGATGCAATTAGAAATTATATAAACAATTATGATCTTAAGGATTATACTTTAAATATATATAATGACATTACAGTTGAAATGGGTGTCTTAAACTTTTCAAAATTAATTGAAGCAGATATTATTATATTAAATACTCATGGTAGACGAGGTTTGGCACATTTATTTGTAGGCAGTATTGGAGAAGATTTAGCTAATCATGCCAAAATGCCCGTGGTTACCTTTAAGCTTTAAGAATATTTATTATTTCAGGTTTTTAGGAATTTCACAAACAGGAATTGCAATCATTTTATGCTTGTTTGCACTATTTCTTTGTTTGTAAATAGTGAAAACTTCTTTTTCTCTATCTGAAAATTCAGCAATAGTTTTACCCAATTCAGCTTGCGTCATAGCCCATTCTAACTCATTATAACTTGCGCCTATTTGGTCTTCATCTGTGCGGCTGTCGCCAAATAAACCATCTGTAGGTGCGGCTTTTTGAATACTTGTTGGTACATTTAAATATTCTGCAATTTTATAAACTTCAGATTTCATTAAATCGGCTATAGGACTTAAATCTACACCTCCATCTCCATATTTTGTAAAAAATCCAACGCCAAAATCTTCTACTTTGTTTCCTGTTCCTGCAACTAAATAGCCATGTAAGCCAGCAAAATAATATAAAGTACTCATTCTTAAACGAGCTCTTGTATTTGCTAAAGACATATTTAAGGTTGCAATATTATCTGTTATAGGAACTACATTTTTAAATTCTTCAAAAGTGTTAGTTAAATTAACTTCTATAGTTTCTACCTTTTCAAAGCGATTTTTTAATTGAGTAATGTGTTCTTTTCCTCTACTTACCTGGTTTTCTCCTTGGTGAATAGGCATTTCAACACATAATACAGGAAATCCTGTTTTTGCACATAAAGTTGAAGTTACGGCAGAATCAATTCCTCCAGAAATTCCAATTACAAATCCGTTTACTTTGGCATTAGTAGCATATTCTTTTAACCAAGATACAATATGATCAACAATTTTTTCTGAATTCATAATTAAACTATTTTAGTATTTTTATCGTTTTAAAAAATGGAAGTGTAAATATAAAAATTAATGAGCAAAATTTTAGTTTTAGTTGTAATATTCTACTCAATTGTTTCTTGTAAAGAAGATAAAATTGAAGATATTGATGTTTCAAATATAGTGGTATCCCTTAAGGTTGAGAGGTTTGAGGAGCATTTTTATAATATGAATTTAGAATCTTTACAAGATTTAAAAAAAGAATTTCCTTTTTTATTTCCAAAGTTTACGCCAGATAGTATTTGGCTTCAAAAGAGTAATAATAAAGATGAAATAGAATTATATGACAAATCACAACAGGTTTTTGGTGATTTTCAGGAGGAAAAGAATAATATAAAGAATTTATTTAAACATATAAAATACTATCATCCTAATTTTAAATCGCCTAAGGTTATTACATTAATTACAGACTTAGATTATACAAACAAAGTTATTTATGCTGATAGTTTATTGTTTGTTGGTTTAGATATGTTTTTAGGGGCAGGAGAGAAGTGTTACAATGATTTTCCAGCTTATATATCAAGAAATTTTGATAAATCTCAACTGCAAGTAGAGATTGCAAAAGAAATTGGTCTTAAATATTTTCATTCAGGTAATAAAAGACAATTTATTGAAATTTTGGTAGATGAAGGAAGGAAAATGTTTTTACTTGATGCGTATTTGCCGCAGTTAACTGATAATGTTAAAATTGGTTATTCACAGAAGGAATTATCTTGGGCTTCAGCTAATGAAAGTCAAATTTGGAAGTACTTTGTTGAGAATGAATTACTTTATAGTTCTGATAATAAATTGAGTTCTCGGTTTATTGATAAAGCTCCATTTTCAAAGTTTTTTATAGATATAGATAAAGAATCTCCAGGTAGAATTGGTATATGGTTAGGTTGGCAAATTGTGAGATCGTATATGAAAAATAATAATGTAACTTTGCAGCAACTTTTGCAAAAGGATGCAGAAGAAATATTTAAAAAATCAAAATATAAACCAAAGAAATAATGGCAGTAATTCATAAGTCTAAAATTGAATTTAACGTAGGGTTGGACGAAAATAAAGTTCCAGAAAAATTAAACTGGAGTGCTGAGGAAGCTGGAATTTCTGATGAAGAAGCTAAGGCTTTTATGATTTCAGTTTGGGATTCAAAGGCCAAAGATACTTTAAGAATGGATTTATGGACAAAAGATATGCCTATTGATGAGATGAAACAATTTTATCATCAAACCTTAGTTTCTATGGCTAATACTTTTGAACGTGCTACAAATGATGAAAAAATGGGTGCTACAATGCGCGATTTTTGTGATTATTTTGCAGAAAAGTTAGAACTAAAGAAATAGATTACTGTTTTATTTATTTAGTTTTTGATAAATTTATATAATTTGTGAATTTTTAATATAACTGGCTGAAAAGATTAATGAAGAAGTAGGCTGGGAACTAAAGAGATTACAAGGATTTAATTTTTAAGCAGATAATAAAGTTTAATTATATTCCTTTTTGAATTTGTTTAATCACAGTCTTATAATCTTCCGGATTATTTACAAAATTTAATTCAGAAACATCTATAATTAAAGTGTTTAAGTTTTTTTCGGTTTTAATAAAACGAACATAACCTTCATGAATTTTATTTAAATATTCTGGTTCAATGTTTTGTTCAAAATCTCTACCTCTATATTTTATATTTTCTATAAGTCTTGGCGTATTTTGATATAAATAAATATACAAATCGGGTTTTGCAATTTCTTTATACATAATGTCAAACATTTTTCTATAAAGATAGTATTCATCTTTTTGTAAAGTTACTTGGGCAAATATTAGTGATTTAAATATATAATAATCTGAAACAATAAAATTTTTAAATAAATCGAACTGAGCTATATCATCTGAAAGTTGTTGATATCGGTCTGCTAAGAAGCTCATTTCTAATGGAAAAGCATAGCGTTCGTTATCTTTATAAAATTTAGGTAAAAAGGGATTATCAGCAAAGCGTTCTAATATTTTTTTCGCATTAAAATCGTCCGCAATCATTTTAGTGAGCGTTGTCTTACCTGCTCCAATGTTTCCTTCAATTGCTATGTAATTGTATTTTTCAGAAATAGTAATTGGTTTGTTAAGAATTTCGTTTGTTTTTTCAACTTCGGAAGTATCAGAACAATTTTTTAAACATGTTTCAATTCTTTGTTTTTCAATAGGATGAATGAAATTTGGTGAGATTTCAGTTAATGGAATAAGCACAAATTTTCTATTTAATAAATCTTTATGAGGAACAATAAGGTCTTTTGAGAATATTATTTCTTGTTCAAAAAATAAAATATCAATATCAATGGGTCTCGATTGGTATTCAGAACCAGATTTTGCCAACCTGCCAAGTTTAGTTTCAATTTTATGAATTTCTAAAAGAAGAGTTTCCGGATTTAAACTTGTAGATATTTCTATACAAATATTGTAAAATTGGTCACTCTTAAACCCCCAAGCTGCAGTTTTGTATACCGATGATATTTTAGAAATTACCCCAATATTATCAGCAATAAGATATATTGCTTCTTGCAAATTTTGAAGTTTATCGCCTTGATTGCTTCCTAATGATAAATATGTTGTTCTAAATATTTTCATAAACCACTGCAAAGAAAAGAAAAGTATTATTTAAAAATATATCTTTGTTCTTCAACTTATAAACATTTAAGTTTTTAATTATAAAACAAGTATTTCATGAAATTTTTAAGAAACCTTTTAGCATCCATAATAGGAACTTTAATAGCGTTAGGCGTTATTTTTATGCTGTTCATTTTAATAGCTTCTGTAGTCTCAGAAAGCGAAATTATAAATGTAAAATCCAATACAGTTTTAGAATTAAAACTGAATGATAAAATTAAAGACTATGCGCCAAAAAATGATGATCCAATTGCTGAAATTTTTGGTTTTAATGAAGGTAAAATAGGATTAAATGAGATTATTAATGCCATAGAAAATGCAAAAACAGATGAAAATATTAAAGGGATTAGTATTAGTGTTTTAAGTTTAAGAAGCGGTGTGGCTCAAACGCAGGCTATTAGAGATAAACTTTTAGATTTTAAAGAATCAGGAAAATTTGTTTATGCATATGCAGATATGTATAATCAGAAAAGTTATTACTTAAGTTCTGTTGCGGATTCTATATTTGTGAATCCTTTTGGTGGTGTTGATTTTAAAGGTTTGTCTTCTGAAGTTTTATACTATAAAGATTTAGAAGATAAAACTGGTGTAAAAATGGAAGTGATACGTCATGGGAAATATAAAAGTGCCGTTGAACCATTTTTATTGAATAAAATGAGTGATAATAATAGAGAACAAACAAAGGCTTTTTTAAGTTCTATATGGACTGCTATGCTTAGTGATATTGGTGAAAGTAGAAATAAAAACATTAATGAATTAAATGAAATAGCTGATAATCTGAATGCGCGAAATGCTGACTTAGCAATTGAAAATAAAATTATTGATGGAAAATTGTATTATGATGAATATGAAAGTAAACTAAAGGAAATGGTTGAAATCTCAAGTGATAGTAAGTTAAATAAAATTAGTTTATCTAATTATATATCTTCAGGAAAAGGACGAATAAGATCGTCTGCATCTAATAAAATTGCTGTAATTTTTGCTCAAGGTGAGATTATTTATGGAAAGGGAGATGAAAACTTAATTGGTCAAGAGCTTATTATAAAATCATTAAAAAAAGCAAGAAAAGACAAAAATGTTAAAGCTATAGTTTTACGTGTAAATTCACCTGGTGGAAGTGCTTTAACAAGTGAATTAATTTGGAGAGAATTAGAATTAACAAAAAAGGAACTTCCTGTTGTTGTTTCAATGGGTAATGTAGCAGCTTCTGGAGGATACTATATATCTTGTAATGCAAACAGAATATTTGCTGAACCAACTACAATTACTGGCTCAATTGGAGTATTTGGAGTTATTCCTAACGCTAGTGAATTAGCTAAGAATATTGGATTAAATGCAGAACAAGTGAGTACTAATAAAAGCCCTTCTTATAGTCTTTTTGAACCTATGACGGATGAATTTAGATTGGTAACTTCTGAGGGGGTGGAAAGAGTTTACACTACTTTTTTAGAGAGAGTATCAAAAGGGCGAAATATGTCAATTGCTGATGTAGATAGTATTGCTCAAGGTCGTGTTTGGTCTGGAATTGAGGCTAAAGAAAAAGGACTAGTTGATGAACTAGGAAATTTAGAAGATGCCGTTTTATACGCAGCAGATTTGGCAGAGATTTCAGATTATAAAATTAGAAATTATCCAAATTATAATATTGATTTAGAAGAGAAATTTCAAAGTTTACCTTTTATAAGTTCAAAAAAAGAGTTATTACTAGAAGAATTAGGTGAAAGTAATTATAGAATTTATGAGAACGTAAAACAGTTGTCAAAACTAAGAGGAATTCAAGCAAGGCTTCCATATGTTATTGATATTAAATAAAATAAAGCACTTGAATTATATGTTAAATTAACGTTAAAACTTAAGTGAATTTCTTTTAAGGTAAAATAGGATATAAAGTAGCGAATTATGATGTAGTATAAACTTGAAACTCAACATACCTTTGTAGTGTAATAATTAAGGTATTTGTAAAGAAATACGTCATAATACTATTATATATTTGGTTAACTTGTTAAATGGGGTCTAAGTGGTTTTTAGACCCCATTTTTTTTTTCACAAACTTTCCGTTTTTAAATACATATACATTCTAAATAAAAAATCAGTTCAAAAAAGTATAAGTTTCTTGAACTGAATATAGTATGTAGTTAGTGTTAAGTTAATCTTCTTGAACTAGAAGTTGTTTCATCTCATTTCTATATTTTAAAGGACTTTGCCCAGTAAATTTTTTGAATAATTTATTAAAATGAGAAAAGTTATTAAATCCACTTTCAAAACAAATTTCAGTAATACTTGATTGACTTTCAGATAGTAATTTTGTTGCGTGTACTATTCTAAATTCATTTACAAATTGAGTAAACGTTTTATTTGTTGATTTTTTAAAATATCGGCAAAAAGCAGGAACTGTCATACTCACTTTTTCTGCAATTTCATCTAAAGGAATAGATCTCTTAAAATTATGACTAACAAAACTAAAGATTATATCAATTTTCTTGTTGTCTTGAGGTTCAATTTCAAAGGCAAACCCATCAACATTTAATAATGAATAGTTTTTAGTAACCGCTAAATCTTTTAATATTTCTAAAAAATGAATTATTCTATCAATTCCGTCATGTTCTAATAATGCCTCTATTTTGGGACCAATTTCTTTTTTTGCTTCAACATTAAATATGATTCCTTTTTTTGCTTTCGCAAATAGAGATTTTACTTGAGTCATTTCAGGAAGATTTACAAAATTTTCACCTAAAAAATCTTCTTTAAATTGAATTACAGTTTCTGATCCGTGTGTTGTAAACCGATCTGTAAACCCACTGTGAGGTAAATTGGCGCCAATTAATATTAATTGACTATTGTTGAAATATGATAAGTGACTACCAATGTGTCTTTTCCCTTTTCCGTTATTAACATAAATTAATTCTAATTCTGGATGAAAATGCCAAAAAGGTAATTCATTTCCAGTTTTTATTGAATTCTGTTTAACACGAATTGAGCTTCCAAATTCTGGATTTAATCGTTTAAATGTAGGTTTAATATTTTTCATAGTAAAACATTGAAGACAAAATTAAGTATTAATTATCTGTTTATCTATATTTTTTTGTCTTTTTTGTGTTTTAAATTAACTTATAACTGCTGAAGGTTGAATTTTTAAAGGGAATATAACATATAAAAAGTGTGCTAATTTGAATAATTATGTTAAAGCTGAATTTTAAATTTGAATAATTCGTAATACTATTCATTCTTTACTTAAAACTGTCTTAAATTAACTTAATATTAATTTAACCTTGTATACGGGGTAAAAAAAAACATAAAGCAGCAAATTAGCTGTCAATTTTATTTGATAAACAGATATACATTTGTACCATACTAATTTGAAAAATTATTAATTATGAAAAATTTAATTAGAAAAAGTTTATTGATAGCGATGTTAGTAACATGTTCTATCGCAATGGCAAAAGGTAATGACCCAAGTATAACAGTTGATGTTGTAAAATCAAAATTGGTTCATCTTACAATGAAAGGGAATTTAAATAGTGTAGAACTTTCTGTAAAAGATAGTTATGGTATTATTTTACATACTGAAACTGTACGGAACTTAAATATATCAAGAAAATTTGATTTAGCTTCTTTACCTAAAGGTGAGTATTCTTTAGTTGTAGAAAGTCTTACAAATATTAAAACAATTCCTTTTAAAGTTTCACGAAACACTGTTAATTTTAATAAGGATCATGAAGAAGTTTATAATAAACCAGTGGTTGTTTTAAATAATAATATGGTGTCAATTAGTCAATTGGCTTTAGAAAATGAAAGTTTAGAAATATCAGTATATAATAAATATGAAGATCAGGTTTATGCTGAGGTTTTAAAATCTAAAGAAAAGACTTTAAAGAGAATGTTAAATTTTAAGAATCTAGAATCAGGTACTTATAAAATAGTTTTAAGGAATGGTGAAAAAACATTCTACAAAACAATTTCTATCTAAAAAAATATTTGTTATTATATTAATTTAAGTTTGGTAAAGGCCCCATTTATATGGGGTCTTTTTTATTTTTCTTAAATAGGTAACAAAGCTAAATGCAAAAGCATCTTTATCATCAGCATTATAAAACTCTCTACTTTTTTCTTCCTATATATTCATATTAATTTCAGAAAAAAATACATCAGCCTCAAATTTATGTTGAACAAAGGTTAAATCTGGTTTGTCTGAAACCTCTAAAGCTTGTTTGTATATCTCAGATTCACCTAAAATATAAGGATTTTCATTTTGTGGTAGACCCGTTGATAACTTTTTTTAGAATAAATACACCAAAACAATCTTCAACTTTTTAATTTTTATTTAGAGTAATTATTATGTTTGTTCTCTTTTGAAACGGTCAACCTAAAAATTTAAATTTTTTTCAGACTATTATTATTTGATTATTAAACATTACTTTTTTAAACCCGAAGGTAATACCAAATAAATTTATTGACTTTTCTTAAAGCGTTAATTTTTGTAATTACAGTTGCGGTTGTAATCATTCTGTTTATCTACTAAAATTTTTGGTTTTTTTCCACCAAATTAGTCTTTATATATAATTTTAGTGTCTTATTAAGTCTTTTATAAAAAGTAGTACCAATAAGAATAACGAAAGAATAATAACAGGGCATATTATTCTTTGATGCAAGAGTCATCAACTTTTAATATTTTATGTAATTCAATTAAAGGTTAAATTTTTAATTGGTTTATAACATATGAAAGTAGTTGTAGTCTCAAATATTATATACATATTAAATTTGAATAATTCATAAAACTAATCATTCTTCACTTAAAAATACTCTAAATTAACTTAACATTAATTTAACACTATGTTTAGGATAAAATAAAACATAAAGCAGCAAATTAGCTGTCAATTTTATTTGATAAACAGGTATACATTTGTACCATACTAATTTGAAAAATTATTAATTATGAAAAATTTAATTAGAAAAAGTTTATTGATAGCGATGTTAGTAACATGTTCTATCGCAATGGCAAAAGGTAATGACCCAAGTATAACAGTTGATGTTGTAAAATCAAAATTGGTTCATCTTACAATGAAAGGGAATTTAAATAGTGTAGAACTTTCTGTAAAAGATAGTTATGGTATTATTTTACATACTGAAACTGTACAGAACTTAAATATATCAAGAAAATTTGATTTAGCTTCTTTACCTAAAGGTGAGTATTCTTTAGTTGTAGAGAGCCTTACAAATATTAAAACAATTCCTTTTAAAGTTTCACAAAACACTGTGAATTTTAATAAAGATCATGAAGAAGTTTATAATAAACCAGTGGTTGTTTTAAATAATAATATGGTGTTAATTAGTCAATTGGCTTTAGAAAATGAAAGTTTAGAAATATCAGTATTTAATAAATATGAAGATCAGGTTTATGCTGAAGTTTTAAAATCTAAAGAAAAGACTTTAAAGAGAATGTTAAATTTTAAGAATCTAGAATCAGGTACTTATAAAATAGTTTTAAGGAATGGTGAAAAAACATTCTACAAAACAATTTCTATCTAAAAAAATATTTGTTATTATATTAATTTAAGTTTGGTAAAGGCCCCATTTATATGGGGTCTTTTTTATTTTCTTAAATAGGTAACAAAGCTAAATGCAAAAGCATTTTTATCATCAGCATTATAAAACTCTCTACTTTTTTCTTCCCATATATCCATATCAATTTCAGGAAAAAATACATCAGCCTCAAATGTATGGTGAACAAAAGTTAAATCTAGTTTGTCTGCAACCTCTAAAGCTTGTTTGTATATTTCAGCTCCACCTAAAATATAAGGGTTTTCATCTGCTTTTGCCGCTTCAATAGCATCTGTTAAAGAGTTAACAACTAAACAGCCTTCAGCTATATAATTTTTATTTCTTGTAATAACAATATTAACTCTATTTGGTAATGGTTTTCCTAAAGATTCAAACGTTTTTCTACCCATTATTATATGGTGATTTGAAGTCGTTTTCTTGAATCTTTTTAAATCGGCTGGTAAATGCCAAATCAATTTATTATCCTTACCTAAGGCATTATTATTTGCTATTGCTGCTATTATTGTTATCATTTATTTTTTTAATTGATTAATGGAGTCTCGTTATCGGGAGTTTCATCTTCTAATTTTTTACTTTCAGCTTTTATTTGTGCTTTTTTAGCAATTTCTTTTTCAAGTTTAGCAATTTTTACTTCTTGTTTCAAAACTAATTTATCCGTTTGAATACGTTCCCAATCTTTACCCATAAACTTATTGGTTATAAAGACGTTTACAAAATGTAGTACCCATAAAAATAACCAAAGAACAATAGCCCAAACAAACCAATCTTCAAAGTAAGATTCACCAACTTTTAAAATTTTATTTAAAACAATAAGAAATACAGATCCTACTAAAAATAAGACAAAATGAAAATATAATCGTTTTTTTTGCTTAACGCGTTTGCGTGCATTTTCGTAAATTTCGTGTTGTTCGTTCATAGAAATAATTTTATACGATTAATAATTATTTAATTCAAAATAAAACGTTTATTTAAACTGAAACTTTTCCTTTTATGTGTGGATGAGAATTATAATTTACTAAAGTGAAATCTTCAAAAGTAAAATCTAAAATGTTTTTTATGTTTGGGTTGATTTCCATAGTAGGTAAATCTTTTGGTTCTCTAGATAGTTGCAATTTAATTTGCTCACTATGATTACTATAAATATGAGCATCACCAAAAGTATGAATAAAATCGCCATATTCCAATTCGCAAACTTGAGCCATCATCATAGTTAATAGGGCGTAAGAAGCAATATTAAAAGGTACTCCTAAAAATATATCGGCACTTCTTTGGTATAATTGACAAGATAATTTCCCGTCAGTTACATAAAATTGAAAAAAAGCATGGCAAGGAGGTAAAGCGGCTTTTCCGTTAGCTACATTTTCAGAAAAAGAAACAGAAGTGTCAGGTAATACACTTGGGTTCCACGCTGAAACTATCATTCTTCTACTATCAGGATTTGTTTTAATTGTATTTATAACGTCTTTAATTTGATCAATTCCTTCACTATTCCAATTGCGCCATTGATGTCCATAAACAGGTCCAAGATCTCCGTTTTCATCTGCCCAGGCATCCCAAATTTTAACACCATTTTCTTTTAAATATTCAATATTTGTGGCGCCTTTTAAAAACCATAAAAGTTCATAAATTATAGATTTTAAATGTAATTTTTTAGTAGTTACCATTGGGAAACCTTCACTTAAATCAAATCTCATTTGGTATCCAAAAATACTTTTAGTTCCCGTTCCTGTTCTATCTTCTTTTAAAGTTCCGTTTTCTTGAACGTGTTTAATTAAATCTAAATATTGTTTCATTAAATTCTAAATCGTTTAATAAGTGAAAATTATTTTGCTGTTAAGTTTAAGCAAAATTACTATAATTTAACCAATTATCATTCCTGCAATAGTTGCTGATAATAAAGAAGCTATTGATCCACCAATTAAAGCTTTTAAACCAAATTCTGATAAAGTTTTTCTTTGACCAGGAGCTAGTGATCCAATTCCTCCAATTTGAATTCCAATAGAAGCAAAGTTAGCAAATCCACAAAGCATGTAAGTTGCCATAATTACCGATTTATTGTAAGTTAAATGTGTAACATTTGCCATGTTTTTTAATTCTGCTAACTGTATATAGCCTACAAATTCACTAGCAGCTAGTTTAACACCTAGTAATTGTCCCATTAACATAACATCTTCTTTTGCTACACCAATTAACCACATTAAAGGTGCAAAAATAGTTCCTAAAACAGATTCTAAAGTGAATTTTTGATATGGAGTATTTGTTACCATCCAATCATTTAAATTAGTTATATCTCCAACCCAACCTAAAATACCATTCAACATTGCAATAATTGCAACAAAAACAAGAAGCATTGCGGCAACATTAGCTGCCAGTTTTAAACCTTCGGTAGTACCATTGGCAATGGCATCTAAAATGTTAGATCCAATTTTGTCTTGTGAAACTTTTACATCAGTATTTATAGGCTCTGTTTGAGGGTAGAGCATTTTAGAAATAACAATAGCACCAGGTGCCGCCATAACAGATGCTGCTAATAAATGTTTAGCAAAATGAAGGCGTAATACTTCGTCATTTCCACCTAAAAAGCCAATATAGGCTGCAAGTACACCACCAGCAACTGTTGCCATACCACCAATCATAACTAATAAAATTTCAGAACGATTCATACGTTCTAAATAAGCTTTAATCATTAATGGGGCTTCCGTTTGACCTAAGAAGATGTTTCCTGCAACTGACAAGCTTTCTGCTCCAGATATATGTAATAATTTTGTTAATAACCACGCTAATCCTTTCACTATAATCTGAATTATTCCTAAATAAAAAAGTAATGAAGTTAAGGCTGAAAAGAAAATGATTGTTGGTAATATTTGAAAAACAAATATAAATCCATAGGAGTCAATATTCATTAATCCTCCAAAAAGGAATTCACTTCCTGCTGCAGTATAATCTAAAATATTTGTAAAAATCCCTCCAACAAATTCAAATATGGCTTGAATAAATGGGATTTTTAATACTCCCACAGCGATTAAAAGTTGTGCAGATAATCCTGCTCCAACTGTTTTCCAATTAATTGCTTTTCTATTGCTGCTAAATAAGTAGGCTATGGCAATTAAAGAAATCATACCTAAAATTCCTCTCCATAATGAATTAAAGGAGAATCCTTGATTATCAATAATTGTAGAAGTTGTTATATCTTGAGCACTTGCAGAGATTACACTAAAAAAGAGAAGGGATGAAATCCCAATTTTTTTAAACATATTGTGTTGTTGGTTAAATTGTGCGTTTGTTAATTTCGTCGCGAATTTTGGCAGCTAATTCATAATCTTCATTTTCAACTGCTTGTTCTAATTTTTCGTTCAATTGCTTTAAACTGTCTCCTGTAAAAGATGATTTTTCAACAGTTTCTGTAGTTTCAAGTATTTTTTCAATTTCAATTTCATCTTCAGTACCCGGATTTAATTCATCTTTCATCTTTAAATAAATACCAGCTTTATCTAAAATGTTTTCATAAGTAAAAATAGGGGCATCAAATCTAGTTGCAAGAGCAATAGCATCAGAAGTTCTGGTGTCTATTATTTCTTCTATTTTATCTCTTTCACAAATTAAACTAGAATAAAAAACACCATCTACAAGCTTATGAATAATAACTTGTTTTATAATAATTTGAAATCTATCAGCAAAAGTTTTAAAAAGATCATGTGTTAATGGTCTTGGAGGTTTTATTTCTTTTTCTAATGCAATTGCAATAGATTGAGCTTCAAATGCTCCAATAACAATAGGTAATGTTCTGTTTCCTTTTACTTCGCTCAAAACCAAAGCGTAAGCGCCGCTTTGTGTTTGGCTGTAAGATATTCCTTTTATATTTAGACGAACTAAACTCATAAGTTAAAATTAGCAAAAAAAACTGTCTAATTTAAGGACAACAATGTCAAAAAATTAGACAGCCTTGTTAAGAGGCACAATTTAATAAAATTATGCGTTATTTACTTTAAATTCTTTTAACTTTTCAATTAATTTAGGAACAACTTCAAAAGCATCACCTACAATTCCATAATCGGCAGCCTTAAAAAACGGAGCATCAGGGTCTGTATTAATCACTACTTTTACTTTAGATGAATTAATACCAGCTAAATGTTGAATTGCTCCTGAGATTCCAATTGCTATGTATAAATTTGCTGCAACTGGTTTTCCTGTTTGCCCAACATGTTCGCTGTGAGATCTCCAACCTAAATCAGAAACTGGTTTAGAACATGCTGTTGCAGCTCCTAATATAGAAGCTAATTCTTCTATCATTCCCCAATTTTCAGGTCCTTTTAATCCTCTACCTCCTGAAACAACAATATCGGCATCGGCGATAGTAACTTTTCCTGTTGTTTGTTCAATTGATTCAGATTTTAAGTTGTTTTCTGTTATTACTGGAGAAAAATCTTCTATAGATCCTGAAACTTCATTTTCAAAAAGACCGTAAGAATTTTTAGCTAAACCAATAATTTTTACATCTGTTGAAATACTACAATTGTTAAAAGCTTTGTTTGAAAAAGCTTTACGTTTAACTGTAAAAGGAGCAGTGGAACTTGGAATTTCAACTACATTGCTTGCATATCCTGCTTTTAAATTAACTGCAACCATTGGCGCAATATATAATCCATTTGCATTTGAGTCTATAATAATAACTTGCGCATTTTCTTTTTCAGCAGCTTGCACTATAATAGATGTGTAATTTTTAGCATTAAATGAAGAAAGCTCAGCATTTGAGACATTTAGTACTTTTTCTGCTCCATATTTATACAATGCTTCATTTTCAGATGCATTTATGGATAAAACTACCAAGTTAGTTGCTAATTCTTCTGCTATTTTTTTTCCGTAAGAAGTTACTTCAAACGAGGTTTTTTTAAATTTTCCTTCCGAAGTTGATTCGGCAAAAACTAAAACTGACATATTTTTAGGTTTTAGATTTTAGATTAAGAATTTAATTCTTTTTCTAAAATGTTATTTTTGATTTTTTATAATACTTATATGTTATTAAAATTGAAAATTTAAATAACCTTTGCTTCGTTATGAAGTAAATTTATTAGTTCTTCAACATTATCTGCTTCAACAATTTTACAAGCAGATTTCGCTGCTGGTTTATCAAATGATTTAGTAGAAGTAGTAGTTTCAGAACTAACAGGTTCAATTACAGAAAGTGGTTTTTTACGAGCCATCATGATACCTCGCATATTAGGAATTTTTAAGTCCTTTTCTTCAACTAAACCTTTTTGACCCGCAATAACTAAAGGTAAATTACAAGAAAGAATCTCTTTTCCTCCGTCAATTTCTCTAGAGATAGTTGCTTTATCTCCTTCAACTTCTAAACCAATACATGCATTTACAAAGTTATAATCTAGTATAGAAGCAAGCATTCCAGGAACCATTCCTCCATTATAATCAATAGATTCTTTACCAGCTAAAACAAGATTGTACTCTCCGCTCTTCACTACTTCAGCTAGTTCTTGTGCAACAGAAAAACCATCAATAGCTTCCATATTTACTCTAATAGCATTGTCTGCTCCAATTGCTAATGCTTTACGCAAAGTAGGTTCTGTAGAAGCATTACCAACATTAACAACAGTTATAGTTGCACCTTGTTTTTCTTTAAACCACATGGCTCTAGTTAATGCAAATTCATCATATGGATTAATTACAAATTGTACGCCATTAGTATCGAATTTTGTGTCGTTATCCGTAAAATTAATTTTCGATGTTGTATCGGGTACATGACTAATACAGACTAATATTTTCATTTTGATATTTTTTTAGATTTTTAGTGTAAGATTAATGACTTACGCATTTAATTTTTACGAATATACTACTTTTTTTAAAAAATACTATGCGTGCATAGTAAAATTTTATAAAGTATTATTTTTTTGAATGTAAATTCAGAATTCATTACTTTTGCAATTCCATAAAAATTATATAATGAAGACAATACAATTTAGACAAGCTATTTGTGAAGCAATGAGCGAAGAGATGAGAAGAGATGAATCTATCTTTTTAATTGGTGAAGAAGTTGCTGAATATAATGGAGCATACAAAGCTTCAAAAGGAATGCTAGATGAATTTGGTGCAAAGAGAGTTATTGATTCTCCAATTGCGGAATTAGGTTTTGCAGGTATTTCTGTTGGAGCTGCAATGAATGGTAACAGGCCAATTGTTGAATTTATGACGTTCAATTTTGCTTTAGTCGGTATTGATCAGATAATTAACAATGCAGCAAAAATCAGACAAATGTCTGGAGGTCAATTACATTGTCCAATAGTATTTAGAGGTCCAACTGGTTCTGCCGGTCAATTAGGAGCTACGCATTCACAAGCATTTGAAAACTGGTTTGCAAATACACCTGGTTTAAAAGTTATTATACCATCAAATCCTTATGATGCAAAAGGTTTATTAAAGGCAGCAATAAGAGATGATGATCCTGTTATTTTTATGGAATCTGAACAGATGTATGGTGATAAAATGGATATTCCTGAAGGAGATTACATTATTCCTATTGGAGTTGCAGATATTAAAAGAGAAGGTACAGATGTTACCATAGTTTCTTGGGGGAAAATTATTAAAGAAGCATATAAAGCAGCTGACGTTTTAGAAAAAGAAGGAATTTCTTGTGAAATTATTGATATGAGAACTATTAGACCAATGGATTTTGAAGCTATTTTTACTTCAGTTAAAAAAACAAATCGTTTGGTTGTTTTAGAAGAGTCTTGGCCGTTTGCTAGTATTTCTTCAGAAATTACTTTTCAAGTTCAAGAAAATATATTTGATTATTTAGATGCACCTGTTAGAAGAATTACAACTGCAGATACTCCAGCAGCTTATTCTCCTGTTTTAATGGAAGAATGGTTGCCAAACTTTAACGATGTTGTTAAAGCGGTAAAAGATGTAATGTATTTAAAATAAAGGCATAAAATTTGCGTTAATAATTCCTTTCAAGTTAATCTTGGAAGGAATTTTTTTATTATGAAAAACAAATATTACTTATTTTGTATACTGTTTGTAGTTAGTGCAACAGTTTTCTCTCAGGTGAAAATTAGTGGAACAGTAATAGATGCTCAAAATGAATCTATTCCATTTGCAAATATTTTATTTGTAGGTTCAACTATTGGTACCGTATCTGATGAGAATGGAAAATTTTATCTAGAATCTAACAAAACATATAATGAAGTGGAAGTCTCTTTTTTAGGGTACGAAACTAAAATTATCCCTGTAAAAAGTAGAGATTTTAAAATGGTAATTACACTTGAAGAGGCAGCTTCTCAATTAAAAGAAGTTTTTATTTATTCAGGGAAAGTAAAGAAAAAAGGGAATCCAGCCATTGCAATTCTTAAGAAAATTTGGGAGAAGCAGCGTAAAAACGGTATTCATTTATTCGATCAATATCAGTACGAAAAGTACGAGAAGTTAGAGTTTGATATGAATAATATAGACAGTGTAATGATGGAGAAAAAGCTGTTTAAAGGTATGGAGTTTATTTTTGAAAGTATTGATACTTCACGAATTACCGGTAAAGCTTTTTTACCAATTTTTATAAATGAATCTGTTTATGATTCTTATGGTAAAAATAAGGGAGGGCATAAGTTAAGAGAAGATTTAAAAGCAAATAAAAATTCAGGGTTTAATTCTAATCAAAATGTTATTGCTTTTATAAAAGATTTATATGTAGATTATGATATTTACGATAGCTATATTAAAATTTTTGATAAAAGTTTTGTGAGTCCAATTTCTAAGGCTTCTGGTATTTCTACTTATAATTACGTTTTAACAGATAGTGCTTATATAGATAATAAATGGTGTTATAACATTTTGTATTATCCTAGAAGGAAAGGAGAATTAACGTTTAAAGGAGATTTTTGGGTAAACGATTCAACTTTTGCAGTTAAAGAAATTAATATGCAAGCTACCAGAAGTGCAAACATTAACTGGGTAAAGGATATTTATATAGAGCAAGAATTTGATGTTTTAAACGATTCAGTTTTTTTATTGAAAAGAGATCATATGCTTTCTGATTTTAGTCTTAATAAAAAAGATAAATCAAAAGGAGTCTACGGTAGGAGAACAACAATGTATAAGGATTATAAATTTAATGAAGAGAAACCTTCAAAATTTTATGCTGAGAAGGTAGATGTTTACGATAAAAAAATATATAATAAAGCCAATGATTATTGGAGCGAAAATAGGCAAGAAAAGCTAAATAAAAATGAATTAGGTATTTATAAAATGTTAGATACACTAACAACAGTTCCTAAATTTAAAAAAATATACAACACAATTTCAATATTGGGCTCTGGATATATAGAGTTTAATAACTTTGATTTTGGATCAATTTATTCAACAATTGGAAAAAATGATGTTGAAGGTTTAAGACTAAGAGCAGGTGGGCGAACCTATTTAGGGGGAAATGAACCTTGGAGGTTACAAGGTTATACGGCTTATGGTTTTGATGATAATAAGTTTAAATATGGAATGTCTGGTAAATGGATGGTAAATCCAAAAAGTAGGTTTACCATTGGAGGTGGGAATAGGAGAGATGTTGAACAAATAGGAGTAAGTTTAACCACTACAAATGATATTTTAGGAAGAAGTTTTGCTTCATCTTCATTTTTTGCAAGTGGAGACAATAGTAAATTAACTTCAATTAATTTATCAAATGTTTTTATGTCTATTGAGCCAAGCAAGAACCTTAAATTTAAATTAGGAGCATCATATAGAACTTTAGAATCGGCATCGTCAGATACCTTTAATTTGGATTATTGGGTTGATAAAGTAAATAACATAAGTAGATCAGATTTAATTCAATCTGAAGTTAATTTTTCAATTAAATTTACACCAAATAGAAAAACCATAGGTTATGGGGTAGAACGTAATGAAGTTTCAGATACTTACTCAACATTATTTTTAAATTATTCTCAAGGAATTAAAGGGGTTATTAATAGTGATTTTGATTATCAAAAATTACAATTTTATTATAGACAGCCAATATTAATTGGAGGTTTTGGAAGAATGTTCACAACCTTTGAAGTTGGTAAAACCTTTGGAGAAGTTCCTCTAGGTTTATTAAATGTTGTTCCAGGAAATCAATCATATTTTACAATTGAAAATACTTATTCATTATTAAATTATTACGAATTTGTAACAGATACGTATGCTTCTCTTCATATTGAGCATAGTTTTAATGGTAGGTTTTTGTCACGGATTCCATTATTAAGAAAATTAAATTTAAGAGAAATAGTAGGTGTAAAAGGTGTTTGGGGAGAAATTTCAAAAGAAAATTTAGCTTTAAATGCTTCAAACATAAATTATGTAGCCCCAACTGATGGTTATTACGAATATAGCGTAGGTATTGGTAATATATTAAAAGTTTTTAGAATTGATTTTAGCTGGAGAGGTAATTATAAAGATGTGCCTGGCGCCAATAATTTTGCAATCAAAGGAGCTTTTGGATTTCATTTTTAAAATTTAAGTTTTATTAACAAAGAAAATGTAACGTTTTTGTATTTTTGCAGAAATTAAATCATAAGAAATATGAGTGGTAAAGAAAAAGAGCAAGTAAAAACAAAGAAAGCTGAAACATTTGATGTACTAATAGAGATTCCAAAAGGAAGTAGAAATAAATATGAATATGATTTTACTTTACACAAAATTAGATTCGATAGAATGTTATTTTCATCAATGATGTATCCTGGAGATTATGGATTTATTCCTGAAACTTTAGCATTGGATAAAGATCCACTAGATGTATTAGTTTTATGTTCTGAGCCAAGTTACCCTATGGTTGTTATGGAAGTTAGACCAATTGGAGTTTTTTATATGACTGATGAAAAAGGACCAGATGAAAAAATAATTTGTGTACCCGTTTCTGACCCTATTTGGAGTAAAAGACTAGATATATCTCATATAAACCCTCATAGATTAAAAGAAATAGAACATTTTTTTCAAGTTTATAAAGATTTAGAGGAAAAGAAAGTTGATACAGGTGGTTGGGGAGATGCAGAGGCAGCGATTAAAATTTATCATGAATGTATTGAACGCTATGAAAATAGTGAACACAAAAAGAAAAGAACCTTTACAATATAAGATTCCTAAGAATTTACAAATAACATTGAACCATCTTTAATTTTTAAAGGTGGTTTTTTTTATTAATTCCATTTTGTTACATTTAACCAACCAAAATTAATTAATTAAATTAACAAAATAATCAAATGAATTTATTAGTAAATTATTTACCCTTATTTGGGGTTGTTGCTCTTGCGTTTGTTTTTCTCAAAAATAATTGGGTATCAAAACAAGACGGAGGAGATGCGAAAATGGCTAGAATAGCCAAAAATATTGCTGTAGGAGCAATGGCCTTTTTAAAAGCAGAATATAAAGTACTTGCTATTTTTGTAGTAGCAGTTGCCATATTGTTATTTTTTAAAGGATCAAATGAAGTAGGTTCAAACGGAATGGTAGCAGTATCATTTATTATTGGAGCTGTATGTTCAGCTTTAGCTGGATTCATAGGAATGAAAGTCGCAACTAAAGCAAATGTTAGAACAACACAAGCTGCTAAAGAATCATTAGGGAAAGCACTAGAAGTTGCTTTTGCTGGTGGTGCTGTAATGGGCTTAGGTGTTGTAGGTTTAGGTATTTTAGGTTTAAGTGGTTTATTTATGTTATACCAAAGCTTATGGCCTGGAGCTGAAAATTTATCAATGGTTTTAAATGTGCTTTCAGGTTTTTCATTGGGAGCTTCATCTATAGCCTTATTTGCTCGTGTGGGTGGTGGTATTTATACCAAAGCGGCCGATGTTGGAGCAGATTTAGTGGGTAAAGTAGAAGCTGGGATACCTGAAGATCACCCGTTAAACCCTGCTACTATTGCAGATAACGTAGGAGATAATGTAGGAGATGTTGCGGGTATGGGAGCTGATTTATTTGAATCATATGTAGGTTCAATTATTGGTACTATGGTATTGGGAGCTTTTATTTTAACACCTAATTTGGATGGGTTAGGAGCCGTATACTTGCCTTTAGTACTTGGCGCTGTAGGTATTTTAATGTCTATATTAGGAACATTCTTTGTAAAAGTAAAAGATGGTGGTAATCCTCAAACAGCTTTGAATATAGGAGAGTTTGGATCAGCAGCATTAATGGTTGTAGCATCTTACTTTATAATTAATGCATTAATTCCAGAAGCTGTAGAAGGTTTGCCTTTTGGAGCAATGGGTGTGTTTTGGGCAACCATAGCAGGTTTAGTTGCAGGTTTGGGTGTTGGAAAAATAACAGAATATTATACGGCTACTGGTAAAAAACCAGTAATGTCAATTGTAAAGCAATCTGAAACAGGAGCAGCTACAAATATTATTGCAGGATTAGGTGTTGGTATGATGAGTACAGCTATTCCAATTCTTTTAATTGCAGCAGCAATTATGGTTTCACATTATTTTGCAGGATTATATGGTATTGCAATTGCAGCAGTGGGTATGTTAGCAAATACAGGAATTCAATTAGCAGTTGATGCTTATGGTCCTATTTGTGATAATGCTGGTGGAATTGCTGAAATGGCAGAATTACCTAAGGAAGTTCGTGAACGTACAGATAAATTAGATGCTGTTGGTAATACAACCGCAGCAGTTGGAAAAGGGTTTGCTATTGCTTCTGCAGCGTTAACTGCCTTGGCTTTATTTGCTGCCTTTATGAAAACGGCTAATGTTACTGCTATTGATGTATCTCAGCCTCAAATTATGGCAGGTTTACTAGTTGGTGGAATGTTACCATTTGTATTTTCTGCATTATCAATGAATGCTGTAGGTAGAGCTGCAATGGCAATGATTGAGGAAGTGCGCCGCCAATTTAGAGATATTCCTGAGTTAAAAGCAGCCTTAGGAGTTATGCGTAAGTATGATTCTGATATGACAAAAGCTTCTAAAGAAGATAGAGCAATTTTTGATGCTGCTGATGGTGTTGCAGATTACGGAAAATGTATTGATATTTCTACGAAAGCATCTATTAGAGAAATGGTATTACCTGGTTTATTAGCAATATTAGTTCCAGTTGCGGTAGGTTTTATTGGTGGTGCTGAAATGCTTGGAGGATTACTGGCTGGAGTTACAACTTGTGGTGTTTTAATGGCTATTTTTCAGTCAAATGCAGGAGGTGCTTGGGATAATGCTAAAAAAACAATAGAAGAAGATGGTAGAAAAGGAACGGATGCTCATAAAGCGTCTGTTGTTGGTGATACTGTTGGGGATCCATTTAAAGATACATCAGGGCCGTCATTAAATATTTTGTTAAAGTTAATGTCTGTTGTAGCTTTGGTAATTGCACCAAGTATCGCTATTAGTTCAACTGATTTAGCTGAATATTCATCTGAAAGTGAAGCTACTGAATTAGTGTCTGAGCAAATTACAAAAGATATTAAAGTAGAAATGGAGTCTAATGTTGATGGAACAGTAAAAGCTACTGTCATAACTTCTATTACTGAAAATGGTAAATCTATAGTTGAAAAACAAGTGTTTGAAGGACCTGAGGAGGTTGTAAATAAACAAATAAAAGCTTTAAAGAATGTTAAAGTTTCAGTTGCTGAAAAAGTTTAATTGAAATTTTCATTTTAACTAGTTAGGTTTTATTCAATATAAAAAAGACCCACAATTTGTGGGTCTTTTTTATGCTATTTTTAGAATACTTGTTTGTATTTGTATTCAACAAATTTAAAATAATTATAGAGTTTATAATTCACTTCTAATCCATAATCTGTATGTACATCATAGTTTATTTCATTTTCATAAATGTTACTATTAAATTTTAAAGGATTTTTATGTCTAATATTCCATTCGGTAACATAAAAATTATTTCTTATTTCATAATAATTTTGAGAATAGAAATTTTTAGGTTTAGCAATAGAAATTAAATATGTTTGAAAACCAGGATCTATAATTATTATTTCGTACTCTAATTTATCATTTGCTATTCTAACCGCTCCTTCCGGAAGTTGTTTTTCGCTGGGTGCGGTTTTGGTGGTTGAACCACAGCTAATTATGAATGATAGGATTACAATAAATGATATTATTTTTTTCATGACTATGGTATTTAACTATTTAATTTCAACAAAAATCGTTCCAGTAAAGAAGTATATTATTTAAAAATAATTAGCTGGGTATTTTAATATGATATTAAGGTACGTATATTTAAATTAAATTTATCTATCTAAATATTAGTTGTTTTCTGAGTTAGATTAAAAAACATTATAAATTATTGTATAAGTATGAATAAAACTAGATGTGCATGGTGTGGAAATGACCCACTTTATATTGAATACCACGATAAAGAATGGGGAGTTCCGGTTTATGATGATGAGAAATTATTTGAGTTTTTAATTTTAGAAACATTTCAAGCTGGATTAAGTTGGATAACTGTTTTAAGGAAAAGAGAAAATTTTAGAGCTGCTTTTGATAATTTCAATTATAAAATAATAGCAAATTATAAGGAAGATAAGTTTGAAGAATTAATTAATAATGCCGGAATTATCAGAAATAAACTTAAAATAAAAGCAACAATAGCCAATGCTAGTTCTTTTATGATAATTCAGAAAGAATTTGGCTCGTTTTCAAAATATATTTGGGGTTTCACCAATGGAAAATCAATAAAAAATAATTGGAAAGATTTAAATGATGTGCCTGCAACTACTAAGATTTCTGATTTAATTTCAAAAGATTTAAAAAAGAGAGGTTTTAAATTTGTTGGTTCAACAGTAATTTATGCACATATGCAAGCAACTGGAATGATTAATGATCACGTTTCCAGTTGTTTTAGATACAATCAAGTTTAGTTAAATGAGCCTCTATTCTATTGGAATATAAATTTCTGTAATCCAACTTGCAGGGTTTGGATTATCAATAGGTCTTATTTTATAAACTTCATATGGTTCTCCATTTTCCAATTGGGTAAATCCTTGTTCAGAAAGTGCTTTATAGGCTGCTTCCCACGCTTTGTAGGAATATTGGTAACTTCCTTTGTAAATGGTTTTAAAAGTTTTTTGAGGCTCTAAAAGACCAGTTAGAATAGAAGACGAAGTATTAATTTTTTCACTAACAGGTATACAAGTCGAAAACGTTGTTGAATTGTTAGTTTCATCCCAATTATGAGTTAATAGAAATGGTTTACCAGCAGAGTCAATAGAATTCAATGTCATATATTCTTGTACTTCAGTGAACATTTTACCCATTAATATGTCAGCTTCAGTTGTTTTACAAGTTGTTTTTTGATATAAATAAAACCCACCTCCATGCTCAACTTCGCCAATAATTTTAAAAGAATGTTTATCCATTTCCTTTAAAAGGTAGGTTTCAAGTAATTCAAGACCTCTATTGTACATTGGAGTCATGTTTTTTTCTATACCACCTTGGGTTAGCCAATATGCTTTTTCTGTAAAGGTGCTTTTACCACGCATTCCCCAGGTAACTTTATTTCCGTTTTCAGTATAATTAATATCCCAATATATTTCAGGCGTACTACCTGTTCCAAAATCTATTTGTTGAATAATCTCTTTGTTTGGAACTAAAGAAAGTGTTTTCATAGATCCATTTCCTTCTTTACCTATCCAACTATAACTGGCTCCAATGCCAGAAGTAACATCAGGATATGACGCAACAATTGTTGGGTCTATCTCGTACCAAGGTCCCCAATGTTGCCAAGTTTTATAGTCGTTTATTGTGTTAAAAATTAATTCTTTTGGCGCTTTTATGGTTTTGTTAGCACTAACATCGTATTCTGAATCTAGTGTAGAAATGTATATGGAAAAACCAATAGTTAAAATTAAAACTAATAATAGAATATATTTTAGATATTTCATAAAAAAGGGAATTAAACAAAGTTACAATGCTAATTTAACAATTATAATATTTTAAATTCACTAAATTTGGATTTTAAAATTAAAAAGTAGAAAATGAAGATTAAATATTTAATGTTATTGTTAATTTCAACGTTAACAATATTTTCTTGTAAACAAGAAAAAGAAGTTGAAAATAAAGTAAAAGTTGAAGAAGCTTTTAATTATAATTTAGAGCAATTTGCTGATATAAAGATTTTAAGATATCAAATCCCCGGTTTTGATGAGCTTTCATTAAGACAAAAAAAATTGGTTTATTTCTTATCTCAGGCAGGATTATCAGGTAGAGATATTATGTATGATCAAAACTACCGTCATAATTTAGAGATTAGAAGAGATTTAGAAAATATTTATCAAAATTATACAGGAGATAAAACAACTAAAGATTGGGCTGATTTTGAAACTTATTTAAAGCGTATTTGGTTTTCAAACGGAATTCATCATCATTATTCAAACGATAAATTTATTCCTGAATTTTCAAAAGAATATTTTAATTCACTTTTAAAAGCAACAAACACAACTCTTAAAGGAGAAGCTTATGATGTTCTTTTTAATGATTCTGATAGTAAAAAAGTAAATTTAGATGAAAGTAAAGGTTTAATTGCAGGTTCTGCAGTTAATTTCTATTCGCCAAATGTAACAGCTAAAGATATTGACAATTATTATGCGGCTAAAGTAGACAGAACTGATGATACACCGATTGAATACGGATTAAATTCTAAGTTGGTTAAAAAAGCAGATGGATCTTTAGAAGAAAAAGTTTGGAAAGTAGGAGGAATGTATAGCAAATCAATTGAAAAGATTGTGTACTGGTTAACAAAAGCAAGTGAAGTTGCTGAAAATGAAAAACAAGCCAATGCTATTAAATTGCTTATTAAGTATTATGAAACTGGAGATCTAGAAATTTGGGATGATTATAATATTGCTTGGGCTACAAATACCGAAGGAGATATTGATTACATAAATGGATTTATTGAAGTTTATAACGATCCAAAAGCTTATAGAGGATCATACGAAACAGTTATTCAAATTAAGGATTTTGATATGTCTAAAAAAATGGCCGTTGTATCTGAAAATGCGCAATGGTTTGAAGACAATTCAACACTATTACCTGAACACAAAAAGAAAAATGTTGTAGGGGTTTCATATAAAACAGTTAATGTGGCCTCTGAAGCTGGTGATTCTTCACCTTCTACTCCAATTGGTGTTAACCTACCAAATA
This sequence comes from Lutibacter citreus, assembly GCF_003260195.1. GTDB lineage: Bacteria > Bacteroidota > Bacteroidia > Flavobacteriales > Flavobacteriaceae > Lutibacter > Lutibacter citreus. The sequence goes on from NZ_QEIH01000001.1 coordinate 289,721, forward strand.
ATAATTGGATACGCCAACATCATGGTTCTAAATCTGTTTCATTAGGAAATTTAATTGAAGCATATAGCCAAGCTGGAGGAACAGACAGATTAAAAGAGTTTGCTTATGATGAAGATGAGATAAATGCTGAAATAAAATACGGAGAAACAGCTGATAAATTACATACATCATTACATGAAGTAATTGGTCATGCAAGTGGAAAAATTAATCCAGGAGTAGGGCAGCCAAAAGAAACTTTACAAAATTATGCATCAACTTTAGAGGAGGCTCGTGCAGATTTAGTTGGTTTGTATTATTTACCTGACACAAAATTGGTTGAAATGAAAATTTCTCCAAATGCAGCAGGAATTGGTAAGGCAGCTTATGACGGTTATATTAGAAATGGATTATTAACGCAATTAGTTCGTTTAAATTTAGGAGATGATATAGAAGAGGCTCATATGAGAAACAGACAATTAGTTGCGGCTTGGGCTTTTGAAAAAGGTAAAAGTGATAATGTGATAGAAAAAGTAGTTAAGGATAATAAAACTTATTTTGTTGTTAGAGATTATGCAAAACTTAGATATTTGTTTGGAGAATTATTGAAAGAAATTCAACGAATTAAATCTGAAGGTGATTTTGAAGCAGGAAAAGCATTGGTTGAAAATTATGGTGTAAAAGTTGATCAGGCAATTCATAAAGAAGTTTTAGAACGTAACAGTAAATTTAAATCGGCTCCTTATAGTGGGTTCGTAAATCCTGTGTTAACTCCTGAATTAGATGCAAATGGAAACATTGTTAATGTAAAGGTTGTACAACCTAAGAGTTTTACGGAACAAATGTTAAGTTATGCAAAAAATTATACAACATTACCAAATGTAAATTAGTATAATATTACAAATAGAGGTAAAAAAGAGGCTATCTAAAAATTAATAAAAATCGTTATTCTGAATTTATTTCAGGTTAATAAAAATTAACTTTTATACAGTCTCTTTTTTATTTTTGGTTTATTCAGATCAAAATTTAATATGAAGAAAATTAAAGATCCGGGATTTGGTTATTTATCACGTAAAGGAGCTAAAAGTATAATAAATAAAAGAGGAGGTTCTAATGTTTTACATAAAAATAAAGCTTTTAGTATTAATGATATTTATTCATACATAATTCAAATATCTTGGTTTAAATTTTTCTTGTTAGTATTCTTATCTTATATAGTTGTTAACTCATTTTTTGCGATTATTTATCTGTTAATTGGAATTGAAGAAATTACATCTCCAACCGGAAATTTATTAGATGATTTTTTCAATGCATTCTTTTTTAGTGCCCAAACTATTACCACGGTTGGTTATGGAGGTATTTCGCCACAAGGTTTTTTAGGGAATCTTATTTCAAGTTTTCAAGCATTGGTTGGTTTATTAAGTTTTTCTTTTATTACAGGTTTGCTGTATGGTAGGTTTTCTAAACCCAAAGCAGCAGTTAGATTTAGTGAAAATATTATTTTAAGAAAATTTAATAATGGAAAAGCAATAATGTTTAAACTAATGAATAGTAGGCCTAACATTATGATTGATCCTGAAGTGACTGTAATTTTTTCTTTAACGGATAATAAACACTCTAAAGGATTTAAAAGAAATTTTTATAAGTTAAATTTAGAATTAGATAAATTAAAATATTTAACAACAACCTGGACGGTGGTGCACGAAATTGATGAAGAAAGTCCTTTTTATAATATGTCTAACAACCAAATAAAAATGTTAGATGCTGAATGGTATGTATTAATACAATATCATGATGAAACATTTGCGCAGAATGTACACCAACTTCATTCTTATCAAATGGAAAATTTATTGGTTGATGTTAAGTTTTCATCTTCTGTACACTTTAATGATCAAGGATTCACTGTTTTAGATCATCATATTTTAAGTGAAGTTGAAAATTTAGTGTAGCGAAAAAGTTATTAAAGCAAATACAACAATAACTAGAAATAAAGATATTACAATAATAAAGGTATTTTTATAATGTTTTTTATGAATTTTTATATCTTTTCTATAGCTCCATATCATTGCGAGTGTAAATGCAATCACAAAACAAGCTGCAAATATTAATTGACCTTTTGTAAACATATTTAATGTGTATATTTAAGCTCAAAAATACGTAAATTATTATTATGAAAAATAAATTAAAAGCAGTAGAAAAGTTTCATAAGGCTTTTGGGTTAGGTGTTAAACAGTATCCAACCACAGTAATAACAAAAGAAAAGATGAAATTGCGTTTTGCTTTAATGGAGGAAGAAAATTTAGAATATTTGGAAGCTGCTGAAAATAATGATCTTGTAGAGGTGGCTGATGCGCTTGGAGATATGTTATATATTTTATGTGGTACAATACTAGAACACGGAATGCAACATAAAATTGAAGAAGTTTTTGAAGAAATTCAACGAAGTAATATGAGTAAGCTTGGTGCAGATGGAAAACCAATTTACCGTGAAGATGGTAAGGTAATGAAAGGTCCAAATTATTTTAAACCAAATATTGGAGAAATTTTGGGATAGAAAAAAAGAAAATTATTTTTAAAAATTCTTTACAATTGTTCAGAAGAATCCCATAATTTAATTGAAGAGACTACTTTATTTCATTAGTTATAATGGAACAAAGTTTATCTGAAAGAAAATAAAAAAATCAGGATGTTAAATAAATATTTATTTAACATCCTGATTTTTTTTATTCAACTAAATAATTTTTTTTAATAACAATTGGAATTCCATTTTGAGTAATTCCTTCCAAAGAAATATTTACGGTTGTTTTAACCTCACTATTAAAATAAGAAATGCTTACGTTTCCATTTGCATCAGGATGTACATACGGATTCCAATAAAGTGTGTTTCTAATATCAGCGGTTTCATCCCAAGCTTTTTCTTTTTTCACATCGTAATTAGGTGAATAGAAATTACGGGCATTATAAAACCCATCAATAATTTTAGTAATTGTATGGAATTTTCTTTTTTCGGTTGGAATTCCTTTTCCGTCTTTTGTATAAATTAAAATAACACCATTAACTCCTCTAGGTCCAAAACCAGCTGCATTAGCACCAATTAAAGCCTCAATTCGGGCTACACTACTAGGAGGAATTACACTAACATCAGTAGACTCTGTTTCCATCTCATCAACAATTATTAATGCTGGAGCACCATTATTTCTACTAAAACTTATAGTATCATTAGCGATTACAGTACCAGGTATTGAAAATTGAATTAAATCATAAATGCTTGAGAAATTTGCATCTTCTTTAGATGCTACATAACGGTGATCAGAAAAACCAAAATCATTTTGATCTTCTTCTTCCTTCTTTTTACCAATAATTAAAATTTCATCTAATCTATTATCCATTGGAACATTGAAATTGATGAATTTTTTAAAAATATTTTCTTTAATTATTTCTGTTTTACTTTTTTCTTGAGTAATCGGTTTTAGATTTTTAAAATCAATAGGTAAAGGAGCAACTGTCGCAGAATCTAAAACAATCATACCTTTATTCTTGTGCTTTTTATCTTTAACATTTAAGCGAACACCAGTTTTTCCAATTAATAACAAATTATTAAATTTAAACCTTCCTAAACTATCTGTTTTATCAAATTTTAAATTAGATTTTCCCTGATTTACATAATATAAATAAACATCATTATTTTCTTTAATTGTTGAAGAAAAAAGTCTTTTAACTTTTCCTGAAATAGAAAATCCTTTTTCAACATTAAAAAATTCTTTGCTATAAAGTGAGTTGTTTTTCTTCCAAAGAAAATCTCTCCAACCTTGTGTTAATAATAATAAATCTAGGTTTTGAAATCTATCAGCATTCGAATCATTAAAATAATAACCAGGGTTATGTACTTTTCCTTTTATATCTGATTGCATTAAAAAATACGAACTAATATTCATTCCATTATTTGAGCCTGCATCTAAATTATTAGAGTCGGTAACTGCAATTGAAAAACTAGAAGGAATCACTGCGCCATCTGTTGTTTTTGTTGAAATATCTATATTAACTTTTTCCTTTGTTTTATAAACTCCTTTATTTGTATTTAAATTTACTTGAAAGTTATTGTTTTGCTCTTCAATAAAAACAAGTCTTTGGCCATGTGGTTTTCCTTGTTCATCATAAATAGTAATTTGAGCAATACCAGTTGGAATATCTTTTGTAGGTAACAGAAATGCAGAACTTAATTTGGTAGCTGTAATAGCTCCTTCAAAATAAACTTCACCTCTTATTGAAAGCTCAATTTTAAAGGTAGTAGATGGTTTGTTATTTAAAGTTTCTTGATTTGTTTTAATAGATCCAATAAGTTTTTCATCCAATTTGCTTATTCCTAATGTAAAGCCAGAATTTAAAACTGTTGGAAGTTTAATAGTTATTTTTTCACCATTAAGGTCTGTAGTTTCAGCATAATATGTTTTGTCTTTAAAAGGGATAAATTTAAATTTTCCCATACCGTCATGAATAGATTTAAATGAAGCAACTTTATTGTTATCATCATCAAAAATACTTCCTTCAGTTTTTATAGGGAAACCGTTACTGTCAGTTGCTTTAAAAGCAATACTAGAAGGTACATTGGAAACTAAAGAACCTCCTTCAGGAAAAAATTGAAGATCAATAGATTTATATTGTTTAATAATTGGAATTTCTATGTTGGATTTGGATTTCTTTTTAGCTTCAGTAGTTGAAGTTTCAGCTATTTTCTTTTTCTCATTTAAATCAATAATTTCAATTTCCTTTTTAAATACAAAATTATCTTTAAAATTTCGCATCCAATTTGTGTAAGCTCTTAGCTGATATGTACCAGCTGAAACCCCAATAGAATCATTTAAAATGAAATCTCCATGTCCAAGACCATTATTTATAAAAGTAGTATTTTTAGTTACAATTGTTGAATCTGAAGCAACTAATTCAACATATAATAAATTACTGTGGTTTATAAGTTTGTTATCTTTTACATCAGTAACATATGCCTTATACCATAAAGATTCTCCTAAGTTATAGTATGATCTATCTGTATGAAGGTAAACTTTTTCAAGTATTGATGGTTTAGTGTTAGGAGTTTTATTTTGACCAAAAGCGGCTAATTGACAAGTTAGAATAGCAATTAATAAATACGTTTTTTTTATCATTTTTTTTAGTTGAGAGTAAATAATATGTTTTTACTTTTTATGAATAAAAGTAAAAAATACAGTTATTTTATTTATCAAAAATAGTGCCAATTTAATTTCTCAATACTAAATTAACACAGTCTAATATTTCACGAAATATTAGACTGTAAAAATGATAGAAGGTTTAATGTTGAATAATAAAAAATCTGAAATAATTTACAATGCCTTATGGTTAAGGCAAATATATTATCAGAAAAAAGTTGAGAAAGGCTAATTTCATTAGTTTTTAAAAGTTTTTTATTCACTTGAAATTATAGATTCACAAATTAATAATAATTTGATTCTTAAAACAAGAATATAAACTCAGTATATAAAAACCTTAAATTTAAAACCTAAAACTTTATAAATTAAGTTTATTTATTAACTAAATCTGCGCTATAAAAGCCACCTTTATTTTCTTTTCTGTTCTTAGAAAATTGAGTTATTAGGTAGGCTGTTGTAATTAAATTTCTTAATTCACATAAATCGGTAGAAAGTTCAGAATAATCATATAAGCGTTTGTTGTCTTCATACAGAACTCTTAATCTTCTTTCAGCACGCAATAAACGTTCATTAGAACGTACAATTCCAACGTAATTACTCATAATAGTTTTTACTTCGTTTCTATCATGTGTAATTAATATTTTTTCCATGTTTTTTACAACTCCACTATCATTCCAAACAGGAATATTTTGTGGTTCTTTAATTTTTGAAAATCTTTTTTTTAGGTTTTGGCAAGCGTTATGTGAAAAAACGAGACCTTCTAATAATGAGTTGGAAGCTAATCTGTTAGCTCCGTGTAATCCAGATCTAGTAACTTCCCCTGACGCGTATAGGTTTTTTATTGATGTTTTACCATTTTTATTAATATTTACACCACCACAAATATAATGTTGAGCAGGTGAAACCGGTATAAAGTCTTTACGAACATCAATTCCCAACGTTAAACATTTAGCTGTAATATTTGGGAAATGTTTTTCAAAAGAATTAAAATCTAAATGTGTGCAATCTAAATAAACATGAGGCGTTCCGCTTTTTTTCAATTCATTATCAATAGCGCGAGCAACAATATCACGTGAAGCAAGTTCTTCTCGTTTATCATACTTTTTCATAAACCTTTTGCCGTAATAATCTCTAAGAATTGCACCTTCTCCACGTACGGCTTCAGAAATTAAAAAAGCAGGGTATTCGCCAGGATTAAATAAGGCTGTAGGGTGAAATTGAATAAATTCTACATCAGATATTTCAGCTTTGGTTCTATAAGCAATTGCAATACCATCACCTGTAGCAACTACAGGATTTGTTGTAGTATTATAAACTTGTCCGTTGCCACCGGTAGCTAACATTGTTATTTTTGAAGAAAAAGTTTTTACAACACCTTTTTTTTCATCTAAAACATAAGCGCCGTAACAAGTGATTTTTTCTTTTCTTTTTATTTTTTTCTTTGTTATCTGATGTTCAGTTATTAAATCAATAGCATAATGATGCGTTAAAAAAGTAATGTTTTTCGTTTCCTCAACTCGTGCTATAAGAGCACGTTCAATTTCGGCTCCAGTAATATCTTTATGGTGTAATACACGATCTTGAGAATGGCCACCTTCCCTTCCTAAAGAATATTCGCCACTTTCAGTTTTGTCAAATTTAGTTCCCCATTTAATTAATTCATTTAATCTATCGGGTGCGCTTTCAACAACCATTTTTACAACTTTTTCATCACAAAGTCCATCCCCAGCAGTTAGTGTGTCTTCAATATGCTGTTCAAATGAATCTACGGTTTTATCCCAAACTGTTGAAATACCTCCTTGAGCATATTTAGTATTACACTCATTTTTATCAGTTTTAGTAATAATAGTAATTGTAGAATTTTTAAATTCATTTGCTGTTTTTAAAGCAAATGATAGTCCTGCAACTCCAGAACCTATTATTAAAAAATCCGAATATTGTAATTTTTTTTCAGCATTCATTTGAAAGTGGTTTGTTTATTTTGAAAGTTCAAGCATACGTTCTATAGAAACTAAGGCTTTTTTACTTAATTCTTCGTCAACTTCAACATTTGGTAATTCGTGTTCTAAGCATAAATACAATTTTTTCATTGTATTCATTTTCATATAAAAACATTCGCTACAGTTACAATTGTCATCTTCAACTGGAGCGGGTATTAAAATTTTATCTGGTGCATCTTGTCTCATTTGGTGTAAAATACCAACCTCAGTTGCAACAATAAATTTTTTGGCTTTGCTATTTTTTACGTATTTTAATAATCCAGATGTTGAGCCAACATATTTAGCTACTTTTAATAAATGAGCTTGAGACTCAGGGTGAGCAATTATTTCAGCATCAGGATTTTCAGCATATAAATCTAATATTTTCTCAATAGAGAAAGCTTCGTGTACCATACATGCTCCATCCCAAAGTAGCATATCTCTACCTGTTTTTTTAATTAACCAGGCTCCTAAATTTCTATCTGGAGCAAAAATTATTGGTTGATCTTTAGGAATAGAATTAATTATTTTTTCCGCATTTGAAGATGTACAAACAATATCAGTTAAAGCTTTAATTTCAGCTGAAGTATTTACATATGATACAACTAAATGATTTGGATGTTCTTTTTTGAAAGCTGCAAATTCAGCTGGCGGACAAGAATCTGCTAAAGAACAACCAGCTTTTAAATCTGGAAGTAATACTTTCTTTTTAGGATTAAGAATTTTTGCAGTTTCTGCCATAAAATGAACGCCTGCAAAAACTATAATATCAGCTTCTGTAGTTGCTGCTTTTTGAGCTAAGGCTAAACTATCACCTACAAAATCAGCAATATCTTGTATTGCATCTTCTTGATAATAATGAGCTAGAATAACAGCATTTTTTTCTTTTCTTAATCTGTTTATTTCTGCTATATAGTCAATGTCTTTAGGTGTTTCAATATCTAAAAATCCTTTTTCTTGAATATTCTTTTTTGCTTCTTTTAATGTAGTCATATGGTTGTTTTTAATTGGTTAAGACCAATAAATATGCCAAACAACCGGATGTGCATCCGATTGCTTTAAGATATTGCAATTTATAAAAAAGTTATGATTTTAGTTAAATTAATACAAATTATGATTATTCAACCTTAAATCTCCATCCAAATTTATCTTCAGCAAGATTTCTTTGAATGTCTGTTAAGCTCTTTTTTATAAAAGAAGCATAACTATTTTCAACTTTTGGTAATTCAATTTTTTCATCTTTATGTGCAAATCCAAGAATAGGGCTTATAACTGCGGCAGTTCCTGCACCAAACATTTCTAATAAGTCTCCGTTTTTTGCAGCTTCAAGAATTTCAGTAACCTTAATGGGTCTTACTTCAACTTTTATTCCTTCATCTTCAGCAAATTGAATAATACTTTTTCGAGTAACACCATCTAAAATACGCTCGCTTGTTGGAGCAGTTAACAATGTGTCTTTTATTCTAAAAAAAACGTTCATAGTACCTGCTTCTTCTAAATATTCATGAGTAGAAGCATCCGTCCATAATACTTGTTGATATCCTTGTTTTGCTGCTAATTTAGCAGGATAAAAAGAAGCGGCATAATTACCAGCTGCTTTTGCAAAACCAACTCCTCCATTTGCAGATCTACTATATTTATCGGCAATTACAACTCTAACTTCACCTCCATAATAAGCTTGTACAGGAGAACAAATAATCATAAATTTATAATTAGTTGAAGCAGAGGCTGAAACGCAATTTTCCGTTGCGATAATAAATGGCCTGACATATAGAGAGTTACCGTCTCCTTTTTGAACCCACGCACTATCTAGTTTCAATAATTCAGACAAACCTTCAAAGAAATATTCTTTTGGGAAAGCTGGCATATCTAATCTTTCAGCAGAAATATTAATACGTTTTTGATTTTGATCTGGTCTAAATAGCCAAATATCATCATTATCATCTTTGTAGGCTTTCATTCCTTCAAAAACTGCTTGTCCGTAATGAAAAACTTTTGCAGAAGGATCAAGCGTTAGAGCTTGATAAGGTTTAATTTTTGGGGTTTTCCATGCACCATTTTCAAAATCGCATTCGAACATGTGATCAGTAAATAATTTACCAAATGACAAATTACTGAAATCAACTTCAGCGATTTTCGATTTTGCTATTTTTTCTATTTCTAAAGCCATTGCTAATGTAAATTTAGTTTAAACAAAATTACTCCTTTTTTTTGAATAGGAAATTTGTTTTACATTGATTGTACTACCTTATTTTTAATATATTTGGTAAAAATATTCAATTAAGTATTAACGAGAAAATAAAATTGCATTATTAGCATTTAATAGGCAAAATAATTTTCTAAAGTGTAAAAAAATTATAAATTTAAAATGTTCATTGGTAATGTTTTATATCTTTTTTTATTAGTTGATATTGATATTGTAAAATTGAAATAAATTTGGAAAGAAAAATTATAATAACTTCAGATGGTTCTTCAACCATACATTTACCAGAATGGAATGAGCAGTATCATTCTATACATGGAGCAATTCAAGAGGCTAAACATGTATTTATTAAAAGTGGACTTCATTTATTTTCTGAACAAAATATAAAGATCTTAGAAATTGGTTTTGGAACAGGTTTAAATAGTTTTATTACTTTTTTAGAAGCTCCTAAATTGAATTTAACAATTAATTATGTTGGTGTTGAAGCATATCCAGTTTTGTTTGATGAAATTAATAAATTAAATTATGTAGAAGAGCTTAAAGCTCAAAATTTTGAATCTGTTTTTAATGAAATGCATAAGCAGGAATGGGAATTAGAAAAGATGATTTCTACTGAATTTTCATTAACAAAAAGAAAGCAGTTCTTTAACAAAATTAATGATTTAGATACTTTTAATTTAATTTATTTTGATGCCTTTGGAGCTAGAGTACAACCAGATTTATGGACGGAAGATATTTTTAAAATTATGTACGATGCCTTAAAAGTAAACGGTGTTTTGGTTACTTATAGTGCAAAAGGAAGTGTAAGAAGAGCTATGCAAGCGGTTGGTTTTAAAGTAGAAAGACTGCCTGGTCCTCCAGGAAAACGAGAAATGTTAAGAGCTGTAAAAATAATAGATTAAATGGAAAATAGATTTAAAAAAAGAAAGAAACCAAATTATAAAAGAGGTATTATTTTGGCAATTTTGTTAATGCTAATTATTTTTTTATGGTACAATATTGAGACCATAATTACCAATTTATTTGGTTAAAATAGTGCCTGTTAAAAAATAGTACTTTTAAACAAGAACCTTATGTCTTTTGATAATTAAATGAACTGAAATAGAGAGAAGTACTACAATTCTTAATTTAATAAGCTACTTAGGTAAAGTTTCTATTTATGTAAGTTATTGTACATTTGGCTTTAAAATAAACAAATAATTGAGCTCAGAAAAAATTATATTGGGAATTGATCCTGGAACTACTATTATGGGATTTGGATTACTTAAAGTAGTTGATAAAAAAATGGAATTGATGCAGTTGGATGAATTAATTTTAAAAAAATATAATGACCATTATGTGAAATTAAAATTAATATTTGAAAGAACAATTCATTTAATTGAAACTTACCATCCTGATGAAATTGCAATTGAAGCACCATTTTTTGGTAAAAATGTACAGTCTATGTTAAAACTTGGGCGGGCTCAAGGAGTAGCTATGGCTGCAGGGCTATCAAGGGAAGTTCCTATTACTGAATATTCGCCAAAGAAGATAAAAATGGCAATAACAGGGAATGGAAACGCCAGTAAAGAGCAGGTTGCAAAAATGTTACAAAGCCTTTTGAAAATAAAGGAATTACCAAAAAATTTAGATTCAACTGATGGATTGGCAGCTGCAGTTTGTCATTTTTATAATAGCGGAAAAATATCAACTGATAAGAATTATACAGGTTGGGCTTCATTTGTAAAACAAAATGGAAACCGGGTAAAAGAATAGTTTCTTTTTTTAATTTAACTTCAAATAATAAAACCCTAGAATTGGCAGGAATATATATACATATACCATTTTGTAAACAAGCATGTTATTATTGTGATTTTCATTTTTCAACATCATTAAAAAGAAAAGAAGAGGTACTTAATGCTATAAGTAAAGAGCTGAAATTAAGGCAAGAAGAATTAAAAAATCAAGTAATAGAGACTATTTATTTTGGCGGAGGAACACCTTCTTTACTTACTAAGGGCGATATAGAATCTTTATTTGAAGTTATTTATAATAACTATACGGTAGTTGAAAGTCCCGAAATTACTTTAGAAGCAAACCCAGATGATTTATCATTAGAAAAAATTATAGAATTATCAGAATCTCCAATTAATAGGTTAAGTATTGGGATTCAATCTTTTTTTAATGATGATCTAAAATTTATGAATCGAGCGCATAATGCTTCAGAAGCTAAAAACTGTTTAAAAGATGCGTTAAAATACTTTGAGAATATAACAATTGATTTAATTTATGGCGTACCAAATATGTCAAATAAAAAATGGCTTAATAATTTAAATCAGGCATTTGAGTTAGGGATTCCTCATATTTCGAGTTATGCACTAACCGTTGAAGAAAAAACAGCATTGCACAGTTTTATAAAAAAAGGAAAAGTTGCACCACTTGATGAAAATTTGGCATTAGAACATTTTAATATTTTAGTTGAAGAAACTAAAAAAAAGGGTTTTGTTCAATATGAAGTTTCGAATTTTGGAAAATCTAATTTCTTTTCAAAACATAATACTTCCTATTGGTTAGGAGAAAATTATTTAGGAATTGGCCCATCTGCACATTCATATAATGGTGTTGAAAGATCTTGGAATATTTCTAATAATGCCAAGTATGTTATGTCTTTAAATGAAAATAAACTACCACTGAAAGTTGAAATATTATCAATAGAAGATAAGTTTAATGAAACGGTGATGACCGGTTTAAGAACTGTTTGGGGGGTTAATTTGAATAAAATTAAATTGAATTTCGGGGACATTATGTTGAACCAGTTTATAAAAAATATACAACCATTTCTTAAAAGAGAATTGTTAATTTTTAATGAGAAAAAGCAAACGGTAACAACTTCTCAGAAAGGAAAATTTTTAGCAGATGGTATAGCTTCAGATTTATTTATTATCTAAACTATGCTTATATTTGAGTTATAACTTTAATTATGGAATTATTTTTAGGAATTATATTTGGTGTCATTATTTCTTATTGGGGAATGAGTTTTTTTAATAAGAAAAAAGGAGTTCAGCAAACAGAAAGACAATCCGTTGTATTAATTGAAAAAATAAAAAGTGTTTGTAAATTAATTTCAGTTGAAGGTGATTTTGCTGAAATTTATCATTATGAAAACACTAAAAATCGTTTTTTAAATTTAATAACAAGTAAAAAGAAAGCAATCTTGTTAATTAATGCAAAGGCTCATATAGGATATGATTTATCTCAAATTCAATTAGAATCTGATACAAATAAAAAAGAAATTATTCTTACTCATTTTCCAGAACCGAAAGTTTTAACTATTGAAACTGAAGTTAAGTATTACGATAAAGTAGATGGTTTTTTTAATAAGTTCGATGCCTCAGATTTAACAGGATTAAATAAAGAAGCCAAGACTTTTATAATTGATAAAATTCCTGAAAGTGGATTAATAGAAGCTGCAAAAAAAGAAGCATTGGACACAATTTTAATGATTGAACAACTGTTAGAAACTTCAGGTTGGAGATTAAACTATTCACAATTAGTATTGCCAACTTCAAAAGATAAACAAATTAAAGATAAAGAGTAGTTGAATTTTATTGCTATTAAAAATCATTTATTTGAATCACAAATATTAAATAATCACTAATTATTTTAAGTATATGGTTTTTTTATAATCCATATAATTTATTTTTGCCTTATGAAAATTAAAAATGGATATAGAAATTTCTTTTTTATTATTTGTACAATAATATTTCTTTTATTAAATCAATCTTCTTATGCTCAAAATTCTATAAGAGTAGAACATTTGTTAACGGAAGATGGTCTGTCTCAGAATGATTTAAATAGTATATACCAAGATAAAAAAGGTTTTATGTGGTTTGGAACCCATGATGGACTTAATAAATATAATGGCTATGAGTTTGAGGTGTTTAAGCCAAATTCAAATGATTCATTAAGTATAAATAGTAATTTAATTTTTGAAGTAATTGGTGATAAAGATGATAATCTGTGGATTGCGACTACAGGAAGCGGGTTAGATTTTTATAATAGATCAACAAATAAATTCACCCATTTTGTCCATGATGATAACGATAAAAATAGCCTTAATAACAATCATGTAAATTCAATTTTTTTAGATTCAAAAAATAGACTTTGGGTATCATCTCTAAAGGGAATTGATATGCTTGATTTAAATGAGGAGACGGATAAACCTAAATTTAACCATATACAATTCTCAGAAGATTATCCATTTGCATCAAAAAGAATTTCAATAACTTCCTTTTTTGAGGATAAAGATGGCCAATTGTGGGTTTGTGAAACAAATGGTATTGGGAGGCTTGTAAGAGATCATAAAGAAGGTTTTATTTATGAAAATGTAAATGCTTATTTTGGGTTTTACTCTCAGAATATAGCTGTTAGGTGCATTGGGGAAGATATTTATGGAAAACTACTTTTAGGAACAACTGGAGGATTATTTATTGTTCATCAAAATAATGGTACAGTAAATAAAGAAATTATAAAAAGTGGTGTTTTTAATAAACTAGAAACCTTTAAAAATCAAATTTGGACAGGTACTTTAGATGGGCTAATACATTTAGAAACAAATGAAATTACAGGTAAAATAGAAGAAATAGATCATTTTAAGTTTGATCCTAATAATCCGAAATTCAGCTTGTCTAAAAGTAGTGTTAAGTCTTTGTTTATTGATAAAACGGGTATAATTTGGGTAGGTGCAAATGGAGGAGGAGTAAGTAAAATTGATCCAAATAGAAAAAGATTTAGATTTTTTAGTAAAACAATAAACCCAAATAGCTTAAGTGTAGCGAATGTAAAATCTGTATTTGAAGATAGTAATGGAACCTTGTGGTTTGGGACAGAAGAAGGAGGTTTAAATGCTGTAACTAAAGAAGAGAATGATGGAACTTATTCTTCTTTTAAAAAATATACAGATGAAAGGTTATCTATAAGTCCAATTGAGATTATTGAAGTTCAAGAAGGTGAAAGAAAGAAATTATATTTTGGTGTTGCGAACTCTAGTGGTTTATTTTCTTTAGATATAACAGATAAAAAACTAAACAAAAAAACTAATTTTAAGATTAATACTGAGATAAGTAAAAGTCTTTTTTCAATTTTACAAGATAAAAATTCTAATTTTTGGTTTGGAACATATAATGGAGGGCTTTATAGATGGTTAAAAAGTGGAGATAATGAATATAAAAAGGATATATTATTTAACAACCCTAATGATTCAAAAAGTATTTCAAATAATATAATTAGAGATATTTTTCAAGATAGAAAAGGGGATATTTGGTTTGCAACTGCAAATGGCTTGTGTTATTTAACAAAAGAAGAATCAATTAAAAAAAATCCAAAATTCAAAATTTATAAAAACATTAAAGGAGATGAAAATAGCCTTAGTCACAATTATATATTAAGTGTTTTTGAAAGTTCAAAAGGAGATATTTGGATAGGAACATTTGGGGGAGGTTTAAATAAATTTATTCCATCTAAAAACGGTGAAAATGGTAGTTTTAAAGTTTATTCTAAAAAAGATGGTCTACCAAACGATGTTATTAAAGGAATCTTGGAAGACGACAACAATAATCTATGGCTTTCAACCAATGGCGGGCTTTCAAAGTTTAATATAACCAATGAAGAGTTTAAAAATTATGATGTTAATGATGGCCTTCAAAGTAATGAATTTAGCGAGCTTGTATGTTTAAAGAGGGATAATGGTGAAATGATTTTTGGTGGTGTAAATGGGTTTAATGTTTTTTCTCCTGAAAGTATAGAAGATAATAAGGAAATGCCTGAAACTGTTATTACAAATTTACTTGTTTTTAATAAAAAAGTAAATGTTGGAGAAGAGCTTGAAGGAAGAGTTCTTTTAGAAAAACCAATTGATATTACAAAAGAAGTTGATTTTAAATATACGGAAAATAGTTTCTCTTTTGAATTTGCAGCACTGCACTATTCTGCACCAGCTAAAAATCATTATGCTTATAAACTAGAAGGGTTTAATGAAGATTGGATATATACAACCTCTAATAAAAGATATGCAACCTATACAAACTTAGAGCCGGGTAAATATACGTTTAAAGTGAAAGCCTCAAATAATGATGGCTTTTGGGATGAGACTCCAGTTGAATTAGAGGTAAATATAATACCACCGTTTTGGAGTACAGATTTTGCTAATTTTATATATATACTTTTATTTTTTGGAGGCTTAATATTGTTTAGAAGATTTACCATTATTAGATCTACAAAAAAGCATGATTTAGAATTAGAGCATTTAGAAAAAGAAAATTACGAGGAGGTTCAACGATTAAAACTAGAGTTTTTTACTAATATTTCTCACGAGTTTAGAACTCCACTAACTTTAATAAAAGGCCCTTTAGACTATCTAAAAAAATTAGATGACCAAACTATTTCAAAAGATGTAAGAGAACAGCATGAATTAATGTCTAAAAATACAAATTATCTATTGAGACTTGTAAATCAATTATTAGATTTCAGAAAAATGGATAAAGGAATTATGGAGTTGAAAATTGGAAATAGTGATATTGTAAAATTTATTAATGTTGTTGGTGAGCCATTTCAGTTTTTAAGCCATAAGAAGAATATTGATTTTCAAATTAATGCTACAAAAGAATCTATTAAAGCATGGTTTGATCCAGATGCGGTTGAAAAAATTGCAAATAATTTACTTTCAAATGCGTTTAAATTCACTCCAAAAGGAGGGAGTATTAGTGTTGAGATATGTGAAGGAAAAGATTTTATTCATCCTAAAGGAAAAGAAACAAATATTGATGGTAATAATTATATTGTTATTCAAGTTAAAGATTCTGGGCCGGGGATACCAAAGCATAGAATTAACATAATTTTTGAAAGATTTTATGTAGATAGAGATTTTAGAAAGATTAATTCAGAAGGCTCTGGTATTGGATTGAATTTCACAAAAAAATTGGTAGAGTTGCATAACGGAGTTATTGATGTTGTTAGTGATGAAGGTTTGGGAACTAACTTTATTGTTTGGATACCAAGAGAAAAAAGAGCCTATGAAAGTAAAAAAGGAGTAAGTTTTTCTACTGAAGAAGAAAGTAAAACATTTATAACTGATACAAATGCTCAAACTCATATAACTGGTGTTTTAGATGATATTGTTGATGAAAACATTATAAAGAAAAGATCAAAATTACCAGTAGTTTTAGTTGTTGATGATAATGCAGATATTAGATCTTTTGTGAAAAAAGGATTAAAAGATAAGTTTGATATTTATGAAGCGGAAAATGGTTTGCGCGCTTTTGAATTAGCAAATAAATTAATGCCAAATGTAATTGTTACTGATATTTTAATGCCAGTAATGGATGGAATAGAGTTTTGTGATAAAATTAAAACAACGCAAGAAACAAGTCATATTCCAGTAATTATGCTCACAGCAAAAACTTCTGAAGAATGGGAGATTGAAGGTTTAAAAACAGGAGCTGATGCTTATATAAGAAAACCATTTGATATGGAGGTTGTTGAGCTTAAGATTAAAAATATATTAAAACATCGTGAAGAGTTACGTAAAAGATTTAATAGGGAAATAACCTTGCAACCAAATGAAGTAACCGTTACTTCTACTGATGAGAAATTTTTACAAGAATCAATTGAAATTGTTGAAAAACACATGATGGATAGTGATTTTAGTGTAGAGATTTTAGTAAAAGAAATGGCTTTAAGCCGAAGTACTTTTTACTTAAAAATTAAAGAATTAACGGGATTGTCTACGGGAGAATTTATTAGAAATATAAGATTAAAACGAGCAATGCAGTTACTAGAGAAAAGTAACTTATCTGTTAAAGAGATAATGTTTATGACAGGATTTAACACCGCATCTTATTTTTCTAAATGTTTTAAAAAACAATTTGGTGTAATTCCAAGTAAATACGTTAGTCAATTTAAAAAAACAAATGAAAAGGATTCAGATGAATAATTAAAGATTTTAATTCATAAAACAAAAAAGGGCGCTTGTAAATTTACAAGCGCCCTTTTTTGTTTTATTGTGCTAATTATTTTTTTTGTTTAAAAGCTATAATTTTATAGATACGAGCATTTCGTTCACCAACATAATTTTTTTGCCAGTCTTTAAAGAATCCATCAGGAAAATCATAATCATAAAAATCATTTGGTCCTAAAGCATCTCTAAAATTAGAGAAATATTCGTGAGATTCAGTTTTGTATTTAAAGCCGTCTGATTTTGGTGTTAAGATTAATGAATTACCCCAACCTTTTATAGTTGTTTTTTCTTTTTTCATTGCTTCCTCAAAAAACGGTTTCACTTTTTGAGCTTCAAAATTTAAGTGCCACCACATATCCGTCATATTATGATAGTTTATACGAACATATTTAATATCTTTTTCAAGATCTATATTTGGGCTAAATATATCATTCCCTAAATCTCTTAAATAAATTATGTCTGTATTTATAAAAAGATCTTCCATCATCATATCTTTAAACTTTTCATTAGGAAATAATTCTTTAATACTTTCCCAATCTACGGGTCTATCAATATCATTAAATTGAGTGATTAATAAAATATTTGGTTCATCACGTAGGTTTTCACCTCCAACTCTTTCAAGTACTGCCCAAAATTTTAAATATCCTTTGTCAATTTCACTTTGTGAAAATGCGCTCCAATAAGTAACTTCATTGTTTAAATATTCAGCCAAGTTTTCTGGAGCTACTTTTCTATAACGATGTGAGGTTACATCCTGTGCTGAAATGAATGAACAACTTAGTAATAATGCTAATAAAACAAGGAAATTTTTTCTCATAATAATAAAAATTAAGATTAGTAAAATATACCTCTATAATTAGGATGTCTTACTGATTATAGAAGAATATCTAATTTTTTACATCGTTTTTTTATAAGAACTATTAAAAAACCAAGTAAATTTATTTAGCTTTTAGGCTTACTAAATATAACAAAAAAAAATGAATACTTAATTATAATAATTAGATATTCATTTTTTTTAAATAAAAAACGTAAGCCAAGCGGCAAGTTTTATTATAGTTTTTTAACGTAATCAGTAATAATTACAATTTGTGTAGGACCAACTTTACCTTCAATATATTTTTCGTTTTCAGGATCCAAAGAAATTCTTCTAACAGCAGTTCCTTGTTTTGCAACCATACTAGATCCTTTTACCTTTAAATCTTTAATTAACACAACAGAATCACCGGCTTGTAAAATAACTCCGTTAACATCTCTATGAATTACTTTATGCTCATCTTCAAGACCTTCACCTGTAGCTTTTGCCCATTTTAAACTTTCATCATCTAAATACATCATATCCAATAAGTCTTGTGGCCAACCTTCTGCACGTAAACGTGTTAGCATTCTCCAAGCAACCACCTGAACAGCAGGAACTTCACTCCACATACTATCGTTTAAACAACGCCAATGATTTACATTAACATTATCAGGGTTTTCAATTTGATCAATACAAGTACCGCAAGCCAAAATACTATCATCCACAGTTCCAACTGGCATTGGAGGCAATTTATATATACTTAAATTTTCTTCCGAAGCACACAATTCACATTTAGACCCACTACGATCTTGTAATTTATTTAAAATACTCATTTTTTAGTTTTTTTATAAGGCGCAAAAATACACATATTAAACAGTTATCACAACCTCTTATTTTTTTTCTATAAATTTTGGGCGTTCCCTTCGGTCGGGCTATGCGCTACAAGTCCTCGCAAATGCTGTGGGCTTTCCACTGCTATCCCTAACGCAATAATTACTTTCAAATTAAGTTTAAATTAGCACTAATTATTGTTTTAATACTTACTAAATATAATATCAATACACATTTTACGTTATTTGTATAACAAACTACTATGTTATGCTTAAACAATTTTTTTGGATGTGCTCCGGAGCAGATACCGATATTTTAAAAAACAGCTCAAAAGCTGAACAAACTAAATTTGCAGGTATAGGTGGAACCGTATTTTTTACTGCATTAATGGCTTTTATTGCCGTAAGTTATGCTTTATATACAATTTTTGATAATTATTACACAGCCATAATATTTGGACTAGTTTGGGGTTTACTAATTTTTAATTTAGACCGATTTATTGTTTCAACAATTAAAAAACAAGACAATAAATGGAAAGAAGTTTTACAAGCAACACCCCGTATTATTTTAGCAATTATAATTGCAGTGGTTATTTCTAAACCTTTAGAAATGAAAATTTTTGAAAAGGAAATTAATCAAGTTTTGTTAACTCAAAAAAACGATTTAACCTTAGCTAATAAAGCACAAATAGCAGATCAATTTACTCCAGAAATCACAACTATTCAAACAGAAATTGAGCAATTAAAACAAGAAATAGCTACAAAAGAATCTGAAACCAACGCTTTATATAACACTTATATTACTGAAGCAGAAGGAACTGCCGGAACAAAACTACTTGGCAAAGGACCTGTTTATAAAGAAAAACGCGACAAACACGATGCTGCTTTAGCTGAATTACAACAACTTAAAACGGATAATAAATTAAAAATTACTGAAAAAGAAAGTCAAATTTTAGTATTAACAAATCAACAAAAAGAACAAGAAACAACTACACAACCAATTATTGATGGTTTTGACGGATTAATGGCTCGCATAAATGCTTTAAATGAACTTCCTTGGTTACCTTCATTTTTTATATTTCTATTATTTTTAGCAATTGAAACTTCACCAATTTTTTCAAAATTAATTGCTCCAAAAGGTGAATACGATTATAAATTACAAGATATAGAAAATGCAACAAAAACTTGGGTAACTCAAAAGGAAAACCAAAGAGCCAATGTTTTAAAAACTGATACTGCTTTAAATGAAGCTATTTATAATGAGTTAGCCGAAGAAGAAGAGTTATACAATTACAAAAAACAAAAAGCACGTGAAATTTTACAATTTCAAGCAGATGCTTTTCATAAAAGCCAACAGAAAATTGTTGGGTGAAATAAAAAACAATTGTTTTATTAAATAACTATTGTCATTCCTGCGAAAGCAGGTTTCCCTTTATCACTACTCAAAACGTGTTATGGATTCCTGTTTTAACAGGAATTACAACTTAACCCTTTCATTATGAATACAATGAAACGAAAAGGTGAATCTTTAAACTCACTATTACGTGAGATGCTTCACTATCGTTCAGCATGACAAAAAAATTACTGTCATTCCAGTGAAGGCAGGAACCCGAAACCAACTTTTGTAATAGATACCCCCGCCTATACATATTTTTACAATAAAAAGAAGCTTCCATTTCTGGAAGCTTCTTTTTATTAATACTATATTGTTTAATTTTCTATTTCAATTAAGGAGTACAACCTGTTGTTGAAGGAATTGCTACATAAGTATACCAATACCAATCAGTAGTTGGTGGAATAGCATTTATATTATCCAGTTGAGTTTGGCTAACTTGCACACATTGTAAAGAGTATACATTACCATATCCAGTATAAGCAAGGAGTCTAGTTAAGGAAGGACAATTACTTACATCTAAACTAGTTATTTTGCTATAATTAATATCTATACGATATAATTTTGGATGGCTACCCAAAACAATACTAGTAAATGAGCTACCGACATTATATTTTTGATTGGCGCTCAAATTTTCTAAACCTGCTAAATTACTTACGTCCAAACTAGTAAGAAGATCGTTATACACAATATTTAAAGTTTTGATACTTGTATTGTAACTAAAATTTAAACTAGTAAATTTGTTATTATTGAGATATAAATACTCTAAAGCTGTTGCTCCACTCACATCCAAACTAGTAAGTTGGTTATTATTCGCACTTACATTATATAAGACTGTATTATTACCCAAAACTAAACTAGTAAGTTGGTTATCATCACAATCTAAATCATATAAATCTGTTGCTCCATTCACATTTAAACTAGTAAGTTTGTTATCATCACAATTTAAATAACGTAAAGACGTATTATTACTTACATCTAAACTAGTAAGTTGGTTATCATCACAATCTAAATCATATAAATCTGTTGCTCCATTCACATTTAAACTAGTAAGTTTGTTATCATCACAATTTAAATAACGTAAAGACGTATTATTACTCACATTTAAACTAGTAAGTTGATTGTTATAAGCATATATACTGTATAAATTAGTATTATTACTTGTGTTTAAACTAGTAAGCTGATTGTTTTGAGCTTGCACATATCGTAGGTTAGAACGGTTACTTAAATCTAAAGTAGAAAGATTGTTTTGAGCAACGTAACAATTATACAAATAAGGAGTATTTGTAATATTTAAACTAGTAAGTTGATTGTTACTAGCGAAGAAATCTTTTAAATTTGGATTATTACTCAAATTTAAATTAGTAAGTTGGTTATTTTCAACACTCAAGTATTTCAAAGAAGGAAGGTTGCTCAAGTCTAAACTAGTAAGTTGGTTGTTATAGGCATATACGCTTTGTAAAATAGGATTATTTCCAAATACCAAACTGGTAAGTTGGGCACGACCAATTCTTAAGCGATACAATTTAGAATTATTACTTACATCTAAACTAGTAAGTTGCGTTTTATATGCATTTATATACCCCAAGTTTGTAAAATCTTCAATCCCTGTTAAATCAGCTAAACCATAAGCGTAATCAAAATTTAGGTACGTTACATTTACAATTCTATTAGTTGGTACATAATCATCTAAAATATTATCATGATCATAACCTTTATCAATCAAATATTGTTCAAAAACATCATCTGGTACATACGTTTTGTCTGCCATTGCACAACCGTAAGCATCAACTGTAGCATTAGCAGGTGAGTTAGGGCATACATCTACATCATCCATAAAACCATCGTTATCTGTGTCTCTTTCGCTATCAGCACATCCGTTATTGTCAACAGGAGATCCAAAAGGAGTATTAGGGCATAAATCTTGGCTATCCGTTACACCATCATTATCTCCGTCTTTTTGAGAATCTGAACAACCATAATAATCAACAGACTCACCAGCTGGAGTATAATTACATTGGTCAACATCATTTGTTAAACCATCGTTATCATCATCTTTTTGAGATTCAGCACAACCATTATAATCAACGCTTTCATTATTTAATGTGTTAGGGCATAAATCTTGGTTATCCATTACACCATCGTTATCAGTATCTTTTTGGTAATCGGCACAACCATTTATATCAACTGAATATCCATAATAAGTATTAGGGCATAAATCTTGGTTATCCATTACACCATCAACATCACTATCTTTTTGAGAGCTAGAACATCCGCTAGCATCTACTTCTTCACCAAAAGGAGTATTATCACAATTATCATTAATATCTGCAACACCATCTTTATCTTCATCTTTAAGTTCAAAAATAGCTCTTACATTTTTATTTTCAGTTAGATACATATTAATGGGATTAACAGTTTCTAAAACTGTAGACTCATCATTAAGGTACCAACCAATAAATCTATAATTGTCTAGTGGTATCGCAATTAATTGAATTTGTTGCCCTTGTATAACAGATGCCACAGTTCCAGATCCACTAGGATATACCGTTTTATTAAGATTATAAGATATTTCTACTTCCTCCTCTGGTGCACAGGAATACATAAATAACAGTAAAAAAAGTGCTTTGAAATAAGTTTTCATAAATAGTTTTTTGGTTTTGATTTTTACAATTTTTTTTAATATCAATTGAATTTACGGCTTTCGTAAAAAATAAATTTGAGCAAATATACAAGTTAATTTGTAATTTTGTTAAAATATAGTTAAGAACATGATGTAAAAGTTTATTGTAAACACAATTATTATAAAATAATATTGTATAATCGTTTTCTGTCATATACTTCTCACACGTAACCCTGAATTTATTTCAGGGTATCATATCATTCTCACTTATTTCATTATGTGATTCTGAAACAAGTTCAGAATGACGCCTTTTATATATTTATGATTCTTTACGGACATAAAATAAAAATAAATTAAATATTGTAACTATAAGCAGGTGCTTTTCATAAAAACCAACAGCATATAGTTAATAATTAATTATTAGTTAAAGGAAAAATAGTTACGCTATACCCTAACCAATTTTGAAGTTTATCGTAAATTAATTGTTGATCTTCTTCAGAAAAATCTTTAATTCTTGTTCTATGAGAACCTCCTTTTAATACCATTTTTAAAGCATCTACATGTGGTTTTGGGTTTGGTGCGCAAGCTCCCCAAGTATCATATTCGCCATAAATATATAATATCTTTTTCCCTTTATTTTCAACAAAATCACGTACATTTTTAATGTATGAAGGGTTATAAGTTAAATCTACATTTTTTGGAGCAAAACGTAAATTTGTTGGTTTTTTCACTACTTTTAATAAATCTTTTACAGGCTCTGTATCAAAACCATAGTAACCTAACTCTGTAATATGTTGGTAATATGAAGGCAATAAATTATAATAGGTTTTATCGTTGTAAAAACTAATTCCCACTATTTTATTTATATAATTGAACAATTCTTTTGAGGTTGCATTTTTGGTTGGTATTTCATCACAATTTCCACCCCATTGCCAAAATGAAAAAGGAAATTCTAAAACGGCATATTCCAGAGCTTCATTTGTTGACAATTCTGTAAATTTCATATTTTTCCCCTCTGCATACTTCAAAATTTCATTTAAAACTGAATCTCTTTTCATTAAAACCTGTCTTTGAAATTGCGTAATTTTTGCTCTACATGCATCACTTCCAACTGTTTTTATATGTTGCTCAGTTTTTGGATCTTCTTGAGTATTAATTAATGGTGCTACATAAGGTACAGCTACTTCAACATCCCAAGGGTAAATAGATTTGTAAATTAAAACTGTTTCACCACCTTTACTTATTCCTGTTGAAATCCACTTACCAGTATATAATCGTTTTAATTTGGTTACGATGGCATGGTAATCTTCAATTGCTTGATCGTTTTTTAAATATTGCCAAGGGATGGAATCTGGTCTAGATTTCCCATAAAAGCGATATTCAACTTGAACTTGATTTCCTTTTAAAATTTTACTTAACTCGTAAGTTCTAGGAACTGCATTATAACCTTCAGTAACAATAACAGTTGGTTTTGCTTCATCTATATGAGATAAATACATATAATGTTTAAAGGTACCTACATCTGGATTTTTATGATCTAAAGGCTGCTCTAAAACAATTTGATATGCCTTTGTAAAATGATCTTTTACTTCCATTTTGGTTATTTGAGCATTAGGAAAAAGTTTTTCAATTTTTTGTTGAAATGTTAAAATTTCAACGGGTTCTAGTTTTATTCTACATCCTATTGTTGAAGCACTAATTATTATTAGTAACAAAAGAGGTCTTAAAAATTTCATAAATGCTAATTATTTTTTATTGAATATTAATAGTTTTATTTCTTATTTAATTTATTGGCTATTTTTGAACTGCTCCATCAACGGATCGGGTTATTTTTAATGGATTTTCATTTTTTAACTCATCTGGTAACATACTATTTGGCCAATTTTGGAAGCAAACAGGGCGCACCCAACGTTTTATTGAATTAATTCCAACAGCTGTAAATCTGCTATCTGTTGTAGCGGGAAATGGACCTCCGTGAACCATAGAGTCACAAACTTCTACACCAGTAGGAATGTCATTAAAAATAAGTCTTCCTACGTGCTGTTTTAAAGAGTTAATTAAACTTAAATAGTTTTTTTCTTCATTTTCATCTGCAAGAATTGTACCAGTCAGTTGTCCGTCTAAATTAGAAATAATTTCTTCTAGTTCATTGGTGTTTTTACATTGAACAATTAAAGAAAAAGGGCCAAATATTTCTCCATGTAAGTTTTTATTTTTGAGAAAAGTAGCGCCATCAACAGTTGCTATAGTTTGTTTTCCAAAGTTAACAGGAGTGTTTTTTTTGTTTTTAATTATTGATATAACATTTTTATTGTCTAATAATTTTAATTTATTCTTTTCATAGGCTTCAACTATATTTGGATGAAGCATACAAGAAGGTTCAATTGTTTTTATTTCTTCTGAAAGTATTTTAATAAAGTTAGATAGTGCATCACCATTAATACCTATTATTAAACCTGGATTTGTACAAAATTGCCCAGAGCCAGATGTTATTGAGGATGCATATTTTTTTGCCCAATAAGCTCCTTTTTTAGAAGCTGCTTTTGGTAACAAAATAACAGGGTTTGTACTTCCCATTTCTGCAAAAACGGGAATTGGTTCAGATCGTTTTAAAGCCAAATCATATAAAGCTTTTCCTCCTTTTAAACTTCCTGTAAAACCAACGGCTTTTATAATTGAATGTTTTACTAAATATTCGCCAACGGTATTATCGCTACTATTTAAATTTGAAAATACGCCATTTGGCATTCCTGTTTTTTCGGCTGCCTGAATAATTGCAAATGCAACTAATTCACTTGTGCCAGCATGCATTGGATGTGATTTTACAATTACAGGACAACCTGCGGCTAATGCAGAAGCAGTATCTCCACCCGCAGTAGAATATGCTAAAGGGAAATTACTTGATCCAAATACGGCTATTGGTCCTATTGGAACCAACATTTTTCTAATGTCCTTTTTAGCAATTGGTTTTCTATCTTCATTGAATGTATCTATGGAGGCTTCAACCCAACTACCTTCTTTTACTAATTTAGAGAAAGAATGCAATTGAAAAACAGTTCTGTTTCTTTCTATTAGTGCTCTTTCTTTTGTTAAACCAGATTCTGAGCAATATGTGTTTATTAATTCATCGCCTAATTTTTCAATTTCAAAAGCAATTTCATTAAGAAATCTAGATTTATCTATACCAGATATTAATTGATATTTATTAAAAGCTCTTTCGGCTAAGGATAAAGATTCTTCTATTTCTAGCTTATTGGCTTCATAAAAAATAGTTTCGTTTTCTTTATTTTCAATTGGATTAAAGGTTGTAAAAGTTTTTTCTCCAATAGATGATAATAAGTTTCCAATGTAATTTTTTCCAGTAATCATTATAGCTAATTAACAAAATTTCAAACAAATTTACACAATCTTGATTTTTAAAAACCCAATAGTTGTTTTAATATTTTTAATTAAAAAGATGATATTAGTATTATTTTATCCTGATATGATACTTATTTGAAAAATATAACTAATTTTGAAGCATTCAAATTATGAAAGTATTACCATTTAAAATACCAAAACCAGAAAATGTAACCTTGTATTTACAAAATTACAAGGGAGAATCATTTTACGAGAAACTTCACCAACACAAAGAAATTCAAATTAGTGTGGTGCTTAAGGGTGAAGGTACCTATATTATTGGCGATTGTGTTGGTCATTTTAAAGAAAATGACATATTTGTTTTGGGTGAAAATTTACCACATGTTTTTAAAAGAGATGTGGCTTTTGAAAATGAAACAGAAATGGTTACCGTATTTTTTGCTAAAAATGCTTTTGGAGAAGTATTTTTTACTTTGCCAGAATTTGAAGGTTTTAAGGGTTTTTTCAATAATTCAGATTTAGGGTATAGAATTCTTTCTAATAAACTTCAGTTATCTAAATTATTAGAAGAATTGAGTAAATTATCAAAATACAATCAATTTATTTCATTTTTAGAAATTTTACGAATAATATCAGAGTCTGAAAAACAGAAATTATCTTCGTTAATTAATTTGAAAAAATATGCAGGAGATGAAGGAAAGCGTATGAGTGATATTTTTCAATTTACAATGAATAATTTTCAAAAAGAGATAACCCTTCAGAATGTAGCGGATATTGCTAATATGACTCCAAATGCTTTTTGTAGATATTTTAAGCAAAGAACTAATAAAACATTTGTAAATTTTTTAATTGATATTAGAATTGGAAATGCTTGTAAATTATTAGCAAAGAAAAATGATTTAAGTATCACTGAAATTTCTTATAAATCAGGGTTTAATAACCTAGCTAATTTTAATAGAAAATTTAAAGCTACTAAAGGAATTACACCTTCAGAATTTAGAAAGAGGCACTAAGTATACTATTTTTAAGTAAAGCCTAACTCTTTTTGTCTTTTTTTTGAAAGACCTTTAACTACCAACTCATAAGAATGGTCAATTAGTTCTTTTATAACCGAACTAGTCAAATTACCATCAATCTGTACAGTATTCCAATGTTTTTTACTCATATGGTAGCCAGAAGTGATCTCATTATATTTAGCTCTTAGTTCAATTGATCTTTCAGGATTACATTTAAGGTTTATGCTTGCCGGAAGTTTTTCTAAACTAGATAGGGCAAACATTTTATTATCAATTTTAAACACTAATGTTTGTTCATCAAAAGGAAAACTTTCAGTTACAAACCCTTTAGATAAGCAGTAGTTTCTACATTCTTCAATATTCATTTTTATATAGTTAGTTGTTTTATTGAGCAATATAATTAATAATTATATCTAAAATTAACTTATTTATCAGCTCTTTAAAAGCTTATTATTTTTAAAGTCATAAAATTTCCTTAAATCATCAATTTTACAATTTAGTTTTTAAACACGCTTGTAAACTAAGTAGTTATAAGAGTGAATCATCTAATAGTTTTACTAATTAGGACGATTGTTACCCACTTATTGTTAAAAGATGTTAAAATTTGTAGCATCAAACTTAAAACAATAATAATATGAAATTCAATTTACTTGTTAATTGGAAACTCAAAGCTTATTTCGTAACATTTATGTTATTTCTTAGCTTTAGTACAATTCAAGCACAATCTGTAACCGTGAAAGGTACAGTTACTGGAGATGGACAACCTCTACCAGGTGTAAGTGTTCTTGTTAAAGGAACATCAAATGGAGTAGCTACTGATTTTGACGGTAACTATGAGATTAATGCGAATTCAAACAGTGTACTTGTTTATAGTTACATTGGTTTTGATATTCAGGAGATTAACGTTAACGGACGTAAAAACATTAATGTAGTACTTAAAACTAATGTAGCGGCTCTAGAAGAAGTTGTTGTAATTGGGTATGGTACTCAAGCTAAGAAAGAAGTAACAGGTGCAGTTGTTAAAATTAATTCTGATGAATTGAGTAAAACAGCAACATCTGATATGAATTCAGCATTACAAGGACAAATTGCGGGTGTAACAGTTGTTGCTAGTTCTGGAGCACCAGGATCGGAAGCAAATGTGATGATTCGTGGTTTAACCTCTATTAATGGTGGTAACAAACCATTATATGTTGTAGATGGAATTCCTTTTGAAGGAGATCCTAAATTAAGTGTTAATGAAATTGAAAGTATTGATGTGTTGAAAGATGCCGCTTCTGCTGCAATTTATGGAACGCGTGGTGCTGCTGGTGTAATTTTGGTTACAACAAAGAAGGGTAAAGAAGGCTCTATGAAAATAAGTGCCAATGCTTATTATGGAGTTCAAAGTATTACTTCTAGTACTTTTATTATGGATGCAAACGATAGATTGTATTCTCACTTTTTACAATCTTGGGCTGTAAATGGTAATGTGTATGGTAATACTTGGCACAGTGCTGAACAAAATCCTAGTCAGTTAACTAATAATACAAGTATCATTGATTTAATTCAAAATGATGATGCTCCTATTGAAAATTATAGTTTAATGTTATCTGGTGGTAAAGCAGGATTAACGTACAATATTGTAGGTAACTTTTTCAATCAAGACGGTATGGTAATTAATTCTGGTTATGATAGGTTTAATGTAAGAGCCAATTCTCAAATGAAAAAAGGGAAATGGAATATTACAAGTGGTTTATCTTTTAGAATTGAAAATAAGGAAAATGGCCCTTGGGGAATTTTAAAAGATGCTTATAGATATCAAGCACTTCAAACAGATTTAGCTGATAACTTAGAGTCTATTGATGATGCTGGTGACGGAAGTTCAGCCTCTAACTTATCTTATTTAGGTAGAAAATTATTACAAAGTGATAATCAAGAAAACCATTATTTTGATGGAAGATTTGGAGCTGAGTATAGTTTTAATAAAAACTTAAAATTTACAACTAGAGTATCTGGTGGTTGGGAAAATGGAACAAGAATAGTAATTAATCCAGAATTTGTTGCATATAACTGGGAAGGAGATCCTTTACCAGGTGAACAATCTAAAATTTACAATTATAGTTCAACATCAAAAAGATTTTCTTGGGAGAATATTATTAATTGGAAAAAATCATTTGGAGATCATAACTTAAATTTTGTAGGTGTATATTCTGCTGAAAAATACAGTTTTACTTCATTTTTTGCTTCTAAATTTGATATAAATAATAATGATATTACTGTATTGAATGGTGCAACAGGAGATCCTAATGCAGGTTCTGGAAAAGGACAATGGGGGCAAGATAGAGAAAATACTCTTATAGGTATGTTGGCTCGTTTACAGTACAACTATCAAGGAAAATATTTATTAAGTGCTAGTGTACGTAGAGATGGTTCTTCAAGATTTAAAGAGGAGCCTTGGGGTGTATTCCCTTCATTTTCTGCAGGTTGGAATGTAAGTGATGAACAATTCTTTCAACCGCTAAAAAATGCTATATCTTCATTAAAAATAAGAGCTAGTTATGGTACTACAGGTAACCAAGGTATTGCAGATTATGCATATGCTTCAAGTATTACATTAGAAAATGATTATGTTTTTGGATCTGGAGATAATACTAATTTACAATTAGGAGGTATTCAACAATCATATGCAAATGAATTGGTTTCTTGGGAAACTTCAGTTTCTCAAAATCTTGGTATTGATTTTTCTTTCTTAAAAAATAGATTAACATTTTCTGCAGATTTTTATAAAACAAATAAAGAAGATATGTTGTTCCCTGTATACTTGCCAATTACAGTTGGTGCTGGTTCAGGAAGTGACGCTTCAGTTGTTTTAAATGTTGGTGATATGGAGAACAATGGTACGGAATTAGCTTTAAATTATAGAAATAAAGGTAAAGTACGTTGGACTGCTGGATTAAATTACACAAGAAATACAAATGAAGTAACTAAAATGAGTGGTTCAAATAAAATCATTTATTTTAATGATAGTAATATTTCAGGTGCAGATAATGACAATGATGCTGTATCAGTACTAGCTGAAGGTTATGAGGGTGGTGCTTTTTTCTTAATTAAAACAGATGGAGTTATTCAAAACCAAGAGGAGTTAGATGCATATTTAGTTGAATTACCATCTAGTGGTGCAAAACTTGGAGATTTGAGATTGGTTGATGCTTTAACTGTAGATTCTGATGGAGATGGAGTTGCTGATACGGGAGATGGAGTTATTGATATTAATGATAGACAATATTCAGGTAGTGGAACTCCTGAATTTGAGATAGGTTTTAATACTTCAGTTTCTTATAAAAATTTCGATGCATCTGCACAGATTTATGGTGCATTTGGAGGTGAGATTATGAATGGTAGTAAAGCTTATGCTTATCAATATGGTAATCACCAAGATTTAGTGTACCAATGGTCTCCTCAAAATACAACATCTGAAATACCTGTGTATAGAGGTTCTCAAACTCATGATAATGTGAGAGGAAGAAATGATTTTTGGTTAGAAGATGGGACATACGTAAGGTTACGTAATATATCTTTAGGGTACAGTTTCTCTAAAAGTGTAATTGAAAAAATGGGCTTGTCAAGGTTAAGAGTTTATGTTGCTGGTCAGAATTTAGTAACTTTAACTGATTATACTGGGTATGACCCTGAGGTAGGGAATAACGGATTAAGTACTAGAGGTATAGATAAAGGTACTTATCCTGTAAGTTCTCAAGTAAGAGCTGGTGTTCAACTAGAATTTTAATCTAAAACATACGTTATTATGAAAAAATTAGATATAAAAATTCAAAAAAAATATTTTAACATGAAAAATATAGTAATAGGCAAACTAACTTTGATGATACTATTTGTATTTACTATGGTTAGTTGTGCAGATGATTTTCTAGAACAAACAAATCCAAATGAATTATCAACAGATAGTTATTGGAAAACAATTAGTGATTTAAATACGGGGCTTGTAGCTACCTATAAATCATTTGGAAGTGATAATAATTATCAATTGCTTGCTGAGTTGCAAAGAAGTGATTTAGCTTGGGCATCTGGTTACCAAAGACCATTTAATATAAATGAAAAATATTTACAAACTTTTAATGAAGCTTCTTCAGATGGCGAGAAAAAATGGGCTCAATTATATACAACCATTTTTAGAGCAAATCAAGTAATAGAAGCTGTAGATAATTTAAAAGGTACTTTTAGTAATAATAATGATGAGGCAGAAGCTGTGATAATTGGAGCTCAAGCTAAATTTATTAGAGGGTTTGCGTATTTTATTTTAAATCAATCTTTTAATGATGGTAAAGTTGTTATATGGGACAAAGTACCAGGTGGAGAAGATGGTTTTTACCGTAGTATTAGCACTTCTCAAGAGGTTAAAGATTTCTTTCGTGCAGATTTAGACTATGCAATGAATAATTTACCTGTTTCTTGGGAGGCCAAAGAAAAAGGTAGGGTTACAGCTGGTGCTGCAGAAGCTGTTTTAGGACAATCATATTTACAAGAAAATGATTTTACAAAAGCTGCAGAATATTTTAAAAATGTTATTGTAAAATATGGTTATTCATTAACACCTAATCCTGGTAGTAACTTTACTACAATGGATGAGTTAAATGAAGAATCTATTTTAGAAATTGTTCGTTCTACTGATTATAAGCAAGAGCTAAATCAATGGGATTGGAGAGATACAGGAGCATCATCAATACAACAACAACTTACCGGTGCAAGCGGTTGGTGGGGAGCAGTAGCCGCTAACTGGTTAATTGGTGAGTATAGAAATGACCCTATAGATTACGCTGATCCTAGAAATATTATTACTGAAGAAGATGGTACGCAACGTTTTAGAAAATTTAGTTTAAGAACTTCGTATTCTGTTGCCATTGTTGATGATCCAGACATAGGTTATTATGGTTATGACCAAACAGCTGAGGCTTGTAATTTTAATGTGAAAATGACTTGTTTTTGGAGAAAGAATACGAACTGGGATTTAGGAGCTGAAAGTGAACAAGCCCTATCTCCAGGAAAAGTAAGAAGTGGAGTTAATATTAGATTAATAAGACTGTCTGAAATTTATTTACAATATGCTGAGTGTTTGATTGAAATGGGTAATGTTGACGAAGCTTTAGTATATATAAACAGAGTTAGAAGACGTGGAGGAGTTCAATTATTAGGCTTAATAGGTACTGGAGAGTATCCATTAAATGACCACGATAACAATTCTTATGATGCTGAAAGCTTAATGAATCATTTGCGTTATAAAGAATATCCATTAGAATTATCTTGTGAAGGAAATGCATCAGGAAATAGAAATGCAGATTTACGAAGATGGGGTGTTAAAAAACAACGTTTCGTAGAACTTGCAGCAAGAAGATATACTGCAGATAATTATGAATTTACAAAAGAGGATGGAACTACAACTACACGTTGGGGATCAATTGTAAAAGAATTAGATCCAAGTGATTCTTTAGTTGATGACAATTGGAATGAATTCCAAGAAGCATCAGTAAATTATGTTGAAAGTGAACACGCATATTGGAAATTACCAAATAACGAGATAATTACTAATCCAATTGTTAATGGAGAAGAATAGTCTTTTAAAGATTTCTTTTAATACAATTTTTATTAAAATAAAATGAAAAACATGAAAAATAAAATATTAATAGGCTTTGCCTTTTTAGCGGTCCTAATTGGATGCCAGGAAGACGAATATGAGGCGCCTAATTCATTCTCAGATTTTGGGTTTTATACGGGATTAGGAACACAAAGCGATACATTGCAATTAAATATTTTTGATTATTTATCATTCGCTGATTTATCTCAAGGGTATATAGAACACAATTGGTCAATAGAAAAGGGAAATAATTTTCTTGAAGGACCAATTAATAGTAGAGATTCAGTATTGGAACAATTTATAATTTATGATGGAGATACTATTACTGAAGATAAAACAGTACATGTATTGTTTAATAATTCTGGATATCAAAAGGTTAGACTTCGTAATATATTTGAAGATTCTGTAACATTCAGAGGGAATAAATGGAGTGATGCCGCTGGTGAAAAAGTTAGTTATTTTAAGCCAGCAGTAAAAGAAGGTAATTTTTGGGTTATGGATACTACCATTGTAGTAAAAGTTTATGATACCATTATACCAGAAATTGAAGTTAGACAATTTGGAGCTGTAGTAAATCATGAAAGTACAGATACTATCTATGTTGAAGCAGGAGATCAGGTGCAATTTATTGATAAAACAACAATTGGTGAGCCTACAGGAAGATATTGGTCTGTGAGAAAAACATTAGTTGAAGGAGCAGTGGCTTCTGAAAATGATGTTGTTGCTTCTAGTAGTGCAGAAGTTGCAGATATTATATTTAAAAAGTTAGGAAATTTTACAGCTAGTATTACAGCTAACAGAACTGGTCAAGATTTACCTGGAGATTCTGAAAGATATAATTTAACTTCACCTTTTAAAGTAATACCTTCATCTAAACCATTTGTGTTAACAGGTGTTGTTAAAGAATTGGAAGATGAAACAATTCAAATTCCATTTAATGGTGAATTTGCACCATTTTTAGAAAAGGAAGAGTTTTTTAAAGTTTCAGTTAATGGAGTTGATTTTGCGGTTTCTTCTGTTTCTATTAATACAAATGATAGCACATTGTTAGATATTGTTTTGGCTGAAAAAATTTACAGACCAGATGTTATAACTATCTCATTATTAGATGGTAGTGGAATAGAGTCAACAGATACAAGAGTACCTGTTGCATTTACAGATATACCTGTAATAATGCATGATGTAAATTTATTAACAGCTAACCAATCTGGCTTTGAAGATGGCGGAGGAACTGCATGGGCAGTATATTGGAGTAATAATGCAACTGCTGAATTTTCAAGAGAAATAGCATTTTCAGGTGATTATAGTATAAAATTAGATATGGTACCTGGACAAAAAGAAGCGTCTATGAGTACTCCTGCAAGTGATTTTACTCCAATACTTAATAAATCTGGAGAGAAGTTTGTAGTAAGTTGGAAAATGTTCATTACGGAAGATTCTAATACATCAGGAAGAGCAATGGGATTATTTAGATTCCCTACATGGGCTCAAACTTGGGTTAATTTAGATGATAAACCAAAAGGAGAATGGGTTACAGTTACTGGAGAGTTTGCAGCATCTAACATTACTGGTTTTTATTTAAGAATTATAAATGGAAATTTAGATAGCGACTTAACAGTTTACTATGATGATTTCAAATTAATTGAAAAAGAAGAACGTCCATAACAAATAAGTTAAAGTTTGGATTTAAAGCCCATTTGATTAGTTTCAAAGGGGCTTTTGTTTTATTAAAAAATAATTTTAATACTTTATAGGATCTTCATAATAGAGTTTGTTTTTTATGTTTTAAAATTATTAAGTATCTTAATATTAGGTTTATGAGGTATATTGTTTCTTAACTTATAAATTAAGAAAAACAATAAATAACACAATTGTTACGGGTTTTAATCTAATAGTTTTAACACAAAAACTAAAATAATGCGATTTTTACATTATCAAAATTTGTAAACCAAAAAACAATCAACTAATGAAACCAACGAGATTATTAATATTAAGTTTTTTTGCAATGCTTTTTCTTTTTGCATCTTGTAATACAAGTAAAAAAAAATTAGCAGGTGCATCTGAATCTAAAGAAAGGAAGTTAACCTACGAAGCTAACTGGAAATCTATAAAGGAAAACTACAAAGACCCTGAATGGTTCAATAAAACTAAGTTTGGAATTTTTATCCATTGGGGAGCTTATACAGTTCCTGCGTACGGTTCAGAATGGTACCCTAGACAAATGTATATGGATACGGCAAATTTTAATGCTCAATTAGGTACAGGACATCCAGGGCCAACAAAAGAGTTTTTACATCACAAGAAAAATTGGGGTGATCAAAAAACATTTGGTTATAAAGATTTTATACCAATGTTTAAAGCCGAAAAGTTCAATGCAAATGAATGGATAGATTTATTTAAAGATGCAGGAGCTAAATATGTAATTCCAGTTGCTGATCATCATGATGGTTTTGCAATGTACAAATCTAATACTACAAGATGGAATGCTTATGATATGGGGCCAAAACGTGATGTTTTAGGTGAATTATTTAAAGCAGGTAGAGAAAAAGGAATGATAATGGGAACATCATCACATTTTGCTTTTAACTGGTCTTTCTACAATAAAAAAGATCATTTTGATACTACTGACCCTGAATATGCAGATTTATATTCTTCAAAAGGAAAAGATTTAACAGAGCCTGTTTCCGAAAAATTTAAAGAGCGTTGGTGGGCAAGAACTAAAGATGTTATTGATAATTACCAACCAGATATTTTATGGTTCGATTTTTACTTAGATATTCCAGATTTTGCAGATATGAGACCAAAATTGGCGGCATACTATTATAATAAAGGTATTGAGTGGAATAAAGAAGTTGTTTTACAAGATAAAAACTTTTCACATGAAGCTTTTCCTGAAGGAACTGTTGTTTATGATTTAGAAAGAGGGAAATTACCAGGTATAAGAAAATTACCTTGGCAAACAGATACTTCAATAGGTAAAAACTCTTGGAGTTATGTAACTAACTGGAAATCTAAAACAGCAAATCAATTGGTTGATGATTTAGTTGATATAGTTTCTAAAAATGGATGTTTATTATTAAACGTTGGCCCTAAATCTGATGGTACAATTCCTGAAGATCAAAAAGAAATTTTACTTCAAATGGGAGATTGGTTAAAAATAAATGGCGAAGCTATTTATGATACTAAATATTGGGATACTTTTGGTGAAGGTCCAACAGAGGTAAAAAAAGGTCATCATTCAGAAGGAAATAACCAAGATTTATCTGCGAAAGATATTCGTTTTACGCATAAAGGAAATAACTTATATGCTATTGCATTAGATTGGCCAGAAGATGGTAAAGTGAACATAACTACGTTAGCTAAAAATTCTCAATACGCTAAAAACATTAACATAAAAAATGTGAGTGTTTTAGGAAGTGAAGAAGCTATAAAATGGGAACAAACAAAAGAAGGTTTAATTGTAACAATGCCTTCAAAAAAACCATGTGACTATGCTTATACTATAAGCATATTAATTAAATAATATTTTTTGAATTAATGTTAAAAGAGGTACATTTAAACTTTATTAATGTACCTCTTTATTTTTTTATAAATTAGATATGAAATTTAAACAAATCACAAGTTATTTTATAGTTGCAATTATTGCAACTATATCTTTTTACAGCTGTAAAACAGATCAAAAAAACGAAGCGCCAAAACAAGCTATCAAAGAGTTAAAATTCAAATGGGATAATCTTTCTCTTTCAAATGAAGAAAGAGTTGATTTATTGATTGCTGAAATGACTTTAGAAGAAAAAACTTCGCAATTATTAGATGTTTGCCCTCCAATTGAACGTTTAGATATTCCAGAATACAATTGGTGGAATGAAGCTTTACACGGAGTTGCTAGAAATGGTAGAGCAACTGTTTTTCCTCAAGCAATTGCATTTGGTGCTACTTTTGACGAAGATTTAATATTAAGAGTTGGTACTGCAATTTCAGATGAGGCTAGAGCAAAATACAACGAGTCTATAAAAATAGGTAATAGAAGTCGTTATGCAGGATTAACTTTTTGGTCTCCAAATGTAAATATATTTAGAGATGCTCGTTGGGGACGTGGTCAAGAAACTTATGGTGAAGATCCTTTTTTAACTAGTAGAATAGGTGTGAACTTTGTTAAAGGTTTGCAAGGAACGGATTCAAAATATATGAAAGCTGCGGCATGTGCAAAACATTACGCTGTACATTCTGGGCCAGAAGAATTTAGACATGAATTTGATGCTGTTGTAAACAACAAAGATTTATTTGAAACCTACTTACCCGCTTTTAAAGCTTTAGTGAAAGAAGCAAAAGTTGAAGGTGTTATGGGGGCTTATAACCGTACTTTAGGTGTGCCTTGTTGTGGTAGTCCATATTTATTACAAGATATTTTAAGAAAAGATTGGGGATTTGAGGGATATATAGTTTCAGATTGTGGAGCTATTAGCGATTTTCATAGATTTCATAAAGTAACTCAAACAGCTGAAGAATCTGCTGCACTAGCTTTAATAAGTGGTACAACTATTAACTGTGGAAATGTTTATTCTGTATTAAAAAGCGCTTTAGATCAAAAATTAATAACTGTTGAATTAATCAATCAAAGATTAAAAGAAAGTTTATTAACAAGATTTAAATTAGGAATGTTTGATCCAATTGGCACAAACCCATATGACAACATTACGGCTTCTGTTATAGATTCTGAAAAACACAGACAAATAGCAAAAGAAGTTGCTCAAAAATCTATTGTTTTATTAAAAAATAAAAACAATATTTTACCATTAAAAAAAGATGCAAGAAGAATGTATGTTGTAGGTCCTAATGCTTCTAGTGAAGAAGTTTTATTAGGTAACTACTATGGTTTAACAAGTAGTACTCAAACTATTTTAGATGGTATTGTAAGTAAAGTTAGTCCTGGAACTACTATTAATTATAAATCGGGTGTTTTACCTTTTAGACACAATGTAAACCCAATAGATTGGTCTACAGGTGAAGCTGGAGAATCTGAAGTTTGTATTGCTGTGATGGGTATTTCTGGTTTGCTTGAAGGTGAAGAGGGTGAAGCAATTGCTTCAGATTCTCGTGGAGATAGAAAAGATATTAAATTACCTCAAAATCAGATTGATTATATCAAGAAAATTAGAAGTAAAACGGAGAATCCAATTGTGTTAATTCTTACAGGTGGAAGTCCAATCGCAATTCCAGAATTACACGATTTAGTTGATGCGATTCTTTTTGTATGGTATCCTGGAGAAGAAGGCGGAAATGCTGTTGCAGATGTATTATTTGGAGATGTTCCTCCTTCAGGAAAATTACCAATTACTTTTCCTAAATCTGTAGATCAATTACCTCCTTATATTGATTATAATATGGCAGGTAGAACGTATAAGTATATGAGTAAAGAACCTTTATATCCTTTCGGATTTGGGTTGTCATATACTTCATTTGAATACAAAAATTTAATAATAGACAACAATTACAAAGTAACTGCTGAAATTACTAACACAGGGAAATTAGATTCCGAAGAAGTAATTCAGTTATATATTAGTTCTCCATTAGCAGGAAAAGAAGACCCTATTTACGATTTAAAATCGTTTAAACGTGAGTTTATTAAAGCTGGAGAAACTAAAACTATTACGTTTAATTTAACGAAAGAGACCTTCAATCAGTTTAATGCAGAAGGAAAAGAAGTATTGAGAAAAGGAGATTATAAAGTTTATATTGGAGGATCTTTACCATCTCAAAGAAGTTTAGATTTGGGTGCTTCAAAAACTATTTCTAAAGTAGTTTCTTTATAAATACCATAGTAATATAAAAAGGCTATTTCATTTGGAATAGCCTTTTTTTTGTATCATTAACCAATACACTTAAACAATAAAACATTTGTTGCATTTATAATTTATAAAGAGATTTATATTTGTTATTCAAACAAATTATTAAAGATTATACAACAACTATGATTTATAAGATTAAAATACCTGTTTTAATATTTTTGCTGGTTTCATTGACTTTAAAAATATCTGCTCAAGATTTGCCATTTGGTTTCCCTAAAACAGATAGAACAAAGTTAAATTTAAATCAAGATTGGAAATTTCATTTAGGAAATCCAGAAGCTAAGAATTTTGAAGTTTCTTTGGATGATTCTAAATGGGAATCTGTTACTGTGCCACATACTTTAAAGTTAACATCACTTACCTTAGATGGTTTACAAGATGAAAAAACACAATTGGTTTTTCATAGAGAAGTTGGCTGGTACCGCAGAAATATTGAAGTTAATAATTCTTCTAAAAAAATATTTTTAGAATTTGAAGGCGCTCACCAAGTAACAGATTTATGGGTAAACGGAAAACACGTTGGCCAACATGCTGTTGGAGGATATTCTCCCTTTCATTTCGACATTACAGATTTTGTAAATAAAGGAAATAACCAGGTTACCCTTTTAGTTGATAATAGAAGAAACGAAATTATTCCACCAGATCCAGGTCCTTTTGATTATGTAAAATTTAGTGGATTGTACAGAGATGTTTATTTGGTTGAAACCAATCCAGTACACGTTACTTTTAATTGGGAAACATTAAATTCTGGAGTAAATATTACTACTCCAACTATTGATGTGGTTAACAAAAATGCAACTATTAATATAAAAACAGCTGTTAAAAACGAAAATGCAGAAGCTATAAATTGCCAATTAGTTACAAGATTAATTAATAAAGAAGGGCTTGTTGTTTTAAAGCTGGTAAATACTTCTGAAATAAAAAGCGGACAAGAATTTCAATTCAACCAAATAGGAAGTATTGAAGACAATGTTCATTTTTGGGATACTGAAAACCCATATTTATACAGAGTTAACAGCGTTATTGAAATTAACAATAAAGAAGTTGATTTTGTTGAAAATAAAATAGGTTTACGTAAGTTTGAATTAGATCCTATCAGAGGTTTTATTTTAAATAATAAACCAATTAAATTAATAGGAGCAAACCGTCACCAACAATATCCTTATATAGGAGATGCAGTTCCAAATTCGTTGCATTATAAAGATATGTTACAGTTTAAAGAGTTTGGATTTAATATTCTGCGTACAGCTCATTATCCACAAGACAATGCTTTATTAGATGCTTGTGACGAATTAGGTATTTTGGCTTATGAAGAAGCACCAACTTGGATTTCTATGTCGCAAAATGACGCTTGGTGGGATAATTTAGAAGCCGCAGCTAGAAAACTGGTAAGAAATCACAGAAATCATCCTTCAATTGTTATGTGGGGCGCAGGTGTAAATCACCGCGGTTATGTACCAAGAGTTCACAATGCTATTAAACAAGAAGATCCAACAAGGTTAACAGCTTCGCAAGGTGCAAGATGGACTGGTTGGCAGGCATCTGGATTAACAGATATCAATGCAAATATGCTGTACGGGCCATTTATTTGGGATAGAGCTGAACCAATGTTTGCAATGGAAGGAAGAAGCGGTGCTGCTGGTGTTGCTCCATATATGAGAGATCCTTTAATGACTGGATTGATTTCTTGGACAGCACACGCTTATTACACCTTTCACCCAACTCATGCTAGAGCAAACGATAAAGTTGACAGAACAAGAAGTGGTATGATGACTATTTTTAGATATCCAAGACCAGAATTAGATTGGTACAAAACCGAATTTAAGACTGAACCTTTTGTTAAAATAGTTGAAGATTGGAAAGAAGGAATTAAAGAAGTTACTGTATTTAGTAACGCTCCAGATGTTGAATTATTTTTAAACGGAAAATTAATTAAGAAATTAAAACCTAGTGCAGATACAAGTTACGTTGGTTTAAAACACGCTCCTTTTCATTTTAAAAATATTAATTATAAAAAAGGAAGTATAGTAGCAAAGGCTATTTTTAAAAATGGAACAACGCTTGAAGCTAAAAAATCTACGCCAGGAAAACCATATGCAATTCAATTAAAAGTTGATTCTGAAGGTAGAACTTTTACAGCTGATAATAATGATATAATTGTAGCTTATGCAACTGTGGTAGACAAAAATGGTAACGTAGTTAGTGATTTTAAAGAGAAAATTAAGTTTTCTATAAAAGGAGATGCAACCGTTGTTGGAGATAAAGCAACTATTAATGCAAATCCAATGTTTACAGAATATGGAGTTGCTCCAGCATTAATTAGAGCAGGGAAAACTGTTGGGGAAATAACTGTTACAGCAAAATCTAAAGGATTAAAATCAGCCAAATCAAATATTTCATTGGTTGCAAACAATATTGATGAAATTCAGAAAAATGCAAAACCAATTTACGATTTTACTAAAGAAAGAGTAGATTTAGGTGCACCTGATCAATTATTACAATTCGGGTGGAATGCTTGGAACGGAAAAGATAAAGCTAAAAATGAATATTCTTTCAAAAATTTTAAAGGTGTTAAAGCAGAATTAAAAAATGGTTCTTCTAATGGAATTATTCGTTGGTTAGGCGAAATGAACGTTATTGGAAAATATGGCTTTGCTTTTGGTGAAGGTGTTATTTCAATAGATAAAGAAGGAATGAATTTAGAATTGAAAAATTTACCTAAAGGAATTTACAAGCTAAAAAGTTGGCACCACGCACCTAGAACAAATTCAGATTTAATGGATCCTAATCAAGAAACAATGAGAGCGCAATCAATTTATAAACTTCCTTATGAAAAAGAAGTAACGGTAACTTCAAGTTTATCAATTAATGGTAATGCTGTAATTTCAAAAATAACCGAAGGAAAAGAGATGCAATGGGATTTACCAGGAACTTCAGAAATTATATTTAAAGCAGATGATAATAAACCAGTAATTATTAATTTCAACGGCAAAGGTAATAAAGGTATTTGGTTAAATGCTTTTGAGCTAAGCGAGTGGAAATAGTTCATAAGTAAAGTGATAATTTATATATAAAAGATAATGGTGCTAGAATTTAATCTATTTGTGATAGTTCAAAACCCAATAGAATTATATTTTTACAAAAAAAATAAGAATTATGAATTTTAAACATTTATTTAAACTAATAACTATAGTTTTAGTAACCTTAATTTTTACTTCATGTGGTGAGGCGAAAAAAGAGGAAGTTAAAGTAGAACAACAGAAAGCTGAAAAATATGCTGCTGATTGGGAATCTTTAAAACAACATAAAACCCCAGACTGGTTTTTAGATGCTAAATTTGGTATCTATTGTCATTGGGGACCATATTCAGTGCCTGCACATGAAACCGAATGGTATTCGCACTGGATGTATGTAAACAAAGACAATCCTGAAGCTAAAAATGGTAAAGCGCATAAAATATATGATTACCATGTGAAAACATATGGTACATTAGATAAGTTTGGATATAAAGACTTTATTCCAATGTTTAAAGCTGAAAAATTTGATGCCGCTGAGTGGGCTGATTTATTTGAAAAAGCAGGAGCTAAATTTGCAGGACCAGTTTCTGAACATGCAGATGGTTTTGCAATGTGGGATTCTGATCTTACAAAATGGGATTCAAAAGATATGGGACCTAAAAGAGATATTATGGGCGAATTATCTAAAGAAATTCGTAAACGTGATATGAAATTTATTGCAACCTTTCACCGTCATTGGTTATTTGGTTGGTACCCAACTTGGGATGAAACTACAGATGCATCTGATCCTAAATATGCAGGGTTATATGGGCCTAAATTAAAAAAAGGTGATAATAAAATGCCTAGAAGTAAACATCAAATTGATGAAGGTATTGAAAGTTATTATCCTGTTGGAGATAAAGAATTTAATGATGAATGGTTAAATAGATTAAAAGAGATTATTGATAAATATAATCCAGATCTAGTTTGGTTTGATAACAAAATGGATGTTATTAGTGAAGAACATAGAAAAGAATTTTTAGAGTATTATTACAATCAAGCTGATAAGAAGAATCAAGAAGTTGTTTCAACATATAAATTTTATGATTTTGCAAAAGGTTCTGCCGTTTATGATTTAGAACGTGCTAGAATGAGCGAGAAAAAAGATTTTCCATGGTTAACAGATGATTCTATAGATTGGAAAGCTTGGTGTGATATTAGTGATCCTGAATATAAATCTACAGACAGATTAATTGACTTTTTAGTAGATGTTGTTAGTAAAAATGGAGCAGTACTTTTAAATATTACTCCAAGAGCCGACGGTTCTATTCCTGAGCCTGTTAAAGAACGTTTGTTAGAAATGGGACAATGGTTAAAAATAAATGGTGAAGCCATTTATGGGACTAGAACTTTTGAGATTTATGGAGAAGGTGACGCAACTGTTGTTGAAGGACATTTAAGTGAAAGAAGTAATGGTGATAATACGGCAAAAGATATTCGTTTTACAACAAAAGGAGATATTTTGTACGCTACTGTACTTGATTGGCCAAAAGGAAAAGACTTTACAATCCGCTCTTTAAAAGAAGGAAATCAATTGTACAAACACCAAATTGAATCTATTCAATTATTAGGGAATGAAGGGGATCTAAAATTTAGTTCAAATGAAAAAGGACTAACAATAAACCTTCCAAAAGAAAAAGTTGGAAATCACGCTTTTTCATTTAAAATTACTCCAAAGAAATAAAACAAAAATATAATATAACTAAAAGGTGTAACTGATAATTATTCA
Organism: Lutibacter citreus; assembly: GCF_003260195.1. Taxonomy (GTDB): domain Bacteria; phylum Bacteroidota; class Bacteroidia; order Flavobacteriales; family Flavobacteriaceae; genus Lutibacter; species Lutibacter citreus. Next base: position 333,336 of record NZ_QEIH01000001.1, read on the forward strand.
GTTACACCTTTTTCTATTTTAAAAATTTGATAATTAGGGTATTTAAGCACATTTAAAAAGAGTATTAGGTTTTAAATGACACAGTAAATTTAAGTACAAGTCAGTTAAAAACGGATATATATATAATCTGTAGAAACTTCAACTGCCTCAAAAAACCTAAAAAAAATAAGAATTAAACATCTATTACCAGAATTGAACTACTAATTGTTATTAAATTTATCTTTTTGAAACAATACAATCGATTGGATTTTTAATATATTTGTTTTTGAACTAATTTAACTACATATGAAAATTTTTAAACTAATATTAATTTTAACAGTGCTGATTGGTATATCTAGTTCAGCGGAATCTCAAACTATTAAACCAAAATCGGTTAAAAAAGAAATGAAAAAGGTTGCCAATTGGCAAATTGAGCATTTTAGAGAAACATATAGTGGAAGAAAAAAACCACATCATATAGCTGCTTGGACAAATGGAGCTTTATATGTTGGTATGGTAAAGTTGGCTCAAATGAAAGGCGGTAAAAACTATTATAAATGGTTAAAGGGAATAGGAGAAGAGCAAAATTGGAAATTACATAATAGAAAATACCATGCAGATGATCATACAATTGGTCAAATGTATTTTGAATTGTATCGTAAATATGGCGATGATTATATGATTAAACCAACCCAAGAAAGTTTTGATTATATAATTGAAAATCCTAGTAAGCAACCAATTACTTTAGATAAATATAAACATTTAGAACGTTGGACATGGTGTGATGCATTATTTATGGCTCCACCGGTTTGGGCTAAATTAGCAAAGGAAACTGGAGATAAAAAGTACACAAACTTTATGATGAAAGAGTTTGAAGCAACACGTAATCATTTATATGATAATGAGGAGGATTTATTTTACAGAGACAATAGTTATATAGGAACATTAGACCATGGTAAAAAAATATTTTGGGCAAGAGGAAACGGATGGGTTTTTGGTGGATTAACATTAATAATGGATGAATACGAGCCAGGAACAAAAGAGTATGAATATTTTAAAAATATTTATTTAAAAATGGCTAAAAAGCTAATCAAAATTCAAACTCCAGAAGGGCATTGGGCAATGAGTTTATTAAATCAGGAAATTTACCCAACGTCAGAGGCTAGTGGAACTTCATTTTTTACTTTTGGATTGGCTTGGGGAATAAATAATGGCTTATTAGATAAAGAAACCTATAAACCTCACGTAGAAAAAGCTTGGAATGCATTGGTAGGTTATATTACAAAAGACGGAATGTTGGGATATGTACAGCCAATTGGTGCGGCACCAGGAAAAGCTTGGGCAGATAAAACAGAAGTTTATGGTACGGGAGCATTTTTAGCGGCAGGATCAGAAGTTTATAAAATGGTAAAACAACAACAATAATAAGTATAGTTTTTAATTATAAAAAGAGGCTGTTAAAAAATTAATAAAACGCGTTATTCTGAATTATTCACTGAACGAAGTTGGAGTTGCAGGTTGATGAATATTTTATTATTTTTTAGATGGCCTCTTTATTATTCTAATAAACCAATAGTTCTAAAATTTAAGTTAAATGTTACTTTCCTTTAGTTTTTAGGTTAATACTTTTGATAGTGATAAAAGTGAGTTATTAATTATTCTAAATTATCTTACTTCAAAATATTAAAAAATAAATTATGAGATTTTTAACTAGTATAATTATTGCTTTATTTTTATTTACATCTTGTTCAAACAAATTGGATGATACCCCACGTGTTGTTAAAGATTTTAATTACAATTGGAAATTTAATTTAGGTGATGAGAGTGAAGCATTTCAAACAGATTTTAATGATAATTCATGGCGAAAATTAAATGTTCCACATGATTGGAGTATAGAAGAAGGATATAAACAAGAAAATACCGCTGCAAGTACTGGTTTTGTTCCTGGAGGAATTGGTTGGTACAGAAAATCATTTACACTTTCATCGGAAGATAAAAATAAAGATATTTCTATATTGTTTGATGGAGTTTACAACAATTCAAAAGTTTGGATAAACGGACACTTGTTAGGTGAAAGACCTAATGGTTATAGTTCTTTTGCATATGATTTAACAGATTTTTTAAATTTTAATGGTAAGGAAAATGTTGTTGCGGTTAAAGTAGATAGAACGGCATATGCTGATTCTCGTTGGTACACAGGTTCAGGAATTTATAGAAAAGTTCAGTTAATAAAAACTTCAAAATTGCATATTGCACAATGGGGAGTTGAAATTACTACTCCTAAAGTTTCTAAAGAATCTGCAGAAGTCGCTATTACTTCAAAGTTAGAAAATAAAAGAGGTGTTTCTTCTGAAAATATTACCTTAAAATATACTGTTTTAGATGAAAAAGGATTAATAGTTAGTGAAGGAAATTCTGAAGTAGATAATTCACTTTTAAATAAGACAATTATAAAAGTTGAAAATCCAAATTTATGGGGAGTAGAAAATCCAAACTTATATTCTTTAAAGGTTGAAGTATTTCAAAACGAAAAATTAGTTGATGTAACTACAGAAAAATTTGGAATACGAACTTTTAAGTTTGATGCGAATAAAGGATTTTCATTAAACGGTGAAACTCTAAAGATTAAGGGTGTTAATTTACATCACGATGCTGGAGCTGTTGGTTCTGCTGTTCCAAAAGGTGTTTGGGAATATAGAATAGATAAATTAATATCTATTGGAGTAAATGCTATTAGAATGTCTCATAATCCTCATTCTGTTGAGTTAATGGAAGTTTGTGATGAAAAAGGTGTACTTGTAATGGCGGAGGCTTTTGATGAATGGCACGTGCCAAAAGCAAAAAGTAAAGTGTATTTAGGAGATAATGCTGCAAAAGGAGCCATAGCAAAATCATATTCAGTTTATTTTAAAGAGTGGGCAGAAAGAGATTTAAAAGATTTAATTAAAAGAGATTTTAATCATCCATCTGTATTTATGTGGAGTATTGGAAATGAAATTGAATGGACGTTTCCGTATTATTCAAAAGCATTTAATGAAATTAATGAAAAATCAGGAGCTCAAGGTTATGAACTTGTACCAACATATGAAGAGGCTGATATTAAAGAAATTTTTTATAAAAATGCTGGAGGTGAAGATGAATTAACTTCAACAGCAACACAATTAGTTAAGTGGGCAAAAGAAGTTGATACTTCTCGCCCAATTACCTGCGGAAGTGTGTTGCCTTCAATAGGAATGGTAAGTGGTTATGGTAAAGTTGTGGATGTTTTTGGGTTTAATTATAGAGCTTCAGAATATGATATTGCTCACAAAACATATCCAGATTTAAAAATTTTAGGAACTGAAAATTGGGGAGCTTATAGCGAATGGAAAAATGTAAAAGAACGTGATTTTGTTTCGGGGATTTTTGCTTGGACAGGTTTTGCTTATATGGGAGAAGCAGGTTTATGGCCTAGAAAAGGATTGGAAATTTCATTTTTTGATTATGCTGGGTTTAAAACTTCTCGTGGTCACTTTTTTGAATGCCTTTGGAAACCAGAACCTAAAGTTTATATGGTTACAACTCCTGCAAATGAATCTGAATTTTCTTTCACTAAAAAAGATGGTTGGAAATTTGAGATGCAATTTACACCAGCTCCAGTATGGAAAATGTTACGAAAATGGGAATGGTATAAAACGTATTCTAAATGGAAGTATGCAGAGAATGAGCCGATTATTGTTCAAACATATACAAATTGTGAGGAAGCTGAGTTATTTTTAAATGGAACCTCATTAGGAAAGCAAAAACTTTCCGATTTTAGTGAAACTGATAATATTATAAAATGGCAGGTTCCTTATGCAAAAGGAGAGTTAAAAGTTATAGGTTATAATAATGGTAAAAAGGTTGATGAGTATATTTTAAATACAACTGATAAAGCTTCAAAAATTGAGATTGAATCAACTAAAACAACTTTAAATGCTAATGGATATGATGTGGCTATTATTATAGCAAAATTAATAAATGAAAAAGGAGACTTGGTTATTGATAAAGATCAAGAAATTGAATTTAATATTGAAGGTGAAGTTAAAAATTTAGGAGTTGATAATGGATGGGAAATGAATATACAACCCCATAAAACATCTAAAATTATTACGCATAATGGTAAGGCTATTATAATTCTTCAATCCACAGAAAAATCTGGGTTTATAAAAGTTAGTGCATCAAATGATAAATTAACCTCAAATAGGGTAGAGTTAAATTCGAAATAGTAACTTTGTTTTATTATAAATAAATGTTTTATGGTTTCAATAAAAAAGAGTTACAATTTGATTATCGTTTGCTTGTTTATGGCTGTTTTAGCTTCTTCAATATCTTGTAAACAAGAGTATAAACTTTCATTAGAAGATAGACCAATATTTAAGGTTCATAAATCTTCAAGTGAAATTATTGCTGACGGTAAAATGAACGAAAAAGATTGGGATAAGAGTGAAGCTCGTTCTTTTGAATATACCTATAATGATGAAAAAACAGATGATGTTCAAAAAACAAAATTTAGAATGTTGTGGGATGATGAACACATATATTTGTTTTATGAATGTGAAGATAAGTTTATAACTGCAAGAGAAACAGAAAGAGATGGAATGCCATTTTATGATGATTGTGCAGAGATATTTTTAACACCTGCTCCAGAGAGTTCAAATGCACATATATGTTTTGAAGTTAATTTAAACAAAGCAGTAAATGATTTAGTATTTGTAAGTGATTTTAACCAAGGAAATGGTCTTGCAGTAAAAGGTTATAATCCAAATAATGTTAAAATTGGAGTTCAAATAAATGGTACCGTCAACGATAATTCAGATATTGATAAAGGTTGGACAATGGAATTTGTAATCCCTAAGGAAGCTTTTTTAGGTGCTGATAGGCATTATCCTATTGAGGCTGGAAACCAATGGGCATTTTTAGCATTGAGACAAGGTAGAAATGAAGTTGAAGGACAGCGCAGAGTAACTTCAACAATATTTCCAGTTGAAAATATTAAAGAAAAGGATGTGCATCAACCAAATATGTTTGGTTTAATGGAATTTATTGAATAAATATTAATAATGAACTTTTAAAATTATTAAAAGGAAAATTAATTGCCCGCAATGTTACATTATAGGTTCATTACCCTAAACTTGTTTCAGGGTGGCATTCAATAAGTAGCTGTATGTAAAATAGTATTGAGATGCTGAAACAAGTTCAGCATGACGTAATGCTATATTGTTACTAATTACGGATATAAAAAAATAAAATTTACATTGTTTATTACTGCTATTGAGATTGATACTTTTAGTTCAAAACAATTAAAATAAAAGGTGAATTTGGCTAATTATTCTAAAACACATCAAAATATACAAGTATATCAATCTAATATACCTAAAACTCATACTTTTAAATTAGTTAAATTGAATTAATATGAAACATACATTTTTCTTTGTTTTTATAATTATACTAATCTCATGTAATTCTAGTAAAGTTACATATCAATCAGATTTAAACTTAATAAAAGGGCAAACAACTATTGTTGAGTTAACAGCTAATAAGGGGAGATCAAGATTGTTTATTACTCCAGAATATCAGGGAAAAATAATGACAAGCTCATTTAATGGTTTGCCAGGAGAAAGTAATGGGTGGATTAATAGAGAAGCGTTAGCTGAAAATAATATTGCAGGTATTGGAGGAGAGGATAGAGTTTGGATTACACCGTTGGGAAGTCAATTTTCATTTTACTATCAACAAATTAATCCACTTAATGAAGATAATTGGAAAGTTCCTTCGGCTTTAAGTGATGAAAAATATGAGTTGTTAAATTCGAGTACTTCTAAAGTTGAAATGACAAAAGAATTTACTCTAACTAACTTCAAAAACACAAGGTTTAATATTAGAGTTAACCGCACAATTAAAATATTATCGGCTACTGAAATCAATAAAAATTTGCAATTAGAATTTCCTGAAAATTTAAAATTTGTTGCATTTGAAAGTTCTCATGAATTAATAAATGTAGGAGATAAACCTTGGGAGAAAAATACTGGATTGGCGGGTATTTGGAGTGCAGGGATGTATAAAGGAACTAATGATATGGTTGTAATTATTCCTTTAGCTAAAAATTCTTCGAAGGATATTATTTATAAATATTTGGGAGAGTTAAGAGGTGATAGGCTTCAGGTGTTAAAAAATGTGTTATTATTTAAAGCAGATGGAAAGTACAGAAGCAAAATAGGAGTACCTAATAATATTGCCCCAGAAATTTATGGTTGTTATTCAAAAGGAAAGAAACGATTAACTATTATTCAATATAAAAAAACAGTTTCAAATAGTTTTTCAAATTCTACTGTATCAATTCAAAAAGAACCATATAAAGGGGAAGTAATTCCAATTTACAATAACGGAACAATGGATTATTCCAAAACAGATAAAACTAGTTTTTATGAACTGGAAACAACTTCTCCATTTGTAGAATTGAAACCAAATGAAAAGTTAAAACATTTTCATAGAGTGTATCATTTCTCTGGAAGTGAAAAAGACCTAAATAATATTTCTGAAAAACTATTGGGAATTAGTTTAAAGGATTGCATATTAAAATAATTGAATTGTATGTTATTGTGAGAAGCCTTAGCTACTAAGTAATCTCATGAGAAGTACTTGTATTTCGTTATAGTTATAAATTAACAGATTGCTTTACTCCATTGCATTTGGTTCGTAAAGACAGCTTAATCTCACCCAGTTATAAATCAGCAACAAACAATAAACTGCTAAATTAATTTTGAAAAAGGGAGTAGTTGGATAAAAAATGAATTATTATTTTTTTTAAGTTGACTTTACTTTCAGATACATTTTTTTAAAAACCAAAGGAGAACAATCCATAAATTTTTGAAATTGCCTATAAAAAAACGGTAAACTTTCATAACCACAATCATAAGCTATTTGGCTTACTTGTTTGTTGGTTTCAATTAATTCTTTGCAAGCAAGGTTTATTCTATATTCATTTACAAAAGTGAAAAATGATTTATTCAATGATTTTTTAAAGAATCTACAAAATGCTTCATCTCCCATTGAAACTAATGCTGAAACATCTTTTAATTTTATTTTCTTATCATAATTCTCCTGAAGATAATCATAAACTTTATCAATTCTGTTGTTTGCTTTAATATTTAAACTAGGTGTAAAATCAGTTGTCGTTAACGTTTCAAATTCCCCATTACTTAATTCTTCTAAGAATTGAATAAAATTAATTAGCTTATCAAACGGAGATTTATTCATTATTTTAGATAACCGTGTCTGAATTTTTGAATGATTATTACTTGTAAATTTAATTCCTTTTAGAGCTGTTTTTAATAGGCTTTTAATGTTTTGAAATTCATTCTTTTCCATCCAATTTACTCCTAAAATATCATCATTCCATTGAAAGACTAATGATTTTACATTTCCGTTATTCTGAATAGAATCTTTCCAACAATGTGGTAGGTTTGAGCCTAGGAGAACAAAATCTCCAGCCTCAAATTTTTCAACACTATTTCCAACATATCGTATTCCTTCACCTTTTACAATAAATGTGAGTTCATATTCAGGATGAAAATGCCAAGGGGTATCAAAGTTCTTATCTTCATAAACACTTGCTTTAAATGAACTTTTAATGGAAGATGTTACTTTTTCAAAATGTGCTTTCAAATTAATTAATTTAGAGTTTAAAGATAATCAATAATAACTTGTAAATAAATAATATGATAAAAATCATATCAAAATAAGTTAGTAAATAGCTAAAATTAAGGTGGATTCACTAAATATTTGATATTAAATTTGTTATGAATATAAATCTACTATAATAATGACTAAAAGAGAAATAATAAAAGCGGTTTTAAATCACGAAAAACCACCATATGTACCATGGTCTTTTAAATTTACGAAAGAGCCAAAAGAAATGCTTGAGGAGTATTATAAAACTGATGATTTAGATATTGTTCTAGGAAATCATATTTTAAACTTAGGTAGCGATATTGGTTTTTTTGATGAAGTAAAAAAAGATCATTTTAAAGATGTTTTTGGTGTAGTTTGGGATAGAAGTGTTGATAAGGATATTGGAATGCCAATTGAAGATATAATTAAAGAACCAACTATTGAAGGTTTGGAATTTCCAAATCCACACGATCCTCGTTTTTTTGCAAATATTGAGTCTGAAATTGAAAAGAAACCAGATTTATTTAGAGTATTTCAAATAGGGTTTTCTTTATATGAAAGAGCTTGGGCAATGAGAGGTATGGAAAATTTGTTGATGGATTTTTATATGTATCCAGATTTTGTACACGCTTTATTCGAAAAAATAGGAGATTACAATATTGCACAAATAGATAAAGCTTTAGAATATGATATTGATGCTGTTTATTTTGGTGATGATTGGGGACAACAACACGGTTTAATTATGGGAGCTGATTTATGGAACGAATTTATGTTGCCACAAATTAAAAGAATGTACAAAAGAGTTAAGGATGCAGGAAAATATGTAATGATTCATTCTTGTGGTGATGTAGACGAATTATTTCCAGCATTAGTTGATGCAGGTTTAAATTGTTTCAATCCTTTCCAACCAGAAGTAATGGATGTACACCAAATTCATAATGATTATTTAGGGAAATTATGTTTCCACGGAGGTTTATCAATGCAAAAAACATTGCCTTTTGGAACACCTGAAGAAGTGAGAGAAGAATCATTAGCATTAATTGAAATGGGTAAAAAAGGAGGATATATTTTTTCACCTTCACACTCCGTTGAAAGCGATACTACATTAGAAAATATATTAACATTTATTGAGGTTGCACATGCGCAACTAAAAGAAAAAGAACTAGCGTAATGGAAGAATTATTTAATAAAATTTCGACTTGTGTAGAGTTTGGTAAAATTAATAAAGTTTCACCATATCCACCAAATATGAAAGATCAAGATGGAGCAGATGAATATACTATTCAAGCATTAGAACAAGGAGCTTCAGCTGGTGATGTTTTAGCTAAAGGTTTAATTATAGGTATGGAAAAAGTAGGTGTTAAATTTAGAGAAAACAAAGTTTTTGTTCCTCAAGTTTTAATGTCGGCAAAAGCAATGAATACAGCAATGGAACATTTAAAACCATTGTTTGCATTAGGAAATGCGGATAAAAAAGGAGTATTTATTATAGGTACTGTTGCGGGGGATTTACATGATATTGGTAAAAACCTGGTTTCTATGATTGTTGAAGGAAATGGTTACGAAGTAATTGATTTAGGAACAGATGTTCCTGCTAAAAAATTCATTGATACTATTAATGAATTTCCAGATGCAATTATTGGACTTTCTTCATTGTTAACTACAACAATGGCTAGTATGGAAAATATAGTTAAAGAAATAAAAGCTGTGCATCCAAATCAAAAAGTTACTATTGGTGGTGCGCCAATTACACAAGATTTTTGTGATAAAATTGGAGCGGATAATTTTTCAGCAGATCCGCAAGGTGTTGTTGAGTATATGAATAATCTTAAAATATCGGCATAATGACAGGATTAGAATTAGTAAAAGCAGCAATGAATCGTAAAGAAGTGGAACGTGTGCCTTGGGTACCATTTGTTGGTGCGCATGCAGGACATTTGTTAGGTTTAAATGCTACCGACTATTTTAAATCTGAACAAAACATTATTGATGGCGCTGAAGAAGCGATTAAAAAATACAATCCAGATGGAATTCCTGTTACATTTGATTTGCAAATTGAAGCAGAAGTTTTAGGTTGTGATTTAAAATGGTCAGATGATAATCCTCCGGCTGTAGTTTCTCATCCATTAGCTGATGGAAGTTTAAAATTGGAAGATTTAAAAATTCCTTGTCGTTGTAAAGGAAGAATTGCAACGGTAATGAATGCCGCTACAAAAATAAAAGAAGCACATCCAGATATTGCATTGTATGGTTTAATTACAGGACCGTTTACATTGGCATTACACTTAATGGGAACAGATATTTTTATGAAATTATTTGAAGACCCAGAGTACGTTGGTAAAGTAATGGATTATTGTACCAAGGTTGGTAAAGCAATGTCTGATTATTATATTGAAGCTGGTTGTGATGTAGTTGCGGTGGTAGATCCTATGGTAAGCCAAATAGACCCAATGTCTTTCGAAATGTTTGTTTCCCCTTATTGTAAAGAGGTTTTTAGTCATATTAGAGAGTGTGGAGCGTTAAGTTCTTTCTTTGTATGTGGAAATGCGACACAAAACATTGAAGAAATGTGTAAATGTGAGCCAGACAATATTTCAATTGATGAAAATATTCCGTTAGATTTCTTAAAAGAACAATGTGATAAATATGAAATTAGCTTTGGTGGAAATATGAAGTTAACTTCGGTTTTACTAATTGGAACTCCAGAAGATTGTAAGTTTGAAGCAATAGAATGTATGGATATTGGTGGTAAAAAAGGATTTATTTTAGCTCCTGGTTGCGATTTACCAATGGCAACTCCTCCTGAAAATTTAGAAGCAATAGCTGAAATTATTCACGATGAATATCAACAAGATGTTTTAAGAACAAAAGGACAAACAGCTAAAGATGTTCAGTTATTAGATTTAGAAAATTACTTTACAAACGATAAAGTAAAAATAGATGTAATTACTTTAGATTCTGAAGGTTGTGCGCCTTGCCAATATATGATGCAAGCTGTTGAATTGGCTGTAAAAGAAATAGGAGCCGATAATATTGAATACATAGAGCATAAGATTAAAAAAGAAGAAGGTATTCAAATGATGTTGAGTTTAGGCGTTAGAAACTTACCAACAATTTGTATTGATGGTAATATTGAATTTATTTCAATTATTCCTCCAAAAATGGAATTGGTAAAACGTATACAAAAGCATTTAGATACTAAAATTGGTGTTAATTTATAGTATTATTTAATCTGTCATGGTGAACTTATTTCAGCATCTCCTCATAAAGATAACCAATGAGGATGCGACCCTGAATCAAGTTCAGGGAGACGTTTTTTTAAAATAATTTAAAATATTTAATGACAGATTTAATTCTTATTAGTGGATTTTTAGGCAGTGGTAAAACTACCCTGCTTAAAAATTTACTTTCTTTACATAAAGGAAAAAGAATTGCAGTTATACAAAATGAGTTTGCACCATCTGGAGTAGATGGTAAAGAATTAAAACTTTCCAAAGATAATTTTAAACTTGTTGAAATAAACAATGGTTCGGTGTTTTGTGTGTGTTTGTTAAGTAATTTTATTGAAACTATTTCAACATTAATAGAACAATACAATCCTGAAATTATTTATTTGGAAGCTTCAGGAATTTCTGATCCAATTTCAATATGTGAATTATTAAATAAAGAAGAGATAAGTAGTAAAGTTCGTTATGCTGGAGCATGGTGTGTGGTAGATGCTTTAAACTTTAATAAAAGTGCCTTGTTTGTACAACGTGCCAAACATCAGGTTAGAGTTGCAGATAAAATTATTTTAAACAAAATAGATTTGGTTGATGACAATCAAATAAAAAAGGTTGTTGAAAAAATACAAGAAATAAACCCGTTTGCTGAAATTGAAAAACAACAATTTTGCAATATTAAAACTGTTGAATTAAATAAAGTAAATGAAATTCCAACATTAACCACTGAAGATACAAGACCAGAAGAAATAAAAACGGCAGTTTATAGAACTACAGATATTATTTCAGAAGAAAATTTAAAAGCCTTTTTAAAAGAGTTGAGTAACATAAGTATTCGGGCAAAAGGCTTTGTAAGAGTAGCAAATAACAAGTTTAAATTATTTCATTTAACATATAATCAATTTGAAATTATTTCACTTGAAAATTACACAGGTAGTTGTGAAATAATTGCTTTTGGAGAAAAAATGAGTTTGAAAACATTAAGAGCGTTATTTCAAAAATCAAAATAAAAAATAGTGAAAGGTATATATTCATATAAAATAGATTTTTCAGAAATAGCCCTGGAAAAAGAGGAGATTTCATCATTTATGGGTTTAGGTCCAGTTCCTGATGAACCATTTAATAGTATGATTGATACTGCTATTGAATTGTTAACAGACAATAAAAATATTGAAGGTGGATTTACAATTAAACCTGTAACAGATTTTTCGGCAAAAGAAGGTTTTGTTGAAATTGAAACTAAAAAATTTAATACAGGAAGAATGATTACTTCCTTTTTAAGAAAAGCAGAATTTGCGGCACTGTTTACTTGTACAGCAGGTTATGAAGTTGAAAAATGGAGTCATAAATATAAAGATGAAGGCGATTTTGTAATGAGTTATGTAGTTGATTCAACAGGATCAATGCTTGTTGAAGGAGCCATGGATATTATTTATGAAAAACTAAAAACAATGGCAAGCCTAAACAATTTAACTATAACAAATAGATATAGTCCTGGTTATTGTGATTGGTTGGTAGTAGATCAACAAAAACTTTTTTCATTTTTCCCTAACAAATTTTGTAATGTTAGTTTAAGTGAATCTTCATTAATGAGCCCTGTAAAATCAGTTAGTGGAATTGTTGGTATAGGGAAAGATGTTAAATATCTTGGTTATATATGCGATACTTGTAAAAACACTCAATGTGTTTACAGAGCAAAAAAAATGTATGTAAAACATTAAAGATGATTTAGTCTTTATTACTTATTTTGACATAAATATACTGTTAAATTCATATCAAGGTCAAGATAAGCACCTTTTTAGCTAAGAAACATTATAATTTTTTCACTTAGATTTTTCATTTTTGAAAAACAATAAAGTTCTACTAATTATAAAGTTAAAATATATGAAGAATAGCAATATTCCTGATCCATTTGAAAAAGCGAGATTGGAAAAAGGTTTTGGAGAAATGGACGATCAAAATGATCCAGTAGTAATGGCGTTGCGTCATAAAGATGTAAGAAGATGCGCACATAATCACAAAACATTTCAATCTGGAGCAGAACCAGGTAGAATTGTTATTCCTTCAGAAGTAAATATTAGAGACATACGTCAAATTCCTTTTGAAGTTGATCCTCCAATGCACGGAGAATATAGAGCCGTTGTTGAACAGTGGTTTAAGCGACCATTAGAGGAAGCATATACTGCTCAATTAGAAAAGCAAATTGGTGCTTTGGTTGAAGAAGCCATAACAAAAGATAGTGTTGAGGTTATTAAAGAGTTTTCTCTAGTATTGCAATCGCGCGCTTTAACATTATTATTTAACGTGTCTTTTTCTGAATCTGAAACTTGGATTTCTTGGGGAACTCACGTTTTTAGAAGTGAAGAATCTGCCTTAGATGCATCTAAAGCTAATATTTTGTACGATTATATTGATGCACAAATTGAAAATAGCATAAAAAACCCTGGAGAAGATTTTTATTCAAAATTATTGGCTGCAGAGGTTAATGGTAAAAAGTTGACTAAAGAAGAAATTAAAGGAGTTGTAATTTTAACTTTTGCTGGAGGTAGAGATACTGTAATTAATGCAGTAACCAATTCAATTGCTTATTTTTCTGAACATCCTAAATCTTTAGAAAGACTTAAAAAAGAACCTGAATTAATCAATTTTGCAATTGAAGAATTGATACGCTATTTTTCTCCATTAACTCAAATGGGGCGTGTTGCAACTGAAGATACTCAAGTTTGTGAGCATGCTGTAAAAGCTGATACTAGAATTTCATTGAACTGGGCTTCAGCAAATAGAGATGCAAATGTTTTTGAAAATCCAAATGAAGTAGTAATTGATAGAAAAATGAATCCTCATGTTGCTTTTGGGTTTGGTACTCACAATTGTTTAGGAGCAACGCATGCACGTCAAATATTAAAAGTTTTAATTCATACTTTAATTGAAAAGGTATCATCCATAGAAATTATAGATGCTAAAGAAAACATTGAAACGCTAGGTGAATTTAAAAGAAAAGTAGGTTTTGATAACATTAACGTAAAATTTAACTAGAATTACGCATACAACTAAACTAAAAGAATAAAAATAGAACTAAAAAAATCAAAAATAAAATGGCTAAAATAACATTTGTAACTCAAAGTAATGAAACAATAACTGTAGAAGGAAATTCAGGAAATGTAATGGAATTGGCAGTTCAAAATAAAATTAAAGGTATTGATGGTAATTGTGGAGGAGTATGTTCTTGTGCAACTTGTCACGTTCACGTTGAACCTTCTGATTGGGATAAAGTAGGTGCTCCAAATTCAATGGAAAGTGATATGTTAGAGTTTGACGAAAAAGTAAGTGATTATAGTCGTTTATCTTGTCAAATGAAAATAAGTGAAGATTTAGACGGAATTGTTTTAAAAGTAGCAAACTAAAAATGTCTGATTCTAGTTCATTAAATAAAACTTGTGTAGTAATTGGAGCAAGCCACGCGGGAGTGAATTTTGCGTTTACATTAAGAAGAGAAGGTTGGGAAGGGGCAATTATATTATTTGATAGTGACCCGGAAATTCCTTATCACAGACCTCCCTTGTCAAAAGCTTATTTATCGGCTGAAGATAATACACAATTAGATTTGTTATTTCCTGAGCAAAATTATGCTTCAGAAAATATAATATTGAATTTAGGAAAATCAGTTGTTTCAATAGATAAAGAATCAAAATATATTGTTTTGTCTGATAAGAGTAAGCAATCTTATGATAAATTGGTTATTGCAACTGGAGCACGTCCATTTATTCCTCCAATTAACGGGATAAAAACTGCTAATAATTTGTTTCCAATGAGAACATTTGCCGATACGGTTAATATTCAAAATGCAATGAAGAATTCTGAAAAGAAACGAGTTGTAATTATTGGAGGTGGTTATATTGGGTTGGAGACTGCAGCTTCATTAAAAAAAACAGGTGCTAATGTAGTAGTTTTAGAAAGAGAAGAACGTGTTTTAGAACGTGTAACGGCTCCGGAAATGTCATTTTTTTTCAATAAATTACATAAAGAAAATAATGTTGATTTATTAACCAATAAAAACGTTATTGAAATTAAAACTGTTAAGGGTATTAATGAAGTTTTTTGTGATGATAATACATCGTATTTTGCAGATTTAATAGTAGTAGGAGTTGGGATTAAAGTGAATACTGAATTAGCTACAAAAGCAGGTTTAGAAATTGAGAACGGTATTAAAGTAGACGAAACCGCAAAAACAAGTGATGTTGATATTTATGCAATTGGCGATTGTACCTATCATTTTAATCCACATTACAATCGTTTTATTCGATTAGAATCGGTACAAAATGCCGTTGATCAAGCAAAAGTAGCAGCATCTGCTATTTGTGGAAATGAAGTTGTTTACAATGCAATTCCTTGGTTTTGGTCCGATCAATATGATGTTAAATTACAAATGGTTGGTTTGTCACAAGGTTATAATGAAGTTATACAACGCGTTGAAGAAGAAAATGAAAAATGCCAATCTGTTTGGTATTTTAAGGATGATGAATTATTAGCTGTAGATGCAGTTAATAATGGAAAAGCTTATGTTCTTGGAACACGTTTTATAAAGGGAAAACAGCAACTTGATAAAGGGAAATTAAAGGATACTAAAATCCCTTTTAAACCTACTAGTTTCTTAAAAGATTAAAAAAACGACTACTAAAAAAATAAAAATGAGTATAAAATGTAAAGCTGCAATTGCAACTGGAGACGGTAATTTTACTATTGATACAATTATAGTACAAAATCCAAATAAAGATGAGGTTTTAGTTCAGGTGAAAGCAGCAGGATTATGTCATACAGACCACGATTCTTTAAATTGGGGAAAACCAATTGTGATGGGGCACGAAGGTGCTGGTATTGTAACTGCAATTGGTTCAGAAGTTAAAAGTGTAAAGGTAGGTGATGCTGTTATTTTAAATTGGGCTACACCTTGTGGAACTTGTTTTCAATGTGAACATGAAAACGAACATATTTGTGAGAATAATTCACCAGTAGTTGCTGGAGGAAATGGTTATACAGATGGGCACGCACATATTGAAGGGACTACTTGGAACGGAAATACTATTGAGCGTTCATTTAATATTGGTACTATTTCAGAATATACATTAGTGAAAGAATCTGCAGTTGTTAAAAATCCAATTAAAGATATGTCATTTAGTGCAGCAAGTATTGTTAGTTGCGGTGTTATGACAGGTTTTGGTTCTGCAGTGAATACAGCAAAAGTAACTGAAGGTTCATCCGCTGTTGTTATTGGTACAGGAGGAGTAGGGTTAAATGTTATTCAAGGAATAAAAGTTTCAAAAGCCAAAAAAATTATTGCAATTGATATCAATCAAACACGATTAGATATGGCTGTTGAATTTGGAGCAACTCATACAATTTTAGCAGATAAAGAAGACGAGGGATTGTTAAACGCAGCTGAAAAAGTCAAAGAAATGACCAATGGAAGAGGTGCAGATTATGCTTTTGAATGTACTGCAATTCCTGAATTAGGAGTCGCTCCTTTAGCAATGGTTAGAAATGCAGGGACTGCAGTTCAGGTAAGTGGAATAGAACAAAAAGTTTTAATTGATATGGCACTTTTTGAATGGGATAAAATTTACATAAATCCGTTGTATGGAAAATGTAACCCGCAAACTGATTTTCCAAAAATATTAGATTATTATAAAAATGGTGAAATTATGTTAGATGAAATGATAACAAGAACCTATCCATTAGAAAAATTACAACAAGCATTTAATGATATGCTTTCGGGTAAAAATGCAAAAGGTGTAATAGTATTTGAATAAATAAAAAGTAAAATATAATATGAAACGTATAATTTGTCTGTTAGTAGTTATTACTTGTCTTAAAATTTCAGCTCAAGAAACAGAGTTGTTAAAAAATTGGAAATTTACTAATTATGATTATGGAAGTGCTTTTAAAGAGGATTTTAATGATTACGATTGGGAGTCTGTTACCGTTCCTCACGATTGGGCTATAAAAGAAGATTTCAATTTCACACATGATATTCAGTTGACTATGGTGGTGCAAGATGGTGAAACTCAACCAAAATACAGAACTGGTAGAACTGGTGCTTTACCATATGTGGGTATTGGTTGGTACAGAACTAAATTAAATGTTTCATCTAGAGATTTAGAACAAAAAGTACAATTGCTTTTTGACGGAGCAATGAGCAATGCCAAGGTTTATGTTAATGGGAATTATGTTGGAGAAAGACCTTTTGGATATATTTCATTCTATTTTGATATTACAAAATATTTAAAATCTGGAGATAATTCAATTGCAGTTAGACTAGAAAATTTTAATAGTCAATCACGTTGGTATCCTGGAGCTGGTTTGTACAGAAAAGTATCGGTTTTAAAAACAAACAAAACACATGTAAAAACTTGGGGAACATTTGTTACAACACCTGTAATAACTAAAAAAAGCGCTCAAGTTAATTTAGACGTAGAAATATTAGGAGAAGGGAATTGTACCGTTGAAAATGAAATATTTAGTGCTGAAGGAGTTTCTTTAGCTAAAAAAGTTCAAGAAATCAACTTAAAAGGTGAACAGAAAATAGCTGAAAATTTCACAGTTAAAAAACCAAAATTATGGGGATTAAAAACGCCATATTTATACAAGTTAAAAACAACAATTTTAAAAGAAGGAAAAGAAATTAATTCTTATACAACTTCATTTGGAATTAGAAAAATACGATTTGAAACAAATGGATTTTATTTAAATGATGAAAAAATAAGATTTAAAGGGGTGAATATGCATCATGATTTTGGACCGGTTGGAGCGGCATTTCATAAAGAATTATTTGTCCGTCAAATGAAAAAAATGAAAGAAATGGGCGTGAATTCAATTCGTTTTTCTCATAACCCACCAGCTCCAGAGGCATTAGATATTTGTGATGAAATGGGAATTTTAGCAATTGATGAGGCTTTTGATGAGTGGAAAAAAGGAAAAGTTTTAAACGGATACTCTAAGCATTTCGATTTATGGTCAAAGAAAGATTTAACTGATATGATTTTGCGAGATAGAAATCATCCAAGTATAATGATGTGGAGTATTGGGAATGAAATTATGGAACAATACCAAGCAGATGGAGGAGAAGTTGCTAAATATTTAAATGACATTGTAAAAAGTTTAGACACTACAAGAGCAACAACGGCAGGGTTTAATAATGTTGGTGGAAGCTTAAAAAATGGATTAGCTTTAACAGTTGATGTTGCAGGATTTAATTATAAGCCAGGAGTTTATCATAAAATTAGAGAGGCATATCCAAATTTAAAATTTTTTGCTAGTGAAACAGGAGGATCTTTAAGTACTAGAAATTCATATAAATTTCCTGTTAATTTTGAAACTGCTCAAAATAAAAGAGGCGCTTCACTAAAAACAGAATTATATAAAGATGGTCAGCCTGGAAATTATGAAAACACAAACGTTCCTTGGGGTTATTCTCCTTATAAAGAATTTGCGTCTCAAGAGTACAATGATTTTGTATATGGTGAATTTGTTTGGACTGGTTATGACTATTTAGGAGAGCCTTCACCTTATCATACAGCAAAATCTAGAAGTTCATATTTTGCTCCTGTTGATATAGTAGGATTGGAAAAAGATAAATTTTATTTATACCAAGGAGAGTGGAATGATAATTTAGATGTGTTGCATGTTTACCCTCATTGGACTTGGCCAAACTTAAACGTAAAAGAAATTCCAGTAGTTTGTTACACAACTTATGAAAAAGCTGAATTATTTGTAAATGGTAAAAGTTATGGTGTTAAAACTAAAGAAAAACCTGAAGTGCCTGAGTTTTTAGCAAGTACAATTGAAAAAGAAACATCTGGAGGTACAACCATGGCTCAATTAAAAGCATATTCAATGGTTTGGGAACATGTTGTTTATGAACCTGGTGAAATAAAAGTTATTGCTTATAATAAGAAAAATAAGAAAGTAGGTGAAATAATAAGAGTTACAGCAGGTGCTCCACATGCAATTAAAATTGAAGCAGAGTTAAGTTCAATAAAATCAGGAGAAGTAGGTGTTTATGTTGTCTCAATTGTAGATAAGGATGGAAATTTATGTCCGCATTATAGTAAAAACATGAAAATTGAAGTTAGTGGTGCTGCAGAGTTTTTAGCATCAGGAAATGGAGATCCTACCAATGTGCAAAATCTTTCAAAACCTGAGCGAAAATTATTTAATGGTCAAGCTGTAATCTATGTTCAATCTACTAAAAAAGGGACCATAAATTTGAAAACAACATCGGGTGATTTTAAAGCCATAAACAATGCTTTAATAGTAAATTAACTGTTCATGAATTCAAAATTTAAAACTACAGAAATATCAAATCCAGAGTTTGAAAGTAATAATTTAAGATTTATTACTGTAAAAACTCCCAATTTAAATGGAAGAGGAGATATATGTATTTTTGTTCCTCCAATAAGAGATTTAAAAGATATTCCTATCGTAACCTTGTTACATGGTGTTTATGGAAGTGCTTGGATATGGGCTCATAAAGCAGGAGTACATTTTACGGCTTTAAAAATGATGGAACAGGGTTTAATCAAGCCAATGGTATTGGCAATGCCTTCTGATGGATTGTGGGGAGATGGTTCCGCTTATTTACCACACAATAACAATAACTTTGAAGATTGGATTGTAAATGATGTTATTGATGCCTTAATTGAAAATATTGAATGTGTAAGTTTGGCTTCAGATTTATTTATTACGGGTCTTTCAATGGGAGGTTATGGAGCATTAAGATTGGGTGCAAAATATCCAACAAAGTATAAAGGTTTATCCGGACATTCTTCAATTACAAACAAAAATCAAATGCATTTATTTGTTGAAGAAAATGAAGATAATTATAAGCAAGAAAACTCAATAAATGAAGATGTTTTTGAGTTAATGCTTCAGAATAAAAACAATTTGCCACCTTTTAGATTTGATTGTGGAAAGGATGATTTATTAATTGAATACAATAGAGAATTACACAAAAAATTAAAGAATTCTAATATTGACCACGTTTATGAAGAATTTAAAGGAAAGCACGAGTGGTGCTATTGGGAAGAGCATATAAAAGATACGCTGCTGTTTTTTAATGAGATTTAATAAAAAAAGAAGTATTTAAAAGTGGCTATTCGTCAACCTGAACTTGATCCAGGTTCTCATTAGAATTGACGAAAAATAGCCTGTGATTCTGAAATAAATTCAGAATGACGACTCTTTAAATACTTCTTTTTATAATTTTTAATTGAAGCTAAACAATAGAGTTTCCATAGGCAACAATAATAATTCCAATTGTCATAATTGATAATCCACTAAATAACCATTTCTTACTTAAATCACCTGCTTTATTCCATTCACCAGTAAAAAAGCCTAAAATATTAGCAACCATAATACAACCTGTTTGAAATATTGCAAATCCAACAGAAGTTCCTAAAGGACCCAATTCATAAGCACCTAAACCGTATATAATTAAGGACGCACAATAAACCACTGCCATAATTAAAAGGTAAAAGATGTTTTTTGGACTATTTTTATGACTGAAGTTTCCCCAACTTTTATTTTTAGTAAGTTGAATGATAAAATAAACCATAATTGCAATTCCACTTCCAATAAAAGAAGGAAGCATAACAGCTAATCGAGCAATCCAAGGTGGATTTCCGAATTGTTCTTGTGATATTTGACCAATATGTCCAATATTATCTGCAACGTGGTAAGCTAAGTTAAAACCTGCTGCCGAAATACCTCCAATAATACAAAGTATAATACCATTTCTCATAGTATTATTGTTAGAGGCTACTTTTTCACTATCTGCGTTCTCATTTTTCTCTCGAAGTAAACCAGCTTTACCGTTCGCTATAATTCCAAGCATTATGATAAAGATTCCACCAAGAATAACCATACCACCAGGAGTAGATAATTTATCTGCACCTCCCATAAAAAATGGAAGAATAGAACCTGCTAAAGTTGAAACTCCAATAAGTAAAGAAAAACCTAAAGCCATTCCAATTTTTGAAATGCTAATTCCCCATAACAAATTACCAATTCCCCATAAAATACTTAAAAGGAAAATGGATAAGAAAATTGAATTGGATACTTGCTCATAAGTTTCGCTCAAATTATCAACCAATACTACCGTTGAAATAATTGGAACAATAAACATTGCTAGTACCCAAAAAACACCCCATAAATTTTCAAGTTCGTAATTTTTTACAAACTTACTTGGAAAGGCATAAAAACCCAGCATTATTGCAGCTAGTAATACCCAAAATATTCCTATTCCCATACTATTGGTTTATTCGTAGTTTAAATAAATAGTTCTTTTTTGTAAGTAGTGATCAATACCAAATACACCATCTTCACCTGCATTACCAGATGTTTTATGACCTGAATGATACCCTTGAATATTACCAATAATTTGTTGATTGATGAAAATTGTACCAACTTCTAAGGTATCAATAGCTTTTTGGTGTAATCTATAATCATTTGTATATAAATATGCCGAAAGACCTTCCTCTCTATTATTAGCTAATGCAATAGCCTCATCAAAACCACCTACTTTTACAATAGGCATTACAGGAGCAAATAATTCTTCACTAATAGTTGGATCATCACCTTTTACATTTCCTAAAATAGTAGGAGCATACCAGTTTCCTTTTTCAAAATACTCACCATCAGGTATATCTCCACCTAATAACAATTCTGCACCTTTATTTACATTTTCTTGAACTAATTTATTAACACGGTCTAAACCAAATTTGCTTACGTTAGGTCCCATATGTACACCTTCAGCAAAAGGATCTCCAACTTTAATTTGTTGCGTTCTTTTTACAACTTTTTCTGTAAATTCATCTGCAATTTTTTCATCAACAAATACCATTTCGTTACAAATACAAACTTGTCCACAGTTTGCATATCTTGAAATTACGGCAGCTTCAACAGCTTTATCAATATCTGCATCTTTACATACAATAAAAGGCGCTTTTCCTCCTAATTCTAAAATTAATCCAGTAATGTTATCAGCAGCAGCTCTGTACATTGCTCTACCAGCTCGTGTACTTCCAGTTAGTGAAATTAATTTAGTAATAGGACTTTCAACTAATAGCGATGCAGCTTCTGCATTTTTAGTTGAAACCATATTTATCACTCCTTTTGGCAAGCTAGATTCATCAACTAAACGACAAAATTCTGAAGCTGTTGTAGGCGTTAATTCGTGTGGTTTAATTATCATTGTGTTTCCAGTAGCTAGTGCTGGTCCAACTTTTCTTCCAATTAATGCTAGAGGATAATTAAAAGCACATAAGCCAACAGTTACACCATAAGGCACTTTGTAAATTGAAAGTCTTTTGTTTGCTTGTTCAGCAGGGAATATAGCACCTTGTATTCTACGAGCAGATTCTGCCGAATAGGTCATATATGTAATAGTATCGTCAACTTCTCCCAAAGCTTCAGGATATGTTTTTCCTTGCTCCATAACTAAAAGCTTTGCGAAATGTTCACGTTCTGCTTTTAATTTGTTAGCAATTTCAATAATATGTTGTGCTCTTGTGTTTGCAGGAGTTAATGCCCAACCTATTTGTGCTTTTTCTGAACTTTCTAATGCGTATTGAACATCGTCTTTTGTACAAGCGGTAACCGTAGCATAAACTTCATTGTTAGCTGGATTTTCTACTTCAATAGTTTCTCTTGTTTTATCATCTAGCCATTCTCCGTTTATATAGCAGGAATAGTGTTTTATATTTGTTGAATTCATATTTGGTTATGTTTTTATTATAAAATTAAAGGTTAAACCCTACAATTTTATAACGGTTATTTTGGTTTTATAAACTTAGCCATAAATATTGTCATTCCTGTTTTTAGAGAAATCTATTTTTACTTTCATAGATTCCTGCCTATGCAGGAATGACAATTGTTTTATTTAAAACTATGGAATTTAAATTTATAGTGTTTATTCAAATTTTGGTGTTCGTTTTTCTACAAATGATTGAAATCCTTCTTTAGCATCGAAGGTATCGTAAAGTGTGTCAACCATTTCAGTTTCTAATTTTAAGAAATCTTGGGTGCTTTTTCCAACTCCTAATGCAAAAGTTTTCTTAACTGTTGCCATAGCTATTTTAGGACCTTGGGATAAGTTTTTAACATATGCTAAAGCTTCTTCTTCAGCTGTTTCTTCGTTGTATAATTTATGAGCTAATCCAATTCTAAAGGCTTCTTCAGAATTTATTGGATTACCCGATACAACCATTTCAAAAGCATAAGAATGACCAACAGCGTTTACCAATCTTGGAATACCTCCATTTCCTGGCATTAAACCAAGTTTAACTTCAGGTAATCCAATCAAGAATTTTTTGTTTGAAGCCAAACGAATATCGCAAGCACAAGCCAATTCTAATCCACCACCTAACGTATGGCCGTTTAAAAAAGCAACATAAATTTTTGAGCTTGAACTAATCAATTTGGCAGTTTTATTAGCCATAGCAACCATTTGGTTATTTTGCTCCACAGTATTGCTCGCAAATACTTTAATATCAGCTCCTGCACAGAAAAATTTTGGAATGCCACTTTTTAAAAGTACAACTGAAATGTCCTTGTCGTTTTCAATGGAATTTAAAATTGTTTCAAATTCATTGAAAAAGTGAATGTCGTAACTGTTAGCAGGGGATTTATCTAGTGTGATAATCCCCAATCTATCTATTTTTTCAAATTTAAACATATTTATTATTTTTTATCAAAACCTCTAGCGATTGGCATTTTTTGATCAGCTTCTAAATGACCTTCTTCAGCACCTAATCCTGGGAAATATCTAAAATAATTTGCCCAACCATACTTTTGTTTAATTTCAAATGCTTCTAGTCCAATAGCTCTTAATTCAGCTCTATCTTTCTTTTTATCAGCTACTAATAACATATAATCATTTTTAGACAATGTATTTCCATCAGCATCAACTAACGTCATTTCAGCATAGAATTTATCTCCAATTTTACCTGGTACTTTACAAGAAACATCAACATATTTAGAAGAACTATCACCACCTATTTCTGAAATATTAAACTGTTCTTCTTTAATTACATTCTTGTTATTATCCAAGAATTTAATACTTGCTTTACAGTTAGCGTATGATTTATAATAATCATTTACTACCCATAATTCACCTTTAAATTCTTCTCCTGGTAACCAACGTCTGTCATAATGTTTCATAGTTAATAAAACAGGTTGATAGGCTTTTTTTACATAATCAAAAGATAATTTTTTCTCTTGATAGTAATCTACAATTCCCCATTTCATGTCTGGAGCAAATGTGATATAATGACAAATACAAATAGCACTTGTTCTTGGTTTTCTAGTTCTAAAATGTTCTAAAGCGTATTGAAAAATAGCTCCTTGAGCAACTTGGGTAGCGGTTACAAAACTCTCTAAACTATCGGTGCTTTGATCTCCAACTACTTCAAAATTTAATGTTCTTAAAGCGTCAAAATCTGTCCAGTGATGACCCCAACTTGGTCCTGGAGGCCAAACTTCATCTGCAGGAATAAACTTTTTAATGCTTTCAATATTTGGACAAGAAGAAATTGCTAATTCAGGAATTACAGCGTAATCTAAACTAGGAAAATAATCTTCCATTACAAATTCACCTTCACCATAAAATAAATCATTAGCGTGGAAACTTTCTTTTGGTTTAAAGCCTAAATTCAATCCTACTTCATCACTTAAAGGAGAAGAAGGAATAAAGTGTAGTGGTGTATATGGTTTAATTGCTTCTCCCAATGCATTTACAAACTCTAAGTTATGCTGAGGGTCAGAAGCTGTCATAAATAATTCTTCTGAACCTTCTAACAATACAATTGAAGGATGATTACGTTGAGCTTTAACAGATGAAATTGCTTCTGCAAAAACAGCATCTTTAAATTCTTGATCTTTTGGTAAAGATAAACTAGCCAAAGGCAATACATCTTGCCAAACTGTAATACCAGCTTCATTACATAATTTGTAGAACAATGGAATTTCTTCTGGATGCCAACCGAAAATACGTAAGTTATTAAAGTTAGCTTCTTTTGCCAATCTAATTAATTCTACGTATTTACTAGGATGCGCACGACCCATAAAAATATCTGGAGGTCCACCCCAAGTTCCTGAACGCATAAAATGACGTTTACCATTAATCATAACCGTCCAAGGGTTTTCAACTTCCTCTCTAGTGAAACCAGGATTGTGAGCCATTTTTACTTCACGAATACCAAAAGAAGTTTCCGTAGTATCTAAAATATCCTCATTTTCTTCTGAAATTGTAACTTTCGCTGTGTATAAGTTTTGATCACCTAAATCCCAAGGCCACCATAATTTGGCATCATTAATATCTATGCTTAACTCTACGTTATTGGTTCCAGAAATAACACTAATATCTTTGTTTATTGTGTATGTTTTAGATTCAAAATTTTCACCTTCAATTTCTACTTCAACATTAATATTATGATTAGAATAATTATGGTTTTCAATTTCAATTTCAATATCTAGTTTTGCTGAATTTTCTGAAGTAATAATTGGTTTCACATAAGTATCTTCAATGGTAATGTTTCCCATTGCTTCTAAATAAACTGGTTTCCAAATTCCTGTAGGAGGCAAGGCAACCCAATAATCTCCGTGCCAAGCTGGTTTTCTTCCAGCAACCTGACTGTATCTTCTTGGAGCAGGATGCAATCTAACCATTAATACATTTGTTCCAAAACGTAAACGTTCAAAACGAATGTTTTTTGTAACATTAAATTTAAATTTAGAGAACATTCCTTCGTGTGTTCCTAATAATTCTCCATTTAAATAAACATCACAACCAAAGTCAACACCATCAAATACCAATTGAATACGTTTTCCTTCCATTTCTTTAGGGACATCAAACTGGCGTTTGTACCACCATTCGTTTTCAGGAACCCATTTGGCTTTTAAACTATTTCTTCCAAAATGAGGATCTTCAATTCTTCCTTGTCTCCAAAGATCTGTATAAACATCACCAGGGACTTTAGCAAAACCCCAATTAAATGAATCTCCTGTGATGTCAAAATTTAATTCGTGAAAACCAACTTTAACTCCTTCATCAGGTCTAATACCTTCCATCTGCCAGTTGCTACCTGAAAGATCTAACACAATTTTATCGGTAGAAGTTTCCCCATCACCTTTAAGGTAGTCCTTCTCATCTTGACTAATATTTTTCATTTATAACATTTAATTTTTATTATCTAATTTTTTGTTCTGTATTCGTACATTGAATATGTAGTTTCTTTTACTTTTTTAATTAAATCTTCGTAAGGGTTATCACAAACATCTATAAAGCCAACGTTGTAATTTTCTCCATCAAATCTTCCTGTATTTGGTTCATCTAAATATTGAAACCAATGGGCTCCTACAATATTTGGATGTTTTAAAGCTCCTTGAATGTAATTTTTATACATTTCTCCTCTTTCAGCTTGATTTTTAGCTTTTTTAATTCCTACGTGAAAACTTCCTTTGTCTAAAGATCCAAAATGAAATTCACCAATCATAACAGGTTTGTCAACACCTTTTGGAAGTGAAAAATTTTCAATACTATATTCATATTTATTGAAACTCATAATATCTAAATACTTGCTTGCTGTTGTTAAAACAATATCATTATTTGCCCAAGCAAATCTACAACCCAAGTAATTTTGGTTAGGGGCTACTTTTTTCAATTCTTCATTTATGATACTGAAATAGGTATCTGCTATTTTTTTATAGAAATTAATTAAGTCTTCTTTTGCTTTTTCTTTATTTGGTAGTTCTGTAGAGGTTAATAAAGCATCCCAAGAAGTATGTTTAGTGTTCCAAACCTTGTTTAAGTTTTCAATTTTGTCATATTTAGATTTTAAATCTTTAATGAATTGAATTTTCGCGGGTTGATTTGCAGGACTTTTTAATGTTCCTTCAGCTAATGAGCCTAATAGTCCCCAAGATAATTCGTTGTCAACAAAATATCCAATACACCAAGGATCGTTCGCTCCTTCTTTTTGAGAAATGACAGAATTTTTTACTGCTATTCTAAATTTTGGATCAAATACATCATGAAATTTACCCCAGAAACCTTCTGAACCTTCTATTTTTGGTGTGTTTCTAATCCATATTGAACCTACATAAGCCGTTTTATGTTGTCTTGTTGCTCCAAAATCAGAAACAAAACCAATAGTGTTCATTCCCCAATCTTTAATTCTTAAATGAGCCATTTCTTGGAATTTTCCCAACCAATTCTCACCATATTTTCTATATAAGTTACTTTGATAGAAGTTATAAGATTTATAAGGCAGTTTGTCTTTATAAAAACCGTGTGAAGCGTGCGTCCCTTTTCCGTAAAACTGATTTAAAGGATCATTTTCTTTTGGTAAAAATTTAAAGTAATTTTCTCTATGACTAATTCCAGTAAATACAGAAGTTGAAGCAACACAATTTAAACCTGCAGTCCAAAAAACATAACCTTCAGGATCAACAATCCACCATTTATTATTAACCTTTTCAGTTCTAAAAAAACCAGTAGCTTTTAATTTCGGTCCTTTTTTCCAACCACCAAATTTACTTAAGTCTTTTGGCCCTATATCCTGTGATAGTTTGTCTAATTCTTTTGTTGCTGCTGCTTTTAATTCGGCTTCAGAATGCATTTTACCACTCCAATCTTTATGAATATATTGCCCAAATTCATCTACAAAAGGGAAAAAGTTATCTGGTTTTTTTTCTTCAAGTTTTCCAACAGCTCTAACATTGTCAATAGTAAATTGATTTGGTTGTGTTGCGTAACGAGAGCAAAAAACCATTTCTTGAATTTTATTAATATCAGTTTTTAATGCTCCAGGTATTCCTCGCATTCCAACAATGTTTAGTTGAGGTTTAAAAATCCAAGGAGTCCAAGCTAAGTCAACAGTAATTGTACCTTTTTCACCCGGTTTTAAATCAATATAATCTGAGCAATACCATCTTTTTAACCCGTCTGGGTCATTTCCAACAAATAATTCAACCTGTATAATTTCATCACCGGTATTGGATACATCGGCTTTTATTTGATAAAATCCATTTAAATTCCAAGGTTTGTCTGCATCACTCTTTAATTTTACTCCAGCTTCTCTTAAAGTAAAACTATTATTAACTTGAAGAAATTTATTGTTTTCTTCTTTAATTATTTTGAAAGTCGCATCTTGAGGTTGTAATTGAGATTTATTAAAATTTTCTTCAAAATCAAATAAAACAAACTCCTCAGCTTTTGAATAATTCTCATGTTTTTTTATATTACAACTAATTAGGCTTAAGGTTAGTACAGCAATAAGTGTTGTGCTGAAGGAGAAAAGTAATTTTAAATGTCTCATTTTTATTTGATTAATAATTCTTCTAGTTCTTCCAATGATTTTCCTTTAGTTTCAGGAACTTTAAACCAAATAAATATAAAACCTATAACTGCGAAAATTCCAAAAAGTAGGAATGTCATTGCGTTTCCTAATATAGAAAGTTCCCAAGGGAATAATAATTGAACTAAAAATGCCACTGCAAGATTTATTAACCCTACAAATGAAATGGCAATACCTCTAATTCTATTTGGAAATAATTCTGAAAATAAAACCCACATAACAGGTCCAATAGACATAGCAAAGAAACCTACAAAACCGATAATTCCTATTAGAATAAGTAATGTATTCATTTTTGCAGAAGCTGTTACAAGTGTTGCTTCATGAATTCTAGCACTTTCTGTACCTAAAGTTGTTACAATTGCAGCTTTAAAGTCAAGATCGTTTTCAAAAATTTTGTCTTGAAGCTGAATTATTTGTTCTTTATTTATCTCAGAAGGAAGATTTGCTATTGCATCTTTATTTAAGGTATAGGTTGCATCATTAAATCCGTAACTTAAAAGGAATAAGCAAGCTGCAATACCAGCCATACCTATTATTAAAAGTGGTTTTCTTCCAAATTTGTCTATTGCTAACATTGCTACAACTGTAAATCCTAAATTGGTTACACCAACTAATGCGGCTTGTATAAAAGAAGCGTCGGTACCGATTCCTGTTTGTTCAAAAATCATAGGCGCGTAAAACAGTACTGCGTTTATACCTACAATTTGTTGAAAAACACCAACAACTAAACCAATGATAATAACTTTTCTCATTGAAGGTTTAAAAATATCGGCTAGTTTAGATTTTTCTTTGTTTTTATCATCCGAAATACTTTGTTCAACTTCCTCTATTTGAATTTTTGCCTCTTCTTTAGAAACAATCTTATTCATTACGCTTAACGCTTCTTCTTTTTTGTGATGTACCATAAGCCATCTTGGGCTTCTTGGAACCATATAAAGACCAAAATAATATAGAATAGCAGGTAATGCTTCAAGACCTAACATCCATCTCCAGTTCCATTTTTCAAAACCAAGAGTTTGCGCCCAAGCAGCATCTGAATTTCCCCATTTTAATATTAAATAATTTGTAAAAAAGGCGATTGAAATTCCTAATACTATATTTAATTGGTTAAAAGAAACTAGCTGACCTCTTTTTTTTGGTGGAGCAACTTCAGCAATATACATTGGTGCAATAATTAAAGCAGCACCAACAGCCAAACCACCAATCATTCTAAATATAATAAGCCAAAAGAAAGAACCAGCTAAGGCAGAACCTATGGCTGAAATTGTAAATAATATGGAAGCGTATTTTAGGAGTTTTCTTCTACCGTGTTTATCACTCATTGGACCCGCTATAATCATTCCAAAAGCAGCTGTTAGTGTTATTGAACTTACCGCCCAACCCAATTGAATTTTAGATAAATTAAATTCAGGCTCAATAAATTTTACCACTCCGGAAATAACCGAAGCATCAAATCCTAAAAGGAAACCACCTAGTGCAACTATTATTGCAATTCTAATAACAAAGTTATTTTTTGAAGCCATATTTTTACTTTTATTAAATTTACAGGTAAAAGTATGATTTAAATATGAAACGCCTAAAAAATATACTAGACAAATACTGAACAAATCTATTCTTAACTAGAATTTAACTGATAATAGCTTTTTTTAAGTAATTAAAATAACATTTGATGTTTAGAAGATTATTTACAAATAAATTGATTAATTTCTTGTTGAGCTTTCTTTAATTGATCTAAAATAAAATCTAAATTTTGATGCTCTTGTAGGTTAGAGGAAAAGACCGAAATTGCAAGAACAGCACTTAATTCTGATTCCTTTTCACCTATTGGCATAGCAATATCAGTAACACCACTTGTTAAAGTACTGCTTGAATAAAAGTATCCATTCTTTTTAGCTTTCTCTACAGAATCTAAAAATTCATTTTGTTTTGTCTTATTCCAAGTATTATAATACTTATCTCTGGTAAGTATATCTGTTAATTTTTCTTTTGAAAATGTAGAAAGTAGTACTTTTCCAGAAGTAGTTAAAGAAATAGGAAAATGAGTTCCTTCTTCAATAGATAAGGATACTGCGCTCGGGCTTCTCATTTGACCAATAATAAGTAGTTTGTCATTGTTCATAACACTTAAATGACAAGATTCTTTTATTTTTTCAGATAATGATTGCATTGGATAATATGCAACACGTTTTAATTCATCAAAAGGAGTATGTCTATGTGATAAACTATACATTTTTAATGAAAGTCTGTATTTTCCGGCATTTGCTCCTCTTATTAAATACTTTCTTTCTTCAAGACAAACCAACATTCTGTATATTTCACTAGGTGTTTTATTGATGCCTTGTGCAATTTCAGCTTGAGATAGCGGAATACCTTCTTGCGAAAGTAATTCTAAAATATCAAGCCCTTTGTCAAGCGCTGGTGCATTGTATTTAGTAGGGATATTTTCAGCCATATTTAAACTTTAGATTTACAAATTTAATAAAAGAAATTTGTTTCTTGCGTAATTCATATATAAAATATAGTTTTGCATATGAAATATAAAAAATATTAAATATGGCAAATCCATTATTAGGAACCTTAATTCATGCAATAGGTGGTGTATCTGCATCAACTTGTTATTTACCACTTCAAAAAGTTAAAAAATGGTCTTGGGATACCTATTGGTTATTACAAGCTTCTTTTGCTTGGTTTATTTTTCCATTTATTATAGGTTTTTTAACTGTACCCAACTTAATGGATGTTTTTGCTACAGCAGATACATCAGTTTTAATTAATGCGACCTTACTAGGGTCTATTTATGGTTTTGGAGGTATGTGTTTTGGGTTGGCTATTAGACATATTGGTTATTCGTTAACTTATACAATTTCAATTGGTATTTCAGCAATATTGGGGACAATTGTTCCTTTAATTATGCATGGTGAATTAGTTGAAAAGTATAATGCACCAGGTGGGAAAGTTGTTTTTTTAGGAATGTTTTTTGCACTTATTGGAATTGTAATATGCGGTGTTGCAGGATATAAAAAAGAGAATGATTTAAAAGAAATAAAGATTGAAGGAGCAGAACCGTTAACCTTTAATATGAAAAAGGGATTAACTTTAACATTAATTGCAGGTGTTTTATCTGCTGTTTTTGGAATTTCTTTGGAAGTAGGAGATCCTATATCAGCAATTGCTGAAGCAAATGGTGCAGGGCAATTTCAGGGTAATGCGAAATTAATTTTATCAACAGGTGGAGCTTTTGTAACTAACTTAATATGGTTTACAATTGTAGGTCTTAAAAAAGGAACTTTAAAGCAATTAATTGATGTTAAAGGAATTGGTGTTAGCGCTTATTCATTAAATGTAGGGATGTCAATTTTAACAGGTGCATTATGGTATGGTCAATTTTTCTTTTATGGAATTGGGCATACAAATATGGGCGATTTTGGTTTTGCTAGTTGGGTAATTCACATGTCAATGTTAATTTTCTTTAGTTACATAGTTGGTATCATAATGAAAGAATGGACACAAGTGTCTAAAAAAACAAATACAGTTTTAATTTTAGCATTAATTGTTTTAATAGCCTCTTTTGTGGTTATGGCTTACGGAACAATGCTAGGTGAAGGAAATATTGGAGGTCATTAAAAAATATTGAAAGAAAATAAGATGAGTACAAAAACAATACAATTAAAAGGAATTACTTGGAACCATAGTAGAGGTTTTACTTCAATGGTTGCTACGGCACAACGTTTTTCAGAATTAAATCCTAATATAGAAATTACTTGGGAGAAAAGATCGTTGCAAGCATTTGCAGATGAGCCAATAAATGAATTGGCAAAGAGGTACGATTTATTAATTATTGATCATCCTTGGGCTGGATTTGCAGGAAAAAATAATGTAATTTTACCTTTAGATGAATATCTTCCTAAAGAATTTTTAACAGACCTAGCAGAGAATTCTGTTGGTCGTTCTCACGAAAGTTATTCTTCAAATGGCCATCAATGGGCGTTGGCTGTTGATGCTGCAACTCCAGTAGCTTCAAGTAGACCAGATATTTTGGCAGATAAAGGTTTAAAATTACCTGAAACTTATGACGATTTATTAGCGCTTGCAAAAAAAGGTTTGGTTATTATGCCAGGAATTCCTCAAGACACATTAATGAATTTTTATATGATGTGTTGTAATTTAGGAGAAGAAGTTTGTACTTCAAAAGAACACGTTGTTAGTGAGGAAGTTGGGATAAAAGCATTAAAAATGTTACGTGAATTGGCTGTTGAAATGGATCCTCAAATTTTTGATTGGAATCCAATTAAAATTTATGAAGCGATGACGCAAACAGATAAGTATGCATACTGCCCTTGGGCGTATGGATATACTAATTATAGCCGAAATGGATATGCGCGTAAATTATTGCATTTCCACGATATGGTTAAAATTAACGGAGTAGGAGCTATTTCAACTTTAGGAGGAACTGGTTTAGCGGTTTCAGCTGAAACAAAAGAAATTGATGCTGTAATGAAGTATGTAGAATATGTTGGTTCTGAAGATTGTCAGAAAACCGTGTTTTTTGATAATGGAGGACAACCAGGTCATAGAAAAGCTTGGACAGATGAACATACAAACAGTTTAACTGCAAATTTCTTTAAAAATACACTGCCTGGCTTAGATAGGTCTTTTTTACGTCCTAGATATAACGGACATATGTATTTTCAAGATAGAGCAGGAGCGCCAATTAGAGAATATATGATGAATGGTGGTGATGAAAAAGCATTGCTTTCTCAATTGAACGAAGTATATAAAAAATCATTAGAAATTTAAAAATTAAGATTGAAACCAAATTAAATATATACTGTTCGTCAACCTGAATTTGTTTCAGGTTCTAACACTCAGAGGAAATATTTGATGAGATTCTGAAATAAGTTCAGAATGACGTTTAAAAGTCAATAAAATTAGTTTCATAATAATAAAACAATATAAAATGAGACCATTAGAAGGTGTATTAGTTTTAGAGTTTGCTCAATTTATGGCTGGTCCTTCAGCTGGATTGAAATTAGCAGATTTAGGAGCTAGAGTTATAAAAATTGAAAGACCAGGAAGCGGCGAAGCTGGTAGAGGAATTGCGCTTAAAAATTTATTTTTAGACGGAAGTAGCTTGGTGTTTCATACAGCAAATAGAAATAAAGATTCTTACGCAGCAAATTTAAAAGATCCAGAAGATTTAGAACGTGTTAAAAAATTAATAGCACAAGCTGATGTTATGACTCATAATTTCCGTCCGGGAGTTATGGAGAAAATTGGATTGGATTATAAAACTGTTCAAGAAATTAATCCTAAAATGGTTTATGCAACTGTAACGGGTTATGGAACAGAAGGTCCTTGGTCTAAAAAACCTGGGCAAGATTTATTGGTTCAATCTATGTCTGGTTTTGCAAATTTAAACGGAGATAGAGATGAAGATCCAGTGCCAGTAGGTGCTGCAATTTCTGATATTATTACCGGTACGCATTTAGCACATGGTATTTTATCAAGTTTATTAAGAAGAGAAAAAACAAATAAAGGTGCTTTAATTGAAGTTAGCTTATTGGAGTCAACTTTAGATCTTCAGTTTGAATTTATTACAACCTATTTAAATGATGGTCGCAAAAAACCTGAGCGCGCAAAAAAAGGTTCTGCGAATCCATTTTTAGGGGCGCCTTATGGAGTATATAAAACAAAAGACGGATATTTATCATTAGCAATGGGATCGTTAATTAAGTTAGCTGAGGTGTTAAAATGTGATGCTTTAAAAACATATACAGATCCAGAATCTTGTTTTACGCTACGAGACGAAATTATGGATATTTTAAGGTCTTTTCTTATTGAAAAAAATACAGAAGAATGGTTGGCAATTTTAGAGCCAGCAGGAATTTGGTGTTCTGATGTTTATGACTATAAAGAGTTATTGAATCACGAAGGGTATAAAGTCCTTCAAATGGATCAGAAATTACCATTACTTTCAGGAGAAGAAGTACATACAACGCGCTGCCCTATTAGAATGAATGATGAACGTTTGTTCTCTCAAAAACCAGCACCAAGAGTTGGTCAGCATACGGCAGCTATTATTAAAGAATTTAATCTATAGTAAAAATGAAACCATTAGAAGATATATTAGTTATAGATTTAAGTCAGTTTTTATCAGCGCCTTCCGCTACATTAAGATTGGCAGATTTAGGAGCTAGAGTTATAAAAGTTGAAAGACCAGAAACAGGTGATATTACACGTCAATTATATGTTTCAAATGTAATTTTAAATGGAGAATCCTCTGTTTTTAGAGCAATCAATAGAAATAAAGAAAGTTTTCAAGCAGATTTAAAGAATGATATTGATAAACAACGTGTTTTAAAATTAATTAAAAAAGCGGATGTTTTGGTTCATAATTTCCGTCCGGGAGTTATTGAGCGATTAGGTTTTGATTATGATACAATTAAAAAAATAAATCCAAGTATTGTTTATGGGGATGTTTCAGGATATGGATCAGAAGGTCCTTGGGCTAAAAAACCAGGACAAGATTTATTAGTACAATCACTGTCTGGATTAACTTGGTTAAATGGGATTGAAGGTACTGGTCCAACTCCAGTTGGATTAGCTGTTGTTGATATTTTAACTGGAGCACATTTGGTTCAGGGTATTTTGGCTGGGTTGTTAAAACGCTCTAAAACGGGTGAAGGAAGTAAAGTTTCAGTAAGTATGATGGAGTCTATTGTAGATTTTCAATTTGAATCTATTACAACTTTTTATCACGATGGTGGAGCGCCAACAGTTCGTCCAAAAAATAATAGCGCACACGCTTATTTAGGAGCGCCTTATGGTGTTTACCAAACTCAAAATGGTTATATATCGCTTGCAATGGGTTCTATTCCTGTTTTGGGAGAACTTTTAGGTTGCGAAGCTTTAACTGAATACAAAGAAATTGAATCTTGGTTTACAAAAAGAGATGAGATAAAATCTATTTTGGCAGATCATTTAGCAACAGATACTACTGAAAAATGGTTGTCCATTTTAGAACCTGCCGATATTTGGTGTGCAAGTATTATGGATTGGGACACCTTGTTTGCTCAAGACGGATTTAAAGTGTTGGATATGATTCAAAAGGTAACAATGGGTGATGGTTTTGAATATGAAACTACACGTTGCCCTATTAAAATAGATGGTGAATATTTAACATCAACTTTAGGTTCACCAGCCTTAGGAGAGCATACTGCATCTATTGTAAAAGAATTAATTGAAAATTAATGAGTTCTAATAAATTCAGAATAGCAGTCCGTAAGTTTGATGCATTTGAAAGTGCAATTGATAAAATATGGAAGTTATTTTGTGAAAAAACTGGATGTACTCTAGAATTGGAAGCAGTTCCTTTGGATTTACATCCATTATACGATACCATTTTAAAAGAAGATGGGTTAAAAAATGGAACTTGGGATGTTTCTTTAATAAATACAGATTGGATTACTGAAGCTTATGCTTCAAATTCGGTAGAAAATTTATCGTCATATATTGCTAAAGAAGCGCCACAAGATTTTCCAAATGGATGGTCAAAATCTTTATTGTACAAACAAGAATTTGAAGAAAAAACAGTTGGATTACCATTTCACGATGGGCCAGAATGTTTGATTTATAGAAAAGATTTATTTGAAGCTACTTTAGAAAAAGAAAACTTCAAAAAGCAATTTGGGAAAGAATTGGAAATTCCTAAAACATGGGATGATTTAATGCAGGTTGCTGAATTCTTTAATAGACCCGAACAAGATTTATACGGAACTACATTTGCTGCATTTCCTGATGGTCATAATACGGTATTTGATTTCTGTTTACAATTATGGACACGTAACGGTGAGTTATTTGATGAAAACAAAAAAATAAAATTAAATTCTGAAGCTGCTGTGGAAGGAATGGAATTCTACAGAAAAGCATTAAAAAATACCAATGCAATTCATCCAGATTCAAGAGATTTTGATTCAGTAAAATCGGGGTTAGCTTTTGCAAATGGAAATTTAGCTATGATGGTAAACTGGTTTGGTTTTGCATCAATGTGTGAATTTTTAGAAGATTCAAAAGTAAAAGGAAAAGTAGATATTGCAAATGTACCTGCAGGCCCAACAGGAGAAGGAACTTCATTAAATGCCTATTGGATGTACGTAATAGGTACTGGAAGCGAACATAAAAAGTTGGCATACGAATTTATTAAATTTGCTGTAAGTGAAGAAAATGATAAGTTACTAACATTAGAAGGGGCAATTGGTTGCAGAAAATCTACTTGGCATGATTCAGATGTTAATAGAGAGGTACCTTATTATCATAAATTAGAAGAATTACATAAAAAAACACGATCACTTCCTAGAAAAAGTAATTGGTCTGAAATAGCTGATGTTATTGATCAATTGGTTTTAGAAGTTATAAATACTTCCAAAGACATTAAAACTATTTTAGATGAAGCACAGCTAGAAATAAATCGTATAGAAAATATTTAATTATGGAATTAAAATATAAGCCAGAATTACCAAAAGAAAAACGTCCGATTTTTATTATTGGAGCAGGAGGAATAGTTCGTGATGCACATTTACCAGCATATAAGAATGCGGGTTTTGTTGTTGAGGGGATTGTTAACAGAACAAAACAACGTGCAATAGATTTAGCAGCGTCTTTTAACATTCCTAATGTTTATAATAGTGTTGAAGAAATGGTTGCTGCAGCGCCAGAAAATGCTGTTTTCGACTTAACGTTAATGCCAAATCAGTTTGTTGAAACTTTAGAATTATTACCTGATGAAGCAGCTGTTTTGATTCAAAAACCAATGGGTGATAATTACGAACAGACTTTGGATATTTTAGAAGTTTGTCGTAGAAAAAAGTTAAAAGCCGCAATTAACTGTCAAATGAGATACGCACCATATGTTATGGCCGCAAAATATTTAATTGAACAAGGTTTAATAGGTGAATTATACGATTTTGAAGTGCGTTTATCTATTTATACACCTTGGGAATATTTTCCAAATGTAGTAAACCACCCACGTTTAGAAATTCAACAACATAGTATTCATTATATAGACTTAATTCGTTCATTTTTAGGGAATCCAGGAAAAGTGTATTCTAAAACACTAAAGAATCCAGCGAAACCAATGTCATCTACTCGTACAACTACAATTATGGATTATAGTGATAGTATGAGAGCAGTTATCAATACAAATCACGATCATAATTTTGGTGAGAAAAACCAAGAGAGTTTTGTGAAATGGGAAGGAACAAAAGGGGCAATTAAGGCAAGAATTGGACTGCTGTTAGACTATCCAAATGGAAAACCAGATTTATTTCAATATTGTATTGTAAAAGAAGGGGAGGATCCAAAATGGGTTGAAGTAGAACTAGAAGGTTCTTGGTTTCCAGATGCATTTGTGGGTACAATGGCTTCTTTAATGCGTTATGTTGAAGGTTCAACAGATGAACTACCAACAAGTGTTGAAGATGTAGTACATTCAATGGCAATTGTTGAAGCTGCCTACGAATCAAATAATAATGGAGGAGTACCTCCAAATTACAATATTTAGGAGGTAGAATTCCTATTTTTTTAAATTTATAATTTAGACTATAATATCTTAATTCAATTAAAGAAATTAAGATATTATAGTCTTTTTGTATGTCATGATTTAAGAGTTATTTAGCTGTTTAATATGTGTTAATTTGCCGAGATATATTGGTGAATTGAACAAATAAACCTTTGTGAAGTATTGTTTTCTGAGTGTTTTTTTAAAGTAAATGAAATATCAATTAAATTTATTAACTCAATATTTATAATGCCTAAGAGGTGTTTTTTTATAAAATGTTTATGGTTTGTCTAGGTTAATGTTAGTTTGTCTATGAAATGTCTAGGTTAAATTTATGCTTATGAGAAACTGGTTAAGTACATTGCATAGATTTTAATGATAAAACTAGATTTGTTTAATTGAAAATAAAGAAAGTTTTAGAATTAAGTCGAAACTTAATTATTAATCAAATACAGTATTAACCAAACATTATTAACTTAATTAAAATTTAATTATGACAAAACATTTCACACTATTTTTAAGAAAGCTGTCCATTTTTGGCGTTTTCTTAGCGTTGATGAGTGTTCAGCAATTTTATGCTCAAACAGTAACGGGAACGGTTACTGACGAAACCAATCAAGGTGTTCCAGGAGCAAACATTCTTAAACAAGGAACAAATACAGGAGTTACCTCAGACTTTGATGGTAATTATAGCATATCTGCTTCACAAGGAGATGTATTAGTATTTTCTTTTGTGGGGTACAAAACAAAATCAGTTACTGTTGGAAGTGTATTAACATTAAATGTAAACCTAGAGCCAGATGTTGCTTCTTTAGATGAAGTAGTAGTAATTGGTTATGGTACCGCCAAGAAAAGTGATGTAGTTGGTTCGGTTTCTCAGGTGACAGCCAAGTCTTTTGAGAATCAACCCGTTACCCGTGTAGAAGATGCCTTACAAGGTAGAGCCTCTGGGGTTAAAGTAACTAGAAGTTCGGGACAACCGGGAGGAGAAATTAAGGTACGTATTAGAGGAGTTAACTCTATTACAGGTAATAACAGCCCTTTAGTTGTTATTGAT
Organism: Lutibacter citreus; assembly: GCF_003260195.1. Taxonomy (GTDB): domain Bacteria; phylum Bacteroidota; class Bacteroidia; order Flavobacteriales; family Flavobacteriaceae; genus Lutibacter; species Lutibacter citreus. The sequence goes on from NZ_QEIH01000001.1 coordinate 372,252, forward strand.
GGTGTAATTGGAGGTGATTTAAGTATTATTAATCCAAATGATATTGCTTCTATGGATGTGTTAAAAGATGCATCAGCAACTGCAATTTATGGTTCTAGAGGTTCAAATGGGGTGATTTTAGTTACTACCAAAAAAGGAAAAGGGAAAGCAAAAGTAAATGTAGATTATTTTGTTTCTTTTGACAATGTGCCTGAATATTTACCTACTCTTGGAGCTGCTGATTTTGCAAGAATAGAAAATTCTAGTAGAGCTCGAGTAAATTCTCCCGCTATTTATTCAGATGCAGAAATTGCAGCATTTGAGGCAAATGGAGGAACTAATTATCAAAAAGAATTACTAGGTCAGCAAGGACTAACACAAAATCTACAACTTTCAGCAAGTGGAGGCTCTGAAGATGGTAAAATTAATTATTTCCTTTCAGGTAACTATATTAACCAAGAAGGTATGGCTATAGAAACTGGATATGAAAAATATTCTATCCGTTCTAATGTAAACGCTGAAATTAGTGATAAGTTGAAAGTTGGTTTAAATTTATCCGTTCTTAGAGCAAAGACTAAAAATAATTTAGACCAGTTTAATTTATTTGAAGCACGTAAAATATTTCAAGCAACAACTTGGGATCCAACTACTCCTCTTTATAATGAAAACGGCGATTATAATCTATATTCTTTAAATAGTGTAGCAAGTGGTACTTATAATCCTATTGCTGATATGAGAGAATCAAATATAGAAAATGTTAGAGATAGAGTTGATGTTAATTTTAATGGATCTTATAGTATAACAGACAACCTTACATATTCACTTGTAGTAGGTGCAAATACTATTAATAATACATTAGAAAAATATATTGTTAGCGCAACTTTACCAGATGCAAATTATAGTGGAGCTAAAACTACTGGATATCAGGTGAGTAATATTGTTACTTGGGCTAAAACATATGGTAAGCACAATATTTCAGCTACTGGTTTATATGAATTTTCTCAAAGTGAATATAGTCAAAATGGTTATTCAGCTAACGATTATATTATTTCCGGTAACTTTTATTTAGCTGAATTGGCAAGTTCTTTTAGAGCTTCTAATGCTTACAATAAGTCTAATATCCAATCTCTTATGGCAAGAGCAGCATATATTTATGATGAAAATTTATTTGTTACAGCCACAGTTAGAATGGATCAATCTTCTAGATTTAGAAGTGACAATAATACTGGATATTTTCCATCAGTAGCTTTAAAATATAGCTTTAAAAAAATGGATTTTTTAAGTAGTAATGATTTTTTAACTGATTTATCCGTTAGAGGAGGATGGGGACAAGTAGGTAACCAAGATGTAGCTCCTTACGTAACATATCCAAGTTCACAAATTGGAGGGACAAATGCATCTTATCCTTTTTCAGGTGAAGCACCAGAGCCCGGAGCCATACCAGATGGTTATGGAAACCCAGATTTAACTTGGGAAACAACCACTCAAACCAATTTAGGATTAGATTTTGCTTTTTGGAATGGAAGAGCAAACTTAACTATTGATGGTTACAAAAAGAACACTACAGATCTTTTATTAGACGTTCCTGTACCAGGTACCAATGGTGGTGGGGTAATTACACAAAATATTGGAGAAGTTGAAAATTATGGGGTAGATTTCTCTTTAGGAGGAAGTGTTATCAGAGACGATAATTTTAAATGGGATACAAATTTTAATTTTTCATATGTTAAAAATAAAGTTGTTGATTTAGGAGGCGTGAATTCCATACAAGGTTCTTTTGAAGCTACAGATGGTACGCAACAATACTGGAATATTATAGAGAAAGGAGAACCTTTAGGTCAGTTTTTAGGAGCTACTTTTTTAGGAACATGGAAAACAGCAGAAGCTACAGAGGCTTCAGTATTTGGTAGAGCTCCTGGAGACCCAAAATATTTAAGAGATGAATCAGGTGAGATAGTTTATCAAACAATAGGTAATGGTACACCAACAACATTTTGGGGTTTCAGTAATACATTAACCTATAAGAATTGGGATATGAATGTATTTTTACAAGGAGTTCACGGTTTTGATGTTTATAATACTATACGTGGTACTATCAATGGTCCAGCAAAAAGTTTTATGTCACCTGACCAATTGAACCAATGGACACCAGAAAATGAAACAGATATTCCTGCAGGAGGGCAAAGTATTATTGGTTCTTCTAGATTTGTAGAAGATGGTAGCTTTATTCGTTTACAAAACTTAGCTATTGGATATACTATTCGTGATTTAGGTTCTATTGAATCATTGAGATTATATGCTAGTGGTCAAAATTTATTTTTGATTACAGATTATCGAGGTTATGATCCTGAGCTTACATCTGTATCTGCAGATCCGGATGAAAGAGGTAATGGAGATGTTGCAGCCGGTATTGATGCAGGTGCCTATCCAAATCCTAGAACTATTACTTTAGGTTTTAAATTGAATTTTTAATAAATAAAAATTGATTATATTATGTATACAAAAAATAAATTCATAAAATATTTGAGCAGCAGTATATCATTAGTATTACTGGTGTTTGTAGTGTCAATACAAAGCTGTACTGACTTAGATGAAGACCCTGCAAAATCGCAGTTGGCTCCTGGAGAATTTTCATCATTAGAGGATTTTAACCTAGGTGTAACTGGTGTTTATGGGAAATTACGTACCGCTGCTCAGTGGACAACCTTTAATGTTTTTGGTTGGGCTGGTGATGATATAACTACCCACAAAGCTTTAAATAAAGCGCCATTTAGAGAATATGACCAAATGAATGTTGCCGGTGATAATCCAAGATCATTAAGTAATTATAAAGATGTTTATTCTATGATTCGTGCGGTAAATGCAGTTATAGAAAGTGCTCAAGGCCTAAATGTGCCAGATCAAGACGGTTATAATACACTTTTAGGTGAGTCTCATTTTTTAAGAGGAACACTTTTCTTACATATGTCTAGAATTCATGGTAGAATTCCTTTGCCTTTAACATCAACTCCAGATTTTGACATAAAATTAGCTACACAAGTAGAAGTTTATGAACAAGTTGAAAGTGATTTATTATTAGCAGAAAGCTTACTTCCAGATATTTATCCAGGTGTATTAGCAGGAGCACCTCGTCCAAACAGAGGAAGTGCCGAAGCAATGTTGTCTCGTTTGTATATGAATTGGGCTGGTTTTCCAGTAAAAGACAATGCAAAATATACAGATGCAGCTAACGTTGCAAAAAAAGTAATAGATAACCATACAGCTCATGGTTTTGAATTGTTGGATGATTTAAATGATTTATGGAAAGTTTCAAATAGATTCAACAATGAATCTGTATGGACGATAGCCTATAATAACCCAGCTGGTTTAGGTAATAGAAAATATGGTATTTTAGGATATCCTTCTGATGTAGAAGGTGGTTGGTCAGAAATTTTTGCAGAAGTTCGATTTTTTGAAGATTTTCCAGAAGGACCAAGAAAAGAAGCTACCTATAGAACAGATTTAGATTGGAAAAGTTTTAAAGATCAAGTACAACCTATATTTGCAAAAGTTGCTGGCCCAGTTGGAGATTTACCAAGTCAATGGTCTACAGATAGAAACGATTTTTATATGCGTTATGCTGAGGTTTTATTAAATTATGCTGAAGCATCTGGAAGATCTGGTGCTAATAGTGCAGATGCTTGGGAAGCTTTAAACATGATCCGAAGAAGAGCTGCTGGAAATCCATTTAATACGCCAGATCCTAGTGTAGATGTTATTTCAGGTGATTTAGCGGAATTGGCATTTACAGAAAGAAAATGGGAATTTGCCGGAGAGTTTTTACGTTATAATGATTTAGTTAGAATGGAAAGAGTTGCAGATGCATTAAATAATGATGCACGTACTCCGTTGGATACAAATATTCCAATAGCCAATCCTGTTTTAGGTTCATTATCTACAGATAATTATTATGCTCCTATTCCTCAAATAGAGATAGATTTAAATCCGAATTTGGCGAACTAAATTATATTTGAATTAGTGTTTTCAAAAGCGGTAAGATTTGAAAAATCTTACCGCTTTTTTATTTATAGAAAAAACAATTTTGTATATTTGAAAGTATAGGCCTTATCTTTTATAAACTAACCAACCAACTTAGAATAAATATTTAAAAATGAGATTAATTAAAATACTCAAGAAAATTAGTGGATTAATAGTATTAATTTTCGTGATTTCTATTTTGAATTCTTGTCAAGATTCAAAAAAACAAACTTTAGATATTAAAACTGAAGATTCAGAATTAAAATTATTTACAGCCATTAATTCAACAGATTCAGGTATTACTTTTGTAAATAAATTAGAGGAAACTCTTGATGTTAATTATTTTCAATACAATTACACATATATTGGAGGTGGTGTGGCGACAGCCGATTTTAATAATGATGGATTGGTAGATTTATTTTTCACGTCGAATACTCATGATAACAAGCTTTATTTGAATAAAGGAAATTTAAAATTTGAAGATATTACAAACAAATCAGGTGTTAAAAAAAGAGCTGGTTTTGATACTGGAGTTTCTGTTGTTGATGTGAATAACGATGGCTATTTAGATATATATATTTCAAGAGGAGGTGCCGTGAATGATAATAATGAATTTGAAAATATGTTATATATAAATAACGGAGATCTAACTTTTTCTGAAAAAGCAAAGGAGCTTGGTTTGGCAGATAACAATAGAAGTATAAATGCAATATTTTTTGATTATGACAATGATAATGATTTAGACGTTTATGTTTCAAATGCATCTGATATTGTAAGCAGAAAACAAACTCAAGTAATAGATTTAAAAACATTACAAAATGATCCTGAAACTATTACTCAAAAGGGAAGTGATCGATTATATAATAATGATGGAACTGGTCATTTTACAGATGTTTCTAAAAAGGCAGGAATTATGCCAGAAACTGGTTTTGGATTAAATCCAGAAATTGGAGATTTTAACAATGATGGTTGGTTAGATATATATGTTAATAATGATTTTAATATTCCTGATTTTGCTTACTTAAACAATGGAGATGGTACTTTTACTGAAAGTCGTGATGAGTTATTTAAACATATGTCTTTCAATAGTATGGGTGGTGATTTAGCTGATATTAATAATGATGGTTTGTTAGATTTAATGACTCTAGATATGAATCCAGAGGATTATGTGAGGTCAAAAACTACTATGGGAATGACATCTATTAGTGTTTTTGAAGAAATGGTTAGTAAAGGATATCATCATCAATATATGCACAATATGCTACATATTAATAATGGTAATGGAACTATGAGTGATATTAGTAAAATGGCGGGAATGGCCGATACGGATTGGAGTTGGTCATTATTGTCTGCTGATTTTGATTTGGATGGTTATAATGATATTTATGTTACAAATGGAGTGTATAGAGATGTGATAGACAAAGACATGAATAATAAAATTTTGGGGATTTTAAGAAAGAATAATAGAAAACCTACTTCTGAAGATTTCTTTAACTATGCAAAAATGTTCCCTCAACAAAAATTAGTTAATTATTTTTTTAAAAATAATGAAGATTTAACTTTTGAAAATACTTCAACTAAATGGACAGTTTCAACAGCTACATTTTCAAATGGGGCAGCTTATGCGGATTTAGATAATGATGGTGATTTGGATTTAATAGTAAATAATATTAATGATAATGCAACGCTATTAAAAAACAATGCAATAGAATTGAATAAAGGAAATTTTTTACAAATTTCATTTGAAGGCCCCAAAACAAATAAGTTTGGTAATGGGGTTATAGCTAATATTTATTTAGAAAATGGAACTTTACAGACTAGACAGTTAGTAAATACGCGTGGATTTTTATCATCAGTTTCAAATAAATTGCATTTTGGGTTAAAAAAGAATGATTCTATTAAAAAATTGGAAATTGTTTGGCAAGATGGGAAAAAACAAGAATTGACAGGTATTAGTGCAAATCAGAATGTTAAAATAAAGTATGCAAATGCCGTATTGAAGGATGTTTCAAACGAAACAGAAAAAGAAAGCAATCTTATTTTTGCTAAATTAAATACAGATTATAAGCATGTAGATCCTTATTTTAATGATTACAATTATCAAGTATTATTGCCACATAAACTATCACAAACTGGGCCTGCAATTGCAAAAGCAGATGTTAACAAAGATGGAATTGAAGATGTTTACATTGGTGGAGGTCATGGTCAACTAGGTCAGTTACTTTTAGGAGATAGGAAAAATGGTTTTAAAACTAAATCTGTTTCTGATTTTCTTTTTGATAAACAAAAAGAAGATGTGGGAGCTTGCTTTTTTGATGCAGATAATGATGGTGATCAAGATTTATATGTTGTAAGTGGAAGTTATGAATTTTTCAGAAATCCAAGAATGTTACAAGATAGATTGTATTTAAATAACGGAAGAGGAGATTTTAAATTAGCTAAGAATAATTTACCAGAAATGTTATCTGCTGGTTCTGTAGTTGTGCCTTCAGATTATGACAACGATGGAGATTTAGATTTATTTGTAGGAGGTAGAGTTATACCAAATAAATATCCACATGCTCCAATTAGTTATTTGTTGAACAATAATAAAGGAACTTTCACTATTGAAACTTCTAACGTAGCACCTGAATTAGAAACTGTAGGAATGGTTACAGATGCTGTTTGGTTTGATATAAATAAGGACAATACCAAAGATTTGATTGTTTGTGGTGAATGGATGGGAATTGAAGTGTTTTTAAATATTGATGGAAAATTTGAGAAAAGTAACTATTACAATTCTTTAAATTCCGCGAAAGGATGGTGGAATAAATTATTGATTGCAGACGTAGATAATGATGGAGATGAAGATATAGTTGCTGGAAATTTAGGGCTAAATTATAAGTTTCATGCTTCAACAGAAAAACCATTCCACGTATATGCTAAAGATTTTGATTTTAATGGAGTAGAAGACGTGTTTTTAGCAAAATACTATAATAATAAACAAGTTCCAGTTAGAGGTAAAGGATGTACAGCTCAACAAATGCCACATTTAAATAATAAAATTAAAACTTATGAGAGTTTTGCAAGTAGAGATATTGAAGGGATTGTTGGTGCAGGTATAAAAACGGCATTACATTATGAGGTTAACGAGTTTAAATCTGGTATTTTTATTAATAATGGGGGTAATGATTTTGCTTTTAAACCTTTTTCTAATTTAGTTCAAAGATCTCCAATAAATAGTATTTTATTTAATGATTTTGATAATGATGGAATTAAAGACTTATTGTTGGCCGGGAATAATTACCAATCTGAAGTTGAAACTACACGAGCAGATGGAGGTATTGGAGCTTTTTTGAAAGGTGATAATACTGGATCCTTTAAATATATTTCAAACTTAGAATCAGGTTTTTTTGTAGATAAAGATGTTAGAAATATGGTTGAAGTAGAAGGTAAAAATAGATCATATATTTTTGTTGTAAATAATAACAATTATCATGATGTTTTCTCTATAATTAAATGAAAAATGCTTGAATAATACTTTTTTTGAATTTTTCTCAAAAGAAATAAAAAAAGCTCAAAAGGATTAATGTTAATCCTTTTGAGCTTTTTTTTTATGAAAATATATTAATTAACATAAAACCTACCAAGCTAGAGTAGTAAGAGTCGATTTTACATTTATTAATCATTTTTTTTGTAACTAAAGTAACTTAAATGATACTTTAAAGAATTTAATAGTAACAAATAAAATGTGCTTTTTTACCTGAAAAATATACTATATTATCTATGTTGGTTGAGTTTTTTTATAAAAAAAGTTTATATTGCAAGTAGAACTTTAATTTATTTGTACTTCAAAAAGCGGTAATTGGCAAGGGGAATCTTATAATACAATAGCCAAATAGTTACTCGAATTGCAAAAAAAATATCCAAATTATTTATTAACTCAATCTAATCGAATTATGACAAAAAATTTTATGCGAATTTTAAGGAGACTTTCCGTTTTTGGGGTTTTTTTAGCATTAATGAGTGTACAACAAATTTATGCTCAGCAAACAGTAACTGGTAAGGTTACTGATGAAACAAACCAGGGTGTTCCTGGTGCAAACATTATTAAACAAGGTACTTCTTCAGGTGTAACTTCAGATTTTGATGGAATTTATAATATTTCAGCAAATAAAGGAGATGTATTGGTATTTTCTTTTGTTGGTTACAGAACAAAGAAGGTAACTGTAGGAAGCAACTTAACAATAAATGTAAACCTTGAGCCTGATGTTGCTTCGTTAGATGAAGTAGTAGTTATTGGGTACGGTACAGCAAAGAAAAGTGATGTTACAGGTGCAGTAGCACAAGTTACAGCAAAGTCTTTTGAAGATCAACCAATGACTCGTGTGGAGAATGCCTTACAAGGTAGAGCTGCAGGGGTAACAGTTGCAGGATCAGGAGCACCTGGAAAGGGAATTAAAGTAAGAATTAGAGGGGTGAACTCAATTACAGGTAATAACGACCCATTGGTTGTTGTAGATGGTGTATTTGGTGGCGATTTAAGAACAATTAACCCTAATAACATTCAATCTATGGAGGTGCTTAAAGATGCATCTGCATTAGCAATTTATGGTTCTAGAGGTTCTAATGGTGTAATTTTAGTTACTACTAAAAAAGGTTCAGGAAAAGCGAAAGTTTCTGTTGATCAGTTTGTTACTTTTTCAAGTATGAACAAACGTATACCAGTTATAGGGTCTGCAGAATTTGCAAGATTAGAAAACGAAGAGTTTATTGCAAACCCAGTTAATAATCCGGCAGATGCACCTTACTCAGCGGCTCAAATTGCAGATTTTGAAGCAAACCCATTAAAATATCAAGATATGATGTTTCAACAAGGGTTTACAAACAATACTCAACTTTCAATTAGTGGAGGAACAGATGATGGAGTAAAATATTTTTTATCAGGTAATTTTATTGATCAAACCGGGGTTCAAATAACTTCTGCTTATAAAAGATATTCTTTTAGATCTAATTTAAGTAAAAAGTTTAATGATAAATTAACTATTTCTGCAAATGTTACTGCAAGTAGAGAAATTACACATAATGACCAAGATGTATTTAGTGGTGGAGATGGTAGTCCAATTACAAGAGCAATAACTTGGGATCCAACATCACCAGTACGTGATGAGAATGGAGAATATGTATTAAGATCTATTAGAGAGGTTGCAAATAATAATTATAATCCAATTAGAAGATTTGAATTAAGTAACCATGATGTATTTGCAGATCGTTTAAATATTACTTTAAATGGTACATATAATTTTACTGATAACTTTACGTATACTTTAATTACGTCAATTTCAACATTGCATAGTGATACCGAGTCATTTAGAATTGAAGGTGATTTTGCAGCTACAGGATTCTCTAACATTTCTTATAGAAATTTTAATGATACTTCACATCAGGTGAGTAATATTTTAAATTGGAAAAAGGAATTTGATAAGCATAGTCTTGATGTAACAGGGGTGTATGAATTTCAGGGAGCTCGTGGCCTTAGTAATGGTTATAGTGTACAGGATTTAAATGTTGGAGGTCTATACTTAGCAGATGATAGTGCTAATGAAAGTTTTTCTAATTCAGGAAATGAAACATCAATTCAATCTTATTTAGGTAGGGCGCAATATAATTATGATGGAACATTGTATTTAACCGCATCTATGAGGATTGATGAATCTTCTAAATTTGCTAAAGGTAATAGAACTGGGTATTTCCCTTCAGGAGCTGTAGCATTAAACTTAGGTAAATTCGAATTTATTGAAAATAGTCCTTTATCTAGCTTAAAATTAAGAGCTGGTTGGGGTAAAGTAGGTAACCAAAACATCAATGCATCAGCAAGGTTCTCATTAAATAATAATTCTGGATTGTATACTATTGATGGAGAAACAACAAATACAGGGTCGGTTCAATCACAAGAAGGAAATCCTGATTTAACTTGGGAAACAACAGCTCAAACTAATATAGGTTTAGATTTTGGTTTCTTAAATGGACGTATTAGAGGTTCTATTGATTACTTTAATAAAGATACTGAAGATTTATTACTACAAACTATTATACCAGGTACATCTATTAGAACATTTATAAATGCAGGGGAGGTTAATAATAAAGGTATTGATTTCTCATTATCTGCAGATATTATTAATTCAGATGACTTTAGTTGGGATGCTAGTTTAAATGTATCAAAAATTAAAAATGAAGTGACCAAATTGAATGGTGATACAGAATTTATTGTTGGTAACGCTGCCGGTATTGGTGGAGGTGGAATCCGATTAAATGTTATAAAAGTTGGAGAGCCACTAGGTACATTCTGGGGTTATGAAGCTCAAGGAACATGGAAGTCTACAGATAATATCCCAGTTGATGGTGATGGAAATGCATTATTCCAACCTGGTGATGAAAAGTTTAAATTAGATGAAAATAATCAAATTGAATTTAATACGCTTGGAAGTGGAATGCCAGATGTAACATTTGGATTTAATAATACATTTACTTATAAGAACTGGGATTTAAACATGTTCTTAAACGGATCATTTGGATTTGAAGTATGGAACCAAGTTAGAGGAGTTATTACAGGTAACGGCGGTAACAGAAGTAATCTGTCTCCAGATCGTTATGACAGATGGACACCTGAAAACGAAACAGACCTTCCTAAAGCCGGTACAGCAAATGTATTGAATTCATCACGTTGGATTGAAAAAGGAGATTTTATTAGATTGAGCAATCTTAAATTAGGATATACTTTTAATGATAATTTAATTAAAGGTATAAATAGCTTACAAGTTTACGCAAGTGGACAAAATCTATTTTTAATAACTGACTATAAAGGTCTTGATCCTGAAGTTTCTTCAAACGTAAGATCATATACAGGAGAAAGTGCTAATACAGATGCTGGAGCAGGTATTGATGTAGGTGCTTATCCAAATCCTGTATCATTCACCATAGGTGTTAAAGTACAGTTTTAATAGGTGTTAGTTAAGTCAAAAATTAAATAAAAATATTAAAATATATGAAAACAATTAAATTAAATAAAATATTTAGAATTTTGCCAGTTTTTGGTTTGTTCTTTGTATTTGCTGTAATAGGTGTAACTGTTCAAAGTTGCGCAGAATTAGACCCAGATCCAACTGAGTTCAACTTACCACCTGAATCTTTTGGAAGTTTAGAAGAAATGGATAGTGGTATTGGAGGAGTTTATAGTCAGGTGACTTTAGCAGCACGTATGACTACTTTTTACGCACCAGCTTGGGGTGGAGATGATATGACAACTCATAGAGGGTTGAATAAAGCAGATTTTAGAGAATTTGACCAAAGAGCTGTTTTATCTACAAACAATAGATTGTTAAGAAACTGGAATGCAATTTTTGATGCAGTAAATGCTATTAACGGAGTATTAGAGCGTTCTGCTGGTTTGGTAGGTTTAGAAGCTGTAAATCAGGTTCTTTTAGAACAATATATAGGTGAAGCCTATTTTTTAAGAGGCTTTCTATTTTATCAATTAGCACGTGTACATGGAAGAATTCCATTACCGCTTACAAAATTTCCAGATCCTAATATCTCAAGATCTTCTATAGAAGAAGTATATATGCAAATTGAATCTGATTTTTTAGCATCAGAAGAAAGACTTCCTAATGTGTATCCCGGTGTTCTTCCAGGGGCTCCAAGACCAAATAAAGGTTCTGCTAAAGCACTTTTAGCAAGATTGTATATGGATTGGGCAGGATTTCCAATAAAAGATAATTCGAAATATGCATTGGCAGCTTCAACTGCTAAAAATGTTATGGATAATGCAGAAATGCATGGTTTTGGTTTAGTAGATGATTTAGAAGATTTATGGACATTGGCTGGGCGTTTTAGTAAAGAATCTATGTATACAATAGCATATTGTGTAGGTTGTCCAAATAATGCCGTAGGTAATAGAAAATTTAGTAGGTTAGGTTTACCTGCCGATTTAGGTGGATGGAATGAAACTTTTGCAGAAATTAAATTTTTTGAAGATTTCCCAGAAGGGCCAAGAAAAGAGGCTACTTATAGAACTGAGTTAGATTGGTTAACTTTTAATGCTCAGAAAAGTCCAATATTTAAAAAAATTACAGGGCCTCCTGGTGATTTAAAACCTGGTGATTTTATTACAGAAAGAAATGACATGATTATGCGTTATGCTGAGATATTGTTAATTTATGCTGAAGCATCTGGTCTTTCAGGTAATGTAACTCCAGACGCGTGGGAAGCATTAAATAAAATACGACGTAGAGCAGCTGGTTTGCCATTTGCTACTCCAAACCCTAGTGTAGATTTAACTTCAGGAGATTTAGCTGATTTAGCATTTGAAGAAAGCAAATGGGAGTTTGCGGGTGAATATAAAAGATGGTATGATTTAATGCGTAGGGAAAAAGTAAAAGAGGTACTTTCTGTAAGAGATGATGTTAGTGGTCCTGTTCCTGAGCATAGCCCAATTATTGGTAGTTTAGAAACTAGTACTTATTTAGCTCCAGTTCCTGCTGATGCAGTTGCAAGAAATCCAAATTTAGCGAATTAATAGTAAAGAAATAGAGGTTGTAAAAGTCGGTAGGGAATTTAATTTTCTTATCGGCTTTTTTATGTATTCTAAATTGTGAGTAAAAGTATTTTAGTTTAATTTAGTAGCTTCATTACTTGTTTATAATTAAAATATTACTTGTTGTTTAATTTAGTTTAAAAGGAAGAAACACAGTGTTTTATTAGTTTTTAAATTTGTAAAAGAGGTATTGTTTAAAGTCTAAATTTTAGTATGAGGGAATTATTGCAGGTAAAAAGTGATTTTTTATTGTTAAAAATAGTGTTTTTTATAGTTTTTGGTGCAAATGTAGTTTATTCACAAAGTGATTCATTAAGTCTGTCAATTAAAAATGTAATAAAAGAAGCAACCATAATAAGATATAAGAATATTGAAAATTCAGTAAACTTTCTTAAAGAAAAATCTGAGAAACATTTAAAAGAAGGTGATACTATTGGAGCAATTAAGATTTTAATGGAAATAGGGGTTAATAATAGCCATGGAGCAAATTATAATAAGGCTTACGATTTTTATTGGAAAGCACTTTTATTGGCTGATGAAATAAATAATAAAGAATTAAAAGCACTATTGTTTGTGCGAATAGGAAGACTTTATTCATTTTATAGAAGAAAAGATATCGCAATTGATTATTTAAATAACTCATTAGAGATTAGAAAAAATCTTATTAAAAAAGGAATTAAAACTTCAGAGATTTTAGTTGAGAATTATTATGAAAAACTAAAAATATATAGAGAGTTAAATGAATTTGATAATGCCAAAAAGTGCTTAGATAGCTGTTTAATTTTCTATAACGATTCAAGTATAATTAATAGAAAACAAATACAGGTTGAAGAAGCAGTATTATTGTCTGAGGATCATAATTTAGAACAAGCGGAAGATTTATTGTTAGATGCAATTCCTTGGTTTAGAGATTGTAAACCTTCTTATGGGGTTTTGGTGAATTCCTGTTTAGGAGATATTTATGCGAAAAAAAATGACCTTTCTAATAGTAGGTATTTTTACGAAAAAGCTCTAGAGATTTCAAAAAAATATAATGCGCATATTGATTTTACTCCTTTAATTTATGAAAAATTGGCAAAAATAAGTTTAAGAAATAATAATTTTTATGAGGCTTATTTAAATACTGAAATGGCAAAGAAATTAGATGCGCAATTTTTTGATAGTAGAAGTGAGAATAATAGACCTTTATTGGAGATAAAAGATGCATTTAGGATAGAAAAGAAAAATCAAGCAGAAATATTAAAAGAGCAAGAATTTAAAAAACATAAACATAATGATGAAATTTTATTGTTGCACAGAGTTATACTTGTAATAATTGTTATTTCAACTTTAATTATCGGATTTGTTTATTTGTGGTCTGTAAAAGTTCAACATAAAATTGAAAAACGAATAATTAAAAAGAACAAGAAAAAAGAAATTAATAAAGCAAATGAAACTTTAGAATTACGAAATAAAGAATTAGCAAGTTTTGCGTTACAATTAGCTGAAAAAGATGAATTTTTACGGCAATTAAAGAGTAAGCTTAAAACAGGGAAAGATGATATTAGTATTAGTGAAATTAAAAAATTAACAAATTCTATTACAATTAGTAATGTAAAGAGTTGGCAGGAATTTAAATTGAGGTTTACCTCTGTAAATGATAAGTTTTATAAAAAACTAACAACTAATTATCCCAATTTAAGTCAAAGAGACCAAAAGATATGTGCTTTAATTAAATTAAATATTTCAAGCAAAAAGATGGCTAGTTTATTGGGTATATCTGTTGAATCTGTGCATACAATAAGATATCGATTAAGAAAAAAATTAGGAATTTCAAGCGAAATAAATTTAGAAGATTTTATTTGTTCATTATAAGAATTTTAAAGGATATAAAATAAATAAGCATTTTTGTAAAAAGAAATTATAAACTAAGTAATAAAAAAAATAAGAATAGATGTATATTATATCAAGATTTTATGAAGACTACGAGTTAGGTAGTAAAAGAGAAACATTAGGGAGAACAATTACAGAAACTGATTTTGTTGTTCACGCAGGCCATACAGGAGATTATTTTCCTCACCATATGGATGCAGAGTGGTGCGCTACCCAACCTTTTAAACAAAGAATAGCACACGGAACTTTAACATTTGCCGTTGGAATTGGAATGACAGCAACTGAGATTAATCCAGAAGCTTTTTCAAAGGGATATGATAGATTGCGTTTTGTAAAGCCTGTACATATTGGAGATACCATTAGGGTAGTTATTACAATCAGCGAGAAAAAAGAATCAAAACGTCCAGAATTGGGTCAAATAAATGAACACGTTGAGATTTTCAATCAAAGAGACGAGTTGGTATTAGTTTGTGACCATATTTTGTTGGCTAAGAAAAAACAGATAGCTTAGAAATAAAAAAGAAGCTTTCTAAAAGATAATAAGATTCGTTTTTCTGAAATAAGTTCAGGTTTACGTAAATTTCACTTTTTAGAAAGCTTCTTTTTCTGTTTTTTTAAGTTTCTTACTTAAACATTTCAGTAAAATATTTATAGAATAAAGGAATAGTTTCAATTCCTTTTAAATAGTTGAAAATTCCAAAATGTTCGTTTGGAGAGTGAATTGCATCACTATCTAAACCAAATCCCATTAAAATAGTTTTACTTTTTAATTCTTTTTCAAATAAGGCTACAATTGGGATACTACCTCCAGAACGTTGTGGAATTGCAGGAATACCAAAAGTTTCAGTATAAGCTTTGTTTGCAGCTTTGTAACCAATATTATCTATAGGTGTAACATAACCTTCACCACCATGATGTGGAGTTACTTTAACTTTTACTGATTTAGGAGCAATACTCTCAAAGTGTTTAGTGAATAATTCAGTAATATTTTCTGATTTTTGATTTGGAACTAAACGCATGGAAATTTTAGCATAAGCTTTACTAGCAATAACTGTTTTTGCACCTTCACCAGTATATCCTCCCCAAATACCATTTACATCTAATGTAGGGCGAATAGAATTTCTTTCATTGGTTGTATAGCCTTTTTCTCCATGTACATCATCTATGTCTAAGGCGTTTTTATATGCATCTAATGAAAAAGGTGCTTTCGCCATTTCAGCTCTTTCTTCTAAAGATAATTCTTCTACATTATCATAAAAACCAGGAATAGTAATATGATTGTTCTCATCTTGTAATGAAGCAATCATTTTTGATAGAATATTTATTGGGTTTGCTACAGCACCACCATATAAACCTGAATGCAAATCACGATTTGGTCCTGTTACTTCAACTTCAACATAACTTAAACCACGTAAACCTGTTGTTATTGAAGGTTGAGAGTTTGAAATCATTCCTGTATCGGAAATTAATATAACATCATTAGATAATTTTTCTTGATTTCTTTTAACATACCAAGCCAAACTAGAGGATCCAATTTCTTCTTCACCTTCAATCATAAATTTTACATTACAAGGTAAATTTCCATTTACAGTCATATATTCTAATGCTTTTACATGCATGTACATTTGACCTTTATCGTCACAAGCTCCACGAGCAAATATTGCTCCATCAGGATGTGTTTCAGTAGTTTTAATAATTGGTTCAAACGGAGGAGAGGTCCAAAGTTCAATTGGATCTGCAGGTTGAACATCATAATGCCCATAAACTAAAACAGTAGGTAATTCAGGATTAATTAATTTTTCACCATATATAATTGGGTATCCTGGTGTTTCGCATATCTCTACTTTGTCACAGCCAGCTTTAATAAGTGAATCTTTTATTACATCAGCTGTATTTAATACATCTTGGCTATAAGCACTGTCTGCACTTATAGAAGGTATCTTTAATAATTCAATCAATTCATTAATAAATCTATCTTTATGTTGACTGATATATGATTTTATATTTTCCATTAAAATTTTAGGATTAATTATACTCAAAAATACATAAATTAATTTGGTTTTATATTGTTAAAAAAAATATTCAACATGTCCTTTGCAATTTTAAACAATTGTGTATATTTGCACGCACAATAATAAAGCGGGCGTGGTGGAATTGGTAGACACGCTAGACTTAGGATCTAGTGCCGCAAGGTGTGAGAGTTCGAGTCTCTCCGCCCGCACCAAAAAAAAGCTTCTCAGAAATGAGAAGCTTTTTACTTTTATAAGCTTTTTTTTTCCTCAAAATAAAATTAAAATAATTCCTAAAATTGTAGTAAGTTAGCTAACCAATTTTTAATTGTATAATCAACGGTTATTTTAATGTAATTGTTTTCAAATAAAATAAAATTATGAATTTATTGGATTCGTCACTTATTTATAAGGGTCAAGAAAAGATATTAGTGGCAGTTGATTGTATTATTTTTGGATTTGATTCTGAAAAGTTAAAATTACTACTTTTTAGAAGAAAGGTAGAGCCTCTTAAAGGTGAGTGGTCTCTTGTTGGTGCATTTATAAAAAATAACTTAAGCCTTAATAATGCAGCTAAACAAATTTTATTGGAGTTATCTGGTCTTGAAAATAATTATCTTCAAGAGTTACAAACTTATAGTAAAGTAGATAGGGATCCTGGTGAAAGGGTTATTTCTGTAGCGTTTTTTAGTTTAATTCGTATTAGCGATTTTGAATTAAAAAGTGTAGAAAAGTATGATGCTCATTGGTTTGATTTTGATGATATACCAGATTTAATATTAGATCATAGACAAATGGTAGATGATGCTTTTAAGAGATTAAGAGCTAAAGCATCTCATCAGCCTATAGGATTTGAATTATTACCTGAAAAATTTACAATTCCACAATTACAAACATTGTATGAATGTGTTTATCAAAGAAAATTGGACGATAGAAATTTTAGAAAAAAGATACTTTCGTTTGATATTTTAACAAAAACAGGAGAGAAAGATAAGAGTAGTTCCAAGAAAGGAGCTTTCTTATATATGTTTAATAAGGATAAATTTGATGCTTTTATTGCGAAAGGCTCCAATTTTGAGCTCTAAATTAAATACTTTTTAGTCATAAAATTTTTAAAATATAAAAAATAAATGTAAATTTGACGTTTATTAATAAGTCTTTGAACTTTAAGAGGCTAGAGTAAGGTTGGAAGAGAAGTTTGAAATTTAAAGACTGTTGAATTTGATATTTACAATAAATTATAAAATAAATTAAACCAAACTTATTATGAATTCGTTTTTAGAAGATCATCCACACAGAAGATATAATATTCTTACAAAAGAATGGGTACTTGTTTCTCCACATAGAAATAAAAGACCTTGGCAAGGTAAAACAGAAACCAATGCTAAAAAAGAAGAATTAGCATACGATCCAGAATGTTATTTATGTCCAACTAACTCTAGAATTAGTGGAGAGGTAAATGAAGATTATAAAAGCACTAATGTATTTACAAATGACTTTGGAGCACTTTTAAAAGAAACTCCAAATTTTCAATACAATGAAGGTTTAATGAAAGCTGAAGGAGAAAATGGAATTTGTAAAGTAATTTGTTTTTCACCAAATCATTCATTAACAATTCCAGATATGGAAATACCAGCGTTAATAGATGTTGTTGAAACTTGGCAAAAAGAATATACAGAACTTGGAAGTTTACCTGAAATAAATTACATCCAAATATTTGAAAATAAAGGTGCAATTATGGGATGTAGTAACCCACATCCACATGGTCAGATTTGGGCGCAACACTCAATTCCTTCTGAAATTCAACATAAAACTGAATCTCAAAAAGAATATTTTGAAAAGAATGGTAAAAGTTTACTACAAGCATATATTGAACAAGAATTAGAAGAAGGAACAAGAATAATATCTCAAAATGATAGTTTTGTTACTTTGGTTCCGTTTTGGGCAAAATGGCCTTATGAAGCTATGATTGTACCAAAAGAACAAATGAATAATATTAAAGGATTATCAGATAAGCAAAAAGAAGATTTTGCTGAGCAGTTAAAAACTTTAACTCAAAAATTTGATAAATTGTTTGATACATCATTCCCATATTCAGCAGGTATTCACCAAGCACCAACAGATGGTGGTGATTATGAAGAATGGCACTGGCATATGAGTTTTTACCCACCATTATTAAGATCTGCAACAATTAAGAAATTTATGGTAGGTTACGAAATGTTTGCAATGCCTCAACGAGATATCACAGCAGAATTTGCGGCTGATAAATTAAGAGCATTATAAAAATTAAACCAAATTAATAAAAATATAAAGTATTATGGCTACAGAATACGATTTAGTAGTTGATTCTCCTGGTAGAATTAATATTATTGGAGAGCATACAGATTATAATAACGGATTTGTATTGCCTACCGCAATTGACAAAATAATTAAATTTAAATTTAGAAAGAATGGTAGTGCTGATAAGTGTACAGTTCACAGTGCTAATTTTAACACAGACTTTTCTTTCAGTTTAAAAGATGTTAAACCAAGTAAAGAACAATGGGCAAATTACATTTTAGGTGTAATTTCTGGTATTCAGGAGTTAACTGATAAAATTGAAGGTTTTGATTGTACATTGGATAGTAATATTCCTGTAGGTTCAGGTATTAGTTCTTCAGCAGCATTAGAATGTGGTTTAGCATTTGGTTTGAATGAATTATTTGATTTAGGTTTAACAAGGTTACAAATGGTTAAAATTGGTCAAATGGCTGAGCATAATTATGTTGGAACTAAATGTGGAATTATGGATCAATTTGCATCTGTAATGAGTAAAGATGGACATGTAATTTTATTAGATTGCCAATCATTAGAATATGAATATGTTCCAATTACAATTAAGCCTTATAAAATATTGTTATTAAATACCAATGTTTCTCATAATTTAGCAGATGGTGAATACAATAAGCGAAGAGCCATGTGTGAAGCTGGTGTAGAAACAATAGCTAAGAAATATCCAGAAGTAAAATCTTTAAGAGATGTTTCTCCTGAAATGTTAACTGAGTTTAAAGGAATTTTAGATGATGTTACATATAATAGATGTTCTTATGTAGTTGATGAAAAAGTTCGTGTGTTAGATACTGTTGAAGCTTTAAAAAACAACAAACTTGATGAAATGGGTGCAAATATGTATGCAACTCATGAAGGGCTTTCAAAATTATACGAAGTAAGTTGTGATGAATTAGACTTTTTAGTTGATTTTTCTAAAAATTATGATTCAGTAATTGGTTCTCGTATGATGGGTGGTGGCTTTGGTGGTTGTACTATTAACATAATTAAAGAAGACGCTGTTAAAGAGTTTTCTGAAGCAGCTGAAAAAGCATATTTTGATAAGTTTAATATCAAGTTAACAGCATTTGAGGCCAACCCTTGTGGAGGAACATCAATAAGTGAAACCAAATAATTAACCAAATTAAACCATAACTCATACAAAATAATTCAATAGTGTCTTTTTAAAGATGAGATATAATTGATATTTGTAATTAGTATAAGTTAGGAATTAATTTATAATCAACAATAAACTAAATTTATATATTATTATGACAACAACTTTCGGAATTTTAGATTACGTCATTTTTATAGCCTATGCCGTTCTTATTTTAGGGGTAGGTTTATGGGTATCTAGAGATAAAAAAGGACATGAAAAAAATGCTGAAGATTACTTTTTGGCAAGTAAATCTTTACCTTGGTGGGCTATTGGAACAAGTTTAATTGCAGCCAATATTTCTGCAGAACAATTTATAGGAATGTCAGGGTCTGGATTTGCTCTAGGTTTGGCAATTGCTTCTTACGAATGGATGGCGGCCATAACATTAATAATAGTTGGTAAGTATTTTTTACCAATTTTTATTGAAAAAGGATTATATACAATACCTGAATTTGTTGAAAAACGATTTTCAACAAACTTAAAAACTATCTTAGCTGTATTTTGGATTGCTCTTTATGTATTTGTTAACCTTGCTTCTGTATTATATTTAGGATCATTAGCATTAGAAACAATTATGGGAGTTCCTATGATGTATGGTGTAATTGGTTTGGCATTGTTTGCAGCTGCTTACTCTTTATATGGAGGGCTTTCAGCAGTGGCTTGGACAGATGTTATTCAAGTTATTTTCTTGGTATTAGGTGGTTTAGTAACAACATATTTAGCCTTAAATACAGTATCAGGTGGAGAAGGTGTGTTAGCCGGAATAAGTAAAGTTTATGAAGCTGCTCCTGAAAGATTTGCAATGATTTTAGATGAATCTAACCCTGAATATAACAACTTGCCTGGTATAGGAGTTTTAGTAGGAGGTTTATGGGTAGCAAACTTTTATTACTGGGGTTTCAACCAATATATAATTCAAAGAACTTTAGCTGCTAAATCGTTAAAAGAATCTCAAAAAGGTATTTTATTAGCTGCAGGTTTAAAATTAATAATTCCTGTAATTGTAGTGGTTCCTGGTATTGCTGCTTGGGTTATGGTAAATGATCCTGAAATTATGGCTCGTTTAGGTGAAGCTGGTTTAAAAAACCTACCATCATTAGATCAAGCAGATAAAGCGTATCCTTGGTTATTACAATTCTTACCAACAGGTATGAAAGGAATTGCATTTGCAGCATTAACAGCGGCTATTGTATCATCATTAGCTTCAATGTTAAATTCAACGTCAACAATTTTTACGATGGATATTTATAAGCAATATATCAATAAAAATGCTAGTGATAAAGCTACCGTAAATATGGGTAGAATTTCTGCTGGTGTTGCTTTAATAATTGCTTGTATTATGGCTCCTCTTTTAGGAGGAATTGATCAAGCTTTCCAATTTATTCAGGAGTATACAGGAATTGTAAGTCCAGGTATTTTAGCCGTATTTATTTTAGGTTTATTCTGGAAAAAAACAACAAACAAAGCAGCAATTATTGGAGCGTTAGTTTCTATTCCAATTGCTTTAGCTTTTAAAGCTACTTCAATGCCTTGGATGGACCAAATGGGTTTAACCGCTGTTTTAACTATGGTTGTAATTATTATTACTAGTTTAATTCAACATAAAGGGAAGGATGATGAAAAAGCAATTGAAATTACAAAAGAATTGTTTAAAACAAGTCCATTATTTAATATTGGAGCCTTTGCAATAATGTTAATTTTAGTTGCATTATATTCAATGTTCTGGAATTAAAAATAAGATTTTAATATAAAAAAAAGAGTTGATGAAAGTCAACTCTTTTTTTTTGTATTTAAAATAAAGGTTATTAAAATAGATCTCTACAAACTAAATTATATAGATAATTGTTTATTTAATGTTTTCATTTATTACGTCCAGAGTACGTCCAGAGTGCGTCCAGAGCAATTATAATCTGTAGCTTTAGTCCCATCGGGTTTAGTTTCGAAACATTTTTAGAAGAATTTCAATTGCTTGTATCTTTTGTAAAAGAGCCAGTTAATTCTACTTTATTCATTCTATAACTGTTAAGTGATCAAAGCCTTTTTTGAAGTTTGTAAATAACTATTGTTGAAATTAATAAAAAAGCTGAGATTAATAATTTAGTTTCCATAATAGTTGTTTTTATAGTTTGTTTCTTTACTACTATATCAACAAGTACTTAAAAATGTTACCATTAAAAGTTTATTTCTTAATTAGAAAGCCTTTTTTTACGGTTTTGAGTTAAATGTTTTATAAAGTCCACCTAGATTATCTAAATTAATAGTTAGCTAATTATTAATTCTTTAGTGAATTTAGATATGTCTGGATTTAAAAGGTTAGAGTTAGAAAAAATAGTGAGTACTAACAACTAAACATATTATTGTAAAGTTAGTTAACCTTTATAATTTTGAAATCTTGTTTATCTAAAAATCCAATTGGAATAGTTAGAAGATTTCTCTAATTTGTTTTCTAAGGAATCTTCTAGTTTAGGGAAAAAATCAATGCCTGTAATTTTTTCAATTTCATCAATAGAAGTTACAAATTTATATAGAGCACTCTTTGATTCCTTATGAGGAATTAAAAAGGCAATTGCTTTTATTTCTGGTTCTTGATAGTCTAAAATAATTTTGTAAAAATAATTAGGGACTGTAATTTTTTCACTTCCAATTGTTTTTGAAGTGTTTTTTAAAACACCACCAGTTACAACATAAACACTTTTGTATTTCTTTGCCCAATACCTTGTCTTTTGTTCTAAACGGTTCCAGATACCAGCGTTAAATTTATGCTCTTGAGGAGATATATTACTGGTTAAAAATGTTTCATTATAAGCTAATTTTGAAAATTTTCTATCTCCTGCAGGACAAAGGTGACCTTTATCAAAACCTGATTTTGAATAATTTTTATAATGAGCACTTTTGGTTAAAACTTTAGGGTCTTTTATAAAATATGGACGTTTAAAGTTTGAAGAAGAAATATCTTCGTCTTTTAATTGATAGGCTACCCATTCTGCCTGTTCATCTTTTTCGCTATATGAAAGTTTATAAAAGGCATGTTCTATAATTTGACCAGTAGTTGAAGTTGGAGAAAGATCTAATTTTATATTGGAAGTTTTTTCTTTTGTTGTTTCTATAAAATCTTCAGTTGAAAAATTATCATATAGATAAAATCCAACTGAAAATATTAAAGTTAAAACAATGTAAATAGTTTTTCTATTTCTCACTTTTTAGCGGAATTTCTTTAAAGTTTTCCGTTTTAGGTAATCCTTCAAAAATTTTCACAAAATCAGCAGGTGGAGAGGTTAATTTTCTTTTTATTAAATCAATCCAAGCTCCGTAAACTTTAATTTCCGCAGATAAAATACCATCTTTATTATAAATTTGATGGTTAAATCTCCAGCGTTCAATACCTTTAGAAACACCTTCTAATTCCATATGAACTGTAATGTTTTCTCCAATATTAATTTCTTTATAAAAAGAAGTTTCTTCCTTAAAAAGAATTGGTCCAATATTTAACTTCGCAAATTCATTAATAGATAAGCCGTGTTCTTGAAAATATCTAACTCTTACTTCGGCGGCATAATCATTATATGCAGTGTGGCGCATATGTCTGTTTGGGTCAAAATCTGACCATTTTGTGTTAAAAGTAACTTCGAAATCCATATATAATTTTTCAGATTGCTAATTTACATGATTTTGAATAAAAAAGAGCTTCTTAACAAGGAGGTCTTTTAAACTTTAATTTCTTTTTTTTATCTGCTTTTTATTTTTTAGGTTTTGTTAGTATTATTGAACCACTATTTTTTAGAAGAGGTTGTGTTACTTCTACTTGCGTTGTGATCTTGTGCTTTAGAAGAGGTTGTGTTACTTCTGCTCGCGTTATGGTCTTGTGCTTTAGAAGAAGTTTTATTACTTCTACTCGCGTTGTGATCTTGTGCTTTAGAAGAGGTTGTGTTACTTCTGCTCGCGTTGTGATCTTGTGCTTTAGAAGAGGTTGTATTACTTCTACTTGCGTTATGGTCTTGTGCTTTAGAAGAGGTTGTATTACTTCTGCTCGCGTTATTGCTAATATTTTGTGAGTAACTAGTGGTTACAAACACAAAAAAAATAAGAATGCTTAATTTTTTCATAATGAAATTTGATTTTTGTTAATAGCTACATTAATAATTTATAATGCTTATTTGTATATCAAAAAAATAGATTAATTGTTACCTTCTTAAAGGTGAAAAAGTTTTTAAGTTAATTTTTAAAGTGGGTGAAATAAGTAGGATGGTCTTTTTTTGAGATTATTAAAATTCGAAATATTATTTAATGTGAAGCAGTTGTTTAACTATTTGGTATTTAAGTGGTAATGGAGTAATTTTAATTGATAATTAAGTTTTTTGTACTTCAAACTTTATAAATATAAAATTGGTAATTAAATAAAAATATAATGATTGGATGAGCTGTTTGTTTATCTTTATAAATTATAAAAAGCTGTTTTATTTTAATATTTCTTTTAAATTTAAAGCTTGTTTTATAGTTGAAGGAATGGTAAAAAGAAATTATGGACAACTAATTTTTCACGTCTAAAGCATCACGTAAGGCATTACCTATTAACATAAAAGCCATTACTAAACTCATTATTGCTAAACCTGGAATAACGGCTAAATATGCCTTTCCTAGAATTATATAGCTATAGTGGTCCTTAATCATAGCTCCCCAAGATGGAGTGGGAGGTTGCGCTCCAATACCTAAAAAACTTAAGCCACTTTCAATTAAAATTGCACCGGCAAAATTAGCGGCCGATATAACAATAACAGGAGCCATAATATTTGGAAGTATATGGTTAAATATGATTCTATAATTTGAGAAACCTAGAGCTTTGGCAGCTTCAACATATTGCATTTGTTTGGCACTCATAATTTGTCCTCTAACTACACGTGCAACTTCAACCCACATTGTTAAACCCACGGCAATGAAAACCTGCCAAAATCCTTTTCCAAGAGCAAGTGTTATTGCAATAACAAGAAGCAGTGTAGGTATTGACCACGTTATATTAATAATCCACATTATAAAAGCGTCTACTTTACCACCAAAATACCCGGCTATTGCACCTATAGAAATTCCTATTATTAAAGATATAAAAACAGCGATAAACCCAATAAAAAATGAAATTCGGGTTCCAATAATCATTCTGCTTAATAAATCTCTTCCATATTTATCGGTTCCTAAATAGAATTTTTTTGTTTTTATATAATTAGTAATTTCATTCCCTTCAAATATTGAAATGGGGTACAATTTAGATATGTTTTTTGAGCCAATTTCAGTATAAGGAAAAATGGTTAAACTATTGTTTGAAATTTTAAAATGGGAGATTGGTATTTCCGTAATTGGTTGTTTTTTACCATATAGAAATTTATTAAAAAAAGGTTGATCATCAACACGTTTTGTAGGAAGCGTAAGCATTAACACTTCAAACCCAGGTTTTTTAGAGTGAATTTCTAAATGCATTTGATTTGCATTACTGCTATTGTCTGGCGCAAGTATATAGGCAAAAATAGCTATAAATCCACACAAAATAATATACCAAAAACTAAACACTCCAGTAGTGCTTTTTTTAAACTTCTGGAGTGCTAATTTTGAAAGTGAATTTGTTTTTGTATTCAATAGTTTGTCTTTATAAATATAAAGTTACAACTTTTTAAAATTAATTTTTTACTAAATGATACTTTGGCTTCAATTTTAAATCATCCAATACATTTAAAGCTTCAGCAACATAAATATCTTTTTTTAAGTTTTTATGCCAGATTTCACGTTTTTCAGATAAATCTTCATCATCTTTTTCAAGGGTTTGCTCATATAAAGGAGATTGAAAAGTTAGGTTTGTTGTGTAATCTTTAATTGCACTAAACTTGTCTGATTCTTTTTTATGTATCTCTATATCATTTTTATAATTGTCATAATTTAAATAGATTATAGAATCATCTTGAGATTTTTTTAACCATTTAGCATTATCATCAATCAATTTAAAATATTTATTGTCAGCAATTCTTTTTTTACTATTATTAATAACTGTATTAAAGTTGTCATATTTATTCCACAAGGCATATGAAGCTTGCGGCACTTTATCAAATTTTAATGGGTTTTCTAAATCTCTTTCACCAATTTCCATATATGAAAATTTACTTGGTAGTACAATATCAGAATGAACTCCTTCTAATTGAGTTGAACCTCCATTAATTCTATAAAATTTTTGAATTGTAATTTTTAAGGCTCCAAGATCTTCATTTAAATTATGATATCTGTTTAAATCAAGAACACTTTGAACGGTTCCTTTACCATATGTTTGCGTTCCTCCAATAATAACAGCTCTATTATAATCTTGCATGGCGGCAGCAAAAATTTCTGAAGCAGATGCAGATAATTCATTCACTAAAACAACTAAAGGTCCATCCCACTGTATTTTTGAGTCTGTATCTTTTTTTACTTCGGCTTCTTTATCTCTATATTTTACTTGTACAACAGGTCCTTGATTAATAAATAAACCTGAAATTTCAATGGCTGTTTTTAATGATCCACCTCCATTATTTCTTAAATCTATAACCAAACCATCTATATTTTCTTTTTTCAACCTATCAATTTCTTGAGTCATATCTGTAGTTGAATTTCTATAATTTTTTTCGTCAAAATCTATATAAAATTTTGGTAAGTCTATAATTCCAAATTTCTTACCATCCTTTTTTACTACGCTTGATTTAACAAAGGTTTCTTCTAATTCAACAACATCTCTTATTATTGATATTATTTTTATAGAACCATCAACTTTTTTTACAGTTAATTTTACCTCTGTTCCTTTTTTTCCTTTTATAAATTCTATAGCGTGGTCTAATCTCATACCTACAATATCAGTAGGTTCTTCATCACCCTGAGCAACTTTTAATATTAAGTCTTCAGCTTCTAATTCACCTTGTTTCCAAGCAGGTCCACCTCTAACTAATTCACTCACTTTGGTGTATTCATTCTTTTTTTGAAGTCTAGCACCAATTCCTTCTAGTTTACCTGAAATACTTTGATCAAATCCTTTTTTAGTAATTGGATCAAAATAAGTTGTATGAGGATCAAATAATTCTGAAATACAATTTATATAAGTTGAAAACCAGTCTGAACGTTCTAATTCTGATAATCTAACAAAATATTCATCCATATTTGATAAGGTAGATTTTCTAGCTTCAATTTCAAGTTCTGAAAATGATTTTATTTTATAAGTATCATCCTTTTTTAATTTATCATCTTCTTCTTGAACTTTGTCATAAATACGTGTTAAAGTGCTAAATTTCATTAATTTACCCCAGCGTTGAATTAATTCGTTTTGATTGCTTGGGAAATTAACTTTTTTATAATCAACATTT
Source organism: Lutibacter citreus (assembly GCF_003260195.1). Classification (GTDB taxonomy): domain Bacteria; phylum Bacteroidota; class Bacteroidia; order Flavobacteriales; family Flavobacteriaceae; genus Lutibacter; species Lutibacter citreus. The sequence goes on from NZ_QEIH01000001.1 coordinate 399,531, forward strand.
AATGTTTCCTTTGAGTCAAAATCTATTTTGGAAGATAAAATATTTTTGTAGTAGGTTTTAGATTCTTCAAAACGTTGGTTAAAACGTTCAATCGCCAAATTAAAAAAGGTTAAATCTTCTTTTTTAATTTGATCATCTATGTCTTTTTTATATTTAGAAAGTTCATCAATATCAGATTGCAAGAAATATCTTTTAGAAGGATCTAAACGTTCTAAAAAATTATCATAAACTTTTTCTGAAAAATCATCATTAATTTCCCTTGGTTCATAATGCCACTGCGTTAAAACATAATTTAAAATTGTTATTAAAGCTTTATCCTTTGGATCAGTATTTTCTAACCTTATAAAGCTTGTTAAAAGCATTATTACTGCAAGTACTGGTAATAAAAAATTTAATTTTTTCATCATTGTCTTTCTTGTCAAAATTATATATAAATGTTGATATTAATATAACTAAAATAGTGCCAACATATCTATTATGTGCCTAAATTAACATTTTTTTATAAATCTTACGAAATGCTTTGAGTTTTTTCTAGAATATCATTCAATTAAATAATAAAACTAAGTTTATATCCAATTTAATTATTGATAATAAAGGCGTACAATAATAATTAAAATTACTACAGTTTTATCACTATAAAATGTTAAAATTTAATTTATTCAAACCAAATAAAATGTAGTAAATTTGTTTTTAAATTTTGAATTATGAAGAAAAGACCATTAATTTTAATAACCAATGATGATGGTATTACAGCTCCAGGAATAAGAACATTAATTTCAGTAATGAACGAAATTGGAGACGTTGTTGTGGTTGCTCCAGAAGGGCCGCAAAGTGGTATGGGACATGCTGTTACACTTAATGAAACGTTATATTGTAATGAAATAAAGTTAGATAGTGGTTCGCAAAAAGAATTTAAATCTTCGGGAACTCCTGTAGATTGTGTAAAGTTAGCAGTTAGTGAAATTTTAGATAGAAGACCAGATATTTGTGTATCTGGAATAAATCATGGTTCTAACTCTTCAATTAATGTTATTTATTCTGGTACAATGAGCGCGGCAGTAGAAGCAGGAATAGAAGGAATACCTGCCATCGGTTTTTCATTGTTAGATTATTCTTGGAACGCAAATTTTGAACCTTTAAAACCTTATATAAAACAAATAGTTTTAAATGTTTTAAAGAATGGTTTGCCTGAAGGTGTTGTACTAAATGCAAATTTCCCAAATAGTGAAAGCTTTAAAGGTATTAAGATTTGTAGACAAGCACGTGCTAATTGGGTGGAAGAGTTTGATAAACGTGTAAATCCGCAAGGAAAAACTTATTATTGGTTAACAGGTGAATTTGTTAATATGGATAAAGGAGAGGATACAGATGAATGGGCGTTGGCAAATAATTACATTTCCTTGGTTCCTGTGCAATTTGATTTAACTGCACATCATTTTATTCAAAAGTTGAATAATTGGAATTTATAGAAATAAGCATGTCTAATTTTGATTTATATTGAAATGATTAATGCTAAACATTGAATGATAATAATATAAATAAAAATTTAGACGCATGAAAAAGGAAATTTTAATTGGTTTTTTAGTTGCTATTGTAGCTACACTTATTGGTTCATATATTTTTATTGAATTATTTTCAAAATTTAACTTTAATAGAAGTTTAGAATTAATAAAAGAAGGTGATTTAGGAGGGAAAGTATTAATGCTTGGTGCTCTAGCTAATTTTTTCGTGTTTTTCGTGTTTTTGAAGAAAAAACAAATTTATAGAGCAAGAGGTGTGCTTATAGAAACATTTTTAGTCGCTTTTTTAGTGTTGCTATTGAATATTTTGGGGTAATTTGAAACAAGTATTTATAATTTTTACACATAAGGGAATTATTAATAGTGAGCAGCATGTGTTACCTATTATAATAAAAATTTAAACACATGAAATATTATATTATTTCTGGAGAGGCTTCAGGAGATTTGCACGGGTCTAATTTAATGAAAGCTATATTTGAACAAGATTTAAAAGCTGAAATACGCTTTTGGGGAGGTGATTTAATGGCAGAAGTTGGTGGTACCTTGGTAAGTCATTACAAAGAAAGAGCTTTTATGGGGTTTGCAGAGATTATTACAAACCTTTCAAAAATTTTTAGTTTTATAAAATTCTGTAAAAAGGATATTTTAAAATTTAATCCTGATAAAATTATATTTATTGATAATTCAGGATTTAATCTTAGAATAGCAAAATGGGCCAAAATAAATAAATTTAGAACCGTTTATTATATCTCACCACAAGTTTGGGCAAGTAGACCTGGAAGGGTAAAAGATATTAAAAGAGATATAGATGAAATGTATGTTGTTTTACCTTTTGTAAAAGATTTTTATAAAAAGTATGATTATAATGTTAATTTTGTGGGGCATCCTTTATTGGATGCTATTGCTAATAGAAAAAAGATTCATGAAATTGAGTTTAAAAAACAACATAATTTATCTGATAAGCCTATAATTGCATTGTTACCAGGAAGTAGAAAGCAAGAAATAAAAAAAATGCTTTCAATAATGCTTTCAGTAGCTAAGAAATTTCAAGATTACCAGTTTGTAATTGCCGGAGCTCCAAGCCAAGAATATGATTTTTATAAACAGTTTATTACTGATGAAAATGTGAAATTTATTAGTAATAAAACATATGAGTTATTATCAATTTCTTACGCGGCTTTGGTTACTTCAGGAACGGCTACCTTGGAAACTGCACTTTTAAAGGTTCCGGAAGTAGTTTGTTATAAAACCAGTTGGTTATCTTACCAAATTGGAAAACGATTAATAGACTTAAAGTTTATTTCTTTAGTAAATTTAATAATGGATAAAGAAGTAGTTAAAGAATTGATTCAAGAAGATTTTAATAAATCTAATTTAGAAATTGAAATGAAAAAAATTCTAAATGATTCTGAACGTTCTAAAATGTTTTTAGATTATTATGATCTTGAAAAAAAATTAGGAGGAGTGGGAGCTTCAACAAAAGCAGCAAAATTAATTGTTTCAACTACCCCAAAACTATAAATTGTCTTGGAGTAATTGAAATTATTGAATTAATAAATACTTTTTTCTTTACAAATGGATTCTAGGGTGTCTTCAATATCTCCTGGAGTACTCATAATTTTCATAAAAGTTCCCATAGTTAATTCAGGCCAATGCAATGCAATTCTGTATTTTCCATGAAGCATTGTAGCTTTTTTTCCTTGAAGAATAATTTCATATGGCAAGGCTGCTGCGTGAGCTTCTCCAATTTTGGGTAAAAAATAAGCTTCTCCATCTTCAGGGTTTTTTAAGCCTATTCCAAAAACGGCAACTTTTTCTTTTGAATAAATTAATTTATAAACTTGAGTTGTGTTATTATTTTTAGAGCTTAAATTAGAGTTAATTATTTTCAAACCCTCTTCAAAAGAAGTAAACTCATTTAAAGTAATAGGATCGGTGAAATAGGGCATCATAATTTTATAATGATATTTTCCTAATTTAGAAGCTTTAACGGTACCTCCAAATGGTTTAAACTCATTTCCAATTATAGATAGGCAGGTTTTTAACTCAGAACTGAATTTTGTAAAAACAGGTTTAAAGTTATTATAATTTGTATTTAAGTAGGCTCTTAAAATGTAATCTGGGTTTGTGTAAGATATTGTTGTTTTACCGTTTTGAGTAACCAATCCAATCTTGAATATAGCTGCTAGAGCTCCTCTATCTTTAATTTTAATAACGGTGTTTTTTAGGTCTTTATTTGTAAATGCAATTACCTTTAAAGATTTTTTATTTGAAGGGGTGTAAATTCCTAAAATTTCAAAAGAACTACTTTTTAGAACGTTAATTATTTTTTCTGAAATATGGTCAATACTTTCTGTAGATTCGGAAACTTTTATATACGGAGAAATTTCTTGTGCAAATGAATTAATCCCTATAAAAATAATAGCTAAATAACTGAATATTAGTTTTTTCATATTAATCTAAGTTGGTTTCTATCAAAATTAAGCGTTAAGGGACTAGGCTATTATGATATAAGTCATTTTGTAACTTTTGTTACTTATTGAAAATGAATTGCTTAGTTCAGAAGTGAATTCAAAAAAACTTGTTTAATTTTTTTTCGTAGCTTTATCAAGCTATGATTAAATTTTTAAAGTTTGTTCCTGTACAATTAACTTTATTATTAACTATTGGTATTTTAATTGGTCATTATTTTTCAATTAATTCCTATAGTTTAATAATAATGAGTATTGGGTTGTTTGTAATTCTTTCTGTATTTTATATTATTTCATTTAAGAAACTTAAACCTTCAGTTTTTTATACGTTTTTTTCATTCCTTTTAATAATTACTATTGGTGTTTCCTCAATAATTTTAGGAAATCAATTGAATAAGAGTAATCATTATTCCAATACCCTAAATTTTAAAGCTAAAACCAATAAAACAGCTGTTTTATATATCAGAGAGGTTCTTAAATCTACAGGGAATTATAATAGGTACATTACGGAAATTACAACTTATGATGGATTTAAAACCAAAGGTAAAATTGTTTTAAATCTTAAAAAAAGTAAAAGCGTAATTAACTTAAATGTTGATGATTTTGTTTTAATTGATGCACCTTTTTTGGAAATAAATAAACCTTTAAATCCGTATGCTTTTGATTATAAAAAGTATTTGGAAAATAAACAAATTCATCATCAGGTATTTATAAATAACAATGAGTACTTGTTAATTTCTAATAAGGTGAATTCTATTAAAGGTATGGCTGGTAAATTAAGAGAGGCTATTAATAATTCATTGGTAAATTATGGTTTTAAAGATAATGAATTAGCCGTTATAAACGCCTTATTACTTGGGCAAAGACAATCAATTTCAAAGGATTTAATAGAGAGTTATTCAAATGCTGGAGCCATACATATTTTAGCAGTTTCGGGTTTACATATTGGAATTATTTTAATGATTTTAACATTTTTATTTAAACCATTGCATAGAATTAAAAATGGAAAGCTAATTTCAAGTGTACTCATAATAATGTTATTATGGGCTTTTGCTATTGTAGCGGGTTTGTCAGCTTCGGTTGTAAGAGCTGTTTCAATGTTTACAGCATTATCTATAGGAATGCATTTGAATAGGCCAACTAATACATACAATACTTTAATTATTTCAATGTTTTTTCTGTTGTTATTTAATCCCTATTATCTTTTTGAGGTTGGGTTTCAGATGAGCTATTTGGCTGTGTTTTCAATAGTTTGGATTCAACCAAAATTATATAATTTAATAATTCCAAAAAATTGGTTTTTAAGAAAGATCTGGCAATTACTAACGGTTTCTTTTGCGGCTCAGTTAGGTGTTTTACCCTTAAGTATATTTTATTTTCATCAATTTCCTGGTCTATTTTTCATTTCTAATTTGGTAATAATCCCATTCTTAGGAGTTCTTCTTATCTATGGTATTTTTGTGATTATTTTGGGGTTATTTAATTTATTGCCACAAACTTTGGCGGATATTTTTATAGAAATATTAAAATATTTAAACAATTTTGTTGAATGGATTGGGAGTAAACAAGTATTTATTATTGATAATATTTCAATTTCATTGGTACTAATGATTGCTATTTATGCTTTTATGGTTGTTTTCTTTAAATACACTGAAAAAATGAGTTTCTACAGAGTAATTTCAACCTTGTTATTGTTTATTAGCATTCAATGTGTTTTAATAGTTGAACGTTATAAACTTGAAACTACTAATGAGTTTATTGTTTTTAATGAAAGTAGAAGAAATATTTTAACTAGTAGGTTTGGGAAAAAATTGGAGGTGTATTCCAATTTAGATTCAGTTAAGTTTAATTATAATTTGAAACCTTATTTGTTGAAAATTGGTTTAACCGAAGATTTTAAAAATAGGAACCCGAAAAATTATTATGAATTTAAAAATGAAAAAATATTGGTAGTAGACAGTTTAGGTATTTATAATTTTTCATCTGTAAAACCTTCTGTTATAATTTTACAAAATTCACCTAAAATTAATTTAGAAAGATTGTTAAAATTGCATAAACCTAAAGTAATTGTAACAGACGCAAGTAATTATAGCAGTTATATTAAAAATTGGGAAAGTACTTGTAATAAAAAGAAAACTCCTTTTTACAATACTATGCAAAAAGGAGCTTTTATTTTGAAAGAATAATTTAATTAATCTATAAATTCATAACTAAATTTATCTTGATAATTTTTCCAATCATCTTGTGCTGTTATATTTTTATAATCATCAGTTTTAAACAACTTTAAATAAATTTCCAATTGTTTTGGAGTTTTATACCCTGGTAAAGGAGCAATAAGATTTCCAGTTTCATCTAGGAATAGAATGGTAGGGTATGCTCTAATACTAAAATGATTAGACAGCTCATGTGAGCTATTTCTACCTTTTGTATTTTGATTAAAATTTGGGTTTTCAAATTTATTTCCTTGGTAATTAATAGATTCATTTCCTTCAGCATTAAACTTTACTGCATAATAATTCTCATTTACATATTTAGCAACATCTTTATTGTGAAAGGTATTTTTATCTAACATTTTACAAGGTCCACACCAAACTGTATAAGCATCCATAAATATTTTTTTTGGAGATTCTTTTTGAGCAGTTATTGCTTCTTCAAAACTCATCCAGTTAATTTCTTGAGCTGAAAGAGAAATAGTAAATAATGTTATTGAAAGTATTAAAAATTTCTTCATATTTATTTGTTTAATTTAGTTTGTAATAAATTCTTTGACGCAAATATGTTGCCAAAATTACAATTTTCTAATAAATTTATTTTACTCCGTGCATTAATTTTTTTAATACTGGATTTAATAAAATAGCAATTACACCAATAATTAAAGGCACAAAAGTAAAAATTAAAAAGAAAGTTGCTATATCATATTTAGCCGTAATAATATCAATCATAGCACCCATTTTTCCTGAAGCTTTATTACCAATAGCCAATGCTAAATACCAAACACCAAACATAAAAGCAATCATACGTGCAGGTACTAACTTACTAACATATGATAAACCAACAGGGGAAACACATAGTTCTCCTAAAGTATGGAATAGGTAAGCTAGAACGAGCCAGAGAATGCTTACGGAGGCTGTTGTTGCTCCTTGTGGAATTCCTGTAGCTCCAAAAGCTAAAAATGCAAATCCAATACCTAAAAGAAACAATCCAATTGCATATTTATATGCAGGAGCGGGATTGTATTTACTTTCCCACCATTTTGAAAAAAGTGGTGCAAACGCAATAATAAATAATGAGTTTAAAATTAAAAACCAAGTTGCCGGAATTTCAATTTCATTTTCTTTTTTTCGGACTATAGTTGCATTTATACTTGTATTTACATTTGCGGCTTGATCTTCAGATAGATATTTAAATTTAACACCCTTTTTATCTATATCAATAATTGAAAGCTTATCGTTAGTTAAAAATTCATTTGAAGACCTTATTACCGCAGTTTTACTAGTAATAATAGCATTTTCAGGAGCTTTTGTTTCAGCAGTTATTACTTGTGGTTTATCTTCAGTTGTTTTAGAAATTTTATACGTGTTATAAGTAACTTCATATGAATAAGTATTAAAGTTGTTATAGATTTTCCAACCAACAATGGCCCATATCAGTACAAAACTAAATCCTAAAATTAAATTAGAAATTAAATACTTTTTAAAAGTTTGTTTAAATAGTAAGTATAAAACCCATGTAATTAAAGCAATAGGTACTACAGTTATTATAACATCAACAATATTGAATATAAATGCGGCATTACCAGAAAGTATTCTATTTGTATAATCTTTTGCGAAAATACTCATAGATCCACCTGCTTGCTCAAATGAAGCCCAAAAGAAGATAATGAAAAACGCAATAACAACTACGGCAATCATTTTGTCTCGTGTAATTGTACTATATCTTGCAATACGTGTAGCAATTAGTACTAAAAATAAAATGAGAACAACAATAATTGTTTGCCCAGAAAAATCAAAATCACCAACACTTAAAATATTGAAATCTACAATTTTTGAAAGAGGATCATTAATTACCCAGGTTAATCCAAAAACAGCTACAATTGCAATTAAAATTTTATCTATTAATGTAAACGGATTTAATTTATCTTCAATTTCTGTATGATCATCAGCTTCAATTTTTTTGTTTGTAACATTAGGCTTGTTTCCTGCATCTCCAAAAATACCTTGTGCTAAGGTAAATTGTAATAAACCTAATAGCATAAAAATACCAGCTAAACCAAATCCCCAGCTCCACCCAAGTATTTCACCTAAATAACCACAAAGCATTATTCCTAAAAAGGCACCGGCATTAACACCCATATAAAAAATGGTGTAGGCTCCATCTTTCTTTTCTGGAAAATCCTTATATAAAATAGAAATAAATGAACTCATATTAGGTTTAAAAAAACCTGTTCCAATTACTAATAAAAGTAATCCAAGGTATAAAAATATTGGATTAGATTCTATGGCCATACTTGCATGACCAAGTGTCATAATAAGCGCACCAATAATAATTGCTTTTCTGTTTCCTAAGTATTTATCAGCTAAAGTTCCTCCAATAATTGGAGTTAAATATAGCAGTGCAAGATAGGTTCCGTATAATGCTAATGCATTTTCGCGTGGCCAATCCCAACCACCAATTCCTAAGGAACTTACCAAGAATAGTACTAATAAAGCACGCATTCCATAAAATGAAAAACGCTCCCACATTTCAGTGAAAAATAATACAAATAATCCTGATGGATGACCTAATACTTGGGTTTCAAAAAATTCATTTTTTTCTTTGTTCATATTGAAAAGTGTTAATTACTTGCGTTCTTTAACTGTTTTTTTATAACGTAATCATAAAGTACTAGTCCAATAATTGTTAAAAAACCAATTACAGCAATAACGTACCAAATATTTCCAGGATGATAGTTATCCCAAACATGTTGTGTCATTTGATCTTGTGTCATTTGTAATTTATTAGCAGCTTGAGCGTAAAAATCATTTTTTGTAAATGTTTCACTTATTTCAGGTAATTCAATATTAATGTTTGAAAGCTCTTTTCTTATTAAAACTACTTTATCAGACATATTTTGATATAAATCTCCAGTAATCCATTTTGTTAATAAATTTGCAAATGCAATTGGAAGAAAATAAGTTCCCATATAAAGGGCTTCTTTTCCTTTAGGAGAGATTTTTGCTATATAATCAGAGAATTTTGGGTTTGAAGTCATTTCTCCAATTGCAAAAATTAATATACCAAATATTGTAAAGAATACATTTGACGTGTAAAAAGATAAAGCAATACCAATAACTGCAATAAAAATTCCAGTCATCATAGCATTAATTGGTTTCCATTTTAATATAATGGTTGATACAATCATTTGTAGGATAACAATAAAAAATGCATCAAGATTTACAACCATTTCAGGGTTAATTCCACCATGTTTGTTTTTGAAAAATTCAGCAATTGTAGGAGCGTAATTTGATAATGCTTCGTATAGAGGTTTTGTATTAACCCATTCCTCAATGAATACTGGTAACGTATAAAATAATTGATTAAACATTAACCAGAAACCAACCATTATTAAAAGTAGTAAGGTCAATTTCATATCAGAAAGCGCTTCAATAATATTTTTTATAGAATTAATGATTGTTTTTCCCAATGAATCTTCATTTTTTTCTCTATTTGGTTCTTTAAAAAAGAAGATTACTATTATTAAGTTAACAGCTATAGCTACTGTTGCCATGATAAATACAATTCTCCAACCATATTCATCTCTTAATTTAGCAGAAAATAGTGGTCCAAAAAAACCTCCAATGTTTACCATCATATAAAATACTCCAAATCCAAAAGATGAATTAGTTTCATTGGTAGATTTAGTAACAATTGCAGAGGCAACAGGTTTAAACATTGCAGCTCCAATTGCTACAATTAAAAACATTATAAAAACAGAAGAATATGAAGTGACTTCTCCCATAAAATAATAACCTATTCCTAATAATAAGTAAGCAATTATTAAAGATAATTTGTAACCTATTTTATCAGATATTGCACCAGTAACAATAGGTAATAAGTACAAAATAAAAGTAACATAAGACATTATTTCCCCTCTCTCAATATGAGAAAATCCTAATGCGCCTTCATCTGTAGAACCTGTTAAATAAAGTGCTAAAACAGCAAATAAACCATACCAAGCCCAACGTTCAAATAATTCCATTGCACTAGCAATCCAAAATGGTTGGGTGAACGATTTAAGAAGTCCAATAAACCCTAAATCTTTTTTTTCTGTACTCATTTTTTAATTTTTTTAAATTGAATTTATATGTAAAAAGCCCAAACAATTAAATGTATGAGCTTTTATTATAATTATATATGTTTAAAAGGTTGCCATTTTAATGAATTCCTTTCATTGCTTTATTTAAAAACGGAGACAGTAATAAAAGTACAACTCCAGATCCTAGCATAACCATTGTAATAAAAGGATACAATGCAAAATCATATTTTTCTAAAATGCTTTCTAGCATACCGGCCATATAATTACCTGCAGCAAAACTTGCCATCCATAGTCCCATTACAACAGAAACTAACTTAGCAGGTGCTAATTTAGTAATCATTGAAAGTCCAATTGGAGATAGCATTAATTCACCTAAAGTTAATAAAGTATAAACGGTAACTAACCACCAAGGAGAAACTAAATTTCCAGCATCAGCTAAATTTGAAGCTTGTGTCATTACCCAAAAACCTAAAGCTCCTAAAAATAATCCAAGAGCAAATTTAACAGGAGTACGAGGGTTCCAGCCTTTTTTATCTAACCAGAGCCACATTAAAGAAAATAATGTTGCAAATATTAAAATAGCAAATGAATTTACATTTTGAAACCAAGTTGCTGGCATTTCCCAGCCAAACATAACTCTATCAGTATTTTCTTTTGCAAACAAGCTAAAAGTACCACCAGCTTGTTCAAAACCAGCCCAAAAAACAATATTAAAAAGCGCTAGTACAATTATAACAGCCATTCTACTCCATTCGTTTGAGCCATTTGTTCCTTTAAAAATTATAAAGGATAAGCTTATTATGATTGCAGCAAAACCAATGTATGTTATATAACTTCTAGCGGTTTCAGGTAAAAATCCCCAAACATAAATAAGTGCTAACGTACCTAAAATTAAACTTACAGAATATATTAATATTGTAGACCAATCTTTACCATCTAGTTTAATTTTGCCGTCTGGAACACTTTCATGTAAGCCATTGTTCTCTAGAGTAGTTTCTCTATAGTTTAACCAAAGTACACCTACGATCATACCAATACCTGCGGCGAGAAAACCATACCCCCAGTTTACACTTTCACCTAAACCACCGGCTATAAATGTTCCTAAAATTGCACCTAAATTAATCCCTAAGTAAAAAATGTTGAAACCAGCATCTTTCATTGGGTCGTTATCGTTGTAAAAAGAACCTACTACTGTAGAAATATTTGGTTTGAAAAAACCATTACCAATAATAAGTACACCTAAACCAAAATGAAATAAAAATAAACGAGAGTCAGTGTCTAATGAATGATCTAAAAATGAACTAGCAGCTAATAAAAACTGTCCAACAGCCATTACTAACCCACCTATATAAACGGTTTTTCGCTGGCCTAAATATTTATCAGAAATCCATCCTCCTAAAATTGGTGTTAAATAAACCAACCCCGTAAAAATAGCATACATTTCTAATGCTTCTTCTCTATTTAAACCGAAACCATCATTAACAAGTTCTGCTGTTAAATACAATACCAATAAGGCACGCATTCCATAATAACTAAATCTTTCCCACATTTCTGTAGCAAATAAAGTATACAAACCTTTTGGATGGGTTTTTCTAAATGGTATTTCTTTCATATTCTAAAAAGTTATTTTAATAGATTTTTACTTTTACTAAAGTACTATCTTAGTTGGTTAATAATTAAATTTATTTTATTTTTTCTCCTAAATTTTTCTCGATAAAAATAGTCATTTTATTATAAAGATGTAACCTTGTATTTTTACCTCTATAAATACCATGAGTTCTATCTGGATAAATGGCTTGTTCAAATGGTTTATTAGCTTCAATTAAGGCATTTGTTAAGCGCATTGTATTTTGTACATGTACATTATCATCTCCACTACCGTGCACTAAAAGAAAGTTTCCTTTTAACAATGGTGCAAAGTTTAACGGTGAATTTTCATCATAGCCAGAAGGGTTTTCTTGCGGTGTTTGCATATAACGTTCTGTATAAATGCTATCATAAAACCTCCAACTTGTTACAGGAGCAACTGCTATTGCCATTTTAAAAGTATCATTTCCTTTTAATAAGCAATTACTAGCCATAAAACCACCATAGCTCCAACCCCAAATTCCTATATTATTCTCGTCAATGTAGTTGAGTTTAGCTAATTCTTGAGTAGATTGAATTTGATCTAAAACTTCATATTTTCCAAGTTCTTTATAAGTAACCTTTGTGAAATCACGTCCTTTTAATCCCGTTCCTCTACCATCAACACAAACAATAATATATCCTTTTTGTGCAAGGTGTTGGTACCAGTAATCATTATAATCGTTCCAACTATTACTAACAGATTGTGAACCTGGGCCAGAATATTGAGTCATAAATAGGGGATACTTTTTATTAGCATCAAAATTTATTGGTTTTATCATCCAAGCATTAAAAGATCCATTCTTAGTTTCAACTGAAAAGAATTTTTTTTCACTAATCTTATATGCTTTAAGTTTAGTAAGTAAATCATTGTTATTAAGTACTTCTTTTAATAGATCTCCTTTTCCATTATGTAAAGTATAAATTGTTGGTGTATTTGCATCAGAAAAGGTGTTTATGAAATAGTTTTTATTTTTACTAAAAGAAGCAGTATTTGTACCTTGAGAATTTGTTAGGCGTTTTTTATTTTTCCCATTTAATTTAATGGAATAAACAGTTCTATTAATTGATCCATCTTCAACAGATTGATAATAAAGTGTTTTGTTATTTTCGTTTACACCATAAAATTTAGTTACTTCCCAGTTACCAGATGTAATTTGATTTTTTAATTTTCCTTCACTCGAATATAGATAAATATGATTGAATCCATCTTTTTCGCTAGTCCATGTAAAACTATTATCTTTTAAGAAAATTAGGTTGTCATGAGTATTCACATATGCTTTTTCAGTTTCATTTAAAACAACCTTGGTTTCATCAGTTAAAGCATTTATAAAAAATAGTTTTAAATTATTTTGATGGCGATTTAAAGTTCTTGCACTTAAAATGTTAGAGTCATTTGTCCAATTAATTCTTGGGATATATTCATAATCTCCTAAATCAATTTTTGAAGTTTTTTTAGAATTTATATTATACATATGAAGCGTTACAACAGCGTTTTTTTCTCCAGCTTTAGGATATTTAAAAACTTGTTGAGTTGGGTATAAATCTGTACCTGTAATATCCATTGAAAAAGTAGGGACTTCACTTTCATTAAATCTCAAAAAAGCAATGTGATTGCTATCATTACTCCATTCAAAAGCTTTTACAAAGCCAAATTCTTCTTCGTACACCCAATCACTAATACCATTTATAATTTCATTCTTTTTTCCGTCTGTAGTTATCTGTATTAGCTCTTTAGTTTCAAGGTTTTTAATATAAATATTATTATTTTTTGAATAGGCTATTTTTTTACTGTCTGGAGAAAATGTAGGTTCCTGAATTCTTTCTTCATCCACTAAATGTAAACTTTTAGAAGCAATATCATAAACATAAAAAATACCTAAGCTAGATCGTCTATAAATTGGTTTAGAATCTTTGCAAAGTAACAGTTTAGTTTCGTTTTTGTTAAATTGGTAGCTTTCAAAAGTATTTAAATAAGGTAAATCTTTACCATCAACAATTGTAGTTGTTTTTTCTAAAGTTTTATAGCTGTATTTGTCTATTGTTGAACTTTGTGTAGTTCTATTATAATTTAATAGTGTATAATAATCACCATTCATTGAATTTAAAGAGTTCATACGTTGAGTGCTAAACGTACCATTCCAAATTTCATCGATTTCTATATTTTTTTTTTGTGCTGTTACTAAGGAAGTTATGATAAAAAGTAGGTAAAAAAATTTCTTCATGAATTATAGTTTCTTAAAATAAAGGCCAAGTTTAAGGAAATTTTGTTAAAAAAAGGATGAAATATGTCAACTTGTTCCGTTTTTAACAAAATTTAAGATAAATTGTTTAGTTAAATAATCTTAATATTCAATTATCTTTGCCGTAATATATTACAACTTAAAATATGTCAAAAACGGTTAACGGATTTTCTAAACTTTCAAAAAATGAAAAAATTGATTGGCTGATAGAAAATTTTTTCGGGAATAGTTCTAAATCAAAAGAAATATTAAAACAGTATTGGAACGATACTAAAGAAATTCAAGATTTACATGACGATTTTATTGAAAACACTATTTCTAACTATTATTTACCTTTTGGAATTGCACCAAATTTTGTAATAAATGGAAAGGATTATACCATACCAATGGCTATAGAAGAAAGTTCTGTTGTGGCTGCTGCTGCTTTAGTAGCAAAATTTTGGAGTAGTAGAGGAGGTTTTAAAGCTGAGGTTATTTCAACAGTAAAAATTGGACAAGTACATTTTATGTTTGAAGGCGATAAAGAGGAACTTCAACAATATTTTGATTTAAAAAAAGAAGATTTATTAAAATCTACTGAAAATATTACCAAAAACATGCGAAAGCGAGGAGGTGGTATTTTGGCTATTGAATTGCGAGATAAAACTGCTGAACTTAATAATTATTATCAACTACATGTTTCTTTTGAAACGGTTGATAGTATGGGCGCAAATTTTATTAATTCTTGTTTGGAGGCCATAGCAAAAGAGTTTGAAAACGATGAAATAATCGTAGTTATGAGTATTCTTTCAAACTACGTTCCAGAATGTTTGGTAAGAGCTGAGGTTAGTTGTAAAGTAGAGGATTTATACGTTGAGAATTCTGAATTTTTAGCGCAAAAATTTGTTCAGGCTGTTCAAATTGCTAATGTGGAGCCGCACCGAGCAGTGACGCATAATAAGGGTATAATGAATGGTATAGATGCCGTTGTAATTGCAACTGGTAATGATTTTAGAGCAATTGAAGCCTGTGTTCATGCATATGCCTCAAAAGATGGTAGGTATAAAAGTTTGTCAAATGCTTCAATTGAAGATGGTATTTTTAAATTTTGGATTGAAATTCCTTTAGCTTTGGGAACTGTTGGTGGTTTAACGTCACTACATCCATTATCAAAATTAGCAATGCAAATGTTAGGTAAACCTTCAGCAAGAGAATTAATGCAAATTATAGCCGTTGCAGGTTTAGCTCAAAATTTTGCAGCCTTAAGAGCCTTAACAACAACCGGAATTCAAAAAGGACATATGAAAATGCATTTAACAAATATTATAAAAGGATTGGGTGCAAGTGAAGCAGATAAAGAATTTTTAATTAATTATTTTCAAAATAAAACGGTTACTCATAATGCCGTTGTGGAAGCTTATAATAATTTAAGAAAATAGGAGAAATTAAATGAGAGATGTTAAAGTTATTGCATTTGATGCAGATGATACTTTGTGGGTAAACGAGCCTTATTTTCGAGAAACTGAACAGGCGTTTTGTAACTTATTGAAAGCTTATTTACCTGAAGAATCAATAAACAATGTACTGTTTAAAAATGAAATTGGGAATATTCCATTATACGGTTATGGCGTGAAAGGTTTTATGCTTTCTATGATAGAGACTGTATCTGAAATTACCAACAATTCGGGAGACCTAGAGTTGATTAACAAAACAATAGCCTTAGGAAAGGAAATGTTAAATAAGCCAATAGAATTAATAAATGGTGTTGAAAACCTTTTAAAAAGTTTAAATAGTGATTATAAATTGGTTTTAGCAACTAAAGGAGATTTGTTAGATCAAGAACGGAAGTTAAATAAATCTGGTTTGGAAGAACATTTTCATCACGTAGAAGTGATGAGTGATAAGAAAAGCACTGATTATTCAAAATTATTAAAAAACTTAGATTGTAAACCAGAGCATTTTTTAATGATTGGTAATTCTGTAAAGTCTGATGTGCTGCCTGTTTTAGAAATTGGAGCAAAAGCAATTCACGTGCCATTTCATACCACTTGGGTACATGAAGAAGTTAAAGAAAACACCAATGGATTTGAATTTTTAAAAGTTTCAACTATTTCTGAAATAAGTAAGTTCTTAAGATAATTTGCAAGAATCTATTTAAAGTTGGTAGCTGAACGTGAACGGAGTTGTAGTGATTTAAAATTTTGTGTTCAGTTTTTTAATGTCAAAAAGAAAAAATTACGATTTGAAAGAATTTTACAGTAACGGAAAATTATTACTCACAGGTGAATATTTTGTTTTAGATGGCGCAAAATCATTAGCAGTGCCAACAACATGCGGACAAGGTTTAACAGTTGAATCTATAAAAGAACCACAATTAGTATGGCAAAGTTTTACCAATACAGGAGAGATTTGGTTAGAAGCTATTTTCGATTTACCAAAACTACGTTTGTTTAGTGCAGATTTTGAAGCTACTGAAGATGGAGGGAACGATACGTTAGCTGAAAACTTAATGCAAATTTTAAAAGAAGTAAGAGTGTTAAATGCAGCTTTTTTAAATTCAAATAATGGTTTTTTGGTGAAAACAAATTTGACATTTCCTAAAAACTGGGGGTTAGGAACTTCTTCAACATTAATAAATAACTTAGCAAATTGGGCAAAAGTAAATCCGTATAAATTATTGGAGAAAACTTTTGGAGGAAGTGGTTACGATTTAGCTTGTGCAGCCCATAATACATCTATTTTATATACAAAAAATGGGCTAAATCCAATTATTGAAAAGGTAGATTTTAATCCTTCGTTTAAGGAGCAATTGTATTTTGTGTATTTAAATAAAAAGCAAAATAGTAGAGAAGGAATTAAACGATTTAAAGAGTTAAAAGGGAATTTAACTTCAGAAATAAAAGATATTTCAACTTTAACAGATGCGTTTTTGAATTGTAATAAATTACTAGATTTTGAAAAATTGATTATTGAACATGAACAATTGGTTTCAAAAACAATTCAACTAAAAACAGCTCAAGATATTTATTTTTCAGATTATTTTGGACAAACAAAAAGTTTAGGAGCATGGGGTGGTGATTTTATTTTAGCAACTGGAAATGATGACACATTAAATTATTTTAATAAAAAAGGGTTTCAAACTGTAATCCCTTATCAGGATTTAATAATTTAGATTGCATCCGTCATTCTGAATTTAGTTCAGAATATAATTAATCTAGGTAACAATTATTATGTGAACCTAAAATAAGTTTAGGTTAGCGAAAAACAAGCAAGTTGAAAAAATGAAGAAAAAACTAATAGTAATAGGAGGTGGGGCAGCAGGATATTTTGCAGCAATTAATGCAGCAGAATTAAATTCAGATTTGGAAGTTGTTATTTTAGAAGGAAGCAATAAAGTTTTACAAAAAGTAAAAGTAAGTGGAGGAGGACGTTGTAATGTTACCCACGCTTGTTTTGTGCCTAAAGATTTAACTGAGTTTTATCCACGTGGACAAAAAGAATTATTAGGTCCTTTTCATCAATTTATGACTGGTGATACTATGGAGTGGTTTGAAAATAGAGGAGTGCCTTTAAAAATAGAAGATGATAACAGAATATTTCCTGAAAGTAATTCATCGCAAAGTATAATAGACTGTTTTGTTGAAAGTGCAATTAATGCAGGCGTTGTTTTAAAAACAAGTACCAGAGTTGATTCAATAGAAAAGAAAGATGAACAATTTATTGTTAAAGCGAATGAAGGGGAATTTGTAGCCGATTTTGTGTTGATTGCAGCAGGAAGTAATACCAAGGTTTGGAATTTAATAGAAGGTTTAGGACATAAAATTCAACAACCAGTTCCTTCATTATTTACATTTAATATTAAAGATGAACGTTTAAAGGATATTCCGGGAATTTCGGTTCCAAAAGCGTCTGTAAAAATTTTAAATTCAAAATTAGCAGAACAAGGTCCTTTGTTAATTACCCATTGGGGTTTGAGTGGGCCAGGGATTTTAAAACTTTCAGCTTGGGGAGCATTAGAACTTTTTAAGAAAAATTATCAGTTTGAAATAGAAGTAAATTGGATATCTAAAACAACAAATGCAGTTTTAGATTTCTTAAAATTACAGAAGAAAAATAACGGAAAGAAACAAGTAATCTTACGTTCGGTTTTTGAAGATGTTTCAAAGCGATTATGGTTTAAATTAGTTGCTGCTGCTAAAATTTCTGAAACTACACAATGGGCGCAATTAAGCAATAAACAATTAGAAGATTTAGCTAATCAATTAACAAAAAGCACTTTTAAAGTAAGTGGAAAAAGTACATTTAAAGATGAGTTTGTAACAGCTGGAGGTGTTGATTTAAAAGAAATTAATTTCAAAAGATTTGAAAGTAAAATTCATAAGAATCTCTTTTTTGCTGGTGAAGTTTTAAATATTGATGCTGTAACTGGTGGTTTTAACTTTCAAAATGCTTGGACAGGTGGTTGGATTGTAGCAAACTCTCTTTTGGATTAAGAAATGGAGAAAATTAAAATACGATATAAACGTATGCACCTAAGATGGATGTTTGTTTATGGATTGTTTTGGATGGTATTAGGAATAATATCTATCACAAATAATACAGAAAACTATTTTAATTATGGCTATTTAATAGCTGCTATGCTTTGTTTTGGGATTTATTTGTTTAAAAGTAAATTTCAATATTTAACTTTTGAAAAAGATACAGTTACGCTAAACTCCTTGTTTTCAAAGAAAATAAATTTAAGGGATCTGAAGCAGGTTAACAGAAAAGGAAAAGATTATACTTTGCAAACTGAAAACAGTGAATTAAAAATTAAAGGAAAATTAATAGATAAAAATTCACTCAAAGATCTTAATACAATATTTAAAAAATTGAATTTTTAAAATTATTCAGCCAATTGGCCACGATGAGGTTTTAAAGCATCTCTATAGGTTTTCATATCAACTTCATCAACAGTAATAAAAGCAATGGTATGCATTTCAGAAACTATATTAAAATCTACTTCATAAAAATGTAGATTTTCTATGTTGGCAAATTCTTTTAAGTGAATACAATGGTGTTCTGCTGTTTTTTGTGAAGCTGGTCCACGAAAATCCCAAATAAGTTTTAATTTTCTATTCATTGCTAATGTAAATTAAAAGGTCTCCTTTTTTGTATGAAATTTTAATATTATTATCGCTAGCTTTATTTCTAGTTCCTATTCGCTTGCCAAAAACAAGGGTGCCATTTGTTATAGGGTAATGTAATCCTTTGGTGTGTATTCCTTCAGCAATGGGAAAAGGTATTAATGATATGTTTCTACCTTTAATATTGTTAAGTTGAATACTTTCTTCAATAAAAAAGTACTTGCCAAAATCATCAAAAAACGAAATGTTTAATGTTGCTTTCCATTGAAGTGCCGTACTAATGTTTCCTAAAAAATGATCGTGTTCTTTACCGCTTCCCCCATAAACATCAATATTAAAAAAATCACGGTCCCTTAATATCATTAATGCTTTATCAAAATCGGTAAAGTTTTGATCAGGTGTATTTATAACTTCAACAGAATCTGGGATTTTATGAATAGAATCGAAATCGCCTGTAACTAAATCTGGAACTATATTGTTTTTTTCAAAATGATTGTAGGCGCCATCAATAGCACAAACAATATCATATGAAGATAAATCTGGGAAAATAGAAGGTTCTAAACCGTTTAATAAAACAAAAGCCTTTTTAATTTTCATAGAGTGTAAAAATAACTAAAAAGGCAGATATTGTAATTGTTTTATTTAGATTACTTTTTTAAAATATTCAAAATAATAATTCCAATTCTAGCAATTAGGAATACAATCGCCCCAAACAACGGAGAAAGTATGGCAACTTTTAAACCTCCAGCTAGCATAGATGGCGAAATATCACTAGTAGATTGATAAGCATCAAAAGCAGATATAAAACCTAACATTTGTCCTAAAAAACCCCAAACCAATACAAATAAACTTATAGAACTAACTAATGTAACAGTTTTGTCTCGTGTTGAAGGCTTTACAAAACCTCTTATTAAAAGAGCTATAATTACAATTAAAATAAAAAGTGTTGTGTACATAAATAATGGTCCGCCTTCATTTAATCTTGCAATAAAAGGGTTTCCAATTAAAGGTTTAATACTTAGTGAAGCTAATAACATAATATGATTTTTTAAAATTATAAATCAAAAGTAAATTGTTAGTTAATCAATTAATTTTAAATGCGATATTTAACAAGAAAGTTACGATAATCTACAGATTAAATAAGAAATTTGTAAAATAAAGCTGAAAACTTGTAGAAAGAGGTGGTGTTCTCTATTTCTGTCGATAAAATAATGGTAGCTTTAACAATAATTGCATATTGCACTTTATGAATAGTAAGAATAGTATTTTAAAATATTTTTTAACCATAGTAGGTCATATTATGTTTTGGGTAGTAATCTATTATTTTTATGCATACTTTTTAGGTTATGGTAGCTCAAATATAAAGTATGTTAATCTCTTTTCTGGGTTTTTATTGCCTCCCACTATTTTAGTTAGTTACTTTTTAATCTATTATTTAATACCTAATTATTTACTTACAAAAAAGTATTTGCACTTTATTTTGTACAGTTTTTACACGTTTGTTTTTTCTGTATTTATTATTCTTTTATCCATTTTATATGGATTAATATATTCCGAAGGTTATAAAGAGCTGGATACTGTTCCGTTAACCAAAACATTGCCGTTTATTATTTTAGGGGTGTATTTTGTAGTGTTGATTATGGTCTCTTTAAGTTTAGTAATGCATAATTATAAGTCAATTGTGAAGAACGAAAGTTTGAACAGTAAAATTTTAAATACACAGTTAGAGCTAAAAGAACAAGAATTAAAGTTTTTGAAAATGCAGATTCATCCTCACTTTTTATTTAATTCTTTAAATACAATTTATGGGTTTGCTTTGAAAAAAGCAGATGAAGCACCTGAAATGATATTAAAGCTGTCTAATTTATTGGATTATATTTTATATCAAATAGAAAAGCCAAGTGTTTTGTTGCAAGATGAGGTTAATCATTTATTAGATTATGTTTCTCTTGAAAAAATGCGATTTCATGATACTCTTGAAGTTGAAATAGAAACGGATATAGAAAATGAAAATACTCAAATTGCTCCTATGTTATTAATTCCTTTTGTTGAAAATGCTTTTAAGCATGGTGCTATTATTAAAGGGAAGTTAAACGTGAATATTTTGCTTAAAACTAAAGAGAACGAATTGTTCTTTGAAATTGAAAATACATTTTTAGAAGATAATAATACAGATGGAGGTATTGGATTAGAGAATATAGAAAAAAGATTGAAAATGTTGTATCCAAATGCTCATAGAATTATAATAGATCAAAGTAAGAATAAATTTAAGGTGCAATTAATAATAAGTAATTTAAAAGGGTTGAACAATGAACAAAATATGTAATTGTATTATTGTTGATGACGAACCAATGGCTCGTGAAATTTTAGAAAACCATTTGCAAAAAGTAGATGCTGTAAATGTAGTTGCTACTTGTAAAAATGCTATTGAAGCTTTTAATGAAATTAATTCAAATCAAATAGATTTAATTTTTTTAGATATAAATATGCCTGAAATTTCGGGGCTTTCATTTGCAAAATCAATCAATAAAAATATTAAGGTAATTTTTACAACAGCTTACAGAGAGTATGCTATAGACGGGTTTAATTTACAAGCTGTTGATTATTTATTAAAACCAATCTCTTTTGAGAGATTGTTGCAAGCCGTTAATAAATATCTTGGAGAAAATAGTGTAGTAGAAGTAGCTAAGACTTCAGAAATTACTTTGGAAAAAAATGATTTTATTTTTGTGCGTGCAGATAGAAAAATGGTAAAAGTAAATTTTGCTGAAATTAACTATGTAGAAAGCTTTAGCGACTATATTAAAATTATTTCCGCAGATAAAACAATTATTACACGAGAAACTATTTCAAATATTGAAGCTAAGTTACCCAAGTCTAATTTTTTAAGAATACACCGTTCTTATATAGTTTCAATTCCTAAAATAGAGTCTTTTACAAACGAGTTTATTGAGATTAATAAAAAAGCATTGCCAATAAGTAGAAGTTATAAAAAAGATGTGCTACTTAGATTAGAAAATGTTTAGTTTATTAACGTGTATTATTGAAAGAGTCTCTTCTTTTTGCTCTTTTTTCTAATCTCTAAAAGAGTTATCTTTGTTCAAAATTTTTGTTTTGACTGAAACCGATTTCATTTTATCCAATTTTGACACAAAAAAAGCTTCTAATGGAAGTGTAATCTGGAAAACACCAAGTAATATTGCATTAGTTAAATATTGGGGGAAACAAGAACCTCAAATTCCTGAAAATGCTTCAGTGAGTTTTACATTAGATGCTTGTTTTACTTTAACTACTTTAAAATACAAGGAACGTAAATCAGGTTCGAGTAATTTTAATTTTGAAGTTTATTTTGAAGGTGAAAAGAAAGAGGATTTTAAACCGAAAATTGAAACCTTTTTCAAAAGAGTAGAACAATATGTTCCGTTTTTAAAAGATTTTGATTTTGTAATTGAATCTAGAAATTCATTTCCTCATAGCAGTGGTATTGCTTCTTCCGCGAGTGGTATGAGTGCTTTAGCGTTGTGTATAATGAGTATTGAGAAAGAGTTAAAGCCGGAAATAACAGATGGATATTTTAATAAAAAAGCATCTTTTTTAGCCCGTTTAGGTTCAGGTAGTGCTTGTAGAAGTATTGAGGGAGAATTAATTGTTTGGGGAAATCATAATGGTATTGAAGGGAGTTCAAATTTATTTGGTGTAAAGTACCCTTACAAAGTACACAAAAACTTTAAAAATTACCACGATACTATTTTATTAGTAGACGAAGGAGAGAAACAAGTTTCAAGTACAATTGGGCATAAATTAATGGAAGGTCACCCATTTGCAGAGCAACGATTTAAACAAGCAAACGATAATATTTCAAAATTATCTGAAGTGCTTCAAAATGGAGATTTAAAACAATTTATTGCAATTGTTGAAAGTGAAGCCCTGAGTTTACACGCAATGATGATGACAAGTAATCCTTATTTTATTTTAATGAAACCAAATACATTAAAAATAATTAACAAAATTTGGGCTTTTAGATCAGAGACAAATAGTAACATTTGTTTTACGTTAGATGCAGGTGCAAACGTTCATATTTTATTTCCAGAAGTTGAAAAAGACGCTGTTAACAATTTTATAACAAGTGAGTTAATTCAATATTGTCAAGAAAATCATTATATTTGTGATAGAATTGGATTTGGGGCAAAACGATTATCCAAGATATAACATCTATGAAAGGACCACTTTTTTACGCAAAAATTTTACTTTTTGGAGAGTATGGAATTATTAAAGATTCTAAAGGATTAGCAATACCATATAATAGTTATCAAGGAGCTTTAAAGAAGTCTGAGAAGTCTTCCGTAGAGGCCATAGAATCTACAAAAAACCTTTTAAAATTTTACAATTATTTAACTAAATTAGAAACTAATTTGGTTGTTTTTAATTTAGATGAATTTAAAGCAGATGTTGAAGAAGGAATGTATTTTGATTCTAGTATTCCTATGGGGTATGGTGTTGGGAGTTCAGGAGCTTTAGTTGCCTCTATTTATGATAAATATGCAGAGAATAAGATAACTGTTTTAGAAAATTTAACAAGAGATAAATTGTTGAAATTAAAGCAAATATTTTCTTTAATGGAATCTTTTTTTCACGGTAAAAGTTCTGGTTTAGATCCTCTTAATTCTTATTTAAGTATTCCAATTTTAATTAATTCAAAAGATAATTTAGAGGCTACTGGAATTCCTTCTCAAAAAGAGGGTAAAGGTGCTGTTTTCCTATTAGATTCAGAAATTATGGGCGAAACTGAGCCTATGATTAACATTTTTATGAATAAAATGAAAAATGAAGGTTTCAGAAAAATGTTAAATGAAGATTTTGCAAAACATACTGATGCTTGTATTGATGATTTTTTACATGGAAATGTAAAATCACTTTTGGGTAATGTTAAAAGTTTATCAACGGTTGTTTTAGAAAATTTTAAACCAATGATTCCTCAACGATTTCATAATGTTTGGCAAAAAGGGATAGAATCTAACGATTATTATTTAAAACTTTGTGGTTCTGGTGGTGGAGGTTACATTTTAGGTTTTACACAAGATTTTGATAAAACTAAAGAGGTTTTAAAAAATTTCAAACTAGAATTGGTATATCGATTTTAATTGAGGTTATTTTTCTATGGATTTATTAGAGATTTCAAAAAATAATAGTAAAAAGAATAGACCTTTATATATTAAAATATTAAGTCTTTTTTCTGTTGTTCGTGGATATAATATTTTTTTAATTATTGTGGCTCAGTATTTAGCATCAATTTTTATTTTTTCACCTCAAAAATCATTAAAGTACGTTTTTTTAGATGTTCATTTGTATTTTATTGTCTTATCTACAATTTGTGTAATTGCTGGAGGTTACATAATAAATAGCTTTTATGATTCAGAATCAGATAGAATTAATAAGCCTATAAAATCTAAGATTGATTCAATTGTAAGTCAAAAAATTAAACTTCAAATTTATTTTGTTTTAAATTTTATTGGAGTTGGTATTGGATTGTTAGTTTCTTGGAAAGCTGGACTTTTTTTTGCTATTTATATTTTTGGAATATGGTTTTATTCGCATAAATTAAAAAAGTATCCTTTAACAGGATTATTTTCTGTTGCTATTTTAGAAATACTACCTTTTTTTGCAATTTTTGTTTACTATAAAAATTTTTCAGATATAATATTTACACATGCAGCTTACTTATTTTTTATATTGTTAATTCGTCAATTAGTAAAGGATTTAGAGAGAATACAAGGTGATTTTGTTCAAAATTATCAAACAATAGCTGTAAAATATGGGGAGCATTTTACAAAAATATTAATTACAATATTAGTTTTATTAACGTTAAATCCAATTTACTTTTTAATGAAATACCCGGAAATTGGCGGGATGCGATATTATTTTTATGGAAGTATTTTATTACTAACATTATTTGTAATTGGTTTATGGTTTTCAAAAACCAAGAAGAGATACAAGTACCTTCATTTAGTGTTGAAATTTTTAATATTTGCGGGAGTCTGTAGTTTAGCCTTAATTGATTATTCAGTAATAATTAACAAGTTATTAATTGGTTAGAAAAATTCAAAACAATTATTATTTTATCTAAGTTTTCTATTATGTTACTTTATATAAGTAATTTTCTTCTACTTATTTTTTTATAAAAATGATAAAATTTATGGTTTTGAAATAAGAAAGTTATTTCAGGTTTTATTATAATAGTTTTCTTCAAGATAAAATACTAGCTTAATTTGTTATCTATTTGCTAGATTATTAAGAGATTAAAGTTATTTTTGCAAAAAAATAATAATAATGGAATCAAAGAAAAACTCGTCGAGAGGACGACAAGCTAGTAATAGCAATCCTCGCAAATCATCTGGTAAAGATTTTAGATCAAAAAAGAATTTTAGAAATAAACCAGAAACAAATTCAAGACCAAAAGTAGTTGTTAAATCAGAACCTTCAGAGGGAATTCGATTGAATAAATACATCTCTAATTCGGGTATTTGCTCAAGAAGAGAAGCTGATGTATACATTGCAGCTGGAAATGCATCTGTAAATGGAAAAATTATTTCAGAAATGGGCTATAAAGTTATGCCTACTGATGAAGTAAGATTTGACGGGTCTTTAATTAGTCCAGAAATTAAAAGATATGTGCTGTTAAACAAGCCTAAAAATTTCATTACTACAATGGATGATGATAGAGGACGTAAAACAGTAATGGAACTTGTGGGTAACGCTTCAAAAGAGCGTATTTATCCGGTAGGAAGATTGGATAGAAATACAACAGGTCTTTTGTTATTTACAAATGACGGAGAAATAGCTAAGAAGCTTACGCATCCTAAACATAATATTCAAAAAATTTATCACGCTTCCCTAGATAAAAAGCTAACCAATGCCGATTTAAATAAAATTGGAGAAGGATTTGTTTTAGATGAACGTAGGGTTTTAGTTGATGAAATTTCTTATATAATAAATCAACCTAAAAGTGAAGTTGGAGTTAAGATTCATTCAGGAAGAAATAGAATTGTAAGAAGAATATTTGAACATTTTGATTATACTGTTACAAAACTAGATAGAGTGATTTTTGCCGGGTTAACTAAAAAAGATTTGCCAAGAGGGCATTGGAGACATTTAACAGAAATGGAAGTAAACAATCTTAAAATGCTGTAAAGCTATTTTTATAACATATATACATAAAAAAAACTAAGAGAAATCTTGGTTTTTTTTATGTATATATGTTAAATAAAAAATTATATTTTTTTAATTCTTTATTTTTTCAGTCATTTATTTTTTTATATTTGAGAAGTTCAAATAAAAATTAAACGAAAAGTTAAAGGAATTTAAAATCAAATTATAAGGTATTTATTTTGAAGAGAGTAATAGTAGATTATAAAAAGTTGACACCAGAAATTTTAAATTTATTGGTAGAAAAGTTTCCTGATGGCTATGGGATCAGAGATATTGTCCATTTTACGAATCCTAAAGGAAAATATGTTGATGCTGTAGAGGTGCAAACTGAAGATACGGTATACCTTGTTAAAATAAGTGATGAGCTTGTTGATTCAATGGATAATTATGAAGAGGAAGACGAAGATCTAGAAATTAATCCTGATTCTGATATAGATGATGTAGATCTGTCAATTGATTTAGACGATTAATAAAAATAAAAATTTATTAAAAAAGCTATTGATTTTAATCAATAGCTTTTTTTTTGTGAGATATTTAAAAATAAAAAACCCGAACTAAAGTTCGGGTTTTTATGGTGGTGCCTCCAGGAATCGAACCAGGGACACAAGGATTTTCAGTCCTTTGCTCTACCAACTGAGCTAAGGCACCATCGCTTTAGCGGTTGCAAATATAAGCACAATTTTTATTCTAATCCAAACATTTTTTAAAAAATCTGTCGTATTTTTGAAACTAATTTAAAATTATTGATGAACTTAATTATTGACATAGGGAATACTAGAATTAAAGTTGCGGTTTTTAATGATAGCAAATTAATTTATAATGAAGTGATTACGAAAAATAACTTCGTGAAAAAGGTGTTGAAAATACTTGAAAATTATAGTTGTACTGATGCAATAATTTCTTCTGTAGGAAATGCAAAAAAAAATGAAATTGATGAAATTAAATCAAAAATTAACCTAATTGAACTTAATTCAGATACCAAAATCCCATTTAAAAACCATTATTCTACTCCAAAAACACTTGGAGTGGACAGAATTGCATTAGTAGCATCTGCAATTGCAAATTACAAGAATCAAAATGTGCTTATAATAGATGCGGGAACATGTATAACCTATGATTTTGTTAATAATGAAAACTATTACATTGGTGGGGCAATTTCACCAGGAATATCTTTAAGATATAAATCATTAAATCAATTTACACATAAATTGCCATTGTTAAAACCTAAAATGCCAACTGAAAGAATTGGAAACTCAACGGAGGAAAGTATTCATTCAGGGATAATTAACGGAGTTATAAATGAAATTGATGGTGCGGTTTTAGACTATAGAAAAAAAAATAAAGAATTAACAGTAGTTTTAACAGGAGGAGATGCTAATTTCTTGTCAAATAAATTAAAAAATAGCATATTTGCCAATCCTAATTTTTTGCTTGAAGGATTAAATACAATTTTGACCTATAATTTAAAATAAATGATAAGAAAAATAATAGTAGTATTAACACTATTTATGTCGGTTATCAGTTTTGCTCAAAAAAATAATGCTTCGGCATATTCATTTTTTGGAATTGGAGACAAGAATAATGCAAATACTGTTGAACAAATTAGTATGGGTGGGGTTGGAGTATCTTTAGGAGAAACTTTTCGATTGAATTTTTCAAACCCAGCATCTTTATCTTCTTTAAACTTTACTACATATACTTTAGCAATAGAAAATATTAATCTTACAGCAAAAGATGGTGTAAACTCTGAGAAAGGAGCATCTACTTATCTTTCATACATAGCAATGGGTGTACCATTGGGAAAAAATGCAGGATTATCCTTTGGGTTGTTGCCAAATACTTCTGTAGGATATTCATTAACAAGTAATGTTTTAGATTCTTCAGATGAAATAAGTGAAGCTACTTTGTACGAAGGAGAAGGAGGAACTAATAAAGTATTTTTAGGAGTTGGTTTTAAGGTTTTTAAAGGGTTCAGCGTAGGATTACAAGGTAACTATATTTTTGGAGACGTAGAGAATAGTATATTATATCAGCATAGAGATGTTGCTTTAGGTACAAAATATGAAACCAAATCTAATGTTAAAGGTTTGGCCTTAACTGGTGGTTTTCAATATAAAAGAAAAATAACAGATAAGTTTGATTTATACCTTGGAGCAAATTTTGATTTAGAATCGGATACTGATGCCGATGATGAAGAATATATTTATTCTGTATCTTTGGCTACAATACCAAGAGATACAATTATGACTGTTCAAAGTGATGGTGTGATAAAATCACCATTAAAAACTTCATTAGGTGTTGGTTTTGGAAAAGATAATAAATGGTTTGCAGGAGTAGATTATAGTTTTCAAGATGCAATTGAATTACAAGGAAGTATAAATAATAATTATTCAAAGGTTGCTTATGATAAGTATAGCAAAATTTCTATAGGAGGTTTTTATACACCTAAATTTAATTCAATAAATAGCTATTGGGAAAGAGTTACTTATAGAGCAGGAATGAAATTAGAGAAAACTGGTTTAATGGTAAATGGTAGTGGTATTGGGAACGATTTTACAGCAATAGATGATTTTGGCATATCTTTTGGAGTAGGACTACCAGTAAGTAATCAATTATCAAACTTGAACCTAGGTTTTGAATTTGGAAAAAGAGGAGAAATTACAAAAGGTTTGATTGAAGAAAATTATTTTAACTTTAGAGTGAGTTTTTCATTAAATGATAAATGGTTTAAAAAACGAGAAATATTTTAATTAAAAAGAAAGAAAATGAAAAAAATGAGACATGTATTAACCTTGTTATTTTTATTAGTTTCAGCACCAATTGTTTTTGCACAAGCGAATGCAGATTGTACAATTAAGTATAACCTTTTTAAAGGGGATTACAATGCTAAAAACTATGAAAATGCATATGAGAATTGGTTGTGGTGTATGGATAATTGTCCTACATTATCTGTAAATATTTATAAATATGGAGTTAAAATTGCAGAGAATAAACTAGAAAATGCTTCTGCAGCTGATAAACCAGCGGCAACTGAACTTGTAATGCGAGTTTACACTCAAAGATTAAAGCATTTCCCTAAAGATAAAGCAGCTATATATGATGATATTGCTTCTTTTAAAAGAGAACAAGGAGCTACAGATGATGAAGTTTATGTTTGGTTAGAAAAAACATTTAAAGAAGACCCTATAGAATTATCTCCAAAAAATATTTACAAGTATTTTGATATTATTTTAAATAAATATAAAGATACGGATACTCAAAAAGTGTTTGATACTTATGATGAGGTTGGTGAAGCTGTTGAGTTGAAGAGAGAGTATTATTCTAAAAAAATTGGGATTATTAATGCTAAAGACTCTACGAAGATTTCTTCTAAAGACGTAAAGAATAGAAAAATATATCAACAATTAACTACAAATTTATCTATTGTAGAAAGTGGATTGGATCAAAAATTAGCTACAATTTCAACTTGTGAGCGTTTGATACCTTTTAACAGAAAGAATTTTGATAAATTTAGAACTGATGGTATTTGGTTAAAAAGAGCTGTATCAAGAATGTACAATAAAGAATGTACAGATGATCCTTTGTATGATGAATTAGTAGAAGCTTATGTTCAGGCAGATCCTTCACCTCAAGCATCTGTATTTTATGCAGGTATTTTAATGAAGAATGGTGAAACCAATAAAGCAATGGATTACTTCAAAAAAGCTGTTGATCAAGAAACAGATTCTTATAAAAAAGCGGGTCATTTATATAAAGTAGCTCAAATTTTAAGCAGAAAAGGAAGAAAATCAGAAGCAAGAAGCTATTGTTATCAAGCTTTAAAAGAGCAACCAACAATGGGGAAAGCATATTTGTTAATAGGAAGTATGTACGCTTCAAGTGCTAATTCTTGTGGTACTGATATTGTATCTAAAAGAATGGTATATGTTGCAGCCTTAAATAAAGCAAGAAAAGCAAAATCTGTTGATCCAAGTATTGGTTCTTTAGCTAACAGATTTATAAACTCTTATTCAGATAACGTTCCATCAACAAAAGATTTATTTGTAGCTGGTGTAAAATCAGGAACATCTCATACAATCGGATGTTGGATTAACGAAACTGTAAGAGTTCCATAAAACCTTTAATTAAAATATTATAATTGATATATTTGTTATATGACAAAATCAATTGTACATAATGTAAGAAACATTGTTATTGTATTTTCAATAGCAATGTTTTTTTCATGTACTAATAGTGCAAAAGAAGTTAGAGACTTTTTAGCTGATAAAAATTTACCAATAGGTGTTGCAAATAATATTTATCTGAAACATACTGATTCTGGTAGAGTAGATGTAAAAATGAAAGCACCCATAATGTTAGATTTTAGAAATAGGGCTAATCATCCTTATTCTGAATTCCCAGAAGGTGTGTTTATTACAACCATTGAAAAAAATGGAGATTCAACAACCATTAAAGGTGATTATGCAAAAAGTTATGATAAAACAGAAGTTTCTGAGATTAGAGATAATGTTGTTATAATTAATCATGCAAAAAAAAATAAATTAGAAACTTCTGAAATTTATTGGGATCAAAAATCTAAATATTTTTTTACAGAAAAAAGGTTTGTATTTTACACCGAGTCAGATACTATTTATGGAACAGGATTTGAAGCATCTCAAGATTTAAGTTTATGGTGGGTTAAGAATCAAAGCGGAATAATTCAATTAAAAGAATAAAATGAAGACAATCTCAAAAATATTTGAATACGGTTATTTAGTAGTAGCTGTTATTTTTTTAGTAGAAGCAGTTTTAAATTGGAATACTGATAGATCAAAGTCCTATTTGCAGTTAATTTTTGCTGTATTAGCAGTGTTTATGTATTTTTTTAGAAAAAAATTTAGAGCTAGAATTGAAAACCGAAATAAACAATAAATGGAAATAGATATAGCTGTAATTTTAATTTCAATTATGCTGTCGGCCTTCTTTTCGGGAATGGAGATAGCGTATGTTTCAGCTAATAAATTTCAGGTAGAACTAGAGAAGAAAAAAGAAGGGCTAACATCTCGAATCTTAAGTAGGCTTACTGCAAATTCATCTAAGTTCATCACAACAATGCTTATTGGAAACAATATAGCATTGGTAGTATATAGTTTTTTTATGGGTGACTTTTTGGTACAACTATTGCCAATAGAAACTTTAAATGAATTTACCGTATTATTTATTCAAACAATAATATCAACCATTGTAATTTTAATTACAGCAGAATTTTTACCAAAGGCCTTGTTTAGGATATACGCTAATGAAACGTTGTGGTTTTTTGCGCCATTAGCATATTTTTTCTATATTATTTTTCATTTTATTTCAAGTTTTATAACATTTCTTTCCGATTTTTTCTTGAAATTGTTTTTTAATTCCACAGAGAATATTAAACAAATGGAATTTACTAAAATAGAATTAGGAAATTATATTTCCAAGCAACTAGAAAATGCCAGAGATTATGAAGAAGTTGATACAGAAATTCAAATTTTTCAAAATGCATTAGATTTCGACAATGTAAAAGCAAGGGAGATCATGATTCCTAGAACTGAAGTTGTTGCTGTTGATATTAATGAGCCATTATCAAACTTAAAAAAATTATTTATTGAAACAGGCTACTCAAAAATTTTAGTTTATAAAGATTCTCTTGATAATATTTTAGGTTATGTTCATGCATTTGAATTATTTAAAAAACCCAAAAATATTAGATCTATCTTACTTCCAGTTGAATTTGTTCCTGAAAGTATGATGATAAATAATGTTTTAAACATATTAACAAAAAAGAAGTGTAGTATTTCTGTTGTACTGGATGAATTTGGGGGAACTTCAGGAGTAATTACTGTTGAAGATATAGTAGAAGAATTATTTGGAGAAATAATAGATGAACACGATACTGTTCAATTATTAGAAAACAAAATTAATGAAAGAGAGTTTGAATTTTCAGCTAGACTAGAGGTAGATTATTTAAATGAAACCTATAACTTAAATATAGAAGAAAACGAAGCATATGAAACTTTAGGAGGTTTTATTGTTTATCATCTTGAGGATATTCCGAAGGAAGATGAGATATTTGAAATTAACGATTTACATTTTAAAATGTTACGTGTTGATTCTTCAAAAATTAACGAAGTTTATCTAAAAATTCTTGACAAAGCAGATTAATTAAAATTATTATTTGCGATAAGCTTTTTTACTGATTAATTCTACCAATTTCACTTTCATAATTAAATACTTAATTGTATTTTCGCACACTATAATAAAATAAATAACATAATGGCAATTTTATCAAAAATTAGAGATCGTTCAATGTTCCTAATCCTTATTGTTGGATTAGCACTATTTGCATTTGTATTAGATCCCAGCTCTATATCGCAGTTTTTCAGTACAAGTAAGGTTAATGCTATAGGAGAAGTTAATGGAGTAGAGATAGATAGAGAAGAATTTGCAAGTCAGGTTGAGAATTATAGATCTCAAAGTGGAGGTAGAGTTTCTCAAATGCAGGCAGTAAATGCTGTTTGGAGTGGAATGGTTGGAGAAAAAGTTTTTCAAGACCAATTAGAAAAAGCTGGAATTGTAGTTGGAGAGAAAGATATTTGGGATGCAATGACTTCTTTAAATGAAATTCAAAACTCACCAATGTTTAAAAATGAGGCTGGTTTATTTGATGAAGAAAAGCTTAAAGAATATATAGCTAATATGAAAGACGATGCCGATGCTGGAAACACTCAAGCTTGGATGAGTTGGTTAGCTACGGAAAAAAGCATAAAACAAAATTTAGAAAGAGAAGCATACACTTCTTTAGTAAAAGCGGGTATAGGTGCTTCATTAAAAGAAGGAGAACGTGATTATCTATATAATAACACAAAAATGGACGGTCAGTTTGTATACGTTCCTTATTCTTCTATTGAAGATGGTTTAGCTACAGTTTCTAATGATGATGTTCAGAACTATTTAAAAGAGAATGCTAATCTTTATAAGCCTGAAGCTGCAAGATCATTGCAATATGTGAAATTTGATATTTTACCTTCTGAAGCAGATGATGCAGAAACTAAGAAAATTGTTGCTAGCTATATAAACGATAGAGAGGAATATAGTAATGCGGCTAAAAGTACTGTTAAAGTTGCTGGTTTTAAAAATGCTTCAGATAATGAAGAGTTTTTAAATGATAACAAATCAGATTTAAATATTGACAATGGATATAAATTTAAGAATCAAATTTTAGCTTCAATTTCTGAAGAAGTATTTAATGCTGAAATTGGTGATATTGTTGGTCCTTATAAAGAAAACGGATTTTATAAAATTTCAAAAATAGTTGAAACTACTCAAATTCCAGATTCTGTAAAGGCTAGTCATATAATTGTACCTTATGTAGGAACAACTAGATCAACTTCTACAAAAACAAAAGAAGAAGCGAGAAAAACTATAGACAGTATATTTACTATTGTTAAAAAAAGTAAAGCAAAATTTATCAAAATTGCTGATGAAATAAATTCAGATGGAACAAAAGGTAAAGGAGGAGATATAGGATGGGTTCGTAAGGATCAAGCTTTTTCTCCATCATTTGATAAAGATTTTGCCAATTTTATTTATAAAAATAAAGCAGGTAGTATTGATATAGTTGAAACAGCTTTTGGTTTTCACATTATTAGAGTTGATGAGCAAACAAAATCTGAAAAAGCAGTTAAATTAGCTACATTCGCTAGATTAATTGAAGCTTCTGAAGAAACTGAAAACAAAATTTTTGAACAAGCAGAAACTTTAAATGCAGAATTAGCAGAGGGAAAAGATATTGATGAAGTAGCAAAAGAACATAACTACAAAATTCAATCAGCTGTAGATTTAAAAGTTTTAGCTGAGCAAATACCTGGTTTAGGAGCACAAAGACAAATGGTTACTTGGGCTTTTAAAGAAGAAAGAGAATTAGGTGATTCTAAAAGGTTTGATATTGATATGAGTGGAAGACGTGGTTACGCTGTTGCAAAATTAACGGGAGTTACTAGTGCAACTGGAGTTTCTGTTTCTTCAAGTGAAATGTTAAAGGTTCGTAAAGAATTAGTAAAAGAGAAAAAAGCTAATTTAATTGCAAAGAAAATGACAGGTAATACACTTGAAGAGATTGCTAAAAATAGTGGTGTAACAGTAAGAAACGCTTCTTTAGTTAACTTATCAAGTCCTTTAATTTCTGGAGTAGGAAATGAGCCATCTGTTGTAGGTGCAATGTCTACAATTAAATTGAATGAAGTTTCAGATAAAATATCTGGAGAAAAAGGAGTGTTTGTTGTAAAAGTAACAAAACGTGAATCTCCTGTTGATTTAGAGAATTATGATTCATTTAGAAAGAAAATGGTAACTCAATATCAAAGTAAAGGAAATCAAATTGTTAAAGTTTTAGAAGAAACAGCTGATATTAATGATAATAGAGGTAGATTCTTTTAATTAACCTTAACTATAAATATAAAAAAAGCGAGCTTATGCTCGCTTTTTTTTATGAAAAACATTTTAAAGACTTATTCTTTTGTGTTATATGTTTTTCTTAATAGCGTAAGAAATTATAAATATAAGGAGAGTATTAGAGCCTATAAAAGACTTATATATGCTTGGCTAGTCTTATAATTTAAGTTATTTATAGCTAATTAATAAATAGGCTTTATAAAAGTATAGTTTTGCTAAAGTAATAACTAGTTATAATTAATAAGATCATAAATATTTCAATTGAATAGAAATTTGTAATTCTATTCTTTCTAAGTTTTTAAAATATTTGATTGTTGAATTTTATTAAAACATAATATATAGGTATAAAAAAAGCGAGCATAAGCTCGCTTTTTTTATAATTGTATAATTTCAACTATCCATTCATAGAGATTAAAAACTCTTCGTTAGATGTTGTAAATTGAATTTTATCTTTAATAAATTCCATAGCTTCAACAGGGTTCATGTCAGCTAAATATTTTCTTAATACCCACATACGTTTCACTGTTTTAGGATCAAGTAATAAATCATCTCTACGAGTACTAGATTTTACTAAATCAATAGCTGGGTAAATACGACGGTTAGCAATATTTCTTTCTAATTGAAGTTCCATATTACCAGTTCCTTTAAACTCTTCAAAAATTACTTCATCCATTTTTGAGCCTGTTTCTGTTAATGCAGTTGCAATAATTGAAAGGGAACCTCCGTTTTCAATATTTCTTGCCGCACCAAAGAATCTTTTTGGTTTGTGTAACGCATTGGCATCAATACCCCCAGATAAAATTTTACCTGAAGCAGGAGCAACTGTATTGTAAGCTCTTGCTAAACGAGTTATAGAATCTAATAGAATAACAACGTCATGACCACATTCAACTAATCTTTTTGCTTTTTCTAATACAATGTTAGCAACCTTTACATGTTTGTCTGCTGGCTCATCAAAAGTTGATGCTACAACTTCACCTCTAACACTTCTTTGCATATCTGTAACTTCCTCAGGTCTTTCATCTATCAATAATATAATTTGATAAACTTCAGGATGGTTTGAAGCAATTGAATTTGCAATGTCTTTAAGTAGCATTGTTTTACCTGTTTTAGGTTGAGAAACAATCATACCTCTTTGTCCTTTTCCAATTGGACAAAATAAATCCATTATTCGTGTAGATAATGTACTTGATTTTCCAGCTAAATTAAATTTTTCTTGCGGAAATAAAGGTGTTAAATGTTCAAATGAAACTCTATCTCTTACAACATTTGGGTTTAATCCATTAATTTTAGATACTCTAATTAAAGGGAAATATTTTTCTCCTTCTTTTGGAGGTCTTACAACACCTTTAACAGTGTCACCAGTTTTTAATCCAAATAATTTTATTTGAGATTGAGATAAATAAATATCATCAGGAGATGATAAATAATTGTAATCAGAAGAACGTAAAAATCCATATCCGTCAGGCATCATTTCTAATACACCTTCACTTTCAATAATTCCATCAAATTCATAATCAGGGTCTCTGTAGCGGTTATTGCTTTTGCGTTGACCTTTATTAATGTCTCTTTGTTGAGTATTTTGATGTTGCTGTTTAGCCCTATTTTGTTGATTAGGGTTTTGAGGCTTTTGTTGATTAGGATTTTGAAGCTTTTGAGGAGCCGGAGTTTTAACAGGTTGTTTAACTTCTTTCGGTTTTATAGTTTCCGCTTTGTTAGTTTCCTTTTTTACAACTGGCTCAACCTTAGCTTTAGGTGGTGTTTTTTTCTTTTCTCTAGGCGCTGCTGGTTTAACAACTTTATTTTCAATAACGTTTGGAGTTTCCTTTGGATCTTTAATATCCTTAATATCCTTAATATCCTGAGTTTCTTGAATTTCTGGAGTCTTTTCTATAATTTCTGGTTTAGTTTCTTTTTTAACAGGAACCTTTTTAGAAATTCTTTTTCTTTTTGGTTTATTATCAGCATTAACTGGTTCTTTTTTTGGGGTTGTAGAAGGAGTTGTAGCTTGAATATCTAATATTAAATAAACTAAATCTAATTTTTTTAATTGACTATATTTTTTTGCTCCAATTTTTTTTGCTATCTCCTGTAGTTCTACAAGAGTTTTCTCCTTTAGTTGGGAAATTTCAAACATTATGTTAATTTGTAATTATTGTTATTATATACGTTAGCAATAAATTGTTCTTGCCAAGAATTAAATGTGAGTTAAACTAAGTAATGGTTAGTTGTTTTAATTGTAGTCGAATTGCTCTGTCATAACAATTGATACGCAAATATATAAAATTATTTCATAAAATAATATTTAATTCTTTAAAAATAATATGTATTTTTGCATTCCATTTACAAAGTATGTTACAAAGAATACAAACCATATATTTATTATTAGCTTCCATTTCTTCGGGAGGCTTGATTTTTATTTTAAATTTATGGCTAACCGAAGAAGGTAATAAATTTTTTGTATTTGATTCATTTAGTACTAATAGTATTTTATTAAAAGTACAAGCTGTATTATTTGTTTTATCGTCTTTATTTACATTTATAGCTATTTTTCAATTTAAGAAAAGACAGTTACAATTTGTTTTAGGACGAATTTCAATTTTGATTAACTTTATTTTATTAGGGATACTCGTGTATTTTGCGCAAAACTTATCTGGAGAAATGAAAATTTCGGAGAAGGGTATTGGGTTGCTTATTCCAATTTTAAGTATTGTATTAGTTGTAATGGCTAATAAAGCAATTAAAAGGGATGAGGAGCTTGTAAAATCTGTAGACAGATTGCGATAAACCTAACATCTTAGTATATTTAGTGCGATAAAACCATTTTATTAATTTAAAATGGTTTTTTATTTATAACGGTTTTCCGTGAGTGAAAAATATCATTACTTTTGAGTATGGTATTATATTTGAATAAATAATATCTTTGAATTGGGGAAATTTATGAAAAAGATTACAGTCCATATTGCCGATGACCATCAATTGCTAATTGATGGTTTGGTTGCAGTATTATCTTCAGAAGAAAATATTACAATTGTCGGAACCTCTCTTAATGGTGAAGAAGTAGTAAATTGGTTTGATTCAAATTTAGCAGATATCTTAATTTTAGACATTAACATGCCAAAGTTAGATGGTATTGCTGTCTTAAAAAGTTTTAGAGATCGTGGTTTTCAGCAAAAAGTTATTGTTTTATCAAGTTATGATGATTCAAAATTAATAAAAGAAGTATTGAAAATTGGAGCTAGTGGTTTTTTGGCAAAAAAATGTGCTGGAGAAAGTATTGTAGATTCTATAAATCAAGTTTTTCTTGGGAAACAATATTTTAGTGAAAGTATTAAAGATAAGTTGCTATTATCATTTTCAAAAAAAACATCTAATTTCGAAGAAGTTTCTCAAGACGGTTTTTTTTTAAATACATTAACTCCTAGAGAAACTGATGTTCTTAAATTAATTTGTAAGCAAATGAATTCAAATGAAATTAGTTCAAACCTTCATATAAGTGTCAATACAGTTGAAACTCATAGAAAAAACATGATTAATAAACTACAAGTAAAAAATGTTGTTGGATTAGCAATTTATGCTGTAAAACATAACATAGTTTAAGAAAGAATACTTACCTTTTTAATTATGTTTAAATGTTTTTATTATTTTCTTATTATTTTATTTTGTTTAAATTTTTCATCCTTTGCAAAGTCTAGCAATTCTATAATTATTACTACTGAAGAAAATGAAGTTTCGGATTCAGAGGATGAAACAATAATATTAATTCAAAATCTTTTAGAAAAAGGTAATACAGTAAGGGCTCTTGAAAAACTGCATAAATATATTGAGGAGTCTGAAGCTAATAATGAAATTAATAAACTAATAAAAGCTAAAATTTTATTGGCCGATATTTTCCGTGAAAATGGAGATTATAAAAAGTCTACTGCTGTTCTTGATAATTTGCTACCATTGGTAACTGAAGATTTTAAGAGTTTAGAATATGTATATTTTAAAAAAGGAGGGAATTTTCAAAAAGATAGACAAATAGATTCTGCAAAATTTTATTATGAAAAGTCTCTTTTTATTGGGGAAAAGGTTTTAAATAATGAAAATTTAAAGGCTAAAATTTATGCAAATCTTGCTGGTATTTATTATTTAAAAGGAGATTATAAGAATGCAATTAAAAATTACAAAATAGCAGCGAGTTTTCAAGAAGTTCTCGGAAACAAAGAAATTGAAGCTGGGATTTTAAATAATTTAGGAGGATTGTATTATGTGCAAGGTGAATATAAAAAAGCGCTTAATAATTTTAAAAAAGCATTTGATTTGGTAGGGTATGGGCAAGATGATTTTCAAAAAGGAGTTAGAAATAACTCTTATATAAATATGGCATATGCGTATAGTGGCTTAAAGAATTTTAAAAAAGCATTTGAATATCAGGATAAATATTTTTCATTAAATGATTCTTTACAAAAGGAACTTAAGTATAGAGCGATTTCAGAAATTGAATCAAAATATAATTTAGCTACACAAGAAAGAGAAAATGAAATTGAGAAAGCTAAAAGAAAGGACGCTGAAGTTTTAACTTATGGTTTAAGTTTAGCTGTAATACTGCTTTTAGTTGGGGTTTATATTTTGTTTAAGTTGAATAAATTGAATAAAAAAAATCATCAATTACAAATTGATCAAGAGCATCTAATTAACCAAAGTAAAATTGAAAAAATTAAAAGTGATTCTCAATCGCAAATAATTTCTGCAACATTGGATGGTAGGCTTAATGAAAGAAAAAAAATTGCAAGTGTTTTGCATGACAATGTTAGTGCTTTATTATCTGCAACCAATTTACATTTGTTTGCAAGTAAAAAGAAAATGAATGGTAATGTTCCTGTTGAAATAGAAAAAGCTCAGAATATTTTAGAAGAAGCCTCTGAACAAATAAGAGATTTATCTCATAAATTAATTTCTTCTGTTTTGGTTAATTTTGGTTTAAGTGTTGCAATTCATGATTTATGTGAAAAGTCTTCAAATTCAAAAATAAATTTACAATATCAATCTGAAGAAGTTGGAAGATTTGATGGAGATTTTGAATTGAAGATATTTAATATTACTAATGAGTGTATTAATAATATTTTAAAGCATAGTAATGCAGCCAACGGAGTTGTAAATCTTAAACAATTAAAAGGAAGCTTAATTCTTAAAGTTTTAGATGATGGAAAAGGGTTTAATATTGATAAAATTCATTTGAATAATGGTGTAGGATTAAGACAAATTGAAGCTCGAATAAAAAACCTAAAAGGTAAAATAGATATTATTTCTTCAGAAAATAAAGGAACTCAAATTATTAT
Source organism: Lutibacter citreus (assembly GCF_003260195.1). Taxonomy (GTDB): domain Bacteria; phylum Bacteroidota; class Bacteroidia; order Flavobacteriales; family Flavobacteriaceae; genus Lutibacter; species Lutibacter citreus. The sequence continues at coordinate 439,787 of NZ_QEIH01000001.1, forward strand.
TTCTGTTCCTATAGTAAATTAGCGTTTTTCTAATTCAATAATTTCCAAATTTTTGATATTTTCATTAGCAATTTCAAAACGTAACATTGTTCTCACTTTATGAAACCCATGTTTCCCCGCTGCTCCTGGATTTAAATGAAGTAAGTTTAATTTTTTATCAAAAATTACTTTTAAAATATGGGAATGCCCGCTAATAAATATTTTTGGCGGATTTTGAACTAAATCATCTTTAACTCGTTTGTCATATCTATTTGGGTATCCTCCAATATGCGTAATCCAAACAGAGACTCCTTCGGTTTCAAATTTATTATCTAAAGGATATTCCATTCTAATTACTTTATCATCAATATTACCGTACACAGCTCTTAAAGGTTTAATAGCTGAAATTTGATCAGCAACTTCAATAGAGCCAATATCACCTGCATGCCAAACTTCATCTGCCCATTTAACGTGTTTCATAATTTGAGCATCAATATAGCTATGGGTATCTGATAAAAGGAGAATTTTTTTCATTGTTATGGAAAATTTATACTAACAAATAAGCATTATATTTGCAGCCGAACAAAATTAACAATTCAGTTGAGATATTTTATAGAAATAGCATATAAAGGTACAAATTATCATGGTTGGCAATTACAACCCAATGCAATTACTGTTCAAGAGCTAATTAATAAAGCTTTATCTACTGTGCTTAAAATAAAATTGAATGTTGTTGGGGCTGGAAGGACTGATGCTGGAGTTCATGCAAAACAATTATTTGCTCATTTTGATTTTGAAACCGATTTTAATACAAATGAGCTTTTATATAAAGTAAATTCATTACTACCTTCAGATATTGCAGTATTAAATATTTTTAAAACAATTGATGATGCACATGCAAGGTTTAATGCAAAAAGTAGAAGTTATGAGTATTGCATTCATTTTGGGAAAAATCCATTTTTAATTGAAACAACATGGCAACTTATTAATAAAAAGTTAAATATTGATTTAATGAATAAAGCCGCTGAAATTTTGCTAACTTTCACCGACTTTAAATGTTTTTCTAGGTCAAATTCTGATGTTAGAACATATAATTGCGATATAACTAATGCGGTATGGATTAAGTCAGGAAATCAATTAGTTTTTCATATAACAGCAGATCGTTTTTTAAGAAATATGGTTAGGGCAGTAGTTGGAACGTTAATTGATGTTGGTACAGAAAAAATTACTATAGAAGATTTTATTGAAATAATAAAGGGTAAAGATAGACGGAATGCAGGCCCATCGGCTCCAGCAAAAGGGTTGTTCTTGACCAGGGTAAAATATCCGAAAAATATATTTATAAATGAGTAAAAAAGTAACAGGAAAAGCTTTTGATTTGAAAATATTTAGCAGGCTAATGTCATTTGCTAAAAATTATCGTTATGAATTTGTTGCAAGTACATTGGCAGCCGTTTTACTTTCTTTAGTAGCGGTTGCAAAACCAATATTACTGCAAGAAATAGTAAATAACTACTTTGAAACAAAAAATAAGGAAGGATTGTTGAATTTTTCTTTAATAATGTGTGGTTTTTTGTTTTTGGAAGTGTTATTACAATTTGTTTTTATTTATAAAGTTAACTGGTTGGGGCAACATATTATTAAAGATATAAGAGTGAAATTGCAAAAGCATATGCTGCAGTTTAAAATGGCTTACTTTGATAAATCTTCTGTAGGTAAATTAGTTACAAGACTGGTTTCGGATACTGAAACAATTGCCCAGTTTTTTGGAGAAGGATTATTTATGATAGTTAGTGATTTATTAAAAATGCTAGTTGTTGCTGTTGTTATGTTGTTTATGAATTGGAAACTTGCCATGGTTGCATTTATAGTTTTGCCAATTTTAATTTACGCAACCAAAATATTTCAAATAGCTATTAAATCATCTTTTCAAGAAGTAAGAACTCAAGTTGCAAATTTAAATGGATTTGTTCAAGAAAGGGTTACGGGTATGAATATTGTTCAGTTATTCAATCGTGAAAAACTGGAATATGAAAACTTTGTAAAAATTAATGATAAGCATAAAAAGGCATATATAAGAACCGTTTGGTACTACTCTATATTTTTTCCTATTGCTGAAGTTTTAACTTCAATTGCAGTAGGTTTAATGGTTTGGTTTGGAGGAATTGATATTATTAATTCTGGAATTACAAATGCAGGTGAAATTATAGCGTTTATAATGATGTCCCAAATGTTGTTTAGACCACTAAGACAAATTGCAGATAAATTTAATACGTTACAAATGGGGATGGTTGCTGGAGATCGTATTTTTGAAGTATTAGATACTGAAAGTCAAATTTCGAAAACAGGAAAAATTAAGGCTAAGCATTTTAAAGGAGATATTGCCTTTAAAAATGTTTATTTTAGTTATATAAAAGGAGAGGAAGTTTTAAAAGGTATTTCTTTTAAAGTTAATGCAGGAGAAACTGTAGCAATAGTTGGTGCTACTGGCGCGGGGAAATCTACAATTATAAATCTTGTAAATCGTTTTTACGAAATTGATAAAGGAGAAGTTTGTATTGATGATATTAATATAAAACAGTATACTTTGCAATCTTTAAGAAATCAAATTGCGGTAGTGTTGCAAGATGTTTTTCTATTTTCAGATACAATATTCAATAACATTGTTTTAAATAAAGAAGGGGTTTCAATTGATGATGTGAAGAAGGCAGCAAAAGAAATTGGAATTGATAAGTTTATTATGAGTCTTCCGGGAGGTTATGATTATAATGTAAAAGAGAGAGGAGCTATGCTTTCTTCTGGACAAAGACAATTAATTGCTTTTCTTAGAGCTTATATTAGCAATCCGAGTGTGCTTATTTTAGATGAGGCAACTTCATCTATAGATTCTTATTCTGAAAAATTAATTCAAGAAGCAACAGATAAAATAACTAAGTATCAAACATCAATAATTATAGCCCATAGGTTAACTACAGTAAAAAAGGCTGATAGAATTATTGTAATGGATAAAGGTTTAATTGTTGAGCAGGGATCTCATTCTCAATTGCTTGAAAAGGATGGTTATTATAAAAATTTGTATGATATGCAGTTTGCAAATGAAGCTGTTTAATAGGGTAATCTAATTTAAATCGTAGCGAATAGTTTCTGCTAGTTCATTAGTGTTTTTGTAAAGAACAAATTCACCATCTTTTATATATGAAATTTTTCCTGTTTCTTCTGAAACCACTAAACATAAAGAATCTGTTTTTTCGGTAATTCCAATAGCAGCTCTGTGTCTTAAGCCAAAACGAGAAGGCAAATGTTTACTAGAAAGAGGTAAAACAATTCTGGTGGCAATTATATAATTATCTTTTATAATAATAGCTCCATCATGTAATGGGCTGTTTTTGTAAAAGATACTTTCTAAAATTGGTTGATTTATTTCTGCATTCATAGTATCTCCGCTATTTTTTACAAAATCTAAATTATGTGTTCTTTCTAAAACAATTAGTGCTCCTGTATTGGTTGAAGTCATAGACTCACATGCAGAAATAATTGCTTCAACATCCATATTTGTATGGATTTCAGTATTTAAAAATTTCAATTGTTTTAAGAAGTTTTTTTTATTTGTAAAATTAGTAGAGCCTAGCATTAATAAAAATTTTCTAACCTCTGGCTGAAATACAATTAAAACAGCAATTGCACCAACACTTATTAAAGTACCCAACAAACCACTGAGCATTTCCATTTGTAATGCTTGCGTAATTTTCCAGATTAAAACAACTAAGGCAATTCCAATAAATATATTAATGGCTACCGTTCCTTTTAAAAGTTTGTATATATAATAAAGTAGCACTGCAACTAATACTATATCTAGTGCATCAAGAAAAGTGAAATCTAAAAAGTCTAGCATTAGAATTGTTTTTGGTAAAAGTAGGGAAAAGTTTACATATTATAAACTTAATCACAGCCACAATCGGGAACTTTGTTTGGGTTAAAAATAAATTCTAAATCATTAATTAAAATAGCATTGCTACCCATAGATTGAATTAAAGTTAGATAGTGTAAATAGTCTTTGTAATGCAAATTTTCATTAAAATTTAAATGAAGCATTGTTTGTTTGTCTTCTGAAGAAAACTCAATAAATTCAGATAGTGTAGTTTCTAATTCTCCATTTTCCATTTTAGCATCATTTATCCAAGTATTAGAAGGGTTAAACGTGAGGTTAATGTTATTGTAGGTTTTGTATTTGCTACTATTCTCTTTAATATATGTTTTTGATAAAATACTGTCTGTTTTAAATGTTAATTTATCAAATTCAATAAAAGATAATTTTTTTGAAATTGTATCTGAATAGCTAAAATAATCATGTTTTCCTTTTTTAGAATGAATTCCATTTGCATGTTTATATTTCAATTTTATTATTGAAGGGATGATAGTTTTTAAGGGTAAATTTTTATCAATATTATAAATCCAGTTTGTTGAACTTATGGTATTTTTTCTATTAATATTTGCTATAGTATCTGTTTTATTGGTTTCAAAAAACATCCAAACTTGCGAATGATCGTATACTTCTTGAATTCCTTTTACGCCTAAGGTTGGGATTTTAATTTCTTTTTTTGAGCAGCTAACAGCAATGACTATAATTGATAGCAATATAATTTTTTTCATTCTATTTATTTAATAAGTCTAAAATTTTAATTGATTGCATTGCTTCCTTAACGTCATGAACTCTTAAAATATTGGATCCTTTTTGTAGCGCAATTGTATTGGCAATAGTTGTGGCGTTTAAAGCCTCTTTAGGTGAAATCTCTAAAGGTTTGTAGAGCATTGATTTTCTTGAAACACCGGAAAGAATTGGGGTGTTAAGATTTTTAAACAACTCTAAGTTGTTTAAAAGTGTATAATTATGTTCAATAGTTTTTCCAAATCCAAAACCAACATCAGTAATAATATCGTTTACACCTAAATTTCGTAATTCTTTTATTTTTTTTGAAAAGTAAAATACAACCTCAGTAACAATATTTTTATATGTTGGGGATGTTTGCATGTTTTGTGGCGTACCCGCCATGTGCATTATAATATATGGTACTTGAAGTTTTGCAATGGTTTGAAACATATTAGAATCCATTTCGCCTGCAGAAATATCATTTATTAAACTAGCGCCTTCAAAAATAGATTGTTTTGCAATCTCACTTCTAAAAGTATCAACTGAAATAAAAATTTCTGAAAATTCTTTTATTAATAATTGAATTACAGGAATTATCCTATTTAATTCTTCTTTTTCTGAAATATGTTTAGCTCCTGGTCTAGAAGAATATGCGCCAATATCAATAAAAGTAGCTCCTTGGCTTAGCATTTTTTCAACTTGAAGTAATATTTCTTTTTGGTTTGAATATTTTCCGCCATCAAAAAAAGAATCTGGAGTAATGTTTAAAATCCCCATTACTTTTGGAGATTTTAAATCAATTAGTTTTCCTTTGCAATTAATATTCTTCATTAGCTTACTACTTTGTTAGTAACTTTGGTTTTTTCTGGAGCTTTATAATTAAACATTTTTAATAATAAATCATCAATGGAATCTGAGACAATAAGCATTTCTTTATTTGATTGTTTTAAATAACCTTCGTTAACCATTACATCCAGTTGTTTTATTAAATAATCAAAAAAACCATTGGTATTTAAGATTCCAACAGGTTTTTGTTCAATACCAAGTTGGTTAAGAGTGAGCGCTTCAAAAATTTCATCCATAGTTCCAAATCCGCCAGGTAATGCAATGTATCCGTTAACTAATCTACTAATTTTAACTTTTCGTTTACTCATTGTTTTAGTTACAATCATTTTTGTAATATTATTATGAGCAACTTCTTCATGTCTTAATAAACCTGGGATAACACCAATCACTTCTCCTTCGTTTTTAATAATTGTGTCGGCTAAAACTCCCATCATACCAATTTTTCCACCTCCATAAACCAATCCAATATTATTTTTGGCGAAATAATCACCTAGTTTTATAGCGTCATTTTTATAAACATCACTAAATCCTAAACTTGAACCACAAAAAACAGCAACTTTCTTCATAATTTATTAAATGATTTTTTAATTCGTTAAATTTGTTGGAAATTTACGGAAATATTTAAAGTTACATGCAACAAACTTCAAAACAATACGACGAGGTTATAGAGAAATGCCGATCACTATATATTAATAAACTTACAGATTATGGAAGCGCATGGCGAATTTTGCGTTTACCTTCTTTAACAGATCAAATATTTATAAAGGCACAACGTATTCGTCAATTGCAACAAAATTCAATTAGAAAAGTTGATGAAGGTGAAGTTTCTGAATTTATAGGAATTATAAATTACTCTATAATGGCGTTAATTCAATTAGATAAAGGAGTTGTTGAACAACCAGATTTATCAACAGAAGATGCTATTGAGTTTTACGATAAGCAAATTGCAATTACAAAAAAACTAATGGAAGATAAAAACCATGATTATGGTGAAGCATGGAGAGATATGCGCGTTAGTTCTTTAACAGATTTAATATTGCAAAAATTATTACGCGTCAAGCAGATTGAAGATAATAAGGGAAAGACTATTGTTTCTGAAGGAATTGATGCAAACTATCAAGATATGATAAATTATGCTGTTTTCGCATTAATACATATTAACGAGAATTTTTAAAAAATGAAAATATTAGTATATATTACCAGATTAATTGTTTCTATAACATTTCTTTTTTCGGGTTTTGTAAAATTAGTGGATCCTTTAGGTTCTACATATAAATTTCAAGAGTATTTTGGTGCTGATGTATTAAACTTGGAATTTTTAATTCCATACGCATTACCTTTTTCAATATTATTAATTTTAGCAGAGATAATGCTTGGGGTGATGTTGCTTGTTGGTTATTTGCCAAAATTTACGGTTTGGAGTTTATTGGGGATAATAGTGGTGTTTCTGTTTTTAACTTGGTATTCTGCTTATTATAATAAGGTTACGGATTGTGGATGCTTTGGAGATGCGGTTAAATTATCTAGCTGGGGAACTTTTTATAAGAATATTGTATTAGTAGGTTTAATTGTAATTTTAGTAATTGGAGTAAAATATGTTAAGCCTTTATTTAGTGTTGGAATTGTTAAGTGGGCTTCTTTTTTATCATTTTTCTTATTCCTTTATATAATATACCATGTGTTGGTACATTTACCAATTATTGATTTTAGACCTTATGCAGTAGGCAAAAGTATTCCTGAAGGAATGGAGTATGTTGGAGATGTAGAACCTCCAATTCATGATTTTTATCTTGAAACTATGGATGGGGAAGATCTTACTTCAAAAGTTTTAGAGGGTGAGCATGTGTTGTTAGTTGTTGCGTATAACTTGGATATTAGTGATAAAGAAGGTTTTAAAAATATAAAATTAGTTACAGATAAGGCCATAGCTAAGGGTTATACTGTTTACGCTTTATCAGCTTCTTTAAATGAAGAGTTTGTTGAAATTAAAAAAACGTACAATCTTAATTTTGATATGTTGTTTGGAGATGAAACTATGTTAAAAACAATAATTAGAGCTAATCCGGGGGTAATAACACTTAATAAAGGTGTAGTTGCAGAGAAAAGGAGCTGGATAGATGCTGATGCTATTATACTTAAATAATAAAATCGTACTTATTTAATTTTTATCTGTAGAATTAATATTGTTTACACTTACTAAACGGTATTAAGTTGTTACCTATGTTATTCTGTATTTTCAACTAAAGCTAAAAATGGGCTAAGGGGAAGTATATTAACTTATTTTAATGAAATATACATATTTGTGCTTTAAAATAAAGTTAAAGTAACTTAATCGTTATAATCTGAAAAATTTAAAATCAATAACCTTCCAAAAAATATGTAATTTTTTTTTGGAATATTACACCTTATATATAAGTAGTCTTTTTATACTTTGTTTTAAGTTAAATTAATTACAATAATCTTCTTTTGTTAGTTTAATTAGCTATTTCTTAAACTCATTTCTCTAATTTTTAAATATTTGAGAGCTTTTTAAAGGTTAAACTTTAAAAAGCTCTTGCTGCTTTGTGAAAGCTGCTATTTAATTTTCTTTTTTATTTATATAGAGCCGTAATTTAGTTCGTTTAGTAGTTTTTCTATTGTTTTTCAAGTTTGAAATACTCATTTATAATACATTTTTATGTCTTTTTTTATCCTTTAAGCTCATTGCTCTTAGTAAAACACGTTTAAAATGGATAAAAAAGAATAGAAAATTTAAAAACCCATAAAAAAATAGGGGTAAAAATTAATAAAATGTAAAAATAACATTTATGACCCTATAAAATTAGGGGGGTAAGAAAAAAGAATATATTTTTGCTCCGAAATCAATTATAAAAATCACTTTATTATGAAGAAAATTGAAGTTATTATTAGAAAATCAAAATTTGATGAAGTAAAGGAGGCTTTGCATCAGATCGAAGTCAATTTTTTTAGTTACTGGGATGTAACTGGAGTTGGTAACGAGAAAGAAGGTCACGTTTATAGAGGTGTTAGTTATAGCACATCAGATATTCAACGTAGATTTTTGTCAATTGTAGTAACTGATCCTTTTTTGGAAATCACTATTAATGCAATATTAAAAACTGCTGGAACTGGAATGGTTGGAGATGGTAAATTATTTGTTTCTACTATCGATGAGGTTTACAGAATAAGAACTAAAGAAAAGGGTACTGACGCAGTAAACTAAAAAAATCAAAAAAAAGAATTATATAATTAAAAAGATAAAAAATTATGGAGACTAACGCTGTTTTAGATTTAATGTGGATTGTGATCTGCGGGATTTTAGTGTTTTTTATGCAAGCTGGATTTACGCTTGTAGAGGTAGGATTTACCAGAGCGAAAAATGCAGGGAATATAATAATGAAAAACTTACTAGACCTTTGTATTGGTAGTTTAGGTTTTTGGGCTATTGGTTATACAGTTATGTATGGCGATACAATTGGTTCTTTTATAGGGAAGCCAACTTTGTTTTATGATAATGTAGAAGATATGCATAACCTGTTTTTTCAAACAGTGTTTGCTGCAACGGCTGCTACAATAGTTTCTGGTGCAATAGCTGGGAGAACAAAATTTACTAGTTATATTGTATTTTCATTTATTATGACTGTTGTAATTTACCCTATATCTGGTCACTGGGTATGGCAAGGAGAAGGTTGGTTAACAGAGCTTGGTTTTGTTGATTTTGCAGGTTCTACAGTTGTGCATTCAGTTGGTGGATGGGCTGCATTAGTAGGTGCTATTTTAGTTGGTCCTAGATTAGGGAAATATACAAACGGAAAATCAAATGCAATACCGGGGCATAATTTGGTATTAGGAGCTCTAGGTGTATTAATACTTTGGTTAGGGTGGTTCGGATTTAATGCTGGTTCTGAATTAGCAATCTCAGGAGATAGCGCCAATGCTGTTTCAGGAATTCTTATTACTACAAATTTAGCTGCTTCTGCAGGTGCAATTGCTGCTATGGCGATTTCTTGGATAAAGTATGGTAAACCAGATGTTTCTATGACTTTAAATGGTGCGTTGGCTGGTTTAGTTGCTATAACTGCTGGTTGTGCTGCTGTTAGCCCAATGGGAGCTGCTATAATAGGATTAATTGGTGGTACTGTTGTGGTGTTGTCTATTGATTTTATTGATAAAACATTAAAAGTGGATGATCCAGTAGGTGCTGTTTCTGTTCACGGTGTGTGTGGTGCGTTAGGTACTTTATTAGTTGGTGTTTTTGCAACTGATGGTGGTTTATTATATGGTGGTGGATTCTCATTGTTGGGTGTTCAAGCTATAGGTGTTCTAGCAATTGGTTCTTGGGCTGCTGCTATGGCGTTTATTGTGTTTTTTACTTTAAAGAAAACTGTTGGAATTAGAGTTTCTAAAGAAGAAGAAGTAGATGGTTTAGATATCCATGAGCATAAATCAAATGTATATAACTAAGATTAAATAATAAAAAAGAACATTAAATTTTAAATATTAAAGACATGAAAACAATTTCAAATACAATTAAAGTAAGGGCGGTATTTTTATTCGCGGTAATGTTTGCGACTACTACAATTTTTGCACAAGAGGAAGATGCTAAGGAAAAGAAATTAAGTGTAAGTGGGTCTATTGATGCTTACTACCAAACAAATTTAAGTGCTTCAGATACGGAGGCACAGTCTTTTGGATCGTCATTTGCAAATGAGTTAGGTTTTGCAATGGGTATGGCTAATGTGGTTGCTGCTTATGAAGGTGAGAAAACAGGTATGGTTGCTGATGTGACATTTGGTCCTCGTGGTGATGATGCTACTGGTGGTTTTAATCTAAATCAATTGTATGCTTATTTAAATGTTTCTGAAAGTACAACTTTAACATTAGGTAGGTTTAATACCTTTTTAGGGTACGAAGTTATTTCTCCTGTAGGGAACTTTAACTATAGTACTTCTTATTTATTCTCAAGTGGTCCTTTTTCTCACGTAGGTTTAAAAGCAGATTTTGCTTTATCTGAAGATGTTAGTTTAATGTTGGCAACTATGAATGTTACTGATGTTAATAATAACTTAACGGGTAATTATTCTTTGGGTGCTCAATTAGGGATTTCAGGTCAATACTTAAACTTGTATTATGATAATGGAGAAGCTTTAGGTTTTGAAATTGATTATACTGGAGGGTTTGATTTAACTGATTCTTTCTTTTTAGGAATTAATGCTGCGTATGCTGATAATGATGGTGAAGGATTTTACGGAGCTGCATTATATCCTCAAGTAGGTGTTTCTGATGATTTTACATTAGGGTTAAGAGGTGAGTATTTTTCTACAATGTCTGATATTGATCCAGAAGCAAGTGTGTTTGCTGCAACAATTACAGGAAGTTATACTGTTGAAAACTTAACAATTAAGCCAGAGCTTAGATTAGATACTTGGAGTGATGATACTCCTTATTTAGATGGGGATGGAATGGCAAGTGATAATTTATCGTCATTCTTAATTGCTGCTATTTATTCTTTCTAAGAATAAGCCAATATGTTTAAAGTTTTATAAAATAATGATAGAAGTTTAGTTTTAAATTGCCTAACAGTTTGGTCTGTTAGGCAATTTTTTATTGAATATTTTTTTAAATATTGAATTAAAATTTTAAATCCTACAAAAAAATAGGGGTATTGATGTTTATATAGTAAAAATAAAACAGACTCCCCTTTACAGTGAAGGGGTTAAAAATATTTTTTATACTTTTGCGTAAATCAATTATTTAAAATAGTTTATTATGAAAAAAATTGAAGCAATAATTCGTAAATCTAAATTCAATGAAGTTAAAGAGGCTTTACATGGGATAGAGGTTAATTTTTTTAGTTATTGGGATGTAACTGGAGTTGGGAATGAAAAAGAAGGGCATGTGTATAGGGGAGTTGTTTATAGTACTTCTGATATTCAAAGGAGATATTTGTCTATTGTAGTTTCAGATCCATTTTTAGAACGTACAGTAAATAAACTTTTGGAGGTTGCGAATACAGGTGCTGTTGGAGATGGTAAAATATTTGTATCAACAATTGATGAGGCGTATAGAATAAGAACTAAAGAAAAAGGGAGCGACACTCTTAAATAAAAAATAAGATTATTATAATTATGGAAGAAGCGCTTTTTACAGTGAATAATGTTTGGATGATGATATGTACCGCTTTGGTATTTTTAATGCATTTAGGTTTTTCACTTTTAGAAATTGGTTTAACAAGACAAAAAAACACGATAAACATTTTATTTAAAAATGTTTTTATTTTATGTATAGGACTTATCTTATATGCATTAATAGGTTTTAATTTAATGTATCCTGGTTCATTTATTTGGGGTGGTGTATTACCTGATTATTTTGTAGACTTATTTGGTTTAAGTTTACCTGAAAATGGTTTAACTGCAGATTATGCTGGTGGAGGATATACTTATTGGACAGATTTTTTATTTCAAGGAATGTTCGCGGCAACGGCTGCTACAATAGTTTCAGGTGCAGTTGCAGAGAGAGTTAAGTTGGGTGCTTTTATGGTATTTACCTTAGTTTATGTAGGATTGGTTTATCCAATTGTAGGTTCTTGGAAATGGGGATTAGGATGGTTAGATCAATTAGGATTTTATGATTTTGCAGGTTCAACTTTGGTGCACTCTGTAGGAGGGTGGGCTGCTTTAGTTGCTATATGGTTACTTGGAGCGCGTATTGGAAAATTTAAAAAAGATGGTTCTATAGGGGCTATTCCGGGGCATAATATGCCGTTTGCAACTGCAGGTGTATTTATATTATGGTTAGGATGGTTTGGATTTAATGGAGGTTCTGTATTATCAGCAGATCCAGGTGCTACTTCATTAGTTTTAGTAACAACTTGTGTTGCTGCCGCTTCTGGTGGAATGTCTGCATTTTTAGTCTCATTGTTTAAATATAAGCAATATGATTTATCTATGTTTTTAAATGGTGTTTTAGGTGGATTGGTAGGGATTACCGCAGGTGCTGATTTAATGAGTGTAACAGACGCTATAGTTATTGGATTTATTGCTGGGGCGCTTATTGTATTAGGTGTGGCATTGATAGATAGAATAAAATTAGATGATCCTGTTGGAGCAATTGCAGTGCATTTAATTTGTGGAATTTGGGGAACGTTAGCTGTTGGTATTTTTGGTGATTTAGCTGGATGGGCTCAACTAGGATATCAAGCAATTGGTGTTGTAGCTGTTGGTGCAACTTGTGTGCTTTCTGCATATGCTATAATTAAAACGTTAAAAAGTACTGTTGGAATTCGAGTTTCTTCTGAAGAGGAGCAAGATGGATTAGATATTCATGAACATGGGATGGATGCATATCCAGATTTCCGATTGAATCAACATTAAAATATATTTGGTAAAATTTTAAAAACCTGTTTAATTAATTTTAAACGGGTTTTTTTTGTTAATGCTTAAATAATTTAATTCCAGCATTTATTTCTATTGGTAAAATATTTTCACTTGGGGGAACTGGGCAAGAAAATTTATTATTATAGGCGCAATAAGGGTTATATGATTTATTGAAGTCAATAATAATTGTATTGTTATCTTTCTTTTGTGGAATTTCTAAATCTATATATCTACCTCCTGAGTAGCTTAACTTTCCGTTAGTGGCGTCATTAAATGGTATAAATAAATAATTTTTATATTCAAAATTCAATTTTAAATCTTGGTTTTGAAATATGCTTAATTCTAACTTTTCTCCATTTAATTCAAATTTTGCAATTCCGTATTTTTTGTACAAGGGAAGTCTGTCTGTGGTGGTTTGCATTTCAAAAATAGGGGATTTAGGGGTTAAAGTAATTGTAGCTTTTACTCTGTAGTTTTTATCTATGGTAAAAAACTCTAAAGATTTGAATGAATTAAAATCTTTTTCGGTTAAAGGAGACTCTTCTTTATTTGAAAATTCAGTGTTTAATTTGTATTGAAACATCTTTATTTCATCTGTGTAGGATTTTTTATTATTCGTACAGCTAGCGGCGAGTAGTGCTAAAAGAATTAAAATATGTGATTTCATATGTGTTTTTGTAATTTAATAAGGCAAAAATAGAATAGTAAAACGAAAAGAACTTTAATTTGAAAAAAATAATGTAATTTTGGTTAAAATTTAAAAGTAAAAATGAATAATTGTACGCTATATTTTGCCTTGATAAAAAAGTCTTATTGGGACTTTTCGGGTTTATATGTGATTTAATTATTAGAAAATAAATAATTTCAATTTAATATAAACCCAGCTTTTGCTGGGTTTTTTAGTTTATAATATGGTAAAAAGAGCTGTAAATATCTATGCGGAATCTTTTAAAGGATTGTCAAATGAAATATGGTGGTTAGCGTTAATAACCTTTATAAATAGGGCGGGTACTATGGTGCTGCCTTTCTTGTCGTTATATTTAACAGAGGATTTGAATTTGACTCTTTCTCAGGTTGGTTGGGTAATGTCGGCTTTTGGAGTTGGGTCTTTGGCGGGGTCTTGGTTAGGTGGAAAGTTAACCGATAAGGTTGGTTTTTATAAGGTAATGTTTTGGAGTTTGCTATCAACAGGGTTTCTGTTTTTAATGTTGCAATATATAAATTCATTTATGGGTTTTACTATAGGTATATTTTTTACAATGCTTATAGCGGATACATTTAGACCTGCAATGTTTGTGTCATTAAAAGTATATAGTAAGCTTGAGAATAGAACAAGGTCATTAACTTTAATAAGAATGGCAATTAATTTAGGGTTTTCCTTTGGTCCTTTTTTAGGAGGGATAATTATTTCAACGTTGGGATATGGAGGGCTTTTTTGGGTAGACGGTTTAACGTGTATTGCTGCTGTTTTTTTAATGAAAGCGGTATTGAGTCCTAAAAAAATGAATTCAAAAAATATTGAAGTAGTTCAAGTGGAGGAAGTAGAAGAAAATCCTAAATCGGTTTTTAAAGATTATTCATATGTAATATTTTTAACTGTAGTTTTTTTAATGGGTTTTATTTTTTTACAGTTATTTACCACAATGCCATTGTATTATAAAGATGTTCATGGGTTAACTGAATTGCAAATTGGCTTGATAATGTCTTTAAATGGATTTATTATTTTCTTGTTGGAGATGCCTTTAATTCATTATATAGAAAAAACTCTATGGGATAAAATGAAGGTGATTTCTTGGAGTTTATTTTTAATGGCTTTAAGTTTTTTGGTGTTAAATATTTCTGGATGGATAGGAGTTTTAATTATTGGTATGTTATTTATTACTGTTGGTGAGATGTTGGCATTTCCTTTTACTAATAGTTTTGCTATGAGTAGAGCTCCTAAAGGTAGGGATGGAATGTATTTAGCGTATTATACAATGGCTTTTTCGTTTGCGCATATTTTTAGTGCTAAAACGGGGATGGAAATAATTGATAGATTTGGTTTTAATGCAAATTGGTATTTAATGGGGAGCTTGGGTTTTGTGGCTATTCTATTAATGTTTGTTTTAAGAAATATGTTATTATCTAATAAGTAAATGTAAAGTTAAATTGTAAAAGGAGTTATTTTAAATAATTTTTAATGGCTTCTTTTGCGTTTTTGCTATCTTCAGTTGTGTTTACTTCTGTGTTTATATAGATAATTTCTCTGTTTTTGTTAAGAATAAATGTCCATCTGGCAGTTGTTAATTTTCTGTTTAATATTTGAGTTATTCCATTTATTTCTCTAGAAATAGAACCTCCTTTTTTGGTTGGTACCCCAAATAATTTTGAAATTTTTCCTTTACTGTCAGAAAGTAAGGGGAAGTTAAGTTGGTAAGTTTCTTTAAAATATTTTAGGTTTTTTTGGTTATCTCCACTTATTGCAATAATTGATGTGTTTAGATTTTTTAATGAAGTAAAATCATTTCTGTATGCGCAAGCTTGTTTTGTGCACCCGCCAGTCATAGCTGCTGGGTAGAAATATACAATTAAGAATTCTGAATTATTATTAATTAATTCCCAGGTTTTTCCTTGATCATCAATAGCTGAAAAATTTGAAATTTTATCACCTATTTTTTTTTCATTTGAAGATTGAGCAAGTGTTGTAAAAGTGATTAATATGAGAATTAAGCTTAATGATTTTATCATGATTGGTGTAAATTAAACGATAACTACATCAATTCCAAGTTCCGTTAATTCTTTTTTTATTTTGTCTTCAATATTGTTGTCTGTAATTATTTGGTCTACTTCTTCTAAGCCACATATTCTCCCAAATCCTTTTCTTCCAAATTTAGAAGAATCTGCAAGTACAATAATTTTTTGAGCAGCAGAAATCATTTTTTTGTTTAAAGAAGCTTCCATAGAGCTTGTGGTTGTGAGGCCGTACTCTATATCAATTCCATCAACGCCTAAAAACAATTTTGTAAAATTGAACTCAGCTAGTAGGTTTTCTGCTATTGGGCCAATAACTGAAGAGGAGCTTTTTCTTATAACTCCACCTAATTGTAATACATCTATATTTGTTCTTTCAGATATAATAAGTGCGGCGTTTAGGGATGCCGAAAGTACTGTAAGGTCTTGTAAATCATGAAGGTGATGGGCAAATTCAATTATAGATGTTCCTGAAGCTAAAATTATACTGTCATTTGGAACTAGTGTTTCTACCGCGGCTTGAGCGATCCTATTTTTTTCTTCCTTATGAATTTTCACCTTTTCATTTACAGATTTTTCTGTTGTGTAAGGGTTTGCGGGTATTGCCTTACCATGAGATCGAAATAAAAGGTTTAATTCTTCAAGAAGTTTCAGGTCCTTTCTAATTGTTACTGATGATACATTAAATTCTTTACTTAAATCGGAAACCGTTACAAAGCCTTCATTTTCAATCTTTCCAAGGATTAATTTATGTCTTTCAGCTATTTTAATACTCATAGGAATCAATTTTATATAACAAATATACATAAAATAATACCTGAAAAGTTTTGATTTTAATTTTAAAGTGAAAGTTTTAGGAAGAAATTGAGATGAAAAAAACTAAAACGAAATGTAAAAATAACCTTAAAGTGTTCAAAATTGATATAAATACGTACTAAATCGTTATAGTTGAACCCTTATAAAATCTAATAAAACTAAAAAACCCTTAAAAAAAGTTTCAAAAAGTTTCGTTTTGTTTCAAATAATATATAAATTTACATCATTGAAAGTAAATATAAATATTTTAACGTATAATAAAAGAAGTCATGAAACGAAGTGAAATGATAAAAAAGGTGGGTAAGAGTAATAAAGAATATGATTTCATTGTAATTGGTGGTGGAGCTACAGGGATTGGTATTGCTTTAGAAGCCTCTGCAAGGGGATATTCTGTAGTGTTGTTAGAAAAGTCAGATTTTACAAAGTCTACTTCAAGTAAAGCAACAAAGTTAGTGCATGGTGGTGTTAGATATTTAGCGCAAGGAGATGTAGGTCTAGTAAGAGAGGCTGTTGTAGAGAGAGGTCTAATGCTTAAAAATGCACCTCATATAACAAAGAGTCAGTCGTTTATCATACCAACACATGGTTTGTATGATGAAATTTTATATACCGTAGGTTTAACATTTTATGATTTGTTAGCGGGGAAATTAAGCTTAGGTAGATCTAAGAGAATTTCAAAAGATAAAACCTTAAAACGTATTTCTCTTATTAATCCAGATAAAATATCTGCAGGTGTTGTTTATTATGATGGTCAGTTTGATGATTCTCGTATGGCAATTAACACTTTGCAAAGTGCAACAGAAATGGGGGCTATTGTTTTAAATTATTGTAATGTAAATAGTTTAATTAAAGATGGTTCTGGGAAGTTGACAGGTGTTGAATTTACTGATGAAGAAAGTGGTGAAATTCATAAGATTAATGGTAAACAAATTGTGAATGCAACTGGTGTGTTCGCTGATGATGTATTGCAAATGGATTCTCCAGGAGCAGAAAAAACAATAGCTCCAAGTCAGGGTGTTCATTTAATGTTAGATAAATCATTTTTACCTGGAGATGATGCAATTACAATACCTAAAACTGATGACGGTAGAGTATTGTTTTTAGTACCATGGCATAACAGAGTTATAGTTGGTACAACTGATACTCCAATAGGAAAAGAATCGTTAGAGCCTGTTGCTCTTGAAGAGGAGGTTAATTTTATTTTAAATACAGCTGGTAGATATTTAACTAAAGCACCTAAAAGAAGTGATGTGTTAAGTGTATTTGCAGGTCTACGTCCTTTGGCAGCAACTAAAGGGAATGGAGATAAAACAAAAGAAATTTCAAGAAGTCACAAAATTTACACTTCAAAATCAGGAATGTTAACCATTGTAGGTGGTAAGTGGACAACTTTTAGAAAAATGGGTGAAGATTTAGTAAATAAATCTGAGAAATTAAATGGTTGGTCTCATATTCCTACAAAAACAAGACACTTAAAAATTCACGGATATAAAGAAAATGTAGATTTTACAAAACCTTTCTATTTCTATGGTTCTGATGAAGAAAAAATGTTAAAACTAGCAGATGATAAAAATCTAAATGCTTTTATAGGTCCTTCTACAAAAGTAATTGAGGCGCAAGTTGTATGGGCTGTAGAGAATGAAATGGCAAGAACTGTAGAGGATTTTTTAGCTAGAAGAACTCGTTGTCAATTATTAGATGCAAGAGAGAGTTTGAAAATGGCTCCAAAAGTAGCTGAGATAATGGCAAAAGAATTAGGTAAGGATCTCTCTTGGCAAAAAAGCCAAGTAGCAGATTATCAAGAGGTAACATCTAATTATATTTTATAAGAAACAAATAACCAATACAAACAAATATATAATGAAAGACAAGTTAATTTTAGCCTTAGACCAAGGTACGACATCATCAAGAGCAATTCTGTTCAATCATAATGGAGAAATTGTAAGAGTATCACAAAAGCCTTTCGAACAAATTTTTCCAAAACCAGGATGGGTAGAACATAACCCAAATGAAATTTGGTCTTCTCAAATATCGGTTGCTGCAGAGGTTACTGCTCAAGAAGGTATATCAGGAGAAGGAATTGCTGCAATTGGTATTACAAATCAAAGAGAAACTACAATTGTTTGGGATCGTGAAACTAGCGAACCAGTTTATAATGCAATTGTTTGGCAAGATAGAAGAACAGCTAAATATTGTGATGGATTAAAAGCTGAAGGTTATACAGATATGATTAAAAAGAAAACAGGTTTGGTTTTAGATGCATATTTTTCTGCAACTAAATTAAAATGGATTCTTGATAATGTTGAAGGTGCAAGAGAGAAAGCTGAAGCAGGTAAACTATGTTTTGGTACTGTTGATACCTGGTTGGTTTGGAAATTAACTAGAGGAAAAATGTTTATTACTGATGTTTCTAATGCTAGTAGAACTATGTTGCTTAACATTCATACTTTGGAGTGGGATGAAGAATTATTGAAATTATTTAACATACCTAAAGCAATTTTACCTACAGTAAAAGGAAGTAGTGAAATTTATGGGTCTACTGCTACTACATTATTTTCAACTAAAATACCTATTGCCGGTATAGCTGGAGATCAACAAGCTGCTTTATTTGGGCAAATGTGTACAAAACCAGGAATGGTTAAAAATACATATGGTACAGGTTGTTTCTTATTAATGAATACAGGTGAAAAAGCTGTTTATTCTGAAAATAATTTACTAACAACTATTGCTTGGAAAATTAATGGTAAAACTACATATGCCTTAGAAGGAAGTGTATTTGTGGGTGGTGCAGCTGTTCAATGGTTGCGTGATGGTGCAAGAGTAATTAAAACGGCTCCAGGTGTAAATACATTAGCTGATACGGTTGATGATAATGGAGGGGTTTATTTTGTACCTGCATTAACAGGGTTAGGTGCTCCATATTGGGATCAATATGCTCGTGGTGCAATTATGGGTATTACTCGTGGAACAACAGATAATCATATTGCGCGTGCTACATTAGAAGGTATTGCTTTTCAAGTGTATGATATAGTGAAAGCAATGGAAGCTGATGCAGGTGAGAAAAGTATAGAATTAAGAGTTGATGGAGGTGCAGCAGCAAGTAATTTGTTAATGCAAATTCAATCAGATTTATTCGGATTTAAAATTATTCGTCCAAAAACTTTAGAAACTACAGCTTTAGGAGCTGCATATTTAGCAGGTTTGGCAGTTGGTTATTGGAATAGTGTTGATGATATTCAGGCACAGTGGATTGTTGATAAAGAATTTTATCCAAAACTAGAAAAAGAGAAAGTTGAAAACATGTTACACTATTGGCATAAAGCAGTGAAATGTGCACAAAATTGGATAGAAGAATAAATTAATAATCATAAAAACATTTAAATTATGTCAATTTTAGTAGCAGAAATTTTAGGAACGATGTTAATGATTTTATTAGGTAATGGAGTTGTAGCAAACGTTGTTTTAAAAGGGACAAAAGGAAACGATTCGGGGTGGATTGTAATAACTACAGGTTGGGCGTTAGCTGTGTTTGTAGGTGTTATAGTTGCAGGACCTTCTAGTGGAGCACATTTAAATCCGGCAGTAACTGTAGGGTTAGCAGTAGCGGGAAAGGTGTCTTGGAGCTTAGTGCCTGAATATATTGCAGGAGAAATGATTGGAGCAATGTTAGGATCTTTCTTAGTATGGGTATTTTATAGAGATCACTTTAATGCAACAGATGATGAAGGAGGAAAATTAGCTTGTTTTAGCACAGGCCCAGCCATTAAAAATACATTTTCAAACATGATGAGTGAAATTATTGGAACCTTTGTATTGGTTTTTGTAATATTTTATTTAGCAGGACCAAGCCTTGATATTATGGGTGAAGTAGATGCTAGAGCAATTATAGGTTTAGGTTCTATTGGAGCTGTTCCTGTTGCGTTTTTAGTATGGGTAATTGGATTGTCTTTAGGAGGAACTACAGGTTATGCAATTAATCCGGCACGTGATTTAGGACCAAGAATTATGCACGCTATTTTACCAATAAAAGGTAGTAGTGATTGGGGATATGCTTGGATTCCTATTGTAGGGCCAATTATTGGTTGTGTGTTAGCAGCATTATTATTTGCAGCATTAATGTAAAATATTATTTAAAGGAAGAAAATAATGAAAAAAATATTATTAGTAGTTTTAGTTGCTATTTTATCAGTGCAAGTAGGTTTTGCTCAAGACACTGAATTGAAAGATAGTCCAATAGATTTTAGTGTTGATATAAAAAGTAATCATCTTTGGAGAGGATTGGTTATAACAGATAAACCAATGGTTGCTGTATTTACATCAATTAAATTGAATAAATCAGGAAGTTTTACAACAGGTTTTTGGGGAGGGATGTCTTTTTCAAATGAAAGTGATGGATCTTCATACAAGGAGATAAATTATTATGTACAGTATGCGGACAATGGATTCTCTATTGGTTTATGGGATTTGTTTAATACTAGAGGAGTTGCTAGTCCAGATGTTTGGGATTATGACAAAGAAACTTCTGGTCACTTATTAGATTTAAGAACTTCATATAATTTTGGTGAAAGCTTTCCTTTAAGATTGGAAGCTGATATGCTGCTATTTGGAAGTGGGGATAGTCAATATGATAATCTTGATTTTGAACAACGTTATTCAACTTATGTTCAAGCTTCATACCCTATAGTTAAAGACTCTAAGGTTAATTTAGATGGGTTTGTAGGTGCAGGATTTTCATTAAACGGAGATACTCATTTATATGGAGATGGTCAAGAAAATTTTGATTTAGTAAATGTTGGGTTAACGGCATCAAAAACAGTAATGTTGGGTAATTATAGTTTACCAGTTTCAGCAACAACATTATGGAATCCTTCTCAGAAAATTGCAAGAGTTCAGTTAGCAGTTAGTCTTTTTTAGAAAATATTTAATTACGGTAGTTTATTTATATTTACGAAACCCATAACAAAGATGAAAATCTAAGTTATGGGTTTATTAATTTTTAGTAAAAATAATATAAGATGATTATTCAGGTATTCCGTAATTTTCTACAACAAAATCTAAATCTTTATCACCTCTACCGCTTAAATTCACTAAGATTGATTCTTTAGGTGATTTTTGAGCTAATTTAATAGCGTAAGCAACGGCATGGGCGCTTTCAAGTGCAGGAATTATACCTTCCAGTCTACTTAATTCAAAAAATGCATCTATACATTCTTTATCTGAGATACTTTCATAGGTAACTTTGTCTAAATCTTTTAACATACTATGTTCAGGTCCAACGCCTGGATAGTCTAAACCACTTGCAATTGAGTGTACAGGAGCAGGTTCACCTTTTTCATCTTGTAGAACATAACATTTAAAACCGTGAATAATTCCTGGTTTACCTAAGGTCATAGTTGCTGCGTGATCGCCTATTGTATCTAAAGATTTTCCGCCTGGTTCAATTCCAAATAATTTACATTCTTCATCTTCTAAAAATGCTGAGAACATTCCTATGGCGTTACTACCTCCTCCTACACACGCAACAATGTTGTCTGGGAGTTCACCTGTCATTTCAAAGAATTGGTCTTTAGCTTCAATACCAACAATACGTTGAAAATCACGTACCATCATTGGGAAAGGGTGAGGGCCAACAACTGAGCCAATACAATAAATTGTGTTAATTGGATCTTCTAAATAAGCTCCAAAAGCACTGTCAACAGCTTCTTTTAAAGTTTTTAACCCATGAGTTACAGGAACAACAGTTGCTCCTAATATTTTCATTCTAAGAACATTTGGATATTCTTTTGCAATATCAACTTCTCCCATATGAATTTCACATTCTAAGCCAAAATAAGCAGCTGCAGTAGCTAGTGCAACACCATGTTGGCCGGCTCCGGTTTCAGCGATAAGCTTCTTTTTACCTAAATGTTTAGCTAATAAAGCTTCCCCCATACAGTGATTTAATTTGTGAGCACCAGTATGATTTAAATCTTCACGTTTTAAATAAATTTGCCCACCATATTTTTGAGATAATCTATGACAATGATATACGGGAGTTGGTCTTCCTTGAAAGTGTTTACGAATATCTCTTAATTCTGATATAAACTTATGAGATTTACTTATTGCAAAATAAGCATCATTAATTTTTTTCATTTCTACTTCTAATTGTGGAGGAATAAAAGCTCCACCATATTCATTAAAAAAACCGTCCTTATTTGGGTGTTTTTTAAAATAATTTGCCGACATATTTATATATTTTAAAAGTGTTATTTATATTTTAATTGAGATTAATTTAAAAATTTCATCTAATTTAATTCTTTTTTTAGCAGCTCCTATGGCAAGTTCTAATAAATTTTCATTTGAGATTACAACTTGTTCATTTATCTGATTAAAAGAGTCGTTTTTCTGTTTATTTATAACTTCTTTCCAAGTTTTTAATATAATTTCTTCAGTGAATTTTTCAATCTCACTAGATCCTCCAAGCGGGTCAACTGTTTTTGTTATGTAGGTTTCTTTTTCAATAAAAAATGAATTATCTATAGTAGTTTCAATACTTTGTGCCCCTCCTAATATTGCTGTTAGTGTAGATAAATAACTTTTAGAGTTAATTATATTTATTTGTAATGCATTTGATATTTGATCTTTTGGTTGAAATTCAGAAATCATTTTGGCCCAAAGAAATCTCGAAGCTTTCAAAATAGCGATATTGTAAAAATAATTATTATCTAATTCAAAACTAAAGCTAATTTTTGAGGCGATAGTGTCAATTTTTATTCCTTCTGAGATACAATTTTGGATGAAAGATGAAGTGGTTGTAAAATAATTAGATAGACTGTTTTGAAGGTTACCGTTAATTGAATAATTTGAAGCTGAAAATGAAATTGATTCAAAATTAGGTAGTTGATTAATTGTGTGCTTTAAGAAGTTTAATAGGGTGTTTCTGTTAGTGAAATTTTCAGAATTAATTTGTATTGCAAATTTTAAAAGTTCCTTTTTAAAGCCAAGTTCTTTTGAAGCACAAATGAAAAATGCAATAATTGGAATTGTATTTTCATTATTGGTGTTAAATGTAAATAAAATTTCATCTAAAGAAATATCTTTTAAAAGAGAAATCATATCATCTATAGAATTTAATAAAATTCCAGAATTATTGTTTTTTGAATTAAACTTTAGTGTAAACGCATTATATCCTAATTTAATTTTTTCTTTAATTATTGAATTACCAGAAGTAGGAGAGTTGTTCTCAATTATAAATTTAGATTTTATTGGAGTTTGAAGATACATTGTAGAAGAGTTTCCTCTTAAAAAAGGAGGAACACCAGCAATATAATTTTCATGTTCATAACAAGAAATTTTGTTGCTTTGGATTTCAATTTTTAAGTCTGAAAAATCTTTACGTATCATATTGTTATTTTTCAATTTAATCTTGGTGTATGCGTTTTGCTAATATTGGTGAAATTAAAGTTTTATATTGGTTCTTAATATTTGAGGGTTTGGTTGTTGTATTTTTTTTATTCTTGTAAATGTCAGTTAAAACAAGCTCTTCAGAATTATAAAGAAATTGTTCTTTCTTTGCGTTCTCAATAATTTTTCGTTGAATTGTACCTTCTTTAAGTTGTTTTAAAAAACCTCCACTATTTTCAATGTCTTTAAAAATTTCTAGAGCTTTTTCTGCTATTTGTACGGTTAAAGATTCTATAAAATATGAATTGTTACTAATTTCATTTTGGTTTTTAATTTGTAACTTTTCTTTTAAAACAAGTAATTGGTTTTTTGAAACGTTTTCACTTAATTCAGTTTTTAAATTATATAACTCATTAAAAGAAAAGGCAGAAATTGTATTTGTACCTCCTAAAATTGCACTGAAATTTTCAGTGGTAGCTCTAATTATATTTGTTTTTAAATCTAGTTTTGTTTTGTTACGGTATGTTGGTTCTGAAAAAATAGTAGCAACCGAAGATGTGTTGTATTTTTCAAGTATAAGATTAAAGAGGTGTCTAAAAGCTCTTATTTTGGCTATTTCAAAAAAGAAATTTCCGCCTGTTGCAAAATTAAATTGAATTTTTGAAGCAACATCTGATCCGAATTTTAATAAATATTCGTTTGCATGTGCAAGGCTATAAGCAACCTGCTGAACTATGTTTGCTCCGCCATTTTGATAAGTATTTGAATTTACACTAAGGATATAGTTAGTTGGGTTTTTTTCTATTAATTTTTCAATTGATTTAAAATCAGAATTTAAAGAATTGAACCAATTACCTGTTTTAGCTAGGTTGCCAATAATATCTATATTATAAAAAACACTTTCGTTTTTTAATTTACAAATTAGCTCATTTATAAAGTCTTCATCTAAAAAAGAGAGTTGTAAATGAAAATCGATATTTTTATTTATTAATTTTTCAAAAACAGTAGTAATATTAAAGCTTTTGGTTGAAATAAATTTTAAAGATGAGGCTCCGTTGTTAATTGCTTTAAGCGCTTTTAGGTTTGCTTCTTTGTCTGAATCAATTACAATTTTTTCACATATTTTTATCTGTGAATTTATTGTTGGAATATCAAGTTTTTCAAAAGAATCTATATGATAAAATGGTTTAATAGTAATTCCTTCTATTGTTTTTGTAAGAAGAGTTTGGTTGTAGTCAGCGCCTTTTAATTCAAATTGAATTTTTTGTTTCCAAGTTGCAGAAGAACTTGATGGAAAATCGTTGAAATAAAAGTCGCTCATATTTTTAATAGTTGGGAAAAAATAATACTTTATTTAAGAAATATGGGAATGCGTTTTATTGTTAACGCTTGTTTAAAGTATCATATTCAATAATGTAAATTTCTTCGTTTTCTTTTTTCATTTTGTACTCTTCTCGTGCAAATTTCTCTAACTTTTCTTTATCGTCTAACTTTTCAATTAATTCTTTGTCAGATTTAATTTCAGTTTTATAATACTCTTTTTCTTTCTTTAATTTATTTATTTCTTTATTAAATTCTTGGTGATTTAAGAAGGAGTTTTCATCAAAAAAAAACATCCATACAAGAAAAGTAATAAGTATTAAAAAATACTTATTTGACACTAATTTTATAATTGGTTTGTTTCTGAATTGTTTAAATGTCATAAAATTATAGTTTGTTTGTAATAACAGTTTTAACTATATCTATGGCTACATTATTGTGTCGGTGATTAGGTATTATAATGTCTGCGTAGTTTTTTGTTGGCTCTATAAATTGAAGATGCATTGGTTTTAAAGTATTTTGATACCTGCTTAAAACTTCATTTAAATCTCTTCCTCTTTCTTCAATATCTCTTCGTAATCTTCTAATTAATCTTTCATCGGTATCTGCATGAACAAATATTTTTATGTCAAAAAGATCACGTAAAGCTTTGCTGTTGAAAATTAATATACCCTCAACAATAATTACTTTGCTAGGATGGGTGATTAGTGTATCTTTAGTTCTGTTATGTGTAATAAAAGAGTATACAGGCTGTTCAATTGTTTCACCGTTTCTTAAAGAGTTTAAATGTTCAACTAATAAATCAAAATCTATTGCTTTTGGGTGGTCAAAGTTTATTTTAGTACGTTCTTCATATGATAAGTGTTTTGTTTCAGAATAATATGAATCTTGTGAAATTACACAAACTTCATCTGCTGGAATCTCATTTAAAATTCTATTAACAACAGTTGTTTTTCCACTTCCTGTACCTCCGGCAATACCAATAATTAACATAATAATTTATAATTTAAACAAAAATAATGATTCTCTTTTTGAAAGGTGCTTTTTTGTGCTTTTTTTTAATTTATGAACAAATAATTAGAAATTTGGCATAAAAAAAAGATTATCTGTTAGGATAATCTTTTTTGAGCCGATGGAGGGACTCGAACCCACGACCTGCTGATTACAAATCAGCTGCTCTAGCCAGCTGAGCTACATCGGCTTATTTTTTGATGGCGCAAATTAAGCTCATTTTTAATTAATGCACAAGTATTTTTTTACTTTTTTTTATTTAAGATTAAAAAATATTAGCTAACTATTTTTAAGTGAGAAAATTGAATGAAAAATAAATTAATATAAAAAATAAATTTCATAGTGTAATTGATCAATAAATTGAATAAAAAGTTTTAAAAATAAAAAAGATTGGTTAATAAAAGTGATTTAGTTAGGCTAGTTAAAGGAAAAGGATTGTTAAACGTATTTGTAATTAATGATTCTGAAGATAGTTCCATAGCTTGGGATACTCATATAAAATTAAGAGATAACGGTTTATTGGCAAAACCAACACACGGTAACATAATTCGTTTTGCACTACCATTGGTTATGAATGAAGAACAATTATTAGATTGTGTTGAAATAATTACAAAAACAATTCAATAATTTAAAAACTAATTATTTCTTTAATTTAATTATTAACAGCGCTTATTGTTTTATTATATGATTTTCATCATAAAAAAATGAAGGATAATAGAGTAAATTTGTGGAACCCTACATAATAATTTTCTGAATGAAAAACCCCCTCAAAATATTAACCCTTGTACTCATTCTACATTGTTTAAATTTAAATGCGCAAGATTACTTAGAATCAGTTACTGCAACTGGATCAGGTATCACAACTGATAACTCTCAAGAATGGACAGACATTCCAGGAGCTTCTGTAACAATAGATCTTGGTAGTGATATTTCAGATACTAAATATGTTCTGGTGACCGCAAGTATTAATATGCGTCCCGGTCCCTTTCCTCTCACTAATACTTCTGCAAGGGAAGGTAATTATAATATTTATAGAAGTGATGACAAAACAGACAATAGTGGTGTAATTAAAAGGCAGATAAAAGCTCTTAATGGTGAGCCTGATGTGCAAAGATGGGGAATTGGTACGTTGGTTCATATTTTTAATGTAAGTGGACTCTCTGGAACTAAAACTTATAAGTTAGAACACAGTAATCAGGGAACTGCTGAGGTTGGAAGAAATGTTGAATCAAAAGCTCGTCTTACTGTGGTAGCACTTAGTACAACCATAAACCATTACGAATTAAGCAATGATGTAAAAAGGTTGGGGGAAACAGGGGTAACCACAACATCTTCTGGTTTTACAGTTGTAACCGGATTAACAACTGAAGCTATTACCCTTCCTGTAAAAGGAGATATTTATGTATCGGCCTCCATAAATGGAAAAGCTGATGGAGCTGCAGTTGCTGAATATAAATTACAATACTCTACTGATAATGGTAGTAATTGGTTAGATTTAGGAAAACCTATTAAACGCTCAATGATAAATATTTGGGATGATGGTATTGTAAGTTTGGTAGGGTTGCTTCAAGGTGAAGCTGCTGATAATGATTTTAAATTTAGGGTAGCCCATAAACGAGTTAGCGGATCTGCCACAGTTACCACACATAACAGTAATCTTGTTGCTGTAGCTCTTTCACACAGTAATGGAGGATATTTTCCAGCTTTTTATAGTGAAGTAGACGCAACAGGAGTAGATATAATAGGTTTAAATACACCAGCTACCACTGTAACATCCGCCACTTTTACTGCTGCAGCTGATATTGGTAGTACCGGCACCAATTTATTTGTTAACTCACAGTATTTGGTTAGTGCATCTAATTTAGATGGAAGTGATAGAATGAGAGCCGGAAATCAATTGAAAGTAAGTGGTGCAAGTAGTGGAACTGCGGAAGAATATTATCGCTATATACCGGAAAATGCTAATTTAGGTGCGGGAGGTTTTATTGGGTTAATGGAAGATTTAGTGGGTAATGGCGCTTATACTATTTCCATGGAGCATCAAATAGCGGCATTATCTGGTTCTGGCGGAGGTGGTGATGAAACCTTAAAAACTTCTGAGGTTATACTTGCAGGTTTTCAAACCTATGATCAAACGCCGTCTTCTTTAAGTACTAATAAAGAATTTTTAGAGCAAGGTTTAACCTTGTTTACAAGAGAAGAAAAAGTTATTTTAAGAAGTAATAAACCAATAGATGCAAAAATTAAAATTTACAATGTTCTTGGGCAATTAATTAAACAAGAAAATTTTAAAAATGAAAGCAATATGTCTATTAAGGTTAATTATAAAGGCGTTATAATTGTTAATATTGAATTATCGAATGGAATTTTTTCTAAGAAAATGTTGTTATAAAATTTGAAGATTAAATCACACAAAAAAAGCAGCCATTTGGCTGCTTTTTTTGTGTAAAAAATTAAATGTATTTATGTGTTAAGCTATTAAATATTAGTAATGTAAGTGTATTTACATATTTAGTTTACTGTGTTTGTAATTTGTATAGATTATGGCATTATATTTGAAAATAAATATAAAGTCTATAAATTAATTTTCAAATGAAAAAACAATACATTCTTAGTTTTATTGTATTTCTTTTTACTGCTAGTGTTATTTCTCAGAGTGTTAGCAATCAATATATTAAAGATCAAATATCACTTTTTAAAAATGATATAAGAGGTCCGTATAAGGATATTCGTTGGTTTTGTAAAGATGGAAGTATAAGAACGCCAAAAGATCCTTGTCCAGATTCTATAGGTTCTGGAATTCAACACGCTAGATATAAGGATGTAGTTGAAAATATAGCAAAGAAAAATGGTGTTTTTTTAGGTCAAATTTTAGCCTATACCACAAATCAAGAATTTTGGGATTCTCAAAATCATAATTCACGTTTAAAACAATATCAGCTAGATAAGTATTTAAGAAGTGTAGATGATGGGTGGATTTTACAAAAAGCACAATATTATAGAGGAGCTGTGCAGGTTGAAGATGAAGAAGCTTGGGGGATAGATTTTTATAAATGGTTGTTAACCGGTGATACAAGTATTACAAATAACTACTTTTTAATTCGTCAATCGTTAAAGGATATTCCACATAAAGGGGATGATAATGTGGCGCAATTAATGAGAAGTCAATCTAAGGTTTTGTCTGATTTATTTTCGCAATTTATGGATTTACGTGTTAAAATTCACGGACAACCGGAATTTGTAGACATAGAGAAAGTAAAACAATTCAAAATAAAAAATGCTTCAAAATTAACAAATGCATTAAACTTAAAATTTGATGAGTTGCTTGTAACTATGCATAATTTTTACAAGCCGATTGATATTCAAGCTTTGCCTCAAAAAACAAACTTGGTTAAAAATACACCTATAGGAAATGCTATAAAAGAATTTTCAATAAAAAATAGTATAGAGTCCAAGCCTGCTAATTTGGTTACAGAGTCGGCTAATTTATTGTTAGATATTAGAAAAGCTATTTTAGTTGAGAAGAGAGGTGCTGCAAGAATTCAATTGTTAGATGCTTCTTTAAAATTAGAAGAAATTGTATTTAAAAATGCATTGCAATGGCAACCTACAACAATACAAGAATTGTTGAATAAAACGTATTATTTAGGAAAAGCAACAGCCGGAGCTGGTTATATTGAATTGTGGGAATGGAATGAAATTGAACCAGTTTTAAAGCCAAAAAATAAAGCATCACTTACTTTAAATGAGTTAACTGCAATTTTACAATCTGCACGAAGTGTTGTAGAGTGGAGTTCGGCTATGGTAAAAGCTACTTATGATGATGTAGTAATGGTTTATACTGGTTTTGAACCTAAATCTTACGGTTTTATTGATGATAAAATACGAAGCTCTGTGGCTTTACATTTAGGGAAAGCAGTTTCCGATTTGGGCGATATTATTGCAACTGAATCTTCATTAACCAATAAGGTATTCAATATTTCTAACCAAAGCTCAGTACGTGGTTTAAATCCAGGTTATGCTTTTGGTGAGTTAGTTGTTATTGATGGTTCTCCTGAAGGAGTTGAGGTGTCTTCAAACAAAATTTATATTTTTCAAAAACCACCTTCCGATTTAAAACCTGTTGCAGGAATTGCAACTGTTGCGGAAGGAAATTTAGTATCTCACGTACAATTGTTGGCACGTAATTTAGGTATTCCAAATGCTGCATTGTCTGACGATAATCTTCAAAGTTTAAAGAAATTTAATGGGCAAAAAGTGTTTTATGCAGTTTCTAATAAAGGAAATGTTATTTTGAAATTAGAAAATGATATGACTTCTGAAGAGGTTGCGTTATTTTCTAAAAAAGCACGAAATGAAGCCAAAATTGCTGTTCCTATTGAAAATATTCGATTAGATGTGAATAGTATTTTAAATATGAGAAAAGTAGACGCTAAAGATTCAGGTAAATTATGTGGGCCTAAAGCAGCTAATTTAGGGCAATTGAAAAAAATGTTTCCAGATAAAGTTGTTGAAGGAGTTGTAATACCTTTTGGAATTTTTAAATCTCATATGGATCAGCAAATGCCAGGTCAAAATGTTTCTTATTGGAAATTTTTAACCAATATGTTTTTAGAAGCAGACAAGCAACGAGCTAATAATATTACTGAAAATGATGTTGAAAAATATCAATTAAAACAGTTAGAAATATTACGCGATGCCATTAAAAAAATGACCATTATAGCAAGTTTTATTTCTCAATTAGAAAGTGAATTTGAAGCGGTTTTAGGAAAGAAATTAGGAGAAATACCAGTGTTTTTAAGAAGCGATACCAATATGGAAGATTTAAAAGATTTTTCTGGAGCAGGATTAAATTTAACACTGTTTAATGTGGTAGCAAAAGATAAAATTTTACAAGGAATAAAAGATGTTTGGGCATCGCCTTATACAGAACGTAGTTTTAAATGGCGTCAAAAATATTTATCGAATCCAGAAAATGTGTTCCCTTCAATTTTGGTAATACCAAGTGTAGATGTAGACTATTCTGGGGTTATGATTACTACCGGAATAAATTCTGGAAATTCAAAAGATTTAACAATTGCTTTTAGTAGAGGAGCAGGAGGTGCTGTAGATGGACAATCGGCAGAAGCATATGAGTTAAGTTTTGAAGGTGCTTCAAAATTAATTGCACCAGCTAGAGAAGCTAACTATAATACTTTGCCAATTACGGGTGGAACAGCTAAAAAAACAACCACCTTTGAAAATTCTATATTAAATAAACAAAACATAAAAGAGATTAGAGAGTTAGCAGAAAATGTGAAGAGAAAAATGGCCGAAGAGGTAAATGCAACTTATACAGGAGCTTATGATGTAGAACTTGGATTTAAAGATAATAAATTGTGGTTGTTTCAAATTCGTCCGTTTGTAGAAAATAAAAAAGCGTTGAGTTCTGGTTATTTAGAATCTATAACTCCAAAAATTGATAAAAACAAGGAAGTACTACTTTCAAAAAAAATATAAAATGAAACGAGCATTACAAATTTTGATATACAAACGAATGATTAATAGCGAACAGCAGCTGTTACCACTAAAAAATAAAATTTAAACAGATGATAAATTATTTAAAAATAACTGTTGTTGTAGCGTTATGTTGGTCTTTTGTGGGGATTAATCCGTACCCAATAGATGGATATTCAAGAACAGGAATTAAAAGATTATTACGTTTAGAAAGAATTAAAAGTGGTGAAATAAAGGAAACCCTTAACCTTCCTGCTGGTGCAATGAAAGGATATAATGATATTAAATTAAATCTGATTTCAAAAAAGAAAGATAGTACTGCTCAGTTTTTAGTGAAAAATGATCAATTTAACAAAGAAATAAATGGACTGTTTTATGGATTGGATAAAAGTTACTCTTTGTCTGTTATAGATATTTCAGATTTAAATAATATACGTTATGCAGCAAGAAATGAGACCGCAGGTTATCAGCCAGGAAGTGTTGGTAAAATTGCTGTTTTAAACGGTTTGTTTACACAACTTGCTAAAATTTATCCTGAGTCTTTTGAAAAACGAATTGAATTGTTAAAAACGAAATCTGTAAAAGCAGGTTTATGGGGTTTAACCGATGAGCATACGGTGCCAATTTTTAATATTGAAACAAACAAATTAGTAAAAAGACAAGTGATTGAAAGTGATGTTTTTACATTGTTTGAATGGGCGGATCATATGATGTCTGTTAGTAATAATGGTGCTGCAAGTATTGTTTGGAGAGAGGTGTTGTTAATGGCTGCTTTTGGTAAAGATTATCCCGCTTTAACACAAGAAGGTGCAGATGCTTATTTTAAAAATACACCCAAAAATGAATTAACAGATTTAGGAAACGATGTTGTTAATTTGCCATTGCGTAATTTAGGAATTACTACTGATGAATGGCGTTTAGGAAGTTTTTTTACGCGAGGAGCTAACAATTATTTAGGTAATAAAGGTGGAAGTATTGGAAGTACGGTTGGATTAATGAAATTTTTAGTTCAGTTAGAACAAGGAAAAGTAGTTGATGAAAAATCTAGTTTAGAAATGAAAAGATTGATGTTTATGACAGATAGAAGAATTAGATATGCACAGTCACCAGCTTTAAAAGATGCTGCGGTTTACTTTAAATCTGGTAGTTTATATAAATGCGATAGAAGTAAAGGGGAGGCTTGCGGAAAATATATGGGAAATGTTCAAAATTTTATGAATTCTGTCGCTATAGTTGAGCATGATAATGGTAAAAAATATATGGTTGTTTTAATGACTAATGTGTTGCGAAAAAATTCTGCAAGTGATCATATGTATTTGGCAGGAAGCATAGATAAATTAATTAATAATTAAATTTAAGCCTTAGAATTTAAAATTTCTTGAGCCTTATTTCTAACCTTTTCATTTGTGTCATTTAAAACCAATGCAACCAATGGTTTATATTTTGGATCGTTGGTTTTTTCTATTAAATACAGTACAGCTTGTTTTAGCTTAATATCTTTACGCTCCAATAATGTTCTGTAGCACTCTGTTTCACTGAGTATTTTTAAATTCAATTTTTTTATTTTTTCTTCAGAAATAGCTTCAACTAAAACAGATTCTGCAATTGGAATTAGCTCTTTTTTCAGTTGATTATCTAAAAGATTATCTAAAAACTCAATAGCGTGTATACGTTGTTCTTCTTTACCCGTTAAAATAATGTTTAATATAGGTTCTACATCATTTGGTGGATATTTTATACCTAAAAACTTAAAAATACGTTGTAATTGTCTATCCAAACGCAGTTCTAACAATTGCATTAAGCCATTTCGGGCTTCAATAATTTCTATATTTTCTTTTGAATTATCTTTATTTTTATATTGAATAACAATTTGAGAATGTATTACTGAAAGTGTATTTTGGTATAAATGACATTCGTCCAAAATTTTATCAATAATAAAACGATCTTTAATATAAAGGTTAGGATATTTCCATTTCAATCTTTTTAAAGATTCAATTGCTTCAATTTTCACAGAATGTTCTGTTCCGTCTGTTAATTTTTTTAAAGAACTTATCGCTTTTTGAGATGCAAATTTTTCAATAACTGCTATTATATGAATAGCATCATCTAATTCAATAGCATCATCTTGTATTTTTTGCACCAAAATATTTAATATAGGTTCTCCATATCTAAACAGCGCGTCAATAGCAGTTTTTCGGGTGTCTTTAGTACTTAAATGTGATATTATTAAAGGGATAAATTGTTGATCTAAAGTTTCAGCGGCACTTAAAATAGTAGTTTTTTGTATTTCTAAGTTTTTTGAGTCTAATTGTTGTTTTAATATTGGATAAAATTTAGTTACTCTTGCATTTCCTATTGCTTCAACAATAGCTTGTATTTTATTTAATTTTTCTTCTTCAGAAATTAATAGGTTGTATTGTTGAAGTTCTAAATTTAATCGATTTTCTAAATTGAATTTATCTTGTAATTCTATGTTATTTCTAAGCTCCAATGCTAAGCCAATAAGAGCTGCATTTACAATAGTAGCATCGGTTGAATTTAAGTATTTGTTAAAAAGCTCAATAGTATCTTTATCGTATTTTTTTAATAAATATCGGAAAGCTGCTGTTGTAACTTGTTGGTCGTAATCATTAACCATTAATTCAATTTTTGAACATAAATTTTCAGATTTCAAAAAGTATAAATTTTCAATGGCTAATGCTTTAATTTTAGGAGACTCGTGTGTTAATAAATTTTTAATTGCTGTAAAGAAACGTTCATCTTTTGCTTCTAAAGTTTTTTGAAGCATATGTAAAATCTGGCCTTCAGAACCATTACTTAAAACTCTATTTACAGTGCCAATAATGGAAGTTATTTTAATTTCTTTTTTAATGTTTTTTTCTTTTTTAACTTCAGAAGTGTCTAGTAATACCTTAAAAGAAACAATATATTCTTTTCTTAAATGATAAATAAAATAGAGCCATACAGATATTAAAGCGATAATAATTAAACTAATATATGTTGAGGAAATATTTAGTCCGTTAACAAAAAAGATTAAAATAAAACCAGCAAAACCAGTTGCAATACTATCTACAACAACATCGGTAAATGTTTTTGTTTTCTTTTTTGTTTCAATAGGTATTGGAATTGATAAAAGCTCAGTGGCAGCTTTATTTACGGATTGTTTTAAGCTTCCATCAATAATTTTTATGGCAATAATTACCCAAATTTGAGGTAGAAATAACAATAAAATAGAGCCAATTAAAATTCCAGAAGGCAACCAAAGTAAAGATTTTCCTACTCCAAAAGTTCCTACAATGCGTTGTGTTAAAAATAGTTGAATTAATAAAGAAATTACGCTTAGTGTTGAGAACCAAAAACCAAAAAAAGATGTTAATTCTTCTTGGTCTTCAATAAGTCTTGAAGCATAATCACTGTATTGATAATCAACTAACTTGGCAACCAACACACTTAAACCAATTACAATAGCAATTAAACTTAATAATTTAGATTGTTTTATAAGTTTAAATGGCGATTCTGTTTTTGGTTCAGTACGGAGTGAAACTTGAAAAGTATTTAATTTTACAACTTCATTTTTCCAAATGTATTTTGTAATTGGAATACAAAATGTTAATAGTAGAGCAGCAACAAAAAATAACATTTCAGTTTTTAAAAAGGTTGTTAAAATTGAAGTTAAATAACCACCAAAAATTCCACCAGCAATGGCACCAGCACCAATAAAACCAAAAACACGTTTTGCTTCACGAACATTATAAACTAGGTTGGCTAAAATCCAAAATTGAGAGGCCGTTAATAAGCCGAAAATTGCAACCCAAATATAAGGTATGTATAGTAAGATACCGCCAGCTATGTTAAATGTAAACGCAATTCCAAAAATAATTAATGAAACAACGGAACCAATAATTGTACCTTCAATAACTTTATTTAATGCTTTTTGTTCTAATATTTTATCGTAAATAAAGGATCCAATAATTGCAATTATAGCTGTTAATACATAGCCTAGAGGTAATGCATCTGAAGTTAATTCTGATAAAAAAAGTGAGTTTATTGTTGGTTTTACAATAAGTAAAGTGGTTATAATTAAAAATATATTAAGTTGAAGTAATAGCGTTTTTTTAAGTTCTTCTTCTTTAAGATCAAAAATTTTTAATATATACTTTTTAAGAATATTGGTGTTTAGCATTTAGTAATGTATCTAATTTGTTGAATACATTTAATTATTAAGATTAAAAATCTATGTAGCTAAAGGTATAGAATTTACAAATTTAAGCCAAAGGATTTATATTAAACAATTTGCATATAGAAAGCCTAAATTATTTTGTTCAAATTATTTAGGCTTTCTATTTTTAAGTTTTTTGTGTTGCTTTTTTTAGCGCCTTTTCTATAGGTTTTACTAAATTTCTAATAATTTGCTCACCATTTTCATTATCTATTAAAGCAACTAAAATGTAGCGTCTTTTAGGATCTTTTCCCCAAACTAAAATAGAATCGGCATGAAAATTTTTCCAGGAACCAGATTTTCTAAACAATCTTGCATTAGGAGCTATTTGGTCTAAAGTATTAACAAATTTATGGTGTAATGCAGGGTTTTCCATAATATCTAGCATTTGTTTAGAACGATTTTCATTAACTAATTTACCGTTAGCTAATAAATAATAATACCTACAAACTTGGTCTGCCGTAGCAGCGTGACTTAAATTTAATAAAGGTTCTCTATTTGTATCTCCACCGCCACCATAACGTTTTCCTACCCAAAGGCCTCCGCCTTCTTCTTCATCGTATAATGCATACTTTTTACTAGTCATTACACTTTCAATTTTTTCATAACCTACCCTGTCAATCATTCTTGTTGCCGCATGATTGTCAGATTTACTAATCATTAATTTCATGTCATTGGTTACTTCTGCAGTTTCAATAAGTTCTCCATTTTCAATGGCGTCCATTGCAGCTAATAAAATGGAAATTTTAGGTAAACTGGCAGCATACATCATATGGTTTCCATTTATACTTGCATATTTTGTAAGTTTTGGATTGCTTAAATCAACAAGACCTACGGCCATTTTATTTTGTTGAATTAATGATTTCCAATTAGAATTTAAATTAAGTTCTTTTTCTAAATTTTTTTGAAGTGAAGCATTGGTTAAACTAAATAATGGTTTTACATTTTCAGGAGCAATATTTAAAGGCAATACATCTTGCCCAAACATGTGTACTGTTAAAAAAAACAACATAAATATAAATAGTTGGTTTGCTTTCATTTAAGTTTTTTTAATTTATGATTTACTCAAATGTATGCATAATTTTAATGTGAAAATGTTAAATTTAATTTGTGCTAAATTTATTTTATATCAAGTAATATGGTAGGTTTAGAGGTTCTTATCTTCTAAAATTGTTAAATTATTTTATTAATGATTTTTAAATATTTCCAAAGTTGGTGTGGAGAAGTGTTTTAGTATAAATATTAAAATTAAAAAAACTTGATAAAATTTATCAAGGTTTTTTTAATTTCCTAGCCAAGGATGCGCACCTTCCATTTTGTTAAATAAAAATAGAGAAGCTAATAAGCAACTGCTTTTAATAAAATCTTTTGTTTTAATTCTTATGAAGGTTAGCTAATTAGTATTTATAAACAAGATTAATTATACGCCAAACTAGAAAATAAATAGAATAGCTAAATCTTGCTTACTTCTATTGATAACATATTTCTTTAGTTAAAAAAATTAAAATATTTCTTATTTATAATGAGTCTAAATAATAAATATTTATATATTTGCACCTTATTTTTATTTAATCTAAATAAGCATAACGTTTTGAAAATTCAATTTCTAATATTTATTTCAGTATTTACCTGCCTTAACAGCTTCAGTAATTCGTTAAAAAAAGATGGTCCCATAAATTTATTAGGTAAAGTAAGTTACAAAAATGGTTCGCCAGTAGAATTGGCATTGATCTATATAAAAAAAATTAATAGAAGCACATACACTGATGAAAATGGAAATTTTATTATTTCTGACATTATTGCTGGAAAATATACGGTTTTAGTAAAACCTTTTGAAACAGAAGGGATTACTGTAAATGTAGATTTAAGTTTAAAATCTGACCATATAACTATTGAATTAGATAAAAATGAAAGTATTGCTTTAAACACTATTACAGTAATAAGTAAATCTAAAGGTCAGCTTGTTAAAGAAAAGGGATTTACTGTTGGTATTGTAAATACGCAAAAAATGGCAATTCAAAATTTACAAGCAACTGAGATATTAGGAAGAACAGCTGGTGTTAAAATTAGACAAACAGGAGGGTTAGGTTCTCACACACATTTTAATCTTAATGGTCTTACTGGTAGTTCAGTACGGATTTTTATTGATGGTATACCGCTTAGAAATTATGGAGAGTCATTTTCTCTATCTAGTATACCACCAGCAATGATTGAACGTATTGAAACTTATAAAGGTGTTCTGCCAGCTGAGTTAACCGAGGATGCTTTGGGTGGTGGGATTAACATTATCTTAAAAAAAAGTATTAATACACATTTAAGTGCAGCTTACTCATTTGGATCTTTTAATACTCATCAAATTAATGTTGACGCAGGATATAGAAATACTAAAACAAATTTTAATGTAGACTTTTCAACTTTTCTTAATAGTACAGATAACAATTATAAGGTGTGGGGAGATAATGTTTATGTGGTTGATCCAAACTCAGGTAAGGTTAATTATGTAAGAGCTGAACGTTTTCATGATAATTATAAATCGAAAGGTATAAAAACCAACATTGGTTATTCTTCTAAGAGTTGGGCAGATGAAATTACACTTGGTCTTATGATATCTGACATGGATAACGACATACAAACTGGACCTACTATGGATATTGTATATGGAAATAGAAGAAGTAAGCTTGACAGTAAAATGGTTTCCTTAAAATACAGTAAAAAAGATATTTTAATTGATGGTCTCTCAGCTCAAATATTAACTTCTTTTTCACACACAAACCGTATGGTTATAGACACCGTTCCGTATATGTATAATTGGTTGGGCAAAATAATAAGAGACAATGATGGAAATCCTATCAATTGGCAAAATAACGGAGGTGAAGCGGGAGAAGCCTCATTGGCTAATAATAAAGAAACAAATATTGCTAACAGAACGGGGATATTTTATCAATTACATCCACGGCATAAAATAGGTATGCATTATTTTTTTAATAGATTTACTAGAGATGTAGACGACACTATGCGTCCACAATCTGAAAGAGATTTAACGGACACACGTTACCTTACCAAACAAATTGCTAGTTTTTCTTATGAAAGTAACTTTTTTGATGAAAAACTAAAAACTAATATATTTTTTAAACATTACAAACAACATGTTAAACTCTCAGACCCTATACGAGAAGGAAACACTATTGCTTCTTTTGAATATGAAAGAGATATAAACCATAATGGTTATGGGGTGGCTATTTCTTATGCTATTTTACCTAAATTAACATTACAAACTTCAGCAGAAAAAGCATTGCGTATGCCTGGGGCTTCTGAATTATTAGGTAATACAAGTGAAGGTATACAGCCAACTTACGAACTTTTACCAGAAACAAGCAATAATTTTAATCTTGGTTTTTTACTGGGAACTTACGTACTAAACAGGCATAATTTTAATCTGGAAGCTAATTTTTTTATAAGAGATATTAGAGATATGATTACAAGAGGAATTAGCGGAAGTATATCAGACACTTATGGATATGAAAATTTAGGAAAAGTAAAAAGTACAGGTTTTGATGCTCAATTAAAATACCACTATAACAATCGTTTGTTTGTAACAACTAATTTTTCAAATTTTAATGCCCGCTATAATTTAAGATATGATGATTTTGGATCGGAATACATTTATTATAAAGATAGGTTAAGAAATGCACCTTATTTAACTTCCAATACTTATATAGAATACAAGTTAGGTGATTTTATAAAAGAAAAATCCAAATTATCTATTAATTATAATTTTAGCTACACACATCAATTTTTCAGAAACTGGGAAAGTTTGGCAAGTAGTGGGAAGGCATTTATCCCAACACAAGCATTACACGATATAGGTATTTCTTATACTGTTCCTAATAATAAAACTACAATAAGTTTTAATGCGAAAAACATTACAAATGAACAGGTTTTCGACAACTGGGCAATGCAAAAACCAGGTAGAGCCTTTTACGTAAAATTAACATATAGACCAATATTTTAAACTCAATTTAAATTTAATTATCAATATTATGAAAACAAATCTATTATCAATTAGTAAAACATTGTTATTATCAGCAACTATGGTTGGGGCATTGTTTACGAGTTGCGACTCTGACGATACAGATCAAGAAGAAGTATTTCCAAAAGGAAGTCAAGAATTTTACAATGTAGCTTTTGGAGTTAGTTCTGAGGGAAACTCAGGTACTTATGCGCAAGCATTTACAGATTTATCAAGCGGAAATATTTCTTTTAAAGGGAAAGGTTTTGAGGTGCCATCTGTACGTACTGCAAGAATATACGGTTCGCCTTCAGGGAAGTACTTGTACAATCTTAGTTATGGAGGAGGTATGCTTTATAAATATGAAATAAAAGG
The DNA here is from genome assembly GCF_003260195.1 of Lutibacter citreus. GTDB lineage: Bacteria > Bacteroidota > Bacteroidia > Flavobacteriales > Flavobacteriaceae > Lutibacter > Lutibacter citreus. Next base: position 479,995 of record NZ_QEIH01000001.1, read on the forward strand.
AGCTTCTAATTATGTTCAGCTAGAAGAAACAAATGTTCAAATTGCAATGGGTACGGCTTACCCAAGATGGAAAGTGCTCAATGGAGATGATGGCCTTGTACATACCGTAAATACCGAGAATATTTACGAAAAAGATGTGTATTCTTATACTGATGCAACAGCCGTTTTACAGCGTATTGTATTATCTGATTTATCTTTAGCTGAAAATTCTGAGCTTATTTTACCAAGAACAGAAGATGGTTTACATATTTGGCGTATAGATAACCCAACTATTCAAGGAGGTAAAGCATATTATGGAGTTGCTAAACGAGGTTACGACCCAAATACTGATGAAAATATAAATACAAGTGACTATAAAGCTACAACATTGGTTGTAGATTATCCTTCTTTACAAAATCCAATATTGTTAGAATCTGAAATAGCTAAAGGTTCAACTTATGGTTATCGAGCGCCTGTTTACCATACAGATGAATTGGGAGATATTTACCATTTAACTGCAGAGCCTGCTAAAATAATTAAAATTGAAGGAGGGGCATATGATAATTCTTATGAATTAGATTTGTCAACTGCATTAGGTATGTCTCAAGTTGGTGCAAATGGATGGTTTTATGTTGGTAATGGGATTGGGTACGTTCCCTTTTATGATGCTTCTGTTGGAAGTGGTAATGATACTGCTACACCTTGGGGAGTTGCAAGAGTAGATTTATATAGTAAAACGGTTGTTAAATTGAATTTACCAAATAACCTTTGGATGTGGTACTACCAATCTGGGGTTTTAGGGAAAGATGGAAATTTCTATATGACTATTGCGCCTCTAGGAGAAAAAGGAAATATTTATATGTTTGATCCTAAAAGTACATTACCTGATGGTTTTACAAAAGGAGCAGAACTTGATAGCGGTGCCGACTCTTTTTACATAGGAATCTATTAATCTATATTTTAGGCCCAATTATTAATTAGTTGGGCCAAGATTAAAAATAAAAAACCTTGATAAATTTTATCAAGGTTTTTTTAATCTCAGTCGGGGTGGCAGGATTCGAACCTGCGGCCTCCACGTCCCAAACGTGGCGCGATAACCGGGCTACGCTACACCCCGAATAATTTCGGACTGCAAAGATACTACTATAAATAGATTTTGCAAGGAAAACTTAAAAAATAAGTTCATATAATCTTTTTATGGCTTCTTCTAGTTCAAATAAACCAATATTTCTACTTTTTCTAATGTATTCTTTTCCTTCAATAAAAACTAATATTGTTGGTTCTACAAAAGCGTTGTATTTGGCTGATATTTCGGGAGATAAGTTTATATCTACGTTATAATATTCGATTTTTGGAAATTTATCTTTTATTAATTTTTTCACTTTTGGCTCAAGAGCCTCTCCAACACTGCAAGAAATAGTATTAAAATACAATAAGACAAAGTTTGTATTCAAAATAAATTTTTCTATTTCTTCAATGGAATTATATTTTTGCATTTTAATGTTAATGAAAGTTGATTTTAATATTTTTTAAATATAAGGGTTTTTAGAAAATATTTCGTCTTATTAATTGAAGTTATACCATCATTATTAAAAATTATGAACAAAATGGTTCAAGTTTGATAAATTGATATAAATTTGTTTCACAAAAAATTAAAATGAATTAATTATGTCTGATACAATTGAAAGAATAAAATGTTTAATAATTGGTTCTGGTCCAGCAGGTTATACTGCTGCTATTTATGCTGCGCGTGCAGATTTAAATCCTGTTATGTACACCGGTATGCAAATGGGGGGGCAATTAACAACAACAACTGAAGTGGATAATTTTCCTGGTTACCCAAATGGAACTGATGGAACTGCAATGATGGAAGACTTAAAAAATCAGGCAGAACGTTTTGGAACTGAAGTTAGATTTGGTTTAGTTACAGCTGTTAATTTTAGCGATAAAGTTGGTGGTATTCATAAAGTTACTGTTGATGAAAACAAACAGATTGAAGCGGAATCAGTAATTATTTCTACAGGAGCTACTGCAAAGTATTTAGGATTAGAAAGTGAACAACGTTTAATAGGTGGTGGGGTTTCTGCTTGCGCTACTTGTGATGGATTCTTTTATAGAAAACAAGATGTTGTAGTTGTAGGAGCTGGAGATACAGCTGCTGAAGAAGCAACATATTTATCTAATATTTGTAATAAAGTTACTCTTTTAGTTAGAAAAGATTATATGAGAGCTTCAAAGGCAATGCAACATAGAGTTGATAAAACGCCTAATTTAGAAGTTAAATATAATACAGAAATTGATGAAGTATTAGGAGAAAGCGTTGTTGAAGGAGTTCGTGTTTTTAATAATATTTCAAATGAAAAAGAAGTGATAGATGTAGCAGGTGTCTTTATTGCTATTGGTCATAAGCCTAATACAGAAATATTTAAAGGAATTTTAGATATGGATGAGACTGGTTATTTACAAACAAAAGGTAAATCTACTAAAACAAATTTACCAGGTGTCTTTGCGGCTGGAGACGTACAAGATAAAGAATATAGACAAGCTGTAACTGCTGCAGGAACAGGATGTATGGCAGCTCTAGATGCTGAAAGATATTTAGGGGCTTTGGATTAAAAATTCTTGGTTATTATTTTAAAAGGCTGTCTAAAAAGTAGTTAAGTTATTTGTTCTGAGTTTATTATAGAATCTCATTATACTGATAATTAAACAGTATTAGGTTCTGAAACAAGTAAAGATTAAAGATAATTTCATTTTTTAGACAGCCTTCTTTTCGTTTATTATATTTTTTTTCTTCAATCGTTTTCGTGATTACTGTAAATATTTTATTCTTAGTCTGAAATACTGAGTAATTTTGCATATCAAAAAACAGAAGTATGAATTTATTGTCCAACAGTTATTTTGCATTGTTCTTAATTATTTTAATAGGTTTTATTATTGGTCGAATTAAAATAAAAGGTATTTCATTAGATGTCTCTGCTGTTATTTTTGTAGCATTAGTATTTGGGCATTTTGGAGTAGTAATTCCAAAAGACTTTCAATATTTAGGTTTGGTATTGTTTATTTTTACGATAGGAATACAAGCCGGACCAAGTTTTTTTGAATCATTTAAGAAAAATGGAAGAGAATTAGCTCTGTTAGCAACTGTGCTTATTTCAAGTGCAGGTTTAATTACTTTTTGCGTTTTTTACTTTTTAGGTATTGATAAAAACTTGTGTATTGGTTTGTTAAATGGATCTTTAACAAGTACACCAGGTTTAGCAGCTGCAATTGATGCAACAGGATCTCCTTTAGCTTCAATTGGTTATGGTATTGGTTATCCATTTGGTGTTATTGGTGTTATTCTTTTTGTTAGTTTTTTACCTAAAATACTTCGTATAGATCTTAAAAAAGAAGAAGATATTTATAAAAAAGAAGTTCTTACGGGATTTCCAGAAATTACAAGAAAATATTTTATTGTTGAAAATGAAAGTGTTATTGGTAAAACTTTAGGAGAATTAAATATCCGATTTATGACCAAAGCAGTGATTTCTAGAATCATGCACAATAATGTTGTTATTGTACCAGAGCCAAAAGTAGTTTTTCATAAAGGAGATATAATAAAAGCTGTAGGTACTAATGATGCTTTAGAGCGAGTTAAATTATTAATTGGTGGTGAAACAGATCAAGAAATACCATCTGATAATAATTTTGATATTAGATCTGTATTAGTTACTAATAAAGATGTAGTTAAGAAAACATTAGGGCAACTAAATATTTTAGAAACCTATCGTGCTACTATTACTAGAATTCGTCGTTCAGGTATAAACATTTCTCCAAGTCCATCTACTAAATTGCAATTTGGGGATAAATTAATTGTAGTATGTCATAAAGATACTATGAAACACGTAAGTCGTATTTTTGGTGATGATACAAGTAAGCTATCAAATACCGATTTTATGCCTATTGCAGCTGGAATTTTGTTGGGAATTTTAGTAGGGAAGTTGAGTATTAATTTTAGTTCATTTTCGTTTAGTTTAGGTTTAACAGGTGGTATTTTATTAGTGGCTCTTGTGTTAGGTAGAACTGGTAAAACAGGACCAATTATGTGGACTATGACGGGTGCAGCGAATCAATTATTAAGACAATTTGGATTATTGTTTTTCCTTGCTGCTGTTGGTACAAGTGCAGGATCTAGTCTTGTTGAAACTTTCTTAGAATATGGTGTTGAGTTATTTGTTTACGGTATTGCAATTACATTAATACCAATGATTATTACCACTATAATTGCCATTTATGTTTTAAAAATAAACATACTTACAATTTTAGGTACTTTAACAGGAAGTATGACAAGTACTCCAGGTTTAGCAGCAATTGATAATTTAGTTGATACAGATGCGCCTGCGGTAGCCTATGCAACTGTTTATCCAATTGCAATGGTGCTGTTAATTATTGTTGTTCAAATTTTAAGTTTAGTTTAATTGTAACTATTTCTTGTATAAAGTTGCTTTGTCAAAAAACTCAGTTAATTTTATTATAGGAGTACCATATAAATAAACTGCCGAAGAATTTTTCGCAAATATTTCTATCGTTTTTTGGCTGTTAATATATGCATTTGAAGAGTTTGTTGCATTTAATATTGCAGTTTTGGCTTTGTAATCTTTTCCCTTAAAAGTACTGTTATCAAGGGTTTCAATTTCTAAATTATTTGTTGAGCCAGAAATGTTTAAAGAAGATCTATCCATTAAATTAATTTGAGTTTCACTAGCTTCAATAGTTCCTTTTATTTCAGATGATTCTTCTGCTAATATTGAAATGGAATTTGTAGATATTTCAAGGTCTAAATCGCTGTTTTTCTTGCTGTTAATCTTAACTTGCTTAGAGTTTAATTTTAAATCAACATCAGAGTTGTCAAATGCATTTATAGAAAGGGTGTCTATTAGTATTGAAATTTTTGATTTTATATTTGAGTTGTTATAGCTATCTATGCCTCTTAATTTTTCATTTACACCTATATAAACAATTAGTTCTTTTTTTCTAACTATTTTATTATTCAATTTAATAGAAAGTGTTCCATTAATTACTTCAGTTATAACACTGCTTTGTAAGTTTGAATCTGTTTCAACACTAACTGATTGCTTTTCTTTAAAAACTAATTCAACATCAAGATCATCAATAACTTCAATTTTGTTAAAATCCGAAATATCTCTATTTTCAGTTTTTACTTCCTTATTTCCTTTTAATTTTTCCTGAGAATTAATATTTACAATTATTAATAATGTAAATATTAATGCGATTTTATGTGAATTTTTCATAAATGTGTTTTTTCAAATTTAATAAATTAATTTCTTAATGAATAGTTTGCTTATTTAAAAATGAATGCTAAATTTGTGCCAAGAATGATGAATAACAGTTTAAATATGATTTGGTGGTGGAACTCTCTTATTAAATAAGCGAGAAGCATCCATTATATTTAAAAAATAATATATAACAAAAAAGGACTTATCTCGCGATAAGTCCTTTTTTTATTTCAACTAAAATGAAAAACATAAAATTTAAAACTATTTCAAAACAGCAATTAGCAGATACGGTTACACCAGTTGGTTTGTATTCTAAAATTAGAGATAAATACGCTAATAGTTTGTTGTTAGAAAGTTCAGATTATCATAGTAAAGAAGAGAGTTATACTTTTTTATGCGCTGATCCTATAGTTACTTTAAAGGCAGATAAAAACGAGTTTACATATAGTTACAAAGGAAAACAATTAGATTCAAAAGAAATTAATAGAGACTTTTATCCAATTTTTGAAGATTATAAAAGTAAAGTAGTTGTTGATTGTGATGAAGCAATTAAATCTTTTAATGGTTTTTATGGCTACATTTCTTACAATTCTATTCAGTATTTTGAAACTATAAAATTAAAAGCTAAAAAAGCACCATCTGAAATTCCAGATTTACAATTTAGTTTTTTCCGTTTTATTATAGCTATTAATCATTTTAATGATGAATTAACTTTAATTGAAAATATTGAAGAAGGGGAGGAATCTAGAATTCACGAAATGGAAACTTTGATAAATTCTCGTACTTACGGATTGTATAAATTTGAAATTGAAGGAGAAGAATCTTCAAATATAACAGATGAATACTTTAAAAATAATGTAACCAAAGCAAAACAACACTGTAAAAGAGGTGATGTTTTTCAATTGGTTTTATCTCGTCAGTTTCAACAATCTTTTTCAGGTGATGAATTCAATGTTTATAGAGCATTAAGGTCAATAAACCCTTCGCCATATTTATTTTATTTCGATTATGGAAGTTTTAAATTAATGGGTTCTTCACCAGAAGCACAAATTAAGATAGATACGGAAAAAGCAATTATTAATCCAATTGCAGGTACATTTAGAAGAACTGGTGATATGGCTAAAGATATTTTGTTAGGTGAAAAGCTTTCAAAGGATCAAAAAGAAACAGCCGAGCATGTAATGTTGGTAGATTTAGCGCGTAACGATTTAAGTAAACACGCAAGTAATGTAAATGTTGAAGTATTTAAAGAAGTTCAATATTTTAGTCATGTAATTCATTTGGTTTCAACAGTGCAAGGAAAACCAAAAGGAAAGGCTATTGAAATTGTTGGAGATACGTTTCCTGCAGGTACTTTAAGTGGTGCACCAAAATTTAAGGCGATGGAATTAATTGATACTTATGAAAACCAAACACGTGGTTTTTATGGGGGAGCAGTTGGTTTTATAGGCTTAGATAATAGTGTAAACTTGGCAATTGCTATTCGTTCATTTGTAAGTAAAAGCAATACATTATATTATCAAGCAGGGGCAGGGATTGTAATGAAATCTTCAGAAGAAGGAGAATTACAAGAAGTAAATAACAAATTAGCTGCTTTGAAAAAAGCATTAATTCTAGCAGAAAATATTTAAATAAAACACGTCATTCTGAACTTGTTTCAGAATCTCTTTGAAAAATGATGAGACCCTGAACTAAATTCAGGGGGATGAAAATAGAAATTGATACAATGAAAATTTTAATAATAGATAATTACGATTCATTCACCTATAATTTGGTTCATATGATTGAGGATATTACAGGTGAATATCCAACAGTATTTAGAAATGATGAAATAGCTATTCATGCTATAAATGAGTTTGATTTAATATTTTTATCGCCAGGTCCTGGAATTCCAGATGAAGCAGGAATTTTAAAAGATACTATTAAAATGTATGCAGGGAAAAAACCAATTTTTGGGGTTTGCTTAGGTTTGCAAGCAATTACTGAAGTTTTTGGTGGAAGTTTAGAAAATATGGATGAAGTTTTTCACGGAGTTGCAACAACAATGAATATTACAAAAAAGGATGCAGTAATCTATAAAGATTTTTCATCAAATTTTGAAGCTGCTCGTTATCACTCTTGGATTGCTTCAAAAAAAGATTTTCCTTCTGAATTAGAAATAACAGCAGAAGATGAATTTGGAGACATTATGAGTATTCAACATAAAGAATATAATATTAGTGCGGTGCAATTTCATCCAGAATCTATTTTAACTCCAACGGGTGAAAAAATGGTTCGTAATTTTATAGATGCAAATAAATAAAAGTTGACCTTTTGAAGGAGGTACAATTGTGGCAATCTCTTTCATTAAAATAAATTAAATGAAAAATATACTAAATAAATTATTTGAGCAGCAACGCTTAACAAAGAAAGAAGCGAAAGCAATTTTAATTGAAATTGCTGCTGAAAAGTTTAACAATACTCAAATAGCATCGTTTTTAACAGTGTTTTTAATGCGTCCAATTTCTGTTAATGAATTAGCAGGTTTTAGAGAAGCTTTATTAGAGTTGGCGGTAAAAATAGATTTATCAGATTTTAATGCTATTGATTTATGTGGAACAGGAGGTGACGGAAAAGATACTTTTAATATTTCAACATTAACATCTTTTATTGTTGCTGGTACTGGAAATAAAGTTGCTAAACACGGTAATTATAGTTCATCTTCAATTAGTGGCTCGTCAAATATGTTAGAATATTTGGGGTATAAATTCACAAATGATGAAGCTACTTTAAAAAACCAAATAGATAAAGCAAATATATGTTTTTTACATGCTCCATTATTCCATCCGGCAATGAAAGCAGTTGGTCCAGCTCGTAAAGAATTGGGAATGAAAACATTTTTTAATATGTTGGGGCCTTTGGTAAATCCAAGTAATCCTCAAAATCAGATGGTTGGAGTTTTTAATTTAGAAGTAGCAAGACTTTATAATTATTTATTGCAAGAAACTACTCAAAATTATGCAATAGTTCATAGTTTAGATGGTTACGATGAAATTTCGTTAACTAGTGGTTTTAAGTTGTTTACAAAAGATAATGAACAGGTAATTACTCCAGAAAATTTAGGGCTAAGAAGGTTAGAGCAATCGGAAATATTTGGAGGTCATTCTGTTGAAGGGGCTGCTAAAATATTTGTTTCAATTTTAGATGGAAAAGGAACAAGTGCACAAAATAATGCGGTATTGGCAAATGCGGCATTTGCATTGAAAACATTTGATGCAAATAAATCTTTTGAAACGGCCTTTGAAGAAGCAAAAGATTCATTGTTTGGATTAAAAGCAAAAGAAAGTTTATCAAAATTAATTGATAATTAGGGATAAATCGCCGTGCTGGAATTGTTTCAGTTTCGCATTAAATAAAGAGTAATTCATAATTGAAAATTCGTAATTAAATATGAATATTTTAGAAGAAATAATAGCATATAAAAAGCAAGAAGTTGCACAGTTAAAAAAAGAAGTTCAAATTGAAAAATTAGTGAAAAGTCCTAATTTTCAGAGAGTACCTTTATCCTTAAAAAAGAATTTGTTAAGTATTGGCTCGACAGGGATTATTGCTGAATTTAAACGTCAATCTCCTTCCAAAGGAATTATAAATGATAAAGCTACAATTGAAGAAGTAACTAATGGATACTTAGATGCAAAAGTTGCGGCGCAATCTATTTTAACTGATACTCATTTTTTTGGGGGTAACATTATGGATGTTATGAAAGCGCGTGCAGTGCAAGATACAACTCCAATTTTAAGAAAAGATTTTATTGTTGATGGATTTCAAATTGTTGAAGCAAAGGCAATTGGGGCAGATGTAATTTTGTTAATTGCAGCTTGTTTAACCAAAGAAGAATTGAAGAACTACGGAAAGTTAGCTGAAGATTTAGGGTTAGATGTCTTGTATGAAGTTCACAATCAAGAAGAATTGGATAAAATAGAATTAGAGAATAAAATAATAGGAATTAATAACAGAAATTTAAAAACATTTAAGGTTGATTTAGAGCATTCTATAGAATTGGCAAGTCAAATACCCGATAGTTGTATTAAAGTTTCTGAAAGTGGATTAAGCGATCCAAGAGTTATTACAGGGTTGAAAGAATATGGTTTTCAAGGATTTTTAATTGGTGAAAATTTTATGAAAACTGAAAATCCAGGTCAAGCTTGTAAAGAATTTATTGATCAAATAGGATAAGAAAATGAAAATTAAAGTTTGTGGAATGCGAGATGCCGAAAATATTTCGGAACTAATAAAATTAAAACCAGATTATTTAGGCTTTATATTTTATGGTAAATCGAAACGTTTTGTAACTAATTTTCCGGAGATAGAAATTCCTTCAGAAATAAAAAAAGTTGGGGTTTTTGTAAATGAATCTATTGATAATGTTATTGAAATAGTTGATGAAAATAAATTAGATGCTATTCAATTACACGGAAATGAAACTCCTGAATATATTGAAGAATTAAAAGTTTTATTAATTAGAAAAGTTGAAATATTCAAAGCGTTTTCAATAGATGATAATTTTGATTTTTCAAGAACAGATGCCTATCAGAAAGTTTGCGACTTCTTACTTTTTGATACAAAAGGAAAAGATTATGGTGGTAACGGAGTTAAGTTTAATTGGCAGGTTTTAGACAATTACAAAGGGGAAACCCCATTTTTATTAAGTGGTGGAATTTCAAAAAAAGATGCAGAAGGAATTAAGGAGATTTCATATAAAGCTTTTGCAGGAGTGGATATAAATAGTGGTTTTGAAATTAAACCTGCTTTGAAAAATATAAATGATATTAAAGAATTTAAACAAAATTTATAATGAGTTATTTTGTAGATGAAAATGGATATTACGGTCAGTTTGGTGGAGCTTACATTCCTGAAATGTTATATCCAAATGTAGAAGAATTACGTAAGAATTATTTAAAAATAATGCAGTCAGCTTCTTTTAAAAAAGAATTTGATGAATTGTTAAAAGAGTATGTTGGAAGACCAACTCCTTTATATTTTGCAAAGCGTTTATCTGAAAAGTATAACACTAAAATATACTTAAAACGAGAAGATTTATGTCATACAGGAGCTCACAAGGTTAACAATACTATTGGGCAAATTTTAATGGCTAAAAGGCTAGGTAAAAATAGAATTATTGCCGAAACTGGAGCAGGACAACATGGAGTTGCAACGGCTACAGTTTGTGCTTTAATGGGCTTAGAATGTATTGTGTATATGGGGGAAATTGATATTGCACGTCAGGCTCCAAATGTTGCTCGTATGAAAATGTTAGGCGCAACTGTTGTTCCTGCATTATCAGGTAGTAGAACATTAAAAGATGCAACAAACGAAGCAATTAGAGATTGGATTAATAATCCAGTTGATACACATTATATTATTGGTTCTGTGGTTGGGCCACATCCTTATCCAGATATGGTTGCTAGGTTTCAATCTGTTATTTCAGAAGAAATTAAATGGCAATTAAAAGCAAAAGAAGGAAAAGAAAATCCGGATTATGTAATTGCTTGTGTTGGAGGAGGAAGTAATGCTGCTGGTGCTTTTTATCATTATTTAGATGAAGAAGAAGTTAATTTAATTGCTGTTGAAGCAGCTGGTTTAGGTGTAGATTCCGGAGAAAGTGCAGCAACCAGTGTACTTGGGAATGAAGGTGTTATTCACGGAAGTAAAACCTTATTAATGCAAACTAAAGATGGACAAATAATTGAACCTTATTCAATTTCTGCAGGGTTAGATTATCCTGGTGTTGGACCTTTACATGCACATTTGTGCGAAAGTAAACGTGCTGAATTTCTTTCAATTACGGATGATGAAGCTATGCAAGCTGGATTAGAATTGTGTAAACTAGAAGGAATTATTCCAGCTATTGAAAGTTCACATGCATTGGCTGTTTTTAAAACCAAGAAATTTAAAGAAGACGATGTTGTTGTTTTAAATTTATCAGGTAGAGGAGATAAAGATTTAGATACATATATTAAATATTTTAAGTTTTAAAATAGTAAAGGTTACGTCATGCTGAACTTGTTTCAGCATCACATTTTATAGGTTTCTATTCATTATGAGAACCTGAATCAAGTTCAGGTTGACGATAATTTGTTCTCAATCAATATGAAATTAAGTTACATATACATTTTAACTAATAAGTATCGAACCACGTTTTATATAGGAGTTACAGATAATTTAAATAGAAGAATAGGTGAGCATTCAGAAAAAAGAGGATCAACTTTTACATTAAAATATAATGTTACTGAATTAGTTTATTTTGAAGAGTATACAGATATTAATCAAGCAATTTTGAGAGAAAAACAATTAAAAAATTGGCGTAAAAATTGGAAAATTAACTTGATAAAGGAAAAGAATCCTAAATTAGAAACGTTGAAATTATTATAACAAAGAAATATTTAAACAATTCGTCGTGCTGAACTTGTTTCAGCATCTCATCAAATGGGTTTTGAATCATCAATCTTGATGAGACCCTGAAATAAGTTCAGAGTGACGGAGAACATAATAAGACATAAAAATGAACAGAATAAATAAAAAATTACAAGAAGATAAAAAGTTGCTTTCCATATATTTCACGGCTGGTTATCCGAAATTAAATGATACAGTTGAGGTAATTGAAAACTTAGAGAAAAGTGGTGTTGATTTTATTGAAATTGGATTACCTTTTAGTGATCCTTTAGCTGATGGACCAACTATTCAAGCTAGTTCTACTGCTGCTTTAGAAAACGGAATGACTTCAGAAGTGTTATTTAATCAATTAAAAGATATTAGAAAAACAGTTTCAATTCCTTTAATTATTATGGGGTATTTTAACCCAATGATGCAATATGGAGTGGAAGCTTTCTGTAAAAAATGTGCTGAAATTGGTATTGATGGTTTAATTATTCCAGATTTACCTGTGCAGGACTATAATGAAAATTACAAAGCTATTTTTGAAAAATACAGCATAATAAATGTGTTTTTAATTACGCCTCAAACTTCTAATGAACGTATTCGTTTTATTGATAGTATTTCAAACGGATTTATTTATATGGTAAGTTCAGCAGGTGTTACTGGTGCTAAAAACAGTTTTGGTAATACACAAGAAACCTATTTTGAAAGAATTGCTAGTATGAAGTTAAAAGCTCCGCAAGTAATTGGTTTTGGTATTTCTAATGCTGAAACATTTAAAATGGCAACTTCAAAAGCAAAAGGCGCTATTATAGGTTCTGCTTTTGTAAACTATATAACGGATAAAGGAATAGATAAAATTCCTGATTTTATAAAAAGTATAAGATAAAAAAAAGGGTAGAAAATTTTCTACCCTTTTTTTATGTTTTAATTTATAGATAAGATCTCTATGTCAAATATAACAACAGTATTTGGTGGTATAAGATTTGAAATACCATTTTCTCCGTAAGCCAAATCTGGCGTTATTAAGATGGTTCCTTTTCCTCCTAATTTAAATTGAGACAATCCATTAGAAAAACCTTTAATTGTATTTTGTAGTTCAATTGTAGCTCCACCATCTGGACTGTTTTCAAATTCTGTTCCATCTAAAAAATAACCTTTATAGTTTATGGTAACATTAGAATTTTCTAATACAGATTCTCCATCTCCTTCATTTTCTGTGATATAGTAAACGCCTGTGTTTGTCTTTTCGGCAACTAAATTATTATCATTTAAATATGCAATTATATTATCTTCATTTTGTGGGTTATTTACATTTATAACTTCTATATCAAAAACTAATACTGCCTCACCCGGAATAGTTGAAGTTCCTGAGTTTCCATAGCCTAAGCTTGGTGGAATAAATAATTTTCCTTTTCCACCTTTTTTAAATTTTGTAATTCCTTCAGAAAAACCTTTAATTAAGTTATTTATATAAAAAGAATATCCACTTGTTCCACTTGCGTCAAAAACAGTACCATCAAGAAAATATCCTGTATAACTGATTGTTGCTAAAGCTTCTATATCAACTAAATCTCCTTCGCCTTCTTCTTCAATAATATAATACAAACCAGAATCACTTCTTTCTGCATTTATATTATTTGTGGCTAAATATTCAATAATATTATCTTCAGTCTGTCCTAGAGGAGCTAAAATATCATCATCTGAAGAGTTACACGAAACAACGAATGCTAATAGTAGAATTGAGAAAAATGCTTTCATATTTTAAATTATTAAGTTATTTGCAAATTTACATTAAAAAGTAATTATTTTTTGTTAAAATTTTTAAGTATTTGTTGAGTTATTGGAGGGAAAATAGGATTCCATTTATTAGATTCTTATTTTTAACAAATAACTAAATATAATTTATTATGAATTTACCAAAAAGAGCAGGAGATAATCCTCTTGCTGTAGAATTAGAAGAGGGGAAAAAATATGCTTGGTGTACTTGTGGTTTATCAGAAAGTCAACCATTTTGTGATGGGAATCATAAAGGAAAGGGGATGAGTCCTCAGGTATTTACGGCAGAAAAGACAGAAACAAAATATTTATGTGTTTGCAAAGAAACTAAAAATAGTCCGTTTTGTGATGGATCGCATAAATAATTAAAAAAACCTTTTATATTGTAAAACTCGAAAATCGAAAGTGTTAAATTCAGGGTTTTTATGTTTTAACAATTTATATTCAGGATTGCTTCCAACTGCTCTATTTGCAGCGCCAGATGGTGCAGTTAATGATACTACTTTAATGGTTCTGTGTTTGATTTTAAATGAATGAATTTTTGGAGTTTGTAATTCAATTGCTAAAATTTCAATGTTTTTAGATTTTAAAAGTCTTCTTAAATGATATTCCGGACCATTTTTACTATTGCCTCCAGTTAATAATAATGTATCTATTTTAGGGAAAAGGTTTAAGTAGTTAATTAAATCTCTTAACTTAATATTTTTCATTCCTAAATCTGAAGCGTCAATTTTTTCTCTTTTACAGGAGTCAACAATATCACAAATTCCAATATTATTATTTATTAAAAAGTCTTTACGTTGTTTAATTGCCAAATCAGTGGTTTCAAACTGAAGATTCAGAGAAAATATTTCATCTAAAATTTTCCAAAGTTGACCATCAATACTACCATAACAAAAGTCCACATCACCCTTTTTTAAAAGACCTTTATAAAATCTAGGAGGAGGTAATGTGCCTACAATTAATTTTGTAGCATTTTGTGGTATAAAAGGATTGTATGGGTGTTTGTGTAAAAACATAGAAATTGGTTAACAATAATATAATTTATAAAACTACTGAATTAATAAATACTATGTAAATTTGTCAATTATTTAATGTGTATGATAGCAGGTTTAAAGAGATTTTTTAAAAGTGTAAATTTTGTAAAAGCAATTGTTATTGGAATAGCAACAGTTTCGCCTGTACTTATCTCAAATTTTGTTTTAGGTAGTGTTAGTATTGGTTTTAGTGTTTCTTTGGGTGTTGTATTTTGTTCACCAGCATATGCTCCTGGAAGTTTGAAGCATTTATTTTTTGGATTGTTAAGTGCAATCTTATTGGCGTTTTCAATGACTTTTATTACTGGCTCTATTTCATCTAATATCTATGTTTTTCTACCTCTTTTAGTGATTTTAGTATTTTTAATATCTTATATATCCATTTTTGGGTTTAGAGCTTCATTAATTTCATTTACAGGTTTATTGGCTATAGTTTTAAGCTTTACTCAAAATAGTTCTAATATTTCATTAATCAATCATTCTCTATTAGTTGCTTTGGGTGGTTTTTGGTTGTTGGGGTTGGTTTTATTAGCTAATTTTTTATTTCCAAAAATCCAAACAGATGGTTTATTTGTTGAAACTATTGAAAAAACAGCAGAATTTTTAAAACTTAGAGGTAAGTTATTAGTTGAAAAAGAAAATAGAGATGCTCTTTTTAAAAGAATGTTTGAACTTCAAACAGAATTGAATGAGAATCATGAGAATATACGCGAAGTTATACTTAGAAAAAGGATAAATTCTGGTTTTTCAAATAGAACAAGGAGGGAGCAATTATTATTCGCTCAATTAATGGAAATGTATGATTTAGCTATTTCAAATCCTGTTGATTATGATAAATTTGATTTAATTTTTGAAGATCATCAAGAGAAAATTGTTGGTTTTAAAAAATTAATGACTGAAATTGGAAATCAGTTAGAGCATATTTCTAAAGTAATTTTAAAACAAGAAAACTTAAAAGAGAACTTAGAAATTAAGAAAACATTATTCAATATTAAAACTCAAATAGATTATTATAGAATTTTGGTAGGCTTACCCAAATCTAGAGTTGGAACAATAATGCTATTAAATTTAAAGACTTACCAAGAAAAGCAAGTACAAAGAATATCGGGTATTGAAAGAATTTTAAATAATTATATTCATAATGATAAAATTGTAGCAATAAAGGATGCCGAACGTTTTATCACTCCGCAAGATTATGATTTAAAAAAGCTTTGGGCTAATTTTAATTTAAAATCACCAATTTTTAAACATTCATTGCGTCTTTCAGTTACAATGGCTTTGGGTTTTATATTGGGAAGTATGTTTGAAATGCAAAATTCTTATTGGGTTTTGCTAACTTTAGTTGTAATAATGAGGCCTAGTTATGGGTTAACTAAAGAACGATCTAAAAATAGAGTTATAGGAACTTTAATAGGAGCGGTAATTGCAGTTAGTATTATTTTTATTACTCAAAATATATGGGTTTATGGGGTAATTGCAGTAATTTCTTTGCCAATTGCACTATCATTTATTCAGTTAAATTATAGAAATGCAGCTGTATTTATTACGTTACATGTAATTTTTATTTATGCTTCCTTGGAACCAAATATTTTAGAAGTTATAAAATTTAGGGTATTGGATACTGTAATTGGTGCAGGTTTAGCATTTACTGCAAATTATTTTTTATGGCCAGCTTGGCAAATTCAAAATATAAATGAATTTTTAATTAAAACAATTTCTGCCAATAAAGTGTTTTTAAAAGAAATAGATACTTTTTATCATAATAAAGGGGAACTGCCTACATCTTATAAGTTAGCAAGAAAAGATTCTTTTCTTAAAGTAGGAGATTTAAATGCAGCATATCAAAGGATGAATCAGGAGCCTAAGTCTAAAAAGAAAGAGCTTGGTGAAATTTATGAATTGGTAACCTTTAGCAATACTTTTTTATCTTCTCTTTCTGCGTTGGGAATGTTTTTAAGAACCAATAAAACAATGGAAGTTCCAAAGCAATTTGAAACTTATATTAAATATATTTCTAAAAATTTAGATATTTCAG
Source organism: Lutibacter citreus (assembly GCF_003260195.1). Classification (GTDB taxonomy): domain Bacteria; phylum Bacteroidota; class Bacteroidia; order Flavobacteriales; family Flavobacteriaceae; genus Lutibacter; species Lutibacter citreus. Next base: position 496,518 of record NZ_QEIH01000001.1, read on the forward strand.
TTCAACTATTAAATAATGAATTTAGTTTTAATAGCCAGGAAAAGATTAAATTAAAAGAAGCCCAAGAATTTTATGACAACTATTTTGATAACTTATCAAAACAAAGAGATCAAGAAATATTGGAAGGAAAAATGATAACAGAAACAATGAAAATTCAGTTACATGAAATTCAACTTGTTTCTGAGCAATTAAAGTGGTTATTAAATCTTTCAGAAAATATAATAAATGGGATTAAGCAACTAAATTTAACAAAAGAGCATAAATCCCATAAATAATATTTTTATCTTTTATAAGTCAAATTTATAAGTTATCCCTGCCAAAATTTGTAAAGATTGCACTTGGTAATTCACAAAAGGTTCATAATTATCAGCAAAAATATTATTAATTTTAGCAAAAGCAGTAAGCCTATCAGAGAACATATATCCTCCATTTAAATTTAAATCTACGTAAGAATTATTTTCAATAATATTTCCTTCAGTATTGCTTAAACCATATGGAATTATATAATCTTTAGTTTCTCCATTAAAGAATAATTTTGCACCTGCAAACCAATTTTTGTTAAGGTAATTGGCATTAATTGATGCTTTTATAGATGGTAAATTCCAGGCTTCTAATGCGGTTTCTGTAGTGTAATTTGAATAATTTATAGAACCACCAAAATTAAATTCTTTTGAAACATCAATAGCAACCTCTCCAGAAAATCCTAATGTTTTAATGTTGTCGTATATTACGTTAAATGAATTTCCAGCTTCATATCCTTGAGAAACATCTAAGCTTCCATTTGTTTTTGTTTGATTTTGAATAAACAAAGGTTTATCATTTTCATTTGTATGACTTATTTCAAAATTATAACTAACGTTTGAAGCCAATTTACCTTTAGCACCAACAAAAGCTTTGTACTGTTTATCTGTTTGTAAAATATTTAATGTTGGCGATACATATGGATTTTCATTTGAAAAATCTTGATAATTATTTTGAATTAAATCACCAGTAGCTCCTGCAACCAAAATAAATACTTCATCAACTACTTTAAGTGAAGCTGTAACATTTGGATAGGCATAAAATTTATTGGTTTTATTATCTAAATCACTTGAATAATAAATTTTAGCACCTAGATTTACGGTTAAATTTTCACGTAAAACCTCAAAACTTGGGCTAAAACCAAGATTTAAAAAGCTATAATCAATTGCATTTGAATTTTGATAGTTTTGCTCAAATTTCCCTTTAATTACATCAACTAAAAATTCACTATTAATAAATTCAGTTGAAATAGGAAATTCTAATTTTGGCTTAACTGTAAACCTAAATTCATTACTATCATAATTGTCTGAAAAATTCATTAACTCAGCAGTAGCTCCTTTAAAAAATGAATCTTCAAAACTTACATTTCCTCCTACATAAATATTCTTGTAAATTTGTTTTTCATCAATTGAATTAACAACGGTTTCATCAAATTGAACATTAGTTGGTATTCCGTAATAATTAAACAATTTACGTTGTACACCTGCATTTATTTGCCAATTGTAGTATTTATCAAATTGCTCATAAAAAGCATCAATTCTAGTATTAGCAAAATTGTCATTTAATTGTAAATCTTTTATTCCTCCTTCAGAAGAATGATGATTTATGAAAACTCCAAAATCGTTATGTCTAGGATCTCCCGTATGTAAATATGCTTCAAATAAAGGGCTGGTATAATTTCCAAAACCCGCAGATATATAATTATCATATAACTGTTCTTTTGGAGCTCTAGTTATACCTTTTGCTTTTCCTTTTGAAGGAGTAAAGGTTGACGCTACAGGGATACTGAAAATACTATAATTAACTTTTTCTTTTTTAATTTTTGATAATGTATCAATTACAGGATTTGATTTTATTTTAAAAGCATCTGAAATAGAAGGCGTATATGGTTTTACAACCGATATTTCTTCAGTTCTTAAAGTGTCTATTCTAGTTTCCTGAGAAAAAGAAATAGTTGCTGTTAATATGAATATTGAACTTATAATTAGCTTACGCATTGGATAAATTTTTCTGTTTAACTATAAAATGTTTTCTTTTGAATTTGTAAATTTTAGTTTTTTACAGATTCATTAGTTTTTGCTTCTTCTATTTTTATTTTACTAAGTGCCGCTTTAGCTTCATCAACTACATCATTAAATTGTGAAAAGTTTTTAATAACACTTTCTAAAATATAAGTAGCCTGGTAGGCATCTTTTAATTCATAATAATTATTTGCCATAATAATTAATCCTTTTGAAGCCCAATATTTATAAGCTGAATATTCTGAAGCTATTTTTTGAGCTAATTGATTTGAAACTCTGTAACTACCGTCTTTATTTTCAAAATAAGCGTTATAATAAAGAGCTTCAGCTTTTAATTCTCCAGTAGCAATTGCTTCAACTTCTTTATAAGCTGCTCTAGCTTTATTTTCATTATTTGTTTTTATGGCAGAACGGGCAATTATAATATGAGCATCAGATTTTATTCGGGTTTCTAATTTTGAATTTTTTAGTACAGTTTCGGCATATTTAACAGCTTTGTTGTAGTTTTTATTCTCGTAGTATCCTTTCATTAAATTGGATTGTGCAAAGGTTATGTTTTGAGGTAAATCCGCTTCATTTTCCAACCTTTCTAAAATAGGAATGGCACGTTGCCAATTGTTGTTTTCTAATAAAACTAAAGCTAACCTAGATAAAGAATTTTCAGTAAATTCATTTTGCGGCTGCCCTGTTACATAAGTGTAATAAGGAATAGATTCGGTACGTTTGTTAACTGAAAATAATGATTGCGCTAAATAAAAATTTGCTTGAAGTAAATGTAAACCATTTGGAAATTTTAGAATATATCTTTTTAATCCAGTAATTGATTTATTGTGATTGTTTTGTAAGTATTGTTTTTCAGCCGATTCATAAGTATCATTATCCAATTCAGCATCGGTTACATTTATAAAATCAACAGTTTTTACCCAACTAGCATATTCGTCAACTCTTCCTAAATCTACATAAATTTGACGTGCATCTTTAACCGCTTGTCTGGCTTCAGCTGTATTAGGAAATCTGTTAACCACATTTTTATAGCTAGCTAAAGCTTTCTCATTTTGATCACTGTTATAATAAACTAAACCTTTTTTAAGAAGTGATTTAGATACTAACGGACTCCTTTTAAAATTAATTATAAGTTGATCAAAATTTGAAATTGCTTTTTGTGTATTCCCTTTTTTAATATATGAATTACCCAAAACATAAAATGCATCATCTCTATAAGTTGATCTTGCGTATTTATTTAGAAAAAAGTTTAATTCATCAATTTTCTGATTTTCTTTTCCAGTTAAGCCGTAACTAATAGCTTTTTGAAAATGAGCATAATCTCCGTCAATACCATTTAAACCAATAGCTTTGTCATAATAATTAATAGCACTTGAGTAATTTCTGTTTGCAAAATATCCATCAGCAATTCTTAAATAACTATCATTTATTCTTATTTTATCATTGGTGTTTTTATTGATGTATTTTTTAAAATATTCAATTGATTTAGAATATTCTTTTTGTTTAAATAGGGTGTAAGCAAGGTTGTAATTTACCTGTTCAAATTCAACTGTTTTAGAGGCTTCGGTATTTACAGAAAAACTTTTAAAATCTGATAAGGCATCTGTAAAATTATTTAACCTATAGTTGGATTCTCCTTTCCAAAATGTTGATTTTGCGGTAAAAGAAGGATCTTGTGGGTTAGAGATGGAGTTTTTAAATTTTTCATTTGCTTGTTCAAATTTTCCTTCATTAAATAATTCAACACCTCTGTAAAAGGCAACTTTTTGATATAGTCCTATATCTTTTTTGCTTTTTTTATTTTTTAAGAACTCTAAGGCTCCTTTATAATCTTTAGAAGTAATATATGCACTAATAATTAAATCGTTTATCTCGTTATTGTGTGTTGAATTAGGGTATAACGTATTATATTCTTGTAAAACCTCAGGGACACTTTTATAAGGATTCCCGTTTTCGTAGCTTAATTTCGCATAATTTAACCAAGCGTCTTTTTGAATTTCAGGTTCAAATTTCATATGCGCGGCATTTCTAAATGCATTTAAAGCCTCATTTTTCTTATCTAATTTTAAGTAACATTCAGCTAAATGATAATAAGCATTTTGTGATACAGCATTATCACCATTTATTATTTTATTGAAATAATTAATAGCATTTTCAAAATCATTTTGTTTGTAATAAGAATAACCTAACAAATAATAATCTGTATTGTTCCATTTTCCTCTCTTCCCTTTATATTTTTTTAAATGTGGAATAGCCTTGTCATATTTTTGAAGATTAAAATAACTCTCTCCAATTATTTTAGAAATTTCAGAATGTTCTAAACCTCTAGATTTTGCTAATAAAGGCTCACTTTTTTCAATAGCAGTTTCAAACTTACCTAGTTTAAAATTCATATCAGCTAAATAGTAGGATACATTTTTTTTGAAGGAAGTATTATTTTCAACTTCTCCTAAATATTTATCTGCCGTGGTGTAATCATCTTGGTTGTAAGCTATAAAACCATAGTAATACTTGGCTTGAGCTCCATATTCTTGAGAATCTAATAATCCTAAAAAATAGTTTTTAGCTTCAGAATAATTTTTATTTACAAATAATGAATATCCATATTTAAAATTATACTCTTCCTCTTTTTTTAAGGATAAATTAGTAGTGTTAACTTTTTTATACCATTTTGCGGCATATGAATATTTGCCAATTTTAAAATAATAATCAGCAACATCAATAAAAGCATTATTTCTTTTAGTACTTGTTGGATATTTATCTACAAAATTTTGCATTAAATTATCCGAATTTCTTTGTCCTAATCTAATAGCACAATTTGCGGCATAATATTCACAATTAGCTTTTAATTCTGAAGTGTTCTCAAAATTACTTTTTATATTATTGAACTTATGTTGGGCAGCCACGTAAGCCTTATTTTGATATAATTCAATAGCATGATTATAATCTTTTAAGGGATTTGTGTAAATAGCTGTTTTTTGCGCATACGTTGAACAGGTAATAAAAAATATTATAAATGGTAGTACGAATTTTTTATAATTCATTTTAATAAAAATTGAAGTTTAAAACTATAATCTAATAACGCATTTTTTTTTCGAAATTGCATTTTTTAGTTGTTTTTTTATCAACAGTTGATAGCAATAGTTGTTCCAATTTTTAATATTTGTCAATAATTTTAATTATAAATGACTATATGTTGAAATTTTATTTTTAAATATTTAGTTTTGTTAAAAACCAATTAAATGTCTGAAACCATACTTTCTTTACAGAATGCAGAAATATACCAACGCGATAATTTAGTTTTATCGAAAGTGAATCTAAATATTAACCAAGGAGAATTTGTTTATTTAATAGGTAAAACGGGAAGTGGTAAGAGTAGTTTAATGAAAACTTTGTATGGAGATTTATCTCTTGAAAAAGGAACAGGAAGTATTGTAGATTTTAGTTTAAACATGTTAAAAGAAAAGGAAATTCCTTTTTTAAGAAGAAAATTGGGAATTGTATTTCAAGATTTTAAGTTATTGAATGATAGAAATGTTTTTGAAAATTTAAAATTTGTTTTAAAAGCAACGGGTTGGAAAGATTCAGAAAAAATGAAGTCAAAAATAATGGAGGTTTTATCTAAAGTAGGTATGGAAACTAAAGACTTTAAAATGCCTTTTCAACTTTCTGGAGGAGAACAACAAAGAGTAGCAATAGCACGAGCTTTACTAAATGATCCTGATTTAATTTTAGCAGATGAGCCAACCGGAAATTTGGATCCAGCTACTTCTGTTGGTGTTATGAATGTTTTAAAAGAAATTCATCAAACTGGAAAAACAATTTTAATGGCAACACATGATTATGCATTAATTTTAAAATTTCCTTATAGAACCTTAAAATGTGAAGGGGGAGAATTGTTTGAAGTTGTACAGCAAAAAAATTCTGGAGTTTAATGCTATCGGTTTTAATACCAATATATAATTATAATGTAGTAAAACTTGTTGAAACGATACATGCTCAATTTGAAGGGCTCTTAGTTGATTTTGAAGTTATTTGTATTTGTGATGCTTCAAATAGATATATTACTGAAAATAAGTTTGTTAATAGTTTCCTAAATACTAATTTAATAACACTTAGTACAAATATTGGCAGAAGTAAAATTAGAAATTTGTTGGTTGAAAAATCAAATTTCAATTGGCTACTTTTTTTAGATGCAGATGTTATTCCAAAAGAGGATTTATTCATCTCTAATTATTTAAACTTTATTAAAAAAAACAATACAAAGGTTTGTTTTGGAGGTATTGAATATAAGGAGGTAGATGAAATTGAAAATAAACCTCTTAGATTGGTTTATGGGAAAAAAAGAGAAGAAATTTCAGCTGAAAGAAGGAAAAAAAGCCCTTATCAATTTGCTACTGGTACAAATGTTTTGATTCATAAAACAATTTTTAACTCTATAAAATTTAATGAAAACATAGTTAAATATGGTTTTGAAGATGTTCTCTTTGTTGAAAATTTAAAACTTAACAGAATTAAAATTGATCATATTAATAATCCTGTTTTTCATCTTGGTATTGAAAATAATTTAACTTTTTTAAATAAAACCAAAGAAGGGATTGAAAACTTGTTATATTTGAGTAATAATGCAATAATTAAAGGAGACAATTTAAAGTTATTAAAAAGCTTTAGAATTCTATCTTCTGTAAAACTAAATTGGATAATTAAAGGTTTATTTTACATTTTTAAAAAACCGATAGAAAGAAATTTATTAAGTAATTTCCCCTCTCTATTTTTGTTCGATTTATATAAATTGGGGTATTTGTGTTCAGTTCCAAAAGCGGAATAAAACTTAATGTTTACTAGCCTCTTCAACTAATTTTTCATAAACAATTGTCCAATTTTCCCAATCATTGGTTTCGCTTAATGATGAATTGTGCCATAAGGATACAAATGATCCATTTACTTTTTTTATAGAATTAATAATTTTATTTATTTTTTTAATTGCCTGCTCGGGCTTTAATTTTTCATAATGATTTAAAGTTCCATCCATTATTTGAAAAGGAGTAATTAATAAATCTTCTTCCTCATTTTTTAATATGTTAAAAAAGGGAAAGGTTGAACAAATGCCTGCCCGAAATCCAATTTTACTGGCATAACCCATTGTATAATCATGGGATATGTTATTTTTTAATAAATTTTCGTAGGTGCTTGGGAAGCTTAACATTAAAAAATGTTGTCTGCTATTAGTTATTTTTTGATTGGTTATTTTCTCTAATCGTTTTTTTTCAATTCCAATTTTTAATGGATTTTTGTTTGAAGCGTAGGAAGGGTGAATTCCAATCTGGTTTTTATTGTTTAAGTTAAGAGAGGCTATTAATTGTTGAATTGAATTAGTTTTATGATGCAAGTTTTTGTCGAATTTGGCATAATCTCCTAAATTAATAAAATAGTGATTTGTAGTATTATATTTTTCTTGAATTTTATTTATGAAATCATAAGAATTGTAAATGTCATGTTTTTTTAGAATAAATTTAAGCCGATTTTTTAATTCACTTTTATTTAAAGTTAAAACTGATTTTGTAAATCCAGCAAACAACCGAAAAATCCCTTTACCTTTATATGCATATGCAATATCAATATCTATTGAATTTATATACTTGTATTTGGTTTGAGGAAAATTATAATCTGGATAAAGATTAGCAATTTCTTTCTTTAAATTTAATGCCCATAGGTTTACAACTGGAAGCTCTAAAAAATTATTTTTAAAAGCAAATGAATCTTCAGCTTTAAATCTATAATGATTATCTAAATTTTTGGGAAAATATTCTTCATACCGAGAAACCATAAAAAAGGTACTTGCAAAGATGTCAAAACCATAAAGTGAATTATCACATGTTTTAAAGAAATATGGAACATCTTCTATCCATTTAGGTTTAATCTTCTGTTTATTTATATCAGTTTCAAAAAGAATTTTATGAGGAATAATTGAAATACAATCTTTTAAATTTTTAGAACTGTAATTTACACGAACTTGATTTTTAGAATTGTCAAAAGTTTCAAGATTAACGATTTTAAATGTAGTTTTTAATACATGATTAAAAACTACATTTAAACTGTAAATCAAACGGTTTGATATGTTTTCGCTATAAATAACAATCATTTTAAATTACGATAAATGTTTTTTAGCTTTTCACTTTCTTTTTCCCAATTTAATTCATTCTTTGGGTATTCAAATTTTTCAATTGAAAAGTAATTGGTATTTTTAAGTAATATTTTAATTTGACTTGCTAATTTTTCGGGATTTCTATTTTTTACTATTTCACCAACTTTATATTTTAAAACAATGTTTTTCATTTCTGGTAAATCCGATGTCAAAACAGGAACATTGCTCTGAATGTAATCAAATAATTTGTTTGGTAGGGCAAATCTATAACTTAAACAAATATCTTCTTCTAAACTCAATCCTAAATCCGCTAGTCGAGTTAATTTTTTTAATTCAAAAGGATTAATTTTACCAATAAATTTAACCTTATCTGATAGTTTTAAATCTAAGACTTTCTTTTTTAAAGCGTGTTCAATATCTCCTGACCCAATAATTACAAGAATTGTGTTTTGACAAAAAAGCATTGTGTCAATAATTAGTTCAAGACCTCTACCTATGTTTAAAGCACCTTGATAAAGAATTATTTTTTGAATTTCAATTTTAAATGGAAAACTTCCTGTTTTTATGCTATTTATTTTTTTAGGAAAATTTCTGATAACTGAAAAATCAGCGCCATATTTAAATTTATAATACTTGGCTATTGATTTACATACAGTAATGTTGTTTTTTATGTTGGGTAAAATTAATTTTTCAATAGCTAACCAAAAGCTTCTTACAAAAGGTCTATCAATTAATTCAGGTACTTCTGTAAATAGCTCATGGCTATCATAAACTAATTTCTTCTTAAAAAGTTTACTAATTAAATAGTTTGGTAGTAATGTATCTAAATCATTGCTTAATAAAACATCTTTTTTTAAAAAAAGTAGTTTAAAAAATAAATGAATATTGTATTCAGCATAAAATAGAAATCCTTTGTTAAAAATTAAATTTAAGCGAATAGTTGTATAAGGTCTTTCAATAGATTGACTATTCTTTAATTTTCTTCCAATTAATACAATGTCATAATCCATCTCTAAGAGAGTGGAGCAAACTTTATGCACTCTTTGGTCGTTTACTAAGTCATTTGTTACAGAAACAATAATTCGTTTCAAAAATGGAATTATTTTAAATTAATTTAGATCTATTGTAAAGGTAATATATGTTTGCTAATAAAATAAAAAGATTAGTGATAATAATTGGCCAAGAGGTATTTAACATTATTCCATATAAAATAAAAAGTATGGCGCCAATAGAATTTATTATTCTTAAGGTGTATATATTTTTCATTAAAAAAGAAATCATTAGTACTACTGAGGCTGTATAGCCAACCCACTCTGAATAAGGTATATTTAATAACATTTAATTAATTTAAAGGTCTTTATAAAAAAGAAACCTCACTCAAAGTCTTGAGTGAGGAAAATTGCTATGAAAAAGATTGATAAACCGTAAGGCTTACCAGTTACAAAGATACAACTTATTTGCAAATAAAATATTAAATTTTGTTAAAATTTTAATTAATTTTTAAGGGCTCAATAATTGATTTAAAATAGATAATTAAACTTAAGATTAAGGGCTCAAAAATTCATTATAATTATTATTTATTGGATTTGGAATGATTGTTTTAAAAAATTGTGTGTAATTTAGTAGGGTAATAAATAGTTGTTAAAAAACTGTTTGTTTTAAATTTAAGAATTGGATATTATACGTTTGTCAAATGAAAAAAATAAGCTGTTTTGTTATTATAATAATTTGTTTATTAAATGTGCCACTAATGGCTCAAACTCAAATTATAAAAGGGAAAGTTACTGCATTTAAGAAATTTCCACTAAAAGGTGTAAATATTACTGCAAAAAAGTCTAAAGAGAAGGTAATGACAGATTCACTGGGATTGTTTAGTATTTCATGTAAGAAAAAAGATATGTTAAGAGTAGAGTTAGATGGTTTTGAATATCAGTATGTTAAGCTGGGCAAGCAAGATTCATTAAACTTTAACATGATTTATAGAAATAATGAAAAGTCTTACCAAAGTGTTTTAGAAAATAATAATTTAGAAAAAAGTATTTTAGATTATTGCGTAGAAAATTTATTAATAGATAACAATAATTTTGAATATATGACATCAATATTTGAAGTTATTCAAAGTGTTTGTCCAGGAGCTAGAATTTCAGATGATACAGGAAGCGAGAAGGTGCTCTTAATAACAAGAGGCCCCAATTCTTTCTTTGCAGACCCTTATGCACTATTAGTAGTTGATGGGATTGTTGTTGATGAAATTTCTTCAATACAGCCAATTCAAGTTGAAACTATTAAAGTGTTAATTGGCAATGAAGCAGGCCATTGGGGAGTTAGAGGAGGAAATGGAGCTGTGGAAATCACCCTTAAAAAGGGCAGTTTATAATAAATAATGAAAACGCAGGGTTTTGAATATTTGTTAATATCTTGTTTAAATTAAAATTATTGAAAATGTAACAAATATAAAATGTCTTCAAAGTAAAAACTTAAAATGTAGATTTTAAGTTTTCTATTTTGAGTCTTCAATTATTTTTTTAATATCTTCACTTAGTATTTTAGTGAATAACTCAGCTCCTTTTTTATTTAAATGTTGTGAATCATAGAAGTATTCTTTTGAAAGTGAAAGGGGATTATTTGAATAATTAAGAAAGGGAACTTGATATTTTTTAGATATTTTAGTGTAGTATGATATAATCTCATCTTGGTTTTTTATATATTGGTTGTATTCGTAGTAGTTTGGAGGATAAACAAAAAAGATATTTATTTTACTTTTTTTACACTTTGCAATATAAATCTCAAATAGTTTCATTGATTCAGGATCCATTTTTATAAATCTACCGTCCTTATAGTTTTTTTTGAATTTATCAAAAGCACTATTCCATTTTAAGTCCTGTTCAAAATAGCCTTTATATCCAGTGGGTTTTCTTAATTCTAAACCGAAAAAACTGAAAAATCCATCTATAATATCAAAAGGACTTCCATAATATCTAATAAACGGAATATAATAATCTAAAACTGAAAATCCTTTATACATTTTGGTTACTTTTTTAACCTCATCCATATTTAAATAAGGAGAGAATTGCATATAACCAATTAATCCGTCTCTTCTAAATAATTCAAAGTCACCTAATATTTGAAGTACTATTTTTGGCTTTTTATTATATTTTAAATAGAGATCACTTTGTAAGTTTTGAGGGATAAATCCTACTCCTTCCATACCAAGATTGTAGGAATTTAGCTCCAAAATAGAATCAAGTAAGTATGGTGATAATTGAAATTTGGCTGCAGAACTACCGTTAATTATTAAATCAGAATTTAACTCACTATTGTATATTTTCGTTAAATTATTAAACGTATGAAAATGCGTTTTTCTTAAACCTTTTGTAATAGTATAATCTAATAAATATAAAATGGTGATTATAATTGAGCAAAATAAAATTATATTTCCAATAAATTTTTTCATTTAATTTTTTGGTTTAAAATTGAACATAAATAAAGACTTGTTTCCCTCCAGTAAATATTATTGTTGATAATAAAATAATAAAATAGATAACCCAACGACTATATTTATTTTTCATTTTATCTAGTTGGAATAATGGGCATTCTGTTTCTTTACCATACCATTCAATCAGCATAAAAATAAATATAAAAATAATTATTATAAAAATTAATGCTAAATCGTGACTTGTGAATTTTGGAGCATTAAGAAGGGAGGGAGAAAAAATGTCTAAGAAATAATTCCAAGCCTGAAGAATATTGTCAGCTCTAAAAATTATTAAACTTAATGTCCAAATTGAAAATGTTCCAATAATTTTAAAAAAATCATTTATCGATGGTAACCCATACTTGTTTACATTTAGTTTATTCTTTTTAAAAATTGTTTCTGTAAGAATCAGAGGAATAAAAAGTAAGCCATGAAAAAGACCATAAATAACAAATGTCCAATTTGCTCCATGCCATAGCCCAACTAATATGAAATTAATAATTATAGCCAAAATTAAACCCCAATTACCAAAAGATCGAAACTTGAAACTTAATGGCATAAAAATATAATCTGTTAACCAAGATGTTAAAGATATATGCCAATTCCTCCAGAATTCAGCTATATTCCTCGAAAAATATGGGTAATTAAAGTTTTTAGTAATATGGAAACCAAGAATTTTACCAACACCAATTGCCATATGCGAATATCCAGAAAAGTCAGTGTATAGTTGAAAGCTATAAAGAATTGCAATAAGGAGTAATTTACTCGCTGATTGGTTTGGGATATCATCCCAAACTCCATTAATAATCGTAGCTAAATTATCTGCAATTACTGCTTTTTGAAATAAACCCCACAGAATTTGTCTACAACCATTTACGGTCAAATCATATTTGAATGATCGCTTGCTTAAAAGTTGAGGAATAAAATTATTTGGTCTATCTATTGGGCCAGACATAATTGTAGGGAAAAAAGCTACATAAGTTGCAAAGACTCCAAAATCTTTAGATGGTTCAATTTGGCCACTATGAACTTCAATAATATAACTAATTAGTTTAAAAGTAAAAAAACTTATACCAATGGGCATAATAATATTGAAGGTTCCTATATTTGATTTTAATCCTAACGTGTTTAAAACGGATGAAAATGAATCAATAAAAAAATTGAAATACTTGAAATAAACTAATAAACCAATTCCTAGCAGTATACCTAGGGTTGCTAACCAAGAAGATTTCTTTTCATTTTCTTCAGTTGAATGAATTGCAATACCTAAAGTAAATATTATAACAGTAGCAATTAAGAGTATTGGGATAATTTTCCAATTTACATATCCATAAAAGAAATAACTTGAAAGAAGTAATATCCAATTTTGGTACTTGGTATTTTCTTTAAATAAGAAATAATATAAAAAGAATACAATAACAAAAAATATTAAAAAACTAAGAGAATTAAATATCATAGGCTATTATCCAATTTTTAGTACTAAAAGATCAATCATATCTCCAACATTTTTCATTTTATTCAAATCTCTTAATTTAAACTTTATATTAAAAGTATTCTCCACTTCTACAATTAGCAACATGTGGGTTAAAGAATCCCAATTATCAACATCGTTTGCAGTCATTGTCATGTTAATTACTAATTTATCGTCATCAAAAACTTTTCTGAAGATAGCTTCAACTTCTTGTGTTATTTTAGTCTTATTCATATTAATTATTTTATGGTTAGTAATATTTTTCTATTATCTATTAATAGCTAAGGTATAGAGTATGTATTAAACTTTATTTTATGAGATTTAATTAATCTTTGTTTTTTTAAAAATATATTTAGTTTTAAAATCCTGACCTTAAACTGAATAGACTGAAAATTTATTTTATAGCTCTTTTTTATATTTTAAATTTAAATGCAAGAATAAAAGAATGAGTTCCTATTAGTATTATTATATAAATACAATTAACGAGTATCTTAAATTTGTTTTTGATATAATTCTATAAATCCACAATTAACAGAATATAGATAGCAAAATAAACCATTATCCATTGTGTTTGAAATTTTAGGTTCAAATAACAATCTAAACCCGCTATCTTCTAATTCGTCTGCTGCGGCAACAATATCAGTTACCTCATAACAAGTGTGATATACTGTTGATCCCATTTTCTTCAGTATTAAGGATATGGCTGAATCTTCATTTAATTCTTCAATTATCTCAATTATTGGATTATCTTCTTTTTTTAAGAAACAAATTCGTACATTTTGGGAAGGTTCGATTTTAATGTCAGACGGTGAATAACCCAGCTTCTCATAAAATGTTATGCATTTATTAATGCTCTTTGTTGCAATTCCTATATGATGAAATTTATAGTTAATGTTCATAATACACCTTATTTTATTAATGATTTTAGTTCTAGTCTATTAATTTTTCCACTCGTGTTTAATGGAAATTCCTTCAAAAAATAAAGTTTTGAAGGAATCATGTAGAGTGGTAATTTAGTTGCCAAATAATTTTTGACGTCATCACTAGACACTTCGGAACTTTCTATGAACAATGCAAGTTCAGTATTGCCATTTTTATTAGTAAAAGCGATTGCTATAGCATTTACTCCGTTAAGATAATCTCTAACTTTATATTCTATTTCTCCAAGCTCTATTCTATATCCTTGTATTTTTACTTGGTGATCAATTCTTCCAAATAATAATATGTCGCCATCTTGATCAAAATAACAGGAATCGCCAGTTCTATAAAACCTTAACTCATTATGATTAATTTTCTTTATTATAAATGAATCTTTATTCTTGCTTTCATTCTTCCAATAGCCGGGTGTAACTTGATTTCCGGCAATACACAATTCTCCTTTAATACCTGGTTTTTTAGTAATAGCACCATCAAAAAGTATAACAGACTCTAAACCTTTCATTGCTTTACCAATAGAATACATTCCGTTTAATGATTTATTCTCTATTTTCCTATCTATTTCATAATATGTACAATATATAGTGGCTTCAGTTGGTCCATAAAAATTAAATAATCGTGCATTAGGCACACATTTTATCCATTCATCAACCAATTCAACAGGGGAAGCTTCAGCTGTAAGAATGTTATATCTCATACTAGGTATTTCAATTTCATCAAAATAAGGTTTAAGGTATCTTAACATAGAAGGAGCCATAGCTCCAAACGTAATTTTATGATCATCTAATAGTCCATATACATAGCTAAACTTAATTTGATTATGCGGTATTGTATATGTACATGCTCCTTTTGTTAGCGGAACTAAGTAAGACTGGACAGAAACATCAAATGTTAAATCAAAAGGTTGTAAACATCTATCTTTTTCAGTAATATCAAATCCTATTTCAAAAAATGATTTCATAAAAGCTCCTACATTTTCTCTGGTAATAGACACACCTTTAGGTTTTCCGGTACTTCCTGATGTAAATAAAATATACGCTAATTCACTATCTTCTATTTTGTTTATTTCTAAATTAAATTTAGTAAATAATAATTCATTTGTGTTTATTTTTCTAAATTTTTCATATTTATTATCAAATGAAGAATCTAATATTAAACCCACCTCTGCTTGACTAATTATTTCTATATTTCTTTCAATAGGCTGCAGAGGGTGAAGAGGTACATATGCTAAGCCTTCTAACCAAATTGCAAATATTGAAGCGTAAGTTTCTAAATCGTCATTTACAACTAAACCTATATTTTTAGAAACAAAACTTTGTTTTTGCAAACTATCTCTAATCTTAGAAGTTGCTTTACCTAATTCTATATATTTAAAGAACTCTTCATTTATACAAAATGCATTTAAATCTTTATGAACCTGATTAATGAATGGTTTTAAGATATAGTCATTAAAAATTATTTGCTCCAGTTTTTCTTTGTTTTTTTGCATATATCCTGTTTTCTATAAGGTTTAGCATTTCTTGTTTAGTTTAAAATAGTTCAACTTAAAGGGTTAAGTTATTAAATGTAGGGGTACTTTTTAAAATTGGAGGTTACTTTAATGTATAAGGAAAGTTGCGATTTTATTAGCTAGGGGTCTCTGAAGGAAATTCAGAAGTTTTAAAAATGCAACAACCTTTAGCTAAACCAAATTTAGTAATTTTTTTTATATGTTGTTAGTTTATTTTTTATTCTGTTTGGATATGAAGTCGGTTTATGTGATGTTTATTTAGTTTACCTTGATTAGTCTTAATAATATATATTGCACGACAATAAACAGTCCTTATAGAATCTATTGAAAGTGTTATTTTCTGAGTTACACTCTCAGATTCATTAAATATCATATATCGTTAGAATTTGGAATGTGATTTTTTTTGTTAAAACATCCAAATACGTTGTCTTTAATTTCGATTTAATTTTTTTGAGAAAGAGAATTTTTAAGTTTCAAGACGAGCTTTGTGAAAAAAAATGAAATCTCCATTTTTAGGCGGGGGAACTTTTTTAAGAAAGAATATGATGTTGAATGTTGTTTTCATTTTCAATTTTTTAGATAATAAAATTATATAAAAAAAAGCAGTACCCAAAATAAAATAATATAAAATGGGAATTAAAATGGTACTGTAATAATGCTTTTACAAGATGTGGGAGGAGTAGTAAGTTATTGATTTATTAGGGGGTAGCGATTGTTTGCATTGTGTTGAATTGATAATAGTGGAGACGCCGGCTCATATTTAAGTTAATTTTTATTATCCAAATATTGTTCTTATGTTGTTGTAAAACAAGGTGTTGAGCAATTTTTTTATGCCTTATTATCATTTTTTTTAATAATAAGATATAATAAAATTATCAACCATTTTATCAACGCATAAAAATAATTAAAATTATGAGGCACACATTTTATTTGAGAAAACCAAAAGGTGAAAAGGAAACATTAATACTTTTTTCGTGTTATTTTAAAAATGAACAAAAGCAATTTGTTTATTCAACAAGAAAAACAATACACCCTATTCACTGGGATTTTGAAAATAATAAACCCAAGAATAAGGGGAAAAATATAGCTATTAATCAAAAAAAGATTACCAATACATTAAATAAGTTCACCGATGAGTTTGATACATTTGAATCTAGATGTGAATTAAGTAAAACGGAATTTAATAGCGATTTGTTAAAACAGTATTTAAATCAAGCCTTTGGTATTGTAACAGCTAAGCAAAGTTCTTTTTTTGATGTTTATGAAAAATTTATGGATGAGAAAATTAAACGAAAAGAATGGAAAAAAACTACTGTAAAGAGATATTATAATGTAAAAAATATATTGCTTGAATTTGAAAAAGTAAATAAATATAAATTAACTTTTAGTAAAATTAACAATTCATTTTACACTGATTTTACTGATTTCTGTTATGAGTATAAAGATCATTATACAAGTACATTTAGCAGAAATGTTGGGTTGTTTAAAACATTTATGTATTGGGCTTATAAAAAAGAATTTACTTTCAATAATGCCTTTATGGATTTTGTTAAGCCAGCTAAAGATTTAACTCGACAAGAAGTTTTTTCATTGGAAGATGTTAAATATTTAAATTCTTTTGATTGTAGTTCTGATAGGTTAACCAAGGTTAAGGATATTTTTATTTTTCAATCTTTAACGGGTTTACGAGGTGGTGAATTGAAGAAAGTAAATAAGCGAGTTGTATTTGATAATTATTTTGTCTTGAAAGAAGAAAAAGATTCTTCAAAACCAGATAGGGAAATTCCTTTAATTGCTATTTCAAAGGGGATTTTAGTGAAGTATAATTATGAACTTCCAATAATTACAATACAAAAGTGTAATGATTATATAAAAGAAGTTGTTGAAAATGCCGGATTTATTCATGAGGTTGAATACACAAGAACTAAAGGTGTTGAGCAAGTAACTTTTATAAAGAAGTTTTATCAACGAATATCTTCGCATACGGCTAGAAGAACATTTATTACCATAATGAGAAATAATGGAATTGCTGATAAAACAATAATGAGCATAAGTGGGCATAGAGATATTAAATCTTTTAATATTTATCATCAAGTCAATAACACTGCTAGAATTGATGCTGTGGAATCTGTGTTTGGTGGGATGTGAAAATTTATAAGAATCTTAAATATTATTAATAATGTAAACTATATTTACCAAAAAATGCTATATTTGTAATATATAGTTTACATTATATTTGATTATGGCAAGAAGAAAAGTTATATTATTACCAAAGGTAAAGAGAATTCTATCTGAGTTAGGTGAGAATATTAAACTCGCAAGACTTAGAAGAAAATTGAGTGCAGCACAAGTGGCTGAACGAGCAAATATGAGCAGACCTACTTTATCAGGTATTGAAAAAGGTTCTGAAAGTGTTAGTATTGGCTCTTATTTATTGGTACTTCAAGTTTTAGGTTTAGAAAAGGATTTTCTTGATGTTGCTAAGGATGATGTTTTAGGAAGAAAATTACAAGATGCTAAATTAACAGTAAAAGAGAGGGCTCCTAAAAAATAAATGATGATTAAAAGAAATACTAAAAGATCAATATTTGTATATGCTGATTGGGATGGATTGGAAACACCTCAGTTGATGGGTATACTTTTTGCCGAATTATTAAGAGGGAAAGAAATATTTTCGTTTGAATATGACAAAGAGTGGTTAAATTCAGATAAAGCTCAATTATTAGATCCTGATTTGCAATTGTATGCTGGATTACATTATTTAAATGATGATATTAAAACTAATTTCGGACTATTTTTAGATTCTTCTCCAGATCGTTGGGGAAGAATATTAATGCGTAGGAGAGAAGCTGCAATGGCTAGATTAGAAGAAAGAAAAGAAAGTAGTTTATTTGAAACAGATTATTTATTAGGTGTTTATGATGGACACAGGATGGGTGCATTACGATTTAAGTTAGAAATTGATGGACCTTTTTTAAATGATAATAAAAAATTAGCAAGTCCACCCTGGTCATCTATTAGAGAGCTAGAGCAAATTAGTTTACGATTAGAAGATGAAGATGTTGTAGATGATCCAGGTTATTTGAATTGGTTAAGTATGTTGGTTGCTCCAGGTTCTTCTTTGGGTGGTGCTAGACCAAAAGCAAGTATAGTAGATAAGAATAATGAATTATGGATTGCGAAATTTCCAAGTAAAAATGATGGAGAAAATATTGGAGCATGGGAAATGGTTACTTATGAATTAGCTTTGGAATCGGGTATTGAAATGTCAGAATGTAGAGCTCAAAAATTTAGTAGTAAATATCATACATTTTTAACTAAAAGATTTGACCGAACCCAAGAGGGAAAAAGAATTCATTTTGCATCTGCAATGACTTTGTTAGGATATACGGATGGACAAGATTATTCGGATGGAGTTAGTTATTTAGAATTGGTAGAATTTATTTCAACTAATGGTGCTAATGTTGAAACGGATCTAAAACAGTTATGGAGAAGAATAGTATTTAGTATTTGCGTTTCCAATACAGATGATCATTTAAGGAATCACGGTTTTATTTTAACAAATAATGGTTGGATTCTTTCTCCAGCATATGATATTAATCCAGTTGAAACTGGAACGGGATTAAAATTAAATATTTCTGAAAATGACAATGCATTAGATTTAGATTTGGCTCTTGATGTTTCACAATATTTCAGGTTAGGAAATGACGAAGCCATTAGCATAATAAATGAAGTTAAACACGCCGTTAATAATTGGAGAATTGTAGCTAATAATATAGGGTTATCAAGAACAGATCAAGATTTGAAAGCCAGAGCTTTTATGTTTGATTAAATTGTCTTATAAGTTTTTACTTTTGTAATTGGATAGATATAAAATATATATGTAACATTACTGCTATGACACTTTGATTAAAAATTAAATATAGAGCTTTGATAAAATATTTAATAAATTAAATTATGATTATCAAACTTACAAAAAAAACAAAGTCACTTCTTGATGTAGCCTTAATTTCTGTTGGATTTGAAAAATTAAAAGAACTAGGGATAAATAAAACTGATTTTCAACTATTCGTTATTGAAAATGAATCGAATACTTTTAACCAGGAAACAATACAATATTTATTGACAGAATTAAATTTAGTTACATAACTAGTAAATTGGAGTATAAAAATTCTTTAGAAGTGTAACGTTATAAAAGCTCTTAAATAAATGAAGTGCTTTTCAGGCAAATAAAATTATAATGTATTTATATAGCTGTCCGAAACCCAAATAATGAAACTATTTATTTAAAATCCTTATGAGTCGATTTTTAAATATAGCACAATTCAAGTTTTGGTAACTACTTAAACAGAAATTAGACCTGAAAAATTTCTGCTAATTAATAAATATTTTTAGAAACCAAACAAAAACCTCCTTGTTCTATAAAATATAGATTTATATAATTCTATATTTATATAAATTTCACTATTTTTATGCTTTAATAATTGCTAAGAGATATTGCCCTTTTTCTAAAATGCACCAACAATGTGTGGGCATAATTTCCCAGTTGCTATCCGAAATATATGATAGAACCAGATGAGATGATTGAAATATTGTCTAATTCTCCAAGTGTTGAGCTTTTAAGAATTAGACAAAGAGATTTAACTATTGAATTTTTTATTAGAGAATTCAAGGGGGAAGAAACTATAATTACTTCGGATAAACTACATGCTGATCTTTCTGACTTCTTAGAATATAAAAACGTTCAGGATGATGAAGAGAGTGACATTAAAGTATTTGATACATTTGAAGAGAAAGCAAAAAAATATATAAAGAACTGGACTTCAAAAGGATTTCTAACGAATTATAGTGAAAATGATGAAATTTATTTTGAATTAACTTCTCATACTAATAAAACTATCGACTGGCTTTCAAGCTTAAAAAAGAAAGAATTTGTAGGAGCAGAATCAAAATTCAAAGATATATTTAACCAGTTAAAAGAATTGGTTGAATATACGAATGAAGATATAGAAAAACGGATTGAAATACTTACGAGTAAAAAACTTGAAATTGAACATCAAATTCAACAATTACAATTTGGAGAAGATGTTAATGTTTTTGAAGATTATCAAATTATTGAAAAATTCAATAACCTCAATCAATCAGCAAAAGAGCTGTTGTCGGACTTTAAAGAAGTTGAAGACAACTTCAAAAATATTACAAAAGAAATATACCACAAACATTCCGATAGTAGCTTAACAAAGAGTGATATCCTTGGTTTTACATTTGATGCCCTTGATGAGTTAAAAGATAGTCATCAAGGAAAAAGTTTTTATGCTTTCTGGAGATTTTTAATGGATAGAGGGCTTCAAGAACAATGGCAAAGCCTAACACTTGAATTATTTGAAACATTGTCTCAAAAAAGTATTGAGTCCAAAGATTCGTTTCTAAAAGGAATGAAAAATCACCTTTATAATTCTGGTAGAAAAGTAACAAAAGCAAATGATAAGATGGCTCAAAAGTTGAGTCGAATTATTAAAGATAATCAAATATCGCAAAAGCAAATCACAGATAAATTAATTCAAGAAATTAAGTCATTTTTAAGTGAAATAAGCAAGTTGAAAATCACTCCTGATCTCTCAATTGAATTAGAAGATGAATTGTATTTGAAAATCCCTTTTGAAAAACGGTTAACTCACGAACAAAAGGAAGATATTGTATATAATAGTAAACCAGTTTTAGCTGACAATAATATTTATGAATCAGATCAATTAAATAAAATCTTTGATAAAGATGTTATCGACAAAAAAGAACTTTCTAATAGAATCAAAAAAGCATTGGACATAAATTCTCAAACTACTCTTTTTGAAGTAATTGAATCTAATGGAGGAATAGATAAAGGTTTACCTGAGCTTTTTGGATATTTTAATGTAATCAAAGATTTTACTCATAATTTTAATCCCGACAAACAACAAGAAATAGTTTTTGATACTAAAAACTTAAAATCAATTAAAATCCCTGAAATTATACTTCTTAAATGAGTCACTTACAAGATAAAATAAAACCATATTCAAAAGCGATAGTTAAATTGCTAAGAGGAACAGTAGAAAGTAAAGATATTACTTGGGCTGAAATATTAAATTACAGAGATGAAATTCAAGACTATATTAATCAAATTGGTTTAGAATTGATTCTTAAAGAAGATGATGGATATGCCTTTGTGAAACAATTTGAAATAGACAATGATGGAAATACCATAGGATTGGTTTCAAGAAGACAAGTTGGTTTTGAAATGTCAATACTTTTAGTAATACTAAGGCAAATTATAGAAGAATTCGAGCAAAATCCAATTGAATTTCAAGGGTTAGAAAAGAATATTTCACATACAGAACTTAGAGATGAAATTGAATTATTTCTACCTGAAAAATATAATAAAGTTAAATTTTTAAAAGATTTAGATACTTATATTAAACGTGTAATAGAATTAGGTTATTTGAAAGAAATAAAAAATAATGAGGGAGAGGCAAGGTATAAAATACATAGAATAATTAAAGAAAAGGTGACACTTGATATTTTGAATGAATTTAAAGAAAAATTAAAAAATTATGTACAGTCTATTTAGTACAAGTTCTGATAAAGCAGGGTTTAGACTTCAATATATGGAAGTTTATAATTGGGGGACTTTTGACAAACAAATTTTCAAAATCAGTCCATTAAGTAATAACTCTCTTTTAACTGGAGCTAATGGTTCAGGAAAAACAACATATATTGATGCTCTATTAACATTACTAGTTCCATCTAAAAAAGACCGTTTTTACAATCAATCATCTGGTGTAGAAAAAAAAGGAGATAGAGATGAAGAAAGTTATGTTCTTGGTCATTATGGTGATATACAGAAAGAAGGTGAGTTAAGTAGTACAACTCAAATGTTAAGAAATAAGAAGTCATATTCTGTTATTTTGGCTTGTTTTGCTAATACAGACCAGAAAACTGTGACACTTTTCCAGGTAAGATGGTTTTCAGGTGGAGTGTTAAAAAGATCATTTGGCATTGCTCATCAATCCCTAAATATTGAAAATGATTTTTTCCCATTTGATTCAAAAGGAAATTGGAAAAAACTAATAGATAAAATATATAATTCCAATAGTCTAAAGAAAAAAGTAGAGTTTTTTGAGGGACCAACAAAATATGCCGAAAGAATGGTTATTTTATTTGGTATGAAATCATCAAAAGCTCTTAGTTTATTTAATCAAGTTGTTGGAATTAAGGTTTTAGGTGATTTAGATGAATTTATTCGTGTAAATATGCTAGAATGGAGAGATGCTGAAAATGAATACATTCAACTTAAAGAGAGCTTTGTTACTTTAATGGATGCAAAAAATAATATTGATAAAGCTAAAGAGCAAATTAAACAACTTGAACCTATAAATAATATTGCAAACCAACTTGAAAAAATTGAGGGTAGTATTAAGAATTTAAAAGCTGATAAAGAAATTAGTGTATTTTGGTTTTCAATAAAAGGGAAAAATATTTGTGAAAAAGAAATTGAAGTAATCAATGCTAAGCTAGTCCTTTGTGATGCTGAAATTGAAAAGCTAAAAGCGAAAGAAATTGATTTGAAAGAGGAAGAAACTGATTTAAGTGTTCAAATTAAAAGTGATGAAGTTGGCAAACAAATATCAGAATTAAGTAAAGAAATCCTGAGATTTGAAAAACTCAGAGATACTAGAAAAAACAAATTAGATAATTACAATTCATTATCACAAAAACTAAGTTTACCAACAAACCCTAATAAAGAAGTTTTCTTACAAACAAGAGAAACAACTAAGATTAAAAAGGCTGAGTGTAAACATAAGGAAGATGCGCTTAGGGACGATTTAAGAAAGATAAAGAATCAACAAGATGAAATAGAGTTTAATGTAAGTAATGGTCTTGAGACGGTAAAAATACTTCAGCAAAACAAAAATAATATTTCAGGACGAGTTGCTCAAATTAGAGAAGAAATTTTATTAGAAATTGGAGCAACTAAAGAAGAGATACCATTTATTGCAGAATTAATTAATATAAATGATTCTGAAAAAGAATGGGAGTCTTCAATAGAAAAAGTACTTCATAATTTTTCTTTACAATTAATTGTTCCAGAAAAATACTACCATCAAGTGAATAAATATGTGAATAATATTAATTTAAAAGGGAAGATAAACTATCAATGTTATAGGCAACAAGTTTCTCTTTTAACTATGCAGAGCATTAGTTTTGATAAAAAATACTTAATCAATAAGATTAGTTTTAAACCAAATAACTTATATACAGATTGGATTGAAGAAAAAATAATTCAACAATTTAATTATATATGTGCAGATAATTTGGAAGAGTTTAATGTCCAAGAAAAAGCAATAACTAAGAAAGGACTCGTCAAGTTTGGAAAAGGAAGACATGAAAAGGATGACCGTAAACATATCATAAGTAAAGAAAATTATATTTTAGGTTGGGATAATAAAGAAAAATTAGAATGGTGGAAAAAAGAATTAAAACTTTATCAATTAGAGCAAAAAGAAAATTTAGTACAGTTAAGAAAAATAGATAAGTCTATTAATGAGATTGAAGAACTTCAAGATGATTATTCTGAATTATTCAAACTATACACTAAGTTTGACGAAATAGATTGGCTCACGTTTGCTAAAGAAATAAAATTAAAACAAGAACAAAGAACAAAGCTTGAAAAAGCAAATGATAAAGTAAGGGTGCTTCAAGAACAATTGAAAGAAACTAAAGAACTTTTGAGTAAAAACGGAGACTTGATAGATGAAGAAAAGGATACAAAATCAAAATTGAAAATTTCGCTTGATGATGCTGAAAGTCAATTAGCAAATCATCTAAGTATTTTAAATGTTATTGAAGAAATTAATGCAGACTTGGTTGAATTTGAATTTGAAAATAAAAATTTATTAAATATTAATTATTCGAATTTTGAAGTTGTTAGGGCTTCATTTCAAACAAATAATTCTTTAAAATTAACCGAATTAAACAAAAACAAATCAAATTTAAAAGAGGAAGTAATTCCGAAAATCAGTGCTTTTAAAAACCCTTCTGAATCAATTTCATCTAAATACAAGTCTTGGCGTTCAGATGTTAGTTCTTTGCCTGAAAAAATTGAATTCATAAGTGAATATCAAGATAAGTACAAAGATCTAATAGAAGAAGGGCTTATTGAATTTGAAAATCGTTTTAATAAATATTTAGAAGATACTATTACAGATAAAGTAGGTGGTTTTAATATGTTTTTTCAAAATTGGGGAGATGACATAAAGAAAAATATTGATTCGTTAAATGATGCATTGAGGGAAATTGAATTTAAAAATAGTCCAAAAACATATATCCAACTCATTGCTCAATTTAAAACTAGTGATGAGATAAAAGAGTTTAAAAATCTATTGCATAATGCAATACCAAATTTTAAAGAAATTGATAGTTCAATAGATGGGAAAAAAGTACATTTTGAAAATCATATTGAACCTTTAATAAAGAAATTAGAAGATGAAAAATGGCGAAATAAAGCAATGGAAGTTCGCTCATGGTTTGAATACAAAGCTGAAGAATTTTATTTAGAAACAAATCAAAAGTTTAAAACATATTCTGGGATGGGGCAATTGTCTGGAGGTGAAAAAGCGCAGCTTACATATACTATTTTAGGTTCTGCAATTGCGTATCAATTTGGATTGACAAAAGAAGGATTGCAAACTAATTCTTTCCGTTTTATAGCGATTGACGAAGCATTTAAAGCTCAAGATGAAGACAAAGCTCAATATTTAATGAAATTATGTAAACAACTTCATTTACAACTTTTAGTAGTAACACCTAGTGATAATATTCATATCGTTGAGCCTCATATTTCTTTTGTTCATTTTGTTGAAAGAAAAAACGACAGAAATTCTTGGTTGTATGATATGCCGATTAAGCAATTTCAAGAAGAGCGAGAAAAATATGTTGTTGGAGTATGATAAGTGCTAAAGAAATAAAAATAAAAGCTGAGAGAAAGTATAAAAATTTTCTTCAATCTATAGTTGAAAAAATAGAAATTTTCCCATTGGTTATTTTAGGTGATAAAAAACCAGGTAAGTCTCTTTCAAATTTTAAAGATGAAATTACTAATCTAATTGCTAGTTCAAAAGAAAAAAAAGGATTTGGATACACGATTACTTATGAAGTAAGAAAAACGAAATTGTTAGGCACACAAAGCTTTCCTTCAAGCATTTATTTTGAAACAAAGAATGATTTTATTAAATTTTTAAAAAAAGAAAAGGAAGTAGATCTTTTTATTTTATTAAGCAAACAAACTATAGAGGAATTTCCAGAATCTAAGCCTTGGATTGAAAAATACCCACTTAAATTAGTTGCTAATATTTCCGTTTGGAATAACATTTTAAAAGTATGTAGATTCTTTAAAATTAATCCAAAACCTAATTTATATATTAGAGAATTACCTATTAAAGTTCATACAAAGTTTATTGAAAATAACAAAGGAATAATTAAGGAGCTATTAGATATAATTATTGCAAATTCAGTAAATCTATTTGAAAATGATTTTGAGAAGAGATTTAGCTTAAAGTATAGCGAATCTCTTGTTAGATTTAAAATTTTGGATGAATTAATAAGTTCAGAATATTTTTCAGGAATCAGCGATATTTCAATACCTGTAAGTCAATTTAGTACCTTAAAAATTCCAGTTAAGCGGGTTATCATTGTTGAAAATAAAATAAACTTATACACTACGCTGACTTTACCAAATCAAGAAAATACAATTGCCATTTTCGGAAAGGGTTTTCAAGTTTCTAATATAAAAAATATAGAATGGCTAAACGAAGTTGAAATTTTATATTGGGGAGATTTAGATGCTCAAGGTTTTGAGATTTTATCACAAGTTAGAGGCTATTTTCCTAAAACACAAAGTATTTTGATGGATGAAAATACTTTTGATAAATTCTTTGAAAATGATTTAGGAACTATTTCAAAAGTGTCAATTGAGCTTAACTTAACTGAGCCTGAATTAGTAATCTATAACAAATTAAAAGAAAATAACTGGAGATTAGAGCAAGAGAAAATTCCTCTGGATTATGTTAATTTAGAATTTAATAAAAAAGAAGCTAACTTCATACAAAAAAAATAAAAGAACGTTGAATCTTAAATCAAATAAAAAATTATATTCTGCAAGTTTTCTTTATTCCTTGCTAGGGTTTATTAAATTAATTATGAATTTAAGATTTTTTCTGGTTGTCTTATTTTTAAGTTTTTCGATTAAGATTTATACTCAAAATTTTAGAATAATAACTTCTGATATAAATATGAGGAGTGGTCCAGGAATATCCTATAAACCTTTAAAAGTAATTCAAAAAAAAGATACTGTTGAATTGTTAGAAACAATAAATTCTAATTGGGTTAAAATTAAGCATAGGGAGCTAGTTGGTTTTACATCAAGCCAATATTTTAAGGAATTTGAAGAAAAAACAGACCTAATTAAGGATGATAATAAACAAAATTTAAATGATGATAATTCCTTTTATCAAGTACTGTTGGGGTTTTGTTTTGTTCTTGGAATTATATATTTTGTATCGAAATCTGGAAAGAAACATAGAGATAGGTATATTGCATCAACTCTCGCTCTTTTCTTAGGAATATTTGGGTTTCAAAAATTCTACTTAGGGCAAAAAAAAGGAGGTATAATTTCTTTACTATTTTGTTGGACTCCTTTTCCTTTCTTAATTGGATTAATTGATTTTTTTAAATTAGTGATAATGAAAAAGAAGGATTTTAATAACAAATACAACAATACAACTCTTAAAAATGATAGCATAATTAATTATAAAAGTTTCCAAGATGAAAAAGAAGAATTAGAAAAAAATAAAACCATTCATTATAATGTAGATAATACAATTATTGATGTTAATTCAGAAATTCTAGATCTAAGTATAGAAAAAGACACGGCTATTGAAGTACCTTATTGGAGCCATACTTATGTTTATTCTTACAATGAAATAAACAATGCTAATCAACAGCAGAAGAACTTTTACAAGTATTTTAGAAAATTATTTTTAAAGGGAGAATTTGTAAACATTCAAGGATTTACAAACTATGCATTCATTTTATATTTTGATTTACTTAATGACTATGAGGACAATAAAGATATTAAACTTCTTGAGGAACGGTTTAAATTTTTAGGAGAAATATGTCCTAAAACAAAGAGCTATAGTTTAATGTCTTTAAAGGACTTATTAAAGAATAGAAATGATTCTTATTCAATAACAAAACTTCAAAATTTACAGAATTCTAGTTATCAATATGAGTATGGATATTCTGATTATGATCCAGATGAATATAAGTTAGGTAAAAAGTATAAAGATGAACTAGGGCTCAGTAAACAGGAAGTTGCTTGGTTGAATAAATTTCGGAAGCAATCAAATGGTTTTACTAATATTAAAGGTTGTCTTATTGCTGTAATAAAGCAGTATATTTTTATTTTAAAGGAATCGAATAAGCATTTAAATGCAAAGGATAGTTCAATTACAAAAGAAGTTAATTATTTTAAAGAGAAAATCACTAAGTTTTATAAAACTAGAAATAACTCTGAACAAGTTTACTATGATATATCTTATTCTAACCAAAGGATTGAATCTGATACCTATCTCACAATATTTAGGCGAGTAGAAAACTCTGTTCGTAAAAACTTTGGACACAAAAAGAGTCTTTCTGAAGATTTCCTGTTCTATGATAATAATATAAATCAAGAAATTGAAAAAAGAATTGGAGATATTATTAAAGAATTAATTAAAGAATTTAAAAGTCAAATTGAAGAACCTGACATTTTAACACAGGTTGAATTAAATGGACAGAATGTAAATAGGTGGAAAATAGAATTCGCAGATTTAAAAAATTCTTTTCAAATAGAAAAAAAGGATATTTTTATTAAAGGAATATCTGATCTTGAGGAAGCTAATAAAAAATGTTCAAATATTGAAAATATTTTTTATGAGGCATCTAAGTTTATTTCAAAACATGATGATGTTCAAGCTTTAAAATATTATGCAACATATATTTACTATGATTTGAATTCTAAAAAGTTTAATAACAAACAACTGATGA
Organism: Lutibacter citreus; assembly: GCF_003260195.1. GTDB lineage: Bacteria > Bacteroidota > Bacteroidia > Flavobacteriales > Flavobacteriaceae > Lutibacter > Lutibacter citreus. Next base: position 525,216 of record NZ_QEIH01000001.1, read on the forward strand.
ATTCAGTTAAAAAATCATTATTTAAAACTGAAGAGCAATTAACTGAATTTACAGTAATAATAGAGGAATTAATTAGAACAAGGAATATTGAAAGTGCATTGGAAAGTATTTCAAAAATCTATATTCCTAAAAGAAAGAAAATTCTTCTAAATAAAACTGAAATTAAAGAGGTTGAGCATAAACATAGTGGGACTGTTGAATTATTAAATGAGTATCTTAATGAAGACGATGGAGTTGAAAGTAAAGAAAATAAAGAAGTTGAATTAGCATTCATTTCTTCTTCAAAAAAAAGCTCGATTTTTAAACCTGAGTTACGCATAAATGATATTCAAGAAAAGTTACTTTTAAAAATAGCAAATAACTTGTTTTTAATTCATCAAGATGAAGTAGATAAATTCGCATTAGAGAATGGGTTATTTAAGAACCAGCTTGTAGATAGTATAAATGAAATATGTGAAGATTATCTTGAAGGGGAAGTATTAATAGAGGAAGATGAAGAAAATTATATTATTGAAGAATCATATTATAAAGAAATAGTATTATAAGTAATAAAAGATATGGCATTAAAAATTAAATCAAAAGAAGCAACAGCAATAATAAATTCACTTTCGGGAGGTGTAGTTCCTAGGATTGGAGTTCAGTATATTACAGTTGGTAGGCAGCTAGAAATTGAAGCTTTCACTTCAGCATTAGATGATGTGAAAAATGGTCATAGCATGGTGAAATTTTGGATTGGAGATTTTGGGTCAGGAAAATCTTTTATGCTTCATTTATTAAATATCGTTGCAACAAAACAAAAATTTGTTGTAGCCAATGCTGATTTTACACCGGATAACAGACTTTATTCTAATGATGGTAAAGCTGTGGCTCTATATAGTGCAATAATGGATAATATAGCAATTCAAACAAAGCCAGAAGGTGGAGCTTTACCTACTTTATTGGATAAATGGATTGAACAAGTTGTTTCTAAAACGGCGCAGCTTAACAACATTCCTATTACTAAAATTAGGGATGAATGCTATTTTAATCTTATTCAAGAAAATATTATGCAGACAGTTAATGAAGTCACGGAAACAGGAGGTTTTGATTTCGGAGTTGTTGTAATAAAATATTATGAAGGTTATATTAAGAATGATGACTATTTAAGAAGAAGTGCCTTAAAATGGTTGAAAGGGGAATATCGGACAAAAACAGAAGCTCGTCAAGATTTAGGAGTTCGAGAAATTATAAATGACTTGAATTATTATGATATGCTCAAAAATTTCAGCCGTTTATTCGTAAGTATGGGATATAGTGGCTTTATGATTAATCTTGACGAGGCAGTTAATTTATATAAGATTTCTACTTCAGCAACAAGAGCAAAAAATTACGAAAAGATTCTAACCATATTCAATGATTGTTTTCAAGGAAAAGTAGCAAACTTGTTTATAAATTTTGCAGGAACTAAAGAGTTTCTTGAAAATGAGAGGAGAGGTTTGTTCAGTTATGATGCATTAAAGACAAGATTAGAGTCAAATAAATTTGAAACTGCAAAGCATCGTGATTTTGCTCAGCCAGTTATTAAGCTAGCTCCGTTGGACCATAATGAGATATTTGTACTTCTTAAGAAATTAAAGGAAATTTTTGATTTAAATTTTGGAATTGAACTGAATATTTCAGAACATGATATCCAATTGTTTATGGAAGAAATATTTAATAAACCGGGGGCTGATGAGTTTCTAACTCCTCGTGAGGTTATAAGGGACTTCTTAAATATCTTGAGTATTTTGAGGCAAAACCCTAAGGCTGATAAATCGAGTTTGATTTTAGATATAGAGATTACGGATGAAAGACCTGATGAAAAAAACCTTGATTCAATTGAAGAATTGTAATGTCATATAAGTTATTATCAGAACCAGTTCGAAAATATATACGTGATAAACGTTGGGAATCATTGCGCCCTATTCAGGCTGCTGCAATATCAAAAATATTAACTACGGATAATAATTATATTTTAGCATCAAGGACTGCATCTGGAAAAACTGAAGCGGCATTTTTACCTATACTTTCAAAAACAGACTTTAACCAAAAGGGAGTGCAAGTATTGTACATATCACCCTTGATTGCATTAATTAATGACCAGTTTTTTAGGATTGAAGATTTATGTAAGGATTTAGAAATTAAAGTAACAAAATGGCATGGGGAAGCCAATAGGTCTTTAAAAACGAACTTAATTAAAAATCCGAATGGAATAGTTTTAATTACACCTGAATCATTGGAGGCCATGTTCGTAAATGCTCCATATAATGTTTCTTTGTTATTTGGGAATTTGAAATATATTGTAATCGATGAAATACACTCTTTTTTAGGTGTTGATAGAGGTATTCAATTAATGTCTTTACTTTCTAGAATTCAACAATTAAATAAGTACAAAATTACAACTATAGGTTTATCTGCTACAATTGGCAATGACAATTATGTTGAAGCTAAAAAAATAACAGGTGATGTAACTAATACTAAAGTGTTATTAGATAGAACAAAGAAAGAAACAGATGCAAAGTTTAAATATTTTAAAAATAGTTCTGCTGAGCTTTCTCTAGATTTATTAAAAGATTTATATCGTGAAACAAGTGAGAGCAAGGTTCTTGTATTTCCTAATAGTCGTGGAAGAACTGAAGAAATCGCTGTGAAGTTGAGAAAAATTTCTAATCTTGTTGGAGGTCACAAGAATTATTATTCACACCATTCCTCTGTTGATAAGGAAATTAGGGAAAGTATTGAGTATTTCGCAAAGAATAATGAAAGATTTAATTTTTGCATTTCTTGTACTTCTACTTTAGAGCTTGGTATTGATATTGGTACCGTTGATAAAATTGTTCAAATAGACTCTACTCACTCTGTTGCCTCACTTGTTCAAAGAATGGGCAGAAGTGGACGTAAAGATGGAGAAAAAAGTATAATTAATTTATATGCGACAAATGAATGGAGCCTATTGCAAACATTAGCCTGTTGGCAATTGTATAAAGAAGAATTTTTAGAACCTATTAAATCAGCTAATAAACCTTACGATATTTTACTTCATCAATTACTTTCAATAGTTAAACAATTGTCTGGTTGTAAAAGGATTGATTTAGTAAATCGTTTAAAAATGAATATTGCCTTTGAGATGGTGCCAGAAATTGAATTAAATTCAATTATAGATGAAGCAATTGTGTTGGATTATCTTGAAGTGATTCAACATGATATAATTTTAGGAATTGAAGGAGAAAACATCGTAAATTCTAGAGAGTTTTATAGTGTGTTTATATCGGAACCAACATTTAAAGTAATGCATTCAGGTAGGAAAATTGGAGACATTCCTTTTTCTCCACAAATTAAAATAGATGAAAATATATTACTTGCAGCAAAAATATGGAAAATTAGAGATGTTGATTTCAAAGGTTCAAAAATTGAAGTGATATCAGCATTTGATGGTAAAAAACCTATGTTTTTTGGTGGTGGAGGAAATATTCATGAAAAAGTAAGAGAACAAATGCTACGTATATTAAAAACGGATGAATCTTATGATGAATTAAACTTAGAAAGTCAATCTATATTAAGAGAATTAAGGAATGACTTTAGAGGATTCGAAATACAGTATTATAATCATGACCGTCCTGTAGTAATTAAGGAGAATAAAATTATTATTTATTCATTTACTGGAACTAAAATAAATAAGAGTTTAAGCTTCTTAATAAACTTAACAGGGACAAAAGTATCACTTGATGACCATAGCAGCTGTTTCGAATTGGAAATGAGTTATAATAGTTTTAAAGGACTAATTACCCTAATTAATGAAGTGTATGAAAAAATAGATTCACATCTTAGTTTAGAACTTGAGAAAAATGAATCTTTATTGGGTTTTTCTAAATGGGGTTCATATTTACCAATGAAATATAAATGTGAGATTGTAAAAGAGAGATATTTCGATTTTGAATCAGCAATTTCTTTTATTAATAACTTAAATCCAATTGTAGTTGATTAGCAAGCGTAAAAATATGCAACTTAATAAATTGTATATTCCGGACTAAACTAGCTCCACAGAGAGCATTTGACACTATCCCATAAAGGATATAAGTCTTAAAAAATTTCCTTAAAATGCTCAAATATCATTACCATTGCTAGTGTGTCTAATTCACAATATTTAAGTAACGCAGAGGATAATTCATCTATTTCTGATTGTGTCATATCTGTATATTGTAGTTTGCCATAGGCCGTTAAAGCAGCACCTCCATTGTCTATATCTTCAATTTCAGATAAAGTATTTTCTAATTGTTCTTCGGACCAACCTTCAAAAACAGATGGTAACATTTTATATGGACTATTTACTATTTCATTTTCAACCTCTAGCCAAATATGATTTTCTGAAAAGTTTTTACTTGTAATTTTTATATCTTTTATTGGTTTAGAATATTTTTCTTGTAAAAATTTGCTAGAATTTAGTGAAGCTGGTAAAACTTCTTTGATAGAATTAGATCCTTTTGTTAATGGATTGTAATAAAAGTTTTTTTCTATTTCCCACAAATCTATCATATCTCGTTCTCCTTTCCATTTTATGGTACTTTCTTTTTTTGAATGAGAAATATGCTGAATAAAATCTATCAATTCTTGTTTATCAGCTTCATTAGAAGCTAATAATTGAACATAAATTGCATTTAAAATTGTATTTTCATGATTAGAATATCTAAGTATTGAACCATTATCATTTTCTAAAGCTTTTTTTAAAGCTCTAATAAACTCAAAATTCGGAAAGAACCCTGCTTTGTTATTTATGTATTCATTAGCGTGCTCAATCTTTCCGTCTTTGTGATAGATATGATGTGAGAATTGGAAAGCAACTTGCTCATAAGGTTTCAATCCTTTGCTAAAAGGCAGAGCAACTGTACTTGTCTCAAAATCTATAAAATGTAAAGGATAGTTCCAGCTTTCTATTTCTTTTTTCAACCCTTCTTTATCTACAAAAAGGGACTTATCTTTTTCAATAGCCTTTTCTATTTGTAGAATTTGTCTATTTGATGTTGTTAATTTATTAGCATCTAACTTTAAATCTATTATTTCTTCGGTAAGTTGATCCTTAAAAAAAAGACCTTGTTCAAATATTTTATTTCCTTTTCTAAAATTATAAATATCAAAAATATTTTCTTTATTAAAATCGGCTTTTGTCCACTTGTGTTGCTTTATAAAACATTCTTTGAACCCTGATTTTAAACCATTTTTATCATCTTCAGGAGTACATTTAAATTCGCAAGCTTTACAAGTAGCATAACTTGTTGGCCAATTGGCATAATTATCTTTTAAATAATTGTTTTTTAAAAAAGTAATTGATTCTAAAAAGCCTAAATTATCATGATATTTATGTTTATCAGCTTCTATATCTGCCACTATTTGTGAAATATTTTTTCTTCCTAAAACAGGATTTCCTGTTTCTGCTAAGGTGTTTACTTTTTTTGTTATCCCTGTTCTGTTTCCTTCTTTGTTACTAATTCTAAATAATTGATTTAACCCATCTATACTAGCTTTTTTAGTTTTATCAGCCATCATTAAATAAGATTGTATATTCCAAGTAGGAAAACATAGTTGAATGACGTGTTTTTGAAAAGCGATATCGAATAAATAAGGTTTCCAACTAGAAACCATACTACCTCTTTTACCTATAAATAGATAATCATCATCTGGTGTGAAAGATTTAGATTTTACTTCAATAAGCTCAATGCTATTTCCTTTTTTCACTAAGACATCTACTCTTATAAATAACCCATCAACAAGAAAAGCAGGCTCATATATTATTACATTTTCTTGCGTTAATAATGTTTGTGTTTGTTGCCAGAGTTGTTCGTATTCTCCGTCCTTCCCTTCAATAAGTACACCGTTAGGATAGTGCATACGTGCTAACTCCTCTACTTGAAAACCACCTTGTGCTAATGCTTGTAAAAAAGGATCTTCTTGCTTTTTATTTGCATATTCTTTTTTACGAGTATAGTACAATTTATTAGGACACTCAAGTCCTAGTTTAAAGCGCGATTTAGTTAGTAGTTTCATAGAGGTATAACTTTGTTAATTTAAAAAATAATTATTTATTGAGTTCTGGCTCTGATTCTTTTTTAGGTTTAGGTGTTGGTTGAATTCCCGATCTTAAAATAGTTTCATCTTTTATAGTCATAAAAGGTTCATATAGTTTTTGATAGCCTCTACCAATAACACCTTGAAATTGATATACATTAGGATTAGAACTGCTTTTCATTCCTCCTTGAAGAATGTGTTGTTGAGATATTCCAGGATATAAATCAATATAGAAAATGTTTTTTATTCCTAATTGAAAGGCTTTTTTAGAACACAACTCACAAGGAGAAGCTGTTGTAAATAAATTTCCATTATATAAACCTTGACCACCATTTTTAGCAATTTGTAACATGGCATTTTCTTCTGCGTGTAAAGATCTTGTATGTACCTGGTTATTTACGCCTTCGTAATTATTGTGAAAAGTTTTAAAACAATAAGCACAGGGTCTTCCTTCTAGGTTTTTATTTAAATTAGTAGAAAACTTAACAAAATCAGATTTTATTTTTTTATTAAAACTTTCACCATCATCATACGTGTAATCTGTGTTACCTAATTCAAATTGTGTAAAATCTTTTTCTTTATTGTTAATTAGATCTCTTAAATCTCTATTTGCACAAGGTGCTTGTCCTTGTGGTACATCATTCCATCCAATGCCCTTAACAGAGAAACTAGAATCGGTTACAACCGCACCAACTTGTCTTGAAATACAACCAGAATTTAACTTTGTGGTATGTGCAATTTGCATAATACGTTCAATATAAGTAGGTGTAATTAAACCAGGCTGTTGTATAAGTGCAATAAGCTTTAATATTTGTAAAGAATGAGGTTGATAAACATAAAATTCATTTGTTTTTTCTAATTCCTTATCTTTTATTTTATCTGCTGCAGAAGAATATGTTTTTAGTATAGTTTTGTTATCTTCTACTCTATTTAAATACATGTGGTAATCTGCTTTTTGAACACAGTTTTCGACATCGAAGCTATCAAAAATCCCTTTTTTAAACTCTTTAACTTTGTATTCAGTTTCATCTAAATCTGAAATTAGTTTTAAATTTTCTTCTTTATCTGTTTTAAAAGTGAGATTGTCATATTTTTCTTTAATTCTATTTTTTCTTTCAGCTTCATTACAGTTTGAGGCAATCATGTAAAAACCAGAATACTTTTCTTTAAAGTACATTAATTCATAAGAATTTTTTAACCTATCAATAATTACATGAGCTACTTTATCCTTATTCACACCTAGTGATGCTTTTCTATGAATTTTAATTAGTTGGTTAATTGCATTCGCAATAATATAAATATGATTTAATCCTAAATTTTCAGAATCTTCTTTTATTACTTCTATTTCTAAAGTCCCAAACCTTCTTAAACAATAAGCACTTACATGCATTAGTTTGTGTCTTAAAAATGGACTGTAAGCATCTAGTTGTTTGTAAAATAAATTTGCAAATTGTTTATAGTTTTCATTGAAGAAGAAATTATCTTCTGTTTTATCTAAGAAATCTAAAAGAGTATCTTTTTCAAAGGTTATGTTTAGTTTAGTTAATGGTTCTTCTAAGGCATCTTTAAAATCTGTTTTTAAAAATGTATCACTTCCTTTTGCAAGATCAACTGTTCCTCCAAATCTAGGTGTTATAAACTTATCTTTTTCGGGATAATCATCTTTATAGTTTCCTAATCTACATATCCAACTAGAAATGTTATTTGCAAATTTTTGTGAATTTTCATCATAATTGTGATGTAACATAAATAAGAGCAAAACATTCCTATAATCTAAAACATCAAATTTCACCCAATTACCTTCGTATTTAAAAAAGTCATTTATTCTACGAATTTTACTAGATTCACCATCACTTATATCTTTGTATATTTCTTGAAAATTCGTGAAAAAATCTATCTGTTCTTTATCTAACTTTTCTTGACTTAAAAGTTTTGTTATTTCACTTGAACCAGACTGCATTTTTCCTGTTAAACCTAATAAAATGAAATTTTTTCTTAGTTTGTAAAAATTATTTAAACTCATATTTTTCTTTAAACGCCTCTTTTAACACCGCTTGTATTAGCATTTGGGCATTGGTTTCACTTTGTTTTATTTCTTCTTCTAATTAATGTGATAATATATCTTGTATATCTATTGATGTACCACAATTAGGACATATTATTTGGGTTTGTTTTTTACCTTAATAATTTCAGTAGTCTAAATTGATAAAAATAAAAGGGACTATTTATATTGTTCGGGTATGTATCCAGCCTTTTTTACTAATTGATGTAAAGTAGAGCCATATGATGGTCTACCTTTACTTTTACTTATACATTCTTTGTTTAATATTCGTTGAAAAATTTCTATAGGTACGTTGTCATACTTATAACCACTTTCATTTTTGAATTCAACGTATAAATCTTGCCCTGAATGAGCAATTCTAATTATATTGTCTGAATCGTGTCCAATTTCATTCCATTCTAAATTTTCCATATCATATTATTTTTGTATCCATCTTTCGATAGTATTTGTGTAACTAAATTTTTCATTTTTTTCTTTTTTCCAAATTCCAATCTTCTTGTCAAAATCAATATTCTTGACAGATTCCAATAACGGAACTTTTACTTTCATAGGTATCTTCATTGATTCACCTATCACAAAAGCATCTCCATTTCCAAGAGATGGTAATGACTTAAGAAAGGTTGAAAAATTGTTTGGAGCAAATTTGATAATTTGAGATTGGTCACTACTATTTGTTAACCTAAGCGCTATGAAAGTGCTAACTTGAGAAATAATCGCATTTGGTATTTCAACTGGTCTTTGCGAAATAATCATAGCTCCAATTCCAAACTTTCTCCCTTCTTTCATTATTCTTTCAACAGATTTTTGGGAAAAACTATTTTGAGTATTTGAATTTAGGTATTTATGAGCTTCTTCAAAGCAAATTAATAATGGCCTACCTTCATAGGATTTATTGATTTTTAACGAATAATAAATTATATCAAATAATAGATTAGAAATAATTCCAATTACAACGTCAAGAATGTTGTATGGTATTCCACTTAAATTTAAAACTGTTATTTGTTTTTTATTTTCAATCCAGCTAGAAATTAACTCTTCAATATTTTTTTCCCCTTTTATGAATTCATCATTGCCAAACATAAATCTAAAATCATCATTACTGATAATATTTAAAATAGAATCTGAAATACCTCTAAAATTAACTTCATTGGATTTATAAGGAGCAGTTCCAATCACTGTGTAAACTTGAAATTCAGGCTTTTCTAATTTTTCTGCATTTCCTTTTAATTCAGCTCCATGTTCATCAGTTTTATAAGCATAGTTCTTTGGAACTCTTTCACCAGAAACTGTATATGTTCCATATCCTCTACTATAAAATTCTAACCAAATTTCTTTTATATTAAATGGAATAGGAGAATTTATATCAACATCATTAAGACTAATCTTATCTTTCAATTCACCTCCAGAAATAAAATCTTTCTTCATTTGAAGTATTCTATCTCTAAATAAATCAGTAGCAGAAGACATTGTATTTATTTGAAAACCAAATAGTTTACATAAGGTCTCAAAATCTAGCATCCAATAAGGGATAATGAACTTATTTTCCTTACTAAATACAGAAAATTCAGTAGCATCTTTATTCAGGTAATTCATATATTCCCCATGAATATCAATAATAACCGACCTTGAGCTAGGGTATTCCGAAACAATATTATTTAGTAAATAAGCTACCGTATTTGATTTCCCACTTCCAGTACTTCCTACAACTAATGAATGTTTAAGTATGAATTCATTTAAATTAACATAAACTGGTAGACTATTAGAGAAGTAATTGTCACCAATTTTAATCGGGTACTTAACATCTGATTTAAAGATTATATTAACATCTTCTTCATCAATTATGTATGCAAAATCATCTATGCTCGGAGTTATTTTAGCTCCACTTTCAAATTCGCCATGAATAGTTTTATAACCTAACAGAGCTACATTTATTACTTTTTTATTAATAATACTATCTCCTGATTGTAAAAACGTTGAAAAAGATTCAACAACACAATAAAGACAGGTTAAGCCGTTAATGATTTTAATAAAACTTCCAACTTGGCCAATTCTATAAAGATTTCCTTTATGTATAATATTGTAATTATTAAGCTCTTCACTTACTTCAATAATTACTCTCTCAGAATTAACTTCGATTACTTTGCCAATTTTACCATTTATAAATTCTTTTTCCATTATTAAATATTTTCCTCATCAGCCTTCATAGGCTTATTTTGATTAACTAATGAATTTACAACTGTAATAAAATTATTAAAATCACCAATGTTTGTGCTACTTTTAAATTTAGATTTTGTTTTATTTACAAATTTCTGTTTATCTGAATAAGCCGAAATATTAGGATATTTACCAAGTACATCTATACATTTGTTTAGTGTTTTTTCATCATAACAAAATGCAAAAACAGAAAGTCTAGAATTATTGTTCAAGCCATTTATTATAATGTCATTTACATGGTCATCAGAAAACGAATAACCCAATATAAGTAATACCTTTTCATTATTTAATAAATACTTCCGAAACCTATCCAAATATGCTATAAAAGGAGCTTTTCTTGATGATAAATATTTATCCATTGAAGGGTATATTAATAAATCTTCATATTCAGAATTCGTATTATTTTCAATAAATATCTGCTTTGTTTTGGATTTTTTAAAATTAAGAGATCCATGTAATTTCCATAATTTCGTCCAACTTTGTTTAACATAAAGTCCTGTGAAATCATCTACAGAATCAGCCATAAAAAATGGTTTTACATTCCCTATAAATCCAGAAAAATATGGTAAACTATTCTTCTCTAAAGCATTTTCCACTAGCAAATCATAATTTAAAGTAAACACTTCCTTTTGATTTTCTCCATTAATGAAGTTAAGCCAAATAACTAAATCAGATAACTTATCAAATGGTGTTTGAATAGATAACTTTTTAAATATAGTTTCCTTAATATCCTTTTCGATAGTTTCAACCAGGTCTATGGTCAATTCATTTATCTTTTTATCACCAGAAATTAGTGTTTTTAATTGCTGAACTTTGTTTAATATAGTTTCGACATTATCTTCATCTTCTAATAACTCATTAAATTTCACATTGTCAATTTTCTTTCTAACATCTTTAGTCAAATCTTCTACATTTGGCAATCCACAGGCTTTAGATACTCCTGCGCCCATCAATAACCCAACTTGTTTAGGTGTTGCTAATATTTCTAATAAATTTTCCATAAATGATTTTTAACTATTCTCTACAATTTTAATTTCCTCTACCGTTAACCCATATAATTCATATACCATAGCATCAATTTCTTTATCTGTTTGGTTAATTTGATTTTGTAGTTCTTGTGCTTTTTGTTTGTTTTCTTCAAATAAATCTAACCACTCAAATTCATCTTTTTTAGTTAGTAATGGTACTTCTTGTTGGTTTGCTTTTAAACGTTCTTTATTGGTCGCTTTAATCGCTTTATTTAGTTCTTTAATAAAATCTCCAAAATCTAATTCATCCCAATTTTGTAGTTTTTTAGTTAGTTTTTCTATTTGGAATTGAGATTGAAGGTATTTTGTAAACTTACCTGTAATATTTTGAAAATATTTAGTATTAGAAAGCATTAAATTAACCTTCTCAACATATGGTATTTGACCTTCTATGCTTTCAAGTTTTGGTAATGGAAATGGTTCTAAATATTTTGTTTTAAATCTAAAATAACCACCTCTTAAAACTGCACCTGTCTGTTGTAAATAAAACCAAAAAACAGAAGAATTTAAAATCGCTAACCAAAATTTATTATCACATTCTACATTTTGATTCTTTTCAAGCGTATAAACTTGAGTATTATGATAATACCCATAAGTATCAATAGTTAAATTACCTCCAAAAGATGTTTCTGGAGTTACAATTTTTTCTTGTTCAAAAAGGCTCATTTCTCTTGATCTATGAAGACTATACCAAGCTTTAGGATTAGTTTTATATCTAATCTTTTTTTCTATTAGCTCATCTTTAAAAGGAAGCATATAATCATAAGCCAAAGGGTAGTTTTCTTTAAAGTATTCTTCTTCGAAAGGAATAGTTTTTCCGTTTTTCTCATAATGAGGATATAAACAAAAATAACTATTGTTTAAAGAGGCATACTTTTTCACATCCTCACCTTTTAGTAAAGGCTTAACCGTTTCCGCTTCAATAGTAATATTCTGTCCTATTTTATCAGAGTAACCAATAAACAAATCTCCTTGAATATGACCTTTCATTAAAAATATATCATCTCCAACGGAAACTACACCTTGACTGATGTTTTCAAAAACATCTTTTACAGTCCAAGGTTGTGAATGTAATTTATTAAAAAGTTTTTCTATTGTTTGATTCGTTAAATTCCATTTATCCTTTGATAAAGAATCGTAATTCGCAATTTCAAAATCAAAAATATTAAAAATCTCGTTGGGTTTTATTTCTTTAAATTTTATTTCTGAATTGTTATGTTTTAAGTTAATAATACAGGTATATGTTGATGCATCAGAAAACACCATTTCTGAACCAAACGTGAGTATAGACTCAACAGATTTATTTTGAATAAAAAAATCTCTAATACCTTCACCAAAATCACTAACTAAAAATTTATGAGGAAGTATAAAGGAAACAATACCTTTTTTCTTGATTAAAAAGAATGATTTTTCCATAAAAAGCACATAAACATCAAACCTACCTGTTGCTGATTTAAATGTTTTCTCATAAAATTCTGACTCTTTACTAAAATTCTTTCTTAACCCTTGAACTCTTAAGTAAGGAGGATTCCCGATGACAACATCAAAACCACCTTTTTCAAATATTTGAGGAAATTCTTGTTCCCAATTAAAGGCTTTATCACCAGAAATTGCTTTATTATCAATTAAACTATTGCCACATTTAATAGTGTTACTTAAATCGTTTAATTTACGCTTTGGTTGTGCGGTGCGTAACCATAAAGAGAGTTTTGCTATTTCAACAGATTCTTCATTTAAATCTACACCGTATATGTTGTTTTCTAATATCGTATTTTCAATATCGCTAAATACCAAACCACCGCCTAATAGTTTTGCTTTTAGTTCATCAATATAATGGTGCTCTTTTATTAAAAAATTTAAGGCTTGGTTTAAAAATGCTCCAGAACCACAAGCAGGATCACAAATAGTTAATTGCAATAACCAGGCTCTATAATCATCTAGTATTTTTAGTAGGTTTTCTAAGGTTTCTCTTTGACGACCTTTTCTACTTTTGTAATATTCTTCTTCTTTAAAAACTAGAGCTTGTTTTTTCTCTTCACATAATTTGCCAACCGTATTTTCAACTATGTATTTAGTAATGTATTTGGGCGTGTAAAAAACACCATCTTTTTTACGTTTACTTGTTTGCTTGTCAAATTCGCCTCCTTCAATTTCAGCATTTACACTTTCAATTTCATTTAAAGAGTTTTCAAAAATGTGTCCTAAAATATTTACATCTACTTGGCTTTCAAAATCGTACTTAGCCAGTTTACTAGTGTATTTGTATAATAACTCACTATCAATTACTAATTGGTCTAAAATAGGGTCTGGCTTAAACAAACCTCCATTATAAGCGTATATTTCGGCTCTTTTACCCACTTGCTTTCTTCCAGAATCTAAGTAGTTAAAGTATTGTTTAAATAGGTTGTAAAGCGGTCTTTCATCCCCAAATTCCATATCCTCTTTCCACTTATCTAAAATTTGAATGGTTGAATTTGGTGGTAATAAATCTCTATCTTCAGCAAAAAATATAAATAGGAATCGATCTATTAATTTTTGAGATTTTTTAAAGAGTGTCAACTTTACATTTTTCTCAAATTGATGCAATTCTTTTTCTTCAGAAGTACTCGATTCTGAACTCAATTCAGAAGAACGAATTAGTTTTAAATCCTTTGCATTTTTTTTAACTAAATCTCTAAATAATTCACGCTTAAACATTGAATAATCTGAATAGAAACTTTTTGTTATTTTCTCTTCTTCAGTTATTGATTCTTCTTTAATTATTAAAGGTAAATTATTAAATATGTTTTCTTTATTTAAACATAAATAGAGTAACTCAAATTCTTGAATTGTGAGTGTAAATAGGTTGAACTCTTCATACTCCGTTGCATCATTAATATAAAATCGTAGTTTTTCGTAATTTGAAGTTACTACATATTCACAACCTTTTTGATTTGCTTTGTAATCAAATGCTTGTTTACGAATACTTTCTAAATCTTTAGTTTTTGTACCTTTTAATTCAATAACTGCAATTGCTGTTTCTTCTTTTAAAATTGCACCGTCTGCTTTTTGAGCATTGGTTTGATTTTTATATTCTGCAACTAAATTAAAATCTACATTTGGCTTAATGGTATATCCTAAGATATTTACAAAGAGTTCCGTTAAAAAAATACCTTGATACTCTTCTTCTTTTGACTTTTTAATATTTTCTTGAATACCAGTATTGTGAAAGTATTTTACATATTTTTTATATGCTTTTTGGACAATAAGTTCGTCCTGTCTATTCAGGTAATTTTTAAGTACTGAGGTTTGATATAATGCCATTAAGTAAATTTCGAATTAGCAATTCTATTTGAAATCAACTGTTTTGCTGATTTATCAAATTTAAGCAATAAATTTACAAAACCTTTTTATATAATTATAGAAAAATACATTTATATAAGAATATAGGTATTAGTATAATTGAAAAATAAATTTAACTGCAATAATTCTCGATTGTTTCTAGAATGTTTTGTCTTGTATATTTAGTTACCATAGACAAATCGAATTCTGAAGCAAAGTTGGCAAGTAGATTTTTCAACTCTTTAATTAAATCATTATCTAATTCTGTAAATTCGGGCTCATATATTTTATGTGCTAACTTTCTTCCAAATTTGAAATCAAAATCGGCATCAGAATGTTCTATGTCAATACCATCATCATCATTATAATCTGAATCTTGGAAATATTTCAAGTATAATTTATTTAAGGTCCAAAAATGTAGTGCTGTTGTTTCATCTTTATCTAGATTTTTCACAAAAGGATATATAAAATCATCCATTTCTTCTTCAACAAACACATCTAACACTCCTTTACAATGATTTACACTTTCTAAATGGTCGGTGATAATTTTATTTTTGCTATCTTTTTTAAATGAAAAATTGATTAATAATTTACGTAATACAATTGTTTTAGCATAGCTAACAACAATATTGTTTACTTCTTTTGTAATGTATAATTTATCATTAATTGTAATCATAGCTTTTTTTAAGGTTAAATATAGGGAGTCTATTACAAATAAGATTATATAATTGTACAATTATATATTTAAGTAATTAAAAAAATATTAGTATTTTTAATTATAACTAGTCACCATTGTAGTCACTTCATATTTTTTTTAAAAAGGACTCAAATAAGTTTATTGTAGGATTTTCAGAAAGTGCTTCTAATGCAATGTGGCAAGCTCCTTGTATTATTTTTTTTCTAAAATCCAAATCTTCATATGGAACAAATGCTTCAACTTGTGAAATAAATATAATCACTTTAAAGGCTAGTTTTTCATTATTGATAATGTTATTAAAAGTAGATAATTCTATTTCATTAGCCTGATATTGTTCTATTAGTATTTCAATGAGATACTTTGAATGGAAATTTGTTTCGTTCATAATTTTAGGAATAAAAAAAGCGTGGAACTGTATCTTATCGGTCTTAGTGGTCTCGCCAGAAACCTTTCCTCCAAATAAGAACAGCCCACGCAGAACGTGGGCGTCTTAACTTTGATATTGGAGGAATTAAAACTGGCGAGTTTCTAGACCAAATCAAAAGCTATACGCTTTATATTTAATATTAAATTTTTCTAATTTAAATTCAAATTTAAGTATTCTTTTTCTTAATTCTATATTTATTGTTTAGTTAAATAAGTTTCAATACTCTTATTTACAATTGACTTAATACTTGCATCTTCTTCTAACGCTTTTAACTTTAGTTTTTTTAGAAGTTCTTTCTCAATATAAAATGAGAATTGGGTTTCATCAGCAGTTTTTGAGTTTACAGGTGTTACTTTTTGAATTGTTTTATTACTGTTAGAAGATTTTGCTTTGTTAATGAGTTTATTAAAATCTGTTTTTTCCATAATTATAGATTTATAGCATTATATTTTCATACAAGTGCTGTTAATACTTCTTTTGTAAGATTATCAAGTTGTCTTTGAGCGTTTTTATTGCTTTTAATCCCTTTTTCTAGTACAGATCGTGTAATAGAAACGAGATCGCTAATATGTGTATTTGCAATTTTTATATTGTACTCTTCCAGTCCAATTAGTATATCAATCGTTAAAGTAGTATTCACTTTAATCATGTTAAAAACTACCATTGCTTGTCCAATTTTACTTTCTGATTTAATCAAATTAATGGTGCTTTCTATAGCTAGTAAATCTAAAAAACCTGCTTTCGTTGGAATTAAAATCAAATCAGCTAGTTGCATTAATTTTGATAAATGATTTGACAAGTAGGGTGGAGTAACTATAAAAATAAAATCGTACTCTAAATCTTTAATTTTTTCTATTGTATCCTGGTATGGAATGATATCAAAATCTGTCACTAAATCTTTTAATTGAGACAAACTTCCTTGTACATCCATATCAAGAACAGCTACTTTGGCATTGCTGCTGATATTTTGAGCTAGTAAAAAAGCTAGTGTTGACTTCCCAACACCACCTTTTTGGTGTGTTATGAGTATAATTTTAGTCATATTATAATCTTCTTCGGTTTTTACGTTTTTTTAGTTTCTTTGGAGCATCTTCAAAATCATTAGAATCTGAATTATTTTCGATTAAATTATTTACAGTATCAAATATTAAATCTGAATTAAACTTTTCAGTATTTTGTTCCGTATTCTGAAAAGTATTTTGTTGAGTATTCTGTTCTAGTTGTTGGTTTTGTTGGTGTTCATAACTTAATAATTTTTCAATTCCTTTTAGTGAAAGCCCCCTGTCAATTTTAGATCCTTTAAAATACACATCTTTGTAAGTGAACCCTATTCCTCTTCCAATTTTAACTTTAATTTCCTCATTTTTTAAATGAAATATTACATCATCTATAGAATCGGACATTTCAATAGCTTTAAATATCTTTTCTTTTAAAGGTTGAATTCGTTTATCAGAAGATTTAAAAACCTCATTATTCTTCACTGTTTCGAAAACTCGTTTAACTTTTCGAAGATTGTATTTTTTTTCAACCTCTCTACAGAAGTCCATATTTTTATAATGTGTGTAACTATCAGAAACAGCTTTATTATTTTCTGTAATCCTAGATGCAACTATATGAATATGCTCTTTTTTAGTTCCTTCCTCATGTACATATACTGCAAATGGGTTATTTTGGAAACCAATTTTAGCAGCATAGTCATTTGAAATATTTAGCCAGTCATCGATTGAAAGCAATTTCCTATCCTCAGGAGCTATCCTAACTTTAATATGAAATGTTGGTTTTAAGCATTTATCGTTAGATGCATTATTTTCTAGCATCTGTAAATAGATATCTTTGCTGTTTCCTAGACATTGATTTGAATAAATAATGTCTCCCCCCCTTTCGCAATACTCTAAAGCATTTTGAGTGTATGAAATAGATTGTAATTTGGTTATCATTATTGTAATTTTTTAAGTTCACTTTCTAACTTTTGTTTGCGCATTTCCTTTTTATAAACTTCGTTTAGCTCATTATATTCATTCATTAAAATAGCTTCTTTACTTTTTATTTTCTCAAATAAATTCTCCAAGTCTTGCGGTAATTCTTTATGGGATTCAAATTTTTTTAAGTAGATGTAGTTATAAAAAGTTTGGTAATTCTCTTTTTCTTGTTTTAATTCACTACGATTCAATAAAAATGGAGGGACATATTTTATAGCTGCCCAGGAGATACATATAAATGCTATAACAATAATTACAAATTTGGTATTAAGTGGGGAGTCTTTACCGAAAATAATACATTCATAATTATTGGTTTCGTTCGTGCCTATGCTTGATTTTAAAGAATTAGTGAGTTCTTGATTATAAGTATCAATTCTTTTTGAAATATTATTTTGTTGCAATAATAACTTATTGAATTCAATAGGTAGGTTTGTTAAAAAGTCTGATTCAGGTTTTTGAACAGTATCATTTTTTATGTCAATTTTAGCTGAAACTTCATCAAGTTTATCAACGATATTTTGCATTAAATTGAAAACAGCTTTGGTATTTGAATTTTCCATTACAAACTATAGTTTAGATTTTATTTCTAAAATGTGGTTATTAATATTTTTTATATCATTTAAAACAGTCTGTTGATCTGCCAACATAAATTTGACTCCAGAATTTAATTTTTTGGATATTTGATTCAAGTTAACTCCAATTCTAATCAATTCTGAGATGTAACCTTTTGTATCTAAATCTTGCTTTTTGACATTAAAAATTGGCTTTCCTAATTTTTCAAGGACTGAATTTCTTATAAAAAACGAAGCTCTTATTTGCAATAATTCACACTGACCATTTAGTAATTCTTTGTCTTCTGTACTTAAATAAAAGACTACTCTTTTTTTATTTTTTAGGATATTTTTATTCATAAATTTTTAATTTTAAATGGAGTAAAGAGAATATGAGATATTGCTCTTGCCAGTCGTGGGAAGTGCGCACACTACGTGTACAACATCCCGCCTGGCTATTCGCAATTGCATTGCTCATAGAAAAGGTTTTTTTGATTAAAAAAATGATTGAATTCTTTCATCTACGACTTTCTCCATCCAGTTTTAGAATATTAAACATTTCAATAAATCGATCTTCAATCCTTAATCCATATCGTTTTTTAATTTCTTGAAGTGTTAAATTTGAGGTTATATAAGTTTTGGTACCTTTTGAAATGAATTGAACATAACGTGCTTCTAAAATTCGAATAAAAATATCTTCTTTTCCATATATAAAAATATTACTAGCAAAAGGTTCTGAACCTAAATCATCTAGCATATAGTTGCCATTTGAATAGTATTTAATGACAAAATCTTTATTTTTTTCTGTATTAAATTTCATCACAACTTCTGATGTTTCAATTATTGGGAACCACAGGTTTTTCAAGGTGTATTTTTTTGAGATTTGATGTATAATAGAGAGGCTTGATGTTTTTCCGGCACCAGGGTTTCCGAATATAAATAAACCTTTGTTTAAGTCTCCATTATGAATAGTTTCAAAGGCTTCATCTTTTGAAAAGTATCGGCATAATTGGTTTAAGAAGTTTTTATTGTTAGTATCAATAGTGAATATTTTATTTTTGGAGGTATAATATTCTTTTGCTTCAATATTAAAAAGTTGCTTCAATTGATTTGTATCAATATCACTTTCTGATTTTTGTTTATTTTTTTTCCCTTTTCCTAAAATTAAAGAGTGTTTTTTTAGGATACTATTTATGGAATTTGATTGTTTCATTTTTTATAATTTAATTAAGAGGGGCACCTCTTTTGTTTTTTGGCGTGTCTAAATTATTTTCTTCAAAAGAAAAATCAATGGACTTATTAATTGGTATATTATGGTAGACATTTTTGTCTATGCTGGAAGGATTTTTTTGACTTTCTGGTTTAGACAATTTTGTCAATGCAGCTTCGCCAGTTTGAAAATTTATTTCAAGGTTACTCTTTAAGTATCTCTTTCTACCATCAAAATGTGTCTCAGTTATCCATCCCAATTTTTTTAAGTCTGAAATTAATCTTGAAACTTGTCTATCAGAAACACCTAGAAAATTTGAGATATAATTATTTGAAAAAAAGCAAGGTTTTCCATTCGCTGTAAAACTGTGGATTTCTATAAACAAAACTTTAGTTATCCATTTAGCCTCTGTACTTAAATAAATATCTTTAGGTATCCATACCCCAGTAAAAATCCTTTTTGAATTTTCCATAATAGCTAGTTTTTGATCGAACTATTATGACTTTCTTAGATATTTATATGACTTGGGCTTATTGTCCTCAGTAAATAGGTCGGAATGATGGATTAATTTTCGGTTAATTCCATAAGTTTCTATATGAAGAAAACCAGCTTTGTTATAATTTTTGATAGTTTGTGAATCTACTTTCAAAATTTTACTAGCCTCAGGGACTGTATAGAATTTTAGTGTGTAATCTTCTTTTGGAGCATCTTTAATTGAAAGGGCTATTTCTTTTATCTCATCTAATTGTTTGAAAAGATTCTTAAATGGATCTACGTAATAATTCATATTTTATGGTTTTTAATTTATTTCCACAAATATGAGTAACAAAGTATATGAGAATTAATTCGAATTAATTCTTTTTCCCTTTATTATTTGAATTTTTCTAAAAGAGTAATAATTTCTTTATTTTTCTTTATTGTAGTATCTTGTAAAAGGTGAAGTATGTATTTTTTATATTTTCTATCTCGTAAAAAAATATCTGGGTTGCGATCTTTTTCAATTTTACCATATTCACTTTTTAAAGTTCCAGCATCTATATTTTCTAAAGTGGCTATTCTTTCAAAGAATGATTTTTTTGTTATATGGAAGTCGTTAGATCTTTGTTCCTTGTCATAATAATGAATAATATAATACTTAAGTGCAATAAAAATATTTTTTGTGAATTGTTTTGGGCCTCTAGTCTGATTTTTAATATTTGATTTTAATTCCGTTTTATTAAAAAAGTTAATATTTGAGTAATTATATTGAAAAGTATTGAAATAATTAATAATATAATTTTTGTTTGTCGTTTCCTGAGAAATATTTTTTTTTAATGAAATTTCATTTTCAGAAGGAATATTTTTATCTTCTTGTTTTTTGAACGAATTATTTTTAAGAGGATTAAGTTTTTTAACATCAAACCACAGGCATAAAATTCCAAGGAGTATAATAGTACTTAATCCAATAAAATTAAAATACTCATTATTTAAGTTAAATTCTATAATAGATTTTAATGCAACTAAAGGAGATATTAAAATTATTGCTGTAAATATAAGTTTTAACCTATCAATATTTGGATCCCATATTATTTTTTGATTGAAAAAATAAGGAACAAATTTACTTGCATATCTTTGTGAAACAATCCAGAAATGGATTAAGCTAAAACCGAAACTTACCAGTATAAGTAAAATGTAAATATTGAAGACACTCATCGTTTTATATTAATAATTAGTAATTAAGTATAAAAATAGTAAATTTGTTTGATACAACAATATAAAATAAGTTTGGATAGATTATCAACGCTACCACGAGCTCAAAATAAAAAACCCTTATAGAATAAGGGTTTGTAAGGTGTAATAGTGGAGACGCCGGGAATCGAACCCGGGTCCAAACAAGCAACCAAAGTAGCTTCTACATGCTTAGTTTTCTTTAAATTTTCGATAAAAGGCTGATCGAAAACAATCTACCTAAAACTTAGTTTCTTTAGTTTCAAAATGCTAGCGAAACAATAGCATTTCTATGTTAACTTTTACGATGCCCGTAAATTGATCGCCGCTAACCAAGGCTCTCAGTGGGCATTCAGCTTGCACACCTAGTGTGCCGAGGCTCATCCTACTATAATTCGGATTAAGCAGCTAAAGCGTAGTTATCTTCGCCGTTTAAAAATTTGAAATTGTGATTTACGAGTGCTATTTCATTACTCGACATGCTTCTAGTTTAATTGACCTTGCAGTCAAAACCAGTCGTCCCCAATAAGTCAAAGATCTTAATCTTTTAAAGAATGCAAATGTATAAAAAATCCGTTAGATTAATTATTTGTTTCTTCCTTTAATTCATAATACCTTAGTACAAATTTTATACCAACTTATATAATGAAAATAGGAATCATTAAAGAACGCAAGAATCCACCCGATAGAAGAGTGGTTTTATCTCCAAAAGAATGTAGAAGATTGTTGAAAAAATATCCTAATCTTTCTATTAAAGTAGAAAGGTCTGAAGATCGTTTTTTCACCAATGAAGATTATAAAATTGAAGGGATTGAAGTTGTTAATGATGTAAGTGATTGCGATGTTTTATTGGGAGTAAAAGAGGTGCCTATTAAATACTTAATTCCAAACAAAAAATACTTTTTCTTTTCACATACTATTAAAAAACAAAGTTATAACAGAGGGTTATTGCAAGCTATTTTAGCTAATAATATTGAATTGTATGATCACGAAGTAATAGTAAATGAGAAAGGACAAAGGTTGGTGGCTTTTGGTAGATATGCTGGTATTGTTGGTGCTTATAACGGTTTTAGAACCTACGGATTAAAATTTAATTTGTTTAAATTACCTAAAGCAGAAGATTTACACGATCAATTAATGCTTATTCACGAATTGCAAAAAATTAAACTACCGGCAATAAAAGTGCTTTTAACAGGAAAGGGCAGAGTAGGAAATGGAGCAAAAGAAATGCTGAAAGGTATGGGGATGAAAAAGGTGACAGTACATGACTTTTTAACAAAAACTTTTGACGAAGCTGTTTATGTGCAAATAGATGTTTTAGATTATAATAAAAGAAAAGATGGACAGGTTAAAAATCAACAAGATTTTTTTAACAACCCAACCGAATATTTAAGTGATTTTATGAGGTTTGCCAAAGTGGCAGATTTATATATAGCTTGTCATTTTTATGGAGATGGAGCACCGTACCTTTTTACAAGGGAAGATGCAAAATCAGAAGATTTTCATATAAAAGCTATTGCAGATATTAGTTGTGATATTGATGGTCCAGTAGCTTCAACAATTAGGTCGTCAACCATTGCAGAACCAATGTATGGTTACAATCCTATAAAGGAAAAAGAAGTAGATTTTAAAAATAAAAAGGCAATTGCAGTAATGGCTGTAGATAATTTACCTTGTGAGTTACCAAAAGATGCTTCAGAAGGTTTTGGAGAAAGTTTTTCAAAAAATGTAATTCCCGCTTTTTTTAATAATGATGAAAATGGGGTTCTTTTTAGAGCTAGAATGACTCAGGATGAGAAATTAACTGAACGTTTTAACTATCTACAGGATTTTATTGATGGAGAATAACCAACAACACGAATTGGAAAAATTGGCAAATACCAAAATGCCATATGGAAAGTATAAAGGTACCTTTTTAATAGAATTACCAGAGCATTATATTGTATGGTATAACAACAAAGGTTTTCCAAAAGGGAAGTTAGGAGACATGCTTAGGCTGGTTTATGAAATTCAATTAAATGGCTTAGAAGATTTAGTGAGAAAACTGAGAACTGTTTAATTTTTCAATAATTAAAACAGTTAAAATTCCTAAGCAATAAGCAACTAAGTCTATTACACTAAAGGATGTACCTAAAATTATTTTAATAATATTATTTTGAATATTTAAGATACTTATTATATTAATAAGTTGTAGTATTTCAATAAAGAAGGATATTATTAGTACAATTAATGCTGTATAAATTGGTTTTAGCTTTAAAAAACTTCTAAAAAAATAAAAGAGCATAATTACACACAGATAATCCCCAAAAACATGTCTAATAAAATGCTGTTTAATATACAGTGCAATTATTACTTCAATAATTAAGAGTAAAATAAAAACAATAAAGTTTTTAGGGATGAATTTTAACATTTGTAGTTTATAAAGTTTTAAAGCCTATATGAGTTTTTTGTTAAATAACTAATGGAAATACAGTTGTTTACGGAATTATTTAAAACCGTCATTGCGAGTAACTTTTGCGACGAAGCAATCTCTTGAACAGAATCTAAAAATTATTTGTAGTTCTAAATTAACAGATTACTTCATTACTCTGCGTTTCATTCGCAATGACGTTTAATTACTTCGCTTTTAATTCCAATCTATTTTTCTTGAAGCGTACATTACAATAGATAAAATTGTAAACAAACCAATACTTCCAACAAGTAAAGCGTAATTTTCTAGTTGAATAATTACATAAATAAATGTGTAAAGAGCAGTTAGTGAAATAGCTATAAATAATGGGAATTTAAATGTTTTTAGTATAGACTTAGAATAAAGGGTAATAAGTGCAATAACTGAAATGCTGGCAATTAAATAAGCATTAAAAAAATTACTGTGTTCAGAAATTGATATTAATAAGGTGTAAAACATTGTTAATGCTAGCCCAATCATTAAATATTGAAACGGGTGAATTGGAATATTACTAATACTTTGTATTAAGAAAAATATTAAGAAAGTTAAAGCTATTACCAAAAATCCATATTTAGCTGAACGTTCACTTTTTTGATATTCGTCTACTGGAATCATAAAATTAACTCCAAAAGCGTATTGAGTTAAATTAGGAAGTAATTGAAAATACTCTTGAGAAAAGGGTCTATTAATATGTAATACTTTCCATTTTGCATCAAACCCATTTTCTGAAATTTTATCTGAATTTAAAGGTAAAAAACTACCAATAAAGTTTGCGGTTTTCCAGTTTGATTTTACATTTAAATTAGTTTCTTTACCAATGGGAATTATTGTTAATTGCTTACTTCCGCTAACAGTTAAACTAATTGAAAATGGAGTGTTTTTATTATTTGTAAATTCTTCTATTTTAAGATATGAAGTTTCAAGTTTATGAAATGATTTGTTTTTGTAATTACCATTTTTTTGCGCTTCATATTTAGGTACAAAAGAATAGTTGTTTTTATTTAACAGTATTTCTACTTGATTGTTTATTCCTTTTAAGTTTGATGTTTTTATAATTACCGTCGATTTATTCCATAGTATATCTTTGTCTGTTGCTTCAATTGAACTGAAATCGGGTTTTTTAAATTCACCGTTTAACAGCAAATCACTTTTATAAACGGATGTTTTGTAAATGCCCCTTTTTTTAATTTTAGGATTTATTTGACTTGTAATATTTAAATCATTTGGAAAAAAATAGGCGTAATTAATATGTTCTAAAGTTTCTTTAGTCACTTTCTGGGTATCTCCATTGGTTATTAATTTTTCGGTGTATGTTTTATAGGGAACTTTTAATATTGGACCATAGATAAGTACTTCGCTACCCCATTTTTTGTTTATTTCATTAACAACTTCTTCTTGTCTGTTAGAGCGTTCAGTAATTAAACTTTTAATATAGGAGAGAGGAATTAATAAGATAAGGATTAATAATCCTACCATTAGCATTCTAGCTGAGATTGATGTTTTAATCCAGTTTCCAAATTTGTTTTGTGGTTTATTCATTTTATTGTAAATTAAAAGTACTTTGAAAAACAAAGTAAATAGTTAAAAAAATATTATTTGTTATGTATTAATTTTTCTAATGCGGCAATGTGCTTTTTAAATTCTAGTGTTCCGAGTTTAGATATGCTGTATCTAGTATTTGGTTTTTTACCAATAAATTGTTTTTCAATTTTTATAAAATCCACTTTTTCTAGTGCTTTTATATGGCTGGCTAGGTTTCCGTCTGTTACTCCTAAAATTTCTTTTAATGAATTAAAATCTAGATATTCGTTTAC
The DNA here is from genome assembly GCF_003260195.1 of Lutibacter citreus. Taxonomy (GTDB): domain Bacteria; phylum Bacteroidota; class Bacteroidia; order Flavobacteriales; family Flavobacteriaceae; genus Lutibacter; species Lutibacter citreus. The sequence continues at coordinate 550,753 of NZ_QEIH01000001.1, forward strand.
CATAAGAGCGGCCATTATTCCAAGTCTTATTTTATTGTCAAATGCTTTGTTAATATTTTTAAGAATATCTTTCATGTGTCTAATTTTTTACTTTAATAAGTGACACTTGGTGTTTGTTATTAATTATTCTCTTGTATATAAAAATTGGCCATGTTAATTTCATAAAATTTATTTATCATATTTTGTATACATCATAACTCCATATAATATATGAAAAATTCCAAAACCTAATGCCCAAAAATAAATTCCAAAACCAATAAATTGAGTTGCAACTAATCCAATGAGAATATTTACAATTCCTAAATAATGTATATTTCCTAAGGTAAACTTACTAGCATTTACACAAGCTAACCCATAAAACACTAAAGTAAAAGGAGCAATTAAACCTATGAGGTTGTATTGATACATTACAATACATAATAATCCTCCTGTAATAAGCGGAATTAAAAAGCTTTTTAACAATCTTTTAGAAGATGTATTCCATATTTTTTCATTGTTTGCTTTTGCTTTCTTTTTTGTAAGAAAAAAAGCTGTAGTAACGGATAGTATTAAAACTAATAAGGCTACGGCTAATAAAATTAGTTCAAAAAATGAGATTGGTAAGAAAGCAATAGTTCCTTCGCCAGACTGATACGAATTAATTAAGTATTTACCAAAAAAAGCACCTACTAAAGCATACACTCCAGCTAAAATTCCAGAGAGTCCACTAAGGGAAACAAACCTTGTAGATTTATTCATTATAGATTTAATTTCTGTAAGGTCTTGTAAATAATCTTTTTCACTCATGATAAAAGTACTTTGAAATGCAAAGTAAGTCTATATTTTCTATTAAAACAACTTTTCAACATAAAAATGTTAATTACTAATTTCTTGTCAAGGAGGTTTAGAATTAAATATTATCTAATTTTATTTTTTCAAAAATTGATTCAAATTATTTAATCTCATGATGACAGAAGAATTAGTATTTCCTAAAATTTACGAATATAAAGACGTGTTAGAGAGTTGTTTAGCTTACTTTAACGGGGACGAACTTGCAGCTACTACTTGGATGAACAAGTATGCTGTTAAAAATAAAAAAGGAGAATACTTAGAGTGTGTGCCTGATCAAATGCATAAAAGAATGGCAGTTGAATTTGGTAGGATGGAAAAAAAGTATGCAAACAAAGAAAAGAGCACTGAAGGTTTATCTGAATATGGTAAAACACGTGATTTTTTATCTGAAGATGGCATTTATGAGTTATTTAAAGACTTTAAATACATCATTCCTCAAGGGAGTGTTATGTCGTCTTTAGGAAATGAAAATGTGATTGCTTCACTATCAAATTGTGTGGTAATTCCACCAGTATTGGATTCTTATGGAGGGATTTTTCATACAGACCAACAATTAGCACAGTTATTTAAACGTAGATGTGGAGTTGGAGTTGATTTATCTCATTTAAGACCAAGAGGAGCTCAGGTTTCTAATTCTGCAGGAACTACAACGGGAGCTGTTTCATTTATGGATCGCTTTTCAAATACAACAAGAGAAGTTGCACAAAACGGTAGAAGAGGAGCATTAATGCTTACAATGGATATTGCGCATCCAGATATAGAAGAGTTTATTACTGTAAAACAAGATTTAACAAAAATTACAGGTGCAAATATTTCATTAAGATTATCGGATGAATTTATGCAAGCGGTTGTTAATGATGATGATTATACATTGCGTTGGCCAATTGAAAGTAAAACACCAACGTATACTAAAACTGTTAAAGCAAAAAAATTATGGGATTCAATAATAAAATGTGCTCATAACACTGCTGAACCTGGTTTAATATTTTGGGATCGTCAACATTATTATTCAACATCTTCAGTATATCCTGGATTTAAAAATAGCTCAACAAATCCTTGTTCAGAAATTGCAATGCAAGGTGGTGATAGTTGTCGTTTAATAGCTGTAAACCTATATAGTTTTGTAGACAATCCTTTTACAGATAAAGCATCTTTTGATTATAAAAAATTCTATAAAGTTGTATATGAATCTCAACGTTTAATGGATGATTTAGTTGATTTAGAGCTAGAGGCCGTTGATAAGATTTTTAACAAAATAATGCATGATAAAGAACCTAATGATATTAAACAAGTTGAAATTGATACTTGGAAATTATTATATAAAACAGGTAAGAAAGGAAGAAGAACAGGATTAGGATTTACTGCTTTAGCTGATGCAATGGCTGCCTTAGGTAAAAAGTTTGATACTGATGAAGCAATTGAGGTTGTTGATGAAATTATGAAAACTAAACTTAGAGGTGAGTTTGATAGTAGTATTGATATGGCAATAACTCGTGGAAAATTCGAGGTGTTTAATACTGATATTGAAAAGTATTCTGAGTTTGTCCAAATGATGGAAAAAGATTTTCCAGATGTATATGACAGAATGATGACTTATGGAAGACGAAATATTTCAATTAGTACGGTTGCACCAACAGGAAGTTTAAGTATGTTGGCTCAAACTTCTTCAGGAATTGAACCTGTTTTCTTATTATCATATAAAAGAAGAAGAAAGGTAAATGACGGAGATGAAAATGCTAAGGTTGCTTATGTAGATGATATGGGAGATGCATTTGAGGAATTTGATGTTTATCACGGAAAACTAAAAACTTGGATGGAAATTACTGGTGAAACAGATATTGAAAAAAGTCCATATAAAGGAGCTACAGCACCTGAAATTGATTGGAGAAAGCGTGTGGAAATGCAAGCATTGGTTCAAAAATATACAACGCATTCTATTAGCTCAACAATTAATTTAGCTAAAGATGTTGAAGTTGAAAAAGTAGGTGATATTTATATTGAATCGTGGAAACAAGGATTGAAAGGAATTACAGTTTATAGAGATGGTTCTAGAAGTGGTATTCTTGTTGCAAATGATGATAAAAAAGAAAAGAAAAAAGGAGATTGTTTTGCTGAAACTATTTTCCCTAAAAGACCAAAAACAATTGAAGCAAAAGTAGTTCGTTTTCAAAACGACTATGATAAATGGGTAGCAGTTGTTGGTTTAATAGATAAACGTCCTTATGAAATTTTTACAGGTAAGTTAGAAGATGCATTTTTATTACCTAGTTGGTTAGAAGGTGGTTGGGTAATTAAAAATAAAGATGATGAAGGTAAAACTAGATACGATTTCCAATTTGCAGACAAACAAGGTTACAAAGTAACTTTAGAAGGTTTATCTAGAACTTTTGATAAAGAATACTGGAATTATGCTAAGTTAATTTCAGGAGTGTTACGTCACGGAATGCCAATTCCTTATGTTGTTGATTTGGTTAACAACCTAAATATGTACGATACTAATATTAATACTTGGAAAAATGGTATTGCGCGTACTTTAAAACAATTTGTTATAGATGGTACAGAAGCTGTTGATAAAAAATGTCCTGAATGTGGAGATCCGGAAGGGTTAATTTATGAAGAAGGATGTTTAAAATGTAAAAGTTGTGGACACTCTAAATGTGGATAGAATATTTAAATAGTTATTTTTAGAATATTAATTATTAAAACACCATTAAGATTTTATATCTTGTTGGTGTTTTTTTATGAAGCCAATAGACGAATATTTATATAGCCAAAAGGAACCTTACCAATCAATAATGCTTTATATAAGAAGTATTATTAATAGAACACTACCCCAAGTTGAGGAAAAGTTTAGTTATAGAATTCCATTTTTCAATATTAATAAAAAGCCAATGTTGTATTTAAATGTTTTAAAAGGGACCAGTTTTGTTGATATTGCTTTTGTGCAAGGAATTATATTAGAAGAAAAATATCCTCAGCTTAAAAATTATAATAAAAGAAAGCAGGTTCGCTCACTTCAAGTAAAATCAATTGAAGATTTTGATGAACAAATGTTTATTCAATTATTAAAAGATGCAGCCCTTTCAATTGAAAATAGTAAAAGAGCTTGGTTTATATAATATATGTACCGTAACCCTGAATTTATTTCAGGGTCGCATTAAGTTTAGTTTTATAGGATGAGATGCTAAAACGAGTTTAGCATAACTAAAATGGTTATTTAAATTTATTAATTGTTTTTCTAATAGCAACTAAATTACTTAATAAACCTTCTAAATATTGTAAATCAAGCATATTTGCGCCATCACTTTTTGCGTTTTTAGGATCAAAATGAGTTTCTAAAAATAAACCGTCCACACCAACTGCAACACCAGCTCTTGCAATTGTTTCAATCATATCTGGTCTTCCACCAGTAACCCCACTAGTTTGATTTGGTTGTTGTAAAGAATGGGTAATATCTAAAATTGTAGGTGCATATTTTTGCATTTCAGGAATTCCTCTAAAATCAACAATCATATCTTGGTAACCAAACATAGTTCCTCTGTCAGTAATCCAAGCTTTATCGTTTCCAGAATCTTTAACTTTTTGTACAGCATGTTTCATTGCATCTGGACTCATAAATTGTCCTTTTTTCAAATTCACCACTTTTCCTGTTTTTGCAGCAGCTACTACTAAATCTGTTTGACGAACTAAAAAAGCTGGAATTTGTAAAACATCTACGTATTCAGCCGCCAATGCAGCATCTTCATTTGTATGAATATCGGTAACCGTTGGAACATTAAAAGTCTCAGAAACTTTCCTCAATATTTTAAGCGCTTTTTCATCTCCAATTCCTGTAAAACTATCAATTCTACTTCTGTTTGCTTTTTTAAAACTTCCTTTAAAAATAAAAGGAATTTCTAACTTGTCTGTCACTTTTAAAATGTGTTCTGCAATACGTAAAGCCATTTCTTCACCTTCAATAGCACAAGGTCCAGCTAATAAAAAAAAGTTATTACTATTTGTATGTTTTATCTTCGGAATCAGATTTAAATCCATTTTTTTATATTTTTAGGCAAAGGTAACTTATTGAGTTGAATTTTTAAACAAACAATTATGGCTTATAATTAACATTTGGCAGATAGAATAAATAGAATTCTAAATGATAAAAAAGTGAATTTTTTCGAAAAGAAAATGTTTGGAGGCTTGTGTTTTATGGTTGAAAATAAAATGTGTGTTGGTATTATTAAGGATGAATTAATGGCAAGAATTGGAACAGAAAATTATAAAGAAGCACTTTTAAAGGAAGGATGTAGCGAAATGACCTTTACAGGCAGACCAATGAAAGGTTATGTTTACTTAAATGCAGATGCATTAGATTTGGATAACGATTTAGAGTATTGGTTGCAATTAGCTTTAAATTTTAATCCATTGGCAAAAGCAAGTAAAAAAAAGATCAAATTCAAAATCGAAAAAATAAATAATTCATATTTTTACTCAAAATTTTATTTATAAAAAGAAGATGTTAAAAAAAATATTAGGGTTATTATTTGCGTTTGCATTTGTTATTATTAGTTGTACCGTGAAAGAACCACCTGAATTTATAGGGGTTAAAAACATAAAAGTTTTGGAATCCACGAAAACTTATATAACAATAAAAGGAGATGCCTTGTTTAGGAATCTAAATGATATTGGAGGTAATTTAAAAGCAGATGGAATCAAAGTCTTTGTTAACGGAAATGAAATGGCAACAGTAACTTCAGATAGTTTTGATGTGCCTGCAAAAGAAGAATTTACCATTCCTTTAAAAGTTAATATTCCAACAGATAGTATTTTTTCAAACAAAAATATTGGAGGTTTAATAGGGAGTCTTTTTAGTAAAAAGATAGAGGTGAATTATAAAGGAAAAATTTTATATAAAGTTTTTGGGTTTTCTCATTCATATGATGTAAATGAAACAGAAAAAATTAAAATAAAATTGTAATATTTGGGTTTTGAATTGTTTTATTTTTCTAAAATTACTCTTCTTTTATTTAAATAAGTAGTGGTTTTTATGGCTGTTTTAGAAATTATAGCCCAAAATAGTAGCAGTAGTGTTTTTTTTATATTGGTGTTAATGTTTTGATTTATATGTAGTAGGGTTTGTAATTGCTGGTATGTAAACGTTTTCGTAGATAAGTATATATTAATTTTAAAGGGAGTTTAAGTTACAGTACTTTTGCCGGCTACTAAAATTAAAAATATCAAATTATGAAAGTTACTAAAATACTAAAAAATCAAGAAGTAAAGAAAAGGACAACTGTTGTAGGTTTAAGAAATACAAAAAGTTCAACTTGGAATACTAAAAGAAGATTTGGGTTATAAATATACATCTAAATAGATAAAAAAAAGCGATAGGTAAACTTATCGCTTTTTTATTTTCTTATTAAGACTTTTGTGCTTGTTTAAAGTGTTAAATAAATCTGATTTATTTTATTTGTTTACTTTTAATCTAATTCCTTTGCTGTGGCTGCTAAATTCAGGAGCATACATACTTTGTATAGTTGTAATTCCATTACTGAAATTTCCAGCATTGTTTACACGTAAATCGTATTCAAAAACATATACGCCTTTTGGTAAACGTTCCATAAAAAAGTTTGTTGAAGCATCTTTAGTGCTTTCATAATAACCTAAACCATCTTGCCATTTATAACTAGATAAAACATTTATAGGTTCTAAACCACTAGCTCTCATATCTTTCATATGTACAAATTCCATTTCTCTGTCAGCTTTTAATTCAACTCTAACAGTAATTAAATCCCCAACTTTTAAGTTTGAAGTTTCTGTAATTTCAGTTAATTCTTTGCCTGTATCAGTATTCGATTTTAAGAATAATTTTTTCGACAATTTTAACGGTGTTTCCGCAGAAGTAATTTTATCTAAATCTTCAAAATATTGCCAATACAATCCACCCCAAGCAATACCTTCATCTTTTTTAGAAATAGTTACTTGTCCCATTTCTGGAGTAATTTCATTTCCATTCCAAGAAGTTTTATAATAACCTGTTCCTGCTTCAACTTTTACGTTTTCTAGTTTTGAAGGTTCTATTTTTTTGTTTCCAACAGTAACATCAACGGTTTCATTTACAGAAAGCCAATCGCTTCCTTGTAATAATAAAGCATAAACAGCTTCGGTAGTTGCTTTGGTAGTTTTCCATTGTGAAGTTTGCTTATTTTTTAATAACCAAATTTTCAGCTCGTCAACAGTGGCAATGTCATTTTCAATTTCAGAAAATACTTCAATTAATAGTGCTTGTGTTTCAATTGGAGCTTTGTACCAATACCAACTTGCAGTGTTTTCTTTCCAATACATTCCTAATTCTTCAGAAGAAATGCTATTTTCTTTTAAAGATTTTAATATTGCAGAAGCAGTTTTATTATTATCCTTTCTATGTTGAATTAAAGCAATTAATCCTTTTGAATACAAGTTGTAATCTGTCCAATAAGTTGCAGATTGTTTTGTGTAATAATCAATAGCTTCTTTAACTTTTTCTGAAATTTTTAAGTCTTTATAAAAACTTCTCATATACAAATAATGCAATTGTGTATTTCCTAAATGGTTTTTAGCTAAAAATTCTTTTTCCGCTTTAATTCCTTTAGAGGTTGTTTTTGCTTTATCTCTAATTTTTTTACCTTCCTTTAAAAGTTTATTATAGTCGTCTAAAATTTCATCATCTAAAAACTGAACAGCTTTTGAAATCATTTTTTCAGTTTCTTTATTTTCGGTAACATTTAAGTGTTTTAAATGTCCGTAGCTAGATGCAATGTGTTGCGTAATATATCGGTTAGGATATTTACTTCCTTTAAACCAAGGGAAACCACCGTTTGAAAACTGTAATTCTTTCAATTTATTTAAAGCAATTTCTTGCTCGTTTTTCATTTTATTTAAATCGAATAATAAGCCAATTCTTTTCTTTTGTTCGGTTTCACTTTGTGCATCGCGTAGCCAAGGAGTTTCCTGAATAATTATAGATTTTAATTCCTCATTCTTTTCTAAATTAGAAACCAAAGCATCGCTTGTTTTCCATAAATTAAATACTTCTTGAATTCGTGGATTTGAATTTGCAATATGACTTGCCAAAGTATTTGCATAATAACGAGAGAATGTCTGTTCAGCACATTCATACGGATATTCCATTAAATACGGTAAACTTTGAATTGCATACCAAGCCGGATTGGAAGTAATCTCTAACGTTAATTTATGATTCTTTAATGTTGTTGATTTATTATTTTTTAATTTATCTAATGAAAATGTTTTGGTCTGATTGCTACGCACCCACATTGGTAACGTTTCTGTAACTAACATTCTGTTAGATAAAACAGGTAGCACATTTTGTTCTCCGTCGGAAAATTCACCAGCTTTTGCCACAATTTTATATTGAATTGCTTGCACATTTTCTGGAATAGTTAACGTCCAATTTACGTTGGTGTTTCCTTTAGCGTCAACTATAAAATTTTGAGTTGTTGCGTTTTTATCAATTAAATTGTTGATTTCTTTTCCTGAAATAGCATCGGTTAACACTAATTGAGCAATCCCATTTAAAGTTTTAGCTGATAGATTAGAAATTTTACTTGAAAACTGTAAAACATCGCCTTCACGTAAAAAACGAGGAGGGTTAGGTAATACCATCAACTCTTTTTGAGTTACTGTTGTTAATGTTTTTGTTGCAGTTGCTAAATCTTTAGTGTGTGCTAATAATTGTAATTTCCAACGTGTTAACGCTTCTGGCATTGTAAAACTAAAACTTACATTTCCTTTTTCATCTGTTTTTAAATGAGGGAAAAAGAAGGCAGTTTCATTAAAGTTTTTACGAGCTTTAACTTTAGATAATTCTTTTTCTAATTTTTCTTGGCCACTTTTTGTAGTGATTATAATAACTCCATTAGCGGCACGAGAACCATAAATTGAAGTTGTAGCAGCATCTTTTAATACTTCAAAAGATGTAACATTATTCATGTCTAAAGATTCTAAAACGTTAGCATCAACAATAACTCCATCAACAACCACTAATGGGCTAGAATTACCCTTAATAGATCCCGTACCTCTAATCATTATTTTTTCGTTCATATCGGCTGCTGTAGACTCTATTATTGATTCTTCAACCTCCATTTCATCTTCTACAACCATTACAGTTTTGTTCATTTTCATTTCAATTCCTGAAACTCTTCCACTTAAAGAACGCATCATTCTAATATTCCCAAAGTGTAATCCATACCAATTTAAAGCATCAAATTGTTGAGTGTTATTTTGATAATTATTTCTTGGTAAATTATAGACTCTAAAGTTTGTGTTACCATAAGAATTACGACTATTCCAATTATTATATGAGTGATAAGAAGTATGCTGAATTGGATCAAAATTCCAACTATGCGATTTAAATTCATCTAAAGAAGCATCGTACATACTTGCTAAAATTTCAGCAGTAACTTTGTCAGTGTTTTTACCTTTTATTTTAAAACTCCAAGTTTCATCTTGTCCTGGTTGTAGTTTATCTCTAAAAGTTCGTGTTTCAATTTCTAAATTATTTATGGAATTTGGTACAGGAATTTGAATGGTTCCACTTTTAAATTCATTATAATTTGAAAAACAATATTTAATTACAAAACCACCTAAATCATTTTCAGTAACAGGAATTTTAACGAATTTAACTTCATCGTTTAAATTTATAATTTGCTGACTTACAATTTTATGGTTTTTTTCAATAGCAATAGTTACTGCCATATTATTTGAAGCTGAACCTATTTTTAAAATGGCTGTTTCATTAGGTTTGTAAGTGAATTTAGTTGTTGAAATTTCAAATAATTGCTTGTCGGCTATTTGTGGTTTTTTTGAATTGAAAACTCTAAAACGTTGTTTATCTTCAACTAATTGATTGTAGTTATCTTTTGCCTCAACTTCAATAGTATAGTTGCCAGTTTTCCAATTGTTAATTTTTTTTAGAGTAATTTCTTTACTTTCTTCAGTGTTAAAATTAGTTTCAAATACTTGTTCTCCTTTTTTCCAATTATTAATATTATTTTCATCATTGGTATAAGGTTCGTGAGGAAATAATTGCTGATATGTTTTTTTAGAAATTTCTTGATAATCAGGAACATTCCAAGGTCTGTTTCGTAAAACGTTTTGAGGAGCTTGTAATTTATAAATTTTTAAAACTCCTTTAGTTGCAGAAAATTCACCATTTAAATTAGTGGTTTCTAAATTAATTTTATGATTTTTCTCTACATTATCTATCTTATCGTTAATTGTTGCAGTAATTGTTAGTGTGTGGTAACCAACTTTAACATTGGTAGTTGCACTTCTGGTTTCTCCATTAATATCGGTTACATCAGCTTCAATTTCATAAGTAAATACAGGCTTATTTTCTTTATCTGAACTCTTATCAGGAATGGCTTTAAAGGTAATTTCAAAGTTTCCTTCATTATCAGTTATTGTTTCTCCGTGCGTAATTTCCATAGCTTCCACAGCATTAAACGAAGGTCTGTACCAATAAAACCAACGCGGATATACTACTTTTCTATGAACTCTATAGGTTACTTTTCCGTTAGTAATGTTACTTCCAGCAAAAGCAATGGCATTTCCTTTTACAGTTACTGAATCATTTACTTTAAAAGTATCGGTTATAGGTTTAAATTCTGTTTCAAATTTTGGTCGTTTATATTCTTCAACTGAAAAATAGGTTGTGTTATTAAAATTTTCTTTTGTATTTAATTTTAAATAGTATTGTCCTAATAGGCCATTATTTGGTAGTATAAATTTTCCGCTAACCGAACCAAACTCATTAGTTTTTAAATCAATTTGTTTAACTTTTTCATTATTTACATTATATAAAGCGGCTGTAACATTTTTATTGCTAAATGGTATTGATTTATCTCCCGTTTTTTCAATAAAAATAGACTTAAAATGAACTGTTTGTCCAGGTCTATAGATACTTCTATCCGTAAAAATAAAAGGTTTAACTGTCGTATATTCTTTTTCATTGTTGTTATTTGGCTTTCTATTTTCATTTAAGTAATAATCTCCAAATGAGGCTTTTTCTGTTTCAGTTTCAACAGAAATAACAACGCTTCTATGATAACTATTTGTTGTGAAACTAAATTTGCCATATTTGTTAGTTGTAAAATTTCGTGAAATGGCTTTGTTGTATCTGCCAATATTATAATTTTTCACAGTTATTTTAGCATTGATATAAGGCTTTCCTGTATTTCTGTTTATTACTTGATATGTGTTTTGTTCGTTATTACTTTTTTGAATTAAAGAAATATCAGTTACTTGAATTGTTGCAGTTGCAAACATTCCGTTTTTTGTAACTTCCTTTTCAGGAGAGCAAATAATAAGAAATTTACCATTTTTAATTGGTGGAATAATAATTTCAGTACTATGTAATTGATAATCTTTTTCGTTTTTTAAAGTATTTTGAACAGTTTCAACTAACGTTAATTTCTTAATGAAATCAATTTTACTAGAATCATTATTAATTTTATTAAATGCTCTAATTTCATTATCAGATAAACTGTAAATAGAAGTGTTTAGGTTATTTAAATTTTTATATGAGACTAAAAATTTACTATGTAAATTGGATGGGATATTTTTTTCTGCCGTAATTGTTAAGGTTGGCTTTAAAATGTTTTCTTTTAGGTTATTACATTTTTTTGAACCTAAACTTTCAGGAAATATTTCAATGGTTTTTTTACAGATTTCTAATGCTTCAGTAATTTTAAATTGAGAATTTTCATTAGAATTTTGTTTATATTTTAAACCCTCATTCCTGTAGATTGTAGCAATTTCAAAATCTATTAAGGTAGAAGATTCATGTTTTTTATTTTCATTTTTTAATGATTCTAGTTTTGCTAAATAAATACTGTCTGTTCCTTCAAAATGAGCATTTTGTTTTATAAATTTTAAACGCTCTAATTCTGTGTTAACAAATGCATATAAATTGTTGGTTTTTGAATGAAAAGCAGTTAAATCATTATATATTTCAAGAGCATTATATTGTAAAGAAAAGTATTTTGGTTTTTCAATTAAATTGTTGTCAATATTGTTAAAATGTATTGCTGATATTTCAAATTTTTCAGCAGGTTTTGCGATAGAATTTTCAGTTGTTTTATAAAAGTCTAAAGCGTTATTTGCAATAAAATCAAATAATGTTGGTCTGTATTTTTTAGAATCTTTTTGTAAATGTAAAATTTCATTATATACTTCAAGTTTTGTTTGTTGAAGTATAATTCCGTTTTTTAAAGAGTTTTGAAAATGAAAATGAATTTCAGAGAAAATAGTTTCTAAATCCCAGGTACTAAAATCGGATTCATCAACTTTTTCGTTTGTTTTTGTTCGTTTGTAAAATTTCCATCTATTTTGTTGAAAATATTGCCAGTACAAGTTTGCTAATACACTTTCTAAAACATTTGTGGTTGGTGTTTTAGAATCTTCAATTTCAGTTTTAAACTGCTTAATAACCTTTAGTTGCGCATTTTCTTCTAAAGTTAAAGCAAATTTAGACTTATAAATTAAAGCTTTAGTAATTTGCGGTGAGTTCTCTTCTTTTTTAGCTTTATTGTAAATAGTTTCAACCACTTTTAAAGCCGATTTTGGTAAAGATTTCAATTCAAATTGTTGAACTTCTTTCCACAAACTACTGTAATTATCAAATTGTTGAGCTTTTGAAATGTGTGAAAATAAAAATATTGTCATTATAGTTAAGGCAATTTTTTTCATAATTATATCATTTATAATCTAAAGATACTTTGTTTAAGTATCAACCAAACGTTTAATTGAGTAAACAACACGTTATAATGAGTTAATGTAACTTTTTAATTAGTGTTTCTAAATTTATAAAAATTTTGAAAGCTATTTTGTACATTTACGCAACAAAAATTTTAGTATGAATATACATTTTATTGCTATTGGAGGAAGCGCTATGCACAACCTTGCTATTGCTTTACAACAAAAAGGATACCAAATTACGGGAAGTGATGACACTATTTTTGAACCATCAAAGTCTCGTTTGAATAAACGTGGCTTATTACCAGAAGAATTTGGTTGGTTTCCAGAAAAAATAACTTCAAAAATTGATGCGGTTATTTTAGGAATGCACGCAAAAGGTGACAATCCCGAGTTGTTAAAAGCAAAAGAATTAGACTTAAAAATATATTCTTATCCTGAGTTTTTGTACGAGCAAAGTAAAGATAAAACACGTGTTGTTATAGGTGGTTCTCACGGAAAAACTACCATAACCTCAATGATTTTACATGTTATGAATTATCATGATGTTGAGGTTGATTATATGGTTGGTGCTCAATTAGACGGTTTTGAAACTATGGTTCATTTAACGGATGAAAATGAATTTATGGTATTGGAGGGTGATGAATATTTAAGTTCACCAATAGATTTACGTCCAAAATTTCATTTATACAAACCAAATATTGCGTTGATTAGTGGAATTGCTTGGGATCATATTAATGTATTTCCAACTTTTGAAAATTATGTAGAGCAATTTTCAATTTTCACAGATTCATTAACCAACGGTGGAATTATGGTTTATAATGAAGAAGATGAAGAGGTTAAAAAAGTGGTGGAATCTTCTGAAAATCCGATTAAAAAGTATGCATATTCAACTCCAAAATATACCATTGTAAATGGAACAACTTTTATTGAAACTCCTGATGGTGAAATGCCTTTAGAAATATTTGGAGAACATAATCTACAAAATATGGCTGGTGCAAAATGGATTTGCCAACATATGGGAATAAATGAAGAGCAATTTTATGAAGCCATTGCAACTTTTAAAGGAGCCAGTAAGCGTTTAGAGAAAATTGCCGAAAGTGAATCTACAGTAGTTTTTAAAGATTTTGCGCATTCGCCAAGTAAAGTTGAAGCAACAACGAATGCGGTTAAAAATCAGTATGCTGATAGAACTGTATTGGCTTGTTTGGAGTTACATACCTATAGTAGTTTAAATGCTGATTTTTTAAAAGAATATGAAGGTGCTTTGGATAGTGCAGATGTTGCTGTAGTATTTTATTCTCCTCACGCAGTTGAAATTAAAAAACTAGAAAAAGTTACTAAACAGCAAATTAAGGACGCTTTTAATAGAGAAGATTTAATCATTTTTACAAACCCTGAAGAATTTAGAGCGTATCTATTTAATCAAAATTTTGATAATTCTGCGCTGTTATTGATGAGCTCAGGAAATTATGGAGGTTTGGATTTTGAGAAAGTGAACGAATTAATTTAATGTTTTTTTTTAAATAAAAGAATAAAGACATTAAACTATAATATTTAATTTTGTTGTTTCTCTTTGAAAATCAACAAACAAGTTGTAAATTTAAAGTACTACTAGTTAAAAAATCAATCGTAATTGGATTAGTAACCCCATTATTAATTGATTATTTAATTAGATGGTTATGAAAATATTCCAGATTTCTTCTTTATATTCAAATAGTAGTTTTTTTCATTCCTCGAAAAGGTGTTTTAAACTTTCTCTTCTATTATTTATTGGATTGTTTTTGGGTGTTAATTCTCTTTATGGGCAAAGCTGGGATAGATTTCCAACTGAATCAGAAATTAAACAAGTAAAAAACAAATACATAAGTAATCAAAAGAATATAATTAATAAAAAGAGTAGAGGAAGTGAGGGGTATACAGACGAAACTATAATAGAGAGTATTGAGTTCTCTTCACCCATTAAACATCATCGAAGAGACCTACTTGAAAAAACACGCCAACCTTATGAAGTTTCAGGATGTTCTAGATTTAATATCTCAGGACTTGTCTATGCTGTAAAGATTACTGAGAAACGAACAATAACTTACGATAATATACCTATATGGGGTAAAAATAGAGGAAAAAAAGATATTCATTACTACCATATGTTCGGCCAACCATATTTATCTTATGAATATGATACAGAAAGTTTTTATCTTAACGATGGTGGTTATTTTTTAGTTTCAAAATATCCTGATCCTGAAAATGTTTCTATTGGGCAGGCATATAATGACTTAAGAAATGAAATAATTAAGGGAGATATCGCACCTGGATTTGCACCAAAATTAGATATAATTTTAAATGAGAATAGTTCTCCTTCTTCAGAACAAGACCCTGCCTATCCAGATTCTGAAGATGATGAATTTCCTTGGGAAGTTATTATTGGTGGTGCAGCTTTAGGTGCAGCTATTGTTGCAATTAGAAAGCGGTTAAAAAAATCAAAGAATTCTAAAAAGAAAAGTGAAAAAGATGAAGAAAAAGCAGGTTACGTATTACAATTAAATAAAGAAGAGTTTTCTTTAAAACCAAACGAGTCAAAAACCTTAACAGCAAAAGTGTGGAAAATCACAGAAAAAGGAAAATCACTAGCCAATGCTACTATAAAAATTCAAAATTCAGAAAAAGCACTTAAGGTAATGCCTTTTAGTGCGGTTGGTACTCTTAATAGTCAATTATCTTTAAAAGACAAGCCTAAAGAAAATCAATTCTATATTACGGTTACTGCAAGTGTTGACGGACATTCCTATCAAAAACAAGTGCGGATAAACGCTGGAATGCAAAACCGCCTAATCATAGAAACCGCACCAGGTAATACACGGAGTTTGCGCCCCAATATAGACCAAAACCTAACTTGTTTTGCACAAGTAGTGGATGCAGATGATAATGATATTCCAGAATTAACAAAAAAAATAAAATTTGATAATTCAAAAGATCGATGGGTTGATTTATTAGATGAAGGGCCGTATTTTGATGAAGGTTGGGCTGCTATTCTTGTTGGGGCTTCTGACCCCAAAGGAGAATATGATATTTCACATCCTCCTAAATCGGTTACTTTAGATATTTATGTAGAATATAAAGAAGAAGAAAAAGATATACGTCTAGAAAATAATTTAGAAATACAATTACTAGATTGTATGCTGGAAACCAATTTAGAAGATATTACTTTTCCAGTTTCTGAAGAAAAATCTGAAGTTACTTGCAAAGCATTTATTGAAAACTGTGATGGTGAAATCCCTTGGAAATTTAAGGCAATTTATATGAAAGATTATGAAACTCCCGATAGCGAACCTTTAACAGAGATTGCTATTGAAGAAGTTTCTGAAACAAAAGTAAACATCACCTTAACAGGGCCTATTATAGAACCAAAAGAGGGAGAAAAATATCTGCGTAAACTATTCGTAATCTCTGCACAACAAAAAGAAGAAAAACCATTGGAAAGACATATTTACGTAATGGTTACAAAAGAAGGACTTTTTATTGAAAGTGGAGTAACTAAGAATAACGAAATCACATTTCTTGCCAAAGGAGATTTTAAAGACAAATTAGAATTTTCATTAAACTGGTATAATCCAGAAACAGATCAAATGGAGGTAGATAAAAAAGCCCTACAAAATCTAAGTTTCGAATTGGTTAGTGATAATAAAGTCGAAAAAAATATAAATACAGTATTAGAACCAAAGCTCTATTTTGAAAAATTTATTACCACTATGCACCATGGATATTATAGTATAGAAGTTCCTAATAAATTTCCGGGATTTGGTGATGTCTATAATCTTAAATATCTGGTAAAAGCACCTGTTTCTAATACAGAAAATCCAAAAGCTTTTGAACAGATTATAACACTAAAAGTTCAATCGTACGGCATGGGTGATAAATTTCCAGCTTGGGAAAAAGCCTATAATGATTGTAAGACTACTATTTATGATTACTTCAAAGATTCTAAAGAAAGAAATAAACTTCTCGATATGCTCGAGCGGAACAAGGATAAGTTTGATGTTGAAGGAATGGTTGCTTTCCGAAAAAAGATTTGGTTAATCGCTCACGATTTAATGATAAATGAAGCTGAAAAATACATTTCTGAAGCTAATTCTTATGATGCAATAATTGATACTCTAGAGTGGGTTGTTTGGATGGGTGATATTGCATTTCAAGTTGTTGTCTCTACTTATCTGGGGCCTTTCACAGGTTTTGGAGCAAGTACCTTTAAAGAAATTACACTTACAGGATATGGAATGGTTATAGAAGGAAAATCTGTAGATGATTTTATTGATGCACAAATATCAAGTTTTAAAGAAGTTCTTTTCAGTGTTGCCAAAGGGGGTGTTATAAATACTCGAAATATTGAAAAAATTTATAAAGGAAATAAGATAAAAGTTTGGGCAATATATGCTGTAGCAACATTTGCAATATCTTACGGAAGAACAAAATCAATACCAGAAGCTGCAAAAATGACGGCAAGACAATTAAGAGATGAACTTATAATAGTTTTCTTAAATGGTCAAGTACAAAAAGGACAAGCTAGATTAAAAGCAGAGAATGAAAAAAAGGTTGATGCTAAAAATAATCCAAAAGATAAAACTACTGTTAAAGATCAGAAAGGAACCAAAGATTACGTAAAGGATCCAAATCCACCAGATGTGAGTGGTTATACAAGTAGTAGTATAAAATCCATACAACGAGTAGCAAACAAATTTAAAGCAAGAATAATAACAAGACCTACTACTGGGGCTGCCAGAAGATTATTGAATTCAGGTGAGGCGGTACCTAAAAAAATGTTTGTAAAAAACAAAACAATTAATGCTTTGGATACTTTTTTGGGTGCTTCAAAGAAAAATATAGGAAAGGTTGGAAGTTTCAAGCCAAAACTTTCAAGGCAACAGATAAAGAAATTACCTAAAGCGATGCGCCGAGAAATTGTTAAAAGATATAGACAAAGAAGTGCAGAGTATACAGATCAGGCTCAACATATTATTGAAAATTATGACAAACTTTATGTTAAAAAAGGAGTTGTTTATGACAGATTAACGGGTAAACCATTTACAGGTGATATTGATGTATTTGATATAAGAGGTGCTAACGGACAAAAATTACCTCCGGAAAGGATTAATAAAATAATTAATGAATTAAGAAAATCAAATGTTAAAACTAATATTGAACATGGGGCACATGTAGAATGGGATTGGAGAAGTATAAAAGATCCAAACGATAGAAGAATTGCAAAAGAAATCTACGAAAAAATAATAGGAACTCATACCATGGATGGGGATAAATCTATAGCACAAAATGTTAGTAAAAAAGGTAAAAAAGAGTCTTTAGTTCAATTTGATCCAGGGACTTCTAAAGGTGTGAAAATTAAAAGTGTATTGTACAAAGGATAATTACTATATATGAAGACTGAAAAAATCACAATTGAAGAAAGAAATAAAATTATTGCAACAATCTTTCAACTCAGAAAAAAAATGGAAGAGTTTTCCTTTGAAATGGAAAACAATTCTGATGATGAGATTGTACAAGAGTATTTAATGAAGAAGCTTGATAAAACAGCAACTGAGCTCGAAGAAGTAGAGAGTCAATATATACAGGGGTTAGTTTATAAAATAATATCGCGTTGTCCTTTTTCTAATGAACCTTTTGGACTTTCTATTGATACTTTTGGATTGGATGGTCCCTGGTGGGTTTCTGAACAACCTGTAAGAGGAATTGAAGAAGAGATCAAGACCTTTTTTGCAATAACAGGAAGTATTTCGATTCTCGATGAACTTCCCGAAGTCTCATTTTCCATGAAACCTGGGCCAGCAGTACCCTGGGTTTCTCCAAGACTTTTAAATGATGAAAATATTATTGCTGTTTTATCTCATATTAAGATTGGAATCTATGATGCTTACCCTATCGTTTACTATTCAAAAGATAAAACTTTAGAAATAGAACGAATTAATACTTGGGGAACTAATGAATATTTGGCTGAGGACATTGATGGATTAGCTGTTATGGGCAGTACTTTTGATGATGAAGAGGAATATGATTTTGATATTGCTTCCTGGATTAAAAAAGGAAAATTAAAATGGATCTCTATTGATGATGAATCCTTAGAACTTCATAATACAATTGCAGATTGTCCATATTTAGATCTTTCTGGTTATCATTATCCAGTTCATATTCAGAATAAAATTTCAACAAATTGTATGATTATTTTAGAATATGATGATGACGATATTAATAATGATGAGATGGAAAAAAGGCCAAAATTCTGTGCTAACTGCGGAACTCCAGTAATAAAAGATTCTAAATTTTGTGCAAATTGTGGTAATAAATTAAACTAAAATATAAAGCTATGGCATACTGTACTAATTGTGGAACTGATAATAAAAATAATTCTAAATTCTGTCCAAATTGTGGAATGGAAATAACAGTAGATTCTGATAAGAACAAAAGAAGACCACCTCCAAAAAGAAAAATGCAAAAAGGTGTGGTAAAAAGCTTAGAAGATAGTGTGAAAAACACAATTGGGAATAAGGCTAAAGCATTTGTAGGAGATGAAGCTAAAAATATTATTGAAGAAGGGTTTTCTAAATCTAACAATAATGCATCTAAATCTCAAATTGATATAGAAAATGAAGGTAGAAATTTAGAAAAAACGGGAAGATCTACGAAAGGTCAAAAATGGATGCTTTTTTATATTGTTGTGAATGTACTTCTTGTACTTTTTAATTCTGGAAGCAATGAAATTACCGGGATTCTTATTTTTTCGGCAATAGTTGGGGCTATTTATTTTTTCCGTAAGAAAAAGGAAAAACCTTTTAATATAATCGCAAAGATAGTTTTGGTGTTACAAGCAATTCTTGCTTTTTCATATTTAATGCAATTGATTGAATTTATAGGCTCGGATGTTTTTTACTTAATTGTTATTGTGTGTTTAGTGTTGTTAATTATTATAAATGTGAAACTTATTATTAGTGGTAACAAAAAAAGTTAGTTATTATGGAATCAAATAATTGTCCAAATTGTGGAACTAAAATCCAAGGAAAAACAAAATTTTGCACCAATTGTGGTGCTTCACTAAAAAGCAGTAACAATCAAAATAATGCTAAAAAAAATGCAGAAGTAAATCTTGTTGAAGAAAGTTTAAACCAACCAAATAAAGGAAAGAGACTTTCAATAGCATTCTTAGGTATAGTTGTTTTAACGGTACTGTTTTTTATTGGAAAATCTTTTTTAAAGGATGTAGATTCCTCAGAAAAGCCATTTTCACCAATTGAGCAGTTAACAAAATTAGAAGGTAAATGGTATGATCCCGCTGGAATTATTTTAGAAGAAAAAGAAGCCGTAATTATTTTAACTAGAAAAGACAATATTGTTGTAGGAAAAGATGAAAATGGTTTGTTCGAAGCCAAAATAACTCCATTTGGTTCAAATAATTATCAAGCAATAGTTCACTTAAGGGGTGTAAAAGGTGATTTTGCATTACATTTTTATGAGGAAGAAAACAAATTGGTGTTTTTTAGCACCTTAACAAAAAGCAGTTGGAATATTAAAAAACTAAAGAAATAAACTTATGAAGTTTTGTAAAAATTGTGGACAAGAATTAGACGAAAACTCAAAATTTTGCAACAATTGTGGTGAGAAGGTTAAAAATATTAAGAAAAATAAGGAAACACCTAAACCAATAGAGCAAAAATTAGATAAGCAAAATTATGTTGATATAAATAAAAGCGAGATAAATAAAATAAATCAGGTAATTAAGCTACAAAACAATCAAACATCCATTGTTAAAAAATCTTGGTATGCTGCTGGTTTTTTTGCATTTGTGGTAGTAGTGGCAATTATGGATTTTGATAGTTTACCAATTCATCCAGCTATTGTAATGCTTTCAATATTCTTTTGTTTATCAGCTATAGTAATTGGGTTTATGTTTAGAAGTAGAGAAAAAAAATTACAATCTTTAATATCTGGTGAAAAATTATTAGCTGCTTGGACTTTATCTGATTTAGAAAAAAGAAACTATGTTAATTTCTTATTTGAAAACGAAAAGTCAAAAAATAAAGGTATTCTGTTAGTAATTTCATTTCTTTCAGTTATAATTTTTGGAATATTTATTTTAGTTATTGATGAAGGAAAATTAGCCATGTTTTTTGTCTTAATTGGTCTCATTGTCTTTTTATCATTTTTTGCCTTCGGAATGCCATTTTATTATAAAAATAGGAATCTGAAAAATGATGGAAAAATATTAATAGGAAAAAAATTCGTATATATAAATGGTTTTTTTCATAATTGGGATTTTCCACTTTCAGGAATTAAAAAAGTTAAGATTATAAAAGAACCGTTTTATGGTTTATATATAAAGTATTATTATACAGATAGGACTTTTACAAATACTGAAGAATTGAATATTCCAGCTTCAGAATGGATAGACTTATCTCCGTTAGCAGCAGCGTTAAACAAAAAGTAGTTCAATAAAAAATAAAAGGGCTTATTCATTAAAAATTTGATAAATCAAAAGATGATATTATTTTTTGTAACACATGTAGTTTTATGCATAAAATAGAAGAACACATTTTTAAAAATTGTGTGTGCTCTTTATTGAAATAAAAATAAATAGTTGGTATTTATAATTAACATTTCTTCCAGAAAAATGGTGTAAATAATATTAAAACGGTAAACAATTCTAATCTACCAATTAGCATTAAAAAAGAACAAGTCCATTTAGCCGGAATTGATAAATGTGAAAAATTATCAACAGGACTTACCGTTCCAACTGCCGGACCAATATTACCTAGTGATGATGCTGCAGCTCCCATTGCAGAAATAAAATCTAGACCGAAAATTGCTAAAATTATTGAGCTAACTATAAATATTCCCATATACAATACAAAAAAGGAAAGTATGTTAAATACAATATTTTGTTGTACACGAGCACCATCATAACGCAATGGTAAAATTGCATTAGGGTGTAGTAATTTTTTAAACTCTAAAATACTATTTTTTATAATTACAATATGTCTTACAATTTTAACACCTCCACTGGTAGAACCTGCAGAACCTCCTATAAAAAATAATGAAAACATTAGTATTGTACCAATGGAACTCCACATTGTAAAATCAGCAGAAACAAAACCTGTTGTTGTAAGTACTGAAACTACTTGAAAAGATGCGTGCCTAAAAGCACTTTCAACTTTTCCCCAAGGTTCTGGATGATGAATAGTTGTTACTAAATTTGGATCTCTATAATTTAAAATTATTACAGTAAGTACTAAGGTAAAACCAATAACACCAAAAAAGTAATATCTAAATTCTTCACTTTTAAAAACTTTTTGAATTTTACCTTTTAATGCAAAATAAGTAAGCACAAAATTAGCTCCAGCAATAAACATAAATATTGTTATTATGTATTGAATTATTGGGAAATTATTATAATATGCTACACTTGCATTTTTAGTAGAGAAACCACCTGTGCTCATAGTTGCCATTGCATGGTTAATGGCATCAAACCAAGTCATACCTGCAAATTTCAGTAGAAAAAATTCAGTAAATGTTAATGAAAAATAGATTAACCAAAGCCTTTTGGCTGTTTCAGTAATTCTTGGGTGCATTTTATCTGCACTTGGTCCTGGAGCTTCAGCCATAAATAACTGCATACCTCCAATACCTAATAAAGGTAATATGGCAACTGTTAAAACAATAATTCCCATTCCACCAATCCAATGGGTTGCACTTCGCCAAAATAATATTCCTTTTGGCATAGATTCTATGTCTGTTAATATAGAGGATCCAGTAGTTGAATATCCTGAGATAGTTTCAAAAAAGGCATCGGTGAATTGAGGGATTGTATTAGTGAAAGTGTATGGTAAAGCACCCGTAAAAGAGAGCATTAACCATCCTAAGGTTACAATAATATAACCTTCTTTTTTTCCTAAGTTTTTTTTAGCATTTCTATTAGTAAACCAAAGAGAAAAGCCTAATACTATAGTTGTTATACCAGCGTATAAAATTCCCCATTTAGATTCTTCATCATAGTAAATACTAAAAGGCACAGCAATTAGCATAAACAATCCGTTAAGCATAGATATTAAACCTAAGAAACTAATTATAATTTTAATGTTAAGTTGTTTCATTATTAATTAAATAATTTTTCAACTTTATGAATAGCTTCAGGTAAACAGAATACAACTGCTTTGTCTCCAGCTTTTATTTGAAAATCTCCAAAAGTCATATGGGCAACACCACTTCTGATAACGCCACCAAAAACAGCTTTTTTAGTAATTCTTATATTTCTCACAACATTTTTAGTAACAGGAGAATTTTCTTTTACTAAAAACTCTAAAACTTCAGCATCAACATTATGTAAGTTGGCCAGTTTTAAAACTTCACCTTTTCTTACATGTTTAAAAATAGCACTTGCGGCTAATAATTTTTTATTTATTAAAGTATCAATACCAATTGTTTGCGAAATATTTATGTAGTCCATATTTTCAACTAAAGCTATTGTTTTTTTAACACCTTTAGATTTGGCAACTAAACAGGACATTATGTTAGTTTCAGAATTTCCTGTAACAGCAATGAAAGCATCCATTTCGGCAATATTTTCTTCTTCTAATAGCTCAACATTTCTTCCATCTCCTTTTATTACGAGAACATTTGGAATTTTTTCAGCAACTTCAAAAGCTTTGTCTTTATTAATTTCAATAAGTTTAATATTAAAGTTGCTACAAAGGTTTCTGGCTGCTTTTACACCAATTTTTCCACCGCCTAAAATCATAACGTCTTTAACTCCAAATTGGGTTTTACCCATTAAGGTGTATAACTCTTTTATGCTTTCTTTTGGGGCTGAAAAGTAAATTTGATCATTTGCCTGATATACAGTGTTTCCTCGAGGAATTATAGTTTCGTCGCTATTTTCTGGTTTAATAGCAATAGTTATAAATTGTATATTTGAAAATCTTTCTCGGGCTTCTTGAACCGTTAAATTAATTAGCGGGGAATTGTAATCTAAAGTGCTTCCTAATATATTTAGTGTTCCATTTTCAAACTGAATGGTATCATTAAATGCAGATTGGTTTAAGAGCATTTTAATTTCATCAGATGCTAATTCACCTGGAGAAATCATAAAATCTATTCCAATTTCAGAAAAATCAATATCAGAATTTTGACTAAATTCGTGATTAGAAATTCTGGCAATTGTTTTTTTTGCTCCTAATTTTTTTGCTAAAACTGAAATTGTAAAATTAGTGTTTTGAGACTCTGTTACCGCTAAAAAAATATCAGCTTGAGCAATACCAACTTCTTTTAAAAGTTTAATAGAAGTTGCATCTCCTTTTTTAGTGATAACATCAATATGACTACTGGCGTATTCTAATTTTTCAGTATCAGAATCTATTAAATAGATATCCTGAGATTCGAATGAAAGTAATTTGGCTAAATGAAATCCAACATCACCTGCACCAGCAATAATAATTTTCATATACTTAATATATTTACAACAAAGATATTACTCTTATCTTTGAAAAAAAAATTGATATGGAATATAGTAAGAAAACCCTTTCGATAAAATCGTGGGCAGAAGATGATAGGCCCCGTGAAAAATTATTACTTAAAGGAAAGGCTTCATTATCAGATGCTGAATTAATAGCTATTTTAATTGGGTCGGGGAGTAGAAATGAAACAGCTGTAGATTTGGCTAAGAAAATTTTAAATTCAATAGAAAATAATTTAAATAGGTTAGGGAAATTATCAGTTTCAGAATTACAAAAATTTAAAGGAATTGGTGAAGCAAAAGCAATTTCAATAATAACAGCTTTAGAACTAGGGAGAAGAAGAAGGTTGGAAGAAGCACTAGAGGTACCAAAAATAAAAAGTAGTAAAACAGTGTTTAATTTAATGCAACCAATAATTGGTGAATTACAACATGAAGAATTTTGGATAGTTTTTTTGAATAATTCTAATAAGGTTTTATTAAAGTACCAGATGAGTAAAGGTGGTTTAACAGGCACTTTGGTTGATGTTAGATTGGTTTTTAAAAAAGCAATTGAACTGTATGCAACAGCTATTATATTATGTCACAATCATCCTTCAGGGAAATTGCAACCCAGCAATGCAGACAAAATGATAACAAACAAATTAAAACAAGCAGGAGAAACACTTGATGTTAAAGTATTAGATCATATAATTATAACCGAAAATGCGTACTTTAGCTTTGCAGATGAAAGTTTAATATAATTAGACCAATATTTATAAAAAAATAAATGTTATTAGTTTATACACAGAAAATTACACCCAGAATTAATTTTATATTTAAGCATATTTTTGTTAGAATATTACAAATACGCGTAAAGTTCTCAACAAAGGTTGATGAGTTTGTGGCACATAATGGGCCAAAAATCACTTATGCAAAAAGTCCGCTGGCTTCAGAGTTTTTTATTAGAAGCCATGATTTATTATTTGAACAAGGTATTAATGATGTAGATATTAATATTTCTAATTGGGATGAAACTCCTTGTTTTTTTCCAGCAGGGGAGGCTTCAAGTGTTCCTTATGATTTATTTGCAGCAAGTTTTTATTTAATTAGTAGGTATGAGGAATATTTACCTCACGTACAAGATCAGCATGAACGATTTCCAGCAAATGAAAGTTTAGCATTTAAAAATGGTTTTTTAGAAAAGCCTGTTATTGATATATGGGCGAGAAAATTTTTGGAAAAATTGAAAGAGAAATTTCCAAATTATGAAATTAAAAGTAGAGAGTTTGATTTAATCTCAACCATTGATGTTGATATGGCTTTTGCCTACAAACATAAGGGAGTTGTAAGATCCATAGGAGGTTATATTAATGATCTGGTGCATTTAAGATTTGTTAATCTATGGCATCATTTATTATCTAATTTAAATTTAAGAAAAGATCCTTATAATACATTTTCGGAAATATTAAATATTAAAAAGAATTATAAAATAAACACGTTATTTTTCTTTTTGATTAGTGATTTTTCAACCTATGATAAAAATATTTCTTCTAACTCCACTAAGTTTATTTCTTTAATAAAATCTGTAGCCGATTATGCCAAAGTAGGATTAAAACCATCTTATTTTGCTGTTAAAAATGAAGAAAAGTTAAAAAAGGAAAAACATAGATTGGAAGGAATTATAAATACTCCTGTAACATTTTCGCGCCAACATTATATAAGATTAATTATTCCTGAAACTTATCAAAATTTAATTGATTTGGATATTGAAGAAGATTATTCAATGGGATATGCTAAACATGTTGGTTTTAGAGCAAGTACATGTTCTCCTTATTATTTTTATGATTTAGATTTTGAAATTCAAACTCCGTTAAAGTTGTTTCCATTCGCAATAATGGATATGGCTCTTAAAGATGGAATGAAACTTTCAAATACGGAAAGTTTACAGAAAATTATAGAAATTAAAAATGAAATTAAAAAAGTAAATGGAACATTTATAAGTGTTTTTCATAATGATACCTTAAGTGAAAATGATAAATGGAAAGGTTGGAGTGAGATTTACAAGAAAATGTTGATAGAATAATAAATGATTCAATATTTAAAAAGAAAAGAGATTGATATTCAAAAATATAATGCTTGTATTGAAAATTCAATTAATAGCAGAATTTACGCATATAGTTGGTATTTAGATTGTGTTGCAGATAATTGGGACGTATTAATATTGAATGATTATGAGGCCGTAATGCCTATGCCTTGGCGACAAAAATATTTTATTAAGTATATATATCCACCAGCTTGGACACAGCAATTAGGGATTTTTTCAAGCCGAAAATTAAATTCTGATTTAATTCGAGATTTTATTAACTCTATTCCTAAAAAGTTTAAAAAAGTTACTATTCAGTTTAATGCTGAGAATGATTTAAGTTTGTTTAAAGTAGAAAATCGAACAAATTATATATTGCCTTTAAATAAATCGTATGAAGATATTTATAAAGGATTTAATACAAATAGGAAACGTATTTTAAAAAGTGTTGAAAAATCCAATTTTCGAATAGAAAAAAGAATAAATAAAGATGTTTTTTTGAAGTATTATTTGGAGTCTAATAAAAATTATAAATTACATCCTAGTCAGTTAAAGACACTCAATAAATTATTAAACTCAAACAATCCAAGTATTAAATTATGGGGAGTTTTAAAGGATGGCAATTTAATAACGGGATTGCTGTGGTTAAAAGAGAAAAAGCAAATTACCTATTTGTTGCCATTTTCAAATCAGGAAGGTAAAGGTTTGGGGATTCCAACTTTGCTCGTAAATGAATTGATGATTCAATTTTCTGGGAGTATGGTAAAATTGGATTTTGAAGGCTCGATGATAAATGGTGTTGCCGGTTTTTATAAAAGTTTTGGAGGGGAGTTTGAAAAGTATTTTGGTTTTCAAAAAATGTTTTAATTATTTCAAGAAATCTGAATAAATTTTTGGAATTTCTTTATTAAATATTATTGTAGAAAAATCTTCGAGATAGGCATCCTTTATTTTTATAACCTTGCATGGATTACCAACAGCAATACAATTAGAAGGGATATCTTTAATAACTATACTTCCCGCTCCAATTACAACATTATCTCCAATGTGAACACTAGGAAGTATTACACTGTTAGCTCCAACAAAAACATTATCACCAATAATTATTGGACTCGTTTTATCGTGTTCTGAGTGGTTTTTATGTGAATGAATTGATGATATTATTTTAGTTCCTGCTCCAAAACCAACATTAGAGCCAATTATAATACCATTATTAGCTTGTATGTAAATACTTGGATTGTCACCTGGATCACAAATAATACCTTTTGTAATGTTTTCGGGCGAACTAATTTTTGATGTGAAGTGCACAGGCCATTTAACTGAACCATTTAATCGAAATAATTTTTGAGGAATTAAATAATGGAAAAATAAAATATAGTATTTCTGATATCCATATTTTGGACGGTAATATTCTGGATATACTAAATTTACGATCCAGCCAAATAAGAGGAAATCAATTCTATTTAACAAAGTTGTTTTTCTCATATTTTATTTTTTAATGAAGTTTTTAGCAAAGTTAAGATACCAATGAATATTTACTTCGTTATACGATTTAATATTTGTATTGTAATGAATGCCATTCTCTTTTATAGATTTAATCATTTCATTGGTGATAGCTTGAGAATTTAGCCAGTCATTTTTACGTAAAAAATATTTTATTAAAGTTTTAGGAAAGATTAGTTTAATTATTTTTTTAATTTTTTGTAAATATATTTTAAAATATGTTGGTTGTATTTCATTCTCAAAATTTATTTTATATAGATTAAAATAATAGTTTTTTAATACGTCATCATATAAAAGCTTCATTTTTTTATATTTTGGTGGCACATCTTTAAAAAATAACAGTAGTTCCTTATCCCAATAAGGAAATCTGTGTTCGTAGCCAAAAAATGTATATCCTCCAGAAGCTTTAAAAATTATTTTTGTAATTTTTTCTTTTATATCAAAATCTTCAAAAACTGATGATGGTTCCTTATTAAAATAATTATTGTCAAATTCGAGAAGTAATTGTTCGATGCTTTTTTTTATCGCTTTTTTAGATTTATGTGAGATTTTATTATGATTAAATTTTTCTTTTAAAACTAAGTTGGAAATTTCAAAAGATTTTAAATTTTCTGGAATAACTTTTAAAAATTGACTTCCGCCTAATAAATCACCTGAATGACCTGGTATAAAAATTGAATCATCTGGAATAAGGTTGTTTTCCGAAAGATATTTTACTGCAAAAAAATCTTGTAAAGAAGGCATTGAAATATATTTGCAAGTGTAATGAGCAAATTCTTTAAATTTTTCTGATTTAATATAGTTCTCAAGAAGTTGATTTGTATATTCAATAAAAACCCATTTAAAATTTAAAGTTTCCGCAACTTTTTTAGAATTTTCAATTTCAATATTGTTTTTTTTGCCATATGTATAGCAAATAACATTTTTATAATTATGCTTTCTTAACATTAAGGCAATTAAGCGAGAATCGTAACCACCACTTAAAGGAATAACCACGGTTCTGCTATTTAATGAGACAATTAAACGATTAAATGCATTTTCAAAAGCCTCAATGGCTAGTTTCCTTAATTCATAATATTCAGAATTGTTAAACTTTTTAGTAGCATAGGAAAAGAAAAATCCTTTCTTATTAATTCTATTGTTTTCAAAAATTATATATTCATTTGATTGAAGAGTGTAAATGTTTTTTAAAAGTGTTTTATTGCCGGTTGTAAAACCAGAAGATAAGAATTCATTTGACGATTTTTCATCAACTTCTTTAAGATTAAATTTCTCTTTTAAATATTCTATATCATCACAAATATTTAATTCAGTATTCTTAAAAGTATAAAATAAAGGAAATATTCTTGTTGTATCTGAAGCAATAAATATTTGATGATTTAGTTTAATTAAGACGGTGAAAATTCCGTTAATATTTTTTATTCTCTTTATAAATTGCTCACTATTTTCAATATTTATAAAAAAGGATACTAATTTTTCCTTCTCATAATAATTATTTTTAGAATCGAAAAAACTACCTTTTATACAAATATTCTGGTTAGAATACCATTGGAAACCTTTATTATTTTTTAAAATTGACGTATGCATAGGAATAAAAAGTTAAAGCGTATTAATTTACCTATTAAATAGTAGCTGAAAAAATTTATTATTTAATTTCAATTTATGTATAATAGCACTAATATAGAGTGTTCTATAGTTATTACTTAGTAGAATACTTATTGCTTTTGAATAGAATTTACTCGAAAAAATAAGTTGTAAAAGAGATTTTTCTTGCAATGGGATAGACCGTTCAATAGAAATATTTTCTTTTTGAGGAATTAGGTTAAACCTAAATAGAACTCTATAAGCTTCAGCTCTCCATTTTTGTTTATAATTATTAAAATCACAAAGTGTATCAAAATAATTATTAAAATCGGTTTTGTTAAGATCTTTGATGTTCCCTTTTTTACTATAAAAAGGAACCAAATCGAAATGGAATTTATTTTTTGAAAAATAAAATTTCAATAAAAATCCTTTATCGGTGTACTTATAGGGATAATGTGTTGGTATATCAAAAATAAAATTACCTAAAGAATAAAATATGTATTTTCCACGATATTTTTCATAAGCTTGTAAAGTATGAGAATGATGACAGATTACAATATCAACACCTTCAATTCTAGATATTTTTTTAAGGAATCTGCGTTTAGTAGGTGAAGGATAATTTGTAAATTCTTCACCTCCATGATAATTTATGATTATGTAATCCGTGTTACTTATTAATTTAGAAATATTTTTTTTTAAAATATTTAAATGTTTGGTAGTGCAAATTTTAAAAGTTTCATTTTTGCAATTCACACTTGGAACAGTTAAACCAACAAGTGCTATTCTTATATCTTCACTTTGTAATACACAAGTTTTTGTTGCTGAAGCTAAATTGTTTCCAGCCCCAAAATATTTACAATTATTATGATTTATAGTTTTAATAGTATCAATTAAACCATTTGATTTACAATCAAGAATATGATTATTGGCTAAATTAAAGACATTTAAATTTCTTGCGGATAAATAATCTATTGATTTTTTAGGACTATTAAATTTTACATTTGTTGATTCTTTAGGATTTATATCAGTTATAGGCCCTTCTAAATTGGCTATTACATAATCACTGTTGTTTAATTCGGTCAAAATTTTAGAAGAAAATATTTCTTCATTATTTTCTATTTTTTCAACAAATGAGCCTGTTATGCTCAGATCTCCAGTAAATGTTAAAACCATAATTTATATTTATTTATAAACTTTTTTTTGTTGAAGATTGCTATGTTTTGTAATTTTTAAAAAATATATAAAAACAAATAAGTTAAATAAGACTCCTACTCCTGAAAAAAACATTAGTGAAATTTTAATATCATTAAATATTGTAAATCCTAAATATAATGCTAAAAAACGTGCAATAAGTAAAATTATCCCGTAAACTAAAAATGTTTTTTGTTTGTTTAAAATTTCTATTAGAGACGATATAGGTGAATTTAAAAACATAATAAATAACCATGGTAATAAAATTCGAACATATATTCCAGCTTCATTCCAATTATTACCAAAAATAAAATCTAAAAAATAAGAAATAATAAAAACAGGAACAAATATTAAGAGAGCAACAATAAAAAGCTTTTTTTGCATTACTTTTAATAATTGATGTAGGTCACCATCATTATTATATAATCTACTAGCTTCATTAAAAAAAACTAAACTAATTGATTGTCCAACTATTCCAGGTAGTGTTTTAGAAATTTTAACTGTTAAGCCATATAAACCTGACGTGCCAAACCCGAAATATTTTGATATAAGAATTACAGGTAATTCATTTGATAAACTATTTGTAAAGGTTAGAATGGTGTTAAAAACAGGGATATCTTTATATTTAAAAACAAGGTAGAACATTCTTTTGATTGATATATGATCTTTTAAACTTATTAGGCTTTTTAAAGAGAATTTTGTTAAAATAATTACGTTTAAAAATTGTCCGACCAACAATCCAGGAATTAAGCCAATCGATTTAAAACTACTAAAACCTGTTAATAACTGAGATGAACTCATTGTTGCGGATTTTGAAATAGTGCCTATGGTGATATTTTTAAAGGTGTTTTTTCTATTGTTCCAATATTCTAAGGCTGAAATATTTCCAAGTAAAAATACACTTAACGGAATTAAGTAAATAAAATTTGATAATTGTTCTATGTTTAGGAATAATGCTAAA
This sequence comes from Lutibacter citreus, assembly GCF_003260195.1. GTDB lineage: Bacteria > Bacteroidota > Bacteroidia > Flavobacteriales > Flavobacteriaceae > Lutibacter > Lutibacter citreus. Next base: position 582,133 of record NZ_QEIH01000001.1, read on the forward strand.
TTGTTTTTAAAAAAAAATACAATAAACAATAATAGAATACTAAAAATAAATATCATTAAAATGTTTAGCGCAAATATATTTACGGCATCTTTATCTCTCTTAGGTAAAATAATAGCCAATTCAAGATTAAGTGTAGCAAGTGTTTTTAATAGTATTACAGTTGAAGTAAATAAAGTGTAAATACCAAATGCTTCTTTTGAAAATAATCTTGTTAAGAAAGGAATTGAAAACAAAATAATTGATTGCCCAATTACAGAACCAGTTAAGAGGGTTAGGAAGTTTTTTAAAAATTTATTTTTTAGTTTTTCCTCAAAATAAGAACGTATTTGCATTTATTTTTTAGAATCTGATTATTTGGTTAATTAAATATGCATTTTTATGTAATGTTAAAAACCATTTTTATTACTTTGTTCAAATATATAATAAATGAAACATATTAACCACATCTTTTTCGATTTAGATCATACCCTTTGGGATTTTGAAACTAATTCAGATTTAGCATTCAAGTCTATTTTTAAAAAACATAATGTAACTATAAGTTTTGAAAAGTTTATAAATTACTACCAAGGTGTAAATCAAAGATATTGGAAACTTTATAGAGAAGAAAAGGTCTCAAAGGAAGAATTACGCTATGGAAGACTGAAAGACACCTTCAAAATAATAAAGGTTGAAGTTGATGATGAATTGATTGATGTTTTAGCTGTTGATTATATCGATTATTTACCATTGAATAATTTTTTGTTCGATGGTACGTTTGAAATTCTAGATTATTTGCAACCAAATTATAAAATGCATATAATTACGAACGGGTTTGAAGAAGTACAGAACAGAAAGATAATAAATTCAGGGTTGGGTAAATATTTTAGCAATATTATAACTTCAGAGGAAGTAGGTGTGAAAAAACCAAATCCTAGAGTTTTTGAATATGCATTAAACAAGGCAAATGCACTTTCTAGTGAATCAATAATGATTGGTGATAATTGGGAGGCAGATATTATGGGCGCAAAAAATGTTGGCTTAGATGTTATTTTTTGTAATTTTAACAATCAGCCCATTTCTGAAAATTTCAAATCGGTAAATAATTTAAACGAAATTAAAAAATACTTATAACATATATCAAATGAGAAAATCAATTTTAACAATATCATTTTTATTAATAACAATATCAGCATTGTTTGCTCAAAAAACCATTAATAATTACAAATACATTTTGGTTCCAAAGCAATTTGAATTTCAAAATGAAGAAGATAGCTATCAAGTGAATTCACTAACAAAATTTTTATTTGAAAGAGCTGGGTTTACAGCATTGTTTACAGATGAAACATATCCAGAAGATTTAGCAAGAGATAGATGTCTTGCATTAAAAGCAAAAGTTAAAACTATACCTTCATTTTTAGCAACCAAAATTACTATAGAATTAGTAGATTGCAATAATCGTGTGGTTATTGTTACTAAAGAAGCAAAAACAAAAGAGAAGGACTTTAAGAAAGCGTATCATTCTGTAATTAGAACAGCTTTTGAGGATATTGAAAATTTAAATTATTCATATGAACCAACTACAAATATATCTGAAAAAGTATTTGCAGTAAAAGCGGAACAACCACAAAAGGTGGAACAAGTAGTTGCTAAAGAGTTACCAATAGTTAAAGAGGAGATTGTAAAAAAAGAGGTTTCTAAACCTATTGCAACTAAAGAAAAAGCTAAAACTTCTGTTGAAAATAAAATAAAAACTATAAATAAGGTTGTTAGTAATAATGTTACCGGAGCCTTTTTATTTGATAATTGGGGAAAAAGTGTAATTACTGAAAAAAATAATGCTTACTCAGTAATTGGAGGTGATGAAAATTTACAATTTGCTACAATTTACAAAACATCAAAACCAACAATTTATATTATAAAATGGGCTGCTTTTAAACAGCCTCAGTTATTAGAAGTAATTAACAACGGGAATCTAAAAATAGATATTAATAATGGTTCTAAAATTTATAAAAGGGTAGATTAATAATTACGTTGTGCTTGAACTGGTTTCAGCATTTTATAATTACTTTTAACTAATATGATGAGACCCTGAATCAAGTTCAGTGTGACGGATTTAACTTGAATTTCTGACTGAAGTGAAACGAAATAAAGAATACTAGATTTACTAACACCTAAGATTCTACGTTATCACTCAGAATGACAATTAATAATTGTATTTATTCTTCCACCGTTTTTTAAGAAAGTCTCTTAAATTATTTTCTCTAGGATTATTACCTGGTTTAAAAAATTGAGTATTTTGTATTTCTTTTGGTAAAAATTCTTGCTCAACAAAGTTATCATCGTAGCTATGGGCATATTTATATTCTTTTCCATAATTAAGCTCCTTCATTAATTTTGTAGGGGCATTTCGCAAATGTAATGGAACGGATAAATCACCAGTTTCACGAACCATTTGTTGCGCCATTCCAATAGCTTCGTAACTCGCATTGCTTTTTGGTGAACTTGCTAAATACACAGCACACTGACTTAAAATGATGCGTGATTCAGGAAAGCCAATAGTATTTACAGCTTGGAAGGTGTTGTTTGCCATAATTAAGGCTGTAGGGTTTGCATTTCCGATATCTTCTGAAGCTAAAATTAAAAGTCTACGAGCAATAAATTTAGCGTCTTCACCACCTTCAATCATTCTTGCAAGCCAATAAACAGCGCCATTTGGATCACTTCCTCTAATAGATTTAATAAAAGCAGAAACAATATCATAATGTTGCTCACCAGTTTTATCGTATAAAACGGTATTTTTTTGAATTTTTGATAAAACCATTTCATTAGTTATAACAATAGGTTCATCTTCAGAATTAACAACCAATTCAAAAATATTCAATAATTTTCTAGCATCTCCTCCAGAAACTCTTAATAAAGCTTCTGTTTCTTTAATTTCAATCTTTTTCTTTGAAATGAATTCATCTTTACTTTGAGCCCTTTTTAGCAACTCTTCTAAATCATTTTTACTGAAGGAATTTAAAATGTAAACCTGACAACGTGAAAGTAGGGCAGGAATTACTTCAAAACTAGGGTTTTCTGTAGTTGCTCCAATTAAAGTTACCCAACCTTTTTCTACAGCTCCTAATAAAGAATCTTGTTGAGATTTACTAAATCTATGAATTTCATCAATAAATAGAATGGGATTTTTTTCAGTAAATAAACCACCACTTTGTTTTGCTTTATTAATAATGTCTCTTACATCCTTAACGCCTGAACTTATAGCACTTAACGTGTAAAAAGGTCGTTTAGATTCTTTTGAAATTATATTAGCCAAAGTGGTTTTACCAATACCAGGAGGCCCCCATAATATTAGAGAAGGAATAAATCCTCTTTTAATATGTTGAGTTAATGCGCCATTTTTTCCAACTAAATGTTGCTGACTAATATAGTCTTCTAAAGTTTTTGGGCGAATTCTTTCTGCTAATGGTTCATTCATGGAGTAAAAATAATAAATAAATGAAAGGAACTTTAAAGGAACTGTCATTATTTCCTTTTTAAGTTTTTGGGTGTATATTTGATATACAATAAAACTATGGATCAACAGAATTTTAAATATAATAGGGGAGTAGTCTCAATTCCTGTTTTTATAATAATATTAATGTGGCTGGTTTATTTTATTGAAATTAAATTTGGTTATAATTTTAATAAATATGGAGTCTATCCAAGATCTTTGGTGGGGTTAAGAGGTATTTTATTTTCTCCATTTATACATGGAGATGCTAAACATTTATTTAATAATTCAGTTCCATTATTAGTAATGATGGGGAGTTTATTCTTTTTTTATAAAAAGATAGCCTTTAAAATTCTTATTTATGGAGGGATTTTAACAGGTTTAATAACCTGGGTAATAGCAAGACCTTCTTATCATATAGGAGCTAGTGGAATTGTGTATTTATTGGTGAGTTTTGTCTTTTTTAGCGGTATAATTAGGAAATACTATAGATTAACGGCACTTTCTTTTGTTGTAGTTTTTCTGTATGGAAGTATAATTTGGTATATATTTCCTACTGAAGAAAGAATTTCCTGGGAAGGTCATTTAGCTGGTTTTATAACAGGAATTTTATTTGCAGTTATATATCGAAAAATGGGGCCTCAACAGAAAAAGTTTGAATATACTAAAAATGAAGAGTTTGAAAGCTATTTTGATGAAGATGGTAATTTTAATCCTCCAGAAGAAGAACCTGAATCTATAGAAGAAATTTAGATTTTTAAATAAAAAAAAGGTGTAAAACTAATTTAATAGTTTTACACCTTTTTTTATTTGTAGTGAGATTATTAAATTATAATAATCTTTGTCTTGTTGCTTCGTATAAAATAGCTCCACAAGCCACACCAACATTTAGAGATTCTATATCTCCTAATAAAGGAAGTTTAGCTTTTACGTCAACTATTTTTAAAATAGAAGGATTAATACCTCTATCTTCAGAACCCATAATTAATGCTGTAGGTAAAGTAAAATCAACACTATAAACAAGATTATCTGTTTTTTCAGTAGCCGCTACAATTTGTATCTCAGCAGCTTGAAATTGAAAAATTGCATCTTTTATATGATCAACTTTACAAATAGGTAATTTAAATGCTGCTCCTGCTGAAGTTTTTATAGTATCAGCGCTAACGGGTGCGTTACCTTGTTTTTGAATAATTATTCCATCAACTCCTGTACATTCAGCAGTTCTAATAATAGCTCCAAAATTTCGAACATCTGAAACTTGATCTAATAATAGAAATAATGGTGCCTTTGTTTTTTCTAAAGAAGAAGTAATAAGTGCATCTAAATCTGCAAATTCAATTGCTGAGGTTTGTGCAACAACTCCTTGATGATTCCCGTTTTTAGATAACCTGTTTAGTTTTTCTATAGGAACAAAACTCGTAGAAATTTTATTTCTTTTTATAAGTATATTCAATTCTGAAAGTAAAGGGCTACTTAAACCTTTTTGTAAGTATACCTTGCTAATTGATTTACCTGAATCTATAGCCTCTATTACAGCTCTTAAACCAAATATTTTTGAAACTTCGTTTTCCATTTTGCAAATGTACTAAATTTTGTTGCCTACATTACAATATTATGTAACACAAGTATATAAAAAAACCTGCAATGTTAATTGCAGGTTTTTTATTAAATATTATAAACTTAATTAAGGTCTAACTTCTTTTGTTTGCACTTTGAAATCATCAAAATAAATTGTTCCTTCTCCTGGGTTTATTTGAATAAACATGTATTGAGAAACATCTGAACCTGGAGTATAATCATAAGTTACATCAAACCATGCATCTTTAGGGTTATCGTTATAAAAAGTTACTGGTTTTAACTGAGTTTTAGGAACCATTGTGTAAACTTTATCAGCTGTCATTGTATTCCCTGAAACAATATATTGTTTGTAAGTAATAGAATAAGTTACACCAGCTTTTAGATCAGCAGGACTTAACAAGTTATTGGCTCTTGCTCTTTCAGCACCAACTGTAGCCATTTTAAGACTATAAGTTCCATTAGCAGCTTGCTCTGTTGAATACTCAACAGTCCCTCCTGCATTAGCTGCATCAGCTACCCAAGAAGATCCTTCCGCATCTTCCATTCCACCTTCTCCAAATAAGTTTACATCATGCATTACCACTGTTTTAGCAATGAATGCATTAATTATTCCAGTTCCAACATTGGCAATAGTACCAGAGCCATCATATGAAGCAGTAATTACATCAGGTCTGTAAATTTGCTCAACCAATTTAACATCTAATACTTTAGCGTCACTAACATTAATACTAATTGAAGCAATATCAAATGATGTTCCATTTACTAAAATTTCAAATCCAACAGTTGGATCAGTTAATGATGTAGGATCAAATGCTGAGTCAAAAGGAATTTGTATTGTTTGATCCTCTAATTCAACAATATCTCCTTGTTGAACCACTGGTTGTGGAACATAAACATCAATTGGTAAATTATCAAATGCTTCTAGTGGACGTTCGTCAAAAGATCTAAGGTCTGCATTAGCACCATCATATGAAATAGTAACTATTTTTGATGCATCACTAGGAACAATAGGGTCTACTAAAGCTATAAATAATCGTGTACCGTTACTATTTCTAGATACAGACTCAATAGTTTTTGCAATTCCATCAACTTCTACAGTAAAATTACCAGCAACATTTTCTGTTAATGGTCTTATTCTATGACTTAAGTCTATTTGAATTAAATCTGCATCAGATTCTACAACATCTCCTAAATATGTTAAAGGTTCATTTAAAGGTACAACGGTAAATACAGTAGGAATATCATAAATATTATCACTTGCTTTTAATCGTTCCGTTCTTGCTCTTGATGCTTTTAATTCAACTTGATATTCACCAAGGTCATCAAACGTAATAGTATCTACTATTCTATCTGTTAATTCAACTCTAGTTGTAGTTTGGTTAAAAACATTTGTTTGTTGTGTTGTATCACTTTCAAGAGTGTGCATACGCCATTTAGCAGTTTCAGGGCGTCCAATATTTTCATTATCAGGTCTTAATCCACTCATATCTTCGAAAATTAATTTATCTCCAAAAGTTACGGTAACAGCATCTGTGTTTTGATGGTCAAGAATTGTTCCATCCATATATCTTACTTCAGGAACCGCAACTACAGTATCGTAAACATCAATTAAGAATGTATAATCAGCGATCCATTTACCATCGATATTCACAGTTTTAATAGTGTCTGGTACATCTCTTTGAATTCCAGGTGTGTTGTCGTAATATAAATTAAAGATAAAAGAAGTGGAATCATTAAAAATACCATAGTATCTTATTTCGGAAAGCGAATCTCCTTCTTTCCATAATACACTAATTGTTTTATCATTAGATGTAGTTTCTCCAGGATTTTGAATATAGGCATCGTGATTGTCTAAATTATTAGGAACTGGCCCCTTTAAAAAGAAAGCACTTGATGGAATTGTCCATTCAACGAATTCAGCTCCCGCTGATAGATCACTAATGGAATAGAATCGATTTACCTCCGACACTCTGTCTGAGGAAGCACCCGTTGTCCAAGTAAACGACAAATCTGTAAAAGATCCAGGAGCTACATATTCATCATCATCACAACTAATAAATAGTAGTGTTATAAGCGACAATGAAAACATTGTTTTTATTAGTTTATTTATGTTTTTCATAATTTAATATTTTAGTTTAAACTTTCAGGTTTTAAATCTGAATTCTTAAATTAATTATTCCAGTTTAAGTTAGAATTAATCTCATCTTGCGGTATTGGAAGGTAACTATGAATATCTTCAATAAAGTTCTGAGAACCCGTTAATTGATCTCTTAAATGAGGTTCGTTAGCTCTTCTATTTCCATTAACAAAAAGGTCTGCTGGATTTTCTTTTGGTAGTCTAAATGGATAAACCGGAAGATTGGGATCTGAATATGTAGGAATCTCTCCTATTGGCATAGCAAATGATCTCCATCTAGTAGGGTTTTTAGCCTGAGCGTTGTTTTTATAATTCCAACTATCATATTGAAATGATGCAATATGTATTAATTGTTCTTTCCAAACCCCCCAACGTCTTAAGTCAATTGTTCTGTCACCTTCTAATGCAAGCTCTAGTGGTTTTTCAGAAAATCTTAAATGGTCCATTAAATTACTTAAAGTTACAAATTGCTCTCCGTTTGAAGCATCTAAATCAATATCATCCATATACGTAGTAGTTCCACCTGCAAATTCGGCACTTGACTCACTAGATTTTCCTAATAAAATTAAATGAGAACGTTTTCTAATACGGTTAATATATCTTAACGCTTCAGTTAAATCTCCTTTTTCAATCATACATTCAGCATATAAAAGATATACTTCAGCTAAACGCATAATAGGAATATTAATATCAGATCTATCATTCTTATCAGTGCTTTCATCTTCACCAGCACCACCATTATTTACATTCCAGCCTGTAAACTTTTTAATATAGTTAGGGAATTGTCTTGAGTGAGTACCAGCGCTTACTGCTGCTCCATACAATGCATTATTTTCACCATACATTGTACCATCTCTATCATCAACAGACGACATAGAATTGTTCATACGATGGCTGTAATATCTCAAAACATTTTCCTGAATACTATCAAGATCACCATTAGCAAGGTAAATATTTCTATTTACTCTGTTTGCAGGATCTAAAGGATCTACTCTTTCATTTCTGTATTTTTGTGTAAGCCAAGAAGTATATTGAACTACACTACCGTCGTTTAACCTGTGTGAAAGTCTTTGAGAAAGATTTTGTTCTCCTAAACCTAATGGATTGGCATCATATGAATAATTGATTTCAAAAATCGATTCTTCATTAAATTCAGCCATACCTGTAAGGCTTTCAGCTAAATCAGCAGTAAGGTTATATCCATAATTATCCATTACATTCTTTAAGTAGATTTCTGCAGTAGCAAAATCATTTTCATTAATATAACTTTTAGCAAATAAAGCTTCACAAAAACCACCTGTAATACGTCCTAAATTACCATTTCCAACTTCAGATTGCCAAGCATTGTAAGTTCCTGGTAAATTATCCATTCCAAATTGTAAATCGGCTCTGTAAAATGCTAGTACTTCTTCTGCAGAAGAAAAAGCTTTTTGAAAATCTGCAAGATCTACAGGAACTGCATCAAATAATGGCACTGACCCTTTGTTATATGCGTGGTGTAAAACATAGTAAAAATAACCTCTTAAGGCTCTGGCTTGTGCAACTATTAAATTAGCTGTTTCTATCGCATCATCTCCTACAAAAGTAGATTCAATTTTCTTATATCCATCAATTACTTGATTCGCTCTAAAAATACCTTTATAACATGCATCCCATTTGCTTTGTACCTGATTGGTTGTTAAATCAAAACTTTGATCATAAATTGGGTTACCTGTTGATTTACTTCTTTGTGAGAATGGTACCGCAATATCTGTACGTGTATATTCCCATTCTATACCTAAAATATTCTCGTCTCTTAGTGAGGCGTAAGCAGCATTTAATCCGCCATTTAGGTCACCTGCACTTTGCCAATATGTACTAAGTGTTAGTGCATTTGGGTTCACTTGCTCCAATTCATCTGAACAGGATTGAAATGAAAAGGCAATTACAGCTAGGGCAATTAAACCTTTATAAAATGTCTTATGTATCATTAATATATTTTTTTTATATTTTCTGTGTATATTTTTCATCTTCAGCCTGTTTTAAATTAAAATTGAAGTTGTATACCGGCTTTGAATTGAGAAGATATTGGATATCTTCCTTGGTCAATTCCACGCGTGCTTAATCCGTTACCACCTACTTCTGGATCAAAACCAGTATAGTCAGTAATAGTCAATATGTTTTGGGCTTGTGCGTAAATTCTAAATTTACTAAATCCTAATTTTTCAATTACCTTTTTAGGTAGTGAATACCCCAAAGAAATATTTCTCAATCTAATAAAATCTCCATCTTCTAAGAAAAAGTCTGAACCACCTCTATAAGATCTGGTTCCATTACCATCATACCAAGGCACATCGGAAGTTTGGTTATGTTGTGTCCAAGAATAGAATAAATCTTTATGTACACCTGCCTGGTATGCATACGCTTTACTACCATTCATTATCTCAGCACCATAGGAACCATACCATGCCATTGAAAAATCAAATCTTTTGAATTTTGCAGAGAAATTCAACCCTCCTTCAAAATCTGGAGATCCACTACCTTGGTATACTCTATCACTGTCATTCAGTTGTCCATCGGCAGCATCAGCAATCCCGTCACCATTTGTATCCACAGTTAATTGATCTATATACATTAACTCTCCCATTTTAGCACTAGCATCTAATACTTTATACTGGTCTAATTGCTCTTGAGTTTTTATAATTCCAGCTGTTTCACGTAAAAAGAAGGCAGCTGCTTCGTAACCCTCTGTAATAACAGTTACAATTTCTCTAGAACCTTTAGTAGAAAGATATCCATTATTTAAGTATATAATAGGATTATTTGGACTTGTTTTTGTAACAATATTAGTATTTTGTGTAAAGGTACTTGAAACGTTCCAACTGAAATCTCCACTTGTTTTGTGTCTGTAATTTACAGCAAATTCAACACCAGAGTTTTCCATATTACCAACATTAAATACGGTGCTACGATTACCTCCTGATACACCAGTTGATGGTGGGTTTACAATTTGATATAATAAATCTTTCTTTTCATTTTTGTAAAAATCTCCAGAAATAGTCAATTTATTTCTAAACAATCCAAGGTCGAAACCGAAATTTTGCTCAACATTGGTTTCCCATTTTAAATTTGCATTTGAATATGCCAATTGAGTGGTTCCAAGAGCACCTGATTCTGATGATGGATTATTAACATCTCCAGAAGGACTATTACTACCAAAAACATAGTCATTTCCTGGTTCTACAACTGCTTGGTTACTATATGGTGAAAATCTATCATTACCAGTAGTACCATAACTAGCTCTTAATTTAAGAGAGTTAGCTACACTTTTTAATGGATCCCAAAAATTTTCATCAGATACATTCCAACCTACAGATACTGAAGGGAAGAACCCCCATCTGTTATCTTCTCCAAATTGCGAAGAACCGTCATAACGTCCACTTGCACTTAATAAGTATTTACCATCATAATTATATTGTATTCTGGCTAAGTTACCAATCAATGTTTTTGTGAAATCATATCCTCCAGAAGAAATATCCCAAAGTAATTCATAATTGTCTAAAACTGTAATTGCAGGATTTAAATTATTTCTAACTTCTAAGCTATAGCGTTCATTTTTAGATTCTTCAAATGAAGTCATTGCTAAAACTCTTACACTGTGTAATCCAAATGTTTTACTATAATTAGCAAAAACCTCTGATGTAAGTTTAGATGAAGTAATGTCTGTAATTTGTTGTGATGTAATATTTGCGGGATTCGTAATTAAATTACCTTCCGTATTGTAAATATCATATCTTGGAACTATTTTCACCCATTTATTATCTCCATATTGAATTCCAAATCTACCAGTCAGTTTTAATGATTCTGTTACATCAAGATCAATTGTAATATTTCCAGTATGGCTGTTACCAGCTCTGTTGTCTGTGGTTTTAATAGTTCTTAACGAATTAGCTAAAGATCGAGCTTCATTAAGTTTCCAGTCATTTAGAGGATCGTCAGTACTTATTTCAGAAGCGTCTGAAAGTACATTGGCATCTAAATTAATTGCAGGTTTAAAAGGAAGGTATTCATAAATTCTATTCATCATACCCGTCCAAGGCTTTAATTGATCATCTCTTTTAAAGGTTAATGCAGTATTTATTTTCCATTTACCTTTGGTAAACATCGTATTAGCACGTACGTTAAATCTTTTGTAGTCAGAGTTGTAGAAAGACCCTTCTTGTTGGAAATAGTTGGCATTAAAGTTATATGTTAATCCCTTTGTACCACCAGAAACATTAATACGGTGATTTTGAATTGGTGCATTGTCATTTAATAATACATCTCCAATGTTTGTGTTATTCGTAAAATAACTTGCATTTCTTGAAATATCACCATCAACTCCTCCTTGTACTTTATTAGTATTTAAAGAGCCTCTTAAATTATGAAGGTAGGTATATTCTTCTTTAGTCATTTGATCGAAACTAGAAGTAATATGTTGGACACCATATTCAGAATCAACTGAAATTTTCATTTGACCAACTGTACCTTGTTTAGTAGTAATTAAAATTACCCCTCCGGCACCACGAGTTCCATAAATAGAAGCAGAAGCGGCATCTTTTAATACATCAACAGATTGTATTTCACTAATACTTAATTGAGGATCCGAATCATAAGGAATACCATCAACTACGTATAATGGACCACTTTGTCCATCCATTAATGAACTAAAACCACGAATAACAATGTTTGCTTCTTCACCAGGAGCACCTGAACTAGAAGCAACGTTTACACCTGCAATTTGTCCTTGCAAAGCAGCACCAATATCTGAAGTTGTAGTTTGAGCCAATACATCAGCTTTTACTTGCACAACAGCACCGGTTAATTCTTTCTTTTTCTGAGTTCCATAACCAATTACTACAACTTCTTCAAGAGCAGCAACATCAGTATCTAATACAACATTTATACTAGTTCTTGAGTTTACCCTTTGTTCTTTTGAACTAAATCCCATAAAACTGAATATTAATGTGTCAGTTGAATTGGCTTTAATAACATAATTTCCATCAAAGTCTGTTGATACTCCGTTAGTTGTACCTTTTACTAAGACTGTTACACCTGGTAGTGGTTGCCCATCTCCAGTTACATTACCCTTTACGGTAAGCGTCTGCGCTTGAATTGCACTAAAGCTCAATAATAACATTGCTGCTATAAAAGAGGCTTTGAGTTTCCAATTAACAAGAAAATTGAATTTCATATTTAATTTGTTTTTAAGTTTAGATGTTACAAATGTTTAAAAAAAAACAAGTTAAACGGATAACATATGTTTTTTAAGTTGAAACATATGTGCTTATTCTTAAAAATATGTTAAAATACAGCAGCTCTGGAGCTGTTTTAAATTTGAAAATGATTTTTAACAGTAAATTTAGAAATTTTAAAAAAGCAAAGTGTATGCCCATTAAATTTTAAAAAAAGTTGTGATATATGTTATTTTGAAGGTTAACGAAGAGTTTTATTTAACTATAAATTAAAAGTATATTATAAGAAATTTACAAATTTCTTATTTTAAAATAACCATGGATACATAATAAAAAATAATCCCTAACCTATTTTATGAATGATGGGATTAAAAGCTTTGGCAGAAACCAAGATTTTATCACCCGCTTTTAAATGTTCACCTTCGGTTTCATCAGCAACTACTTTTACTAAATCTTTACCAATTCTAATTGTAAGGATATATAGAAAGTCTTGTGTTTTAATTTCAATAATTGTTCCTGTGAATTGAAATTTAGCACTTAAATCTTTATAGTTAAAAACTTGGTTAGGTTTTCCTTGACGCGTAATTTTTCCAAATTCAATTTCAAGAACCTTATCAGACATTCTTATAATTTCAGAAATATCGTGACTTATTAATAATGTTGTAAGGTTATATTCTTTGTGAACATTTAAAATATACTGTTGTAATTTAAATCTAATTTCAGAATCTAATGCAGAAAGTGGTTCATCTAACATTAATATAGAAGGTTTTTGAACCAAAGCTCTTGCTAAAGCAACGCGTTGTTTCTGACCGCCTGAAAGTGTTTCTGGTTTTCTGTTTTGCAACTCTCCAAGTTCAATAATTTCAATTAAACTATTTACAATTTTAGTGTTATCACCTTTATTTAGTGCAAACAATAAATTTTCTTTAACAGTCATATTTGGAAACAGCGCGTAATCTTGAAATACAAAACCTACTTTTCGTCTCTGAGGTTTTAAATTTATTCTTTTAGCGCTATTTAACCAAGTTTCTCCATTTACAATAATATTTCCTGAGTTTGGTTGAAGAAGCCCTGCAATAATTCTTAAAATAGATGTTTTTCCAGCGCCTGAATTTCCATATAAAGTAACTAAGCTACCTTTTGTAATTGTTGTTTGAATATTTAAATCCATTTCACCTAAGGAAGATGTCAATTTTTTATGAATATCAATTTCAATCATTTCTTAATGTGATTTAAATAACCTCCATTTATTAAATAGACAACTAGTAATATTGTAAATGTAAGTGCAAATAGAATTAATGAATAAGAATTTGCAGCATCGTAGTTTAAAGATTCAACTTCATCATAAACAGCAATGGAAGCAACTTTTGTTTTTCCTGGAATATTTCCACCTATCATTAAAACTACCCCAAACTCTCCTATAGTATGTGCAAAAGCAAGTACAATTCCTGTAAGTAGAGATGTTTTAATATTGGGTAAAAGTACTTTTATTATAGTTGTTGTTCTTGATTTTCCTAAAACATAAGACATGTCCTTTAATGATTTAGGTAAGTTTGAAAACCCCGCTTGTATTGGGTGTACCATAAAAGGTAAACTATAAATTATAGATGCTATTAGTAAGCCTTCAAAAGAAAATACTAGTTTTATACCTAGCCAATTATTAAGCCAACTTCCAAATGAGTTTGAGGGGCTAAATGCAATTAATAAGTAAAATCCAATAACTGTTGGTGGTAAAACTAATGGCATACTAACAAAAGTTTCAAATACGGGTTTTAGTTTAGATTTTGTGTAAGCCAACCAATAAGCTAAAGGAATAGAAACAAACAACAATATTATTGTTGTAATAAAAGCTAATTTAAAAGTTAATATTAAAGGTTGCCAATCAATCATTCGGATAGCATAATTTCGTTTGTTTTTACCATTGCGGTTACTAAAGTTCCTATTTCTAAATTTAACCGCTTTAAAGAATGCGTAGTAATTATTGAATTTATATAACCAACAGATGTTTTAATTACTAATTTACTTAATAATTCATTAGAATTAATGCTTTCAATTTTTCCTATAAATTGATTTCTTATACTTAATTCATTTGTTTCTCCTATACCAATTATAACTTCTGTTTCTTTAAATAAAACATCAATAGCATTACCTTCTTGTAAATAAGGTGCAGAATTTACGGTATCAATAACAATGGCAAATATTTCAATATTATTAACTTTAGTACTAACTAAAGTTAAATTATTGCTAACCGTTAATTTATGTATGTTACCTTTTAATACATTCATTTACAAATCTGTTGAATACCCAAATTTATTTAAAATATGTTTTCCTTTTTCTGAAAACAGAAATTTATAGAATAATTCTTTTTGTTTAGCTAAACCAGGGCCATTTTTTAAAATAACAACGCCTTGTTTAATAGGTTTATAGGAATTTGGGTCTATATCAATCCAATTACCTTTACCTTTTATGTAAGGGGATAAAACAACTGACTTTGCGGTAAACCCTATTTCGGCAGCCATAGTAGTTATAAATTGGTTTGTTTGTGCTATACTTTCTCCATAAACAAGTTTATGTTGTAGGTTATTAAATAAATTGTAATGTTTTAATACGTTTTCTGAGGGAATTCCATAAGGTGCTGTTTTGGGATTTGCAGAAGCGATATGTTTTATACTTTTATTTGATAAAATTTTAATGGACGGTTTAAGAGTATCAATCATTGTCCAAAGTACAAGTTTTCCTAATGCATATATTTTTGGTTTTTTAATACTGAAACCTGTTGTAAACAATTCTTCAGGATATTTCATATTTGCAGAAGCAAAAATATCATAAGGAGCTCCTTCTTTTATTTGTGCAGTTAGTTTTCCTGAAGAACTAATAATTACTTCACATTTTACACCAAATTCTTGCGTAAACTCTTTAGTTAGCTCTTTCATAGCGAATTGCATGTTTGCAGCAGTTGCAATATGAAGTTTTTCTTCTTTTGAAGATGAGCATCCTAAAAAGAGGAAAGATGTTAAAAAGATAAAAACCTTGTAGTACATAGTTATTAAGATAAAAACTAGTTTGAAGATGAAGCTAAGATACTACCTCCAAAATTAATAATATGACTTAAATCATAATAATTTTAATTCATTTTATCGAACTTTAAAGTAAACTAAAAAACTAATTTTATGAAACGTCTTGAGCCGGTATCTAAAATAATGACAAAAAAACTTATTACGTTAAGCTTAAATGATGATTTGTATAAAGCTGAAAAAGCATTTAAGGAAAACCATATTCGTCATATTCCTATTGTTAAAAATAAGCATATTGTTGGTATGTTAAGTTTAACGGATTTAAAAAGAATTAGTTTTTTAGATTCGTATGATGCCCAGGAAATTAAAATAGACAACGCTATTTATAATATGTTGAGTATAGAACAAATAATGGTTAAAAATCCAATACACATTAATTCAAATATTACAATAAAAGCTGTAGTTGAAATTTTATCAAAAAACGAATTTCATGCACTACCAGTAGTTGATAATAGCATTTTAGTTGGAATAATTACAACTACAGATATTTTAATGTATTTACTAAAGCAATATGAATTAGATGCCGTTTAACTTGGGCAAACTAAGTTTTTTAAATCAGCAATAGTATTTGTTGGGTTTTCGCTTTTAAACACAAAACTACCTGCAACAAAAGCATCTGCACCAGCTTCTGAAAGTTGCTCTATGTTTTGATCGGTTACTCCGCCATCTACTTCAATTAATGTATTAGCTTCACTGTATACAATTAGAGCTTTTAATTGTTGTACTTTTTTATATGTATTTTCAATAAAACTTTGTCCGCCAAAACCAGGATTAACACTCATAATAAGAACTACATCAAGATCTTTAATAATATCTTCTAAAACAGCAATAGGAGTGTGTGGGTTTAAAGAAACACCAGTTTTCATTCCCGCAGCTTTAATTGCTTGAACTGTTCTATGTAAATGAGTACAAGCTTCATAATGTACGGTTAAAATGTCTGCTCCAACTTTTTTAAAGTCTTCAATAAAACGATCTGGATTTACAATCATTAAATGCACATCCATTGTTTTTTTCGCGTGTTTTTTAATGGCGCTAATAACAGGCATTCCAAAAGAAATGTTTGGTACAAAAACACCATCCATAACATCAATATGAAACCAATCAGCTTTGCTGTTGTTAATCATTTCAACATCTCTTTGTAAGTTTCCAAAATCTGCCGCTAATACTGATGGAGCAATAAGTTTATTCATTTTTTAGTAGTGTTATTTAAGTTTTTACAAATATATAAAAAGGCTTTTTGTTATTGAAATAACAAAAAGCCTTTTTTAAATGTGAATTCTCAATTACGAATTACTAATTCGTAATTAAAATATTATCCTAAATATGTTTTTAAAATTTTACTTCTAGAAGTATGTTTTAAACGTCTAATAGCTTTTTCTTTAATTTGACGAACGCGTTCACGAGTTAAATCAAAAGTTTCACCAATTTCTTCTAATGTCATTGGGTGAGCATCACCTAAACCAAAGTACAATTGCACAACATCCGCCTCTCTAGGAGTTAATGTTTCTAAAGCACGTTCAATTTCCACTTTTAAAGATTCGTGTAATAATGCTTTATCTGGGTTTGGAGATTCTCCAGTATTTAATACATCGTATAAATTAGAATCTTCACCTTCAATAAGTGGAGCATCCATTGATACGTGACGACCAGAGTTTTTCATAGACTCTTTAACATCGTTCACGGTCATATCTAATTTTTTTGCAATTTCTTCAGCAGAAGGAGGTCTTTCATTCTCTTGCTCAAGAAAAGCATACATTTTATTAATTTTGTTAATAGAACCAATTTTATTTAAAGGCAAACGAACAATACGAGATTGCTCAGCTAATGCTTGTAAAATTGATTGACGAATCCACCAAACAGCATAAGAGATAAATTTAAACCCACGAGTTTCATCAAAACGTTTTGCTGCTTTTATTAATCCTAAATTGCCTTCATTAATTAAATCAGGTAAAGTTAATCCTTGATTTTGGTATTGTTTTGCTACAGAAACAACAAAACGTAAATTGGCTTTTGTTAATCTTTCTAACGCAACTTGATCTCCAGCTTTAATACGTTGTGCTAATTCTACCTCCATTTCAGCAGTAATTAAGTCAACTTTTCCAATTTCTTGTAAATATTTATCTAATGAAGCAGTTTCTCTATTAGTAACCTGCTTGGTAATTTTTAGTTGTCTCATTTAAAATCTAATTTTTTTTGATTTATGTATAGCTTACATAATATATACGTTGTATTTTTGTAAATGTTACAAAAAAGAATAAGATTTTTTTTTAATGTGACTTAATAAATCAATTAGTGTCTAAAACTTATAACCCAATAGTAATTTTTTGAAACAACCGGATAACATATCGTTATTATCGGATAACGAATTAATTCAAAGAATAGTGCAATCAAATGACACCCATTTGTTTGCAGTATTGTATGATAGGTATTCATCTGTTGTTTACAATAAGTGTTATGGTTTTGCTTCATCAAAAGAAGAGGCACAAGATTTAACACATGATATTTTTATTAAACTTTTTATTAAGTTAAGAACATTTAAAGGAACAGCTAAGTTTTCAACCTGGCTGTATTCTTTTACATATAATTTTTGTGTAAATTATGTTACACGAAATAATTATAAGAAAAATGAAAAGAATTTTGAAGGTGAAATTCCGGATGATACTGACTTAGATTCAAGTGATGAAACTATTTTTAGTATGAAATCTGAAAAGCTGAAAAAGGCTTTGGAAATGATTGATCCAAATGAAAAAATGATTTTATTGCTAAAATATCAAGATGATTTTTCAATAAAAGAAATTCAGGAAGCAATGGATATAGGGGGGAGCGCTGTTAAAATGCGTTTGAAAAGAGCAAAAGAAAAGTTAATTAGTGTATATAAAAATCTTAAATAATGGATAACCCTTTTAAGAAAATATTACATAACGAAGAGGTTCCAAAAATATTGAAGGAAAAAGTTATTAATGATATATCATTAATAAAGCTTTCTATTGATTTGGCCGATCTTTTTGTAATAAAATACCCTAATACTGTTTCTGAGCTGTTGGATACGGAAAAGAAACCAATTAATAATAAAAAGAAGTAAATTTAGAAAACTAACCCAAAATTATAAATAATGAAATTAAGTATTCAATTAGATCAGATGAATTTATCCTTTGCGCAAGATTTATGGAATCAATTTTTAGGTTTTATGCCTAAATTATTATTGGGAATAGGTTTAATTATTTTAGCCTTGATAATATTAAAGGTTGTTAATTTTATACTTAAAAAATTATTAAAAGTATCAAACATTGATTCCTTAACAACTAAATTAAATGATGCTGAACTTTTTGGAAAAAGCGATTATACGGTTGTTCCTTCTAAAATAATATTAAAGTTTGTAAAATATTTTTTGATTTTAATATTTATAGTTATCGCATCAGATATGTTAGGTTTAAAAATGGTATCTGAAGGTATAGGGAGTTTTATTGCCTATTTACCAGTTTTAATAAGTGCGTTGTTAATTTTTGTTGTTGGAGTTTATATGGCTTCACTAATTAAGAATGCAATTCATGATACTTTTAAATCTTTGGAATTAAGTGGCGCTAATCTAGTTGGAAATATTGCCTTTTATGCAATTGTAGTTGTAGTTTCAATTACAGCTTTAAATCAGGCTGAAATAGAGACAGACATTATTACAAACAATTTAACCTTAATTTTAGGTTCTGTATTAATTGCTTTTACAATAGCTTTTGGATTAGGAGCCAGAGATATTGTTACTCGATTATTATTTGGATTTTATTCAAGGAAAAATTTTGAAGTTGGGCAACAGATAAAAACAGAAAACTTTGAAGGAGTAATTCAGCAAATTGATAATATATGTATTACAATTAAAACTAAAGAAGGAACGGTTGTTTTACCAATTAAGAAATTTGTAGATCAGGATATTGAAATAAAATAAGAAATAAAATCGTTTATTAGAAAACTTAATAGAAATAAAGAGTTAATTAATTTCTATTTTTAAGAGAGTTAAAACAAACCATTAGTTATAGCTTATGATTAAAACTCTTGTAAGCTTAATTTTCAAGTGTAGATATGATTATGGGTTAGTCATTTCTTAGATTTCAAAAATTAGAAAAACATACTAAGTTTTTCTAAAAAACGGCAGAAGGTAAGTTGCAAATAAAATTGTTTGTAATTTACCTTCTTTTGTTTTTAAACTAAAAAAAGCCTCTCAATTAAGAGAGGCTTTTTTAATATTCACTAAAAAATAAGTTACTATTCTTTATCGTTTCTTGGTTGTCTTGGTTTTCTATCACCTCTGTTATCTCTAGATCTATTATCTCTAGGTTTGTTGTTATCACGAGGTGGTCTAGCAACAAAACCTTCAGGTTTTGGTAAAATAGCTTTTCTAGAAACTTTCTCTTTACGAGTTTTAGGGTCTCTACCAAAATATTTTACATCAAATACATCACCCATATTAACAACGTCTGTAACATTGTCTGTACGTTCCCAAGCTAATTCAGAAATATGTAATAAAACTTCGTTTCCTGGAGCTTCTAAATACTCTACAACAGCACCAAAGTCTAACATTTTAATAACTTTTACTTCGTAAACGCTACCAACTTGAGGTTTAAATAATAAAGAATCTATTTTAGCTAATACTGAATCAATTCCTGTTTGATCAGTTCCTAAAATTTCAACAATTCCTTCTTCAGTTACTGGATCTTCATTAATAACAATTGTACATCCAGTTTCTTTTTGCATTTCTTGAATTACTTTTCCTCCAGGTCCAATAAGAGCTCCAATAAATTCATTTGGAATTCTTCTTGTAATCATTTTTGGAGCATGTGCTTTTACTTCTTCACCTGGCTGTGCGATAGTATCAGTTAATTTTCCTAAAATGTGTAAACGACCATCACGAGCTTGTTTTAATGCACTCACTAAAATTTCGTATGATAATCCTTTTACTTTAATATCCATTTGACAAGCAGTAATACCGTCAGCAGTTCCTGTTACTTTAAAGTCCATATCACCTAAATGATCTTCATCACCTAAAATATCACTTAATACAGCATAACGGTCACCATCAGAAATTAATCCCATAGCAATACCAGAAACTGGTTTTTTCATTTGAACACCAGCATCCATTAACGCCATTGTACCAGCACAAACTGTAGCCATTGAAGAAGAACCGTTAGATTCTAATACTTCAGATACAACTCTTACAGTATAAGGACAATTGTCAGGAATCATTCCTTTTAATGCACGTTGTGCTAAGTTTCCGTGTCCAACTTCTCTACGTGAAGTACCTCTTAAAGGTCTTGCTTCACCTGTACAGAAAGGAGGGAAGTTATAATGTAAATAGAATGTTTCCTCACCTTGGTAAGTTGGCATATCTATTTGGTTTGCTTCTCTTGATGTTCCTAAAGTAACTGTTGCTAATGCTTGAGTTTCTCCACGAGTAAATATTGCAGAACCGTGAGTTGATGGTAAGTAATCTACTTCACACCAAATTGGTCTAATTTCAGTAGTTTTTCTACCATCTAAACGTAAACCTTCACTTAATGTTAATTCACGTACAGCTGTTTTGTTCGCTTTGTTGAAGTATTTTCCAACTAATCCACCAAATTCAGCAATTTCTTCTTCAGTAAATGAAGCAATAATTTCTTCTTTTACCGCAGCAAATGCATTTGTTCTTTCAACTTTAGAAGTTCCTTTTTTAGCAATGTCGTAACATTTTTGGTAAGCAGCTTCATGAATTCTTGCAGCTAATTCTTCATTTTCTTCTTCAGGAGCATATTCACGAGTTTCTTTTTTACCAAAAGCTTCTGCTAAAGCAACTTGAGCAGCACATTGTATTTTAATAGCTTCATGAGCAAATTTAATAGCCTCAGCCATTTCTTCTTCGCTACATTCATCCATTTCACCTTCAACCATCATAACAGAATCCGCAGATGCACCAATAGTCATATCAATGTCAGCTTGTTCTAATAATGTTCTACTTGGGTTGATAACAAATTCACCATTAACTCTTGCAACTCTAACTTCAGAAATTGGAGTTTCAAAAGGAATGTCACTTAACTGAATAGCAGCAGAAGCAGCTAAGCCAGCTAATGAATCTGCCATTACATCTTCATCAGCACTCATTAACTGAATCATTACTTGTGTTTCAGCGTGGTAATCTTTTGGAAATAAAGGGCGTAAAACTCTGTCTACTAAACGCATTGTTAATACTTCAGCATCTGTAGGTCTTGCTTCTCTTTTGAAGAAACCACCTGGGTAACGACCTGCAGCAGCAAATTTTTCTCTGTAATCTACTGTTAAAGGTAAAAAGTCAAGATCACTTTGTTTGTAGTTAGAAACTACAGTACATAGTAACATGGCTTTACCCATTTGAACAACAACCGAACCGTGCGCTTGTTTTGCTAATTTTCCTGTTTCTATAGAGATAGTTCTTCCATCTCCTAATTCAATAATTTGTGTATGTACCTTAGGTATCATAAATAATTTTTTAAAATTTAATTAAACAATTGGTTGTTGTTGTGTTGTCTTTACCAATGAAAAGTTTAATTTAAGCTTTCTTTTAGATTGAAAAAAATAAAAAAAAAGAGGCAATAATTGCCTCTTAATTTTTTTAGAAATTATTTTCTTATTCCTAATTCTTTAATTATCTCACGATATCTTACAATATCAGATTTAATTAAATAATCAAGTAAATTTCTTCTTTTACCTACTAACTTCACTAATGAACGCTCAGTATTATAATCTTTACGATTCTTTTTTAAATGTTCTGTTAAGTGGTTAATTCTGTAAGTGAATAAGGCAATTTGCCCTTCTGAAGAACCAGTGTTTGTTGCTGATTCACCGTGTTTTGCAAAAATCTCTGCTTTTTTTTCTTTTGTTAAGTACATGCTAACATTAATTTTAATAATAATTTTTATGTATTGTTAGTGCAACAATTGCAAGCTAACAGGCGGCAAATATACCATTATTATTTTGATTAACAATTAATTGCGATATACTTATTTTTAACAATTAAAAAAGTGTTTTCAGTTTTAAAAAGCTTAGTTATAAATGTTTAGTTTATTGTGAAAGTAGCTGAAAAGAAAAAATTTACATGTAAAAAAGACGAGCATTTAATTAAGCTCGCCTTTTTTTATTTAATTTCTTACTGGTAAGTTTTGTATTAAATCTATATATAGATTTATTTGTTTTTTGAGGTTTTTTCTTTCAATAATTTTATCTAAAAAACCGTGTTCTAAAACAAATTCGGATTTTTGGAATCCTGGAGGTAAATCCTTTCCTGTGGTGTCTTTTACAACTCTGGGTCCTGCAAAGGCTACCAATGCATTTGGTTCAGCAAAGTTTACATCACCAAGCATTGCATATGATGCGGTTGTTCCACCTGTTGTTGGATCGGTACATAATGATATATATGGTAATCCAGCCTCAGCTAATTGAGCTAGTTTTACAGATGTTTTTACTAATTGCATTAAAGAGTAAGAGGCTTCCATCATTCTTGCCCCACCTGATTTTGATATTAGTAAAAAAGGAATCTTATTTTTCATAGAGTAATCAATTGCTCTACAAATTTTTTCACCAACAACACTTCCCATTGATCCTCCTATAAAAGCAAAATCCATAGCAGCGATAACTAAGTCTTTTCCGCATGATTTTCCTACAGCGGTTCTAATAGCATCGTTTAACTTTGTTTTAAGAGTGGCTTGTTTTAATCTATCTGTATATTTTTTTGTATCTGTAAATTTCAATGGGTCTTTTGATACCATATCCTTATCAAATTCATTGAATTTATTATCATCAAAAAGAATTTCAAAATACTCAGCACTTCCAATTCTAACATGATATCCATCTTCTGGACTTACATAATAATTTTCTTTTAACTCTTCGGTATCAATAATTTTACCGCTTGGTGTTTTATACCATAAGCCTTTTGGTACATCCTTTTTATCTTCAGTAGGGGTTTGGATTCCCTTATCTTTTCTTTTAAACCAAGATGACATATATATATTGTTTTAGTTGAAAAATAGATGTGCAAATTACTAAAAAAAAATAAAGAGAACATAAAAAATATGTTCTCTTTAAAATTTTTATAATTTAATTGTATAATTTATAATACATCTACACAATTTAAGTCTTTAAAAGCTTCAGTTAAACGAGCTTTAAAAGTTTCTTCTCCTTTACGTAACCAACCACGTGGGTCGTAGTATTTTTTGTTAGGTACATCAGCTCCATCTGGATTTCCAATTTGAGTTCTTAAGTACTCAATTTTGTCATTCATATAGTCTCTAATTCCTTCAGTAAATGCAAATTGTAAATCTGTGTCAATGTTCATTTTAATAACACCGTAACCAATTGCTTCTCTAATTTCTTCTAAAGTAGAACCAGAACCTCCGTGAAATACAAAATCTACTGGGTTTGCTTCTGTTCCGTTTTCTTTTTCAATATATTTTTGAGAATTGTCAAGAATTTTTGGAGTTAATTTTACGTTACCTGGTTTGTATACACCATGAACATTACCAAAAGATGCAGCAATTGTAAAATTGTCACTAACTTTCTTTAATTCATTATATGCATATGCAACTTCTTCAGGTTGTGTATATAGTTTAGACGCATCAACATCAGAATTGTCAACACCATCTTCTTCACCACCTGTAATACCTAATTCAATCTCTAAAGTCATACCCATTTTAGCCATACGAGCTAAATAAGTTTTACATATTTTGATATTTTCTTCTAAAGGTTCTTCAGATAAATCAATCATATGAGAACTAAATAATGGCACACCATTCTCTTTGTAGAATTGTTCTCCAGCATCTAATAAACCGTCAATCCAAGGTAATAATTTTTTAGCACAGTGGTCTGTATGTAAAATTACTGGAATTTCGTAGGCTTTTGCTAAAGTATGTACGTGTTTTGCTCCAGCTATTCCACCTGCTATTGCAGCTTTTTGACCTTCGTTAGATAATCCTTTACCAGCATTGAACTGAGCTCCACCATTTGAAAATTGAATAATAACTGGTGAGTTTAAACTCTTTGCTGTTTCTAAAACAGAATTAATAGTGTTTGAACCTATTACATTTACTGCAGGTAAAGCGAATCCTTTTGATTTTGCCAATTTGAATATTTCTTGAACTTGGCTTCCTGTTGCTACACCTGTTTTAATTGTGTCACTCATAATATTTATTTGTGTTAATTGTATTAAATTTGATTTACCAAAATTAATGATTTATACGTAGTTATTTGATTTTGAATTGAAAAAAAGCGAAAACGAAATAGTTTTATAGTGTTTTTTAGAACGGATAACTTATACCAAAATTATACACATTATTCTTAAAGTTAACATGTTGAAACCATTTATTTTGAGTTAAGTAAGGTTCATAAGTTTTGAATCCTAAATCTAAACGGATTAAGATAAAACTTAAGTCATATCTTAAACCAAAACCAGAACCAATAGCTATATCTTGTAATGAACTAAATCCTTTAAATTTTGCTTCCGAAGTATTTAATTCTGAATTTGAAATATCCCAAATATTTCCGGCATCAATAAAAAATGCTCCTTTTACACTATTAATTATTTTAAATCTATATTCTAAACTACTTAAAAATTTTAGGTTCCCAATATTATACTCTAATCCAGTTTTAGTGGTTCCGGGGCCTAAATCATAAATTTTCCAAGCTCTTAAATCGTTTGGCCCTCCAATATAGTAACTTCTACTAAATGGGATTGAATTTGAATTATTGTATGGTAAAGCTATTCCAATAAAAGATCTAAACGCCAATACATTTTCTAAAGAAAAATTCCAGAATTTCTTATACTCTAAATCCATTTTTGCATATTGTGCAATTGGAGTATTAAATACTGTTTTTACATTACTTTCATCTTTTTCAGAAGATAAATAAGTAAGTAAACTACCCGAAGACGCTAAACGAGCTTTAAAAAATGAAAAATTGGTATCTTTATAATTTTCACTATTATTATAGGTAAATGTGTATGCAACGGATGGTATTACAACATCTTCAGTAATAATATTATACCTAGCTTCAATATTTTTTGCTGTTTGATATTCAGTTTCGTTAGATGATTCAAAAGCATCATTAATATAAGTCTTAATAAATGATATAGCAGAATCTTCACTTAAATCAACTCCAGAGAAATATTCTTCTTGTATTTCTACTAAATCATTATATTCAGAGGTATAAATGTCAAAATATGAATCTATATTTAAGTTTTTTATAAATTGAGCGTTAAGTATTTGAAAACTATGTTTTTTTGTTTTAGTTGTTTGCCAAGTATAATCTATTATTCCGGTAAATTTTTGCTTGTCTAACCCTATGTTATTTTGCAAACTAGTACCAATTGTAAACATTGTAGCAGGAGACATTTCTTTAGAAATTAGATTGTTTACATTAACGGGAAACAATATTCTTGGAGATTCAATTGAAACATCAGCTCCAACTTCCCAAGCATTAAAGAACTTTTCATTGTCTGCAGCGTCTTTTGAATCTAGAAATGATCCTTGAACGGAAAATTTCAGTATTTCTGATCCTTTAAAAATATTTCGATTTAAAAATGATAATTTTGTAGAAATACCTAATTGTCTAATATTAGAATGGGTAAGTTCAGAACTAACAGCAATTGAATATTTTTTTAGTGGTGTTAAGTAAATTGAAGCTTCTAGGTAATCATCTTCTAATTCATTGTATTTAATATCTACTGTTCTAAAATTATTTAATCGTCTTAAATTTTTTCTTGTTAATTCTCTTGTTTTATCTTGGTAAATTGAGTTAGGTTCAAGAAAAACTGAATTCAATAATAATTTAGGGTTGTATTTTAAATTCTTTTGTGACAGAAATAAAAATCCATTATAATTTAAACTATCCTTAGCAGGGTTATCTTTTGTATTGTAAGAAAAATCAGTATAAATGTTTATGTTTTTTATTTTTTGAATTTTAAAAGGAACATTTGCAATACTATCATTTATTATTAAATCAATGTTTGATTTGTAATTGGCCGTGTCAGCATCAACCAATATTGCATTTTTATTGAATCTATAAATACCAGAATTTCTAAATAATTCGGTTATTCTATCTTGTTCATCTGTAAAATAAGAATACTTAAACTGAGCTCCTTTTTTTAAATATGATTTCTTTTTGTTTAATGAATAAATAGAATCTAAAACTTTAGACTCAATACTTGTTTTTATAGAATCAATAGTATAAACTCTATCTGTGTCTACTATATAATTAACAGTTGCTTTTTTATTTTTTGAATAATTTACCTTATAACTTGCTTTTACATTAAAATAGCCTTCTTGTTGAAAATGATTGGTAAGATTATTTACTGTTAGTTTGGCTTTTTTTGAATCGAAAACAACAGGTTCCTCTCCATTAGTGAGCCACCATTTATGTGTGTTTTTTTTAAAATTGAATAAACCTATAGTTTGTTTTTTAGAAAATACACTGTTTGTGAAATTATAAGTGTTTGGGTGATTGGTTTCCCATTCTTCAAAAGTAGTTTCAAAATTTTTATTTCCAATATTGTAAAAGTAGAGAGGAAAAGGTACCCCAAAAACTAATTGATTAGGTCTCTGAATAATGTAATCGGATATTTCATCCTTAACGTTTTTTTTGTTATTAACAATTATAGAATTCTGGGTTAGGAGGTGTTCATTTTCAGATACGTACTTAACAGAATTACACGAAGAAAAACTAAAAGTTATACTTAATAGAATTATTAATATTATAAAATTGTTTTTCAATAAATAAGAGTTTAAATTTGTTTCAAATGTAAAACTTTTCAAAGTATTACCCAATTTCTATTTTTATAATTCCAATAATGAGTTTAAGTAAGAGTCAACTAAAATTAATAACGAGTTTACGTCAAAAAAAGTACAGAGTAAAATACAAATTATTTATTGTTGAAGGAACTAAAGTTGTAAATGAATTTTTAAATTCAAAATTTGAATTGGAGCATCTTTATTGTGTTGATGATTTTTCTTTTAATAATTTAGAGAATCGTTCACTTATATCTGATAATGAATTAAAAAAGATTAGTTCATTAAAGTCGCCAAATAATGTTTTAGCAATTTTTAAAATTCCAGAATTTATAACTAATGATGTTATTGGTTTGGAATTGGCTTTAGATGGGATAAATGATCCAGGAAATTTAGGAACAATAATTAGGCTTTGTGATTGGTTTGGAATAGAACAATTAGTTTGCTCGGAAGATACAGTAGATTGTTTTAATTCAAAAGTTGTGCAAGCATCAATGGGATCTTTAACAAGAATTAATGTTTTATATACTAATTTGAAAGATTATTTAGAGAACACTACAAAGCCAGTTTATGCATCTTTAATGGAAGGAGACAATGTATATAAATCAAAACTACTTAAAAGTGCCATTTTAGTAATGGGGAATGAGGCTAATGGTATTAGTACTCAAATTTTAAGTATTCTAAATAATAGTATTTCTATTCCTCGGTTTGGTGATTTACAGCAAACAGAAAGTTTAAATGTAGCTACAGCAACAGCAATTTTACTAAGTGAATTTAAAAGATAAAACTAGTGAAAGGCAAATTTTAAAAATATCCCTCGTGTACCAAAATAATCTATGTTTCCTGTCCAGGGGCTGGTAGAACTTTTATCTCTAACAAGTTCATCATTTATAGCAAATACACCTCTTATTGAAGGAGAGAAAATAAAATAAGGCAAGTAAAAATCAACACCAATACCAATTTCGTAAGAAAAATTATTTTTTTTCATTCTAAATTCACCGTCTGAATTATCATCTGGATTATCCTGATTACTTGAAAAATTATAATCGTAAGAAACACCTCCAACAAGATATGGTCTAATGTTATTATATCTGTTTGTATTTAGTTTTAATAAAAGAGGAATTCTTAAATAAGTAGAGTTTACATCTCTAATACTGTCTAATGCTCCCGAAATATGGGTAAAAGCTAATTCTTTTGTATTGCTTGATAAGCCTGGTTCTAACCGAATATTTAAATTGTTAGTAATTCTTAAATCTCCAATTAACCCCACATTAAACCCCGTGCTAGGAGTTACATTAACAAAAGATCCTCCTTCTTTATAAGATATTTTATAATCTTTTAAATTTATACCTAAGTAATATCCCCAAAAAATAGTTTGCTTGTCCCAGTTTTGTTTGTATTGAACAATATCTCTTTTTTGCGCATTTAAGCTAGTTACTATTAATAACAGAACTACTACAGTAATAAATTTTTGCATAAACTATTTCTTTGCTATATAAATAGAAGCTACACCCAAGGTTTGTGGCTTATTTTCAATATCTATAAACCCAATTTTTGATAAAATATTGTTGAAAGCTTTACCATAAGGAAAAGATGCTGCAGAATCTGATAAATATTTATACGCAGATTTGTCTTTTGAAAAGACTTTACCTATTGTAGGCATTATATATTTAGTGTAAATAGTATATCCTTGTTTAAAAGGACTTTTGGTAGGAACAGAAGTTTCCAGTACCACAAATGTACCTGAAGGTTTTAAAACTCTATAAATTTCAGATAACCCTTTTTCTAAATCCTCAAAATTACGAACACCAAATGCAACAGTTATGGCATCGAAGAAATTATCTTCATATGGGATTTTTTCAGAATCACCTAAAACCATTTCTATTTGGTTTGTTAAATTTAATTTCTCAATTTTGCCTTTACCAACGTTTAGCATGCCTTCAGAAATATCTAATCCAATTATTTTTGAAGCGTTAGTTTTTGTTAAATTAATAGCTAAATCACCTGTTCCTGTTGCAATGTCAAGAATGTTTTTAGGGTTGGAATCTCCAATAATCTTAACAACTTTTTCTCTCCAACTTACATCAATTCCAAAAGAAATAACACGGTTTAACCCGTCGTATTCATTTGAAATAGTATCAAACATTTTGGTGACCTGCTCTTTTTTTCCAAGATTGGAGTCTTTATAAGGTTTTACTTTTTCTGCCATAAAAATAGATTAGTAATTAACTGCAACTACTTCTTCAATTTTACCAGGAATTAGTTGTTTTAACATGTTTTCAATTCCATTTTTTAATGTTATAGTAGAAGAAGGGCAACCACTGCAAGCTCCTTGTAAAATAACACTTACAATTTTTTCTTCTTCATTGTATGATTGAAATAAGATATTTCCGCCATCAGCTGCCACTGCCGGTCTAATGTATTCATCTAAAATATCTATTATTTGTTTAGAAACATCATCTAAATTTTCAGTTTCAGTTGATTCAATTTTGTTTTCGGCTTTGGAGTTTGTTTCTATATTTTCTGAAACAACTGTTTTTCCTTCAGCAATAAATTGTTTTACAAAACTTCTTATTTCATTAGTAACTTCGCTCCATTCTACAATGTCAAATTTAGTAATAGAAACATAGTTTTCAGATATAAAAACCTCTTTTACAAACGGAAAATTAAATAATTCGGTTGCTAATAGAGAGCCTTTAGCTTCTTCAATATTTTTAAATTCAAAATCTTTTTCAACAATTCTTTTGTTTGAAACAAATTTTAAAACAGCAGGGTTTGGTGTAACCTCAGAATAAACTTCAACAGGAACCAATTTTTTTGATTCTTCTTCAATTATTAATTCACCTCCGCTATTCAAATAGTTTTCTATTTGTTCTTTAACTTCTTCTTGTACAGTATCCCATTCAATTATAGCATATCTTTCTAAGGCAATAAAGTTTGCAGATATTAATACGCGCTTAATAAATGGTAAATGAAATAATTGTTGAACTAGTGGTGAGTTTTTGGCTTCATCAATATTATTAAATTCGTGACTTCCGCTAGTTAAAACGCTAGTTGCAGTAAGTTTAATAATTGTATCTGAAGTTGTTGTATTTATTGTAAAAGAAATAGGTTCCATTTTTATTGAATATTTGTGTAAAAGTACTAAAACAATTTTAGGTTTTTTGTTAAAATTAAAAAACGTCTCTTTTAAAGAGACGTTCTAATTTATATGTTATTAATTTTAGATATTTAAAACTAAGGTAGCTGTTATTTTAGATCTGTCAATGTTTAATTCTGCAGAATCTACGTCATTACTAAGAGAGCCATAAATATTATATGGTAAAGTATTAGATTGTTTTTGGTATGATAAATCTATTTTACCACCTCTAAACTTTAATCCCGCACCAAAAGAAAATCCGTCAACATTATCTGAATCAATAGCATTTTTGTAAGGTGATTCCTGATAAAAATAACCACCTCTTAATGATATATTTTCAATTCTCCATTCAGTTCCAATTCTTAATTCTCCTGAGCTTTCCAAATCTGTTTTAAAATTTTGATTTTCGTTTGAAAATTCAGCATTTGTTAATTTCGTGTTTCCGTAGTTTTTATAAGTGTAATCTAAACTAACTAAACCTTGTTTGTTAAAAATATAAGCTAAACTTCCTGTTAATTTACTAGGTGTTTTTAAATTGTAGTCAAACCCATTTATTCCAGAGTAACCAGGTGTTAAGCCTAAAGCATTATTGGGTTCATTAACATTGTCATCATATTCTAAGAATTCTTCAGAAAGAGAATACCAAATAGGTGATTGAAAAGCAAGTCCAATTCTCATATTATCATTTAATTTTGAGATTAAACCAAAATTTAGTGAAATACCATTACCATAAGTAAATAATTCTTGAGCTTGTGAAATATCTAAGGTGTTTCCATTTCCATCGTTATTATATTCGTTTATAATGGTACGTTGAAAATATTCTAAATCATATGTGTTTATTGACGCTCCCAAGTATAAATTATTATTGTATTCTGAAGCAATTGTAAAAGAATATTTTTTGGTTTCACCATCAGTGAAATTTTCAAATGTTTGATTTTCAGAATTTATGTAAACTATAGGTTCTGTATCATATAAATCAGTAACAGGCGCAAATCCGCTATTTCCATTTGCAAACCAGTTGTTTTCATAATCATTTATATTACTATAATTAAAACTAATAGCAACTTTACCCCAGTTAGATCTGTTATTGGTACTAAATACAAACACCCCACCTGCTTGTGTAATGTTTGAGTTATCATTTTCAGTTAATATATTATTTCCGTAAAAATTTGCTGAAGTTTCAATATTATCTGCTGCAAAAGTTAAAGAGAATTCACTATTCATAAATACTGCAGCTCCAGCAGGGTTTGTTTCAATGGCAGATAAATCTCCACCTAATGCTCCAAATGCTCCGCTCATTGCATTGTAACGTGCAGTTCCATTTATACTTTCATTTGAAAATAAAACACCAAGATCATTATAACCTAATGTTTGGGCGTTTGATATGAGTGCAATGCAAAAAACCACTGCAGATAGAATTATATTTTTCATAAAGCTAAAATTATACGTTATTAATATTAATTATCTTCTAGACGAACCTCTTGAAGATGAACTTCTTGATGAAGAAGAACCAACAGAAGAACTTCTAGACGAGGATGAACTATAAGATGATGATGAGCTTGGAGACGAATAAGATCTTGTAGAACTAGTTGATGAGCTACTACTTGGTTGAGAGTAGGTTCTCGTAGATCTAGAACTTGTACTGCTAGAAGAAGGCCTTGAATTTGTTCTAGAAGACCTTTTATTTGAAACATAATTAGTATTTACATTTTTATTTCTTGCACTACTTGATGAGTAGCGAGCTGAAGTAGGACTAGAGCTATAAGATGTGCTTCGTCTTGCTGAAGAAGATGATCTTGAAGGGTATGAACGACTTGGAGTATAACCTCTTTGAGACCCACTATTATATGATCTAGAAGGAGTTCTATTAATGCTTCTATTGTTTGTAGATCTACTTCTAGTGTTCGAAGAATTTGTAGAAGATCTTCTAGTTGAAGAAGAATTACCAATGTTACTATTAGTTCTTGAAGAACTGCTTCTTCTACTTATAGTTGAATTATTTGAACCAGATCTTCTTGAGTTTGCAGAATATGAAGATCTTTTTCCGTAAGAATCATATCTTCTTAGGTTGTTATTGTATGGGTAATAACCATTAAAACCAGAATACCCAAATCTAGAATACCCATAACGGTTGTAACCATAATAGCCATAACCATAATTATAGCCATAATAAGGGTAATTATAATCGTAATATCCATATCCTCCATAAAAAGGATCATAAAATCCGTTGTTGTAACCACCATAACCCCAAGATCTATAATTTCTCCATGGGCTGTAATAGTTTTGATAAAAAGGGTAGTAATTATTAAATTGGTTGTAATAAAAAGGATTATGCCAATAATACCCCATACTTCCAAAACCTGAATCTACATTAATAGTAACATTATTTGTGTGTTCCCAAGGTTCATAGTATTCAGCGTTTATTGAATCATTGTCATAAGTGTCATCATAATAATAGTCATCTATGTCAGTAAAGACATCTTCTTCTCCAACATTTTGAATTTCATCAAGTTTGTATGAAAAATAATTTTCATCAAATTCTTCTTGATCTACAGTAACAACATCATTATTTTTTATTTGATTATCTGAAGCGTAAATCCCATCATCTTCATAATTGTAAGCGCTTTGGTAAGTACCACACGAATATAAACTTACAAATAACAATAAAATCAAAGTAATTTGAGAACTTTTTCGGTATAAGATTTTTGAAACTTCCATAATCATTTAAATTTTTTATTGTTAACTATTTAAAAAAAACTAATTTTGTCCAAATTAGCATTTTTCAATAAAAAAGATGCAATATTTATGCCAAACTTTTATTATGAGTAAGAATTTAACAAAGAGAGAAGTAGATTATTCCAAATGGTACAATGAGCTGGTTGTAAAGGCCGATTTAGCTGAAAACTCAGCAGTTCGTGGATGTATGGTTATAAAACCATACGGATTTGCAATTTGGGAAAAAATGCAAGCAGAATTAGATAGAATGTTTAAAGAAACTGGCCATGAGAATGCTTATTTCCCATTGTTTGTGCCAAAAAGTTTGTTTGAGGCAGAAGAGAAAAATGCTGAAGGTTTTGCAAAAGAATGTGCTGTAGTAACACATTATCGATTGCAAAATGATCCTGATAATAAAGGGAAACTTCGTGTTGATCCAGAAGCTAAGTTAGAAGAAGAATTAGTAGTTCGTCCAACTTCTGAAGCAATTATATGGAATACTTATAGAGGGTGGATTCAATCTTATAGAGATTTACCTTTATTAATAAATCAATGGGCAAATGTTGTTCGTTGGGAAATGAGAACTCGCTTGTTTTTAAGAACAGCAGAGTTTTTATGGCAAGAAGGTCATACGGCTCATGCTACAAAAAAAGAAGCACTAATTGAAGCAAGACAAATGCAAGATGTATATGCTGAATTTGCTGAAAACCATATGGCAATGCCCGTAATTAAAGGAGCTAAGTCTGAAAGTGAACGTTTTGCCGGAGCTGATGAAACATATACAATTGAAGCTTTAATGCAAGATGGAAAGGCTTTACAAGCAGGGACATCTCATTTTTTAGGACAAAATTTCGCTAAAGCATTTGATGTTAAATACACTTCAAAAGAAGGAAAGCAAGAATATGTTTGGGCAACTTCTTGGGGAGTCTCTACAAGATTAATAGGAGGGCTTATTATGACGCATTCAGACGATCTAGGTTTGGTATTGCCACCTAAATTAGCGCCAATACAAGTTGTAATTGTGCCAATTTATAAAGGAGAGGAGCAATTAGAAGCGATTTCAGCCAAAGTAAATGTTTTTGTTAAAGAATTAAAGGAAAAAGGTATATCGGTTAAATTTGATACTAGAGATACTTATAGACCAGGAGCAAAATTTGCTGAATACGAATTAAAAGGTGTGCCAGTTAGAATAGCAATTGGTAAAAGAGACTTAGAAAGTAATACAGTTGAAGTTGCAAGAAGAGATACATTAGAAAAACAAACAGTTTCTCAAGATGATGTAGTGGAGGTTGTTTCAAATTTATTAGAGGAAATTCAAAATAATTTATTTGATAGAGCAATTAATTACAGAAAGGAACATACTACAGTAGTAAATACTTTTGAAGAGTTTAAAGATGCTATTGAGAATGTAGGAGGTTTTGTGTCTGCTCATTGGGATGGAACGGCCGAAACAGAGGATAAAATTAAAGAATTAACGAAAGCGACTATAAGATGTATACCTTTAGATGGTAAAATTGAAGAAGGAAAGTGTGTTTTTACTGGCGAAAAGTCTACACAAAGAGTATTATTTGCAAAAGCTTATTAAATTTTTTAAAAAAAACATTGTTTGGTAAAAAAAAGCATGTATTTTTGCAACCGCAAATTGAGATATTTATTTCTTAATTGCAAATTAGCGGTCCGTTCGTCTAGGGGTTAGGACGCATGGTTTTCATCCATGTAACAGGGGTTCGATTCCCCTACGGACTACAAAAGTAGTTTGTAGCAAAAAATATATTATATTTGCTACTTGAAATAATAAGAATAATAATAATGGTCCGTTCGTCTAGGGGTTAGGACGCATGGTTTTCATCCATGTAACAGGGGTTCGATTCCCCTACGGACTACAATATTTAAACAAAAATTATAATGGCAAATCATAAGTCGGCATTAAAGAGAATAAGAAGCAATAGAGCTAAGGCGTTGAGAAACAAATATCAGCATAAAACTACACGTAATGCTGTAAGAGACTTACGTGCTGCAACAGAAAAGAAAGAAGCTGAGGAATTATTTCCAAAAGTAGTTGCAATGTTAGATAAGTTAGCAAAAAACAACATTATTCATAAGAATAAAGCAAGTAATATGAAATCTAAATTAGCTAAGCAAGTAGCTACGCTTTAATTAGGTTTTTTATTTATAAAAATAATGAGCATCCAATTTGGATGCTTTTTTTGTTGAAAAATATTTAGAAATAATAATTAGATGTGTTCTTACCACTCATAAGAGCGATTAGCATCTAACCTGATAAATAAGAAAAGCAATACAGTAAATCCCCATAGCGCAGACCCTCCGTAACTAAAAAAGGGTAGTGGGATACCAATAGTAGGTAAAATTCCAATAACCATTCCTATATTAATTGTAAAGTGTGTGAAAAATATTGCAGCTATACTATAGCCGTAAACTCTACTAAACTTAGATTTTTGCCTTTCAGCTATTTGTAAAATTCTGAGAAGAAAAAATACAAAAACAAGAATAACAGTAAGGCTTCCAATAAAGCCCCATTCTTCCCCTACAATAGTAAAAATATAATCTGTTTGATTTTCTGGCACAAAATTTCCTTGAGTTCGTTCACCTTCTAAAAAACCTCTACCCGTCATACCTCCTGAGGCTATTGTTATTACAGACTGGTTGGTATTGTATCCAATACTTTTTACATCTACTGTTTTTCCTAATAGAATATTAAATCGATCTCTGTGACGTTGTTCAAAGACATTATTAAAAACAAAGTCTACACTAAAAATGAATAGTGCTGATATTAAATAAATTCCAACTATTTTAACCCAACCCTTTTTAAAAGCCTTATTTCTATAGTAAATAAAATATAATAACACCAATAAGAATAAACCAATAGAGCCTAATATTGAATATAAAAAGCCAAAATATAATGTAGCAACAAATAGAAACGCAGCTATAAATCCAATTGTTATGTAATAAAAAGGAAGTCCTTCTCTATAAAGAACAAACACAAAAGCTGAATATACTAATGCTGATCCAGGATCTGGCTGAAAAGTAATTAATACAGCCGGAATAAATAAAATTATTAAGGCTTGAGCCTGATTATTTAGTTTATTTAAATTGAATTGTTTTTCACTCACTAATTTTGCGATTGCTAAAGCAACAGCAGCTTTTGCAAACTCTGAAGGTTGAAGGCTAAAACCTCCAAAATCGTACCAAGAGGTTGCGCCATTTATATTTTTACCAAACACAAAAAGCCCTGCTAAGGAGAATAAACAAACTATATAAATAAGTGAAGCGTACTTTTCATAAAATTTTGCTTCAAAAAGTAATATCAATAGAATAAGAGGGAAGCTGAGACAAATCCAAATAAGTTGTTTTCCATATTCTGTTGAGAAATTGAAGAGATCTAGTGATTCATCTGTTGCAGTAGCAGAATAGATATTTATCCACCCAAAAAATATAAGCACAAAATAAAAAAGTACCAATATCCAGTCTATACCGTAAAATATATTTGTTTTTCTACTTCTCAATTTGTGGCGTTTCTTCTATTAATTGTTTGTTATACTCATCTTCTAAACTACCATTAAACATAGCTTGTTCTTTCCAAGGAGTAGAAGTTCCTCCTTTTAAATATTTTTCAATCATTAAGCTAGCAATTGGACCAGCCCATCTTGATCCCCAATATCCGTTTTCAACAAAAACAGCAATGGCTATTTTTGGATTGTCTTTGGGCGCAAAAGCAATAAAAATAGAGTGATCCTGGCCATGAGGATTTTCAGCTGTTCCCGTTTTACCACAAATTTCAATTCCTTTAACTTTAGACCAATGTGCGGTTCCTCTAGGGTTTTCAAACACATTAAATAGACCTTCAATAACAGGCTCAAAATATTTTTCATCAATTGAGGTGTGTTTCGGGATTGTAAATTTTTCATCAATTTCTTGCCCTTCTATTTTTTTAACTATGTGAGGAGTGAAATAATAACCTCTGTTTGCTACCGCAGCAGTCATATTTGCTAATTGAATTGGGGTTGTTAATACTTCTCCCTGTCCAATTGCATTTGAAATGGAATAAGTTGCAGACCAACCAACATTTGGATACCATTTGTTATAAAGATTACCATCAGGAACAAGGCCTTTACTACCAACAGATAAATCATTGTTTAAATAATTTCCCAATCCAAAGCTTTTTACATGAGAGCTCCAAACATTCATTCCTTCTTCGGGAGTTGGATATTTTTCAATAGTTTTTCTATAGGCGTTTGAGAAATAACTATTGCAAGATCTATAAATAGCTTTATTTAAGGCTACTGGACTACCAAAAGTATTACAATGGCAGGCCATTGTTCGGTTTCCGTAGTGATATTTATTATTAATACATTTAATAGTTGAAGTTTCGGTAATTACTTTTTCTTGCAATGCAGCTAAAGCTGTAATAACTTTAAATGGAGAGCCTGGAGGATATTCACCTTTTAAACCTCTATCTAATAGGGGGTTTCTTATAGTATCTAAATAAAGTTGTGAGAAAATTTTTGAACGTTCTCTTCCTACCATTAAATTAGGATCGTATGTAGGCATGGAAATTAATGCTAAAATCTCTCCAGTTGAAGGTTCAATTGCAACTATTCCTCCACGTTTATTAACCATTAAATCTTCACCGTATTTTTGAAGCTTGCTATCTATTGTTAAGAACAAATCGTTCCCAGGTACTGGTAGCGTATCATATATACCTCCCTTATAAGGTCCAATTTCTCTATTGAATCTATCTCTTTGTATATGTTTTACTCCTTTAGTTCCTCTAAGAGTTTCTTCATATGTTTTTTCAATACCTGCAGTTCCAATTAATTCCCCTAGCTGGTAATATGGGTTTTTTAGAATCATTGATTCATTTACTTCACTAATATAGCCAAGTACGTTTGGTGCAGATTTAATAGGATATTCCCGTAAAGACCTTTTCTGAATAAAAAAACCTTTAAACTTATGCATTTTTTCTTGTAAATAGGCATAATCAGATTTTGATACTTGGGCAACAAATGTTGAAGGTATTCTTGGTGAATAGGTTTTAGCTCTTGTATATTTTTTAATAAAATCTTCTTTAGTGATTTTTAATAAATCACAGAATTCTAATGTGTCCAAAGGTTTTACTTCCCTTGGAATAATCATTATATCATAAGAAAGTTGATTTGCTACTAACAGAGTTCCTTTTCTGTCATAAACATATCCTCTTTCTGGATAATCATAAGTTACTTTAACTGCAGAACTATTTAGAGTTGGAGTAGTATAAGAATTGTTAATTAATTGTAAATAGAACAACCTGCTTATAAATATTATTGCAACTAAAATAATTAAAAAGGCTAATAGTCCAGATCTTTTCATTTATTTTTTATTTGTAAATAATATAATACTTAAAATACTTATAATTATTGTACAAATACTTGTTAATAAAGTGTTATAAATTATAGACGAGTAAGAATTAAAGCTAAAGTACTCTAAGCTAAAAATAATAAAATGATGAATAAAAGTTAAAATACTAATAAAAGTAAATGCTTTTCCAAATGAAATTGCTCTTAGGTTAAATAATAAATAATCAAAATCCGATTTTTTTAAAACGGCTTGTAAAATAGGTAATCTTATATAGGCAATGAATAAAGTTGCTCCTGCATTAATTCCTCCTGAGTTTGAAAAAAAATCTATAGTTAAACCTAATAAGAAACTTAAAATTAAAAATAAAGATTTACTTTTTCTAATAGGGAATAGGAAAACCCAAATGATGTATATCATTGGATTTAGGAAGCCAAATAAATTTAAATTATTTAATACAAGTACTTGAACAATTACTAATAAAATAAAGCGAAAAGAATTTTTTAAAATTGAATTATTCATTAGCGCTTTCTTTTTCGAGGGTTAATTGTTCAGTTCTCTCCAGATTTTTTACAATTTGAACATACCCTAAGTTGCTCATATCATTAAATAATTCAATATTAATTGTTTTGTATTGGTTATTTTCAAACTTAAAACTATTAACTATTCCAATATTTATTCCTTCAGGGAAAATGGCTGACTTTCCACCAGTAATAATGGTGTCTCCATTTTTTATTTGTGCCTGTCTAGGAATATCAATAAGTTGCAAAATATTGTAATCTTCACCATCCCATGTTAATGTTCCAAAATGATTACTGTTTTTTAAACGAGCATTAATCTTAGAACTATTATTTAATATTGAAAGAACAGTAGTATAGTTTTTTGAAGTACTATTTGTAACTCCAATAATACCATTGCTATTTATTACACCTAAATCTGAAGTAACACCTTGGTTTAAACCTTTATTTATAGTTAGGGTGTTATTTCTATTTGTAAAATTATTGTTAATTACTTTAGCAAAAGTGTACTGGTATTTTTGTCTGAACTTATCTGAATTGTATAATTTGAAACTGTCTCTAGTTTTGTTAATGTTTACAGTATTAATTGAATTTTTTAAGGTTGTAATCTCTTCAATTAACAAGCGATTATCTTTTTTTAGTTGAAAAAATTCTTGCACTGAATTTGCAGAATTGTAAATTCCTCCGGTAATTGAATTAGCGGAATTTATGAATTTACTTTTATGATATGAATGATGTTGAATTGTAAAAATAAATGCAACTATTTCCAAAAGTACAAATAGCAGAAAATATTTAAATTTTCTAAAGAAATAAATTAATTGCTGCATATATTAACTAGAAGTAAAGTTGTATTATTTCATTAATACATTTTTGTATTTGTTTAGGTCTTTTAAAGCTATTCCTGTACCTCTAACAACTGCTCTTAAAGGATCTTCAGCTACATAAACAGGTAAATCAGTTTTTCTAGATAATCTTTTATCAAGACCACGTAACATAGAACCTCCACCTGCTAAATATATTCCTGTATTGTAAATATCTGCTGCTAATTCTGGAGGTGTTTTAGATAATGTTTCCATAACAGCGTCTTCAATTCTTAAAATAGATTTGTCTAAAGCTTTTGAAATTTCTCTAAATGATACTTGAACTTGTTTAGGTTTTCCGCTTAATAAATCACGACCTTGAACAAGCATATCTTCCGGAGGAGTTTCTAAATCTTCAGTTGCTGCTCCAATTTGAATTTTAATTTTTTCAGCAGTTCGTTCTCCAACATAAAGGTTATGTTGTGTTCTCATATAATAAGCAATATCAGCAGTGAAAACATCACCAGCAACTTTAACAGACTTGTCGCAAACAATTCCGCCTAAAGCAATTACTGCAATTTCTGTTGTACCACCACCTATATCAATTATCATATTTCCTTTTGGTTGCATAGTATCAATACCAATACCTATAGCGGCTGCCATTGGTTCATGAATAAGATAAATTTCTTTAGCATTCATATGTTCAGCAGAATCTATTACAGCACGTTTTTCAACTTCAGTAATACCAGAAGGAATACAAATAACCATTCTTAAAGATGGAGTGAAAAAACGTTTTTTAATGCTTGGAATGTTTTTGATAAATTCTTTTATCATTTGCTCCGAAGCTTCAAAATCAGCTATTACACCATCTTTAAGAGGTCTAATTGTTTTTATATTTTCATGAGTTTTTCCTTGCATTAAACTGGCTTTTTTTCCAGTTGCAATTATTTTTCCAGTAGTCCTATCTCTTGCAACAATTGAAGGAGCATCAACTATAACTTTACCATCATGAATAATTAGTGTATTTGCAGTACCTAAATCAATGGCAATGTCTTCGGTCATAAAATCGAAAAAACCCATATTTTTTTAATTGTTTTTTAATTTTTAATTTAACTTCACAAAGTTAGTGAAATTAGTGTTTAAAATGACGTGTTCCTGTGAAAACCATTCCAATATTATTATCATTGCAATAATCAATAGATAATTGGTCTTTTATTGAGCCTCCAGGTTGAATCACAGCTTTAATTCCTTGCTTTCCAGCAATTTCTACACAATCAGGAAAAGGGAAAAAAGCATCACTGGCCATTACCGCTCCATTTAGGTCGAAATTAAATGTTTTTGCTTTTACAATTGCTTGTTCTAAAGCATCAACACGTGAAGTTTGTCCTGTACCACCAGCACACAATTGTTTATTTTTAACTAAAATAATTGTGTTCGATTTTGTATGCTTACATATTTTTGAAGCAAATAAAAGATCTTCAATTTCATTATCAGAAACTATTCTTTTAGTAACGTTTTTTAATCCTTCTTTAGTATCTGTTACATTATTTGGTTCTTGTGCTAATACACCATTTAATGCAGTTCTGTAACTAATATTAGGAAATTCAACGTCTTTTTGAATTAAGATGATTCTGTTTTTCTTTCCTTTTAAGATTTTTAAAGCAGCATCTGAATAAGAAGGCGCAATTACAACCTCACAAAATAAACTGTGAATTTCAGTTGCGGTTGCTTCATCAATTTCTTTATTTGCAATTAATACACCTCCAAAAGCAGAAGTAGGATCTCCAGCTAAAGCGTCAACATAAGCTTGAGCTAAAGTATCTCTTTGCGCAAACCCACAAGCGTTATTGTGTTTTAAAATAGCAAAAGTAGGCGCTTCACCTTTAAACTCTTTAATTAGGTTTACCGCAGCATCAACATCTAAAAGATTGTTGAAGGATAATTCTTTTCCATGTAATTGGTCAAATAATTCTCCTAAATCACCATAGAAATACCCTTTTTGATGTGGGTTTTCACCATAACGTAATTGTTTTACAGTATCAAAACTTTGTCTAAAAGTTGGTTGGTCATCATTTAAATAATTAAATATTGCTGTATCATAATGACTAGAAACTGCAAATGATTTTGCTGAAAATAATTTACGTTGTTCAATTGTTGTAGCACCGTTGTTTTCAGAAATAATATTTAAAAATTCACTGTATTGATCCATAGAAGATACACAGATTACATCTTTAAAGTTTTTAGCAGCAGCTCTAATTAAAGAAATACCACCAATATCAATTTTTTCAATTATATCTTGTTCAGGAGCACCACTTGCTACAGTTTTTTCAAAAGGATATAAATCTACAATTACAATGTCAATTTCAGGAATTTCAAATTCTTCAATTTGTTTTTGATCACCTTCATTTTCACGTCTGTTTAAAATTCCTCCAAATACTTTTGGGTGCAAAGTTTTAACTCTTCCACCTAATATAGAAGGGTAAGAGGTTAAGTCTTCAACAGGGATAACATCTATTCCTAGTTCTTTAATAAAACTTTCAGTTCCACCTGTAGAATAAATTGTAATTCCTAATTCGTTTAATTTGTTAACAATTGGCGCTAATCCATCTTTATGAAAGACTGAAATTAGTGCAGATTTTGCCTTTTTAGTTGTATTCATTTGTAGTGTTGTTGCTTTTGCGCAAAGCTAATAATTATCAATAGCTTAAACAATATAATTTAAGGTGAATTTTAGTTGTTTTTTTAACTTTTATATTAAACTTTTCAACAAATTCATTATAATTTATGGTGTAAAATTTCTTTCGTTGATAATTAAACAATTTATTTATTCCTTTTTTTATAAAACGAAGTATTTTCTTTAATATTTTAGGTGTAGTTTTATATTAAAATTCAATTATAAAATTTGAGATACCTTTTCGCAAATGAATTCTAATAAAACCTCATCTTCTTTTGTAAAAGGGTTTACGGAATGCGAATCAATATCAATCTGACCAATGTTTTTGTTTTTTACAAAAATTGGAATTACAATTTCACTTTTCACTTTCCATCCGCAAGAAATATAGTTATCTTGACTAGAAACGTCTTGTACAACAAAATTTTTATTACTAACAGCAACTTGTCCGCAAATTCCTTTACCAAAAGGAATAATAGTATGCTCGGTAAGTTCACCTGCAAATTGTGCGAGCTTAAGTTCTTCTTTATTTCCATTTTTAAAATAGAATCCCACCCAATTATAATA
The DNA here is from genome assembly GCF_003260195.1 of Lutibacter citreus. GTDB lineage: Bacteria > Bacteroidota > Bacteroidia > Flavobacteriales > Flavobacteriaceae > Lutibacter > Lutibacter citreus. The sequence goes on from NZ_QEIH01000001.1 coordinate 625,143, forward strand.
ACTAATATTTTGTTTTAAAAGATCACATATTTCTTGTAGTGTTTTTTCATTACTTGAATGTCTTTTAAAAATATTATTTACAGATTCTTTTAGTAGAGGTGTATTCATTTTATTTATGATTTTTTGCAAAAATAAAACTCTTTGGCATATAATAATAAAACAGTCCTAATTTTTCTTGTTAAGTTTTTAGGATTTATGCAGTTTTGTTTATGTTATATTCATTATTATTTGTTGAAAAGCCAAATAATAATTGAGGTTTTTTTATACACAGATAACTTAATCTATTGTTCTTATTTACTTTACTTACTCCTTTAATTACTATCAAAAAATTATAATAAAAAATAAGAATACATAATTTTTAGTATTTTAGGCAAATAAATAATCTAAATTTAGAAATTAAAGTATGAAAAAAATAATTTTTGTTTTAACATTAGTGTTATCTGTTTCATTGATGTTTACTTCTTGTAAAGATTCAAAAAAAGGAGAAATGAATCATGAAAATCACGATCATTCAAAAGAAGGTAGTTCTGCAGAATTAGCTTATCAATGTCCAATGGATTGTGAAAAAGGAAAAATATATGCTGAAAAAGGTTCGTGTCCAGTTTGTAAAATGGATTTAAAAGAAAAATCCTCAAAGAAAGAAGCTAAGCATGCAGATAACTGTAAATGTATAGATGGAGGAGATTGTAAATGTGAACCAGGTGAATGTGTTTGTGAAAAAGAAGTTGCTAAAATGCAAAAAGAATGTTCACATTGTGAACCGGGAAGTTGCGAATGTAAAGCCTAGTTCGTTTTCCTATAAAAACAAAAAAGGGCCTATTTAGTATACTAAATAGGCCCTTTTTTGTTTTAGAAAGTTAGTAATGCTTTTATTTTATCATTACTTACATATTTTTGAAGTGCTTCTCTCCCTGGTAAAAAGGATAAATCCATTATGAAATTGAATCCAGCTATTTCTGCGCCACATTTTAAGATAATCTCTGCAGCAGCAGTAGCCGTGCCTCCTGTAGCTAATAAATCATCATGTATTAAAACTTTATCTCCAGGATTAATTAAGCCTTTTTGCACTTGAATTTCATCCGTACCATATTCTTTTTCAAAAGTTTGTGTAATTATTTCACCAGGAAGTTTTCCCGGTTTTCTAGCTAAAATCATTGGAGTTTTGGATGCTTTTGCTAAATCAAATCCAAATAAAAAACCTCTAGCATCAAAACATAATATTTTATTGAATAAAAAATCTGCCCCTTGTTTTGGAAGTAATTCTTGTAAATAATGTGAAGTAAGTGTAGCTAATTCTGGTTTGTATAAAATACTTTGTACATCTTTAAAATTAACTCCTTTTTCTGGCCAATCAGGAAATGTTTTAATTTCCTTTTTTAATAGTTCTCTGCAATCTTCAATGTTTGTTATGCTTTCGTTGGTGCTCATTAGGGAAATTTATATTTTTTTAGAATGAACAAAAGTACTTAAAATTTGTTTGAAATTTGAATTTAAGGACTTGGTAAATTTAAAAAATATTTAATATTATTTAAATGAATTATTTTTTGTGTTCATTATTAATGAGTTTAAATTTTAGATGCTTAAAAGAGGTATGGTTAGCTTGATATAAATTGTTTATACCTTATAAGACTAAATTAAGTGAATTAAACTATTTTATATCAGGATACAATAAAAATAAAAAAAGCTTTACATTTCTGTAAAGCTTTTTTATATAAAAAATAATTGTTTTTTACATCATACCTGGCATTCCACCACCCATAGGAGGCATTCCACCGGCAGGAGCATCTTCTTTAATGTCAACTAATGTACAAGCCGTAGTTAAAATCATTCCAGCAACCGAAGCTGCATTTTCTAGAGCAACACGTGTTACTTTAGTAGGATCTATAATACCAGCTTTTAACATATTAGTGTATTCTTCAGTTTTAGCATTGTAACCAAAATCACCTTTTCCTTCTAATACTTTTGCTACAACAACAGAACCTTCACCTCCCGCATTTTCAACAATTTGTCTTAATGGCTCTTCAATAGCTCTTGCTAAAATTTTAATTCCTGTTACTTCATCTAAACTATCTGTAGTAATTGATTTTAATACTTCAATAGTTCTAACTAAAGCAACACCACCACCTGCAACAATACCTTCTTCAACAGCAGCACGAGTAGCATGTAATGCATCATCAACTCTGTCTTTTTTCTCTTTCATTTCAATTTCACTTGCAGCACCAACATATAAAACAGCAACTCCACCAGCTAATTTAGCTAAACGTTCTTGCAGTTTTTCTTTATCGTAGTCTGAAGTAGTAGTTTCTATTTGAGATTTAATTTGAGCAACTCTTGCTTTAATCATATCTGCATCACCTGCACCATTTACAATAGTTGTATTGTCTTTATCAATTGTAACTCTTTCAGCAGTACCTAACATATCTAAAGTAGCTTTTTCTAAAGTTAAACCTCTTTCTTCAGAAATAACAGTAGCTCCAGTTAAGATAGCGACATCTTCTAACATTGCTTTTCTACGATCTCCAAATCCAGGAGCTTTTACAGCAGCAATTTTTAAAGCACCACGTAATTTATTCATTACTAAAGTAGCTAAAGCTTCACCTTCAACATCTTCAGCAATTACTAATAATGGTTTTCCGCTTTGTGCTACAGGTTCTAATATTGGTAATAAATCTTTAAGATTTGTTATTTTTTTCTCAAATAAAAGAATGTAAGGATTTTCTAAATCCGTTAACATTTTGTCTGTGTTAGTAACAAAATAAGGAGATAAATAACCTCTATCAAATTGCATTCCTTCAACAATATCTACATAAGTAGAAGTTCCTTTTGCTTCTTCAACAGTTATTACACCTTCTTTTCCAACTTTTTCAAAAGCTTGAGCAATTAAATCTCCAATAGCTTCGTCATTATTTGCTGAAATTGATGCAACTTGTTTTATTTTATCAGATTTGTTTCCAACTTCTTGAGATTGTGCTCTTAAATTTTCAACAATTGCTTCAACAGCTTTGTCAATTCCACGTTTTAAATCTAATGGATTTGCACCGGCTGCTACATTTTTTAATCCTTCCTTAACAATAGCTTGTGCTAAAACAGTAGCTGTTGTTGTTCCGTCACCTGCTAAATCGTTGGTTTTAGAAGCTACTTCTTTTACCATTTGAGCTCCCATATTTTCAAGGGGATCTTCAAGTTCAATTTCTTTTGCTACAGTTACACCATCTTTAGTTATTGCAGGTCCTCCAAATGCTTTTCCTATTACAACATTTCTTCCTTTTGGTCCTAAAGTTACTTTAACAGCGTTTGCTAAAGCATCAACTCCACGTTTTAATCCGTCACGTGCTTCTATATCAAAAATTATATTTTTTGCCATTTTTTATGTTTTTTTTCAAAAGAGCTATAGGCTAATTGCCATTGGCTATTTGTTAGTTATTAATTATTTTAAGCTAATTTTTTAAAAATTAAACAATTGCTAAAATATCACTTTCTCTCATGATTAAGTACTCTGTACCTTCTACATCAATTTCAGTACCAGCATATTTTCCGTATAAAACAGTGTCACCAACTTTAACAGTCATTGGCTCGTCTTTAGTTCCGTTACCAACTGCTAAAACAGTTCCTTTTTGTTGTTTCTCTTTTGCTGAATCTGGAATAATTAATCCTGAAGCTGTTGTTGTTTCTGCAGGTAGAGGTTCCACCAAAACTCTATCGGCTAACGGTTTGATATTTATTTTACTCATGTTTTTTGGTTTATAAATTATTAATTAGGAAGATTAGCTTCCCAAAAACGTGCCAATTCTTTAAAACTGACAAAAGTACTATTTGAAGAAAAAAAACAAAAAAAAATGCCAATGTGTGTGACACGTTGGCATTTTTTTTAAAATCTTAGTAAAGAATTATTGTACACTATCTTGTGTTTCTGGAGCCATAGGCTGTGCAGGTGTATCTTGTACTTCACGATTTTCAATAGTATTTTCAATTTCTGAACTTGTATCAACTGCATTTACTTTAGGAGCAGCAAAGTTAGATAAAAGGATTAGAGCTAATAAAGCTATTGAAAGAGTCCAAGTACTTTTATCTAAAAAGTTAGTAGTGTTTTGCACACCACCTAAAGATTGTGTACCACCGCCTCCAAACGAAGAAGATAATCCTCCTCCTTTAGGGTTTTGAACCATAATAATTAATATTAGCAAGAATGCTACTATCATAATCAGAACTAGAAATAATGTATACGTCATGACTTATTTTTTTGTAAAATATTTATTGCTTTAATTTGGTCTGCAAAGAAACCACTTTTTTCTGGATATTTCAAACTTAAAATGCGGTAAGCTTTTATTGCATTTTCAAATTTATTTTGTTCTAGATAAACTTTAGCTAAAGTTTCGGTCATTAAGCTATCATTTTCAGATGAGCTTTCTTTTGAAACGTCTTTGTTTATAGCGTTTTTATCTAAAGGTTTAATTTTTGGGTTTGTTTTTATAAACTTTTCAATTAAACTACTTTTATTAGGTTTTAATGGTTCTTTTTTTATTGAATGTTCTCTAATAATTGGTTTTTTTGAAGCTAATTGCATCCATTCATTAAATGAATGTGGCTCTGAACTCTTAAAATTTAAAGGTTTGCCTATTTCTAAAATTTCAGAAGCGCTTTTTTTATTGTTATCTTCCTTTAATTTAGGTTTAATTGTTACAATTTGTTTTTTTTGCTTAGGTGTAATATTTTCTTTTTTATGAAAAACTTCAACAGTTATAGGTTCTATAACTTCTATTTCTTCTAAAATAATTTCGTTGTTTGAAGATTTATTTGATAGATTTAATGACGTAATAAAATTAAAAAGCACTGAACGATCTATAGTATGTGCCGCCGTCTTTTTTAATGATTCATTATATTTAAAACTATTAGTATTATTTAAACCTTTTAATTGGAGCGCTCTTGCCAATTGAAAATAAGGATATTCATTTATAATTGCATCCAATTTTTCGGTTTTTGAAACGTCTATTGTTGTTGGGTCTTGCATTAATAAAGAAAACTCATTATTATTCATAAATTTACCATTTAGCTACAGAAGCATTAAAAATATCTTGGGTAATTCGTTCAATTATTTCATCAAAAGCATCATCCAATAAACCTCCTACTAATTGTGAACTTCCATCAAAATCATAATAATGAGAAAATGTTGTTTCAAAGTTGTCATCTTCATTTTTATTATTGAAAAAACGAACATTAACAGTAATTGTTAATCTATTTTGCGCTGCAGTTTGCTCAGCAGTAGCAGTCATTGGATTAATTTTGTAGCCAGTAATTTCACCTTCAAATTGTAAATCACCGCCAGAACTAACTGATGTTAAATTGGTTTGAGTATCAAATAAATCTCTAAAATCGGTTGTAAATGTTTGACTTAAAGAAGGCTCAACCAAAACTGCATTATTAGGGAAAAAATCTATTTGAATAGTTTTTACATCGGGACTAATATTTGTACCGGTAAATGAATAAATACCACACTTAACAAGCGTAAAACTTACTAGTAGAGCTAAGGTTATACCAATTTTTTTCATTTAATGTTTTTAGTGTTTTTAATATTTTTGAGTTCAAAGTTAATTATTAAACTACAAATCGTATTGTTTTATTTTACGATATAATGTTCTTTCTGAAATTCCTAGTTCTTTTGCTGCGAGTTTTCTTTTACCATTATTTCGTTCTAATGATTTTTTAATTAATTCAATTTCTTTTTCTTGTATTGATAAACTTTCGTCAGAATCAATGGTTTCTGCAAAATGAAAATCTTCAGTGTCTGTATATTTTTCATTAATTCTAACTACTTCTACTTGATTATCTTGTTCTTTAAAAGATTTTTCTTGGTAAATTTTTTGAATCAATTTTTTGTTTTCTTCTTGAACTTCTGACGTGTCTTTCCCTTTTAATAAATCTAAAGTAAGTTTTTTTAAATCATTGATATCATTTCGCATATCAAACAAGATTTTATACATAATTTCTCGTTCACTTGCAAAATCACTTTTAGAATTGTTGCTGCCAATAACAGAAGGAAGGTTTGTTCCTTTATTAGGTAAATATTGTAACAACCCTTCAGATGAAACTATTCTGTTTTCTTCAATTACAGATATTTGTTCAGCAATATTTCTTAGTTGACGAATATTTCCAGGGAAGCTGTAATTTTCTAAAAGTTTAACACCATCGTCAGTTAATCTAACTGTAGGCATTTTATATTTTTGCGCAAAATCGGAGGCAAATTTTCTAAATAATAAATGAATATCTCCCAATCGTTCACGTAATGGTGGTAAATCAATTTCAATAGTGCTTAATCTGTAATATAAATCTTCTCTAAATTTACCTTTGTTAATGGCTTCCTGCATTTTTAAATTAGTTGCAGCTACTATGCGAACATCTGTTTTTTGAACTTTAGAAGAACCTACTTTAATAAATTCGCCATTTTCTAAAACTCTAAGCAGTCTTACCTGAGTAGTTAATGGTAGTTCACCTACTTCATCTAAAAATATTGTCCCACCATCAGCCACTTCAAAATAGCCATTTCTGGTAGCTGTGGCACCGGTAAAAGCCCCTTTTTCATGTCCGAAAAGTTCACTGTCTATGGTTCCTTCAGGAATTGCTCCACAGTTTACAGCAATATATTTGGCGTGTTTTCTATGCGATAAATTATGAATTATTCTAGGGATATTTTCTTTACCAACACCACTTTCTCCTGTAACTAAAACTGAAATATCAGTAGGGGCTACTCTTATTGCCTTTTCTAATGAACGATTTAAATGAGCATCGTTTCCAATAATTCCAAATCGTTGTTTAATTACCTGCAGTGATTCCATAATCTTAAATTCTTTTTCCTAATAGCGTTCCAGATGTACAATTTTCAACTATAATATTAACAAAATCACCAATTTGTTCGTCTCCTTTTTCAAAAATTACCATAGCATTTTGTGAATTTCGCCCTTTCCAATGTAAATCAGATTTTTTTGAAGTTCCTTCAATTAAAACTTCATATTTTTTACCAATAAATTCCTGCATTCTAAGCATACCATGACTACGTTGTAATTGAATTATTTCATTCAATCTCCTTTTCTTATCTTCAATTGGAACGTCGTCTATCATACGTTTTTCGGCAGGTGTTCCTGGTCTTTCAGAATAGGCAAACATAAAACCGAAGTCGTATTTTACATATTCCATTAAACTTAAGGTATCCTTGTGTTCTTCTTCTGTTTCACCACAAAAACCTGTAATCATATCTTGTGATAAGGCACAGTCTGGCAATATTTTTCTAATATTATCAACTAATTCTATATATTCTTCACGGGTATGTTGTCTGTTCATTCTGTTTAAAACAGAAGTACTTCCAGATTGAACAGGTAAATGTATGTATTTACATATGTTTTCGTGTTTTGCCATTGTGTGGATAACATCTAAACTCATATCTTGAGGATTAGATGTTGAAAAACGAAAACGGGTTTTTGGAAATTCAGTGGCTGCTAAATCTAATAATTGAGCAAAATCAACAGCTGTTGCTTGAGCTATTTCTGAGGCGTTTTTAAAATCTTTTTTTAATCCACCACCATACCAAAGGTAGCTATCTACATTTTGGCCCAGTAAAGTTATTTCTTTATAATTATTGGCTACTAAACCTCTTATTTCTTCTAAAATGCTTTTCGGGTCTCTACTTCTTTCACGTCCACGAGTAAATGGTACAACGCAAAAAGTACACATATTATCACAACCTCTAGTAATTGAAACAAATGCTGAAACACCATTACTATTTAATCTTACAGGAGAAACATCTCCGTAAGTTTCTTCTTTAGATAAAATAACATTTACGGCGTCACGCCCTTCACTAACTTCTTCTAATAAATTAGGTAAATCTCTATAAGCATCTGGTCCAACAACCAAATCAACTATTTTTTCTTCTTCTAAAAATTTAGTTTTTAAACGTTCAGCCATACAACCTAAAACACCAACTTTCATTGTTGGGTTTATTTTTTTTACAGCATTATATTTTTGCAAACGTTTACGAACGGTTTGTTCTGCCTTTTCTCTAATAGAACAAGTATTTACCAAAACAAGATCGGCTTCTTCCAGTAAATGAGTGGTATTGTAACCTTCCTTTGAAAGTATTGAAGCAACAATTTCTGTGTCATTTAAATTCATTTGGCAACCATAACTTTCTATATAAAGTTTTTTATGGTTTCCATCTATCTTATCCGTTAAAAGCGCTTGTCCTTGCTTTTTTTCTTCTATAACTTTTTCGCTACCCATTATTTTTTTATTGGATTGCAAAGATATAACCAATTTTTCTAAAATATGACATATTGGCAGAAAATTAACATTTTCAAATTGTATTTTTAAAAGTGATTAATCCCTTGTTTTTGGAGGGTTAAATGTTGATATTCAGATGGTAAATTAAAAATATATAATTTTGTGTAGCGTTTTAAAGAATTTACACGTATTAATAAGGTAGGCTTGTTCTAAAATACAAATTGATGATAGTATTAACTACTAAACCAAACTAAAATGAAAACTAAAAATATTTTTTTAATTTTTGCAACACTTTTATTTATGCTTTCGTGTAATGAAAAAGATGATAATCTTGAAACCGTAAATGTTGCAAAAGCGGAGTATATGTCGCTCAAAGCTTTAAGAAGTTCTGTTGATATAATAGCTCCAAGACCAATTGATGAATCAGGGAAAATATACGCATATAAAAATCTTGTATTGGTTAATGATGTTGAAAAAGGAATTCATATTATAGATAATTCCAATCCAGCTCAACCTGTTAAAAAAGCATTTATTAAAATTATAGCCAATAAAGACATGGAGATTAAAGGCGATTTTTTATATGCCGATAGTTTAATGGATTTAGTGGTTTTTGACATTTCAGATTTAAATAACATTTTTGAAGTAGCTAGATTAGAAGATGTGTTTCCTTGGTATGTTCCAATGCCTTTAGTAGATAATTTAATTGTTGATTACGGAGAGGGAGATAATACTCAAAATGAAATTATTGTAGGTTGGGATATTTCTCAAGAACGAAGAAATATTGAAGATGTGAAAAATGATTATAATACAGGAGGGGTGTTTTTTGATAATACTTTTGCTTTAGCTTCTTCAGAATCAACTGGGCAAGGAGGTTCTTTAGCAAGATTTAAAATTGTTGATGAATATTTATATGCGGTTGATAGTCATAATATAAATATTTTTAATATTTCGAATTTAGAAAAACCTAGAGAATTAAATGATGTTCATGCGGGTTTTGATATTGAAACTATCTTTAATAGAGGAGATCAATTATTTTTGGGAAGTATGAGTGGAATGTATATTTATGATATTTCAAAACCGGGCTCACCTCAATTTGTGTCAGAATTTCAGCACGGTACAGCTTGTGATCCTGTTGTAGTTGATGATAAATATGCGTATATTACGCTAAGAGCTGGGAATTTTTGTGGTGCATTTGATAGTAGTTTAGAAATTGTAGATGTTTCTGATATTTATAATATTGAACACGTTAAATCTTATTCTATGGACAACCCATACGGCTTGGGAATAAAGGATGATTTACTTTTTATATGTGATGGTACTTCAGGATTAAAGGTGTACAATAAAGAAAATGTTGAAGAGCTTAAATTAATAAATACTTTTAAAAATATAAATACTTTTGATGTAATTCCAATGGAAAATAATTTGTTGTTAATAGGTGATAATACACTTTATCAATACAAATATTCAGGTGAAAGCATTGATTTATTGAGTGAGTTTCATTTAAATTAATAATTTATTTAGTTAGTAAAAGCAGGCTCTACAGCCTGCTTTTCTGTTTTTTTGTAAATTGTATTTGATAAGTTTTAAAAATCTTATATACATTTGCAAACCTAAAACACCAAATATCTGAATGGTGTATTTTATCTAAAAAGAGAATATTTATGGCAAAAAACTTGGTAATAGTAGAGTCACCTGCAAAAGCAAAAACAATAGAAAAATTTTTGGGAAAAGATTTTCAAGTAGAATCTAGTTTTGGACATATTGCAGATTTACCATCTAAAGAAATAGGAATTGATGTTGAAGGCGATTTTATGCCTAAATATATAGTCTCTACTGATAAGAAGGCAGTTGTAAAAAAACTGAAAGATTTAGCAAAGAAAGTTGATACAGTTTGGTTGGCTTCGGATGAGGATCGCGAGGGAGAAGCAATTGCTTGGCACTTATTTGAGCAGTTAAAACTAAAAGATACTAACACAAAACGTATTGTTTTTCACGAAATTACAAAAAAAGCAATATTAAAAGCTGTTGAGAATCCAAGAAGTATAGATTACAATTTAGTTAATGCTCAACAAGCAAGAAGAGTGTTGGATAGGTTGGTGGGGTATGAATTATCACCTGTACTTTGGAGAAAAATAAAAGGAGGTTTATCTGCCGGAAGGGTACAATCTGTAGCAGTTAGATTAATTGTTGAAAGAGAAAGAGAAATTACAAGTTTTAAACCAGTTGCATCTTATAAAGTAGTAGCAGAATTTTCAAATTCAGAAGGGAAAAAGTTTAAAGCTAATTTACCAAAGAATTTTAAAACAAAGAAAGATGCAGAAGCATTTTTAAATTCTTGTATTGCGGCTGATTTTAAAGTTGATGATTTACAGAAAAAGCCAGCAAAAAAGTCTCCTGCAGCGCCTTTTACAACATCTACCTTGCAGCAAGAAGCTTCAAGAAAATTATATTTTCCAGTTGCCAAAACAATGATGATGGCGCAACGATTATATGAAGCAGGTTTAATAACCTATATGAGAACAGATAGTGTAAATTTATCTGATGATGCAAAAATTAATGCACAAGAAGAAATTACATCTTCATATGGAGCGGAATATAGCAAGCCAAGAAGTTTTAGTAATAAAACTAAAGGTGCACAAGAAGCGCATGAGGCTATTAGACCTACTGATATGAGTACTCATACTGTTTCTGTTGATTATGATCAGGACAGATTATATGATTTGATTTGGAAAAGAACGCTTGCTTCACAAATGAGTGATGCTCAATTGGAAAGAACGAATGTTAAAATTTCTAATTCAAATAATAAAACAATTTTCACTGCAAATGGTGAAATGATAAAGTTTGATGGTTTCTTAAAAGTATATTTAGAAGGAACCGATAATGAAGATGAAGAGCAAGATGGTATGTTACCAAATTTAACAATTGGAGATTTGCTTTCTAATGAGAATATTATTGCCACAGAACGTTATTCAAGACCACCTTACAGATATACTGAAGCTTCTTTAGTTAAGAGATTAGAAGAGCTAGGGATCGGAAGACCATCTACTTATGCGCCAACAATTTCAACTATTCAAAGAAGAGAATATGTTGTGAAAGGAGCAATTGATGGAGTAGATAGAGATTATACTCAAATTATATTAAGTAACGATAAGGTTGTTTCTGAAGTATTAACAGAAAAAGTAGGTTCGGATAAAGGGAAAATTGTTCCAACTGATATTGGAAATATTGTAAACGATTTTTTAGTTGAAAACTTTTCAAACGTGTTAGATTTTGGATTTACGGCTAAGGTTGAATCTGAATTTGATGATATTGCTGAAGGAAAGGAAGATTGGATTGAAATGATTAAAGATTTTTATAAAACGTTTCACCCAATAGTTGAAGATGTTGCAGCAAATGCAGAAAGAGCTAAAGGAGAACGTTTGTTAGGAATTGATCCTGATAGCGGTAAAAATGTATACGCTAGGTTAGGTAGGTTTGGAGCAATGGTTCAAATTGGAGAAGCTACAGACGAGGAAAAACCAAAATTTGCGAGCTTACAAGGAGATCAAACCTTAACAACAATTACCTATGAAGAGGCAATGGATTTATTTAAACTTCCTAAAACCATTGGTGAATATGAAGATGTTGATGTAATAGTTGCAAGTGGACGATTTGGCCCGTACATTAAATTTGATAAAATGTTTGTGTCTATTCCAAGAGATGAGAACCCAATGTCTGTTGATTTAAACAGAGCTATTGAGTTAATTAAAGAAAAACAAGAAGCAGACGCACCTATTGGAACATATGAAGATTTACCAATTCAAAAAGGAGTAGGAAGGTTTGGGCCATTTATAAAATGGAATAGTATGTTTATTAATGTTAATAAAAAATACGATTTTGATAATCTTACCAGAGAAAATTTGGTTGAATTAATTGAAGACAAAAAAAGAAAAGAAATTGAAAAAGTAATCCACAATTGGGAAGAAGAAGGTATTAGAGTTGAAAAGGCACGTTGGGGAAGATTTAATATTTTAAAAGGTAAAATAAAAATAGAATTACCAAAAACCGTTGATGCGACCAAGCTAACTCTAGAAGAAGTGAAAGGAATAATAGAAAAAAAAGCACCAAAAAAGAAAACTACTAAAAGAAAAACTAAAAAGAAATAAGATTTTTAGTTATCTTGCCGTCCGAAATAGTGCTTTAACCCCTTAGAATGAATTTCGATTACTTAAATCCCGTTGATAATTCTATATTATCTTTTATAGAAATGCAGTCCGACCGCACATTTGGACAATGCATTGATATATATTCAGATAAGAGTAGTCAACCTGATTTAATAAATAAAAAAATTGCAATTATCGGTGTTTTGGACGGAAGAGGTTCCGTTGGAAATAACGGTACAGGTACAAATCTTAACGAAATCCGTAAAGAATTATATAAATTATATCCTGGAAATTGGCCAGTTAATGTGGTGGATTTAGGAGATATAGTTGAAGGGCATACAATTAAAGATACTTATTTTGCCTTGGGTGAATCACTCGAATATTTGATAAAAAATAAAATTATCCCAATAATTATTGGTGGAGGTCAGGATTTAACATATGCAAATTATAGAGCATATGATAAATTAGAGCAGACAGTAAATATTGTTGCGGTTGATAATAAGTTTGATTTAGGTTCAATAGAAGATGAATTAGCTTCAAACTCATATTTGAGTAAGGTTGTAATGAACGAACCTAATAATTTATTTAATTTTTGCAATTTAGGGTATCAAACCTATTTTAATTCACAAGATGAATTAGATTTGTTAGATAGCTTGTTTTTTGAAACGCACAGATTAGGAGAACTAGTAAACGATATTAAAATTGTTGAACCAATATTAAGAGATGCTGATATTGTTAGTGTAGATATATCCTCTATTAAAAATTCTTATGCTCCAGCAAATAAAAATGCTGGTCCTAATGGACTTTCAGGAGCGGAAATTTGTGCAATCTCCAGATATGCAGGAATAAGTGATAAAGTTTCCTCATTTGGTATTTTTGAATATAATCCTATTTTTGACGATAAAAATCAAACGGCTCAATTAATTTCTCAAATGATTTGGTATTTCATAGAGGGGTATAATTATAGAGCTCATGATTATCCTTTTGGTCTAAAAGATCAATATAAAAAGTTTATTGTTCCAATAGAAGATCAAATATTACATTTTTATAAGAGTCATAAAAGTGGAAGATGGTGGATGGAAATAGATATAAGTAATAATAATAAATTTAAAAGACATGCGTTAATACCTTGTACATATCAAGATTATATAAGTGCAAGTAATCAAGATATCCCTGAAAGATGGATAAGAACATTAAAAAAGTTGGTATAATTTTTCAGATTATATATAATAAAATATAATTTTAACAGTTTAAACTGATTAAATATTATTGTATTTTAAAATAATTAGTAATACGTTTACCATAACAGAACAAAAAATTAATATGAAGAAAATATCATTGTATATTTCACTGGTTTTTTTAGTACTTAGTTGCGGATCTAATGAACAAGGTGAATTAGTTGGAGTTGGATCTTCAAATAGTTGGCATTCTGAAAGACCACTAGGGATGACCTATATACCTGGAGGATCTTTTACAATGGGTAAACAAAGTGAAGATGTTGCAGGTTCACTTAATTCCCCATCTAGAACTGTTACAGTTCGTCCAGTTTATATGGATGAAACAGAAATTACCAATAGTGAATATAAAGAGTTTGTTTACTGGGTTAGAGATTCAATCGTAAGAACTGAATTAGCCTTATATTCAGAATTAATGTCTGTAGAGGGAGAGCCTGTTTTAGAAGATTATCAGTTTTTAAATATAGACTCAACAGATATGTCACCATATCAAAAATATATGATGAAAACTTATGGTAGTCTTGGTGATTTAAATTCTCCTACACAAGGAAAGATGTTAAATTGGGATGAAGAAATTATTTGGAATGTTAATCAATTTCCAAGTGAAGAATATGCAGAGGTTATGATTGATTCTGTATTAACACCAATTGAGGATAGTTTTGAAGGTAGAAGAATGCTTGATGTGGATAGACTAAAATTTAAATTTTATTGGTTAGATCAAGAAGCAGCAGCACGTAAAAAAGGAAAAAGAAGAGATTTTATAAAACAAGAAGTAATAAAAGTTTATCCAGATACTACAGTTTGGGTAAGAGATTTTAATTATTCATATAATGATCCAATGCATCAGGATTATTTTTACCATCAAGCATTTAATGATTACCCAGTAGTTGGAGTGTCTTGGATTCAAGCTAAAGCATTTTGTAGATGGAGAACAAAAAAGAAAAATGATTTTTTAAGTACTACAAGAAGACCAAGCCTAATCCCTCAATTTAGATTGGCTACAGAAGCTGAATGGGAATATGCCGCACGTGGTGGATTGGAAAATGCAACATACCCTTGGGGAGGACCTTATACAACATCAGATAGAGGTTGTTTTTTAGCTAATTTTAAACCAAGTAGAGGTAATTACGCTGTAGATGGAGCTTTATATACTGTAGAAGCAAAATCATATCCTCCAAATGATTATGGATTATATAATATGGCAGGAAATGTTGCTGAATGGACAAATTCAACTTACAGTGATGAATCCTATTATATTACATCTACAATGAATCCAAATGTAGGAAAAGATAAAAATCATAGAAAAGTAATTAGAGGAGGCTCATGGAAAGATGTTGCTTATTTTTTAGAAGTAAGTACTCGTGACTATGAATATTCCGATTCCGCAAGAAGTTTTATAGGTTTTAGAACTGTTCAAGATTTTTTAGGAACTGAATTAATAAAAGAATAATCAACCCAATAACAATTAACAAACTTTAATATTTAAATTATGGCACAGAGTAAAAAAATAAAAAAAATATTTAATATGGCTTACGGGCTTGGAGCATCTGTAGTTATTGTAGGAGCTCTTTTTAAACTAACACATTTCCATATCGGATTTTTAACAGGTGGGGTAATGTTAGCAATTGGTTTAATAACAGAAGCAGTAATCTTTGCTATTTCAGCTTTTGAACCTGTAGATGATGAGTTAGACTGGTCTTTAGTATATCCTGAATTAACAGGAGGAATGGAAAAAGAAAAAGATAAAAAACAAGCTTTTGAGGCTCAAGGCGTTTTATCTCAAAAGTTAGATGATATGCTAAAAGATGCTAAATTAGATGCTAGCTTAATGCAAAGCTTAGGAGATAGCATTAGAAACTTTAAAGGAGCTGCTGAAAATATAGCACCTGCAGTAGACTCTATTGCAGCTACCAATAAATATAGTGAGCAATTATCTTTAGCTGCTTCACAAATGGAATCATTAAATAGTTTATATAAAGTTCAATTAGAAAGTACTTCTAGACAAACCGAAATTAATTCACAAGCGGCTGAAAATGCAGGTAAGTTAAAAGAACAAATGGAATCTTTAACAGCTAATTTATCATCTTTAAATGGTGTTTATGGAGGTATGTTAACTGCTATGACTCCAAAAAAATAATTAGTTTAAAAACTAAATTTATTAATTAAAAAACTAATTAGAATGGCTTCAGGTAATTTATCACCAAGGCAAAAAATGATTAACCTAATGTACTTAGTATTTATTTCTATGTTAGCAATGAATATGTCCAAAGAGGTTTTGTCAGCTTTTGGTTTTATGAATGAAAAATTAGCAGATAATAATGTTACTGCTACAGTAAAAAATAAAGAGATACTTGCAAATTTAGCAACAAAGGCAGGTGAGCAACCAGAAAAATATAGTGTTTTATTTGATAAGGCTAAGCAAGTTGATAAGTTATCAAAAGAATTTGATGATTATTTAAATGCTAAAAAAGTTTTATTACTTAAAGGACAAGAAGATATAAAGAATTATGAAGCAATGGACCAATCTGCAGTTGTAGATGAACATTTCTTTAAAAATAATACCTTCACCAAGGCAGGTCAAGAGTTTTTAGATAATATCTCTGGGTATAAAAATAGTGTTATTAAATTAATTGGGGAGAATAGCCCGTTGGTAGCCTCAATAAATAAAAGATTTGATACTTCAGATCAAAAAATTAAAGATGCTATTCAAAAACAACCTTGGCTAAATAATAGATATGAAGGATTTCCTTTAATTTCTACTGTTACCAATTTAACATCAATGCAAACAGATATTAAAACTACACAATCTGAAATATTTGGAAGCCTTTTAGGAGGTCAGTTAGAAAGTGATGTTTCTTTAACTAATTTTGAAGCAATTGTTGTTGCAGATAAAACGGCTTTCTTTCAAGGAGAAAAGTTTACAGGTAAAATTTATTTAGGTAAAAAAGATCCAACTTTAAAAGCTGATTTAGTTGAAATAGGAGGTTCTAAATTACCTGAATCTAGTATTAAAGAAGGTCAAGTATTATTAGATTTTCCAGCAGGAAATGTTGGAGAACATAATATAAAAGGAAAATTTGTATTTACAGAAAATGGAGAAGCAATTGAAATTCCAATTTCTTCAAGCTATGCAGTTATACCAACACCTAATAGTGCGGTTATTTCAGCAGATAAAATGAATGTAGTTTACAGAGGTGTACCAAACCCAATGACTATTTCAATTCCAGGTATTGCTGATAATTTAGTGAAAGCTACAGCAGGTGGATTAAGAAAAGTTGCAGGTTCAGGAAAATATATTATGACACCATCATCTGGTAGAGAAGTGAAAATTAATGTTTCTGGAAAATTACAAAATGGAAAAACTGTAAGCTCATCTCAAACTTTTAGAATTAAAGATATTCCTTCACCTCAAGGTACAGTAAGAAAACAATCGGGTGTTGTAAAAATGCCTAAAACAAGTTTAGGTAACTCAACAGTTGGTGCTGAATTACCTGATTTTGATTTTGACCTAAAACTAAGTACTACTGGATTTACACTTAAAGTTCCTGGTCAAGGAGCGGTAGTAGTAAGAGGTAATAAAATGAATTCATCAGCAAAGAAGGCTATTGCAAAAGCTAAAAGAGGAGATGTTATTACAATATTTGATGTAAAATCTACGTTAGTAGGAAATACAACTTATAAAATTAAAAATGCTTCACCTGTAAGTGTTGAAATTCAATAAATTGAAATAAATGATGACTAAGAAAAATATTGGAATTTTTATTTTGGCGTTAATAATGGTGCAAGTTATAAATGCTCAATCTAATTTATTAAATGTCAAAACACCTTCTGATATTGGGAAAAAGACTGTTCAACAACAAAAAGTTGATAATGATAAACCATTAGAATATGGTTACGTTGATGATAGAGATATTTTATGGTCTAAAGTGGTATGGGAATATGTTGATTTAAATGAAAAAATTAATTTACCATATTATTATCCTGTTGATACAACTAATGTTTCAGGAAATAGAAGATCATTATTTGATACTTTATTAAAAGGAATTAAAAATGATCAAATTACTGAAGTTTATGATGATTCATATTTTAATTCTAAAATGACAAAGGCAGAAATCAATAGGAAACTATTTAGAATAGATACTACTGATGCTGGTTATGATGAGTTAAATGCTGGGGCAACTAACATTAGTGAATATGTTGATAAGATAAATCTTACATCTCAAGATATTGAAGGTTTTAAAATTAAAGGTCTTTGGTATTTTGACAAAAGACAGGGTGAAATGAAGTATAGACTATTAGGTATTGCTCCTATTGCACCAGATGTTCAAACCATGGGAAGAGAAGATATTGATATTACTGAACAATTGGCGTTATTTTGGGTTTGGTTCCCAGATTCAAGAAATATTTTACACGATATGAAAGTATTTAATCCAAAAAATTCTTCGTTTCCAATTTCTTATGATCATTTACTAAATGCTAGAAGATTTAGTTCTATTATTTATAGAGAAGAAAATATTTACGGAGATAGAGATATATCTGAATATGTAAAAGGAAATTCTTTATTTCAAGTACTTGAATCTAATAAAATTAAAGATGATATTAGAAACAAAGAGCTTGATATGTGGAATTACTAATTCTATTGAAAAACATAAAAAAAACTCTTGCCTTTTGCAAGAGTTTTTTTGTTTAAAAAAGTAATGTTTAAAGATGAAGGTAGATTATATTATTGTAGGTTTAGGGCTAGCAGGGCTTGCTTTTTCAAGAGAATTAGAGAAACATAATAAATCATACGTTGTTTATGAAGATAATTCGCAGCAATCATCTATTGTAGCTGGAGGAATGTATAATCCTGTAATTTTAAAAAGATTTACACCCGTATGGAGTGCAATTGAGCAACTTGAAATTGCAATACCTTTTTATAAAGCGTTAGAAAGAGATTTTCAAAAGAAATACATTTATGATGTTGATATTTATCGAGTTTTCAAATCTGTTGAAGAGCAGAATAATTGGTTTGTAGCTTGTGATAAACCATTACTTTCACAATATATGATTCCTGAAATTGAACTTAATAAGTATGAAGGGGTTGAATCGGATTTTGGGTTTGGAAAGTTAATAGATACAGGTCGCATAGATACAAAAGAACTAATTAATGATTATAGAGATTATTTATTAAATAAAAACATAATTAGAAAGGATAAGTTTATTTATAAGAGCTTAAAAATTAATGATATAGGCGTGGAGTATGATGATGTTAAGGCATCAAAAGTAGTATTTTGTGAAGGGTTTGGGTTGGTTAAAAATCCATTTTTTAATTATTTACCAATGCAAGAAGCTAAAGGTGAATTATTAATAATTCATGCACCTAATTTAAATGTAGATTTTATGATTAAAGCATCAGTTTTTGTGATGCCTTTGGGTGATAATTATTTTAAAGTTGGAGCAACATTTAATTGGAAGGATAAAACTACACTGCCTACAGATTCAGGAAAAAAAGAATTGATAGAAAAACTTGAAACCGTTATTAATGTTTCATATAAAATTGTGGACCATGTTGCCGGAATTCGACCAACAGTTAAAGATAGAAGACCTTTAGTTGGAAAACATCCTAAATATCATTCTTTGGCCATTTTAAATGGTTTAGGCACAAGAGGAGTAATGATTGCTCCTAAATCTTCAAAAGAGTTATACAACTATTTAGAAAACGATATTGAGTTATCTAAAGAAATATCAATTAGTCGGTTTTAGATTTTATTGAATTTGGATCATAGTGTACAAATATATTTATCCAAATTATTCTTGAAAACCTTAATGATATTGGTGAAGTTAATATTAGCACAAGTACAATTGGTATAAAACTTTCAATCATACTTAAATTAAAAACCAACGTAGATATTATGAAGGTTATTATTGAAATACCAACAGTTAATGCGTAAGTTACATACATAGCTCCATAATAAAAAGATGGTTCCATCATGTATTTTAAATTACATTTTGGACATCTTTCCTTCATTATTGATGCTTTTTTTAAGTTAAAGATGTTTTTTTCTTCCATAAAATCACCTTCATGGCACCTTGGGCATTTATTAAATATAATGCTATATAGCTTTGATCCTTTTTTAAACATGCTTTGTTTGTACGTTATTCAATGTATAATATTTAGAAAACTAAAAACTTTAATTCAGTACCAATTTAATTTATAGTAAATTTGCAAGAATTTTGATAAAACGCAAAACTACATAAAATTAAAATAATTAAATGCTTAACGTACATAATTTAACGGTTTCTTTTGCCGGTTCCGATTTGTTTTCAGGAATCACATTTAAATTGAATAAAGGAGATAGAATAGGATTGATAGGGAAAAATGGTGCAGGGAAATCTACTTTATTAAAAGTAATTTCTAAAGATATTGAAAGTTCTAGTGGAACTATGGCTTTTGACAAGGATATCCGTATTGGTTTTTTACGTCAGGATATTGATTTTGTTGAAGGAAGAACAATTTTGGAAGAAGCGTATGAAGCTTTTGAAGAAATTAAACAACTAGAAGCTAAATTAGATAGAATTAATGTAGAACTAGCAGAAAGAACAGATTATGAGAGTGAATACTATCATGATTTAATGGTTAATTTAAATGAATTTTCGCATCGTTATGAATTATTGGGAGGTTATAATTATAAAGGAAATACTGAAAAAATATTACAAGGATTAGGATTTCAAAGAGATGATTTTGATAAGTTAACTGATACATTTTCTGGAGGTTGGAGAATGCGTATTGAGCTAGCTAAATTATTACTTCAAAATAATGATATTTTATTATTAGATGAGCCAACAAATCACTTAGATATAGAATCTATAATTTGGTTGGAGAACTTCTTAAAGGGGTATCCAGGAGCAATTGTATTGGTATCGCATGATAAAATGTTTTTAGATAATATTACTAACCGAACTATAGAAATTTCATTAGGTAAAATTTACGATTATAAGAAGCCATATTCACAATTTTTATTATTACGTGGAGAAATAAAAGAAAAACAACTTCAAGCACAGAAAAATCAAGAAAAAGAAATTAAGGCAACCCAATTATTAATTGATAAGTTTAGAGCCAAAGCTAACAAAGCAACTATGGCGCAATCTTTAATTAAAAAACTGGATAAGGTTGAACGGATTGAAGTTGATAATGATGATAATGCGGTGATGAATGTTAGATTTCAAATTTCTAAAGAACCTGGTAAAATTGTTGTTGAAGCTGAAAATTTATCAAAAAGTTATGGAGATAAACACGTATTAGAAAACGTTGATTTACTTATTGAAAGAAATAGTAAAATTGCTTTTGTGGGTCAAAATGGACAAGGGAAATCTACTTTGGCAAAAATGTTAGTAGGCGAAATAGCTTATGGTGGCCATTTAAAATTAGGACATAATGTACAAATTGGATATTTTGCCCAAAATCAATCCGAGCATTTAGAGCCAGAACAAACTGTGCTGGAAATTATGGAAAATGCCGCTACAGATACTAACCGTATGCGAGTTAGGGATATGTTAGGTGCGTTTTTATTTAGTGGTGAAGCGGCAGATAAAAAGGCAAAAATGTTATCGGGAGGTGAGCGAAATAGATTGGCACTATGTAAACTATTATTGTCTCCGTTTAATGTTTTAATAATGGATGAGCCAACAAATCACTTAGATATAGCATCTAAAAATGTGCTAAAAGAAGCATTAAATAAATTTGACGGAACGCTAATTGTTGTTTCACATGATAGAGATTTTTTACAGGGTTTAACTACTACAGTTTACGGTTTTAAAGATAAGGTGATTAAAGAATATTTAGGAGATATTGATTATTTCTTGGAGCAGCACCAAATTGAAAATTTACGTGAAGCAGAAAAACGTACGGTGGTGGCTAAAAAGCCAGTTACGGCTAAAAAAGTGGACCATAAATTATCTAGAAACGAAGAAAAAGAGTTGAAGAAACTTAAAAATAAATTATCAAAAATTGAGAGCCAAATTGATACTTTGGAAAAAGAAGTTTTAGAAATGGATGCCGCTCTTGATGAAGATTATGATACTACGGTGGCGATTCCAAATTTTTTCGAAAATTATAAAGAGAAGAAAAATCAGGTTGAGCAGCTAATGGAAGATTGGTCTGAAATTGAAGAAAAAGTTGAAAATTGTTCTTAGAAAATAAAAATAGCAGAGTACAACAAGTTCACTTTTCTGAAATTGAAGATAAAGACATTTCAATATTTGTAAAACGAGAAGATGAATTACATCCTTTTATTTCAGGGAACAAATACAGAAAATTAAAATATAATTTAGAAGAAGCACAGAAATTAAAGCATCATACTTTTTTAACTTTTGGAGGTGCTTATTCAAATCATATTGCAGCTGCAGCTTCTGCTGGTGTTGAGTTTGGATTTAAAACAATTGGGGTAATTAGAGGAGATGAATTGGCTTTTAAATTGGATGAGACATTTGTAACTAATGCTACTTTAAAGTTTGCTTCTGAGCATAACATGCAATTTGAGTTTGTATCTAGAAGCGATTATAGAAACAAAACTTCCAAAGAATTTATTAATAATTTAAAAGATAAATTTGGTAAATTTTATTTAGTCCCTGAAGGTGGTACAAATAAATTAGCTGTAAAAGGTTGTGAAGAGATATTAAATAAAGAAGATGAAATTTACGATATTGTTTGTTCGTCAATAGGAACAGGTGGGACTATTTCAGGAGTAATAAATTCATTAAAACCACATCAAAAAGTTGTTGGTTTTCCTGCTTTAAAAGGAGATTTTCTTAAAAATGAAATTAAAAAGTATGTACTAACTTCAAAAAAATGGAGTTTAAATACTGATTATCATTTTGGAGGATATGGAAAAGTATCTGAAGAATTAATTTATTTTATAAATAAGTTCAAAAAAGAAACTAACATACCATTAGATCCTATTTATACGGGAAAAATGATGTATGGTATTGTTGATTTAATTAAAAAAGATTATTTTCCCAAAAGATCAAAAATTCTAGCAATTCACACTGGTGGTTTACAAGGAATTATAGGAATGAACAATGTATTGAAAAATAAAAAATTACCCATAATTGAATAATAATGAAATTGAAATACTTTTTATATAGTTTAGTAATAGTTAGCTTAATTGTAAGTTGTAAATCAAAAAAGAAGGTTGTAAGAAAAACCATAAAGCATAAAAGAGAAGTTGTTGAGACTAAAAGAGAAGATGTTGTTTCAACAAAACCTGTTACAAAAGAATCTACATATCAAAACAAAACATTAGAATATATAGAACGTTTTAATGCTACAGCTATGTATGAAATGCGAACGCATAAAATTCCAGCGAGTATTACTTTGGCTCAAGGAATTTTAGAGTCTGGTAGTGGATATAGTGAACTTACTTTGCGATCAAATAATCATTTTGGGATTAAATGTCATAAAGGTTGGACAGGAAAAAAAGTATATCATGATGATGATGAAAAAGGAGAATGTTTTAGAAAATACAAAGATCCTGCTAAATCTTTTAAAGATCATTCTTTATTCTTAACAGGCCGTTCACGGTATGCAAAATTATTTAAGTTAAAAGAAGGAGATTATGTTAGGTGGGCTAAAGGGTTAAGTTCTGCAGGATATGCAACAGATAGGAGATACCCAGCAAAATTGATTGCTCTTATAGAAAAATACGACTTACATAAATATGATACTAAAGTTTTAGGAAAACCATATAAACCGCAAAATACAATATCTAATTCTGTTACCAGTTATACGGTAGCAAAGGGAGATACCTTGTATTCAATTTCTAGAAAATACGGTTTATCAGTTGGTGAATTAAAAAAAATAAATGGTCTTGAATCTAATGATATTTCTATAGGTCAAACCTTGGTGTTAATAAAATAAAAAGCACTGCAAAATTAATGCAGCGCTTTTTCATCTATCTAAACTAGTAACCAAACTAAATTTTATTTTTAAGCTTTTTTAGTTCTTTGACCTTTATTCATATTTGAATTTTTTTTCCCTTTTGAGTGCTTGCTTTTTTTACCGTGTCTCATTTTTGCATTTTGTACTTTTTCCCATTTTTCAAATTGCTCATTTGAAAGAATTTTTTTCATGTCATTTTTTTGAGCTATTTGTCTATCTAAACGGTTGTTTTCAAATTCAAATTTTTCAGCATCAGTTGGTTTTTCACCATTAGCGCGTCTTTCTTTCATTTTCTCCATCATAGCTTTTCTTTGTGTAGCTTCCTTAGTGATTAAATTTAATACTTCCTTTTGTTGTTTTAAATCTAAGTCTAAATGAAGTGTTAATTTTTTGGTCATTAATGTTGCCATTTGCTCAGAAGAATAATTTGATTTCTTGTGAGATCTCTTTTGTTGTTGTTGAGCATTTACAGTACTTGATAATGTAAATACTAAGACTAAAGTAAGAATTCCAACTAATTTTTTCATTTTATATGTTATTTTAAGGTTTATAAATGTATTTGCTTCTAAGACCCATATATTTTAAAAAGGTTTAATATGTTAACACTCGTTAACACATATTAACCTTTTATAGCTTATTTAGAATTGTTTTATTTAGTGTATTTTTGCAAAATATGATAATGAATAAACTTTCAGATTGGTTACCTACAACAAATAAAGAGGTAAAACTTAGAGGATGGGATGAGCTAGATGTAATATTGTTTAGCGGAGATGCCTATGTAGATCATCCAGCTTTTGGGCATTCTGTGGTTGGTAGAATATTAGAAAGTTATGGATTAAGAGTTGCTATTGTTCCTCAGCCCAGCGTTCATGATAATTTACAAGATTTTACTAAGCTTGGAACTCCAAAAATGTTTTTTGCAGTTACAGGCGGATGTATGGATCCAATGGTAAGTAATTATACTGCAAGTAAAAGAAGCAGGGATAAAGACGCTTACACACCTAATGGAGATAAAGGTTTTAGACCAGATTATGCAACTTCAGTATATACTAATATATTAAAAGAGAAATTTCCAGATGTTCCCGTTTTAATTGGAGGGATTGAAGCTTCTTTAAGAAGAGTTACGCACTATGATTATTGGAGTGATACTTTAAAACCAACAATATTAAAAGATTCTAAAGCAGATCTTTTGGTATATGGAATGGGAGAACAACCTTTACGTGAAATTGTAAATTTGTTGCAAAAAGGTGTGCCGTTTTCAAGTTTAACAACTATAAAACAAACAGCATTTTTATTACCACAAGACAAAGAAATTCCAAAAAATAAAAATTGGAGTGATGTTACAATCCATTCACATGAGGTTTGTTTACAAGATAAAAAGCTATTTGCTTCTAACTTTAAAGTAATTGAACAAGAATCAAATAAATTATTTGCAAATCGTGTTTTTCAAAATGTAGGTAATTCTACTTTAGTTATTAACCCTCCTTATGAGACAATGACAGAGAAGGAAATTGATGCATCTTTTGATTTACCATTTACGCGATTACCTCATCCAAAGTATAATAAAAGAGGGCCAATTCCGGCCTTTGAAATGATTAAATTCTCAATTAACATTCACAGAGGATGTTTTGGAGGATGTAGTTTTTGTACCATATCAGCTCACCAAGGAAAATTTATTGCAAGTAGAAGTCAGGAATCTGTTTTAAAAGAAGTTGATCAGGTTGCAAATATGCCAGATTTTAAAGGTTATTTATCAGATATTGGAGGACCTTCGGCAAATATGTATAAAATGAAAGGAAAGGTTCAGGAAATATGTGATAAATGTGTTTCTCCATCTTGTATTTCACCAGTTATTTGTCATAATTTAGATACTTCTCATAAACCATTAACAGAACTTTATAGAGCAGTTGATAACCATCCGAAAATTAAAAAATCATTTATAGGTAGTGGAATTAGACATGATTTATTAGTTCCTGAATTTAATAAATTAGCAGATCCAAAAGAGTTAGATGATTATACGGAAGAAGTGATGACTAAACATGTTTCTGGAAGATTAAAAGTAGCTCCCGAACATACATCTGATGCGGTTTTAAAATTAATGAGAAAACCTTCTTTTTCTTATTTTCATAAGTTTAAAGAGCGGTTTGATAAAATTAATTTTAGAAAAAAATTAAACCTTCAATTAATACCTTATTTTATATCAAATCACCCTGCTTGTGAATTGGAAGATATGGCGAATTTAGCTTCAGAAACTAAAGATTTAGGTTTTCAGTTAGAACAAGTTCAAGGGTTTACACCAACACCTATGACGGTTGCTACGGTTATTTATTATAGTGGATTTCATCCATATTCTTTAAAAGAAACAAGAACACCAAAATCTAAAAAAGAAAAAGATGAACAGCACAGATTTTTCTTTTGGTACAAAAAAGAAAATCAAGCTTGGATAAGAAATACGCTAACAAAAGTAGGACGAGAAGATTTATTGCAAAAGTTACTTCCTTCAACCAATTCTTGGAAAAAAAATAAAAGTGAAAAAGCAAAAGATACGTTTAACGATACTATTACTTTTTCTTCAAAGAAAAAGAAAAAATTTAATAAAAGGAAAAGTAGATAATATTTAAAATATTATTTATAACGACAGAAAAAAAAATTAAATTTGAATCTAAATTTTAAGGTTTTCAAAATGAAGAAAATAATATTATTTTGTTTGTTAATATCAACTTCAATTTTTGCGCAAAAAGAGGTGAAAGTTGATTTAAGTAATCCTAATTCAACCATTTATACACACTTGTATTTTTTACAATCAGATTCATATGAGCCAGAAAAGGCTGCTAAAACAATTTATGGATTTGAAGGGAAAGAGGCTGAAGAAATAGCAATTAAACTAAAGAAGATATTAGACGGAAAGGGTTTAAAGGTAGATTTTTCAAAAGTTCCAACAAATAAGGTTTATTCAGATACAACAGATTATAAAATAGGACAAAGATATTTGCTTTTTCCTTATATAATGCCTGAAGTTTATGTTGAAAGAATAGGAGGAAAGTGGTATTATTCTTCAGAAACAACAGCTAAAGTAAACGATTTATATAAGGAAGTTTTTCCTTGGTATACAGAAAAAATTAAACAAATTATACCAGAAATTGGGCATCAGAAATTTTTCACTTTAGAACTTTGGCAATATCTAGGTTTAATAATACTCTTAGTTTTAAGTTTTTTAGTATTCTTTATTTTTAAAAAAATAGTTTATTTTATTTTAAAGAAAACTCAATTGTGGATTATTCCAAAAACAAATGATAAGATAAATACGGCTTTAAAAAAATTAACAAGACCAATTGTTTTGTTAGTTGTAATTTGGTTTGTAAAGTCTTATTTACCTTCATTATTATTACCGCTAGATTTAAACACTATTTTATTTTTATCATTAAATATAATGGTAACTGTATTTTGGATTTATGTGTTTTTAAAATTGGTAAAAGTTATTATGAGTATTTACGAAGAGTATGTACAAACAACGGATAGTAAATTAGATGATCAATTAGTACCTATATTGAATAATTTCTTAACAGGAATTGTTGTGTTTATAGGTTTTTTAAAATTATTAACATTATTTGGAATTAAACCGGTAACTGTAATTGCAGGTGCTTCTATTGGTGGTTTGGCAGTTGCTTTAGCATCTCAAGATACCGTTAAAAACTTAATAGGTACCGTAATGATCTTTTTAGACAAGCCTTTTCATATTGGTGATTGGATTGAAGCAGGAACCGTTGTAGGTACAGTTGAAACGGTTGGTTTTAGATCCACTACTGTAAGAGCAGCTGACACATCGGTATATCAAATACCAAATAGTTCGTTGTCTGAAATGGTAGTTAATAACAAAGGATTAAGAGCATACAGAAGGTATACTACTAATTTGGGATTGCGTTATGATACTCCGCCAGAATTAATTGATGCTTTTGTTGAAGGAGTTCGAAAAATAATAAAATTACATCAAAATACTAGAGATGATGCATTTAATGTTGAGTTTTCTGGATTTGGAGATTCGTCTTTATTAATTCTTGTAAATGTATATTTTGTTGCTTTAGATTGGAATAAAGAACAATCATCCAAACATAGTTTGCATATAGCTATTTTAAAATTGGCTGCTGAAATTGGAGTAGATTTTGCTTTCCCTTCTACTACATTAATGATTGAACAATTTCCGGAGAAAAAAGGCATAACCTTAGATTATAATATTGATTCAAAAAGAATTCAAGAAATAATAGATGGGATAGTTAAAAAAGAATAATCTCACTAAAATATATTAAAAATAAAAAGAGCCTCAATTATTGGGGCTCTTTTTATTTTTAATATGAATGTCTATTTATTTTTAATAGCTCTAATTTACATCCATTTCCTGTATTTCTTCAGAATTTTCACCTTTCATCCAATAAAATGGTGGTTTTCTTTTTGATTTATTTGTTTCATTCCCTCCTAAATTTAAGATAATACTAAATTCGTGGGAACCATTGTTATAGTTTGATAGTTTGGATGTTACTGCATCATATGAATATCCAATTTTTAAATTATCCATTAATCTTATTTGAAACAATCCAGAAATGGATGCATCTACTCTGTGAGAGATTCCAAATTCTAATTTATCATTCCATAAAATACTAGCAGAAATATCAGTTGATAACGGACTTCCATTTACAGCTCTAAACATTACGGATGGTTTTAGTTTAAATGTATCATTTAAATCAAAAACATAGCCCGATGAAAAGTAAAATACCATTTCATCTGAAGCGCTTGAAACTACATTATCACTTTTAGTATAGCGTTTTGTTTTTAAAATATTTACCGTTGAGATACTTAAGTAAAATTTATTGGTATAGTAAAAAGCTCCTGCTCCTATATTTGGATTAAACTGGTTGATGTTTTCACTGAATAAATTATCGTTTTCAATGCCTAATTTTAGCAAATCTACATCTAAAAAACTACCTCCTGCTTTTAATCCAAAAGCTAACGTAGAATTTTCACTAGGATAAATTGAATAAGAGAAATCTGCATATACGTGCGTTTCGTTTAATACATAAACCTTGTCGTTTACAATAGACAATCCTAAACCTACGCTTTTACCCGTTTGTCCGTGTAAAGAAAGTGTTTGGGTTTCCGGACTACCGGCTTCTCCTGCCCACTGACTTCTTATATTAGCTGTTGCGGTAAACAATCCGTGACTTCCTGAATATGCAGGATTTATTAAGCTAAAGTTGTTATAATATTGTGTATATAATGGGTCTTGTTGCGCATTACTTTTATAGATTGTTAAAAAAGCACTTATAATTACGAGTTGTTTTAATTTATTTTTCATATTTATTTTTTTTAATAATTAATATAAACCCATCCTTTTACTATTTTACTTCCTCCATTTATGCTTAACACATAAAAGTAGGGTGCTGCTGGTAGTCTTCTGTTTTTACCTGAAGAAATACCATCCCAGTAATTTTGATATGCTTTAGATTCATACACCATATTTCCATATCTGTTATAGACTTGTATACTGTTATTTGGATATTTATGAAGTCCGGCAATAATAAATTCATCATTAGCGCCATCTCCATTAGGAGAGAATCCTTTTGGTATTTCTAGTTCACCTTCATCACATACATCACCAATACCATTTCTATCTATATCGGCTTGGTTTGAGTTTGAAACATCCGGACAATTATCTATTGAATTATCAATGCCATCTCCATCCAGATCATCATCGCAACTATCTGCAATTAAATCATTATCTAAATCATCAGAAGTGAATGTTACAAATGCCATTTCAGAAGCGCTGTTACCAGCATTGTCCGTAACAGTTAATGTTACCGTATGTTCATCTAATGTTGGACAATTAAAAGTTGTGATATCTAAACTTATAGAAGCGATTCCACAACTGTCAAAACTTCCATCATCTATATCTTGAGCAGCTATTGTTGCATTTCCATTACTATCTAACTCAACAGAAATATTTTGAGTAATTACAAGTGGGTCAGTAGCATCTTCAATAGTAATTGTAGTTGTACAAGAAGTACTGTTTCCACTGGTGTCTGTTACTGTTAAAGTAACCAAATTATCACCAAGATCATTACAATCAAAAGAATCTTTATCAATTTCTATGGAAGCAATCTCGCAATTATCAGAACTGCCATTGTCAATATCAGCAGCAGTAATAGAAATACTACCAGTATCATCTAAGGCCAATGCAAAAGGAGCCACACAACTTGCAACGGGCATCACAGTATCTACAATTGTTACCGTGGCAGAAGTATTGGCACTATTACCATGAATATCCGTAGCAGATAATGTTACAATATTTTCACCCACAGAACTACAATCAAAAGAACTAAGATCAATACTCATAACATCAATACCACAATTATCGTTACTTCCATTATCAATGTCAGCAACAACGATGTTTGCAATGCCATCAGCATCTAATCCAACATTTATATTTTGTGTAATTACAGTTGGTGCAAGGTTATCTTCAACAGTTACAATTGCATCAGCACTTGCACTATTTCCATTTACATCGGTAACTGTAAGTATCACATTATTTTCACCAATGTTAGTACAATCAAAAGTTGTGGTATCTAAAACTAAACTTTCAATTTCACAATTGTCAGAAGAACCGTTGTTTATGGCATCAACTGAAATAGTTGCATTTCCATCAGCATCTAATTCAACAGTTATATTTTGTGTAATTACAGTTGGTGCAAGGTTATCTTCAACAGTTACAATTGCTGTTGCAGTTGCACTATTTCCGCTAGTATCAGTTGTTGTAAGTGTTACTATATTTTCTCCAAGGTTTGCACAATCAAATGTTGTTACATCTAACTCCCAAGTTTCAATTTCACAATTATCTGTTGAACCATTGTTTATTTGATCTGCTGTAATTGTTACAGTTCCTTTAATATCTAACTCAACAGTTATATTTTGAGTGTTTACTGTTGGAGCGGTGTTGTCTTCAACGGTTACAATTGCTGTTGCAGTTGAACTATTTCCGTTAGTATCAGTTGTTGTAAGTGTTACTACATTTTCTCCAAGGTTTGCACAATCAAATGTTGTTGCATCTAACTCCCAAGTTTCAATTTCACAATTATCTGTTGATTGATTGTTTATTTGGTCTGCGGAAATTGTTCTAGTTCCATTTTCATCTAATTCAACAGTTATATTTTGAGTGATTACTGTTGGAGCGATGTTGTCTTCAATTGTTACAATTGCTGTTGCAGTTGTGCTATTTCCATTAATATCTGTTGCTGTTAATGTAACGGTGTTTTCTCCAATATTTGAACAATCAAATTCTGTAATATCTAAAGCTAAAGTTTCAATTTCACAATTATCGTTACTTCCATTATCAATGTCAGCAACAACAATACTAGCAACACCATCTGCGTCTAATTCAATAGCAATATTGTTTGTAATTACAGTAGGAGCAACGGTTTCTAAAACTGTTACAGTTGCAAAACAACTGGATTTATTTCCTCCTCCATCTCTAACTATCAATTCAATTTGATTTTCTCCTATAAAAGAACAGTCTAACGTTTGTTCAGTAAAATACTGTGTGTTATTAATTTTAAATCCTAAAGCTAGGGCTCTACAATTATCGGTTGAGCCATTGTCTATATCTTTTGGAGCTATTTTAACCTCTCCATTTTCATCTAACTCTAAAGTAAGGTTTTTACAAATAGCTGTTGGTGGAATGTTGTCTTTTACGGAAACAATTGCATCCTCTGTTGCTACATTACCATTAACATCTGTTACGGTTAAAGTAACGGTATTTTCACCAGTATCTTCACAGGTAAAAGTTGTTTTATCTAAACTTATAGAAGCAATGATACAATTATCTGTTGAACCATTATTTATTTGTGCAGGTGTAATTGTTACATTCCCATTGGCATCAAGTTGCACAGTGATATTTTGAGTAACAACCGTTGGAGGTATATTATCTTCTACAGTAACATCTTCAGAGACACTAGATGTGCATCCGTTAGTATTTGTAAATGTATAGGTAATAGTAATATCTCCTTCACCAGATACGCTTGAATCAAAAGTATAAGTTAATCCATTACCATCATCTGTAACGCCTGGTCCAGAATAAATACCTCCGGCTGGAGATCCTCCTCCAAGGTTGTTTGATGTGGTGTTAGGGCAATAAGGACTCACCGGTGCTGTAAAAGTTACTGTTGGTAAAGCGAATACTTCAATAGTATCTGATGCTGAATTTGAACAGCCATTAGGCAAATTATAGATACGCACCTGTCCTGCATCTGCTCCATTCCCATCATTATTAGGTGCACCAATGGCAACCGTGTTTCCATCTGAAGATAAGGATACTTTATAGCCACTATAATCACCAGCAGCCTCACCGTCTATGTCAGTTCCTAATTGAGCCCAAGCTGCACCATTCCATTGGTAGATACGCACCTGTCCTGCATTTGATCCACTCCCATCATTTGATTGAGCACCAATGGCAACTGTGTTTCCATCTGAAGAGATGGATACTGACGAGCCACTATAATTACCAGCAGCTTCACCGTCTATGTCTGTGCCTAATTGAATCCAAGCTGCACCATTCCATTGGTAGATACGCACATGTCCTGCATCTGTTCCATTCCCATCATTTAATCGTGCACCAATGGCAACTGTGTTTCCATCTGAAGATAAGGATACTGAATAGCCACTATAATCACCAGCAGCCTCACCGTCTATGTCAGTTCCTAATTGAGCCCAAGCTGTGCCATTCCATTTGTAGATACGCACATGTCCTGCAGATAATCCATTCCCATTATTATTAGGTGCACCAATGGCAACTGTGTTTCCATCTGAAGATAAGGATACTGAAAAGCCACTTTGATCACTAGCAGCCTCACCGTCTATGTCTGTGCCTAATTGAATCCAAGCTGCACCATTCCATTGGTAGATACGCACCTGTCCTGCATTTGACCCACTCCCATCATTTGATCGTGCACCAATGGCAACTGTGTTTCCATCTGAAGATAAGGATACTGAATAGCCACTATAATCACCAGTAGCTTCACCGTCTATGTCTGTTCCTAATTGAATCCAAGCTGTGTCATTCCATTTGTAGATACTCACATGTCCTGCAGATGTTCCATTCCCATCATTATATACTGCACCAATGGCAACTGTGTTTCCATCTGAAGATAAGGATACTGATTGGCCACTATAATCACCAACAGCTTCACCGTCTATGTCTGTTCCTAATTGAATCCAAGCTGTGCCATTCCATTTGTAGATACGCACATGTCCTGCATTTGACCCACTCCCATCATTATTAGGTGCACCAATGGCAACTGTGTTTCCATCTGAAGATAAGGATACTGAATAGCCATTATAATCACCAGCAGCCTCACCGTCTATGTCTATTCCTAATTGAGTTATTAAGTTATTTTCATAAGTATATGTTAAAGTATGTACTCCAACACCGGCAACAGCTGGGTTAAAACTATAAGTTGTTCCATTTCCGTCATCTGTAACTCCAGGCCCTAAATAAACACCACCTGCAGTTGTTCCTCCACCTAAATTTGTTTGTACACCAGCATCTATACATAAATCAGCAGGCGATGTAAATGTTACTATTGGTAAAGCAAATACTTCCACATCGTCAGAAGCACTATTTGTACATCCATTAGCATTTGTAAAAGTATAAGTTAGCGTATGTGTTCCAACACCAGCTGCTGTAGGGTCAAAACTATAGGTTGTTCCGTTTCCATCGTCGGTAACACCAGGTCCTAAGTAAACTCCCCCTACAGCAGTTGCACCACCAAGATTAGTTTGTACTCCTTCATCAATACATAAATCAGCTGGCGCTGTAAATGTTACTGCTGGTGATATATTATCTTCAACAGTAACCGTTGAATTACAAGTATTTGTATTCCCTGCTAAATCTGTAACAGTTAGTGTAACTGTATTATCTCCAATACTACTGCAATTAAAGGTGGCATTACTAATACTTAATGTGGAAATACCAATATTGTCTGCAGAACCATCATCTATGTTTGTAGCAAAAAGTGTGGCATTTCCAGTAGCATTAAGTTGTAATGTATAAATTTTACAAATTGCAGTTGGCAGAGTGGTATCAATTGTAACCGAAAGACCAGATCCAGTTACTCCGTTATTACCCGCTACATCAGTAGCTGTGGCGGTGAATATATGAGTACCTTCAGTTAATGTTGAAGTTGTATAGTCCCAAGCTCCGGCACCGTTGGTGACTGTAGTTCCGAGAGTGCCATCCAAAGAGGAAATAATGGTAACTATGGAATTGGCTTCTGCCGTACCAGTTAAGGTTGGTGTATTGTTATTGGTGATATTGTCTGAGTTTGAAGATCCAGTATCAGAAGCTGCGAGCAGATCGGGTGTGCTCGGCGCAGCCGGTTCGGTTGTATCTATTATCACAATGAGCCCAGAAGAGGGGGGGCTGTTGTTGCCAGCGGTATCGACAACCGTGTAAGTGATGGTATGATTGCCCTCGGGAATGGTACTGCTGGCGACCAGAAAATTGCCGGAGCTGTTCGAAGTAGTAGTGCCCACGACGCCGGATATTGAGGAAGTGATGGTAACTTCAGAGTTGGCCTCGGCAATACCTATAAAGGTCGGCGTGGTATCGCTTGTGATATTGTCGGTGGTCGATAAACCGGTGTCAGAGGCGGCGGTAATATTTGGGGTGGTTGGTGCTACTGGCGCATCCCTGTCTACGGTATGTGTAGTGCCTGAAATATAGGCAGAAACGAAGCCATTGGTTCCATTTCCATTCCCTAAATCATCGGTAATATTGGTATTACTTTTTAAATCGAGACGAATTGTTCCTGTTCCTACAATTGTTCCAACAGTTACAGTTATAGAACTCCCTGATGCTGCACTAACAGAACTAATTGTTCCTCCTGCTGTTCCGGTAGTTGTTAATTGAAAATCGTCTGTACTTATGTTATTAGCACTTTCATTAAAAGTAACAGTAAAGTCAACTGTAGATGCATTTGCTGCCGGTGCGCCTGTAAGTGCAATACTTGTAACAGCCGGAGGAAAGTTTAAGTTTGTGAAAGGAACGATAGATAAATCTTGGTTAGATTGTAACCATAGATAGTTTGTTGGGTTTTCTAAGGATGCTTTACTTACTGCATCTCTTAGAGTAGAAGGGTCAAATTTATATTCTACTCTATCAGGTCCAATAAGAATATCTCCATCATCAGGAAATCCATCTACAACAATTGCATTTGGATGATTTCCTCCTTGAGTTGGATTTTCATTTGATGGAATAATCCCACCGTTTTGATTAGCACCTTCCCCTGTACCAGTAAACATTACTGAGTAAATTTCGCCAATGCCATTGGTTTGATCTGAATCTGTATCTGCGTAAGCATAAATACTGTCGCCATTTGTAGCTAATGAAAAGCTTTCAGTTGAAGAGGTATTAAAGATAGCAGTACCGCATGAGCCTCCTCCAGAACATGTAACAGTAAATAGATTAGTTGTTTCTCCTGTTTCATCAATAAAAACAACAGTACCTTTACTAATAGTTGAAGTTGCTGTAAAAACAACAAGGCCTTCTCCAATTGGCTGTTCATTAATTGTAAATTCGTTGTTAACAGCATCATATTCATTTGAAGTAAAATAGATGATTTCACCTGAAGGTAAATCTTCTGTTGCTACAAACGAAAAGCCATCGGGAGTTATATGGTTTATACCAATAACTGCAACTTTTTGTGAAAAAACATTAGTTGTAACTATAAATAGAATAAGAAATAATGTAAAAAAAGTATTTTTTTTCATAATAATATTTTTATGTACAGATATAAGGATTTAGCCATCCTGTTAAAGGAGTTTCTTCAAATTCTTGA
This sequence comes from Lutibacter citreus, assembly GCF_003260195.1. Classification (GTDB taxonomy): domain Bacteria; phylum Bacteroidota; class Bacteroidia; order Flavobacteriales; family Flavobacteriaceae; genus Lutibacter; species Lutibacter citreus. The sequence continues at coordinate 660,586 of NZ_QEIH01000001.1, forward strand.
TATAAACTTTCATTATAAGGTGAATCTAAAGTTTCTATAACTGTGTTATGGTATGATGTTTTATGATATTCTAATTTTCGGAGTTTAAATTGTGTTAATTGAGATTCATTAAAATTATTATATGTTAATTTACCTCTAGGGGTGGTAATAGTTTTTAATTTTAAATGTTTTGCAATTTTTAAAGGAATTCTACCATCAGTATTTATTGATTTTATAATGGTTAACCCAACTTCAAAGCCTAATAAACTTATAATATTTGGCTTTTCTTGATATAATTTTTTATAGTTTTCTATAAAATTTTTCATTTCAAGAGATTCTTCATCAAAAGCCCAAGATGCTAATGAGTATACATCTTCAATTTCATAATTTTTAGTATTAATGGTTTCATCCGCCATCAAAGGGATAGTTAAAAGGGGAATTTTTCCATTTAAACCTGATTTAGCGAATGCCTCAAAAACTTTTATCCCTTCTTTATAGCTAAATAAGCTAAATACTACATCAGGATTTGATTCTTCAATCCCTTTTATCATTGTTTCAAAAGTTTCAGATTTATAATCCATAGGGCTTACATATGTGTAAACTATGTTTCCGCCGTTTTCAGTAAATCCTTTTATAAAACTTTGAGATAAATGATAGCCTCCATCATATATAGAAATTGCTAAAGCTGCATTTTTTCCAAATTTTTTAGCAGCATATATGCCTGATTGATATGATGATTGACATAAATTTAGCGTATGATGTAATACATATGAACTTAAATGTTCCTTTTTTAACATATGACCACCCAAATCTATATGTATGAGTGGTTTTTTATAAGAATTAAAAATATTTGTTAATTCTTTAAGATGGTTAATGCCACAAAAAGAGATTGTTAAATCTACATTTTCTTGTAAAATCATTTTTTCAGCGATTCTTAATAAAGAATCATTTGTAGCGTTACCAATACCTTCAATAATTAAATTCGGAAAAATATTGTTATTATTAGTACTGTTTAAAACTTGCTTTAAACCGTTTAAAAAGTCTAAAGCAAGGGATGGGAACATATCTGACCTTGGTAATAAAAGTGCAATTTTATAGCTCATTTTAACTTCTAGATGGGTAAATTCCGATCAAAGCAATACAAATATTTATACCCAAATATGGACTTCTTGTACTGAAAGCCTGTTGACCTCCTGTATTACCAACTGTAACTCCTGCTAATTGGCTACCTGAAGCTTCTTCATTAAACCCTCCAGGATTATTTGCTATAAAACGTGTTGACGAAGCTTCTGATCCAAGGCTTGAGCTGGTAGCAACTGTAACAGTATGTGTATGTGATGGTAAATTAGAAATATTAAGGGTCATATTCTCTCTTCCCCCTCTTTCTCCAATTCTAATTCCGCTTAACTCAGTACCAGGAAGACCTATATGTACCATAGATCTACCTCTTAAATCTGGTAAAGCAAAAGTTGTTCGTCCATCACCACCATAGGTGGTAGCTAAAAGTGCAAATAGTGAGGTGTTAGAGGAAATGGCGATAATTTGTCCATTACATTGCGCCCAACCTCTTGGTGCAAAATTAAATCCGAATGCTTGTATTTGTCCTATAAATGGTTCCATAATAATAAATATTTTTAAGTTTATGTTAATTAGATTGATATGTTGAATTGCACTGTAGAGAAATTTGAAGCTCCCTCTTTTAGTGGAAATAATTTTTCTTTTAACTGATAATTTTCCTCCCAATGCTTTCCTGTAATATGAGCTCCAAAATCGTTTACTAATAATTCGGTAAAATAAGTTTTTGAATTATTTGAAACTTTAAAATAAATTCTAGACATTTTACCTGTTTCTTTATTAGGAAAGTCGGTAACAAAATTATATTCACCCTTATTATTGGTTTTTAAAATAGCTTGGTGTTTGTATTTATTAGAATTAGGTGATAAATGCCAAACTTCAACAGAAGTATTTGATAATGGGAAAGTTCCGGTTTTATCAAATATTATACCTTCAACAGATAAATGCTTACCATATATTGAAGATGTTCTTAAATCAGAAGTTTCTTCGGCATAAGGATTGTACCCTTCAAACGGGCAGGCTTCTTTAGTAAAAGCATTTATAGCAGATGTTGAAGAAAATAATGCGATTCCAGTTGTTACCATTGCAGTATTTCGCAAAAATAACCTTCTTGAGGAGTTATGATTCATTTTAAAGTTAGTTTAGTTATGGTTATAAACATATATAAAACATCTCTATAAATGTTAATATTTCAATATAATATAATAAAATATATGAAATACAAGGTAAATAGTGTAAAATATTAAGTATTTGACATTCTTGTATTTGAGCTATATTACTTTATAATTCATTTTTTTATGAAAATTAATATAAGTTATATTGCTATTTTTTCCTTTATACAATTTGTAAAAATAGTTTAGGCAGTTTTATGAAACAATACGTGGTACCACGTAATTTTATACGTAGTACCACGTAGTTTATTTTGGGATATTAAATAGAGAGTAAAATATTTTTAAAACAGCATATTAATACATTGGTGTTATGAGTGTGCTATATGTTTTGATAAAATTTATTTAGAATATTTGTTTTTCATCTAGAGAAGAGATGGTTTCTTTTAGTATTATTTTCCCCATATTTAGAATAAATGAAAGCTTGTGAAAACCATTGTTGTAATTTGATAAACCTTAAGCTATTGTTCAATAGCTATACCCAACTTTTAAATTATGTGTAAAACTAAATTTAAAAGAGAAACAACATTATAGGTAAAATTAAAACTTGTAAAAATAAAAAATCTCAGAAAGTTAAACTCTCTGAGATTTTAAATTATTGTTATAAAAGCTATAACATTTTTTTATTTGTACTACCAATTAAATGGTACTTTAGGTTTTTTAAATTTAGAAGAAGATTTATTTAAGTTAACTATTATACTTAATTCGTGAGCACCACTAGTATAGTTTCCTATATTTTGCGTAGAACTATCATAAGTGTAACCTAATTTTAAATATTCATTTAATCTAATTTGAAATAAGCCTGAAATAGATTCATCAAATCTATGAGAAATTCCAATTTCTAATAAGTTATTCCATAAAAAACTTGCTGAAACATCTGTTGTTAGCGGAGCTCCATTTACTGCTCTTATTAAAAATGAAGGTCTTAATTGAAATTCTTTACTTAAATCAAAAACATAACCAGAAGACAGATAAGCCACTATATTTTTATTTGCAGAAGTGACTACATTCCGTTTTTCATAACGTGTTGATTCAAGTAGATTTATTGTAGATAAACTTACATAGAACTTATCTGAATAATAAAATGCTCCAACTCCAATGTTGGGGTTAGTTTGATTTATGTTTTCATTTAAAAGAGGATCATTAAATATTTCTAATTCTAATAAATCAATATTTAAAAAACTAGCTCCTGCTTTTATCCCGAATGCTAAAGTAGATTTTTCTGAAACTTTTAAAGCATATGAAAAATCAGCATAAATGTGCTTTTCACTTAAAACAAAAACCTTGTCATTTACAATTGATAAACCTAACCCTACATTTTTTCCGGTTGCTCCATGTACAGATATAGCTTCAGTTTTAGGGGCCCCATCTTCTCCTGCCCATTGACTTCTAATACTTGCTGTAGCTGTAAAATAACCATGACTACCAGCGTAAGCAGGATTTATTAAACTAAAATTATTATAGTATTGAGTATAAAGAGGGTCTTGTTGAGAAAACCCATTAAAACTATTTAATATTAGTATTATTATACATATATATTGTGATATAATTTTCATTTATCTTTTTTTTAATAGTTTATATAAATCCAACCTTTGTAAATAAGTTGATTTTTAATAGTTAAGACATAGAAATACGCGCCCACAGGTACCTTTTCATTATTTCCAATTACATTAGCTCCTTGAGCAACACCGTTCCAATGGTTTTGGTAATTAGTATCTCCATAAACTTTGTTTCCCCAGCGGTTATAAATCTCTAATTTATTACCAGGATAATTATGTAATCCTTCAATAAATAAATCATCATTTATTCCATCATTATTTGGTGAAAAACTTCGTGGTACATATAATTTACCTTGGCAAGCATCTCCAATACCATTTCCATCTATATCTGCCTGGTCTGCATTGTGGCTTGTGTTACAATTATCTATATCATTGTTAACACCATCTCCATCTACATCATCATCACAGGCATCTGCAATTCCATCTAAATCAAGGTCAGGAGCAGTAAAAGTTATTATTGCTTTTTCTGAACTACTATTACCTGCTTTATCTAAAACTGTAAGAGTTACAACTTGTTCGCCTATTAAAGGACAGTTAAAAGTTGTTTTATCTAAATTAATTGAGTCAATACCGCATTCATCAAAACTACCATCATTAATATCTTCAGAAGTAATTGAAGCACTTCCAGAGGAATTTAATTCAATGGTAAGATCTTTTGTTATAACAATAGGTGAAGTATTATCTTTAATAGTAACTGTTGTAGTACAAGTAGATTTATTTCCACTCATATCAATAACTGTTAAGGTAACTGTGTTTTCACCAATATTTGAACAATCGAATAATGTTTTATCAATAGAGGTTGATTTAATGGTACAATTGTCGCTACTATTGTTATTAATATCAGTTATTGAAATTGAAGCATTTCCAGTTTCATCTAAAACTAAATCAAAAGGAACAGTGCAATTTGCTACTGGAGCTATAATATCTTTAATAGTTACAGTTGCTTTGGTACTAGTTTTATTTCCATTTACATCTGTAATAGTAAGTGTAACAATATTTTCTCCAATATTTGAACAGTCAAAAGAATCTTTATCAATAACTGAAGAAGCAATACTACAATTGTCACTAGATCCATTATCAATGTCATTTACAGAAATGGTTGCTTTTTCATTTGCATCCAATTCAACTGTAATGTTTTTAGCTAACGCTATAGGAGCAATATCATCTATAATTGTAATAATAGAAACACCTGTAGATTTATTTCCACTCTTGTCCGTTACAGTTAGTGTTACATTATTTTTACCAATATTACTACAATCAAAAGAGTTATAATCAATAACCATAGATTCAATAGCACAATTATCTGAAGAACCATTATCAACATCTGTAGGTGTTATAGTAACCTTTCCTTCAGAGTTTAGTTTCAGATTTAAATCTTTAGTTTTTACAATTGGTGCAGTTGTTTCTTTAACGGTAACTGTTGCATTTTTACTAGCGCTATTTCCGTTCACATCTAAAACAGTAAGATTCACTATATTTTCACCTATATTAGAACAGTTAAAGGAAGTTTTATCTAAGTTTAAAGATTTTATGTTACAGTTGTCAGTTGAACCATTATTAATATCAGTAATTGAGATTGAAGCTTTTCCTTCAAGGTTTAATTGAACAGAAACATTTTTAGTTAAAACAATAGGTTTTAGAATGTCTTTAACAGTTACAATTGCATTTTTAGTAGCTTTATTTCCGTTTACATCCGTAACAATTAAAGTAACTTTATTTTCTCCAATATTAGAACAGTCAAAAGATGTTTTATCTAAAACAATAGATGCTATTTCACAATTATCATTTGATCCATTATCAATTTGTTCAGCTGTAATTTCAGCAGTTCCATTTTCATTTAATTGAATAGAAATATCTTGAGTTAATACTTCGGGTTTTATTGTTTCATTAATAGTAACAATAGCTTCTTTTTCAGAAACGTTTCCATTAACATCGGTAACTGTTAATATTACAGTATTTTCACCAATATTAGTACAATTAAAAGATGTTTTATCTAAACTAATAGATTCAATACCGCAATTATCACTTGAACCATTTTCTATATCATTTGCTGAAATAGAAGCTTTTCCATCTTCGTTTAATAATACATCAATATTTTTGGTAACAACTATTGGGGCAATTTTATCTACAATAGTTAAAGTTGTAAAACAACTTGTTCTATTGTTTCCTCTATCTTTAACAATAAACTCAACATCTTTGGTTCCAATATCTTCACAAGTAAATTTATTATCTAAATAATTAAGTCGATAATTAATCTTTGTAGCCATTATTGAAATTCCGCAATTATCAGTTGATCCATTGTCAAAATCTTTAGCTGCAACAGTAACTTCTCCATTTTCATCTAATTCAACAGTTAAAGCCTTGCAGATAGCAACAGGAGCAATTAAATCTCTAACTGTTACAATAGATTCACAAGAATCTGTGTTTCCACTTAAGTCGGTTACAGTTAAAGTAACAACATGTTCACCTATTTCACTGCAATTAAAAGAGGTTTTGGATGCTGTAATAGAAGCAATACCACAATTGTCAGTTGAATCATTGTTAATCATATCAGCTGTTATATTCGCAATATTTTGAGAATTAAGATTTACAAATATATCTTTGCAAATTGCCTTTGGATCTTCTTTGTCCTTATTTTCAACTACTATTTCTTTAACAAAGTTACTAGTACAGGTTCCGCCAGCAGGATCTGATACTGTTAAGGATACATTATAAGTTTCAAAAGAAGCGTATGTATGTGTTGGATTTTTTTCAGTAGAAGTATTACCATCTCCAAAATCCCAACTCCAAGAGGTTGCTCCAACAGATTTATTTTCAAAAATTACTTTTTTATAATCAGGGCATTCAGCAATAGAAGTAAATGAAGCTTTTAGATTTTTAATTTCAATTAAATTTTCTACTTTTTTCTCAGAAGTACATCCATTTATATTAGCCGTTAAGGTAACATCAAATTTTCCATCGGCAGTATAGGTGTGTGTTGGACTTTCTTCAGTAGAAGTTTTACCATCTCCAAAGTCCCATTGCCAGCTATCGCTCAAACTGGAATTTAAAGAAGTATTGTTGAATTTAACCGTGTTTGGTCCGCAAGCAAAGGAATAATTACTAGTAAAATTAGCTTCCGTTTTAAGTACTGTAACTGTTGCGTTACAATTACTTTCGTTGCCATAATTGTCCGTAACTGTTAGGATTACTGTATTTGCACCAATATTATCACAAGTAAATGCAGTTTTGCTAGCACTTAAAGTTACCGTACTATTATCACAACTTTGGGATTCATTATTTATCATTTCTGCTGTGATAGTTGCATTTCCTGTACTATCTAAATATATAGAAATAGGTTTACAACTAGCAGTTGGTAAAACAGGGCCACCATCAGCAATTGCTGTCCAATTATGCCCTGAGGCAGATAATAAATTAGCACGAGCTCTTGCTCCAGCACAATACTTGCTATTTCCACCATAAAAAGTAACATTAGGTTGTAAACTGAGTGAATTATTCCAACCTATTAATAGAGCATCGTAATTATTAGTTGAAAGTGTAACACCTTTAAACATTTCAGTCATGTCATTTACAGAGCCTACATTCCAACTTCCAATATTTTGATCGAATGATGATGCAGCATAAAACATTGAAATCATATTAGTTGCATTTTCAACATTCCATGCACTTAAATCTTGATTGAACGATGAATTATAGTTAAACATTGCTTGAAAGTTTTCTCCACTTTCAACATTCCAATTACTTATATTTGAATTAAATTTACCTCTATTGCTAAACATATAGGAGAAAAATTTCACTTTACCTACGTCCCAATTACTAATGTCTGGATTAAAGTTGCTAATGAAACCATTAGCAACCAAGTTTGTATTGTATGAAAAAAGAGATCCCATATGTACAACATTACTTACATCCCAATTATTAAATGCAGGGTTTATATTTTCTAAATTAGGGGTGTCTTGGAAGGCACTATTCATATACATTTTTTCTACACTAGATAAAATTGGCACATCGGTTGCAATAATGCTAATTAAATTTAAACAACCTTTAAAGCTTTTGGCGAAAGATTTCCATTGAATAGTTCCCCATTGATCAATGCTTATCAACTTGTCTTTAGAAGCTGCATTACCATTAAAATAAATTCTAGGAAAATCTCCACTTATTTTAATTGTATGAGTACCAGGCATAACATATTCATGAGTAGCATCTCCGTTATAGGGACCATTTACTGTTAATCCTCCTTCTCCCCAATCAACATAATAATTATATCCAGTACCAAAAGTTGGTATAGTAATTGACTCGTTTGCCGAAGTTGTTTTCCAGGTAGTGTTAAAAGAGGATGTAGAGCAATCTGTTCCTTTATCATTAATTACTTTTCCCCAAGCGGTTTCTAATGCTTGTCTAGCAGTTAAAGAATTACAATATTTGCTATCACCAAATTTTGGACTTGTTGCTAATGATGGTAATTCTGCAATCCAACTACTCCAACCATTTAGTAAGGCGTCATAATTTGCAACAGAAAGCTTTGAAGAAATACCAGGTGTAGAACTGTTGAAAAAGTTTTGAAGATTAGTTACTTTTCTAATGTCCCATTTTGAAAGATTTTGATCAAAAGCGATTGCATCACCAAACATTCCAGCCAAATCAAAAGCATTTCCAATATCCCAATTTCCTATATCTTGATTAAATACAGGGTTTTTTGAAAACATATATGTGAATTTCTTAGCATTAGAAACATCCCATTTATCAATGTTACCATTAAATTTAGTATTGGAAAATACATTCCCAAAATCTTCAATTGTACTTACATCCCAATTATTTAATTCATTAGTAATTCCACTTAAATCGGTTCTTATGAATACTTTTTTAAGGGTGATTGCATTTTTCAAATTTGGGGATTCTAAATCATGTATGTATTTTAAATTACTACAATTTTCAAAACTACTAGCCATAGAACTCCAAGGCATTGTTCCCCATTGTTCAATTGAAATTAGTTTTGTATTACTAGCTGAATTTTTTAGAATAACACTGGTAATTTCACCTGAAATTTCAATAGTAATATTTCCTTTTTCAGCAGTAACAGTAGAAGTATGACTTCCTGAATAGGTGTGAGAAGCTGTTCCACTTTGATTGGTTTGAATAAAGCCGTCTCCCCAATCTATGGAATATCCAGATCCCGTTATAGGAATAATAATTTTATCTCCTGTATCTACTGTCCAAGTAGTTATAAATGGAGTTTCAATAACAGGGCAGTTTTTACCTGCATCGGTTATATTCCAAAGATAAGTATTCTCAATTAGTTGTTTGGCAGTTTCTGCTTCATCACTACAATATTCACTATTACCAGAATTAAAATCAAGGCCAGTTGGTAGAACATTTGTACTCCAGCCAATTAATAATTTTTCATAGTTTTCAATTGATAGTTTAGAATTTCTAAAAAAACTCTGAACGTTTACTGCACTTGCTATATTCCAATTACTAATATCCGCATCAAAACCCGAGTCAGCAAACATCAAATCAAGTCGTTTACTTTCAGAAACATCCCAATTATTTATAGCTGGGTTTACATAAGTTAATTTTGTAAATCTAAAAGCATAACCTATCCATTCTGCTTTTGTATTGTCAAAAGAATTCTCATTATATTTTGTTGTTAAATTTGGGGCATCTGAAGCATTAATTGCCTCAAGATTGGTGCACCCTTGAAAAGCTTTCCAAAAAGATTTCCAGTTTATATCTCCCCATTGCTCTATACTAATTATTTTGTTTTTATTTAAAGAGGCATCTGTATCTGAATTTCCATTAAAATAAATTCGAGGAAAGTTGTCTGATATTTTCACGGTGTAGGTGCCTGCATTTGTATAAGAGTGATTTGCATCACCTGAAACCCCAGTTTCATTTGGTGATCCATCACCCCAATTAACAGTGTAAGAATATACATCATTAACTGTCCCAGATGTTGGAATTATAATGGATTCGTTAGCCGAAGTAGTTTTCCAAGTTGTTATAAATTCATTTTGGGAAAACCCAACGTAAAAAAAGAATAGTAATAAAATTAGTAAAGTAATTTTCTTCATAATATATAATTTGGGTTGTTGTTTTATTTTATTATTGGTATTTAAAATGAATACGGTTTAAACTATAGTGAAAAGCCAGTTTTGTTATTCAGTGTTTCCCCTTTTTTACTGAATGTTAATTTTTTTGAAAGTGTTTTATGGTTGTTTTAAGTTTGTAAAAAGTTTAATATAACGGTTTATAATAATTACATCAAACTTAACAAAAATGTCAATAATTAAAGATTTAAATGTCTTTATCAGTAACATATATGTCTTTATTTCCTTTATTTCATAGATAGTATTAAATTATATGAGATTTTTTGATATACCCATGGGATTAGCTTATTTTTGAATAGATTTAAATTTTTTAATATGAAAAAAATAATATTGTTTTTTGTGGCTATAGTTTTATTTTCTTGTACCGAGGAAAAAAAAGCTCGTAAACCTAAAAAACAGGTAATTGTTGAAGAAAGCTCAACTACAATGGAAAAAAAATTGGATAAATATGTGTCTTTTAAATTAACTTCAAATGTAAGTGTTTTATCTGAAAATGAGCGTAAAATGTTGCCGATTTTAATTAAGGCAGCTGATAAAATGAATGCATTGTTTTGGTATGAATCTTACGGGAACAAAGTAGAATTAATGAAAGGAATTAGAGATGAAGATACCAAAAAATTTACTGAAATTAATTACGGTCCTTGGGATAGATTAAATGGGAATAAATCTTTTGTTGAAGCTATAGGAGCAAAACCTTTAGGGGCAAATTACTATCCCGCTGATATGACAAAAACAGAATTTGAAGCTTTTAAGGATAAAAGCAAATCAAGTTTATATACGTTTGTTAGAAGAAATGAAGATGGAAGTTTAAAAACCATTCCTTATAAAGTTCAGTTTAAAAACCAAGTTAAAGAAGTTTCAGATTTGTTATTAGAAGCTTCAAAATTAGCTGAAGATGCTGGTTTAAAAAAATATTTAGAATTACGGTCTCAAGCTTTTTTAACAGATGATTATCAAGCAAGTGATTTTGCTTGGATGGATATGAAAACCAATAGATTAGATATTGTTATTGGTCCAATTGAAACTTATGAAGATCAATTATTTGGAAACAAAGCTTCACACTCAGCATATGTTTTAATTAAAGATATGTTATGGAGTAAAAAACTAGAGAAATTTGCACAGTTTTTACCAGAATTACAAGTTGGTTTGCCTGTTGATGAAGCTTACAAGCAAGAAAAACCAGGAACAGATTCAGAATTAAACGCGTATGATGTGGTGTATTACTCAGGTGATTGTAATGCTGGTAGTAAAACAATTGCAATTAATTTACCAAATGATGAACAAGTTCAGTTAAAAAACGGTTCAAGACGTTTGCAGTTAAAAAATGCAATGCGAGCTAAATTCGATAAAATTTTAATTCCTATTGCAGATAAATTAATTGAAAAAAGTCAAAGAAAACACATTACTTTTGATGCTTTTTTTGCAAATACAATGTTTCATGAAGTAGCTCACGGTTTAGGTATTAAAAAAACCATAAACGGAAAAGGAATGGTAAGAGCTTCACTAAAAGAATTAGCTTCAGCATTAGAAGAAGGTAAAGCAGATATTCTTGGTTTATATATGGTACAACAATTACACAAAAAAGGTGAAATTGATGGAGATATGAAAGATTATATGACCACATTTATGGCTGGTATTTTCCGTTCTGTACGTTTTGGAGCTTCAAGTGCACACGGAAAAGCAAATATGATTCGTTTTAACTTTTTTAAAGAAAAAGGAGCATTTTCTAAAAATGAAGATGGAACTTATAAAGTAAATTATGATAAACTTGAAGGTGCTATGAAAGATTTATCTAACTTAATTTTAACATTACAAGGTAATGGAGACTATGATGGTGTAAAAAAGTTAGTTGCTGAAAAAGGAATTATTCCTGCTGATTTACAAGCTGATTTGGATAAATTAAGTGAGCAAAATATACCTGTTGATGTTGTTTTTGAACAAGGAGTTAAAACTCTTGGTTTGTAAAAAATAAAATATTAAAGTAAAAAGCCTTCGAAATGAAGGCTTTTTTTATGTTTTTTTTTAAATTAGCGTATGGCAGAATCAAACACAAAAATTGGAAAAGGGAAAAAGTTAAATTATGATGCAGAACTTGAAATTTTACACAAGGAATTAGTACATCTTCAAGAATGGGTAAAATCTCAAGGATTAAAAGTAGTTGTTATTTTTGAAGGAAGAGATGCCTCAGGAAAAGGAGGAACTATAAAGAGATTTACAGAACCATTAAATCCTAGAGTTTGTAAAGTAGTTGCGCTGGGTGTTCCTACTGAAAAAGAAAAATCTCAATGGTATTTTCAACGTTATGTGCCACATTTACCAGCAGCTGGTGAAATTGTGTTATTTGATAGAAGTTGGTACAATAGAGCAGGAGTAGAAAAAGTAATGGGGTTTTGTACAGATAAACAATATAATGAGTTTTTAAGATCTTGTCCAGAATTTGAAAGAATGCTAGTTAGGTCTGGTATTATTGTATTAAAATATTGGTTTTCAGTTAGTGATGAAGAACAAGAAAGAAGATTTAAGAATAGAATAGCGAACCCAGTAAAACGATGGAAATTTAGTCCAATGGATTTAGAATCTCGGTCACGTTGGTTAGAATATTCAAAAGCTAAAGATGCTATGTTTGCCCATACAGATACTAAACAAGTACCTTGGTTTGTTGTAAATGCAGATAATAAGAAAAAAGCAAGACTAAATTGTATTAGCCATATTCTAAGTAAAATACCTTATGAGAAAATGAATTTAGAACCTATTGAATTACCTTCTTTACCAGAGTATATTGGATATGTAAGGCCACCAATAGATTATCAAACATTTGTTCCTGAGAAATATTAAATATTTAAAAAAAGCTTTCAAAATTGGAAGCTTTTTTTATAAGACAAATTAAGGTAAGCTTATATCTAAATTAACTTTACTATTAAGGCTAAATAATGTAGTATTATCTTAATCAGAAATTTTTTAAATTTTACTGCAGTTAATAGTATAAAAGGTTTGCTTTTATAGTAAAAAATTAAATTTTATTATTTAATTATTAGGAATTATTTTTTGAATAAAATCTTCTAAACTTGTTACTCTAGTTTTCCATCCATTTATTGAGTATTGGTTTAAATAAACTCTATACTTTTCTTCGTATTTTACTTTAGTTGCAATATTAATTGGAGTTATCATAATAATTTTAAGTTTAGATACTTTCTTTTGACACTCTTTTAGCTATTTAGTCACATAAAATAAAGGTTGTTAATTAAAGAATTATTGATTGAGAACAAGTGGTAAATATGCTGCTATTAAGGTATTAGAAAAAATTATTCAATAATTACAATTGTTATTTACAGAGTTTGTTTTAAAAGAAAAACGCACAAAAAAACCGATGCTATTAACATCGGTTTAAAATACTTTTTTAATTGAATTTTATTTAGGATCAAGTATGCCGTCTATACGCTTTACAATATCTTGTAAATGATATCTAGTAATTGTATTTGGTACAGAATTAGAAGCTCTTTGAGCGTCTCTTTTAATTCTATTTAACTCTCCTCTAACTATAGGAATAATATCAGATTGTTTTACAGTAACTGAAGTTGTTTTAACATAACTTGAAGACTTTTTATCACTAATATCCTTAGCTGTTATTAAATAGGCTAAACGCTCTACATATGCTCTTTGTAAATTTCTTCTATAAGTATCAATGCTTTTATTATACTTTAATTCACTCCAAATACCATTTCTTAGGTCGTACATCAGTGCAACTAATGTGTATGCGGTAGCTCCATTTAAAGTTTCGTTTTCAACCATTCTCATCATTTTTCCTAAACTTAAAATTTTATTTAATGTGGCTGTTTGTGTTGCTCTCATTTTTTCAGTGAAACCAGAATATGCTGTTCTACCAATAATTTCTTTGTCTATTAACCAAGTTGGAGTATTGAATAATTCACTATTAATAAATTTTAAACAATTTTTTTGATGTGTTTTATCAACATATTCATATATTTTTCCTTCTTGATTAGATGTTTTATAATTTTCATAAACACCACCAATATTGGCAGCAACATGTCCCATATATCTATTGAATTGAGCATATACATGTCCATACATTGTTTTTAAGTCTTCATATGTTTCACCATCTTTAGTTGTCCAATTAATTAGATTAGAAACAACTACTTTAAGATTTTTAATACCATAAGAACTCGCTAAAATAGCATCATCTCCTAAATCTTCAGTTTGAGAACTTGGGTCAACTACATCGCCTACTTGCTGATGCCCAAATCGATAAAGAGGATCACCTGCGTGTTTCATAATCCATTTATTCAATGTTGCTTTTTCTTCTTTTGAGGAAACATTTAAAATAGGTCTGTATCCCCATTCAATTGAATATTTGTCGTAAACTCCAATATTTGGAAATAATGATACGCCTTTGTCTTCTGGTTGTGCTATATAATTAAATCTTGCATAATCCATTATTGAAGGAGCCGTACCAAATTTCTTAGTAAATTCGGGATTACGTAAATCTTCAACTTTGTAAGCGCTACTACTACCCATATTATGAGGTAATCCTAATGTATGACCTACTTCATGAGACGATACAAAACGAATTAATTCAGCCATAACTTCGTCACTAAATTCAGAATTTTGAGCATCTGGATTATTAGCAGCGGTTTGAACAAAAAACCAGCCATTAACCAAACTCATTACATTATGGTACCAGTTAATGTCTGACTCTAAAATTTCACCTGAACGAGGATCGCTAACATGTGGTCCATTTGCATTTGGAATAGGAGATGCTAAATATCGGACAACTGAATAACGAACATCTTCAGGACTCCAATCTGGGTCTTCTTCTTTAGTTGGTGGGTCTTTTGCAATAATGGCTTCTTTAAAACCGGCAGCTTCAAAAGCAACTTGCCAGTCTTCAATTCCATCTTTTATTGCTTGTCTCCATTTTTTTGGAGTAGCTCTATCAATATAATAAACAATTTGTTTTTTAGGAACTACTAATTCTCCTCGTTTAAATTTTTCAAGATCTTCATCTTTTACTTCCAATCTCCAACGATCTAAAAATATATTTTTTTTACTTTTTTGAGCTTCATCCCCATAGTCAGTCTGCGTAGTAGTAAACCAGCCTATGCGTTCATCAAAATATCTACGTTTCATAGGTTCTTTTGGAAGTAAAATCATAGAATTACTCATTTCAACAGAAACAGTTCCTGTGCTAGTATTAGATGGAGGAGCAGTTGCCGCATATGTTTTTACATGGCGACTTTCAATATTTAAAGGGTAACTTCTTATACTATCAATAAATGATTTTTTAGTATCTAAACGTGTTATTTTATATCCCTTTCTAGCGTAACTTGGTAAACCAATTGCTTTTACGTCTGTTGTGAATAAATCAGTTACGTCTATTACGGTTCCTTTTTTATCTTTTGAAAAGGCTTTAATAGGAAAGGTAAATAATATAGGTTCAAAGTTTGAATTTGCAACGGCTTCATGAACCGGTAAATTTTCATCTGCTACGGTATTATAAGATACTACTCTCAATAAAATTTGTTTACCTTTTTTCTGCCAACGTAAAACTTGAGTATTTGCTTTTTGACCTCCAAAATTTTTAGTGTTAGAAGTATTTTTGGCAATACGCGTAACCATTAACATTTCTCTTTCTAAAAGAGTATCTGGTATTTCATATAAGTATTTATCATCAACAAAATGAACTTTAAATAGCCCCGAATCTGTTTTTACTTCTTTAGTTATAACCTTAGAATAAGGTTGTATAGCACCTTTTTTTTGTGGAGGTGGCTTTGGAATTTCAATATCACTTTTTTTGTTTTTCTTCTTTTTTCTTTGAGCATTTATATCTGTTGAAAAACCAAGAATAAGCACTAAAGCTACAAGGCTTGTACATATTTTTTTAATCATAAATAGTAGGATGTTTGATAATAGATTTTTTTTAAAAGTATTAAAAGACGATCTAAAAAATCTTAAAAATATGTTAAAGAAAAGCCGTTTTACATTTTGTAAAACGGCTTTTTTGTTAAAATTCGAATTTAATTACTTTTTAGCTTTTTTCAATTGCTTTTGAATTTTCTTAATTGCAGATTCAATTGGTTTTTCAGGTTCAATAACATTGTAATCTCCCCAAAATTCAGGATCTGAAAAACCTGAGGCTTCATCACTTAAAATTACTGAAGATTTTAATCTTTCTTTAAATTTAAAGGTGTTGCCTTCAGTATTTTTTTTCCAATTAGTAATTGCCATTTCCATAGTTAAATGATATACAGAATTGAATAATCTTTTGTCATAATTAATTTTAAAACCTAATTGAATTCTACTATAGGCGTAAAACCATTTTCCGTTTTTTTCTCTATAATTAATTTGATAGGAGGCTTCAATAGCTTCAACTTTAGCTTTTCGTGGTTTTTTAACTATAAACCTTCTAGTAGCGGCTACTTTATCTTCTAAATTAACGTGAAAGATAATACTAGTTAAGGCAAAGGTATTGGCATCAATAAATAATTTTCCATAATTTAAAGATTCTTCAACGGAAGGCTTTTGTTTAAAATTTACTACATAAATAGGCCTGTTATCAATTTTAGTTGAGGTATCAAATTTGAAATCATATTTTTCAAAAGTATCTAAATCGAAAAAATCGGAGGTATTTTTCATAACATCAATTCTAATTGCACTTAATGGTCCTCCTTTTAATTTTAATGTAATGGTATCAAGTTTGTTATAATCGGTGTTTTTTCGAGCCTTAAATAACTTTAATAAATCTACTCGGCTACTATTATATGATTGTTTTTTAATATCTACAACAGCTTCTGAAAGCGATACATAGGTTCTTCTTTTCTTAATGGTTTCTCTGTAAAAAGCCGTCATTTCTGTAGGGAAATCAAAATAGTTGTCTACTTTTCTATTTAGCATCTCACGAATAAGTGTTTCAGGATCTTTAACTTCAATTGCAATTTCTGTTAATTCTTCAATATGAGTTTCTAGTTTAATTACAATTTTTTCTTTATCAAAATCTTTAAAATCAACTACTTTACTTGTATACCCCAAAAAGGAGACTGTAATTCGGTTATTTTTATATTCCGTAGGAATTTTTAAAAGAAATTCACCGTGAGAATTAGTAATAGAGCTAATATTAGTATTGTTAACTATTAAAGTGGCATAAACCAAAGGTTTTTTGTTTTTACTATTTATTACAATTCCTCTATACTGTTCAAACCCAATAGTGTCTGTTAATATTTTATTTGTAGCATAATTGGAATTTTGAAAACCAAGGAAAACAAAAAATAAAAAAACAGTTTTTAGGCTTAGCTTTATATTTAAGAAGTTTTGATAATTTTTCATAATACACGAATTTAAAATTGTGATATTTTCTATTTTACAAGTTACTAATAATTAGGTAAATATAAAAGAGACAATTAAGAGGAAATAAAAAAACCTTCATTTAAAATGTACTCAATGAGTTATTTTGAATGAAGGTTTAATTTGTTTGAAATTGAAATTCTATATTTAATAAAATCTAGAATTTTAATTGTATGCAATTAGTTAGCTTTTTTAGCATCTAATTTAGCTATAACTTTTCCATATATAATTAATGAAATAGCAGATACAAATGCAATTGCAGCAAAGTAATACCATATATAATGTGCATTTACAGTAGCGGCTTGCCAAGCTTCGGTTGTGTCAAATAATTTTGGATCTGGACAATATTTAGAAAGTAAGTAACCTGATAAACCAAAACCAATAATAGATGCTAAAAAGGAATGTAAATGGCTGAAGCCAAGGTATAAACCTTCTTCACCTTTTGGTGCTTGTATTGAGAAAAATTCTAAGAATCTTGGTGAAATAAAAGACTCACTTAAACCTTGTAAAATAATACCAACAATCATCATTAGGGCTACAGGATGCATGCTAATAAAACCTAAATCAATTTCACCACCATGAAACCAGTTTCCACTTGCCATGGCAATTGCAGATAAAGGCATAATAAACATACCTACTGTCATTGAAAATAAAGGTGTTTTACTAGACATAATTCTAGTTATAAAAGTAACTGTTAATACCACAACTAATGGATTTACATTTGCATACCAAGAAGGAGAAGCTCCTTCACCTGCCATACGTAAAACGTATTTTGGCATGGTTGCATATAATTGATGTTGTACCATCCAAAAACCAGTAATAATAATTATAAGTGTAATTAATCTTCCGTTGGTAACTACTTTAATAAGTGATGTCCAAATTTCACTAAGAGTTTTTCCTTCTCCGTCGTGTTTTGCACTTTTATAAAAAAAGATGATCATAATTAATGCAAGAGCAGTCATTGCGGCAGAGAAGTAATTGATGTAAACCAATCCCATATCTCCCATTGCGCTTCTTAAAGGTTTTACTATTGTTTTTCCAGAAAAGGCACCAATATTTACCATCATATAAAATATTGAAAACCCAGCTGCTCTATTTGCTTCAGTAGTTTCTTTAGCAACTGTTCCTGTTATTACAGATTTTATAAAAGAACCACCAATCATTATAATCAACATAATTGGTACAATTGCCCATCTGTGGCTTGACTCAATTAATCCTGTAAAATTAATTCCATTAGAATAGTCAACTAGTCCAATTGATTCTAATGCTGTTGGAAGAGAAGCTAAACCAAAATAACCAATACTTAATAATGAAAATGCAATTATTAAGGAATATTTAAATCCAATTTTATCTGCTAATGCTCCTGAAAATGTTGGTAATAAATACAAACCTCCAGAAAAAACACCAGAAATTAATGCCGCTTCAACATCTGTAAATCCTAATATTCTTGATAGATAAAGTGTAATTACAATAAATACACCATAGTAAGCACCTCTTTCTAAAAGTTCTACAATATTTGCGGTCCAGAATGCTCTTGAAAATCCTTTTAATTTTTGAAACATGTTTAGATTTTAAATTAAGTTTTCGAAGTTAAGAATTTTAACTGATTAAGATTTTATAAAAATTATCTAATTATAATACTAAATGATTGAGGTTGTAACTGAAACAAAAAAGGAACTACATTTAAGTAATTCCTTTTTTTATATTTTAAAAGACTAGAACAAGTCTAATTTTACATAAAGTATTAATTATACTAGTTCAACAAATAAACCTTCATCTGTATTATTAACTTTGGCAATATTATTTTTAGTTAAGCCTTTAATGGTTTTATCCCATTTTTTATTGCTTAAACCACTTTTAGTTTTCAATTCTGCTAATTCAATTTTCTCAACTTTTTTAAGTAATTCAAAAACTGCTTTTTCATCATCGTTCAATTCAAAAGCTGGTGCTTTTTTCTCTGGTTTCATTTGAGGGAAAAATAATACTTCTTGTATAGATGCATTATTGGTCATAAACATAACCAAGCGGTCAATTCCAATTCCAATTCCTGAAGTTGGAGGCATACCATATTCTAAAGCTCTAATGAAATCTTGATCAATAAACATTGCTTCATCATCACCTTTTTCAGATAATGATAATTGATCTTCAAAACGTTCACGTTGATCTATTGGATCATTTAACTCAGAATAAGCATTTGCTAATTCTTTACCATTTACCATTAATTCAAAACGCTCTGTTAAAGCAGGATTATCTCTATGTTCTTTTGTTAACGGACTCATTTCTTTTGGATAATCAGTAATAAATGTTGGTTGAATGTAAAGGTGCTCACATTTTTCACCAAATAATTCATCAATCATTTTACCAATACCCATAGTTTCGTCTACTTCTATGCCAACTTTTCTACAAACATCTCTTAATTCAACTTCACCCAACCCAGCAACATCATAACCAGTATGAATTTTAATAGCTTCTAAAATTGGTACTCTAGGATAAGGAGCTTTAAAACTTACTTTATTTTCTCCAATTGTAACTTCGCTAGTTCCGTTAGTGTCAATTGCAATTTTTTCAAGTAATTCCTCCGTCATATTCATCATCCAGTGGTAATCTTTGTATGCAACATATAGCTCCATTACCGTAAACTCTGGATTGTGAGTTCTGTCCATTCCTTCATTTCTAAAGTCTTTAGCAAACTCATATACAGCATCAAAACCACCTACAATTAATCGTTTTAAATATAACTCATTCGCTATACGTAAATACAATGGCATGTCTAAAGCGTTATGGTGTGTCATAAAAGGTCTTGCAGCTGCACCACCTGGAATTGGTTGTAATACAGGCGTTTCAACTTCTAAATATCCTTTTTTATTGAAAAAATCACGCATTGAATTTGTGATTTTTGTTCTTTTTATAAACGTTTCTTTTACGTGGTCATTTACAATTAAATCTACGTAACGTTGGCGGTAACGTTGCTCGGCATCAGAAAAAGCATCGTGCACTTTTCCGTCGGCATCTGTTTTTACAACAGGTAAGGGACGTAAACTTTTAGATAGTACAGTTAGTTCTTTTACTTTTACAGATACTTCACCAACTTTGGTTTTAAAAACTTCACCTTTAATACCAATAATGTCTCCCATATCCAATAATTTTTTGAATACAGTATTGTACATTGTTGGATCTTCTTCTGAAGAAATCTCATCTCTATTTACATAGATTTGCATTCTGCCAGAAGTATCCTTAAGTTCAGCAAATGAAGCCTTTCCCATGATTCTTCTACTCATCATTCTTCCGGCTAAAACAACTTCTTTACCTTCAAAAGCATCAAAATTTGATGTTATTTTCTCAATGGTTGAGGTTGTCTTAAATTCTTCAGCAGGATAAGGATTTATACCTAATTCTCGTAACTTTTGTAACGATTCTCTTCTAACTATTTCAAGTGCTGATAATTGCATTATGCGATCTATTTAAATTACTTTTTATTAACGGTTCGCAAAGATACAATCAAATACGTAATTAATATAGCTTAGAAAGAAAAACTATTTTATTTATGATTTGAAATAATAAATTTTATATCTTTGCGTATCGCTTTACGGCGATTAAGTTGTGTTGTTTTGGCGTTTAATAGCGTCAATAGGTTTTTTAAACCAATGGAAAGCTTCCCGAAAAACCGGGACGCTTTTTTTATTTTATAGAGGTTTTATTATTGAAAAACACTTAAAAACGCTTCTTTGTTCTCCCAAAAGATTGAAAAGTACAATCCAATAAATACAATAGCTGTTATAAATTTTAAGAAGGTTGAAGTTAAAAAACCTATAAATGAACCAAAAGCAGCCTTTAATGCTTTTTTTGAATCTTTATTATTTAACATTTCGCCAATATATGCACCAATAAAAGGTCCTATTATTATTCCAAAAGGAGGAAAGAAGAGCAAGCCTAAAATTAAACCTACCATTGTTCCTATAACTCCATAACGGGTACCACCAAATTTTTTAGTTCCCAAGGCAGGAATTATATAATCAATAATCCATATAATAAGGGATATTCCCAAAGTTATTCCAAGAAAAGTCCAATTCATAGGAACGGCATTAGTTAAATGAAGAAGCAGTAATCCAGCCCAACTAGTAATTGGTCCTGGTAAAACAGGAAGAAAAGAGCCTAAAACACCAAGAAAGGCAAATAAAACACCAACAATTAAAAGAAAAATATCCATATGTAACTTTTTATCAAATTTAAATTATAGGAATTTAATTGCAACAATCGTGCAATTTTATAACTAATAAATTAGTTTAAACTAAATATTTAGTTATATTTGTCTTTTAAACTAAAAACTTAGTTGGTAATATGAGTAAACAATTAACAAAAGCAGAGGAGCAGTTAATGCAAGTTTTATGGAATTTGGAAGAGGCTTCCGTAAAAGAAATTATTGAAGAATTACCCTTGCCAAAACCAGCGTATAATACTGTATCTACGATAATTAGGATTTTAGAAACAAAAAAATTTGTAGACCATAAAGCTAAGGGGAGAGGGCATATTTATTTTCCTCTTGTTAAAAAAACAGCTTATAGTAATCAAAGTTTACACAAGTTAATGGATGGTTATTTTGGAGGTTCTTTTAATAATATGGTGTCTTTTTTTATGAAAAAAAATGATGTTAATATCAACGAATTGGAATCAATTTTAAAGCAAATTAACGACAAAAAGACAGAGAAATGATAAATTATATTATTCAAGTACTATTTTTTCAAACTATATTTTTGGCAGTTTACGATTTGTTTTTACAAAAGGAAACGTTTTTTAACTGGAATAGATTTTACCTTTTAATGACTCCTTTAATTTCATTTATAATTCCTTGGGTAAGATTGGAAAGGATTAGTAATGATGTTGTAAACCAGCAATTAAATAGATTACCTGAAGTAATAATTAATCCTGAAAGTATTTTTGTGTTGTCAAATTCAAATGTTGCTCATATTAATTATTTTCAAATTGTATTTTTTGTTGGAGCAATAATTATCTCAATTGTTTTTATAAAAAGATTGGTTAAAATATTTAAGTTAATTAATAGTAGTAAGGTTGTGAAAAAAGAGAAGTATAATTTGGTTATTTTAAAATCTAAACAATCTGCTTTTTCATTTTTCAACTATATTTTTATAAATAAAGAATTATTTGATCGTAATGAATTAGTTATAATTGAACACGAACTTATTCATTGTAAACAACGTCATACTCTAGATTTACTTTTTTTTGAGATTCTAAAGATTGTAATGTGGTTTAATCCGTTGGTTTATATATATCAAAAAAGAATTACGGTATTACACGAGTTTATTTCTGATGCTGAGGTAGTTAAGAATAGTACTAAAGAAACATATTTTAATAAATTATTATCAGAAACATTTAATGTAGAAAATATTTCATTTATAAATCAATTTTATAAACATTCATTAATTAAAAAAAGAATAACTATGATTTCAAAAAGTAAATCTCAAAAAGTAAATCAACTTAAATATTTATTATTAGTTCCTATATTATTAGGCATGTTAATGTTTAGTTCATTTTCAAAAAATAATTCAGAAATAGAATCTTTTTCTATAAGTACTAACTCTTTAGAATTTCCTGAAGCTAATAACTTAAAATTAGACTCTATTAAAGATGTCTCTTTTGCAACTATTGATGAAGTTCCAATCTTTGAAGGTTGTAAAGGCTCACAAGATGAATTAAGAAAATGCTTACAGGAAGGAATAACAAAGCATGTTGCTTCTAATTTTAATTCTGAGTTAGGTGATAACCTAGGTTTAAATCCTGGTATTTCTAGAATTTTTGTATTGTTTAAAATAGATTATGAAGGAAATATTATAGATGTTAAGGCAAGAGCAGCTCATGAAAAATTAGTTGAAGAAGCTATAAGAGTTGTTAAATTAATTCCTAAGATGAAACCAGGAAAGCATAAAAACAAATTTGTAAATGTTAAGTATAGTTTACCAATTGCTTTTAAAGTGAAAGGTAAAAAAAGTGAGAAAACATTGTTAGATCTTGATAATATGAGCACTGAAGATAAACCATTGTTTATTTTAGATGGTAAAGAAATTACCGAGGAAGAACAAAAAAATATAAAACCAGATGAAATTAAGAGGATTGATGTACTAAAAGGTGAGGCAGCAATAAAAAAGTATGGTGTAAAAGGTGAAAATGGAGTTGTTGAAATTACAAGTAAGGTTGAATAGTTAGTTCAAAGTTAATTATGCATTTTGAAATTGTTGACTAAACGAAAAAGTTGTATTTTCACATTGTGAATTTAAAACTTATTTTGAAGCAATTAATTGCATTGTTAATTTTAAGTGTACTTGTTTTATCTTGTACTTATTTTGTGAATAATACAGAGAAAACAACTATACCAGTAATAGACACTATTATAGATTTTAATAGCGTTGACGTTTTTCCGTTGTTTCCGAGTTGTGATAGTATTCCTTCTGAAGAAAAACAACGAATTTGTTCTCAAATAAAACTTTCGGAACATTTATATGCAACTTTAGATTCAAATAAATTGATTATTGCTGAAAAGGTAAACGATACTATTTTGGTGAAACTACTTGTTGATAATAAAGGGAATGTGTCTCTTGTAAATATAAATTCTTCTGAAATAATTAAAAACCAAATTCCTAAATTGGATAGTTTAATAAAAAAAGGAATTGATGTATTGCCAAAAATGGAACCTGGTATAAAAAGAGGAATGCCTGTATCTATTGAATTTACATTACCAATTATTTTTAAAAACTAAAAAGCTCAAGTAAAATTTTTACTTGAGCTTTTTAGTTTTTAAATCTTGTTTTAATTAAAGTGTTTTATTTAAAAGCACCCTATAAGAAAAAATAGTTTTAGTGTTTAATTTAAGCATTAATCATTTTCCAAAGATCATCTTTTAATTCAACCAAACCTTGTTGCGCTACTGAAGAAATAAATAGGGTTTTAATACCTTCTGGAAGTTCCTTTTTTAATTCATCTATTAATTCGTCATCTAGCATATCACTTTTTGAAATAGCTAATAAACGCTCTTTATCCAGTAATTCTGGATTGTGTTGTTTTAACTCATTTAGTAAAATAGCATATTCCTTTTTAATATCATCAGAATCTGCTGGAATAAGAAATAATAAGATTGAATTACGTTCAATATGTCTTAAAAATCTATGTCCTAAACCTTTCCCTTCAGCAGCACCTTCAATAATACCAGGAATATCTGCAATTACAAAAGTTTGAAAATCACGGTATTCAACTATTCCTAAATTAGGTTTTAAAGTAGTAAAAGCGTAATCAGCTATTTTTGGTTTTGCTGAAGTTAATACTGAAAGTAATGTAGATTTACCAGCATTTGGAAATCCTACTAAACCAACATCCCCTAATAATTTTAATTCAAATTGAAACCAAGCGTCTTTTCCTTCAATACCAGGTTGTGCATATCTAGGTGTTTGATTTGTTGAAGATCTAAAATTCCAATTTCCAAGTCCACCCATACCACCTTCTAATAAGATTTGCTCTGTATTTTCAGTTGTAATTTCAAAAAGTACTTCTTGAGTTTCAGCATCTCTAATTATTGTACCTAAAGGTACTTCAATATATACATCGCCACCATCTTTACCCGAACTTCTAGATTTTGCTCCATGACCACCGTGGTCAGCTCTAAAATGTTTGTTGAATTTTAAGTGGTATAAAGTCCATAAATTAGAGTTTGCACGAACAATAATATGACCACCACGTCCTCCATCACCACCATCTGGACCACCTTTTGTAATGTACTTTTCTCTGTGTAAATGAGTAGATCCACCACCACCACTACCAGAACAGGCATATACTTTTAAATAGTCTACAAAATTTCCTTCAGTCATTGTTATAATTATTCCTTCAAAGGGAGGAATTTTTTAATGTTGTTAACCTAATTTATTTAAACCTTAGTTATTAAAGTTTATCAAAAACTTCACTTAACCTAACAGTAATATCTTCAATACTTCCAACGCCATTAACTCCAAAATATTTATTTTGAGCTTGGTAGTAATCTTTTAATATAGCTGTTTTGGTATTATATTCGTTAAATCTGTTTCTAATTTTACTTTCATCTTGGTCATCAGATCTACCACTAGTTTTTCCACGTTCTAATAAACGATCAACTAATAAGTCTTCTGGAACTTCAAGAGCAACCATACCACTAATAGCTTCTCCTTTTTCTTCTAAAAAGGTATCTAAAGCTGCAGCTTGAGATTCAGTACGAGGAAAACCATCAAAAATAAATCCGTTTGCATCTGAGTTTCTTTCAACTTCTGCTTTTAACATATCAATTGTTACTTCATCAGGAACTAAATCACCTTGGTCCATGTAAGATTTTGCTAATAAACCAAGTTCAGTTTCATTTTTAATATTAAATCTAAAAACGTCACCTGTAGAGATATGTTTTAAGCTATATTTTTCTTTTAATGAATCTGCTTGAGTTCCTTTTCCTGCACCTGGAGGGCCAAATAATACAATGTTTTTCATGGTTGGTTTTGTTGTAAGTTGATATATGCTAGCAAAATTTCTTCCTATTCCGTCAAAATCTAAACCGTACCCTACAATAAATTTGTCTGGTATTGAGATTCCAATATAATCAATTGGAAGTTCTTTTTTAAACACATCAGGTTTAAAGAATAAAGTTGCTATTTTAAGTTGTTTTAATTTTTTGTTTTCAAAGATTTTATAAATTTCTTGAAGAGTGTTACCAGTATCAATTATATCTTCAAGAATAACAACAGTTCTTCCTTCTAAGTCTTCATTTACTCCAACTAGTTGTTTAATTTTCCCTGTAGATTCAGTACCTTGATAAGATGCTAGTTTAACAAATGACACTTCACAATCTCCATTATACTCACGTACAAAATCTGCTACAAACATAAAGCAGCCATTTAAAATACCAATAAATATTGGAGTCTCACCTTTACAATCATTTTCTACTTGTTTAACTAAAGATTGTACTGCTTGTTGTATTTCATTTTCCGAAATATACGATTTGAAATATTTGTCGTGTAGTTTTATTATGCTCATTGTTTCTGTTTGTTACAAATGTAATAATCAATAAATAATTATCAAAGATGTTGATAATTTAAAATGCTAATTTGAAATAGAAAAACCGTCTTGAATTTTCAAGACGGTTTTTTATGTATTAAATTCTTTAAAAATATTATTTTTTAGAATCTACTTTTTTTACTGTATCATACATTAAAGGTGATGCAATAAATAGTGATGAATAAGTACCAACTACAACACCAACTATTAATGCAAACATAAATCCTTTAATAGAATCTCCACCAAATAAGAAGATTGCCATTAACACAACTAAAGTTGTTAAAGATGTATTTATTGTTCTACCTAAAGTGCTACTTAAGGCTGTATCAACAATTTTAGAAAATTTCCATCCAGAGTGTATTCCTGTAAATTCACGAATTCTATCAAAAATTACCACGGTATCATTCAATGAATAACCAACCACCGTTAATATTGCGGCAATAAATGATTGTCCAATTTCCATATCAAATGGTAAAATTTTATAGAATATAGAGAATATTGCTAATACAATTAAAACATCGTGGAATACTGCTATTACAGCACCTAAACTGTATTGCCATTTTCTAAATCTTAAAAGGATGTATAAGAATACAACTAATAATGAACCAAAAATAGCCCAACCTGCAGCAGTTTTAATATCATCTGCAATAGTAGGTTCAACTTTAACAGTACTCATTATACCTGCAGTTTTCTTTCCGTCAAAACCAGGTTTAAATTCATCCATAGTTAATCCAGCAGGTAAATAACTTTTTAAGTTTTTAAATAATAGGTTTTGAACTTCGTCATCTACATGATTTCCTTCTTCTTCTATTTTAAATTTTGTTGTAATTTTTAATTGAGTAGCTTCACCATAAGTTTTAACTTCAGGAGCACTTCCAAAAGCATCTTTTAATGTTGCGGCAACGTCTGTAGGGCTAACAACTTTGTCAAATTTAACAACGTAGTTTCTACCTCCAACAAAATCAACACCATAATTTAATCCATTTGTAAATAAAGATCCAAGACCTACAATAATTACTATTCCTGAAATTGCATATGCAATTTTACGTCTTTTTAAGAATTCAATATCAATTCTATGAAACCATTTTTTGGTAATATTAGTATTGAATGTAAATAATTTTCCTTTAGCAGCATACCAGTCAATTAACAATCTAGTAATAAAAACTGCGGTGAATAAAGAAGTAACAATACCTACCATTAATGTATAAGCAAAACCTTTTACTGGTCCTGTTCCAAATACATATAAAATAATACCTGTAAGCATTGTAGTAATGTTAGCATCTATAATTGCAGATAAGGCACCTTTAAAACTAAATCCGTGTTCAACGGCTCCTTTTAAACCTTTTCCTTTATCAAGTTCTTCTTTAATTCTTTCAAAAATAATTACGTTGGCATCAACCGACATACCTATTGTTAAAATAATACCTGCAATACCAGGTAAAGTTAATACAGCTCCGAAGGCCGTTAAAATACCAAAAATAAATAATAAGTTAACTAATAAAGCAACATCAGCAAATACTCCAGCTTTACCGTAGTAAAAGATCATCCAAAGTAATACTAATAATAAGGCTAAACCAAATGAGCTCATACTACTATTAATTGCTTTTTGACCAAGTGATGGTCCAACAACTTCAGATTGAATAATATGTGCAGCAGCAGGTAATTTACCAGCTTTTAAAACGTTTGCAATATCTTGAGCTTCTTCAACTGTCATACTTCCACCTGAAATAGAAGTTCTACCAGTTGTAATAGCTGTATTTACAGAGGGAGCAGTGTGTACATTATCATCTAAAACAACAGCAACAAATTTCCCTACATTTTCTGTAGTCATTTTCCCCCATTGTCTTGTACCACTAGCATTCATAGTCATACTAACCTCAGGTTTTCCTGTTTGTCCAAATTCTTGACTCGCATCATCAATAACATCTCCTTCAATTGTAGGAGCATCTTCTCTGTTAGATTTTATTCCGTATAAGTAGATTAATTCAGTAGCATCACTTCCATCAACTGAAGCAGTTGTAAAAGATTTAGCATCCCAAAGAAACTTAGCGTACTTCATATCATTTGAAAGTAAAGCTCTAACTTCTTTCATTGCTAAGTAAGAATTTACTTTAGCAGTATCAATAACTTTAGCAGTCCCTATTACAGAAGAAATTTGATTTTGTGATTGAGGAATACTTGGTGATAAATAAGTAAATAAATTTTCAGCAGGTTTTGCAGCAACTGAATCTGAAACTTCACCTAATAAATCTTCTAAATCATCTTTTGCAGTTGTTGCATCTTCATCCGTTTCTGGAGCTTCATCTTTTAAGTATTCACCTATAACGGCATTTGCTTGAAAAAAGAAATTTGAAGTTTCTTGGTTTGTGTAAACTTCCCAAAACTGCAATTCAGCAGTACTTTGTAATAATTTTTTTACACGGTCAATATCTTTTGCTCCTGGTAATTCAATTAAAATACGACCAGAGTTTCCAATACGTTGAATGTTTGGTTGAGTAACACCAAATTTATCAATACGACTTCTTAATACTTCAAAAGCAGTATTTACAGAACCAGTAACTTCTGCTTCAATAATAGGAAGCACTTCTTTGTCTGAAAGTTTAAAGTTGATTTTTTCTCTTAGAGATTTATTTCCAAAGATACTAGGATCGCTTAATTTAACCGTTCCAGCACTTGCTTTTTCAAATTCATTAAAGAATAAATCTAAAAACCGATCATCACTACTTCTTTGCGCTTCTGTTGCTTTAGCAATAGCTTCGTTAAATACTGGGTTTTTAGATTCGTTTGATAAACCAATTAAGATATCTTTTACAGATACTTGTAAAATAGCATTAATACCTCCTTTAAGGTCTAATCCTAAATTTAGTTCTTTGTCACGAATGTCATTGTAGCTAAATTTAGCAAAACCTAAATCAATAACTGGTTTGTTGGCGATTGAGTCTAAATAAACTCTTTCTAATTTTGCCAATTCTTTTCCGTCTTCAGATTTAGATTCAGCATATATTTTTGCTTTATCTTCAACACCATTTGTAAACCATGTAAATGATAATTGGTATAAACTAACTAACCCAAATAGGATAGCGAATAACTTTATAAGTCCCTTGTTCTGCATTTTAAATTATTTTAATAAAAAATTCTTTTGTAATAAACGTGCAAATATATAATTTCAAATAGAGACTGACAATACTTTTTTGCCTTTTTATGGGTATTAATTTAAGCTTTACTGTTTAAATTTATTTCGTACGGTGGAATTTATATATTTGTTGTCATAAATATTAAAAATATGAAGCATTTAACTGATATTGAAATAGCGCAAGGCAAGGAGCTGCAGAAAATTAAAAAAATTGCAGAAAAAATAAATATTGATGAAGATGATTTGGAATTATATGGAAAATATATAGCGAAGTTACCATTAAGTTTAATAGATGAAGAAAAAATAAAGAAAAACAACCTAATACTAGTAACGGCAATGACTCCCACTCCTGCAGGAGAAGGGAAAACGACTGTTTCAATTGGGTTAACGGAAGGGTTAAATGAAATAGGAAAACAAGCAACAGTAGTTTTAAGAGAGCCTTCTTTGGGACCTGTTTTTGGAATGAAAGGTGGAGCAGCTGGAGGTGGATATTCACAGGTTTTACCAATGGAAGATATTAATTTACACTTTACAGGAGATTTTAATGCAGTTGAAAAGGCTAATAATTTACTCTCTGCTTTAATAGATAATAATTTACAAAGTAGCTGTTGTAATTTAAATTTAGACCCCAGATCTATTTTATGGAAGCGCGTAATTGATTTAAATGATAGAGCATTGCGTCATGTTACGATTGGGCTTGGTGGAACTGCACATGGAATTCCCCGTGAAGATGGTTTTAATATTACACCTGCTTCTGAAGTGATGGCTATTTTGTGTATGGCTAAAGATTTAAAAGATTTAAAACAGCGTTTAGGGAATATATTAATTGGTTTTACCTTTGATAAAAAGCCAATTTTTGCGAGAGACTTAAAAGCAGAAAGTGCAATGACCATTCTTTTAAAGCATGCTATTCAACCTAATTTAGTTCAAACTTTAGAAGAGAACCCAGCAATTATTCATGGAGGTCCTTTTGCAAATATTGCTCAAGGTACTAATACAATTATTGCTACAAAAATGGGACTTTCACTTTCTAACTATGTTGTTACTGAAGCTGGTTTTGGAGCTGATTTAGGAGCTGAGAAATTTTTAAATATTAAATGTGTCGCTTCTGGGTTAAGCCCAAAAGCAGTGGTGTTGGTATCAACAATTAGAGCGTTAAGACATCATGGTGGTGCTAGTAAAGATGTATTGAACCAACCAAATTTAGACTGTGTGAAATCTGGGTTTTGTAATTTAGAAAAACATATTGAAAATATTAGAAAGTTTGAAATTGAGCCAGTTGTTGCAATTAATCATTTTATGGGGGATTCTCAAGATGAGATTAATTTTATTATAAATGAGTGTGAAAAAATTGGTGTTCAGGCTGTGGTTTCAGATGGTTGGGCGAATGGAGGTAAAGGCTGCGTAAAATTGGCTGAAGCAGTTGTAAATGTAGTTGAGAATAATAATTCTCATTTTAAGCCATTATATGATTGGGATTTACCTATTAAAGAAAAAATAGAAATAATTGCAAAAGAAATTTATGGAGCTGATGGTGTTGATTTTGATAAGAAAGCAAAACTTAATTTAAAAAGAATTGAAAGATTAGGTTTTAATAAGTTTCCAATTTGTAATGCTAAGACTCAAAAATCATTTACTGATAATGAATTTTTAAGAGGTAGACCTAAGGGATTTGTAGTAACAGTGCGTGAAATTAGTATTTCTGCAGGTGCTAGATTCATTATTCCAATATTTGGACAAATGATGCGTATGCCTGGTTTGCCATCTGTACCTGCTTCAGAAAATATGCAAATAGACGATAATGGTGTTATTTCAGGATTATCTTAAATAAAAAAAACTCCTCAATTTTAAAATTGAGGAGTTTTTAAATTATATGTTTTAAACTATAATTAGTCTAATAAAGCGTTAGTAGCTTTTACACCAACTGCACTTTCTTGAATTTTAGCAAGTTCAGCGTCAGATAATTCAATCTCAACAATTTTTTCAATTCCATTTTTACCAATAATACATGGTACACCTATTGAAATGTCAGATAATCCGTATTCACCATCTAATAAAGCAGAACAAGGGAACATTTTTTTAGAATCCAAAGCAATTGCTTGAACCATTGCAGAAACAGCTGCACCTGGAGCATACCAAGCACTAGTTCCTAATAATTTAGTTAATGTAGCTCCACCAACTTTAGTATCTTGAACAACTTGTTGCATTCTTTCTTCTGATAAGAATTCAGAAACTTTTACGCTATTACGAGCTGCTTTACCAATTAAAGGTACCATTCCAGTATCACTGTGACCTCCAATTACCATTCCATCAACATCAGATGAAGGACATCCTAAAGCTTCAGCTAAACGGAATTTAAAACGAGCGCTATCTAAAGCACCACCCATACCAATAATTCTATTTTTTGGTAATCCTGTAGATTTATGAGCTAAATAAGCCATAGTATCCATTGGGTTACTAACCACAATAATAATAACTTCAGGAGAGTGTTTAATTAAATTTTCAGATACAGATTTTACAATTCCTGCATTAATACCAATTAATTCTTCACGAGTCATTCCTGGTTTTCTAGGAATACCACTTGTAATAACGGCTACGTTACTACCTGCTGTTGCAGTGTAATCATTTGTTACACCAGTAATTTGAGTGTCAAACCCATTTAATGATGCACATTGCATTAAATCCATTGCTTTACCTTCGGCAAAACCTTCTTTAATATCAATTATTGTTACTTCGTCTGCGAAATTCTTAATGGCTATGTACTCAGCACAACTTGCACCAACTGCACCAGCACCTACTACTGTTACTTTCATATTTTTATTATTGTATTAATATTCATTTTTTGATGTAACAAAAATACTAATTTTATATTATATAATTATGACATATGTCTTAATTTACGAAATCGTTATTTACTTTAAAAAAAAGTTAAAACACCCTATTTTCAATGGCTTATATGACATATGTCATTGTTTTATCGGATGCTAATTGCTATTCCTGCAGTAACTGTATTGTATTCTTGTAATGTGTAATCTCCATAAATTTTTATAGGACCTAAACTTAATCGAGCACCAAGAGTAGTTCTTATTCCTTTTGCATCAAAATCTAAAGAAAACGGGTCTGTAATTTCTTTAGTTATTGTGTCATTTGGAGCTGGAGCATTGGTATTGTATTTTAATTCATAAGTTCCCTTCATATTAAGTTTTGAGGTTCCTCCGTTATATCCAATTCCTCCATAAAGGTTAAATACAGGAAAGTTTAAAGATGCAATAGCTTGAACGGTATATGAATTTAATTTAAATTCAGCTTCTTGATTTGTTCCTGAAATTGAACTATCATTTTGAATATCATAGTTTACATTCATTTTTGTAAAAGCGCCGAGCAATGAAATATTTAAAGGGAGTTTTTCAAATTGGCCAAAAATATTAGT
This sequence comes from Lutibacter citreus, assembly GCF_003260195.1. GTDB lineage: Bacteria > Bacteroidota > Bacteroidia > Flavobacteriales > Flavobacteriaceae > Lutibacter > Lutibacter citreus. Next base: position 693,471 of record NZ_QEIH01000001.1, read on the forward strand.
GATATCTTTTTTTAATCCTAAACCATATAATTTACCTTTTACATTATCTGAGCCAACTTCTGGGACAAGGCGTATAATAATATCCATTTTTTTTGGTAATCCAACTGATAGTTGAATATTGGGAGAAGGCATTGCGCTTAAAGGTAGATCGTCTTTAACTCCACCTGGCATATTAAATGAAGTAGTAACTTCTTGACCTTCTACGGTCCCCTTAAAAGTGACTGGAGCCTTTAAAGAGTTTTCTCCTGCTACAGTTGCTCCTGAAGTGGAGGTTGATGTTGTTGATGATGATAATCCTAATTCTGCAAATTTAAATATTTCATCTTCTGTTGGAATTAGTGCAGTATTTAATCCAAAGGAAATATCAAAACCAAATGTTTTATGAGTTTTAGCGGTGTGATACCATCCATTATTCATTCCATAAATTAATCCTTTCATAGCGGGTTTTATGTATGCTTTTGTTAATATAGAGGCATCTTCTGTTCCTGTAAGCAATATAGCTTCAAAACCATTTGGGCTTTGTGCTTTTGTTGAAAGAGTTAAAATTAGGGCGACTGTTAAAAAAAATGTAGTTTTCATAGATTATATTGTGGGGTTATATTTTTCAAATATATGAAAAAAAAAAGACCACTTTTCAGTGGTCTTTTTATATGTATAATTAAAAGCTATGGTTAAGCGTCTATATTTGCGTATTTTGCATTTTTTTCAATAAAATCTCTACGTGGTGGTACTTCATCTCCCATTAACATAGAGAAAACTCTATCCGCTTCAGATAAATTATCAATTACAACTTGGCGTAAAGTTCTAAACTCCGGATTCATAGTTGTATCCCAAAGTTGTTCAGCATTCATCTCTCCAAGACCTTTATAACGTTGAACATTTACATTCCCTCCTAAATTTAAAGAGATCATATCTCGCTGATCATCATCCCAAGCATATTCTCTTTTTTGTCCTTTTTTTACTAAATATAAAGGTGGAGTAGCAATAAATATATGTCCATTTTCAACTAATTCTCTCATGTATCTAAAAAAGAAAGTAAGAATTAATGTAGCAATGTGACTACCATCAACATCGGCATCACACATAATAACAATTTTATTATAACGTAATTTAGATAAATTTAAAGCTCTTGGATCATCTTCAGTTCCAATAGAAACACCTAAAGCAGTAAACATATTTTTGATTTCTTCATTTTCAAAAACTTTATGCTGCATTGCTTTTTCAACATTCAAAATTTTACCACGTAAAGGTAAAATAGCTTGAAAAGCTCTATCACGACCTTGTTTTGCTGTTCCACCCGCAGAATCTCCCTCAACAAGGAAAATTTCACATTTTTCTGGATCAGTTTCAGAACAGTCACTTAATTTACCAGGTAAACCACCAATACTCATTACAGTTTTACGTTGCACCATTTCACGGGCCTTACGAGCTGCATGACGTGCTGTTGCTGCTAAAATTACTTTTTGAACTATTATTTTAGCGTCATTAGGGTTTTCTTCTAAATAATCAGTTAGCATTTCTGAAACTGCTTGACTAACTGCAGCAGAAACTTCACGATTCCCTAATTTTGTTTTTGTTTGTCCTTCAAATTGTGGTTCAGCAACTTTTACTGAAACAATTGCAGTTAAACCTTCTCTAAAATCATCTCCAGCAATTTCAAATTTTAGGTTTTTAAGCATTCCAGAATTTTCAGCATATTTTTTAAGAGTACCTGTTAAACCTCTTCTAAAACCTGATAAATGCGTTCCTCCTTCGTGTGTATTAATATTATTTACATAAGAATGTAAATTTTCAGTGTAAGATGTATTGTATACCATTGCAACTTCTACAGGAACACCATTTTTTTCACCTTCCATTGAAATTACACTAGCTGTTAACTGCTCACGTGTAGCATCAAGATATTTAATGAATTCAGGTAAGCCTTCATCACTATAAAAAGTTTCAACGGCAAAATTTCCTTCTTCATCAGCTGTTCTTCTATCAATTAAAGTAATTGTTAATCCTTTATTTAAATAAGCCAGCTCACGTAATCTGGTTGCTAGAGTTTCGTAATTGTATTCTGTTGTTTGCGCAAAAATGGTTTTATCTGGTGTAAAAGTAACCATTGTACCTTTTTCAGTAGTTTCTCCAATTGGTTTTGCTGGGTACATTGCTTTACCTCGCTCATACTCTTGCTCCCAAATTTGTCCATCACCAGAATAAACGGTAGCTCTTAAATGGGCTGATAATGCATTTACAACTGAAACACCAACACCATGCAAACCACCTGAAACTTTATAAGAATCTTTATCAAATTTACCACCAGCTCCAATTTTGGTCATTACAACCTCTAGGGCAGAAACACCTTCTTTTTTATGCATTCCAACCGGAATACCACGACCGTTATCTTTAACAGAGACAGAATTATCTTCATTAATAATAACATTAATAGTATCACAATGTCCAGCCATTGCTTCATCAATAGAGTTATCTACAACTTCATATACTAAATGGTGTAAACCTCTAATTCCAACATCACCAATATACATGGATGGACGCATACGTACGTGTTCCATTCCTTCCAACGCCTGAATACTGGAAGCGTCATAATTATTTTTTTTTGCTTCTTCGCTCATAAAATCTTAGTTTTTATGTAAATTTCTAACACACAAATATAACAATAAGTGAAGGTAAAAGAAAAGGTTAGAAGCCGGGTTGGTTTTAAGTTATTAACAATTTATTAATTGCGTAAAAGTGTCTTAAAAAGCTTAAAAATTGCGTTAAATTAAAAAATAGGTGTTTTTATTTATAAAGAAATATTTAAAATAGATAAAAATGCATTAAAAGTAATTTATGGAAGCCTTATAAATTGGCTGTTTGTTGTAAAGTTGGGAAAAAAAATCTCAAAGCTTTAGTGTATAATTAATTAAATATTATTTTTGCGGATGCAACATCAGGTACTTATTTTAGATTTCGGTTCGCAATACACGCAGTTGATTGCCCGAAGAGTTAGAGAATTAAACATTTTTTGTGAAATTTTCCCATATAACAGTAAAAGTTTTAACGTAGAAGATTACCAAGCCGTGATCCTTTCAGGAAGCCCATATTCAGTAAGAGCTGAAGATGCACCACATCCAGATTTGTTTGGTATTAAAGGAAAAATACCTTTATTAGGTGTTTGTTATGGAGCGCAATATATGGCTCATAATTTTGGGGGTGAAGTAGGAGCTTCTAATACACGTGAGTATGGTAGAGCAAATTTATCTTTTATTAAGGAAGATGAAGTGTTTTTTGAAAACGTAAATATTGGGAGTCAGGTTTGGATGAGCCATAGTGATACAATTATAAATTTACCTGATACTTTTGAATTAATAGCGAGTACTCATGATGTACATAAAGCAGCTTTTAAAATTAAAGATGAACAAACTTATGGAATTCAATTTCATCCAGAAGTTTATCATACAAAAGATGGTTTAACAATTTTAAAAAATTTCCTTGTTAATATAGCTGGTTTAAAGCAAACTTGGACGCCAGATTCATTTGTTGAAACAACTGTAGCTGAGTTAAAGAAAAAACTAGGTAATGATAAAGTTGTATTAGGATTATCAGGAGGTGTAGATTCTACAGTTGCTGCAACTTTAATTTCAAAAGCCATTGGTAAAAACTTGTATTGTATTTTTGTGAATAATGGGTTGTTACGTAAAAATGAATTTGAAAGCGTATTAGACCAATATAAACATATGGGGCTTAATGTAAAAGGAGTTGACTCTTCGGCACGTTTTTTGAAAGAACTGGCAGGAGAATCTGATCCTGAAGGAAAACGTAAAATAATAGGTCGTGTGTTTATTGAGGTTTTTGATGATGAAGCAAATGAAATTCAAGATGTTAGCTGGTTAGCACAAGGAACAATTTACCCTGATGTTATTGAATCAGTTTCAGCAACAGGAGGACCTTCAGCAACTATTAAATCACATCATAATGTTGGTGGTTTACCTGATTTTATGAAGTTGAAAATTATTGAACCTTTAAATACGTTATTTAAAGATGAAGTAAGAAGAGTTGGACGTTCAATGGGAATTGATGAAGAATTATTAGGTCGCCATCCTTTTCCTGGTCCTGGTTTAGGAATTAGAATTTTAGGTGATATTACAGCTGAAAAAGTAAGAATGTTACAAGAAGTTGATCATATTTTTATTAAAGGCTTAAAAGAAGACGGTTTATACAATAAAGTTTGGCAAGCTGGAGCAATGTTATTACCCGTAAATTCAGTTGGTGTTATGGGAGATGAAAGAACATATGAGAAAGCAGTTGTTTTAAGAGCAGTTGAATCTACAGACGGTATGACCGCTGATTGGGTAAATTTACCATATGAGTTTTTACAAAAAACTTCAAATAAAATAATAAATGGCGTTAAAGGCGTTAATAGAGTAGTATATGATATTAGTTCTAAGCCACCAGCAACTATTGAGTGGGAATAAGAACCACTTAAATTAAATATATTTATGAAACGAGCATTTCCAATTTTGACACGTAAGAAAATGACTAATAGCAAAAATCATGTGTCACCTATTAAAATAAAAATGTAGACACATGAGAATAATAAAATTTGTTTTTTCAATTTTAATGTTGTGCACTATTACATTAGTAGCTCAGCAAAAAAAGTATGTACCTTACACTGTTCAAAAAGGTGAAACAATAAAAAGTATTGCAAAGGTTTATAAGATTTCAAGAAGGGATTTAATGAAATTAAACCCTGATGTTGGAAGAAAACCAAAAGCAAATACCGTTATAATTGTACCAAATATAAATTATGGTAAAATTATTGAAGTTAAAGATGATTTTAAAGGAGAGTACCATATTGTAAAGCCAAAAGAAACTTTATATGGTATTTCAAAAAAGAATAATGTAACTATTGAAGAATTAAAAGCTTTAAATCCTCAGTTAGCAACAGGTTTAAAGATTGGGATGAAAATAAAAATTCCTATTCAAGAAGAAATCAACAAAGACTTAACAGAGGTAACTTATGTTTTACATACTGTTGTAAAAGATGATACCGTTTATAATTTAACTAAACGATTTGAGGTAACGGAAGATGAACTGTTAAAACTAAATCCTACTTTAAAGGAAGGGTTGAAGTTAGGAATGGTATTGAAAATTAGACTTAAAGAAGGATTAGAATTAACTGAAGGAGATGAATTACTTGATGAATCTAGTCTGTTTGTTGAAAATTTAAATTTTAATAAAACACTTAATGTAGCAATAATGTTACCTTATCAAATAGATAAGTACACAGATTCTACAAGAGCTAGAAGTTTTGGAAATAATAATAGTATTTTAAGTATTGCTACTGATTTTCATATGGGTGCAGAAATTGCAATTGATTCATTAAAAAGAAAAGGACTTAAAATTAATGTGAGTTATTTTGATACTGAAAAATCAAATTATAAACTTAAAACTATTGTTGATAAGAATGATTTTAGAGCTACAGATGTTATAATTGGACCTTTATTTTATGAAAAAGCCCATTGGCTATCAAAACAGGTAGATGTGCCTGTTATTGCTCCAGTGTATTCAAAAAAGCAAAAAGATTTATCAGGATCTAATTTAGTTAAATCAGACTCTAATGATTTAGAAAGTATTTTATTAGATTATATGAAAAAGATATATGCAGGTGAAAATGTAATAATAATTAATGATGGGAAAGCAGATTCTCAAAGTAATTTATGGAAAGCAGTAAGTACTTTAAAGTCTTTTGATTCTATTCAAAATGTATCTGTTATTAAATCTAATGATGGATATATTAATAATTCTAATTTTGCTGAAAAGCTAAGCCTTGATTCTAATAATTGGATATTCTTAATTAGTGATGAAAATGTTACAACAGCGGCTGCTATTAATAACCTAAAAGGTTTTAAGGAAGAATATAATATTACGTTGTTTTCTGTTAATAAGGGGAAAAATTTTGATACTATTGATAATAGTTTTTTAGGGCAATTGAACTTTATTTTTGCATCTAAAGATTTTATAAATGTAGAGGATGCGAATGTTAAAAGATTTTACAGTCACTTTCGTTCAGAAAATAATAGTAATCCATCTAAATTTGCTGTTAGAGGTTTTGATGTTACTTACGATGTTTTAGCAAGATTGGCTAGTAAAGAAAGTTTTGAAGAAGCACTTAAAGCTGGTAAATCATCAAGAATTTCTTCTAAGTTTAATTATAGCAAGAAACAATTTGGAAGTTTTGAAAATAATGCAGTTTATATTGTTCACTACAATAGTGATCTTTCATCAATTATTTTAAAATAGTAAAACTTTAATCATAAAAAAAAGCGCAACAATTGTTGCGCTTTTTTTTATGATTATTTTTAAGGAATTAGATCTTTTTCAATTGATCTTTCATCATTTTAATTTGATCGGTTAAAACACCTTGAGAATCTAATTTTTTAGCTTCATTTATAAGCATAGTTGCTTCTCTTTTTCTTCTTTTAGACATTGCTATTCCACCCAGTTGTAGTTTAGCCATTGCTTCATCGTGCTTCATATTTAACCCTAAACTTAAAGCTTTTTTAAAGAATTTTTCAGCCTGAGTAAGGTTTGTTTGGGAAACCATAATTCCTTGTAAAAAATTATAATATCCTTGTTGTTTTTTAATTAAAGCACTGCTTGGGTTTTTTATATAAGTTAACCATTTACTTGCCCCAGCAAAATTTTGTTTTCTTAATTGTAAAAAGGCCAATAATATAAATTCATTTTTAAAGTAGAACAATACAAATATTCCAGCCAATAGAGTTATTGAAATTCCATTCATAATGTTTCCATCAACAAATTGAAAAATTGCCCAAACTAAAATTACTGCCGCTATTACTAATTTTATATACTTATTAAACATTGATTTTTATTTTTTAAGATGCAAAGTTACATTTTTGCTTTGAGTTTAATTATTTTTTGTAATGTTTTTTATACTGAATAAAGGCAAAAATTGATAGAACAGATACAACCAAAATTGCATAATAAACAAATGTAGGAGTTATTGCTTTATCTCCACTAGCATAAGAATGCAACCCAGAAAGGTAAAAGTTAACACCAAAATAGGTCATTAAAATAGATGCAAATGCAGCAACAGATGCAACATTAAAAATAAACCGTCCTCTTAATCCAGGAACTAATCTTAGGTGTAAAACAAAAGCATAAATCATAATACTTATTAATGCCCAAGTTTCTTTTGGATCCCAACCCCAGTATCTACCCCAACTTTCATTAGCCCACTGACCACCTAAAAAGTTACCAATAGTAAGCATTATTAAACCAACGGTGATAGACATTTCGTTAATTATAGTTATTTCCTTAATCATTAAACCAACTTTAGCTTTATTTTTTGAAGTAGTTAAAATCATAAGAATTAATGCAATTAATCCTAAAATCATACCTAAGGCAAACGGACCGTAACTAGCTACAATTATAGCAACATGGATCATTAACCAATAAGAATTTAATACCGGTTGAAGATTTGCAATTTCAGGATCCATCCAATTCCAATGTGCAACCATTAAAATAAATGCCGTTAAAAAAGCAGTTGCAGCAATTGTCATAGAAGATTTTCTTCCAAAAATTAATCCAAAAAGCATTGTTGCCCAACCAACATAAATCATAGATTCATAAGCGTTACTCCAAGGTGCGTGACCACTAACTATCCAACGTGCTATTAAACCACCAGTATGCATTATAAATAAGCCTATAATAATAGCAATACTCCCTTTTATTAAATAGTTGATTGTTTTATTGTTGTTGAAAATTTGAAATATTACAAAGAAAAACATTAAAGTACCTATGTACATATAGTAACTAAAGAGCTTTTTAAATACATCGTATTTATTATATGCAATTTCTAATTCAATTTTATCATCTGAAGGATAAACACGACTTCCAAATTTCTTTTGAAAATCAGACAATCCTTTTAATAATTGATTGGCGGTTGTATAATCATTAGATTTTGAAGCTTCTGAAAGTGTTTGAACGTATATTGGTAATAATTGACGAACAAATAAAGAGTCTTGTCCTTTAAAATGAGCGTCATTTAATTTGTTTTGCGAAACCCAAGTGTTTTTTGGGTCATTTGGAATAGGGAATATTCGTAAGATATCTCCCGTTATTGCAGAGTAGAATAAGTTCACTCTTCTGTCTACATTTATAATATCTTTTTCAAACTTACTTTTAATATTACTTTTCTGAGCTTTTTGTTGATACTCTGAAATTTTATACATTCCTTTAGTATCAAAAAAGTTAGCTAGTGTAGCAAATTTTTGTTCGTGAGGAATTCCAATAATATCTCTTAATTTAGTATTTCCTTTTTCAACATAGATAATAGGAACTTGAAACCATAATCGTGGATTTTGTTGAATAGATAAAAATACTTGAGAAGCATTCATATCATTATAGGTGTCATCTTTACTTACTTTTCTCAATAATTGAGAAGCGTAGGTATGCACTGGTTTCATTCTCCCTCCGGCATCCTGAATAATTATTTTACTAAATGCTTCAGCATGATTTGCATCAATAACATTGGCAACCAAAGCAGAGTCAATTTGTGTTGCTGTTAAATTATGATTATGTTGTTGAGAAAAACTTACTGATGAAATAAGAAGTAATATTAAAATAGCAATTGAACTCTTTTTCTTTCTCATTTTTTGAAGACTTTTTCTTAATGAGTCAAAACGAGTGTTTTTCATAAATATTATTAAAATAAGACATGTATAAAGTAAGAAATAACCAATATAAGTTATTAGGGTTCCCCAAAAATCGTGATTTACAGAAAGATGTGTTTCTTCATATTCAGAGGTAATATTGTAACTAGATTGAAAGAATTTATACCCTTTATAATCTAAAATATGATTCATGAAAATTCTAAAATCAAAAGTTTCACTAGGGTCAATTACAGTAATTTCACTAGCAAAAGACATGGCACTTTCTGAACCTGGATAATTATCTAATTGAAAATCGTTTAGTTTTATACTAAAAGGTAATTCCATTTGTTTTGAACCATAACTCATATTGAAATTTAAATTTCCAACAGAAAATTGTGTTGCTGGTTGAATTGCAAATTTACCTCCATTAAGTTTAATATGTTTGGTTTCATTTCCAACGGAAACATCAAAATTTAATTGAGCTAAAGAATTTTGATCTTTGTCACCAGAAACAGTTTTGTAACTTCCTTTCACTGGGTTTTTAGGAATTACAAATTGTAAACCAGCTAAATTATGAACTGCTAATATTGAAAAATCTTGTACAGAATCTTTGGTGATTGAACCCTGAAAGCTATCTGCCATTCTAAAGAAATTTCCATCTACGGCCGATTTTATTTTTAGTTTATTATCAATAAAATTAAAGTCAACTGTGTTTATTGTTGGAGCATCAAATCCTACCAAAACACCATGAACTAATTCAGATGTACCTTTTTTAATATAATGGTTATGTCTTCCGCCATTACTAGATTCAACAAAAAGAATGTATTCTTCTCCATTTTCACTTTCTTCAAAAACGTCTGAAGCATTTGGTATGTAATTAGTTAACTTTACAGAAACATCAGTTCCTTTAAAGTCTGTTTTATAATTATATGAGTTGTTTCCTAAGGCAGATAGTAAAATTGGGTGTTGAACAGGTGTTTTTTGTTCTTTCCCGTCATTTATAGTAATACTAATATAGTTTTTTTCAGAAAGAAATTTATTAGTTGCAGTGCCTTCTTTAATTGGCATTATTCCTTCATAACTAATATACCTTGTTATTCCAGCACCTATTATAATTAATAAAAAAGCTAAATGAAAAGATAAAACAACAAGCTTCTCTTTTCTAAATAGTTTATATTTAAAAATATTACCAAAGAAATTTAAAACAAAAAGTAGCATAATTCCTTCAAACCACCAAGTGTTGTAAACTAAAGCCTTTGAAGTTTCAGTACCGTAATCATTTTCAATAAAAGTTGCTACTCCCATTGCAATTGCAAATACAAGAAACAAAACGGCCATTAATCTGGTTGAATAAATAAGTTTAAGAAATTTGTTCATTTCAATTGTTTAATCGTTAAAATAAATATTTTGCAAAAATAGTGATAAATGTCAGATAATGGTCTTATTAACTAATTTTAACTTGTTTAAAATTTTGTTTTAAGTAGAATTGTAACCTTTATTGTTAATATTGATGATTGTAGCATATAATATGGAATAAATATATCTGAAAAATAGATAATTTTAAGAAATGTTTATAAATTTGTATAGAGTGACTTACTAAATATGAAAGCATATACTAATATAAACCTATTTTTAAATATAAAGCGACCTGAATGCTTTATTAAATAGTTTCTTCACATTAATTAGTATCAATTTTATTAGGCTTTTTAAATTAAAAATTATATTTCATGGAATTACCATATGCAGAACCGTATAAAATTAAAATGATTGAACATATAAAACGTTCAACAAAAAATCAACGCTTAAAATGGATTAAAAAAGCTCATTACAACCTCTTTAACTTAGCATCTGAAAATGTATTTATTGATTTGTTAACAGATTCAGGAACTGGAGCAATGAGCGATAGACAGTGGGCTGAAATGATGGTTGGAGATGAAAGTTATGCAGGGTCATCATCTTTTAAAAAACTTAAAAAAACAGTTAGAAAAATAACAGGTTTTAAATATTTTTTGCCAACTCACCAAGGTAGAGCAGCTGAGAATGTATTATTTTCGGCTATGGTGAAAGAAGGTGATGTTGTTCCTGGAAATTCACATTTTGATACAACAAAAGGACATATAGAATTTAGAAAAGCTTCAGCTATTGATTGTACTATTGATGAAGCTTTTGACACATCAAATATGCACCCTTTTAAAGGGAATATTGATATAAATAAATTGGAAGTAGTTTTTAAAAAATACCCAAAAGAAAGAATTCCGTTTGTTATTTTAACAATTACTTGTAATAGTGCTGGAGGACAACCAGTTTCAATTAAAAATATTTCTGAAGTATCTAAATTGTGTAAACAATACGATATACCATTATATTTTGACGCAGCTCGTTTTTCAGAAAATGCTTACTTCATAAAAAAAAGAGAAGTAGGCTATGAAAACAAAACAATAAAGGAAATTGTAAAAGAAGTTTTTTCATATGGTGATGGAATGACTATGAGTGCAAAAAAGGATGGTCTTGTAAATATGGGAGGCTTTATAGCTTTAAATAATAAAAAAGTATATAAAGAAGCTACTGTTTTTAATATAATGTTTGAAGGTTTTATAACTTATGGAGGAATGAACGGTAGAGATATGGGAGCGTTAGCTGTAGGTTTAGAAGAATCTACGGAATTTAATTATTTAGAGAGTAGGGTAGAGCAAATAGCATATTTAGGGGAAAAGTTAGTTGAATATGGGGTGCCGGTTCAGCAACCGTTTGGTGGTCATGCTATCTTTTTAGACGCAAATAAATTTGTACCAACAATTCCAAGAGAAGAATTTCGAGCTCAAGCTTTAGCTTTGGAGTTATATGTTGTTGGAGGGATTAGAGGTGTAGAAATTGGAACGATATTAGCAGATAGAGATCCTATTACTCGTGAAAACAGATATCCAGAATTGGAACTGGTAAGATTAGCTGTTCCAAGACGTACTTATACAAATAATCATATGGATTACGTTGCAGCAACATTAAAGATGATTTATAATACAAGGGAAGAAGCAAAATCTGGGTATAAAATTATTAATGAAGCACCAATAATGAGACATTTTACAATTGAATTTGATAAAATATAATACTTATTTATCTTTTTTTGTTAATTTTACAGCATTGAAATTGAAAAATAAGTGTTATGATGTTATCTAGGGCAAGTAAATATGCAATTTTGTCAACTTTATTTTTGGCAGAACATGTAGAAGAAAAGAAAAAAATTAGTGTAAAAGTTATTGCAGAAACTATAGATGTTCCTAGTCCTTTTTTGGCTAAATTGTTTCAACAGTTGGTAAAAGGGAAAATAATTTCGTCTACAAAAGGACCAAATGGAGGTTTTTACTTAACAAAGAGTAATCAAAAGAAATCTGTTTTAGATATTATTGAAAATATTGATGGCTTAAACAGGCTAAATGAATGTTTTTTGGGTTTAAATGAGTGTGATGGGGCAAACCCTTGTCCAGTTCATTTTATTGTAGAACCATTTAAACAAAGTATTTTAGGAAAGTTTAGAGATAAAACTATCATGGAGTTTTCTGAAGAGATTGTAGCTCAAGGTCGTAAATTAACACTGAAAGATATTATTCCTGGAGAAATAAAAGACTCTAAATAGTTTTTATAATGACATTTGTCATTTGTTTGTAAAATTAAATATTTATATATTTGCATCTATAAAGGATAAAAAGACCTTTTAATATTATGTAATAATATAACAACTAAACAAACAAACAAATGTTATCTAAAAAACAAGCAAGAGCATTCTTTTTAGGTGGAACATTAGTAACATTCCTTATTTTCATAGGACTTACTATTTTTTCGCTTTCAAAAGATGTTGATCAAACAAACCACGAGAATATTACTCCTGCTGTGGTAAGGGGGAAAGAAATTTGGGAAACTAATAATTGTATGGGCTGCCATACTATATTAGGAGAAGGAGGTTACTATGCTCCTGAATTAACAAAAGTTATTGATCGTTTAAACTTAAAGTACAACGGACAAGGAGAACAAGTTATTAAAAGTATTTTAATGTCTGAAGGACCTTGGCAACCCAATGGTAGAAAAATGGTGGCTTACGGAATGACAGAAGCCGAAGCTTCTGATGTAGTAGCTTTTTTCAAATGGATAGGTGAAATTGATTTAAACGGTTTTGGTGACGTAGTAGGTGTAGATAGAAAAATATCTCCATTAGCAAAAGATAAAAATAACAAATAAGAAAAGACATTATGAAATATAAATCACAAAAAGTAGCCTATTGGTTTTTTGCCCTTTCAATGTTATTGTTTGGTTTGCAAATAGTTTACGGTTTTATTATGGGTTTTGCACATGCCGGATATGACGGGTTACATGAAATTATACCTTTTAACACTGCAAAAGCAGTACATTTAAATCTTCTAGTAGTTTGGTTACTATCTGGTTTTATGGGAGCAGCTTATTATATTATTCCTGAAGAGTCTCAGCGAGAATTGGTAAGTGTTAAATTAGCTTATGTTCAATTAATTAGTTTAGCATTAGTAGGTGTTGCTGCAATTATTGGTTTTCACTTTAATATTTGGGAAGGACGTAAATTTTTAGAAATACCTAGAGGTCTTGATTACCTAGTAGTAGTTAATGTGCTTTTATTTTTAGGAATAATTTTATTAACCTTATTTAAATCAAAACGAAGAACTACAACATCATTGGTACTTTCAATGGGGCTTTTATTTGCTGCATTGTTATACTTACCAGGTATGTTACCTTTTGATAGCCAAGTAACAGATTCATTTTTCAGATGGTGGGTAGTTCACTTATGGGTAGAAGGTGTTTGGGAATTAATTATGGGTGGTATTTTATCATTCTTATTAATAAAATTAACTGGTGTAGATAGAGAAGTTATTGAAAAATGGTTATATGTAATTGTTGGTTTAACTTTCTTATCGGGAGTTTTAGGAACAGGACATCACTATTACTATATTGGTGTAAATAAAATTTGGTTAGTTGTTGGTGGTATATTCTCAGCATTAGAGCCTTTAGCATTTTTAGCAATGGCATTATTTGCTGTAAATATGTACAGAAAAGGTGAGAAAAAACACCCAAATAAATTAGCCTTATATTGGACTCTTGGAGCTGCAATTGTATCTTTTGTTGGTGCAGGATTGTTAGGTTTTGCACATACATTACCTCAAACAAATTTATACACACACGGTACTTTAGTTACAGCAATGCATGGACATTTAGCATTTTGGGGAGCGTATGCAATGATAGTTTTAGCTATTATTAGTTATAGTTTACCAAATATGACAGGGAGAAAATTATACGATAGTACAATAGGAAGAATGGCTTTCTGGTTTTCAAATATTGGAATGATCGGTATGACGGTTGCTTTTGGTGTAGCGGGTGTTGCACAGGTGTATTTAGAGCGTATTATGAAAATAGACTTTATGGAAGTACAAAAATTAACCGAAGTTCATTTTATGGTTTTAATTGTTTGTGCTACGTTATTTACAACAGGTGTTATTTTATACATGATAGATTTTTACAAGCACGGTACACCAACCGATGAAGCTTTAGAGATTCATAATTAGATATTTTATAGATTGATATCCAGAGTTTAAATTAATGTGTAGGTCTCTACATTATAAATGAAGACTCTGGTTATTTTAAATTTAAGTCCTGAATTTGGGATTTAATTTCTCCATTTTTTTTCAAATATTATAAACTCAAAATTTTAATATATTTTGAAAAATGAAACTATAACTAAAACTCAAAAAAATGAAAAAACTAAACAAACTAACTAGCACAATTTTATTAGTGCTAGTGCTACTTGTAGTCTCGAGTTGTTCTAAATCAGAAAAAAAGAAAATTGTTGATTCTTCAAAAATACAGGTGTCTGGAACAATGGATGCCGAATTAACAGCTCCGCCTTTTGTACCATCTCCGGTTGGTGATAGACCTGCAAAAAAATTAATTGTTAATTTGGAGATATTGGAACAAGAAGGAACAATGACTGATGGTGTAAAATATATGTATTGGACTTTTGGAGGTTCTGTTCCTGGAAGTTTTATTAGAACAAGAGTTGGGGATGAAGTAGAATTTACATTATCAAATCACCCAGATAATAAATTACCACATAATATAGATTTACATGCGGTAACTGGCCCTGGTGGAGGTGCAACTTCTTCATTTGTAGCACCAGGTCACGAAAAAACATTTTCTTTTAAAACATTAAACCCAGGATTGTTTGTATACCATTGTGCAACAGCACCTGTAGGTATGCATATTGCTAATGGAATGTATGGTTTAATTTTAGTAGAACCAGAAGGAGGTTTATCTAAAGTAGATAAGGAATACTACATTATGCAAGGTGATTTTTATACAAAAGGAGAAAATGGAGAGCCAGGTTTACAACAGTTCGATATGCAAAAAGCAGTTGATGAAGATGCTGATTATGTTGTTTTTAACGGATCTGTTGGGGCATTAACTGGTGATAATGCAATAACTGCAAATGTTGGCGAAACAGTTCGTTTATATATAGGAAATGGTGGTCCAAATTTAACTTCATCTTTCCATGTTATTGGTGAAATTTTCGACAGAGTTCATATTGAAGGAGGTTCATCTATTAATACAAATGTACAAACAACCTCAATACCGTCAGGTGGTGCAGCAATTGTAGAGTTTAAAGTTGAAGTTCCTGGAACATTTATTTTGGTTGATCACGCTATTTTTAGAGCCTTTAATAAAGGTGCTTTAGGAATGCTAAAAGTAAAAGGAGAAGAAGACAAACAACTTTATTCTGGTGTAAAACAAGAAGGAATTTATAATCCTGAAGGTGGAACTATACAAACAATGCCAAATGGAGCTGATAAAAAAGAAGTTAACCCAAATAAATCGTTAGCTCAAAAAATTGAATCAGGAAGCCAAATTTATACAAAAACTTGTTTTGCTTGTCACCAAGCAAATGGAGAAGGTATTGCAAATGCATTTCCTCCTTTAGCAAATTCAGATTATTTAAATGCAGATGTAAAACGAGCAATAGGTATTGTATTACACGGTAAAACAGGTGAAATTACTGTAAATGGAGCTAAATATAACAGTGTTATGACTAAACAAACGTTAACTGATGATGAAGTTGCTGATGTATTAACCTATGTTTACAATTCTTGGGGAAATAACAAAACCGAAGTTACTCCAATGATGGTTACTGAAGTTAAAAATTCTCACTAAAATTTATATAATGAATACTATTTTTAGATTGATATTTGGGATGTTATTATTTTTTACAATTCATGTTAATTGTCAATCTAAAATGGTATTAATTAAAGGAGGTACTTATATTCCTTTATATGGAAGAGATTCGTTAACAGTAACAATTGGTGATTTTCAAATGGATGTATATCCAGTTACTAATGAAGAATATCTTCAGTTTGTTAAAAAATATCCTAAATGGAGAAAATCCAACGTTAAAAGTTTATTTGCTGATGCCAATTATTTAAGAGGTTGGAAATCAGATACAATTTTAGGTGATAATCAATTATTAAAAGCACCAATAACAAATATTTCTTGGTTTGCGGCAAATGATTATTGTGAATGTCAGGGAAAAAGATTGCCAACTATTGATGAATGGGAATATGTAGCAATGGCAAATGAGGATATTCCAGATGCTAGAATCTTAAAAAACTATAACGATTTTATTTTAGCGTGGTACGAAAAACCAAAAACATTTAATAATGAAATAGGTTCCACATTTAAAAATTATTGGGGTGTTTACGATTTGCACGGACTTGTTTGGGAATGGACTTCAGATTTTAATTCAGTATTAATTTCAGGTGAATCTCGTAAAGATGTTGATACCGATAGTAATCTGTTTTGTGGAAGCGCTGCACTTGGTGCTACAGATTTAATGAATTATGCGGCTTTTATGCGTTATGCAATTCGTGGAAGCAGTAAAGCAAAATACACAATGAAAAACCTAGGTTTTAGATGTGTAAAAGATTTATAAAATGAAATCAAGATGCTAAAAAGTTTATCTCGCTATACGTTCATATAGCGAACAAAACAATTAGGACGTGCTGAACTGAGACGAAGTATGACCTTTAAAAAAATAATAATCACATGAAAATATTAAAATACATAGTAGTTATTTTACTTGTTGTAATTGGATTTCAATCTTGTAAAAACACTTCAAATAAAAAAGCTGAAGTAGTTTATCAATGTCCAATGAAATGTGAAGGTGAAAAAACATATACAGAACCTGGAAGTTGCAGTGTTTGTAAAATGGATTTGAAACCTATTTCAGAACAAGTTTTAAAAAAAATAGCAACAGATGAAATTTCGGATAATTCCATATTTAACTTAACATCTAAGTGGAATACAGAAGAAGGTAAAACTATTCAATTAGAGGATTTAAAAGGTAAAACTTTGGTAATGGTAATGATCTATACCACGTGTAAAGCTGCTTGTCCAAGATTGGTTGCCGATATGAGAAATATTGAAAAAGAGATTCCAAGAGGTTTATTAGGCAATATTAATTTTGTACTGGTTAGTATAGATCCGGAAACGGATACACCTGAAAAATTAAAAGCATTTGCAATTGAAAATTATATGGATGATGAACAATGGACATTTTTACAAGGTTCTGTTTCTGGAGTTCGTGAATTTGCTAATGTTTTAGCCGTAAAATACAAACAAATTTCACCGTTAGATTTTTCACATTCTAATATAATTAGTGTGTTTAATGCTGGTGGAGAATTAGTACATCAGCAAGAAGGATTAGGAGTTGATAATAAAGAAACCATTTCAAAAATTATTGAAATAACAACAAAATAAGTATGAGCAAACAATTACCATATTATCATCAAATAGGAAAAGAAGTAGAGGTGTTTGAACATGCTTATAAAAACAAAATTCCGTTTTTATTAAAAGGTCCTACAGGAACTGGTAAATCTAGATTTATTGAGTATATGGCTCATAAATTAGATAAAAAACTAATTACAATTTCTTGTCACGAAGAAACATCTTCAACGGATTTAGTTGGAAGATATATTATAAAAGGGGCCGAAACTATTTGGTCTGATGGTCCTTTAACAACCGCTTTAAAACAAGGAGCAATAATTTATTTAGATGAAATTGCAGAAGCAAGACCAGATGTTATTGTTGCCATTCACTCATTAACCGATCATAGACGAGAATTATTTATTGATAAATTGGGTGAAACTGTAAAAGCTCACGAAGATTTTATGTTGGTTGCATCCTTTAATCCTGGTTATCAAAAAGGATTTAAAGAATTAAAACCATCTACTCGTCAGCGATTTATAGCAACTTCATTTGCATATCCTGAAGCTAAAATTGAAGCTGAAATATTAGTAAATGAAACTAAGGTAGATAAGGATATTGCTAAAAAACTAGTAAATATTGCTGCTAAGATTAGAAATTTAACAGAGCTTGGTTTGGCAGAAACTGTTTCAACACGTTTGTTGGTTGATGCTGCTAAATTAATTCATAGCGGATTACCAAAACGTTTATCCGTTGAAGTTGCAATTGTAGAACCTTTAACCGATGATTTAGATGTGCTTGAAGCGTTAAAAGATTTATGTAACTTAATGATTTAAGGAAGTCAGAAGTGAGAAGTCAGAAGTCAGAAGTTGGAAGTGAGAAGTTGGAAGTCAGAAGTCAGAAGTTGGAATTTGACGGTTACTGAGCGGAGTCAACACTATAATTAGTTCGTCACGTCATTCTGAACTTGTTTCAGAATCTCATCAACATAAAAATACACACAACAACAAATAGCAATTAACCAAAAACTAAACTCAATAACTAAAAGTAATGTTTGAACCAGATGAATATCTTTTTACAAAACTTGCCTATTACTTTAAACGGAAAAGTAAAAAAAGGCAGGCAGATATTTTACATGCTGTAAATTTAAACGATTTAAAACCTCGTTTAACTATTTTGGCGCGTGCTATTACTGGTGAATCTATTGAAATTTATGAAGCTGAACGAGAAGGAGGTTATAAAAATAATAACTTTTTTCTTCCGGGTCGTTTTGTTGAATTTTCTTCTGTTGATGAAAATATTTCATTTTATTTATTTCGAATTTTATATCTGTCAGTTCAAAAGAATTTAGAGTTAAATTGGAATGATAATCAAGAACACGAGTTGGCAGAGAGTCAGCAGAAAGCCAAAGAAAATTCTAATAAAGTTTTGGATTCATTGTTTGAACAATTTCCAGTAACGGAAAAATATCATAACAAATTTGTTCAATTTTATTCTGAAAAACAAAAAAGTAACACTGCTAAAGACTTTTCATTTATCTACGGAAAATGGATGCGGAATAATCCTGAAGAAGCTTCAGAAGAAAAATTACAGAATTTTACAGAAAAGGTTAAAAAAGCAGATGAAGAGAAGCCAAAAACTATTTTAAAATCTAATGCTGTTGAAGAAATTATTTCTGTTCAGGTAGATATTAAACAACAGGAAGATGCTGTTTTGCAACATCAGTTTGAAAAAGTAGAAACTGCTGAAGAATTTGGTGGGAAATTCCGTGATTTTGATGGTGAAGATGAATTAGATGATCATTCCAATGCGTTAGAAGATATTAATATGAAATATACAGTTCGTGTTGATGATACTGCGCATTCTGTTTATCAGGCTGATTTTATTGAAAACACAACGGTTTCAGAAAGTTCAGAAATTGATGAGAAAGGGTATTGTATAAAATATGATGAATGGGATTATAAAAAGCGAAGCTATAAACCTGATTTTTGTAAAGTGTACCCAAAATCATTATTAAAAACAGATGTTCCATATTACAAAAAAACATTAAACGATAACCGTTCAACTTTAAATGGTTTGCGAAAAATGTTAACTACGGTTAATAATAAATACCAACAACAACGCAGACAAACACAGGGTGAGGAGTTTGATATAGATGCTATTACAGATTTATTTGTTGATGTAAAAACTGGACATACACCTTCGGAAAAAATATATATTTCAAAAAGAAAAAAAGAAAAAGATTTATCCATTTTATTATTGTTAGATGTTAGTTTGTCTAGTGATGGTTACGCGGCAGGAAACCGAGTGATTGATGTTGAAAAACAAGTTTCAATATTATTTGGAGAAATTTTGGAAGAGTTTAATATAGATTTCTCTATTGATTGTTTTTACTCAAAAACACGAAATCATTCTTCATATATAACAATTAAAGGTTTTGATGAAGATTGGAATAAAGCCAAATTTAAAGTTGGTGCAGTAGAACCTAGTGGATATACAAGAATTGGAGCTGCATTGCGTCATTCAGGTGCTATGTTAGATAAGAGAGACACAAAAAATAAATGGGTAATTTTAATTTCGGACGGAAAACCAAACGATTACGATAAGTATGAAGGGAAATACGGAGTTAACGATGTTAAGCAAGCACTTCGTGAATTGAACGAACGAAATATTAATTCTTATGCTCTTGCAATTGAAGCTCAGGCAAAATATTATCTGCCACAAATGTTTGGTCAAAACCACTATCAAATTTTAACTACACCAGTAGAATTACTAAAATCTTTAGTTCAGTTGTACGAAAAAATCAAGCATCAATCTTAATTTAATTGTTGAAAATCAGCTAGTTTTATTCATTTAATTACTTACCTAAAACGTTGTAGTATAGTTTATTGTGTTATTTAAATAAAAAAGGATAACTTTGTCTTTTATTATGTATATTTGTACTCTAAATATATGATTATGGATATAACAAAAGAAAATACAGTTGCTGAGGTAGTATCAAAAAACCTTGGGTCTGATCACGTTTTTAGCAAATATAAAATTGATTTTTGCTGTGGAGGTGGAGATACGTTAGAGAAAGCTTGTAATGAAAAGGGAATTGATTTTGAAGTTTTAAAACAAGAAATTGAAGCTTTAAATAATAAAATTTCTGGAGGTGTTGCTATTGAAGAATTGGATATACCAACATTAATTGATCAAGTAAAAGAGGTGTATCATATAGTAATTAGCGATGCTTTTTATGAAATATCACCTTATGCTGAAAAAGTTGCAAATGTTCACGGTGGAGCACATAAAGAATTAGTTGAAATTAATGATTTATATAAAAATGTTGAATTAGTAATTAATGAAACGTTTAGAAATTCACTTATGAGTTTGTATCCAATTATTAATGAAATTGTGGATGCAAATGAAAAATCTGAGGAGGTTTCAATAGATACATTGCAAGCCTTTCAAAAAGCCATTGAAAGAAATGAAATTGCTCAAAAATTAATTGGAGATTCTTTTAAAGAAATAGCTAGTTTATCATCAAATTATCAAGTTCCGGAAGACGGTTGTAATTCATACAAATTCCTGTATAAAAATTTAAAACAACTTGAGCACGAAGTTCATAAATACATGCATTTTGAAAAAAATGTATTAATACCAAAAGCTTTAAATATTATTGAATAATGAATTCATTTTTACCAACTGTTGAAAAATTACCAGAAGGACATCCTATAAAAGTTTATTACCAGGAAGGAGCCTTAATACAAAATATATTATTAGAATTATATGATGCTGATCCTGTTGAAGATTTTCAAAAATACTTCAATATTTTTAATCAATTAACCACCATTGAAAAACGTTTTGCACGTAAAGAAAATCAATTATTTCCATATTTAGAAAAACACGGTTGGGAAGGTCCAAGCCAAGGTATGTGGTCTTTTCATGATAATTTACGTGATCAAATTCGTTTGTTAAATGGATATAATACAGAAAAAAATACAGAAAAAATTGTTGATAATATTCCATATTTAATTGAAGGTGTTAAGCGATTAATGTCTATTGAAGATACACGTCTGTTTCCAAATTCAATGGATTTGTTGAGTGAAGATGAATGGAAAGAGTTTTACCAAGGTGATGAAGAAATAGGTTGGATGTTATTAGAGAAACCGGTACCATTTCCGGCAATTGAAAAGGAAGAATATGTTCACCCGAGTCAAGATTTTAAAAAGCGTGAATTATCTTTTTCATTAGATAATACTTTTCATTATGATGAGGGATATATGACACCTGAACAAGTAAATTTATTACTTCGTTTTTTACCAATAGATATTACGTATGTTGATGAAAATGATAAAGTAATATTTTACAACAGGGGAGATGATCGTGTTTTTCCTAGAAGTAAAGGAATTATTGGAAGAGAGGTTCGTTTTTGCCATCCTCCAAAAAGTGTTGATATGGTTTTACGTATTGTTGAAGAATTTAAAGCAGGAACAAAAGATGTTGCTGAGTTTTGGTTTAATTTTAAAGGACGCATAATTCATATTAGATATTTTGCAATAAGAAATGACAAAAAAGAGTACAAGGGTGTAATTGAAATGTCGCAAGATATTACAGAAATTCAAAAACTTGAAGGTCAAAAAAGATTGTTAGACTGGGATTAAATTTATAGTATGCAAACACAAAAAATAAATCATAAAAGTCTTTATTATCCACCAGGTGGAATCTTAATGTGGATAGTAATTTTTTTGGAGCTAATTACTTTCGGAATGGCTTTAATAGCTATGGTGTTTTATAGTAAAGATGAGCCTGTAATATTTCATAATTCACGTTTGTTATTAAACTCAACTTTTGGAGCAATAAATACTGTATTCTTAATTACAAGTGGTTTTTTTATGGCAAAATCTGTTGAAAGCTATAAAGAAAATAATACAACTAAAACTTCATTGTATTTAAAACTAACAATGTTAGGAGGAGTTTTATTTTTAATACTAAAAAGTATTGAGTATTATGGAAAAATAGGTGCGGGATTAACTATTGGGTATAATATTTTTTTCTCGTTTTATTGGATGCTAACCTTGTTCCATGTAATTCATGTTATTGTTGGTTTGGTTATTTTAATTTCTATTTTCTATGGAATTAAAAAAGGAAAAAACTCAACAAATATTGAAGATTTTGAAGCAGGTGCAGCCTTTTGGCATATGTGTGATTTAATTTGGTTATTACTATTTCCTATAATTTATTTAATATTTTAACATGAAGAATTCTAAGTTTTTAGGAGTGTGGATTGCTTTAATAGTGTTAACCGTTATTTCTGCTTTAGTTTCAAATTCTAGTTTATATTATGCTTCATCAATAATTATAATTCTTGCAGTTGTAAAATTTATTGGAATTTCATTTTATTTTATGGAGCTTAAAAAGGCACATATATTTTGGAAAGCAAGTGTGCTGTTTTATTTAGTTCTGTTTTCAATTATAATTATATCTTTTTTATAAAAAAATATAAAAAGTTGACAAAAGTCAGTGATTAAATCTATTAATGCATGTATTTTCGCTTTATATAAAGATAAAAAGGTCTTTATATTTATAAATTTCAACAAAATTAAAATTATTTAAAATGAAAAAATTTTTCTTTTTAACAGTATTAGTAACGCTATTAGTAACAACTTTATCTGCTCAACAATTTGATTTGTCTGCTGAAATTAGACCTCGTTATGAAAATCAACATGGAGTTAAGTCTCTGTTACCAACTAACGCTGATGGATCAAATTTTGTTTCTCAACGTACACGATTAAACTTCAATTTTACACAAGATAAAATTAAATTAGGAGTTTCTTTACAAAATGTTCGTGTTTGGGGTGATGTTAGTACATTGGCTTCAGATGATAAATCTACACAATTACACGAAGCTTGGGCTGAAGCTTTATTGTCTGATGTTTTTTCTTTAAAATTTGGTAGACAAGAGATTGTTTATGATGATAGTAGAATTTTTGGTAACGTAGGTTGGGCACAGCAAGCTAGAAGTCATGATGCTTTGCTAGCTAAATTTAAAATTTCAGAGAATAGTAAACTTGATTTAGGGTTTGCATTAAATTCTGATTCTCAAGCAGCATTAGATAATTTATATTCAAATGTAGCTGGTTATAAAACGTTTCAATATGCTTGGTACAATAGTAAGTTAAATGATAATTTTGGATTAAGTTTATTGGCTTTAAATAATGGTATTGAATTTTTAGATGGAGCTGATCAAAAAGTTGATTACACTCAAACTTTAGGAGGTAGATTAACTTATGGAAAAAATAAAATTGCTGCGGATGCTGCTGCATACTTGCAAAGTGGAGAGAATAGTAATAATGATGTTAGTGCAAGTTATTTAACTGCAAACTTAAAATATAAAGCTTCAAATGAATTTACAGTAGGTGTTGGAGCAGAATACTTATCAGGTTCAGATATTGATTTTGCAACAAATACAAATCTAGATTCTAAAAATAAATCTTTCTCACCTTTATATGGTACTAACCATAAATTTAATGGTTGGATGGATTATTTTTATGTTGGTAATCACGGAGCAAATGTTGGTTTAGTTGATTTAAATGCTGTTGTAACTTATAAAAAAGATAAGTTCTCTGCTACTTTAATGCCTCATTTCTTTTCTTCTGCAGCTGATATTTATATTGGTTCTGTGAAAAAAGACAACAATTTAGGTGCTGAAATAGATCTTAATTTAGGATATAAAATTTCCAATGATATTACGGTAAATGCAGGTTATTCTTTATTATTTGCTAATGATTCTATGGAATTAATAAAAGGAGGTGACAAGGATGAAAACAACTCTTGGGCTTGGGTAATGTTTACCTTTAAACCAAAATTATTTTCTTCAAAATAAATTATTTGAATAAATGTTTGAAAAACTGGTGCCTTACTTTTGTAAAGTGCTGGTTTTTTTATTTTTAAAAATAGGTTACTACTATTATTAAATAGAATAAATAACTACTTCTATTATCCTAAAACGTTATAAGTTAACAAACACCATCCTAAAACTAATAACAATCCTCCCAAAGGTGTTATTGGGCCTAAAAATCGCAATTTTTTATTCTTAGCTGAAGAAATAACTAAGCCATAAATACTAAAAGAAAATAGTATAATTCCTAGTATAAATGAATAAACCATATATTTTTCAGAGGCAGACTCTAAATTGAAATTGAACCCAATAAGTAATAAAACAACAACATGATACATTTGGTATTTTACACCAGTTTCAAAACTTTTTAATTGTTCTTCTGAAAGTATCTTTTTTAAAGCGTGCGCTCCAAAAGCACCGAAAATTACAGCTAATCCTCCTAAAATACTTGCAATTACTAATGTTATTTGTGGCATAAAGTTTATTTATTAAGGCGTAAATTTACTATAATAAATTTAGCTAATTGCAAAATATAGTTTTGAGATGCGCAAGTAGGGTAAATTAATAAATGATAGTTTATTGACTATTTAAAATGTTATTACTAATTAAGGAAACTGTTATAAAAGTATTAATGTTTACTATTGGATTTAATTTATAAAAAAAGGCTGATAAAAAAGTAAAATATTCGTCAATCTGAACTTAATCAGCTATGCTGAATCTTCAATTTCAGAATGACGGTTTTAATTCCTTTTTATTCAGCCTTTTTTTTAATATTAAAAGTAGAATTACTTTTTTAGAACCCTAACATTTTGTTCTTCAATTTTTTTATCTGATAACATTGAAGGAGCTCCGAAAAGTAAATCATCACTTGTTCCTGTTTTAGGGAAAGCCATTACTTCTCTTATAGAAGCTTTTTTCTCTAAAATCATCATTAATCTATCAACTCCCCAAGCAATTCCTCCGTGTGGTGGTGCTCCGTATTGGAAAGCTTTATACATAGCTCCAACACTTTTAATCATTTCATTTTTATTGTAACCCATATTTCTATAAGTTGCCTCTAATATTTCAGCTTTGTGCGCACGAACAGATCCTCCACCAATTTCAAAACCGTTTAAGATTAAATCATATTGCTGAGCTATAATAGTTCCAATTTCGTCCTCTTTACCACTCATATGTTTCTCTAAATCGTAAATAGCAGGCATTGAGAATGGATTGTGAGTAAATGTCCATCTACCTTCATCAGTTTTTTCAAACATTGGGAAATCTACAACCCAAGCAGGGCGTAATTCTTTAGGGTTAATTAAATTTAATATTTTTCCCATTTCCTGACGAACAGCATCTAAAGCTTTGTTTGCTGTTTCATAATCTGCGGCAGAGAAAAATACAATATCACCAACTTCAGCATTTGTTTCATTAATAATTCCTGCAGCAATTTCTGCACCTAAAAACTTAATAATAGGAGATTGTAAATCATTCTCATTTACAATAATATAAGCTAAACCACCTAGTCCGTTTTGTTGTGCAATTGCAGTCAAGTTTTCAATCTGACCTTTAGACATACGCTTGCTTCCTTGCTCTTTTGCAGTAACTTTAATACATTTTACAATTCCCCCTTGTTCAATAGGCTTGCTAAATACTTGGAACGTTGTATCTTTTACAATGTTGGTAATGTCTTGCATTTTCAATCCAAAACGTAAATCAGGTCTATCACAACCGTAAAAGTCCATAGCTTCTTTGTAGGTAATTACTTCAAACGGATGTAAAATCCATTTTTTACCATATATTTTTTTCACTATTTCATTAAACATTTTGGTGTTTAAATCTATAATCTGCTGCATACTTGCGTATGCCATTTCAATATCTAATTGCGTAAATTCTGGCTGACGATCTCCACGAGAATCTTCATCTCTAAAACAACGTGCAATTTGAAAATATTTTTCATAACCACTAACCATTAACATTTGTTTAAATTGTTGAGGTGCTTGTGGTAAGGTGTAAAAAGAACCTGCTTGTTTACGTGTAGGAACAATAAATTCTCTAGCTCCTTCATCGGTTCCGGCTGTTAAAATTGGTGTTTCAATTTCTAAGAATTCCTCTTCATCTAAAATATCACGCATTAGTTTAATAACCTTATGGCGATTTACAATTGCTCTTCTAACATCATCATTTCTGTGATCTAAAAATTTGTATTGAAAACGAACAGTTTCACTAGTTTTTGTGGCTCTTTTTATTTCAAAAGGAAGCGTTTTAGATAAATTTAAAATTTCTAATTCAGAAGTTTCTAATTCAATTTTACCAGTTCTTAAACTAGCATTATAATCATCTTCATTTCTTTGAACCACAATTCCAGTTACAGAAATTACAGTTTCAGGTTTTAGTTTTACCAATTCATCTAAATTAGGAAATGATTCTCTACTTAAACGTACTTGAAAAATTTCCTGACTAGAGTCTCTTAAATCAATAAACATTAATTCACCGTGGTCACGAACACTAGAAACCCAACCTGCTAAAGTTACTTTTTCTGAGATTGTTTTTTCAGATAATTGAGAGGCTTTATGTGTTCTATAATTATCTTTTATAATAATAGGAATCTCGGGTAAGCTTTCATCATGATCTTTTTTTTCTGAAGTATGATCTGTAGATGTGTCTTTGTCTGAATCACTTTTAGTTTGCTTAGTCCCAACGGAACTTAATTCATCTAAAATACCTTTTCTAATAACCTTTCCTGAAGCTCCTTTTCCAATAATTCCAATAATTTTACCAACTAAAATACCAGCTTTACCTTGGTTTCCAGCTTTTATATCATTTGCAATAGCTTCATTTTCTGAAATTACTTTTTGAATAGCTTCTTTAATTTTTTCTTCTGAAATAGTATTGTCTTCAAAATACTTGTTATAATCAAAAGTTCTATCTTTTAAGTAAGAAGTAATTCCGTTTTGAGCTAAAACAGCAGTGATTTTTTCAGCTTTAAACAACTGAAAAATTTCAATTAAACTGTCTATATTATTAATAGCAACATAATCATCTGGCTTAATATTATTTACCAAAGTTTTTGCAACAAAAGAAGGATCTTTCAATTCATTATTGATATCCATAAATACTTTTGAGCGAACAGCATCTGCAGTAAAGAATTTAGCGTCTTGTGGTAAAACTCCACCTTTAATTAAAACAGTTTCAACAGCAAAAGGCAATGCGCTTGTATCAACAGAAATTGCTTTAATTTCATTTTTAATACTTACAAAAGGTAAATCTGGTTCAGAAATGAAACGATAATCAGCTTCAAATTCTTTTTTACGCATTGTTTTGGTTTGCTTTAAATCTGCATCCCAAAGTACTGTTGTTTGATCTGGTCTAAACTCTTTATGTTCAACGTAATAATTAAGTTGTTTTTCAATTTCTTCCTTTAAAGCATCCACCATAAACTTAAACGAATTCAAGTTTTTAATTTCAGTTCTAGGGTTTAAATCGTAACTTCTTCTTTTACGTAAAGAAACAGAAACATCTGATTTAAACTCTCCTTTTTCAAGGTTTGCTTCAGAAATTCCTAAATTTTGAACAATACGTTGAATGTATTGTGCATAAGTTGAGGCATCTTCAATATTTCTAATACAAGGTTCAGTAACAATTTCAATTAATGGCACACCAGCTTTGTTAAAATCTACTAACGAAACTTTTTTCTCGTGCATTAATTTTGCAGCATCTTCCTCAATATGAACTTGAGTTAAGTTCACGGTAAATTGTGATCCATCATTTCGGTAACAAGATACGTGTCCGTCTGGAATGATTGGATTATGAAACTGCGTAATTTGAATATTTTTAGGATTATCTGGGTATTCATAATGTTTTCTATCCCAGGATATTACTTCATTATCAAATGAAGATTCTACTGCTTTTCCAAAATAAATAGCTTTTGTAATAGCTTCTTTATTTATTGCCGGTAAAATTCCCATTTGTCCTGTACAAACTGAACAAATGTTGTGGTTTGGTGTTTCTATTTCTTGATTTGGACAAGAACAAAACAACTTTGTTTTGGTATTTAATCGAACATGTGTTTCCAGTCCAATTACCAATTCTAAATCGTTGGCTTTTATAGCCGCATTTAACTGTTCCAATTCCATTATATTGTATCTTTTAAGAAGTTAGCAAACTTCAGTACCAATTCTTCATTATTTTTTGCTGCAGAAATTTGCAAGCCAGTAACCGTTCCTTGAGGAACCGTAAGTGTAGGTAATTGACCTAAACTAAACCCTACGGTATATGCATCTGATAAATACATTGCATGTGGATCTTTTAAACTTTCACCAATTTTTGGAGGTGAACTAGGAGTTACGGGAGATAAAATCACATCTACTTCTTGAAAATCTTTTCTAAAATTTTCAGAAATTTGATCTCTTAAAGCTAATCCTTTTAAGTATATTTCATCAGAAAATCCTTGGGATAATACTTGATTTCCCCCAACAATTCTTCGTTTTGATTCTTCTGAAAAGTTTTCAGAACGTGTAACGGCATAGGTTTCAATTAAGTTTTCAGCTTCAATTCTATTACCATAATTAGTTCCATCTAATCGAGATAAGTTAGAAGCTGTTTCAGCCATTGCCAAAGTATAATATGTTGAAACTAAAATATCAGATTTAAAAAAATCTAATTCTTTTATTTTAATTCCGGTTGCTTTAATTTTTTCAATACTAGCTAAAAAATCAGCTTTTACATCAGGATCAATAGCTTTACTTTCAATAAAGTTTTTAAAATAACCAACGGTTTTAATTGTGTTTGTTGAAATTTCTTTTTCAGAAATACTTTTTGAATTATAAGAAGTTTGATCTTTAGAATCTTTTCCACTCATTACATTCAAAATAATACGAATATCTTCAACCGTTTTTGCTAATGGACCAACACAATCAGTTGATGAAGCATATGCCATTAATCCGAAACGAGAAATTTTTCCGTAAGTTGGTTTTAAACCATAAATGTTATTGTATCCTGCTGGTTGACGAATGGATCCTCCAGTATCTCCACCAATTGAAAATACAGTATAATCTTTGGCTACATTTACAGCAGATCCACCACTTGAACCTCCTGCAACCAATTCTGGATTGATTGCATTTTTTACAGCTCCAAAAATAGTATTTTCACTAGATGATCCGTGACCAAAACTGTCACAATTTTCTTTTACTAAAGGAATTGCCCCAGCATCTAATAATTTTTGAATAGCTGTTGCTGTATAAGGTGATTTGTAATTTTTTAACAAATTTGAACTAGCAGTTGTATATGTTCCTTGAACCATATATACATCTTTAATTCCAAAAGGAATTCCTTCTAACAGACCAATTTTTTCGCCTTTTTGAATTTTAGCATCTACTTTAGCTGCTAATTCTAGAGCTGTAATTTCAAGCAAGGAATTTACAGTGTTATAAGTGTTTTCTTTAAGTAAATCTAATCTTTCTTGTACCAAAGCTGTACAAGTTATTTCTTTAGACACCAGTTGTTGGTGTATGTGTTTTATTTGAGAATCCATTTTAACCTTCTATAACTTTCGCAACTACTAAATATCCATTTTTCTTGTTCGGGAAGTTTTCTATAATTAGTTGTTTTTCTATAGCCGAACTCTCTATTACAACATCTTCTCTTAAATTATTTATAGACACGCAATTATTATTAACATTATTTAAAGAATTATTATTTGTTAAATTTGCATTTTTTATTACATCAAATAATTTGTTCACAGACTCAGATGGCTGTGCTCCTTTAATACTCGACAAAATGTCGACTGTCATAATTTTGCTCATGTCTTTTTATTTTAATTTATAAGTCATTCATTCAAGTTTGCAAAATTACGAAAGTTTTATGAGGGTAACACGATTTTTTTTAAAGAACAAGAGCGTAAAATAACAGATTTCTATACTATTGGTACTATAATTTAGGATATGTTAAATGTATCTTCATATCATTGGTGTATATATAAATTAAGGATTGATATGCGCTTGGAAATTCAATTTTTTCTAATTTGTTAATTAACGTACTTTTGTCAAAAATTTGTTAAATGCTATCATTAGAAATAAAAGAAAAATTAATACCCACATTAAAAACCTATTTTGGATATGATAGTTTTCGTGATCAACAAGAAAAAATTGTTGAATCGGTACTTTTAAAAAAGGATAATTTAGTAATAATGCCAACAGGAGGAGGGAAGTCTATTTGTTTTCAATTACCCGCATTGTTATTAGATGGTTTAACCTTGGTTATTTCGCCATTAATTGCTTTAATGAAAGATCAGGTTGACGGTTTAAAAGCTAACGGTATTGCAGCTGATTTTTACAATAGTAGTCAGGAAAGTTTTGAACAAGAAGAAATTTTTGAGAAAATTTATAACAAACAATTAAAACTGCTATATGTTGCACCAGAGAGTTTGCAATTGCTAGAAAATATATTAAATGAAAAGTTTATTAGTTTAGTTGCTATTGATGAAGCGCATTGTATTTCATCTTGGGGACACGATTTTAGACCTTCATATCAACAACTAGGTTTTTTAAAACAATCTTTACCAAATACACCAATTATTGCATTAACTGCAACTGCAGATAAAGCAACTAGAGCAGATATTGTAGAGCAATTAAAAATACCAGCGGCAACACAATTTATTTCTTCTTTTGATAGAAAAAACATTGAGCTAGAAGTTAGAACGGCAAATGATAGAATTTCACAAATAATTAAGTTTATTAGAAAACAGCCTAATGAATCTGGAATTATTTATTGTTTAAGTAGAAAGGGAACTGAGCAAACTGCTAATAAATTAAAGCAAAATGGAATTAATGCAGCGGCGTATCACGCAGGTTTAAATTTTGCTGAACGTTCACAAACACAAGAGGATTTTATATATGATAAAACAAAAGTTGTTTGTGCTACTGTAGCTTTTGGAATGGGAATTGATAAATCTAATGTTAGGTGGGTAATTCATTATAATATGCCTAAAAATATTGAAGGCTATTATCAAGAAATAGGCAGATGTGGTAGAGATGGTTTAAAGGCAAATGCTTTGTTGTTTCATAGTTATGCAGATGTAATTCAGTTGAAGAAGTTTATAAGTGGAGCTTCAAATGAAGAAGTTCAATCAGCAAAATTAGACAGAATGAAACAGTTTTCTGAAGCTACTACTTGCCGAAGAAAAATATTGTTAAGTTATTTTGGGGAATTACTGGCAGAAGATTGTGGAAATTGTGATGTTTGTAAAAACCCACCACAGTTTTTTAATGGAACAATAATAGCTCAAAAAGCACTTTCTGTTATTACTCGTTTAAAGGAGTCTGAAGCCATGGGTACTGTTATAGATGTACTTCGTGGAGCTCACAATGCAACAATTTTAGAAAAAGGTTATGATAAATTAAAATCTCACGGAGTAGGAAGTGATATTTCTTGGAGAGATTGGCAACAATATTTAATTCAACTTACAAATCAAGGGTTTTGTGAAATAGCTTTTCATAAAAATAACGCATTACAATTAACAAGTTTTTCGAAAAAAGTATTGTTTGAAAAAGAAACTGTTAATTTAACACAGCCTATTGATGTTACTGAGCAGCCAGCTGTTCAAAAAACAGCTAAAACAGTTAAAAGTAAAAAAGCGGTGAAAGATTCATTGTTTGAAAGACTTAGAAAATTACGTCAGGAAATTGCCATTGCTGAAAATATTCCTGCATATTTAGTTTTTAGCGACGCTGCTTTAAAAGAAATGGAAAGAGCCAGACCAATGAGTGAATCTGATTTTTTAGAAATAAGTGGTGTAGGACAGCGAAAGTTAGAAGTTTATGGAGAAGATTTTATAGCCGAAATTGTGAAGTTTTCTAATGAGAAAATAAAAACGAGAAAAAAGAAAGATACGCATAAAGTAACTTATGACCTATATAAGGAGGGTTTAAATATTGATGAAATTGCCGAAAAAAGAAATTTAAAATCTACAACCATTTTTTCTCATTTAGCATTATTATATACAGAAGGAAAAGATATTGAAATTTATGATTTTGTAACTAAAGAAGAAGTTGAAAAAATAAGAAAAGCAAAAGAAGAATTGAAAAGTCCACCTGCCTTAAAACCTTATTACGAGCATTTGAATTCAGAAATAGAGTATTTTAAAATTAGATTGGGCTTAACTATTATTGATAAGGAGAATTAATAGTCCTTTTTTTAGATTAATGTTAAAATTGTTGTAAATCTAGTCTCAATTGCTATTTTGTTGTAGCATTAAAAAAAATAATTGTTATTTTTGCAATTCAGCTAAAATTATCAATAAGTAAGTATGAAAGATCGAGTGAGGACCCAAAGAAAATCAAAAATAGCATTGTTACATCAATACTATTCATATACTGGGTTTTATTCTTTTTTAGGAAGTAGTTTAAAAAAAGCATTATTACCAGCAACAATTATAGTAATTAGTTTGGTGCTTTTTAATAAATATGTTTATAGTATAAATGAAGGGTTACAACAAATAACTACGGTATTTACAGACCTTCAAATTTTAATAGTATTTTTTGCGTCAGAATCTTTATTAGGTTTAATTCCGCCAGAAATTTTTATTGCTTGGACTAAAAAAACTTCAAATCCGATTGTTAATTTAAGCATTCTGGCTTCACTTTCATATATTGGTGGTGTTGTATCTTATTTTATTGGTAAAAGTATCTTAACTATTGAAGTTGTTAAAAATTATTTTGAAACAAAATTGTCTAAACACTTAAAAAACACAAGTAAATGGGGTGGTTTTTTAATTGCTGTTGGCGCATTATTACCAATTCCATTTTCTATAACTTGTATGGCAGGTGGTATGATTAAATATCCTTTAAAAGGTGTGTTATTATTTGGATTATTGCGTTTCGCTAGGTTTGCTATTTACGGTGTTGCTATATTTCATTTAGTGAGTTAACCAAAGATTTCTTTCTTTAACGATCGGTTTAAATAGTCTTTAATAATATTATATTTTCATTTCCTGTAATTCTATAATTTCAAGCAAGTTATTAATTTGTTAGTTGTTTATATTTTTTTTAGAAAGTTTAGTGTTTAAATTTTATAGCATCAATTTTTATAATTGTAAGTGTTGTTGGTTAACAAATATTAAAATTTAAATTAAATTATAGTATTTGCTTTAAATTTTAGAAGTAAATTTGAGTTAGATTAATTTATAAAATGCCAGAATCACCAGAAAATAGATTAAAACAATCAAGGATTTATCAAAAATCTATTGATATTTTTCGTTTGACAAGACGTATTGCTGCGTATGTTACAAATGAAAAAGATATTAATTCTATGCATATTTCTAAATTAAAATCGGATAGGTATGCAGATAATTTAGTAATGGATTCTTTAGGTTTAGTGCCAAAAGTTGCTGAAGCTGAAATTCAACAAAACCCAGTATTAAAATTAAAGTATGCAATGTCATTGCAATATATAATTGATAGGTTGTATATAAATTGTGTGAAATTAGAAGATTCTAAAATTCAAGGAAAAGATTTTGTTCGTTTACTCAGAAAAGAATTAAAAAGTCTTAGAAAAATGCATAGACTTTACTTGAATTCTATGTTGTAAGCTTTTTATAAATCGCTCATTTATTGGATGGTTTAATAATATAATTATATTTGTCAAAAATATTTTTATAATGGTAGTTAAAAAATCTACATCTTATGATCTTGAAAATAGGATATTAGAATTAGAGTCTGAAATTAGTGAACTCAAAAATAATGAATCCAAAAGTCAAATTATTAAGGCAGATTATACTCATTTATTGGATATAAATAAAAACGATTTTTATAAAAATATTTTAGAGGCTACACCATATATTTATGTAGTAAAAGATATTAACTCGGTATATATTGAGGCAAACAAATCTTTTTGTGACTTTTTAGGGAAAAAAAAAGAAGAAATTATAGGTAAAACAGATTATGATTTTTTTCCTAAAAAAGAAGCTGAGGAATATATTAAAGGAGATAAAGAAGTATTGGCTGGAAGGATTCATGGAAAAGAAGAATGGGAAGTTTTAGGTGGTGAAGGTTTAAAATGGTTAAAAGTTGCTAAGACTGTAATTTATAATGAAGATGATAAGGATAGTCCAATTGGAGTGCTTTGTTCAGTAACAGATATATCATTTCAAAAAAGAACGGAAACTTCTTTAATTAAAAGTAAAAGAAAGCTCAAAGAGTTAAATGCTATGAAAAATAGCTTTTTTTCGATTATTGGTCATGATTTAAAAACACCATTAAGCAATATAATTGGTTTTAGTAAATTGTCAATTGAAAATATTGAAAATTCTAATTTAGAAAAAGTTAAGGAATTTCTTAAAATAATCCACTCTTCTGCAAATAAATCGTTTTTACTACTTAGTGATCTTCTTGAGTGGTCTAGATCTCATTCAGATAAAATTCAAATTAATGAAGAATCTATTAACTTAAATAGTGTTATAGCTAATGCAATGGATATAACTTTTAAAAGTACAATAGATAAAAAGATAAAATTCAACATAATTTGCAATGAAGAATTGACTATTAAATCAGATAAATATATTCTTTCTACAGTAATAAGAAATTTACTTTCTAATGCCTTAAAATTCTCATATATAGGAGGGGAAATAAAAATAGTTTGTTTAGAAGTAATAGAAAACAAAGTTAATAAAGGAGTTAAAATAATAGTTGAAGATGCTGGAGTTGGAATTAGTAAAGATAGTTTAAGCACATTATTTAAAATAGATAAAACAATTTCTACAAAAGGTACAAATGGAGAAGTAGGTACAGGGTTAGGACTTATTTTATGTAAAGAATTTGTTGAAAAGATAGGAGGTAATATTAAAGTTGAAAGTGAACTAGGGAAGGGAAGTAAATTTATAGTAACCTTAAATAAATAATTTCATGAACCTTTTTATAAAACAATGAGTTTATAAATTACAAACGGTACAATCTTTTTTAGCCCTTAATTCACCTTGTAAAACACCTTTTTCATTAATTACATAACCACAGCAATCCATAAAACCTTTCGCAATTAGTTTACGAGCGCGTTGTATTTGAGATTTTACGGTTGGTAAGGGTAAGTTTAACGAGTCGGCAACTTCCTGTTGTTTAAGCCCTTTTATATCCGATAAAAATAAAGGGTCTCTATATTTTTTTGGTAGGTTTTTTAAAATACCTCTTAAACAATCTTTTTCGGAGTGATCTTGTTCTTCTAATTCATAATTTATTTCCAATTCAGGTAAATCAAAAACAAGATTTTTAGATTTAAAATAATCCATAATAGAATTTCTAGCTATTGAGAAAACCCAAGGTTTAAGCTTATCTAAATCTTTTAATCTATGAATATTTGTGTGAATTTTAATAAAAGTATCCTGCAAAATATCATCAGCAATAGTAGTATCTTTTACTTTGCTGATGATAAATTGTTTTAAATCTGTTGAATATTTATTCCAAACTTGATTTGTTGTCATATTTTAACAGTTACAATTTGTACAGTTACAATTATCGCAAGTACAGTTTTCACAGTTTCCAGTTTTGCAACCATCACAGTTACAAGTGCATTCATTTTTATCTTTCATAATATTAAATTTTAAATTCACTTAGTAGACTGTGAAAAGACTAAAAAGATGCATTTAAAATAAAATATTTTACATATTCCTTCTGTATTGTCCTCCAACTTCAAATAAAGCTTCTGTAATTTGACCAATAGAGCAAACTTTACAAGCTTCCATTAATTGTTCAAAAATGTTTTCATTATTAATAGATTTTTCTTTTAATAATTGAAGTTGTTTCGCTGTTTTTGATTTATTTCCTTTGTTTAAATTTTCAACAACAGCAATTTGATATTGTTTTTCCTCTTCTGTAGCTCTAATAACTTCTTGAGGTAAAATTGTTGGTGAACCTTTACTGCTTAAAAAAGTATTTACACCAATAATTGGGAATGCACCATTGTGTTTTAAAGTTTCATAATACAAACTTTCTTCTTGTATTTTACTGCGTTGGTACATAGTTTCCATAGCGCCTAAAACTCCTCCACGATCTGTAATTCTATCAAATTCAACATAAATTGCTTCCTCAACCAAATCTGTTAGTTCTTCAATAATAAATGATCCTTGAATTGGATTTTCATTTTTGGTTAACCCTAACTCCTTATTAATAATTAGTTGAATAGCCATTGCTCTTCTTACGCTTTCTTCGGTTGGCGTTGTAATTGCTTCATCATATGCATTGGTGTGTAAACTATTACAGTTGTCGTAAATTGCATACAAAGCTTGCAGTGTTGTTCTAATATCATTAAAATCTATTTCTTGCGCATGTAAACTTCTTCCAGATGTTTGAATATGATATTTTAACATTTGAGCTCTTGGGTTTGCTCCATATTTATGTTTCATGGCTTTTGCCCAAATTTTACGAGCAACTCTTCCAATTACAGCATATTCTGCATCAATTCCGTTAGAGAAAAAGAATGATAAGTTTGGACCAAATTTATTTATGTCCATTCCTCTTGAAAGATAATACTCTACATACGTAAAACCGTTTGCTAAGGTAAATGCTAATTGTGAAATTGGATTTGCTCCAGCTTCCGCAATATGATATCCTGAAATGGAAACAGAATAGAAATTTCGAATGTTGTTTTTAATAAAATATTCTTGAACATCACCCATTAACCTCAATGCAAATTCAGTAGAAAAAATACACGTGTTTTGAGCCTGATCTTCCTTTAAAATATCAGCTTGTACAGTTCCTCTTACTTTTGAAATAGTTTCGTTTTTTATTTTATTATAAATTTCTGAAGGTAAAACTTCATCTCCAGTAATACCTAATAAAAGCAGTCCTAAACCGTTATTTCCTTCTGGTAAATCTCCTTGGTATTTAGGTCTTTCAACTCCTTTTTTACTGTAAATAGCAGCTATTTTTTCTTCAATTTCTTTTTCTAAATTATTTTCAATAATGTATTTTTCACATACCTGGTCAATGGCAGCATTCATAAAATAACCTAGCATCATTGGTGCTGGACCGTTAATTGTCATTGAAACAGAAGTCGTAGGATTTGTTAATTCAAAACCAGAATATAATTTTTTTGCATCATCTAAACAGCAAATTGAAACACCTGCATTTCCTATTTTACCATAAATATCTGGACGTATATTTGGGTCGTTTCCATATAATGTTACAGAGTCAAAAGCTGTTGATAATCGTTTAGCAGGTAAGCCTAAACTTACATAATGAAATCTTCTGTTGGTACGTTCTGGACCACCTTCACCGGCAAACATTCTTGTTGGATCTTCACCTGTTCTTTTAAAAGGAAAAAGACCAGAAGTATATGGAAATTCTCCAGGAACATTTTCTTCTAAATTCCATAATAACAAATCTCCCCAGGCTTCATATTTTGGTAAAGCTATTTTTGGAATTTGAGTGTGAGAAAGTGATTCGCTATGTGTTTTAATATTTATAACTTTATCTCGTACTTTATATGAATACAATTCATTTTTATACGATTGTTTTTTAGCTTCCCAGTTTAAAATAATATTCCAATTATGAGGATTTAAATTTAGTTTAACCTTTTCAAATTGTGCTAAAAGTAATTTTATAAACGGAATTTCGTCATTCTGAACTTGTTTCAGAATCTCATCATTATCTAATCCAGATGTTATAATAAGAGATTGCTTTGTTTCATTCGCAAAGACAGAAAGAATTGTTTTATAAATACCATATAATTTTTGAGCAATTTCTTTTTGTGCTATACTTGCTTTGCTATAAGCTCTATTGTTTTCAGTAATTTCTGATAAGTAACGGGTTCTGTTAGGAGGAATAATAAATTGTTTTTTACTTAATTTATCATCTAATATAAAAGAACTTTTAAAATTGCTTGCTGTTTTTTCGTTCAGTTTTTTAATAAGAACAGTGTATATTTCATTGGTTCCTGGATCGTTAAATTGCGAAGCAATAGTTCCATAAACGGGCATAGTTTCAACATCATTTTCCCATAAATTATGATTGCGTTGGTATTGCTTTTTAACATCGCGCAAGGCATCTAAAGCACCACGTTTGTCAAATTTATTTAAAGCAATAACATCGGCAAAATCAATCATGTCAATTTTTTCTAATTGCGTTGCAGCACCATATTCTGGGGTCATTACATAT
Source organism: Lutibacter citreus (assembly GCF_003260195.1). Lineage (GTDB taxonomy): Bacteria > Bacteroidota > Bacteroidia > Flavobacteriales > Flavobacteriaceae > Lutibacter > Lutibacter citreus. The sequence goes on from NZ_QEIH01000001.1 coordinate 731,903, forward strand.
AAAGAAACATCAGAATGATCTAATATTTCTGTATCACTTTGCCCAATTCCAGAGGTCTCTAAAATAACCAAATCAAAACCAGCAACTTTTAAAATATCAACGGCATCATTTACATGTTTTGATAGCGCTAAATTTGCTTGTCTGGTAGCCAAAGAACGCATATAAACACGTTCGTTTTTAATAGAATTCATTCTAATTCTATCACCTAATAGTGCTCCTCCAGTTTTTCTTTTTGAAGGATCAACAGAAACAATTGCTATTGTTTTTTTAGGGAAATCAATTAAAAAACGTCTAACAATCTCATCAACTGTAGATGATTTCCCTGAACCACCAGTTCCTGTAATTCCTAAAACAGGAATTTTAGATTGTTTTGATCGTTTTCTAATTTCAGAAATAAAATTAATATGTTTTTCTGAAAAATTTTCAGCTCCCGAGATTGTTTTTGCTATTTGATGGGAGTTTTTATTTGCTAACTCTTCAATATTAAAATCAATAAACTCACCGGTTGCAAAATCACTTTTTTCAACCATATCATTAATCATACCTTGCAAGCCCATTTCTCTGCCATCATCTGGAGAATAAATACGAGTAATTCCGTAATCCATTAATTCTTTAATTTCTTCAGGAAGAATTACACCGCCTCCTCCTCCAAAAACTTTAATGTTTGAAGCTTCTTTTTCCTTAAGTAAATCATACATATATTTAAAATACTCGTTATGACCTCCTTGGTAGGATGTTAGTGCAATTGCATTTGCTCCTTCTTCAATAGCGCAGTTTACAACTTCTTCAACACTTCTGTCGTGACCCAGATGGATTACTTCAACTCCTGTTGCCTGAATAATACGTCTCATTACGTTAATTGATGCATCATGCCCATCAAAAAGTGAGGCTGCAGTAACAATTCGTATTTTATTTTTGGGTTTATATGGTTTAATTTTGTTCATTCTGTAATTTTAGCTAGTATTGGTAATGCAATTTATGAATATTTTAAAAATATTTCATATTTAATAATAAATAGATAAAGATTTAAATTATAATAAATTCACATTCATTTTTTGAGTATTTTTGATGCCTAATTTTATAGGGAAATGAAAAGAATAACCATTCTAATAAATTGTAACGATAGAAAAGGTATCATAGGTTCTGTAACCAATTTTATTCATCAACAAAATGGTAATATTGTATATATAGATCAGTATGTTGCTAGGGAAGAGAACATGTTTTTTATGCGTTTAGAATGTGAGTTCTCTAAAGAAGTATTTTCTTTAAAGGTATTCAAAAATATTTTTGCTGAAGTAATTGGTAAGAAATTTGAAATGAATTGGCAGTTACACGATTCAGACTTAAAACCTAAAATGGCTATTTTTGTATCTAAATATGAACATTGTTTGTATGATATTTTAAGTAGATACAATTCAAATGAACTAGACGTTGAGATTCCATTAATAATAAGTAATCACCCAGATCTAGAGTATATTGCAAAATCTTTTGATATCCCGTTTCACTGTATTAAAGTAACAAAGGACACTAAGCAAGAAGCGGAAGCAGCTCAATTAAAATTGTTAAAGGAAAACAATATAAATTTTATTGTTCTAGCTCGTTATATGCAAATTATTTCAGCTAATTTAATTGCTGAATATCCAGATCAAATAATTAATATTCATCATTCATTTTTACCAGCTTTCCCCGGGGCAAAACCTTATCATTCAGCATATAAAAGGGGTGTGAAAATTATTGGAGCAACAAGTCATTATGTTACAGAAGATTTAGATGAAGGACCAATTATTGAGCAGGATATTACTCGTGTTTCTCATTCAAATACAATAAATGATTTTATTTTAAAAGGTAGAGATTTAGAGAAAATAGTTTTGTCTAGAGCTTTAAAACTGCATACAAAACGCAAAGTTATGGTGTATAATAATAAAACCGTTGTATTTAACTAGAGTTAAATATTAAGGTAGGTTAAGTTTTTTATTATTTAAAATAGTTGATAAAATTAAAGTTTTTTCTATTTAAAAGGTAATTTAAATTTTCCTCATTTTTGTAAGCTTCCTTCTCAAAACTTATATTTTTATAAGCTTTATTATGATTTTTATATTGAATTAAGAGAATTAAATATTCACTACCATACCATATAAAGAAGAAAATCCACAATAATTCTTTTTGTTGTTGTAAATGAATATTTTCATGATTTAATAAAAACTGATTATTTATGAGTTTCTTATTTTTCAGGAAGATGAAAGGATAAATTGTAAGGCCTATATAATTTTTTGGTACAATGTATTTGGATATTATTATCATAACATTATTATGTAAATCAAATTTTATTCCATTTTAATCAAATATTCAAAAGTTATAAGTTTTGAATGGATTAATTATCAGTTTTTTGGTATGGTTATTGATGTTTATTTGATGAATCTTGAATTGAATTATTTTGAGATTAAGGGTTGATTAATTTAAAAATATATAGAAATGAAAGCGATAAAAATATTACCGTTAATATTACTTTTTTTAGTAGCTTCTTCTTGTGGTACAGTAAATGTTACTTCTGATTATGATACTAAAACTGATTTTTCAAAATATAAAACATTTGCTTTTTATAAAAAAGGAATTGACAAGGCTGAAATTTCGGACCTAGATAAAAGAAGAATATTGAAAGCTATTGAAAATGAAATGTTAGCAAAAGGATTTACAAAGTCTGATAATCCAGATTTATTAGTTAATATTTTTACGAAAGCAAGACAAAAAGTAGATATATATAATAACAATCAGTTTTATATGGGATGGCATCCTTGGTACTATGGGCCAAATTTTGGAATGCAGATTTCTAAATATACTGAAGGTACTTTGTTTATTGATTTGATTGATGCCGAAAAGAAAGAGTTAGCTTGGCAAGGAATTGGAAGTGGTTTTTTAAATACATCACGTAATGTTGCTAAAAAAGAAGAAAGAATTAAGGAGTTTGTTTTTGAAATTATTTCGGAATATCCTCCAGAAAAAAAATAATAAGTTAGATAATTAAAAAAGCGTTCTTATAATTAAGAACGCTTTTTTTTATGCTATTTTTGCGCTATGGAATTTACACAACCAATTTCTCCAACAGAAGGAGATTTTTATGTAAACGAACAAGGTTTTCGAGTTTTTACAGAACAATATCATTTAAAAAGGGGATATTGCTGCAAAAACGGATGTAAACATTGTCCGTTTGAATACGATAAAAAAACAGATTCATTTAAAAAATAAAAAAAATAATGATAAAAAGAATAATTTTAATAGTTGCAATTTTTCAATTTACAGCTTGTTCAGAATTACAACAAGTAATAAATCAATTACCTACCACTGGAGGTGTAATTACAAATGATCAAATAGGAAGTGGGCTTAAAGAAGCATTGAATGTTGGAATTACCAAACAAGTTTCTAAATTAGCAATTAAAGATGGTTTTTATAAAAATAATTTAACTAAGATTTTATTGCCAGCAGAATTACAAAAGGTAGATAATACTTTACGAAAAATAGGGTTATCTAAATTAGCAGATGAAGGATTGAAAGTTTTAAATAGAGCAGCTGAAGATGCTGTTGGTGAAGCTATTCCAATTTTTGTAGATGCCATAAAAGGAATGTCATTTAATGATGCAAAGGATATACTATTAGGTGATAAAAATGCAGCAACAAATTATTTAAAAACATCAACAACACAAGCTTTAACAGCTAAATTTAGACCTATTATTCAAAACTCTTTCCAAAAAGTTGGAGCAGATGAAATTTGGAGTAATTTAATTACAAAATATAATACATTACCTTTAACAAACAATGTAAATTCAGACTTAACAGAATATGTTACAAGTGAAGCGTTAAAAGGGGTTTTTACAATGGTTGAAGTTGAAGAACTTAAGATTAGAACTAAAGTAAGTGAAAGAAGTTCTGATTTATTAAAGAAAGTTTTTGCCTTGCAAGACAAATAAAATAGTTTAAATACAATAAAAAAGCCTTTCAGTTTAAATTTAAATTGAAAGGCTTTTTTTATTTATTATTCTTGAATCTGAATAAGAAAGTGATTTTTATTTAAAAATGACTTTCTAGTTTTTTATGTAACTCTTTAAAATAATCAAAGGCTAAAAGCATTCTTGCACCTGGCCAACTGAACATTTCACCATCTGCAAAAACAGTTATAGAACGGTTTGTAAAAGAGCCAATTTCCATAGCATGCTTGTCTTCAAATTTATAAGGTTCAGAAGAGAAAATAAGTACTTCAGGATCACCATCATGTCTAATATTGTTGATTACAATTTTTGGGTAGCGACTCATGTGATCATAAATGTTTTCAAATTTATTTAGTTTTAACATCTCATTAATATAAGTATCGTTTCCTGCAACCATCCAAGGTTCAGCCCATATAAAATAAGCAACCCTTCTTGAGGGTTTGTCCATTATAAATTGTTTAAAATCAGCTAATTTATATTCTATTTTATGAGCAAGGTTATCGCTTTCAGTTCTTCTGTTTAAAAAAGAGCCTAAGTGTAATATTAAATCTATTGAATCATTTATAGTATTTACATCAGAAAAATAAGTAGGTGCAATTTTTTCTAATTCAGGAAGCATTTCATAAGAATTTTCTTCCTTATTACATAAAATAAAATCGGGTTTTAATTCCTTTATTTTTTCATAATCTACTTTCTTTGTTCCTCCAACTATTGGTTTTGTAGATTTTAAATGAAACGGGTGAACACAAAAATTAGTGATTCCTACTATTTCATTTTCTAATGCTAAATCACATAATAATTCTGTTTGTGAGGGAACTAGTGAAACTATTCTTTTAGGAATTGATTTTAATACAATTTCTCGTCCTATTTGATCTTTAATTGTTTTCATTTAAAATATGTGCCATTTCTTGTTGTAACTTCAGTGCTTCTTCTTGTGCTTTTTTTGCAAAATTTTCATCTTTTCCTGCATAAATAATTCCTCTTGAAGAATTAATTAACAAACCACAATCTTTATTTAACCCATATTTACAAACATCTTGAAAATTACCACCTTGAGCACCAATACCGGGAACTAATAAAAAGTGATTTGGAACTATTTTTCTGATGTCTTTAAAATATTCAGCTTTAGTGGCTCCAACTACAAACATTAAATTTTCAGAATTTTTCCAAGTAAGAGCTGTTTCTAAAACCTCTTTATATATTTCTTGTTTTTCGGTTTTTAAACCTTGAAAATCCAAGCCTCCTTTATTAGATGTTAATGCTAATAAAATAGTAGTTTTGTTCTTAAAAGCTAAAAATGGTTCAACTGAATCACTTCCCATATAAGGGGCAACCGTTACGGAATCAAAATTTAAATCTTCAAAAAATGCTTTTGCATACATGGTTGAAGTATTTCCAATATCTCCACGTTTTGCATCGGCTATTGTAAAAACTTCAGGATAATTTGAGTTTATATAATTGATGGTTTTTTCTAAAGATTGCCAACCTTTAATACCATAAGCTTCATAAAAAGCAGTATTTGGTTTGTAAGCAACGGCTAAGTGATGTGTTGCATCAATTATTTGTTTGTTGAATTCAAAAATTGGATCTTCTTCAGAAAGTAAATACGTTGGGATTTTGGTTAAATCAACATCTAAACCAATGCATAAAAACGATTTTTTTTTCTGAATTTGAGCTATAAGTTCTTGTTTGTTCATAGTTTTGAATAAAGAATTACGCAAAAGTAGTAATTTTAATAGTTTAAGCTATATTTGTTCAATAAATAATCTGTATTGTTTAACTATATAATAAATAAAATATTTTACGGGATTTTAACACTTTTTGGGGTTGTTACGGTCATATTCTTTTTGTTTAATATTTTGCCTGGTGATCCTGCTCGTATGATGCTTGATCAGCGAGAAGATACTGAACAACTTCAAAATATTAGAAAGAAATATGGTTTTGATCAGCCAATTTCTACACAATATTTATATTATTTAAATGATTTGTCTCCAATTTCTATTCATAGTACAAATCCTGAAAATTATACTTACTTAGATAATCAGAAATATTCTTTTTCGAAAGTGTTTTCTTCTAGTGAAAAAACTATAGTTGTAAAATATCCTTATTTGCGTAAATCATTTCAAATGAACGATAAAAATGTTTCAGAAGTAGTTAGAGAAACATTACCAAATACTGCAATTTTGGCTGTTTCGGCTATTACAATTGCCATTATTATTGGGATCTTTTTTGGAATACTATCTGCGTTATACAAAGATTCTTTTTTCGATAGAATTATTTCAATTATTAGTACATTAGGTATGAGTGTTCCATCGTTTTTTTCTGCTATTTTATTTGCTTGGTTGTTTGGTTTTGTATTGCATAAATACACAAATTTGAATATGACAGGAAGTTTGTATGAGGTAGATGATTTTGGTGATAAAGTATACATTGAATGGAGAAACTTGTTGTTACCTTCAATAGTATTAGGAATTCGCCCGTTGGCTGTTGTAATTCAATTAATGAGAAATTCATTGCTAGAAGTATTAAATCAAGATTATATAAGAACTGCAAAAGCGAAAGGACTTTCAACCTTTAAAATAATAAAAACTCACGCATTAAAGAACTCTTTAAATCCGGTTGTAACTGCAATAAGTGGTTGGTTTGCTTCATTATTGGCAGGAGCTGTTTTTGTAGAGTATATTTTTAATTGGAATGGACTGGGAAAAGAAATTGTAAACGCCTTAAATACATTGGATTTACCTATAATTATGGGAAGCGTTTTAGTGATAGCATCAATGTTTATTGTAATTAATATTTTGGTGGATATTATCTATGGATTATTAGATCCTAAAATAAGAATTAAATAGCCTTTTTACTTCAAAAATTAATCGAAAACGATTGCGCAATCCAGACTTGTTTTAAGCTAGTTTTTAGGCTTTTAATTGTAAATTTGTAGGGTTAATTTAGAACAATAATATCAAAAATATAATATCATGAGAAAACAAATTGTTGCAGGTAACTGGAAAATGAACAAAAACGTTCAAGAATCGGTACAATTAGCTGGTGAAATAGTTAATAATGTTAAAGATTTAGCTTTAGATAACACAAGAGTAATTATTACTCCAACTTTTGTAAATATTAGCGAAGTTGTTAAAGTTGCAAAAGGTTCTAATGTTGAAGTTGCTGCACAAAATATGCACCAAGCAAAAAGTGGTGCTTATACAGGAGAAATTTCTGCTGAAATGTTAACTTCATTAGGTTTAAAAAGTGTTATTTTAGGTCACTCAGAAAGACGTGAATACTTTGGTGAAACTGATGCTATTTTAGCTGAAAAAGTTGATGCTGCATTAGCAAATGGATTAGAGATAATTTTCTGTTTTGGTGAAGTTTTAGAAGATAGAAAATCTGGTAACCACTTTAATGTTGTTGAAAGTCAAATTAAAAATGGTTTATTCCATTTACCAGCAGATGCTTGGAAAAACATAGTTTTAGCTTATGAGCCAGTTTGGGCTATTGGTACAGGTGAAACTGCATCTCCAGAACAAGCGCAAGAAATGCACGCTTTTATTAGAAAAATTGTTGCTGCTAAATACAATGCAGAAGTAGCTGAAAACGTATCAATATTATACGGAGGAAGTGTAAACCCTAAAAACGCTAAAGAAATATTTTCTAAAGAAGATGTTGATGGTGGTTTAATTGGTGGAGCTGCATTAAATGCTGATAACTTTATTGCTTTAGTAAAATCTTTCTAAAGAAATTAGAACAATAAAATTTAAATACGGTTTTCTTTTATGTTAAAAGGAAACCGTATTTTTGTATGCTGAAAAATAAGATTATGGATTTAAAATATATTGGATACAATTTTACGGTTTTACCTAAAGAACCAGGAACAGAAATATTAATTGCTCAATTAGGTTTTGCAGGTTTTGAAAGTTTTGTTGAAAATGAAGACGGAGTTACCGCTTATATTCAAGAGGTAGATTGGAATGCAGAGATATTAGAAGATATTCAAATATTAAATTCTAAAGAGTTTGAAATTTCTTATGTAGAAGAAGTTATTGCGCAAACTAATTGGAATAGTGAATGGGAAAAGAATTTTAACCCAATTCAAGTGGATGATATGGTAAGTATTAGAGCGCCTTTTCATGAGAACCCTAATTTAAAATACGATATTGTTATTGAGCCAAAAATGAGTTTTGGAACAGGACATCATGAAACTACTCATATGATGGTGCAACATTTGTTGGAGATGGATTTAACCAACAAAAAAACGTTAGATATGGGCTGTGGAACTGGGATTTTAGCAATTTTTGCAGAAATGAAAGGTGCGCAACCAATTGATGCTATTGATATTGATAATTGGTGTTATGAAAATTCAATGGAAAATGTTGAGCGTAATAATTGTAGCCAAATATCAGTTTATGAAGGTGATGCTTCTTTATTATTAAACAAAAAATATGATGTAATTATAGCAAATATTAATAGAAATATTTTACTTAATGATATGCAATCATATATGAGTTGTTTAAATGAAAATGGAACAATTTTATTTAGTGGTTTTTATGAAAATGACATTCCAATTTTAGACGCTGAAGTTTCTAAATACGGAATGAAAATAGATAAAATAATTGAACGTAATAATTGGGTATCTTTAAAATATATTTTTGAATAATGATTTTATATGGTGGTTCTTATACTGAAGATGTTGGACCTGGCCTATTTGGAACAGGAAAGGGAATCTATTGTTTTGATTTTAATGAAACTACAGGAGCTTTAAAATTACTCCATGTTTTTTTAGGAAGAAATACAAGTTATATTGCTATTTCAAACAATAAAAAATATTTATTTAGTTTTGAAGAGGTTTCAAAAGATAAGAAACCAGTGGTTCTTTCGTTTATAATTAATAAGGATTATTCATTAAAATTAATTAACCAACAATCTATTGAAGGTGGGTTACCTTGTCATTTAAATTTAGTAAATGATGTAACTTTAGGTGTGGTGTGTTATGAAACAGGAAGTACTCATTTATACCCAATAAACAAAGATGGTTCATTAGAACCAACTTCTCAAACAATTAATAATGTTGGAACAAGTGTAAATGTAGAAAGACAAGAATGTGCACATTCGCATATGATTGAAAGCAATGGGAATCAAATTTTTGTTCCAGATTTAGGTATCGATAAAGTTGTTGTTTATAATTTAAAAGAAAACAAATTAATTGAAGATTATAAAATTAGTATCCCTTTAGGTGAAGGGCCACGGCATATTGTTTTTCATCCTTTAGGTAAATTGGGGTTTGTTATAAATGAGCTAACAGGAGGAGTTTCAATATTAAAAAAAGAGAATTCTAAATTTAAAGTAGTTGAAACAGTAAGTTCTTTGCCCGAAAATTATGAAGAAACACCTTCTGCAGCTGGTATTAAAATGAGTTCAGATGGGAAATTTTTATATGTTTCAAATAGAGGGGGTAATACAATTGCCGTTTTTAATTTTAATATAGAAAATGAAAAGTTAACATTATTAGATCAGAAAGATTCTGGGGGAGAAACTCCAAGAGATTTTACCATTTCACCAAATGAAAAATGGTTGATAGTTTCAAATCAAGATTCAAATAATATAACAGTTTTTAAAAGGGATTTAAACGCTATAAAATTAACAGAAGTGTTTAAAATTAAAACGGCAGAATCTATAGTTTGTTTGAAATTTTTATAAATTAGTAGAAATTATGAGTACGGAAAGAAAAATACAGGAAGAAGTTGATACTCTTGAAAAAGAAGTAAATCAATACGAATTAGTGCTTTTTAATGATGAGGTTAATACTTTTGATTTTGTAATTGATTCATTAATTGAAGTGTGTGAACATACTTTAGAGCAAGCAGAACAATGTACTATTTTAGTTCATTATAAAGGAAAATGTACTGTGAAAACAGGAGAATATAAAGACCTTGAACCTAGGTGTTCAAAATTATTAACAAAAGGTTTGTCTGCAGAAATAATTTAAAAAGGTCACCATTAAAATGCTGACCTTTCCAAAAAAGAGTTATTATAATTAACCAAAAGAACATTATTAATTTAAAAAATGAAAAACTAACTCTTTTAATGTTAGACGTAAGATACAACATCTTCTTACAATATTTTTATATTTAGTGGTTTTTCTAAAGTATAATTTTATAAAGGAATATTTCCATGTTTTCTTTTTGGGGTATTAATTTCTTTTCCTTCAAGCATTTTAAACGCTTTAATTAATTTTCTTCGTGTGTTTTTAGGGTAAATTACTTCGTCTATAAAACCACGCCTAGCAGCTTTGTAAGGGTCAGCAAACAAAGAGGCGTATTCAGCTTCTTTTTCTTTTAGTTTTTCTTCAGGATTTTCTGCGTTTGCTATTTCTCGTTTAAAAATAATTTCGGCGGCTCCTTTAGCTCCCATAACTGCTATTTCTGCTGTAGGCCAGGCAAAATTCATATCTGCACCAATATGTTTAGAATTCATTACGTCATAAGCGCCTCCATATGCTTTTCTGGTAATAACCGTAATTTTAGGAACGGTAGCTTCGCTTAAAGCATATAGTAGTTTAGCACCGTTTTTAATAATTCCATTCCATTCTTGATCGGTACCTGGTAAAAAACCGGGTACATCAACTAATACTAATAGAGGAATATTAAAGCAGTCACAAAAACGAGTAAATCTTGCTGCTTTTATGGAGCTGTTAGAGTCTAAACAACCCGCAAGTTGCATTGGTTGATTGGCAACTATTCCAATACTTCTTCCCGCAAGTCTTGCAAAGCCAACTATAATATTTTCTGCATAATCTTTCTGAATTTCAAAAAATGTATCTTCATCAATAATTCCACCAATTACAGAATGCATATCATATGGTTTGTGAGCATCTGTAGGAATTAGATTAATAAGATGTTCACGTAATTCTTCACCAACAACATAATGAAGCTTTTTAGTTGTTTCTTTATTGCTTTGCGGTAAGTAGCTTAATAGTTTTTTAATATCATTTAAGCAAGTTATATCATTTGCAGAAGTAAGATGTGCAACTCCAGATTTGGTAGAGTGTGTGCTTGCTCCACCTAACTCTTCAGAAGTAACTTCTTCATTTGTTACAGTTTTAACAACATTTGGGCCTGTGACAAACATATAACTGGTGTCTTCAACCATTATTGTAAAATCAGTCATTGCAGGAGAATATACAGCACCACCAGCACATGGTCCCATAATTGCGGATATTTGAGGTATTACTCCAGATGCCTGAACATTTTTATGAAAAATATCTGCATAACCACCTAGGGAGCGAACTCCTTCTTGAATTCTTGCACCTCCAGAATCATTTAAGCCAATACAAGGAGCTCCAACTTTTACTGCAGCATCCATAATTTTGCAAATTTTTTCAGCATGAGTTTCAGATAAAGCACCTCCAAAAACAGTAAAATCTTGAGCAAAAACATAAACTAATCTATTATCTATGGTTCCATAACCAGTTATAACACCATCTCCAAAGAAAATTTGGTCTTGCATACCAAAATCAGTAGTTCTATGGGTTACTAATACTCCCATTTCTTCAAAGGAACCCTCATCTAGTAAATAAGCTACTCTTTCTCTAGCTGTTAGTTTCTTTTTAGAATGTTGTTTGGCTATTCGTTTTTTACCACCACCTAAATGAGCTAACGCAACTCTTTTATCTAATTTTTCAATTTTAGTGTTCATTTCTTTATCCATAATTATTTATTTAGGTAGTTTGCGCCAGGTATTTTTAATATTTTCTGCTCATCTAAATGAATTTTTAAAGCAATTAAAGCGGCTAATTGGGCTTCTTCTTTAAGTTCTTTTTCGAGTTTATCAGGAGTGTAGTAATTTTCAACAAAATGAGTATTGAAAGCACCTGATCTAAAAGCTTCATGTTTGCAAACAAATTTTCCAAAAGGCAAGGTTGTCATTGCACCAACTACTTTATAGTTTTCAATGGCGTCAATCATTAATTGAATGGCCTCATCTCTTGTTTTGCCGTAAGTTATTAATTTGGAGAGCATTGGGTCGTAATAAATTGGAATTTCCATTCCTTCTTCAAATCCGTTATCAACTCTTATATTTTTACCAGTAGGAATTTTATAAGTAGTTAATTTACCAACACTTGGTAAAAAATTATTTAAAGGATCTTCAGCATAAACTCTAAGTTCTAGTGCATGACCATTAATTTTTAAATCTTCTTGTTTAATTGTGATTTCTTGTCCTCTTGCAATTAAAATTTGTTGTTCTACAAGATCTACATCAGTAATTAGTTCAGTAACAGGATGTTCAACTTGTAAGCGAGTATTCATTTCAAGAAAATAGAAATTTAACTTATCATCAATTAAAAACTCAACAGTTCCAGCACCTAAGTAGTCACATGATTTAGCAACCATAATTGCTGCTTCTCCCATTTTATTTCTTAATTCTTCAGATAGGATACTTGAAGGAGCTTCTTCTAATACTTTTTGATGTCTTCTTTGAACGCTGCACTCTCTTTCAAAAAGTTGAAGTACATTCCCATAACTGTCTGCTAAAACTTGAATTTCTATATGTCTTGGAGATGTAATATATTTTTCAATAAAAACAGATCCATCACCAAAGGCTGAGGTTGCTTCTGAGATTGCACGTTGCATTTGTTCTTCTACATTTTCAGCTTTTTGAACTACTCTCATTCCTTTTCCACCACCACCAGCAGCAGCTTTAATTAAAATTGGAAATCCTATTTTGTGTGCAATTTCTATTGCTTCTTGAGGGTTGGAAATAGCTCTATCTATTCCTGGTACCATTGGAATTTTGTAGTTTTTTACAGCATCTTTAGCAGCTAATTTATCTCCCATCATTTTTATTGATTTTGATTTTGGTCCGATAAATATGATGTTATTTCTCTCACATAATTCAGCGAAATTTGCATTTTCACTTAAAAATCCATAACCTGGATGAATTCCATCTGCGTTTAATTTTTTGGCTACTTCAATTATTTTATTTCCGTTTAAGTACGATTTGCTTGAAGGGGCTTCACCAATACAAACAGATTCATTTGCATATCTTACGTGTGGTGCATTTCTATCTGCTTCAGAATAAATAGCTATTGTTTTTATCCCCATTTTACGGGCGGTTTTCATAACTCTAATGGCTATTTCACCTCTGTTTGCGACTAATATTTTTTTCATAATAGATTTTTAATATAAATAAGGAGGCTATAATTCTAATCCATTTCAATCATTAGTTCGCCTTTTTCAACCGTTTCGTTACATTTAATGTTTACAGCCTTAATAATTCCATCCTTGGGAGCTAAAATAGAGTTCTCCATTTTCATTGCTTCTAAAATTAAAAGCGTGTCACCCTCTTTAACTTGTTGATTTTTGATAACGTTAACTTTTAGGATCATACCGGGCATAGGAGCTTTTATAAGATTTATCTTTTTTGAGATGCCACTAGATAATCCTAACTCATTAATTAATTGATCTAATTGATTTGAAATATTAACATTGTAAATGTGCTCATTTATTGTGATTACATAATTTCTTTTGTAAAAATGAGCTTCATTTAAATGAACGTTAAAAGATTTGTTATTGTTGATAACATGAATTTTCTTTTTTGATAGTTTGATTAAATCTAATTGATCTATATCAGAAGTTTTTAAATTGAATTCAAAAGACTCGTCTACTTTTACTTTGAATTTTTTCCCCATAAATTTTAAATTGACAGATATTCAATTAATTAAGTTTTTAAATTACGAGATTTTTTGAAATATAAAAAATAAATTAATTTTATAATTTTTAGAGATTTTGTTTTTCATTATTTTTAAGTGCGGAGAAAATATGATTAAACCATTTTTTTATGATGTGATTTATGTGTCAGTTTAAAGTGGAAAATGAATTTAAGTGAAAAGATGTGTTTTTAGCCAAAAAATCAGATGAATAAACTTATTGGTTAATATAGAATTGAAACTTTTTTAAAAATTAGTATTTTTGGTTAATAATTAACCTAAAAATTTAAAAATTATTAATTTGGGTTAATTTAGAATATTAATTAGGAAATAGAGTTGTAAAATAACAAGGAATGATACTGTAAATTTGTAGTATCATATTAAAAATTAGAATATTATGAGTTTGAAAAAACAATATTTAAAAAGTAAACCTGTTTGTAAAGTTACATTCTTATTAGATAAAGAAGAAGCTTTAGAAGCAGAAAGAGTTGATTTGTTGGGAGAATTCAATAACTGGAACACTGCTGAGCCAGTTATTATGAAAAAGTTAAAGAATGGATCATTTAAAGTTGTTATTGATTTACCTGCTGAAAAGGAATTTCAATTTAAATATCTTTTAGATGGTGAAAAATGGGTAAACGACACTAACGCAGATAAGTTTGTGAATAGTGGTTTAGGAGCTGAAGAAAATTCAGTTGTTACTTTGTAAGAAGAGATTTACTATTTAGCACAATTAAAAAAAGAGAATTTGACTTGCAAATTCTCTTTTTTTTACTACTAACTAAAAAAATCAAAAACATTACCTATCTCAATAAGTAATGAAATATGAGACAAATTTATACGAATAGCTTCTTATATTCTATGACTTTTATCATCATTTAAATATTTTTTTAAATATATAAATTAAAACAGGAGTTAGTTAATTAAACTAGTTCCTGTTTTTGTTTTTTAGAGCCTGATTAACTGTTGTTTATGTAATTGTTTTTATTAAAAAATTATTTGATAAATTTTCAACTTATTTATAAAATATTTAATATTTATATTAAAAAAGAGTTATTCGTCTCAATTTAAAGCTTTAAAAGAAATGATTTTGAAATTTTTAAGATGAAATTGTAATTAAAATAAGTAGGTGTTTATAAAAGATTTATTACTTTTTATATATAATTTTAAAAACAATTCTAAAAACAAAAACTTTAAAAAGGAGCTTTTGAGTTGTGTTTTATTTTTTTTAGAGATTTGAATAATTATTACCACTTTTGGAGGTAGTTTTTTTATAAAGTCCATTTTTCTCCATTTCCATTTTTTTTATCATATTTCCCCAACTTATTAAATTTTAAAGTGGTTATCTAGTTTCACCTTGAATTAAATGCTTGTTTTACCCTTTTATCATTTTATTCTCAATGGAGGGCAAAACAATTTTAAATTTCAATTTTAATAAAAAAATAATTAAAAAGAATGGTTTTACAGTTGTTTACTTTCCTAAAACAGCTAAAATTAAGATAAGTATTTAAATTAAATTCTAGAAATATTGATAAAATGAACGTAGAAAAGCTTTAAAATGTGAAACGAGCAAAAGAAATAGACCTAAGTAATTTATTGTAAAACAAGAAGTTAAGGCAGGTGTTAGGAGGGGAGTACTATTAATAAAAAAGCAACTACCTAATAATTAGATAGTTGCTTGTATATTTTGTGACCTCGACTGGATTCAAACCAGTAACCTCTTGAGCCGTAATCAAGTGCGCTATTCAGTTGCGCCACGAGGCCGTTTTAACGGGTGCAAATATAACATAATTTAATTATTTACAAACTATTTTTTGTAACAAAATATCGATAACCAATTATAGCTAGTTGCCATTTTGATGCTTTTGCTAAATCCATTCCTTTTTTTGTATAGCTAGGAATGATAATTTTGTTGATTTTTGCAATAATCTTAAAAATTGATTTTTTCATATAGCTAAAATAAAACTAATAAAAAGTCTTACAAAATGTAAGATCTTTATGATATGTTATTATTGGTTTTTTGAAATCCTATCTAAGGATATTTTATAGAGTAAGCGGTTTAAGGTTCGTCCAAAAAAAATATTCTAGAAGTTTCATTTAATATAAGAGTTAATAGTTCAATTTAAATATTCCTAAGTAGTTGTAAACCTATTTAATGTAAGATGCGATTTAAAAATAGATTTTGTGATATAGGTTAATGTTTTAATTAGAATTAATACTGTTCGTATTTAAAAGTTTCTAGGTTAAAATAAAATGTTTGTAATTCTTAATTCTAGTTTCGTAACTAGTATTTATAAAATGAAAATAATATTAAAAAATTTAAACTACAGTAATAGCTATTTAACAACATAATAAGTTTAGCTAATTTTTAAATCATCAACTTTTAAGATTTATATTCTATTATATTTGCATCAAAAAAATATTTATGGATTTTTTATTTATAGTAATTGGTTTAATTCTACTAATCTTGGGAGGAAATTGGTTATTGAAAGCAGCAGTAGGATTTTCATTAAGATTACTTATTCCTAAAATAGTAATTGGTATGACAGTTGTTTCTTTTGCAACTTCAGCTCCAGAATTAATTGTTAGTATTAGATCTGCATTAGAAGGACACGCAGATATTGCATTAGGAAACGTAATAGGATCAAATATAGCCAATTTAGGATTGGTCTTAGGGATTACTATTTTAATTTCTACTATTAGCGTAGAAAAAAGTTTTTATAAAACAGATTGGCCTGTGATGATTATTGCATCATTACTTTTATATGGGTTTATTGCATTTGATGGTGAATTAGTGAGGTATGAAGGAATTATAATGTTATCCTTGCTTATAGTTTTTTTAATTTATTTATTACGTTTTCAAAAAACAGCGGTAGTTGATGAGGTTCCTGAAGATGATGTTGAACTACCTTTATATAAAGATGTTTTATTTTTAGTAATTGGAGGTGTTGCTTTATGGGGAGGTTCAGAACTATTAATTGAAGGAGCTGTAGGAATGGCTCAAAAATTTAATGTTAGTGAGCGAGTTATAGGTATTACAATAGTATCTGTTGGGACAAGTATTCCTGAGTTAGCAGCTTCAATAATAGCAATATTAAAAAAAGAAAAAGCAATATCCTTAGGGAATCTTATTGGGTCTAATGTGTTTAATATTTTGGCAGTATTGGGTATAACCTCTATAATTACTCCAGTTAAAGTTACAGACGAAGGATTGTTAAATAGTGATATTTATTGGATGCTAGCTTTTGCTTTATTAGTTTTTCCGTTAGTATTTGCACCAGTGAAAATGAAATTGAGTTGGAAAGAAGGTCTAATTCTTTTATCGTTATATTTAGGCTTTATATATACAATGTTAGTTTAATTTTTATTAAAAAAATAAGTAAAAAAAAACACTGCAATTGCAGTGTTTTTTTTTACTTATTAAGTGAAAGATTATTTAATTGGCTTAACCGTTTTAATAATTCTTGAAGCTACTTTGTATGGATCTGCATTTGAAGAAGGACGACGATCTTCTAACCATCCTTTGTATCCTTTTTCTACAACTATAATTGGAATACGAATTGATGCACCTCTATCTGAAACTCCCCAAGAGAAATCGTTGATTGAAGCAGTCTCGTGCTTACCAGTTAAACGTTGATCGTTAAATTCACCATAAATTTCAATGTGTTCTTTTACCAGTGGGCGGAAAGCTTCACATATCTCAATATATTTATCTTTTGAACCACATTCTCTTAAAATAGAGTTAGAGAAGTTAGCGTGCATACCTGATCCATTCCAGTCAGTATCTCCTAATGGTTTTGGATGGTATTCAATATACATTCCACGACCTTCAGTTAAACGGTCTAATAAATATCTAGAAATCCAGATTTCATCTCCAGCTTTTTTAGCTCCTTTTGCAAATAATTGGTATTCCCATTGTCCAGATGCAACTTCTTGGTTAATACCTTCAAAGTTTAAACCAGCTTCTATACATAAATCAGCATGTTCTTCAACTAAATCACGTCCATGAGTGTTTTTACCACCAACTGAACAGTAGTACATACCTTGTGGAGCAGGATAACCACCTCTTGGGAAACCTAAAGGTAAATCATTGTCAGCATCCATAATAAAGTATTCTTGCTCAAATCCAAACCAGAAATCGTTATCATCATCTTCAATAGTTGCACGTGCATTAGACTCATGAGGAGTTCCATCAGCATTCATCACTTCATTCATTACTAACCATCCATTAATACGGGCAGGATCTGGGTATATTGCTACTGGTTTTAAAATACAGTCAGATGATCCTCCTGAAGCTTGTTTTGTAGATGAACCGTCAAAAGACCAAAGTCCTAACTCTTCTACTGTTCCTTGAAAATTCTCATGCTCTTCAACTTTGGTTTTACTTCTCATATTTTGAGTTGGAAAATATCCATCTAACCAAATATACTCTAATTTAATTTTTGCCATATTGTAATATAATTTATATGATTTCTTTTTTGATTGCTACAAAAATAATTATTTCTTGCATACAATAAAAATATAAGGGGGTAAAATTAAATATTCAATATTATTTTTATAGATACCCTATTTTTTTATAGGGTTAATGAAAAATAATAAAAAAAATATTGAAAAAATACTAAATATTTGTAAAAAATATTTTTAAAATTCTTGTATATTCGTGATAAAATTTAATATTAAGGAATGGCAACATTAAGATTTAAAGCAATTCAATTAGCACAAAGTAGAAAGCCGATAGAGATTCATGAAACAAAAAAGCGTTCAGAGATTTTTGGAGAGAACGTTTTTAACGAAAGAACTATGCGCCAATATTTAACTGTTCAGGCTTTTAATGGAGTTATGAGTTCAATTAAACATGGGAAAAAAATTGATCGAAAAATAGCGGATCAAGTTTCTTCTTCAATGAAAGACTGGGCTTTATCTAAAGGTGTAACTCATTATACCCATTGGTTTCAACCTTTAACTGGTGCAACTGCAGAAAAACACGATGCTTTTTTTGAAACCATAGGAAATGGTATGGCAATTGAAAAATTTGATGGGGATAAATTAGTTCAGCAAGAGCCAGACGCCTCAAGTTTTCCTCACGGAGGGATAAGAAATACTTTTGAAGCTCGTGGTTATACAGCTTGGGATCCAACATCTCCCGCTTATATTTATGGAACAACCTTATGTATTCCAACTATTTTTGTGTCTTATACAGGTGAAGCATTAGATTATAAAACGCCACTATTAAAAGCATTACTTGCTGTAGATGAATCCGCTACAGCTGTTTGTAAATATTTTGATAAAAATGTAAAAAAAGTATCTTCTTTTTTAGGTTGGGAGCAAGAGTATTTTTTAATAGATAGAGCTTTAGCCGGAAGTAGACCAGATATAAATTTAACAGGAAGAACGCTGTTAGGGCATTCTCCTGCTAAGGGTCAGCAATTAGATGATCATTATTTTGGATCAATACCATCTCGTGCATTTAGCTTTATGCGAGATTTAGAAACGGAGTGTATGTTGCTAGGTATTCCGGTAAAAACAAGACATAATGAGGTTGCGCCAAATCAATTTGAAATAGCGCCTATTCATGAAGAAGCAAATTTAGCTGTTGATCATAACGCGTTATTAATGGATGTTATGGGGAAAGTAGCATTGCGTCATGATTTTAAAGTGTTGTTACACGAGAAGCCTTTTGCTGGTGTTAATGGTTCAGGTAAACATAATAATTGGTCTTTATCTACAGATACGGATGTAAACTTACTAAGCCCAGGTAAAACACCTATGAGTAACTTACAATTTTTAACATTTTTTATAAATACAATTAAAGCAGTTCATAATAATGAAGAATTACTTCGTGCAGCAATAACATCAGCAAGTAATGATCATAGATTAGGTTCAAATGAAGCGCCTCCAGCAATTATGTCTGTATTTATTGGCGCTCAATTAACAGGTGTTTTAGAAGAGTTAGAAGGTGTAACAAAAGGAAAGCTGTCTCCAGAAGAAAAAACAGATTTAAAATTAAATGTTGTAGGGAAAATTCCAGATGTTTTATTGGATAATACAGATAGAAACAGAACATCTCCTTTTGCTTTTACTGGGAATAAGTTTGAATTTAGAGCCGTTGGGTCAATTGCCAATTGTGCAAAGCCAATGACGGTTTTAAATACAATTGTAGCTAAACAATTAAAAGATTTTAAAATTGAAGTAGATACACTAATAGCTGAAAAGGATTTAAAGAAAGATGAAGCAATTTTTAATGTTTTAAGAGAATACATAAAATCAATAAAAAATATTTTATTTGAAGGAAATGGCTATGGAGTAGAGTGGGAGAAAGAGGCTAAAAAAAGAGGTCTTAGTAATAATAAAACAACTCCTGAAGCATTAAAAGCTCGAATCTCTAAAAAATCTATTGATATTTTTGAGGAAATGGGTGTTATGACCAGGGTTGAAACCATTGCTAGATATGAAATTGATATGGAAGAATATATAAAACGTGTTCAGATTGAATCTCGTGTTTTAGGAGATATTGCAGGTAATCATGTAGTTCCTACGGCTGTTAAATATCAAAATATATTAATTGAAAATGTTTCAGGTTTAAAAAAAATCTTTGGAGATGAGTTTGAGAACCATGCTAAAGAGCAATTAAAACTGTTAGTTCGTATTTCAGACCATATTGAAGCTATACATATGAAAATTGATGCAATGATAGCTGCAAGAAAAAAAGCAAATAAACTTACGTTAATAGAGAAAAGAGCTTCAGATTATTGTTTTAAAGTAAAACCATTTTTTGATGAGATTAGATATCATTGTGATAAATTGGAGTTAATGGTAGATGATGAAATTTGGCCATTAACAAAATACAGGGAGCTTCTTTTTGCTCGTTAATTTACAAAAAACAAAAACCTGATAATTGTCAGGTTTTTGTTTTTTGTACCATTTGTTTATTACTTTAAGTCTTTTGTTTATAGTTTTCTAGTAGTAATTTTATATGTAACCAAAGTATCTATATATAATCATTCTAAATTATAAATATTTATTAAATTTTGTATTGAAAATGAGGTTTTGATTCGTAAATTAGATATGGCAATTTGAATAAAGCTTTATTTTAATTGTTATTGCGCAAAAAAAGATTACTACCTCAATTGTTTAAATCCCACTTAATCGTTTATAGCCCTGTTTAATAATTTATAGAATTGTTATTAAGCTTATAACAACACGTATTTATTAAACGAGTAAAATAGTTATATAATATTATATATAAATTTAATTATTAATTTAAAATTTTTATTATGAAAAAATTATTATTAGTAGTAGCGCTATTATTTGCTACAAGTATGTTATTTGCACAAGTACCAGAATGTGAAGATTGTGTTATAGATCAACTTTCTTCGGCCGATAGGTTAAATGCTACGATTCAAGATAGTGATATAGACCAAGTGGGAACAGATAATTTAGCTGATGTTGATCAATTTGGACAATTAAATTATGCTAAAATTCATCAATGGGGAGACCCGGATGACGATGGTATGAATAATGTAGCGGGTATATTTCAAACAGGTTATCAAAATAGAGGAACAATTAAACAATATGGTGATCGTAACACTAATACTATCACTCAACACGGTAAATATAATTATGCCGTACAAACAGTTGGTGATATTATTGGTTTCCATTGGGCTGAAGGATATGATAATACTGCAACCGTTGATCAATCTGGTGATATGAATACTTCTTTTCAATTTCAAAGAAATGATCACAATACTGCATCTGTAACTCAAATAAACCAATATCCAACTGGTACTAATAAGTGGAATGGTAATTATGCAGAACAACGTCAAGATTCTGAAAAATATGGTGCTGATGGTAGTGATGCAACAATTTATCAAAAAGGTCAAGAAAATGCTGCATTACAAAATCAATTAGGTAGTAATAATACAGCAAATGCTTATCAAGAAGGTTTTATGAATAAATCAATTGAAATACAAATATCTACTTTAGGTTTTGAAAATACATCTACAGTTTATCAATTCGGTCCACGTAATTCATCTAATGTAATGCAAAATACTGAAGGTATTGGAGATAACCTAAGTGATGTAAATCAAGTAGGTAGAGGTAACAATGCGTGTGTAAATCAAACAGGTGGAGCAAGTCCTCATTAGATAGTAGTAGCCAAGAGCTCTAAAATGGAAGTTCTCAATATTTAATATAAACAAAAAAAGAGGGCATTTGCCCTCTTTTTTCCTCAATAAAAAGTAATGAAAAATAAACGTTACATATTACTAATTCTAATTATTTTTATAAGTGTGTTTGTTCAAAATAGCTATGCTCAAATAAATACTGAAGATACCTATTTAACAAGTCAGTATTTTCAATTAAATAAGAACCCGAATTTTTTATTACAAAATCAAAAATCAGCAAAAGATATTCAATCTTCAGATAATTTTATTAATTTAAATCAGATTGGTAATTACAATGAAATAGATATTAAACAAAAAGGTAAAGATTCTCAATCGGTAAACCAGTTAGGTAATAAAAATTATTATAGTTTTATTAATTATTATAATAATTCTCCTTTAAATTTAAATATTCTTCAAAAAGGTAATTCCAACAATCTTCAAATTTATGGGCAAAACTCGTTAATAAAAAATATGAGTGTTATTCAAAAATCTAATTTTAAAACTTTAATTATAAAAAATTATAAGTAAAAATGAAACTTTTTTAATAAAAATAGTATTTGATTTTTTTATTCTATTTAATAATGTTAGAGGAAGGGTAGATAAATGACTCTGTAATTAGTAAAAGAAATATTATTCAGCAAGGGAATTCTAATTTATTACAAATTTATGAGGAAAATTCTCTGATTACTGATTAACTATTATTCAAAAATATAGAAGAATTAATCCATATGAATCATTTATAATATGGTGCAAATGAAGTTCATTATTAACAAAAAATTTTTATTATGAAAAAATCACTATTAGTAGTAGCACTATTTTTTGCTACGAGTATTATGTTAGCACAGAACACATCAACTGTAAATCAGACAGGTGATGATGGAATAAGTACAGTAATACAACAAAGCAATGGTAACCATGCAATTCAAAATCAAAGTGGTTTAGCCAATGAAGTATTAATTAAACAAACAGGATCTGATAATTATGCCAGTCAATTGCAAACAGAAGATTGGCAAGCCGCAAAAGTATTACAAGCGGGTAATAAAAATAAAGCTTGGCAAAAGCAAACACAGGAAGGAACATCTTGGGATACTAATAACGTTTTTATAGATCAATCAGGAGACCGGAATAATGCACGTCAAACTCAAAGTAGTTATGCCGGAATGGAAGATATTAACCAATCAGGTAATAATAATATAGCTTCACAAGATCAATCGGAAGGTAGTTTTCAAAATGCCACTGCAATACAATCAGGAAATTATAATGTTTCAAGACAAATTCAGGCATCGCATTTTTGGGCTACTTCTGTATATGTAAGACAATCAGGAGATGGAAATTACGCAAGTCAATCTCAAGTTGGTCCTATTGCAGTTGCAAATGCACATGTTTACCAATCGGGTAACAATAATATAGCTACACAAGATCAGCAAGGAAAATATCCTTATGTTATGGTTAATCAATCAGGAGATTATAACACATCTAAACAGATACAGTATGGTTGGAGTATGAAAGGTATAGTTGTACAAAGTGGAAATAGAAATAGGGCTGAGCAACTTCAGTTTCAGAACGAAAATGAATATAGATTGGCTAAAATAAACCAATCTGGAAATAGTAATTTAGCGAAGCAATACCAAGGTTCAGATGGTCATGCTAATGAGGCTACTATTAATCAGTCGGGTAACAATAATTTAGCAAAACAAAACCAAAACGGCGATTACTCAACTGCTAAAATAATTCAAAAAGGGAATGATGGTCAAGCTTTTCAAAACCAATATGGTATTGGTGATAATTCTGTTATAATTCAAAAAGGAGGTAATAATAATTATGGTTTGCAAGATCAGGTAGGGGCTGATGCAAGATTAGTTCAAGATGGTTCAAATAACTGGTCTAAACAATTTCAAGAAGGTACAGATAATCTGTCTAATGTATCTCAAATGTCAAATGGTCACTGGAGTATAGTTACTCAATCTGGTATGGGAAATAGTAATATAATTATTCAGAATAATAATTAAAAAAAGAGGGTATTATCCCTCTTTTTTTCTTAAATTAGAGTAGGATGAAAAAGCTTAATTACATATTTGTTATTTAAGTTAATTTGTTTAATAATTTTTAATCCGGTTGCTCAAAATTTTATTGAGAAACTCTAACTTATTAATCAAAGCTTTCAGCTAAATAAAGGTATTCCAGTAATTTTAAAGAATAAATTAAATAGGAAATTAAAACTCTTTATATATAAGGTGATAACTTATTAAGTAAAAACATGGGAGTTATTCAAAACTTTAATTATAAAAAAAAATATAAGTAAAAATGAAACTTTTTTTATTAAATATAGTGTTTGGTTTTTTTATTCTATTTAATGTTGAAGGGCAAATAAATGAGTCTGTAATTGGTAAAATAAACATTAAAGAGGTGGATAATTTAATACTTATAAAAGGGCAAGCCGAAAATGGAGATGAAGTATTTAAAGATAGATTGAATTATAGTTTATTAGCTTTAAAGAAAAGTTCTACAGGTAATTATTCAAGTAATAATCAGCAAGGTGAATTTTCATTAGATCCAAATGAAAATAAAGTTTTATCTGAAATTCGATTAAATATTGAAAAAGGTGAAGAGCTGAAAATATATTTATTTATTAAACAAAATGATAAAGTAATAGCAAAAGATTCTCTAATTATTACTCCTGCAGAGAATAAAAATATAGGGGGGGAAGTAAAAAAGGAGGTAGATTTTGAATTGAAAGGAATTGTGGTTGATGAGGTTATTACAAAAGTTGGAAAGGATTTTCATGACTATTTTTATCAAGCATATAATACTTCAGGAAATCAGTATCCATTTATAATAACGATTAAAGAAAAACCATACTTTGGTAGAAGCAGTATAATTACAATTATTTCGGAAGATAAGACGTTATTTGAGTTTATGTCTAAGCCAGATGAGGAGTTTTTAAAATCTGCCGTAAAAGCTTCATTACAAAGAGTTAGTCAATATGCAAAACAAAGAAAAATGTTGTATAAAAATAGTAGGATTTAAAAATAATAACTAAATTTAAGTATGAAAAAGTTAAAATATTTTACAGCGATAGCTATATTTTGTTTTCCAATTTTAATGTGCTCTCAAAATATTGTATACAAGCCAATTAATCCTTTTTTTGGTGGTGACACATTTAATTATCAACAGCTTTTAGCTTCTGCAAATGCTCAGAATAGTTTTGAGGAAAGCAGTGATTATAATTTTGATCAAGGTTCTGATTTAGAAAATTTTGCAGAGACGTTAAATCAGCAATTACTAAGTTCATTATCTCAAGATTTGTTTCAAGAACAATTTGGAGATACTTCATTATCTGTAGGGACATATGTGTTTGGTTCATTAGTAGTAAAAATATCTCCTTCAAGTGATGGGCTTTCGGTTAATATATTAGATACTACTACAGGTGAACAAACACAAATAATTATACCTAATTAAAAAAACACATTAATGAAAAAACTAACCAGATATAGTATTTATACTGTTTTATTGTTTTTATCAAGTTGTGGTGCTTTTTTTAATCAGCCATTAAACACTTCAAAAGCTAGAATAGGAGAAAATACCTCAGGTAAAAGTATATTAGATACAATTTTACCTACAGAGAAAACGATTGTAGGAGTTTATAAATTTAGAGATCAAACGGGGCAGTATAAGTTGGTTGAAAATGGATCTACTTTCAGTACAGCAGTTTCTCAAGGAGGAACGTCTATTTTATTAAAATCTTTAGAGGAGTCTAATTGGTTTGAACCAATTGAACGTGAAAATATTGGAAATTTGCTAAACGAAAGACAAATTATTCGATCTACAAGACAGGAGTACGCTGCAGATAATAAACAGGACCAAACTACATCAATTCCACCACTATTATTTGCGGGGATAATTTTAGAAGGTGGAGTTGTTTCATATGATTCTAATATAATAACGGGAGGTTCAGGAGCCAGATATTTTGGAGCTGGAGCATCAACAGAGTACAGACAAGATAGAATTACTATTTATTTAAGAGCAGTTTCAACATCAAGTGGCCGAATTCTAAAAAATGTATATGTTTCTAAGACCATTCTTTCACAAGGTATTTCTGCAAACTTATTTAGGTATGTTAATGTTAAAAAATTATTAGAGGTAGAAACAGGTGTAACAAAAAATGAACCAACTCAATTAGCTATAAAAGAAGCGATAGATAAAGCTGTAGAGCTTCTAATTGTTGAGGGAATGATAGATGGTATATGGAAGCCCAAAGGAGGAGAGCCAACCATAAATTACGTAAAAGAAAGATATGAAGAAGATAAAGCTGATGCTGAAACAACAGCCTTGTATAATAGAAAATTAGAGGATAAAAGAGGGCGTTCAGCTATAAATATTGAAGGTGGTACAGCAATAATAAATAGTGATTATTCTAATTCTTTGAAAAAATTAACTGGTAATATTTCTTTCAGAACATATTTTAAAAAGCCAGGTTTAAATTTGAATTTTAATGCAGGGTATTTTCAACTTGAAAACGAAGAAGCATTTCAAGGTGATTTTTATTCTTTTGATACAAGTTTAGGGTATGATTTATTACCTTATGATAACATATCACCTTTTTTATATGCAGGTGTTGGGGCCATTTCAGATAAGGATTTTAATTCTACTCATTTAAAATTTTTATATGGTGGAGGTTTGGAATTTTTACCAATAAAAAATGTAGGTCTGAAATTATTTGCTGAACAAAACATTTTATTTACAGATAAGTTGGAAGGACTTGATCAAGGAGAATGGAACGATTTTTATTGGAGAATAGGAATAGGAATAAATTTTTATTTAGGTAAAACCTATAATGATGTAAAACGAGTTATGTTTGAATAAAAAAATGAATTATGAAAAAAGCAATTAATATATTATTTATTTTATCGCTAACTTTTTTAATCAATTGTAGTGAGGACACTATCTTACTAATAGAAGAGGGGACAATAACTGGTAGAGTAGTTGAAGCAATTAGTTTTACTCCTATTGAAAATGCCAAAATTACATTAAGCACCTCAAACAATACTACCTTTACGGATGTTGATGGATATTTTACTTTTGAAATTGTAGATGAAGGTGAATATTCTGTAAGTGCTACAAAAGAAGGATATTTAACATCCTTTGAAGGTGCAACAGTAATCAAGGATGCCGAAGTAAATGTGATTTTTGAAATGGAAGATGATAACGCCTTAAATAAATCACCAAGTGTACCAATATTATATTCACTTGAAGATGGAATTGAAGATCAAGAAATTTCAGTTGAATTAATTTGGGGAGCAAGTGATCCAGACTTAGATGACATTACTTATAGATTAGATATTAAATCTGATTATAATAATGAAATACTAAGTTTTGAAAGTTTAACAGATACAACATATGTTGTATCTAGTTTAAAATATGGTGTTAAATATTTTTGGCAAATTGCAGCTAGTGATAATATAAATGAAGAGGTGTTAAGTTCCGTAAATTCATTTACTACTAAGTTAGATCCGGAAAATAGGTATTTTTATGTTGAAAAAGGGACTGAGAATAATATAATTTATTCATCTAATATTGACGAAGAAACCGTAATAAATAAAGTACAACTAACTTCTGAAAGTGTAAATAGTTGGAGGCCGAGAATGAATCAAACAGTTAAATTAATTGCATTTTTAAGAACAATTAATAATGAAACTCATTTGTTTACAATGAATTTGAATGGATCAAATGTAAGGCAAGTTACATCTCAAATACCTGTAAAAGGGTTTAATTTAGATAAGGTTGATTTTTCTTGGTCGGCTAATGGAGACAGGTTACTTTATCCTTATTATGATAAACTATATGTAATAAATAAAGATGGAAGTGGTTTAAAACAAATTTATAAAACAGATGATGGGAGTTTTATAACTGAATGTGATTGGAGCAACGATGAAAGTATAATCGCCTTAAAAACAAATGATATTTCAGGTTATAATGTTAACATATTCACTATTAATTTAGAAGGAATAAAATTAAAAGAAGTTCTGTCTAATGTTAAAGGAGCGGCTGGAGGAATTAACATTTCTGTGGATAATAAATTATTATTATATAGTTATGATGTATCAGGGTTTGAAAACTCAAGTAATAGACAATTAGATTCGCATATTTTTATTTATAATTTACAGACAAATACAAAAGAGGATATGTCTATTGAAAAAGTTGCAGGAACAAATGACATTGATCCTAGATTCTCACCTAATGAAGCTGAAATTATTTTTGAAAACACCTCAAATGATAATCTCTCAACGAGTTTTATTTATAAAATAAATGCAACTATAGATAACGAAAGAACAAAGTTATTTACTAATGCAAGAATGCCTGATTGGGAATAAAAAATATATTTTTTTAATTAAAAACCGAATGACTTCTCATTCGGTTTTTTTTATGTTTCATTATGTGAAAAAGAAGAATTACTTTTGCACAACAATATAACAAAGGTACAATGAGTTCAGAAGTAAGTAAAAGATATAGTCAAAGAGGAGTGTCAGCTTCAAAAGAAGATGTTCATAATGCAATTAAAAATGTAGATAAAGGATTATTTCCAAAAGCATTTTGTAAAGTTGTACCAGATTATTTAACAGGAGATGAAGATTATTGTTTAATAATGCATGCAGATGGAGCTGGAACAAAATCGTCTTTAGCATATATGTATTGGAAAGAAACAGGAGATGTTTCAGTATGGAAAGGAATAGCACAAGATGCTTTAATAATGAACATAGATGACTTATTGTGTATTGGGGCAGCGGATAACATTATGCTTTCTTCAACAATTGGTAGAAATAAAAACCTAATCACAGGTGAAGTACTCTCTGCAATTATTAACGGAACTGAAGAGCTATTAGAAGATTTAAAATCTTTTGGAGTTGAAATTCATTCAACTGGAGGTGAAACAGCAGATGTTGGTGATTTAGTTAGAACTATTATTGTTGATTCTACTGTTACAGCTCGTATGAAAAGAAGCGATGTAATTAATAATGCCAACATAATACCAGGAGATGTTATTGTTGGTTTAGAATCTTATGGGCAGGCAACTTATGAAAAGGAATACAATGGAGGTATGGGATCTAATGGATTAACTTCTGCTCGTCATGACGTTTTTCATAAATATTTAGCTAAGAAATATCCTGAGAGTTTTGATGCAGCTGTACCAAATGAATTGGTTTATTCGGGTAATGTGAAATTAACTGATAAGGTTGAAAATTCTCCAATAGATGCTGGTAAATTGGTATTGTCTCCAACAAGAACTTATGCTCCAATTATAAAAAAAATACTGGGTAAGTATAATGCTAAAACTATTCATGGAATGGTTCATTGTAGTGGAGGTGCTCAAACCAAAATATTACATTTTATTGATAATTTGCACATTGTAAAAGATAATATGTTTGAAATTCCACCATTATTTAAATTAATTCAAGAGCAAAGTAAAACAGACTGGAAAGAAATGTATCAAGTTTTTAACAGTGGTCATAGAATGGAATTATATGTTACGCCAGAAATTGCAGAAGATATAATTGAGATTTCAAAAAGTTTTAATGTTAATGCCAAAATTATTGGTAGAGTAGAAGCCTCTGAAGTAAAAAAATTAACTATAAAAAGTGAATTTGGAGTTTTCGAATATTAGATAATTTCAATTAATAATATTATATTTAGTTTATGTTTTGTAATTTAATACGAAACAGAGTTAAATAGTAGTGTCGAGAAATTATTGTAAATTTGCAATCCAAGAAAAAAATAAATGTTAGATAAGTTACAAATAGTAAAACAACGTTTTGATGAAGTTTCTGATTTAATTATCCAACCGGATATTATTACGGATCAAAAGCGTTATATACAAATAAATAAAGAATATAAAGACTTAAGTGCTGTAATGAAAATTGCAGAAGAGTACGAATCTTTATTAAATAATATAGCAGAAGCTAAAGAGATTATTGCAGATGGGTCAGATGAAGAAATGACTGAAATGGCAAAAATGGAATTAGATGAAGCTACTTCGCAAATTCCTGGGCTTGAAGATAAAATCAAATTTATGTTGATTCCTAAAGACCCGGAAGATGCTAAAAATGTTATTGTTGAGATAAGAGCGGGTACAGGAGGAGATGAAGCCAGTATTTTTGCAGGAGATCTTTATAGAATGTACACAAAATATTGTTCAGATAAAGGTTGGAAAACAGAAGTTGAAGATATTAGTGAAGGTACTTCGGGAGGATTTAAAGAAATTATATTTAGTGTTACAGGTTCAGATGTTTATGGAGATATGAAATTTGAGTCTGGAGTACATCGTGTACAGCGTGTTCCTCAAACTGAAACTCAAGGGCGTGTGCATACTTCTGCCGCAACTGTTATGGTATTACCCGAAGCAGAGGAGTTTGATGTTGAATTAAAAACAAGTGATATACGTGTAGATTATTTCTGTTCTTCAGGACCTGGAGGTCAATCTGTAAATACAACATATTCAGCGGTGCGTTTAACTCACGTTCCTACCGGATTAGTAGCGCAATGTCAAGATCAAAAATCGCAACATAAGAATAAGGAAAAAGCGATGAAGGTTTTACGTTCACGTTTATATGAACAAGAATTAGAGAAAAAATTAGCAGCTGATTCCGAAAAAAGAAATTCTTTGGTTTCAAGTGGTGACCGTTCTGCAAAAATTAGAACTTATAATTATCCTCAAGGAAGAGTTACAGAACATAGAATTGGTTTAACTTTATATGATCTTTCTAATGTTATAAATGGAGATATTCATAAAATAGTAGAAGAGTTAAAATTAGCTGAGAATACAGAGAAACTAAAAGAATTAGGAGAAGTATTATAGTATTATCCTTCAAATATAAAAAAGAAGCTGTCTTAAAAGTAATAAAATTCGTTATTCTGAATTTATTTTAGAATCTCATAAAGCTGATAATTAATCACTATGAGAACCTTAATTAAGTTCATGTTTACGAAAATTTCACTTTTTAGATAGCTTCTTTTTTGTTTAAAAAAAATTATATGGCAGTATTAAATTATTTCTTTCAATATATTTGCCGCTTTAAAAAACAAACTTAAATGATAACGGTTAACGATATTTCAGTTCAATTTGGTGGTACCACTTTATTTGAAAATGTTTCATTTGCAATTAATGAAAATGATAAAATTGCCCTGATGGGTAAGAATGGGGCAGGGAAGTCTACATTATTAAAAATAATAGCAGGAGTGAAAAAAGCTTCTTCAGGAAATGTTTCTTCTCCTTCAGATACAAAAATTGCTTATTTACCACAGCATTTATTAGCTAAAGATGAAGCTACTGTAATGGAGGAAACTTCTAAAGCTTTTTCTGAAATATTCACAATGAAAAGTGAGATTGACAAAATTAATGAGCAATTAACCACAAGAACAGATTATGAGAGTGATGAATATATGCAATTAATTGAGCGTGTTTCTGAATTGAGTGAGAAGTTTTATGCTATTGAAGAAGTTAACTATGAGGCTGAAGTTGAAAAAGTACTGAAAGGTTTAGGTTTTGAACGTGAAGATTTTACCAGATTAACATCTGAATTTTCGGGAGGATGGCGCATGAGAATAGAATTGGCTAAAATTTTATTACAGAAACCAGATTTAATTTTATTAGATGAACCAACAAATCATATAGATATTGAAAGTGTTCAATGGTTAGAGGATTTCTTAATGAATTCTGCAAAAGCTGTAATTGTAATTTCTCATGATAGAGCTTTTGTTGATAATATTACAAACAGAACTATTGAAGTAACAATGGGTAGAATTTACGACTATAAAGCTACCTATACTCATTATTTAGAATTGCGTAAAGATAGAAGAGCGCATCAGCAAAAAGCATATGATGAACAGCAAAAAATGATAGCTGAAAATACAGAATTTATTGAGCGTTTTAAAGGGACATATTCTAAAACAAATCAAGTGCAATCTAGAGTTAGAATGTTAGAGAAACTAAAGCTTGTTGAAGTTGATGAAGAGGATAGTTCTGCATTAAGATTAAAATTTCCTCCATCACCAAGAAGTGGTCAATACCCAGTTGTGGTTAATGAATTGTCCAAAAAATATGATGAACATATAGTTTTTAATAATGCCAATATGGTAATTGAAAGAGGTGAAAAAGTTGCTTTTTTAGGGAAAAATGGAGAGGGTAAATCCACTATGGTAAAAGCAATAATGAATGAAATTGATTTTGAAGGAAAACTAGAAGTAGGTCATAATGTAAAAATAGGATATTTTGCTCAAAATCAAGCATCACTATTAGATGAGGATTTAACGGTTTTCGATACAATTGATCATATAGCTGTTGGAGATATTAGAACTCAAATTAAAAACTTATTAGGAGCTTTTATGTTTGGAGGTGATGATACAACTAAAAAAGTTAAAGTGCTTTCAGGAGGTGAGAAAACACGTTTAGCAATGATAAAATTATTGTTAGAACCAGTAAACGTATTAATTTTAGATGAGCCTACAAATCATTTAGATATGCGAACTAAAGATATTATAAAAGTAGCATTAAAAGATTTTGATGGAACATTGATTTT
Source organism: Lutibacter citreus (assembly GCF_003260195.1). Classification (GTDB taxonomy): domain Bacteria; phylum Bacteroidota; class Bacteroidia; order Flavobacteriales; family Flavobacteriaceae; genus Lutibacter; species Lutibacter citreus. The sequence goes on from NZ_QEIH01000001.1 coordinate 764,319, forward strand.
AGTTTCTCATGATCGTGACTTCTTAGATGGTTTGGCCGATAAAGTTTTTGAGTTTACAAACAAAAGAGTAGTAGAACATTTTGAAGATATTACAGGATTTATGGCTCATAAAAAAATGGAAAGCCTTAAGGAAATTGAGAAATAATTGAAATAAAAAATCCCAATCGAAAGATTGGGATTTTTTTATATAAGCAAGAAATTAAAAATCTATTTTACTGAATCGATAACTGCCTTAAAAGCTTCTGGATTGTTCATCGCTAAATCTGCAAGAACCTTACGATTCAATTCAATATTATTAGCTTTTACTTTTCCCATAAACTGTGAGTAAGACATTCCATACTGACGAGCTCCAGCGTTAATACGTTGAATCCATAAAGCACGGAAAGTTCTCTTTTTGTTTTTACGGTCTCTATAAGAATATAACATTCCTTTTTCTACCGCATTTTTTGCTACTGTATAAACGTTTTTTCTACGTCCAAAGTAACCTTTTGCTTGCTTCAATATCTTTTTTCTTCGAGCTCTTGAAGCAACTGAATTTACTGATCTTGGCATAATTTCAATTTGTTTTTTGTAGTAGGCGGTAAAAATTACTTTTACACTTGTATTTGCACTACTCCAAGGTTAATAATTAAATTCCCTGTAACTTTATTATTTTAAAGTTAACTGTTGTAAAATGCTAGCTTTATCTGATTTATGTACTAAACCATCATGAGTTAACTTTAATTTACGTTTTTTACTTTTTTTAGTCAAAATGTGACTTTTAAAAGCGTGTTTTCTTTTAATTTTTCCAGTACCTGTAAGCTTAAAACGCTTTTTAGCACTAGATTTGGTTTTCATTTTAGGCATCTTTCTTCTACTTTATTATCTCGCTTATAATATTTTATTTCTTTTTTGGAGCAATGTACATAATCATACGTTTACCTTCTAATTTAGGCATTTGCTCTACTTTTCCAAATTCTTCTAGTTCTGTTGCTAATCTTAAAAGTAAAATATGTCCTTGATCTTTGTAGATTATCGATCTACCTTTAAAAAAGACAAAAGCTTTTAATTTTGCACCATCCTGTAAAAATTTTAAGGCATGTTTCTTTTTAAATTCAAAATCATGCTCATCTGTATTTGGTCCAAACCTGATTTCTTTAACCACAACTTTAGACGCTTTAGCCTTTTGAGCTTTTTCACGTTTCTTTTGTTCGTATAGAAATTTTTTGTAGTCTATTATTTTACAAACCGGCGGATCAGCTTTAGGTGAAATTTCAACTAAATCTAGTTCTTGTTCTCTGGCCAAAGATTTAGCCTTAGAAAGAGAGTAAACTCCTACTTCAACATTATCTCCAACTAATCGGACTTCTTCTACATATTTAATGTGTTCATTAATTCTATGTGGGTCCTCCTTTATTATTCTCCAGGGCTTTCTTCCCCCTGATCGTCTCTTGATTGCTATAACCGTAAGTTTTAAATTAAACTAAAATTTTTCTAATGTACTATCTATTTCTTTATTTATCAAGGAAATAAAGTCATTTATTTTTAATGTCCCTATATCTCCTTCACCTTGTTTTCTAACTGAAACTGTTTCTTCACCTTCTTCTTGCTCTCCTACAATTAGCATAAATGGAATTTTATTCAACTCCGCATCTCTAATTTTTCTTCCTGTTTTCTCATTTCTATCATCTACAAGGGCGCGAATTTCGGAATTTTCTAGCAGATTTAAAACTTTTTCTGCATATATTTGATATTTCTCGCTAATTGGTAGTATAATAACTTGCTCAGGAGTTAACCAAAGAGGAAATTTTCCTGCCGTATGTTCTAATAAAACGGCAATAAACCTTTCCATTGATCCAAATGGAGCGCGATGAATCATTACTGGTCTGTGTAATTGATTATCCGCACCTTTATAACTAAGTTCAAAACGTTCAGGTAAATTATAGTCAACTTGAATTGTTCCAAGTTGCCAGCTTCTACCTAAAGCATCTTTTACCATAAAGTCTAATTTTGGACCATAAAAGGCTGCTTCACCATATTCAATAACATAATCTAATCCTTTTTCTTTAGTCGCGTTAATAATGGCGTTTTCTGCTTTTTCCCAGTTTTCATCGCTTCCAATATATTTTTCTTTGTTTTCAGGGTCTCTTAAAGAAACTTGAGCCGTAAAATTGTCAAAGCTTAATGATTTAAAAACGTATAATACTAAATCAATTACATCTTTAAATTCTTTATCTAGTTGATCTGGTGTACAAAATATATGTGCATCATCTTGTGTAAATCCTCTTACACGTGTTAATCCATGTAATTCTCCACTTTGTTCATATCTATAAACAGTACCAAACTCTGCAAAACGTTTTGGTAATTCTTTGTAAGAATAAGGTTTATGATTATAAATTTCACAATGATGTGGGCAATTCATGGGTTTTAATAAAAACTCTTCACCTTCTTTAGGAGTTGTTATTGGTTGAAAGCTATCTTCACCATATTTTGCATAATGTCCGGAAGTTTCATACAATTCTTTTTGTCCAATATGCGGTGTTATTACCATCTCATAACCTGCTTTTTTCTGAGCCTTCTTTAGAAAATTTTCTAATCTTTCACGCAGAGCGGCTCCTTTAGGTAGCCAAAGGGGTAGTCCTTGTCCCACTTTTGCAGAAAAGGCAAATAGTTCTAATTCTTTCCCAAGTTTTCTATGATCACGTTTTTTAGCTTCTTCTAATAATTCCAAATACTCGGTAAGCATTTTTTGTTTAGGATATGAAACACCATATATACGTGTAAGCTGATTATTCTTTTCATCACCTCTCCAATAAGCTCCAGCAGCACTCATTACTTTTACAGCTTTAATTATACCGGTGTTTGGTATATGTCCACCTCTACATAAATCAGTAAAGTCCGAATGATCACAAAATGTGATTTCACCATCATTTAAGTTTTCTATTAATTCAACCTTATACTGATTTCCTTCTTCTTTATATTTAGCTAATGCGTCAGCCTTACTAACTTCTCGCATTTTAAACTCATGTTTTCCTCTAGCTAATTCTAAAAATTTCTTTTCAATAGTAGGAAAGTCTTTTTCTGAAACTACATTATCCCCAAAATCTATGTCATAATAAAAACCATTTTCAATTGAAGGACCAATAGTTAGTTTAACTCCAGGATATAATTGTTGAATAGCTTGTGCCATAACGTGGGCAGAAGAATGCCAAAATGCTTTTTTACCATCAGCATCATTAAATGTATATAAAACTAGCTTTCCATCCTTAGTAAGTGGAGTTGAAGATTCAATAGTTACATCATTAAATTTTGCTGAAATTACATTTCTAGCAAATCCCTCACTAATATTTTTAGCAACATCCATAGGGGTACTGTCTTTTTTAAAAGACTTTATAGTACCATCTGGTAAAGTTATTTGAATCATATTTTTTAATTAAGGCTGCAAAGATATTAGAAATCTATTAGATGAGCAATATCTTTTGAAAGCTAAATAATAGGTTTTTTATTTTTTATATATAATATAGGATGTTATCAAAGCAAAGAATATGGATATTAATTATTCTTTAGCTCGAGGATGTTAATAGAGTAAAAGTAGTTATATTTATAAGTAATGGATTTTCAGGGGAGTATAAGATATTTTAAAATTTTTAATAAAAAGAGTTAAAAAAAGCTTGTTTAAGAATAAAAAGTAGTTACATTTGCACCCGCTAACAAACAAAGGTAAGTTGGTAAAAAGTTCAGGAATTTAGTGTAAATAAA
>NZ_QEIH01000010.1 GCF_003260195.1 Lutibacter citreus
GCATCTACTGTTTTGTGATTTTTCAATACTTCTTTTACGCAACGAAGTTTAAAATCGTAACTATACTTGACTTTTCTACCCATAAATATACTCTCAAATAGTGTCTAACTTTTTGGGGGCAGTTCATGAAAATGGAGGTTTTTTAACCGCAAAACTTCAAATAGTTGAAAATGGCTATTTGTTAATAAAAGGATCTTATCTTTATAAAGAACCTAAACCAAGCTTTTTAACACATTCCTATTTTGAACTTATATCTACTTATTCAACTAGCGAATATGTTAATGATAGCACATTTAGCGAATTTTATATATTAAAAAAGGATATAATATTTAATTCTCCGTCGGCAGCTGCATCTATGGTGTTGAATAGAGCAGCAAATGGTCCAAATGAATGGAAATTGGCAAATGGTACTAGACTTGTAGAATTTGAAAAAAAGTTTGATTTTACTGAAATTATAAATAAATTTTTAGAACAAGCCAAAACGACTAATTTAAAAACAAAAAATTATCCAAAATCATATGATGAACTCAAAATTAAGGTGAGTTTTGGAGCAGGTAATCAGGCGAAAATTCCTTGGATAGCATTGTTAAAAGAACCCAATAGGGTAACCGAAGGTATTTATCCTGTATATCTTTATTTTAAAAGTATAGATAAGCTAATATTAGCGTATGGATTAAGTGAAACAACTAATCCAACAGCGGAATGGAAAATTGATGAGCCAATTACTATTACTAATTATTTTTATAAAAACAACCTAGGAAAACCAGATAGGTATGGGAGTTCTTATGTGTATAAAGTTTATGATATTAATGAGCTCCCTGATGAAACCATTTTAAACGATGAGTTGGATATGCTATTGTCATTTTATAAAAATCAAGAAAACCCCATTAAAATAAATCCTGAAATTGATAACTTAATTGAACAAGAAGACTTTGAGTTATCAAAATTTATTGAAGACACAAAAGCATCTGGTTTGCTATTCACAAATACGCTTCTTACACGTTTTGTAAGTTCACTAATTACTAAACCATTTGTATTGTTGAGTGGCTTATCTGGTTCTGGTAAAACTAAATTAGCACAAACTTTTACAAAATGGGTATGTGAAAATGACAAGCAATATTGTGTTGTTCCTGTTGGGGCTGATTGGACCAATAGAGAACCCTTATTAGGTTATGAAAACGCATTAAATAGTGCAGAGTATATATTGCCAGAGAACGGTGCGTTGCAGTTAATTATTAATGCTAATAATAACATAAGTAAACCTCATTTTTTGATTTTGGATGAAATGAATTTAAGTCATGTTGAGCGGTATTTTGCAGATTTTTTAAGTGTTATGGAATCTAAAGAAAATTTCAAATTACACAGTGAACAGGGAACTATTAAATCAACAGTACCGGCAGAACTTAGATGGCCAAAAAATTTATTTGTTATTGGAACTGTGAATATTGACGAAACTACGTATATGTTTAGTCCTAAAGTATTGGATAGAGCAAATGTGATTGAGTTTAGAGTTCAAGAAGATGAAATTGAAAACTTTTTAAGTGCACCAAAAGACATTGATTTTAAAAATTTAATTGGCAATGGAAGTTCTATGGCTATGGACTTTATTAAAATGGCAAATAATGAAACCAATAGCACGATTTCACAAGAATTAAACGGGACCTTAGTTAAATTTTTCACTCAGCTAAAGAAAACAGGCGCTGAATTTGGATACAGAACAGCAATGGAAATTCATCGCTTATTTCATCAGTTAGAATTGGTAAATTCGGAATTAACAACCAATCAAAGAATAGACATTGCCATTATGCAAAAGCTATTACCGAAGCTACATGGATCTAGAAGAAAACTCTGTCCAGTGTTAGAGAATTTGGGAGGTTTATGTGTACAGGAAATAGATGTTAAAAAAGAGTTTTTTGAAAATAGTGCAGATTTAAACTTCGATAATGAGAACATTGTATATCCATTATCCCTTGAAAAGATAACCAGAATGTACAAAGGAGCCATAGATAACGGATTTGCAAGTTACGCTGAAGCATAGAATATGATCGGGAAAAGTTCCATTGTAATAGCATTAGAGAATCTCGAAAAAGATTTAAAACTTTTTATTGATGATAGGAAGAATAATACTTTGTTCCATAGAGATGATGCAATTCAAAATAATGAAGCGCCTTATCAACTCCAAGAAGGAAATTTTTATGATTATGAATTTAGCAATCAAGATTATTTTTTTCAACGAAGTGAAATTGTTCAACCACATCGTAGGAAAAGGTATTCAGGGCAAATAGCCCCAAATATTTATGTAGGAACCTTAACTCTTGACATATGTAAAGAAGGTATTGAAAAACCAATTGGAGAATTAAAATTAGAAGTACAATCAATAAAAGCGACCTATCGTGAAGATTATAGGTATATGCTGGAAAGTATCACTGAAAAATGTACCGATTTAATTTTGCAATCAAATGCTCCAGTAAGCCATTCTTTTGAAACAGATTATGAAACAGATAGCAAAACATTATACCAGCGGTTTGCTTTCATAAAATCCATTATTCAATCGGATGATTTTGATGAAGCAATTCACAGAATAATTACTTCACCAACAACAATTTGGAAGGAAAAAGAAGAGTTAGTAGATGTTAGGAAAATAAAGCGTTTTAATGCGACTGCTGTAAAACAGTTATTAAATGCTTCGAATAGATTACCTGTTGGATCTAGTCATCCATTAACTAAAAGAGGGCTTAGTACGGTTGCAGGTAAAATTAATTCCAATAAAAAAACGGAAAATGTAGACACTTCAGAAAATAGGTTTATTAAACATGCATTGAACACTTTTTTAAAGTTTTGTATAGATATTCAAAAACATCCAAAAGCCACAGAAAGGTTACAAAAAGAAGCAGGAGCAGTCGTTTACATATTGGAAAGCCATTTACAACATAGTTTATTTAAACAAATATCTAGACCCGACACCTTAAAATTGAACAGCCCAATTTTACAAAGAAAAGAAGGATATCGTGAAGTGCTAAAAGTATGGTTAATGTTCGATTTGGCGGCTAAATTAATCTGGGAAGGTGGTGATGATATTTATAGTGGAGGTAAAAAAGATATTGCTACTTTATATGAATATTGGCTATTTTTTACGCTTCTTGATTTATTGAAGAAAAAATTTGAGATAGAACCAAAAGACCTCGAGAAATTAACCAATTTCAATTCAAAAACTAAAAACTTAAATCTTCAATTAAAGCAAGGTAAATTTACAGCACTTCAAGGAGTATTTACCTCTCATTCAAGAGATCTTAATGTGAAATTTAATTATAATAGAAGTTTTTCGGGAGCATCAACATATCCAAATTCCGGAAGTTGGACCACAGCAATGCGCCCAGATTATACACTTTCATTTTGGCCTAAAGAAATTAAAGAAAAGGTTGCTGAAGAAACCGAGCAAATAGTACATATTCATTTTGATGCTAAATACAAAGTTAATGAGATTAAGGAAATTGTTGGAGATAATTTAACTACAAATGAAGAAGAGATTTCAGAAGAAAAGCTAGAGCATAAAAAAGGAATTTATAAAAATGCAGATTTATTAAAAATGCATGCTTATAAAGATGCTATACGAAGAACGGGTGGTGCATATGTGTTATATCCAGGAACTGAGCAAACAACTAAAATGGGGTTTCATGAAATTCTACCTGGTCTTGGAGCGTTTTCTGTGAAGCCCTCAAAAACAAATGTGGAAACTAGTCATTTGGAAGCGTTCCTAGATCAAGTTATTGCCCATTTTATAAATAGGGCAACTCAGCGTGAAAACTTAGCCTCTAAAAGTTATGATATTCATAAATCAGATAATCTTAATAAACTTCAACAGCCAATACCAGAATATTTAAACAATAAAAAATTAATACCAGATGAAACCTTTGTTTTGGTTGGTTATTACAATTCGGAACAACAACATAACTGGATAAATTCTAAAAAACTATATAATTTTAGAATGGGGACAGGAAACGGTTCCTTAATTTTAGATAAACAAACGGTATCAGCAAAATATTTGCTTTTACATGGAAAAGGTCAAAACTCCTCAAATGAGTTATGGGAAATAAAAAGCAAAGGGCCAAAGGTATATTCAAAAGATGATTTAATTAAAAGAGGTTATATAAATCCGTCCTCTGATAATTATTTAGTGATAGAAATTGAAAAGGTTGAAATGAATATTTTTGGTAATCAGATTTGGAACTTTAAAAATTTGAAAAATTATAAAAAGGGAAGAGGTTCGTCGTTACCTTTTTCTTGCTCATTAATAGAGTTGATGAAAAATATTATTTGATGAATTGGGTATTTTCTTGATTATTAGATAATGGGTTACGTTGTTTAATTTTTAGTCAATAACTGTAAAAAGTGATACAAAAAAAAATACATCGTTTACTTACATGATTAAAAATCTTAATTACACCTCAAATTAGACTCTTAGCAACCTTCAATTATTGAAAGATTAGTTATTTCTTACTACTCAAAAACTCCTTAAAAAGGAGTTTTTGAGTAGTATTTTTTAATTTTTATTTCTTTATGCAACGATTACCATTGTTACAAGCAGTTTTTAATTTACATATTCAAATATTGCAGAATAAGTATGTTGTTGAGAATGTTCTATCGAGACTTTAGTTACTGTAGCTGATGTTGGATAATTTTCGTTATCATACACATAATTGGAGTTAATTGTGAAAACAATTTCACCTTCTTCGTTTTTGTAAATAATCTGAGATGGGTTATTAACAGGGAATAACATCCTAGCCTGAGCAATTTCAGGAACTTGTGGGTTGATTCCAAAATTTAATCGGACACCATCTAAAACATCGATAATTCCGGCAGCTTCTAAAGTATAAAAAAATGGATTATGTGTATCGTCATACGAAATATCAGCTGTATAGATTTTTGTGGTATAGGTACCTGAAGTAATATTATATTCCTCTTCAAAAAAATTAATTTTTTTAGGGTTTCCGTTATCGTCATAAACTATAACATCACCTGTTTCAAATGCATCATATGGGGATTCATATAAATCCAAAATATTGAGATTATCACCTCCTCCAGTGATATTAGTTAATTCGTCATTATTGCCATAGATAAATATTCGAGTTTCAACACCGTTATTTATCGTGTTTAATGAACCATCTGAAGAATACAACATTGAAATTACTCTATTTTCTTGAGGGTCTTGAGCTGAAATAATAGCTACAGAACTTATTAATTTTTTTTGAACATTTCCATTAGCTTTGTCAAAGTCCTCTGAAACTGAATCATCACTACAACTAAATGTTAAAATTAAAGCACTTAAAAGAGAAATTGAATAAATAAATTTTTTCATAATTATTTTTTTGAATTTTTAATATGTATTGTTTTAAATTGTTTACCATGAGTTTTTATATGATTTGTGCGACTGGAAATCAGAGAATCTTCGGAGGTAGCAAATTGTTAGCTGAATATTTGAAGTTTTTATAACCAACTCAATAAAATAACCTCATCAAAAATAGAAATTTACCACGTAATTTTTTTACTTAGTAGCTCTGGATGATACCCAAAATAAGTAAAATGATAAGCCAATACATATAAAAGATATTTCAGGTTGATGTGCGAACCCTAGTATTCCCCCTAAGATAAATAAAATGACACCTAATATTCCTGCAAAATTTGATTCCATTTTTTTTAGTTTTTATTGTTTTTGGTAACGATTGTAATTGTTGTAAAAAGTAGAACTCATCCGAATAAGCACATTTTGCTTGAATTTAGATTTCAACTACCAATTTTCCATATCGTTTTCATCCGCTTTTCGAATCAATAAATTTAAAAGATTTGATAAAATTTGACCATTTTTTCCATGAGCACTAACAATAGCTTCTTCTAAATCATTTCTATTTACTAAAAATCTTTCGTACATTTCTTGACTTCTATCTTCTGAATGTTCAACTTCATCTATCATAGTGTTAGTTCTTTTAATCAAATCATCAAATAATCCCATATTATTTCTTATTTTTTAGTGTGTATTCTATAGATTCGTCAGATTCAAAATATTTTATAGCTGAACCTTTAAATTTTGTCATCGTGAAATAGTTAAATGTTCCTCCCACGGCTGCACCAACTCCCAATGGTATTAATCTACCTAAAGCAATTCCTCCTCTTTTTGCACCGTATTTTGTGAAAATAGTAGTTCCAACTCTTTGATTTATTTTCGCTAAAGTTTTACCGCTAACTTTTCTATTAAAAGTTGTTACTGCAACCTTTGTAGCAATTTTCTCTGTTGCTAATTTAGATGCTTCAATAGCCCCGCACCATAATCCTAAAATTTTTACGAATTCCTGATTAAAATCAGAACGAATGTCTTTATCATTAATTAACGCAACACCGTAGCAAGTTGAAGCCATCCATCTCAACATTAAAATTAAATCGCCAGAAATTGTTCCAGTTTCTATTGCTATTTGAATACCAGTTCCAAGACCAGGGATGGTACTCGGTAAAGCACTTACAATTCCAATTGATGTATACTTATTTCTAATTCTATTTGTATAGATTTTTGAAAGCTCTTTTTTTGATTTATTTGGTTTTCCTTTTCTCAGTTCAGCTACGTCTTTTTCAACTGATTCGAAAGATGGTGACACAAAATTCACTACTTTCATAAAGTCAAAATCTTTGGTTATTTCTACTTCTTTGTTTTTTTCCACGTTTTTTTTGTAAAAGATTTAATTAGTTAATGTGCAATATTTTTTTATCTACTTTTTGTAACGGTTATGTATAAGGGTATTGCGAATTTTTGTACGAAGATTTTTCGTAAGAAAATCAGACGTAACAAAAGAGTACTAACCAGATTGTACTGACATATCCAATTCATAACTTTGTTGCTAACTTATAGGGAACTTATGTTTATGTATTTTAGAATCATAAAAACTTACAATTGAAATTTATTAAAATTATTGAAGCAAAAATATATATCTAAAGTTATTATTAGATTTCACTATTGAATTTGGCTTTTCTAGAAATTATTGTCAATGGCCGTTCTAGTATAAGAAAAGTAGGGCAGTTCAATATCCGCGAGGATTTCTGTAAGTTGGCTATTACTAGCAATGAATTAATCTCTTAGTTACTTCTTAAAAATTAATAAACCTTAAAAAGGAGTTTTTGAGTAGTGTTTTTTTAGGTTTATTGACTTATGCAACGATATCTATTGTTGTAAGTAGTATTATATTAAATTAAGGTTGCTTTTAATTTATATGTTTTTGGTATTTTCTCAATTTGATAAAATTTAATGTTTTTACTTTTAAGTGAATTTATTATTTCCTGTTTCTTATCGGAGCATATTCTAAGTCCAAAATAAATAGATTTAATGGCTAAAGGCGAGTAATTTATTTTACCTATCGTATTTGTTATTAATCTATATTCCTGTTCGTATTCCCATCTTTTTGACTTATTAAACCCCATTTTGTTTAATCTCTTAGAATTAGAACTGAAAAAATCTTTCCAATTGATTACTAATGGGGTTTTAGAATATGTGACGGAAGAATAATGTTCTATTTCCTTAATACTATTTAAAAGTATATTCAAGTCATATTCTATGCAGTACCCATTATGTTGATTTGCATAATGAGCCCAAAGTAATTCATCTATACTATTCTTTGATAATGAATACATTCCATTTCTATTATCAATTGACATTACTTTGTCTGTATTTTTATTTAAAAAATCAATATCTTTTTCTGAGTTTATCCCAAACCATCTAGCAATAAACTCAATTAACTTTATTACAGGTCGATTATCTATTACAGTTTCAAAAACATCATTAAATTCTATTGGATTCGCAGACCAAAAGTTGTTTTCTAAAATTGAATTTATATCTCGCTCAAAAGTTTTGTCAAAAATCCCTCGATATTTATAAATGGTGTTTTTCAAATAATTTATATTTTAATTGGATATCAAATTAACTACAACGGTATTTTATAAGATTTGTACGACTGGAAAATCAGAGATTTTTCTGCCGTTGCAAATCGTTAGTTGAATGTTTGCCGCTTGTACTAGTTCAAATTTAAGCGTAAAATTGCAGTTTGTAACAAGCTTTTGCAATCGCTAAATCAGGATTAATATACCATGACACCTATAGAAGTACTTTAGTGAAAAATTAATCAATTTTTACTTGTTTTTTACCACAGTACTTTGTTGTAGCCCGTTTTTTTATTCATACTTTTCTAATAAATTTTCTGTAATGTGAAACATATTATTGTTTCCCAAATCTTCAAATCTTAGATATAAATTCCCAGAATCTTTATTTATTGAAATAGTATTTATTTGATAAATTTCTATTGAAGTAACATCTTTAAAATATCTGTCCTTATTTATTAATTCATTAAAATGAGGTAATACATACTTCAATAAATTATCTAAATCGTGATCGACTTTACTTGGTTTTTCATAAAAAAATTTTAAAGCTAGAGCGGGGTTTTTAGGTAGTAGTTTCCCATTTAGAACTTTCCATTCTTTCAATTTTGTGTTAATCCTATCTTTAAAAAGCTTGCTTTCACCTTGAGAAACAGGAACGCTTCCGAAATTTATATTATATCGACCATTTAGAGTTGTTACTCTTTCAATTTTAGTTAGGGTCTTAGAAAGATTAGAAAGAATTGAATTATTTTTCACCGTTTCTGGTTGATCGGTAATTAATGTTAGAATAGAACTAGCTGATGATTTAGAGTTTAATTTTAAAAACTGTTGACCTTTTTCCTCCTCAAATAATTGGTTTTGGAATTCGTCATAATCTATTTTCGTTCCGTCAATTTCAATTTTCAGACCTTCAATTTTAACAGGTTTGTAATAGTCTAAATCATTCAACCTTCTTTGACTTTCTTCATACTCATTATCCTCTGAGAATGAATATATTTTTCTATTAGAAAATTTTCCAAATTCTAAATCCCTAGCAAATTCTAAATTAGAAATAAAATCTCTAAATGGTCTTATGGATATAGTAAGTTCCTGTTCCTCATTTTTATTTGATTTCCAATAATGGGCCGATAATGCTTTGATTTGAGAATCATCTTTTATTAATAAGTACTTTCGCCTAGTAGCTATTTCTTTTTGTGGTTTTTGAATTAAGTCAATATAATGTTTAAGTAAAGATTGAATAGCGGGCGAGTTACTTTGATTTATTTTAAAAGAAAATTCAATAGCAACATTTGCTCTGAAACAATTTTTCTTTATACTTGTTAGTTCAGAAAGCACAAATTTTTGAAATTTAATGTTTTCTATAAGGCTCTTACTTCTTTTAGTCTGGTATTTCCCTACCTTATATGAAATGAAAATTGAGTTTTTCCCCATTTGATTCCGATACTGATACCTTCGACCTTCAAATGATTCTAGAAATTCATTTCGATTACTCATATTATTTTTCTGTCTTGTCCTGAAATATGGCTACAGGTTAAAATTGATTTTACGCTGTTAATTTATATACCATATTTGGTGTTTTAAAGTCTAAAGATAAGTGTAATCTTATTTCGTTGTATAATTTAATTGCATTTTTTGCTGCTCTTATAGCGTGCGCCACGTTCATAAAGGTTTGATCAAGATAAAACACATCTTTTAATATTTCATTTACACGTTTTGCCATTGCATTTTCATAACAATGATTTTCTTCAGTCATACAAATGTTAATCTATTTTCTTTAAAGAATATTGGTGTATAAATTGCTGTAATATTGTATTCCTCTAGCTCAATGATGTATGAATCCTTTAATGTTTAAAATTATGTAGCCTTTATTCAGGACGAGTCAAATTGTAATAAGTTGTCTAATTTTAATCAACCTATTTCAGGAAAGTACATTGTTTGGGCTTGCTTTTTTATTCAATTACTGTCGTTAATATTCCTTTTTCGTCAATGATTTGTTTCTTGTTTTCATATGTTTCAACGAGAGAGAATCCATTATAAAATGGTTCGATCATTAAATATCTTTCTTTATATAGTTCATCTCCATTTTTGTTAATATGAAACCACCCGTTTTTGTCTTTAGCTGTTGCGTATTTTTTGTGAAAAACACCCAAATCGAGAAATATCTTACTATTTATTAATTGACCTTTTTCATTGATGTGTCTAAAACCATTTTTAGTCTTTACGCAAGCAATTCCATCTTTATAATCTCCTGCATATAAATAATTTTCTGTGTAGATTCTTTTTCCTGATAAATTGATGTGAAAATAGTTGTTTTTTATATCACGAACAGAACAAATCTTTTCTTGATAGTTTCCTATCCAAGAATAAGAAGTTGAATATACTTTTTCTCCTTTTGTATTAAGATGAACCCATTTATTATTTAAAACAACACTTGCTCTTTCGCAATAATATCCAAAAGTTCTATCATAGCGTTCTTTGTAAAGCTCTTTTCCTTGTATATCGATATGATACCAACCTGATTCATCATAAACAGGAGCAAAACCCTCTGAATGAAACTTTAATACTTCTAAAAATTTCTTGTTAAAAACGGGCTCTTCATTGTAAGTGAAATGTGTTCCATCTTTTGATATTTTGATTTCAGTATATTTCATTTAGCAAACTATTTTTGATTTTAAGAACTCTATTTGTTCATTAGATATTTCGCAAGATTTAAAGTATTCAATTATTCCTCCTTTTTCATAAACTGCATCAAGTAGTATTTGAATATAATTTTCTTTAGTATCCATTTTACTTGCTAAATAGTCTAATAAAATAGTTTCTTTATTCGCTCCAGATAACAAATGAAATAAGGTAATTATTATGCCTGTTCTATCTTTTCCTGCGTGACAATGAATGTTAATTGCGCCAATTGAGTTAATAACTGCTTCAATTACTAATTTTATTGATGCTTTACATTCATTTGAGAAAAAATGGTAAGCAATTTCTGTATTTGTTCCTGTGTTATGTATATTCTGAAATTCAACACTTTGCTTCCAAGGGTCAAAAGGAGCGTGAATAATTTTATATTTATCTTGCTGTTTTTTGTTGTAAAAAATCTCCTTTAATTCTCTATCTGCTCGTAAATCAACTATTGTTTCAATATTTTTAGATTGTAAATGACTTTCTAAACTCGATTCATTTTTATATAAACACAAAGCTGAACTACGATAAATAATTCCTTTTTTTAATTTTGGATTGTATTTTGATACATCCCTAAAATTTTTTATTTTTTCTATATTTTTATGATAATGATTCCAAACATCATTTTTATAGTACTTGTCCCAATGTGGATAATGACAATAATTGCAACCACAAAAATGACCTACACAATACTCTGTTATAATATTTTCTTTTTTTTTATTTATGAATTCAATAGTGTTAGACTGGAAAACATCACTTTTTGGTAAAATAAATAGTTCTCTATTTGAATTAGTAAATTCATTAACAATAAATCCTTGTTCAGCTATAAATCTTTCTGATAATAAGTCTACTTCAGGAAGTGTAACACTAAATTGAGGTGGATAACCAATTATTCCAGCATTTAATTCATATTCTTTTGGGATTGATTGGTCGTAGTTCCCATAATTTCGTCCATTCCAGTCAGAGTTCAATAATAATCCATCCGATTTGAGCCATTTAATAATAGCTTTAGGTACTTTCCAAAAGACAATGTCAGAATCCAAGACTAATTCATATTTTTGTGAATTGATACGTAAAGGGATATACTTCCAAAATGAATTTTTCATTTCATTACCCCATTCGTTTTTCCCCTCTAATAAAGTTGCTTTATTTAGAGTTATTCGTTTTAATTTTTCTAAAGAATTAGAATTTGATAAGGAATTGTATACTATATGCATTTCTGCATTTGGAAATAATTTTAAAGCAAATAGCAAACTACATTCAAGCATATCAAATGCTTGTAAGGAAGTTGGTCTTTCTTTTGTTTCTCCGAAAGTCCAGCGAATAACTAAGTTTGAAAAATCTATCATATAGGTTTTCTCATATTGCAAGTTTTACAAAGTGCATTCGATTTATAATTTTTTACAAGATTTGTATAAATAGGACTTTTTATAACCTCTTTAATTGTTTTTGTTTCAATGTTTCCGAAATCACCCAATGATTTTCGTAAATTGTCTGGAGCACAACAAGGAGAAATAACGCCTGTTGGAGGTATCCAAAGTTCTTTTTCAAGAAAAGGACATTCATATTCTATAGGAATAGCATTAATTGCTTTTTCATTAATTGGTATAATGTTTTCTAAAATAATTTGCTCTCCATTTGGTTTTTTAAATTCTTTTTGAACTTTAAGAGCTTGTCTAACATACTTATTCCATTGTTGAACACTTTCATTACTATCTTTCATTGATAGCTTTTTTATTTCTTCAAAATGAGCCCAAAGCTGATGTCCTTTTACTCTATCAACCCCTAAAGAAATTGCTAATTTTATAATATCAGCTAATTCGTGCATATTATTCTGCATAAAAGTAAGCTGAAATGTTACTCGACAAAAATAACCTGTTTCCTTTTGATATTCGTTTCTATATTTTATAAACTCTTTTACATTTGAGATTGATTTATTGAAATCAATCCCTAACATTATTTTTTTTGTTGTTTGTTCGGTTGCACCATTCCAACTTATTTTTACATCTGTAGTATTTGGGACTATTAATTTAGCCCATTCTGTTACAGTTTTCTTGGGAAATGTTCCGTTTGTTGTTAAATTTATTTTGATGTTTTTTTGTTGTGCTAATTCAAATATTTGGTCAAACTTTTTGTAAAGTAAAGGTTCATCCATAGTTGAAGGAATAATTTCTGTAACACCCAATTTTTCGGCTTGTTCAAATATATCTTCAACCGTTTCAAATTTCATTCTTCTGCGTTTTACACCTGTTTTCTGGTACAGATTTGGAATAAAATCACTGTATGGACTGTGTTCTTCACACATTATACATTTCAAGTTACAATCTTCTGGGTTTGTATCAATTGTAATTCTCCAAAGTTTCGGTTTAATGAAACTACTATACATTGTTTCTAATTCTTTACAATGTTCTTGAATGTTAGGAACGCTACCGTCTTTAGAAAAAAGATAACCTTTTTCTCCAAATTGTTTTAACAAATTGGGGTTTGCGATAGCAAACCTCATTTGTTTAATTAAGGATTTGGTATTTCTATGCTCAAATAAAAGTCCATTAACTTTATGCTCAACATATTCTTTCATTCCTCCAATATTTGCTGTTATTACAGGTACTTTACAAGATTGAGATTCGTGAATTACAAGAGGGGAGTTTTCTGTCCAAATAGATGGAACTACAATACAATCTACTTTTGCTAAAACTTCATTTGCTAAGTTTTTATTGATGTATTCGCCAACAAATTCAATTTTGTTTTTAGATTTCTGAGCAAGTTGTTTTAATGCTTTCGTACTTTGTCCGTTTACTCGACCATAAATTCGGAGTGTTGCAGTTTCTTCTATTTCATTAAACGCCTCTATTAATTGATTAATTCCTTTTGCTGGAATATGAGTTCCAATATAACCAAAAGTAAAATTTGATGTTTCTTTTGTTTTTTCAGTTGGAGTTAAATATTCAGTTGGAAAACCATAATCAAGATAAGTAATTTTGTCTTTTGGAACAGAAAATTCATATACAAACCTATTTAATAAGTATTTTGATGGAGCAATAAATAAATCAACTTTATTAATTATTGATTTTGTCTCAATCATTCTATTGTGAACCCATTTACTCCAACTTGCAATATCTTGATTTTCGTCAAATGAATTTCCACTAAAATATACTTTGTAACAACTTGTGGCGCATTTGCTATCTTCTTGTTTAGAACATAATTGATTATTGTTTTCAAGTCCAATACTACGAGTTAAAAATTGACCTCTTGGACACATTAACCAGAAATCGTGTAGAGTAAATATTATTGGTATTCTTTGTTTATTGAGTTCATCAATTAAACCTGTAGATAAGTGGTTTAAATGTCCTATGTGAGCAACATCAGGATTTATTGATTTTATTAAATTGGCAAAATTCTCATCAATTTTCTTGTGTTTATATCCATCTTTTCCTTGTGGATTATTTACAAAATAGAAATCGAGATTTTGATGTTCGTTTTTGTGTCTTATTTCGAAATCTTTACTATAAGGATTTTCTTCTCTTGTGAAAACTGAAATTTTATGAGTTTTTGATAATTCGTTACAAATTGATTGGCTATATACTTCTGAACCTGCATTGTAACTTGTAGGATATCCGTGAATAATTTTTAGTATGTGCATATTTTGGGTAGTTCAAAATTTTTTCTAATATATTTTGATTGGTTTTCGGTGTTTTTTTTATAAGTCATAACGGTTTTGAATATGAAAAGTTGTGAATTTTTAAGTACTACCTTTTCGATTTATAACTGACCTTTGTTTTATTATTATCTTTCGTTTAAGGCCTAAGTCTTAAAGCCTCTATTTTTTATATACGATGACACCTATAGAAGTACTTTAGTGAAAAATTAATCAATTTTTACTTGTTTTTTACCACAGTACTTTGTTGTAAACTGTGCTTTTATTTTTCCGCCATTAATTTCGTGTAAAATTTTTCTTTTTTCGCATTATTTGTTGCTTTTTCATATAAATCAAAAAGTCCGAATAAATAAAGTCTTTCGTTCATTGTCATTCCTCCAATTCCGTTAATTGCAGAGTCTCTAAATTCCGACCATATTCCGTAAACTTTTTCAAAATCCGCTTTTTTGTCAATCCACGCATTTCCAAGATACCGTTCAACATTTTCTTTTAATTCAAGAGCATTTTGTTCGTTAGTTTTCCATTTTTGGATAAATTCCGCTAATTCTTGAACATTTTTTTCAGATGATATTTTTCTGATATTTTTTGTCAATTCATCAATATTCATTTCCGCAAGAGTGGTTTTTCAGCATTGTTTACAATTGTGCTTATAAATCAGATACTTTTCTTTTTAACCAATTCATAAAATCCTCTCTATTATATTCTTTCCATTCATTTGTCAGAAGATATTCAGTTTCTCGGTTTTCAATCGGTTTTGCATAATATCTCGGATTTCCATTTATCAATCCGTTTTCTTTCAGAGATATTTTTTTGTCCACTTTTTTTAGAATAGGGAAGATTACGTTAAAAGTAAATTTAGAGTAATCTTTTTTCAGTAAATTTTGAATTTCATTTTCAGAAATTAAATCCTTTTCCAAAATTATAGATATTGTATTCTTAACTAATTTTCCAATTTTCAATTTGTCAAGTTCTTTTTTTTCGCTCTCTGATATTTCCATAATTCCGATTTTCTATCTATGATTTTTCAAATGCGTACTGCTTTTCGGCATTGTTTACAACGGTATTTTATAAGATTTGTGCGACTGAGAAATCGGAGATTTTTCGGTGGTAGCAAATCGTTTGTTGAATGTTTGTCGGTTCGTTATTTAGTTTAGATGTAAGCATAAATTTTATGAGGTGTTAGCTAAAGTAATTATCAGTTTTGTTGTCCTACTGCATAAACTAAATCCAAAAAGTATCGTCTATAAACCTCTTTGTTAAACTTTCTATTCGGTATTTTATCAATCGATTTATTCAAAATTTCTAATCCCTTTTTATTGAATCCTCCATCTGCCTCATACTTGTCTAATATTACGCAAAACTCATATTGCCATCCTTTTTTCTCTTTTGACAATTGATTATATCTGTATTCTGTGTTAGCAAAACATCCTTTATTCGAAAATGTCATAAAAATCATTGAAGTATCAAATCTCATAAATTCTGAAAACTCAAATATTTTTTTTGAGGTTATCTTTTTATCAAAAGATTTTTGCAATAAATCTTTATATCCTTTTTTGGTTATTTCGTTAAGAATTTTCTCATCTAATAAAAAGTTTTCAAATAGTGAATAGATATTTTTTACAGAATCAATTTTACTCTCTGGAATTGGGTAAAATGAATTATTAATACTTTCTGATAATTCTAAATCCTTGCATAATTGAAATTTCTCATCCCAAACTTCACTTTCAATGTTTCGTGTCGTAGAGCAGGAAGTAATTAAAATCGTTGAAATTATCAATATGTAAAAATATTTCGTCATTATTTTAGCTAACTCGTTATATAATCATTCAAAGTGTTTTTATACCCGTTAAATTTACGGGATAAAAATACTTTGTATGATTTTTTAAATTTTTACTTTTTGTGTGTGAATAATGATACTTATTTAATATCCACATACAAATATAAATATTCAATTGGTTTATGGCTGTGATATTTATCAGATTCTTTCTTTTATGATACTTTAGGGATAGTGTATTTCTCTGTTTCTGATAATTATTTATAGCAACGTAAATATGTGAAATTTAATCCTATCAATAGGATTTTAAGGTATGAAAACGGAAGGATTTACAAAATTTGGATCCAATATATATACTACAGAACGAGATGTCATATCTTAATGGGGGAGTGAGCCGTCATTTCTAAGTGGCATGTTTTTAATTAAGAAGTATCTTTTGTCTATTAAATGTTTTAGATCATTAATATCTTGTTTTGTAGCAGGTATGTTATCTGGTGTTTCATTTATTTTTTTCACTCCATATTTAAGGACCTCTGTGAGTGCATTACCTATAATATTGTTTGCCACTCCAGCAGAACTGACGTTATCAATTTTTGTAGGTTCTATTGAATTTTTATGTTCTGATTTCTTAAAATGTTTTTTTTGGATTTGAGCTTAATTTTCTTTTTTTTATTTTTATGATAATTGTGTTTTTGACCACATTTTCTACTACAAAACTTTTGTGTGCCTCTTTTAGTTGGTTCAAATTCTTTTACACAAAGTAAGCATGTGTAATTTCCAGTTTTCATTTTTTTTAATTTTAATGTCTGAATAGTGTCGAATCCGACACCAAATTTCCTTTTTTTGTGGATACCGTTTTTTCTCTGAAATATTTAATAGAATCCTCTTCTAGATTAGAGAAGGACAGAAGACAGATGTCTTTAAAATTAAAACCTAAAGTTGATTAACAATATTTAATAACTAAAAATATAGAAGTATAGTAGTTTTTTAATAAGTATGTGGTTGTTATTAGATTCATTTCATTTAGAGAGGTTAGTTCTCATTATTTAATACAAATAGTGAAGAAAGTATACTTATAAGTACATAGAATAAACTAATACAGACAGTAACTAATAGTATTAAAAATATATTTGTTAACGAAAGTTAGTTTAGAATACTAACAGTTTAAATTTTAAAAATAATTAATAGAATGAACTTAACAAAAAGAACATTTAGAAGTAGTATAACAGTTATTTTACTAAGCTTTATTGTTTTTGTTTCCTGTAAAACTAAAGAGAAAACAGAAAGTGAAGTGTTAGAAAAATCATCTAAAAAAACAAATATAGTATTCATTTTAGTGGATGATATGGGTTATGCAGATGTTGGTTTTAATGGTTCAAAATATTTTGAAACACCAAATTTAGATGCTTTGGCAAAGGAAAGTTTGGTGCTAGATAATGCCTATATGTATCCTACTTGTTCACCATCAAGAACAGCAATTTTTACAGGTCAACAATCGTTTAGAACAGGAGTTTATGGAGTGCCAGTTTTAGAAAAAGGAACGGCTCAAGAAAATATTTTTTCTCGTTGGACTGTTGGAAAACAATTTCCTATTTATTCAGAACCGCTTGCAAAAAACGGATACAAATCTATACATATTGGAAAATGGCATATTGTAGGGCCATACCCAAAGGAAGAATTAAATAGCACTTGGCCAATAGATCATAAATTAGCGCAACCAGATCCAGGTGATTTTAGCTGGGTAAAAGAGCATAAAACTCCTGAAATTCAGCAATATTATCCTGAAGGTCGTGGGTTTATTAAAAATGTTGGAGGAACATTTAGAGGTGATCCTGCGTTAGAAGCTGGTGGTTATCATAGTGAAAGAGGAGGATATTGGGCTCCGTTTGAAAATCCATTTATTGAACAAAAACCAACAGATAATTGGTTAACAGATAGATTGACAGATGAAGCAATTGAATTTATGGATATACATAAAGACGAGCCTTTTTTAATAAATTTAGATTACTATGCTGTGCATAAGCCTATTCGCTCTAGAAGCGATGAGTTGTATGATAAATACTTCAAAAAGCAAGATACCGTTACTGGTCAAGGAGTTTCAAATAATCCTAAGAAAAAGAAAGAGTATACTGCTTATGCAACTATGGTTGAATCTGTAGATGATAATATTCAAAGAATTGTAAAGTATTTAGATGAAAACAACCTAAGAGAAAACACAATGATAATTGTAACTTCAGATAATGGTTACAATGGTGGTCAAAGTAGAAATAATTTATTGAGAGGAGCCAAAAGAGATGTTTATGAAGGAGGAATTAAAGTTCCTATGTTAATAAATTGGCCAGGTAAAGTAGAACCAAGAAGGAGTAATGTTGGTGTTTCTTGTATGGATATTTTTCCAACAATGATGGATGTTTCGGGTACTAGCTATAATGGAGTTTTAGATGGGAATTCTTTAACAGATATTTTTAAAAATGATACAGATTCTTTTAAAGATAGACCTTTGTTTTGGCATTTGGCAAGTGTAATATCACATGGAACATGTTCTGTAATTAGAAAAAATAATTATAAGCTTATTCAGTTTTTAGCAGATGGAAAATTAGAATTGTATGATTTAGAAAAAGACCCAAAAGAAAGTACAAATTTAGCAGACCAAAAGAAAGAATTAACAGCTGAGTTATTAAAAGAATTAGTAGAGTGGCGCAGCGTAAATAAAGTTCCATTACCTCCAAACTCTATATTGGATATCTAAGTTAAAAACTACTAAGATTAAATGTTGTTTAGCTAGTTTTAAAAAATGATTATAACATATAAAATAAAAAACATGAACTTTGTAAAAAGATATATACTTATTTGTTTTTCAATTGTAGCACTTGTTTCTTGCAAGAATAAAGAGGTTGTTAAAAAGGAGAATGTAGAAGTGAAGAAACCAAATATTATTTGGTTAATGGCTGAGGATATTAGTACAGATTTAGAGTGCTATGGAATGCCAAATGTAAAGACACCATATTTAAATAAAATGGCTGCTGAAGGTATTCAATTTGAAAACGCTTTTGTAACAAATTCTATTTGTTCACCAAGTCGTTCAGCAATGATGGTTGGTACGCATCAGGTAAAAACAAACTCGCATAATCATAGAAGTAACCGTGATGTTCCTTTAAATAAAAAATTTAAACCTTTTACAGCTTTATTAAGAGAAGCTGGGTACACTTGTGTTTTAGGTCATGAAAAAGTATATACCTATGGTCAAAAGATTGATGTGAATTTTAAAACAGAACAGCTTGGAGAGTGGGATGGAGTTACAAAATTTGGATTATTTGATAAGACAAATGAGTATACCAAAGAAGATGAACCATTTTTTGCTCAAATTCAGTTAAAAGCAACGCATAGAGGAAATTGGTGGAGTGAGGTTAGAGAGAAATCAAAACATCCTGTAGATCCTGAAACCGTTACTTTACCACCTTATATGGCTGATCATCCAGCAATTAGATTAGACTGGGCAAAATACTTAGATCAAATTGAGTTTATTGATGGTGAAGTTGGTATGATTTTTAAGGAGTTAGAAGATAAAGGAATGGCAGAGAATACCATTGTTATTTTTATTGGAGATAATGGCCGTTGTAATATTAGAGGTAAAGGATATTTACACGATCCAGGTTTAAGAATTCCATTTATAATTCATTATCCAAAACAATTTAAAGGAGGTGAAATTAGAAAAGATATTGTAAGCTCTACGGATATTACTGCTTCAATATTAGAATTTGCAGGAGTTGAAATTCCTGAGTATATGACAGGGCAGCCTATTTTTAATGATAATTTTAATAGAGAATATGTGTATGGGGCTAGAGATTTGTGGGATGAAATTGAAGAGAAATCTAGAGCCTTAATTTCTGAAGATTGGTCTTATATTAGAAATGATAAACCCGAAATACCTTATGATGCTCATCAAGCGTATTTAGAGTTTTATAGACCAGCTGTTCATGTAATGAGAACACTTTATAAAGAAGGAAAATTAACAAAAGAACAAAAGCCGTTTTTTGAACCTAATAAACCTAAGGAGGAACTTTATAATTTAAAAGAAGATCCATATGAATTATACAATCTAGCAAGCAATTCAAAGTATACATCGGTTTTAGAAAAATTTCGTAAAAAAACAATTGAATTTGATGAAGAAATGAAACCTGTAGGAACAGAATATTTTCCAACTATACCTAGAAGCGCTATTGTTTTAGAATGGCTGAAGAAAGAGTTGCCTAATGATTATAAAAGAATGCAAGCAGGTGAAGAAATTGGATTAAAAAGAGTAATGGGTTTATATAAAGAAGCTCAAAAAAAAGTAAATAAGAATAAATAACTTCAATTTAAGTTTGGGCTCTTAAGTGTTCAGATATAAATTGTTTCTTTTAACAAAAAAACCTTAAGATTAATTAGTCTTAAGGTTTTTTTATTTAAGCAAGTAACCATTTTATAAAAGGAATATCTTAAAATATTAATTAGTAAAATAAGGATTCTAATAAATCTATACAGGATATACTCAAACATTCTACAATTTTGTGTATAAGCTTCTGAATAAAGGGATTTAAGTACTCAGACGAACATTATTAAATCTGATAAAAACATAATAATTTGTTAATTATTGAAACTTTGGATAAAATTAATAGCAATAATTCTATTTGATAATGTTCAATAATAAAGGTTTAAAAATAATATTTCTAATACTGCTAATATCTAATCTCTGCTTTGCTACAAATTGCAAAGAGTTTCCTTTGTTCCAAAATCAAATTTCTTTTGGTTTAAATATTGCAAAAGATGCAACCCCTGCTGTATTAAGTAAACTATTAAAAGTAGATAAAAATATTTCTTCGGAAATCAAATTTGAAAAAGGAACATATCATTTTTATCCAGATAAAGGATACGAAAGTTTTGAATATATTTCTAATCATTGTGATTTAATGGTAGTGTCAGCTTTTCCTATAGATGGGTTTAAAAATTTAACGATTGATGGGCAAGGCTCAACTTTTATTTTTCACGGTGTAATAATTCCTTTTCTAGTAAAAAACAGTGATAATATTACGGTAAAGAATGTAACTATAGATTGGAATGAATCATTTCATAGTGAAGGATTAATTGTAGCTAACAATTCAAAAGATAAAACTTTTGATATGCAAATATCTAATACATACCCTTATGAGATTAGAAATAATCAACTTTACTTTATTAAAGAATACTACGAGCATACATTTGGGCAAAATATTTTATTCGATCCTAAACGAAAAGCCATAGCTTATAATACCAGCGCATATACAGCAGTTTCTACTAAAAAACGCAATTCTGTAAAAAATAATTTAGATAAAATTAAATATAAGTACGAGTTCGATTTAAGAGCTCCAGAATTTAAATATATAGGATTTGAAACTAATTTAGTTGTTAAAGAATTAAAACCGGGTTTAGTACGTGTTTTTGGACATAAAAAGAAAATGCCTCCAGTAGGTTTAATTTTAAGTATGAAAGGCGAGCAAGGTTTTAACAGAGTTGCTCCAGCCTTTAGAGTTACACATACAAATGGTTTTAATGGTAAAAATGTAAATATTCACCACGCAGGCGGTATGGGAATTATTGCAGAAAACTCTTCAGATATTATTTTAGATAGTTTTAATATAACACCATCTCAAGGTCGTATGGTATCTACAACTGCAGATGCTACTCATTTTGTTGGTTGTAGAGGTAAATTAGTTTTAAAAAATAGCACATTTAATAATCAATTAGATGATGCAATGAATGTACATGGAACCTACCAAAAAGTAATTGACATTTTAGGGAATAATAAAATAGGTGTTAGAATGATGCACCATCAACAAAAAGGTTTTGTAATTGGGCAAACTAACGATACAATTGGACTTGTAAGATTAGAAGATTCATTTTTTCCTTATAGTAAATTAACAATTAAAAATACGGAGTATATAAGTAGTAGATATCAAATAATAAGTTTTAATGAAAACTTGCCTAAAAATTTAAAAGAAGGAGATTTAATTGAAAACTTAGATGCATATCCAGATCTATTGGTTAAGAATTGTAAAATAGGAAGTAATAGAGCAAGAGGGTTATTAATTTCCAATCCTGTAAAAACAATAATAGAAGATAATTTTTTCAATACAGAAATGGAAGCCATACTAATTCCGGTTGAAAGTGGACATTGGTTTGAATCTGGTAATGCAGCAAATGTTATTATTAGAAATAATGTATTTCAGGATTGTCTGCATGGAGGAGGAAATAAAGGTGTTATTCGTTTTGCAACAGATGATAATAATGAGAATATAGCTTTTAAGAATATTGAAATAACGAATAATACTTTCAATCAATTTGATAATTTAATAATGCAAATTACCAATACGGATGGTTTAATATTTTCTGGAAATAATATTAAGAACTCAGGAACATTTCCAATGTTGAATGAAGAAAATCCAGCGATTAAAGTAAATACTTCAAAACATATAATTTTTCAAAAAAACATTTATAACGGAAAAGCTAAGATTAAGCTTCAATCTGATGGGGCAGTTCCAAATTTAAAATTTAAATAAAAAATAATATAACCAAATAACGATGACTATCAACAACAAAAATTGAAAAACATACACTTAAAGTGTGAAGGATAACATTCATAAAACCAAATCTATGAATGCTTAATTACTAATAAAATGTAAACTAAACCAAATTAAATGAATTTAAAAAATGTATTAAAGGCGCAAAAAACATGGGGAAATTCACTCCTACCATGTTTATTATTTTTATTGTGTTTTACAACTAATTTGCAAGCACAAGAAATGACGGTTAAAGGAGTTGTTACAGGCTCTGAAGATGGAATGCCAATTCCAGGTGTTTCAGTTATTGTTAAGAATACAAGTAATGGAGTAGCAACAGATTTTGATGGAAACTACACCATTTCGGCCAAAGTTGGGGATTATCTTGTATTTAGTTACTTAGGTATGACCGATCAAACTATTAAAGTAACCGGTTCAACTTATAATGTTAAACTTATTTCAAATTTTGAAAGTTTGGAAGAAGTTGTAGTAATAGGGTATGGTACCATAACTAAAAAAGAGATAACGGGAGCAGTTGCTCAAGTAAAGGCTAAAGAAATAGAAGATTTTGTTACCGCTGATATTGCTTCGGCAATGCAAGGGCAAATTGCAGGTGTAAATATAGTTTCATCTTCAGGACAACCAGGTGAAGAATCTAGTATTCAAATTAGAGGTATTACTTCTTTGGCAGGTAGTAATGAACCTTTATATGTTGTAGATGGAATTCCGCAGGTTGGTAACCCCGGAATAAGTTCAAATGAAATAGAAACAATAGATGTACTAAAAGATGCTGGGTCTACGGCAGTTTATGGAGCTAGAGGCGCTGCAGGTGTAATTTTAATTACAACTAAAAGAGGAAAAGATGGATCCGCTAGAGTTACTTTAACTTCATCTTATGGTATTCAGCGTATGCAAAAGGGGCTTCCTTTAATGAATACAGATGAACAGCTTTATTTTGATAATGTTCAGAAGTTTTATTTTAACGGTTTTATTCCTAATATTAGCCAAGAGGCTTGGTTAAATAACGATAATACATTTACTGATTATGTAGTTGTTGAAAATGCTGCAACTCAAAGATATGACCTTAACCTAACAGGAGGAACAAAAGACTTCTCATATAATGCCGTTATGGGGTATTTAGATCAGGAAGGACAAATTATTAATTCAGGATTTAGAAGATATAATGGGCGTTTCTCTACTACATACAAAACTAAAAACTGGAAGTTTGATGGTAGTGTAGGTTTTACTTCAGAAAAAATAAAAAAGACATCAACCTCTTTGTTTCAAAATGCAGCATACTATTCTCCATTATTTCCAAAAGTAGATTTAGATTCAGATATTGCTTATACCGATGGAAGTGGAGGGGTAAACACTCCTTTAAATAAGTTATTGCAATCCATTAGAGGGCAAAACTATAGTAGTAAAGATCGTATTAATACAAGTTTAAGTGTTTCTAGAAAGTTTGGAGATGATTTATTGTTAACATCAAGGCTTGGAGGAGCAGTTGCTACTGAAATTAATAATGTTTTCAGGCCAAAAACTACATTAGTTGATGTTAATGACAATTCATCAACAGATGACCCAACACTAAATGGAGTTTCGGCGGAGGCTATTAGAACAACTAAATTAAGTTGGGATGCTATTTTAAATTATAATAAAAGTTTTGGAGATCATAATATAAATGTAACAGGTTCATTATCTGTTGAAGAAGCATACAAAGAATCATTTGAAGCTTCAAGACAAGGTGTTGCCAACAACAGCATTAAAGTTATTAATGGAGCAACTATCAACCCGCAATCTTTTAGTGGAACTAGCGGAATAAATTATACAAAGAATACAGTTGGTACGTTAGGTAGAATTCAATATAATTTCCAACGAAAGTATTTATTATCAGTTTTAGCAAGATATGATGGTTCTTCAAGATTTGGTAAAGATTACAGATGGGGATTGTTTCCAACTATTTCTGGAGGATGGAATGTTTCTGATGAGGATTTTTGGGATTCTATGAAATCTGTTGTTAATAATTTTAGAGTAAGAGCCAGTTATGGTAAAGTAGGTAACGATAGTTTTAGTGATTATGAGTTTGCGAGTACATTGTCACAATCTGTAGATTATATTTTCGATCCAACAGATCAACAACAATCATTTGGATCTATTGTAAAATCTTATTCTAACGAAGATGTAAAATGGGAAACTTCTATTTCAACAAATGTAGGTGTTGATTTAGGGTTGTTTAGTAATAAACTAACACTTTCTGCAGATTACTACATAACTAAAAAAGAAGATATGTTGTTTCCTGTAAGACTTCCTGGATCTGCAGGAGCATATTATGATAATACTTTAACTCTTAATGTTGGAAATATGGAGAACTCTGGGTTAGAGCTTTCTGCCCGTATTCGTGAAAGTATTGGTAAAAGTAAATTTAATGTAGGTCTTACATTTTCAACAAATGAAAACATTGTAACTAAAATGGAAGGAGACACTAAGAGAATTTTTAATTCAAGTTCAAATGTTGGAGGAATACCGGTAACTGTTTTAGAAGAAGGACTAGAAGCAGGAGCATTTTACTTATATAAAACAGACGGAATTATAAAAACACAAGAAGAACTTGATGAGTATCATCAGTACCCTTCAAGATCTGTTGCTACTTTAGGAGATTTGAGATTTGTAGATACTAATAATGATGGCGATATTGATGATGATGATAGAGTATACTCTGGTAGTGGACTTCCTGAATATGAAATGGGATTTAATTTTAATTGGAAATATACTAATTGGGATTTTTCTATGAATTGGTACGCTTCTTTAGGGTCCGAAATTATTAATGCTCAAAAAAGAGAAGCATATAATCGAGGAAGACATAAAGATCAGGTTAATATGTGGACACCAGAGAATCCAGATTCTAATATAGCTTTTTGGAAAATTAAATCAGATATAAACCAATTAGGAGCTACAGATTTATGGCTTGAGAATGGAGATTATTTAAGATTGAAGCTTGTAACTCTTGCCTATAATTTACCAAAAGAAACTTGTTCTAAATTAGGTGTAAACGATTTTAAAATTTATGGTTCAGCTCAAAATGCTCTAACTATTACAGGTTATGACGGATTTGAACCTGAAATTGGAGGTAATGTAGCAAAAAGAGGTATTGATTTAGATAGATATCCTATTTCAGCACTGTATTCATTGGGAGTAAAACTTTCGTTTTAATTAAAACTAGAAATCATGAAAAAATTAATATTAAAAATTATTGTATTGATTGGTGTAATTACAATGACCCAATCATGTGACGATTATTTATCAGAATCTAATCCAAATGAAATATCTGAAGATGTTTTTTGGTCTAATTTAGATGAAACAAATACGGGATTAAATGCGGTTTATAGTGCTATGTTAAATGAGTTTATGTTTGAAGCTATTTCAGAAGCATTAAGATCAGATATGGCTTTTCCTAACCTACGTAATAAGCCAACAAACAATGTGTATTATAAACAACTATTTAATTCCACTACTAGCGATATAAGTAAGCGATGGACCGCAATTTACCAATTGATTTGGAGAGCTAATCAGGTTATTAATGGGCTAGAAGCTTTAAATGAGGAATTTAAAGCTCAAGAAGAATGGACAAACCAAATGGGACAAGCAAGGTTTTTTAGAGGTCTAGGACATTTTTATGCGGCATCAGTATTTAATAAAGGAAGTATAATTATTAGAGATAAAATACCAGGAAATACTGAGGAATTTCAAAAACCTCTTTCATCAGCCGATGAAGTTAGAGCATTTTATAGAGCAGATTTAGAGTATGCTTATCAAAATCTTCCTGCTCAATTTGCAGAAAAATCTAGAGTAGATGGTGGTACTGCGGCAACAATTTTGGGTACAAGCTATTTATATGAAGGAGATTATACAATGGCAAAAGAATACTTTAATGATGTATTAAATAATTCTGATTATGGATATTCACTTGTTCAAAATACAGATATATTATTTACTTCGGCAGGAGATTTTAATTCAGAATCTATTTTTGAAATTAATTATGGATTGTTACAAACTGAAGATGGAACTTGGGATGAAGAAAGTTTTTTTACAAGATTGGCTCGTTATTCAGCACCATCTAATAAAGGAGGAGGATCAGCAAAGCACAGTGTTCCTTCAGCATGGTTAACGCATGCTTATTCATCGGAAGAATTAGATGCTCAAGATCCACGTAATTATGTAGATAATGGAACAGGTGGTGTAAGGTTTAGAAAAGTATCATTAAGAGCTTCAGCAATGATTGCTTTGGTAAATGATGAAGATACTCCATACTATTTATCACCTTCTGTACCTATAGCAGCATCTTTTGGACTTAAGTTTTCTTATTTTAAACACTTTTCTAATCATGATATTGCAGCAAGTGAAAACGATTTGGCAGAAACAGGTTGGAAATCATCTAAAAACTTTATTTTAAATCGTTTAGGTCATGTGTATATTATGCAAGCCGAATGTTTAGTTAAAACAGGAGATGTTGAAGGTGCAATAGACCTAATAAATGAAGTAAGAGCAAGATGGGGATTAAGATTAATTGGTTTAGAGGACGGCTCAAATCACGATTTTGATGGTGTTGTTTATACTGCAGAAACGTTGATGGATAGAATTATGTACATTGAAAAACCACTAGAATCGTCTATTGAAGGTTTTTCAACAAGAAATATTGATATGCAAAGATGGGGTATAGGTAAAGCTAGATATCAAGAATTGGCAAATACTCAATTTTATTTAACTGATTATGAGTATACAGATATTGACGGGAATCCAAAAACAGCTTCAGGATCTTTATTATTAAAAGGGGAAAATCCAGATCCAGTAAATTTTACTACAATTGATATGGAATATATTCAAGCTGCAGAATTCTTTAATCCAGATTTACATGCGTTTTTACCGCTTCCATCTGCAGAAACATTGAATAACGGCCAAGTGTCTAACTAAAATTATTAAAAATGAAAAAAATATTATTAAAAGCAATATTATTGATATTTATTATAGGTATTAGTTGTGATGATAAAGATGACTATGAAATTCCAAGTAATGATTATTCAAGTTTTTGGACAATTACAACAAAATTTAATGACTCCGTAGACAAGGTTGTTAATATTAATGATTACATAGCATTTTATGATGTATCTAGAAATGCTTTATCTCATAAATGGACAACACCAGAAGAAACTAAATTATTGAGTAAAGAATTTACTCAATTAGATTCTGTTTACGATAAATTTATTATTGGGAATGGGGGAGTTTCAAATGAGAAATTAGTGAATGTATATTTTGATGAACCGGGATTATTTAATGTTAACTTATACAATACATTTAAAGATTCTGTTTCAGAAGCGGTATATTCAGATGGTATTGGAGCTTGGGTTGTTGATAAAACATTTACGGTAGATGTTTTTGAAGATCCTAATCCAGCCGCAAAAATTTTATATAATGACGTAGAAGTATTTTCAATGGTCGAATCTGATAATCCTTCATTAGAAGATAAAGAATCTTGGCCTGTGATTGATGTTGAAGCAGGAGATCAGTTAGTGTTTGTTGATGCATCAACAACCGGAAGACCAACTAGTAGTCTTTGGAAATTTGAAAATGGAAGTCCTGATAAATCTTCAAAAGATACAATAGGTGTTTTATTTAATAAATTGGGTGAATTTAATGTGTCATTAGAATCAGTTAGAAAATATCCAAAAAAATCTATATTAAAATACCTTCCAGTAAATATTAAAGTAAATCCATCTACAAAGCCATTTGTACTTAATGGTGGAATTAGTATGGATGTTAATAAAGTTATTTCTTTTGCTGTTACAGGAGAAGTTGCTTCAGTTGTAGGAGCAAAATCTGATTTTACGGTACATGTTACAAATATAGCAGCTGGTTATGAAGCCGATATTCCAGTTGATGTTGTAAGTATAAATAGTGCTGATGCTACAATTATTGAATTAACATTAGCAGAGCCTGTATATAATACTGATGAAGTTAAAGTTTCATATTCTGGAGACAAAATTACATCTGTTGATGCGAGGGTTTTACAAGGTTTTGATCCTCTAAATACGGTTATAGATTTAGGATATAGTGTATTAGTTGATGATTATGTTGGATTTGAAATTCCTTATACCGGTAATAAAGCTGAAAAGCGAGCAGGTACAAATGGATATTGGTGTGGTAATACTAATAACGACCCAATTTATTTTGATAGAACAGAAGATAAATTTTCAAAAGGAATTGCTTCAATGAAATATACAAACATGGCAGGAGTATTTAATGAGGTTACTTTAGCTGCATCTGATTTTTCAAAACCAAATGGAATTGCAGCAGGAACTTATTATGTTTCTTATAAATTATTTTTAGCTGAAGGAAATACAATGAAAGGATTTGCAACAAAAATTAATAAACCGTCACAGGAATTTACATGGAATATTGAAGATTTACCTAGAGGGAAATGGGTGGAAATAGGACAGACAATTACAACAGATGCAATTGAAGGAACGTGGACGCTTATAATTAGAGATACTGAAAATCCTGGAGTTACAGGAACTCAAGAAATGTATTTTGATGAATTAAAACTTATTCCATTGGCACCCAGAACATAAAAGAACATATTAAAGTTTGATTGAGTTTTATGAAAGCTATCTAGATTAATTTAGGTAGCTTTCTTTATTATTTATTTAAAGCATTATTTTATATTTAAAAGTTTTTTAGAGATACTTTAGTAAATTTGAAATCAATAAATTTATTAATTGTTTTAATAGTATATTTAAATCGAAATACAGACTTATATTTTTCTAAATTCTTTGTAATAGTATATTAAAAATACAAGTATCATTTATTTATCATAATTATATATTCGACGTATGATGTTGAAATTTTTTCGAATAATGTTTTTTGTATTATGCTGCAGTAATTTAATGGCTCAGGATAATATTTTTCAAAATTATAAGAAGCTCTCCATCTCTGATGGATTATCACATAATGGTGTTACTTCTATTATGGAAGATTCTAAAGGTTTTTTATGGTTTGGTTCTTTTTCGGGTATTAATAGGTATGATGGATATAAGTTACTTACTTTCAAAAACACTACAAAAAAAGAGATTTTAAATAGTAATCGTGTTAGATCACTAGCAGAAGATACAAATGGAAATATATGGATTGGAACGGAAAGAGGGATTTCTATATACAAAAGCGAAACACATAAGTTTGTAAAATTAAAAAAGATTGTCAAAGGCTCTTTACTAGAATCATATAGACAAAGAATTGTAAAGAAGATATTAATTTGTAAAGAGGAGAAGTTAATTTTGTGTGTATCTGAAAATAAAGGAATTCAGATTTTTACAGATGATTATAAGTTTTTAGGAGAATACAAGGTTAAAGGAGATATAGATAGATTCGGAATTATTATTTCTGATGCCATAAAACTAAAAGAATCACATGTGTTATTGGCTTCAAATATTGGGCTGATTGATTTCAATTTAAAAACCAGAAAGTTTAAACATCATTTAAAAAAAGAGATTAATTCTTGTACTGATATTGTGTTACTTGATGATAAGAATTTGATAGTAACTTTAAATAGAGGTGTTTGTTTGGTAAATTATGACCAATTTGAAAAGTTATTGTCATTAAAGAAACAACAATCATATTTAAATAATTATAAATTTATAGGGGCAAGCCTCGATAAATTTGGGAGTTTATGGTTGGGAACACAAAGGGCAGGAGTTAGATATATTAAAGAAACAAAATCCCTTTTTGAGGGAGGGGAATTTAAAATTCAAGCTTTTAAAGATAATACTAACTTATTAAGAAGTAGTAATCTTTTTTGTTCTTCAAAGAATAGTTGTTGGTACGCAACTTTTAATTCAGGTGTATATAAATTTAATACAAAAGAGAACGCATTTGTTAGTTTTAACTTAGGTGAACATGAAAGTAAAGTGTATAACGTTCAACAAGTTGATGATTCAAAAATCACTGTTTCCAGAGGTTTAAAAGGTGTTGTTACATATGATTTAAAAAAAATAAAACAAGAGAATTTACCTTCAAGTTTAATAGAGGGAGCGGATTTTGTATTTCCTGATTCTAAAGGTGATTTTTGGATAAATGATGATGAAAAAGGCTTTTTTAGAATTACAAAAGGAGCAACTAAAAGAGAGAAAATTCAAATATATAATTCAAGAAAATCATCTGGTATAATAAAACTTCGCACAATTGTTGAAGAAGAAAATGGTAATGAGCGATACATATGGGTAGGCTCAATGACTAATATTTATCGAATCAGATTAGATTCTAATGATGAAATTACTAAAATTGAATCACTACATAAAAATTTTTCATTAAAAAACACAAGAATTACAGGTGTAAGATGTATTTACCCAGACCCTATTTATAATTTTATTTGGGTTGGAACAGACCATAAAGGTTTATTTAGAGTGAAGAATCAGAAAAATACTGGAATTGAAAATTTAATAATTGAGCAATATACTCCTAATAATAAACATGATTTTGCATTGCCAAGTGTATTTGTAAGTTCTATTTTACGCTTACCAAATAATGAATTATGGATTGGAACAGAAGGAGGTGGGATATGTAAGGTAGAGGATAGCCAATCTAACCCGAAGTTTATTCCATTTAGTGAAGAAAATGGATTGAGTAATAATGTTGTAAAAAGTGTTTTAAGCGATAATGAATCAAATCTTTGGGCTGCTACTAATGTTGGTTTGAACAAGATAAACACTAAAACATTGAAAATTACTAAATACGGAAAGTCTGATGGTTTACCATTTCTAGATTTTTATTATGGAGCTAAAAAAATGAAAAATGGAGATTTAGTATTTACAGGAGAAAGAGGTATGTTCTATTTTAATCCTAAAAATATATTAGATAAGGAGGAGGTTCCAAGAATTGAATTTGAAAGCTTAAAAATATTTGATAAAACTGTAAATGTTAATGATACAATTAACAATAGGGTTTTATTAAAGAAGTCTTTAAGTCAATTAAATGAGATTAATTTAAAATACAATGAAAATGTATTTTCTTTAGATTTAATAAGTTTACATTACTCCAATCCTGAAAATCATTTAATAAAATACAAGCTCCATCCAATTAATAAATCTTGGGTTGAAGTACCATCAAATCAAAATACTATTACTTATAGTGGTCTTCAACCTGGAAATTATGTACTAAATGTATCGGCATCCAATTCATTAGGAGAATGGGGTGAACCAAGAAATATTAAAATTGTTATCCATCCTCCAATATGGAAAACACCTTGGGCTTATGCACTTTATTTTATATTTATTGTTTTTTTAGTTTATGCCATTAACCGAATTATTTTAAAAATTCACCTTTTAAATCATAAGATTGAAATTGAGCAATTGGAAAAAGACAAAGTACATGAAGTAAATGAAGCCAAGCTTCGGTTTTTTGCAAATATTTCTCACGAAATTAAAACACCGTTAACGTTAATAGCAAACCCTATTAACAATTTGTATGAACGCTACAAGGGAAATCCAGATTTAGGAGAAAAACTAAGTATGGTTTCACGACAATCTAAAAAAATTCAAGAATTAATAGAACAAGTACAAGACTTTAGAAGATCAGACGCAAATATGTTGAAAATGAGTTATTCTAGATTTGAGTTTAATGCTTTCATAAATGAAGTAGTAAATGATTTTATGTTTGCTGCTTATAGCGATAAAAAGGATTTGAAATTATTAGGTGAAGAAACACCAATTATTGTTTCTGCAGATAAAAACAAACTAGAAAAAATATTTAATAATCTGTTAAATAATGCATTTAAGTATACTAGCGAATCTGATCAAATTAAAGTTGTTTATAGAAGTGACGATAAAAATTTAATTATTTCATTTGAAGATACTGGAAGAGGAATTGATAAGGTTGATGTAGAACATGTATTTGAAAGGTTTTATCAGTCTCATTTGCAGGATGAGAAACATATTGGTGGGTCTGGAATTGGTTTAGCATTTTCTAAAAGACTTGTTGAAATGCACTATGGTTATATAAACGTTGAAAGTGAATTAGGAAAAGGTTCCAAATTCATAGTTAAATTACCAATTGTTAAAGAACATAAACCAGAAGATATAGTATTAAAAAATGAAATAGTTTTGCCAAAGGAGAAAGAAATATCGGTAAAAAATATTCAGAATAATGAGGAATGGTCTAAAATTGAAGCGACTGGAGATTTTGCAGATTCTTTAATTTTTTATGCAGAGGATAATGATGAAATGAGAAATTATATTACGCGTTTTCTATCTCAATATTTTAAGGTTAAAAGTTTTAGAAATGGAAAAGAATGCCTTGATGCTTTTGATGATGAGTGGCCAGATTTAGTAATTAGCGATGTTCAAATGCCAGAATTAAATGGCTTAGATTTATGTATTCAGATAAAATCAGATTTAAAAACAAGTCATATTCCAATTGTATTATTAACAGCACTAACTAATTTAACAGATCATTTACAAGGTATTAGAGACGGGGCAGATGCTTACATAGAAAAGCCTTTTAATCTAGAGCAATTAATAACAACAATTGAAGCCCTTTTAAATAATAGAAAGCAATTACGAGAAAGGTTTCAAATTGGAATTCCGCTAACTAGAGACAATAAAAATAGCAGGAATGATAATGCCTTTTTAGAAAAATTTTACAGTATTATTGATGATAATTTAGACAATCAAAATTTCGATTTAAAGAACTTAGCATCTGATTTATGTTTGAGTAAATCAGCTTTTTATCAAAAGGTAAATACACTTACAAATCAAACTCCTTTTGAATTAATAATTAATTACCGTTTAAAAAGAGCCAGTGAGTTTTTAGCTCAAGAAAAATTATCTGTTACACAAGTATTTTTAATGACTGGATTTAAAAGTAGAACACATTTTTCTACAAAGTTTAAAGAGAAATATAAAGTGAGCCCTAGTAAATATGCTAATCAAGTAGATGAACAAAAAGGGTAATAATCCTATTTTAATTATTTTCTAAAATATAAATTTTAATTTTTCGGTAAATAGGATGTTAAATTCATTTTTTTCAATCTGTTTATTATAATTTTTATATTTCTAATGTTTTCAGTTATTTGTAGGCATTATAGTCTTTTTCCACCAATTAAGTACCCTAGTGAACATCTACTTTACTTATAGAGACATTTTTTTAACGGTCTAAAGTTAATTTAGCTTACAAGTTTACCTAGCATTGAATTAAAGCATTAATTAACGAGTCTATAATATCATGAAATATTTAACAATTATTCTAACTTCAATGGTTTGTCTTAACCTTTTAAGTTGCAAATCTCGGAACGAAATAAAAAAACCAAATATAATTTTAATTTATGCAGATGATCTTGGTAGAGGACTATTAGGAACTTATGGTCAGAAAATTATAAAAACTCCTAATATAGATATGTTAGCAAATGAAGGAGTTAGTTTTAAAAACGCCTACGGTTGTCACTTTTGTGCACCAGCACGCGCAAGTTTATTAACTGGTATGCATGATGTTCGACCAAATCAATGGAAAATTACCAAAGGTGGAATTTACCAAAATCTGGACAATGGAATGACTTTTGAAGAAATAAAAGATTCAATTCATAAAATGGCAATGCCCGCAAAACCAAAAGAAGTTTTTCTTGGGCAAGTAGCACAAAAGGCAGGTTATACAACTGCTGAATTTGGAAAATTAGAATGGGGATTTGCAACAACACCAGAACGTATAGAGCGTCACGGATGGGATTATCATTTTGGTTATTATGATCATCAGCGTTGTCATGGTTTTTATCCCCCATTTTTATTCGAAAATGGTAATAAAATAGACATACCAGGTAACA
Organism: Lutibacter citreus; assembly: GCF_003260195.1. Lineage (GTDB taxonomy): Bacteria > Bacteroidota > Bacteroidia > Flavobacteriales > Flavobacteriaceae > Lutibacter > Lutibacter citreus. Next base: position 34,455 of record NZ_QEIH01000010.1, read on the forward strand.
CACATATAGATTGTGCAAAAACTAATAATGTAGAATCAGAGGAAGGATATAAAGATAGATGGGATATGACGGGTAAATCTTTTTATTCAGAAGATATTATAATGGAAAAGCTATTAGGTTATATAGATAATTATAGCGATACAAAAGTAGAAAAACCATTTTTTATGTTTTTCCCTACACAGCTCCCTCACGGACCAATTGCAATTCCAGAAATTCATGAAGATTTTAAATATGATGAGCGGTTAACAGAAATGGAAAAAGAATATGCCTCAATGGTTAAAATGTTAGATACAGATGTTGGTAGAATTATGGAAAGATTAGATTCTTTAAAATTGCTTGAAAATACAATCATTGTTTTCGCTTCAGATAATGGGCATGAGGTGTATGCGCAACAAGAAAATAGAACAAATAAAGAAGTTGATTTAACTACAGGTAAAAAATATGATAATATAAAAACAAAGTTTCTTAGTAATTTAAGTAATGATGTTTTTGATGGTAATGATGGAATGTCTGGTTTAAAACGATCTAATTGGGAAGGTGGTACAAGAGTGCCATTAATTTGGTATTGGAAAGGAAAAATTAAAGAAGGTGTAGTTTCTGAGCAACGAGTAGCAAATTACGATTTCTTAAATACTTTGGCAGAAATTGCAGGTGAAGAAGAATTAAAAGAAAAAGATGGAATTTCTTATGCTAAAACTTTATTTGGAGGGAAAAGTGAAGTTCATCCTTATATAGTTACCAATTCAAAATTGGGGCCGGCATTGGTAACTAGTGATGGTTGGAAATTACGCTATCATCTTAAAAAAGATGTATTTCAATTGTATTTTCTTCCAGAAGATTATCAAGAAATGAAAGAACTTTCTGCTAAATACCCTAATAAAGTACAAGATCTTAAAGAAATATTATTGATGGAATCTGGAGGTTCTTGGAATTAATTAACATTAAATAAAAATGAAAAAACAACTATTTACAATTGCTTTAGTATTATTTCTAGTAAGTGAAATAAGTGCACAAATTGAATATCGTCCACTTCCTGCTGAATGGGAAAACTTAATTCCAGGAGGAAACTTTATGGACCGGATTTTACCAATGCCAAATGGTAAATTATCAAAAAATGTTTGGGGAGATAAGGGAGTAATTCCACGTTTTGTAGATAATGGAATTGAAGATGATAAAATTTCATATTGGGGTGGAAATATAATAAAAGAAGCAGAAGGGAAATATCATTTTTTCCTTTGTGGATGGGACGAAAACAACCCCAATGGTCATATGGGATATAAAGATTATTCTATGATGTATCATGCAACAGCCAATAATTCTATAGGTCCATTTAAAGTAATTCAAGATTTAGGAGAAGGTCATAATACTGAAATTTTTCAATTAAAGAATGGAAAGTATGTTATTTACCATGTTACAGGACATGAAGTTGATAAACATTGTAATTATTTAATTTCAGATAATTTAAATGGCCCTTGGGAAAAGCACACTTTTACAATGGATAGTAGAGATCGTGAATTACGATTAGGTGGCGGTAATTGGTTTCATAATTTAAGTTTTACTAAACGAGAAGACGGTTCAGTTTTAATGTTAAGTCGTCAAGGTTCTATGTGGATTAGTAAAACAGGTACAAGTCCGTTTGAGTTGATAACCACAAAATCTATTTATCCAATGGTGGCAGGTAAATATGAAGATCCAGTTATTTGGAAAGATAATATTCAATACAATGCTATTGTAAATGATTGGATTGGACGTACGGCATTTTATTTACGTTCAAAAGATGGAATAAATTGGATTATAGAAGATGGTAGAGCATACGCAACAGGTGTGGCTGTGCATAAAGATGGAACAAAAGAAGATTGGTATAAATACGAACGTATTAGAATTCTTCAAGATAAATATGGTAGAGCAATACAAGCCAATTTTGCGGTAATTGATGCTAATAAACATGAAGATTTGTCTAATGACAATCATAGTTCAAAAAATATAGGGTTACCTCTAAATCCTGGCATGTTATTATCAATTGAGAACAAATTACCTTTCAATGTAAAAACAAAAGAAATAAAAGTAAGAATTAAAGGTGAAGAAAATTTTAATCCTGAAGCTGAGATTGATATTGAAACTCTTCGTTTTGGAGCTTCTTCGGAAGTAAATTATGGAAGGGGTGCAAAAGTATTAAAAGTTAAAAAAGATGGGAAAGATCTTATTGTAATATTCGAAGCTAAAAATCATTGTATAGGTGAAGATGAATTTGCTCCAAAAATGTTAGGGAAAAACAAAAAAGGAGAAATGCTTTTTGGGTATACACGTTTGCCTTGGGTTAATTTTATAGAACCAATTCTATCAGCAAGAAAACCAATATTTAAAAATGGAAAATTTACTGTTGTAGTTGAAAATCATGGGCAAATAGCATCTAAATCAACATTTTTAACAATATATGGTTATGGTGAAAATGGAGTAGAGGAAGCTTGGGGAGAGATTCAATTACCAGCTTTAAAAGCTTATGGTAAGGAGGAATTAGTACTAAAACTAGATAAAGATTTAGTAAAAGGAAAACAATATCCAGTAGTTATAAAAATACTATCTCGAACTTTAAAGCCAGTTGTATTTAATACAACTATAAACAAATAAAATTTAAAAGATTTTTAAAAATGAATTTCTTCAAAACAATTGTTATAACGGTTTTTCTAGTTTGTACTGCAAATAAAAGTTATGGACAGAATGACACATCTAAACCAAATATTGTTGTGTTCTTAGTTGATGATTTAGGGTATGGAGATTTAAGTTGTTATGGTCATCCTTTTATGATTACTCCTAATATAGATAAGTTTGCTTCAGAGGGAATGAAATTTACAGATCTTCACTCAGGATCATCAATTTGTTCACCATCTAGAGCTGCTTTACTAACAGGTAGAAATCCCTATAGAGTAGGGATTTGGAGACTAGCTGGTAAGAATACTCATATGAGAAACAGCGAAGTTACTATTGCCGAAGTTTTAAAGAAGAAAAATTATCAAACTTTTTTTTCTGGTAAATGGCATATGAGTGATATAAATTTAGGTCAACCAACCCCAGGAGACCAAGGTTTTGATAAATGGATTATAAGAGATAAGGATAAATTTGTTAGTAATAAGGGAAATGTGAAGCTAGAAGATGGAGGGTCTTGCGTTAAAGTGGTGGATTATTCTATTGAAATGTTAGAAAATAGAGATAAAAAGAAACCTTTCTTTTTAGAGGTTAGTATTAGAGAGCCACATACACCATTAAGCCCACCTAAAAAATATATGGATTTATATGATAATGAAAGGGTTCGTTATTTAGAAAAATCTATAAAATATGGTAGAGTTCTACGCCCTTCTTATATAGACGAAAATGCGTCGGAATTAGCTCGTTATTACTATGGTACAGTAACTCAGTTGGATGAAGCTTTTGGAAGGTTAATGCAAAAATTAGATGAATTAGAGGTGAGAGAAAATACACTTGTGATTTTTACAAGTGATAATGGTAGCGAACACCCAGTTACACATAAAAATTCTGAAAGAGATAGATCGTGGGGTACACCAGGTGAATTGCGCGGTATGAAACGTTTTTTATATGAAGGAGGACATAGAGTTGCAGGGTTAATGCGTTGGCCTGAAGTTATAGCTTCAGGAGTAGTTTCGGATGAGTTAGTTTCTTCAGTAGATTTTATGCCAACTATTTGTAATATAGTTGAAGCTGAAAAACCTAATGTTACATTAGACGGGATAAATATTTTACCAGTTTTAAAAGGATATCCATTTAATCGTGAAAAACCATTGAGTTGGAATATATGTTATACACATGCTCCAAATATGGCAATGCGATTAGGTAAATATTCATTGGTTGGATATTTTGATCCATTAAAGGAAGGAGAAAATTTACAAGAATGGATTAAACGAGCAAACCTTAGTAGTTTTGAGTTATATGATTTAGAAAAGGATATAAAACAAGAAGTTGATTTAAAAGAAAAGGAACACGCCACTTTTGTTTTGTTACGTGATCGAATGATTGAAACATTCAAAGGCATTCAAAAAGAAGGTCCAACTTGGCCAAATTATAAGGCATTTACACGTCCAATAAATGAAGGTCAGCAAAAAGGGATTCCTGGAGCTAAAAAATAAGGGAAAAATTTAAAAACAGATTAAATCAAAATTATAATGAGAATTTTAATAGTTATTTTTTTTATTGGAACTTCCATTTCAATAAATGCTCAAAATTGGATAGTTGATAAACAAGCAGATTGGCTGGAAATAACAGCTAATACCCAAGGTGTTGAATTGCTTAATGGGCAGGCAAAATCAAGCGTAAAGAAAAGTACGTTTACTAGTAAAATTCACAGTTACAAAACAAAGAAAAAAGCACAGTCAATTACATTTAAACAATCTTCCAATTGGGATAACTGGAAAGAAGTTCCAAATGTGGGGCCAGAAGGAACTCTAGATGCCATTGTTTTAATTCCAATAAAAGAAAATGATTATTGGTTGTTAGCTAGAAAATATGATACTCACCCTAAACGAGTTGATGTAACCCGTTTAACTCATTCCGATGATGAATTAGGTTATCATGCATGGCACAGTACAGATATGAAATCATGGAAACATTATGGTCCTGTTAGTGGTTATAGAGAGCGTTGGGTTACAACAGCAGAATATAAAAATGGAGCGTTTTATATATATTATGATCATCCTAATGATGAAGATCCACATCTTATTATAGATAATGATTTAACAGATGGGAAAATGGGAAAAGATATGGGAATGGTATTTAATGATCCTTCTCATGGTTCAGATTGTGCAATATTTAGAGATGAAGACAATTCATTTCACTTGATATACGAAAATTGGGATCCAATTAATGCTCAAACACATTCTTGGGATTCTCCACTTGGCGGTCATGCAGTAAGCCCAGATGGAATTCATGATTTTAAAATTTTATCTCCGGTAGTTGATCATCGTACAAAACCGACTGGTAAGTATGGAGAATATATTCATGGCAGCATTGTTAAAGAGGTAAAGAAATATGAAATACATGAACCTGAACAAAAAGCATATGGAGATTGGACAGCAATTAAAGTTGGAGGGCAATATTATTTATTTTGTGATTATCATCCAGTAGGGGAACGTATAAAAATTGGGTGTTTCACAAGTGGAGATATAAATAAACAGTTTAGTTTTATTGGAGAAATGGGAAATGGACATCCAGACCCAACTATTGGATTTGCTGAAGGGCAATTTTATTTATTACAACAACAAGGCAAAGTAGATTTTGTAAGTCCAGGTCCTTGGGTGCCAGGTGTAAAAACTCGTGTAGGTGTTGATATATCTGGGAATGGAAAAATTGACGAATGGACTGATTGGCAAGAGATAAAAGAATCTTATTCTTTAAAACAAGGTTTTTCAAGAATAGTAGATACTGTTCCAGCAAAACTTGTTTTAACAGGTTTACCTGAAGGATATGGTTTTTGTTTTGAATATAAAACAGAAACTCTTGATTTTGAAAATGCAAATATTGTTATTGAAAAGGTTCAAGTAGACTTTAAATAGACATAATTAAAAAGATTAAAATGAATAAAAAAACCTTCTTAATTAATTTAATAATTATTGTTATGAGCGTTTTACCAATGGTAACTCAAGCGCAAAATAAGCCAATAGTACAAAAAGGAGTTGAATTACAATCTTTTACTTCAAGACCAATGGTTGTGGAACGTGATCGTCCAGAAGAGTGGAAAGATTTAGTTCCTGGAGGGCAATTTATGGATCGTTTTCAACCAATGCCTGTTCAGGGTAAATTAATTTACAATACTTGGGGAAATAAAGAAGTTTTACCAAGATATACTGATAATGGTTTAGAAGATGAAGATTATAGTTATTGGGGAGGAAATTCTCTTTTAGGAAAAGATGGTAAATACCATATGATTGGTTGTAGATGGTTAGAAAGTGCTAAAGGAGGTCATAAATATTGGCCACTGTCTGATGTAGTTCATGCAGTAAGCACAAATCTATTAGGTCCTTATAAAGTTACTAGAACACTTTTTCCAGGACATAATCCTAATTTAATGCAACTAAAAGATGGTAGATATTTTATCAAGTCAAGTGGTAAGTTTTTTGTTGAAAGCTCAAAAAAAGGGTTAAGTTCTTTAAAGGAAATAAGAGGGCTTTCAAAATATTGGGAAGAGTATCCATTAATAAAAGATAATCGTGAAAGGTTATGTAATGAAAAAGGTTTTATGGGTTTTGTTATGCGTGAAGATGGTTCCTTTTTTGGATTAACTCGCCATGGATTTATAGCGGTAAGTAAAACAGGATATTCACCATATAAAATATTAACAGAGAAGCGTGTTTATCCAAGAATAGAAGGGCGTTTTGAAGATCCTGTTATTTGGAGAACAAATATTCAATATCATTTAATAATGAATGATTGGCAAGGTAGAATGGCATATCATATGCGTTCAAAAGATGGATTGCATTGGAAATTAGATGATGGAACAGCCTATGAACCCGGGATTGGAATTACAGAAGATGGTATTGTTAATAAATGGAATAAATATGAAGTAATTAGACTTTCTCAAGATAAGTATGGTAGAGCTATAAGTGTAAATTTTGCAGCTATTGATACAACCAAAAAGGAAGATTTAGAAAATGACAACCATAGTTCTAAAGTGGTATTTTTCCCTTTAAAAAAAGGCAAATTACTTTCTGTATTGAATGCCAAAGAATTAAATATGAGAACTAATGAAATTATGGTTAAAATTAAGGCAGAAGAAGGTTTTAATCCTCAAACGGATTTAGATTTATCATCATTAAAATTTGGAGTGTCTGAAGAAGTTAATTTCGGAAGAGGCTGCTCATTAATTCAATCAAAAAAAATGGGAAATGACTTGATTTTAATTTTTGATGGAGCTAATAATAAATTTACAAAAGAGCATTTTGCTGGAAAATTAATAGGTAAAGATAAAAAGGGAGACTTTGTATTTGGTTATAGTAGATTGCCAAATGTTAACTATTTGGAACCATTATTATCAGCAATGCCAGCTAAATTTTCAAGAATAAAAAATGGAGCGCAAGTAGAAGTTGAGGTTCAGAATTTTGGACAAGTGAGCTCTAAAGAAACTTCAATTAAAGTTATAGTTGGTAAAACAGGAAATGTTGAAGTAATTCAAGGAAAAATACCAGTTCTTAAACCTTACGAAAAAACAATTGTTAAAATGACAAGAATGAATGATAGAACTTGGTTTAAAGATGCAAGTAAAAACCAAGTAATTATTCAAATAGATACTCCAAGTCAAAAGGCAGAAACATTTACAAGAGAGCAAATAATATTGGAATAAATAAACAGACTTAAAACCTGAAAAATTATTATGAAATTAATAGCTGTTATTATAACATGTCTTTTATCAATTACATTGATTTCGTGTAAAAATGAAAAAGTAAAAGTAAATAAAAAACCAAATGTTATTATCATTTTATCGGATGATCAGGGGTATGGAGATTTGGGTCGTCATGGGCATCCTATTTTAAAAACACCAAACTTAGATAAATTTTATGATCAAAGTGTACGTTTTACAAAGTTTCATGTAAGTCCAACATGTGCGCCAACACGAGCTGCTTTAATGACAGGGAAACATGAGTTCAAGTCAGGAGTAACACATACAGTAGCGGGTTGGGGTAGAGAAAAATTAAGTCTAGAATCAACTACGTTGGCCACACATTTAAAAAATGCAGGTTATTCTACAGGACTTTTTGGCAAATGGCACTTGGGTAAAACAGGAGCCTACAGAGCTGAAAAAAGAGGGTTTGATGTTGCGTTGACAATTGAAGGGGCTAAAAACCCACCTAAAAACCATTGGGATCCAAATTTAATGTTAAATGGTGTAGAGCATAATTATAAAGGTTTTAGAACAGATATCTTTTTTAATGAAGCAACAAAATGGATTAGTGAGAAAAAAGAAACACCTTTTTTCTGTTACATTCCAACATATTCACCACATGGTCCAATAGATGCTCCAAAAGAATTTATAGAACAATATAAAGGTCATGGTTCAGGTAAATATTGGGCTGCCGAATCTAATATTGATTGGAATGTTGGTAAACTAATGAAAAAGTTAAAAGAGCTCGGTATTGATGATAATACGTTGGTTATTTATATGAACGATAATGGAGGTACTCATGTTACTACATATAATGCCGGAATGCGAGGTAAAAAAGCAACTGTGTGGATGGGAGGAACAAGAGCAATGTCTTTATGGCGTTGGCCAAAACATTTTACACCAGGAGATGTAGATAAGTTGTGCGGGCATACAGATGTGATGCCGACTATTGCTGAATTAGCAGAGTCTCCAATCCCAGATAGTTATAAAGTGGAAGGTAAATCTTTACTTCCCTTATTAAAAGATGTTAATGCAGATTTTCCAGATAGAGTGTCTATTAGACACTTAGGACGTTGGCCAAATGGAGAACTTGAAAAACATAAATATATTGGAGCAAGTGTTTTGTGGAAAAATTATAGATTAATTAGAACAGAAGTTTGCGGTAACGAAGCTTGTGAAGGAGAATGTAAAGCTTTTTATAAAGCTAAAAAAGAAGGAGGATCTAATGGTTTTCATAGAGCAACAACAACTCCTTTAAAGCAATGGAACCTATTTGATGTGGATAAAGATCCCCTAGCAGAGAATGATTTAGCAAAGGAGAAACCTGAATTAGTTAAAAAGCTATCAGGGAAATTTGAAGACTGGTGGGTAGAAGTTCAACCATACTTAATAAATGATAAATAAGAAATTAAAATTTAATAAAATGATGAAAGTAAAATATGCAATGTTATTGGTAGCTATTCTTTTTAAATTAACTACCGTTAATGCCCAATCTTTAGCAAACTCAAAACCAAATATAGTTTTAGTAATGACAGATGACCAAGGTTTGGTATTAGGCTCTTTAGGTCATCCCGTAGTGAAAACCCCTTATATTGATGCATTTGCTAAAAAATCAACAAGGTTTTCAAACTTTTATATGAGTCCAAATTGTGCGCCTTCAAGAGCCGCTTTAATGAGTGGTGCTCATGAATTTAGAGCTGCAGTTACAGCAACTCATAATGAGTGCGAACGTATGGCTTTAGATATTACAACATTTCCAGAGTTATTACAAAAACAAGGGTATGAAACAGGATTATTTGGTAAATGGCATTTAGGTGATATTAATGAGTATTTACCTCAAAACAGGGGGTTTTCAGAAGTTTTAATGCACGGTGCAGGAGGAATAGGACAAAGAGAAAGAGGTGTTAAGATTACTAGTTATGCAGATTTCCCACCAAATCAAGGTGAGAAGAAAAACGCCAAGTATTTTAATCCTGTATTGTTACATAATAATACAATAGTTCAGACTGAGGGATATTGTACAGATATTTTCTTTAATGCTGGTTTGGCTTGGATAAAAGAGCAAAAGGAAAAGGAAAAACCGTTTTTCGCTTATATTTCTACCAACGCACCACATTCACCTTTAATTGCTCCAAAAGAGAATTTAGACAGAATGTTAAAACGAGGAATGAAAAAAGCAGAACCTAGGTTGGCAATGATTGAAAATATTGATGACAATTTCGGTGTTATGATGGAAAAATTAGAAAGATGGGACATGTTAGATAATACAATTGTAATTTTTACATCAGACAATGGAGCTCCAGGTTCAGATAGTAATTTTATTCAAGGCCATAAAACAGGTAAAGGTACACCGTTTGAAGGAGGTGTGCATGTTCCTATATTTTGGTATTGGAAAGGTAAAATTAAAGAAGATGTAGATATTGAAGCTTTAACTGCTCATATTGATTTGTATAAAACTTTTTGTGAATTAGTTGGAGCCGATAACTCTAAAGTTAAACAAAAATTAGAAGGAAGAAGTTTATTACCACTACTTGAAAATCCTAATAGTGAATGGAAACCAAGAATAATTCAAACACAAAGAGGAAATATAGCTAAGAATCCAAAAGATTCTGCTAATAAAATGTGGTCGGTAAGAACTGATCGTTGGAGACTTGTTGGGAAAGAGTTATATGATCTTAAAAATGATCCATATGAGCAAAATGATGTAGCTTCAGAGTATCCTTTTGTAGTTGAGGGTTTAACAAAATCTCATTTTGAATGGTATGACACTATGATTCCATATATGATCAATCAAAATAATGTTTGGACAGATCCACAAGCTCCACTTGAAAAACTTTATACTCAGCAAAAAGCTGAAAAAGGAATACCAAATTGGGCTCCAAAAAATACAGATGAGAAAGATATATTGAAAAATGGATTATCTGATTGGAAAAGAAATACACTTGATTAATGTGTTGTATTTGTGTTTTTACTAAAATAAACTTAGATGAATAAAATTATACTATTCTTTTTGACTTGTGTCCTTTTTACAAGGCTAAGCGCACAAAATTTTAATACTGAAGGAAATGGAATTCGTAATGTTGTAACTGCTACAATAAGTGGAAATGATGTTCTATATATTTCAGAAGTTGACGGTGCAATTTCTTGCTATAAAACAAATGGAGATAAATTATGGCGAAATAACTCTCAGGATCCTGCAGTAATGTTCGAAATTGAAGCTGTAGATATTGATAATGATGGAAATGATGATTTATTAGCAGCAAGTGGAGATGGACATATATACGCTTGGAAAAGTGATGGAACGCTATTATGGAAATTTAATCCAGGTCATAAAGTTCGTTTTAATGAGGTAGCTGTTATAGGTAAGGGAGTTGATTTAAGAATTTTTGCAGGAGGAAATGATTATCGTCTATATGAAATTAACACCATAGGTAAACTTGTAAATGATAGACCAATAGGAGGCTCGATTAGAAAAATTGAAGCAGGTGATTTTATTGAAGAAGGAAAAGAAATACTATTTGTTTATACTCTAAAACACGATAAATACAGATCAGAGTTTTTTGGTTTTATTCAACCAGAACAATTTAACGAAGTATTAAAATCTACAACAATTGATAGAGTTATTCCTGAAGGAGGAAATCGTTTTATGTTACACGATGTATCTATAGCAGATATTAATAAAGATGGACGTGATGATATTGTAATGTTTGGAGGGGAAGGAGCTCCCAAAATGGTTGGGATAGATGGGGATTTTAATAGAATTGCTGAGTTTAAAGGCTCTAAAAAAGATAAACAACGTTATGTACATGCTATTGGAACAACTCTTCTTCCTTATAAAGATGAGATTGTACTTCAATATGGAGGACTAATTTATAGACTTGATTTAGAAGGGAACATATTAAGTAGAACTGGTGAAGCGCATCGTAAAATTATTTATGCTGATTTTGTTAGTGTTTCAAACAATCTTATTGGTTGCGGTCAGGTTGGTGGTGGTAATGGTTTATATTTCTATCCTTTATCTAAAAAGGAATGGTGGAATACGGATCATAAATTTCAAGGGCGTATAGCAAAAGTAGAAGAGAATATTGATGAGTTATATAAGCAAGTTCTAAATTTTAAGTTGCCAAAATATCAGAAAAAATCTACTAAGAGTTTTAACATGATTACGGGTATGAGACCCAATGAAGAAGTGAAAAAGTTAAAAGGTGGTTCTGTTAATTATATTCGTCAGTTTACATTAAGTGAAAGTACTGATCGTAGTAATTTGGTAAAAGCAATTGGTAAAGATGCTTTAAAATTAGATAAGCGCCAGAAATATGAATTATCTCGTGAGGACGTTGTGGATATTGCTAGAAAATCAGAAGCTGATAACGAACCATTTGTAATTTGGGCGGGTCACGGTATGGATCCTTTCTACCTTCAAATAGAAACTTTAGAGAAAATTTTAGAAGTAGCTCCAAATATGTGTCACGGATTTATATATGCTGAAATTGCAAATCCATTAGATCCACGAGTACATTATTGGATTGATGAATATTTACCTCGTATGGCAACTGCTATTAGAAATAACGGAAACAAAGCTAAAATCTATTTCCGTTATAAAAGTATGTTTTGGGCGGCAACCTCACATAATGAAACTTGGAAAAAAGTGTTTTTCTCGGAAAAGTACAATGATATTTTAGTGCCTTCAGCAGAAGATACAAATAACCGTTTGCAAGATTTAAATTTTAGTGGGAGAGTAGGAATGTTTGCAGGTGGCTATGTAGATGATTGGGCTATTCGTTTGGTAGATGATAACCCAACAAGTTGGAGACCTTATTCTCCTGGCGGACAAAGATCTGTTTCACCTTATTTGAGAAATGGAGCAAGTATGATTTCTTATGGAGCTAGATATGGAATTCTATTTAATATTAGATACTTGGAAGAACCAGGAATGAATGTCTTATTTTCTTTAATGAAATCAGGAGTTTTACCTATTGTAGAAAAAGAAGATATATTATCTATAGGTTCTTGGCATTTGATAAAAGATATAAACGAGGATATTGTACATACTGCAGATGATGGGCATAACTTAGGTAATTATAAAGAAGAAGATATAAATGCTGTTGTGGCTGTAAATTCAGTAACATGGTGTGGAACTACAGTTCCTGATTATGATTATTCAAAAATATCTTTAGGCGTTAACTATAGATGGTTACATTTTATACCTGAAATGCCAAATGGAATGGTTCCTGTTGTTCCTTCAGAAATGGAATCGAAACTTAAAAAGAGGGGAGATTCTTACTGCATAAGTGATATGAAAGTTGGGTATGTGAATGATAAACCTATTGCAGCTAAAGATTTTGGTAAAACAATGCAAGCAGCAGTTAAAAAAGGTGCTGAAAAATTACCATTATTAGTAAAAGGAGCTTCTTGGAGTTTAATAAAATTGGATGAAACTCATGCTCGTTTAATTTTAATTGATCCAGGTTATATTGATCCACAACAAAGAGAAGTAGTTGTTTCTTTCCAATCTATGGTTCCATTAAAAGCTACTGATATATTAAGTGGGGAGAAAATCACAATCAAAAACAACAAAATTAATTTAACAGTGCCGGCTGGATCAATGAGATTTGTTGATATTGAATATAAGAAATAGGGTAATATTTTAAGATTAAATAGATTTTTATGAAGGTATATATAACATGTTTATTGCTATTGAGCTCTTTTTTGTTTTTCGGACAAGAGAAAATAAATTTTAATGAGAATTGGAAATTTGCATTAGATATTGAAGAAGATGCATCCTTAAAAGATTATAACGATGCAAAATGGAGGGTGTTAGATTTACCTCATGATTGGAGTATTGAGGGTGAGTATGATAAAAACAATCCGTCTGGTGTGTTTTGCGGGTATCTTCCAGGAGGAATTGGTTGGTACAGAAAAACAATAGAGGTGCCTGAAAATTGGAAAAATAAAAGTGTTGCCATTTCATTTGATGGTGTTTTTAGAAATAGTACAGTTTGGGCCAATGGTGCTAAGTTAGGACATAGACCTTATGGTTGGGTATCATTTTCTTATGATGTTTCAAATATTATAAATGATTCAGGTAAAATAACATTTGTAGTTAAAGTAGATAATTCACTGCAGTCTGCTGCAAGATGGTATACAGGGAGTGGTATTTATGCAGATACTCATTTAGAAATTAAAAATAGAATTCACATTCCTCAAGATGGTGTATTTGTGAGAACAGAAGGCGCAAATGTTTTAGTTGATGTGGAGATAGTGAATCAAACGAATAAGAATTCGAAAGTAGAATTAATTTCTACTGTTTTAGATAAAAATGGAATAATAGTCGCTTCTAAAAAATCTAATTTATCCGTTATAAAAGGAGGTGAAAAGAAAACCTCAGAACCTCAAAAAATGATGTTAACAGATTCTAAATTATGGAGTCCAGAATCACCATATTTATACACTTTAGAAACGAAAATTGTTTCTGGAAATACTTTGTTGGACAAGGTTGAAACACGTTTTGGTGTTCGTGAAGTTAAATGGGTTCCAGAAACGGGGATGTGGTTAAATGGAGTTAATACAAAATTACAAGGAATTTGTAATCATCAATCTGCGGGGGCGCTAGGAGCTGCAGTTCCAGATAAAATTTTACGTTTTCGTATTAAGCAATTGAAAGATATGGGAGTTAATGCTATCCGTACCGCTCATAATGCCCAAACGCCACGTTTTTATGAAATGTGTGACGAAATGGGAATGATGGTGATGGATGAGTTTTTTGATGGTTGGCATAAAAAAGCTGAACATGATTATGGTGCTCACGATTTTGAAGACTGGTGGGAGCGCGATTTAATTTCTTTGGTAAAGAGAGATAGAAACCATCCATCAGTAGTAATTTATAGTGTTGGAAATGAATCTAAAGGTGATTACGGAAAAAGATTAGTGGAAACTTGTCATAAATATGACAATACACGTTTGGTTACTTCTGGTCATGCTGGGCCTAACGATATGGATGTATTTGGAGAAAATGGTGGAAGTGAGAAAAAAGGATTTTTTGAAACTTTAGAAAAGGACAGAGCATTTATTGGAACTGAGAATGTGCATACATGGCACACAAGAGGTTTTTACAGAACCAATATGTGGTATAGAGACGGACTTAGAGGGAAATCAGGTAAGAACGATTTGTATTTTTACCCAGATTTAGCCAAAGAAGAAGTTTTTACTTATGATTGGACTAACGGAACAGAGCGAACAAATTCTAGACAAACATTAAGATCTAGTTATGATAATTCTGTTATTGGTTTAACCGTAAGACATAATATTCAAAAGCTTCGTGATATTCCTAATTTTGCTGGTTCATTTCGCTGGACAGGCTATGATTATTTAGGTGAAGTAAAATATCACGGAGGATGGCCATTCAAATCATTTTCAGGGGGCGCAATAGATATGGCAAACTTTGAGAAAGATTTATTTTATTTATACCAAAGTCAATGGACTACCAAGCCAATGGTTCATATTTTACCTCATTGGACACATCCAACAATAAAATTGGGTACAGAAATTCCAGTTTGGGTTTATTCAAATTGTGACGAGGTTGAATTGTTTTTTAATGGAAAGTCTTTAGGGAAACAACAACCAGGTAAAAATCATGATGAAATGCAATGTGATTGGATGGTGCCTTGGAAACCGGGAGAATTAAAAGCAATTGCTTATAAGGACGGTGTTGAAGTGACTCAGAAAATTATTAGAACTTCTAACCCTCCTTCAAAAATTAAACTATCTATTGATGGAAAACCATTGATGAATAAGAAAAATGATATTGTTCAGGTTCGTGTAACAGCAACCGATAATAAGGGAGAAATGTATCCATATGGAGAAAATAGAACTTATTTTCATGTATTAGGAGCTGGAAAAGTTAGGGCATTAGACAATGGAAGTCCGCTCGATAAAGAAAAATATTTTGAAGCAAAGAGTAGAATTGGATTTTTTGGTTTAACTAGAGCCTATATAGAAGCGACAAAAGCTGAAGGATCTATTAATTTATTTACGGCTTCTATTCTTGGAGAGAAAAAATTGATTAGTTCTAATAAAGTTAGCATTGATACAGAGTTTATAAACTTAAGAGGAAACGATATTTATAATAAAAAGGTGGATGTGTATTATACCATTGATGGAAGTATACCTACAAAATCTTCAAAATTGTATTCAAAACCTTTTAATGTTCAATTAGGGACAACCGTAAAAGCATTGGTATTATTAAATGGTGATGAAGTTTTTGTTATGGAAGAAGAATTTTCTAACAAAGTAGGTTTTTATTGGGATACGGTTGTTGAACCTTCAGAAATGGGAGGTGATCAAGCTGAAGATACCAAATACAAAATTGGAGTTGTTAGTTCTAGTGGTAAAAACTTTAATGGAAATGGATTTCTTGAATTTGGACCAGATAGTAATGGTACAGGTTTTGTAGAATGGTATTATGAAAACGATAGAAGTGATGGGCAATTTACACTAAAACTAAAATATAGTGGATCAAATAGAATAACCACTATTCAGAAAGTTTTAATCTCTATAAATGATGTTGTTCAAGAAGTAGAATTGAAATCGAGCCAAAAATATAGATCCGAATGGAAGGTTTATGAAACAAAGATTGATTTAAATGCTGGTGCAAATTATATAAAGGTCATTCCTAAAGATGTAACAGGATTAAGTATTGATGAATTAATAATAGAATAAACAATTAAAAGTGTTTGTCTTTAATTAGCCTAAACAAGATAATATTAAAAACAATGGAAAGAAAAATAGAATTGAAAAATAGATTGAATTTTTCAAAATTAATTGTTTTTCTATTTGTGCTGAATATATTTTCAGTAAAAGCACAATATGTAGAAAAAATGAATCCTAATGGATTCCAAGTAGATCTTAAAAAAGATTATGGTTTGGTAAATGATAATGCAGTCAAGCCACAAGGATATATTTTGCAAAAAGCAATAGATCAGGTTACAAATAAAAAAGATGGAGGAAGTATTTATATACCTAAAGGAGTTTATAATATTGAGGGTGTTACCTTAAAATCTAATGTTCATATTTTAATAGAAAAGGGTACTGTACTTAAGTCTAATAAAGTTTCAATTGGCGCTAAAGGATTAAAAAAAGATAAAAAGAATTTAGAGTTAGAAAAGGGTCTAAAAAAGAATAAAAAATCTAAATATTCATTAAAGGAAAAAGGATCTAAAAAGGATAAAAAAGCAAAAAGGGAAAAAGGAACTAAGAAAGATAAAAAAGGCACTAAAAATGGTGAAAAGGTAAAAGCTGCAACAGAAGAAAAAGGTGTGTTTTTTAAGTTTGATACAGACGATAAAAATAGTTCTGAGTATATTGAAAACGTTAGTGTAAGAGGTGTTGGAGGTCCATTTGTTATAGATTATCACCAACTTAAAAGCCAAGATAAACAAAGAGCTTTTATGGTTAAAATGGTAAAGAATTTCTTAATTGAAAATGTAGATATTAAAGATAATTATACAGTGTATTGTGGAACAAGTTTTGGGCCGTCAAGTTCAAAAGAAGATGTTTCAGATTGGGAGGTTTCTCGTCCAACAGATGGTTTAATTAGAAATTACCGTCATTTTAGAGGTAGTCCAGGTTATGGAGCTATTCAATGTCATGGAGGACAAACAGTGCATTTTGAAAATATTTATACCTATGGAGGTGTTGGTTTTAGATTAGAAGTTGGAGCAAATAATAAAAACGTAGGCGTGTTTGATATGTCTGCAAAAAACGTTATTTGCGAAGATGGTAAAGTAGCAGTTATGATGGGACCACATTCTGCAAAAAATGGGATTGTTACAGTTGATGGTATTTTAGCAATTGGATGTGTAAAAGCATTTTCTATGGGAGATGGCCATGTAAAGAAAAATGCTCCAGATCAAACTCCTGGTTGGTTTGATTCTAAATCTTCAGTGAAAAATATTCATGCAATTTATGGAGAGTCAGCGCAACTTAAAGGAACAAGTTTGGGGTTATATAAAGATCCAAAGTATTTAGAGAAACTTAAAATGTGGTCTGATGAAAAGTTTTTTTCAGGTCCATCTTTAGGAGTGATTTCAGAACAGCCAAAAGCTTATAGTGTTTCTATTAGTAACGTAACACATTCTGGTTTTCCATTTAATCCATCTGTAGTAGAGAAGGAAGTTGAGAATAGACATGATACAAAAAAAGCTTGGACAAAATCTCATACAGGAGAAAAGTGGATGACTGATAAAGGTGTAGTTAATGATGATTATGAAATTGAATCACCGGAAGAATTAAAAGCTAGAATAAAAGAACTAATGAAAAAACAAAGTATTAAAAAAGCATAAAAAATGAAAAAAATAGGATTGTTAGTCATTTGCTGTTTGATAAAATTATCTTCAGTAAATGCTCAAGAAAGACCAAATATTATTTTTCTTTTTTCCGATGACCAAACAATAAATACGCTAGGTGCCTATGGAAATAAGGATATTATTACGCCTAATTTAGATAAATTGGCAGATAAAGGAATTCGTTTTACCAATCATTACAATACAACTTCCATATGTATGGCTAGTAGAGCTTGTGTTATGACGGGGTTATATGAATATAGACATGGAACGAATTTTGGACATGGTGATTTGGAGCGTAAATTATTTAATGAGTCCTATACCGCTAAATTAAGAAAAGAAGGTTATTATACAGGCTTTGTAGGTAAAGTGGGATTTGTTATTGAAGGTGAAAAATTTGATGATATTGAAAAAGATTTCGATGAGTTTGCCGGTGGACCAGGTCAAACGTCTTATATAACTGCAAATAATAAGCCGTTGGTTAAGTATGCTGTGAAGTATCCACATGCTACTAGAGCTAATGGAGCTTGGGCTCAAGATTTTATGAAAAATGCAAAAGCATCAGGAAAGCCTTTCTGTTTAAGTGTTAGTTTTAAAGCTCCACACAGACCTACAACACCAGATCCAATTGATTTAAAACGTTATGAATCTATTAAAACATTTACAAAACCAATTAATTTTGGTGTTAAAAATGGAGAGCATTTATCCGCTCAAGCGCATACTTCTAGAGCAGCACTTCAATATCGCTATTGGATAACAGATTTTGATCAATCTGCACGTGATTATTATGCTTTAATATCTGGAGTTGATGCTGCAGTTGGTATGATAATGGATGGACTAAAAGAAGAAGGATTAGATAAAAACACAATTATTATTTTCACCTCAGATAATGGTTATAATTGCGGTGCCCATGGTTTTGCAGGTAAAGTTTTACCTTATGAAGAGGGGTCAAAATCTCCTTTAATTATTTACGATCCGCGTTTACCAAAAAAATACAATAATAAAGTTAGTGATGCATTAACATCTAATGTAGATATGGCAGCTACAATTCTAGATTTTTCGGGATTACCAGTTTCTGAAGAAATGGATGGTAAAAGTTTAATTCCATTGCTAAAAAAACCTAATTCAGAAGTGAGAGAATCTTTACCGTTGTTTAATTTTTGGGGAGTTCCAGAAGCACATTCAATGGCCATTGTTACTAAAGATTGGAAATATGTGTTTTGGAATTCAGCAAGCCAAGGAATGAAGCCTACGGAGGAATTATTTAATTTAAAAAATGATTCTTTTGAAATGCATAATGTAATAAATAAAAATTCAGATGTATTAAATCGAATGAAAAGTTATTATAGTGTTGAACTAAAGACAATGAAAGAAAGATTAATAGAAGGCCACGAGTATGAACATTTTCCTCTTTTATTTGATCAAAATGTAAATTGGAATGAGAAAAAGTCTTTGGATAAGGATTTCCAATCTATTAGAAAGAAAAAAGTTAAAAAAGTAAAAAAATAGATTCAATTAAATTTTTATAAGTAAAATGAATAAATTAAATCACAATAAGCTTAGCTCTATATTTCTGTTTGTAATCTGTGTTTTTTTCTTAGGAAATTTGCAATCTCAATCTAAAAAACCAAACATTATTTTAATGATGGCTGATGATATGGGTTATGGAGATACCGGTTTTAATGGGAATAAAATAATAAAGACACCAAATCTAGATGCACTTTCAAAAAAAGGAATGATATTAAATCATTTTTATTCAGGAAATTCGGTCTGTTCACCAACTAGAGCAACACTACTTACAGGAAGACATCATGACCGTATGGGAGTGTTTAGCGCAAATAGAGGTCATCTTCCTAAGCAAGAAATTACAATAGCTAAAATGCTTAAAGAAAAAGGTTATACTACAGGTCATTTTGGAAAATGGCATTTAGGAACATTAAGTAAAACAGAATCTTCCAAAGGAGCATCTAGAAAACCAGTATTGAATTTTGCGCCACCTTGGTTAAGAGATTATGATACTTCTTTTGTAACAGAATCTGCGGTAACAACGTGGAATCCGGGAATAGGTGTTAGAGCTAAAAATAATCCGTTTTATGAAAATGGAATTGCTCTAAAAGGAGAAGGAAATGAAAGCTTAATGGGAGGTGCTGCAAGAGTTGTTGTTGATAGAGTAGTTCCTTTTATTGAAAAGGCTGTAGATAATAAAAAACCATTTTTATCGGTTGTTTGGTTTCACGCTCCTCATCAAAATGTTGAAGCTGGGCCAGAATATCTAAAAATGTATGAAGGATATAATGAAGCAGCCCATTTTTATGGGTGTATTACTGAATTAGATGAACAAGTTGGACGTATTGTTGAAACCTTAAAAAAAACAAATCAATTAGATAATACTATAATATTCTTTTGCTCTGATAATGGACCAGAAGGCGGAAAGGCTTCAGGAAGAACCGCAGGAACAACTAATGGATTAAGAGGTAGAAAGAGATCGTTATATGAAGGTGGTGTGAGAGTACCTGCTTTTGCTGTTTGGCCAGGTATTATTAGAGAAAATACGGAGTCTAGTACTGTGATGTCTACATTAGATTATCTTCCCACTATTCAGAATATAGTGAATTATGATATGCCAGATAACAGACCTATTGATGGCCAAAATATTTTACCAATTCTTAAAGGAAAGGAAAACAAAAGATCTAAATCAGTTGTTTTTAGATATTCAGGAGGAACAACATCTATAGTAAAAGATGGTTATAAATTATTATTTCCAGCAAGGGAACTTTATGACGTTTCAAAGGATAGGTCAGAAGAAAATAATATTGCTAAATCAATGCCTAAAAGAGCAAAGGAAATGGAAGAGGAATTGCTACAAACTTTTGAAAGCATAGAAAAAAGTCAATCAGGAGCAGATTACAATGATTCAACTTTTAAACCTGTTGAAAAATGGGAATCTGTAATATTAGACATAAATAAAATTGACCCTAAAAGAGGAGGAAAGTTGAAGGGTAAATCAAAAAATAAAAAGAAGAAGAAATAGTAGGAATATCAAAAGCAGCATAAAAGTTTAAACAAAAAACTCAGGATTGAATTTAATCCTGAGTTTTTTGTTTTTATAATTGAGAGTGTTAGTTTAATAGTCTATGATAAGTTATTGTTACCAATTAATAACTCTAGTATTTTATACTATTATGTTCTTTTCGTTTTACAAGTTAAATCAGCATCGGATTCCCATTGAATTTTTTTAGGTTGATATTGTTCATTAAAACCTTCTTGAGTTATAGTTTTTTTAGGTATTTCTACATTAAAATAACCTTTATCCATACTTCCTCCATTTTCTGGATATGCTGAATACCTGAGTGCGGCTGCTGATGGGCCATTAAAATTTTTGTCACTATCTCTATTTGCTGTATACCCAATTAAATCTCTCATTTCACAAGGTATCCATCTAAAATGTCCTAGTTTGAGGGGCGTAGTTTCTCCATATGTAGCATGTACGTTTTTAACAAGACAATCACCACTAAAATATCCTGCAACTCCTTCTTCATTATTTCGATCATCACCTCTATCTATTCGAACAGTATGTATACAACTGTTACTTTTAGCTCCATCTACATCAACTTCGCCATTTTTAATTGAATGAGGAGATATCATTACTGCAGCGTTACAGTTTTCGCCAAATATATTTCTAACAACCATATTATGAATTGATCCTTCTTCTCTAAGGGGTATTACATCTTTGCTTCCACTTTCCAATCTAACAACAACACCTCCTTCTCCTGTAAGGTCTTTAAAAAGCATATTTTTACCAGCATTAACTTGTACTAATCCGTATCCAACATGTGATTCTCTAATATCTGAATTTTTTACGATTCCATTTTTAGGAATTACGTGATTTCCATTGTGTATTACAGTAGTAAAGACTAATGCAGCAAGTCTAGTAATATTATCTAACACATTCATATCGGAAAACATGAAATTTTGAGCATTTTTCACAAAAAATGCCAAAGCTTTTTCATTTAATGGTGCTTTATTGATATCAATAGTAAATCTACCTGTTTTAGCTCTTACACTAAAATTTTCTATACGATCACCACTTTCTCCACAAAGGAACATAAAATTCCTATTTGTATCATTAGTTAATCTTAATATGGTCCCATTATCAATAACAATATGTACATTAGACTTCATTACAATTTGATTAAAATAATAAGTTCCTTCTGGAATAATTATTTTCCCTCCTTTTGGCAATAAAGTTATATCATCAATAGCTTTTTGAAGTAAATCACTATCATCTTTAGTATCAGTTTCATCTACATTATAGTCATCAACCAAATTTACAACTTTACTTACTTCATTAATTTTATCAATGTAAAAATCATTTTCATTTACTGCTGAAATATCTTCTAGATTAAATGGAGTATTTGTATCTACCTCTTTTACTAAAGTGTTTTCTTCATATGGAATTATTTCACTATCTGAACTACAACTTAGAATATTGAAGATTAGTAGAAAAATTATAATACATTTTTTAAAAAAATAACGTTTATTCATTGTGATAATTATTTAGTTGATATAAAAAAATCAATGTTTTTTGAATCTTTTTATAAAGATTTTCAAGTAAACCTAATAAATCAAAAATAAAAACAATAGGAGCTCAAAGAGTTTTTTATAATATTAAGTAAAATAAGAACTTAGAGAAACTTTCGGTGGAATTGTCGAAACATTTTAAGGTGTGTTGAGTTACTTTATTATTAGATAATTGAATAATAAGATTAGAATTACAGAAATAAAACAATTGTTAAACCGTTTTAAGAGTATAGAGAAAAGCCATTCAGGAGCAGATTATAACGATGTTAGTTTTAAACCGGTTGAAGCTTGGGAACCTGTAATTTTGGATGTGAATAAAATTGATGCAAGAGGATGTAAATTAAGGAATAAATCAAAATCTAATAAAAAAAAATAGAATAACTAATATTTTAGGTAACAGGTAAATCTTATTTAGTAAAACCACTTTATCTTTTTTCTGATAAAGTGGTTTTATTATTTAATTCAAGAAGCTTTTGTTTTAAAGTATAGCGTTTATTAGTTAGAGTGTTGAGGTTGATAATTAACCGTTAATTCGCGGTTACTTTACGGTTCTTTATTATTTTGAATTCAATAATATCAATTCTAATGATTACTTTGTTTTCTGTTTGTAAAATTTAGACAAGATAAAATAGAATAACATTATGAAATCAAGTAAACTATTATTGTTTTTATGTTTCGTTTTCATGAAGCTAAATGCACAATCTCAAATATTACCAACTGTTAAAAGTTTAAAAGCTAACTATGAAGCACCTGAGTGGTTTCGTGATGCTAAGTTGGGAATTTATACGCATTGGGGACCAGTTACTGAAGCTCTTAAATTCGAAGACAAATTAAATACAGGTGAACTTGGTTGGTATGGTATGCAAATGTATTTACCCGGTTCCAAAGGTTTTGAGTATCACAAAAAATATTGGGGAGGAACAGAAAAGACTGGATTTAAAGATATTATTCCACAATTTACTGCCAAGAACTTTGATCCTGAGGAATGGGCTGATCTTTTCCAAATGGCTGGTGCCCGGTTTGCTGGTACGGTATCTACACATCATGATGGGTTTTATATGTGGGATAGTGAAATTAACCCTTATAATTCATCTAAAATGGGACCTAAACGAGATGTTTGTGGTGAAATGGCAACAGCATTGCGAAAAAGAGGGATTAAATTTATAGGAACCTTTCATCATGGATTTACTCACCGTTACTATGAAGGCGCTTGGGATTTTGATGGTAAAGAAGCTCCAGAATTTTATGGAAATAAACGTGAACGAATTTCTGAAACATATATAAATGAAGAAGGGTTTAAATGGGTTAAATATAAATGGCAGGGAGATAATGATTGGAAAAAAATTCCACGTGATTATCAAGAACATTGGCGAGATGTTGTGGCCGAATTTGTTGATAAATATGAACCAGATCTTCTCTGGTTTGACTTTGGCTTAGGTTGGATGGATTCTGATATTCAGAATCAAATGTTTGCTAATTTTTATAACAAAGCTCATGCATATGGTCAAAAACAACCAACGGTTGCTCATAAGTCTCGTAGAGATGATCCATTATATTATGGAACTTTAGATCTTGAACGTGGAAATATGCCAAGATTAACATCTTATCCTTGGTTATCTGATACATCTCCAAGTGCTTGGTTTTATTATCCAAATCCAAAAATGCAAAGTGATGACATCGTAGTGGATATGTTTGTAGATATAGTTGCAAAGAATGGTTGTATGTTATTGAATGTTGGACCAAATCACACGGGGGAAATTCCACCTGAATTTATGAGTGGATTGAAAGCTTTGGGAGCATTCAATGATATATGTGGTGAAGGGATTTTTGAAACTCGCCCTTGGTTTACTTATGGAGAAGGTATTACTAAAACAATAACAGGGCATCAAGGAGCAGCTAACTCATTAGCACATCAGGGATCTAATTTTACTACACAAGATATCAGGTATACACAAAGTAAAGATGAAAAGAAACTTTTTGCTTTTGCAATGGACTGGCCTAAAAACGGCAAGCTTACGTTGAAATCAGTATCAGTTGAAGAAGTCAAAAAAAATGCTACTATTGAACTCTTTGGATATGGTGTTGTAAATTATAAAATCAATAAAGACAAAACTATTACCATTGATCTACCAATCAAAGCACCAAACCCAAACTGTAATGGATTTAAGATTAGTAATATGGATATAAAATGGCAACCATTAGGCCATTATTTGATTGCTAATGCAAGTCGAATTGATGTGTCTAACTTGAAGCGAATAAGTAGAGATGAGATTAGTGTGAATTTTGTGTCAGGCTCTATTTGTAATGGAAGTATTATGTTGGGCAGTAAAGTAGATTCCGAAGGTGTAATATCTCTTTTTGATGGAAGTAAAAAGTTAGCTGAAGTAAACTATAATGTAAAAGCGAAAGAGACTGTTGAAGTAGGTGATTTTATGTTAGTGCTTGGTCGTAATGAAAAGACTAGAGAATTTCGAATGGTGATATCAGGAATTGATAAAAAGGACGTAACAGAACTTGCTGTTGGTATTCAACGTGAACATACGATTCTAAATTTAGGAGAAGGATTCAATTAGAGAGTATTTGTATAATAATTAGTGTTGAGATTATTTAATTCAAGAAGCTTTTGTTTTAAATTATAGCGTCTGTTAGTTAGAGTGTTGACTTTGAAAAGTAACCGTTAATTTGCGGTTACTTTACGGTTCTTTAGCCTTTTTAATTATTTAGATTAAATAGAATACTTAATTTGTCTTTTATAATAAAAAAGTACCCTTATAAATATTCCAAAGTATTATGAAATCAGTTAAACTATTATTGCTTTTATGTTTTGTTTTTATAAAAACGAATGCACAGTTTCAGAAAGTTGATACTAATAAATTTCAAAATCCAATTTTTATAGGAGATAATCCAGACCCTAGTATTTTAGTTGAAGAAGATGATTATTATATAACATTTTCATCGTTTGATTACTATCCAGGTTTACCTATTTGGCATTCAAAAGATTTAATAAATTGGAATCCGGTTTCACACGCAATTACTAAAAATGTAGGTTCTGTATGGGCTCCAGATTTGATTAAGTACAATGATAAGTATTATGTTTATTTTCCTGCAAATAAAACCAATTGGGTTGTTTGGGCAAATTCAATAGAAGGACCTTGGAGTGAACCTATTGATTTAAAAGTAAGACATATTGATCCAGGTCATATTGTAGATGATGAAGGTAAACGTTATATTCATTTAAGTCAAGGACATTATGTTCAGTTAGCTGATGATGGTTTATCAATTGTTGGCGAAGTAAAAAAATCATATGAAGGGTGGAAATTCCCAAAAGAATGGTCTGTTGAAACTTTTGGTTTAGAAGGTCCTAAACTTATGAAACGTGGTGATTACTATTATATGACAGTTGCACAAGGAGGAACTGCAGGCCCGGCAACAAGCCATATGGTTGTTTCTGCTCGTTCCAAAACCCCTTTTGGTCCTTGGGAAAATTCACCTTATAATCCAATTGTTAGAACTGAAAATAAATCTGAAAAATGGTGGTCAAAAGGACATGGAACTCCATTTAAAGATACTAATAACAAGTGGTGGCTAGTTTTTCACGGATATGAAAACGGATTTTACCAAATGGGACGTCAAGTATTATTACAACCTATTGAATGGACTAAAGATGGTTGGTTTAAAACGCCAGAAGGAATAAGGACTGAAATGCCAATTTTGCGTCCTAAAGCAAAATCTAAAGCAATAAAATATGATTTATCAGATAATTTTTCGAGCAATAAACTTAAATTTCAATGGCAGTTTTATAAAAATAACAATCCTGAGCGATATAGTTTAGTAGATAATAAACTTGTTTTAAAAGGAATGGGAGAAACTACTGGTGAAGCTTTTCCTTTATTATGTATGCCTTTGCATCATTCTTATTCAGCACAAGTGGATGTTGAAACAGAAGAAGGAACAATAGGAGGATTAACATTGTTCTATAACGAAAAAGGATTTGTTTCTTCTGGAGCAGATCAATCTAAAATATATTACTCAAATAAAGGATGGCAACGTCCAGTAGATAGCTTTAAAAAAGCAGATAAGATTTCAATTAAACTTATAAATAAAGAAGGAACTGTAGATTTTTATTATAGTTTAAATGGGAAAGATTGGATAAAAACAGATCATTCAGCACTAGTTTCTTCATTTAATCACAATGCATTTGGAGGGTTTTTAAGTTTAAAATTAGGTTTGTATGCAACAGGTAATGGAAGGGTTAAGTTTAGTAACTTTAAATATAAAAAACTTGAATAAAATCATAAATAAATAATTATATGTCAAAATTATATCAATATTTAATAATTGTAATATTAATTGCTTTTTCAGCTTGTAAAGAGCAAGAAAAGTTAATTAAAACGGGTAACAAACCAAATATTATTCTCATTTATGCTGATGATTTAGGTAGGGGAATGTTGGGCACTTATGGTCAAAAGTATTTAACTACACCTAACATAGATAAATTGGCAAGCGAAGGTATGCGTTTTAACAATGTTTATGGCTGTATGTTTTGTGCTCCAGCTCGTGCAAGTTTAATATCGGGGATGCATGATGCTCAGCAACAACAATGGTCTCTTACAAAAGGAGGTATTTACATTAAGCCTGCTAATGAGATTAACCTGAAAGAAATTTCTGAAAAAATACATAAGGTTTCAAAACCAGCTAAAGAGGGAGAAGTGTTTTTAGGAACTGTAGCTCAAAAAGCAGGATATGTTACTGCTGAAATAGGAAAGCTAGAATGGGGATTTGCTACAACTCCAGAGAGAGTTAAGAGTCATGGTTGGGATTACCATTATGGATTTTATGATCATAAACGTTGTCACGGATTTTATCCTCCGTTCTTGTTTGAAAATGGAAATTTAGTCGAAATACCTGGGAATACTCATATTGATTGTGCTGTAACTTTCGAATCTGAATCAGAAGAGAATTATAAAGCACGTTGGAATATGGATGGTAAAAAGGTGTATTCTGAAGATCTTTTTGTTGAAAAAGCACTAAGCTTTATAGAAAGTAATAATCCTAAGAAAACAAACAAACCTTTTTTTATTTATTATCCTACACAATTGCCACATGGTCCCATTGCTGTGTCTAAAGTTGACGCTGAGTTAAAGAATAATCCAAATTTAACAGAGTTTGAAAAAGAGTATGCAACAATGGTAAAAATATTGGACAATAGTGTTGGTCAAATATATAAGAAGCTGGAAGAATTAGATATTTTAGACAATACCATAATTATTTTTACTGGTGATAATGGACATGAGATATATACACGTCAAAAAGGCAAAACGGAACATGGTAGAGCAACTTTAACGGGAGGTAAATTTAATGATATTAGCACTAAATTTTACAGTGAAGTAAATGGAGATATTTTTGATGGAAATGATGGAATGGCAGGATTAAAACGTTCTAATTGGGAAGGCGGTGTTCGTGTTCCTTTATTCTGGTATTGGAAAGGGAAAATAAAAGCGGGTAGTGTAAGTAATGAACTTGTTGCGAATTATGATCTTTTAAATACAATTTCAGAAATAACTAATGGGAAAACTGTTCTAGGAAAAGATAGTAAATCATATTTGAATACTCTTTTTGGAGGAGAAAAGTCAGTGCATGATTATACTGTTTATGCTTCAAAATTTGGACCAGCAATTGTTACTAAGAACGGATGGAAATTAAGATCTCTTTTGAGAGAAAATATTTTTCAATTGTATTATTTACCAGATGATTATAGAGAGGAAAATGTATTGAATGAACAAAATCCTGAAAAAGTAGAAGAATTAAAGAAGATATTACTTGAAAAATGTGATGCAGATTTTAAGAATGGAGGAATGCCAAAATTTGTAAATCCTGAAAAAATAAACTAACAGTTTAAAGAGTATTGGTTTTTTTAATAAATTTTTAAAATATGAGTATTTAAATGAAACATTCAATTTATTTAATTTCTACACTTTGTTTACTTCTAAGTTGTTCTAATTCAGAAAAATTAGAACAAAAGAAAATAGAAGTTCTGAATACAAATTCACAAGAAATAATTTCACTTTCTGGAGAATGGGAATTAGCTTTATATTCAGAAGAATCAATTTTAAAAGAACAAACGATACATCATTTAACTTTTAATGATGTTGTTAATTTACCAGGTTCATTAGCTGAAAATAAAAAAGGAATTATTAATAACGATCGTGAGGTTTGGAAGAATCTTTCAGTAGAATATCATTTTGAAGGAACTGCATATTACAAGCGAACTATAAATATACCTAAGGAATGGAAAGGTAAATATGTTACTCTGCGTATGGAGCGTACACGTAAAACTGCAGTTTGGTTAGACGGAATGTTATTAGGAACAAATCCATACCTATCTACAGCTCAGGTTTATTATATAAAAGATGTGGAACCAGGTGCACATGAATTGATTGTAGCTGTAGACAATATTGTGAGTGCGCATCCTGCAGGTCGATCACATATGAACGAAGAAGCTACACAAACCAATTGGAATGGAGTGTTGGGTAAGTTTCAGTTGGAAGCTACACCTCAGGTTTTTGTGAGTAAGGTTCGAGTTTTTCCTAAGGTTAAGAGTAAACAAGCTGAGTTAGAATTTACTATTGACAATCATTTAGTAGGAATACAAAAAGGACATATTAAAATTGAAACTTCAAGTTTTAATTCTGAAAATAAACATTTAGCGAAGTCAGTTTCTATTGATTTTCAAATTGAAGGTACTTCAAAAAAAATAAAAGCAGTTGTAGAATTAGGCGAAGATATGTTGTTATGGGATGAGTTCAATCCAGCTCTATACCGTGCTAAAATTATTTTAGAATTAGAAAATGGTGAAACTCAGCAATTGGGACGTTCTTTTGGAATGCGAACTTTTACTCAAAACGGTTCTCAGTTTGTAATTAATGGAAATACTACCTTTTTACGAGGTAAGCACGATGCTTGTGTTTTTCCGCTAACTGGTTATGCTCCTATGGATGTGAAAGAGTGGGTACGTGTTTTAAACATAGCTAAGGAATATGGAATTAATCATTATCGTTTTCATACTTGGTGTCCACCTGAAGCTGCACTTGCGGCTGCAGATTTAGTTGGGATTTATATGCAACCAGAATTGCCAAGTTGGGGAGAATTGGATGCTCAGGAAAGAGGTGTTTCATTTAAAGATATAAATGCTGTTGCTTTTGGGTCGGAGAAAACGAATAAAGGAAAAAAATACGATTCAAGTATTCAAACTGAAGCTGAGAAGTTTTTTCATAAAGCAGCAGAACATATATTAGATAATTACGGTAACTATGCATCGTTTGTAATGTTTGGAATTGGAAATGAATTAAAAGGAAATGTGACTGTAATGGAACGTTTGGTGGATGGCTTTCGCACCTATGATAATAATAGAAGATTGTATTCGCAAGGTTCAAATAATAACTTTAGAGATCCAAAAAAAGGTATTCGAGATGATTATTTTACAACAGTACGAACGTCAACTAAAATTTGGGAAAACTACGATAACAATACTCGTATTTCTTACAGTAGAGCCGATCAGTTTGATGGAGGAATAGTAAATCATCTTAAACCTTCTACACGTTACAATTTCACAAAGGCACTTGAAACAACTAATGTGCCAGTTATTGGACATGAAACAGGACAGTATTCGTATTATCCAGATTATAATGAGATTGAAAAATATACAGGTATTACAAAACCATGGAATTTAGAGATTGGGCAAAAATTATTGAAAGAAAAGGGAATGTATAATCAATGGCCTGAATTTTTTAAAGCTGCCGGACGTTGGGCTTCAATCTTGTATTGTGAAGATATGGAATCGGGCATTAGAACTCCAGGATTTGGAGGTTTTCAATTACTCGATTTACAAGATTTTCCAGGTCAAGGAACTGCTTTAGTTGGACCTTTAAATGCTTTTATGGAATCTAAAGGAACAATTTCTTCTGAAAAATGGAGAGAGTTTTGTGCGCCAGTTACTTTACTTGCCGAATTTGATGAATATACATTGGCTTCCGAAGAAAATTTTATAGCAGATATTAAGATTTCCAATTATTCAAATGAAGATAAGAAAGGAACACTTAGTTGGGCTATAAAAGGAATTTCCGAAGGTGAGTTTTTAACTGAAGCAACGCAAGGTGAAATTTCCGAAGTGGGGCAAATAAAGGTTACGCTTCCAAAAATAAAACACGCACAGCAAACAACGTTGGAACTAAAATTAAATGGAACAGAAATTATAAAATCGTATCCACTTTGGATATATCCTTCCAAAGAAATAATTGAATCTCCTATTGGTATTACAGTTTCAAAAAACTTCGATGCAAAAACAATAGAAACATTAGAAAATGGTGGGCGAGTATTTCTAATTCCAAACCATAACGATATTAAAGATAATAGTGTTGGTGGTTTATTTATGACAGAATTTTGGTCGTACCGAATGTTTTATAAAATAGCAGTTAACCGTGGAGTAGAACCATCTCCAGGAACTTTGGGATTATTAATAGATAATGATCATCCTTCTCTAAAAGGGTTTCCTACTGAATTTCATAGTAATTGGCAATGGTTTTCTGCAGTAAAAAATTCAAGACCAATAATATTAGATAATGCACCTAAAAATTATAAACCAATTGTACAAACTATTGATAACATGTGGAGGTCGCATAAATTGGGGACACTATTTGAATTTAAAGTTGGAAAAGGAAAGGTTTTGGTAAGTGCTATTAATTTATCTGAAATTGAAAAAACTATAGAAGGAAATGCGTTGTATCAATCAATTTTAGATTATATGAATTCAAAAGACTTTAATCCTTCAACAGAAATAAATTCAGAAAAACTTAAAAATATGCTTTATGGAAAGTAAAAATGTATTGCAAAACAATTTGAATTTTCGTGGTAATAAATTTGAATATATTTTATGCTATTTAATTGGGTTTGTAATTTTTGGATGTAATTCTGAATCTAAGAAAATTATTAACGAAGAACCTAAACCAAACATTGTTGTTATTATGTGCGATGATATGGGGTTTTCGGATATTAGTTGTTATGGAAGTGAAATAAATACACCAAACATTGATGCTTTGGCTAATGAAGGAATTCGTTTTAGCCAGTTTAAAAATACAGGTCGTTGTTGTCCTAGTAGAGCAACTTTACTTACAGGTCGCTATTCTCATAGTGCAGGATTGGGTTGGATGACAGCTGTTGATGAACATCGCCCAGGGTATCGCGGACAATTAAGTAATGAAGTACCAACTGTTGCTGAAATTTTAAAAGATAACGGCTATGGAACTTATATTTCAGGAAAATGGCATGTAACGGTTAATGATAATTACTTGAATAAAAAGAATCCAAAACCAAATGGAAGTTGGCCTAGAGATCGTGGTTTTGATGAAGCCTATGGAGGACTTTCAGGAGGTGGTGGTTATTATAAAGTAAAAGGGTTAATGCGAAATGAAACTCATATAACTGAATTTCCGAAGGATTTTTATTATACGAATGAAATTACCAAACACGCTGTTAAATTTGTTCAAAAACATGATAAAGAGAAGCCAATGTATTTACATTTAATGCATTATGCGCCACATGTTCCATTAGAATCACCAAAAGACAGAGTTGAATTATGTAGAGAGCGTTACAAGGTTGGTTATGATGTTTTGAGAACAAAAAGATATGAAAGTTTGGAGAAAATGGGATTGATTCCTCAAGGAATGGATTTACCAAAACATATTTATGATGAATTTAATAATGAACGCCCAAGTTGGGGAGAGTTACCTGAGGAAAAACAAAATGTTTGGATTGATGAGTTAGCGACCTATGCTGCAATGATTGAAATTGTTGATGATGGAGTTGGTGAAGTAGTTGAAGCATTGAAGAAAAAAGGAATGTATGAAAACACTGTTTTCATGTTTTTAAGTGACAATGGAGGAAATTCACGTCAATCTAAAATGGCATATTTACGAGCAGATCTTAATAACACTCCATATCGTTTTTTTAAGTGTTATACTTATGAAGGTGGTACAAGCTCTCCGTTAATTATTAAGGCGCCTAAGTTTCAACAAAATAATGGAGGAGTTACTAATGAAATTAGTCATATAAGCGATCTTTTACCTACATGTTTGGATTTAGCTGGTGTTGAATACCCAACTAAATTCAATGGAAAAACAATTTCAAAACCTAATGGTATTAGTCTTATACCAGCATTAGAAAATAAAGAAATGGTGAAACGAGACTTGTTTTTTGAGCATCAAACTAGTTGTGCTGTAATATCTGGAAACTATAAATTGGTTAAACCTCATGATTCAATTCCTTGGGAACTTATAAACTTGAAAAAAGATCCATATGAAACCAATGATATTTCTAAAGTTTACCCTGAAAAAGTTTTGGAACTTGAAGCTAAATGGAATACTTGGGCAAAAGAAAATAATGTACTTCCTCTTGAAACTTTAGAATGGAAAGATCGAATTGCTCATTATAACAAATTATACAAGGAACAGAATGGGAGTAAATAATTTGTAAAAAATATGTTGAATTTGATTTTAAGAAAGTCTTTAGTATTAAGTTAATATAATAGTAATTATTACTATTTTTAATCACCAAATTAGATTGTAAATGGAGAATACTAAAAAAGTTATTTTACTTATTGATTTCTCGGAATCATACGGAAGAGACTTACTTAAAGGTATTGCGAAATATTCAAACCTAAATGGTCCTTGGATATTTTGTCGTATGCCGCTCTCTTATCGTGAAAAGTTTGGGGTAAATGGAATTATTGAATGGGCAAAAGAATGGAATGCAGATGGAATTATTGCTCAGCTAAATAATTCTGATGATATTCATCAATTAATTGATACAGGAATTCCAATTATTGCACAGGATTTTAAAGAACGGTTTGAATCAATTCCCAATATTACTGGAAAATACAAGGAGGCAGGACAAATGGCTGCTGAACACTTTTTATCGAAAGGTTTTGAGAATTTTGCTTTTTATGGCTTTGATGATAGAGTATGGTCTAGAGAAAGATTAGAAGGTTTTAAAGACGGTGTAAAAAAAAATGGGCATACTGTTTCTGTATTTGAAGAAGGCTCTTCAATTTCTCGTGATTTATGGTACTACAAGCAGTCACCGTTATCAAATTGGTTATTGACCTTGAAAAAACCAACAGCTCTTTTTGCATGTGATGATAATCAAGGCAATAATGTAATTCAGGCAGCTAAAGTTGCAGGAATAAATATTCCAGAAGAGTTAGCTGTTTTAGGGAACGATAATGATCAAACAGTTTGTGAAATGTCTGATCCATCTTTGTCTAGCATTGCTATGGATGTTGTAAAAGGAGGTTATGAATCTGGCGCACTGTTATCTAAACTTATGGATGGGGATGAAAGTGAAATAAAAGATATTATTGTTGAACCAACGCATATAGTGTCGCGTCACTCAACAAACATTTTAGCAATGCAGGATATTGAAGTGGCAAAAGCACTTAGATATATTCGTAATAATAGGAACGAAATTATTGGAGTAAATGATGTTCTTAAAATTGTTTCCCTATCTAGAAGAGCAATAGAAAAAAGATTTGTTAAAGCGTTAAAACGCACCATATATCAAGAGATTCAACTATCAAAGCTTGAACATATTTGTAAAAAATTATTAGAAACAGACAATAGTATATTCAATATTGCTGTGGAAACAGGATTTGGTGATAGTAAAAATCTTTCTAGGTACTTTAAAAAAATTAAAGGAACAACACCTTCTGAATTCAGAAAGATTCATAGAGAATATTAATTTCATTTTAGGCTATTTGATTTATTTATAAAAGAACGCATAATGAGGATTCAATTACGAATTATGGTACAGTAACTATGGTTATCAATCTTATTTTTACATCTGTAGTATAGACTTAAAACTAGGTGTTGAAATAATACAATACCTATATTAAAATTTTAAAAGAATTATACAATGTATAAAACAATTGGTGTTGATTTGGGAGGTACAAATGTTCGTTGCGGAGTAGTTTATAATGGAGAACTTACAAAACTAAAATCAACTTCTTTAGTAAATAAGAGTTATGAAAAATCAGTCTTAAACCAAATTATTTCATTGATTAAAGAAAATTTTGATGAAGCTATTAAAGGTATTGGTATTGGAGTTCCTTCAGTTGTTGATCCGGAAAAAGGAATTGTTTATGATACAGTCAATATTCCATCATGGAAAGAAGTTTATTTAAAAGATGAGCTAGAAAAAGTTTTTAATGTACCCGTAGTTGTTAATAATGATGCCAATTGTTTTGCTTTAGGTGAAAAGTACTTTGGTAAGGCTAAGGATTATAAAAATATTGTAGGTATAACATTAGGAACCGGTGTTGGTGCTGGATTAGTTATTAATAACAAGTTGTATAATGGAAACAATTGTGGAGCAGGAGAAATAGGTATGGTTCCTTTTAAAGATTCAGACTATGAGCAATACTGTAGTGGCATGTATTTTAAAGAGATTCAAAAAATCAGCGCTATAGAATTATACAAATTAGCCAAAGAAGGTGATCCAAAAGCTTTAAATATGTTTCATGAATTTGGAGACAATATGAGTTCTCTAATTAAATCGGTTATATACACTTACGATCCAGAAATTATTGTACTTGGAGGTTCAGTTAGTAATGCCTATCCGTTTTTTCAACAGAATATGTATGACGGTTTAAGTGATTTTGGTTTTCCTAAATCCGTAGAAAAAGTGATAATAGTGGTTTCAGAACTTGAGAATGCAGGTGTTCTTGGTGCAGCAATGCTTATTAAAGATAGTTTGAAGTAAAAAGTATAGATATGATGAGTAGTAGCGTCATCAAATATATTAACAATTAAAGTAAAGGATATTATGAGGCTTATTATACAACCAGATTACGATAAATTATCATTATGGGCAGCAAAGTATGTGGCTGAATGTATTAACAATAATAAACCGACAGCGGAAAAACCTTTTGTTTTAGGTTTACCTACGGGGTCTTCTCCAATTGGAATGTACAAGGCTTTAATTGAATTGAATAAAAGAGGGGAAGTTACATTTGAAAATGTGATAACATTTAATATGGATGAGTATGTAGGCTTACCCAAAGGACACCCACAAAGTTATTATACTTTTATGTGGGAAAATTTCTTTAACCACGTGGATATTAAACCAGAGAATACAAATATTTTGGACGGTTTAACAGAAGATCCAAAAGTAGAGTGTGAACAGTTTGAAGAAAAGATTATGGCTTGTGGAGGAATTGATTTATTTGTTGGAGGTATAGGTCCTGATGGTCATATTGCGTTTAACGAACCTGGATCTTCACTTTCTTCTAGAACACGTTTAAAAACACTTACCAAAGATACAATTCTTGCAAATTCTAGATTTTTTGATAACGATGTAAATAAAGTTCCAAAAACAGCACTTACAGTGGGAGTGGGAACAGTACTCGATTCAAAAGAAGTTATGATTCTTGTAAACGGGGCAAATAAATCACAAGCATTATATCAAGCAATAGAAGGAGGAGTTACACACATGTGGACAGTTAGTGCTCTTCAAATGCACGAAAAAGGTATTATTGTATGTGATGATGCCGCTACACATGATCTTAAGGTTGGTACTTATCGATATTTCAAGGATATTGAATCAGATAATCTACTTATGGTATCGTGAAAACTGAAGTGTTTATAACTTTGAAGAGGACGTTTATTTTAAATTTAAAAACATATTAATATGAGACATATAACATTAATTCTGTCGATTAGTTCAGCTCTATTTTTTAGTACTTGTATAGGGCAGCAAAAGGCAGAAACTCAAAAACCGAATATAATTTTAATCTATGCTGATGATTTAGGGCGTGGATTATTGGGAGCCTATGGACAAAAAATTATTACAACACCAAATATCGATCGTTTAGCTGATGAGGGTATACGCTTTGAGAATGTTTATGGCTCTCATTATTGTGCCCCGGCCCGTGCGAGTTTGTTAACAGGAATGCACGATTGTAGAACAAATAAATTTAACATTGTTAGAGGTGGTATTTATATGAAGTTGGACAATGGACTTAACATGCAAGAGATTAAAGATAAAGTTCATGCACTTGCTATTCCAGCAAAACCAGATGATATTTTCTTGGGGCAAGTAGCAAAAGATGCTGGTTATGCTACGGCTGAATTTGGTAAGCTAGAATGGGGTTTTGCTACTACACCTGAAAGAATTAAAAGACATGGATGGGATTATCATTTTGGATATTACGATCACCGTCGCTGTCATGGTTTTTATCCACCTTTCTTATTCGAAAATGGAGAGAAGGTAAATATACCCGGAAATACGCATGTTGATTGTGCAAAAACACCGGTGGCAGAATCTCCAGAAAATTACAAGATAAGATGGAACATGGAAGGTAAAAAAGTGTATTCCGAGAATATTATAATGGATAAGCTTTTGAGATACCTAGATAATAACAATCCTAAAAAAACCAATAAGCCATTTTTTATTCACTTTCCAACTCAATTACCACACGGACCAATCGCTATTCCTGAAGTACATAAAGATTTTAAGAATAATTCAAATCTTACTGAATTAGAGAAAGAATATGCCTCAATGGTAAAAATGCTCGATACCAATGTGGGGAGTATTGTTTCTAAATTAGAGGAAATGGATATCCTGGATAATACGATAATAATTTTTACAGGAGATAATGGTCATTCAGTATATTATCAAACTGAAGGTAGAGGTAGTGAGAAGAAGAACGTATATACGGGTGAAGTATATGATAATATTAAAACAAAATTTTATAGTAGGACTAGTAACGATGTATTTGATGGTAATGATGGTATGGCAGGCTTTAAGCGTGCAAATTGGGAAGGTGGTACTCGTGTTCCGCTTATTTGGTATTGGAAAGGGAAAATTCAGCCAGGAAGTAGTTCTAATCAAATGGTTGCCAATTTCGATTTGCTAAACACTATTTCTGAAATTACTAGCGGAAAACAAGTGGAAGGTAAAGATGGTGTTTCATATTTAAATACGGTACTTGGTAAAAAAAGCAACGTACGTGATTATACAATTACGGCTTCAAAAATGGGACCTGCATTAGTAACTAAAGAAGGTTGGAAGCTTCGTTATTACCTTAAGAAAGATATTTTTCAATTGTATTATTTACCTGAAGATTATCGTGAGGAGAATAATCTAATTCTAGAAAATAAAGGAAAGTTTGAAGAATTAAAAACACTTATGTATAAAGTATTGGAAAATGATTGGAATAATGGTTATGGTCCAAAAACTCTAGAACCAAATTATTAATAGGGAACTATAAATAATATCTTGAATAGTTGATATTAAAGATAAAAGAAGGTATTAGCACTAGTGATAAACCTTTAAATTAAATATTATATAAATGAAAAAAATAGTTGCATTCACTTTACTTTCACTTTTGTTTGTGAATTTTATAATGGCACAAAAACATAGTGCTAAAAGGCCTAATGTAGTCTTAATATTTGTTGATGACGAAGGCTATGGAGATGTTGGGGTTTATGGTGCTACAGGTTTTGAAACACCAAATATAGATCAATTGGCAGCTGAAGGTACAAGGTTTACGAATTTCTATGCCGCTCAACCTGTTTGCAGTGCTTCACGTGCAGGAATTTTAACAGGTTGTTATCCTAATAGGATTGGGATTGTGGGAGCTCTATTTCCTCAGGATAAAATTGGTTTGAATTCAGATGAACTTACAATGTCAGAAATGTTCAAACAACAAGATTATAAAACAGCAATTTTTGGTAAATGGCACTTAGGTTGGCAGAAAGCTTTTTTGCCATTACAACATGGGTTTGATGAGTTTGTAGGGCTTCCTTATTCTAATGATATGTGGCCATATGACAATGCAACAGGAAAAAGAGTTTCAGCCGATCATAGAAAAGGGAATTATCCAGACCTTCCTTTAATTGATGGAAATAAAACGATTGGTTATATAAAAGGCTTAAAAGATCAAGACAAATTGACGACACTATACACCGAAAAAGCGGTGGATTTTATAAATGATAATTCAGACAATCCATTTTTTCTTTATGTACCTCATAGTATGGGACATGTTCCATTAGGGGTGTCTGATAAGTTTAGGGGGAAAAGTGATCAAGGGCTCTATGGTGATGTTATGATGGAGATAGATTGGTCGGTTGGAGAAATAGATAAAGCTTTAAAAAAGAATGGCATTGCAGATAATACTATATTTATTTTTACAACTGATAACGGTCCATGGTTGAGTTTTGGGAATCATGCAGGCTCTGCTGGTGGACTTAGGGAAGGTAAAACTACAAGTTGGGAAGGTGGACAAAGAGTACCATTTATTGTGCGTTGGCCAGATTATACACCTAAAGGAACAGTTACAGATAAATTGGCTTGTGCTATTGATTTGCTTCCTACATTTGCGGCTATTACTGATGGTAAATTATCAGAGAATAAAATTGATGGAATAGATATCTCACAGCTTTGGAAAGGTGATTTTTCCGCCGAACCTCGTAATACAATTCTTTATTATCATGGAAAGAATAATTTAAATGGAGTGCGTAAAGGAAACTGGAAATTAGTGTTGCCACATGAGTATAAAAGTTATCAAAGAAAAACAGGGAATGATGGGAAAGGTGGTCCCAGAAAAAAAATATCTGTTGAAAAACCAGAGCTTTATAATATGATGCGCGATCCAGGGGAAAGATATAATGTAATAGAATATCATCCAGAAAAAGCAAAAGAACTAATGGAAGTTGTAGAGAAAGCTCGTAAAGAACTTGGAGACCTTAATGTAGGTTTGGAGGTAGGAAATGAAAACAGGGAATCTGGAAAGTTATAAACTAGTAAAAAAAGATGTGTATGGGACAGCATTTGTGGGTCTTTGGGTTATAACTAATGATTACATGATTGGACCATAGAATGATAAGCTGAATTAATTAAAAATAAAAAAGAAGTATATAATTAATCTAAAATAACAAAAATGAGAAACGCAATCTTACTATTAACATTCTTTATTGTTAGTATAGCAAATGCACAAATAAAGGGCATTGAACAAAGAATCGACTCTGTAATGAGTTTAATGACTTTGGAGGAGAAAGTAGGACAAATGATACAAGTCAATGGTAAATTTGTTATTACGGGGCCACAAATGTATGACGTTGATTACGAGGAGCAGATTAAGTCTGGTATGGTAGGTTCATTTCTAAATGCAGTTGGGGTAGATTATACTCGAGATTTGCAAAGAATTGCAGTTGAGGAGACCCGTTTAGGAATTCCTTTACTTTTTGGTTTTGATGTAATTCATGGATGGAGAACAACTTCACCGGTACCTATTGCAGAGTCTGCTTCATGGGATATGGAAGTTGTAGAAAATGGAGCAAGAGTAGCAGCAACAGAAGCAGCTGCAGCAGGTCAACATTGGACTTTTGCACCCATGGTAGATATTGCTCGTGATCCTAGATGGGGTAGAATTGTAGAAGGAGCTGGAGAAGATCCATATTTGGGTTCTAAAATTGCAGCAGCAAGAGTACATGGTTTTCAAGGAGATGACTTGTCTGCAACCAATACTATTGCAGCTTGTGCAAAACATTTTGCTGGTTATGGAGCGGCAGAAGGAGGACGAGATTATAACACGGCTGATATGTCGGAGCGTACTTTACGGGATATTTATTTACCACCTTTTAAAGCGGCTGTAGATGCAGGTGTACAAACTTTTATGACTTCTTTACATGAGTTGTCTGGTGTTCCAACTGCAGGAAATAAATTCTTATTAGATCAAGTGCTTCGTAAAGAATGGGGATTTGATGGGTTTGTTGTTTCAGATCACAGTGCTCTTAATGAAATGATTAATCATGGTATTGTTGAAAATCAATATGATGCTTCTGTGCTTTCTGCAACTGCAGGATGTGATATGGATATGCAATCTCAAGCTTATTTTACACATTTAAAAGACGCAGTGCAAGCAGGAGATGTTCCTATAGCTAAAGTAAATACATCGGTACGTAGAATTCTAAGAATAAAATTCAGAATGGGTTTAATGGATGATCCATACTTGTACTGTAATAAAGAAAGAGAGAAAAATAGCATGCTTACAAAAGAGCATTTGGCTATTGTCCGAGCTGCAGCAAGTAAATCTTGTGTTTTATTAAAAAATGAAAATAACATTCTTCCTATAAGTAAAAAAACGAAAATAATTGCTGTTATTGGCCCACTTGCCAATGCCGCAAGAGATATGAATGGATCTTGGAGAGGTCAAGCTAATAATAACGATGTAGTTAGTTTATTAGCAGGTATAAAAAATGCAGTTTCGTCAAAAACAGAAATTCTTTATCATACAGGATGTGGTAAAAAAAGTGATGATAAGACTGTTTTTCAAGAGGCTTTAGAAATGGCAAAAAAAGCAGATGTTGTAATTCTTGCTATTGGTGAAAATGGAGATCAAACTGGAGAAAACCGCAGTAAGTCTAACATTGGTATTCCTGAAATTCAGATTGAATTAGCAAAAGAAATTTTAAAAGTAAATAAAAATGTAGCAACTATTCTTTTTAACGGAAGACCTATTACAATGAAATGGCTAGCAGATAATATGCCATCAATTTTAGAAGCTTGGTACCCGGGAACACAAGGAGGTAATGGTGTTGCGGATGTTATTTTTGGTGATTATAATCCTTCTGGGAAATTGCCTGCTTCTTTTCCTATTGTTGTTGGTCAATGTCCAATTTACTACAATTATAAAAACACAGGACGTCCTATTCGTGAAGGTTTTAAATGGCAAACAAAATATTTAGATGTTCCAAATAAACCATTGTATCCTTTTGGTTACGGACTTAGTTACACGAGTTTTGAATATTCTAACTTATTGGTAAACAAAAAAGAAGTTCACTTTAAAGAAGAGTTGGAAGTTTCAGTTACTCTTAAAAATACTGGTAAATACGATGGAGCAGAGATAGTTCAGTTGTATGTAAGAGATTTATTTGGAAGTGTGACTCGTCCCGTTAAAGAATTAAAAGGTTTTGAGAAAGTAATGCTTAAAGCTGGTGAGGAAAAAGTGGTAACATTTAAGTTGACGAGTGATGATTTACGTTTCCATAATATAGATATGGATTATGTTGCTGAAAAGGGTGATTTCAAAGTATTTGTTGGAGGTAATTCAAATGATGTCATTGAATCTGAATTTAAATTGATAAAGTAAAATATTAAACTTTCCCTAGAGAATTTGATTGTTGGGAATTTAGAAAATTTGCTTATTAATTTTGTGAAATTAAAAACAAATAATGAAAAATATATATTTTAATAAATTAATTTTATTGAGTCTGTTGGTAATGATTCTAATAAGTTGTGTTGATAAAACAAAACAAATAAAGAAATCAAAACCAAATGTTATTGTGTTAGTTTCCGATGACCAAGGTTATGGTGATATTGCTTTTCTTGGAAATCCATCTTTAAAAACACCTAACTTAGATAAACTAGCAGAACAGTCAATTAGGTTTACCGATTTTCATGTATCGTCTATTTGTACTCCTTCACGTTCTCAGTTGTTGACAGGTGTTGATGCGGTGCGTAATGGGGCTTATAATTATGGTTTTGGAAAGAATAATATTTTTCATTCTTATCCGGACATTGAAGGTAATGAACATGAAATTCATTTAATGCCTGAATTTTTTAAAGCCAATGGTTATAGAACGGGGCATTTTGGAAAATGGCATTTAGGTGATTTTTACCCATTCCGTTCAATGGATAGAGGGTTTGATGAAACTTTTACATTTCCAGGTGCTGCAGTATGGCAAACACCAAACCAATGGAATAACGATTGTTTTGATGATGTTTATTTGAGAAATGGAAAGCCTGAAAAAACAGAAGGTTATTGTACAGATGTATGGTTTTCTGAAAGCATAAATTTTATTGAAAAATCAGTAAAAGATGATGAACCTTTCTTTGTGTATTTACCAACAAGCGCAATGCACACACCACAATATGTTCCAGCAAAATATATGGAACCCTACAAGGATTTTCCACCACTAGTAGCTCAGTTTTTTGGTATGATTGCGAATTTTGATGAGAATTTGGGAAGACTAGATAGTGTTTTAGATAATTTAAAAATTAAGGATAATACCATTCTACTCTATATGAGTGACAATGGAGGTACATTGGGCGTACAACACTATAATGCAGGTATGAAAGGTAAAAAATGCTCGGTATATGATGGTGGACATCGTGTTCCTTTTTTCATGCGTTGGCCAAATGGAATAAAATCTACAAATAGAGATATAACTGATTTGACAGTTGTTCAAGATGTGTTGCCAACACTTATAGATCTTTGCGATTTAAAAATGCCTTGGAAACAAAATTTTGATGGTGTAAATCTCTCAAATTTAATTAAAGACGAAAGCCTGGATTTATCAGGCCGGATGTCTGTAGTTCAATTTTCAACAAAAAGAGTTGGACTAAATGGTTATAGTGTATTATGGAATAAGTGGCGTTTAGTTGATGGTATGAAACTTTATAATTTTGAAAATGACCCTGGACAAAAAAACAATGTAGCAAAGAAGTACCCTGAAGTTTTGAAAAAGATGCAAGACTATTATGTTTCTTGGCGTACATCAGTAGAACCTTCATTGGCTAAAAACTCTCAAATTGATATAGGCTATCCAGCATTTGAATCAATTGAATTAACTAGTTTCGATTGGTTAGAATTAGAAGGGAAAGGTGATCCATCCCAACAAATTGATATTCGCTTGGGAATGGAAATGCACGGTTCATGGAATATAAATGTAGTAGAAAATGGTACATATGAACTTACTTTTAGAAGATGGCCAAAAGAGGTTGATGTAGCTATTAACTCAGGGCTTCCTGCACATTTTACAGAGTTTGCTAAGCAAATTGGTGCAACAAAAATTCCGGAGAATGGAAAGTATCACAATTGGCGGTCTATTTGCCCAAATGGTATTCATCCAGAAGGGAAGGCACTTCCAATTTCTAAAATCAACTTTATTGCTAATGAAAAAAGTCAGATTAAAAATATTTCTTCAGAAGATAAGTCAGTTCGTTTTGTCATGGATTTATCAAAAGGTCCTTTAAAATTACAGGGAGACTTTTTAGATATCAAAGGGAATATATTGTGTGGTGCTTATTATGTAGATATTGTTAAAATAGATTAAAAAAGAACTAGAAAAAATGAGTTAACTAATTCATTAAAAAAATAAATTATGAAACGAAATAATGGTATTATAATATTAATTCTTGTAACGTTTTTTGTTATCTCTTTTCTAACAAATATACTAGGGGCATTAAATCCAAGTGTATCTCAAAGTTTTAGCTTAAGTGAAACAATGGCTGGTTTTTTACCATTTTCATTTTTTATAGCCTATGGAGTAATGTCTATCCCAGCAGGTTTTATGTTAGAAAAATATGGTGAAAAAAAAATGATGGTTTTTGCATTTTTACTAGCTCTGTTAGGGTCTGTTATATTTGCGATTTTCCCTACTTTTAACATATTCATTATTACATTATTTACAATTGGTACTGGAATGGCTGTATTACAAGTTGTAATTAATCCCTTATTGAGAGTTTCTGGTGGTGAAGAAAATTATGCTTTTACTTCTGTTTTAGCACAATTAATTTTTGGGGCAGCATCTTTTGTGAGTCCGCAAGTTTATTCTTGGTTAGTAACAAATATTGATAGTGCAGAGGAGACAAAAGGATGGTTTATAAGCACTATTTCAAAATTTGTACCTATTGACATGTCATGGGTTTCAATTTATTGGATATTTACAATAGCTAGCTTACTGATGATATTTGTAATTGTTGCAATAAGCTTTCCTAAAGTAAAATTAAATGATGATGAAAAAGTTGGCTCTAAAGAAAGTTATATTGATTTGTTTAAAAACCGACTCGTAATTTTATATTTCTTTGGAATATTCGCCTATGTAGGAGCAGAACAGGGAATTTC
Source organism: Lutibacter citreus (assembly GCF_003260195.1). Lineage (GTDB taxonomy): Bacteria > Bacteroidota > Bacteroidia > Flavobacteriales > Flavobacteriaceae > Lutibacter > Lutibacter citreus. Next base: position 78,718 of record NZ_QEIH01000010.1, read on the forward strand.
TTATTGGATGTCTAAATTTTTACAAGTTTATCATGGGGTAGATTACAAAACTATTGGAGCAGATGCTGTAGGTAATTTTTGGGGACTAATGACTGTTGGAGGTATTTTAGGACTTATATTACTTAAAATATTAGACAGTAAACTAGTTTTAAGGTTATTTACAAGTTTGGCTATTATAAGTTTTGCTATTGCCCTTTATGGAACAGCAAATATATCATTGTATGCTTTTCAAATGAGTGGTTTCTTTTTATCTGTAATGTATCCAATAATTATTTCTCTTGCTTTAAACTCAGTAAGTAAACATCACGGATCATTTGCAGGAATATTGATGACAGGTATTATGGGGGGAGCTGTAGTTCAGTTACTAATTGGTTTTATAAGCGATTTTACTTCATTAAAAACAGGAATGTTATTTGTTTTTGTTGCACTTGCTTATATTTTCAGTATTAGTATTTGGGCAAAACCAATAATAAATAATAAAACGATTAGTTTGAAAAAAACGGATAACTAAAAGAATGAAGAAAATACTAATTCTACTAATCTTAATAGGTTTTCAGGTTTGTGCTCAGACTTCGAATACAAGAGATGTAATTCCATTTAATCAAAACTGGAAATTTGCAAGATTTGGTGAAATGCCTGATGGTTCTGAAAAAGAAGAATTAGAAGGCATTTTTGAAACAAATTTTGATGATTCGGATTGGCGTAAATTAAATTTACCGCATGACTGGGGAATAGAAGGACCTTTTAGAAAAGACCTTCCTAATCGTACTGGTAAATTACCTTGGCCAGGTATTGGTTGGTATCGAAAATCATTTCAATCACCAAATTCAGACAAAGGAAAGCGTGTTTTTATTGAGTTTGATGGGGCAATGTCGGGAACTACAGTTTGGCTTAATGGATGTTATGTTGGAGAATGGCCTTATGGATATTCTTCGTTTAGATTTGAAATTACACACCAGCTAAAAGTAGGAGAGGGAAATAAGATAGCAGTGCGCCTTAATAATAAAAATGAATCTTCACGTTGGTATCCTGGAGGAGGAATCTATCGAAATGTGCGTTTGGTAAGAGTAAACCCTATTCACATTGATCATTGGGGAGTTTTTGTTTCTACGTCTGAAGTAACTAATAATGAGGCTACAGTAAAAATAGAAACTCAGATTAAGAATCTAGATACTGATATTGAAGTAAAACATGAAATTTCGAAAATAAATTCAACTCAAATTGTAGCTAGAGCCACTGGAAGGTATGCCAAAATTACGCTAAACAATCCAAGGCTTTGGTCTTTAGATTCTCCAAATATGTATAAAGTTACTTCTAAGGTTTTCAAAGATGGAGTACAAAAAGATGAGGTAGTCAATACTTTTGGAGTTCGTAGTATAAAATACACTGCAGAAGGTTTCTTCTTAAATGGCAAAAAAACGAAGCTGAATGGTGTTTGTATGCATTCCGATTTGGGACCTTTGGGAATGGCTGTTAATACTCGTGCGATGGAAAGGCAAATTGAAATTCTACAATCTTTTGGTTGTAATGCTATTAGAACTTCACATAACCCACCAGCACCAGAGTATTTAGATTTATGTGATAAAATGGGAATGTTGGTACAAGTTGAAGCTTTTGATTCTTGGAGACACGAGAAAACGCAAAATGACTATTCTAATCATTTTGGAGCTTGGCACCAGCGAGACTTACAAGCAATGGTAAAAAGAGATCGTAATCATCCATCTGTTATTATGTGGAGTACGGGTAATGAGGTTCGTGAAGAGCGTCACTTTGATAGTAATCCTATGGTTACCATGTTAGCAGGTGTTATAAAAGATGAAGATCCTACAAGACCTGTTTCTTTTGGTTGCAGTAATGCTACAGCTGCTTTAAATGGTTTTGGTGCAAAAGCAGAGGTTATGGGAGTAAACTATAAGCCTGAACTATACGGACAAATTCGTGAAAAATTTCCAAATATGCCTTTATATGCAAGTGAGACAACATCGAGTATTAGCTCAAGAGGAGAATATTTTTTCCCGGTTTCTGAAGTTCAAAGAGAAGGAGTAGGAGGTTATTTTCAAGTAAGTGATTATGGGTTATATGCTTCTCCTAATGGTTATCCAGCCGATGTAGAATTTAAAGCTCAGGATATGAATCCTTTTGTGATTGGAGAGTTTGTTTGGACTGGTTTTGATTATATAGGAGAACCTACACCTTTTAATAAAGACAAAACAAACCTTCTAAATTATACAGATGTAACTCAAAGAGAACGTGTAAAAGCAGAGATGGCAAAATTAGGGAAACAAATTCCTCCGCGTAGCTCATATTTTGGTATTGTAGATTTATGTGGGTTTCCTAAAGACCGCTATTATTTATATCAATCCAGGTGGAAACCAGAATTACCAATGGCACATATTTTACCACATTGGAATTGGGAGGATAGAATAGGAAAAGTAACTCCAGTGCATGTGTATACTTCAGGTGATGAAGCTGAGCTTTTCTTAAACGGAGAATCTCTAGGGCGTAAGAAAAAAGGAAAATATGAATACCGATTAGGTTGGAATGATGTAGTTTATAAACCTGGTAACTTAAAAGTAGTTTCCTATAAAAATGGAAATAAATGGGCTGAAGAAACTATTAAAACAACAGGTAAAGTTGAAAAAATAGAACTTAAAGCTGATCGTTCAAATATTATTGCTGATGGTAAAGATTTGTGTTTTGTTACTGTTCGTGTAACGGATTCTAATGGAGTTACCGTTCCTAGAACCCATAATTTAGTGAAATTCACATTAAAAGGTCCAGGAGAAATAATAGCAATAGGTAATGGAGATTCAACAGACTTGGAACCGTTTCAGTCTAATAAACGAAAAGTATTTAACGGGTTAGCATTGGTTATTATTAGAACAAAAAATGGGGAATCAGGTAAACTTGAATTGTTAGCTGAGTCTGCAGAGTTGAAGATGTCAAAATTGGAAATAAAAGTAAATAAAGAAATAAAACGGTAAACGTTATTAGTAAATTAAAACCGCATAAGTTGCGGGTGAATTATATAAATTTAAAGATGTTAAAATGAAAAATATTTGGTTTTTAAGATTGATAATAGCGTGTTTGTTTGTTTCATGTGCACATAATAAAAAGAAGGAAGAGAGTAACTTAAAAGATAGTCGCCCCAATATTTTATGGATTACAATTGAAGATTGGAGTCCAGATTTATCATGTTATGGAACAAAGGGAATTTCTACTCCCAATGTAGATAAATTAGCGTCGGAAGGTATTCGTTATGAAAACGCATTCACAACATCACCAGTTTGTTCTACTTCTCGTTCTGCTATGATGACTGGTTTTTATCAGAACTATATTGGAGCTAATCAACACCGCTCCCATGATAAAAAGCCATTACCATTTGGTATTAAACCAATTCCACATTTATTAAAAGAAGCAGGTTATTATACATCTATAATGAGTTGGAAAACAGATTGTAATTTTATTCCAAATACTAGAGGTGAGCTTTTTACAGACACTTCTGATTATACAAAAGATGGTAAAATAGGTTGGAGAAATAGAGAAAAAGGTCAACCTTTTTTTGCTAGAGTTACTTTTGGAGGAACACATCGTTCTTGGCGTCGTGATCCAGAAAATCCAATCGATATAAAGGATGTAGAGATACCTCCTTATTATGTAGATAATGAATTTATAAGACGTGACTGGGCAAACGGTTTAGAACAAATGCAATTGGTAGATAGACAAATTGGAGAACTTTTACAAAAACTAGAAGATGATGGTTTGGCAGATAATACTATTGTGTTTTTTATAGGAGATCACGGTCGCTGTCATATTAGAGGGAAACAATTTTTATATGATGGAGGTATTCATATTCCAATGATTATGAAATACCCAGGTAAGGTAAAACCTAATCAAGTAAATAATAATATGGTAATGTCTATAGATATATGTGCTACAATACTTGAAGCTGCTGGTGTAACTCCTAACGTTGCTTTGCATGGGAAAAGCCTTTTTAGTAAAGATGTTAAAAATCGAAAATATGTATTTGCTGCCAGAGATAAAATGGATGAAACACATGATGCAATTCGTGCAATACGTTCAAAAGAATTTAAGTTAATTCATAATTTAATGCCTGAACGTCCTTGGTGTCAGTTAAATCAATATAAAGAGTCAGCGTATCCTGTATTGGCTGAAATGAATATTTTAAATTTGAAGGGAAAATTAAATCCAGTTCAAGCTGCTTTTTTTGCGCCTACAAAACCCGAATTTGAATTATTTGATTTATCTAAAGATCCTTTTGAAATAAACAATGTAGCCAACAATTCAGAATATGCAGATATTAAATTAAATTTACTTTCTGAATTAAACAATTGGAGAGAAAATGTGATTAATGATAAAGGGGTATCTGATGAGTTTCGTGCACTTGGCATATTTCCTGATTTATGTCCTACGGCTACTGTAGGAGAATGGGTTATTTTAAATCAAGATAAGTATGATTTTAATAAATATGGTTGGCCAGCGTGGTATCCAACAAGAACCTTAGAAGAATGGGAAAAAGCTCGTGCCATATGGGAACCTTATGTTTTAAGAAGTGCAACCGATGAATTTTATGAGCCGGTAATTTCTTTTACAAAAAACAAGAATAAAAAGAAGAAGAAATAATTATATTCAGGATGATTTGAGATTAAAAAATAATCTTGTAAATAGTTAAAAGTATAGGTGTTTAAATAAAAACAAAAACGGAATAAAGCCAAAATTATAGTTTCATTGGGTCACTATTTATAGTATAATGATGTTAAGGTTATGTTTCTGTCATTATACCTGAAGTTATATTTAGATAAACGTCTTTAAAACATAATTTTGTTTTAAAGACGTTTATTATTAAAACTCAATATGTGCATCTTACCGTTATTTAATGTTAACTATAATTGTATTTAGGATTAGGGAATAAGGTTGTATATAAATATTGGGATGACGAATTTAAAAGTCTCATTTTATGTGCTTTAATTTATTAAATGTATAGATTAATAAATTTTTTTACCGGAGAGTAAAGGATATTCAAATGTTACTAATAGAAAATAATTAAATTTTTATTCCAATACTTCTATCTGAATTAATTTAGATTCTAATTCTGTTCTTTTGTAACCTGTAACTTCAAATAAAGCATTAAAAGATTCTCCATTTTTAACAAATTCATGATTAAACTTTTTAAGCCATACTTCATTGGTGAAATTACGCACAGTTGCTATTACGCCGATATCATGGTTAGAGGAGAAAAATAATACATTATTACCATTATCCATTTTTCTATAAGAAACCATAGCATATTCAAGAGCTTTATCTGTAAGCACTTTGTTGAAGTAGTTAATCGTATCATTTTTAGTGTAATATTGAAAACTACCTTTATTGGTTTTAAAAACTTTGCTGTTATCCAAAAAAAGATTTTTAGATTGATGAAGGCAATTATATTGACCAATAAATATTAGGTTCTTTTTCTTTAAATCATCGTATTTAAAATCACTTTCTAGTTCAACAGAAAAGTCAGTGTCATTTTTAAGAAACAGTTTAGTAAGAGAATGAATTGCAACGGGAGCCATTTTAGTAATATAGGAAAAGGTTGCAGGATTATAACTTGTATCCTTTACTTGGTTTTGGTATTCATTTAATTCCGATTTATCATCAACGTTTAATATGTATGTAAATAAAATATTATCACCTTCTTTTTTTGATACTATAAATTGATCGGAAATAAAGCATATTGTTTCATTAGAAGAGTTAAAAAAGGAAGTCCAAATATTATCTTTTTCTTCAAAAGGATTTAAGTAAATAGCAGCAATAATTAATGCTATAACAATAGGTGTTGCTATTTTCCACCAAGATAGTTTAGTTTTAGTTGAAATTTGTTCTTCAACAAAATTCAAATTATACTGCCCTTTTTTTATTTCAAATTTTAGTTCATCAAATTTACCATCATTTTTATAATACTCTTCTAGTTTTTGACGAAGTTTATACATATAAACTCTGACCTTACTATTTCTTTCATCAGGATTATAATCTTTTTCAAATAGTTCAAAACCTATTACTTGTTCTTTCACAAAAGAGTCATCCAAAGCTTTTTCAACTAGAAAATTCAACAAACGAATATTTCTACCTGAATTTATGAATTGGTCGCTTTTGCAAATTTTATCTAAGTTGTAGGCTATTTTTTGTTTATTGAGTTTATTCATTTCGAAACAAATATAGCAAAAAACAGCGTTGTTGTTTTGGTTTTTCAGATTTGTTTTATTTTAGTTTAATCTCTTTGTTATATAGTGTTACAACTACGGAAGTAACCGTTAATTAGCGGCTATTTTACGGTTCTTTAGTGTTAAATTCAGTTATCAATAAATTAGGGGCTTAACTTGGGGCTAAAATTGATTTTTTTTGATAAAATTAAAAACTGTTTAAAAAATTATATAATACTAGTAAATGAAAAAATCAATAATAATTCTGTTTCTAGGAATATTCTGTGTTTTATCTTGTAAATCTCCCTCAAAAGAAGAGCAAGAAAAACCAAACGTAATAATAATTTATACAGACGATGTTGGGTATGGTGATATTGGAGCTTACGGAGCTAAACTAATTAAAACACCTAACATTGATAAATTGGCTGAAGAAGGAATCCGATTTACTGATGGTCATTGTGCTGCTTCAACATGTAGCCCATCACGTTACTCTTTATTAACTGGTGACATGGGGTTTCGAAAGGATATTGGTATTCAAGGGATAAATGGAAAATTGGCTATTGATACTAAAAAGTTTACACTGCCTAAATTATTCAAGAAAGCTGGCTACAGTACTGCTGTAGTAGGGAAATGGCATTTGGGACTGGGTGATGGAAATGTAGACTGGAATAAAGAAATAAGTCCAGGTCCTTTGGATATAGGTTTTGATTACAATTTTTTAGTTCCAGCAACTAATGATAGGTCTCCATTTGTGTATGTTGAAAACCGTAAAGTTTATAATCATAACGCTCAAGATCCAATTACTGTTACCAAAAGAGGTAAACGAATCCCAGATTCTGTTCCAGGGACTAAATATCCAGAAGCAAAATTAAATCCAGAGGCAATTACCTTATACAATGGAGATGATCAACATAGTGGTTCTGTAATAAATGGCGTGGGTAGAATTGGTTATATGAAGGGCGGAAAAGAAGCCATGTGGGATGATTATAATATGCCTAAAGTAATATTGGAGAAAGCTACAAAGTTTGTCGAAAAAAATAAGGAAAAGCCTTTCTTTTTATTTCTTACAAGCTGCGATATTCATGCACCACGAATGCCACATCCAAGATTTCAGGGAACTACAACTTTAGGAATGCGAGGTGATAATGTAGTTCAATTGGATTGGTTTGTAGGAGAAGTGATGACTATGCTTAAAAAACAAAACATCGATGAAAATACGATGGTTATTTTTACTAGTGATAATGGACCTGTAATTATTGATGGATACCAAGATGGTTCTATTGAAGGAGGTCATAAACCTGCTGGAATTTACAGTGGTGGAAAATATGGAATTGAAGAAGGAGGAACAAGAGTGCCTTTTATTGTTCATTGGCCTTCACAAATAGATACTAAGGTGTCTGATGCTTTGGTAAGTCAAGTTGATTTTATGGCTTCTTTTGGAGAATTTCTTAATATCGATATACCTAAGAATGAGGCTGCTGATAGTCGAGCGTATTGGAAAACCTTTATCGGAAAAGAAGATAAAGGAACGGATATGATTCTTGAACAGGATAATAGAGGTTATAACTTGGCACTAAGATTAGGTGATATGAAATACACTAAAATGAAAGGAGGCTCTTATGAAATGTACGATTTAAAATTAGACCCAGAGGAAAAGAATAATATCATTAACAAGTATTCTGAAAAAGCTGAAGAGTTAGATACGCTTTTAGCAAAGTATATTGAATTTCCATTGAATCATAAATAATATAACATGAAGAATCTTTTATTAATAATGTTTTTGTTTAGTCTAATGGCTTGTAATTCTGAACAAGAAAAGAAAATTAATAAACCTAATATCCTTTTCATACTTGCTGATGATTTAGGTTATTCGGATTTAAGCTGTATGGGTAGCGAATATTATGAAACACCAAACATTGATAAAATAGCAAAAGCTGGAATGGTATTTACTGATGGTTACGCAGGTTGCCAAGTTTGTAGTCCTTCTCGAGCTACTATTCTGACCGGACAATTTACCGCACGTCATGGGATAACCGATTGGATAGGATCGCCATCAGGAGAAGAATGGCGCGCTAATAAACGTTATAGCAAATTACTGCCTGCTGAATATAATCACCAGTTACCTGACAAAGTGCTTACGCTTCCTGAAGCTTTTAGGCAAGAGGGATATAAAACTTTCTTTGCTGGTAAATGGCATTTAGGCGAATTGGGATCATATCCTGAAGACCATGGATTTGATATTAATAAAGGCGGCTGGGAGAGAGGCTCTCCAAGACGACGTTATTTCTCACCTTATAGAAACCCTACTCTTGAAGATGGAGAACCTGGTGAAAATCTTTCTATGCGATTGGCAAATGAAACGATCAACTTTATGAAAGAGAATAAAAACAAACCGTTTCTAGCTTATTTATCTTTTTATGCCGTACATAGCCGAATTCAATGTGTAAAGGACAAATGGGCTAAATATAGAGACAAAGCTGAGAAAATGGGAATTGCAGAAAAGGGCTTTGAAGAAGGTGATTTATTACCAATGCGTTTGCATCAGGACAACCCTATTTATGCAGGATTAATCGAAACCATGGATGATGCTGTTGGTGAGGTTTTAAAAGCTTTAAAAGAAAATGGATTGGATGAGAATACTATTGTTGTGTTTACTTCTGATAATGGAGGAGTAACTTCTGGCGATGATTTTTCTTCTAATTGTTTACCTTTAAAAGGAGGGAAAGGATATCAATGGGAAGGCGGTATTCGTATTCCATATATTGTTAATGTGCCTTGGATGAACTTTAAAGGACAACGAAATAATACTCCGGTAGCTGGTAGTGATTTTTATCCTACACTTTTAGATTTAGCAGGTTTACCATTGCATCCAGAAGCACATATTGATGGGGAAAGTTTTGCAGCTGTTTTAAAAGGAGAAACACTCAATGAAAGACCTTTATATTGGCACTATCCGCATTATGGAAATCAAGGAGGTCGTCCAGTATCAATTATGAGAAAAGGAGATTGGAAATTAATTCACTATTGGGAAGATGGACACAATGAGTTGTATAATTTGACTCAAGATATCCATGAAGATAATAACCTTATTGCAATGGAGAAGAGCAGAGGGAAACAAATGGCTCAAACGCTGATTAGTTGGTTAGATGAAGTTGGGGCTAACTATGCCAAACCAGACCCTTTACATAATGAAGAAGTAGAACAAGAATTTATTAAAAATAACATGGCTAGTTGGATGAGTAAAATAGAGAAGATTCGTAGTGATGCTTATGCGGAAGACTGGGAACCAGACCCAACTTGGTGGGGAAGTATTCAAACTAAAGACTAACTATTTGTGAAAGGTTTTGAAGCAAAACGAATAAGGGAAAAGAAGATAGCAAAGGGGAAAAATAATTTGAAGATGAAAATAAGTAAATTAATTATACTAAGCGTTTTAATTTTTGCTAGTTGTAAAAACATTGATAAAAACGAAAAGCGAAAAGTAATTTCTTTAAATGGAATCTGGCAAATTGAAGAATCTAATTTGTCAGATGAAATACCAGAGAGTTTCTTTAAAAATGTACCTGTCCCTGGATTGATTGATTTAGCCACACCCAAAGCCTTTGACAGTATTGGATACCCAACATCCTATAAACGTTATTTTTGGTATAAAAAGGAATTTCAAATTGATGAAGATGTTCCAGACGTGGCTTTAATAAAACTTTACAAAGCAAAATACACCATGAAAGTTTTTCTAAATGGAAATTTTGTCGGTGAACAAGGCTATAATTTTACGCCAGCTTTATTTAACATAAAACCCTATTTGAAAAACAAGGGAAAGAATGAATTGTTGGTTAGAATTAGTACTTACGATAATTTGCCTGCAAATGTTGCTGATGGACACGATTTTGAAAAGAAACGTTACATTCCTGGGATTTATGATAATGTTGAATTAATTCTTTCTGGAAAAGAATTTATTGAAAACGTACAAATTGTACCCAATATTGAAAATAATGAAGTTAGAGTAGTTGCAAAGCTAAAGTCTGAAGCTGAAAATTCAACCCTAAAATATAGGGTGTTAGAATACAAATCAGGTAAAGAAGTAATATCTGGAGAAACAAGTTCTCACGATTTTAAAGTGAAAATTCCTAATTGTAAACTTTGGTCTCCTGAAAATCCTTTTTTATATACACTAGAATTGGAAACGAATTCAGATAAACTTTCAACTCGATTTGGAATGCGTAGTTTTAGACTCGATTCAAAAACAGGCCTAGCTTATTTAAATGGCAAACCTTATTATTTGAGAGGTACCAACACTTGTATATTTCGTTTTTTCGAAGATCCTGATAGAAAAGAACTTCCTTGGAATAAAGATTGGGTACGAAATTTACATCAGAAATTTAAAACCATGCATTGGAATTCCATTCGTTACTGTATTGGGTTTCCTCCCGAAATTTGGTATGAAATTGCTGATGAGGAAGGTTTCCTTATTCAAGATGAGTTTCCAATATGGTATGGGAAATGGAACCAGATAAATAAATTGGGAAGAGATCTTACCCAACTTCATCTTGAATATGAACAGTGGATGAAAGATCGTTGGAATCATCCCTGTGTAGTTATATGGGATGCTCAAAATGAAACTCGAACTGAACATACTGGGAACGCAATTAATAAAGTACGGCACCTTGATTTATCCAATCGTCCATGGGACAATGGTTGGTCAACTCCAATGCATAAAAACGATGTTCAAGAAGTACACCCTTATTTGTATAATAAATTTCATAAAAAGAATGCAGAATTGCCTAAAAATTTGTTGCAGTTCGCCCTCGATACCGTAAGAATTCCAGATAATGGCCCAAGCGAAATTTCTCCAAAAATGTCGGGTGAGAAATACCCTAATCCATATATTATAAATGAATATGCATGGCTATGGATAAACAGAAATGGTACACCAACACGTTTAACAGAACACTTATACCCAAAAGCCTTTGGAAAAAAGACAGCCCAAGAGCTTTATTATATTTACGCGCGGCATTTTAGTATGAAAACGGAGTATTGGAGAGCACATCGTAAATGTGCTGGAATTATGCATTTTTGTGCATTAGGATATTCTCGTCCAAATGAACCTAAAGGAGAAACTAGTGATAATTTTATTGATATTAAGAACTTAATTTTTGAACCTACTTTTGAGAAATACACGAAGGATGCTTTTTCACCTATTTTACCATTTATTGACTTTTGGGAGCCTACAGTAAAAAAGAATTCAAAAGAAAACATTGAAATCATAATGATTAATGATACGTACTCAGATTGGGAAGGAAAACTTAGACTAATGTTGAAAAAAGATGTCAAAATCATTAGCGAAATTTCAAAACAAGTTTCTATAGATGAGCTAGGGAAAATTAGTGTATCGTTTCCAATTGAATTTGATGTTGAACCAGGAAGTTATTCTTTGGTTACAGAAATAATGTATAAAGGAGAAGAGGTTCAAAGTATTCGCGAGTTTGAAGTAAAATAATAATATATTAAGTATCTATTAAAAAACAATTATGAATAATCTTTTAAATAATTTTACATACCAAAAAATATACTTGGTACAACTCATTCTTTTGCTATTAATTGTTTCTCAATTACAAGCCCAACAACCAAATATTTTATTTATTGCTGCGGATGATTTAAACTGTGATATCAGTCCTTACGGTGTTTCACAAGTTAAAACACCCAACCTAGAACGCTTGGCTAAAATGAGTATGCAATTTAATAATGCATATTGTCAGCAACCTTTATGTGGGCCAAGTAGAGCTAGTTTAATGACGGGAATGCGACCTAATACCATTGGCAGTTTTACGCTGAGTGATAAACTCCGCAGAAGAAAACCTGATGTTGTTACCCTTGGTCAATTTTTTAAAGAAGCAGGCTATTACTCAGGGAGAGTAGGTAAAATTTATCATTATGGTAATCCGAAAGATATAGGAACTAATGGACATGATGATGAACGTACTTGGACGGAGAGATTTAATCCAGCAGGAATTGATAAAATTAGAGAAGATGAAATAATTAGTTACGGAAATAATACAAAAGCTGGAAATCGTCAATTAGGAATCTCAATGGCTTGGTGGAATCCCGAAAGTGAAGATGAAGAACATACGGATGGAATGGTAGCAAGCAAGGCTATTGAAATGATAGAAGCACATAAAGAAGAACCATTTTTTATTGCAGCAGGTTTTTTCAATCCACATTGCCCTTATGTAGCACCAAAAAAATATTTTGATTTATATGATATTGATAAAATTGAAATGCAAGATCTTAAAAAAGCTAAAGCGGCTTTAGAAGATGTTCCTGAAATGGCAACTATGCGAGATACAAAAGCTTGGCCTTATTATTTTGACGGTGTAACTGTTGAAGAAGCAAAACAGTGTAAACTTGCTTATTATGCCTCAATTTCATTTGTAGATGCACAAATAGGACGCTTGTTAGATACCTTGGAAGAAAACAATTTAATGGAAAATACTATTGTTGTATTTTGGTCGGATCACGGTTACTTTCTTGGTGAAAAAGGACTTTGGTATAAACGAAAAGCATTTGAACGTTCAGCTAGAGTTCCTTTATTTGTAAAGGTTCCAAAAGGTCCGGAAGGAGTGAGTTGTAATAAACCTGTAGAGCTGATTGATTTATATCCAACTCTTGTAGATTATTCTGGTTTTTCAATTTCAAAAGATTTGGAAGGGAAGAGCTTACGTCTTTTATTAGAAAATCCTAAAGCAAAATGGAAAGATTATGCCATTACTCAAGTTCATTATAATGTAGATGCTCAAGGTTATTCTATTCGAAATGAAAAGTGGCGTTATACAGAGAGGAATAAAGGTAAAGCAGGAAGAGAACTTTACAATCATGAAAATGATCCTGAAGAAATCACCAACCTTGCCAAAAATCCAAGATATTCAAATTTAATAGATTCTTTAAGTCATAAGCTTCAGGTTTATAGTGATACATATAAACCTAATTCAAAGAAAAAGAAATGAAATTAAAATTTGCCTTATATGCTCTTTTGCTTTCGTTAAGCTTAATGGCCCAGAAAAAAAAGCAGCCTAATTTTTTAATTATCAGTTGTGAGGATATCAGTCCGTATCTTAGTTTTTACGGAGATAAAACTGCTCATACTCCCAATCTAGATAAGTTAGCTGAAAAAAGTTTGGTATTTGATAATGCGTTTGCAACCGTTGGTGTTTGCGCTCCAAGTAGATCATCAATAATAACTGGTATGTATCCTGTTAGTATTGGAACTCATAATATGAGAACTGGAGGAGATGTTCAAGGTTGGGGGAATAGAACGTACAAAAGAAGTCCTAAGCGTAAACGTATAGATCAAGAAGGGATTCCTTTTGGTACATATTCGGTTGTTGCTCCTCCAGAAGTTAAATGTTTTACCACTTTATTGCGTAAAGAAGGATATTTCTGTACAAATAATAAAAAAACAGATTATCAATTTGCAGCACCTCTATCATCTTGGGATGAAAATGGAGAAACAGCACATTTTAAAAATAGAGATAAAAATCAACCTTTTTGTTCTGTATTTAATTTGGTAGTTACACATGAGTCTAGAATATGGTTGTTGGCTAAAGATTCACTTAGAGTAAACCCTAAAAAAGTTCCACTACATTCCTATTGGCCAGATAATGATATTGTACGTACAGATATGGCTCGTAATTATTCTAATATTGAGATGATGGATTCAGAAGCTGGAAAAATTATACAAGAACTAGAAGACTCAGGAGAGTATGACAATACATATATTTTGTTTTATAGTGATCACGGAGGACCATTACCAAGAGGAAAGAGAGCTATTTACGATTCAGGTTTAAAAATACCTTTTATGGTTAAGTTACCTAAAAATAAAAACAATGGTCGAACAGATGAACTGATATCTGGAGTTGATATAGCACCAACAATATTATCGTTAGCTGATATCAAAGTGCCTGAATATATGCAAGGTCAAGCATTTTTGGGTAAACAAAAACAAGTAAATAGAGATTATGTTTTTGGTTCTGCAGATCGCTTTGATGAGGATTATGATAGAATTAGATGTATCCGAGATAAAGAACATATGTTGGTGTTTAATTATTATTTAAATCAAGCTTCTTATTTGGATTTAGAATATAGAAGAGGATTACCAATGATGCAAAAGATGTTGGAACTTAGAGATGCAGGAAAGTTAAACAAGATACAAATGCAATGGTTCAACCCTAAAAAAGTTGAAATTGAATTTTATGATGTAAATGAGGATCCGGAGCAAGTGAATAACATAGCCAGTGATCCAAAATACAAGAATAAGATTGAAAGCATGCTCGCTGAACTTGCAAGATGGCAAGAAGAAGTAAAAGATAAAGGAAGTATTCCTGAGGCAACTTTAATAAAAATGCAATGGCCAGATTTTAAGCAACCAATAACAAAAAAACCTGTGATAAAAAAGGTAGGAGGAAAATACCAGGTTAATGTTGTAACCGAAGGTGCTGACATTGTGTATCGATATAGTAATTCAAACGAGAATATAAAGGAATTAGATCATTGGAATGTATATCAGAAAGAATTAGCGAAAGAAAAAGGGAAATATCTTCACATTAAAGCATCACGTATAGGCTATGCAGATAGTGAAACTGTGATTATTAAATAATTAAAATTATCCTTTTTAGGATAAGAGAAATAAAATAAATATTAAAAATGAAAAAAGAAATTCTATTTATATGCTTGATTATGTGTTTATTACAAGCGAAAGCACAAGATAAAAATATTGAACAGCGAATAGATTCAGTAATGAATCTTATGACTTTAGAAGAAAAAGTTGGACAAATGATACAGATTAATGGTAAAAGTGCCATTACTGGTCCACAAACCTATAACTCAGATTTTGAAAAACAATTAAAATCAGGAATGTTAGGTTCCCTTTTAAATGCTGTAGGTGTTGATTATACTAGAGATATACAGCGTATGGCTGTTGAAGAAACACGCCTAGGTATTCCTTTAATTTTTGGGTTTGATGTAATACATGGTTGGAAAACAATATTACCTATTCCACTTGGAGAAGCTGCATCTTGGGATTTAGAAGTGATAAAAAAAGGATCCATAATAACAGCTATAAAGGCAGCAGCAGCTGGTCAACATTGGACATTTGCTCCTATGGTAGACATTGCTAGAGATCCTCGTTGGGGAAGAATAACAGAAGGTTCAGGAGAAGATACATTTTTAGGTTCTAAAATTGCAGCAGCTAGAGTTAGAGGTTTACAAGGAGATAATTTATCTGCAGACAATACTATTGCAGCTTGTGTAAAACATTTTGCTGCTTATGGAGCTGCAGAAGGTGCAAGAGATTATAATACTGTTGATATGTCTGAACGTACGTTAAGAGATATATATTTACCACCGTTTAAAGCTGCTTTAGATGCAGGAGCACAAACTTTTATGACTGCTTTTAACGAAATATCAGGTGTGCCAGCAACTGGAAATAAATTTTTATTAGATCAGGTACTACGTAAAGAATGGGGATTTGATGGTTTTGTAGTTTCTGATCACGGAGCTGTTACTGAAATGATAAAACATGGTTTTGCTGAAAATGAATATGCAGCTACAATTCTAGGGGCAAATACAGGTTGTGATATGGATATGAGTTCTCAAGCATATTAAACGGAATTAGTAAAAGCAGTAAAAGCGGGAGATGTAAAAGAAGATAAAGTAAATGCTTCAGTAAGAAGAATTTTAAGAGTGAAATTTAGATTGGGTCTGTTTGATGATCCTTATAAATATTGTAATAATAAAAGAGAAATAAATAGAATTCTAACCAAAGAACACAGAGCAATAGCAAGAGAATCTGCTCGTAAATCTTTTGTTTTATTAAAAAATGAGAATAATATACTTCCACTAAATAAAAAAACTAAAACTATTGCTGTTATTGGACCGCTTGCAGATTCTGCAGGTGATATGAATGGATCTTGGAGAGCTAAAGGTGATACTAAAGATGTAATTACTCTATTAGCTGGTATTCAAAATGCAGTTTCATCAACTACAAGAGTATTGTACGAGAAAGGTTGTGAAAAAACAGGAAGTGATAAAAGTAATTTTAATAAAGCTGTAGAACTTGCAAAACAAGCAGATGTTGTAATTCTTGCCATAGGTGAAAGTGCTTCTGAAACTGGGGGAAATAGAAGTAAGGCTGCTAGTATTGGAATACCAAGCATACAAATAGAGTTGGCTAAAGAAATTTTAAAGGCTAATAAAAATGTTACTACTATTCTTTTTAACGGTAGACCAATTACTATGAAATGGATAGCAGATAATATGCCTTCAGTTTTAGAAGCATGGTTCCCAGGTACTGAGGGAGGTAATGCCTTAGCTGAAGTTATTTTTGGAGAATACAATCCTTCAGGAAAATTGCCAGCGTCATTTCCAATAGTTGTTGGTCAATGTCCAATTTACTACAACTACAAAAACACAGGACGTCCAATTAGAAAAGATGATTTTAAATGGCAAACAAAGTATTTAGACGTTCCTAATAAACCATTGTATCCTTTTGGTTACGGACTTAGTTATACCAATTTTGAATATTCAAATTTAGTAGTAAACAAAAAAGAAGTGAATTTTAATGAAGAATTAGAAATTTCAGTTACACTTAAAAATATTGGGAAATATGATGGAGCAGAAGTGGTTCAGTTGTATGTAAGAGATTTATTTGGTAGTGTAACACGTCCAGTAAAAGAATTAAAAGGCTTTGAAAAAGTGATGTTAAAATCAGGAGAAGAGAAAATAATTACTTTTAAATTGACAAGTGATGATTTAAGATTTCATAATATAGATATGAATTTTGTTGCTGAGCCTGGAGATTTTAAAGTGTTTGTTGGAGGAAATTCAAATGATGTAATTGAGACTGAGTTTAAATTGTTGAAATAAAAATTTTAAAAAGATGAATGTTTCTTACTAAAATCTATTATATGAAAGTAGACTGAACAGAAACAATTAGCGGGGCTAATAAAAAGCCAGAGAAAGTAAACTATATGACTAGTGATTTTACAAAATGGGAAACCAATTGTAATTCTAGTTTTACAAATGTGAAGTAGACTTTCAAAAAGAAAATTTAGTAATTCTCTATTTGATATATAGAATATCAAGGTAAGATAGATATGTTTTGTCGAATAAAGAGTAATGCACACCCTGAGTTACATATTCTTTACTTAGAAAGACAGAATGTACTGATAATTTAAGTTTCTTCATTGAATCAAAAAGAAGAAAATAAAGGGTGTCTGTTTTTTTAAACATGTTTTATAATTACGATACGTTTTTTTATGAATTATTAAAATAATTATAGAAATGAAGATAAGTTCAATTAAAAAAATAAGTACTGTAGTTTTATTGCTTTTGTTGATGATTAGCTGCAAGGAAGAAGTAAAAAAACAAATAAATAATAATTTTGAAAAGAATAAAGAAGCTATTGATTTTTTCTTACCAATGAAACCACAAGGAGCATTAGTTTCAAAAGGGACATGGGGAGAGTCAAATGTTTTACCAAGAGATACTATGAATGGTTTGGAGGATACTAAACTAAAAAAATGGTGTTATTGGGACGGAAGTATTGTTAAAGATGATTCAGGCTTATATCATATGTATGCAAGTAGATGGACTCAGGCTGCTTCACATAGTAAAGGGTGGCATATTCATACAAAGGCAGTTCATGCAGTAAGTGAAAATGTAATGGGCCCATATAAAGATCAAGGATTAATTTTTCCAGACTGGAAAGATGGTTTGGCGCATAATGTTGTTGCTTTAAGAACACATGATGGAAAATATGCAGTGGTAATAAGTGAAGTTACTCGTGGAGAAATTTTTATAGCAGACAAGCCAGAAGGACCGTTTAAATTATTGGGAGAAATAAAAACAGATGCAAACGGTTTTGATCCAGGTTTAGCACGCTATGATACAAACAACAAAGGAGCTGTAAAAGCAGGAGTTGTAGGTCATATGTCTAACGTACAAATTATGTTATGTAATGATGGGAAATATTTATTGATTCCAAGATTTGCAGCTCCAATGATTAGTGAATCTGGTATTCTTGGGCCCTATAAAATTATGGCAGATAAGATTTATAAGGGTATGGAGGGAGTTCCACAAGAAAAAATGGAAGACCCAACAATTTGGTATAGTGCAGGTATGTATCATATGATTGTAAATCATCATGGTGTAGATACTTCTTATCATTTCACATCACCTGACGGTATTCATAATTGGAAAAATAGAGGTGTAGCTTTTAAAAAAGATGCAGGAATATTTAAATATACAAATGGGGTTGTAAATGAATGGGCTATGGTACAGCGTATGACAGTTTATGTTGAAAATGGACATCCAACACATTTTTTGTTTTCAGTGATAGATGTGCATAAAGGAAAAGATAGAGGAGATGATAATCATGGAAGTAAAATTGTTGTTGTTCCTTTTGATGGAGTTGCTTTTGACAAATACATGAAAGAATTAGTAGAAAATGAAGAATAAATTTTATTTCAATATGAAAGAAATATCAATAATTTCTATATTTTTATTAAGTTTTTTAGGAAGTAAAGCTCAAAACTTAGAAGGTAGTAAGCCTAATATTATATTAGTTATGACCGATGATCAAGGGTCAAATTTATCTTATTTGGGGCATCCGTATGTTAAAACACCTTATATTGATGCATTTGCAAAAAAAGCACTTCGCCTTAAAGAGTTTCATGTAAGTCCAACTTGTGCACCTACAAGAGCGGCAATAATGAGTGGTCGTCATGAATTTAAAAACGGTGTAACTCATACTATTCATGAGCGTGAATTAATGGCGTTATCTACAACAACATTTCCTCAATTACTAAGAACAGCCGGTTATGAAACTGGAATTTTTGGAAAATGGCATTTAGGAGATATTGAAGAATATTTGCCTGGAAATAGAGGTTTTAGTGAAACATTAACACATGGTGCAGGAGGTATTGGGCAATTATATCCTGGTAGTTGTGCTGATTTTCCACCAAATTCATCTTCTAAAAACAGGTATTTTGATAATGTTTTATTGCACAATAAAACAATTGTTCAAACAAAAGGATATTGTACAGATTTGTT
Source organism: Lutibacter citreus (assembly GCF_003260195.1). Taxonomy (GTDB): domain Bacteria; phylum Bacteroidota; class Bacteroidia; order Flavobacteriales; family Flavobacteriaceae; genus Lutibacter; species Lutibacter citreus. Next base: position 98,028 of record NZ_QEIH01000010.1, read on the forward strand.
TTTTGATGCAGCTTTAGGATGGATGAAAAAAAACATTCAAGAAAAGAAACCATTTTTTACTTATTTGTCTACCAATACACCACATTCACCATTAATAGCACCTGACGAAAAGGTTAAAGAACTTAAAAATAAGTTTCCAGATTTAGCAAAACCAATTATAAATCGTTTTGGAATGATTGAAAATATTGATGATAATTTTGGACGATTGATGGCTAAACTTGAATTGTGGGGAGCTTTAGAGAATACGTTAATTATTTTTACCACAGATAATGGAGCACAAGTGAAGGATGGTAAAGAAAAATCACCATGGAATAATAACTTTAAAACAGGAAAAGGATCTCCAGGAGAAGGAGGCACTCACGTTCCTTGTTTTTGGTACTGGAAGGGTAAATTACAAGAAAATAAAGATGTGAAAGCACTTACAGCACATATAGATTTATATAAAACTTTTTGTGATTTGGCTGGTGTTACGATTCCTAATAAGATTCAAAACTTAGATGGAAGATCTTTGTTGCCAATTTTAAAGAATCCAGAAGTTATGTGGCAAGATGATAGGTTGTTATTTATCAATTCGGGCCGTTGGGAAAAAGGGGAAAAACCAGTTAAAGAAGGTAGGTGGGGTGTACGTTCTCAAAAATGGAGATTGGTTCAAGGTAAATTGTATGATATAGAAAATGACCCGAAAGAAAAGGTTAATGTTGTTAAAGATTATCCTAAAGTTTTTGAAAACATGGAAAAGGCTTATTCTATTTGGTGGGATGAAACGTTACCATTAATGATTAATGAAGACAGAGAGTATGACGGTATTGAGCCACCATTAGTAACACGTTTTAAAAATCAAAAAGCAACTCAAGGAATTCCGAATTGGAGCCCTTTACCCATTTAAGTTTTTTTTTTAAAGAATTCTTAAACCTATTAAAACTATAGTAGGAAAACGCTTTTTTCATAATTTATATAATTTTCTTTAAAAATATATAAGTTAGCAATTGGCCATTATCAGGCTTAATGATTTTGTTTAGTGTGTTATATTTTATAAGTAAAAGGTATATATTTTGTATGGTTATTATTAATCAATAAAATACCTAGAAGAACATTTGTTGGATTCTTAGAAACTTAAAAAAGTGTAAAGGTTTATACCTTGCTAGAAGAATTTGATGCTGTTTTTCATAGTTACAAGTTGAAGATAACTAAATAATTGAAGACGAGTCAAATTCTATAAAATAAATATAGAGTAAATTATGATAAAACACATTTTAATAAGTTTAATCCTTTTTATTTCATTAAGTGTTAATTCTCAGCATCAAAAAATGAACGTTTTGTTCATCGCTATTGATGATTTGAATAGTTGTATTGATGGAATGGATGGAGAAATTTCAGTTTCAACACCTAACATAAATAAGTTAACAAAAGAAGGGGTTCTTTTTACAAATGCCCATTGTGCAGCTCCAGCATGCAACCCATCTAGAGTAAGTGTAATGACTGGTTTGGCTCCAACTACAACAGGAGTATATACGAACCAACAAGATTGGCGAGAAAATAAATTTTTAAAGAAGAGAACTACACTTCCTCAGCATTTTAAAAACAATGGTTATGAAACCTTAGGCGGAGGTAAATTATATCATGCTTCTTCGTTAAGTGCTGATAAACATACAGGTTTGATAGATGCTAAACCATGGGATTCGTATTTTCCATCAAAAATGCGTCAAATGCCTTTAGAAGTAAAGCCTGATAAATTTCCTGTAAATACAAATGGAAAAATGTATAATGGATATTTTGATTGGGCGAAGTTAGATATTCCAACAGAAGAAATGGCAGATGCTAAAGTAGTTTCTTGGGCAGAACAGCAACTTTCTAAATCGCATGATAAACCATTGTTTTTGGCAGTAGGTATTTATCGACCTCATATTCCTTGGTGGACACCAAAAAAATATTACGACATGCACCCAATTGATAAAGTTGAGCTACCAGAAATTGTTGAAAATGATTTAGGAGATTTACCACTAGCAGGTAAAAAAATGGCAAACACAGCTTGGCATAAATGGATAAAAGATAACAATAAATGGAAAGAAGCAGTTCAAGCTTATAGTGCATCTGTAAGTTTTGCAGATGATATGGTAGGGCGATTATTAAAAGCTCTAAACAATGGGCCTCTTGCAAAAAACACTGTAATTATTTTATGGTCTGATCACGGATATCATTTAGGTCAAAAAGAACATTGGGAAAAATTTGCGCTTTGGGAACAAACTACGCGAGTTCCTTTAATTTTAGCTGCTCCAGGTAAATTCAAAAAAGGGGAAAAAAGTTGTGAAGCTGTTAGTTTACTAGATATTTATCCTACGCTAAATGAATTGTGTGGAATTCCATTAAACGATAATTTAGATGGTGAAAGCTTGGTTCCTTTATTAAAAAAACCAACATTAAAAACTAATCGTTCTATTGTTACTACGCAAAGAAAAAATAATCATGCAGTAAGATCTGACAATTGGAGATACATACGTTACCAAGATGGATCTGAAGAATTATACAATCAGAAAAAGGATCCTAAAAACTTTGTGAATTTAGCAGGGCAAATTCAATATAAAAAAATAATAGAAAAAATGAAGGAATCACTGCCTAAAACGGAAGCTAATTCAGATCCTTTAAAAAGTTATAAAAAACACTAGCACATACAATTATGAAAATAAAAGTTGTTAAAAAAACAATAATAATTCTATTACTAATTTGTACTACAAACATAAGTTTTAGTCAAAATTTAAAACTTTGGTATGATGCCCCTGCGGAAGAATGGACAGGTGGACTACCAATTGGTAATGGAAGATTAATGGGAATGGTACAAGGAAAAATTAACCATGAAATAATTCAGTTAAACGAAGAAAGTGTTTGGACAGGTGCTCCAACGCCCAGAGATAAACCAAATGGAGCAAAATATTTATCAGAGATTAGGCAGTTAATGTTTGATGGTAAATATTTTGAAGCCGAACAATTAACAAAAGAAAAATTGTTAGGTCTTAGATTAGGTTTCGGTATGCACACCTATCAAACTTTAGGTGATTTAGAGTTAATTTTTGATAAATCAAAAGTATCAGATGAAGTTACAGATTATAGAAGGGAGTTAAACCTTGAAGAAGGAATTGTAAAGGTTAGTTATATAAAAAATGGAGTGAAGTACACTCGCGAAATATTTTCAAGTTTTGTAGATCAATCTATAATTGTAAAATTAACATCAAGTAAGCCTGGAGCACTTTCTTTGGAAACAAAATTAACTCGTAAAGGAAGTGAAATAAAGAGAATCTCAAACGATCATTTAGCATTAAGAGGAGTTGCTTTTCCTGCCGTAAGGTCCGGATGGTCTGGTGTTGAGTTTGAATCTCATTTACAAGTTTCGTCTCAAAACGGTAAAATAAGTCAATCAAAACAAGGTATTCGAATAGATAATGCAGATAGTGTTACGTTACGTTTAGTTGCTGACACAGATTATAGAGGTGAAAAACCTTTTGAAGCTTGTGTAAAAAAAATAGAGAAAATTAAAAATAAAAGTTTTCAAAAATTAAGAGAAAGTCATGTAGCTGATTATAAAAGTTTATTTGATAGAGTTGAACTTAATTTTAAAGAAACAGAAAACAGTTTACTGCCAACAGATAAAAGATTACTTGCTTTTAAAAATGGGGAGAAAGATCCAAATTTAGTAGCGCTGTACTTTCAATATGGACGATACTTGTTAATGAGTAGTTCTCGTCCAGGTTCTATGGCAATTAATTTATGGGGTAAATGGGTAAGTGGTTTAGAACCTGCTTACAATGCCGATTATCATATAAATATTAATATTCAAATGAATTATTGGCTGGCAGAAATGACCAATTTGGGCGAATGTCAAGAACCGTTTATTGATATGGTTGATAATTTAAGACCTAGAGGAAGAGTTACAGCAAAAACAACTTACGGAGCAAGAGGATTTGTAGCGCATCACGCAACCGATGCTTGGTGGTTTACAGCTGCAGTAGGAAATCCTCCTTATGGAATGTGGCCAATGGCTCCAGCTTGGAGTTGTCAGCATTTATGGGAACATTATCTGTTTGGAAAAGACAAAGAATATTTAAAAAACAAGAGTTACCCAATAATGAAGGAAGCTTCAGAATTCTTTTTAGACTATTTAGTTGAACATCCTAAAACAGGATATATGGTTTCTGGACCTTCAACATCTCCAGAAAATAGATTTATCACTCCTAATGGAAAAACCGTTTCATTATCAATGGCCCCAACAATGGATAACCAATTAATGTATGATTTGTTTAGCAATACAATTGAGGCTAGTAAAGTATTAAATATTGATACAGATTTTAGATCACAATTAGAAAAATTACGTGCGAGAATAACACCGATGAAGATTGGTAGTGATGGAAGATTATTGGAATGGTCTGAAGAGTTTAAAGAACAAAATAAAGGGCATAGACATATTTCTCATTTATGGGGGTTGTGTCCTGGAAATCAAATTACACAAAACAAAACACCTAAATTATTTGAAGCCGCACGTAAATCATTAGATGTTCGTGTAGAAAACGGGTCTGCGATTTCACCTGAATACCAAGGAATAGCGGCTTGGGTTACATGTTCATACGCAAGATTGTTAGATGGTGAAAAAACCTATAAACATTTATCTGATATTTTAAGTAAAAGTTCTTGGGATAATTTATTTGCTGTTGGTGAAAGAGGAAGAGCAAGAAAAATGTTTGAAACAGATGTGAATTTTGGTGTTACTTCAGCAATAGCAGAAATGTTAGTGCAAAGTCACGCTGGTTTTATTCATATTCTACCAGCTTTACCAAAAGATTTGCCTAGTGGTAATGTTAAAGGTTTAAGAGCTCGTGGTGGTTTTGAAGTTGATATAAATTGGTCTAATTCTAAAGTTGAAGAGATTGTTATAAAATCATTGAATGGTGAGATTTGTAAATTAATGTATAATGGTAAGCAAATAGAATTTAAAACTAAAAAAGGAAAAACATATAAGTTTAACTCCAAATTAAAGTAATAAATAAAATGAAGAAAATATTAGTAGTTGTTGGACTTGTTTCCACATTGTGTTTTGGACAGAAAGAAAGTGATTTTTATAAAGAAACAAATCATTTAGTGTCTAAAACGGTTGACTTAGTTAAAGATTATAAAGCTAAACCTAATGATGGAAAGGACGATTCTGAAAAATTGCAAAAAGCAATTGATGATATGTCTAAGCAAAAAAATGGAGGAAAAATAATAATTCCAAAAGGAGTTTTTATGTTAACGAATATTAAACTTAAGTCTAATGTTCATATTGAAATAAGTCCAAAAGCCATTATAAAACCCACAACGGGTTCAGGAACAATTTTTCATTTAGGACTTGCCGCAAAAGGAAAATTAGCATTAGAAACTATTAAAAATGTTAGTATAAGGAGTACTAATGGAAAGAAATATTTAGTAGATATGACTGCAGGTAGTTATAGAAATAAAATAGCTTTTGTTAGTTGTCAAAATGTGAAAAATTTTTTGGTTTCAGACTTCAATATAAAGGATAATTATTCAGTATTATCTAGTATGTTATTTAATATATCTAAGCATAATGGTCAATTTTTTAGACCTGTGAACGGGGTAATAAAAAATGGTCATACAACGGGAGGGCATTATGGTTATGGTTTAATTCAAGCTCATGCAGGTATTCATATTTTATTTAAAGATCTTTCAGGTGAAGGTGGGGTTACACTTAGATTGGAAACGGGTTCAAGCTTTTTAGTTGATGCCCCTCAAACAATGAATTTAGATAGTATTTATGGAAGAAATATATCTATCAAGAATGGACATGGAGGTGTTTTAATGGGGGCTCATACAAGACAAAATGGTTATGTTAATATTGATGGAGTTATGGCCATGAGTTCTACATTTGCAGCATCAATGGGAACTGGATTTACTACTTCAACAGAAAAGAAAAAAGGACATACTCCAGGAGGTTTTTCAGGAACGTCTATTGTAAAAAATGTACACGCAGTATTTGGAATAAAAGCACAATTAAAGCATAAAAATTTCAAGATTCTACCTTGTGAATTACATCCGTTGATTTCGGTAAAAGTAAATCCAGATTTAATGAGCTACAATGGACCTTCAATAGTAGCTTCTATTAATAAAAATCCTGAAGTTCAATTTATTAATATTACCCAAGAAGGATTTGAATTTCAACCTAAAGCGATATTAGTTAAAGAAAAAAAGTATAAATGTAATAATACACCAAATGTTGAGCCGTCAATGAATTTACAGAGTTTTAAGGATTTAGATAAGGCTGAGGCAAAATACTTGAAAGAGAGAGAAAAAAGAAAATTATAAATAGATGAAAAAAATTAATATAATAATATCAATATTTTTCCTAATAGGGTTCTTATCTGTTGCACAAACAAAAAAGAAACCAAATGTAATTGTAATCTTAACAGATGATCAAGGTTATGGAGATTTGTCTAGTCACAAAAATCCTTGGATTAAAACACCTGAAATGGATAAGTTAGGTGAAGAAGGAGTGAGATTAACAGATTTTCATGTAGACCCAACTTGCGCACCAACAAGAGCTGCAATTATGACGGGAAGGTATTCAGCAAAAGTAGGCGTGTGGTTAACGTATTCTAGCCGTCATCATTTAAGACGTGATGAGGTTACAATGGCAGATGTATTTCAACAAAATGGCTATAAAACAGGAGTATTTGGAAAATGGCATTTAGGAGATAATTACCCATTTAGACCTATGGATAGAGGTTTTGATGAATCCCTTATTCATGGTGGAGGTATTATTGGAGAGGCACCAGATTATTGGGATAATAATTACTATGATGATATTTATTTTAGAAATGGAAAACCTGATAAGGTTGAAGGTTATTGTACAGATGTATGGTTTAACGAAACAATAGATTTTGTTGAGAAAAACAAAGATCAACCATTTTTTGTTTACTTACCAACCAATGCTCCTCACAGCTATGCTCATGTGCCAGAAAGCTACAGAAAGCCATATGACCAAAGACAAGCTTTTTATGGTTCTATAAGTTGTGTAGATGAGAATGTAGGGAAATTGAGAAGGAAACTAAAAGAACTTTCATTAGATAGAAAAACTATTGTAGTTGTTTTTAATGACAACGGTACTGCTGGTGGAGTAAGTAATGCAATTAAAGGAAAACCGAATCATGATGGTTGGGCAAAATCAGGTTTTAATGCTGGTATGCGTGGCCGTAAAGGTTCTCATTATGAAGGAGGTCATAAAGCTTTTTGTTTTATGTATTGGCCTGATGGAGGTTTAATAGGAGGTAAAGATATTAATGGAGTTACTTCTCATATAGATTTGTTACCAACTTTTATAGACTTATGTGATTTAAAATATAAAGAAAAAAAACGATTTGATGGAGTTTCTTTAAAGGAAGCTATTCAAAATAAAAATTCTAAATATTTAAATAATAGAACAGTAGTTGTTCATAACCAATCTAGATTTGGAGCACCAACAAGAGAAGGAAATTTGATTAAATATAAAGAATATTCTGTAATGCAGAATAATTGGAGATTGAATGGAGATTTAGATAAAGCGCTAGAACTGTATGATATTAAAAAGGATATTGGTCAAAGAACAAATCTAGCTTCTAAATATCCAAAAGTTGTTAAAGAATTGAGCCGAGAATATGAAAAATGGTGGAAAAAAGTAAGTAAAAAATCTGACGAATACTGTCCGTTTGTTATCAATCCTTCAAAACAAAAAGAGGTTAAAATTACGTCTCAAAATTTAATGGTTGAAGATAATAGTGTATTGTATTCTCAAAAAATGATAAGACAAGCTTTACATACAAATGGTTATACTTATATAGATGTTGAGGTTCCTGGGAAGTACTTAATAACTTTACGGCGTTGGCCAAATGAACTAGATAAATCTATTCGTTCAGCAGATTTAGATTATATGCCTATGGATCCATCAACACATGTTATGAAACGAGATAAGCAGCCCGCCTTAGCAATAAAAGCACAAAAAGCTAGATTAAAAGTTGCAGATTTTGATGCTATAAAAATAGTACACAAAGAAGATTCAGAAATTAAATTTGAAGTAGAATTAATAAAAGGAGTTCAAAAAATACAAACGTGGTTCTTGTTAGATGATAAAACTACAACAGCTGCATATTATACCTATATAAAAAATATAAAAGAGTAATGAAAAATATAAATTTAAAAAAAGTATTCGCAATTTGTTTAATCGCTTTTTTAGTAATTAGTTGTAACAAGAAAACTCAACCAAATGTAATTGTATTGGTTTCTGACGATCAAGGTTATGGAGATATTGCTTTTCTTGGAAATCCACATTTAAAAACACCTAACTTAGATAAACTAGCAAAAGAGTCAATTAGGTTTACAGATTTTCACACATCAGCTATTTGTACGCCTTCAAGATCTCAATTAATGACTGGAATTGATGCAGTTAGAAATGGAGCCTATAATTATGGTTTTGGGAAAACTAATATTTTTACATCATTTCCAGATACTGAAGGAAATGAAAATGAAATTCATTTAATGTCAGATTTTTTTAAAGCTAACGGTTATAAAACAGGTCATTTTGGAAAATGGCATTTAGGAGATTTTTACCCATATCGTTCAAGTGATCGTGGTTTTGATGAAACATTTACATTTCCAGGTGCTTCTGTTTGGCAAACTCCAAGTCATTGGAATAATGACTGTTTTGATGATGTATACGTTAAAAATGGAAAACCAACTAAAACAAAAGGTTACAATACAGATGTTTGGTTTTCTGAATCTATAAATTTTATTGAAAAGGCTGTGAATGACAACGAGCCATTTTTTGTATATATACCAACAAGTGCTATGCATACACCACAATATGCTCCAGCAAAGTATTTGGAACCATACAAACATTTAGCTCCAATAGTGGCTCAGTTTTATGCAATGATTGCCAATTTTGATGAAAATTTGGGATTACTAGATACTGCTTTAGAAAAGATGAATATAAAAGATAATACCATTGTTCTTTATTTAAGTGATAATGGAGGAACTTGTGGTACACCAGAATACAATGCAGGTATGAAAGGGAAAAAATGTTCAGTTTATGATGGAGGTCACCGAGTTCCTTGTTTTCTGCGTTGGCCAGATGGGATTCCTTCAACAGATAGAGATATTAATGATTTAACTGTAGTTCAAGATATGTTACCAACACTTATTGATCTTTGTGAGTTAAAAATGCCTTGGGAGCAGAAATTTGATGGTGTAAGTCTTTCAAATTTAATTAAAGGAGAAAAACAAGACATGTCAAAACGAATGTCAGTAGTTCAATTTTCAACTAAAAGAGAAGGGTTGAATGGTTATAGTGTGCTTTGGAATAAATGGAGATTAATTGATGGAGATAAACTTTTTAATGTTGAAAAAGATCCAGGGCAAAAAAAGAATATTGCTGAAGGAAATCCAAAAGTTTTAAGAGAAATGCAAGCATATTATGCTAATTGGAGAACATCTGTAGAACCTTCACTTCAAAAAAGCAGTAAAATTAGAATTGGTTATAAAGGGTTTAAAAATATAGAATTAACGTCTTTCGACTGGCTTAAAATTGAAGAGGATGGAAATCCATCTCAGCAAGTAGATGTTAGAGTAGGAAAACCAATGAATGGTTCTTGGAATGTATTTGTTGAAGAAAAAGGTAACTATGAATTAACATTTAGAAGATGGCCAAAAGAATTGGATACTGAAATCACTGCTGGTTGTCCACCATATTTTAGTGAATTTTCAAAACAAATTGGAGTGACAAAAGTGCCTTTAGCTGAAGATTATGTGAATTGGAAATCTGTTGTTCCAAATGGTGGTGTGTTACCTGCAGGAGTAGCACTTCCAATAACTTCAATAAAGTTAAATTCAAATAAAGGTGAAGAGGTTAAAAACATTAATTCTACAAATAAATCAATCTCTTTTGAAGTTGAATTTGATAAAGGTTCAACAAAATTAAGAGGAGATTTCTTAGATAAAAATGGAAACATAATATGTGGAGCTTATTATTTAGAAATAGTTAAGAAATAATATGAAAACAATAATTATTAAAAGAAAAAAATTTAAGTATTAACTTTAATAATTGCTTCTTTTAAATTTGAAGCCCAATTTAATAATTATTCATACAGATGAACATAACTTTAGAACATTAGGTTGCTATCGCAATCTAATGTCTGAAGAACAAGCATATGTTTGGGGAAGATGTAAAAACTACAATTATATATCCTGATGGTAATTATATTGATAAACAAATATCACAAGAAAAGTCTTGAAAATTATGAATAGAAAATTACTTTTTTTATCTCTTCTACTTGTTGGATTGATTTCTTCTGCTCAAGTAATAAAAAAGGATTCATTAATTTATGGAGCCTCATTTATTGATAGATTTAAAACTATAGAAAATGAAAACATTAGTTCAAATGTTTGGGGTGCAAAAAATGTGATTCCAAGAAATGTATCTAATGGAATTGAAGATCCTGATTATTCATATTGGGGAGGGAATATTATTCATGGAGATGATGGAAAAGAGCATTTGTTTGTTGCTCGTTGGCGAGAAGATATTTCTAAGCGAAATGGAAAAAGTGGTCATAATATATGGTGGGATTCAGAAGTTGTACATGCTGTGAGTGATAATCTTATGGGACCTTTTAAGGTTGTTGATGTTATAGGAAAAGGTCACAATTCGGAAATTTATAGATTAAAAAATGGTAGTTACATAATAGGTGTTATGGGTTACAAAGCGTATAAAGCTCCCAAATTAGAAGGGCCTTGGGCATTAATTGAAACTACTTTTGAATTTGTTGATAAAGAATTAAATTCTTCTAACAGAACTTATGTTGTAAGAACAGATGGAACAGTTTTAATGATGAATAAAGAAGGTCATCTATTTGAAGGAGGAAAGGGAGATGAGCATTTTGTAGAAATTAAAAACGTAGCACCTGCTTTTTTTAGAAAAAATGGTTCTCATGAAGAAGACCCCGTAATTTGGAAAGATGAAGTTCAGTATAATTTAATAATGAATGATGCTTTTGGAAGAAAGGCATATCATCTTACTTCAGAAGATGGTATTCATAATTGGACATATGAAGAAGGAATTGCATTTGATCCAACTATATTGCAACGAGTAGGTGGAACTCTTGGAAATTGGTGGAAACTAGAAAGACCAAAGATTAGACAAGATAAATACGGTAGAGCAACACATATAAATTTTGCCGCAATTGATACTTTAAAAAGTTTTGATTTAGCAAATGATAATCACAGTTCAAAAAATATTGTATTACCGCTTTTAGTTCAAAAAAAATTAGAAATTTTAAATAAAGTTGAATTTAAAAAAGGAGCAGAAAGAATACTCGTGAAAATTTTAGCAGAGAATGGATTTGACCCTTTAATTGATATCGATTTAACCTCGTTAAGGTTTGGTGCTTCTTTCGAAGTTAATAGAGGGAGAGGAGCCATTTCTGTTGGTTATAAAAAAGAAGGTAATGATTTAATTGTAATTTTTGAAGTCAAAAATACTGGTATAAATAAGCATGATTATAAAGCAAAGTTAATCGGTAAAAAAAAGACTGGCGAATTAATTTTTGGGTATGCCAAAATTCAAAAATAATTGATAAATTAGAAAAGATATTGCTGTGATGTCTTTGAACAAATTTATTTAATGTTGATTTTTTTATTTCTTAATAAGGCAATAGTGTTTTAATCTTTTGAAATTCCTCATAAACAAACCCAATTAGCTAGAATAATTATCTTTCAAATCAAATGGATTAGCGTTAAATCTTTGTTTACATAGAAAATGTACTTATAGATACAAGAAACGTACGGAGAAACATATTTTTTAGACGGTAAAGAAACATATTTGGTCTATGTTTTAAACATTCTACTATTGTAATGAATGTTTTTTGCATTGATTAAATGGATAATAAGATTATTGTTTGTGAAATGACTTCAAAATACAATAAAAAAAATTAAATAATTATGAGAATTAGTAGTGTCAAAATATGTTTTATGATGGCCGTATTTATAGGCGTTTCATCTTGTTTAAACGACAACAAAATATATGATCCAGTTTGTGAAGATGGCTTCTATATTTTAACTCCAGAAGTTTCAGAAATACCTAGAATTAATGGTCCAGATGTATTTGGTGTTCGTTCAGGTAATCCTTTTATATATGCTGTTCCAGTTAGCGGAATTAAACCGATTAGAATTACTGTTGAAGGACTTCCAGAGGGTTTAAGTATGGATAATAAAGGTATTATTACCGGAACAATAAAGAACAAATCTCACCAAAATTATAAGGTTAAATTTTTGGCAGAAAATGATAAAGGTAAGGATGTTAAGAATTTTGAAATTAAAGTAGGTAATGAAATTTGTTTAACGCCTCCATTAGGTTGGAGTAGCTGGATTGCTACTAAAAAGACGCTTTCACAAGAGAAAGTAATGGACAATGTAAAGAATCTTTTGGACCGTGGTTTAAATAATTATGGATACAGCTATGTAAATATTGATGACTGTTGGCAAGGAGCTGTTCGTGGTGGTGAATACAATGCGATTATGCCAGATTCGGTTAAATTTCCAGACATTAAAAAAATGGTTGATGACATTCATGCATTAGGTCTAAAAGCAGGTATTTATTCAACTCCTTGGGTTACTTCTTATGCAGGATATATTGGAGGAAGCAGTAATAATAAAGAAGGAAAATGGGATCCGTCTATGCGTTTAGCTTTTAAACAAGCAAAAATAGAAGGACGTGCTTCTTTGTTAGGGAAATACAAATTTGATAAAAATGATGCTGCTCAATGGGCTGCTTGGGAATTTGACTACATGAAATACGATTGGAATCCAAATGATTCAACTAGTATCATGAACATGGCCATAGCACTTAAAAACAGTGGTAGAGATATTGTATTTGCTATTTCAAACTCTTGTCCTATTTATGAAGCAATTCGTTGCAAAGATTACGTACAGGTATTCCGAACAGGGGGAGATATTCGAGCTCGATGGGATGGAGATGGAAATCATCTTAATCTGAGAGAAAATTGGGATAATCATAATAAATGGTTGGAGAAAGGTTTTGAAGGTAGTCCCGGACATATTCCTGATCCAGATTTCTTGATGGTAGGTTTACAAAAGTATGGCAGTAAAGAAAGTTTAACAGCTGATCAATTATACCACCATATGTCTTCTTTTGCTTTATGGGGTGGACCACTATTATTAAGTACAGACTTGGGAAGTTTAAGTGATTTTGAGGAAGGTCTGCTTACAAATGTTGAAATATTGGATATTAATCAAGATAAATTGGCTTTACCTGCTAAGTGTGTGTATGCAAAGGATGGTATTGAAGTATTGGTTAAAGAACTAGCAGATGGAGAAAAAGCAATAGGTATTTTTAATTTCAATAAAGATGCTAGCGTTGCTACTTTAGATTGGGAGACTTTAGGCTTAAAAGGAACAAAAATAATGCGAGATGTATGGAGACAACAGGATATAGGGAAATATAAGACCAAGGTAAGTGCTAAAGTGAGACCTTATGGTGTTGTTGTTTTAAGAAGTAAAATGTAGAGAAAACAATAGCCATTTGAATTGGTGATTTTAAATTAATTGGAAATAAGTTATACTGTCAAAAAACAATCTTAGTTAGGACTTACGGAAACATACAAAAGTCCATTAAAGACAGATTTAGTACAATGTGAAACTAATTTAGCGTATTGTTTATAGTTAGAGTTAAATTGTTTAACTCAATTCCTAAAGAACAAAATAAATGAATTAAAATTTCACTAAAAAAAATAAAAATGATTTCAAAAATTTCAAAGTTAATTGGTTTGCCAATGTTTTTTCTGTTCTTTTTAACAGCAAATGCTCAATATGTTGAAACTATGAACCCTAAAGGGATTCAGGTAGATTTAAAAAAGGATTACGGTCTAAAAAATGATAATGCTGCAACCCCACAAGGCTATAAGTTGCAAAAAGCAATTGATGAGATTTCTAGTAGAAAAAATGGAGGTAATATTTATATCCCAAAGGGAATTTATGATATTTCTGAAATTGTATTAAAATCTAATGTTCATTTATTAATTGAGGCAGGAACGATTTTAAAATTAGGTAGGGATTCTCAAATGGGAGCTCAAATACCAAGAGGACCTAAAGGACAGACTAGGGAAATAGTTAATACTAAGGGAGAAGTTATACAAAAAAAAGATATTATAACGGGTGTATTTTTTAAACTAGATTCAGAAAAGGGCGGTACGGATTATATAGAAAATGTAAGCATTAGAGGAATTAATGGAGCGTTTACAGTTGATTATCATAATCTGAAAAGTAGAGATAGACAGCGAGTAATTGTTGCTTCAATGGTGAAAAATTTCCTAATTCAGGATATGATTGTAAAAGATAATTATACTGTTTTTTGTGGAATTACTTTGGCACCTTCAGGAGAAAAAAAGAAAGATGTTAAAGGTTGGGAAGTTTCTCGTGCAACAAATGGAACACTACGTAATATTTCACATTACCAGGCAAGTCCAGGTTATGGGTTAGTACAGTGTCACGGAGCGCAAAATATACATTTTGAAAATTTATATGCTGAAGGTGGTGTATCTCTTAGATTAGAAGTAGGTGCAGATAATAAAAATGTAGGTGTTTACGATTTAACTGCTGAAAATATTATTAATAAAAATGGACGATGTGCCTTAATGATGGGGCCACATTCTGCTAAAAATGGAATTGTAACTATTAAAAACGTAACTTCAATAAGTTCTACTTTCGCTGTAAAAGTTGGAAAAAGCCATGTTAAAAAAAATGCACCAGATCAAACTCCTGGATATTTTCATAATGATTCCTCAATTACCAATGTTCGTGCTATTTATGGTACAAATGCACAAGTAAAAGGTATGGCTATACCAAGTTATCCAAATGCTGAAGCTTATTTTGATTCTTTTAAAATATTTTCTGATTATAAGTTTTTTGAAGGACCTTCAATAGGCGCAGTGGAATATTACCCTACAACTTTTAGTTTAAAAATTAAAAATGTAACAATGGAAGGTTTTCCTTATAATAATGATAAACCAATTATGCATCATGAAGATATTAGAAATATAAATTGGTCAGCTGAAAAGAAAACTTGGGAAGATGCGCACACTAGCAAAGAATTTTTATCAGACAAAGGTGTTCTTGCTAATGATTATAAAGCTGAGGCATATAATTTTAAAAAAAAATAAGAATCTATAAATAGTGAAATTATGATTTCAAAAATAGTTAAAATTTTAAGTTTTTCTGTTTTGTTGTTATTAACTGTAACTTCAGTTAATGCGCAATACAAAGAAGTGATGAACCAAAAAGGGTTTACAAAGTATTTAAATAAAGATTACAATCTAAAAGATGATAACGCGAAGAGTGATCAAAGCGAAAAATTAAATAAAGCTATTGAGGATGTAAGTAATAGAGGAGGCGGTATTATTAAAATTTCAAAAGGAGTTTATAGTTTTTCAGGCATATATTTAAAATCTAATGTACATCTATTAATTGAAGAAGGTACAGTTATTAAACCTACATCAGGCGTTGTTTTTAATTTTTCAGTAGACAAAAAAACAGAAAAAAACGATGCCAAGTCTTTTATAGAGAATGTTAGTGTTCGTGGAAACGGAGGAGCTTTTATTGTAGATTATCATACACTTAAATATAAAGACAGACAACGCGCAATAATTGCTAAAATGGTTAAAAACTTTCTAATTCAGGATATGATTGTGAAAGATAATTATTCTGTTTATTGTGGTATAACTTTAGCCCCTTCTAATGAAAAAGTAAAAGATGTAAAAGATTGGGAAGTATCTCGACCTACAAAAGGAACAATAAAAAATATATCTCATTATAACGCAAGTCCTGGTTATGGTTTAGTGCAGTGTCATGGTGCACAATCGGTTCATTTTGAAAATTTATATGCTGAAGGTGGTGTCTCTTTTAGATTAGAAGTAGGTGCTAATAATAAGAATGTTGGTGTTTATGATTTAACAGCTAAAAATATTATCAATAAAAACGGAAGATGTGCTGTAATGTTAGGACCACATTCAGCAAAAAATGGAATTATTAAAGTTGACGGAGTAGTTTCTATTGGCTCAACATTTGCTGTAACTATTGGTGATGGTGGTGTGAAAAAAGATGCACCAGACCAAACACCTGGTTATTTCCATAAAGATTCTTCAATTGATAATATTCTTGCTATTTACGGAAAATCGGCCCAAGTTAAAGGACCTACATTATTAGAGTTTCCGAAAGTATCGGATTATTTCGAATATTTAAAAGTATTTTCTGATGGGAAGTTTTATGAAGGGCCATCTGTGACAGCTGTACATTATGGGCCAACTACGTATTCAATTAATATAGGAAAGAATATTAAAATGGAAGGATTTCCACATCATAATGATAAGCCAATTATTACACGTGCTGATAAGAGAGAAGAAAATTGGGGTACAGAGAAAAAATTATGGAAGAAAGCTCACCCTGGAGATGAATTCATTTCAGATAAAGGTGTTGTTGTAAAAGATTATGAAGCCAAAGCTTATTCATTTTAGAAGTAACTAATATTCAATACTAATTTCTATGTTTATTAAAACAATTCATTTTCTTAGATTACTTGTATTAATGCTGTTTTTGTTTTTCGAAACGGTAAATGCTCAATACACAGAAACTATAGATTTAAATGGTTTAAAAGTAAATGCAAAGGATGATTTTAATTTAGTTGATGATAATGCCGAAATTCAACAGGCAGATAATGTAAATGCAGCTATTGATTTTGTAGAGGCACAAGGTGGAGGGATTGTTTATATTCCAAAGGGAATTTATTGTTTTAATAATATTCTAATGAAATCTAATGTGCATGTAATAATAGAGTCAGGAACTATTATTAGGCCTAAAATTGATACTGGTATTGTTTTTACATTTTTTCATATTGAATTAAACAGTAAAGGAAGAGAAGTTTTAAGTGATAAATTCATTGAAAATGTTAGTTTAAGAGCTGATGGAGGTACTTTTACGGTTGATTTATATGATCAAAAAATAGGAGATAAGCAACGTGTTATTATCGCTAAAATGGTTAAGAATTTTCTTATTCAGGATATGGTGATTAAAGATAATAATACCACTTATTCAGCCATGACATTTACACCTATTAAAACAAACACAACAGAAGAAGTAGAAGGTTGGGAAGTTACAAGACCAACTAATGGTACTTTGCGAAATATTACACATTATAGAGTGAGTCCAGATTATGCGTTAGTGCAATGTCATGGTGCGCAAAGTATACACTTTGAGGATTTATACGCGAATGGTGGAGTTGCATTGCGGCTAGAGGTTGGAGCAAATAATATAAATGTTGGAGTATATGATATTACGGCTAAAAACATTATTTGTGAAAATGGAAAAGCTACACTTTTAATGGGGCCACATTCTGCAAAAAATGGAGTGGTTACTGTAGATGGAGTAACATCAATAGGTTGTTCAAGAGCTGTGTCTTTTGGTGATGGTCATGTAAAGGAAGACTCACCTATTAGAACATCAGGATATTTTAGTAGTGATTCATCAATTAAAAATATTCATGCAATTAATGGTAATAAAGCCCAATTTAAATGGGGTACAGATGTATTATCATTTACAGAATCTGATTTTGAAAACTTAAAAACGTTAGAAGGAACTAAACATTTTACTGGTGGTCCAACAGTTGGGATAGTTCTTAACCAAGCCAAATCATATACAGTGAATATAGATGAAAGTACAATTACAAGATCTTGTATTTCTAATGAAATTCCAAGTATTCGTCCTCCAAGCGAACTAACAGAGGCCGAAGAAAAAGTCTTATCAAAGCAGGCTGCAGTAAAAAAAGAAGAATGGGTTTTAAATCATACAGGGCCAGAGTGGATTTCAGATATAGGTACACACAATTTAGATTATGAAGTAGAAGCTTATGATTTTAGTAAAGTTATTGAAAAAGAAGAAATTGAAAATGATAATTTTTCAATAAAAGTTGTTGGAGAAACATGTCCTAATCAAAATAATGGTAAAATTGAAATTAAGGCAAAATTAGAGAATGATTACAAGATTTATTTAAATGATATTGAATACAAATTTACAGATGAGATTGTTTTTGAGAATCTAGAAACAGATACTTATGAATTTTGTATTTCAATACCTAACAAGTGTTTTGAAAGATGTTTTAAAGTTGAAGTTGAAAAGGCAGAACCAATTTCAGGAAAAATTGCAGTTAAATCTAACAAAGCTGCCATAAGTGTAAATAAAGGTACACCTCCATATAGTGTATTAATTAATGGGAATTTAGTGTTAAATACATCTTTAAGTAATTTTGAAATTGATGTTAATGCTGGAGATAGGTTGGAGGTTGCATCAAATAAAGAATGTGAAGGTATATTTTCTAAAAATATTGATGTCAACAACAAAATAATTGTATTCCCAAATCCTTCAAGTGAAACTATTTTATTGAGTTTTAACGAGCGTAATAAACCGTATATAATTTATGATTTATTTGGTAAAATCGTAGATAAAGGAGTCTATAAAAACAAAGCAATAAACATAGCTGGTTTGAATCCCGGAGTCTATATTATTCAAGTTAATAATATGAATAATAAGTTTGTTAAAATTTAAGAAGAGTACCTACAATTTTTAATAAAAATGAAAGAAATAAGAGTATTAAAAAATTTAATAGCAATTGTTGTAATATTTTGTGGGTTAAGCTGTAGTAGCAATAAAAAGCCTATTAAAAAGGAAGTTGAAAAACCAAATATTATTTACATTTTAGCTGATGATATGGGGATTGGTGATGTACAAGCATACAATAAGGAAGGGAAAATTCCTACTCCAAACATTGATCGATTAGCGCAGGAGGGAATGATGTTTACTGATGCACACACAAACTCAAGTGTTTGTACACCTACGCGATATGGAATTTTAACGGGACGTTATGCTTGGCGTACTTCTCTTAAAAAAGGAGTTCTTTCAGGCCTAAGTCCACATTTAATTAATATAGAGCGGGAAACAGTGGCCACTTTTTTAAAAAAGCAAGGTTATGCAACAGCATGTATTGGGAAGTGGCATTTAGGAATGGACTGGAAAACTGTTGAGAATCCAAAATATAATAAAAGAGGACGCTTAAATACTACATCAGTAATTCCTAAAGCACCTATAAAATATGGACCTAACAAATTTGGTTTTGATTATTATTATGGGATAGCAGGATCATTAAATATGTCTCCACATGCATTTATTGAAAACGATTTTGCTTTAGGAGAAATTGAAAACTTGAATCCAGAAGGACTACAAAAACGTCATATTATTGATGCACAATCTGGTTGGGTATCTAAGGACTATGTTCAGGAAAAGGTGCTATCTACTTTCGCTAAAAAAACTTGTAAATGGATTGAGGAAAACAAAGATGAACCATTTTTTGTTTATTTTCCACTTCCTTCACCACATTCACCCATAGTTCCTAGTGAAAAGTTTAAAGGGAAAAGTGGTTTAAATCTTCATGGAGACTTTTGTATGGAAACAGATTGGGTTGTTGGAGAAGTACTAAATACATTAGACAAACTAAATCTTTCAGAAAATACAATAGTTATTTACACAGCAGACAACGGAACTTCATCGAAGGCATTGTTTAATGAAATGCAAGCAAAAGGTCATTATTCAAGTTTAATCTATAGAGGGTGTAAAGGATCTCTTTTTGAAGGAGGGCATCGTGTACCATTTTTAGTTCGTTGGCCAGAAAATGTAAAAGCAAATACAAAATATGAGCAAGCAATCTGTACAACAGATTTGTTAGCTACTTTTTCAGAATTATTTGATAAAGAATTACCAAATAATATAGGTGAAGATAGTAAGAGTTTTTTGTCTGCCTTAAAAGGAAAATCGATTAAAGGAAATATAAATCGTGCAATTGTACATCATTCTGGAGATGGAAGTTTTGCCATAAGAAAAGGTAAGTGGAAATTAGTTTTTGCTGAAGATGGAGGAGATCATCGTATCAACCCAAAAGATAAGCCAATTGTAAATAGTTCTTCTAAAATGCTTTTTAACATGCAAAAGGATGCAATTGAATCGATAAATGTTAGTTCCCAGTATCCTAAAGTTGTAGAAGAATTGACAAAGGAATTGGCTGAAATTATCAAAAATGGGCGAAGTACCTTTGGAGCAAATCAGCCAACAAATTTAAAAGACTCAAAATTAAAGTGGCCTCAAATAAAAATATTTCAGAAGTATTTAAATTAATTTTTATAGAAAGTTATGATCAAAAAATATTTGATAGTATTATCCGCTGTACTTGCAGTCTCTTGCAGTATGGGAGAGCATAAGAAAGCAGTAATAATAGAAAAGCCTAATATCATAATCATTTATACAGATGATTTGGGGTATGGAGATGTTGGGTTTAATGGAGCAACGGAAATAAAGACACCTAATCTTGATAAATTAGCGAAGGGTGGAGTTCGTTTTACAAATGGATTTGCTTCCTCTGCAACATGTACACCAAGTAGATATGCTTTGTTGACAGGAGAGTATCCTTGGAGAGAGAAAAATGCTAGAGTACTATCTGGATCTGCACCTTTAATTATTGAAACAGATCAAATGACAATTCCTAAAATGTTAAAAGAAAATGGATATTACACAGGAATTATAGGAAAATGGCATCTAGGTTTAGGTGCTGGAGAAATGAATTGGAATAATAAAATAACTCCAGGACCAAATGAAGTAGGTTTTGATTACTCTTATATAATGGCTGCAACACAAGACAGAGTGCCTACCGTTTATATAAAAAATGGAAATGTTGTTGGTTTGGATCCAAAAGATCCAATAGAGGTTAGAAATAAAGATAATTTTGAAGGGCAAGTTACGGGTCTAGAAAACCCTGAATTAACAACTATGAAATGGCATCATGGACATAATGGGAGTATTGTAAATGGTATTTCTCGTATAGGTTATATGAAAGGTGGTGAAAGTGCGAAATGGAAGGATGTAGACATGGCAGACCATTTTTTAGAAGGTGCTCAAGATTATGTAAAAAAACATAAAAACGAACCTTTCTTTTTATATTATGCAATGCAACAACCACATGTGCCAAGAACACCACATCCTAGGTTTGTAGGGAAATCGGGTTTGGGGCCAAGAGGAGATGTAATCTTAGAAGCAGATTGGTGTATTGGTGAATTTATAAAAACCTTAGAACAAGAGGGTTTATTAGAAAACACATTCATAGTTTTTTCTAGTGATAATGGACCTGTTTTAAATGATGGTTATTACGATGATGCAGAAGAGAAATTAGGGAAACACACTCCTGGAGGTGAATTTAGAGGTGGGAAATATAGCCTTTTTGAAGCAGGAACACATGTGCCGTTTTTTACTTATTGGAAAGGAACAATTGAACCTAAAGTTTCTGATGCAATGGTATGTCAAATAGACTTATTATCTTCGTTGTCAAAATTTGTAGGAAGTGATGTTAAAGTAAAAGATAGTGAAGAATTGTTAGATGTTTTTTTAGGGAAATCTAATAAAGGAAGAGAAAGTTTAGTAATTGAAGCAATTACGAAAACGGCCTATAAAGAAGGGGATTGGGTTATGATTCCTCCTTATAAGGGGCCTGCTATTAAAAGAAATATTGAAATGGGAAGTTCAAAAAATTATCAGTTGTATAACTTAAAAGAAGATGCGAGTCAACAGATTAATTTAGCGGAAATTAATAAAGAAAAACTTCAAGAATTGATTTTTAAATTTAACGCAATAAGAGGAGGAAATAAATCCAAATTTATTTCAAAGAAAAATAATAAATAAGATGAAAATATTCAAATTAATAATTTGCTTAATTTTGTTAACAACAACAGCAATAAAAGCACAGAAAAAGAAAAGTACAAAACCAAACATCATATTAATCTATGCTGATGATATGGGAAGAGGAATGTTAAGTAATTATGGACAGAAATACTTTACAACTCCTAATATTGATAGATTAGCGGATCAAGGAATGCGTTTTAATCATGTATATGGATGCAATTTTTGTGCACCAGCAAGAGCAAGTTTAATAAGTGGTATGCATGATGCTCATTTACAACCTTGGTCTTTTACTCAAGGAGGAGTGTATATGAAACCAGCTAATGAAATAAATGTAGCTGAGCTTTCTAAAAAAATTGATAAAGTATCTATTCCTGCTGGTGAAAATGAGGTTTTTTTAGCAACTGTAGCTAAGAATGAGGGATACGTAACTGCTGAATTTGGAAAATTAGAATGGGGATTTGCCACATCACCTGAGCGAATAAAGAGTCATGATTGGGATTATCACTTTGGATATTATGATCATAGAAGATGTCATGGATTTTATCCTCCATTTTTATTTGAAAACGGAAATTTGATTGAAATACCTGGGAATACCCATGTTGATTGTGGGGTTACATTTTCACGGGAATCACCAGAAAATTATAAAAAGAGATGGGATATGACGGGTAAAGAAAAATACTCGGAATATGTATTTATGGAGAAAGCATTAAAATTTATAGATGAGAATAATCCTAAAATAACGAATAAGCCTTTCTTTATGTATTACTCTAGTCAGTTGCCTCATGGGCCTGTTTCTGTTCCTGAAGTGGATGCTGAATTAAAAAACAATCCTGACTTAACCGAGATAGAAAAAGAATTTGGAACCATGGTGAAAATTTTAGATAATAGTGTTGGGAAGCTATATAATCATCTTGATAAATTAGGCCTTTTAGAAAACACTATTATAATATTTACGGGTGATAATGGACATGAAGTACCTACACTTCAAACAGGAAGAACTGAAGATGGAAAACGTATGTTAAATGGAGGGAAGTTTGATAATGTAAAAACGAAGTTCTATAGTGATATCAACGGAGATGTATTTGATGGGAATAATGGAATGGCAGGTTTAAAAAGAGCTAGCTGGGAAGGTGGAGTTAGGGTGCCGTTGTATTGGTTTTGGAAAGGTAAGATTGCAGCGGGTACAGAAAGTAACCAATTGGTAGCAAATTATGATATTTTAAATACACTTTCAGAATTGATAGGAGGTAAGAACTATCATGAAAAGGACAGTAAATCCTATTCAAAAACATTGTTAGGTAGTAAAAGTGATGAGCGTGATTACACAGTTTTTTCATCAAAAACAGGCCCTGGAATTGTAACTAAAGAAGGATGGAAGCTAAGATATGAAAATAAGAAGAAAGTATTTCAATTGTATTATCTTCCAAAAGATTATAGAGAAGAAAATGTATTGAACGAAAAGTATCCAAATAAAGTAAAAGAATTAAAAGCAATTCTTCTTAAGGAATGTGACGGTGATTTAGATAATGGTGGTTATCCAACATTTTCATTTGCAGTACCTTCTACAAAGGAGAAGAAACATTAACGGAATTACAATAACTGAGAGCAAATTTAAACTCTTGAGAAGTAATTGTGTTTTATTGAACGCAAGATTTTAACAAGTTTAAAATGTTGCGTTTTTTGTTTTCAATAATTAAAAGAAAGTGTTGTTTCTCTTTTAATAAACAAGGATATTGACTCATAGCGACACTTAAATGAATAGTAAAGACAAGTTGTTTTTTTGTTATGAATACTTTTGAAGAGTAGTAATGTAAACCATATCATAAACTCAACTAATAAGTACATTAAATTATTATTTATTTAAAATTAAGGAATTAGAATCATGAAAAGAATAATTAAATACTTAAGTGTATTATTTTTAGTTGTATTATTTTTTAGCTGTTCTAAGAAATTAAACATAACAAAAACTCAAAATGATAAAGTAAAAACTGAATTAGAATCGGTATTATTATCAACAAATAAAGGAGAATTTTACACATTACCTACTTCTTTTAAGAAAACAGTCAATTTTAAAACAGAGTACAATGTAGATAATGATTTTAGTACAGATGATAGTGAAAAACTTCAGAAGGCAATTGATAAACTGTCGGATGCTGGAGGTGGGAAAATAGTGATTCCTGAAGGTAACTATTCTTTTAATGAGGTTTCTTTAAAAAAGGATGTTCATATTGAAATAGATAAGGATGCAGTGCTAAGACCTTTTGCTGCTTTGGGTAAAAAAGCGTTGTTAATGTTTTCATTTACAAGTACAAATAAGAATGTACCATTAAGAAATACAGGTATTTATTGTACAAACGGAAAATTCACAGTGGATTTAAACTATGTTAGACCATTGGGTAGAGGTTTTAGGTTTTGTATTTTTAAAAATGCAGATGGTTTTTTAGTTTCTGACGTTAGTATTTTAGATAATCACACTCAATTTTCAGCATTTGTTTTTAACGGAGAAACAATAAATAATAGAGCTTATGGCCCTAAAAATGGGGTTTTAAAAAATGCAAATACTACAAATTCTGATTATGGATATGGTTTAATTCAAATGCAATTAGGAAAGAATATATTCTATAGTAATATAAGCGGAATTGGTGGTGCAACATTGCGTTTGGAGCCACATAATAAAAATTTGAGAACGTTAGATGCTGTAAATGTTATAGATAATATTGTAGCTAGAAATGTAAGATGCACAGAAGGGAATGCGGCAATAATGTTATCTCCCCATTTTATGGCTAATGGTATAGTTGATCTTAGAGATATTACAAGTGTACGTTGTGGTGCAGCGGTACGAATTGAAGGTGGGTTTATTTCAAAAGATGAAAAAGCATATGGTATTACTAGTATTGGTTCTTTTGATTCTCGTTCAATTATTAGAGATGTAAAAGTTACCTATGCAGAAACTGGAGCGCAGGTGAAACCCAAACATTACCGTTATTTACCATGTAATTTAAAAGGGTTAACTACAAAAAATGTGTTATCTGAATTTCTGCATGGAGATAGTTTTGAAGGACCATCAATAGCTGGTGTAATATACACTTCTAAATATAGTATTGATTTTAATGAAAGTCATGTTACTAAATTTGAAGGGCCTAATAATGGACTTCAAAAAGTTGTAAGAGCTGTTGTTAAATGTAATTAAATTGGGGGGAACCAAGATTCGTTAGTGATTGCCAACAAGAAACAACAGTTGTTGGTGCTGATTTTTAAAAAGAATATGTAATTAATATAAAGAACGGAAGAAGTACTTCAGGAAAGCATCAGAAAACTGATTTTAAATGATCCTAATCTTGAATATGGTGAGAGATTGAAGTTATATAAGGATATTTAAATAAATTGATGCTTATTTTAATGGAGAAGATTAATTTTTTCTTTCGAGGTAGGATTATTTTAAGAGTGAATGATATTTATCCTTCTGATTAATGATTCTATATCAATTATTCCCTACAGATTCTAATTCCTAAAGTCCTAAATATTTTTTCTTCTTGTAATTGTGAACAATAAGTTAGATTGGATATTCATTCTTTTGATATATAGGATTATAATCACTTAAATATTTATTACAGTTTAATAAGCTATTTTGTGTTTCTATTAAATTAAAGAACGAGAAATGATTGATTAAAATAACCTTTAGGTACGCTTAATTAACAGATTATTAGTGTTTTGAATTCTTGAATACATTTAAAGTACTCACAAGAACAAAATTTAAATTTTATTATAATTTTTTATATAGTGATATGCTTAATTGTTATAACGTTGTTCTCTATTAGGCTGTAGATGTATTGTTTACTAGAGTAATAACTGATAAGTTAACCGTTACTTAGCGGTTACTTTACGGTTCTTTACAGTTTTTTGTTTGAAAGAGTTAATCTAAGTTATTTCTTTGAGCTACAATTTTAATAAAACCAAATTTTTTATGAAACAATTATCAAAACTGAAACTAACTTTAGTGCTTATCCTAAGTTCAATTGGGATCCTTGCAGCACAGGAGATTAGTGTTACTGGTAAAGTAATGAGCTCCGAGGGCAATGAATTATTACCAGGTGTAAGTATCACAATTAAAGGTACTTCCAAAGGAGTAACGACCGATTTTGACGGAATTTTCACCATTGAGGCTAATAAAGATGACACTTTATTATTTTCTTATATGGGTTTTAAGGTAAAAGAAATAGTAGTAACTGATCAAAAGAATATCAGTGTATTTTTAGATTCTGATGTAAGTTCATTAGATGAAGTGGTTATTGTAGGGTATGGATCTCAACGTAAATCAGATTTAACGGGTGCTGTTACAAGTGTTGGATCAGCTAAAATTGCTGAACAACCTTCATTAAGAATTGAAGATGCGCTTCAAGGAAAAGTAGGAGGTGTTTCAATTCAGCGTACAAGTGGTTCTCCAGATGGAGCTTTGCGTGTAAGAATTAGAGGTACAAACTCACTGCAAGGTAACAATTCTCCTCTGTATGTGGTTGATGGTGTTCTTGGAGCTGATATGAGCGGTATAAGTGTAAATGATATTCAATCAATTGAGGTGTTAAAAGATGCTTCAGCTACAGCAATTTATGGTTCTCAAGGTTCAAATGGGGTTATTTTAGTAGCAACCAAGAGAGCTAAATCAGGGACTACAGTTTGGTCTTTTAATTCTAACATAGGTTTTGATAGTCTAGTTAATGATATTAGAATACCAACACCTTATGAATATACCCAAATAGCAAATTTAGCTGTTCCCGGATCATTTACTGATACAGAGCAACAAGCTTATTTAGACGACCCTTCGTTGGGTACAAATTGGACTGATGAAATTTTTAGAACAGGTCTTAAACAAGATTACCAATTTTCTGCCCAAGGTGGTTCAGATAATATTAAGTATTATGTTTCTACTACTTATAATGACATAGAAGCCATTGTAGAAAATGATAACTATAAGCGATTTGGATTGCGTTCAAATTTAGATTTTAAATTAAGTGATAAGGCAAAGTTAACCGTAAATGTAAATGCATCTAGAATTGAAAGAGAAAGTAGTGATATAGGTGTTAATGCAGCGTCTTTTTATTCTCCTTTATCTCAAAAATATGATGATGAAGGGAATTATGCATTTGCTCACCATATTGGAAGAGATAATTTAGATAATCCTTTATTTACAATGAATGAAGAGATTACAGATGGAATTACAAACCAAATGGCTGGGTTAGTTAGATTGGATTTAGATCTTGTAGAAAATTTAACCTATAGTTTTACAGGGGCTGCGTCTACATCGAATCGTAATAGTTCTAGATTTTTTAGGTATTTGCCAGGTGATGTGCCAAGTACATCAACAGCTAGAATAATTGACAGGCGTAACTTAAGCTTACAAGCTACTAACCAATTGAACTATAGTAATACTTTTGGAGAAGATCATTCATTAAATATTACAGCTGTTCAAGAGGTTCAATCAGTACAAAATACCCAAACTCAAATTGATGCAACTAATTTTATTTCTACTACATTAGGATATAGAAATTTAAATTTAGCAGAAAGTATTGCTTCAACAAATGAAGCCCAAAATAGAAACTTTCAACTAGCATCGTTTATGGGGAGGGTAAATTATGGGTATAAAAACACATACTTATTTACAGCTTCCATGAGAGCTGATGGTTCCTCTAAGTTTGCAAAGGGTAATAAATGGGCTTATTTTCCATCTGCTGCTTTTGCGTGGAAACTATCTAACGAAGCATTTTTAGAAGATTCTGATAATGTAGACCTATTTAAATTACGTTTAAGTTATGGTAAAGTGGGGAGTCAATCTATTAATCCGTATCAAACATTTTCAACATTAATTGCTCCAACAACAGGTGGGGTTCCTGTTGAAAACGGAACTTTAACAATTCCAATATTACTTGGAGATCCTGCAAGTCCAGATTTAAAATGGGAAACTACAGCACAGTATGACATAGGTGTTGATTTAGAAATGTTTGATGGTTTATTATCTGTTGTTGCAGATTACTATTATAAAAAGACATCTGACTTATTATATTCAAGACCTACGCCACTTTTGGCAGGAAATGTAAATCCGTTTGTAACTGAGAATATTGGTGAAATGGAAAATAGCGGTTTTGAATTTATGGTAAGTTCTGATATTATTCAAAAAGATGATTTTAATTTAAATATTGGCGCAAATTTATCTGTAAACAAAAATAAGCTATTGAGTATAGAGGGCTTAGGTAATTTTATACCTGTTACATCAGAACAATATCAACCTAATAGTTTTGCAGGTGTTATACCATATGTTTTAAGAACAGGAAGGCCATTGGCTGAAATACAAGGATTGATATATGAAGGGCCGTATAGAACGGAAGATCAGGCATTAGCAACTGCTCATGGTAGAGATTTAGGTTCTCCAAGATATAGAGATACGAATGGTGATGGTCTAATAACTGTTGAAGATGCTGTTGTAATAGGTAATGGTACTCCAGATTATACGTTAGGTTTAAATGTAAACGGTAACTACAAAAACTTTGATTTTTCTATGTTTGTTCAAAGTGTACAAGGGTTCGATCTATTAAATCTTGATTCTTATCAAAGAACTAGAGGTTACACTAATATTGATTTGTTAAACGCATGGAGTCCAACAAATGAATCTTCTAATCAGTGGGCATATTCAAGTTCTTCTTTTGATAATCCTGGAAACACACAGTACCTTGAGGATGGTAGTTTTATTAGATTAAAGAATGTTACTTTGGGCTATACGATTCCTAGTGAAACAACTTCAGCGTTTGGTATCGATAGTTTTCGATTTTACATAAACGCACAAAATGTTTTTACAATAACAGATTACACAGGCTATGATCCAGAGGCTAGTGCTACGGGAGATAGAGATCAATCTCAAGGGATTTCTGATGGTGATGATACATATCCAAATGCAAAATCGATAAGTTTAGGGCTTAACGTGAAGTTTTAATTTAAAAGAAGAATAAAATGAAAAAATATATCAAGATTATAGGATTATTTATATTCGCATTGACCTTTAGTGGGTGCGATGAATTTTTAGAAGAAGAACCAGAATCTTTATTGTCTCAAGAATCGTTTTATAAGAATTTTGAAGATTTAAGGATAGGTACAAATGGTATACTTAAAGCTTTATATAATAACCGTGGCCATATGCCTGGAACGCATCGTTCTTTTCAAATGCATCTTGGAGCAGATGATTTAACAACTCAGCCAACTACTAAAACACAATGGACACCTATTGATCAATATAATATAGCACCATCTCAATTATTTTTTGATGTTACTGCATGGCAATTACCTTATCAAGTAATTAAACAAGCTAACAATATTATTGAGATTAAAGATCAAATTCCTGGTAATCAAGATGAGATTAATGAATATGTGGCAATAGCACATTTTTGGAGAGGCTGGGCACATTTTTATGCAAGTCGCTTTTTTGGAGATATTCCAATAATTACTAGTACCGTAGGTGATTTTGAAAATGAAACTAGGGACCCCGTTTTAGATGTTTATAAACAAATAGAAAGTGATTTATTAGAAGCGGCAAAGTATCTGCCTGAAAGCTGGCCTACTGAGGCTAGTCATCCAGATGCCTGGGCTGTAAAAACATTATTAGCAGATTTTTATATTACTTGGGCAGGTTGGCCTATTAAAGATGAATCGAAATATGCTATTGCAGCAAGTTACGCTGAAGACGTTATGTTAAATTCTGGAGCTGAATTACTCGATGATTATGCTGATTTATGGAAATATGATGATATTGGAACTTATGATAGTCATAAAGAAACCATTTTTGAGATGGTATTTGTTACCAATGCTGAAGTTTCAACTAATGGAGCATCAAGACCTGGAGGTAGATCTTTTGTTCAAAAAGAAGAACCTGCAGGATTTGCAGATTTCTTTTGTGAAATAGGTTTCTTTAATAGATTTCCAGAAGGGTACAGAAAAGATGTTACCTTTAAAACGGAGCATAATGGAATTTCGTGGGAAAATTCTACTTTAGGACATCCTTATTATAAAAAACACAGAGGTTCTTATGATTGGAATAATTCAAAAAGCCATGTAGGTGGAGATAATTTTGAGATATATAGATTTGCAGATGTTTTATTGTTGTATGCTGAAGCCAAGGCAATGTCATCTGGACCAGATGCTTCTTCTTACGAAGCGTTGAATAAAGTTAGACGTAGAGCAAATAATGTAGATTGGAGAGTGGCAAATATTACTTATGATTTAAGTCCAAGTACAGGTTTAGGAGCTATAGAGTTTAGAGATGAAGTTCTTGATGAAAAATCTTGGGAATTTGCAGCTGAACAAAGACGTTGGTATGATTTAATTAGAACAGAAAAACTAGAATGGGCAGCTTCTACTAAAGATGCTAATGATATTCCTGTAGTTGGATCTGTTGGAAAGGAAGATTATTTATTCCCTATCCCTGCACAAGAAATTTTATTGGCTCCAGGTTTAAGCCAAAATCAAGGATATTAGATTTAGTATTCTATAAAAATAAAAAAATTTCATTGAGTTTAATGAAATGTTTGGTTAAAAACCCTGGGTAAATTTAAATTATCTAGGGTTTTTTCATGCCATAGAAAGAAGAAATATATTCCATTTCGCTAATACTCTATTTCAAACAACTTTTAAATTCCTTAATAAAAATTTGTAAAAAAAAAGCACTTATTCTCTACCTTTTAGGCTTTTTAATATGTTTTTGTTACATAAAATATAATTACCAAGGGAATTCAAAACAAAACGTTATAGAGAATACGTTTATAAAATCAATCAATTTTCAAACTTAGAATTTAACAAATACAATTATCAAATTATTCATCATTATTTAGCCAAATGTTTAAAATTAGAGTTTATTTCTATAATAAATTCATTTGAAATGTAAAAATAAAATGTACTTTTGCAAAGTAAACCAGAAATATATAAATGGTTTACTTAATGTTTTTTTTATGAAAGTTGGTGATAAACATATTGAAGAAATTGTTTTTGAAAAAACAAAAGACCTATTACTTAAGTACGGAGTTAAAGGGTGGAATATGAACGATCTTTCGGAAGCCTGTAGCATGTCTAAGCGCACCTTATATAAAATAATAGGCACAAAAGAAGATTTATTATCTGAAATCAGTAAAAAAGGTATTTCTGCAAACAACGCTAGAATAGAAAAATATTTAGAAAGCAAACAACCTTTTCAAACACTCTTAAACAATTTAAGTCAACATATTTTAGAAGGTTTTGATGATTTTGCATTAATACATATTAGCGCTATTAGAGTTGAGTATCCACGTATACGTGAAATGATCGATAATATATATATTAAAAACCTTAGAGAACTTTCCGTTAGCTTTTTTGAAAAAGGGATTAACGAAGGTGATATTGTAGATTATGCAGAAGCTACCGTTATAGAAAAAACGTTACATGCATTAATTGAATACCATACTTTAAATTGTAATAATAGAATAGAATTTAAAAAAGATATGGATGAAGTATTAACTCTTTTTTTTAAAGGAATAATGAAGTAAAAAAAATTTATCTTTAAGGTAAACTATATAAACTAATACGGTTTACTTGATACATTTTAAAACAATAAAATAAAACAATAATAATGACTCGAATTTTTAAAAACTGCTTAATAGCACTTTGTCTTATATCTTTAATGATATCTTGTAAGGATGAAACAACAATACACAAAAAAAAAGTAAGACCTGTTAGGATAGAAAAAATATCAAAATCCCAACAACAATTTAACAAAATTAATTTGCCAGCAAGCGTAAACGAATTAAGTGATACCAAACTCTCTTTTAGAGTAGGTGGCCCAATAGTAAAGTTAAACGATGTTGTTGGTAACCAGGTAAAAAAAGGAGAAGTAATAGCACAATTAGATCAACGCGATTTTAAAATTGGTATTGAAGCAACAAAATCCTCATATGAACTAGCAAAGGCAGAATATGAGCGTTATAAAAATCTTATAGAAAAGGAAAGTATATCACAAAGTGCTTTTGATCAAATTGAAACACGTTATAAAATAACAAAAACAAATTATGATGCAGCCTTAAATGCCTTTAAAGACACTGAAATTAAAGCTCCTTTTGCAGGCTATATTCATAACGTATTTGTAAATAATTTTGAGTCAGTTGCACCAGGTCATCCTATTATATCATTACTTGATATGTCTAAATATGAAATTAACGCTTGGATTTCTGTGATTGATGCTTCTAAAATAAATAATGAAACTAAATATACTTGTATTGTAAAACAAGAAGGTAAAGAATTCCGTATAGCTGGTAAATTAAAAGAAATTGGAAACAAAACTAGTATTACTAAGCAATCACTTCCAATAACTATTATAATAGATTCTCCAAAAGACATTAAACTTCGAGCAGGAACAACTACTCATCTTGAATTAAGTACTAATAATTCACAAATAGCATCTTACATTCAAGTTCCACCATCTTCTATATTTACAAAAAACAACATTACTTATGTTTGGGTTTTTAATGAAAAAACAAATACTGTTTCATCTAAAGAAGTATCAACAGGTAAAATATTTGGAAATGGAAATTTAGAAATTACTAAAGGATTAAAAGGTAAAGAAAACATTGTAACTGCTGGAGTAAACTACTTGTTTGAAAATCAGGAAGTGAAAAAAATGGAGGAGTATTCAAAATCAAACATAGGAAATAAGTTATAAAAATGGGATCAATTACAGAATATGCTTTTAAGAATAAAGTTGTTATATACTTTTTTCTGCTCTTAATAGCGTTTGGAGGTGTTATTTCTTATGTGAATATGGGGAAATTAGAAGACGCAAAATTCACACTTAAAGTTGCTTTAGTAATAACACCATACCCCGGAGCATCACCACATGAGGTAGAACAAGAAGTTACAGAGGTTATAGAACGTGCTGTGAATGAAATGGAATATGTTGATTATATATCCACAAGTTCTTATGCAGGTTTATCTATTGTAGAAATAAACATTAATGATCGCTATAAATCAGAAGAGATGTCTCAAATATGGGATGTTTTACGAAATAAAATATCCGATGCTTCTGGAGAATTACCAGAAGGTGCAATTGCCCCTCAAGTAATTGACGATTTTGGAGATGTATTTGGTACTTTCTATGCTATAACCGGTGAAGGATTTTCTTATGAAGAACTGAAAGAATATTCAGAATACATGAAAAAAGAACTTCTTACTGTTGATATGGTAGGGAAAATTAAACTTTTTGGAAATCAACCAGAATGCGTAGATATCATAGTAAATGATGCGAAATTATCAGAGCTAGGTGTTAATCCTGGGCTTATTATTCAAGCACTGCAAACACAAACCAATATAGCGCCTAGTGGAAATATTGAATTAGTAGATAGATATGTACGTGTTAGTGGAAATTCTCCATATGGAAATATAGATGATATAAGCAACACTATTATACAGGTTGGGCCTGAACAATTTTATTTAAAAGATTTTGCCGAAATAAAAAAATCGTATGTTGAACCTGCTCAAGAAACAATGAATTTTAATGGAAGTGAAGCAAAAGGCCTTGGGATTTCTGCAGCAAAAGGAGCTAATGTAATTATTTTAAATGAAAATTTAAATAAAAAAATAGCACAAATAGAAGCTAATTTACCAGTGGGCGTAAAATTAAACCCAATTTACAATGAAGCAAAAGAAGTTGAAGCGGCAACAAATACATTTGTTATAAATCTTATTGAATCAGTAGGTATTGTATTTGTAATATTGTTGTTATTTATGGGAATAAGATCAGGACTATTAATTGCCAGCGGTTTAATATTCTCTATTTTAGGAACTATTGTTGTTATGTATGCTTTTGACATTAGTTTGCATAGAAGTTCTCTTGCTGCTATTATTATTGCTATGGGAATGTTGGTTGATAATGCTATTGTGGTAACCGATGGAGCACTGGTTGATATTCAGAGGGGATTAAACCCTAAGAAAGCTATTTTAAATGTTTCCAGATTAACAGCTATGCCATTACTTGGCGCTACTATAATTGCAATATTAGCATTCTTACCTGTATTTTTATCACCTAGTACAGCTGGGGAAATAA
Source organism: Lutibacter citreus (assembly GCF_003260195.1). GTDB lineage: Bacteria > Bacteroidota > Bacteroidia > Flavobacteriales > Flavobacteriaceae > Lutibacter > Lutibacter citreus. The sequence continues at coordinate 131,980 of NZ_QEIH01000010.1, forward strand.
ATAGAGATTTATTTTTAGTATTGGCTATTTCATTAAGCTTAAGTTGGATTTTCGCAATGACACAGTCGGCTATAACTAATGAACGTTTTTTAAAAGCACCAAAAGTTATAAAAGAAGATCCGTATGATACTAAAATGTATATCTTATTCAAAAATGGTTTAACCAAAATCATAAAACATAAATGGATTTCAACCGCTATTTTATTTATGTTGTTGATTTTTGGTTTTGGTCTTTTTGGAAATGTAAAACAAGCATTTTTTACACCATTAGAAAAATCTTATTTAGTAGTTGATTACTGGTTGCCAGAAGGAAGTTCACTTAATAAAGTAGATAAAGATTTAACAATTGCAGAGTCTTATTTATCAGAAAACGTTAGTGAAATTGTAAATATTACAACAAGTTTAAGTCAAACGCCACCACGTTATATGCTTATGGCTATAACCCAAAGTTACAACAGTAGTTTTGGACAATTAATGATTGAAACACATGATTCAGATGAAGCAGTAAGTGTGAGACCTGAAATTAGTAAATACTTTGCCGAAAACTTCCCAGAAGCAAGAGTACAAATTAGTGGTTATATTGCCGGACCTCCAATTCCTTATAAAGTAGAAGCACGATTTATGGGCCCAGATCCTGCAGTTCTTCGTCAACTTTCAGAAAAAGCAAAGAATGTTATGTGAATGCATAGATATTCAAGATGATTGGAGAAATCAAGTGATGACATGGAGTCCAGAATTTTCACCTATAAAAGCAAAAGAACTGGTATTACACGTAGTGATTTAGGAGCGGCTATTCAACGCTCAACAAGTTCTGGTTTAATAGTAGGTATGTATCGTGAAGATAATGAGCAACTACCCCTTATACTTAAAGTTGAAAATGATTCAAAAAACAGTATTGAAAGTATTAGTAATACAGGTGTGTGGCCAAGAATGGGAAGCGCTTCAGTTCCATTAAAAGAAGTGGTGGAGAATATTGATCTTTCATGGACAAATAGTGTTATTCAACGATACAATCAACAACGTGCAATTACAGTTCAATGCAACCCAATTGATGTAAACATGTCTGGAACAACATTACTTTCATTAGTAAAGGCAGACATCGAAGCGATTGAATTACCTGACGGCTATTCTGTAATGTGGGATGGTGAGTATAAAAAATCTAAAGAAGCAGGTGAAGCAACGGGTATTTTTTTCCCTTTAGCAATGCTACTTATTGTACTTATAATTATAATGTTATTTAACAATGTTCGCCAAAGTTTAATAATTCCACTACAAATAATTGGAGTTGCAGTAGGTTTATTTATTACTGGAAATGCTTTTGGATTTATAGCTATTGTAGGTTTTCTAGGACTTATGGGAATGGTACTTAAAAATGCAATTGTACTTATGGATCAAATTAAAATTAACTTAGAAAAAGAAGGTGTAATACCATTCAATGCTATTATAAAAGCAGTAATCAGTCGTGCTCGACCAGTAATATTAGCAGCTTTAACAACTATGTTGGGAATGATGCCGCTAATAGGTGATGCTATGTTTGCTTCAATGGCCGTAACTATTATTTTCGGTTTATTGTTTGCTACTGTACTTACACTTATTGCTGTACCATTACTTTATGCAATTTTCTTTAAAGTAAATGCACCTCAAAAAATAAACCAATAACAAATCGATATCATGACAAATACAACAGATAAATATTTTAATATACGTTACCATAAATCTTCTGTAATATTAGAATTAGACTACATGATTTTCTTGGAAAATGAAACCTATTCTCATAAAGAAAAATTAAAAACGATTTTAGATGAAATTGAAAAAAGTAGAGAAATAGATATTGTAATAATTAGCAATAACCATACTAACTTCTCTTTAGAAAAATACAAAGAAAAATGGGACGCTTTTTATAAAGGGGCATATTGGGAAGATAATATTCTTAGAGTATTTAGAACCTATGATGAATTGTTTATAAAAATAAAATCACTTAAAAAAGCAATTGTTTTTATGAGTAATAAAACAGTGAATACAATGCTTTTCAATTTTAGCATGTCTGCTGATCTACGTTTTATTAGTAATGATTTTGTTATTAATAATAACAATAAGAATATGGTAAATATACCTAAAGGAGGGCATATACTTAACAAGTATATTTACAAAAACCCATTTAAATTAATATTCTTATTAAAAGAAATTAAACCTGATACGCTATACAAAAGACAATTGGTTGATAGAGTTTATTCAAATAATTTAGAGGAAAAAGTATTAACTATTGCTGATCATTTAGCAACATTTGACTATATAGAAATGGAAACTATAAAAATATTAGATCATAAAAGATTAAATAAGATAGAGCATAAGCTCCAAAAAGAAAATGAGTTTTTATTATCCTGTATAAGAACAAAAATAAATCAATAAGAAATTAGAAAGTAATTGTAATGACAAAAAAAATAAATCATACACTATTTCTTTGTGTATTGATGCTTGCAATAAGTATTAAAGTTCAATCACAAGAAACGTTGAGCTTAAACGAATGTAAAAAACAAGCCTTGAAACACAACCAAACAGTTAAAGTTAAACAAGCTAGTTTTACATCAAGTGAGGCTTCGTTAAAATTGGCCAAGAGAGCTTCTTTACCTAACGCTGATTTTGAGATAAGTTATCTTTATGCAAATGACCCTATGCAAATGAATATTCCAGGTTTTGAATTACCAAATTTAGACGGAACACCAAGTGGAGTTTATTCACCTGCTGCGTTAACTAATTTACAATACAAGAATAGTTACAATGCAAATGTAGGTGTTGCATTACCTATATATATGGGTGGAAAACTAGCTCAAGCACGTAAAATTGCAGTTAAATCTATGGCTATTTCAAAATCTGAAATAGCCCTAAGTAAAACAGAAGTTTTATTAAATATTGAAGAACAATACTGGACATTAGTTTCGTTAATTGAAACACAAGAATTAAGTATAAAATCAATTAGTTTCTTATCTGATGTAGTTACTGATGTAACTAACTTCTATGAAAGTGGTATAGTAACCAAAAATGAAGTATTAAAGGCTCAGGTTGAGCTAAATAACGCGAAACTTAGTGATATTTCTCTTCGTAATAATATTGAGATGCTGAAAATGGCTATAAACCAATCAATAGGAAAAGAAATTAATAGCCCTTTACAAATTGAAGATAAGGAAATTGATGAATATATGAAAATGGACCTAATAAATAGTCAGAATATAAGCATAGATAACCGTGAAGAGATTCAAGTATTATCTAATATGACCAAAATTTATGAATCAGAGAATAAAATTGTAAATGCGGATTACAAACCTCAACTTACTGCTTTTGGTAATTACTATCTTCAGAATCCAAATCATTTATCACAACAAGAAGATGAGTTAACTTTTAATACTGGGGTGTCTTTAAGTATTCCGGTTTTTCACTGGGGTGAAAAAAGTTTAAAAAACAAACAAGCACAAATAAAAGTCTCCAATGCTGAATTTCTACTAGATCAAACAAAAGAATTGTTGACGCTTGAAATTCATCAGTCTATTTTTAAATTAAAAGAAGCAATGACCAAATTGCATTTTACCATTGAAGCATTAAGGCAAGCTGAAGAAAATTTGAATTTAGAAACAAACCGTTTAAAAGAGCAAGTTTCCACTACTACAGATTTGCTTAATGCACAAGTACAATGGCAGAAAGCTAAAGTTGACTATATTTCGGCAAAAGCTAGTGTAAAAATTAGTGAAGCAACCTATTCAAAAGCTATCGGTAACTTAAATCCTTAAACTATTTATTCTCACATATAGTTAGTGTTTTATCAAGTCTTCATGGCTTGATAAAGCATTATAAAAACTAGATTATTTAACAAAGAACTTAAGTAGGAAATTATATTTTAAACCACTTTTATTAATATATGCAGAAATTTAATAGAACGAACATTTAAGAATGTTCTTGGCTCAGTATTTAAAATTTAAGACGGTTTACTCATTTTTAATCAAATTAAAATCAAAGAACTTTCATACAAGACAAAATGAATAGCTAGGATAGAAGAAGGGAAAAAGATTCACTTCATTTATACGTTTTAAATAACAGAAACTTTTAATAAATATAGAACAGAGTACTATGCTAAAAAGCAAATTGTACGGTGAAGGAATTTTAGGTAAGTACTCTAGTGAAAAATTAAACTATTTTTATTTGTTTTTTACCACAGTACTTTATTGTAGCTTGTTTTTTCTATTTTATTCTTACTTATTGATAATTTCAAAAAGATAATGCAAACTATGAGTAGTAAAATTATAGACAAAATAGAATCTTCTATACCAAAATCGCTTCCTATTAGTAAAATGGGCCCATTAAAATTGGAATTGATTATATGTTCTTCTTCTGTTCCTGAGAGATTAGAACCATAAAAAGGTTGCGCAAAGTTCCATCCTAAATGAAACGCAAAAGGCAACCATAATCTTTTTGTATAGGTATACATTATACTATGTGCAAAACCAAAGGTTAATAATAGTAGAACAGACAATAATGTAACATTGTCATTCAACAAATGTGGTACTGTGAAAATTATAGATATTATTAACAAAGCTAAATAAGTTCCTAACCATTTTTCAATAATTCTATATATAATTAGCCTGAAAAAAACCTCTTCAATTAAAGCTGCAATTACAAGAAATGAAAATGGTGCTAATAGATAAGAAAAGTCAGAAATACTATCAACGGTATAATAACCGAGTAAATAAAGAATTAATATTACCAATGATAAAACAAAAAAACCAAATAGAAAACCACCTAATAATTCTGTTCTTAAATTTGTTTTAGACAGTTCTTTAATTTCTCGTTTTTCATATATTTTGAAAAAATAAAAATAACTTAATAATAAAACAATAACAGAAATATAATTTATAATAGTATCTCCAATTGGCTTACTGTTAATAAAGTTATGTATTAAAGGTTTTGTAATAAAATTTTGAATTCCAATTAGTATTCCAAGACAAATTGTAATTCCTAAAACTATTTTGATTACAGGAAAGTGAATTATTTTTTTTAATGTAAGTTTCATCAATAAATTTTAGGTTTGTTATAAATAAGCTACCATGTGTTTTTATAAGATTTTCGGATTTGTAAAATAGAAGATTTTTTGGACGATACAAATTACTTGTTGAACTTTTTTTATTATTCTCTCTGCAATTCTAATTTTACTAATTGTATTAAATCATCTATTTCATCTCCAAATTCTTGTCTATATTTAATTGCAGAATAAGTAAGGCTTAACTTAAGAGCAAGTAAGTTTTTTATTTTTTGATTATTTAAAATTAAGTTATAGTTGTTTTTTGATTCATTATCAATATTAATGTTAGGTTCCATTATTTTTAATAATCTAACAAAATTTACATCATTAACAATAATGGCATCAATACACATTGTTGCAGTGTTAAGCTATCGTTTATAAAAGAAGTTAATCCAGTAAGAGTTAGTTCTAAATTAGTAAAACTCTCACGTATTTTACGATTTATTACAATACTTATTTTACCGGTATTTTTTATATCTGTTTAAGAATTTTATCATTGGTTAAAGATTGGTCATAATGAATTACAACGGGTTATAGTTTTAATTTAGTTTCGATAAATACTGAAGGGTTTTTGTGCTGGAAATCAGGATTAAAGATACAGAAAGAATATTTTGTAGGCACTGTTTTGGTATTCTAATGCGTGTTTTTTATCACATTATTCGTAATATTGAAAGCCTTTTGTTTTATCCAATGAATAGAAATATTGATTGGTTCTGTTTTATTTGTGTTGTGTCCTAAAGATGGGAATAAGACATATTCAAAAGGTTTGTCTTTTACTTTTAGATTATTAAGATGTTCTATACATATTTTTACAGGAATCTGAATATCTTTTTCACCAAAAACCCAGAGGCCTGGAGTTGTAAGGGTTCTTAAAGCATCTTTTGGGTCAGTTGCTTTAAATTGAAATCTGTCAGGGTCGTTCTTGATATGTTCACGTACATCTTTTTCTGTATGATTTTCCCAAAAATCTGTTTTCCCATTTGTATAAAACTGAAATCTGAGTTGTTCAAGAGTAGTTATGGTAGGACAACTAAATAAAACCATAAATTCTATTAGTGGATTTTTATTTGCAGCAAAAGGAATTATCCATCCAGCTTGACTGAAACCTACAAGACCTACAGGTAAATCTTTATTTTGTTGATGAATTATATTTACAGCAGCACTCGCATCTTTTGCTAATAGATTAAGATTATCAGTACTAATATTGTTTGTTCCTACTTCAGGACCAGCATAAACTCCGCCAGATTCTCCAACTCCTCGTTTATCATAGGTCAACACCAAAATGTCATTTTTTGCATATAATTCAGCAAGTTTTGTCATTCTAGGTACTCGGTCAGAACCGTGTACAATAACAACAGCTGAATGAGGATGTTTGGGACTATAAACGGTACCTGCCAATTTAATTCCTTCACTCTCAAATATCACATTTTTCGTTTTTATTGAATCTATTGATTGAGCTTTTAAATGATTTGATGAAGATTTTTTTTCTTCGCCTAATTTATTGCAACTAATTACAGTGAGAAACAACGACAGTAATACAAGTTGACTTATTAATTTCATTTGTTGATGTTTTTATCGAATTATTCTTTAACTCCATTTAGGTTGCATTACCTAAAATGATTTAAAGTTTTGATTTTGTTACAATAAGTTCGTTAGCGTTTTTTGTGCTGGAAATCAGATTTAAAGATACAGAAAGAATATTAGAGAATTACCGAACCTAGCAATGAATAAAAAGCATTGTTGGCTTTTCGTGTTTTTTCTGCTGTATAATTTATTTCATTTTCTTTAATTTTATAAACTTGCTCTTACGTTAATGCTAACGCTTTTTTATATAATTTGTATGTCTGGAAAATTAGAGATTTTTATACCCTAGCAAATCGTTTATTGATATTTGTCGTTTGTATTAGTTCTAATTTAAGAATAAATTATATGATGTATTGTAGGTGGTTATTTTAACACCCTTCATTAAATTCTTCCCAATCAAATTCGATATTAGTTGGGTGTTTTTCGTTTACATATTTAGCTAAAATAATTTCTAATTGTTGATGATCAAATCCATATACTGATATCATTTCATTAAAACCTTTTACCCATATTTGTTTAAATTTATCCAAACCATAATTATCAATTAAAAATTTGCATATAAACGCACTTTGGCTGTAAGCTATCATTTCAGGATTCCCATAAAAATTATTAGCTAGTTTATTCATAGTAATTAATTTTTTACTCTGAATAAAATATTTGTAAATTTCAGTTAATGAATATTTTGAGCAAATTCCACCGGAATATGTAGCAAGTCCTTCATTCATCCAAGTAGATGTTTCGGGAGGAGTTCCCCATTTATACATAGTTATCATATGCATCATTTCGTGTTTTATGGGTGAATCTTTATCTTTTAATAAAGTAAAAAAAGTATTTCTATCAGGAAAAGCCATTCCTTGGGCTCCCATTCCAGTATATTTTAACATTTCTGTTCTGGATTCTAAGAACTCAATATCCATTTCATTTGTAAATTCAGTTTCTTTAATTAACTTTAAATTTTCGGTAATGGAATTTTGGCACTCTTCAATTGCAGAATTTCTTCTAGAAATGTGAATCTTGGATGAGAAATGGTAAGTTATGTTATCAATCGTTTTTGACTCTCGTGTAATTTTTGTCCATTCCTCATTTTTTTTAGATTTGTTTGAACAGCTTACAATAAATCCGATTAAAATAATGGTTACAATTTTTCCTAATTTCATTTTTTTGAATTTGATTTTTAATTACCTACAGCGAGTTAGTATATGCTTGGTAGCTATTTTAAACAACTAATTTAGTTAATAAATACTGAATAGAAATTTCCGTTAGGATTTTTGTTAGTGTGCTTAAAACAAGCTATAAATTATTCACCTTGTTGCCATTTCGTTTTTTCAACTTGTTCATATTCAATCAAAACTCTGATTTCTTATTTTAGGCTTGCGTAAATCCTGTTAGGATTTATTCTCGAAATTTTTTAAGCTCCGTTTCAGTAAAAAATTCCGGATTCAGTTTTGTTTTTATTTTTTTCAAACTTACTAAAAATCAGAAATTTATATTCATTCATTAAAGTCGCTAAATTATTTAGCTAATTTCCTAAATATACAAAAGTATTAACTGATAAACTTTTTGGAGTGACATCTAAAGTTGTTTGTGTAACACCACCATTTAATGATGAAGTTGTTATTGTATGAGAATGGTTCCCTGCAAAAGATGCTGCTACATTTGTAGGAACATTATTTCTACTTGTAACATTACTTACACTTGAGCCACCTGAGTTCCATGGAGAACTATCAATTGAATATCCGTGATTATGATTTCCATTGGTATTTGTAGTTCCTGTTAACGTAACATTTGGCAAATTGGCTTGTACAATCATTTTATTATTAGAATTTGAAACAGTTCCTAACAATGTACCGTTTTGTACTAAAAACGAATTGGTTGCATCAGGTAAATTGGAGCTAAACCCTAAAGTTGTAGCCTGTGTTTGTTGAGTTGACGTTAGTGAACTAATAGCTCTGCCATTTAATTTTATCCAACCATTATGGTCTGTTGATTGAAAACCTTGTTTGGTATCTCCATAACTAAGTTTAGTATTGCTATTCATAGATCTCCAAATGTTACCATCGAAGTAATAATAACCAATTTCAGTAATTTTTTCAGTTTGCGTATTTACTGTTCCACTTAAATCAGTTATGTATATTATAATACCTATTTGATCGGTTGAATAAGCCGTTTTTGCAATTAAATTAATTCTTGAAATTCGAGGAGCTATTACACCATCTGCGATAGTAATTTCAGAAGGGTTACCTCTTAGATCTAATGTAGCTTTTGGGTTTGTGGTATTAATTCCTACTTGAGAAAAACTAAAAAAAGGTAATAATAAAGTAATAAGCAAAAGATGTTTCATAAATTTAAAATTATGTAGTCTTTATTCAGGACGAGTGCAATGAATGGCAATGGTTTTGAATAAGGCTAATAGCGGTTTTGAAACCGTAATTTTTCAATGTATAAATTTAAGTTATTTATGTTTTAGAAACATTCTATATTGTTGAATATAGCAGTTTTTTTAGATGCATTGTCCTTGTTGCAGAAGAAGCCCCAAATATAAAGAAATACTAGGTTTATAGATGAAGAAATTTTTATTTCATGGCATGTAAGGCAAGAAATAATATCAAGAAAAATTATTTGCTAACTTTTAGTTAAGTGAGCGCGCACTAGGGCGCAGTTTTTATTGCCTTATGCAACGATTATCATTGTTGTAATTCGTTTTAATTCTTAGTGATAGGATCTAGGGGAACTAACTCTATCTTATGTTCGGTAGGAAAATTATTAGGTATTTTATAGGATGACTTTCCTGTAGCCAACCACTCTGTAGCACGAATCAAGATTGTTTGAAATCCGACACATCTATAACTTACGGGGTAGGAGTCGCCTTTCCAAAGATGTCCCATAGATGAATTATACACCCTTCCTTTCCCATAAGAGACTACCCATTCTACAGGCCACTTAATATTAGTGTTATTGTCCTTGGCATATGAAAGAACAGTAAGGTTTTTGGCTGGGCCTCTGGCAAACTTATAAAGCTCCATATCAGGTGTTTTCCATACCTTAGGAAAACCTTTATTAATGGCGTGATCATTTAGGATATAAATAATTTCATCATTTCTGGGCCCATGATAGGTATATTTTCCTTCATGTACTGGAATTTCAACTATTTCTTTATTTTCCTTTATCTGTAATGCAATCCCTTCATCTTTAGATCTCCAACCTAATCCTATCATTAAATTATATTCTTCCCACCTAGAAAAAGCATTGTTCGCAGAGTGAAGTATGTATAAACCACCACCTGACCGTATGTATTCTTCTAAGTTTTTCTCTACTTCTCTAGGCCATCGTATATTTTTATTGTGAATATTATTGGTGTTTTGTATAACAACATCATAATCTTTAAATTTCGGTCGCCAGTTTTTCCATTCGTTATGTTCGTTTTCATAAGGTGCTGTTGAAATAACAACATTAAATAAATCGCTATTTTCCAGAATTGTTTTAACAACTAAAGAGGTTTGTTTCCAATTATGATTACTAAATCCGTCTACAATCAATACATTTAACTTATCAGAATGAGATTGGGCAAATACAACGTGTCCAAAAAAAAGAAAGATTGCTGATCTAAGAAATAATTTTACCATAATAAATTAATATTTAATTTGTTTCATTTTGAATGTTTTACAACGAGTTTTTATAAGATTTGTTCGTTTGTCGTTTTAGCTAGTTTAAATTTAAGCATAAATTATTATAGATTATTGGCAGTAGTATTTATTTATTTATTAAAAATAACGACTCCAGTTATTATTGAAATCAAAATAATGAGTTCTATGTGAAAGAGGATATATGTTAATAATATTAACAGCATATTTTTAATAGTCTTATTATTTTTAAAAAACTGATTAAAGACCCAAAAATTAAATATTATTCCAAGTATAAAAGGAAACGACGGCATATAATAGCCTTTAAAAAAAACAAGACTAAAAATTAAATAAATTACTGTTTGTTGACCGGTAATATAAAAATTCAATATTAAGTGCTCAAAGTAATTGTATTTTGATTTTTTAAAAACTAAATAAGATGCCAAAGAAAAAATTGGCAAAAATAAAAGAGTAGAATATGCGTTATTATTTGCTAACCAATTCAAAAATTTCACACTCGCAGATGCATCAGTAGTGTTTTTGCTCAGACTTTCAGCTATTCCAAACATAGAATCTCCCAAATATGTATTCATATCTGTTAAATATGTTGTTAAAACATATAAAGTAGAAGCCAGAAGTACAAATGCTAAAGGTTTAAAATGTTTTTTTCTCTTTCCTTCTAAATATTCTCTTATGCTTTTTCCAGGTCTTGTAAATAATTCTTTTATTGTGAATAAAATTCCGCGATTTACTTGAAAAATACTATTAGAAATTTCCTCTAACAAGTATTTAAAGTCAACTTTCCCAATGTTTGAATTTTGCCCGCAATTATTGCAAAAATTACCATCAAAATTCTGTTTACAATTCTTACAAACCATTCTGTTTTATTTTTTTTGAGTGAGCTTTTCATATTACCGCTAACGAGTTTTTATAAGATTTGTACAACTGGAAAATCGGATATTTTTCGGACGAAGCAAATTGCTTGTTGAATGTTTGTTGTTTTAGCTAGTTTAAATTTTATTTATTGTTATAGTTAGTTTTTATAATACATCTATTCTTGTTCAAAAATAACACTTCTTTCAGTATTTTTCTTATATGTGTTCTTAGGAATAATCTCTCTGTTCTCAGTTGAACAATAGTTTTTACTATTTGGGTTTAGAATATATTCGAGTTGATACTCAATCATTTTTTCAAAAGGAATAAGGAAGCTGTTCGTCTCGCATTGTTCTAAGTTACCTTCTTTAAGTAAATTTAAGATAGTATATACAGACTCAATAGTGCTAAGGCAAAGAGATTCTGGCTGCTGCTTGATAATAAATTTTGATTTGATTTTATTATCAAAACTCACTCTTTTTAGTTTTTGTAAGTTCTTACTTAGTTTAAGCATTTTGCGGGCGCAGGGCCATGTGCCATCAAGAATGAAGATGTGTGGATTATTACCCATAAAAGAATTTATTTCTGAACTTTCTCTTATGGATAAGTTGAAATTATCTTTTCCCGGATAAAGTAGGAAAGAACAACTATTTTCTTTAGTCAGTATTTCATTTACACGATTATTATTGGTAAAATTGACACCAACTATAATTTCTGAATTTTCAAGTTGAAGATTAGTCATATGTCCCGTTCCGTTTTTTTCTTTTTTGTACTCCTTCGGGTGCATAAGAATTATAAAACGAGTTTTAGTTTGGAAAGGACTAATGTGTTTGCAAATACATGTGCTTGAAGGCCTCATGCATTTATAACAATTGATTCTTGGGTTTTTTATTTCTACTTGCAAGGTGAATATTTTTTTTATTTTTCTACTTGCCAACGGTTTAGTGTGTGGAAAGGCGTGTTATGGTTTTTGCAGTTTTTCGTTTTATAAAACTAATAAAATTAGTATTAAGAAACATTCTATTTTACTTAATGCAGCAATTTTGGTTTTGTATTGATGTAGGACGTTTTTATATATTCGTTCCATAATGCCATTTAATAATTCCTCTATTTTCAAAGTATTTATTATAATCTTTATTATGAATCTCATAAAAACTATTAACAATTCCTTTATCAAATTCAAATTCGTATTCAATTAGGAAATTATTCACAAATGTACCGTCCACATCATTCATTTTATAATTATTGTGAATTATATTCGTAATAATAGCTGACTTAATTATTCCTTTATTATACAGATTCTCAGTTTTATAATTCTTAAATATAATCAATGAAGTAATCAGAATTGTAAGGGTTAAAATTAACATGAATAAGTTTCTTAACCTCATTTTGTTTTTTTTTACTTTTTTAGCGATACTTTCTTTTTCATTCTGAACTACCTCATAACTCAAAGTATATTTGTTTTTAATTTTGTCTTTGTTAGTTATATCCTTTAGGAAATTCATTTTATGTATGGCTACGTTTTAAGCTAAACAGCGTTAATCTCCTGCAGGAGTTGTAATGCGATTTAGGAGCTGTTATTTACAGTATTTATTTTTCCATCTCATAACGATCCAATGATTCTGAGTAATATTTGGGTTTAATTTCAATCGTTTTAAACCCATGTTTTTCGAAAAAAGGTGCAATTTCTTGGGTGGTAGCTAGTGCAATTATGCTATTAGGGAAATTTTGAGTAATAGAATCAAATCTATATTCAAGTAGTTTTTTTCCATAGCCTAATTTTTGAAACTGACGGTGAACCATTCCCCAAGAGAGATATATTTTAGTTGAATTTTTCACAAGTAAATAACCTGCACAGCCTATAACTCTATTATTTTCTTCTAGCACGAAATAAAACTCCTTTTCGGATACAGAATAAGCGAGTTTTCCTTCTTCCTGAGCTACTAGCCAATCTTTAAAAAGAGGAATCTCATCTTCGCCAAAATAATCAGGGGTATTAATTTTAATAATTTCCATACATGCCATATGGTCTTTTTTTGAATATTTTCGGATGTTCATTTTGGATGTAATTAACGAGTTAGTACATGGAAAGTAGCAGATTTGAAAACGTACTTTTCAGATGTTTAAAATTAATGTATTTTTGATTTAGAAACATTCTAATTTAATGTATGTAAGCTATTTTTTATGTACTTTATTTGGCTCTAGTTTTTTTCTAAGATTATTTTCATTTTATCACTTATATTGGTGATGCTTTTCGTATTTGTATCATTATTTTTATTAAAGAGATACATCATTTTATTAGGGAAATTTAAAACAACTCTTTCAAATTCCCAAAATAAAGGAACTCCTAACAGGTTATTTGAAGAAGAATCTTTTATCAATATATCTTTAAATAATGTATTGTCAATTTTTAAATTAACAAAAATATTTCTAGTTGTTTTTTTATTTTTAAATAGAACTTCTGTACTATCATTCTTTTCCATGCAATCTTTATACGAGAATAATCCTTTTGAGGTATTACTACTGATTAGGTATTTATAATTTTTAGAAATATTTAAGGTGTCTTTAATAAAAAGAGTTGCATCACAACCTGAATCTAATATTACCTTTTTTTTCTCTCCATTTATTTTAATTTTAACAACCCAATTTTTTTTATCAATCTCATTTAAAGGAATAATTACAGCTTTAGAAATGTTTTGTAACTTTGTTTTTTCACTTATACTTACAGTTTTATTTAACATATCAAAATCCCAAACAAAACAATTTATTATATTGTTACCTAGTACTCCTGCAATTGAATCTTGATTATAAAATATTCCACATTTTTTCTCCCAAATATCGCTACTCATCGAAACAAAATGATTTTTTTTAAAAGCTAAAGCTCCAAATGAAAGATTTTTTAGCTTATGAATTTTCATTTTATTTTTTTTGCCATTAGAATCTATAATGGGCATTATAAATAAAGTATCGTTTTTTAAAACATTATATTTTTCATTAAAACCACATAATTCTGCACCAGTATCAAAAGCTATATATTTTGTTTCATTTCCAATTTTTGCTTTCAGATAAATATGGCCTGATTCAGAACTATAAAAAGGAATTGTTGTAGTATGTTCAGTATTACTCCAAGTTGTTAAATGTTCCGAAAATAAATTTGAATGGTTATGCTTAGAATTATTTATCAAGAAATTTAATAGAGTAATGAGAAGAAGAATTGTAATAGTAGAATAAAAATATTTTTTCTTTTTTATAAAAAACAGAACAAATATAAAACTAAGAAAAGAACTAATATAAATAGGGAATGGATTTAACGAAACTATAATTTCACGACTAAATTTATAGGTTACAAAAAAAGTAATTATAAGAAAGGTAATTGCGGTAATAATTGCTAATACAATTTGTGATAATAGATTTAATATTTTTTTCATAGTTGCTTTTTACTGCAATTTTTTTCTACTTGTGAGCAACGGTTTTTTAAATGAATTGTACGTTTGAATAATCGGAGATTTTTCGGTGCTAGCAAATCGTTTGTTGAATGTTTGTTGGTTTATTATTTAGTTTAAAAGTAAGCATAAATTTTATGAGTTGTTGGCTGTAGTTTTATTACTACCGATTTTTTACTTTGTAATATTTAATTTTATTTTTGAATTATTCAGAACATCATTAAAATTAATCCGAAAATCTGAACGATTATTATATAAGGAATCGGAGTACAGAGTGACAATAATAATATCGATGATTTTTTAGTCTTTTTATCAAAAAGTGTTTTTCGTTTATTATAAGCGAAAAATCCAGCTCCTATAATAAAAATAAGCCAAAATACTGGAAGAATGTAAATATATCCTAAAGAACTACCTCCATTCATTGAAGTTGCGTGAAAAATGAAAGCAGCATTAATAAAAAAATAAGCTAGCGTTAAATAAATGAAATTTTCATTCCATTTCATCGGTTTTTTCATTTTCATATTTAATAAATGCCAATGGGTTATTATAAGATTTGTTCGGATTAAAAATTGGAGATTTACCGATGTTTGAAATTAATATTTTTTTGTTTTATAAACATTCTATTTTACTGAACTAAGCAATTTTGGTTATACATTGTTTTAGCACGTTATTCTTTTTTACTGACATTTATAATTTCAATATCTCTAATTTTTTTTCCGTTCTTTTTCAGAAAACTGCTGTAAAAATCTGTCACATCATTTAAAATCACAGGAGGCCTTTTATCTTCATTTATTGTTATGAGGTTAATATTCTCAAGGTGAAGTCCTGCAGTATGACGAACAAAAATTCCAAATGCAGGTAAAGTTCCAATCGAATAAAATTCAGGGTAATGAACACCCATAACCTCAGGTGTAAATTCTTTTACAGAATCAACTTTTGCAGCATCCATTTTTGTTCCTCCGCCAGAAACTATGAATCTAATGTTTTTAATAGAGATATCCTCTATTTTATGATTAGGAAGTCCTGTAATAAAAATCGCTGAATTTTTATCGCCTTTAGAATTATCAGCTATTATATTATTAAAATAGAAACCATGCATTCGCTTAATAGGTTCTATTTGACCTTTGGGAGTATCTACACTCATTCGTTGTTGGCAAAATGTCATAAAAATTGGTCTAGGAACATTTTCCATTACTAGGTTTGAAAAGGTCATATTTTTCATTTCACCACCCTCGTTTTGTTGTATTTTTATACCAGCATCTTCAATATTTCTAAATGTACAATTACTTACAGCAACTGATTCAATGTCCCCTTTTGAAAGTAAGCCAATTCTAATACCAGCCCATTTAGAACGAAATATATTATTTGTTATAACAACGTCTTTACATGGCTTATCAGAGCGTGAAGTCTGAAGGCAGATGCAGTCGTCACTGTTATCGAAGTTACTGTTTGATACCCGAACCCTAGTACACCCATCAAAATCAAGTCCATCTCCATTAAAATTAACACGACTATGAATGTTAATACCTGAAACCTCAATATTATCGCAGTATAAAAAAACGGAAGTCCAACTTGCTGGGTTAATTAAATTGATATTGTTGAGATGGATATTTTGGCACTCTAACATACGAATTAGCATTGGGCGACCCGTACCTTGGGCAAAGTTTTCTAAATGGCCATTTCCATCAATAGTTCCGGTCCCTACAATACTTATGTTTTTGGAGTTTTCAGCATATATAAAACAGCGATCCATGTTGGTACTGTATTGATACATCATTTTATAAGTATCCTTTGTATAATCGTAATAGTCTGCACTTCCCTGCAAAGTAGTACCCCCATCAATGTGTAATGAAACATTATCTTTTAGGTAAATAGTGCCTGATACATAAATTCCACCTCCATCAATATTTACTATTCCACCTCCAGATGAAGTGCAATCATCAATAGCTTGTTGAATTGCTTTCGTATTCAGTGTTTTTCCATCATTAACAGCATTATAATCAGAGATGTTGTACTCTCTGGCATTTGTCACAAATGATATACTTAGTATTAATATTATTGATTTTAATATCTTCATTATATTTTAATAAATTGTATTGTAGTTAAATAAATAATCTTAGTCAATATGCTATAACGGATTAGAGTTAGGTTTCGTGGTTAAGCTCCTAATTTAGAAAATAAAAACTGAATAGAAAATCCTCGAGATTATTCGTAATTAAGCGAGAATTAGCCATTAATTATTCAAGGTATTGTGCTTTTGTTATTTTTTCGATTGCTTTTTTTCAAGTTCTATTGCTAATTCAATTGCTTTGTCTTTTTTGTTTTTCAAGTCAGTTGATAATTGGTCTAAAAATTCGTCTTTGTTTGTTGAATATTCCAATTGGTAATTTGCCGAAATTCCAATATTTTCGTAATTTTTGCCATTTAAATCTAAATAAACTTCGTTAGATAATTCGTATTCCCAACCATTAGGAAGTTCTTTATCTAAAGTTGAAGAAAAAATTCCTTCTGTTGTTGAACCAATTCTTTTGAAATTACTATTAGTTAGAGATGCCAAAACAAGAATTTCGGAAGCACTTGCTGTTAAATGGCTTGTGAGTAAATATACATTTCCACTGAAATGATTTTTTGATGGAATAATTTTAAAATTTTGAGGATTCGTAAAACCTTTTTCTGTTCTTGCTTTTTTTGTGTAGGCTAATTTTTCGGTATCTGAAAAGTGATTTAAAATGTCGAGTGCAACTGCATCTTTTCCACCACCATTAAAGCGTAAATCTAAAATATAGCTTTTCGCTTTTGGTAAATCTAAAATTATTGAGTTTAACACTTTGTTGATGCCATCAACTTCGTCTTGTCTTTGTAATTCGTCTTTTCTGTTTTCTGCTTTTTCCCAATATTGACCATAGAAATTTCTCAAATCCAAATTTTTCTCCAAATTATAGTCAGCTAACATTAGCATAGAATTGATTTGTACATAACCTATATTATTATTATTTACAAGTCCGTAACGAACCATTCCTGCATTATAATTTTGCAAACTGTCTACATAAAATTCTGCAATTTCTTTATTGAGATTAAATTCGTCTAATTTGGAATACTTTTCTTCTTGTTCTTCTATTTGATTTTTATATTCGTTTTCGATTTTTTCGGGAACTTCCATTTTTACGTGGCCATCATTAAGAAGCGCAATCATTTCTTTAAAGATTGTATAAAGTTCTAAATCATTAGTGTTCTCGTTTATTTTAGGTTCGTACTTTTCATAGACTTCGTCCCAATTAATATTTTTAATATCAAAGGATGCATAGTGGTCATTGAAAGTGTTCCAAAATACTTGGAAATTATGTTTAGGGTTGTTATTCAATTCGTTTGAAGCTTTACAGAGATTGGGTAACTTCTCTAATCTAGTAAATAGCCAATCATCATTTCCGTGCTGAATGGTTAACGTGTCTTTTGTATAGTTTTTTACTTTACCAAAATCTAAAATATGTTCTTTAAATGATAAATTACAATCTTGCTTTGAAATATTATATACACTTATAATTGTGTCGTTCAATTCTATAATATTTCCATATCCAATTTGTTTCCAAATTCCGTCTGGTTTTGGTTTTTCGTTCAATACTTTTTCATTGCACGAGCTAAAAATTAAAAATAATGTTAGAATTGATAAAATTTTAATGTTTTTCACACTGTTTCTTGGTTTGGTTAATTATTTTTAATGTATTGTGTATGGAAAGTTGCGTGTTTTAAATTCCTAATTTAGCAAATAAAAACCGAATACAAAATCCGCTAGGCTTTTCAGTAGTAGGAGAATACAAGCCATTAGTTATTCAAGGTGCTGACGGTTATTTTTTATATCAATTCCTTAAAACGGTTTGTATTCCTTAAGTTCTGCATCAGGATATTCCTTTGTTATTATTTTTTCCTAATTAGCCAATTTTGAATTGTACAAGCGACAATTAAAAATGACATGAAGAATAACAATATAAATGTTCTTATAGTTGTTGGCATAATATTCATTATTTGCTTTTTAACTCAGTTTTTTGTTGCCAACTGGTTTTTATTTTTTCAGCTTTATTTTCTTTTTATTCTCGAACCTAAATTCATTCAATTCCTTTAATTCAGACTCAATCTTTTCTTTCCATTCTGCAACTTTTTTTTCATTTCGTCCACTTTCAGTTTCTCTCATTAATTTAAGTCGAATTACAGAAAATTCCGCTATTGTTTCGTTATTGATTTTATTCACAATGTCAAAACCTTTTGAAATTTCTCGTTTGTCTTTTAATATTCTTTTTCTGAATTTCCGTGCTTGAATTTCAGCAAGGTCAAATTGCATTTGTTGGAAATCAATTTGTTTTTCAATACTCTCTACTTTTGTTGTGTCTATCCAAGATGCGTTTCCTAAAAATAGATTTCCAATTTTTTGATTCAGATTCCGTTTCATAAAGTCAAATCCACCAATTGAATGAGAAATCATAAATTGGCTATATACAGCATCATTATTTTGATCACTGATTTTGATTTTAAAATCATTTATGGTGAGTTTTGAACTTGAACTCCATCTTTTTTGTCCATCTTGTAATTCTTGTCCGAAACTTAAATTCAAACAAACTATACTTATTATAATTCCTAAAAATATTCTTTTCATTTCTGTTTTTCTTAAATGTCTAGTCCTAAAATATGAGGTGTTGTAAAACGTTTTAATCGTGCAATATTTTTAAAATATCTTTATCCACATCTGATATTTCTAAATTCGGATAAAATATTAATTCAGGCCCAAATACATTTCCAATTCCTAATATTCCGAATTCTTGGTTGAATAAAATCGGACCAGTTCCATCGATTTCTCTGTCTTCTTGTTGAAAATTGTCAAATTTATATTCAGAGAATTTTAAATCACTAAATGTATTTTCTTTGTCAATTATATATTTATCTCCTTCCCAAATCAACGTTTTGGTTTTTGTCAGGTAATTAAAAAACATACTTCCCTTAGGATTATTTAAATTCCAGTAATAGAAATCAATCAGTGTATCATTTGATTTTATTACTAATTGATATTCCATTTTTTCAGGAATAGAATCGTACATATAAATACTAACAATTCTATGTTCAACTTTTGACTCAATTTTCTTTTCTGTACAAGAGTAATTTGCTAAAATAATCGATAGTAATATTATTTGTAGAAAATATTTCATCTTATGTTTTATAACTCATTATATAATCATAAAAAGTATTATTTTTCAATTTTTTTATATGAATAATGTTATTTATTTAATATTCACAAACAAATATAATTATTCAATAGGACTATGACTCTAATATTTATCAGATTCTTTATTGCAAGTTAGTTTAGGTGTAGTATTTAATTACGATTCTTGTTTTAAATTAAGAACTGAGTTAACGAAAAACTTTAGAAATAAAAAATCATTACAATTTGAAATGCTTAATAGATATTTAAATAAAAGTCTATTTTTTAAGTTTATTAAGAGACTCAAATTATAAGCTTATTATTCTTTTAAAAAAAAATTATTAATTATTGAAATTATTTTCATATATTTAATAAATTGTTAATGAGATAGTTATGAAAAGATGCTTCTTTTACGCTGATCTTAACGTATTAAATACACAAAATTCTGGCTAAGCTTTTGGACCAGTTTTAAGCACTGAATCTATATCTGGTAATAATTATAAAAAAAATACAATTACCAATTAGCATGCAGTAAAAACACGAGGAGATATATTAAAAGTAGCCATTTGTGAAAGGGAAGGTTTTCAAACAAGAAGACGTCGCTGCAACATTTAATTTTAAAGGTATAAGTAATAATATTTGCAAAAAAATACAGACTCAATAGATAATATTTTTTATAACTGAAATAATAATTATCAATTATTACGTGTAAAAATTAGTCTGAATTTTTTAATCATATAAAAAGTAGGTAAGAAAATTAATGGATAATGCAGAGGGAGAAAGTTTATTTTGAATCCTAAAAGTAAAAATAAAACTTACTTCAATAAAAAGGAAGTTATTTTTATATAGGTTTTAAAACATTAATGAATTTCAGTTAAAAATGTATAACTAAAATATAGTGGCATAATCTCGTAATTAAATGTCTACTTTTTTATTGTAAGTTCATAATAAGGCTGGATAACTATTGTGCAAGAGAAGGTTAAATAGGGAACTATATTATAACATTATAAAAAAAAATTATAAAACTATTTGAAAAGAACAAAAGCTATGTCACTTAACCAACCAAATACAGGATTACCGTTTATTAATGCTCACACGCATACCTTTACAAAAGAGCATGTGCCTAAATATATGGCAAAACAAATCCTTCCTTGGCCGTTTTATAAATGGTTTCCAACCATTCCAATAGTAAACTTTATTAAATCTTATTTAAAAAGAAATAATGATGATTTTGGATATACCGGGCGCAACAAGAAGCACTTGGCTTACCAGAAAAAGAAATTCAGAACCCAAACACCTTTTAAGATATTGTATTTTGTTTGGTTAACCGTTGTTTGGTTAATCTTTGCTTATTATTTATTTGAACTTATAGTCCCTTCATTAAAAGAAACTTGGATAGGGTGGTTATGCAATTTTTATATAGATTTATTAAATCCAATAATGCCAGATTTAGGTAATTTATGGAATTCAGTATTTCTTTTACTATTCATTGTTATTGCATTTAAAAGTGTGCGCAGCATGTTGATAAAATACCTTTGGAGTCGGTTTCAAAAGGCCATTGGTAAGGAGCAATTAGAGCTGTTGTTGCGTTATATTAATATTGCCCGTTTTACAAGCCACAGTGGACAAGCTTATATTTTTAATCAGTTAAAGCAGCAATATCCTGCTGGATCAAAGTTTGTAATATTACCTATGGATTTACAATATATGGAGGCTGGTCCTGTGAGAACTCCTTTTTTAGAACAAATGAAGGAGGTAATAGATTTGAAAAAAATAAAAGACAACCAAGATGTTTGCTATCCTTTTATTTTTGTGGATCCCAGACGTATTAAAGAGTATGGAAAGGTGTTTTTAAACCTGAATTCAGATGATCCGGATAACATTATTTTAGAAGACTGCCAATTGAAAACTTATATTGATGGTGGTTGTGCGGGGATTAAAATCTATCCAGCTTTGGGTTATTATGTTTTCGATAAAAATCTACTCAAACTTTGGTTGTATTGCCAACAAAAAAATATTCCTATTACAACCCATTGCTCAATTGGTCCGGTGTATTATCGCGGAAAATTAAATGACTTAGGAAAAAATTACGATTATCATCCTATTTTTAACGAGGTTTATGAGAAGAATGAAGACACAAAGGAAAAAACAATTGGACAACTTCGTTTTCTTGAGTTGAAGAACAAAGATTTTCAGAAGAATTTTACGCACCCATTAAATTATTTATGTTTGTTGCATGAACCTTTATTAACAAAAGTGATTGAAACTTTTGACGAAAATGGTGATTTAAAAACCTTATTTGGTTATAAAGATGGAAAGATAACTCGTAATCTTAAAAATTTAAAAATCAATTTGGCCCACTATGGAAGTGCTGAGATGTGGGAAAGGTTTTTATCTAAAGATCGTTATCGTGAAGCTAATGCCATTATCCAAAATCCTAAAAATGGGCTTAACCTAAAAGCAAGGTTAGAAAGCAATGCTAATCTATATCAATTTTGGCATTATGTAGATTGGTTTTCTATCATTAGTACTATGATAATGCAGTTTGAGAATGTATATACTGATATTAGTTATACATCTCACGATCTTAAATACTTGAATTTATTATCTGAAATATTAGATAATCCTAAAATTGGTAAACGCGTATTATTTGGAACTGATTTTTACGTGGTGAGCAATCATAAAACAGAAAAACAGTATTGGATAGATATGCAAAATTCCTTGGGAGCTATAAAATGGAACTTAATAGCCAAACAAAATCCAACAGAGTTTTTAAAAAGCAAATTAGCGAGTTCTTTATAAATATAAATAAAGACTTAAAAAAGAAGTCTAAGCATAAGTAAAGAAAATTAAAAGAGTAAAATAATTTGGGTGAACATTTATAATTAACAATTAAACTAAAAATCATGGGCAATAATTCAAAATCAAGTACATTTCATTTAGGTATTACCATGGCCGGAGCTGTTTCTGCAGGTGCTTATACGGCAGGTTTTATGGACTATGTTTTAGAGGCGCTTTCTGCCTGGGAAGCTGCTAAAAAAGAGAACGAAAATAATCCGAATAGTAATATTCCAGATCACAAAGTTATTATTGATGCAATTGGAGGTGCTTCAGCTGGTGGTATGGTAAGTATGATTACAACCTTAGCGTTATGTGCAGGAAATATTAAACCAGTAAGGGAAGTTTCAAACACTAAAACTGGAAATATTCTTTATGATAGCTGGGTTTTTCTTGATGATGATAATAGCTTGTATGATGGTAGTGGAGGAGGGAAAACTACCTTTGAAAAAATGCTAACTAATGTTGATCTGGATGCTAATAAAGGAGCCCCTTCGTTATTAAATTCTAAACCAATAGATCGAATTGCAGAAAATGTCTTTGAGCAACTTCCCGCAAATGCAACTCCTAATAATTTTCCTAGTTACATATCTGATGATTTAAGAGTTTTACTAACAGTAACAAGTTTACGTCCTTTAGATTATAAGGTGAAGTTTAGTAAAATTAAATCTAAATTTTTAGATTCTACACCAGGTCACAGAATAAGTAACCATGATATTGTCGCTCATTTTAAATTAAAATATGATGAAGACAAAGACAAAAATAAATACTTGCCATTTCAACCACTTAATTCAGATATAGTTAATGATTTAGGAAAGAAATTAAAATCAAATAGAGACTTTTTAATTAATGTAACCAAGGCTACAGGAGCATTTCCTATTGGTTTAGCACCACGTTATTTTGAATCTGATTTTCCTATGGAATATGTTTATAATAGTCTGGCTGAAAGAAAAGCATTTACTTCTCAAATGGATATTGAATTAGATATAGATTCAAAAGAAAATTTTCAGTTTACAGCTGTAGATGGTGGAGCTATAAATAATGAACCTTTTGATGAAGTACTTAGATGTCTAGTAGATAATCATGGTCCTGAAGATTCTGTAAATCCAAAATACGGAACAGTTTTAATTGATCCTTTTCCAAATTTTGAAGATGAAAAGGGGGCAGGAAAGCCAAATTACGAAAAAACCAGTATTATGGATATTATTGGAAATTTAATACCAACAGTTCTTAATCAAGCAAGAAATAAACAAAGCGATACTTATGGTACAGGATTGTTTAAACTTATGGCGTTTCCAAGAAAACTAAAATTAGGTTCTCGAAAAGAAGTAAGTTATCCTCCTTTGGCTACTGGTGCTATTGGTGGTTTTGGAGGCTTTATTGATATTGAATTCAGAAAACACGATTTCTTTTTAGGACGTGATAATGCGCGAAATTTTTTAAGAGGTATCATGTTCATGGAATATGATAAAACAAACCCAAAGAGTCTGTTTCACGGAGTTAGTGATGAGGCCATTAAAAAATTTGGTAGAAATATTAAGCAAGAGGATGGTACTATGAAGGTTTTTATGCCCATTATTCCAGATGTTAGCAAACTAAATCCGGATGATGACCCTAATCCTTCTAGATATACAGTTCAAGACTTTCCTAAGTTTAATAAAGAAGCTTTCAGAAAATTGGAGGGTCCTATTAAAAATAGGGTTAAAGCAATTTTAAAAGCCGAACTAAATGGTAAAATGTCTGGATGGCTTTGGGGAATAGGAAAAGGATTTATTATTAATAAAATTTCCAAGAAGATGACAAAATGGGTTATAGAAACTATTGAAAAAGACTTTTCGAACAGAGGAATGTAATTCTATTCTAAAAAATGATAAAATATTTATAAATCTAAAAAAATGCGCGTACTCACAAAATCTCGATTTAAATTAGGATTAGAATGCCCAAATAAGTTGTTCTATAGTGGTAAGAAATCCTATGCCAATAATAAAGATAATGATAGTTTTCTTGAGGTATTGGCGCAAGGTGGTTTTCAAGTGGAAGAATTGGCAAGAATGTCTTTCCCAGGAGGTAAATTATTAGAGGGTAGGGATTGGGACTATGAAGCACTTTGGTATAAAACTAGAGATTTACTAAGGAAAGATAACTCAATCATTTATGAAGCTGCATTGCTTCACAATGGCTTATTTGTAAGAACAGATGTTATAGTAAAAAAGGGAGATTTTATTGAATTGATAGAGGTTAAGGCAAAATCTTTCGATTCCACAGAAGAAAACATTTTTGTTGGTTCTAGAGGTGGTTTAAGAAGTGAATGGAAAACCTATTTATTTGATATTGCATTTCAAAAATATGTGATGCAGCAATGTTTTCCAGGTTTTGAAATTAAATGTTTTATAATGATGGCTGATACATCCAAAACAGCTTCAATTAATAAATTAAACCAAAAATTTCGAATCACCAAAACCACCAATAAAAGAACGGGAATTAAAGTATTAGTTAAATCTATTGAAGAATTAGGTACACCAGTTTTAGAAAGAGTTGATGTAAGTGATATTATAGAAGATATTGTAAAGGATGTTCATAAATATCAAGAAGACCTCCTTTTTGCTGATACAATAAAGCGGTTTAAGTATATCTATGAACAAGATGATTATGCAAATTGGCCAACATCCTATTCTGCCTGCAAACATTGTGAATTTAAAACCTCTATTGAAGAAAAAGAAGATGGTTTAGATTCTGGTTTTGAATATTGCTTTAAAAAACAACATGGGTGGACGGAAGATGATTTTAATAAACCAAACATTTTTGAGATTGGCGGATTGTATTATCGCAGAGGAATTGAATTATTTAATGAAGAAAAGTTTTTCATGGAACAGTTGTCTCGTGATGCTATTAAATATAAGGAGGAACTAGGTAAATTATCCAGTACCCAACGTCAATGGCTACAAATTGAAAAGGAAGTTAATAAAGATACTTCTGTTTTTATAGATGTAAAAGGGTTAAAATCTCAAATGGATTTATGGGTTTTTCCATTACATTTTATAGATTTTGAAACCAGTGCATCAGCTTTGCCATTTCACAAAGGCAGGCATCCTTACGAACAAATTGCTTTTCAATTTTCACATCATATTTTTTATAAAGATGGACACATTGAGCATGCCAATGAATTCTTAAACGCGGAGCCTGGCGAATTTCCAAATTTTGAATTTATTAGGGCTTTAAAGAAGGCTCTTGAAAAAGATAATGGCAGTATTTTCCGTTATGCCAATCATGAAAATTCCATTCTTAATGTTCTCTATGAGCAGCTGACCACTTCTAATGAACCGGATAAAGATGTTTTAATGACTTTTATTAAAAGCATTTCCCATAGTATAAAAAGTGCAGATGTAAATTGGCAAGGACCTAGTGATATGGTTGATTTATTGGAAATGATTAAAGATTATTATTACAACCCATTAACTAAAGGTTCTAATTCTATTAAAGCTGTACTCCCAGCTATTTTAGAAACAAGTGAATTTTTAAAATCAAAATATTCTCAAAAACTAGCTCAATTGGAGTTAACGTCCAAGAATTTTTCTAAAAACCATGTTTGGCTTAAAGTTGATGGTGAAAAAGTTATTAGTCCATATAAAAATTTACCACCAATTTTTGAAGATTGGACTGAAGAAGATATTGAAAATTCTATGTCAGAAATAGAATCTATTAGTGATGGTGGAGCTGCCTTAACCGCTTATGGAAAGCTTCAGTATTCAGATATGGAACAAAAGGAGGTTGACGAGATTAAGAAGTCTTTATTAAAATATTGTGAGCTCGATACACTCGCAATGGTTATGATCTATGAACATTTTTTAGAACTAGTAGGTAAATAAAATGAAAATTCATTAAAGAAATAAGTTATGCCAAATTATTATCCACTTAAGAAAATAAAAGATATTAGTCGTCGTAGACGAACTATTGAAGGTTTACAACGCATTCGTCAACAAATTAAAGATGAGCGTTTTCCAAGAAAGAAAGCCTCAGATTCGTTAATTCTTGGTACTTGGAACTTAAGAAATTTTGATGATGATCGCTTCAATTTTGGACCTCGTTTAGAGGAGTCCTTTTATTATATTGCCGAAATCATATCACACTTTGATGTGATTGCTATACAGGAAATCTGTTATGATCTTTGGCCGTTAAAATTACTTATGAGAATATTGGGAGATGACTTTGATTATATCATTACCGATGTAACACATAGCAGTATTGGAGGAAACGAGGAGCGACTTGGGTTTATATACGATAAAAATAAAGTGAAATTTACGGGCGTAGCAGGAGAAATTGTTCTGCCTCCAAAATTGATGATTAGTAAGGAGACAAAAGAAAAATTACAATTTTCTCGATCACCTTTTGGGGTTGATTTTCAATCTGGATGGTTTAAATTTTTCTTTTCAACGGTTCATATTTATTTTGGATCCAATAGCACAAGTTCTGACAAGTATAAACGGCGAGTTCAAGAAATAGAGGCAGTTGCAAAATACCTTGCAAATGAAGCTAAGAAAAGTGCTGAAAGTAATTCCAGTAGTACCAATTACATTTTAGTTGGAGATTTTAATATTAAAAAGGAGGGAAGCCAAGGATTTAATGCCTTAAAAGATAATGGCTTTACCGTTGTTACAAATAATGTGGGTAGTAATAGCGATCAAACGAGTTTTTATGATCAGATTTCTTTTATGTCTAACAAAGATGAAATGAAATTTTTAGAACCTAAGCGTAAAGATCGTGTAATTCAATTTTTCAATAGCATTTTTAGAGACGATGACTATGAAATGTATAAGCCTATAATGAAAGAACGAATTGCTGAAAAATTAGAGGAGAATCTAGAAGAACTTGAAAAAGCAACCTCAAACACAGCCAAGAAGAAAATTAATTCTCGGATTGCGAGTTTAAAGGCAGCACGAAAAACAGATACTTCACTTAAGGCATATTATAAAAAATGGCGTACGTTTCAAGCTAGTGATCATTTACCACTATGGGTGGAAATTGAAATTAATTTTACAGATAAGTATTTAGAGAAGATAAAAAATATGGATTAATCATTAAAATAATAACATTATGGGACTACTTTATTTAGGAAGTACAGATGCTTCAAAATATCCTAACAACCGGAAAACTTTTTTAAAAAATTACCATCAAGATGGATTAATGGTAGGTAAAGTATCTTTTAGGGATGATGATCGCACTAAATGGCGTTCTTTTAGAAAAGTAGCGGGACATGATGTTGAAAAATTACAGCAATTTCTTAAAAAAGCTGGATTTATGACTAATAGGATGAATATTGGTGTATTTGATTATGCCACTCAGGCGGCTGTTAGGTTATTTCAAGAATACGTTAGAACCATTGATGAAGAAGGGGATAAGACCATGGTACCTGACGGATTTGTAGGTAATGGCACTATGGCTCATGTAAATCGTTGGATTTCTCAGGATAGAGTTTGTAGTTGGGGGCCAGAATCAGCAACTACACCAACAAAAGAATATACAGATTGGTTTAAATTATTAATAAAAGCGAAGTCGCATTACAAAGCTAATCCAGGTCCTATTTTAAGTTATATTAATAAAATGAATAAAACATATTCAACTCGTAAAATAGACGATTGGACATTTGATAGTGATGAAATTCATCTTATTGGTATTCGTCGTAATCAAGACAAGCCAGCACATGATCGTAAAAATGATGATATATTTATTTTATTGGTTAATGGGCAAGTTTTTAAGTTTTGGGGATCAACAGATCCAAGTGTTCGCATGGCAGGAAGAAAAGATGAACCGTTTTTAGTAGAAGGGCAACAACTTTACCGTTTTGGGTGGCATAAGGTTTGGGTTGAAAAAAAGATATATAGAGCGGCTAAGCCGTTAGATGCTAACGGTGTTTTGGTCTTGCGAGATTGGAACAACGATAATTCGTTAACACCAAAAGATCTTGATATTACAGATAGAAATGGTAAGCCTCTGGGTATTCGGGCTAATAACTCTATAAATATACATTGGTCTGGTATTGGTAGTACAAATTTCTCGGCTGGTTGCCAAGTAATCTCAGGTAAAAGCTATATTAATAATAAAGGGGATGGGGTAGATTGTTCACAGTTTGCTTCAAGAAGTTATAGCGAATTAACAAACTCTGCTAAGAAAACTAAAGGAGCTTATAATATGTTAGCAGATCTTGTTGTATGCTATTCAAAACCGGGAGTGCAAAGTTTAATATATACTTTGGGACGAGAAGAATCCTTGAATATTGATGCTAATTTTGGTGCTGATTATGCTAGAAGAGCTTTAAGTACTATGACAAATATTTAAATTAAGAAATATATTATTGATTGAGTTGTACATTAAACATAAATAAATGTTTAATGTAATTAGATAAACTTTAATGAACTAAAAATAAATTAAGATGACACAGAAAGCAAGACAATATAAATCTAAAGATGTAAAAAAGTTATTTGCCCTTTCGGGTAATATATGTGCAGAACCATCATGCTCTCGCAGTATGATTTCGGAGGATGAGAATAATGTTTTAGGTGAGATAGCTCATATTTGTGCTGCTAGTTCTGAAGGCCCTCGTTTTGACTCTAAAATGACTGATGATGAAAGACGATCTTTCAATAACCTAATTTTATTATGTGATGAACATCATAAGATGATAGATAATCCTGATACTATAGATAAGTTTCCAGCTTCAGTGATAAAAGAATGGAAGAGCGCGCATGAATCTGTTAATAAGGATACGCCTGTAAATGAAAACTTATCTAAATCCTTTGTTCAAAATGCTGAGAAAATTTACAATATTGAAAATATTGATACCGCTAATTTTAGTTAGAAATTTGATTTATTAGGACAGTATTGATTGCTTGGTTTTATTCTAATTTTTTTAAAAATTTATAAAATATGAAAGGTTACAAATTTTTAATTTATTGTTTGCTGTTTTTTTTAATTTCGATTGAATTAAATGCGCAAAATTCAGAGAAGAGTAAAACGTATGAATCTATAACGCTTGCGCAAGCATATATTAATTTATCATTAACAGAAACGTATTTTGATAGCTTAAGTATTGGTCGTATATCAAAAATACTCCCTTATGAAGAACGTGAATTAAGGATAATAAAAGATAGAAAATTTATTCGTAAAAACTTAAACCTTTATAAATTCACACATGCTTTATTATATTTCAATAAAGCAAAATTGCTATATATAAAGAGAAATGATACTACTCGAGAAGAATTAAAGGAATGGGTTAGAACCTTAAAAAATGCACATAAAAATTATAATGGAAGCATTAAAAAGCAGACGATATTTACCCGTATAGATTCTTCTTGGTATGAACTCATAAATTTTAATAACAATTCCAAGGTTCACTTATCTAAAGAGATAACCAATTTAAGTATCCAGTTTACGCCATACTTGAATAATGATATTTATCCTGATTTTAAAAAACTATTTAATGATGCAAAGTACTCAAATAGGTACAATTTTTTAAAGTTATGGGGATTGGCAGCTAACTATAATTTGTCTTTAGAGTTTTCAATTTTAAACAGTTTAAACTTTAAATTATTTTCTTATTTAAAACCATTTTCTGGAAATATCATTTATGAATTGGACTTGAAACATGATTTAATATCAAGATATATTCAACTTAAATATATTGCATCTAACCATCACAGTAAATCTTTGAGTGGTTATCAAATTAACAATCTGTATGATTTATATAATCGTTTTATTAAAGACCTTAAAAAGGAAAAAGATGAGTTTATTTTAAAAGAATTAAATCCCAAAGTATGTGAAAGTCTTTATAAAGAATTGAATAATAAGTACCCTAATGTAATTTTAAAATCTATTTTAACTGAAATTAAAGACGGTTCTTCACTTAGTAATGAGATTGTTATGCCTATAATTTCACAGAATCAATACTTTTTCCCAAATCCAGCTCCTTTACCTTCAACTAGTTTAACTATAATGGATTTTCAACCAAGTATAACTACTCTTGGCCAAGTGGATGATTATATGAGTGAGATATTAGATACAGCGGGTTATACTGATCAATTACACTATTATTATGATTTGGATGGGTTTGCAATGACTACGAGTTTAGAAAAATTTAATACCAATGGCACAAGTGTAGATGACAACGAACGATGGATAAAAAATCTTGGGAGTGATGGTAAATTTTCATATTACGAAATATTTAAATCCCTCTTTTTTGAAATGGAGTCTGAATTTAGAATGTTTGCTCTTATTGTGGCGTCTAAAAATGTTACAATTAGTGATGCTCCACTTTCTGCAGGTATGGCAGAGCAACTAATGCAAAATAGTTATAATTCACTTCCTGATGATTTAAAAAACAGGGAGTTCTCAAATAAAAACTTATCTGTCTTGGTATACCATTTTCATCAAAGTGATATTGGAGAAGTACCTATGCTAAACATTAGTAGTAGTATAGAAGCAAGAGAACATTTAGGACTTGCTGGTTTAGATAATTTGATAAAAAATTAAGTATGTAATTATTGGTTAAATTTATATGGTTGATGCTTTTTGAAGCTTAAGGAGTTTGTTTAACAAAATCCTCGTATGATAAATTAAGATGAATTGTATCTCCGGTTTTAAGTATAATATCAATATCATAACCTTGAGGGCAATAACCATAACCTAAATATCCAATTGAAAAAGAAGATGTAGGATCTATTGAAGTCCTTAGTCGGTCAACAAATCCTCTACAAAATTTATATTGTACTTTTTCAATTTCATTCTTTCTAAATGATGGTACGTCTATCCACATGGTATAATTTCTATTTTCGCCACCTTTGTTTGATGGGCTTATAGATCCTTTTGGAATAATTAAGCTATCAATTGGATATGTGCGTTGTTTAAATAATATTTTTGTAAGTACAGAATCTGGTATGTTTTCATACTGTTCACCTCTTCCTTTCATTACTAAATGTAATAATTCTTTTATTTCTCCTTCAGCAATATTTGCACGTACAGTTTCATCTTTAGCTAATTTTTCCTGCTTCTTTGCATCCATAGCTAAATAAGTTATAGCTGCTATAAAACCAATTAAAACAACAATTGCAGCCCCTAAAAAGCGTAGTTTCTTCTTTTTATTTGAATCTGAAATTTTTTGCTCAATCTCTTTTTGTCGTTGTTCTTGAATAGCTAGATTACTTTCTTGTATTCTTTTTTGAAGCTCTGGAGGAAAATTTAAACTTTTTTCATAAGGTCTTAAATAATCAATATCATCTTGTGTAAAAAGGCCTTTTCGCTCATCATATACTTTATATATATCTGCTGCCTTTTCCCTCATTTTCATTTCTTCTGTGAGGTTTTGACCAACAACTAATGCTAGAGAATCATGGCTTATTTCGAACTGGCTTTCATCATCAGCTTTTAAAGTTCGTAAGATGCGTCTTTGAACTAATTCTTTTAATAATTTAGAAATAGGGCTTTTGCTTTGTACTTTTTTATGCTCAAGTTCAAGCCTAATTGTTGTTTCACTTAATTGCAGCTTAGTGAATTTTTCAGAAATCATGGTGGCTAAAAGTTCCAAAGGCACACCTTTCCCATAATCACCTTCTAATGTGTCTATTTGTTTTTTTAAGAAACTCTCAAGAATTTTCTCTAGGTTGTCTCCTTTTTGTATCAACTCAGTACTTAATACGGGGAGTTCGTTGTCTTTATTTATGCTTTGTGCTCGGTCCCAAAGTTCACTTAAAAATACCTGCACATGTGCCAATTCAATTTGCATTTTTTTATCTGGCAGTCTAGATAATATTTTTTCTGCTAGTTTATTACTATCCTCTACGCGATAAAATTGTTTATAAGTTGGAGCTTCCAAAATCTGGAATATCACTTCCTGTACATTTTTTCGTCCCATTTTCTCCACACGATAACGATTCTGTAAAATGCTAGGACAAAGTGATTCGAATTCGGATAAATGACCAATGAATTCTTCACGCATAATAAGCATTATGCGACATGGTACTGTATCGTAAATGAGTTTGTTTATACTTTCAAAAAAAGTCTTTTGCTCATCCTGATCACCAGAAATCAATAACTCTTCAAATTGATCGAACAATAAGTATATGGGCTGAAAGCGTTCCTTGAATAGTTTTTCAACGGCTTCTCCAAATCCAATAGACGGATCTGATGGTAATCCTAACGAAGCATTCATCGGAATTTTATTTTTAAGAGCTTCATTGATAGAGTTATAAACAGAAGTATTTATATTATTCCCTTTACGTATGGTAAGTGCATACCAATCGGCATTAGAAAATCTATTTCTCAATCCACATTCTACCAAACTGGTTTTTCCTGAACCTGATGGTCCATATACCATGAGATGTTTAACGCCACTTAAGGCATTATATAGTTCTGTAGTTTCTTTGGTACGACCAAAGAAAATTTTAACATCAGATTTTTGATAAGAATCCAAGAACTTAAAAGGAGATGGAACCTGGCTCATGATGTTTTAATTTTAAAAGGATTAAATATGTCTTCTAATTGTTCAAAAAGATCATCAAGTCCAGAGAGGTTTGTATTGGTAGATTTTACATTAAGCGTAGGGTATTTACCATTTTTTTTAGTATCTAAAGATAAGGGAAGTTCTTTGTTGTAAGGTACATAACTATATTTTCTTCCGTCTTTTTGGTAACCCGTATAATAGAAAATTTCTGGAGTTTGCTTTTTGTTTTCATCATCATACACACTTTTATCAATGAGCATTGGAGATAACGAAATATAAGAATCTTTGTCCTCTATATTCCTTAAACAGGCAGCTAAAACATTTCCTTTGAACAATAAAATACTTTTACTAAAGGTAAATGAGCCTTTTACTTGAATTGATTTTGTTTTATCTGCTATGTTGCTCTTGTTGTATACACTGTGAAGTTCTGCATAGCGGTGCAGATAGGTTTTATCAGATCCAATACGGTAATTAAGATTGATATCTTTTATTGATACTAAGCGATAATTGGCTACGAATGATAGGTTTTTTATCCAAAAAACCAAGGCCGTTAAATACTTTTCCATTAGTTTAGGTAAGTCTTCATTTTCTTCAATAGAGCCAGATATTAATTTCTGGCGTTCCGATTCAAGAAAAGATGCGGTTCCAAATAAATCAGAATCCGTATCGGTCAATTTATTAATGAATTTATTAATTTCATGAACAAATCCATTTTCACCTATTAAATCTGTTGTAGTAAGTAACAGACTGGTATAATCGAAACTCAAATAATCTTCGTCACCCATTTGTAAAAAGTCGGATATAATTCCCAGTTTTGGAGGCTTGTCTAATTGTAATATTTGTGCCATTTGTATATAACACAGATACCGAAGTGATGCTTGATAGGTTTCTGCCATAAAAGAAAGTCCA
This sequence comes from Lutibacter citreus, assembly GCF_003260195.1. GTDB lineage: Bacteria > Bacteroidota > Bacteroidia > Flavobacteriales > Flavobacteriaceae > Lutibacter > Lutibacter citreus. Next base: position 165,988 of record NZ_QEIH01000010.1, read on the forward strand.
TACAACGTTTTTTTACGACCATCAGGTGTACACATTTTTTGTAGAAATACTTGAATAAGCCAGTCGTAATTCTGGAAAATCTCTAAAGGGTCATCTCCTACAGGAATTCCCTCTTTAATAAGGTCTTTACCTAAGATTTTAATCCATTCGTCATCAGTTCCTACTAAGTTTTCAGATAGTGCACCAGGTAAGGATTTATCATGACCTGCCTGTCCCATTAAATAGCTAAAATTGGCATTGGTAATGGTTCCAATATTATATATTTTATCCGCTGTTTGTATTGATTTGGAGGACTGTTCCTTCATTAAGGCCAGCAAGACATCTAGTTTTTTATCTATTTTCTGTTGTTTCCCGTCAACATCTATAGTGATGGAGTCTTCAGTAACTCCCTTAATGATAATTTTTTCCTTTATGGCGGCCATGAATTACTGCTTTTGTTCAATTAATTTTTATAGAGAGTTAATTATGTTTATCAAACTTTTTAATATATTAAGTTTTGAATGAATTTAAATATATTAAAATTAATTTTTATCTTAACTTGATAGGAATTTACAATAAATAATGGTCTTTCGCAAAAACAATAAACCTTATCTTTATTGTTAATTACAATCAAAGTGTCTGGTTGTTAATAAATTATGGGGATGTAGCGATGGCTATGTTAGATGAATTTTAAAACTGAACTTTACAAAATGAGCAGAGCAACTACCATAAAAGAAGTTATTAATCAATTGGATGTTATCATTGAAAATGCCATTGAATCCAATGATCGTTTAGGCTTATTCGCCTACATTTACAGACGTACCACAGCCGAAATTGCTAGAGAAACAAAACTTAGGAATTTCCAAAATAATGAACGACTTGAGATTTTAGATGTAGCGTTTGCGAACCTCTACTTGGACGCTTATAATGATTATAAAAATAATAAGCAAGTAAGCGCATCGTGGCAGTTTGCTTTTAACCAAAGAGATATGCCTTTAACTATATTACAGCATATAATGTTAGGAATGAATGCGCATATTAATTTAGATCTTAGCGTATCTACTGCACAGACCATGAAAGGAATTGAGATAAATGAAGTTGAAACCGACTTTAATAAGGTTAATGATATATTGTTTCAAATTACGAATGAGTTACAAGAACGGCTGAGTCGTGTGTCTCCGTTAATGTTTCTTTTAGATCTTTTAGGTGAAAATAAAGACGAACAAGTTATAGATTTTAGTATGCGAAAAGCAAGAGAACTATCTTGGAATTCGGCCAATTTATTATGGGCTCTTGGTGATAACGATAATAAAAAGGCTATTCAAAAAATAGATAACCTTGTGCTTAAAATTGCAGAACGCATTAAAGCCCCAAAAACACGAACTATGCGTTTCATTTTAAAAATAATGAAGCGTTTTGAAAAGAAAAATGTAGGCTTGATTATTTCGAGATTGAAAGAAGATTAAATACAATTTAGAGTAATAGTTTTCTTTCATTCTTTATAATTAATTTTAGCTTTTATTTAGGTCTCTTCATATGTTAGTTGAAATAATTTTACAATAAATTGATTTGTTAATGAATAAACTTATCTAAGAATTTTATGAATTAAAAACAGACTATTTAACAAAATCTGGCCACCTTTTTAAATAGTGGATAAACTTTTTACCTAATCCTTCATTTATAAGATGTTCTTCTGAAACCGGAATTTCAATTGGACTAAAAGCTGGATTTTCTATAACCAATTTTGGAAAGTTGTGATGTAATATTGCAGAAGTACCAATAGATACAAAATCCACTCCAGAATTTAAAACTTCTTGAACATTAACAGCGTTGTATATTTTTCCAGCAACGGTCCATTTTACTTTTTTAAAATCTAATGAGTTAAAATGTTCTAGAAGCGAGATATCTTGATATTTTTCTTCATAAGGAATTTTAAAAACATCCCATAAGGATATATCTAAAAAATCAATATTTTCGGTATCAATTAACCTTTGACAAACCAATTTTATCTCGTCAATATCCATTCCATACCTTTCAGGAGATAACCTAACGCCAAGTAAAAAATCAGGGCCACATTTTTCTCTAATTCCATCTATAATTTCAAAAAGGAGTCGAGATCTATTTAGTAAAGAACCACCATAATTATCTGTCCTTTTATTTATTTTAGAACTTAAAAATTGAGTTAAAATATAACCGTGTGCACCGTGAACTTCAACACCATTATAACCACATTCTTGTGCGCGAATTGCTGCGGCAATAAAATCATCTTTTAATTGTATAACTTCTTCTAAAGAAAGGCCGCGCGCATTTGTCTCTTCATTATTAGAAGGGCAAACAGGTTTTTTATTAATTAATTCTGCTGGTGTGCGCATTCCTGCATGATGCAATTGAATAACAGCTAAACTTCCTTGTTCTTTAATATTAGTTGTTAATTTTATATGTCCTTCTTTTAAGTTATCACTAAAAATACCAAGTTGACCAGGGAATCCTTTCCCAATTTCTTGAACATGTGAGGCGCAAGTCATTACTAAACCAAACTGACCTTCAGCTCTCTTAGTTAACCATTTTAGTTCATCATTAGAGAGTTGCCCATTTTCATGGCTTTGTTGGTTTGTTAAAGGAGCCAACATAAATCTATTTTTCATAGTGGCTCCACAAGGAAAAGTTAAGGCTGAATTTGCATTGATCATAGTAAAATGTTAAAATGATTTAGATTTCAAATTTAAGCAGAAATTTTAAATCCTTTTAAATCTAATTAAACTTTCAAAAAAAGGTATAGAATTCTGACTTTTGTGTTACGGTTATCCTCAACTTTATTCAAAATATCAACAAATAATATTAAAACAAACCTTGCTCTTTCACTAAAGAAAACAGAATCTGGTTAAAGAGCATAGTTGTAGTAAGTTTTAAGAATTTCAATTAAATCTAATCTTTTATAAAAAAGGTTTTTACAATTAAATATATATGTAAAATACAGAATTATTAGACCTTATTGTAAACCTTTCAAATTAAAAATAAGCTATATTTTAAATGTGCTATTTATTTACTTCTCCAATTATTTTTTCTACAGATTTTATTTTCTGAGTCAAACATTGAGTTTTCCCTTTTCGAATATCAAATTTAAGAGATGAATACACGCGATCGCAATCCGGCTCCAGAACATCGTAAGACTGTTGAACAATAGCTAAAGCTTCAGATAGCGTTTCGGTTTCTATTATGGTCCCCATTGCGGTAAGTTGATAAGTAACTCCACTTTCGCGTATTAGTTGTATAATTTTACTCACATACGGGCTTATGCTCTCACCTTTATCGGTAGGAAACATGGCAAATTCTAATAGTACTGACATTGATTTAATAATGAATTAAGTATAATGACAAAGATAGTGAAAGTGTTGAATTTATTTAGCAAATAAATCCATTTTATGTATAAGTTAAACGCGGCAACAAATTAAAATGTTTGGTTTTTTATTGCAAGTTGAATTGGAGAGTCTCACTTTTTTAAATTTAAATAAAAAACGTAGTAAAATATATTTTGAAGGGTTTAAAGACTCAAACAATTTTTTTAGCAGCAGAAAATTAATTAAAAGTTAATCTTTTTAATTTGGGATTTTTCTCTGCTATTAGAATGAAAATTTGTTTTATATTAGATGTTGCAAAAAATATAAATGATTGCTTTCAAAGTGAAGAAAATCTGTTTATAGAATATTTTTTGTAAATAATAAACTCAACTGATTTCATATGAAATTTAATGCCTCATACAGAATATATAGAGAATTAACAGATGAGAATACTAAAAATTTAAGGCTATTATTTTATGCGCTGTTAATTGGACTAATTGTAGGGCTTGTAGCTGGCTTATTTAGAATTTCACTTAGTTATATTGAAGATTTTAGAAATACCTTATTTAATAACGTAGAAAAAACTGATTTATTAAGTTGGTTGTGGCCAATATTATTTGCCATTATAGGTGTAAGTGTTGCGTTATTTTTAGTTCGTAAATTTGCTCCAGAAGCATCAGGAAGTGGTGTGCACGAAATAGAAGGAGCATTAGATGGTTTGCGTCCTATGCTTTGGAAAAGAGTTATTCCAATAAAATTTATTGCTTCATTATTTTCTTTAGGAAGTGGATTGTTGTTAGGAAGAGAAGGTCCAACTATTCAATTAGGAGCCAATATTGGTAAAATGGTTAAGGATACTTTGGGACAGACTGATATAGAAAATAACCCATTGGTTTCTGCTGGAGCAGCTGCCGGACTTGCCAGTGCATTTAACGCTCCTTTTGCAGGTATTATTTTTGTAATTGAAGAAATGCATGGGCATTTTAAATTTAATTTTTATTCAGTGGCAGCTATTATGATTGGTGCTGGTTCAGCGGATTTTATTGTAAGAATTTTAGTTGAAGCCAAACCAATTATACAAATGATGGTATTTCCAAGTCCAAATATTTATAGCTTGTGGTTATATATTATTCTAGGTTTATTGTGCAGTATAATAGGCTTAATTTACAATAAAGTACTTATTTTATCTTTAGATTTTTTTCAATTTTCTAATAAATTACCAATACTTTATACAGGGGTTTTTGTGGGGTCAATAATTACCATAATTGGATTTTTATCTCCTGATATGATAGGAGGAGGGTATATAACTATTACCAAAGTACTAGACAATTCATTTCCATTATTATTTTTAGTGTTTTTATTTAGTATAAGAATGTTACTATCTTTTTTTAGCTATAGTTTTGGTGTGCCTGGAGGGATATTTTTACCAATGCTTACACTTGGGGTTATTTTAGGTGTATTGTTTGGTATTATTATGCAACAATTTTTCCCCAATTTAATATCACATCCAGAAATTTTTGCTATTGCAGGAATGGCTGGTATTTTTTCAGCAACAGTTAAAGCTCCACTAACAGGCTTGGCACTGTCTATAGAAATGACATCTAACTATGAATTAATATTACCTTTAATAATTACCACGGTAACGGCATCAGTATTTACCACGCTACTTGGAAACAAACCAATTTATACAACCTTATTAAAACGTACTTTGGGAAAAGTAACACCTCAAGTAGAAAATTAAATAATTTCACCACATTGCTTTTGTTCATTTACATTCATAATACATTTAAACCTTTCTAAAAATATTCCCTTTTTTAATTTGAATTTTTAAAACCTATTTTTTAAGTGATATTAAAAATATAGGTACTTGAATCTATTCATTAAAACTATAAATAAATATGTTTCTATAAAATATATCTATCGTTAAATAAAGTATAAAAATTGAATAATTAATAATTCCAAGTAATAATTAGGTTAAATTTGATAGGAAACAAATTACTAATTATATAAACCTTTCTCAAATGGAAAACGATAAATATTCAAATTCATCAAACAAAGAAGGCAAATGTCCAATTCATCAGGAGCAAGATGGAGGTATAGGAGCCGATCATTCTCAATCATCGGGTAAATGCCCGGTAATGCATGGAGGAAATACATCAACCAAATCAACTGTTATGGATTGGTGGCCAAACGCACTAAATCTTGATATTTTGCATCAACATGATACTAAAACAAATCCATTAGGACAAGATTTTAATTATTATGAGGAACTTAAAAAATTGGATATAGATGCATTAAAAAAAGATATGCATGCTTTACTGAAAGATAGTCAGGAATGGTGGCCGGCAGATTGGGGACATTATGGAGGTTTATTTATTCGTCTTTCTTGGCATTCAGCAGGAACATACCGTACTTCTGATGGTAGAGGAGGAGGAGGTTCAGGTAATCAGCGTTTTGCACCGCTAAATTCTTGGCCAGACAATGTTAGTTTAGATAAAGCAAGAAGACTTTTATGGCCTATTAAGAAAAAATATGGTAATAAAGTTAGTTGGGCAGATTTAATTGTTTTGGCTGGTACTATTGCTTATGAAAATATGGGATTAAAAACCTTTGGGTTTGGTTTTGGGCGAGAAGATATTTGGCACCCAGAAAAAGATACTTATTGGGGAGCTGAAAAAGAATGGTTAGCACCAAGTGATGAGCGTTATGGTAATTTAGAAGATCCTAAAACTATGGAAAATCCTTTAGCTGCGGTACAAATGGGGCTAATTTATGTGAATCCAGAAGGAGTTAACGGAAATCCAGATCCATTAAAAACAGCAGCTCAAGTACGTGAAACTTTTGCGCGTATGGCAATGAATGATGAAGAAACAGTTGCTTTAACTGCTGGTGGACATACCGTTGGTAAAACACACGGTAATGGTGATGCAAGTATTTTAGGGCCAGATCCTGAAAGTGCAAATGTAGAAGAACAAGGATTAGGTTGGCATAACCCTAATAAATCAGGGAAAGGTCGCTATACGGTAACAAGTGGGCTTGAAGGAGCTTGGACTACACACCCAACAAAATGGGATAATGGTTTTTTTGAAATGTTATTTAATCATGAGTGGGAATCTGTTAAAAGTCCTGCTGGTGCTTGGCAGTGGGAACCTGTAAGTATTAAAGAAGAAGACAGACCTGTAGATGTTGAAGACCCTAGTATTCGCCATAATCCAATGATGACGGATGCAGATATGGCTATGAAGGTAGATCCTATTTATAAAGAAATATCTTTAAAGTTTATGAATGATCCAGCATATTTTTCAGATACTTTTGCACGTGCTTGGTTTAAATTAACGCATAGAGATATGGGGCCAAAAGCAAATTATTTTGGAACAGATGTGCCAAAAGAAGATTTAATTTGGCAAGATCCTATTCCTGCAGGAACTACAAATTATAATGTAATAGCTGTAAAAGAAAAAATTGCGGCAACAAATTTATCTATTTCAGAAATGGTAGCAACAGCTTGGGATAGCGCTCGTACTTTCCGTGGTTCTGATATGCGTGGAGGCGCCAATGGAGCTCGTATTCGTTTAGCTCCTCAAAAAGATTGGGTAGGAAACGAACCAAACCGTTTAAAATATGTTTTATCAATATTAGAACCAATTGCTTCTGAATTTGGTATTAGTATTGCAGATACAATTGTTTTAGCAGGTAATGTTGGGGTAGAAAAAGCTGCAAAGGCTGCAGGTTATGATATCACTGTTCCTTTTTCACCAGGTCGTGGAGACGCTACTGATGAAATGACGGATGCTGCATCTTTTGAACCTTTAGAACCTTTAGCCGATGGATATCGTAACTGGATTAAAAAAGACTACGTTGTAACTCCTGAAGAATTAATGCTTGATAGAACACAACTAATGGGTTTAACTGCACCAGAAATGACAGTTCTTGTTGGTGGTATGAGAGTATTAGGAACAAATTATCACAATACAAAACACGGGGTTTTTACCGATAATGTTGGTGAATTAACTAATGACTTTTTTGTGAATTTAACTGATATGAATTATACTTGGAAACCTACAGGAGCTAATTTATATGATATTTGTGATCGAAAAACAGGTAAAATTGTTTGGACTGCTACACGTATGGATCTTGTATTTGGTTCAAATTCTGTTCTACGTTCATATGCTGAAGTTTATGCACAAGATGATAATAAAGAAAAATTTGTAAACGATTTTATTAAAGCTTGGGTAAAAGTAATGAATGCAGATAGATTTGATTTAAACTAAAAAGTAGTTAATAATTATAAAAAAAAGCGGTTTAAGTTTATACTTAAATCGCTTTTTTGTAAATTAACTATTGTTATTTTACAATTGCTGAACGTTTTAAATAAAATAAATGAACTATAAGTATAGCTAAAGATAAGCTTAAACCAACAATAGAAACACCATACCATTTAAAATAGCTCCAAGCTATTGCTCCAATAAAAGTTCCTAAAGAACCACCAATAAAAAAGCTAACCATATAAATGGTATTAATACGGTTTTTTGCTTCTAAATTATTAGAAAAAATACAACTTTGATTTGTAATATGTAAGGATTGAAATCCCATATCAATTAATAAAACACCTATAATTAAACCAATCATTGAGGTACCTGAGACAAAAAATACACACCAAGAAATAATAAGTATTATTGATGAAAAGGTAATTAGTTTATTTTTATTAGTTGCGTTATTTTTTTTACCAACAACATTGGCTGTTAAAGCACCAACAATACCTAAAATTCCAAAAGAACCGGTTGTAGCGCTTCCATAATTAAAAGATTCTTCCATTAAAAAAGTTAAAGTAGTCCAAAATGCACTTAAACCAGCAAAAGCTAAAGCACCTCTTAAAGCCGCTAATCTAACGGTACTATTACTTTTAAAAATACTATAAATAGATTGCATTAACTTTAAGTAAGTTCCTTTGTAATCAGGTTTAATATCTGGTAATTTAATTATTAGAAATACAAATAATGGAACCATAACAAGAGAGGCTAGAAAAAACACAGATTGCCAACCTATAAACTCTCCTAAAAAACCACTAATAAATCGGCTTCCTAAAATCCCCATTAATAAACCACTCATTACAATTCCTATTGCTCTTCCTCTTGTTTTTTCATCTGATAAATGAGCGGCCATTGGAACTAATAATTGTGGAATAGAAGAAGAGAAACCAATAAAAAAACTACTAATTGTAAATACTGTTAAAGAAGTGGCTGTTGCCGCTGCAAGTAAGGAAGCTATAATTAAAAAAAAATCTATAATTATAATTTTTTTTGTAGCATATTTATCTCCCAAAGGAATCATAAATAACAACCCAGCTGCATAACCAATTTGCGTAAATAAAGGAACATTACTAACTTCAATTTCATTTACATGAAACCAATTTGCTATTAAAGCCAGTAAAGGCTGACAATAATAAATATTGGCAACTACTAAACCAGCAGTTATAAACATTAAATATAATAACGAATTAGATATGTTTTTTTGAGGCATTTTAAGTTAATTTGAAAACTGTGCGTAATGATTGTTCAGTTAAAATAGCTTGTAAAATTAAAACTAATAGTAATTGATTTTGTAAAATTAATGTGAAATATTTTGCAAATTTACTAGCAATTATATTAAAAAACGTTGCTTTGAGTGAATGTTTTTATAATTTAAATTACTTTCTACTTAAGGTTAAAGAAGACATTATTAAATAAGAAGTTTTCCTAACTAGAAGTTGTTTTACCGGAGGGTTGAAAAAGTAATTAAAGATGAATCTTAGCATAAAAAATAGGTGTTAAATGGTGGTCATTTCTTAAAGAAAATTATAGTACATCATTCATATTTAAGGGGTTGCTATAATTCAATTAAAACTACGACTAGATATTATAAAATACCAATTACTAGAACTAATTATAAATTAAGAAACAACATAAATTATGTGCTTATTTTACTTAAATTGGGAGTTCAAAATAAATGTAAAATATAACGCGTATTAATTCTTAAAAAAGATGTTTTAACCGGTGTAATTTAGGCTGATAAAAACACTTTTTTTAATTAGAAATAGCATATTCCACACAAGTTAAAAAGTAAATGAAAATACTTCACACAGCCGATTGGCATTTAGGACATAGACTGCATGAACAATCTCAATTTGAGGAACAAACATTGTTTTTAAATTGGATTGAAAGTTATATAATAGACCAAAATATAGATATTCTTTTAATATCAGGAGATATATTTGATACTGGTTCGCCATCCAACCAAAGTTTAGAAATGTACTATAGCTTTTTAGTAAAATTAAAAGCTACAAATTGTAAATCTATTATTATTACAGGTGGAAATCACGATTCTGCAGGGACTTTAAATGCACCAAAACATATTTTAAATGCTTTGTCAATAAAAGTTGTTGGAAAATCTACACAAAATATAGAAGATGAGGTTTTTGAAATTGATGTTAATGGCGAAAAAGTAATTATTGGCGCTGTTCCTTATTTACGTGATGGTGATATTAGACGAGCTGTTGCGGGAGAATCATTTGAAGAATTAACCGATAAATATAAAACGGCATTAATTAATCATTATAAAGCATCTGCAGAGCAATGCAAGCTAATAAATACAACCAACGCACCTGTTATTGCAATGGGACATTTATTTGCAACTGGAGGTTCAGTTTCAGATAGTGAACAAAATATTTATGTAGGCTCATTGGGGCATATTGGAGCAGAAGATTTCCCAGCATATTTTAATTATATAGCATTAGGCCATTTACACCGGCCTCAAATAATTGGTGGAAATGATAGAATAAGGTATTCTGGATCGCCACATATTTTAAGTTTTAGTGAAATTAATTATGATAAAAAAGTAATTGTTTTAACTATTGAAGAAAATGAAATTATTGAAATTAATGAGGATATAATACCTCGTTTTAGAGAATTTTATAGATTGGTAGGTACACTTTCAGAATGCATAGATAAATTTCCTGCAATTAGTTCTAATTACTATAAATTATCCCCTTGGGTAGAAATTGTTTTAAATGAAGATAATACAGTAAATACAGATAATTTAAAAAAATCAGCTGAAAATTATAGGTTTGAAATATTAAAAACTTCTTTAAAAAACCAGCGAAAAATTATAGGAATTGAAGAATTGTTAGAAAACACAAAATCTATTAAAGAGTTGTTGCCTACAGAAGTTTTTAAATTAAAATGCGAAGAAATGGGTTTTGATTTAAAAAATAGACCAGAAGTTTGGGATGCTTTCAATGAAATTTTACAATCGGTTAAAAATCAATAAAAGCAGGGAGCTATGAAAATATTAAAAATTGAATTACAAAATATAAATTCATTAAAATCTGATGCACCAATTGTTATAGATTTTGAAAATGAACAATTTAGAGATATTGGTTTATATGCCATTACAGGTTCTACAGGTGCAGGAAAAACAACTATTTTAGATGCTATAACTATTGCTCTGTACCATAATGTACCACGTTTTAAAGGAACAAAAGGAACTTTAATAGATGTTGTAAGCCATAGTGCAAATGATGCGTTTAGTAGAGTTACTTTTGAAAACGAGCAAGTAATTTATGAAGCCTATTGGGGAATTCGTTTAGTTTCTTCAACAGGAAAAGCGCTTAAAAATCCACAGGAAGAAGTAAGGTTAAAGAATTTAATAACGGGTGCAACTATAGCTGAATTAAAAAGAAATGTAATTGAAGAAGTTATTAAAGTAACGCAATTAGATTATAATCAATTTTTACGATCAGTTATGTTGGCGCAAGGTGAATTTGCTTCATTTTTATCTGCTAAAGGACCGGAAAAAGGAAAATTATTAGAACAGATTACTGGTGAGGAGATTTATAAAAAAATAGGTCAGGGAATTTTAGATAGAAAATCAAATGAGGATACTAAATTAAGAGATATTCAGGCTAAAATTAATTCTGATGATATTTTATCCGAAGAAAATAAGATTGAATTAACTGAAAAAGACAAGATACTTGATGCAGATTTAATTAAAACTGAAAAGGATTTAAAAGAGGTTCAATTAAAAGTTGATTGGTATGTTAACTTTCAGGAGGTAACTAATAAATTAGAAATATTAGACCAAGAGTGGAAACGAGTAGCGCTTGAAAGTGAAAAACATAAGCCAGAATTAGTATTATTAGATTTGAATGAAAAAGCCACACTTTTTAAAGATATTATTCAAAATTTAAATAGAACAGAGCAAAATAATATTCAAAAATTAAAGCAATTAAAAACTTTAGAAATTGAATTAAATGAACTAAATCCTACAATTAAAAAAACTACAGAACTTACTAAAACCGAAATAGAAGCATTAAATCTTGCAGAGAAAGAATTTGCTGCATGGTTGCCAAAATTTGATAAAATTACAAAGTTAGATGGTCAACTAAAAAATGAAGTAGAGAATAAGCAGAAGGTTGAGAAAAGTTTAGCTGAATTATCGGTAAAAATGGAAACATTGAAAACCGAAGGTAAAAAATTAATGAATCAATTAACTGAAACTGAGGCAAAACTTAAAATTGATGAAGCCTATATTTCTAAAAACGGTTTTTTAAAAGAAGTAGATCTAGAAATATCAGATTGGGCAAGTGAGTTAACTTCTTTAAAAGGCTATAAAGAAACGCTAAAAGCAGATTTAGCATTTGTTGTTAAAAAAAATAATGAGGTTTTACAAACTGCTCATATTTTAAAAGAAAAAAAGCAACTTCTAGATAATAAAACAGCGGAAATAAAATTAATTGAAGGAAAAATATCAACACTTACGGCAAATTTAAATGAAAATAAATTAACTGATTTATTAGCTCAAAAAGAGCAATTAACAAAAGAAGAAGCAAACTGGAAACAGTTTAAAAGTTTGGCTGAACAAACATTAAAAGCTGAAAATAACAAAACTCGTTTTATACATCAACAAAAAGAAAATGCAGTTGCCTTAGAAGATTCTAAAAAGAAACTTGAAGCATTAAAAAAAGAAATTGAACAACAGGAAAAGTCTGTTGTAGATGCTAATAAAATATTAGAATTAGAAAAAAGCATTTCAAAATACGAAGCCGATCGTAAAAACTTAAAAAGGGGAGAACCTTGTGGTTTGTGTGGTTCAAAAGAACATCCATTTACCGAATCTTTAACTAAAATGGGTGTTTCAAAATCTGAAAACGAACTAAATTTACGCAAAGAAAAATTACAAACTCTTATTAATTTAAAAAGTGAATTGGATAAAAAGGAAGTTGAATTTACTACTAAAATTGAAAATTTAACCATTCAAATAAAATCCATTATAGACGAGTTAAAAACTATTGAAACTACTGCAAAACTGTTAAATATAGATTGTGAATTAACCAATTTACCTAAAATTGAACAGCAATATAGTTTAGTAACTAAACAGATACAGTTATTAAGTGAACGCTTAAAAGTTACACAGCAATTACAAACCGATAAAGATAAATTATTGGTTAGTTTTGATGTAGTTCAAAAATCTGAAAATACACTTAAAACAGAACTTGCAACGTTAAATGAAACTATTAAGAATTCTAAATCTGCAATAGAAGAGAAACAAAAAATAATTGATAATTTAACAAAAGCATGTAATGATTTAGAAGTGGATTTAAAAACAAAACTATCTAAATTTAAATACGAATTACCATTAATTTCAAATACCAATTTTTTTATTCAAAATATAAAACAGTTAATTACCAGTTTTAATACAAAACAGAAAAATTTAGATGCTTTAAAGAGTAATATTACAATTATACATACTAAAATAGAACATCATAAAAAGCAGTTAGAAACAGATGTAAAAACACAAAACGATTATATTAAAAAAATAAGTAATTACGAAAAAATATACGAGCAATTAAAAACTGAGCGAAGTGCTATTTTACCAATTACTGTTTCGGTAGAAAACAAACGGACAAGTATGCAAGCGGTAAAAAATAACTTAACAAATAAGGTGGAGTTAAGTAAAAAGGAATTGCAAAAATTGTTTGATTTAAAAACAGAAAAAGTAGCATTACAAACTAAAAATGAAAAAGAACAAAAAGAGTTAATACAAGAGTTAAACACTTTAAATAATTCATTTAATATTCAATTAAAAAACAGTGAATTTCAATCTAAACCAGAGGTAGAATCTGCTTTGTTAAATAAAGAAGATCTATTAAAATTCACTAAAAATAAAGAGCAAATAAAAGAGGCTCAACTTAAATTAAAGGCCTTAAAAGAGGCAAATTTAAAAGTCCTAGAAGAACTGAAAAAAGCTAAAAACTTTGAAATTACCCAAGTTGATACCAAAAAGGCTTTAGAAGAATTGAATTTTAAAAACAAAGCTACTTTAACTGAAAAAGGTAAAATTTCAGAAGCATTTAGAAAAGACAAAGAAATTAGAGATAGAAATACTGAAGTTTATAAAAAAATAGAGGATCAGGCTGAAATTTGCAACGTTTGGAAAGATCTATTTAAAATTATTGGTAATTCTAAAGATGCCTTTAATGTTTATGTGCAACGTTTAACGTTAAAACATTTATTAGAACTAGCCAATATTCATTTATATAGTTTAAATAAGCGTTATTCTTTAAAAATGGAAGAGGCTTATAAACCAAAAGAAGAGCTTAATTTTAATTTAATAGATCATTATCAAACAGATAGAGCAAGGTTGGTAGATACCTCAAGTGGTGGTGAAAAATTTATTATTAGTTTAGCATTGGCTTTAGGATTATCAGATTTAGCCAGTAAAAATGTAAAAATTGATTCTTTATTTATTGATGAAGGGTTTGGAACTTTAGATAACAATACATTAGAAACTGTAATTTCTACATTAGAAACATTGCAGTCTCAGGGAAAGCTAATAGGTATAATATCTCACGTAGAAAACCTAAAAGAACGTATTCTTACGCAAATACAAATTACTAAAAAAAGCAATGGAGTTAGTGTGGTTAACATACTATAAATACTGATTTAAAAATTTTTGTTTTTAAATCAGTATCATTTTTATTTTAGAGTTTTTTTATACTTTTTTAAAATTTTAATACCCAGAATAAATCTCAGACTTGGTCTGGGATTTTAAGGTTACAATGTGAATATTATAACTCTAAATTTATTTTGAAACTCTATAAAGTTTGTTGCTTTTTTATTAAATTAGTCTCACAAAAAAAATTGCAAGAATACATTAATTTATAAAATAACTAAAAGTGGTTTTATCCCTTATATATTAAATGGATAAAAACATATAAGTTATGTATATAACGAGTTAGGGGCAATAAAATGATTCACAGAACTTTATGAAAAATGGAATAATTTATAAATATCTTTCTGTAAAAGATGCTTTGAGAGTCGTTATGAACAAAACATTGAAGTTTTCTCAACCTTTTGATTTTAACGATCCATTTGATTGTTATGAAAAATTATTAAAATTCGATGTAACAGAAGAATTTATAAAAGAACATTTAGAAAAAGGAATTTTACAATTAGATGAAAATGAGAGAAAACTCTCAAGTTCTGAATTGATTAGCCATTTAAAAAAGAATACTTACACATTTGAAAATAATGATGTTAAAAAAGTTTTTGAGAATAGTAAAAAACAATTATGGATTTCTTGTTTTAGCAAAACGTACAAAGAAATTTTAATGTGGTCACACTATGGGAATAATCATAAAGGAGTCTGCATAGGATTTAATTATAAAGGATTGAGCGAAACTTTTGATTTTATTCCTTCAAAAGTAAAATACAAAAAGAAATTTAAGAAAGTTGATTACTGCAATGATTATCAAAAAGCATTAAATTACCTTATCAACACAAAATCGAAAAATTGGAAATACGAAAAAGAAATTCGTTTGAGAACAAATAAAGATTTTGCTCCGAGTTTAAATGAAAATGGAATAATCTCAATAAAACCTAGCAGTATTTCTAGAATTATAATTGGATGTAATTGTAATATTAATTTGAGTTCGTTAAGTAAGAGATTAACAAAAATGAATTATAGTAATGTCGAATTGATTAAATTATCAAAGTCTGAAAACTCATTTAGTTTTGATGAAGCCAGAATATAAAAAACTGCCCCTAACACTGGTAATCGTTGCACAAGGCATTAAAAAACATAAAAACACAACTCAAAAGCTTCTTTTTAAGGGGCTTTTGTTTTTTACAATAGTAGTTAAATTTCAATTTTTAATGGTTGCTAAGCCTCTTGTTTGAAGTGTAAATAGCGCTTTTATATATAAAACAAAATAATGCATTGTTTTTGCATCATTTTTTATGGTTTTTGTAATGAATTTCAGATATTTCTTCAGGTTATAAGCCATCGCTGATAAATGCATTACCTTGTTTGCTTGTTGTATGCCAATGGTGTTAATTTTACGAAGTCCCATAAATTGAGTAAGGGTGCCAAATACTGGCTCAACGGTACTTTGCCGTTTAGATTTCATATAACGACCTTTTTTACTCTCTACTCGTTTGTTATTTCGTTGATATTCTTCGT
>NZ_QEIH01000011.1 GCF_003260195.1 Lutibacter citreus
GAAGAAGCGAATAAGATAAAAGCGGCGAATAATAATTTTTGAATTTTCATAAGTGGGGAATTTATAATTTAATGTTTTTAATTTTTGTGTTTGTTTCTGGTACAAATGTACGTTCAGATTAAAGGTTTTTATTGAGTTTTTAGTTGATAACGTTTTAACTGTCGATGAATGGATTGTATCTTTCGGTTAATAAGATTTAATGCCGTTTTTGTTGAAAAGTTATGTAGGTTAATTACAGGTTTAATGCATAAAAAAATGGTCAACTAAAACTAAACTCTTTAGATGACCACTTTTTACAGTTTTAAAAACCTCTTAATCCTGATAGGAGTGTTTGTAGGGTTTGCCACTTATAATTGTTAAGATATCTTTCTCTATGTTCTCTCTTGGATATTCAACAATTCTTCCAATTTCTTTTTTATTCTTATAGAAAATAAAAGTTGGAACTCTAATTATATTAAATCCTTCTTGTAAATTATTTATAGTTTTTCTAGCCCTGTTCAATGCAATTAATTCTAAGTTATTATAATTAAAATTAGCTTTATCTAAAATTTTATAAAAAATAGGAACTTGTTCTTGGCTATCGCCACACCATGTACCCATAAATGATTTAATTGTAATTCCTTTTAAAAGAGGATTCAATTTTAGAATAACATCATTGTTTAATTTATAATCGTTATAATTATATGAAAACCATTCATTATAAGGTTCAGCTAAAAAATTATCTTTAGTAACTACGCCCATTAAATCTTCAGAATTGTTTTTTGTAGTTGTGGTGATGTTTTTTGAAGTATTACACCCTAGATTTAATAGAGAAATGCAAATAAGTAAGAATATTTTTTTCATTTTTTTATAAATTTACTTTAATCTTAAAAATTATATAAAAAAAGAGAACAATGTAAAAATACATGTTCTCTTTTTTAAATTTAGTTTTATTAATATAGAATTATATCAAAGAATGACGAGTCATTTCTTTTGGTTGTTCAATTCCCATTAATTTTAAAATGGTTGGTGCAATATCACCTAAAACACCATCTTTTACTTCTTTAATATCTTTATCTACAACAATAAAAGGAACTGGGTTTGTTGTGTGAGCAGTATTTGGAGATCCATCAGGATTCATCATAGTTTCACAGTTACCGTGATCCGCAATTACAATAGTTGTATAATTGTTTTCAGTAGCAGTTGTAATAACATCTTTTACACATTCATCAACAGCTTCACAAGCTTTAATTGCAGCTTCCATAACACCAGTATGACCAACCATATCTCCGTTAGCGAAGTTTAAACAAACAAAATCTACATCACCTTCTTTTAATTCAGGAATAATTGCATCACGTATTTCAAATGCACTCATTTCTGGTTGTAAATCATATGTTGCAACTTTAGGAGAAGGGCATAATAATCGTTTTTCTCCTTTAAATTCTTGTTCTCTACCTCCAGAGAAGAAAAATGTTACGTGAGGGTATTTTTCAGTTTCAGCAATTCTAATTTGATTTTTATTGGCAGTTTCTAAAACTTCACCAAGTGTATTTTCTAAATTAGCTGTATTGTATATTACGTTAATTCCTTTATAAGTTTCATCGTAATTTGTAATAGTAACATAGTGAAGAGGCACTGTTTTCATGCCAAATTCTGGGTAGTCTTTTTGTGTTAAAACTTCAGTTAATTCTCTACCTCTATCTGTTCTATAATTAAAGAAAATAACAACGTCATCTTCGTTTATTTTTGCTTTTGGAGTTCCATTTTCATCAGTCATTATAATTGGCTTAATGAATTCATCAGTAACACCATTTGCATAACTAGCGTTCATACTTGCAATTGCATCGGTAGATTTTTCACCAACAGCATTTACCATAGCATCGTAAGAAGTTTTAACTCTTTCCCAACGTTTATCTCTATCCATTGCAAAATAACGACCAGTAATTGAAGCTATTTCACCAGTAGTTTCAGCCATATATTCTTGAACTTCATTAATAAAGTGAGTTCCAGATTTAGGATCACAATCTCTACCGTCAGAAAAGGCATGTAAATAAACGTTTTCAGCATTGTTTTCTGCAGCAACGTCTAATATTCCTTTTAAGTGATTTATATGAGAGTGAATACCACCATTAGAAACTAAACCTAATAAATGAATATTTTTATTATTTTCTTTTGCATAAGCTAAGGCATCTAATAAAACTTTTTCTTTACCTAAAGTTTTTTCTTCAACCGCCATATTAATTCTTACTAAGTTTTGGTATACAATTCTACCAGCACCTAAGTTCATATGACCAACTTCACTATTTCCCATTTGACCTACAGGTAAACCAACATGTTCACCATCGGTACGTAAACTAGCATTAGGGTAAATATTGTATAAACTATCTATGTATGAAGTTTTTGCATTAAAAATGGCTGATACTTTTGGGTCTTGAGTAATTCCCCAACCATCTAAAATCATTAAAATAACTTTTTTATTCATTTTAAAATCTATTTAAATTTAAAGAACAAATATACAAAGATATCCCCTTAAGAGCCTTATTATTAGATGTTAAATTGAATTTAAAATTACTAAAACGATTGCGGTATGTAATTTAAAAATACTATTTCTTATATTTTTCAATAGCTTCTTTAATTTTTTCAATTCTATTTTCTGGATCGGGGTGGGTGCTCATTCTTTCTGGAGTTCTATTTGGGCCTGCAGCAGCCTTTAAAATTTCCATTACACCAATTAATTCAGAAGGATTGTATCCTGCATCAATCATAAATTTAACACCTAAATCATCACTTTCTAATTCATCATCTCTTCCATAACTCATATTTATAACATTTGCAATAGCAGCGGCACCTTGCGCAGTACTAGGATCAAAACCAACTGATACGCCACTTAGTATACCTTGTGTTAATCCTTGCTTTGCCATTCGTTCGGCAGAATGCCTTCCAACTACATGACCAACTTCATGTCCCAGAACTCCTGCTAATTGATCTTCATTTTCTAATTTTGAAAATAGGGCATAGGTTATAAATATTTGACCACCAGGTAATGCAAAGGCATTTATTGTTTCAGGGTCTCTTAGCAAATGAAAATCATAGTTATAATTTGTTTGCTTAGCAACGCTGTTATCTACTAATTTATGGCCAACTTGATCTACCAGTTTTTGGTATTTTTGATCGGGATATAAACCTCCATGTTGCTGAGCCATTTGAGGTGCACTTTGCAGTCCTATTGCAACTTCTTCATCGGTAGTCATAGAAATGTGTTGCTTTTTTCCAGTAAATTCATTTACATCACTATTTGAATAATATTTAAATAATGAAAACAATACTATTCCTATTCCAATAATTAATTTGACCTTAAAATTCCCTCTTCTCATTTTTAATTTTTATTTTGTTAAATATACAAAAGTTATTTATTTAATTTATGACACAGTATTTTGTTAAAAGTTACTTTTTTTAATTGACTATTATAGTTATAAGGCTTAATTTCAATGTGTTATGTGTTTTTTTTAAAATAATTTAGTAACTAGTGTTACTGTTTATCATATTTTATCGCTTATATTTGCGCAAAATTTAAAATATATAAGAATGAGTTTTTTTGGTTTATTTGGTGGAGATAAGGATGCTGCTTTAATAGAAGAATATTTAAAAGATGGTGCAGTTGTAATTGATGTTAGATCTGTAGAGGAATATAACAGCGGTCATGTTTCTGGTTCAAAAAATATAGTTTTAAATGTTGTTCCAGGTAAAGTTGCTGAGATTAAAGCATTAAATAAAAAAGTTATTGCTGTTTGTAGAAGTGGTGCACGTAGCGGACAAGCTGCAGATTTTTTAAAGCAACAGGGTGTTGATGTTATAAATGGTGGGCCTTGGCAAAATGTAGCTAAGTTTGTTGAATAAGTTTTACAACATATTTAATTTAATAAAAAAAGAGAAGCAATTGCTTCTCTTTTTTTATTAAATTAAATTGTGTTTTCTAGCTTTTGAAATAGCTTCAATTTTATTGTGTACTTGTAACTTTTTATAAGTATTCTCAATGTGTTTTCTAACAGTTGAGGGCGAAATAAACAAGTTTTCGGCAATTGCATTATAGTTTAGTCCCTTGCTTAATTGTTCTAAAATATCAGTTTCACGGTTGGTGAGTTTTATTTCTTCTAATTCTTTTGAATTTGTAATTGAAAGCGGATTGCGTAATAGTTTTAGTGTTTTAAGTGCTATACTTGGAGTCATTGGTGCTCCACCAGAAACAACTTCTAAAATGCTTTTATTTAAATTTTCGGCATCAATTTCTTTTAATAAATAACCATTTGCTCCAGCCTTAATGGCATTAAATATATTTTCATCGTCATCGAAAACAGTGAGCATGATTATTTTTATTTGTGGATATTTGTTTTTTATAATCTCTGTTGCCTTAATTCCATTCATTTCTGGCATTTGAATATCCATTAAAACAACATCAATATTGTGGTTTTCTTCTAATTTTCCAATCAATTCTGCTCCATTTTTCCCTTTAAATTTGTAGTCTAAATTTGAGAAAAAGGATAGCTTTTCAATAACTGATTTAGCTAAAAAACTATTATCTTCGGCAATGACTATTCTTAATTTCATAAAATAAGTTTTAACTTTATAAAAGTAGTTTTTATGGTTAAGTAAAACTATAAGGCATTTGTCTTATTTTTTAAACAATTAATGGTAATTGTAGTTCCTTCATTTACTTTTGATTTTATATGTATTGTTCCTCCAATTTCTTCAATTCTTTTTTGCATATTTTCTAGTCCATTACCTAGTTTTATTTTGTTTAAATCAAACCCAATACCATTATCGGTTATGGAAATTTCAATAATTTTTTTATTTTCAGAAATGTTAACTGCTATTTCAGTTGCGCTAGAATATTTTATAGAATTATTTATCGCTTCTTGAATAATTCGAAAAACATTAATTCCTTTAATTGATGTAAATGTATATTCTTCAGAAATTGAAGTACTAAAGCTAAACTTAATATTAGTTGTGGCAGTTTTAGCTTTTTCAATAAATGATAAAATTCGAGTTTGAAAATCTTCAAAAGCTATTTCGTTTTTATTTAATGCCCAAATTGTATCTCTTAATTGTGCAATGGTACCATTAGCAAATTGATTAATTTCAGAGAGTTTATTTTTTAGTTTTTCATTAGTTGAATCTGTTAAAAACTTTAAATTATCGATAGATGATATTATAAATGTTAGTTGCGAGCCAATATTATCGTGTAAATCTCGCGAAATTCGTAATCGTTGATCTTGAAGTTTGTTATAAGTTTGAGCTTCTTTAAGTTTTAATTTATTTTTATATTCTCTTCTTTTGTGTTGTTGCCGTTTAAATAAACTAAAAGAAACAATACTGAAAATTAAAAACCCTGAACCAAGTAAGACAGTATAAAAGTTTTTATTTTTAATTTCTAATTCATTTTTTAAAAGTTGTTCTTTTTGTTGTGAAATTTCTTTTTCTCGTTTTGCGGTATTGTATTTTTCTTGAATATCGGCTATTTCTTTAGTAATTCTAGAGTTAAATATACTATCCTGGGAAATGGAATATAATTTTTGATAATGAATAATACTATCTGTATTTTTTCTGAATGCAAAAAACGAAAGTAACGCCTTATAGCCTTTCATTTCTAATTCTTTTGCATTTGTTTTTTTAGCTAATTGTAACCCTTTTTTCAGATTTTTTTCTGCTTTTGTTAAATTACCTGTGGATAAGTACAAATCGCCAATGTTTTGTCTTACACTGGCAATACCGTAATTATCATTTAGCTTTTCTCTTAACTGTAAAGATTTGTTGAAATAATTAATTGCTGCATCATTTTGATTTTGATCTTTTAAAATTGCACCGTAATTATTATAAAGAGCAGAGAGTTCTTGTTCATTATTGTTTTTTTTAGCAATTTCAATCCCTTTTTTATAATTAATGATACTTTCTGTTGTATCTTTTAAAAACAGATAGGAGTTTCCAATATTAGTATAGGATTGAAGTAACCCAAATTCATCATTTATTTCCTCTCTAATTTTTGCAACTTCTAAATGCTCTTTTAGGGCTTTATCATATTGTTTTAAATTAAAATAAATGTTGGCAATATTATTTTTAATAAGCGCTATATAACGTGTGTGATTTATGTTCTCATAAATCTCTAGAGCTTTCGTATTGTAAAATATGGCCGAGTCCATTTTAAAAATTCTCTGATATGAAATTCCCATTTTATTGTAAAGACTACCAATACCTAAAGTGTCATTATTTTTTATTCTAAGAGCTAAAGCTTTTTTATAAAATGAATTAGCCGTATCAAAATTTGATAGTTTATAATGAATTATACCAAAATCATTATAAGCCTGTGCTTCTCCATTTAGGTTGTTGGTTTTTTTAGATAAATCCAACGCAATATTACCAAAATAAAATGCCGAATCTGTTGAAATACCACTGTAGTACCAACACAAATCACCGTAAGCTTTAATTTTTAAGGAATCGGATTTTTCAGTTTTTATCAGTATTTTTAAACTGTCAATAATTTTGCTTTGTGCGCAAGCTATTGAAACAAAAAAAACTGAAAATAAGATGGTTAGTTTTAGTTTCATAAATAGTTAGTTTTAACTAAAATACAAAAAAAGAAATAAGAGATTTATTCTAATTTTATTAATAAAAATATTTATTAATAGAAAAAAGACTGCTTCAACTTGTAGAAATTGAAACAGCCTTGGAAAAAGAAATTGAGTCTTATTTTTTTAAATCGTATGCGTTAATAGTATTGCTACTAGCCATATAATATAAAAAACCACCCCACTCATCAACTTCATATTCTGGTTTTTTGTCATTTAGAATAATTTCTTTAACAGGTTTACCGGTGTCTTTACTTATTTTTACAAGTCCAACTCCATTGTCTAATTTAGAGAGTATAAATTGTGCATTTTCAGTAGCGGCTGTAGCTTTAAATCTTCTAGACATTTCATTAAAAGAGGCTGAACCAATTGCAGCAAAAGCATCTGAAGTACGTTTCATTTGAGCACCATAACTATTATACTGTCCCATATAGTTTTTGTTTGCGCCAGCTCTTCCTGCAGCATCCATTGCTACGGCTGTTGAGGCTACGGCTAAAGTGGCTAATGCAATTTTTGCAAAAGTACTTTTACTTGGAGATTTGTAATATTGATGAAATTTTTCGCTTCCATCAAAATTTAACATCATAATATTTTGGTCTGATGTTAATAATAGACCTCCATCTCTAATTTCTAAATTGTTAGGGTCTTCTTTTTCTTCAAAATTATAGGAGGCCAAGTTACTTATGTCTCCAGAATCTTCATTTATAGCAATCATTTCCTCACCAGTACTTATTAAATACCTTTTATGCGCTTGATCGTACGAATTTGTTACAGCTTTTGCTCTTTTGTACTTTATTGGTTTATTCCAAATAGATTCACCAGTTTCTAAATTAATAATATTTGCATCTTCATCAGTAATGTAAATCATTCCTTTATTGGTTAAAGCCATAGTATGAATGTTTTCTCCTGTTTTTAGTGGTTTTTTAAATAATGCATTTCCTTCAAATGAAATTTTATTAATACCTCCTTCTTGTAAACCAAACAGAATACCATCATCCATAATATAAAAATGTTGCACATAACCTTTTGTTTTAGGAGCTTTTTCCCATAAATCTTCGCCATTAGACGCCGACAAAAAAGAAATATTACTTTGGGCTTTTGCAGCGGCTAATTTGGCGATACCCTTTTTTCCAGAAGAGGCAACATCACTTACAATTGCAAGTCCTTTTGGTGTAATTTCAAAGTTAGTAACAAGTCCTTTTAGTTTTTTACCATCAGACCACATTTCTTTGCCAGAAGCGCTGACTTTATGAACTTCATGGTTTTTACCTTTATTAATAAAAGCGTATAAAGAATTATCTTTTGCAGGCTCCACGAATGACACATTTTTTAAATCTAGAGTCCAAGTTTCGTTTCCAGTTTCAATATCAATTCTATATAACCTTTTGTAGGTTGAAACAATTAAGCCTCCATTTATAATTTTTGGTGTTCCTGTCATTGCTTCACTACCTTTAAGTGTTAACAATTTTTCTTCTGCCCCAGTTTCCATATTGTAAATACCAATAGCTTGTGCAAATTTTTCTTTACTAGTACGTTGACCTGATACAATCAATTTATTTTCAGGTAATATTAAAGTAGGTTGTTGCGCAGCTTTCCAACCATTTGCTTTTGTGTCAAAAATTCGTTTACCAGAAACCATATCAATAACACTTTGTTTCGCCGAAATGCCTCCAAAACCAGCTTGTCCAACCATTACATATGGAGTGTTAGGAATTATATTTATTTCTTCCTCTTTTACTTTTCCATAGTCATCAAAATTAAAAGCTAAGTCATTTTGTCCGGGTTTAACTCCAGCTAAACCTTTACTATGTGTAATTAAAAGTACCCCAGAATCTGTAACAGTCATTTTTTCTATTTTTCCTCCAACGTTATACGTGTAATCTGAGTTCTCTGCTTTCTGCGCGGTAATTGTTGTTGCAATAGTTATAAATATAACTATTAATAATTTTTGCAATTTGAATTTTTTAGTTTTCATAATTAGAGTATTTATCTTAGTTTGTGTTAGTTTTATTGAGTTTTTGGAATGCTTAATTCAAAAATCCAATAAAATGCCTCAGAAATCAATACGACAAATGCCGTATATTTTTAACTAAAAGAGAGGATTTTAGATTAAGTGGCTTTAGTTTCACTTAAGAATAGGGTTAAACTATAAATATCATCTATAGTTTTTATTTATAAAAAAGGTTACACATTTAGAGCGTAACCTTGATGAGGTATATTAAATGGATAGATTATTAATTTACAATTTTAGGAAGTTTTTTTAGTTAAATTAAATGAACCTTCTGTAATGTTTTTAATTGAATTGTCGCCTAAAACATTCTTGCATTTAAAGTTAAATGTGCCTTTTATATTAGAGTCGGTTTCTTCTGATACCGAAAAAGATCCAATCTTTGTTGCTTCATAAGGAGCTTGCCAAATCTCAGTTGTTGAAGCTGTTGGGTTACTTAAGTTAACGTTTGTTTCAGAATAAGACGCGACATTTGTTACACCAATGTTTGCTCCCGTAATGTCATAAGTTCCTGTTCCTGTATATCCAAATATGGTAATTGCAAAAGCGTTTCCATCACTATTTGAGGCGATAATAATTAAATTATCTCCTGGTCCAGCATTTGCAACTGTTGCTGACGATGAAATTTTCATAGATTTATATGATTTACCATCAACTTTTGCAGTTAAAGTTCCAGAAGCAGCACTTCCACTTCCTCCTTCATCATCACTTTTTGAACACGATGAAAATAAAACTAATGACAATGTCATAGTTAATACCATAAATTTTTTAAATGTTTTCATATTAGTTTGATTTTAAAGTTAATACTTCAAAAGTCATAATTATAAAAACCGAAATCAATACGGTAAATGACGTATATTTAAAATGAAATGTTGCTTTTCTCTCTAATTTGAGAAATTTTTTGTTGAAGTTTTTTTAAAAAAAGTTGATGCTCTATAGAATTGGGGTTGAAAGGTTTATGTGCTAAACCTCTTTGAATTGTATCAACTTCTTTCATTAATGAAGTTGATTTTTCATTTACCCAAACTTGTTGAAATTGTTCCCAAATATAATTTATAGCAGTTTCATTTGGGTGTACCATATCATTATTATAAAAGCGATAATCACGTAAATCATCCATCATTATTTCAAAAGAAGGGAAATAATAAAGTTTCTTTTGTTTGTTTGTTAGTTGTTGAATAGCTGAAATTAAATGAGCTTTACTTTCCATATTTTCAACAAAGCCATCCTTTAAATGGCGTACAGGGCTAACAGTAAAAATTATATTTATTGAAGGATTTACTGCTTTTACCAATTCAATTATATTTTTTAAAGAATCTGTAATTTCTTTAATAGAAAGTAACTCTTGTGAAAACTGTTTTTGAGGTACTTTGTGGCAATTAGCAACTATTTTATCACTTTTAAGATGTCTGTAAACTCTTGCAGTTCCTAAAGTAATAATTAAATGTGATGTTTTTTTAATTTGAATATGAGTTGTTTTAATAGTAGTATTCAAATTTTTTATAAGTTCATCTTCTGATGGATTACTTAAATCTGAGTGCGCTTCAAAACAATGCCAGCGTTCATTAAGTTTAAATGTGTTGTTTTGGTTAAATTCTTCTTTATTTATTGCTTTTGTAATAAGATTTTCAATTGCAATAGGATTGAATAATATGCCAAAAGGATTACTAAAAGCCTTAAACTTATAGTAATCCAATTTATTATATATATGTTCAGAAAAACAAGAACCAATTAAGAACAACTTTGAGCAATAATCAATTTGATTATGTTCTTTTTGTAGTTGTATGTTAGTTCTAAAATTCAATTATTTAATATATTCTTTTGCTTTTTCTAATGCTTCTGCAATACCTTCAGGTTTTTTACCACCGGCAGTAGCAAAGAAAGGCTGGCCACCACCACCACCTTGAATTAGTTTACCAAGTTCTCTAACCACTTGCCCGGCGTTTAGATTTTTTTCTTCAACTAAACTTTTAGATATATAACAAGTTAAACCTGCTTTACCATTGTTTTCGGTTCCAGCAATAAAAAATAAATTATCAACTTGATTTCCAATTTCAAAAGCTAAATCTTTTAATCCTCCAGCATCTAAATCTAGTTTTTTAGCTAAGAAATTAACTCCGTTTATAGTTTCAACTTCAGTAATTAAATCACCTTTTAAATTTTTAGCTTTATCTTTTAATAAAACTTCAATTTGTTTTTTTAAAGATGTGTTTTCTTCTTGTAAATCTAAAATAGCCTTTTGTGGATTTTTAGAGTTTTTAAGAATATCTTTTATTTCAAAGAATACTCTATTGTTTTCAAAATAGTAATCTTTGGTTGCATCTCCGGTAATAGCTTCAATACGTCTTATTCCTGAAGCGATTGCACTTTCACTTACAATTTTAAAATGCCAAATATCACCAGTGTTTTCAACGTGAGTACCTCCACATAATTCAATTGAATTTCCAAATTGTATGGCTCTTACGGTATCACCATATTTTTCGCCAAATAAAGCCATAGCACCTTTGTCTAAAGCTGTTTGCATTGGAATATTTCTAAATTCTTCTAAAGGTATTTTACTTTCAACTCTAGAGTTTACATAATCTTCAACTTCACGCAATTCATCAACAGTTAATTTTGAAAAGTGTGAAAAGTCAAAACGTAAATTTTTAGAATGAACTGCAGATCCTTTTTGTTCTACATGAGTTCCTAAAATTTCTCTTAGGGCTTGGTGTAATAAATGGGTAGCTGTATGATTACAATTGGTTCTAAAACGTTGTTTTTCATCAACAACAGCTTTAAAAACATGTGTTATGTTTTTTGGTAAATGTTTTGCGAAATGAATTATTAAGTTGTTCTCTTTTTTTGTGTTTAAGATATAAATTACATTTCCATTGTCTACTTCAATATATCCTTTATCGCCAGATTGTCCACCACCTTCTGGATAAAATGGGGTCATATTAAAAACTAACTGATATAATTCTCCATCTTTTTTTGAAGACACTTTTCGGTAACGAGTAATCTTAACCTTAGTTTCTAAATTATCATAACCAATAAATTCTTCTTCAGCATCATCAATTAAAACTACCCAATCATCGGTTTCAACAACTGCAGCAGCTCTAGATCTATTTTTTTGTTTTTCTAATTCAATGTTAAAATCAGACTCATTTAAGGTCATATTTTTTTCAGAAAGAATTAGCGCCGTTAAATCAATAGGAAACCCGTAAGTATCAAATAATTCAAATGCTTTTTTACCTGAAACTTCTGTTCCTTGAGTATTTTTAATAATACCATCTAGTAAAATTAACCCTTGTTCTAAAGTTCTTAAAAAAGAGTTTTCTTCTTCTTTAATTACATTTGTTATAAGGTTTTTTTGAGCTTTTAATTCTGGGAAATATTCACCCATTTGTTTACTTAGTGTAGTAACTAACTTATAAATAAATGGTTCTTTTTTATCTAAGAAGGTGAATCCATAACGAATAGCTCTTCTTAAGATTCTACGAATAACATAACCAGCACCAGTATTTGAAGGTAACTGACCATCGGCAATTGCAAAAGCAACAGCACGAACGTGATCAGATATTACACGAATGGCAATGTCAATTTCTTCATTTTTACCATATTCATTTTCTGTAATCGCTTCAACTTCTCTAATAAGTGGTGTAAAACAATCTGTATCATAATTAGATTGTACGTTTTGCATAACCATACATAAACGTTCAAATCCCATACCAGTATCTACGTGTTGAAATGGTAATTTTTCTAATGAACCATCAGCTTTACGGTTAAATTCCATAAATACTAAATTCCAAATTTCCACAACTTGTGGGTGGTCCTTATTTATTAAACTTTTACCAGGAACTTTAGCTTTTTCTTCCGCAGAACGAATATCTACATGAATTTCAGAACAAGGTCCACAAGGTCCTTGAGCACCCATTTCCCAAAAGTTATCTTTTTTATTTCCGTTTATAATCCGGTCTTCACTAATTAGCGCTTTCCAAAAGTCAAAAGCTTCTTGGTCAAAACCTAATTTATCTTCTTCTGCTCCTTCAAAAACAGTTACATATAAACAGTCTTTGTCAATTTTTAAAACATCTACTAAAAATTCCCAAGCCCAAGCAATTGCATCTTGTTTAAAATAATCGCCAAAACTCCAGTTTCCGAGCATTTCAAACATAGTGTGGTGATAAGTATCTTTACCAACCTCTTCTAAATCATTATGTTTTCCAGAAACTCTTAAACATTTTTGTGTATCAGCCACACGTTTGTCAGTTGCATTTTTTTGACCTAAAAAATACTCCTTAAAAGGCACCATTCCCGCATTTGTAAACATTAAAGTTGGGTCGTTTTTTAATACCATTGGAAAAGAAGGCACAATAACGTGGTTTTTTGATTCAAAAAAGTCTAGAAATTGCTTTCTTATTTGCTGTGATTTCATGTTAATTATATGCTAAAAATTATGTGTTTTACCCGCTTTGTAAAACATTTCGTAATTTTGTTAATTATGCGCCACAATATTACTTAATTAAAAGGCGTTTATTTTGCAAAAATAAGATAATTTATAATAATGGCGAAAGTAAAATACTATTACGATTCAGACACGTTGTCTTATCAAAAAATTAAACCTAAAAAGGGGCGGAAATTAAAGGGATTTCTGTTAACCCTTGTAGCGGGTTTTATATTTATGATATTAGGTTTTGTAGTGTTTACACCAATTTTTGAATCGCCAAAAGAGAAGGAGTTAAAACGAGAACTTGAGTTTGTAAAGCTTAATGAGCAACTTCATAGTAAAAAAATAACTCAATTAGATAAGATATTAAAGGATATACAAGATAGAGATAATAATATTTATAGATTATATTTTGAAGTAAATCCAATTCCAGAAGAACAGCGTAAGGCTGGTTTTGGTGGTGTTAATCGTTACAAAGCATTGGAAGGGTTTGATAATTCTGAAATGATTACAGATGTTACAAAAAACATGGATATTTTATCAAAACAATTATATGTACAATCAAAATCTTTGGATGAGATTGTAAAACTAGCGGAGAATAAAGAAAAATTATTGGCTGCTATTCCTGCAATTCAACCTGTAAAGAAAGAAGATTTAACACGTATGGCTTCTGGTTATGGATGGAGAACAGATCCGTTTACAAAAGCAAGAAAAAAACATTGGGGTATGGATTTTACCGCTCCAAGAGGTACGCCAATTTACGCTTCAGGTGATGGTGTAATAATTAGAGCAGACCAAGCTTCATCAGGTTATGGAAAGCACATTAGAATAGACCACGGATTTGGATATATTTCTTTATATGCCCATATGAGTAAGTACAATGTGAAAAAAGGACATAAAGTAAAAAGAGGTGATTTAATTGGTTTTGTAGGGAGCACAGGGCGTTCTCAAGCGCCGCATTTACATTATGAAATTCATAAAAACGGAACCAAAATAAATCCTATTAATTTCTATTATGGAGATTTATCTCCAAAAGAATTTGAAGCAATGCAAAAAGCAGCTCAAATTGAAGGACAATCTCTAGACTAATGCATATTGATCTACCAGAAAAAAGATATTATAAAATAGGCGAAGTTGCTAAAGCTTTTGGCCTAAATACATCACATATACGTTTTTGGGAAAAAGAATTTGATATTCTGAAACCAAAAAAAAATAATAAAGGAAATAGGCTATTTACACAAGAAGATCTTAAAAACTTAAAATTAATTTATTATTTAGTTAAAGAGAAAGGTTTTACCTTAGAAGGTGCTAAAAGTAAAATGAAAGAGCAGCCTAAAATGGTGAAAGATAATCACGAGCTTATAATGAAATTAGAAACAATTAAAGCTGAATTGATTAAGATTAAAAACCAGATTTCTTAAAAAAAATCTTTAATTTAGTAACAATATTACTTTTAGAGCAACTAATCAAATAGAATAATAAATTTAAAAAGAAAAAAAATGAAAAAGTTATTAATACCTTTAATTATTGTAGTTGTAATTGGATTCTTAATATATAATACAGCTGTTGGTTTTTATAATACAGGAGTAGATCTTGAACAAAACGCAAAAACTTCTTGGTCTAATGTAGAAAGTGCATACCAAAGACGGGCAGATTTAATTCCAAATTTAGTGTCAACTGTAAAAGGATACGCAGCACATGAAAAGGAAACTTTAGAAGGAGTAATTAAAGCACGTGCAGCTGCAACTCAAACAACAATTGATCCGACCAATATTACACCAGAAAAAATGGCGGCATTCCAAAAAGCGCAAGAAGGTTTAAGTGGTGCGCTGTCTAGACTTTTAGTTACTGTTGAAAAATATCCAGATTTAAAAGCAAATCAAAACTTTTTAGAATTACAAAGTCAATTAGAAGGAACTGAAAATCGTATTAATGTAGAAAGAAATAGATTTAATGAAACGGTTAGTTTATTTTCAAAACATATTAAAAAGTTTCCAAATAATATATTAAATAATTTTATTGGAAACTTTAAAGAAATGTCTCGATTTGAAGCTGCTGCAGGTAGTGATGTTGCTCCAAAAGTAGAATTTTAGAATATGTCTAAAGTTGAAGAATTTTTAACAGCCAAAGAAGAGCAGGCAATTATTGACGCTATAAAAATAGCTGAAAAGAATACTTCTGGAGAGATTCGAGTACATATTGAAAAACAAACAAAAATACCCTCAATGGAAAGAGCGTTGGAGGTATTTTATTTTTTAAAAATGGATCGAACGGCTCAAAGAAATGGAGTCCTATTTTATATAGCAGTTGAAAGTAAAAAGTTTGCGATAATTGGAGATAAGGGTATAAATGATTTAGTTCCTGAAAATTTTTGGAATTCAGAAATTGAATTAGTCTTGTCTCATTTTAAGAAGCGTGAATTCACAAAAGGACTTGTAAAAGCAATTGATGAAGTTGGTAATAAATTAGTTGCTTTTTTCCCACATCAATCTAATGATATTAATGAATTATCAGATGAAATTTCTAAAGGATAGATACAAATATATTTTTTTACTTTTATTTTTAGTAGTTGGGAGTGTTTTTGCACAAAATAATATCCCCAAAAAACCAAGTTTTATTCCTGCTTTAATAGATAGTACAAATACATTAAGTAATAGTCAAAAAGCTGCATTAGAAAATAAATTAATACGCTATAGTGATTCAACTTCAACAGAAATGTTTTTGATGATTTTACCTTCAACAAAAGGCGAGGAAATTAATTTTTATACAACGCAATTAGCTCATAAATGGGAAATTGGTCAAAAAGGAAAAGACAATGGGATTGTAATTTTGTTGGCAAAAGACGATAGAAAAATATCCATACAAACAGGTTATGGAGTTGAACATTTGTTAACCGATGCTCTGTCTAGAAGAATTATTGAAAATATTATAATTCCTGAATTTAAAAAGGGAGATTATTATGCGGGTTTGAATAAAGGAACCGATGTAATTATTGATGTTTTAAAAGGAGAGTATAAAGGCAATTCAAAAAGTGGAGCTAGTAATGGAAGTTCTTTTCCACTGTTTAAAATAATTTTAATTGTATTTATCTTAATTATTGTATTCTCTAAGAAAAATAAAGGAGGAGGGTCAAATGGAGGGCGAAGAAACGCAACAGATTCTATCTTAGATGCTATTATTTTAGGTAGTATGGGGCGTGGAGGCTTTGGCGGAAGTGGAGGTTTTGGAAGTGGTTCATCATCATCAGGAGGCGGTTTTGGCGGTTTCGGAGGTGGAGGTGGCTTTGGTGGAGGTGGAGCTAGCGGAGGCTGGTAAAGTTTTTTCTGAAATAATAATATAAATAAAAGCGTGATTGTATTTTAAATACGATCACGCTTTTTTTATAATTTAATAGTAATAAAGTTCTTCTCTTGGTATTCATTTAAACCTTAACATCTTAAGGTTGTTAAAAAAATCTATTAAGAACAAGTTGTGTTATAGATAGTCTTCCAGGATTTTAGAAATATCATCAATTTTAACTAATTGATATTTAAAGTTTCCTTTTTGTAAAGTTTTCCTCATATATTTTCCAACGGCTCTTACAAGTAAAAGATCAATATCCGTTAAAATATCTAAAAGTTCATCGTGGTTGTGTTCTTCATGTTCATGGTGTTCATGATTATGACCTTCGTGATTGTGATTTTCATTTTCACCATGATGCCCTTCGTTTCTGTCATGGTCATCGTGACTATGCGTATTTTTCTTGTAAGTTACAGATTTAATTACACCATTATCAATTGTGTAAAAAGCAAATTCAGATGCTCTTCCTGTTCGTTTCGCAATAGATTTTCTATCGTTTGTTGGTATTGCTATATTCATAATTTTGAATTTTTATTCAGTATTATCTTTAATTGCTTTATTAAAATTAAAGCAATTACACCACCAAAAAAGGATACAATTAAGTTTAAACTAAATAATCTAAAATTAATGTTTCCTGTTTGTACTATTTTAAAAGGGTCAAAACCCAATCTGCCAAAAGATTTAATAAAAAAGATGCTTCCAAAAACACCAGCAATTGTATTTCCTACAATGCCAAAAGAATATTTTTTAAAAGCAACGGCTGTAATGTTTGCTCCAATTATTCCTGTTAAAATACTTATTAATGAAATTAAAGTTGCGGTCATAATTACTTAATTAATGTCCATAATCCATCTTGTCAATTTTTCCTTTCATAAGTCTTTTTTGAACAATGAAATAGATTAAAAGTAAAACAATACCAATAATTCCCCAGTTAAAAGCAACAGATAATCCGTAGCTTTCAGCTGCCGTATTATAAATTGTTAACGATTTGTTTGTAGCATTAGTAGAGGGTAATATTACAGGAAATAGCGAAGCTAAAGAAGATGTAATACCACCAATTATTAGTAAGGTTGAAAGTATAAAACTGTGACTGTCTTTTTTAATTTTTTTAATAAATAATAACCCAAACAAACCTATAAGGTAAATAATAGGGAAGATTATTAAATATGGTTTTTCTAGAAAATTATTAAGTGAATTAGGATTTACTATTTGCCAAACAACAATTGAAAATACAGTTAATACTAGTAATACAATAGTTAAGTTAAAAATTACTTTTTTAAGTTTTTCGTTAATAGACGATGCTGTTTTGAGACGAATCCAAGTTGCTCCATGAATGGCTAAAGTTACCACAGCTATAACGCCTATAATAAGCGTAAACCAATCTATAACGCCTGGGTGTTCGCTTAATGGACTAAAGCTGCTATCCCATAATGGTAGAAAAAAGTAATGCGCTTCATAAAGAGATTTTCCCTCTTCAACCCTGCCTAAATTTACACCTCTAACAATATTTCCTAAGGCAATTCCAAAAAATAATGCTAAAAGTAAACTTGAAACTCCAAAGGATTTATCCCAAATAGATGTCCACATTGTATAGTTAAATTGACTTCTAAATTCTAAACCAATAGCTCTAAAAACAATTAACCATAATACAATAATTAGCGGAAGGTAAAAACCACTAAAAACTGAGGCGTAAAATGTTGGGAATGCCATAAAAAGCATCCCTCCAGCGGCTACTAGCCAAACTTCATTAGAATCCCAAAATAGCCCAGCGGCTTTTGCAATTACTCGTTTGTCTTTTTCTTCTTTTGCGTAAAATAAATGAATAATACCTGTGCCAAAATCATAACCATCCAAAACAAAGAAAATGGCTAAAACAAGTGCAATAATAATATACCAAAATAGTTCCATAATTTAATGTTTTATAGGTTTAGGACCTTGATGAATAGTTTTGCCTACCAATAATAAAAATAACAAACCAAGTAGCATATATAAAGCTACAAAGCCTAAAAGCGTGAATAATGTGTTTCCTGAAGAAACCGTAGGTGAAACTCCTTCACTTGTTTTTAATAATCCATAAACTAGGTAAGGTTGTCTGCCTAATTCTGCAACATACCAACCGGTAAGATTTGCTATATAAGGAAACGGTACTAGAAACATTATTGCCCAAAGTAAGGGTTTAATTGTATATAATTTTTTTCTCCATAAGAAGAAGATTGCTAATAACATAATTCCAATAAATATAGTTCCTAAACCAACCATAATGTGGTAAGAATAATATAAGGCAGGAATATTATCTGGTAATTCTTCTTTTTTAAATTGATCCATTCCTGCAATTTGTTTGTTCCAATCCTGATAGGTTAAGAAACTTAAAATATTTGGAACAGCAATTTTGTTGTCTAATTTTTTTTCAACCATATTTGGTTGTCCAATAAGCACAATTTCAGCCCCAGCATTTTCAGTTTCAAAAATACCTTCCATTGCAGCAAAACTGGCAGGTTGATATTTAGCTACATTTTTCGCATTCCAATCTCCTGTAGGGAAAGCAACTAGTAAACTTGAAATTAAACCGAAAATAACTCCTGTTTTTAAAAATAATTTACCGTGTTCTAAATTTTTATTTCTTAAAATATAAAAGGCTCCAATACTTGCAACAACAAAAGCAGAAGTAACTACAGAAGCAAATTGATTGTGTAAAAAAGCAGGTATTAACCAAGGATTGCTAAAAAGTTCTGAGAAGTTTTTAAGTACAAATTTACCATTATCTAAAATTTCAAATCCAACTGGATGTTGCATCCAAGCGTTTGTGGCTAATATAAACCAGCCGCTTGCCCAAGAACCTAAGAAGACTAAAAAACCTGTTAAGAAATGAAGTTTTTGCCCCATTAATTTTTCACCAAAAATAAACAGCGCTAAGAATGAAGATTCTAAAAAGAAGGAAAACATTCCTTCCATAGCTAAAGTTTGACCAATTATTCCACCTGTTAATTCCGAAAATTTAGCCCAATTTGTACCAAATTGAAACTCCATTGGAATTCCTGTAACAACACCCATTGTGAAGTTAATTGCAAATATTTTCATAAAAAATATTGCGGCATCATTGTATTTTTGAATTTTCGTTCTTAAAAATTTCCATTTAAAAAAAACAATGATTAAAGATAATCCCATTGTTAATTGCGGAAATATATAGTGAAATGTGATAGTAAATGCAAATTGCAATCTATCGTAGAAAATCATATCTTCCATATTGTAATGTATTTGTAATAGATAGGTAAATTTAGCCGCAAAATTACAAATTAAAAGAAGACTCTTTGTAAGTTATACTACACAATTATGTTATTTAAAAAATTGTTGCTTTTTTAAACCAATTTCCTAATAAACTTAAATTTATTGATATTTTGTGGTAATTATCTTGAATTAGTTGGTTGTTTAATGTTCCTTCTTTTCCGTAGGAGTAATTAATATTAATCATTGATGAGTAAATACTTTTTGAAAGTGGAATTCCAACACCTAATGAAAACGCATAATTATCAATTTTTTGTTTTGATAAAATTAAATTTCCCGAATTATAATTTGCTCCAACTCTATATTTTAATTTGTTCCAAACTGTTGCGATAGATTTTGAAGGTTTATATTCAAAACCAACACCATATATTTCTTGATTTTTATAAATGTTATTAGAGTTATTAGTATTAGACCAATAATTTTTTTTGTAATCTACATTTACAGTTAAGCTTTTGTTTATAATTGAAGAAATACCAAAACCAACTTTTAGAGGTAATTCAAAATCATTAATATCAATATCTGTTTCATCTAAAATAGAAATTACATCAGATCCTGTAAAAGATTTTGTTCCAGTTTCATCCTCGGTTCCATTTAATGAGGTTGGTAAATTAAGTGTAGCTCCAAAAGTTGTTTCTTTCCCTATTATATTGTTAATTGAATATTGTAATCCGGCGGTTAACCCTAAGCCAAAATAGTTTTTAGAATCTGTTATTGTTGCTGAATAGGTTCCTATATTTAATAATTGTTCTTCACTTATATTACCAAATAAAGCAGATAATTCAACTCCAACGGATAAGTTTTTACTAAGGTTAAATCCATTTCCAAAGAACACTTCATTTATTCCTCCTGAACCTGTAACTGTTGAGTTTAAATATTCAACAGAGCCTTCAACGGGCGTTTTTAAATTAATTTCATAACTTACTTTAGAGTAGGGGACCAAACCGAAGTTTACTTTCCAATAGTTTTTTACTTGAAAAGCCATTGCTAAATGAGAAATGTTAAAATCGAGGTTATTTTGAGATGAGTTTAAAGTTTTTTTATCAGAATATGTTCCATTTAATCCCAATTCATATAAAAAAGTATTGGAGGCTATTGAAGCTATTGATGCTGGGTTAGCTTTGTTAATTGAAAACAGATTTTTACTAGCAATCCCAGTATTTCCCAAAGCTGAATAACCTCCAAAATAGTTGACGTTTTCTTCTCCTAAGCCAAATAGAGAGTAGGGCGAACTAAAATCACTTTGTGCTTGCGTTACAAAAATAATTGAGAAGGTGGCTATTAGTAATGAAAATTGTATTTTTTTCATGTATTCAAATTTTAAAATTAATAAAGTAAATAAGTAAGTGAGAGTTTCATTCTGTTTTCAGAATTAACAGCATCGTAAATATTTATTTTATTCACCCTATTAGTATTGTTCGGAAATTGGAATAATAGAGCATAATCCAAATTATAACTACTGGTTAACATTTGCTCTACATAGTAAGTTAAATCGGCTAAGTAATAATATTTTGAGTTAAACTCATCATTTTGAGAATTTAGCTTGGCGTATACGTAACTTCCGTCAGTCCCAATTAATTGGTCAACAATTCTATTTTTTTTGTCAATTACATATACGGCAAGAGAATCTACGCCATTACTGTTAGATTGATAACTTTCAATTGTAGGATAAAACTTAAGAGAAGCATTAATCGCAGTGCCATTTTGTTCTATCTTATTTATATTTTTTAAGGATGGAAACTCTACACGCATATTAATTGATGTGCCCGATTGAATATATGCGAGGTTGTTTGTGTTTTCGGTATATAAAATATCTGTAGAAGATAAAGGGTCTAAAAGCGTGTTTGATTTGTTACTAGTTATGCGATTAAAGTTTTGGTTATAATTTTGTATGCTAAAATCTGTATAGTAATTATTGTTTTCAGCATTTTCACTTTTAATTGTATAGTACATTCTCATAACTATAGAGCCTGTATTAAAGCCAATTACAGCTTTGCTATTTTTATCTGGAGCAATTGTTAAACCTTTAAAATCTTGATATAAATCATCATAATTATTAATAGTATTTGATTGAAGTTTATCAAACAAATCACTTCCAAAATTTTCATTTATTGGGATGTATATTGAATCTTTTTTGTTTGGATATGGAGTAAAGGATAATTCGCCTAAAACGGAATTGCTATATTCTAAGGTTGAAGTGTTGTAAAAATTATCGTCATCATCGTTATGGGGTTCAAAATTTTCAATTATTTCATGAACTTTAAAGGTTTGTATTTTAGTGGTGTCACCATAATAATAGCTATCGTAATATAAAATTGCTCCAATAGAATCAAAAGTTGCATAATCGCTAATATAAAAACTGGATGTTAATAAGTTGAAGAAGGTTTGACTTTCTAAATTTCCAAAATCTTCATCTTGTAATGCTCCAATTAATAGCCTAGTAGCATTAGTTGTTGCTATTGAATCTATTTGAATGGTTGATGTTAAAATGGAAATAGTATCGGTTATAATTACATTCGTGTCAATATCTAAAAAATCGTCTCCAACGGTATACGTTGAGGTTTCTTCGCTGCAGGAAATTAGAAAAGTAAGCCCTAAAAAAAACAGCGCAATATAGTTCTTCATTATTATAATTTTGGGTAAAGGTATTTTAACAGAACAATTCTAACATTGTAAAATAGATGAATCCACTAATTGTATAGATGAAAGCGTTAAGAAAATGTTAAACGACTAGTAATCAGTATGTTTTTAGGTTTGTAGATAGGAAACCTGTTTCAGTAGGTAAAAAAGGCTATTTGGTATATTTTAGGGTTTAATTTTATAATAACTAAATACTTTTGAGCAGAATTTTTAAAAAATAGAATGGCTTTTAGAGTTTTGTTTATACTGGTATTATGTATTGGTTCTAATGTAATTTATGGTCAACAAGATAACTTGTTTGCTACTGAATTTAATTATGTTCCCAGCAACTCTAATTCTGTAGGGTTTAAAAACTCTAATGTAACTTTTAATTATGCCGTTAAAGTTAAAAAAGGAACTTTAATAAATAGTTTAGAATATTCAAATTATAAAGTTGATTACAATTCTAACGAAAAATTAAATAGTGATTTATTAGGGATTGAGTGTTTTAACTCTATTGGGTATTCTTTAAAATTCAATAAAGAAATTTTAAATGGTTGGAGTTATTCAATAGGTGTTTCACCAACAATAACATCAAATTTAGAGTCATCAATTTCATTAGATGATTTCATTATAAATGGAGAAGCAGTTTTCTCTAAAAAGTATACTAAAAGTAAGCTTAATTTGGGTGTGATTCGCAATTCATCTTTTGGATTTATTACCCCAATTCCTTTAATAACTTTTGAAGGAGAAATAAATGAAAATTTAAAATATAGTGTTGGTTTTCCAATTACAGAATTTTCCTATAAAGTAAACAATACAAATATGTTTAGTATGTATGTAAAGCCTAAAGGGTTTTATGCAAATATTGGAAATGAAGCATATGTTAATGTGGATGGTGAAGTTAAAAAGGCAAAATTTCAATCCTTTATTTCGGGATTAAAGTTTAGCCATTGTATAGATAATAATTGGAAAATTGAAGTTGATGCGGGATATCAATTAAAATCTGATTATGAATTATTAGATGAAAATTTAAATAGTGTGTATGAATTTAAAACTAAAAATAATATTAGTGTAGGTGTTAGTTTAAAATTCAATTTGTTAAATGATAAAAGTTAAAAATAAGATTATGAGTTCAAAAAAAATGTATTTCAAATACTTAACCATTTTAATTGCTTTAATAAGCATTTCTTGTTCATCTGATGATGAAACAGAATACGGTAACTGGGTAGAAAGTTC
This sequence comes from Lutibacter citreus, assembly GCF_003260195.1. GTDB lineage: Bacteria > Bacteroidota > Bacteroidia > Flavobacteriales > Flavobacteriaceae > Lutibacter > Lutibacter citreus. Next base: position 23,513 of record NZ_QEIH01000011.1, read on the forward strand.
ATCATTTGATGGCGATGCTAGAGGTAATTCTGTTTCATTTGTAATTGGAGATAAAGGATATGTAGTAACAGGTTATGATGGAGATGACTATTTAAATGACCTTTGGGAATATAATAAAAATGGAGATTATTGGGTGAAATTAGCCGATTTTCCTGGTGTGGCAAGAAGTGGAGCTGTTGGTTTTGAACTAAATGGAAAAGGATATATTGGAACTGGTTATGATGGAAGTGATAAGTTAAATGATTTTTGGTGCTATAACCCGGCAACAAATACTTGGGAACAAAAGGCAGATTTTATTGGTACGGCTAGATATGGCGCTGTTGGTTTTTCAGTTAGTAATAAAGGATATATTGGCACAGGTTACGACGGAAGCGAGTTGAAAGATTTTTATATGTATGATGATGTCTCAGACTCTTGGTCACAGTCCGTTGGTTTTGGTGGCGATAAAAGAAAAGATGCTTTAGTTTTTGTTTTAGGTAATAAAGCATATTTGGGAACAGGACTAAGAAATGGAGCTTATCAAAACGATTTTTATGTTTTTGAAGGTGAATCTCAAACTTGGACTAGATTAACAGATTTAGATGATGATGATTCAGATTATAGTGTGTTGCTTGCAAGCGGAACAGCTTTTACCTTAAATGGTTTAGGATATATTGCTACAGGGGAGTCTTCAGGAATTTCACAAAATGTATGGGTATATGATCCTTCTACGGATTTATGGGATGAACAAGCATATTTTGAAGGGTCTGCAAGACAAGATGCTGTTTCATTCAGTTTTACAGATAAAGCATTTGTGTTAATGGGTAGAAGCGGAAGTTATTATTTTGATGATAATTGGGAATACAGACCTTTAGAAGAAACTGATGAAGATGATTAAAAGATAATTATGATGCGGGTTATACAATTAAAAAGGTATAACCCGTTCTTTTTTTGTAAAAACAGTTTTAAAGATTAACATGATATTACAATTTTAAAAACGGCTAATACTACTATTTAAAACTAAATTCGCATCTTACAAAATTCAATTGAAAACATATTTTAAAAATATAAACCCAATTATCATCCACATTTTATGTTGGATGCTTATTGTTTTAATAAGTTTATTGGCTTTTTATAATAGGTTCCAGGTTTTTCCACAAGAATATCAATTTTATGTAAGAACGTTTTTAAACATTTTTGTGTTTTATTTAAATTTTAGTTTGTTGGTGCCCAGATTACTTTTAAATAAAAAAATATTGTTGTATGTAGTGGTATCAATAGTATTTATTTTTCTTTTAAGTTTTTTAAATGATCAATTTCCCAGACCTGAAAATTTGAATCATGAAATGATGATTCATAAAGGTAAAATTGATAGACCTTTTCATAGAGACCCAAATTTAAGACCTAATAAAAATATTTTTATGGGGGTTCAAATTTTATTTGGAGTACTATTATTTGCTGTTGGCGCAAGTATTAAATTAGTTTCAGAATGGTATAAAAATGAAAAACTAAAAGGTTTAATTGAAACCCAAAAAATAAATACAGAATTATCATTTTTAAAGACTCAGTTAAACCCTCATTTTTTATTTAATTCGTTAAATAGTATATATTCATTAGCCAATAAAAAGTCAGATTATACAACAGATGCAATAATTACTTTATCTGAACTAATGCGATATATGTTGTACGAAACAGATAAAGATTATGTGCCTTTAACAAAAGAAATTGATTATATAAAAAATTATATTTCACTTCAAAAACTTCGATTAAAAGATTGTAGTGGTGTTCGTTTTAATGTTCGTGGAAATTTAGAGCATTTTATAGAGCCATTACTGTTAATATCGTTTATTGAAAATGCTTTTAAATATGGAACTGATTATACCGGTAAAACAAGTATTAATATTGAAATTTGTATTGAAGGTCAGCAATTAACCTTAAAGAGTAATAATTTCATTTCTATAAATGAGAAAAATAAAGCGAGTTCTGGTATTGGTTTACAAAATATTAAAAGTAGGTTGAATTTGTTATACCCCGAAACACATTCTTTAAAAATTGAAGAGTCAGAGAAACTATATAGTATTGAATTAGTGCTAAATTTAAAAAAATAATGAATTGTTTAATTATTGATGATGAGCCTTTAGCCGTTGAATTATTAGAAGATTTTGTTTCTAAAGTTCCTTTTTTAAACTTGGCTGCAACTTGTTCAAATGGGATTGATGCTATTTCAATTATAAAAAATAATCCAATAGATTTAATTTTTACTGATATTGAAATGCCAGATTTTTCTGGAATTGAGTTTATAAAATCTTTAGATGATAAGCCATTATTTATTTTTACAACAGCATATTCTCATTATGCAATTGAAGGGTTTAATTTAAATGCGGTAGATTATTTAATAAAGCCAATTCCGTTTCATAGATTTTTAACAGCAGTAAATAGAGCTCAAGAAGTTTATTTATTGAAAAAAGAAGATGGAAATAAAGAAAAGCAACCTACAACTTTAAAAGAAGATTGTGATTTTATTTTTGTGAAAGCTGATTATGAAAATATTAAATTAAACTTGGATGATATAAAATATATTGAAGGATTAAAGGATTATATTAAAATATATTCAAATTCACATAAACCAATTTTAACTTTAAGTAGTTTCAAAAAAATTGAAGAAAAATTACCGGCAAAATTATTTGTAAGAGTGCATAGATCTTATATCGTTTCTTTAAAGTACATACATTCTGTGCAGCGAAATAGAATTTTAATTGATACAATTAGAATTCCAATTGGTAATAATTACAAAGATGATTTTATTAGAAAAATAGGAGGATAGTTTTAATTAAGAATAATTTTAAAAAGTGAAATATTTATTAACCTATGCTTCAATTTCGCTCAGCAATAGGTTAGTGAGCGAAATTGAAATACGGGTTTCTTTAGTTGTAAATTATAGAATTATGAAATGTTGAACCAAGTTAATTAAAATGCTCTTCAAAACTCTTTATATACCAAAAAAATGGTTATTTCTTTCTGAAATAAATTACAATAGGTACTCCACTAAAATCGTATAATTCACGTAGTTTGTTTTCAACAAAACGCTTATATGGTTCTCTAATATATTGAGGTAAATTACAGAAGAACACAAACTGAGGAGTTGGTGTTGGTAATTGCATACAATATTTTATTTTTACAAATTTACCTTTATAAGCAGGTGGAGAATGTTGTTTTACAATCTCTAACATTGTTTCATTTAACTTACTTGTGGCAATACGTTTTTTTCTATTTTCAAAAACTTCAACGGCAGTTTCAATAGCTTTAAAAAGACGTTGTTTTGTAAGTGCGCTTATGAATATAATTGGTACATCTGTAAAAGGTGCAATTTCTTGTCTAACGTTTGCTTCAAAGTCACGCATAGTATTGGTTTCTTTTTCTACCAAATCCCACTTGTTTATTAAAATAACAACTCCTTTTTTATTTTTTTCAGCTAACCAGAAAATATTTTCATCTTGACCTTCAAACCCTCTAGTCGCGTCAATTACCACAATGGCAACGTCACATGATTCAATAGTTCTAACAGCTCGCATTACAGAGTAGAACTCTAAATCTTCTTTTACTTTAGATTTTTTTCTAATTCCAGCAGTATCTACTAAATTAAAATCAAAACCAAAACGATTGTATTTTGTATCAATAGTGTCACGAGTTGTTCCTGCTATATCTGTAACAATATTACGTTCTTCACCAATAAGAGCGTTAATAAAAGATGATTTTCCTGCATTAGGACGACCAACAACGGCAAAACGTGGTAATTCTGAAATTTCTTCTATATTTTCATCTAATTTTTCAGCAAGTGCATCTAATAATTCACCAGTTCCACTACCATTAATTGAGGAAATTGTAAAATAATCTCCCAAACCTAGGTTGTAAAATTCTACAGCGTCAGTTTCACGCATAGAGTTGTCAACCTTATTAACGGCCATAAAAATAGGTTTTTTAACCTTTCTTAAAAGGTTTGCAACTTCTTCATCCATTGGCGTAATCCCCTCTTCAACATCAACTACAAAAATAATAAAATCAGCTTCTTCAATGGCTAGAGAAACTTGTTTTCTTATTTCTTCTTCAAAAACATCATCAGAACCAACGGCATATCCACCAGTATCAATAAGAGAAAACTCTTTTCCATTCCAATCACTTTTACCGTAATGTCTATCACGTGTAACTCCACTCACAGAATCAACAATAGCATCACGTCGTTGAACTAAACGATTAAACAGTGTTGATTTTCCAACATTAGGCCTTCCTACTATGGCTACAATATTACTCATAAATTAGTATTGAAATTTTTTGCAAAACTAAGCAATTTAATTTTGTAAATTAAGGTATTAACTATTAGAAATTAGCTATTTGAATAAAATTACTATATTTCAATTCTAAAAAAATCAACTTTATGGAATCTAAAAAGAATAGCGACATTCATTTAAGGCCTAGATTTAAAATGGATTTCAATGAAAGCCAGCAGTGTTTAATCTCAAAATTTGAAGATAATTTAAAGGATGGAGATTGTAAATATTGCAGTAAAATTGTTGACGGTCATATTGTTATAGATGTTCCTAAAGCAGAAAATCATTTTTGGTCTCCGCAATTAAATATTGAAATTGAAAAGGTTACTGAAAACAAAACAATTGTAAAAGGGTTGTTTGGACCAAAACCTACAGTTTGGACTTTGTTTATGTTTTTTCATTTTGCAGTAGCCGTTGCTTTTATTGGGTTTGCTGTAATGGCTTATGTTCAATGGAGTTTAAAAACGGATAATTCTTTTGCTTTAAGTATAGTAATTAGTTTACCTATAATATGGATTGTTATGTATTTTTTAGGCAGAATTGGGAAGCGTACAAGCCATAAACAAATGGATGAGCTTAACAATTTTTTAATGAAAACGCTTAACAAAAAGAGATAATATAAATAGGCTGCCAAAAATAGACAGCCTATAATTGATTAATTACTTACTGCTTATTTTCATAAATACTAACAGTACCACTGTCTTCATTTGAAACAACTAGTAAATCTTTTCCGTTAGGGCTGTCTGTTGCAGGTATAACCAATAAACCTTCAGGAGCTTCATCTCCTGGATGAGATAAGATATTTAAAAATTGTGGAGCATTTGGGTTTGTAATGTCATATATAAGAACTTGATCATTTCTTTCTAACCCAACAAATAAAATATAACGTTCATTACCAATATTTAAAATCTCTACACTTTCTGGCTCTGCTCCTTTGTCATCACTTCTTTTATCGTTATCATTAAATCTATCAGGACTTAAAGAAAGAGTTTCAGAGGCAATATTGTTACCGCTATCATAAATTAGATCTATATTTTCAGACCAAATTGAAAATGATCTGGCACCGTAGGAGTACAATTCATCGTAATCACCATCATTATCGGTGTCTCCAAGTGTAGTTGTAATTTTTAATCTTCCTAAGTTAATTTCATTTTGAAAATCTTCAGAAGCAGGAAAAGCAGTTTCATCTAAGATTAGTTTACTAACTCTTTCTTCTTCGCTAAAGCCATCATAATCTCTAGAATCTCCTTCATTTGCAGAAATTATATATTCAACTCCATTTATATTTACAGAAGTAATTGCATCTGGTTGATACATACTTTTTATAGGCCATTTTTTTATTTCTTTTGAACCATCTTTATCACTTGCGTCTATTTCATTGCCGTTAAGGTTATAGTCTTTAAAACCTAAAGGGTAAATATCTATAATAGATTTACTTTCTAAATTAATTTTAGCAATTCCATTATTTTCTTGAAGAGAAACCCAGGCAATTTTTGAGTCTTCAGAAACGGTAATGTATTCAGGTTCTACATCTTTTGCTAAAGTAGCATTAGGTCCAAAAACTCTAAATCCTTTATTTTTTAGGGCCGCTTCATCAGCGTTAAAATTTGAAAAATTTAAGGTAGTTGTAATCCCTTTTTCAATGTCAATAATACTTATAGTTCCTTCTGGATCAACAGAGTAATCGTTATTTGGTTCTCCTTCATTTGCTGAGATTATTAATTTTCCATCTTTTGAAAAAGTTACCATATCAGGTAATGAGCCCACCGTAAATTCATTTATTAAAGAAGAGTCACTGGTGTTGAAAAGTAAAATTTTCCCTAAATTTTGTTTAATGTGAGATTCAACTGCAATAGCTAATTTTCCATTATTAACGGCTACACTATTAGGAGAGCCATAAGCACTTAATTCAATAGCATTTTGTTGTTGAGGTACATCTAAGTTAGAGATGTTATAAACAGCTATCTGTTCAGATTCTACATTTACGGTAAATAAATTTTTAGATATTGGATCAAAAGCTGTAATTTCTGAAGCGCCTTCTCCACCTATATTTATGGTAGTTTTATGTTGAAAATTTACATTTGTATTTGTAGGTTCAATAATAGGATCATTGTCATCACTTTCACAGCTTATTGACATTGTTATAATTGAAGCTAAGATTAGTTTACTTAAAAATTTCATATTTCATTTATTTGTTAGCTGCAAATATGAAATAGTGTTTTTAAGTAAATGTTAACTAATCTAAAACTATCTATTAGTATTTAAAAAACATGTAAATTTAATGTTTCTAAAAGCTATATTTTATTCGTTATAACCAAATCGTTTTAGCTGACGTTTATCGCTTCTCCAATTTTTGTTAACTTTTACATACAATTCTAAATGAATTTTTTTACCGAAGAATTTTTCCAAATCTTTACGTGCTTCAGTTCCTACACGTTTTAAAGAAGCGCCTTTATGGCCAATAATAATTCCTTTTTGAGTTTCACGTTCAACCATAATTACAGAACGAATTTTAATTATTTTGTCGCTTTCAAAAAACTCTTCAGTATCAACTTCAACAGCATATGGAATTTCTTTTTTGTAGTGTAATAATATTTTTTCACGAATAGCTTCGTTTACAAAAAAACGTTCAGGTTTATCTGTTAATTGATCTTTAGGGTAAAATGCGGGTGATACAGGAAGCAATTCAATAATTCTATCAAAAACACCTTGCACATTAAAACCTTCAAGAGCTGAAACTAAGGTAACTTCAGCATTTGGAACTTTTTCTTTCCAATACAATAATTTTTCTTCAACCTGTTCTTGTGATGAAGTATCAATTTTATTTATTAATAATAAAACAGGAATTTTTGAATTTTGAATTTTATTAAAAAACTTTTCATCTTTTAATTCTTTTTCGCCAATTTCAACCATATAAATAAGCACATCAGCATCTTCAAAGGCAGATTTTACAAAATCCATCATTGATGCTTGCAATTCATAAGCTGGTTTAATAATACCAGGAGTATCTGAAAATAAAATTTGAAAATCTTCACCATTTACAATTCCTAAAATCCTATGACGCGTTGTTTGCGCTTTAGATGTAATAATTGATAAACGCTCACCAACCAATGCATTCATTAATGTAGATTTACCTACATTAGGATTTCCGATAATATTTACAAAACCTGCTTTATGTGCCATAAACTTAATATATAAAACAGCAAAGTTAGTTTAAATGTACGCTTAGTTCTTATAAATTATAAAAAAGTTAATGGTTTAAACGATTTATTTAAAATGACTTTGTCGTCAACTTCCATCCAATTTTTAAGAATTGTAGCGTAAATTTGTCTAAAATCAACAGAATATTTTAAGTCACCATTGCTATCTAAATCTGATAAATTTGGCATTTCATTATAAATACCATTCTTTTTAAGGTTCTTTCCAATTATAAAAACATTATTTGCAGTACCGTGGTCTGTTCCATTGGCAGCGTTTTGTTTTACTCTTCTTCCAAATTCAGAAAAAGTTAAAATTAAAGTATCTTTAAAGGTGTCGTTTTTTTCTAAGTCTTTTACAAATGCATCAATAGATTCGCTATAAACACTTAATAATTTTTCTTGGCGAGATGTTTGATTAAAATGTGTATCAAAACCTCCCAAAGATGTGTATAAGATTTTACAATCTACACCCGAATTTATAAATTCAGCAGCCGTTTTAAGTTGATTTCCAAGAGGGTTATTTGGGTATTCTTGGGTTGAATTGTAAGTTTTTGATTTATTATAAATGTATTGAGCTGAATTTTCAGCAGCAATCATTGTTTTGTACAAATACCCTAAATTATGCTCACTTAAATGTTGATCGCTATGGTGTTCTAAAACTTTTTTAAAATACGGGTCTTGCGCATTATAATAGAGTTGTTTTGCGTCTTGCACCGCCATTCCGTTTAACTTATTACCCTTCATAACCAAGGAAAGACTATCATCTACTTGAATGGCATTGTGAGGGGATTTTCCATAAGAATCTAAATATCTACCAAGCCAACCAGAGTTTAAATATTGGTTAGAATTACTGGCGGTCTGCCAAATATCGGTAGATCTAAAATGTGAACGATTAGGATTTGGATACCCAACATTATTTATAACTGAAACATAGCCTTTATCGAATAACCTTTTAAGTGGCGCTAAGTTTTTATGAAAACCTAATTCATCATTTATTTTTAAAATACTAGAAGTTTTCTGGCCAATTGTTGGTCGGTTTTTAAAATAAATGTCATTATTGTAAGGTATTACTGTGTTTAAACCATCATTTCCTCCTGAAAGCTGAACAATTACTAAGCGTTTATAACCAGCTAAACTTAAATCTAATTTATTAAACGCGTTTACAAAACTTGGTACATAAAATAAACTACTTGCAAGGGCGCTATTTTTTATAAAATCTCTTCTTTTCATAATGTTAGTTTTAACAAAGTTGATATTCAGGCAATGACATTAATTGGATAGTGTAATCTTTTGGGTTATCAAACAAAATTTCACTTAAAAGAACTTTAGCTTCATTACTTAATTTACTAGGTAATAGTATATTCTGTAAATCATTAGCGCTTAAATTTCCGTAGGTTTTATTAAACATTTCCCAGTCTTGGTTTATTCTTAAAGCTCTTTTTTGTGATTTTCTTTTTTTTGTATATTGCTCATATGTGTCTTCAAATTCGGAAATTCCTGTTAAAGAAATAACAGCATTGTTCAATAATATTGAAGGTAATTTTAAACGAAGCATTAAAGTATTAGTATCAATCCAAGCTTGTCCCCCTTCCCATCCAGCAACATTTATTGGGTTTAATAATTGTTGGCCTAATTTTTTTTGAAGGTATAATAGCTGCTTGTTAAGTTTAAATTTTAGAGGTACCGTATTGTTTATACCAGCTAATAATTCTATGGGTGATTTTATTTTGGTTCCCACGTTTTCTTCGTTATAAAACCATTTAGACATAAAAATATGCTGCATTAGTTTGGCAATATCATAATTAGGATAAAAAACATCAACAAGCTCATTTATATGTTTTGGATTTATATTGGTATTTACAAAGTAACCATAGATTTTTTCACATATAAATTTAGCACACTGTTTTTGCTCTAAAATTATATCAATAATTTCCTCCCCAGAGAACTTTCCTGTTTTACCAAAAAATTCTTTTTCACTAAAATCATGTTGTTTATCTTTTAAAATGAAATCACCATTTAATTTATGATTCCATCCGGTAAAAGCTTTTGCGGACTCTTTAATGTCTTTTTCTGTATAGTTACCAACACCTAAAGTAAAAAGCTCCATTAATTCACGTGCAAAATTCTCATTAGGACTTTGTTTTTTATTCTGTTTAGCATTTAAATACTTTAACATGGAGGCAGATTTAGAAACTGCTTTTACAAAATCACCAAAATTTCCCAAAGCATTCTCTCTTAAAATATTATTGAATATTTGAATATGATAACTAGATTGGGCTTTGCAAACAAAATGATTTGCCCAAAATAAGGTCATTCGTTCTCTAAGTAATTCTTTAGAATTAAAAATACTATCTATCCAAGCTACATTTAATTCAATAATTTTATTTCTATTATCTTTTTGAAGTTGTCTTCTTTGTTCTAAATTAAGTTTTTTGAAATTTTTATAACTTTTAACGTCATCAATACTAACTAAATTAATAGAAGTGCTTGTTTTAGATTGCTCAAATAGGCTTTTAACCAATGCTTTTTTAGACTTTTTTTGGAATTTAGATAATTTTTCTGGAGATAATCCAAATCCGGCGCGCCAATATAAATGCTGTATATGTTTGCTGTTCATAGTATTAGTTGGATGGTTATGCTTTTTAGACTATGAAAAGATACAAAAGTTTAATTATAAATTTAAAATGTATTGTTTTATTGCTATTTAGTTGTATATTTGCAATCCAAATCGCGGGGTAGAGCAGTAGGTAGCTCGTCGGGCTCATAACCCGAAGGTCGCTGGTTCGAGTCCAGTCCCCGCTACTATTTTTAAGATAATGTAAAACAACAGTTTAGCTTTCTAAACTGTTTTTTTATGTCTAATTTTAACAAAAGTCTTATCTTTGATAATCAAAATGCATACGTTTTTGCATACGATTTGTCCATGAAAAAAAAATATTCGAACCCCAAAATTTATGATGCCAATGGTGATTTATCTAAACGTTGGTATGTGTATTTTTCTTACTGAAATCCTTTAACAGGGAAGTTAAAAAGAGTTACTCCCTTCTATGATGAATTTTATTTCATGGATAATAAGTTGGGCAGTGGAATATTTACTAATGAAAATGCATTAGAAGTAAATTCTTATTTAATTGGAAAAAGAACATTTTTAGAACAGAATACCTTCAAAATAGTTGAGAAATTAAAAGAATTGACAGAGTTTGAGTTCTTAGTAATAATAGAAAAGTATTACGAATATTTAATGTTGTTTATAGATTTAACGCAATGGTTAAGTCAAAATGTAAAGAAGTACAATGGTGAAGATGTTCACATTAGTATTATAGGAGCATTTCATGTGTAATGTCAATTTTATGTAACACATTTAAAAGATATCTGTAATTACTTCGGAAGGTATTTAGATTTAGAAAAGGATTTTAATTTTACGGTAGGTGAGTTTGTATTGCAATACCTTCCAGATATTTTATCAAGGTATGCTAAAATTGAAGATGCTCAAGAAGAAGATGCAATAGAAATAAACGAAGAAAATGAGCAAATAGAGAACTCGAAGGAAGCGTTCAATCAACTATCGAAAGTACCTAAGCCTAAAAAGAAAAAACAACGCCCAATAGTAGATAATACTAAATTAGAAAAAATGATTTTGGAAGTTATTTTCAATGTTAAAACTATTTAAAACTAATATTATGCGTCAAACATACGTTTGTTTGACGCGTAATTTAATGGAAAAACAATTATAAACTTGCGAATTTTGTCAGAAAAAATTCGAACCAACAAGACGCAAAGCTCAAAAATTTTGTTCAACAACTTGTAGTAGCAAGAATCACCATCACAAGAATAAAAAAAGGAATTCTGTTACTCAATAAAAATCAAAAAAACTTCTAAATTAAAGAAAAAAGGAAAAAACCAAATTGACAAAGTTAGAGCAGCCGGAGTTACTAATTTATATTTAGGAAACATGGTCTCCGATGCTTCACTTGCAGTACTTAAGAAAATGTTTACTCCTGAAGAAAATAAACCAGCAAATAAAGGAGACATTCAGGAATTTAAAAATTTGATAAACATCCGTTATTTTTTAGTTCATAACATCAATCCTGATTCGTTTCTAAACAGTCCTCCACATTTTGATGTTTGGACCTATCAAATACAAATGTAGATTCTGGTAGTTCTTGATTGTGATCAAATTTCGTTATCGTATAACTCATATTCACACCATCTATACCTTTAAAAATCATAGATACTATTTAAATCTTTTCTTTTTCAATTTTCGATAAAATTTCAAAAGGCTTATCATAATATTCAATAAATATTTTGTTTTTTACTTTTGAAAAAATCAATTTTAAATTATCTATTAGTTTTATGTATTCTCCATATTTAGTAGCTCTGCTACAATCTAGAGTTATTAATATTTTTTTTGTTTAATATGTAACTAGTTATAGTATGGCTAAGTTCATCTATGGTACTAGCCTTTGTAGCCTTACCTAAAAACATATTTGTCATTGAAACTACTATCCTTATTAATTTAGAATTAAGATGCTATCAGTTTCAATATCCTGCTTTACGTATTCTTTTTCACTTGTGCGAACGTTTAATAATCTGCTGTTTTTAGTGTTTTCAAATTGTAATCCAGGGCGAGAGTCGCTTTTGTGTTTAACAAACTCAACATTGTTTAGAGTGATATTTTTACCATAGTTTACATAGAAACCATATACTGGATAATCTAAACCGAACATATGGTTGTATGGATAATCACCAGAACGCTCATTAATTTGGAGTTTTACCTCGGTTTTGCCTTTATAAGCTAAGGATTCAAACCTTATATTGGACAATGTCACATTCTCAACATAATGACCTTTATAACCTGTAATTGAAGACGTTATTTTACCAGAGTTAATGGCAGTAACATTGTTTATTCTAATGTTTTTTATAGTTCCTATATCGAACTTTGTTTTTCCTTTCCATGCAGAGTTACGGTTTCCAAGTTTAATAAACAATGGCGTTTCAACACCATCCATCGTGATATTATCAATAGCTATATTTTCCATACTTCCGCCATCAACACAAAGTAAATCAATGCCTGATAATCCACCCCAAACCTCCAACAAGTGATGCATTTCCAATGATTTAGATGGTTTTATAACTATATTATTCATAGTAATGTTTTTGTAACCTCCAACAGAGCTGGTTCCACATTTAAGAGGTGTGGCATGTGAACTTAATATACAATTAGTAATTGTTACGTTTTCACATTTCCGTTCACCTTCAGATTTCAAGACTATAGCATCATCGCTAGAATCAATTACACAATTACTAATAATTACATCTTTACATCCGTCTATATCAATACCATCGTTATTTAGATTACTATGGTTAAAAACAGTAAAATTATTGAATTTTAGATTGTCGCAATGAAAATACCGTTGCATCCAAAAGGCTGAGTTAGTTAATTTAATGCCTTCAATATTAATGTCTTGGCATTCTATCATTAAAAGACCAAATGGACGCGAGTAGTACATTTCTTTATCATTTTCTTTAGTGACATGAAAAATATCATAATCGCCACCAGGGTAGATAGTTCCTTCTCCAAATATTTTAATATTCTTTTTTTGGTAAGCATAAATCATTGTGCGTCGTGGCGCTTTGTCTTCTCTTGAATTAACAACAGGGGCTATAAAAGGATAAGCATCATTATTGTTTTCTCCCTGCCATGTTGCACCCATAGACAAATAAATGGAGATATTGTCTTTTAAATAAATAGTACCTGAAATCCATGTACCAGCTGGAAAAACAACTGTTCCTCCCCCATTTTTGGAACAAGCATCAATAGCCTTTTGAATAGCTTCCGTGTCTGGTTGGCTATCATTTTTAGCTCCGAATTCAGTGATTATTATATTTTGAGCAAAAACTGAAGTTGTTAAACTTAAGAATATAATTGTAAGTAGTTTTTTCATGTTTTGAATTTTATGAATAATAAGTAATTTACAGACCTTTTGCAATCTTCAATTTTTAAAACTTAGTATGTTTTAAAAAAACAAAACTCCTTTTTAAAGGAGTTTTTGAGTTGTAATTTTTATTTTTCAGTGCCTTGTGTAACGATTACCGGTATTACCAAAAGTTTTTTATTTTTCAGCATATCCAATCATAGCAGAATGCGGAAATGAATAACTTTTTCCTTTTTTAAAGGCTTCACAATTTTTGATAAAATCAGTTTTAATATTCTTTTGCTTATCTTCAGGAAATAAGTGTAAATTACCCCAATCCCAACATCCATTAATTAATGGGGCTAGTGAATCCATATTCCAATTTGTATTCAGTTTTTCTAAATTGAATTTTTTTAAACTGGCATTTGTTATGAGTCCATTATAGGTGTCAAAATCTGTAACTCCAAATAGTGGTCCGTGAGGTAGTTCAGATAATTCGTGATGGTTTGCAAAGGCTTGAAAAAACGAACCTAATGAACTTTGTTCTTCATTCACTCCCCAAACTGCAAAAGCAAATTTTCCATTTGGTTTTAAAATTCTGTTTATTTCCTTAAAAACCTTATTAGGTTCCGCAAAATGATGAACTACGAAATTTGCAATTACAACATCCATTGAGTTATCTTCTAGTGGAATATTTTCAGCATCGGATTGTTTAAATGTAATGTCTTTATAGACTGAATTGGCTTGGTCTATCATTTTTTGAGAGAAATCAATTCCTATTACATTCGCTCCTGTATCACTAATTTTCTTTGTTGAATTTCCAGCACCACAACCAATATCTAATACAGAAAGATTTGAATCAATATTTGTTTTGCTTATTAATAATGGAAGTGTTTCATTTGTTAATGTAGCCCAAGTTTCATTATAACTTGGTGAGCACCGCGTCCAAGTATCTAATTCATATTCGCGAATAACTTTGTGATTTGATTGTTCCATAATATTAATTTTATTGGTTAGTTTTAAATTTTTGGTAACGTTGTTGTGTATGATTAGCTGCGTGTTTTAAGCAAGTAATTTAGTAAATAAAACACGAACGGCGAAATTCCGAAGGCATTTCCCAAGTGAGCTAAAACCAGCAATAAAGTTTATACGGCTTAAGTTAGCATTTTAATAAAAACACTAAATTAAGACATATAAATAAGAAAGCACAAAAGAGAGGAATAAGGTTATTATATACGCAGAGACTATAGATCTCGTCAATATTGAAAATCCCCTCTCTATTCTACATAGATTTAATACTGTTCTATGAGGCTTTAAGACCTCGATTTTAAATCCTTGAAACTCACGTAGATTGTCCTTTTAAAAAATATTTACTTATGACTAAAGATATAAAATATTTTGGAATAAACATTAATCACTTAGATTTTACAGATTCGGAAGTAAATTACTACCAATTTAAAAACACGGTTTCTGGTTTTAAAAAGTTTGTAAAACTCCTGAAAATTAATAGTCATTATGTTATGGAAGCAACAGGCTATTATCATTATTAATTGGCCTATTATTTATTAGAGTCAGGGATTAAAGTTTCAGTAGAAAATCCATTAGCTGTTAAACGCTTTATACAGATTAAATTGTCAAAGATCAAGACAGATAAAAGTGATTCTAAACTTATCTGTGAATATGCAAAGCAAGTAGAATTAAAGCTTTGGAAAGGGAATTCTAAACATCAAACAGAATGTTTGCAAATGACCAGACTCCTTGCTGTATATACAAAAAAAGCACCATGTTGAAAAACAAATTACATGGCGAAGCTGTTTTAGGAAACCCAAGTAAGGCGGTTGTGAGTTCTTTGAACCGCAGTTTAAAGCAGGTTCAAAAAGAAATGAACAACCTTGGAGGATAAACTAATGATATTAGTTAAAGAAGTACATAGAGATGTATTAACTCGCTTAAAAAGTATTCCAGGCATTGGAGCGAAAACATCCTTAATGTTAGTGGTTTTAACAGATGGATTTGAGCGTTTCACAAGCGGAAGTGAATTGTGCAGTTATGTAGGTTTAACTCCTGTGATTAAGGAAAGTGGAAGCAGTGTAAATGGACGCAGTAGGATTAGCAAAATAGGAAATCAAAAGCTTCGAAGTTTATTATTTATGTGCAGTTTGTAATAAGTTGTTAAAACAAGCTTTTGCAATCGCTAAATCAGGATTAATATACGATGACACCTATAGAAGTACTTTAGTGAAAAATTAATCAATTTTTACTTGTTTTTTACCACAGTACATTGTTGTGTGTATTTTTTTTAACGCATTATAGAATCAATTGCGATTCCTTTTTCTCCAATTAGAGTTTTAATAAGTTTTCCTTTTTTGTCATAATACTTTATTTTTCCGTCTAACACGTTATTTTTTGCAAAACCAGAGTATTTAAGTTCTCCAGTTTCATAATATACTTTTACTGTTCCATTTTTGATATTGTTTTTTACATCAAATTCTTGTGCTAGATTTCCGTTTTTATAATAAAGTTGAGATTTTCCATTCACTTGATTGTTTTCGGATTTTAATATTTTTTCAATTTCTCCACTTTCATAATAACGATATACTATTCCTGAAGACTTGGAAGAAGTAGTGTCTAATTTTATTATTTCTAGCTTTTCTAAATTACCATTTTTATAATAGAACTTACAAGTGTCTCGTCTTATTCCATTCCAGTAATCGCATTTAGATTCTAATTTCCCATTTGCGTAGTAGCGAGTTGATATTCCGTGTACTTCTCCATTCTTTAAAAAATTAGTTTCTTCTATTTCTCCATTTTTATGGTAATGAATGGTTTTTCCATTTTGTTTGCCACTTATATTAGTAGTTTTACTTTTTAGCTTTCCATTTCCCCAATAATCTTCTCTAATTCCGTGTAAAGTGTCATTTACATATTCTACGATTTGTTTAATTGTTTCTCCATCTTCGTAGTAGAACTCCCATTTACCTTGATACATATTATTTTCAAACAAACCTTCCGATTGTAATAATCCAAGATTTGAATGATAGCCTTTATAATTTCCATTTTCAAAGACTTTACTAACTATTGAATCAGATTTGAATTTGATAGTTCTGATTAGTTTGCCTTCTTTATTAAAGAATTTTAGAATTCTGTTAGGAAAACTATCAATAACTTTTAATTCAGCGTATCTTTTTCCATTAGGAAAAAAATAAGTCGAATGAGATTTAGGAAGCTTTATTTCTAATTCAGGATTTATTTTTTGCCATTTTACAGCTTGCCCATCTTCTTGGTAGAACACATAGTTTTCATTCCTATATTTTTCGTCAGAAACATTATCTTTACAAGAACTAAAGATTACAAATAGTAGTAGTAAATATTTTATTTTCAATTTAGTAGATTGGTTTGGTTAAATTACACAAAACGTTTGTTGTATGGTTCGTTGCATGGTTTAAGCAACTAATCTAATAAGAATAAACCGAACGTTAGAGAAATCTGCCGGATTTTCCGAGTACACACAAACCCAAGCAATTAATTATACAACCTGTTAGCATTAGTTGACTTAATTTTTGCGATAATATTTATCACACTTAAAAATTCCGATTGCGCAAACTTGCTAAAATTCGGTTGGATGTTTTTTGGATTCGGACTTTCATTTATAATTCGGATTTTATCCAGAAACAAGCTAATTCCGATTCTTCAAAACATTGCTCAATTCCGTACTTTTCACTTTGTTATTTTTTCTAGTTTATAATTTCCTTTTCTCAAAAATTCAGAGTTTGAGTATTAAATTAATAAGAGCACTAATAATTATCAAAAAAATAGAATAATTACGAGTAGATTCGTTGAATTTATATCTTTTAATATTTTTGAATTTTTTCTTTCTTAAAAGAATGTATAAACCTATTCCTGTTCCAAACCAAGATAAGGATGGAATAATTAAAAATATTTTAGCCCAAATGGGTAAATTATGTTCAGGTTCATTTGTTCTGTAAAAAATTATTGAAATCGAAATAATAAATAGAAGTAAAAAAGGTACTATTATTAAAGGAGTAAAATATAAAAAAGTAGTTAATAATTTCATTCGATTTCCAGTTTTTTAGCGTTTAAATATTCAGAAATTTTAAATAATTGTTTATACCGTTCTGATGCATCTAGAGTGGTGAATGAAATTAATCTTTTAGAATTATTTACATATGCCTTTTCTAAATAGAGACTATAAAAATCTTTCCATTTGGGAATAATTTTCATAAGATGTCTAAAGTCTTCGTGAGTAATGTATAATAATTCACTATTTTCAATGACTTGAATAGCTTCTTGGGCAGGTTGATTTGTTATAAAACTAACAAGCTCGGTGGCAAATTGATTTTCAAATGCAATATAACGTGTAACGTCTTTCCCTTCCTCATCTATATAGAACAGTCTTAAACAACCTTTTTTTACAAAATAACTAACCTGACTATTTTTTCCATTTGAAAGTAAAATTTCATTTTTACTTTTTTTTATTGTTTTAAAATAAGATAACACGATTTTTAAATCGTCATCTTCAATATTAATATTCTTTTTAATGAAATTAGTAAGTTCAATATAATTTAACATTTATTTATAGTCTCTTACAAATTTACGATAATGAATAATATCCTGTATTGAAAGAACGATCAAATTATGCTCATTTGCAAATTGCGTAATAGTGTCAGTTTTTGCCATTGTACCGTCATCATTCATTAATTCACACAATACTGCTTCGGGTTTTAAGCCAGCTAATTTCATTAAATCTATGCTACCTTCAGTGTGGCCTTTTCTTTCTAGAACACCATTATTATTTGCTCTTAAAGGAAAGATATGACCAGGTTTTGCTAAATCATAGCTTGTGGCGTTATCACTACACGCAACTTGGATAGTTTTCAATCTGTCTTTAGCAGAAACCCCTGTTGTCACTCCTTTTTTTGCCTCTATAGAAATCGTAAAAGGTGTTTGGAAACTACTTGTGTTTTCTTTTACCATATAGGGTAATTTAAGAAAGTCAGCTTTTTCATTTGTTAAACAAAGACAAACAATACCACTACATTTTCGAATCATAAGTGCCATATTATTAATCGTTATATTATGAGCAGAGAATATTAAATCACCTTCATTTTCTCTGTCTTTATCATCTGTTAGAATAATTCCATTTCCATTTTGAAGGTGTTCTAATGCTTTTTCTAACCGTTCTTGACTGTCATTACCAAACATTTTTAATGTATCTAATTCTGTAAGTTCCATTTTAAATTATTATTTGAAGTGCAAAACTAATGTTGTCTCAAGTCAGATTATTTGATGTAGGTCAATAAATTTATTTTTTTTAAAACCCCATACATCTTTATTCTTTGGTTTAAGTTGTCTTATTTTTAGTTAATCTATTTCAGGAAAGTACAGAGTTGGATAAGAAACTGGTGTGAGAGTATAGGAGGAAAGTATTAAATATTTATTCCAAACTCCAAATTTTAAAGTTCTTATACCTTGCACTTCTGGTGTACATATGTCTTAAACCGATTCTTCCAGATTTGCATGGAGGGAATTTTGAAACATTCCATTTACAAACTAATTTCTCATCAGTATTCATTTTATTTTGAATGTGCATTTCAATTGTATTGTTAAATTTGAGGACTTCAACATGATATGTCACATTTGTTTTAAAAAGGCCTGTTTTTAAATGATCTCCCGGAACAAAGGTTCCTTCAAACCCTTTAAGACTTGGGTTATACCTACGTAAACGAATATAATCATTCCCTTTTGAATATTTGTTTGCATCAAAAGCCGCATAGCTTATGTGATATGTGTTCATATTCTTAATATATGTACTCATATGTGGTACTTTTCTTTTATTATTCCAAAGTGATATATCCGTTGGAAATGATGAATCGCCTTTTCCTGTAGCAAGAAAGTAAAGAATATTAACACAACGTGAAGTAGTATCAGTTCGAGTATAATCATATTCTATAGCTATGTTTCCTTTGAAGCTTTTTTTAGTCCATAGCACCATGTGACATGTGTCATTGCCATGCTCTGCTCCAGCAATTAACTCCATTCCTTCATCTGAATTTTTAACTTTAGATTTTTCCCCGTCAAGCATCCATTTTTGTTTCCAATTACTTGTACCTTTGTCTTTAAATAACAGCTCCTTTTTTAACCATTTAACCTTTGGTTTTTCCTTATTAGAACAACTGGAAAAACTAAAGGAGACAAAAACGATGAATAACAAAAAATAAATTTTGTTAGCATATTTATAGTTTTTAAAATATTGATATTGTTTTAGTGGATTAATTTTAATACTTATCATTTTTTTCACTATTTTTCATTCTACTTTATCATTTAATTCAAGTGCATTATATAGAAATAGGTTAACCGTTTTTTGTTAAACTTAAATCGTTCAACTTATTTTATAGCTATTTAGAAGGTAAAAAACTACTTGAACTTAGGTCTGTTCTTAAATTTTAAGTTTGAGTAAATTTACTTTATTTTTTCGATACGATTTATATTTCTCAGAAGCAATATTTGTCCTTTAATAATTTGGAAAATGACTAAAAATTGTGGTTCTAGAGTTACTTTTTGATAGTTTTTTTTCGCCAGTGTTCATTTTGTGTTTTCAAAAGTGACTATAATTATTGGTTTAATTTTTAGTTAACCTATTTCAGAAATTTACACTTTTAAATGAAACCCAACCATTTTTGTTTATAGTTTTGAACTGCGTTTATTTCATTTTTGATATAAATATATTTTGAAGTATATCTAATTCTTTTTTGTATTTCAAATCTGTTCTTGAAGCAAAATATAAAGTGTTTTCCGTCTTTATTTTTCCTTCCCAAACTAAAATTATTTCATTTTTTAAAATTTCATTTTGGCATAGGAAATCAGGTACTAATGCAAGTCCATTTTCATTTGACAAACATCTAATAATTGAAGTGATATTAGGTAAAATATAATTCGGTTTGAAAGCAGGTTTCTTATTAAAATTTTCGAACCAAAAACGTCTAAAATGTTCCATCTCATTGGATGAGCTATACCAAATATTTTGAAGTAGTTCATCTTCTAACTCATTTAAATTATTAGATTTAATGTGTTTTTGTATTTGAGTAGTGTCTGTTTTATTTCCAGCTATTAAAATGATTCTTTCTTTTGAAAACGGAACATATTCAACCAATGATTTTTTTTCATTCTGTTTTTTTGGTGTTATCACTAAATCTAAAATACCATTGTTAAGGTCTTTTATTAAATCAGTATGTGCTCCAAATCGCGCCACTAAGTCAAAGTCTAATTTTGGAATTTCAGGCTCAATAATGAATTGAAACATTTCAGAACACATTCCAATATTTAGACATGGTTTTTTTTCTTGCGTTGTTTTTTTAAAATGCTGTTCTGCTATTTCAAGTTTGTTTAATGATTCAATAATATATTCATATAAAAATTTCCCATCTTCTGTTGGGATCATTTTTCTTGAAGTTCGTTCAAATAATTTTTTACCAACATAGGCTTCCAAAGCGTTCAAGTGCACACTTACACCTGGTTGTGAAGCATATAAAGCAATAGATGCTTTTGTTAATGTACCATTCTCATATATTTCTTTAAATGTTCTATACCATTCTAAATTCACCATAACTATAAAAATAATAATACAAAGGTATGATTTATATTATTTTTATAATAGAAATAAGCAGCCTAGTTTTGCCGGATAATTAAATACAGACAAATGAAAAATATTTTTATAATAAACGGGAGTCATCCATTTGCACATTCTGGTGGTAGATTTAATGAAACACTTTTTAATAGTACGATTTCATATTTTGAGTCTTCAGAAGGATTTGAAGTTAAATCTACTCAAGTAGGTGACAATTATAATACAAAGAAAGAGGTTGAAAAATTTAAATGGGCAGATTTAGTGATTTATCACACACCAATTTGGTGGTTTCAAATTCCATTTGGTTTTAAAAAATACATAGATGAAGTATTTACAGAAGGTCATCAAAACGGAATTTACAAAAGTGATGGAAGAAGTAGAAAAAATCCAGATATTAACTATGGAACAGGAGGGTTAATGCACGGAAAAAAATATATACTTACCACAAGTTGGAATGCGCCTAAAACAGCATTTACTTTAGAAAATGAATTTTTTGAACAAAAAAATGTTGATGAAGGTGTAATGTTTGGATTTCACAAGATGAATGCTTTTACAGGAATGGAGTTATTGGCAACTCATCATTTTCACGATATGGAGAAAAATGCAGATGTTCCATTAGAATTGAAGAATTACAGCTCTTTACTAAATGATTTAATGAAATAATTAGTGGTTTTTTAGATTCATTAAAAATAATGCAGACAACGAGATTTTATATGATTTGTACGACTGAAAGATGGAATGTTTTCTATTATAGTACTTACTAGGTATGTTTTATATATCGCGTTATATAAAGTTTTTATTTAGTCATTTTGCGAATCAATTCAATTCCTTTTTCTAAAGTTTCGTCTTTTACTGTTGTTGTCTGTTTTATATAATTTGTTGGTACATACTTTTCTCTTGCAGTACCATTAATGTGAAATAGTTTTTCCATTGATAATTGATATCCGAATTTTTGATTATTTAAACCAAAATTAAAAATAGCCCCTGCTAATTGTTGCATTTCAGAACCAACAATTTGTGCTCTTTCCATTCCTTCAAAACCAATAGCTAATCCTTCTCCCATACTTCCTGTCCATCTGCCTACTAAAATAACAACTGGGTTTTTATATTGTTTGTTTCTGGGACTAACATATTCTACCCAACTTCTTCCAATCTTTGGTTGATTATCCCAACTCTCATCAAAAACCACGTGCTTTTGATAAGGAAGCTCACTATTAATAAATCTACTCATAATACCTTTTGCAACATATGAATTGCCTCCTCCAACAGTATTTCTTAAATCAATTATCAATCCTTTGGTATTCATTACACTATCAAGAGTTTTGTCAAATTCACTTATTAAAAGGTTGTTGCCTAGTGAGTTATTTATTCTGATTATTCCAATTTCGTTAATTATTTTTGAAGTTAAAAGACTATTATTATTTCTAAATTTGACGTTGTCTAAATTAAATTTAAATGTTTCTCCATTTTTGAATTTTAAGGTTAAAATTCTGGGTTGATTATAGCGACCAGACAAAATCTTGTTTGCAATCCATTCTTTAACCTTTAAGGAGTTTTTATTATTACAATGTGTTGGGAACTCCTTTATGACTTGTTCAAAATTAATTCCATTAAATTTTATAATTTCAGTTCCAACTATATTTTGATTCAGTTTTTCTATTTGGGTTTGCCAAACATTTGAAACTAAAAACTTTCCATTTTCTAAAATTGTATATATTGGTGAAAATAGACGAAAAGACGAATTTCTGTTAGTGTTTAAAGTTATATGACTGTCATAGAATTCATCAAGTAAATACTCGAAAAAGAGGATTGTATGTTCTTCTGTTTTAATATTTGAAATTTGCTTTTCGTAATATTCTCGAATGCAATCTAAATCAATTTTTTTGTCTTTTAAATAGATGTAATTTTGAGATATGTCAGTTAATATTTCATTCAAATCTTCTTTAATTTTCTTTTGGTCAATTTCTTTATTCTGAGATTCAACACAAGAAAAATTAAAAAGGACAAATAAAACGAATGTCAATTTTTTCATAAGTTACTATGTTTGTTTTAAATTGTTATTGCCTATAGTTGTTTATTCTTTTTTCGGATTATGAATATTGATGAAAGAATAATTATTACATAACCAATTATCAATAAAGTTAATAAATACGATTTATTACGATGTATTACAACATAGTCTGCAATTCCTGCTTTCCAAAAAAGCCATTCATCTGATATCGCGGAAGCAATATTGTAACTTCCCGTTTCTAAAATAATAATTCCATTTTTTGATTTAAGGTCAATTCTGGCTGCTGTATTAATTGCGTTATTTCCCCTTCCGTCGTGTCCAATTATATTAGAATTTGGATCATTTTGACTATAAAGATTCGGACCTAATCCATAAACACCAATTTTATTTATAAACGTTTCGGGGATACTCATTTTTGCAATTGTTTCCGAGGAAAGAACTGGGTTGCTTGAAATATTTGCTTTTAAAAACTTTGATAAATCTGCGGTAGTAGTAAATAATGAGGCTGCTGCAAGTGCGGTAAATTTGTTCATTTTCCTTATGCTTCCGTCATTTTTATAAATTTGTGCTAACTGAATATTTGGTTTTTCTGCTAGTACAAATGTCGAGTTTTCCATTTTCAATGGCTCTAAAACCGTTTGCGTTATATATTCTTGAAATGATTTACCGCTAATTTCTTCAATTAATAATTGCAATATTGTATATCCTGCTCCCGAATACATATACTTACTACCAGGTTCATAACCAACTATTGCAATACCGTCAGAATAATCTGTATCTGAAGCTTTTGTTAATGATTCTTCAATGGTTTGGACAGTTTCATTAGGTGAAAAACCACCATAGCCAAGGCCGTCAATTAAACCAGAGGAATGTGAGAGTAATTTTCTAACAGTCACTTTTTTGTTGTCAAATTCACTTTCTGGCAAATGCCATCTCGTAAGATAATCGTCAACTGGTTTATCTAAATCTAATTTGCCTTGCTCTACCAGTTTTAAAACACCAAAAGAGGTAATCCATTTGCTAATTGATGCAACTGGGAAAACAGTATTTTCATTTACGGGCTTGTCTACAGAATAGAAGAAATTACTAGATATTTTCCCATTTTCAATTAGTGTCATTGCAAAATTCCCAACAAATTCGTTGTCTATTTTTTCTTTTGTTGCCTCAATAAAAGCCTCCGATGTTTTTTGCGAAGTAATGGGTTTTAATATAAACCCATTCATAGTTCCGTAGCCAATAAAAGCAGTCCATATTAAAATCGTAAGAATTATTAGAGTGATGTATTTAAAGGTTCTCATTTTGTTTATGTTTATTAATTGGATGTTTTCAAATGTAACACTGTTTAGTTTTTATAAAAATGTTAAAAGATAGATAACAAGATTTTATACGGAATTAACAAAAATAATTAGGTTATTAACTATATTTCGTGTCATTACAATATCTCACACTATGTTTATAAATTTTTATTCTCTGCAGTGTGTATTTTAAGACTTATTAACTTTAAATTCAGTTCTTTTCTCCTTACTCTTTAAGATCATTTTTATAGCATTTTCATTTTCAGAATTTAAGTACAAAGATTTTGCATAGCTTTTTATTGCATTACTCCAATCATTATTGGCAAAATATGATTCCCCTAAACTATCATACAAATTTGAGTTGTTAGGCATTAAGGTTATTCCATATTCAAAAATTTTAATAGCAGCTTTTGGATTTTTTTTATCTAATAGCCATTCATATCCAATAGGGTTTATAATACTTCCAAATCCCATAGCATTAAATTCTTCTTCAGATATCTTTTCATTTCCTATTAGTTCTTCAATAAATAAAGTTGGATGATTTTCATTATTATACTTCAGATAGTGTTTGTACCCTAAGGACTCTTTTGGGAACAAATCAGGAATCATGGTCTTATGATTGCCTTTTTTTAAATCTTTTTTTAAATCAATTTCTATAAATTTCGAATGATCATTAAAAAGATATACTCTTACTATTAATTTCTCTAAATCATAAATAGTAGAGTATTGCGTAGCTGCCAACTTGGTTTTGGCTTGAGCGAACTTACTCATTGCTTCCCCGCAATAGTCAAGAGTTGCTTGCCCATTTGAGGAATTAATAAATTTTCGTCCATTTTGATAATAATCAAGATTTACATTGTCTACTGATTCAATTTGTGAGTAATAGAAGTTTGAAAAGGTTTTTTCTGCCTCATCTCCTATGAAAATTTCATCTCCTTCTATAATTAAATAAGTTCCTGACTTATCTACAAAAACAAGCATGCTTTTGGTTAGAGTTGCTAAATTTATCGTTTCTATATAAGCCTTAACCTCTTCAACATGGGTCATTGTCTGCATTAATTTCCTAAGCGCATCTGCAATTGGAATTTTTACTTTTCCTGCGGTATTATTTACAGGTAAATAATTAGGTTCAAAGAAACCGTCAAAAAGTAATCCTTTTTCATTAATAGCGCCTTGAGCAAAGTTGTTTAGTTGCCCCATATACATTACTCCAAATTTATTTTTACTGCCACTTTCAAACCAAAATTGATGATTTGGACTTAGCCAATCTTCATTATTGCCCACAATAGTTTTTCCATTTTTAGTAATCTTATACATACTACAAGCATTACCTATCATTGGGTTTAGTGAATAAATTATTGCAAATACTATTATTAATATATTTTTCATTTTTTATTTCTTGTAAAATTCAATTGGTTCTTTTAAAGCGTGAAATTCAAATTTTGTTATTTCTCCATAGGTGTCATCTACAAATTTCACTGGATATCCTGGGTTGAAATCTTCTTCAAACTCTTTTAATGGTTTAAAGTAAAACGTATTATAATTTAAATGTTCCAATTTAAATTTAAAGGTTGGTAGTAAGGCATATAATTTTCCTTTCTCTAAAACTACTTCAACTTTACCATAACCATTTGCATGATATTTTCCAGTAAAAACTTGAAGAGCGTGTGTTGGTGGTTTTTTCTTGTTTAAAGGCTTGTCTTTTAGGATCGGTTTATATTTGTCATTCACAATAACTGGAAATTCAAATTCAGATAATCCAATTAATTTTCTTGAAATATAATCGGATAAAGCATATGGCAAAAGAGAGTTCTTCTGATTTGTAACTACAACAATTCCAATATTTTCTATAGGGAATAAATCCATGGCTGTTGAAAAGCCGTTTGTATTACCTCCATGCCTCATTCTGTAGTGACCTTCCCAAGCACGCAAACGACATCCAAAACCTTCTCCCCATAAAAATGAACCTTCTGCATATTTCTCTTCATGCTTTATATTCTGAAGTCTAGACGCTGCCCTAATGTAGTTTAGAGGAATAATCTGCTTTCCTTTATAAACCCCTTTGTTTAGCCATACACGCATCCAATTTGATAAATCATTAACAGAACTCTTAATGGCTCCTGCCGGTGAAATTGAATAATAATTTTCAAAAGTAGTTTGCTCAGTGTTGCCTTTATACCTTGCATAACCTAATGAAAAATTATTAGTCTTTTTCATTGCTTCAATAGAGGTGACAGAAGCATTCATATCCAATAGTGTAAATATTTTTTCTTTAACATTATACTCCCAACTATTACCTGTTACTTGCTCTACAATAGTACCTGCAAGAGTATATCCTATATTACTATATACCCAACTATTTTTTATTTCTGCTTGAGGTTTTAAATATTTGAGACGTTGTACTGTTTTTAGTTTGTCTTTTTCAGGAAACATAGTAATAGAACTTCCGTGACCACCTATACCACTTCTATGACTTAATAGGTCTTCTATGGTAATTAGGTTATTCATTTTGTCATTGTAAAACTCAAAATTTGGAACATGCTCTGCTGGTCTATCTTTTAAAGTGAGCTTGTTCTCGCCTTCTAAAATTCCTAATAAAGAACCGGTAAAGGCTTTTGTCATTGAGGCAATATGAAAAATAGTATTTTCATTTACAGGTAATTTTTTATCCAAATTTCTATAGCCAAAGCCTTTAGAATAAATAACCTTATCGTCCTTGACAATAGCTACAGCTAAACCAACGGCATGGTGTTCTTTGATTAAAGATTCTATTTTTTTGTCTAAGTCTATTAATTCTTTTGGTGTTTCTTGACTAAAGCAGCATTGTATTAAAAAAGAAAATACGAGTGTGTAAGTAAATTTCATTTTTGTATAAATTTTAATTTGATACAAATTTGAATTATTTAAATGATGTAAAAGTCCGAGTACATAAAGTCGGACTGATTTTTGGCTAAATAATGCGTTCAAATAAAAGTCGGACTACGACTAACTAATTGATTTTCGGTACGCTGATGGTGTTTGGTTTGTTGCCTTCTTAAAAGCAGTATAAAATGAAGATTTAGAACTAAAGCCGACCTCATATAAGATTTCTAATACAGTTAACTCTTTTTTAGTTGGGGCTTTTAAAAGTGTTTTTGCATCATTTATTCGGTATTCATTTATGAAATCAAAGAAATGTTTATTTAAATGATGATTAATTAATATGGACAATTCCCTTTCTGGAATATCAGTTTGAATGGCCAGTTTTTGTAATGTTAATTCAAAATCCAAATAAGGCTTTTCCTTTTTCATAAGGGAAGTGAGCTTTTTTAGATGTTGATTTTCAGAATTCCCTTTTTGAATAATCTTAGTAGTGTTATTTTCAAGAATGAATTTTACAGGCTTTAAGTGCATATTAATACCAGTAAATAACTCTGGTTGATATAATGCCTTGAGAACGAAAAATATAGTTATTGATAAAACAGATAGACTTATTATTATATTAATATTTAGAACATATTCTTGAAATATTGAATTTGATAGATACCATCTTATCAGTACAAATGAATGTGCTATGCAAGAGAATATCGTTATCTGAAATAACCATTTGTAAATAGCGTAATTGGCATTTGAATAATTTTCTAGATATACTGTTTTGTATTTTTTTAAAATTATAAATATTACAACTGTGTAAGCGATAAATTGTAATTCTCCTATTATTTCATAAAACAATAAGCTTTGGTCAGAGAAACTCGTTATTTTGAAAATGAAAAGAAATATTATAAATAATAGCCCATGAATAATGTGCTTTTTTCTAATTTTAAAATTATTATAACAAGCAGCTAATACATAAAGATAAAACAAAGGCATTTGTAATAGGCTAGAAGCCATTTTTAAATTTTGAATATTGGGATATTCTAAAGTCTTGTTTGTAAACAAGCCGATTAAGTCAAATGCGATAACCAATAGGTAAATACCAAACAGTTTATTTGATAGTTTGTTTTTTGTTGTAACAGTAAAAAGAAAAACAGAAAAAAGCGTCATTATAAAAACAACAATCTTTCCAATAGTTTCAATAATTTCTATTTTTATTTCCAATAATTTTGGGGTATTATTTAATTGCTGCCAACAATCTGCTAAACTTAGTTCGTCTTTGAAAACGAAGATACAAAAAGTGGATGATAATGAAGCGTTAAGTTGAATGTGAGCTTAATGGCCATTATCTGTCTCGAAATTCTAATTTTTTTAGAAAAAATTGATACATGAGTCACTTTATTGGTTAGGGAGTTTGTTGAGACGTACCAAATTATTTTATTTACTGTTAGGGTAGTTGCTTCAATTTAATGAGAAATAACTTCTGAAAATAAACAATTCAGAAATTTTCGGTTAGGTTCTGTAACAACATATTTAATCAGTTTACAATAATCTTGTATTAATTGTATAAAGATTTGTTCTTTCATCTTTATTTATAATAAACTGTTTAATTATTAGTAAACATATTTAATTTTATGAAGGCACAATGTATTTGCTACTGTTTTATTGTTGTTTTCCATGCCTTCTATATAATTGATCCGTAACCTGTAATAATTTCCTCATAAGATTTTTGTCAATATCCGGATGTGAGGTAATGTAGTTTTCAACGATTATATAGGCATCTTTTGAAGTATATCTACCTATTGTACTACTTAACCATCCTATTGGGAAAAAAATATCTCCGGTTTCCTGGATTTCTTCAAGAAGTTCTAGACTCATTCCTACAGTTTTAATTCCTTCGTTTTGGTGTAACGGATGATGAATAAACGAGCAAGCAATTTGTACCCAACTTTCTTTTTCTCTGTTCTGAAGGTCTTTAAATGACTTAAAATAATTGGTTCTTATTGTTGGGTCAGAATCTAAGGCAGGAACTAAAAATTCAAAACGTTTAATTTTATCAGGATTGGTAAGCTCTGATTTGGATATAGCTAAAATTTCTTTTGCTTTAGGATGACCAAATAATGCTAATTGCTGTGCCAATTTGGTGTAATCATCTTTGTTAAAGATAAGATTTTCTATAGTTTTTTCTTTGTTCCAAATTTTATAAAGATTTGTAATTCCAACCTTAGAATTTACAATAGATTTATAAGTGTTAAAGAGGTTTTTTTTGATGTTTTTTGATTCCGTTTGTTGCAGTCTAGTGTATATTTTATTTTCTAAATCAGATTGATAAATGCCTCGTTGTTCCTTTGTAAATGAGTTCCAATATAAATAAGATATTTGCCCCGTAATCATTCTTAATATTAATTCATTTGATTCTTCCTCTATACCTTTTTTAAGATTTTCAAAGACTATTGTATTATCAATAGTTCCATTAAGCATGTTTTCATAAATGTTTAAATAGGATTGTGCTCGAGGTATATCTTCTTTTATTAAGGAGGTTTTTGATTTAAGTGTCTCGTTTATAGGGAATAATCCGTAACCGTAGCCATTACTGTTATATATAATATATAAAGGTTTTGAATATCCTATAGCTTTGGTTATTTCGATACTTTTTGCATTACTTAATACAGGGATAGTGGTAGAACTATTTGCATATACGAGAGTAATATCAAAAGATTGAGGCCAGTATTTTAATGAACCATCTTCAGCTTTTTGAGTGAGTGTGAATTGTTTAATTTTGTGCGTATCGTCATATTTAATATCTTCAGAAAATATGGGTCTTCCTGCAGAATTAACCCATACATTACTCCAAGTTTTTAAATTAAGATCTGTTTTTTTATCAAGAATGTTTACAAGATCATTCCAATCAGCATTATTATTTGCAAAGGTGGAGATATAATCTCTAATACCTTCTTTAAATCTTTCTTCGCCCAATAATAATTCTAACTGACGCATCATAATAGGTGCTTTATTGTATATGATACTACCATAAAGAGACCCAGCATTATTTAAGTTATCTAAATCTTGACGAATGGGATTGGCTCCTCTTGTGCGGTCTACTCCATATGAACTTGGATAATGTGAAGTTAAGAATTGCAAATCATGATTGATATCAGTAAAAATTGGGTTTACTATTTTATCTGCTATGAAATTAGCAAACACTTCTTTCATCCATACATCATTAAACCAATTCATGGTAACTAGATTCCCAAACCACATATGGGATGTTTCATGAGCTATAAGTTTTGCTCTGGATACTTCTTGAGAACGAGTAGCACTATTATCTAAAAATAAGCTAGTCTCTCTATATTGTATTGCACCCGTATGTTCCATTCCTCCATATTGAAATCCTGGAATTGTTACGAAATCAAACTTTTGATATGGGAAATCATATTGCGTATATTCTTCTAAAAAATCTAATGAAGATTGATGTATGTCGAAAATAGCTTCTGTACTGGCATCGATTTTCTCTTCATTGGTTTCTCTATAGAGCATATTCATAGGACGGCTTGTTTTTTGTGATGAAACAGATGAAAACTCTCCTGCGACAAAAGAGAATAGATATGTACTCATTTTATCGGATTTACTAAATTGATAGGTCGTTGTTTTCCCATGAACTTCTTTTGTGTCTATAAGAGCACCACATAGTACTTTCCAATTTTTAGGAGTTGTAATACTAAGTACATAATTTGCTTTTATATTTGGTTGGTCAAAACAAGGGAATAATGTTCTAGCGCGTTCAGGAACTAATAATGTATAAAGATAATTGGTGTTTCTATTTAAGGACAATTCACCTGCTATAAATTCGATTTTTATAGTGTTTGGCCCTAATTGTAATGATTCCGTAGGGATAATAATATGTTCTTTATCATGAATTATAGTAGTTAACTTTTCATTAACGATTAGTTTTTTTAAAGCCGATGAGTTTTCTTTAAAATCCAGATACAGTGGATGGGATAAATCATTTAAAGTAGCTTCCAAAACTAGGGTAGATGTTATATGAATTCCTTTTTCTTCTGGAATATTAAATGAAAGGTGATATACTACATCTTGTACTTGTGTTTTTCGATAATCTGCCATGACTAAAGGGACACCCGTATCATTAAGAGATAAAGGTTTCTTTGATATATCTGAACAGGATATACAACTAAGAATAAAGACGAATATATAGATTATATGTTTTTTCATGATTATTGGTTAATAATGTGAAGTTTTTTTTTCAAGACATGTTAACTAGGTTGTGAATTTGAAAATCCTATGCTGAATAGTAACATGACCCACTTTAACTCTGTTAATATATAGGATTTCTTCTATTTTTTTATAATAAATACTAAATCTTAATTTAAAATAAAGCACTTGTAATATAATTACTGAAGGGAAACAAACACTTTTAAAATAATTTTTTTAAGGTAAAAATATAATTTTAGTTTTTTAATTATATGCTACATAATTATAGATGTATTTATGTTATTTTTTATTTTTTAGAGTGACGATATTCAACTTCCTTGTTTTAGGATACCCTTAAATAAGCCAAAGGTTAATTCTGTAGAATCGTAATTTAAAGGTTAAGCTAAAATAGAAAAACTATATAAAAAACCACCCCAAGATGAGGTGGTAATAATTTTAAACGAACAAATAAATTTCGTTAACTATATTAGAATAATTTAAAAGGTATAAAAACATTATATCTCAATATAAAATAGATTCTTTATAAATAACTTATTTTTTAGGTTTAAATACTATTTCAAAAGATTCAGCACCAGTCATTAGTTTTTTCGTAAACTCTTGAACATCTGTAGATTTAATACCATTTATAATATTTTCAAAATTTTCAGGTTTGTTCATATTATATCCTTCTAGAAAATAATTACTTAATAAACTCATCTGGTAACTATTGTAATTTTTTAGATCTATTCTTTCTTTTAAATAATTAGTTAAGGTTTTATTTAAATCTTCTTGTAAAATATCACCTTCTTTAATTTTATTTAATTCAGAATGAACAATTGTAACTAGCTGTTCCACTTTTTCTGGATTACAATCAAACTGAATCTGTGCAATTGCTTGCCCAAAAGGTTTTTTAGTTAAATGGGCATAAGTACTGGCACCATAAGTTCCTCCTTCTTGTTCACGTAGTGTTTCATTATAACGAAGTTGTAAAATATCACCTAAAGTTTTGGCTAAAAAGTAATTTTTCAGATTGTATTCCATTCTATTTTTAATGGTTACCACTACTTTACTTTTAGGGTTTTCCATTGGCATGTAGATATCTTTATCTATTTTATCATTAACCCAATTCACAGTGTTATCTTTCCACTCTTCATTTATTGAATTTGTTGGAATACTTGCAATGTATTTAGCTAAAAGAGGTTTTAAAACATCTTCGTTTACATCTCCAATAATAAAAAACTCAAAATCTGCAGCATTATTAAATCTATTATTATAGACTTGCTTCATTTTTTCAAAAGATACATCTTCAACAAAATCATTATTAAATAATCTTTTTTTAGGGTTGTTTGGTCCATATAAAGTAGTTGTGATACTATCTTTAATTTTTTCTTTTAAATCTTGACTACGGCTAATTAAGTAATTTTTAATTCCGCCTTGTAATACTTGCCAAGCTTGAGGATCAAAACGTGGTTTTACAAAACGTAAATGAACTAATTGTAACATTGTTTCAACATCTTTTGTTACTGATGATCCTGAAACTCCTTCTGTTAAATTACCAATACTAACACTAGAACTAGCGGTTTTACCAGCCATCACTTTATTTAATTCAGTAGGAGAAAATTCTCCAATTCCTGACATTTGAATTAAGTTAGTTAATAAATCTGCAGAAGGTAAATCTTCATCAGCAATTAGCGATTTACCTCCATCACTAACAGCATTTAAGCTAACATCATTTTCATTTTTGTTAGTGTACTTGTAATGTACTTTTATACCATTACTTAATGTATAAGTTGTTGCTCCAATTTCATCATTTTTTTCAATAGCAGCTATTCTTCCTTTTTGAAGGTTTACACCGTTCATTAAGGTTTTACCTGCAAAATCATCTTTATAAGGTTCAATAGAATTACCCATTTCAATTTCATTTAAAATTGATAGTGCATTTTCTTTTGTTAAATTCTCATTCCCTTCAACTCCAGTTACTATTAAAGATCTGTTTTTTTTAGTGTAAAGAGCTTTTAATCTAGTATGAATATCTTGTGAAGTAACATTTTTGAAAATAACTTTGGCAAACTCAAATTCCTGTTCAGGGCTTGTCATACTTACATTCTCAAGATAATTATTTTGAAATATTTTAGCAATTTCTCCATGAGAACGATCTTTTGAACGTTTAATTTGATTTGCATAAAAACTACTAAATTGGTTAATTGTTCTGTCAATTTCACTTTGTGTAAAACCAAATTTAACAGCCCTATTTAACTCTGTCATGGCAGTTTTAAAAGCTTCTGCCTGTTTCTCTGGTTTTGGAGTAATAGTTACATCAAAAGAACCATATTTTCTAACCATTTGGTCTGAATAGCCAGCGCGTACTCCTAAAAAAGGAGCATCAGGATTTTGAGTTACCTCTCTATACCTAGCGCCTAACATTGAAGATACCATACCGTTTAATAAGCTTTCTTTTAAATCGGCTACCGTTTCATTTTTTAATGATTTATCTTTACGAATACTAAACTTTAATTGAGCTGTTGCTACTTCTTTATCCATAGCTATGCTAAAATCCATTTCAGCATTATCTGGAATTGAAACAATAATTCGTTCTATTGGATTATTAATTGCTGGGATTTTAGAAAATTGAGATTTAATTTTTTCTTCAATTTCATCAACATTAACATCTCCAATTATTGCAATTGCTTGTAAATCTGTTCTGTACCAATCGTGATAAAAATCGCGTAAAGCTTTGTATTCAAAATTATCAACAATATCCATTAAGCCAATAGGTAAGCGATTTGCATATTTAGAATGGTTAAACATTGTGCCAATGTTTTGTTCAATAATACGCATTTGTCCATTTTGTCGAGTTCGCCATTCTTCTTTAATTACACCTCTTTCAGCATCAATTTCTTCATCTGTCAACAATAAATAATTAGACCAATCATGTAAAACTTGTAAACCAGTATCAATTAGCTCTGGTGTTGTTGGAACATTATTAATATTGTATACAGTTTCATCAAAGGAAGTATAAGCATTAATGTCTTTTCCAAAAATTAATCCATGTTTCTGAAACGTATTTAAAATACCTTTACCTTCAAATGATTTGGTTCCGTTAAATGCCATATGCTCTAAAAAATGAGCTAAACCTTGTTGGTTGTCTTTTTCTAAAATGGAACCAACATTTTGAATAATATAGTAACTAGCTACATTTTTAGTAACATCTGAACTTTGAATATAGTAAGTCATTCCATTTGATAAAACTCCTTTTCTAATTAAAGGGTCTTGTGGAAGTTCTTGAGATAAATTTATGTTTTGAGAATTTACTGTTGTAATAAACAAAAAACATAGTAATACTGATTTTAAAATTTTGCTCATAGTTAAAATTTAATTTTAATTTTTTTCGTTTTTAGAATAAAAAGGGTCACATAAAGCAACCCATAATTAAAATCTTTCATTTGGTATAGTAATTAATTCAATAAAAACAAAATTAATGAAAGATGGTTTTTATATAGGTCGGTTTTTTACTTTGTGACCCCTAATTTGAAATGTTAAAGTTTTGCTAATGCATTCATATATAGCTAAAAAGGAATTAATACTTTAAAATACTAATTATTCTTTTGAAAATAATTCTTTTAGTTTGTCATCTAAATTTGTACCTCTTACTTCATTCATAGAAGCTACAATTTTTCCTTCTTTAGAAATTAAAAAGCTTGAAGGAATGCCACGAACTCCATAATTTAAAATAGCCTTACTTTTAAAACCAGTAAAATCTACCACACTTATCCAAGGGATTTCTTCTTCAGCTTCGGCTTTTAACCATTTATCTTTTTTCTCATCAATAGATAAACCATAAATTTCAAAACCTTTATTTTTATAATGAGAGTAAGCCTTTTTTAAATTAGGGAATTCGCCTCTACAAGGTCCACACCAAGAAGCCCACATTTCTAATAATGTGTATTCGTTATTAGCTATAACGTCGCTTAATTTTACAGTTTCCCCATCTTTTGTGCTGGCGATAACTTCTTTAAAATCAGCTCCAATTGCGACTGTTTTACTCATAGTTTCAATTTTTATAGCATTTTCTAAAGATGCAATATAATTGTCCATTGGTTTATAAGTTTCATATCCTTGCTGAAATTCTTTAGTAAGTTCAATACGTTTTTTATAAGAATATCCCGAGTTTTGTCCAGCTTTCTTTAACCCATAAAATTTTTCTATTCCTGAATATTTTCCTTCTACAATTCCTTTTAAATAATCTAATTTAATATCGGAAACCACTTTGTTTTTTTCATCATATGAGTTCATAAACAAAGTCATTGCTTCTTTATCTTCTTCATTAATTTGATCGTACAATTTTACATGATCTCTTAATGCTTTATCACTTTTTATAAATTCAGGAAACTCTTTATATGCATTTATTAGCGTGTTTAATTTTCCGCCTTTAAATTGAAAAGTTTTATCATCTTCAATATTAATAGCTGCTGAATAATCATCGTTTTCTAAAATTAAAGAAGAGTAGGGGTTACCATAGGTTACGTATACTTCTGTTGGTTCGTTAACAGTTCCACTAAATGAAAATTTGCCCTCTGTTAACTTTGTAGTTGCTAAAGTATCTTGTTTAAAATTCATTAAAATTATTGGTGTGTTTTTATCAATTCCTTTAATGGTACCATTAATTTTGTACGAGGTTTTTTCTGTATTACAGCTTATTAAAATAGCTGTTATAAGTACTAATATTAGATTTATTTTTTTCAATTGTAACTTATTTTAAAAGTGAATTAAATTGGGTTTTTCAAAAAATATTAAGGCAATACAATATATTTATAACCATCTCCTTCTGAAAAATACAGTTTCTTATGGTTTTTATTAAGCCATTTTTCCCATTCTTTGGCTGTTTCAAACGATTCATTTGTATAACGTGTAAGTATGCGTTTGGCCATTTCAGATTGCTCTTTATTTGATAACATTTTTACTGCTTTTTCAAGTAGTTTTATGTCGTTATTTGCAATTCCAAGTGATTTAGCATCTTCATCTACGTCATATTTATACCAGCCTTCTTTTAATGGATAGAAATAATCCATATTTTCTTTATAATAATTTTCGTAAGCTTCCCAATCT
This sequence comes from Lutibacter citreus, assembly GCF_003260195.1. Taxonomy (GTDB): domain Bacteria; phylum Bacteroidota; class Bacteroidia; order Flavobacteriales; family Flavobacteriaceae; genus Lutibacter; species Lutibacter citreus. The sequence goes on from NZ_QEIH01000011.1 coordinate 60,051, forward strand.
TTACCAAACTTATCTTTTAACTCTTGAGGTTCATGTCTAATTGTCCATTCACGAGTTTCATTTCTTTCAGGCATTTGCAATGACATTTCTTCAAATTTTGTTAATTCTTTACTTGCATCTTTCTTTGCTTGAATTTTTTTCTTTTCTTCATTGAATTTTTTATCAGATTCAGCAATGTATGCCAACCAACGAGATGATCCTTCATCAGATAAGGTCCATTGTTGCTCTCTTAAATATTTTTTTAATTGAACACCTTTAATTTTACGAGTAATTTGTTCGGCTCCTTTAAAAGGTGCTATATAATGAATGGCATTAATAAATGCTTGCTTAGCACTTTCGGTTAAATATTTTGGTGCAGCTGCAAAACCCCAATGTAAAAAATTGGCGTGTCTACCAATAGCGGTAGCTTCAATGCCTTTGTCGCAAGTTCCACTAGAAATCCATTCAGCATCAATACCATTATCAAAATTATAGCCGGTTGAAACTAACCCAACAGGGAATCCTTTTCCTTCTCTATAACCTTCAGTTTGTATGCGCCACATTGGTTGCGATTCTCCTAAATTACGACCGCCATAACGTACTTTATAGTTTCCAGTATATTTTACATCTTCATAAGAAATATCAATTTTATAAGGTTCATTAAAAATTGGGTGTTCTAATTTCATTCCGTGTGCATGCGCATCTAAACACAAACATAAATGGTCAATTTTTAATTCACGACCTTCACCAATAAATGCAGATGGTTCACCAATCATAATAGTTGCATCATGATAGTTTTCGGTTAAAAATCTTCTTGTTTCATAACCCGTTATTTGTCCTGTAGAATCTTTAACATAACCACCTTCATACGGCGTTAAATATGCATCAATAATAGTAACATCATAATCAGCAGACATTTCTTCTTTAAAATCATCATTAAAAACTACATCTACTTTATTGAAATATTGATTTAAGAATTGTTTAAAGTCAGGTGTTCTTGTCTTTCTAAACTCTTTAGCTCTATCCATATTGCTGGATATTCTAGATATTTCTCTTTCAGATAATGGTTTATCTGGATTGTTACCAACGTATAATATTTTAAGGTTCGATTTTTCTGTTTGACCATAACTGGTTGTAACAAAAATGAACAACAAGCAAAGAGTTGCTATATTTTTAATAATTTTTTTCATTATATATGGTTTATAAGGTTAATTCAATTTCTTTCTTTTTTGGAGGAAAACAAATTCTGGCATCACAACATTGGTAGTATATCCAGCATTTAATTTTTGTACCCTTTGTTACTTCTTTTCCAACTTTTATTTTATGTTTAAAAGTGCTTTCATTTTTATATATTAAAAGATGGTTTTTTCCCGGATACGTTTGTGGAGCTGATTTTTCCCAATCACCAACTAATTCAACTCCTTTAATTACATCTATTCCAAGTTCGGAGTTTATATATGCTTCTCCGCTAGGTACGTAAGCATAAATATGATAACCTCCCATAATGTTGGTTTTAATTAAAACCGTTTTTTCTCCTGGTATTTCACCATTAATAATTGTGGCTCCAACGCTCACCGGATTCATATGGTTTGGTGCATCTAGCTTAATAGTTGTTTCTTGTGATTGAACAACATATATTGAAGCTAAAAAAGCTACTATGGTAACTATGTGTTTAAACATTTTATTAAATATTAATTAGCATTATTAATGGCCAAATACTTCTTTTAACTTAGCGTCTAATTGTTCTTTTGATGGATTTCTAAGAATTATTTTTTCATTTTCATCCATTAAAAATGTAGTTGGTAAAAATGGAACTCCGTATAATCTTGCTACAACACCCCATTGATGGTTTTCACTTGGATCATATAAGTGCACCCAAGTAATTTGGTCTTTTTCTATTGCTTGTCTCCATTTTGCTTCTTCATCAGCTGTTCCAATTCCTACAACTTCAAAACCATCTTTTTTATATTTTTTATACAATTCCTTTAAATGTGGAAAAGAGGCTCTACAAGGCACACACCAACTAGCCCAAAAATCGACTAATTTGTATGTAGCATTTACTTTAGAAAGGGTTACTTCAGTACCATTTACATCATTCAATTTAAAATCGGGAGCAATTGAGCCTTCACCTAAACTATTAAAAATATCGTCGTATGTTTTTTCGTAATATTTAAACATTGATGTGTGTTTAGCAGCGCCTTTAAAAATTGGATAGAATTTTTTCATTTCCTCTTTAGACATTCTACCTTCACTAAATTGAAAACCTAAAACCCAAGGCGCTACTGGTGATTCTGGGTGACTTAGAACGTATTGTTTCATAAAATCTACACGTTCATTTAATCTTTGATCTTCTAAATCACTAAACTGAGCTCTCCATTCCTGAAATGCTTTAATTTTTGCATCATCTTTAGAATCATAAGCTTCCGTCATTTTTGGTCTAATTTCATTTAAAGGTTTAAACTTTTCTTGATTAGTAATGCTATCTAAATTAGCTTGTTGAGCTTCATACTCATCATTTAATTTAGAGCCTTTTACTGTAGCTTTTAATCGACCATGTTCGGATTTTGAAGTATCAAATTCTAAAGAAATATTGCTGTTTTCTAAAAAGAAGTCGCTATTAAATTCATCTCCAATTCTCACTGATACCATGTCAGGATGTTCAATAACTCCGCTAAATTCAAATTTTCCATTTGAAATTAATGTACTGTCAATAAGTATTGGAGCAGCGCCTCTGTCTGCAAAATTATATTCATACAATTTAATAGTAGCTTCTTGTAGTCCTTTTACGTTTCCGGTTACTGAATAACCTTCTTGTTTTATCTCCTTAACTTCTTCTTTACAAGAAAATGCTATTCCTATAAAAACTAATAGTGGAAGTATTGTGTGTGTAATGTTTTTCATATTGTTAATTTTATGATTATTAATGTCCAAATAATTCTTTTAATTTAGTGTCTAGTTCTTCTTTTCGCGGATCTCTAAGAATAATTTTTAAAGTTTTTGATTCAATTAAAAATGTTGTTGGTAGGTGCGGGACACCATATTTTTTGGCAATTTCACCATATTGATGATTTTCAGCAATGTCGAATACGTGAATCCAAGGAGTATTATCTTCTTTAATGGCTTTTAGCAATTTATCTTTAGGATCGGCTGTACCAACTCCAACTATTTCAAAATCTCCATTTTTTGCATATTTTTTTCGCAATTCTTTTAAATGTGGAAATGAAGCCCTGCACGGTACGCACCAACTCGCCCAAAAATCGACTAAAATATATTTAGCTTTTACTTTGGATAAGGTAATGTTAGTTGTGGTTGTAGGTAAGGTAAAATCAGGAGCAATTGTACCAACTTGTAAATTTTCAAAGGCATTTTTATAGACTTTTGTCATATGCTCTTTGTAAAAAAACGTTTTAATAGCATCTCCAGTAAATAGCGGGTAATATTCTTTTAATTCATCTCTGCTCATATTTCCTTCAATAAAAGTGTATCCTAAAACGTGGATTGCAATTGGAGAATTTGGATTGGCTTTAATGAAATTAAATTTAATATTCTTGGCTTCTGTTTGCCTTTCTTCTTCTAAAGGCAAGATATTATTTAAATCGGCCAGTGCCTTTTCCAAAAGTTTTTTATCACCGGATTGTTTAGCTTTTCCTATTTCTACACTAACTTTATTTATTGTATCATATTTTTTCTGTTGATATACTTCTGAAATTTTTGCTTGTATTTCATTATAAGTATCCATCATTTTTGAACCAGTGATAATAGGAGTGAAGGAGTTATTATCCAGGGCTATATTAATTTCACTATTCTCTAGGAAAAAACTACCCTTATATTTTGAATCTACCGAAATATTAACATAATCTACGTGGTCAACTTTTCCTTTAAATTCAAAGTGGTTATTTGTTATAAGCGTGCTATCAATAACTTTTCCAGTTAACATACCAGGCAAATTTTCAATAAGTTTTATTTGTGTATTGTCTGGGTAATTTGCAGTACCAGATATATAATAACCATCGTGTTTAATGTCTTCTTTACAACTAGTTGAAATAATTAAGACAATTAAACTTAATGCTTGTAATAATTTAAGATTAAATTGAATTTTCATTTAGAATAAACGTTTAATTATATGTTTAATTTTTAAATATTTCAAGTAAATCTTTATCCATATCTTCATCGGTTCCGCCGCCTCCGCCATATCTGCCAATTATTACACCATCAGGTCCAATCAATATTTTTGTAGGTAAAGAACTGATGTTATACCCATCACTAATATCGGTAGATCTATCATTAAAGTCGGGTCTTCCGTCCTTCATTTTAATACCTCTTAATACATGATGCCAAATACCAATTTGATCTTTTTCTACAGCTTTTCGCCATTTATCTGGGTTACTATCATCATCAGAAACACCTAAAATTTCCAAGCCTTTTGGATTGTATTTTTTGAATAAACTAATTAAATGGGGATTCCCTTTTCTGCAAGGCACACACCAAGATGCCCAAAAATCTATTAAAAGGTATTTTCCTTTAAAATTGGATAGTTTTAATGGATTACCATTAATATCTGTGGTATTAAAATTTCCTGCCAGTGCACCAGGAACTCCTTTTTGCATGTTTTCAACTTCTTCAATTAACCTTGGTCCTAAACCTATTTTAAGATGTTCTGGGTCAAATTGATCTAACAAAGTTTTTGCTTCATTATATTTTATATTTCCTAATTGAAATATTAAAGACTGAACACTAACAAACGATTTTGGATTGTTTTTAATAAACTGTAAAGTGGCTTCACTTTGTTTATTCCACATTGGAGCTAATTTTTCTCTAGCTTCGTTGTCTTCGTATTTTATAGCTTCCAATTCTTCAGCAGTTGCTCCAGCAGAGCTTCTTTCTCTATATTTTTGAGCAATACGTTCAAAATTTTCTTGTTCTTTTTTATAATCTTTAGCAATTTCAGTAAGAATAGCTTCCAAACGATATTGGTCATCTTGAGTTTTAGAACCTATTAGTTTCGATTTTGAAAAATCATTATAATCTAAATTTAAGTTCATAATAACAGGCTCAATAAAGAAATTTCCAATAGTTTTATTATCCATTCCCCGCGGATTGGCATCTTTCATTAAACTAATTTGACCTATATTTTCTTTTAAAATATTCTCAATTGTAAATTTTCCATTTTCAACAGTAATTGTATCTACTGGATCCGGATAATTAGAGACATATAATTCTCCATTATCCAAACCAGTTACTGTTCCATTAATACGATATTTTCCAGCTTCTAATGGTTTTTCATTACAACTAACTATAAAAAGTACAATTACTACTAATTTAAAAAGGTTGGAAGTTTTCATATTAAAATTTTATTAGATTATTTTTTTAATGCCCAAATAATTCTTTAAGCTTAGCATCCAATTCTTCTTTTGTTGGGTTACGTAAAATAATTTTTTGGTTGCTATCCATTAAAAAAGTTGTTGGTAAAAATGGTACACCATATAATTTTGCAACAGGACCATAAGAACGATTTTCATTAGTATCAAATACATGAATCCATGGTGTTTTATCTTCTTCAATAGCTTTACGCCATTTTGCTTCTTCATCAGCAGTTCCTATACCTACTATTGCAAATCCATCTTTTTTGTATTGTTTTCTAAGTTCTATTAAATGAGGAAAAGAAGCTCTACAAGGAATACACCAAGAAGCCCAAAAGTCTACTAGTTTATATTTTGCCTCAACTTTTGATAAAGTAATATTTTCACCATTTACAGAAGTTAAAGTAAAATCTGGAGCTGTATTACCAACACCTAAATTTTCAAAATTATCTTTGTAAACTTTGGTCATATAATATTTATAGAATCCCGTTTTTACAGCTTCACCTTTAAATAAATGATAAAATTCCTTTAATTGTTCCTTAGTCATTCTACCTTCAGAATATTGATACCCTAAAACTTGAACAGCTACAGGCGAACTTGGATTTTCTCTAGCAAAATCTAATTTAATTTTTGAATAGGCATTACTTCTTTCTTCAATTAAAGGCATTAGTTCTTTTTGCTTTGCTAATGCTATATCCATATCATGCTGATCTTTCGATTTTTTAGCTTTAGCAAACATTGTTGTAAGCTCATCAATTGGTTTGTATTTTTCCTCGGAAAAAATTGCGGACGATTTTTCTTCAATTGAAGCAAAAACATCATGACTTTTAGAACCTTTAACTACTGGAGTGAAATACGAATTTCTTTCATTTAGGTCGGTTACATCTATGTCAATATTTATAACGCTATTTTCTAGCATAAACCTTCCATGATATTTAGAATCTATGTTAACACTTACCATATCAACATTGTCAACTTTTCCCTTGAAACTAAATTTTCCGTTTGTTATTTGAACACTGTCAATAATTTTAAAATCACTACTACCTCTAGTACCTGTGTTTGTAAGTTTTATGTAAACATTATCAATACCTTTTACGGTTCCAGAAATAACATACCCATCAATTTTTTCTTCTTTTACAGATTCTTTACACGATGTTAAGAATGCGAAAAGAGTTAATACAACTAATACTGATTTAAATTTCATAATAATCTTTTTATTTGGTTAACAATTCTTCTAAAAGTTCAAAAGCTTCTTCGCCTCCTCCTAAATATTTTTTTACAATATTTCCTCTTGGATCTATTATGAATTTGGAAGGAAACCCTTGTACATTAAAACGGTTAACAAAATTATCGGGAGTATTTGCTTTATCACTCATTAATTGAAGCCAAGTATATTCATGCTCATTAACAAACTTTTGAATTTTTTCTTTAGTGTCTCCTGAATTGATTCCAATAACAACCAGTTTTTCTTTATGTTTTTCTTGAAATTCTTTTACTTGTGGCATTTCTGCTACACAAGGTCCGCACCAAATACCCCAAAAATCGATTAGTATATATTTTCCTCTAAACGATTTAATATCAAATTCTTTTCCATCTAAAGTAGCTGTAGTTTTAATAGATGGTACAGGAGAACCTTCTGCTGTTGCTTTTATACCTTCAATTCTAGTAGCTATATTTTTATAATCTTCATATTCTGATAAATCTTTTGAAAGATTAGTAAATAATTCTTCAGCTTGTAAATCATCAATTTGAGTACGTAACAACATATCGTTTAAATACCAAGCAGCTGCTAAAGATTTAGGATTTGCTTTAATATGAGCTATCAATTCATCCGTATTTTTTTTAAATACTTCTTCTGCCTTTTTATCATTTGCTTTAATAACTAAAGAATCTGTTTCATACGTATTTTTTACAGCTAAATTTCCCATTTTGTTGTAGTTAGGGAAAGTTAATTTGTTTGCAGCAGCCAAACTATTATTAAATTCATCACCACTAGGGTAAGCATTCATAAAATCTGTAGCTTCACCTTGTACAGTAATTTCAGCTCCAGGAAACGCATAAAACATTAAATAAGCACATTTTGCAGGAAACATTCCTCGTCCACCTTTTGGTATTTTAAATAGCTTGTTGTCCTCACCTGTAAATGAAGGATATGCTGTAATTAATGTTAACTTTGAGATGGTATCAGAAAATTGAATTTTTCCATCTTTAATTACAATAGAATCACTTGGTGTTTCTCGTGTGTATTCTTTATCGGGATGTCTAAAATACAAGTTGCCTGTTAATCCTTTAATTTCGCCTTTTAGTATAAATTGATTTGGGTGTTTATTTTCTTTTTTTTCAGAATTGCAAGAAGCAATAAAAACCATTGTAAAGGTTGCTAATAAAATTGTGCTAAAGAATTTTTTCATTTTTTTAAATTTATTGACTTAATTTGTATTAATAAAGTGTATGTAATTGGCTGTACCCCTTGCTAAAGAAATGTTAAAATGAATTCATTTTAATTTCACACTTATATACCAAGTTCATTAAATAATGCTATCAATTTTTCTTCACTAGGTCTTGGAGCATTTGCTTGCACAATATTTCCGTTGGGATCTATTAAAATAAATTGAGGAATTCCCATTATTTTGTAATCATTTATAAAAGATGTATTAAAGTCATTATCTGTTATTAATTGAATGCCACCCATTTCTTTGTCGGAAATCATTTGTTTCCACTTTTCTTTATCATCTTGCTTGTCTGTAGAAATACTAACAAAATGAATGTTTTTACCGTGGTATTGCTTTTCAATTTTTTGTAAAAATGGAATTTCATATTTACAAGGTCCACACCAAGTTGCCCAAACATCAATATATACGTATTTACCTTTTAAATTGTCTAATGAGGTTGTTCCACCAGCGTAATTTTCATAGTTTGTAAATTTAGGGGAAGGTTGACCTGCATCTAATACTTTTAAAGATTCAAATATTTCTTTTACACTAGCAATGTGTTTTTGATTTGTAGAAGCATTTAAAAAGTCTTTTAGGTCTTTATCTTTATCAGAAGACATTGGTAACATCATAGAAATGCCTTTGTATAATTCACCATTTTTTATGGTTTCATTTTCAATTTCAGAAATTGCTTTTGCGTTTGCTTCTTTATAAGGTAATGAATCATTTTGGTAAAAACTGTATGCTTTTTCCTGTATTTTTCTACTTACCATTTGTTGGTAATCTGAAGAATATAAGTAGTCATCACCATTATCTAAAGAGATTTCCTCTAATTCTTTTTTAAATGCATCTGAAGTTTTAAAATCTTTATTTTCAGTTAAATAACCATACATTCTTTCGTAATTTCCTTTTTTACCTAATCTGCTATAGTTAATGGCACGTAGTTCTTTTGCTTTAATGCCTTCAGGAATATTTTTAACAGTTTCTAATTTGCTCTCCAAGTCTTTTTGAAAATCCATTACTTTAGTTTCAAAAGCGCTTTCTTCAACTTTATAACTTCCTTCTCGGTCCATCATAAAATCAAAATCTTTACCCATTTTATAGGCGTAATAATTGTTTAAATCTGCATTGTCTCCTGTAAGTTTTAAGGTGCTAGAAGGTTTTTTAGCATCCACTTCAAATTGAATATTTGCTCCTTGAGATAAATAAGATGTAAATCTAACCTGCTCAAAACGAATGTTGTAAATGTCGTTTTCTTCAATAAAAAGAGTGTCTGAAAGCGTACCGGTGTCTGTTACGTTAATGGCTTTTGAAAAACCGTTTGATGAACTAATAGTTAGCTCGCCTCCATTGGTATTACTTATGTTACCAGAAAGTAAAACATAGTTTACAGGAGTTTCATTTTTACAAGACCAAAGCACTATAAGTGCTAAAATTAGGGTGGTATATTTTCTCATTTTATAATATGTTATATGTATTGTTTAATTAATTTTTCAAGGTTTCCAGAAGAGGGTAGAGGTGCAAACACATCTACTATATTAAAGTTTTTATCAATTACGAAGAATCTAGGAATTCCAGCAACTTTATAATTGGTAAGTTGACTTCTATTTATTTGTAGTTGGTTACCAGCAATTTTATTTTTTTCAAAATATTTGTTCCAAACTTTTTCAGTATCTATAGAAAGTGAAATTAATTCCACATTTTCATTACCGTGATATTCCTTTTCAAGAGCTTCAAAGAAAGGTTTTTCTTGCATACATGGTCCACACCAGGTTGCCCATAGATCTAAAACAATTACTTTACCTTTATAGTCACTTAAATTAATTTTACTGCCGTCTAGTTTTGTAAAAGTTAAATCTGAAGCTGGTTTTCCTTTTGTAATGGTTTCGTATGCTTTTTGAACATCTTGCAATACAGCAGCATAATTTGGATCTGTTACTTTTTCAGCGCCTTCTTTTAATTTTTCTGCTAATTGATTTGAATAGCCATTATATTTTAATTCATTTAATAATTCACTAGTAATTGTATACTCTTTTAAAGTTGTATTTAATTCTGGAAGTTCAAGTTTTTTTCTAAAATCTTCATCTTTTAATAGGTATAATATATTTTGAAAAACTTCTAATTGAAGGTAGTCTGTATTATTATAATCGTCTAAAAAAGGCTTTTTAAAAGTGGTAAGATATTTGTTTGCTTCTTCCATTTTAGAAGCCATTTCTTCTTGGGTAATTTCTCCCTTTCTTACGTTACCATAGTATAAATAGAACGTATTGCCTAATGAATTAACATAATCAAATTTAGACCTAGTTTTTTCCAATTGTTTAAAATCTTCGGAAACATTGGTTAAACCGCTAAGTTCATTCATTCGGTTATCAAAAGATTTTTTAAATGCTTCAGGAACCTCTTTATAAGTTTTTATTTTTGAAGAAATTTCTCTGTCTCCCCAAAAAGATCCACCTTTAGGATAGGGTACATTTGTTAAGTAGTTATTTGCTTCTTCTCCAATTCCTTTATAAGATGCAAATGACCGATCTCTTGTATCTAAATTTGCTACTAAACTATCGCCAGGAGATAGGTATAAAAAAGTTCTACCTATTTGAAAATAAGTAGGTTTTTCTAACTCAAATGTATAGTTGAAATTTGTTTTTTCTTTTAATGTAATGCTATGAATCTCTTCTTTAAATAACATATCTTCAGAAGAAACATTATTCATATATAAGGTATCTTGGTCATAGTTTACTATAGTTCCTTTTAAAACTATGGTTTTATTAATTTTAGCTGGAGTTTCCTTACAACTGAAAATAAAACTTGAAATTAGCACTAAGAAAATATACTTGTTCATTTAATTATAGTTTATTAAGTAATTGTTGTTTTTAAGAATAATATTTGAAATTTTAACATTTACGATTCTAAATTTCGAGTTCGTTAAATAGAGTTATTAATTCAAAGTCTGAAGGTCTTGGCGCATCAGAAGCTACTATGTTACCTTCCTTATCTAACAAAATAAATTTTGGAATTCCTTGTATTTGGTATTTTTGAATAAATTCAGACTTAAAATCTTTATCAGCTATTAATTGAACACCACCTAGTTTATTGTCTTTAACAAAGTTTTGCCACTTTTTTAAGTTGTTTTTAACATCAACAGAAATACTTAAAAATTCAATGTTTTTATTACCATGGTAGGCATCTTCAACTTTCTTTAAAAATGGAATTTCCTCTTTACACGGTCCACACCAAGTTGCCCATACATCTATATAAACATATTTTCCTCTAAAATCGGTTAGTGAATTGGTACCGCCATCTGCATTTTTATAGTTTACAAATTCAGGAGAAGGTTGTCCTGGAATTAACTTAACCAAATCGTTATATTGTGTAGTAATTACATCTCTATATCTTTTATTAGAAACGTTTTCATTAAACATTTTATAATATGCTACAAGTTCTTTAGTCTTTGTTATTCCATAGGGAGCATATAACATAAAAAGTTCTTGAATAATGTTTTTATTTGATACTGTTTTTGTTATAAATTTAAGAAACTCAATAGGGTCGGTTGCCCAAAAATCTGTAGTTTTTTCATAAGCATATTGATAATAAGATCTTAAAAGAAAAGCATAATGTGTAGACCGTTTGTATTCATCAATATTTTGATAATCGAAGTTTGATATTTTGTTATAAATAAGTGAAGTTAAATTTGGACTATCTTCGCCCATTACCATTTTATAACGAGAATCATAAGTAATATAACTTTGAATATTTCTATAGGTTATATCCTTTTTTTCATTATTAATAAATTCATCAGATAAGCCAGAGCTTGAATTTAATAAGTTTAAATATTCATTGTATTTGGCTTCTTGTTGCTTTATAAATTCTTTCTCATATACTTTATAAGTGTCATTTCCTCTTGCTTCAAATTTATCTAGAATTTGAGATTTCTTATGAAAATAGGTGTTTATATTAGCATTAGTTCCGCTAAATTTTAATTTGCTGGCATCTTTGAAATCTCCTATTATTTGTAAGTTGGCTCCTGGTGTTAAATGAAGTAATGCTGAATTTCTGTAAAGGCCAAGAAAAAAGTCTTTTTCATTATTTAAATAAATGGTATCAGAAAATGAACCTGTATCATCTAATTTTAATATTTTGTTATATTTAGGTACAGTGTCTACACTTATTGAAGTAAACATTGAGCTAATTTGAATTTGATTGTTTTCTGCATTGTTAATTATACCTGATAAAATGGCATAATTAGCAATAGGTTCTTGTTTACAAGAAGTAATAGTAAACAAGATTATAACTAAAATTAAGATTTTTTTAAACCATAATTTATTATCTAAGTTTATTTTTAAGGTCATTAACATTTGATAACTTTATTAAGTTAGTTTAATTGATATTTGGTAAAACAAGCGTTGTACCATTAAATTTCTTAAAAAATTTATATTTAGTTCATTTTGTTGAACTTTTTAAGAGTGAGAAATCAAGAGTTTAAAGTGTAATACTTGTTATTCTAAACCTTTAATATTTTCAATAGTTACACGAACATCCCAATTTCCAGATTCGAAAATTTCTATTTCAATAAATTCTCTTCCGTAAGTTGCCCTTAATTTTAGAGGGAAAGTAACATTGGTTAATTCAACAAAATCACTTTGAGCTCGTAATTCTTGATATAAACCATGATGTGCAACAACATTTATTTGTGGATTACGGATTAATGTATTATCCTCTCTAACATAAAGTCGCACTCTTTTAATATTATCATCAGTTTTTGTGAATCTTAATCCTGTTACATTCGGAGAGTTATTAAGTTTTTTATATGGATTCTCATAGATTCCAGCATAAACATCGTTCTTCCAAAAACCGGTTACAATACTATCTTTTAGTGTTGCTGTTTTATAAATCATTTTACCTTGACCAGCTTTTTTTCCTTTTTTGAAATAACCTTCAAATGAGTCACCGTTTTTCCAAGTATAGATTCCTTTTCCTTCAGGATATCCTTTTTTAAAAAAACCTATATAAAGGTCTTCACCTTTTGCTGTTCCCGTACCATTAGCTTTACCTTTTTTACAATCTCCTGTATACGTTTTATTAATACCTTTCATTAAAACCTTACAATTTTGTGAGTGTAAACTATGTACCATTAAAGAGCAGCATAGAAGTATAATAAATTGTTTCATTTTTATTTGATTTTTAGGAATTACAGATTAAACCTCAATATTAATTTGAGATAGTATTTTAATACAATAAAATGTTAACGTAAATGAATTATTTAAATTAAATAGTTGGTAAACAGTATGTTAATATAATTTTAATAATTGTTATATTAAAAAATATCCTATTGAATAAATCTATCCAATAGGATATTTTTAAAAGTTATTCGTAGCTAGGATTTTGAATTTCTATATTAAAACCAGCTTCAAGAGTAAGTCTTGAAAATGGCAAAATGAATTTATCAGAATTTGTTGCCGATGGTTTATAGTCAGATACTTGAAAACCTGTTCCAAAACCATCTACCCAATCATAACGTACTATATCAAACCATTCTTCACCTGTTTCTGCTAATAATTCAACTGTTTTTTCAATTCTTACAGCTTCTAAGAACTGATCTAAAGTTATTGAATCTGGGTAAATTTCAAATCCATCTCCTCCAGTATCAGTTGCACCAGCTCTTAATCTAATTGCATTTAAAGCATCTAAAGCATCGGTTGTAACACTATTAGAATTACGAGCTTCAGCTTCAGCATAAATTAAATAAACTTCAGCCATACGAGCATAATATACAAGAGAGTCGTCTTCACCATCAGCGAAGAAACTTGGAACCTTCAGCGTAGTTAGGCCATAAAAACCACCTCCAATAGTACTATTAATTCTATCTAAATCGTAATTTATAGTTTGAGAGCCAACAGTCATTGATCCAGCTGATAAATTACCAGTATATGCACCATTTATTGTGTAAGTGAAAGCCCATACTGTATTTGGTAATGGAGCTTGTAATGTTCCTCTTAATCCAAATAAAATTTCAGGATTATTAAATATTGCTTGTGAGGTATTATCAAAAATTTCATTATATGTTGGAGATAAACCATATGTTCCTCCAGCCCCATCTATTAAAGCTTTTGCTGTGCTAGCAGCCATTCCATAATCACCAGCATATAAATAAGCTTTGGCTTTTATTGCTCTTGCACCAATTTTATTTATATAACCGCTATTCATATTTAAATCTGGAGCATTTGTAATAGCAAAGTCAAGATCACTATGAATTTGTGCATACGTTTCGGCCACTGTATTTCTTGGTAAAGCACTACCATCTCTAATAGGTTCTAATCTTAATGCAATACCATAAATAGAAGAGGTATCATACCATTGACCATAATAGCGCAATAAGTAAAAATGAGATAATGCTCTAATTCCATAAGCTTCTCCTAACATTTCAGCCTTACGTTGTGGGCTTGAAAAACTCGCTTCATTTAATTCACCAACTTTTTCAATAATCCAATTGGCATCATTAATTGCTCTATAAAGACCAGCCATTCCAGAAAATGTTAGGTTATCACCTGCTTCCTCCTTGTTCAAGGGTTCATTTGCCATCCAAGAAGTAATTTCATCTTTATAATAAGCGCCGGCAACTCCAGCTAAACCGCTTAACGCGCTTGGTACACCTAACATAAACGTTGGTTCTTCTTTTAAACTAGAGTAGGCCCCAGCTAGTGCTAAATCTGCTGACCCTTCATTACTAATGGCAGCTTCTGCTTCTAATTGGTATTGTAATTCAATTTCATCAATAGGGGTAGTCAATTCACACGAAGTGAAACATACCAATACTACGCCCAAAATGCTTATATATTTTATAATTTTTTTCATGTTTTAATTTTTTTAAAATGTTACATTTAAACCTAAAGTAAAGCTTTGGATATTTGGATATCCCCAACCACCATCAGAGGCAGCGGAAACTGTAGAGTCACTATTTACACCTCTTGTAATAGATTCTGGATTTGGTCCATCGTAGTTATGAATAATAAACAAGTTATTTCCTGTGAATGTAAATTTAGCGTTGCTAATACCAAGCATTTTTGATACTTCCGAAGGTATATTATAGCCTATTGAAGCAGAACGTAAAGATAAGTATGAGGCATCCGAAACAAAACGAGAATTGCTACTTTGCCAGAAACGTGATCCTGCTCTCGGATACTTAGCATCTGGATTTTCAGGTGTCCAAGCATTCATAACATCACTACGAATGTAGTTAGGTACACGATTAAAATCTAAGTATGATAAGAATTCATCTGGACTTCTTATTTTATCTAAACCTAGCACATAAGAAAAGTTAAAATTAAAGTTAAAATTCTTATAACTTAATGTATTGTTCCAACCACCAAATACTTTAGGTTGGTTACCATCTGCAAGCCTTACTTGATCAGCATCAGTATATTCACCATCTCCATTAATATCTCTTGCAATAAAGTCTCCAGGAGCTTGTAATGCAGTGTCATATTGTCCGTCAGGGGCACCTGCATTTAAAGCATCTATTTCAGCTTGTGTTTGTGCTGTTCCAGCAATATCTCTACCGAAAACGGTTCCAATTGGATACCCTTCAGCAACGCCATAATTGTTGTAACTGTCGGATTGACCACCTTTTAAAGCATCTACATTATTTGTAATAAAAGAAGCATTAAAAGAAGAGTTCCATGTTAAGTCTTCGTTTCTAAAAATATCTCCACTTACTAATATTTCCCATCCTTTATTAGTTACATCAGCAATGTTTGAATAATAATTTGCAAATCCAGTTTGTGCCGAAATAGGTGTTAATAAAATAAGATCAGATGTTTTTTTATTGAACCAAACAATTTCTGCATTTAAACGATTGTTAAATAATCCCAATTCTATTCCTAAATCTATTTGATCTGTTTCTTCCCAACGTATTCCATTATTTGAAACTCCTTGCAATCTAAATCCGTTAAGACCATTGTATAAAGTAGGCGCTCCATATCCACCTTCAACAGCTGATACAGGGGTAAATAGGAAGGCTGGTAAATTGTCGTTACCAGTTCTACCAGCTGTAGCACGTAACTTCATTGAGCTAATAGTTTTGTTATCTTTTAGGAAATTTTCATTATGCATATTCCAAGCCAAACCTAAAGAAGGAAAGAATCCAGTTTGGTTGTTTTCCCCAAATTGAGTGGATCTATCTAAACGACCAGTTGCAGTTACTAAATATTTATCATCGTAATTATAATTAATTCTTCCAAAAGCTGAATTTAACGCCTTTTGAGCAAAATCACTACTTCCATCATAAACATGTGTAGCCGATTCTGGGTTTACTAAAACAAAGTCGTCTGGGAATCCTGCAAAATTAACACCAACAGCCTCATTCTCCGTGCTATCCCAAGATAAACCCGCAACAGCATTTATATTGTGAACTTCATTAAATGTGTTTTTATACGTTAAAGTGTTTGTAAATATGATGTTTTTAGTGCTGTTATGCTGGGTTTTTAGAATTCCAATAGCAGGATCTCCATAAGAAATTAAATTTCCATTTAAACCCGCAAGAGCTGCATCAATTGTAAATGATGGTGAGTAATTATTTACTTCATCATTAGACTGGTTTGCACTAAATTGAGATCTAAATTTTAGGTTTTTTACAATGTCAATTTCAGCATAAATACTAGTAAGAATACTTTTTCTTTGAAGTTCATTTCTAACTCGTCCATCCTGTCCAACAGGATTCATGTCTGGGACTTCAAATACTACATCTCCATTATCTGTATAATTTCCATTTTCATCAAAAACAGGAACATCAGGTCTAAAAGCTCCAGCATATCTAAAACTAGTAATATCTGAAGTTTTACTTATAGAATTGTTATAATTAATAGATGCACCAACTTTTAATCTATCTGTAATTGTTGCATCTATGTTTGCTGCAAAAGAATAACGTTTAAACTTATCATTAATAAATACAGATTCTTGATCTTGTACGTTACCTGACATATAGTAGTTTACATTGTCTGTTCCTCCTGAAAGGCTCATACGGTAGTCATTCCACATGGCATTTTCGTTTTGAACTTCTTTTTGCCAATCAGTATTTGCTGTTCCAAAATAATTATCTGGATCGTTAACAATATTATATTGATTTGGAAAGTATATAGGTAAAAGATTATCAGGCGCTCCACTATTGTCTAAGGCAATTTGTGCTTGCTTACTATAAAAATCTTTATATTCGTCTGTACTTAAAAACTCATATTTTGTTTGTGGATTTTGAATTGTTGTATTTACGGCAAAATTCAGTCTTGGCTTTTGTCCTCTCTTACCACGTTTTGTGGTGACAATAATTACACCATTTGCGGCTCTGGAACCATATATTGCGGCTGCAGATGCATCTTTTAAAACGGTTAAGTTTTCAATATCTGCAGGGTTAATAGCTAATAGAGGATTGGATTGTGTACCACCAACACTTAATAATCCTTCACGGCTTCTACTATTTGCATTAATATTCATTGGGATACCATCAATAACATATAATGGTTGGTTATCTCCATTTATTTGGCTAAGCCCTCTAATATTAACAGAAGCACTTGAACCTGGTTGCCCTGAACCAGTTACCATTACACCAGGAACTTTACCGTATAAAGCTCTTTCAACAGATTGTGATTTTATTTGCTCAATTTCTGAAGCTTTAACAGTAGTTACAGATCCTGTAAGGTCTTTCTTTTGAGTAGTTCCATATCCTACAACAACTACTTCATTAAGTTTAGAGGAAGCTTCAGTTAATACAACATTAATTACCAATTTATCGGTAACTTCAAATTCTTGAGTTAAAAAACCAACGTATGAAAATCTAATAAATTTACCTTTTGAAGCTCTAACGCTATATTTTCCATTAATGTCAGTAGCAACGCCTCTTACCGTGGTACTCCCTTTTGCGCCAACTAAAACATTTACGCCTGGTATTGGTTCTCCATTTACATCATTTACTGTACCTGTTATGGTAATTTGTTGAACCTCTACTAAAGTTTTTACAATAGGTTTTTTAGAAAGAATTATTGTGTTTTCTAAAAAGTTGTATTGTACATCGCTCTGCGCTAGACTTTTATCTAAAAGTTTGTACGTCTTAATTGTGCCTTCTTGCACATTCACCATAGGTGTATTTTTAAATAAATCTTCTCTATAAATAAATTTATAGTCAGTCTGATCTTGAATGAGTTTAAAAACTTCATCAACTGTGATGGTTTTATCTGTATCAATAGTAATTTTTGCATTTTGAGACAAACTCGTACTAGGAGTAAATCCGAACGCTAGTGCACAGAATAAGAAAATAAAGGATCTCATAATTCTTTTTAATAAGCGATTTTTTAAGAAAAACGCATGGGTAAATTTAATTTCCATAAATTTGTAATGTGTTAGTTAAACATTAATTGGTTAATTCACTTAAGGGGGAGGAAGCTGTTACTTGCCGGTATATACTTTAATCCCCTTTTTTTTACTTTATGATTATTTTTTCATCGGTTATTTTATATTTTAAATTGTTAGTGTTTTTTAATGTAAGTAGAATAATTTCTATATTTTGATTTTTACCTAAGGTTCCTATATATCTAAATTTTTGATTATCCTTATTTTGAACATCTATTTTAACATCGTACCATCTAGATAAAACAGTCATTACTTCATCTAATGTTTTATTGTTAAAATTGAATTCTCCGTACCTCCAAGAAATTTCATTTAACACATCAATTTCTTTAAAATCTACTTTTTTGCTATTTTTATTATAAACCGATTGTTGAGAGGGTAATAATACTTTATTTACAGCATCAACTTTTAAAGCTATTTTACCTTCAACTAAAGTTGTTTTAATAGCATCTTCTTCTTTATAAGCTTTAATATTAAATTCGGTTCCAAGTACTTCAATTTCTTGTTCTTGGCTTAATACTTTAAATTTATCTCCATTATGTAAATCACTAGATGAAACTTCAAAATAGGCTTCTCCATAAAGCAATTCAACTGTACGTGTTTCACCTCGTACAAATTTAGTTGGGTATTTTATTTTTGAATCTGAATTTAACCATACGTTAGTTCCATCTGCTAATTCAACAAAAAATTCACCACCTCTTGGAATTGTTAAATAATTATAAGTTGGTTTTTCTTTAACACGTCTATGTTTAGCAATTTTCTTAGAGGTATAAACAATTTTTTCTCCATTACTTTTAGCGTTTTCTTTATTATATATTTTACCTTTTTCTAAAGAAATTACCGAGCCATCTTCTAAAGTAAGTGATGCTTTGTCTGTTCCTATTGGAATGTTGTTTTTAATTTTAGTAACAACAGGAGCTTTATCAGTTAATTCGTTGTTTATTAAAAAATATCCAGTAGAAAATACAATTAATATCGCTGCTGCATATTTAAAGAATCTTTTAAAGTTGAAACTAATTACTTTTGGTTCTTTTTTAGATTCGTTATTTATTTTACTTAAGATTTTTGAATGAATGCTTTGTTTTACATCCTCTTCAAGACCAAGTTCTGATTCCCATTCATTATCATTCTGAAAACTTTCATAATGATTAATGAGTATTTCTTCTTCAGCAATGGTACTATTACCATTAAGGAAATTATCCACAATTTTTAGAAATATTTCCTTATTTAGTTTTTCTTGTTTCATTATTTATTAAAATAATTAAGGTATTTGTAGTATTAGTGTAATTAAAAGGGAGTATCCCTTAGTTTTTATTTAAAAAAAAATTAATTTTTTTGATTTTTAAGTAATATGGAAAATAGGTTGAGGTTGAAAGAAGAAATTTATAGCCTAATTTATGTGGCTGTGCAGCCAAATAACCATTTCTAAACTAATAAGACCTCCCATAGAAGTTCTTAAAGTTTTCAATGCTCTTGTAATATGACTTTCAATGGTTTTTGTAGAAATATTAAGTTTTTGTGCAATTTCTTTATGACTTAACTGCTCTTCCCTGCTTAAAAGGTAAATTTCTCTACATTTTTTAGGAAGTGTAGAAACCACCGTTTCAATATGCTCAACCAATTCTTTATGCATTAATTTAGTTGCTGGAGTTGCTTGGTAGGCACGTGTATTTAAATTTTCAATTAAATCTACGTTTATACCTTTTTTGTTTTTTCTAAAATAATCATAAACTTTATATCTTGTGCAGGCGTATAAATAAGCTTTTAAAGAAATTGTTATTTTTAACTGTTCTCTTTTCTTCCAAATATCTAAGAAAACATCTTGAATAATATCTTCACTGGTTTCCTTGTTTTTTAATAAAGAATAAGATGATAAAAAAAGTGATTTCCAATAAGCGTTATAAATTTCTGTAAGAGCTTGGTTGTCCCCAGATTTTAATCGTTCTAATAATATGTCATCATTTTGAATTGATTTTTCAGACATTTAGTTAATTTAATGAGAAAACAAATGTAAAAAAAAATTGTTAACGATTATATAATATTAGAGGCTTGGATGGTTGCAAAAGAAGGTTGAAATCAATTGTGTAACCTTTAAGTAGTGTTAATAACTTTAAAATCAGTTAAATACGGGTTTAATTATTGCTGTGTTATTCTAAAAATTATAAAAAATAGTAATTTTTAAAAAGTTGTTAATCAGCTGGTTAATTTTTTTTATTTTTTTAAAATTTTAATAAAAAATAAAAAAACTGAAAATTTGTAGCCATTTTAAGTCGTAATTGTTAAGATTTTGAGTATTTATTGTTAAAAATGAATAATGCTTAAATATAATTTATCAATATAGCATTATTGTTGAATAAAATACTGTTTTAGTTGAGTTGTTTTGTAATATTTTTAACCAATTTTTAACAATTTAATTTTAGGGGAAGTATTGGAATATAGCGTCATAGTTATTGACAAATCATTATAGATTAACTAACAAACTAACTATGAAAAAATTACTGTTTTTATTGGCTTTATTTATAAGTTTTAATTTGACTGCACAAGAAGAAAAAAAACAAGATTCAACCACTTACTTAAATCCATTTCGTTTTGTACCAAAACTTAAATTGTATTTAGATTGTAATTTATGTGATGTTAATTATATTCAGCAAAAGTCATCTAAATATTTTGAATTTGTGAGAGATCAAAAATATGCAGATGTTCATATAATGGTTCGTTCTCAAAATACGGGAAGTGGTGGTTTAGAACACGAATTGGAATATTTTGGTAAAAATTTTTATGGAAAAGCATATAATAAGCATTCATTTTCTACTCCGCCAACTAATTCTTTTTCAGAAAATAGAGATTTAATGCTACAGAATATTCGTATGGGGTCATCTATTTTTCTTTATAAGCATTATGATAAGTATGAATCATTAATCGTTAATTCTAACGAAGAAAAAAATGATTCTATAAATAAACCTGTGCCCAAAAATGACACTCAAATTGAGGTAAAAGATAAGTGGAATAGTTGGGTGTTTAATATTGGGTTAAACGGAGGTTATAGTGGACAAGAAACATCTGAAAATAGTAATCTTGGAGCTAGTTTTTCGATGAAAAGAGTAACAAATAAAAACAAATTTTTAATTAGAACAAATTTTAACACTCAAAAGTCTGATTATGATTATGGGGATTTTAAAATTTCATCAACTAATAAAACTATAAATGTTAATATTTATGATGCTTTCAGTATTTCAAATCATTGGTCAATTGGAGCTTTTTTGAATGGAGGGAGATCTACCTATGCAAATCAAAAATTATATATAAAATTTAAACCTGCTATAGAGTATAGTTTTTTTGATTATAAAGAGTCTGCTACAAAACAAATAACCATCTCATATAGGGTTGGAGGTGTAAAATACAAGTATGATGAAAAAACAATATTTAATAAAAGTGAAGAGTTTTTGGGGGAACAATCTGCTGAATTAAGTGGAAGTGTTCAACAAAAATGGGGTAGTGTTAACGGGTCTGTATTATATGATAGTTATTTAAATGACAGTTCATTAAATGCTTTTAATTTTAGATTAAGTACTAATTTTAGAGTTGCAAGTGGTTTAACTTTTAACATAAGTGGAAATTATGGAATTACAAATAATCAAATAAATTTAGCAGGAGGAGATTTATCGTTAGATGAATTATTATTAAGACAAAAGCAAGTGAATTCAGGTTATAATTTCTTTACAACAGTTGGTTTAAATTATTCATTTGGCTCGATGTTTAGTAGTGTAATTAATCCAAGATTTGATTTCTAAATTATTAGAAATAGAAATGTGAATTTACACTGATTTTTAAGTTGTATTGAGTTGAAAATAAAGTATTTAGAGTGGTTTTTTTTGTTTTAATTTCAAGAATAAATCATTGCTCATAAAAGTAAACATGTTTTTGCAATTTAATAGCGAGGGATCCTAATAAAAGGATTTAAAATTTTATGATTAGGAAGCTCATAACCCGAAGGTTACTGGTTCTAGTCTAAAAGAAAATTTCTTTAAACCAAACAGTTTAGTTTTCGCTAAACTGTTTGGTTATGTTATAAAATTACCTTAATGAAACAATGGTCTTTGAACATTTCTTTTATAAAAATAGATTTTTTATTTAGATGAGACAGAACACTTTACTTTGTATAAGGAACTAATTTTTCAGCCATTGTTGTCAACTGTTGTTTAGTTTTTCAACTTCTTTAATAGTTTAAAATCAGGATGTCCAGATTGCCAATAAAAAAATGAAAAAATATTTGAAAATTGATCTAGTGTTTGAGTTAAAGTTGTGCGACCTCCGTGACCTCCTTCAAAATTGGTAAAAAATAATATCGGCGAATTACCTTTATTATCATGTTGCATTTTGGCAGCAAATTTAGAAGGTTGCCAAGCAATTACTCTTGGATCATTCATTCCTGCAGTAATTAGCATCGCAGGATACTCTGTGCCTGGTTTTAAATTATGGTAAGAATCCATAGCCAATAATCCTTTAAATTCTTCTGGATCTGCAACTGTACCAAACTCTGGAGTGTTTACAGGGCCATTAGGTGTTTCTTCCATTCTTACAGTATTCATGGCGCCTACCATTGGTGCTCCTGCTACAAACAAATCAGGACGTTCTGTAATAGATCTACCCACTAAAATTCCACCGGCACTACCTCCAAATATTGATATTTTTTTAGGATTAGAGTATTTGTTTTTTATTAAATATTCAGCTGTAGCAATAGCATCTTTCCAAGTATTTGGTTTATTTAATTTTTGTCCTGCTTTGTGCCAAGCATCTCCAAGTTCTCCTCCACCTCTAACATGTGGTACTACTAAAATACCATCATACATTGTATAAGCCAAAGTAATTGGACTGAAAAAAGGTGATGTAGAATTACCATAAGATCCATAACTATAAAGAACTGCTGGATTTTGCCCGTTCATTTTTAAGTCTTTATTATGAATTATAGATACTGGGACCATAACACCATCATGAGACTCTACCATAACCTCCTTGGCTATAAGGTTGTCTAATTCTGGATATTCTACAGGAGTTGATAAAGGTTTATGTGTAAATGAATTTGTTTTTGAGCTATATAAAAAGCGTTTATTTGGTGATGTCCATCCAGAAATATTTATCCAAACTTCACTAAAATCAGTTCCTCTTGCCGATATATCTGCACTTCCTGCGGTAAAAGGCAACTGCAATTCTATAGGGTTGCTTTTATCATTTTCAAGAAAATATACCTTAGCCTCAACTCCATTTTTAACAGTTGCATAGTAAAGACCATCTTTGGTTAAAGCAAAATCAGTTATGTTTTCAGATTTAGATTCTTCAATAACAGTTGTTGCTTTTGAAAAATCAGGACTATCAATAGACGTTTTAACAATTTTATAATTAGGAGCATTATTATAAGTTAAATAATAAATATCGGTTGAATTTAAATCTATATCTGTAACCTTATCATCTCTTGTTAATATCGGTTTCCAATTATGAGATCCATTTTCATCTTCCATATAAATTTTAGAGTTCTTATCAACAGAGCTAGCATACAAAATATTTTTATTTGCCTCCTTTGAATACAAAACAAAAGGATACTCAGATTTCAGAATGTTTAATGCAGCATAATTATTTTTGGAGAAATATTTTTCATCTGATGTTTGGTCAGTACCTACGTTATGTACATAATTTGATGTGTAAATTTGTCTATTCTTATCTTTTAAATCTGCTGAATTTAGTTTTATATAAAAGAAACTGTCTCCAGATTGATGCCAAGAAATCCCTTCAGCTAATTGTAAAATTTCATCATATTGTTCACCTGTATTTTTAAATATGAGTAATTCTGGGTTTTCAGAACCATTAGCAGAAACACTAACTGCAATTTTATCTCCTTTTATATTTGGAGAAATAGATGATACAGTATAGGTACTTCCGTCTTTCTTTTTGTACTGAGTTGGGTCAAAAAATAAAGTCTCCAAACCATCATAACCTTTTCGGCTATACATTTTACTAATCTCCTCTCCTGGAACTCGTTTTAAATAATAGTAGTAATCATCATCTGTTATATTAACATTTGAAATAGAAGCAGAACGTCTTTCAATAAGTTCTTTCATTTTATTGAAAATGGCTTTCTTTCCAGAAATGTTATTCAATATAGATGTTGCATAATCGGCATTATCTTTCATCCAAGTCACTACAATAGGATCATCTAAATTTTCTAGATATTGATATGGGTCATTTAGTGTTACTCCAAAATATGTGTTGCTTACATTTTTCTGTGGTAATAGCTCTGGCTTTACAGATTCTTGTGCTATTACTATAAATGGAATAAAAATTAATAAGGCATAAAATAGTTTTTTCATAATTTTAAAGTTTATGAGTTAATAAAATGCATTGAATGGATATTTACGTTGTACCACATCGTTTAAAGATAAGAATTAAATTTTTAGATTAATTCTTTTTTTAATATACAAATAATATAGAGGATTGAAGCTTTGGGTTTCAACAGTTGGTTTTTCATTATTATTCTAATCACTTCTATTCCTGAAATAGCTATTAGCTGATTCAGATTCTTTAAACCGAGGCCTTGTATAATTCGCCATGTAATCATTTGATGATCTTGCTCAACAATATTATATAAGTACTTCTTTTATTAAAATGTTTGAGCAGTTATACTTTGTCTCACTTTGGTTAATAAGATATCTACAGTGTTACCAGCCCTATCAAAAGCTCTAAATAAATAATTCTAAATAGTTTTCCTCTAATCTAGAGGCGTTAGAGCCTCTTTAATTTAAACAACTTAATGATGAAAATTCCTTCAGAATTTCAACGAAACTGTTCGGACTATTTTCTGTTAGCTCTAATAAGCAAGTTTCATAAATATGTGAAGCTTTTTTGTACTTTAAAATAAGGGATTCTAAAAATCTTATATTCTACTATATATGCCAATTATTATAAAATTAGGCATACGAATGGATGCAATTTATATAAAATTGTGGCGTTTTTCTAGTGGGATTTAATAATTTAAGCGTGAAATCATAACCGCTTATTATTAAAATACTTTTTAATTATTATAGTGCTAGAGAAAGAAAAAGCAAGGTGTACTAAAAGTGAATCTTCAATTAGAGCAATTTAATTGAACATTTATTTATATTTGACAACCATTATTATTTATATAACTACTTTTTTTACTTAAAAATTAACAAATGATACGCAGTCGTTGGGTAATTTCAAAAAAACTTAAAATTGTGCTCTGGATTGCAATTGTGTTGTCAATCTTTATGTTTTCAAATACCTTCTATTTATTAATAATCCGTTTAGCAGATTTTATAAAACAGACTTATTATCCATTAAGTAATGTTTCAATTTCAGATGTATTTCAAACTATGATTCTTTCTCATACGGCTGTGGGAATCGTGTTGGTTGTAATAATGTTGGTATTTGGGTTTATGCACTTGCCAAGAGTATGGAAAATGTATAGACATAAAAGTGGTTTGTCTGGAATAGCATATATGTTAATTGGGTTAACACTTGGCGTAACAGGATTGTTTATACTTACTTCAGCAGCAAGTAGAGATAATAATTGGGCTTGGTGGCTGCACGTTATTTGTGCTATACTAGCGCCAACTATGTATATTTTGCATAGATTAAGTAGTAAAGTTAACAAGCCTTCAACAAAAGGTTTTAAGCAATTTGGCTTTTCTGTTATTGGCCTTTTAGTTATTATGCTTGTATTGCATATGGCTACAAATAGTGATGAAATTTTAACTCCTGAAGCTAAAAAATCAATACAGAAAGGAATGCACGAAGGTCCTGGTGCAAAAAACAGGATTATTGAAGATTATTTAGAGAGTGATTTTGTTCCAATTGGTTTTGTTCCTCCTGAAAGTCCATTTTTTCCTTCTGCGGCAACTACTTCAACAGGAGATTATTTACCGTCTCGTATTATTACAAGAGGGGAATTAGGTGATTCTGAGAAAATTCAAAATGAAATAGATGAATATGGGTTTGTGAAAAATACGCCTATTGGAGCTGCTACTTGTAAAAGATGTCATCAGGATATTGTTAGTCAATGGGAGGCTTCTGCTCATCGTTTTGCGTCTTTTAATAATCCGTTTTATGAAGCCACTTTAATGGATATGCGTAAAAATGCAAATGAACCAAATAAATGGATAAAAAAACATATTGATGAAAATACTAGTTTAGGGAACGAGTCAATTGGGAATATTAAAAGTAAATGGTGTAGTGGATGTCACGATCCATCATTAATGTTGGCTGGTAAAATGGATCGACCTATAGATCGTAATACCCCTGAAGCTCAGGCAGGTTTAACTTGTTTGGCATGTCATTCAATGGATAAAATTCATAATCAAACGGGGAATGGAAATTATAATATAGCCGATGAGCAAGAAGACCCTTATTTGTTTGCCAAAAGTGAAGATGGAAGTCTTGGTGCTTTTCTTCATGATGCAGCAATCAAAGCCAAGCCAAATGTACATATGGAACAAATGAATCAGCCTTTTTTTTCTAAAAGTGAGTATTGTTTAACGTGCCATAAAGTGAGTTTGTCAGAACCGGTAAATAATTACCGTTGGTTGCGAGGTCAGAATGAATATGATAATTGGCACGATAGTGGAATTTCAACAAATGCTTCCAGAACTTTTTATCTTCCTTCATTCAAAAGAGAATGTCAAGATTGTCATATGCCGCGAGAAGAAGCCAGTTTGGGAGATTTGGCTGCAAAAAATGGAATGGTTAGATCGCATAGATTTATAGCCGCAAACACAGCTTTACCATTTGTTAGAAATGATACGGCAACTATAAATAAGATTACATCCTTTTTACAAGCGGATAAATTGCAGGTAGATATTTTTGCCGTTCAATCTGTAAATAATTCTGAGCCTATTATGGCAATAAATCGAGGGAATCTTTCATTAAAGGCAGGAGAACAGATAACGGTAGATGTTGCTGTTAAAAATAAAGGTGTTGGTCATACTTTTCCTGGTGGAACTAATGATTCTAATGAAGGATGGTTGGAATTTACAGTTAAAGACGAAAATTTAAATACCTTAGTAATTAGTGGATTTTTAGATAAAAACAGACATTTAGATAAAAATACCCACACCTTTAAGTCGGTTATGGTTGATAAAAATTCTAAACCAATTCATCAGCGAAATGCTCAAGATATTCATGTAACTGTTTACTCAAATGTAATTGGTCCGGGTACTGCAGATATTGCCCATTATTCATTTACAATTCCAAAGAAATTTGAAGGTAGTAAATTAACTATGGAAGCTCGGTTGTTATTTAGAAAATTTGATCAGAAATATTTAGAATTTGCATACAATACAAACCCAGAAGGTTTTAAGCAATTTAAAGAAATACCGAAATTGCCAATTACTGAAATTGCAGCTGATAAAATTGATTTTTTTGTAACAAATAAAGAGAGTAATCTTTCAAAGGGGAAAAATCAACAGAGTTTCGTTTCAAAATCTGATTGGATGCGTTTTAATGATTATGGAATTGGATTGTTGTTAGAAGGGGATTCAAGGGGAGCAATTCGAGCCTTTAAAATGGTTGAAAAACTTCAGCCAGAGCTTTTAGATGGACCACTTAACTTGGCTAAAACAGCATTGAGTGAGGGAAATATAGAAGAAGTTTATTTATACTTGAGAAAATGTGAAAGTCTAAAAAAGGGAGACCCACAGGTTGCTTGGGTATGGGCGCGAGCTCGCCAAGAAGATGGTTTGTATAAAGATGCTATTGCGGCTTATAAATATGTTTTAAAACATTTCCCTGATGACCGGGTTGCACGTCGTCAACTTGGGAGGACTTATTATTTAAATCAACAATATGAAGAGTCTATAAAGATGTATAAATCTGTATTGGATATTGATCCAGAAGACCGAGAGGCATATTACCATTTATCATTAAATTATAAAGCCATTGGTAACGATAAAGATGCCGCAACAATGAATGCCGCATTTGATTACTATAAAATTGACGAGTCAGCTTCTGAAGCAGCTCAAAAATATAGAATGGAAAATTCAGGCGATAATATAATGGCACAAGATATTAGAATTCATCATTTGAAGTTTTTAAATTAGTTTAACTTCCCAAATTAAAATTTACCCATATATGAAATATCAATACCTGTTAATACTGGTAATTATTGTTCAATTTATTAGTTGTGGAGAAAAGGAAAAACAACAAGAGAAATTAGAATTTACTGAAGAAGCACATGATTTTACAGCAGAAAGATCTAACAAGAAAATTAATCATATACAACTAACAGATATTACTAAAAAAGCAGGGATTAATTTTAAACACGTTAATGGAGCTTTTGGTGAAAAATGGATGCCTGAAACCATTGGAAGTGGAGGTGGTTTTTTTGATTATAATAACGATGGTTGGCCAGATATTTTTTTAGTTAACAGTTCATATTGGTCTAAACAAAAAACAGATGGTTCAAAACCTACACCGGCATTATATGAAAACAACAAAGATGGAACATTTACTGATGTAACTTTAAAAGCAGGCTTAGACTTTTCAATATACGGTATGGGGTGTTCTTTTGCAGATTTTGATGCCGATGGAGATATGGATATTTATATAACAGCGGTAGGAAATAACAAATTACTACAAAATAGTAGCGGAGTTTTTTCTGATGTTACTAAAAAAATGGGTGTAACCGGAAATGACACAAACCCTAAAAGCACACCAGCTTGGTCTACAGGTGTTGCTTGGGTAGATGTGGATCGTGATGGTTGGTTAGATTTATTTGTAAATAATTATGTAAAATGGACACCAGAAACAGATATTTATACAACAAGAAATGGCAAATCTAAGTCTTACGCAACTCCCGATATTTATAAAGGTGAATCATGTAGATTGTATAAAAATGTAAACGGTAATTATTTTGAAGATATTACTGAAAAAGCAGGGGTATTAAACGATCAAGGGAAATCTTTAGGAGTTGCTATTGCAGATTTTAACAATGATAAATGGCCAGATATTATGGTTTCAAATGATACGCAACCAAATTTTTTATACATAAATAACGGAGATGGAAGCTTTACGAATAGAGCGGTTATATCAGGAATTGGATATGATGAAAGTGGACTTGCTCGTGCAGGAATGGGAGTTGATATTACTGATGTGGCTAACGAAGGTAACCTTGCAATAGCGATTGGGAATTTTTCACAAGAACCATTGTCGTTATATACACAAACAGGAGGCCAAAATGTGTTTAGAGATAGAGCAGGTGAAGCTAGATTAACACGTGCCTCTTTATTAAACTTAACATTTGGTGTCAATTTTTCAGATTTGGATAATGATGGATTTGTTGAATTAATCACGGCAAATGGTCATATTGAACCAGACATTAATGAAGTACAACAAAACATAACCTTTGAGCAGCTTCCTCAAGTATTTTACAATGAAGGAGGTAATTTTGTTGATATTAGTAATCAGGTAGGTGAAACTTTTAAAAAGCCATTGGTAGGTAGGGGAGTTGTAACAGCAGATATAGATATGGATGGAGATTTGGATGTGTTGATAACCCAAAATGGAGAATTACCAAAATTATTCAGAAACGATTCTGATTCAAAAAATAATGCCATTTCAATTGTGCTTCAAGGGGAAAAACCTAATAAAAATGCTATTGGCTCTAAAATTACAGTTTGGAGCGGAGGTATGAAACAAAGTAGAATGGTTAGAACGGGGTCTTCTTATTTATCACAATCGGATATTAGTAAAACTATTATAGGGCTTGGAAAAAATCAAAAAGTAGATAGTATTAAAGTTACTTGGGCTGGGTCTGGTATAGAGAAGGTGTATAAAAATGTTGAAATAAATGAAACATTGATTATTGTTGAAGAATAATTTTTTTAATGTTTTGTCGTTTTTAGAAGTATATTAACAAACAAGGGAGTAAAAAAACATTGATTTTAATTGGTGTTAAAGGATTTTTCACCATTTCTTATCATAATAAAAAATAGTTTTTTTACTCAGACGCTATAAGGTCACAGAACCAGAATGAATTATTTAACCAATAATACTTCAGCACTTAACCCATCTCTACATTCAAATTCAATAATCGTTTCTTTTTTGTTAGAGGAAACCACTGTTGCTTTTTTATTATCTACAGTTTCAATTTCGGATAGCTGCTCTTTTATTTTCCATTGACCTTTAAGTGTTATTTGAACAGTAGTTGAGCGCGTAGGCCAGTAAAACCATTCACGACTATAAATGGCTAATTCTACACGAGAACCATTTGGTAATCGATCATCTTGTCCATCATAAATATTAAAGTCAGGATCTGAAAGTGCCAGCTTTATTCCTTCAGCTTCCTCTTTTACTACAAATGTAGCTGGACGACTTACTTTATTTACAATTCCTTTTTTAAGTACTACACTTTCGTTATATATTGCATATGCCGTGGTTGATAATTTAGGAGCTTTTACAATATGAGCTTTTTCATTTTGTTGAATAATTTCATAAGGTTTTGTTTTACTTTTCATTTCAAAAGCAAAGTCTTTCATTTTTTTTGAATCTGAATTGGCCATTATTACATAACTGTAATTAACATCTTGCGGAGCTTTTCCATGATTAAACCAAACTGTAGTAAATTTCCCTTTCACATCTTTACGACCATGTGCATCGGGATTTACTTGTTCTTTGCGTTGAAAATTTAGTGTTGTATTTTTAGGAACTGACGGAATATAATAACCTGTATTTCTATTATCAACCATCCAAAAAGGTTTGGTTGAAGTTATCGTATTCTCATAAGGAAATGCGTAAATACTTTCAGTGCTAAGTGTTAAAGGTGAATTCTCTTTAATTTCGTTTTGTAGAATGGTTGTTTCAACATCATATTCATTTAATCCACTTTTAATATTACTACCTACACAAACAACATAATCATTAAAGAAAAAATAAGATTTTTTACCACTAAAAGATTGTATGTTAAAAGCATCATGCCCTTTAAATGGAAATACAAAAACTCCGTTTCCTTCTTGTGAAGAAACACCGCCACAAAATGGTTGGTCTGAGAATAAATATTCACCACCTTCATCTTTAATTTGACCTGGATTTGTAATCATTTTATCATATGGTAAATGAACAGTTGTAGTTCCTGGCCAACGATGCCAATCATAACCGTTTATCCAAGTATTTTCTTTAGGACTTGTACTTCCTAAATCATTCCAATAGCTTACATCTAAATATCCATTAGCAATAAATAAGGAATATGCAAAATAACTAGGTCCCCAACTTTCAAACGGATATACATATTTGCTGTGTCCACGTACCGTGGTCATCCATTTATTTTCATTCCGTTTTACTCCAAGACTAGAATAAGACATTATTTGTAATTTAGGTTGTTTAAAACTTTTTCTTTTTGCAGATACTTCATTCAATTTACTTGTCCAATAGGAGTCCATTGGGATAGTTTTTTTTCTTAAGGAAATAATTTTAGTATATAAGTCTGCCAATTCAGCATCAAATGTGCTACCAGAAAGTGCTGCTAATGCAGGAAGGTTATAAAAGTTTTCAGGTACTGTATATGGATTAAAACGAATATTATCAAAAGCTCTTGGGCCTTTAAGCTCAGGAGTAAATACACTGTTAAAATACGTTTGGATGGCTTTTTTAATACGACCAACAGATTCATCTTTCATATGAAAAGGTGAGTCAGCCAAAAGGTAAGCCACAGATGTTAATCCGTAAACTCCTCGACCTCCATAGCCTAAAGTATGCCCAGCATGACGACAAACAGTACCATCTGCTTTTAAAATTTCATCTAAAGCTCCGGCATAAGCCGTTGAAACATTAGATAAATAAGATGAATAATGACGAAGATCACGAACTTTTTCTTTTGAATTTTTCATAATTAATGCGCTCAATAATCTTGGACGAATTAAACCCTGAGCATCATCAGCATCATTTCCTACACGACCTTTACACATATAAGCCATATCTTCTCTGTATACCTGATTAAAGCTATACATCCATTTCATTATATCAATAACGGGGTCTAGACGATTATTTTGTTCTAATACATCACGCATTAAAAAGAAAGCAGGAGCATGCTCACGAATTACATAGGCATAATGATGAATCCAGCCTAATCCTGCTCCATTAGCAAATCCTTGATCTATACCATAATCTACCAAATTCAAAAATAGTTGTTCAAGAGTAGCTTTATCACTTGTATTTGCAATAGATTGATACCGTTTAGCAATACTTAATAATAATTGACCATAGTCTCTCCAATTATAAATATCAGTTGTAATTTTCATTCCGCTATCCGCAAAATCACCTTTTATTAAATTACCTTTTATTAATGGTTTTCCATAAATTTCACTTCCTTCTCTTACAATTTTATAATCCTCATATTGTTTTACTAAATCAGAAATTGACTTGTTTTTTAATAACTGACGTTCATAGGATGGTAGAATATATTCACGGGCTTTTGTAGCCATGGCATCCATACTATTTGTTAATTCAGAACTAAGTTCCTCTAACTGAAAGTTTGGTTGAAACTTGCTGAATTCATAAATTAGGGATGCATACTGAGTAGACTTTCTATTGTGTGGTTGAATATGGGGTAACTGAGGATTAGGACTTTTAGTACGTGCTAACATTTGCATTGAAGTATTCATAACATCAATATAAAATGCACCTGAGCCTATTGCTGGAGCTACAATTTTTAAATTATCCATATCCTTATGAGGAACACCTTTCATATCGCCACGATCATAATGAATATAAACTGTTCGCCATCCTTTAAAGCCTAAATTATAATCAAAATGGCAATCTACTTTGTTTCCTCTTCCAAATTGAAAAATAAGACTTTGATTTCGTGGTTTTTCGTTATAAATCCACATAAAAAAACCTTTAGGTGCTTCCAGAATTATTTTGGTGGAATTTGTGTTTGAATGCACATTTTTTAACTGGTCTTTATTATAGCTTGAAGTATTAACTGGGAGTTGAGGTATATATCCTATAGAGGTTTTAAAAACTAAAGTATCATTGGATACCCAATTCCATTTTAAAGAAGATTTTCCGTCTTTTATTCTTTTAGTATCTAATTCTAACGTTCCTCCTCTAGTAGATAATCCATCTGGGATATTTTGTTCAAAACTCTCATAGGTTGAGGTGTTTTGAGAGAATACGGAAAGACTTAGTAAAAGGATACAAATGATTAAAAATGGTTTTTTCATATTGAAATAATCTGGTGGAATTTATATTTTTTTCGAAACAATATTTATTTATGGTCCAATTTATTCTAGTAAAATATGCATTTGCTT
Organism: Lutibacter citreus; assembly: GCF_003260195.1. GTDB lineage: Bacteria > Bacteroidota > Bacteroidia > Flavobacteriales > Flavobacteriaceae > Lutibacter > Lutibacter citreus. The sequence goes on from NZ_QEIH01000011.1 coordinate 93,522, forward strand.
ACCTGCAAGTAAAAATGCACCGCAACCATATTCTACAGTATCATCTTCATTTAATGAGAACGGTTTAGAACCAACTCGCTGTACAAATCCAATTTTACCATCATCTTTAATACATTCAACAAGTCCACTCCAAGCTTTTTCTACATGTGGTAAATATATTTCTTTATCCAACATATTGTTATTTACACCCCAGGCCATTGCATAGCAAAAGAAGGCGCTCGCACTAAATTCTTTTACAGGATATTGATCAACGTCTAACAGGGATGTACGCCACATTCCATCTTTACCTTGCAGAGATGCAATTTTCGCCATCATTTCCATATATAGTTGTTTGTACTTTTTTCGATTATGATAATCTCCAGGGGTATACGTAAGTATATCAACTAAACCTCCTACAACCCAACCATTGCCTCTTCCCCAAAATACTTTATTACCATTTTTGGTTTTTAATATTTCACCTTTTTTGTCCCATTTAAATCGTTCATCACGAAAAAACAAACTGTCTTCTTTACTATATAAATGGTTATAGGTATCCCAAAATCGAACATCCATTTCATTTAAATATTTTCTTTTTCCTGAACAAGTATATAATTTTAACCAAGCTGGTGGCGCCATAAATAAAGCGTCAGCCCATGACCAATTTGTGTCTCCCTGCCATCCAACAATAGGACCTCGTTTAGGGTTGTCGATAATATAATCTACTCTTTCATACATGTCTTCTAACACTTTAGGGTCTCTATTTACTAGAAAAATATCCGTATAAACACGTCCAATGGCAAATTCATCAGCATGTCTTTTACGTTCCCCTAATTTGTAATCTACTTTTTGACATAAACTATCAACATAATTAAAAATTTCTTTTTCTTTTGTAAGATCATAATAGGCCATCATACCAGATAAATATGTTGCTCTAACCCAATTATGTGTTGTAAGAGGTTCAATAATACCTCCAGGAATATACATAACATGAGGAAGGTTATTCTTTTGCCACTGTGAAGTTAAATTCATTAACTCTAAAACCCCACTTTTCGACATTGGATTTATATAATCTATAACTGTAATATCTTTTTTAATGGGTATAGAAGTAGTTGTGGAAGGAGTACTATTACATCCAAAAACAATGATAAAAATTAAAAAGATTGCTGTTTTATATATTTTCATTTAAAATGTTTTTCTAATGTTTGTTAATGGTTTGGTTATTGCAATTTTTGGTTTGATAAATTTAATAATTTTAAGGTTTAGAAACATTCTATTTTACTTATTATTATTACAATTTATTTAATATTAATCACAATGTTTTTTCGGGTATGTTTTACAAAGGTTTTGGCTAGGATTAGAGCAGGAAGAAAATCGATAGATTTTCAGTCAAGAACTAAGCAGAAGCTTTTTGTAAGGTTTTGTTTCTTTTGATTTTATAAAGCCAAAACAACAATATTTGGCGGCTTAGTAAATATACACAAAACTTTGAAGTAGAGCAGAAGCCCACATTAATTTGAGCCGGTGTTAGCTATTATTTTTTTAATTGTTCTCCAATTCTTAATTCCAAAGAATAATAATCTTATTATAGCTGTTTATCTATTTTATAAAGTATAAATGTATATTTTTCTATAGCTATTGATTACTTTTGCGGAGTAATTGTTTAATTAAAAATGAAACAACTCTCATTCTATTTAAAACAAATAGCCGGGTATAAATCTTTTCGTAATAATTTTTTGACAAACCCAAATAGATTGTTGGCTTTTAAAGCAACAATTGTAATTGGTTTTCTTGTTGTTTTAATGTTAAGTATTGGATTGCCTTTTTATGCAGTAACCTTAGGTTTAGGGGCTCTTGCTGGTGCGCTTTCAGAAACGGATGATCATCCAAATGGTCGTTTAAAATCTATGGCTTTGAAAGTGGTTAGTTTTGCAATTTCAAGTTTTTCGGTAGAATTATTACAACCTTATCCCGTTGTTTTAGCCCTTGGGTTAGCAATTTCAACAATAATTTTCATTTTAATTGGGGGTATAAGTGAACGCTTTAGAGGAGTGACTTTTGGAGCTTTACTTGTTGGTATTTATACTATGATTGGAGCGCAAATAAGTCCAGTTTGGTATATTCAACCCGTGCTGTTAACCTCGGGAGCTTTTATTTATGGAGTTTTTTCATATATACTATTACGAATAAAACCTTATAGTTTATTAGAAGAACAGTTGGCAAGAGGTTTTTCAGCTCTTTCATTATATTTTAATGAAAAATCTAAATTGTTTCCAAGTAATGAAAATGAAGAAAAAGAAATAAGAGCTGAATTAGCGTTGTTAAATGTGCAAACTGTTGAAGCATTAGATAAATGTAAAGAAGTATTAAATAGTTATAGTGAATCTATTAAAGATCAAAAACCATTAATACCTTATTTACATTATTTTATGGTATTACAAAGTTTACATGAAAGAGCTGCATCAAGTCATGAACGTTATGATTTACTAAGTTCCAATCCATTAAGTAAAGAGTTAATAGGGGGGATTAGACAATTATTGCATGAGCTTTCTCATGCTACTCAAAGTTTTGCTGAAAGTTTATTAACAGGTGTACCTTATAAGCATCCAATAGCTTTAGATTGGTTGGTTAATACTATTAATAATTTATTAAAAAATAATGAATTAAAAGCTGCTCATCCTTTAAACTTATTAATTAGAAATTTAAGAAGATCTAATCAAACATTAAAAGGTATTTATTATAATTATGAATCAGATTTATTACCTAAATTAGAAAAAGATAACCGTACTTATTTTGAACGATTTAAATCTCAGCTTCATATAAATCATCCCAGAATGCGACATGCTTTGCGTTTAAGCATTTCTTTTTTAGTGGGTTATGCGGTTTCTGAATATTTTCAAATAGCTAAAGGAGAATGGATTGTACTTACTATTTTATTTGTGATGCAACCGAGTTATAGTGAAACAAGAAGACGCTTATTTCAAAGAATATTAGGTACTTTTTCTGGAGTAGTTATAGGAATTTTAATTATTAGGTTATTTACGTTTTATGGCCAAATATTGTTAATGATTACTTCTGCATATTTGTTTTTAATATGGATGAAACGGCGTTATTCTGTTGGTGTAGTTTTTATTACCATTTTTGTGTTATGTGCGTTTAATATTATAGCGAATAAAGGTGTAGATGTGATGGCGCCTAGATTAATAGATACTTTGTTAGGAGCATTAATTTCATTTTTAGTAGTACGTTTTTTATGGCCAGAATGGCAATATAAAAAATTACCAGTTTTGTTGAAAGATGTAATACATAAAAATACGGCTTATTTTAGAGCTATATTAAATGAGTATAAACAATCAGCTACAGATGATTTAGCTTATAGAATTGCCAGAAGAGAAGCACATAGAGCAGATAATGCTTTAGTTATGGCTTGGCAAAATATGCAATTAGATCCTAAAAAACAGCAACAATTAAAAAATACGGCGTTTACTTTAACCTATTTAAACCATGCGTTACTTTCATACCTTTCTGCATTAGGAGCTCATAGAATTTCTCATAATAAAGACGCTGTTCAATTGTTGTCTTTTGAGAAACATATTTTAAAAGTGTTAGATAAAATCTGTAATTGGTTAACTGCCCAAGACAATTCAGATATAGAAAATATTGAAGATAGTTTAGAAGAAATTAGGAAGCATTTGCTAAATAACAATAAAGAAAATACTAAGATGCATAATATACTATTGTATAATATTGCTGAAGTTACTTTACAAATATTAGAAGAAGCAAAACTATTTAAACCTACGGCAAATAATAATTAAATGAATTTAATAAAACAAGTAGCAATAATACTAGGATTTTGGTTTGCAGGAGAATTACTTAGTTATATTACAAAAATACCTATTCCTGGTAGTATTTTGGGGATGCTTTTAATTGTGCTTGCATTAGAGTTTAAAATAATAAAACCGACACGTGTAAAACTGGTAGCAAATTTTTTATTAAATAATATGGCTATGTTTTTTATACCAGCTGGAGTTGGTATTATGTGTCATTTTAAAATTTTAAAACAAGAATGGTTACCAATTTCTGTAGCTATTGTTATAAGTGCCTTATTGGTGTTAACTGTTGTAGGAAAACTTATGGAAAGAAAAAATGATTAGTTTTTTAAATACACCACTGTTTCAAGTAAGTTTAACTTTAGTAGTTTTTATAACGGCTAAAAAACTTCAAAACAAGTATAAATCACCATTATTAAATCCAATTTTAATTACAGTTTTAGTAGTTATTGGTTTTTTATTAATTAGTGATATTTCATATGATGATTATAAAAAACACACTATGGTTATTAGCTTTTGGCTTGCACCATCTGTAATTGCATTGGGTTATGCTTTGTATAATTTTATTGAAGAAATTAAATCGGATGTTAAAAGAATTTTATTGGCAATGTTTTTAGGTAGTTTAACAGGTATTGTTTCTGTTATTGGTTTTGCATATTTATTTGGGGCTTCAAAATTAACAATCATTTCTTTAGCACCAAAATCTGTAACTACACCTATTGCTATTGAGGTTTCAAAAGAAATGGGAGGTGTTCCATCATTAACGGTAGCTTTTGTAATTGTTGTAGGTATTTTTGGAGCTGTATTTGGACATTCATTCTTAAAAATTATTGGCGTAAAAAATGCCAAAGCAGTAGGTTTAAGTTTAGGAGCAAGTGCACATGCTTTAGGTACAGCGAGTATTAGTGAGAAAGGACCAGATTATAGTGCATTTGGAGGTTTAGGGATGGCTTTAAACGGAATTATAACAGCAATAATAGCTCCTTGGGTGGTGCAATTAGCAATTTTTTTATTGTATTAAAATAAATCTATTCTCTATAATTTTTTGGCTTCTTTGTTGGTCTTTATATGTAAGGTTTTACTAGCCATTCGTTTTATATTTTAAACAATAAATATTATTTTTTAGATAATTTTAAATGAACTTTCTTACCCTTTTCTAAAACTATTTCAATAATTTCATTAATGTCTTTTTTAGAAGTTCTAAAATTTACAATACACGCTCTTAAACAATACTGCTCATTAACAATTGCGTTTGATAAAAAAACTTCACCGCCAGTTTGTAATTCATTCAATAGATTTTCATTTAATGTATTAAGGTAATTGCTGTTTTTTGTTTTAATTAATGGGTTGTATCTAAAAGTTGTAATACTTAAATTTTGAGAAATTGCTTCTAATTCTGGATGTTTTTCAGCAAGGTTAAATAGTATTTTTGAAAGTTCAATATCTTCACTAATTAGTTTTTCATAACCACTTCTACCAACTTGTTGCAATGTTAACCAAACCTTTAAAGCTCTAAAACCACGCGAATTTTGAAAGCCATATTCATAAAAATTTTGAGCTATTTCGTCCCCGTTATTGCTAAAATTATAATATTCAGGATGTGAACTATAAGTATCAATTAAATGTTGCGGGTTTTTCACTAATGTACACCCTGCTTCTAGAGGGCTATATAGCCATTTGTGTGGATCTAGAGCAATAGAATCGGCTTCTTTAAGTCCTTCAAATAAATAGTTGAATTTAGGAATAACCGCTGCAGGTACACCGTAAGCGCCATCTATATGGAACCATAAATCATATTTTTTACAAATAGCTGAAATTTCACTCAAATTATCAACAACTCCTGTGCTTACATCACCAGCAGTACCAATTACCATTATTGGTGTGCAATTATTCTCCAAGTCTTTTTTTATTGTAGTTTTTAAAACTTTAGTATCCATTTTATTGGAAGCATCAGTTTGTATCCAACGTATAGATTTTGTACCCAAACCAAATAAAATTACTGCTTTTTCAATCCAGGTATGTGTTGTTTTAGAGCAATAAATAGTTAATTTGTTAGATGAATTTTGAATTCCTTCTTCTTTAATACTTTTTGGTGCTTTTGCCGTTCTTGCAGCTAAGAATGCAGTGAAATTAGCCATATTTCCACCGCTAACTAATATACCTCCATAGCTTGGAGAGACTCCTATAAATTCAGCCAACCATTTAACCGTTTGTTTTTCAATTTCTGTAGCAATAGGACTTAAAATATGTGCTCCAACATTTGGATTGACTGAAGCCGAAAGTAAATCTGCCAATGCGCCAATTGGGGCAGCAGAAGAGGTAATATATCCTAAAAACTTAGGATGTCCATTAAGTAAAGAATGATTAAGTAATAAATCAGTCGCTTTAGAAATTAACTCGGTTGCAGGTTTCCCATTTTCTGGTAAGGATGAGTTTCCTAGTATATTTTGTAATTGACTAGGGCTTTCATTTGGAGTTACTGGTTTTTCATCTATTGTATTAATAAAATTGGAAATATCATCAATTAATTGATATCCAATTTTACGAAATTCTTCTTTATCCATTTCTATAGATGATCTCCTAATATTTTCCATAGTATTATTTTTTCTCTATTATTTCACTGTGTTTTGAGTAAATATAGCCAAAAAATATTTTAGAAATAAGTTGATTTTTATTCTAGCAAGATCTCCAAGGCAAGAAAGACAATTAAGAAAAGTTGTTTGTCAGTTTTTATTTAATAGAGTGAATTTTTAAGGTAATTTTAATAAAGTATAAAAGAAGTATTGGAATTTCATTTTTTTTAGATTCATTAATCAAAGTGTTTATAATGAGTGGTTAAAAAGCTGTTGAGTAAATCGTTTTCTTTTAACTATTTTATTTTTTTGGTAAGGAAAAATAAAATTTACTTCCAATGCCTAGCTCACTTTCTGCCCAAATTTTACCTCTGTGTTTATCAATAAAATCTTTACAAAGGATAAGGCCAAGACCAGTACCTTTTTCTTTCTCTGTTCCTAAAGTTGAATAAGAACTGTCAATTTGAAATAATTTTTCAAGATTACTTTTTTCTATTCCTACACCACCATCTATAACAGAGATTAAATATTCCTTTTCATTTTCTTTAGCAGTAATATTTATAGTTCCTTTTTGCGGAGTAAATTTTATAGCATTAGAAATAAGGTTTCGCAATATAGCTTCAATCATTGCTTTATCTGCATGTAGGGTAATTTTAATGGGAGTGTTTAGTACTATGCTAATTAATTTTTGTTCAGAAGTGGGTTTTAATAATTCTAGTGTAGATTTAATAATTGAATCAAGATCTATGTATTCTGGATTGAATTCCATTCTACCTGTTTGTGATCTCGACCATTCCATTAAATTAGACAATAATTCCATAGCATATTTTGAAGAACTATTAATAATTTCAGCATATTTATCAATTCCTTGATAATTTTTTTCTTTCACTTGATGACTTAATATTTCACTAAAACCTAAAATACCACTAAAAGGACTTTTTAAATCGTGTGCAATAATGGAAAAAAACTTGTCTTTCGTTGAATTTAATTCTCTTAAAGTAGCTTCACTTTCTCTAAGCTTTAACTCTGCTTTTTTACTATTAGTAATATCATTTATAACAGAAATAACACATTGTTCATCATTTATATTAATAATATTAGCTGTTATTAAGCCGGTAAATAATTCTCCAGATTTTTTACGGAAAATATATTCCCTTTCATTTATTGACTTTTTTGACTTTAATTCTGAAATAAATTTTAGACGGTGATTATTATTGTTCCATAAATTTATTTCATTTATACCCATTAATTCATTCGGTTCATAACCAGCAATTGATAGGGTGTTTTTATTTACTTCAAAAATTTCTCCATTCGTAAGTTTGGATAATATAACAATAAAAGGAGCCGCATGAAATGCTTTTGAAAATTTTTCCTCTTGAGCATTTACATCAAAAATCAGACGTTTATTATACATTAAAGAAATAGCATAAACAAGAAGTATTGAAATGGTTTCCCAAGATAGTAGAAATATGGATTCTGATGGTGATGATTTAAAATAGTCGGTATCTGATTGGTGATTTTGTAAAATATTAATAATATGAAGAGATTGAATGACAAAAACTGCACAAAAAACAAACCCAACTGGCCGCGTTATTTTACGCATAGATACTGGGGCCCTTTTTAGCATTAGAAAGGCTCCTTGAAAACTGAGCAGAATAAAAACCACTGAATGATTTATGTTTCTAGCATTTAAATTGGGTTCTACAAAAGTAAAATAGGAATGAACTAGAAAAAAAATAACAATTAAAATATAGTTTTGAATTTGGTATCCTTTTTTATTAATAAATTTTTCAAGTCCAATTATAAGAATTACAATAGATAAGATTGTTAGTGTATTAGCTAAAGGGATAGAAATCCAATCTGATACATGATTACGAAGAAATATAAAGATGATTCCTACTGTACTTATAAAAAAGCTGATGAGTATTAAGAAAGCCCCCGGAAATCTCTTTTTTATTTGAGAATACAAAGAGCCAATTAATATTAAATTAACAATACTAATTATAATATAGGTAAGGTAAATTGTTTGAATATCAATGGGGAACATGCAAATATTTAATTAGGGGTAAATTTTTAAAAAATAAATTATTTGATTGATTCAATAGTTTTTTATGATTTTTCATTAAAAAAAGTAAAGGTTGTTAATTTTTCTTAAACCTAAACTGTTTTTAGCTTTTTATTATCAAAAAATAAATCAAATTTATAATTTTTGCACTTACTTTATGCTTGTTAAGTAGATAACTGTTAATAGTAGGTAAAAGATTTTGCACTTGCCAGCTCTGTTAGGTAAGAAAGACTATTAAGAAAATTATTTATATAGGTAGGTTATGTAAAGTGTAAATTAAAACATTACTTAAAATGGTTAAATGCTTGTTTATTTAATTGGTGTTTAGTTTATAGAAAACTCTAAATTAACTTCAGCTACAATCTTTTGTATATTTTTTCTAGGTTTCTTATTCAATTTTATATTCATCAAAAAGATATTGTATTGCTTTTTCAATAACCTTATCATTTGAAGAAGTAATATCAGATTTATTATTTTTTGTATAAACATCTGGAATGTGACCAATGCCATCTAAGCTTTCTCCGTTAGGTAATAAAAACTTTTGAATAGAATAGTTATAATGCCAAGAATTTGGTAAAAATCGCATATTACTTACTGTTGAAAAATCTCCAGCTGTTGTGTCTCCAATTTGTACAATGTGTTTGAAAGATTTCATATGTAATAAGAATATTTCTCCTGCACTTATAGTTTTTCTATCTGTTAAAACAATAACAGGTTTTACATATGAATTTTCTTTATTTGGATAGGTGTGATATTGTTTTTTGTTATCAAAATCATCATGATTAATCCCGTTTCTAGTTTGAACGGTATATATAAAATGTTTTCCGTCTGAAAAGGCTTGTGCAATTTTTGATGAATATTTATCATCTCCACCAGTATTTTGTCTTACATCTAAAATTATAGCGCTATAATCTTTCAGTTCATTAATTACAGAGTTAATTATAGAAGGATTTTCACCATCCATAGTGCCTAAATAAATGTACCCAATATTTTTGTTTTTTATTTTACCAAAAGAAAGACCATCTTCAGATGGGATGTTGTTGACAAGATCTAAATATTTTGAAGTTAAGAGTTCTTTACTAAATTCAGATGTAGATTGTTTGTTTAAAGCATAACCTGAATGATAATTATTCCCATTTCCGTCAAATAAAACAGTATGGCTATCATCTAATTGCTCTATTAAATTTGAAAGAATATTCCAAAGTTCTTCATCTGATGTTGTCTCATTTATTTGAGGTCTGTAAATTTCATATAAATTATTCCAGTTTATATTTCTTATGGTAAATAAACTGTAATGTTGGTTGAAATCGTTCCAAAATATTTCAAAATTATTAATTGGGGTAATCGGTTCATCATCGTCTATAATTAAGTTGGTGCAGGCTGAAAATGAAATTAGTGCGAAAAAGAAGATTAGTTTTTTCATATTGGAAATTTATATAAAACACTTGTTGAAATTCTATTTGAAAAACTTGTAAAAGTATGTGTGCTTTTTGCACTTTTAATATTTAAATCATAATCAATTTTTAAATTAAAATGATTAGAAATTTCATGTTTATAATTGATGTTCCAGTTTATTGATTTGTATTCTTTAAATGAAGCCAACTTACCATTAAAAATAATTTTTAGTGGTTCGTTTTGGTTTTCAATAATATACTCATCTAAACCATTATAAGGAGGCCTACTTAAAAATTGAATTACTGGAATTGAAATTGTACTTTCTATATATTGTTTTGCCGTAAATTGTTTTGAAATTGCCGCACTTATAGATAACCCATTGGTTGAAAAATAACTAAAAGCATCTTGGTTATACCAATCCATATAAAGAATGTCTATTGAGTAGGAACCTCCTATATAAAAGTTGGTAGATTGTTGTTTTGTAAATATATTTTTTAAGTAAGCTATACCTATATTTGCTTTGTAATAGGAAGTTTTAAGTTTATTTAAGCGTCCAGAATTAAGTGTTCCATCGCCATATTTAGCATTAATTTTTAGTATGTTTTTTGAATGTTGTTCATAAAAAATAGAATAATATAATGCAGTTCCTTTTTGATTGAGTGGAGAAAAATTGGAGTCTTTAATATTATCAAAATTATATCCAATACCAATTCCTAAATAATTTATTATTGCTGGTAATGATTCTTTTTGTTGAGCAAAAATGCTAATTTTTAAAAAGAAAATTGAAAGTATTGTTAAAGCTGAAACCTTCATTTAGTATTTAGATGTTAGTTAATACAGCAATAATAATAGTATTTGAAGGAAAAAGAGTCCAAAATAATTATAAGTGAATTAATTAGGACTTATTTTCCTTCAACTTAAATTGATTTGGTGTATAACCAGTTTTCTTTTTAAACTCACTATAAAAAGTAGATTTAGATTTAAAGCCTGCCTCTAAACCTATTGCAACAATACTATATTTATCAAATTCAGTACTTGATAACATTTGTTTTACATCATCTATTCGATAATTATTTATTAATGAAGAAAAATTTGAATTTACCGAAGCGCTAATTAATTGAGAAAGATACCCTGTACTCATGTTTAATTTTTTAGCAACAATATCTCTACTCAATTCTGGATTTCTATATAACTTTTCCTCATTTATTAATTTTAAAAACTTTTGAAAATGTATGTGCTTAGTTTCAGAAATGTTTGTTGAATTTTTATTGTTTTCTAAATCAATTTTTTCATTTTTTTTTATCTTCAATAAATTGTGAATTTCTGATTTGTCTTGTGAGAGTTTTAATTGAATAAGACCTCTAAAGATAAGCCAATACACATAAAATGAAACACCGAGCCAAACGGGATATGTGATATCTTTGTGTTCAAAAGGATATATTTCATCAGGAATAAAAGTATTAATTACCCATATAAGAAGAAGTGAAGCATTAAAAATCCAAATGTTTTTTAGCCATTTTTTTTCATCAAAACTTATCTTACTTTTTTTAATAACAACATAAGAAAGTGCGGTTAATGACACATTAAATAGTATCGCAAAATAAAATTGTATTTCATATATAAGTTTATAATATTTTTTCACTAATTCCCAATTCATCAACTCAAAATCTAGTTGTAAATCAATAATTAAATATAATATCCAAAAGAGAAAAAAGGGAATGGTAAGTAGAAGTGATTTTTTACTATTAGCATATTTATTTTTTGTTGATTTTAAAAAATAAACTAACATTGGAATGTAAAACATTAATAGCCACGGAATGTCGTCTCCAAAATAATCTATGAAATAATATTTTTTATCATAGCCTTTAGCTACTAAAAGTTCAACTACACCTATGTAAGATAGTAAAAAAGTACTGTATGCTAAATACTTGTTGGCTTTAACTTTAAAGGAGTTTTGAGTTAAAAGAACTATTGAAAAAAGGAATCCTTGAATCAAACTAACAAAAACCAAAATTTCGATTACATTTAATTTCATTAGAAACGAATATACTTAAAATTCTGAAGGATATTACCTTAAATTTAATAGATAATGATAGATCTTATTATTGTGCCACATGAAAGTGATCACTTTTTAAAATTATTATTTACTGAAAGATTATGAGGTATTATTAATTTAAAAGGGAGGAAATAGAACGTTTAAATAGAAAGAGAGATCTTAATTAAAATCTCTCTTTCAAATAAAATAATTATTTAGTTAGCAAACCATCAATTGATAGGTATCGTTCACCGGTATCATAGTTAAAAGTTAAAATTGTGTCGTTGCTTTTAAAGTTATTTAACTGTTTTCTTACAGCAGCTAATGAAGCACCTGTTGAAATACCAACTAAAATACCTTCTAACTTAGCTATATTTTGAACTTCGGTAAATGCTTCTTCTTTAGTAATTTTAACAGCTCCATCAATAGATTCTCTATTGAATACTTCAGGGAAAAATCCAGGTCCAATACCTTGTAATGTGTGAGGTCCAGGTTCACCTCCAGAAATTATTGGAGAGTCGCTAGGTTCTACGGCAAGTACTTTTAAATTAGAATATATCTTTTTTAAAACTTCAGAAACTCCCGTAATATGGCCTCCAGTTCCAACACCAGTTATAATATAATCTAAACCTTCAGGAAAATCTGCTGCAATTTCTAGTGCAGTTGTTTTTCTGTGAATTTCAGGGTTGGCTTGGTTTGTAAATTGAGAAGGCATCCACGCATTACTACTATTTTTAACCATTTCTTTTGCTTTTTCAATCGTTCCCGAAAGACCAAGTGCTTTAGGTGTTAACACCAAATTTGCTCCGTAAGCAGCCATTAAAGCCCTTCTTTCAACAGACATTGATTCTGGCATTACAAGTGTTAGTTTGTAATTTTTAACAGCAGCTACCATTGCCAATCCTATTCCTGTATTTCCAGAAGTAGGTTCAATAATTTCAGTATCTTTTGATAAAAGGTTTTGTTTTTCGGCTTCTTCAATCATGGATAAAGCAATTCTATCTTTTATGCTTCCACCTGGGTTTGCTTTTTCAAGTTTCATCCAAACGTTTGCATTTGGAAATAATTTACCGAGCTTAACAACTGGAGTGTTTCCAATACCTTCTAGTATGTTATTAATTTTCATGTGATCTTTTTTTAATTAGTTTTTTAAAGATAATGATAATATAATGGAGAATAAATCTCTAATTTGTTGTTTCTTTAAAGATGTATTTTTTTTGATTTTAAGATTTAACGTTATCCATTACAATTTCTTTTACCGTTTTGTTTAAAGCAGTTATGGAATTATAACTAGTATGTTCTAAAACAATTACAACCAGTTTATCCTTTTGATATTGAGTAATACTAGTGCTAAAACCATTCCATTTTCCGTGGTGATATATAGTATTTTCGTTTTCTTTATCAATTCTAAAACCAAATCCATAAGGAATTTTTCTTCCAGAACTGGTTTCACCTTTAGAATACATCATTTCAACAGATTCTTTAGTTAAAAGTTTACCACTATTTAATCCTGTAACCCACTTTATTAAATCTTCACTTGTTGCATAAATATTTTTATCTCCAACAATAGCGTCATTTATTGTGCTACCTATTTTAAGGTGTCTCCATCCTCTATATAGCCTATAACCGTTTAATTGATTTGTTTTAAAGTTGTCTTTTGTACAGCTGTATACAAAAGAGTTATCCATTTTTAAGGGATCAAATATATTATCTTTTATAAAATTACTGAAACTAGTGCCAGATACTTTTTCAATAATAGAAGCTAATACAAAATAACCTGTATTCGAATAGTCAAAATTGCGTCCAGGTTTAAAGAAACGTTGTACATGTGAAGATGCTAATAAAGTCATCATTTCGCTATTTGTAGGTGCTCTTTTTTGTTTCCATAAATGTTCTGCAGCCCAAAAATATTTAGGCAGTCCGGCGGTATGATTCAGTAGGTTTTTAATGGTAACGCCTTCATAAGGAAATTTAGGAAAATAATTAGTTACAGAATCTGTAAGCTTAATTTGGTTTCGTTCATATAAAAGCATAATCGCTGCTGCGGTAAATTGTTTGCTCACAGAAGCTAATTGAAATACCGAAGATTTACTTAGAGGTTCTTTTTTTTTGAAATCAGCAAGCCCAATTTGACTGCTATATAGTGTTTCTCCATTTTTAGAAACTAATAGCGATCCATTAAAATCATATCTTTTATTAATTCTTTGAAGCAGTGAATCTAACTTGTTATTTACTACTTTTTTAACAATTGTATCAGTGGTTTTTTTAACTAAAACGGGGAGTTCCTTTTTTATAGGGATGTCTATTTCTTTTACAATTTTAGGGGGTGGATTTGAATTAGATATGAAAATGAAGCTACTTGAAATAACTAAAATAGCTAGGGCTAGAAATTTAATATTTTTTTTCAAAAGGTACTTTTAGGGGTTAAGATGCTAATTTAAGAATTCAAAGTTTAAATTCAAATGCATTATTGTTAAAAGTCATTTTTTAAAAAAATATAATTTTAAAGATGTTATTAGTTTAGAGAGTTTTAACAAATAAAAGTGAGATGTTATTAAAGAATAATAGATCTTTAATTGTTATTGTTGTTGAAGGGAAGAGCAATACTAAAAAGCGTTTATTTAATAAAAAATATGTATAGGAAATATCTTTAGAGAGAATAACATCAGCATACCAATTTAATTTTCTTAAGTTTTTGGATATAAGCATAGGTGTTCTGCAATTTCTTTCTGTTGATATCCTTTATATTTATACCTTAAATTAAGTATTTCAATTTTTTTTTAAATGATATTTTAACAATTCATCTAAAAGTTCACTTCTAGTGAAGTGATTAATATCAATTAAGCATAGTTAAATGTTAATTATAACAAGAAACCCTTGTAAACTTAAAATATATGTATATATTTGGTAAACCAAACTGGTAAACCAGTTGTGAATTTTCTATAATTATTATGAAGAATTATAATAAATTAAAAAATGTAGTTTGAATGTGAGAACATTAAATTAACTAGAAAGTGAAATTTAAACGGAAAAAGAGCAATCTAATATATCTTGGTTTATTTTAAAAAATAAGAATGAAAAATACAATAAAATTAATAACATTAGTAGCCTTAATAAGTTTTGTTTCCTGTAAACAAACGGATTCTAAACCTGCGGAAAATATAACTTCAGAAGAAAGTAATCATCCCAGTTTAATTTTAACTAAACAAGGCGTTAAAGAAATTAGAGCTCAATTAGGAACTGTTCCTTTATTCGATAAATCTTTAGAAGTTACAAAAGCGGAAGTTGATGCGGAAATTGAGTCTGGTATTCAAATGCCAATTCCTAAAGACTATTCAGGAGGTTACACTCATGAGCGTCATAAAAAGAACTTTATAATGCTTCAAAAGGCAGGTGTTTTATATCAAATTTTAGATGATGAAAAGTATGCCAATTATGTAAAAGATATGTTAATGCAATATGAGGAAATGTACAAAACATTGCCATTGCATCCAAAAACGAGGTCTTATGCAAGAGGGAAATTATTCTGGCAATGTTTAAACGATGCTAACTGGTTGGTTTACGTGAGTCAGGCGTACGATTGCATTTATAATTTTTTAACTGAAGAAGAACGAAATAAACTAGAAACAAATTTATTTAAACCTTTTGCTGACCATATTTCGGTAGATAGTCCACAATTTTATCAAAGGGTTCACAACCATAGTACTTGGGGAAATGCTGCAGTTGGTATGATTGGTTTGGTGATGAATGATCAAGAATTAATTGATCGTGCTTTATATGGTATTAAAGGTGTGAATTTAGATAGGGAAGCTAAAGATGATGATGGTGGATTTCTAAATAAAGATGGAAAAGCAGGTTTTTTAGCAAATATAGAAGAACCTTTTTCTCCCGATGGATATTATAATGAAGGGCCTTATTATCAACGTTATGCAATGTATCCTTTCTTAATTTTTGCAGAAGGATTGCATAATGTAAAACCAGAATTAAAGATTTTTGAATATAAAGAAGGAGTACTATTAAAATCGATTAATGCACTTTTGAATTTATCTGATGCTGACGGTGATTTTTTTCCACTTAATGATGGTCAAAAAGGAATGTCATATTACAACAGTGCTTTAGTTACTGCAGTAGATATTTCATATTATTTTGGAGAACAAGATCCAGGATTGTTAACAATAGCTAAAGAGCAAGATAGAGTTTTGTTAGATGATTCAGGTTTAGCTGTTGCACTTGGTGTGAAGAATGGAAAAGCAAAACCATTTGAAAAAAAATCAATTAACTTATCTGATGGGCCAGAAGGAAAACAGGGAGGTGTTGGTATTTTAAGAAATGAAGATATAGAATTAGTTTTTAAATACGCTGCCCAAGGATCAAGTCATGGTCATTATGATAAATTGTCTTTTTCGTTATATGAAGATGGTGATGAAGTGATGCAGGATTATGGTTTAGCACGTTTTGTAAATATTGAACAAAAAGGTGGTGGGAATTATTTAAAAGAAAACAAAACTTGGGCAAAACAGACTATTGCGCATAACACCATTACTCAAAATGAAACTTCACATTTTGAGGGTAAATATAGTATTGGAAGTAAAAATCATTCAGATTTATTATTTTTCGATTCTAAAAATCCGGAGATTCAAATAGCAAGCGCAAAAGAAACGAATGCATACCCAGGAACAGAAATGCAAAGAACTTTTGCAGTAATAAAAGATGAAAATTTTGAAAAACCCTTTGTAGTTGATATTATAAGTGTAACATCTAAAGCAAAAAACCAATACGATTTGCCTTATTATTATATGGGACAAGTATTACAGGCAAATTTTAAATACGAATCACCTTCTGTATTAAAAACTTTAGGGAAAAATAATGGATATCAGCATTTATGGGAAGAAGGAATTGGACAATCGAATTCTGATAATGTAAAATTCTCATGGTTAAATAAAAATAAGTTTTATACTTTAACAACTGTTTCAAGCGCAAAAGACGATTTAATTTTTGCACGTATTGGAGCTAATGATCCTGAATTTAATTTACGAAGAGATGCTACTTTTATTGTTAGAAGAAAAAACACACAAAATACAATTTTCGCTTCAGTAATAGAATCACACGGGAGCTATAGTTTTGTTTCAGAATTGGCCGTAAATTCTAAAAGTAATATTGCCAACTTAAAAGTAATACATTCAGATGAAAATTATATTGCTATTTCAATTGAAGACCTAAAAGGAACTACAAAAATTTTGATACTTTCAAATAATGATTCATCAAATAATAAAGAACACAAATTAGAAATAAATAAAAAAACCTATCAATGGATAGGGCATTATAATTATACAAATTATTAATTAAATACATACAAATTAAAAAATTATGAAACGATTTAGTGAAAAGTACATCATCACAAAAGAAATGCAATGGGAAGAACTTGGTGGAGGAGTATCAAGAAAGTTCTTAGGTTACGATAACCAAATCATGATGGTTAGTGTGAAATTTGATAAAGGAGCATTAGGTGCTCCACATCAGCATTTTCATACGCAAGCTACCTATTGTGTTTCAGGTAAATTTGAATTTGATATTAATGGAGAAAAGAAAATAGTAGAAGCAGGAGATGGAGTGTATATTGAACCTAATTTATTGCATAGTGCAATTTGTTTAGAAGAAGGACAACTAATTGATACATTTAGCCCTGTAAGAGAAGATTTTTTAACGGGTGATGGACCATCTTATTTTGGAGATAAAGAATCATAAAAAAAACATGCCAGTCGAATTCGTGAAGATTTTACGGAATAAGAAATGTTTTAACTTAAAAATAATGTAAAAAAGGAAATAATAAAAGTAATACAGTTATTTATAAAGAAAACCTCCTTAATTTATTTTTCCCTGGGGGTTATATAAATATCATGTTCAAGTTCAACAGAAATTGTGGTTGAGAATCTAAAAATGGATATACCGTTGAACAAAAAAATATTTAGTAAAGGATTAATGGTAAATGAGATGGCAGATACCAAAATTGAGCATATAGCATTTAAGGGACCTACCTAATCAGAACATTGTTTTGTCTGATAAGAATGTAACATTGTTTATGTTTTTAAAAGGGGTGGGCAACTTTAATTACAGATTCCATTGCGCGTATTGTTAGTCCAAAATCTAAAGCAATTTCTATGAATGGAATTAATTTTGTGCAAATTGAAGTTCCCGAGTCTGAAGAACTTCATTTTCTAAAATACACCAAAAAACTGTCTTTACAGGATTTTGAAGATATTAAGGGGTTTCCTGGAAAAAAATAAATACAAACTCTTTTTTACACGTTTTGTAGATTGTGAATCCTATACTGAAAAAACTAAAAGTCCTAATACAACAAATAGAACTGTGTTGCCAGCCTCAACAGTTCCATGAGTTTCTCTTGGAACTGTTGAGACAATAGGATTAGACGAAGTTGGTGAGCATGAACATCCTATGCTTTACCAACTTTTCTTAGTTCTCTCCGATAATGATATAGTTGCTAATGCAGGTAATAGCCGTACTGAATTTAAATAATCTGCATTATTACATATTCCAATTGACTCTAGTCACTAGGTTAAAGTTGACGACAATACAAAAATGAACTAACTATATGTGGATGGATATTTTCTTAACAAAAGAAGGTCAAGAATGGTTGAAAACACACAAGGCTACAAATACAGATAAAAATGATTAAATAATTGTTGAGGTAACGATTCGTTTAATTACACCAGTTTAGGTATAATAAACATCATGTTGTTTTTAGTTATTTTTACTTAATTGATAAATAGCTTCTGCAAACTTTTCTCCCAAATCTATATAACCATTACTATCATAATGATGTTTATCAGAGTATTTATAATTCCTAGTACTCCTTACTATAAAAGTATTTTTATCATCTGAAGAAAATTTTTCTTGTCCATGTTGGACCAATTCTCCATATTTCCATACTTTTCCTTCTTCATTATTTCCAGAATCAGATATTTTTCCTAGAGCTATTGGTAAATCATCTACTCGTAGCGCGGCTCTAATTAAATCCATAAGGCGCTTTAAATTATCGTAATACCTACTGGCTACGTGTTCATCAAGAGCATCGCTTTCTCCTTGCATCCATAAAATTCCACTTGGTATTAATTTGTCTATTTTTCCATTATTATCAATGTCGTTTACTTCTAAAGCGTTTGATACCGTTTTTAGAAAGTGGTCATATTGATTAATTCCATTATGCCCTTCGTATTCTGGTTCCCATGAGCCATATTTACGAGCAGCTAAACTATCTATGGAGGAGCCACTTTTTGAATATTTAATAATTGCAATTTTTTCATTAGGGTATAATTTTTTCATTTTCATTGCAAATGAAAGCTCAGGTCCAAATCGGTTAGAGAGCTTGTTTTGTACATCATCAGAGGTAAAACCCTTTCCATGTCCAGGTTTCAATGCTTCCCAAAGGCCTTGTCCACCATTTTTGTCCTCATCATCGGCAGGATTACCATGAAAAATCCATACATTTTTAAAATCAGATTTTAAAGATTTTGGTAAATCCGAATTATAACCATATCCATCCATATTAGATTGACCTCCAAGAAAAAATAATCTAAATGTATCTTGCTCAACTTGTTGAGAGATTGCTGCGAATGAAAAAAGATTTAAAATTAATATTATGAATAGTTTTTGTCTCATTTTTTTTTAAATTAATGTATAGTCTCACAATTATCTCAGCAAAAGAATACAATTGTTTATTTGATTAAAATATTTAGATAAGCAATATATGAACAAGTTATGTTTCCATTTGAAAGTTGATTTAGATTAAGGATTACAATATCTATCACTTTATAATTCCTCAAAACTGTTTATGAAAACTTTAAATTCTCTAAAAGAAAAATTAGCATATTCGGTATCGAAGTCATGGATAGGAAAATAAATATACCTTATTTAGAAAGGCAATGAGAATTATTTATAATTGTTAAAATAATTAAAATTTCAGTTTTCACTTATAATGTAATTTCTTATTCAAATTGGTTAACAAATATAATAACTATTTATTTAATGATAATGAGTTATCAGAGTGTTTTTTTTAAATAGTTAGTGTGCAGTGATTTAAGGTTTATTTTTAGATGTTCATAGTTTTTTTATTTAACTATATAAAAGGATAGATTTTGGTTGTTATGTAAGCTATTTGATTGGGGCTTAACTATTTTAGATGTTTAAGTTAGTATTATTTTTTTTTAACAAAAATTTAATATATATTTGGAAAACCAGATTGGTAAACCAATGTGGGTAGCCAAACGAAAAAATTATTAACATGTTAAACCATTTAAATTATTACAGCATCCACAACATAAAAAATAATTAAAAAAAGGATAGTTGCATCTATCCTTTTTTTTGTGAATTACTTCTTTTCTGAGGGAAGTGAAATTTACCTATGTTCATTTTAAAAAACAAGAATTCTGCAAAGCTTTAAAATAAAATATTTTAGTATTCAGAATAATTTTTTTTAAGTGATAGACTCCTTTAAGATTTACAATCTATACGACTAATACTATATCAGTATTAAAAAAAACTAACACTTTAACATTAAAAATTAAATTATGAATTTAAAAATTAAGCTAACTCTAATTGTAATATTGATGCTCAATATTACATTAATGGCTCAAGGAAGCTATACAATAGAGGGAACGGTATTGTCTGCTACAGATAATATGCCAATACCTGGTGTAAGCATTATTATTCAAAATACATCTAAGGGTACTTCTACAGATTTTGATGGAAATTTCAATTTAGATGTAAAACAAGGGGATGTACTTGTTACTTCATTTATGGGGTTTAAAACAGTACTAACAACAATAGCAAATCAAAAAACTTTAAATATTCTTTTAACTGAAGAAGCAAGTGCTTTAGATGAAGTTGTAGTTGTAGGTTATGGTGCTCGTAGAAAAAGTGACGTAACAGGCTCAGTATCTTCCTTAAAAACAGAAGAATTAACAGCTTTTCCTGTATTAAATGCAGAACAAGCTCTTCAAGGTCGTGCAGCTGGTGTAGTTGTACAATCTAACAATGGTGGTGAGCCAGGAGCTCCTATCAAAATAAATATTAGAGGGAATACTTCCATTAATGCAAGTAGTGATCCACTTATTGTTGTAGATGGTTTTGTTGGAGGTTCTATGCCTCAAGCAGGTGATATTAAAACTTTACAAGTATTAAAAGATGCATCTGCAACAGCTATATACGGTTCTAGAGGGTCAAATGGTGTTGTTTTGGTAACTACTAAAAAAGGTAGGAGTGGTAAATTAAATGTTGAATTTAATTCTACGTATGCTGTTCAAAAAACTGCAAATAGTTTAGATTTATTAAATGCAAGTGATTTTGCAGATTATCAAAATCAAATAAGAAGTAATCAAGGCAATTCTAATCCTTATGTTCAAGGAGATTATGATACAGACTGGCAAGATAAAATATACAGAGCTGGAAGTACTTCAAACAATCAACTTTCTTTTTCAGGAGGTTCTGATAAAGTAAATTACTATGCTTCAGGTACTTATTTTAAGCAAGATGGTATTTTAGTTAATTCTGGTTATGAAAGAGTTTCATTCTTATCAAATTTAGACGCACAAGTAACCGATAAATTAAAAATTGGACTTAATTTAACAGGAGGTTTAAGTGCAAAAGATGGAGTTTCAACACAATCAAATGGTTCAGTTACCGTAGGTGGAGACGATGTTGTTTCTTTAGCAATGCGTTTTGAACCAGATAAGGGAATCTATGATGATGATGGAACATTTTCTGTAAGTAATTTAGATGCCCCGGTAGATAACCCATGGGCGGTTGCAACACAAAGAGATGATAACACAGAAATAGAAAATTTCAGAGCAAATTTTTATGCTAATTATGATATTATTGAAGGTCTTACTTTTAAAACAACGGTTGGTTTAAGTAGTAAAAATACATTTAGAGGAGTTTACATGCCAAGAACGTTAAAAATTACGGCAGGTGGAGCTACTGATGGAAGAGCTATTATATCTGAAAAGAAATCTAAAAGTGTCTTGAGTGAAAATTATTTGACGTATAAAAAAGAAATTGGAAAAGGAGATTTAACTTTATTAGCAGGGTATTCTTATCAAAAAACAACGAATAAAGCATTTTTGAGTGAAGGTACTGGAACACTTTCAGATTCTTTTTCTTATTATGGTTTATATACAGCTACAAATCTAATCAGTCCTAGTTCTGGTGATGTATATGTAAATGAAACAGAAATCCAATCTCAATTTGGTAGAGTAAATTATGATTATGATGATAAATATTTACTAACTGCTACTGTAAGACGAGATGGAGCTTCTAACTTTGCTGAAAATGAAAAATATGCAATTTTTCCATCAGCAGCATTAGGTTGGAAAATTTCTAATGAAGATTTTATGAAAGACAGTGAAAACATTTCTAGCTTAAAATTAAGAGCAAGTTATGGTGTTACCGGTAACCCATCAATTGCGCCATACCAATCTTTAGCAAGTTTAGCAAGTATATATGCTTCTAGTAACGGAATAACTGTGCCAGCTGTGACTCCATATCAAAGTTCTAACGCAGATTTAAAATGGGAATCATCTTACCAAGCAAACTTTGGTGTAGATTTAGGAATGTACAATAATAGAATTTCACTTTCTTTAGATTATTATAACATCGATACTAAAGATGTACTTATGTTTGATAATAGTATTCCTTGGTATTTTGGTAATTATAATGATGAAATTTTAACAAATGTTGGAGAAATTAATAATACAGGATTTGAGATTTCTTTAAATACTAGAAATATTGTTAAAGACGATTTTAGTTGGACTACAGATTTAGTATTCTCTAAAAATAAAAATACAGTAGAAAAATTAATATTTGGTGCTGATTATTTTGGTAATGGTGCGCCAAGTTATTTTAGTGTTGATAATAACTATATATTAAGAGAAGGTGAAGAAGTAGGTCTTTTCTATGGATTTGATTATGCAGGTGTATACCAAGGTGGTACGGCACCAGCGGGTTCAGCAGTTATGACAGGTGGTGTAGCTGGTGACCCATTATTTTTAGATTTAGATGATGATGGAAAAGTTACTAATGCAGATAGAAAAATTATAGGTAACCCTAATCCAGATTTTACTTGGGGTATTACAAATAGCTTCAAGTATAAAAACTTTGATTTAAACCTCTTTTTCCAAGGTTCTCAAGGTGGTGAAATTTTTAACATGACAAATGTTCAGTTAAATAATGGTGATGCTAACACTACTTATGATTATTATAACAACGCTTGGTCAACTACTAATACAACAGCTAACCAACCACGCGTAGGTAACAATAGTTGGAGAGAAATTTCTTCTCGTTTTGTTGAAGACGGTAGTTATATTAGACTAAAAAATATAGCAGTAGGTTATACATTCCCTTCTGAGAGTATTGAAAAATTAGGTATAGAAAATTTAAGATTTACAGTGAGTGCACAAAATTTATTAACTATTACAAACTACTCTGGTTTAGATCCTGAAGTAAATTACTATGGTGCTTCTGGAGATAATAATACATCAGCTAATACTGTTAGAGGGTTTGACTTTGGAAATTATCCAACAGTAAAATCGGTTAATTTTAGCTTAAGCGTTAAATTTTAATAATTAATTAAAACAATGAAAAACATGAAAACATATAAATATTTATTCTTATTATTGTTAAGTATATCAATAGTAGGATGTTCAGATTTAGAAGAACATCCAGTAGGTATATTATCTCCGGAAGGATTCTTTTCAACTGTAGATGATATACAGATAGCTGTAGACGCCTCATTAACACATGCTATTAATGAAGAAATTTGGGGAAGAAAGCTTTCCATAGCATTAATGCTACGCTCTGATATGGTAAACCTTCAATCTACCCAAACAAGAAGAGTAGAGATGGATACACATTCTATTACAGGTGATAACGAAATGGTGTATGATCCTTGGATTAGAATTTACCTGGGAATTGCAGCGGCTAATAATGCTATTGCAGGAGCTGATGATGTTACCGCAGACGAGACTATTAAAAATCCTGTTATTGCACAAGCGTATTTTGCTAGAGCATTTTACTATTTTCATTTAGTAAGATTATTTGGAGATATACCTTATTTAGATGCTCCAGTGGAAGGTGATGCAGCTTATTCTATTAATTTAACACCTGAATCGGAAGTATATGATAATATTATTTCAGATTTAGAATTTGCTAAAACTTGGTTACCAAACACGGTTGCCTCTAGAGCTATACCATCTAAAGCAGCGGCAAGTTCGTATTTAGCTTTAGTATATTTAACTAGAGCAGGAACAAGTGACAATACATATTTCCAAAAAGCTTTTGATGAAGCAAAAGAAGTAATTGATAATAAAGAAACATATGAGTTAGATTTAGATCCAGATTTTCAGACATTATTTAATGCTGATAAAATTGATGCTTCTTTAGAGCCTATATTTGCTTTAGATTATAATGCTGTTGAGGCAGATGATAATTCGTATGATCAAATATGTCCTATGACAGGTGTTAGTGGGGATGAAGATGATGGTGGCTGGTCAGTTGCCGTGCCTACTATGGCAGTTTATGAGTCATTCGAAGCTGGTGATTACAGAAGAGATGTTAGCTTTCAAACAGAAGCTACAATTAAGGGTGCTTTAGTAGATTATACTAATTTTACAATTAGTGGAAATGGATCTGCTGCAAACCAACCTTATATTGCAAAATATACCCGCTACCCAGGGCAATATGCAAGGGGAAATAAAAGAGCTACAAGTCATAATTATTCTATGATACGTTATGCAGAGGTATTATTAATAGCTGCAGAAGCAGGAGTTGAAATAGGAAGTCCTTTAGCAGTTGACTATATTAATGAAGTAAGAGGTAGAGCCAGAAATGGTGGTCAATCAACATCTGGTGGTTATACAGAACAAGCATTCCCATCAAGTACTATTCCTGCCGACCTTACTAGTGTAACTGTTGCTGATGTATTGGAAGAACGTAGATTAGAATTAGCTTTTGAATGTAAAAGATGGTATGACATAAAAAGAAGACAATTAGGAGACCAAGTATTTGGAGCTTCTGGTTATGAAGGAGCTAAACCAGACTGGAATTCTGCTGTAGATTATGATACACCAATTCCTAATGATGAGATAGATAGAAATTCTAATCTTACAAACTAATTTAATAAATATATGAAGCGATAGTAATTGTTTCTAGTTTTAGTCTTGAGTTTACACATTTTAAAATGTGTAAACTTAAGATTGTTAGGATGTAATCGTATAATAATTTTATTTCAAAATAATAAAATTAGAAAACAACAATACAAAGAGTTTAATTAGCTTGTTTCTTTTAATGTTAACTGGTTTTAATTTATTAAAACAAAATATTTATTACTAATGTCAGCAAAATATACTTTTTTAATTTTAACTGTAATCTTACTTTCGGCTGCAGCTTGTACAAAACAAATTCCTATTGAACATCTCAATATGAATTTACAACCAAATAAGCTAGAGTATACTAAGACAGTACTCGAAAATGAAATTCCAGGAGTTAAAGTAGAGCAAATATCAATAACTGGAAATGCTATTAAAGAACACTTAGATACAAACAATAGATTTATCTATCTATTTATAAAAGGTAGTGGTACGGTTACTGTCAATAAAGAAAATTATGATATTGTACCTGAAACAATATTAGTGCCAAATTCAATGTTGAATCTATCGATTAAAGCAAGTGAAAAAGACACGTTACACTTTCTTAAGATAGCTAGTAAATTGACCGAGCAAGACCTTTTAGATTTGAAAGATTTTCCAAAAGAAAATATTGAAAATGTTTATTATAGAAAATTTACAGATTGTGAATCTTATACAGAACCTATAAAGAGCCCTAACACTATTAGTCGCACAATATTACCAAATAAATACATACCACGTATTGCAATGGGAACAGTACAGACAAAAGGTCCTGATAAAGTAGGTGCTCATGAGCATGGAATGCTTGAACAATTATTTTTAGGTTTGACAGACAATAAAGTAGTAGTATTTGCAGATGATGCTCAAATAAAATTTCCAGAATATTCAATTTTACATATACCTTTAGGATCAAGCCACTCGGTAGAAGTAGAAAAAGATGAAATAATGTATTACGTTTGGATGGACTTTTTTAGAGATAAAAAAGGAGAAGAGTGGTTAAAAACACATAATAAAGTTGATAAATAATAATTACAATTTAAAAGCACCTTATTAAAATATATTAAACCCCCCGTAGTTTATTAATGTTTTTTATTGAAATTACTGGCTTAATTCTAAGTCAGTAATTTTTTTAGTTTAAACTAATATTGAAAGTGTAAGATTATTTTTACAAAATAGAGATCTATTTTATATATGAAGAAATTAGAGATATTAATGGTTTTTACTAAAACGTTGTAGTGTTTTTCACTAAATATTGTAAATAATTTAAATAATATTTTTTTTTAACTACTATTTAACATATATTTGGTAAACCAAATTGGTAAACCAGATTGGGAAACCAAATTAAAAGAACTAAAACAAGTTAATTCATTTAAATTATTAGATTATCAATGACAAAAAAAATAAAATAAAAAAAAGGATAGTTGCACCTATCCTTTTTAGTAGTTACTCCTTTTCTGAGGGAAGTAAAATTTAAACATGTTCATTTTAAAAAAACATGAATTCTGCAAAATTACAAAAAAACATTTTAGTATTCAGAATCTATTTTTTTAAAGTGAAAGGCCAATTCAAGACTAACAATCTATATGATTAATACCGCAGTGGTATTAAAAAAAAACTAAGACTTTAACGTAAAAAATTAAATTATGAATTTAAAAATTAGGCTAACTCTAATATTAATATTGATTCTCAATATTACTGTTTTTGCACAAGGGAGCTTTATATTAAAAGGAAAGGTGGTATCACAAGATGATGGTATGCCAATTCCAGGTGTTTCCATTTTAATAAAAGATTCGGCTAAGGGGACTTCAACAAATTTTGATGGAGAATATGAATTAGAAGTTAAAAGTGGTGACGTACTTGTTTACTCATTTATGGGATATGCAAGTCAAACGGTTGCTATAACAAATCAAACAAGTTTAAATGTATCTCTAAAAACTGATACTGCAGCTCTAGATGAGGTTGTAGTTATTGGTTATGGTACTTCAAAAAAATCTCATTTAACTGGTTCAATTTCAAAAGTAGTTAATGATAATTTAGATCAGGTTGCTGTATCTAGGGTTGATGATGCTTTAGTAGGGCAAGTTTCAGGTGTTAATATTCAGGCAACAGATGGAGAAGCTGGGGCAGCACCTACTATATCTATTAGAGGTGTAGGTTCTATGGCTGGAGATTCAACTCCATTAATAGTGGTTGATGGAGTTATTGTAGACTCAGATTTTTTAGGATCTTTAAACATGAACGATGTACAGTCTTTTGAAATATTAAAAGATGCTGCTTCATCTTCTATATACGGTTCTAAAGGAGCTAATGGTATTATAATGATATCTATGAAGCCTGGTTTAGATGGTAAAACAAGGGTAAATTACAGTACATATACTGGTTTTAAAGAAGCACGACACAGTGATGCTTATACTTTTTCAATTGCTGAAACTGCTGCTGCAGAACTTGCCGCTAATGGTGTATTGTCTGATAGAACAAAATATAAACAACTTATAGGAGTTGATCGTTCTTGGCAAGATGTGATTTTTGATGGTGGTACTATTACAAGTCATTCTTTATCTTTAAGAGGAGGAAATGATAAAACTAAGTTTGCAACAAGTATGAACTATTCAGATGATGAAGGTGTTTTGTTAACTGATAATTTCACAAAGTATGGAATGAGGCTTAAATTAGATTCTAAATTGAATGATAAGATTTCTATTGGTGCCAGTTTTAGCCCTTCGTATACAGATAGAAGACGTTTTGATGGATCTACTCATGATATAAATAGACAAACAAATTGGTTGCCAGTTTATCATGATGCAAACACAATACAATTTGTAGATAGAGCAATTTATCCAGATGTTGCAATTGGTGATTATGCTACTCAACGTCATTTTGATAATTATGATTTATATGGTGATGGAAGTACACTTGTAGATATTAGTAATACATCTAATACCAATCCTGCTGCCAAAGTATTAGAGCGCGAGCGTTACGATAAGAAATTTAAATTATTTAGTAGTTTTTATGGTCAATATAAGATTAATGATGATTTAACTTTTAAAAGTATGGTTTCGGGATCTTATCAAGATACCAAAAGATCAAGATGGCAAGGTGTTTTATCTAACAGAAATGGTGCTTCTGCAGCGCAGATGAATGAAATTTCTCAAAGAAGTATTTATTTAATTTCAGATAATTTCTTTAACTATAATAAAAGTTTTGATAAGCACGATATTGGAGCAACATTAGGTATGGTTTTTGAATCAAGAGATGAGTTCTTTTCATCTATTTCAGGTACGGGATATACCAATGATGGTGTTAAGCAAATTACAAATGCAGCTACAATTTCTGGAGCTGATGCTTTTGAATGGGAAAAGAACGGAATATCATATGTGTCTAGATTTAATTATGCTTACGATAATAAATACTTAGCATCTATAAGTATGAGACGAGATGGAAGTTCAATTTTCGGGTCGGAATATAAGTATGGTAATTTTCCAGCAGCATCTTTAGGTTGGAATATTTCAAAGGAAAGCTTTTTAGAAGATAGTGATGTTGTTAATAATTTAAAGTTTAGAGTTAGTTACGGTGTTACAGGTAATGACCGTTTAAATACTGGTAGTGTAAACCCAGATTCAAGTAGTAGTACAAGTAGTTTAAGTACAGGTGATAAATTAGTTGACTTCTATCCATCTTTGGCTTTATTATCTGCTACTACAGCAAGTGTAAATGGAGCTCTTCAGTCTGGTTTTTCTCCACTAAATATTGCTAATCCAGAATTAAAATGGGAACGTTTAATTGAAATTAATCCAGGTATAGACTTTGGGTTTTACAATAACGTAATTTCAGGTTCTATAGATTGGTACCAAAGAACAAGTGATCAATTATTATTAAATAACCCAGTATCTTATACAACTGGTTTTTCTAATGCATTGGTTAACTTAGGAGAGGTTAAAAACCAAGGTTTTGAGTTAGAGTTAAGAACAAGAAATATATCTAATGAAAACTTTAGTTGGAAATCAGCAGTAATTGCTACTACTAATAAAAATACATTAGTTGATTTCGCAGATTCTAATGGGCAAATTCAGAATATTGATGCTAAAAGAGCTGCAGAATGGATTAATTTAGAAGGTATGCCGGTTTCAACTTTTTATGGTTGGGTTGTAGATAAAGAAATTCCATTAGAATATTTAAATAACGCGTATCATCCAGTAGGAGGTGAAGCACAAGATGTGTATGTAAAAGATTTAAATGGAGATGGATTAATTGATGATGAGGATAAAGCGGCTCTTGGAGATCCTTATCCAGAATTAGTGTGGAGTTTTACCAATGAGTTTAAAATTGGGAATGTAGATTTTAGTTTTATGTTTCAAGGATCTCATGGTGCTGAAATTAGAAATATGGGAGATCAGTATATCTTGAATCACTTTAATAGCGGTCAGGATTTTGATCCAACAATTACTCCAGATCAAGATTTTATTAAACAAAAGATCTTTACAGATGCTATCATTCAAGATGCCTCTTACATTGCATTACGTAATATTAACCTTGGTTATAATTTTTCTGAAGATGTATTGTCTAAATTCAAAATTTCTAAGTTAAGAATTTATGCAGCAGGGCAAAACTTAATGTATAAAACGGCTGATGATTATACCGGATTTAATCCAGAATCTGTTGATAAAACAGGACCTACAACGTATGGTTACCAAAGAGCAGGATCACCTATATATAGCACTATATCTATTGGGTTAAATGTTGACTTTTAATGATACACAGTTTAATAAATAATTATAAAGATATTATGAAACAAATAAAATATATAGCTTTACTTATAATAGTAAGCGTAATTGCTTCTTGTAGTAGTGATTACTTAGAGCCAGTTCCAAATTCTGGTATAACTGCCGATTCATATTTTAATAATGCAGGTGAAGTAGAAACTGGAATTATTGCAATTTATGATGCTTGGCAAGGTGTAAACAGTACTAATTTAAGTGATAATCACAGTTTTCAATATGAGTTTTATCTTACTGAAATGCGTAGTGATAACACTAGAACTAAATCTCAAGAAGGTGAAGCAGCACAATTTGAATTCTACAATGTAGAAGCAACGAATGGTATTGTTGCTAACTATTATGCAAGTATGTATAATACAATTTTTAGAACTAATATAGTTTTAGATAACTTAGGTGTTGTTACAGATATTGATAAAGCTTTATCTTTTGAGGCTGAAGCTAAATTTAACAGAGCATTAGCTTATTTTAATTTAGTTAGACTTTACGGTGACGTGCCATTAATTGATAAAGTTATTTCACCATTAGATATTGAAGTTCAGTATACAAGAGTTGTAACATCTACTGTTTATGAGTTAATAGTAAGTGATTTAACTACAGCAATAAGTGGTTTAGATAATACTTATAAAACTAGAGCATCAAAAGCTGCTGCACAAGCATTATTAGCTAAGGTACAATTAACTTTAGGGAACTATTCTGAAGCGAAATCACTTTGTGAAGATGTTATGGGGAGTGGATTTGGTTTAATGGATAATTTTAATGATGTATTCTATAGTGAAAGAAATAAAGAAATTATTTTTGCCATTGGTTATGAGTCTGCATTATCTTCAGATAGCCAAAATTTTTCATCAGAATGGATGAACGGTGTAGGTAGAACAAGTGGGGTTAATTATGTAACAAATGATGTAATAACTGCTTTAGATGCTTTTGGAGGAGATAGAACACAATATTCATATAGAAATGATGCAAGTCAAACAACACAAAACCAGGTAACTAAATATTTGCCTAATGGTGAAAGTGGTGGAGATGATGGTAAAACATTTATTAATGATGCTACTTTGGCAGGTAATGATTGGATTGTATTACGTTACGCTGATGTTTTATTAATGCATGTTGAAGCTATATTAGCAGGAGGAAATGAAACTGTTGATGGTTCAGCACTTTCTTCATTCCAAAAAGTAAGAGATAGAGCTGGTTTAACATCGCCTGTAACAATAGTAACTAAAGATGCATTGTTATTAGAAAGACGTGTAGAATTAGCTTTTGAAAATCATAGATTATTTGATTTAGTTAGATTTGGAAAAGCAGAGTCTGTACTTTCAGCTTTTTCAGCTACTTATGGTTTAGGATATTCAACTTCTGATTTATTATTACCTATACCTCAAAGAGAAATTAACCTAAGTAATGGTATAATGAGCCAGAACCCTGGTTATTAAAATTAATTTAAAAAAAGTTAAAAATGAAAATATTTAATTTAAAAACACGGTTGTTGATAATGATCAAGAGTGCTTTAGTATTAGTTTTAATAGCTTCTGTGTCTTCTTGTGATCCTACTATGGATTCATTATCTTATGATTTGCCAGATGCAAATTCAAAAGCAGATTTAACGCCACCAGCTGCTAGTTTTTCAGCAGCAGAATCGGAAGATTTTTTAACCTGGACATTTGGTAACACATCTTCAAGTGCAACAGATTATACATGGAATTATGGTGATGGAAATTCATCTACTGGTGTAGATGGAGAAAATACGTTTCCAGATGAAGGAACTTATACAATAACGTTAACCGCGACAGATAAACTTGGGGCTACTAGTACATTCTCTAAGCAAATAGAAGTTGTAGAACCACCAATACCGGCAGCAATTAATCCGGAAGTTATAAATGGTGATTTTACCGACGGAGGAGGTAGCTGGAAATGGCCTTCTTTTACAGGAGGTACAAAAGATGCTTTTAATGGTAGTAGTGATGGTTCTAATATTAATTATGATGGTTCAGATAATGGAGGTAAAACAGCAGGTGCTAAATGGACAAATGGTACATCTTCAGGGATTTATAGAAGTTCTAAATCTAGATTTGCCGGTCAAAATTTAACAGTTTCTCCCGGTAGAGAATATGTTTTAGAATATGAATATGCTATTAAAAATGATAATGATGGCAATAGTGGAGCTAAAATAGTTGGAGAAATATTGGATGGTCATTTTACTGATGGTGCAGATGCCCTTGCTAGTTCAGATGCTGGTCCTATAGTAAGAAATGAAGGAACTAACCTTTTAGGGAAAGGGAATTTTACATTAGTGAGACAGTCTTTTACTGCGAGTGATTCTGGTTTAGTTTCCATATTTATTTGGGCAGAAACTCAACAAGATGCTTATGTTGACAATGTAAAAGTATATCCAGCAGATTAATTTATAATAAAATGAAAAACATCCAAAAAGAATTATTAGTATTTATATTTTCAATATTTCTATCTGCAAACGTTTCTTGTCAAGCACAGAAAAGTAACATTTCAGAATCGGGTGTTAAAATTGAAAAATCTAACAAAAAAAAGAAAAAGAAGAAGAGAAACAAAAAGGTAAAACTTCCAATGATTGATTTAAGTCATTGGAAAGTTACCTTACCAGTGGCTAATGATGAAGGAAAGCCTATTGAAATTGATCCTCCTGAAATTTTAAATTTTGCTAAAATAGATGTGGCAAAGCCTTATATGTATATAGATTCTACTAGAGGAGCTATAGTTTTTCATGCAATGCCAACTAATTCTAAAACTAAAAACACGAAGTATACACGTTCAGAATTAAGAGAGCAAATGGAGCCTGGAGATAATAATGTAAATTGGACCTTTAAGCAAGGTGCTAATATGAAGGGTAAATTAGCTATGGATGCAACAACTAAAGATTCTGATGGTAAATACCATAGAACCATTATAATGCAAATTCATGGGCGATTAACAAATGAACAACGTGATTTAATTGGTGAAGATGATAATAATGCACCACCTATTTTAAAGATCTATTGGGATAATGGAAAGATTCGTGTAAAAACAAAAGTTTTAAAAAACTTAAATGCAACTGTACCTGAAATACTTCATGAAGATGCTTGGGATGATGATGATGGTTTTAATTTTGACCAGAAAGTTGATTTTAGAAAATTCACTTTGGAAGTTAAGGTTAGTGAAGGGAAAATGGTAATTGTTTTAAACAATAGTGAGTACAAAGTTTATGAAAATGTTCACATAGAAAAATGGGGCGTTTTTGAAAATTATTTTAAAGCTGGGAACTATTTTCAATCAAGAGATGAAGGTTCTTTTTCAAAAGTTAGGTATTACGAATTAAAAGTAAGTCATTAAATATTATTTTGAAATCAACTAAATACAGATTTGGATTTTTAAAAATACTAGTTTCCATAGTTATTTTTGCAATGCTTAGTGTTTCTTGTAATAAAAATACTGAAATTGAAGATAGACCTGATTTTGTATATATAGAAAAAGAAATTCCTGAAGTTGTATATAATCTTCCTAATATTAATTTAAATAATTGGAAAGTTACTTTACCTATAGGAAGACCAACGGAGGTATTACCTCCAGAAATTTTGGAATACGCAAATAATGAAATGTTGAAACCATTTATGTATAACGATTCAATTAAAGGAGCCCTTGTGTTTTACACATATCCTGAAGCATCAACTGCAAATTCTTCTTATTCAAGAACAGAATTAAGAGAGTTAATGAATCCAGAAGATAAAGGAGCAACAAATTGGAATTTTGATCAAGGTGGAAATATGAAAGGAACACTTTCTATGGAAGACATATCAAAAGATAGTGATGGGAATTACCATCGAGCTATAATTATGCAAATCCATGGAAGATTAACAAATGAACAAAAAATTTTAATAGGGGAAGATGATAATAATGCTCCGCCAATGCTAAAAATATATTGGACAGATGGGTATGTTAGAGTGAAAACTAAAGTTTTAAAAAATTTAAATTTATCAGATACTGAAATATTGTATACAGATGCTTGGGGTGATGATGACGGACATACTTTTAATGAGTATGTAGGGTTTAATAAGTTTACTATTGAAGTTAAAGTGACTAAAGGAAAAATGGAAGTGATATTAAATAATAATGAGTCTGTTGTATATGATGATATTCATATAGAAAAATGGAGTATTTTTGAAAATTATTTCAAAGCTGGGAATTATCTAGTGAGTAAAGATATAAAAGCATTTTCGAAAGTAAATTATTATGATTTAAATATAAGTCATTAATTAAATAAGAAGTTTAATAATAGAGTTTGAGATAAATTGAGTTTAGTTTTTTTGGAATTTACTAATCCATTTAATGGATTAGTAAACCCAAAATGTAATAGATAAAAAGGATAGTTAATTTTTTTTATATTTATCCCGAAATCTGATTAACCAAATAAGAGCATGAAGTTTGATACACTTATAAAAAATGAAAATAGTACAATTCAAAATCGAATAATTTCTGAGATTAGGGATCTAATAAATTATAAGAATTTGGAACCTGGAGATAAGCTTCCTTCTGAAAGAATGATGTCTGAAAAGTTTGAGGCCAGTAGAAATAATATACGTGAGTCAATACACAGATTGGAATTTTATGGATTGTTAAAATCTATTCCTCAAAGTGGGACTTTTATTGCTAATATTGGAATTGTAGCTTTAAATGGAATGGTTGATGATATTTTAAGATTAGACGATCCTGATTTTAAATCATTAGTTGAAACCAGAATTTTGTTGGAATTAAAAACTGCGAGATTAGCAGCTTTGAGAAGAACAAACGAAGACCTTGATCAAATTAAAGGAGCATTAGAAGCATATTCAGAGAAAGTATTGAACGGGGTAGATGCAGTTCAAGAAGATTTATTGTTTCATCTGGCAATTGCAAAAGCTGCAGGTAATAGTACTTTAAATACATTAATGCTTATGATTACACCTGAAATAATTACAAATTTTGAGAAGTATCATGTATGTGATACAGGTAATTCAAATGTAGGGATAAAAGAACATACAGCTATTTATAAGGCAATTAAAGAACAAAACCCTAAAAAGGCAAAAGAAAAAATGAAAGTTCATTTTAAAACTCTTTATCAGTATTGTTATAATTTAAAAGATTAAAAAGAAAAATAATCATTGTGATTGCACAGATCAATGTTTATTAGTATTCAATAGAGGGAAGTAATACAGCACATAACTACACAATTTCTAGAAGATTATTTTTTCTAGTTTAAAATATAAAAGCGTACTTATTTATTGTATTATTAAATGACTAAAATTGGGTTGGTCAGCAAATCTATGTTTTAAAAACCCAGATTAAATTTAATAAGAAATGAAAGTAAAAGGATTAAGATGGTGGGTAATTGCTTTAATTGCTTTAGCAACTGTAATTAACTATATTGATAGACAAGCTCTGGTAGTTTTATGGCCAAGTATATCAGAAGATTTATACCCTGATAAAACAATGACAGAAAGAAAAGAAATTTATGCTTTAATTTCTGTAGTATTTATGTTTTCATATGCCTTCGGACAGTCAATTTTCGGAAAAATATTTGATAAGCTTGGAACACGAATAGGTTTTGTTTTATCTATTGGTTTTTGGTCTATATCTACGGCTCTTCATGCTTTAGCAAGTGGAGTGTTAAGTTTTGCTATTTTTAGATCTATGTTAGGAATATCTGAGGCAGGAAACTGGCCAGGGGCAGCTAAAGGGAACGCAGAATGGTTTCCAGCTTCTGAAAGGGCATTTGCGCAGGGATTGTTTAATTCTGGAGCAGCAATAGGAGGTATTGTAGCCATACCAACCATTGCTTATCTAACAGTACATTTTAGTTGGCAAATGATATTTGTTATCATTGGTATTATTGGTTTACTTTGGTTAGTTCCTTGGTTAATAATAGTAAAAGCTCCGCCAAGAAAACACTCTTGGTTAACAGATATTGAAAGGGATTACATACTTGCAGGACAGGAAGTTAATGAGGAAGATAACGAAATAGCAAAGGAGTATAATCCTCCAGTTAAAGAATTACTTTCTCGTAAACAAAGTTGGGGAGTTATTATTGCTTCTGCGGCAATAGATCCAATATGGTGGTTATTTGTATTCTGGATTCCTTTATATCTTTCAGAAGTATATAATATGGATGTTAAAGCTATTGGTATTTACGGATGGGTTCCTTATGTAGGAGCGATGCTAGGTGCTTGGTTTGGAGGTTTATTAGCTCAAAATAGATTGAAATCGGGGTGGAATGTTAACAAGACTCGTAAGATGGTAATAACTCTTGGATGTCTTATTATGCTTCCTGCCTTATTAGCATTGTCAAATCCAGGTTCACCTATGGCTGCAGTATTGATAATGGCAGCAGTTCTTTTTGGGTTTCAAACTGCAATTGGAAATGTACAAACACTGCCAAGTGATTTATATGGAAAGAAAACTGTAGGAACACTTTCAGGTTTTGCAGGGACAGCAGCTAAATTAACTGGAGCAGGTTTAGTCGCTTTAGTTCCAATGTTAACAAAAGGAGGTAATTATGCGCCAGCTTTTATTCTTGGAGCAACTCTAGCATTTATAGTATTAGCAAGTGTATGGATTTTAATTCCTAAAATTGAAGCATTGAAAGCTAAAAATTCAAAATAAATATAATATTAATTAGAAAAATAAAATTTAGTAAAATGAGTAATAAAAACGGAAAAGTAGCTGTAATCACTGGTGCTACTGGTGGAATAGGTTTTCAAGTAGCAAAAAGATTAGGTAAAGATGGTTATACTGTAGTTTTAAATGGTATTGAAGATGAAGCAGGAGCTAAAAGAGTTGAAGAACTTGCTGCAGAAGGAATTAAGGCAGAGTATTTTGGGTTTGATGTAACAAGCGATAATGCTGTAACTTCTAACATAAAAGCAATTGGAGAAAAGTATGGTAAAATTGATTTGCTTGTAAACAATGCAGGTGGATTAGGTGGAAGATCTAGATTTGAAGAAATGACAACTGAATTTTATAGATTTGTTATGGCTTTAAACCTTGATTCAGTATTTTTTGCTTCAAGAGCAGCAATTCCATACCTTAAAAAAGGAGAAAATGCTTCAATAATTAATTACACATCTAATGCAGGATGGAATGCAGGAGGACCTGGAGCTGGAATTTATGGAACTTCTAAAGCAGGAGTCCATGCAATAACTAGAGCATTAGCAAAAGATTTGGCTGAATATGGAATTAGAGTAAATGCTGTATCTCCTGGTACAATTGATACACCATTCCACGCTCAAATTAAAGCAACTAAACCAGAAGTTTTTGCTTCTTGGAAAAATAACATTATGCTTGGAAGAATTGGAAAACCTGAAGAAGTAGCTTCAGTTGTTTCTTTCTTAGCAAGTGATGATGCATCTTTTATAACAGCTGAAACTATCCAAATTGGAGGTGGACAAGCTTTAGGAATTTAATTTATAATTAATTTAAAAATTGGCGTAGAGGTTATCTACGCCAATTTTATAATATCAAACTTATTACAATGAATAAAGTAGTAACATTTGGAGAAATCATGTTAAGATTAGCTCCACACGGATTTTTAAGATTTTCACAATCAAATAGTTTTGATGTAATTTACGGAGGAGGAGAATCAAACGTAGCTGTATCTTTAGCTAATTATGGTGTTCCTGTAGATTTTGTAACTCGTTTACCAAAAAATGATATTGGTGAATGTGCTATGATGGAAATGCGTAAAAGAGGTGTAAACTGTGAGAATATTATTTGGGGCGGAGACCGATTAGGAATTTACTTTTTAGAAACTGGAGCTGTTAATAGAGGTAGTAAAGTAGTTTATGACAGACAACATTCTGCCATAGCCGAAATTCAACCTGGTATGATAGATTGGGAAAAAGTTTTTGAAGGATCAAATTGGTTCCACTGGACTGGTATTACACCTGCAATATCTCAAGGTGCTGCAGACGCTTGTTTAGAAGCTGTAA
>NZ_QEIH01000012.1 GCF_003260195.1 Lutibacter citreus
TGTATTGTACTGATATAGGTTGACCTTTTTTTATGATTAAAAAGTTAATAATTCCAGTTTATTTTTATTTTTTCGATACGATTTATAGTCTACATTTTGATTTATATGTACGTATTTAGGAGTGTTTAAATCGAGACTTAAATGTGGTCGAATATTGTTGTAAATATTAATAGCTCTTTTTGCAATCTTCTGTGCTAATTTAGTGTTTTTAATTGTTAGTTTCAAACCATACTCGTATTTTAAAGTTCTATTAATTCTCTCAGCAATTGCATTTTCATAGGGATCATATTTTTCGGTCATGCTCAAAGTTAATCCGTTTGACTCAGCAAATAGGGTATATGTTGGATTACAATATTGCAACCCTCTATCTGAATGATGAATGAGCTTTTTACTCGGGTATTTACGGTTTTTAAGAGCCATTTTAAGCGCATCTGCACAAAGTGATGTTCTCATATGGTTGTCGAGTTTATAACCCATTATTTGCTTAGAATAGGCGTCGGTAACAAGTGCTAAATAATTATGTCCTTTTTGTGTTTTAATATAGGTGATATCAGTGACCCAAAGCTGTTCCGCTCTGGTTGGGATTTTATCACTTACCAGGTTTTTATATTTATAAAAATGATGATTCGAGTTTGTTGTAATATGATACCTTTTAGTTCTAGGCACCAGTAATCTATGGGTTTTAAGGAAAGTATAGAACTTATCTCTACCCATTTTAATTTCTTGTTTTTTGATGTCGTTTTTTAATTCGTGATATAGCTTTTTAGCACCTAACCGTTGCCCAATTTTATTGCGACATTGTTTTACCAATTGAATTAATATTAGCTCATTATTTTGTTTTATTTGATGAGATTTCAGACGTTTATAGAATGCCTGTTTACTAATCCCAAAACATTGTATTAACCATTTTCTTTTAAACGGTCTTGCTTCTTTTTCTGAATCTCGTCTGCTAATGTTTTGGGCAATGACTTTTTTGACATATCGACTCCTGTAATAAGTTCCATGTCTGCAATCACATCTTGCTGGAAGTCTTTTACAAACTCCAACTCTTCAATTTTCTCTTTTAACTTTTTTATCTCGTCTTGTTTACTCATTCCTAATTTCTTTTGCTCTAAAGTACTATATTTTTTAATCCAGTACTGAATAGTAGGTCTAGAAATATCATATTTCTTAGCTGCATAATTGACAGAAATACGTCCATTATGAATTTGATCAATGATGAATAGTTTGAGTTCGAAACCTACTTTATTGTAATTCTTTTTTCGGCAGGGTTGTTTTTTATGTGTCTCCATAGTTTAACTAAAAGTGTTTAATTTTTAGTCAACCTATTTCAGGATTTTACATTTTTTTAGCTTGCAGGTAACGGTTTAGGCTAGGAAAAGTTGCGGTTGGTAAACCGTAATTTTTCCGATGTTTGTTATGTCGTATAAAGTTAATCGAATTTTCGTATTTAGCATTGTGTAGCAATTTTTTTTAGCCATTGTTGGTGGTAGTTTTTAATAATCAAAGATTGTATTTGAATTCACAAATCTTAAACTCGAACATTTTTCATCAAACATTTCCTTAAATACAGAAATCTCTCTGTTTAAATTTGCTTCTGTTTTTTCTCCGATGTAAATTGATATAATTAAATCTCTTTTCGTAGATTGAATTGCATTAACTATATGTTTGTCATTTGGAGCTAAACTGGTTCCATAAATCAATAGGGGATTGTTATCTCTCTTTAATTTTCTTAGGCAAAAGGATAAATAATTACTCCGAGCAATAGCTTTAAGTTTATCTGGAGATGTTCCTTCTGATACAAATAATGGAAATTTATCTTTTCTGATTTTGTTTTCAATTACCTCTATTAGTTCGGTTCCAGGTTTTCTTAAAATTTTATAGTCTACTAAATCATTTTTAAATAGACATAGAGCTCCGTGTAAATAATATACATGTTTATAATAATCAAAATTTTGAAAACTCATAAAGTCTTGAGTTTCACCGTTTGCATTTCCCCAAAAATAATCTTGATAGGCTACTTTATTTTTTCCTTCTCGACGTAAATCTACTGAACGCATTATCATATGGTAAAGAAACATATCATAATTTAAGCTGAAAATATCGTTAAATTTTTCAATAAATTGATTAGTTAATCTATCTATTTGTAAAACATCAACGTCTTTAAATCTTGGATGTACTTCATTAATTGTTTTGATTAATCCATTTTTCAATCTATCTAAAGCCTCATTAATTTTTTCGGTTTCTAAATTAAAAATTTTATTTACAGTTGATGAGTGTTTCAAATGTTCTTGAATTATTTCAAAATTAGATGTTCCGAATTGATTAAATAGAATACTGAATTCTTTTTCGGCATTTTCAATGAACTTTTGAAAAAGTGAAGTGTAATTAAATTGTTCAGCAATATTTACACTAAATCCATTTCCTAATAACAGGTTAACTTTATCGTATTTATCTGAAATTTCCTCCCAATTTAAAATCCCGAGTAATCTCAATTCTTTTGTATTCATAGCTTTTTTGTAATTACCACCAACGGGATTGTATATGGTTTGTTGCGTGGTTAAGCACCTAATTTAGCGAATAAAAACCGAATAGAAAATAGACTGCACCCCAAAGTTTAGACAAATTTATAATTAATTTTGATAATAATGAGTTCGATATTGAATCGGACTCATTCCTTTTAAATTTAGTTTAATTCTTT
>NZ_QEIH01000013.1 GCF_003260195.1 Lutibacter citreus
AACAATAAAACTGTTTAATACTGATAACAAACTACTTATACTCTTGAACACTTCAAATTCGATATTAAAATCAAATTAATTTTAATATATTTGAAATGCTATGAATCAAAATCACATCTCTTCTACAAAAGTTACTTTAAAAAAGGTAATTCACAGAAAAAAATCAGTTATTCTATTTATATTCAAATATGATGATAAAATAATTAATTTTTTGCGGCAAAAAAGTATTTTTAGATGGAGTAAAACTTTAAAAAGTTGGTATTGTGAATTTACTGATATAAACCTGAAAATTGTAAAAAAAGATATTGTTCCATTTCTTAAATTTACTTTTGATAAAGATAGTTTCAATTCTGAAAAATTAAAATATTATAAAAACAGAAATCTTTCTGATGAAAATAAAATACTTATAAATTATTATGTAAAGTATTTAAAAGGAAAAAAATATAGTGATAGTACTATTAAAACATATTTTGGATTTCTAGCTGATTTTATTGATTATGTACAACCTAAAATCATTTCCGATTTAACAAATAGAGATATTGAAAAATTTTTAGAGGATATGTTTGTTGCCAGAGAATATGGTATAAGTTCACAGAGACAATTTATTAGTGCTATTAAGTTATTTGCGGTTTTTTACCCAGAATGTAAAATTAAAGGTCTTGAGCTAACACTGTATTTTCCTGAAATAGGAAAACTAAAAAATTAAACAACTTATTACAAAAAAAGATAAAAAAAAGTTTCCATCCCAAAAAAACCTATAAAAAAGTAGGAATCAATTTAAAATTACTCATCATTGAGCAAATTCATTTTTTTAGCAGATTAGAATCGGGTATTTTTACATAAACCTTTTTAAGAGCATTTTTTCAACTCCCTATCTTTCCATGAAATTATATATGATGGTTTATTTTTTGTATTTTACATTATGCAAAGAAAAAAAAGAAAAAAATACTATTTTCAAGATAAACTTTTAAAAATAAAAGGTAATTTACTGGTGGCTTTATTATTTCTTTTAATTTGTATTGTATCTTTTTTTGTTTATAATTTAATTTATTAGGATTCTTACATTTTTACTAGATATAAATTTAGGTTTTGTTTTTATAATAATAAATAGATTATAACTAATAATTAAAACTGTAAAATTCTTTAGACTTAAGTTATAAAATCATTTCTAAATTCTAAAAGTTAGCCTAAAAATTTGTAACTTTCTTATATGAGAAAGCATTATAATATTGTTATTGCAGGAGCCGGTGGAATAGCAAAAGCAGTTGGTTTATTATTGGTGGAATGGAGTGAGGTAACACCAACTCTTTACATTGGAAATCGAACGCTTTCAAAAGCGTTAAAGGTAGCAAAATGGATTAAA
Source organism: Lutibacter citreus (assembly GCF_003260195.1). Classification (GTDB taxonomy): domain Bacteria; phylum Bacteroidota; class Bacteroidia; order Flavobacteriales; family Flavobacteriaceae; genus Lutibacter; species Lutibacter citreus. The sequence continues at coordinate 1,364 of NZ_QEIH01000013.1, forward strand.
GAAGGCACTAACAAACCTTGCTTCATTAAAGGTTTTCACCTTCCGGAAGAAGGCATTACCAATGAAATGGAAGAAATAATGCAGCAAAGTGATATTCTACTTGACTGCCTACCCGGTAGCTTAGCCCCTAAAATGGCTCAGTTTTCTAAAACTTTCCAATTACATTATGCAAACCTTACAGAATATGTTGCAGAAACTGAAAAAATAAAAGAATTGGCAAAGGATGCCAAAACAGGATTTGTACTTCAAACAGGTTTGGCCCCTGGCTACATAAACTTACTTGCGAACTTGCTTTATAAACAATTTTGTAATGACTTTGAAGTTGTTAAAGTAGACAAGCTAGAATTTAAAGTTGGAGCTCTAACTAAGCATGCCGTTTCACCACATTATTATGGATTTACATGGAGTCCGGTGGGTGTAGCAACTGAATATGTAAAAAACACTTTAGTTCTTAGAAATTTCAAAAAAACAATACTACCCGCCTTGTCGGAAACAGCTACAATTATTATTGATGGCATTACTTATGAAGAAGACTTAACATCTGGTGGTGCGGCAGATTTACCCGATGCACTATCAGATAAAGTATGTTCACTTGATTACAAAACCTTACGACATCCTGGACATTACAAATGGGTTAAACAACAACTAAGCAAATTAGGAAATACACCTAATGCCATTAAGTATTTACAACAAAAAATGCAAGGAATAATACCCCATATGGAAAATGACCAAATTATTTTATACGCTGCAGTTGAGGGTAAAGATAAATTAGGTGTTTTACGTAGACGAGAAATTAGCAAACGTATATTACCTCAAAAAGTAGGAAAACATAAATTGAGAGCTATTCAAACAACTACTGCAGCTCCTTTGGTTCAATCCGCTCAAATGTTGCTTGAAAACAATCTCCGTGGAGTTATCTTACAAAGCCAAATTAACCCTAAGGAATTTTTAAACGGAAATTATATTGTACCCATTTATGGAGAAGTGTAACTTAGAATTACCATTATACTTTGCCAAAATTCATGCTTACAGTTATTGCAATGAGTACTACAACTATACATCATTGACTATATTCAGAATGGTCAAATTTGTACATGAAAATAAAGTTCTTTGGAATAATAGAATATTAGGTATCAGTAAACTAGACGAAATAAAAAGATTAAAAGAACATCACTTTATACAGAAACCTTTATTTAAAACAAAAAACTGATTCAAATTTTTTTTCATCTTCTAACGGATAAAAAATAGTTTGAACCGAATAAATAAGCAAAAAAAGTTCAACCAATATTCAGTATAATACAAAATAATTTTCTTTTATTTCGGAGGTTAATTTCCATCTATTAATATAACACCAAGTTTTTTGGCTAGTTTTTCTAATTCAACTTCGTGCCCTTGAATATCACCATTTATATAATATTTCATAAACATATCCAATAATACTACTCCGAGTAAAATTAGTTTTAGAAATTTCTTCCTATTTCTCTATGAAACCATTTCTGATTCAAAATATTTTCTAGGTGAAATTTGTGAACATTGGGATACTAACTAACAAAAGAAATAATGAAAGATTATTTATATTTAGGAACAAATTAAACTATATATAGTTTTAAATATACCAATATTACTAAAGAAATTACAATTTAAATAATATTCTCATTATAAAGCTGTTAAAATCCGAAACAGTATGGTTCCCCCTTACTTTTTCTATGTTTATTTCTTGTAATAATTCAATTAAAAATAGTTATTTTTGCATCTTATTATTAAAAACAAATTTAAATTCTTTTAAACCCCAAAATTTAAATATTATGAATAATTACAATCGTATTAAAATCAGAAAATTCAACAATTACCTAACTCTAGGTACACTTCAAATAACTTTTAATTTAAAAATGACAAATTAATAAAAAAAACCTGAAATATTTGAAGAAAAATTAATCTCAAAGAACAATCTTAAAGTCTAAAATTATCCTTTTGAATAATAAAATACAAATGAAAGATTCAAAAAATCTTTTAAAAATTATAAAACTCAAAATAAAAACATCAAAATCAATTTGTTGTTTGGAAAATATAGACTTTATATTAAAATAAATTAAACCCCAAAAACCCCACCCAACATGATGAAAATTCCTATTTATTTCGTAATTCTATTTCTCACATTATCTTGTGTTGAAGATGATATTCTAATTACTGAGCAAGAAATTGTAAATAAAATTGATACACCTAAAATTATTAACTACACATATTTATTTACTGAACAAGCAAAAAACACCCTTAAAGAAAGATTTGAAACTGATTATGTTACAGGCTCTGGTTTTACTTCTGATTTTAGCCATATAAAAGATGCTCTACCTGATTTTTTAACTTCCCCTGACAAATATAGACCAGAGTTTGGCCTTAATTGGAATATCACACGAGGCGGAGAAATAATACATCAGGCAGGCTTGTATGCTTATGCTATGGAGGATGTTGAGATTGCTAATGTAGTTGCTGCTGAACTATTAGAAACAATTAACATGAATGACTTAAAGGATCCTTTTTGGGATATAAATCATAATTTTAGTATTCATTATGCATTAATGATTCAGACTTCAAAAGTCAAAAAATTAAAGGATACATATTATTTAATAAAGGGTCTTACAGATATTTTAACAGAGAATGAAAAAAATGACATTGAAACATGGTTTAAGGACTATAAAAATTTAGTACAGAATTGGTTTATGTCTCGTATGGACCACTATTTAGGAGCTAATTGGGAAAATATAGGTATTAGCAGAGCATATCCTGAAGGTCTTTTTCCAATTCAATACAATGATCCATTTCCTATTAAAAATAGCAAAGGTAATAACATGGTTGAATATGCGGTAACTTGGTTTCAAGACCACTTTAATAATAGAGTACTAGACCAAGTTGCTTACTTGCATTCTTGGGCCGTTTATAACGAAGATTTAGAGCTAGAACATTGTACTCGTGAATTTTTTAAATTGGCAATAAAATATGTGACTTGGTCTGATGGTACTTATTGGGAATTGATAAGAAATAATTCTAAAGACAATACACTTGGTGTATTTTATACTAATATTTCCTTAACTTCTTTGATTTATATGGCACATTTAGACTCCCAAGCAAATCATTTTCCAAACGATAAATTATATGATTTTAAAACTACCGACGGTATAATAAAAGGGTCTACCAATTTAACCGTAAAACCATATTTAGGAGGTAGTACGACTGATGGTATTACTAAAAAAAGTATAAAAACTTTAATTATGGGGCAATCTAAATATTTAAGAAATTCTGCAAATGGTGGTTGGAACGATGTAAGATTTAATAACGGAAAACCAATGTCTACGGTAAACACAAGAGAAAATTCAGTTATAGCTGCAATAGCTAATATCTACTATCAAGATAAAGACCTTAAAGATTATTATTTATATAATACTTCTGTTGGTTATCCACAAAAATTTGCTATTTATGAAGGTTACGGAACGGCTGAAGATTCTGGAGGATGGGCTAATCTTATAATTGGCGGCGCTTGGTTTGAACAAGAACAAAATTACAACAAATTCTAAACATAAATTTAAAAAGTATAATAATGCTTTATATTGAAATAAAACGTTATTATACTTTTTAAGTTAAGCAGTCATTTATTATTTCTCGAGAAAATTGTTGTCCCCACAACGGTAGTAATTCAAGAAAAGTAATAATACGACTGCCTTTAATTATTTCATTTTTTAATTATTAATTCAAATCTGGTTTTTATTAATAAGCCAATTTTATGCCCTTAACTCCATTTGAAAAATTAACACAACTAAAAAAACATAAAATACCAAAAATCTTTTTTCCTCAATTATATTATGAAGTTATATAGAGAGAGTTTTTCTATTTTATAATTAAGCAGCCATATATCATTTCTCGAGAAAATTGTCGTCCCCACAACGGTAGTAATTCAAGGAAAGTAATAATACGACTGCCTTTAATTATTTCATTTTTTCAATTATAAATTCAATTCTTATGTTTAATTAATAAGTTGATTTTGTGCCCTTAACTCCATTTGAAAAGTTGGTGCAAGCAATGAAAATCTAAAAAAATATTATATACTAACAGTCTTTTTTTCTCAATCATATTATATAGTTGTAAAAAAAGTTCTTATTTTTTATTAAGCAGCCATATATCATTTCTCAAGAAAATTGTCGTCCCCACAACGGTAGTAATTCAAGGAAAGTAATAATATGACTGCCTTTTAATTATTTCATTTTTTTAATTATAAATTCTATTCTAATTTTTAATTAATAAGCTCATTTTGTGCCCTTAACTCTATTTGAAATTATGTATTTATAAATTGTTTATACCTAATTATTTGATAATAAAACTTTAAGTTGATTATTCATTATAATAACTGTATGAGAATCTAACCTAATTACTATGAATTTGTGATTTTTAAAAGAGTTAAAACTCGATCTAGAGCAACAACATCTAAAGAATTCTACTATATTTAAACTCTAAATTAGCTTAAAGATTCCTCTACAGGGATTAATATTCAATCACCTTTAAGTTTATTTATTCATTTTTAAATTATTACTAATACTAAAAGCTTAATAATAATCTTAAGGTCAGTATGTATTTTTTCACCTAAAAATGTAAAATTCAAAATATTATTCAATTCAATAAGCTTTGAGATCCAAATTAACAAGTAAAATATGAAAATTGATATTGATATTGATATACATTCAAAGAAAAGTAATATTTGACTTATGTTATAAAAGAGATGAATCTTTAAATTCATAGTCATGCTCCTTGAGACATTCCATTATAAATTTCTATCAATAAAAAAATCAGAACTTAATACATTTAAATTTGTCATAATTTTTATTAAGCATAAACTTAAACTAATAGTAAAGAATTTGATACTTCCAATAAAAAGGAAGCATAATAACCTATCTTACTATTATAAAAGACATTAAAGTTTAAGTAGTTTTTTCCACCAAGACTTTTTAGTTAACTCTTCCCCATAACCATATCCATATCCATATACATAACCCCTTTCTAAATCAATATCATTCAGTACAACAGCCATATTAGATAGCCTTTTTTCTTCATATAATAACGCTGGAATTTCTAACATTCTTTTATCTAAATAATCTGCTCTAATAGCATACAAAAACAAATCAGCATGTTTACTTATTAACAGTGTGTCTGTTACTAATTTTACTGGAGAAGTATCTACAATAACATAGTCATAGTGCTCTTTTCCATACTTTAAAACTTCTTCAAAACGGCTACTTTGTAGTAATTCAGATGGGTTTGGAGCAACAACTCCAGCATGTATTACATCAATATTAAGGTTCTTTACAGTAGAAATTACATTTTTAATTAATAAAGATGTATCCGTTAAATAATGTGACAATCCTTTTCCAAATTTTATATCTAAGTATTCTTCCAATTTAGGTTTTCTCAAATCTGATCCAATCAATAACACTTTCTTATTAGATAGTGCCAAAACAGATGCTAAATTAACAGCAATAAAAGTTTTTCCTTCTCCAGAAACTGTAGAAGTCACAAAAATAGTTTTTGATTTTCCTTCAAAACCAACCAACATAAAATCTAAATTTGTTCGTAACATTCTAAAAGATTCAGCAATACCGCTTCTTTCCTCTTTACCTACCACTATTTTGTTAGTGCCCAAATATTTTGGAATATCTCCTATATAGGGCGCTTTTACAACAGCTTCAATATCTTTTCTGCTATGTACCTTATTATCTAATAAAAATTTAATATATAAAATAACAATTGGTATTATTAAACCTACCAATAGGAATGCTAAATAAACTATTTTTCTTTTTGGTGAAACAGGATATTTACTACCATGTGCTGCATCTATAATTTTTGCATTGGGAGCAGTTACAGCCAAGGAAATTGCATTTTCTTCTCTTTTTTCTAATAAGTATAAAAATAATGTTTCTGTAATTTTCTGTTGGCGTTCAATATCTCTATACTCTCTTTCTTGCCTGGGTACAGAAGAAATTTTTGAATTAAGACGATAATCTTGTTTTTGAATATCTTTCAATGAAATTTTCACAGTAGATTCTAAATTAGATAAACTTTGAAGAATACTAACTCTCGTTCTTCCAATCTGATCTTCTAAATTTAAAAGTATAGGATTTAACTTTCCTGAGCCTTTTTTCAATCTATTATAATTCAATAATAATTCATTATATTTTAAGGTACTTGCATTTAAATTAGCGTCTGCCAATCCTAAATTAGAAGGCACCAAATCATGTGTGTTTTCTTGCACATGTTTAGATACGAATTCTACTAACTTTAATTGTGTATTAAGGTCTACTATTTTCTGTTCAACATTGCTGTTAGTTGATAAAATTAATTGTGATTCGGCCTGTATATTTGTTAATTTATTCGTGGTTTTAAAGGTTTCAACACCTTTATCAACAACTGATAAATCTTCTCGTATTACATCCAAACGCTCAGTAATAAAAATATCTGTATCTTTTGCTATAGAACTTTTATCCTCAATTGCATTTTTATTGTACACTTCTACTAATTTATCTATAATATCTTTAGCTTTAGATCTTATTGGAAATGTCATGCTTAAATTAATTAAGCTTGATTTTTTGTCATTTGGCTCAATTGATACGGCATTTTTATAACTTTCAACAGTATCCTCTAAGGGTCTAATATATAAAAATAGTTCTTCATTTATATAATTCTCAATAGTTGATAAGGCGCTTAACTTAAATGAAATCCATTTATATGTTACTAGCTCTCCAAATGCATATTTACCAATAATTTCCTTGTCTTCATTAAGAATATTAAACGATTCTTTTGATAGGATTGAAATTCTAATAGCAGCACCTAATTTTGATAATTCTGGCTGATCTTCCCCAAATACAACAGCAAAAGGTGCATTATCCTTATATAGTTCAATATCCGCAACTTTTCCTACATTAAAAATACTAACATTCAATTGTAATTCCTTTACAACCGTTTCCATTAAAGACCTAGATCTTAAAATCCCAATTTCATTGTCAATATTTGCTTGTGAACCTCCAATTAGGCCTAAATCTTCAAAAGCAGATAACTCAGAAGACAATCCTCCATTTTTTTCATCGTCAATTAATATTGTTGAAGACACTTGATATTGTTGTGGAGTATACCTTAAATAAAAATAAGCAGCTAAAATTGAAAGCACACCGGCTATAAAAAACCATTTCCAATAAAACAAATACTTCTCAAATAGCTCTCTAAAATTAATAGATTCATCATCATCTTGAAAAATAGCATTAAAATTATTCATTTCTTTCTTCATAATTTATTTTATTAATATGGCTAAAATTGTAATTAAAATTGAAATAGACGAAAGAATTACTCCGGCATTTGAGCTAACCGCAGATGAATTTGATTTAGCCTTATTCGGAGCTATATAAAGCACATCATTTTGTGACATATAAAAATAGGGAGATTTAAACAATTCTTTATCCGTTAAATCTAAACGAATATACTGCCTCTTTTTATTTTGTTCTCGAATTAATGTTATGTCATTTCTTTTTCCATAAATTGATAAATCACCTGCTAAGCCTATAGCATCTAAAATAGAAATACGCTCATTTGTACTTGTATATGAACCTGGTTTATTTACCTCACCCAATACTGTAACTTTAAAATTTATTAACCTAATATTAACTAGCGGCTCTGTAATATAAGACGCTTTTAAAATATCACTTAACTTTGTTCTTAACTGCATTGTTGTTAATCCTGCTACTTGCAAACTCCCCAAAACTGGAAAATTAATAAAACCTTCAGCATCTACTAAATAATTTATTGGCTTTGCCATTCCTGATGCACCTTCTATAACCGGTGACTCATATAAATTAAACGCTAATGCTGTTTCTCCTTCTATTGCGGATACATGTATAGATAAAATATCACCTATTTGCAATTTAGGTTCAAAATTTATAATTTCTTCAAAACCTTCTAATTCAGACACTCCTTGAAAATAGGTAACCTTCTTAGGTGATGCACAACTTGCAAAAAGTACTACCAAACTAATAAAAAAAAATTTTAACATTCTTTTTTGTAATATTTTTTTATTCTTTTTCATTTTTAAAATATTCATTTAAACTTTTAAATTTTTTATATTAAATTAATCTGTTATTCTTTTTTATAAAATTAAATATTACGAATATAACTATTTCTAATAAAATGTTGTAACTTATATATCAATAACTAAATTTCTGAATTTGCTTCAATTCCCATAACCTTAATTTATGCTAATCAGGTAGTGCATATGATTAATTCAATGTTATTTTTATTTTGTTAAATTTTACACTAAAACGCATTTTTATCCCCACGAATAAATACCTGCCATGCGGTTAATACTATAATTTTAATATCTAACATTAATGTCCAATTTTCTATATACCATATATCTGCCTCTGCTCTATTAGCCATATCTTTTATTTCTTTGGTTTCCCCTCTAAAACCTTTTACTTGTGCCCAACCGGTTATTCCTGGTTTTGCAAAATGCCGTACCATAAATTTATGTACAGATTGCTTGTAGGAATCCGTATGTGCCAACATATGTGGTCTTGGACCTACAACAGACATATTACCAATTAAAACATTAAAAAACTGTGGCATTTCATCCAAACTTGTTTTTCGTAATATTTTACCTATAGAAGTTATTCTGGCATCATTTTTTGAAGCTTGTAAAGAATCGGAGTCAGTATTCACTGTCATACTTCTAAATTTTAAACATTTAAATGCTTCTCCATCTTTTCCGGAGCGCATTTGACTAAAAAAAATAGGTCCTTTACTATTTAATTTAATAAGTATCGCCAGTAATGGAAACAACCATACTCCAATAAAAACAAGCACAAATATTGCGAAAAATATATCAAATATACGTTTAGTAATCCTACTCGACATGCTTTCCAAAGGCTCTTTCCTTAAACCTAAGAATGCTAAATTATCAATATAATTCATATAAAACTTCTGAGAAAGATAATCGGTAAAATTAGGCATTACATTTACACGTATTAAATTATTATCTGCATAACTAATATATTTATTAATAAGATAAGATTGATTCGCCGGTAAAGAAATAAATAAGGAATCGGCCTGATTACTCTCTAAATAAGGAATTAATTCAGCTTCTGTTCCTTTAAAATAAGGTTGTAATGATTTTGGGATTTCAGTATCTGAAAATATATATTGTAACTTATAACCATTTTCTGGTTCTAACAATACATCTTTTATCAATTGTTCTATTTTTATATTATACCCTAAAATAATTACATTTCTGACATTATACCCTTTTTTACGATAAGCTTTAAAAACAACCACCAACATCATATGCCAGCAAATAAGCATAATTCCAAAAGACACAATAGTTATTAAAAAAAATTCTCTAGAAAATTTATAATCTATTCCAACATATAAAAATGCAGCACTTATCATGGCAAATACCGCAATACCATACACGGTTTTTGACACTATTTTATCCATGTGAATAATTCTTGGAAAATCGTACATTTTTAATTTGACGGTTATAATCCCCCAAAGTACTAACGCCCCTATATATGGAAAAACATATATCTTTCTTAAAGGATTTACTCCATTAAAAACAATATAACCTGCAGTTAAAAAAGCATTGCATAATAACAACGCATTTATTAAAAAAGCAGGAATTGGTAAGTATTTAATTCTTCCTTTTGGCATAGCTATTTATTTAATTTTTTCATTAAATAAGGTTTGAAACTTTTCATTTACTACATAATATACAAATTTTGTGTTTCCTATTAAATATCTGCGCCACATTCGTTTTGGTTCTTTTATAAGGCGATACAACCATTCTAAACCCATATTAACCATCCATTCTGGAGCTCTTTTCACAGTGCCAGCATAAAAATCAAATACAGCACCTATAGAACATATTACAGTAGTATTTAATTCATTTTTATGCTCGTATGCCCATTTTTCTTGTTTTGGTGCTGTCATACCAACAAAAAGAATATCTGGATGAAAAGCATTTACTTCAGCAATCATTTCATCCTCTTCTTCTTTAGAAAATATCACTTTATAAGGTGGTGAGTAACTACCTACTATTATAGCTGGATACTCCTTTTTAATTCTATTTTTTATAAGTTGCAGTGTACTCTCAGAAGCACCTAAATAAAATACTTTTTGACCTTTTAAATTAGCTTCTAAAAGTAAATGTTTATGTATATCCCAACCTGCAATTTTTTGAATTTTTTTATTGCCTAATAATTTAGCAGCAAACACTATACTAGTACCATCTGGCAACAACACATCACTTCTTTCTAATACCTCTGAAAAGTATGCGTCATTTTTTGCAATACAATACGAATACGCATTAATTGTATTTATATTGCATTTACTATCAGTTTTAATTTCTGATAGGTTTTTACTAAAAACACTATTTTTAACTGTTTCTGCTAAATTCATATGTGAGGAAATTCTATTAATTATAGTAATTTATTATATATAGTCTCTAAATTATTAAAATATACTTTTGAACTATACTTATTTTTAACCTTAATAAATGCATTTGCACCAAACTTTTGATATAAAGTATTATTATTCCATATTTTTTCGATGCAGCTAGCAAGCGAATTACTATTATTAGGTGAGAATAATAGACCATTAAAATTATCTTCAACAATCTCAGGGTAACCAGCCATATTTGGAGCTATTATTGGTAATTTATGTACCATAGCCTCAGGAAAAACCATTGGAAAACCTTCATACCAAATGCTTGATAAAACTAAACAACGTGCATTTTTATAAAAAGCTTCAAATTCCTTTCCAGAAAGCATACCTCTTAAAATAACATTTTCAGGGATTTCCAATTCCTTCTCATACCCTTCACGTATTCCCCCTGCTAATTGAAAAGAAATATGCGGTAATTTTTTAGCTGCAGCAAGTAATAATGGAATCCCTTTTTCTGGACTAATACGCCCCGCAAAAGCAATATAATTTCTTTCTTCAATATTGTAATCTACTTCCTTAATTTGTTTATTATAAAAATTTGGTAATACTTCACATTTCTCACTTGAAAAACCATTAGCTACTAATTTATTTTTTTGAAATTTAGTTAAACACAAAAACACATCTACATTACTAGTATAATATTCCCTTTTCCTTGCCCAAAAATTACGCAAAGCATACCCCGTACTTTTAAAAAAAGAGTTTTCACAATTATTGGAAATACAATTTAATTCTTTGTTTTTTCCTGTACATTTTTCACATATTTTATTATTATTAAAAAATAAACCATTTGGGCATAACAAACGATAGTTATGCACTGTTATAACAATAGGTATGCCCATTTTTTTTATAACAGGTAAAATGGCTGGTGAAACCAAAGGATATAAATTGTGAACATGAACTACATTCGGCTCTTCCTTTTTAATTAATTGTTTTATTTCTCTAATTGTTTTTAGATTATAAAAAGCTGTGAAAAACGACTTTATTTTACCAAATTTAATCGAAGTGATTTCTTCACTACTTCTAAAGTAAGTAACAACTTCATGCCCATTACTTCTTAACCAGTTAATTTGTGCTTCTACTACAGCTTCTTCCCCGCTGTAACTACTATATTTATTATGAATGATTAGTATTTTCAAAATTATTATTTATCTAAAATAGTTTTAATTCTTTTTATTTTAACCTCTTCCCTAAAATAATTGTTATAACAATTCATTATTTTATCTGATTCAACACTTAAAATATCATCATTTAGAAGCTTCTTTAATGATAATTTAATTTTTTCTAAATCATCATTGTATGATTCCAAATCAAATGAGAATCCAACTTTTTTATTTAAATAAACTTTATGTGCACCCGTATTTGTTACAAAAAAAGGAACACCGTAACTCATCGCTTCCAACAATGATGCAGCACCTGAGTCATGTAATGACATAGATACAAATAAAGATGCTTTTTTTAAATGAGATAGCATATCTTCTCTATGTTCAAACCTTTTAAAATGAAAAATATTTTTGTTTTCCAAGAAAGGTTTTATTTTATCGTAATAAGGACCATCACCAATTATTGTTAACGTATATTCTGTCTTATTTTCATTTGTAAATTCATAAAAAGCTTGAACAAATAAATGAGTCATTTTCCAATCTATTAATCTATTCGCAATAACTATTGTTTTGGATTTCTTCAACGTACTTATTTCTTTATCTTCATCAAAAACCATTATTTCGGTAGAAACTTTTTTGTGAAAAATTTTAGGAATCATATTTGCACTATCAGGCGATGAACAAATAATGTTAGTAGAATTTATACAACCTGCATAAAATAGAGGATTTATATAAATTGAATATCGCATCAATAATCGTAATAATTCTTTTATTATATCAATGATTTTAAATGCTGAAAGATATTTTATGGGAAAAGATTCTCCTCCTCCAATTGGCCCCCAAACAAACTTATATGGTAAAATAAAAAAAATAGGAGGAAAATACATTGGGGTAAAAGTGAGTTGGTGAATAATTACATTTTTATAGTTTTTATGGTTAAAAAGAAGATGTATAAAAACTAAAAATTGCCATATAAAATAATAAATACGTACTCCTAATATTTTTTTTAGAAATAAAAACCTTCTATTAAGGTCAATTCCTTTTACCTTTAAATTTTTATTTTTGAATAAAGAAGAAACGTCATTATTTTTTCTAGTTATTAAAAGAATTGATTCTTTTTCAAAAATATCTGAAATAGCCTTTGTCCAATAATAACCTACTCCTGGCTCAGAACCTTTATTTTCACAAGCATATGCTATAATAATTCGGTTTATCATATCACTTATTTTTTCTGTCTTTTATTTTTTTTGCAGGTACTCCTCCATAAATAGAATAACGCTCAACATCTTTAGTTACAACTGATCCTGCTCCAATAATTGAACCTTCACCAATTATTACACCAGGCATTAAAATACTCCGAGCTCCTATCCAGCAACCATCTTGTATCGTTACTCGTTTGCAGGGGAAATAACCTTGTTTAATTAGTGGTACTTCTATAGAATCATCTTTATGTCTTACAGAAAGAATAACAACATCAAAACCCATCATTACATTTTCTCCAATTATTGTATCGTTTGCGATACGAGCATTTTCACCAATTTGTGAATAATTCCCAATAATTATATTTCTACCTGTTCCAAAATAAGCTCCCTTTTTAATTACAATTTTTTTACCTGATTTGAGAAATATTTTTGAACAAAAAAAAGTTCTAAATTTATCTGAAATAGCACCTAAAGGCATCGATGAAGATGGTAAATATCTTCCTAAAAAGTAATATATTAATAAATATAAATTTTTCATGATTCTTTTGAACTAATTAAATGCAACACTTTTATTTGATAAAAAAATCTTTAATTGATAATAAGGCCTTACTAACCGATTGTTGTTTTTAGATGATTCAATTTTTAATTTGATATCACTAAATTCTAAAAGGTAATTTCCCCAATCATTAATTTCTAGCAATTTAAAAAAATTTGTAATCAACTCTTTATTTTTCTTTATTATTTCTTCAATTTTTATAGTTGGAGATAACAAAAATGAAGTTTGAAAAATATAGGTAAATAAATCATATCCTAATGGGTAAACACCTGCCATTTCCCAATCATAAATATAGAGTTTTCCTGAATCTAACATCATATTCCAAGGACAAAAATCACCGTGTGCAAAACAACTTTTACGTTTTGTAGCAAATATTCTATCTGTATTCAGATGTTGCTTTGACAATTCAATCAAAACACCAAGAATCTGCTCATCTATTTTTTGTTTTCCTAGAGGATTACCTTTTACTATGCTGGTTTTAATTATAGTATAATCATTTTCCGATGCTTGCAAGTATAATTTAGGAACAAAGTTTAGATGATTTAACTGTGCTAATACCTTACCTTCATTATCTACATTTTTACGGGCAATTTCACTTTCTGCATATTTCATAAAGAATTCTTCTCCACTTATAGAATCATAAGCTATGATACTTATCTTTTGCTCTACCCCTATAGTACCTTTATTAATAGCAAAAATAGCCGAATAAGGTAAATATTTTTTGAACCGTTTTATAGGTAAAACAGTGTCTATTGAGTCTTCTCTGCATAACTGACGAACAATCTTCATGTTTTTCCAAACAAACCAAAGTAAACTACCTGCAAAAGTATATGGATGATAAAAAGAAGCAAATAAAGGCTGTTGTTTAAACCCTTCTGGAAAATAATATTGCCTATTAAAGGGGTTGAAATAATAATACTTCATCAAGTTTTATTTTTTTTTGGAATTGATTTAAATCGTTTTCCTAACATATAAGTAATTTCATTCATACTATCATTTATAGATTTTTCAATTGATTGACTAGTATCAACCCAAACTGCACGTTTATGAGTACTACAAAATTTTGATAAAACATTGACTTGTCTTTTCACTTCTTCTAATGATAATTCTGGCTTTCGAGAATAAATTGCTTCTGGATCAGCGCCTAGACAAATTATTAAATCAGGTTCAGGAATAATAAATTGACCTAATCGCAATACCCAATCGGGTAAATTAACACGAGTACGTTGTTTATCAATTCTATAATCGTAATAATAACGATCAAAAATCCACACACTTGATTTGAATGCCTTTTTTGGGAAAATTTTTAATCCATATCCTAAAGTATAATCTAATAAATAATAGCTCCATCGTAAAATTGATCCAAAAAAACCTGAAGCTTCTTTACTGTGCGGATCCCTAACTGGGCCATCAAAATTTTCTTTTTCACCTATTAATTTAGCAATTGAAGGAAATTTGTTTGGCCGTAAATGCTCATAGTAAACGCTATTATGAAAAGCTTCGTTTAAAATTGGACTAATAGAATTGATAATTGTGCTTTTACCAGACCCATCCGTGCCTAAAAAGGCAATAGAATACCCAGGCTGTTTAAATACTCTTTTAATGTAGTTTATTTTATCTAATACATTCTTAATTTTTGAAAATGGACTATTATAAATTTGCTTAAACATAATTTCTCCAAGTATCATACTGTTTTCCTTTATTTCATTTTCTGATAAACCTTTAAAAACTATGTCTACAAAATTTTGTCCATACAATTGAAGAAAAAGCTTTTTGTATTTTTCTACATCTTTTGAAACTTCCGCTACAAACCCTTTAATATATTTATCTTTTGACCATGACTTATGAACTATTTCTTTTAAATAACCAATTAAATATGCCTTATTTAAATCTAAAACCTTAATTCCTTTATAAATAAAAATATTCCCCCTTATCTCCTTAATTGGAAAATATTCATGATTTTGAAAATAAAAACCTTTGAAGAACAAATCTACCTGTAAACCCCAAAATGGATTCTTTTGGCTAAGAATTCGATAAAATAAACCATTATTATTTATATAATAGGATGCTACATTTAACTGATTCTCCAATATTAAATTATTCAAAATATCTAAAAATTGACCAATATCTTTGGGAGAAACAATTATATCTAAATCACTTCCTCCTGTACTTTCAGGTAATTTCTCATACTCTCCTATCACAAAATAATCAATATTTGCATTTGATAAAGAAGAAAAAAGATTACTTAAAAAAAATTGTTTACTTATTAGCATATAATTTTAATATATTTAAAATAGGATGAAAAAAACACAAAACCCGTAATGAATTATAGAATATTATTAACTGAAAAATTATAAAATTTGGCAAAATTCTCTTTAAAATTTAAATTTTATAAAGTTTCCTATCTTGCCCTTGAATCCAATCCATTTTAATCGCTTAAACTCTTTCTGTTCCACTTTTATTTTTTCTAAACTAATATCTAAATTAGTGGGATGTTTCAAAGGCCATAACATCTTTCCATATTTCAAGTTTCTATAAGGATCCTCAGATGTTACATCATAATGAGTACCTCCTTCTGTTGTAATACCCGTATTCATAGATAAATTTGCTTTCATACTAATACACAATCCATTATTTGAAAGAACCGAAAAATTCCATCGAGTAGCCCAAGACTGAAGAGTTTTCAAATGAGTATATGCTCTATTCCAATAGTATTGTCTAAAACAAGCTTGAAAAAAACCATATTCTTTTATTAAAGAACGAAATGAATAATCAGGCCATTTACTCATACTCATATCCATTTTATTCCAAGCTCTCCTCCATGTTGCCCAACCCCAAATAAACGCATTATGTGCAAATATGTATTCATTAGAAACCACTTCGCTGCCATTTGTATTATGCGCACAAATCTGCATTACTTGCTCTTCATTTTTATATAGAGGCAATAACTCTTCACACAATCTGTAAAAATCTTGATGTAACACACAATCATCCTCAACAATTACACCAAATTCTACATGTTTAAAAAACCACGTAATAGCTCCATTAACAGCATTAGCACATCCCAAATTTTCATCTCTAAATAAGGTGTGAACTTCACACTCCCAATTAATCATATTAATTATAGTATTCCTAGTTTTTTCGCACAATTCCTTTTCTTCTTTTTTGTGTTTTCTAGGGCCATCCGCAGCAATATAAAGATGAGTTGGCTTATATTTTTTTATAGATTGAAAAGATTCTATAGCCACATCTTCTCGGCGAAAAATAAGAAATAAAATAGGTGTTTTACTATTTGTCATATAAGTTAATTTTTATTTTTAAAATAAGAAAAGTACTTTCATATGTATAGTTAAGAAATGAAAACATGCCATTATAATTCCATTATGCCTATAATCATATTTAAAAAATTCTATAGGATTATTACCCTGGGGTGCATACAATGATTTGATTCGTGTTGGAAGAGGTAAGTCTTTTTTCTTCCATGACTTTATCTCAGTATTTTCATCGCACATTCCAGAAATAATTGGAGCAATTACAATTCCTATTCCTTTAGCTCGAGCTCTTAATCCATAATCAAAATCACCGAGTGAATGATGAAAGATAAAATCATTCATTCCTACTTTTTTATATACATATCTAGGAATGAGAACTATATTACCATTAAAATAATCACAATCTTGATTTTCTCCGTTTGGAATTATTAATCCTTGGTTTTTCGATCTCCCCCCATAAGTAATTTTTTTATTATTATCAACACCACAAGTTGTACCTGTTATAATTTTATGATTCTTTTCTTTATTGGAGCTTTTTAATAATTCCATTAAACAATTATCAAAAATAAAAGTATCATCATTCAGCCATAGATAAAAATCATAATCATTAGTTTTAGAAGCAGTTTTCCAAGCTAAATGCATTCCTCTATTCCAAAATAAATTACCATCTCCTAGTATTATATTTACTTTTGGAAACTTTTCTTTTATGGCTTCTCCTGTCCCATCTGTAGAGCCATCATCAACCAAAAAAACCTCAAATATATAACCTAGTGGCATTTTATTTAAATAAAGAGCATTTAAACATTTTATTGTTTTATCCTTGCGGTTATGGCAAGAGAGCAGTATTGCTATTTCTTTAACACCCATTCCATTCTTTTTTTGTAAATATAAAATTCTAATTTTCGATAACGATTGTCAAAAATTCCTCGCACCCAAATAATAAATTCTTTATCTGACATAGCACGGAAGGATTTTGAAAAACACATACCTATGGAAATCCAAAGAAAAATATTAGATAAATCGAATCTATTATAATCTTCCACCCAAGCATAAGCCCAACGAAATGCTACATATAATCCCATAATTTTCATGAAAATATTACGAGATTTATTAACTGCCAAATAAGATGCTTTAAAAAATACCGAAAAATATAATAATACACCTATAAGCCCGGTCCAAGTAAAAACATTCATTATAGAAACCTCATTTGAAAATCGTTCCATTTTACCTGTTTTTAATTCGTCTGCCAAAAACCCACCAAAAGATGCTGAATCATTACCTCTAGCAGGCGTTCTCCCCAATAAAACATAATCATGTTTAAGGGCTGATTCTAAAACCTCTATGTATAAAAATGTACGAGTATCTACTGTAAGTTTTGCCTCTCTTTCTTCTCCTTCAACTTCGCTTACCGCTTTGTAATCTCCTTTAATGTATTCATCCATCTTAAAAACATTAAAAATACCACTCAAGCCTAATCCAAATAAAATTATTGGTAAAAAAAGAAGTAATAGTCTACCTATTTCCATTATTTTAGGTCCAACTAATAACCTTATATAATAAATACTAGCAAAAAATATTGGCACTACAAATTTTATAACATTACTACGTGCCCCTAAATCGGAAATAAAAACGATAGAAGTAAAAATAACTAGCACTAACTTCCACTTTTTATTTACTATAGGAAAAAATAAAAATAAAAAAGAAATTGGTATTAAATAGCGTCCTATTGCTTCAGTCCATATAAAAAAATAAAAAATGAAAAATGCGGGTAAACCATATATTAACCAGAACTGTAATATCCTTTGAACAATTCCTTTATTTGTAGTTATATAAATTGATAAAGGCATTAATAAAACCATGGTTGTTGATATTAAATTTTTCCATTCCCAATAATTTTCAGCAACAAATCCCCCCCTAACTATACAAATTATATTCCAAATTAAATATCCAAACAATACATAAAGAAATTTACGGTTTTCTTGATTAAAAAAATAGTTTTTTGACTTAACAAAAACAAACAAGGTTATAGCATAAATAAACCACCATATTGTAGTGTTTCCAATAGGTAAATCAGTCCAAGAATTTACTGATGAAACTGTAATCAACAATATTAGTATTGGAATTGTTTTTAATAAAAGTTTTCTCATTTCTTCAATTAATAAATTTAAATAGTAATATAAACCTCTATAATTAAAAAAAGCATTAATAAATAATTACTTTCCCTTCTTAATAAACTGTGCTGGATTACCAGCCCATATTTCATTTGAAGGGATATCCTTGGTTATTACAGAACAAGCACCAACAATAGAATTTTCACCTATAGTAACTCCTTTTAAAATGGTAGTATGTGCTCCTATGAAAACACTATCCTTTATTCTTACTTTACCCCATTTTGCGTATAATTTATCTTTTGATTTATCCATTCTTAAAGTAGCATCTAATGTGTGAAAATCTGTATCATAAATCACTGTATTACCTCCAATTGTAACGTCATTTCCAATTTCAATTTCATGATTACATACTATTGCTGTGGAACTCATTCCAACATTATTTCCAATTATCAATTTGCCCTCTACCCAAAAAATAGTTTTTTGCTGTCGTCCAATAATGTTATGATTAAAACCACTGTTAATTGATAGGTTTTTTCCAATTATAACTTTACCTCTGCGTGTAACAAATATTTTAACAATACCACGAACTGAAAGATTATTTGAAAATTTAACGCCATTTAAATAAAATACTAACTTTGCGTAAGGAGTATGAAAATAGCTTAATAATATTCGTTTTATTTTTCTGATTCCCTTATAGATAAACGTCACCATAGATTAGTTATTTAAACTATTAATTTTTTCTTTTATCTCATTTAAATCTAATTCCCACCATTTTGAATTAATGAGCCTGTTTATTTTGCCCATAGAGAAACGATGCTTTATTGTTTTAGCAGGAATACCTCCAACTATCGCATAAGGTGGAACATTTTTTGTAACTACTGCACCAGCCGCAATTACAGCTCCATCACCAATTGTAACTCCATCCATAATAATTACTCTTGTTCCAATCCATACGTCATTTCCAACTTTAATCGGTTTGTATTCTTCAAAATTAAGATTTTCATTAACAAATTTAACTCCTAAGGTGTTATGGGTTTTATAGAATAGAGTAGATGTAGAAAACAGATGTAAAGGATGTGCTCCAAGCCCCATTACAACATCATGTGCTATAGAACAATAATTACCAATTGAAGTATTTTGTATAAGTACATTTCTACTGCAATATGTATAATTACCTATATGACTATGATTAATTATTGCCCCTGTTAAAATGTGACTATGTTTCCCTATAGTTGAATCTGACGTAAAACTAGAACCTGCATCGATAATAGATTTTGGAAAACGTTTCTTATTTTCAATATCTCTAGCATTATCATTTGCCAACTTAATGAAACCCTTTATCAACCCTAATGGCATCCAATATATTCTTTTTAATAATTTCATAATTATTTTTAATAAGTTACCAATAACAAGCACCTTCTACCTGTTCTGCATTTTTAGGTTTATTTATATCTCCTGGTCTCTCCCAATGTTCGTTCATTAAACTTAAGTAACTCCCTCTTGAAATCCCCCATTCTTTAACCCCATAATTTGGATCTTCCCAACGTTTACCTCTAATACCAAACAACAGCTGCAAAGCACCACCTAAATGTACTGCTTTTTTACCGCTTCTTTTTACATGTGCAGCTAAAGGAAATCCATAGGCTCCTGCACCTATCAAACATATATCAAAATTTACTTTGTCAATTTCAGATTGCATATAATCAAGGGCTTCAAACCAAGTTTTAAATGAACTTTCGCCTCCTATACTTTGTACAGCTTTTATAGTAATTAATTCGAACGCTGGTAGCACTTCTTTATCAAACAAAATCGTTCGTTTTTTATACTGTGCCTCAATAGTTTCGTTAAAGGGATGTACTACTAAAACTTTTTTTCCTTTTAAAGCAGCCGTCCACGGAATGTTAGACCAAAAAGGCTCTAATAACCTAAGGTGCATATTTAAAGAATTATTGTTTCTATAGACATCAACTTTCTTTTCTTTAAATAACCATGAACCTAAAATGTCAACTTCTTTAATGTCTTTTAACATCAACTCACAAAATTGAGATAGATGTTTTATATCATTAGGAAAAAAACCTGCATTGTTCTGCATACTATCCATTAATTTTTTATTCCACCACCATTGTTCAGTTTTTCCTGTTATATAAGAACGGATTTTATTTTTATGGTTCTGTATAGCCAAATAATTTAATATCATGGATAACTCAAATGCACCAAAACGAGCAATCATGCAAGGAGCATCAGATAATAACTTGTCATATATTGTAATAGAAGCATGTTCTTTGTCCTGAATACCTCTTACAAGTTTAAAAAGTTGTTTCTTGATTGTTTGATAGATCTTACGGAGTGCTTTGAGTGAATATATAGTGAGATTATTCATTTAAGGTTTTTTTGATTTAAAATATAAATACATGTTACTTGTGGTTAAATAAAACTAGTGTTTAGTGGATACAAAATATTCAGAAATCATTTTTTAGGAATATTACTTCTAAATCTTATTTAATATAATATTTCTTTTTCAATCACTGTATTTCTTTTTATTGAATTCTTAAAAATAAAAATGTAATAAAAGAATCCTTTTGTAATTTTAGCTAAAAATTTGTAACGTGCTGCAAGTGCTAATATACGATTCCGCCCAGTGAAATTAAATGAATAATTTTTGGTGTTCAAATCTTCTCTTAATTTAGGGTAATATTCATCATCAAATTTAATCCAAGGAGAAAAAAAAGATCTTAATTGGGCTGAAATTTTATTTTTAAATAATATATCAGAGCAAGAATGTAATTCGTTTTCAAAAAAATTAGATTTAAGCGCGTAATATCTTTCAATATATATGGGGTGTACAATTTTATTATTCATTACAGAACCATCAGTATTAATATATTCATAAACAATATCTTTAATATTGCATACATTGTTAATAATGTTCTTGCTCATAAATAATTTAATTAGCACGTCTTCTCCTATTTTAATACTTTTATCAATATTAAATATACTATTATTTATAACCTTTCTTTTATATAGTGAAGCATATATAAATGCATAAGTATTACCTTTAAGAATACTTTCTATGTATTTTTTTTTATTTAAAATGCCTAAATCTTTATGTAACCATATACGGCTATCAGGTATACCAATTACCGAACCGTTTACTAAATCAACTGAATTATCAAAATAGCTTAAAAGAATAGCTAAGCAGTTAGGTTTTAATTTATCATCCGAGTCTAAAAACATGATATAATCTCCATTGGAAGCTAAAAAACCATTTTTTCTAGCAGAAGTAACTCCTTGATTATTTTGATTAATTAAAACAATATTGTGGTGTTTATTTGTAAAAGATTTGATGATTTCTATAGAATTATCAATACTACCATCATTAACGATAATAATTTCATAATTGTTATAGGTTTGAACTAGCACACTTTCTATGCATTCTGCAATCTTAGTTGCTGCATTATATACAGGTATAATAATACTAATCATCTATTATTTTTTAAGACTGTTTTTCAAGAAATCTAAAGATTTCTTTTTTTCAACTTCTAAAATTTTATTTACTAAATTATAATCAATTTTAGTTTTCAACACTTCTTTAATGCCTGATAAATCACTAACTAACCTATCTTCTAAATTAAATATTTTTAATATTGAATTAAATCTTTCCATTCCTCTAGCAACATTGCCAATAGTAATAAATTGTTTATTAAATAAAATGGAAAAAATAGTTCCATGAAAAGAATCTGTAATAATAAACTCACTTGATAAAAAACCCTCAATCCAATCTTCAACAGGAGGATAAATGCAATCTTCAATATTTTTTAAACTATCTTTAGTAGCTGCTTCAGGCATAATTTTAAATAATGGCAAATCAAAATATTTTTGAAAACTATCTTCAATATCCTTATTAGCATATTTAGGATCTAAAACATAGAACATAATTTGTTTCTTGTTTTTTAAGTTTTTATCTAATATGGCCTTATAATCTTCTACATTTAAAAGTAATGTTGGGTCTAAAACTAATGTTGCTTCTACACAATATTTTTCTTTGCATAACGTTACAGCTCCCTTTTCTCGTACCGATACGGCATCAAATTGCTTTAGCAAATTTGAACACTCCTCTAACTCTTTCTTTTTAAATTCATTATAATCAACACCAAAAGATGCCGCATAAGATATCTTTTTTGAACTTTTATCTCCTTTTAAAAAATCTAAAAAATAGGTTTGAATATTTGGTGAATATATTGGTCTCCATACTTGGTCACTTCCAACAATGTAACCATCAAAATTAATATTTTTTAATTGGTGTAAGTTTTTAGTTGTATATTTTTTTTCTGATAATTTTATATAAGTATTTTTGAATGCATCTGTATTTTGTGAAATAATTAGTTTTTGAACATTACTTATATAAAATGGTGATTTAATGTTTTCGCGTTTAATATATTTTTTAATTATAAATTTAATGTGCCCCTTTGCTTTAGACACCCACGAAGTGCTTTTAACAATATCTAACGTTTCGGAATCTAAATTAAATTCTTTTTTAAGTACTTTTTGAAATGCATATGCTTGTAATAGACCTCCGTAGTTATTGTGAATAGGTAGAGTAAGAATTGCTATTTTCATATTTTTTAGTTGAATATTTTTTTAATTCGTTTTATAATCGCTCTATGATAATGAGAAATTCGTGTTACCCTTTTTAGTAATTTTAAATCCTTCGCCATTTCTTTATCAAAAGAAAGGGCATTTGGGTGATATTTCCATTTTTGTAAACTTTCTCTTCGTACCTTTATACGTTGTTTTTGTACTAACTTAAAAGAAATATTAGTTTTTAAGTTTCCAAATCGTTTTGGTGGAACGAGAATATTTTGTTTTTCTGTTTTTTTTATACGGACTGAAAGCCCTGTTTGCCTATGATTAAAGCTGCCTTGTTGGGAAAAAATAAATTTATCTAAAGGTAGTGTCTCAATTCTTAATTTTCCAGAAGTAATTCCTTCCTGTAATATTTTATCAGCAAGAAAACTCCTAGTTACAATTACATTGGTACCTTTTCCTTCTTTATTAAAAGGTTCTAGCCATGCATCTCCTAAAGATATATCAGCTAATTCAGTAGTGACATCATCACAAAAATCA
Source organism: Lutibacter citreus (assembly GCF_003260195.1). Classification (GTDB taxonomy): domain Bacteria; phylum Bacteroidota; class Bacteroidia; order Flavobacteriales; family Flavobacteriaceae; genus Lutibacter; species Lutibacter citreus. The sequence goes on from NZ_QEIH01000013.1 coordinate 25,253, forward strand.
CAAGCATTAGCTTTAAAAAGGCCTGTTCCCCACATATCTCCAAGAGAGCCCATTCTAATCAATTTTTTAGAGTTATCATCGGTACTTGAACAACCAAAAGAATAATCTCCTGCAGTGCTATTTAAATCTTTAATCCGAAATTGTGGTTTTTTTATGTTTTCTATTGGGATATTAACTTTACTGGCTAAATATTCTGTAAAAAAACTACTTTTTACACCTCCACAAATAATACCTACTAGAAAAGGAATTTTATCTTTTAATAAGGGTTCTGTGTGCTGTGCCAAACGAATAGCTTTTATAAAACATGCAACACCTACAATAGCAACTTTACCTTTTAATTTGTGGATTTCTGGCATTACTGTTGCTAAAGTAACAGGGAAATACCTCGTTTTTGCAGCTTCAGACAATTCTTTTCGGTTATTACTTATGCTGTATTCGTAATAAAAACCTGGTTTTGTTGATTGTTTTACTGAAAAAACATGATCTACAATTCCTCTTTCAATTAACTCTGTAAAAATATAAGTTGCTATTCCTCCAGAAGATGAATTTAAACGAAATTCATTTGCATACCCCGCATATATATTAACATATCTTCCAACTTTTTCTTGGTACTTAGTAGCCTTATCAAAATAAATTTCTGCTATTTCATTTTCAGTTTTGACTTCTTCTTTGGGAAATGGATTAAAAGGGCAAACTGTAATGCATTCACCATCAGAATCACATGAACTTATTTGTTCAGGTATTAGAAATCCATAGTCATTAATTTGTACTTCAAGAGCTTGCGAAGGACATTTGTAGATGCAAAGACCACAACCAATACACATGTCATTTTTCACGACTAAATCAATTACTTTAGGAATATTAATCATTCTTTATTTTTTTACTAATATTTTTTTTATTTTTTCTTGTATAAATATTTTTTCTTTAAGATCCAATCCAATTGAGTAAATCGCAAAAATGATTGAGATTATTGATGTAAAGCAAATAATTATTAATCTATATATGTCTTGTGGTAAAAACCATCTAATCATTATAGGTAAAATGAGGGCTAATAAGGAAACAGGTATTATTCTAAAAACTACATTTCTTAAATAATCAACAATTGATAATTTGACCAACGGGCTAATAATAATTAATCTTGAAAAAAGAGCAATTATTGAAATTAAAATACCAATATAGAATGTTATCTGGGGGCTATAACCCAATTTTAAAAACAAATAAGAAATAGGTAGATTTAATAATAATAGCCCTCCTACTACCCCTTGATAGAGCCTAATTTTACCTGAGGCTTGTGCTGCCGTCATTAATGGTCCAGAAATACTATTAATTAAAATATTAGTAAGAATTAGCTGAGTAAAAATTACTGTATAATCAGGAATGATTTTTAACCAAAGTTTAAGTATTGTTTCAGTTTCCAAGAGAATTGGTAGAGTTACAGCAAACAGTAAAAAAAAAGAAAATTTTGCACCTTGAAAAATTAAACCATGCATATATTTTAAGTCATTTCTAGCATAGGATTTGATAATTTGGGGGTTCATAGCCATTTGGAAATTACTTACAAACCCGTTCACAGCACTTTTGACTTGATTGGCTATACCACTAGCTGCATTTAATATAGGACCAAAGAAAATATTAAGTAGAATATTGATTCCTTGTCCGAATAATACGTATGCAGCGCTTCCCCAAAGATTCCATCCAGCATATTCCATTAATATTTTAAAAAGTGACTTATCCCAAAAAAATATATATTTAGTTTCTGTAAAATTTCTGTTAGCATAAATTATATATATTAATCTAATAATTACCGATACTACAAAGATTAATACAGCATATAATTCTAGTTTATCAAAATCAATCCATTGTAGCATTAATACAATTAATAATTTTAAACTTACTTCTAAAATGCTTAACCATGCGTAAACACTCATACGTTCATGAGCTATAATAATCGCATTATATGGCACACTGAAAACCGAAACCATAAATGAAAAAATTGAAAATTGAAAAACCCAATTGGCCGCAGACATTCGATTTTCAGGAATTGTTAATTGAGTATTTACCATCCATAATCCAATAGTTTCAGCAAGTATAAGAATTCCTATACCAATAATAATATGAATGTTCACACTCATATTAAAGACTCTAACTAATTGAGGAAAATCCTTTTTACCTAATTCAAAAGATAAAAAACGTTGGGTAGCTGATGACATTGAATTGTTAAAAAACCCCAACATAATTACAATACCTCCAACTACATTATATATACCAAAATCTTCAATACCTAGTGTGTTAAGTATAATTCGAGATGTATATAGAGATATCCCCATGATAAACATCATTCGTACGTATAGCAAAACAGTATTTTTTGCTATACGCTTATTGTTTTGATTTATAGACATTTATTTTTTTAATTATTTTTTTTTAAATGTATCTCATTTAGAGTGTTTTAGTTTTAACTTGTTTTAAAAGTGTTTGGATATTCAAAAATAGTTATAGAAACTCTAACCTAATAGCCTATTTGGATAAATTTCATTGGATAACATCGAGTATTGTAGAGATTTATTTATTACCTCTGCATTAAATCCCAATAACTACCTTTTAAACCATGTGTTACGAACATCCATTTTGCTCTAATTCTGCTTTTTAGTGTTAAAAGAGGTTTTATATAATACCCTCTTTTACTATAATCAACTTTATAATTAATACTCTCAAGGTGTTCTTTTGCATTTACCAACCATTTACCTTTATGTAAACAACCTGCTAAATCATAAATTATTGGTGTTTTTACATCTTTAGATAGACATGTAAACTTTAGTTTCATTTTATTAGCTCTTTTTGTCCCATACCACTCAGAAGTCCAAGGGTTTTCATGTGGTAAGGCCATTTCATAAAGTATGTTTTTTTTCCAAAAAGAAATTTGAAATGAAAACATATCTTTTGTGGGCGGAACCATAATTTCAATATCCTTAAATTTAGTTTTCTCTAATTCTCTATAATTTTGATTAACCAAACACATTGAATCTATATCATGATTTTTAAAATATTTAAAATACTCTTTCAACTTCTCATTATTTACATTCCCCATAAAAATATGATCAATCATCATCAATAATACATCATCAGTTTCAACTTTATCAAGACCTTTTCTAAATGTTTTTCCAAAACTACTTTGTTGTCCTACATTTGTACAAACTATATTAAGTTTTGAATGATTATAGATTTTACTCTCAGTATTTAAGTATATAATCCCCTTATAATCTGGCCAATACTTATGAAATAGATCAAAAAAAATAGGCCATAGATCACTATAAGCATCGGATGAACTTATAAAAATAGAATAATTTTTCATTTATAATTTTATATTATATTTTGAATAAAAATTTTGAAATATATTTGTAACATTACTTTTTTCATATTTAGTTAAGCCAATAAACCAAACAACAATAATAAAGGAGCAGGTACTAACTAAAAAAACTACTATAAACCTCCTTAAACCTTCTGATAAAAAATAATTAGGAATAAGTGCTATTAAATATATTATTAGAAAAGAAAAAACACTTTTAATTACTACAGTCTCTATAAACTCCTTAATTGATAAGCCACATTCTATTTTTCCAAAATATAGAGTAATTAATGCATTACAAATAGCGTAAATGATAAATACGATATATAATGTATTAGGTGGATAACCAAAAGAAAATAATATATAACCAACTACTAAAGGTAAAAAATTGAGGATTGCAGTATATGTTTGAAATTTTTTAATATTTCCAACAGCAGCAATTGAAGATGCTAATGTAAGAAAGAGCTGTTCTATTAAATTTCTCACCAACAATAATTGACAAAATAAAATAGCATATTCGGGTACTTTTTTTAACCAAAACCCAAAAATATAAGGCATTTCTAATATCACAGGTACGTAAAAAATGGTTAAAAGAAAAAAGGAAACCTTACTTCCAATAAATGAAGCTTTTAACATTAATTTTCTATCACCTGCCCCTTCACTTTTAACTATCATAGGGTTTAACGCCTTAAGCATAGTCCTAGCAAAAGTCCCCAATTGCCCGCTTATCTGCGCCGAAACACCTTGTGCAGCATTTACTGCAGTACCAAAAAACATATTAATTACAATACCTTGACCATAATTTGTAATTAAACTACTGGAAGAACCTAAAAAGCTCCAGCCAGCAAAATTGGTCATTTCTTTAAATAATGGTTTATTAAAATATTTTTTAAAATTAATGGTAACTTCTTTATATGTCCTGTGACAATATATTTGTCTAAGAATTAATAAAAACACAGACAAACAAGCCATTAAAAGCCCATAAATGTATAATTTATCTGAACTAGTATTGGTAATAAATAAGGCTATTACTAATTTTAAAACTGTATCAATAATACGCAAAATTGCCACTAACAACATGTTTTCGTGCGCATTGATTATTGCATCATACGGAACAGATATAATAGTAAAGAAAGTACTTACTATTAAAAATTGATAAATAAGTTTGGCAACATCTAAACGCTCTATATCTATCTTTAAAATACCATCAAATAAAAAATAACCTACCATTTCTAATAAAATAACTACAGCAATGGCAATAAAAAAATGTAATATCAAACTAATATTAAAAATATTTTTTTGTTTATTAAAATTTCCTTCACCTTGAGCAAATGACATAAACCGCTGCGAAGCTTGTGACATTGCCAAATTTAAAAATGTTAACATCGCTATTGCCCCGCCTACAACATTAAAGATCCCAAAATCATCAGCTCCTAAAGCAGCTAAAATTAAACGTGTAGTATATAAAGACATCAACACTGTGATGGCCATTTGAACGTATAATATTCCCGTATTTTTAGCTACGCGTTTTGCTTCTTTCATTTATAAAGTAAGCGTGATTTTTAATCTTTCATCCTTTTTCCCAATCTGATAATATTCAAATCCCTTTTCTTCTAATTTGTAATTGTTGTACTGGTTTCTACCATCAAAAATAATAGGGGATTTTAATTGCTTTTTAATCTCTTCAAAATCAGGAGAACGAAATTCTTTCCATTCTGTTAGTAAAATTAAAGCATCTGCATTTTCAACTGCATTGTATTTAAAGCTTACATAATTTATATTTTTAACACCCTTTAAATACATTTTTTTAGCTTCTCCTATGGCCTTAGGATCATAAGCATTTATAGTTGCGCCTCTTTTCACCAATTCATTTACTACATAAATAGCTGGTGCTTCTCTCATATCATCTGTACCTGGTTTAAAAGCCAAGCCCCACAAACCAAATGTAAGCCCAGTTAAATCTTCACCAAAACGTTTTACTACCTTTTGGGCAATTACAAGTTTTTGTGCATCATTAACCTCTTCAACTGCTGTAATTACTTTTGCTTCATAATTGTGCTCTGCTGCAATTTTTTGCAATGCTTTTACATCCTTTGGAAAGCAAGAACCTCCATAACCAGCTCCTGGATAAATAAAATTATAACCTATTCTTTTATCTGATCCTATCCCCGTACGTACCATATTGGCATCTGCTCCAACTCGCTCACATATATTTGCTATTTCATTCATAAATGAAATTTTTGTAGCTAACATTGCATTCGCGGCATATTTTGTCATTTCTGCAGAACGAATATCCATTGCTATAAATCGGTCATGCGACATACAAAATGGGGCATATAATTGCTTCATTTTTTCTTCTGCATCTTCATTATCTGAACCTATTACTACTCTATCTGGCTTCATAAAGTCATTAATTGCCGCTCCTTCCTTTAAAAATTCAGGATTAGATACCATATGAAACAAAATATTTTTCTCTCGTTTATCTAATTCATCTTGTATTGTAACTTTTACTTTATCAGCCGTACCAATTGGAACGGTTGATTTGTCTACAACAATAAGTTCTTTCTGCATAGTTGCTCCGATTTCTTTCGCAACTGCCAAAACATATTGTAAATCTGCTGAACCATCATCACCCATTGGTGTACCAACTGCTATAAATACAATACTGGCATCTTTTATTGCTTCTGGTAAACTATTTGTGAATTTTAAGTTCTTATTTTTTACATTCTTTAAAACCAAAGCTTCTAAACCTGGCTCATAAATAGGAAGGATTCCTTTTTTTAAATTTTCAACTTTTTCTGTATCTATATCTACACATGTTACTGTGTTTCCCATTTCTGAAAAACAAGTACCCGACACCAAGCCTACATAACCTGTTCCTATAATTACTAATTTCATATAAATTTTTTCTTTTTAAATAAATTTAAGCGATTAATTACTAGATAATTTCAGTATGATTAATTAAACTTCTTACAAACTTTTCTATTTATTATTTTCACGTTTATGAACTTCCTTACGTAGTCCACTGCTTGAAAATCTATGATCTCTGCGATTAAAATATAGTTGAATGTCATTTTCTATACAATAGGATTTACCAGTATAATCTTTATGCTCATATTCATCTCCTATAATACGTAAATCAATTTTAAAAGATTTTAAAATATCTTCCAAATCTTGCTCTGTTGTATAAGGCACAATTTCATCTACAAATTTGCAACCTTTTAATTGTATATAACGTTCTACAACTGTTTGAACCGGTTTATTTTTTTCTGGCCTGTCTATGGTTGGATCTGATTGTAATCCACATATTAAATAGTCACACTGGCTTTTGGCTTCTTCTAGCATTTTTATATGCCCAGCGTGTAATAAATCGAACGAACTAAAGGTAATTCCTACTTTCATAATACTATTTTTTGTTTTTATTAAACATACTTCTACAAACTGCTTTTACTGTTTTAACTCTTTATTGCCATTATAAGCTGTGATAAAAACATGTTATTCTCACTTTTAATTTTTTTATGCTTAAATTTTATTTTCGGAACCTAAAATTTAAGATTCGCCAGAGTTAATAAAAATCAGTGCAATATGTTGATTACTTTATATAACAATTTTAAAAACTTAACTCATTTTCAATTGTTTGAAAGAATCTTGATGTTCTAAAAACCACTTATAGGTTTCTTTAATACCATCCTGTAATTCTACTTGAGCTTTCCAACCCGATTTGTTTAGTTTAGAAACATCTAACAATTTACGCGGTGTGCCATCAGGTTTTTCTCTATCCCATACAATTTCACCTCTATGTCCCGTAATTTCCTGAATGGTTTCTGCCAATTGTTTAATAGTAATATCAGTTCCTGTTCCTACATTGTATAAATGTTCTGGCAAAATATTTTCTAATGTAAAAAGTACTGCTTTTGCTAAATCATCTACGTGTAAAAATTCACGCATTGGTTTTCCACTACCCCAAAGTTGAACAGAATTATTACTTATTTTAGCTTCATGAAATTTACGAAGCATTGCGGGCAAAACATGAGAAGATTTTAAATCGAAATTATCAAATGGACCATATAAATTGGTTGGCATTAAACTTACAAAATCCTTTTTGTATTGATTGCGAATAAATTGACAGAGTTTTACACCTGAAATTTTAGCAATTGCATATCCTTCATTTGTTGGTTCTAAAGAACCTGTTAATAAATACTCCTCTTTAAGTGGTTGAGGTGACAATTTAGGATAAATACAAGAACTTCCTAAAAAAATGAATTTTGCTACATTATTAGTATGTGCTTCCTGAATTAAATTATTTTGAATTTGTTGATTCTCTAATAAAAACTCAAATTGATTTTCACTATTGGCTAAGATCCCACCTACTTTTGCTGCAGCATCAATAATAGCTACTGGTTTTTCACTAGCTATAAAGGAACGAACATCAGCTTGATTACGAAGATCAAGCTCTGCACTAGTTTTACCAATTATATTAGTATAACCAGCAGTGGTTAGAGCTCGCCATATTGCTGAGCCTACCATTCCTCTGTGACCTGCAATGTATATTTTATCTGTTTTATTCATTGTTCTTTTGTTTAAATAGTATTGGATGATAAAGTAATATATTAGTTAATATGACATTGCCGAAGTCTTGCTTTTTATTCTATAGAAACACATCTTTACAAAGACCTATACTTCTAACTTAAATATTTCATCTTCTCAATTCCAAACATTATTCAAAATAGTTTAAGGTTTTGTATCCATTTTGTTGTAAATATTTATCTTTTTTCATTAAATCAATATCACCATGCATCATATCTTGAATTAATTGTTGCAAATCATATTTTGGTATCCATCCTAATTTTGTGTTTGCTTTTGTGGGATCTCCAATTAATAATTCAACTTCAGTAGGTCTAAAATATGCTGGATCTACAGCTAATACTTCTTTCCCTATTTCTACCTGATATTCTGAATTGTTACAAGCTTTTACATATGCTTTTTCTTCAATCCCAATTCCTTTAAACTCTAATTCAATTCCTACTTCAGCAAAACTAAGTCTCACAAATTCTCTTACTGAAGTTGTTTTCCCTGTTGCAATTACCCAATCTTCTGGTTCATCTGCTTGTAAAATCATCCACATCATGCGCACATAATCCTTTGCGTGTCCCCAATCTCGTTGTGCATCTAAATTACCTAAATAAACTTTATCTTGTAAACCTAAAGCTATACGTGCCGTAGCTCTTGTAATTTTACGGGTTACAAATGTTTCTCCTCGTATTGGTGATTCATGGTTAAATAAGATACCGTTACATGCATACATATTATATGCTTCTCTATAATTTACCGTAATCCAATAAGCATACATTTTAGCAACTGCATATGGAGAACGTGGATAAAAAGGTGTAGTTTCACTTTGTGGAACTTCTTGTACTTTTCCATACAATTCTGATGTTGAAGCCTGATAAATTTTTGTTTTTTTCTCAAGACCTAATAAACGAACTGCATCTAAAATTCTTAACGTTCCTAATCCATCAGCATTCCCTGTATATTCAGGTGTTTCAAAAGATACAGCTACATGACTCATTGCTGCCAAATTATAGATTTCATCTGGTTGAATTTCTTGAATCAAACGAATTAAATTTGTACTATCTGTCATGTCTCCATAATGTAAAACAAAGTTTCTGTTTTCAATATGAGGATCTTGGTATAAATGATCAATTCTATCTGTATTAAAAAGTGAAGAACGTCTCTTTAAGCCGTGAACTTCATATCCTTTTTTTAATAAAAATTCACTTAAATAGGCACCATCTTGACCTGTAACCCCTGTAATAAATGCTGTTTTCTTGCTCATAATTGTTTTTTTTTAATATAATAAATCTGAATTTTCTTTTTCTAAACTGTTGTAAATATCCTTAACTTTTTGAGAAACTTCTTTTTGTAGTATTAAATTGGCTGATGGTGTATGTACAAAAATTGCATTTTTAACACCTACAAATGCTGTATATAAATCTGAGCCAATTACCATATTTCCACTAGCATCAATAGGATAGTCTTTTGATGCTAAATACTCATATAAAGATTCAAATGAACCTAAATCCGACCATTGAAAAGTTGCTGGTACAACCTTAATTTTGGAACTTTTTTGCATCACTGAATAATCTATACTTATTGCTGGTATTTCTAATGATAAATTTAAATCTAAATTTCCATTTTTATTATGATTCCACGCTATTTTTGCCTTTTCATAAATATCTGGGGTAAACTTTTTTATTTCTTCTAAAATAACACTTGCTTTAAAGCAAAACATACCACTATTCCATAAAAATTGATTACTTTTTAAATATTCTTGTGCTTTTTCTAAATTTGGTTTTTCCACAAAAGAAAGTACTTCATCATCTTTATATTCAATATATCCATAACCTGTTTCTGGTTTGGTAGGCACAATTCCAAAAGTTACTATAAAATCATCTTTTGCCTTTTCAACAGCATTTTTAATTGTTTCTTCATATGCCAAATGGCCTTCAATTACGTGATCAGATGGTGTAACAATTAAAATATCATTAACATCAGCTGCCAATGCAGCAAATACAATTGCCGCAGTTGTATTTCTGGGTGTTGCCTCTATAATATCTATATAACCTGTTTTGGTTTTTTGAAGAATTTCCCGACTCAGATGACAATTATCTACATTTCCAACAACTATAATATTGTTAACTAAACCTGAATTTCTTTCCACAGTCATTTCGAACAATGATTTATTTTCAAATAAATCTAAGTACTGCTTGGGTTGACTTTTCCTTGATAAAGGCCATAATCTACTTCCAATTCCTCCTGTTAAAATTACATGTGTTATCTGATTCATTTTTTATTTTTTTAAGATAGTAATATAAAAAAATAGGGTATTCACCTAACTAGAAATTCTAATTAGGTCAATACCCTATTTATAACTTGACGTGGGGACAAATTCTTCATATTATATTATCAAATACAAAACTACCTTTAGTTTTATTTAATTTATTGTTTTTTCCTAAACATTAAAAATTAATTTTAATTTTATACATCACACTTAAATATAATTAAGTTATAAGATGTACATTAATAATCTTTTATACTTATTAATTAGAAATTTCTAACACTGCTAAAAACAACGAATGACCAAGTAATAGTAAATACTATTAACAGAACGAATAAAATAATTTGAGTTTTTTTCATAATTTTTTTTTTAAAGTTTGTAATTTCATGGCTTCGCCACATAAATCACATAAATGTGATTTACAAAATGCTTAGTTGATTGAGATTCTTGTTAAATAAAAACTTTATATGAACCTCTAATAAATTGATATTTTATAATAGGTTACTAATTCCAGTTTGTTTTATTTTATACAATTTTAAATTCGTATTAAATAAATGAACTAAAATCTATCTCTTCTTTTGCATGGTAATTTTAAGACCTAATCCTTTCAATATTATTTGAACTCGATTACCATTCACCTCGTTTACAATTCCTTCTAGATTTTTAAAATGCCCTTCTTTAATTGTATATTTATCTCCCGGACTTAAATTTTGAAGTTTAAAATCCATTGTCTCATTTTTAATCCATTTTTGAATTTCGGTAATCTCTCTATTATATACTATTGCCGGTTTTCCTAACCAATACATATAACGAACAATTCCTTGAACAGAAAAAGCCTTACTACGTTCAACTTCTGGCAATTGAACAAAAACATAACTTGGTATTAATGGAACTGTTACTTTCTTCTTTCTATCTGACCATTGACGTGTTTCAACAATCATTGGACAATAGGCTTTAATTCCTATATTACTTAATTCTTCAGCAACCCTCTTTTCCTTCTTAGGTTTTGTATATAAAACATACCAATCTTCCATATAACATTTAATTTTAGAATTAATAATAATTTTCACTTTTAAATAACTATGGAATTTTTAGATATTTCAATTGAGTTTACTAATTTTTAATCCCTATAATTATAAAATTTATTTAATCTTTATTTTTATTGAATTCCATGGCTTCGCCCTGAAAGTCACATAATTTGTCTTTCTAAAAAATGTATATCTAATTAAATAGATACTATTAATTTTGGGGTTGTTGTAATTACAAAAGGGGTATTGCAACTACTAAAGGGGGTTATTAAAAATACTTAGGGGTAATATTAATTGCAGGGGGGGCAATTTTATGGGGAAGAAACTTATTTCAATCAAAATAACTTTCTTTATTTATTCTGTAAACATAATATTATTTTTTAATTATAACTAATTATAAAAAAAAATATTTATTTAAAAATATATGTTTTTTTACCTCCTACTCTTTATCTACGGCACTTCAAGGTCTTTCAACCTGTTAATTTAATTGTATAAAAAGGTAAAATACAATATGCTAAATAATTTTACTTATTGCTAAAAATTAAAAATTAAATACTATTTAAGATGAATCTTCAACCAATAGCGTGATACTAATTTACTTAAATTAAGTTAGAATATCAATTAAAATGAGAATAAATTAATTCTAACTTTATTAAGAAGAACAAAAAAAATTACTTCAACAATATATTTAACCTTCTTTTTTATGAGATTAAAAAATTGAAAAGATAAAATCTCATCTAGATTAGAAATTACATTTTCTCTGTCAATATGCTTAAATTGAAAGCATTAATCAATTTACCTATTTAACCATATTAAGAATAAGGTTATTATAAAACTTGATATAGTACTAACTAATTCCATAACTTATATTTATTATATGCATTCTCTAATTTTATATCATATTTGTTTTTTTCATAGGCAGCACCATTATAACCTTTAGCGAAAGATGCCCAATTTTTAGATTTTAGATGATGAATAAGTCTATTTGCTTCGCAAAATTTACCAAAAGCAGATAAATGCGCTTTTTCATGTGTGTACATTTGTGATACAAAACTATCAATACTTGGAAAGCCAACTAATTTAAAATTAAAACCCATTATTTGAAAGGATCCATAGGAAGCAGATGCGTATGCAGCTTCGTGTACAGCATCTATATCACTCATTCCTGCAGCTTTTTCAAGTCTATCATACTCTTGTTTCCCTCCTTCATAATACTTTTTAGCCCATTTTTCATAGAGTACATTTTTTGTGTTATTTGAAACAAAATCTTCGGGGTTAAGACCTCTCTTTTTTAACTCTTTCCAAAAAATATGGCCTTCAAATAAAATACGTGGACGTCCATCAAGTAAGAACCCTTTCCCTAAGCTTTCTATTTCATTTACAGCTTTAACAACTGCTAATTCTAAATTATAATGATCTGCAAAATCTTGTAAGTCATTCTCTGATAAAAATTTATCATTAAATATAATTAAAGCATTTTGTGCTTCAATAAGTTTAGACCAGGTTTTTGCACCTACAATACCATCTATAATCAAACCATTTTTTTTCTGAAAATCCATTATGGCATTTTGACTGTCTAAACCAAAATAATTAGAAATAACTACGGTGTATCCTAATTCTACTAATATTTCTTCTAGTAAATGAACATCACTACCTGTACTGCGGTATCTAATTGTTTTCATAATTTGTTTGGTTTTATTATTACATATACAATTTCTATTCTCCTTTTTTTAATTATATTTTTTTTATAATTCATTCATGATAATAAAATCAAAAAGATATATTCAAAGTTACTCTCAAAGCTAAATCTAGACTTTAAAAAAATATAACAACCTTTTTATTCGTTTTATAAAACAAAAAAAAATTTAATCAATGCAGTTTTGTAAACATTTTCTCTTCTTTTTGAAACTCTATTCTTATAGCGTTTAGAATATTTTCTCTTGATATTTTTTTTTCTTTCTCTTCAGCAGCCTGTAAGCAGCTATATGTTATTGTATTCACTATTTGAGCTCCAGTCAGTTCGTAAGCTTCTGCTAATTTTTTTAGTAAATTTTCATCGACAGAAATAGGTTTTGGAATTGCCATTTTCCATAGTTGTAATCTTTCTTGCGCATTGGGCTTTGTAAACATAATCATGGCATTAAACCTACGTATAAATGCCTGGTCAATATTATTTTTATAATTACTAGCCAAAATTACTACTCCATTAAAATTTTCAATTCGTTGTAATAAATAACTTACCCCTTGATTTGCAAAACGATCTTGAGCAGAACGAGTATTGGTGCGCTTTCCAAATAAAGAATCTGCTTCATCAAAAAAAAGTATCCAATCTTTATTTTCTGCTCTAATAAATATTTTTTCAAGATTTTTTTCAGTTTCTCCTATATATTTAGATACTATTTGTGATAAATCTATACGATAAACAGGACGATTAAATTCTTTTCCTAATAACGACACTGTTAATGTTTTTCCAGTTCCTGACGGGCCGTAAAACAATGCTTTATACCCAGGAGAAACTCGTTTTTCCATTGCCCAGTCTTCACGTAAGGTTTTATGGTGCTTAATCCACAAGCGCAACTGATCAATTTGTACAAGCGTTTTTTTATTTAAAACTAAATCTTCCCACTCCATTAATGTAGAAAGCTCTTTTGCAGGGAAATCAGGTCCAAATTTTGGTTTCAGCAGTTTTCCATACATTAATAAACTAAGGCTTTCTTGTGGTAAAATAATTTTTCCACTCATAAAAGGCATTCCTTCTTTTACCGAAGATATATATAAAATTTGCTCTTTAAAAAACCAATGTTCCGTTTCAAAATATGATTGTAGTAATAATCGTTTTTTAACATCATTTCTTCCTGTAATATGTTGAATAGTCTCTCCGGTAGGTTGCATGCTTCTATATTGCTCATCTTTAATACCTCCCCATTCTGGAAATTCTCCTCCATTAGGATGTAGTTCATTAAAAATACTTTCATAAAAACCGGAAAAAACATGAGGAGCCAATACCATTAAAATAATTAAAGCTTCTTCTTGAGAAGTTTCTCGTTGTAATATTTCAGAAAAAGTATTACGAAAATCTAAAGTTTCCCTCCCCTGTTCTTCTTGTAATTGTTGAATGATGTATTTTCTTAGATTTTGAAATGGCATAGGTTTCTTATTTTATAAAAACATTTTCTTAAAGTATAAACTCCTTTTTACATACTGATTAATAAGACTCAACAGTAAACTCATCCTATTATTTACATTTCTTAGTTCGTTTAATTTATGTATTACCCAATCTAAAACAATATTATTTTAGTGATTTAAATTTGTCTCATTATAATCCATTTTAAGCAAAACAATAATGCATCAGATTTTTTTACTTATTTATTATTTTGTGTAGATAATTATTTTATGAAAATTAATTCATATCTATTATATTTAATAAATAATCAAAAAATGTTAAATCAAATATTTTTTAAAGTTACTTTTTTTAGCTGCAAGAGTTATTTTTACCACCACAGGCAGATTCAAATTCATCACTAATAGCAATATTATTTATATCTGCTACAAATTGCTCTATACAATGTGCATTCCCCATAGTTCTACCATTATAGTCACTTGTATTAAAAAATGTATGAGAGGTCTCATGAATTATTGTTAAAGCTCTATCCGGTAAAGTTGAGCTATTCCAAAACGGTAAGCAAAAATATATTCTTCGTAGACCAAAACTAGCACCAGCCCATGTATCGGTTCCGCAAAAGGCATAATCTGTAATACAGGTATATTTCATAGTTCCACTAGCCAAAATTCTACGTATTTCAGAATACCAATGTATTAATCTAGTAGCTCCTCTGCTTCCCCTCCAAAATGAATCATTTTCAGAATTAAATCTTCTAAATCTAAGATTAATTGAGGTGCCAAAACAATCAGAAAATGTGGGCCAACCAGGTGTTTCTCCTTTATTTACAATTTCATTTCTATAATATTCTAATTCTAAAATCACATTGTCTAAATAAGATATTGCAGTATTATTTGCAGTTTCTATGAATCCTACAGGATCTAAATTACCTATAACCCTCATTGTGGGGTGGTCTGGATCATAATTTCCACAGCTAACATCATTAGTTTCAACTGATTTTTGTATCATCTTCCTTTGAATCCCACCCTGCTGCAAAGTATGCGTCAACTCATGTGCCAATAAATGTTTGCCAGAATTAGAACTCGGATTGTATTTCCCTTCATTAAAATAAATATCATTCCCCACAGTAAAAGCTTGTGCATTTAATTCTTTTGATAATTGAATTGCATTGCTTCCTGTATGAATTTTCACATCTGAAAAGTCCGTTCCAAAACGACTTTCCATGTAATTACGAGTATTATTACTCATATTATTTCCACTTCCTTTGCTACTGTTAATTTGCGAAGAAATTTGGTTTGAAGCTGTACTTTCTCCCGATGAACTTAATGCTGATTTTTGAATATATGGCGAAATACTTTCTGCTATTGGTTTTTTTTGGATTTCTTCCTTTTCACAATCAGAGCATTTACGTTGTACTAAAGCACCAGTTTGTAATTTTGCTTGCACCTGAGCATCTGACATGTTTACTACTTTATCTGCAACACTATCTGCTTCTATTTCATAAGCGTCGTCTGATGCACCAATACTTAGTTTTTTTTGAACAACTAACGGACTAAAAAAAGGATTGTTCTTTTTTGATGCTGCTTGGTTATTCGCTCTATTTTCTTTTTTTTGAAATATTACAGTGTTCATAATTTCTAAAATTTATGGTTATTCCTAAAGTTTACAAGCCCATTAGAAACCTTGTTGTTCTTATAATTAAATAATTAAAAGTAAGATCTTTAACTTCACCAATGTCTGAGTTATTAATTTAAATAAGTATTCAAAAATCATATTACCAAACCATTATACAAGTATTTCCTGCACTGGTTTTATAGTAAAGCTTTAAATTAATGATGTATTTTTTATTTTTTAATAGCTTTAAATTTATATGTGAATTTCTATCTTCTCCGCTATCATCATCACCAGAAATATATTCGTTTTCTCCATCTACAACTTCAGACAAAACCATAACTGTATCCATAAATCCAAAAGTTTGAATGGTGTATGTTCTGGTTTCTTCTGGTATAAATACAAAATTAGCCTGCTCTCCATTTGCTAAAGAAATTACCTCTGAATGAAATGGTTTTATATCTAAAAAAGTTCGTTTATCTATTTTAGGATAAAATTGTTTTACCCAAGTAATATCACGTTCTGAAAGTCCGTCTTCTGGAAATAATCCATTTTGATATTGTGATGGAGACATAATCATACCATTTCCAAAAGGATAATGCATAATAGAGTTTGGATCCCAACTAGAACCTTGCACTATATCAGGGTTTATTTTTCTGATAATATTATGGAAGGTTTTATCTCTACTCCAAAAATTAGGGGCCCCTGCCAATTCATTATAAACAGCTTCTTCATTCCATATAATACCTGCATTAGGATTTTGATGTTCATGTGGCAACCCTAAAGCATGGCCTATTTCATGTAAAATAGTATCCTGGTCGTTTATTATATCCCAGCCAAAATTCATTGTTCTTTGCTCTTTGGGAATCCCCCAGCTATCTCTTCCTACATAAGACCAGGCTCCTTCTCCTTTGGCAAAACCAATGCGAATGTGAGATTCTAATATGTTGCTTGTTTCTTCAAATTCTAAACCTATACCTAAGCTTTTCCATTTTTTAAAACCATTTTTAACCGCTACCTCCTCTGTATTGGTTCCTTTCCATAAGTTATTTCTTTGATTGCCTGTACTATCTGTAACTGTTGAAAAAAAAGAGTTGTCTTTAAAAAAATAGTACTTTAATACTGTTCCTGCTACCCATTTTTTTTCCATCATAATAATGGCTTCCATCCTAATTGGATTCATTCCTACCTCAAAATTTCTACTTTTTATCATAGGTAGGTTACAATAGTGATTTTTGTGTACTGCTTTCATAGTTTATTGTTTTAGTTAGTAATAAATTTTAAATTCTTAATCAACTCCTTTGGTTTGTTAAATCAAGTCCAATAACAGTTTAAGAGTTCCTTCATCCAAGGAGTTTTTATCATTCCCAACCCCCAGGGTAATTGATCAAGCAGTATATCTATGCTTTGTTGTTCTGCTACAAGTTTATAATTTCCATTTGCTATTATTTCAAGCTTTCCATTTCGTTGTAAAAAACTTTCTTGTAATCCAGAAACTGATGTGTTTTTTAAAACTTTCCAATGTTCAATAACCGATTTTAATAAACTCTCACATTGTTTTTTTTCGTCTGAAGTAATTTTCCAATCCGTAATAACCGGTTGGTTAATAGGAACTCCACAGAGTATTTTGTTTAAGATTAAATCATTTTCAAAAACGTCCTCTTTACCTATAATAAGGTATTGTAATAAAAGCACTGCTCTATGCTTTACTTGCGTATTTTTCCAATGATTATCTTTTGTTAAATACCCTATGTTTTTAAACAATAATTTTAAAAAAGGATGAAGAATTATTAATCCAGAATTTATGATATACCAATATTCTGTAATTGCTTCTTTTTCTTTCAGATTGTTATAATCTTCTAGAACTTTAGTTATAACATTATTTAAATCATTGTCTTGTTTACTTCTTGCAATTTCATTTTTACTAAAATCATTTATTGAAAACTGTTCTATTAAACTACTTAAATAAGTTTCTTTTTTAAAAGTGGTTTTTAAATGATGAACTATATTCTTTGTTGCACTAGAATTAAATCCAAAATAGTTGTGGCAATCTCTAATTATTGTTTCTTTTTCTGATTTTATTAATCTATTATTTCTTTTAAAAAAAGCTAACCAGTAGAAATAATTAAATAAATTTTCATAATGTTTAAGATTGGATATTTTTATTTTTTTAATTTCATTTTGAAATCCTATTAACGAATTATCTTCAGTAAATAATAATGTTAATTTTTGGTGAATGTCTTCTGGAATATTTAAACTCCACCTTAATATAGCTGGTATATTATTTGCTAAATTATTCATTAGTTTTTGAGCAAATACATTATCAACTACCAATTCATGATAAATAACTAATAATTCTTCAGAAATAGCATTACTTTTTAGTGTACCGGTTAACAAATAATCTATAAATAATTGTTGTGTATATAGCTTGAAATCTATTTTTTGATTGCTATTTACGGCTCCGTCATTTTGATAATTAATACTGTTAATATTAGATTGAAAATACGTTTCAACTTGAGAAAGACTCTCCTCTACTAATTTTTCTTTCCAGTTTTTTAAATTTGTATTTGGAATAGTAATGGGTAAATAATCAATAGATATAACATTGTTTGGGTTATCATATTGTTTAATAAGAGTATCTAGTTTAGGATATAGATTATATTTCAGTACATCCGCAACTTCATCTTTTAAAAGATGTGCAGTTTGTTCTTTTGAACAGTTAATATGAATGCTATGTTTATGAATTAGGTGCATGTAGGCAAACTGTTGTTTTTACTTTAGCCGAAGAAAATTTCATTTCAGGTAAACTTGAGAATCCTAAAAAATCAAATTCAACCCATAACCCATCTGAATTACTTATAAAAGTAATTGTAATAGATAATGGTAAATGCTGTTTTGCCTGTGTAGCAGCATTAGCATTGGTAGCTCTGGTAGTTGTTGTTATGTCTACTGGAACAACAAAACTGAAAACAAGTTTATTTTTCTGTATTTTAGTTATAATCTCTTTTAACTCTTCTTCTCTATCTGTTTCAAGAGAAAAAAGATACTTGTTTAAATCGTTTATTTTACGAATTCCTAATTCAAAATTAAAATTGAATAAGTCTCCAGCCTCTCCTTTAAATCCTGTTAAGGACGATTCTAATTTATTCCTTCCTTCATCAATTCCACTAACAAAAAAGTGAAAAGAACCTTGTTGTTCTGTATTTGAAATAGGTGTGGATTCTGTATATTCCAATACCTTAGTTAAAGTTTCTCTTACTCTTTCTGCTTTATTTCCTATTCCATCTTGTATTTCATTTATAGCTTTTACAGCTTGATTTCTTGTTGTTGGCATAATTATATATTTTTTAGTTATAGTTTATTTGTGAAAAAGTCGTTTTTATCAAAATCATCTCCATCAAAATCTGCAACTATTGGTTCAGTATTTGCATTTTCTAGTATTAGATTTATGTTATTTCCATTTGAACAGCATATATAAGGCAAGAAAAAATCAGCTAAAATAATTTGATTAGGAATTGTTTCAATAGTAGTTTCTATTGCTTCTAATTCTGGCTGCTTTTGTATGAAAGTATCAATATATTTTTCTAAATGTGTTGCTTTTTCTTTTGGCAATTGAGTTGAGGCGTAACTTGAAAACATTTTTTTAAAGTTCGCTAAATGTGTACCTGTTGTTTTAGATACATTTACAATACCTTTATATTTCACTATCTTCTTTTTTTCATCTTTAGTGAAAATATCCTTGCTTTTATAAGCTGTTGCATCTTGATAAATCATTATAAATGTTCCTCCTTTTGAAACACCTGCTTTATGTTCCATACCTGGATGTTTCTCTATAAATTTCTTCAAGGTTATGTCTTCTCCAATGGTAGTCCATTTTTCTTGAGCAGCTTGAAATAATGCTCTAAATTCTCCTTTTTGACAAACCAATACAATCGCATCTAAATGATCTATAAGATCTTCAGCAAAAGTTGGGTTTTTATCGTTAGGTAAATTTTTAAAAATTGCTTCTCTTTGTTCTTCTGCTTTTCCCTCTATTTTTTCATAAGTATTAATAAAAGTGTAGTATATCTTAATAAACTCAACTAAAGATTCCTTCATTAAATTTCTTCCTTTTTTTAAATCTCTTATAAAAATGTTTAGAATTGTTGTGTTACTAAAATAAGGAGTAATAGCGTTATAATTATCTTCAAACCAGTCTATTAATTTTCCAATTACATTTTCCCAATCTCTACTAACTAAATCATAATCTAATTCCATATCACCAAAATCACCTTTAAATATGCTAATATCTAGTCGTTTATTTTCATATTCCGTTGCATTTAAAGCAATAACTTTAAAAGGTAATCTATAAGAATTTTTAATGGCTTCTAAAGTTTTTAAAGCATAAGTGTACTCTTGCCCTACATGCCCTTCTATTCTAAAAAAGTTATAAGATTCTATATCAAATTTTAATGGAATATTTATAGCATCATTATCTGGGTTGTATTCTTCAGAATGATAACTAAGTATATTATGTTGTTTGTTTTTAAAAGTGAGTTTTGGAGACCATTTATTATTTAAATCTTTTATTTCATTATAATAAAATGGAATTGCTCTTTCAGATAGTTGTTGACTACCTAATAATGATGGTGTTATTTTAATTCCTTTTTTTTCTACTTCATTTTCCCGTAAACTAAAATAGTCAATCTGATGAATTAATTTCTCTAACAGAATTTGTAATTCTATTTTATTATTATCAGTTTGAGCTAAAATACCTGTTTTAATAAAGGTTGTTCTAAAATAATGTAAATTACTATCTAGAGGTAATTCTTTTGTTGAAAACTCTGTACTCCCCAATAATAGATGAAATGGGAATTTTTGTTTATTAGGACAACATACCTCTGGGTGACAAGTATGAAAAGTAACAATTTCATTATAAGTTGCTACTATGTCAGCCATCCAATCCCAAACATATTGTTTATGAAAATTATTTATATTTTGTTGTATTAATTCTATCCTAGTTAATACATTTCCTAATCGTCCATATTTTGATAAGGAACTAAAAGAATTATAATAACGTTCATATACTTTTTTTATAACTTTACTAATGTTGTTTTTGGATGAATCTATAAGCTCATCAAACAATGAAAGAACTTGAGCACCTGTTACAAGATTAGTTTTAGGAGTATTATATCTAGGCAATACAAGCGTATCAAAATGATAATTTACACACTCATTTAAACCTAAAGGGAATTTTTTAATAAAGCTTTGTTTTATTAATAATGGTCTAATTTTAAACTCAATATGTTTTCCACTTTCTTTACAATCTGTAGTAACACAGTTTTTTTCATTCATTAAATTCACCTCTAACAAAAGCATTACTATTTTATCTTTTAAAATAGCTGTTGTTAATTTTTCAACCTTTTTAACGCTATTGTTTTCTTTTTTAAGATCTGTTTCTTTTATAAGTTCTTCAATTTCTCCTAGAGAATGATAAAAACCTTCAGTTATTGCTGTTTCTTCATCCAAAATCTCTGAACTACGGTATTTGTAGATTTCTTTTAAGTAATTTTCATTACCAAAATCAGGAGCTAAAAAGTTATCAGAGATTGTTGTTTTTTTATAATAAGTATAACTACCAGCTTCAAATGGAATTAAAAATCCTAAGGATGTAATTCCAGTTCCACAGCTAATATTTATTGTAGTGGCATTCGGTTTTTGTAATTCCAGTCCACACACAATTCCCATACCTAAAAGATGGATTCGTGAAGCTCTATCTTGTTCTTCAAGATAACTCACCAGTCCATTTAAATGCTTTTGACTAAGCACCTGATCGGCTTCAAAAATAGGATATTTTGTATTTAGTAGTGTCATGATTGTATATTTTGTAATGTCCCCAAGGAACTGTTGTTTAATATGATAGGGTTATCTAACTCACTTTCTTTACAGTCATATAATGTACCTTCATCGTAAATAGAATTAAGTTCTTTTAATTGTATAATAAGAGCTGCTAATGCCGAGCTATATAAATTCTTTACAGATTCATCTAAAGACTCATTGCAATAGATTTCTTTAAGTGTTTTATATGCTTCAATCCATTTAGAATATACTTCTTGAAAGCGTATCATATCCTCTTGTCCAACCCAACAAATTTTCATTAATACGTGAGCTGGTGCTTCTTGTCTAATTATTTGTTCTGCATATTTTCTGAAGTGCCTATTTCTAAAACGTGCTAACCAACCAGGCAATACCATTGTTACTTTAAATGAATATGGATCATTGTTTACTTCTAAATTACAATCATCATTTAAACAGACAGATAATAATTCATTATCTGGAAATAATGGGCGTAATAATAGATGTTCAATACAATAAAAATTTTCTAATCGTGTATTTATTGCTTGGTACAATTTTGAGATATAGTCATTTGCATCTTTTTTAGAATTAAAATTCTTTATCAATTGTACTATTCGTTTTCCATTCTTATTTATAAAATGAATACGATTATTTGCTGTATTTGAAACTCGATAAGAACTACTATTATTTATAAGTAGGTGTGCTAATTCCCAACGCTCTTCTAAAGTTAAAGAATTGTTATTAAAAAGCTTAAATTGTAATATACCTATCTCTGTTTCATATTTCCAGGTTGTTTTAGGCTGTATATCAACAATATTTTTTAAATAAGTATTATTAATACCTAATAACCCAGCAATGCGGTTTTCATAACCTCCACGTTCTCCTATTCCCCATTCATGTAATAGATTTATTGATTTTTCTTGACAATAATTAATCCCTAAACCTCTGCCATAACTACGTTTTGGGTATTGGCTTAAGAAATTTTGTTTATCTGTTATTAGTTCTTCTTCTTGAATCGCTAATTCTGCTAGTCCTTGTGCATTTTGCTGCATGGTAAACATCATAAAACTATAGTCATTAAATGATTCTCCAAAACGAGCTAAAAGATGATCTAATACTCTATTTCTACGGTTATAAAAAAGCTTTTTATCTTCATAAACAGATCTTCTTTCTTTTTTTTCTGAAGGAGATAAAACCTCTTTAAATGTTTTTGCATATACTTCTTCACTAAAGTCTTTTGCTTCAATTCCAGATATTTCTTTCAAATACTGTGGAAAATATGTTTCCTCAATTGGATTGATATCAAATAGATCTTTAGCTTTATAAAGTTGATTAAAAAAATCAGCTAACATTTGATCAAAATGCTGTAAATATGCTTTTAATTGTTTTGCTTGTGCTTTACGCAGTTCAGTTGCCTTATTAGACAATTGTCCTTTACCAATTCCATACGTTTCAGGAAAGTCATCTTGAATAGTAAAATATTTATCAAGTTGATAATGTGTTCCTTTTTGTTTTGGAAAATCTTTATCATGCCCTTCTAATTTAAAGGTGTCATTTTCCGTTTTTAAATAATATATACCTTGTTCAATTTCTAGTCCGTTTTTATCAGGAATAAGAAATGGTATTCCATCTCTAAAGAGTAATAATTTTGATTTTTGTAAGTTAAAAACTGGTTTCTGTTTACCATTAAGTTGTATGCACCATGGTTCACTTTTAGCATTTTCTATTGGGTTATCTAATTCATTATAAGCAGTTAACATTAAATTATTCACTGCTTTCACCCCTTCAACACCCATTAAATCTGCAATTATATCTGACGCATGAATACATGTTGGAAGTTGGGTGTTTTCTATTTCTTTATCAATTAAAAAACCATGCTCTAATTGTGGTCCTGAGAAAATTTCTTTAGGATTAAACCCTTTATCTAACATCTGATTTAAAGTATAAAAACGAATAGGAGGATTTAAAATAAAATCTATAGTTTGCTGTATTTTAGCCAATACTTCTTCTGCATCAGCAGTTGTCTCTAATTCAATATCAGCACAAATTCCTATTTCAATATCAGATACAATATCAATACATAACCAATCTTCAGTAAAATTTCTATTGTTATTTAATCTTTCTTTTATTTTAATAAGTGTAATATCAAAAGCTTCTTTTTTACCCAAAAAAGTTTCTATAACATCAATTATTGGATCACTTTTTTCAAAATGAATTTTTAATTCAGTAAGCTCCGTATTATCTTGAGGTACTACAGTAAATGTGTGTGTTTGTAATGGGTTTACCTTTTGTTTCACAGTAATTTTCACAACCTCATCTACTATTTTTACGGTTTTTCCTGTAATTTTACCAAGCGTGTTTATGTCTTTTAACAGAAAAGCTTTTTCATCTGTCCAAGCATTAAATTCGGGAACAATTTTTACTTCAATAAACTGATCGTCTTTTGACCAAGAATACAGTGTACTAACTTTATTTAATTCTCCATATTCTATATTGTCACTAAATTCTACAATTACTTTATTCAAACCACGTATAGGTAGTTTGGATAGTGAATTATTATATTTGTCTTTATTTTTTAGACTAAGTTTATCTTCTTTCACATTAAGATAAATAGGAATTTCATTAGTTAAAGGTTTATAATACCCTAAATCATCTTTAATTTCTTGGTGATGTATTATCCAAGCATTATTTACCCCTTCAATGTCTATAAATAATTTTCTATAATCTAAGTTGGTTAAAGCCGCATTGGTTAATATTTCTCTTGCTGAGAAAAAAGTACCATTATTAATATTCCCATTTTCATCTGATAATAAATCTTGAATATCAAAATTTGTACGATATCCTAATTCACTAATAGCATAAGCTAATACCTCTAAAATTGTAATTCCTGGGTCGTGCGTATTATAATCCGTCCATAATTTATGAGAAAGTGTTTCTATATATTTTAAACCTTCAGCTCTAAGAAAAGAAAAATCTTGCGATGGTTTTAAAATCCTATTTTTTTTTATGTGGTATTCCGTTTTCATGAGCAACAAGGTTTGTTAGTTAATATGAGGTGTTCATGTGGAATAAATAGACTGTAAGGAGTATTAGGAATAATTTTATTCACTACTATTTTACTTTTGCTTAAATCTATATTTTCAGAATTTTTTTTAAGCGTATGATGTTTTACTACAAAATCTGAGATATAATCTACAAATAATTGTTTTTCAATCAATTGTATGAGCTCTGATTTTTCAATTTCCGATTGAAAAGTAACTTCCTCAGTATTGTTATAAGCCCAAGGACTCAAATACGTATTAATTACATCTTGCAACTGTTGTTTGTAAATAATTTCATCTCCTCCTGGTATTTCTCTATATGTTACTTGAAATTGTAATTCTAACTTTTCAAGTTCAGGTGTTTTTACATTAATACGAACATGTGGTGATGCTTTTTTCTCTAGAAACATTTTTATTCGAGACATTGTACCTAAGTCTACCAAAGGTTTCCAAATAATATTTGTTTCTTTTCCTTTGGCTTTTGCCACGGGAATTATAGTAACATAACCTGCTCCTGTATTGGCTATTTCACCTATATTCTCACTTTCTCTTTTATCATATCTAAAATGATTTAAGCATTTCACTCGGAATACTTCAGGAAAATTATCCAAAATCAACTTTTCATAATCCCAAATGGTAATGGCTCTGTCTTTATGTCTTAATCGCTCACTAACTCTTTGATAAAAAAGAGCATCTGTCTCTTTAATTTTCCCTCCAAAAGATGTGTAAGGTTGAGAAATTGACTTTATCTCATTTTTTGGTTTATATAATTTAGAAATGGTTTCTGCTTCAGTATTTTCAGTAAATAGAAGTCCTGAATTTTCAAAATCAAAAAGTGTTGCTTTTAAAGCTTGAGCGTGAACTCCAAGAATATCACAAACTGCATCAAGAGCATTGTTATTTTTGTTTGGAGCAACAATTTTTATCCAAAACACGTTAGAAAAAAATTGTGTTTGTTCACTTAATTCAATTGTTTCGGGAACTGTAAATTGCACAATTCCTGACTGGGTTAAATTATTAGTTCCTTCAATCAAGTTTCCTTTTTCAAAAGATTGCCATATATTTTTATTTAGATACTGCCATTCTAAGTTTATTGTATTTTGCCTAGGATTTGCCGTACCTTCTGCTACTTGAATTAAGAGATTAATAGCATTTCCCGGAAGTGTATTTTTAAGTCCAATATAAAAAACTCCTTTATCTTCTATATCCGGAAGAATTGTTTTGGTTAAAGTTGTTAATTCTTTATAACCACTTGGATAAAGGTGATAGCTAGAAAAAGAGTTTCCGCTAGACCCTATTATTGTTCCTATTTTTATGGTGTCTTCAACTTCATACCAAAAAGTAATATTATTTACTGTTGGAATGTACGGAAGTGTTGTTTTATCTGATGCCGCTGTTATATAATTTTCTAAATATTTTTCATTACCATAGTTTGCTAAATTCTGTAAACTTATTTTTACAAAGCCTTCACTATCTTTTTCAGTTAATGGTAAATTTTCAGAAAAACTGAACGATGTTTTACTGAGATTTCTAAAAAAATATAATGAGTTCCAACTTCCTTGACTTCCAGAAACTTCTGAACTCCAATTTCCTTGTTTTAAAAACTTTAAATCGGTATTTTCAGGTAAAAACCAATCGTTTTTATCAGTTTCAATATTTAGAAGCCCTATTGCTCCATTTTTTTGAAAAAACTCATTACAAGAAAAAACCATTCCATTTCCAGTTCTTGGAACAGCTCCAAAAGGTTGAAAAGATTTTGTATGATCTACTTCTCCTACATCAGAAAATAAACGGAATTGTTTGTAATCCGCTACATTTACTTTAATGGTAATAGTTTCAAAAGAGGTTTCATGTAATTTACCTTCTTTTGTATTTATTTTTAATACAGGAAAAGGTGTATTTAGTTTTGCTCCTTCGTGTAATTCTGAATTAAATGGAATAATAGCTTTTTCATCTGTAGTAATTATAAACTGTATTGCATTGGGATTTCCAGTAACATCTTCTGGAGTTAATTGTATCCATTCTTTTGCTCCTGTTAGATAAAAATTATAATGGTTTTTATCTATTTGAGCCATCCCATTAAAGGTTAGCGTTATTGTTCTTAAACCACCACGTAAAAACAATAATGGACTGGCTATTGCAAGCCCTAATTCCTTCGATTTTTTTACCTTAGGGAAGGCTTTAAAATTATCTCCTGAAGCATTTTTATCTGTTAAATCTTCAAAATAATAAGTAGTATTATTTCCTATTGCAGCTCCATACAGATTTAAAATTTTTGCATGATTTATAGCTGTATCTCCTGTAGATTTATAATATTTATTTTTTCCTACTTTATCTTTTCCTGCTATAAATACACTGTTTTTATCCACCAAAAATGGAATTTGGTTTTTATTCGGTTCAATACATAAATGAACATAATCCGGTTTAGCAGTCTCAGAAGAAAGATGCAATATTTTTTTATAATAGAAATCTAAATGACGTTTTGTAAAATGATTAAGATCTTCTTGAGCAATTCCAAAGAGTTTTAAAAAAGCTAAAAACAAAGCATACTGAGGTGTATGAGATGCATAAGAATTTAGGTTTTCTTGTAATTGAATACTACTTTTTTTCTTCCAATCATTTAGTAAGCCAAATAAATTTTGAATTTTCTTGTTAAATAAATGATGTTGTAATGTAAAACGCACATCGTCTATATCTGCTTCTTTTGTAGGTGTTTCCAATCTTTCAACTATCATTTCTAATAATGATTTTATTGTTGGAACAGTTGCTTTTAAATATTCTTTAAATTGTATTTCATTTGAAATATGTTCTATTTTATCTTCAATATTTTTAAAAGTATTTTCAATATTTTTAAAGAAATCAACTATTATTTTTCTTCTAATAGTAGCATCTGGTTCAAAAAGTAATGTCCTTTTTTTTAACTTTAAATCTGTTAAATATTGATTAGTATCTAAAATTGAGATTTGTGCCAATACAGCTGTAGATTCCCATTGAAAAAAAGAACTCCAATTTCCTAGTAATACATTATTAGGATTATAATAATTAAGATGTTCTGATAATGTATTTGTAGCTATAATGAAGTCTTCAATAGTACGTTCATCAACTTTTATATAATCAGTTTTTAGAGCATGGAGTATCCGAGAAGTTTGTGTACTTCCAGCAGAATTATGAGTTGCTATGTCTGGTTGGCAATTTGACATGTTTTTTATTTTTTAATATATGTTCCTTCTTTTATATAGAAAGGATAAACATAGTTTAGTCTTGAATTTGTAGCTCTAATAGTATAATGTATTTGTATGTTAATCATTCCTTCAATCATTTTATTTGGATTCGTAAAAAAAATATCATCTAATATAATTCTAGGCTCATGCATTGTAATAGCCTTTTCAATAATTCTTTTTACTTTGGTTAAAAATGTTACCGTTATAGTTTCAAAAGACATGGTGTTAATTTCACAACCATAATCTGACCTTAATACGCGCTCACCTAAATTGGTGGTTAATAGTATATGTAAACTTTGTTGAATATCTTCTGCATCATTAACCATCTCTACAGATTTTTCACTAAGGTTAAATGTTGGTGGAAAACTCCATCCTGTTCCTAAAAAATGTTCTTTTTTCATATGTCTATTTTATAATTTTTAAAGGTCATACTTCAACTCCGTTCTGTACAAGCAGGTTTTTCGCTACTTGTATTTTGTTTGGTCATAAACTTTTCAACATTCTAGTCTCATGTTTTTTTAATTTACCCTCCTATTAATACTGTTGCACAGCCAATAACTATAGTGCCACCATGCGCTGTACTATCTCCCATTCTTGCAGCAGGTTTTCCCCCAATAAGTACTGTACTTGACCCTGCTATTATTGTGTCTGGCGGTCCACTACAGGTGCACATATCTCCAACTACTGCAGCAGGTTGCCCACCAATAAGCACTGTTACGTTACCTCCTGGTAATATGGGTCCACCCACATGAGGAGCTCCACCTGGATTTAACATCGGGCAAACGTGCATGTCATTTAATCTTGCTGCTAATCCCATATTAATTTAGTTGTATTAATGATCCTGATATTTCCATAACTCCTGATGCTTTTATAGTGTTTTGAATACCTTCAATAGTTATATTTCCTGATGCCTTTAGATTAATATCACTGGCACTTTCTAACGTTATACCATTTTGATTCATTATTAGTTTATTTCCGTTTTCGTCTTCTAAAACAAATCCTTTTTCATTATCACTTATTAAAAGTTTATTTCCATTATCAGTACTTATTTCTACCGATTTGTCTTCATCATTTATAAGGATTTTTGTGTTTTCTTTTGATACAAACCCTTGTACATAATTGTCTTCCGTTATAGGTAATGGTGGTGGATTGGCACTACTATATAGTTTTCCAAGAATAACAGGAGTATCTGGATTATTATTGAAACAACCTATTATAACTTCATCATCTATTTCAGGAATAAAAAATCCCCCACGTTCATTTCCTGCTTGAATAGAAGAAAGTCGTGCCCAAACACCTTCGTCATTTTCTGGTAAGGTTGAAGGGATTCTAACTTTAATTCTAAATTCATTTTCGGGGTCATCAACAATTTGTGTAACAACTCCTATTTGTAATCCATTAACATTATTGGTTTGGCCTATACGTTGAGCAGTATTTGTGCTAGATGAACTAATATTTTCCGCAAAAGAGTTATTGTTTTCTAAACCAAAATTATATGATGTATCCCAACACCCGTTTTCTATAATATGATGCTCTACGCTAATTAATAATGGTTTTCCATCAATTTTAGAGTTTACTTTTTCAGTTTGTAAATATTCACCACATTTAGTGCTAATATTACCATAGGTTTTTAGTTTTCCTTTAATGCTGACTAAAGAGTGTTTTGCAGCCCTTGCTTTTGCCATTTGTTCAATGGTTTCCTTTTTATAGCTAATAGTTCCCATTTCTAAAACTTCAGTTCCAGATGTATTTGTTGCTTCTGTTGGACTAGTTACTGTTATTGTTCTTTGATCTTTAGGATTCCAATATCTTAGCTCTACATTACCAACAATTTCTTCTTCTTTTGCTTCAAATTCAAATACATTAGTACCGTTCTTGGCAACATATTTTATAGTTTTTTCGGGCTCAATACTATTATAAATGTTATACTCTCCTTCACGCATATTGGTCATAAAGCCCAAACTATCCATATATCCAACAATATAATCCCAAGCGGATGTCCCTGGGTTTTTAGTAACAATTTCTTCTCCGTAAGTCTCTAAATCAACTGATCCATTTTTAGTTACATTTACTTTCTGTAAAAAACGATTCATTTTAGTTTCAAAATTCTCATTAGCCACCTGTTCTAATTCAGCAATTAGGTTTATACTAGTATCTTTACAATCTAATTTAATTTCAAAACCAACTTCTGGATATACATTTTTTTCTAATCTGAATATCATCCCTTTAAATATGGTTTTCATTCCTTCATTAGAACTTATTTTTATTTCTATAAGTTTATTTATTTCTAAACTGACTTTTTCTAAATATTGCTTTCCTGAACCAATATCTGGGTTAGCTTCAATAAATCGAAGTTTAGCAGAAGGAATTTTATTTAATTCATAATGAATTTCTACCTTTTTAAGATAAGTATGTAACTCTGTTAGAACTCCATCTATATGAATTTCTATTTGAAGCACTTTGTATTTTGGTATGTATGGCGTTATACTCATTTTTTATTTTAATGGTGGTAAAATTATGTTTTGACCTGCAGATAGTCTCTTAAAAGTCAGTAAATTATTAGCTTTCGCAACATCAATATAATATTGATTTTCGTTATATGTTTTTTCTGCTAAGAGTGTTAGTTTATTATGCTGCTCAATTATTCTTTGATGCGTAACATCTGGAGATTGTTGATTTTGTTCCGCTTGCATTTCTTCATAAGATTGAGTTCCTTTAAACTTACATGTTGCCGTAGCTCTAATTGGTCTTCCATCTTTTCTAAACATTTTATATTGAACAGTTATACTTGTAAGCCTACACTCTAAGAGATAACCGCCCCATATTAAACGTAGATATCTAGTTTGGTGTTTATCTCCGTTATATCCTGATACTAATTTTTTAAATTCTTCTAATTCTTCTTCAATAGTTGCAGCTTCTTCAAAAGGGTTTCCTATTGCTGGTTTTAATACATCAATTAAACTTTCTCCTAAAGGAAGTTTTGTTACTTTTCCGTCTTTAATTTTTGCTGGAGGTATTACTCCTGAGCTATCAAAAATAAAATCAAAACTTACTTCCTCACTTCCAATTTTATTAAACTGTAAACTCTGATTAGAAGTACCTATAGCTTGTCCTTCACAGAATTCTACATTTTTATTTATAGTATAACTCTCAGGGTTTACCTGAACAAAAATGGTTTTCAATGGTAGATTAAATCCATCATCTGCATAGACTTCTATCCGCATTTTATCTATTATTCCTAAGGCTCCTCCAATCATCTCTCTTGCTTTTCTTTAAGTATTTCTAATATATTTCGAGTACAAGTTTTTATAATTTCAGCTTTAAGCTCTTTTATGTTATTAACAGAATTAGCAGTTGTTTTATATTGCTGTTTCTGTGAATCGTTTACTTGTATTTTAATATGTAATTCTTTAATTTCTATTGGCATGATATTGTTTTTTACGGCAATGGTAATTCTTTAAAGAATTGATATTTTAAAGTAAATGTTTCTATAACTAATGAATTCTCTTCAGCATTAAAATCCGAAACTTGTAAACCAACGGGTATAGCTTGTGAAACGTACCAAACTTTTACAGGGTCATGTTTTTCATTAAGTAAAGAAATGACAAGATTAGCTGGGTGATAAACAAAATTTTGTATTGCATTATCTACCCATAGTTTTAACCCTGATAGTTCTTCAGTTAATCCTCTTTTAAGTACTAAATTTTCATAAGTACTTCTTTTAGGAAGATTAATTTTAAACTTATTCTGACCTCCTTCAGAGATCGTCTCCATCTCTACCGTTGACCTTAAACCTCCCACACTTTGAAATTTAGTATCTATACTTAATTGTGGTAGGAGTTCAAAAATAACAGAGAAATGAAAACCGCTTAATGGCATCTTATCTGGCATATTCTATACGTGTTCTTGAGTAACTCCATGGTTCGCAATTACTGCTTCTGTAATAGCAATTGCATTTTCCTCCGATTTTAAATCTGTGAATTTTAAAGATGTAATAAAACAGTCTTTAACTTT
This sequence comes from Lutibacter citreus, assembly GCF_003260195.1. GTDB lineage: Bacteria > Bacteroidota > Bacteroidia > Flavobacteriales > Flavobacteriaceae > Lutibacter > Lutibacter citreus. The sequence continues at coordinate 57,305 of NZ_QEIH01000013.1, forward strand.
CCATACAATTACTGGCTCATGTACTTCATTTAAGAGTGATACAGTAATGTCTCTTTTTTCTACAGTATTTAAAGCAACTGTATTATACCATTGATAAAATTCATCATCATTATGAAATACACCTCTTTTAAGTGTTAAATCACTTAATTTATGCATTCCTGGCATTTTTTTCTTAAAGTACTCTGGACTTGAGCCCTCTCTATATTCTAAGATTTCTAATTCTTTATTTAATCCCGAAACTTCTTGAAATCCTATTTGAGTACCTCCCCATTCTACACTGAAATGGAACTTTGGTAATGGAAAATCTGGCATAATTTTATTTTTTTATAGTTAATTTTTTTATGATTTTTGCTGTGTTTGAATAAATTCTAAGATGATAAATTCAGCGGGACGTGATGGAGCATATCCTATTTTTAGAATCATTTTTCCTTCTAAAATATCTTGTGCACTCATTGTTTGATTTAAACCTACACTTACAAAAAATGCATCTTCAGGTTTTGCTCCAACTAGAGCTCCGTCACTCCATAAGGTAGTAAGGTAATTTTCTATCATTCCTTTAACGTTTACCCAAGTTTGCTTTACATTTGGTTCAAAGACAAAATTCATACAAGCTTTTTTTGCAGATTCTTCAATCATATTAGCTAAACGACGAACATTAATATAGCGCCAATCATTACTATTACCATCAAGTGTTCTGGCACCCCAAACCAACAAGCCTTTTGTTGTAAACTTTCTAATTGCATTTATAGATTTACCTGAAGTATGAATGTTCATGTTTTCTTGTTCCTTATGGGTAATATCATCTGTTAATCCTATAATACCGTTAACACTTACATTTGCAGGTGCTTTCCATACACCACGTGTGGCATCTGTATTGGCATAGATTCCTGCAATAGCTCCACTTGGCGGCACGGTATTCATACTTTTAGAAAGTTCAGTTATAATAGTTGCATAAATTGGCATTTGTGAAACCAAATCGTTTTCTAACTTTCTTTCATATTCTTGTATGGTTGCTTTTATTGCTTGCATAGCAGTAGTTACTTGCCCAAATAATTTATCTAACTGAGCTTGTGTTTTTGAAAAATCGGCTGAACCTGGTGTTGAGCTACTTTCAATAAGAGACGTAAAAGGGTTTGTTCCTGTAATTGGGTAGTCTCCTGAAGCTCCATTACTTGTAAAAGTTCCCCATTCTGCAACAACAAAATCTGTTTGAACTCCTGTTCCTGATACATCTGAAGCTGTTCCTCCTAACCCTCCATATGCAGCATTAAGTTGTAACATTTTTTGAACTAAAGGTTTTAAAGAAACAGCAATCATATCTATTGCTAATGTTTCCAATCCAACATGAATTATAGATGTTTTAGGATCACCTAATGGAACTAATATTCCAAAAATATTTACTAAGTATTCTGCAACATTTGGATCCGCAACAACCGGAATTTTAGGATTCGCAATTAAGGCAGCCTTACATGTTTCAATAATTCCAGTTGTATCATCATTAATATCCGTATTTAGCATTGCAAATTCACTTAATGCCAATGAAATATCCGGGTCAGCACTATATAATGTTGCAAAATCTACTTTTCCGGCTGTAGTTCCATTAATTTCATTAAATCTAAAATCATATCCAAAACTGGCTTTTAAATCTGGATAATAAGCGGCACCATATTTTAAATTTTGATTTCCAATAGCATCTCTAAATTTTTCAGAGTCAGATTCTAAACTAGTCCCTGGAGTTTCCTGAATAACATCCATAATAGTGAACCTATCCATTAAACTTACACATTGCATTAATGCATGTTTCTGCACTAGTCCCAATTTGGCATCTCCAAGATTTATTGCATCAGGAAATAATAACAAGGTTACTTCATCAACTTTTTTAAGTAAATCTATACCATCATTAAAATCAGTATCTGAAGTAATTGTAGCAGTATCTTTATAATGCCCTATTGAAACAATATAACATTCACCTCCTCCATTTGCATAGAATAAGCGTAAGCTATTGTATAATTTAAATTGACTTTCGGTAACCTTATATTCAACATTTAGAGAAATATTAATTCCTGCAGGTTTTGGAGCTCCTCCAAATATTTGTTGATATTCTAATAATGAAGTTACTTTTGTAGGTACTGTTGATCCACTTTCCGTATATCCCACAAAGGCCGGAATAGCAGTAGCAACTTGAGCAATACTAGGAGGAAATGCATTAATCTCATTAATATACACTCCTGGTGTTTTAATTGAACTAATCATAGTTTTTAGTTTTATGTTTTATTATTCTTCGTTTATTATTCTTTCTATTAATAAAGAATTGTCTTTATTTGGCGTATCATGAAGTTCAATGGTAACTTCTTCTATAGCTTTTTCTTCAAGCAGTTTTTCATTTTGAATAGAAATCATTCGCATTTTGTAGCATACTGAAGGCATATATTTATTCCCTAACATAGACCATAATTGATTTAGTTCACTAAATTTTAGGCTTTCTAAATCTAGAATAAGTTTAGTATGGTTTGGGGTTTCTGGACTTACAATTGTATCACCAACAATATGAAAAACATTTTTTTCTTGAAAACAACGAATTACGTGTTCTAACTTTATAAGTCCATTCTCGTAGTTTTCAGCTTTTTGTTCTTGATTATATGCAGAGAATAGTAAAGTTATAATAAGGTTTTGAGCCGGATTAGTAAGTTTATTTATATCACTAGCATTAGCTCCATTTTTAATATAAATATTAGGGTTTTTTGCAATTTTATCTTCTTCAATATTTATTATTGATAAAATTATTGGGGATTTTGATTTTAAAAATTCATCTCCATCATTTATTGTAGCGATATTAGTTATTTCAATAATATCCTGAGAAACACCGTAATTATTTACAGTATTTTTTAAAAATGACAATGACTTTTTCAACAACTCAGTAGACATCTTTTTTAATGGTTTGGTTAGTGAAAATACTTAACGTAAAATCAGCCTTAAAAAAACATATTTTTATAGGAAGAAAAACAATAAATAAGTTAAATATTTGAATTATAGCTTTTTAAATATAGTGTTTTTTCTTGTTTAATTGAAATATTTTTTAATTAAACGTATAAAATTGTTGAAAAAAACTCAATTAAGGATAAGAATTACGAAGATTAAATAAGAATTACATTATAATTTTGATTCATTTTCTTTATTAAAAACACTCCCTATTTTGAAAAATTAATATATGAACTAAGCAACTAATTATGTTCTAAATTAATTCATTCAATTAGTGTTTTTTACTCTCAATAAAAAATTTCAAATAAAGTTTTTACTTGAGAACTTAAACTAAAACTTATTAGTAAAATACGAAGAGAAAAAATAGTGTTAAATCTATTTGATATTTACTTTTGCAGTTACAATCTTTATAACTTAATGAAGTAATATACTGAAAACTTAAAAAACCAAAAACAAAGCCTTTGATCTCGCTTAAATCTTAAAAAATCGTAATTAGAACAATAACTTTTAAAATTTATACATACTTTTAGCCTAAATAATAAACCTCAAAAATTATAACAATTAATTTGTTTCACTTGTAAAACCGTCAAGTTTTCAGTTACACAATTCTAATACAAATACGTTAGCAAAAAAATAAAGATTTATCATTGAACAATATACCTAACATATCTTTTCAAAGTGAAGAAAACACGAAAGATTTTGAACTTTTAAATCTCTCAAAATTATTTGCGAGACTTCATACAATAAATGATCATAACCCAACGCTGCCTCATAGAATTTCATTTTTCGCTTTACTTTTTGTTACCAAAGGAACAGGTAAACATCAAATTGATTTAAAAGAGTATAATTTAACAGAAGGAACCGTTTTAAAAATTGCTAAGGGTCAAGTTCATTCATTTCAGAAAGATGCTAAATATGAAGGTTTCTTGCTACTATTTACAGAAGATTTTTTACTTAATTATTTTTCAAAATCATCTATTAATATAATTTCTCATTTATATAATTACCATATAACTTCACCTATCTCTAACTATATAAATGGTAACGAAACTTTTTTAAACCAACTTATTTTAGAGCTAAAAACTAAAAATACATTTGCTAAAAAAAATATTGTTGCTGCTTTATTGGACCTGTATTTATTGAGGTTAGAACGTGAATCGAATAATCATAAACTACAAAATAACAATTCTAATCATTATCCTATTTTTATTGAATTTAAAAATTTTGTTGAAACCAATTACGTAACAACTCGAAACGTAAAAGATTATGGTAAAATGTTATTTATTTCTACCAAACTTTTAAACCAAATAGTAAAAAAATTTACGCTAAATACTGCCAAAAGTTTTATTGATAATTATGTAATTCTAGAAGTAAAAAGATCAATTGTAAGTAGCAATAAAAGTTTTAAAGAAATTGCCTTTGAAAATGGTTTTGATGAAGTAACAAATTTTACAAAATTTTTTAAAAAACATACAGAATTAACTCCTAAACAGTTTAAAATGGAACTATAACCATTTTAAATCCCACATTTACCATTAATCCTCAAAGATTTACCTTTATAATTATTACGTATTGTACGATCTTTGTATTAAACTTTTAAATCAATAAAAATGAAAACAAAATTAATTACATTAATATGTCTTACATTATTTACTGTAGGACTAAGTTTTGCTCAAAACATAACAGCAGAAGAAAACAACTTTCAATTTGGACAACCTGAACATCTATTAGACGGTTATTCCCTTAATTTTCAATATCAAAATGGAACTGCTTTACATATGGAATTTAACAATGGTAAAGCAAAATACCAATGGATTGCCGGACAAAGAAAAGGAAATGGAAATGAAGACATTCCATACCGATCTAGTAAAATTGGAGACAACCTTTACTTAGTTAATTGGCATGAGGTAGGTTTAAAAGACTATTTAACTATTGTTTTTGATTTTGATAAAATGACAATGCATAGTTCTATCATAGTTGGTTACGAAAACAAACCTGAAAGAACATTAAAAACAGTATTTTTAAGAGGTGTTATTGATCATTTAAAAAAAACTGAATAGTTTTCAATTCTATTCCATTATTAAAAATAAATATTAACTCCCAAATTATATAAAATCTGATGAAGACTTTACGGTCTTTATCAGATTTTTTCACGTTATACAATTGTATTTCACTTAATAGAAAGTATCACATTTACCATTTTTAACCTTCTTTTTATAAAAACATTTTTTTAGAATCTCATCAAATTTGCAGTATTAAATAAATTAAAACTTAAAAAATCATGAAGTATTTAAAATTAAATTTTTGGTTCTTAACTATAATTGTTTCGGCCTTATTCATTTCTTGTAATAATGATGATGATGACATTTCTCAAGTAGAGATAGTAGATTTTGGAACCGCTCCATCTAGTACAACTATTACCACAGGTTTAGTAGATGTAATAACAGAAAATACAGTACGCTACCACACCATAAATTTCGGTTCTGGTCCTTACACTGTAACAATTATTGAAACTGAAAATAATATTGTATTAGTAGATTTAGGTCCAGCGGCAGCATTTGCAGCTGAATTAGAAACTTATGTAGATATAATTAACAAACCTGGAGCTGTAATTATAACACACAATCATGGTGACCATTATGGAGGTGCTGGATATTTTACAGATTTAGATTTTTATGCCGAAAGTACTGTTGCTAACCAACTAAATAACACTGCTGATTTTACTAGCTTATATCCAAAAACTGTAATTGCTGTATCTAACTCTCAAGAAATTGGAGGTTTAACATATACTTTTAATAAAGTTTCTAACGCAGAAACGGGAGAAAATGGATATTTCTACAATGAAGAGCACAAAGTATTATTTTCGGGAGATCTTGTATATAATTTATCCCATCCTTATTTAAGAGAATATACTCCTACTGATGCGGAAGATGAAATAGACAATTGGGTAACCGGTTTAAATAAATTGAAAACTAATTTTTCTAATTACAATCATCTATTTGTAGGCCACAATGGTTCTCGTGCTGATGTAGGGACTGTAATTGATGAAAACATAACATATCTACAAAATGCGAAAGATATTATTTCAGGAGCACAAAAATTATCTAACGGAAACACAGCGACAACGCATCAACAAGTTATAGATGAATTAGAACTCTTATATCCTAATTATAAAGAAGGTGGACTTTACTTGTCACTTCCAGATGCTTTCTTCCCAGGTGATCCCGGAGCCAATTGGTTCTAATAAATTTTTATATAAAAAAGAATAATAACAAAAAAAGGAATAACATTACTGTTATTCCTTTTTTTGTTATTATTGTTGAATTCGGAACTTCGTTTAAAATATCTTTACTTTTTTAGCTCAAAAAACAAATCCGAAAATTATAACCTTTCATATACTTATGAATTGTAAAAACAACATAAAATATAACTATTTAATAGAAATAATTAAATATTTTCAACTTAATAACTAAATTCTCACATTTACCATTTTTATTTATAGATTTACCTTTTAAACCTTAGAAAATAACAGGATTTTTGAAAAAATAAAAAAAAATGAGCCAAGTAGCAACTTGCCCAACTTGTGGCAGCAAATCAAAAATAAAAGAATTAAACGGAGAAACTTCATATGAAGCTATTCAAGATGAAGAAGTTTTAAAAAAAGTAGGGCAACTAAAAAAAGCAATGCAAAAATTTAAAGAAAAAGCAGAAGCTTTAGAAAAGGAATTAGAAGAGTTGAAATCAAATAAATAGATATGAAATTAGATCAAAATAAAAAAAATGCTATTGCTTTCTATAAGATGGCATACCAAGGAAATCCTGCAAAAGCAATGCAATTATATGGAGGCAAGGAATATACTCAGCACAACCCTTTAGTAGCTAATGGCCCTCAAGCATTTATAGATTACTTTGATAGAATGCAAAAAGAATATCCAAAAAAAACAATAGCGTTTGTACGAGCTATTGCAGAAGATGATTTAGTGGCACTTCACACGCATCAAGTATGGCCAGATAATGATGAATATGTTACTATGGATTTCTTTAGATTTTCTGAAGATGGGAAAATAGTAGAACATTGGGATAGCATTCAACAAATACCCAAAACTGCTTTAAATAATAATACAATGTATAAATAATTATGAATTTTTTAAAAAGAAATTACGGCTGGATAATTGTTACAATATTAGCAACTTTACCAATGTTGGTTATCTTTAATATGATAAAGTTTGATTTCTCAAATGGATTATCAATTTCGTTAATTGAAGGCGCAGGTAGTGGAGATAAATCCACTTTAGAAATGTTATATCACGTTTCTGGTGAATTTGCTATTAGATGGATGACCGTTGTATTAACTTTAACTCCAGTATTTATAATTTTTGGAGTAACCAATTTATTTGTAAGACAAGCCATGGGGATTGCCACAGCTGTTTGGAGCTTTCTTCATTTTATTATCTTCATTTGGGCAGAAGGTTTTTTAGAAACGTTTACCCAAGTAAATTATATTGCTGGTTTTATAGCTGTCTTAATCTTAATTCCATTGTTTTTTACTTCTAACAGAAAATCAATGAAGTTATTAAAAACAAATTGGAAAAAATTACAAAGTTTTGCTTATGTTGCAATATTTTTAAGCTTACTACATGTTGCTATATTAGATAAAACCTGGCTTATCTATGCAATAATTACTGGTGTTGGCTTTATAATAAGAATCCCTGTTGTAAAAAATAAATTCATTAATTTTCGAAAAAATAGAAGAATGGTAAATTCTTAATCAAATGAATATAAACGAAAAATACAAACAAATAAGACAAGAAACTATTGCGTTTTGTAGTCATTTACATATTGAAGATTATGCCATACAGGTAGCTAAATTTGCTAGTCCACCAAAATGGCATTTAGCACATACTACTTGGTTCTTTGAAACTTTTATTTTAAAAACCTTTCTGGAAAATTATACCGAATTTGATTCTAACTTTAATTTTCTATTTAATAGTTATTACAACAATGCTGGTAATAGAATATTACAAGATAATAGAGGGAATATGTCTAGACCTAGTACCGACAAAATCTTTGAATATAGAGCATATGTTGATGAAAAAATACAAGAATTATTACAAAATGTTTCTGATAAAAAAATAATTGACTTAGTAACTCTTGGACTAAATCACGAACAACAACATCAAGAATTATTAATTACCGATGTAAAATACATGTTGGGTAATAACCCTATTTTCCCTCAATTTAATAAAGAATACAATTTAGTTAAAGATAAAAATATAGGTATAAAAAGCATAAAAATCAACGCTGGTATTTATGAAATAGGACATAAAGGAAACGCTTTTTGTTACGATAATGAATTGGGCATTCACAAGGTTTATATTGCTGATTTTGAAATAAATAATAATTTAGTTACCAATGGTGACTTTATTGAATTTATGGAAGCTGGTGGTTATGCGGATTTTAATCTTTGGTTAGATGAAGGTTGGTCTTGGGTAAATACACACAGCATAAATTCACCAATGTATTGGTATAAAATTGAAGGAGAATGGCACTATTATACCCTTGCTGGATTACAAAAGGTTGCCAAAGATACTGTTTTAACTCATATTAATTATTACGAAGCCAATGCTTTTGCCGAATGGAAAGGAATGCGTTTACCTACCGAATTTGAATGGGAAATTGCAGCTGAAAAATTAGATTGGGGTAAACGTTGGGAATGGACAAACAGTGCCTACCTACCCTATCCTAATTTTAAAAAAGAAAATGGAGCCTTAGGCGAATACAACGGGAAATTTATGAGTAATAAAATGGTATTAAGAGGTGCTTCTGTAGCCACATCAAAAAACCACAGTAGACCAACATATCGAAACTTTTTTAACCCTACCGAAAGATGGCAATTTACGGGAATTAGATTAGCTAAATAGATGAAAGAAACATTCAAAAAAGAAGTAAAACAAGGACTTGATGAAAATCCAAAAACGCTTCCTTCAAAATATTTTTACGACAAAAAAGGAGATGCTCTCTTTGTTGAAATAATGAATTTACCCGAATATTATTTAACTCGTAGTGAGTTAGATATTTTTCAGAACCAAACACAACAATTAATTAATACATTTGGTATAAAACCAGATAATTATTTTGAATTAATAGAACTTGGTGCCGGTGATGGATTAAAAACCAAAGAGTTATTAAAAACTTTAGATGCCCAAAATTATAATTTCGACTTCTTCCCTATCGATATTTCTTTAAATGCTCTAACACTTTTAGAAAAAGACTTAAATAAAGAAATACCTAATTTATCTGTTAAATCGCAACAAGGGGATTATTTTAAAGTGTTAGATTCATTAAAAAAGAAGGAAAAACCTAAAGTTATATTACTTCTTGGCTCTAATATTGGAAATATGACAGATGAACAGGCAGCAGAATTTATCTATAATTTAGGTGCTAATCTTTTACCAGGAGATAAACTTTTAATAGGTGTAGACTTAATAAAATCTGAAGATATTGTGTTACCAGCTTATAATGATAGCAAAGGTATAACCGCAAAATTCAACATGAATTTACTAACTAGAATTAATAATGAACTAGGAGGTAATTTCAACTTAAATAATTTTAAACATCTACCAGAATACAATGAAAAAGAAGGAATTGCAAAAAGTTTTATAGTAAGTACAACTAATCAAACTGTTGAAATTAAAGCAATTGGAAAATCTTATCATTTTAATGAAGGCGAAAAAATACATACCGAAATTTCAAGAAAATATAATGATGAAATTATAGAGAAAATAATTGCAAATACAGATTTTAATCTTGAAAATAAAATAATAGATAGTAAAGAATATTTTGCAGATTACATTCTTACAATAAAATAAAAAATGGACAAAACAACACTTTCAATATTAGGTCTAGGAAGCAGAACAACTTCATTTTATTTAAGTGAATTAAATAGATTGTATAATGAAAAAAACGGCGGTTACAGTACTTGCCCTCTCTTACTTTTAAACACTAATTTTAATTCAATCAACTCTCTTTTACCAAATACTTCTCAGGAGTTAGATGATATTATACAGCATTATATTACAGAACTTGAAAAGTTAGATATTAATCATATTATCATACCTAATATAACTCTTCATGAAACCATTGAAAGAATAAAAATAAATAAAAACATTATTAACCCTATTCTACTAACCATATCAAAAATTAAACAAAACAAACGTAATAAAATCGTGTTATTTGGTTCTTTACATACTATGAAATCCGCATACCTACAAGCTCATTTTAAAGCAAAAAACATTGATGTAATTCTTCCTTCAGAAGATCATATGTTTTTTATAGATAAAGTTCGTAAACAAATTTATAACAAAACAGAAACTAAAGATTTAATAGATACCTACCATTTGCTTTTAGAAAAATATTCAGAGAAAAACCTTGTAGTACTATCATGTACCGAATTATCTATTTTAAAACCATTAGATAACAAAAACCTTTTAGATATGGCTCAAATACAAATAGAAGAAGCAATAAATATTTCAAATTAGAATTTATCTCATATTTACCATTTTTAGTCTAAGATTTATCTTTTAAAATATGTAAATAGTTCTAATCTTTGTATACATAAAAACAATTATTAAAAGAATATTATGAAAATAGCCGTTACATCAGCAAGTGGAAAATTAGGAGCATCAATTGTAAAACATTTGATTAATTTAATAGGAAAAGAGCAAGTTGTTGGAATTGCACGTACACCAGAAAGAGCACAATATTTAGGTATAGAAATTAGAAAAGGAGATTATAATGATGAACAAGAATTTAATGTAGCTCTAAAAGGTATTGATGCTGTTCTTTTGGTTTCAGGAATGGACGACCCTCAAAAAAGAATAGAGCAACATAGAAATGTTATTAATGCCGCCAAACAAAATGGCGTTAAAAAAATAGTTTATACCAGTATTATTGGTGCCGAAGAAAATAATGCCTTTAGCCCTATTGTTCAAACTAACAGACAAACAGAAAAAGACGTTATAAATTCTGGTTTAGAATGGGTTATTGGTAGAAATGGAATTTATATTGAGCCTGATTTAGAATATATAGAAACTTATAAAAGAGAAGGTGAAATTAGAAATTGTGCAGGCCAAGGAAAATGTACTTACACAAGCCGAGAAGAATTGGGTTATGCCTATGCTAAAATGTTATTAGAAGATAAACATAACGGAAATACATACAATTTAGTAGGAGATGCTATCACCCAAAGTGAACTTACAACATACATGAACCAAGTTTTTAATACTAAACTAGTTTATAATTCTATTCCTGTTGAAGTATTTAAATCTGAAAGAATAGCAGAACTTGGCGACTTTATAGGAACAATAATAGCAGGTATTTATGAAGGAATAAAAGATGGAGCAAATGATGTTTCATCTGATTTTGAAAAAGCAGCAGGAAGACCTCATAAATCTGCTTTAGAGTTAATAAAAAATTATCATCAAAATCATACACAAAATTAATTATTACACAAATGAGTTTCATAGAAAATATTCTAAAAACGGTAGTTTTGGATGAAGCAACTATCTCAGAAAAAGTAGAACTTTCTGCGGCTGCTTATAGAATTCGTCTACAAGGTAACAGCATTCGAAAAATCAATTTTATACCTGGCTCATTTTTAAAGATGGGAATTGGTATAGGTAAAGCAGAATTGTCTATGAAAGACAAAATAAGAAGTTACAGTATTTGGGATATAAATAAGGAAAAAGGTTTTCTAGATTTAGCCATCGCTACCCACAGTAATGGGATAGGTTCGCAATGGGCAAAAGAATGCCAAGTGGGAGATACTGTATATTTTAAATTGAAAAAAGGTAATTTTTTAGCAGATGCCTCTGCAGATAGTTATATTATAATAGGAGACCTTTCTGCTCTTTCTCATTTATATGCAATTAACAAAAATATTGGAAAGAATAAACAAGTAGCTAGTATTTTATACAACCAACAAAAAAGTGAGTTATTTCCAGATATCAATGGTAAATTTCCTCTTGATTTTTATGAGTTACCTCAAAACCCCAGTAACGAAATTATTGCTAAAATAAAAGAAATTATTCCCAGCTTAAAAGGAAAAACAATAGCTTACATTGCTGGTGACAGTAGAGTATGTATAGCTTTAAACAATTTTTTGAGACAAGAGCTAAATTGGGAAACAAAACAAATCAAAACAAAACCTTTTTGGAATCCAGAAAAAAAAGGTTTGGAATAATCTTATTACTTTTTTACATTATTCACTGAATTTATTAATTCAAAAATTAAATATTTTTCTTGAATTAGTTTACTTCTTTTATATAAAATATATAGCAAAAAAACTTTGCTTTACTTTACCGTTTATTAGATATTATTTTAGGCTATTTTCATAATTAAACATCTTTTGAATTATAGCAGTCTCCTATGTTTTCTCCAAAAAACTATAATACACATAATAGTATATTAAACTTCATTCTACCTTTGTATACGGTTAATTTTAGAGCTTATTATCTTAATAAAATAATATTAATATAACTCTTTTATCTCCTTGCTAAAGCTATTTCATTATCCCTATAAAAGTATTCAATTCAATACGTTATATACTCAATTTACAGTATTAAATGAAAATATGACTTGAAACAAAGCAATAAAAATACTACATTAGCTAAAAAGATTGCAAAACTCACAGTGAATATCTACAATAATTCTAAACAACATTTAAGTTTAGATTTATTAATACCTAATTACTTATATATAAACTATAAACATTATTAAAAAAACGAAAATACTTAAAAAATAGTCAAACTATATCAATATAATAATTACTAATAAACTAACCATTATGAAAAAATTATATGATCCATTTTTGATACTCCTAATGGTATTTTTTGCTCAAAGTATATTTGCGCAATCTATTACAATTAAAGGAGTTGTAAAATCAAATGAAGATGGACTCCCTATACCTGGGGCAGGTATTATTATTAAAAATACAAAAACAGGAAGTACCACAAATTTTGACGGTGAATATAAAATTAAAGCTGAAATGAATTCAGTTTTAGAATTTTCACATATTGGCTTTTCTACTCAAGAAGTTACTGTAACATCAAATATTATAAATGTAACTCTTGTAGCGGGTGAAAGTTTAAATGAAGTAGTTATTACTGCACATGGTATTAAAAAAGAACGAAAATCTCTTGGATATGCAGTTCAAGCTGTAAAAGCTGACGAACTTTTAGAAGGTAACCAGAGTAGTATGGTAAACGGATTACAAGGAAAAGTATCTGGAGTTACCATTGTAAATTCAGGGGGTGCACCTGGTTCTTCAGCCATTATAATGATCCGTGGAGGTTCTTCCATCACGGGTAATAATCAACCTTTATTTATTGTTGATGGTCTTCCAATTGACAATTCTACTTCTTCTAGTTTAGAAGTTGCCAGCTCAAATAGAGCCTCGGATATTAACCCTGAAGATATTGAAAGTATCTCTGTTCTTAAAGGTCCTGCAGCTGCTGCCTTATATGGAATAAAAGCTGCAGAAGGTGCCGTTATTATAACTACTAAAAAAGGTAAAGGGGGCGCAAGTGTTGTAACATATACAGGTTCGGTTTCTATAGATAATATTTTAGGAACACCCAATGTACAAACACAGTATGGGCAAGGAAAACAAATTGTTACTTCAACAGGTACAACTATTGATACTGATTCGCCGTTGTCTTGGGGAAATAGCACATCAGGAGCTTCAATATATAATAATATAGAAGATTTTTTTGATACAGCTATTACTTCAAATCATACAGTAAGTTATTCGGGAGGTTCAGAAAAAAGTGCTGTTTATTTTTCAATTGGTGATATCTCTCAAGATGGCGCTATTGAAAGTACTAGCTATGATAAAACATCTTTTAGAATAAATGCTTCTTCAGACATTAATAAAAATCTTACCGTAGGAATGTCTGCTAATTATATTACCACAAAAACTAATAGTACAAAACAAGGGAATGCTTCGGGAAGTAGTTTTTTAAGTTTATTGGGATATCCAGCAAATGTAAATGCTAATGATTATTTAAATGCGGATAATTCTCAGCAAAGTTTTTTTCTTGATCAACAGTTTGATAATCCATACTGGAGTATTGCCAATAGTCCAAATACAGATGAAATAAATAGATTAATGGGAATTGTTAATTTGAATTATAAATTTTTAGAAAACTTTAGTTTAGCCTATAAATTAGGAATTGATAATTATACACAATTTAATAGAAAAATAACTGGAGATGGATCTCTTGTTGAGAATAGAGAAAAGGGCTATATCAATCAGTTTGAAAGTGATCATAAAAGATTAAATTCAAATTTTATTTTAAGTTTTCAAAAGAAAATAACAACAGATTTTTCTTTAGATGCCTTGCTTGGAAATTCTGTTGAAGAAATAGATGTTAGAAAAACATATACTTCAGGAGATGGATTTCAAGCTCCAGGAATATATAGCATTGGAAATGTAAAAATTGAAGACCAAAATATTAATGAATTAATTACCCGAAAACGCATGGTGGGAGTTTTTGGAGAGTTAAAATTAGGTTGGCAAGATGCTTTATTTTTAACTGCTACAGGAAGAAATGACTGGTCTTCTACATTGCCTAAAGCAAAAAGATCATTCTTCTACCCTTCTGTAGGTATGTCTGCAGTTGTAACTGATTTATTCAAAAAAGCTGGGAATGACATTACATCTTCAAATGGGTTAACCTATTTACAATTAAGATCTACTTGGGCTAAAGTTGGTAAAGATGCTCCCATTGGCGCATTGGAAAGTTCATTATCTACTAATATAAATTCACTAGCTAGTTCTGCATATACTTGGAATGGAGTTGATGTTGGAAACCCAAATTTAGAGCCAGAATTCACAAATAGTTTTGAAATTGGATTAGATGCTCGTTTTTTTGAAAGTAGAATAGCATTAGATCTAACATATTATACAAGCACATCAGACAATCAAATATTAAGAGATATTAGGGTACCTCCTACTACAGGTACTTTTTATGCTACATTAAATGGAGGTTCCATTACTAACAATGGTTTAGAAGCTTTACTTTCAATAAAAATATTACCTAATACTTCAAAATTTAAATGGAATGTTGATTTAAATTTCGGAATGAATGATAGCAAAGTAAATGAGTTACCTGGTTTTTTAAATGAAGTTTACCTTTCTGATTCTTGGACATTTAATTCTACAGCTGCTGGTGCCGCAATTTTAAATGGATCACTTTTTGGTTTAAGAGGCTTTAGACCTAAAAAAAATGAGAATGGAGATGTGATTATAAATTCTAATGGATTGCCAACGTTAGTTGTTGAAACCTACAATGATGTAACACGTATGCCAGATTGGACTTTAGGAATTTCTAATGCTGTAAGTTATAAAGATTTTCGTTTATCGTTTTTACTAGATATTGTGCAAGGTGTTGATGTATATAATGCAACAGAATCTGCTTTAGTTTACCACGGTTTAAGTACACAAACAACCAATAGAAATGAAACAATAATCTTACCTGGAGTTGATATAAATGGAGCTGCTAATACTGTTCCTGTTTCAATGGATCAGGCTTTTTATCAAAATTATTACTATAAAAATACAGAGAATTTTATTGAAGATGGTTCCTTTGCTAGATTAAGATACGTAACGCTATCATATAAATTGCCCAATAATTTATTGAGTAAATCGGCATTCTCTTCGGTAGAATTATATGCAACAGGGCGTAATTTATTTACAATTACTAATTATAGCGGTGTAGATCCTGAAGTAAATACATTTGGTGCTGGTATCTCTGGTGCTGGGTCTATGGCTATAGATAATTTAGGAACTCCAAATATTAAAGGGTTCGATTTAGGCTTAAAAGTTAGATTCTAAAAAAATATATTATGAAATTACACAACTATTTAATATTAATTTTAATAGCTATAACTTCTTCATGTAGTGATGACTATTTTGATGTAAATGGCTCAGAAACCAAACCTACCACTTCTTCTTTAGCTCCACAGTATAGAATACAAGGAGCTATAGAGAACACAACGGCTCAAGCTCAATACAGAGGTAGTCGTGAAGTTTTAGGAATTACTCAATATGGCTCTCAAAATACGGCTAATTATTATTCTGAAACTTGGAGTTCTTCTTTAACAACAGGACGTTATTTTCTATGGCAAAATGCCTATGTGTACTCTTTACCTAATACGGCTGATTTAATTGTTTTAGGAGAAAGAGATAACTCCCCAAATTTTGTTGCTGTTGGGAAAATTTTACGATCGTATATTTTAGGTATGACCACAGATCAATATGGTGATATTGTTTTAAATGAAACTTATGATGGTGTATCTTCAATGAATATTACTCCAAAATTTAGTACTCAAGCAAAAATTTATGAAGCCATTTTTAAATATTTAGATGAAGCAATAGTTGCATTGGATGAGACAAGTGAAATTGAATTAAACGAAGAAGATGGTGACGTTCTTTACCAAGGAAATAAAGAATCTTGGAAAAAATTCGCCTATGCGTTAAAAGCCAGATATTTAAATCATTTAAGTAAAAAATCTTCATATGATCCAGACGCTATAATAGCTGCTTGTCAATTAGCAATTAATTCTAACGCTTTAAATGCTCAAAAAACATATGGAGGAGGACCAATATCTAATGACATTCAACCTTTTGCAGTTGGAGGTTATGGCTCCTCAAGAATGGACTATTTTTCTGACTTTTTTATAAAGTTATTAAAAAACCCATTAAATTTAGAAGATGCAGATTGGGATCCTCGATTAACTATTATTGTTCCAGAAGCTGTTAATGGAGGCTATAAAGGTGTTGTTATTGGTAGAGGATTAAGCGGTGATTCTGGAGATGATTATTCTTTAGGAAATGGAGGTTTTTATACAAGCCCTAATTCTACTACAGATATGATAAATTTTAGTGAAGTTAAATTTATTGAAGCTGAAGCAAGATTTAGAAAGAATGATATTTCTGGTGCTTTTAGTGCATTTAAAGCTGGTGTACAAGCTGACTTTGAAAAATTAGGTATAGCTCCCGAAGCTACTACAACCTATCTAAATTTATTAGATACTGAAATAGGAGAAGATAATTTAAGTTTATCACATATTATGGTTCAAAAGTATATTGCGAATGTTTTAAACCCTGAAACGTGGGTAGATATGAGAAGAATGGATTATAGTTCTAATATTTATAAAGGATTACAACGTCCTGAAAATGTTAATCTTGATATATTTCCAAATGATAATGATTGGATACAAGCTATGTGTTATGAATACAATGAAGAGGATAGAAATTATGAAAATATGCCTAATAATGATCCTTATGTTCGGTTAACAACTCCATTATGGTGGAATACTGCGGATTAAAATTTCACCTCAAAAGTTGATTAAGTATTTAGATTTTTAAAAACTTTTAAAAACTTAAAAAGTTGTACCATCAAAAACAGAAGGCTATTCGTTATTTATAAATTAATTCAATCTTCTTTTTATTAAAGATAACACAGCCCCCTTAATTATCTTTTTAAATGCTTTAATTTATAATAATTACGGAAATATTTAATATTAAAAAAGGTTTTAATTATGTGATAAATATTGAAAAGGAGAGTTAAACTGTTACTTTTCTTTTAGTTGATTACTTATCATTTCTAATAACTTGTTTTCATCAACAGGTTTTGAAATAAAATCATTACAACCAGTTTTAAGCGCTATATCTTTTGATGTTACGTATGCTGTTACGGCTATAATTGGAATTTCTTTATTAATTTTTCTTATCTCTTTGGTAGCTTCAATCCCATCCATTATTGGCATTTTAATATCCATTAAGATTAAATCAATATTATTGTTTTTAAATTGCTCAACACCTTCTTTACCATTAAAAGCATAAACTAAATTAAAACCATTTTCCATAATAGCTTCTAAATACTTATAATTAATTTCTTCATCCTCAACAATTAATATGGTTGGTGTTTTTATCTCCTTTGTTTTAAGATTAGTGCTTAAACAATTATGTTCATTTATATTTTCAACTATACAATCTGGTAAGGTAAAATGAAAAGTAGCTCCTTTGTTAAGTTCTGATGTTACCCAAATAGTACCACCGTGTTTTTCTACTAATTCTTTACAAAGAACCAATCCTAACCCCGAACCCTTTTCTTTTGCAGTTCCTATAGTTGTTCCATTAGTTTGCAGGGTAAATAATTTATTACGACTTTCTTCATTCATTCCAATTCCATCATCTGAAACTATAATTTCAACCAAATCATTTTTATGTATTGCATTTACTGTTATTTTACCTTTTAAATTGGTAAATTTAATAGCATTAGTAATTAAATTTAGTAAAATTGTTTTTAACATATATTGGTCTGCATAAACTTCAATACCTTCTATATTAATGTTTTTCAATATTATGTTCTTTAATTTTGCTGTTGGGTTTAAATCTTCTATTGTTTTAGTTATTATTGCTTGCAAATCTAATTTTACTGGATTAAAACTAATCTGTCCCGTTTGAGATTTTGCCCAATTCAAAAGATTATCAAGTAATGCAAGCGTATTTACAGCCGTTGAATTAATATAATCACTAAATTTTACAATTTTTCTAGTTTCTAGGTCTTTTCCATTGTTCTTTAACAAATCTGAAAAACCTAAAATAGTGCTAAGTGGACTTCTTAAATCGTGCGCTATAATTGAGAATAGTTTATTTGTAGTTCTATTCAGAATTTTTAATTCTCCATTTTTACGACGTAATTTTGTATAGAATACATATATAATTATTGCTATTAAAATAACAATTAGAATTACAAATATCATTAAATTTTGAGAAAGACGTTGCTCTTTAATTTTTAAAACATTAACAACATTTTCTTTTTTTAATTCGTTTATTAGCCTGTTTTTTTCATCTATTTCATAGAAAGTCTGTAATAGGTCTATTTGTACATCTGCTTCACCAAATAAAATTAAATCTTGTAATTCAATTTGTTTATCTTTATAAAAAATCGCTTCTTTAAAATTGTTATTATTCAAATAAATTTCCGCTAGTTTTGAATAAATTTCTAATTCATTTTTCTTAAAGTTGTTTACCGAAGCTATTTTAAGACCTTTTTTTATTTTTTTGATTCCTCCGTCTAAATCCCCAGTTTTAATAGCGCAAAGACCTAAATACATAAAAACACTAGGCTTACTGTGTAAGCTTAAATTTCCATTTTTTATTTCCAGAGATTTATTTAAAAGTGATTCAGCTTTAATATAATTCCCTTTTAAATAAGCTGATTTACCTAATAAGCCATAAGCATTAGAAATGCCATAAGTAGATTTATTTTTAATCCGAATTTCAAGTAACATATTTATGTATCTACTTGCTTCGTCAAAATTCTTAAGCTCCAAATTTAATAATGCAATTTGTTCATAACATATAGCAATACCATTAGTGTTACCATCAATAGAATTCAAAACTTCATATTTGCTTAATGATTCTTGGAAATACTGCATTGCCTTTTCCGAATTTAGCAAGTCTGAATGAATTTGACCTAACAAATAGGCTACCCAAGCATCACCTTCACTAAAATTAGCTTTTCTATAATTTAACCTAGATTTGATAAAATACTCAATAGCTCTGCTATAAGCCCCATTTACACGAAAAATGGTTCCAATCATAGAGTATGTAGCTCCAATAGTTTTAAAATTATTTGATAATTGACAATAGTAAAGAGCCTCATTATAAGTTTCAAGTGATAATTTTGTATTATTTAACCTATATTGAATTTTAGCTATTCTATATAAAATATCACCTATATACCAATTATCTTCAATTTCTTGAGAGAGTTTTAGCGCTTTATCAAAGTATGTTTGTGAAACTTTTAAACTATCAACGTTTATTATGCCCCTTCCAAGAACATATAAGGAGCGCATTTCTAAATATTTATTTCCTATTTTTTGAGATTCTAGTAAACAAGATTTAGCTAATTCATGAGATTTTTCATTGTTTTCTTCAATTATATCTAAAGCACTTTCTAAACGAAGAATAATTTTGTTTTCTTTTGTTGTATCCTTCTCCTCTATTCTTTGACTACTAATTTTTGTTTCCTGCTTATAATCATTAAAAATAATGAACACAAGAATAGAAATAAATAGTACAATTAGTAATATTATAAAGGATCTTTTATTTAACATTAAGGGATTGGGAATAATATTTAATTTGAATGAAACTTGCTTAGATCACCATACTTTTAATGTGTTCAATTATTTATATTAAAAAAATATTAAAACCTTATATTCGAATTTTTATAACTATAATAAAATGTTATTCAAATATAACCATTTTAAGTTTTTGGCAATAGTTTTTAAGAAATAAATACAATATTTTATAAAGTCTTATAGTTCTTATAAAAATAACTTCATACAATTTAAATTTAATTCCATTTTTTTTATTGAAAATACATTTAAATAAAACTTGAAATTAATTATTAAAACTCGCTTTAAAAAATCATAATTCACTTATACAAAAAAATATGTTTCCATTTTGCATTTCAATTAGGATTAAATTTAGCATAGCCATTTATAGTTCCAATCTTTCAGGAACAAAAGAAAATAATATTATCTAATAAAAGAGGATAAAATAGTTAATACAAGCAACAACTATTATCCTCTTAAAAGGTATTATGTAAAAATGTTATATCTAGGTTACATTGCTTCTACTAAAATTATAAAATTCTTTAAGTAATTAACTTTTTTACCTTTTTTTCTCTCATTACTTTTTCTACAATATTGAAAATATTTTTTTTAAGTTCTTTGTAATCATAAAAATAATTTTCTAATTCTTCTTGTAAGTCATAATGTTTCAATAAAAAAGTTTTATTATCAATCATACTTTTAGTTGAAATTAAATCTGAAAGAACCATTTCATGTTCTTCAATCATTTTTAAATAGGTTTTACCTGATTTTTTTTCAATTGATATTTTATTTACTAGCGATTCAATTTTTTTATACAAACCATCATGTAAAAAATCAATATAATTTGAACCCAATAAATGTTCTAAAAAAACCATTTCATCTTCAATAAATTTAACTTCAGATTTCCATTGCATGGAAGCATAATGTAATTCTTCATTGCTTTTATGTTTTCCGTACCAGTCTTTATTTATTTTATTTTTCATATTAAGGGAATTTAAATTGTTAACATTTCTATTTTATTAAATTATTTTACCCAAACAAAACAATAAGAAAACTTTGTTTTTAAATTCTGTTTTTTGATTTGGTTGTTATTTTTTTCTTCTTATAAAGTAAAATTTATTTTTCTTATTAACTAAGTTCTATATAATATTCGGCATTTTATATGATATTAATCAAGAACTAAAATTATCATTTTTAAAATGGTAATTGTAAATTTTTTTATTGTGTGATTTATTGATGAATATCATTTATTTTATTCATTAGTAATCTTAATTTCAATGTATTAAATAAGTATATTATGAAAACTCTATTAATTTTTATTATTTGTTTTTGTTTAAACTCTCAAGGGTATTCACAAATTATTGGATCATTAGACAAAGTAACACCTTTTAATGACGAATTCTCTGCAGTTAAAAAAGGTGACAAATGGGGATTTATTAATAAAAATGGAACCTTAGTTGTAGACTTTAGGAGTGATTTTGTTTTAAATAAAACAAAATCAAATAACCCACACCCTATTTTTGTTAATGAACGATGTTTAATTAAACAGTTAATTAATGACGTAAGTTATTACGGATTTATAAACACCAATGGTGAAAAAATAATTCCTGCTACCTTTTTAAATGCTTCACAATTTAAAGATGGTTATGCTATTGTCTCAGTACTTTTAAAAGATTCTATTGGGTTTAATAAAGTATTGCAAAAAAGTATTTCTTCATACGAAATTGAAGAATATGTAATTGATAAATCTGGAACTCGTATTAAATATTTAGAAAACCCTTTGAATTATAATATTACAAAATTGAAATCTCAAACGCCTCCAAAATTGCGTTCAAAATTTATAGCTCCACATTTGGTAGCTGTTCTTAAAAAAAACCAGAAATGGGATATTTATAAATTCTAAATTACTAAAAAATGGCACTTAACTTTAATCACTTTGCATTAGAAGCGAATACTTTTATGAAAAAGTATGCGAAAGAATTACAGCTAGGTAATGATATGGACCAAGCAGGAAGGATTCTATCTTCAATTTTACATGGATTACGCCACGTTATATCACCTGAAGAATCTTTACAACTAATGGCGCAATTCCCTATGTTTTTAAAAGCTGTATATGTAAATGGCTGGAATGCACATTCAAAAGAAAAAATTAAAAAAATGAATGATTTTATTGAATTAATTAGAGATTTAAATGGTGTTACAGCCTGGCATGATTTTGAAACTGATGAATTAGCAGAAGAATATATAAATAAAACATTTAAACTATTAAAAGCATATATTTCATTAGGTGAATTAGAAGATATTAAAAGCGAATTACCTAAGGAATTAAAATCAATAATTTCATAAAACAATATGTTTAAATATATTTGATATGCATAAAAGTTAATTTCAATTAAATGGAATTACTATATAAAGCCAATTAATATTTTATTGATAAGGTTTCATTTTACTTTTCAGTTTTTCTAATTGAATTTCTAAATCACGTATTGTTTCAGCCGCAGCTTCTTCGTAACTAATTTCATTAGAACCTGCAAAAATTTTGGGACCTATATGGCTTAATTGTATTTCGCAAATTTGCCCTTTTCCTTTTGGATCTGTTTTGTGTTTAAAAAATACTTGAGCTTTAATAATCCAGCTATACTTTTTATATAATTTATTTAACTTTTTTGTTACAAATGATTCCAAATAATCATTAGTTGGTAATTTTACAAATTGAATAATGATTTCCATAGTACGAACTTTTAAGATTAACATTCTATTAAATATACTAAGAAATAAAAGATTATGCTATGATATTTATCAAATAAAGATCTTTTTACAACCAATTATATCTAAAAAAATTTGACAAGTAAACTCACCTTTAAAATCTTTTTATTTAAGATTTACAGCTAAAAAAAAAGAGACAAGAGATTAAAACCTCTTGTCTCTTTATAAAGTATTAAACCACTTACCAAACTATTAAATAAACTTATTATGTCAATTTCTGAAAAACCGAAACTTAAATTATTTTATAATTCAACCAAACTTAAATACCCCATACCCAATAATGAATATATTTTAAAGAAACAGGGAGATAAAACTCCCTGTTTCTAATTATGAAAAAATTTTAGCAACTTATTAACTTAGATATAATCTTTCAATATTTTTACTTCTAAAAATAAATACTAAACCAAAACTAGTTAAGAGTATCTAAATCTTTTCATTATTTTTTTATAATTATTAATTTGTCTGAACTTATAACTTGATACTACAAATATATTAACTGGTATCTACCAAAACAATGATAATGAACAAGTTTAAATATGATAGTGATCAATTAAAAATAAAAAAACCGTAGCCTCGGTTTAATAAGAACATTCCTATTAGAAAAAGAAATATATAAATTATTTGAACAAATTTAATATTTATATAGCCTAACCATATAACCATATATTTTGGTAAAATAAACAGCGCTAAACCTAAAAAAAATGTTGCCCAGCCTATTAGGGTAATAATTATTCTAAAATCATTTTCCCATACATTGTGAAATAAAATATTTAAAATTCCTATAACTATAGTATTTAAAGATATTAGAATCACAAACTTTTGATCATTTAGATCATTCATTATTTGTGAAATTCTTTTTGGATTGAAACTTAATATTAAGAAAATAACAATTAAAAACCATCCCCAAAATTTTGCTAAAAAAAGTGACGTATTTTCCATTTTTACAATTTTTATTCATGCAACACTAAAAATGGAATTTCTGTATGATAACTAATATCTTCAACAGTTGGTTTAAATAAGATTCTTTGAAAAAGATTTATATTTTTCGCAATCATAACTATCATATCTACATCTCTACTTTCAACAAAACACTGTATCCCTTGTTCTATTTTTTTATTAGTAATAAAATGAAAACTATGATTCTCATTAGCAAAAAAGTTACTTAAGAATTCCTTATTTTCTATTTGAAAATCTGTTAATTCTTCGCCTTTTCTACCAACATGAAGTATTCTTAAAGATGATAAGTTTCTTTTTGCTAAATTTAATATTTCTAATAAAATATCAGGATTATAATAAATATTATAATCTGTAGGAAAAGCAATTTCTCTTGGAATTTTATACTTTGAATTTTCTGGTACTATTAAAACAGGACATTTAACCTGTGTAATTAAGTCAGCTGTATTACTTCCTATAATTATTTCACTAAGCCCTGAGGCTCCTTTTGTACCCATAACTATAAAATCTATATTATTTTCTTTAATTTGAGATTTTACAGCATCAATAAAAAAATTATAACTGTTTAGTAATTTAAAATGGTGATTTTTATTCTTATCAATATTTTTTACTTTTTCCAATAACTTCTCTAAATCAACTTTAGATTTATTTATTAGAGTTTCATCAATTTTTATTCCTGAAGTAATAGCGGTATCCTCATTAATTAAATAAGAATACATTGTAACGTGCAACAAGTAGAATGTACATTCTGTATTTACAAAATAATTTAAGCCATACTTTATGGCATTCCACGAATTGTCTGAAAAATCTGTAGGAATTAATATGTTTCTCATTTTCTTCTCTTTTTAAATTATAATTAAAATTAAAAAGTAAATCATAATTATAAAATGATATATATCAAAACAAGCTTAATTATTTTAAAAAATTAATTTACCTTTTTTAATCTTTTTAGATCTAAAATTTCAATATTATAACCATTAATATTAATAAGTCCTTCTTTTTTAAAATCAGAAATAGTTCTAATAAAAGTTTCTGTTGCAATTCCTGCAATACTTGCCAAATCACTTCTTGAAATTTTTATAGTATCTTCAGGTTTCTTTTTAATTTTTTCAGTGAATTTTAAAATTGTATTTGCTGTTTTTTTACGAACAGAACTATAAGCCATTTGTAATAATTGACCTTTAAATTCGGAAACACTATCTGTTAAAAAATCTATTAACTCTAAGGTTACATCATGATTATTTTGTAAAATAGTTTTTAAATCTTTTTTTGATAAACGTAAAACTTGTACTTTTTCTATTGATGTTGTAGATTCTTGATAAGGAATATTATGTGAAAAGGATGTAAAACCAAAAAAATCACTTTCTTTATAAAGTGCTGTAATTAATTCTTTCCCATGTTCATCAACATTATATGCTTTTACAACTCCTTTTTTAACTAAATATATATAATTAGAATTTCCGCCTTCTTGATAAATAATTTCATTTGGCAAAAAAGAATATTCATTTAATTTTTCATAGAAGAATTTTTTAAGGTTTTTTAAATTTTTTATTTGCGTATCAGACTTATCAACTATTTCATTTATAGGTTTGTTTTCAAAACTTTCTTTAATAATAGCAACCTTGGCAAGCCTACTCTCAATTGCAGTATATAATTCAGATTCATCAAAAGGTTTTGTAATATAATCATCCGCCCCCATGTTCATTCCCTTTCTAATATCTTTCTGTTCTGTTTTGGCAGAAAGAAATATAAACGGAATATGTTTTGTGTTTTTGTCTTTTGAAAGTAGTTGTAAAACCCCATAACCATTTAATTCTGGCATCATAATATCACAAATAATAATATCTGGAATATGTTTTCTTGCCTGAATTAATCCACTTTTCCCATCTGGCGCACATACAACTTTGTAATTTGCAAGTTCTAAAAGTTCCGCTGTATTTTCCCTAACTACCTTATCATCTTCAATTAATAAAATTTTTTTCATGGCTTATAACTTATAGGTAATTCAATTTTAAAAATTGAGCCCTCATTTATTGTACTTTTAAAACAAATAGAACCTCCTAGATTCTCTATATGCGATTTTACTATATTTAATCCAATACCCGTTCCTTGAGTATTTAATACATTCTCTGCCCTAAAATACCGGTTAAAAATAAACTTCTGATCTTTTTGGGGAATACCAATACCTTTATCAGAAATTTCAAAAATAATATTCCCATTTTTTTTATTAAATTTTAAATCTATATCTGAATTTTGCGGTGAATATTTAATAGCATTATTAATTACATTGGTTAATGCTAATTCTAAAATTTTTTCATCTTGATAAAGTATGTAATCATCTAAATCTTGAAAAATATTAATCTTTTGTCTATTTTTTAAAAGAAGATTAGCATTATAAACTACTTCATTTATAATTTTAGTTAAATTAAATCTGGTAAACTTATAAATAACTTTATTAGATTCTATTTGCTCTATAGATAAAAAATCATTCAAAATATTATTCAAATAATGAACCTTATTTGCAATTATATTAATGTGTCTATCCCGTTTTTCTTGTTGTTCTCCAAGTGTATATTTATTTAACAACATAGTTGAAGTTAAAATACCACTAAGTGGGGTTTTAAATTCATGAGAAACTAAGGACAAAAATTTACTTTTTAATTCATTTAGTTCTATTTCTTTTTTTAGTGCAATTTTTATTTTTTCTTCGGCATGAGTTCTTTTCTTAATTTCTAACTTAAAATTTTCATTTAAGTCTTTTAATTGACTAATTGTATTTACCAATTCAGCAGTTCTTTGCTCAATTTTAGTTTCTAATTGAGAATTCAAGAATTTAATTTTTCTCTCGTTCTCTTTTCGCTTGGTTATATCTATAACTAAAGCAATTATGTAAGTGTTTCCATTAACATTAAATGGGTTTAAGCCAATTTCTACTGGAAATTCTTTTAAGTTTTTAGTAATCCCAAATAAATTCATTTCACTAGAAACTTTTCTAATGCTACTTTTTTTTAAATAAGAATTAAAATGTTTTGGATGTAAAGAATGGTATTCTTTTGGAATTAAAATTTCTAATGGTTGGTTAATTAACTCTTCCTTTTTATAGCAAAACATCTCCTCTATTGAAGAATTTGAAGCAGTTATTATTCGTTTATCATTAACAACAATAACTCCTTCAGGAATCGCTTCAAAAAGAATATCAAAAATATTTTGATTCAGATGAAACATAATACTTTATGCTTTAAAAATTCATATTTATAAAGTTCGTGAAAAATAATTAAAATATTCATTTTTAAAGACTTAATTTATAAATCTTAGAACATGTGATTGTTATCATTTTAAAACTAATTTTCAAATACTAATTTTAGTATAAATTGAAAAATTAACTTAAACGTTAACTTAAAAAAAAGTAAGTCAAAAACTTATATTAAAATAATAAACACAAACAGTTACAATGCGAAAAGTTTCATTTAAAACAATTTTATTTTTATGTGCAGCTATTATTATTGTTGATATTATTGCTTTTTACTGGTTACAATCCATTACTCAATTAATCACAATACCATATGTACAAAACATTATAAATGTTTTATTTTGGGCATTTACAATAGGGCAAACTACAGCCATTATATTTTTAAAAATTAGACTTAAAAATCTGAATCCCTATCGTAAACAAATTTTAATTTCCTCTCTCTATGGAATTTCAATTCTATCATTTATTCCTAAATTTATCTTTGTAATAATTATAAGTAGTTTGTATTTTACAAATTATTATTTTTCTGAAAAAGAATCTTTAATTATTGTTCCTCTTGTGGGGCTTTTATCTGGAATTCTTCCTTTTACCGTAATTCTATTTGGAATTTTTAAAACTTTATATAGATTTAAAATCCATCGTATAAAAATTGAACTTAACACATTACCTAAAAATTTTGAAAAACTTAAATTTATACAAATTTCAGATCTTCATTTAGGAAGCTTCAGCTTTAGATATCATATATTAGAAAGAGCTGTGAAATTAATTAATCACCAAGAACCTGATTTTATATTTTTTACGGGAGATTTAGTAAATAACCATGCCTGGGAATTAAAAGGCTGGGAAAATGTACTTAAAAAATTGAAATCTAATATAGGAAAATACGCCGTATTAGGAAATCATGATTATGGCGATTATAGTACATGGAAATCTTTAAAAGCCAAACAATCCAATTTTGAACTTATTAAATATTTTTATAAAAAAATTGACTTCAAGTTACTTTTAAACGAGGCTAAAATTATAAACTATGAACAAGAAAAAATGGCTATTATTGGAGTTGAAAACTGGGGTAATCCTCCATTTAAACAATATGGTAATTTAAAAAAGGCTCTTAAAGATGTAAAATCAATTCCCTTTAAAATTTTATTATCACATGACCCAAATCATTGGAGTGAAGAGGTTGTAAAAAATACAGATATTCAATTAACACTTTCTGGCCATACACACGGAATGCAAGCAGGAATAAATTATAAAACAAAAAAGTGGAGTCCAATTCAATATAAATATAAACATTGGGCTGGGTTATATAATTTGGGTAAACAATTTTTATATGTAAATAGAGGTTTAGGATGGCTTGGTTTCCCCGGAAGATTAGGAATGCGACCTGAAATTACCCTAATTACTTTCAAAAGAAAATAATATTGATTCTTCATTTGTGGTATTAACACCATCTTTCCCTAAACTTAATACAAAATCTCATTGTATGAGTTTAGATTTACAATAAATTGAGATTTTTCAGCACCGTTAAGAATTAAATAACTTTTAGTTTTTAACATTTAGAAAACATACAAGAAATAAATTATTTAATGTATCCCACCTTTTTCTTAATTGCAGGAACTTCCCATTCCACCATTTTTTTTAAAAACTCATCTACTTTTTCTATAATTACTTTTTCTGTTATATTTTCTGGTGTAAAAATTGCCAAATTAGTATCATCCTCACCATCAATCATATTTTCAGGAACCGGAAATAACATAAAAACATTAATATCTCCGCTATAAGATTGTGAAAACACTAACGCTCCGCCTTGTATAAACTGATATGATGGAATTTTATTTGTACTTTCTATTAAGTCTGGAGGAAAAGAATCAAAGGTAATATTCACAGCTTCATTAGAATTTATCCAACTCAATTCTTGAACTCGCCACCCAATATTGTATTGATTTACAATATTATTTAATGTTTTTAGCAGTAAATCTCTTGTTTTAGTTTCCCATAAAATTTTCTTTTCAATAACCGTTTTTATAGATGTTTTATAATCTTTAATACGCTCTTCTAAATGTTCAATTTTCATAATTTTAAATTTTAAGAGTTACTTCTTATTCTTCTCTTCTTTAGCTTTTTGTCTTTCTAATTTTTTAAAATAACCACGCGTTAAAAAATTATGTTTTAAGGCTTCTAAGTTTTCATTTAGTTTAATACTTCCCTTTTCCAAATTTTTCATAGTAGAATCTATTTTCTCAACAAAAGTACTGTCCTTTAAAAAATAGTTTATTGCTCCAGGTCCATTAGTAGCGTTTAATAAAACTTCTTTTATTTTTAATACAACAGTGTCAATACCTTCACTAGATTGCTCCAAATTTGTAATAATAGCTTTAAATTGAATGGCAGAAACGGTATCACTAAGTATCAATCCTGCTAAACTTTTATCATAATTAATTGCTGTAATAATATTTTTAATTTCTTCCATGGATTTAGAAGCATTTAAGCTCATACTTTTTAAATTAGAACTGGTTTTTTTTAAATTTGAAGCCATTTCTTGATCGGTAATTAACAAACCTAATGTTCCCTTTCCTTGTGTTATAGATGAAGTAATTTTTAATAAATCTGAAACTAACAAAGCTGCATTTTCATTGGTACTGTTTAATGTTGAAAGTATATCGGTAGTTGTAATTCTACTATAAGTTTTAATAGTATCTCCTGGTTTTAATTGAGTTGAAGCTTTATGATTAGGTACAATATTTATAACCATACTACCTACCAAACCATCAGACCCTATTGCTGCAATAGCATTCTTTTTTATATGTTTTAAAATTTTATATTCTAAAATCATATCCACACATATAGCAGTGTCATTTTGCATTGTAATCCTTTTTACCGTACCAATATTAATACCTGAATACCTAACATTATTTCCCAGTTGCAATCCATTTACATTATTAAAAACAGCACTTACATTAAACGTTTTTCCAAAAATATTTTGCCTATTTCCTATAAAGTATAATATAGAAATTAAGAGTAATGTACCAATTACAATAAATAATCCTAAACTGATTTTTTGAGAATTTGACTTTTTCATTTCTTTAACTATTTAAAAAATGACTTAACTTTTTTATCTTTTGAATTTTCTAACTCCTTAAAAGTTCCCTCTACATAATTAGTACCGTCAATTAATAAGATCATTCTATTTGAAATTACTCTGGCACAATCAATATCGTGTGTAATTATTAGTGACGATGTGCTATATTTTTCTTGAATATCCCTCATTAATTGAATAATTTCTTTGGCCGTTATTGGGTCTAAACCTGTTGTTGGCTCATCATAAATCATGATTTTTGGTTTTAATATTAACGTTCTAGCCAATGCAACACGTCTTTTCATTCCTCCTGAAAGTTCATCTGGCATTAAATCAATTGCTGAAAGAAGCCCAACACTCTCTAAACTTTCAATAACCAATTCATCTTTATTTTCATACATTTCTTTATGATTACGTAGTGGGAATTCTAAATTTTCACGAACCGTCATAGAATCATATAAAGCACTTCCCTGAAATAAAAACCCAATTTTTGTTCGCAAAATATTTAAATCCGTTTGTTTTAATTTTGAAATATCTTTTCCCATTATATGAATTTCTCCACTATCTGCATACATTAACCCAACTAAGCATTTTATCATAACAGATTTTCCTGAACCAGATTTACCCATAATCACTAAATTTTCTCCTTTATATAAATCCATTGAGAAATCAATTAGCACATGATTATTATCAAAACTTTTATTTAAGTTTTTAATTTCTAAAACGGGCTTTATGTTTGTATCTTTTTTCATAATTAAATTTCAAAAAATATGTCTGAAACAAAAACAGCAATAAAATCAATAATAAATAATAACATTGATGAATAAACTACTGCTGAATTAGAAGCTTCACCTACTCCTACAGTTCCTTTTTTACAGTAAAAACCTTTAAAACAACCTACTAAGCCAATTGCAAATCCAAAGAAAAAAGATTTTATTGTGGCGGGTAAAACATCCGAAAATTTTAGCGCATTCACTACTTTATTAAAATAGAGTAAAAATGAAACCTCTCCCTTTAAATATTCCACCAAGGCAGATCCAAATAATGCAATGGCATCTCCCAAAATAATTAATAACGGTAACATAAGAGTAGCCGCTAAAACACGAGTAACAACTAAGTATTTAAATGGATTTGTGCCTGACACTTCCATAGCGTCAATTTGTTCAGTAACACGCATAGAACCAAGCTCGGCTCCTATTCCTGAACTAATTTTACCGGCACAAATTAGCGCAATTATTATAGGCCCAATTTCTCGTACTATTGAAATGCTAACCATAGATGGCATCCAAGCTTCAGCTCCAAATTCCATAAGAGTTGGACGAGATTGTAAGGTAAAAACCAATCCCAAAATAAACCCTGTAATACTAACCAACAATATGGATTTATTTCCCATATTGTAACATTGCCTCATTAACTCTTTAAACTCAAATGGTTTTGTAAAAGCTTCTTTAAAAAAACGTAAAGCAAAGTATATGAGTTCTCCTATTTCAAGAAAAAAAGTTTTTATACCTTTTGATACTTTAAGTGAAATTGCCATAATTAGATATTTTAGTCAAGATTCACTCTTCAAATATCGCACTTTGTTCTACTATTCTCAAATGATATATATCAGTTTAAAAAATCTTAGAAAGTGATTTTAGTTATTTGAAAAGAACTCAATTAAAAATAACTTTACTAAAAAGACAATTACAAATAGTTAATTATGATACTCACATTAAAAATACTATTTAAAAACTTTGGAGTTATTGCACTTCTAATTGGTGTTTGTTCTTTAAATAAAATGAATAAAAGTTATGATATCTCTATAATAAAATCTAATAGTGATTCTTTAAAAACAGTATTAATTACCAAAAATATTAAAGTAAAAAATTATTTTAATTTTATTGATTCTATTGTTAATTCACATAACAAAACAGCTAATTACAAATTAACGGAACATTTATTAGTGCGTTATAACCCTTGGATTATTGATTCATTAGTACAAACTGATTATTATAAAATGAAACAGAAAGATTCATTTACTTACAATCAAAAAGAATTGATTGCCTTAAAAAAGGGAACTAAAATTAGAATACCTGATTCAATAGCAACAGTTAACCTTTTAAACAAATTTGCTAAAACAAAAATAGACATTAATATTCCCGAATTTAAATTAAGAATTTTTGAAGATACTCTTTGTAAATATGAATTTAGTGTAAGAGTTGGCCGTAACGAAAAAAAATATTTAAAAATGGGAGATAGAATTACCGATTTAAGAACTATAAGAGGGAAAGGAAAAATTGTAAAACATATTCGCAACCCTAGTTATTATAATCCTACAAATGGTCATAAATATTACCTAACTACACGAGATGATTTAAAAATCACAAAAATGCCTCAAATACCATATATTGAAACTGAAATTAACGGTATTCGTAATGGCCAAATGATACATCCAACAACTAACCCCATAACATTAGGGAAAGCATACTCTAATGGCTGTATTGGAGCTTCGGAAGGTAATATTTGGATAATTTATTATTATGCAGAAATTGGAACAACAGTAAATATTAGATACGATTTAAATTGTGTAAATGATAAAGGTGAAAATATAAAACTTAAAAATATTTATAATTATAAAAAAAATTAACACTTAAAGTTAAAAAAAGAAGTTCCTGTAAACAAGAACTTCTTTTTTATTTATAAGAACATCTAAATAATATTTCCTTCATTATCTGTAAATACTTTAATACGTTTTCCGTTATTTTCTAAGATAATTTTGAATGTTTTCGTGATTTTACCTGAATCATCATAATTTGCTAAATAAACATTATTTGTTATACTCCAGTTAGGATAAGTTTCTCCTATTAAATTAAGAGTTTCTCTAGGTATTTTGACTCCTCTATACTTTTCAGTTGTTTTTAAAATATCACCATTTTTATTATAAACTGCTAATATTTTCCCTTGAGGTATAAAAAATGAAATTGCAAAAGTATCATATTCTTCATTATAATATTTCGAATTTATCAAATCAAAACTTGCTGCTTTTTGTTCTAAAACAGAAACAGGAAATGAAGTTTTCTCCACACCTAATTCAGATAGATATTTATAATTTAAAGCAGTTATTACTACCTCAGATAATTCTTCATCTCTTGTTATTACTTGTGCTTGTGTTTGGATGGCAAATCCAAAAATAATTAAGCCTATAATTAATTTTTTCATCACTTTATATTTATTAATTAATAATTGAAGTAATATTAAATACTTCCCTTTTCATAATTAAAGATATAGTAGATAATTTCAATAAAAAATGAATTTAATCAGTTATACTTATGATACTTATCAAGCTCTCTAATAATAACTTAAAGAAAAAAAACTTTCTCAAAATAATTAAAAATAATATCAGCCGTTTTGATCGATATCATTGACAAATTTCATTAAATATTGTTACTTCAAGGTAAATAAATAAGTTATGGTTTTAACAAGTTTTTTAATATTGATTTTACTGGTTATTATTTATTTATTAATAATACCAATTATTCTATTTATTGATACCAATACAAATCAATATTACATTCAATTAAAAGGTTTTGCAAAAGCAAGTATTGAATCCAGAAAAATTGAATTCTTAAGAGTAAAACTCAACATTCTTTTTATGACATTTTATTTTTATCCAATACAATACAAACAATCTAAAAAAAAGAATTTAAATGAGAAAAAATTAACACATAAACGATTCTCAAATTTCAAGAGAATAATGCGCCTATTAAAATCATTTAAAGTGAAGAAATTTTTAATAAATATAGATACTGGAGATCCTATTTTAAATGCAAAATTATATCCAATATTTTCATTATTAAATATTTCTAAAGGAAACTTTAATGTGAATTTTAAAAATATAAATCAATTGACTCTGCATTTAGAAAACAGACCCATTGATATTATAAAATCATATATTAATCTAAAAAAATAATAATTATGGAATTACATTTTGACGAATTATTGAAACAAATTACGGACTTCATTAAAACTGAAGCGAAAACAGAAACTGTTGTTGGTAAAGCATTTGATTTAGGAGAATTTAAGTGTGTACCAGTAATTAAAGTAGGATTAGGATTTGGATCTGGTGGAGGAGAAGGTTTTGAAAAAAAAGACCTTAAAGGTGAAGGTATGGGAGCTGGAGCTGGTGTAGGAATCGAGCCAATTGGATTTTTAGTAACTAAAGATGATGAAATCTCATTTCTTGAAGCTGGTAAAACTCATGGATTAGCTGCTTTATTTGAAAAAGTTCCGGATCTTATTGAAAACCTAGCCAAAGCTAGAATGACTCAAGAAGAGGAACCTGTTTAAAACACAATCCTTTTTTTGTTAATCACTAATTAAAAAGTAACCTCTTTATTTTAATTAAATTTTAAAAGAAAGAGGTTATTTTTATTATTAACCTTAAAATTTAAAAATAACCTAAACCTTTATAAAAATTACATCTTACTTTAAAACTCTTTTCCTGCTCACAGATTAAGGCATATACAGTTTAAATTATAATTATTACATTTTTAATTATCAACAAAACCAATGCAATAAACACACTTATTTAAGTAATTTTAAAAGGATTATCTATTTTAAAAGATTACAACAAACTGTTCTCCTTATAATTTGTTAAAAAAAGTTAAAATTATTTAGAATCATTCAATTTTTCTACCTTTGTAAGAATTATGAAGCAGGTATTCCATAAAATAGTCGCATTCTTAATGGCTTTTGTAGTGTTATTCTCTACAATGTCATTTACTATTGATATGCATTATTGTGGCGATACTTTAGTTGATTCATCTATTTTTCACAAAGCAGAAACTTGTGGAATGGAAATGGAAAAGTCTTCTGAAAAAGACTGTTCAATTTCTAAGAAAAATTGTTGTAGCAATGAACAATTAAATGTTGAAGGAACAAATGAATTACAAAATTCAATAGATACTATTTCTTTTGAACAACAGCTATTTATTTCATCATTTATTTATACCTACATTAACCTTTTTGAAGGTTTAAAAGCCAATACATCTTCTTTTGAAACTTATAGGCCACCACTCGTTAATAAGCTAATCTTTAAGCTAGACGAGACTTATTTAATTTGATTTTTAAACAATAGATTGTGATATCCTATAATAGTAATATTATAAGGATAATTTGTTGTATTCGGTGTTTTTTCAACACTACTTTCTAACTATTTAATAATCAAAACTAATGCTAAATAAAAGCATAAAATTCTTAATAGAACATAAATTCATTTCAGTTTTACTACTCGTCCTTTTTGTAAGTTGGGGAATTGTAAATGCCCCTTTTAATTGGAATACTGGATTTTTACCAAGTAACCCTGTTGCTGTAGATGCAATACCTGATATAGGCGAAAACCAACAAATTGTATTCACCAAATGGGATGGACGTTCGCCACAAGATATTGAAGACCAAATTACATATCCCTTAACCTCTTCCCTATTAGGAATTCCAGGGGTAAAAACCATTCGTAGTTCTTCTATGTTCGGCTTCTCAAGTATCTATATTATTTTTGAAGAAGACATTGAATTTTACTGGAGTAGAAGTCGTATTCTCGAGAAATTAAATTCATTACCAAGTAATTTATTACCAGATGGAATAAACCCTACTTTAGGTCCAGATGCAACAGGATTAGGTCAGATATATTGGTACACATTAGAAGGTCGTGATGAAAGCGGAAATGTGACTGGTGGTTGGGATTTACAAGAATTAAGAAGTGTTCAAGATTTCTATGTAAAATATGGGTTATCATCTGCCAGCGGTGTTTCTGAAGTTGCTTCTATTGGAGGTTATGTACAAGAATATCAAATTGATGTAAATCCAGAATTAATGCGTCAGTATAATATTGGATTAAACCAAGTTGTAAAAGCAGTTAAGGAAAGCAACAAAGACATTGGCGCACAAACTTTAGAAATCAATAAAGTGGAATATTTAGTACGTGGATTAGGCTATGTTAAATCCGTTGAAGATATTAAAAACGCTGTTGTGACTTCCCAAAATTTTACTCCCATTAAAATTAAAGATATTGCAAAAGTATCTTTAGGCCCTGCAGCCCGACGTGGATTACTAGATAAAGAAGGTGCTGAAGTTGTTGGTGGTGTTGTAATTGCAAGATATGGCGCCAACCCAATGAAAGTGATCACCAATTTAAAAACAAAAATAGAAGAACTTAAAGGCGGACTGCCTTATAAAATATTGGCTAACGGGAGAACCTCTCAGCTAACTATCGTTCCTTTTTACGATCGTTCAGAACTTATTGTAGAAACCTTAGACACTCTTAGTGAAGCACTAACCTTAGAAATTTTAATCACAATTTTAGTAATTATTGTTATGGTCTTTAATTTAAGAGCCTCCATTTTAATTTCCGGATTGTTACCTGTAGCTGTGTTAATGGTTTTTATTGCTATGAAACTATTTAATGTAGACGCTAATATTGTGGCACTTTCTGGTATTGCAATTGCTATTGGAACAATGGTAGATGTTGGCGTTATACTTGCAGAAAATATGATTCGGCATTTAGATGAAAAAAGACTACAATTAAAAGAAGATGGCACACCTTTTACAACTAATGAAATTGTATACAATGCAACTGCCGAAGTTTCAGGTGCTATTTTAACTGCGGTTTTAACTACAATTATAAGTTTTGTACCTGTTTTTACCATGATTGGTGCCGAAGGTAAACTATTTAGACCTTTAGCCTTTACAAAAACAATGGCGTTATCCGCATCTTTGGTAATTGCCTTATTTATAATTCCACCATTTGCAGCGTATTTATTCCGTAAAACAATACTTAAAAATTCATTTAAACATATTATTAATGGCACTTTAATAGTTGCCGGGTTTGTAATTATAATAAATGGTTATTGGTTAGGAATCATTTTAACTGCTTTAGGAATTACTGGTTTACTAGGAGTTTTAGGGAAATTAAATAAGAAGAAAGTAAATTTAATAAACATCATTATTTCTTCAGTGGCTATTGTTTTCCTTCTTGCTGAATATTGGAGACCTTTGGGTTTTAATCGTAGTATATCAATCAACCTTGTTTTTGTAACTATTATTTGCTTTATAATTTTAGGACTCTTTTCAATTTTCAGAAAATATTATGGCCAAATTTTAAAATGGGCTTTAGCTAACAAACTATTGTTTTTAATGATTCCAATAACTGTTCTTATTTCTGGTGTAGTCATTATGAAAAACACAGGAAAAGAATTTATGCCTTCTTTAAATGAAGGTTCTTTTTTACTTATGCCAACCTCATTACCACATGCAGGTGTAGAAGAAAACAAACGCATATTACAGCAATTAGATATGGCTGTTGCTAGTATTCCCGAAGTTGAAACTGTAGTTGGAAAAGCTGGTAGAACAGCTTCAGCTTTAGATCCTGCACCTTTATCTATGTATGAAAATATGATTCAGTATAAATCTGAATACATGCGTAATTCTGAAGGAAAAAGACAACGTTATAAAGTAAATGATGATGGCTTGTTTGAGTTGAATGATGGACGCTTTATTGTAAATCCGAATAATGCAGAAAATGACATCTTAAAAACTTCAATTCCGCACAGTACAGGCTCCATCAAAAGGTCTCAATTAATTGAAGACAACAATGGTGAATTCTTCCGTAACTGGCGGCCAGAAATTAAGAATCCTAATGATATTTGGAAGGAAATAATAAAAGTTAGCAAATTACCAGGAATTACCTCCGCACCAAAATTACAACCTATAGAAACAAGATTAATAATGCTCCAAACTGGTATGAGAGCACCAATGGGAATAAAAGTTAAAGGACAAGATTTAAAACAAATTGAAGCATTTGGATTAGAGCTAGAGAGCCTTTTAAAAAAAGTGGAAGGTGTTAAAATAGAAGCAGTTTTTGCAGATAGAATTGTTGGTAAACCGTATTTGCTAATTGATATTGATAGAGAGAAAATAGCACATTATGGAATTTCTATAGAAGATGTTCAAAGTGTGTTAAAAGTAGCAATTGGTGGTATGCCTTTAACGCAAACTGTTGAAGGAAGAGAACGTTATGCGGTTCGTGTACGTTACCCAAGAGAATTACGTGGCAATCCTGAAAACATAAAAGACATCTATATTCCCGTAGAAAAAGGAAGCCCTGTGCCTTTAAGTGAATTGGCCACTATTCGTTATGAAAAAGGTCCGCAAGTGATAAAAAGTGAAGACACCTTTTTGGTTGGCTATGTTTTGTTTGATAAACTAGACGGTTTTGCAGAAGTTGATGTTGTAGAAAATGCGCAAGCACTATTTCAGCAGAAAATAGATTCTGGCGAATTAATTGTTCCTAAAGGAGTCAGTTATAAATTCACTGGTACTTATGAGAACCAGCTACGAGCAGAAAAAACATTGGCAGTTGTTGTTCCATTGGCATTAGCTATCATCTTTTTAATTCTCTATTTTCAGTTTAAATCAGTAACAACATCATTAATGGTATTTACAGGAATTGCAGTTGCATTTGCAGGTGGTTTTATTATGATTTGGTTATATGGTCAAGATTGGTTTTTCAATTTTAGTCTCTTTGGTGAAAATATGCGAGATCTTTTTAATATGAAAACCATCAATTTAAGTGTGGCTGTTTGGGTTGGTTTTATAGCTTTATTTGGTATAGCTACAGATGATGGAGTTGTAATGGCAACCTATCTAACTCAAACTTTTAATCGTGACAAACCATCCGATAAAATGAGTATTAGAATTGCTGCTTTACAAGCTGCAGAAAAACGCATTCGTCCGTGTTTAATGACAACAGTAACTACTATTTTGGCTTTGTTACCGGTTTTAACTTCTACAGGAAAAGGAAGCGATATTATGATTCCAATGGCTATTCCAATTTTTGGAGGAATGGTGATTGATATTACCTCCTACTTTATTGTTCCCGTTTTATATAGCTGGAGAGAAGAGTTTCTTCTAAAAAGAATAGAAAACAAAAAAATAGATTAAAGCCTACAGATATGAAAAACATTCACAAACAAATCAGATTAAATGGAGTCTTTCTTCTTTGCTTTCTTTTCTTTTTTATGAAAGGACATACGCAGCAATTGGATAAACTCGTTCACGAAGCTTTAGATAACAATCCCGAAATTCAAAAATTTGAATTAAAGTATCGTATTGCTTCCGAAAAAATTAACGAAGTCAATACATTACCTAATACTGAAATTAGTGCTGGTTATTATGTACTAGAACCTGAAACACGAACAGGTACACAACGTTTTAAAGTATCAGCAAAACAAATGTTACCTTGGTTTGGTACTATTACTTCAAGAGAAAATTATGTAAGCTCTTTGGCGGATACAAAATATGAAGACATTGTAATTGCAAAACGAAAATTAATGGTTTCTGTATCCCAATCTTATTATAAATTATACGTAAACAAAGCAAAACAAGCAGTTTTAGTTGAAAACAGTAAACTACTTAAAACCTATGAAAACTTAGCATTAACAGGTATTGAAGTTGGTAAAGCATCAGCCGTAGACATTTTTAAATTACAAATACGTCAGAATGAATTGGAGCAATTAAAACAGGTTTTAGAACTGCAGTATTTAGCAGAGCAGACTGCTTTTAATAATTTGTTGAATAGAGAAAATGATATTAAGATTGATGTTGTTAATACATTATTAATGCCTTCCAAAGATTTTGAAATACCTACTAAAAATTTAGCATTGCATCCAGAATTACTGAAGTATGACAAACTATTTCAATCTGTAGAACAATCTGAATTATTAAATCAAAAAGAAAGTAATCCTTCTTTTGGTTTCGGATTAGACTATATCAATATTCAAGCAGGTTCTGATATTACTTTTAGTGAAAAAGGAAAAGACATTTTAATGCCAACAATATCATTATCTATTCCCATTTTTAGTAAGAAATACAAATCGAAAACCAAACAAAACAAATTACAACAGCAAGAAATTAAAGCGCAAAAGAAAGACCGTTTAAATATCTTAGAAACACTTTTAGAAAAAGCAATTAACGATAGAATTTCAGCCAGAATAAGTTATAACACACAATTAAAAAACCTAAAGAAAGCTAAAGATGCTGAGGGTATTTTAATCAGAAGCTATGAAACAGGAACTATTGATTTTAATGACGTTTTAGATATTCAAGAATTACAATTAAAGTTTCAAATGAATCAAATTGAAGCGATAAAAAACTATTATATTCAAACAACTAGTATTAATTATTTAATTAAGTAAAATGGCACATACATTAATAATAAAAAATATGGTTTGTGCTAGATGCAAAACAACAATTATAGAATTACTAACTAACAAAAATCTAGAGATTGAATCTATAGAATTAGGAAAGGTTGTTGTAAAAAACGACCTTAAAAACAACTATAATACCATTAAAAATGAGCTCAAAAAGTTAGGTTTTGAACTTATTAAAGATGAAACTAAAGTATTAATTGAAAAGATTAAATTAATTGTAATTCAGTGTATTTTAGAAAATAATACAGATCATATTATTTCAAAAATAACAAAAGAGATAGGCAAAAATGATTCAACAATTAGTAAGCTTTTTAGTAAATCAGAAGGTATTACACTTGAGAAATATATCATCAATTTAAAAATTGAAAAAGTAAAAGAGTACATACAATTGAATCAATTAAATTTTTCTGAAATAGCATACAATCTAAATTATAATAATAGCAGCCATTTGGCAAAACAGTTTAAAACAATAACCGGAATGTCAATGTCTGTATATCGAAAATCACAAGATTGGGATAGAAAAGAATTAGACCAAATTGTATAAAATAAAACCAAAATTAGGAAAACTTATTTTTTAAAACAGAGATACATTTGTTTATAAAATATAAAGAAATTTAAAATGAAACATACATATCATATTCACGGTATGACTTGCAACGGTTGTCGCGGTCATGTTGAAAAAACTCTATCAAAGATTGTGGGAGTTTCAAAAGCTACTGTCAATTTAGAAAAGGCCAATGCTGTGATTGAGATGGAAACAAATATTCCAATAGAGAAATTTCAAGAAGCATTGCAAAATGATGGCGGTAGTTATAGTATTCATAAATTAGGAGAACATCACCATCATACATCAATTAAAAAAGAAGCAAAGCCAAAAGGAAAAGGAACCGGAACATTTTATTGTCCAATGCATTGTGAAGGTGATAAAACCTATAACAAACCAGGCGATTGTCCGGTTTGTGGAATGGATTTAGTAGAGGAACAAAATCTATCTATTAATACATCAGAACAATGGACATGCTCAATGCATCCAGAAGTTATAAAAGACACATCTGGTGCCTGTCCTATTTGCGGAATGGATTTAGTACCTATGAAGCCAGATATTTCAGCTGAAGAAAAAACATATAAAAAGTTATTGAAAAAATTTCAAATTTCGGTTCTATTCACATTTCCAATATTTTTAATAGCAATGAGCGAAATGTTACCTAACAATCCGCTATACAATGTTATGGAACAAAAAATGTGGAATTGGGTTCAGTTTATACTAAGTCTTCCAGTAGTGTTTTATACTACATGGATGTTTTTTGAGCGTGCTTACAGAAGTATTAAAACATGGAACCTAAATATGTTTACACTGATAGGAATTGGAGCTGGTGTATCTTGGTTATTTTCTGTATTTGGAATGTTTTTTCCTGAAATATTCCCCAGTCAGTTTAAAACAGCATCTAATGCTGTACATGTTTATTTTGAAGCAGCAACTGTTATTTTAACTCTTGTACTACTAGGACAATTATTAGAAGCACGTGCACATAGTAAAACAAATTCAGCAGTAAAAGAATTACTAAAATTATCACCTAATAAAGCAATAAAAATTATAAATGGAATAGACGTTGAAGTTAGTATTGATAAGATTGAGTTACATAATATTTTAAAAGTAAAACCAGGCGATAAAATTCCTGTAGATGGTGTTATAACACAAGGAAATACAACTATTAATGAATCCATGATTACAGGAGAACCTCTTCCCGTAAACAAACAAAAAGGTGATAAAGTAAGCGGTGGTACTATAAATGGAAATCAATCTTTTTTAATGAAAGCTGAAAAAATTGGTAGTGACACCCTACTCTCTCAAATTATTCAGATGGTGAATGACGCTAGTAGAAGTCGTGCGCCAATTCAGAATTTAGCAGATAAAGTCTCAGGATATTTTGTTCCAATAGTTGTATTAATTTCGCTAATAACATTTGGAATTTGGGCTATTTGGGGGCCAGATCCAGTTTATGTTTACGCGTTTGTAAATGCCATTGCTGTATTAATAATTGCGTGTCCTTGTGCTTTAGGATTAGCTACGCCAATGTCTATAATGGTTGGTGTTGGTAAAGGTGCGCAAAATGGTGTATTGATTAAAAATGCAGAAGCACTAGAAAAAATGAACAAGGTAAACACACTAATTATTGATAAAACCGGAACCATAACCGAAGGAAAACCAACAGTAGAAAAAACAGCCTCATTCAATGCTATTTTAAGCAATAATGAAATACTTCAATACATTGTTTCTTTAAATAGTAATAGCGAACATCCCTTAGCTGAAGCCACCGTAAAATTTGGTAAAGATCAAAATATAGATATTTTAAAATCTAATGAATTTGCTTCCGTTACAGGTAAAGGAGTTGAAGCTACTATAAATGGTAAAAAAGTAGCCCTAGGAAATCCCCAAATGATGAGTTATGCGAATGCTAAAATCACTTCGCAAATGGAACTAGAAGCAAAAACCTATCAAAAACAAGGTAAAACAGTTTCTTATCTATCTGTAGATAAAACAGTAGTTGGTTATGTAGTTATTGAAGATAAAATCAAAAAAACGAGTGCAAAAGCTATTAAAATTCTTCAAGATAAAGGTATTTCAGTAATAATGCTTACTGGCGATAATTACGATACTGCACAAGCTGTAGCAACTGAATTGAATCTTACCAGTTTTAAAGCTAGTATGTTACCTGAAAATAAATTACAAGAAGTAACAGATTTACAACAAAAAGGAAAAGTAATTGCTATGGCTGGAGACGGAATTAATGATGCACCTGCACTGGCTAAAAGCGATGTTGGTATTGCAATGGGAACGGGAACTGATGTGGCAATTGAAAGCGCAATGATTACTTTGGTAAAGGGAGATTTACATGGAATTGTAAAAGCGCAACATTTAAGCAAAGAAGTAATGAAAAACATTAAGCAAAACCTATTTTTCGCCTTAATTTATAATACTATAGGAATACCAATTGCAGCAGGTGTATTATTTCCATATTTCGGAATTTTATTATCACCAATGATTGCTGCTTTAGCAATGAGTTTTAGCTCAGTTTCTGTTATTTCTAATGCATTACGATTAAAAAGAATTAAAATATAAAAAAATGAAAAAATATATCATTTATATTGGAATATTAGTAATTGGACTATTGCTTGGCAAGATATTTTTTGGAGGTTCATCACATACAGA
Source organism: Lutibacter citreus (assembly GCF_003260195.1). Classification (GTDB taxonomy): domain Bacteria; phylum Bacteroidota; class Bacteroidia; order Flavobacteriales; family Flavobacteriaceae; genus Lutibacter; species Lutibacter citreus. The sequence continues at coordinate 100,978 of NZ_QEIH01000013.1, forward strand.
AGTGGAACACAAACATAATGCTCAAACAGAAACTAATGAGATGTGGACCTGTTCCATGCATCCACAAATTATGCAAACTGAACCAGGAGCCTGCCCTATTTGCGGAATGGATTTAATCCCTGTAAAAAGTAATAATGAAGGTTTATTAGCAGATCAATTTCAGCTATCAGAAAATGCACTAGCATTAGCAAATATACAAACATCTATTGTAGGTAAAACCCTCACTAATGAAGGTACAGGGTTTATTTTATCTGGAAAAATTACAGAGAATGAAAATGAAACGGCAACCATGCCAGCGCATTTTGATGGTAGAATAGAAAAATTGTATGTAAACTCATTAGGTGAACATGTTAAAAAAGGACAAGCGATTGCGCAAATATATTCACCAGAACTTATTGCAGCCCAACAAGAATTAATTACAACTTATAAATTAAGAACATCACAACCTCAACTATACAATGCTGTTAAAAATAAGTTTAAGAACTGGATGATTCATGATGCTCAATTAAATACAATTGAACAAACTGGAAAAGTAAAAACCCAATTTACTATTTACTCTCATGTCTCAGGTGTGGTTACGGAAATTTTAATAAATGAAGGTTCTCATATTATGGATGGAAAACCAATATTTAAAGTTTCAAATTTAAAAACAGTTTGGGCAAATTTTGATGTGTTTGAAAATCAAATTAGCCAATTTAAAAAAGGCCAAGATATTATAGTAACAACTAACGCATATCCCAATAAAGAGTTTAAAGGTAAAGTAGATTTTATAGATCCTATTTTAGATACCAAAACAAGAACTGTAAAATTAAGAGTTGAACTTAATAATAAAGAAGATCTATTTAAACCAGGAATGTTTGTTGAAGGAAAAGTTAAAGGCGTTTCTTCTTTAAATAATGAACATGTATTAACAATACCATCATCTTCTGTTTTATGGACAGGAAAACGCTCTGTGGTGTATCTAAAAGCTAATCCAAAACAACCAGTTTTTGAAATGCGAGAAATTGAATTAGGAAATCAAATAGGCAGTAATTATCAAGTTTTGGAAGGATTAAATAATGGTGATGAAATTGTAACCAACGGAACCTTTACAATAGATGCTGAAGCCCAATTGCAAGGAAAAAAATCCATGATGAACAAAGAAGGTGGCAAAACAACTACCGGACATGAAGGACATCTTAAAATGATGGTTAATGCTTCAGAAAATGAAAAACCTATAATTAAAAATGAAAGACTAAAAGTACCTAGGGAATTTCAAAATCAACTAAAAAAAGTTTTTGAATCCTATATTAAATTAAAAGATGGTTTAGTTGATGAAAATTCAATAAAAATAATAGAAGGATCTAACAATTTACTCGTAAATTTAACTCAAGTAAATATGAAATTATTAAATAATAATGCACATAATTATTGGATGACTCTAGAAAAAGAAATAATAGCATCAACAACTTCAATTTCTAAAACATCTGACATTAAAATGCAAAGAAGTTATTTCAAATATCTTTCAGAAAATTTAACTATAGCTGTTAATTTGTTTGGAGTAAATGAAAAAATTTATAATCAATTCTGCCCAATGGCTGATAAAAACAAAGGTGCATATTGGTTAAGTAAAGAAAAGGAAATATTTAACCCGTATTTTGGTGATGCAATGCTAAAATGTGGAGAAGTTAAACAAATAATAGAATAATCTTAAAATTTTTAAAGGATGAAGACAGTATTTATTAGTATAGCTATAATAGCTCTCATTGTTTTAACAGGTTGTAAAACTGATGTGAAAAAAGACAAAGAACCGGTTAAAACTGAAGAAAAAATGGAAACCGTTACTATGGAGGTTTATCAATGCCCTATGGATTGCGAAAAAGGTAAAACATATGAAAAACCTGGCAGTTGTCCAGTTTGTAAAATGGATTTAAAAAAGGTTAAAAAAAATACTGAAGATCATTCAGATCACAATCATTAATAAAATAATAAAAGCCCTTAATTGGGCTTTTTAATTTAAATAAAAATCTTTTAAATAATTCTTATTCAATAACTTAAAACACTTTACCTAATTCAAAAATATAAGATTGATTAAAAATTACTAATGCAAACAAAATACTAAAGTAAATAAGAAGTGAAATTTACTTAATCTTTTAATAAAATACCTTTATCCTTCTTTACTTCTAAACTATTAGGAAAGCTTTTACATATTTATATATAACAAAAGCCAAAGTACAAACTGAAGTTTACAATTTAGTAAAACCTGCTCCTCCTTTTCAATATCCTTCATTAATTAATATGTTTTATACGCAATGATAATTTTAGGTTTTAAACATTAATTCAAACATATTTTTATTTACTTTTGTTAATATAACTATTAGGGGTGCCTTAAAAATTACAGGCTGAGAATATACCCTTGAACCTGAAATGTATAATTACATCGTAGGGAAATGGTTTCTGATATTAAAAATATAATTATTTTTATATAAGCCGTTTCGTTTCATACGAAGCGGCTTTTTTAATTTAAACTAAATGAATAACAAAAGTAATTTTAATAAAAATGCAAGTGAATATACTTCAGCCTTTTTTCGAAAATATTAACTTAAAAAGATTTAAAGCAAATTTAGTCTCACACTTAATAAAACATCCACTTTATTCTAATAAAAAATAAACCTATGATAACAAAAAATCAAATTATTGAAGCATTACAAAAAGTACGAGAAAAATCGCCTTTAGTGCATAACATTACTAATTATGTAGTAATGAACAACACCGCCAACGCTCTTCTTGCTATTGGAGCATCTCCCGTAATGGCACATGCTATTAACGAAGTTGAAGATATGGTGGGCATAGCTTCAGCTTTAGTTATTAATATGGGAACGCTTAGTGATAAATGGGTAGAAGCTATGATTTTAGCAGGAAAAAAAGCAACAGAGAATTCAACTCCTGTTATTTTTGACCCTGTTGGTGTTGGAGCAACTGAGTATAGAAATAAAGTTGCTAAACAAATTATAGAAAAATGTAAACCTAATATTATCAGAGGAAATGCATCTGAAATAATGGCCTTATACAATACCAATGTTAAAACAAAAGGAGTTGACAGTACATTATCATCTAATGCAGCTCTCGATTCTGCTAAATTATTAGCTAAATCTACTAATTCCATTGTTGTTATAAGCGGTGAAATTGATTATATAACTGATGGTGTAAAAGTAGTTACTATTGGAAACGGAGATGTTATTATGGCAAAAGTAACGGGTATGGGATGTACAGCTACCGCTATGTGTGGTGCATTTGCCGGAACAATAGACAATTTATTTAATGCAACTGCAAGTGCTATGGCCATAATGGGTATTGCAGGTGAAATAGCGGCAAAACAATCAAAAGGCCCAGGTACTATGCAAACAAACTTTTTAGATACACTTTACAATCTAAAAGATACTGATATAACAAATATGTTTCGATATGAATAAAAATTGGTGTGATAATGCGTGGGAAGCATCTTCCTTAAATTATAAAAAAATAACAGAATTAAAATTTATTAAAGGATTAATAAACGGATCACTAACACAAGACCGGTTCTCTTACTATATTCAACAAGATTCAATTTATTTAGGAGAATATGGAAGGGTTCTGGCAGGTATAGGTGCTAAATTATCCAATCCAACATATCGAAGTTTGTTTTTAAAATTTGCAGCCGACACAGTATTTGTTGAACAAGAATTACATCGAGAATTCCAAAAGACTTTAAAAAGTAATATAGAATCTGAAACTTCTCCTGTTTGTTTATTATACACCTCATTTTTGCACAAACAATTGGCTATTGAACCAATTGAAGTAGCTATAGCTGCAATTCTTCCTTGTTTTGTTATTTATGGGAAAGTGGGAAACTATATAAAAGCAAATCAAACAAAAACTGAGAATCCTTACCAACAATGGATTAATACTTATGGTGGTGAAGAATTTACAAAAGCCATAAAACAAGCTGAACAGATTACCAATGATTTAGCAAAAAATACCACAGAAGAAATACGCAAGAAAATGATTGAAACCTACATCATGTCTACAAGAATGGAATATATGTTTTGGGACAGTGCTTACAAACTAGAAAAATGGCCCTTAAATGAAAAATAAATTAGACGTTAGTCTTTATTTAGTTACCGATCAAGAACTATCCAAAGGTAGATCGCATGAGTTTATAGTGGCTGAAGCAGTTAAAGGTGGTGTAACTATGGTTCAATTACGGGAAAAAGATATTTCATCGTTACAGTTTTATAAATTGGCAAAATCTCTTATGCAACTATTAAAACCTCTTAATATCCCATTAATTATAAACGACAGATTAGATATTGCCCTTGCTGTTGATGCCGATGGTTTACATATTGGACAAAGTGATCTGCCCTACTCCATTGCCAGAAAATTATTAGGCAAAGACAAAATAATTGGCTTATCTGTAGAAACCATAAAGCAGGCCCGTGAAGCTAATAATTTAAATGTAGATTATATTGGTTTGTCTCCAGTGTTTTCAACCAACACAAAATTGGATATAAATATACCTGTTGAGTTAACAGGAATTAAAGAGATTGCAAGTTTCACAAAACATAAAACTGTTGCAATTGGAGGAATAAATAATTTAAATGCAGAAAGTGTAATTGCTAGTGGAGCTGATGGAATTGCAGTTGTTTCGGCTATTGTATCCCATGAAAATCCGAAGGAAGCAGCATTTAATCTTAAAACAATAATTAGTAAAGCCAGATAATTAGTATGGATTTAAAAGACATTGGTGAATTTGGATTTATTAATCGCTTTGCAAACAAGTTTAACAGTTTTATTAAAAAAGATGAAATAGGCATTGGTGATGACTGTGCAGTCATCCCAATTAATGAATCCTACAACTATGTAATAACTACAGATTTATTAAATGAGGATATTCATTTCTTAAAAAATAAAATATCTCCCGAAGAATTGGGTTATAAGTCTTTAGCTGTTAATTTAAGCGATTTAGCAGCAATGGGTGCTGAACCTAAATTTTCATTTTTATCCATAGGTATTCCTAACCATATTTCAGTGGAATACTTAGATGCTTTTATAAGCGGATTTTATAAGCTTTCAGAAAAATATAAGATGCCTTTAATGGGTGGAGACACCACAAAATCATCTGATAAACTAATTATAAATGTTACGGTTATAGGCCAGTGTGAAAAAACAGAAATGCATTTACGGTCAATGGCTAAAGAAGGAGATTTAATTTGTGTTACTGGGTTTCTAGGAGATTCTGCAGGAGGTCTTAAAGTTTTACTTAATAATTTAGAACCAAGCCCAAATAATAAATATTTGGTACAAAAACATCATACTCCAGAACCAAGAATACAAGAAGGAATGTGGTTGGCAAAACAAAAAACTGTACATGCAATGATGGATATTTCTGATGGAATTGCATCTGATTTAATACATATTTTAAATGCATCAAATAAATCTGCCATTATACATACCGAAAAATTACCCATAAGTGAAGCATTACTTAAAGGTTCTACAGAAAATAACTGGAACCCTATTGAATTAGCCTGTTCAGGTGGTGAAGATTACGAATTACTTTTTACTGTTTCCGCTAAAAATATTGATAAATTAAAAAAAGAATATACTGCTCAATTCTCTGAAAATATTTCTGTAGTTGGTGAAATAAAAATAGGTGAAACTGGAATAAACTGGTTAAAAAATGGAGTGGAAATAACGAATAACAAAAACGGATTTAATCATTTTTCAAATAAATAATATAGATGAAAACATATAAAAGAGTACTCACAATTGCAGGCAGTGATTCAGGTGGTGGAGCAGGAATTCAGGCAGATATAAAAACAATTTCGGCTTGTGGTTGTTTCGCTTCAACAGCTATTACAGCAATAACTGCTCAAAATACAGTTGGAGTAACAGATATACACCCTATTCCAATTAGTACTTTAAAAAAGCAAATTAAAGCTGTATTGGAAGATATTGGAACCGATACTATAAAAATAGGAATGCTGCATAATTCAGAAACAATAATAGCTGTTAGGGACGCCATTAAACAGTTCAAAATTACAAATATTGTACTGGACCCTGTGATGGTTTCAACTTCAGGAAATAAATTATTACAAACTGATGCCATACAAACTTTAATAGCCGAGTTAATTACTAAAGTAAGAGTAATAACTCCCAACATTCCCGAAGCCGAGATTCTTCTGGGAGAAAAAAAATTAAATCAGAAGGATTTTCCAGAACATGCCAAAAATCTTGGGCGTAAATACAATGTATCTGTATTGTTAAAAGCGGGGCATTTAGAAGATAATGATTTGATTGATGTATTTTTTAATAATGAAACAAATGAAATAATTGAACTAAAATCTAACCGTATAATAACCAAAAATACGCACGGAACTGGTTGTACTCTTTCATCTGCATTGGCTTCATTTTTAGCTCAAGGTCTTGAGCTTAACCAAGCAGTAAAAAAGGCAAAACATTATATAAACAATGCTATTATAGCTGGTGTAGATTATTCTATTGGTAAAGGACATGGTCCTGTGAACCATTTTTACAATTATTGGGAAAAATAAAATTTAAAGCAGTATTCATAAGTTTTTTCATGTCTTTGCTTAGCATTGGTATTGTTCTAAAAAAAGAGTTAAATAATCATATAGAAAAAATGAGTCTGAATTAATATCCTAATAAAACAAAAATAACCTATTTCAGGATTATATTAGAAAATAAAAGTATCAGGAATTCTTTTGTAAATTAGCATACAAATTCAACAGATGTTGATATATTGAATGCTGAAATAAAATGATTAAACAATTCAATATTAAGCTATTGTACAAACGCAGATGAAAACAAAACTACTTATTTTTAAAACGGTTTCAAACTATTTAAGTTTTACTAAAGCTGCGGAACAATTATTTATATCTCAACCTGCTATTTCTAAAACAATACGAAATTTAGAAGAAAAGTATAAAACAACTTTGTTTTTAAGGAAAAGAAACTCAATAGAATTAACTAATGATGGAAAAGCATTTTTATTATACGCTAATAAGATTTTAGAAATTTATGCTGAAATGGAAAATCAATTCTTGCATAAAAATGAAACTGTTCCAGATTTAATAAACTTTGGTGTTAGTACAACATTAGCAAATTATATAATGCCTAAAGTAATTGCAAAATTTAGGATTCAATTTCCAAAAACTAAATTTGAAATAACTACTGGAAATTCAGACGATATTGAAGAACTTATTTTAAGTCAAAAATTAAACTTTGGAATAATAGAAGGAAAAAACACCAATCGTAAATTACAATTCAATAAATTTATAAAAGATGAAATTGTTTTGGTTACAAATGCCAAAAATAAGACTTTTAAAAAGGGAATTATTAATTTAAAAGTATTACAAGAAATTCCAATTATTATGCGGGAAATGGGGTCTGGAACAAAAGAAATTGTTTTTGAATATTTGCACAAACAAAATATAAAGAAACTAAATACTGTTGTAACCTTAAATAGTACCGAAGCCATTAAAAATTATCTCTTAAATTCAGATAATTATGCTTTTATTTCCATTCACGCTATTTCTGAAGATTTAATTAACAACAAACTTAAAATTATTGATGTTAAAGATTTAACTATAGAACGATGGTTTTATTTTGTTTCTAGAACAGGATATCAATCTAATTTAATGAGTTTTTTTGAAAAGTACACACTAAATAACTATAACTTTTAGTTATATCAAACAACAATTTAATTTCCTAAATAGTTATTACAGCTAACTACTTTTGTACCGTTAAAAAATAACGATATGAAAACTAGAATAACACAAATTATTTTTATCTTAATTATAATTATTACACTATTTGGAACAATTAATAGCCCAACAGCTTTAATTATTGGGTTTGTATTTGCTATAATTTTTAAAAATCCTTTTAAATCAATTAGCTATAAAGCAATTCACCATTTCTTAAAAATAGCTGTAGTTGGGTTAGGTTTTGGCATGTTTATAAAAGAAACGCTTACTACTAGTAAACAAGCCTTTGGCTTAACATTATTTTCAATTATTTTAACTGTAAGTTTAGGATTGTTCCTAACTAAACTATTTAAGCTTGATAAAAAATTAGGACATTTAATCACTTCTGGAACTTCCATTTGTGGTGGAAGCGCAATTGCTGCAATTTCACCCGTAATTAAAGCAAATAGTAAATCTATTTCTATTGCTTTAGGCATTGTATTTTTATTAAACTCAATTGCTTTATTTGTTTTTCCTGTAATTGGATATTTATTACACTTATCTCAAGAACAGTTTGGTTTGTGGTGTGCAATTGCAATCCATGATACTAGCTCAGTTGTTGGTGCAGCAATGAGCTATGGTGATGAAGCATTAAGAATTGCTACAACTGTAAAATTATCTAGAACACTCTGGATAATACCACTATCCGTTCTATCTATGTTTATTTTTAAAACAAAAGGAGAGAGAATTAAAATTCCGTATTTTATTTTGTTGTTTATACTTGCTATTTTTTTAAATAGTTACAATCTCATTCCTTTATCAATAACAAGTGAAATTGTTTTTTACTCAAAAAGAATTTTAATATTAACATTGTTTCTTGTAGGTTCAACAATTTCAATAAAAGATATAAAATCAACTGGAATAAAACCGGTATTCTTAGCCTTAAGTTTGTGGATATTTATATCAATCTTTTCAATAGTATATATTAAATACCTTATATAAAATTAAATAACTGAATAAAAAAAATGTAAAACACTAATTATACGCTTCTTAAGTCAAAATATAATAAACCTAAACCAAGTTAATAACTAGCTTATTTTAATTAAAAGTTAAATTTATTTTTTATACTATTATTTGTGTTGAGTTTTTGACCAAATATTTCTTTTTAAAGGTGGTAAATATGCAGATTCACTCACAAACCGTATGTCTTCTATGGTATAATTTGCTTTTGGATTATGCTTCTTTACCAAGGCAATTACCTCGGGCATAACCTTCCTTTTCAAGATCAGAAAAACTATACCTACTGCTCCATCTTTTCCTTCACCATTAACACTAGTAACTGCATAACCTCTTTGGCGTAATATACTTACCAAATCATCCACTTCTGAGCGCGTAATAATTCGCAATAATTCATGTCCCATTGCAATTTTCTCTTCAATACGCATTCCAACATAAGTCCCCATACCAAATCCCGCAGCATAAGCAACATATGTTAGCCAATTATCTAGGTTTTCCATAATTCGGGTAATTGTTATAATCCAAATTAGTACCTGAAAAAAACCAACAATTGGAGCATACTTCCTATATCCTCTGGAAACCATAATCACCCGAATGGTGTCTAATGATACATCACAAATACGAGCCAGAAAAATTAATAATGGCAATACTAAATAATCATAATAAATTGAATCCATTCTTTATGGTATAATATAAAAAATACCAAAGTTACTACTTAATAGATTACTGTAGATATATAATGTAACTATTTAATAACTATAGTACAGAGACCCTTTTCCAAGATAAATGGTAGAAACATGAAAAAAAATCTTTACTACAAATACAAATCTTATAAAAACCTTCGTAATCTTTATATTTATGTTTTATTTGATAACTTTATAAATTAAAATCTATACCAACCATACACAAAATAGTTAGCAGTAATAAAAAATGGACACTATGAACGAATTATTTAAAATTTCAATAATAATTAATATTTTATTTATTTTGTTTGGTGGCTATATAATTCATAAAAAAGGCGGAATTGACTATTTAAAGACAAAATTTAATACACTTACAAAAACAACAGTTGAAAAGGACTATGGTGATTTTTACCAAATAAAAAGAAGTATTTTTAAAATTTTACCCAATGAAACAAATGAAATTATCTTTTTAGGAAACAGCATTACTACTTTTTGTGCTTGGAATGAACTATTTGGTAAAGCAAATATTAAAAATCGTGGGATTAGTGGAGATATGATTAATGGGGTTATAGATAGATTAAATGAAATAGTTGAATCTAAACCAGTTAAGATTTTTTTAATGATTGGGATTAATGATTTAGGAAAAAAAAGAAGTGTTAATCAAATTCTTGCTGATTATGAAAAACTAGTTTCCTTAATTATAAATAAATCTCCAAAAACTAAACTTTATTTACAAAGTATTTTACCTACAAAGAATAGGAAAACAATGAAGAATAATGATATTATAGAAATTAATAAGGGGATAATTAAGATTGCAAATAAATATTCCTTAACGTACATAAACTTATTTGACTTGTTTAAAACAAATGAAAATGAACTAAATATGAAGTATTCATTAGATGGCCTTCACATAAATGGACAAGGTTATGTACTATGGAAAAACGCTATAATAGATAATATTGAAAATTAGCATAACACCAAAAATGTGTTAAAAACAGATATACTACTGTAAATATGATATTTACAACATATTATTTCTTAAAAAATGGTAAAAATAAAATAACAAAAGACTTGTAGAAGAAGCAACAATAGTAATTCTCCTAAATTTTTACTTTGGTTAATATATCTACTCTACTCCTATTAATAAATTTACTTTATTTAAATTTGAAGTACTTCTATAAAATTGCGAAAATATTAGTATTTAATAATTGTTATCCCGGTTTAATTGTGGGATATCCGTAGATATTATAGTTATATAACTAGTCCTATGCCATTTGAAAAACGCAAAACATTTGTACATTTGAAATAATATTTAGATATTTGTCTAAATAACTAAATATATGAATTCACTATTTAAAGCTCTTAATGATGAAACCCGTAGACAAATTGTCGAATTATTAAAAGAGAAAGATATGAATGCAGGAGAAATTGCAGAACAATTCAATATATCCAAACCAAGTATTTCGCATCATCTTGACATTTTAAAAAGAGCAGATTTAATAACAAGCGAGAAAAAAGGACAATTTGTAGAATATTCATTAAACACTAGCATATTAGAAGATTTAATAAACTGGATAATAACACTAACAAAATAAATTATGAACCTAAAAAAAGAATTACCACTAATTACAATCGTATTATTACCCTTTTTCTATTTAGCATACATTTGGAATCAATTGCCCGAAAAAGTTCCTATGCATTGGAATATTAAAGGAGAAATAGATAGATATGGAGAAAAAATAGAATTAATAATAATCCCGATTTTATTACCTCTACTTGTTTATATTATCTTTCTAGTTGTTCCAAAAATTGATCCAAAAAATAAACTGAATAAAATGGGAAACAAACTTCAAACCATAAAGATTTTATTAACCACTTTTATGTCAATACTAGCCTTATTTATAATTTATTCAGTTAAAAATCAATCTTTCGCTAATCAGAATTATATTATATTATTAATTGGAGTTTTATACATAATTCTTGGTAATTATTTTAAAACAATAAAAGCAAATTATTTTATCGGAATTAGAACGCCATGGACTTTGGAAAATGAAACAGTTTGGAAAAAAACTCATAAATTAGGCGGAAAATTATGGTTTGTAGGTGGGATTATTGTTGTGCTTACAAGTTTGATTTTAGATAAAGATCCGAATGTTACCGTATTTTTAATAATTACTGGAATAATTACAATAATACCAATAGTGTATTCATACATTATATTTAAAAACGGAATAGAACACCGTGTATAATTAATTACTTGGTTTCAGCCAATTTACGAAAGTCCTCGCAGTCTACTTTCTTCCTCAATAATTATTTACTAAATTACTTGCTTAAATCACGCAACTAGCCATATAAAATCACGTTAGCTGTCATTAACATAAAACTGTGAATTTAGATTACTATCAAAGACCATTTTTTCTAATCTCTCAACCTATAGCTTCAGAGGTTATAAAACAACCACATTCAAAGAGAAAATCTTATTGGAGATTAATCCCTAAGAAAGAATACAATCACCTACAATCCAAGCAATTAATTGACACTTACTATTCTTCAATCTTAAAAGAGATAGAGAAAATTGTTTCTACAAAATCAAGAATGTATTGGCTTCACTTATCACGTAGAATTCTTCCTAGTACTTCAGGTAAGGATAAATCACCTATAACAGTAGGAGTTACAAGAAAAATTATTGACGGTGCCATTGAAAAATATGCAAAAGATGAGTTTTGTGAACACATTGGAATTACTGGAGAAATTGACATTAGTGAAGTATTTGATGGTTTGCTATTAAGAAATGATTTAGAATATGAAAGAGAATTATTGAAAAGTTTGCCACGACAGATTGTACTGACTAAATTCAATCAAACTAATATGCTTGAGTACTATACGCTAGAAAAATTGGCATATGAAGTTTGGAAATGCGGTGCAACTTTAAGAGCTTTAGGAAAAGGAGCAACTATTAAGATTAATCATTCAGACAAAGAATACTTTACAGAAATTAGATCACCTGAACTTGCTTTCTTAATTGATAATTATGACAATAGAACCTTTTCTTTTATTACTTCACGAAAGGGTGTTGTATTAGAAGATAAAGATGACTTGAATTCTGGTAAACTATTAGTTCCTATTTACAATGTTTCTAATAGTAAAATGGATTTTTTTAATCCCATTTTTAAACAATTTGGTATATCCTTATCATTTGGAGATAATATGATTACTAATTTTTTACCAATATTATACCCTTTAAAAGGTTTTTACAATAATAATAAACCACTATTTGGTTCATTTTTTAAAAAGTATAAAATTGAAGTTGTTTCTATTTTAACTGTAATTACAGCAGTTGCGTATAAAATTTTTCACAAGCTATTTTTAGAAAAAGATGTAGGAATGGTTAAACCCTTATTTTTAAGAGGTTATCAAGGACCTATTTTAGAAAGGGACATTTTAAAAGAATTAAATTATTTTAAACATTTTGCTTTTCTCAATTTAGGATTAAATGAAGATGAAAAAAAGAGGGTTAATATTGAAAAAGGCTTTGACTTTTTAAAACTTCAAAATAGAGATACGATTGATTTACTTTTTACAGCTCCATTAAAACTATTTATTCCTGTTTCAAAAGATAGAGTTGTAATTGATTACAGTAAAATTTCTCAAATATTAGATGACTTAATGTTTCAAGTAAGAATAAAGAATGAAAATTTTAAAGGAGATTTATTTGAGTATGTAACAAATAAATACAAATCTATTTTACCAACAAACTTATGTCGTTCAATTAATAATTCATCAAAACAAATAGATTATGCAATAGCAATAAATAAAATTCTAGTAATATGTGAATGTAAACTAAAGGAAAATTCAATTGGATATTATAAGGGTAATATGCAATCTTTAAAACAAAGAAGAGATAATGTAATAGACTTATCGATTAATGAATCAAACCAAAAAGCAATTTGGTTATCCAAAAACCCAAAAGGTACAAACTATGATATCTCTGTATTTGATTATATATTACCTCTTGGATTATCTGCTTTTAAAGAGTTTATACCATCAACTAGTAAAAAATATTGGATAACTGATTCTATACCAAGAGTATTGACAATTGAAGAGTTTAATAAGATTATTGATAGCAATACAATTTCAGAAAAAAATTACAATTTGATTAAAATAAAAAACGTCAGATAACAATGGTAATCGTTGCACAAGGCACTAAAAAACAAAAATTACAAATCAAAAACTCCTTTTTAAAGGAGTTTTGTTTTTTCAGAAAACATACTAAGTTTTAAAAATTGAAGATTGCAAAAGGTCTAATTTGAGGTGTAATTAAGGCTTTTATGTTTAAAATAAAACGATGCATTGCTTTTGCATCACTTTTTACAGTTTTTGAGATAAATTTCAAGTACTTTTTAAGATTATAAGCCATTGCTGAAAGGTGCATTACCTTATTTGCTTGTTGTATGCCAATGGTATTTATTTTACGAAGTCCCATAAATTGAGTAAGGGTGCCAAATACTGGCTCAACGGTACTTTGCCGTTTAGATTTCATATAACGACCTTTTTTACTCTCTACTCGTTTGTTATTTCGTTGATATTCTTCGT
>NZ_QEIH01000014.1 GCF_003260195.1 Lutibacter citreus
GCCAAATAAAATACCTAAGACGGTTACGCAACCATTCTTCTAACTTTTTAAGTTTACTTTGAATAGATGCTAGTTTAAAGTAATTAATCCAACCTCAAATTAACTGATTGATCCGTAGAATACGCTCCTCAAAACTAACTCAGGTTCCTAACTACTATGACTTATGCTGACTTCTCTGCTATATCAACTCGTAATTACAGAGACCTCCCCAGGTAATGACATCTTCTTTCTCTCAATAACTGCCGTATCTACATATAAACCCTTTTGATATTCGTTGGGCGTTGCAATGATGTGCTTACTTACCCAAGTTTATATGCCTCATATACGATTCCTGTTCGTCAGTACCGAGTTTTGCAGTCTCGCTTCCTTCAGTCTTAGTTTCGCAACTAGCAACCTTGCGACTTACTAATGGTTTAAAGCGTTACCCTTGCCCATAAGCGACTTGCACCCTATAGATTAATTATTTACCTTTCAGTAAATTAAAGATGCCCTTGCTGGGCACACACATCGCATATAATTTATTGCTGGCTTCTCTCTTACTTACGAAAGTTCTCGCGAACTTTCTTGGTCGGTAAATATTTACTAAATTAGTTGCTTGAAACACGCAACAAAACATACCAAAACCCGTTGGCTACAAGTATGAAAAAAATCCCGTACATATTGATAATTTTAGGTTTTTGTCTAATTGGTTGTAAACAAGAAAAACCACAAATTGACACGAATGAAAATACTATTTCGGTATCAATCGATGACAGAGTAGAATTATTTAGAGTTGCTTATTTTTTAGCACTTGAAGACAGTCTTGATGTGAATTTAAGACCTTGTAAAACGAACTTTTATAAAACAAATTTTGAACCTTACAAAAAATATAGGAATCATCCATTAGTTCAAAAAATTGGAAATGGAGATATTTGGAAAGCGGATTTGCCAGCACTTGCATTATGTCTTCACGAAAATCTAAAACCAAAAGATAGCCTAAATATTAATGAGTTATCTAAGCAATACGGTTGGTATGCGGAAAATCTTGATTCGCTCTCAGCTCTTCTTATTGACTTTAAAAAAACAATTGATTTTAAAAATAACTACAACGTGAATTACACCACGTTTATAGATTCTTTAAAATCTAACAAAATTACTCAAAAACTGAATGAATTTTATAGAACAGATAAAAAAACAAATCTTAAAATACTGTTTGATCCATTAAATCGAATTACAAGTAAAGCCGTAACATTCGCAAACAATCCAAAGAATGAAAGAACATTTATCATTGCCTATTTATGTGATGAACCTAATGACAAGTTTAAACCATTAACACTCAATTGGAATGATACTTACAGATTAATAGTAATTCACGAAAACAGTCATATCTATACAGATAAATTATATAAAAAATACTATGACAAAGAACTTGACTCATTGATAAATCAAGAAAAGTTTAAGGAACAATTCAATGACATTGACGAGATTATAGTTCGTGGAATAGCCGCTAAAATATTGGAACTAAATTATGGCTCAAAAGTCGGGGAATATGAAATCAGTCATCAACCGAAAAATTCGAGAATTGTTTATGACTATTTGAATAAATATTTACTTAATGAAAAGATGGAATTTGAGCAAGCATACAAAGGGATTATTGAACAACTAAAGAAAAAATACCTGTAGCTAACACCTCCTAAAATTTATGCTTAAATTTAAACTAAATATTAACGACAACCATTAAACATAAGATTTGCTACCACCGAAAAATCTCCGATTTTCCAGTCGTACAAAACTTATAAAAACTCGTTGTAGCAAATTTGAAAAAACCTTGAGCACACTAAAGAACTTATGGATTTTAAGTAAAAATGGATTTGTTAAAGAAGAAAAACGAACTCTTAAGGACTCAATTCGTTTTTTAATAAAATTGTTTTTGTTTTTGTTTCTGGTCAAAATTCTGTATTTGGGTCTGACCCTTTTGATTAATTTATCAGATACAATTACGCTTCCTGTAATTTCTAATGACTTTAAATTCGACAGGTACTCTGGAATTCAAAAATTCTTTCTAGGTGCATTATTAGCCCCAATTTTCGAAGAACTGACATTTAGACTTGGTCTGAAATTTTCCAAACGTAACATTCTTATGTTGTTTGCTGGAATTACATACTCTATTTTGAAACTAATCATCCAATTAGACTGGAATACGTCCTTATTAATTGTGGCTATGACGACTTTAACATTAGGATTAATATTGAACAATAAAATTCTCGATATATTGGCGGAATTCTGGAAAAATAATCGATTGGTTATTTTTTATTTTTTGCTTTTGAGTTTTGCTCTTTTTCATTCGACTAATTACGATTTGGATTTTTCTACTTTACTTTATATTCCAATAATAATGCTTCCACATTTTTTAGCTGGATTAATTTATAGTTATGCACGGTTGAAATCAGGAATAATCTTGACTATTTGTTTACACATATTAAACAATGCTTTGTTTGCATTTCCACTGTTATTTGCAGATTAAAAAATTGCTACAACAATGCGTAAAAAAAATTGCTTAATTCTATTAAATAGAATGTTTCTAAAATAAAAAAATATTAACTTTAAAAGTTGGGAAATTACGGTTTCAAAAAGGTGACTTTCCATACCATAAACTGCGGACTGTAAGCTTGGAAAAATATTTAAAATGAGAAATTACTATTACTTATTTTTAATCTTAATATTTATAAGTTGTGAAAACCAAGAAAAAATCATTGTTAAAGAACCTTGGATTAAAAAAACAACTTCTCAATGGCCAAATTTTGCGTTAACAAATACAATTAAGTTTACAGATACAATTTACCAAAATATTGCAAATTCATTTATAGTTGATACTGGTTATGATACAATTGCCGTTTCTTGTAAACACCTTTTTATGATTTTTAAGAATCATAATTTAAATACTATTAATTTAGGTAAGGATTTTATAAGCTGGAGTATGTATCCTAAAGGGCAAACTGAAAAAAATGTTCAATTAAGTCTATTAATAAATGAGAATAATAATGAACCTATTGGAGAGTTTAACACTTTAAAAAATAGAGATTGGATTATTTTTAAAATTAGCCAAACCAATAATAATATTTATCCTTTAAAAATAAGAACAACACCTCTTAAAAAAGGAGAATTTGTTTATTCCGTAGGTTGGGGATATGAACAAACTTCAAAATTTCCATCATTAATAAAAATGAAAATGCACAAAAATTTAGGAAATTATTACTATATCTTAACTGAAACTAAAAACACTAATCCTGTTGGCAGAAGTGGTTCTCCTGTAATAGATTCAAATGGGTATTTAGTTGGAATTGTATCTGGTGCAGAAGGTAATTTGGGCGTAATTGGTTCAGTAAAATACCTTACACAATTATTTGATAAATATAATATAAAATACAACAAATAGCCAATACAACAATTTGCTACAATAATACAAATCTTAAAAAAACAGTTAAACAAAAAACTTAATGAATAAACAAGAATATTTAGAGCAAGAAATTGTAAAAGAATTTATAGATTGGTTAATTCCAAGAATTTCTGGAAAAGTGGAATTCAATCACGATTACATAAACAGTCGAGATAAATCTTCATGGAAATGTAATTCAATATTTAATGCTTTTGAAAAATATAAATGGAGGTTCAATTGTGTTATACCTAACAAAGGAAAAATTAGTGGAAACACATTTATAGAGAGTAAAGATGCATTAGAAATTATCGAAAAAGGAATGAAATACTCTATTCAAGAAAATAATCAAAAGAATTTACTTGAGTATTCTTCATCCATTTTAGAATGGGGAGGCGTAAAGAGATCAAACTACGATAAGTTAAAAGGTATGGAAGAGAATATCACAAATTACTACAAGGATTCAATTAAAAGATTAAACCCTGAAACTGTTAATACTAAAGATGACTTTTCAGGAATAAATATGAATTCTGGATTTACTAAAATATATTCGTTATTAATAAATAATTTTGTGATTTATGATAGTAGAGTTGGTGCAGCATTAGGACTTTTAATTAAATCATTTCTAACAGAAAAAAATATTGCAAGAATACCAGATGAGCTAAATTTTGCTTACGGTAACGCAAGACCTACCAAAAATGATAAAGGTCCCATAAACAGAAGAAACCCAAGCAATGAAAAGTATAAATTTCCTGTTTTAACTAATAATGATAAAAAACATATTAAGAATAATATATATGCAAATTGGTTATTAAAAGAGATTTCAGATAATTCTAAATTTCAAAATGAATCAAGTCCAATCAGAGCTCTTGAATCTGCACTTTTTATGATTGGATATTCTGTAAATTAAAATTATTTCACCTAACAATGTCTAAAAAAATCACATCTGGAAATTACGGTTTACGAACCGTTATTTCCCTTAGTTTAAACCGTTACAGATATTTAGATTTTAAAAAACATTGAATAAAAAGATACTATGAAAGTTTATTCCTTTTATATCCTTTACTATTCTTTCACAAACCATTAGGCACAATAAAGCTCCAAAATTTGAATATAAAATATAAACTAATTAGTGCCTTTTTTAAACAAAAGAGCAAGTTAGAATGTCATAATGTACTTGTAACAACTAACTTTTACTATAAAAATCTCTCTGAAAATAATAAAAACATTTTTAGAATTAGAACTCTTATATTTATTTGGACAACTAATTTTAATTCTGAACCTCAATTTTCATTGAATAACAAAATGAAAATAATTATTTCAAGTGCTTTTGTTCAGATTACATTTGGATTAAAGATTAACACACTCGACAAATTCAATAACATTTTTATTACTCCAAGATCCTACTCTTATAAAAACAATAAGACCCTTTTTGATGGAGATGTCAACTTGTATACAAAAAAAATAAATATGTCTTGGCCAGCAATAGAAAAAGGATTTAAAATACCTGATGACGCTATGAACTTATCTATTCACGAATTTGGACATTGTTTAATTTTTGAAAACTCAACAAGATCATATTTATCTAAAATATTTAAAGAGAAAAATTTTGACCAGTGGAAAAAACAAGCAGAATACAAATTTCAAAAGATTAAATTAAATAAAAATAAAGTTTTAAGAGATTATGCAGGAACCAACCTTATAGAGTTTTTTTCAGTTTCACTTGAAGCATTTTTTGAGAAACCTGAATATTTTGAAAAGAATGAACCTAAACTATACTTAAGTATGGTTAAATTACTTAAACAAGATCCAAGAAAGAAATTGAACCCAATTATAAAATCGATTAGTGATATCTAACTGTGCCTAACAATTCATAAAATTTAAGCTTAAATTTGAACTCGTTAAAATAACAAACTTTCAATAACCGATTTACATTGTCCTAAAAATCTCTTATTTTCTAGTCGCACAAATTTCACACATAATCATTAGTAACCATTAAAAAAAATGACCGTATTTCCAGTTACAACTTCAACACTTTCAGCGAAAGAATTGGGCGAATTTATAAAAGACAAATATCAATTGAACAAAAATTTTAATTGTAAACTATTTAGAACCGGAATGAATCACACTTATTTCCTTTCTGATAACAAAACAAAATATGTTATAAGAGTTTATAGTTATAATTGGAGGTCAAAATCTGAAATTACTGAAGAGTTAAAACTTTTAAAGCTGTTAAAAAAGAATAATCTAAGCATTTCTTTTCCTATTCAAGATAAAAATGGAGAGTTGATCCAAAAAATAAATGCACCTGAAGGAACAAGATACGTAGTACTTTTTTCATTTGCTGAAGGCGGAAAAATCAGATTTATAGACCAAGAAACTTGTTTCTCTATTGGTTCATTAATGGCTAAAATTCATGACCTTACTTTAAATAAAAATATTGATCGGGTTTCTTATAACAAAAAATCTCTTATTGAATTACCTTATGAAAATTTAAAACAATTCTTTTCAGAAAAGTTACCCGAAATGGAATTCATTAAAGAAATTGGAAAATCTTTTCACAATTCTAATTTTAACAGCATCCCAAACGGAGTTGTACATATGGATATTTGGTATGATAATATGGCCATTAAGAATGAAAACGACATTACAATTTTCGACTTTGATTTTTGTGGAAATGGATGGCAAATTTTAGACGTTGCATATTTTTGCAAACAATTATTCTTTATAGAGTTAGACAAAAAACAATATGAATTAAAACTTCAAAGTTTTCTAAACGGCTATCAAAACATCAGGAAATTATCAGATAAAGAACTTCAGTTAATACCAAAAGCAGGAGCTTCTGTTTTTGTTTTTTATCTGGGAATACAAACTCAAAGATTTGATTGGTCAAATATCTTTTTAAGTGAAAACTATCTTAAAATGTTTGTTGGTAGAATAAAGTCTTGGATTGATTACTATGAGACAAAAGAAATAACTGTGGGTAAAATCTTATAATGAAACACGTTTTGCTATAACAAATACACATGATAAAAATCATTACAGAAAATGAGGAGTTAAAGAATCATTGCTTCCCATTTTCTGTAATTTAATAATTTTATTCCTCTATTTTATTCTTTCTAATTCTTAAATTTAATTACTTATATATTTAAGAAGAGCTTAATTAATTACTTGGTGCTATCTGTACTCGAAAAGTTTACTAGGATTTTTTATCTATAATTTATTTGTTAACTTTAGTACTTAAACCACACAACTAATCTTACACAAAAAAGAACAATGACTTTTGAAGATTTAGGATATAAAGCTGAATTAGAAAAATATAGAAAAGAGCAAGGTTTAGATTCTTTTGAAATTGGTAGAGTAATTTTAGAACATAAGGATAGATATATAGTTAAAACTAAAAATACCGAATATGATTCTGAACTTATTGGTAATTTAAGATTTACAGCCAATTCTAAAAACGATTTACCCGCTGTTGGTGATTGGGTTGCCATTTCTGAATATGATGAAAATAAAGCTTTAATACATTCGGTTTATCCAAGACATTCTGTTCTTGAAAGAAAAGCTGTTGGTAAATTAGGGCAAACTCAAATAATTGCCACAAATATTGATTATGCATTAATTGTTCAATCTGTTAATAGAGATTTTAATATAAACAGAATAGAACGTTATTTAACAATATGTCATGCTTCTAAAATTGAACCTATTATTGTTTTAAGTAAAATTGACTTAATTGAAAAATCAGAATTAGATATAATATTAGAGAACATAAATAAAAGAATAAAAGGCATTTCAATTATTGCAATAAGCAACCAATCTCAAATAGGGTTAAACAAAATAAAATCCAAATTAAAAAAAGGTAAAACATATTGTTTATTAGGTTCTTCAGGAGTTGGAAAATCAACGCTTATTAACAACCTAGTTGGTGAAAAATTAATGATAACAGGAGAAATTAGTGAAAGTATAAATAGAGGAAAGCATATTACTACGCACAGAGAATTAATAGTTACTGAAAATGGAATTTTAATTGACAATCCTGGAATGAGAGAAGTTGGAATTACAAATTCAACTGCTGGATTAGAAATAACATTTGATGAAATTTTAGAGCTATCTCATAAATGTAAATTTAATGATTGTACACATACAAATGAAAAAAATTGTGCAATTTTAAAAGCAGTTGAAAAGGGAGAAATTGACACTGATTCCTATTTAAATTTTCTAAAAATGGAACGTGAAAAAGATTTTTTTGAATCTAGTTTAGAAGAACGAAAAAAGAAAGATAAAAATTTTGGTAAAATGATTAAAAATTTCAAAAAACAAAGAAACCAAGATAAATACTAAAAACAACAATGTATATCTAAAATTATTTCATTTAATAAAATAGAATAATACTAACTCTAAAAATGATTAAATTCATACATTGAAATAAGATTATTTCAATTTTTACAAGTTAAAACAGCAAATATGGTAAATTAATTATAAGTACTCTTTCTTTTGAAATTAACTAAACAGAGGAATTCTGAATACAAATTTACAGCCCTTATCAACATCGCTTTCAACCCAAATTTGCCCATTATGCATTTCTATAAACTCTTTACATAGTATTAAACCTAATCCTGTACCTTCCTCTTCTTCAGTTCCTTTTGTTGAAACATTCTCTGTTATTTTAAATAACTTAGATTGTATTTCGTGTGGAATACCAACTCCATTATCTTTTACTGAAATTTCAGCAAATTTTTGATTGTTTTCATCAATTATTGTTTCCGATTTTACAATAACAACACCTCCTTTAGGCGTGAATTTAATTGCATTAGAAACTAAATTTCTTATTACTGTATCTATCATATTTTTATCAGCTTTTAACCATAAATCCTTTTCTGCATTTAACATTAGCTTTATTTCTTTATTTCCTGCAGATTCTTCTAACAATGATATAGTTTCCGTTAATAATATTGATGTATTGATTTTTTCTGATGTAAATTTTATTTTACCTGTTTGAGACTGTGCCCAAGTAAGTAAATTTTCTAATAACTTGTATGTTTTTATTGAACTCTCATTAATAATCTTTATATAAGATTCTCTTTCTTCTTCTTCAATTGTTCTATGATTTTCTAATAAAAGATCTGAAAAACCGAGCAATGCATTGAAAGGGTTTTTTAAATCGTGTGCAATTATCGAGAAAAATTTATCTTTAGTTTTATTTGCTTTTTCTAGCTCAAATGCAAAGTTTTGTATTTCTTCCTTTTGTAAAATCAACTCCTTATTTGTTGCTTCAATTTGTGATTTTTGTTTTGTAAGGATAGCGTTTGCTTTACGTTTTTGAAAAAAACTTCTTAGAATAACCATTACAAAACTAGCCATTAAAATAAATCCCAATATAAATGCGATATTCAATATTTTTTGACGTTTTAATTTTTCTGCAGTAATAACATCCTTCTTCTGTTGTTCTACCTCAATGGCTTTTTTTTCTTTTTCGAATTCATATTTAAATTCAAGACCTGTAATTTTTTTTATGTTTTTTTCATTAAAAATACTATCATTTAATTCTTTATATAGAATATAATTTTCTAAACTCTTTTTATAGTTTTTTGTGGCTTTATATATTTTAGAAGTTTGTAAATACAAACGTTTTTGCTGATTTAAATGTTCTAGTTCTTTAGAAATCACAAAACTTTTTTGAGTATAATCTAATGCTTTCTTAAAATTTAGCGTTCCCAGATAAAATGTCCCTAGGTTAGCATAAGAATCTAAAACAAGTAACTTATCATTAATTTCTTTACTCCTTTTCAATGCTTTTTGGTAATAATCAAGAGCTAGGGTATAGTTAGCTTGCTTATAATATATTGTACCAATATTATTCATGGTTCTTGCTATTCCATTTTCATCTCCAATTTTTTCTTTAATTTTTAATGATTTTTGATAATTGAGAAGAGCCAATGAAAAGTTATCCTGTTCTCTATAAACTTCTCCACAATTATTTAAACCCCGTGCTTCCCCTTCTTCATAACCAATTTTTTTACATATTTTCAATGATTTTTGATAATAAGTAAGGGCCGAAGTATAATTTTCTTGATTATAATATATCCCACCAATATTATTCAAACAATTTGCTTTTTGTTGCTTAGAACCCTTATCACCATTGATTATTAATGATTTTTGGTAATATTCGAGTGCCAAAGGATAATTTCCTTGTATATGATATAATACTCCAATATTCTGTAAACAATTTGCTTTCCCTTGTTCATTACTTATTTCTTCATTAATTTCTAAAGCCTTTAGATAGTGTTCAAGTGACAAAGTATAGTTCCCTAGTTTTTCATATATTATTCCAATATATTTTAAACATTCTGCCATTTCTTGTTTATTACCAATTTCTTCATTAATTTTTAATGCTTTTTCGTGAAATTCAAGTGACAAAAGATAATTTCCTTGTTTGAAATATGATTTTCCAATATATTTCAAACAGCCTGATTTCCTGTTTTTATTACCCAGAATTTCAAACATGTCCATACTTTTTTGAAAGTAATCAAGACTTTTCTTAAAATCAGATTTATTATAATTACCTAAACCCGATAAATATAAACTCTCTGCTTTACCTTTTTTGAAATTAAGCTTACTGGAAAGTTCTAATGCTTCTTCAGCAAAATTTATGCTTTTATTCTGATCTATTTCAAGTGTTACCTCTGCAAAATTATTTAACAGATTAACTCTACTTGAATCTATTTCTGTATGCTGTTGAAGTACGTTTTCAAGGCTGTCAATTTTTGATGTTTGAGCAAAAACAACTAAGAATTTAAAAATAAGAATAACAAAAATAAGAGGGGTATACTTTAACATAAAGACATTACTTTTTAATAACTTTAATTTACTAGCAATTTACTATTATTGTTTTAAATATTGATTCTAAATAAGCCTCTTAATCATAAACAGCAAAAAAAAATAAAAGCACTACAACCACCTTGTAAAGAGAGCTATACAAACAAAATATTTATCTTCTAACTCATTTTCCCCTAATAGAAATTAAAATTCTCAACCCTAAATCAAATTCGTAAGTCCTTCTAGGCTTAAATAGTAACAACTTAACGAGTAAAGTAATTTAAAATAGCCTATTTGTAACAATGCATCATAAAACATAATTTAGTACGATCTTAAAGGTTTGAATTGTTTTAACAAGTGAATTTTTCAAAAAACTTTAAGCATCTTACACATAGCCGTTATAATTTATAAAAGATAAAAACTTATAGGTAAACCTAAAGTTCATTTCTAAATAATTAATAACAAAAAATAGAAAACATAAATGCTTAATTGCAGCTACATTTTTTATTTTTTCAATGATTTTTATTCCAAAACTAGCCGAAATAATATACATTTTCTGATATAAAAGTAAAATCCAATGTGTTTCAATTATAATAAAATAAACAGGTAAAAAGATTCATATTTAAGGAGAAATATTACAACAATAACACGGTACAATTTTAATTGCTAGTTTTAGCACATTCAGAAAAATTACATCGTATTATGTTGATTAATAATTATTTACTAAATTAGTTATTTAACAAACACAATTAACACTTTAAAAACTCATTAACCTTTATTTTGAAAAACAAAACCAACTACTAAATAAATAAACATGAAAATTAATCTTCTTTTCACTCTTATTGCAGTTTCTTTTTTAAGTACTTTATGCGCCCAACCTAAAAAAACAGCAACTGAAATTGCTTGGGATACTTGGGGCGTTCCACATATTACGGCAGCAACTACCCAAGAATTGTTCTTTGCTCAAGGGTGGACCCAAATGCATAATCATGGCAATCTTATATTAGAAATGTATGGGAGTTCTAGAGGAATGGGTGCTGAATATTGGGGAAAGGAGAAAATAAAAAATGATATGCTCATTCATACTCTAGGTTTTAACGAATTAGCAGATGAATGGGAAAAAAAGCAAGACCCAGAAACCAAAACCATCTATAATTCTTTCATTAATGGAATGAATGCCTATGCTGTGGCTCATCCTGAGACTATATCCGAAAAAAATAAAATTGTACTACCACTAACCACTAAGGATTTGAGCATGCATATTATGTATGTTGTATTTACTCGTTTTATTGGTGGAAATGATTTGGGACGTGTTCAAAAATGGCCAGATATGGGTTCTAATACTATTGCTATAGCGCCTAAACGTTCGGCTTCTGGTAATGCTATGTTGGTTCAAAACCCGCATTTACCATGGTGGAAAGAATTTTTGTTCTTTGAGTCACATTTAAATTTAAACGGAAAAAACATGTACGGTTCAACTCTTGTTGGCTTCCCCGGTATTGCAATTGGTTTTAATGAAAACCTTGGCTGGAGCCATACCAATAATACCATAGACAATGCAGATACATATGAATTAGAACTTAAGGACGGAGGCTATATTTTGGATGGCGAACGAAAAGAATTTATAGTTTCATCAAAAATTATCAGAATAAAGCAAGAGGATGGTACAATGGTAGATAAAAAAATTCCATTAATGAAAACGGTTCATGGTCCAGTTGTAAACAAAACAGCTAATAAGGTATTGGCCTTGCGTATGGTTGGCTTAGATAGGCCAAATATGGTTTTACAATGGTGGCGAATGATTAACAGTTCTACTTTTACTGAATTTGAAGATGCTTTAAAAATGGCGCAAATTCCTTTTTGGAATGTGATGTATGCAGATAAGCAAGGCGAAATTTTCTATTTGTTTAATGGCTTGGTTCCTAAACGAAGTACTGATGAGTGGGATTATTGGAACCGTATTATTCCTGGTGGAAAAAAGTCAGATATATGGACAGAAATTCATGATTATGCCGACTTGCCAAAAATAAAAAACCCTGATGGTGGATGGCTTCAAAATGCCAATGACCCGCCATGGACCTGCACCATACCAATAACCTTAAAACCTGCTGATTTCCCTGGTTATATGGCTCCAAAATACATGCCCTTTAGACCTCAGCGTGCTGCAAGAATGCTTATAGAAGATGAATCCATCACTTTTAACGAACTTGTAGAATACAAGCTCTCAACACGCCTTGAATTTGCGGATAGAATTTTAGATGATTTGTTTACTGCTGTTGATGCTTCAGATTCAGAAAAAGCAAAAGAAGCTAAAATGATATTGGAAAATTGGGATAGAGAAGCTAATGCAGACAGTAAAGGCATGCTTTTATTTTACAATTGGGCTAAAAAATTTAATGTAAAGAACAACTCCAATTATTCTGAACAATGGAGTATTAATAAGCCAAACACAACCCCAGATGGTCTAGCAAATCCCAAACAAGCAGTTCATTTTTTGGAACAAGCAGCTACGGAAATCGAAACCAAATTTGGCAGTTTAAATACCTCTTGGGGAGATTATTACAGAATAAATTATAATGGTATAAACCTGCCTGCAAATGGTATTGATGGCTCTCTGGGTGTTTTTCGTGTTGCATGGCCAGGTGCAAGTGATGAAAACAACATGTATGTTGGAGGTGGCGATTCTTGGGTTGGTATTATTGAATTTGGTGATTCAGTTAAAGCAAAAGTTCTATTATCCTATGGAAATGCTACACAAAAAGATTCGCCTCATAATGGTGATCAGTTAGAATTATTTTCTAAAAAAGAATTGCGTAATGCTTGGTTTACAAAAGCGGAAGTTGAATCAAATACTGCTCGAATTGAGGTGATAACTGAAAATGGATTTCGTGAAAAGAAATAGAACTCACTACTGCCCTAGTTGTTTAACCATAACATGGGCAGTAATTTGATAATTCTGAATTTGGTCAATAATGTATAATTTGTACTT
Source organism: Lutibacter citreus (assembly GCF_003260195.1). GTDB lineage: Bacteria > Bacteroidota > Bacteroidia > Flavobacteriales > Flavobacteriaceae > Lutibacter > Lutibacter citreus. The sequence continues at coordinate 13,218 of NZ_QEIH01000014.1, forward strand.
GAAAGTACCTTTTTTGTATGTTTTTTTAGATAGGGTGAATTTATTTTTGTGCACATAGTTAACTAAATGTGTTTAATTTTAAGTCAACCAGTTTTATGAATTTACATAATTCTAAATTATTTTCAACTTGCTGAATGCTATTAAATTAATAATAAATTTCACGGAACAAAATTCAGAAAAACACAAATTAATTAAATGTATTCTAGTATTATTTAATTTTATCAATTATTTTTTGCCAAACTTTTAAAGCCAAACTTTCTGGTATATCTATATCGCTAAATCTAACTTTATCTCCCTCTTTAACATCTTTTATAAAAGTTGCGTTTGCAAGCAGTCCAATAGGAACATGAGACAAGTCATTAACAATTTCAATAGCTGTTCCTCTTACTTCAAAACTACCTATACCTTTTTCAATTTTCTCTCCAACTTTAAGATCACGTTTTGCGACAGCAGCTACACTAAATTTAGGATTTCCACCATTATTTAACAATACACCTCCACCATCTAATACACGTCTAATAGTTTTTATAATTTCAAAATGACAAAGATGGTAAGTACGCTCTAATACATAATATGGACCATCTCCTAGTTTATAATATTTTAAAGAAGCTTGTTGGTCTTTATCATGCTCTACCATAAGAAAAACACCTGCAGGTAACTTTGATGAAAGCAAATAATCACTAACAGGGTACCCAAGTTCTTTTGCCTTATCCGCAAGTATAGTTCCACCTTCAAGCATATCATCACTGGAAAGTTTTACTAATCCTTCTTGAATAAGCCCTGCTCCTAAACCATTTGCGACTAAAACCTGCTCTATCTCTACCTTTGTACCATCAGTAAATGATGTAACCATTGGAAGACTCAGGTTAGATTTATTCCCCCAATATGTCATATCTTCTATTGTTGGATTTTCATTTAAAAAGCCTTTAATATTCGCATAAACCAACGGCTTAAATCCCATCTGAAGAGCTTCTTCACTTAAAATAGCTAAAACACCTGGTTGATCACCTTCTGCTTCAGTCACTAACCCTTTATCAACAAAGTAAGAGCCTGTTGTTACGTGAAATTCAGAATTCATTGTAACCACAGGTATAGAAGCTTTTAAAATACTATCTATACTCTCCGTAGCATAAATAGCATCTCCACTACATTCTACAATTAAATCTGAAGATTCAATTAGATCTTGCAATGAATTTGTTAGCTTATTATGTTGTGCAAAATCATTACGTTTACTGAGGTCTGAACGTGTTAATACACCAGAAATGTCATAGTCTTTGTGTTCTGCCAATAACTTTGCCAAACCACCACCAATAAAACCAGAACCAATAATACCTATCTTAAAGGTTTTAGGTATACCTATATTTATGATATCAAGACAATCTTTAAGAGATTCTCTCCAGTAAGGTATTTGAATATTGAAATCTTTTTTAATCTTCTCCTTACTTAATACGCTGTATGCTGGACGCTTTGAAGGAGTAGGATAATCTTGCGTTAAAATAGGGTTTACTTTACATTTAATATTTTCAAGTTCAAATATAGCTTGAGCAAAATCATACATGGAACAACTTCCTTCATTACTATAATTATATACTGTTACAGACTTAGATAATTCTATATCTTTATTTAATATTTTTAAAATTACTATTGCAAGATCTTTTGTATAAGTGGGAGTACCAAGCTGATCACATACAACATCCAACTCTCTTTTAGTTTTTCCAAGTTTTAACATTGTATTTACAAAGTTAGTCCCAAAAGGACTATATAGCCAGGATGTACGTATAATAATTGAATTTGGAGGATTAACACGTTCAATCGCTTCTTCTCCTGCTAATTTTGACTTAGCATATATACTTTGAGGATCAGTACTATCTTCTTCCTTAATGGGTGCTTGTTTATTATCTTCAAAAACATAATCAGTAGAAATATGGATAAGCCTAATTTCTTTTTCCAAAGACAATTCAGCCATGTTTTTTACTGCTTCAGTATTAATAAGATATGCAAGTTCATGATTTTTTTCTGCATCATCAACTGCGGTATACGCTGCACAATTTACTATAGAATCAATTTTTTTAGATTCAACATACTCTCTAAGTTTTACCAAGTTGGTAATATCTAAAGAATCTCTATTTGTAAAGTGAAAATTCAAAGTAGAAAAGATATCATCTTGTTTAATTACAAGTTCTTTAAGTTCTCTTCCCAACTGGCCATTACATCCCGTAATAAGAATATTTTTCGTCATATTTTATTTCCTATTTTCTCAATTTTTTTTTAATGTTATTTTTCAATTGCAGTAGTTGCAAGAAAAATAACCTGATCATCGGGGGGAAAGATCAGAAACATATCTAAATGAAGTATTTCATGTAAATTTATATAGAAACTAATAATTTTAATTACATCTATATTAATTTAACTAGCAAGATGGATCAAATATAGTAAAAGATGATTAAAAACCTAACATTTTTTTAATTAACACAATATTAAATAGACAAACTCGTTTACTTCGTAATAAATATACAAAAAACAATTAATTTTTTTCAAAAAAAATAGGTGAAAACTCATAACTAAAATAAATTAAGTAAACATCTTCTCTACTTATTAATCATATTATGATTGTATTTCTTGAACTTTTGATTGCATTTTATCTGAATAACAAAAAAGCAAACTAACTATTAAGTTTAACTCATTGTTCCTTTTATCCTTTCATAACAAAAGCACTAATTTAAACATTGATTTCAATTAAGATACCTATAACAACAAGTCACAACAAAATTAAACACTATTATCAATCCCTCCTTTTCTTGTCTTAAAAATATTGTTTATGTTGTGGATTGAAAAAAACCATATAATTTTAATGAAATGAAAAATGAATTAGTTAAATATATAACAAGCCATATGCCTCTATCAGAAGAACTTAAAAAAGTTGTTATTGAAAGTTCTAATATTAGGATGTATAAAAAAGGAACTATTATTTTAAATGAGAATAGTATTTCAAACGAAAGTTTTTTTGTTTTAAAAGGTTGTCTTAGAAGTTATTTAATTGAAGATGGCGAAGAAAAGACGCTTGAATTTTATACTGAAGGACAACCAATTACTCCTAAAAATTATGGTAAAAAAATTCCCACAGATCATTATTTGGAATGTATAGAGGATTGCACAGTAAACATTGGTTCATCAGAATTTGAAGCAGAAATGTTTTTAAAACACCCTCAATTTGAGTCTGTTTGCAGAATTATTGGTGAAGTGATAATGGCGCAACAACAAGAATCATTTACAAATTATAGAATGGCTAGTCCAGAAGACAGATATTTATATTTAGTAAATAACAGACCTAATTTACTTCAAAGAGTTCCTCAATACCAAATAGCCAGTTATCTTGGTCTTACTCCACAATCATTAAGTAGAATAAGAAAAAGGCTTTCGGAAAAATAAAAATCTTTTTGTTCCTTCATTTATTAACTTAAGCGAACGAAAAATTGATGGAACTACATTTAGTTTTGCGTTGAACTTAATCTGTTATAAAATGCAAACTAAAAAAAACACTCTTATCCTTATTCTTATTTGCGCTGTCAGTTTTCAGTTACATGCACAATATGAAAAATCTGACAATACTTATACAAAATGTTTTATTGGGAGTACTTTTGCTATGTTAGGTAATTTGTTTCCAGACGAAAAGCCTGATTTTATGCAATTAAATATAGGCTATCGGCTAACTGGTAAAAATGTGGTTTCGTTAGAAATTAAAACGTGGAAATACTACAAACCTTTAGGCTTGCCTTATGGAAAATCATTTAATGCCTCTGAAGAAAAATTCCCTGGTTATATTAAGAGAGAAAGGTTTTGCAATTGCTTATCAACATTATTGGTGGAAAGGTTTATATTCTGCTGTTCACGTTATGAATGCTTGGCAATCGTTTGTTAATGATAAAGGAAATAAAATAGACAATGGTTTTCAGGTTTTTAACACATACAGATTGGGTTATCATATTAAACTTTTTAAAGATAAGTTTTTTATAGAACCTTCTATTGCAATTACTCACAGACCATATCACACTAAAATGCCTGAATCATTTAAACAACTAGACACCAAACATTCTAAATTATTTTTTGGAGAACCAGGGCTTCATTTCGGATATAATTTTTAAATTCTAATTAAAACATATTATATATGGATACAAAAACAAAATTATCTACATTATGGATTATTGTTCTATTTAATTTATTATTTGCAGACATTTTATCAATAATGGTTGAACTTGTAAATAAAAATACGCTCGATATTATTGGTGAGGTTACAACAACAATGGCAATTGCAGCTATTCTTACAAATATCCCAATATTAATGATCTATTTTTCTAAATCATTAAACTATAAAATAAATCGTATTTTAAATATTATTGCGGGTTTAATAACTTTACTATTTGTTATTGGTGGCGGTAGTTTAGCTCCTCATTATATTATTTGCGCTGCTATAGAAGTTATTACTTTGTTTGTAATAATATCAACAGCTTGGAAATGGAGAGATAATTAAAATTAATTGCCTTTCTTAATACCCTAACTGGAAACAATTTAAATACTAATGTAAAATGGTCTAATTCATTTAAATAAAATAATAAATCTTATAATACTATTTATAACTTTCAGCCTACTTCTCTCCTACCTGTAAAATTCCTAAAAGTATTTTCTAGTAAATGTTTTATTTACTAAATTACGGGCTTAATTGCGCAACTAAATCACAACTATAAATTGTTGCAATACATATTTAAGGGCCAAACAATTAATGATATACAATTCACTAAAGAAAAACATACAAAAACACGTACAACTTTCTAATACTGAACTAGAAACTATTAGTAGCTATTTTAAACCTCAAGTACTTAAAAAAAAAGAGTTTTTATTAACTCAAGGTAGTATTTGCAAATTTGAAGGTTTTGTGCTGAACGGTTGTTTTAGAGTATTTACAATAGATAAAAAAGGTAATGAAAATACACTTTACTTTGCTACTAAAGATTGGTGGTTAATGGATATTGATAGTTTTATGAATAGAAAGCCATCTAATTTAAATATGCAAGCTTTAGAAGATAGTAAAGTGCTTCTTATTAACAAAGCGGATAAACTTGCACTTTACGAATCTACGCCAATTGTAGAGAAGTTATTTAGAATAATGTCTCAAAAAGCAATAGTTGCATGGCAACGTCGCCTAATAAGTAATCAATGTCAAACGGCAAAAGAACGTTACTTATATTTTACAAACACCTACCCTAACATAGTGTCTAAACTTACAGACAAACAAGTTGCTAGCTATCTGGGAATAACACATGAATTTCTGAGTAAAATCAAGAAAAATAATTAATTCTTTTCTATTTATTGAACTTGTTCAACTATTCTCTCATAAAAGTTTGTAATTTTTGCGTTATTAATTATAAATAAAATTATGAAGTTACTTAAGCAATTTAAAATTTTTATCATTCCATTTGCGCTAATCTTATTATCTAATTCAGCATATACACAAAACACTTATGATATTACACATGATGAAGCTTTTACCGTCCTTTTAAAAGCAAAGAAAAAAGCTGAAGTTTCAAATGTATTAGTTAACATTGCTGTGGTAGATGCAGGAGCAAATTTAAAGGCATTTATTAGAATGGACGAATCCTTTTTAGGGAGTATTGATGTAGCCATTAAAAAAGCCAAAACAGCAAGGTATTTTAATATGGATACGGGGAAATTGGGCGAATTAACACAACCTGGAGGTATCATTTACAATATAGAACATTCAAACGGAGGCCTAATTAGTTTCCCTGGTGGCGTACCTATTAGAAATAAAGATGGTAAAATTATTGGGGCTATAGGTGTAAGTGGTGGCACAATAGAACAAGACAGAACTATTGCTATTGCTGGTGCAAAATCAATTATTGAATAATTCATTAAACTAAAAATATTAAAATCATGAATACTTTACAACGTTATATTCTAATTAGCATATTATTTTTATCTCAAATTTGTTTAGCTCAAGTTTCTGATGATTTAATGCTTTATAGAAAAAATTTCCAAAACATAACTGGAACCAATACCGTGTCTATTACAAGTTACAACAAAAATGGGTCTCATTTTGTATTTGTTGGAGGTGCAGGGAAAGTTGATGTTTACAGCTTAAATAAAGATGGTATACTAACTCCAATAAGTAATCATGAACTTTATATGCAAAAAGGTCCTGCTAGAGGAATGGTTGCTGATAATATTAATGGCACAGACTATTTATTTGTAGCTAACAAACACGGAAATGTTATTGAAACATTTAAAATTTTAAACTCTGGATCTCTTGAACTTGTTTCTTTGGTTGAAGATACAGATAAAACCTACCTTGGTACTGCTATTACTTTACAGGTTATACATATGAAAAAATCGTCATATTTATTTATTGGTGGTTTAGAAGAAACTCCAGGGTTAAGCAGTTTTAAGATACAAGATGATGGTAAACTTACCCATGTTCAGTCTATGAAAGATACCAACAAAATACATACAGATGGTATTATTGGTATGTTTACTCACGTAGTTAAAGGTAAAACCTTTTTATATACAAGCGGTTTTCAAGATAATGGTGTAAGTAGTTTTAGAGTTTACGATAACGGGAAGTTTAAAAACATTAATAATATAAGTGATAATACTACAGATAGATATTTAACTGGTGCATACCCAGTAACTGGTGTAACTTTAGGTGATAATAAATATGTTGTTGTAGGTCACAGACATCATAAATATTACAAAAGAAATGGTTTTATTAAAAGACCTAACTTTGTATACCACGGCGATGGTGTAAGTGTTTTTAAAGTAAATAATAAAGGTGCTTTAGTTCCTCACTTTGTTTTAAAAGATGATGAAAGCACAAAATTAAAAGGACAAACAAGAATTGAAGTAGTTTCTACAGATAACAACGAAGCTATTTTAGCTGTTGGTACAAGAGACGATGCTAGTATTCAACTATGCAAATTAAATGAAGATGGAATTTTAAGTCCAATAAATTATCTAGAAACTGGTTTTTCTATTTATTACGGTTTAAAATCTCATAAAATAGGTGAAGACAACTTCCTTATTGCAGGCTCTAACAGATTTGATTTTAAAAAGGTAGTTAGCTACAAAATTTCTCCTAAAATAAATAGAAACGGAAAAACATTAAGGCACATGGTAAACCTAAAATATAAAGCCGATGCTACCGAAAAACAAATTATTGAAGCAGAAAAAGCTTTTGTAAATCTTAAGAATGAAATTCCAGAAATTGCAAATATTGAATGGGGAATAAATGACAGTGCAGAAGGTGTTAGCAAAGGTTTTACTCATTGCTTTACTATAACATTTAAAAATGAACACGCTAGGGAAGTTTACCTATTTCATAAAGCGCATTTAGATTTAGTAAGTAAAATAGGCCCAATAATAGAAGATGTTTTTGTTATGGATTACTGGACACCAAATAATTAACACTAAATAAAATAAAGAACGAACTAGTTCTAAAAAAAGACAACATAATTGAACATAGCATTTAATTTAAGGAAAAAAATAACTTTTCTTAAATTAAATGCTTCAATTATAAAAACAACTATAAATTGAGTATTTAAAGCAAAATAGATTAATTTTAAAAATATAAAAATCACGGTTTCAAAAACAAAACTTTTGTTATGCTAAACCTATTTTTAAAATTAGCTATTAAAAAAAATGAAAAAGTATATCATTATAATTTATGGAATAGCAATTACTATTTTAATTGATTATTTATCTTCATTTACAAGTAAATTTATAGGATTAAAATCTGATTTTTTTCCCAACTCATTTTTTAAACATTCAACAATACTATTTCTTTCATTAATTGCAATTCTTTTTTTTAAAAAGCATGTACGTTTTAAACTGAAAATTCCAAAGTTAAAAACATTACTAAAACCAATTGCATTTGGTTTACTGGTTAGTTTTGTTTCGGGAATAATAATGAGTATTGCTTTATTTTTCAGTAAGGAAAATAATACAATGCCAATTTCTAATTTAACAATCACGCAAATTTTATTTTTTGTGTTTATTTATTCCAGTATTGCCGAAGAATTACTTTTTAGAGGTTTCTTATTAAATATAATAAGACCTCTAAGAACAAAAAAAATAGCTGTTTTTAATAAAAAAATAAGTTATTCTGTAGTAACAAGTGCTTTAATGTTTGGCTTATATCATATAATACCAATAAATTATGATAAATCAATAATTTACACAATTGGAATGCTCTTTGGTCCTTTTGCCTTAGGAATTGTAGCTGGTTATTATCAAGAAAAATATGAAAACCATATTTACGCTATAATTATTCATATGTCTGGAAATTTATTTGGAATGATTGGAATGATTGTTTTAAATTTTAATGGATAATTAGTTTTAGCAGCTTAAAAAAATCAACTAGTAAAATATTTTATAATTCTGTTTTACCGTATTTACAAAAAATTTCAAATTATCTATTCTGTTTGTATTTGCTCAATAAGGTTTTTAAAGAAAATGCATACTCAATACCGTTATATATTTTCGTGAGCTAAATAGAAGATTTAGCTCATAAATTTTCAAATTTATTATGAGCAAACATTTTGGTTGAGAACAACAAATTACCCAAGGTTAATTTGTGTAAAAAATATAATATGATAAATGTATTATTTAAATAAAAACAGCGCTATTACTAAAGAAATAAAAAACGATATTGTTTATTATTTACAACTTGAATTCAGCACATTTAAAAAAATCTTATTGAATCTTCTACTACGTATTTATTTGCTAAATTTACAGCTTCAAAATACAACACAACAAACGCAAAAATATCGGCTTTTATTAAAAATTAAATTATGAAAAAAATTATATTATTTACAAGTTTACTTCTTCTCATTTATTCTTGTAACTCTTCCGAAGAAAACCATACTCCCAAAAAAGTTATTAGAGAATATATTAAAGAAATATTGCACAACCCAGATAGTTTTGAGGAAGTAAATTGGGATTTTCAGATTAATCATAAATTTACGAATAAAAACCCTGCAGATATTAACAGCCCAGTTATAGTTGACTACAATAAAACCAAAAAAGATGATGAAAATGGGGTCGTAAAATTCATAGAATTAACATACAATGCTAAAAGTGATGATGATACACTAAAAAAAGACACATTATATGCTATTTACTATGAAAATATTCAAATAGTTCAATTTAAAAATAGAACTTATTCTATTAAATTAAACACTTATTTACCAAAAGATAATTCGAGCATTAATTTAAATCCTAAGAAAATGTTCTTACAAAATAAATACTACTTTAATAACAATGGCTCTGGTACTTATAGTGGTTTTTTAAAAAAATATCCTGAGTTTAAAGATAAATAGAATTAAGAAATTTAAGGTTTTTACAATTTCAATAAAATTATAAAAAAACTGAATTAAATATTAAAATAACTAACAACTTATATTTTTTAATTAACTTGTTTAAGATCTCTTAAAAAAACACAAAAGGAGCTTTGTTGGCTAACTAAATTCATAATATTGATGCAAATCATATAAAAATCATAAATTCCAATTTAAAATAAAAATTATGCAGTACTTAAAATTTAGTATTTCTATATCAATTATTTCTTGGATTGTTGGAATGATTATTCATGAATTAATAAAAAACAAACCTTTCTACAGCAATTTATCGAATCTGAATTTTATAAAAAGTAAAAATCTGAATAAAATAATTGGTATCGGATTCTTTAAATGGATTGTAAAAAATACATTTTTTAAATACTTTAATCAAAAACTTAAACTGAAAAATAAAATTGAATTAACTAAGTTAAATGAGTTACGAAAAGAAATGACAATTTCTGAAATAAGTCATTTAATTGGATTTTTATTCGTGACTATTTTTGCTGTAGTAAAAATTATTAATGCTAACTACTTATTTGGCTTAGTTATTATGATTGCAAATATTTTATTGAATTTATATCCGTCTTTATTACAACAAGAAAATAAAAGACGAATAGACAGAATAATAAAAATATTTAGCTAACAACCTTCTTAATTTATAGCTTACCTTTTGTATATTTGATGTTAAAAATTGCACAATAAAATTTATTTAACTTAAAGTGTTTTTATCCCCAACATTTTAGCGGGATAAGAATATAGATGTTGAGTATATAACGTGTTGGCAACAATTTGACGCAACCTTGAATACTGCATTGATGATTGCATGCTGTAGCGTTCTTTAAATATTCTACGTAAAGATTAATATAATGTTTAATTCTAAAAATATGAAAAAGTATCTTATAATTTTAAGTATTCTGTTATCTATAAACATATCTTGTTCCGATAATGATAAAAATGATTGTATCGAGAATAAATTAGCATATGTGGCTTCTGTTGATTCTCCTTCTAATGGAGTTATAAATGAAATTATTAATATCGAGGTTAATTTTGGAGTGGCCAATGGATGTGGACAATTTGGAGAGTTTATTGAAACGGAAAATGGAAACGTAAAAATTATTGAAGTAAACGCTAGATATGAGGGATGTATTTGTACTCAAGATTTGCCAATAAGGACTGTGAATTATGAGTTTACAACTCAAATTCCTGGAGAGTATGAATTAAGATTTAAATCAACTGATACAGATTATATAACCGTGAATTTATTGATTGAATAAAACTGTTGCCAACACCTCATAAAATTTATGCTTACTTTTAAACTAAATAACGAACCGACAAACATCCAACAAACGATTTGCTACGTCCGAAAAATCTCCGATTTCTCAGTCGCACAAATCTTATAAAATACCGTTGGCAATAATTAGAAAATAATATGAATATACCAGAATTATTGAAATATATTTCTCCCTTAGCTATTTTCGGAATAATATGGAGTATTGTTCAATTCTATCAAAAAAGAAACACTGAAAAAAAAGAGTTAAGACGAAAAGAAAAAATTGCTGTTTTCAATAATCTTCATTCAATTCTAAATTCTTTAAAAAATGTATTTTTAGAACATCAATATTTTATCAATCGTTCATATCGAATACTTGATAAAAAAGTTAAAAATTTTGATTTAAATATTAATAAACATTCCAATAAAATTGAAAATATCGATAAACAGATTGAAATTCTGACAGATAATCAAGAAAAAAACAAAGATGAAATTAGTCATTTAAAATCTGAACAAACAGAGGAATTTAAATTATATAAGTCCAAATATCTTGAGTCAAAAGGGATAATTGACAATGAACTCCATTTATTGGAAAAAGAATTACTGAGAATTTCGGATTTAAATAAAGACTTAAAGAAAGATTTAAATAATATTTCTTTATTAGGTCTTGTGACAGATAGCAAAATAAGACTTGAAATTTCAAAGTTATCAAAACAAATAGATGACCTTTCGCTCGATATAGAAAGTAATGAGGCAAGAACAGAGTTCGGAAACTTGACTGATAAATTTATTCAAAAAGTAATAGCAATATTAGAGAAAATTTATAGAATTGAATCAATGATATACAATGAATTAAATTAACTATTGCCAACACCTCATAAAATTTATGCTTACTTTTAAACTAAAAAACGAACCGACAAACATTCAACTAACGATTTGCTACGTCCGAAAAATCTCCGATTTTCCAGTCGCACAAATCATATAAAAACACGTTGGCAACAATGTTGAGAATCCAGTAAATCCAAAGAAAATTACATTTAAATGAGTCAATTTCAATATTCCTTTTATCACATAATTAACCAAAAGATTGAAAATAAATTTGAACCTTTATTTAAGGAGTTTAAACACCAAATCTATATTTACGAGAGACAATTCAAATTAACATCAAAAGCATATGTTAGTGAATGGAATGAAGAATTAAAGACAAACGATAAAAACTATAAATTACAGAAAACGAAAGCGGAAGTCATTTATAAAAATGAAATTAAGGATTATGGCGAAGATGAATATGCTCATAGTTATGCGATGAATGCTTCAGGTTTAAAAATGCTCGACCATCAACACTATAGCCAAAAAGAAGAAATTGATATTGAGTACAACAGTTTTTTGGATTTATATAGTAAATCAATATTGATTGCTTTATACTCTTTGAATGAAAGCAAACTTAACGAAATAGTCAACGTTGCGTCAACTGTATTTAATAAAAAAATAAAGCCATCTCATTTCAATTCGAGAGATTATTTGAACTCATCTATTCAATATTTAAATCTTGTAATTGAAATTGAGACAGGAAACCTCGAAACCCATATTTCTAAATTAAAAGACATTCAATTTTTAAGGAATGGTATTGTTCATAATTCTTCCATATTTTCAGAAATTAAAACAGCCATTAATATTGTGAAAAAATATAATAAAAGTTTACGTTTCAACAAGAGTGATAATTCTATAAACATTATTAATTCAGCTTTCATAAATGACTTTTTCCAATTATTAAAGGACTTTTACGAAGAACTTTTTTGGACATTAGACATCAAACAAGAATCAATTATAATTAAAAATGGATTATCCCATTGGTTGGGAGTTTTAGACAAGGACATCATAATTGACACTTTTAAACTTGACAAAAATACTAAAAACGAGAAACTGATTTCATTTTCGGCAACATTAAAAGACCAAAACATAAAGGGAATAAATGGTAAAATAACTCTAAAAAAATCTTCGCAAGACTCTTTTGACTTTACAAATCAAACTGGGAATAAAACTATTGATGACTTTTTAGAATATGAGAAAAAACTTGAAGGAAATTATATGATGGACATTTTTAAACCTTTCAATATAAATCATAGTAATTATGAGAAAAAAATATTAGTTCATTAAAAAAACACAGTTGCCAACACCTCATATAATTTATGCTTACATTCGAACTAACATTAACGACAAACATTCAACAAACGATTTGCTACGGCAGAAAAATCTCCGATTTTCCAGTCGCACAAATCTTATAAAAAACCGTTGTACCAAATAAGATAAAATGACTAAAAAACACTCTTACATATATAAAAACTCAAATGCCGAAAACTTAAGGCTATATATTATTGAACTCACTCTACAAATAGAAAAGACTACATCTCAAGTGCTTGGGGATTTTTTAAATATTGATTGGAAAAATTCAAATTCACTTGGTCATAAATCAGTTGCTTTATCTTTCAACCAAAAAATCCAACTAATTCAAGATATCAAAGGATTAAACAAGAATGACAGAAAAATGTTTACTGACTTAATGACAATTAGAAACAAATTTGCTCATATAGATGAAATTCGAACTTTTAAAGACTTTTTTAATCTTGGTTCAAACGGTACCAGTGTTAAGAAAAATCTAGATAATTGGTATTCTAAAAAATATTATAATCCCGAAAATAATGATGAAGAATTCAAATACAGAGTTTTTTTTCATTGGTTATTTTTGGATATAATGTTTATCTTAATAAAAAAGGTTGGTGAACATCATAAGTTAGAAAATGAATAGCTTAAAGAATTAGAATTTCTAATTGCTTTATGAAATAAAATTAAAAAATAACTACACCCAACACCTCATAAAATTTATGCTTAAATTTAAACTAAATAACAAAACACCAAACATTCAACAATCACGAAAAATCTTATAAAATACCGTAATCTGTAAGTAAACAAAACCGACAGCAAATGATAAAAAACATTATAACAACTATTTTAATTACTTTATGGTCAGGTATCACATTTGCACAAAATATTGCAAGAGTTGAAAATGTAAAAATTCATTCGAAATCTTTAAATCAAGAAAGAGAAATTTTAATTTACACACCTATAGATTACGACTGGAGAGTTAATGAATACTTTAATGTATTTTATGTGTTTGATAGCCATAGTAGAGAGTTTTTTGATTATACAAGTTCTATAATTTCCTTTTTAACCAACAATACCAAATCTTTTATTATTGTTGGTATAACTTCGCCTTATAACGAAAAACTTGATTACGGAAGAAACAACGACCTTTTACCTGTTTTAGAAACTAAAAACTCAATTGATAGGTATGGGAAATATTCTGGAAATGCAGATAATTTCTTTAATTTTGTTAGTACAGAAATTATACCCTATATAGATTCTAATTACAGAACATTAAATAATAAAATAGCAATTGGCCATTCTTTAAGTGCTTCATTTGTTTTAAATTCATTTATTAAGAATCCTAATCTGTTTAATGATTATATAGCTATTTCACCTAACCTTGCTTACGATAACAACAAGTTGGCGAATAAACTTGTTAATCTTAATTATTCTAAAATAGAGAAACCAACCTATTTATATTTAAGTAATGCTAATGAAGGCATAAAGTATTGGCAAGAATGGAAACCAGCAAGAGACAAAGTATATTCATTTTTTAACCAAACATTAAAGAATGATAATTTAAGAGTTCAAATAAATGAATTTCCTGAAAATAATCATTGGAACACCTTTCCGCCAAGTTTAAATAAAGCTCTTAATTTTTATTTTAAAAATATATACGATTTACAAGAAAAGGAATTAAGTGACAAAGAATATAATGCTACAATAAAAGTAAAAGTTTTAAATAAAAAAGATACAATTTACATTACAGGAAATCAAGACAATTTAGGTAATTGGAATCCCAAAAAAGTACAAATGGTTAGGGTTTCTGATTTTGAAAGAGAAATAAAACTTAAACTTAAAAGTCCAGCACAATTTAAATTCACAAAAGGAAATTGGGAATCTGAAGCAGAATTAAATGGAACTTATGGAAGTATTACCATAAGACCTGAAAAAAAATCTGAATTTGAATTTAATATTGAAAACTATTTTAACAATTAATAACTACGCACAATAATGCTATAAATAATTACTTTTTTAAATTAAGTACTTTTTCCAATTTTAAAGCTTTATCATATGCGTAGCTTAAAGTACTATCAATTTTAAAGCATCTTTTATAATTTTTAAGTGCATTAATAGAATCGCCCTTTTTTATTAAAGCATCTCCATAACTATCATAAGTATTAGCAGATTTAGGATATTCTTCTGTATTCAATTTAAAAACCTCTAAAGCTGCATCTATTTTATCTTCGCCTAATAATCTATAACCTAAACCATTTATTGTTCCTTCTGAAGTTGAATATTGAATTGTATCAGATTTTAATTCATGATAAACACGTATCCCTTTATCAATATCTTCTCCTAGAATTTTTTTAGCCATCTCTTTTTCAATTTGATACTTTGGTATTACATAAGGTTTACCTTCAATAATATTAAATAGACCATCTAAAATAGCGTCAAAATTTTCTCCAGAATTGTTAGTCAACAAAATAAAGCCATTATTGGTATCAACTTCATTATGTAAAAAAGTTTCAAAACCTACCCAACCACCAGAATGATTAATTATTTTTGGCTCACCTGATTTAGACTGAATCTCCCATCCAAATCCATATCTTGTTAACTCTCCGTTATTAAGAACTCCAGAAGTGAAAGCGTCATCTAAATAACGTTTTGGAATAATGGTATTATTTACAAGTGCCTGATTCCATTTATATAAATCTTGTAAGGTGGAATAAATCCCTCCATCTCCCCTAACATCATTTACAATATTATAATCATTTAGCTCTAAATCTACTTGATTTAAAGCTTTTTTGTAACCAAATACACGGTTTGGCATATTAGGATCTGAATTTATCTGATATTTATAAAGTACTGTGTTATTCATATTCAAAGGCTCAAATATGGTTTCCTTTAAGAAATCTCTAAAATGCATACCAGAAACTTTCTCTACAATTGATGCTAAAAACAAATACCCTGTATTACTATATTCCCAACGTTCACCAGTTATAAAATCAAGCTTAGGATTTACGCTATAAAACACTTTAATAATTTCATCATTTCCTAAAATGTAAGTCTTAGTTGAATCTTCAGGCTTCCAATTTTCATCTATTAATCGCTCATAATCAGTCAATCCTGAAATATGATGTAATAAATGACGAACCGTAATATTTTTATAAGGAAACTCAGGAAGAATGGAAGTAACAGTTTGGTCATACTCTATTTTACCTGCTTCTTTTAATTTCATAATTGCCATTCCTGTAAATTGCTTACTCACAGAAGCTAATCTAAATTGAGAATTTAAAGTAAGTGGTTCTTTAGTATCAATAGTTCTTAATCCATTTGAATTTTGATAAACAATTTTTCCATTTTCATAAACTAAAATGTTCCCTGTTGTAAAACCTTTATCATTCATTTTATGAATGAATTCTCCATATGTATTAATATCACTATTTGTTTTAGTGTCTTTACAGGAATACAAGCATGTTATAAATAAACATACCAAGGAAAATTTGATTAGATTTTTCATTTATGGTTCATTTTGAAGTAATATTTAATTAAATATACTTTTTTAAAATTTGATTAATATAAACAAAAATGAACAACCAAAGGAATGAATAAAAAAATCTGAAATAAAACTACTTTCAGTACAGTATATAATTAATTACTTAATTCAACAATATAGAATGTTTCTAAAACATAAAAGTACTAATTTTAAACATTGAAAAATTACGTTTTCATAAACCCAACTTCAACGAACCCTAAACCGCTGGTTACAAGCTATAAAGAAAAGGCTGTACTCAATAATTTAAAGCAACAAGTTTAATTTTATCTATAAATGAAAAATCAATTACTAGTTATTCTAATTACATTTTTAAGCACTCTTTCCTATTCTCAAATTTCTTTCGAAAAGGGATATTATATCACTAATAATGGAGAAAAGGTGGAATGTGAAATTAAAAATATTGATTGGAAGAATAATCCTTTAGAATTTGAATTTAGACTTTCTGAAAACACAGAAAAAAACAAAAAAACTATAAAACTTGTAAAAGAATTTGGAATTTATAACTATTCTAAATATATAAAAAGGACTGTAAATATTGATAGGTCAAGTAAAAATATAAATAATTTAAGCACTACTATAAATCCCGTATTTAAAGAAGAAGAACTTTTTTTAAAAGTGCTAGTAAATGGTCAATCAAATTTATACCAATATGAGGATGGAAATTTAGTTAGATTTTTTTATAGTATAGACAATTCAAATAATATTGAACAGTTAATTTTTAAAAACTATAAATCATCTGGAAATTTAATACGTGTGAATAATAGATTTAAACAACAATTATTGGTTAGTTTAAAATGTGAACATATTAAAATTAAAGATCTTAAAAAAATTAGTTATGAAAAAGATGACTTGGTAAAGCTTTTTGTACTATACAATCAATGTGGTAATTCCGAGTTAGTAAATTTCGAAGAAAAGCAAAAAAAGGATTTATTTAATTTGACAATTAGACCACGCATAAATAACTCATCATTAGCAATAGCGAATATTAGTACTTACGACAAGGATGCTAATTTTGGAAATATAACGGGATTTGGATTTGGAATGGAAGCCGAATTTATTTTATCATTTAACAAAAGTAAATGGGCTATTTTATTAGAACCTACATATCAGTATTATAAATCTGAAATAGAACTAACAACCGTAAATGCTAAAGTTGATTACAAATCTATTGAATTACCAATAGGAATAAGATATTATTTTTTTCTAAATAGCAATTCTAAATTTTTCATAAACGGATCGTATATAATTGATATTCCAAACAATTCAAAAATAAATTATAATTCAAGCTCTAATTTGGAAATTTCTAATTCAACTAATCTAGGACTTGGTATAGGATACAAACATAACGATAAATATAGCTTAGAATTAAGGTATAAAACAAATAGAGATCTATTAAGAAATTATAACTTATGGCGTTCAGAGTACAAAACAATATCAGTAATATTTGGTTATTCAATATTTTAAAAAACTATTTGTGAAAGCAGATAAATAGTTCTTTAAAATAAAATTAACTAACAAATTCCAGATTACCTTCCACTCTTTCAGATTAAAAAATTAAATAGTAGGATAATTTAACTAAATAGAAAAAATTGCAAAAAAATATGAAAATGAATAAATTAAAATTTACCAAAAAGACAATAAAACGAGCATCACTAATTGCTTTTAGTATTTCACTAATTGGATTCTTTTTTTTAGTTAAGAAACATTTAATAATATCTTATAACCCCTTTGCTATAACAATTCAAATTTGCGCTGTTATAATTATGATTTGGGCTAGAATTACTTTTGGAATGAGAAGTTTTCATGCAAATGCAAATTCAACAAAAGGAGAACTTGTAACTAATGGACCTTATAAATTGTTTAGGCACCCGATTTATGCTTCAATAATATATTTTTTTTTAGCTTGTATTATAGCGTTTCCAAAAATTGAGACTATTATTGGAGTATTTTTAATTGTTTCAAGTACTTATGTAAGAATGATTTTGGAAGAAATTTCATTAAGAGAAACATATAAAGAATACAACTTATATTCTCAAAAGGCTAAAAGAATTATTCCTTTTCTATTTTAACAAAAAATTGCTCTAAAAATTATGAAAAGAATAATTAAAAAAATCCAAAATAATGCAATTCTTACAATTTTAACTACATTAATTTTAGGAGTTGCTATATTTTTTATAAGTAAGTTTTTATATGATATTACTTTACCATATCTTAAAAACTACTTTGATTTTAGTTCCTACTCAGAACATACAATACTTAAATTTTACATATTGATTTTATCAATTTTAACAATTTTATTTTTAAACAATGGTTCATTAAAAAATTACGGGTTCAGTACACCAAAAAATATTAATTATTTAAAAATGACCTTAATATCTGTTGGTATTATTATTGGATCTTTAATAGTTGGGGCTATTATTTTTATGGGTATTTTAAATAATATTTTTCCATCCGAAAACCCTAAACTTCTTTCTAAACCAAACTCATTAATTGAATTAATATTAGTTATTTGGATATGGTCTAGTATTTGTGAAGAAATTTTAGTTCGTGGATTATTACAAAGCTTTATGAATCATTTAAAATCCATAAAAATATTTAGATTAAGTTTGCCAGTAATTATTTCTGGTTTGTTTTTTGGCGCAATGCATCTATCACTTTTAAATTCAGAAATCAATATTTGGTATGTATTTTTTACTGTTTTTAACACTTCAATTATGGGTATGCTTG
The DNA here is from genome assembly GCF_003260195.1 of Lutibacter citreus. Lineage (GTDB taxonomy): Bacteria > Bacteroidota > Bacteroidia > Flavobacteriales > Flavobacteriaceae > Lutibacter > Lutibacter citreus. The sequence continues at coordinate 32,323 of NZ_QEIH01000014.1, forward strand.
CAGCGTTTTACAGAGAAAAATCTGATAGTTTAATACCGCCAATTTTAATACATTTGCTAACAAATGTGCTTGGCTCAATACCAATGATAATATTATTAATTAATTCTTAGAGGTTAATTATAAAAAAGATAACAACTAATGAATACAAAAAAAATATACGGGTTTTTAATTGCAATCACCTTCTTAATCTCATGTTCAACAGAAGGTAATATTGAGAGTAATAATGAGGTCAATAAAATTTCAACAAGGCTTCAAGGGTCTTGGGGAGCTCGTTTGTATGTAAGAGGTGGAGAAACGTTAGATGATTACGTTAAAACTGATTCTGATGGTGGTAAAGGATATGACTATGTGGCGGGTGCTAAAGAAATAATAAGCAGTTATCCTACTATGGGACATATAATCACCAATGCAACTAATAATGCAAAATCACATTTATGGACCTTAAGAACAAACGAAAATGTAGAGGCTGTAATGGGCGTTTCAGGCGCAATTATAGATGAAGAATTTGTACCGAGCTTAGCAAACGAACAAGTGATTATTAATGTTATTACGGAGTTTAAAAATGCAAATAAAAAAGTGATTCTGTATTTAAACGGAATGAGCCCTGCGCAAAGAGCTACAACAGATGGAGCTGCCGCATGGAATAACTATGTAAGCAATTATTTTGCGGGTAACGAACATAAAGCATGGATGAATTTTTGTGAAGGTTATATAAAACGTTTTGCTGAAATGGGAGTAGATGGTTATTGGATAGATGCCTTTTCAAGCTACCCTGGCAACAATACTGAAAGAGGAGAATTTGTTCAAATGATACGTAATGTTGATCCAGATATAATGGTAACAACAAATCTAGCAAAGGATTATTTCACAGATGAAAATGGTGTTTTTTTAAAAGTTGATAGCGATGGTATAGGTGATACAAATGATATTGATTATAAAATTATAAAAATGACGGCTATGGATCCATGGTCAGACTTTACTGCAGGCCATATTACACCTTTAGGGCAAGGAGCTCCACCTAATTCTTGGGCTTACGAAGAATTTACAGTACCAGACATTCAATCATCACCTACAACATCTTATGATGGCTCTAAACTAGCAACAAAACATTTATTTTTACCAATAAGATCAACTTGGTCTAGTGAAAGATCTAATTTAATGTTTCAGGGAGAACAAGCATATCGATTTGTAAAAAACATTACAGATGCAGGAGGTGCTGTCACTTTTTCAACAACTACAGATATAGACGGAACTACTGTGGAAGATGAGGAAGCCGTGTTAAAATATGTTGATCAACAACTTAAAGCCAATGCAGCTCCATCAGAATATGTTCGTCCTGAAGGTGCTTTTCTTGTTGGAGAAGAATAAATACAATTAAAACGATTTGTTAAGACCGTACAAGCTTAATTGCCTGGTTTTATACAACTTACTAAAACATTCCCTAATTTTCTACTATGTAATTTATTTACTAAATTAGGAGAATTAAACACGCAACAAACAATATACAAGATTGTTGTGCTTCATTATTACAATACTATTATTAACCATAAAAATCTTTATAGTGTTAATTCAATTATAGATATTTAAACAAAAATAATACAATATGAAATTAATTCTAACACTTTTAACATTACTAACGTTCACTGCCTTAATACAAGATGAGAAATCACAAGCCATTCTTGATAATTTATCGGAAAAGTTAAACGAAAGCAACTCTTTTTATATTGAATTCAGCGTCAACATCAAGAATTCTGTGACTGGTATTGATGAAAATCAATCTGGAATTGGATGGGTAAAAGGAGATCATTTTCTTAGTTCTTTTCGAGACAATACTATCATTTCTAATGCTATTATAACTTGTACAATTATAAAAGAAGAAAAAACCATTTACAAAACGGATGCTGATGAAGAAGATGATGAAATGTTGAATCCAAAAAAGTTAATGACATTATGGGAAAGCGGATTTAAGAACAAATATGGGAAAGAAACTACATTGAATGGAGAGACTGTTCATGTTATATACTTATACCCTAAAAATCCTGCAAATGTTGATTATAAAACATTAACCCTATATATCTCTAAATCTGCTAACGAACTTAAGAAAATAGGTTTTAAAATGAAGGACGAAACAATAATGACTTATCTTATTACTAAATATAATTCAAACCCAGTAATAGATGATTCTATATTTATTTTTAACAAGAGTAAATATCCAGGATATACGGTAATTGAGGACAATTAATAATTTGTGTTAAATAGAATTATTTGATATTCATTACATTTCAAAATATATTAATGAGGCAAAAAATAACGTATTGCAATTCTTGAAAATGAAAGAATGGTTTGGTGAAAATACAAAAAACGAATTGCCAAGATTGATTATCTTTATGTTCAAAAAATTAATACTATTGCCAACAATGGTAATCGTTGCACAAGGCATTAAAAAACATAAAAACACAACTCAAAAGCTTCTTTTTAAGGGGCTTTTGTTTTTTACAATAGTAGTTGAATTTCAATTTTTAATGGTTGCTAAGCCTCTTGTTTGAAGTGTAAATAGCGCTTTTATATATAAAACAAAATAATGCATTGTTTTTGCATCATTTTTTATGGTTTTTGTAATGAATTTCAGATATTT
>NZ_QEIH01000015.1 GCF_003260195.1 Lutibacter citreus
TTAGGTATGAATACATCTTCAATAAATAATTCAACATCTCTGTTGGTTGTATTTGTTATTGATTTCTTTTTAAGGTATTCTAAAAAATCACCTATAAAAATGGCATAAGTTTCAATGGTGCTGCGGCTATATCTCCTTCCTTCTAAATACTTGATAAAAGAATCCATTACCACTGAGTTTTCTTCGGACAATTTTCTATTAACTTTAATTCGCTTTATCTTTGGAGCTGTGTATAGGGAGTTATCATCTATAAGGATAACTATATCCTTAAATGTTTGCCTAATTAGATTCAAATTATTTTGATTGAATTCTCCGTGCCAGCATCTTATAGAAGAACTCCATTTAAACCCTTTTAGCCCTCTAATGATATTCAATAGTTCATCATTGTATTTAAAATACATTTGAATGGAATCAATATTTTTTACAACATCCCTTTTCAGGGTGATTTTAGGTAGGTTATTTTTCATAGCATATCAAATATACTAAAAAAATAGTTGATTGGAAATAGCACATGAATATTACGCACTCACTAACATTTTTAGAAGATGTAATTTACATCTTAAGGCGTTAAGGTAATAGATCCTGAGTAATACGCTTCACTTAGCTGTTAAGCATAGGCTCATATTAACTAATTTAAATTGAATATAAAGACTCACAAGGTTTTGTATTTAAGAAATAGAAAATCTGTAATTTGACAGGAGAAATCTTTGTTTGGAGGACAAAAGTTTCAAATCTAGAGGAATACACCCAGTATCTGGTAAATACCTAAACTTATAACAAAATAAAAAATTTATAAGTGTAATAATTAAATGTTTTAATCACTACAATCCTTCTAATAATTTTTACTAAATTGCATCAAGTATTTGTATAACATATCAATCTAAATTTGGAACACGTTTTGGAACACGTTTTTGCAAAAATATAGCTCGGGAGCCCAATAAAATGGTTTAATATTTTTTAAACATTGAGTTCATAACCCGGAGGTCTCCAGTTCAATTCTGGATCACGCTACAAAATTTAAATCCAACAAAACGAACGGTTTAGCTTTCTAAACCGTTTTTTTTATGTCTAATTTTAACAAAAGTCTTATCTTTGATAATCAAAATGCATACGTTTTTGCATACGATTTGTCCATGAAAAAAAAATATTCGAACCCCAAAATTTATGATGCCAATGGTGATTTATCTAAACGTTGGTATGTGTATTTTTCTTACCGAAATCCTGAAACTGGGAAGCTAAAAAGAATTACTCCCTTCTATGGTGATGCAAATAAGTACAAAACAAAATCAGATCGGATGTTTGTTTTAGCAGTTTACAAACATAAAATTCAAGAGTTATTAAGAAGAGGGTACGATCCTTTTGAAGATAATACAGAGCTATTTCAGAAAGAACAAGATAAGGCAATAGGTGTCGCTAAAAAATCTACAGGTGTTAGTAAAACATCAACAGGTGCTGATAAAGAACCAACAACTGTTTGCAAATCGTCAAAAAGTGATGGTATATCATCAACAATTGTTAATACAAAAACCATCTCTGAAGCCTTTGAATTTGCTCTAAACCTTAAAAAGAAACTGGTAAATGAAAGAACTTTACAGGCATATAAGAGTAGATCTAACTCCTTGCAGGAATTTATTAAAGCAAATTACCCAGATGTAATAAGTATAAGTCAGCTGACTAAAAGTATGGTTGTACATTTCTTGAACGGTGTATTAGATAAAAATAGCCCTAGAACTCGAAATAATGTTAGACTAGAGATTAGTACTCTTATGCAAGTATTGGAAGAAAATGAAATAATTACATATAATTTTGTTAAGAATATACCTGTTTTAAAAACAGCTCCAGAGCGACATAAAACATATTCGCAACAATTAGATTCAAATATTTTTAACTATTTAGAAAAAAAGGATCCTATATTACTATTGTACATAAAATTCATCTCGTATAACTTTATGAGACCCATTGAAGTGAATCGAATAAAAGTTGGTGATATTAATTTACAAGAACAAACAATTTCATTTAAAGCAAAAAATAAGTTTTTAAAAACTAAAATTATTCCAGACATTTTATTTAAAGATATTCCAGACTTATCAAATATAGATCCTGAAGCATTTCTATTTACACCAGAGAAGTTTGGGGGAAAGTGGGAAGCCTCGGAGAATAATAAACGAGACTATTTTTCAAAACGATTTAAAAAAGTTGTAAAAGATCATTTTAATCTAGATAAAAATTATGGACTGTATAGTTTTAGACATACTTATATTACAAAATTATATCGAGAATTAAGAAAAATTTCATCACCCAATGAAGCGAAAAGTAGATTAATGTTAATTACCGGGCATTCTACAATGACAGCATTGGAAAAATACTTAAGAGATATAGATGCAGAACTACCAGAGGATTATTCAGAACTTTTAAAAACCATATAATATGTCATCAGAAATTATAAAAACAACTTTACTTTTAGATGAACTATTGGAAGTGTTTTTTCATAAAATTATTTATTACGTACCTAGTGATATTGTAGGAGATGTAAAAGAACAATTGAAAGATCAGATAAATGATGATTTCTATGATGAATTTTATTTCATGGATAATAAGTTGGGCAGTGGAATATTTACTAACGAAAATGCATTAGAAGTAAATTCTTATTTAATTGGAAAAAGAACATTTTTAGAGCAGAATACCTTCAAACTAGTTGAGAAATCAAAAGAATTGACAGAGTTTGAGTTCTTAGTAATAATAGAAAAGTATTACGAATATTTAATGTTGTTTATAGATTTAACGCAATGGTTAAGTCAAAATGTAAAGAAGTACAATGGTGAAGATATTCACATTAGTATTATAGGAGCATTTCATGTGCAATGTCAATTTTATGTAACACATTTAAAAGATATCTGTAATTACTTCGGAAGGTATTTAGATTTAGAAAAGGATTTTAATTTTACGGTAGGTGAGTTTGTATTGCAATACCTCCCTGATATTTTATCAAGGTATGCTAAAATTGAAGATGCTCAAGAAGAAAATGCAATAGAAATAAACAAAGAAAATGAGCAAAAAGAGAACCCGAAGGAAGCGTGCAATCAACTATCGAAAATACCCAATCCTAAAAAGAAAAAACAACGCCCAATAGTAGATAATACTAAATTAGAAAAAATGATTTTGGAAGTTATTTTCAATGTTAAAACTATTTAAAACTAATATTATGCGTCAAACATACGTTTGTTTAACGCATAATTCAATAATTTAATGGAAAAACAATTATACACTTGCGAATTTTGTCAAAAAAAATTCGAACCAACAAGACGCAAAGCTCAAAAATTTTGTTCGGCAACTTGTAGAAGCAAAAATCACCATCACAAGAATAAAAAAAGTAATTCTGTTTCTCAAGAAAAATCAAAAAATACTTCTAAATCAAAGAAAAAAGGGAAAAACCAAATAGACAAAGTTAGTACAGCTGGAGTTACTAATGCATTTTTAGGAACCATGGCCTCCGATGCTTCACTTGCAGCACTTAAGAAAATATTTACTCCTGAAGAAAATAAACCAGCAACTAAAGGAGACATTCAAGAATTAAAAAATTTAATAAATACACGCTTTTTTTTGGCTCAAAATGTTAATCCTGACCCGTATGGAAAAATTGCTTATTTCGATATAGCAACAAATAAGATTGTATATTATAATGAGCAACTACAGCAATTTGAGTTACCACAATTTAATTTGAAATAATTAATTCGCAAATCGTTCCTCACTAGGTTTTTTATTTTTTAAAAATTCTGATCTAAATGCTACTAATTGTCATTTTTTAGCAATTTTTCTAGCTCATCTGCATGATTGTATATTTCAGATGGTGTCGTAGTTCATAATTTTTGATTTTTAATTCCACATAACCACTTTAAAAAATAAGGACGATCATTATTTTGGGAATTTTCATACCATTCTGAACAAATAAAATATTCTTGCCCTTTAATACTCACTGCACCTTTCCAATATCTAAGAATATTATCTGGATCAGTAACCAGTTTTTTTCTTAAAAGAGGGAATTGAATATCAAAAGTTCTTTTTGAATATTCAGCATTTTGCAATCTTCTTATTTCAGACTCATCAATAAGGTCTTTACTAATGAGGTCCAACATAGATGTTTTTACAAATTTTCCTATTTTCATTTTTGCAGGCCTCACATCAGAGTTAATTTTTTTCGACTCAGAAATTTCTTTATGAACAACTTTAACCCTACTCCTCTTATTTATTGAATTAGCCTTTTTATGATTTAAAACCAGTGTTTTTTTTGGTTTCTTTACAATGCAATTATCTTTTGTCAATTCTTTAATTCCTATATTTTTCAAATAAGCATACGTTTCATCATAAAATTCCTTTGGACGCGTATGATCAATATCAGAACCTTCAGGAATAAATAGTACCATTCCTTGTCTTGCTCTGGTTAAAAGCACTCTGTATGTATTTATTAAATATTGTTTTGTGATTTCTTGATTGATATTTTGCCACTTCGTACCACTAAATCTTTGATGACTCCAGTCGTTCTCAGCATTGATATAAAAATTAGCACCCCAAGCCAAACCAACCCAATCTATTTCCAATCCTTGTATATCAAATTCAGTTGCAATGACTTCTAAAAAATAAGAAGACCTAATATCATTTTCATCATTTAAAAACCATTCAGCTGGCGAAATTTCATTTTTGACATCAATACTATGAGGACGCAACCTTCTAGCTCCAGAAGAACTAACCATCCCTATTCGTTCTGTACCTTTTGCTTTATTTCTCAACCAAGTTTTTGCAATTTCTAAATCTCTAGTTAATACAATAGGATAATCATCTTTTATTTCTTGATATAACCTTTTTGTTGAATCAATATTTAACTCTAATAATTCTTGTACAAAATTAGAAAGCTGCTCTGACCTGAAGGATCGAACGGAAACTGACAAATGCAAATCTTTCTCACTTTCCCCATTATCTTTAATCCAAGTTCTTAATTCTGAAGTTTTAATGTAATTTTTATTTTCACCAATAAGATCTGAATAATAAATATCCCAATCTGCGTAATGATCTTTTAAAGCCACAATCCATTCTTCTAACCCAGCTTCACCTGTGTTAATTTCTTGACCTCCTCCAATCAAACAAATAATAACACACCAATCTTCGTGCCTATCCATTACATCAATCAAAAATTCAGGTTCCGACATATTGAAATCTTCCACGCCTTTTTTAACCTTCATAAAAGAACTGGCTTTTTCTCTGGTCCATGCTCTTTGTGCTTCATCAAAAACAACCACTTTTTCAACTGGTGCTTTCAATGAAATTAAGTTGTCATCTCTAAAATGATGAATATTTTGAATAAATGAATTGGCTTTTATTGCAGCTTGTTTTTTTGTAAGTGGTATTCCATTCTCTTTTGATGTTTTTACTTCATCTCTCGTTAACGCCTCTCTTAACACATCAACTAATGGTCCGTTACCTGATAGAAAAACAGCATGTTCATCTTCATCCGATTTCATTCGTTCATTCGCTATATTCAAACCTGCCAAAGTTTTACCAGCACCAGGAACACCAGTGACAAAACAAATAGATTTTTTATTGTATTTTTTTGAATTTTCAACCACATTATTTAAACATGAAGCTGTTCTAGAGAGATTAATGGCTCCTGAATCGGATCTTGAAATTTCTTGGACATTATGCCCCTTATACAATGCTTGCGCAGCTTCTACAATAGTTGGAGTTGGCTTATAAATAGAAGTTTCCCATTCAATTGGATCTATACGATCTTCTTTTGAGTTTTCAACAACTTCATTTAAATAATCTCCCAGGTTGTTTTTATTTACTCTTGCAGCAGTATATAAATTATCTATTTGTTCTTGATCATTTTCAAAGTCTGGGGCATTGGTTGAAATTAAAACTGGTATTAACTTTTTATAGTGACTTCCTTCATGAAAATTCTTTAAATCTAATGTATAATCAATAACTTGTTCTATAGCGTGATTCCCATACTCATAATCGCCAACTTTAAATTCTAAAATAAAAACAGTATCATTAATAATTACAATGTTATCCACACGTTTTCCCATTCTAGGAATAGCAAACTCAAAATACACTTGCCCATCAGGAAAATCTTTCAACTGATCTTTTAAGATGCTAATTTCTCCAAGCCAAGCATTACGCTGCAACTCTTCTAAAGCATGTGTGTGATTGAGGCTTAATTCACCTAATATTTTAGAAGGGTCTTCTTTTATAAAAGCTGAAATAGTATTTGAATAATACGCTCTTTTCATAATTAATAATACTCTTTAATATAACTATATGCCCTATCAAATAATATCTGATCTTTGTGTAATTTATATTTCAACAAAGCCTTACGTAATGATTTTTGAACCTCGCGTTCACCTGAATTGGTGTTTTGCCAACCTGGAAAACGGACTACTCGTACAATAGCATCTATATCCGTTACAATACGTTCTACAACAGCCGGAGTTTCATCATTTTTTAACTCTAAAAATAAATCCGTTAAAGCTGCTTTTGGCGTTTTTTCTTGAATTTCTTGTTCCAATTCTTTTTCTGCTTGAACCGTTTCTCTCGCTATTTTACACAATTCTTTTACAAACTCAATAGAAGTAATTAATCCTAGCTCCGCTTTATCTCTCAATGCCTCAAGTCGTTCACTTAGAGATATAAATTTAGGGTCTCCACTATGCTTTTTAAAACGCTTTATCAGTATTTTTTCTAATTTTTTAGTATTTTTCGGATCGGGATTGTTAAATATATTTTCAATAACATCAGCATCCAAAATAAATTCATCTAATTGATGCACTTCTCCTACATGGACATTGTCATGTATTAATTTTGTAGTTTGAGCACCTAAAGAAAACCAAAGCAATTTTCCTATATTTTGAGAGGCTGGTTTTACAGATTCAAACACCTGTGATAACCATTTATAATCTTCATTATAAAGATCTAAAATAGCATCTGGAGATAATGACTCCCATAACCTCGCTAAATACTTAAAATCTTTTGCAAATGCGTCTTTCTTTTCATTTGAATTAATTGCATTTTGCGCAGCTTCTAGACCTTCAAAACCATCAATACTTCTATCAACGCCTTCAAAATGAGATAATGCATCTTTTACAGCTTCCGGTAATTTACCTCTTAATTCAGAAAGGTTTGTAATAATGGTATTGACACTTTCTTCATCAAATTGAAGTGCTTTAGCAGCATCATCAAAAACACCAAAATAATCAACTATTCTTCCAAAAGATTTATGTGGATACAATCTATTTGTTCTACAGATTGCTTGTAACAAAGTGTGATCTTTTATAGACTTGTCTAAATACATTGTTTGTAAAATTGGCGCATCAAAACCAGTCAATAACTTAGCAGTAACAATGATAAATTTTAACTCAGAAGTTGCATCATTAAATTCATCTACTATTTTCTCTTGCTTACTTTTATCTACACCCCATTTTTGTTTAAAATCAAAATCATCATTGGCCGAAGTTGAAATAACAACCTTACTTGCTTCTTCCGGGAAAAGTTTATCTAATTCTTCTTTATATTGCACACAAGCATATCTGTCCGGTGTCACAATCATCGCTTTAAATCCGTGAGGTGTTACTTTTTCTTTAAAATGACTCGCTATATCTGTAACTATTTTAGTAACCCGCTCTGGTGATTTTAAAAATGCAGCCATTTTTGCTGATTTTTTATTCAAAGCATCTGCTTCTTCATCAGATAGTGCTGCCGATTCTTTAAACTCCTCAAATGCTTTATCAATAGATTCTTTGTCTACATGTACATCAACCAAACGAGGTTCAAAATGCAATGGCAACGTAGCGTCATCTCTTATGGAATCATGAAAAGTATAACGAGACATATATCCTCCTTGATCTTCTGAAGCTCCAAAAGCCCAAAACGTATTTTTATCTGCTTTATTAACTGGTGTTCCTGTTAAACCAAATAAAAATGCATTTGGTAAAGCAGCTCTCATTTGGCGTCCTAAATCTCCTTCTTGTGTTCTATGCGCCTCATCAACTAATACAATAATATTATCTCGGGTATTCATATTAGGTTTCGCATCACGAAACTTAAAGATCATAGAAATAATAATTTTACGGGTATCTCTTTCTAATAAGGTTTGTAGCTCTGTAATGCTTTCTGTAGTTTCTACATTTGGAATATCAGCACCGTTAAAAGTTCCGGTAATTTGTGTGTCTAAATCTGTCCTATCCACCAAAACTAGTACTGTCGGACTTTTCAATTCAGCTGATTTTCGCAATTTCTGTGCTGCAAAAACCATTAACAACGATTTTCCAGAGCCTTGAAAATGCCAAATTAATCCTTTTTTTATTTTCCCTTCTTTTACACGTTCAACTATCTTATTAGCACCTTCATATTGTTGAAAACGACAAATAATTTTGTTGCGTTGTTTCTTTTTGTTGGAAGCAAATAATGTGAAATTTTGTAAAATATCTAACAACCTATATGGGTTTAGTAAATCTGAAAGCTCCTTCCCTATTTCAGATAAACCCAATTGCTTCGCTAATTTATCTTCATCATTTTCCAATCGCCAAGGTGCCCAATATTGAAGTGGACTTCTTATGGCTCCATAATATAATTCTTTTCCTTCTGTAGCAAATGATAAAATGTTTGGAACAAATAATTGTGGAACTGCATTTTCATACACATCATGAACTTCATGTGCTCCATCTAACCAACTTACAGATGGTCGAATAGGTGTTTTAGCCTCACCAACAACTACTGGTATACCGTTTATATATAAAACTATATCTGGTATTTTTGTTTCTCTATGATGAATCCGAAATTGATTGGTAACAACATAACTGTTATTTTTCAATTCATCAAAATCTATTAAACGAACAGGTACATGACGATTGTTTTCGCCAAAAGGCATTGTTTTATCTCCGGTTAACCATTTAAAAAATTCTTCATTGGCACGTACCAACCCAACTTGGTTTACAGATATTAAAATAGCTCTTAATTTATAAATAACTTCATCAGCGAGCTCTGGTTGCTGTTTAATTTCAGGATTTAACCGAATCAACGCATTTTTAAGTTCAACCTCTTCTAATACTTCGTTAACATTTCGTTGTAATTCGTTGGCTGATTTATACTTCCAAAATGATCCATAACCTTCTGCAGGTTCTTCAATTGTTTTATTGTTCAGGTTTACACCACTTAATTTATGAATGATGTGATATTCAACACTGTTTAGTTCATTAAATCCCATAGCAAATTTCGTTTAAAGTACTTATAATTTTTTCATAGCGTATTTCTTGTTCCTCATAAAAAAGATGTCCTAAAATAGCTTCCTGTTTTACACCATCTTTCAATATATCTATAAAACAAGTCATCAGATAACTCTTAACTAGTTCATCTGATTGTAAAACCTGTTCTTTTAAGGTTGTAACATAATTGAATAAATAAACAATATCTTCAAAATCCTTACTTGTTCTTGGATCTTTACTTCCTCTATCGTAAAACGCAGAAAATTTTGTTGCTAAATAATAAGGCAATGACAAACATTGAATTTCAACACCATCTATATCAAAGGTGATTAGATGCTGATAACCCGGTAAAAACCAAGGATTGGCTGGTGCCCAACCCACTTCTTTTGTTGCCATTAAGTCTACCATAATATCTTCATACCTAAAACGACAAATAACATTATCTTCATATGACTGATAAAAACCTCTTTCTTGTATTTCTTCACGAATAGCTTCTAATTCGCCCACATTGGCAATTTCCATAGAAATGTCTATATCTTTTGTAGGACGTACATCATCTGCTGAAGGATCGTTTATATACAAGCTAACTACAGCACCACCAACATATACCACATTTTGATTGAGGCCTACTAAAGCTGAGGCTATTTTTTTGGTTGCAATACGATTGATTAAGGTGTTTTTTAACATAATCTTTTTCTTAATTCTTCTATAGCAATATTTTTTTCTCGTGCCCTTCCTACTCGTAAAGCATCACAAAGGGCCATATATTCATAAAATATAGGGTCTTTTAAACAGGCCTCTGGTACTTTTGGATGCAATGGCTCAATAGATTCTCCACGAACAGTACCCAAACCATAAGGCCACACATAGGGTTCATTACTTACAATTTCTTTATTTAAAGGCGCTGCCGAATGTGCTGTTGCAACACCTCTTGCTTTAGCTCCTGGTTGTTGTGGATATACATAACGCAAACCATGTTCTAAAAAATCGAGGATGGCCAGTTTCATTAAGCGCTTTTTATTTTTGGAAATAAGACCAGCAATGGCCGAACGATTTAAACTTTCTGAAATTTCACTGGCACTAATACTTAACTCCATAGATAGATCTTTCATATACCAAGCATTATTACCTTTTGCTGCAATTTTTAACAAAACCACAATATCATGTGGTCGCATTCCGCTGTGTTTTTTCATAATCTAATACTTTTAAACACACAAAGATAACAATTTAATTCGTGATTCGCGAATCGCGAATTAAGAATATACTCTCCCTAAATATAAATAAGCCTACACCCCACTTGCTATCATCTTACATTTAGTTCTTAAATCTGTTAGCTCTTGTAAAGCTCCTGGATTACCAGCAATATTAAGTAATGGCAGATTTGCTTTGATCAATTCATTTTCAATACCGTTTAAATCCTGTTCTTTAGCTACCCAATTAACCAACAAGTTTTCATTAATCCAGTTAATAATACTCGTTTCATCTTTTATAGAAAACGTATAATTATTTTGATTCTTTTTATCTTTCAATGATCCTTTTATAGGTGCAAACCCTAATACTGCTCCCATACTTCTAAAGAAAGTACCGTGACCTTTTGCTCTTAATTCTTGACCTAAAAAACGTTTTTTTAAACTTTTTGAAGCAATTCCTATATAAATAATAGTGTGATTCCTTTCCAAAAGTACTTTTGAAAAGGAGGTCTTTAATTTCTTTGGTTCTCTAATGCGAATACAATACAAACCAGGAACATCTGGAACAGATGAATCTATGCTTGAAGCAGTTTTAAAATTTTTCTCATGTAAAAGCATTTTAACTGCTAAACTTGGTTTTGCACTAATTGTTGAAATACTTGTTTTATTTCTGTCTACTGGAGAAATAGTCTTCCCAATTCCCGTTTTACTTTTTAGTGAAATTAAACCATCGGTTTTTAAAAATAAATGTGGGTAGTTTTTAACACGAGCACTTATTTGGCTACTCTTAATTAAAGAGCCATCTTTTTTAGTATATAAACTAGTTTTATTTAATGCATTCGTAATTTCTACGCTTGTCATTGCACTTTTTTTTTGAGCTAAAACTTGTATGATGGCATCGTGTAAGGTCATAACTACAACTTTCTAAAACTAAATTTCTAAATTATAATTCTCACCACACTTATCTTCATCAACAATTCTACTTGAAAGATACTCTGACATATTTCTAGCCCACTCTTTAACATTTTCAAATTTATGATCTAGAAGTTCATCAACTAATACTTTTCTTCTTTTGTACAAACCTGATGCTGATGCTGAATTAATTCCTGAATAATTTGTAAACTTTGATCTAATATTATCTAAGACTTTTTGTTGATTACCAAATTCATCAACTAATTGTTTAGCATACTTATCCCATTCTAAAGTACCATCTTCATTCTTTTTATAAATATTCATAAATCTTATTGCCGTTGAAGGGAATTTCTCGGACTCACTGACTGCCCACTCATATATTAGTTTATTATTAGAAACTGTATCTTCTAAAGTCCTATAAAGTTTATAACTACTTTGCTGACCAGAAGCTAGATATTCACCAAATATTGGCCAAGATTTATCAAAATGCTCATTTATTAAAAAATATGTTAAATGATCTAAAAGAGATTCATTTTTAAAATTAAAATCTGTGTAATTTTTAATTATTTGATGAACTAAAAAATAAATGTGTTCTTCAGAAGGATCATCGTTAATTGATTTTGTAATTAAATCCTCAAGATGCAATGTGTTATTTATAAAAGAAGATTGTTCTGTTATATCATCAACATATAACAATTCATTAATTATTTCTTTAAGTCCATTCCACCTTTCACTATCCTTTCTAATTATTTCATATAAAATCTCTAAAGCAAAAGAATAATTAATATCTTTAATCCACAACACTAAATCTATAATTTCCTCATCGGTTAAACTTATTAAATCTAAGTATTCAAGATTTCTTAAATAACCTGGATTAGCGATTAGCAATTCTTTGATTTTTATAAGATCACTATATGTAATTGGTTTTAAATAACGAACCAATCTAATTCCATGTACTTCTGTTGCATTTAATGAAATTAATTTATCGATAGCGAACCTAGTAAATTCATCATTCTTTGCTCCAAATACCAATCCATTAACAAATATTGAGTTTTGTTCTTCAATTGGTATTGTTTCATATAAAGCAATTATATAACCCAATAGCTTTTTATTATAATCAATTGTGTTCTTTTTACCAATAGTTTCTGCAAAGGGAAATGTTTGTCGTTGCTCACCTTTAAGTAATAGTTTAGCACCCTCTAACAGTAGTAAGATCTTTTCATCAATAAATTTCAAAGCAATTTCTTTTGCTTTTTCAGCTGAAACGTTAATGTAATCATCTTGTTCATTACGGCTGTGAATCCAAGGAGCATTAACTACGTAAGCATTTAATTCATCTTCTACGCTGTCTGGTTTATATTTTTCCAAAATAGCTTCAACTTGTGCTAACTTTTCTGAACTGAGATTAAACCTCTCTGAACTTAATTCTGCTAACTTTTGGCGAATATCATTTGATAATTCACCTTGTCTTTCAACAATTTCCTTTATTGCTCCTAGCATATGCTCAAAAGGACCAAAAGTTAATTGCTCTGGCATCCTGGAAACTAAAGAATTTATTGCAAGTTGAGAAAATGGTTCATCACCTAAAAGTGCTATAGATTTTAATTTTTCAATTACGGCAATATGATATTGATTTTTTTGCTCTAGAGAAGGATTAAATAATTTTTCTCTATTTATTAATTCTCCCGAATGAATACGCCCAGTAAAACCAGTTGATTTTAAAGCTCTTTCATAAGCACTGACCAATATGTTTGAAATGCCATTTTCAGTTTCTAATTCATATAAAATAGTTAAACGATCTTCTAAATTAAGGCAGGTGTCTGCTAAATAAACTTGATACAAATCAATAAATGCAAATTTTGCTTGATCTTGAAGAGTGTTATCTTTATTTGCTAACTTGTATAATAACTTGAATGAATCTTTCACCGTTTCATTATGCATACACAATTTCAATAAAGTATCTATTGTATATCTATCCGAAATACTAAAATCAAAAAAACTCATAATCTTTCTCCTTTAGAAGTTAAAATCTTCAACACCAATTTGGGAAAATAATCTACCATTAATCTCAAAAATTTTCCACCCTCACTTTTATCAATAAATTCATTATTCTTTAACACTCCTACCTCAGAAATTAAAAATGTCAAATATTCACCACTTTCATCATTTTTTAATAAGGCAAAAAACTTATCTGAAAAGTTATACCACAAATTGTTTTTAGAAACATTCAAAACAATAGAATTTATATTTTCAATTGGTTCAATTTTCCAATGTTTAATAAGTTCTTCTTTAAACGCATTTGAAACAATATAATCACCTTTTTTCACTATCAGGTTTTTAGAATGTAGCAATTCAATTAATTTAAGACATTCTTCCTCTGAACAACCAACAAATGTTTCTCTTATAAATTCCAATTGATTTTTATAATCTCCTGAAACACCAATTTTCTCAAACAATGCAATTGCTGTGAGCAGCCTTACAGCTCCAATATCTACATTATTCTCACCAACAATAAACTTTAACAGATCATTCGTTGATTTATTTAAATTTTCTTCTTTAATACTCGCCTGTATTATAGGAACTAAAGTATTTAAATCACCGTCCAAAGAGCTATATAATAACGATGAACTTGTTGATGTGTATTTTGATTCAAAAATATTTTGAAACACCGTCCGTCTAACATTTTCACCTATAAATATATTTGGGTTAACTTTTTCTCTTTTATACGAATTAGGTTCAATTGTAACCAATCTCAATTTTGTACCATAAAATTCTTTATTTACTTTTTTATGAACCTCTTCATCACAATTATCAAGAATAATTATTTTTAATTGGTTTTTTGTAGATAGATCCACTATTTTCTTCGAAATATCCTGGTAAACCGTACCTTTTAAATCAAAGTATAAAATACTATTTTCTAATTTGTGTACTTCAAAATACTCATTCCTCCTAAAAACCTCAAAAACTAACCTAGACTTTCCTGATCCAGGTACTCCTGCAATTCTAATTGCTCCTTTATAACTAATTAAAGAGTCTCTTAATTTTTCAATTTCATCTTTTAAGGTTGATGTTAATACATATGGGTAATTATGATACCTTTCAATTTGTTGATTTATTTTAAAAGGCGACCATTTTTCAATTTGATAAGAAGATTCTGCATTTATTGCAGCTTTAATTGCATCATAAAAATCTTTACCTAATTCTTTCCTTATAGCTTTTCTATCACTTTTATTAGTCTCATCTAATGAATACGTAATCCCCCACCTAAACCCTTTTAAATCAACCGGTAACTCTATAGGAGAGCCAAAAGCACTGTTCATCACAACTAATGTCCTATAGGTTCCCTTTTTCGCCCAAGCATAACCAGTTTCTAATAATACATTAGGGTTAGGAGATAGTTTCCGTATTCCTTTAGGTATGCTATACCAAGAATTAGTATCATCTTCATCTATCAGTTCAGCATTTAGCCACTCTTTTGCAGATGTAAAAGTTAAGTCAGCAATTACCAGATCTGAGTCAGAACTTTTTTTCAACATTTCTTCAATTAACAATGGAGTTCCTGGAGTTCTTCTAAATCCAAAATCTAGAGAGACAAGTATATCTTCCTCTTTTAATTTCTGAATTGCTATTTCTATTGCCGATTGAATAAACCCTTTGCCATATTTATCTTCAACATCCATTTGAAAAGCAAAAAACACTTTATAGTCCATCCCCTAAAACACTTGATTACTTAATTCTATATTAAAAGTAGCCTTACAAACTTCATTAAAATCTTTTAAAACTAAATCTGTAGCTTTTTGATTTATAAAACGTTCCATATTGTATGGCACTGCCAACCAATTACCTTTTACAATTGCTTTATTAGAAGCACTTGATAAGTTTTCATTTAAAACACCTAGTAACGGACAATAATTTTCATTTTTACTAATTACAAAAAACAAACGTGTGGTTGATGCTTCAAGATGTTCAAATTGATCAATATCATTTTTACCTATTTTTTTAGAATCATTTGCATCAAAAAAACCTGTATCTGCTTGATGCACTATTCTAAAATGATACTTATCTATATCTGTTTCCTTACCTATTTCTCCCATATTAAACTCATATAAATACATAGAGAGCCAATCCCAAGACCATCTATCAATTTTAGCTCTAGTGGCATGAGCAGCTGAATTACTAAATTTAGCCCAACCTCCGTAAAAATTTACATTATAACTATTACCAACAAAGGTTATAACATCTAATAATCTCTTTTGATATAAGGCTAATAAACGATAAGATGCTCTAACGTCTTTTAAGACATTTGTAAATTGATTTTTATTTAACTTTTCCATAGTTGTGATACATATGTAATTGAATCTTCTTTTATATTTTGTACTGGTAAGAAACGTTCAAACCAATCTGCTGTTGAAAAACCAAATAAAGAGAAGCCTAAAATAATGTCATTTAAAATATTTAGGATTGCTGCATTGCTATTTGTATAATCTGCATTTAGCTGATAAGTATAGGTAATTTGTTGTACTGTATTTAAAACGGATCCCCAAGTACATTTGTAAATTTTATGCTTTACGCCTTGTACATTTATATCATCTGTCCTTTTTGAATGTAAACCTCCCAAAGCAATAAATAGTAACGGTTTATCATCTTCTTTATACTCGTTATAATATGCTTGAATTTCATTTTTCCACTGGGTTTTACTTTGTTGTTTAACATCGTAACGTTTAGCTTCTAAAATAATATCTTGCGTAGCAGTTCTAATAAATACATCTGGTTCTACCCTATTGGTATTTGTTGTATTTTCCGAATCCCAATTGGGCCAATACTCTATACTTTCTATTTGATGAAGGTCTAAACTTGGAACAACATCATATAATGCTGTTTTAAATATATGTTGCACCAACTCTTTTGGTAAATACATCAAACGCTCAAAAATGGTGGATGTTAAAGCATCTTCATTCGCTTTATATATAGCTCTATTAACCTTATTGTTTTTTACTGCATATATCATGCTATTATTTTTTCATAAATTTCATTTGCAATTCTTTTTACTTTTTCTGGTTGTTGGTTATTAAAATGAATTTCATTTTGATATTTTGGCCAACTTCCTGTTTCATCTCTAACTTTAAAAACGATCTCAGCTTCAATAGCTTCTACAAATTCCATTTGTTTTTTCATCTGGTCTTCATCCTGAACAAAAGACTCAAATACAAAAACATGAAGGTTAACTGTATCTAATTCTTTTTTCCATTTATACCCGTGATACCCATTTTTACCATTGGCCCGCATACCATAGTTTAAACGTGAACCTATAGACTGCCCAGTGTAACCAACATACACAATTCTATTATTTGAAGTTAAAATGTAAATTTTGGGTATATATTTAGTAGTAACTGGTTTTTGAAAGTTTACTTTTTTACCTTCTTGCTTTTTTGTATAAATAATTCGTTTATCCTCTGGACCAGAAATAAAAAGTGTATAATTATGTTGACTTGTACACTCCATACCCTAAAGCACCTGATTAATTAAACTCTTTTGCAAAGATTTTGAACTTGAAATTTTGGATTTAATAATTACTATAGAGCTATCTAATTCATCCAATTTCAACGTTTCTTCTGCTATTAAATATTTATTCTTTGGAATAGCAACTTTAAACTCTTCAACATCAGAAGGTGTAATTGCTGGATAACTTGTTCCTGTCATTCTATCTTCACAATATCTAGTGAATTTTTTTGAAAAAAACTGATGAAATATAAATTTTGATTTAATACCTTCATTTACATTAACAACTGCTGTACCTGTTGATGCAATTATATTCCCTCCATCTTCAACATAAGCAAAAGCTCTCTGGTAAGGTCTTACCATTGCAAGAACAATTGAATTATCCAGTACAACTCTTTTTGCTCTACTTGGTGCTTCAGAAAATTTTATTTTCTTTAATTCACCAATTACTTTAGGTTCAATTATTCCAGCTAAATCTAAATACTCAAATTCATAATTTGGATCTGTATTCGATTTTAAAGAGCTAGCATTTATTTTAGCAATTTTATCCAGTCTTTTATAATCCCAATCCTCTCTTTTTTTTGAAAATAAATTATCAACTAATGTTGAATATGTAAATTCCAACTTCTCCAATACCTCCAACTCCTTCTCAATCATCTCATCCATAGCCCAAAGTAGTTTTACTAATTGCGCTTGTTGGTCTTTTGGCGGGAGGAGAAATTCGTATTTAGCAATGTCTTTCCAATTGATATACGGATTAACAGATCCCTTAGAATTTTTTATAGAGTTTTCAGTAAACCCTTCGGACATCATAATAAAAGGCAATAATCTTTTATCAATATTCTTTTCATTTGCTTTAATAACAAACGTAGTATTTGATGTTATCCCATCAAAATCAGCAATTGCAACTTTTCTTAAATATGTTCTGCGTGAACCGTATAGTATATCTCCTTTTTCAAACTTTCTAATAAAAGCTGGACCTAAATATTCATCTTTTAACTCTCCCCATTCCCTAATATGAAGATCTTCAGATCCCATATGTTCACCTTTAATATATCTCGTAAGTTCAGAACTATCTCTATCTACTTTACCTTTTTGCTGAATAGCAACATCACCAAATTTTATAAGTTTCCACTTACTTCTATCTAATTGCAATTCTTCAACTGTATTTTCTAATAATTCGCTCATTTAATTAAGAACTTCAAATAAATTTTTCATTGATTTTTTAAATTCGACGCCATCTTTCTCCCATTTATTAAATGCCTTTGAAAATGATAGTTCTTTACCTGAATTATCCGTCTTTACATAAAAATTAATATTTAAGTTACCATCAAACTTCATTATTTCTTCGGTTGTTGCAACTTTAGTATAATGTGGAATATCTGTAAAATCTTTAAATACTTGATACATTTTATCAATATGATCATTTGTTAAATAGGCTAATCCTTTATTATCAATTACATCATCTTTGCCATTCACAAACAGTATTTTTCCTTTCCTTTCTTTTGGCTTATTGGTATTTCCTACTAAAATCATAGCTTCCATAGGCGAATTATAAAACAAGTTTGGCCCTAATCCTATAACAGCTTCAATTTCATCTTCTAATACCATTTTTCTACGCATTTCAGCTTCCATATCTCTAAACAAGATACCATGTGGCCAAAGAATTGCATATCTCCCGTTTTTAGGATCTAAACTTTTATGGATATGTTGTTGAAATGCATAATCGGCACAACCTTGTGGTGGTGTTCCCCAAATATTACGCCCATAAGAGTCGTTTATAAATGCTTTTTGGTCCCAACTTTTAATAGAATATGGAGGGTTTGCTAATATAACGTTGAACTTTTTTAGTTCATCGTTTTCTAAAAATGCAGGGTTGGCCAAGGTATCACCACGTACAATGCTAAATTCTTCAATACCGTGCATAAACATATTCATACGCGCAATGGCAGAAGTAATTAAGTTAATTTCTTGTCCGTATAACTTCAACGTACGGTATTCCTTCCCTTCTTCTTTTAAATGCAAGGCACAGTTTAACAACAAACCACCAGAACCACAAGTAGGATCATACACACTTTCACCTGGTTTAGGATCCATAATCATCGTCATTAGTTTAACTACGGTACGGTTGGTGTAAAATTCAGCAGCTGTATGGCCACTATCATCGGCAAATTCTTTAATTAAGTATTCATAAGCGTTTCCTAATTTATCATCGGGTATGTTACTTAAACTTAATTTGTGTTGTGAGTAATGCTCTATTAAATTGGTAAGCGTTTCATCACTCAATCGGTTTTTGTTGGTCCAACTGGCATCACCAAAAATACCGTACAAAGTATCTGGATTCGCTTTTTCTATAGCCCGCATCGCATCTTGCAACGCCACACCAACATTTACTGTAGTTTCTCTAACAGTATTCCAATGTGCACCTTCTGGCACTTGAAAATGATGATTTTCAGCAAACGAAGCATACTCTATATCTCCATCACTTTCTTTCAACGCATTTTCATATTCCTCATCATATACATCACAAATACGCTTGTAAAACAACAACGGAAAAATGTATTGTTTATAATCTCCTGCATCAATGGTTCCACGCAACTGGGTTGCTGCTCCCCACAAATATTTTTCTAATTCTTTTTGGGTCATTACGCTAAAATTGAGTTATGAATATTTTCAAATGCCTTATAATCAATTTCAAAATTAGCATTATCATCATTTTTATGGTACAATGTATCTATTTCAATATTTTCTAAATTAGAAGCAATTTTTAAATTATTAATCATTGTTTCTTGATTTATATTTCCTCCATAAATAACGACCATGTGATACTTTAAATTTTCAGAAATCACCACATCTTTCGCTTTTTCATTTTTCCCTAAATTAATCCAGGCCTTTCTCCCCCTTAATTGATTTATAAAATCGTTTTTTTCAGTTATGTAGTTTTCTAAATATCTATTCCAGCCTAGATTTGTTTTTAAATCAAAGTAATGTGTCATAATATTTTCACTGTTGATAATCATTAGATCTGGTTTAAACGACCTGGCTTTTTCATTTTTATTTAAACGTATTGAAATAACTTTATCCACAAAATATTCAAGATTATCTCTATTTATATATTCAGCAACATATAAAGCAAACAAGTCTTCAACAAAACCAGAGATTGAATGAGCCATCCCTCTTTTTATTTTATAGCCTCCGTTACCTTCTATAAGTTTCTTTGATTCTATTGATTTCGCCTTAACTCTATCTATAAATTCTATTTCGTTCATTTAAATAAACTCTTTTAATATTTTTTTAAACTTCTTCTCAGTCTCTAGGCTTTCATTCCAAGCTGTTTTTAAATCTGATAATGCCTTTTCAACAGAAGGTAAATTATCTTCAATAATTTTTTCAACATATAAAGGAATGTTTAAATTAAAGTCATTTTCTTCAATCTCATTTATGGAAGCAACTTTTACATAATTTTCAACATCCTTATTTTGAGTCTACCAATCAAAAATTTGATTTACATGTGCTGGTTCTAGAAAATTTTGAGCACGACCAACTCTAATTTGGTCAGAAGCATCAATAAATAATACTTTATTTTTCTTAACTGCTTCCTTATTTTGTCTAAAAACCATAACACAAGCTGCTAACTGAGTACCATAAAATATATTAGACCCCAATCCTATAACAGTTTCTAATAAATCATCTTCTAATAATTTCTCACGAATTTTTCCTTCAGCACCTTTTCTAAATAAAGCACCATGTGGCAATACAACAGTCATACGCCCAACACTATTCATAGATTTAATCATGTGTTGTACCCAAGCCATATCTCCATTTCCTTTTGGAGGTACACCAGCTATATTTCTTCCATAAGGATCGTTTGCCCAATTTTCAGCTCCCCATTCTTTTAAAGAAAAAGGTGGATTTGCAATTACACAATCAAATGTTTTTAAACCATCCGCTTCAAAAAATGCTGGAGCTCTTAATGTATCCCCTCTAAAGATTTGAAAATCCTCTATTCCGTGAAGAAACATATTCATCCGAGCGATAGAACTAGAAGTCAGATTTTTTTCTTGACCAAATAACTTTAGCGTTCTATAATCTTGGTTGTTTTCTTTTAAGTGATTTACACTTTCTAACAACATACCTCCTGTTCCGCAAGCTGGATCGTAAATACTTTCTCCTTCGTGAGGATCTAGAATTAAACCCAATAAATGGACTACGGAACGTGGTGTATAAAATTCACCCGCTTTTTTATTGGTTAAATCAGCAAAATGCTTGATTAAATATTCATAGGCATTTCCTAACATATCTGGGTTTACGTTTTCGTTTCCAAGACTGTATTGTGAAAAATGCTCTATTAAATCAATTAATAATTTATCTGAAAGTTTATTTTTATTACTCCACTGGGCATCACCAAAAATACCATATAAAAATTCTTGATTGGCTTGTTCAATTCCACGAAGTGCTTTTTCAATAGCCAACCCTACATTTGTTGTGGTTTCTCGAACGTTTTTCCAATGACAATCTTCTGGTATTTCAAAACGGTGAAACTCTGGTAAAGAAGCATATTCTAAATCGCCATCGCTTTCTTGCAGAGCCACAGTAAATTCTTCGTCATAAACATCAGAAATTCGCTTGAAAAATAATAATGGAAAAATGTATACTTTAAAATCGGAAGCATCCACTGGTCCTTTTAAGATCCAAGCTGCTTTTGATAAATATTGTTCTAATTGAGAGAGGGTAAGTTTATTTTTATTCATAGGCTATCAAAAGTAACGAATCTTATTCTTTAAAAATTAATTTAAACAATGAACTTATTAACTAATTCTTACTCATTTTCTTAATATTATTCTTACATTAATTTGATAAAGAATTGCATATCTATTATATTGATACTCTATCATTCATTTTTCTATCTATATCATCTAGTTTTAAAGGGGAGTTTTGTATCCATTTTATCAAAATATCTCGATCAATTAATGATACTTTATTTTGCTCTGCTAACTCAATGGCATTGCGATTAAAATAATTATTGGTAATAACTTGTGGAGCAAAATCCGTATTTTTCTTGAATTGATACTCCTTTAAAATTTCTGGCTCGTGTTGACTATATTTATTTTCGGCAAACTTTAGGAAAATCAATCCCAATACTGGCACTGCATAATCAGATGCTTTTAACCCTCCATGGGCTCTCATAGCATTGGCAGATGCCCAAAGTTTATCTTCTAATTGTTTTAATTGTTGGTTTGTCATTATATGTAATTCCTAGTATATTATTATTTTTAAAAAAGAGTAAATATAGTTTATATCAAATTGAAATCCTCGATAATATTTTTCAATTATATATAACCATTTTGTCTTAAGGTTCAGATTTTTTTTTAATTTTCATTGCTTTCATTTTTGTAAATCTCTTTCCAAGATTTAGTTACAACATTCTTAAAAGGTTCTTTTTCTATTCTTGGTATAAAATCTCCTGCATTCTGATTATAAGCCTTAAAATTCCCGCAATATTTGCAAAATTCTTCTAGCTGTTTTTCTAACCTCTCTTTAGATAAATCTAATAAGCCATTTATAGCCTTGTTTCCTCCTTTCAATCTATCTATTCCACCTATTACACTGCAAGCATAAATACCTCTTTTGTTTAAACCAATACCACAATAACTTGTTACCCAACATCCCTTTTTATAATCAGCACCTTTAAAGTTATCATCATCAATTGGTGCATCATTAAAGGGTGAAAAATATTCTACATTTTTACTCTCTTTAAATGATCCATAATCTATTCTAACATTTTTCAACTTCTTTACTTTCTCACATAAATCTCTCGATCTTTTTTCAACCCCATTAGACACAACCTGCAATATAGTTTCTTGAGAAAAGGATTCAATATAATTATTATGAATTAAATTTACTATTTCTTCAAAATCGGGATGAATAGTTGGTTCTCCTCCTAACACATTAATTAATTCCCATTTTTTATTTAAACTTATTGAATCTTTTATAAATTTTTCTATATCCGAAATATCTAAAGATTCTGTAGTAGGTGCTTGTGTACAAGAACGATTGCATCCTATACATTTCAAATTGCAATCATAAGTAATATCAATTTCAATTATGTTTTGATTTGGCTCAAATGCTTTTCTTCCTTTAAACGTATTAACTGGAGAAAGACCTGGTTTATTTAAAATATTTGCAATACATTTTTCTTTTAAATCTCTATCATCATCTTTTTTATCAAAATCACGCTCATAAAAATAATTAACCTCATCTAATTGTAAAGGCTGTTTACTCATTTCAACTATAGGAACCATAAATGCAAAGTCATCACAAGTTTCAAACCATTTGTTTTGATACAACTTCTTTTCTTTATCCTCATATTTAAAATGAGTTAGAGGAATTGAATCAAATAAATATTTTTTAAATGTTTTTAAATGTTGCCATACGTTTCCTCCCTTCTCCCTCGGATTATCGAAATCAACAGGATATCTATAATGTGGTTGTAATCTATAAGTTTGATGAAATCTTCCTACAACGACATCTGCATTATAATTTTCATACTTATAAATCAAATTTTGTAATGTTTGATTTCCTATTAAAGCATCGTCCCCGTCAAGCATAACAACTATAGACTCTGGATTATCCATATAATAATGAATAGATCTATAAACATTTTCTAATCTGGTAGACTTTGTCCTTTTCTTTATAAAAGTTATTCTATCCATATAAGGCTTAATAAGTGAATCAATCAAATATGGTAATCCATTATCAGAGTTATCATCCAATAAAATCAGTCCAAAATCATTATAACTTTGACTCATTAATGAATACCACATTCTTAAAAAACGATCATATGAAACATTTCTAAAACAAGATACTACTACTAATTTTTCATTTCTTTTTGGTATTGACCAATCATATAAAGATCCTTCACAATCAAAAGCTCCATATTGAATCTTTGGAATAATATTTTTCTCAATTCTATCCAAAATAGACATCCACGCATAAGGTTTTTTCTTCCTGTAATTTTGAGGATGAATATAAAATGATACGTGGTCACCTCCTCTTATAGAACATTTTTTTGTTTCTTTTTGCTTTTTCAATAATGATCTATGCCAGGTTAATTCTAAATTACCATTATCATCAATAGAATTAGGTAGAGGTAATAAAGAGTTCATTCTTTCTTTATGTAACAATCCCATTCTTACCTCGGGAACAAAACCTCCATTTTTAAAACCAAAATAATCATTTGATTCTTCATTATAAATATTAAAACCAACAGAAATCACATTTCGATTTTCATCAAATTCATTTAGCATATCTGTTAAAAAAGAATGGTTATAATTTTTTCTCCCAATTAACACATCTACATCTAGCTGAAATATATAATCTCCTTTACATTGATTAAAAGCCCATAATTGTGTAGATACTGGTGCGTTTTTGGAAGTATGAGATGAATTACATTCAATATTGAACCAATGCTTATTAACCTCTATACTTTCATTATTGTCATATATTATATATCTATCTATTATTCTATCTTTTACTAGTTTCTCAATTGATCTAATTAAATCTAATAGAGTTCCTTTAGAATTATATTCTCTTAAATAATTACTCTCTCTTGGATCAATTAAAACAACAACCTCATAAAATGAATTTGGAGAGCTTAATTGTTTAACAATGTGTTTAATATTTTCTTCTACTGTTTGTATATCCTGTGGGCAAGTTTTTATAAGAAGTGAAACCTTTTTATCCAAAGGAACTATCTTCTTAAACTCAACACCAAAATTCTCAGGTTCAAAATAATTTTGATTATTCAAACTAATTTTATCAAAAGATATGTTAGCTAAGTATTTCCCTTTCTTAAGATTAGAAAAGAATATGTTTTCAAAATTTAAAGACTTTAAACACCTAAACCTTTCATTATCAACATCATTTATACTATTATCATTGATAATTTGAGATTGACTTAAAATAATATTTGCAAAAACCTTATTTACAAAATTTCTTAATTCTTTAAGTTCAGGAAGTTCAAAATTGTTAATGGCACTACGTTTTACTTTTTGGAATCTTGAATATTCATATTCATTATGGTAATTTGCGTACAAATACATTCTTGCACACATATTCAAGAATAAATTGTCAGTATAATCTTTTCCGTCTAAATCAATTATTTTAATAGTATTATCAACCCGAATACAATTCTCAGGTTTACAATCCATTATGATAATTTTATGAATCCATAATTCGGTTAAAACACTAATGGCGTCATCTTCACTATAATTCAAACAAATTTCTCCCTCTTCATAATCATATTTAACAATAAATGTTTCATTCGTTCTAATTAATTCAATAGAATATAAATGTTGTATCTCTTCTGGAAGGTTTAAAAAAAATGATATTCTACTATATGCTTTTTCGAAACTAAAACCCTCAAACTGCAAAGGTATAATTACCTTATAAATATAATTCTCATCCCTAAAAACAACTCCTTCATGTCCATTCCCTATATAAACTGGATTTAGAATATTTTGCGATTTTAATATTGACTCCGCTTTTATTACTCTATTGTTCATGCAATATTTATCTTATTAAACATTTCTAATCTAGAAGCTAAATAAGTATTAGAATTTTTATTATTAGAAGTGCTCGTTCCATTCAAATTATAAATTACAGCTAACAAACTTTCTGCAAAGTGCCAATTATATCTTTTTTTACTCGTTAAATAATTTAATAGCAACAAATGATCCTCCCCACTTTCAATATTAGGATAAGGTAATAACACGTTAGGTCTTATAAAAAGATTACAGGATGGTAACTCTGAAGATTTATCACCTTCTGACATTCTTAATACTCTTTCTTTTAAATAATCTATATCCTGTAATTTTGCTGTGCTTCTATTAACTCTATTACAAATTATATTATTTTTACGTAAATAATTTCCTGCAAGAATCAAGTCTGGATTATTCTTATCCAAAATCTTTTCTATACTAGATAATACAAATTCATCTGAGTATTCATCATCAGCATCAAGTCTTCCTATTAACTCCGTATTTTCGATATTTTTAATAATAAAATTATTAATATCATTTCTAGTATTAACAACATTAGAATTATTTAAATCTAAAATTGAAATACCCTCTTTATTTTCAATAATTAAATCATTTAATACTTCTTTCCAGTCATCAGTCGAATTATCATTACCAATTACAATATGAATTTCTCTTTTAATTTTTTTTTGTTTCAATATTGAAGTAATACATCTTTTAATATCTAATGAATTATTATGCATTGCTACACCTATAACTATTAATCTTTCCTTTCTATCCATTTACCATATAATTCTTATAGAGTTCTATTACTTCATCACTTTTATTATACTTAAATAACTTTTTTGATCTTTCTAATGAAGATTTTAACATTTCTTGATTAAAAAGTTTAAAATGCTTTTTATAAAAAAAATCTAACCCCTCTTGTTTAGCCATTAAATTTGAAGTTACCGTTTTATGCCCAACAAAATGCTGAACTAGCACCTTTTGATTTATCCTTATTTTATCTCTTCCATGTGTTTGTAAAAATCTAATCATTAAATCACGATCCGTACAACTTCTCAAATTTTCATCAAAACCATTGATTTCATCTATACTGGATAGTTTAAAAATCATGTTACTCCCCTGAATACCTGGATTTCCTATCAAAAAATTATTTAAATTCAACTCGCTTAAATTAAACTTATGAGGATATTTACAATCACCTCTCTTCAAATATGAAAAAATAGCTTTTGGAAATTGATTTTTTATAATATCATATGAATCTTGCAAATAGGTATTTTCCCAAAAATCGTCATCATCTAAAATTGCTAAATAATTATCTAAACCTAAATTATTTTTCAAAAATTCAATACCTGTATTCCAAGCACCTGTACCCGACATTCCTTTAGATTTAATATTTCTTAAATAATGTAAATTTGGTATTGAAAGTCCTTCTACCAGTCTACAATTAGATAAATAAATATCATCTTCATTATCATCTACAATAACAATACAATTAGGTTGAATAGTTTGATCTAGAACTGATTTTAAGGATCGATTTAATAATAAATCAATTCTATCAAAAGATGTAGCAATTATTACTCCTATCTCTACCATTAATTTAATACTAAAGCTTCCTGTTTAATCATACAACTTAAGCAGACACCACATTCCTCTTTATCATTTGGTTGATAACAAGAAACTGTATTACTTAAATCTACATCCAATTCTTTTGCTATTTTTACAATTTCTTTTTTAGAATAATTAATAAATGGAGTTATTATTTTTATCGCTGAATTGAGATCTGAAATCGAATTAAGTTGATTAAAAAAAGAAGGCCTGCAATCCCAATAATCTCTTGAATCATCTTTATTTACAGCAATGAATATTTTTTTCACCCCCATACTCTCGGCTTTACTTAAAGCCATTGTTGTAAAAACCATATTTCTAAAAGGAACATATGTATTAACCCTTTCATTTCCCTGATAATCTATACCACTCCCTAAAACATCCAACTCTTTATTAACTAAAGCGGATGATTCAAAAAGATCATTCGAAATATCTATAATTATATGTTTACTTACATTATATTTTTTAGAGTTTTGAGAGGCTAAATCTAACTCTATTCTATTTCTTTGATTATAATTAAAACTTAAACAAGTTATTTTATAATTCTCACTTGCTAATTTTGCTAATAAGGTGGTTGAATCTATCCCTCCACTTAGCAGAAGAATTACTTTTTCTTTATTCATAATAATTTTAATATATTTCTAACATCTCAGTTGACATTAGTATTTTAAAAGATTCGAAAGTACTTAAAACCTTAAAATTATAATATGATTTTTGTTAGTGAACTATGATTATTTAAAATTGAAACAGTATTTCCTTATTTAATTCTAAACTAGTTTAAGGGTATATTTTGAATACCAATAAATTAAGTTTAATTTCTTCCTTTAATTTTTTTCCTTAAATAGAATATTCCATAAATAGAACTTTTTTAATTAAACTATTTGAATTTGTTTAACCTTTAAGTCCCATTCAAATACTATACTATACTATACTATACTATACTATACTATATAGGTTTAATAATAGCCTTTCTTGTAAAAAAACAAAATATTACAAACACTATAAAAAGAATTATTTTACCAATTAAATATCCAACGCCATATTGATTAAGCCTTTCTATATCATTGTTTAATATATTAATTATATTAACTAATAATATTATTGAAACTATAAGTGAAGTGCAGAATATTATTTTTTTCATTACTAAATTCTAAAAAAAAGGCAATAATTAAATTGCCTTTCCTAAATAATTCATTTACTATTTTGTAACAGTTGTTGTAGTTGGAGTATAAAGTCCAAATGTCAATGCTGAAACTAAGCCATTAACAAATGATTGTCTTGTATGAACTGTATAATCCTTTGCTCCATTAGCCATCTGTTTTGAATCTGAAGGTCCAACAGGAGCTAATCCATAAACAACATAATGGTTCCATTTAGTTGTTTGAGAATTACCTTTGGCTCCTTCTCCTACAACACTAGTGTAAGAATAACATGAAGATAATAACATTGATGATGCAAATGCTATTGTCATCATTTTCATTGATTTTTTAATCATTGTTCTTTTTTTTAATATTAAATATTTATTTCACTCTTTTTGAGTCTCTTTTACACATCTTTTTTAAGGCCTTTATATTTCTTACATTTCAACAAAGGCAATAATCAATACTTCAGAAATATATTATATATAAAACCATCTATAACATTTCAATAAAAAGCATAATAGCAGAAGCCTTAAACTCGGTTATTATTATTTTAAAATGTATTGTTTGTGTATTTATTTGGACCGCAAAATTAGAACAATTATTTTCTAAAAATAAGAAATTACACTAGTTTAATTTCTATTTAGAATTGATCTATTTTTAAATTTTCATAACTCAATAGAGTTTAATCATTTATAAATTTCACTTCTAATTAAACATTCATATTAAAAATATTTTGTATTAAAAAACCCTATCCTTAAACATAGGGTCTTTTTTATAAACAATTATTATTTCCGGTTAATCAGTTTTTATTATAACTCCTATTACTTTAGAATTTATTCTTTTTTTTTAATGTCAACTCCTTATTTTTCATATACTAAACCAATATCTCTGTTAAATTCATATTCCACATATTTTCAAGATGATAAGTCTTTATCAATTTGCATAGAAAAATATAAATCAAGAGTTTTATTAAATATCAAATATATTAATTCCTTGTTGATGAAGGTGGTAAAGGCAATGTAAAATCATCATCTCCTCTTGTATTTAATTCATGGATACCCTCTACATAAAAAGTTATTTCTTGATCATCATTTTTATGCTTAAAAATTACTAATACAACTATTTGAAAAATTAACAAAGGAAAGGGATAATGATAATAAAACAAAAAATGGAAACTCAATATACTTTGTAGAAAAGATACTTGAAGAAAAATTTAGAAAACCAAATTATATTAACTCAAAAACTTTAATAGGTTATTATGAAAAACACGTTGAAGGAAAAGAAAATAAGTCCGGTAAACCAAGCATTGAATTAAAAGATTTTATAGCGAAATATTTAGGTTATGAAAATTTTTCAGGATTTGAATGTGAAAATAGTACTACATCTAATGATAATTCAGATTCATTTAAAAATACTTCACCATTAAGAATATTTTCAAGAAATAATAAAAATTTAAAATGGATTATACCTTCTGTTTTAGTAATTACAGCAGTTTATTATGCTCAAAATTTTCATAACAATGAATGTTTATATTGGAATATAGATCATTACGAAACTATTGATTATAATGAGGAGTTTTCTATTACAAATAAAAAGTATTTAAACCTTAAACATTATAGAAAATTAGTCGTTAACGATTCTACAATGTTTTTCATGAAGGGGAAACCAATTATTTGGTATGGTAAATCAATAAACGGTGAATTAGATTATTTTAATTCTAGAGGAGTTCACCCGATAACGGGTAAAGAACTAAAACCTATTACAGAATACATCCTAAAACAATATTACTTCCAAAAGAAATAATTAATCTCTGAGAAATATTTACAAATACCTTAATATTCTAAAAATTTAAAATTCAATATATATCCTTGAAATTTGATTTTTTTTTCTAAATTGCTTCTAATAATTTAAGTATAATCCAAAGCTAAAACTGCATACGTTTTTGCATACGATTTAAAAATATAATAGTTCGTGAGCCCAATAGGAAGGTTTCAAATTCAATTAACTTTGGATTCATAACCCGGAGGTCTCCAGTTCAATTCTGGATCACGCTACAAAGCAAAAATTGAAGAAACAAACGGTTTAGATTGATCTAAACCGTTTTTTTTATGTTCAATTTAAATGAAATTCTTAACT
>NZ_QEIH01000016.1 GCF_003260195.1 Lutibacter citreus
TTATCATTGGGCGTTAGGTTATCAGTTAACCTAACTATTGACTGCATAATAAGAGCCGTATGAATTGAGAGGTTCACGTACGGTTCTGTGAGAAGTTTGGGGTGAAATCCCCCTTACTTACTCAACTAGCTGCAGGTTTTTTCTCATCAAATGTATATTTTCCTAATCGTAGAAAACAGAAGAAAACTAAACTAGCTACTTGTAAACTATAATCGGAAAACTCCATAAATGAATGAGCAACATTGTTTCTTAAGTTCTTACCATTTTTCGTAAATGTGAATTTAAATAATTCTATATCTCTGTCAGAAAAATATTTTCTAGTTGTCGAATTATCCAACAATTCCTCAAGTAATTGTTCTTGAAGATTTCCTTTTTTTTCGGTGGTTGTATTTCCACTTGAAAGTCTAATGAAATCCCTTAAAGCACCTTCAAATTTTAGTGTTAATGAATCGATACTTAAAATGAAATTGTTTATTTTATTCGTATTGTTTAGAACAGATAGTTCGAATTGTGAAAATAAATTGTGAATACCTGGTGCTAACATTGTTAACCAGCTCACATTTTTATCCAATTCATTTTCTGCTATTGTTCTCTTAAATTTTAGTCCAAACCAAGTGTGTTCTTCTAAATATGAGTAAATCTTATAGTAATTTAATTTACCTGAAATTATTCCATCAATGAAGACCTTTAGAAAAAGACTATATACTTTTATATTGTGTGAAATAATATAGTTTTTTATAATTTCATTTTTTAGTTTTTCATCCTCATTTAGATTTTTGAAATTTGTATTGATATCAAATGAACTAGTATTAAAGAGATGATGAATAGATTCTTTTATTGAATTATTAGATATCTTTTCATTATCAATTGGGTCAACTAATAATTCTTCGTTGACTGAAAAAAAAGCAAGTATTGATTCTGTTGGAAGTTTAAGAATGATTTCTGATTTTGCATTTAAAAAATCATTAAATAATTCAGTTTTTTCATCATCCAATGTTACGCTTACTTTTCCAAGTTTTACTTTTTGTTTTAGTCTATTATATTCTATTAATGCACGTTCACATTCTTCTTTTTCTCCAGCTTTTCTTAAATATCTTGCTTTTGTTCCTAGTGTTGTAATTTTAACGAAATCTTTATCATCTTGATGTTGTTCTAAAATTAAATCTTCATTCTTGGCAAGTAAATTATAAATTACATTCGTTGGTTTTTGAAGTTTATTATAAAGTTTTAAAGCTGTTTCTAAACTATATTTATTATGAAAATATGAAGTTGGATTTTCATTTTCAATCCATTTAGGAATACTTTCAGCAATTTCTTGAAGCTCTTTTGTTTCTAAAATATTATTCTCTAGAATTACAGTTAAAATACTATTCTTAAACCAATT
This sequence comes from Lutibacter citreus, assembly GCF_003260195.1. GTDB lineage: Bacteria > Bacteroidota > Bacteroidia > Flavobacteriales > Flavobacteriaceae > Lutibacter > Lutibacter citreus. Next base: position 1,385 of record NZ_QEIH01000016.1, read on the forward strand.
TGGTAAATTATTTAATAATGAAATAGCAGCTTCCTTTGAAGGCTTAATTCCCGATTTTGTTTTTTTTGCTATATAAAGAATTGCAGATAATAGAATTGGTAGTTCTCTGGCTTCTTCTGCAATTATTTTATTAATAGTTGAAATATAATTGTTAATTGCAATTAATGCGTATTTATTATGTTTTGATTCTTGCCATAAAATGTGAGAATATCTTGATTTTAACCAAGTATTTGAAGTTTCTGATATTCTTTTTTCCAAATAGTCAAATTCCTCAATTTTGTAATCTACTTTTAGTAATTCTCCATTTTTTCCTGTGATTTGAGAATTGAAAATTAGTCTGCCATTATTCAAATTGTAGTTAAGAACCTTTCTTTCAATTATTACTTTATCTTTCCAATCTCCCTCAATTTTATCAGTTGTTTCAAGTTCTTTTTGAATATTCCAAATATTCAGATGTTTTAAGTTTTCGAGTGAATTATAAAATTCAATAATTTGTTGTGGTTTTTCACTCATATTTTTTTGTTATCGACTTGCAGCTAACGTGTTATATATTAATAAAATGATCAATTATCCCATAAAATTTACGGGATAAAAAACATTTTTTAATATTAAATTGAGTGTTGCAATTTTTGTTCACTCAAAATTATAAAATAAATTTAATTACGGTCAGTTATTTATCACAATATTTACAAGAATAGTTAAAGCCAGAAATTAGCAAACACAAAAAGAGGCTGTAATAAAAATTATAGCTCGCCTTAATTTAATTATTTGTTAAATAATCAATAGGGTTTAAGTAAAATATTTTTTTCCAACCTTGTTTACTTTCACTGTCATATTTATGAAAATAAGGGATTATAGTTAAAATAGAATAGTGTAAATGAGGCGCTTTTCCTTTTGCGTTTCCACTGGTGCCAACTTTTCCTATTATGGTATTTTGGGTTACAAAAGATAGGGTAGAGGTCATATTTTCTTTCATATGAGCGTAATAATGAATTCTCCACTTAGGGCCTAAAATTATAGAAATTTCACCTCCAATTGGTATGTTGCCAGAATACAAAACCAATCCACTTACTGAAGATTTTATTTTTGTTCCGTCTTTAGCAAAAATATCCACACCTTTGTGAGTTACTGATTTTCCCCAAGGGTAATACCAAAAAGAATCTTTATTAAAATCATTTATTGTTGCGTTTTCAACAGGCATTTTAAAATTCTGTGGTAAAATAAATCCAATAGCAATTATGGTAATTATTACAAGTAGTATTTTTGTTCTTTTTCTCAATGATTTTTTATGATGTATTAACCTGAAATATTTAGTTTAAAAATTGAGTGTTTCCTAATAAAAACCAAATTAAACTATAAGTTATTAATGTTTTTATTACTTATTAAGTTTAATTTTTGAAAGCCAAGAAAACATTTGATCAAAAGCTACTTCTCTCACTTCTTTTTGAGATAAGAATATATCATGAAGACCATTTTTAATACTTAACATAGTAATATTATCACCTAGTTTTACACCTATTCTTTTAATATCTTCAACGTTTAATACGGTGTCTTTTAACATTGCTTCTTCAGAAAATGTAGAGAGTTTTATAGAATCTGAAGAATGTAATATTAAAATTGGAACTTTAATGTTTGATTGTTTTAATTTCTTTTGAGCTTTTCTAATTGCAGTTACCCATTTAAAGTAAATTGGAAAACCTTCTATAGGTTTCCAATTAAGGTTAAAATCCCATTCGCCATAAAAGTCTTTATGAAGGCTTTGTGCATATACTGGAGATAAAATACCTTTAATTTTTGAGTAAGTTGAAATCTTTGAAAGAATTTTGGCAACAAAAAAAGTGAAAAACTTTTCTATTTTAGTTTGATTGAAATCGAAAAAAGGAGAATTTAAAATTAAACCATTAATAAGATTTCTTTCCTTACCAGAATTCATATAACTACTTGTTATTAAGCCTCCTGTTGAGTGACCTAATAAGTAAATTTGGCTGCTTGTTTTATGAATCTTTTGAATAGCAATTGATATTTCTTCAAAATATTCTTCAATATTTTTACAATAATTAGGATGTTGATGTTTTAAAAGTGAACGGCCATATTTGCGCAGATCTATGGCGTAAAAGTCAAAATTATTTTCATTAAATTTTTCTCCTAAATGTGGATGAAAAAAATAGTCAACATAACCATGTATATACAAAACACTCGCTCTATTTCCTAAATTAAGGTTTGAAGAAATGAGTGTAGCGGTAACTTCACCTTCATAATCAGGAGTAAGTTTAATGGTTTCAGTTGTATAATCTTGCTGTAAATTCATTCTTAAGTTAATTATCTGTTTAAAATTACCATCAACAATTTGATATTAGATTTATGCGCCTGAAAAAAATTAATTTGTTGCTAGTCATAAATCCATTGCTAGAATATTTATTATTCATTTTCTACTTTAAAAGTAAGCATAAATTTTAAACGATTTAAGTTTACAAAGTATTAAATAAAGTGGTTTAATAAAAAGCGTAAAAAATAACATTTACTAGGTTTATTCTTCTTCAAAGAAATTGTAAACGTTATTAAATTTTGTTTTCATATTTTCAACTAAAGTTTTAGCATTTTCAATTGATTTTTCTTCAATTAATGAATGCATATCATTTTCTACACCATTGAAAAAATTATGTATTTGGTCAAATTTATCACCTGTGTAAGATTTATCTAACATTATAAATTTAGCTTGTTCAAATAAGTCTTTTCCAAATTGGTTATACTCCTTAATTTCATTAGATTTAAAGGTGTATAAACTGTTTGTGATGCTATCCAATTTTTTAATAGTTTCAGATTTTAATTTCCATCTATTTCCATTATTTAATTGCAATTCTCCCATCATTAACATTTTCATTTTTGGAGCAGCACCAAAATCGTATTTATAAATGGTTTCAGCAATTAATTTTAACTCATCTTGATTGTAAATTAATTTAGGCATTACGTTAAATTTTTTAATAGCCCCAGGCATTAAAGTATTTACTTCAGATGGGTTATTTACAATATTGGTAATTGCTTTTATAAAGTCTTCTTTATTTTGATAATTTGGTAAATAATGATCTTTAACACGCAGCATTGGAGGTGCAATCATTTGGTTCATTTTGGCAGGGTCGGGTACTTCAAAATGGCAGATATAGCACTTACTTTCCAAAAGTTTATAACCTTTGGTGTTTTTAAGGTCTTGTTGGGACATTGCAATATCTTTTGTTTTTTTTGTTTTGGTATTATTACACGAAGTAATAAATGCACTTACTATTATCGCAATTGATACTATTTTTATTAAATCTCCCATGTTATTTTTATATGTAAAAAATATCAGGCGCCTTTAAAAGCACCTGATATTAATAATTATTTATTTTTAAATCTATTTGCTTGATTTTTTGCAAATTCTGAAGGTGAAATTACACCGTTAGAATCCAAATCAATACTTTTAAATGATGGAGCACTGGCGCTGTTTAACAGCATACCACCCTTTTTAGCACTTTGAGTTTGTCTTTCTTCTCTTACTTTTTCAAATTCTGACGCTGTAATTTGTCCGTTTCCATCAAGATCAAAAGTATCAAAAGAAGCTCTGTTTTGCATTCTACCAGTCATTCCTTGTCTGTTTTGTGTATTTGATCTGCTATTAATCAGATTTGCTTGGTTTTCTGCAAATTCGTCTTTAGATAGTTTACCGTCACTATTTAAATCAATAGTTTCAAAAGATGGTGAAGTGGCTTTGTTTCTCATCATACCACCTTTTTTAGCATTTTCAGTTTGTCTTTGCGCTCTTACATCTTTAAATTCTGAAGCAGAAATAAACGCGTCATTATTAAGGTCAAAAGTTTCAAAAGAAGCCATGTTTTGCATTCTTCCTTTAGTTGCTCCCATTCCTCTCATTCCTTGTCCGTTTTTTGAATTAGATCTGTTATTAAATCTATTTGATTGATTTTTTGTAAATTCTGTAGGTGATATTACATTGTCATTATTTAAATCAATACTTTCAAACGAAGGCGCATTTGCTTTATTTCGCATCATACCACCTTTTTTAGCATTCTGAGCTTGTCTTTGCGCTCTTACTTTTTCAAATTCTGAAGCTGTAATTTGTCCATTTCCGTCAAGATCAAAAGTTTTAAAAGTTCCTCTGTTTTGCATTCCTTTAGCCATTCTACCACCTTGTGAATAAGAATTGAAACTAAATAACATTATTGTTATTAAGGATGCTAATGTGATAATTTTTGTTGTTTTCATTTTATTATCTATTTAAATGATTTTTTCTAATTGTTTTTATAATTTTTTTCTTCTGGCATTGAAATAATATCGCTTGAATTAACCATTGCTTTAAAGGTTTGAAATAATTTCACCTTTTGCTTTTCATTACAAATTTCTTTCATATTAAGGTAATATTGAATGGTTAAATTCTTTAATTCAGTATGCAGAGAACCTAAATCTTGTGATAATTTATTTAATGTTATAGTGTCTGATTTTTCTTTACCTAACTCTGTTAATAAATCATTTCTATTCTTATCCATTTTTTCAATAATGATATCAGAATTTTCGTGATACTGATGCCTTATATCCTGAAATGCTCTATGTTGTTTATTTGAGAGATTTAATGCATCTCTAAAATAACGACCTAAGTGATTGGTAGGCATTACTAGTTGCTTGTTATCTTGTGCCGTATAATTTGTACCCCCTCTTTTATTATATAAAATAGTTCCTACTATTGTAAGGTTAAGTAGTATTAAAAGCACTATTATTCCTGTTAATATTTTGGTGTTTCTTTCCATTTATTTTTATTCTTTTATTAATAAAATGGTTTCAAATTTTTCAAGTTGTAAATCATTGAAATAAATCTCTGACTTGTTACTAAAAGCAGAAAATTCATTATTAGTTTCGTTGTTTATATTGCCAATATTATAACCCGTATATAGTGTTATTAAAATTAAAGATATTGCCATAATTGGTTGAAAAAGTCTTTGTACAAAGTATGAGTTATAACTACTTTTTGGACTTTTATTTTCAGTAATTTTATTCATAATTTCCATATGTAAATATGGATTGTCTTCTAATTTTTCCTTTTCATTAGTTAAACTGTATGTCACTTTTAACTCATTTATTATGCTCTTGTATTTATCTGAATTATTTATAATACTGCCAACACGTGTCATTTCTTCAAAGGAAAGTTCTTTGTTAAAGAATTTCAATAATGTATTATTTGATAATTGAGTTTTCATTGTGTTGCTTTTACTTATTTGACACCGTTTATTGAATAAACTTTTGCTTTATTTTATTTTTTTTAAAATATTTTTTTGAACATTTATTTTAGCTCTATGAATAAGACCTTCTACTGAAGCCAATGAAACATTCATAATTACGGCTATTTCTTGATAAGAAATCTCTTCATATTTATGAAGGATAAAAGCTGTTTTTTGATTTTCGGGAAGTAATTGTATTGAATCTCTTAATATATTTAGCCTTTGTATTTTAATAGGGTCAGATTCTTCATCTATTATTGAAGTTGACTCTTCTATTTGTTGCTCATATTTAGTGTTTTTATTAAATAAGTTTTCAATACTTTTAAAAATATTTCTTTTTTTATTGTCTCTAATATAATTTAGGGATTTGTTTACAGCTATTCTGTACAACCAAGTTGATAATTTTGATTGATAATTGAAATTTTTTATAGATTCATATACTTTAATAAATACTTCTTGTGTAATATCTTCCGCATCGTTTTTATTATGCGTAAAATGAAAGCAAGTATTTAAAACAAGAGACTGGTATTTATCAACTAAAATCTTGAAATACAGTTGGTTTCCATCTATTATTCCTGAAATTAATTCTTCATCTTTCATTTATTGTTGCATCATTTATATAAGTTAGACACAAATAAAATTAGAAACTTTTGAGTTGAATCTTTTTTTTTTAAACTTATAAATAATAAAATATATAATTTTAATTATTATGCTCAAATTTAAAGGTTTAGGCAGTATAATTTTCAATTTAAAAACTTTTAATTCTATTGAATTATGTAATAATATTTTTAAATTTTGTCTATTGCATAATTCAATTCAAATATAGGTAAAAAAGGAATGATTTTGGTGCTTTTAAAGTGTGTAAAGCAATAAGAATTATTAAGTAATATTATAAAAATCAGTTAAGTGAGTGAATGTATTATCCTTAATATTTTGAACTTAGATTTTAGTTATTCCAATATTTAAAAAATCAGAATTAATAGTTCCACTTCCATTTAAAACATATCGTATTTTTATAACACTTCCAGCTTTTAATTTATACATTAATGTTCCCGTTGTTCCCCAATAATCTTTACTAGGTAAAGAAGCAAAACCTCTAGATAAGTATCCTATTCTGGCAGAATCACTATTTAACATAACTCCTAAAATAAATTTAGTGCCACCAGAAGGCATATTTGTTACGGAAATTTCACCTGATATTAAATAATTTCCGTCTTTTAAAATTTTAATTGAACTTCCCGGGCCACTGTTAGAGACTTCAAAGTAATTTGAATTAATTGTTTGAACGTTTGAGGTGGTTAAAGGTAAAGTATAGAAAGTGTTGGAGGCGGCTATTAAAGATTTTTGAGTAGAGGAATTTAAAATAACAGTTTTACTTTCGTGTGATTCAATAATATTCCATTTAGTAGTATCCTTTATATATGTAACTAAATTTTCAGGAATGGTATTATCTATCCAAACATCACCCTCTAGTGCGTTTGTAGGTGCTGTATTTGAAGTTATAACAGTATTATTTCTTACATTTATTATTGTTCCTTTATTATTAATTGCTTTAAATTCTTGAGCAAAGGAGATGTAAAAAATGTTTAAAAAACATATTAATAAGGGGAAATGTTTTTTGTTAAATTTCATGTTTTTAGTTTGATAATAGTTTGGGGTTAAACTAATTTTAACTTGTTAAATTTTATAACATAGAATAATTGTTTTTAATGCAAAGGTAAGTATAATCTAATTTTTTTGAATAATCTAAAGGTATTAATCACTTTTTATTTAATATTAATTGTTTAGCTAAATTTATATTTATCGTTTTTTTATAAGTGAAAAATTTTATTTGTGGCTTAGTAAATAAATGCAGCTATTAAAATAGGGCAGAAGAGGTGTTTTTAATAGGTGGTTTTAGTAACAGTTATTCTTTTTTAAGTTTAAAAATTCCACCACCTTGTTTTAACGTCATTTGATTATTTTTAGTGTCGAATTCTAAAATTATTCCGGCTTGTTCAAATTTAAATATATCTTTTTCAGTTGGATCTAAACTAAATTTAGATTGACCCGTTGCTTGCGCTATTAAAACATTTTCTGTTTTAGTAATAGTTATTTTTAAAGGAAAGTTAGAGCTTGAATAGATGCCTAAATATTTATCTAAATCTTGTGGTTTTATGGCGTAGGTTTTAAATGTTGGGATTTTAAAAGGTTTATTAAAAAGAGCACTCAATAACACAATAGATATTTCATTATTAGCATAATTTGTACCATTTGAGGTTAAAGCTAAACCAGATTTTTCAATAGGAAAATATCCAAAGACAGAGCTAAAACCATCAATTCCTCCAGTGTGACCATAACTAGATTTATCATAAAAAGGAATTTTAAATAATCCCATTCCGTAATTATCCTCAAGCGTTTCCATTTTAGTTAAGCTAGTTTTAGAAATTATTTTATAATTAAAAAGAGCATCAGCAAATTGTAATAAGTCATTTGGAGTTGAAACTATTCCGCCAGCGCCTAATGGGATTGACATATCTGTTTCAGTTTGTTTTATCCATTTTTCTTTAAAAATGTATGAATAGGATTCATTTTTTTCTAACTGGATTTTGCGCCCAAAAAATGTGTTTTTTAACCCAATAGGATTTGTAATTTTTTCTTTTAAAATTTCGGCAAAAGTCTTATTGTATGTTTTTTGAAGTATATAAGATAAAAGAACATAATTGGAATTGCTGTATTCAGATTTTGAATTTGGTTTAAAGTCGCTATCAAATTTTGAAATTATAGAGAGCATTTCTTGTTCATTTTTTGCTTCTGTATTATACTCAAAATATTCTTTATTGTTAGTGAAATTGTGAATTCCACTTCTATGATTTAATAAATTACTAATTGTAATAGTATTACTATTTTTAATTGTTGGAAAATAGTTTTTTATGGTTTGTTCTAAATCTATTTTACCTTCTTCAACTGCCATAAAAATTAATACAGCCGTAAAAGTTTTAGAAATAGAACCAATTCTATATTTTGTATTGTAATTTGGTTTTTTTTTCGTCTCAATGTCAGCATAACCAATTTGTTTATTATAAATTATTTCTCCATTTTTTAGTAAAGAAACGCTTCCCATAAATTTATTGTTCAATTCTAAAGATTTGAAATAGTCATTTAGTTTTAAAGTATCAAGAGTTTGAGCAAAACTAACTTGTATAGTTAAAAATGTTAAGATAATAATTAATGCTTTTTTTCTCATTTCAGTGAATATATTTTAGAGTTGAAAACATCTAATTTTTCAATCTATCTTTTTGCAATAGTTGTTTGTTTTGTAAACTTACAGTTTTTATATAAATAAGTAAATATATTTTTTTTATTAAGTAAAAATTTATATCTAATTGTTTGTTAGCGTGTTATGAGGTGTAAAACATAGCTGGTTTTTTTATTGATTGAACCCTAATATAACAAATATTAGTAACCTAACTGTTATTATTAATACGACAATAAAGGATGCAAAAATATGTTAGAGTTATAAAGCTTTTTATAATTATTAGTTTTAGGGTTTATTATTATAGCATTAGTAAATTTAGGGTGTAATTAATAAATATAAATTAACACTTTTCCACAATTAATCAGTTACATTTAATAATTGCCAATTTTGGTAACAACAATTCCTTTTAATAATTATTTTTTATGTGGTTACGTGTTAGTTGTAATTTGGCTTTAGATATAGAAAGAGCAACACCTTTTATTTTAATGTTACGTCCTCGCAGTGGCGCAGAACAATGGGTTGAACGCGATGAATTTAAAATATTACCAGATATACCAATCATTGAATTTACGGATAATTATGGCAACTTATGCCAGCGTTTTGTAGCTCCAGTAGGTAATTTTTCTATTCGTACTAGTTCAGACGTGAAAACCTCTAATTTTGTTGATGTAGACTTTGATGCTCCTTTTGTGGAAATTAAGAATTTACCAAATGATGTACTTTGTTATTTACTACCAAGTAGATATTGTGAGTCTGACCGTTTTAATGATTTAGCAAATACTATTACTAAAGATAAATTACCAGGATATAAACAAGTGTTTGCAATAGAGGAATGGTTGCGTAATACCATAAGCTATATTCCCGGTAGTAGTGCTTATCCTATTTCTGCCACGGAAGTAAATAGTAAACGCTCTGGGGTTTGTAGAGATTTGTCGCATTTGGGAATTGCATTATGCCGTAGTTTAAGTATTCCTGCTCGTATGGTAGTTGGGTATTTACACAAATTACAACCTATGGATATGCACGCTTGGTTTGAAGCCTATGTTGGAGGACGTTGGTACACTTTTGATGCAACCCAAATAGGACAAAAAGGTGGATATGTAACCATTGGCTATGGGCTTGATGCCGCTGATGTTGCTATTTTTAATCAATTTGGACCTGTAGTTCACTCAATACAACAGAAAATTACAGTAGAGCAAATTAAAAATTAAGGAAGTGATAATTAGATTTAAAATTAATACTAAATATAATTGTAATCTTTATAGTATGTACTATATGATTAATTTAAAATCCATATTATAGCAGCTTCAACTGTACTAAATGGTTTAGAACTATAACCATTATCTTGATACTCAACAAGCATAGGAATCACAATATCTTTAGGTTTTTCAGTAATTATAGCAATTTTATAATTTCCGAAGATATCAATATGTTTCTTATAAAAATTAACTATTGAATTATGTTCTTTAATTTTAATATTAAAATTTGATTTTCTATAATCTAAAATAAACCCTTTCTTTTCTTTTGGTATTAAACCTTTTTCAAACGCATATTCCCAAGAAGATTCTATATCATTAATTGTTATAGGACCATAATATGTTTTAAATAATATACCTAGTGAATTATTAAAGCTATATTCAAATTTTTCAGTCATTTATAAAATATTAAAAATGTTAATTACAACTTTTTAATTAGCAAATATATATTAAAATAGTAATTTAAATTATTTTTTAAACAATGTTTTTACCTTGTTTAATTTATACCTTTTAGAATTTTTTATTATTTAAAAACTATAAATTGTAAACGAATCTTTTTAAAATATTGAGAGTTTTGTTTTTGTTGTAAATTCTTCAAGAAATTTCATTCCTTTATAAGAATTTCCTTTAGCATTTAATGGAGGACTCCAAACTACAATGGTATATTGTTTTGGGTGCACCGCTACAATTCCACCTCCAACACCACTCTTACCAGGAAGGCCAACCTTAAATGCAAATTCCCCAGACTCGTCATAAAATCCACAAGTTTGCATTAAAGCATTTATTCTTTTTGATTGACTCTGGGTAAGAATTTGTTTGTTTCCAAATAAACTGCATCCATCGTTTGCTAGGAATAAGAATAGTTTTGAAAGTTGTTTGCAATTCATTTCAAGTGAACAGAGATTAAAATAGAAATCAAGAACCTCGGAAGGTTTATTTTCAATATTTCCAAATGATTTTATAAAATTACATAATGCGATATTTCGAAAACCCACATTTTTTTCTGATGTTGATATTACTGTGGAATAATTTATTTTTGAATCGTTTGAAATACTTCTAACAAACTTCAGAAAGTCTTCTTTAGGATTTTCTAAATTACTAATAAGAATATCTGAAACTACAATTGCCCCGGCATTTATAAAAGGATTTCTAGGGATACCATTGTCAGCCTCAAGTTGAACAAGTGAATTAAATGGATTTCCAGAAGGTTCAACATCAACTCTTTTCCAAATATCTTCACCAAGAATACTATATGCTAAACTAAGTGAAAGGACTTTTGCAATACTCTGTATTGAAAACTTATCAGTATAATTTCCAATCCCATAATTTAAATGATTTATTGTTGAAATGTAAACTCCAAAATTTTTATAATTTACATTCGCTAATTCAGGAATATATGAAGGTAAATTTCCTTTATTATCAATAAGTTCAACATTTGTGTATATATCCTTAATTATTTCTTCATAATTCATAATAGCTTGCCTGTATGGTATACAGCTGTTTAGGGTTATGATTTAATAGCAATAAATCCGTGATAATTTTAGTACTTAAAATCTGGATAAATGTACAGAAAGAATATTGGACAATAATTAAATTAATCAATCAATTTTAAGAATTCGTGCATGTTTTAAACATTGTATATATTAGGTAGGTTTCCGTTATAAACCTTCATTACACTTAAAAATTATTTTGTGGTTGGTTTAACTTTTAGTAATTGTAATTTAGTTTATGAAATCTTATTTATATTTATTTCCCATATTATAATAGCTCTATCATCTCCTGCAGAAATCAAATAATTATTATAGTAGCTCCAAATTAATTTATTTACAGAATATAGGTGTCCGTCAAATTTTTCTTTGTTAATCACTTCTAATAATTGAAATGTTTTCGAATCCCAAATTTTTATTGTTTTATCACGACTAGCCGTTGCAAATAAGTTAGAATTTGGGCTGTATGCAATATCGTAAATTGCCCAATCATGAGCAGAAATAGATTTTATTAATTCATAATTTTCAACTTGCCAGATGTTTAAGTTAGCATCTCTACCTCCCGTTAAAAGAAATTTCCCATTAGGACTGTAGCGTACAACATTTGATGAAATTTTATGGGCAATAAAAATCTTTTTTTCTTGCAATGTTTTTAAGTCAAAAATACGAATATTGCAATCTCCTGAAGCAACAGCTATTTCAGAAGTTTTATAATTAAAATCAATATCTCGGACTTTTTCATTACAAAGTTTTTTAACCTTTAATAAAGCAAAAGTATCAAGTGTATAAATTACAAAATTACCATCTCCACCAACACTATAAATACAATTTGTTTGAATAGAATACTTAATATTAAAAACTAGAGAAGTATGGTTTTTTAGAATTTTTATTATTTTATTCTTTTTTAAATCTAATATATGAACATTACCATTTGAAGTTCCTCCCAATAATAATTCTTTTTCAGGAATGTAACAAATAGAGTATAAAACCGAAGGAAAACTAGCTACAAATTTTTTATCTTGAAAATTTTTTAAACTCCATTGCGCAATTATCTTATCTCCACCACCAGAAAAAATAAGATGTTCATCTGTTCCCTTATCTAAAGTGTATATAGATTCATCGTGCCCTGTGAGTGTCGCTATTTTCTTTACCCCAATTTTCATTTATTTAAAAGTTTTTTATATCGGTGTTCTTGGTCTAATTTACAAGAAAGGTCTTGCTATACATAGTTTGAAGCTTTAAGTTTATTTTTTAGGTACCTAAGCTGGAATTAACTATAGTTAATGTATGTGTCAAATTTAGCCATTTTTGGCTTAAGAAAGAAGGGAATTAATATAAAGGGAACAAGTCTGTTTTAGGTGGTATAATACTTATGAAAATTGTTGATTTTCAAAGTTTCTTGTTGTGAAAATAGCAATGAATGAAGTAAGACTATAAAGCTTAAATCTGATTCTTTAATTTTACAAAGTATAAATCACAAGAAACCAGTTTTTTTAATAGATAAAAAATTCTAATAAAAAAATTCATTCTCTATTTAGTGTTTTTCTATAGCCATAATTATGACAATCATAAAAATTAGACAACAAATAGCCATATCGTTGCTAAGTTTTGGGTACTCCTTATTTTTTGATTAAGTTAACATCTAATAATAACTTTCTCCTTAAAAAAAATATTAAAATGACCTTACAAAGCATAAAAAAAGAGAATGAAATAGAATTATTATCATTTGATATAGACAATACATTAATAGATTTTCATACATATAATAGTAACTTTAAAAAAGTATGGGAAAAATATAAGAATCAGAACAATGTAGTTTTAACTTATAATACCGGACGTTTAATAGATGACGTTTTAAATTTAATAGACAAAGGCGTTTTACCAAAGCCAGACTATATTATTTCTGGTGTTGGTACACATATTTATAATTATTGTGACAATTCTGTAGAAAAAGAGTTTAATGATGTTTTAGATGATGGTTGGAATTTAGAATCTGTAGAAAATATAGTTCATAAAATAGAGCACCCTATAAGTGATCAACCTAGTAAATTTCAACACTCATATAAGAGAAGTTATTTTTTTCATGATGCAAGTAATGAATTGATAGAAGATATTGCTCAAGATTTTGCAAATGCAAATATGGATGTAAACGTAGTGTATTCTGGCAATAAGTTTTTAGATATTTTACCAAAATGGGCAAATAAAGGAAATGCTTTAAGATGGTTATTAAGAAGATTAAATTTAAAAGAAAATCAGGTTTTAGTAGCAGGTGATAGTGGTAATGATTCGGCAATGTTCGATTTGAAAGATGTTTCGGGAATTGTTGTGTCAAATGCACATGAAGAATTGTATAAATATACAAAACATAAAAAAGTTTATCATACAGAAAATGAAAAAGGAGATGGTATTATTGAAGGCTTGATTTTTTATGGAATTTTACCTGAAATTGCAATTGAGGATATAGTGAAGGATCATTCAGATGATTTTTTTATAAAAAAAGAGTTAGATAATATTGCTCTTGAAGATACTGATGAAAAAATAGTGCTAATTCAAGAAGGATATTTAAAAGCTATTGAAGCACTAAAGAAAAATATTACGCCACTTGGTTTTTCGGCATGTTCTATAAAAGATAACATTCCAAATGGTACAGATGAAAATTATCATAGTGTTTGGGCTAGAGATGGTGCAATTACTGTAATTGGTTCTCTTTCTTTAATAGATGATCCTGAAATTCATCAATGCCAAAGGCAGACATTAATAACATTATTAGAAAATATTTCTAGAAATGGCCAAATACCTGCAAATGTAAGGTTAAAAAATAATGAGCCAGATTATTCAGGAGTTGGTGGTATCTGTTCAATAGATAGTGGTATTTGGGTAGTAATTGCATTTTATGAATATGTTAACGTAACAAAAGATATTCAATTTTTAAGAAAGTATATTGGTGATATTAAAGAAACTATGAGATGGCTAGGTGCACATGATAGTAATAATGATGCACTTTTAGAAATTCCTGAAGCTGGAGATTGGACCGATTTATTTGGTAGAAGTTACAATATTTTATATGATGAAATTTTATGGTATAGATCTAATGTTTGTTTTGGACGAATGTTAGAGATGTTAGGGAATCATGAAGATGCAGGAGAATATATTAGATGGTCTCAAGTAATTAAAAAGGAGATTGTTCAAAATTTTTGGCCTTCCACCCAGCAAAAATTATTTCAATCGGTTTCTTTCGCTGAAAAACAATTTACATTAGGAGATACTTCTTATTTAATTGCGCAAACAACTCCTTTCGATTTTAGCTGGCGTTGTGATGTTTTAGGGAATATTTTAGCCTTTTTACATGGGACAATAGATGCTGAAAAAGCACATCAAACCTTCAAATTTATGCTAGGTGTTGGTGTAAATGATCCTTTTCCTGTTGCAAATGTATATCCAGTTGTAAGCCCTGGAGATCCAGATTGGAAACCTTATTATACCGTAAATCTCCTCAATTTACCAAACCATTATCACAATGGTGGTATTTGGCCTTTTGTTGGCGGATTTTGGGTGAAATTTGTAAATAAATTGGGGTTTAAAGACGTTGCAATTGCTGAGTTACATAAACTAGCACTTATTAATAAAGAAGGAATTACAGAAGAATGGGAATTTACAGAATGGGCACATGGAACTACAGGAAAACCTATGGGGAAAGCTTATCAAGCTTGGTCTGCTGCTCAATATATCTCAGCCTGTCACGATTTAAAAATAATTAAAACTAAAAACTAGAAATATGAAATCAATATTAATGATCTCTTTACATGGCTATGTAGGTGCACATGCAGAATTAGGAAAACCAGATACAGGAGGTCAAGTTGTATATGTGTTAGAATTAGCAGATAGGTTTAGTAGATTAGGTAAACGTGTAGATTTAGTTACACGGCAGTTTGAAGATCAACCAGAATATGATCATGTAGATGAGAATTTTAGTGTTTGGAGGATTCCTTTTGGAGGGAAAAAATTCATTAGAAAAGAAGACATGCATGATCATCTAAAAAAGTTTGTAACAAATACTTTAGCTGCTATTAAAAAAGAAAATAAGAAATATGATGTTGTCTATTCTCATTATTGGGATGCAGGTTGGGCAGGTCAAAAAATTGCAGAAGAGTTAGGTATTTGTCATGTGCATACACCTCATTCATTAGGTTGGTGGAAACAACATTCTATGGGAAGTGATATGGATGAAAAAGAAATGGAAAAAACCTATAGATTTAAAGAACGAATTAGAAAAGAATATTTTGTGTATCAAATGTGTAATTTTGTTATTGCAACCACACTCCCGCAAGTAGATTTATTAGTACAACAGTATGATGTATTAACAAAAAACTGTAGTATGATTCCTCCAGGTATTGATGAAAATAGATTTTATCCTGTACCATCTAAAGAAAATGACAAAATCCGTTTAAAATATGATATCAAACCAACAGATATTTTAGTATTAGGGAGAATGGCGCATAATAAAGGTTATGATTTATTAATAAATGCATTACCAACTGTTTTTGAATTATGTCCGGAAGCAAGATTAGTAGCTGCTATTGGTGGCGATTCTCAGCAAGATAGAGATGGAATAGAAAAATTAAAAGAATTAGCTAAAGAAATAGGAATAATGGATAAAATAAAGTGGAAAAATTACATTGCTGATGAAGACTTGGCAAATGTATACAGATCTGCAAGTATTTTTGTAATGCCTTCTAGATATGAACCCTTTGGGATGGTTGCTATTGAAGCAATGGCTTGTGGAACGCCAAGTGTAATAACGGTTCATGGTGGTTTGTGTGATTTAATTGATTTTGGAAATCAAAGTTTATTTGCAGATCCACACAGACCAAAAGAGTTTGGTGCTATGATGGCAATGCCTCTTTTATATCCAAAATTAAGAAACGAAATGTCGGTTGAAGGAGCACGTTTTGCACGTCGTAATTTTGGTTGGACGGGTATTGCAAAGAGAATGTTAAGTATTTTTAATAGTTCTATAAATCAGCAAACTATGGAATCTAATATTTATTAAAATATATCTAATATTGTATGTTTTGTTGAGGCTTTATGGGATGTTTATTCTTTTCATAAAAAAATTAGGAGGAGCACCTTTAAATGCAGCAGTTCGTTTAAAATCTTTTAAAAATGAAGTTGCCATGATAAGTGCTGTTGGTATTTATGAATTGGTAAATTAATTTTACAATAAATAAATGATTTACAAATAAATTCTAAAGCTGTTGAGGTTTTATAAAATTATAAAACAGGTAAAGTTACAGTAACATTAAACGAGAAAGGAGCCGCTACTTATGAAATTTTACATCCAAAAGCCTGGGGTGAAATTCCATTAACAGAAGAATTGGTAAAGTTAGTAAAACAAGCTGATGCTTTTGGTAGTTTAATAACGAGAGATTCTGTTTCTGAAAATACATTATATCAACTTTTAAAGTTTGAGAAATATGCTATTATTGAAGTTAATTTAAGAGCTCCTTTTTATACAAAAGAAATACTTATTGATTTAATGCAGCAAGCCAATTTTATTAAATTTAATGACGATGAATTGTATATAATAAGTGCTTTTTTAGGTTCTCCTTTTCATAATTTAGAACAAAACATACTTCATATCACAGAAAACAAAAACAGCACATATTTGTGTTACTAAAGGTAAGCATGGTGCTGTTTTATTATATAAAAATCAACTATTTTATAATAGTGGTTATAAAATTAAAGTGGTTGATACCATTGGTTCTGGAGATTCTTTTTTAGCTTCATTAACTACTAAATTAATTAATGGAGAAAAACCACAAAAAGCAATTGATTTTGCAGTAGGAGCATTAGTTACTTAAAATAAAGGAGTAAACTTATTATAACAGAAAAAGAAATAGCGGTTTTTAGTTGCTTGTAAAGGCTTATTAATTTTTTATGAAAAGTAGAATTTAGCATACTACAATTGGAAACTACAAAATGTAAATGAGTTGTAGAAATTCCTTTGTTATTTCGTTTATTTCTTATCTGAAATTTTAAAAATTCACCTAATTTAAATCTGACAATTATTCATAATTATGACAAAATTACACATTCTAGAAGGAAATAATTATTTAATAATCCATTTTATCCGTTTTGGTATTTTATTTGTTGAAAACAATATGAATTCGTAAAAATTTCAAATTTGAAATATTGTTTAATTTAAAATTTTGTAATTATGAGCAATTTAGTAAATGTTCCTAAAAACGGAAGTTTAGCAAACACAAACACACACACAAATTCAAATGCAAACTTCCCAACTTTGTCTAGTTGGTTAGATGATGTTTTTAATATAGAATTACCATCGGTATTTTCTTCAAATTTTAATACAGGTATTACTTTACCAAAAGTTAATATTAAAGAAACGGCAGAAGCTTTTATTTTAGAAGTAGCTGTTCCAGGAATGAAAAAGTCAGATTTTCATCTTGATATAGACAATCAAGTATTATCTATTTCTACAGAAACAAAGGAAGAAAATGAACAAAAAGAAGGAAATTATACGCGTAGAGAGTTTGGTTATTCTTCATTCAAAAGAACTTTTAATTTACCAGAAAGTGTAAATGATGAAATGATTAATGCAAACTATAAAGATGGTATTTTAAGTGTTCTTTTACCTAAAAAAGAGGAAGCTAAGCAAAAACCAGCTAGAAGTATTAAAATTTCATAATTGTATCACTAAATTTTTATTTAAATGTTAATATTGAGACTGATTTATCAGTCTCAATATTAACAATATATTTTAATTATTTATATGATATAGCTATGTCATAATGGTGATTTTAAAAGATGTTTAACTTTAAATTTAAAATTATGAAAAAATATATTTTATTACTAATGTTAACTTTATTATGTGTTAGTTGTAAAGGACAAAAAAATGACACAATAAAAGAAGAACCAGAAAAAAATAAAAATAGTGTAGTTGAAGAACCTAAGGGAACTTGGAAAGTTGATAAAGAATTTGATGAAAATGGGAATTTAATAAGATTTGATAGTATTTATTCTTGGTCTTCTAATACTAAGTTTGATAATTTGTCATCTATGGATAAAGATAGTTTGCTGCAATCTTTTAAATCAAGATTTTTTACAAATTTTGATCAGTTTGAAAATAAAGTACCTGGAGATGTTTTTTCTCAAGATTCACTATTTAGCAAGCATTTTTTTAATGACGATTTTTTTGGAAGCAGTTTTGGAAAAGACTTTATGGAGATTGATAAAATGCGAGAACAAATGATTGAGAGACAAAAGAAATTTTTAGAAAAATATCAATCAGAATTTAACAAATCTGAAGAAAAAAAAGGTATATAAGGTGGGCGGAAATTTCAGACAATTATATAAAAACTTAGGTATAAACAACTCTAAACAGAAGAGAGCCAATTTAAATAAAAACAGGCTCTCTTTATTAATTGTATTAAAACATTGCATTTTATAAACAATATAGGGACTCGTATTTTTTTTATTAAAATTTGAGGTATAAAGAGACAAAACAAGAAATAGAGCTATTTTAAAAAGGTTTTTGTGTTTAATTTTCTGTTTTTTTTTAATCTTTTTTAGTTGTTGTTTATTTCTTGTTTTTCTAATGATTGAGTGATTTAGAGAGATGTACTTTCCTGAAATAGGTTGACTAAAAATTAGACAACTTATTACAAATAAAGATGAAAGAACAAAAACAACCCAGCCGAAAAAAAACGTATAAAAAAGTAGGTTTCGATTTAAAATTACTCATC
>NZ_QEIH01000017.1 GCF_003260195.1 Lutibacter citreus
AAATATATACTGCTTGATCCGTTATTTTTTGAGCTAAATCAGGATTAATATACGATGACACCTATAGAAGTACTTTTGTGAAAATTAATCAATTTTTACTTGTTTTTTACCACAGTACTTTGTTGTAAGTAGTGCTTTTTTCATTCAGGTTGTTTTTCCGATGTTTCTTATTTAGTTCAAATGTGAGCGTTGGCAAGACATACTCTTTTGCAATTTTTGGCGTAGCTTTGGCTGTAGCGAATTGCGAATGTGTATGGCTTTGAGCGTTGGCTTTTCATTCAATTCATATTCTTTTTAGTCCTTTTGTTTTCAGTCAGTCTATTTTCATAAGGTTCGTATTCTAAAATATATCTTCTTCCTTTTCTCTTTTTGTCAATGTTTGAGTTTTAGTTTCATCTTTCTTTAAATCTTCTTTATCTGTATCAGAACTTGCTGGTCTAGCTCTTGTTGATGCCCAATCTCTTAATCCGTCAATTTTATTTTTCATAGTAATTGCAAGCGGAACAATCGCTTTGGCTGATTCAATTAGATGAGATAATTTAATAGCTGGTTCTTCATTATTCTCAATATATGCCTTAAACATTGCTTCTTTTACAGTTTCTTCAATTTCTGCACCATTGAAATATTTAGATTCTTCAATTATGGGATTGAAGTCAGTTATATTTAATTGATTATTTTTTCTAAGATGAATCTCAAATATATTTTTTCTTTCTTTTCTTGTTGGTAAGTCTATAAAAAAGATTTCGTCAAAACGACCTTTCCTTAAAAGTTCAGGTGGCAGATTACTTATATTGTTGGCAGTTGCAACTACAAAAACTGGTTTAGTTTTTTCTTGCATCCAAGTTAATATAGTTGAAAACACTCTTGAATTTGTTCCTCCATCTTTTTCACCACCACCAGTACTTAAACCTTTTTCAATTTCATCTATCCATAAAACACAAGGCGCAATTGCTTCTGCTGTCATTATTGCATTTCTGATATTATTTTCACTACTACCAACTTCTGATTGAAATACTTTGCCTATATCTAATTTTAATAATGGTTGATTCCATTCTGTAGCAATTGCCTTTGCTGTTAAACTTTTACCAGTTCCAGGAACACCTAAAAGCAACATTCCTTTTGGTTCTTTTAAACCAAACGCTTTCGCCTTTCTTTCAAATGCTTTGCTTCTTTGTTTCAACCAAACTTTTAAACTGTCTAAACCGCCAACGCTTGAATCTAAATTTTCTGTTGTATGATAGTAATCTAGAATACCGCTTTTCTTTATTATTTGTTCTTTTTCGCTTGCTATAATTTTAATTGCATCTTTACTATTTAACCCAACTTTTTCTTTTGCTAAACGAAAAGCCAAATCAGCTTCAACATCTGTTAATCCAGCACCTGCATCAAGAATTAGGTTTTTTAAATCTTCATTTATAACTTCATCCTTTGTTATTACTTTCAGTCTTTTTTCTAAATCGTTTTTATCTGGTAAAGGCATATTTAAAACTGTAACATACTTTTCTAATTCAATAGGCAATTTAAAAAATGGCGATAATAACAATAAGTGTTTGTTTAATACTTTAAAATATTGTGTGAGTTTTCTTAATTGAACCACAAACTTTTCGTCTCGAAACTGTTTATGTGCATCTTCAATAATGAAAATCTCTTTTGATTCTTGATTCTCATTATTACCTTTTAATAAAAATTCAAGAAATGAATCTGGGTTTTTAGTTTCACCATTATTAGGATGCTTTTCAACTTTATCTAATTTATTCGAATTTTCATCTTTGTTATGAATTTGTAATCCATCTACAATATCCCAAGTACTAAACGTATAACCTTTACGATAAGCAGTACTTCGAACTTTTTGTATAATTCTACCATATTCTGGCGATGCAAGATAAATTAGTGGATAATTTGCATCAAGCATATATTTTAAATCTTCAAATGATTTTTCCATTATTTTAGTTTTTTGCTATGATTTTATTTGAAGCACTACAGTAAGACTTGTTTTTATATCTTACAGGTATTTCTTTCCTTTTAATTTCAATTCCTTCTCTTCTAGTATTTCCGAATGACCTTTCTATACCTTCCATTGCTTTATCAGCTAATTCGTGAACATCATATGGAATATAGTTTGAATCAGAAATTATAGTACCATCTTTTAGAATTGAAAATTCTATTTCAGTTCGTTTTTCATCTTCGTTTTCTAGTTTAGAATAACCAACCATAAAAAACTTCTCTTTCACTTCTTCATTTGGTTCAAAGTCATAATCTTTTTTTAAAGTAAACCCAACACTTTCAAATTCAGTCAGGATTGTTTTTTTTGCGTATTCAACATTCAACGTAAAAAACTCACTCTGTAATTCTTTAACTAATTCTTTTCCGTTTTTCAGGTAATAACTGTTATAGGTTACTGTTCCATTTTTAATTTTTATTGCATATTCTCCGTGAAGCTTTGTATTTGGTATTTTAGTAACAATAACTTCATTATCACTTTTAATTTCATATTCCCAGTTAAATTTCTCAACTGCTTCAATAAAAACCTCTGTTTTAAATACTTGAGGATTTTTCAGGAAAGTGGATGTTTCAAAACAAGACATATTATCGTTTTTTTCTATTGTTGGTTCTATTTCTTTTGCTAAGAGAAAGTAAAGATGTTAATTCAGTAATTGTTTTAGCTGGAATCTCTAGCATTTCAGCTTTAATCTGCAAACCTTTATCATTAGTTAAAAGAATAGGGTTTCTTTTTTGGTATTGCAATGCAACAGATAAAATCATATTATCAGGTGATTTTTTATTTAAATCATCAGGTAAGTTATCAACTTTACTTGTATTGAAGCTTATATTTCTATTTTTTTGATGTTTGCGGATTTCTCTAATTGCTTCTTGTGCCTTTTCTTTAGTTTCACTTCTATTTTTTAAACCATCTAGTTCATCAATGACTTTAGCAGAAAAAATAATATTTTGAAGCGAACCAATTATATCAATTATTTTAGGTTCTTCTATTAGAATATTTGTGTCAATAATTATTGATTTCCTCTTTTTTATTAGTTCAAACTCTTTCTCTTTAAGTAAAAACTTCTTTTCCAATTCTAAAAATAAACCAGATTCTATCTCTTTAAATTTTTCTTTCTCTTTATTTATTTTTGATTGTAAAGTTTTAAATTTTCTTTCTTCAGATAACTCTAAACTTTTCAGTTCTTCTAACATTGACGTAATGAAGGATTCTATTTTCTCGTTTTTTGCATTTTTTACAGCATTTAGTAATGCTATCTTATTTTCTTTAATTTCACTTAAAATTAAATCGTGTTCAGTTACTTTATTAAAAGGGATTATTTTAAAATCAATATCCTCAATTTCTTCTATGCTATAATTAGATAAATCATCACTATTTATTTTTTCGGCAATTAGAGAGTCTATTTCATTACTAATACTTTCCACATACTCATCAGCAAAATCTCGTCTAAAAACGTCAATATGTTCTTTAATATCTACATTTGAATACTTTTTAACGAATTGATATTTGATTGATTTTTTATTTATTTCTAAAGGAAAAATTTCTTTTTTATATATAGATGTATTGTTTGAGTTTTCAGTTATTACGTTAAATTCATCTATGTTGCCAATTATTAAATATGAATTTAAAGTTTCTGAAACTTTACTTTTAAACTCTTCTAATTCAGTTTCTAAATCAACACTAACAGGAAGATAAATGAAAAGATATTTATCTTTTATGTCGATAATAATTTTAGATAATGTTTCAATTAGTAAACCTGAAACTTTATTAAACATTAACCAAACTTCATTTTCTGAATTTTTGATAATTGTATCTAATTTATCAATAAACATAAATGGTTCAATAAATTCTAGTTGATTGATGTTTTTTGCGATTTTTTCAGAAATATTTTTATCCTCAGCTATTATCCTTTCAATTTCTTTTTGAGATTTAATTACTACTTCTCGATATGAAAAATCATTAGAATTTGGATTTTGATAAATACCATACTTTCGTAAAATTTGAAAAAACAAATTGTCTGCGCTTACTTTGTTTTCGTTTAAATATGAAGAAAAGTAATCATTAGTTGTTTTTGAATATTCTTCATAAACAAGAGTTCTATATTTTCCAGAAATTGCATCAACCAAAAAGACTGCATATAAAGTAGCAGATTTATGTTCTTTTTCGATTAGAACAGAATCCTTAAAAGAATTCATTTTTTCAACATTATAAATTTCAGGAATTTGATTTTCTGAAAATGATTTTAGTAGTTGTTCATCTTCATAATTGATTGCAGAATTAATTGAGTTTTCTTCAATATTAACACTTTTCAAAAACTCAAAATTATCTTTTGCTATTGAATGGTCATTATTTGTGTTGTCAAAATATAACTCAAATCGCTTATTTGTATGGACTTTAAATTTTTTGCCTTTTTGAAAATATTCCTTTCCTATATCTGTCAATTGACAATAAGAATAAGAATTATCTCCAGTAGTTATCATTTCAAATTCTTCTAAACTTTGTAAAGCATCTTTCAAGATTTCATATTCAGCAAAATCTTTATATTTTTTTTGAGATGGATTGTCTGTTACGTTAAATCCTAAAATTTTTCCTATTTCGTCAAAACTTAATGCGTTTTCAATATTTAGTAAACCACAAATAGTCTTGTCAAACAATGTAAATTCAACTGCTTCTGTACAAGTTGCAGAATACTTTGCTTTTGTAAAAAACCAGTCAAAAGGTTTATAACCAAGATATATTTCTGTTAGTTTTTTATCTTGTTCTATTGCTTTAAATATGTTGTATTCTAAGTCATTAGTCATCTCCAAATTCTTTTTTTAAGTCCCTAAAATCAACAACAATCCCTTCGTTTTTAATTGTGTCAATTACATTTTTGTAAATTTGAATTCCAGCATTATCTTTAAATTTATAGAACATATTTTTATTGCCTACAACAATCAATAATCGTTTTGCTCTTGATAGAGCAACATTTAATCGTTTTGGTGATTTAGCAAAGCCAATATCTTTATTCATTTTTGTTATTCCGTTTTCAATCTTTTTATCGCTCCTTACTGTTGAAACAATAATGATGTTTCTTTCCATACCTTGAAATTTATCCACAGTATTTAATCGAACTGGAATATCATATTTGTTTCTTGCTTTTAAGGCAACTTCTTTCAGTTTTGATACTTGATGTCCATAAAAACTAATTAAACCAATTTCTTGTTCTTCTTGAACTTTATTTTGGTCGTTACTGTTTTGCCAATGTTTCATATACTCTTCAAATCCATTTGATTTTTTTAGTAGTTTTATGACGAGCTCAACAGCTTCAATTTCATAATTATTTATTCTTGATGTTCCGCTTAATTCTTCTGGTTCATCTACATTAACCCAAATAGTATGGATGTCTGGATTTATAAACTTATTAAGTAAAAATCCGTGATGTCTAGAAAATGGATTATTTAGATTGGTGTCATTTGCATTTTCCTTTATAGGTTTTCCAGGTTCTAAACCACCTTCATCTAAGTAGAATTGTTTGATTACATTGTTGATTTTTGGATGCATTCTATATTGTTCATTAAATGTAGATTTAATGGTTGGTGAAACTTTAGGATGCATTATTAATCTTTCAAATTGAGAAGTTTCTACAAAGTCCTTATTAATTTCAGATGCTAATTCTTTTGCTTCTGTTGTTTCAAGTGATTCTAATGTTTCTTTGAAAGTCTTATCGTGAAGCATTGGTGGTAATTGTTTATGGTCGCCAATTATAATATTTTTGCGTCCAAAACACATTGGTAATAATAATTCTGGCGGTGTTGCTTTACTTGCTTCATCCGTTATTACAGTATCAAATTCAATAGGTTTGATTATATCGAATAGATTCATTCCTTGATATCTGCCGTTAAAATCATTGTATTTTTTGCTTAGGTTCTTAGTCTTTTTATATAATTGTCCAATTTCTAATTCTCCTTCATAATCATTGAAAATTCTTTGATAATCCGCTCCAAAATTTGGACTTCCGGCTGAACTACTTGTGCTACCAACAACATTTGCATATTTAAAGTATTTATCTTTAAATAAGGTTTTCATTTCTTTATCAGGCTGAGCCATTTCAAAAGCCCAATCTTTCATAATGTCACTATATTTTGAATTAGATTGTTGAGAATTGTCAGCAATTCTTCGCATCCATAATTGTACAGAATTATTGTAAAAATCTTCTTCAACTATTTCAACATTATCTTCTTCTAAAACTTCATTTTCATAATTATCATCAGTTTCAAATTTTCCATCAACCCATTTCATTATTCGTTCAAACGCATATTTTTTTCCTTCTTCCTCAAATTTACTAGCTCTTCCAAAACGTATTGGTTTTACTAGTGTATGATTCTTGTTGAGTAATTTTTCTAATGCGTTATCTACAGCAAGGTTTGTTTCAGAGGTTAAGAGAATTTTTTGTTCTTGATTTACTCTTACCATTTGCCAAATCATTTCTGCAATTACTGTTGTTTTTCCAGTTCCTGGTGGACCTTGAAGCAATGCTAAATCTGTACAATTTAAAGCAGATAAAACAGCTTTTCTTTGAGAATCGTTTAAGATTAGTAATTCGTGTCTTTTTAATTCATTCCATTCTTCCTCATCTTTAGAGAGGTTTTTATATATTTCTTCAGCTTTTGAACTATCAAAAATGAAATCCTTGATTTTTTCGTTTACTGGTTTTAAGTCTAATCCTTCTTTTGGATTAGTAATTTTATTCATTGCTTCATTTAGCCAAGATATTTTTGCTTGGTCGCCTCTTAGATTTGGTGTTACAAATTTTATTTTAGGTTTTTCTTCAATAAATTTGAAGAACTTATCTGTTTGACGTTTATCATCTGACCATTTATATGGTAAATTGAAAACATAATAATTGAAGTCTGAATTTCGGCCATTTAAATTACCTATTGCAACTTGTCTTTTATTGTATTCAAAATTTTCTCCTTTATCTATATAAAACTCAGAACCTGCAAGATGTTTAGTTTTATCTAAGAACTCTTCTTTTTTAGATTTCTTAGCAATTATGTCAATTTTTACTTTGAATTTAAAATCGTCATTTAATGCCGAGAGCATTATGTTAAATCTATTTAAAGATTTTATTTTGTCGTATTTTAATTTTAAATCTGAATAATCTATAAATTCAAAAGCAACAGTTTGTTGTGATTCACTAACATTTGTATCAAAATCGAATGAATAAAATTCTCGTTTTATTTCAGTCCAAAAAGTGTTTTTAAATGTTGAGTTTTCAAATGTTACTTGTTCGTTAACTCTAGATTGGTCGAATTGTAAATATACCTTTGACTTAACTTTTTCTTTTCCGAAAATTGTGATTAATTCTTGGTACATTTTTTTAAGACTATCAATTTCATTATGCTTTCGTGAAAAAACATTGTGTCTTAATCGTCTGAGTAAATTGTCGCTAATATTTAAGTCTTTATCTAATTTTATATTGCAATGCCAATCAATTTCAAATTCTGCTCCATAACTTTTAAAGTAAAATTGCTCTAAAAACATTTTATCTATAACTTCTTTTTTTTGAGAGAAATTATTTATGTAAACACTAATTGTATCGCTATTATTTGAAACTCTAAAACGATTGTTAAATGTTTGACTAATTTTATTTGATATAGAAAAAGGTGTGATTTTAAGAACACAAGCAATTTGATTATTCCTTTCGAGTATGGTTGTAAAATCTTTTTGGATAACTCTATCTAGTACATCACTAATATCTTTTAATCTCAAAAACAGACTTCCATCTGGATTTATTCTTTCGTTTAAATTGAAAGGTTCTTCTGAAATAGTCTTTTCAATATTCTTAAACTCTAGATTTTCTTCTTGTTTTAACTTAACTCGAAATTGATAGAGTGATTCGTGAATATTTATAGGTTGGTCGTATCTGACTATTTCTAATGGTTGAGAATTTTTATTAAGAATGAGTTGTTGAGCTTCAATCCATTTATCCCAAATTTCTTGCTGATTTTCAATTTCTGATTTTGGCGAAATTTCAAGATTGCATATTTTGCTAAATAAATCTTCTAATTCTCTTTGTGAGCGATAGGCTTTTTTGAAGTCAATCAATTTTACTGAACAATTTTCAGTAACAGTATATTCATCTGAATTGAGTTGTTGAATTTCAGATATTACATTTTTCGATTTTTGATTTATTATTGTTTTATAGTCGAAAGTTTGCTCTTGCCATTTTAAAACAAATTCTATTTGCTTATTTTCAACTTGAAAAACTACTTTATGTTCATCCTCGTTTTTTTTTTGAAAGAAGCATTTTATTGTTTTATTTTCAATCCATCTTTTTAATTCCTCAAAGCTTCCTTTATTCTGTTTATCAAGAGTATTTACTGATTTATTTTCGAATCTTATTATCAGTTCTATAGGTTCTTCATCAAAAATATCTTCATTATTATGGTATGCCATTCATTCTCTTTTTATCAGTTCTTTTGTGCGTTTGCTAAAAATAGCTCTTTTGTTTTTTAGCTTTAGCTAATGTGTACAGAATAATTCAATTTGGCTAATGTATTTATTTTTTTGTTTATTGCTTTACGGATTTCCTCAATCCTATCTGAGCGTTGGCAAGAAACAGCTCTTTTATTTTTTTAGCGTTGGCTTTTCGCGTTGGCAAAAAAAATAAATGTGCTGTTTGTGCGTTGGCGTTTTTTAGTTCAAATGTTCAATTTCAGCACGATTTTCGCATTACTTACAACGGTTTTTGGTATGTTTTGTTGAGTGTTTAAGCTATAAATTTAGTAAATAATTACTGACCAAGAAAATCCGTGAGGATTTTCGTAAGTGTGCTAGAACCAAACAATAAAATATACCAGTTGTTGTAAGTAGTGCTTTTTTCTTTCACTTACTTAATTTTAATATTCTAAATGCTCCTTGAATTACCAATGCGAAAACGATTGTTCCAATAATCAAATCAGGTTTGCTAGAACTCAACCAATTTACCAAAAGTCCAGCGATTATAACTCCTAAATTGATAATTACGTCATTCGAAGTAAAAATCATACTTGCTTTCATATGTGCCTCTTCTTTACTCTTTGACTTTTGCAAAATGTAAAGACAAATTCCGTTTGCGATAAGTGCAAAAATCGAAACGATAATCATTGTCGAAAAATCGGGAAGTTTCTCGTCTCCGAAGAATCTTCTTAAAACTTCCACAAATCCGATAATCGCAAGTGTTATTTGAAAATATCCAGCAAGTTTTGCAATCAGCTTTTTCTTTATCAACGTTCCTCCAACCGCAAACAAGCTAATTCCGTAAACGAAACTATCCGCAAGCATATCTAAACTGTCTGCAACAAGTCCCATAGATTTTGAGATAATTCCTGTTGTCATTTCGATTATGAAAAACGCAAAATTTATAACGAGTACAGACCAAAGTAACTTTTTTTGGCTTTCGTTTTCTTTAAATTCTGTTTGGTCGGTTTGTTCAGTCGAGATTTTCTTTCCGCCTAAATTCAGTTCGATAACTGACTTTTCTATTTGATCAATTTCTCCGCTGTGAAAAACGGTCAATTTTCGGTTCGGAATATCAAAGTCCAAATTCGCAATACTTGAAATTCCATCCAATTTCATTCGGATTAGATTTTCCTCTGAAGGACAGTCCATTTTGGTAATTTCAAATATTGTCTTTTTCACTCGGTTTCTTGGTTTTTCTGCATTACTTACAACGTGATTTTATATGATTTGTGCGACTGGAAAATCGGAGATTTTTCTGCCGTAGCAAATCGTTAGTTGAATGTTTGTCGTTTGTGTTAGTTCAAATGTAAGCATAAATTATATGAGGTGTTGGGCAATCGTTTTATTTAAAAATCATATCCAATCTTAAATCCTAAATCCATAATTGCTCCTTTTTCATTTTCTAAATATTCAGAATCTCTATATGACACTCCATAACCTAGACCAATTCTAAATTCATAGTTGAATTTTTCTGCGAAATTTCTCCTAAATCCCCAAGTTGGAATTATAGATAATGTATTATAAACTTCTAAATTGTCATAATTAGAAATCTCAAACCAATTTGGCGAATACTGAATATTCAGCGAATAAAAATTAGCTCCGTTATTTTTAATGTTTTTATTCTTACTTACTCTTTTGTCAAGATTGTAATACCATTTTGGTTCAATTGATAATTCGGGATAAAAAATAAATCCAGTTTTTTCATAAATCGAACCTCCAAATATTCCAGCATTTAGTCCAAATTGACTCCTTAAAGCAATTTTATCAGATAATCTTGTTTCATTATAAATTTCTGTTCCAAAAAATCCAATTTGAATTCCTGTAACAGATTTTTCTATTGAAGAATTTTGAGAAAATGAGAGGTTTACTAGTCCTAAAAGGAAAAGTGTCATAATAGTTTTTTTCATAATAATCTTTTATAAATTTCAGTAATTTATTTATCAATATTCGTACCTAAATTCTTTTTTCGTAATGTTGCCCAACGAGTTTTTATATGATTTGTGCAACTGGAAAATCGGAGATTTTTCTGCCGTAGCAAATCGTTTGTTGAATGTTTGTCCGTTCTTTATTTAGTTTAAATGTGAGCATAAATTTTATGAGGTGTTAGCAAAAGTTTTTTATTCATTAGTCATAAAATCAGTCACTACTGAACTATTTTCAGATTCCATTTCGCAAGTCCAACTGTCTATCCACCATCTCCCATTTTCATAATGAAGTTGAATACTATTAAGTCCTCTAATATTGGATTCAGTATTTGGTTCAGTTCGAATTTCAAACGCACTCCAAACTTGTGCTATATTTCCATATTTACTAACTAATCTTTTAAGTTCCTTTTCGTAAAAATCCTCTTTCGGATATAATCCGACTGGTATATATTCCGCTTCAAGAGTATGTGATTCCGCTTTTCCACTTTCGTCCAGTCTTGTTATATCAGCATTGTCCGAATGAATATATTTATCTCTTTCGAATTCCCAGGGTTCATTACTCGATCCTGAAATGACATCATAATATGCATTTATTATTGCATCTAATGATTTTACATCTTTCGCATATTTTTCTTCGTTAGTTTGTCCGAAAATTGAATTACAAGCAAAAATTATGCTAATTGAAGTAAGTATTATTTTATTCATATCGATTGGTTTTAAATTTTCGCTAACGTCTCGGCTATGGTTAGTACGGGAATTAAAAGTAGTGAACTTTCGATTAAGCACTTAGCCAAAACTTTTTATTTTGTTTTATCTTTTTTTTATAAAGCCAAATCAAAAAGATTTGGCGGACTTCGTAAATATCCCTAAACTTTGGGTTAATCACCAAAACCCGTATTAATTATAGCCTTTGTTGTAAGCAGTTTTTGAACTGACTTATTCATTAATTCCGACTTTCAATAAATTTTTTCACTTCTTTTGCGACCAATTCAGGTACTTCAAGTTGCGGTGAGTGAGAAGCATTTTCGATTAATTTTAATTCAGAATTCGGTATGCTGTCTCTATAATATTCGGCTACATTAAATTTGACTACATCGTCGTGTTTTCCCCAAAGTACTAATGTCGGTGCTTTTATGTTTTGAACATTGTTTTTCAAATTAAAGTATTCTCCGTTTTTGATTGCAGGAATTAAAGTTCCATCAACAAAATCTTTACTGTTGTTTATCTGTTCTATCATATAATTTGCGATTGGCCCAGGAAGGTCAGGTACTTTGTAGAAAACTCTTTTTAGAACTGCATCAAGTTCTTCTTTGTTCTCGATTTCTTTTCCAAATCCACCATATACAACGTGTTCATCGAGTTTTATTCCAGCAGCGTTTAATAAAATCAAGTGAGTTATATCATTTGGATATTTAATAGCATAAGATGCAGCAGTATGTCCGCCCATCGAGTTGCCTATAAGATTGAATTTATTTACGTCAATTTTTTTTAAAAACGATTTTAAGAATGTCGCTTGTCCATTAATTGAATAATCAAGTCCTTGTTTTCTTTCGTTTTCCCCGTGACCCGCCAAATCAGGTAAAATTAAATGGTAGTTTTCAGAAAGTAATTTAGTTGTTTGCAAGAAACTACTTTTGTCATCTCCCATTCCGTGAAGTAATACCAAATTGGGTTTGTCATCGGCGTTTTTAGTTTCGTAATAATGTACTTTATAGTCATTGACTGAAATTGTCTTTTTTTCCAGATTTCCTGCTCTTGCATAACTTGCATTGGCTTGGTCAACCAGTACTTTCGGAAAGAAGAAAAATATAATTGCTCCAATAACCAAAAGTGTTAGGACTAATCCTCCAATAATTTTAAAAATTTTCTTCATAGTTACTATGTTTCTTTAAATTGCTTACAACGATTTTTTATAATATTTGAGCGACTGGAAAATCGGAGATTTTTCGGTTGTAGCAAATCGTTAGTTGAATGTTTGTCGTTTTTGTTAGTTCAAATGTAAGCATAAATTTTATGAGGTGTTGTGGTTTGTACTTATTCAATCCATAATAAAGTAGAACAAATTTTCTCCCATTTTTCACCTTCCTTTTTTAATAAACTGAATTCACCTCCATATCTTGACTCAGAATAGTAAATTGCATAATTCCCATTTTTAAAAACTATCGGAAAAGTCATAAAAGAAGTTTCATTCTTTCCTTTAATTTTCGTTATAGCCGATTTATGTTTTATTAATGGTTTTCTAATTTTAATTATCTGTAATTCATTAAATTGTTTTTTAATATATTCAAAATCAGATTCCTCAAATATGTTTGCTGGATTAATTGAATTATTTATGCATAATGGAAAATCTAAAAATTTTGGATTTATATATTTTGATAAATCAGTCTTGTCATACATATTATTTATTGTCAAATAATAAATTTTTCCACTTTTCTGTTTTTGAGTAATTGAGTTTAAAACGTCATAACTTTCCAATTCATTTTTAGAAATATTCTTTGTTGTTGAACAACTAATACATAAAAGTAATAATATCATTAATATTGGAAAAATCCTAAAATTCAAAATCATAGCAAATATTTTCTTTTGAGTTTTTAATCGTATAAACCACAACGGGCTTTTATAAGATTTGTGCGACTGGAAAATCGGAGATTTTTCGGACGTAGCAAATCGTTTGTTGAATGTTT
This sequence comes from Lutibacter citreus, assembly GCF_003260195.1. Classification (GTDB taxonomy): domain Bacteria; phylum Bacteroidota; class Bacteroidia; order Flavobacteriales; family Flavobacteriaceae; genus Lutibacter; species Lutibacter citreus. Next base: position 13,098 of record NZ_QEIH01000017.1, read on the forward strand.
GTCGTTTATATCAGTTCGAATTTAAGCATAAATTTTATGAGTTGTTGTAATGCGTTATTTTTTTTCTATTGCTTTCTTTATGTTTTCGAGGCTCTTAATTAAATCTTTCAATTCCTTTTCAACAATATAGCTCTGTTTTTTATGATGATTCAAATCAAGTGTAATAACCTCAGTAAATTTATTGTTAAACGAATCCATATATTCTAAATCAATAGTAAATTTATCAGGATTGTTTTTGAAAAAATCTGAAGTTGTTGTTATGTACGTTTCAGTCTTTTTACTCGGTGGATAAAATTCAATTTTTCCTTTAAATAATGTAGTATTTATTGTGTCGGAATCTCGTAATTTAATATCTGGATTTACTTTAATTTTTACATTTTTCGCTGGTGTTTTTCCTATATTTTTAATGTAAAACGATAAATTACTTTTCGGGCTATCAAAATCAGCAATTAAATAGGGTCTTTTTTCTAAATGAGATTCTGTTCTCATTCTTTCCAACATTTCCCAAGTAAATATCACATAAAAATAAGTCAAAAATATCATTCCAAAACTCAAATAATCACTTGAATCAAATTCAGTTTGGTTGTTTGTAATCAAATAAATGAAAACGATAATAATCAGTGTTGGAATTATATATCTAAAAGTTTCTTTCATAATGCATTACAACGTTGTTGTATATGGTTTGTTGCGTGTTTCAAGCAACTAATTTAGTAAATAATTACCGACCAAGAAAGTCCGAGAGGACTTTCGCAAGTAGGCAAAAAGCCAGCAATAAATTATATACGGTGTTCTACGCAGTTTTTTCTTCGTTTTGTATCAAATCCGTTACTTTTTTAATTCCGCAACCAATTACAAAAATTCGAGTTTTCCAGTCGTTTATTCCTCCATAAGGAATTTTGTCAGTCCAATATTCAACTTCACGTTTTTTGAGTTCCAATATTATTCTTTCAACTTCTTCGTTTTCTTTATACATTCCAATAAAATTCCGATTTGAGTGTTTATCAGATTTTATTTGTTTTAGAGCATATTGAACAGCATCTTTTTCGGTGGCAAAATATTCCAAAGTAGTTTTTTCTCCACGTTCTGTATAGTACCAAAGATAAAGTCCTCCATTATTTTCAATTCCACAACCTTCATAAATGAAATTTCCATTTATACTATAACTTTTCATTGGATAACAATTGTCTTTCAACCATTTCTCCAATTCCAACTCTGTTTCTATTTCGGTTTCGTTTTTCAAGTTTCTTAGAATTTATTCCTTCGTTTTACTTAGTTTCAATTTCGGTTTCACTTTTTCTTTCTTAAAATCCAAAAATTTTAAATTTATGAACAATTTTTGTTGGTTTGGTCAAATTGCGTAGAACGGGCTTTTATAAGATTTGTGCGACTGGAAAATCGGAGATTTTTCGGACGTAGCAAATCGTTTGTTGAATGTTTGTCGGTTTAAATTTTAGTTTAAATGTAAGCATAAATTTTATGAGTTGTTAGCCACTGTTTTTTTTATATCGGATTATATTTCACAAATTCTATATTCATAATTCTTGCAATTTTATTAGCTTCTAAATCTGCATTTTTCAAATCATTAAAATCTGTGATTTTCAATTTTTCTCGATGTGTTCTGTTTAACAAATAAATTCTGAAAATTTTATTTTTTTCTGAAAATTGTACTCCTGTTCGGCTATATCCAATACTTTTTTGATTTAAATGTAATACGGAAATGAAAGAATAGTTTTCGGTAGTATCCCATTTACCAATTTTAATAAAAAAGAGTCCTACATAATGTTTTATTCTCTTTTTATCAAAGTCGAATAAAGTACCTTTTCTCATAAAGACAATTATAACTCCAATTAATAGAGTTAATATTCCAATAAATGATGTTGAATTTGTTGAAATCAATAAATTCATTCCAGTTAGGAATATTCCAGCTAGAATTAATGTAATTCCAATTATTAGAAACATTAAAGGAAAAATTTTCTCTAGTTTGTAATCAATTATCATACGATTTTTTAGTAGAATCTATAATCTGTTACTTAATCATTTTATTTAAACTTTCTATTTCTAGAATCAGCTTTTCTATTTTTTTCCGTAATAGTGGCTAACGTTGTTGTATAAGATTAGTTGCGTGTTTTAAGCACTAAAGTAGCAAATAAATCACAGATAGAAAGTAGACTGCACCCCAAAGTTTAGACAAATTTATAATTAATTTTGATAATAATGAGTTCGATATTGAATCGGACTCATTCCTTTTAAATTTAGTTTAATTCTTTCATTATTATAATATTTTATATACTG
>NZ_QEIH01000018.1 GCF_003260195.1 Lutibacter citreus
TTAGGTATGAATACATCTTCAATAAATAATTCAACATCTCTGTTGGTTGTATTTGTTATTGATTTCTTTTTAAGGTATTCTAAAAAATCACCTATAAAAATGGCATAGGTTTCAATGGTGCTGCGGCTATATCTCCTTCCTTCTAAATACTTGATAAAAGAATCCATTACCACTGAGTTTTCTTCGGACAATTTTCTATTAACTTTAATTCGCTTTATCGTTGGAGCTGTGTATAGGGAGTTATCATCTATAAGGATAACTATATCCTTAAATGTTTGCCTAATTAGATTCAAATTATTTTGATTGAATTCTCCGTGCCAGCATCTTATAGAAGAACTCCATTTAAACCTTTTTAGTCCTCTAATGATATTCAATAGTTCATCATTGTATTTAAAATACATTTGAATGGAATCAATATTTTTTACAACATCCCTTTTCAGAGTGATTTTTGGTAGGTTATTTTTCATAGCATATCAAATATACTAAAAAAATGGTTGATTAGAAATAGCACATGAATATTACGCACTCACTAACATTTTTAAAAGATGTAACTTACATCTTAAGGCGTTAAGGTTATAGATCCTGAGTAATACGCTTCACTTAGCTGTTAAGCATAGGCTCATATTAACTAATTTAAATCGAATATAAAGACTCACAAGGTTTTGTATTTAAGAAATAGAAAATCTGTAATTTGACAGGAGAAATCTTTGTTTGGAGGACAAAAGTTTCAAATCTAGAGGAATGCACCCAGTATCTGGTAAATACCTAAACTTATAACAAAATAAAAAATTTATAAGTGTAATAATTAAATGTTTCAATCACTACAATCCTTCTAATAATTTTTACTAAATTGCATCAAGTATTTGTATAACATATCAATCTAAATTTGGAACACGTTTTGGAACACCTTTTTGCAAAAATATAGCTCGGGAGCCCAATAAAATGGTTTAATATTTTTTAAACATTGAGTTCATAACCCGGAGGTCTCCAGTTCAATTCTGGATCACGCTACAAAATTTAAATCCAACAAAGAAGTAAGTTTTTCATTTTCTGTTTCTTAATTATTTTTTAGTTCAGTTTTTCAATTCCGTATTGTTCACATTTGAGTGATTTTGGCTATTGAAGGCTACGAGTTTTTATAAGATTATTTTATAATACCTATAGAAAAACTACGGATAAGCACTAATTACTAATTCATAAAAAAAACAAGAAGCATCGTCAGGCATTGTTTCTTCTTTTTGGAATCTACAATTAGGATAAGTAATTATAGATTCCTATTGAATTTTCAATTTACTAAATTTCTTTTAAATGAAGTATATTACTTTTCATTATCCATATTTTTTAACACAGCAAGTAATAATGATGATGATAATCTTGTTTTATAATCTGGGTTGATGTATTCAAATAAAATTTTACCTGAAGTATCAACTACAAAGGCAGAAGGTACAGGCAAAAAACCTTCATTTAAACCTCCTGATTTTTTACTTAACATTTGACCATATTTTTCAGGAGCTTTAAAGGCAATACCAATGGCTTTAATTAGCTTTCCATCGCTGTCTGAATACAAACTATAGTTAATTTTATTTTTGTCATCTGTAATTGTCAGATTTTCTGGTGTATCGGGACTAATAGCAACAATTTGATAGCCTAGTTCTATAATTTCACTTTCAGCTTCTTGGATTTCAGCCAAATGGGCATTACAATATGGACACCAGCCTCCACGGTAAAAAAGGATAACTGTTGGTTTTTCACTTAGAATATTTAGAATAGAATGCTCACTTGCTTCTTGTGATTTTAAAAGTATATCCGGAAAAACTTCACCAATTAATAACGGCGAGATATCTTCTGCTTTATCTGCTACTTGTGCATACGATTGAAAACCTATTATTCCAAATAAGGCTAATAAAATAAATTGTTTTTTCATGTTCAAAATTTTAATGATTTTTTAATTAATATTTAACTTCTGATAGTTCTTGCTACTTTGCAAGTACCTTAATTCTTTTTTCTTAATTAATAGTCGACTTCGGATGGTTTAAATTACAAATACCTATCAGCCCAAGTTGCAATAATATTTCCAACATATTTAGAATCCCTTTTATCACTCAATAAATGGTCAGCTCCATTTAATGAAACAAAACTTTTTGGATGTCGTGCTGCCGAATAAATTTCAGCTGCATTGTCAATTCCAACAGTTGTATCTTGTGGTGAATGCAAAATTAAAATTGAATTTCTAAAACTGTTTAACGTTTGTTTTATGTTATTCTCTTGAATATCTTCTATAAATTGTTTTTGAATAGTAAATTCCCTTCCGCCAATACTAACTATAGCACTCCCCTGCTCTTTTATTTCATCAATACTACTATGAAATAAATGAGAAACATGTTTTGGATTTGAAGGCGCTCCAATTGTTGCTATGGCTTTTACCCAAGGAATTTTTGCAGAGGCGTAAATTACAGCTGCACCACCTAATGAGTGTCCAATTAAAAGAGATGGAGCCTGATAATTCTCCTTTAAAAATTGTGCAGCACTGTATAAATCTTCAATATTTGAAGAAAAATTAGTATGCTCAAAATCGCCTTCACTTTCTCCCAAACCAGTAAAATCGAAACGCAAAACCGCAATATTTTTTTCTGTTAAGGTTTTTCCTATCGTACGTACAGCGGTTAGGTTTTTATTGCAAGTAAAGCAATGCGCAAAAAGCGCATACGCAGTTGGTTTGTTTTCAGGTAATTCCAATCGAGCTGCTAACACCATTCCTTTGGCGTTTTTAAAGGTTATTTTTTGTGAAATCATATATTTATTTTATTTGTTATAGGTCAAAAACTCTGTGGGAATATACTCATACCTGTTTTCTGTTGTACTAAGTTACTGTATTTTCTTAACCAATAGGTAATGGTAGTTCTGGGTAAATCATATTTTTAGAAGAAAATTTTTTAGAGATTTAACCTGGTCTCTAGAGTTACTTTTTGGGAGCTTTTTTTTACCAATGTTCATTTTGTATTTTAATAAGTGACTATAATTAATAATTTAATTTTTAGACAACCTATTTCAGTAATTTACACGAATTAAATTGCTACCAACAATTTTGTATCAGATTTGTACGGCTGAAAAATCAAATTGTTAGAATGTTAGTCGTTAATAATTTGTTTTAAATACAAACATAAATATTATACTTTGTTATGCTTAGTTATATTCTTATAAAAATCCCTCAATTATACCGATAAAATCAACAACTTAGTAATGTGATTTCACTGGTCATAATTTATTTAGATCTTACTGAATATTACTGGCGTTCCTTTTTCTATTCCAATTGGAAAGGTTATTTCTTGTACCGATGTTGATTTATCAACTTTACCTATTCTAGATACTGTAATTTGCCCCAATTCCAATTTTTGAGTTGGGTCACATACTGCAATACTTAAATAGTTCAAGTTTTGTTTGCACATTAAAATTACAGGTACATTGGATGATAACTTGGTTGTGTTATTAATTTTTATTGTCCCAGGTCTATGGAAAACTATCGATGTATAATTATTGAATTGAATAGCTTGTACATCTTTCGTATTTGAAATTATTTGATAAGGTTGATTATGATAGGTTTCGGCTAGGTCTTCTTTTTCTATGTTTGGAAAAACAGCATAGGCATATTTCTCATTCTTTACGTTTTCTCCATGGTCAATGCCTAATGTGAAAATATTTTTAGCTTCTTCCTTTTTCGAATACCAGTCTAGAACATTGTTCCAATTCGATGTCTTTGTTTCTGAATTCACAACTATATTCCTACCTTCATTTATGATGTAGCCTGAACCCTGATGCCAAAAGCTACGATCGTCTTCATTTCTGTTTACTCTCGAAATTTCAACCTTTAAATTCTTTTCATTCTCTCTGAAAAATGGAGTTGTACTAAAACATTGCTCAATGGTAGTTTGTAAATGTTGATTTTTTTCTCCATTAATTCCAGCCCCTAAACAAACAGTAAATTCTGGAAACAGAAAATACGATTTATTTGCTGTAATTCCATCACGTTTGTATTGCATACTAGTAATGACACAATCATCATAGATCAATCCTCCTACAAAATCACTTGAAATATTGTAACTACCCCAGCCAATTTCTGGTAATTTAGTCGTATCCTGAACCGAAGTTGTTCCTGGTATTTTGCGCCAATCCCAATAAGGGTAAATATTGAGATATTCTTTACCCGTTTTCATTACATACATAGCACCATCTGCAAGGTAGTAGCCACTTAGGTTTTCGCCATTGCCTGATTCTGAACCTTTAATTCGGCTTGAACACATTCTAATTGAAGCGATGTATTTATTTGTTCGCTTAACCGTTAGTTCTGAAAAAGTGAAATGTTTATCTCCAATCAATTTATTTTCTCCACATATTGATTTGTATAAATCAGCATGATTCGGGTCAATTTCTTTCATCTCTTCTGCTGCTTTTTGCACCCGTTTGTATTTTTTGAGTTGCTCGTTTGGAAAAAGCTGCCGACCACTACTATTAATATCATACACATCTTTCCATATTACCCAGCGCTGTCCCTGAGCAAAGTAATTCCTCATTAAATCAATCTGTTTTGAAGTATAATTGTATTCCGAATTTCTTAGTATGAACATCCACTTTACCTGATCTTCGAGAAAGTGTAAACCATAGTTTCCAAATTGTAATTGACGTCCGTGTTGATGAAACGAATAATCAGGTTGTAAACCTACATCATTGTTTGCCATTTGCATTTCTTTACGGATTTTACCGGTAGCTTCGCTAACTAAGCTCGTATCTTTTTTTAGGATGCTGCGCAAAACAATATTTGAAGAAACCCAAACCAAATTTTGTCCTGTTTTATTCCCAAATTCCACCCGATCCATAATGGTCATACCTTTTTGCCACTGTTCTGCATTAATTTCATTTTGCATTAACAACATAATTACGCCAATACTTTGCGGTACACCAATTTGAGGGTACCACCAATTGGAATTCACAATATCCTTGTTAACCCACCAATTGTAAGCTAATAGTATATCCTGTCTAAGCTTTTTATTCTTATAACTTTGATTTTCTTTTTGGTTGAATGCCTTAGCCATTTCAATGGTTCGAAAAAGATGTTTGTGAAGTGGCCAATTACCTTTTTGCCTATTGGTGTAATCTAGATCTGTCCAAGTTCCATCAGGTTTAAGGTTAAAAAAATAGGGTTCCATTTCTCGGTTTATCTCTTCATTAAGCAGGTAATTCTTCCAGTTATTCTCCAAAATTGAAAGTTGACTTCCCTTTGTTTTCGTAATGCAAGAAGAAAAAACTACAGTAATTAAGATGATTAGATTTCTCATTAATTATTAGATATAAATTCATAATTCACTTTCAGAAAAAGTAGTACTATTTAATGTTTCTAACTGACTATTGATATTTGATAATAATGTTTGCTCGTCTTTAATTTGAACTTGTTTATATCATAAACCTATTAATTCTTTAATTAAGTACCTCAGTTATTAAATAATATAAAATTAACACTCCTTTTTCCATCACAATTCTTTAATTACAATATCTTTAAATGCAATTTTTAATTGATTATTTCTATGTAGCTGAAATGCAATGTGTCCTTTTTTATCAATTTTATATTTTTTATGCCAAACATCATCCAAAATCCCTGTGCCATCGTAATTTGAAACTACTATATTATTAACAATAGTTTTAATTCGATTTCCTTTACATATAATAACTAAATCATTCCAATAAGGTGCTTCATCAGCAAAATAATGAGGTACTAACTTTTTTGCATACGTTTCTTTTTTAATTTCCCAATTTGGTAAAGAAGGATAAATCCAACGTTGATGCCCGCGTGTTTCGTCATAAATTAAACCAGTTCGCCAAGAGCCACTTGGATGAATATCAACCTGAGGGCCATCTAACCAACCTTTACCTTTTCCAGATTTTTCGACAGTTTGCATATCATAACGACTTCTAATTTGAACTCCGCTGTTTCCAGGACTTTCTCTATGCGATTGAAATTTTAATTTTAATACAAAATCCGCATATTCTTTATTGGTTTGTAACCACATATAATCGTGGTCTGGTGTTCCCATAGAGTTAACTTCTATAGCTCCATTTTTAACAGTCCAAAAATTATATTTTTTATCTTCTTTAATAGACATTACTTCCCAACCGTTTAAATTTTCGCCATTAAATAAGGATGTCCAGGTTCCATTATCAAATAGCAATTCTTTAGTGTTAAGTACTTTTTTTATACTCACATCTTTGGGTACAAGTTGCTGCTTTTCTTTCTTTGCTTGAGCACATGAAAGAAAAAGACCAAGACTAAATAAGATTGCACAAATAAATTTGAAAACTTTCATTTTATGATGTTTAATATGTGTTATTACGCTTTGTAAAATTCGCGATTATTTTCGTAATGAAAACTAAGTTTAAAGATACAGAAAGAATATCAGACAATTACCAAGACTGCTAATGAATTATGCGTATTGTACCTCTTGTACAAGAAGACTCAAATCTCTATTAATAATTGGATTATTGATGAAGAAATATTAATTTCATGGTTTACGAGACAAGAAAGAATCTCAAGAAAAACTATTCGCTAACTTTCAGTTAAATAAGCTAATATCTGGCACAATCTTTATAGGGGGTTTTGACCTCTAAAGGCTATAGAGCATACGATTTGTTCATAAAAATAATTATTCGAATCCCTAAATTGAAGATGCCAATGGTAATTCATTAAACGTTGGTATGTTTATTTTTCTTACCTAAACCCTAAAAATAGGAAGCTAAATAGAATTACGCCATTCTATGGAGATGTAAATAACTATAAAAAAATCAGATCAGATGATTCTTTTAGCTATTTACAAACATAAAATTCAAAAGTTACTTAAGAAGAGGCAACTATACATTTACAAATTTTGTCAAAACAAATCCCAACATAAAAGAGGCAAAATTCAAAAATTTTGTTCAGTTACTTTGTTTAAGATATATAGACTTCTAAATTAATGAAGATAAATATTTTTTGAAAAAACAATCGAATTTAAACCCTTCTGATTTATTACAGTAGACACTTCATATTCAGCACCTTCTTCATATTTATTTTCACTTTTCAGGTTTGCTTCAAATGGCTCAAAAGGATCTAGTGCAGGAACTTTTGATGTAATTCTTTCAATAATAATATTATCTTTTTTAACAATTACAGCTAATTCAAATTCCTGAGAGCTTACTTGTCCAAAATTTTCTATTGTAACACTGATATCTGTTCCTTTATCTTGTTTTGTAAAAACCGGTAATCTGGTTGATAAAATAGGTTCTATATAATTAACACCCGGTAAATGTGCAAAACCGAATAACAATTTTCCTTTAGATGTTTTTCCTAATAGTTTAGCTGTAAAATTATCATTTGTAATGCCATTTCCTTTACCATTGAATACTAAGATTAAATCATCATCTAATTTTTCAGTTTTTAGAAGTTCACAACCTTTTCCATAATCAACCTTTTCTGGAGCTCCAAAACTTAGTGAAGAAAAATCGATATCGGTATGTGGGTTAAAATTATCCTCTGCAAGTACCTTAACTCTTATTGTTTTTGTTTTTGAATTAATTGGTTTTGTATTTTCAATACTTAATAAACGCCCAACAGTAAGAGGTACAAATACATTTTTACATCCGTGATTATCATTTGCTTTATTAAGGTATTTTATGGTGTCTGAGACTGCAAAATTTGCTAGGAAGGCTCTTCCATACTTATCTTGAGTAACTTTTATTCGTTCATATTTGTACCAATCTTCTTTAATGCCGTTTTTTTGAACAGAAATTCCAGGAACATAAGCTTCTCCATCATCCCACTTCCAATTTATACCATCTTTGGATCGCATGTAATATGCAATACGTCCCTGCCAATCGTTTACAACTAAATGATATTGAATATTATCACGCCAAACAACAGGATCTTCAAATTCTCCATCTACATTTGGATAAATACAATTTGTTGAAACTCTTTTGTAGGGTGTCAGCCCAGTTTTACTAAACCAAACATCTCCATGTCTGTTTATCATTAAAAATGAACCATCTTCTCGCTGAGCAAAAGTATTATTAGTTAGGTAATCACCCGGAGCTTTAGGATCACGGCGGTCCCGACTGTCGTATTCTAATTTATAGCGTGTCCAAGGTCCCATCACATCATCAGATACATAAGCGTAAGGGATAACATAAACAACATATTTTCCTTCTTTAGAAATATACCACTCTGTATTATGTCCATAACCTAAATCATCAATTACTTTGTATGGCCCAAATGGATTATCTGCTATTGCATGTACGGTATTGGAAAAACCAAAAGGTAAATGTGTACGGTTATGTATAAACTTGCCTTTGTTTAGTCGTCTTGTACTTTGTGGCCAGCGGGCAACAAATAAATGGTACTTCCCATCGTTAGCTAATCTTGCATTTCCACCCCAATAATCATATACCGGATTTTCAATTCCATTGTTAATATCTCGAGGAACAACATTATTACCTCCCCAGGTGTTTTTAGTTATTCCTCCAAGGTCTGGCATTGGTAAATATCTATCTAAAAAACGACCTCCATAAACTAAGCTATCCCATTTTTCTGGAGCATTGCGCTCAACAACATGGATGCGAGTTTCACTTATTCCTGAATTATTTTTTTGAGAAAAAATAGTATTTGAAATAACGTAAAGTACCAGAGTTATATATTTTATTTTCATTACATTTTAAGTTAAAAAAAGGTATATCTATTTTAAAATTATCTTGTATACAATTGCGGCATCTGCTTCTTTTGGTTTTTGAGATGGAGTTATAACCTTCAATCCCTCATTAGTTTTTCTCCATTTTATTTTTTCTTTGCTTCCCAATAAAGAAATAGATTTTATTTTAAAATGCTTAGCCTTGCCTGTAAATGTCTCCATCAGCACTGTTTTATTTTCTCCTGGCCATCCTAATTGAATAGCATAAACCGTATTTCCTTTTGAAGTAAATCTAATATCACCCGAGTTTAAATCCCATAATCCAGTACGAACTAAGTTATAAGTATTCCATTCATAATCTAAATCATTTACAATCTTGGTTACTCCTTCTCCATAAGCAACAAAAGGACGCGTTTCATATATCGCCTCTCCATATAATTTTAACCATGCACCAATCTCTTTCATTGTTTTAAGTTGTTCTAGAGGAATGGTTCCATTTGCCATTGGTGCAGCACAAAAAATCATTGTTCCGTTTTTACTCACAATATCGGCCAAAATTCGAAGTGCTTTTTGTGGATTAAGAGCCGTTCGATTAAATTGGTTATAGCTCCAGTTTGCACCGAGTTTAAAGTCTGAAACCCAAGTAAAATTAGAAATATCAGGTAACGTGGCACGTTCAATATTGATAATAGCCAAGTCCGTAGGAAAAAACCCACCTTTAGTGTTTACTAGAACTTCCTTTTTATTATTTAAGGCATGGTTAAAATAGTTTACTAGAAATTTCTTCAAGTATTCTTCTCTTAAAAAACGCTGACCAAAGTCCATCCAAATATAATCCGGACTATATTTATCAATAACCTCATTCAACTTTTCCAACCAATATTCCTGTGCTTCTTTATAAGGTAGATTACCGTAAAGTTTATCGTAATCACCACCTTTAGGATAATTAAATTCACCTTTTTCCATCATATTATATCGACTCATTGGCCTAACAAAGGAATTTTCAGGTTTTGGATAATACATCATATTAAATCCATGATGAAAAGTTGCCATAAATTTTAATCCTCTTTTACGTGTTTCCTTGCTAATAGCACCTATAATATCAATTTTAGGTCCCATTCTTTTAGCATTCCAAGGATTCACTTTACTATCCCAAAGGGAAAATCCATCGTGGTGTTCAGCAATTGCCCCAATATATTTTGCTCCCATATCTTCAAATACATCTACCCATTCCTTTGCGTTAAACTTTGGAGTTTTCCAATCTTTACAAAAATCATTGTAATGGTAATTTGGTCCAAAGTTTTTTTGATGGTAATCATAGGTTTTTTGCCCTCTGTTATTTATTCCGGGAGTATACATCCAACGAGGGTACCATTCTCCTCCACTTGCTGGAATTGAATATGGCCCCCAGGTAAAGTAAACGCCAACCTTGGCATCTTGAAACCATTGTGGAGCTGCCTCATGCTCTTTCAACGATTCCCAATCCTGAGTATATTTATCTTGTGCATTTACAAAAAAGACAGCGCTTATCAACATTAAAAATAAAATTACGGGCTTCATAAGATTTCTATTGTTTTACTTGTTTATTTTAAGGTTATTAGAACTGTAAATAGGCATAATAAATAAATTTTGTTACCAAGCCTCTACAATTAAAGCCGGACTTTCAATAGAAAATGATTCATAATTAAAATTACCATAATAGTTACAATTGCAGAAACCTGCCTTTTTTAATAAAAGAGCTAATTCCTTTTGTAATAGAGGTAACAACTCAATACTATTTTTAATTTCTTGCTGGGTAGATTTAATAGTTAAACACGTATTAAAATCTATCTTTTTTTCTGATTTACGATAAAAATAATTTCGTTCAAAAATGATCTCATCATTTTCTATAAGAGGTAATTGCTTAATGTTTTTATCAATAATTTTATTGTAATTAACTATTTGCAGTAACAATTTTCCATTTGGTTTAAGTGCTGCTTTAGATTGTTGTAGAAAATTAGCAATTTCGTTTAAAGAGTTCAAATGAACCAATGTATTTCCAAAACAAATGATACCGTCTATTGAATTGTTATCGATAAAAGTACCCAGGTTAAGCATACTCATTTGCTGAAATTGAATGAATTCTGATTCAACTTCCTTTTTATTTAAAGCAGCTCGTATCATTTCACCATCCATATCAATTCCTAGTACCTGCTTGTAATAATTAGTCAACTCAAAAGAAAGTGTTCCAATTCCACACCCAATATCTATAATATTACAATCACTCTCTGGTATTTTTAACTTAATAAAATTAACTTGATTAGCATTAATCTTAAAAATATGGTGATAATAAGGTGCAATTTGCTTGTAAAAACTCATACTAATTATTTTATACTCAAATATAGTTATTACATCCTAATTTAAATTCTCTTTGAATATTTTAAATCACAAAACCCAATTGAAACTATTAGAAATGGAAAACAGCAATATATACGTCCTGATGTAAAAAGTTTTGAATTTAAATTACATTAATTCAATATAAAAGAGACTAATAAATAAACCCCATTTCTTTATTCAAAACTTTTAAGTATTCTGATTTAAAAGCGACCAATTGCCCATTTTTAGCAACACTATAATCTAAACAAATCGCCTTATCATTCTTAATAACTGGATTTCCTTTTAACCAATAATGCCCAAAAAACACTGTTTTATTTGATATATAAAGATGTTCCTTATCATCTCCAATTGGTCTATTTCCATATTCTAATGAGCACATCATTAAAATATCCTTATATATTATTCTATTTTCCAAAGGTTGCCACCATTTAACTCTACATTCTTTTCTTTCAATTCCATCTTTATCAAAAAATACATCTCCATTAGTAGGGATATGTTCTTTTCCTTTTAAAGTTTCTTCAATAATTTCATTTTCCCTTGAACCATTTATATTAAAATTAGCAAGGAAATCAATTGTTAGTTCTTCTTTATAGTTTTTTTTAAGCCAATTAATATGTTTATCATCCCAACACGCATGAACAGCTCTAAAATGATCCTTTTCTATAAATAATGGCAATTTTTTAAACCAATTTAAAAATAGCTCCCATTCAGTTTCAAAACCTTTAAATTGTTTTAAGGTTTCAAAATGTTGATTTATTTCTGTAAAAGTGTGTTTTCTATAGAATCCTCCATTTTCTTTATCTGGTGTATGAAAACAAACTGCATTAAACTCATGGTTTCCCATAATCGCTTCTGCATTTCCGGCATCGCACATATTTTTCACAATATGTAATGTCTCTCTAATTTTAGGTCCACGATCAATATAATCTCCCAAAAACATTACTTTTCTTCCTTCAGGATGCTGGTAAATTCCATTTAATAAATAATAACCTAACTTTTGAAGCAGCATTTCTAACTCATCTGCATGACCGTGTATATCCCCTATTATGTCGTAGTTCATGTTATAAAATTAAGCTAATTTTTTTTACAAGTTTGTTAACTAACTTTTTCACATAAAATTGTACATCTTCCCAATTGAAATTAGAACAATTTTAATTGGAACATACTGATGTACCACAATTATCAAATACCCAACGATTGGAATTAAATCAATCGGTGACAAAACATATAATAATGCAGCTCCAATAGAGGGTATTATAAACCGAGAAACTTCTGGCTATTTGTTTTTATAATAATCTTTTATCATTGAAAATAATAATTTTAAATCTTCAAAATATTTAGAAAGTTTACTTTTGCTTTTTAGAGTTTTTCAGTTGATTCTTTTTTTAACTTTTATCACCTAAAATGTAACTTCATATGTATTGTACTGATATAGGTTGACCTTTTTTTATGATTAAAAAGTTAATAATTCCAGTTTATTTTTATTTTTTCGATACGATTTATAGTCTACATTTTGATTTATATGTACGTATTTAGGAGTGTTT
>NZ_QEIH01000019.1 GCF_003260195.1 Lutibacter citreus
TAACCCATTGGATGAGGCGGTTAAGAAATTTATGGTAAATGGCAATAATGAGGATTACTTAAAAATTGGTAGTAAATAGAATAGGGTAAGTGATAATAATCATATAAATTTGAAATCAACTTTTTTATATTTGAATTTATTGTCCCTAAAGGAATTTTTTGAGATGTATAAAGAAAACATATATTCACCTTATACGGTTAATTTGAGGGGGATAAGCGCATATAATATGAACATATAAGAGAGTTGGCATTCATTTATCAGAAAACTCAGGAAATACTAAATTGAAAAGAACATATAGCATAATAATATTTATAATTATAACCATAATTGGAATCTTTTTTTTTAGACAAAAAGAGAAAAAAGATTATAAAATGTTTTATGAAAAAAAAATTAGTGGAATAATTGAATCAATTCGTTATGGAGATAAAAGTCAGGCTATTGTAAAAATTAATAATAGTGAGTTTAGCCTTTTTCTTTTTAACATAAGGAAAGGAGAAGATTTGAATAAAGGAGACTCACTTTTTAAAGGAAAAAAAAGTAAGGTATTGGAGTTGCATTCTTTATCATCAAGTGGAAAATATATTTTTACTGAGACTTATGAAATGAAATAGTTTTTTAATTAAATAACAAACTAAAATACTAATTGAATATTAATAAAGTAAATTGTGGAATTGCTTACTCAAGCGGAATTGAAAAAGTCTAAGGAATGAAATGCTAACAGAATTACCTCAAATACAGAAAAAAAAGGAACTAATTTGAACAATTAAAAGTTTGAATAAAAAAACGAAATGCCAACACCGTATAAACTTTATTGCTGGTTTTAGCTCACTTGGGAAATTCCTTCGGAATTTCGCCGTTCGTGTTTTATTTACTAAATTCACTGCTTAACCACGCAACAAAGCTTATACAACAACGTTAGGCTACATTAGGAAATGAACGAAAATCCATATACGAAAGAAACTAAATCAGTAGTTGAGAACACCGAATTTACTGCTGACGAAGTATTTGATTTTGAAGATTCACCATATAAAGATGAATTTAGCAAGACTTTCAATTTTTCTAAAGGAGCTTTAAGTCTTGCAGCTAAATACGGAGTGGATAATGGACTCATTTTCTTCTACAATGATTTTAGCGTAAATGCTAGAGCAGGTAAATCAAATGGTTATAATATTATTTGCCTCAATTCAGGTTTGCAAATTTGGACAATACAGAACCTATTTGAGAAAAATGAAATCCACGAAATTTTAAAAGCCATTTATGTTAATGAAATAGACTATCTGGACAACCCAATAAACGTTTTAATGTATCAATTAACAATGCATTTTACTTTCTATCACGAATTGGCTCATTTAGTTCAAAAATCGGAATATTTAGAATCTCATCTGTACGAAAGACCTTTTGAGGTTGAGGAATTTGATTTGACTAGACATAAACTTGAAATTGACGCTGACAGTTTTAGTGGAATTTCGATTGCTTCACATATCCAACAATATGCATTAAAACACTTTGGAGATGATTTAGATTCTAATAAAATGGAATCTCTAATTGAAATATTTTGTTCTTCCTCTCTTTTATATTTTTTATCATTTCAAACTTGTAAAGGAGAAATTTATTATTATGAAAACAGTCATCCACATCCAATGATTAGGATTCTAAATATAATTTTGACAATTACACATTACTTGCAACAAAGTCCAAAATTAGCGGAAAGAAAAATCACACTTAACCATAAAATGATTTTTAAAGAAACGATAAAAACAACGGCATTGTTAGAAACCAACGTTTTCACAACCAAGGAATCTGAAAATTTTGAAAAGTTTATAACCACAGAAATGAAAGAGATAGTAAAATATATTTCTAAAATAAGAGGTTTCAAACCAGAAAATTTCAAATTAGCGATTGATGTATGGAATGAGAATACGAAGAAAAATAACGTAGCCTAACAATGCATATAAAAAATTGCTTAATTCAGTAAAATAGAATGTTTCTAAAACAAAAAAACTTAATTTTAAACATCGGAAAATTGCGTTTTCAAACCCGCAACTTTTCATATTCTAAACCGTTGTGCTTCATACTGAAAAAAACACCTATGAAATTAAAATCACTGTCAATAAATAATTTTAGAGCCTATAAAAAAGAAACAAAAATTGATTTCGATGAATTGACAACAATTATCGGGAAAAATGATATTGGAAAGTCTACAGTATTGGAAGCTTTAGAAATATTTTTTAATAACCAAACTGTTAAAATTGAGCAAGAGGATTCAAATGTTTATTTAACAAGTGGTACTGTAGAAATTATTTGCGAATTTGAAGACTTACCAATAGAAATTTCAATTGACACTTCTTCACCTACTACTTTAAAAGATGAATTTCTAGTCTCTAAAGACAACACATTAATTATAAAGAAAGTCTTTGATTGCAGTAAAAAAACTCCAACCGTAGAAATATATGTCGTTGCATTACACCCTACAAATTCGGAAGTGTCAAACCTTTTAGAACTCAAGGAAAAAGAACTTCAATCAATAATAAAATCTAAATCACTTGATTCTAAATTAAAAGGTAATCCAACTATGCGAAAAGCGATTTGGGAATCAGTATCGGATTTAGAATTAAAACAAGTAGATATTCCTATATCAAAACAAAAAGAAGATGCGAAAAGAATTTGGGAACAAATTGATTTACACATACCTATTTTTGCTTTGTTTCAAAGTGATAGAAGTAGTAATGATTCTGACACAGAGGTTCAAGATCCAATGAAAGCTGCCATTGAAATGGCAATTTCGGAGGTAAAAGAGGATATTAAGAAAATTCAAGATAAAGTTAGAGAAAAGGCTGAAGAAATTGCAAATGACACTCATAAAGCACTAGAGACAATTGATAAAAATTTAGCAAGTAAACTTGAGCCTAAATTCACTCCACCAACTCCAGCGAAATGGAAGGGTCTTTTTTCAATTAAAATGGACACTGATGATGGAATTCCTTTAAATAAAAGAGGAAGCGGAGTGAGAAGAATGATTTTAGTTAGTTTTTTCAAGGCTGAAGCTGAACGTAGGTTAAAATCTACATCTAAAAGGAATATAATATATGCATTAGAAGAACCCGAAACGGCACAACATCCGAATAATCAAAAAATATTAATAGAATCATTTAAATCGCTTGCAAATGAAAGCGATTGTCAAATTATTTTAACTACACACAGTCCTGGTCTTGCATCAGAACTTCCCGTTAATAGTTTAAGATTTATTAATAAAGATGAATCTACAGGTGATTTAAAAATTGAAAAAGGCTTACACATTTTTAGCAAAGTAGCAGAAACATTAGGAGTTACACCAGACAGCAGAGTTAAAGCATTAATTTGTGTCGAAGGACCAACAGATGTTATTGCATTAGGTTATTTAAGTAAATATATAAACTCAAAACATCCTGAAATACCTGATTTTCAAGTAGATGATAGAGTCGCGTTTGTTCTTATGGGTGGCTCTACTCTAAAACATTGGGTAAACAACAACTATTTAAGAGGTTTAGGAAAACCAGAATTTCATCTTTACGACAATGATGTTGCTACTTATCAAAATTCAATTGACGAAGTTAATGCAAGGCCAGATAATTCATTTGGAACTTTAACCCAAAAACTAGAAATCGAAAGTTATTTACATAGTGATGCAATAAAAAATGCTTTTGATATTGATATTATAATTCCAGACAATTTAAATGCAGATGGAAAGGCGGTGCCAAAAATATTTGCAGAGGCTTATTCACTTAAAGCTGGCCTACCAAATACAATTCGAGATGGAAAAGCAAAACAGTATTTAGCAGATAGAGCTTTTCAAGAAATGACAATAGAAATGATTGAGGAACGAGATAGAACTGGAGAAGTAAAAGGTTGGTTTGAAAAGATAAACGAATTAATCAAGTGAAAAAGTACGAAAGCACAACAACTGGTATAAAAAATTGCTAAATTCAACAAAATAAAATGTTTTAAAAATATAAATAACTTAAATTTAAACATCGGAAAATTACGTTTCCAAAAACGCAACTTTCCATACCAAAAACCGTTGCCAAACATTAAAGATGAAAAATATAAAACCATTAATTCGAGAAATATTAGTAATCGGAATCATACTTCTGATTATGTTTCTAGATTTCGAAAAAATCATTCCTGGATTTTCATATTTGATTCCGATAATTTTTATTCTCGGTTCACTTTATAGCTTAATTAAAAGAATTAAATACCATCGTAATGAGAAAAATAATTATGTTGGAATAGAAACTTCAAATGATTCTTATTATCGAACAACCCCTTTTATTTTTGGAACAATTATTTTGATTGGTTCTATAATTTCTAAAATATATTTTACAATTGATTTAACCTTATTTAGTCTTTTGATTACATTAGGATTATTTCAAATTATTATTGGATTATTTTTTATCCCGAGTGGTTTAATAAGTTTTACGACTAATTCAATTAAATTTCAAATTGAGAACTTTAATGAACAAATTCAACTTGAAACGATTGAAAAAATAGAATTATTTAGAAATTCATTAACTATAAATAAAATCAACGGAGAAACCTCTAATATAAATTTTGTGAATTTAACAGATAAAGACAAAACTAAATTAGAAAATCTTTTAAATGAAAATTTAGTTAAACACAACTGATTAAAACGTTAGGCAACAACTCATAAAATTTATGCTTAAATTTGAACTAATACAAACGACAAACATTCAACAAACGATTTGCTACGTCCGAAAAATCTCCGATTTTCCAGTCGCACAAATCTTATAAAAGACCGTTGTGCACAATTTGAGGGACGTCCTGCGAAAAACGAAAAATGGAAGTATCTAAAAGGATTATTGAAATAATTGATTCGAATCTGATTTACTGTCTGATTCCAATAATTCTGACTTTAATACTTGTCGAACTCTTCTTCAAAAACCGATTTGAAACAAGAAAAACGCTGAATTTAATTCGTTGGTTAATCATTATTTATACGATAGTCACTTTTACATTCTATCTGATTGGAATGGCTATGAATCCAGATGAATACGCTTTTATTAATCGAGCAACTGGACCTTATGCTTGGGCTTATTGGATAATGTTTTTATCTGCTTTAATTTTACCTCTGACTTTGCTCATTAAAAAATTAGCATCAAAATTTTGGTATGTGATTTTAGTCGTATTTGGAATGAAAAGTGGAATGTATTTTGAACGTTTTGTAATAATTATGACTAGTTTTCATCGAGATTATTTACCTGGAAATGGAAATGCTGAATTAGAAAATGGAAATACTGAATTAATAGATTTATTCGCATTCGGAATTGGAATGATATTTCTTCAAGGATTAATAATTACAATTTTGACTTTAGGAATATTTGAAATAATAAAACGAAAAAAAACTGTGTACAACAACCTGTATAATTAAAAAAGACAGTATGAAAGACCAAATAACATTAGACACTGAATTAACTAATGACTTAACTGCAAAACTGAAAACTAACCGAAAAAAATACCTTATTCGAATAGCAATTCTGATTGTGATTAACACAATCTTTTTTGGACTTTTAATAAAAGGAACAAGAAGCACGACAGAGAATCTTTTGTCTGCCCTGAATGCAAATTTAATTGGATTTAATTTACTCGGTTTCTTGCTTGGAACAATAGTTGCAATTTTTCCATACAAGGGATTGCCTTTTAAAAAGAAATATTTAAATGCGTCCTTAATGACAATATTAGCAATCCAAATCATAATGACAATTGGACTAATCCTAATTGGAATAATGACTCTAATGGGATGGTATTGAAAAAAGAAAAACTATGCACAACACCGTGTATAATTAATTGCTAGGTCACTGCCGACTTACGAACATTCCTGCGGAATATTCTATCTGTGATTTATTTGCTAAATTAGGTGCTTAACCACGCAACTAACCATACACAATCACGTTGTAACCAATTAAAAAAATAAATTTATTACCAAAAGCAAGACTTACATTTATTTCATGCAAACATTTTAAAATCTATTTCTCAATAATTTAAGTATCTTTAAGGACTAACTAACTAAAAAGGTCATTTAAATTATGGAATTAAAAATTAAGAATCTAAACAAAACCTATTCAAACGGTGTTCAAGCTTTAAAAGACGTAAGCCTCAACATTCCTCAAGGAATGTTTGGTCTTTTAGGACCAAACGGAGCAGGAAAATCATCATTAATGAGAACTTTAGCAACATTGCAACAAGCCGATTCTGGTACTGCAATGTTAGGTGATTTGGATATCTTAAAGGACAAAGCCGAAGTACGAAAAATTCTGGGTTACTTGCCACAAGAATTTGGTGTGTATCCTAAAGTAAGTTCATACAATATGTTAAATCATATTGCTTCATTAAAAGGAATATCGAACAAAGGAGAGCGTAAAGATTTAGTAGAATCCTTATTAAATAAAACCAATCTATGGCATGTTCGAAATAAAAGTTTAGGAACGTATTCTGGCGGAATGAAACAACGTTTTGGTATTGCACAAGCTTTAATTGGTGATCCAAAATTAATAATTGTAGATGAACCAACCGCAGGTTTAGATCCAGCAGAACGGAATCGTTTTCATAATTTATTATGCGAAATTGGAGAAAATACCATTGTAATTCTATCTACACATATAGTTGATGATATTTCTAACTTATGTAATAATATGGCAATTATTTGTCTTGGTGAAGTTGTGGTTAAAGGAAATCCTAATGATTTAACCGAAGGCATTAAAGGCAGAATATGGACAAAAGCGATTGAAAAAGACGAACTAGCAAATTACCAATCAGATTTACAAGTTATTTCTACACATTTAAAAGCAGGAAAAACGGTTATTCACGTATTAAGTGACAATCAACCAGATGCTTCTTTTGAAGCAATTGCTGCAGATTTAGAAGATGTTTATTTTACTGAAATTACATCTCGTATGGATGCTACTTTAGCATAATTATTTAATTAATCCATATAAAAATCATTCAATTATGTTTAAAGAAATATTCTTATTCGAAATTAAATACAGGTTAAAACGACCAGCAACTTGGTCGTATTTTGGAATTCTATTAATATTTGGATTAATAGTATCCATTGGCGGAAATGGCCCTGCATCAGAAAAAGTATTTGTAAACTCTCCTGTAGCCATCGCCACTATGTTATCTACCATTAGCATTTTTGGTATTATGCTTTCAAGTGCAATTATGGGCGTCCCAGTTTATAGAGATATAGAGCATAAAACGGAGAATTATTATTTCTCCTATCCAATTAGTGAAAAAGGCTATTTATTAGGACGTTTTTTTGGTTCTATGTCTGTGCTATTTATGGTGAGTCTAGGATTGCAGATAGGCTTAGTTATAGGTTTTGCTATAGGTCCATTTGCAGGTTATGAAGAGCCAGAACGCTTTACAGTATTTAATCTTTGGCATTATATACAACCAACATTAATGCTTTATTGGACTAATTTTTTCTTTGCAGGATGTATCTTCTTTGCTTTGGTGAGTTTAACAAAAAAGGTAATGTTAGCTTATGCAGGTGGTGCTATACTTTTTATTACGTATTTAATTACCTTAACATTAACGCAAGATATTGAAAACAAAGATTTAGTAAGCCTTCTAGATCCATTTGGTTTAGGTACTTTTCAAAATATAATAGAATACTGGACTCCTGAAGAACAAAATAGTTTAACGGTTCCGTTTAAAGGTATGTTAATTTGGAATCGTATTATCTGGGTTGGTTTAGGTTTATTGGCATTTCTATTTACCTTATTTAGATTTGACTTTCAGAGATTTTTGAATAAAAATTATAAATCTAAAAAGAAAAATGACAACTTAGATGATAGTAATAATAATGTAGCCGCCGCACTGACTAAAATCCCAAGCGTTTCAAAAATATTTTCAAAAAGCTTAAATGTTAAATTACTGTTTAGTTTAGCCGTTATGGAATTTAAAAATATTACTAGAGATAATTTTTTTATAGCCATTTTAATAGCTGCTGTGTTATTTCTATTTTTTGATGCTTGGTTTGGTTTCCCTATCTATGGAACACCCTCATTACCACTCACAAATTATATGTTAGAAGTAAAAGATTTTACCTATGTAATTCTCATATTTATCTTAATTGTATTTATGACAGGTGAAGTAATGCATAGAGAACGCAATGTACATTACAATCAAATATTTGGTTCCCTTCCATTACCAAATCGTTTAGTATATGGGTCTAAATTTTTAGCATTAGTAATGATAAGTTTTGTTTTAATAAACATGATTTTAGTAAGTGGAATAATAAATCAAATTATTAAAGGTTATTTTAATTTTGAATTAGAAAAGTACTTTACCGATTTATATTTAATTGAATTTCCTAAGTACATTATTTTTGTTTTATTAGCCTTTTTTGTGCATTCTATTGTTACCAAAAAATTTATAGGACACGTAATTGCCATTGCTATTTGGGTATTACTTTTTGGATTGAATAGTTTAGCCGATGTAAATAATAATTTATACTTATATAGTTATGCACCAGGTTATACGCTATCAGACATGAATGGATTCGGACATTTTGCCGAGGCATTATTTTGGTTTAGAACCTATTGGTTGGCGTGTGGAGGTGTTTTATTAGTTATTGGTTATCTTTTTTGGAAACGAGGAACAGATTCAGGAAGAAAAGCGCGTTGGCAAATAGCGAAAGAACGACTAAATATTAGAACAATTTCAGCTTTAGCAATATTGTTTGTAATTTTTATTGGTTCGGGTATTTTTATTAATTATAACACCAAAACATTAAACAATTACATAACGGTAAAACAAGGAACAATTGGTAGAGCCAATTACGAAAAGCAATTAAGTAAATACGATAAAATTGCACAACCAAAAGTTATTGATGTTAAAATTAATGCCGATTTAATTCCTGAAAAAAGGACTGCAAAAATTAAGGTACTTTATAAAATGGTTAATAAATCTAATGAAGTAATTGATTCATTACATTTAAATTGGGGCGCAGAAGGGTTGTTAAAAAAAGAAGTAAATACCTTTACTATTGAAGGAGTTGCTCCAAAATTAGGGAAACGTTATAACGATTTTGGTTATGAAATTTATGCTTTTGAAAAACCGTTACAACCTAATGATACTATTAGCATGACTTTAGAAGTAACAGGTTCGTATAAAGGATTTCCTAATGAAGGCTCAGGGTCTACCATTGTTTACAACGGAACATTTTTAAATAACAGTTTTTTTCCATCTTTTGGGTATGATGCGCAAGGCGAGTTAACAAGTGATCAAGATCGTAAAAAATACGACTTGCCAATTAAAGACTATCAATTGCCAGAACAAACAGACGAATGGGGTGTAAATAATTTATTGTTTAATGACGATGCCGATTATGTAACTTTTGAAGGAACTGTTAGCACAGCACCAAATCAGATTGCGATAATGCCTGGGTATTTGCAAAAAGAATGGGAAGAGAATGGAAGAAAATATTACACCTACAAAATGGAAGGTGAATTAGATTTTTTCTATAATATTTCTTCTGCTGAATATGAAGTTCATAAAGAAGTTTGGACTGGTAAATCGGGCGAGAAAGTAAATATTGAGATCTTTCATCATCCAACGCATACTTATAATATTGATCGTTTTGTAAAAGGAGTAAAACATTCTATGGATTATTTTTCAGAAAATTATGGTCCGTACCAATACCGTCAAATAAGAATACTTGAATTTCCTAGATATTCTACATTTGCACAATCATTTCCAAATACGGTTCCATTTGCAGAAAGTTTTGGTTGGGTAGGTGATTTTAGTGATCCAAATGATTTAGATTATGTTTATACTGTTACGGCACACGAGGTTGCACATCAGTGGTGGGGACATCAAGTTACTCCATCTGCAACACGTGGTTCCAATCAAATTTCAGAATCTATGGCGGAGTATTCTTCATTGATGGTTATGAAAAAAGAATATGGGGTTGATGCGATGCAAAACTTTTTAAAAGAAGAATTAGATAGGTATTTAAGAAGTAGAGCCAACGAAAGTAAGTTTGAAAAAACATTACTTGACAATGATAATCAGGCATATGTTTGGTATCGAAAAGGAGGATTGATACTTTATGCGCTTCAAGATTTAATTGGTGAAGACGAATTAAATAAAGCTTTTAAAGCATACATGGAGGCTGCGCGTTTTAGACCAAAAGCGCCTTTTACAACTACAGTCGAATGGTATGACTATATGAAGTCTGCAACTCCAGATTCTCTTCAATATTATTTAGAAGATAGCTTTGAAAAGATAACGCTTTATTCAAACAAAGTTACAGAAGCCTCTTATAAAAAAGTTGCAGGTGACAAATATGAAGTGACGATTGAAGTTGAAAGCTTAAAAAACTATTTTGATGGTAATGGTAAATTATTAGCAACAGGAGATAAAGCCAACCTACTTGAAATTGCCATATTTGATAATGATATTAAAAATGAACAAGGCATGAAAATAAAGTCGCCTTTAGTTCTGGAAAAAGTTTGGGTGAAATCTGGAAAATCAACATTTACATATCTCACAGAGAAACTGCCGATAAAAGCAGGTATAGACCCTTACAATAAGATGATAGACCGCATTCCAGATGATAATCTCATTACTTTAGAGGAAATTTTAGATTAATGTTTTTAAGGCATTTTCTTTTCTGAAATGGGTAACAAATAAAGAATTATATCTATACTAAAAAATAAAATGATTATAGATATCCTTATCAATAAAACTGGCTACAACAATGTATAAAGGGCATTAAAACGCCCCTTATACTAGCCGTTGGCAACCATTAAAAACTCAATCAACATCAAGTAAATATGGAAAATTTAAAAGCTCTGAAAAAGATTGACCTCACAAAAAATAGTGTTGAAGAAATTAATCAACTTATTAATAAAATTGGTGCATTACCAATTATGCGAACTGAATATGAAAAAGGAAAAATTTTTGATAGAGCTGTAAGAATCGATGTTGATGAAGCCGATTTTAATACAAGGAGTAGATTATCATATGCACCAGCTGAATATAATACAAACTATCTTCGAGCAAGCACGCCTGAAAACACAATGTTTTATGGTTCAGTTCTTAAAGATAATTATACTATTGACGACCACACTAATACAAGGTTAACAGCTTGTTGTGAAACAAGCGAATTATTGAGAGACAATTCAATTCCAGAAGGAGAAAGGCTAATGATTATTGGAACTTGGGAAGTTCAAGAGTTTATGACTTTAGCTACAATTTTTGACCCAACAAAAGAATATGTAATTGATTATTTACAGAAAATAAAAAATGATTATCAAATTTTACTGAAACAAAATCCCGAATTGGAAACTAAAGGAGTTGAATATTTAAAGTTTCTAGCAAACGAGTTTTCTAAAGATGTTAAAGCAGGAAATAATCACGAATATTATATTTCTGCGTTACTTTCTACTTTAATGTCAAATACTGGACTTGATGGAGTTCTATTCCCAAGTGTTAGAGCAGCTGGAATAGGAATTTGTACTGCTATTCATCCAAGAGTTGCGGATAAACTGAAGTTGATAAGTGTTAGAAAGTGTCTTTTGAAAAAAGAAAATGGAAAAGTAAAAATCACTTATCTAAAAGCTTGCGATGTAGAAGATGATTCTAAACCATTTGAACTTTTGGATATTGAAGATTATAGAAAATTAAAAGAGAAATAACGGTTGCCAACACCGTATATAATTTATTGCTAGTTCTAGCCTACTTACGAAAATCCTCGCGGATTTTGAACTGCCCCCAAAAAGTTAGACACTATTTGAGAGTATATTTATGGGTAGAAAAGTCAAGTATAGTTACGATTTTAAACTTCGTTGCGTAAAAGAAGTATTGAAAAATCACAAAACAGTAGATGCT
>NZ_QEIH01000002.1 GCF_003260195.1 Lutibacter citreus
CAGTATATAAAATATTATAATAATGAAAGAATTAAACTAAATTTAAAAGGAATGAGTCCGATTCAATATCGAACTCATTATTATCAAAATTAATTATAAATTTGTCTAAACTTTGGGGTGCAGTCTAAAATTAGATTGGTCTTTTATGTTGTTTTGTGAAAAAGTTGCTGTACTTAAATACATAAAAAAAATACTCAGTACAACTGTTTTAATTTGAGGTTTGTGGGGCATCTTAAATTGCTTTAAACTTAAAACGCAGCTAATTACAAATTATTATTAGCCATTAAAAAAATTCAAAACATTTAAAAGAAAAGCTATAAATATAAACCTGCTTATATATAGTTTAATTAATTATCTTTTTCAACAAGTTATTTTCTATTTAATAATTCCTGAAAAAATTAATATATAATAAAGTCCCGTAAGTAAAAATACAATTCCTGTAATTGTTCGCATCCATTTTTCAATCTTAGTAATTTTCTTATAAAAATCACCTACACTACCGGCTGCAAAAGCCAATAAATAGGTAAATAAAATAACAGGGATCCCAGTTCCAAGAGCAAAAACAATTGGTAATAACAAACCATCTACGCTTGAAATTGTCATTGGAATTAGCATTCCAAAATATAAGGCACCACTATACGGACAAAAGGCTAATGCAAATAATATTCCAATTAAAAATGAACCAAGCAATCCATTACTTGAAAATTTCTCACCTAATTTATTGGTGAAATTTGTCTTGTTTAAAAAATTTAGTCTAATAATATTTAGCATTACTAAACCTATTAGAATTAATAACGGGCCTAAATATTTTTCTCCGTTTTGCTGAAAAAACTTAGCTAAATGAAACTTACTCGCTCCAAAAAATAATATTAAACCAATTAAAGTATAACTAAAAGCTCTTCCTAAAGAATAAATTATTCCACTTAAAAAAACTTTCTTTTTATTTGTTATATTTTTAGAAATATAAGCTGTAGCTGTAATATTTGTAGCTAACGGACAAGGGCTAATACTTGTCATTAAACCCAATACAAAAGCGGATAAAATTGGAATGTTATAATTTTCAAGTAAAGATTTTAACAACTCCATTTATATTTTTGTTAACTCAGCTTCTATTTTAGTTTTTAATTTATCTGAAAATACGTTTTCATCACTTGCTTCCATAAAAGCAAAATCTGTTAAATCAACAATTGTTTCTTTACCATCTGCAATTACATTTAAAAACAATGAAGTTCCAGTTGCCTGAAATTTTTCAGCCAGTTGAAAATTCTCTTCTTCATCTACATTTACAGATTGAAACGTTATTTTATCACTCTTTAATTCATTAGAAAAATAATGATTTAATGTGCTTTTTGTATTGCTTTCAATAGCGTTACACGTCATACACCTATGTGTTGAATGAAAATCAATCACTTCAATTCTATTTGAAAGTTTTACACTTTCAGCAGTTTCTTTTTTTACTGTTTCTTTACAAGAAAACAACAATCCTAAAACTAAAACTAATACACTTAACTTTTTCATTTATTAAATATTTAAAAAATTAGATTAAAAACAAATCCTGAAATTATTATACAAAAAGTTACCACCGAAAAGAAAATGGCAATCAACTTTATGGTCATTACTTTTTTTAACAACATTGCTTCTGGTAACGATAATCCAACAACCCCCATCATAAATGCGATTGCTGTTCCTAAAGGAATTCCTTTTGATACCAAAACTTGTATAACTGGTAAAATTCCAGAAGCATTAGAATACATTGGCACTGCTAAAATGGTTGCTACTGGCACGGCAAACCAATTATCTTTACTTAAATAAGTTTCAAAAAAACCTTCTGGAATATATCCATGCATTAAACCTCCAATGGCAATACCTACAAGTACATAAGGTAAGATTCCTTTTAAAATTGTTCTAGATTCTTGCCAAATAGAAGGTAATCTATCTTTTAATGAAGCTCCTTCTAACTCAAATATTTCAGTTTCTTTTTGTGAGTTTGCTAATACTTGCTGCACCCAAGGAGATAAATATTTTTCTAATTTTAATTTTTGAAGAATTATCCCCGAAATAGTTCCTAATAAAATACCACTTATTACATAAATAACTGTAGTTTTTAAACCAAACAAACCTATAAATAATCCAATTGCAACTTCGTTAACCAAAGGCGAAGTAACTAAAAAAGCAAAAGTTACTCCTAAAGGGATTCCTCCTTTTACAAAACCGATAAATAATGGTATAGAAGAACAAGAGCAAAATGGTGTTACCACTCCAAAAAGCGATGCCGTTAAATACTCAAAACCATACAATTTATTTCGAGACAAATAGTTTCTTACTTTTTCAACAGGAAAATAACTATTTACAATTCCCATTAAGAAAATGATAACAAAAACGAGTAATAAAATTTTTATAGAATCATATATAAAGAAATTTAAAGCTTCCGTTAAATGTTTTCCCTCTTCTAATTTAAAAATATCAAATACAACCCAATCTGCTAATTGCTGAATCCAATCGAACATAACTAATCTTTTTATTTTTTTCCTACAAAACGAATAACAACACCTTTCCCCTTATGATGAATACCTTCATTTAAATTTATTTCCTCTTCTGTTAAAACTTCTATTTCAAATTCTTTAAAATCACTTCTAATCTCATCAATATGATAAAGCATTTCTATATTTTTTGGACCAAAAACTTGATTATTTTCCGCATTAAGCTTTAGTTGATCTTTACTAAAACCTTCTAAAATTAAAACGCCGTCTTTTTTTAAATACTTCGTGATTCTTTTATGATATTGTGCTTTAACTTTTAGAGGGAAATGTGCATAAATTAAGGCTATTACATCAAATGAATTTTCTTCAAAATGCAATTCAGAAAGTTCTCCTACCAAATAATTAATATTCACATTATTTATTTTGGCTAATTTTTCGGCCTTCAACTTTCCTTGCAAGCTCATATCAAAACAAGTAACATTCAGTCCCATTTTTGCGGCAAAAACAGCATTTCTACCTTCTCCTTCTGCAGGTAATAAAATAGATCCTTTTAACTCATTTTTTCTTAATATATTTTCAAAAAATACATTAGGCTCAACACCATAAGCAAACTCTTCATTACCATACCTTTCTTCCCAAAATTCTTTCATTTTCAATCTAATTTGAATAGTCTTTCCGTTTTAATCTTTATAAAACTTTTACCTACATAATAAACCGGCATCTCTACCAAAGGGTAATTTACACCTAATAAAATTTGTTGAGAATTAATTATATAAAACTGCAATTGCTAGCGCAATTTTTAATAGATCAAAAGGAATTTCTATAATTAAATTATATTATTACACGTTACCTTTTAGCAACAACCTGTTCCGTTTTCATCAGTTGAACAACAAGAATCACTTGATTCTTCAATAGAGCAACAAGCATTATTAGCGAAATTATCAACTAATAAAGCCTTCATTTCTTCTTTACTTGGCACCTTTCCTTTTATCATCACTTTGTTATCAATAACAATTGCAGGAGTACTCATAACATCATATGCCATGATATCCATAATTTCAGTTACTTTAACAATTTTAGCTTCAATGTTTAATTCATTTACAACTTCAGTCACCACTTTCTCTGCGCTTATACAACTTGGACAACCAGTCCCTAATATTTTTATTACTTTCATTCTAATATATTTTTAATTTTATTTATTTTATTATTCCTCCGTAGTTATAAATAACAATAATTTAATCACAAGACCTTTTATTCATATTTCTACTAAAAAATTCATTGAATAATGCCTTTGCTTTTATCCAATTCTCTTGATTAATACAGTATTTAATTTTTGGAGGGTTTACAGTTCCTTGAATCAACCCAGCATCTTTTAATTCTTTTAAATGCTGTGAAATTGTAGATTGCGCCAAAGGCAACACTTCCAACAAATCACCCGTATAACAACAACTTGCGTTATCTAAATGATTTAATATTTTAATACGAGTTGGATGCCCTAAAGCTTTAGCAAATTTGGCTATTTCTTCGGTTTCAACTTGATAAACGATATTTTCTTTTGTTCTTTTCATAAGTCTATCGCAAATGTACGATAAGTATTTAAATTTCAAAAATATTTTAAACCTTTTTAAATTTATATGGTCTTAATTCAAACAAAATGCAAAAGAATGAAAATGTTAAGTAGACTTCTATTAATTACATTGATCGGTTTTCAATGTTCTTATGCTCAAGAGCAAAAACAAACGTACCCTATTGTTGACACAGGAGTTAGTGAATTTTACAGTGATAGCATTATTATTAATGAACCCAAACCAAATGAACACTTTTATGGACAAGATGCTCATTATACCGGAAATCAACCATCATATACTAATAATGGCAATGGAACAATAACCGATAATATTACTGGTTTAATTTGGGAACAATATATGGGTGAAAAATTAACTTTTGAAGAAGCTTTTAAAAAAGCTAAAAATTCAACTTTAGGTGGTTATACAGATTGGCGTGTACCAACTATTAAAGAGTTGTATTCATTAATACAATTTACTGGCCAAGTGAAAGGAGCACATTCAATAAAATTATTTATAGACACCAATTATTTTACTCAACCTTTGGGTGACACCACAAAAGATGAAAGAGAAATTGACGCACAAACTTGGTCTTCTTCAGAATATGTTGGAAGAACAATGAGAAATGACGAAACTGTTTTTGGAGTAAATTTTATTGATGGAAGAATAAAAGGGTATCCAAAATATAATCCACGTACCAAAGATGCAAATACAATGTATTTTAGAATGGTTAGAGGTAATATCGCTTACGGAAATAACAACTTTATAGATAATGGAGATGGAACTATAAGTGATTTATCAACTGGTTTAATGTGGCAAAAAACAGATGATGGAACTTCAAGAAATTGGGAGGAATCTTTAACCTATGCTGAAAACTTAACTCTTAGAGATAAATCTGACTGGAGGTTACCAAATGCAAAAGAATTACAGAGTATTGTAGATTATACTCGCTCATTACAAACCACAAACTCTCCTGCAATAAATCCTGTTTTTGAAACTTCAGAAATAAAAGATGCCAATGGAAATACCAATTATCCTTTTTTCTGGACCTCAACTACACATAAAGATGGAATAAATCCATATGGTAGCGCGGTTTATATTGCTTTTGGAGAAGGACAAGGTAAAATGAGAGACATACTAATGGATGTTCACGGTGCTGGTTGCCAACGTAGCGACCCAAAAAGCGGAGATTTAAATGAATATCCTCAATTTTTTGGACCTCAAGGCGATGTCCGATATGTGTATAATTATGTAAGATGTGTAAGAACTATAAATTAAAAAAAGACTAAATAATATGAAACTAAATCAATTAACCCTAATAGGATTGTTATCCATATTTCTTATTTCCTGCAGTAGTAATGATAATGATTTGGATGTAAATAACGAATCTAATGAAGAAGAAGCAGAAGTTATTGAAATATCAACTCCCGATAAACCTTACTCAATTGTTGATACCGATGTTTCGGATTTTTACAGCGATGTAGCAATTATTTCAAAACCATCTTCAACAGATACTTTTTTTGGACAAGATGCTAACTATAACCGAAACCAACCTTCTTATACAAATAATAATGATGGAACAATTACAGATAATGTTACCGGTTTAATGTGGGAACAAGATATGGGCTCTAAAATAGCTTTTAGTGAAGCTTCGTCAAAAGCATCAAACTCAAATTTAGGAGGTTATAACGATTGGAGAGTTCCAACTCTAAAAGAATTATACTCATTAATATTATTTACTGGAAAAGTAAAAGGTGAAGTTGCCATAGACTTTTTTATAAATACCAATTACTTCAATCAACCTTTAGGTGACACATCAATTGGCGAACGTGAAATTGATGCTCAAACTTGGTCTTCCACAGAATATGTTAGTACTACAATGAATTCAGATGAAACTGTTTTTGGTGTAAATTTTGTTGATGGGCGTATTAAAGGATATCCAAAATACAAGCCTGGCACAGGTGCTGCAAATACAATGTATTTTAGAATGGTTAGAGGCAACTCTGAATACGGTAAAAATAATTTTATTGATAATGGTGACGGAACAGTTAGTGATTTAGCAACTGGTTTAATGTGGCAAAAATCTGATAATGGAATTTCAAGAGACTGGGAGGAATCTTTAGCCTATGCAGAAAATCTTAACCTTGGAAACAAAACTGACTGGCGTTTACCAAATGCTAAAGAATTACAAAGTATTGTAGATTATACCAGATCTCCAAAAACTACCAATTCACCAGCCATTGACCCTCTTTTTAATTGTACCGAAATAGCCGATCCGGATGGAAACACAGGTAATTATCCGTTTTATTGGACTGGAACTAGCCATTTAGATGGCGCAAATCCATATTCAAGTGGCGTTTATATTGCTTTTGGTGAAGGACAAGGAAAAATGAATGGTGTTTTAATGGATGTACACGGTGCTGGCTGTCAACGTAGCGACCCAAAAAGTGGAAACATTAATGATTATCCTGAATTTTTTGGTCCTCAAGGAGATGTTCGATATGTATATAATTATGTTCGTTGCGTGAGAAACATTGAATAATAAAATTTATGTGAACTTGATTAGCCTCGGTAAATCTGCACTTTCAGGTTCACATACTAATTGATAATCAGCGAGATGAGATACTAAAACAAGATCAGAATAACGCTTTTAAACAGTAAAAATGAAGAAAAATAGAATATTCATA
Organism: Lutibacter citreus; assembly: GCF_003260195.1. Lineage (GTDB taxonomy): Bacteria > Bacteroidota > Bacteroidia > Flavobacteriales > Flavobacteriaceae > Lutibacter > Lutibacter citreus. The sequence goes on from NZ_QEIH01000002.1 coordinate 6,733, forward strand.
CTAATTCTAACAGCAATTACACTTTTATCTTGTTCTGAAAATAATGATGATTTTGTAGATTCAGAAATTGAGAATGAAACAACTCCTGAAATTGAGATAGAAAATAAAAAACCAAATATATTATTGGTTATTGCAGACGATATGGGTTTAGATGCTTCTCCTGGTTATTCCGTAGGAACAGAAAAACCGAATATGCCACAGCTTCAAAACTTAATAAATACAGGTATTACATACAACAATGTTTGGTCTAACCCTACGTGCTCTCCAACAAGAGCAACTATTTTAACAGGGAAATACGGTGTTAACAATGGCGTTTTGGCTGTAAACAATGCTTTAAGCACTTCTGAAATATCCATTCAAAAATATCTAGAGACTAATTTAAATTCAGAATATAGTTCAGCAGTAATTGGTAAATGGCATTTATCAAACAATAAGAACCACCCTGAAAGTATGGGTATTGACTATTACTCTGGCTCTTTATCTGGTACTTTAACTGATTATTGGAATTGGACACTTACCGAAAACGAAACTCAAACAACATCCACAACTTACAATACTACAGCATACACAAACACTGCAATTGATTGGGTTGAAGAACAAACCAAACCTTGGTTTTTATGGCTTGCTTACAACGCGCCACATACACCATTTCATTTACCTCCAACAGATTTACATTCGCAAGGAAGTTTACCAACCGATCAAGGAAGTATTGATGCAAATCCGCTACCTTATTATTTAGCAATGCTTGAAGCAATGGATACCGAATTTGGAAGACTTTTAAACAGTATGTCTTCAGAAGAAAAAGAAAATACAGTTATTATTTTTATTGGAGATAACGGCACTCCAAATCAAGTAGCGCAAGAATACAACAGCAAACGAGTTAAAGGCTCTTTATACCAAGGAGGCATAAATGTACCTATGGTAATTGCAGGTAAAAATGTAACTAGAGTTAATGAAACAGAAAACGCATTGATAAATACAACAGATTTATTTGCAACCATAGCAAACATTGCAGGTGTAAACGTTGATAAAATTAATGACAGTAATAGTTTTTATGAATCGTTCTCAAATTCAACTACTAAAGTAAGAGAATATGCTTATGCTGAAGATGAATTTAATGTAACTATTAGAAACAATACACATAAATACATGTTATTTGAAGATGGCTCAGAGTCTTTATTTAATCTAGCTGAAGAACCATTAGAAACTAAAGATTTATTAAAAGCAAACAACCTTCCTTTAAGTGAAAGTGATAGTAAAATAAAGGATGAATTAGTTGAAAAACTAGCAGAGATTAATCCGTAATCTCTGTTGTTTCTTCTTCCTTTGGAAATGCTTTTTTATTGAAAACTATTAAAATACCAACAGCTATAGAAATTGCGGCATCTGCTACATTAAATATCGCATTAAAGAAGGTGAAAGGTTTTCCACCCCATATAGGAATCCAACTTGGTAAATCACCACTCCAAATTGGAAAATAAAGCATATCAACTACTTTTCCATATAATAATTCTCCGTAAGGTTTATCAGCAAATAAGGTTGCTGTAGCATTATTAGGTGAATCAAAAATAACTCCATAAAAAACTGAGTCTATTATATTACCCATTGCTCCTGCAAATATCAATGAAATAGCAATTACTAGTACAGTTGGAGCATTTTTCTTAACAGAACTATGCAACCAATATCCAATACCCGCAATGGCAAATAGCCTAAATACTGTTAAAAATAACTTTCCAGTTCTACCGCCTAATTCAGCTCCCCAAGCCATTCCATTATTTTCAATAAAATGAATTCTAAACCAATCAAAAACAACTACATCTTCGCCGTATAAAAAATTAGTTTTAATATATATTTTACTAATTTGATCTATTAGCAGGACAACAATTATTATTAATATTGATTTTTTCAATTTTATTCAGATTTTTCTAGTATTCGTATAAAAAGTGAAGCTCCTTAAAAAAGAAGCTTCTTAATTTTAAAAATTACGTTTATTGTTGCATATTCTTAGCTTCAATACTTAAAGTAGCATGAGGTACTAATTTTAATCGTTCTTTTTGGATTAATTTACCTGTTACACGGCAAATTCCATATGTTTTATTTTCAATTCTAATTAGTGCATTTTTCAAATCTCTAATAAACTTTTCTTGCCTAATTGCTAACTGTACATTTGCTTCTTTTGACATTGTTTCGGATCCTTCTTCAAACGCCTTAAATGTAGGTGAAGTATCATCAGTTCCGTTATTACTGTCATTTTTAAAAGAACTCTTCAATAAATTTAAATCTTCTACTGCGTGAATAATTTTTTCATTTATAATTTCTTTAAATTCCGCTAACTCAGTGTCAGAATATCTACTATTTTTATTCATAAGCTTACATTTTTTTAATTAATATTTTCGTGCTTACATCGTCAAAAGCAATTTCCGTGCCTTTTTCTAATACGTCTTCAAATACCAATTCATTGGTTAATGTTTCTGTTTTTATATATTCTTCGTTCGCCTCAATTGAGCGTTCTAATATATCATTTTTTTGAATGATAAGTTTAATTCTATCATTTACTTCAAAACCAGATTCTTTACGTAAATTTTGAACCCTGTTTATTAACTCTCTTGCATTCCCTTCATTTCGTAATTCATTGGTAATTTTAACATCTAAAGCTACTGTTAAACTGCCCTGATTTGCTACCAACCAACCTTCAATATCTTGTGAAGTAATTTCAACTTCATCTATAGATAAATTTACAACTTTTTCGTTTATTGTTAAAGAAATCTTTCCATCTTTTTCAATTTTTGAAATATCATCTTGATCTAATTTTTGAATAGCCTGCCCTACAAAACGCATATCTTTTCCAAACTTAGGCCCTAACACTTTAAAATTAGGTTTTATGGTTTTTACTAAAATACCTGAAGCATCGTCAATTAACTCAATTTCTTTTACATTAACTTCAGATTTTATTAGGTTTTCAACAGCTAAAATCTCTTCTCTATCAGCTTCATTTAAAATAGGAATCATTACACGTTGTAAAGGTTGACGTACTTTTATCATTTCCTTTTTACGCAATGATAATACCATTGATGATATTTTTTGAGCCTGTTGCATTTTATGCTCTAATTTATGATCAATTAAACCATTATCACTTTTCGGAAATTCACCCAAATGTATAGATTCAAAGTTTTCTTTTTCTGAAACTGATATTAAATCTTTGTAAAGATTATCCATAAAAAATGGTGCTATTGGAGAACCTAATTTAGCAACAGTTAACAAACATGTGTAAAGTGTTTGATATGCTGAAATTTTATCTTGTCCGTATTCACCTTTCCAAAAACGTCTTCTACTTAAACGAACAAACCAGTTACTTAAGTTTTCACCTACAAATTCTTGAATTGCACGTGCCGCTTTTGTTGGCTCATACTCTTCATAAAATTTCTCTACATTATTAATTAACGAGTTTAATTCAGACAATACCCAACGATCAATTTCTGGTCTATCTTTAATTGCTATTTCATCTTCAGCATATGTAAAGCTATCTAAGTTTGCATACAATGAAAAGAACGAATATGTGTTGTATAACGTTCCAAAGAATTTTCTACGAACTTCATCAATTCCCTCAACATCAAACTTTAAGTTATCCCAAGGGTTTGCATTTGAAATCATATACCAACGTGTAGCATCCGCTCCGTATTTATCCATTGTTTCAAACGGATCAACAGCGTTTCCTAAACGTTTACTCATTTTTTTACCTTCTTTATCTAAAACCAATCCGTTAGATACTACATTTTTATATGCAACAGAATCAAAAACCAAGGTTCCAATTGCATGTAATGTATAAAACCAACCACGAGTTTGATCTACTCCTTCAGCAATAAAATCTGCTGGAAAGAATTTTTTCTCATCTATTAATTCTTTATTTTCAAATGGATAATGCCATTGTGCATATGGCATAGAACCAGAATCGAACCAAACATCAATTAAATCGCTTTCACGTTTCATTGGTTGTCCTTTTGGTGAAACTAACACTACTTTATCAACTACATTTTTATGTAAGTCAATTTTATTATAGTTTTCTTCACTCATATTTCCAACTTCAAAATCAGCGAAAATATCAGCTTCCATAATACCTGCATTCACAGATTTTTGCATTTCAGCTTTTAATTCTTCAACAGAACCAATCAAAATTTCTTCAGTTCCGTCTTCTGTTCTCCATATTGGCAATGGAATACCCCAATAACGTGAACGTGATAAATTCCAGTCATTTGCATTTTTTAACCAGTTTCCAAAACGTCCTTCTCCAGTAGATTTTGGTTTCCAATTAATAGTTTCGTTCAAATCAAACATTCTTTCACGTTTGTCTGTTACTTTTACAAACCAAGAATCTAATGGATAATATAAAATTGGTTTATCTGTTCTCCAACAATGTGGGTAACTGTGACGATATTTTTCTACGTGAAATGCTTTATTTTCTTCTTTTAATTGTATTGAAATTTCAACATCTAATGAACGCTCTGGAGCTTCACCATCGTTGTAATATTCATTTTTAACATACTTACCTGCATATTCACCCATATGTTTAGTGAATCTTCCTTGTAAATCTACTAAAGGAACAGGATTTCCGTTATCATCTAACACTAACATTGGTGGTACTTCAGGAGTTGCTTGTTTGGCTACCAAAGCATCATCTGCACCAAAAGTTGGAGCTGTATGCACAATTCCAGTTCCATCTTCTGTAGTAACAAAATCTCCTGCAATTACTCTAAAAGCATTTTCTGGATTTTCATATGGAAGCGTGTATGGTAATAATTGTTCATATTTAGATTCTAAAATATCAGCTCCTTTAAATTCTTGAACTACATAAAAAGGAATCTTTTTATCGTTTGCTTTATACTCAGCTAATTGAGCTTCATCTTCAACAGAAAAGAACTTTTTACCGAATTGCTTTCCAACTAAATTTTTAGCTAAAACAACACTAATGGGTTTAAAAGTGTATTGGTTAAATGATTTCACCAACACATATTCTATCTTTTTTCCAACGGTTAAAGCTGTGTTTGAAGGCAACGTCCAAGGTGTGGTTGTCCAAGCTAAAAAGTGAACATCTCCATCAACTTTTTGTAAAAATTCTGGCAATGTATTTTTCACAGCTTTAAACTGAGCTACTGCTGTTGTATCTGTAACATCCTGATAAGTTCCTGGCTGATTTAATTCGTGAGAACTTAAACCTGTACCTGCTTTTGGTGAATATGGCTGAATTGTATATCCTTTATAAATTAAGTCTTTCTTATACATTTGAGAAAGCAACCACCAAACAGTTTCCATGTATTTTGGTTTGTAAGTTACATATGGATCTTCCATATCTACCCAATAACCAACACGTTTTGTAAGGTCGTTCCAAACATCTGTATAACGCATAACTGCTTTTCTACAAGCATCATTATACTCTTCAACAGATATTTTTTTACCAATATCTTCTTTAGTAATTCCTAATTCTTTCTCAACACCTAATTCAACTGGTAATCCGTGAGTATCCCAACCCGCTTTACGCTTTACTTGAAAGCCTTGCAAGGTTTTATAACGACAAAAGATATCTTTAATCGCACGCGCCATAACATGGTGAATACCTGGTAAACCATTTGCAGAAGGAGGTCCTTCAAAAAACACATATGGCTTATTTTTATCTTTTGTTGCTATACTTTTTTCGAAAATATTTTCTGCTTCCCAAAACTTTAAAGTCTCATCTGCTACCTTTGTGAGGTTCAATCCTTTATATTCTCTGAATTTTTTGCTCATTTTTTACCCTTAAATCAATTAGTTTGCGAAATTACGGATTTTCTTCAAAATATCATTGCTATCAATAGCAAAAAATATCAGTACTAAAACATTGAATTAATAAGTTTATATTTGTGTTAATTTTTCTTGAAATTATGATTCAACAAATTCTATCAAATTCTTATAAAAACGCAAAGAAAATCTCATTGGATTGCGACTCTAAATTTGTACTTTTTAGCGATTGCCATAGAGGAGATAATAGCTACGCTGATGATTTTACTCATAACAGAAATATTTATTATCATGCATTAAGAAATTACTATGATAATGATTTCACCTACGTTGAATTAGGAGATGGTATTGAGCTTTGGGAAAACAGAGATTTTAATGAAATTTTTGAAGCTCATCAAAATGTATTTTTATTACTACGTGAATTTCATTTAAAAGGAAAACTACATATGCTTTGGGGAAACCATGATATGGTTTTACGAAAAGAGAAAAGGGTAAATAAATTACTTAGCACCTATTTTGATGCAATAACTTCAACAGATAAAGATTTATTAAAAGGTTTAAAATTTGATGAAGGGATTATTTTAGAAGTTGATGGTTTTGAAAAAAATATATTATTAATTCATGGTCATCAAGCTGATTTTTTTAACTATGTTTTATGGAAATGGAGTCGATTTTTAGTACGTTTTTTATGGAAACCATTACAAATTTTGGGAATTAAAGACCCAACAAGTCCTGCAAAAAATTACAAGGAATTGATTAAAGTTGAACGGAGATTAAAGAAATGGATTGAAAATAATAATAACCAAATGATTATTTCAGGTCATACCCATAGACCAAGATTTCCAGAACCTAATGAAACTCCCTATTTTAATGATGGTAGCTGTGTTCATCCAAGATCTATAACGGGAATTGAAATAGTTGACATGCAAATTTACTTAATAAAATGGCACACTATTTCTAACAAAGATGGGACTCTACAAATAGTTAGAACTGTTTTAGAAGGACCACAAGATATTGCAAGTTATCTAAAATAAAAAAGCGCCTTATAAAAGACGCTTCCTTAATTTTAGGGCTTTCAATTTTCCTCTCGAATTAAATATCCGACCCTATAACTAATCACTAACCATCTACTATGACACCTTATTATTTAATAAGTCACATTTTATAATAAAAAAAAGCGCCTCTAAACGAAACACTTAATTAATTTTAAGATCAATTAAAAAAAGAGGGATATAATTTTACCCTTAGAATTAATTTTATCACCATTATATAACACTTAAGCTATAAAAAAATCATAAAATTAAACTCCTCTCTCTTTTTGAATTTGTTCATAAGCTTTTTGAACCTTTTTAAATTTTTCTTCAGCTCCCTTTACATGTTCTTCTCCTAAATGCTGTAATTTATCTGGATGGTATTTTTTCACCATTTTTCTATATGCTTTTTTAACTTCATCATTAGACGCAGACTTTTCAATCTCTAAAATCTTATATGAACTCTCAACACCATCATAAAACATAGCTTTAATAGATTCAAAATCTTGTTGACTTATATATAAATAACCAGCTATTAATTTAATTGAGTTAACTTCAGACTCAGTTACAGCTCCGTCAGACTTTGCAATTCCAAACAAGAAATGAATTAATTGCAAACGTGAGGCATGCGTCATATTTTGTCTTATTTGCAAACAAACCTGACGTGTAGAAACATTATTATTTTTTATAAATCCATTAAATAATTTAAAAGCATGGCTTGCTCTTTCTTCACCATACATGCTTTTAAAATGATTTCGAACATAAGACAATTCTCTTTGATCTATTTTACCATCGACTTTTATTACAGTAGCTGAAAGTAATAATAAACTAATTTCAAAATCTCCAGATTGAACATTTCTACTTGATGTTCTATATGTTTTAGCCTGCTCAACATCTTCCTTTGAGAACCCATCAATAAAACTCCCAACAACATAACCTAGCACACTTCCTATTGTTCCTCCAAAAGCAAAACCTAACCCGGCACCTAGCCATTTTACAAAATTTCCCATAAATAATTTAAAAATTCAAAGATACATTGTTTTATTAGTACGGTATACACTTCATAAAGTTACAAGTTGTTAAATAATTTATAAACTTTTAATTCAATTTAACCTTCAAAACTAAAAGTACATCATTAATATTCAGAAATATAGCCCAACTTTATGTTAATTTCATTTACCAATAAATTTAATAAGAAAAAAAATATGTAGGTTTGCATCTTAAAATACGTCTAATTAAAAAAAGTAAAAAATATGTATCCACCTGAACTAGTAAAACCTATGTATGAAGAATTAGAACATGCAGGTTTTGTATCATTACATTCAGCTCAAGAAGTTGAAGAAGTATTACAAAAAGAAGGAACAACATTAGTTGTAGTAAATTCTGTTTGTGGTTGTGCAGCAGGAACTTGTCGCCCTGGAGCAATTGCTTCATTACAGTTTGATAAGATTCCAAATAATTTAGTTACCGTTTTTGCAGGAGTAGATGCTGAAGCTACAGGAAAAGCAAGAGAGTTTATGATCCCTTTTCCTCCTTCATCACCAGCAATTGCATTATTTAAAGATGGAACTTTAGTGCATATGTTAGAAAGACATCACATTGAAGGAAGATCTGCTGAAGTAATTGCTTCAAATTTAGCAGGAGCTTTTGAAGAGTATTGTTAAAATATTTTCCTAAAAAAAGTAAAAAAAAGGATGGTTAAGTTTAACCATCCTTTTTTTTATTAAAAATTATCTGTTTCTCTATACGCTTTAATAACGGCTAGTTCACCTTCTCTCCCCTCCATTGAATTTCCATGTTCCATCCCTAACACACCGTTAAATCCTTTGGAATGAATAAATTTAAAAATATTCTTATAATTTATTTCACCTGTTGTAGGTTCTTTTCTTCCGGGATTATCTCCCATTTGAAAATAAGCCACTTCATCCCATGCCTTTTCAATATTAGGTATAATATTTCCTTCATGTATTTGCTGATGGTAAACATCAAATAAAATTTTACACGAAGGACTATCTACTGCTTTACAAATTTGGTATGCCTGTGATATTTTATTTAAAAATGCTCCCGGATGATTAAAGAAATTTAATGGCTCTAAAACCATAGTTAAATTATGTTTTTCTAAAATTCCCGAAGCTTGTTTTAAAGACTCAACCACATTGGCAGTCTGATAACCCATATCCTGCCTCAAATCTACAAAACCAGGAACTACGGTCATCCATTTAGCATTTACTCTTTTAGCTACCTCAACAGATTCTTCAATTTCACTTAAAAATTGAGTTCTAAAACTTTCTTTACCTGAGGTTAAACTTGGCTCTTTCCAATAAATTTTATGAGCAACAAATACGCCCATAGTCATATTTCTTTTTAGCAAAGTTTGAGCCATTTTTTCTTGTAACTCAACTGACTTTTTTTTCATTCCATTATCTTCAAAAGCCTTAAAACCTTGATCAGCCATAAAATTTAATTGACCAATTGAATCTTTCCCTCCAAGATTTTTAAACATCCCTAAATGAGGTGCATATTTTAACTTAAATGAATTCGTTTTTTCATCTTTTTTAGAGTCAGATAAATTCATGGCATTTAACCCAGTTACACCTATTCCTGCCATTGATGCTGCTACTGCAGTCTTTTTAATAAACGATCTTCTTTCCATAAATTTCTATTTATGATTTTTAAAATTCAACTAAATTAACTTTGTAACACCTGGTACTGGAATTGGATATGCCCCTTCTAAATCTGGGACAACTGGCGGTATCGTTTCCCAGGTTAAAGTATTTTCATCTGGAACTAATAAATGAGATGAATTCATAGCTGCATCCCAAGTTACTAATTCTCCGGTGTAGGTTGCCATTCTACCTATTATTGCTGCCATTGTACTTTTAGCACCATATTCAGCATTATTTATTGGTTTATCTTTTCTAATCGCATTAAATAATTGGTCATGCTCCTCTTGATATGGATTTTTATTTCCTTTTCCATCATGGGTATACAAGTCTTTCCCTGAGTAGGATTTTAATAAAGCTATATTTCTACCACTTGTGTTTGAAGTTCCTTCTGTACCTTGAAAAGTTTCAGAAACTCGTTTCATACAATCTCTTTGATGCCTACATTGACTTGAAATTACAGCTCCACCTGGATATTCAAATTCAACAAAATGATGATCAAAAATTTGCCCATGATCTATGCCTTTTCTAACTTCTCGCCCTCCCATTCCTTGTGCTTGGGTAGGATATTCTCCAATAAACCAATTTGCTACATCAATATTATGAACATGTTGTTCTAAAATATGATCTCCACAAATCCAATTAAAATAATACCAGTTTCTCATTTGATATTCCATTTCGGTCCAATTCTCCTGTCTAGGTCTTACCCAAACTCCGCCTCCATTCCAATACACCTGACCTGAAATAATTTTTCCAATATCTCCTTTTTGAATTCTCTTAAAAGCCTCTAGATAATTTTGTTGATAACGTCTTTGTAAACCAACAACAACACTTAAATTATTTTCCTTTGCTAATTTTGCAGCTGCCAATACCTTTTTTATTCCGGCGACATCAGTTGCAACAGGTTTTTCCATAAACACATGCTTACCTTGTTGAATTGCATACTCAAAATGCTGAGGTCTAAATCCTGGAGGTGTAGCAAGAATAACAACATCTGCTTCATCAATTGCCTTTTTATAAGATCCAAAACCTACAAATTTATTTGCTTCAGATACATTTATTTTATTAGAATCAAATGCATCTGATAAATTTTTATAAGCTTTATCTAACCTATCTTTAAATAAATCAGCCATAGCCACCAATTCCACATTTTCATCTGCCTGCAACGCCTGACTTCCTGCTCCTGAACCTCTACCTCCACAACCAACAATTGCTAGTTTTAATTTTTTTTCACTTTTAAATAATGGTGCAGATGAAAGAATAGAGGGGGCTAATAATACGCCTCCAGTTAGCAATGTTGATTCTTTTACAAAATTACGTCTTGACAATTTCTTTGGAACTTGGCTCATTTGGTTTATTTATTTAATTTCTAATAATTCTATGTTTTTAAATTCTACTGGATGACTTTCACTTTGAAGTGATATATAGCCCTTTTTTAATGGTTGTCCTTCTTTCTTTTTCCATGCTTCAATATCAAAATCTACCTTACCACCTATTTGCGGTTTAAAATAAGTCATTACTGTTTCACCGTTTATTTTATGCGAAATAATTTCATCATTTTTTACTAAAATCTCTAATTGCACCCATTGATCTCCATGAAATGTTTTTGAACTTGAACTTATACAATGTTTTTTTTCTAAATCATCTTTTAAATAAATGTGAGTTCCCGGGGTACATACGTTTGCTGTAGGCCTTTCTCCTTCTCCTAAACCTCCTAATAATTGAACTTCAATTGAAACGGGAAATTTTTGATTTATGTTCATAGTTTCTGGGGCTTGGCAATGAATCATAACTCCGCTATTTCTAGCTGCCCAAGAAGCCATATCTTTTAATTGCTCTCCTGTAAATCTATACTCTAACCTCATTTTATAGTTAGAATATTCGTTCTTGTAAAAAATGTGGCCAAATGAATTATTAAAAACACCATCATACTGATCATAATTTACTTGAAGCACTCCGTCATTAACACGAAACGTATTTTTATAATTATCATTTAATTTATGTCCAGTAATTTTAACATTCCAGCCATCAAGATTTTTTCCATTAAAAAGTTGAATCCACTTTTCATTCTCAGAATCATTTTTATTCTGACTATTTATTTGAAAACAACTAACTATCAAGCATAAAGCAATTACTCCTATTGTATTATATTTCATCTTTATTCTATATTATTTTAATGACCAAGCATTTCCAATCTCTTCCAACGGAACACAACCTTTATAAACTCCAGGAACAGGATCATAACTTAAAACTTCTTCTCCAATTTTTTCTGACGTAACATACCCAAATACAGCATAATATCTTATAGCAAATAAAAACTTATACATATAATAAAGCGGCTTATTTTCACTACTAACAGCTTTTTCTTTTATTCTTTGTCTTCTTAAAACCTGTTTGGTTTCTTTTTCTGAAAGTTTAAAATAGGTTTCAAATAATTCCTGAAATTCTATATTAGTTCCATTTAAAATATTTTTATCAAACTTTTCTTCAAACATAGATTGAAATTCTTTTGCCCCCTTTTGAAAAAATTTTTTATTCGATTCCTTTTCAACATCATTGTACATTAAATCAATAAACTGAGGAACATTAACATCTAAACCTCCAGGAATTTCAGACATAGGTAAAATTATTGCTACCAAATTAGTAACCATATATTTTTGTTCTTCTGTAAAATAAAGTGGTTTCCAAGTTTCTAAATCTGCAGTACAAGATGATAACATATTAAAAATTGTAGGTGCAGCAATAGCATACCCTAATCCCAATGTTAAATTTTTTAGTGCTAATCTTCTATTCATAGTACTTTTTCTTATTGGTTTTTATTGAATTCTTTAGCTGCATGATTTGCCGCTCTTGCCGAAAATGCCATATAAGTTAGTGATGGATTTTGACAAGCCGAAGACGTCATAAATGATCCATCGGTTACATAAACATTTGGAACTGTATGAACCTGATTGTATTTATTTAAAATAGAAGTCTTAGGATCGTGCCCCATTCTTACCGATCCCATTTCGTGAATTCCAATTCCCGGGTATGATTTATTATTAAACCCTTTTACATTTTTAAAGCCAGCAGATTTTAAAATTTCAATTCCTTGAAGCATCATATCTTCCTTCATTTTCAACTCATTTTCTTTATACTCAACATCAAAATCTACTGTTGGTAAACCCCATTCGTCCAATTTATCATAATCTAATGTGATTTTATTTTCATGATAAGGTAAGCATTCACCAAAAGCACCTAAAACTATTGACCAAGGCCCTGGCTTTAACAATTCTTCTTTTAATTTTAGACCAAAACTCATTTCAGGAATTATCCTTTTCCAATCTGATCTTCTAGCACCTCCTTGATAACCATAACCACGTATAAATTCCTTTTGTTCTGATTTTTCATCTATATTTCTAAATCTTGGAATATAAATTCCGTTTGGTCTTCTGCCTTTATAATAAATATCATCAAAGCCTTCAACTGTCGCTCGAGCTCCAGCATGACTGGTATGATCCATAATATTATGCCCTAACTCTCCACTATCATTACCTAATCCATTTGGAAATCTTTTTGATTTAGACTGCATTAAAATACTTGCCGAAGCAATGGTAGAAGCACAGCTAAAAATGATAGCTGCTTTAAAAAATATTTTTTCTTTAGTTAAAGCGTCAATTATTTTAACTCCAGAAGCTTTCCCTAATTTTTCATCATAAACAATTTCATATGCAATTGAATTAGGACGTAAATGCATATTCCCTGTTTTTTCAGCTGCTGGCAACGTAGATGAATTACTACTAAAATACCCTCCAAAAGGACATCCTCTAACACATCTATTTCTATATTGACAATTTACTCTTCCTTCATGCACAGCATCACCTGTTTTATGAGCACATCTCCCAATAGTTAATTGCCGATCTGAATAATTTTCAGAAATCTTTTTCTGTAATTCTTTTTCAACACAGTTTAATTCCATTGGCGGACCAAACTTTCCGTCGGGTAATTGAGGTAGACCTAAATTTTCACCAGATACTCCAATAAACTCTTCCACTTTATCATACCAAGGAGCAATATCTTTGTATCTAATTGGCCAATCAACTCCATGACCATCTTTTTTATTCGCCTCAAAATCTAAATCACTTAATCTATATGATTGCCTTCCCCACATTATAGATCTACCACCAACATGATAACCTCTAATCCAATCAAAACGTTTAGTTTCACTGTAAGGATGTTTTAAATCATTTACAAACCAGTGCTTACTATCTGGGCCAGCTATATAAGATCTGTTTTGTTTAGGTTGTTGTTCTATATCTTTAGGGTCTTTTGCTCCTCTATACTTAAAACCCCAAGGATCTTTATTCATATTTGGATAATCTACAATATGCTCAACATCTCTTCCTCTTTCAAGAACTAAGGTTTTTAATCCATTTTCACAAAGCTCTTTTGCTGCCCATCCTCCTGAGATTCCAGTTCCAATTACTATGGCATCATATTTCAATGGGTGCTCTTGTATTTTTTTATTCTGCATTGAGTAAATAAATTATATATAAATTGATTTTTTAAATATAAAAAATTAGAATCTAATTCCCTAACTAATTTAAATTAACTAATTTGCGTACTCAATTAACATTTTAAACCTACATATAAGTATATAAACCTTTAATAATAGAACTTCAAATTTATATATGAATCGCAGAAATTTTCTATCAAAAACAGGTCAAGCAAGTGCAGCCTTAGCTATTTTAGGACTTTATGGTTGTAAAGCTTCAAACAAAACAAGCTCTTATTCAGAATCTAAAAAACAATTATTCTTTAAAATTTCATTAGCTCAATGGTCTTTACATAGGGCATTGAGCAAAAAGGAATTGGATAATTTAGATTTTGCTTCTAAATCCAGAAATTTTGGATGTGAAGGATTAGAATATGTAAATGGTTTTTTTAAAGATAAAGCGAAAGATTTTTCTTACTTAAAAGAAATGAATTCCAGAGCCAATTCTGAAGGACAAAAAAATGTTCTAATTATGATTGATGGAGAAGGATCATTGGCTGATTCAAATACCAAAAACAGATTAGATTCTATTGAAAACCATTATAAATGGATTGAAGCTGCACATTTTTTAGGATGTCATGCAATTCGTGTTAATTTGGCTGGTGGGATTGATAAAAAAGATGCTGCCAAAGCAAGCATAGATTCACTAACTAAGCTTTCTGAATTTGCTAAAGGCTCAAACATTAATGTTTTGGTAGAAAATCACGGTGGTTTTTCTTCAAAAGGAACTTGGATGACAGAGGTTTTTAATAAAATTAAAAATGAAAATTGTGGTACTCTTCCTGATTTTGGAAATTTCTGTATAGAAAAAAATAAAAACAAAGAATGTATTGAAGATTATGATCGTTATAAAGGAATTAAAGAGTTACTACCTTTTGCTAAAGCCGTTAGTGCTAAATCTTATAATTTCGACTCCAATGGAAACGAAACTCTTATTGATTATTACAAAGTAATGAAAATGGTTAAAGAATCTAATTATAACGGATTTGTTGGTATTGAGTTTGAGGGAAACAATGTATCTGAAGAAAAAGGAATTGAATTAACCAGAGACTTATTAATAAAAGTAGGAAACCAATTATCATAAAATAAATTAACCAAATATATTATGAAGAACATTAATAAAAATAGACTTTTTTTAGCAAGCTGTCTTGCTCTAATAACCACAGCTATGACCTTTGCTATTAGAGCAAGACTTGAAACTGTTTTTGGTCCTGAAGGTATTGGATTAACGCTTGAACAAATTGGATATGCTTTTACTCCTGCATTTTTCGGATTTACTTTAGCTATGATTTTTGGTGGTCCTTTGGTTGATTTTTTAGGAATTAAAAAAATTACTTGGATAGCTTTTATTACACATGCAATTGGAATTGTTTGGACTTTAATGGCAGACTCAATGTCTTCTTTATTTATCGCAACTCTTTTTGTAGGAATAGGAAATGGAATGGTAGAAGCAGCCTTAAACCCAATGATAGCATCAATGTATAGCGATCAAAAAACCAAAATGTTAAACCGTTTTCATGTTTGGTTTCCTGGTGGAATTGTAATAGGATCAATATTAGGTTGGGTAGTAATGGATGTTATGGGCTTAAGTTGGCAACTAATGGTTGCTACTTTATTTATTCCATTAATTGCATATGGATTCCTTTTTTATGGACAAAAAATTCCAGTTACAGAACGCGTTCAAATGGGAATAAGTAATAAAAAAATGTTCTCTAGTATTACAAATCCGTTATTTTTATTTATGGTTTTTTGTATGCTTTTAACAGCAGCCTCAGAACTAGGAACTACACAACGAATAGAGTCTCTTTTAAAAACATCTGTTGATGTACCTTTATTAGTTTTAGCATTTATTAACGGAATAATGGCTTTAGGAAGAATGTTTGCTGGCCCCGTTGTTCATAAATTAAAACCAGCTGGTATGTTATTATTCTCAGCCATTTTCACTTTTGCAGGATTGTGGTTATTAACTATTACGACTGGAGAAATGACATTTGCCGCCGCCGCAGTATTTGCAATAGGAGTTACCTTTTTCTGGCCTACAATGCTTGGTTTTGTAGCAGAATATTTACCCGAAACTGGTGCCTTAGGATTATCTATTATGGGTGGAGCAGGTATGTTTTCAGTATCTATTGTACTACCAATTATGGGTAATTTAATGGATAATTCTAGCCCACATGAAGCCTTAAGAACAATGTCTATCTTACCCGGAATACTAATAATTGCTTTTGTAATTTTAAATGTTATTATGAAAAATAAAAAATTAACACAAACAGCATAAAATAATATTAATAAAAAATTAGAAAGAAATCCACTTAGTTATAGGTGGATTTTTTATTTTTAACCTATGAACAAAACAACAATAATTTCTAACACAAAAACTTTTGTACAACATACATTACAAAACGCAGAAGGTGGCCATGATTGGTTTCATATTTTACGAGTTTGGAACAATGCAAAATTGATTTCAAAATCTGAAAATGTAGATGTTTTTATTGTTGAATTAGGTGCATTATTGCACGATATAGCCGACTCAAAATTTCATGAAGGTGATGAAACCGTTGGACCAAAAGTAGCTAGAGATTTTTTATTGAATGAAGGCGTTTCAGAAGAAATTATAATTAACATTGAAAATATCATTAGAAACATTTCTTTTAAAGGTGGAAATTTTAATCAGGAATTTTCTTCTCCAGAATTGGAAGTTTTACAAGATGCAGACAGATTAGATGCCATTGGTGCAATTGGAATAGCGCGCTGTTTTAATTATGGAGGATTTAAAAATAGACCTTTATACAACCCTGAAATCTCACCAAATTTAAATATGACTAAAGATGAGTACAAAAAATCAGAAGCTCCAACAATTAATCATTTTTATGAAAAATTATTGTTACTAAAGGATAAAATGAACACACAAACAGGCAAAAAAATTGCTGAAGAACGTCACCAATATATGGAAACATTTCTTCAGCAGTTTTATAATGAATGGGATGGTTTAAAATAAGCCCCTCACATTTTTTTAATTAAAATTCTAAATCAACAATTAAATCGAATTCATCATAAATTGCTTTATCTTTTAAATTATCAAAAAAACTTGTTGATCCATATTTAACATTAAATTTAGATCTATCAATTTTAAGGCTTGCATTTGCCTTATTTCCATAAATAGAAAAATTGAAATTAACTTTATTTGTAATACCTTTAATAGTTAAATCTCCTATTATTTTATATGAATTTTTCCCTAATAATTTAACATTTTTGAATACTAATGTTGCTGTAGGATTTTTTTCAACCCCAAAAAAATCATCAGACTTTAAATGCCCTTCTAATTTTCCTTTATATTCACCTTCTAGGTCTGTATTAGTTATAGAGTTCATATTAATAGTAAACTCCCCTCCAACCAATTTGTCTTCGCTAAAGATTAATGAACCATCTTTTAAAGCAATTGTTCCTTCGTGAGATCCGGCAACCTTATACCCTTTCCAAACTATCTTACTATTTTCTACTTTAATTTCCTTTTTCTCTTTAATAATTCCGGTAAAAGAAAATGTAATAAATGCTACTACAGTTATAACTGCTAAATTTTTAATTGAATTTTTCATGTTTTCTTATTTTTAAATTATGACACAAAGTTGCAAAACATTGTTTGACAGAAAAATAAGGTAGATTATGAAATGATGTTAATCTAGTTTAACATTTATTGCTCTAAAATTAATTGACTTTTAATTTTACTCAGAAATTCTTTTGTAATTCCAAGGTAGGATGCAACCATATATTGAGGCACTCGCTTCTCTATAGTTGGATACAATTCTTTAAATTGAATATATTGTTCTTTAGCTGTAAGGCTAAAATTTCTGATAATTCGTTTCTGAGAGGAAACAAGCGCCCGTTCAACAATTTTCCGAAAAAAACGTTCCAACTTCGGAATTTTAAGAAGTAATTCTTCATTTGTATCATATGAAAACTGAATAAGCTCAGTGTTTTCAATACATTGTACATTAAAATCGGCTGGAGATTGAGATATATAACTTCCCATATCTGATGTCCACCATTCTTCTATAGCAAATAAAACAATATGTTCTTGTCCACTTTCATCCAAATAGAATGTTTTTGTACAACCAGAAAGTATGAATCCCGTAATTTTACAAATATCTCCCTGCTGAACTATATATTGGTTTTTTAAATACTTCCTATAAGATACTTTTGAAATCAGTAACGATTCTTCCTCTTTAGTTAAATTAACATACCTTTTTATATAATCTAATAAAGGTTTTGAATTCATTCTATCAATATTTTTTATAAATATTATTCAAAATTTGGTTTGCGTTTTTCTAAAAATGCCGAAGTCCCTTCTTTAAAATCTTCTGTTCCAAAACTAACACCAAATTGTTCTATTTCTACAGAAAAACCATTAACACAATTTGTATAATTTGCATTTACAGCCTTTATTGCAGCTTCAATTGCAACTGATGAATTATTAATTATTTTATTTGCTAATTTTTCACACAGAGGAATTAATTCTTTTTGCTCAACAACATAATTAACCAATCCCCAATCTTTAGCTTCTTCAGCAGAAATCATAGCTGCAGTCATAATCATTTCCATTGCCTTTCCTTTACCAACTAACTGCGGTAAACGCTGAGTACCACCATAACCAGGAATAACACCTAAACTAACTTCTGGCAATCCCATTTTAGCATTAAAACTTGCTACCCTAAAATGTGCCGCCATAGCTAATTCTAACCCTCCACCTAAGGCAAATCCATTTACAGCTGCAATAACAGGAGTTCCTAAATTTTGAACAAAATCAAATAAATTCTCATGTCCCTTTCTTGATAATTCGGTACCTTCTTCTACATTAAAATCTGCAAATTCTGAAATATCTGCACCAGCTACAAAAGCCTTTTCTCCACTCCCGGTTACAATTATAACCTTAACAGAATTATCTTCATTTAAAGTTTTAAAAACTAGGTGTAACTCTTCAATTGTTGCTTTATTAAGTGCATTTAATTTAGTTGGTCTATTAATTGTAATAGTAGCTAAATTATCTTTTTGTTCAACTAAAACATTCTCTAAATTCATAATTTTATTTTTTAGGTAATACTATCTTAAAAACTGTTCCTATATTGTATTGAGTGGTAAATGAGATATTTCCATTATAAGCTTCAACTATATTTTTAACCATAGGCAAACCAAGCCCCATACCACTAGATTTAGTAGTGAATTTTGGTTCAAATATTTTATCTTTATCTTCTTCTGAAATTCCTTTACCGTTATCTGCAACAATAATAATCACCTCTTCTCCAATGGATTCTACAGAAACCTCAATTTTTTTAGATTCAACTTCAGTTAAAGCTTGTGAAGCATTCTTTACCAAGTTTGTAACAACTCTAATTAATTGATTTTTATCTAACTCAGCAATAATTACACTTTGTTTTGGGAAAAATGAAATATAATCTTCAGCAAAAATATCCAACGCTAATTTCACTACTTCCACTACATTTAACTCTTCTCTTTTTTGAGTTGGCATTTTAGCGAAGTTTGAAAACGCCGAAGCTATTGAACTCATTGTATCTATTTGCTGAATTAAAGTTTTACTAAATTCTTTAATTTTATCATAAATCTCTGGGTCATTTGCATCAAATTTTCGCTCAAAACTTTGTACTGTTAACCTCATTGGAGTTAATGGATTTTTAATTTCATGAGCAACCTGCTTTGCCATTTCTCTCCAAGCTTGTTCGCGCTCTCCTTTAGCCAACTTAACAGCACTAATTTCAAGTTCATCAACCATTTTATTGTATGCACTCACCAAAGTGAAAATTTCTGTACTAGCATTCTCCAAAAATATTTTCTCATTAGAAGCATTCAACCTAGTGCTATTCATTTTATCCGTAATTGCTTTTATATTTCTAGTAATATAACTTGAAATAAAATACGCTAGCGCAATGGCTATTAGAAACATTAGTAGATAAACATAAGTCATTCTAACCAAAAACTCTTCTAAATCTCTGTCTTGAGCTGTATTATCTTGCACATATTGTAGATTTAAAACTCCTATTGGTTTAAATTTATTATCTGTAATATATGAATAAGATGATTGTAAACTTTGTCCATTTACCACCCTTGTATTTACAAAACGGTGTTGAGCATTATTCAATACACCTTTAAGAATTGAATCGCTTAATTTAGTTTGAGCATCCCTTTTAACAAAACCAGAATGTGATGTTTTAGCAATATTTCCTGATAAATCATATACATTTATCTCTAGCTTTTCAATATCTGAAATTTCGTAAATTTTTTCTCTAAAAATATACTTTAAGTTCTTTTCTTCAACCGGAAAAGTATTACCATTACCACTGTTTATCCAATAATTAATAGCTGCTTTAACGGACTCCTCTTTACGCTCCAATCTCTCCTGATTGTATTCATCAGTTTGCTCCTTATATTGAAAAATTGTAACTGTAGCTATTAAAACAGACGCTAATAAAATTAGCAATATCATTGCTAAAAATATTCTATTTCTTAATGAAATTTGTTTAATATTCATTTCTAATTTTTAGCGGTTTTTATTATTTTTGAAGTAAATATAACCATTTAATTATTTTTCAATTACTCAACAATCATTCCAAATTGTTATTTATATTTCAATTTAAAAATGATTATAAGCACTGTTAAAATTATAGTTACAATGTTAGCTAAAATCATTGCTAAACTATTTAAATGAATCCCATAAATTAACCACAAAATTACACCAGACAACATAACCAAATACATGGTAAGCGATATATTTCCTGCAGATTTGGTTTTCCAAGTTTTATACGCCTGAGGAACATACGCTGATGTTGTTAATGCAGCAGCTATTAACCCAATAATTTCATTTGAATCTATCATTATATATTAAATAGGATTTAGCTAAACTAACCAAAATAAAAAAGCTTTCATATTTCTATGAAAGCTTTTTTATTCTAATTTAGTTTTTAAAACAAATAACTTATTTCAATATATCTTCGCAAACTATTTCTCCTTTAACAATGTTTAATCCTTTATTTAAATGTGGATTAGAATCACAAGCATCTACCCAACCTTTATTTGCTAATTGCAATACATACGGTAACGTAACATTTGTTAATGCAATTGTTGATGTATATGGTACAGCGCCTGGCATATTAGCCACACAGTAATGTACTACATCATCAATTATATAAATAGGATCTTCGTGTGTTGTTGGTTTTGTAGTTTCAATACATCCTCCTTGATCAACAGCTACATCAACTATTACAGTTCCTGGTTGCATATCTTTTAACATATCACGTGTAATTAATTTTGGTGCTTTTGCCCCCGGAATTAACACACCTCCAATAATTAAATCGGCATCCTTAATATGTCTTCTAATATTATATTCGCTTGAAAACTCTGTAATTACATTGTTTGGCATTACATCATTAATGTAACGTAATCTATCCATGTTAATATCTAAAATATTAACAATTGCACCTAATCCAGCTGCCATTTTTGCTGCTTGCACACCTACAACTCCACCTCCTAAAATTAATACTTTTCCGGGCCTAACACCTGGTACACCACCTAGTAAAACACCTTTACCTTTAATTGGTTTTTCTAAATATTTAGCACCTTGTTGAACGGCCATTCTACCAGCTACTTCAGACATAGGTGTTAATAATGGCAAAGTACCTTTATTATCATCAACAGTTTCATAAGCAATACAAACGGCTTTGCTTGCTACCATTGCATCTGTTAAAGTTTGGTTTGAAGCAAAATGAAAATATGTGAAAATAATTTGACCTTCTCTTGCCAAACTATACTCTTCTTCAATTGGTTCTTTCACCTTTACAATCATATCTGCAATTGCATATACCTCTTCAATTGAAGGAAGTATGTTAGCACCTGCATTTATATAATCAGCATCACCAAAACCACTATCAAATCCTGCTCCTTTTTGAACATAAACTGTATGGTTATTTTTAGTTAATTCAAACACTCCTCCCGGAGTAATTGCCACTCTACTTTCGTTATTTTTTATTTCCTTTGGAAGACCTACAATCATTTTTTGAGATTTTTAATTTTTCCGCAATATAAATGAAAAAAAAAGTTCTTTTTAACAAAATCATTGTCAAAAAGAACTCTTTTAAGATAAAATTAACATTAATACTACGATATTAATAATAACCAATATAATATTACCATTTAACCTACAATATTAATAATTTTACCCGGTACAATAATTACTTTTTTAGGTGTTCTTCCCTGTAATTGAGCTGCTGTTTTTTCGTGAGCCATTACAATATCTTCAATTTCTTGCTTACTTAAGTCTAACGGTAATAGAATTTTAAAACGCATTTTACCATTAAATGAAACTGGATATTCTTTTTCACTTTCAACCAAATGTTCTGGTTCAAATATTGGAAAATCTGCACAAGACACTGAAGTAGTGTTCCCTAACTTATTCCATAACTCTTCAGCAATATGCGGTGCATACGGCTCAATAATTACAGCTAAAGGCTCTAAAATTGTACGTTTATTACATTTTAACGCTGTTAATTCATTTACAGCAATCATAAATGTTGAAACCGAAGTATTGAAAGAGAAATTAGCAATATCATCTTCAACCTTTTTTATTGTTTTATGAAGCGTTTTTAACTCATCTTTTGTTGGTGCTTCATCAGTAACAGAAAACTCTCCGTTTACAATGTATAATTTCCAAAGCTTTTTTAAGAAACTGTAAACACCCGAAATACCTGAAGTTTTCCAAGGTTTAGATTGCTCTAAAGGCCCTAAAAACATTTCGAACAAACGTAAACTATCTGCTCCGTATTCTTCACAAATTTGATCTGGATTTACAACATTGTATTTAGATTTCGACATTTTTTCAACCTCTCTACCAACTTTAAAAGTCCCATCTTCCTCAGTAATAAATTCAGCATCGTTATATTCTGCTCTCCAATTTTTGAAGGCATCTATATCCAACTCATCAGAACCGTTTACAAATGAGACATCTGCATGAATTGGTTGAACTTTTAAATCTCCAATTAATCCTTTTGAAACAAATTTATTTTCACCTTCTATTCTATAAACAAAAGCCGAAGTTCCGGTAATCATTCCTTGGTTAATTAACTTTTTTGCATATTCATCAACAGGTACAATTCCTTTATCGAACATAAATTTTTGCCAAAATCTAGAATATAATAAATGTCCTGTTGCATGCTCACTTCCACCAATATATAAATCTACATCTTGCCAATAATTTACAGCTTCTTCAGAAAATATATCCTCATTATTTTGAGGATCCATATACCTGTTAAAATACTGAGAACTTCCTGCCCAACCTGGCATGGTATTTAATTCTAAAGGAAAAATAGTTTCATTGTTAATTTCATCATTTGAAACTACTTCATTTTTAACAACGTCCCAAGCCCAAACAGTTGCATTTCCTAAAGGTGGTTTTCCATCTTCAGTAGGTAAATACTTTTCAACTTCTGGCAAAACAATTGGCAAATATTCTTTGTCAATCATTTGTGGCAATCCATTTTTATAATATACTGGAAAAGGTTCCCCCCAATAACGTTGACGACTAAATACAGCATCACGCAAACGGTAGTTTATTTTTCCATAACCAATTCCACGTTTTTCAATTTCGTAGATAATGGTTTTCATTGCTTTCTTGTAAGTTAAGCCATTTAAAAAATCTGAATTTGCAATTTTCACACCTTCTTTTACTGAACATGCTTCTTCAGAAATATCAATTCCTTCAAAAATATTTGGAATATCTAATCCAAAATGATTAGCAAAAGCATAATCGCGCTCATCACCACAAGGTACAGCCATTACAGCTCCCGTTCCATAGCTTGCCAATACATAATCTCCAATCCAAATTTGAACTTTTTCACCTGTAAAAGGATGTAAAGCATAAGCACCTGTAAACACACCAGAAATGGTTTTTACATCAGCCATACGTTCTAATTCACTTCGTTTTGAAGTTGCTTTTACGTATGTTTCAACAGCTTCTTTTTGTTCAGCAGTTGTAATTTTAGAAACTAGCTCGTGTTCTGGTGCCAACGTCATAAAACTTACTCCGTAAACCGTATCAGGACGTGTAGTAAACACATCAATTTTAGCATCAAAACCATCAACATTAAAAGAAACCATTGCTCCTTCTGAACGACCAATCCAGTAAGTTTGAGAATCTTTTAAAGGTTGTGGCCAGTCAATTTTACCCAATCCGTCTAATAAACGTTGTGCGTATGCAGTAATTCTCATACTCCATTGCATCATTTTTTTACGAACTACAGCATGACCTCCACGTTCTGAAACTCCATTTACAATTTCATCGTTTGCCAACACTGTTCCTAAACCAGGACACCAGTTAACTTCAGTTTCAGACAAAAATGTTAAACGGTATTT
Source organism: Lutibacter citreus (assembly GCF_003260195.1). GTDB lineage: Bacteria > Bacteroidota > Bacteroidia > Flavobacteriales > Flavobacteriaceae > Lutibacter > Lutibacter citreus. Next base: position 31,143 of record NZ_QEIH01000002.1, read on the forward strand.
TAATAATATATTTTGTTTTTCTTCTTCTGAATAGTTTTTCCAATCTTCTGCAGAAAACACTTCAATTTCATCATCACAGGCAGCTTTTACAGTTTCATTTCCTTCAGCTTCAAAAATTGAAACTAATGTAGAAACATCTTCTGCTTTATCGCTTGTTTTATTGTACCAAGAATTGAACAATTGAATAAAAATCCATTGTGTCCATTTATAATAATTAGGATCTGAAGTTCTTACTTCACGAGACCAATCAAACGAAAAACCAATTTTATCTAATTGTTTTCTGTATGTTTTTACATTGGCCGCAGTTGTTACTGCTGGGTGTTGCCCTGTTTGAATAGCATATTGCTCTGCAGGTAATCCAAAAGAATCATATCCTTGTGGATGCATTACATTAAAACCTTTATGACGTTTGTAGCGTGCATAAATATCTGAAGCTATATAACCAAGAGGATGCCCAACATGTAGTCCTGCTCCTGATGGATACGGAAACATATCTAATACAAAAAACTTTGGTTTATCTGATTTATTTTCGGCTTTAAATGTTTGGTTTTCTGCCCAATACTGTTGCCATTTAGCTTCTATCTCTCTAAAATTATATTCCATGGTCGCTTTCAAATTTTTGAAAGCGCAAAGTTACGGTTAATCTACAAAAGAATAAAGTCTTATTTAAAAGGATAAAACAAAACTATATTATTTGTATTTTTAACCTATCAAATTGTAAAAAGTGAAAAAGGAAAATATTGGATTGGTACTTTCAGGAGGTGGAGTAAAAGCAATAGCTCATATAGGATTAATTGAAGTTTTATTAAAAAACAACATTGTGCCAAACATAATTTCAGGAACAAGTGCAGGTGCTATGATTGGTGCTTTGTACGCAGCAAACCATAGTCCACTAGAAATGATTTCTTTTTTTGAAAAAACACCTTTAATTAAAGTGTCTTATTTTGCTAGAAATAAACCTGGATTTTTAGATAGTGAAAAATATGCAAAACATTTTAGTCATTATTTTTCTGAAAATTCATTTGAATCATTAAAATATCCACTTTCAATTGCTGCAACCAATATTTTAAAAGCTCAAGTAGCATACTTTAATCAAGGACCGCTAATTAAAGCTATTATCGCCTCTTCCGCATTACCACCTCTTTTCTCTCCTGTAGATATTAATGGACAACTTTATTGTGATGGAGGTATTTTAGATAATTTCCCTTTAGATCCAATTAAAAAATATTGCAACAAAATAATTGGCAGTTTTGTAAACCCTGTAACCGAAATTAACAGATCAGAAATTAACTCTTCAACCGATTTGGTTTATAGAGCATATCACATTGGAATGGACGTAACAGATATTAAAAAATTTAAATATTGTAACTATGTTTTTTCCCCTCCAAAAATAGATACTATTGGAGCAATAGATACAAAATCGATTAGAAAAGCTTACCAAATTGGATACGATTTTGCTACTGAAGAGATTGAGACAATTATAAAATATTTAAAATATTAGTTATAAAAAAGGCCCATAATTTAAATTTATGAGCCTCCAATTCTACAAAAAAAATAATTTATTTTTTAATAGGAACTGTTACAAGTGTATTTCCAAAACCTAAATACATATTAACGTTGTTCTCTTTTCCATCAAATGCAATTGAAAAAGCTTCAATAGATTCTTCAGATTTTGAAACTGCTCCTTTTACTCTTACCACATCTTCACTTTCATTATAAAAATATGAACCCCAAACATTTTTAGCTGTACTTAAGATTACTGTCCACTCATTAGCCGATGGAATTGTAAATAATGTATATGATCCAGCTTTTACAGCTTTACCTCCAAAAGTAACATCTTTATAAAATGTAATTTCAACAGCTTCATTTGCTCCTGTTCTCCATACTTTGTCAGCTGGCGCTAACTCTTCAACAGTTCTTCCTTTTAATTGAGGTCTGCTATAAATAACTTTCACTAATTTATCTGAATTTTTATAACTCGTTGGGTATGCAGCAGCATCCATAGGACTTTTATCTAATTTGGCAAATTTCTGAGCAGACATCTCATTTGTAAATAAGAATACAATTGCTATAAGAGCAATAAACAATACATTTTTCTTCATTTTAATAGTTTTAGTTTATACAATAATTTTACTATTTGTCTTACTAATATATAATTTCATACAAAAAATTTCATTTATTTTTTATTGATGTCTTTATCTGAAAGAATATTTACTTTTCTACATTATTGATTACTTTCGCGGTTAAATTAACTTTTTTGAATAAAAACACCTACAAAGCACATTTAGCTTTATTAAGCGCCAATGTTATTTATGGAATGAACCATATAATAGCAAAAGATATAATGCCCGAAAAACTTGGTGCAACTGCTTTTATTTTTATTCGAATTTTAGGTGCAAGTATTTTATTTTGGATCATTAAAAACTTCATTAAAGAAAAAATTGACAAGGAAGACTATTTTAGGTTGGTTGTTTGTGGTGTTTTAGGAATTGCGATTAACCAATTATTATATTTTCACGGACTAAGCAGAACTTCACCTATTGATGCTTCAATTATTTACACATCTGTCCCCGTTTTAGTCTTAATTTTCAGCTACTTTTTATTGAAAGAAAAGATAACTAGAACTAAAATTTTAGGAATATTTATTGGCGGAACCGGAGCATTACTACTTATTTTATATGGAAACAAAAACCAAGGAACCAGCACTCTTTTAGGGAATGGTTTAATATTTTCAAATGCTATTTTTTATGCATTTTATTTAGTGTACGCAAAACCATTAATGAAAAAATACCATCCAATAACTGTTATTAGTTGGGTGTTTTTAATCGGCTTTGTTTTTATGATCCCTGTAGGAATTAGCGACGTAATATCAACCAATTTTAGTGCGTTTACATTAAACACCTATTTGGTAATTGCTTTTGTATTATTTGGAACTACATTCTTAACTTATTTATTTAATATTTATGCACTTTCAAAAGTTCCTCCTTCGGTTAATGGAAGTTATATTTACCTGCAACCTGTTATAAGTTTTGCAATGGTTACTATTTACGCATTGGTTTTTGGAAACAAAGAGTACGCACAAGATATTAGTTTTGTTAAAATTTTAAGCTCAGTTTTAGTAATTGCTGGCGTTTATTTAATAAGCTTGAAAAGCAAAGAATTAAAAACTACTTAATACCTCTTGCCTTATTTTCTTGCGGAAGTAAAGCATAATAAATTAAATAATTAATTGGAGTTGGAATGCCAAACTCTTCACCTAACCTAACAACTGTTCCGTTCTGAGCTTCTAATTCTGAAGGTTTTCCATCCATAATATCACGTTGTAACGAAGCCGTTGTCTCAAAAGGTAAGGACTCTAAAGTTTTAAATTGTTTTATAACAATATCCTCCTTTAAATAAACTCCTTTTGCTTTTGCAATTGCAAATATTTCTTCAGCTGTTTGGAGCATCATATTTTTAATATATGGCGAAGCTAACATTTCTCCAAGTGTAGCTCTTGTTAAAGCGCCCAAAGCACTAAAAGTTGTTATAAACAAGTATTTTGTCCATATTTCAGGATAAATATCATCTGCTAATTTTATGGAAATATCAGCAGAATTAAATGTCTGTTCTAACAACAATGCTCTTTTTGTTTTTTCTTTATTTAACTCTCCAAAAACAATTGCGGGTTCAAAAGCAACATGATTAATAACACCATATTCTTCAACAAAACTCACTATTTTACATAAACCACCTAAAATGTGTTTTTTATCAATAACTGAAGCTAAAACTTCGTGATTATTACAGCCATTTAATAATGAAATAACCATAGTGTTTTCATTTAAAACAGGCTTTATAATTTTAGCAACTTCTTCAACTTGCCAAGTTTTAACACATATTAATATTAAATCTATATTTTCAACTTCAGTAATATTTGCAGTTGCATTTGCAGGCTTAACTAAATAATCTCCATTTACACTTTTAAGTTGCAGTCCATTTTTTTGAATTGCCTCTAAATGCTTTCCTCTAGCTATAAAAGTTACATTATTTCCTGCTTGAGCCAAACGCGCTCCAAAATATCCACCAACTCCACCTGTACCGTAAACTACTATATTCATATATTCAAAAATTAAATATCAAAAATAAGGATTTACTATAAAAATTTCAGTTTTATTCCAACAAAAAATGTTCTTGGCATTAACGGACCGTAGATATAATTACTATCATGGTTTTTACAAGATAAATAATTACCCTGCTATTATCATGTATCACCACTTAAAATATTTTCTCAATTTATTATTTTTTTATAAATCTATATATTTTTTTAGACTTATCTAAATTTAATTTTATACCGTTAAAAATTGTATATTTGCACTCAATGAAATTAAAGTTATCACAAACAGAAGAAAATTATATTAAAGCAATCTACAGTATTGAGATACATACAGGTAAAAGTGTGAGTACTAACAAGATTGCTGAAAATTTAAAAACAAAGGCATCTTCCGTTACGGATATGATTAAAAAACTTTCTGATAAAAAATTAGTTGATTACGAAAAATATAAAGGTGTCACAACCACATCTGAAGGAAAAAAACGAGCAATAAAAGTTGTTAGAAAACACCGATTATGGGAGGTCTTTTTAGTTGACAAACTAAATTTTAATTGGGATGAAGTACATGAAATTGCGGAACAATTAGAGCATATAGAATCTGATGAATTAATTACAAGATTAGACACTTTTTTAAACTTCCCAACAAAAGATCCTCATGGAGACCCAATACCAGATTCACAAGGCAACATAAGAATCAAAAATTCTATTTTATTAAATAGCGCAATACATAATACTTTATATAAAATTGCGAGTGTAAAAGATAATTCAAAAGCATTATTAAATTTTTTAGACAAGCATTCATTAAATATAGATTCGGAATTAACGGTGTTGGATAAATTAGATTTTGACGATTCAATGACCGTTAAATTAAGTAATGGAAATAATTTAACATTATCAAAAAAAATATGTACCAACGTATTTGTAACTATAAAATAATATCATGACAAACCCAGTAACATCTTTAGTTATATTTGGAATTGTAGTGTTTCTCCTTTTCCTAATATTTTATCCGAAAAATGGAATTTATTGGAGAGTAAAAAGAAGTCTTGAAGACGATACTAAAACGCTAATTGAAGACATTCTTAAAAAATTATATCATGCTGAAGATAATGGTAACAACCTAAACAGCAACGACATAATAAACTCTTTAAATAGCAATCCTAAAAAAGTATTGGAAACTATTGCCGAAATGAAAAACAAAGAACTAATAAGTTTTGAAAACGGTGATATAAGATTAAACGAATTAGGAATGGACTATGCGCTTAGAATAATAAGAGTTCATAGATTGTGGGAGAAATACCTTTCAGAAAAAACTGGTTTCGACAAAAAAGATTGGCACGAAATAGCTGAAAAAATGGAACATCAAATAGATTCCAATCAAGCAAAAGAATTAGCTATTGATTTAGGAAATCCAAGATTTGACCCACATGGTGATCCAATCCCTACAGAAACAGGTGAAATTGAACCAATAAATGGTAAACCGCTTCCTGCATTTTCTGAAGGAACTATTGGACGAATTATACATATTGAGGATGAACCTGAAATTATTTACAAACAAATTTTAGCTGAAGATTTACACATTGGTTCGCATGTTCATATAATTGAAAACAACAAAAAAAGAATCATTTTTCATTCTGAAGGTGAAGAATTTATTTTGGCGCCAATTGTTGCAAACAACCTTACTATTTCTGAACTACAAAAGGAAGACATTTCAGAAGAAGCTATTTTTAGACTTTCAAATTTAAAAGAAAATGAACAAGCTAAAATAATAGGAATATCACGCGAATGTAGAGGAGAAACAAGAAGAAGACTGCTTGACCTAGGTTTTGTTATTAACACAAAAATTGAAGTTGATTTAATAAGCCCAATGAGAAATCCTAGAGCATATTTAGTTAGAGACACTTCAATTGCAATACGAAACGAACAAGCCAAATTCATACTAATTGAAAAAATAAAAAATCATGCAAAAAGTAACATCTAGTGCTTGTGAAGGCTGTGACTTAAATAAAGCTTCAAACTTAAAAAAACTTGGAATAAACATAGATAACAACAACTATGTAGTTGCACTTGCAGGAAATCCAAACACTGGAAAAAGTACTGTTTTTAATGCATTAACGGGGTTAAAACAACATACTGGAAATTGGCCAGGAAAAACAGTAACTCGTGCAGAAGGTGGGTATAGCTACAATGATAAAAAATACAAATTAGTTGATCTTCCAGGAACATATTCGCTACTTTCTACCTCACAAGATGAAGAAGTTGCTAGGAACTTTATACTCTTTGGAAAACCAGATGTAACTATTATTGTAGTTGATGCTAGCAGATTAGAACGTAACCTAAATTTAGTTTTGCAGATATTAGAAATAACTGATAAAGCTGTATTGTGTTTAAATTTAATGGATGAAGCAAAACGCTTGCAAATTGATATTGATGACAGAACTTTAGCCCGAGATCTTGGAATCCCTGTTGTACCAACAAGTGCAAGATCTAAAGAAGGAATACCGGAGTTATTACAAACTGTACATCAAGTTGCAACTGGAGAAATTAAATGCAAACCTCATCGTATAAAAAATATTCCAAAAAACATAAACAACGCAATTGAAAAATTGCGTTTAGAAATAGAAACAGAGTATCCAAATGTACCAAACAGTAGATGGATAGCACTACGTTTATTAGATGGAGATGAACGGATTATTGAAGCTGTAAAAACAGGTGAATTTATTACTGAATAATTAATTTTTTTGATTAGAAAAGACAATGAAGACAAACAAAATATTAAATACTAGTAATGACTTAAGATGGCAGATTGGTGAAGGGTTTCATGATAAATTAACTGAAGGGATTTATTCTGATGCGGCAACAATTGCTCAAAATTCGGTACAAAAAAAGGGCGATGAAAAACGCTTTAGATTTGATCGAAGCTTAGACAAAATTGTAACTAGCAAAATATGGGGATTTCCGATAATGATACTTATTCTTTCTGTTGTTTTATGGCTTACCATAATTGGAGCAAATTACCCTTCAGGCTTATTAGCTGATTTATTAATAGGAACCGTTTATCCTTGGTTAAAAAGTATAGGAGAATCCTTAGGATTTTCATGGTGGTTAAGTGGTTTTTTGTTTGATGGTGTATATCTAGCTCTGGCATGGGTAATTGCCGTAATGCTACCCCCAATGGCCATATTTTTTCCGCTTTTTACTTTGCTTGAAGATTTTGGATATTTACCTCGTGTAGCTTTTAATTTAGATCATTTATTAAAAAAATCTGGAGCACATGGAAAACAAGCCTTAACTATGAGTATGGGTTTTGGTTGTAATGCAGCAGGGGTAATTGCCACAAGAATAATTGATAGCCCAAGAGAACGTTTAATTGCAATTATAACAAATAATTTTTCTTTATGTAATGGTCGTTGGCCAACACAAATTTTAATTGCATCTATATTTATTGGAGCATTAGTTCCTGAAAATTTTGCAGGTGCAGTTTCAACACTTGCAGTTATAAGTATTGCCTTATTGGGTATCTTTTTCACGTTTATGGTTTCTTTATTTTTATCAAAAACAATGTTAAAAGGAGAAGTATCTTCTTTTACTTTAGAATTACCTCCATATAGACCGCCAAGATTTTGGAAAACTATTTACACATCTTTAATAGATCGTACATTAATTGTTTTATGGAGAGCTTGTGTTTTTGCAGCTCCAGCAGGTGCGGTTATTTGGTTAATTTCAAATATTGCTATTGGAGATTCTAACATTGCCAACTGGTTAATTGTACATTTAGATGGTTTTGGACTTCTTTTAGGATTAAATGGTGTAATCTTATTAGCATATATTGTTGCCATTCCTGCAAATGAAATTGTTATACCTACTATTCTTATGCTAACCGTAATGACAGCTTCAATTACCGGAGTAGGAAGTGGAGATGGTGTAATGTTTGAATTGGAATCTGTTTCAGCAACTGGAGACATCTTAAAAGCTGGAGGTTGGACCTTACTTACAGCCATTAATTTAATGTTGTTTAGTTTACTGCACAATCCATGCAGCACAACTATTTATACTATTTATAAAGAAACAAAAAGTATTAAGTGGACTACCGTTGCTAGCATATTACCAATAATATTAGGGTTTATAGTTTGTTTTATTGTAGCCCAAGTATGGAGAATAATGGTATAATACTACATTTTATAAAAATTGAAAACTGATTTAAGATAAAACTATTAATCTTATACTCAAGCTGATATTAAATTATTTTAGTATCAGCTTTTTTATTGATTAATTTTTGCAACTCCCACAACCCGGACCACAATTATCATCTTTTGTAGATTTAAAGAAATACTTTTTAACTAAAAAACCAATTGCTAATCCCAGCGCTATGTATACTAAAATATCTTGCATTAACTAAAAATATTAAAAACTATTACAGCCGAAACATAAGCTAAAATCCCCATTCCAAATAACTGAAGCATTGGCCATTTCCAACTATTAGTTTCTCGCTTAACAATTGCCAAGGTACCAACACATTGCATTGCAAAGGCATAGAATATTAATAAAGACATTCCCGTTGGAAAATTAAACCGTTTTTCACCCGTATCCGGATTTATCTCAGCTGCCATTCGCTCTTTTATAGTACCTGTATTTTCACCATCGCTATCAACATTATAAATTGTTGCTAAGGCACCAACAAAAACTTCACGAGCAGCAAAAGAACTAATTAAAGCAATACCAATTTTCCAATCATAACCCATTGGTTTAATAACAGGTTCAATTGTTTTCCCCATATAACCAATATAAGAGTTCTCTAATTTATATGAAGCAATTTTCTTTTGAAGCTCTTGAGGATGAAGCTCTGAATTTTCAACCTTATTAGTAACAATTTCTTCGGCATTTTTAAATGATGAAGATCCGTTTGATGCTAAAAACCAAAGTACAATTGAAAGCGCTAAAATAATTTTACCTGCTCCAAAAATAAAGGCTTTTGTTTTTTCAACAACTTCGTATAAAATATTTTTAATTGAAGGTAATTTATAATTTGGCATTTCAATTACAAATAAACTTTTACTCTTAATTTTTAAAACATTATGCAATAAAATTGAAGATGAAATAGCTGCTGTAAAGCCTAACAAATACATGGCCATCATTGTTAAACCTTGCAAATTTAAAAATCCAAAAATTCTTTTATCAGGAATAATTAATGCAATTAAAATTGCATATACAGGTAAACGCGCGGAACAAGTTGTAAATGGAACTACTAAAATTGTTATTAAACGCTCTTTCCAACTTCCAATATTTCTTGAAGCCATAATTGCTGGAATTGCACAGGCAGTACCCGAAATTAACGGTATAACACTTTTACCACTCATTCCAAATTTTCGCATTATTTTATCCATTAAAAAAACTACACGGCTCATATAACCTGTTTCTTCAAGAATGGAAATAAATGTAAATAAAATAGCTATTTGCGGAATAAAAATTATTACACCTCCAATACCAGGAATAACTCCTTCAGCAATTAAATTTGTAAAAGTTCCTGGAGGCATTACTGATTTTGTCCAAGAACTCAAATTTGCAAAAGCAGTATCAATTAAATCCATTGGGTACGTTGCCCAATTAAAAATACCTTGAAAAATAAACAACAAAATGAGTGCAAAAATCACATATCCAAAAATCTTATGGGTAAGCACTCTATCTAAAACACCTCTTAAATCTGTTGCCTTAGATTTATCTACATTAAAAGTATCTTTTAAAACATCATTAATTATTTGATATCTAAAAATTGTTTCTTTATGTTGATAACGCTTAATGCATTCTAAATTTTCTCTAAATTTTAAAACTAATTTTTTCTCATCTTCAGTTATAAAATCAAATTCCTTTTTTTGGGTAATAAGCAACCAAGACTTATATAAAGGAAACTCTGGAAACGCTTCCTTTAACTTAGAAAAATATTCTTTATCTATTTTAATTGAAATATCTCCAACTGGTGTTATATCAATATTTTTATAATCTAAAATAGCTTCTTTTAAATCTCCAATCCCAATTTTTTTTCGGGCACTAGCAAGAACTATTTTAGTATTAAGTTGTTTCTCTAATTTTTGTACATTTATATGAATACCTTTTCTATTCATTTGGTCAATCATATTGATTACCAAAATTGTAGGTATTTTTAAATCTTTTAATTGTGTAAAAAGGAGTAAGTTTCTTTTAATGTTTTCAATATCTACAACCACAACAATTACATCCGGAAATGCATCACCTTCTTCATTTAACAAGGTATCTAAAACCAAAGTTTCATCTAGTGATGTTGGATTAATGCTATATGTTCCTGGTAAATCGGTAATTTCCGCCTTAACAGATTCATTTAATTTACAAAATCCTTGTTTTTTTTCTACAGTAATACCTGGGTAGTTTCCAACCTTTTGTTTTAAACCTGTAAGTTGATTGAATAATGAAGTTTTTCCTGTATTGGGGTTTCCTATTAAAGCAACTTTTACGACATTGTCATTAGTCATTACTTTAAAATTACTTAACTATAGTTATTTTTTCTGCAGTTTCTTTCCTTATTGCTAAATGACTTCCATTAACTTTAATATATAATGGGTCAAGCATTGGTGCTTTTTGGATTAATTGTACTTCCATTCCTGGCAAACAACCCATTTCCAGCAATTTTAAAGGAATTTTGTCTAAACAAAGTTTTTCAATAAAAGCTGATTCTCCAATTTGTAAGTTTGCAATAGTTTTAAACATTATTAAGACTGATTATAAATAATTTTAAGCAAATATACTAAATTAGAATGATTCTAAACAATGACATTTATCATTTAATCTTTAGAATTATGCTGTAATATTTTAATATCATTTATTAAACGCTTAATATCCTCATTATCAGTACCATCATAAAAACCTCTAATTTGCCTTTTTTTATCAACCAATACAAAATTTTCAGTATGAATAAAATCTTGCAATCCGCCATCACCCTCATCTAACACGGCAAAATAACTCTTTCTTGCCAATTCATAAATATGAGATTTGGGCCCCGTTGTTATATTCCATTTACCATCTATAACACCTTTTTTTATAGCATATTCTTTTAAAACAGAGACACTATCCATTACTGGTGTTACAGAATGTGATAAAAACATAACATCATCATCATTTTTAAAAACTTCTTGTAACTTCCCTATATTAGTAGTCATAATTGGACAAATAGTCATACAACGTGTAAAGAAAAAATCGGCAACATAAATTTTACCTTCATAATCCTTTTGAGTGATAATCTCACCATTCTGATTTATCAATTTAAAATCTGAAACTTTATGATTTCTTCTTATATGAACCATACTTTCATCAACCAGTTTAGGATTAACATCAGCTGGATTGTAAACTGGTAATTGTTTATCCGGAGTTAATAGTGAATAGATTGCATAAATCATTATCACAGAAAAAACGCCCATTATTAAAAGAGTAGGAATCGATTTTTTAAAAAATTTTAAATCCATTTTTATTTCAATTTTAAAAAACAAATTTAATACAAATAGAAATCATAGATGGTTTAGAACTCTAAATCTTTGTTAAAACGCTTAATAACTTATTTAATTGCTTTTTTAAACTGTTTTTAAAACCGTACATTTGTGCGATTTTAGATTTTTGAAAATACATTTATGGAAATATTAATAAAGGCTTCTCAATTTATATTAAGCTTATCATTTTTAATTGTTTTACACGAATTAGGACATTTTATTCCTGCAAAATTGTTTAAAACAAGAGTTGAAAAATTCTATTTATTTTTTGATTATAAGTTTTCTTTACTTAAAAAGAAAATTGGAGATACTGAGTATGGTATTGGTTGGATTCCGTTAGGTGGATATGTAAAAATATCTGGTATGATTGATGAAAGTATGGACACAGAGCAATTGAAACAACCTGCTCAACCATGGGAATTTAGATCTAAACCAGCTTGGCAACGTTTAATAATTATGTTAGGTGGAGTTACCGTGAACTTTATTCTTGGTATTGTTATTTATATAATGATAACTTTCGCTTGGGGAATTGATTTTGTGAAGCCAGAATCAGTAAAAAATGGATTTGCAGTTGACGAAATATTTCAATCTTACGGATTTAAAGATGGTGATAAAATAACAAAATTTAACGGTGAAACACCACTAGATGTTACTGAGGTAAATAAGCATTTATTTATGAGAGGCTTAACTTCTTTAGATGTTATTCATGAAGATGGAAGTACCGAAACAATTGCCATTCCTGAAGATATTGGAAGCATTATGTGGGAAAATGGAGTATTAGAACCTTTTAGAGTTAGAACACTTCCAGTAATTGATACCGTTATAGTTGATTCACCTGCGGAAAAATTTGGAATTTTAAAAAATGACAAAATAATTGCAGTTAATAATACACCAGTAAAATATTGGCAAGATTTTTCAAAAATAGCATCAAATTCAAAAGAAGATAAACTAACGCTTACAGTTGAAAGAAATGGCTCTGAAAAGACTATTTCAATAACTCCTAATGAAAATAAAACTATTGGTGTTTCTAACTACCAACAAAGAGGAGTTACTATAGATCATAAAGATTTTACTTTCTTAGAAAGTATTCCGAAAGGAAATTCAAAGGCTATTTGGATATTGAAAGATTATATTACTCAATTTAAATATGTTTTCACTAAAAAAGGAGCTACAAGTATTGGTGGTTTTATAGCAATTGGAAATATTTTCCCTGCTACTTGGAGCTGGCAAGCATTTTGGGGAATTACAGCGTTCTTATCCATTATGCTAGGATTTATGAATTTACTTCCTATTCCTGCATTGGATGGTGGTCATGTTGTATTTACTTTGTATGAAATAATTACTGGTAGAAAACCAAACGATAAATTTTTAGAATATGCCCAAATCACTGGATTTATTCTTTTAATTGCGTTACTACTTTTAGCTAATGGAAATGATATTGTAAAATTATTTACAAACTAATTCAACAATATCATTTTCGTAATTTACTAAAACTCAGAAGTATCTCTTAATTCCTCCCATTTAGATTTTTCCCAATCTGCTGGTAATGGGAATGATTTTGAGTCTCTAAAATATTTATTAGATAATTCCTTAATAATTTCTGGGTTACTATCAGCTATATTATTTAATTCTCCTGGATCATTTTTAATGTTATATAATTCTATAATAGCTTCACGACCATCCATAAAATCAAGGTAAACACCTTTTTCTAAAATACCTGTATAACGTAATAAATAATCATCCTGAATTACAACCCAAGCCGGAGGAGCAAACTTAGCCTCAGTGTTATGAGTTTTAGCTGATTTATTAATAAGATATCCCCATTTATAAGCTTGCACACCAGACCAAATTAAATAGTCATGAATTTTTCCTTTAGATTCATTCTTAAAAATAGTTTTTAAACTTTTTCCGTCTATATTATTAGGGATTTCTCCTCCTGCAATATCTATAACTGTTGGTAAAATATCCATTGTAGAAATTAACTGACTTGAAACTTCTGCCTTTTTAATTTCTTTTGGCCAATGAACAAAAAACGGAACTCTAAATCCACCTTGATAAAAATTACCTTTGTGACCTTTAAAAGGTGTGTTTGCAGGCAACGGTGAACCTGTTTTGTTTCCATCATATGATCCTCCAGCCATTGCTCCGTTGTCTGAAGTAAAAACAATAATTGTGTTTTCATATTCTTTTTTAGATTTTAAAAACGACACTATTCTTTTCACATTTTCATCAACTCCGTTTATATGAGCGTAAAAATTATTTAGATGTTTAGATTTTGAATTGAATTTCTTGTAATATTTATCTGGTGCTTGCGGCTCAATAGAATCATGTACAGCATGGTAATGCAATTGAATATAAAATGGTTTCTCTTTACTAAAAGATTTATCCATAAAAGCGATAGTCTTATCAGTAAAAACATCTGTATTATAACCTTTTTGCTGACCGTTATATTTATAGTCTTCCCAAACTTTTTTTGAATTATAATAATCACTAGACCAATGGTTGTATCCAAAATAATAATCAAAACCATTTTTTAAAGGATGCTGTTCATTACTTACAGAACCATTAAAACCTAAGTTATTTAGTTGTTTATACAGTTTAGGATGTGTTGTTCTTAAATAGTACATATTTACACTATCATCAAGCCCATTCTCCTTAAGCAAATCACTAATCATAGTGAAATTTTTTCTACCTATGTGCCATTTCCCTATATGAGCCGTTGTATAATCTAACTTCTTAATAGTTTCAGCTAAATGAGTTCCCGGAACCAAACCATCCTTTTCACAGTCTTCATTTGTATATACTCCAAATCTATTCTGGTTTGTTCCTGTAGCAATACCTAATCTAGAAGGTCCACATACATTACTGGTTGTATAAGCCTTGTTAAAAATTATTCCCGTTTTTGCTAATTGAGTAAGTGTTGGAATTGCTTTTTTTGAAAATTCAAGAGATTTCTCCAAAGAATATCCTTGTAAACTATCTACCAAATGCACAAAATAAGGATTAAAATCTTTGGTGGTAATTGTATCATTATTCACTCCAAATTGCCCATAGCCCAAATCGTCCATCATTATAAACAGCACATTAGGATTTTTTATTTTTTCAGGTTTACAACTTACATTTATCACTAATAAAAGAATAAATAACTTTAATAATATTTTGTTCATTTCTTAAATTTTATGAATCAAATATACCTAAAAATCGAATTAGTTATTTCTCTACAACCGTTTCTTTTTCATTTCTAGACCACTCACTCCAAGATCCAATATATAAATTTGGAATATCTAATCCTGCAATTTCAAAAGCCAATAAGGTATGGCAGGCCGTTACACCCGAACCACAGTGTACAATTATTTTTGAAGACTCTCGATTTTTAATAATTTTTAAATAATTTTTCTTTAGTTCTTTTGCCTCCAGAAATAATCCTTCCTTATTTAAATTAGTTGAAAAAGGGATATTTATTGCTCCAGGAATATGCCCCGAAACTAAATCAATTGGTTCAAATTCTCCTTTATATCTCCCTTCTTCTCGAACATCAATTATTAAAGAATTGTGATTTTTAAGATTCTTTTCAACTTCATCAGTAGAAACCAATGAAAGTAACCAATTTGAAAGCTTATATTTTCCTTTTACCTTTGGAAACTCTTCAATAGAATTTATAGGGAAACCAGTATTTTTAGCCATCTGAAATCCCCCATCTAAAACTTGAACTTTTTTATGACCAACAGATTTTAACATCCACCAAAAGCGTGCAGCTGCGTTAGCTCCATTTTTATCATCATACAACACCACATGAGAATCTTTTGAAATACCTAAATTCCCCAATGTTATTGAAAATTCTTCCAAACTTGGTAATGGATGTCTCCCTCCTTTAGCTAAATCAATATTAATGGTTGCTAAATCTATATTAACATCAACAAAAATGGCCTTATTTAAATGATTTTTTAAATAATTATTCTTTGCAAAGGGACCATTGCTAACATCAAAAATTAAAACATTAGGATCTTTATAAATTAATAATAATCCTTCAACACTAATAATTGGAGTCATTTTTTCCATAAGTTAAGCTGTTCTAATTTAAAATAATAAAATATGAGCTCTAAGAATCTTCATCTTCTAATTCGTGGAGTTGGTTTAACTGTTTTAATAGCTCAAATGTTTTTGCAGCCTCTTCTTCATCTATAATTGAAATTGCTGCGCCTACATGTACCAACACATAATCTCCGATAGTAGCTTCAGGAACAAGAGCTAAACTAATTTCTTTAATAATTCCATCAAATGAAACTTTCCCCATTCTAAAAACCTCATCTATTTCATTGGTAATTTCAACTAATTTTCCTGGAATTGATAAACACATAAATTTAAATATTAGATTTATTATTTGCTAACTTAAAGGAACCAGAGTGCTAATAATCAACTAGATTTAATTTATCTTCAACTCTGCTCATCCAGCTAAATATTGAAGTTTTTACATTTCCTCCTTTAACCATTTATACCACTCATTCATTCCATCTCCATTTGTTGCGGAAACTTCAAAAAATAATAAATTAGGATTTACTTGTAACGCATAATCCTTTAATTTTTCAACATCAATATTTACATAAGGTAATAAATCCATCTTATTAATAATACAAATGTCAGCAGTGTAAAACATATCTGGGTACTTAATTGGCTTATCTTCACCTTCAGTTGTACTTATTATCACAACACGCTTTTTTTCACCTAAATCAAACATTGAAGGACACACTAAATTCCCAACATTTTCAATCATTAAAACTGAATCGTTTTTCATTTCAAGCTTCTTCACAGCATTATAAACCATATCACTTTCTAGATGACAACCTTTTCCTGTATTTATTTGTACAACTGGAACGTTTAAAGCATCAATCCTATTTGCATCATTTAATGTTTGCTGATCACCTTCAATTACATAGAAAGATATTTCATTTTTTAAGTCTGCTAGTGTTTTTTCTAAAATTGAAGTCTTTCCACTTCCTGGAGAGCTTACTAAATTTAAGGTGAAAATATTTTTAGCTTCAAAATATCCACGATTTCTAGCTGCTAAAATATCATTGTTTTGCAGTACATCTTTCTCCACTTCAATTACACGTTGCTTATGGTTGTGTGAATGACCATGAGAATGATCATGATTGTGCACGTGATTATGATCATGTTCATGATGATGATCGTGATTATGTTCTCCTGGTTTTAAAATAATTGGACCGTTTCCGTCGGTTCCACATCCGCAAGTTCCACACATAATAATTGATTTTAAATTACTTCTAAGCGCTTTATTTTCATCCCTTTACCTTGTGTGATGTTTTTAAAATTACTATTACATTTTATACAAACATCATATATATTTTCCAATTCAAATTCAGTATTACAATTTTCACATATTGCCATACCTTTTATTTTAACAATTTCTAACACTGCTTTTTCAAGTACACTATCTTTTACCGCTGAAGACCAAACAAATTTTAAAGCATCTATTTCTATACCTGACAGTGCTCCTATTTCCAACTCAATTTTAGTAACATCACTGGCATTTACTTTTAAAGTTTCATCTTCAGCAATTTTAACAATACTTGTTGCAATTGATAGTTCATGCATATCTGATAAATATATATCTTCATAAAGTTACAAATTAAAAAAACCTGACACCTTATTTTTAACATTTTTATAAAGGTGTTACTTTAACATAGTTTAAGATAAAAAGACCTTATCTTTAATGGTTATAAATTAAATAGTTACCTTGTTAGTGTTAAATAATTTTGTAAATTTATACGTTCTTTTTTCTAAAAGAATATAAAAAATTATCAGCCCAAAGATGAAAGTAAATTCATTTAACCTCTGTCATAAGTTAAATGAATTTGCTTTTCAATTTATACTCAAATCAAGACACTATAACCTTTCATAAATTTAAGAAATTAAATTATCTTTTACATTGATTTAAAAAAAGCGTAAATTTATATTGAATTTATAAGCTTTTAATTAAATGTTTAAAACCTATAAAATTTCTATTTCTGGTCAGGTTCAAGGTGTAGGTTTTCGTCCTTATGTTTATAAATTAGCTATTGAATTTTTATTAACTGGAACCGTTTCTAATAATGAGGAAGGTGTTATTATTTTTGTTTCTGGTAGTAAAAGTAATATTGAGAATTTATATCAGAAATTAATCAATTCTCCACCTCCAGTCTCCAAAATCCAAGAAAGTTTTATTGAAGAAATTGAAACAATAAATTTTGAAGACTTCAAGATAATTCCTTCTAAAAAAGATAGACAATTAAACTTACCATTAACTCCCGATTTTGCAATTTGTAATGATTGTCAAGAAGAAATAAAAAAGACTAAAAACCGAAGAGTAGATTATGCATTTACAACTTGTGTAAACTGTGGCCCACGTTGGGCAGTAACTCAAACTTTTCCTTTTGAAAGATCCAATACAAGTATAGATTATTTTTCAATGTGCGAAGCCTGTCTGGAAGAATATAAAAACCCCACAAAAAGACGATTTCATTCACAAACAAATACCTGTTCAACTTGTGGAATTCAATTGAAGCTCGTTAATAATTTAGGTGCAGAGATTCAAGTCAAAAATTCAGAATTATTTAAAAAAATAGCCAATTTACTTTCTGAAGGAAAAATAATAGCCATAAAAAACACGAGTGGATATCTATTGTGCTGCAATGCTGAAGATAAAGATACTGTTAACAAGCTTAGAGATAAAAAACATCGGCCAAACAAACCATTTGCTGTTTTATATCCTTCCTTGGAATTCCTTAAAAATGAAGTTGATTTAAATGAGAAACAAATGAATTCTTTAAAATCTGCTGAAAGACCAATTAACATTGTTTCGTTAAAAAGCTATAGAGGAAGTATAGCCTTAAATGAAGTTGCTCCAAACTTAAATCAGTTAGGTGTACTGTTGCCGTACACCGGAATTTTACAATTGTTGGCAAATGAATTAGAGTTTCCAATTGTTGCTACAAGTGGAAATATTCACGGTTCTCCAATTATTAGCGAAAGTGATGAAGCCATTGAAAAACTTAAAAATGTAGCCGATTATTTTTTACAACACAATTTAAAAATAGAGCATCCACAAGATGATTCTGTGCTGAAATTCAGCAATAAATTTCAACAAGAAGTATTGTTTAGGAGATCACGTGGATATGCTCCTAATTATTTAAACGCTAAAATTAATTCTGGAGAGAAAATATTGGCAATGGGAGCGCATTTAAAAAGCACTATTGCATTTTATCCGAATGAAAATTTATATGTAAGTCAGTATTTAGGAAACCTAGATAGTTATGATGTTTACAACAGGTTTACAGAAACTACAGAAAATTTCACACAGTTGTTTGAACAAGAGCCAAAAGTTATTTTGGTAGATAAACATCCATTATATCAGAGCACTCAATTTGGAAAAGAAGTTTCAGAGAAATACAATTCAAAATTAGTTGAGATACAACATCATAAAGCGCATTTTTCAGCAATCTTAGGTGAACATAATTTATGGGGCGAAAAAGTATTGGGAGTTGTTTTTGATGGAACTGGATTTGGAAATGATTCTAACATTTGGGGAGGAGAGTTTTTTAGTTATGAAAACAATTCAATAGAACGAATTGCACAAGTTGAGAATTTTGATTGGTTGTTGGGAGATAAAATGTCTACCGAGCCAAGAGTTTCATTACTTGCGTTAGCTTCAGAAGAAATGAAGGCTGTTTTAGTACAAAAATTTTCACCTTCAGAAATGAAAAATTATAACTATTTAAAATCGCAAAACAAACTTAAAACCTCTTCGGTTGGTAGATTGTTTGACGCTGTAGCTTCACTTTTAAATATCACTGATTTCAACAGCTACGAAGGTGAAGCAGCTATTTTATTAGAAAATTCAATTTCAGATTATAATTTAAGCAATTGCAAATTGTATTGTAAATTGAGTTCAAAAGGATTTTCAGCAAAAGAAATTATTCAAAATATTTATAATGATTTAAAATTGGAAGTTGCAAAAGAGCAAATAATTGTCAATTTTTTATATACGTTGGCAACTTCAATAATAAGTTTTGCTAACCTTAAAGAAATTAAAAACATTGCATTTAGCGGTGGTGTTTTTCAAAATACAACCTTGGTGGATATGTTGTTAGAATTAGCGCCTAAAGAATTAAAATTGTACTTTCATAAAGAATTATCACCCAACGATGAAAACATTTCATTTGGTCAAATAATGTATTATTTAAATGTTAAATGATAGAAGAAATTAAAATATAGAGTTCCCGTCAACCTGAACTTATTTCAGGTTCTCATCATCATTTATGTGTTGTTTGATGAGATTCTGAAATAAATTCAGAATGACGATTATAATTAAAAAGAATGAAGTATTTAAGTGAATATAGAAATTTGGAAGCTACCAAAACCTTGTTAAATGAGCTCCATAAAATCACTACAAAACCGTGGAATATTATGGAAATTTGTGGTGGGCAAACTCACGGTTTGGTGAAAAATGGAATTTTAGAATTATTACCAGAAAATGTGCGAATGATTCACGGTCCAGGTTGTCCGGTTTGTGTAACCCCGTTGAACTTGATTGATAAAGCCATTGAGTTATTAGAGCAAGGAGTAATTGTATGTTCGTTTGGCGATATGATTCGCGTGCCAGGAAGCAAAAAGAGCTTGTTAGAAGCTAAGGCTTTGGGAGGAGACTTACGTATTTTATATTCACCTATTGAAGCTGTTTCAATTGCAAAAAATAACCCAGATAAAGAAGTAGTGTTTTTTGCTGTTGGTTTTGAAACTACTGCACCAGCAAATGCGCTTTCAGTTTTACATGCCGAAAAAGAAGGAGTTGAAAATTATTCGATTTTAGTTTCTCACGTGTTGGTTCCCCCAGCTATGGAAGCCATTTTAGATGATGAATTATGTACTATTGATGGTTTTTTAGCAGCAGGACATGTGTGTGCTATTATGGGAATTCAAGAGTATTATCCGTTGGTTGAGAAATATAAAATTCCAATGGTGGTTACAGGTTTTGAACCGTTAGATTTGGTACAGGGAATTTATATGACCGTAAAACAACTGGAAGCGGGAAAATACAAGTTAGAAAATCAGTATGCGAGAGCAGTTAAGGAAGAGGGAAATACTTCAGCAATAAACGTTATTAAAACCATTTTTGAAGTTGGATCACGTGAATGGCGTGGAATTGGTGAAATTCCAAATAGTGGTTATGTACTTAAAGAAGCTTATAAAAAGTACGATGCTGAAACAAAATTTGGGATTGAAAATATAAAAGTTCCTGAAAATTCAAAATGTATAGCAGGTGAAATTTTAAGAGGAATTAAAAAACCACACGATTGCAGTGAGTTTGGTAAAACTTGCAAACCATCTAATCCGTTAGGTGCTCCAATGGTTTCTTCAGAAGGAGCTTGCGCTGCATATTATCATTTTTCAAATAATACAATCTAAGGTATGAATATAGAAAATTTAGGTTTTGAAACTATTAATTTAGGTCACGGAAGTGGAGGAGAATTAACGCGTAATTTGTTAGATAAAATCATATTTAAAACATTTAGCAATCCATATTTAGATCAAAAACACGATGGTTCTATTGTGCAAATTGACGGTAAAATGGCTATTTCAACAGATAGTTTTGTAATTACACCTATCTTTTTTAAAGGTGGGGATATTGGAGCGTTAGCAGTTCACGGAACTGTGAATGATGTTGCTATGTGCGGTGCTATTCCTAAATATTTATCGTTGGCTTTTATTATTGAAGAAGGAATGAAGGTGTCGGAATTTGTGCAGGTTGTGGAGTCAGTAAAAAAAGCAGCTGATAAAAGTGGAGTTTTAATTATTACTGGAGATACAAAAGTTGTTGAAAGAGGAAAAGGAGACAAGATTTTTATAAATACTACAGGTTTTGGAGCAATGCATCCAAAGGCGAATATTTCAGTTCAAAATATAAATGAAGGAGATGTTATTTTAGTGAACGGATTTATAGCTCAACACGGAATGGCAATTATGAGTGAGCGTGAAGGTTTAGAATTTGAATCTACTATTGAAAGCGACTCAACTAACTTAAATTATTTGGTAAACGATTTGTTAGATGAGTTTGGTGATAAAATAAAGTTATTTAGAGATCCAACTCGTGGTGGTTTAGGAACTGTTTTACACGAATTAGCAAACGATGTTTCGGTGGGAGTAGATTTAAAAGAAATTGATATTCCGTTAGAAAAACAAGTTGCTGCAGCTTGTGAAATGTTAGGTTTAGATCCAATGTATGTTGCTAACGAAGGTGTGTTTTTAACAGTGGTTGACGCTAGTATAAAATATGAAGTTTTAGTGTTAATGCAAAACCATTCCAAAGGGAAAAATGCTGCAATTATTGGTGAAATTACAGATGAACATCCAAACAAAGTTGTAATGCAGAGTCTAATTGGAGGGAAACGAATTGTGAGTCCGTTGGTTGGAGAGCAACTACCTAGGATTTGTTAAGAGGATATTTTTAAAGTTTAGATAGGTGATTACTTAAACTTTCATCACGTCTAAGGTCAAGTTTTTTACGAATTCTAGACCTAGCAACATGTACACTATTAAGTGATATTCCTAAAAGATGAGACATTTCTTTACTATCAAAATTCAGTTTTATTAATGCGCAGTGTTTTAAATCTGTAGTTGTTAATTCAGGATTTAATTTATGGAGTTTCTTATAAAATGTTGTATTCGTTTGAGAAAATCTTAAATGAAAATCATTCCATATCTTTTTATTACTGTGTTTATATTTGCGATTTAATACTTTAAAATTTTCCGGATCATTTATTTTTAAAGACTCCAACAGCTCTTTTACTAAATGTTCTTTTTCAATAAGCTGCAATGCATTTGTAGTTAACTCTTTATTTTTAACCTCTAAAATAGCTTCATTTTTTTCATTTTCTTGGTTTTGTTCTTGAGACATTCTTTTCATTCTAAAAATAAGTCTGAACGTAACAAACCCAATTACCACCAACAATATTAATATTCCAACTAATAATTTTAATCTAAACTTAGCCTTATCGTTTGATTCTATAAGTTTTTCTTGAGCTATAATTTGCTCTTCTTTTTTTACTAAATCTTCCTTATATTTATTTTTAATCTCAAATAAAACTTGATTTTGTTTACTTTGAGTGTTATATAAATTATCTGATATTCTTTTAGATTCTTGAAGTCTTAAAAATGCTCCCTTACTATTGTTTTTCTTTAAATAAGCATTTGCTAATTTTTCAAGAATAATGGGTTTCAATTTTAAATTAGATTGAAAAGAATCTATGGAATTGATAGATTTCTCATAATAGTAAATAGCACTATCACCTTGATCTAAAGCCGATTTCAATTCAGCCAAAAAATAATAAGTGGAAGATTGAAAACCTAACTTTTGTTTTTCGAAAAAAGGCACTAAATTGGTGAAATATTCCTTTGCTTTTGGATAATTTCCTTGTTTGGTATAAATAAAACCATAGTGAGCATCCACAAAATGTAAGCGTTTTTGGGAAGTATTTATTATATAGCAAGAATCAAGATATGGCAATGCTTTTTTATAAGATTTCATTTCAATATATCTAACCGCCACATCTAGATAACTAGATATTAAAGAATCATTACTTTTTAATGTAGTTTTAATATTATGAACAGAAAGGTTATGTGCCATTATTGTATGTTGAAGCGCGATACTATCCTTACCATAGATTCCATATAAAATTCCAAGAATACTATGAATTTCTATAGATGGTTTTTTATTTAAAATTTGGTTAGAAATAGGAAGAACATCAAATAAAAGATCAAAAGCAATTGTAAACTGACCTCGTCTCATTTCTATATCTGATAAGTTGATTGTACATCTCAAATAATTTACTGTATCACCTTTTTTAATAAAATATTCAGCTCCCTCTTTAAAATACTTATATGCATCTTGGGTATTCAATTGAATCATTTTAAAGCGATTCTTTAAATAGTTCTCTTTGGAATAAATGCTATCCTCTTTTGATTGCGCTATTATTCCCGGTAAAAAGAACCGGAACAAAAAAATTAATAATAAATATTTTTTAGCTGAATTCATTAATTTTTCAAGAATGATTTATTTATTATTCAAATATCCGAAAAATATAGTTTGTATTTTAGGTCATACAGCTAAAGTTAAGTTTAAATATAGTTCGTTTTTAAGGTTTAAGCTTGATAGATGGTACTTTTGAAGTATTGAAAAACAGTGATTTAAATTAATCTATAGAAAAGTTAACAGTATGATGAAAAAACTGCATTTATTGAGCTTATTTTTGGTAATTATAGTGGGATGTTCTAATCCTCAACCAAAATTTGAACCAACTGTTGAATCACTTCAGCAGTATGAAACACCTGAATGGTTTAGCGAAGCTAAATTTGGAATATGGGTGTGTTGGAACGCCTATACAGTTCCTGCAGTAGGTGATTGGTATGCGAGGAATATGTACATTGAAGGACATCCACATTACAAATATCATCTTGAAAATTATGGACATCCATCAGAATTTGGCTACAAAGATATTATTCAAAAATGGGATGGAGAGGAATTTAACGCTGAGGAATTAGTTGATTTATTTGTAGATATTGGAGCCAAATATATTGTAGGAATGGCAAATCATCATGATAATTTTGATTTATGGAATTCAAAACACCATTCTTGGAATTCGGTAAACTATGGACCTAAGCGAGATATCATGGGCGAGTTTCAAAAAGCTGTTAGAAAGTATGAAAGTCAAGGAATAAGATGGGGAGTTACCAGTCATGTTGAACGTGCATCTTGTTGGTTTCAAACAAATAAAGGAGCCGATAAAAGTGGAAAGTACGCAGGTATTCCATATGACGGGAATGAAAAAAAATATGAAGAATTATACCTCCCACCTGATCCAAATGGTGATGTAAAACCAACGCAACCTTCTAAAGCTCCAGAATATTGGAAAGAAAATTGGTTAGCACGTTGCAAAGATTTATTTGATAATTATGATCCTGATTTTTTCTACGTTGATGGTGGAGTACCTTTTCCCGGAGATGACAAAGGTGAAACAGGATTGGAAATGATTTCATATTTATACAATCAAAGTATGAATCGTAATGAAGGTATTAATGAATCTGTAATGTGCATAAAAGATTGGTATAAAAAAGCTCCAAAAGGAGAGTGGGGTTACTATTGGGATGGTATTGCTACATTGAACTTGGAACGTGCTCGACTTCCTCAAATACGAAAAAAACCTTGGCAAACTGACACCTCTATTGGAGATTGGACTTACGTAAAAGATGGAAAGTACCGTTCAGCAAAAGAGATAATTCATGAGCTTATTGATATTGTTTCAAAAAATGGTAACATGTTACTGAATGTAAGTCCTATGTCTAATGGGAAATTAGATGAAAAGGCATTTAATCTTTTAAAGGAAATTGGAACTTGGATGAAAGTTAATGGTGAATCTATATATGGCACAAAACCTTGGCTTACGAGTGGTGCAGGTAATCAAAGAATTGTTAAAAAAGACAATAATTTATTGTATTTGAGTTTAATGGAAATACCAAAAAACAATAAAGTTACTATCCCATATATTGCTTCTCAGAAAGGAAAATCGTTAGGTATAACTTCAATTACGGTTTTAGGTCAAGAAAACAAAAAAATAAATTGGATTTCAGATGAAAACGGCTTGATTCTAAATTTACCCGCCGACATTAAAGATATGCCTGCAATTGTACTTAAAATTCAGGCTGATGGAATTCAAAATTACGATGAAGCAGCGATTATAAAATTGTCCGACCGTACTGAAGAATTGACTAAGTGGTGGGAAAATCAATCTACCATAAAAACAGCAGCAGGCTTTAAAAAAATCACTTGCGATTTCAAAAACAGAATATGGGCAATTAAGAATGATAATTCTTTAATTGAATTAAAAGACGGTAACGAAATTCCATTGGGAATTAAAGCTCAAGACGTTGGAGCAAGTTCCAGCGGCATTGTTTATACTTCATTGGACAGAAGTGTATATCTACATACATTTCGCCCTTTGGAATGGGTAGATTTACCTGATGATAATAATGTGAAAAATTTTACAAGTGAAGATGGGAAAAAGTGGATTCAATTACCAGGTATTAAAGCGACTCGATGTGACATCACTCAAACAGGAACCGTTTGGGTTATCGATAAAAATGAAAAGGTGAATTATTATAATGACCTAGTTTGGAAGATGCTAGATAAAAAAGCTGAAGATATTGCTTGCGGAGGCGGTTGGGTTGGAAGCACAGCGGTAATAAGTAATGGACAGTTAGAAAGTTTCGAAGGAACGCATTGGGAAAATAAAGGAGGGGAAAATTTAATAGCTTTAGATATTTCTATTAATAAGGAGGTTATTGTAACACTTAACAAAAAAGGAGATGTTATACTCTATGATGAAATGGGATCTGTGAAAATTGATGAAAATGAAGCCTACAAGGATATAAGTTGTGGCCTAAGTAATAATATTGAATCCATTTCTCTAAATAAATGAGCGCTTTGATTAATTAAAAAAAGTTTTTCAAATTTGTTACTCTAAAAGTTGGTAAAGAATCTCTCATAAGTAAAAAGAGATTCTTCATTTCAGTTTGCTGCATTAAGAATGACAGTTTGTATCGTCATACCGGTGAAAATAGGTATCTATTTCGTGTCAATTGGTTTTATGCTATGGATTCCTGCCTTCACAGGAATGACAAGTTCGGTGCAATCACTGATAGGTTCGAAATTGTTAATTAGAAAGTGCCCAGTAAATACCAATAACCAAAGCAAATAAGCCACCTGCTAAACGAATTCCTTTGAAAAAAGTATCGTTATGATCTTTTTTAGAGAAATCGGAAATGCTACCAATTACCATTGCAAAAGAAATCATTGCAATTATAGTTCCTATGGCAAAACCTATAATATATTTTATGGAATCAATTTTTGAAGTAAATCCAATTACAGGAAGGAATAATAAAAAGTGAGCAATTCCGGCTAAACCGTGAATAAACCCAACTGAAGTTGAGGCGATAATTCCTTGTTTTAATTTTGGATGCTTATGGTTGTGTTTTCCTTCTGAATTGTGAAGGTGTGAGTGCTTGTGAATTGCAGGGTTTTCTTCCGTATGAATATGAACGTGTTTATGATTTTGCTTTTCTTTAAAAATTTTAAAAAGAATCCAAACTCCTAAACTAATTAATACAATTCCTACAAATTGTTCACTATGTTTTGATATTTTTTCAATAGGAATTAAATTTTTAAAAAACAAAAATAAAACACCAATAGAAAGCATTCCTAATAAATGACCAACACCCCAGAATAAACCAACTTTCCAAGCTTTCTTTTTACTTTCAATTGCAAATGGAGTAACAGCAGCCAAATGATCTGGACCAGATATTACATGTAATATTGCGGCAATAATACCTGCGAATAACGGGAAAATTGTTTCCATTTTAATTTATAGAATTAGTAATTCAATTTACATAAAAATGGTTTCTAAATAAAGAAATAACTAGTTGTTTAGAAACATTAGTCACTTTTCTTTGTCGAAAATAAACTATTTTAAACTTGATTTATATCAAAATATAAACAATTAACAAATTTAAAATCAATTTATTATGAAAAGATTATTATTGTCATTAGTTACAATTTTAGCTCTTGTTTCATGTCAAACAGGAACACTAGATGAAATTATTACAACTGAAGAATCTCTAGATCTCGAAGGTGATTATTCGTTTCTTCAAAGTAAAAATTCTTCCACCAAAAACTCATTTATGGTAATTTCTAAATCTGAAACTTTATCGTATAAGCTGGAAGTATCTATTAAAAAGTATGGAGATATTGTACGTACTATTCCAGAAATTGGAATAGCAATAGTAAGATCTTCAGATCCTAAATTTGAACGAAATGTTTTAAGTATTAATGGTGTGAAATCTGTGGTTCCTGATTTAACTGTAAATTGGTTGGAGCCAATTAACATTAAACCTATGGCAAACCCAATTAGTATAGGTGATGATGATACTTCTTTTAATCTTCAATGGGGATTAGATGCCATTGATGCCCCTGAAGCTTGGAATGCCGGCTATCAAGGAAGCAATACAAAAGTGTTTGTTTTAGATAGTGGTATAGATGCCGAACACCCAGATTTAGCTTCAAATTTAAATACTGAGCTTTCTGCATCATTTGTTCCAGATGAGGATTGGAATATTCAACCTGGGTTGTACTTTAATCATGGGACTCATGTTGCAGGTATTATTGCAGCAGTTGATAATGACCGAGGAATAATTGGTGTTGCGCCAATGACAGAGATAGTTGCTGTTAAAGTTTTATCAGAATATACAGGAAGTGGAGCCTTTAGTGGAATAAATGAAGGAATAGTTTATGCGGCAAATAATGGTGCTGATGTAATAAATATGAGTTTAGGTGCAACATTGAATAAAAATGGTAAATTCTATGACGAAGATGGAAATTATGAAGGTAAAATTCCATCAAAATTTATTCAAGAAATAGTTCAAGCACAACAAAGAGCAATTAATTATGCTTATAAAAAAGGGGTTACAATAATTACCTCTGCAGGAAATTCTAGTATGAATGCTGATGGAAATGGCTCAACAGTTGTATTGCCAGCCGATTTAAATAATGTTATTACTGTATCTGCAACTGCTCCCTTTGCATGGGCGTATGATACTACAACAGATTTAGATGAATTTGCTTCTTATTCAAACTATGGAACTTCATTAGTTGATATTGCTGCCCCAGGAGGTGATTTTGATTCTCCATATGATTACTGGTGGTATGATATGGTTTATAGTACAGTTAGTGAAGGTTATACATGGACAGCTGGAACAAGTATGGCTTCTCCGCATGTAGCAGGTGTAGCTGCATTAATTATTGGGAAAAATGGAGGAGAAATGTCTCCTCATAATGTAGCGAAACAGCTATATAATACTGCTGATAAAATTGATACTAATGGTGCGAGTGATTTTTATGGTAAAGGCCGTGTAAATGCATATAGAGCAGTTACTGAATAAAATTTAAAACTAAAGCCAGAGTTATTAAAATCTCTGGCTTTATATTTTTAAAAACTTAGAACCTCTTTTAGAGGTAATTAAATGAACTTGTCTAGTTATAAAATTTTATTCTAAAATTTCAACAATAAGAGGACTTTTCAATCTCATTGAAAATTCATTTAAATAACTTTCCCACTCTTGCGGGTTTCTAAATTGAGCACTCTTTACCCAACCAAACCCAGCATAATAAATAACTTTATTGTTAACAACATTTAAATTAGCATACGCATTACTTAAATCTTTCTTATCTGTATCATATTTTTCAAAATCAACAAAATATTCTTTAGAAGCCAAAATTGCTGTTCCTAATTCTGAATCGACATGTGGTTGCCAATAGCTAACCCATCCATTTTCATTATTTCCTGAAACCACACCATCTTTTTCATGCAAAGTTAACCCTGCAGAAACAGATGCTGTTCCTGTTAATGAAATTTCAAATTTTGAAAAATTACTTCCCTTATCTAATGATATAATTCTAGATTCTTGTATCGTATTTCCATCAACATCCCAATCATTATAATTTAAATAAAAGCTAGTTCTAATAGGGCCAGTTGTAATGGTTTTCCAATCGGTATAATTTTTTGAAAAATAATAAGAACTATCCTTTTTTATGGCAATACCTCCTACTCCTCTACTTACACCAACATGGAAATTATCCAATCCTTCACCAGTATCTTCGTGATAACTTCCTGTTTTATCAGTGGTTTTTTTATACCATTTATTAATTATTGGATAATCTACACGCTTTAACCACGCATCCACACCACTTGAAAGTGTACCTCCAGGAATATTATCTTCTATCATTTTTTGAGCAGTTGGACCATACACTCTAAATGCAACTTTATCATTTTCCCAAGCGTAATCATCCGTTCTTTCAGGAACAAATCTCGAATAACAAATTTCTTCAGAGATTGGTCTTTCTTCATTTGAAACAGTAATTATTTCAAACTTCTCTTTTGAATTGGCTGCTATTTTTGGTTGAAATAACAATTGATCCATCACTCCATCACCATCAATATCTACCAATTGTGATATTTGAATTTTATTAGAACTATTATTTCGAATTCCTATTGTTGTTAAATCTTCAACCTCTAAAAATTCTTTAGTTAATTCAATAGTTTCAAAAGATCTATCAATATTTAATGTGTTTTCAACCACAATAAACTTTGATTTGCTTTGTTTTGAACAACAAACAAACAATAAAACACTTAGTATTATAAATGTGAATTTAATAAATTTCATTACCAAAAATTAAAAGTTTAAACTATCTCATTTCATTAATTGCACACATATCCATATCGCTATAATCTAGGTTTTCACCTGCCATACCCCAAATAAATGTGTAATTACTAGTTCCTGAACCTGAGTGAATTGACCAAGGTGGAGAAATAACAGCTTCATTATTTGCCATCCAAATATGACGTGTTTCATTTGGTTGCCCCATAAAATGACATACTGCCTGATCTTCTGGCACTTCAATATAAAAATATACTTCCATTCTTCTATCATGAACGTGTGCTGGCATTGTATTCCATACACTACCACTTTTTAAAGTAGTCATACCCATTTGTAATTGACAAACATCAACAACGCTGTTTACAATATATTTTCTTAATGTACGTGCATTTGCAGTTTCAGGAGAACCTAATTCAACAACCTCAACATCATTAATCCCAATTTTTTTAATAGGAAATGCTTTGTGAGCAGGTGTAGAGTTTAAATAATATTGTGCAGGATTAGAAGATGATTTACTTGAAAAAACAACACTTTTATTCCCTTGTCCAACATATAATGCTTCCTTATGGTCCAATGCATATTCAACACCATCAACAGTTACAATTCCAGAACCTCCAATGTTAATAATCCCTAATTCTCTTCTATCAAGAAAATTTTCAGACTTCAAAGTATCTAAAGTTTCTAAAACAAGACTTCCTTTTGTAGGAACAGCACTACCAACCATAAATCTGTCATAATGAGAATACACCCATTTCACTTGGTCAGCAACCATTAAATCCTTTACCAAAAACTCATCCCTTAAGGCTTGAGTATCATATTTTTTTACTGCTTCAGGCCCAGAAGCATATCTAACTTCATAATTTGTATTCATAATTAACTTTTTAATTTCTTCGTAAAAGTACAAATTATTTTTAAAATACAATCGATTGTATTTTAAAAATTAAATACTATATTTGAAAAACTAATTTCCATCTCATTAAAAATGAATAAAGGTAAAATTACCATTCATGATATTTCTAAAAACTTAGGAATTGATAGTTCTACAGTTTCTAGGGCTTTAAATGACAGTCCTCGTGTTTCAAAAAAAACAAAGGAAAAAATTCTAAAAAAAGCTGAAGAATTAGGTTATCAAAGAAATAGTTTAGCTTCAAAACTTAGAACCAATCGCACAAATACTATTGGAGTAATTGTACCTAGAATATCTCGTCATTTTTTCGCTTCGGTAATTTCCGGAATTGAAGAAACCGCCTTTGATGCTGGTTACGAAGTAATCATTTGTCAGTCTTTGGATAGCTATGAAAGAGAAAAAAAATTAGTTGACACTTTGTTGTCTAACAGAGTTGACGGCATTTTAATTTCCATTTCAATGGGAACTACAAATTACGATCATTTTGAAAATTATAAAAACAACGGATTTCCAATTATATTTTTTGATCGCCCTTGTGAAGTTTCAAAAAACACCAATATTATTATTGACGATTTAAAAGCCAGTCTTGAAGCAACAGAACATTTAATTTTAAATGGTTGTAAAAATATCGCACACTTTTCTGGACCGCAAACTATTGAATTATACAGAAGAAGATACAAAGGTTATATAGCAGCTTTAGAAAAATATAATTTTCCAATTCGTGAAGAATTTATATTTGAATCTAACTTAATGAAACAAGATGGAATTCAGTGCGCCAAAGAAATTTTAAAACTACCAGAAATTGATGGTGTTTTTTCGGCAAATGATGTAACAGCAATTAGCGCCATGCAATATTTAAAAACACAAGGCAAAAAATTGCCTGAAGACATAGCCTTTGTTGGTTTTAGTAATGAACCAATTTCTGCAGTTATTGAGCCTTCTTTAACAACAATTAATCAACCAGATTTTGAAATGGGAAAAGTAGCTTCTACCCTACTTTTTAATCAAATTAATAATAAAACTGTTCTAAATCAAACCACAATATTAGAACCAGAATTAATAATCCGAAAATCATCTATTAAAAACTAATTATGAAATTACTCAAGTTAACCTCATTATTTTTATTCTCAATACTAATAACTTCCTGCTCAAAAAAAGAAAGTGAAATAGATAAATCCGCTCAACAATTTGCACTATTAGTAAACGATGCTGAAATAGCAAATAAAATTCCAAGAACTTTAACTGCAGAAGGTGAAATGCATTGGACAAACCCAAAATTCGATTGGACTGAAGGTTTTTTCCCTGGTAGTTGTTGGTATTTATTTGAAGCTACAAAAGACCAAAAATGGCAAAAAGCTGCTGAAAAATTTCAAGCTCAATTTGAATCTCATAAACTTAGAACCAACAATCACGATTTAGGTTTTGTTTTTAATTGTTCCTACGGAAATGGATATAGATTAACTAAAAACGAAAGTTTTAAACAAGTTATGATTACTTCAGCTGAATCTCTAAGTACACGCTTTAATCCAAATGTTGGTTGTATTAAAAGTTGGGACGTAACCGGCGGATGGCAAGCAACAAGAGGTTGGAAATACCCTGTAATTATAGATAATATGATGAATTTAGAATTACTTTTTGAAGTCTCTAAATTAACTGGAAATGACAAGTACAAAAACATTGCAATTACTCACGCAAACACTACTTTAAAGAACCATTTTAGAGAAGATAATAGTTCAGTTCACGTTGTTGATTACGATCCAGAAACTGGTGAAGTAAGAAACAAACACACAGCACAAGGTTTTGCACACACAAGTGCTTGGGCTCGCGGACAAGCCTGGGGATTATATGGTTACACAGTTTGCTACAGATATACAAAAGATGAAAAATACCTCAAGCAGGCTGAAAAAATCGCAAAGTTTATTACTGAATATAAAGGAACACCTGAAGATGGAATTCCTTATTGGGATTACAGCGCTCCAAACATACCAAATGAACCAAGAGATGTTTCGGCGGCTGCTGTAACAGTTTCGGCTTTAATTGAATTAGATGGTTTCTCTAAGAACACTTATAAACCTGCAATTGATAAAATAATGACCTCTTTAGCTTCTGAAAAATACACAGCTAAACTGGGAGAAAACAAACATTTTCTTTTAAAACATAGTGTTGGTAGCATTCCTCACGGAGCTGAAATTGATGTGCCTTTAAATTATGCTGATTATTATTATTTAGAAGCTTTAGTACGTTTAAAAAAATAAATTATGAGTTTTAAAAATGTATTATTTGTAACTTTAATTTTCAGTTTATTAAGTTGTCAAGCACAAAACAGTCAGGTCTGGGAAGATTTCAAAGCATCTAAACAAACTGGAAACGAACCAATTTTACCGGATTTTTCATATGCTGGTTATAAATATAGCGAAGTTGAGATTCCAACCGTTAATCATAAAATATTTGATGTAACAAAATTTGGAGCAATTCCAAACGACATTAATTCAGATAAAGATGCCATTAAAAAAGCAATTAAAGCTGCTGAAAAAAATGGCTCTGGAATTGTCTATTTCCCTAAAGGGAAGTATTACGTTAACACTCAAAATGACGATACTAGTATCATAGAAATTAAAGGTTCAAATATTGTTTTTAGAGGCGAAGGTGTAAATAAATCTACCTTGTTTTTTGATAAAGACTTACCTCCTACTGATCCTAAAAAATTATGGAGCTGTCCGAGTGCTATTCAAACTAAAGCTTCAGGTGCCGATAAAAAATTAGCTACTATTACTTCAAATACAAGAAGAGAAACTCATAATATAGAAGTTAATGATGCTTCAAAAATAAAAAAAGGAAATTGGATAATTTTAAAAGTTTCAAACAATGATCCTGAATTAATTAAATACGATATTCAACCTTTAATTGCAGATAAAACTTGGAGTACTATTAACACTAAAGGAGTAATTGTAAATGAACGTCATCAAGTATCTTCAGTAAAAAAGAATACAATTACATTGGTTGAACCTATACATTACGACATTCAAGCAAAACACAATTGGAGTGTGTATAGTTTTGCTCATTCTGAAGAGCTTGGGTTCGAAGATTTATCTTTTGAAGGTAATTGGAAAAAAGAATTTGTGCATCACCGTTCAGCTCAAGATGATGGCGGATGGAGCATTTTACAAGTTTCTAGATGTGTAAATTCCTGGGTAAAAGACTGTTCTTTTAAAAACGTAAACAACGCACTTAGTTTTTCTCAATCTGCTTATTCTACAGCCATTAATATTACTATTAATGGGTTTATAGGTCATAGTTCTGTACACGCTGCTGGAGGTTCTACTGGAATCCTTTTAGCTAATATTAATGATATTGCTGGAATGCATCATTCCACAGGTGTTGGCGGAGGAAGCACAACAGCAACCGTAATTTGGAGAAGTAAATACCCATCACATACTTGTTTTGAATCACATGCATCTCAACCAAGATGTACTTTGTTTGATAATGTTGAAGGAGGTTTCTTTTCTGGAAGAGCTGGTGGAGCTATAAAAAGTTTACCAAATCATAGTCGTTATTTAGTTCTATGGAATTTTAAAGAAACGGATGAAAGCGAAAAAGATTTTAGATTTATTGCAACCGACTCTTGGTATTGGAGAATTGTACCACCAATTATTGTTGGTTTTCACGGCGCAGGTACAACTTTCAATAAAGATGAAGTTCAAATTACAGAAAGTATTGGTGCTCCTGTAAAACCTGAATCACTATTCGAAGAACAATTAAAACTCAGATTGGGTAAATTACCCGATTGGATTACTAAATTAAAAAATGAACTTATTATAAATTAACAATATGAGCTTCAAAAATAGTATTCTTATCATTTTTTCACTGCTATTAATTAGCTGTAAAAGTGAAGTTAAAAAAGTAGAAGTAGCTTCTAAAAAACCAAATGTATTAATCATTTTTCCCGATCAATTAAGACGTTATAGCGCTGGTTTTTGGAAAGAAGACAACTACAAAAAATATGTAGTTGGAAAATCAGATCCAGTTATAACTCCAACAATAGATAAATTGGCTAAAAACGGTGTAGTTTTCACGCAAGCTGTTAGTAATTATCCATTATGTAGCCCATACAGAGGAATGATGCTTTCAGGAATGTATCCACAACAAAATGGAATTTGGAACAATTGTAAAAAAGGAAGAGTTCATAGTTTAAAAGATGATATTTCAACAATACCAGATTTATTTTATAAAGCTGGTTATAACACTTCTTACTTCGGAAAATGTCATTGGTTAAAAACAGAACCTTTATTTGACGAAAATGGCACTTATGTTGGCACAACAGAAGCACCAGGAGGACATTATGTAAACACTTATGACACTTATGTTCCACCAGGAAAACCAAGACACAATATTGAATATTTTTATCAGGCGTTAAAAGATGAACATTTTAACCCAAGAATTTATTCAAACGACCCAGATGCTATTGAAGGTAAAAAAGATGGGGAATTGCATTTGCCTAAAGTTTTTTCAGCAAAAAATGAAGCTGATAAAATTATTACTTATTTAAGAAATGAAAAGGATCAACGAAATTCTGATAAGCCATTTTGTATGATATGGTCTATGAACCCACCTCATAATCCTTGGGATGATGAAAACACTGATATGGAAACATTACATGAGTATTATGATACAGATAAGTTTCCTAAGGTAGATGACAAACTAGTTGTTAGAGAAAATGCTGATTTAGACGTTGCAAAATACGCTCGACACTATTATGCAAATGTTACAAGTGCAGATAATTACGTTGGACATGTAATTGATGAATTAGAAAAAATGGGAGAACTAGATAATACCATTGTTATATTTAGTTCAGACCACGGAGAAATGCTTGGAAGTCATAGTAAAACTGGAAAAAATTCATTTCAGTTAGAGTCTCTTTCAATACCTTTTATTGTTCACTGGCCTAAACATTTAAAAGCAGGAATTACTGATGTATTATTTTCTGCACCTGATGTTTTACCAACAGCATTGGGATTGGCAGGATTAGCAAACGAAATTCCTAAAGAAGTGCAAGGAACAAATTTTGCTGAGTTACTCGTAAACCCAGAAAATAATTCAGTAAAAAAACCTGAAGATGTTTTAATTATGTTAGGAAACTCTAGAGGTATATTCTCTGGAAAATATACATTGTGTTTAGAAGAAAACAAAAAACAATGGGATACAGATAAAGGCACTGAAATTTCAGAAGCTTATTTATATGATAATATAAATGACCCTTATCAATTAAATAAAATCAATATAAAGGATTTACCAGAAGTTGCAAACAAACTTTTAAAATCCTTAGGTAAAAAACTAAAAATGGCTAACGATCCTTGGTTTCAGCAAAAGAAATATAGTGAAACAATACCTTATCCTAAAAGCTAAATAAAATATGTTCCATATAAAAAACAGCAATAATTTTAAAGTTCTATTATTAGTTCCAATGCTAGTTCTTATAGCTTTCTCATTTTCTCAATGCAAAATTGAGAAAAAAGTAAAAGAACAGATTTCTACAGTTTGCAATCCAATGGATTTAAGTTATCGTTTTATGCCTGATGGCGTTTCAAGACGAGAAGCTGCAGACCCAACAGTTATTTTATTTAAAGACACATACTTTCTGTTTGCGTCAAAATCTGGTGGATATTGGTATTCTGATGATTTAACTAAGTGGACTTTTATTGAAACGAATGAAATTCCAACAGAAGAATATGCTCCAACCGCAATTGTTATAAACAATGAAGTTTATTTTTTAGCATCAAACGGTAAAAAAAATACGATTTATAAATCAGCTGATCCTAAAACTGGAAAATGGGAAATTGTAAAAGATGGTTTAAAAGTACCAATGACGGATCCTGCATTCTTTTTAGATGATGATAATAAGTTGTTTATATATTGGGGTTGCTCAAATAAAGACCCAATTTACGGTGTTGAAATTGATAAAAATTCCTTTGAATTTATTGGAGAAACGAAGGAATTATTATTCCCAAATCCACAAAATTTCGGATGGGAAATTCGTGGAGATTACAACACAAAAACGGACGTTTCTCCATGGTTAGAAGGCGCTTGGATGAATAAACACAACGGGAAATATTACTTACAATATTCAGCTCCTGGAACTTTAGAAAAATCGTATTGTGACGGTGTTTATGAATCTGAAAACCCTTTAGGTCCATTCACAGTTGCTAAACATAACTCGTTCGCCTATAAACCTGAAGGTTTTGCTTGTGGTGCTGGACACGGAAGTACTTTTGAAGATAAATATGGGAATTTTTGGCATGTAGGCACCATAACAATTTCTGTAAAACATAAGTTTGAAAGACGCATTGGTTTTTACCCTGTATTTTTTGATAAAGATGATGTCTTGTATTCAAATACAAAATTTGGAGATTTCCCAATGATTATTCCGAAGAAAAAAATTGAAAGTATTGATGAACTATTTCCAAATTGGATGTTACTTTCTTACAACAAACCTATTGAAGTTTCTTCTGAATTAGAAGGGCATCCAAAATATTTAGCTACTGATGAAGAAATTAGAACCTTTTGGAGTGCCAAAACCGGTGAAAAAGGAGGCTGGCTTCTAATGGATTTAGAAAAAGATGTTGAAATTAATGCAATACAAGTAAATTTTGCTGAACAAGACACCAAACTTTTTAACAGACAACCAAACATTTACCAACAGTTTTTGGTTGAATACTCTTCAGATAAAGAAATTTGGAAAACTTTAGTTGATAAAACAAAAAGTACTGAAGATGCTCCACATAATTATTTACAACTTAAAAAACCTATAAAAGCTCGCTATGTAAAAATCACAAATTATCATACTGTAAGTGGAAAATTTGCTATTTCAGATTTACGTGTTTTTGGTAACGGACAAGGCAATAAACCTCAGTTTGAAAGAACACTAGTTGCAACTAGAAATAAAGCTGATAGAAGACAAGTAAAATTAAACTGGAATGCAGATAAAAATGCTTTTGGCTACAATATCCGTTATGGAACAGCTCCTGAAAAGTTATACCTCAATTACCAAGTTTTAAAAGTTGACAGTTTAACAATTCGCAGTTTAAGCAAACTTCAAAAATACTATTTCACTATAGATACTTTCAATGAAAATGGTATTAAAAAAGGTTCAAAAATTATTGCAATAGATTAAAAACAACAAGAAAATGAAACATTTTATACTTATATTTTTAGTTGGAATTTTGCTTATTAGCTGTTCAGAAAAACCAACACAAATTTGGGAACCTGAAATTTTAAAACAATTCAAAAAAATAGGAGTTGCTTCAAAATTACCAGATTATTCATATGCTGGTTATGCCTATGGTGAAAAATCGATTCCTACAGTTAAAGGAAAAATTTATAACGTTACAGATTTTGGAGCAATTCCAAATGATGATATAGACGACACAAAAGCAATAAATTCAACTATTGAAAATGCTGGTGAAAATGGCGGAGGAATTGTCTTTTTTCCACAAGGAAAGTTTTTGGTAAATATGGATACAACCAAAACTGAAATTATAAAAATAAACTACAGTAATATTGTTTTACGAGGTTCTGGTTCAAAAAAAAACGGAACGGTAATTTATAGTGGTTCTTCAACGCATCAAGCTGAAGATAATAGTCCTTGGTTATCCCCTTTTGCTGTACATCCAGGACTAAATTTACACGGAACATCATCGTTTTTCAATGTTATAGAATTAAAAGTTTTTTCTGAAATAAGACAAGATGTTAAAGCTGGAACTTCAATACTAGAAGTAAACTCTACTAAAGAATTAAATGCTGGAGACATTATTTTAATCGCTTTAAGAAATACCACTGATAAAGGTAATTTAATGAATGATTTAATGCAACCTTTAGAGTTTGAAGAATTTCAAAAAAGTTATACTGAAGCAGGAGTTCAAAGAGCTGCATCTTTTCAATGGCCAGTTGAAATTGATAAAATTATTGATGAAACTCATATTAAATTAAAACAACCTGCACGAAGAGATTTATTAGTTAAATACAAACCAACTATTAGTAAAATGCCAATGCTTAAAAATATTGGAATTGAACATTTTAAATTTGAAAGTGCTTGGACAGGAAACTACAAGCACCACGGAAATAGAGAAATGGATTATGGTTGGGGAGCCATAAACTTTCACAGAGTTTCACATGGTTGGATTCGTGATATTCATATAGATAATTACACACAAACAACACATTTGGTAAATAGTAGAAATGTAACAATTGAAGACATTAAAATTACAGGTAAAACAGGCCATTATTCACCAAAAATGTATCATTCATCTGATAATTTAGTTCAAAATATAACAGTAGAAAATGAAGTTACACACGGTCCGGGTTTAGAAGGTTGTTCTTTTGGAAATGTTTATAGAAATATAAGCTTTAAATATCCAACTCCTATAGATTTACACGGTATGGCAGATAAAGGCTTTTGCCCGCCAATGTATAATTTATATGAAAACATTATTAATGTGAGTCGTATTGCAGGTGGTGCAGCTCCTCAAAATATCCCGCATTCTGGTGAATACAATACTTATTGGAATATTGGTATGGAAGGTTGGAAAGATGGCGATTTTCAAGAGATTTTTTATTCTTGGATTTGGAGAGATCCTAAACAATTTAAAAATGAAATGCATATAGATTGTCACAAACAATATTTAAGAAGTATTTTAGTGGGAGTTTATTCAAATAACCAAAAAAAACAACTAAGTATAGAGCATAGTTTTAAAGATAGAGCTGATGATTGGATTTATGTTGAAGGTCTTAATTCCAAAAAAACAATGGTAGATTTGTATAAAACACAGTTAAAAATACGTACATCTAAATAATTTTTTAATAAACAAACATCTGAAACAATGAAAAAAATAATTGTCTTAATTGGTGCATTATACCTAACTATAGGTTCCATTTACGCACAAAAATCCAAGGTTGAAGTGCAAGGAGAATTAAAAAAATGGCATAAAGTTACATTAGTTTTAACAGGAGATGAACTATCTGAAAATGATGCTGAAAACCCTTTTTTAAACTACCGCCTAAACGTTACATTTAAAAATAAAGAAAAAGAATATACCATTCCTGGTTTTTATGCAGCAGACGGAAATGCAGCCGAAACAAGCGCAACCAAAGGTTCAATTTGGAAAGTTAGATTTACACCTGATGCCGTTGGAGAATGGACTTATAAAGTCTCATTCAGAAAAGGAAAAATAATAGCGGTTAGTGATAATTTAGAAGCTGGAAACCCAGTTGATTTTGATGGAGAAAAAGGAACATTTACCATTACTGAATCTGATAAAACAGGAACAGATTTTAGAGCCAAAGGCCGATTAAATGTTACCAACAAAGGATATTTACAATTTGCAGATTCAAAAGAATATTTTTTAAAAGGAGGAGCTGATAGTCCCGAAAACTTTTTGGGGTATTACGATTTTGATCAAACTCCACCATCTCATAAATATGAAGCGCACGCTAAAGATTGGAAAAATGGAGATCCAACTTGGAAAAATGGTAAAGGAAAAAATATGATTGGAGCCTTAAATTATTTGGCTTCAAAAGGAATGAATTCTGTATACTTTTTAACAATGAATGTACAAGGAGACGGAAAAGATGTTTGGCCTTGGACAGATGAAAACGAAAGGTATCGTTTTGACTGTAGTAAACTAGATCAATGGGAAATAGTATTTGATTATATGGACAAAATGGGATTAATGCTTCATATTGTAACCCAAGAAACTGAAAACGAATTGTTACTAGATATAGGTGAAACTAAAACGCAACGTAAATTATATTATAGAGAATTAATTGCTCGTTTTTCACATCATTTAGGAGTCACTTGGAATTTAGGTGAAGAAAACGGACCACTTTCATGGACTCCAAAAGGCCAAACTAATAAGGACAGAGAAGACATGGCTCGCTACCTTAAATCTAATGACCCTTATAAAAATTTAGTGGTTTTACATACACATGCAAATTTAAAAGATCAAGATTTATATTTGAATCCGCTATTAGGGTTTGATCCATTAGATGGGCCTTCTTTACAGACACATCATCCTGCTGATGTTCACGATGATATTGTTAAATGGATTGATAAATCAAGAAAAGCTGGAAAAAAATGGGTTGTTTGTCAAGATGAAATTGGGCCTGCTGATACCGGAGCAAAACCAGATGCTGATGATCCTGAACATAATGAAATTAGACATGAAGTATTATGGGGAAATTTAATGGCTGGTGGCGCAGGCGTTGAATGGTATTTTGGTTACAAATATGCACATAACGATCTAAATTGTGAAGATTGGAGATCTAGAGATTTATTATGGGATCAAACAAAAATAGCGCTTGACTTTTTTCAAAAATATGTGCCATTTACCAATATGAAATCAGCAGATGGTTTAACTGATATTAAAAACGATTATGTATTGGCTGAAAACGGAGTTAACTATGTAATTTATTTGCCTAAAGTTGTTGAAACAACCATAGATTTAACTGGCTCAGCAAATAAATATTCAATTAAATGGTACAATCCAAGAACTGGAGGAATACTTCAAAAAGGAAGTGTTAAAACAATTAAAGGAGGTTCAAAAGTTTCTATAGGATTCCCTCCTACTAAAGAAAAAGACTGGGTAGCATTAATTAAAAACACTTCAAAGAAAAAGGTTACTTCAACGGTTTTAAAACCTCAAAAAATAACTTTAAATGCCTTAGTAGATTTTTATATTGATCAAAGTTCAGATGCTGTTTATTATAAAGATAAAAAAAATAAATCATTCGCAATAAATGCTGCTAACAAAGAGTCTCGCGCAAAATTCGCAAAAGCTAAAACTGTTTTTAAAGGTGAAAGTGGAAACTATAAATTAATGTTTACAACAATAACTGAAAATGATGGTGAATCGCGTTACAAAGTGTTAGTGAACGGTACAACCATAAAAGAAACTACCAATTCTGAAACGGACAAACCTACATTTGAAAAGGACCACAACTTAGGTTTTATTTATTTAGAGAAAAATGATATTCTTGAAATTGCTTCAACTGCTGAAACAAATGAGAAAATTCCAGAAAACAATGAGACAGCTTGGTCTAGAGGTAGATGGAAATCTTTAATTTTAATTCCAGGAGGTGGACTTCAACTTAAAAGTAAACTAGCAGATGTTAAGCCTTTTACTGAAAACAATGGTAAAATTGAGGTTGAAGCAGAAAATTTTCATTTTAAATCTAATAACGGAACAGCTAGAGATTGGTTTATACGAGCAAACAACAAATCAATACCATTTCAAGGTTTAGAAAATCATACTGCAACTGCTAGCGAAAATAGTTATGTTGAAGCTTTACCAGATACGCGTGTAACTCATGATGATGAATTAATTGCAGGAGAAAACTTTTTTCCTTTACCGGGTTTTGGAGGTATTGTTTCCTACAAAGTGAAAGTAAAATCTTCTGGAAAATACTATGTTTGGGTGAGAGCCTATTCAAGTGGCCCTGAAGACAACGGATTGCATGTAGGCGTTGATGAAACATGGCCTGAAAGCGGCGCACGCATTCAATTATGTGAAGGAAAAGACACTTGGACCTGGTCTTCTGCTCAACGCGTACCAGAAAACCACTGTGGTACACCGCAAAACATTTACTTAGATTTTAAACAAAAAGGAGAACATATAATCTCTTTTTCTATGCGTGAAGATGGATTTGAATTGGATAAATTTATTATAACAAAGGACAAAAATTTTAATCCAAACAATAAATAACTGCAAAATTATTTATGAAAAATGAATAAGAAAACCTTCTATTCACGTTATCTCGATAATTCTATAAAGTAAACAGCTGTATTATAAACATTTAACACGTTGACATTAATCAGATGAAAATCCTTCAATATTATAGAAAATCATTAATATCAATAACATCAATATTTTTACCTATTATAATATTGACTCTGATTTTTGGCAAATTTAATATGAGTTCTGAGAGTATTAAAGAATTAATCTATTTAATACTTGGAGTGTCAGTTTTTATTGGAACTTTATACTTTGCTTATGATAAATATTTTGGTCCTAAAGAAAGACTAAAACAAATTGAGAAATATCCATATACTGAATTTATAAAAATTGGATTTAAATCTGAAAATGATTATTTGATTGGTAAAATAAAAAAATATACTGTAGTAATTGGATATAATTGAAGAAATGATGATGGATTGCAAGTTGTTTACGGAATGATTTTATTTGACCCCAAAGTCAATGAAAAGCACATCAATGATTATGATTTATATAAATTTCAACAATCGATAAAAGACAATTATAATTATTGGGATTACGGAAGATTAACTACTGAATTTCCATTCCAAATCAAAAAACCAAAATTTGAAAAGATAGTCTCAAAATTAGAAAAAAATGCAAGTTTGATTGAAAAAAGAGGTCTTCAGAAAATTGAATTTACAAAATGGAAAAACGAGGTTGAGAATTATATTGATAAAGAAATAACTTATACTAATAATGTATAAAATTTATGCTAAAATTTAAACTAAATACAAACGACAAACATTCAACAATCGATTTGTAACGGCAGAAAAACCTCCAATTTTCTAGTAGCACAAATCTTATAAAAACTCGTTGTAGTTAATTTTAAAATAAAATGGGATAGTATTTAAAACTATAGACAACACCGAATAAAAATAATCCTAAATTAGGTGCTTGATCAAAAGTTAGTGCATTTTTGTTACGTCTGATTTTCCTTCTGAAAAACCTCGTATACAAAACCCCTCTAATCTTATACATAAATGATGTCATTGTTTAGATATACGAAAAACAAAGAAGGATACTATTTCGGCACAGCCGCTTGAAGATATAGAACTGTTATAAATTTCATTGATAAAAAAGAGTAGTTTTTTACAACCCAAAAAAGTTAAAAATAAATTCACCATACATAAACCGTACAAATTTAGCTTATAAAACCAAAAAAACTCTTGAAAATCAAACGATTAACAAGAGTTTTAGTACTCGAGATGGGACTTGAACCCATACGGACCTTACAGTCCACTGGATTTTAAGTCCAGCGTGTCTACCAATTCCACCACTCGAGCATTGGTATTTTTTATGTTGTAGAGCGAAAGACGGGATTTGAACCCGCGACCTCCACCTTGGCAAGGTGATGCTCTACCCCTGAGCTACTTTCGCAGTCATATTTTTAAGAACTTCATTTGGTTAATACCCCAAATGCGAGTGCAAATTTAACACAATTATTAAAACGGCAAAGACTTTTTTAAAGTTTTTTTCATATTTTTTTTTAATCTCCTTATTATAAGGTTGTAAATCTCTAATAAAAAAATATATTTGCAGTAAATATTAATAAAACTTAATGCAAGTAACTTCAAATTCTACTAAAAATAAAGTAAGTTTCGCTACAATTTTTAGAGATTTTAAACAATTAACAAAAGTTGGATTATCTCTAAGTGTCGTTTTTTCTTCTTTAGCTGGGTATTTATTGGCTGTTGAAAAAATTCAGTTTATTACACTAGCTCTTCTTGCTGTTGGTGGGTATTTAATGGTAGGTGCCTCC
The DNA here is from genome assembly GCF_003260195.1 of Lutibacter citreus. GTDB lineage: Bacteria > Bacteroidota > Bacteroidia > Flavobacteriales > Flavobacteriaceae > Lutibacter > Lutibacter citreus. Next base: position 75,532 of record NZ_QEIH01000002.1, read on the forward strand.
AATGCTTTTAATCAAATTATTGAAAAAGATACAGATGCTTTAATGAAGCGTACCATGAACAGACCTCTTCCTACTGGAAGGATGAATGTTTCTACCGCAATGGTTATAGCAATTACCTTTACAATTGTTGGTTTGGCAATATTATATAGTATAAATCCTAAAAGTGCTCTTTTTGGTGCTATTTCTATATTTTTATATACTAGTATTTACACTCCTTTAAAATCTGTTACACCACTTTCTGTTTTTGTTGGTGCAATTCCTGGAGCAATTCCTTTTATGTTAGGGTGGGTTGCTGCCACTAATGATTTTTCTGTAGAACCAGGAATGCTATTTTTAATACAATTTTTCTGGCAATTTCCTCATTTTTGGGCTATTGCTTGGTTACAGTATGATGAATACAAAAAGGCTGGTTTTAACTTAATGCCAATGGGGCAAAAAAATAAAAAAGCAGTAATTCAAATAATAATATATATTATCTGTTTAATTATTGTTTCAATAATTCCTGTTTTAAAAATAACTGGAAGTTTTTATATTTATCCAATTACTGCAATTATTTTAGTTGCTTTAGGCCTTAAAATGTTATATTACGCTATTAAATTATATAAACACCAAACTAATAAAGAAGCAAGGCAGTTAATGCTTTCAAGCGTATTATATATTACCTTAATTCAGATTATTTACGTAGTCGACAAATTTTTACATTAATAATGGAACAAACTTTAGATCAAGAATACAAACAAGCAAAAAGAAAATCAGCAAAACCAATGTTATGGGTTTCAATGATAAGTATGACAATGATGTTTGCTGGATTAACAAGTGCTTATGTGGTAAGTAGAAAAAGAAGCGATTGGGTTTCATTTGACTTACCTAGTTCATTTTATATGAGCACATTACTAATAATTATAAGCAGTATTACTTTTATTTTAGCCAAACATTTTATAAAAAAGGATAACCGCCAAATAGTTACTGCTTTGTTAGTAAGCACATTACTATTAGGTATTGGTTTTATCTATTTTCAGTTTGATGGTTTTGGCCAGTTATTTAATGAGGGTCTATTTTTTGCTGGTGAAAAAAGCACCGTAAAATCATCTTTTATATATGGAATTACACTTGCCCATTTAGTACATATTTTTGCGGGGATCATAGTTGTATCAGTAGTACTAATTAATCATTTAAATAAAAAATATTCTTCAAAAGATACTCTTGGTTTAGAACTTGGCGCAATATTCTGGCATTTTGTAGATATCTTATGGATTTATCTGTTTTTTTTCTTCTATTTCATTAGATAAAAAAAAATAATGTATTTTTGGCGCAACTATAACTAAAAAATCAAAACAAACTTATATGGAAGCAACTGTTTCTAAAGAAACTAATGGAAAAACTTGGAGTGGTGGATCAAACAAACCTCTAGGTACAAGCTATGGTAAAATGATGATGTGGTTCTTCATTTTATCCGATGCCTTAACCTTCTCTGGCTTTTTAGCCGCATATGGTTTAATGCGTTTTAAATTTATTGAATCTTGGCCAATTGCAGACGAAGTATTTACGCATTTCCCTTTTTTACATGGAGTACACGCTCCAATGTATTATGTAGCGTTAATGACTTTTATCTTAATATTTTCATCTGTAACAATGGTTTTAGCTGTTGATGCAGGTCACCAAATGAAAAAAGGAAAAGTAACTTTTTATATGTTACTAACCATTATTGGTGGTTTAATATTCTTAGGGTCTCAAGCTTGGGAATGGAAAAACTTTATTGGAGGTTCTTATGGAGCAGTAGAATTAAACGATGGTAAAATTGTTCAATTTGTAGATGCCTCAGGACATCAAATAGAATTAGACAAATTTGTAGTTTCTTCTCATTCAGAAAGAACACAATTATCTAGAGATAAAGGAATTTGGTTCATGAAAGAAAGTTCATTGCCTCCATTTTCAATAGAAGAAGTTATGACTGGTTTTAAAGCAAACCCAGATATTACTATTAGATTAGAGAAAATTAACCCTGCTACAAAAACAAAAACTATTGTTCCACGTGCAGAAGCAATGAAATATTTAAATGAAACCAAAGCTGTTATAAAAGGGGCAAACCTACAAGTAAATGAATATGGAAAACCGTTATTTGCAGATTTCTTTTTCTTTATTACAGGATTTCACGGATTTCACGTATTTTCAGGAGTTATCATAAACATTATCATCTTTTTTAATGTTATTTTAGGAACTTATGAACGCAGAGGACATTATGAAATGGTTGAAAAAGTAGGTTTATATTGGCACTTTGTAGATTTAGTTTGGGTATTTGTATTCACATTCTTCTACTTAGTTTAATTTTTAAAAAGATATTAAAATGGCAGCAAACGCACACGAACATAAATCGCACACAGGACTAATTTGGAAAGTCTTTGGAATTCTTTCTGTAATAACTATAGTTGAAGTAATATTAGGTATTGTAAAACCAGACTTTTTATATTTAACAAAAATATTTGGTACAAGCCCTTTAAACATAATATTCCTTGTTTTAACAATTGTTAAAGCATATTACATTACTTGGTTTTTTATGCATATGAATGATGAGACCAAGAGTTTAAGAAGATCTGTTGTTTGGACAGCAGTATTTTTAATAATATACTTAGCTACCCTTCTATTAATTGAAGGAAGTTATATAAACGATGTTTTAGCTCCTTTAGTAAAATGGAACTACTAATAAAAAAATAACATAATTATATTTGAAAGGTGGTTTTTTAACCGCCTTTTTTTATACTTTTGAATAATATATAATGAAAAAATTCTGGGTACTTTTTAGTCTATTTATTTTGCCGTTGGTATTTTATATATTCCTATCAAAAGGGATTTATAAATACTCCAATTTGCCAATATTAACAGAAAATGTAATTGACATTAATTCTTTTTCTAAAAATTCTGACGTTTCATTTAATGAAAAATTATCAATCGTTTGTTTTTTAGGAAATAATATTAGTCCGGCAAAAGGAAGTCTGTTTAATCTAAACCAAACAATATATAAGAGATATTACCAGAAACCTTATTTTCAAATGATTGCAATTCTTCCTGAAGGTACTGAAAACGAGTACAAAACTGCAATTGAAGAACTTTCTGCATTTACAGATATTAGCAATTGGCATTTTATTTATACAAATGAAACCAATATAAAAAATCTATTCAATAGCTTTTCAACGCCCTATAAATTAAATGAAAATTTATATTCTGAAAATGCATATATAGTAGATATGAAACGCAGATTGAGAGGACGAAAAGATGATGAAGACACCGAAAACGGAAAATTATATGGTTATGATACAAAGTCTATATCAACATTAAAAAACAAAATGAAAGACGACATTAACATCATTTACTATCAATTAAAAAAATCTGCTGAAAAAGAGCAAAGAAGAAAAAGAGAAATCTAAAGCACTATAAAACAGTTATTTCCAATTCTGACACATATGGAAATAACTAATAGCGAACACCATGTGTCACCTATTAAAATAAAAATGTATATACATGAAAAAATATTCATACGTTGGTATTGCTTTTATCATCTTAATATTTGGTATTTATGCTGTTCCAAAAATTGTAGCTAAATTCCAAACTCCAGAACTTGTAACTATAGGAAAAGTTCCTTCTTTTGAATTCACAAACCAGGATAATGTATCCATTTCAAATTCATTTTATAAAGACAAGGTTTATGTAATAGAATTTTTCTTTACCACCTGCCCTACTATTTGTCCTAAAATGAATGAAAATATGGTAAGAATTCAAAATGAATATTATGGAAATATTGACTTTGGAATAGCTTCATTTAGCATTAATCCAGAATATGATACACCTGAAATATTAAAAGCTTATGCTAAATCTCATAATGCGACCTTAAAAAACTGGAACTTTTTAACTGGAGATAAAGATGCGATCTACAACCTTGCAAATAAAGGATTGGCATTGTATGCTGGTGAAAATAGTGACGCTGAAGGAGGTTTTGAACATTCTGGTATGTTTGCCTTAGTAGATAAAAAAGGAAATATTAGATCAAGATTAGATAAACTAGGAAATCCCATTGCCTTTTATGATGGTTTAGAACCTAAAAGTGTTCAAATGATTAAAGAAGATATTGCAGTTTTATTAAAAGAATAATGAATTCAGAAACAAAAAAATATAATAAATGGATTGTAATATTATCAATTGCAATTCCTCTGGTTGTCATCATACTTTTTGGTGTTAAAATTGATGCTCAATTACCAGTTTTTTTACCTCCAATTTATGCTACCATCAATGCAATTACAGCATTATTACTAATTGTAGCGGTTTGGGCGGTAAAAAACAATAATATAAAACTACACGAAAATCTAATGAAAACCGCCATAGGATGTTCTGTTCTATTTTTAGCATTATATGTTACTTACCATATGACATCTAATTCAACAAAATTTGGTGGAGAAGGATTCATTAAATACGTGTATTATTTCATATTAATAACTCACATTTTATTATCCATTGCTGTAATACCTTTTGTATTAATTACGTTTGTAAGAGCAATTACCAATAATATTGAACTTCATAAAAAAATAGCTCGTATAACTTTTCCTCTATGGCTATATGTTGCAATTAGTGGAGTAATTGTGTATATTATGATATCTCCTTATTACTAATATGAAAAAAAATCTACTAATAATAGTATTCTTTTTTAGCTATCAGCTATCTAACGCCCAATGCGCTATGTGTAAAGCTGTAGTAGAAAGCAGTAATGCTTCTGAAACTGAAGCCTTAAATACAGGTATCTTGTATTTAATGATTTTTCCTTACATTTTGGTTGGTACTCTTTTATATTTCATTATAAAATATAAAAAAAAGCGAAAAATTTAACATTTCTATAAGATACGAGTTGTGTAACAAATAATAATTTTAGTCGTCATATAGGAAATCAACAGTTCCAAATAAAATTACATTGTCCTAATTTTCATAAAATTAGCCATATAAAAAGGTAATATTTATTTAAAGTTGCTAACAAAAACCAATAAACTCAATTAAATGAGAACAAAAATTGTTACTATCATTGCCTTCGTTTTTTTTATATCTACTTATGCGCAAGATAAAAAATGGACCCTTCAAGAATGTGTTGACTATGCCCTAGAGCACAATATTTCAATAAAACAAAGCGAACTAAGAGTTGCTATTAGTGAAGAAAATGTAGTAAGCACTAAAGGTAATTTCTTACCTGACCTGAACGCTTCAACTAGTGGACGTTTAAGTTTTGGATCTGGTTTTGACCCTGTAAGTAACGATAGAGTTTCTACCAGTACATATGGAGGTTCTTTAGGTTTAAGCTCTGGACTTATGGTTTTTAATGGTTATAAAAACTTAAACTCCTACAAACAAGCACAACTTGGTGTTGAATCTAGTAAATTAGATCTAGAAAAAATACAAGATGATATTTCTTTGTTTGTTGTAAATTCTTATTTAAATGTTTTGTTTGCAAAAGAAAACTTAACTGTAGCTAAAGTTCAATATGAAATAAGCGAAAAACAAATTGAACGTGCTAAAACTGAATTTGAAGCTGGCTCAAAACCAAAAGGGGATTTATTAAATGCACAATCTAAAGCCGCAACAGATGAACAAGCCATAGTTTTAAATGAAAATACATTAAACTTAGCAATATTAGATTTAGCACAATTATTACAAATTAGCCCTAATAATTTTGACGTTGAAGCTATTGATATTGATACGCCTTCTGAAGCAATGCTATATAAAAGTCCGAATGATGTTTTTGAAAAAGCATTAACAAATAGACCTGAAATAAAAAATGCTGAATTAGATATTGAATCTGCAAATTATTCAATTGAAATTGCAAAAGCAGCGTTTTTACCATCCCTATCAGTTAGTGCAAATGCAAGTTCAGGCTATGGTTATGATTTAAAAAACAACCAATTTCACAAACCATTTTTCACTCAAATGGATGATAATTTTGGTTATGGTTTAGGTTTTAATTTGAATATTCCAATTTTTAATAGACATCAAACAAAATCTAATGTTAATAGACAAAAGATTAATTATGAGATTTCTAAATTTGGTTTGGAAAATAAAAAATTAGAATTAGAACAAAAAATTCAAAAGGCATTTTACGATGCTAAAGCAGCCGCTAAAACATATGAATCTGCTCAAAAATCATTAATCGCCCAAAATGAGGCTTTTAAAAACGCTCAAGAGAGTTATAATTTTGGAGCTATGACATTGTTTGATTTTGATGAAGTAAGAAATAGACTTGTAAATGCTCAAGGTGCAATAATTAGAGCAAAATATGACTATGTATTTAAAACTAAAGTCTTAAAGTTTTACTTCGGAGAAGCATTTGTAAATTAATTTTTACTTTTTACATAATAAAAAGAGGTTGTCTGAAAAGGGAAATCTTCGTCAACCTTAACTTGTTTCAGGTTATCATATTGTTTGATTATCAGTATGATGAGATTCTGAAATAAATTCAGAATGACGAGTTTTTAGTACTTTTTAGATAGCTTTTCTTTTTATAGAAATGCTTAAATAACTATCTTTGCATCTAAATTTTGAACTTTGGCTTATATTTTAAATATTGAAACTGCAACTAAAAATTGTTCAGTAAGCGTTGCAGAAAATGGGAAAACAATTGCACTAAAAGAATTGAACGATGGCGGTTATTCACATGCCGAAAAGCTTCATGAATTTATTAAACAAACAGTTGAAGATGCTCATATTTCAATAACTGATTTAAAAGCCGTAGCGGTTAGCAAAGGACCTGGATCTTATACTGGACTAAGAATTGGAGTTTCCGCAGCAAAAGGACTTTGTTTTGCTTTAAATATCCCATTAATTTCTATTGACACTTTAAAATCTTTAGGACAGGCAATCGCTTTTCCTAATAATTATATAATTCCATTGTTAGATGCTCGCAGAATGGAAGTTTACAGTGCTGTATTTAAAAATAACGAATGCGTTAGAGACGTTAAAGCTGAAATAATTGATGAAAACTCTTTTTTGGAATTTTTACAGGAGTCTGATGTTTATTTTCTAGGAGATGGAGCCGAAAAGTGTAAAGAAATTATAACACATAAAAATGCTCATTTTATAGATGATAAATTTCCTTCATCAAATGAAATGTCAGTACTTTCATATAATAAATACAAAAAAAGCGACACCGAAGATGTCGCTTATTTTGAGCCTTTTTACTTAAAAGATTTCTTAGTAACAAAATCTAAAAAATAAATTAGTATTACTTTCTTATTTCAACTTGATGTGGGTAAGGTATTTCAATACCTGCTTTATCAAGTGCATATTTTCCTTCTTCCATGATTGAAAAATACACATCCCAATAATCTTTTGGAGTAGCCCAAGGTCTAACAGCAAAATTCACTGAACTATCAGCTAATTCAGATACGTTAACACTTGGTGCTGGATCTTTTAAAACTTTTGGATTATTCATCATTACTTGTAAAAGTACTTCCTTTGTTTTTTTAATATCTTCATCGTAACCAACTCCAAAAGTTAAATCAACACGTAATTTACCTTCTTCAGTATAATTCTTAATATTACCATTAGATAATATTCCATTTGGAATAATTACTAATTTATTACCTGGAGATATTATTTTTGTAACAAAAATTTGAATTTCTTTTACCGCACCAATCTCTCCTTGAGCTTCAATTAAATCACCTACTTTAAAAGGTTTAAAAATCATTATTAATGCTCCACCTGCAAAATTTGCTAATGCTCCTTGAAGCGCTAAACCAACAGCCAAACCTGCAGCTCCTAATATTGCAATAAAAGAAGTAGTTTCAACACCTAATTGAGAAATAGCAGTTATAAAGACTAAAACTTTTAATCCCCAACCCAATAAATCTCCTAAAAATTTCTGAAGTGTAATATCAACACCTCTTTTTGCCATTAATTTTTGTGTAATCTTTACAACCTTTTTAATCAGCCATAAACCAATTATTAATATTAGAAATGCAACAATAACGTTTCCTGCATTTTTTTCAACAAAACTAATTGCTAAATCTAGGTACTTTTGAAAATCCATAATTTTTTAATTTTTTAGTAAAATTAACACTATTCCTATAATTGAAGGAATAGATTGTATTAAAAAAATCTTATATTTTTTTGTTGTATATGACCCATATATTCCAGCAATAGTCACACAAACTAAAAAGAAAAGTGCTATATTTTTGAAATTATTTGCATCAATAATTGCCCAAATCAAACCTGCCGCTAAAAAACCATTGTACAATCCTTGATTCTTAGCCAATGTTTTGGTTATTTTAGCTTCTTCTAGTTTCATTCCAAAAGCTTTTAAACCTTTTGGCTTATCCCAAAAAAACATTTCTAAAATCATAAAATAAATATGTTCAAAAGCCACTAAACCAACTATAAATATTATTATTACATCCATTAATAAGAAACTTTAACTTGTTCTAACGCTTTTTTTGTTTGAGCTTCTGGTAGCTGACAAGCTCCATCTACACATATATATATCAGTGTTTCATCATCACTAAATCGCCCTTCCATTAAAGGAATTGTACTTTTTCCAATACTACCAGCAATTAACTTATTAGGTATATATTGTTGATTTATCTCTAAAAGCTTTTCTTTTGATTTTTTCCCTGAAATTGCAATTTCATAATAATCTCCAGCAAAATTACACATTAAATTAAGCCAATTAGAATATCCTGCTCCATACTGTGGAATTCTTTCCTGAATATTATGAAGCATTTGTTTACTTGTCTTCAAATAATAACTATTAGAATAATAATGACTTAATCTAAATAAATTGTTTGCCATAATTGAATTAGATGCTGGAATTACATTATCTTCTATTTCCATTTTACGCGCAATCAAATCTGTATCTTCATCTGAAGTAAAATAAAACATTGATTTGTTTGTATCGTAAAAATGATCAAAACTATAATCTGTTAATTGTTTTGCTGTTGAAAGCCATTGTTCATTAAGTGTAGCTTCATATAAAGAAATAAACGCATCTATCACTGTTGAATAATCTTCTAAATAACCGTTTATGGTACTTTTCCCTTCTTTATAACTATGGTTTAAACTTCCATTCTCATTTAGTTGTTTTGAATAAATAAATGTAGCATTTTTAATTGCTACATCTAAAAAACTTTGTTCATTAAAAACTTTATAAGCATCTACATAACCTTTTAACATTAATGCGTTCCAAGATGTTAAAGATTTATCATCTAATCTTGGACGGTCTTTTTTAGTGCGTTCTTTTAAAAGTGTCTTTCTCCAACCTTTAACCTTTGCTTCTAATTTTTCAATTGAAATTGAATGCTTTGAAGCAATTTCTGAATCGCTGTTTTTTCGTATTAATACATAATTATCATCTTCCCAATAACCATAATGATTTATATTAAAATATTCAGAAAATAACTCAAAATCCTTTCCTAAAATCAACTTCAATTCTTCTTCATTCCAAACATAAAATGCACCTTCAACTAGTTTTCCTTCTGCATTATTACTATCAGCATCTAAAGATGAATAAAATGCACCTTCCTTTGTAGTTAATTCCCTTTTTATAAATTCTAACGTTTCATAGACTGTTTTTTTATACAACGGATTTTTTGTGGCTTGATACGCTTCAGAATATAAACTAACTAACTGACCGTTATCATATAACATTTTTTCAAAATGAGGGACATGCCATTTCTTATCTACAGAATATCTTGCAAAACCTCCACCAATTTGATCATTAATCCCTCCATAAGCCATATATGTAAGCGATGTATTTACATAATCTAAAACTGTATTATTTTTAGCTTGTACGGCATAACGTAACAAAAGATTGTAGTTATTTGGCATAGGAAATTTAGGGGCTCCTTTTTTACCTCCCAAATCAAAATCCATATATTCTTTCCAGTTTTCAACAATATTATCTAAACCTTCAACTGAAAATTCTTCAGGATCCGTATTTAAAAAAATTAAATCTGACTTTTTTATTCCTTCAGTCAATTTTTCAGCATAAGATACAATTTCTTCAGGCTTTTCAGTATACATTGTGCTTAATTGCTCTAATGCCTTAACCCAATTATTTTTAGGGAAATAAGTTCCTCCCCAAACTGGCCTTCCATCGGGAAGTGCTATACAATTTAAAGGCCAACCTCCTCTTCCTGTCATTAACTGAACTGCATTCATATAAACCTGATCAATGTCTGGCCTTTCTTCTCTATCTATTTTAATATTTATAAAATTCTCATTCATTACTGCAGCAACCTCCTCATTTTCAAAACTTTCATTTTCCATTACATGACACCAATGACAAGATGAATAACCTATTGAAATTAATAAAAGTTTATTTTCTTTTTTTGCTAATTCAAGAGACTCATCATTCCACGCATGCCAATTAACAGGGTTATGTGCATGTTGCAATAAATATGGACTTGTTTCATTTATTAAACTATTTGTGAATTTATGTTCAGACATTTTATTTGAAAGTTTATTTTTACAACTAGTAATTGTTACTAATAAAAGAAGTAATACAAGTTTGTACATTAAATTTGGTTTTGGCTAAAGATATAAACTTAAGTTTATAAAATAAAAAAGCACTCTGTTAAAAGTGCTCTTCTATAATTTTTATATTAAATCTCTTTATTTTACTTCAAAAGTGATTTTTACAGTTACTCTAAATTCATCTACCTCATTATCTTTCACAACAACACTTTGTGATTGCACAAAAGCCGATTTAATATGATTTACACTATTAGAAGCATGTGCAACAGCTTTTCTAGTTGCATCTTCCCAACTTTTTTCTGAATTTGCCATTACTTCAATTACTTTCATTACTGCCATAATATTGGTTTTTAAATTAATATGAATAAATATACAAAAAATTAAAGCTTCATTCTTTCTTTTTCAACTCTTATTTTACTCCTAAATAAATACATCTTTTTTTATCACTTATTTATTTTACTAAAACGTTTTATTACAATTTCATTAAAAAAAGTTAAAACACTATGGAGTTGAGTAAATTTGTACTCTAATTTAAAAAGTCCAAAATAATAAGATGAAAAATATTTTATTAGGTGTTATATTCATAATAACCTTTAATAGTATAAACGCTCAAGAAACTGAAATATTAAAAGATCAGGGAGCTTGGTTTACACTTATAAATAAAGTTAAATTATCCAATAAATTTTATTTTACAAATATTTTTCAACAACGAAGAGTGGATTTTTTAAGTAAAACTAAAGGATATTTATTTGCCCCAAGTATTAATTATAAATTAACTCCAAATGTGAGCTTTGGCGCAGGATATATGTTTTACAGATACTTCCCTAATGGTGTTTCTCATTCCTCAATTCATAAAAATGAAAATCGTTATTTCCAACATTTAAATTTATCCTCAAGTGCAGGAGTTTTTAAAATTGCTAATAGATTTATGTTTGAAGAAAGAGTTATCGATTTAATAAACACAAACGTTACTCCTAATGTTATTGAAGGTGACAAATATGTAAACAGATTTAGGTATCGATTTCGTGCAACAACAAATTTATTGAAATTAAAAAATAATAAATATCTTTTAGGTCGCGTTTCAGAAGAAATTAGAATACGATTTGCAGATGGAATTACAGAACCCAATTTTGATCAAAATAATTTTGAAGCTCTTTTAGGATATAATTTATTGAGTAATTCAACAATTTTTGCAGGATATGGAAGGTATTATTATATGAAAAATTCTTCAAAATATGTATCCCAAAATTTATTGCATATTACCTTAAGTTATAACTTTGATGTTAGCAAAAAGAAGAGTTAATCATTACTTATAAGAACAAAAAAAACCGAAACAATTAGTTTCGGTTTTTTTTGTTTATTTGAGAGCTATTAGCTCACTGCTTTTTTAATTCTACTAATTGCTTCTCTAATTTGCGCTTCAGAAGCTGCATAAGAAATTCTAATACAATCAGGTGCACCAAAGGCATCTCCAGTAACAGTTGCAACATTTGCATACTCTAATAAGTATAAAGCAAAATCTGATGCATTTTCAATTTTAACTCCATTTAATTCTTTCCCAAAGAAAGCCGAAACATCAGGAAAAACATAAAACGCACCTTCAGGTACATTTAATTTAAATCCGTCAATCTCTCCTAATAATTCTAAAACAATGTCTCTTCTTTTATGGAATTCTTTCACCATATAATCAATTTTAGAAACTGGCGCATCTAACGCAGCAATTGTAGCACGTTGAGCAATACAATTTGCACCCGATGTAATTTGCCCTTGTAATTTAGTACAAGCTTTAGCAATCCATTCAGGAGCTCCAATATAACCAATTCTCCAACCAGTCATTGCAAATGCTTTAGCAACACCATTTACGGTAATTGTTCTATCATACATACTTGGTATCGCTGCAAAACTAAATATTTTAGCTCCATAGTTTATATGCTCATAAATTTCATCAGAAAGTACATAAATATTAGGGTATTTTTCTAAAACTGCCGCCAATGCTCTATATTCCTCTTCACTATAAATAGTACCACTTGGGTTATTTGGTGAATTGAATAAAATTAATTTAGTTTTTGGTGTTATTGCAGCTTCTAATTGCTCTGGAGTAATTTTAAAATCCGTATCAATTGATGAAGGAATTTCCTTATAAGTTGCTTGAGAAAAAATAGCCAATGCAGAATAACTTACCCAATATGGTGCAGGTAATAATACCTCATCTCCCGGATTTAACAATACTTGTAACGCATTAGCAATTGATTGTTTTGCTCCAGTAGAAACAACTATTTGACCTGGTTTATAATCTAAACCATTATCACGTTTAAACTTATTAATAACGGCGTCTTTTAAATCTGCATATCCATCAACTGGGCTGTATGAATTATAATTATCATCAATAGCTTGTTTCGCTGCATCTTTAATAAAGTCTGGAGTATTAAAATCTGGCTCTCCTAAACTTAAACCAATAATGTCTTTTCCTTGTCCTTTTAATTCACGTGCTTTAGCGGCCATTACTAAAGTTGCCGAAGCAGGTAAACTGTTAATTCTGTCTGATAGTTGGTTGCTCATTTCTTTTAATTTTTACGAGTGTGCAGGTTTAACACCTAGCGTTTTAAGTTGATTAAAATGTTCTAATAATGCTTTTGTAAAAGTCTTGTATTCATTGTAAGGAAGATTAAATTCCTTTGCTGTTTCTTTAACTATTTTTGCTATTTTCCCATAATGAATATGTGAAATATGCGGGAAAATATGGTGCTCTACTTGATGGTTTAACCCTCCTGTATACCAAGATACAAACTTATTTGTTGGAGCAAAGTTTGAAGTAGTATACAATTGGTGTATAGCCCAAGTGTGTTCTAAATTTCCTTCTTTATCAGGCATTGGCATTTCCGTTTTTGGAACTACGTGCGCTAATTGAAACACAACACTTAATATCATACCTGCAGTGTAATGCATTACAAAAAATCCTATTAATACTTTCCACCAAGCAATATCTAAAACTAATAATGGTAAAACTATCCATAGTAAATAATAACAAATTTTTGTAATTACTAAAACTGTCCATTCAGTTGCTGGGTTTGGAAAATCACCATAAGATAATTTACGTTTTAAATATCTACGCATTTGTTTAAAATCTGTAGTTATTGCCCAATTAATTGTTAGCAACCCATATAAAAATATAGAATAGTATTTTTGAAATTTATGAATCCCTAACCATTTAGAATGTTTAGAGAAACGTATAATTCTACCAGCATCTATATCCTCATCATGTCCTTGAATATTTGTAAAAGAATGATGCAAAACATTATGTTGTACTTTCCAGTTATAAACATTACCGGCTAATATATACATACTGCTACCCATTAACTTATTTACCCATTTCTTACTTGAAAAAGATTCGTGATTACTATCATGCATCACATTCATTCCAACACCTGCCATTCCAATACCAATTACCACGGTTAATAAAAGTAGTACCCATTGAGGCATTGAAACCGTTAAAATTAATACTAAAGGAACTAAAAATAAACTAAACATTATTATTGCCTTAGTATACAATTTCCAATTACCAGTTCTTTTAATCTTATTTTCTTTAAAATAAGTATTAACTCTTTTATTTAAGGTTCGAAAAAATTTTGCTTTATCAATTCGTGAAAAGCTTATTACATTATTTTCCATATTATTTTATTATATTATCACATATAACGTATGCCAAAACTACGCCAAATTAAGTTTTTAAATCAAATTTTGGGTAAAATATAACAATTTTTGAAAAGATGTTAATTTAATTTTTGAAATAGTAAATTAGCCATCTAAAATTATTGAACAATAATGGAAACTATTTTAAATCACTTTTCTAATCTATCTGAGTTGCAGATTAAACAATTTTCAATGCTAGAATCTCTTTATAAAGATTGGAATGCTCAAATAAATGTAATCTCAAGAAAAGATATTGATGAATTATACACCAAACACGTACTGCATTCATTAGGAATTGCCAAAGTTGTGGAGTTTAAACCTGGAGCTAACATTTTAGATGTTGGTACTGGAGGTGGATTTCCTGGAATTCCATTGGCTATTCTATTCCCTGAATCAAATTTTTATTTGGTAGATTCTATTGGAAAAAAAATTAAAGTTGTTAATGAAGTAGCAAAAGAACTTGGTTTAACCAATGTTAAAGCAGAACAAATTAGAGCTGAATCTGTAAAAGGTGAATTCGATTTTATTGTAAGTAGAGCTGTCACTAAAATGGATGACTTTGTTAAATGGGTTCGAAAAAAGATAGCAAAAAAACAAAATCATTCTATTAAAAATGGAATTTTATACTTAAAAGGAGGTGATTTAACAGAGGAATTAGCCAATTTTCCAAAAACAACTATTTATAATATATCAGATTATTTTAGTGATGATTTCTTTGAAACAAAAAAAGTTGTGCATATTCCACTTAAATTTAAGCCTTAATTTTTTTTTGATGTATCCCAACTTGTTAATCCGGCTGAAACTATAAACTTCATCATTTCACTTGAATTTACTTTTAATATTTTCACATGGGTTTTCGGTACAATAAATAATTCACCTGAAAAGTTATACGAATGAGGAAAATAAACGGCAACTTTATCTAATTCATTTAAAATTGCCAAATTTTCTTCCGTAATAAAGCCTAATTTTTCTAAATCGGAACTACCACTCATTTTTACAATTACTGGCTTATTAAATTTTTTCTCTTTACCAACAAATGCAGAGAACAAATCTTTAATTGCAAAATAAATAAAATTTAATAAAGGAACTCTTTTTATAATATTTTGAAAAATAACCTTTAAAGGATCTGCAATAATTGTTTTCCCAATAAACCCAATTAAAATCAAGAAAAATAATAGACTTAAAAAACCTAAGCCTGGTATTTTAACTTCAAAAAACTGAATTAAATATTCCTGTAAAAGCCCATCCATAAACATAAATACGTTATAAATTATATAACTTGTTATGGTTAAAGGAGCCAAATATAAAACCCCTTGCAAAAGGTAATTAATTATTTTTTTCATAAGAATTCATTTACAAATTGATAATAAATATACAACTAATCCACAACGAAATTCATATATCTTCAATTCTTACACAACTAATTAAAAAAGTTAATTGTTATGACATTTGTTATACTTTAATTAAAATAAAAAGGTAATTTTGTCTTCTATTATAAAACCAACTATTATGAGTAATACTAAAGAATGTTTAGTTTGTAAAAAATCTTCAAATGAAATACCTCTAACAAAATTCTATTACCAAGAAAGCGAATTTTATATCTGTCCTCAACATATACCGGTTATAATACATAAACCTCAAGAGTTAATTGGCTTATTAGATGGTGCAGACAACTTTGAAGCAGTATAATTTTTACAAAAAGCAATAAAAAAAGCGCCAATTGGCGCTTTTTTTATATTAAGAACTTTATTATTTCTTGAATTTATCAGATAAGTCTTTTCCAAATTCTTTTAATTTTTCAACAGCACTTTCTACTTCTTTCTCTACAGTTTCTAAAGTAGATTCTCCTAAAAATGGATATCTATAATCAGTTGGTGGAACAAAAGTTTCTTTAATTGTTCTATTACTTACCCAACGTAATAAATTCCATACAGAACCAGCTTTATCATTTGTACCAGATCCACGAGCCCCACCAAATGGTTGTTGACCAACAACAGCACCAGTAGGTTTATCATTTATATAAAAATTACCAGCTGCATTTTCTAATTTATTAGTAGCAATATCAATTACATATCTGTCTCCACTAAAAATAGCTCCTGTTAAAGCAAATTCACTTGTTTTATCTACAATATCTAACACTTCCTCCCATTTGTCATCTTCATATACATAAATTGTAATGATAGGACCAAATAATTCAGTTGTCATAGTTTTATATTGAGGGTTTGTTGTAAGAATAACTGTTGGCTCAATAAAATACCCTTCAGAATCATCATAACCACCACCTATTACTATTTCAGCATCATCATCTTCTTTTACTTGATCAATATAACTAGATAATTTTTTGAAAGCTCTATCATCAATAACTGAATTAATAAAGTTTGTAGGGTCTTCTGGAGAACCCATTTTAAAAGATTTTAAATCTTTTTCTACTGAAGTCTTTATATCTGCCCATAAGCTTTTTGGTAAATAAGCTCTTGATGCAGCTGAACATTTTTGCCCTTGATATTCAAAAGCTCCTCTTGAAATAGCTGTTGCAACTTCCAAAGCATTTGAACTTGGGTGTGCCCAAATAAAATCTTTACCACCAGTTTCACCAACAATTCTAGGATACGTTTTATACGTATTCATATTTTTACCAATAGTTTCCCAGAAACTGTTAAATACTGGAGTAGAGCCCGTAAAGTGAACACCTGAAAAATCTGAACTATTTAATAAAACATCTGTAATTGTTCCTGAATTTCCTGTTACCATATTAATTACTCCATCAGGTAAACCAGCTGCTTTAAATAATTCCATAATTACTTGTGCAGAATATACTTGTGAACGTGCAGGTTTCCAAATAACAACATTCCCCATTAAAGCAGGAGCAGCAGGTAAATTACCCGCAATTGCAGTAAAGTTAAAAGGTGTAATTGCATACACAAAACCTTCAAGTGGACGGTATTCCATACGATTCCAAATTCCTGGAGACGATTCTGGTTGATTGCTATATATTTGAGTCATAAACTCTACGTTAAAACGTAAAAAATCTATTAACTCACATGCTGCATCAATTTCTGCTTGATATACATTTTTAGATTGTGCAATCATAGTTGCAGCATTCATTTTATACCTAAACGGTCCAGCTAATAAATCTGCAGCTTTTAAAAATATAGCAGCTCTGTGCTCCCAACTTGTTGCAGCCCATTTTACTCTTGCTTCGGCAGCTTTTTCAACAGCCAACTCAATATGCTCTTTATCTGCAGTATGATATTGACCTACACAATGTTTATGATCATGTGGCGGGTGAATATCTACAGTATTTCCTGTTCTAAATTCTTTTCCTCCAATATAAAAAGGAATATCTACCTTTTCATTATACATTTTCTTGTAAGTGTCCAATACTAGTTTACGTTCTGGTGATCCCGGAGCGTAAGATTTAACTGGTTCATTTACTGCCTTTGGTACATTATAAAATCCTGAAGCCATATTAATATTATTTTATAAATTTTTAGTTTAAATTTGCCTACAAAGTTACAAAATAGTATCGTAATATTGTTTTGAAAACTGATACTGATTATTCAAATTTTGATAGTATGTGCACTGTTACGTTTATTCCTTTAGCAAATAATGACTTTATTCTAACTTCTAATAGAGATGAATCAAAGCTAAGAGAAACCCTTCATCCTCAAAAATATTTTGAAGATGGTGTAGAAATGATTTATCCAAAAGATAAAATTGCCGGAGGAACTTGGATTGGCACTAGCTCAAAAAAAAGATTGGTTTGTGTTTTAAATGGAGCCTTTATAAAACACTCAAAAAAGACGAAATATAAAAAAAGTAGAGGTGTTATTGCAAAAGAAATATTAGCTCATAACAACTTTGAATTATTTATTAATGAACTTAATTTAAATAATATTGAACCTTTCACAATTATTATTACAGATTGGAATGAAATTGATTTAAAACTATTTGAACTTATTTGGGATGGAAATAAAAAATATATTACAAGACTAAAAAACGAACCTAAAATTTGGTCTTCTTCAACATTATATGATTCAGAATCAAAAAAACTAAGAATTACCTGGTTTAATAATTGGCTTTTAAAAAACGATTTAAGTTCAAAATCTATTTTAAATTTTCATCATTCAAAAATTGGAGATTTAGAACAATCTATTTATATGAAAAGAGCTTATGTTGAAACTGTTAGTATAACATCAATTAAAAAAGAAAAAGAAGCTATAAATATTAACTATGAAGATTTAGTTCACTCAAAAAAATCGCTTTTTCAAACTAACTTATAATAAAAGAAAGTATAGCCACAATTATAAACCCAACCAAACCTAAAAACATATAATAACTATTTAAAAGAATTAATTTTATTACAGTTTTTATTCTGCTCTGTTCATAAAAGAATCTCAATGCCTTATATAAGTAAAACAAAAATAAAAGTGTAAAAATCCAGCCTACATTATTGGTTTCTATAAAAATCCCGCATAATAAAAAGATGCTTAATATTAGAAAAAAAACAGTTTGCGTGTTAAATACAAATATTAAATGTTCCATATAAGAAAATTTTCTTCTTATAAATAACAACTTTAGAAACAGCGTAAAAACTGGCAGAAAAATAAATAGTGAAATTGAAATATATGAAATTATCTTTTTCTTATATGCTGTCCCTCCATCTTTTCTTAATTCTTCATAATTTTTCCTAACATTTATAACTTGTTGGCTATAAAATTTATTCCAAAATGTTTTTTCATAGCCTAAACTATCCAAAATTTGAACATTCGAATAATTTTGATGTTTCTTTATAAAATGATGAAAATCATTCATTCGCTTAAAGGGTCTAATATTTTCTACAGTTTCCGATTCAATATAATATACATATTCTTTTTCAGGCTTATCAGACCTAGTTTCATAAAACTTATATATATTCCCTAAATTTGAAATTATTTTAGTTCTTACAGAATCTTGTGGTGATTCCGCTATAGCCTTTGTTTTTACCTCTGAAATTATTGAATCTATCTGCACCTTATTAACTTGAGCTAACGAATCTATACTTCTAGAAGTTTCTGCAACATTATCGACTATACCATGAGAATCTATTTTATTTGAAATCCCCAAAATCAAGAAAAAAATTATTGATACATTTAAATACAATTGAAATGGATTTACAAATCTAGCGCGCTTTCCTTTTATATAGTCTTTAGATACTTTTCCTGGCCTACTTAATAAAGGAACAAATGTTCTCCAAAAACGAGAATCATATGATAAAAATCCTGAAAATAAATTATTTATAAAAATTCCAAAACTTAATTGTTTAGTAGAATTCTTTTGTCCACAATTTGAGCAAAAATTTTCATTACCAGTTAATGGCATTCCACAATTTAAGCACTCTAACCCTTTTACTTGCTTGGCTTTCAGCTTAAATTTCATTAAGGAGAATTTCATTTTTCTAATTACTTATATTAGGAACCATTAATTGAAATGTAGGTATATAAACTTTAAAATTACTAGAAGTTGCCAAATTTACCATTTTATAATATCCCTTCATTGAACCTATTGGTGAAGTTAAAAAACAATTTGAACTGTAAGTATAGACGTCTGAAGGTTTTAACACTGGTTTTTCACCAATAACTCCATCGCCTTCAACTATTCCAGTAATATTTAAAGAATCAAAAATTGTCCAAAACCGTTCTAATAACTGAACTGTTTCATTGCTTTGATTTTCAATAGTAATTTGATAACTAAAAACATAATACATCTTATAATTTCGATAACGGGTTCCCTCGTAATTCGATATTACTGAAATTTTTATTCCGTTTGTTACTTGTTGTACCATAACAATCTATAAATTGTGAACTATCAAATATACTAAATTTCTTAAACTTATTAATTGTTTAACTTTTTAGAATTACCATATCCAACGCCAATTACCTGAGTATATCTACTTCCAAATTTTTTGTAATAAACTAACACTGTATAATCATTTTCAGTTTGATAAAAAGATCCATCAATATCACTATTACTTATTTCACCATTAACGTTTTTAGTTACATATTGATAATTATAAAAACCTTGTTTTAACAATAACTTACCATCATAAAGACCTGTTTCACTATTGTAAATCATTTTATTGGTTTCATTTAATTGCCAATTATTAAAGTTTCCATGGATATATATTTCTTTCCCATCTAAATTTTCTAAACAACTTAAATTAAAATGAACCCAGCCATAATCTGCATCTGTATTATTATTTTGCCCATCTAATGTTCTAATTACAAAATTTCCATTAATATCTTCAAATAATGTATATGGATCATCAATTCGTTCTTCATTTGTATACAAATATGCATGATATAACTTTGGTCCTTGCTCAACATTTGCAATATTTAATGTTGTATTTCGAATTGATTTTGTATCAAAAAACAGAAATTCATTACCCGCTTTAAAGTTAGTTTCTTTATTATATTTATAAAGCAATTGAGTTCCTCTATAAAATTGTGGTTTTAAACCTTCAATAGCTGTTTGCCAATTATTATTTTGTAATACTACAGGTAAAATTTCAACTTTTGGATTGTTAATTCTTAAACTCGGATGGTTAATAATAAATTCTACAGACTGTGTTGAGTTAATATTTGCAATAGATCTACTTTTATAAACTGTTACACCAACTGTTGTTTTTGACTCATAAACTACAAACCTTCTTTGAAATACTATTTCTTCGTCTTCATTTAAAACTGAAATAATATAATTTCCTGAAATCATTAATCGTGTATTATCATTGGGAATAGTTAAGCTGTAATTTGTATAAGGTTGAAGAGTGTTAAAGGAGTTTTCATAATCTCTAATTCTGTCTTCAGCAAAACCATCTACAAATTCAGAATCTGAAAGGTTAGATGACTCCCAATTATAGTCACAATGCTCAATTTTATAGGTATAATCATGTTCATCTGCATTTAAGTCATCAAAACTTAGTTTAATTTTCTCATTTAACCTCACAATTGGGGCATACATATTTGTTGATGCTGATCTTAAAATAATTGTTTTAATATTTTCAGAATCAACAACTTTACTTTGTGAAAAAGAAAGCGGAATTACACAAATAAATATAAAAAAAAGTACGATTTGTTTCAATTTTAGCAAAATTTATGGTTGTTATTGTTCAAATTTTATACCAAAAATATAAATGTTATTCTAATTATAACGTTTTCGTACACAAAGTATCACAAGGTTTCGTAAAATTTTTATAAAAATCTTATAATTAAGGCAGAAATTCATACTTTTGCACCGTTTTTAAAGACTTTTAAATAAACTCAAAATATGTCAAAGGACATCCATATTAAAAAAGGTTTAGACATAAAGCTAAAGGGTAAAGCTGAAAAGGCAACCAAAGCAGCTAGCTCTAGTAGTGTTTACGCTATAAAACCTGAAGATTTCCATAGTATTATACCAAAATTAGCTGTAAAAGTTGGTGCAAAAGTAAAAGCTGGTGAAGCCATTTTTTACAATAAAGCCAATGCAGATATGAAATTTCCTGCTCCAGTTAGTGGTGAATTGGTTGATATAATTCGCGGAGAAAAAAGAAAAATTTTAGAACTTAAAATCAGCGCTGATTCAACTCAAGAGTTCATAGATTTTGGAATTAAAAATCCAAAAGAAATGAACGGAGAAGAAATTAAGGCTCATTTGTTAGCAAGTGGTTGTTGGCCATTTATTAAACAAAGACCTTATGATATAATTGCTGATGCTGCAAAAGCTCCAAAAGCTATTTTTGTTTCAGCTTATGCAAGTGCTCCCTTAGCTGCCAATTACAATTATGTATTGGATGGCAAAGAAAAAGAGCTGCAAGCTGCAATAACTGCATTAAGTAAACTAACAAGTGGAACAGTTCATGTTTCAGTTGGTAAAAAAGGAAAATCTCCTTTAGAAGGTTTAAATAATTGTACTATTCATAATGTTTCTGGACCGCATCCCGTTGGAAATGTAGGAACTCAAATTGCAAAAATAAACCCTGTTAATAAGGGTGAAGTAGTTTGGACAATTACTCCTCAAGATTTAGTTATTATTGGTGAGTTATTACTTACTGGTAAATTTAATTCAGAACGTATTATTGCATTGGCTGGTTCTTCTGTAAAAAACCCTCAATACCTTACTACCAAAATAGGTGCTAGTATTGATTCAATTACAAAAGGAAAGTTAGAAAATGGTTCAATTAGAATTATAAGCGGAAATGTTTTAACAGGAAAAGCCCAAAGTTTAAAAGGTGCTTTAAGTTATTATGATAATATGGTAACTGTTATTCCTGAAGGAGACGACTATGAATTATTTGGTTGGACAGCTCCTGTTTTCAAAAAAATATCTACTACAAGAGCATTAACTTTTTCTTGGTTAAGTCCAAATAAGAAATATGACTTAAATACTAATACAAATGGAGAACACAGAGCATTTGTAGTTACAGGTCAATATGAAGAAGTTTTTCCATTGGATATTTTTCCAATGCAAATATTAAAAGCTTGTATGTATAAAGATCTTGATGAAATGGAATCTTTAGGAATGTACGAAGTTGCACCTGAAGATTTTGCATTAACTGAGTTTGTTTGTATTTCTAAACAACCACATCAGGAGATTATTAGAAAAGGCTTAGACGTAATGTTAAAAGAAATAGGATAAGGTTATGGGATTAAAAGAAAAATTACATAATATTAAAGAACAGAATAAGGACAAAAAGTGGTTACCTGCTTTTAGTGCTATTCATACTTTTTTATATACACCTAACGAAACTACACATTCTGGAGGTCACGTTAGAGCAGCAGACGATTTAAAAAGAACAATGAATATGGTGGTTTTAGCCCTTGTTCCTTGTTTAATTTTTGGAATGTTCAATACAGGTTATCAACATTATGCAGCTATTGGTGAAGCAGTAGATTTTTTATCTTGGGATGCATTTTTAATTGGTTTAATTAAAATATTGCCTTTAGTAATTGTATCATACGTTGTTGGTTTAGGTGTTGAATTTATATTCGCGATTATAAAAGGTCACGAAGTTGAAGAAGGTTACTTAGTAACTGGGATGCTAGTTCCATTAATTGTACCAGTTGATATTCCATTATGGATGTTATCAGTAGCTGTTATTTTTGGAGTAGTAATAGGAAAAGAAGTTTTTGGTGGAACTGGAATGAATATTCTAAACCCAGCATTAACAATTCGTGCATTTTTATTCTTTGCATATCCAACTTGGATGAGTGGAGATAAAGTTTGGGTTCACGGAGCAGATCCTAGAGTTCAAAACTTAATTGAAGGTGCAAAACCAGATGCTATATCTGGAGAAACAGTTTTAGGGGCTTTGGCACAAGGTAAAGAATTAGCCTATTCGGTTTCAGATATGTTCTTTGGTTTTATACCAGGTTCTGTTGGTGAAACTTCTACCCTGCTTATTTTACTGGCTGGTTTATTTTTAATCTTTACTAAAATTGGTAGCTGGAGAATTATGTTATCTGCAGTTATTGGAGCTTTAGTAATGGGATTAATATTTAATAGCGTTGTTAGTACAGGTTGGATAACTGAGAGCAGTAAATTCTATACACTTATGAGTACTGAATTTTGGCATCACTTAATAATTGGTGGTTTTGCTTTTGGTGTGGTATTTATGGCTACAGATCCTGTAACAGCTTCACAAACAAATAAAGGAAAATGGATTTACGGTTTCTTAATTGGTTTTATTTCAATTATGATTCGTGTATTTAACCCTGCATATCCAGAAGGTGTAATGTTAGCCATTCTATTAATGAATGTGTTTGCTCCAACAATTGACCATTATGTGGTTCAAGGAAATGTAAAGAAAAGAATGAAACGTTTAAAAGCTAAAGTTGCATAACGATGGAAAATAGAACAGATAAAAATTCATATACTATAATTTTCGCCATTGTTATGGTGCTAATTGTAGGTTCATTACTAGCATTTGCAGCTTCATCTTTAAAACCAAATATTGATGAAAACAAACGCTTAGAAAAGCAACAAAATATTTTGTATGCAATGGGCGTAAATGAAAATGATGAAAGCAGTGCTAATTTTGTTTCAACTGATAAAGCACCAGAATTATTCAAAAAATATATTAAAAAACAATTGGTTATTCAAGATGGTAAAGTTACCGAAGACAACCAAGCGTATTTAATTGATATTAAAAAAGAACAAACAAACGCAAAAGCAGGTATTGCAAGACGTTTACCTTTATTTGAAGGCGAAAAAGATGGTAAAACATTTTACATTGCACCAATTCGTGGTAAAGGACTTTGGGATGCTATTTGGGCTTATGTAGCTATGGACAAAAACATGGTAATACAAGGAGCTTATTTTGATCACAAAGGAGAAACTCCTGGATTAGGAGCAAACATTAAGCAACGTTTCTTTATGGACGATTTTATTGGAGAGCATTTATTAGACAACTCAAATACTTTTAAAGGTATTGATGTTTCTAAAAGTAATGCCGATCCAAAAAACGATGATAAAACAGATAACGAAGTAGATGCTATTGCAGGTGCAACTATTACTGGTAATGGTGTTTCAGCAATGATTAAAAGCGATTTAAAGCTTTACGAACCGTTCTTTAAAAACTTAAAAAAATAATTAATTTATGGGACTTTTATCAAAAAAAGACGCCAAGTTAATCACTGATCCATTAGCAGATAATAATCCAATTACTATTCAAGTACTTGGTATATGTTCTGCTTTAGCAATTACTGCTGAGTTAAAAGCATCTATTGTAATGGCTCTTTCGGTAATGGCAGTATTAGCAATTGGAAATGTTGTTATTTCTTTAATGAGAAACATTATTCCTTCTAAAATTAGAATAATTGTACAATTAGTTGTTGTTGCAGCTTTAGTAATTATTGTTGATCAAGTATTAAAAGCTTATGCTTATGAGTTAAGTAAAACACTTTCTGTATTTGTTGGTTTAATTATTACAAACTGTATAATTATGGGTCGTTTTGAAGCCTTTGCTTTAGCTAACGGACCTTGGAGATCTTTCCTTGATGGTATTGGTAATTCAGCTGGTTACGGTTTAATTCTAATTATTGTTGGGTTCTTTAGAGAACTTTTAGGTTCAGGAACTTTATTAGGATATAAAGTTTTTGGTGATCCAATAGAACAAACAGGATTATACGCTTATGGTTATGAAAATAACGGGTTTATGTTATTATCACCAATGGCTTTAATTGTAGTTGGAATTATTATTTGGGTACAACGCTCAAGAAATGAATCTTTAATAGAAGAAAACTAGAATATGGAATATTTAGAATTATTTTTCAAATCGATATTTATAGATAACATGGTATTTGCAACATTCTTAGGAATGTGTTCTTACCTTGCAGTATCAAAAAAAGTAAGTACAGCTGTTGGTTTAGGAGCCGCTGTTATTTTTGTAATGTTAATAACAGTACCATTAAACTGGTTGTTAGATCATTATTTATTACAACCTGGAGCACTTTCTTGGTTAGGTGAAGAATATGCAAATTACGATTTAAGCTTCTTATCATTTATCATGTTTATTGCAACAATTGCAACCATGGTACAATTAGTAGAAATTGTGGTTGAAAAATTTTCACCATCACTTTACAACTCTTTAGGAATATTTTTACCACTTATTGCGGTTAACTGTGCAATTTTAGGGGGATCATTATTTATGCAATCACGTGAAATACCAACTTTAGGTTTGGCAACTGTTTACGGTGTAGGATCTGGAATTGGATGGTTTTTAGCAATTTTAGCAATTGCTGCTATTCGTGAAAAAATTAGGTATTCAAATGTTCCACCAGCATTAAGAGGCTTAGGAATTACATTTATCATTACAGGATTAATGGCAATTGGTTTTATGAGTTTTGGAGGTATGTTAACTGGAGGTGATAAAGAAGAAACAAAAGAAGATAAAACTGCACAAGTGGAAGTCTTAAAGAATAACACAGAAGTGTTCGCTAACAACATAAAAGTAAATAAGTAATATGATATTAGCCGCAAGTACAATAGGAACAGTAGTAATCACCGTAATTGCTTTTTTAATTATTACGCTTTTACTCGTTGGTTTATTATTAGTTGTAAAACAAAAACTATCACCTTCAGGACCTGTAAAGATTACCATTAATGGTGAAAAAGAAATTGAAGTAGCTTCAGGAAGTTCTTTGCTAACAACTTTAGGTTCGCAAAAAATATTTTTACCATCTGCCTGTGGTGGTGGTGGAACTTGTCTTCAATGTGAATGCCACGTAAATTCAGGTGGGGGTGAAGCATTACCTACTGAAACTCCCCATTTTACAAGAAAAGAATTACAACATGGTGCACGTTTAGCCTGTCAAGTAAAAGTAAAACAGGATATGGATATTACCATCCCTGAAGAAGTATTTGGTATTAAAAAATGGGAAGCAACAGTTGTAAGAAATTATAACGTTGCATCATTTATTAAAGAATTTGTAGTTAAAATCCCTGAAGATATGGGCTACAAAGCTGGTGGATATATTCAAATTGAAATCCCTGAATGTGAAGTGGATTTTAAAACTATGGATATTACTGCACATCCTGAAGAACATGAAACTCCAGATAAATTCCAAATGGAATGGGATAAATTCGGTTTATGGGATTTAAAAATGAAAAATGCAGAATTAGTAGAACGTGCATATTCAATGGCTTCTTATCCTGCTGAAGGAAGAGAAATTATGTTAAATGTTCGTATTGCTACTCCGCCTTGGGATAGAGCTAAAAATGGTTGGATGAGTGTTAACCCTGGTGTTGCATCTTCATACATTTTCTCTCGTAAAAAAGGTGATAAAGTAACAATTTCTGGACCTTACGGTGAATTCTTCATTAATGATTCAGATGCTGAAATGTTATATGTTGGTGGTGGAGCTGGTATGGCACCAATGCGCTCACATTTATATCACCTATTCAAAACATTAAAAACAAATAGAAAAGTTACTTATTGGTATGGTGGTCGTTCTAAACGAGAGTTATTCTATTTAGAACACTTTTATGAATTAGAGAAAGATTTCCCTAACTTTAAGTTCTATTTAGTATTATCAGAACCAGCACCTGAAGATAACTGGGTGAATAAAAAAGATGCTAACGATCCAAATGGAGACGGTTTTACAGGCTTTGTACATCAAGCAGTAATTGATGAGTACTTATCTAAACATGAGTCACCAGAAGATCTTGAATTATATTTCTGTGGACCTCCTTTAATGAACAAAGCAGTTCAAAAAATGGGTGAAGACTTTGGTTTAGCTGATGAGAATATAAGATTTGATGACTTCGGAGGATAATCCAATAAATTAAAAATAATATAAATAAAAATCCGATACACTTGTATCGGATTTTTTTATGGTATAATTTCATATTTATTCTTTACCTAAAATAAGTTTTAAACGTTTTAAACAACCTAAAGT
The DNA here is from genome assembly GCF_003260195.1 of Lutibacter citreus. Classification (GTDB taxonomy): domain Bacteria; phylum Bacteroidota; class Bacteroidia; order Flavobacteriales; family Flavobacteriaceae; genus Lutibacter; species Lutibacter citreus. The sequence continues at coordinate 103,134 of NZ_QEIH01000002.1, forward strand.
AATCTTACTACTAAATATATACTAATTTAAGAAAACACCCTCTTTTAACCTTATTTGCCTTCTTTATACATATTAGTTATACTTTCTTTTGAAAAACTAATATACACTTCATACCTCTCTTCCTTTCTTGTATTTCAAAAAATAATTTCATAATCTTATAAAAACATTAAATTTGCATTATGAGCAAAAAACCACTTTCAAAACAAGAATTACATAATTTAGCAATGAATATTGTTGGAAAAGATTTAAAAAACAAGGGATATGAGTTTTTAGCCGTAAATAGCCAGTTAAAAAGACATCCTCAATTTGTTTGTATAAACAAAAAAAATGAACGTTTTTTTGTTATTGTACAAGCCTCAGTTATTTCAGATTATGAAATTGAATATGATGTAATTTGGATGGAAACAATAAAATCTCATGCTAAAAAAAACCAAGCTAAAGTTATTTTTGCGGGTGTTGGGTTAGGAGACAAAACAGATAAGACTAAACCTCCATTGTTAAATGAAGAGTATCTTCTGCAGTATGAAGGTTTAAAATATTTAGATATTGAATTAAACTAAAAAACCACGCTAAAGCGTGGTTTTTTTTATAAAAATAATTAAATTCTTATTTTACTTTTTGTTCTAAAAGATCAAAAAATTGTTCTAATTGAGGCATTAAAACTATTCTAGTTCTTCTATTTCTAGCTCTACCATCAACAGTATCATTAGATTCTAATGGTTTGTACTCACTTCTACCTGCAGCAATTAAACGCTCAGGAGCAATATTGAAATCTTTTTGAAGAACTCTAATTACAGAAGTTGAACGTTTTACACTTAAATCCCAGTTATCTTTAATACCTGCAGTACTAATTGGTTTGTTATCTGTATAACCTTCAACCATAACTTCTAAATTTTCTTGAGCAGAAATTACGTCAGCAACTTTTCCTAATACTCTTTTTGCATCAGAAGAAATTGTTGCACTTCCACTTTTAAATAATAATTTATCAGCAATAGAAATGTAAACAACAGTTTTTTCAACGTCAACTTGAATATCTTGATCGTTAAATCCATCTTTTAACACGCTTTTTAATTGGAAACCTAAAGCTAAGTTTATTGAATCTTTACGAGTCATAGCTTTTTGGATATGTTGAATGTACTCATCCTTTTTACCCATTTGAGCTAATGTTTCTTTAATATTATCTGAAGCAGACTTAGATAATACAGTTAAATTATCAACATACTGTAATGTATTCTCTTTGTCCTTTTTAAGGCCATCAACCTGTTCTTCCAAAGCAGAAACTCTACTTTCACTTTCAATTCGACATTTCATTAAATCAGCTTTTACATCAACCAATTCTTTGTTTTTCGAATTATAATTCCCTTCTAATTCCGTGTATTTTTTTTGAGAAACACATGAACTCAACACAACTGATACTACTAATACCAATACAAAACTTTTTTTCATAATATTTACTATCTGATTTAAAACGTAAAGTTATAAAAAAAGGAGATAAATTCTAACATATATTTTGCATTTTAAGAGCATTTTAAGAAAAATTTATATTATACCTTTGAAACCTTAAAAAAATTCTTTTTATAAATGAAAAATTACTTACTTATTTTTAGCTTTTTAGTTCTAATTTCATGTTCAAATGCTCAAAATGAATTAAATAGTATTCAGGGGAATGCAATTGGAACAACATATTCAATTAAGTTTTTAGATACCAATAATAAAAATTATAGTTTTGAAATAGATAGTTTAATACATGCTTTTAATAAATCTGCATCAACCTATATTCCTACCTCAGATATTTCAAAAATAAACAAAGGTGATTCTACCGTTATAGTTGATGCCATTTTTCAAGAAGTTTTTAAAAAATCAGAAAGAATATATAATGAAACTGAAGGAGATTTTGACCCAACCGTTGGGGTTTTAGTAAATGCTTGGGGTTTTGGACCTGGAAAACAAATTGAAAAATTAGATTCTTTAAAAGTTAAGGAGTTATTAAAATATGTAGGTTTTAATAAAGTTGAATTAAAAAACAATAAAGTTAAAAAACTATATCCTGAAATTTATTTTGATTTTAACGCCATAGCTAAAGGTGCATTGGTTGATGCAGTTGGAAGATTATTTGAAAGAAATGGTATTAAAAACTATATGGTTGAAATTGGAGGAGAAATAAGAGCTCGAGGAGTAAATCAAAAAGGAGTTAATTGGACAATTGCCATAGAAAACCCAAATTTTGATGGAACTAGATCTTATGCAACTACTATTCATTTAAAAAATGAATCTATTGCTACTTCTGGAAATTATAGAAAATTTAGAAGTTTAGAAAATGGACAAAAATATGTGCATACAATTAATGCTAAAACTGGTTTTGCCACTGAAAGTAACTTATTAAGCGCTTCTGTAATATCAAAATCAGACTGTGCTGATGTTGATGGCTATGCAACTGCTTTTATGGCAATGGGATTAGAAAAAACTATAGAATTCTTAAAGAAACACAGTGAATTAAAAGCTTTTTTAATTCATGCAGACAAGAATGGAAAAATACAAACTATAAAATCTGATAATTTTGATAATTAACTTTTAGTACAGACTGGTAAAATCTCACCTTTCACAAGGCAATATTTTGTAATTAATTCTGAAGATATTTCAGAAGAATAATCAACCTCATCAACAGAAAACCCAACATTTCTCAATCTATTAAAATAATCTTTTCCGTAAACTCTTACATGGTCATATTGCCCAAAGTGTTTACTTCTTTCATTAGGTTCAGTAATTGAAAAATCTTCATAAGTAACATCCCTTTCCAAATCTTGTGGTATTTGAAAAATCCCCATACCTCCAGGTTTTAAAACCCTATATAATTCACTCATTGCTTTTTTATCATCTTCAATATGTTCTAACACATGATTGCAAAAAACAACATCAAAAGAATTATCTTCAAAAGGCAAATCACAAATATCAGCTTTAACATCTGCAATTGGAGAGTATAAATCGGCAGTTAAATAATCTAAATTCTCTTGATTTTTAAATAGTTTTAAAAAACACTGTTCAGGAGCAATATGCAACACCTTTTTTGGTTCAGTAAAAAAATTTGTTTTCTCTTTTAGATATAGCCAAATTAGTCTATGTCTTTCTAAAGACAGCGTACTAGGAGAAAGCACATTGGGACGCTGTTCACCGTAACCGTATGGTAAAAATTTCCTAAAACTTCTTTCATCAATAGGATCTGTATACCTAGAACCTCTATAATAGAAGGCAATAATTGGAGAAACCCAATAACTAACCTTAATTAATATTGGGCGTGGTACCGCATTTAAAAAAAACTTAAACAATTTATTTAGCATTTTACAATACTAAAGGTATTTGCCTAAATTCGTCTTCCTCTTCACTAACAATTCCCAACGCTTCGTATACATATTTAAAAGTAGATAATAATTCAGGTTTACCATTTACTATAGCTACATCGTGCTCAAAATGTGCGCTTGGTTTGTTATCTCTTGTTAAAATAGTCCAACCATCATTTAATTGGTTAATTTTATGAGTTCCCAAATTCACCATAGGTTCAATTGCAACAACTAAGCCTTCAACAAACTTTTTACCTCTACCTCTTTTACCATAATTTGGCATTTCTGGTCCTTCGTGCATTTCTTTTCCTAAACCATGCCCTACTAATTCACGAACAATACCGTACCCTCTTTTTTCGCAATAATTTTGAATTGCAAAACCAACATCTCCTACTCTATTTCCTGCTTTAAATTGTCTAATTCCTTCGTACAAACTTTCTTTCGTTGTTTGCAGTAATTTTTTAGTTTCTTCAGCTACCTCACCTACTTCAAAAGTATATGCGTGATCACCATAAAAACCGTTTTTTAAAGCACCACAATCTATTGAAATAACGTCTCCATCTTCCATTGGCTTATCATTAGGTATTCCGTGTACAACTTGAGCATTTGGACTCATACAAAGAGTATTTGGAAAATCATACAATCCTAAAAATCCAGGGATTGCACCATTATCACGAATAAACTCTTCAGCAAGCTTATCCAGATACAATGTAGATACTCCAGGTTTTACTTCTTTTGCTAATAATCCTAAAGTTTTAGATACTATTAATGCACTCTCGCGCATTAATTCAATTTCTTCAAGTGTTTTAATTCGAATCATCCTAAAATTTATTAATTGTGCAAAGGTAAATCAAAAAAATAAAATAATCATTACACTAGTGAAATATAAGAATATTGCATATAGTTTAACTGACGCAAAATTTAATAGTTGCTAATTACTATATTCTTACTATTTTTATGAAATACTATTCAATTTCATATTATGTATAAATCAATATCTGCCGAAGAAGCTGTAAAAGTCATTAAATCAAATGACCGCGTATATATCCATGCTGCTGCCGCTGCTCCACAAGAATTAATCCATGCAATGTCCGCAAGACATGAGGAACTTAGAAATGTTGAAGTTTGCCACCTTCATATAGAGGGAGAAGCACCTTATGCCAATCCTAAATATAGAGATAGCTTTCATGTAAACTCTTTTTTTATAGGGAAAAATGTACGTCACACATTAAAAGCGGGTAATGGCTCATATACTCCTGTATTTTTAAGCGAGGTTCCCTTATTATTTAAAAGAAATATTTTACCCGTTAATGTAGCTTTAATACAAGTTTCACCGCCAGATAAACATGGATATTGCTCTTTAGGAGTTTCAGTTGAAGCAACTTTAGCAGCAATAGACAATGCAAAGCATGTTATTGCCCAAATTAATAATCATATGCCACGTGTTCATGGAGAAGGAATTATTCATATTTCTGAACTAGATACATTTGTAGAAGTAAATACTCCTATTCACGAATTTATTATTCCTGCCCCTACTGAAATTGAAAATAAAATTGGTGATTTAATTGCTGAATTAATTGAAGATAAAAGCACTTTACAAATGGGAATTGGAAGTATTCCGAATGCCGTTTTATCTAAATTAGGAAATCATAAAGATTTAGGTCTTCATACCGAAATGTTTTCAGATGGTGTTATTGATTTAATTTTGAAAGATGTTATAAATGGAAATCATAAAGGAATTGGAGCTGGAAGAGCATTAACTACTTTTTTGGCAGGAACTAAACGCCTTTATGATTATGTAGATGATAACCCTTTTGTTGAAGCAAGATCTTGTGATTACGTAAACAATGTTGCAAATATTTGTCAAAATCCAAGAATGGTAGCAATAAATTCAGCCATACAAATAGATTTATCTGGCCAAGTTTGTGCAGATTCAATAGGAACTAGAATGTATTCAGGAGTAGGTGGACAAATGGATTTTATTAGAGGTGCAAGTTTAAGTGAAGGCGGAAAAGCAATTATTGCAATACCTTCTACTACAAAAAATGGAATAAGCAGAATAGTACCATTTTTAAATACTGGGGCAGGTGTAGTTACAACAAGAGCACATGTACATTACATTGCGACCGAATATGGAGTTGTTAATTTATTTGGAAAAACAATAAAACAACGTGTTGCAGCACTTATTGAAATAGCACATCCAGATCATAGAGAAAGTATAGATAGAGAATACTTTAACGCAACAAGTTAACTTATAAACATAGGTAATTAATATAGCTTTTTCTTAAATTTAAATTTATGAAATTTTGGTAACTGTATTATTCTTTAATTCATACACTTCTCTACTTTCTGAGCAAGTTGCTTTACCTTCTAAATCAAACTCCAATCTATGACCATACTCGCTAATCCATCCTATTTGTTTGGATGGATTCCCAACAACTAAAGCATAAGGCAACACTTCTTTTGTAACTACTGCTCCAGCTCCAATAAATGCATATTCCCCAATATTATTACCACATACTATTGTTGCATTAGCACCGATACTAGCACCTTTTTTTACCAATGTTATTTTATATTCGTCTTTTCTAATAATAGCACTTCTAGGGTTTATAACATTTGTAAATACCATTGATGGGCCAAGAAATACATCATCTTCACAAATTACTCCCGAATAAATAGAAACATTATTTTGCACTTTAACATTTTCACCCAAAATAACATTAGGAGAAATCACAACGTTTTGTCCAATATTACATCGTTCTCCAATTTTTGAATTTGGCATTATATGACTAAAGTGCCATATTTTTGTACCATCTCCAATTTCACTACCATCGTCAATTACAGCTGTTTCATGCGCAAAATATTTTCTCATATTAGTAACTATCTTTTGCAATATTTCCATCAGCTATTGCCAATGCAGAAGAAGTTCCTATTCTCTTCACTCCCATTTCAACCATTTTTAAAGCATCTTTAAAGTTTTTAACTCCTCCGGCAGCTTTGGTAGGTAATGGCTTTGCGTTTTCAATAATAATCTCCATCCCTTCAAATGTTGCTCCATTTGGTTTATTATTTTCAGTTTTGAAAAAACCTGTAGAAGATTTCACAAAAACATTTGCTGCTTTTTCTTCACCAAAATTATCTAAAACAACATTTCTTATCAATTGAGTAATTCCTGCAATTTCTTCATTAGTTAATGCAGCAATTTCAATAATCCATTTTGCAACTTTATTATTATCTAAAACAATTTTGGTACATTGAAATATTTCTGATTTCACTAAATTAATTTTACCAGCTTTAAAGGCTTCGTAATTTGCAACAAAATCTAACTCATCTGCATTATCTTCAATAGCTTTTTTAGCTTCTTCTAGCTTTTCATTAGTAGAATATGTCCCTTCATGAAAACCAATCACTGTTCCAACTAAAGTATAGGAATTTAAACTATCAACCATTTCTTTTGCCATTGACACATAGTTAGGCCTAATCATTACTAATTTAAATTTATTATTAACTGCCTCAATAATAAGCTTTTCAACTATTTTTTTTGTTTCTTCTTGGGTAATACCTGCTTGTTTAGGCGTTTTAAGATAGGTAGATTCTAAAAATTGATTAACATTAACTTCACACATAATTTTTAATAATAAATTGATGTAACAAATATAAACTTTTAATTTCTGCCAATACACAAAAAAATCCTGCTTTCGCAGGATTCCATTTTTTGATTTTTTAATCAATCAACTTTAAATACAATTGGCAATCCATAAGATACTGTTACCGGACGGCCTCTCTGTTTTCCTGGAGTCATAACTGGTAAAGAGCTCACAATTTTAATTGCTTCATCTTGCAATCTTTTATGTGGTGCTCTAGCTTTAACGCCAACTACATTTCCTTTACTGTCTATTTTAAACATTACAAATATTCTTTGAATACTTCCAGATGCTAATCCTAAATCACTAGCTAAATTAGGGTTAAATCTTTTGGAAACAAATTTTGATATTTGATTAGAAAAACAACTTCTAAGCTGTTGCTTATTTCCTGTACAACCAGGATACACTGGAACATCTTCAATAATAACAAAAGGCACATCTTCTACCACCTCTTCCTCTTCTTCTACAGCTACAATATCCTTGTTTAAGTCTACAATAATCGCCTCAGACTCATCTGTTTCGGTGCTTTCAATTACTGTTTCCTCAATATCGATTTGATCATCTACTTTTATTATTTTATCAGGCGTAACAGCTTGTGGAACTTGTGCTTTTTGAACTTCAACTGGTTTAATTTCAACCAATTCTTCGGAGTCGTCCTCACTTAAAACAGTTGCCGATAATGCCTCTATTGGTCTTGGATATGATTTAATCTGTATAAATTCATAAATAATAAACAACGATAGCACAAAACCTAAAAGCGTTAAAATTTTACTATAATTTTCAAGAACGGCGTCTGGATATTTTTTAACTTCCATAACTACCAATTTAAATTGAACAAAAAAGAAACATTAAACTGTTTTAAACAGCCATTTTTATAATGTAAGAAATTTAGAATATTTTTATGCAAAATTGAGTATTCTTACAAGATATCCTTCTTATTAAAGATACAAAAAACTCCGCTTATTTACAACCGTTTATTCAATTATTTCTATTATTGAACCTTAAAAACTATTGGCATAGAGAATCTTACTTTTACAGGTCTTCCTTGTTGTTTACCTGGTTCCATTTTTGGCAGTAAATTAATAACTCTAATCGCTTCTTCTTTTAATTTAACATGAGGAGCTCTTGCTTGTATATCAATAATATTTCCATTTTTATCAATTTTAAACATGGTATGAATTCTTTGAATTCCGGGAGACAAGCCAAGCGTTTCAGCTAAACCAGCATTAAATTTTTTATTAATGAATTTATGTATTTGTTTTGAAAAACAAGCTTTAAGTTCTTCTTTGGTTCCTTTACAACCAGGAAATAATGGTGCTTCTTCCAAAAATAGCATATCAAAAATAGCATCTTTTAGATCTATATCTTCTTCAATTTTAACATCTGTTAGTTTTGTTAAATCTACTGGAGCATCGGGATCAACTGCATCAAAAATAGTTTCTTCAATGTCTTTGTTATTTTTAACCTGTTCAATAACATCAATAATAACTTTTTTAAGCGGTTTTGTTTTAGGTGTTTTTTTTATAATTTTAATTTCAACCAATTGATCTAACTCATCAATTAATTCTCTTTCATTACCTGTAAGAATTGCAATTTCATTGTCTATTGTTTTGTTCTGAATTAACAGATAAACAATAAATAACGACAATACTAGTCCTAATTGTACAAATAACTTACTGTAATTCTCTAAATTTGCTTTTGGGTGTTTTTTTCTCATAATGTATAAGTATTGTTTCACCCAACAATTGCTTTAGTATAAAAGAATCTTATTGAGTGGAATTGAGAAGATTCAATTAAAAAAAGTGACTACCGGGTAAATGTTAAAATTATGTTAATACAAAAAACATACCAAAGAAGCCGTCCAATATGGGCGGCTTTTATTTTTTTTATTTACACATAAAAAAGGCTATCTAAAAAAGATAGCCTTTCCACAGTTATTAACCTATTTATTAACTGTTCACCAATTGTAATATTTTAAGGTAATGCGTTAATTAAACTTTCTAATGCTGGCTGAGTTGTAGGGTTTAATGTTGATATAACCTCTATATGATTATCTACTATTGTTGTTCCTTGTATTGCAAAATGTAATACACCATCTATTTCTGCAACCATAATAATATGAACTTCTAATCCTACAGGAATTAATCCATAATGTTCTGTAAACATCTCTTCAGTTTCGCTCCAAGTATCCATTCTTGCTATTGCTGTATCTTCATTATCATAGTATAAAAACACTGCACAATTATTTCCGTTGTAACCTTCAGGAACATCAACAAACAATTCAGTTTTTGCACCAGTAAAACTATACCATCTATCTAAATTTGACCATCCAAAATCCCCTAAATTAAAATTATACGTTACAGATATTCCTCCTGTAGTTCCTCCTTTTCCTTCTCTTACTTCTACTTCAGCTTCTTTTTCAACCCAATCTTCCTCATTATTTAAGTCTTCACCTGCTGTAAAAAGTCCCATTGCAGGATCTACATTTGCAGGTTCAATTTCTCTACTTGTAACTTTCATAGGCTTTAACAAATCCAATTCATTTGAACCTTGTTTTGCATTGATAAAAAATTCTCCGGCAGATTTTAACGCTTCTTTATCTCCATTTATTCTCTCACCAAGTGTTGATTTATTATTAAAAACAATAGATCCTTTATCATAAATCTCAATTAATTGAATAGTTACATTTCCTGTTACCGGAGATCCAGAAATACCAAAAGCATTTGCAGGAAAAGTAACCTTAGTTCCTTGAGACCCCATAACTTCACCTCCCGTAGTTGCATCTAAAATAAATTCTTCTATTGCATTAGCTCTGTTATTTTCAAATCTATCATTTAAAGCAATTCCATCAGCTTGCGGTTTTGTAATTTCAATATCTGGATCTTCTACACAACTCCCAAAAGAGGCAATAATTGATAATCCTAATACGCTTTTTAAAATGTTTCTCACTACTCTACTATTTTTTAAGTTCGTGATATTTAAATTTTGTGTTTTCATAATATGTTATTTTTAATTGTTTTTAATTTGTTTTTACATTTATATATCAACTCAACTTAAAATTGTTACCCCTTATTCTGAAAAAAGTTTTAAAAAATAAAAAAGCTATCTTTTCAGATAGCTTTCCCCCAGTTATTAACCTATTTATTAACTGTTCCCTAATTGTAATATTTTAAGGTAATCCGTTAATTAAAATTTCTAATGCTGGTTGCGTTGTGGGACTTAAACTTGTTATTACTTCTATATGATCTTCAACAATTGTTGTTCCTTGAATTGCATAATTTAAAACACCATCTATTTCTGCAACCATTATTATATGAACTTCTAATCCAACTGGAATTAATCCGTAGTGTTCCGTAAACATTTCTAAACTTGTGTTGTAAACATCCATTCTTGCTAATGCTGTTGCTTCACCATCATATGATAAATAAACCGCACAATTATCTTGGTTAAATTCAGCAGGAACATCAATAAAAATATCTGTTTTTGCACCTGTATAACTATACCATCTATCAAGGTTTGTCCAACCAAATGTTCCAATATTATAATTATATGTTGCAAACGCACCATCAGCACCTTGCGCATCTCTAATTTGAGGGTCATCTTGTTCACCATTTTTATCCTCATCAGCTTCTACCCAATCACAATCGTCATCAATACCATCACAATCGTTATCTGGACCTCCTCTAAATATTTTCATTCCACCATCTAAATCTGCAAAATCAACTGGGCGACTTTCAACTGAAGCCATTTCTAATAATTCTAACTCATTAGCTCCTTGTATTGCGTTTATAAAAAACTCTCCGGCAGATTTTAATGCTTCTTTATCCCCATTAGCCCTCATTCCTAATGTTGATCTATTATTTAATACCATTGAACCTTTATCATAAATTTCAATTAATTGTATAATCACCTGTCCAGTTACGGGTGTACCATTTATTCCAAAAGAATTTGGTTGAAAAGTTACATTTGTTCCTTGTGATCCTGTTATCATACCACCAGTTGCAGCATCTAATGTAAATTCTTCTAAAGCATCAATTCTATTATTTTGAAATCTATCATTTAAAGCAATTCCATCAGCTTGTGGTTTTGTATCTTCAATGTCTGGATCTTCAACACAACTTGCAACAGTTGCTATTAACGATAATCCTAATACGCTTTTAAAAATGTTTCTCACTACTCTACTATTTTTTAAGTTCGTGATATTTAAATTTTGTGTTTTCATAATATGTTGTTTTTAATAGTTTTTAAATTTGTTTTACACAATCATATCAACACACTTTAAAAATTGTTACCCCTTATTCTGAAAAAAACTTTAAATTAGCTATATCTAACAATCCTAAATGAGTCAAAAACCACACGCCGATCATATATATATAGAGGCCTTGCTTAAAAATGACAGCAGAGTACTCTCTAAAGTTTATGAGAAATATTCACATAAAATAGTTTCTTATGTTAGAAAAAATAGTGGGAATGCAGATGATGCACAGGACATTATTCAAGAAACATTAGTTACTATTTATCATCAGGCAAAAGAGAAAAACTTTATTCTTACCTGTCCTTTCGATGCCTACTTCTATTTACTATGCAAAAGAAGATGGTTAAACGAACTTAAAAAAAGAGGAAATAATAGGGTAACAATTTTAGAAGATGAAGCATCTATTAAAGACGAGCATTTAGAACAAGTTGAAGAAACTGAATTATTTGAACAACAAAGTCAGCTTTTTGAATCGAAGTTTAAAGAATTAGGGGCAAAATGTCAAGAATTATTAAAAGCTACATTCAAAATAAAAAAGATGGAAGAAGTTGCTGAATTATTAGGTGTAACCTATGGTTATGCTCGTAAGAAGAAATCACAATGTATGGGGCAATTAACCCAACTAGTGAAAAATTCAAATGAATTTCAACAACTAAAAGATTACTAAAATGGAAGAATTAAGATACATAGAGTTTGATAACTACCTTAATAATGAACTTGTTGGAGAGGAGTTAACATCTTTTGAAAAAAGACTACAATCTGATGCAGATTTTAAACAAGAGTTTGAAATTTACAAATCATTAAATTCTTCTTTATCCTCAAAATTTGAAAATGAAAAAGATGAACAAGCATTAAGACAGACCTTGAATGATTTAGGTTCAAAATATATAAAAACAACTAAAAAAGAAACCAAAGTTATTCCACTTTTTAACTATAAAAAACTATTAGTTGCTGCAAGTATTGCTCTTTTAATTGGCTTTTTTGTTTTTAAAAATGGTAATCCTGTATACAGTGACTTTTCTAACCATAATAATTTAGATATTGTAGCCAGAGGTGATTCTAACAATACTAAATCTAAAGCAGAAAAAGCATTTAACTCTAAAAATTATATTGAAGCTTTAAAACAACTTACTACCCTATCTAATGAGCATCCTAATGATGTTGAAATACAATTGTATAAAGGAATAAGCTTACTAGAACTAAATAAATATAGTGAAGCTGACGCAATTTTCGAAAAAATAAGCACTGGAAGCTCAGCTTTTACAACAAAAGCCACTTGGTACAAAGCTTTAAATTATTTGAAGCAAAAAAAGTTTGAAGATTGTAAACGTGTCCTTAAAACTATTCCTGAAGCTGCCGAAGAATATGAGATGGCTCAGAAGTTGTTGGGAGAATTATAATAAAGAAAAGAATAAAAACTCAGGACTGAAATTCAATCCTGAGTTTTTTTTAAACTTACACAGTTTATTAGATACTGCTAGAAATTGCTTTTTTTTTAGAGCCAGTGGATTTTCAATAGAATAAGTATTAATCAATTCTTGATTAATTAAACTGTAAAAATTAGCTGTTTATAATTTTATTTTTCTCATCCCAATTGTATAATTTATAATACAATTATAATTCCAATCACAACTAGTATAATTTCTCAACTACATAAAACATATATTTCCAAAAATTGTTTTAGTTAGCATTTTTTCGCGAATTATTCTATAGAATTTTATTATTTGTTAATAGCTGGTTGTAATAATTACGATATGTTTTTTAACTTGATTTTCCAATTAAGATTGTTGGTGCGCCTCCCGTTGAAATCCTATTTGCATCTGCTGCAACTTCTTGCATTCCTTCTGAAGACATTGCTCCATTTAATGCTTCTAGCGAATCAAATGGCATTGTAAACATCTGATAAAAAGGAGGATTACCTTCTGGTCCTTGTAAAAATTTAGTTACTATATAAGGTTTTACCTCATTAGGTATTCCTGTTTTCTCATGAAATAACTTAATGTGAGCAGAATACTCCGATTCAAATTTTTCTACGTCTATTGGTTGTGGATAAAGAACTATTAAATTCATAATTGTTAAGTTTTATTTTATACCTACTCTAATCGGTTTTCGGCTCCCCCATTTTTAACTAAATAGTTGTTTTATTTAATGAAGCCGAACAGGATTAATGTAACCTAAAAGGGTAATCGAAAAACATCACTTTCAAGATACAATAAACTTAGCGCGAGTGATAAGTTTATTGTATCACTAAAACCAACGTTAAATAAAGCTGTTGTAACTAAAATTGAGATTGCAATTGAACAACGTGAAGCCATTTCATAACTCTCACGAGGTTCTAAATACATCTCTTGCCTCCAAAAAGCATAAACCGAAAAAAGAGTTAATTTTCTTTTTTAGAATAGTTTAAAGGCTTACTCAAACTTCCACATAGCACTCCACGAATTTGGTTGAATTGGACCTATTTCTAGTTTGCCATATTCAATATGTATAACCTTTTCGGGATACCAATTATTTTGAAGTCTTCCATAGCCACTATGAGTTGGAATTAATTTCCATAAGGCACTTGCCCAATTAGGTTTAATAGAAACAACTTCAAGTGTACTACCCGAAAAATTTAAGTAAAGTTCAGGATTCTCCAAGCTTTGTATTCGGAACCAACCGTTAGCAGCAGGAATCATCTTCCATTGGTCTGCGTTACCGGTAACTGATTTTACCCCCTTTATAGCCTTTTTACCTTGGCTTTGGATGTACATATCTTTTTTCCAATAGTTTCTAATTCGTTTGTAATCTCCTTTCTTAACTGTATATAAAAACCCCTGATTGCCGCCAACAACACCAATGTTTGCTCCTTTTTTAAATTGTTGTATATCCTTTTGAATAGGCACAGCAAATCTTCCATCTGCCATTCTTAAATAAGCAAATGCTTGAAAACCACTACTCCAAGCATCATTAAGCTCATTTTCTGTTGCTAATGTCCAACCATGAAATTGTGCTTTACTTTTGGCCTGTGCCAAAGTAAGACCATCCTCGGAATAATGATGCATATCAGGGATAAGGTACCTAGCATCCAAAGTGGACATTATTTGATTTTTAAGCGCAGCCTGTTTAGCATCTTTCCTCACTATATAATTAGCAGCAGCAGTTTCCAAACGACGTTGTTCGGCTTTATCCGCAACATCCGCAGGAATCAAATAAGTGAAGTCCTTAGCATCTACAACCAACATCTTGAATAAGAATGAAAAATTTTCAATCTTCTCAGCATCTTTCATAGCCATCCAATCTTGTTGACGGTCTTTTATATAGCTATCCTTTTTTAGGTTATCTTCAAAAATAGCTATTTCTATTGCTTTACCACCTGTAGGCATAAAACCGACCATAAACACCCCAACTCCAGCTGCTATTGGGCCAATAGCGTTTACAAGAGCCGGTCCAATAGCATTAGATCCGAGTGCAGAACTGTTAACCCCTACACTTGTAATTGTAGTAACACTTTTTTCTACTAATTGCCCACCAATATTATGAACCACTGCATTGGTAATTGGACCAGACAAACTCCTTGCTATTTCAGCTGAAAGTTGGAGCGCTTGAAGTGCAAATCCGCTAAATAATAGGGTTCCTCCAATAGCAGCTCCCGTTCCAGCTCTTATGCCTATACTTTCAGCAATATTAAGTGCTTTAGCTTCTGCAGATAAGTTTTTGGAAAAGTAATTAGGAACACTCAATAGCAATTTTACACCTTGATCATTTTGGAAAGATTGCGCTGCCACTGGCATTACAAAATCCATTACCACTAAATTTTGTTCAAACGTAAAATACATAGGACTGCCATTCATTCCATTCTCTTTAAAATCATTAACTGACTTACCTGGTAATGGAACGGCAGATTTTATAAAAATGGACGACATAGTAACCCGATCATAAGATTGAGCCGTTCCTAAGTCATTTTGATCTATTAATGTTGGACCAGCATTTAGGTTTAACCCTGGTATAAAAGGCTCATCTCTTAACTGAGCTGAGTTTCTTCTTGAATAATACTTCCACGCTACTAAACTTTTTCTACTCGCGCTTGCAATGTGATAACTTACATATTCAGAAAACTGTTGTCGTAATGCAGGATTGGATCCTGTGCGCAGCATTTTCAGATACTCAGGCACAAAAAAACCAACAAACTCATATCTAGCAATCTCACAATCAGTACAATTTTCATCCTTACTAAGGATTAGACTTTTTAAATATTCAAATAAATGGATACTATTATCACGATAGCTATTAGGAAACTTTTCAACAATGTATCGACTTAGCGCTCTGTTTAAAATAGGTTGGTAATTAGCATCATCCCATTTGTCTTGCATAATATTACCAATACCATTTGCATACTTTTTTTCATATTCACGATATTTAGCAGCATCACTATCTTTATAAGGTATCCCATTTAATTTAAAGAACTCTCTAGCATAAAACCCTCCTTCTGAATTGTTTATAGCTATTGGATTACCTGCATTTCCCGATAATTTGATTGTATTATTAGATGGAGACGCAGCTACAACCGCTGGAGGCCTTTTTACAATTGGCGTTCCAGGTTTAATAGTGTAAAAGAAGCCTTGGTTACCTCCATTCACACCAATATTTACACCCTTTTTAAATGTGCCCATATCGCTTTGAACCGGAACTGACATTTGACCATCTGCCAACATTCCATAAGCAAAATGGCCATAGTTTAACCTGTTATAAGCAGCAGATAATTCATCTGCCGTGGCCAATGTCCAACCACTATAAGAAGCAACCGTTTTGGCTTGTTCTAAAGACAAATTGTTTTCATTATGAAATTTCACTTCATAGAGGCAGCCTCCATTAACACCATTCACCTTACCATCAGTACAGTTGGTCCTTATGCTAACATCTCCCGTTATAATAATCTTTTTTTGGGAGTATAATTGGTTTACAATAAAAAATAAAAGAATGGAGAATAAGATTCGATTCATCATTAGTTGGATTTTTAGTTAAAATAGAATTTTGTTTCACTTTATTCACAAGCAATATGTTGCTTGCTATATTAATAGTTAGAATTACAAAGACATTCTTTAATCTGAAGAAATATTTTACTGATTTTGTAAAACATCATTCTGATTTATCATGTCTGAGAAAGTCAACTTTAATTTATCTTGAAACTTATCTTGCTTCAAACTCCTATTATAAGTAGTAATTATAATGTTTATCGGTTCTATTTACCTTATAAACCAAGAGTCATTATTAAATTAATTTATGTTCAAAATTTCAAATAAGTATTTAATTACACTAAACGCGATTAAACAAGAAAATTAAAAGTAAAGACATAGATATTCTGGAGGAAATTTTTTTCTTTTCATCAGTCATTTTTTTGGTTAGTAATACACAATTTAAAAAATTTAATTAATAAAAACAAATTTAACACACTGAAATAGTTTGCATTACATTTAAAAAACAACTTAAATTAAAAATAATTGAAATTTATTATCCAACTGAAAAACCAATAATATACTTACAGTAAACAGGTGAGTTTTATTGACTTTTTAAGCCTAAAAGTTGAAATTAAAAAGTAGCTAATTCCGTTAAAATATCCACGTTTAATAGTTAAACGCAAATAACTTATTAGAGTTTAATTATGTCTTAAAATAACGTAACTTTATATAACAATTTATTTTTCATAAAAATGAAAACAAAAACAATTATAGCTATACTATTTATTTCATTAATAATTATTTTCTCCTTACAAAATGCAGAAATAACTGATGTTAAATTTTTATTCTGGAAAATAAGTATCTCTAGAGTATTGGTGATTTTAGGTAGTTTTGTAATTGGAATTTTAGTTGGTATATTAGTGTCAATCAAAAAGAAATTTACTAAACCTATTTAATATTTACTATAATGGCAAAATTAACTTCTATAAAGCTAGGTGAGCTACCTGAATCTATTGTTGTTGGAAACGATTCAACTGAAGTTTCAATAGAGGCAATAATTGATTTTCATAAAATAGATTTACAATTAGAAATGGAATACATATTATTTCTTTTTGTATACGATGTAAATGGTAAAATTGATATTCCTGTTATTATTGGAAATTGGGACCAAAGTAGTATTTATGGAATTTCAGATGATCGCCACGATCATTTAATGGGCACTATAAAGCTACCTATAAAAGCAATTGAAAGTAACGTTATTTTGAACACGTCTATAAAATTAAATTTAGGAAGGATCTTAGATGGAGATTCATATTTTTCTAAAAAACTAGAAGTATTTGGCACTTTAATTCCTGCTATAGGAAGAGCTTCTAATTGGTCTCAGCCTAAAGAGATAGGTATTCTATTTTAGATTATTTTGTATATGCCTGCTACCAAATATCTTAAATCTGTATGTTTTCTGGATGTGTTAGCATTTTCAATTCTTCACTTTAGCTAAAGACAGGTTAAAGTAAAATTTCTCATATTTATTGTAAATCAAAATTATTCTTTTACATCTTATATTACTTCAGATGTAAAAGAATACTAATATATATTAAAGAGTTTTAGTAATTTCTATTTCAACTCTACGTGCTTTTGATTCATTTTTCTCAGTATAATCAACGCCAAAAGATTCACTTTTAATAGCACTACCCTCCACACCTTTTATAACTAAATAATTAAGTACTGCTTGTGATCTTTTTGTTGATAAAGCTTTATTATAACTCGTATTTCCAGAATTACTTGCAAAACCTTTAATAGAAAAATTAAGTTTATCATTAACTCCATAAACATTTGAAAACATCTCATCAAGAATGGTTTTATTTATTTCATTTAAACTGAATTCATTATTAAAAAAATACAATTTTAAAGTACTAATATCTTTAACCTTTTCAATTTTTCTTGGCACCGATATGTTTTTCATTACTAATTGATTTTTTAATGAATCAATTAGTAATTGCTGGTCTTTTATCTGGTTACTTTTTACAGTTAACAACTTCATATTTAAAGAATCTAGGGTTTTAGAACCATCATTTTCTTTTAAAACATACACTGTATCAGTTTTTGAAATAGTTTTTTCAAGAAACACTGGTGCCGGATGAATAACGGTTCTTACATCTTTAGTTTCACCAGAAAGAATAGAGTTTTTCACCTGATTTTCAAGAACTTTTGAAACCAAATATTTTAATTCAGCAACTTCTTGCTGAAGCCTGTTTAACTCTAAAGTTTTATTTTCATTTTCATAATTAGTGCTTTTTTCTTTATTAGAATACTCATTAACAGCTTTAGATAGCACAGATTCTTTAGGTGAGTTTATATTGTCTTCAACATTAACATCCTTATTAGAGTCCAAAGCTGTAACAACTATTGGAACTAATTCTTTTGAACTTAATGTCGATTTTTTTTGTAATGAAAGTAATTCAGTTAATTGATTTATTCTTTGGTTTAACGAATCTAACTCTCTTTTTGTTGAGTTATTAATAGTTAAACTATTGGTGTTTTTGTATTTTTTTAAAGTATTTGAAAGCGAAATTAATTCTGCTTCAGAAATAACTATGTTACTTTTTTGCGTTTTAATTTGCGCAAAATTATGTGTACTTAATAGTACTAAAAACAACCCTAAAATTACTTTGTATGATTTTTTCATTTAACGAATATTTTTTTACAAATGTATGCACAATTTACCTAAATTAGACATAAAAAATAATTGATAATCGTATAAAAAAATAAGTTACTTTTGTCTCCAATTTTTTAAAAATGAGTTACATAACAACAATTTAAAGAAATCAATATAAATGAAAAAAATAATATTAGTAATCGTATTCTTTTTGATAATTACTTCAAAACTTACAGCGCAAGTAAAAGATATTAGTTTTACTTTTTCACCTGCTGCAGAATATACTTGGTGGGATAATCAAGCAGCATTTAAAGATGGTACTTTAGTTGGTGGAAAACTAGGATTTGGATTTGGTGAATATATAGAACTTCGTGGAGTTTATTTACGTTCATTAGATTTACAAACAGATTTTTCAAACTTTGGACTAACTAGTTTTGATAAAACCTTGTTTAACTCGCAAGATGCAACTCTTACCCGTTGGGGAGGCGAGTTTAAAGCTAATATTGGAACAAAAAGGTTAAAACCGTATTTTACAATTGGAACGGGAGTTCAAAATATTGAAGTAAATTCAGAAAAATTTGATCAAGTTTATGGTAGTTTAGGTGTTGGATTTAAAGTTAATTTGGTAAAAAGAATAGTATTATCAGTTGAAGCAAAAAACACAACTTATAACTTTAATGCAGCTTCTGCTTTATTAACAAATAATGATAAAGCTACGTTTAATGTAAATGATGCAAATACAACCAAAGAACGTACAAGTAACTGGGGATTAATGGGATCTCTTCAGATTTATTTAGGAGGAAGAAAACCAGGAACACTTACCGAATTGGATGAAGCATATTTAAAAAAGTTTAAAGGTGGTTTTAAAGGAATGCAATTGGTTATTGAACCAAGTATTGCACATATTTCATTTGATGATAATTCATTATTTAAAGACACTTATATGTTAGGTGGCTATGCTGGTTTTGATTTTAATGAATATATAGGAATAAGAGGTTTTTACTTTAAAGCAACGGAAAACGATGAGATTTCAACAAATTTTGATGAATTATCT
The DNA here is from genome assembly GCF_003260195.1 of Lutibacter citreus. Taxonomy (GTDB): domain Bacteria; phylum Bacteroidota; class Bacteroidia; order Flavobacteriales; family Flavobacteriaceae; genus Lutibacter; species Lutibacter citreus. The sequence goes on from NZ_QEIH01000002.1 coordinate 123,015, forward strand.
ATGTATGGAGTTGAATTTAGAGCAAGATTAAATGATGGAAACGGAGTAACTCCTTACTTAATTTTAGGTGGAGGATATTTAAACTCGTCTGATTTATATATTGGCAAAGGAAATTTAAATGTTGATAGCGGAGAATTTGCCACAGGTGGTTTAGGCTTAAATATACCTTTAGGTAGAAGAGTACTTATTTCTGGTGGGCTGCGAGCTATGATTACTTCTGGTGAAGATATTGACAATATTTCTGCACCAAATGATATTAAAACACATTTAATGTACAATGCTGGGGTTAAATTTACTATGGGAAGAAAATCTAAAGCGCCTTCAACCGTTTATGATGAAAAAGTTGCAAAAGAATTAAGTGTTCAGCAAGAAAATAATACTGAAAAAATTAATGCACTTAAAAATGAATATCAATCTAAAATAACAACCTTAGAAGGTGAAATTCAAAAAGCCTACCAAGCTAAAGATGTAAATAAAGCATTAGAGCTATTGGAAGATAAAAAAGAAGCTCAAGAAGCTTTAAAAGAAGTTGAAAAAATTTCAAAAATAGAAAATGAAAAAGCTATTGCACCACAAAATGGAACAATTATACAAATGACTCCTTTAGAGTTTGAATCGTTAATTGATAGAATTTTAAAAGGAGTAAATGGAGCTACTTCTGAAGATAATGAATTTATAAATGGTTCTGAGAAGTCAAAATCGGTAAATCATCAATTAGATAGTATTAACTCACGAATAAATGTTTTGGAAAAATTGATTTTAGAAAAAAACGAAATTCAAAAAGAAAGTTTAATTGAAAATTCTAAAGTTATAGACTCTTCTAAAACAGTAAAAAAAGAGCAAAAAGAAAAAAAATCTTTAAAAACTCTTATAAAAACAGAACAGAAAGATACAACTACAAAAGAAGATAAAAAAGCTGCTAAAAAAATAGCAAAAAATATTGAATCTATTGAGAAAGACAATATAAAATTGGACAAAGTTAATACAGAAACTAAAATAACTGATGCTATTACGGTTGACAATTCTGATAAATTAATTTCAGAACGATTTTTATCGTATAAAAATTCTTCAATTCAAGGTGGCTATGAATTTAGCAATTCTGGATATGCGGTTATTGGAGCAAAAGCTTATTTTACAATGGGCAATTCTTCATTTGAGTTTGTACCAGAAATATTTGCAGGATTTGACGATAATATTGTATTTGGAGCTGCTGGAAACATAATTTACCCATTTTTAAAAGAAAATATAAAAATACAACCTTACGTAGGAGTTGGAGCAGGAGCATTATCAAATAGTGACAATACTAAAGGGTTTTACAATGCAATATTAGGTGCTTATTTACCTTTTATTTCAGAAAAATTATTTATTGATTACACTATGAGAAACACGTTTGATTTAAATCAAATTTCAATTGGGTATCAACTACCGTTTTAGTCTCATTTTATAGGCATAGCTTGTACAAATAAAAAAAACAATTGTCCCATAGTCTAATTTATAATTCCTTTAAATATGGCTAGGGACAATCTTTAAGAATTAAAGTTTATTGTTTATATATTCACTTAAAGATAAGTATCCATATTATTATAAGCTACCACTAGTAATTGCAGGAGTTGGGTCGTTTTCTTTAATTCTAATTCTACATTTTTTTTCAATATTAAATACATTTTCAATTTGTGAAATATAGATAATATCTGGTATAAAAACATCTGATCGGTTTTTTCTACTTTTCATTTTCCCTGTTCTTAATTCCAACTCAATATCCCCATAATTACCATTACTTTTAATATTAATGCTCCCTGTAAATTGTTCCCAATCTTTTATGGTAATATTTCCTTTTCTAAATTTAATCAATCTAGTTTTAGTACCTACAAAATAAGCTCCATCTTGAAAAAATAAAATTATTGCCCAAATTAACATTCCTATTCCAACTATAAGAAATAGTCCAATAACTAATCCGGGAATTAATAAAGGCTCTAAATTTTCAGGACTTGCTACTACAGCAATATTGTTACTTGAAAAATGAACTTCTTTTCCTTTAAATATTGGCCCTAAAAAAGCAAATACAAAAATACTTGTAAAAGCAATCCAAAAAAATGAAAAAAACAATAAAGAAACACTTTTCTTTTTAGGATAATTTCTCTTGCTTTTTATTAAAAAATCAATTTTTTCAGAATCAATTATAATTTTTAATTCTTTTGGTGGGTTTAAAAAATTCATGATTTTAAGTATAGTTTATAGCGTTTTTAAGTAACTAATTTAGCAAATAAAACACATACCATAAAAATCGGAATTATAAATTATAAACTATTTATAAATTGATAATATTTCCGTCTCATATTTTCCATTGTTAGTTTAACATATTTAGACCAACTATCTGAAATTTTTCAACTTTCACTACTCGGATTTATGAACTTCTAATTCAATTTCAATCATAAATTCTGGTAGTGCTAACTCTTTCACTCCAAGCCAAGAACCTGTTGGAAATTGCTTTTTATAGATTTCAGTTCTGTAACCTGCGACTTCCAAAAATTTTGGCATATCTGTTGTGAATACATCTTCCTTTACCACATCATCAAAAGTACAACTATAATGTTTTAATATTTTTTCTAAATCGGCATAACAATTTTTCATTTGTTGCTCAAAATCACCAATGGCTGTTGGATTTCCTTCGTCGTCCATACTTACAGCTCCAGATATTTTAATATCATTACCTATTTTTACAGCGTGTGAATATCCATATGCTTTTTCAACTTCTGGTCGGAGTAAAAAATATTCAGGTTTTTCAGGTTTAACAACTATTTCTTTTTCAACTTCTTTCTTTGATTCTTTTTCCTTCTCTTCACAACTTTGAATTGTAAAAGTCAATGTTAAAAGCATCAAAATTAATGTGAACTTATTAGTAAAATTAATTCGTTTTTTCATAATTATTATTTTTTAGTGCCTACTTTGAATGGTTTTTCGGCTTAAGCTTAATTTATTTTTTAGTCAAGTTGATTGTGTAGCGGGTACAATTCAGGTCGTACATCAATGCCATGTTTCTTTGCTAATGGCACCATAATTTCTCCATTTTTTTTAAAGTCCTCTACTGACTCCCAAATGTTAACAACTTGTATTTCACCCTCTTTTATAGACGCGAAATGATGTGGTCTTGCTTTAAATTTTATTTGTTTTGCTTCTTTTAAATCCACTAATAAATCATCATACGATTTTGTGGTTGCACCTTTTAGGTGTAAATTGCTAATACTTTTTTCATTGTTTTTAAACTTAAAATATTTACCTACTCTAGTCGGTTTTCAGTATCCCCGTTTAAGTTTTCTTAAAAAATTTAGCTAACTTGTTTATATATATTTTGGTTGCCAACAACTTTATTCTTTCATTTTCGCCCTAATCAATAATCTAACTTTAAGATTTATTACATCGTCAATGTGAGTCCACCGTCAACTGTAAGTGTTGAACCAGAAATATAACTAGATTCATCTGAACAAAGAAATACAATAGCATTTGCAACCTCCTCTGGGCGACCAGTTCTTTGTAAATGTACAGTAGGTAGCAATCCTTTATCGTACAAGTCGTCTCCAACAATACCTCGCAAGCGATGGTGCATAGGTGTATCAGTTATACCTGGACATATAAGATTAGTTGTATGGTTTAAGCACTATAATTATCAAATAAATCACCGATAGAATATTCCTCAGGAATATTTTTAAGTAGGCTACAACTAGCAATTAATTATATAAATTGCTATCTATAGGTTTTTTATGTAGACTTCTTTAAGCTATTTCTTTTTGTCAGAAAACCAAGTATCTCGTAATATTTTCCATTTTCCGTCATCTTTTTTCCAAACTAATAAATATCTTCCACTTCCAACAGCCGTTCCATTAGTATGGTACCAAGTTTCTGTTCCGTCTTCCACAAATAATTGTTCATTTCCCCATAATTTCGTAGTTTTAAAACTTGAGCCAGTTGTACCGCCTCTAATCATATTCCCAAATACCTTAGTAATATTTTCTTTTCCCACAACAGATGGTATTATCTCGGCATCTTCCATATACATATTCCCTAAAGCAATCGAGTCACCTTTTTTTAAATGACTTTCATATTCTTGAAGACGTAATTCAATTTCTTTTTCAAGGATTGGTAAATCCGTTTGGTTAGATCTCAAAGTCTGATCATTTGCTTTTTGGTCACAGCTCGTAATGAAAATCAAAGCTATTAAAAACGCTAAAATTGGATCTTTGTTAGTTTTGATTTTTTCATTTTTTTTCTATTTAAAGTGTTTATTCAGCTTATGAACAACCATCCATTAAAAGCACAAATTCAAACCTTCACCCTTTAATTTTAACGGATAAACCAAATAGTAATTATTTATATTTAATAGATAAAAAATGGGATTGTTTAATAATTTATTTCTTAAAATTATTAAGTATCAAATAGCAATTTTAGAAAAGCAGTTTTTGTTATCACAACTAATTTTTTTAGTTAGTTACAGCTAAATGTAAGAAAAAATATGACATATTACAAATGTAAAGTACTGTATGTCTATATGTTAATTTATTTATACGTGTAAAATAATATCTTAATTATTTCTTTTCGATAAATAATAAGGTAATAATTTATTCTTTCCGTGTTCAAAACGAGAATGACAATTATCAATATCACCTTCAAATTTTAACTCGTTTGGAACAGCCAAATTAAATATTCCTTTACCTTTTGCAATTCTTTCTAATCTATAAAGTGCTTTAATTGAAAGTCTATTATATAAGGGTTCTAAAACTTGACATTGCTCATAAGTCCCGTTTTTAATATCCCAAATTTTAGCTTTTTCACCTATTATAAGATCTTCAGAAAAATAAACTTCTTTCAACAATGGAAATCCAAATGCCAATACTTTTTTAGAACCTTCATTTGCAAAAAGTACTATTTCTTTATTTCTAACAATAAAAACCCGGATAAAACCATTATCCATATTAGATAATTGTTTTGCAGCTATAGAAGCAATTCCAACTCCATTTATTTCGTGCCCTTTAACCTTAATAGCATTATCAAACCATTTATAAAAATCACAAATCTGACTTATAGAAGTATACTTTAAATTTCCATTTTCTGCCGCCAAATTAAAAATATTAGCATTTTCCCAAACTTCAGTTTGTCTTTTTCTGTCTTTTTTTAGCCAACAACCAGATTGTAAAACCTTGCTATTTGAAACCTTTTTATAAGTTTGTATATTCCTATATTCCTGCGCACTTACACATTCAAAAAGGAACACAAATAACAAAATAAAACCAATCTTAATATTCATTCTTTAACAACTTATTACGGCTAAACTAAAGTAGGTATTAATTACTGAACAACTCTATTATTTAAAACAGTTTTTAACTACTTTTGCCCTATGATTTTAACCGATACGCACACGCATTTATACAGCGAACAATTTGATGATGATAGAAATGAAATTGTACAACGCGCCATAGATTCTGGAGTTTCTAGATTATTTATTCCTGCCATAGATTCTACTTATTTACCAGCTATGTTAGATTTGGAAAAAGCTTTTCCAAAAAATATATTTTTAATGATGGGATTACACCCAACACATGTAAAAGAAAATGTCGCTGAGGAATTAGCATTTGTAAAAGAATGGTTGGATAAGCGGAATTTTTATGCAGTTGGTGAAATTGGTATAGATTTGTATTGGGATAAATCCTTTTTACAGCAACAACAAGATGCTTTTAAGCAACAAATTGAATGGGCTAAAGAAAAAAACTTACCAATTGTAATTCATTGTAGAGATGCTTTTAATGAGATTTTTGAAGTTTTAGAAGAAGTGAAAGATGATAAGTTATACGGAATATTTCATTGTTTTACGGGAAATTTAGAACAAGCCCAACAAGCAATTTCATATAATATGAAATTAGGAATAGGTGGTGTTTTAACCTTTAAAAATGGTAAAATAGATAAATTTTTAAATGAAATTCCATTAAATAATATTGTTCTGGAAACCGATTCTCCATATTTAGCACCAACTCCTTTTAGAGGAAAAAGAAACGAAAGTAGTTATATTATAAATGTATTAGATAAACTAGTAGATATATACAATTTAACGCCACAAGAAATCGCTAAAATAACAACACAAAACTCTAAAGATATTTTTAAAATTTAGAATTATTCAACTTTATTAAATGGTAAGTCTGAATAATCTATTAAAATAAGTTGCCCTGTTTTATTAAAAGAAAATGAAGTTTTATTAATTTCATCCAATTCATCAAATGTTAGGATATTTTCATCAGTACTCCAATTAAACATAATAGCTGAAGAAACAATTGTTGTTCCCATATTCCCTTCTTTAAAGGTTTTATAACCAGTGTTATCTGGAAGAAAATTTAATTTAAATTCAAGATTTTCACTAAAATCAGTGCGCAACCATTCTCCTATCAACTTATCAGATAGATCCATATCATCATCACTATTACAAGATAAGAATGTAGTAAAAGTTACTAGTAATAAAAGAAATTTAATATTTTTCATAGCTAAGTAATTTAATGTCAGAACTTAAATTACACATCAAAGTTAATTCTTTAATATATTAAAAAAAAACTTAATAAGCTAACTGTAATGTTTTTTCAACAATTGGCGTCTTTTCATAAATAAATGTATATTTAATATTCATAAATAATATTTTCAATATTTTGGAACAAAATCATAAAGTATATTATAAAACACCCATCGGAATTGCCAAAATAATTGGTGATATAAATGGAATAATTTCAGTCTCTGTTATAAATGATGAAATTGAATCTTCTGAAATAGTCCCTGAATGTTTGAAAGATTGTGTACAGCAACTAGATGAATACTTTAAAGGTTCAAGAGAATCATTTAACTTAAAACTAAATCCTGTTGGGACAGATTTTCAAAAAAAAGTTTGGAATGAATTATTAAATGTACCCTTTGGAAAAACAAGAAGTTATTTAGACCAAAGTAAAAAACTTGGAGATGTAAAAGCCATTAGAGCTGTAGCTTCAGCAAATGGAAAAAACCCAATCTGGATTATTATTCCATGTCATAGGATAATTGGAAGTGATGGTTCTTTAACAGGTTATGCCGGCGGAATCTGGAGAAAAAAATGGCTTTTAGAACACGAAAGCCCTTCTCTGCAACAGTCATTATTTTAAACTATTTTTGCTAAAAATTCGTTATACCGTTTATTGCTTGCATTTACTATAAAAGAAAATAATGTATCGCTATAGTAACGGTTTCTTTTTTTAATGAACTAGAAAAAGAGCATTTTAATGTGGTGAATATAATTGATGAATGGTATTATTTAAAAAATGAAAAAAGGACTCTTCTTATTATTTCTTTTAAGTAGTGTAATTGTCAATGCCCAATTTCAATCTAAAAATTTACATAAGAAATCATTTTCAGTTAAAAACGACAGTGTAAAAATAGATTCTGTAAGCATAAATCCATTTAAATTTAAAGTTTTTTCAGATACTATTTCTGAAATTGATTCTTCCAGATACATTATAGATTTTTCCAAAGCATTGCTTATTTTTAAATCTAATAATTCTAAAAAATATTCAAATATAATAGTTCAATATAACTCCTACCCAGATTTTTTAACCAAAAAATATTTTGATTTTGACGATAAAATTATTGTTCCGAATGATCAAATTGACGCACCATTATATAGCCTCACAACTAATCAAGAAAAATCACCATTCAAACCTTTTGAAGGGTTAAATACTGCCGGAAATATTACAAGAGGTCTCACTGTTGGTAACAACCAAAATGGAGTAGTAAATTCTTCATTAGATTTACAAATTGCTGGAAAATTATCAGATAAAATAACTTTAAAAGCTTCTATAATTGACACCAATTTACCTATTCAAGAAAATGGAAATACTTATAAATTAAATGAGTTTGATCGCGTTTTTATGGAGCTTTTTAGTGATAATTGGAGTTTAAACGCAGGTGATATTTATTTAAACAACCAAGAAACTTCTTTTTTAAATTTTAATAAAAAAGTTTCAGGATTACGGGTAAACACAAAAATTAATAATGAAAATTCAGAAATAGCTATTAAAGCCTCTGGAGCTATTGTAAGAGGGAAATATAATAAAGTTCAATTTATAGGAAATGAAGGAAATCAGGGTCCGTATAATTTATCTGATTTTAACAATAAATATGTATTAATTTTATCTGGAACGGAAAAAATATATGTGAATGGACGCCTTTTAAAACGCGGTGAAAATAATGATTATACTATAGATTATAATACCGCTGAATTAACTTTTACCACAACTTTTCCAGTTACTGCAAATATGCGGATTTCAGCAGAATATCAATTCAATGATAGGGTTTATACACGTTTTATCACTTACAACAATATTTCTTACAAAAGCGACAAACTCTCAGTTAGTGGATATTTTTACAATGAAAACGATTTAAAAAACCAATCTTTAGAACAAGATTTATCTAATGATCAAAAGCTAATTTTAGCAAATTCAGGAAATAACACCAGAGAAATGGTCACTCCTTCTGCTTATTTAGACACGTTTTCTGAAGACAAAATATTATATCGAAAAATTTCAAATGGTGCCACTAATATTTTTGAATATTCAATAAACGAAAACGATGAATTATACCAAGTTTCATTTTCTTATGTTGGAGAAAATTTAGGAAATTATACATTAAAAGATGTTATTGCTCTTGGAAAAATATATGAATATAAAGGCGAAAACTTAGGAGATTACAACCCAACTATTCAATTAGTTGCGCCTGAAAAATTACAAGTCGCCGTTTTTAAAGCAACTTATAATCCTTCTACAAAAACTACAATTAATACAGAAACTGCATTTAGTACTTTTGATCAAAATTTATTCTCAAAACTTGATGATTCAGAAAATAATGGTTTAGCTTCAAAATTTAGCTGGGATCAAATTATTTTTCAACATAAATGGGAGTTAAAAAGCAATTTAAAATTCAACTTTATTAATGAACGTTTTAAAAGTGTTGAACGTGTTCAAAACATTGAATTTAATAGAGATTGGAATATTGAGAACACAAGCGGAGATCAAAAATTATTAAGTAGTTTTTTAGAATTAAAAAACCAACAGAATAGTACATTTAAATACCTTTTTGAAAATTTAGAATTTGGTGAATCTTTTACAGGAAACAAACATCATTTATTAGGAAATATCAACAAAAAAAATAGCTCTCTAAATTTCAATACAAGTATTTTAAATAATGAAACTTTATTAGATAAAGGAACTTTTACTAGATATTTTGTAGTTTCAAAATATAACCTTTCAAAAAGCTGGTTTGGTATTCAATTAAGTGGAGAAAATAATAAACGTATAGAAACTGCATCAAATTTAACATCAAAATTAAGTCATAAATTTAATGAGTACGAAGCCTTTATGGGAATTGGAGATTCCACTAAAGTTTACACGCAATTTGGTGCTAATTTTCGATCAACAGATAGTATACAAAACAACACTTTTAAACGTGCTAACAATTCAAAAACGTATTATTTAAAGTCTACATTAATTAATACAAAAAGAGCTCAATTAAATACATATATAAATTATAGAACAGTTGAAAATACAAATTTTAAAAATGAAGAATCATTAAACTCAAAGATATTTTACAAACAACAGTTATTTAATCAGTTTTTATCTTTTAATACTGTTTATGAAAACAAATCAGGAAACTTACCTCAACAAGATTATTCATATATTAAAACTGAACCAGGTCAAGGTTTTTATACTTGGATTGATTACAACAATGATAATATTAAGGATTTAAATGAATTTGAAATAGCTCAATTTGCTGATCAGGCAACTTATTTAAGAATTATTTTACCAACTATAAATTACATAGCCACGCAACAAAATAAATTTACTCAAAATATCTCTATAAATCCACAACAGTGGAACTCTAAAAAAGGACTAAAAAAATTAGCTTCTCATTTTTACAATCAAACTTATTTACTGGTAGATAGTAAACAAAAAAAGAGTGGAAACTCATTCAACTTAAATCCTTTTGATACTAATAATGAAAACTTATTGGGATTAAACTATAATTTAAACAATAGCCTATTCTTTAATAAAGGGAAGAAAAATTATTCAACAACCTATAGCTATATTCAATCAAAAATTAAAAACACTACAACTATTGATGATTTAGAAAATGAAATTGAACTTCATAAAATTAAATTTGAACATAAAATTGGTGCTTTTTGGCAATTAAATTTTGATGCTAGTAATACTTATAACAATTCCTTATCCTTAAATTTTAACAATAGAAACTATAAACTTAAAAACACTTCTCTTTTACCAAAAATCTCTTATTATTATAATGACAACACCTACTTCTCTTTATTTTATGAATCTGAAAATAAAAAAAATAAAATTGGTGATTTAGAAGCCTTAAAATTGCAAAAATTAGGTTTTGAAGTAAACTATGCCTCAAACGCTAAAAACCTCTTAAAAGCTGATCTAAATCTTTTTAAAAACAACTTTACAGGAAATAGTAATTCACCCATCGCATACCATATGCTAGAAGGTTTACAACCTGGGGAAAATTTTACTTGGAGTATCTTATTTTACCGAAAAATAAATTCATTTCTAAATCTTAACTTAAATTATTTAGGAAGAAAAAGTGAAAGTTCAAATGCTATTCACACAGGAACAATTCAATTAAAAGCTCTTTTTTAAGTTAACTAAATTTATGGTTCGGTTTTTGTAATTATTAATTTAAATAAACATTAAGTTATGAAAAAACTCGCATTAGCATTTGCATTTCTATTCAGTATAACTGTCTTTTCACAAGGTATTAGAGGCTCCTACAGAATAAATAATACTCAGCAACAAAACTATAGAACTCCATCACAATTAAATGAAATAAAAATAGACGGAGCAAAACTTGCAATAGGAGGTATTCTTGAAGCTAGTTATGAGTTTGTAGGCAATAATTCTTCAGGTTATGGAATATCCGTTTTAGTTAACCCTAGGGAAAGTGATGCTTATTTTGAGAAATTTTCTATAACTCCTTTCTATAGAATGTATTTTTTAAACCGTCAAGATTATGGAGCAAAAGGACTTTTTATTGAAGGTTTTTCTAAATTCTCATTTGGTACAGATGACAATTATTACTATGACAACTATGGAGATGATGAATACTTTGATACAGCTTTAGGATTATCCATTGGAAAAAAATGGGTAAACAATAATGGATTTATTTTGGAAATATTTGCTGGAGGAGGTAGAACACTTGGTATGAGTGAGGCTTCTCCAGAAGGATTTTTTAGAGGAGGTATTTTTATAGGAAAAAGATTTTAAAAATAAAAAATGCCTAGCAAATTGCTAGGCATTTTTTTATAAATATATTATTTGAAATTAATCAGCAAGAATAATAATCTTGTTTTCTTTCATTTCAATTGTACCACTTTTAATAGGTAATGAATACCCTTCTTTATTATTAGAAAATTTACTTTCAAAACCTTCTTCAAACTTCACATTTGCTCCTTTAAATTTAACAGTACCTTCAACAAGTAAAGAAACTATAGGTGCGTGATTATCTAACATTTGAAACTCTCCATTTACACCAGGAACTGAAACTAGTTCAACTTCTGAATGTAATAATGTTGCTTCTGGTGAAACTATTTCTAAAATCATAATTATATAATTAAATTATACTTCAGCTAACATTTTCTCTCCAGCATCAATCGCATCTTGAATTGATCCTCTTAAGTTAAATGCAGCTTCAGGATATTTATCTAACTCACCATCCATAATCATATTAAACCCTTTAATAGTATCTTTAATATCAACTAAAACACCTGGTATACCTGTAAACTGTTCAGCAACGTGGAATGGTTGAGATAAGAAACGTTGAGCTCTACGTGCTCTATGTACAGCTAATTTATCTTCTTCAGATAATTCTTCCATACCTAAAATCGCAATAATATCTTGTAATTCTTTATAACGTTGTAACAACTCTTTAACACGTTGTGCACAATCATAATGTTCTTTACCTAAAATGTCTGCCGTTAAAATTCTTGAAGTAGAATCCAATGGATCTACCGCAGGATAAATACCAAGCTCAGCAATTTTACGAGACAATACTGTAGTAGCATCTAAATGCGCAAACGTTGTTGCTGGCGCTGGATCCGTTAAATCATCCGCAGGTACATATACCGCTTGTACTGATGTAATTGAACCATTTTTTGTTGAAGTAATACGTTCTTGCATTGCTCCCATTTCAGTTGCCAATGTTGGTTGGTAACCTACCGCTGATGGCATACGACCTAAAAGTGCAGATACCTCTGAACCAGCTTGTGTGAAACGGAAAATATTATCTACGAAAAATAATACATCTTTTCCTTGTCCTTCACCTGCACCATCACGGAAATACTCAGCAATAGTTAATCCAGATAAGGCAACACGTGCACGTGCTCCAGGTGGCTCATTCATTTGACCGAATACGAAAGTAGCCTTAGATTCTTTCATTCCAGCCTTATCAACTTTAGATAAATCCCATCCTCCTTCTTCCATAGAGTGCATAAAATCATCACCGTATTTAATAATACCAGATTCTAACATCTCTCTTAAAAGGTCATTTCCTTCACGAGTTCTTTCTCCTACACCAGCAAATACTGATAAACCACCGTGACCTTTTGCTATATTATTAATTAACTCTTGAATTAATACAGTTTTACCAACTCCGGCTCCACCAAATAATCCAATTTTACCACCTTTTGCATATGGCTCAATTAAGTCAATTACTTTAATTCCTGTAAATAATACTTCTGTTGAAGTAGACAAGTCTTCAAATCTTGGAGCCTGTCTGTGAATAGGTAAACCATTTTCACCAGCTTTTGGTAAATTACCTAAACCGTCAATTGAATCTCCAATAACGTTAAATAAACGGCCATAAATATCAGCTCCAACTGGCATTTGAATTGCATTACCTGTAGAAAAAACCTCAGTTCCTCTACTTAATCCATCTGTTGAATCCATTGAAATAGTTCTAACAGTATCTTCACCAATATGTGACTGAACTTCTAACACTAATAATGATCCATCTGTTCTTTTAATCTCTAATGAATCATACAACTTTGGAAGTTCTGCACCTGATTCAAATTCAACATCGATAACTGGACCAATAATTTGTGCAACTTTACCTGTAACTTTTGTCATTACTTTAACTGTTTATATTTAAGATAATTAATCTTTTTAGTTTATCCGCATTTTGCAGATTGCAAAGATAGTTTTTTGATTTTATTTTGAAAATTTTTACATATCTTTTTTAAAAAGAAGCGCTTTAACTACAATTAAAGCGCTTAAAATTCTTTATTTATTTGCTATTATTATAGATTAAAAGTCCATGAAGCAAAGTATTGAGAACCTATTTTCCCATTACCCGGAGCACTAAAATACTCTTTTCCTCCTAAATTAGCTGCTCCAATTTTAAATGTGGATTTCCAGGTTGGTATTGTATAGTTTACTTGTGCATCAACTACAGTTCTTGCATCAATAATAGCATCTGCAATTGTAGATTGCCACATATATTCATCGCTCCAACGCACATTTAAGTTAAAACCTAGGTTGTCTATTACATTTGTATTTCCAAAAGATAATTTCACTTTATGCTCTGGAGTATTAAAACCAGCTTCATAGTCAGGGTCTGAAGATTGATCAAAATCAAACTTTGCATACGTATAACTTAAACCAGCATTATAATTTCCAAATATTTTTGATGTAAGACCAATACTACCTCCATATGATGAAATATCTGCATCAGAATTTGTATATACTTGAAATCCTTGTAAATCTCCACTTCCAATAGCTTCTAACAATAATTGTGTATTTGGATCCGTAGCAACATTTGCTGGATTAAAACTTGGCACGTCTCCATATAATGGTACTGCAACATTTTTGTTTCCAATAAAATCTTCGTATTGGTTGTAATATGCACTTGCATCAAGAGAGAATTTTCCAAAACCAGCTCTATATCCAATTTCATAAGCAGTAACTCGCTCAGGTTGTACGTAATTAATTTTAGATTGTTTTATTAAACCGGCATTTAAACCGGCCGCCTGAGCAGGAGTTGCTCCAGCTAAAACTGCAGTTTGAACCGCTGCTCCGAATGCTATCAGAGAGGACTCTGTAAAAGCATTATCATAAGCTCTTGCTCCAGATAATTGTACTGTTGATCCACCAGCTACAGATTGACCCGTTGGACTATTAATTGGAATTGGTGCAGATGTATACCTATCTAAGTTATCAGGTGAAGATCCTACAAGTATTCCTACCCCAGCATCTAAACCAATATATAAATCTTGAGTTGTTGGGTTTCTAAACCCTGTTTGAAATGAAGCTCTTAAATTTCTAGTTTTTTCTTTCCCTAATGAATAAGACAATGAAATTCTAGGTGAAACATTTCCATCAAAGTTTTTAGCTTTATCATATCTTAAAGACCCTGTAAATTTAAGCCTGTCATCTAAATACTTTTTTTGAATTTGTGTATATGCTCCATATTCAGAATAATCAATAGGCCCATCTGAATCTGTAAATATAGTTCCGTCAGAATTTAATGAATACTGTCTCCAAGAACCTCCAACTTGAATATCCGCAAAATCGATTAATTCATGAAAATTATAATTAGCATCAATATGATACAATTTAGTATTATCTTTAAATTTAGCTCCTGTTAATATATTTGGATCCGAGACTACAGCATCTAATGCTTTTTTAAATTCAGGAGTTCCTGGTTGTAAAGTAACATTTGCATCGGCATATTGTCTTGCTCCGGCATGTAATTGGCTAGATGCAGCTGCCACGTCTGCTTGTGTACCTCCACCAGCTAAAATTTGACTAGCACCAGTTGCATATGCTCCTGCATAAGTTCCAAACCAAGTACCTGCAGTTTGTTTATTTAAATTAACACCAGCAAACTTCATATCATAAGAATCTCCGGCATCTTCAGTTGTTAAATACCCTCTCACAAAAAATCGATCACTTTTAATTTCTAACTTATGTTGTTGCAGCCAAAAATTATTAATGTTGTATCTATTTGTTCCTTGGTAAATTGTATTTCCTTTACCAAATTTACCATTATAAATAATTTCTAAATCATCAGCAAAAGGTCTATAATGTAACGCTACGTTGGTTTTTATACTTCGCGCACTATAATCTGTTAAATCTTGCTCTTTATATCCAGTACGTGATACATTATCTTTTGGCAATAAAGCGCTAGCTCCTGCTGGAAGTTGATTAATACTTTCTAAATATTGACCAAATAAATTTAAATCACCTAAACCTGCTGAAGATAAATTTACTTCATCACCATATATGTTCATTCTATCAAATGAAGTTTGCCCTGTTTCGGCTTTTATTGGTGTAGCAGAACCAGTTACGCTATTATCATGATCATAATCTCTATAATCTGTAGCGTACCAATCTGTTCCATCTAAAAATGAAAAAGAAGCTTTTGCTGCAAATTTATCACTAAACTTATGAGCTATTCTTATACCGGCATCTACAAAAAGATTATCTCCGGCAGCTTTTTGAGACGTTATTCCAGTTTTCCCGTAAGCACTAATCCCATGAGAATCAAACGGATTTTTACTGGTCATAAATAAAACACCATTAAATGCATTTGCACCATACAATGCAGAAGACGCACCAGGCAATAATTCAACAGTATTCACATCCAATTCAGACATTCCTAATAAATTTCCCAAAGCAAAATTTAATGCAGGTGATGAATTATCCATCCCATCAACCAATTGCATAAAACGTGTATTAGAGAAAGTAGCAAATCCTCTAGTATTAACGCTTTTATTGGTCAAACTATTCGCATTAATATCCACACCCTTTAAGTTTTCTAAACCATCATAAAATGTGGGTGAAGATGTATTTTTAATCGCTCTTGCATCCATTCTTTCAATAGTTACAGGCGATTCTAAAATTCTTTCTGGTGTTCTGGAAGCGGATACCACAACTTCATCTAAAGCTGTTGCAGACTCGTTTAACGAAATGTTTAAAACTTGATTATTTTTTGAAACTTCAACAGTGGTTGATGAATAACCTATTAACGAAATCTCTAGAGAGAAAGGAGGGTCTTGCGCAACTTTCATTGAAAAATTTCCATCAAAATCAGTAGTTGTACCAATAGATTTCCCAACAAATTTAATGTTGGCACCTGGAATTGGCTGTCCAGATTTAGCCTCCTTTACTGAACCCGTTACAGATGTCTGTGCTACTAAAACAAAACCTGTAAAAAGCGTAAAGAAAACACTTAATAATTTTTTCATATTTTCTTAATTAGAATTGATTAACTTAATCGCAAAATACAATATTTTTCTAATTTTCCTAAAAATAGTGTTAATATTTTTAATGTTTGACTAATTTACACGTTAATAATAATAGATTTTTCAATAAAAAAAACAATCTTAAACTTTTTTAACATACCCAATTTTAAAAAAATAAATTTCATTTTATTTAACTAAATTTGCTGCAACTAAAAAAAACTTTTATTATGATTAAAATGATACATTCTTATTGGGCCTACGTTGTTTTAGCAATTTTAATTTTTGCTACAATAAATGCAATTATTGGTTTAACTTCTAAGAAGAAATTTGGAGCTAATGACTTAAGAATTTCATTATTTGCACTTATAACTTCTCATATTCAACTATTAATTGGATTTGTTGCTTTTTACGTTTCTACTTACTATGAAACTATGAGAGAAATTGGAATGGGAGCCGTTATGAAAAACAGTGACCTAAGAAAAATCTTAATTGAACATCCTTTAGTAGGAGTAATAGCAATTACTTTAATAACTATTGGTTTTTCTAAGCATAAAAAGAAAACAACAGATACTGCTAAATTTAAAACAATTGCTGTTTTTTATGCAATAGCACTGCTTTTAATATTGAGTAGAATCCCTTGGTCTCAATGGTTTTCAAATTAATATAATACAATCCTAAGCATTATTGCTTAGGATTTTTTTTTACCCTTTTCTATTATGAAAAAAACAATATCATATATTCTTTCACCTATTTTCTATCTTTTTTATGGTAGTTTACTTGTAATATTTCATGGTTTACAATGGCTAGGGTTTAACCTTGGAAAATACAAAGGACATAAAATAGCTGTAGACTTAATGAATTGTACTCTTACATATTTACTTTATATGTTGGGAACTAGAATAAAATTTATAAGCAATTACCCCATTCCTAAAAATGTTCCTTTAATTGTAGTATCAAATCATCAAAGCATGCATGATATTTGCCCACTTGCCTGTTTTTTAAAAGATTACCACCCTAAATTTGTTTCTAAGATTGAATTAGGAAAAGGAATTCCAGGTGTATCTTACAATTTAACTCATGGAGGTTCAGTTTTAATAGATAGAAAAGATCCTAGACAATCACTAACAGCAATTAAAGAGTTTGGAAAATATATTGAAACTAATAATTATGCTGCTGTTATTTTTCCTGAAGGAACTAGAAGTAAAACAGGAGAACCAAGACGTTTTTCAGAAAATGGGTTAAAAATGCTAACCAAATTTGCTCCGTCTGCTTATGTTGTTCCAGTAACAATTAATAACTGTTGGAAAATAAATAAATATGGAATGTTCCCTCTAGAAATTGGGGTAAATGTAACAATAGAATTCCATGAAGCCATTGAAGCTAAATCAATGAAATTTGAAGACCTCTTCGAAAAAGTAGAAAATACAATTAAAAATTCCGTAATTTAGTTTTCTACTAAACTAAAAAAACGGACATGTCACAACACAATATCAGGTTAGAGGTAATGCTAACCCTAGAAAAGAATATAGAAACTTTTGTAGATAAATTTTTAATAAAACCCGAGGAAATTTGGCAACCAACAGATTTTCTACCAAATTCTCAAAGCGATAAATTTATTGAAGAAGTAAAAGAAATTAGAGAACTCTCAAAAGAAATGAATGATGATTTTTGGGTAGTTCTTGTTGGAGATACTATTACTGAAGAAGCATTACCAACCTATGAATCTTGGCTTTTAGATGTTGAAGGAATTTCACAACACAGCAATAACAATGGAGATAATGGTTGGGCGAAATGGATTAGATCTTGGACAGGTGAAGAAAACAGACATGGTGATGTTTTAAACAAATACCTATATCTTTCTGGTAGGGTAAATATGCGAGAAGTTGAAATTACTACGCAACATTTAATTTCTGATGGATTTGATATTGGAACTTCAAGAGATCCATACAAAAATTTTGTTTATACAAGCTTTCAAGAGCTGGCAACATATATTTCACACAATAACGTAGCCAAAATTGCTCGTAAAAATGGTCATAAAATGCTAGCCAAAATGTCTAAAATTATTGCGGGAGATGAAATGCGTCATCATTTAGCATATACAGAATTTGTGCGACAAATATTTGAACACGATCCAAGTGAAATGATGTTTGCTTACCAACATATGATGAAACATAAAATAGTAATGCCAGCTTATCATTTAAGACATTCGGGCGAAGAAAAAGGATCTTTATTCGATCAATTTTCAACAGTTGCCCAAAGAGTTGGTGTATATACTGGTTTTGATTATGTAGACATTATTAAAAAACTAAATACTACTTGGGAAATAGATAAAATCACCGGGCTAACTCCCGAAGCTGAAAAAGCAAGAGATTACTTAATGAAACTTCCAGAAAGAATGTATAGAATTACAGAGCGCATTGTTGTTCCAGATACCAAATACAACTTTAAATGGATGAATCCTTTAACTTAAAACAGTTAAATTATCATTAACCAGTATTTGATATTCAAATGATAAGTTTTTGAAACAAGTTCAGAATATCGTTATTATTACAAACCAAAGTGGTCTTCAAAACCTCATTGGTTTGTTTTTTTTACTCCATTATCTGAAAAGAATCTCTGTCATTTAAAAAATTAAGGTTTTTTCTTGTTTCAATAATATGACTTTTACTCAATTCAATTATTTGAACTGAGGCAGTTTCTTCGTTTAAATTACTTTTTATTTCACCTAAACAATTATAAACAGCAGAATGACCAATATAATTTAAATTATTAGCATCCTCTCCTATTCTATTTACCCCAACTGTATAACATAAATTCTCAATAGATCTTGCTTTTAACAAAGTATCCCAAGCCAATATTCTTAGTTTTGGCCAATTGGCAACATACAATAAAACATCATATTCTTCTATATTTCTAGAAAATACAGGGAATCGTAAATCGTAACAAATTTGTGGACAAATTTTCCACCCTTTAAAATCAATTATAACTTTTTCACAACCGGAAGTATAAATTTTATCTTCCCCGGCCAATGAAAACAAATGACGCTTATTATAAATATCAATTTCTCCTGAAGGATGCACAAATAAAAATCGATTGTAAAACTTATTATTTTCAGTTATTATAACACTTCCTGCAACCGCAACTTTTTTCTGAAAAGCAACTTTTTTCATCCACTGAACAGTTTCACCATCCATAGATTCTGCAATTTCTTGTGGTTCCATACTAAAACCAGTAGTAAACATTTCAGGCAAAACTATAATATCAGTTTCTTCACGAATCCCTTCAATTATTTTAGTAAAGTTAAGCAAGTTTTGACTACTGTTTTGCCAAACAATTGCTGATTGAAGTATTGTTATTTTTAAAAATGAATTCATAAAACTAAAAACTATAATTTTCTTTTGGCCTTATCTATTTTCTTTTGGTACCCTTTTAATTTTTCCTGCCATTTAGTTTCATCTTCAATAGATAACTTGCCTTTATCTCTTAATTTATCATGACGCTTTAATTCCTTTTTATATTTTTCTTTAGCATCAGTATAATTTTTTTTGAGTTTTTCTTTTTCTTTTATTTTATTTTCGGCTTTTTTTTGTTTTTTTTCAGCTTTCTTCTGAGCCTTTTCAGCATTTCTTTGAGCTTTTTTAGCTTCGTCTAACTTTTTTTCAGCTGATATCTGTTCGCTTAATCTATTCTTAATATTAACTTGTTTTTCTTGTGAAAGGGTATTTGTAACATCTAATTTATCAACAAATATGGCG
Organism: Lutibacter citreus; assembly: GCF_003260195.1. GTDB lineage: Bacteria > Bacteroidota > Bacteroidia > Flavobacteriales > Flavobacteriaceae > Lutibacter > Lutibacter citreus. The sequence continues at coordinate 143,082 of NZ_QEIH01000002.1, forward strand.
TTTTTTTTCACCATATACTTCACTCCATTAAACTCTACCTTTTGAGCCTGAACTATGGTAAACACAAATAAAAAAACAAATAATACTATTCCTTTTAATTTTTCCATTTTTATAAATTTAATATATCGTAATTGTAAATTACAAATTATATTTTACATAAAATAGCAGCCGCTTGCTTTAAAGTATCATCAGTTTTAGCAAAACAAAAACGTAAAACTTTTGTATCTAACCTATCTTCATTAAATACTGAAATTGGAATACTTGCTATTTTATATTCTTCAATCAATCTTTTTGCAAAAACAACATCATTTTCATCAGTAATATCTTTATAACTCATAATTTGAAAATACGTACCATTAGAAGGCTTAAACTTAAATCTAGAATCCTTCATTAAATCTAAAAATAAATCACGTTTTTTCTGATAAAAAACCCCAAGTTCCATATACGTTTCAGGGTTTTTTATATATTTTGCCAACCCCACTTGCATTGGATGATTTACACTAAATACATTAAATTGATGCACTTTTTGAAATTCTTTCATCAAATACTTTGGAGCCAAACAATAACCTACTTTCCAGCCGGTATTATGAAATGTTTTTCCAAATGAAGCTGTTATAAAAGTTCTTTCGGCCAATCCTGGAAATAAAGCTGCAGACTGGTGTTGTTTATTATCAAAAATAATATGCTCATATACTTCATCACTTAACAATAATATATTTGTATCTCTCAGCAATCGCTCAAGACATTGCATATCTTCTTTTGAAAAAACCTTTCCTGATGGGTTATGCGGTGTATTTATTAAAATCATTTTGGTTTTAGAAGTAATTAACTTTTTAACCTCTTCCCAATTAACTTTAAACGTCTCAGGATTTAATTGATAAGAAACTACTTTTCCTCCAAATAATTGTATTGTTGGCTCATAACTATCATAAGCAGGTTTAAAAATAATAACCTCATCACCAACATTAACAACTGCTGCAATTGCCGTAAAAATAGCTTGTGTTGCACCTGCGGTTATTGTGATTTCAGTTTCTGGATTGTAACTCGCTCCATACAAATTCTCCATCTTTTCAGAAATAGCTCTTCTTAAACTAAATATACCTTGCATTGGTGCATATTGATTTTTACCATTTAACATGGCATTATTCACCATTTGCTTCAACTCTAAAGAACTTTCAAAATTTGGAAATCCTTGAGATAAATTTATAGCATTATGTTTAAATGCTAAACCGCTCATTACTGAAAAAATAGAGCTTTCAACATTTGGTAATTTAGATTGAATATATGGATTGTATTTTGGCATTAAATTAAATATTTTGGACAGTTAATTTACCAGTTCATACTGCTTTTCTAATGGAACACCATAATGTGATTCCAATTCTGATTTTATCTTTCTAAAAAACTCTGTATCTGGTGGAACATTAAAATTTTTCCAAAAATCGGCATGATAAGGAACTTTCATATCTCCCATATCCATTACTTCATTGTAATTTTTACCAAAGTTTATTTTCTTTCTGTTAGTTTCAATGCCCATTACAAAAGCCTCATGTCTGTAAGCTACTGTAATTTTATTATCTCCTTTTGTAATTCCCCTCAATTTTCGTTGATATTCAGGTAACGGAACTGCTGATTTCCAAACACGATTATGATAACTTAAATACAACTTTCCGTCTTTATTTTTTTTATAAACATAAACCGCATCTAAATCTGAAGTCTCTACTTTATAAATACCATAAGTGTCAACTCCTATATACAATCTTAAAAACCTTTGCTTTCCAATTCTACCTTCCATTATTACAACATCTTCACCATCATAAGATGTATCACCTTTCTTTGTCCATTTATATTTTTTAAAAGGAATTCCTTCTCTTAATGGATTTCTAGTAGCCATTACTTTAATATTATGAATAGGAAATTTCTTTTTTACGAATCTATAATCTGCAGATTTTCTCCCTTCCATAATTTCAATATCATTAAACGCACTAACACCAACACCATAGTCAATTACATTAATATAGTGCTCCACAAAAAATCTTGATATACCTTCCTCTTCTGACGCTCTTCGGTAAAGAATTTTTAATTGATGTCTAGAGCCTACACTATTTTGTCGCAAATTTTTAATTGCCCTCTTAACGTAATCAACATTTTTCAATATTTCTACAGTAGATAAAGACGTTACATGTTCTTTTAAAACTATGTTTTTGTCTTTATTATTAATAAAATCTTGTACTTTAAGTTTTAGTGATTCAAATCCAATACTAGAGACAAATAAACTATCCTTCAAATTTTCTTTTGAAACTGAAAGCGTAAAACCACCTTCTTCAGTACTAGATGTACCATTATTTTTATTAAAAATTGTAATTGAAGCATATGGAATTGTCATATTAAATTCATCCTTAATAACTCCTTCTAATACCATTTTTTCTTGTTGTGAAAAAACGGTTAAACTACTTGTAAAAAGTGCAATTAAAAGAATTTGTAATTTTATAAGCCTCATATGATTTTAATTAAGTTTTAAATATACACAATTTAACATTCTGAAGTAAACTCAATCAATAAAACAAAAAGCCTATTTTAGAAATAAAATAGGCTTTTAATTAACTTTATATGGTTTAGTAATTTAATTTCTGTCTTTCTAGTTCCAAATACTTAAATCTATAACCTCGGTGATATGTTTCATAGTCAAATTTGGATATGTATTATTTAATCAAAAGCATAAATAATAATATTACTTGAACCTCTTCAAAAGACTTCGTTTTTGTAATAATAAAATCCCACTTTGGAATTTAATGTTATTCCATATAAGAACAAAAAATATTTTCAATAAAAAAGAGCCGTATTATTAAAAATACGGCTCTTTTAATTATATATTTATTATTAATCTACATACTTGCTTTTAGATATTCACGATTCATACGTGCAATATTTTCTAATGAAATTCCTTTAGGGCATTCCACCTCACAAGCACCAGTATTAGTACAGTTACCAAAACCTTCTTCATCCATTTGTTTAACCATATTTCTAACTCGGTCTGCAGCTTCAATTTGACCTTGAGGCAATAATGCAAACTGAGAAACTTTAGCAGAAACAAATAACATTGCTGAAGAGTTTTTACAACTAGCAACACAAGCTCCACAACCAATACAAGCAGCAGCATCCATAGATAAATCTGCATTGTGCTTAGAAATAGGAATTGCATTTGCATCTTGTGTATTTCCTGAAGTATTTACAGAAATATACCCACCAGCTTGTTGAATACGCTCAAAAGCCATACGGTCTACAATTAAATCTTTAATTACCGGGAATGCTTTAGCTCTCCAAGGCTCAATATAAATAGTATCACCGTCTTTAAACATACGCATATGTAACTGACAAGTTGTAATACCTCTATCTGGACCGTGTGGTTCACCATTAATATGTAATGAACACATACCACAAATACCTTCTCTACAATCGTGATCAAAAGCTACAGGAACTTCTCCTTTAGCTACTAAACCTTCATTTAACACATCCATCATTTCTAAGAATGACATGTGTTCTGAAATATCGGTAACTTTATATTCGACCATTTGACCTTTATCTTGAGGCCCTTTTTGTCTCCAAATTTTTAACGTTAAATCCATATTGTCTTTCTTATTTGTATGAACGAGTTTTTAATTCGATATCTTTAAATTCTAATTGTTCTTTATGTAAAATAGCTTCGCTAGGTTTACCTGTATATTCCCAAGCAGCAACATACGCAAAGTTTTTATCATCACGTTTTGCTTCTCCATCTTCAGTAACGTGTTCTTCACGGAAGTGACCTCCACATGATTCTTCACGATTTAAAGCATCCTTTGCAAATAACTCACCTAATTCTAAGAAATCAGCAACTCTACCAGCTTTTTCAAGCTCAGCATTCATTTCATTTAAATCTCCAGGAACTTTTACGTTTTTCCAGAAATCTTCACGAATATCTTGAATTTCTTTAATCGCTTCTTTTAAGTGTTTTTCATTACGAGCCATCCCTACTTTATTCCACATAACTAAACCTAGTTTTTTATGGAAATAATCTACAGAATGCGTTCCGTTATTATTAATGAAAAATTCTAATTTTTCTTTTATTTCTTTTTCAGCTGCGTCAAACTCAGCAGAATCTGTTGGAATTGCACCAGTTCTAATATCATCAGATAAATATTCTCCAATAGTATAAGGTAATACAAAATAACCATCAGCCAACCCTTGCATTAAAGCAGAAGCTCCAAGTCTGTTTGCACCGTGATCAGAGAAGTTAGCTTCACCAATACAATATAAACCAGGTACTGTAGTCATTAAGTTATAATCAACCCAAACACCACCCATTGTATAGTGTGTTGCAGGATAAATCATCATTGGAGTTTTGTATGGATTCTCATCAACGATTTTCTCATACATTTGGAACAAGTTACCGTATTTTTCTTCAATAACAGCTTCTCCTAATTCAGTAATTACTTCTTTTGAAGCATTAGTTAAACCTTTAAGCTTTGCTTGAATAGTTCCATAACGGTTAATTGCATAAGCAAAATCTAAATAAACAGCTTCACCAGTAGCATTAACTCCAAAACCAGCATCACAACGTTCTTTTGCAGCTCTTGATGCAACATCACGTGGTACTAAGTTACCAAATGCAGGATATCTTCTTTCTAAATAGTAATCTCTATTTTCCTCAGCAATTGCAGTAGGTTTTAATTTTCCTTCTTGAATTGCTTTTGCATCTTCAATTTTTGCAGGAACCCAAATTCTACCATCATTACGTAATGATTCAGACATTAACGTTAATTTAGATTGGTAATCACCTGAACGAGGAATACACGTAGGGTGAATTTGTGTAAAACAAGGATTTGCAAAATATGCTCCTTTTTTATGAATTTTCCAAGCTGCAGTTGCATTAGATCCCATTGCGTTAGTAGATAAGAAATATACATTTCCATAACCACCAGTTGCAATAACTACTGCGTGAGCTGAATGACGCTCAATTTCACCAGTAATTAAATTACGCGCAATAATACCTCTTGCTTTTCCATCAACTTTTACAACATCTAGCATTTCGTGACGATTGAACATTTCAATATTTCCACGAGCTATTTGACGGTTCATTGCTGAATAACAACCTAATAATAATTGTTGTCCTGTTTGTCCTTTAGCGTAAAAAGTACGAGATACTAATACCCCACCAAATGAACGGTTATCAAGTAAACCACCATAATCACGTGCAAAAGGAACACCTTGTGCAACACATTGATCAATAATAGCTCCTGAAACCTCTGCCAAACGGTGTACATTCCCTTCACGAGAACGGTAATCTCCACCTTTTACTGTATCATAAAATAAACGATAGTCAGAATCACCATCATTTTGATAATTTTTTGATGCATTGATACCTCCTTGTGCTGCAATTGAATGCGCTCTACGTGGAGAATCTTGGTAAGCAAATGCTTTTACGTTATATCCTAATTCTGCTAACGAAGCCGCTGCAGAACCTCCTGCTAAACCTGTTCCAACAACAATAATATCAATATTACGTTTGTTTGCTGGGTTTACCAGATTTACATTTTCTTTATAAGTTGTCCATTTATCTTTAATTGGACCCTGTGGTACTTTTGAATTTAAAGTCGTCATAGTTATCTAAGATTAATGGTTAAAATGGTGACATAATGCTACAATAATAAATCCTAAAGGAATTACAATTGAATAAAATTTACCAAATGCTTTTACAAAACCAGTGTATTTGTTGTTGAAACCCATTGATTGAAATGCAGATTGAAAACCGTGCATTAAATGAATTGCTAATAAAACAAAAGCAACTACATAAGCTCCAACTCTTAATGGATTTGCAAATTTGTGTTGTAATTCTTCAAAATAACGATATCCTTCTTCACCTGGTAAAACACCAGACATGTCTCCTAAGACATATTTAGTATTCAATTCAGGAATCCAAAAATCGATGAAGTGTAACACGATAAAAGCCAAAATAACTGCTCCAGAAATAATCATATTTCTAGATGCCCAAGTTGAACTTGCTGCTCCGTTAAATTTAGCATACTTTACATTTCTAGCTCCTCTATTCCTTAGCTCTAATACAAATCCCATCACAAAGTGAAAAACAACTCCAAAAATTAATACCGGTTGCATAGCAAACTGTATTAATGGATTTGTCCCCATAAAATGAGAAGCTTCGTTAAAAGCATCTGCACTAAATAATGAAGTTAAATTAACTGCTAAATGAATAATTAAGAAAATGATAAGGAAAAGTGCTGACAATGCCATGGCTACTTTCCTTGCAATTGATGATGATAAAACGCTCATTTTTTATTATTTTTTTTAAAGGCACAAAGATACTCATTTCTCACTTCAAATTAAAGATAAAATGACCTTTTAGCTTTATTTAGAATGGTTATAAAAAACACACCACAAGCTTAAAAACTTAACCGGCATAAAGATTAGTAGATCTTTTTATCAATTAAAAACAATACCAATATAAGCTTAATTCTGGTTAAAAGAATTAAAAAACAAACCTAGAGGTTTCTACTTTCTGTTATAGCTATCAAAAACCAGGTTATTTAAAGATAGGAAAAACAACGTTTTGACTCTATTTTTTATTTAAAAATTAAAACGAGGATTAACAATTGAATTATACATGGAGCCAAAAGAATAATTAAGCCCCATTCTTAATGAATAATTATAACCAGATTTTGCTTGTTTTTGGGCCAATAATAAATCCTCTAAAGAAATATCACCAGCTGCTAAATTTAGTTGGTTATCTGTTATTTTATAATTTCCATTTACACTTAATGAAAGCCCTTTAAACACTCTAAAGTTAGTTCCAAGTCTAAAAGCCAGCGCACTTAATTTTGAATCATGTAAATAATGTTCGTAAGATAATTCACTACTAATATTTCCCCATTTTTGCAATACACTTCCTCCTAAATTTAAACCATGTTCCCAAAGTAGCTCCTCATCTTCACCGTATATAGTTGTTTCAATATAATCATTCTGACTAGCTCCAATTCTATAAGATAAAACAAGTTGCTTTTTAGAAGATTCTTTATAGGTAAAGAAATTATATTCAATGGCAGGTTTTAAATACGATGAAAAATCATAATTATTGTAGGTTGATTTATAAATACCTCCAAATACACCTGCAGACCAATGACTGTTTAAACTAAATATATTAGAAATACGCAAAGAGCTTGACTTCTGATTTGTTATAATTGTATCAGTGACTTTTCTAAATGTTTTTTTATCATTAGAATTGCTAATTCTAAAAAAGAATTTATTATTCTCTGTTACCCTTTTTGCCGAAACATTATAATTTAAGTATCGGGATTCTTTAACTTCTTGCCCTGTAAAACTTCCTCTAAACCCAACATTAAACGCCCATTTATTCCAAGGATCTCCCACTTCAACATCCTCTTCATTTTCATCTTCCTCTTTTAAATGTATAGAAATTACATCATCATTCCCACTGCGGATCCAAAATTTAACCAAACCTAATTTAATATACTCAAAAATCATATCTCTAACCTCGGCTTGAGTATCATCAGATTTTGTAGAAAAATTCAACCAATTTCTATTTTTCTTATAACGTCCCTGACCAAGAAAATCAATTTCATATTTTTTACCTCCACTTCCATTTGACTGAATTCTAAATAGAATATAAACATCTGCAAAATTCTGATCTCTAACAAAATCAACATGACTCAAATTTTGTTTTATATAAGATTCATCACAATTTGAACAATCCAAAAATAGTTTTAAATCAGAATGCTTCTTTTCCTGAGATGACAATTGAAATAAAGAAAATAATGTTATAAAAAGAAGAAAATTTTTCATTTTGAATTCTAAAGTTTAACGCGTCGATAAAAATATTTAGTTACAAATATAAACGTAAAAAATACATTTAAGCATTAAATTGAACATTTCTAATACTTTGTAGAAACAACACGCTTCTTACTCTTCCAATTTTGGAATTGATATTCTTTAAGAATCGCACCTTTTCAACTAAAAAAACTCGATTGGAATCTTTCTTTAGAGCTTATAAACTTCCTCTTTTTATTAAAAGTCTAATCTTTTCTTTTTTATCCTAGCCCAAACTTATTATTAAATAAATCCATCTATTTTTAAAGCATCTACCAAATATTTAACTAATAATGTAGTGGTTGCAATTGAATCGGAAACTTTTATAGCTTTTTCTAAAATTATTTCCGCTTTATTCACTTTAAAAGGATGTAAAAGTATCTAAGTTTTAAAAAGGAATGAATAAGTTTTTTACTCTTTAAAAATTAGATTGATGCATTGCAAGAAAAGGAGTTTTAGAATAGTACTCTAAATTTTCTTTTTTTGGTCTAAAAAGTATTTGTTCTAATAAATTCAAATTTTTTGCAGCCAATACAATTATATTAACCTTCTTTTCTTTTATGAATTCCTCTATAGATTCCTCTAAATTTTTATTTACTTTAGAATTAAAACTATGATTTTTATTTATAAAATAATCATGCAATGTTTCTTTATTCCAAGTTTGTTCTTTACTTAATTTGTATATTTCTTTACTTAGGTATAAAAAACGAATTGAAGAATTACTATAACAATCTCTATTTGTTAAATCTTGTAATAATTTTCCTTCGTAAAAATTTGTATAATCTGTTGGGAATCCTATTTCATTTAATCTATTAAAACAAGCATCTTCTGGAACTATTAATACAGAGCATTTTACTTTAGTAATTACTTCTTCAGAAATAGATTTTTTATTCTTTTTCCCATTAATAGTCATATCATCTGCACCAATAACAATTAAATCAATTTTTTTATTTCGTACTTGATTTCTTGTAGCTTCAACTATGTTGTTATCATCAATAATTGGAATAAATGTATGATCTCCTTTTATAGAAAGTAAATTGATTTTTTGAATTAATTTATCAAAAGCCCTTTTAGAATCTCTTTTACTATAAACTTTCACCAATTCTAATTGGTCGTGAATTTCGTCTTCAATTTCATTCTCATATCTTTTTCCAGCATGTAGTAAATGGAAAGAGCATTGAGTGTTTTGCAACAACTCAAGAACATACTCAATAGAGTTCCATGATTTTTTAGAAAAATCAGTTAAAATTAATACGTTTTTCATTATTCTTAATATTACTGCAAACATATAGTATGCAGTATTAATAAGAAATGACATAAATCAGTGAAATTATTTCTTAAAGTTGCTCTTTTTAAATAAAGAAATTAATAAATAGCCTTTAACTTTTCTAAATCAACTATTCTTATATTTCTTCCTTCTATTTCAATAACCCCTTCTTTCTTTAAATCTGTTAAAGTTCTAATTAAGCTTTCTGTTGCAATACCGGCAACACTAGCAAGGTCTCTTCTTGAAATATTAATACTATTTGTGGGTGTTTGCCTCATTTTATGAGCAAATTTTAAAATAGTTTTTGCAGTTTTTCTTCGCATAGAACCATATGCCATTTGAAGTAATTGGTCTTTAACTTCAGTTAAATTATCATTTATTAATTGAAATATATCTAGTGATAATTGATAGTTGTTTTTTAATATTTGTTGAATTATATTTTTTGAAACACTCATTATTTCAACTTTTTCCATTGCAATGGCAGATTCATAATTTCTAGAACCGTCAAATAATGCAGAGAAACCAAAAATATCATCGTCTTTGTTTACAGTAATTATTAATTCTTTCCCAAACTCATCAATTTTAACCCCTTTTACTTTTCCTTTATAAACTAAATATACACTATTTGAATTCTCTCTTTCTTTATAAATAGGTTCTCCTTTTTTATATAATTTTAGAGTACCAAAGTCACAAAAGTAATTTTTAAGGTCTTCTAAATTTAAAATATCAAGCAATGTTTCATCAACCTCTTCTTCAACCTTTTCTTCAACAGCAATATGTGTTTCATTTAAAAGTTCAGCTTTTGCTAGTCTACTTTCAATAGCACTTAATAACAATTCCTCTTGAACCGGTTTTGTTAAATAATCATCTGCACCTAAATCCATTCCTCTTCTAACATCTTTCATTTCTGTTTTAGCAGACATGAAAATAAAAGGTATTTTTTTTGTTTTATCTTCTTCTGAAAGCAATTTAAAAACATCGTACCCATCTAACTCAGGCATCATAATATCACAAATTATTAAGTCTGGCAACATAATTCGCGCTTGTTCAACACCTCTTTTACCATTAGAAGCTGTAACTACTTTATAGTTTTCTAATTCCAAAATTTCAGCCGTAGTTTCTCTTAAAACAACGTCATCTTCTATAATTAATATTTTTTTCATTCCTTATTTTTTAGTGGTATTTCAACAATAAAAATTGTTCCTTCATTAAAAATACTTCTAAATTTTATTTTCCCTCCTAAATTTTCTACGTGAGTTTTTACAATATTTAAACCAATACCTGTACCTTGATTTGTTAATGCATTTTCGGCTCTAAAATAACGATTAAAAATATATTTCTGATCTTTTGGTGGTATTCCAATTCCCTCATCTTTAATTTCATAAATCACTTTAGAAGTGTCAGATTTTATTATAAAATTAATTTTCGAATTTTCAGGAGAATATTTAATAGCATTATTTAAAATATTAGACAATATTAATTCTAATATTTTTTCATCTTGGTATAAATCTATATTATCAATATTCTTAGGATAAATAATATGTTGCCCATTTTTTAACATTAAATTAGAATTGTAAATAACTTCATTTACAACTTTACTCAACTTAAAATTGCCATATTTATATTTTACCTTACCAGACTCCATTCTTTCAACAGATAAGAAATCATTTAAAATACCATCTAAATATTGAACTTTATTTTTAATAGTTAATAAGTGCTTTTCTCTTTTCTCCTGCATTTCCGAAAGCTTATATTTACCTATTAAAATAGAAGCATTTAAAATTCCACTTAAAGGAGTTTTAAACTCATGAGAAACTAACGATAAAAACTTAGTCTTTAACTCATTTAGCTCTTTCTCTTTCTTTAACGCTTTAATTAATTTACTTTCAGCTTTTACTCTTTTCTCAATTTCTACTTGAAGGGTTTTAACAGTTTTATTTAATTCTGAAGTTCTTTCAGAAACCTTTCCTTCTAATAATGTATTAAGTTCTAATATTTTAGCCTCAGATTTTCGTCTATTTGTTATATCAATAATTATAGACATAACATACTTCTTCCCACTTATTTCAAAAGGATTTAAGCCAACCTCAACAGGAAAGTTTATTCCAGTTTTATTTGCCCCATATAAATCACTATTCTGCCCCATTTGACGGGTAGAAGATTTTTTATAAAATGAACTAAAATGAGAACCATGTTTTTTATGGTACCTAATTGGAATTAGTAAATTTAATGGTTGATTTAACAACTCTTCTTTAGTATATCCAAACATTTTTTCAGCCGCCCTGTTCGTAACAACAATTGTTTGATTTTCATCAACAACAATTACTCCTTCAGAAACTGCTTCAAATAGAACACTAAAAACAAATTCGTTTTCATGAAATAGATTAGGCAATGTGATATTTTTTAGTCTTAGTAGCTTCGAAAATAGCAAAAATTATTAAGTGATTAACTATTTTATCACTATTAAATTGTTAAAATAATTCTTCTATCAATAAGTCTTTGTCATATTTGTAGGAACAGAAATTATAAAATCAGCTTTCATTTTATTCTCTTTACTAAATTTTTTAATGTTTTCTTGGTCAATTAAACTAACCGTAACAATATTTAAGTTTTTATTATTTTCTTTTAAATACCAATAAATCCCTTCATAATTATCTGAATGATAAGAACCATTATAATGAATAAATAAATTATTTGGCTCTAAATTTTCTGTAATAAAATAACTCATTGTTGCATCTTTAATGGCTTGAGCTTTTGGTAAATTATCACCTCCATGACCACCCATCATCCCTTTCATTTTTACATAACCAGGTAAGGTTGCATCATATTTAACTGGCAATGGAGCCACCCATTCTTTTTCTTCATATGTAAGTTTCTCAAGAATTTCAAAACCACCTCTAAACACCAAACTTGCATATCTTCTAGGAATATTGGTTGCTATAAAAGCTAATTTATTCTCTTTAGCAAAATCCACTAAGGGCTTATAATCTGTAGGATAATTACTCCATAATCTCGCCAAAGTATCTAATTCTCTTTGTGTAATTTTCCCTAATAAATAATTATTTAATGCTTCTTGATTATCAGCCTCAAACATTTCTGCGCCAAGGGTTAGTTTTCTCAATTCATTTAAATCTTTAGTAACCTCTAATTGCAACCAATGCACTATTGGGTTATTGTGGTGTTCTCCAAATAAAACAACATCAGCTTTTCCCATTTTTTTAATCATTTTTTTATAAGATACTTTATTCCCTTTAGCATTGTATAATTTGTAAGCAGGCTTCTTTTGAGAATGCGTAACAACTGTAAATAAGATTGAAAGTAGAAATACTATTAGTTTTCGCATAAATAATATTAAAAATTTAAAGTTATGTTTTAAACAAATTTATAACTTTGTTACTTAATATTTCAATTATTCCTTTCTAATGAAATATTTATTCTTTTCTTAATTCAAACATTAAGATATTTATAACTTAAAACATTTTTAAAATGAAATACGCACCAATAAAAAATCAACTTTTTAAAAAAAACAGAGCAAAATTTGTTGCTCAAATGAAACCAAAATCAATTGCTGTTTTTAATTCGAATGATACCTTTACAACGGGTGCCGATAGCGCACTGCCTTTTGAACAAAGTCGAGATTTATTTTATTTAAGTGGTGCTGATCAAGAAGAAAGTATTTTAGTGCTTTTTCCAGATGCTATTGACCCAAACCACAGAGAAATTTTATTTTTAACTGAAACTAGCAAACTTATTGAAATCTGGTATGGAGCAAAATACTCTAAAGAAGAAGCTACCGAGGTTTCTGGTATTAAAACTATTTATTGGCTCTCAGAATTTGAAAAAACATTTTATGATTTAATGACCGAAGCTGAAAGCGTTTATTTTAACACAAATGAACACTACAGACAATCTGTAAAAATAGAAACTCGAGAAGATAGATTTATAAAAAAATGTAAAAATGATTACCCTGCTCATAAATGGGAAAAAAGCGGGCAAATCATGCAAGCTATTAGAGGTGTAAAAGAGCCTGAAGAAATTGAGCAAATGCAAACTGCCTGTGAAATTACCAATAAAGGTTTTAGAAGAATTTTACCTTTTGTGAAGCCAGGGATTATGGAATATGAAATTGAAGCTGAATATATGCATGAATTTTTAAGAGCTCGTTCTAAAGGATTTGCATACACACCAATTATTGCTTCTGGGTACAGCGCTTGTGTTTTACATTATATTGAAAATAATAAAATGTGTAAAGACGGTGATATGCTACTTATGGATGTTGGTGCTGAATATGCAAATTATTCAAGCGATATGACAAGAACTATTCCTGTTAATGGTCGTTTTACAGAACGTCAAAAAGCAGTTTACAACGCTGTTTTAAGAGTTAAAAATGAAGCTACAAAAATGCTTGTTCCAGGAAATCTTTGGGGAGAATACCACAAAGAAATTGGAAAAATAATGACTTCTGAATTAATAGATTTAGGATTAATTAGCAAAGCAGATGTAGAAAATGAAGATCCAAACTGGCCAGCTTATAAAAAATACTTTATGCACGGGACTTCACACCATTTAGGATTAGACACCCATGATTATGGAGCATTAAAAACACCAATGAAAGCCAATATGGTATTCACCGTTGAACCGGGAATTTACATTCCTGAAGAGAATATGGGTATTAGAATTGAAGATGATGTTGTGATTCAAAAAAACGGAAATCCTTTTAACTTAATGAGAAACATTCCTATTGAAGTTGAAGAAATTGAAGATTTGATGAATAGTTAATATTAATTTAAATGTATAAAAAAACCGAATCAATAGATTCGGTTTTTTTTATATTAACCAATAAATTTAAATACAATTGCTTTAAAAAACGTAAGAATTTAACTTTTTAAGAGCAGTTATTTTATCATCTGTATTTACTAATAATGATATATTATTATTACTACCACCATAAGAAATCATTCTTACAGGAATATCTTTTAAAACTTTAAATAATTTATGAGTATCAGCATGTTTAACTATTGAATGCCCAGCTAAACAAACAATTGTTTGTTGGCTATCTACCTCTACAGTTGAAAATTTCTCTAACTCTTCAACTATTGATTCTAAGTTAGAAGCATCATCTATTGTTAATGAAACTGCTATTTCAGAAGTAGTAATCATATCAATTGAAGTTTCATACTTTTCAAATATTTCAAAAACTTTTTTCAAAAAACCATGTGATTGTAGCATTCTAGCAGATTTTATTTTAATAGCTGTAATACCATCTTTTGCCGCAATAGCTTTAACACCGTCACCTTCCGTATCTTGCGAAATTAATGTTCCGTAAGATTCTGGATCCATTGTATTTTTTAATCTCACAGGAATATTAGCTTCACGAGCCGGCATTACTGTTTGCGGATGTAATATTTTTGCTCCAAAATATGCTAACTCGGCAGCTTCATCAAAACTTAAATTTGAAATGGCGTGTGTATTCTCTACAAATCTTGGATCATTATTATGCATTCCGTCAATATCTGTCCAAATTTGAACTTCATCAGCTTCAACAACAGCTCCAATAATTGTTGCTGTATAATCACTTCCTCCTCGTTGTAAGTTTGCAACATTTCCATAAGCATCTAAACAAATAAATCCTTGTGTAATATAAATTTCAGCTGGTAAAGCTTCATCAATTATACGTTGCAAGTTTTGTTTAATATAAAAATCATCTGGTTCATTTGATTTATCAATACGCATAAACCCTAAAGCAGGAAGTAAGCGAGCATTCACACCTTCTTGATTTAAATATTTAGTAAACATATAGGTAGACATTAATTCTCCCTGTGAAACAATTTTATTATATAAAAACTCATTATGTTTTTCAGAAGTTAATGATTTTAAATAATCAAAAACCTGATCTACATAATTACTAACTTCTTGTTTTAATTCAGATGCCTCAAACAACTCATCAATAACTACTTGATATTTTGCATATAATTCATCCATACTCTCTAAAGCTTCGTTAACCAAACCAGCTTTAATATTTTCTGAAAATCCAACTAATACATTTGTTGTGCCCGACATTGCCGATAAAACAACTATTTTTTTATCTCCATCAGTAATTATTTCTTTAACACGTTTAATGTTCTTAATTGAACCAACTGATGTTCCACCGAATTTTAAAACTTTCATTTTCTTGTTTTTAGAACTACAAATTTAAAATGATTTTCAAGTTTATGTGTATAATTAAAAATTATACACTAATTTTGCACAAACTGTTAACTATTTAACAAGATGAGAACAATAGCTACTTGCGTAGAAGAGATTTTAGTATCACAACCTTTTTTAGAAGATGCACTTACAAGAAACATCTTAAATTACAGCGCACTAGCTGAAGAGCTTAGAGATCCTATTTCTAAAATGCTACGTAAACCAGTAAAATCAGGCGCTATAATGATGGCGTTAAGAAGGTACAGTCCGCCAAAAGAAATGGCTAATAAAATTAAATTAAATAGAGCTCTTCAAAATTTAGGTGATATTACGGTTCGTTCAGATTTATCTGATTATACCTTTAAAAATTCGCCTTCTTTAATTCAGGCACATTTAAAAACTTTGGAAATAATAAAAGATGATTCTCATATCTTTTACACATTTACACGTGGTGTACACGAAAGTAACGTATTAATTACCACAGCTTTAAAAGAGCAAATTGAAGACTTTTATAAAAATGAAGTTTGCACTGCAGTACAAGATCATTTATCTGCCATTACTATTGGCTTACCTAAAGAAAACACTAAAATTGCTGGTTTATACTATCAATTTTTTAAACGTTTAGCTTGGGAAGGAATTTCTTTATATGAAGTTGTATCTACCACTAATGAATTTACAATTTTGGTAGAAGAAGATGTGGTTGACAAAGCTTTTTCAGCCATTAAAGGGTTGAAAAACTAATTTTTTATTAGTATTAATTTTTTATTTTGAGATATGCATATATTTCATAAAAATTCACAAGTCCACTTTTCAGATACGGGAAAAGGAAGTGCCATTGTTTTATTGCATGGTTTTCTTGAAAATAGTTCTATGTGGAATAGTACCGTAAATATTCTTTCTACAAAATTTAGAGTAATATGTATTGATTTACTAGGTCATGGTAAAACCGAAAATTTAGGATATGTTCATTCAATGAATGATCAAGCTGAAATGGTAAAAACAGTTTTAAATCATTTACATTTAAGAAAATACATGTTGGTTGGACATAGTATGGGAGGTTATATTGCACTTGCTTTTGGAAAACTTTTTCCTGAAAATGTTAAAGGATTGTGTTTAATGAATTCAACCGCTTTACCCGATACTGAAGAAAAAAAAATAAATAGAGATAGAGGGATTAAAGCTGTTAAACAAAACCATAAAACATTTATAAGAATTGCTATTCCAATGTTATTTTCAGAAAAAAACAGAACCATTTTCAAAAAAGAAATTGAAGAAGTAATTGAGGAGGCTTTAAAATTATCACCACAAGGAATAACTGCGGCTTTAGAAGGAATGAAAATAAGAGAAAATCTTACTTCTATTTATAAAAATACAACGTTCCCTATTGAAATGATTATAGGAAAACAAGATCCTGCTTTAGATTATAATTCATTAATTTATCAAACTAAAAATACGAAAGTTAGTATTGTTGAATTTCCTGATGGACATATGAGTCATATTGAGAATAAAAACGATTTAATTGAATCACTTTTAAAATTCGGAAAAAAATGTTTTTAAAAATTTTACCTTTCCTATTTTTATGTTTACTACTTATATCCTGTAGCCTAAACAAATTTAAGTTAAAAGAAGGTGATATACTTTTTCAAGATCTTGATAAAGAAAATATTGATGATGCCATAAAAAAAGTAACAGAAACAGGTTTAAAATTCAACTTTACCCATGTTGCTATTGTTGTTAAAGATAATAACAAATTAAAAGTCCTTGAGGCCATTTCATCTGGTGTTCAATTATCTTCAATTTCTACTTTTTTAGACAGAAATCTTGAAAACGGAAAACCAAAAGTTGTTGTAGGGCGATTAAAAAAAGTATTTAAACCATTAATAAAACCAGCTATTGAATACGGAAAAACGTTGGTTGGTTTACCTTATGATAAAATTTATATTATTGGCGATGATAATTATTATTGTTCAGAATTACTTTATGTAATGTTTCATAAAATTAATTCAACAACAAATCCTTTTCAATTAGAGCCTATGACTTTTAAAGATCCTAAAACTAATGAAACATTAAAGTTTTGGATTAATTATTATACAGAACTAAATCACTCAATACCAGAAGGTGAACCTGGATTAAACCCAAACGGAATGTCTAAATCTCCAAATATTAATCTAGTTTATGATTATTCAATAGGAAAAAAAATGAATTAATTTTTTAACGAATTCCAACCTTGAGCTGTTAATCCAATTTTCTGCCCCGCTCTAGTTACCAAATTAGCTCCCATAGAAGCATCGGTCATATGGCCAATTACAGTTAAATGCGGATTTGCCTTAATTTTTGGAAAATCTTCCTGAGCAACTGTAAATAATAGTTCATAATCTTCTCCTCCACTTAAAGCAATAGTAGTACTATTCAACTCAAATTCTTCACAAGTAGAAATTACTTGAGGATCTAATGGAATTTTTTCTTCATATAAATCACACCCAACTTTAGATTCTGTACATATATGTAAAATTTCAGAAGAAAGTCCATCAGAAATATCAATCATTGATGTAGGTTTAACTTTTAAATCTTTCAATAATTTTACAATATCTTTTCTTGCTTCTGGTTTTAATTGACGTTCAACTAAATAAGAATAAATAGACAGATCTGGTTGCGAATTTGGATTTACTTCAAAGACCTTCTTTTCACGTTCTAAAACCTGCAAACCTAAATATGCTGCTCCTAAGTCTCCTGAAACAACCAACAAATCATTAGGTTTTGCACCATTTCTACAAACAATATCCTCTTGGTTTATATCTCCAATAGCCGTAATACTAATCACCAAACCAGTAACAGAAGAAGTTGTATCACCTCCAACCAAATCAATATTATAACTACTACATGCTAAATGAATTCCTTCATATAATTCTTCAACTGCCTCTAAAGGAAAACGATTAGAAACCGCAATTGAAACAGTAATTTGAGTTGCTGTTCCATTCATTGCATAAACATCAGATAAATTTACCATAACCGCCTTATACCCCAAGTGTTTTAAAGGCATATAGCTTAAATCAAAGTGCACTCCTTCAATTAATAAATCTGTAGTTACTAAGGCTTTTTTATCTTTTAAATCAAGAACTGCCGCATCATCTCCAATTCCAATTACCGTAGATTTTTGTTGAATTTTAAAATTTTGAGTTAAGTGTTTTATCAATTTAAATTCACCTAATTCTGAAATACTTGTTCGTGCCTGGTTTTTATCTTCAATCATTTTGCAAAGTTAAAATATAAATTTTGAATAAGGAACATCAATAGTACTATCAATTATATTCATTATATATAGTACAAAAACACGTTTTTTCTCCTATATTTGCACTAATTTAGAATTAATCTATATAAGCAAAATGATAAAAGTTTCAGATATAGCAAAAAAGAAAGTTATAGAGCTTATGACTGATGACGGCTTTGACCCACAAGTTGATTTTGTGAGAGTTGGTGTTAAAAGTGGTGGTTGCTCAGGACTTTCATACGATTTAAATTTCGACAAAGAAAACCAAGATGATGATAAAGTTTTTGAAGACAATGGCATAAAAATTATTGTAGATAAAAAAAGCTTTTTATATTTGGTGGGCACAACATTAGAGTATTCTGGTGGATTAAACGGAACTGGATTTGTATTTAACAATCCTAATGCACAACGCACTTGTGGATGTGGCGAAAGTTTTTCACTTTAAAAATTTGTAATGAATAAATTTACTGAAGACGATTTAAAAAAAGAACTCGAAACTAAAGAGTACGAATACGGGTTTTATACTGATATAGAAGCTGATAAGTTTCCTATTGGTTTAAATGAAGAAGTTGTAATTGCAATTTCTAAAAAGAAAAATGAACCAGATTGGATGACTGAATGGCGTTTAGAAGCTTTTCGTGTATGGAAAGAGATGGAAGAGCCTGATTGGGCAAATGTTAATTACGAAAAACCAAAATTTCAAGACATTAGCTATTACTCAGCCCCAATTCAAAAGAAACAATTAGATAGTTTAGATCAAGTTGATCCTGAATTATTAAAAACTTTTGAAAAACTTGGAATTTCAATAGATGAACAAAAACGGTTATCAAATGTAGCTGTTGATATTGTTATTGATTCTGTTTCTGTAGCCACAACATTCAAAAAAACATTAAACGAAAAAGGTATTCTTTTTATGCCAATTTCAGATGCAATACAGGAACATCCAGAACTAGTTAAAAAATATTTAGGAACTATTGTACCTACTTCTGATAATTTTTATGCAGCATTAAATTCAGCTGTTTTTTCAGATGGATCTTTCTGTTACATTCCAAAAGGTGTTACTTGTCCAATGGAACTTTCAACATATTTTAGAATAAATGAAGGTGGAACAGGACAATTTGAACGTACTTTAGTTATAGCAGACGAAGGAAGTTTTGTAAGTTATTTAGAAGGTTGTACAGCACCTGCTCGTGATGAAAATCAATTACACGCAGCTGTTGTAGAGTTAATTGCTTTAGATGATGCTGAAATTAAATATTCAACAGTTCAAAACTGGTATCCTGGTGATGCAGAAGGAAAAGGTGGAGTTTACAATTTTGTAACTAAACGTGGATTGTGTGAAAAGAATGCAAAAATTTCTTGGACACAAGTTGAAACTGGAAGTGCTGTTACTTGGAAATATCCAAGTTGTGTATTAAAAGGTGATAATTCGGTTGGCGAATTTTATTCAATTGCTGTAACTAATAATTACCAGCAAGCAGATACTGGAACAAAAATGATACACTTAGGTAAAAACACAAAAAGTACAATTATATCTAAAGGTATTTCTGCCGGACATTCACAAAATTCATATAGAGGTTTGGTTCATGTTGGAGCACGTGCAAAAAATGCTCGTAACTTCTCTCAATGTGACTCCTTATTAATGGGTAATTTATGTGGAGCTCATACCTTCCCATATATTGAAGCAAAAAACAAAACAGCACAAATAGAACACGAAGCAACAACAAGTAAAATAGGTGAAGACCAATTATTTTATTGTAATCAACGTGGTATAAATACAGAAAAAGCCATTGCTTTAATTGTAAATGGTTTTGGTAAAGAAGTATTAAATAAATTACCAATGGAGTTTGCTGTTGAAGCTCAAAAATTATTAGAAATTAGTTTAGAAGGATCCGTAGGATAAAATATATAAAAATGTTAGAAGTAAAAAATTTACACGCAAGCATAAACGACAAAGAGATTTTAAGAGGTATAAATCTTAGTATTAAACCAGGTGAAGTTCACGCAATTATGGGACCTAACGGTTCTGGAAAAAGTACACTTTCAGCCGTAATTGCAGGAAAAGATGAATATGAAGTAACTAAAGGATCAGTTATTTTAAATGGTGAAGATTTAGCTGATTTAGCACCAGAAGATAGAGCACATAAAGGTATTTTCTTATCTTTTCAATATCCTGTTGAAATTCCAGGAGTAACAGTTACCAATTTTATTAAAACTGCAATTAATGAGACTAGAAAGGCAAAAGGTTTAGAAGACCTTCCAGCTAAAGATATGTTGAAGTTAATTCGTGAAAAAGCCGATTTATTAGAAATTGATCGTAAATTTTTATCACGCTCGTTAAACCAAGGTTTTTCAGGTGGAGAAAAGAAACGAAATGAGATTTTTCAAATGGCTATGTTAGAACCAAAATTAGCTATTTTAGATGAAACAGATTCAGGTTTAGATATTGATGCTTTAAAAATTGTTGCAAATGGAGTAAACAAGCTTAAAAGCAAGGATAATGCAGTTATTGTAATTACACACTACCAACGTTTGTTAGATTATATAGTTCCTGATTTTGTACATGTTTTACACAATGGTAAAATTGTTAAATCTGGAGGTAAAGAATTAGCTTTTGAATTAGAAGAAAAAGGTTACGACTGGTTGAAATAAAACACTATGGAATTAAAAGAAAAATTAGTTTCTTCATTTTTGGCTTTTGAAAACAAAGGTAACTTGGATTTAGATTCAAATGTTCACTCATTACGTTTAAAAGCAATTCACAATTTTGAAAAGGAAGGTTTTCCTACAAAAAAGAATGAAGAATGGAAATACACCAGCTTAAAATCTATATTAAAAAAAGATCTTGGTTTATTTCCGTCAACAGATAAATCAATTGGATTTAAAGATATTAAAGAATATTTGATTAATGATATTGAATCTTACACATTAATATTTATTGATGGTGTATTTAATTCATTTTTATCAGACACAACACATGATAATTGTGATGTTTGTGTTTTATCATCTGCTTTAACACGTCCAAAATATAAAATGATTGTTGATAATTATTTCAACACCATTGCAAAAGAAAACAATAGTTTAGCGGAATTAAATACAGCTTTTACAACAGAAGGTGCGTTTATAAATGTCCCTAAAAATACTATTGTTCAAAAGCCAATTCAAATACTAAACTTTTCAACTGGTATTGAAGGTGAAGTAATGCTTCAACCAAGAAATTTAGTTGTTGTTGGTGAAAATTCTCACGTTCAAATAATAGAACGTAATCAGAATTTATCTAAAAACACAACTCTAACAAATTCAGTTACTGAAATTTTTGTTCATAAAAGAGCTATTGTTGATTTTTACAAAATTCAAGATGATACGAAAGATTCATCTTTAATTGACAGTACTTTTGTTTCTCAAAAACAACAAAGTGTTGCATCTGTTCATACGTACTCGTTTGGAGGAAAAATTATTCGTAATAATTTAGAGTTCTATCACGAAGGTGAAAATATTACTTCAAATTTAAACGGTATATCAATTTTAAACGATAAGCAACACGTAGATAATCATACCTTAGTAAACCACAAGTATCCAAATTGTGAGAGCCACGAGCTTTATAAGGGTATTTATGATGATAAATCAACAGGTGTTTTTAACGGAAAAGTAATTGTACAACAAGAAGCACAAAAAACAAATGCATTTCAACAAAACAATAATATTTTAATTAGTGATGGTGCTACAATTAATTCGAAACCACAATTAGAAATATTTGCTGACGATGTTAAGTGTTCTCACGGTTGTACTATTGGTCAATTAGATGAAAGTGCATTATTTTATATGCAATCTCGAGGTATACCAAAAAAGGAAGCCAAAGCATTATTATTATTCGCCTTTGGAAATGATGTTGTTGAAAAAATAAAAATCCCACAATTAAAATCTAACATTACAAAACTAATTGCCAAAAATCTTGGCGTTGATTTAGGTTTTGATTTATAAGATTATTTAAATCATAAAAAATGCCACTTTATAAAAGTGGCATTTTTTTTATTCAATTTCTTAGTTATTCTTCACTTACTACTTCAGGATTTAAAATAACAAATTCTGTTCTTCTATTTAATTGATGCTCCTCTTCGGTACATAATACTCCATTTGAACATTTATTAACCAATTTGCTTTCTCCATAACCTTTTCCAGTTAATTGGAAAGGATTAATGCCTTTGTTAAACAACCAAGAAAGCACAGAATTAGTTCTTTGCCTGGATAGCTTTAAATTATAGCTGTCATCTTCTTTAGAATCCGTATGCGATCTTATTTCAACTTTAAGCTTTGGAAACTTCTTTAATAAAAATTCAACTTTTACTAATTCAGATACGCCGTCTTTTCTAATACTATATTTATCATTATCAAAGTAAATTGGTTTTATATCTATTTTTAAAATTCCGCGTTCCTTGCTTATAACTTTTTTAGACCAAGAAACAATTGAGTCATGTTTAAAAATAATTTGATCTTCTTTTTTACATTTCAAGTAAATAGGTTCTGCTATTGGGTAATCATCGTTTAAGTCAAAATCCTTTAAATAACCTTCATTTCCATAATTTTCAAATTCAACAGAAGTTACGTGTATAAATTCAAACATTACTCTACTTGTAGGCCCTTCATTTTCTTCAACGGCACCAAAAGTATCAATGCTTGGAGGATTATTATCTAAAATTAAATTTGTTTCGCTTGAAGTGCCTATTGATTTTAAATTTTCATTACAGTTTGTAGATAAAGCCTCATTATTAGGACCATCAATATCATTAATAATAAATCTTAAATTAGATGGTGGAATTAGCGTTTTTTGGTCAGATTTTAAAAAAGTAAATCGGATAATACTTAAATTATCAGGTATACCTTTTAAACTTGACAATGAAATATATCTTATATTATCTCCATTAATAGTAAATATACCATTTTCAGAGCCTTCTAATTTTTGCGCTCTTATATAAGCAAGAGAAGGAATTTGAGATGATTTTGCACTAAACAGCGCACAACTTGTCTCATTTCCCAATACAACATTTGTAACAGCTACTAAATGGTGGTCCTGACCAAAGCTTTTAAATATAAAAACTATGATTAAAATAACTATTACAAACCATTTATTACTCACACATTTCATTAACCACAAGTTAATCAAGTTTTAACTTTTAATTCAAAAAAAAACCACTAATAATTATTAGTGGTCTTTAAAATATATTTAAAACTTTTTAATTGTCTTCGTTTACTACTTCTGGATTTATAATTATAAATTCTGTTCTTCTATTTAATTGATGTTCTTCGTCTGAACATTTTACACCATTAGAACAATTATTAACCAATTCTGTTTCTCCAAATCCTTCAGCTGTTATTCTTGTAGGATCAATACCTTGATCAATTAACCACTCTAAAGAAGCTTTTGCTCTTCTATTGGATAAATCCCAATTGTATTTATCTGAAGCTCTACTATCAGTATGAGATCCCAATGCCACTTTAATTTTAGGATATTTTTCCATTACTTTTAAAACCTTTCCTAGCTCAACTGCCGCATCTGATCTAATAAATGATTGATTTAAATCAAAATAAATAGGATCTATTTTCACCATTAATTGTCCACGAACATTAATAAAATCGTTTGTTGTTAAATTTAAATCCAAAGCCAACTCTAAATCAGCCTCATTTGAAGTCTCAAATGCTTCTTGGTCTTTTAAATAATATTCTTTAGTTCCAATAACCTTATATGGTGTTTCACAATTTACTTTAAATGTAAAAGATGCAAATTTATCGGCAATTACACTTTCAATTTTTTCTCCGTCTTTTCCATATAAAGTTACTAAAGTTCCTGGTAATAATGCTTTGGTAGTTTTATCACGCACAATTCCTTCTACTATTTGATTACATTCAAGCTTAACAGGTATTAATTCTTCAAAATAATAGATATCATCGTCTCCTTTTCCTCCTTCTCTATTTGAAGAAAAATGACCCCAATTTTTTCCTGGTTTATAAACCAATGAAAAATCATCCTTATCGCTATTCATAGGAACGCCAATATTTACAGCAAGTTTAACAGCTTCTTTACCAACTATTTTTGTTTTATAAATATCCAAACCTCCGTAACCATCAATGTAACCATTTGATGAAAAATACAACACATTATTATCATCTATAAAAGGAAACATTTCTTTTCTTCTAGTGTTTACATTTGGCCCTAAATTAACAGGCTCTCCATAAGTTCCGTCTTTATTAATATCAACTACAAAAATATCTGTTTCCCCAATTGACCCAGGCATATCTGAAGTAAAATATAATTTATCCTCTAGCTTATTTAGAGATGGGTGTCCTGTCTGGTATTTATCACTGTTAAATGGCATTGGAACTATATTTGACCATTCTCCATTTTTATCTACAGTTGCTTTATACAATTGTATTAAAACCCAGCCATCATCATCTTTCGCTATTTTTTTATTAATATAATTATCTCTTGAAAAATAAACAGTTTTTAAATCTTTTGTAAAAGCAACATTAGACTCATGGTATTTGGTGTTTATTGTTTCTGAAAAACTTTCAATATCCTTAATCTCACCATCAGTAGTTAATGTTCCTTTAAATAATTCTAAATACGGTTGTTTATTTAAATACCATTTTCTTTTTCTAATAGATTTATCTTTTCTAGATGAAGCAAATACGGCCTCATTCTTTCCAAAATAAGTGACACCAAAATCAGATAACTTGGTATTCTCAGAAATGTTTTTGATACTATAGTTAACTTCTTGTGCATTCATAAAAGAAGCACAAAACAATAGTATTATAAGTGTAATTTTTTTCATATTATTTCTGTTTTATTATTAAAAGAATCTAGGACTCTTAATATTTTTTACATTAAAATCAAATAACAACATAATTTCATGAGATCCAGAATTAAAATTTCCAAATTTTGAAGTTGTATGATCATAGGCATACCCCACTCTAAAATCTTCATTTACTTGAAACCCTATCATACCACTAACAGAATCATCAAACCTATGAGACAGCCCTAACTCTATTTTTTCATCAATTAATAAATTAACAGATAAATCAACAGATATTGGCGCTCCAGAAGTTGCTTTTATCATAGTAGATGGTTTTAATTTTAAATTATCAGCTACATCAAACACATAACCAGAAGTTAAAAAATAATGCATTTTCTCTGAAGCTGTACTTACAATTCCTCCTTCTTTTTCAAGATGTTTGGTTTCTAAAAAATTTGGAGCAGACAAACCTGCATAAAATTTGTTTGTATAATAAAAAACACCAGCTCCAAAATTTGGAGAGGCTTGGTGTATTGGTATATTTAATGGATCTGGATCAACAGTTATAAACTCTCTAACATCCATAAATGTAATACCACCTTTTAATCCAAATGCTAACCTTCCTTCTTCAGAAGTAAAAATAGTATATGAGAAATCTGCGTATACATTATCCTCTTTAACCGGTCCTATTTCATCATGAATAACAGATAAACCAAGCCCAGTTGCTCTTCCTATAGGCGAATGTGCAGATAAGGTTACTGTTTTTGGAGCTCCTTCTACTCCTACCCATTGTGTTCTTCCCAATAAACCAATACTTGTAATACCTTTTGAACCTGCATAGGCTGGGTTCAAAACATTCATATTATACATATACTGAGTATATTGTGGATCTTGTTGACCATAAACTGTAGTAATGGACATTAAGATTATAAATCCAAAAAGTAATTTAAATTTTTTCATAAACCTTGTTTAAAATTTTAATGGAAAGAGAACATAAAAATTCTCTTTCCAAAAATAGTGTTTTATTTTCTTAAATATATCCAACCCGTTTGTGGTTTTCTATCATCGTCATTAAAGTGAATAGTATAGAAATAAGTTCCTGTAGGAAGTATATCATTAGTTAAATTCCAACGTCCGGTTGAGTAACCATCCCACCACTGTGGTGTATGGTATGGATTACCATCATGTTTATAATTATAAACTTTATTTCCGTATCTATTAACAATTTCCATTGAGAAGTTTGGATACAATACTTCTAAATATTCTATCTCAAATACATCGTTTATTCCATCTCCATTTGGTGTAAATCCTTCTGGAAGTGTTAATGGAATTATTGGATCAGTAGCAACTTGATCCATATCATCCTCAAAAATATCTCCATTGTTTGGTGTAGAATCTATATCTAATTCATTTGTAGCTGTTATCTCTGCCACATTTACCCAATCTCCAAGTGGATTAACAAAAGCTGTTATAATCAAGGTTTCTGACATTTCACTACTAATTGTTCCAACATTCCAAATTCCGGAATTATTATCATAGCTTCCAGTTGAAGTAGTAGCACTAACAAAATTATAACCATTTGGTAACATATCAGTCACTTCAACACCTGTTGCATCACTTAGTCCATTATTTGTTAACGTAATAGTGAAATTAACATTTGTTTCAGCATAAGGTTCTAATATGTCTGTTGTACTAACAGGTCCTTCACTAGCATCTGCAAAATCAACTTCTTTAGTTAATTCTAAATCTACCATCTTAACAGGAACTGTAGCAATACAACTTGTATTGTTTGATAATTCAAAATCTGTTTGGTGCATTTCTGTAATAGTAGCACAATTTAAATAATCACCTGTTGCATTTACTATTGCATCAACAACTAGTACCTCAGTTTCTCCATCTGCAATTGTCCCTACATTCCATTTTCCATCATCATAATCATAAGTCCCTCTAGTTGAACTATGATTAACATATGTATACCCTGCTGGCAACAAGTCAGTAACAACTACTTCTGTACCTTCTACAATTCCATCATTTATTAATCTAATTTCAAATGAAACTTCTGAACCAACTTCAGGTGTAATATTATCAGCTATTACAGTTTTTTCTAATCTTAAATCAAGCTCTTGATATGGAGGAGCAGATGCACAATCAAAATCATCTTCGTTTGGATCAAAATTATTTGGTGTAGAATCTAAATCATTTTCATTTGCGCCTGTAATTTCAGCACAATTCACATATTCACCACTTTTTAAAACTATTACATCAATAAGTAATACAGGTGTATTTCCAGCCTCTATAAAGCCAATGTTCCATAATCCAGTTATTGGATTATATGTACCTATTGTTGAACTATAATTTACAAAATTATATCCTGAAGGAATAATATCCGTTACTTTAACTCCAGTAGCTTCTGTTGGACCTTCATTCTCAACTCTTATTTCAAATGTAATCATAGTACCAACTTCTGGGTCTACTACATCATCAACTACTGATTTAGTTAAACTTAAATCTATAGTTGCCGTTGGAACTATTGAAACAATTCCAACATTATTAGTTGTATCAGAATCAGACTGATCTGCAAGAACACTACTTGTTGTATTTGTAATAGTTTGTCCTAAAGTATCATCATCAACAGTTGCATTTATTGTTAAAACTGCCGTTGCTCCATTTGTTAAATTTCCAATTGTCCACTCACCAGAACCATAGTTAAATGTTCCTTTTGAAGCTGAATGACTAACAAAAGTTACTCCTACTGGTAAATTATCAGTTAAGCTTACATTTGTTGCATCACTTGGTCCATTATTAGTTACTTCAATAGTATAGGTAATTGTATCGCCTTCATTTGGTTTTTTATTACTTACTGTTTTAACAGTTTCTAAATCTGTATTTGTAACAATTATAGTTTCAGAAGCATCATCTTCTGTTAAATTACTATCATCTTGATCTTGAGTATTTGAAATATTGTTAACCAATGTAATACCTCCTTGATCCATTCCTACAATAGCTTTTACAACAATTGTTTCTTGCTCTCCTTGAACAAGAGTTCCAATGTCCCAATTTGGTGCTCTCCAGACACCGTCACTTGGTGTAACCGTTTCATAAGTTAATCCAGATGGTAATTCATCTGTTACAACTAACCCTGTAACCACTGCATCTCCATTATTTACAACTGTAATTGTATATGTTATAATATCTCCTGCATTTGGAGTAGCATTGTCTACTACCTTAGTTAAGGCAATATCAACAAAATTTCCAACTCTAATTGCTGCTTCCAATACATCTCCATCTGTTGTTGGATCAAATTGATCTCCTTTAGCAGCAGTTGTAGCATTAGTTATTATAGATCCTGCTGTTCCTGCGTTAACACTTGCGGTAATATTCATTGTTACGGTAGCTCCTGTTACTATATAACCAATAGTCCATATTCCTGAACCTCTATTATAAGCTCCATTTTGATTGTCACTAACATAAGTAACTCCTGCTGGTAATAAATCTGTTAAACTTACCCCAGTTGCATCACTTGGTCCATTATTAGTAACGGCTATTGAATAAACAATATTATCTCCTTCAGCTGGTATAGCTTCACTTACAGTTTTAACAGTAACTAAATCTGAACCTGTAACTACAATTGTTTCTGTATCATCATCTTCAGTTAAGTTTGAATCAACTTGATCTTGGGTATTCGACACTGTATTTGTAAGTGTCTTACCTCCTTGATCCATACCTACAAGAGCTTCAATGACTATTGTTTCTTCTTCTCCTGTTTCTAAGATATCAACATTCCAATTTGGCGCTGTCCAGGTTCCATCACCTGGAGAAACAATACCATAAGTTAATCCTTCTGGTAAAGCATCCATGACAACTAAACCTGTAACTCTTGAAGGTCCGTTATTTCTAACAGTTACTGTATAAGTTACTATATCACCAACATTTGGTGTTGCATTATCAACTATTTTAGTTAATACAATATCTGTAAAATTCTGAACTTTAATTACTGCTTCCAGCACATCTCCATTTGTTATTAGATCTAATTGATCTCCTTTAGCAGCAGTTGTTGTATTAATTATTGTCTCTCCTACTGTTCCTGCATTAACTCTCGC
The DNA here is from genome assembly GCF_003260195.1 of Lutibacter citreus. Lineage (GTDB taxonomy): Bacteria > Bacteroidota > Bacteroidia > Flavobacteriales > Flavobacteriaceae > Lutibacter > Lutibacter citreus. The sequence continues at coordinate 172,566 of NZ_QEIH01000002.1, forward strand.
TCTAATATTCATTCTTACAGTAGCACCTGCAAACATATTACCAATAGTCCATTTTCCTGAACCACTATTATAGGCCCCATTTTTATCATCACTTAAATAAGTAACTCCTGCAGGTAGTACATCGGTTAAACTTACTCCCGTTGCAAAACTAGGTCCATTATTTTTAACTGCTATTGAATAAATGATTTCGTCCCCTTCAGCAGGTTTAGTATTACTCACTCTTTTAACAGTAACTAAATCAGATGCCGTTACTATAATATCAGCAGAAGCTTCACTTGGTAAAGAAGTATCAACCTGATCTTGTGTATGACTTGCAGTATTAGTAATTGGTAATTGATCTAATGTTCCAATAGCATTCACGACACCTTCAATAGTCATAGTTTCGGTTTCTCCTACCGGTAACGTACCTATATTCCAAATTGGCGAAGTCCAGATACCCGCACTTGGCGTAACTAAACCTTCAATTACTCCTGAAGGAACAAGGTCTTCAACTTGTAAGTTAGTTACAATCGCTGGCCCATTATTTGTTATAGTAATTGTATAAGTAACAGTGTCTCCTGTATTAGGAGTACTATTATCTACTACTTTTGTTAATACAATATCAGAATAATTATCAACACCTATTTTTGCTTCTAAAACATCTCCATCTGTTGTAGGATCTGCTTGATCTCCTGTTGCTGCAGTTGTAATATTTGTAATAGATGTTCCTGATGTATCTTCATCAACAGTTGCTGTAATATTTAGTGTTGCTTTAGCAGTGTTAGCAATAGCTCCTATTGTCCAAATTCCTGAACCACTATTATATGCACCACCCTGATCATCACTAACATAAGTAACCCCTATTGGTAATAAATCTGTTAAACTTACTCCGGTTGCATTACTTGGGCCATTATTAGTTACTTCAATTGTATATATAATTGTATCACCTTCATTTGGTATAGAATTACTTACTGTTTTTACAGTTACTAAATCTGAACTTGTTACAACTATTGTTTCTCTATCATCATCCTCTGTTAATTCTGAATCTACTTGATCTTGACTATTACTAACTATATTTGTAAGTGTTTGACCTCCTTGATCCATACCTACAACAGCTTCAATAACTATTGTTTCTTCTTCACCTGAATCTAAGTTGTCTACGTACCAATTTGGTGCTGTCCAAGTTCCATCACTTGGTGAAACAATTGCATAGGTTAATCCTGTTGGCAATGCATCAGTTACTACTAAATTTGTAACTTTTGATGGACCGTTATTTCTAACAGTTACCGTATAGGTTACTGTATCTCCAACATTTGGTGTGGAATTGTCTACTATTTTTGTTAATACAATATCAGTATAATTTTCAACACCTATTATTGCTTCTAAAACATCTCCATCTGTTGTAGAATCTGTTTGATCTCCTGTTGCCGCAGTTGTAGTATTAGTTATAGAGGTTCCTGATGTGTCTTCATCAACGGTTGCTGTTATATTTAATGTTGCTTTTCCGCTGTTAGAAATAGTTCCTATAGTCCAAATTCCTGAACCACTATTATATGCCCCACCTTGATCATTGCTAACATAAGTAACCCCTACTGGTAATAAATCTGTTAAACTTACTCCGGTTGCATTACTTGGGCCATTATTAGTTACTTCAATTGTATATATAATTGTATCACCTTCATTTGGTGTTGGTTTATTTACTGATTTTACAGTTACTAAATCTGAAGCCGTTACCACTATATCCTCTTCTAAATCATCTTCAGCAGTTGTTGGATCTAACTGATCACCTGCTGCTGCAGTTACAATGTTTGTAATTGGATTTGATATTCCTTCTGCATTTACAAGTGCATTTATAGTTAAATTTGCTGATCCTCCAATATCAATCAACCCAATTACCCAGGTCATATCTCCTGCAATATCTGCATAAGTATTAACAGAACCTCCAGTTGCTGTATGGCTTACATACTCCAATCCTGTTGGTAAATTATCAATTAAATAAACTCCAGTAGCAGCACTTGGCCCTTTATTTACAACCGTTATGGTATAGGTAATTGTATCACCATTGTTTGGTGTACTATTGTTAACTGTTTTAGTAGTTACTAAATTTGTAATAGCCCTTGGTGTTGTCGTTGCTTCATCTTGATCATCTTCTATAGGATTATTATTTCCATGTATTGAATTAGGATCTTTTTGATCTGCATAAACAACCTCAGCTGTATTGGTATAATTTCCACTTTCATTAACAATTGCTGTTACTGTTAGTGTAGCTTCACTTACTCCTGTTGAATTATTATCAACTAAACTTCCTAAATCCCAAAGACCTGAATTTGGTCCACCTGGATAATAAATTCCTTGACTTGTACTTGGTGGTGTAGTTGTACTTAAAGTATAACCAGTTGGTAACACATCTAATACATCTATTCCTGTTGCATCTGATGGCCCCATATTGGTAACTGTAATTGTGAAAACAACTTCTGACCCAACATCTGGTGTTAAATTATCAACTGTTTTATTTACAACCAATGCAGCTTCTGCATCCATCTCGTCTGTATCCGTAGAACTATTGTTACTAGAATCCGGATCAACTGGCTCATTAAAGTTTGTTGATGGTGGTAAACTAGTACTTGCAGTATTTACAATATCTCCTGTATAACCACTAGGAACATTAATTGTTACTGTATATGTTACGGTTACACCTGAATCTAAAGTTGCAATTATATCATTTGAGATATCACCTACAACATCTGTTTTACCATTTCCAGTCCAAGTTGTAACAGCTTGTAAAATAGGGTCTGTTATATCATCATTTACAATTACACCTGCTGCATTAGCTGGTCCATTATTGGTTACTGTTATTGTATATACAATAGGTTCTCCTGGAGCATAGGTGTCAGAATTATCTGTTTTTACAACTTCAATATCTGCTAGAGCAATGTATATAATTGTTATGGAAGAATCATTAGATTGATTACCATCATTATCTTCTATATTATATGATACAGGTGTTGGATTACCATTAAAAGTTGTTATAGGTGTAAATTTAATTTCACCTGAAACTAAGTCAACACTCCAGTTACCTTCATTTGGTACATCAAAACTAGTTACATCTCCATTGCTATCAATAATTGTATTTATAGCTCCTGTTGGAGTAACCAAACTAACTGTAGTATAATCTAACGTTCCTCCTGCTGCTGCATCTCCATCAACATCTGGTCCTGAACCATTATTAACAGTAGGGTTTATTGTTACAGAATTTCCTGGTACATGACCTGCACCTCCATTATCACTCAAATCATCTTGAGTTATTGGTGGAACTGCTGTATATTCAACTGTAACTTTTGCTTTATTAGATATATTACCGTCATTATCCTCTACTGTATAATATATAGGTGTTGGATTATTCGTAAATGTTGGTAATGGTGTAAAAACAATATTAGCTTGATCTGAGTCCGTTATACTTAGTTCAATCGTCCATGTTCCTTCACCTGCTACTACTAATGGATCTCCTTCATTTATTGTTCCAACTATTTTTACTGTTGAAGACACTAATACCCCTCCAGCAGCTGCATCTACATCATAATCATTAGTTGGAGAACCGTCTAAAGCAGGAACTACAGCTTGGGTACCTGTTGTTAAACCTCCTAAATAATCATCAATTGCTACAGGTGATTCTATATCATAATTTACATGTACTGTTGCAGGTAATGAAGTATTTGGTGTAGCTCCACTTACTGCTTGTAAATCGTTTATTGTATATTGAATATCTGTTGGATCATTTGTAAAGCCAGAATCTGGACTAAACGTTAATTCTCCTGTTGTTGCATTATAAGACCATACCCCTTCTCCATCAACATCTGCCTGATAGTTTGAAGTTCCTATTGAACCTGTAATATTTGTTGTTACCCCTAATGCTGGTACAAATACAAAACTATCTGGATCAACAATATCTCCAGTAATATCATTTGCTAATATATCTATAACTGCATCAACTCCTGTTATGTTCCCTAAACTACTATCATTTATAGCAATAGGTACATAATCTATTAATATAGTGGCATTATTTGATGGATTACCATCATTATCTTCAATATTATATTCAATTATTGTTGGATCTTCTGTAAATGTTGATAATGGCGTAAACGTTATTTCTCCTGTTGTTCTGTGCACACTCCAGTTTCCTTCATTTGCTACATCAAAACTTGTAACATTACCATTATCGTAAACTGCATTTAATGCTCCAGCTGGTTCTATTAAACTTACCGTTGTTGGATCTAATGCTCCATCTGAATCTTCATCTACATCATCAAAAGTTCCTCCTGTTGCAACATTATTATCAATTAAAACATCAATTGTAACAGCAGTACCTGGTGTATTTCCTAAACTTTCATCATTAATAGCTACTGGATTTTGAGCCAAATATGATGCACTTACAATTGCTGTATCTGATAAACCTGTAGAGGTCTCAGTTAAAATATATGTAATTGGTGTTGGGTTACCTGTAAAATTAATTACATTACCTTGAAAAGTATAAGTACCTGGATCAAATGTTAAGTTATCAGTTGCAGGATCATAAGTCCAAACTCCTTCATTTGGAACTGTAACTACTAAGCCTCCATTACTTAAAACACCTCCTGGAACACTAGTTGCATCTAAAACTATTGTTGCATTTCCAGCATTTACAGCACTTCCATCACTTAATGTATCATTACCTGAAATATCTTCTATTACAGCAGGATCTCCTGTTATAATTCCCGTTACTCCATTATCTTCTGCAACCGGTGGTGCAGGATCATACTCTACTGTTACTAAAGCTGAAGTTGAATTTCCTTCAGCATCTGAAATTGTATAACCTATTTCTGTTGGATTTGTTGTAAATCCATCATCTGGATTAAATATTAATTCTCCGGTTGCTGGATTATAAGTCCAAGTTCCTTCATTTGGTATTGTTGCTATTAACCCTGTTCCGTCTATATAAGCTGCTGGCATTGGATTTGAAGTACTACCAAATTCAAAAGTTGTTAAATCTACAGCATCTCCTTCTGTATCGTTTGAAGTTATGTTTATAATAACATCATTTCCTACAGTATTTCCTGTACTTAAATCATCAACTGCCACTGGAATATAATCTACAGTAACCATTGCATTTGTTAATGACTCATTTCCATCATTATCTTCAATATTATAATACGTAGGTGTTGGATCTTCTGTAAATCCTGGTACTGGAGTAAAGGTTATTGCTCCTGTTGTTGGATTCACTTCCCATGTTCCTTCTCCTGGTTCTATATAACTTGTTGTATTTCCTTCTACATTGGTAATTACACTTGTTGCAGTACTTGTTGCTACTAAACTAACTTGCGTAGGATCTATAGTTCCTCCGGCAGTAACTCCATCTCCATCATAATCCTGACCTGCCGTTCCTGGTATAGGATCAACAATTACTGGTCCTGCAGTATTAGCTGAACTTAAATCATCTACTGGTACTGGTGGTTGAGCCACATATGCAGCACTAACAATTGCTGTATCTGTTAAGCCTGTAGAAGTCTCAGTTAAAATATAAGTAATTGGTGTTGGGTCTGAAGTAAATCCTAATACTGGATCAAATGTTAAATAACCATCCGTTGGCCCCGAATTATCAGCTGGAGTATAAGTCCAAACTCCTTCATTAGGAACTGTTACACTTCCATTTGTTTCTAAAACACCTCCTGGAACACTAGTTGCATCTAAAACTATTGTTGCATTTCCAGTTGTTGGTGTAGTATCTACAGCACTTCCATCACTTAATGAATCATTACCTGAAATATTTGGTATTAAAGCATTAGCTCCTGTTATAACTCCTGTTACTCCGTCATCTTCTGCAACTGGTGGTGCAGGATCATACTCTACTGTTACTAAAGCTGAAGTTGAATTTCCTTCAACATCTGATATTGTATAACCTATTGGTGTTGGATCTGTTGTGAAACCATCAATTGGATCAAATATTAATTCTCCGGTTGCTGGATTATAAGTCCAAGTTCCTTCATTTGGAATTGTTGCTATTAACCCTGTTCCATCAACATAAGCTGCTGGTATTGGATTTGCTGCACTACCAAATTCAAAAGTTGTTAAATCTACAGCATCTCCTTCTGTATCATTTGACGTTATGTTTATAGTAACATCATTACCAACTGTATTTCCTGTAATTAAATCATCAACTGCCACTGGAACATAATCTATAGTAACCTTAGCATTTGTTAATGACTGATTACCGTCATTATCTTCAATATTATAGTATACAGGTGTTGGATCTTCTGTAAATCCTGATACTGGAGTAAATGTTATTGCTCCTGTTGTTGGATTCACCTCCCATGTTCCTTCTCCTGGTTCTATAAAACTAGTTGTATTTCCTTCTACATTAGTAATTACGCTAGTTGCAGTGCCTGTTGCTACTAAACTAACTTGCGTAGGATCTATAGTTCCTCCTGCAGAAGCTCCATCCGCATCATAATCCTGACCTGGCGTTCCTGGTATAGGATCAACAATTACTGGTCCAGCTGTATTTGCTGAACTTAAATCATCAACTGGAACTGGTGCTTGAGCCACATAAGATGCATTTACAACAGCTGTATCTGTTAAACCTGTAGAGGTCTCAGTTAAAATATATGTAATTGGTGTTGGATTTGCGGTAAAACCAACAATTGGATCAAATGTTAACTCATCAGTTGTTGGATTATAAGTCCAAACTCCTTCATTTGGAACTGTTACACTTCCATTTGTTTCTAAAACACCTCCTGGAACACTAGTTGCATCTAAAACTATTGTTACATTTCCTGTTCCTGGTGTTGTATCTACAGCACTTCCATCACTTAATGTATCATTACCTGAAATATTTGGTATTACAGCATTAGCTCCTGTTATAACTCCTGTTACTCCATTATCTTCTGCAACTGGTGAATCGTTTACTACCACATTTGCAAAATCTCTATCATCTTCAGTAACATCATTATTACCAGGTATTGAATCTGGATCAAATTGATCAACTGAAACAATCTCAGCAAAATTTGTAAAATCACCTGTTGCATTTACAGTTGCTACAACTGTTAAAGTTGCAGTAGTATTACCTGGCAATACTGGAATAACCCAATGTCCTGTAATATTTGAATAAGTTCCTAAAGTTGTAGATGAACTAACATAAGAAAACCCTGATGGTAAATAATCAAATATATCTACATCTGTACCTTCATTTGGCCCTGTATTTATAACATTAATTGTAAATGTAACAACCTCTCCAGGGTTTGGCGCTGTATTACTAACAGTCTTTTTTATACTTAAATCTACAACAGGAAAAATTGTAATCTTAACAATATCACTGGTTGAAGCACAAGGGCTATTTTCAACCGTCCATTCAAATCTATATTCTCCTGGTTGTGTTCCTGTAACTATTGTTGTTGGAGATTTAGAATCTATAAAATTAGGAGTTGTTGGGCCAGATACAAATGACCATTCACCAGAACCTGATATTGTTGGATCATCTGCTTCTAATTGTAAAGTAGTAAACTGAGCTATTTCTTTATCTGCACCTGCGTTAGCATTTGCAACCGCATCTGTTACAGTAATTTGAACTGTATCTTCTAATGTACAATTTCCTTCTGCATTTTTTACTGTCCACATAAGTTCATAAACTCCTTCTTTTAATTCAGAAACAGTTGTTGATGCTGCATCAACCGGTGAAAAAACTGGATCAACACTCCCACCTGGTTTGGTAACAATAGTCCATTCCCCAGTATTTGTTGGGTCTATTGCTGCTGCTGATAAAGTAGTAGATACACTTCCCGCTGGGTTTATATTACACACTACCTTATCTGTTCCTGCATCTGCAGGTGCAGGCGGAACACCTGGATAATGTAAAATAATCGTAGCTACAGCGTCTGTACAGGTACCATTTGTCACTGTCCAAGTAAACTCATAATCACCTGTTTGTAAAGCATAAGGATCTCTTATTGTAAATGCTGTTGAAGGATTATTTGGATTATCAATTGTAATATCTCCAATGGTATAACCTATTGCTGTACCTGTTAAAGTCCATGTTCCAATACCATTATCTGGTGCATTAGCATCAAGTTGTGGAAATAATTGACAAGAAGTACCACTTGTTTCCGTTGTTGATATATCTGCATCACTTGGAGCCGCATAGGCTCTAACGGTTACTAAATCATTCAATCCACCTAAACATGCGTTGTTTGGTGATGCATTTTTTGAATTCCATTGAAATACATAAACCCCCTCATCATAAACATTTATGTCTGTTGTACCACTATTAGGATTAACAATTACAGCTGCTCCATTTACTACGGCAGGACCATCAATCAAAGTCCATGTTCCTGTGCTTGGGCCAACATCATTTCCAGCCATTGTTACTGTATTACCATCAGCTAAACATATTTCTTGATCATCACCTGCTATTGGAGTTTCTGGTGGCGCATCAGTTATAACTATTACTTCATCCTCTGCTCCACAATCAGAACCAGTATTATATTTAAAAATATAAGTATTCCCCGGTACTATTGTTGCAATTGCAGTATTACTTGCATTGGCAATTGTACCAAGAGTAGCAGTTCCATCTGTAGTAGATTCTAAAGTCCAATTTCCTACTGAACCCTCATTACCTTGCAACAAAACAGAGGTTGCATTACATAAACGAGTATCCTCACCCGCGTATGCTGGTGTATCAACCGTTAATGTAAAAGTTGCAGGTGATGGTGCATCACACATAGTACTAAGTGGTGTTATACTCCAGGTAAAGGTATACTCGCCTACCACTAATCCTGAAACATCTAAATTAGGTCCGTTTGGAGTATTTATAGTTGGTGAATTAGGTCCACTTACAGACCATGTACCTGTACCATTTACCACTGGTAATGTTAAAACTTCTGATAGATCCGAAGGATTTGAATAAACATATGTGGTGCTACAAATATTAGCAGAAGTTTCATTTAACCCAGCATCACTAGCTTGTAAATTCACATTAAATTCTACCTCATCTTCGTAAAAACCGCAAAGCCCTTTATCTACAACCCATTTAAATTTGTAATATCCAGGTTTAAAATCTGTTAAATTTGCAGTTGAATTATTTAATTCATCTTTATTGGTTTGTATTTGAGCCCATGAATTATCTCCATCTAATTGAACCCAAGTTCCTGTAAACCCATCATTTGAAGGATCACCAGCAACCAATTGAACATTTGCAACACCATCTAAGGTTGAACAAATATCTGAAGGGCCTGTTATAGGATACATAAATGTTGGATCATCAACAGTAATAGAAACAGTATCGGTATTTACACTGGCACAAGTACTTCCATTAGTAGTTTCCCATTCAAAAACATATTTCCCTTTTTCCAATCCTGAAAAAATCTGGTTAGGATCTGTTGAAGGTAACTCTATTGGATCAGCTGCTCCAGAAGGCTTACTTATTAAAGTCCAAGTTCCTACTGTATTTGGTGTTGCATCAGTAAAATTAGTAGCATCTGCCTGCATAGTTACGGATGTTGTACCTGCTAATAAACATTGGTCTGCACCTGCTTTTGCAGCTATAGGTGCCACATTAGTATCTGTAGAGATAGCAACTGTAGTATTATAATCACAACCTGTGGTAGTTGTAACGCTCCAAGTAAAAACGTAATCAGTTGCTGGTAATAGATTTACATATGTAGATGTACTAGTTGGATCTGTAAAGGTAGCGCTTGGGCTACTTGTCCACACACCTGTTTCTTGTGGTTCTAGAGCTCCCGCCTCCAAGAAAAAGTCTCCAGAACAAACTATGCCTGGTGACGTTAATATCCCTGAATTTGGAATAAGACTTACCGTAATAACAGTTTCATCAGATGAAACATCCGCTCCAGCTCCACCAGAAATATGCCAATTAAAAGTATACTCTCCAGAAGCTCCAACATCAACCCGCGTATTCCAATCATTCACATCTTCAATTACTGCAACACTTGGCCCACTTGTTTGTGTCCAATAACCAGTATATACATTAGTATCACCTACAGGAGGAGATGCGGGATCATTTCCTTGTAATTTGGTATAGTCAAGACCACATTTTAAAACAGAATCCGTCCCTGCATTTGCACCCATTGGGTCAAACTCTACAATAGTTTTAGAAACAATTAAAGTAATATCTTCAGATGCTTCATTACATTCTGTGGCAATTAAACCTTCAGAGTATCTAGTTACTTTAATAACATATGTTCCTGCACTATTTAAATTTGAAACCGTAATTTCGTTAGAACTATATTTAATATCATCTTTTGTATCAATCGCACTAGGCCCAGTTACTTCATATTTAAATTTATTCCCACCTGAATAAGTAATAGGAAATGTAACCGTATCTGCATCTGCAGGCAGAAGAATTGTATTGTCTCCTGAAGGATTTAAATCAATAGTAACAGGGTCGTTCGCATAACTTACAAAAATATCATTATCAGTAGTACAATCTTTAGCTGGATCCCCTAAGTCTGGCCCAGTAATTGCATACCTAAACATATAGGTACTAGATCCATTAAGACCCGATACTGTTGTTGTTGAACTATTTGGAGATTCAATTATTGCTGTTGTTGATGTTGGGCTTATTTGAGTCCATTTAACTGTTTCACCAGCATATAAAGGTGTATTGGCTGTTAAAACCGTAGAAGTAACGGGATCACAAAAAACTTGATCCAGTCCAGTACTAGCATTTGTAACCGTTTGGGTAGGTGCAGGAATCTCAATAACAACAGTATCTGACCCTGTTGCACAAGCCCCACTTACTGTCCATCTTAATGTATAGGTTCCTTCTGTTAAATTAGTAACACTAGTAACATTACTATGTTCATTTGTAAAAACCGGATTAGTAGTTGCTGTATTACTTGCTACAGACCAAGTACCTTGTTGACCACCATTACCAGTACCTCCATTTGAAGCACGTAAATTAACAGACTGTGTTGTTGAATAACATTCAGACACAGTTAATTGATCAGGCCCTGCGTCTACTGGTTGTTCACCTCCATAATTTGTAACAACTAAATCATCACTTGTTGAACAATAATTTACATCATCAGTAGGAAATCCATTTGAAATCACCCAACTTAAAACTGTGTCTCCAGATTTAGTTGCATCAAACGTAACTTCTGAATTAGGATCACTAGGATTAATAATAGTAACTCCCGCATTATTAGCGCTAGCAATAACCCAAACACCATTTTCTGATGTATGTAAAGGAGTATTACCTGAAAGCGTGTAAGGACCACCACTTGGGCATCCTAATATAGGACCCCCTACTTCAGCTTGCGTATTAGAATTTACTTTTATTAAAACAGACTGAGAATTAACTCCACTACCATCTATACAAGTACCTTCCAATAAAAAAGTATAATCGTTCCCGCCGGTATACCCAATAACTTCTGTTATTTCTGAAGTTGGTGATACAATATAAACTGATGGCCCTCCTATTTGAGTCCATTTTATATTATTTGTGGTACCTTCATTAATTGAATTAACATTTCCTAAAAATAAACTTTCAGTTTCACAAATTATGCGATCATTCCCTGCATTTAAATTACAAGTTTGAGCGTTTAATTCAGGATTAAACAAACCTAGCAACGCAATAAACATGACAAGAAGTGTCTGTTTATAATTTTTTCCGGAATTTTTCTTAAAAAAGTAATTTTTTCCCATATAATTAAATTTTATTTCTATAGCATAAGCTGCTATGGGCTTTATTCTATTATTTTAGATATAGAAATTCTTATAATCACTTAAATATTGATTGATAGAATTAATAAAATAACTTGCTATAACCTTTTGAATGTACAAATATTTTTTTATTTTTTTGTGAAATATTTGCTTAAAGAGAATTGCAAAATATTCATCAAAAATTTCAATTATAAAAAAACAAAAGACTAAGTGGGGTTAGCATTTTATTTTATTAATTCTATCAATCAAAATTAAACATTCTTACTTAAATTTTATTATAACTTTATTTTTTTCAACCAAACACCTTAATCAACTATAAATAAGGCGATTAAATAGATTAATTTTCAATTAAAAACGATTAAAAAACTTAAAATCACTACCCTAAAGCACTAATTCAAAATATTTTAACGCTGCAAAGCTACTTTTTTAAATAAAAAATTAACATAATTTCAACAAAAACTTAGCCAATTTAATATTCTTTAACATAAACGACATGCTTTGTAACATAAATAACACCTATCGATTTATTCGACCCAAGTTTACATATAAAGTCACATTATTGTATAAAAACTCTTAACATTTTAGTTTTAATGTTAAGAGTTTTTATAAAGGAATAATTTAATTTTATTTCAGTTAAAATAAAGTTTTCATTAATTAATTGTAGAAAGAATATTTTTTAACAAATTGTTATAGGTTATATTATTCAATTCAAATTCAACTACGTGTTTATTTTCGGCAGGTTTAATAGGTCTTGTCTTTAACAACTCATTTATTTTACTATAAGTAGCTCCCAACCTTACTACAACTAAATCTTTTGATGGAATTATAATAACACGCTGTCCTTGAAAACCATCTGCAAAAAAACAGTCTTTGGGTACATCTGATAAATGCCCTTTTGAATTTAACCAAAATTGAGCTCCATAAACACCTTGAGAAGTGTTTGTTGGTGTAGTTGTATATTTTACCCAATCTTCACTTATAATTTGCTCTCCGTTCCAATTTCCATTATTTAAATACAACAAACCATAACGCGCCCAATCTCTTGCTGTTGCCCAACTATAGGATGAAGCAATGTAATTACCTGCCATATCTGTTTCTAATAACATGGAATGCATTCCAATTTTATCTATTAATTGGGAATACCAAAAATCTAAATATTGTTGATGCGTTTTAAATTTTTTACGGATAATACCAGATACTAAATTTGTTGAACCCGAAGAATAGTACCAATGCTCATTAGGTTTGCTAATTAGTTTTTTATTTATTTGAGGTTTTGTCATATCACTTTCTAAATACAACATTTTTGTAACGTCTGAAATTTTGGTATAATCCTCTTCCCAATTTAAGCCACTATTCATTTGTAATAAATTATTGATGGTAATTTTAGAACGTTTGTCATTTTTCCACGCATCAATTGGTGCTAACTCATCTTTATTTAATAATCCTTTTTTACTCATTACCCCACAAACGGTACTCATTAAGCTTTTTGCCATGGACCATCCTAAAAATCGCGTTTGTTTATCAAAACCATCCGCATACTTCTCTGCAATAATTTTATTTTTATAGAGCACAACTAAAGCACGTGTTGTATTTTCAGGTGTATTTTCATTAAAATAATCTTCTACTACATTATTTAACTTCTTATAATTTATAGCAGAAAAAACGGTATCTTTTTGAGGTAAATCGCCATACGGAAATGGCAAAGCTGTTTTAATTTTATAACGGTTTGGTTTAAAGGTAATTTGGTCTGAATTTTTAGGTAACAAAATACATCCTACACCTTCTTTATATATAGCCTTTCTTTTCATTAACCCAAAAACCGTTGAAGTAACAGATTTTTCATCAAAATTAATTTTGTTTTTAGCTATATTAATTGGACTAAAACCATTATCTCCTTTTTCAATAGATGATAATTCTCTATCCGCAACAAAAGTACATGAACAAACACCTTTTGCTGAAAACCCTGAAATAATATTTAAACGCGGATATTGGTTCCAAACAACAGCAACAAGAATTACAACTAACGGAAATATTCCAAATTTTAATACTTTTTTCATTTGAATAGAAATTTTATGATTCTCAAATGTAACATTTATTTTGTGAGTTTAAAAAATCAGGAACACACCCTATAAATAACTTCAATTTTGTAATTTTGTATTTAGAATCATTCTAAAAAACACACATGATAGATATTCAAAAAATTCGCGCAGACTTTCCTATTTTAAAAACAACAGTTAACGGAAAGCCTCTTGTTTATTTAGATAATGCAGCTACAAGCCAAAAACCACAAGTAGTAATAGACAGTATTGTAAATTACTATTCTACAATAAATTCAAACATACACCGTGGCGTTCATACCTTAAGTCAGAAAGCTACCGACGCTTATGAAGAAACTCGTATAAAATTACAACATCATTTTAACGCAAATAAAAATTATGAAATTATACTAACTGCAGGTACAACACACAGTATAAATATTGTGGCTACAGGGTTTACTTCATTATTAAAAAAAGGAGATGAAATTATTGTTTCAACTATGGAGCATCATTCAAATATTGTTCCTTGGCAAATGCTTTGCGAAAGAACAGGTGCTATTTTAAAAGTAATTCCTATGAATTTTGAAGGGGAGTTATTAATGGATGCTTATGATAATTTACTTTCTAATAAAACAAAGTTAGTTTTTGTAAATCACGTATCAAATGCACTTGGAACCATAAACCCAATAAAAGAAATTATTGATAAAGCTCACCAGGTTGGAGCGGCTGTTTTAATTGATGGAGCTCAAAGTTGCCCACATTTAAAACCAGATGTTCAAGCCTTAGATGTTGATTTTTATGTTGCTTCAGCTCATAAATTATGTGGGCCAACTGGAGTTGGTGTTTTATATGGTAAAGAAGATTGGTTAAATAAATTACCTCCATACCAAGGTGGTGGAGAAATGATAAAACAGGTAACTTTTGAAAAAACTACCTATGCAGATTTACCTTATAAATTTGAAGCTGGAACTCCAAATATTGCCGGCGGAATTGCCTTTGGAGCAGCTATAGATTATATGAATGAAATTGGCTTTGATAATATTGCCAAGTATGAAGATGAATTGCTTAATTACGCTACAAAAAAATTGTTACAAATTGAAGGCTTAAAAATTTATGGGACTGCTAAAAATAAAACTTCAGTAATTTCATTTAATATAGGTGATATTCACCCATTTGATATAGGTTCAATTATTGATAAATTAGGAATTGCCGTTAGAACCGGACACCATTGTGCGCAACCAATTATGGCTTTTTATAACATTCCTGGAACAGTTAGAGCTTCATTCTCTTTTTACAATACTTTTGAAGAAGTAGATATATTATATGATGCTTTAGTTAGAGCTAAAACGATGTTGAGTTAAATTAGATGTTACAAAACTATTTTATTAAGCACTAATATCAATCCACCCAACATGCTGAACCTGTTTCATTAGCCTTACGTTTACCATATTATGAGATCCCGAATCAAGTTCGGGATGACGCATTATCTTTGATAAATTCAGCATTACACTGAATTTATTTCAGCATCACATAATAAATAAGAAGAGTTGGATGAGACCCGTAATTTGAACAATCACGAATTCCATAATATAAAATTTAATGAGTAATCAAGTTCTAGGTGGCGTGATAAATTGAAAACAACTCCAAATTAATCATTAATTAATCTATTTTCTCCCGAAATCAGCAGGTATTTCTCCCCAAGCTTTGGTTTCCCATTTTAAAACTTTTGTGGTGTATTTATTTTCACTCAGCCATTTTTCAGCACGTTTTACAAAATCAAATAATTCTTTATTTTTTGAAGTAATTTGTAAATTTGTTCTACACTGACCTTTTTTAACCCAACTCATTGCTATTTTAGAATCTGAATAAATTGGAAGGTTGCTATTTCTCTGTTTTAAAAAACCAAGTCCATGAACTAATGCCAGAAATTCTCCAATATTATTTGTTCCTTGTTCAAAAGGACCTTGAATAAATAATTGTTTTTTTGATTTAGAATCTACTCCGCGATATTCCATTTTTCCAGGATTTCCTGCGCAAGCTGCATCAACTGATAAAGAAGGATAAATAGGTAGTCCTATTTTTTTTAATTCTTCAGAAGAAAGTTTTACTCTTTTAGTATCTACACCTACATAATCTTCATATCTACCTTCTAATGCTTTTTCCGCAGCTGTTTTAGATACAAATGCCTTGTATTGAGCACCTTTAAAATCTGTGATTTGCTTTTTACAAACATTCCAAGAAGTAAAAACTCCTTTTTTATGCCCTTTCCAAACAACGTAAAATTTCTTTTTAGCCATTTTTTAAAATAACTTGTTCAATAACTTTCGGGAAATTCTCATACTCTAATGTATGTACTTTATTTGCTACATCTTCCGCAGAATCTGACGGTAAAACTTCAAATTTCTTCTGAAAAACAATAGCACCTTCATCATAATTCTCATTTACAAAGTGAATTGTTATCCCAGATTCTTTTTCTTTATTTTCTACAACCGCATCATGAACATGCATTCCATACATCCCTTTTCCTCCATATTTTGGTAATAAAGCAGGATGAATATTAATTATTTTATTTGGAAAAGCCTCAATAATAGTCTCCGGTATTTTCCAAAGAAAACCTGCTAAAATAATATAATCAGCTTTCTTTTTTAAAATATCTAACACAACATTAGACTTTGAAAATTCCTCTCTATTAAAAATACCACTACTGATATTCAACCTTTTAGCCCTTTCTAAAACTTTGGCATCTTTCTTGTTGGTAAGCACCTGAGTAACAGAAATAGATTCATTATTATTAAAGTACTTTATAATGTTCTCGGCATTTGACCCAGAACCTGAAGCCAGTATTACTATACGATTCATAATTAAAAACTTGTTCTTCACAAATAAAACAAATTATTAGTAACAATTACCCATAAAATATAAAAAAAAATAGATTTATTATGTATGCATAGAATCTTTTATTGTTTAAAAGATTTTGAATTCATAAAAGTTTTATATTTTTGCCGAGTAATTAAATTTAAATTAAAAAAAATATGTCAGACATTGCATCAAGAGTAAAAGCCATTATCGTAGATAAATTAGGCGTTGACGAAAATGAAGTAACAACAGAAGCTAGCTTTACTAACGATTTAGGAGCAGACTCACTTGATACTGTTGAATTAATCATGGAATTTGAAAAAGAATTTGATATTCAAATACCAGATGATCAAGCAGAGAACATTGGAACTGTAGGTCAAGCAATTAGCTATATAGAAGAAGCTAAAAAGTAATTTTCATATGGAATTAAAACGAGTAGTAGTAACTGGACTTGGAGCATTGACTCCAATAGGAAATAATATTGAAGAATATTGGAACGGGCTTGTTAACGGTGTTAGCGGATCAGCTCCAATAACACATTTTGATGCATCCAAGTTCAAAACTCGTTTTGCTTGCGAGGTTAAAAATTTCAATGTTCTTGATTTTATTGACCGTAAAGAAGCTCGCAAAATGGATAAATTTTCACAGTATGCTTCAATAGCATCTGATGAAGCCATTAGCGATGCCAACTTTGATTTAGAAAACTTAGATAAAGATAGAGTTGGTGTAATTTGGGGAGCTGGTATTGGAGGTTTAGAAACGTTCCAAAACGAGTGTATTAATTTTGCCAATGGCGATGGTACTCCTAGATTTAACCCTTTCTTTATACCTAAAATGATTGCTGATATTGCACCTGGTCAAATTTCTATTAAATATGGATTTAGAGGACCAAATTTTGCAACTGTATCAGCATGTGCATCATCATCAAATGCTTTGATTGATGCTATGAATTATATTCGTTTAGGATATGCAGATGTTATGGTTTCTGGTGGCTCTGAGGCTGCTGTAGCAATAGCTGGTATGGGTGGTTTTAACGCTCTACAAGCACTTTCAACTAACAATGATGAGTATAAAACAGCATCTAGACCTTTTGATAAAGACCGTGATGGTTTTGTTTTAGGTGAAGGAGCTGGAGCTCTTATTTTAGAAGAATATGAATACGCAGTTGCTCGTGGCGCAAAAATTTATGCTGAAATAGGCGGTGGAGGCCTTTCTGCAGATGCTCACCATATTACAGCACCACATCCTGAAGGATTAGGAGCTAAAAATGTAATGAGAAACTGTTTAAAAGATGCTGGTTTAAAACCAGAAGATGTTGATGCTATTAATATGCACGGTACTGCTACACCTCTTGGTGATATTGCAGAATCTAAAGCTATTATTGAAGTTTTTGGCGAACACGCTTACAACTTAAACATTAACTCAACCAAGTCAATGACTGGTCACTTATTAGGTGCGGCTGGTGCTATAGAAGCTATTGCTTCAATATTAGCAATAAAAAATGGTATTGTACCACCTACCATAAATCATTTTACCGATGATGACCGAATTGACAGTAAATTAAATTTCACGTTTAATAAAGCACAAAAACGTGATGTGAAAGTTGCAATGAGCAACACATTTGGCTTTGGAGGACACAACGCTTGTGTGCTCTTTAAAAAATTTGAATAAAATAACTGAATGAAATTCATTCGAAAAATTATTGAAACTCGTTCTGCTAAGGACGAGGCATTTGTTGTTGACTTAAAAAAAATAATAGGTTTTACACCAAAAAATATACACCTTTATAAGAAAGCGTTTATTCATCGTTCTATTAAAGAATATGATAACAAAACAGGGCATCCTTTAAATTATGAACGTTTAGAATTTTTAGGTGATGCTATGCTTAGTGCTGTAATTGCTTCATTTTTATTTAAAGAAGTACCTTCTGGAGATGAAGGTTACTTAACTCAAATGAGATCTAAAATTGTAAGTAGAGAACATTTAAATGAACTTGGTAAAGACTTAGATTTATTTAGATTTGTTAGAAGCAATGTTGCAAAATCTAAATTTGGTGAAAATGTACATGGAAATATATTTGAAGCACTAGTTGGAGCTATTTATCTAGATAGAGGTTATAAATATTGCAACAAGTTTATTTTTAAAAGAGTTATTAACCCATATGTAGATGTACCAAAACTTGAAGGAAAAATAACAAGTTATAAAAGTATATTTATTGAATGGTGCCAAAAAGTAAAAAAAGAATTTGTTTTTGAAGTTTATGAAGACACCGCAAATGACATTGTAAAACATTTTAGTGTTAAACTTTTTTTAGACGGAAAAATAATTTCAAAAGGAAGGGCAACTTCTAAGAAAAAAGCTGAAGAGACAGCTGCAAAAAGAGCATATTTTGCTTTTCAACAAGAAATATCCAATATTTAAAATTGGTTATGTCGAATACGATTTCGTAAAATAATTAGTATCTATTACTAAACAATAGTACTTTTGCAACATTAATACTCATTCTTTACATGCAGCATTTAACGTTTGATTTAGAAGATGATTATTTATTGGTTGGAATTCATTCAACCGAAGAAGATTTTAGATTGGCTTATTTAATTAATAAACATCTAAATTTTAATTTTACCAGATATAAGGAAAATTTAGACTTTAAAAACTCTAATGCTCAATTCCCTTTATTCGAATATAAAAATGAAAAAACCTTCATCAACTATTACCTTATTAATAATAAATTTTTAAATGTTAATAATGAACAATATGCTGATGGATTATTTGGAGGTGAATATAGCACAACATCTTATTTAATACCAGAAAAAAAAAGAGTAGATTATCTGCTTAAGATTGAAGGATGCGATCCGAATTATATTTTCAATTTAATTGAAAAATTAAATAGTATTGAACAAATAATTACCACTTACCAAATAGAAACTAACACTTTAAAATCAAAAAATAACCTAATTTTTTAATTATGGCACAAAACAGAAAACGCACCAAAATAGTAGCAACTTTAGGCCCCGCTTGCGACAATAAAGAGGTTATTGAAAGTATGATAAAAGCCGGTGTAAATGTATTTAGAATAAATTTTTCTCACGCCGAATATCCTGATGTTATAAGAAGAGTAAATATCATTAGAGAAATAAATGAACGTTGTAACTACCATGTAGCAGTATTAGCTGATTTACAAGGACCAAAATTACGCGTTGGAATTATGCAAGATGGTATTGAGTTAAATACTGGAGATACATTTACTTTTACTACTGAACAATGTGAAGGAACTCATGAGAAGGCATTTATGACTTATCAAAATTTCCCAAAAGACGTTCAGGCTGGTGAACATATTTTAGTTGACGATGGTAAATTATTATTTGAAGTTATTGACACTGATAGAAAAACTAATGTAACAACTAAAGTTTTACGTGGTGGACCTTTAAAATCTAAAAAAGGAGTTAACTTACCAAATACAAAGATTTCTTTACCTGCACTTACTGAAAAAGATCATAAAGATGTTCTTTTTGCTATTGGGTTAGATGTAGACTGGATAGCTTTATCTTTTGTAAGAACACCTGAAGATTTAATATTATTACAAGATATTATTAAAGCTAATTCTGATCACAAAATTCCTATTATAGCTAAGATTGAAAAACCAGAAGCTGTTGATAATATAGATAAATTAACACCTTATTGTGACGCCTTAATGGTTGCTCGTGGTGATTTAGGTGTTGAGGTACCAATGGAAAGAGTTCCTTTAATTCAAAAAAGGTTGGTATTAAAAGCTAAAAAAGCTCATATCCCAGTAATTATCGCTACACAAATGATGGAAACTATGATTGATAATCAAGTTCCAACAAGAGCCGAAGTTAATGATGTTGCAAATTCTATTATGGATGGTGCAGATGCAGTTATGTTATCTGGTGAAACAGCAATGGGTAAATTTCCATTAGCGGTAATTCAACAAATGCGTAAAATTATAGAAAATGTTGAAAATTCACCATTAATTTCTATGCCTGAAAAATATATTCAGTGTATTAATGAACGTTATGTTTCAAAAACAATTTGTCATCAAGCTGCTTTAGTTGCAAATTCTGTTAATGCAGAAGTAATTACAACATTAACTGATTCAGGATTTACTGCTTTTCATATTTCATCTTGGAGACCAACATCTAATATTTTAGTATTTTCATCAAATAAAAGAGTTTTAGCAATGCTAAATTTATTATGGGGTGTAAAAGGAGTTTACTATGATAGGTTTGTAAGTACAGATCAAACAATTGAAGATATTAACAATTTAGCAGCTGAACGTGGATATTTACGTGAAGGGGATTTTGCTATTAACGTAACTTCAATGCCAGTAAAAGAAAGAGGTATGGCTAACACAATGAGAATTACAGAATATCATAAATCTTAATTACTTTTAAGATTATATACTTTTAGTAAAATAAAAAGACCGCAAGAAAATATTCTTGCGGTCTTTTTTTTATAAAAAATGCTACTCCTTATTATTATAACTAATTAAAAAACAATATTAAGAGATAAAACAGATTATCCTCAACTCTAATTAGTTTGCTAAAATCCCTCTTTTTAATCAGCTTTATTTTTTATATAATTTATAAGAAACAAAAACCTAAACACATTAATAAAATAGAATGTGCTTTAAAATACTTCAACAGAAAACTTACTATTCCTTTTTTATTAACAAATAATAATCATTCTCTAAAGCTAAATAACCTTGGTTGTAAATATAATAATAGGTATTCCCTGTTTTAGTAATGTAAATAGAAGTGAAAAAATTAAAATCAAAATTACCATCCAATAATTTTGTTCTTGTAACCTTAGTTTTACCAGTAACATTTAACTCCGATAATAATTTGTGATTTTTACGAAGACGGTTATTAATATTTCTTATTAAATTTTTACTGTCCTTATTAATTTTATTGTTGTAAGAATTTCTACAATAATCGGAGCAAAACTTTTTATCTATCCTTCCTTTAAGTATTGCACCACACTCCAGGCAATTTTTTTTCATATAATTTATTTATCTTTTACAAGGTAATAGAGAATGTACGCAATTTTTTATTTTCATATAGGTTAAATTTAAACAAACTCACTTACTATAATTTTAATCTTTGTTACTATCCTCAATATCAATTTTTACACTACCCCAGTTTTCACCAGATTTTATTCTATATAACTGCATTTCAGAAATTCCAAATTGCTTCGCAATCATTTTTAACCTAGTTTTTCTATTAGGATCAAATATTTTCTTTTTAATTAAGCGCACTCTACCTTCAGTTAATTTAGAATAGGTTCTTTTACCAAATCGCTCTAACTTTTTAGGGTTTTTTTTATGATGTAAAAACATTTCTGATTTATTCACCCATTTTAAATTTGAAGATTCATTATTTAGTTTATCAAAATTTAAGTGAATCACATAAACTTGATCTTCTTTTTTATCACAAAATAATTCAGCTACAATTCTATGTGTATAGCAATAACTAGATCTATCTCTGCCTTTTTTTCTTACCCAAAAGGTATCATACCCACCAACTAAAGAGGTTTTTGATAATTCCCAATCTTCTTTATCTATCTTTTTTCGTTGTACCCTACCATAATTAGAAATTAAATATTCATCTTCAACAACTAACAATTCATTTTTATAAGGTTTCCACACTTCATTTCTATAATTTCTCATATTCCTTTTAATTTTAGTTAGTTACCACGTAATATACAAAAAATTTATTCGACTCCTATTATATATAAAATCTTACCTTAAACATTTTTAAACGTACTTTTAAAAAATCACACAATTTACAGAAACTAAAAAATTAAGTTAATCTTCAAAAATGAAATATATCTCACTGCACCTCTAAAATTAACTTTACAGCTAAATATTATAGATTAAAAAATCAACTTGAATAAATCCTTTAATTTGTCAATTCTTAATTAAAAACGCAGGTTTTAATCCTTTAAATTTAGAAAGTTGACTTTTTTAACTCACTTTTATTTAAAAAAAACAAATAAAAATTCTAAATATCATAATCTATCACTAATAATTGCAATAATCACTCAATAAAAACAGCATAAAAACCAAACATAAACTATTGTTTTTTAACCTTTTACATAAGCCAACACACTCTAACACTTATTAACCGTCAAAAAAACATTAGTTTTCGCATATCAACTATTGCATAATTAAATATTTTATGTAGTTTTGTTAACTAATTGTAATAACACAAGTTTATTAACCTATTTAAATTTTAAAGAATATTAATTAAAAAGTTACAAAATGAAAAATTTAAAAAAATTGTCGGTAGTACTATTTGCTACTTTACTAAGTTTAAACTTCACATCATGTATTGATGACGGAGTTTCTGACGCTGTAGACCAAGTATACTTGGCGCAAGCAGAATTCCTTAAAGCACAAGCCACATTAAAAGAGGCTGACGCTCAAGTTCAATTAGCTATTGCTTCTAAAGAAGAAGCTAAAGCTCAATACCAATTGGCACTAGCAGAAGTACAATTAGCTAATGCACGTGAGAAAGATGCTGACACTGAATCTCAAACAATTCAGAATACTTATGACGCTGCAAAAGATGCACAAGATCTTCAAAAGTTTGCTGCTCAATTAGATGTTGAGTTAGAAAAACAGTTAGGTTTGCTAGAAGAAGCAAAATCTGCAAATCAAGTTGCATTAGTTGCTTATGCTGATGCTGTTGCTGAAGCTAAAGATGCTTTATTAACTAATTTAGCAGGTAAGTACACAAGTAGAATTGGTGATTTAGATCAACTTTACGTAGATGAAATTTCTAAAATGAATGACATTGCAAAAGCTGAGTTAGTTTTAACAGGTACTTACGGTGATGAAACTGCTGCTTTTGTACGTGCTGGTTTAGTTGCTGATTTAGCTGAATTAAATCAAGGTTTATTAGATGCTCAAGCTGAAATTGCTCGTTTAGAAGGTTTAACTCCTTCAGATGCTCAACAACAAACTACTGATTTAGAGCAACAAATTGAAGATTTAAAAGATCTTCAAATGGCTTTAGGTGTAGATTTAGCAACTAAAGAAAATGCATTTACAGAAGCTAAAGTTGCTTTTGAAGCTGCAAATCAAGATTTTTCTGATATAAACACAAAACAAAATGAGGTTGATGGTATTAACGCTTTAATTACTGCTCACAATAATGCAGATAAAGCTGCAGATAAAGCTATTGCTACAGCTAACGATAATATAGCTGCAATTCCTGCTGCTGAAACTGCTGTTGCTGATGCTGAAGCTTATATTGTTACTGCTGAAGCTGGTGTACAAACGGCTAAAGATGATGTAGCCGCTGCTGAAGCTGCTGTTGGTGTAAATTACACTAATGACTCTCCTGATGCTGTTAAAGATCCAAAAATTACTGATTCTCCTATAACTGAAGTTACTGCTTGGGATAAAGTATGGAATGCAGAATTAGCTGCAATACAAGCTAAAGCTGAGTATGATAGTATTGCTAAATATACTGTTGTCTCTACTACATTTGGTGCACCAGCAATTATGTTAAATGACTTACAATCTGCATTAAAAGGTGCTATCCTTGCTGCTACAGGAACTTTACCTGCAAGTATTCAAGCTGCTCAAGATACATTTGACGATGCTGCTGCAAGAGAAGAAGCTGCTCAACTTGCTTTTAACGCTGACCCTTCTGGATCAACTTGGACTGATGGTACTGACGGTGGTACAACATTTCCTAATACATTAATTGGTGATCATACTGATGGTGCTATTGCAACTTCATATGTAAAAGTAGCAACTTGGCAAGAATTACCAACCACTGGTAGTGGTTTTTGGTATCCTTTAACTTATGTAGCTGGTTCAGTTCCTGCTATTCCAGTTGTTGCTGGTTATAGTGAATTTGATGCTTCTGCAGGAGTAAATACTGCAGATAAAGATGAAGCTTTAGCTGATACAAAAGCATTTTATGTTGAAATTGAAGCTGATGATACTCCTACAGATAATTTAACTGAATTAATTGATGCTGCAGCTGCAGCTCAAATAGCTGAAAACGCTTTAAATACTTTACAAGGTACTAATAGTTTAGAAGCTAAAACTATTGCTGATGCTCAAGCAGAATTAGATTTCGCTTATGCTGCTTTAGGGTATGCTGTACCTCCAACTAGTTTTACTAGTTCTGATTTAAATGCTTTAGCTGCTAAAAAAACTGCTGCTCAAAATGATGCACAAGCTGCACAAGCTGCAATTGGTACTGATATGACTAACGTTGTTGTTGGAACAGCAATTACAAGTCCTTACAGTAACGCTGAAAAAGCAACTGCTTACTATAACGTTGTTGTAGCTGAAGCTGCTGTACAAACGGCTAACGCTGCTTTAGGTAATGATTTCCGTCCAGGTAACCCAGAAAGTTGGGAAACTGAATTTTCTGTATGGTATGATTTAACTCCAGATGCTATGGCTGATGATGCGTACGATGTAAATAATCAAGCTGTTGTTGGTACTGGTAACCAATACCAAGCATTAGAAGAAGAAGTTAACGCTGCTGGTGATAAAGAAAGACTTTACTTATTACCACACGTTGCTAAAGGTTCTTACACTCCTTCTGCTTACCAAGAATTAAGAAATGCTTATTTCATGTTAGTTTGGGAAATGGAAAAACTTGAAGCTTTACAAACTGTAGAGTACGTAAGTCCATATAATGAAATTGGTAATAATAATTCAGATTCAAATGCTAAAACAATAACTGAAGCAACAAAAGATATTGCTAAGATTGCTGATTTATTAGTTGCTGATGAAGCACTTAAAGCTATATACGACGCTCAATTAGCTGACTTAAAAGCTGCTGCTGGTTATGATACTAGTTCTCTTTTATGGGATCACGAAACACAAACATTTTCTGTAGTTGAAAATTCTGGTGATTATGGTCAAACTAATGGAAGTAATGCAAATTATAATGATTCTGGTTACTTACCTTTATTAGCTGATTTATTAAATGCTGAAATAGCTAGAGATATGGTAGCTGTTCAAGTACAGGCTAACAAAGCTGAGCAAGATAAAATTACAAATATCATTAACCACGTTCAGTTCTATTTATTAGATAACGATCCTAGTGATGCTGCCTATGCAATTAAAAATGTAGAATCATTTGAAGAATGGGTTAAAGATGCAATTGCAATGGAAAACTATGATATCGACGGTGAAGCAGTAACTATTGATGGTACTTCTTACTCTGCTAAAGATGGTTTAATTAAAGACATTGAGCAAGCTGAAGTATTAATTGCTAAAGACATGGTAACTGAAGAAGATGCTGCTGCTAAGCTTGAAGATGATAAACGTCAATTAGTTGAAATTCAAACTGAAATTGAATACACAGAAGATTCTGCTGCTAGTATTTTAGCTAGAATGGAACTTTTAATGAACTAGTAAAGTTTTTTTAAGAAATAAATTGAGACTGGAAGTTTATCTTCCAGTCTCTATTAAACTAAAATTAGTCAAATCTTAAAGAACTTTAACAATATGAAAAACAAAATAATTTTTAGCTTTCTACTTTCAATATTTACTGTTGTTGGTATGAATGCTCAAGATAAAGATTCTCAAAGCAAAGATGCTTGTGCACAAGATACTTGTGAACACAGTCCTAGATTTGCGCCAAAAAGAGGAGACTTTACTGCTCAAATGTTATTTGGTAGAGGTAATTTTGCTAATTATAATCTAACAGGTCAAGTACCTACTTCTAGTACATCTAGCGCTTACGCTGGAACAGGAAGTACTGTTATGAGTACTGATTTAGTTGTTAGTGAAGTTAGCGCTAATGATAACAGCATATCTAATATGACTGGTGCTGAATTTAGATATTATGTTAGTGATAAAGTAGCATTAAAAGTTAGTGGTGCTGCAATATTAAGAAACACTCCTTACCAAGTAAATATTCCAGGTGTTAACGATCCTACTACAGGAGCTGTTATTATACCAGGATACAGTACAGTAGATTCAACTGAAGAAATTCAGGCACAATTCTCTATTGGAGCTGAATATTTATTGAAAACAAACAATGAGAGATTATTTCCTTATGTAGGTATAAACTTACCATTTGATTACGCTAGAAGTTCTGTGTTTACACCAGCTTCTATTGATATAAGTGGTAATGTAAGTATCCCTGATACAGGAGCTCGTCATTACGAAGTAACAGCTTATAGTGCACAGTTTATTGCTGGTGCAGATTACTATATAGCAAAAGGATTATTTGCAGGTTTCGAGATTAAACCAGCATCTTATACTTACGCAACTAGCGTTAAGTCTCCTGCTCCTGAATTGAGAAATTTAGAAGTAGAAAATAGTACAGTTTCATTCTTTGCCCAATATTCATTTAAACTTGGGTTTAAATTTTAACTTGTGGGATATTACTATATTATGAAAAGGCTACCAATTTGGTAGCCTTTTTTTTTGTATATACTTTACGCACTTTCCAAGTTAAAGAATTTAACTAGCACTATTAACTTAAGAAATACATTCCTTTATCATACTCAAGATAATCAACTCTCTTATTTGAAAAGAACAGTTAAAACTTAACTAAAAAACCTTCACCCAGAATACAACTGTAAATATTAGTATAAGCAAAGAATCACTATTTTTTATTTAACCAAAGCCAATTGAATACGTTTTCTAGCCACATCTACTTCTAATACTTTAACTATAACTTGTTGGTGTAAGCTAACAACTGAACTTATATCACTAACAAATTTATCAGATAAGTTTGAAACGTGTATTAAACCACTTTCTTTAATACCTATATCTACAAAGCAACCAAAATTTGTTATATTATTCACAATACCGGGTAATAATTGCCCTTCATGTAAATCAGTAATACTTCTTATATTTTGATTAAAAGTAAATACTTTGGCTTTTTCCCTTGGATCTAACCCTGGTTTTTCAAGCTCTGCAACAATATCTTTTAATGTAGGCAAACCAACAGTAGCAGAAGTATACTTTACAAGGTCAATTTTTTGAAGAACTTCTTTATTACCAATTAAATCATGAACAGTACAGCCTTCATCTTTTGCCATTATTTCAACAACTTTATAACTTTCAGGATGCACGGCTGAATCATCTAAAGGATTTTTCCCATTTTTAATTCGTAAAAATCCCGCACCTTGTTCATACGCTTTATTACCTAAACGAGTTACCTTTTTAATATCATTTCTTGAAATAAAAGGGCCGTTCTCATCTCTATACTTTACAATATTTTCTGCCAATTTAGGTCCAATACCAGACACATAACTTAGTAAAGAAGTACTTGCCGTATTAACATTTACACCAACAGAATTTACACAACTTTCAACAACAGTATCTAAAGAAGTATTAAGTTTAGTTTGATCAACATCGTGCTGATATTGTCCAACTCCTATAGATTTTGCATCTATCTTCACTAATTCCGCCAACGGATCCGCTAAACGACGCCCTATTGAAACCGAACCACGAACAGTAACATCATAATTTGGAAATTCATCACGAGCAATTTTTGAAGCTGAATAAATACTTGCACCTGCTTCACTTACCACAAAAACCTCAACATCTTTATTAAAACGCATTTTACGAATTAAATGTTCCGTTTCACGAGATGCTGTTCCATTACCAATTGCAATTGCTTCTATTTTATAAGCGTCTACCAATGAATTAATTTTTTTCATTGCACCAATAGAATCATTTTTTGGAGCATGTGGATAAATAGTTTCGTTATGCACCAAGCCTCCTTGTGCATTTAAACAAACTACTTTACAACCCGATCTAAAACCAGGATCAATAGCCAAAATAGTTTTTTCGCCTAAAGGTGCACCTAATAATAATTGCTTCAAATTTTTAGCGAATACTTCAATTGCGTTATCATCAGCTTTTACTTTTGCAATATTTAACGCTTCGTTTGATAATGATGGAAATAACAATCGCTTATAGGAATCTTCTACAGCAAAACTAATTTGTTCACTACATTCACTTTTAGAACGAATGATTCTGTCTTCCATTTTTTCCAATGCACGTTCATTATCAATCTCAATTTTAACACGAATAAAACCTTCTTTTTCTGCTCTTAAAATGGCCAATAATCTGTGAGAAGGACAACGGTTTAAACTTTCAGACCAATTAAAGTAATCTCTAAACTTTTGAGCTTTTTCATCTTCAACCTTAGCTTTTATAACCTTTGTGGTAATACTCGCATATTTTTCTAATTGATATCGAATATTGTTCCTAATATCCGTGCGCTCATTAATCCACTCCGCAATAATAAAACGAGCACCTTCTAATGCACTATCTTTATCTGCAACTTCCTTATTTATATATTTTGAAGCTGTATGATCCAAATCGTTTACTCGCTGACTCATTATCATTTTAGCCAATGGTTCTAAACCATTCTTTCGAGCAGTTTCAGCCTTTGTCTTGCGTTTTTTCTTAAAAGGAAGGTAAATATCTTCTAAAACAGTTAAGTCCGTTGTAGCTTCAATTTTTTGTCTTAATTCAGTCGTTAAAACCTCTTGCTCTTCTAAAGCTTTTAAAATAGCTGTTTTTCGTTTTTCTAATTCCTCAAACTGAGATTTAAATTTTACTATTTCTCCTATTTCAACTTCGTCTAAATTTCCTGTTCGTTCTTTTCTATAACGAGAAATAAATGGAATAGTACAATCTTCATTTAATAACTGAACCGTGTTTTCAATTCCTTTTATTGGAAGATTTGTTTTGTTTTGTATGAAGTTTAAGATTTGCATTTTATTGTAAGCTTATTTTTGGCAAATTTAAACTTTCAAACCTTAATCCAAAGTCTCAAGCTCAACTAACTTACATTCAATTTCAGTTCTATTAATTCCTTTAACTTCAAATAATGCGTTAAAATACTTTTTATCCTTCGGAATTCCCTTATAAAAATTATCTAACCATTCTTTATTCAAAAAGTTATTTACTGTTGCCAATACACCAATATCATTGTTAGAAACAAAAAACAAGGCTCTTTTTCCATTCTCAAGTTTTGCGAAAGAAACTAAGGCATACTCTAAGCGAATTCCATCTTCCAAACTGTTTTTATATTCTATTTTTCTGTTTTCTCTGGTAGCAACAAAACTATACATATCTGATTGATTTCTAAACACCTTGCTATTTTTTAAAAATATAGGTTTAGAAGTACTCATAGTTTTCAATTGCCCAATATAAATGAGATTATTATCTCGTAATTCATCTAACTCAAAATTACTTTCTAAACGCAACCCAAAATTACTTTTATGCTTTACAAATAACTCTGTAAGTTTTTTTACAGAAAAAGGGGCCATTTTAGAAAACAACGTATAATTTGCCAACCTCATCGAATCATTTGGGTGCTTTTGCAAATAAGAAATATAATCTGCTTTGTTGTTTATATCCTTATGCATTGTTGGTGCCAATTTATTGCCAAGTGTATGCCAGACAATGATTTGGTCTGCCATAATGCATATATTCTTCTCGCTTTTAAAAAAATCATTCCATAAATACATGTCCTCTTTCAAAAGACTTGTAAAATATACGGAGCCAAATACAATAGCTAAAATTGAGAACAAACCAATAATTCTATTTTTAGTAATTATTTTATTCACAAAATATTTAGGTTTACTTTCTTCGCAATAAGAACTCGAATCTCTTTTTTCAAAACTTAAATTATACTGTCCTTTCTCGAGCTTAAAAACAAGCGGATCATTTTTCCCTTCAGTTGTATAATACTCTTTTAATTTTTTTCTCAAATTATACATATAAACACGAACCTTACTATCGTTTTTGTGAGGTTCGTAATTCTTTTCGAATAATTCAAAACCAATTACATATTCATTCACATCTTTTCCAAGATTCGAACATTCAACCAAAAACTTTAGTAGTCTAACATTTCTAGGAGATTTTTCAAACATACGATCTCCGCATATTTTCTTTAAACAACTCTCAATTAATGTAATATCTAAAGGTTTTTTCATAATAGTAAAAGTACTAAAATAAAAGACATAAAATAAATGTGAGCTACTATGACTAGAAGGATGTTAATTCTACTTAACATATAATTTAACCGCTAAATAACTTTATTTTATCGAATTCGACACTCTATATTTAAGCAGTGATGTATTTTTATAAAAACAAATCAAATTAATATGAAGAAGATATTTTTATTGACTCTTATAGGAGTATTCTTATTAACGATATCATGCAATAAGAATGAGAACACCAAACAAGATATTACAATAACAAAAGGACCATTCAAACTATAGAAAAAGCGTTTGAGATATCTGAAGTAATAAGAGAAAATACAAATGAAACGATAAAATAAAATAAAATGAAGGTCTTAAAATTGATAATTTTGGTTTTATTGGCAAGTGCCTGTAATACGCCAGAAAAGTTTCAAATAACAAAATTAGAACTCTCTGATCAAGAAATAGACAGAGATGGAAGTGTTACCTTAAAGGTTTCAGTTATAAACAACAGCGAAACAAACGAAGAGCAAGATATTAATCTATATATTTCAAAACTTGGGCAATTTTTTGAAACACCCAGAGACTCTTTGAAATTAACAAAAAAAATATCAGGCAAACTGGGTAAGAAACAGCTAGTCGAATTTAATTTAACCCCTGGTAATTTACAGGTGCTCTGGGGTAATAATCGAAAAATAACAGCTCCTGGAACGTATTTATTATATGTTGGTTTTTCTTCAAACAGGAACAACATGAAACATGTCAAACTTAAAATAAAGGATGTTTTAAGTAAAAAAGAAACTGCTTATGAAGCATCATATGAAACCGAAAATCCTTTTCGTGATGCAATGCTACCGGTTCCTAAAACTGCAATCTTCAAAATGAAAGGCTATTCGGTATGGTGTCCTGCTATAATTAAAGTTGACAACGTATATCACATGTTCTGCTCACGATGGGCTGACACTGCATTCTGGGGAACAAGTCATATCATTAGAGCAACATCTAAATCATTGTTCGGCCCATATGAATACAAGGAAACAGTAATGAAGCCATCAACCTTTCCACATAAATGGGGGCAAGTAGGCTTACACAATCCTAAAATAATGAAAATCAAAGATAAATACCTATTATACTTCCTTGGTATCCCTTCAGGACATACAGGATATGCAATTTCTGATAAAATAACAGGACCTTGGGAAATAATAGATAAACCAGTAATTCCAATAAATAATCCTGCAATGTGTATTTCCAAAAATGGGAAAGCCTATGTAGTAGGAAAAGATAATGTGAAGGAAAACGGTAATGTTATCAGGAAAATGCGAGCATTTGAAGCCGATAATTATATGGGACCTTTCAAAATGCTTGGAGATACTCTCAACAGATTACCTTATAATTTTCAGCTTGAAGACCCAGCGATATGGTTTAACAATAACCAATACAATATAATTTGCACCGACTGGTTAGGTTTGATAACGAGTGAACAAAAATCGGTTGTATATTTAACCTCAAAAGACGGTATAAATTACAAATTATATTCTCGTCAAGCTATTTGGAGGCGAACAGACCCTATTCCTATTATTGATAAAAAAACCTCTGCTATTGATACACTATATATCGAGCAAGTTGAACGCCCCGAGGTATATCTCAATAAAAAAGGTGAAGTAGAAGCTCTTATGGTAGGAGTAATAGATAGAGTAGCTAAAGACAAAAAAATAAATTATATAATGATTCGTCCGGTGGATAAATTTGTACCAAAAAATAAATAAAAAAGGAATCTCTTGAACATGAAAAAACATTTATTATTAATTCTAATTCTGACTTTAATAAGTATAAATTCATACTCGCAAATAACTTTACTTGGTGACAACGCACCACACGCCAACGTTAACGATGGTGATTTTGAAGCCGTTCGAGGTTATTGGCGTCAGTCTAAACAATCTCCATTTTGGAAAACGTACAATGTAAAAGGACTTGGAGAATACAAAATGGGATTACATTATGGCACCATGTTTAGTATTAACGATATTGGTATTGCAGAATCTAAGCTATTAAATACCAATCCTGATTATCAAAATCCAAAAGCTGGAGATATCATAAACTGGAGTTTTGGAGCAGATTTAGAATACATCAGTAGCGGAGGCATTTCATTAAGTCTTGTTTTCGGTAAAAATGAACATATTGTAGCCGAAAAAGTGAAACTAATTGGTTCAGATAAAGTTGTTGAACATTTTAAAGGAACTTATACCGTTACTGAAGAAGATGCTAATGCTGGACTTCCTTTTGTTAGAGCCACATTTTATAGCGAAGATGAAATAAAAGTATTTTTACATTATGTAAATATTAGTGTTGTTGACAACAATAAAACTGGACCAAATATTTCTGCTGAAGTACAAAACGATGGCATTAATTTAACTTGGAAAGATAATTTAGCCAATGAATATAGTACATTTTACATATACCGACAATTTAATGAAAAGCAACCATATGAAAAGCTTGGAGAAACTTCAGAAAAAAACTTTTTAGATACAACTTTAATAAACGGTGTAAAATACACCTACGTTGTAACTCGTTATAATAAAAAAGAATCTGGGGCTTCTAACAAAATAAACATAGCTAAAATAGACACCATTCCTCCTACTCCGCCAACAAACTTAAAAGCCGAAATATATGATTCTGAAATAAAAATTTCTTGGAAAAAAAGTGTAGATAATGATGTTAAAAATTATTCGGTTTATCGCGGTGATGAAAATGGAAATAATTTGCAAGAAATTGCACATAATATTACTAGAAATTTCTATTTAGATTTTACACCTGCTAAAAATATTAAAAATACATATGCAGTGTTTGCTGAAGATTATAGCGGCAATAAAAGTGTTGCCTCAAAACCATTAAAAGCGAAAGTAAAAATGGTCTCTGGAGTGTCATTTAGTGATTTAATTTTACCAATGTCAATTCATAAAAAACTGAGTTCTAATGTTTGGGGAGCTGAAGGTGTTTTACCTCGCGATGCTGATAATGGAATAGAAGATCCTGCATGGAGTTATTGGGGAGGACGACCTGTTAAAGACAAAGATGGAAAATTTCATATAAATGTTACTCGCTGGCCTGCTAATGCAACCAAAGGTCATTGGGAATGGCCAAGATCAACCGTTGCTCATGCAGTTTCAGAAAAACCACAAGGCCCCTATTTAGTAAAAGATAATACTGTTTATGAATTTAATAATGGTCTAGGGCATAATCCTGATATCATCCTTTTAAACAATGGAACTTATTTAATGTATTCTCTTATTAATTGGGAACCAACCTTGTTTTCGTCAAATTCTATGAATGGTCCTTGGAAAAGATTAGGAATTATGAAAGTTGATACAAATACAACCTTAGAAAAACCTAACTTATTATACCGTTTTGAAAGAAATTTATCTGGAGTTCAATTAAATGATGGTCGTTTTTTGTTTGTTACCAAAGGTGGCGCAATGATGCTAAGTGAAGGAACCAACCCTTTAGGAATTTATAAAATAATGACTGCTCCTTTACAAGGAAACCCTATAATTCCAGAAAAATATAGAAATTCAAATTTTGAAGATCCTGTTCTTTGGAAAGATGAAGTTCAGTTTCATATGATGATTAACGCATTTATAGATTACCGTGCTATCTATTTGCGTTCACCTGATGGAATTCACTGGAAATTTAATCCCGGGACAGCCTACACACCTAATAATACATTTTATGAAAATGGTACTCAAACACATTGGTATAAGTTAGAACGCCCTCACGTTTTAACTGATGAATATGGGCGCGCAACTCATTTATCTTTAGCTGTTATTGATGTTCCAAAAGCTGATGATCTCGCTAAAGACAAGCATAGTTCTAAAAATATAGTAATGCCTTTAACGGTTCACAAACGTTTAAAAATATTGAATAAAAAACCGGTTACTAAGGATACAAAATCTATTAAAATTTTAATTCTTTCAGAAGAAGGTTTTGATGCTCAAAAAGATATTGATATTGAAAGCCTAAGATTTGGAGCTGCAGAAGAAGTTGATTACGGACGAGGTTGTAAAGCAGTTAAAACAAAGAAAAAAGGCGCAAATTTATTAGTTGAATTCAACGGCATAGGAAACGGAATTACAGCAAGTAATTTTGTTTGTAAACTTCTTGGGAAAACAAAAAAAGGAAAACTAATTATTGGGTTTTCTAAGTTACAAGCTGAGTAGTTTAAATAACTAAAAAAGGTCATTCAAAATATATTTTGAATGACCTTTTTTATATAATATTAGTTATTTTAACTCACCTGTTCACCATTTTTAACTGAATCATTTCCTGGCTCAACAAAAGCAAGTTTTCCATCAGGAGTATCAGTCATTAAGATCATTCCTTGGCTTTCAACACCACGTAATTTTCTTGGCGCTAGATTCACCAAAACAGTTACTTTTTGACCAATAATATCTTCTGGTTTAAAACTTTCTGCAATACCAGAAACAATGGTTCTAGTATCAATACCAACATCAACTTTAAGTTGTAATAACTTTTTAGTTTTGGGTACTTTTACAGCTTCAATTATAGTTCCAACACGCATATCAAGTTTTGTAAAATCATCAAACTCAATAGTTTCTTTTTGTGGTTCTACTACTTTATTTTCAGCTTCATTTGCTAATTTTGTAGCTTCCAATTTATCTAATTGAACTTGAATCTCACTATCTTCAATTTTAGCAAATAATAATTCGGCTTTTCCAATAGTATGATTAGCGGCAATTAATTCTGGAGTTGTTTCAATAGCATCCCAAGCTACACCTTCAGAAATATTTAAAATTCCTTTTAATTTTTCTGCAGAAAAAGGTAAAAAAGGCTCTGCAACAACAGATAATCCTGCAGCTATTTGTAACGCAACATACATTATTGTTTTTACGCGCTCTGGATTTGTTTTTATCAATTTCCAAGGTTCTTCATCAGCCAAATATTTATTTCCTAAACGGGCCAAATTCATTAACTCCTGAGAAGCTTCTCTAAAACGGTAGCGCTCTATAGAACTCGAAATAATTGATGGAAATTTCTGCAGTCTTTCTAAGGTTTCATTATCAACATCTGAAAACTCATTTGGCTCAGGAATAATTCCTTCGTAATATTTATTTGTAAGTACCACTACTCTATTAATAAAATTACCGAAAATGGCAACCAACTCGTTATTATTACGTGCTTGAAAATCTTTCCAAGTAAAATCATTATCCTTTGTTTCAGGTGCATTTGCAGTTAAAGCATAACGCAACACATCTTGCTTACCAGGGAAATCTTCTAAATACTCGTGTAACCAAACTGCCCAATTCTTAGAAGTTGATATTTTATTTCCTTCTAAATTTAAAAACTCATTTGCAGGTACATTTTCAGGTAAAATATAGCTTCCTTCAGCTTTTAACATTGCTGGGAAAATAATACAATGAAATACAATATTATCTTTTCCAATAAAGTGAACTAATTTTGTGTCTTTGTCTTTCCAATAAGGCTCCCAATCTTTTCCTTCACGTGCTGCCCATTCTTTAGTAGATGAAATATAACCAATAGGAGCATCAAACCAAACATACAGCACCTTTCCTTCTCCACCTTCAACAGGTACAGGAATTCCCCAATCTAAATCACGAGTTACAGCTCTTGGTTTTAAACCATCATCTAACCACGATTTTACTTGCCCAAGAACGTTTGTTTTCCAATCGTTCTTATGCCCTTCAACAATCCATTCACGTAACCATTTTTCGTATTTATCTAATGGCAAGTACCAGTGTTTTGTTACTTTGGTTGTTGGTACATTTCCCGTAATTGCAGATTTTGGATTGATTAAATCAGTTGCATTATGACTTGTTCCACAGCTCTCACACTGATCGCCATAACTTTCTTCGTTTCCACATTTTGGACACGTTCCAATTACAAATCTGTCTGCTAAAAACTGATTCGCTTCAGCATCATATAATTGTTCAGAAGATTCTTCAATAAATTTTCCTTCATCATATAATTTTTTAAAAAATTCAGAAGCAGTATCATGATGTACTTTTGCTGAAGTACGAGAATAATTATCAAAAGAAATACCAAATTCGCTAAACGATTTTTTAATAATTGCGTGGTATTTATCTACAATATCTTGTGGAGTAACACCTTCTTTTTTCGCCTTTAAAGTAATTGGCACACCGTGTTCATCTGAACCACATACGTACAACACATCGTTTCCTGTGTTACGTAAATAACGTGCATAAATATCAGCTGGCACATAAACACCTGCTAAATGACCAATGTGAACTGGTCCGTTAGTATAAGGCAAAGCCGCCGTAATGGTATATCTTTTTGTATTGCTCATTAACATAAATTTTGAAAGTGTAAAAATACGGATTGTTTGTTAGAAAAGTGAATAGTTGTTTGGGTTTTCGTAATTTGCATTTAGATTTAAAACTAAAAAAATTGATTCAACCTTCTTTTTTACAAAAAAACGATACTGTTGCCATCGTTTCTACAGCTCGAAAAATCACATCGTCAGCAATTAAACCTGCCATAAACTTACTTAAAAGTTGGGGCTTAACTGTTGAAATTGGAAAAACAATTGGTTTAGAAGACAATCAATTTGCTGGAAATGATCTTGAACGCACTGCCGATTTTCAGCAAATGCTAGACAACCCAAATATTAAAGCTATTTGGTGCGCTCGTGGTGGTTATGGAACCGTTAGAATTATTGATAAATTAGATTTTACTGAATTCAAAAAACACCCGAAATGGATTATTGGATATTCTGATGTTACTGTTTTACACAGTTACTTAAATAATTTAGGTTTTCAAACATTACACGCAACTATGCCGTTGGATGTAGAAAAAAACACCAAAAAAGCTTTAGAAACTTTAAAATATTGTTTGTTTGGGAAAACTATTTATTATGAAATTCCTACTTCAACAGAAAATAGATTAGGAAAGTGTTCTGGTGAATTGATTGGTGGAAATTTATCTATGTTTTATAGTTTATTGGGCAGTGAAACAAGCATAAACACAACTGGTAAAATATTATTTATTGAAGATTTAGATGAATACTTATATCATCTAGATAGAATGTTGATGAATTTAAAACGTAACGGTTATTTTAACCATTTAAAAGGACTTATTGTTGGAGGAATGACTGATATGCACGACAATAAAATTCCGTTTGGTAAAAATGCAGAGGAGATTATTTTAGATATTACTTATAAATATGATTTTCCAATAGTTTTTAATTTTCCTGCGGGACATCTAAAAGATAACCAAGCCTTGGTTTTTGGTAGAAATGTTGAATTAGAGGTTGGTGAAGAGAAAAGCTCAATAAAGTTTAAATAATAATTTAGTTTAAATGTTTGAAAGTACGTCATGCTGAACTTGTTTCAGCATCTCATCCTAAAATGCTAAATTGAAGGTGACGGAATCTCGCTTATACAAAAACAAAAAAAATGGCTACACACAATGAATTAGGAGAAAAAGGAGAACAATTAGCTGTTAATTTTCTTTTAAAAAAAGGTTATAAAATTTTAGAACGTAATTGGCGATTTAAAAAAGCTGAAGTTGATATTATTGCATTAAAAGATTCAATTTTAGTTCCGGTTGAAGTAAAAACCAGAACTTCAAATTACTTTGGAAATCCACAAGATTTTGTAAATCACAAAAAGATTCAATTATTGGTTGAAGCTATTAACCAATATGTAGTTTCTAAAGATTTAGATGTTGAAGTTAGGTTTGATATTATAGCAATTATCAAAAACAAAAACACCTCTAAAATAGAACATTTAGAAGATGCCTTCTTACATTTTTAAGGCTATGTAACTTTTACTGCCAAAAATAGCTATTTTTTATTTTTATTATGAACGCAGGTTCATTATATTTGTGCTTTCTTTTGAAGAATTATTAATAATGGCAAGACCAGAAAAGAATCGTAAAATTTCA
This sequence comes from Lutibacter citreus, assembly GCF_003260195.1. GTDB lineage: Bacteria > Bacteroidota > Bacteroidia > Flavobacteriales > Flavobacteriaceae > Lutibacter > Lutibacter citreus. The sequence goes on from NZ_QEIH01000002.1 coordinate 211,040, forward strand.
CAACCTCCTATAATGAAAGGCTTTAAACCTTATGGGATTCCACGTTGTAAAGTAGCGTCGGTTCAACTTACACTAGAAGAATACGAAAGTATACGATTGGTTAATTATGAAATGCTTCAACAAAAAGAAGCTGCAGTACTTATGAATATTTCTAGGCCTACACTTACCAGAATTTACAATAAAGCTTTAAAAACAATCACCAAAGCGTTTGTTGAAGGGAAATCCATTGAAATTGAAGGTGGCAATTATGAGTTTGATAAGGAATGGTACCGTTGTAAAAATTGCCACAATTTAGTTGAAGGAGAAAACAATGACGTTGTTTGTAAAACAAAAGAAAACTTCTGTAAAAGGGAGCAAAAAATTTGAATATTAAAAAATTAAAAATAATATAAATATCATGAAAAAAATAGCAATACCTGTAAATGAAAATAAAGAAATTGAAGATCATTTTGGACAATGTGACTTTTATGAAATATACACAATTGTAGAAGGAAATAAAATTCAAGAAGTTAACATTTTAGAATCTGAACAAGGCTGTGGATGCAAATCTAATATAGCAAGTGTTCTTGCTGAAAATGGTGTAACAACAATGCTTGCAGGTGGAATTGGACAAGGAGCCATTAATGTTTTAAACCAATCTAATATTGATGTTATTAGAGGTTGTTCTGGAAAAACTAAAAGTATTGTAGAACAATATTTAAACGGTAAAATACTAGACAGTGGCGAAACATGTACGTCTCATAGTCACGATCATGAATGCAGTCATTAATTAAATTATAATAAAAAAGAGCTCAACAAATTGAGCTCTTTTTTATTATAATTTATATCAATACTTACTTTTAAAGTAACTTTTCAATTTCTGAAATTAATATTTCTTCAATATTTTCAGAAGAACCTTCTAAAACAAAAGAAATAACTCCTTTTTTATTTATAATTACATGTGTTGGGTACAACTTTACCGGATTATAAACTTTTAACATTTCATAAGATCCAGACATTACTTCATAATCAAAATCAACTTTTCGTAAAAACTTTTTAAGTGTTTTTTTACTATTTGGTGCTGGAGCAATAAACACTATATCTGCTCTATTTTTATATTTTTCCACTACCTTGTTTACCTTTGGCATTTCTTGTATGCAAGGTGCACAGGTAGTAAACCACATTTTTAAAACAACAACCTTATCAGCATATGTTTCTATAGTACTTGTCTTGCCTTTTAAGTTATACAACTTAAAATCTGGTGCATTCTTACCTTTTAATACACTTTGTGCATTTACATTTAATAAAGCAAGTACCGCAACTAAAAAAACAATTAATCTTTTACGCATATTATCCTTTTATATTTATTATTTAACAAACGCCATACTATTCAAGATAAATAATTTAAATCCTTGAGATGATCTTTAAGTTTAAATTCTTTAACTATTAAAAATAAAATATTTCAGTTTTTACTTTGCGTTTAACAACAGCTCATCTTTTTCTATAACTCCTTTTTCAGATTCCGTTTTATTCTCATTCAAATACATCTTTAAATCTAAAAAATGTTCTGGTTTTGAAATAATTGTTTTATAAGAATCTAATATAAAATAGGTAGGGGTTGAATGAATTTCATACATCCTAGCAATAGGGTTTGTCCATTTTTCTAAAGCTAAAACATTTGTCCATTTTGTAAATTTTTCTGTATGATGATTAAAACCTAATTCATCTTTCTCTAAAGAAATTGCAATAACTTCAACATTTTTATTGTCTTTAATATATGTGTACAATTCAGGAACTTCTTTTAAACAATGGGAACAAGTAGTACTCCAAAAAACCAAAACATATTTTTTTGCACCTTTTAAATCAGATAATTTAACAAGTTTCCCTTCTTGTTCAAATGAAAAATCTGGAGCTGTTTTTCCAATTGCTAATTTTACTTTAGATTGAACATCTTCAATAACCTTCTGACTAATTAACTCAGCCGGAAGTTTATTATAATAATTATCAATACAAAAATCTAACATTCTAAAATTTTCTTCATTTGCAAATGCATATAAAAGAGAAACTAACACATCGCTTTTTGCATTGTTATCAGTTATTAATTTCATAACATTATTAACAGAATTCTTAAAAAGAACACTTTGCACATGAATATCATCAGAGCTATTTAAATAAAAAACATATTCAACAACACGTTCGCTTAAAAAAGACGAATTTATAAGTACTTTATCATTAAAGTTAATATTATCAAAATAATGTTTGTCTAAAAAATTTAAATATTCTTGAGGTGTTTTAATAGGTTTCTCTGGATATTCTTTTTTATAAGATTTTATAAAACTATTTGCAATATTATTTTGTGATTCACTTTCAAATTTAGATTGAAATTTTAAATATTCCTTTTTCTTTGAAACAAACTGTTTTGCCGTTTTCTTTGCTATTTTTTCGTCTTTCAAATTAAAAAACGCTAATTGTAAAGAATCTAAATTATGCAATATTGCAACTGATTCATTTAAATAACTTGCCAATGAACCGTTTTCTACAGAATTTATAAATTTAGTTGTGCCAGATGGAAATGTAGGGTCGAAATTAAATTGTATACTTTTTTTTGAATATAAAAAATCAACATATCCTGTATTTTCAAAATCAAACATTAATCTATACATTCCATTATTGAAAGATTCTGGAATTTCAACTGAAAAATCACCAGTTTTCTTATCAATAGCGGCATAATTCACATACAATTGCTTAGCTCCTTTTAATTGATAGACGATAACATTTTCATAATCTTCAGATACCGGATCCATCTTACCACTCACAATATTTTGCGCAAAACTATAAGTAGATACAAGGAAAACTAAAAGAACTATTCTTAACATATTCTATATTTTTTATAAATTATTTCAATAATCAGACCAAAATTAGTAATTTTTATAATCTAATTTTGAAACCTAATATTTAAATTAACTCTTGAGCTTTAAAGTATAAAACTATTGCTTCTTTCATAAGTACTGTTTGTTCACCAGATTTTAGTGGCGGTAACTCTTCCAATACTTTAAAATGTGGCCATCCATCATCATCAAAAAAATCAAATTCATAATACCCAAATGGTTCTAATAACCTACAAATGGCAATATGCATTAAGTTTAATTTATCATCCTTTTTAAATTCTACAACTCCTTTTCCAAGTTCCTGAACACCAATTAAATAAATTATAGCATCTAAATTAAGTTGCTCACCTTCTCCAAATTTTGCTGATAATATAGAAATAACAGAATCGTATTCCTCTTTTAATTTTATATCTCTTGACATTATTATTTTCTAGTTAGATTGCAAAGATAGTTATTAGTTTTTTTCGTTTAAACATAAAAACAATCAAATAAACAACGCATCATTTTAACAAATAAACAATAATAGTATCTTTACAAAAAACATTTATATGAATACTTTTGATATAATAATTGCTGCACTTTTAGTATTCGGATTTATAAGAGGGCTTTTAAAAGGACTTTTTGTTGAAGTTGCTTCACTAGTTGCTTTAATTGCTGGGATTTACGGTGCTATTCATTTTTCTTTTTTTGTTGGCAATTTTTTAGCAAAACAGGTTTCTTGGGATGAAAGATATATTACCATTGTTTCTTTTGCTGTAACCTTTGCAATTATTGTTTTAGTTATTAGTTTGTTAGGAAAATTATTCACCAAAATAGCAGATTTTGCAGCATTGGGTTTATTAAATAAAATTCTTGGTGGTGTATTTGGAGCTCTTAAAATTGGGCTTATTTTAAGTATTGTATTATTAGTGTTTACTAAATTAAATGACACAATTCCTTTTATTTCAGATGAACAAAAAGAGGAATCTATTTTATACCAACCCATTAAAAATTTAGCCCCAACAATATTTCCAAACTTTTTAACTATTGTTGAAGATAAAACCAATACTGCTATTTCAAATTAAATTATGTTAGTTAAATCATTTTGATGCGTCAAAAAGGTTAATTATTAAAAATTATGCACAATAAAACTATTTCACTACTAGGATTTTTAATTACTATCCTTCTTTTTTCTGGATGTAATTCTAACAACGAAAATTCATTCATTATTTCTGGAAAAATTCCAACTTTAAAGAATAGATATATCTTACTTTCAAAAATTGAAACTATAAAAATGAATAAAACCACCTTTATAGATTCAATAAAAGTTGATGAAAGAGGAGAATTTAATTCGGTTTACTTTCTAGAACCTGCCATTTATTCATTATCATTTAATAATGAGAGAACAATTTTAATAGCCGCAAATAGAGGTCAAAACATTAAATTTAAAGGTATTTCTGTAGATAAAATAAAAGTTGCTGGCTCTAAGGATTCAAAATTATTATATGCTTATCAAGCATTTAGAACCAAATCTTTAAATAGGTTGGTAAAATCAGTTAGAGATGAAATTAAAAATTTAGATTCCACTAAAATTTCTGTTAAAAAAATAACAGAATTAAGAGAGTTAGAAGTTGAAAACTACGGAAAACACATGAATGAATTAGCTGATTTTGTAAAAGATAAAATGGGGAATTCTATCGCAATTTATGTCTCTGCATTACGATGGAATAATGAGAAACTTCCATTTTTTGAAGATTTAATGGTTGATTTTTCGGAAAAATATCCTGATTTAGAAATTACACATCAATTACAAGATAAAATTGAGTTACTTAAAAAAACAAGCATTGGAAGTAAAATTTCAGCTATTAAAATGCCAAATGAATTTAATAAAACTATTTCATTAGATTCAATAAAAGGTACCTATACTCTTATAGATTTCTGGGCTAGCTGGTGTCCTCCCTGCAGAACAGAAAGTGTTTTACTTAAAGAGCTATATAAAGCATACAATCCGGAAGGATTTCAAATTTTAAGTATATCATTAGATTCCAATGGAAATCGTTGGTTAAATGCGCTTAAATTAGAACAGAGAACCTGGCCAAATGTTTCAACCGTTGAAGGATTTAGTACACCTGTTGCAATTGAATATGGAATTACCTCCTTACCATATAATATTTTAATAGATGCTGAAGGTAAAATTGTTGCTTCAAATGTTCATGGAAAGCATTTAAAAGAATTTGTTGAAAAATTATTTGAGTAAAGAAATTTATATCCACTAAAAATCATTTAGCTAAATAAGTTGTTTTTCTTAATCTCTGAAGAGAGATAAAAAATTCCATATTATTTATTAAGACCTTTAAATAACAGTTCTAAGCTGAAGGAAAGAATAACTTAGATTTTTTATTAAAAAAAATGAACTAAAGAGATAAAATTTAAATTTCTTTTAAGTAATCTGCATAAATCCATCCGATTTTACCATCGGCAATTTTAATTTTTTTCCAATTATCAAGTTCATCTAAAACAATTACTTTAGTTCCTTCATGAAGTTCAAACACTTCATCACTTGAAGTTGAAGGCGCATTTTTAATTTCTACTTTTGAAGAAAAAATAATCGCTGTTCTATTTTTTTGAACTGTTTTAAAATTTGAATAAGCGAAAAATACCGTTACAATTAAAACCAGCACTGAAAAAATAGTTGTATTAAAATAGAATATCTTCTTTTTTGATGATGATGAAAAATGATATAATAAAAATAATAACGAAGCTAAAAAAGAGGCTATAACAGCAATTATTGCCCAAGTATCAAAGGAAAACTTCTGGATAATACTAGCTGAGAATCGTTGCAAAAAAGTTTTTGGCAACTCTTCAATAACATCAATAGTCATTCTTTTTGCAAATGCCAGATTATTTAATGCATCCTCATTAGTTGGGTTTATTTTTAATGCTTTTTCATAATAATAAATAGCTGGAGCTACTTTATTCATTTTATAATAACAATTTGCAATATTAAAGTACAAATCATCAGATACCATTCCTTGTTCTTCAATAGCCAAATAAACACCAACGGCTCTTGTATAATTTTCTTCTTTATAAAATGTATTACCTTCATCAAAAAGCTTATCAACTTCTTGTGAATAAGCAACTAAGCTCAAAAGCAATACTACTATGCTAACTAACTTTTTCATCTTACAACTGCTTATCTATATTTGTTATTACTTCTTTGGCTTTCTCTAATTCTTGCTCCATCATTACATTTGTTGTTGGCGTATAACGAGCAAAATTACAACTATTTAAAACATTCATAAATTGCTTAATTGTTTCTGAATCAACCCCTTTTTCAGTCAATATTTCAGCTATTCTTTCAGATGAAATGTCAGAAGTTTCAACAAGAAGTTTTGCTTTTAAGAAATTATGCAATGCTCTTTCTAGAGCTATATAAAAGGCCTCCTGGTTTCCTAGTTCCTTTTTAGCTTGTGATAAATATTTTTTTGCCAGTCTATCCGCCTTTCTTATTTTATTTCCAAATACATCCCTAGCACGTTCCGCTCGTTTTTTACCTATTAAAACTCCAATAGGAATTGCTAAAAATGGCAAGAACAACAATAAATAAAATAGGTCGGAATCTAAAAATTGAGATTTAACATTTGCTTCTAATTCTGAATCTAAAGCAATAAATCTAAAATTATTATCAGTTCCTACAACACGCTGTTTAGGACTCACAGCTACATTATTGTTAGATGATGGTAATTCTTTACCTTCTGTTACATTAACAAAAATAGCCGGTGCTTTAATAGTATTATATTTTTCCTCTTTTGGGTTAAAATATGTAAATGAAACTTCTGGAATTTTATATTTTCCTTTATATTGTGGAACAACTGTATAAGTGTCGGCAACACTTCCACGTAAACCTGTTAATGCAGTTGCTACATTTTCTTTATGTTCTGGCGTATACACCTCTAATTCAGAAGGAGTAGTTATTTTAGGAATTTCAAATAGTTTTAAATTTCCTTTTCCCGAAACTTCTACTTTTATTTGTGCTGCATCATTTGCTTTTAAAACATTTTTATTTGCAGCAACCTTAAAGTCAAACTCACCAACAGCACCATTAAAATCAATTGGTTTTCCTGCTAATGGAAGTGCTTTTACATTCACCGTTTTAATAGCTGAACTTGCAGAGTAATTAATGTTTTTTGTAATCATATTCCCAAAAAAATCACCTCTCCCAGTTGGTACACCAACAGAGAAACTCATTTTCATAGGTTCAATTTTAAGATTTCCTTCTCTTTGTGGAATTAAAACAGCTCTTTTTAGAATTATATATCTATAATCTTCACCATTATATTCTCCTTTTTTAACACTAATCTCCTTTACTTCAATATCTTGATTCCAAAATCCATTATACTGCGGCGATTCGCTTACTCGCCAATCATTAACACTTATGTTTTCACTCACATAAAGCTTATAAACAACATAAATTCCTTCACCAACATAAGGTTTTAAATTAGAAACCTCAGCTACTAAATGAATATTTTGTTGTGCTATATACTCAGGATTATTTGGGTCTTTTGGTATATCAACGGCTTTTACAACTGTAATTTTAACTGGATTTGATTTTATAATCTCACCATCATACTCAATAGATGCCGGAGCAATAGTAAATTCCCCCTCTTTTTTAGGTTCAAGAATATATATGTAAGATTGAGAATAAGATGCTTTACCATTAATCCAAGATTGATTTACAGATGAACTAGGCCCTCCAACAATTGTAAAATTGTTAAAAGAAGGCGCAGCAAAATTATCAGCACCTTGTTTATTCACTGAAAATTGAACTTTAAATCGTTGATTTACTCCTAATTTATTTTTACTTACATCTGTTTTAAACTCAATTTGAGCAGACAACAGTTGCGATGTGCAAACTAAAAAACCAAGTATGTAAATTTTAAGAAATTTCATTTTTGTTACCAGTCTTTTTCTTGTTTAACTTGTTTACCTTTTGCTTTTTCAGCATTTAATTTTTTCTGAGTTTTATTCTCTTCATTATTCATAGCCTCTAACAATTGTTTCATCTGTTCTGGAGACAATTGATTTGGTCTAGGTTTTTGTTCCTGTTTTTTATCTTCATCTTTCTTTTCGTCATTTTTCTTTGGATCTCCTTTATCATCTTTCTTTTCGTCTCCTTTATCCTTTTTATCGTCTTTATTTTTGTCGTCTCCGTCTTTTTTATCCTTGTCCTTGTTATCCTTATTTTTATCGTCCTTTTTGTCTTTGTTATCTTTATTGTCCTTGTTATCCTTGTTTTGTTGTTGCTGTTGTTTCAACATTTCTTGAGCCAAAGCCAAATTGTAACGTGTTTCATCATCTTTTGAGTTGTTTCTCAAAGATTTTTTATAGGCATCTACCGCTTTATCATACTGTTTTTCTTTCATAAATGAATTTCCCATATTATGATAGGTTTCAGCCTTGCTTATTTTATCAGTACTCATTTTTTCAACCAATTCAAATTGCGCTATTGCTTCTTTGTTTCTATTTTGCTGATAAATTGTATTCCCTAAATTGTACGAAGCTTTTGGGTAACTTGGGTTCTTAGATAAGGCTTTTTTATACGAAATTTCAGCTTCATTAAATTTCAATTGATTGTATAATTTATTCCCCTCTCTAACATCTTCCCTAGCTTCACGCGCCAATTTCTCAGGGCTTTTTTGCTGAGAAAAAAGAACACTTGTAAAACCTAAAAATAATATGATGAATCTATTTTTCATTCTTTTCAGTTTGATTAAATAAATTTAAATTTTGAATCCATTTTGTTTTTTTCTCTAACATTAATACATCTAATAACAAGAATAATAAACCTAAGCCAACAAACCATTGAAACTGATCTTTATAATCAGCAAATTTTTTGGTTTCGAATTCACTTTTTTCTGCATTTAATAATAGATCTCCTATTATATCAACTGTTTCTTGCGTTTTATTTCCGTTAATGTATTTTCCATTACCTTCATTGGCAACATCCATCAATACTTTTTCAACCATCCGGGTTATTACTACTTCTCCTTTATTATCTTTTTTATAACCAATAACCGAACCATTATCTTTTATTGGAATTGGACCTCCTTTTTCTGTACCTACACCAATTGTATATGTTTTTATACCTTGTTCTTTAGCTTCTTTTGCCAATGAAACCGTATTCTCTTCGTGATCTTCACCATCTGAAACAATAAAAAGAAACCTATTGGTTTGTTCTTCATTATCAAAATAAGATATAGCTCTTTCAATTGCTTCATTTATTGCAGTTCCTTGGCTACTTACCATATCTGGAGTTGCATTTTGTAGAAACATTTTTGCGGCAGCGTGATCTGTTGTTATTGGTAATAAAGGATATGAATTTCCTGCATAAATAATAATCCCAACTCTATCGCTACCTAGTTTTTCAATTATTCGGGTAATAATTTGCTTTGCTTTATCCAATCTGCTTGGCGCAATATCCTCAGCTAACATACTTTTAGAAACATCTAGTGCAAAAACAATATCTACACCTTCTCGTTTCACTGTTTCAAGCTTTGTACCCATTTTAGGGTTTGTTAAAGAAATAACTAAAAAAGCCAGTCCTAAACAAAGTGAAATAATTTTCACAAACGATTTAAATGTTGATCGTTCTGGACTTAACTTGTTAATTAATCCAATATCTGCAAATTGTTTTTGTTTTCTTTTTTTCCACCAAAACACCAACAAAAACAATACAAATATTACTGGAATAATTGTTAGATATAAAAAATATGTCGGTTCTTCTATTTGATACATTTTTACTGATTGTTATTTCTTAGTTGTTGATTTCATTATTAAACAATTCCATTTCTCAACATCTATTTTTATATAAAACTTTTAAATATTGTGTTTCTTAAGAATACTTCAATCAAAATAAATAATCCTGCTAAAAGCACTAATAATCTATATTTCTCTTGATAATTATAATATTTAAACTCTTCTATTTTTGTTTTTTCTAATTTATTAATCTCTTCATAAATGGATTTTAATTTAGAATTATCAGTTGCTCTAAAATAGGTTCCCCCAGTTTCTTTAGCTATATACTGTAACAACTCTTCATCAATTTCAACAGGAGAGCTTCTAAATAATAATTTTCCAGTTCTAGGGTCTTTAGCATACGGAAATGAAGCGGTACCATTGGTTCCTAAACCAATTGTATAGACTTTTATTCCTAAGCCAACTGCTAATTCAGTTGCTGTTTTTGGATCTACAAAACCAGTATTATTTACTCCATCGGTTAATAATATAATAACCTTACTTTTAGCTTTACTTTCCTTTAACCTGTTTACTGCTGAACCTAATCCCATTCCAATTGCAGTACCACCATCAAGATCTCCCCATTTAATTTTTGAAATGGTATTTCTTATAATTCTTTTATCACTGGTTATAGGTGTTTGAGTAAAGCTTTCACCTGCATAAACAACAATTCCTATTCTATCATTTGGACGTTGGTTTACAAATTCAGTTGCTACTTTTTTAAGTGCCTCTAATCTGTTTGGTTTTAAATCACGTGCCAACATACTTGCTGAAACGTCAATTGCCATAACAATATCAATTCCCTTATTTGTTTTAGTACGTTTGCTTACTGATACATTTCTTGGGCGCGCCAATGCCACTATTAATAAGGTTAAGGCTAACAGCCTTAAAACATTTAATAAAGGCTTAAACTTAGCTAATAATGATGGTTTTGCCTCAAACCCTTTTATACTTGAAATGGTTAAAGTTGCTCCATCTTTTTTACGAACTAAAAAGAGCCAAACAGCCAATAATGGTATTAAAATTAATAACCATAAAAACTGAGGATGTAAAAATTCAAAATTTCTCCACATAATTACGGTTTTAATGATATTGATTTTACTATTCTATTTACCACTGCTTCGGCAGAATCATCACTCCATAGCGATGAAACATACACTTGTCTCATACCGTCTTCATCTGCAAAAAGTAACATTGTTAACTTATAATCTTCATTTAGATTAGTACTTTCATTTTTTCTTTTAAATTCAACATCTGCTCTTTTCCCTTTTATACCATCAATTTTAATGTTCTTCTTTTTAATATTGGTAAAGGTTGTATTCATTTGGGTTTCCATTGCATTTAATGATCCTGAAATTCCAATATCTAAATCTATTTCTTGCAGCTTATTTAAAAATTTTGTTGTTGAAACTGCTATATAAAAATTACTAATTGGACTACCATATGTAAATATTGAAAAATCTCCAATTGTTGAAACTCCATTATTTGGTAATTGCACTGATTGCACTGCTAAAATTTCTGGTGTTTCAACATAAATTGCAGGATTTCCATAGGTAGATTTGTACCATTGATCTTCAAGCATTTCAGTTGTAGTTTTTCCTAAGAAATTTTCTTTTATAAAATGATATCCAAAATAGCCAATTATACTAACTGCTAAAAATGCCAAAGCAATAAATATTAATAAATATTTTTTCAGCGGGCTTTTCTTTTTAACTGGTTGTTCGATAAATATCTCTTCATCTAAACTCTCATCTTTAGTTTTTAAATTATTAATATGAACAGCAGTTTGTGTATTTTTTATAATTTCTTCTACAGTTAATCTATCTGATTTAATTTCTTCAATTATTGGTTTTGATTTTGCGAATTTAACTAAATCAGCACTTTGTAAAACCTCTTTTAACTGCTTTATAGTTTCTTTTGAAATTCCTAATTTACTAGATTCATTAAAATCAACAATTGTTTCAACCAACTCGTTAGTTGTAGATTCTAATGCCGGAATTTTTATATCTTTTTCTATATAAGTTCTAACAATATCTGTTAATTCAGAATAGTATATTTTAACCTTATTTTGCTTCAACAATTCTTTTTCGTCTAATTCCTTAAGTCTATTCATAGCTTCCTGAATAGGAGCAACATAAACTTTTGGAATTGCTTTTATTATTTTCTTTCTAAAAATAAAATATAAGATAGCTGCAAATAATAGTAGTATTGGGATGATCCACCACCATAAATACTTGTAATCATCATAAGTTTTAGGTTCTCTTTTAATGGACTTTATTAAGTACATTTTTTGTTTTGTAGTATCTACTTTAACACTTACAACATTAATTAATAATGAGTCTGTTAAGTATTTTTTACTATTAACTAAAACTTGCTGTTGAGGAATAATAAACTGACCGCTATCAAAGCTTGTTAGCAAATATCTTTTTTCAAATTTATTTTTTAACGTATCTGTTTTAAAAGATTCAACAACTTCAACCTTACCTAAACTATCTAATTTTAATTCAGGAAAAACCACATTATCAGTTTCATTTACAGATATTTTATATTGAATTTGTTCTCCAATTCTTATAAAAGTAGTATCCGTTGAAATTGAAACAGTGTTTTGCTGTGCAATTCCAATAAAACCAATAAAAAACAATATATAAACTAAGTATTTTTTCATTTTTAAATTCACTATCTATCTTGCTCCTTTACGCTTAAAATATCCTAATAATTTTTTCACATAACTTTCATCAATTCGAGAACTTATAGTACCTGCACCACTACGAGTAAAGGATTTTTCAAAATAATCAACTGTTTCATTGTAGTGCTGAGAATATCCATTTCTTACACTTTTTGAAGCCGTATTTACCAATATTGTTTTACCCGATTCTGCATCAAGCATTGGCACCATACCTAGGTTTGGAATAGAAATATCATGTTTATCATAAATTCGTATTCCGGTAACATCATGCTTTCTACCTACAATTTTTAACGTGCGCTCATAATGTGTATCCATAAAATCAGAAAGCACAAAAACAATGGCTTTCTTTTTCATAACACTGGATAAAAATTTAAATGCTTCGTTTATATTTGTTTTAGTGCTTTTTGGTTTAAATTCAATAAGCTCTCTAATAATACGAAGTACATGACTCTTTCCTTTTTTAGGTGGAATATATAACTCCATTTCATCAGAAAAAAGCACTAACCCAACTTTATCATTATTTTGAATTGCAGAAAATGCTAACGTCGCAGCTATTTCTGTTATAGTATCTCTTTTAAATTGTTGTGTTGTTCCAAATAATTCTGAACCGCTAATATCAACCATTAACATCATTGTTAATTCACGTTCTTCTTCAAACACCTTTATGTAAGGCTCATTATAGCGTGCTGTAACATTCCAGTCAATTGCTCTTACATCATCTCCATATTGATATTGTCTTACTTCAGAAAAAGTCATACCTCGTCCTTTAAACGAACTGTGATATTCGCCTGAAAATATATGATCAGACAAACGACGCGTCTTAATCTCTATTTTTCGAACTTTTTTAAGTATTTCTTTAGTATCCAATTGTTGTTTATTTGTTGAATTGTTAAATCGTGTAATAGAAAAAAGTTTAACCGATTAATCGGTTAAATGCTTAAATATTTTAAGGCACTTCTACTTCGTTTACTATTTGATTTATGATATCTTCAGAAGTTACGTTTTCAGCTTCAGCTTCATATGTAATCCCAATTCTATGACGCAATACATCGTGAACTATTGCACGAACATCTTCTGGAATAACATATCCTCTTCGCTTAATAAATGCGTAACATTTGGCTGCCATAGCAAGGTTAATACTTCCACGAGGTGAAGCTCCAAAACTAATAAGCCCTTTTAAATCTGGTAAGTTATATTTCTCTGGATAACGAGTTGCAAAAATTATATCTAGTATATATTTTTCAATTTTCTCATCCATATAAACTTCTTTAACCGCTGCTCTTGCTCTATTTATTTGATCTAGAGACGCTACAGAATTAACAACACCAAAAGTTCCCATTAAATTATGACGCATAATTTGCTGTTCTTCTTCTAATTTTGGGTAGTCTATAACTGTTTTAAGCATAAAACGGTCAACTTGCGCTTCTGGCAATGGGTAAGTTCCTTCTTGTTCTACTGGATTTTGTGTAGCCATTACTAAAAATGGCTCATCTAATTTAAAAGTTGTGTCTCCAATTGTAATTTGACGTTCTTGCATTGCTTCTAATAAAGCAGACTGCACTTTTGCTGGAGCACGGTTAATCTCATCTGCCAATACGAAATTTGCAAATATTGGTCCTTTTTTTATAGTAAAATCATTGTCTTTTACACTATAAATCATAGTTCCAACAACATCTGCAGGCAGTAAATCTGGTGTAAATTGAATTCTACTAAAATCACCGTCAACGGCCTTAGCCATTGTGTTAATTGCTAATGTTTTTGCTAACCCAGGAACACCTTCCAATAAAATATGTCCATTTCCAAGTAAACCGATAAGCAATCGTTCAATCATGTGTTTTTGACCAACAATTACTTTGTTCATCTCCATAATTAGCAAATCAACAAATGCACTTTCCTTTTCAATCTTTTCATTGATAGCTTTTATATCAATAGAAACATTATTTTCTTCAATCATTTTTATTGTTTTTAACCGCGTGAATTTAACATGCTTTCTAACACCGTGCAAGTAGCATAAATTATTTTTTATTTGCTGTTAAAAATTGGTTAAAACAATGATGAACTATGGAATTTTATGAAAATTTAAACAATTAATATCTTTAATTAAAGCTTTGTTGAATTTAGCTTTCTTAGTTAGCCGAACTCACTCTTCTTGTTAAATATTCCATATCACTGATTGGCTTATATTTATTATGAAGTACAAATTCAACTCTTTTATTTTCAAGGTGCTTAGAACGAGAACATTTTGCTCCGTTAACACATTCATTTATAAGTTTAGTTTCTCCATACCCAACTGCTGTTAAACGATCCTTGTTTGGCCATTTTGATGAGTTAATATATTTATATATTTCATCGGCTCTTTTGGTTGTTAAATTCAAATTAAAAGAATCACCTCCTAAACTTGATGCATGTACTCCGATTTCAATTTCAAAATCTGGATATTTATATAAAAGCAATATAACTTTGTTTATATTTCTTTTAGATTCTGCAGTCATTTTAGTACTATTAATTTCAAATTGAATAGGATCTATTTTCATTAAAACACGCGAATCTTTATCTACATAAACTTCTTGATTTTCTAGGTTAAAATTAATTTCTCGCTCCTTAACTGAAGTATCTTCTGTAGAAAACAATTTTGTTTGACTAATAAAACCATTTATAGTAACTATTAATTTATAGCACTTTTCTGGAAGCATTTCAATTGTATATTCACCAGATTCATTTGTTGAAACAGATTTCAACTTATGCATTTTTGTGTTTTGACGAATAGTTTCTTGCCCTTTTTTTAAGTTTACAAAATCTTCTTTATTTATGTCATACAAAACAATTTTTGCATTGGACAAAGTTTGAGCCGTTAAGGAATCTTTAACAGTCCCTGAAGCAGTAATTAAATTTTCTGATGAAATTTTTTCTTTAGCGGTAGTAGAGATTGTAAATAAAAATACAACTATACAACTTAGGGTAATTAGGGGTTTCATATGTTAACGTATTTAAATTGGGGTTCTCAAATCTAATTAAATTAGATGATACATCCAAATAAATAGTCACTTTTTTTAAATAAACGGTATGTTTTTTCCTTTAAATGGTATTTCTAAGATTTGTAATAATTCAATATAAAGGCCTTACCATCCAATACAGCATAGGAAAAATAGGTAATCCAATCTTCTGTATTTATATATTTTGAGTTTTTACCAATTTTTATTTCAAGTGGTAAGTGCCTATGCCCAAATACAAAATAATCATAATGTTTATGTGAAAGCTTATCTTTACAATACAAGCCATTCATTTTCTTCGCCAAGAAATATCTTTAATTAAAACTTTATTGAATTTAGCTTTCTTAGTTAGCCGAACTTACTCTTCTAGTTAAATATTCCATATCACTGATAGGCTTGTATTTGTTTTTAAGTACAAATTCAACTCTTTTATTTTCAAGGTGCTTAGAACGAGAACATTTTGCTCCGTTAACACATTCATTTATAAGTTTAGCTTCTCCATACCCAACTGCTGTTAAACGATCCTTGTTTGGCCATTTTGATGAGTTAATGTATTTATATATTTCATCGGCTCTTTTGGTTGTTAAATTCAAATTAAAAGAATCACCTCCTAAACTTGATGCATGTACTCCGATTTCAATTTCAAAATCTGGATATTTATATAAAAGCAATATAACTTTGTTTATATTTCTTTTAGATTCTGCAGTCATTTTAGTACTATTAATTTCAAATTGAATAGGATCTATTTTCATTAAAACACGCGAATCTTTATCTACATAAACTTCTTGATTTTCTAGGTTAAAATTAATTTCTCGCTCCTTAACTGAAGTATCTTCTGTAGAAAACAATTTTGTTTGACTAATAAAACCATTTATAGTAACTATTAATTTATAGCACTTTTCTGGAAGCATTTCAATTGTATATTCACCAGATTCATTTGTTGAAACAGATTTCAACTTATGCATTTTTGTGTTTTGACGAATAGTTTCTTGCCCTTTTTTTAAGTTTACAAAATCTTCTTTATTTATGTCATACAAAACAATTTTTGCATTGGACAAAGTTTGAGCCGTTAAGGAATCTTTAACAGTCCCTGAAGCAGTAATTAAATTTTCTGATGAAATTTTTTCTTTAGCGGTAGTAGAGATTGTAAATAAAAATACAACTATACAACTTAGGGTAATTAGGGGTTTCATATGTTAACGTATTTAAATTGGGGTTTTCAAATCTAATTAAATTAGATGATAAATCAAAATAAATAGTCACTTTTTATTAATAAACGGTATGTTTTTACCTTTAAATGGTATTTCTAAGATTTATAATAATTCAATAAAAAGTCCTTACCATCAAATACAGCATAGGAAAAATAGGTAATCCAATCTCCTGTATTTATATATTTTGAGTTTTTACCAATTTTTATTTCAAGAGGTAAATGTCTATGCCCAAATACAAAATAATCATAATGTTTTTGCGAAAGCTTACTTTTACAATACTGTACAAGCCATTCATTTTCTTCACCAAGAAACTTCACATCTTCTTCCCCCGAAATTAATTTATTTTTTACTGATAAATACTGCGCTAATTTAACACCAATATCTGGATGAAGCCATCTAAAGAACCATTTAGAAAATGGGTTTATAAATACCTTTTTCATAATTTTAAAACCAGTATCACCTGGTCCTAAGCCGTCTCCATGCCCAATTAAAAACGTTTTACCATTAAACGTAAACTCTTTAGGAGTATGATATACCGGAATATTTAACTCTGTTTGAAAATAGTCTTCCATCCAAAGGTCATGATTCCCAACAAAAAAATGAATTTCAATTCCATTATCTTTTAGTTCTGCCAGTTTACCTAGCACGCGTATAAATCCTTTAGGAACTACTTTTTTATATTCAAACCAAAAATCAAATAAATCTCCTAGTAAAAAAATAACATCAGCATCGTTTTTAATGGAATCTAACCAATTAATAAACTTACGTTCTCTAATTTTACTTTTTTCAATTGTTGGCGCTCCAAAATGTTGATCAGAGGCAAAATATATTTTTTTATTGGAATTCAATACAGCAAAGAGTTAAGATTCGCAAAGATACATATTAAAACTTAATGAGATAAAGCTTTAATTAGCACTATCTAATTCAATAACTTTTTCAATCATATTATCCTGCTTCTGGGTTATTAAAAAATACCCAGTTTGACCAAATAAATCTCTTGCAAAAAAAGCATTGAAGTAAATTTTTAAATCTTCTCTTATTTTTGGCGCTAATGAAGTTTTAAGTTTCAACTCGTTTATATATGTATTAAAAATTTCACTATCAACATCAAAGTGATTTTTAAAATCTTTTAATTTCATATTCAAAAAAGAACCTCTATGATTATCTATATAATTAAAAACAAAACTATTTAAACCTCTATAAAATTTACTATTATATGTACGTGTAGTATCAATAGGAACAAAAACATCTGGAATTATCCCTCCTCCTCCGTAAACAATTTTCCCTTTAGGAGTGGTATATTTTAAAGAATCGTTTACCTTAATACTATCCTTAGACATTAATTCACCACTATGAATTCTGGTTAAATAATCACTATTATATTTAGTTGAATTAATGTGGTCATAAGGTTTTTGAATAGATCTTCCTGTTGGTGTATAATACCTTGAAGTAGTAAGCCTAACAGCAGAACCATCTCCTAAATCCATTTCTTGTTGAACTAATCCTTTACCAAATGATCGTCTTCCTACAATTGTTCCTTTATCATTATCTTGCAATGCTCCAGCAACAATTTCACTGGCTGATGCCGAATTTTGATCAATTAAAACATATACTTTACCTTCTTCAAAATCACCATATGATGTGGCAAAAGATTTATCTACCTCTCCGTTTTTATTTTTTGTAAAAACAATTAGTTTTCCATCTTCTAAAAATTCATCAATAATACTATTTGCAATATCCATATAACCCCCGGGGTTCCCTCTTAAATCTAAAATTAAAGACCCCATCCCTTCCGATTGTAAATCTGTTAAGGCTAGTTTAAATTCTTTAAAGGTTGTTCTGGCAAATCGCTCTATATTTATATAACCTAAAGTGTTATTAACCATATAATACCCAGGAACACTCTTAAGAGGAACTTCTCCACGATTAATAAGAATATCTAATACTTCGTTTGTAGATCGTCTATATACTGAAACTAATACATCTGTATTAACCTCTCCTTTCAATGCATTCATTACAGCTTCAGAAATTTTTCTACTTCCTAAGATGGTTCCTTTTTCACCTTCTTCTAATTTTGCTTTTTTTTCAATATAAGCACCAAATAATGAATCTTTATCTGCAGCTATAATTCTATCCCCAGCTTTTAAACCAGCTTTAAAACTTGGGCCACCTTCAATTACACTTGAAACAGTAACAGTATCTTTATACACCAAGAACTTTACACCAATACCTACAAATTTACCCTGCATATTCTCAGTCACTTGTTTCAATTCTTCTTTAGGAATATAAACCGAATGAGGGTCTAATTTTACAAGCATGTTAGTAATAGCGTTATCTAGCAAACTATCCGTATCAACTTCATCTACATAATCATATTGAATATAATTAATTAGTTTTTTTATTTTAACTTCATTGCTATTTGAACTAAATAAAACAGCTTTGTTTTTAAAGTTAATTGAACTTCCTATTAATATTCCAATAGCTACTGCTATACCTATATATAAAGGTAAGCTTGCTTTTCCTTTTATCATTTTAATTCTTTAAGGTGTGTTATTTCTACTCCCGCTTTTTCTAAAAACTGCAAACCAGAAACATCTTTATACTTATTACCATATACTACACGTTTTATTCCAGATTGATGTATTAATTTACTACATTCTTTACAAGGAGAAAGTGTAATATATAGTGTGGAATTTTTACACGATTGCGTTGAACTAGCTACTTTTAAAATTGCATTTGCCTCAGCATGTAAAACATACCATTTTGTATCTCCAACTTCTTCTTCACAACAATTCTCAAAACCTGTTGGTGTGCCATTAAAACCATCAGAAATAATCATTCTATCTTTTACAATTAGCGCACCTACTTTTTTTCTATCACAATATGATAATTTTGCCCATTCTAAGGCCATTCTCATATAGGCCTGATCATATTTTAATTGTTTTTTTTTCATAGTTCTGAGATAATTACGAATGTAAAAAGATTCTTTTTAACGGCAAGTTAAAATTTTACCAAAATATAGTAGACTTCAACATAGGAATCACAACTCCAATAACAATTGATGAAATTATGAGTACCCAATCACGTTTTGAAAATCGAAATATTGTTTGAAAAATAAAACCTAATATTAAGATTATTAAAACAATAATTATTTGAGCTACCTCTACACCCAAAGCAAATTCTAATAATGGGATAAGTTTATATTCTGATTTTCCTATTAAAATTCTAAAGTATGTTGAAAACCCTAAACCATGAATTAATCCAAAAAAGAGTGCGAATACTAAATTTGTGTTGGTTTTTAACTCCTTTGTACTATTCCTAACATAAAATATATTAAATAACGCGGTAATGAAAATAGTTACTGGAATTAAAAATTCAATCCAACGAGAATCAACTGAAACAACTTTATATACAGCCAAAATTAAAGATAATGAATGACCTATAGTAAATAATGTGATTAACCAAATAACTTTTTCCCAATTTCTAAAATCATAAACTACAGCAAGTGCAATTAAAAATAATATATGATCATAGGCGTTCCAATCTAACACATGAAACAAACCCTCTTTTCCAAAAAACATAAGATTATCCATTATAAAATAAAAAAATTAGCGCTCAAAGATAGTAAAGTTTACCCATTGGTTATTGAGCAAACCATTTATTTACAATAGAAGGCTCAATAAGTTTAGCCGTTTTATGAACAAAATCATTTTTACTATCACTATACTGGTAATCTTTACCCCACACTTTATAATTTTCTGCTACTTGCTTAATAGCCTCACAAACAAATAACACTTCCTTATTAGTAATTGTTGGGTGAATTGACATTCTAATCCAACCTGGACGCTCTATCATACATCCTCCTAAAATTTGCTCTTCTATATTATGAGAGTTTTCTTGGCTTACATGCAATAAAAAATGACCGTAAGTACCTGCGCAAGAGCACCCTCCTCGTGTTTGAACACCAAACTTATCATTCAATAATTTTACAATTAAATTAAAATGTACATCTTCAACATAAAAAGAAAAAATTCCTAATCTATCTTCGTGCTGCGAAGCAAGTATTTTTAAGTTTGAAATCTGTTTTAACTTTTCAAAAACAATTTTATTTATTTCATGTTCACGTCTCAAAATATTTTCAACACCCATTTTTTCTTTTAACTGGATGGCTAAAGCAATTTTTATACTTTGTAAAAAACCTGGTGTTCCGCCATCTTCACGCGTTTCAATATCATCTATATAATCATGATTACCCCAAGGGTTTGTATAATTAACGGTACCTCCTCCTGGATTATCAGGAATCATATTTTTGTATAATTTTTTATTAAAAACCAATACCCCTGAAGTACCCGGACCTCCCAAAAACTTATGAGGTGAAAAGAAAATAGCATCTAAATATGCTTCTTTATCCGTTGGGTGCATATTTATTTGAACATACGGTGCTGAACAAGCAAAATCTACAAAACATAAACCACCATACTGATGAATTATTTTTGCAATTTTATGAAAATCTGTTCTTATTCCCGTAACATTTGAACAAGCTGTTACAGAGGCAATTTTTATAGGTCTATTTTTATATTGTTCTAATAGCTTTATAAAACTATCAAAACAAATTAATCCTGAATCCTGACAAGGGATAATTTCAACATTAGCAATAGTTTCTAACCAAGAAGTTTGATTAGAATGATGCTCCATATGTGTAATAAAAACTATTGGTTTTAAATCTTCAGGAACTTTAGTAAATTCTTTTAAACCTTCTGATACCTTTAACCCTAAAATACGCTGAAACTTATTTACAACTCCCGTCATACCAGTTCCATCGGTTATTAACACATCGTTTTCACTTGCATTTACGTGTTCTTTAATTATGTTTCGGGCTTTATGGTAAGCCATTGTCATTACAGAGCCTGTAATAGAAGTTTCTGTATGAGTATTGGCTACAAACGGGCCAAACTCATTCATCATTTTTTCTTCAATTGGTCTGTACAACCTTCCACTTGCTGTCCAATCGGTATAAATAATTTCTTTTTCACCATAAGGTGAGTTAAACGTTTGATTTACACCTACAATATTATTTCTAAATTGTTTAAAATACTTTTCTAATGCTATTTGGTCAGCCATAATTTAAATTACTTAAAGTTTGAAACCCCTTTTTTCATCCAATTAAAATACTCATCAACATCTGGGGTATATGCAACTGGATCAATTAAATTCTCTTCATTTAAATCCATCAACACATAAAAAGGCTGTGCATTTGCTTTGTATTTTATTGTTTGAAATTCGCTCCATTTCTGTCCAATGTATTTTAATTTTTTACCTGGGCGTAATTTAGATGCTACTTCTTCTCCTTTTGGCAATCGACGCTTATCATCTACATACAACGAGATTAAAACAACATCATTTTTTAAAATGTTTAAAACTTTATCTTTTACCCATACATTTTGCTCCATTTTTCGACAATTAACACAAGCATGCCCCGTAAAATCAATCATTACGGGTTTGTTCACCTTTTTAGCGTATGCCAAACCTAAATCGTAATCGTTAAAAGCTATAATATTGTGTGGTGCCATTACATGAGCTCCTTCAGGAATATCTCCGTGAGCACTTCCGCCTCCTTGACTATTTCCAACTCCATAAGGAGATTCACTATAATGTTGTGCTGGTGGAAATGCGCTAATTAAATTTAAAGGCGCTCCCCATAAACCTGGAATCATATACACCGTAAATGAAAGTACTACCAAACCTAAACCTAACCTACCTACTGAAATATATTCTAAAGGTGAATCATGTGGTAATTTAATTTTTCCAAATAAATATAATGCTAAAACACCAAATACTGCAATCCAAATTGCTAAAAACACTTCACGTTCTAACCAATGTAATTGTAATACTAAATCGGCATTTGATAAAAATTTAAATGCCAAAGCTAATTCTAAAAATCCTAAAACCACTTTTACAGTATTTAACCATCCTCCAGATTTAGGTAATGAATTTAACCAACCCGGGAAAGCTGCAAATAATGCAAAAGGTATTGCTAAAGCTAAAGAAAAACCTAACATACCAACAATAGGACCAACCTGATTACCTCCTGCAGCGGCTTCAACCAATAAGGTTCCAACTATTGGACCTGTACAAGAAAATGATACAATTGCCAATGCTAATGCCATAAAGAAAATACCAATCATACCTCCTCTATCTGCTTGCGCATCTACTGTTGTTCCCCATGAACTTGGTAACGTAATTTCAAACGCACCTAAAAATGAGATGGCAAATATTATTAATAATAAGAAGAAAATAATATTAAACCACACATTTGTTGATAGTGCATTTAATGCATCTGCACCAAAAATTACACTAACTAACAATCCTAAAACAACATATATAATAACAATTGAAATACCATAAATAATTGCATTTCTAATCCCAACTGCTTTGTTCTTGCTTTGTTTTGTAAAAAAGCTTACCGTCATTGGTATCATTGGAAATACACATGGTGTTAAAAGCGCTGCAAAACCCGAGAAAAAGGCAATAATAAATATGGTTAATAAACTTTTATTTGAAGATTTATTTTTTATAGGTTTTGTGATTTCCTTTTTATCAATTTTAGATGAAATAGGAGCTACCTTTTCACCTGAAATAGAAAAATCTAAATCAACAAAAGTGGGTGGTAAACAACTGGCATCATCACAAACCATAAACTCAACTTCACCAACTACTTTAAATGCTGCTTTTGTTAGGGTTTTTATTCGTTGTTTAAAGACAGCTTTGTTTTCAAAAAACTTAATCTTCATTTGAAAAACTGGGTCATCAACAGTATGTCCTTTTTCTTCGGAAACGTCCCCTACAAATTCAAATGAATTTGAAGCTTCAAAGGTAAAAGAAGTTGGAATGGGTCCATCTTCAGGAACATTTTGAGAGTATAAGTGCCATCCTGAATCTATAGTTGCAGTTGCAACCAAATCAAATTCATTTTCTGAAATTTTATTAACTGATGTAGACCATTTTACAGGTTCATGAATTTGAGAGTACCCAGTTGTAATTAATAATATTAAAGATAGTAGCGTAAATATTTTTTTCATAATCTTAGTTAGATTTGATTAAAGAATTTCAAAATTAATCATTATTACAAGCTAAGACGTTGATTCACCGATTTTCCCTATAAATAAAATGTTAAATTTTTCTTAATGATTTTTTCTTTTAGGAATAATTCAAAAATAATAAGCTTTTCCCTTACTTTAAATAGATAAATTCCATAAACTTTTAAGCTAATTCAAAATTTGGTTGATAAAAGCTTTAAATATCTTAGAATTGTATTTACATTTATAAACGACTATAGGAATAATAATCAATCCCAAAGACATTTTTGTAGCAAAAAGGGTTTATTTTAAATTAAATAAACCCTTTTTCTTTTGCTTTTAGTATTAATTCTCGATCATCATTATCCAAAACTTTAAATAATTCTTTTAGATTTTTTTTCCTTTTTTCAAGTCCAGCCATAGACATTGGAATTATTTTAGGAAGATCTTTCATTTTTGTTCCAATAGACATTTCGTATAACAATTGTCTATCAATTTTATCTAATTTATAATCTATAGAAGATTGTTTTCTAAACAGTTCCAATACAGATTTACTGTAGTATGGAGAATCGTTTAAAACATTTTTTATAGAATTAACTAATTCGTCCTTATTAATATCATTTTTAATTAAAAAACCATCTGGGTTTACATTTTTCAAGATTACTTGAATTCTGTAATTATCATTAAAAGTTGTTGCAACTATTATTTTACATTTAGGTAACAACTCCTTTATTTTTACTCCAAGATCCTCTCCTGATAAATATTTTCCATCACTGGATGGCGGCAATGATATATCTAAAAAAATAATATCAAATGATTTATTTTTACTTGCAAAACTTATCTTATCAATAGCCTCATCACAATTTACTGCAATAGAAATATTAAAATTTAACTTTTCCTGCTCAGAACTTACAAATTCAAAAGCGCTTTTATATGCATCTGCTATTATTGGATGATCATCAATTAATAAAACATTATAATCTCTATTCATAATAATACTATAATATAGGGCAGTTAATATAAATGGTAGTTCCTTCGTTTATAGATGTAATTACTTTGAAAGAACCATCTAATTTACTAGCCCTTGATTTCATATTTTTTAGGCCAATTCCTTTTCTTGTTTCAGTTTCATCAAAACCTTTACCGTTATCTTTTATTACCAACTCAATATTTTTATCTATTAAATTAATTGCAACTTTTATTTTTGATGCTTCCGCGTACTTAATTACATTTTGCAAAGCTTCTTGGATAATTCTATAGAAATTAATTTTTATACTATCACTAATTAATTCCCAATGTATCTCTTCATCATTATCAAACTCCCACTCCAATCCTTCTAAATTACTCTTTTTTTCAATTAAATCTTCTATAATATTAAAGAAATCTTCTTTTGAGGATAGTATATCATTCTTTAACTCGTGTGAAATAGACCGTATTTCTTTTTCAATATTTTGAAGCTCGTCTATATATGTATCTAATTTAGTAATAGTCTCTTCGTCTCCTTTAACACTTAAAAAACCAAGCCCTAATCTTGTACCAAATATTTTACCTAAAACCCCATCATGCAAATCTTCAGAAATTCTATGCCGCTCTCTTAGCCTACCCTCTTCTAATTTTGTTTGTTGTTTTAACATTAAAGAGTAAATTTCTTCATTTGCCTTTTGTTGTTCTTTTTCAAATAACAATTCCTTATTTTTAATCCTTTGAACCCTTACTACGTAAGCAAATGAAAGAAACAAAATTGTTAAAAAACCTCCAAGAGATATAAATAATTTTTGCTGAGATAGCTTTTCTGTTTCTTGTATATATTCATCTGTTTCAAAACGAATTCTTGTAAATTTATTTCTTATTTTTCTTTCTTGTACTTGTAAACTATCATTTATTTTAACATAGTCTGTTAAATAAATTCCAGCATTTTTTTTATCAACATTTGCAAGCAGTAATAAGGTCTCTAACTTATCTCTATTATTTCCTACTTCTCCTGCCAAATTAAAAGCATCATTCGCTAATGATATCGCTTTTATTGTATCTTTTTTTAAAGCATAAAATTCTGATAAATGTCTTTTACTTACAACTACTCCCGATAAATAATTAAGGCTATCTCTAATTTTTAGGGCATTATATAAGTCGTCTTTAATATTTTCTGCATCTCCTCTTAAAAATTTTGTATAAGCAATATTATCAATAAGTGAAGCATAAAACTTAGGATCTTGATTTTTTAAATTTCTATATTCCATAGATTTATTGAAATTCTCCAGAGCTTTTCCATAATTTTTCAACTTTTGATAAACTAAGCCTAAATTACTTAAATTAACTTCTTTAGAATTTCCTACGTATTCAACTTTCTCTAAAAATTCTAATGCCTTATTATGATAATAAACAGCTTTGTCAAATTCTTCTAAATTGTAATAAATTATTCCTAAAAGATTATAGCATTGGTATAAATCCTTAAATTTATTTTCCTTCTCAAATGCTGGAATAGCCTCAAATAATGCAACTTCGCTTCCAGTATAATCTTTCATCCCAGACAGAATAAACCCCATATTAAACAACATTTTTGCCGAATAAAATTTATATTTTGGGTTATCTTTTGCTTTTTTAAAAGCACTATATGCTTTACTATAGTGAAAATATGCACTATCAACTACTTTTATATCTGTGTAATAATTTCCGTAATTCCAATATATGTAACCCATTTTAAAATAATCGGTTAATTTTAATGCTAAATCCAGAGATTCCCTATTAACCTTTATAAATAAACTATCAATATTTTGAGATTCAGCCTGAAACGCTATTTCTTCAAAATAAATTAGTTTTATAGAATCTTGATTTATTTCTGAAGTTAAATTATGCGCATTTTCTAACGCATTAGCTCTTTGGGTTAAACTAGTTTCATAAAGTTTAGATTGTTCAATCCAGTATTTAATACTATCATATTTAATTAATTCATTACTTTTAGAAGAATTAATTGAATTACTGCAACAAGAAAATATTGGTATTACAATTATGAATACCAAAACTTTAATTAATAATATGTGAATCTTTGTTTGAATTTAAACAGTATTAAATTTATTAAACAAAACTACTAAAAATGAACACTAAAAATAGAATAACTCATTATAATTTAATTCATCTTTCTTATAATGGTATACAATCTTATTTAAATACCTATTAAAAAATAAAAATGTAAAACCTGTATTAGTTTGTGAGTTATGTTTTCTGATAAAATGCTAAATTAAAAAAAATATAACATTCTAAATAACAATCTTTTAAATTAAAAACACTACCATGGTATAAAACAAAAAAATTGTGAAATAAGTTATATCTCACAATATAAGAAAAGACTTCATTTAACTTTTTTTGAATTCCAAAGTGAAAATACTTAACTTTAAACCTACAAAAAACTAATTAATATAAATTTTCAAGCTGTTGTTAGGAAGACTCAAATTAATAACCTTATGTTTATAATTAGATCTTTTATTTAAACAATTTTAACCATCAATTTTTAATGATTAGAAAAATCTTCTTTTCCATTTTTTTAGCTGCTTTAGCACTAATATTATTCTTCAATCCAAATTTTAAAACAATTGCTGCTGGGGTTGCTATTTTACTTTTTGGAATGATTTTATTAGAGGAAGGTTTTAAAGTTTTTACAAGAGGCCCACTTCAAAATATATTAAAAAAAGCAACTAACAAATTATATAAAAGTATTACCGCTGGAGCCGTTGTAACAGCCCTTATTCAATCTAGCTCATTAGTATCTGTAATTACAATTTCGTTTATAAGTGCAGGCTTAATAAGTCTTGGTGGAGGTATTGGGTTAATCTTTGGAGCAAATATTGGAAGTACTGCAACTGCATGGTTAGTAGCTGGTTTTGGTTTAAAAATTAAAATATCTGCCTTGGCAATGCCAATGATAATTTTTGGTTTAATTTTTTCATTTCAAAAAAACAGCACCTTAAAAGGAATAGGTGATGTACTTGCTGGTTTAGGCTTTTTCTTTCTTGGTATTTTCTTTATGAAAGAAGGATTTGATGTTTATAGCAAACATATAGATTTAACCCAATATGCTGTTTCAGGTTACTCAGGCGTATTATTATATACAGCTATTGGTATAATTATTACAATTATTTTACAATCTAGTGCAGCATCTTTAGTATTGGTGCTAACAGCTTTAGCCGCAGCGCAAATTGAGTATGAAAATGCGTTAGCAATGGCAATTGGGGCAAATGTAGGCACAACTATTACTGCTATCTTAGGCTCATTAAAATCTAACATAGCAGGAAAAAGACTGGCCGGGGCACATTTAATATTTAATATTTTAACGGCAATTATAGCATTAATTTTTATTTTCCCATTGGCCAACTTAGTAAACTATTTAGCTAATTTAGTTGGTATTGCAACAAACGATTACACATTGAAACTAGCAATGTTTCACACAATTTTTAATATTATTGGAGTACTTATTATGATTCCTTTTATTAAAAAACTGGAAGTTTTCTTATTGAAATTCTTTAAAGAAAGAAATGGAAAAGATATTCATGAACCTAAATATTTAAACGAGGCCATTTTAAAATTCCCAGGAACTGCAATTTCATCTTTAATAAACGAATCTAAATATTTATATAAAAATGCAGTTTTTGAAATTGTTGCTCACGGACTTAATATTCACAGAGATGATATTATTTCTGATAAAAAAATTAAAAAAATAATTAAGTCATCCACAAAAAACATGGATGTAAATGTTGAAGAACTTTACTATAGTAAAGTGAAAACAATTTATGGTGAAATTATTAAATACGCAACAACGGCCCAAAATGATCTAAAATTAACTAAGGAACAAAATAATGCCATTACTGATATAAAAATAGCTAATCGAAAAATGGTAGAAGTAATTAAAGATGTTAGAGAATTGAATAAAAACTTAACACTTTCTTTAAATTTAGACAATAAGGATCTGTTAGATGAATACAACAATTTTAGAAAAAAAATAACAAAAGTATTAAGGGTTATTTATTTGTTTAGAACTGAAGAAAATTCTAAAAAATATGCTGAAAAACTAAGTCAATTAAAAAAAGAAGCAAAAGAAAGCATTAGATTAAGTAACAAATCTATAGATAAACTAATTCGAGAAAATTTAATTTCTGTAAAAATGGCTTCTTCACTATTTAATGATAACACCAATGTAAAAGACATAAATAAGAAGTTGATTGAAGTAGCTGAATTACTGTATGGCAATAAAGATTCTCTTTTTGAAAATGGTAAAAAGAACAAAAAGTTGAAAAAGAAAGAAAAATTAACTTAAAAATCCTTCATCATTAGAAACTATTTTTAAGTTTTTATTAGACGATTTATATAAAAAAACAAGCCCCTTTAAAAGGGGCTTGTTTTTTTATATATATACCTTTTATTAAAAATGAAGCTCCACTTGTAACCTATACATTAGTTCATTATTACCACCTTTAACTTCTAGATGGCTAATATCTGTTTGAACTTTTAAATTATGACCAACAATATATTTTGACAGCCCTAAAGTATATTGATTTTCAGGATTTTTACCAGTAATATTTTTATCTAACTTAATGTTAGTATAACGCCCAGAAACTTCCCAATTATTATTCAATAAAAACCCACTTTGTAAATTTAAACCTTTTCCTACCTGCACTTCATCTCCTGTTAAAGAACCGTCAGAATTTTTTGCAAAAGGATCATCTGCATCTCTATCTGAATATTCAGCCATAAATGAAAACCCATTGTATTTAAACATTGCATCTATAAACAAAGTGTTTATGTTAGTCTCAAAAAACCCTGTATCAGTTGTCATATAAGAACCTTGATTACTTCTAGTTTTAACTGCATTATTATTATGATCATAACTTACACCTATTGCTAATTTAGGTGTTTGCTCTCTATTTAAATCAGCTCCTTTATAATCTCCTTTCCCTTCAAATTCCCCAAAAGGCAACAATTCTAATCTTCCAGTATACATATGGCCCCCCAAATTTCCTGTTGTTATATTTCTACCCTCACCTTGTGCTAATGAGAATATTTCTTTCATAACAATTTTTTTAGAAAGCTTTAATTTATGTCTTAACTGAAACCCAAAATCACGATCTATAGTAAATCTACTATTTAGTAAAGAACGATCTACTTGTTGCAAGTTAGCTGATGAAATAACACGTTCCCTGTTTCCTGGCAATTTACCTTGACCAAACCATAATTCAAAATTCTCATAAAAATTCCATTTTAACTGAGCATCTAAAATATATCTTGGTGCATTACTTGTAAATTCTGAAGCTCCCGAAAGATCTCTATTTGATAATCCCAGCTCAATTTTATACTTTAATTTAGGGCTATAAGCATAACCATCAAATTTTAAACGAGCTCTTCTTGCTAAAAAACTAGCCTCACTTTGCCCTCCTTCTTCCCAAGTTGAAGTTCCTAAAAGTTGAACTCTTAACCCAACTTTCATTGTCCAAGTGCTATCTTGACCAACTATATTTAAAAGACCTTTCCCAAATTTTGTTGGTTTAATCACCTCTTGAGAATAAGATAATGTAGCCGCAAAAAGGCATAATAACGCCAAGATAATTTTAACTTTCATAATGTATAATTTTCATTTTTGTCGTTGCAAAGAACCAACTTCTATGTTAAGTAATTGTTTCCTAATGGTTATCATATATTAAAGTTAACATTTTTTTGATATTTTGTTTTATATTATTTAATCATTTTACATCGCTCAAAAATTAATAAGAGCTTTTAAACTAAAAAAATAGCAACTTAACCCTACAATAAAGACTTTAAGATTATTTTAACAAAAAATTATTCTAAAAATGTATCTTTGTATTTCTCTTAAACTTAAATATGAAGAAAAATACAATTGCAATCTTTTTTTCAATATTATTTATTGCCTTTGTATCAATCCCTTCTATTGTAATTATACTGGATGATTCAATTGATGTTTCCATGTTCTACTCTACTTCAGAAGAAGAAAAAGGAAGTGAAAAAACAAAAGAAAATATAGTATTACTTTTTAATGAAAATTTAAGCGAAGTAAATTTAGCTTCAATAAAAATTGAAGAGAATACTGAGTATTTTTTTAAAATTTATTCAAAACCTTTTACTGGTATTATATCTCCCCCACCAGACTCATTTAAATTATAATTTCATTACATTTTTAATAAGAGATAAGCTTATTATTCTTATTTTTAGGATAAATTTAGTTATCTCAAGATTCATATAGAAATTATATTAATCTCATTAAACATAAATAACTATTACTTGACTAAAAAAACCTATGATTAAGATTTCTTGATATAGTTTTAAGGAAATTAATAATTTTCTTGTTTTCGTATGAATTTAAAAACTATTCAAAGAAATAACACCTAGCTTATTTTTAATGAGCCAAAATAACCGAACAAAAAAACAAAAACATAATGAAAGCACATACTAAAGAAACGCAAGCAACAATGACCCCTGAAAAGTCATTGCAATTTTTAAAAGAAGGAAATCGAAGATTTCAAAATAATTTAAAAGCAAACAGAAATTTATTAGAGCAGGTTAATGATACAAGTGAAGGTCAATTTCCATTTGCAACCATATTACATTGTATTGATTCTAGAGTTTCAGCAGAACTTATTTTCGACCAAGGTTTAGGAGATGTTTTTAGCATTAGAATTGCGGGTAATTTTGTAAATGAAGATATTTTAGGAAGTATGGAATTTGCTTGTAAACTTGCAGGAACAGAAGTTATTGTAGTTTTAGGACACACTAGTTGTGGAGCTGTAAAAGGAGCTTGTGATGATGCAAAATTAGGAAACTTAACTACTATGTTAGAAAAAATTAAACCTGCAGTTAACGCTGTTAAACTTCCTGAAGATAAAAGCTTACGAAATTCATCTAATAAAGAATTTGTAAATAATGTGGCTATAAAAAACGTAAATCTAACTATTGAAAGAATTTTAAAAGAAAGCCCTGTTTTGGCTGAGATGGTTACAAATGGTCAAGTTAAAATTGTAGGTGCTATGTATGATGTTAATACTGGAGCTGTTGATTTTTATGAATAAATCAATTTATAATTTTAATAATAAAACTAAGAAATAACTAAATAAAATAAAATAAATGAAAAATTTCTTTTCAAACTTTAAAGGAGATGCCTTTGGTGGAATTACAGCTGGAATTGTAGCCTTACCACTGGCATTAGCATTTGGTGTATCATCAGGTTTAGGACCAACCGCTGGGTTATATGGAGCCATTTTTATTAGCTTTTTTGCAGCTCTTTTTGGAGGTACAAACACTCAAATTTCTGGTCCAACTGCTCCGATGACCGCGGTTAGTATGGTTGTAATTGCTGGTATAATAGCTGTAAATGATGGGGATGTTAACAAAGCTTTACCTACAATACTTACAATTTTTTTATTGGCAGGTTTAATGCAAATTGGACTTGGAGTTATTGGTGTAGGTAAATATATTAGGTATATACCTTATCCCGTAGTTTCAGGATTTATGACTGCTATTGGTGTTATAATTTTAATTACACAAATTTTCCCTTCAGTTGGTTATTATCCAAAGGAAGATGTAGACTTTGTAAATCAATTTAAACCTCAAGCCGAAGAGTTAGTCTTAGAAAATATTTTAAAAGAAGAAGCAGGCGAAGGTATTTTAGTTCTTGACAATTTTAAAGAAACTATTAATAGAGCCCAAAATATTAGTGAAGATAAAATTTTAGCAGAATCTCAAACATTAGCAGCAAAAAAGGCTTCAGGTGTTATAGGTACACTAAAAATACTTCCAAGAGCGCTTAAAAGTATTAACTGGTTAGAATTAGCCCTTTCACTAGCTACCATTTTTATAATTTACGGATTTAAACGAATAACAACCGCTATTCCAAGTACACTTGTTGCTCTGGTTTTAGTTTCTGGTGTTGCAATTGCTTTTGGGTTTAATTATAGACCTATAGAACAAATACCTAGTGGATTTCCTTATCCTGTAGTAGAAATATTTACAAGTTTTAAACTTGGTAGTGTTACACCTTATGTTTTTACCGCTTTAACATTAGCTCTTTTAGGTTCAATTGACTCTTTATTAACTAGTGTTGTAGCAGATAATATGACAAAAACAAAGCACAAACCTAATAAAGAATTAATAGGTCAAGGTATTGGTAATAGTATTGGTGCAATATTTGGTGGTTTACCAGGTGCTGGTGCAACTATTAGAACTGTTGTTAACATTAATTCTGGAGGAAAAACTAGATTATCTGGTATGATTGCCGGTATTATGTTATTATTTATTTTACTTGCCTTAGGACCAATTGCATCTAAAATACCTGCCGCAGTATTAGCAGGAATACTTATTACAGTTGGATTAGGTGTAATGGATTACAAAGGTTTAAAAGCAATACCTAACTTACCTAGAGATATTAAACTTGGTCCTATTAAATTAAGTTCAGAAGTTATAACTATGCTTATTGTTTTAGTATTAGCATCAGTCTGGAATCTTGTTTATGCTGTAGGAATTGGTCTTGTAATTGCATCTTTGTCTTTTATGAAAAAAATTGGAGACTTAACAGCCAAGAGATCTAATGTTAAATCACTAAAAGAAGAGGTGTGGAAGGATGAAGTTGGGATCTTAGATCATCACAAAGAAGAAGTTTTTATTAAACATCTTAAAGGACCCTTGTTTTTTGGATCTACAAGTGATTTCCAAAGTTTAGCGGCTCAAATTCCAGATTCAGCTTCCATTGTAATAATGCGTTTAGGAAGAATGCAATATATGGATCAATCTGGATTATATGTTATGGAAGACATGTTATTAGATTTAAAAAAGAAAAACATTGATGTTGTTTTTGTAAACCTTTTAGACCAACCAAGATATATGATGGAACGTATTGATATTATCCCAGATTTTATTCCTGAGGATAGAATTTTTAAAAGTTTTAAAAAATGTATAAAATGGGTAAAAGTAACTTTAGAAGATGAAAATTAATTTCTGAAATAAATTATATAATTTATTATAAAAACAAAGACCACCAATTTCTTGGTGGTCTTTTCATTTCAAAAATTATTGTTGACAAAAACGAATATTATATGAAATGTAGGATGTATATAATTTTCAATACATATTTACAAATATTAAATAAAAATAAATATTATGCCTAAACTTATTATTATGAAATTATTAAATTTAAGCTGTTAACTATAACAATTGATAAAGATTTTTTTTAAATATCCTAATTTCTACAACATCTTCCCATTAAGCTTATCTGCTTCAATATAAACCTATT
Source organism: Lutibacter citreus (assembly GCF_003260195.1). Classification (GTDB taxonomy): domain Bacteria; phylum Bacteroidota; class Bacteroidia; order Flavobacteriales; family Flavobacteriaceae; genus Lutibacter; species Lutibacter citreus. The sequence goes on from NZ_QEIH01000002.1 coordinate 244,926, forward strand.
ATACACTTACAAAAAAAACTTAATGTAAACTTAATGTTAAGAAAAGGTTTTTTAAGTGTTAATTCTATAAATTTGAACATAGAAGTTATAAACGAATAATTCACCTAAAAAAATCATATATTATGAAAAATTTATTAAACTTAATCTTATTATTATTTTGTGTAACGGCATTTGCTCAAGAGCAAAAAGTAGATTATAAAAAAACAGAAAATAATTTAGTTAAAGCAACTTACTATTTTACTGATAATGCATCAATAGTTGAAAGAGAAGGCTATTTCAATAAAGAAGGTAAATTACACGGCATTTGGACAAATTATGATGTAAACGGGAACAAAACAACAATTGCTTCATATAAAAACGGAACAAAGGACGGTGTTTGGACTTATATTAAAAAAGACAAAATAAATTTAGTTACTTACAACAATAATAAAATTATTAAAGTAGAAGAAAAGGCATTGGCAATTAATTAAAGTCAAATTAATGTTCTAAACAAAAAAGGGTGCTAATTAATTAGCACCCTTTTTTGTTTTTTCAATTTTACTACAATGATCTCTTCACGTAAATAAAAAAGACTATATAATTCCTTTAAAGCTTTTACTATTAAATATTTTATCTGAAAAATTACAGGTTACAAACTTAAATTTAAAACCAATGAAATTTAAACACAATAAAAAAACCAGTGAAAATGAATTCACTGGTTTAAATTTTATCTAGCATAATCTTAAACTTATATTAGGTACAACCTAAGTACAAATCAATGTAAATAATTAATCTCTTTCTCTCATTACATGAGCACCAGCTGTTTCACCTCCTGTTGCTTGCTCTTGTGCATAAAGTTGCTCATCTTCTGAAATAGAATCTGAAGTACAAGAAATAAATAATGTTGAAAATAATAAGAATGCGAAAATTAATTTGATTGATTTCATAATAAAAGGTTTTTATATTTTAATGATTTTGTTTCTCTTTAACACTGTAAAAGTATATTATAAAAACATATTTAAATACGTTTTTAACCTTTTATTAGCAAAATCGCAACATTTATTAGTGAAATCGTACTATTTATACGTGTAATTGGTTTTTAGCTATAAAAAATTAAATTGGTCTTTTAACTTACAGAAAGGTAGGAGTAATCAGATAATGATTTATTTATCTTTTTAATAGCTTCAATATAAGTTTTGGTGAAAGGCACTTCATATCTATTCCTTTTTATGGTGCATGAAAATTTCCCAAATTGAATTCTTGAAATGAAATTTTTATTAATCATATAACTCTTATGTATTCGATAAAAATTATTTGGCAGTAAATTTTCAAAAGTTTTAAGAGTTTTATAGGCATTTACAACATTACCATCATTCATATAAAAATCGGTACTATTATTATCGGCTTTTAAAAACAAAATTTCATCAGTATTAAGATATTGGTAATCTTTATACGACTTTAAACAAATACTTTTTTTTGATTGAGATGGAACCTTTTTAAGTACTTTTAAAATAGATTTCCTAATTTCCAATTCAGACAAAGGCTTCAATAAAAAATCAAAAAAACCACTTTTAATAACTTGATATAAGTTCTTTTTTGAACCTGACATAGCAATAAAAACTGGAAAATTCTCATTAAATAAATTCAACTCCCTTGCAAATTCAAAAGGATTTTCAAAAAGATTATCTACATTAAAAAAAACTAAATCTGGACTTTCTTTAAGAATTATATTCATTGCATCTTCATATATACTTGAAGTACCAATACAGTTAAATTCCATATAATCATCCAATACATTTTTAATTGTTTGAATTGATTTAGAATCGTTGTCAATTATAAAATAATTACGTATTTGAGAAGTAAATAACATATGTAATATCAAAAATACTGATTTTATTTAATAAAAAAGTACGGTTAAACCGTTCTTTTACTACGGTTTTATTTTTAAACTTTAAACTTAATAGAATTAAGTTTGCCATGTATTTGGATAAACATATAGTTTAATTCGCTAGTTTACCAATCATTTAATTTTTAATTAAAAAGTTTTAAATGAAAAATAAAATAAATAATGAAGTTTTAAAAATTAGCGGAATAAAACCTTCAACTATTGTAAATAGTAGTAATGAAGAGTCGAACATGCATTATTTAACCGAAGATAGCTACCCGAATGATATTCAAGGTTTGTTTAATCAATTAGGTATATAAAAGTACAAGCTAAAAATTAAAAAGTTTAGATTTTTTAATTAAATAATATATATTTTATTAAAATTCAGTTGCTATGAAAAATTGAATTAAACCCTGAGGATTTTTGATTCTTGGGGTTTTTAATTTAATATATTTAACTAAATAAGTTCATATAAAGTCTTTTTAAGCTTACAATAAAAAAATCTAAAAATTATTCTTCAACTCAATAAATTGAATGCTTATATTGAATTTTCTAATTTTAATATAAAGGTATTATTATTGGGATTTTATTTAAAACTTAACAACACCCATAACCTACTCATATTCAGAATTTAATAAAAAGTTAATTACCTCACTTTTTTAAACAATAACAAATCTGCTATATAAAAATCGATGAAATTACAGAATAACTTGTTTTCTTTCAACCTAAATAAGAATTATTTAGAGTTGATTCTAGAAAATTCTATATGTCTAAACTATTAAAAATACTACTTTAGAGCTTTATTCAATTTAAAGTGAAAAATAGATTTTTTAATCACCCAAAAACAAAGTCAATGTCAAACTCCCATAGAACAGATATCACTAAAAAAAATAGTACTTTAATTCCAATTCTTATAATTGCAAGCTTGTTTTTTATATTCGGCTTTGTAACTTGGATTAATGGAGCATTAATTCCTTTTATGAAAACTATTAATGAATTAACAGATGCTCAATCTTACTTAGTTGCATCGGCTTCTTATATTTCATTTGTTGTTATGGCTATTCCGGCATCCTCCATTATAGATAAAATAGGATACAGAAAAGGCATGTCTCTGGGTTTAATTGTAATGGCTATTGGAGCCTTAGTTTTTATTCCGGCAGCTGAAGCACGCACTTATTGGATATTCTTAGCAGGTATTTTTATTCAAGGAATGGGTATGACTCTTTTACAAACGGCATCCAACCCATATATTACAATATTAGGACCTATTGATAGTGCGGCAAAACGTATTGCTATTATGGGAATTGCAAATAAGGTTGCGGGCGCTCTAGGATCTATTATTTTTGGAGCTATTTTATTAACTGGAATTGGTGAAATTAAAGAAAAACTTAGCTCCGTTTCTTTAGAAGAAAAAGAAACAATTCTTGACGGTATGGCTGATAGTGTGGTTACGCCTTATATTGTAATGGCTATCGTTTTGTTTTTATTGGGAATATTAATAAGAAAAGCTCCTTTACCACATGTAGAAGCAGATCCAATTGAGGAATCAGAAGAAGGGAAAACAACAAAAACTAACATTTTTCAATTTCCACATTTATGGTTAGGTGTTTTAACTTTATTTGTTTATGTTGGAGTTGAAGTTATTGCTGGAGATACAATTATCTCCTATGGACTTTCATTGGGAATGCCACCTGAAAAAGCAAAATTTTTCACAATGCTTACATTAATGGCAATGGTAGCTACTTATGCACTAGGGGTATTTTTAATCCCTAAATATATTAGTCAAGCCTTAGCATTAAGGCTTAGTGCAATTTTAGGAATTGTTTTTACCTTTTTCGTACTTTTTACAACTGGTTTTACCTCAGTTTTATTTGTAGCTAGTTTAGGTATTGCCAATGCCTTAGTTTGGCCAGCAGTTTGGCCATTAACTTTAAAAGGATTAGGGAAATTCACCAAAACAGCTTCAGCATTATTAATTATGGCTATTTCTGGTGGAGCAATTATCCCTCCTTTATATGGTAAATTAGTTGATGGAAACAAAGCTGAATTAATAGCCAAAGGAATGAGTGAAATTGCAGCAAATGCTGAAGCTGCAACATCAAGCTATTGGATCTTACTTCCTTGCTATATTATTATTTTGTACTATGCTATTGCGGGTCATAAATTAGGTTTGAAAAAATAAACTCTTAAAAAATAAAAAAGCTGAGACCTAAATCTCAGCTTTTCTTCTGTACCTCGAGTGGGAATCGAACCCACACTCCCGAAAGAACTGGATTTTGAATCCAGCGCGTCTACCTATTCCGCCATCGAGGCTTTTAAACCGGATGCAAATTTATAAATAATTTTTGTCAAAAACCTAAAAAAAACAAGAAGTTGTTTAATAACTCTATTTTTAGTTTTAAATTTGCGCCAACAAACAACAACATAACTTAAGATGATAAACAACCAACTTACTCCAATAATCTTTGCATGCCGGCAAAGTAAGGAATTAGCAAAGAATATTGCCGAATCTTATGGACTTAAATTAGGAAATGTTAAAATTTCAACATTTAGTGATGGCGAATTTCAACCAGCTTTGGTTGACTCCGTAAGGGGAAGAAGAATATTTGTAATAGGATCAACATTTCCTAATACAGATAATTTAATGGAAATGCTATTGATTTTAGATGCCGCAAAAAGAGCTTCTGCAAGACATATTACTGCAGTAATACCTTATTTTGGTTGGGCAAGACAAGATCGTAAAGATCAACCTCGTGTTGCAATTGGAGCCAAATTAGTTGCAAATTTAATTCAAACTGCTGGAGCAACTAGAATAATGACAATGGATTTACATGCAGATCAAATTCAAGGATTTTTTGAAAAACCTGTTGATCATTTGTACGCATCAACAATATTTTTGCCATACATTCAAAAACTTGGTTTAGATAATATAACCGTTGCATCCCCTGATATGGGAGGCTCAAAAAGAGCTTATGCTTATTCTAAATACCTATCTAGTGAAGTTGTAATTTGTTACAAAGAGCGTTTAAAAGCCAATGTTATTGACACTATGGAGCTTATTGGAGAGGTTAGAGGACGCAATGTAATACTAGTTGATGATATGATTGATACTGGTGGTACGCTTGCAAAAGCAGCAGATGTAATGATGGAAAAAGGAGCTTTAAGTGTTCGTGCTGTATGTACTCATCCATTATTATCAGGCAATGCTTATGAAAAAATAGAAAACTCTAAACTAACTGAACTTATTGTTTCAGATACAATCCCTTTAAAAAGAGAGAGTTCTAAAATAAAAGTTGTATCTTGCGCCCCTTTGTTTGCGGATGTTATGCATAAAGTACAAAATTGCACATCAATTAGCGGACAATTTTTAATGTAAATAATTAATAAATATATATAAATGAAATCAATTACAATCAAAGGATCTCAAAGAGAAAGCGTGGGTAAAGTATCAACTAAGGCCTTACGTAATGCTGGAAAGGTACCTTGCGTATTATACGGAGGGGATAAACCATTACACTTTTCAGCTGACGAAATTTCGTTCAAAAAATTAGTGTATACCGCTAACGTTTATACTGCAACGATTGAATTAGAAGGAACTAAATATCATGCAATTTTGCAAGATATTCAATTTCACCCAGTATCAGATAGAATTTTACACGTAGATTTTTATCAATTATTTGATGATAAATTGGTAACAATGGAAATTCCTGTAAGATTAGCTGGTACTTCACCTGGTGTAATTAATGGTGGTTCTTTAAGTTTTGCTAAACGTAAATTAAGTGTAAGAGCATTACCTACAGATTTACCTGATTTTTTAACTGCAGATATTTCTAAATTAAAAATTGGTAGCAAATTAGTTGTTGCTGAATTAGAAAATGAAAAATTCTCAATATTACATCCTGAAAACACAGTTGTTGTTCAAGTTAGAACATCAAGAGCTGCTGTTTTAGAAGATGAAGATGGTGAAGAAGGTGAAGAAGGTGAAGAAGGAGCTGCAACTGAAGAAACTGCTGCTGAATAATTCAAAATCTTTAGATATTTTAAAAAGCGTTGCTTCGGCAGCGCTTTTTCTTTTTTAAAAAATCACTTCTTTTACTATTTTTGTGTATGAAAATTTCAGATTTAATAAAATTTTTATTCGGTAAAAGAAAAATAAATAAACCTACAGAAGACCTTATGAAAAAATTCTTGATTGTTGGCTTAGGAAATGTTGGTGTGAAATATGAAGAAACACGCCATAATATAGGTTTTAAAATTTTAGACGCTATGGCTTCAAAAGAGGATATTACTTTTGAAAGTCAAAAATTGGGTTCAATTTCTAAATTCAGATTTAAGGGTCGAACTTTTATTTTATTAAAACCTTCTACTTTTATGAATTTAAGTGGAAAAGCTGTTAAATACTGGCTTAATAAGGAAAATATTCCTTTTGAAAACTTATTAATTATTTGTGATGATTTAAATCTAGATTTTGGAGCAATAAGATTAAAAGCAAAAGGTAGTGATGGCGGCCATAATGGTTTAAAAGATATTAATGCCATTTTACAAACACAAAAATACGCTAGATATAGATTTGGCGTAAGTTCTCAATTTTCAAAAGGAAAACAGATAGATTATGTTTTAGGCGAATGGAATGATGATGAAAAAAAACTACTTCCAGAACGATTAGAGAAATCAGTTGAAATAATTAAATCTTTTGGTACTGCAGGTTTAAATAATACTATGAATACCTTCAACGGAAAATAAAGTATCCTCTTAAATCCCTTCCTAACGGGAAGGAATTTAATTAATTTAAGCTTTCCTATCAAAAAACTTAGATGGAATTTTGATCACTTGCAAACCACTCAGCATGCGAAGTTCCAGTTTCTTGTAACTTTAACGAATGTAATTTTATAGTTTCGGGTAATCTATTTTTAATTTTTTCAGAAAAATCAATCAACATCATCTCACTAGTTGGCTGATATTCAACCAAAATAACATTATGACCTCGTTTTTCTAATTCATGAGCCAATTCAATGTGAGGTGTATTTTTATTAAAAACAGTTGCATGGTCAAATTTATCTACAATTTCAGATAAGACTATTTTTTTTAAATCTCCAAAATCAATCACCATTCCGTATTTTACATTAGACACATCAATTATTGGAGTTCCAATTACAGTAACAGACAATTTATAGCTATGCCCATGTACATTTTTACATTTTCCATCATAACCATACAATGCGTGTCCTGTTTCAAAATCAAATTGTTTAGTTATTCTAATATTGCTCATTATTTTATTATATAAATTAATCTTCTAAATCTTTTCTATTCTTTGCTTTGTAATAAACCAAATATGCAATTCCCACTAAAACCACAAAGGGTAAATAAGTACCAATAACTACGCCTAACTCATAACCACTATCAGGTGCATTTTTTATTTTATCTTCTATATCTACGTCTTGTAAAAATCCTATTAGGTTAAAAAACATTGTTTATTTTTTAAATTTATTTAGTGCATCCTTTGTGAATTCCGACAATACTAGTTTTCCGCTTATTTCAGCTCTATTCTCCAGCAATTGGCCCCAATCTTCAGTTCCACTCCAAAACACTCTCTTCATCTCTCTTAAGGCTTTAGGATTGTAATTAGAGAGTTTATTCAACAACACGTCCAACTCAAAGTCCATATCTTTAATGTTTTCAAAAACATTTGAATACAAGCCTTTCTTTTGAGCCCAATAAGCATTTTTCCAACTTGTAGCATCTATAGTTAACTCGCTCAAAGCTGCCACTCCCATTTTTCTCTCAACTACTGGCGCAATAACAAATGGTCCAATACCAATTGTAAATTCAGATAATTTAATAGATGAAGCTTCTGTTGCAAAACAATAATCACAAGCTGCTGCCAAACCTACTCCACCACCAACTGCTTTTCCTTGAACTCTTCCAATAATTAATTTAGAACAAGTTCTCATTGCATTTATTACATTGGCAAAACCAAGAAAAAACTCCTTTCCTTGTTCAAAATTATCAATATTCACTAATTCATCAAATGAAGCTCCTGCACAAAATGCTTTATCCTTTTCACTTTTTAAAACAATTACAGATACCTCATTATTATTACTTAATTCATTAAAAGTCTTTGCAAGCCTTTCTAATAATTCTTTAGGCATTGAATTACTGGCTGGGTGATAAAACTCAACAGTTGCAATATTTTTTTGAATTTCTGTATATAAACTTCCATTACTCATAGTGGTTCAAAGTTACGTGTTTTTATGCAAATACTTATTCCTAAATTTAACAACTAATATACCAGATCTTAATAACATCCAAATAGTAAATGCTATCCAAATTGCATATAATTTCAAATCAAAATAATCACCAATTACCAAGGCCGGAATAAACCCTAAAAAAGTTGCAACTATTAATAAGTTTCTTAGGATCACTGCTTCTGCTAAGCCTTTAAAAATACCGTCAAAAACAAAAGCAACAGCATTAATAGGCTGCATTAGAATAACAATCCAAAATATTTGATAAAAAGAAGCCAACACATTTGTATCCTTTGAAAATAGTTTTCCTATATCATTATAAAAAACACCACATAAACACGCCAATATTAAAGCAATTATTATAGAATATCTGCTTAATTTAACACTTAAAATCCATAATGATTTATAATCTTTTTCACCTAATAATTTTCCAGAAACAATATTTCCAACACTTGCATAACCATCAATAAAAAATGAGAAAAACAACCATATTTGAAATGCAATTGTTTGTGCTGCAATATAATTATCTCCATACTTTGTAGCGTATGAATTTGACAAATAAAGTGCAATATTTAAAGCTACAGCTCTAACTATTAAATTTAAACTTATAGCTATAAGATTCTTAATTTCTTTATTAAAAGGAAATTTAAGTTTATAACTAAATGGTGTTTTTTTGAATAAGAGCACGGCTGCTAAAATTGCCATAACCCCTTGTGAAATTACACTTGCCCAAGCGGCTCCCTCTACATTCAACGGATCAATAAAACCCTCTATTCCGTATACCAAAGCAACGTCTAAAACAACATTTAAAACAGCTCCAATAATACTAATTACCATTGGCCAATAGGTGTTTTGTAAGCCTCTAAAAACACCAAAAGCCGAAAACACAAAAAGTGTAAGCGGAAAACCAATTGCCCTTATTTTGTAATATGCAACCGCATAATTTAATATAATTCCTTCAGCATTATAAAGTTTAAAAATTTGATTTACAAACAATAAAGTCACCAAATAAATAACAATACTAAGCACTAAATTTATAGCGATTATTTGCGCAGGTAAAGTTCCAATTTCATTTAGCTTTCTAGCTCCCAAATACTTACTTATTGTAGCTGAAATAGCAGATCTTGTTTGAGCCAAAATCCAAACTAAAGCAGAAATAAATGAACCTGCAATACCCACAGCTGCTAAAGCTTCAGTAGGATTTATATTAATATTTCCTACAATTGCAGTATCCGTAATTGAAAGCAAAGGCTCTGCAATACCAGATATTATTGCAGGTATTGCCAATTTATTTATCCCTTTAAAAGTTATGTTTGAAGCTTTATACATTTAGTGTTTTTTCATAACAATAAAAGGGATAAGAACTTTGATTTTGAAAATAAATACTCTCAAGTTTTATGTAATTTCGTTTTTCATAAAAATGCTGATTTCTTTTATTTTTACTGAAAGTATCTAACCTAATTGAAGTATATTTATTCTCAACAGCGAATTTCTCTGCAAAATTCATTAATTTTTGTGCATATCCCTTACCCTGAAATTTTGGATGCACCGCCAACCTATGAATATATAAATTATCACTACTTTCACTATTCCATTTCACTGTGTGATATTCTTCATCTACAATATTGGTTAAAACTATAATTCCAATAAGTTCTCTATCTTTTACCAATTTCCAAAGCTGATTTAACTGTAAATCATTTTGTAAAACATTTTTTGAAGGATAATGAGCATTCCATTGAAAAATACCTTGACTTTCCATATGTTTAGCACAACTTGTTGTAATACAATAGAGTTGTTCTAAATCCGATAAAACAGCCTTTTCGATTTTCATTATTTCTTTAATAAAAAAGAGATACTATTTTTTACAACTTCCGCTAAATAATGAGGCATTTTTGGTTGTGTCCACGGTTGTGAACAACCAAGTGGATGCTCCATCCCTTTAATAATAAGCAACTCACTATTAGGATTCCAACTATGTAAATTTTTAGCTTCTATTGGTTTTACTACTTCATCTTTATCTCCTTGAATTATTAACTGTGGAATTTTTAAATTAGCCACAGCCTTACTTATGGTTAAACGCTCTTCATTTTCTTTAAAATTTGTATAAAATTGAAAATAATGAGGCATTTGCTGTTTTGTTCTTGAATTTTCAATATAAGAAACACCAGCTTTCTCCCACATCTTTAACATCTCTGGATTAGGGAATCTCACTCCAAAATTAGAGACTCCTGCCCAAGAAATAACTTTTGTAATTCTTTTATCCTCAGAAGCTTTTAAAGTTACAATTCCTCCACCTCTAGAATGGCCAATTAAGGTAATATTTTCTGGATCTATTTCATTTTTAAATTCAGAATTTGAAAGAATCCAATTAATAATTGTCTCTAAATCATCCAATTCCAACACAAAATTGTTCTTTCCAAAAGCTTCTAAATCTGGAAAATCAATTGGATTTTCCAATGTTCCTCCATTATGAGAAAAATTAAACTTAACAAAAAACAATTCATTTTTTAAAAATTCATCAACCATTAAATTCCATGCACCCCAATCTTTATAACCCTTATATCCATGACAAAATATAACAACTGGTTTTTTAATCTCATTTTTGTTATAAAAAACATCTGTCACAATTGGCTTGTTATGTTTATTACTTTGTACGGGTATATTTATTAATTTGTTCATTATTAACTATTTTAAAATGGTAAATCTTTATTCTGTATAAATGGTGTTTTTGGGTCTAATATCTCTTTAATCAAGTTTTTTATCTCCTCCATAAAACTATTAATTCTTTCTTCTGAAACCTGATTGTCTGTTCCTCTATATTTTTCTGAAAAATTCATTTTTAAAAAACCTGAATTCAAATTTTTAAAAGATATCACACCACTTTCTAATTCACTTAATTCTTTTTTATTAGTTTTAGAATACATAAATGAATACAACATAACCTGCATTGCTTTTGTGTATTTATAATCTTCAGAAATTAAGCTAAAATCAGCTAATTTTAACTCACTTGCGGCAACCTTTCCGGTTTTGTAATCAATTATCCTTGTTATACCATCTAATTCATCAATTCTATCTACAATGCCTCGTAAACGAATTGGATAATCAATTCCTTCAATTGTTATTTCTACGTTTAAAAACTGTTCTAAAGCTATAATTTTCAATGCTTTATTTTTAGATACAACAGCTAATTCTTTCTTTAAAAAACGGTTTATATGATTTTTACAAACCTCAAATATAAGTTTGTTTTTTCCTGTTTCAATATTTCCTTTTAAATAATGCTTCTCAAAATATGTTAGTAATAAATCATCTAATTTCAGTTGCATATTAGCAATTGAATCTTTTGAGATAAACTTGTTTTCAAAAGGCTTATATAATTGCTCTAGAACATCATGAATTACGGTACCCATTGTATTTACAGCTATGGTTTCCTCTACTTCATCTGCATCATAAATTCCCAAAACTTTTTGTTCATAAAATTTTAAAGGGTTATAAATATAGGTGGCAAATGCAGAAGGTGATATCCCTTTTGTAAATACTTCTTTTAGTTTTTTAAGAATCGCATCTGTTTTTTCTATTTGAATTACCTTATCCTCAGTTTTCTGTAATTGTGGACTAACAATAGTATTTTTAATGTTTAGATTTTTAATTTCTAATTGTGTTAGAAAGCGACTTTTTTCACCAGCTCCATAACCATCCGTTTCTGTGTTATATAATAAATAAACATTTTTGGCCCGCTGAAGTAAACGTTGAAAATGATATGAAAAAATTGCATCCTTCTCTTGAAAAGTCGGCAATCCAAAGTATTTTTTCACATCATATGGTATAAACGAAGCCTCATTCTTACTTCCTGGTAAAATCCCTTCGTTTACCGATGTTATAATAATTGTTTCAAAATCCAGTACACGTGTTTCTAACATCCCCATTAACTGCAGGCCTCTTAATGGCTCTCCCTGAAATGATAGCTTTTCATTTTGTAAAATTTGGCCATAAAACAAAGTCAATGTTTTTAAATCTGAAATATGATTATACCTATTATTCAAAGCTTCTATTTGTTGAAAAACTTTATAAAAACGGAATAAATATTCTCTATCCACCCCTTCAACCAACGGTTTTATTTCACTTATTAATTGAAGACATTGATTAATAATTTTACTTATTGAAGTTGAAAATTCAAATAACTGCAAAAAGAAACTAACTTTTTCAAGTTCTTCCGTTATAATTGAGCTTTTCAAATCTTGTACAGTTAAAAATATTTTATTCTCTTTTTTTAAATTAGAAGCAATCTTTTGAAGGATTTCACCTTCCTTTTTATTTAAATAAGGGTCATTAAGAATGTTTAAGACATCTTTAAAGTAAAACTCGCTGTTCTGTGCTTTATTAAATTTTTGCTGGTTTAAATGCAGTTTAAATAACTTATCAAACAAGCCGGAAAGTGGAATATCATTTAAAGGATATCCCATTGTAATATTTATATTTTTAACGCTATTTGGAAGTGAATTTAACGTTAGTGTTAATAAATTTTCATCAGCTAGAACCAATGCTGTTTTTTGATGATTATCAAATCTTTCTAATAATTCTCCGGCATATTTAATTTGGGTTATATTTTTAGGAGCTCCTATAAATTCAATATTCTTATTATCATCACAATCTGATTGCACCCATAAAAAAGAATTTGATTTATAAAACGCCCATTCTTCTTTGTATTTTCTTAAAAAATAACCTGCTTCATTTGATTTTTTAAAGTATTCTTCAGTCGCATCCCAATAAACTGTTGCTATTTTAGCATTTAATAAATACTGAAATATATGCTCTTCCGCATTATTTAATGCATTAAACCCTACAAATACAATATGTTTATCTGAATTATTACTTATGTAATTGTCTAAATTTTTAGTAGCTTCCCTGTATACTAAACCCTGATATCCAAACCTATTTATTTTCAATTTTTCATAAAGTGAATTATACAATTCACCCATTACTTCAAAAAATTTAAGATAGTTCACCGCTAATTTACTAGGTGATTTATCTTGAAACCATAAATCTATTTTTTTAAGATCACTTAAATTTGAAAATAATTTTGAGCTATCAACTAAATAACTATCAATATCATTAAAATCTTTTAGAATAGTTGATGCCCATAGTGAAAAAGTTTCAAAGGGTTCCAATTTTTCTTTTGGTACAATGTTTTTATAAATTGAATAAAATTCAAAGAGTAACTGAACATTATCAATTAATTTTATATCTGCTAATTCTTGAATATATTTTTCAATACTTACAATTTCTGGCAAGAATATACTTGAAGATGTAATCTCTATTAGTTCCTTCTTTAAAAAAACACAAGAGCGTTGGCTTGGAAGAACAAATATTACATTACTAATATCTATCCTCTTATCTATAACATCTTTTACTACTTTTGAAATAAATGAATCCATACACTATTTATAAACTATAAAACTAAGAAAAGCCTTTTAAAATAAAATGGCTTTACTTAGTTTTTTCACTTTTAATCCACAAAAAAAGCCATTCTTACGAATGGCTTTTTTTTATATGTTTAATGAAATTATTTTACTTCATTAATTTCAACTCTTCTGTTATTTGCTCTACCTGTAGATGTTTTATTATCATCTATTGGAGCAGTTTCACCAAACCCTTGAGCTCTTAATCTGTTAGCTGAAATTCCTTTACCAATAAGGTAATCTTTCACAGAGTTTGCTCTATTGTTTGATAAAGTCATATTTCTAACAGCACTTCCAGTGTTATCTGTATGACCATCAATTGAAAATTTGAATTGTAAATTTTGATTTTCACTTAAAATAGTAGCTACTCTATCTAATATAGATGCAGCATCTGGTCTAATGTTCCATTTTCCAGTATCAAAATTAACACCTCTTAAAGCTGCGTCTAAAGATAATTGATCAGCAAAAACTTCAGGACAACCTTCGTTTTTAGCAGGACCAGGTACTTCAACACATCTATCAATTAAATCAATAACACCATCTTCGTCAGTATCTTTGAAAGGACAACCAGCGTTAGTTTTAGGACCAAATACATCTGGACAAGCATCATCTTTATCAGCTGTACCGTCACCATCTTTATCTGGACATCCGTGAGTTACTTTTAATCCAGCAACTTTTGGACAATTATCTTCAGAATCTTGAACTCCATCACCATCAGTATCAGGACATCCATTAAACTCAGCTAAACCAGCAACTTCTGGACATTCATCACAACAATCCATAACACCATCTTTATCAGTGTCTGTATCTGCACAACCACCAAATTCAGCTGAACCAGCTACAGTTGGACATTTATCTTCTTTATTGCTTATACCATCACCGTCAACATCTTTGTTTCCGAATTTCCAAGTTAAACCAACTGAATGTTGAAACATTTCAAAATCAACTGGAGTATTTACTTTTTTCCATCCAGTAGTAATGTTAATTCCTACATTATCACTAATCCAAGCATTGAAACCTAAACCTGCGTTAAATCCAATTCCGTTTTTAGAACCAACCCAGTTTTCACCTAAACCAGCATATACAAAAGGATCAAACCATCCTGTTTGACCAAAAGCATTATTTAAATCGTATTTTGCGTTCAAATCTAAACCTACATATGTAGATTCTCCTGCACTCCAAGGTTCATCAATTTTATTCAATGACCCTGCTAATTCTAAAACAAATCCTTTTCCAATATTTCTAGCTATTGCTAATCTACTAATCCAAGGGATCATATTTACATCGTTTCCGCTCTCGTTAAAAGATCCAAAATATCCCCCATTAGCATCAGAAGGTGTGCTAACATCAATAGCGTTAGCTCCAATAGTTAACATCCAAGGATTAGTTTCGTCCTGGGCGTTAGCGTTGCTATACGATGCAATTAATAACAAAGCCAAAATGGCAATTTTTAAATGTTTCATTTTCAATAAATTAAATTAAATGTTCTTTTTATTTTTTTAAGTAAAATAAGCTACCGTTACATAACTAATGTAGCAAATTTACAAAATATTCTTAAATAGAGGACAATAATATAACAAATCTAAATAATTTTCAACTTTTGTCCTACTTTTTTAAAAGCTTCTAACGCTTTATCTAAGTGTATTTTATCATGTGCCGCTGATAATTGAACTCTTATCCTTGCTTTACCTTTAGCAACTACTGGGAAAAAGAACCCAATTACATAAATTCCTTCATCCAATAACATATCTGCCATTGTTTGAGATAATTTAGCGTCATAAAGCATTACTGGTACAATTGCAGACTCTCCTAGAACAATATCAAATCCTAAAGAAATCATTTCTTTTTTAAAATAGTTGGTATTCCATTCAAGCTTATCTCTTAAAGAGGTATCTATTGAAATCATATCAAATACTTTTAAGGATGCACCAACAATTGCTGGAGCTAATGAATTTGAAAACAAATATGGTCTAGATCTTTGACGAAGAATCTCAATTATCTCTTTTTTACCAGTTGTATAACCACCCATGGCTCCACCTAAAGCTTTACCCAACGTTCCTGTAACAATATCTACCCTACCCATAACATTTCTAAGCTCAAGGGTTCCTCGCCCTGTTTTACCTATAAATCCAGCTGCATGACATTCATCAACCATTACTAAAGCATCATATTTATCTGCCAAATCACAAATTTTATCCAAACTTGCAACAACACCATCCATTGAAAAAACTCCATCAGTTACAATAATTTTAAATCGATGTTCTTTTTTATTGGCTTCTATAAGTTGCTTTTCTAAATCTTGCATATCATTATTTTCATAACGATATCGTGCCGCTTTACACAACCTAACACCATCTATTATGGATGCATGGTTTAATGAGTCTGAAATTATTGCATCTTCATTTGATAGCAATGGTTCAAAAACCCCGCCATTTGCATCAAAAGCAGCCGCATATAAAATTGTGTCTTCAGTTTGATAAAATTCAGCAATTTTTTTCTCTAATTGTTTATGAATATCTTGAGTACCGCAAATAAAACGTACTGAAGACATTCCAAAACCATGAGTATCCATTGTCTTTTTTGCCGCCTCAATAACTTCAGGGTTATTTGAAAGTCCTAAATAATTATTTGCACAAAAATTAATAACTTCTTCTCCCGTACTAATTTTTATAACCGCACTTTGAGATGATGTAATAATACGCTCTGATTTAAACAAACCAGATTCCTTTATTTCCAAAATCTCATTTTGTAAATATTGTTTTATTGAACCGTACATAATAGTATTCTTTAATTAGAGATAAAGTTATAAATTTTTAAACTTCTTCAACAGTTATTTCTTCATTTATATACACTAAAATCTTTTTATCAATTTTATAATTTAATTCTTCTAAAACCGAACCGTAATGCAAAAGTTGCTCGTGATATTTTTTATTAGGAACACCTGTTTTATAATCAATAATTGTAACAAGGTTTTTATTAACAACTAATCTATCTGGAATTATAATGTTTTTATCATTTGTTAATATTTCTTGCTCAGTAAAAACAGCCTCATTTTCATTGAAATATTGTTGTAACACTTCATTATCTACTATTTTACTCAATAGTAACCTTAATTTGTCTTTTTCTTCTGCAGATATCACTCCTTTAAACAAATACTCTTGAAGAATACTTTCAATATCATTCTTAATTTTTAGTTGTGATAATATTTCATGAATTAAATTTCCATAATCTACAGCTTTTCCTTGCTCAGTATCCCATAATAAAGATGAATTTGCAACTATTGATATATTATGATTTTTCCAAGAGTTAGATATAAATTTCTTTTGATTAGTTCCTGTATTTTTAACATTTTCGGGAATGTTTAAACGTTTTGTATCCCCAAAATTATATTCGGTTTTCTCAGAATCCCACAAGCTGTTTTGTTTTAAAAAACTAACAAACAATTCTGAAACTTTTTTAATTTCATCATCTTTTTTTGAATCTTTCTTTTTTTCTGAAATAATATATAATTGTTCAACCGCTCTGGTTAATGCAACGTATAAAATATTAAAATTATCAAGCTCTTGTTCTTCTTTTTGGTTTTTAAACAATTGAACTCCTTCTTTACCAATATAATTTAATTTTGAACTGCTGCTAACTAATATAGAATTTATATTACTTGATTCTGTATAATTATACCAAACTTTTTGTTTGTAATTACTATAAATTTCAATGTCATATGGATAAATAACTACTGGAAACTCTAGTCCTTTCGCTTTATGAATTGTCATAATTCGAACTGCATCTTTTGTTTCTGGAGCAACAATACTTAGTTTATCTTTTTTTAATTCCCATAAATCTAAAAATTCAGATAATGAGGCTTGTTTTTTCTGTTGGTATTCAAAAACAACATCTAAAAAAAACTGAATTTCAGAATCAGAATTTGTAGCCAACTTAAAATTTCGAATTATATATTCAAAACTCTCATAAAATGGAGTTTGGATAAATTCATTGTAATTAAAATAAATATTAACATCTTTTAATTTCTCAAAAAATTCAGAAATAGGTAAGTCTATATATTTACTAATAAAAAAGTGTTTTTCTTCTTTTATATTTAAATGATCAAATAAAAAATAAAGTAGTTTAATTTTTAATTCATTATTAAGCGGATTATCAATAACACTAATTAAATTAATTATAAAATCAACTTTATTATTGTTCTTAATTAATAGTGTTTCCGAAGAAATAATATCAATTTTATTCTCAGATAAAAAGTCTGCAATAGCAACGCCTTGTTTTTTTGTTCTTACTAATACACAAATTTCATTCTTTTGAAATGAATCATCTAAATTTTGAATTGTTTCCAAAACTTTTTTAGGATAAACTAAGTTTCTTTCTTCATCTTTCGGATCAATTTCAACAAAAGACAATTGAACAAAACCTCCTAAATTATTATTTATTTTTTGAGAATTCCCATCAAAATATAGGTCGCTATGATTCTTATTTGATAAAAATTGTGAAATATGTTTAAAAAATGAATTATTAAATTCAATAACTTCCGAATAACTTCTATAATTTGTCTCCAAATTAGATACCTTTTTTACAACATAAAAAGGATTACTTTGTTTATTTTTTTCGTTTAAAGAGAGTGAAATAAACTGTTCCGGATCTCCACCACGCCATCTGTAAATTGACTGTTTTGCATCACCTACTAATAATAATTGCCCATTCTGACCTAACTCATTTTCAGAAGTAATAGCATTTTCTATTAATGGAATTAAATTATTCCATTGCAATTGCGAGGTATCTTGCATTTCATCAAGAAAGTAATACTTGTATTTTTCACCTAAACGTTCATAAATAAAAGGTGCTGGTTCATCTTTAATAGTATCTCTTATTAATTGATTAAATTCTGCATTCAATAAAATATTGTTATCACTTTTTAATTCTTGTAAAGAATTATTAACATAACTTAAAACAGCTAAAGGAATTAGGCTATTTAACAATAAATCGTTTAAGGTTTTCTTTTGAAATAACTTTTCAGACTCTTCATACAACCCAATTAGTTCGCTAATTACACTATTAATAGCATTTTTTATATCATCTGATTTAGATTTAGAAAAGTACAATTCTTCCTCCAATCGCAGTTTTAATTTACTTTGATCAAAAAACTTAGCTTTTTTATAATCAGTAGCTAAATTTTGAAAATGTTTAGGAATTAAAGCATAATAAAAATCTTTAAAATCAACTCCAATTGAATTAATAAGGGAAAGTCCATTTTCACCAATAGTCTTAAACTCTTCTTCTATTTTTTTATTTTCTTTTTGAAGTTGCCCTTTAAGTTTTGTAAAATCATTAATTGGGATTTCGTTTAGAGATTTTAAATAAACGGCATCATTTTCATTTAAAATAATTGAGGCAAATTCCTTAAGTTCAAGTGAAATATCCCAAGATTTATCATCATCCAACTTTTGAATTGCATAGTTTACAAGTAAGTTGGTTAATTCTTTGTTCTCTCCAATTTTTGAAATAACTACATCAACAGCCTCATTTAATAAACTTTGAGCATCCATTTCAACATCAAAATTCATTGGTAGTTTTAAATCATATGCAAAAGTTCTAATAATTTTATGAGTAAAGCTATCTATAGTAGTAATACCAAAAGCTGAATAATTCTGTAAAATTGCATTCAGTACTTTTTTTGAATTTTGAAAAACTTCCTCTTCGGTTAAATTTGTTTCTTCGCAAATAGCCGATAGCATGTTATTACTCTTAGCAGTTGAAAATGTTCTTAAATTTTCAATTACCCGTTCTTTCATTTCACCGGCAGCTTTATTGGTGAATGTTATTGCTAAAATTTGTTGAAACTTATATGGATTTTGACTTTGTAATACTAATTTTAAATATTCCTTTACAAGTGTAAATGTTTTACCACTACCTGCAGAAGCACTAAAAATTTTGAAAGGGCTATATTGTTGCATGTATATAATTTATAATGCAAGTTAGTAATTATTAAAATAAATTTGAAGTAATCTATCTACCGCCTCTCCAATTAAATCTTTTTCTAGAATTCCACATATATCTATTATGTGAACTTAATTTCATTACAAATCCAAAAGTGTAAAATGCGTGAGGATACAATGAAAAATCAGGAGAATTATATTTAAAACCACCTTGCGCACAAAAACCAAATTTATCAGTAAACCAATATTTGCCTCCAATTCCAAGATTTACTGTACCTCCACTCTTATCTGCAAATGTATAACCACCTCCAGCATAAATATAAGGAACAAAGTAATTTTCTGGATTCACCAAACTATAAAGAATATTTCCATCAAAAGCATAATAAGAATATTCATCAACAACCAAATCTCCGATTTTAGTTATTTTATTTGCAGAAAACTGCACATCTAAAGAAATTCTATTTTTCCAATAACGTGTAATATTAATACTAGGTGCTGATATATTCCAATGATCTTCTGCATTGGTAATTTCGTTAAAAATTCCATTCTGATTTCCTGTTGAAGGATCTAAACCAATGAAATTTGTAGGATTTAGGAATGGGAAATAATCTACGGCATTAATTCCAATACCAACCACCCACTTACTATATGCGTCTTGAGCATTTACAGTACTAAATACCAATATATTAAAAGTAAATAGCAACAGTACTTTTTTAAGCAATCCTATTTTCATAGTTACGGGGCATTTGTTAATTCCTAATGATTTAAAACGAATAAAAAATAAATAAATTATATTTACTAGGGGTTTTTTATTGTTTTTATCAATAATTGTTGTTAAAATCTATTTACTTGCTTAATTGCCTTGGTGAAATCTTCTAAGTCATTGTCATTCAGAACTAGATGAATCGCTTCATCTGCTACTTTTTCAACATTATCTATTGGAAAACCTAATCCTGTACAAATTTTTCTTAATATTCCTACTTCTTTACTAGACACTTCATCATCAGCATAAATCATTTTAGCCAAATCATATAAATGTTCAATGCGCTCATCATAACTATGCAAACCTTTAATTGGATAGTTATTAGAATTTTCAAGTATTTCTTTGTATTTATCTTCTAAAATATGAAATCTTTTAGCAACTCTTCTTAACAACTTATCTTCACCTTCAGAAATAATTTCATCAGCTAAAGCTAGATTAACAATACTTGCAAAATGAGCAATATTTTTTTTCTGTTCTCCTTCTAAATTAAAATCCGATACACCCATATTTTATTTTTTCAATCGCAAATATAATTAAACCATTAAAAAATAAGCAATTATTAAAATAAATTTAATGTTTTATTAAGTTAACTTTTTTAATTTCAGCCTTAAAGTCTTCTAAATCGGGCTCTTTTAAAAAAAATTTAATAGACTCTTTTACAATTAATCTAACATTTTCAACCGGAAAACCAAGTTCAATTGCAATTCTATCCATTAAAGATGTTTTATCTATGGTAGGATTTCTATCTAAAAACAACATTTTTGTTAAATCATATAAACGCTCAAGACGCTCATTATAACTTACTGGCGGATTTGCAGGATACTTATCTGGGTTTTTAAGAATCGATTTAAACTCACTTTTAGATATATCTAGTCTTCTTGCTAAACGTTTTAATAATACGTATTCATTTTCGTCAATTTTATCATCTCTTAAAGCCAATCTTACAATAGTGCCAAAGTGACCAGTATTTTGCTCGTGCAACCCTGTTGGGTATAAATCTGAAATAGACATAATAGATACTTTTAATTGGTTGTATTATAAATTTACGGATTTTTTTTGGTTTTTCCATAAAATAGTACCTTTGGCAAAATTTGCAAAATTGAGTAAGCAAACCATTATTAAATCATTTGAGCGAATTGTTCAGAAAAAACAATTAGCCTCATTACTATCAAAAGACAATCAACAAGTTCAAATTTCAAATTTGGTTGGTTCGTCATTGTCTTTCATTATATCTGAATGTTTTAGACAAGTAGATAAACAGTTTCTTTTAATTTTTAATGATAAAGAAGAAGCAGCCTATTATTTAAACGATTTAGAACAATTGTTAAATGATAAGGATGTTTTGTTTTATCCTGGTTCATACAGAAGGCCTTATCAAATTGAAGAAGTAGACAATGCCAATGTATTATTAAGGTCTGAGGTTTTAAATAGATTAAACTCCAGAAAAAAACCGGCAATAATTGTAACCTACCCCGATGCCTTGTTTGAACAGGTTGTCACCAAAGCTGAACTTAAAAGAAATACACTTAAAATTAATGTAAATGACAACCTTACTTTAGATTTTGTAAATGAAATTTTATTTGAATATAAATTCAATAGAGTTGATTTTGTAACAGAGCCAGGTGAATTTTCAGTTAGAGGTGGTATTATTGATGTATTTTCTTTCTCTAATGATGAACCGTATAGGATTGAATTTTTTGGAGATGATGTTGATAGCATTAGAACTTTTGATATAGAAACACAGCTTTCAACGGAAAAATTAACCAAAATAAGTATAATTCCAAATGTTGAAAACAAAGCTTTGGATGAAAAACGTGAAAGTTTTTTAAAATATATATCTTCTCAAACAGTAATTTTCACTAAAAATACCGATCTTTTAGCAAGCAGATTAGATAAATTATTTTCAAAAGCAGAAAGCGCATTTAAAGAATTAACCTCAGCCATTAAACATGCTGAACCAAAAGAACTTTTTTGTAATGGTGCTCTTTTAAAAACACAACTCAACGAATTTACTACTGCTGAAATTTTAAATACTCATCACACAGAATTAGATTCAAAAACTCAAAAACAAATTCTTCAAAATGGCAACAAAAATGTTGTTATTTTCAATACAAAGCCGCAACCTTCATTTAACAAACAATTTGATTTATTAATTGAAGATTTTCAAAAAAATACTGAGAATGGCTTTTTAAACTATCTTTTTTGTGATTCACAAAAACAAGCAGATCGTTTTAAAGAAATTTTTGAAGATGTTGACGCAAAAGATGATTCAAAAATTGAATACGAAACAATTGTTTTTCCTTTATATCAAGGATTTATTGATATAGAAAATCAACTAGTTTGTTACACAGACCATCAAATTTTTGAACGTTATCATAAATTTCGACTAAAGAATGGATATGCTAAAAAACAATCCATTTCTTTAAAAGAACTTACAAATCTTGAAATTGGAGATTTTGTAACACATATTGATCACGGTATAGGAAAATTTGGAGGGCTTCAAAAAATTGATGTTGAAGGCAACAAACAAGAGGCTATTAAACTTATGTATGGTGAACGAGATATTTTATACATAAGTATCCATTCACTACATAAGATTTCAAAATACAGTGGAAAAGATGGAAAAGCACCTAAATTACATAAATTAGGCTCAGCAGCCTGGAAAAAATTAAAACAAAAAACAAAAACTCGTATTCGTCATATAGCATTCAACTTAATTGAATTGTATGCAAAACGAAAAATGAAAAAAGGTTTCCAATACCAACCAGATAGTTATTTACAACATGAACTGGAAGCTAGTTTTTTATATGAAGATACACCAGACCAATCATCATCAACCCAAGATGTAAAAAATGATATGGAAAGTGAACAACCAATGGATAGATTGGTTTGTGGAGACGTGGGTTTTGGAAAAACAGAAATAGCTATAAGAGCAGCATTTAAAGCTGTTGACAACGGAAAACAAGTTGCAATTCTAGTACCAACTACAATTTTAGCGTTTCAACATTTTAAAACTTTTAGCGAGCGTTTAAAAGATTTCCCTGTTTCGGTAGATTATTTAAACAGATTTAGAACTGCCAAACAACGAAAAGGAGTTTTAGAAGGTTTAGAAGATGGATCTGTAGATATTGTTATTGGCACACACCAATTAACAAATTCAAACATAATATATAAAGATTTAGGTCTTTTAATAGTTGATGAAGAACAAAAATTTGGTGTAGCGGTAAAAGACAAATTAAAAACAATTAAAGATAATGTTGATTCTTTAACCTTAACAGCAACCCCAATACCAAGAACATTACAGTTTTCATTAATGGCTGCAAGGGATTTATCAATTATTAGTACTCCACCACCAAATAGAGTTCCTATAGAAAGTCACGTAGTTCGTTTTTCTGAAGAAACAATTAGAGACGCCGTTAGATATGAAATTCAACGAGGTGGTCAAATATTTTTTATTCATAATAGAATTGAAAACATTAAAGAAGTTGCAGGTTTAATACAACGTTTAGTTCCTGATGCAAAAATTGGAATAGGACACGGACAAATGGAAGGTAAAAAACTAGAATCATTAATGCTTTCATTTATAAATAATGAATTTGATATTTTAGTTTCAACCACAATTATTGAAAGTGGATTGGATGTTCCAAATGCTAACACCATCTTTATAAACAATGCTAATAACTTTGGTTTATCAGATCTTCATCAAATGCGCGGAAGAGTTGGTAGATCTAACAAAAAAGCATTCTGTTATTTTATAACTCCACCCTACCATATGATGACAGATGATGCTCGAAAAAGAATTGAAGCCATCTCACTTTTTACAGAATTAGGAAGCGGTATTAATATTGCAATGAAAGATCTTGAAATTAGAGGTGCTGGAGATTTATTAGGTGGTGAACAAAGCGGTTTTATTAATGATATTGGTTTTGATACGTATCAAAAAATATTGAATGAAACTATTGAAGAATTAAAAGAAAATGAATTTAAAGATTTATACAAAGACGAATCAAACAAGCCAAAAGATTATGTAAAAGAAATTCAAATTGATACAGATTTCGAAATTTTATTCCCCGATGATTACATAAATGTAATTTCTGAAAGATTAAGCTTATATAACAAATTAAGTGAGCTTAAAACCGAGGAAGAGTTACTTCAATTTGAAAAAGAAATTATTGATCGTTTTGGAGAATTACCAACTCAAGTGGTAGATTTATTAGATAGCGTACGAATTAAGTGGATTGCCAAACATTTAGGTATTGAACGATTAATTTTGAAGAAAAAAAGGATGATTTGTTATTTTATTTCAGATCAACAAAGTCAGTTTTACAGCACTCCCGTTTTTACTAAAGTGCTAAATTTTGTTCAAAAAAATCCAACAACCTGCGTAATGAAAGAAAAAGAAACCAAAAATGGTTTACGTTTATTATTAACCTTTATACGAATAAACACTGTAGATAAGGCGCTAACTGAATTACAAAAAATAGATGATTAACAGTCATTTAAAAAATATTTTTGAAGTAAACCTTTCTATACTCTTTATTTGTTCTTCAGGAGTTTTAGGGAGATCTATAAACTTACCCCCTGAAAATATAATTTGGTGGCGTTGTTTTTTAGGTGCAATTTTTTTAGGCATTTATTGTTGGTATAAAAAAGACAGCCTAAAAATAACGTCAAAAAAAGATGCAATTTCATTATTCACAAGTGGTTTATTTCTAGGAGCTCATTGGGTTACTTATTTTTACGCACTTCAATTATCAAATGTTGCACTTGGTATGTTGTCTCTGTTTACCTACCCTGTAATAACTGCCGTTTTAGAACCATTGTTTTTTAATATTCGGTTTAACAAAAATCATATTATTTTAAGTGGACTGGTAATGGTGGGAATCTATTTTTTAACTCCCGAAATGGATTTTGAAAACGAAAATACAAAGGGGATAATTGTTGGAGTTATTTCAGCAATATTATTTGCATTAAGAAATATACTTACAAAAAGAAATTTACATCATTTTAAAGCTCCAAAAGTAATGTTTTATCAAATGCTAGTAGCTGTATTATTCATAGCTCCTTTGCTACATGGTGAAGGACTTCCTAAAGTAAACGATATGGGTAAATTATTATTTTTAGGATTATTTACCACTGCTATTGGCCATTCACTATTTGTAAATAGTTTTAAAAACTTCTCAATAAGTACCGTTAGTATAATTAGCAGTATGAGCCCAATTTACGGTATTATTCTTGGAATGATTTTTTTACAAGAAATTCCTGGTGGCAACACAGTAATAGGTGGTGTTTTAATATTAGTAACTGTAATTATTGAAAGTATTCAATCTAGAAATAAATAACTTCTTAAAACCTAAATAGTAAATTCTAATTTATAATAATCATTAACATCTATTACTCCCATTCCAACAGATTCGGCAGCTTGAATTCCTAAAATACCATCTTCAAAAACCAAACAATCTTTTGGTTCAACATCCATTAATTCGGCACACTTTAAAAATGTTTCTGGATGCGGTTTTGGGTTTAAAATATCATTTGCAGTTATTACAATATCAAAAAAAGTATCCATTCCTGTAATCTCTAAAGATTGCTTTGCTCCTAATTTAGTACTTCCTGTTCCTACGGACATAGGTAAAATAGTATGGTACTTTCTTATTACATCAGTAACTACCTTAATTTCTTGTGTTAAATGCGCTGATTTTTTAAAATGAGCAGCTTTTGCATTTCCAACCTCTATTGGGTTCATTGTAGTGCCATATAACTGGTTCAACTTTTCAATAGTAGCAATTCTAGGCATACCAGTTAAACTCCTAAATAAATCAGCATTAAAATCTATTCCATACGGCTTTACTGCTACTCGCCAAGCTTCAAAATGGTTTTGCATTGTATTTGCAATTGTACCATCCAAATCAAAAATTAGTCCTTTAACACCTGCAGGAATTTTAATCATAATAAAAATTTAATCGCTAAAATAGGTATTAATTCTGTTTCAGCATTTAATAATTCAATTTCAAATTAATTATTTATGCTTAATTTTGAATAAAATTATTACATTTACAGAACCAAAATAAACGTATAATATACACTTAATATTTTCATCTTATGAAATTTTTAAAAACACTACTCTTATTAACTTTAGTTTTTACCATAGGTTGTAAAGACAAAAAAGCTCCTGAAGTTGCAAAAACTGCAACAACAGAGAAACTTCCAAACATTATAATTATTTATTCCGATGATTTGGGGTATGGTGATGTTAGTGCAAATGGAGCCACTGAAATTAGCACTCCAAATATTGACAAATTAGCAAATGGAGGTGTAAGATTCACTAATGGATATGCAACCTCTGCAACTTGTACACCTAGTAGATACGGTTTACTAACAGGTGTGTACCCTTGGAGAAATAAAAACGCAAAAATTCTTCCTGGTACTGCACCATTAATTATTAGCACAGAACAAACAACTATTCCAAAAATGTTAAAAACTAAAGGTTACCAAACTGGTATTGTTGGTAAATGGCATTTAGGTTTAGGAACTGGTATTGTTGATTGGAATAAAAAAATTACACCTAGTCCAAATGAAGTTGGTTTTGATTATTCTTTTATTATGGCAGCTACACAAGATCGTGTACCTACAGTTTATATAAAAGATGGAAATGTAGTAAACTTAGATCCTAATGATCCTTTAGAAGTAAATTACAAAAAGAACTTTAAAGGACAACCAACAGGTAAAGACAATCCAGAATTAACAACTTTAAAATGGCACCATGGTCACAATAGTTCAATTGTAAATGGAATACCAAGAATTGGATATATGAAAGGTGGTGAAAGTGCTAAATGGCAAGACACTACAATGGCTGAGACTTTTTTAAATAAAGCTCAAGATTATGTAAAACAACATAAAGACAAACCATTTTTCTTATACTATGCTTTAAGACAACCACACGTACCACGTACTCCAAGTCCTAAATTTGTAGGAAAATCTGGTATGGGACCAAGAGGAGATGTTATTTTAGAAGCAGACTGGTGTATTGGAGAATTTATGAAAACATTAGAAGACGAAGGTTTATTAGAAAATACTTTAATCGTATTTTCAAGTGATAATGGCCCTGTATTAAATGATGGTTATTATGATGATGCTGTAGAAAAACTAGGAAACCATTCTCCAACAGGAGGTTTAAGAGGTGGAAAATACAGCTTATTTGAAGCTGGTACTAAAGTTCCATTTTTCACTTACTGGAAAGGTAAAATTCAACCAACAGTATCTAATGCTTTAATTTGTCAGTTAGATTTATTATCTTCTCTTTCTAAATTAGTTAATAGCGATATTACAACTGGTGATAGCCAAGAAAACTTAGATGTTTTTATGGGTAAAAGTATGATTGGTAGAAAAGATTTAGTTCTTGAAGCGAACAGAAAAACTGCCTACCGTAACGGTGACTGGGCATTGATACCTCCTTACAGTGGAAGCGCTGTTTTAAGTGATGTTAATATTGAAATTGGAAACTCTAAAGAGTATCAATTATACAATATTAAAAAAGATAGAGCACAACAAAAAAATGTTGCAAAAACTAATCCTAAAAAATTAGCTGAAATGATTGCTGGTTATACTGCGATTAGAGGTGAACAAAAAGGAGAAATTAAAGAAGTTGAATTGAAGTAAACTCTAAAATGTCTAAATCTTGAGATTCTGAAACAAATTTAGAATTGCGACTTATTATTCATTCTATAGAATTTAAAAAAAATAAAAACCTGTATTATTTTAAATAATGCGGGTTTTTTTATTTTAAATAATCTCATATAATTTTCCTGGTAAAGGCTTTACCACTCCTTTCATTTCTAAATTGAATAAAATAGTTGTTATTTTATGAATTGGTAGCTTACAATTAACAGCTATAACATCTAACAACTCTTTACCAGAATTTGAAATAAAATCATAAACAAGTTGTTCTTTTTCATCCAAATCTACGAACAACTGCTTTTGAATTACCTTATCCGCCTTTGATTTCACATCCCAATTTAACATTTCAATCAGATCATTAGCCGAAGTTAAAATGGCTGCTTTATTTCTTTTAATTAAATCATTACAACCTTTGCTAAACTTATCCGTAGCCCTTCCCGGCACAGCAAGGACATCTCTATTATAAGAATTTGCAATATCTGCAGTAACCAAAGAACCTCCTTTTTCTGCAGATTCAATAATTATTGTAGCTTCAGAAATACCTGCCACAATTCTATTTCGTTTTAGAAAATTTTCTCTTATTAATTTATCATTATGCCAAAAATCGGTAATAAAGCCACCATTTTTATTAATTTCAGAAACATACTTTTTATGAGATTTTGGGTAAATTTCTTCAAAACCGTGTGCCAAAACCCCAATGGTTTGTAAATTATTTTTTAAAGCTGCTTTATGAGCGCATATATCAACACCATAAGCAAAACCACTTACAATAATTGGATTAAACTCTTTTATATCTTCAATTAATTCTTCACAAAAACTTCGTCCATAGCTAGTTATTTTTCGTGTTCCAACAATACTTATAATTGGTTGTTCTTGTAAATTAAAATTCCCATCCTTAAATAACAAAATAGGCGCATCAATACAATGTTTTAATTTGTTTGGGTAATTTTTATTTTCAAAATAAAAGAATTCAATAGCATTATTTCTAATATAATTGAGTTCCTTTTCGGCAGCAATTAAGTTTTCTTTATCAAATAAATGTTTTATGGTAAAAGCTCCTATTCCGTTAATTTTTTCAAGAGTATGACGTTTCTCTTTTAGTACATTTTTTGCACTACCACAACAAGATATTAACTTTTTAGCATTGATATCTCCAATGCCTTTAACCCTTTGCAGGGCCAAAACATAGAGCAATTCTTCATCTTTCATACAATAACAATTTGAAACTCAATATATAAAATTATTGTTAATAAATAT
The DNA here is from genome assembly GCF_003260195.1 of Lutibacter citreus. GTDB lineage: Bacteria > Bacteroidota > Bacteroidia > Flavobacteriales > Flavobacteriaceae > Lutibacter > Lutibacter citreus. Next base: position 274,130 of record NZ_QEIH01000002.1, read on the forward strand.
TGCGACAACTCTTTAAATTTAGGTTGGTTTTCAACTATATTTGTTTTAATGACATTAGCAAAATACATCAGCGATTTATTATACAGATATGAATGTGTAATTGTACCAAATTTTGGAGGATTTGTTACCAATGAAATTTCGGCAAAAGTGAATCACTTCACGCATACTTTTTATGCGCCTTCAAAACAATTAACATTTAATACGCATTTACAAAATAATGATGGCTTATTGGCTAACTATATAGCCTCTTCAAAAAATATTTCATACAACAAAGCAGTTGAATTTATTTTTAATGAAGTTAAAGACTGGAAAACAACTTTAGTAAAAGAAGAACTTGAGATTGAAAATATAGGTTCTATAAGTATTAATAATGAAGGTAACTATATTTTTGAACCTTCCAATACTATAAATTATTTAACCTCTTCTTTTGGGTTAAATACTTATGCTTCTCCTGCTGTTAAACGTATTACTTATAAAGAAAAAGTTAAACAGTTAGAAACTATTACTCCAATAATTCCTTCTGAAGAGCATAAGAAAAAAACACCTGCTTTTATTAAATATGCTGCATCTGCTGCAATAATTTTTGCATTAGGAACATTTGGATGGAAAGAGTACCAAAAAGTACAATTTCAAAATTTAGTTGTTCAAGCTGAAGCAAAACAACAAAAGGTTGAAAAATCTATTCAAGAAGCAACTTTTGTAATTAGCAATCCATTACCAACTATTACTTTAAATATTGCTAAAGAAACTTTTAATTACCATGTTATTGCAGGAGCTTTTAGAGAACCTGAAAATGCCAATAAAAAATTATTAGAATTAAAAGCTAAAGGCTACAACGCCAAAATTTTAGGCCTTAATAAATGGAATTTAACACAGGTTGCATACGGAAGTTTCAATTCTAAATTTGACGCAATTAACAAGCTAAATTCTATAAAAAGAACAGTTTCTAAAGATGCTTGGTTATTGGTAAAAGAATACTAGTTTCAACCTAAATATCATTATTCTTTTTTTAATAAATAGATATATCTTTGCCTAAAATTCAATGATATGATTAAAACTCCAAAAGACTCTTTAACTATATTAACTGATATTGTATTGCCCGCTGAAACCAATCCGTTGGGATATCTATTTGGCGGTGAATTATTAGCTCGTATGGATAGAGCTTGTAGTATTTCTGCGCAACGCCACTCTCATAAAATAGTTGTTACAGCATCAGTAAATCATGTTGCCTTCAATAAAGCGGTTCCAGTAGGAAGCGTAGTTTCTATTGAAGCCAAAGTTTCAAGAGCTTTTAAATCGTCTATGGAAGTTTATGTTGATGTTTGGATTGAAGACATAGATTCTCAAGAACGAACCATAGTAAATGAAGGTATTTACACATTTGTTGCTGTAGATAAAGAAGGAAGACCTACAAGAGTGCCAGAACTTAAACCTGAAACCTCTTTAGAAAAAGAACGTTTTGACGGCGCTTTAAGAAGAAAACAATTGAGTCTTATTTTATCTGGTAAAATGCAACCTTCTGAGGCTACAGAATTAAAAGCCATCTTTGTACAATAATTAAGGTATTGCCCTTTTTAAATCACTGATTTCAGCACTTTAGTAAATTCAAAAATAACACTTGACGAAAAATTTTACTCCTTCTTAATTTGTTAATTTTCAATAGAAATTTTTATATAAGGATCTTTAATTTTAAAAAGTAGCTTATCTCATGAATTTTCACTTCCAAACAAGCTATCTACTAACTTTTTAGACACCTTATTTTACTTAAAAGCAATCTTAAAGCCTCTTGTGCTGTTTTTAATTTTTAAAGCCTTAAAAAGAAGCTTTACATTTAAACCTTTCCTGTTATTTTATTTTGAAATAGCTTGTGAACTTCTATTATTCATTTTTAAATAAAATAAGAATTTACATTTTATAAATCCAACTAGCAGGATTCTCAGTTTTAGCATTGTTTTTAAGCATAAAATTAAGGATAGTTTTACCAGTAATTTTATCGGTATATATAGACCCTATTTTCTGTTTCGCTTTCACTTTTTCTCCATTAGAAACAATAACATTTTCTAAATTATTGTATACCGAAATATAATTACCGTGCTGCACCAACACTGCTTTTTTATTACCAGGCATCATTTGTATTGCAATTACAGTTCCCTCAAAAACGGCTCTTGCTACACTTCCTTTACTTGTTGTAATTCTAACACCGTTACTTTGAATTGTTAATGATTTTACAATTGGATGCGGCTGTTTACCATAATAAGTAGAAACATATCCTCTTTCAACAGGCCAAGGTAATTTCCCCCTATTAGCGGTAAAATTAGATGCTAATTTTTTAGCTTCTGCGGTTAATGCAAATGTTGATGATGATGTTGCACTTTTAGTAGTTCCTCTTTTTTTATTAGACGCAGCTATTGCATCTCTAATTAACTTATCAATTTGAGCGTTAAGTCTACTCTCATCTCTTTGAAACTGTTTTATTTGTCTCTTATACTTATTCTCTTTTGCCTTAACTTGAGACAACAAACTTTCTTGACTTTTCTTTTCTTTCTCAATAGCAGATTGTTCAACCTTTTTTACTGATAACAACTCATTTTTTTGATTCTTTTTAATCTTCAATGAATCTGTTAATACCTGCAACTGATTTGTTTTTACATGAATATCTTCACCTTGTTTTTTTCTAAAGGCTGTATATTGCTTCATATATTGAAACCTTTTATAACCCTGAAAAAAATTCTCTGAAGAAAGTAAAAACATTAACCTACTATTTTGAGACTTACTTTTATATGATTTAAAAACCATATCTGCATAATCCTTTTTTAAGGACTCTAAATCTCTTTTATTCTGATTAATTTCTAGTTGATTTAGGTAAATTTCGTTTGAAATTTCTTTAGATTCATTTTCAATTGCCTTAATTAACTTTTCTCTTGAACCTATTTTATGATCTAAATCTTTTAATTCACTTAATACATTTATCTCTTTCCTTTTTGTATTAGAAAGCAACGCATTAATATAAACTTGATCCTTTTGAAGCTGAACTCTTCTAGCTTCTAAAACTTGACGTTTAGATTTTTTCTGAGCATTACCACTTAACCCTAAAAGGAATACAAAAAATAAAAAAAAGTACTTTAACTTAAACTGCATTATTTTAAATCAATTTCTTTATAACCATTTGGTATTGCGAAAGGAAAAGTTAATTTATCATTAAATTCAACAGTTCGATATTCAATATTTATGGTAGTTAATTTTTTTTGATCAATTGCTTTTATTCGTATATTTTCAGGAAATTGTTCTCCTTTAATATCTTTATAATCAGAATATGATACTGTTAGCAACTGCTCTTTCTTTGGATTTCTAATTTCTTGTTTATTTAGTTTAAAATTATCTGGATTCATAAAAAATAATATCCCAAACAAATCATTAGCTCTCTTTGGACTAATTTGGTATAAGTTATTATCAATTTTAGAATTATAATTTCCTTTTTTCAAATTTAAAACTGCCTGTCCTAATAATATATTTTGAACTTTTTCATAATCTAATTCCGTTCCTAAAAACTTACTTAACAAAGAAAAATCACCATCAAAATATGTTTTTTGTAACTTTTCATAATAACTAACTCTGCTGGGTGTTATTTTTACTTTAGCTACAGGAAATCCAAACTTTGTGGCACTCATCCAAATAGTCTTATCTTTCTCTAAACGTAATTTTATACTAAATGAAACAGACGTTTTATTATCTTTATAACGTGCATTTAAGACAGCACTTATCGTTTTTTGATTAAACTCAGAACCATAATGATTATTTATAATTTTTTTTGTTGAAATAGAATGAACGTTAGTATTATCAACCACATTCTTTTTCGATTTACACGAAGTAAATATCAAAACAAATAATACTAATATTTTTGCAAATAATTTCATTTAATTCTTTCCTTTTAACTTTTCAGCTTTTTGTTTATATTTTAAAACTAATTCTTTATTATTTATACCTTCATAGCTAATAATAAGCTCATTATAATAATTTAGCTCCATCTTATTATTATCAAATACAAAATCAATGCCAATAGTTAACATTTCAATTGCTTCATCATATCTATTCAATTTATTTAGTGCAAATCCACTTAATTGATACAATATCGGTTGCGCCGGATACAATTCTATACCTGCTTTACTATCTAAATATAATTTTTCAAACAATCCAGATTTAAGATCATAACTTAAAATTTCTAATAATATTTTATAATCCTTTGTTTCATTATACTTTTTAATTAAAGTATCTATATTTAAATCCTTAGAAGAAATTTTTGAAGTTTCAACTATTTTATCATTATACTTTTTTCTAGTTTTTAAATAAGCCTTAAATCGTCTTAATTTTAAAGTTCCAAGTGCTTTTTTTTCAATTTCATCTATTAAGTTTTCAGCTTTGTCATATTCCTTGTTTTGTATATACAACAACACTAATTCATTAGAATAACTAGGCTTAATAAGAACCAATTTTTTTTGAATTTCAATTGCTTCTTTATAATTTATTTGCGCTTTTAAAATTGCAACTTTATGTTTAAGTAGGTACCTATTATTAGATTCTTTTTCAAGTGCTTTATCAATAAATATAGTTGCTTCGTTGTATTTTTGAAGCGCTAAATAATTTTTTGAAAATTCAAATTCTACAGCTAAATTTAAAGTATCTATCTGGTAGCAAACTTCTAATTCTTCTATAGCTTTTTTAAAATTATTAGTTGTGCTAAACTTTAAAGCTTCAAAAAAATGTTCTTGAAACTCTAAACTATTCATTTCTTCATTTTGCCCTTTTTCTCCGGTTAATATACTTTGAAGATCGTTGTTTTGGGCAACTGAAATAGTTGAAATGAAAACCATTCCAAAAACAATAAAAATATTTAAAATCCCTCTATACATAATTAGCCTGCAATATACAATAACTTCAAGTTAAATACCCTTTGGGATTGCATCAATTAATTTTTGTGTATAATTGGTTTTTGGAGTTTTATAAATTAAATCTGCATCACCAATTTCTTCAATTTTACCTTTATTCATAACCACTAATTGATCAGACATATATTTAACAACAGCCAAATCATGTGAGATAAAAATATACGTAAAACCAAAATCTTGTTTTAACTCATTTAATAAATTTAAAACCTGTGCTTGCACCGAAACATCCAATGCCGAAACCGATTCATCACAAATAATTAACTTTGGTTTTAAAGCAATAGTGCGCGCTATTCCAATTCTTTGTCGCTGTCCTCCAGAAAACTCATGTGGATATCTATAAAAGTGCTCCTCCTCTAGCCCCACACGTTTTAATATATCAAAAACGTATTGCTTTCTTTCATTTGATGAATTTAAAATTCCGTGAACTTTCATTGGTTCCATAATTGCTTTTCCTACAGGAATTCTAGGATTTAAGGATGAAAATGGATCTTGAAATATTATTTGAACTTCTTTTCTAAAATTTTTCAATTCTTTTCTTGAAAGATTGGTTACATCTTTCTGATTGTAATAAATTTCGCCTTTTGTAGCTTTCTCTAAATGCAAAATAGTACGTCCCAATGTTGTTTTTCCACAACCCGATTCTCCAACTAAACCTAACGTTTCACCTTCATATAATTGAAATGATACATTATCAACTGCTTTAACTACATTTTTTTTACCGAAGAAAAAACTGCTTTCAGAATTAAAATAAGTTGCCAAATTAAACACTTCTAACAATGGTTTTTTTGAATAAATTTTATTGTGAAATTCTTTTCGTTGCTCGGTTGTATAAATCTCGTCATTTATTTCTTGCTCTATAAAATCCTGAACTGTTGGTAGTTTTTTTATACGCTCTGTTAAACTTGGTTTTGAATTTATTAAAGCCTTTGTATAATCATGTTTTGGGTTCTTAAAAACTTGTTTAACATTACCTTGTTCAACAATACTTCCTTGATACATTACTAAAACACTATCTGCAATTTCAGATACCAAGGCTAAATCGTGAGAAATAAAAATAATACTCATTTCTGTTTCTTGCTGCAATTCCTTTAACAATTCAATAATTTCCTTTTGAACCGTTACATCTAAAGCCGTTGTTGGTTCATCGGCAATTAAAATATCCGGTTTACAAGCAATTGCCATAGCAATCATAACCCGTTGTTTTTGTCCACCAGATATTTGATGTGGATATTGATTATATATTTCTTCAGCTCTTGGCAATTTTACTTTATTAAAAAGTTCAATCACTTCTTTTTTAGCTTCACTTTTTGAACAATTTTTATGTTGTAATAAAATTTCTAAAACTTGATAACCACAAGTAAGACTTGGGTTTAACGAACTCATTGGCTCTTGAAAAATCATAGAAATTTCATTTCCTCTAATTTTTTGATATTCTTTTTCTGCAGTTTTTGTTAAGTTAATATCATTATAAAAAATTTCACCTTTAACCTCAGCATTGTTAGATAATAGTCCTAAAATTGCTAATGAAGTTACTGATTTACCACTTCCAGATTCCCCAACAATCCCTAAGATTTGTTGCTGTTGTAGCTCAAATGAAATATTGTGAACTACGGTATTTTTTTCTTTATCTGAATTAAAAGAAATTGAAAGGTTTTGAACTGATAGCATTTCTTATTTTTTTGATAAAAATACAATTTTTTAAAGTTAATTGTTAACAAGATAAAACTTTTGCTTAACTACATAATAGATTCTTCTTTATTGCTCAGAATACCAATTTAAAACTTATAAGGTTTACTTTCAATCTTTTATTCGCGTTAAGGATAGAATGGTTTGTTTGAGCTCTTTTTTTGTTGTTTTTCGCAATAAAAAAAAGCGAGTAGTGATAGCCTGACCCAACGGGAAACGCCCAAATAATTTTAATTACAATTATCCTTTTTATTTTATGTAATTTTGCCCAAAAATATAAGGTTAATGAATTACTTATCAGTTGAAAATATATCGAAATCTTTTGGAGAATTAGAATTGTTTAGCAACATTTCTTTTGGGATTAATAAAGACCAAAAAATTGCATTTATTGCTAAAAACGGAACCGGAAAAACATCGATGCTAAATATTATTGCTGGTTTGGATAGTTCGGATACCGGACAAATTGTAAACAGAAAAGGTTTAAAAATTGAATATTTGTCGCAAGAAGATAGTTTAAATGATGCTTTAACTGTTGAACAAACTATTTTTGATTCGGACAATGAAACGCTGAAAGTAATTGAACAATATGAGCACGCATTATTAAACCCAGAAGACGAAAAAGAATATCAGCGAGCTTTTGAAAAAATGGAGCAATTAAACGCTTGGGATTTTGAAACACAATTTAAACAAATTCTTTTTAAACTTAAATTAAGTGATCTTTCACAAAAAGTGGGCGATTTATCTGGTGGACAGCGTAAACGTTTAGCATTGGCATTAATTTTAATTCATAAACCCGATTTATTAATACTTGATGAACCAACAAATCATTTGGATTTAGAAATGATTGAATGGTTAGAAAGTTATTTTGAAAAAGAAAAAATAACCTTGTTTATGGTTACCCATGACCGCTTTTTTTTAGAACGTGTATGTAATGAAATTGTTGAATTGGATAATGGTGGTTTTTATACTTACAAAGGAAATTACTCTAACTATTTACAAAAGAAAGAAGAGCGAATTGAGATTGAACAAGCAACAGTATCTAAAGCCAAAAACTTGTTTAAAAAAGAGCTGGATTGGATGCGTAGACAACCAAAAGCCAGAACTACTAAAAGTAAAAGTAGAATAGACGATTTTTATGTAATTAAAGAAGCAGCTTCTAAACGAAGAAATGACCATAAGGTTCAGTTAGAAATTGATATGGAACGTATGGGGACCAAAATTTTGGAACTTCATAAAATATCAAAATCTTTTGGTGATTTAAAAATATTAGAAAATTTTGAATATAACTTTTTACGTGGTGAACGTATTGGGATTATTGGTAAAAATGGAACTGGGAAATCTAGTTTTTTAAAGGTTATTACTCAAGAAATTCCACTTGATTCTGGAAAAGTTGTGGTTGGAGAAACCATAAAATTTGGTTACTATACCCAAGATGGTATTGAAATAAAACCTGGCCAAAAAGTAATTGAAGTTATTAAAGAATATGGTGAATATATTCCTTTAACTAAAGGACGAAAAATTTCTGCAGGTCAATTATTAGAACGTTTTTTATTCAGCAGAAAACGCCAATATGATTTTGTTGAAAAATTGAGTGGTGGTGAACGTAAACGTTTGTTCTTATGTACTGTTTTAATACAAAATCCAAACTTTTTAATTTTGGATGAGCCTACAAATGACTTAGATATTATTACGCTAAATGTATTGGAAAACTTCTTACTAGATTTTCCTGGCTGTTTATTAGTAGTTTCTCACGACCGTTATTTTATGGATAAAATTGTAGATCACTTATTTGTTTTTAGAGGTGATGGTGTTGTTGAAGATTTCCCTGGAAATTACTCTGATTTTAGAGCTTATGAGGATTCTAAACCTAAGGAGGTAACAGCTGTTGTAAAAACGATTGAAACAAAAGAAAAACCCGCAACTCCAAAAGCAAAATTAAGCTACAAAGAAAAAAAGGAGTTTGATGGAATTGAAAGTGAAATTGAAAAATTAAACACTGAAAAAAGTGAAATTGAAGCAAAATTCTTAGATGGTTCAATTTCTGGTGATGAAATAAATGAACTGTCTATTAAACTTCAAGAAATTTCAAATTTAATAGACAAAAAAGAAGAACGTTGGTTTGAACTTTCTTCTAAATTAGAGGAATAAATATTTTTTTTAATTAAACTCTTTGTAAAGATTTTCAACTGCAGATATGTAGTAGCTAACTTTTTAAAACTTTAAATTTAGCGATAGTTTAATTTTTCTGGTTGTCTTTAAATAATCGCCATGATGCTTACCTACACAGGTAAGACCTGAATGTAAATTCACAATTATTATTCATTCTATTGAAAGATAAGAATCTATTTTTATTTAAAAATTACACATGAATAATCTTTAAATCGTCAATTAATGGTTCGTTATTAAACCGCAATAAAAGTTGAGCAATAGCAATAGTATCCTTTTCGCAATAGATTACAATTCGTTCAATGTTTTTTTCTTTGTAGTAAACGTCTCCAACTTCACTTCCTGAAATATCATCTTTTGGAGATGGAATCCCTAAAATTGAGGTCAATAATTTTAAAGAAGAATAGTGTTTATAATCTCCAAATTTCCACAATTCCATAGTGTCTAAATGAGGAATTTCCCATGGTTTTTTTCCAAAGAAATTTAATTTTTCTGGAAGCGCTATTCTGTTAATTATCATTCTGCGAGCTATAAATGGAAAATCAAATTCTTTTCCGTTATGGGCACATAAAAGGTGATTTTTTTTATTAAAGTGTTTATCTAATAACTCTTTAAAATCTTCTAATATTTTAACCTCATCACCATAAAAAGAAGTAACTCTAAACTTTCTATCTTTAGAATTAAAATTAGTAAAATACCCAACAGAAACACAAACTATTTTACCAAATTCAGCCCAAATTCCGGCTCTATCATAAAATTCTTCAGGAGTAAAATCTTCTTTTCTTTGGTATTGTGTTTTAGATGCAAAAAGTTCTTGCTTTTCTGTAGGTAAATCTGTGTAAAACTCGGTTTCTGGAACCGTTTCAATATCTAAAAACAAGATATTATCAAAATTAACTTTAATATTCATTAGCTTTTTTTTTATAAATATAATAAAAAAAGTTTTTAATAAATATTTATAAAATTTAGCTAGTTAATTAACAGCTTTTTAAGTGAAACCTTCTCATTTTCTTCTACCTGAACCATATACATTCCAACACTTAAATTTTGTACATTTACCAGCTCATTTGATCTTATAGTTTTTTCATAAACTACCCTTCCCGAAATTGAGTAAATTAGAACGTGCTTATCGAAAGAATTTTTTGTTGAAATTGTAAATAACCCTTCCCTAACAGGGTTTGGATATAAATTAAAATCTTCAATTTGATTTTTAGTTACTGATGCTGTTTTACTATTTATAGGAGGATTAGAAGTATCCCAACCTCCAGTAGCACTTGTTCTTTGAATAGAAAATTCTCCAGTTGTTGTACCTGCATAGATTGATGTTTCTCCAAAAGCAGCTTCTCCTTTTTTTACAGTAAATACTTCATCTGGACCATTATAACCAATCAATTCAACAGGATCACCATTCTTTTTAATTAAAGCAACTCCCAATCCATTAACATGCACATTTGACATTTCAGGAATACTAAACCAAATATCATTATTTTTTAGAGTACCATTTAATGTAACTTCATCAATTTTATTATATTCTTTCCCACTAGTTCTTTTATAAAAAACCAGTTTCCATCCATCCAAATCAGTGGTTCCACTTCCGGTTAATCTTATACCTTTGGAAGTTCCGGTATAATTAATTTCAGAAATAAAAACCTCTTGGCCAAAAAAAAGGCTTGTTGAAAACAACGTAAATAATAATATAATAAACTTTCGCATTTGTGGGGAAATTCAAAATTCTGGTACAAATTTGATTAAAAACCTATCAGCAAACAAGTTAACGTAAAAAAACCTAACAAATGGTTAGGTTTCAATAACAAACGGATATGGCTTTACCCTACATTAGTATATTTTATAAGTAAATTAAAGACTTACTATTAAGTGCTTTTTTATCTATTTCAACTTATTAAAGTAAGATCCCTATACTTAAGTTTTAATAATTAATTGATGGTTGAATTTTAAAAAATACATGAAAGATAAAATGCTTTTAAAATTTGTATGAATATCTATGATTTTTAAACACTTATCTTTTCGTAAAAAATCTTCAATTATTTTTAAATCTGCATCGTAATAAGATTAATTCATCTTTATTTATAAAAAAAACACCATTTATTAAGCATATTTAGACCTAAAAGTAAGGATTAACCTTACTTTTTGTAAATAAAACTAAACGCTTCATTTAAATAAAATCACCATTCATATATTCAACGTGAAATTGTTTTCAATTTATTTTAGATAACCTTTACTTTATACATACGTTTTTTCATAAAATATACTATGTTTAGTTTACCCCATATAAAACAATATTTAGTAATTTTTTCTATTGTTTTTTCGCTTTGTAGTTATTCACAATCATTTACATTTAATTCTTCTACAACAACTTTTAATATACCAGCTGGTGTTACAAAAGCAACCGTACAAGCTTGGGGTGGTGGTGGAAAAGGAGGCTCCAGAACATCTAACGGTACTGCAGGCGGCGGCGGCGGTGGCGCATACACAATCTTAAATTTAACAAGCTTAACATCAGGGATTTACGAAATAACAGTTGGTAAGGGTAGTACTAGTACCGCTGCTGGAGGTACTTCTATTTTTAAAAAAACAGGAGGACCTGATTTAGTAACTGCAAAAGGTGGGAAATCTGTGGGAAATAACAATTCAAATGGTGCAAATGGTGGTGCTGGCGGTTCTACTATTGGTGGAAATGGTGGAAATGGTTGGTGGAAATTTAGTGGAGATGGTGGAGATGCAGGAAACACCACTAATACTGGAGGTAATGGTGGATATAAATTCATTTTCTCAGCTATTGCTAAATCTGGTTCTGCTCCGGGTGGTGGAGGTGGCGGTGCTTACAAAAAAAACGAATCTGGAACTATAGCTGGAGGGAATGGTGCAGATGGTAGAGTTATTGTTTGTTTATTTCCAGCAGATGCAGGTAAAATAACTGGTTCTTCTAGTGTTTGCCAAGGTCAAAATACTGTTTCTTATTCTGTTCCCGCTATTTCTGGTGCTACTAGCTATACTTGGGCATATTCTGGATCTGGTGCTACTATTTCTGGTACAAGTAACACATTATCAATTAACTTTTCAAGTTCAGCAACCTCAGGTAATTTAACTGTGTATGGCGAAAACGAGTGTGGTAGTGGAACAACATCAGCAAATTATGTAATTACCGTTTCCGAAAATACAACACCTACTTCAAACTGCTCTTATACAGTAAACCCTATAAATAATGGAGAAGTAACATTTACAAATACTTCAACAAATGCTACATCTTATTTTTGGGATTTTGGTGATTCAAATACTTCAACAGCTAAAAATCCAACACACACCTATAGTACAACTGGCACTTATTTTGTAAAATTAACAAGTACAAACAGTTTTGGTACTAATGAGAAAACTATTTCAGTAATTGTAGATAATAATACTTTAGGAATTGATGATGAAATATTAAGTACTTTTTTATTGTACCCAAATCCTGTTTCTTCAGGTGCAATAAAAATGAATTTACCCAATGAAATTGAAGAATTCAAAATAACAATTTCATCAATATTAGGTCAAGAATTATACGGCAGTAAAGAAAAAAACAGGTACAATACCATACATTCTGTAGATGTCTCAAACTACAAGAGTGGTATTTATTTTATTACAGTGAGCACAGAACATGGAAAGGCAACAAAAAAGTTAATAATTAATTAGTTTTATTACTTCACTACCAATTTACGTGTAGCAATTTTACCTTCTTCTTCAATTTTCACTAAATAAATACCTCTGTTTAAATTGGAAACATTAACGTTTTCATGTGATTGTACATTATTATTATAAACCTGCTGCCCTGCTATATTGTATATTTCTACTTTCTTATGCAAATTTGCTCTTGAAGACATATATAATATCCCATTTGATACTGGATTTGGATACATAGCAAAATTCTCTATTTGGTTTTTAACTACGGATAATACAGAAGAGTTATAGACTGTATTTGTAAATGGATTTGATGCTGATGCATTTGTAGTCACCCCATCTAGAGCGTTTTTTCCACTATAATCCCATTCACTTTCTACAAAAGTACTACTAGGACCAGCAGTATTTCTATATGCCCAACCATCTTCGTAATCCCAAGGCTTCCCACTTCCATCAACATCAACATCTCCAAATATATCTATAATAGAACCATTTTCAAATAAAACAATTGCATCATCACCATTTATTTGCATAGCATTAGTTATATAATCAGGTTCAAAACCAAAAAAACTAGTAAATCCTGTTTTTTCAGAAGCAACATAAATATACTCTCCTGCATTTGCTAACACATTAGGAAATGTAAATTCTTGTCCATTAGACCCATGTCCATTATTGGCACTTTCTACACCAAAAATACTTAAATCTGCAATATCATTTTTTACATACAATTCTATTCCTTTGGGAACTCCTCCTGATATCGGCCCATCATAAATTCCTGTAATTACTAAATCTTGCCCAAAAAAAAGGCTTGTGAAAAATAACGTAAGAATTAATATAATAAACTTTTGCATTTGGATAGATATTCAAAATTTTAACACAAATCTGAATAAAAACCTAAAAACAAACAAGTTAATACAAATATACCTAACAAATGGTCGGATTAATTGAATAAATGGATATGTTTTTACCTTATATTAGTATTTTAAAGACTTACTATTAAGTACTCTTTTATCTACTTTAACTGTATAACTAAAATCCCTTTACTTAAGTTTTAAGAATTAGCTTATGATTAAAATTTTAAAAAATCACTATAAATTAATTATTCCACTATTAATTTACGTGTAGCAATTTTACCTTCTTCTTCAATTCTTACTATATAAAACCCCTTACTTAAATTAGAAATGTTAAGATTTTCATGTAATTGCACATTTTTATTATAAACCTGCTGCCCTGCTATATTGTATATTTCAACTTTCTTATGCAAATTTGCACTTGAAGACATATATAATATCCCATTTGATACTGGATTTGGATACATAGCAAAATTCTCTATTTGGTTTTTAACTACGGATAATCCAAAATCATTTACTGCTCCAGGAGTACCTAAATCACCTAATCCATAGCTTGAAGTTGCACTACCCCAATTAGATTCTGAATCATTTGAAACCCCATCATAATAAAACAAATGTAACTCTGTACTAATACCCTGTAAACTACTACTATAATGCACTCTATCAATTTCAATTATACCATTTGTTAAAATTATTTCATCATCTGCATTTCCTAAAGTGATCCCTGAATACTCATAATTAGCTGTAAAACCTCCATTTAATCCACTATCAGAATTTCTAGCAAAAACAGCATAACCGTTTGAAGGTACAATAACAGACGAACCAATTGTATATGAATTTGATCCTGCATCTGAAATAACCCAACCTTGCATATCTATATCTGATGCCGTAGTATTATAAACTTCAAAATATTCTCCATCAGAGTCGTTTACTTGATCTGGATTTTGCATAATTTCAGTAATAATTATTGAACCCACGTTTGGTGAAACAATTCCTGTTAGTGAAATATTTTTACCCACTGCATCAGAACTAGTAATTAAACCTTCTTGAGTATAACTACCAATACTTAATCCCGATTTTAGCCTAACATAAATAGCAGTAGTTGAAATAGAAGCCCCTACTCTTACTAATGTTATTGTAGAAGTCCAACCTCCACCAGAAGTTTCTGAAATTTCAAAATTTATTGGTGAGGTTATCACAATGTTATTTGTTAAATTTTCACCAGAAACATTAAACACCCCCTCAACAGAAGGTCCTAAACCCGTAACATAATCCAATCCATTAACCGAGGAAGTTGATAATATAAATGGTAAACTCGAAAATGTTTGTCCATTATTTTTTAGATTTGGCGTTGACGTTGCGGCAGACAACCATATAAAATCCTCATAATTAACACCTAAGCCTGATAATTGCAAAGATTTACCTGCTAAATCTGTACCATCTTCAAAAACACCAATATCAATTGATGTCATTCCATTTGCAACACCATCAATTGCTGTAATAACTCCTTCATAACTTATAAATTGTACAACACTATTAATTGAATTTATAAGTGACAAAGCTTCAGTTTCATTTTGAATATTACTTTCTGGAAACCAAAGTGTTCCTCTTCCGTTTTCAAGATCTGGAATTGTACCTGATAAGGAAATCGTAGCATAAACCATAGAAGTACTATTATTATATAAATCTATACTCCAACCTGTTAAATCTGTTCCTGCCGGACCCGCAATTTCGATTCCTTCATTTATATCTCCTCCACTATTTTCATAATGAATTTCGTTAATAAAAACATCTGTTTGCCCAAATGATATTGTAGCCACGAATGCGGTTACAACAAAAAGAAATAAGTTTTTCATAGCATATTTTTTTGTTATCTGTAAAGTATAAAAAATATTAGGCTTTACCAAAAAATATATTTTTATCTTAAAAACCACTCTAAAATTAATATAGCGTAAGTTTAATGTTACCTTAATGTTATAATTTTGATTACTTTTAATTCACAGTTTAAAAATTGTAAATAATGTTTACTTTTGAATGTTTTTTAGCATTAAAAACTGTAATAAATTATGAAAAAAGCCGATATAAAAATCCTTTTAGTTGATGATGAACCAGATATTTTAGAAATTGTTGGTTACAATTTAAAAATTGAAGGTTACAAGATTTTTACTGCAAAAAATGGTTTAGAAGCCGTTGAATCTGCAAAAAAACACAATCCTCATTTAATAATACTAGATATTATGATGCCTGAAATGGATGGTATTGAGGCTTGCGAAAAAATTAGAGCTACTAAAGGTTTAGAAAATGTTCTTATCACTTTTTTTACGGCACGTGGAGAAGATTATTCTCAAATGGCAGGCTTTGATGTTGGAGCAGATGATTACATTACAAAACCAATAAAACCAAAAGTTTTAGTTAGTAAAATAAAAGCATTATTAAGACGTATTAAAAATGCACAAACTACTACTCTTGTAGATGATGGTAAAGTAAAAGTAGGTGAAATAATTATTGACAGAGAAGAGTATGTTATAATTAAAGATGGTGCTAAACTATCACTGCCCCGCAAAGAATTTGAACTGTTTTCATTATTAGCTTCAAAACCGGATAAAGTATTTAAACGAGATGATATTTTAGATAAAGTTTGGGGAAATGAAGTTGTTGTAGGAGGAAGAACAATTGATGTACATATACGTAAACTAAGAGAAAAAATTGGAGACCAATATTTTAAAACCGTAAAAGGTGTAGGTTATAAATTTGTAATAGATGAAGACTAGGAAAACATATTCATTTGCTCTTTGGACTGCATTTGCTATTACCGTTTTTACTTTTTTTATTTTACTTACGGCTCAGTTTATTTCAAATTATTCAATTCCTTATTTATTTTTATTAATTGCCGTTTTATTTAATTTTATATTTTCTTTTATTCTAATACAATATAGGTTAGAAAAACTCATCTATAAACGAATTAAGAAAATATATGATAGTGTTTCTGTTTTAGACAATTCAGACTTAAACAAAACACCTATTACTTCTGATATTGAAGGTCTTTCGCGAGAAGTTAAAAAGTTTGCTGAAGTAAAACAAAAGCAAATTACTAAACTAAATATGAGAGAAAGTTACCGACGAGATTATTTAGGTAATATATCCCATGAGTTAAAAACACCATTATTTACAGTACAAGGCTACTTATTAATCCTTATGGATGGAGCTTTAAATGACAAAAAAATTGGAAAAAAATATTTAGAAAGAGCCAATAAAGGTGTTGAGAGATTAATTTCAATTGTAAAAGATTTAGATTTAATTTCAAAAATGGAAGCTGCTGATTTAAAATTAAATAAACAGCCTTTTAATATTTTAGAACTAGTACAAGATGTTTTTGACCTTCTAGAAATGAAAGCAAAAATGAGAGGTATTTCTTTATATTTTAACAAACATTACAGCTATCCAATTATGGTAATTGGTGATGTTGAAAAAATTGAACAAGTACTTACCAATTTAATAGTAAATTCTATTAAATACGGAAAAAAGAATGGAACAACAATAGTGAGTCTTGAAAAAACAGATAAGAATAAAATTCTTGTAAAAGTTACAGATAACGGAGAAGGAATAGAAGAAAAATACCATTCTAGGCTATTTGAACGCTTTTACAGAGTAGATCAAAGCAGATCTAGGGAACAAGGTGGTTCTGGCCTTGGGCTTTCAATTGTAAAGCATATTGTTGAAGCTCATAATGAAGAAATATTCCTAAAAAGTAATGTTGGAGAAGGTTCTGAATTCTCGTTTACTATTGAACAAGTAGAACAATTCATTATTTAATATGAGGTGAGATGCAACTATTTAGTGCATCCCAATCCCCAATTTAATATTTAAGTAAGTTTTTTATAGATCAAAACCTATATCCTTTCTAAAATTTACTCCTTCAAAGCATATTTTATCTACGTTTTTGTAAGACTGTTTAAGAGCATTTTGAAAAGTGTCTCCATAAGAAGTAACTGCAATTACTCTACCTCCATTTGTTACTACTTTTCCGTCCTTTATAGTTGTCCCAGCATGAAACGGAATGGAGTTTTCAACAGCATCTAAACCGTGAATCTCTTTTCCTTTTTCATAAGCTTCAGGATATCCGCCTGAAACAAGCATAACAGTACAAGCACTATCTTTTTTTAGTTTAATAGTTTTTGTATGCAATTCTTTGTTTCCTGCAGCAATTAAAAGTTCTAAGAAATCACTTTCAATTAGTGGAATTACAACTTCTGTCTCAGGATCACCCATTCTACAGTTATATTCAATAACTTTAATTTCTCCTTTATCAAGTATCAAACCAATAAAAACAAAACCTACATAAGGAATATTATCTTTTTGAAACCCATTAATAGTTGGTTTAATAACCTGAGTTTCTATTTTCGCCATTAAATCATCAGTTAAAAAAGGCACTGGTGAAACAGCTCCCATTCCTCCCGTATTTAAACCTTTATCTCCTTCTCCTATTCTTTTGTAGTCTTTGGCGCTAGGTAACGTAACATAGCTCTTTCCGTCCGTTAAAACAAAGCAACTAAGCTCTATTCCCGTTAAAAATTCTTCTATAACAACTTTACTACTTGCTTCACCAAACTTTTTATTAGCTAGCATTTCAGTAAGTTCATTTTTTGCTTCTTGTAAATCTTCTAAAATTAACACACCTTTACCAGCTGCTAAACCATCTGCTTTTAATACATATGGAGCGGTTAATGTTTCTAAAAACTTGTATCCATCTTCAATATTTTCAGCCGTAAAACTCTCATAAGCAGCAGTTGGAATATTATGACGAAACATAAATTCTTTTGCAAACTCTTTACTTCCTTCAAGCTGCGCAGCATATTTTTCAGGGCCAATTACAGGTACATTCTTTAACTTTTCATCATTTAAAAAGAAATCGTGCACTCCTTTTACCAAAGGATCTTCTGGTCCAACTATTACCAATTTAATGTTGTTTTCTATAACAGCTTTTTTTACTGCTTCAAAATCGGTAAGTTTAATTTCTAAATTTGTTCCTACTTCTTTTGTTCCTGCATTTCCAGGCGCAATAAATAGTTTATTTAATAATTTACTTTGTGCAATTTTCCAAGCCATTGCATGTTCTCTTCCTCCTGATCCAAGTATTAATACATTCATTTTGTAAACTTATTTTTATCTATTTATAGTATTGAATTAAAAAATTTGTTCTAATATTTTTTGAGTAATTAAATATGTTGGTAAAACCCCTGTAGTTCCTAATCCACCAGATGCTAATGTACTTCCCGTTTTTAAAGGGTTATCAGAAGCATAATATGCATATCTAACTTGTACTTTTTTGGAAATATTTCCTCTTATTTTTGAAGCTGCTTGAATAGCTTTTTGATAATGTGCTCCTTCCATTTCAAGACCTGTTACTTTCCAAGTTGAATTATGAAAGAATTTTAAAATATCTTTATTTTGAAGTGAAGTACCTAAAACTGTAACCATAGCTCCGGTATATACTCCTAACCCACATCCTTCAAACATTTTTTTCTTAAGTTCATTTTTAAAAGGATAATTATCTGCTGTTCCTTCAAAAAGATGAGAAGACGGAATCATAATATCTCCCTTTTCTCCATCTAAAATACCTGCCTTACCCATTATTGAAACAGATTCAACATTTAAATGATGATTCTTATTTTCAGAATCTTCATATGGTTTTAACAGCTCATCCATAGTTTCATATGCCTGTTCTCCAAAGGCATAATCCATTACAATAATTACTGGTTTTTCTTCATCATTTATACTGTTTTTTAAAACATATTTAGTTTTAGAAAGATCTATTTTTTCCGTATCAATTATTTGAACATTAATATTGGTTCCCGATTTATCTTTTATATAAATAAGACCATTTTCTGCCGCAAACTCCTTTACTTGTGTTCTTAAATCTTCATTTTCATCATTACTTAAAAGCTGAAATAAAGACATTGGGTTCTCTTTGTCTATTTGTTGCGGTAAAATAACTGGAGCATAAATAGAATTCATTACACTGTGCATATTTGCACTAATTATATGAACTGGTCTAGATAATAAGTTATTCTCTCTTAAAACTTCTTTAATGTTTGTAGCCCATATTTCACCATAAATATGATGTCCAATACGTTCTCTTAAAACTGGACTAAAAGTTATAGCTCTTTTTAAATTGTTTACTTTTTCATTAATTGCTAAATATCCTAACCAATAAATAATTTGAAAAAAACGATCTGAATTATCTTTTTCTTGAAAAATTTCGTGCACATAAAGTGTTTCTTCAAAAGTTCTTCCTAAAATACTAGCAGCGTGTGCCAACATAATATCTCTCTCTTCCCTAGAAATTTTCTTGTGATGTATAACAACATCTTCTAATTTCTTCCATTCTCTAATTGTGTCGGTTTCATCATTTATTAAAACTTTTGATGCTATTTTATGCGATTCAATAAATAAAAACGTAAGATGGGTTAAAATATCATAAATTTCAGATCTTCCTCTTGTTACCTCAATATTCATTTGATCTTTATCTATTCTAAAACAATTTCTTCTTCTTTTAGGTGGAATAATTGTTTTAAAATGTGATTTAGAATAACCTTCGTCTGATGTTAGGTTTACAAATCTACACTCTTCAATACCCATTGGAAGGCGCTCTATTACATAAATAAGTCCGTTTAATTCAACTTTTTCTTCTGCAATAGAACCATAAATTTCAGGTCTTAAAAGTAATAATGCTTCACGCAAAGCATCTCCTGAAATTCCCATTGGTTTATAAAAACCTCTACTAAATAAGTGACGCATTGAAATATATAATTTTTCAATTGCACTAGAAGATTCTTGTGCTCTGGTTCTTTCGTGATTTTTAGATAGTCCCATAAAATATTTTGATTACAAAGATACGATTAATGGATTAGTTTTTTATATTGAAAATTACATATGTACTATCACTTTTACTCCAGTAATTTAACATATTTATTTTGGTCATTTAGTATTGAAACAGCTTTTAAAATAGTTTTATCATAAACTGTTTTTTGCTTATAAACACCTTCAATGTAGTAATATCTCTTTACTATTTCTTCGGTTAATTTATTTAAAATTTCAACTTTGTTTTTCTTTAATTCGTTCAATTTTTCAACGTGAACTGCATTTAGTAATTCTGAATATTTTTTTTCTAAATTATTATTCAAATTTTCCGATTTAGATTTCTCTAAAGCAAGTTTAAATTTTGCTTCGGTTTCAGTTTCAAAATCACTTTGATTATTATTTAGATATTTTAACAATTCTGAAAATTCATTATCTTTCAATTCAAACTTTGATGGCGCTACGATTGATGAATTTTTATAAAAATAAGTTGTTACAAAATTAAAAAAGGCATCAGATTTTAATAATGTTTCCGTAGTTTTAGTTGTAACTGGTTTTTCCATTTCAACATCAGGTTGAATTCCACCACCACCATAAACAATTCTTCCTTTTTCAGTTTTATAAGTTTCTCTTCCGTAATCTGAGAATTTAGGTACTTTTCCTTTTTCGTCTCTGTTTGTATAATCCAATTCTTGAATACATCTTCCACTTGGAGTATAGTATTTTGAAATTGTTAATTTCATTTGGGTACCATAAGAAAGAGGTTTGTAACGTTGCACTAGTCCTTTTCCAAAAGAACGTTCACCAATTACCAACGCTCTATCATAATCTTGTAAAGATCCAGATAAAATTTCTGATGCAGAAGCTGACCTATTATTTATTAAAATTGTTAATGGAATATCTAACTCTATAGGTTCATTTCGTGTTTTATAGGTAGCACTTTCCTTTTCAGTTTTTGCCTTTGTAGTAACAATAATTTTATCTTTTGGTATAAAAAAGTTTGAAATTGTTACAGCTTCATTTAAAAGACCTCCAGGATTGCCTCTTACATCAATTATAAGTTTCTTCATTCCTTCACCTTTCAATTCTTCTATTGCATTTCTCACTTCTTTTGAAGCTTTTTCATTAAATTTAATAAAAGAAATATAACCCACTTCGGTATCAATCATTGTAAAATAAGGAACAGGATTTACGTCTATTTTTTTCCTTTTCAACTCGAATTTTTGTTCTTTATTTTGTCTTACAATAGTAAGTTTTAATACCGTATTTGGCAAACCATTAACCAATCCCGAAATATCATTTTCATCATATTCCTTAACATCAACTTCGCCAATTTTTATAATTTTATCTCCTGCTTTTAAACCTTCCTTTTCTGCTGGAGAATTTTTTAAAATCTCTCTAATGGTCAATTTTTTATTCTTGAAACGAGTTAAAATTCCAATACCACCATATTCTCCTGTAGCTCTAATTCTAGCATCTTCAACACCTTGTTCATCATAAAACCGGGTATAAGGATCTAAATTAGACAACATATAATTAATAGATTTACTTGTCATCTTTCCAGGATTAACCTCATCTATATAATACATATTCAACTCTTTAAAAAGAGTAGTATATATATTTATTTGCTTTGCAATTTCAAAAAAATCAGATTGAAAACTTACGGAAATAGTTATAAAACCGGCAACAAATACTCCAAGAATCCATTTTTTTATTTTAATTTTCATCTTCATTTATTTTTATCAGAAATTTATTGCTAAGTTTTTTTAAACTCAGCTCTAAATCTTCATATTTCATTTCTTCTCTAGACATGTATATAAACATAAACACATACTTTTCTTCTAATTTTTCGTAAAATAAATGCTTATTTTTTCTATAAACTTCTCTTAACAACCTTTTAATTCTGTTTCTATTAACTGCTAATTTAACATTCCTTTTTGGGACTGAAAAACCTGTTTTTAAAGGGAATTCGCCTTTATGATCAATTGGTAAATATATCAATCTAAAAGGGAAAGATTTTACATGATTTCCTTCAGCAAATAATTGCTCAATTAATATTTTACTCTTTAATTTTTCTTCTTTTCCTAAGGTATAACTCATTAACGCAAATGTAATGAATTAATGATTTTAATTAGTAAATTTGTTAGAAACCAAATTATAAATTCCCATGTCAAACGATTTATTTCAAGCACCGGACTATTACAAACTAGATGAATTATTAACTGAAGAGCAAAAATTAGTAAGAGATGCTGCTCGCGAATGGGTAAAAAGAGCTGTTTCTCCAATTATTGAAGATGCCGCCCAACAAGCTAAATTTCCAAAATCGATTGTTAAAGGTTTAGCTGAAATTGGAGCTTTTGGATCATATATTCCAGAAGAATATGGTGGCGCTGGCTTAGACCAAATGTGCTATGGGTTAATAATGCAAGAAATTGAACGCGGAGATTCAGGTGTTCGTTCAACTGCATCTGTGCAATCTTCTTTGGTGATGTATCCAATTTTTAATTATGGATCTGAAGCTCAAAAGCAAAAATATTTACCAAAATTAGCTTCGGGAGAACTTTTAGGTTGTTTTGGGTTAACAGAACCAAATCACGGCTCAAATCCTGGAGGAATGGAAACCAAAATTAAAGATATGGGCGATCATTTTTTATTAAATGGTGCCAAAATGTGGATTTCAAATGCTCCTCTTGCTGATATTGGGGTTGTTTGGGCAAAAAATGAAGAAGGACGCATAAAAGGGTTAATTGTTGAACGTGGAATGAAAGGATTTTCAACTCCTGAAACACATAATAAATGGAGTTTAAGAGCTTCAGCCACAGGAGAACTTATTTTTGATAATGTTAAAATTCCTAAAGAAAACATACTTCCTAACAAAGATGGATTAGGTGCTCCGCTTGGTTGTTTAGATTCTGCGCGTTATGGAATTGCCTGGGGAGCAATTGGAGCTGCAATGGATTGTTACGATACCGCTTTACGTTATGCTAAAGAACGTATTCAATTTGATAAACCAATTGCGGCGTATCAATTACAACAAAAAAAATTAGCAGAAATGATAACTGAAATCACCAAAGCTCAATTATTAACATGGCGCTTAGGAACGCTTAAAAATGAAAATAAAGCTACTTCGGCACAAATATCTATGGCTAAGCGTAATAATGTAGATATGGCCTTAAAAATAGCCAGAGAAGCACGTCAGGTGTTAGGTGCCATGGGAATTACAGGAGAATACTCAATTATGCGTCATATGATGAATTTAGAAAGCGTTGTAACTTATGAAGGAACCCACGATATTCACTTACTCATAACTGGTTTTGATATTACCGGACTTTCGGCTTTTAAATAAGAGAATTAAACGTCTTTTTTAGATATTTAAATTTACAGACAATGAAATATTTCTTCCTGGAGCACTTATTGAAGAAGCAAACTCTTTGTAATGTTCATTAAAAATATTATCAACATTTACAAAAAAAGTTAAATTATTACTAAACTTATAATTGGCATTCAAGTTTAGAGTATTCCATTTAGGATTACCATAATAACTATCTGTAACTTCGTTATAAGGTGTTTGTTCAATATTATCAATACCTTCAACTAAATTATAGTCTTCAAATCTTTTTTTTGCGTTGAACCTGAAATTTAAATTCATTTGAAAACGATCTTTTTCATAACCTATTTCAAGATTTCCAAAAAGCGGAGGAATTGAAGATAAGGGTAAATTAGTGTCATAGGCTTTTCCTTTTGTATAGGTTAAAGACCCTTTTGTTTTCCATATATCATTAATATTACCTTTATAACTGAAAGTACTTCCAACTATATATGCATTATCCTTATTTACATTGGCAATAATAGCACCTTCTTCATTATCATATATTATTGTTGATTTATTATCTATTTCAAAATAATCTCTAGTTATGTAATTATCTAACAACGTATAATAAATATTTATTCCTGTATGAAACCGTCTATTACTATAATATTTTAAAACACTAGCTTCAAAATTATAAGCATACTCCGGTTTTAAATTAATATTTGGAACTGTTACTTTCCCTGATTTTTCTCTTATTTTTCCTACATCATCTATATTTGGAGATCTAAAACCTGAAGAAATTACACTGTTTAATTGCCAATCTTTTTTAGGCTTGTAAGCAAACCCAATGGTTGCTGTAACTGCTGAATTATTTAACGAAATGTCAAAATCAGGTAAGGTTATAAAAGTGTCATCAATCCAAGTTGCTTGTAAATTTGTTTTAATTATACGAGCACCAGTATTTAAAGTTATTTTCTTGCTAATATCTTGTCTGTAATTTAAATAAGAAGCTAAACTAGTATAAGAACTTCCACCATCTGGATATCGAGACTGCACCGTAAAATCATCAGTAAAACCAACAATAGTATTGTTATAAACATCAAGTTTTTTTCCAAAAGCGTTAGAATTTACTTTATTATAGGTGGTTTCAAACCCATAAGAAAAAATTCTCGAATCAGTTTTCCCTAATGGGACAAAAAAATCACCATTTAAACTAAGTACATCTACGTTTTCCTCTCTATAAGAACGTTCTAAACTTGTAAATTTTCTTTGTACTCTAGATTCTTCAATATTTTGATACGCAGCTGTAATTGTTCCATTTTTTATCCATTTTTTATCTGGATTTATTTTTAATTGAGAAGAAATTAAAAGCCTTTTTTGAGGGCCATAATACCATTCTGCAAATTTCAACTTATCATCTGAATACTCTGTTAGTTTATCAAACCTGTTTATGTTTGAAGATTGAGAATATTGAAAATTAAACGTAATGTCTGTTTTATCTGAAAAAGGGATTGCAATTTTCTGCAATAAATCCAATTGATTAAAACTTGTGTTTTTTTCAATTAATGGGTCATTATTTACTATTGAAACCGAGTTATAAGTATTATTTTTATTATTTGAATACTCAAATACCTTTCCCCAATCCTTAAATCCGTGATTGCGATTATCACCCATCTTTAAATCACCAAATTTACTATGTGAAACACTTGTAAAAGAAGCCCATTTTTTATTTCTCAATTCTATATTTCCTTCTGTAGTAAATTCGTTATTAATTGTACTAAATCTTGAATATAATGAAGTATTAACTTCTTTCTTATTGCTCACTTTTGGAGTTTTTGTATAATAATGAATTACTCCTCCTAAAGCATCTGAACCATAAACAACAGAAGATGGTCCAAATATAACTTCAGTTCTTTCAATTATATTTGGCGAAACAGTAATAGAGTTTTGCAAATGTCCCATTCTATAAATAGCATTGTTCATTCTAACACCATCAACTACTAATAAAACTCTATTGGCTTCCATTCCACGAAGTACCGGGCTTCCACCTCCAAACTGAGATTTTTGAACTCTAACTCCCGGTAAATTTGCTAATAAATCTGCAGAAGTTTGCGGTGCAATTTTTCTAATTTCTTCTTTTGAAGCTATTTCAACATTTTCAGCAATTCTACTTCTTTTCTCTTCTCCTTTTGAAGCCGATAATACTATTTCATCAAGCATTTCAGCTTTTCTGGTTAAATAAACTACATAATCAACTACGGCTAATTCTCTCTTTAATATTTCAAATTCAATATAGGCTAAATGATTAAAGGAAATAATATCTGAATTCTTAAAGGTAGATAAATCAGCTAATCCATTTTTATCTGTATATAAAACAGTATCATTACTGTCATTATAAATTGTAACATTTTCTACTGGAAAATTAGCCCCCCTTTCTAAAACTTTTACTTGTTGAGAATTTACTATTGTTGTAAAAAAAACACTTAAAATTATTAATATACTTCTCATGTTTAGTTGAATACAGACTTTAATACATTTAATGATTTTGGTTTTCTAAAACCTTCTAAATGCAATTCGAAATATTGAATTAAAATAGACAAAACATTCTGCCTATTAGATGCATTAAAATTAACTTCGTGTATTGCATCAAAATTTATGCCTAACAGCCTTTTAAACTGATCTAATTTTTCACCTGAAACTGTATTTGAACTGGAACTACTAATAAACCTACCTTCTAACATATCAAAATATAATAAATTCACAGAATTTAACTTTGGATAAAAGCCTAAATACTTAGTTAGATTTAGTAAAAAAAGTAAATGAAAATTTGAAATATTAGAGTGCATATCTAACCATAAAAAAGAGGTCTCTAAATACTCAAAAAGAGCCTCGTTCTTTTCTTCTTCCTTAATTGAATAATACAATACTTCTGATAAAAATAACGCTATAGATTGTTTTTTTATATCGCTATAAATAGTGCCGTAAAAATTTATAATTTCAACATCTCTAATACTATTTAACGCTCCTCTGTTATTATGGTTTGCAGTTAAATTTAACTGCATTAAAGGCTGAAAATAAGCTGTTTTAACTTTTGCTTTCTTTGCTTTTAATACACCTTTTAACATGTACGTTTTTAACCCACAACTATTTGTGTAACAAGTTGCTATTAAACTGGTATCTCCATATTTAATAGTGTTAATAACTATTGCTTTTGTAGTTTCAATCATTTTTAATTGATAATAGCAATCTTAGCTATAGAAGTTTTTTGTCTCTCAGAATCAATTAAAAGAACAATGTATACTCCTGAAGCAACTTTTCTTCCTGCTAAATTTGTTTTGTTCCAAATAATTTTTCCACCAGAAGATTCTTCACCTTCTTTAACATTGGTTTCGAACACTAAATTACCTGCAGTATCAACAATCTTTAAATTAGTACCCTTAGGTAAATGCGCTCCATTCCTTCCATCTATAGTTATAAACTCATTATTTTTAGTTGAGGGATTGGGATAAGCGTAAACCTCAGTTAAAGACTCTCCATATTCAGCTACATCACTATTAAAAGCAACAATACCTTTTGAAGTAGCAAAGTAAACTTTTCCAGATTCTTTATCAATTTCAATTTTATTAATTGCATTTGAAGGAAGTGGTGAATTATTTACATTAAAATTATGTAATGTTGTTTTACCATCTGGGTTTGTCATTAGCACCCCTCCATTTGAAGTTCCAAACCATTTATTATTTGCGCCATCAATAGCTATTGTATTTACAGGCTGATCACCCAATAATTTTTTAGCTATACCAGAATCATTTAAAATAATAACAGGTTCAGCATCAATATTTAGGTCACTCAATACATTTGCAGCATTATATAATACAACTAATCCTTTTAGTGTTCCAATCCATACTCTATTATTCTCATCTGCCTGAATCGCTCTTACATTAGGATCTGGTAAAGAACCTTTTGTTTGCTCTGTTACCAACGCTCTTTTTTTCTCTCCATTTTCATTAAAAACCAATGCTCCATTTCTTCTAGAGCCAATCCAAATATTATTTGCATTGTCAACTATTAATCCTCCTAAACCTAAAGCCCCACTTGTCATAATTGAACTCATATCAAATTCATCCCATGTTCCATCTGCGCTATACTTTTTTAATCGTTTATCAACCCAAGAATTTGCAATCCATAAGTTTCCATCTTTATCAAATGCAGAACCATTAATTCTTGTTCTCCATTCTAAACCACTATTTAAATGTGTCCAGTGGTCAGTAATAATATTATTCTCAACAACTAACATCCCATTTCCGTAGGAGCTAATAAAAACTTTATTAATATTATCAGGATCAAAAGTAACATTAACCAAGTTAGTTACTTTAAAATCTTTATAAGGAATGTTTATCCAGTTATCCCCATTAAAATGGTCAATACTCCTAGCTAAATTTCTAGGTGCATATGCACCGTCATAAGCTCCATATACCACCCACAAGTTTTCATTCTTAACTGAAATTGAAAATGGCAAATTAGATGTTGGACCCATTGGGTGAATTTCTTCAAAATTTGGTATACCTTCTTTAGTGCTTTTTAACAAACCAAACTCTTGTGTAGCTATATAAAGTAAGTTATCCTCAAAAAAAGAAGTATTAAAGTTTGCATAAAAAGGCTGACTCGAATTAGTACTATATCTAAATTCTTCAATGTCAGATGAATTTAAAATATAAACCGCTCTTTGTGTGGTAATAGCTAAATTAGCTTTAGAAGAATTCAATTTCTTTATAGTTTGAAAATTCTTAACTAATTGTAATTGATTATTATAAAATTTATATAATGAACCACCTTTTGAAACATAAACCTGTCCATTAAAAATTTCAATTGCTGAAAAGTTACCTGTAAAATATTGATTCCAACTATTAAAATCAATTAAATTAGGGCTTGAAACATCAGCTGTAAAAATTCCATTTTCAGTAACTGCATAAATAACATTTTCATTAACTTTTACTTGGTTTACTTTTATTTCAGAAGATTGATCTCCAATAAAAAAAGTATCTCCGAATTGTAAATCTTTAATATTGTATTCTATAATCGCAAATGCTGTAGAAATATATAATTTATCACCATATTCATAAATATTGTTAATACGCTTATCTCCAGAATAATTAAAATTAACAATATCCTTTGCTATGGAAATATTATTTTTTTTATCTACTATTTCTATAAGCCCCGTTTCATAACCTATAATAAGCTTTTCATTAGCTTTGCTATAAAACAAACAAGAAGTTTCTTCTCCTGAAAGGCCATTAACCGAAGATAGTTTAGAATTCTCTCCATTTAATAAATTGTGTATAAATACGGCATTATCAACTATAGAATAGATATTTTCATCAATTTTAATAAAATCTTTTACGTTATTATAGGAATAGAAATCTTCCCATTTATTTGAGTAATCAATTTGAGCCCAGATACTTGTATTAAAAAGTAAAACTAGTAATATTTGAATTATTTTTTTCATATATAAATTCAAATATATCTATTAAAAATTTAAAAGGAAAGATATTAATTAGATAAAACTTTAGGCAAAAAAAAACCTCGAACATTGTAATACGTTACTACAATGTTCAAGGAATAAATAAATCAACCCCAAAGACTTATTTAATGTTTTTAATGTAAAAAGTCAAAACCCCTCTTGACTATAATACACTGTAAAGATACACATAATTAACAATTATTAATTACAAATAAACAAACGCTACTAAAAAATTAATAAATGGAGTATTTAATTAAACAAATGGAGAAATCGCCTTATAAAACAAATGTTTTTCCGTAATAAAATCAAGTAAATCACATAATTGACAGTAAAATAGCCTTTAAAGTAAAGGGAATTTGATAGAAACCTGCGTACCTGTCGCTGTACTAGACGAAATATCTTTAGTGACTATATATACGTCTTTCTTTTGATATAACATCCTAATTCTATTCTCAGTTGCTTCAGCTCCAAAAAACTTACGTTTATTGGACATATTATTAGAAAGCTCCTTTGCTTTATTAATTCCTATTCCATTATCTAAAACTTCACATAAAACACTATTCCCTTCTTTCTTAATAGAAAGTTTAATCATTTTATCTCCTTCTTTTTTCATAATCCCGTGCCATATGGAATTCTCAATAAAAGGTTGCAAAAACATAGGAGGTACTTTTATATTATTTAAATTTATTTCATCTCCTACAATTACGTGGTATTCAAACCCACCTTTTACACGCATTTGCTCTAATTTAATATATAAGTCTAGTAATCTTAATTCCTCTGAAAGAGTTGATGTAGGACTTGATGAACTATTTAATATAGCTCTTATTAATTTTGAAAATTTAGTGATATAATCTGACGCTTTTTCCACCTCATTTTTTATCACGAAATTATTTATTGAATTTAATGAATTAAACAAGAAATGTGGATTCATTTGACTTTGCAAAGCAGTCATTTTTAACTCCTCCATTTCTTTTAGCTTTATAGCTAATCTAACTTCAGCATTCTTACTTTTTTGTTCAAATCTTTTTATTGTAAAACCAATTATTATTGAAAAAATTATACATTGTAAAAATGCCCCAATGTATAGAAAAAATATTGGGTGAACTCCTTTACTAATAAAAAATTCTTTACCTATAATTACTTCTGAAAAAGTAATATTAGCTAAGATTAAATATATTGCGGATCCAACTACAAAATATTTCGAAAAATCATCTTTAATTCTTGTGAAAATTATATAATATGATATAATTGTAAAAATTGTTAAGAGAGGAGCTACAAATGTAAAAACCTTAATTTGAAAATTATATCCTAAAGCAAATTGAATTAAAATAAAAAATGGAGATAATATTAAGAGGGTAACTGTTTCAATTGAAAAATACCTATCCCATTTAATTAAATAAGTTCTGGTTTCTAATAAATGCCTAGCAAAAGAAATATAAGCTGCATATGCCAAAAATTGAATTGTAAAATTCACATATTTGTATATTTCACTTACAAAACCATAACTAATACCGTTTAAAAAATAAATAGTTAAAGCAAGTAAATACAAGCTATAATATAAGTATAATTTACTTTTATTTTGAAAATAAATTAAAAAATGATAAATAAACAAAACGAATAAACCGCCCCTAATCCAGGAATATATTTCAGAATGAACGTCTAATAACATTCCTTAATCCAGATAAAGTTTTTTGAATAATTCCGCCTTTCTATTTCTACTTATACTAGCTGTTAAACCATTAGTCATGATTAATTCACCACCTAATCCCTTTAAATATTCTTTAACATGATTTAAATTAATTAAATATGAATTATGAACTCTAAAAAAGTTTGGAAACAAGAATTTCTTTTCAACTTCTTTTAAAGTTTTGGAAACTAAAATTTGCTGCTCAGATTTTAAGTAAATTGTAGTATAACTTTTATCCGATTTTAACATAACAACATCATCTTTATCTAATAAATAAACCTTTCCATCTGCTGAAATGTTTATCTTATCATTGTTGTCGTTCAAATTATTTAATAAAAGCTGTAATTTATTTTCAAGAAAATCTCCTTTTCTAGACATATTTATTTTCTCAACTGAAGCCAATAATTCATCTTTATCAACTGGTTTCAATAAATAATCTATTGCTGAAACTTTAATTGCTTTTAACGCAAACTCATCATGAGCTGTCGTAAAAATTAAATTAAAATCTCTGTTTTCTAATTTTTCAATCATCGTAAATCCATCCATCTCAGGCATTTGAATGTCTAGAAAAACTACATCAGGTTTCATCTCATTTATAATCCCGATAGCTTTCACAGGTGAATTACAAGTAGTAACTTCAATATTTTCAACATATTTCGTTAATTTCCACTCAAGAGCTTCTAAGGCATCCTGTTCGTCATCAACAAGTAGAATTTGCATCATAATATTTAGGGCTGGCGTTGATTAATTATTCTGCAAGATACAATTTTTGATTACATCCTCAAAAACTTATTATCTAATTTCAATTTTGCCATAAATTTCATTACCAAATTCATCAACCACTGTGAGTAAAAATTGCCCCTTCTTTGGCAGAACTTCAATTTCATGAAAACCCTGAGTTTCCCTTAAAAATTCATTGTTTAAATACCAAAAAACTTTTGTTTCTGGATTTGAATGAACTAATTTAAATACAATTGGCAATTGGTTTTCAGAGAAATCTTTAGCTATATAAAAAGTCTCATTTTCTTTTGGACTAATAAATTCCATTTTAGCTTTATCTTCACTAGAACAATCACTTCTAAAACTTGGCAATAATCTATAAAATGGATTACTTTTTTCGTAATAAAATTCCATTAATGGCGGTAACACAAACCAACTTTTATGCACCATATTACTTAGTTTTTCACAAGAGGTATTAACCTGGTATTGTTCATTTTTATCTAAATGTACCCATAAATGATATGGACAAGGTTTTGTTTTTAAGCCTGCTCGTTGCACAAAAACAGAATCTTTTTGTTCGCAAATTTCACTTGCTCTATAACCGCTTTTACTACAAATAGGAATTTTTACTAACTCATCAAAAGGTTTTTCAAACCAACTATTTTGAGGTAAATAATTAAACACATCAAAAAGAATTGGTGCAGCCGTTGAAACTCCTACCAAACCAGGCCTACCTTCTCCATCTGCATTTCCAACCCAAACACCAACCACATACTTCTTAGTTGCTCCAATTGCCCAAGCATCTCTATAACCAAAACTTGTTCCTGTTTTCCAAGCAATTTTATTTGCATCATCAAAAAACTCCCAATTTTGTTCTCCTTCTGGTCTATTTACCTTGTTTAAACTTTCAAAAGTTAAATACGAGGATCCTGCATCAAAAAGGGTTTTTTCTATTGATATTTTTCCGAAATTGGGTTTAAAATTTTTTAAATATGAAGGTTCTAAAAATTCATTGGTATAATATTTTCCTTGAGTATCATCATAATGATTAATTGTTGAAGCCATTGAAGCATAGCTTTTACTTAAATCCCATAAATTACTTTCTGCCCCACCTAAAATTAACGATAATCCATAATGGTTGGCATTAAATTTTATGTCTTTTAACTTCAACTCTTTTAAATAATGGTAAAACCTATCCAAACCAAAACTCTGCAACATTTTAACCGCAGGTATATTTAATGAACGTGACAAAGCTTTACTTGCAGGAACAGCTCCAGAAAATTTTTTATTAAAATTCTCTGGCTTATAACTCGCAATCTGAGTTGGTACATCTGCAACTAACGTATTAGGCAATAAATCTCCAGCATCTAGCATTGCAGCATACAAAAAAGGCTTTAAAATACTACCAGTACTCCTTGGCTTGTCTATAATATCAACATCTTTTTGGTGTTTTTTTGAAGTTGGGGAATTTCCAACATATGCCAAAACTTGTCGTGTTTCAATATCTAAAACCAACACAGCAATATTGTAAATTTCATTCTTACTTAATTCGTTATAATGTGTTTTTACAATTTCATTTACATTATGTTGTAAGCCTATCTTTACAGAAGTTTTAATCCGTTTCCCTTTTGAATCCTCAACTACTTTTTGAAGTAAATGTTTTGCCATTTGAGGAATTTGATAAGGTTTTTGTGGTAATTCTTCTTCTAACGCTAATTCATAAGTTAGTTTATCTATAATTTCTTCATCAAATAATTTTTTTAACAAACGGTTTCTCTTCAATAATAATTTTTGTTGATTCTTACCTGGATATATTAAACTTGGTGCATTTGGTAAAACTGCTAAGGTTGCGCTTTCAGCCCAAGACAGTTCATTTGAAAACCGACCAAAATATCGCCACGAAGCTACATCCAAACCTACAACGTTTCCACCAAAAGGTGCATTTGAGGAATACAATGAAAGTATTTTTTCTTTTGAATAACGAAGCTCTAATCGAGTTGCTAAAACCAATTCCTTTAATTTCTCAAAATAGGTTCTTTTTTTATTTTTTCGAGACAATCTAATTACTTGCTGCGTAATTGTACTCCCTCCTCTTTTTACTTTTTTAGATTTTATATTTTCAGAAAGTGCTTTAAATATTGAAATAGGGTTAAATCCCGGATGTTTATAAAAATAAGCATCTTCAAAATTTACAATACATTGCTGAAATTTATACGGAACACTATCATTTTGAGGAAACCTCCACTGTCCATCTTCAGCAATTTTAGCACCTAATAATTCACCTTCAACACTTTCAATAACTGTTGAAGTAGGACTTTTAAATAACTGTTTTGGTAACGAAAAATAATAAGCCGTTATTAAAATAACGGCTATTATTAATTTAATTTTATGTTTTGAAATTATATTCATTAAAAATTTCATCATTCCAAAATAAATTCAGGTTGACGAATCTAAAGTTATTTTATTACCTCAATCCATTTACCAGTTGTACGGGTAAAATAATCATTATCATACATTGCTTCTGCTTGAACTCCGTATAAATAATAATTACCTAAATACGATGCGTTCAATAATACTTTAAACGTTTTAGATTTATTCTTACTTAAGTTGAAATAAAAGTTAACTCTGTCATCTCTAATATCCGTAAAATTAGCATTTCCTGTCGCTGTGTTTCCAAAATCTGTAAAACGCGTGTTTACAATTTCCCATCCCGAAGGGAAAATTTCTGTTAAAGCAATGTCATACACATCTTCTGGTTTTAAATTACTCACAGTAACTTCAGCAACAAACTCTGTTCCTTGTGAAAGTTTAGAAATATCAAGCGTTTTCCCTTTTGAATCTTTATAACTTACTGTTACACCTAAACCACGTTTTTCAGAAATTTCTTTTCCTAATGGTAAAATTCCAGAATTCAATACATTTACAAATACTAAATTACTTTCGGCATTCGTAATTGTTATAAAATTAGCTCCTTCAATAACTTTTAAATCTCTTTGTGCAATAGCAAACTCTGTAATTACACTTTCTTGTTTTCCTCCATTAATTACATACTTTAATTTAACAAATTTCCCTCCATTAACCTCTACCATTTTTGCCATTGAAAGCAAACTATATGCAGTAGTTTGCGTACTCATCCAGCTTTTTGAAGACAAGCGTTTTGCTATTAGTTTTGCCAACTCTCTAGATTGTTTATCGCCAGTTAACAACATTGTTTCCATTGCCATTGCACGGTTTCTATCTACTGAACCATATGTGTAATAATCATATCTTGATGAAGTAAAATTAATGTTTGCTGTATTTGCTATTTTAATTGCTGCTTCCTTTTGACTCGCCAATGCATATGCAGCAGCCAAACGCCATTTTGCGTTGTTTGAAAGCTCACTAAACTCACGTAAACGGTTCATAGCACCTAAATCTGGATGCCCTGCTAAAGCCAATGTATATAATCTATACGCTTGTGCTAAATCTGAATTATAACTCTTATAACTAGGTCTCCAATCACGAGCAGCTTGTTTTTGATATTTTAACCAATTACTCATAAAAGTTAATGGTAATACAAATCCTTTTTTCTCGGCTTCAATCATAAAATGACCAGCGTAACTTGTTCCCCAATCATTTGCTGAATTTTGTCCCATCCAATAACTTAAACCTCCACTTGGAGTTTGAAAATCGCCTAAACGCTCAATTCCATTTTTAATATTATCGGTCATTTTTTGTTTTTGCTGCATAGGTAAATCAAAAATATCGCCTAAATATAACTGCGGAAATACACTTGAAGTTGTCTGCTCCACGCAACCGTGAGGATACTGAATTAAATATTGTAATCTTCTTGTAAAATCCATTGCTGGCAACGTAGAAAATTCTACAGTTGCGGTATTGCTTCCTTTTATTCCGAAGGTTTCAAAATTAATAGTTTGTGTAGCATTTGGTTCTAACTCAACCGCAATTGATTTAGATGAAATTGGATTTGGATTTACCACATCAATCTCAACTTTATAAATAGATTTTTCTCCATTTCCTTGGGCAATCACTTCAATTGTCCCAATTCCTTTTGCTTCAGAAACATCTAAATTAAAATATGCCATTTTTTCATCAGGATTAGCAAAAGTTAGTTTTTGATTTTGCTCTCCAATAACTTTAATTCCATCAGATAATTTTAAACTTACTATTACATTTTTCACCTTATTTTCCATAGCAAAAACAGTAACAGGTAATGTTACTTTTTCACCCGGACTTAACTTTCTTGGTAAAGATGACAATACCATTAACGGTTTACGAACCGGAGTTGTTTCATCAATTTTTCCATAAGCTCCTTTCGCATTATCACCTGCAATAACCATAGTTCTTACCGAACCAATATATTTTGGTAATTGAATGTTGTGCGAAGTTGTTTTTCCTTTTGTTAACACAAACGGACCCATATAACGCACCACAGGTTTAAACCTGTTTGCTTTTTTGTTTTTTCCTGCCGCCGCATCACCATCACCACCAATAGCAAATACTTGTTCAATACTTCCACCAAAAGCCCCAATAACATCATCAAAAATATCCCAAGTTTTTACACCTAAAGCTTCACGAGTATAAAATGCATCCCAAATTTGAGGTGTTTTAAAACGAGTTAAATCTAACAATCCTTCTTCAACAATAGCAATTGTATAGGTCATTCGCTTACCTGATTTTTCACTTACTTTTAAGGTGAATTTTTCTTCAGGTTTTAACACTTTTGGCATTTTAATTTGTGGTTCTAATCGTGTTGATGGATCTTCAACCAAAATAGGAATAACACCATATAAACGCAACGGTAAATCATTGGCCGTGCTTGCGTGCGGTTGCAATAGTGAAATGTTTATAAACACATTTGGTGTCATTTCTGAAGTAATAGGAATTTCAACCGTTGTTTCGCCTTTTTGTGTTTTTTGCCAAACGGTTTGTAATACTTCTGTTCCGTTTTCAATACTTATTAAAGCCCTTCCTTCGGTTCCTGATGGGAACGTAACTTTAGCAGTTTCCCCAACATTGTAGTTTTCTTTATCTGCTGAAAAAACTAACATTTTTGAAGCTTCAGGATCGTTAGTTGGCCGTTTCCACCAATTTTTATAGAAATAAGCCGTTCTACCTGTTGCGTGACCACTTTTATGGTCCATTACTCTTATTAAAAATCGTCCTCCATCATTATCCGGAACATTAATTGTAAAAGCTCCTTTTCCTTCTAAATTAGTATTTACTTTTAGTTTTTTGAAAGGTTTATGATATTTATTACCATCATAAGAAGAAATATCATCATAGGAAGAACTCCACCACCAACGCCATTTAATTTGATAAACTTCAACTTCTAATCCATTCCTAGCAACTGGTTTTCCATCTTTAGTAACTGTTGCAACATTAAACGTTACATTATCATCGGTTTCAAAAGAGCCGTAACGTTTTGCTTTGGGAGATTTTAACCCAACAAATGAGCTATAAGGCGCATAATTTTTGGAAATAACATCCATTGAAAAATCACCACCGTTTTCAAAAGCTTTGGTTAAAAAAGCTACTTTTAGCATTCCAGGCGCTTTTCCTTTTAAGTTTACCTTTTTATTAATGTTTGCATTTCCTGAAACATCTAATTTATTATCAAAAATCACTAATTCTTCACTATTAAAATCTCGTGTAGGATCGTTAAAAATATAATCTGGAAATTGTTTTGAAAAAGCACTTGAATTATTACTAAACTTCGCTTTAACTTCTGTTCTAATATTCTTTGCAGGAGCTCCGTGTAACCAATTTACTTGTAACTCTCCATTAATTGGTTTTGTATTGGTTAAAACTTCTTCCTTAAAATCAATTTTAATTTTTAAACGGTTTGGTTTTACCGTTTCAACTTTTAATGACTTGTGAAATTTAGCACCACCAACACTAATATTAGCATTCCAATTTCCTGTTGGATCCGTATCTGATGTTGGTACTGAAAATTTGTAAAAACCATTTACATTAGTTGCCGTAACTTGCTTGTTAGTTAATTTTCCACGCGCATCAGTTACTTCTAATTTTACTGGATGAGATTTTGGTAATGGATTTGCATTGTCGTTCAACACAAAAGTTAAATGAATTGAATCTCCTGGACGCCAAACTCCGCGTTCACCATACATAAATCCTTTTAAGCCTTTCTGTAATTTTTTACCCGAAACATTAAACTTACTTAACGATAATGAATGACCATCGTCTAATTTTATATACGTTTTATTTGTTTTATCTGAAATAATGGCGAAATAAGCATTTTTATTAACGTCCATTTTAATTATTCCTTGATTGTTAGTTATTGCATTTGCAATTTCTTGCTGTTGGTAGTTATAAATTGCAACTTTTGCACCCGAAACTGGATTGGTTGTTAAAATGTTTGTTACGGCAAAAAAGTACGATTTGTTGGATCCTTTTTTAGCAATTACTCCCAAATTGGAAGCTAAAATGTTTGCTGAAACTATTCTATCATTATTATCGTAATACGCCTTCTTACAGGGGTTACTTCTATCATCCCAATTGTAATAATTATTGCTGTAACTGTAAATTAAATTATCCCAATATTGCTCTTCTCGTTCATCTAATTCAGCTGCTTGTTGCGTGGAATATTCGTGTTCATTATAATAATATTCATCTTCATAATTATTACCATACCCATTTTCTTCACTTGAAACAACACCCTCTCCATCACAAGTATACAATGAATATTCTTGTTTAATACTTAATTCAACTCTATAAATAGCGCCAGGGTCAGCCTTTATCATTTTTGATAAATCAATAGCGTATGCTTTCCATTTTCCGTTATTATCAAGTTCATTTTTAACAAGTTTAACAGTTTTTATAGCTACTCGCCTACCCACTCTCCTAATATTATACCGGTTACTGCTTCCTAAGCTATTTTCTTGTAAAAATTGCAAAATATTATCTTCAAATATTTTAATAACCCTAACATCAACTGCTTTTAAATTAACAGCTTCAAAATTGAATTTTAAATCGTTAGAATTTGGTAAAATAACTCCGTTGGATATTAACCTAATTGCAGGTTTTAGTTGTTCAAAAGCAACAGTTTCTGAAAAGGATTTTTTTAATTTATAACCATCTGTACTTTTAATTCCTTGAAAAACATCAACAAGTACATTTCCAACAACTCTAGTATCTGGGTATACTTTTAGTACGTTTCCATCAACAACATATTTTAAATTTTTTGCGTTTTTCACAGCAATTAAACCTTTAAAATTTTGTTGTTTTTGAAGAGGGTCTGAAAAGTTGATATTTAAATGCTGTTCTGGAGATTGAAAAACTTCAACATTTACAATTGAAAAGTTATTTTTTCCTGGAATATTTAATTGGTTTTTACCATCATTATCAACGTTTATAGCTTTTCCATTCCAAGAAACTTCAATGTTAGAATCATCTTCAAAACGATGAATACTATCAATTATAAAATTGAAATTTGTACTTATAGAATCTGCATTTTTCCAATTAATTTTTAATTTTTTATCATTTTGTTCTGCTGAAATTAATTTTTGAGCATCTACCAAATCTAAAATATCAGCCGTTTTTAAAACACCTTCAACATATTGCCATTCTTTACTGTAGGATTGTAAATTGTTTGTGGTAATATTAAAATTTTGCTCAAGTGTTTTAAATTTAAACGTATACGTTTTATATTCTGAAGTAACATTTGCATATAATTTTCCTAACTTAACAGTTACCGAATATTCTGTATTTGGTTGTAACCTTTCAGAGGGTTGAAACAACAAACTACGAGTATTTAAAGCCAATAGTTCTCCACTAATACTAGGTGAAATGTTAACTATGTTTTTTGATACTTTTTCATTAGAAACCCACCCTTCAACTTCTTTAGCTAAATCAATTCTAATGGGTTCAGCTACAGAAACTGCACCAGAAGTTGTATAATTAATATACTCTTTAAACTTAAATAAATTGTTAGTGGATTCTTGTGGTTTTTCATCTTTACAAGAAATGATTGCGACACTTAATAATAGTGTAAAAATTACTTTTTGAAATTTCATTTTTTGGGTACAGTTTTTTTTTAGCAAATTTTTATAAAATTAATTAAAATTGTTCAATTACATATAGGTTTGTTCCTTTAATTAATTGTTACAAAAAGTATTTTATTATGGGATATT
Source organism: Lutibacter citreus (assembly GCF_003260195.1). GTDB lineage: Bacteria > Bacteroidota > Bacteroidia > Flavobacteriales > Flavobacteriaceae > Lutibacter > Lutibacter citreus. The sequence goes on from NZ_QEIH01000002.1 coordinate 313,697, forward strand.
GGCTATATTTTAACAAGCTAAGCATAAAAGCCTCCTTATTTTATAAACTTCTGTTAATATTTAATTTATCATCTAAAACAAAAACTTAGTTGCATTAATATTGCTATAAAAAATGAAAAAGCCATTTATTGTAACTTTTATACTATTTAGTATCATAATTTATTCTCAAGAATTAAAAACTATTAAGTTACTTCCACCCGAATCAAAAGAACATTCCGATTTACATTTTCTAAAGAATGAATTGCAAGAAAAACGACTTGTAATGTTAGGTGAAATTACACATATGTATGGAAACGTTTTTGAGATGAAATCTCGTGTGGTTGAGTATTTACATAAAGAATTAGGGTTTAATACCATTGCTATGGAATCTTCAATGTATGATTTGTGGCTGTTGAATAAAAATGGATTCAACTCTAAAGGATTTAACAATGCTATTTGGGGTGTTTGGTCTGGTTCAGTTGAATTTCAAAGACTTGTAAAAAACATTGAAAAAAATAAGATTAAAGTTATTGGTTTCGATTCTCAATTTAATAATAATATTCCATCATTTATTGATAATTTCTTTCATTATTGCGCTAATAACAACATACAATTTACCTTAAACAGAAATGATTTAGCTATTGCTATTGAAGGTGTTTTAGAACACACTTCATATGACGAATATGATATTAAATTTTCAAATTATGAAAAAGAACTAAATAGAATTATAACAACTATTGGATTATTTAAAAATACAGAACAAAACTATTATTGGTTACAGTTTACAAAAAACATTCTTGCTTGTTCCAAAGATGCATTCTATAATAAGAAAGAGATTTTAACTACAGATTTTGGTAATAAAAACTACAATTATAGAGATGCACAAATGGCTAACAATTTATTAAGTTATATGAGCAGGAACCCTAACGAAAAAGTAATTTGTTGGGCGGATAATATTCATATAATTAATTCTATTTCAAGTGTACAAAAGCCCATTATAAAAGACTTTATTTCAATGGGTAATCATATTAAAAAAGTTCTTAAAAATAAAGTTTATAGTTTGGCAACCATTCATGCAAATGATTCTCTTTTTGAAAAAGGTAAATGGTATGAAACTCCAATTGTTAAAAATTCTTTTGAGGATAAACTAAAATCCTTCAAAATGCCATACATTTTTGTAAGTTCCAATCAAGAGGCAATGAAAATACCTCAACAAACAAGACTTTTAAACATTATTGATTTTACAGAGGCAAGATTAGACCAACTTCACGATGGTTATATTTTTATTGAAAATGCAACAATCCCAACAAGTGAAATTGAAGATTACAGAGATACAAATTCAAAAAAACTTTTAGTTATCTCAAAAAATATAAATTCAAAAACAGATAAAAACAGACTCCTAAAAGGTCAAGTAATTGATTTTGAAACAGGTGAACCAATTCCCTATTCAAACATTATTATGAAAAAAGAAGAAATATATAGAGTTGCTGATGAAAATGGATATTTTGAGTTACCAATATCAAATAAAATATTAGAAAAATCAATGGTAAATATAACTTCTATAGGTTATGAAAATAAAGCCATTCTTCTTTCTAAATTCAAAAATAAAATAAATCTTAAACCAATATTTGAGAAACTTAATGAAGTAGTTATTAAAGCTAAAGCTTCACCAAAAGTGATACTTCAAAAAGCAATTAAAGCTATAAAAAACAATCATCCAATAAAGCCATTTAATTTTAAAAGGTATGCAAATATTATTATTAATAAAAATGATAAAACTTTATTAAATTTAGAGTTAGTTACAAAAGATTACGACCAGGGCTATCTTTCCCCTTATGTTATTACACAAAAGGTAGAACAAATAAAATATAACAAAAATCTATATCCTAAAAAGTATAAATACACTTCTCAATTTTATCAAATGAGAGAAAATGCAATTAGATATGCCAATATTCTTCATAAAAGAAAAAATAAAAAGTTTGAACTTCATTTTATAAAATCTAATCAATCAGAAAAGGACAATTTTTATATTATAGAATTTAAAACCGATAGAAATAAATGGAATTATACAAATAGATTTTATCCCGCCAAATATTCAGGTAAGGTTTTTATAAACAAAGATAATTTTGCTATTGTAAAAGTTATTGAAAATTGGGAAACAACATTAAATAAAGCTGAAATTGAAAACTATTTTAAAGGTTATAAAGAATATAGCAATGTTAAAGAATTTAAAAATAAAGAGGAAACTATTTGCACCTATTCTAAAAATATAAATGGTAAATACTATGCATCCCGTTTTTTTAATAGAAGATATGTTGAAACTTTAGATGAAGAAAACCATATAGAAAATTCTGTATTTGAAACAGTTTCAAATTTCTACAATTTTGAACTAAAAAACATTGAACCTATTGTATATGAGCACAATATTAAAAAATTTACAAAATTAAATAGCGTGTCTTTTCATCCAATTTTTTGGGATTCATTTTATAAACAGCACCCAAAATTAAAGAATTATTAGAGCTTACTTTTTTATAGGCAAGACATAAAAAAATATGGAGATAAAGTGACAAAAACTTCCTATTAAAACAAAAACATGAAAGATTGCATGGTTGTATTTTATACTTTTAATGCTATATAATACCGCTCCAATTGTATATGCAAATCCACCTCCAAATAACCATATTAAACCTTCAAATGGTAAATTATTAATTAATGGTTTTATAGCAAAAATAATTACCCAACCCATTAATACATAAGCCATTGTTGAAATTTTATCGAACCTTCCTGTATAAAATAATTTTAATATTACACCTATAATTGCTAAACCCCAAGAAACTCCAAAAATAGTCCAGCCAATCCAACCTTTTAAAACAACCAATGCAAAAGGAGTGTAAGTACCTGCTATTAAAATATAAATAGATGCATGGTCAAGTATATTTAACTTATAACGTAATTTAGGTAATTCTGAATAATGATAAAATGTAGAAGCAGCATATAATAAAATTAAACTTGCTCCGTAAATACTAAAACTTATTACATGCCAGATATTCCCGTATAGACTAGAGTAAACAACCAGTAAAACCAATGCTATTACACTTAAAACTAACCCTATACCATGTGAAAGCACATTTAGTTTTTCCTCTTTTGGATTGTAATATTTAATTTTCTTGTTCATTTAAATAATAAAGGTATAAAAATTACTTCACCTACAATACTTTTTTCAACTACTGATATAAACCGCTTTTAACAACATTAAAAGTTTTTTGTTTTAAACTTTCTCTATCTTTTAACGTTAAACCTTTAGTTTCAATAATTGGATGAACTTTTACACGAAGTTTACCTGGGCTTCCACTAAAAAAGGTATATGATAATCGCTTTTTACAATCCATAAAAGACAAAGGAACAATAGGAATCTGAAACTCAATTGCCAACCTAAAAGCACCATTTTTAAAAGTATCTAAAATTATACTTTCATCATCTGGAACAAGGCCTTCAGGGAAAATACAAACATCAACACCATTAGCAAGTCTTCTTCTAGCTTCATCATAAACAGCTATTCTACTTTTTGAATTATTACGATCTACAATAATACATGTACGCTTGTAAAAAAAACCAAAAATAGGAATCCTCGTCAATTCTTTTTTACCAACAAAAACAAATGGATTTTTTGCAATTGAAAGCATCACCATAATATCAATCATTGATGTATGATTTGGACAATATACATAACTTCTTGCTCCATTTTGAAGTTTATTATCTGTTAAAACAACTTTAAACCCCATAACAAATAAAATAGTATTTGCCCAAGCCCGTGCAATTTTAAAAAAAATAGGATATAATTTTTCAGATGAAGTAACTACTAATAAAATAGGAATTACTGGTATAATGGTAAACAATACCCAGCAATAAAACCAACAACGCCAAAAAATGTAAAAAATAAATTTCATAAGCATCAAATGTAAAAATTTAGGCTAACTTCTCCTTAAAAATTATTAATTTCATACTATTATTAATAATTAAACTCTAAAAATAAATGTTATACTCAATTATAATTGGTGGGCTTGCTGGTTGGCTTGCAGGCAACCTAATGAAAGGTGGCGGCTACGGACTTTTAAAAAATATTATACTTGGTATTATAGGTGGGTTGCTTGGTGGATGGCTCTTTAATAAATTAGGAGTTTCTATTTTAAACGGTATTCTTGGAGATTTATTAGAAGGTGTTATTGGAGCTGTTATTATTATGTCTATTGCAGGAGCAATTAAAAAATAAAAGTATTTTAAATAAATCTTTTTAAGCGGCTTCTACCGCTTTTTTTATGTAATTGAAATATGTACTTTTGTTGAACTTAAAAACAATTAGATGTCAAGAATTTTAACCGGTGTTCAAAGTACAGGAACACCACACTTAGGAAACTTATTAGGAGCAATTATACCAGCCATAAAAATGGCAAATAATTCTAAAGAAGAATCTTTTTTATTTATTGCTGATTTGCATTCATTAACGCAAATAAAAAATGGTAAAGAGTTAAGAGAAAACACTTATAATGTAGCAGCAACATGGCTTGCTTGTGGATTGGATGTTGAAAAAAATGTTTTTTACAGACAAAGTGATATTCCTGAAACAACTGAACTTTCTTGGTATTTAAGTTGCTTTTTTCCATACCAAAGATTAACGTTAGCACATAGTTTTAAAGATAAATCAGACAGATTAGAGGATGTAAATGCGGGTTTATTTGCATACCCAATGTTAATGGCCGCAGATATTTTATTATACGATGCAGAAATTGTTCCTGTAGGGAAAGATCAATTACAACATTTAGAAATTACCCGTGATGTTGCAAACAGGTTTAACCATCAAATGGGAGATACATTAGTTCCGCCAGAAGCAAAAATTCAAGAAGGAACAATGTGGGTACCAGGAACTGATGGTGGAAAAATGAGTAAATCTAGTGGTAATATTATCAATATATTTTTACCAGACAAACAGTTGCGTAAACAAGTAATGAAAATTAAAACAGATTCTACTCCTTTAGAAGATCCTAAAAATCCGGATACCTGTAATTTGTTTGCTCTTTATAAATTACTAGCTTCAGAAGCTCAAATTGAAGAAATGAGAGCAAATTATGAAGGTGGAAATTATGGTTATGGACACGCAAAACAAGCTTTTTATGAATTGTTAGTAGATAAATTTTCTGAAGAAAGAGCTCGTTACAATTATTACATGGAAAACCTTGATGAAATTGATAAAGCATTAGCTATTGGAGCTAAAAAAGCAAAAATAGTTGCCTCTGATGTACTTAAAAGAGTTAGAACTAAACTAGGTTACTAAACCATAAATTATGGAAACTTTAAACACAAAACAAAGACTCTTAAATGTTGATGCATTAAGAGGCTTTGCGTTGGTTTCCATAATGCTTTTACATAATTTAGAACACTTCGATTTTTATTTTAAACCCAAAAATTCACCTAATTGGCTTATTCAATTAGATCAAAGTATTTGGGATACTACTTTTTTCCTTTTCGCAGGAAAATCATATGCTATGTTTGCCTTTTTGTTTGGTGTTACTTTTTTTATTCAAATGAATAATCAAGCAAAAAAAGGTAAAGATTTTAGACTCCGTTTTATTTGGAGATTACTATTACTTTTTATTTTTGGAACTATAAACTCTGCTTTTTATCAAGGAGATATATTAACACTTTACGCTTTTGTAGGTTTGTTTTTAATTCCGTTTGCTAAAATGGATTCCAAAGCAGTTATAATAGTGGCATTTATCCTCTTTTTACAACCTTTTGAGTTAAGTAGACTAATTTACTATTTTCAAAATACGACAATAGAAATTAGCAATCCAGGATCTTGGGCTTATTTTGGAAAAATGAAAGAATATATACCTGGTGATTCTCTTTTAGAAACCTTAAAAGGTAATTTAACCAATGGTAAAAAAGCCGTTTGGTTATGGAGCTGGGAGAACGGAAGATTCTTACATTTACTTTGCCTTTTTATACTTGGAATGATAGCTTCAAAAAAGAACTTATTTGTGTTAACAGCTAAAAATAAAAAGTTTTGGCTTCGCGTATTTTTTGTCTCATTTATGATGTTTATTCCGTTGTATTTTATTCAAAAAGATTCTATAGGTTTAATTGAAAGCAAAACAATTAGAACTATTTTTAAAGCTATTGAAAAATCTTGGACCAATTTTGCTTTTACCTTTGTATTATTATCTGGTTTTTTACTGTTGTATTTTTCAAAATTCTGGCAAAAAGTATTAAATGTCTTTTCTCCAATGGGAAAAATGAGCTTATCTAATTACATATTTCAAACCGTTATTGGAACAACACTTTATTACGGATTTGGCTTTGGATTGTACAAATATACTGGCGCAACTTATAGCTTTTTAATAGGAATTGGCTGTTCAATACTTCTCATATTATTTAGTAAATGGTGGATGAAAAACCATAAGCGTGGACCTTTAGAACAACTTTGGCATAATTTAACATGGTTGAATTCAAAATAGTGGATTTAACAGCTATTTAGTGTTTCTTCTTATACTTACGGCCATACCATAACAAAACTCCTGTTACAGGTAAACTTGCAGTAATTAAACTAATTAAAAATGCTATAATTTTCCCAGCTATTCCACCTATTGCTCCAATATGAATATCATAATTCATACGGATTAATTTATCTGCAAACTTGGCATCTTTATATTTACCAAAAATGGTTTCCGTTTCAATTTCCTCTAACGTATTTTGATCAAAAAATCGATAGTCAGAATTATAATACAAACCTTCACTATTAGAAACTTCAACATAAATACTTGAGTCTTCTGTTTCAGGATAATGCAATTCAAAACTATTAGCTTTAGGTGATTCAGTTTGAAGTTTTACAATTAAATAGTCTATTGGTAATGTTTTGCTATCAACAGCTGTTTTTTCACTTGTATTTTCAGGTATAATAAATGCAGGAACCTTATCACCTCCAGAAGAAACATACACCACATATTTTAACCAGTTATATGATATTGTTGCACCTGTAAAAGCAGCTACTAAGGCAAAAGTACAGGCATAAAACCCAACTACAGTATGTAAATCGAAGTTTTTTCGTTTCCATTTTGTTGTAGACTTCCAATCAAATTTTAACCGTTGTTTTAAGGTTTTTCGCTTTTTAGGAATCCACAGTACAAAGCCTGAAATAATAATTAAAATAAAAGTAAGTATTGATGCTCCAACCACTTGTTCTCCAATTTCTTTTGGCAACCATAACCGCATATGACCTTTTAAAATAAAAGCAAAAAACCCACTTAAATGATTGTCTGTTTGAATGACTTCACCTGAATAAGGGTTTAAGAAAACACTTTGGTAAAACTCTGGTTTTGCATCGTAAAAAATAACTTCAATCGCATCATCTGCTTTTTTAAAAACTGTACCATGAACTGTATTGTTTGGAAAAATTTCTTTTGCTATAGTTTTTACCTCTGTTGGTGTTAAAATAGCTTTGTTTTGCGGTTCAACTTTTTTGTATTGATTGTATGTACTTTCTATTTCACTTCTAAAAGCCCAACAACAACCAGTTATTGATACTATAAATACAACAACACCTGTAACTAAACCAAGTATTTTATGAATTGAAAGAATGGTTTTTCTATATTTCATCTGAAAAAAATAAAGAGAAATGGGCGTCTAAAAAGTGTTGAATAACGTCATTCTGAATTTATTTCAGAATCTTATCATACTCATAAATAATTACTATGAGAACCTGAAACAAGTTCAGTTTGACGAAAAATTTACTTCTTAGACGACCATTTATTAATTAATATATCTAAAACTTATAATCTAACGTAGCTATAAATGCTCTTGTTTGTTGCGGAGTTACTGTACTCCAGCCAGAGTAGTATTCTTTATCGTTTAAATTGTTACCTTTTACGCTAACTCTAAACTTACTGGTTTCATAATATACAGATGCATTAAAAACGGTATATGCAGGTAAATCGAAACCACCAGAATTTGTATAATCACTCATAGTATTATAACTACTTACTCCATTAAAACCAGCTCCAAAACCAAGGTTTTTAGCAAAACCTTTGGTAATTTTATAATCTCCCCAAAAATTATATATAACGTCTGAACCAGATTCTGCAGGTCGTAAACCAATTAAATCTGGTCTAGAAGCAGATTTTATAACTTCAGCATTGTTATAACTAAATCCACCTCTTAAATTAAGGCCTTTTGTTGGACTTGCGTTTAACTCCAATTCAACACCGTTGCTATTTACGGTTGCATCTTGTTTTTTTGAAGCTCCAAAACCCATTATTTTATCTTTAACTTTAATGTCATAATAATTTAAAGTAGCTTCTAATCTATTATTAAAAAGATTTGTTTTAACTCCAAATTCTAGTTGATTTGCACGTTCTAAATCATAAGATTGTAAAACTGTTCCAGCAGAAGGATTGCTTAAATCAACAGGAACTAATTCTGGATTTACATATGAGAAACTATTTTGGTAATTACCGAAAATCGATAGCTTATTTACAATAGGCTGATAAACTACACCAAATTTAGGAGACCAAGTTGATTCATTAAATGCTTGTAAATCATCTGAAGGATCATTCAAATCTCCTTCGTACTTAAACCTATCAAAACGAATACTCGCCATTGCAGATAATTTAGGAGTTATTTTTGCAACATTAGATGCATACGCTCCAAAAACATTTTGTTTTGTTTTAATATTTGAATTTCCAATACCTGCTAATACTGTATATAAATTAGCTGCTGAAATTTCAGGCTCTCCATAAATGAGATCTCCTTGCGTATTAACTGTATGTAAATAGCCCCAGTTAGAACCATTATCAATAATTGTTGTTTGTAAAAAATCGAATCCAACTAAAAATTTATTTTGTAAATCTCCAATTTTAAACTCTCCTACAAAGTTTTGCTGAAGGTTAAATGTTTTTGTTTTAGCATCAGTTTCTTGAGCATACAATGCAAAATTTGGAGTTCCTGCAGGGTTTGAAACATCTGTCCAATCAGCAGAATTCCATAAATACGTATAAAATCCACTTGATTTTGCGGTTCCACCTGCAATAATTGTTTGAGAAGACCAATTGTTTGAAAGTTTATATGCTATTTCACCTTTATAGTTTTGAGTAGGGTTTTCAATAACTACATCATCATTTGTAAGAGATTTATTAGGGTTATAATTTAATTCATCAATTGTATTAAATACCAATGGAGCAGACCTGTTTAAAAATAAAAAGGTTTGGTTTGTTTGCTCGTTTTCTGAAGCTTCATAAGATAGGTTAAACGTTAAATTGTTATTTACCTTATAAGTAAGTGATGGTGCTATAAAAACAGATTTTTTGTAACCGTTATCTTGAAAACTATCTTCTTCTTGATAGCCAGTATTTAAACGAAACGATACGTTTTCTTTATTACTTAAATTAATATCTGCATTTACTTTTCTAAAACCAAAAGAACCTCCAGCAACGGTAACGCTTCCTCCAAAACTATTGTATGGTTTTTTAGTAACTATGTTAATTAACCCTCCATAAGAAGTTAGTGTACTACCAAACAACGTTGCTGAAGGCCCTTTAATAACCTCAACACGCTCTACATTTGATGGGTTTATAAATCCATTTGTAATTCCTGAAACTCCGTTTACTAATTGTGGTTGCACAGAAAATCCACGAATACTATAATAACCAGCTCCATCTCCACTTCTACCAGTAGAAGACCATAATTTATCTACGCCAACGGCATTTTTTAAAGCATCTTCAAAACTATTGGCTGATTGTGATACTAATAATTGATTTGTAATTGTACTATAAACTTGAGAATTATCAATGTTTTTAAGTGGCATTTTAGCTACATAGGCACTTTGTTTTCTTGAAAATTTATTATTTCTTGCACTTTCAATTACAACTTCATTTAAAATTTCATTTCCTTCATAAAGTTTAATTGTTTTTAAATCTATTGCATTATTGTTTGAAATAGTAATCTTTATTTCTCTTGTTTTATACCCAATATTAGAAATTGATAAAATATAATCTCCGTCCTGTAGATTTTGTATTTCAAAATACCCTTTATTGTTTGAAAGTGTACCTTTTGTTGTGTTTTTTAAAATAATATTTACACTATATAATGGATTATTATTGTTGTTTGTTATAATACCTTTTACGCCTCCGTTTTGTGAAAACATAATGGTTGAAAGTATTAAAAATAGTAATGTAGTTAATTGTTTTTTCATCTTATTTTTATTTAGACTAATTATAAATAAGAGGCAAATGTAACATGTATCACTAAACTAACAAAGCTTATTTAGAATAATTTTAAATAAGCTGATAAATGTCAGTTATTGCTTTTAAAACAATATTTCCGTTAGAGTAAAAAGTAGAATAATTTACTAAAGTTCCGTATAATAAATCTCTACAACATAGAATAGCACATTTAAAATTGCGTAAAGGATAGAACGCATGTTTAAGCTCTTTTTAAGTTGTTTTTCAACTAAAAAAAGCGAGTAGTGATAGCCTGACCCGAAGGGAAACGCCCAAAAAATAATTTAATTATAACTATGATGAGATACGGAAACAACTTCAGTATGATGAAATAATTAATACTGTGTATAAGTATGCACACTTGTATTAGCTACCGGTAAATAATTTACTCCAAACCAACAAACTAATAAAACCACAAAAGCTAATGCCAAAATAGTGAGTGCTTGTTTACTGTTTTGAGAATGAAAATAACGGTAATGAATGTATATTAAATAGCCCATCCAAGTTAAAAATGCCCAAACTTCTTTAGGATCCCAGGTCCAGTAATGTCCCCAAGCTTCTTTTGCCCATAATGCTCCAAATAACAACCCTAAAGTTAAAAATGCAAAACCAATATATACTAGATTATCAGCAAGTTTTAAAGTTTCAATTTTGAAATTTCCATTATAATTATCGTACCAACCTTTAATTGCAACAATACTTGATGCTGCTAAAACTGCATAAGAAAATAAATACACCAACACATGTGGTATAAACCACGGACTTTGTAATGCTGGCATTAAGGTTTTTGAATAGGTTTCTGGATTTAAATAATTGATAGCTAAAAACATACTTGCCATGGCAATACTGTAGGCTAAAAACCATTTATATTTCCAACGAGCATAGGTTACAAAACCAATTAAAGGTAAAAAAGTAGCATACCAAAGTCTAGTTTCGCCCAAAGTTCGCATTGGAGGCCGATCTAGCTCAAGCCATAATTTAACTACAAAAACTATCATAACCGCCCAACCTACAACAAATAATGCATTGGCAATTTTAAAAACTGCTTGTTTTTTGTACGAAACAACTAAAAATACCAAACCAATTATCCAAAGGATAACAATGATTGAACTATATAAGGGAAAGTCTATCCAAGTCATTATTCTTTATTTTTAGTTATTTTATTTCCCATCCAAAACATATATATAGCGCCAGCAATCATCATAAAAATCCCAATATATATAAGTGGTAGCCATGGGTCTTTTACAAGCTCTAAAACGCTTAAATTGCTCCATTTTCCCATTTTATCATCATAACTAAGCTGGTAAATTTTCCAACCTTTGTACTTAAAAGGTTTATTTACTTCTAATACTGTACTAATTCGATCACCTTCTCTGGTTAAAATATCAATATCTGAACTAAACTTTTTCACTTCAGGAATTGTCATTACCACTGAATAGTCTTCGCTTATTTTAAGAGATTCATAAGGATAGCGGAAACTTCCACTACTTATCCAAGCAGATTGAATTGAATCGTTTTCAACGTTTTTTACTGAAATTTTTGCTGCTGGAGATGAACCTACTTCGTTAACAGCTTCATATCTCATCCCAAAACGAATAGCATTTGGTAAAAAATCTTCAATTTTAACCTCAAAATTATGAAAATAATATGTTTCTCCTTTTTCAACTAAATAAAGGTTTTTACCATCGTTATGCGCAATACTTCCTGTTTTATTATCTACTAAGGCTAATTTTGGATTGTATTCTTCTATTAAAAAATCTTTTAAATAAAAGGCAAAAGGCAATTCAACTTTTTCATTTTTATAAGAATCTGTTGCAATCCAACTTGGTTTTCCTTCATACACATTTAAAGACAAACGTTGTAAATCTCCAGTTCCTAAAACACCTGCGGTTAACGCTAAAAAAAGTCCGGTATGGTTTAATATAAAACCAAAATTAGACCATTTAAATTGTAGCAATCTTTTTATTGAAATTAAACCCAAACAGGTTACAAATTGGAACAAGATTAATAAAAATGCCCAATTACTTGTTATGTGGTTTAAACCTAAATTATTTATAATCCTATTTTCTGAAGGTATTTGAGGTATAATTCCCATTATCATAACTAGCACTGTTACCAAAACAATACTTGATATTGAAGCGGGTACTTTTGTAAGCCAACGAATAATTTGTGAATTTGTAAACCATTTATACAATACAAATAGCAATATAATATAACCTCCTAAAAAGATTACATTGTATGGATATGCAATTGTAAATACACTAGTAGAAGTACTAAAAACCTCTAAAAAAAGTCCGGTTATTATTAAACCTATTCCTATAAAAAAAGATTCAACGTAACCCCAGGGATTTTCCCATAAATTACGTTGAATCTTTATATTATTTTCACTCATATAAAGTCAAATATACTATATTTTTAAATATGAGTTTTTTAATATACTAATTTAAAATTTTTAGTTAAAAACTCAGTACTAGATATTAATTACCCCATATTATTACTAATATGTAGCTTCTCTCTTTTTAGCAGCTTCTTGCCATTTAGGACGTAATTCTTTTAGGAATTTAGCTTTTTCAGCCTTTAATTCTTCCATTGGTAATCCAATAAATTCTTGAGCTTTAGCTTTTGTTTCAATATCTGGATAAGGTACTTCACCTTTAAAACCTAACTCCATTAACAATTTAGCCAATTTAATTCTAGTTTCTTGTGTAATATCAATACCTGTTCCTAATACTCTTCCTAGCTCAACAGGAGCATGAAAAGAACCACCGTGAGATGCTGCAACATAATCCCAACGCCATTGTCCATAGCGAATACCTTGTAAAATATCTTTCATTTGTTCTTCAGTTGCTCCTAATTCCCAAGCTTTTCCTGCTTCAACGTGAGCTCTAACTAATAAACGCTCTAATTGATCTCTGTTTTCAATAATTTTATCTTGATTATCAAAAACGTTTTTAATTAATTCATCTTTTTCTTCTCTATGACAAACTTGACAAGAATTTGCAACATTGTTTAAAGGAGATTGAATATGGTGATCTGTAAATTTTTGTCCACCTTCAGTTTTATAAGGCATATGACAATCTGCACAAGAAACACCTCTTTTACCGTGAATTCCCATTTGGTAAGTTTCGTAACCTGGGTGTTGTGCCTTTAACATTGGAGCTCTACTAATTTTATGAGTCCAATCTACGTGACCAACTTTATCGTAATAAGCTTCCATATCTTCAACGGTTTGCCCATCATCCCAAGGGAATACTAAGTAAGGAATTCCTTCTTTTTCTGGTAAATGTTTGTTGAAATAGTACTCTACGTGACATTGTGCACAAACTAAAGTACGCATATCATTATGAGATGATTTTGTTATATCCTTTCCTTGACGCTCAAATGCCTCAATTAAAGCAGGTTGCGTAATAGTTAATTTCATTGATTTTTCATCGTGACAGTTAGCACAACCAATTGGATTTACAATTTGTTCACCTTTACCAGCCCATTTACCTTTGTAGTAATCATCTACTCCAATTTCGTTAATTAAACGTGGAACATCAGGAGATTTACATGTCCAACAAGTTGCAGGCATTGGTCCATCTTCTGGTCCAGTTGGTCCACCAGTACGTAATGAGTTTGAAACATCTTCAATTGCATAAACGTGACCACGCCCTTGATTGTAATCTTTTGAAAAACCATATCCAGCCCAAAGAACCACCAAACGAGGATCTACATCTAACATATCTATCATTGCATTTCCGTTATATTTAGAGCGGAATGCAGTATCTGCAGTTTTATAATAAGATTGAAACTCTCTTGGAAAATTTTCTCCCCAAACTTCGTTTCTTGGTTCTAATTTTTTTATTTCCGTCATTGGAGTATAAGCAAATTTAGCCTCCATTTTACGTTCTGTTATTGAAGACACTAAAAGTCCTAACAAAAACACGATTACTAACGATGCTAAAAATAGCACCCAGTTTTTCCAAGGTTTTCTTGTATTACTCATCTTTTTTATCTTTTTGATTATCTGATTCTTTTTCTTTTAAAAATTTACTTAACCACTGTGGTACAGTTTCTTGATGTTCTTCGTCTATTTTTCCATAATATTTAACAGAAGACAAACTATGTATGCTACCATGAGGAACTTCTTGATGGCAAGTCCAACATTTTCTTTCTGTTCTGTTTTCAAAATGATTCTCAATAGTTCCACTAAGCCTTGCATCAGTTACTTGATCTTTATGGCATCTAATACAATTGTTTTGAACTACTTCAACACCAGCTTCTTTCATTCTAATTACCTCTGGTTCCCCACGTGTAAGAAATACTGAAGCATGGTATAAACCATCCTTAGCTTTAAAAGCATATTTTTTTAAAACATTGTCTTGTGGTACGTGACAATCATTACAACTTGCCCACTCTCTATGAGAACTATTTTGCCAAGTACTATATTGTGGAGTCATAACATGACAATTAGCACAAGTTTTAGGATCATCTGAAAGATATGAAACTGCCTTAGACTCAACTAAAGCATACATTGTAAGCCCTGTAATAGCTCCCAATAATATAATTACTGGTAAGATCCATTCTTTTGGTGGAATTAAAAATCTAAATAGTCTTTTCATTTCTCTTAAAATTTATAAAAAGAGTTTCGGATAAAATTATCTTCTACTACTTTCAATTAGCAAATTTTAAGAATTTTTTAACATTAAACAATGATAAAAGTCATAATACTAAAAAATTTCACTTTAAACACAAGATTTTTAACTATTTAAGGTGCTGGATTAGGCTGTAGCTCTTGAATTTCATCAATTTTCAATAAAGTTTCAATTGAAAGTTCCACGTGGATACTACCAATGTTTTCTTTTAATTGTTTCATTGTGGTTGCTCCAATAATATTACCTGTTAAAAAAGGTTGTTGATTTACAAAAGCCAAAGATAATTGCGCTAAACTTATATTTAATTCCGTTGCTAATTCTAAGTATTTTTCAGTTAAAAACGTAGATTGATCACTATTATAGCGTTTATAATTTGGAAATAACTTAATACGAGAATTCTCAGGTAATTGACCGTTTAAATATTTACCCGAAAGTACTCCAAATGCTAACGGAGAATAAGCCAATAATCCTACATTCTCTCGCATTGAAACTTCGGCTAAATTAATTTCAAACAATCTATTTAGAAGTGAATATGGATTTTGAATTGTTTTACAGCGCGTTAAATTATTTTGAGTACTTTCATTTAAATGACGCATAACTCCCCAAGAACTCTCATTAGAAACACCATAATTACGAATCTTACCTTCTTTTACCAAGCCATCTAATATTTCCACAACTTCTTTAATATTATCTTCCCATTGTTCATTTGAGTTATGCTTATAATTTCTTTGTCCAAAAAAAGGTACATTTCTATCTGGCCAATGTAATTGATAAACATCTACATAATCAGTTTGTAAGCGTTTTAAACTTTTATCTAAAGCATCTAAAATTACAGGTTTTGAAAAGCCTAAATTTTCGCGTAAATAATTAAAATAATCGTTTGGACCAGTTACTTTGGTAGCTACAACCAAATCTTCACGTTTTTGATCTTTTAACCAACTTCCAATATATTTTTCTGAATTACCTTGTGTTTCTTTACTTCCTGGTATGGAATACATTTCGGCAGTATCAATAAAATTAACACCCTGATCAACAGCATAACTTAATTGCTCATGGGCTTCTTGTTCAGTATTTTGTTGACCAAAAGTCATAGTACCTAAACAAATTTTACTTACTCTTATATTAGTATTTGGTATATTGGAATATTTCATTTTTTTAATTCTTTTAGTTTAGTATGAAGAAAAAACCATTTCCTAAAGATTTAGAAAATGGTTTTTTTAAATATGATGAGATGCTAAAATAAATTCAGCATGACGTTCTTTTTTAGATTAAAGCCTATTTTAAGATAGCTTCAATACCTGGTAAAATTTTACCTTCTAAACTTTCTAACATTGCTCCACCACCTGTTGAAACATAACTTACTTTATCAGCAAATCCAAATTGTTTAACAGCTGCTACAGAATCTCCACCACCTACAAGTGAGAAAGTTCCATTTTTAGTTGCTTTAGCAATAGATTCTCCTAGAGCAATTGTTCCTTTAGAAAAAGCATCTATTTCAAAAACACCTAAAGGTCCATTCCAAAGAATAGTTTTAGATTGGTTTACAACTTTATCAAATAATTCTCTAGATTTTGGTCCTGCATCAACACCTTCCCAACCATCAGGAATATTGTAAATATCACAAACTTGAGTATTTGCGTCGTTACTAAAATCATCAGCAGCAATTACATCAACAGGAATATGTATTTGAACTCCTTTTTCTTTTGCTTTTTTTAATATTTCTAAAGCTAATTCTTGCTTATCATCTTCACAAATAGATTGCCCTATTTTACCTCCTTGTGCTTTTACAAATGTAAAGCTCATTCCACCACCAATAATAAGATGATCTACTTTATCCAAAATATTTTCAATAACTGTAATTTTTGAAGAAACTTTTGCTCCTCCTAAAATAGCCAATACTGGTTTTTCACCTTCTTCTAATATTTTTTTAAGACTCACAATTTCTTGCGCTAATAAAGCACCAAAACATTTAGCTTTTGGAAAAAATTGAGCAATAATTGTTGTTGAAGCATGTGCTCTGTGAGCAGTACCAAACGCATCATTTACATAAATATCTCCTAATTTTGAAAGTTGTGATGCAAATTCAATATCTCCTGCTTTTTCTTCAGGATGAAAACGTAAATTTTCTAATAATAAAACTTCACCCATTTTTAAACCTGCAGCAGCTTTCTCAGCTTCTTCTCCAACACAGTTAGATGCGAATTTTACCTCTACTCCTATTATTTCAGAAACTTTATCAATAATATGTTTTAAAGAGTATTTATCTTCAACTCCACTTGGACGTCCTAAATGCGACATTAAAATAGCGGCTCCACCGTCTTCTAAAATTTTTATAATTGTTGGTTTAGCAGCTTGGATTCTTGTTGCATCTGTTACATTAAAATTTTCGTCTAATGGCACATTAAAATCTACTCTAATTAAGGCTTTTTTACCTTCAAAACTAATATCTTGTATTGTTTTCATTTTTATAATATTTTGTTCAACAAATATAACTCAAATTAAGCTAGTGAAACTAGTTTTTTACGAAACCGATTTCATTCCAAACCATTAAAAACCAAGTTATTTTAAAAAAACCTATATATAAATGGTCTTATTCAATTGAATACTTATATGTTCATTATTTAAATATTCATTATTAAAACTTGATAAATTGGTATTATAAATAGAACAAAATACGTTAAATACTGTATTATATTTAATTGTTAGTTAGAGATTCTTAGCTTCAATATTTATTAAAATTGAAAAATTGTTTTACATTCGCTTCAATGAATTTTAACGAAATTTTAGGACAGGAGCACTTAAAGAACCATTTAATAAAATCAACTGATAATGGAAGGGTTTCTCACGCTCAATTATTTGTAGGTAAAGAAGGTTCTGGCGTATTATCAATGGCTATTGCATATGCTCAATATATTTTATGCAGCACCAGTAATAATAAAGAAGAATGTGCTATTAAATGTTCAAAATTAATGCATCCAGATTTGCATTTTGCATTTCCCGTAGCAACAAACGACAGCGTAAAAAGTCATCCCGTTAGTAGTTTATTTTTAGAAGATTGGCGCAAGTTTATTGAATTGCACCCTTATGGAAACCTTTTTCAATGGCTTCAACATTTAGGAGTTGAAAATAAACAAGGACAAATTGGAGTTGATGAAGCTGAAGATATTGTAAAAGCACTACGTCTTAAAAGTTATGAAGGAGGTTATAAAGTAATGATTATTTGGATGGCTGAAAAAATGAATACTTCAGCAGCAAATAAATTGTTAAAACTTTTAGAAGAACCACCTACAAAAACAGTGTTTATATTGGTTGCCGAATCTGATGACCAAATAATAACTACCATAAAATCTCGCTGCCAAATTTTACAATTTCCTTTACTTTCTGATGCAGATATAGCTAATGGTTTAATTGAAAAAGAAGGAACTGATAAACCTATTGCTGAACAAATTTCGCAACAAGCCGATGGAAATTATAATAAAGCTCTTCAGCTTTTACACAACAACAGTTCTGATGAACAATTTGAAGAGTGGTTTATTACATGGATTAGAGCTGCTTTTAAAGCAAAAGGAAATGCTTCGGTAATCCAAAATTTAATTAGTTGGAGCGAAACCATTGCTAAAAGTGGTAGAGAAACTCAAAAGAAGTTTTTACATTATTGTTTGCAATTTTTTAGACAAGCCTTACTGCTAAATTACAGTGCAGATTCTTTGGTGTTTTTGGAACCTAAATCTAATTTTAAATTAGAAAATTTTGCGCCATTTATTCACAGTGAAAATATTTTAGAGATAAATAAAGAATTAAACGATGCCATTTATCACATTGAACGAAATGGAAACGCTAAAATAATTTTATTAGATTTATCTATTAAACTAACTCGTCTTTTACATACAAAAGAAGCATAAAAAAAGCTTATAACTATACGCTTCATTTAAATTTTGTTGACTATTACTAATTTTTTAACCAAAACCAATTAAAAATTTAGTTACATAGGAAATAAAACTGTTTTAGGAATACTTTTAAATTAGAATACGCAAAGCTACCGTAAAAAGCATATCGTTGTTAATTTGGCTCTATTTTATTGAAATATTGCATTATTTCTCCAACTCTTTTAAAACATATTTTTAAGGAACATTCACCAACAATCCAAGTTAATTTAATTGGCATTATAATATCTTTAATTATAGTAACTTGTAATTACACAAATAAGTAAACTAAGCCCAGTTGATAATATTAAAGCTAACACAAAAGGTCATTATAAATTATGAAGACCTTTTTTTAATTTACTTTTGCTAAAAACAAGAGTAAATGTCTATTATTAAAAATCATACTGCCGAAATATTAATAGTTATATTTTTTATAATTACATACCTATTTTCGGTTTTAGAAAAACTGGCAGATTGGAAAGGAACTGTAGCCTATTATACCATTCATTTTAGCAAAACTATACTCCAAAAAATAATTCCAATTTTATTAATAAATATTGTGGTTTTTGAAATTGCTACAGTCTTTTTATTAACCTTAGGACTTTACTATTTGGTTACTCAAAATGATTTATTAATCGCAAAAGTTGGACTAGAAATTTCAGCAATAACATTATTACAATTTTTAGTTGGCCAACGCATAGCAAAAGATTATCCAGGAGCTATGAACATAACGGTTTACTTTATGTTAAATATTATTGGTATCTACTTATTAACTTAAAAAAATATAAAAATGAAACTATTAGGAATTGGATCTAGAATTAAACATTCAGAATTTGGTTTAGATGTTGTTACAAACGTTACTTCAGAACATTATTGGGTAACTTTTATAGAAAACGGATTAGAAACTATTGATATTGATAGCGAATTTGAAGTAATTGAAGCTGTTGAAGATGAAGTAGATTCAGTAAGTTTTTTGGAAGTTGAAACCATTTTAAAAAATATGCTCAAAAAATGGTCTGATGTTTCTGAAATTATTCCAATTGCAGATCGTTGGAAAGGTGGTAAAATAATTATAGAACCTAAGGATACAAATTTAGCGAGTAAAGAAATCCCTATTGATACATTTTTCCATAAAATAGTAATGGTGCGTGATAGAGTTAGGGTTATGGAACAAAAAATAAATTCGAGCAAATTATTAGATGATCAAGAAAAGGTGGATTTAGAGCAATACATAACTCGTATTTATGGAAGTTTAACCACTTTTAATGTACTTTTTAAATTAAAAGATCATCAGTTTTCTGGAGCAAAATCTAAATAAATAAAAAAACCTCTTAAAATTAAGAGGTTTTTTTATTTAAACTACTATATATCAGTGTTTTAAAAATTATTTCTTAGCAAAATCTTTATTAAGAACATCTAATATCTGGCTAGTTACATTTAACTTATCATCGCCATACATAACAGTTCCATTCCCTGAAGTTCCTAAAACTAAACCTAAACCATTTGCTTTAGCGTAAGTTGCCACAAAACTATCTACCTTTTTTGTAATAGCTTCACTCAAAGTTTGATTTTCTAATTGTAAAGCTTGAGACGCTTGTTGTTGTCTTGCTTGTAAACCTTGTTGTTCTTGTTGCAAAGCTTGTTCAGTAGCCGCTCTTTTAGATGCGGACATTTTTTCGGCTTTTTGGTAATACTCTTGTACCTTTTGTTGAAAAGGAGCAGAAATACTATCCAACTCTTTTGCCATTACTTCTTGTTTTCCTTTTAAAGTTTCCTCTAATGCTTTTGTACCTTCATAATCTTTCATTAAATCTTCAACATTAATGTAAGCAATTTTAGTTTGGTTAGTTTGGTTACATGATGCAAAAGCAATCACAAAAGCCAATAATAGAATTTTTTTCATTTTATAATTATTTATTTGGTTTTTTAAAATTCCTGCGAATATAATACAAATAGCCAATTTATTTACTGATTATTTTACTATTAAGAATATTTATATAAAAAACGATATTTATAAACTATATTTATGAAATACAGGTTTAAATAAGGCGTTTTAAGGCGTTTTAAAAAAATAGCAAGGTTATCTTATGCTGAAGTGTTAAATATTGCAAGAAATCTCTTTAGGATTAATATTTACTAGATTTTATAACATATATTAGAGAAGAATACTCATTTGTTTTAATTGCTTTTAAATTTGAACGTAAACCGGTATAAAAAGCTTTTAAAATATTACCAGATCCCGTTTTGTATTTTTCACTTAAAATAGAAACATAAAAAGAATCGAAATACATTGGTACTATTTTTTCAACTTTTAAATTTTCTTTTAAAAAAAGTTGTTGAATAGATTTTTGTGAAAAATGCCATAAATGTCTTGGAACATCAAAAGCAGCCCAAAACTGTTTATAATATAACGCATCAAAACTTTTATAATTTGGAACAGCAACAACTAAAATCCCATTTGGTTTTAATAATTGTTTTAGTTTAGAAATGTATTCATTTAAATTTGGAACGTGTTCCAACACATGCCACATTGTAATAACATCAAATTTTTCAGAAGTCAATTCATTTATATCATTTACAATAGTTGATGAATTAATATCTTTTAATTTACTTAATGTTAACTCTCGAGCATTTTTATTTGGCTCTACTCCTACTACATTCCAATGGTTATTATTACAGGTTAGTAAAAACTCACCTGTTCCACACCCTACATCTAATAAATTTTTTTCTTCTGTATTAAATGAATTAATTAGTTTCAATTTATTTTTTAAGGCAATACTTTTTACAAATTGATAAAGTTTATCAATAAAAGATTTTTTAGAATCTGTATGAGAAATATAATCCTCGCTTTCGTAATATTTAGATAAATTTTCAATTGAAGGTTGTGGATATGTTTCTAACATATCCAGCTTTTCTTTATAAATTAATTTAAAGTTTTCTTTCGAAACCGTGTAATCTTTACACTCTAAATATTCGTTATTCTTAGTTTTCATTTTTCAATCGTTCCACGTGGAACATATAAATTTATCTTCCCATATAAACTAATAACACAGAAATATCACTTGGTGAAACTCCACTTATTCTACTTGCTTGTGAAATTGTTATTGGTTTAATTTTAGTTAATTTCTGGCGAGCTTCAATAGATAAAGAAGCTACTTTATAATAATCAAACGCAGATGGTATAGCAACATTTTCAAGACGATTTAATTTATCAGCTTGATTCTTTTCCTTTTCTATATAGCCAGCATATTTAACATGAACTTCAGTTTGTTCTATTATTTCATTATCAATATTATTCTCTAAAACAAAAGCTGCAACAGAAGGTATTCTTTGAATATCATTAAAATCTAATTGAGGCCTAGCCGCAATTTTAAACATCTTCATAGACTGTGAAATTGGCGCAGTTTTATTATCCTCTAAAATAGGATTTATAACTTCAGGCTTTACACTCGTGTCAATTAAAAACTTTACAAATAAATCTGTTTTCATTTGCTTTTCAATAACTCTATCCATTCTATCTTGTGAAGCCAAACCTAATTTAAAAGCTAACGGAGTTAAACGTAAATCCGCATTATCTTGTCTTAATAAAGTTCTATATTCAGCTCTTGATGTAAACATTCTATAAGGCTCTTCAGTTCCCTTTGTAATTAAATCATCTATTAAAACACCAATATAAGCTTCATTTCTTTTTAATATAAACGGAGCTCTTTCTTGAACATTTAAAGCAGCATTTATACCCGCCATTAAACCTTGCGCCGCTGCTTCTTCATATCCAGTCGTTCCATTTATTTGACCAGCAAAATATAAGTTTTTTATTAATTTAGTTTCTAACGTATGCGACAATTGTGTAGGTGGAAAAAAGTCGTATTCAATAGCATATCCATATCTAAAGAATTTCACATTTTCAAAACCAGCAACTTTACGTAAAGCTTTGTCTTGAATATCTTCTGGCAACGAAGTAGAAAATCCATTTACATAAACCTCAACGGTATTCCACCCTTCTGGCTCAACAAATATTTGATGACGTTCTTTAGTAGCAAAACGATCTATTTTATCTTCAATAGAAGGACAATATCTTGGACCAATACTTTTTATTCTACCATTAAACATTGGTGATCTATCAAACCCAGTTCGTAACAAATCATGTACTTCCAAAGAAGTATAACTCATATAACAAGAACGTTGTTTTTCTAAAGGTTTTGTTGAAGCCAAATAAGAGAATTTTTCAGGATTTTCATCACCAGGTTGTTCAATCATTTTTGAATAATCTAACGATCTTCCATCAACTCTTGGAGGTGTTCCTGTTTTCATTCTTCCAGCTTCAAAACCAACTTTCACCAAATCTTCTGTAATACCAATTGATGCACTTTCACCTGCTCTACCTCCACCAAAAGTTTTATCTCCAATATGAATTAAACCATTTAAAAAAGTACCAGCAGTAATAATAACTGTCTTCGATTTTATTTCAATTCCTAACGATGTTTTTACTCCAACAATTTTATTTCCTTCAAATAATAAACCCTTTACCATATCCTGAAAGAAATCTACATTGGTAGTTTCTTCCAACATATTTCTCCAAGTTTCAGCAAAACGCATACGATCACTTTGAGCTCTAGGACTCCACATTGCAGGTCCTTTAGATTTATTCAACATCTTAAATTGAATAGCAGTTTTGTCCGTAACAATTCCACTATAACCACCCAGGGCATCAATCTCACGAACAATTTGTCCTTTAGCAATTCCGCCCATTGCAGGGTTACAACTCATTTGCGCAATATTCTGCAAACTCATTGTAATTAACAATGTATGAGCACCCATATTTGCGGCAGCGGCAGCAGCCTCACTTCCAGCGTGACCCCCACCAACAACTATTACATCATATACAGTATTAAACATAATTTATATAGACTGTTCCACGTGGAACACTTTTTTTAATTAGTAAATAATTCAAGACAATCGTTCTCTGCATTTCTCATAGCTGTCTTTTCGCTATCACTTTTATCCTTTAACCCACAATAATGCAAAATACCATGAATAATCACTCTATTTAATTCAATCTCAAAGACTTGATCAAAATCCTTTGAATTTTCCTTCACTCTATCAATAGAAATAAAAATATCTCCAGAAATAAGCTTTCCTAAGGTATAATCAAAACTAATTATATCCGTTAAAGTATCATGCTGTAAAAATTCAATATTTAATTTATGCAAATAAACATCATCACAAAAAATGTAATTTAACTCACCTTCTTCAAAACCATTCTTTTCAATACACCTAGAAATCCACTCTTGAACTTTAGTTTCATTCTCAATTTTATAATCAATTTCGTAATTAAAAACTATCATACTTACTCTTTTACTTTGAAATATTCTTGAACTTTCTTTTTATAAATTCCGCGCAAAGGTAATGATTGTCTATTTAAAATTTCATTATAATTATAATACAACTTTTCTAATTCAATTCTATCTATAGATCTAGATTCAAAACTCTTTAAATTTGAATTAGATTTTCTCTCTATATCATCTCCTTGTTCTTTTTTCGCCTCATCTAATTTTAAAAGTTCATGATTTAATTCTTTCATTTTTTCAACTACATCACTACTAAATCCTTTTTCTAAAATCAACTGTTCTAACTCCTCCATTTTATTTGAAGCATCACCATTTCCTTTTTTAGAATCTCCTTTATCTTTACCTAAAAGATCATTCAAAAGTTCTTTAAGTTTCGCCTGTTCTTTATATATTTCAAAAAGTTCTTCATTCATTTCTTCATTATCACTGCCACTATTCTTTCCGTTACCTTTTTCTCCATCTCCTTTATCCCCTTTTTTACCCTTTTCTTTAGAATCCTTACCGTCCTTCTCTTTGCCTTTTTCACCTTCCTTCTTAATTCCATCCTCTAACTTTTTAGATAATTCACCTTGCTTTTTTATAATATCAGGCAGTGAAAATTGTTGAGAATCTCCTTTTCCTTTTCCCATACTCATCTTTGCATTCATCATACTTTCCAACAAATTACTTAACTGATTGGCTAGATTATTTACAGACGTAATAGTAAAATGTTGGTTTGAAACTCCATTATTAATTTTATTGTCAGAAAAATTTAAAATAGATTCATCAATATTAAAATGAACATCGGAAATTTCTTTTTGAATACTCTCACTCATTTTTACTAATCTTAATGACAACATATAAATACTATCATCTATATGCTCAAAATATTCTTTCAAAACATGCTGTTCTTTTAAATTAAAAGCATAATCTAAATCCTGATTATTTGCATAGGAAAACTTATTTAATAAACTCTCTTGCTTAAATGAAAATTCAATTAAATTTTCAACAATTACTCTTAAATCTTCAATATTTTCATCTATAGATTCACCATCTCCACTAGCCATAGAACTTTCAAATTGATCAGCCATTTCTTTCATTTTCTTTGCAGCTGATTTCTGATTATTTTTAGCATTGTTATTTTGATCTCCTCCATCTTCCTTACGTTCTTCTTTATTTAATTCTTTTAAGGCATTTTTTAATTCTTCAGAGATTTCCTTTTCTTCATCCTTACTATTTGGAAGTTTCATTGGTCTTTTTAAGCTTTCATTTTCCTTATCTAAATTTTTTAGTTCTTCTTTAATATCCTCAAAATCCTTATTTATATTTTTCTGTTCTTCTAAACTATTTTTCTCCGCATCATCATTTCTTAATTCGTCTTGCTTTTTAGAAAGGTCTTTTAATTTTTCCGCTATTTGATTTGCCTTTTGTTCAACATAAAATCGTTTAGTTAATTCTAAAACTCTCTCTAAACTTTTTTCTTTTTGTTTATTCTTTTTAGCTATTTCTTTTATCTTATCTACTAAATCTCCCTTCTCAATTTTTTTTGACAACTCTTCCAACTCTTTTAATAGATTCTCTTTAACAGCAATTTTTTTTGCTTCCTCTATACGCTTATTTAAATCCTCTTTCTTTTCTTTTAAAATACCATCTTCCGGTTGATCATTTAAGTTCTTTTGTAATTTATTCGTTTCTTTTTTAAACAGATTATTATATTGTTCTTGCCGTTTTATAAACTGTTCTAATTTCTTTGTATCATTCCAATTAATAGTTGCTTTCTTTTTAATTTCATCCTGAAACTTTTTCATTTCAGCATTACTCTTTTTAGTCTTATTAATTGTATTTGAAATAACATCTAAATTATCTTTTTGCTCTTTCAACAAACCTTCATTAAGTTCTTTTTTAGTTTTATTGTAATAACTAAAAACTTGGCTTTTGGTTCTTTTTCCTCCACTGTTTCTATCATTATCTACTACTTGGAAATACATTTCATAATTAACACCTTCTGTAATTGCAATATCATCTGGAAACACATAATAAAAGTCTGTGTACGTGGTATTTACAATATTTATTTTATGTTTATTTTGTTTTTCTGGACTCATTTTATCATAATAAACCAATTCTAATTTATTAATACCATAATCATCACTTAATTGACCCATAAAATGCACTGGTCCATATGAAATAGAATCTATATTAGAGTTAACAATTATTTTTGGAAACTCATCAACAATTACATCAATTTCAAAATGTAAATCTTCATAATTTTTTAATTCTGAATTGGATGCTGTTATTCTATAATTTGTATTCCTAAATATTCTATTTGAAAGACTATAATAACTTTTATTAACTTGATTAAAAGATATCTTCTTTTCGCCAGAAATAAAAGCAACTGAATCAGTTTGATTTGTATCTGTTTGCCATGTAATTAAAGTTCCTTGTGGAACAATTGCATTTCCAGTATTCTGTATTACTTCATTTTGTTTACCGGTATATTTTGGATACTCCAATACCATTTTTAAATTTATAATATTGGGCGTAGGAACTACTTCTAAAATGTACTCTCTAGATGTAACTTCATTTGCTACTATATAAAATTTAATAGGTTTAGATATATTTGAAAATTCATAAGAAAATTGACCAATATTTTTATTATCTAAATAATAATTTTCATTATTAAAATGTATTTTAATATCATCTGGGACTACTTCTCCACTAGTTTCAATTTCTAATAAAAAAGATTTTCCCTCAACAACTTTTAACGATTTATTTAAAACATGAATTGAAAAAGGAGCTGGAGCTTCATAGGCAATATTATGATGTACAACTCTAGAAAAACTATCATTAAACAATTGTAGATTCCCAGATAAATAAATTACAAACCAAATAATAAAAGGAACAAAAACATATTTTACATACTTTAAATTACCTTTAAAATTTACGGCTTTTTTAAAAGGAATTAAATTAAGTTCACTAGATTTTTGTTCAATACTTGCATTAATTAAATCTGAATCATACTGCATATTATTTAATTGCAACATGTTTAAAAGTTTGTCACTTACTTCAGGAAAATGTTTTCCAATAATTTTTGAAGCTTCTAATTGAGAAATACCTTTTTGTAAACCATATAACTTAAATAAAGGAATTACTATATAAACTGAAATTAGTATAATTTCAACTAATACAAACAACCAAAACAAAATAGTTCTTGCAATTGGTTTTAACCATAAAAAATATTCAACAAGTAGTGTGAAAATAAAATATAAGAAACCAATAGATATAAAAAGTAATATGCCTTTTATTAATTCATTGGTATAATACTTTCTTATAAATTTTTGTATTTTATCCTGTATGTTTTTAAAATTGCTCAATTCTTTATTTTATATCATTATAAACGGATAAAAATAAGGAAAAATACATTAAAGAATCACAATTTTTTCTTTGATGGCGTATAACACAAGTCCAATTCTAGTTTTAACCTCTAATTTTTCAAACAAAGATTCTCTATAATTTTCAACAGTTTTGGGACTTAAACACATAACATTGGCAATTTCCTTATAGGTTCTTTCCGATACCGTTAATTTTAAAAACTCCAGTTCTCTTTCTTTTAAAACTACGTTGTTTTTTAAAGACCCGTTTTCAGATGAGTTTAAAAGTGTATTGGTAACCTCTTCAGTATAATAAAAACCATTTTTATAAACTTCATTAATTGCATGTTCTAAAACTCCAGGATTTATATCTTTAAGTAAATATCCTTTTGCACCAGCTCTTAACATCCCAATAACTATTTCTTCATCTTCTTCCATTGAAAGTGCTAAAACTTTAATAGTTGGAAAATTTTTCTTTAACCACCCACAAGTCTCAATTCCCCCCATACGTTTCATTTTTACATCTAAAAGAACAACATCTGGTACACTGTTCTTATCTTCTAAAAAGCTAACAATCTCATCACCATCATTAAAAACTTCTGAAACTTTAAAATTAGAAAACGATGAAACTAAACCCTTTAATGAGGATGAAAATAGTTTATGATCATCTACTATAAAAATAGTTATTGGACTTTCACTCATATTAAAATCAATTTATTTTAAGCAACTAATATATAACTTTGTTCCTTTCTCCACTTCCGAAACTAAATTTAATTCAGCTCCAATAAGTTCTGCCCTACTCTTAATATTTATTAAACCTATTCCTTTTTCTTTAGAATTATTTTTTAAATCAAAACCAATACCATTATCTACAGCAGAAATTTCAACACGATCTTTTAAATAATTCATAGTTATTATTAAGCTTTTAGCCTTTGCATACTTTAATGTATTATTACAAAATTCTTGCAAAATTCTAAATAATATTATTTCTTTTTCGTTTGATAAATTAAAGGTTTCACCCTTTATATTTAAACTAGCCTCAATAACATCCAATCTATTAAATCTATCAATTTCAAATTTTAAAGATTCTTCTAAACCTTTATTTTTAATAGTTTCTGGATTTAAAGATTTAGATAATCCTCGTAACTCTTCAAGACTTTTACCAACAATATTTTTTACTTCCACTACCTTATTTTTCTCTTCATCTGGTAATGTATATTGAATCATGTTTAATTGCATTTTAGCAACAGATAATAATTGACCTATATTATCATGAATTTCCCAACTAATATTTCGAAGTGATTGTTCTTGTATTTCAAGTTTAGATTTATTTATTTCATTTTCAAACAATTCTTGAGTTTCTTTTTGTTTAAGAATAAAACCAATTTTTTTCTTTTGAAAATACAATAAAAAAACCACTAATGTAGCCGCTAAAACAATTACAATAATTGTAACTATTAAAACTAATAACTGAATTTCCGTTTGATCCATCTATTAAGAATTATATTCTTTTTCACTAATTATAAAACCTATAATAAAACAAGACAATAGTATAATATTTAAACTTAAAATTATATAATTCCAATAACCGCTAATAGAAGTAAACCTATAAAGAGCAATTGCTGGTAAAAAGGAAATATTATATAAAAAAGCTCCTAAACTAATCCAAAAGAATAAAGATTTCTGAATACTTAATATTTCATCACTTCCTAATAACTCAGCAAAATAAATAATTATAATTAGTGCTACTAAAAATTTAGCTAAAACTAAATTATAAATTAACGGTATCTCTATAATATTTCCGAAAAATAATATATTGATAAGAGTAAAGACACTAAAAAAAGCAACAAGTACCTTTATACTGTTTCTCCTTTTTTTATTTTTTATTCTACTTAAAAAGAAATATGCATAAAAAAGAAAACATAAAATGTTCCACGTATTATAAACAATATTGTTTCTAATTTTTAAAACTAATCCTAAATAATTCCCAATTATTTCTGATATGAATGTATATATTAAAAAAGCTAAAAATAACTTCAAATATTTATTATGCGAAAACTTTTTATAATTATATATTCCAATAAAAATACTTATAGAATATAATAACGGATATGTATAAACAGGCATTTAAAAACTTTATTGTGGATATGTTGATGAAGGCGGGTTCCCTAAACCACCATCATTTAATCCATCAATATCTTCAACATCAGGGTTTTCACTAGACTTTAAGCCATCTTTTTGCATTTCCCCTTGTCTATCTAATTTAGTTGGAACTAAAAAAACGGTAGATAAATTATTCTTTTCTTCATTCTTAATATTTTTAGAATAAGCACCAAAATAAACACGTATTCCATTTATATTAATTCCTTTTGCTTCTCCTTCTTTTTCAACATAATTTATATACTCTTTCAATTCTTCAATAGAAAACCAACTTGATAAAGCATCCTTTTTTCCTATAGCTTTATCTATTGCAGCTGATCTTGTATTTACAAAATTTTGATTAAGTGCTATACCTTCTTTTAAACTAATTTTACCCATTATTTATAATTTTAGCTAAAGTTAAACTTTTTTTTAAATCTAAATAAAAAAAGGGGGTATTCCCCCCCTTAATTAGCGTAATTACCCCTGCAAAATTATTAAAATTTGTCAATACTTTTACACAAATATTTAAAGGCAATATGTTTTCAAAGAAAATTTATTCAATTAAACATAAGAGAAAAAAATTAATTATTTTATTTATTTTATTGATACTAGTAAATTTTATTTTACTAAATAAATTAACAAAAAACTCATGCCACGATCAAATTATTGAAACAAACATATTAAAAAATAAAGTTTTGTTGTCCCTCTATTATTAAAAAAATATTCTTTGAAAATCAAAGAGTTTCTGAAATCAAATTTGGGTTGATTTTAAAGGTTGCTTTCGGGCAGCCTTTTTTTTATAAATAAAACTTACTTATTTCTGTTGATAAATTATCTTTGCACTTTAAAACACAAAAAATGAACAACGTTAGAGTACGATTTGCTCCAAGTCCAACTGGTCCTTTGCACATTGGTGGAGTTAGAACAGCACTTTTTAATTATTTATTTGCAAAAAAACATAACGGTACTTTTGTATTACGTATTGAAGATACAGACCAAACACGCTATGTTGCAAATGCTGAAAAATATATTATAAATTCATTAAACTGGTGTAATATCCCTTATGATGAAGGGCCTGGTAAAAATGAAAAATTTGGACCATATCGTCAGTCTGAACGTAAAGAATTGTATAAAAAATATGCTGAAGAACTAATTGCAAACAACAAAGCATATTACGCTTTTGATACTGCAGAAGAGTTAGATGTCCACAGAAAAGATCACGAAGCAAACAAAAAAACATTTATTTATAACTGGCATAACCGTTCGAAATTAAATAATTCTGTTTCACTTTCTAAAGAAGAAGTTGAAAAAAGAATTGCTAACGGAGACAAATATGTTGTACGTTTTAAAATGTATGATCCAGAGAATAACGATGCTGAAACTATTGAAGCAAATGATATAATTAGAGGACACGTTACATTTAAAAGAGAAATTTTAGATGATAAAATTTTGTTTAAATCTGACGGAATGCCAACATACCATTTAGCAAATATTGTAGATGATCATTTAATGGAAATTTCACACGTAATACGTGGTGAAGAGTGGTTACCATCCCTCCCACTTCATATTGCTTTGTATGAAGCCTTTAAATGGAATGCTCCAGAATTTGCACATTTACCACTAATTTTAAAACCAGTAGGTAAAGGAAAATTAAGCAAACGTGATGGAGATAAATTAGGTTTTCCTGTTTTCCCATTAGAGTATACAAATCCTGAAGGAGAAGTTTCACGTGGTTATAAAGAAGATGGTTATTTTTCTGAAACTGTTATTAACTTTTTAGCTTTATTAGGTTGGAACCCAGGTACTGAACAAGAATTATTTAGTTTAGAAGAATTAGTAAAAACGTTTGATTTAGCTCGTGTTAATAAATCTGGAGCGCGTTTTGATCCAGACAAAACAAAGTGGTTTAATCAACAATATATGCAACAAAAACCAAATGAAGAATTGGCTGTTTTGTTTGCTGAAGTATTAAAAGAAAAAGGTATTTCTTCTGAAATATCATTTATTGAAAAAGTAGTTGCATCAATAAAAGAACGTGCAACTTTTGTAAATGATTTTTGGGATTTAAGTAGTTTCTTTTTTGAAGCTCCAACAGAATTTGATGCAAAAGCTTCAAAGAAAAACTGGAAGGAAGGTACTGCTGAATTAATGCAAGAATTAATTTCTATTATCGAAAATATTGAAGATTTTAATTCCGCTTCTATAGAAACTATAGTTAAAGAATGGATTACTTCAAAAGAAATTGGTTTTGGAAAGGTAATGCAACCATTTCGTTTAAGTTTAGTAGGCGCTATGAAAGGTCCACACCTTTTTGATATTGCTGAAATGATTGGTAAACAACAAACAATTGATAGAATTAAAAAAGCAATAGATACGTTGTAAATTAATTGTCATTCCTGTAAAAACAGACAAACATATAGGTTCAGCGCAGGTATGAAAAACGGAGTGAAAGATTCTTCACAATCGTTTAAAAGGATAATAACAAAAAAAGGAGCTAATTAGCTCCTTTTTTTACATCTCTATCTTAACATTATAATCTTTTAAAGCATCTTTATATTTTTCAGGTTGAAAATTCTTAGCACTAAATTCTATATTTCTTTCATGTCTCATTTTAATATGCTTTATTGAACGTAAAAATCTACGCATATCCGTTTCATTAGAAAGAATTAATCCAGGAACCTGCACTCCTTTTCCGTTTTCATCTCTAGCAACCATTGAAAAATAAGACGAATTACAATGTTTTATAATTCCAGTTCTAATATTTTGAGATTCTACTCGTATACCAACAACCATAGATGATCTACCAACATAATTAACTTGCGCATGTAATGTTAACAACTCTCCTACTTCAATAGGATTTAAAAAATCTACTCTGTTTACAGAAGCCGTTACACAATACTCACCAGAAAACTTTGATGCAGAAGCAAAAGCAGCTTTATCCATAACGGATAAAATAAATCCTCCGTGAATTTTTCCACTAAAATTGGAATGTGACGGCAACATTAATTCTGTTAAAATAATTTCTGATTCTTCTGGTTTTTTAAATATATTCTTCATAAAATCTATTCTGTTTTTTCAACTTTAATAACATAATACTTTGTTTCCCCTAACCAAGGAAACGTAGAAAAACGTTCTTTATATGTTAGTTTTACATCCTTACCTTGAAAATCTTTTAGTAATTTAATAACGTCTTTATTTTTATCTTCCACAGAAAATGTAAATACCTGAGCTTCAGAAACACCTTGGCTTATTTCACCTTCCCAAGTTTTAAATATCAACCCTTTATTACTAAATTTAACTAGCTCTCCCGCTCTATAACCTTCACTATAAGTAATGTAATAAATTGCGGTGAAATAAAGTGCTATACCCAATATTACTACCGTAATAACACTTGCTAAAACTTTTTTCATAAATTATTTTTAAAAAACAAATATAAACATTCAAGTATTGGTTCATAATTTAAAAGGTATTTTTTATAAATTGTAACATTTTTATTAGTTACTATACAAATAGTTACAATTTGCTTTTAAATAATATTTAAAACATTGTATCTTTAAAAATACTTATTAACCTTTTTAAAAAAAATTAAAATGATAGGAACTTATATTATTATATTTATTCTTGTTGTAATTATTGCAACAGGTCTATTCACCGTTAAACAACAAACAAATGCAGTAATTGAACGCTTTGGAAAATACCAAAGTATTCGTGGTGCTGGTTTACAGCTTAAAATACCAATTGTTGATAAAGTTGCTGGTCGTGTTAGTTTACGTGTACAACAATTAGATGTAATTGTTGAAACAAAAACTAAAGATGATGTATTTGTTCATTTAAAAATATCTGTACAATTTTTGATTAGAAAAGATCACGTTTATGATGCTTTTTACAAACTTCAGAATCCACATGAGCAAATTACAGCCTTTATTTTCGACGTTGTAAGAGCTGAAGTTCCAAAAATGATACTAGATGATGTCTTTGAAAAGAAAGAGGAAATAGCAATAGCAATTCAACGTGATTTAAAACAAGCAATGCTAGATTATGGTTACGATATTATTAAAGCTTTAGTAACTGACATTGATCCAGATGAAAAAGTAAAAATTGCAATGAACCGTATTAATGCAGCCGATCGTGAAAAAATTGCAGCACAACACGAAGGTGATGCGCAGCGTATTTTAATTGTTGAGCGTGCAAAAGCTGAAGCTGAAAGTAAAAGATTACAAGGTAAAGGTATTGCTGACCAACGTAGAGAAATAGCTCGTGGATTAGAAGAAAGTGTAGATGTTTTAAATAGAGCTGGTATTAATAGCCAAGAAGCCTCTGCATTAATTGTAATTACACAACATTATGATACTTTACAAAGTATAGGATCTGATACAAAATCTAATTTAATTTTATTACCTAACAATCCTAATGCAGCCAGCAGTATGTTGAATGATATGGTTACTAGTTTAGTGGCAGCTAATAAAGTTCAAGAATCTTCTCATGAAGAATTAAAAGACACTAAAAAAGGTAAAAAATAAGATGATTTTAACAACAACAAATAACATAGAAAATAAACCAGTTAAAGAATATTTAGGAATTGTAAGTGGTGAAACTATAATTGGAGCCAATATATTTAAAGACTTTTTTGCAGGAATTAGAGATATTGTTGGTGGGCGTTCAGGATCTTATGAAAGAGTTTTAAGAGAAGCTAAAGACACTGCTTTAAAAGAAATGGAACAACAAGCTCAAAAACTTGGGGCTAATGCCATTGTTGGTATTGATTTAGATTATGAAACTGTTGGTAAAAGTGGTGGAATGCTAATGGTTACTTCTTCAGGAACAGCTGTTAAAATTTAAATAGATTCTTAAAAAATAAAAAGCCAGCAAATTTGCTGGCTTTTTTAATGTTGTAAAACGTAATTCTTAATTTATTTCAGAATTTCATACAAATGCTTCAAAAGTAAATGAAACCTAAATTGGAAGACTCACTAATTCATTTATTTTTAACATAAGAAATGGATGAGAAAACCGATTAAGGTTAACGTAAATTTACCTTTTATCTAATATTTTTAAACGATTTTCTGTTTTCCCTTCTAAAACAATTTCTGATTCTTCTGGTAAACCTAATGGATACTTGGCATCTATATAAATAACAGCTACTGAAGGTCCTTTTATAGCACTTTCTTTTCCTAATTCTTCAGAAGGATTGTTAGCATCATTTTTAACAGGATTAAAGTTTGGTGGATTGTATAAACTTTTTAATTCTTCAGGAATAAAAACATAATTTTTATATGAAAGTGTTGCTGTATTATCAGTGGAAATTAAACTAATATTTTTAAATGTAGAATTAGGAGCAAATGTACCTCTTAACCTTCTTTTAGAATCTTTAGCAACAAAACCATTTTTTAAAAACAGTGTCCAAGTACTACCTATCGACTTTGCTCCATCAACCAAAATTCTACCATTTTCAACTGAATGTGGTTGTAAAAGCACTGCCGCTTTTCCGTTTTTACTTACAATATTTTTAATTACAATGTTTGCTACACCAACATCATAATGTCTTCCTGTATGAGCTTCAATTCTACACGTCATTCCACCTTCCGAAGATAAATTTTTAAGTAAAATATTTTCTCCTACATTTGTTTGAACCAAGCCATAACCAATAGATCCACCAGTTAATTTTACATTGGTAATAGTTACGTTATTAGCAATATTTACAGTTTCATCATTTATTTTTGAAGG
The DNA here is from genome assembly GCF_003260195.1 of Lutibacter citreus. Taxonomy (GTDB): domain Bacteria; phylum Bacteroidota; class Bacteroidia; order Flavobacteriales; family Flavobacteriaceae; genus Lutibacter; species Lutibacter citreus. The sequence goes on from NZ_QEIH01000002.1 coordinate 349,065, forward strand.
ATTAAAAGCAATAGCAGCACCTTTTGTTAAATCATCAACAATTGTAAAATTTTGGACTAATAGATTATTTACATAGCCTATCATAACGGCTCTCCAAAAAGTATTTTCGAATTTATGTAAAACCAATTTAGGTCTATTGTCCGGATTCCCTAAACCAATCAATTTTACATTTTCAACCAAGGGAGCATTATCTCCTGAACCTACATTAAATAAAAATGCTTTTCCTTTTTTAGTTTCATCAAATCCAATTATGGTTCCGCTTTCAATGATGATATGAATATTTGATTTTAAAATTACATTTTTAAACTTGTAATCGCCTTTAGTAATGGTTATTTCACCTCCTCCAAGAGCATTTAAATTGGTAATTAATTCATTTAAGGCATCTGTATCATTTTTATCTGAAATATGACTAAATATCTTCTTTCTGCTTTTAGGTAAATTTTTAAAATCGCTACCTTCATATCCTGCTCCGTCCGATCTATATGGAGTTGGTTTATACAAATTCATATCTGTAACATCAACTTCGGAAATAATAGGTTTAATTACTTGGCTTTTTGTTGAACAAGAACTAAACAATATTAACATAATAATAAATACCTTTACTTTCATATAAACTATTTTAATTAGGATTCAAATGTAAACAAAGAACCCACAATCTAATAGATTATGGGTTCGTAATTTGTAGTTGTCAGTTAATATTTAACTAAAACCTAACTGACTATTTAAAGTGTTTATCACCTTCAAAAGATTTTGATTTATTTTTCTTTCCTTTCGCATTAAATGAATATGAAACACCTAATTCAAAAATAGGTCCTTGACGTTCATATAATGTTTCTTGATAAAAGATTTGATCATTAGATTGGTTATATGCATTGGTATCTAAACCTTGATCATTTTGCGCAAAAATATCCAATCCTCGTAAAGAAAAATTCCAAGAATTTGCATTTTTAGGTTGGTAATTTAAAGCAATATTAGATACTGTAAAAGCATCATTTTGACCTTGAGAAGTTACGGTATTAGATATTCTGCTATAGTCATAATTAAATTTAAATTCATCAGACAATGTAAACACTACATTTCCTTTTAAAGACCAATTTGTGCTGTTTTGATCTACATCGTAACCAAATACATCTCCCTTAATTTGATAGTTATATAGAGAAGCTCCTATAAAGAATTTAGCAAATTTATTTACCATAATATTTACATCTAACTCCGCTCCTAACGAAGTTGAATTTCCAGCATTTGTATAAGAACGAATCAATACGTCTTCCTTTAAAATTTGATTAAGATTAGGGTTTTGAGCAGCAGTAGTAACAGTATTTACTCTAAATACAGTATTGTCTGTTCCGCGGTAAAAACCAGTTAAATTAAAAGTATGCTTGTTAATAGCCTTGTTAAAACTTAATTCTACATTATTTAAATATTCAGCTTCTAGTTCTGGATCACCAACTACATAAACTTCAAAATGGCGACGGTATAAAAAAGGTGCTAATTTAGTAACAGAAGCTCTATTTATTCTTCTACTTCCTGCTAACGTTAACTTATTATCTTCATTTAATTTATAACTTAAATGTGCAGATGGAAATAAATCAAGTTTTTCTTGAGAATAATTAGGTTTTAAATCAGCTCCAAAAATTGGCACATAATCAGTTTCTGCAATATCCATTGACTGATCTTGATATTCAGCTCTTACACCAAAAATATAACTTAAATCTCCTGCAGAACCCGTATAATCTGCATAAGCAGCATAAACCGTTCTTGTTAAATCAATAGAATTATTTAAATTTTTAGTAACTAAACCATTTTCAAATTTAAAATCACCATCAATATTTGTGTATTGCACTTGTAAACCAGTTCCAAAAGAATTTCCATTATCAAATTCCTTTTCATAATCTGTAGCAAAACGAGCACCTTTTAAAGGAGTATCATCAGACAATGAATAGTTATTAAATTGATCTGCATTTGCATAATTATTTTCAATATCATTTTCTACAGCTGCTCTAGAAGTATAAAAATAATTTTTATTGTTTAGTTCTCTGCTTAAATCAGAAGTTTCATAAGCTGCAGCCATTTTAAAAGTAGCATTATTATCTAACTTAGAAACATAATCTACATTAAAAGTATTGTATTTACCGTATCTATTATCAACATTAGGATTGTACATAAATTTTTCTGTAGATACATCTTTATTAGCCTGATTTTCATCGGCAAAAAAGGTATTGTAAATATAATATGCCGCTCTTCCTTCATTTCTATTTCCGTAGAAATATGATAATGATAATTGTTTAGTATCACTTAAAATAAAGTCAATTCCTGCATTTGCAGAATAATTTTCATACCACTCAGGACGTTGACCGTCTTTAGCATTCATATGAAAGTATTGATCTGGACCTGTAGAAGTTAACACTCTAGCTTCACCAGAACGCAATCCGTTTACATTTTTCATATTGTAATTAAAACCACCGTATAAAGTAATTTTTTCAGTACCATAACTTAAATTAAAACCACCACCATAACGGTCATCCTTTAATTTATCATCACTATAATCATCAGTTACGTTATTCCAAGGAGCACCACCAATTAAACCATTTACAGAAACAGATAAACCAGATGCTACATTTTTCTTAGTAGTAATATTAACAATACCACCTTTTCCTTGTGCATCATAACGTGCTGTAGGAACTGAAATAATATCTACCTTATCAATATTATTACTCGCAATTTGAGCTAATAAAACTGAAGGTTCAATATTTGTAGGTTTACCGTTTAAATACACCATAAAATCTTCTGTTCCACGTACAGAAACTTTACCGTCTGAAGCCACATTTACTGAAGGTAATTTATTTAAAACATCAGAAGCCGTACCACCTTTAGCGGTAGCAAAATCAGATGCTCTATAAGTTTTTCTATCTATTTTAGTAGTTTGAGTTTTATTAACTCCAGTAATCTGAACCTCTTTTAATGCTTCTGTACCTACTGATAAAAAAATAGTACCTAATTCAACTTTTGAATTACTTTTTGCAATATTAATATTGTTAATTACTTTATCATTAAAACCAATATAAGAAGCTGTTAATTGATAAACTCCATTTGGAATTTTATTGAAAGAAAAGTTTCCATCAAAATCTGAACTAACTCCTTTGGTTATATTTCCAGATTTTAAAACTAACGTTGCAAATGGTATTTTCTCCTTAGAAACTTCATCAACAATAGTTCCATATACTGTACCATTTTGAGCTATAACTCCACCAATTGTAAAAATTGATATACATAATACAAGTAAAATATTTTTATACATAATTACTATTATTTTTATTAATTATTCTAGTTAAACTTATTGATTTTCAAAATACTAAATAGTCTTATATAACTATAGTTACATATTAACTGCTAGCAAAAATAGAAAACTGGACGGATTAATAATGGTCCATTTTAAAAATTAATAGTTAAAAGTACATTTATTCTATAAAAAGTACTTTTTGTATATATATTGTATAGTTAAAATTGGTAAAAAAAATAGAAATAAATTAATTATTTCTATTTGTAAAATGTTTAGGTAAAAAAAAACCGACACAAAAGTATCGGTTTATTATAATTTATTTAAAAAATATTATTTTTTATCTTCTCCTTTTTTATCATTTTTTTCATCATCTTCATCTTGTGTAGCTTTTTTAAATTCTTTAATTCCGCCACCAAGACCTTTCATTAATTCTGGTAATTTTTTTCCTCCAAACAATAATAAAATTGCTAAACCAATAATTATCCATTGCCAAGGACCTACCATTCCTAAAAATATATTTAATGCATTCATTTAATTAAATTTTGTGATACAAATATAGTAATTAATATAAAACAAGGCTTAAATTTTATAAAACTGAACTTTGAAATACTATCTACAATAAACTATTGTTAATTTCTAGCTTTAATAACTCCACCAATAATTTTTTTAGTTTTTAAAACTTCCGGAGTACCTTTATAATGAATTGTACCTCCAAAACGAACTTTTGCATCTAAAATTTCAGTTGTATAAACTTCTACCTTTGCCCCAGAAGCAGCAGTTACAATTGCTTGTTTACTTATTAATTTGTAGCCTTCATAAATACCTCCAGTTGTAGCCTCAATATTCTGATTTTCAGTATTTCCAGATAATTCAATAAGACCACCAGATACTGATTTTACAGTTAAATGTTTAGTATCAATAGCAAGATAAATTTTAGCTCCTTCTTGTACTTTTACTTCTAAATATTGTTGTTTAATTGTATTTTCTGAAATAATTGAACCACCTTCATTAGCATCTAAAATATTTAGATTATTATTATAAAATAAGACAATTCTTATATCTTCAGCTTTAAAACTCTCTGGAAATTGTAATCTTATTTTTAAAATTCCATTTGAATTTTTTACGGTAACATCTCCTGATTGAGATCCTGTTATTTCAATTTTCGATTCTTTTGATTTTCTAAGTTCAACTGTTAAACCATTATAAACTTTTAATTCACTAAAATCTCCTAAGTTTTTAGTAATAGTTTCTTGTCCGAATGCAAATGAACAAGCTAAAAACAATAATATTGTTATATTTTTCATTTTGTAATATTTTTAATTATAACTTTCTATTAAGACAATAATTGTGCCTTTAATAATAAATTATTCAGAAATCTTACTAAGTAAAGTAAAATCTAAATGTTTACGTTCTAAATCGGTATGTTTTACCTTTATTAAAACCTGATCACCTAATTGATATAAATTTTTTGTTGATTGCCCAACTAGTGCATATTGTTTATCGTCATATAAATAATAATCGTCTTTAATTTCACGAATTCTTACCATTCCTTCACACTTATTCTCAATAATTTCAACATAAATTCCCCATTCTGTAACACCAGAAATTACACCTTCAAATTCTTGATCTTTATGATCTTCCATATATTTAACTTGCATATATTTTATAGAATCACGTTCAGCTTTTGAAGCCATATATTCTTGATCAGATGAATGCTTACATTTTTCTTCATAAGCTTCAGCTTTTGGAGATTTTCCACCATCTAAATAATGTTGTAACAACCTGTGTGTCATAACATCTGGATACCGTCTAATTGGTGAGGTAAAATGACTATAATAATCAAAAGCCAATCCATAGTGCCCAATATTATGCGTAGTATAAACTGCTTTACTCATAGATCTTACGGCCAGTGTTTCAATCATATTTGCTTCACCTTTTCCGTGAACATCAGTTAATAATTGATTTAATGAACTTGAGGTAGTTTTCTTATTTTTAGTATCTATTATATTTTTATATCCAAATTTACTAACAATGTTTTGCAGCTTTTCTAATTTTTCTAAATCTGGTTCATCATGAACTCTATAAATAAATGTATTTTTAGTTGGAACACCTTTTTTACTTCCAATAAATTCGGCAACTTTTCTATTAGCTAACAACATAAATTCTTCAATTAGTTTATTAGCATCCTTAGATTCTTTAAAAAACACGCCTATTGGCTCCGCTTTTTCATTTAAATTAAATTTAACCTCTACTCTATCAAAAGTAATTGCACCTTGCTGTAAACGCTTTTTACGAAGTTTTTTTGCTAATTCATCTAATTTTAAAATAGCAGTTACAATTTCTGTCTCAACTTTATATGATTCTCCAGTAATTGAAATTTCAGAAGAAACAACATTTTCTTTTGTTTCTATAATTTCTTGAGCTTCTTCATAAGCAAATCTCTTATCTGAATAGGTGATAGTTCTTCCAAACCATTCGTTTAAAACATGGCCCTTTTCATTTACTTCAAACACAGCAGAAAACGTTAATTTTTCTTCATTTGGGCGTAAAGAACAAACTCCATTAGATAATACTTCAGGTAACATTGGTACTACCCTATCTACTAAATAAACCGATGTTGCTCTGTCATAAGCTTCGTCTTCTATAATAGTTCCTTCTTGCACATAATGTGAAACATCAGCAATATGAATTCCAATTTCATAATTTCCATTTTCTAATACTTCAAAAGATAAGGCATCATCAAAATCTTTAGCATCTTTTGGATCTATGGTAAAGGTTAAATCTTTACGCATATCACGTCTTTTTGAAATTTCTTCTTCAGTAATTTCAAAAGATAATTTACTTGCTTCTGCTTCTACATTTTCTGGAAATTTATAAGGCAATCCATATTCTAAAAGTATAGAATGAATTTCTGTTTCGTGATCTCCAGGTTTTCCTAAAATTTCAATTACCTCACCAAATGGATTTTTAGAATTTCCAGGCCAATCTGTCATTTTAGCCAATACTTTTAAACCATCTTCTGCACCTTTTAATTTATTCTTTGGAATAAACAGATCTGCATACATTTTATGATCATCTGCAACTAAAAAACCAAAGTTTTTATTTAATTGTAAAACACCTACAAAATCAGTTTTTGCACGTTTTATAATTTCTACAACATCACCTTCTTCTTTCTTACTATTTTTTCTTTTATATATATAAACTTTAACGGTATCTTTATCTAAACCTCTATTTAAATTTCGTGCTGGAATGTAAATATCTTTTTCTAATTCTTCGCACATAAAATAAGCATTTCCATTAGATGTTACATCTAAAGTTCCAATAAAATACTTATTTTTAGGTACAATTTTAAATTTACCTCTATCCATTTCTTCAACTTTTTGTTGCCCTTTTAATTCTTCCAATTTTTGTATTATTTGGTTGCGGCCATTTGCATCCGATATATCTAATTTTGCTGCTAGTTGACGGTAATTGAACCCTTTTTCAGCGTCTTTATTTAAAATTTGTAGTAATTTTCTAGTTAAATCTTTTACTATATTTCCTTTCTTTTTAAAAATTTTCTTCTTCTTCGACATTATATCATTTTTTATTTCTATCAAAAGTACAAATATTTAATTTTGAAAATGTTAATAAAACCTTATATAATTATCTATTCGTATTTTGCTTAAAAATTAGTTGAGTTTTATGAAAAATAAGTGGTTTGTAGTGATTAATCCAACCTCCGGAAATGGTAGTTCTAAAAAGAAATGGCCACTTATTAACAATGAATTAAAAAAACAAAATTTTCAATTTGAATTTAGTATTACTCAATACCAAAAACATTCAATAATACTTATTCAAAACGCTATAAAACAAGGATTTAATAAATTTATTTGCGTTGGTGGTGATGGAACTTTACATAATGTTGTAAATGCAATTTTAGAATTAAAAAATTTAACTCCTCACTACAAACAATCAGAAATAAAAGTTGGAATAATTCCTATAGGAACAGGAAATGACTGGATTAAAACCTACAAAATTTCAAAAGATTACAAAAAAGCAATTCAAACACTCAAAGAAGAAAATTATATTCAACAAGATATTGGCAAAATAATACTACAAAACACTAAAAAAGAAATCTACTTTAATAATTTAGCTGGTATAGGTTTTGACGCGCACGTTGTTAACAAAGTTAATAAGTACAAAAATTTAGGATATCTAGCCTATTTAACCGGCGCTTTAGCAGGATTAACTAGTTATAAAAAACCTACTTTAGAAATTTTATTTAACAATAAAATACTGAAAACTAAAACTTTAATGTTATTAATTGGGTTATGCAAATATTCTGGTGGAGGAATGCAACTCACTAAAAACGTAACAATTAATGATGGTCTATTTGATATATCATTTATTAAAAAAATAACGTTATTAACACTTTTATTAAACATAAAAGGATTGTTTAATGGAAAAATTACTAATCATAAATTAGTTAATAATTATAAAACTTCAGAATTAAAAATTGAGGTTTTAAATAATGAAAAAGCCTATATTCAGGCAGATGGAGAACTTATAGGCTCAGGTAACTTTCACGTTTCAATACTTGAAAAAGCTATAAATTTTATAGTACCATTTAATAAAAGTTAAAATTTTCTTAAAATATTTGTAACAAATAGTAAATTAATACGTCTTTATTAATATAGAACAACTTATTAATGAAACGATTATATAAAATTATTATCTTATTTCTTATTATATTCTTTGTAGGAATTTTAATAACAGTAAAGAGTATTAATAATTCTTTTACTTCAGAAGATACTATAGAAACTGTTTCAATACCTTCAAATACTTTAAAGCTTTCAATAAAAATATAGAGTTCTTATTTTTTAATTAATAAAAGAAGAAGAAAATTTCAATTATAATTTCAGAATTAAAATAATCTGTAGTTATCAACATATATATATATAATAAAAAGTTTTATTTAAAATTTTAAAAAAGAATGATTGCTATTATAGTGTGTTAATATGTAGCATAAATACTTGATAATATATTTTGATATTTCACTTATTAAAACATACTAACAGTTTATAAATATTTAAACACTTATTAATCACTAAAATTAGATAGGTTATTAACATCCTCTTAAAAGTACTATCAACCTATTTAATTGTATAAAAATATTGATTTTTATTGTTAATAACCGTTAGCATGTATGTTTAAAACTTTAGATGAAAAATCAATAAATAAATTTGGTTTTAAACTTTACATTCTGGATTAGATAAATTAATTAAATAATCAAAAAATACTTTTCTTTTTTAAGTGTAAACTTATCCACAATGTTAAGTTTATATAAAGCTATTGTTACTCAGTTAATTAAAAATTACTATTAACAATCAGTTTTTTTACTGTTAATAACCGTGAATTTGTACTTTTGCAGTCTAACTTATTAACAAAAACTAAAAAATGGTAATTGCAATTGGTAATGATCACGCTGGTACTGAGTATAAATTCGAAATTATTAAACAATTAGAAAGCAAAGGTATAAAAGTTTTAAACTTTGGAACCGATTCAAATGATAGTATGGATTATGCTGATGCTATTCATCCGGTAGCTGATGCGGTTGAATCTGGAAAAGCTACCTATGGTATAATTTTATGTGGTAGTGGAAATGGTGCCCAAATGACAGCTAATAAACACCAAGGTATTAGAGCTGGTTTGGTTTGGAATAATGAAATTGTTGAATTGATAAGATTACATAATGATGCAAATGTTTTAGCCATTCCTGCACGTTTTGTATCATTACAACAAGCTTTAGGATTTGTAGATATATTTTTAAATACAAAATTTGAAGGTGGACGCCATAAAACAAGAATAGATAAAATACCTACAAGTTGTTGTTAATGTAAATAACAACTCTAATAAATTTTAATACCAATTAAATTGTAATCATTTAACAATGTTACGTAAATTTGATTGGTATTTTTATTTATAAAATAATGAGTCATCATCATACACACAATCATCCTACATTATCAGGTAAAAACTTATTAATATCTATAGTATTAAATATAGTAATTACCGTAGCACAAATTATAGGTGGATTTATATCAGGAAGTTTAGCTTTAATTTCTGATGCTGTCCATAATTTTTCTGATGTTATTTCTTTAATAATTAGTTATATAGCTAATATTTTAACTAAAAAAAAGAAACAAACTAAGCAATATACATTTGGTTACAAACGTGCTGAAATTATAGCAGCATTTATAAACGCTGCTACACTAATTATTGTTGCGGTTTTTTTAGGTAAAGAGGCAATTGAACGTTTTAATAATCCTCATGAAATTAAAACTAACTTAGTAATTTGGTTGGCAATTTTAGGAATCGCTGCAAACGGTTTTAGTGTGCTTTTATTAAAAAGCGATGCTAAACACAACTTAAATATGAAATCTGCTTATGTTCATTTATTTACAGATATGTTAACTAGTGTAGCTGTTTTAGTAGGAGGTTTATTAATGAAATATTATCAAATTTATTGGATTGATGCTTTATTAACTTTATTAATTTCAATCTATTTAATTTATATGAGTTGGAGTATTTTAATAGCTTCAACTAAAATATTAATGTTATTTGCACCAGAAGATGTTAATATTGATGAAGTTGCAGAGGATGTTGTAAAAGTAAAAGGAATTAAAAATATTCACCATGTACATATTTGGCAATTAAATGAATACGATTGCCATATTGAGGCGCATATAGAGTTTAATGAAGATATTAAATTATCTGAATTTGATTTAATTTGTGAAAAAATTGAGAAACTTTTATTAGAAAAATTTCAAATTACACACTGTAATTTTCAGCCAGAATTTAAAAGGGATGATTTAAAAGAATTGATAAATAAAGATTAAAAAAAAAGCGATGTTTAAACATCGCTTTTTTTTAGTAAAATAGTTTTTATATTATTTTGTATAAGGTATTCTTCTAGATACTTTTCTCATTAAAATATTTATTAAATCTTGAGCATCACTACCTAATGAACCTTTTATTTTTTTATTATAATTTACAACTAATTCATCATCAGCTGTATTGGTAAAATCCATATTCATAATTGCTGAACTAGTTGCAAACATTCCACCTGTTAATACTGCAAGTCCTATTGCTGCTCCGTTAGACATTGGTTTTGAAGTTTCAAAGTTTCCTGTAATTACAGCTTCAACACCTAAAATTTTACCTAATTCACTTGGTAAATATTCATCATATGAGTGAATATCTATTCCATTTTTTTTAAGCAATGCATTTGTACGTGAAGGATTTTGAACATTAACTAATAAAGATCCTCTTTTTTTTCTAGTTAAAAACCAAGTGTGCATTCCTTTTTGAATATCTAAAGATTCATCTTTATTCATTTGAATAATTTGTTCAGTTGTAAAATCTTTTAATTCTTTTGGTCTTAGTTTTACTTGAACTTTTAAAGGTAAAATGGCGATAGTTTTTGTATTAGCTACATACGTATCAGCATCTGGATGTACATATAGTTTTGTTTGAGAAAATGATGCGACAGAGATAAATAAACTTACTAAAAATAGAATTTTTTTCATTAATTAATTTTTAAAACAATACCTACTTTATTTTTGAATTGGTTTTTCGGTTTAGTTCCAATTATTTTTTCAAAAGTGACAAATGTATAATTAATTAATTTTTCATTGTTAAAAAGTCAATTATTTTTATAAATTTCAATAAAATAACACCTAATTTTATCTTTTAATATTTTTAAAAATAATGCTTCAAATAAAAACAAAAACCTTTACTGAATTAACAAAAGATGAATTATATGCTATGCTTCAATTACGGAGTGAAGTTTTTGTTGTAGAACAAGATTGTGTATATCAAGATATTGATTTTAAAGATCAAAAAGCAATACATATTTTAGGTTTCAAAAATGAAAAATTAGTAGCTTATACACGTATTTTTAAACCAGGAGATTATTTTGAGGTTTCAAGTATTGGTAGAGTATTAGTAGCTAAAAAAGAACGGATTAATGGTTTTGGTCACGTTATTTTTAAAGCTTCTATAAAAGCTGTAAAAGATTATTTTAATGAAGAATTAATTAAAATTTCAGCTCAAAAGTATTTAAAAAAATTCTATGAATCTCACGGATTTATTCAACAAGGAAAAGAATATTTAGAAGACGGAATTCCACATATTGCAATGGTAAAAAGTAATTAATGCCTAGCAGTACTTTGTTTTATTTTAGCTTTAATAGAGTCAGATTCTGCAGACAGTAAAAAGTTTTTAGTTGATTCAGGTAAAAAGTTTAAAAATTCATTTAATTTATCTTCTTTTATAGCTTCTCTTACTTTTGAAGCGCTTATATAATTATCTTTTCCATTTACAGAAATGCGCTCATATTCAATAACTTTAATACCATTTTCTGGTAAAATTTTATGCATTGCAGTATTATAAGCTTTAGTTGTTAAGCAATAATTTTCACTTCCTATATATCGTTTTTTAATATTTAAAATAGGTGCAATATAAGTAGTAAATATGTTTACATCAATTTCAGCTTGTTTTTGAGAAACTAAATTCCAAGATTCATTTTTTAAAAAATAATTAGGAAAAATTGCTCCAGAAACTATGTATGGTCCAGTAGCCAACATTATTACATTTTTTAAATCGGTAATACCTTCTTCTATTAATTTCCAGCGAACTTCAAAGGTAAAAGCAGATAAATTTTCACTAACTACAAATAAATAAACAATTTCATTTTCTTTTGAAGCCTTTTCAATTAAATAACGGTGGCCAATGGTAAAGGGATTACAATTTACCACAACTGCAGCTACATTTTCTGTGACAGTTTTTACTTTTAATTTTTCTAACTTTTTTTGGTAATCTTTAATGGTTTTATAACCAAATTCTAATACAGCATAAATTGGTTCTGCGGTAGTAATTAATGAAAAACCTAATGCTTTAAATAATTTTGCAGTAGTAGGTTTTGTATAAACAAAACACTGTTTATAGTTTTCTAAACCCTTATCAGTTAAATAGGTAACTACAATTGAAAAGGCAGTAGTTTCTCTAAACTCTGGTGCAATAACCACATACTTTAAGGTATTTTTATATAATGATCCAGTTCCAATTATATCATCGTTTAAATTGTAAACAATCATGGTAAAATCTACTTCTTCTGGATTAAAATCAAAATCATATTTTTTTAAAAACGTTTGAAGAAGTTTAACATCCAAAGGGTTTTCTGTATCTAATAATTCTTGTCTAAAATCTGTATCTTCAAAAATCATATCTATGCGTTTTTAACAAAATGAATTAAAAGTGAAACTGAAAGTAAATCGGCAGATCCGCCCGGTGAAATATGGTTTTCTTTGCAATAATTACATAACTCAATATATGATTTTTTTGAGTGAATCGCATTTTTTGCAAGCTGTTTAACTTTTGTAAGTGATTCTAAATTACTTCTGTACAAAATATTACTATCGTTATTTAAAGTCATAATATGTAGTAAAGTAGTTTGCAATACTTTTTGAATTTCTTCTTGATTAATTTCTTGGTGATTTTTAAAGTTTTCATCCAAAAAAGGTAAGGCATTTGTAAATACGCTCGGAAATCCTTCAGCAACTTCCTGACGAATACCAGCACCTAATTTTCCATAAGTTTCAAACATTAATTCTCCATGTGTTGAAGCTTTTTTAGAAGTTAATTCCAATTCATTTTTAACAATTCCATTAGTTATTTCAATTACTAAATTGCTAAATGCTGTATCTGAATATTCTTTATTTTCTGAAGTTATTTTAGCTATTGAAAAAAGTGAAATTCCAAATAAAAATATAATTCCTTTATGTGTATTTACATTTCCGGTGGCTTTAAACATTTCTTGTTCTGCTTTTATACCAATGTGTCTAATTTTTGGTAAAATAGCGTCTAATTTTCCCGTATAATCATAACCTAATTCGCAAAATTCATTAAAAAAAGGAGTAAGTGAAACTGCTGAATTTAAGAATGTAAAAAAGTGCATATCGGTATGTGAGCCAGAATCTTTAAATGAAACCAACCCAGGTTTTGGACTTAAAGAAATTTCATATAGAATAGCTTTTGAAGCAAATCCCGATAAGGTATTAATCCTGTTATTTTTAGTGGTAATTGCTAACTGTTTTAATATATCATTAAAAATTAAATCTCTAATTTCTTGTTTAGTATGCCGCTTATTACGCATACAAGATATAGCTGAATGTTCTCTACAAAAATAACATGGTTTCTTTTTTCCAGAGCTTATTGGTAAACCTAAATCATTAAAAATATCAACATCAATTAAACGTCCTAAAGGATGTGATTTTTCAAAATTTTCTGTTAATTTTTTTAATTCTAATAAGTCAATTTTAGAGTTTTTAGAAATAGGAACTATAAAAAAATCACCTGCTTCATCTAAAATTAATGTTTCTTTTTTTGAAATTATTTCAATACGATTTGCTTGTAAATAGCTAATTAAATCGTTTTTAACTTCTAAAAAAAAAGTGGATATAAAAGTGTTACTTTTTGGATATCCAGGAATATTTAATGATAAACTTAAGGTGTTAAATTGCTGTTTTAAAAATAGAGCGCGTTGTAGCGCTCTATTCTCTCTAGCATTTAATATTTTATCTAAAATTTTATGGGAGTTAACCATGGTGTTTTACTTGCCTAATAACATCAATAATGGTTCCGTCTCTATATTCAATTAAACCAACTATTTTATCTGTAAATTCTATTTCTTGAACTTTCCCTACAATAGACTCTACTTCTATTTGTAAATCTTCAATTTTACGAATATTTAAGCCAGCTTTAATCAATTTTTCTTCTAGTTCTGGTTTTAAAGGATTTACACAAATACCTCTTTCTGTAACTAAAACATCAATTGATTCTCCTGGTGTAACTACTGTATGAATTGATGTTTTAACAATAGGAATTCTACCTCTAAAAGATGGACAAACAACAACGGTTAAAGTAGCTCCAGAAGCTGTATCGCTATGTCCTCCAGAAGCTCCTCTAATAGTTCCATCAGAACCGGTTATTACGTTAACATTAAAATTGGTGTCAATTTCAAGAGCTCCTAGTACAACAATATCTAATTTATTTGTCATACATCCACAATTAAATGGATTGGCATATAAAGCCGCCGGAATTTCAATATGATGGCTATTATCTATTAAGGATGAACAAACAGCTGCATCAAAAGATTGAACGTCAAAAATTGTATTAAACAAACCTTCATTTAACATATCAACTCCATAAGAAGTAACACCACCTAAAATAAAACTTCCTTTTATTTCGGAAGTTTTCATTTTTTCACGAATATATTTGGCTACTGCTAATGAAGCACCTCCTGCTCCTACTTGAAATGAAAATCCATTTTTAAATGAGCCCGAATGTTCAATAACATTTGCAGCTAATTTTGCAATTCTTAAATCAATTGGTGATTTAGTAATACGTGTACTTCCTGTGGCAATTTTTGAAGCATCACCAATAGAATCTATTTTTACCACATAATCAACAAAATTTTGAGTGATTGAAATAGGAATACAAGGGTAATCAACCATATTATCAGTAACTACAATTACTTGTTTTGCGTATCGCGTATCAATACTAGCATATCCCATAGAACCAAATGCAGATTTACCTTTACAACCTGTTGCATTTCCTTCATTATCTGCTGCAGAAGCAGCAATAATAGCTAAATCTAAATTAATTTTTCCAGTATGAATGGCTCTAACTCTACCTCCATGTGAGTGAATAGTTACTGGTATATCTAAAACACCTTCAGAAATAGCTTTTCCTATTTCTCCTCTAATTCCAGAAGACCATATTTTTGTAATGGTTCCATCTTTTAAATATTTTAAAATTGGATTGTGTACTTCATTTAAAGAAGACGCTGCCAAAGTGATATTTTTAATACCCATTTTGGCTAGAATTTCTATTGAATTAACCAAAATATTATCCCCATTTCTTAAATGATGATGAAAGGAAACAGTCATACCACTTTTAGGAGAAGTTTTAATAATTGCTTCTTCTAAAGTTTGGCAAATTTTACTTTGGTGAGGTAGTTTAGCTTTATTTGGTGGTGGAATTGTAACTTCATCCATCCAACCTTTTTTAAGTTTTTGCCAAGCACCAACAAACATGTCTATTTTTCCAACACCATTAATATATTCTGGAATTTCACGACCAATTACATTTTTCATTTTTTTAATAATTTAAATGGTATCTAAATCAATTTGGGCAAGTTCTAACACATGCGTTGCTCTGGTAACAATTGGCGCATCAATCATTTTACCATCAATAGCAAAAACACCAATGCCTAATTTTTTATTTTTCTTAAATTCTTTAATAATTCTATATGCTTTTCTAATTTCAGGATCTGTTGGCATATAAATTTCATGAATAATATCTATTTGCCTTGGGTTGATTACGGCTTTACCGGTAAAGCCAATTTGTTTGGCATATTCAGTTTCTAAACGGAGACCTTCTTCATCATTTACATCAACAAAAACAGTATCAATCACATCAATTTTATTTGCTTTTGCAGCCATTACAATCATTTTCCTCGCAAAATCAATTCCAGAGCCATCTTTAGTACTTTTAATATTCATATCAGCAGTTAAATCCTGTCCACCAATAGTAATTGCATCAACACGTTTAGAAAATTTAGCAATATCAAAAACGTTTTGAACACCTAAAGCAGTTTCTATCATTAAATGAAGCGTCATTTTATTATGAGGTAAACCATGTTTATCTTCAATGGATTCAATAATCTTGATAAGATTTGTTAATTCCTCAACAGATTCTGTTTTTGGAAAACGAATAGCATCTGGTTGAAGAGGAACAATTTCTTCTAAATCTTCCAATCCAAAAGGAGTATCAATATGGTTAACTCTTACACAAATTTCTGCATTATAATAATCAATAGATTTAATCATATTTCTAACTAAAATACGAGCAGCATCTTTTTGATTTAAAGCCACAGCATCCTCTAAGTCTAGTAACAAACTATCGGCGCCATAAATTCCTCCTTGTTGCAACATAGCTGGATTATTTCCAGGAATGTAAAGCATGGTTCTTCTTTTTTTCTTCACAAGTTATTTATTTTAAAAATTACGTTGTTTTCAAGATATTAATTAGTGCATTGTGGCCTTTTGAATATTACAAGCTCGTTTAATTGCTGTTTCTAAACGTGCATTAATTGTTAATTCTAAAGCACCTTTATCTTTGGCAATTAAATGAATATCAGATATATTATAACTATCTAATTTAGATGTGATTAAAGCTTTTATAGTGTCGCCATATTCTAGCATAACAGATGAATCTATATCTATATTTCTACCCGAATTTGGTTCAACAGGTTCAATTAAAATAATAATATCACTTGATTCAAAAGAACCTGATTGAGATTTTTTAAGTATTTCCATTTAAATAAAATTTTCCAAAAAATGTTCATACATTTTAAACAAAATTAGGTTGTTGTTTTTTCTCTTACAAGTTAAAATGCCAATAATTGATTCCATATTTTTTACTTCTTCACAATTTATTTTGAATATAATTTAGTTGAAATGGTGAATTTATAATTAAGAGAATAGTTAAAGACGAAGTTATTAAGATAAATGAGTCTATTTTATGGTTTTTTTAAACTTAAAATAATATTATTTAAGGAATAGAAAATGTACTTTTGGTAAACTTTTTACCAACCAATTAAAGTATTTTAATTTTTTATGAAGAATCCTAAAGTAAAAATTAATAGTATTAAAAACCTTTCTCATGATTGGTACAAACTAGATAAAGTAGATTTTGATTACCAAACCAAAGATGGAAATTGGCAAAATCAAAGTCGCGAAGTTTATGATAGAGGAGATGGAGCTTGTATTTTGTTATATAATCCTTCAGAAAAAAAAGTAATTCTTACCAAACAATTTAGAATGCCATCTTATTTAAACGAAAATGAAGATGGAATGATGATTGAAGTTTGTGCAGGTTTATTAGATAAAGACGATCCAATTACTTGTATTAAAAAAGAAGCTGAAGAAGAAGTAGGGTATAAAATTTCTGAACCTAAAAAAGTATTTGAAATATATTCAACACCAGGAGCTGTTACTGAAAAAGTTCATTATTTTATTGCTGAATATTCAAGTGATATGAAAATTAGTGAAGGTGGTGGTTTAGAAGAAGAAACTGAAGAAATTGAAGTATTAGAAATGGATTTTATTAAAGCAATTGAAATGGTTTCAACGGGTGAAATTTGTGATGCTAAAACAGTTATTTTACTACAATATGCACAAATTAATAATTTATTATAATAATTTTAAGTTAACTAAAATAAGTTAAAATATTAAAAATCAATAATATAATATTTTTTGAATGTTAAAAAACGTTAATTATTTCTAAAATTAGTTCTTTTAGTTCGGTAATTACCGAACTAATCATATATTTGCATAAAATATATTACAAATGAATAAGGAATTTGAACAAAAAAGAAAGGAGTTAATTGAGAAGTTGGGAGTGTTTTTAGAAGAACATGATCAATTTGCACCATTAGCTGCACGTATTCTTGCTACTACCATTTTATATGGTAAAAGAGGAGTTACTTTTGATCAATTAGTTTCTAATTTATGTGCAAGTAAAAGTACTATTTCTACACATTTAACTAATCTTCAAAGTCAAAAGGAAATTAGTTATTTTACAAAACCAGGTGATAGAAAAAAATATTTTAAAGTAAATAAAAATAGACTTCTTAATAAAATTGATGACACAATTGCAATGTGGAATAGACAAAAGGATATACATAAAGAAGTACGTGATTATAAAAATGCTTTTAATAATTTAGAAGATACTTGTAAAGATTCTCTGTTTGACTGCCATTTTCATGATGAATATATTGTCTTTTTTGATCAAGCTCAAGCTGCTATTTCAGTGTTAAGAGAAAAAATATTATCAAAAATAGAAATAGAAAACAAAAATAATTAAGCCTAGTCTTAAATATTAAGACATAAATCAATCTCATTAACTAAGCGATTGCTTAGTTATATTAACTAAAAACAACTAAAATTATGAATACTAAAAAACAATTTATAGTAAAATTATTAATCTTAAGTATAGCCATTGTAATGGTTTCTTGTGGTAATGAAGAAATAAAAGCTCCACAGCACCAATTAATGTCTTTCAATGTAAATTCTGCCGAAAAAAATGACGTAGTAGTTTACAATGAGTATGCTGCAAATATAGAAGGAGAGCAAAATATTGAAATTAGAGCAAAAGTAGATGGTTTTGTAGATGAAATTTACATAGATGAAGGGAGTGAAGTTAAAAAAGGACAAATCTTATTTAAATTAAGTGCAGAAACTTTAAAACAACAAGCAAACGCTGCAAAAGCTAATATAGCCGTGGCAAAAGCACAAGTTGCAACTGCTCAGGTAGATGTAAATAAAATTAAACCATTGGTTGAAAAAAATATTATTAGTTCAGTTCAATTATTAACTGCCCAAAGTAATTTAAATGCAGCAAAGGCTCAATTAAATGCAGCAATAGCAAGTTATATGAACACTAAAGAAAATTTAGATTACACAATTATTAAAAGTCCTGTTGATGGTATTGTTGGAAGTATTCCATATAGAGTTGGAAGTCTTGTTGGGCGTTCTGAAGCTAAACCACTTACTACAGTTTCAAACATTAGTAATGTTTATGCTTATTTTACTTTAAACGAAAAACAATTACTTCAATTTAACAGACAATTAAATGGAAATAGTATTGAAGCTAAAATTAAAGAATTACCAGCTGTAGAATTAATTCTTTCTGATGGTACTACTTATGAACATAAAGGTAAAATTGAAACTATTAATGGAATGGTAAATCCAAGAACTGGTAGTATTAGTTACAGAGCTATTTTTCCTAATCCTTCAAATTTATTAAGAAGTGGAACTAGTGGAAAAGTAAAATTTCCTTCAAATGAAACTGAAGCTATTTTGGTTCCTCAAAAAGCAACCTATGAATTACAAGGAAAGAAATTTGTTTATTTAGTGAATAAAGAAAATAAAGTTGAATCTAGAGAAGTGACTGTAAATCAATCTATAAACAATGATTTTATTGTGAAAAATGGATTGATTGAAGGTGAAACTTTTGTTGTAGAAGGATTAATAAAATTAAAAGATGGAATGCAAATTAACCCAGTAAGTGAAAAACTATCACAAAGTGGAGTAGCATATTCTAAAAAATAATTAAAAGCAAAATAAAGAACACAAATTATCATGTTTAAAACATTTATAGAACGGCCAGTACTTTCTACCGTTATATCCATCCTTATTGTAATTTTGGGAGTCATTGGGCTTACAACATTACCAAGAGAGCAGTTTCCTGAAATTGCACCTCCAACCGTTCAAATAAGCGCTTCTTATCCAGGAGCAAATGCGGAAACCTTACTAAAAAGTGTAGTTGTACCAATTGAAGAAGCTGTAAATGGAGTTGAAAATATGACATATATGTCATCAACATCCAGTAACGATGGTACAGCAACAATTAGTGTATATTTTGAACTTGGAACCAATGCAGATATTGCTGCAGTAAACGTTCAAAACAAAGTTGCAACTATAACAAGTAAGTTACCACAACAAGTTATACAATCTGGTGTTACTACAAAAAAGGTACAAAACAGTGTTTTGATGTTCTTTTCACTATTATCTGAGAATGAGGATTTTGATGCAACATTTGTTGAGAATTACGCTCATATAAACTTAATTCCAATGATTAAAAGGATTAATGGAGTTGGTGATGCAACGGTTTTTGGAGCACGTGATTATTCTATGAGAATTTGGCTGAAGCCAGAAAAAATGGCAGCTTACGGTTTAACTCCACAAGATGTTGTAAGTGCTTTAAATGATCAGAATTTAGAAGCATCTCCTGGTAAATTTGGAGAGAATTCAAAACAATCTTTTGAATATGTAATACGTTACAAAGGTAAATTATCTACACAAAAAGAATATGAAAATATTATTATTCGTTCGGAAGGAAATAGTGATTTTTTAAGATTAAAAGATGTAGCAAAAATAGAACTTGGAGCATTTAGTTATGCAACTAAAAATATTACAAATGGTCATCCTTCTGCTGCAGTTGCAATTTATCAAACATCAGGATCAAATGCACAGGTAATTATACAAGAAATAGAAAAAACACTTGAAGCAGCAAAAAAAGATTTTCCTAAAGGAATTGATTATGTAATACCTTTTAATACAAACGATTTTTTAATAGCATCTATAGATAAAGTAGTTACAACCTTAATTGAAGCATTTTTATTAGTGTTTTTAGTGGTTTTCTTATTCTTACAAGATTTTAGATCAACTTTAATTCCGGCATTGGCAGTTCCTGTTGCAATTATTGGTACGTTATTTTTCTTAAACCTTTTTGGTTTTTCAATTAATATGCTAACTTTATTTGCATTGGTATTGGCTATTGGTATTGTGGTAGATGATGCTATTGTGGTTGTAGAAGCCGTGCACGCAAAATTAGATGATGGAGAAAAAAATGCTAAAAAAGCAACTATTTCTGCAATGAGTGAAATTACAGGTGCAATTATTTCAATTACATTGGTAATGTCTGCAGTATTTATTCCTGTTTCATTTTTAACCGGACCAACAGGTGCTTTTTATCAGCAATTTGCTATAACATTGGCTATTGCAATTGTAATTTCAGCTGTAAATGCTCTTACATTAAGTCCTGCTTTAAGTGCGTTATTGTTAAAACCTCACAACCCAAGTGAAGCACACAAAAAAGGAATTACAAGTCGTTTTTATACTGCTTTTAACACTGGTTTCGATTCAGTTACAAATAGGTATACAAATTCAGTGAAATTTTTGCTTCGTAAAAAATGGTTAACAGGTTTAATACTTGTAGTATTTATTGCTTTGGCAGGATACTTTTTTAATTCAACAAAAACAGGGTTTATACCTAATGAAGATCAAGGAATAATTTTTGCCGATATTACGTTACCTCCAGGAAGTACACTAGAAAGAACAAGTGAAGTTGCGGAAAAAGTTGAAGCTATTATTAATGAACTTGATGTTGTTAAAGAAAAGATGTTTATTGTTGGTTTTAGTATGTTAAACCGTACTAAAGGAGGTTCAAAAGCTTTTGCTGTAATTAAATTAAAAGATTGGAAAGAACGTAAAGAAGATCATCAAAAAGTTCAGGCAATTGTTGGACAGCTATTTCAAAAAACAGCAGGAATAAAGGAAGCCAGAATCTTATTTTTTACACCACCAACAGTTAGAGGGTTTGGTAATTCAGATGGTTTTGAAATGCAATTACAGGATAGATCAAATGGTGAGTTTAATGATTTAATGGAGAAAAGTAATACGTTTCTTGGTGCGTTAAATAAAAGACCTGAAATTAAATATGCAATTACATCTTTCAACACAGGTTTTCCACAATATGAAATGGAAGTAAATGTTGAAAAAGTAAAAGAAGCAGGTATATCTGTAACTAGTTTATTCTCTACGTTACAAGGATATTATGGTAGTTGGTATGCAGCAGATTTTAACCGTTTTGGTAAACAATATCGTGTTATGATTCAGGCAGCTCCAGAAGATAGAGAAACTGAAGAATCTATGAATAATGTGTTTATTAAAAATGCAGCAAATGAATTGGTTTCTGTTAGTCAGTTTGTAAGTTTAAAAAAAGTAAATGGTCCAGATGTTGTAAATAGATTTAACCTATTTAACGCTGCAACTATTAACGGAAATGTAAATCCAGGTTATAGTACAGGTGACGCTATTAAAGCTATTGAAGAAGTGGCCGCTGAAACTTTACCATCAAATTATGGATATGAATTTTCAGGAATGACTAGAGAAGAACAAAATTCTGGAAGCCAATCAATAATAGTATTTGCTTTAAGTTTAATTTTTGTGTACTTCTTGTTAGCTGCACAATATGAAAGTTATATTTTACCATTTTCTATATTATTATCACTTCCAATAGGAATATTTGGAGCCATCTTTTTTGTAAATATGGTTGGTTTAGAAAACAATATTTATTTTCAAGTAGCCTTAATTATGTTAATTGGTTTATTAGCTAAAAATGCCATTTTAATTGTAGAATTTGCGCTGCAACGTAGAAGACAAGGAATGGATTTAATTGAAGCAGCTACCGAAGGTGCAAAAGCACGTTTACGTCCAATATTAATGACATCATTTGCTTTTATTTTAGGTTTATTACCATTAATGTTTGCAGGTGGAGCAGGAGCAGTTGGTAACAGATCAATTGGAACAGGTGCAGTTGGAGGAATGTTAATAGGTACTGTATTTGGAGTATTTGTAATACCTGCATTCTTCGTTATTTTCCAAATAATTCAAGAAAAAATTACGGGAGCACCAAAACCGTTGAATGAAGATAATTCTGAAAATTAATTAAAAATGAAAACACAAAAAATATATAAAATACTTTTATTAGTAAGCTTACCGATGCTTTTATCGTCGTGTTTTGCAGCTAAAGAGTATCAAAGACCACAAGAAGTAATATCTTCTGAAGGATTTAGAACTGATGCAATTTCAGTAGATAGTTTATCTATGGCTTCTGTTTCTTGGAAAGAAATATTTACAGATAAAATTCTTCAAAAATATATAAATGAAGGCTTAGAAAATAACATTGATAATAGAGTAGCGCTGCAACAAATAATTGCAGCACAAGCTTACTTTAAACAAGGTAAAGCAGGTTATTTACCTACTTTAAATGGAAGTGGACAATATGGTAATTATGAGTTTTCTGAAAATGGATCAAGTGCTGCTCTTCCAAATTTTGATCAATACAATTTAGGACTTAATTTATCATGGGAAGCAGATATTTGGGGTAAAATAAGAAGTAATAAAAGAGCTTTTGAAGCTAAATATTTACAATCTGTTGCCGCACACCAGGCTATAAAAACAACCTTGGTTTCTCAAATTGCAACGGTATATTATAGATTACTTTCACTTGATGAACAAATTAGAATTACAAAAGAAACCATTATAGCCAGAACCAAAGGTTTAGAAACTACAAAAGCTTTAAAAGAAGCTGGAGATGTAACCGAAGTTGGTGTAAAACAAACAGAAGCGCAACTTTATACGGCACAAGCTATTTTAGTTGATTTAAATGAAGAAATGCGTTTGTTAGAAAATACAATGGCTATTTTATTGGCAAAACCTTCAACAAAAATAGAACGAGGAACTTTTGAAACTCAAAATATTTCTGTGCCATTAACAACAGGTGTTCCTAGTCAATTACTAAGTAATAGACCAGATGTTATTGCAGCAGAATCTAATTTTATAAATGCTTTTGAATTAACAAATGTTGCAAAAAGTAATTTTTACCCATCTGTTACATTAAGTGCTTCAGGAGGAATTGAAAGTTTAGAGTTTGATAATTTTTTCGATTCAAATTCATTATTTTCTTCTTTAATTGGAGGTTTAACACAACCAATATTTAATGGTCGAAAAATTAAAACTAAATATGAAGTAGCGAAAGCGCAGCAAGAAGAAGCATTACTCCGTTTTAAAGAATCTTTATTACTTGCAAGTAAAGAAGTTTCAGATGCTATGTATAGTTATAAAGCTGCTTCAGAAAAAATAACAATTAAAGAGAATGAATTTAATGCATATAACACAGCAAGTGATTATTCTAGAGAGTTATTAAATAATGGAATGGCAAATTATTTAGAAGTTTTAAATGCTGAAGAAAATGCGTTAAACTCTAAATTAGGATTAATAAATGCAGAATACAGTAAATTAAAAGCTACCGTAGAGCTATATAAGGCTTTAGGTGGTGGATGGAGATAGTTTTTTTTAGATTGATTTAACTATTGAAAAGGCAAGGAATTAATTTTTCTTGCCTTTTTTACTTGTATGGGGTTTTATTACTTATTTTTATAAATACTCTTATAAGAGAAGTAGTTTTAGATGACAAAGCATATGCCAATTAACAAGTTTGTTTTTATGTTATACTGTTTATACTTCTTTAAATTTATTAAAAAATATTAATAAATAATTAAGAATCTACCATATGCACTTATTTTACTCTATTATTTATATGTACTGGGTAAATTCATATAAATTTAATTGAGACTACCTAAGATTTAAGTGGAGGTATAATTTTATTCTCACCTGATTTTCTTATAAATTTAAAAGGGAAGTTGATTATAGCTCAATATGGAAAATATTTTAGAGGTTATTTACCTTTTAATAAAATATTTTATTTTGTGATAAATAATATAAAACAACTGTAAATCAATAGTATATAATTAATATTGGGGTGTTTTATACAAATAACTAAGCGATAGCTTAGAAAAAAGTTGTTTATATCTAAACAATTGCTTAGTTTTGTAGTGTAATTAGAAATAATGGCAAGAAAAAAACAATATAACGAAGAAGAAGTAATTGAAAAAGCAATGTATTTGTTTTGGAAAAATGGTTACGAAAATACATCAGTTCGTATGTTGGAAAAGGAAATGGGTATAAATCAATTTTCAATATATGCTAGTTTTGGAAGCAAACAAGGTGTATTTCTTGAAAGTATAAAAAGTTATAATAGAAAAACAAAAGAGATGTTTGAAAAATTAAAAAATTCAAACAAAGGTGTGGAAGATATAAAAGAGTTCTTTTATGAATCTGTTGGGATTTCAGGATTTAGAGGTACTCAAAAAGGTTGTTTTGTAACAAATACATATAATGAATTTGCTGAAAGTGAAGATAAAATGATCAAAGAGCAAATAGTAAGTTTTATGGATAAATTGAAGGAAGTATTCATTGAAAAACTAAAAATGGATCCTACTAAAGATGAAGAAACAGTACTTAAACAAGCTAACTATTTATTATTAGCAAAACACGGTTTGGCCGCAGCAAGTAGAGTAAATGATAGAAAAGAAATTGAAGATTACATTGAAATGATATTTAAAAGTATATAGCTTTTTTTTTGAATTTAAACTAAGCGATAGCTTAGAAATAATAACCTAAACAACAAGAATTTACATTATGAAGAAAATATTATTAATCACTAACTTATTAATGGGAGTGGTTTTATCAAGATTTGCCATTTCAAAATTAGCTGGATGGGAAATATCAGTAAATGCTTTTATAGAAATGGCTAAACCTTTAAGTATAGATCCTACCTTTTTTAGAGTATTTACAGGAATAATTATTTCGACTGTAGTAATTGGTTATTTATCAACAGCTATTTATAGTTTATTCAAGAATAAGGCCAACCTAAAAATTCCTTTTACAAATTGGGCAATTTTAGCCAACCTTTTTGGCTTACTAACAATGATAGGTGCACTTTTGGCCGAGTTTTCACTAAGAGTACAACCTAAATGGTTATTGGTTTATATAGCTATAGGAGTTATACTATTTTCGGCAATAAACATCTTTATTTTAAACAAACAAAAACAAATACAAAATCATTAAAAATTAAAATTATGAGCACATTTAAAATACACAATTTAGAAACAGCACCAGAAGCAAGTAAAGTATTATTAGAACAATCTTTAAAATCAAACGGAATGATACCGGGATTACACGGTGTTTTAGCTGAATCTCCAGAATTATTTGAGGCTTACCAAACGCTTCATAAATTGTTTACACAATCGTCATTCAATGCAGAAGAATTAACAGTGGTTTGGCAAAGTATTAATGTAGAGCACGAATGTCATTATTGTGTACCTGCACATACAGGAATAGCACATATGATGAAAGTAGATGCTGCATTAACTGAAGCATTAAGAAACAGTGAACCAATGCCAACTGAAAAATTACAAGCTTTACAAGATACTACGTTAGAAATTGTAAGAGAACGCGGTCATCTTTCAGAATCACAAAAAGAAAAATTCTTTGCAGCAGGTTATGGAAACCGTCAATTATTAGAAATTGTTTTAGGATTATCTCAAAAAGTAATTAGTAATTACACAAATCACTTGGCAGAAACTCCTGTAGATAAAGCTTTTGAAAAATTTGCTTGGGAGAAAAAGATTAAGGTTGCTGAATAAAAATTTAATATTAACCATTATCTCTCTCCAAATTTAAGAAGGATAATTATAAATAAAGAGAACATGTATTTTTCAAGATTAATTATTGTAGTAATATTCAGTGCGTTTTTGGTTGCCTGTGTAAATAAAAAAGAAAAGACTAAAGAAACTTCTAAAGAAGTAGAGGTTAAAAAGCCAGAATTTAAAAATAAAGGACACGAATTAGTCTATAAAATGACTCAAGAAACGGGAAGCTATCAAGATTTATTGAATTTGAAAGATATTGTTTTTAATTATACGTACCGAACACCTGATAAAAAAGAAGATGTTTCTATTGAGTCATACATTTTTAATGGTGAATTGTCTCACGGTACATACTTAAAACACGAAAGAACCTTACCAAGTTTAACTGGGAAAATGGAGCAAGGATATAATGGAAAAAACTTTTGGTTAAAAATAGATGGAAAAGAAATAACAGATAATGCAGCTATCGCAAGTGTATCCTTTACCCGTAAAACTAATTTTTATTGGTTTGCTATGATGCAAAAATTATTAGATCCAGGCATTAATTACCAATATTTAGGAGAGAAAAGTATAAATGAAAAAATGTACGAAGTAGTGAAAATCACTTTTACATCTGCTAATGACGAACCTAGTGATACATATCAACTATACATAAATCCAAACACTCATCTAGTAGAACAATTTCTATTTACTGTAGTTTCAAAAAATGTTACTGATCCTATATTAATGCGTGTTGAATATGAAAAAATTAATGGTGTTTTATTAACTACTTATAGAAAATATACAAAGTCTAATTGGGAAGCAACTGTAATTAATGATACTTGGGTAGAAGAAATAACTAAAGACATTAAGTTTAATCAAGGTTTAGATAAAAGTTTGTTTAGCAACTAAATAGAATTCAATAAAAACTATTAAAATTAAAAATACAACTTAAAACTAAGCGAAAGCTTAGAATAATATTAATAAAATAATTATGAGCAATTTTAAAATTCACAATTTAGAAACAGCACCAAAAGAAAGTGTGCCATTTATAGAACAATCATTAAAAAGTTATGGAATGATTCCAAACTTAACAGCAACATTAGCAGAAGCTCCTGGAATTGTTGAAGCATACGGAGTATTACATAATTTATTTGCAAACTCATCATTTAATGCTGAAGAATTAACAGTAGTGTGGCAAACAATTAATGTAGAACACGAGTGTCATTATTGTGTACCTGCACATACAGGAATTGCCCATAGTATGAAAGTAGATGCTGCATTAACTGAAGCTTTAAGAAACAGTGAACCAATGCCAACTGAAAAATTACAAGCATTACAAGATACTACCTTAGAAATTGTAAGAGAACGTGGTCATCTTTCAGAAGCTCAAAAAGAAAAATTCTTTGCAGAAGGTTATGGAAACCGTCAGTTATTAGAAATTATTTTAGGGTTATCTCAAAAAGTAATTAGTAACTATACAAATCATTTAGCAGAAACTCCTGTAGATAAAGCTTTTGAAAAGTTTGCTTGGAAAAAGTAATAAATTCATTATCAGCATAAAATTAATTTTTATGCTGATAATTAAAGATAAATAAATTATGCAAAACATTAAATATCAAATTATTAATATTATTACAATACTAATAATGACCTTTTTTGCAATTCCTAAATTATTAGGAAAACCGCAAAGTGTTGCAGGTTTTAAGCAATTTGAAAATGCAATTCATTTAAATGCAGATTTTTTTCGAATATTTACAGGTATTTCAGAATTGGGTTTAGCCATTCTTGTATTAGTTTTCGCTTTTAATAAGAATATAACTATTGGAAAATTAGCTTTTTCGTTTTTGTTAATAACTATGATAACTGCCTTAGGTTTAGAATTTTTTGCTAGACCAGAACCTAAATTAATATTGGTAATTATAGCTGTTGTATTGGCGCTATTTGCTATTTATAGATTAAGAACTTTTAACCAAAATGTAAAATGAAAAAATCAGTAAAAATAATAACAGGAATTTTAGGATTTATAATGCTAATACCTGGATTGGCAAAATTTACAGAACCATTTAAAACATTTATCTATAAGCATCTTACTATTATTGGATTTCCATTACCAGATTTAATGCAATATGTAGTAAAGTTTAGTGAAATTGGTGTTGGAGTTTTATTAATTTATATTGCTTTTAAAGGAGGTAAATTAAACCCATCAATAAGAAATAAACTGTTTTATTTAGGAAATTTAACCGTTGCAATTATGATGGTTGTTGCTGTTTATACACACGTACATCCAAATGTTCCTGCTGAAATATTACCAATGGAGTTTAAACCACCATATATGCCAATAGGATATTTAATTTTGGTAGCAGTAAATGTTTATTTGTATACAAAACGGAACTAAAAAAGTTTAAAAAAAATTAAAAGAAAAAAGAGAAAGAATCAATCTTATAAAGGCATTCTTTTTCAAAAACATATATAAATGAATACTTAAAAAAATACTATGTTATCATTAATTGGTATTACAAATAAAAATAAAATGACAATAAATTATAGTTTCAAAAGCAATCCCCAATCTATGGTAAAAACATACTTGCATATATTAATGTTTTTAACTTTTTTAATCACCATTTCATCAAGTTTAAATGCGCAGGAAATGAAACATGATAGCGATAAAATGGAGGCTTTACCTAAACCAAAAGTAATTATTTTTGATGTAAATGAAACGCTACTTGATATGGCTCCTTTAAAAACATCGGTTGGTAAAGCGCTTAATGGAAGAGAAGATTTATTGCCTTTGTGGTTTTCAACAATGTTACATTATTCATTGGTTGAAACTTTAACAGAAAACTATCATAGTTTTGGTGAAATAGGAACTGCAGCTTTAATGATGGTTGCTGAAACACAAGGCATTGAAATTAGTTATGATGATGCAAAAAAATCTATTGTAACTCCTTTAAGATCTCTTCCTGCACATGCTGATGTAGTTGAAGGTTTAAAAAAACTAAGTAAAGGAGGTTTTGGAATTGTAAGTTTAACTAATTCTTCTCCAATAGGAGTTGCAACTCAGTTTAAAAATGCAGGTTTAACGGAATATTTTGACAATAGTTATACGGTTGAAGCAATACAAAAATACAAACCACATTTAGATACTTACAGAATGGTTTTAAACGATTTAGGTATTAAACCAAATGAAGTTTTAATGGTAGCTGCACACGCTTGGGATTTGGCTGGAGCTAAAAAAGCAGGATTACAAACAGCATTTATTCAACGTCCAGGGAAAGTATTATATCCAAATGTTGAAAAACCAGATTATATAGTAAAAGATCTAAATGAGTTGGTGAAAATGTTTGATCAAAAGGGGTATTTTAAATCGGATTATTAAAAATAAACAATATTAAAATGATAAAATTATCAGTAATGTATCCAAATGGTTCAGATACCAAATTTGATACAGATTATTATAAAAACAAACATTTACCAATGGTTGCAAGACTTTTAGGAAATGCAGCAAAAAAAATTGAATTTGAAATTGGTTTGGGAAGCGCAGTTCCAGGAGAGCCAGCTCCGTTTATAGGAATAACACATATTACTTTTGAATCTCTTAAAACATTTCAAGATTCATTTGGTGCTAATTATACCAATGTTTTACCTGTAATACAAATTAGTGAAATAGTTTTAGGTTAATCTACAGTTGTTTTAATTTTGAATAACTAAAAAAAAGTATTTATGAGTGATAAAATTAGAATAGATGTAATTTCAGATGTTGTTTGCCCATGGTGTATTATTGGGTATAAACGATTGGAAAAAGCTATTGATGAAATGGGAATTCAAGATAAAATTGAGCTTGAATGGCAACCGTTTGAATTAAATCCTGATATGCCTGCAGAAGGCGAAAATATAATAGAACATATTTCAAGAAAATATGGATCTAGTTTAGAAGATCAAGAAAAATCACAAGCATATATGACTGAAATGGGAGCTGAATTAGGCTTTCAGTTTAATTATAATAATGAAATGAATGTGGTAAATACTTTGGATGCTCATATTCTTTTAGATTACGCAAAAGAACAAGGCAAACAAACCGCGTTAAATTTAAGTTTAGTAAAAGCATTTTTTACTGATGGAAAAGATATTTCAAAAAAAGAAATTCTTACTGAAGCATTAAAAAGAGTGGATTTAAATGTTGAGGAAGCAATGTTGAGATTAGATGATTTAGAAACACGTGAACGTGTTAAAAATAAAGAAAGATTTTGGACTAGCAGAGGAGTTTCATCTGTGCCAACTGTTGTTTTTAATAGTACTAGCGCGTTAAACGGAGCACAGCCTGTTAATGTTTACAAACAAGTTTTAACAGAGCTTTTAAATAAAAAACAAATATTATGAAATACACACTAGCATTTGATGTTTACGGAACCTTAATTAACACTTCTGGAGTTTTTAATTCCTTAGAAAAAATGATTGGAGACAAAGCCAAATTAGTAATGGATACTTGGCGAAATAAGCAATTAGAGTATTCATTTAGAAGAGGTTTAATGAATAAATTTGTCGATTTTTCCGTGTGTACAAAAAATGCATTAGAGTTTAGTTGTCAAACATTTAAAGTGAATTTATCTGATGCTCAAAAAGAAGCATTAATGAATGAATATAAAGTATTACCGGCTTTTGCAGATGTAAAAGAAGGACTTCAAACGTTGAAAAATGAAGGTTATAAATTATATGCTTTTTCTAACGGAAGTGCCAATGCGGTTTCTAACTTGCTAATAAATGCAGAAATTATAGGTTTGTTTGATGGTGTTGTAAGTGTTGAGGAGGTAAAAGTATTTAAACCAAGTCCGTTGGTTTATGAACATTTCAATAAAAAAACAGGCTCAACAAAGGAAACTTCTTGGTTAATATCAAGTAACCCTTTTGATGTTGTTGGAGCAACTTCTTTCGGAATGAGAACAGCTTGGGTAAAACGTTCTTCGGAATCAATTTTTGATTCTTGGGGTATTGAACCAACTGAAATAATTAGTGGATTAACTGAATTGTCTTCAAAATTAGAGAATTATTAAAACCATTGAATCTAAAAATAAAATAATATGATAGTTAATAATAATGCATCATTAGAAAGTTTACTAAATATTAAAAAAGCAGCTTCTGCTGAAAATTTTACAGAAGAAAAAAAACAAATTTATGCAGATGGAATTGCTGATGTAAAAAATTCAGGAGTGCTAGATAAAGCATTAAAAGTTGGAGGCAAAGCACCAAATTTCACTTTAAATAATGCTTTAAACAAATCTGTTTCTTTGTACAACGAACTAGAAAATGGTCCCGTTATATTAACTTGGTATAGAGGTGGTTGGTGTCCGTATTGTAATATTACATTACACTATTTACAAGAAAAATTACCTGAATTTAAAAAAGCAGGAGCAAGCTTAATTGCGCTTACACCAGAAGTTCCAGATAAATCTTTAAGTACTTTAGAAAAAAATAATTTAGAATTTTCAGTTTTAAGTGATGTTGATAATAAAATAGGAAAAGAATATGGAGTTGTA
Source organism: Lutibacter citreus (assembly GCF_003260195.1). GTDB lineage: Bacteria > Bacteroidota > Bacteroidia > Flavobacteriales > Flavobacteriaceae > Lutibacter > Lutibacter citreus. The sequence goes on from NZ_QEIH01000002.1 coordinate 380,863, forward strand.
TTTGAATTAACCAAAGATGTTGCTTCAATTTACGAAGCTGGATTTGGCTTATCTGAATACAATGGAAATAATAGCAATCAGCTTCCCTTAGCTGCAACTTATGTAATTGATAAAAGTGGAATTATTCAATATGCATTTTTAGATTCAGATTACAGAAATAGAGCTGAACCTACTGCTATAATTAATGCTTTACAAAATTTAAAATAAACATATTTAGGTTGGTAAAATGAGAAAATACATTGTTCAACTTAAAATTAAGCTTACAAAAATGCAATTATCATTTTGCAGAAGTATTTGCAACTATATTATCAATAATGCTAACTTTGAATTAAGATATAAGTTGAAAAAAGAGAATAAAAAAAACATATGAAAGTAGCATTTATAGGACTAGGAATTATGGGCGGTAATATGGCAGCTCATTTAGCAAAAAACAATGTAAATTTAACAGTTTATAATAGAACACCAAAGCATTTTGAAACTTTTGGAAATCCAAATGTAACCACTGTAAATTCAGTTGAAAATGCAGTAAAAGATGCTGATGTAGTTTTTAGTATGTTGTCTACACCTCAGGTTGTTGAAGCTGTTTTTTTTGGATCAAATGGCGCTTTAAATTCTATGAAAGAAAATGCCATTTGGGTGGATTGTTCTACTGTAAACCCGTCATTCAGCATGCAAGCTTTTGAAGAGGCTAAAAAACATAAGATAAGATTTTTAGACGCTCCAGTTTCGGGTTCAAAAATACCTGCTGAAAATGCGGAATTAATTTTTTTAATAGGGGGTGAAGCGGAAACCCTAAACGAAATTGAGACGTATTTAAATTTCATGGGAAACAAAGTGTTACACATTGGTGAAATTGGCAAAGGAGCATCTTTTAAAATGTTGGTAAATATGATGTTAGCACAATCTATGGTTGTTTTTTCTGAAGCAATTTTATTTGGCGAGAAAATGGGAATTTCTAAAGATTTTCTATTAAATACCGTTCCTAATTTAATTGTTTCACCACCCTTTACAAAAGGGAAAGCAGAAGCCATAAGAAATGAAAATTACGAGGTGCAATTTCCTTTAGAATGGATGCATAAAGATTTGCATTTGGCAGCTTTAACTGCATATGAAATGAATCAACCATTATATATGGCTAATCTAGCTAAAGAATTGTATGCAAGTGCAAACAAAAATGGGATGGGAAGAGCAGATATGTCTGCCATATATAAATATTTAGAAGAGATAAAATAAAATACTTTTAGCAGTAATATTTAAAAGTATTTTATCAATAATAGTAACTTTGAATTAAATTATAATTTCAAAAAAGACATTCAAAATTAAACAAGTTGTATTATTTGAATTTGTTCAACTTTTTTGTCATTTTTATTCAATTAATTTACGTTGTTTAAAATTGTAAAAAAAAATCAAAAAAATAAGTATTATGGAATTAAAAAATAAAAAAGCCATCATTACAGGTGGAAGTAGAGGGCTTGGGAAAGCAACTGCAATAGCATTTGCTAAACTAGGAATTGATGTTGCCGTTACCGGTAGAAATGAAGAAAAATTACAAGAAACTGTTTCTGAATTAAAAGGATTAGGTGTAAATGCTTTTTATGAAATATTTGATGTTGGTAATTATGAAGAAGTAAAGGTTGGAATTAAAAATATTATTTCAAATTTAGGGACTGTAGATATTTTAGTAAACAATGCAGGTATTGCAGCTGTTGGTTCGTTTAATGAAATGGAAGTAAGTGTTTGGGAAAAAATTATCCAAACTAACGTTTTAGGAATGTATTATGTTACTAAAGAAGTATTACCTTATTTAATAAATAAAAATGAAGGAGATATTATTAATGTGGCTTCAACTGCAGGGTTAAATGGAAATGCAAATATTTCAGCTTATTCAGCATCAAAATTTGCTGTTATTGGTTTGTCTGAATCTTTAATGAAAGAAGTGCGTAAAAATAATATTAGAGTAAATACATTAACGCCAAGTACAATTGCATCTGATATGACTTTGGAATTAGGATTTACAGATGGAAATGTTGAAAAAGTATTACAACCAGAAGATTTTGCACAGCTAATTGTTGCTGGTTTACAATTACCTAGGCGTGCCATGATGGCTAATGCATCATTATGGTCAACAAATCCATAGAATAATTGAGTTATTAAAAAAAAGGGAATGTTTTAACATTCCCTTTTTTTATGCTTTTTTTTTAAATTTCATTCTTTTTTTGAGTATTGTCTATTATTTATCTAGTCTGATTTTAATAACAACTAAATAATTGTTTTTACCTTGTAATCAATGTTTAAATTAACCTATATTAATTCTTTTTATCTGAACTCATATACCATAATAATGAAAAATTTCATTTTCTTTCTATTCATTTTATTGAACTATTCTATAAATGCTCAAAACAACAAGAGTATTATTTACATCAATAATTCTAATAATCCAATAACAGAAATAGCGCTAAAAAAGCTATCTCATCAATTAGAGTTTGAAACAAAAGATTTAGAATTATATAAAAAAAAGAATTTCAATAATTTATCTATTTTAATCTTAAACAAAGACAGTGATTCGAAATGGATTAAAAAAAATAGATTGAAAATAGGTGAAATTAAACCTGAAGGATATCAATTTCTCAGAAAAGAAAACCTCATTTATATTGTTGGCGGAGATGATAGAGGACTTATGTATGCGATTCTTGATTTACGAGATTATTTAAAACTAAACCCAAATTTTGATTCTTTTGAGGACAAAATTGAAAATCCACATTTCTCGTTTCGAGCTATAAAATTCAATTTACCTTGGTCGTCATATCGCATTGGAGAATCTATTCAAATGCATTATGAAACAGTAAAAGATCTTAATTATTGGGAATCATTTCTAGATATGATGGTTGACAATAGATTTAACACACTTACGCTATGGAATCTGCACCCGTTTACTTTTATGATTCAACCAGAAGGGTTTCCAGAGGCTAATCAATTTACAGGACAAGAGTTTCGTGATTGGCAAAAATTTTGGAAATCTCTGTTTAAAATGGCCAAAGACCGTGGAATTGAAACCTATATTTTAAACTGGAATATAATTACTTCACCAGGAATGACAGAAACTCATAATGTAGCAAATTATAAAGATGATTTGGAGTGGCATTACGGGTTTACACCTGCTGATACTTCACCAATTATTGTAGATTATATGCGTCAATGTATTACGCAAACCATTAATGAATATCCAAATCTTACTGGAGTTGGAGTAAGTATGGGTGAACGAATGAAAATGCCTATAGAAGATGCAATGGAATGGGTGAAAAATACGTTTGTAGAAGGTATTAGACAAGCAAATAGACCTGCGAAATTTATTCACAGAGCTCCTTTTTCAATTAATCCTGAGGCGGCTAGAAAGTATATAGAATCTTATACAGATTTTCCTGACCCAATTATTATGGAGTTCAAATTCAATTGGTCTCACGGACATTCATCTCCAAATTTATCTATAACACATGGTGGTAAAATTGCCGACCAATATTGGAATCCTAAACCAAAAAATTATAAAATGGCTTGGATGATGCGTAATGAAGATTTTTTAATGTTGAATTGGAGTAATACTGATTTTATTAGAAAACATATTGAAGTTAACGATCATAAAGATATAGTTGCAGGTTATTTTGTAGGTTCTGAAACATTTATTCCTGCAAAAGAATACAGAATGAGTCCGGATGTAAAATACGAATGGAAATATGCCTTTGAAAAACAATGGGAGTTTTACCAAATTTGGGGAAGACTGTTGTATAACCCAGAGCTAAGCGATTCTTATTTTATTGAACAATGCAAGCTAAAATATGGTAATGATGTAGGTGAAAAATTTTTTAAAACACTTCAAATTGCGAGCGAAATGCCTTTATCATTAGCTTCATTTTACCAAGGAACTTGGGATTTTACATTGTATTGTGAAGGTTTTCTAAATGGTAAACAATTGTATAGAAATTACAAAGAGGCAGGTGAGGCTTTCATTAGAATTGATGAAATGATAACACATCCAACTCTTGACAAACGTTACCTAAATATTGATGAGTTTACAAACAAAAAACTTTCTAAAACTGTTATTTTAGATGAGGAAATTACTCCTATAGAAGTAGCTAATAAAATGAAAAATAACGGTGAAAAAATATTAATCCACTACAATGAAATTAAATCTAAATCTGATAAAAATGAGATTAATTATCAGGTTGAATTAAATGATATAAAGGCATGGGCTTATTTAAGTCTTTATTTTTCAGCAAAATTAAATGGAGCCATTCTACTTGATGAAGCTGTTAAGACAAACAATAAAAATTTGCAAGCGCAAGCTATTGAACATTTAAAAAATGCAGCAGTTCAATGGGAGAAATTAATTGAAGCTACGCAACAATATCAAGAAGTTTCATTATTACATATTCGTACATATAAATTTTCTTGGAAGTATTTTTATCCTAAGGTTTTAAAAGATATAGAAATTGCAGAAGATGCTTTATAAAGTAATTATATCAATAAATGTATATATTACATTTTTTAGTAAATTTGTCTTTAAATTTTGATATTCAGTTTTTTTATAAAGATAAATTATGATAAAAATAAGACTTGTTCTATTGGTGCTTTTAGTTTGTATTAGTTGTAGTAAAAGCGATAATGATGTTGAAATAATTGAAGAGAATGAGACTGAAGAAACTCCAGTAGATGTTCCTGTTGTAGTAGGAGAATCCCCAACATTTAATGCCGGAGAAGATCCAAAACCAGATGGAAAAGTTTGGGAAAAAGTAGAAAACTTATCAGATGAGTTCGATGCAAATTCTTTAAATACAGAAAAATGGGCATCACGAGTAAGTTCTTGGATTGGTCGTCCGCCGGCTATGTTTAAAGATGAAGCTATTTCTTTTAAATCTGGAGAGTTGTTAATTACTAATTATATGTTAGATGCTGCAGAAACTTTAAACGGTAATACGTATACACATGCTGGTGGTTTAATTAGATCTATAAATCAAGCAACTCCTGGAATGTATTTTGAATGTAAAATGAAAGCCAATAAAACATTTATGTCGTCAACATTTTGGTTAATTAATAATAGAAATGAAGGAGCAGGTTGCGATAAAAGAACTACAGAATTAGATATTCAAGAATGTGTTGGAGAAGTAACAACAGACGCTACTTGGGCAAAAGACTTTTATAATGGAATGCATTCCAATACACATAGTAGAAATAAATCTTGTGATGAAACTAATGAAGGTTCTATTGGAAATTCAATTGTTGCAGATATAGCATATGAAGATTATCACATTTATGCTGCTTGGTGGAAAAGTCCAACAGAAATATTATTTTTTCTAGATGGAAAACTTTTAAAAACGGTAAACCCAGCGGAAGATTTTACGTTACCAATGTATTGCAGATTAGTTACGGAAACTTATGATTGGAATCCTGCTCCTGCAGACGGTGGATTAACAGGTAGCTTTGAAGACAGAACAACAAAATACGACTGGGTAAGAACTTGGAAATTAATTGAAAATTAGGTTAATTTTTTTTTGAAAGATTTTTCAATACTTCAATAGCTTTGTTCGCATCACTTTTATCAGCAAAAATATGATAGTGATAATAGCCAGCAATTACATTACAGCTAATATTATTATCAGCAAATTCGTTAGAAAAAAGTGCGGTTAAACCTACGGCATTAAGTGAATAATGAATTGTTAACGTAATCCAAGACGCAATAAAAAATGAGATTTTAATTTTAAGGAACCTGCTTTATTTCGCCCAATAATAATAGTTGTTCCTTCTGCTTCTTTATACTCAAAAATGGTATCATTTCGGTTAATTTTGGCTAAATTTTTTGCGGTACAAAACACATAATCTCCATTGTTTAATTAAGGAGTTATTTCTTTTATAAATTTTGCCAATTTTTTTTACCAGTTATATGATTTGGTTATGATTCAGAAACATTAACAACACGTTCTACTGTATCAAGTTTAGATAACGTTAAACGAACAATACTATCTTCAGCAGCCACTAAATCGTGAGGTATACTAGCTTCTAATGAAACTAAATCTCCTTTAACTAAATTGTAAACTGTACCATCAACACCAAAATCTATAGCTCCTTCAAAAATTTCAACTGTAATAGGAAAAGAAGTTTTATGCTCTTTCATTACCTGATTTTTTTTCATTACTACTCTAATTTCTTTTGTAGATTCTGTTTCAAATAAAACAGAGATTGCTGCCTTATTTTCGTTGTATGTAATATTTTCTGTAAGTGATGATTTTTTCATAATAGTAGTTTTACCAACCAGAATATTTTGGTGGTTGAATGTTATTTAAATTCAAATATACAATTAATTGTCCACGGTGATGTGTTACGTGATCTTGTAATAAATTTAGTATTTGTAGTTTACTTTTTGGTCCGGAAAAAAATTCAACTTTCGTAGATAAATCTTCTATTGAAATTGTTTTAATTATTTCTGAAACGTTATTGAATGAAGCAGTTAATTGCGTTATAATTTCTTCTTTTGTTTTAGGCTCAATTTTTTCAGATTTCTCACCTTCTTTCATAAAATAAGTTTCGCTTAACCAAACCATATTTTCCCTAATATGAAGCAATTGTTCTTGAAAACTCATTTCCCGTTTTGTAGGTTTAAAGCTGTATGCTTCTTCAGGCATAGAATTGGCAATTTCTACTAAATAATTTTTAGAATTTTCCCACTTCAATAAAAATGCAGATATTACAGTATTTTGTGATTGTAAATTATTGAATATCATAAATATAAAGATGATTAGTATTACTTTTGATTTCATATTAAAAACGGTTGATAATAAATAAATAAACGCTAAATATACTCAATACTTTTTTATATTTTAGCCACAAATAAATAACGCATTTTAAAAGATTATGGCAGAAGACAAAGAAAAAGCAGCAAAATTAAAGGCATTACAACTTACTTTAGATAAATTAGATAAGGCTTATGGAAAGGGAACTGTAATGAAAATGGGAGATGTTGCTATTGAAGATATAGATTCAATTTCATCGGGATCATTAGGTTTAGATTTAGCTTTAGGCGTTGGAGGATATCCACGTGGTAGAGTTATTGAAATATATGGACCAGAATCTTCAGGTAAAACAACGTTAACTTTACATGCAATTGCTGAAGCTCAAAAAGCTGGCGGAATTGCAGCATTTATTGATGCGGAACACGCTTTTGATCGTTTTTATGCTGAAAAATTAGGTGTAGATGTAGATAACTTAATTATATCACAACCTGATCACGGAGAGCAAGCATTAGAAATTGCTGATAATTTAATTAGCTCTGGAGCAATTGATATTGTTGTAATTGACTCGGTTGCTGCACTTACTCCAAAAAGTGAAATTGAAGGTGAAATGGGTGATTCTAAAATGGGATTACACGCACGTTTAATGTCACAAGCTTTACGTAAATTAACAGGAACAATTCATAAAACAAATTGTACAGTATTTTTTATTAACCAATTACGTGAAAAAATTGGTGTAATGTTTGGAAACCCAGAAACAACTACCGGTGGTAACGCTCTTAAATTTTACGCTTCTGTTCGTTTAGATATTAGAAGAAGAACGCAAATTAAAGATGGCGATAAAGTTATTGGGAACAGTACTAAGGTAAAAGTTGTTAAGAATAAAGTAGCACCACCTTTTACAATTGCAGAATTTGATATTATGTATGGAAAAGGAATTTCTAAAACTGGAGAAATTTTAGATTTAGGTGTTGAATTTGGAATTGTAAAGAAAAGCGGTTCTTGGTTTAGTTATGGAGATACAAAATTAGGACAAGGTAGAGATGCTGTTAAAAGTTTAATTCAAGACAATCCGGATTTAGCTGAAGAATTAGAAACTAAAATTAAAGAAGCTATTAATAAGGATAAATAAAATGATAATTAAATATCAAACCTTTATCAATAAAAATCTGTTGACTGTTAAATTTGAAGGTGATTTTTGTATTAAAACATATGAAAGGCATATTTTAGATTTTACACAAAAACCTGAATGGGAATTTATTGATAAAGTTTTGATAGATTTAAGATTTTGTAAAATAAATTATAATATAGAAGACTTATATAAGATTGCTGAAATAAAGAAGAATTCCATGAAAAAGAAGCATAAATCAGTTCAATTGGTTGATAAACCAATGATTACTGCTTTAGTTCACCTTTTGCAAAATGAATTTATTACTGATGAATTTATTTATTTGGAATATTGTAGTACTATAAAAATGGCAATTAATTTATTAGATTTAGATCTGGAAGAAACCAAAATTGAATCTATTTTAAATAATTTAGAACACACATTTTAATTATCTTTAAAATGTACTTTTAATATGAATAATTAAATGGTTTTAACATCATTTTATAACTTTAGTAATAACATTTTATTTTTTGAAAACTGAACCTTTAAAAAAGTTACTTGGAAGAACAGATATCGTAGATTTTCCAAAATTGGAATTATTTGGGATTGACATAAAAGTAGATACAGGTGCATACACTTCTAGTTTTCATTGTCATCATATTGAATTAGAAAATAATATTTTAAAATGTCAATTCTTAGATCCAGAACATGAAAAATACCACGATAAATACTTCACATTTAAAGAGTTTATTCTAAAAAGTGTAAAAAGTTCGAATGGAATTACTGAAGATAGATTTATAGTAAAAACAGATATTCTTATTTTTAATGAAATTCATACCATTGAATTGTCGTTAACAGAAAGAGGATCAATGACATATCCTGTTCTTTTAGGAAGAAAATTTTTATCTAAAAAATTTATAATAGATACTGCTAAAAAAAATATATCATTTAAAAAATTAAACAAAAAAGCATCAAAATGAAAATTGTTATTTTATCAAGAAATCCAAATTTATACTCTACTAGAAGGTTGGTAGAAGCTGGTAAAAAGAGAAATCATGAAATGATAATTGTAGATCATACTAAATGTGATATTATAATTGAAAAGAAAAAACCAGCTATACGATATAAAGAAGAATTGTTAACAGGTATTGATGCTGTAATACCTAGAATAGGTGCATCTGTAACATTTTTTGGAACAGCAGTGGTGCGTCAGTTTGAAATGATGAAAGTTTTTACAGCTGTAGAATCTCAGGCATTAATGAGATCAAGAGATAAATTAAGAAGTTTACAAGTACTTTCAAGAGCAGGTTTAGGTTTGCCTAAAACGGTTTTTACAAACTATTCAAAAAACGTAGATGATGTAATTGATAGTGTAGGTGGAGCACCAGTAGTTATTAAATTGCTAGAAGGTACACAAGGTTTGGGTGTAGTTTTAGCTGAAACGCGTACTGCTGCAACTTCAGTATTAGAAGCTTTTAACGGCTTACAAGCTCGTGTAATAGCACAAGAATTTATAAAAGAAGCAAAAGGCGCTGATATTCGTGTTTTTGTGGTTGATGGTGTTGTAATTGGAGCAATGAAAAGACAAGGTAAAGAAGGAGAGTTTCGCTCTAATTTACATAGAGGAGGTTCAGCAGAAATTATTGAATTATCCGTTGATGAAGAAAATGCAGCTTTAAAAGCTGCGCGTGTTATGGGGTTAGGTGTTGCTGGAGTTGATTTGTTACAATCTGAACGAGGACCATTAATTTTAGAAGTAAATTCTTCACCGGGTTTAGAAGGAATTGAGTCAGCTACTGGAAGAGATATTGCAGGTAAAATTATTCATTATATAGAGCGTCATGCCGAATGATTTTAAAATTCTCAATCAAAAGATTGGGTTAGGAGAAACGGTAACAATTAATATGGATATTGCGCGTTTAACAACACGTTCAAAAATTGATATTCCTATTATTGTTTCTAGAGGTAAAGAAAAAGGACCTTGTTTATTATTAGTTGGCGGTATTCATGGAGATGAAACTAACGGAATAGAAATTGTACGTCAGATTATAGCTGCTGGTTATCATAAACCTGAAAAAGGGACTATTATTTGTATTCCTTTATTAAATGTTTTTGGGTTTTTAAACCAAACAAGAGAATTTCCTGATGGTAGAGATTTAAATAGAATGTTTCCTGGCTCTAAAAAAGGCTCTTCTGCAAGTAAATTTGCTTATTATTTAATGACAGAAGTGATTCCAAAAATTGATTATTGTATAGATTATCATACAGGTGGAGCGCAACGTTTTAATTATTCTCAAGTAAGAATAAATGGAACAGATGCTGCTACTTTAGAATTAGCAAAAGTGTTTGGAGCACCTTTTATTGTGTTTAGTAAAAGCCAGGAAAAAACATTTAGAAATTCAATGGTAAAATTAGGTAAAAAAGTTTTGCTTTTTGAAGGTGGAAAATCGTTGAATTTTGATAAAAGTGTAACAAAATCAGGTATTCAAGGCGCTATAAATGTAATGCATTATTTAGGGTTACGAGATTTTTCTTCAAAAATTATAGTACCTTCACAAGATAAAACTCCTATTATTATTCAAAGTTCAAAATGGATTAGAGCTAGACATTCAGGGATGTATAGATCATATATTAGAGCGGGGCAAAAAGTTGAAAAAGGAATTAAATTAGGTAGTATATCTGACCCATATGGTGATTTTGAAAAAATATTTAAAAACCCACAAGAAGGGTATATTTTAAATTCAAATCATTCTCCTGTTGTTATTCATGGTGACGCATTATTACATATTGGTTTTGAATAAATAATGTTAAAAGTAGATAACATATCATTTGGTTATACTTTAAAAGAAGTATTAAAAAATATTAGTTTTACGGCTAATAAAGGGGATTATGTTGCCATTGTTGGTGAAAGTGGTTGTGGAAAAAGCACACTTTTAGAAATTATTTATGGCTTACTTCATATTGAAAAAGGTGCAGTTTACTGGAATGATATAAAGTTACTTGGACCTAATTTCTATTTAATTCCGGGAGAAGATTTTATGAAATACCTTCCGCAAGATTTCGATTTAATGCCTTATATAACTGTTGAGGAAAATATTGGTAAAAATTTATCGTTTTTAGACGAAAATAGAAGCCAAAGAATAAGCGAATTGTTAGAAGTTGTTGATATGGTTGACTTTTTAAAAACAAAGGTTAAAAACTTGAGCGGAGGTCAAAAACAGCGTGTTGCCATTGCAAAAGTATTGGCAAAAGAACCAGAAGTTTTATTGTTAGATGAACCTTTTAGCCATATTGATAATTTTAGAAAAAATAAATTAAGGAGAAATCTTTTTAAATATTTAAAATCTAAAAATATTTTGTGTTTAGTTGCAACACACGATACTACAGATGCGCTATCATTTGCTGATGAAATTATAGTTTTAAAAGATGCTAAAATAGTAGAAAAAGGAACTCCAGAGAAAATTTATAATAATCCAAAATCTGCATATGTGGCTTCATTTTTTAATGAAATTAATAATATTTCATCTGAAATTTCAGGAGTAAAAAACAAAACACTTTTCTATCCAAATGAAATTAAAACTGTTGATAATTCAGATAAAAAAGTAGCTGTTATTTCTTCTTATTTTAAAGGTAGTTACTATCTAATTGAAGCAATATTAAATAATAAAATTATTTATTTTGAAAGTCCAAAAAAGTTAGAAACGAATCAACATGTATTTATAAATATGTAATTAAATAGCTGTTTTATAAGTGCTTAAAGGTAATGAAACATAAACCCTAGTTCCATTTTTTACATTACTCTTAACCCTAATATTTCCGTTGTTTAATGTTAAGAACTCTTTACAAAGTTTTAAACCTAAACCAGTCCCTTTTTCTTTATTGGTTCCATAAGTTGAAACCGTAGAATTTAATTCAAAAACCTTTAATTGCGTCTCTTTATCTAAACCAACTCCGTTGTCAATTATTACAATTGTACAAGTATTGTTAGTTTCATCAATTTTATCTAAATCAATTTCAATTTCCCCATCATCAGGTGTAAATTTTATAGAATTTGATATAAGGTTTCTAATAACTGTATCTATCATATTAGAATCGGCATAAACAAATAAATCATTTTTAAAATTACAATTTAACGAGAGGTTTTTTAATTTAATTTGTGATTTAAAAAGATGAATATTATTAGCTATAATTTCCTGAATATTTAGGTTTGTAGGTTTACAAACAATTAATCCAGCATTTGCATTTGCCCATTTTAATAAATTATCTAATAAATTGAATGTGTTTTTACTGTTTTGGTAAAGAGTTTTGGTTAATTTTTCTCTTACTTCATCATTTATATTGTTTAACCAAAGAAGCTCCCCAATTTGTTGAAGACCTCCAAGCGGACCTCTTAAGTCGTGTGCAATAATTGAAAAGAACTTATTTTTACTTTTGTTTAATTCACGCAGTTTTAAATTGTCTTTTTCTTTTAAAATAAAAATTAAAAGTAATGGGAAAATCAAGTTAAGAGTTAGGTAAAAAATGACAGGTATTACCATAACATAATTCATTGAATACATTTCAACTCCATTTATTTTAAGAGCTCCAAAACTACGTGTTAAAATTAACAAAGAAATTATGGTAAACATATATCCTGTTAAGTATTGTATTTTAGTTTTTCCTTTAGCTGTTAAAAGTATATAACTAGAAATTATATACATTATGGCAACATTTAGTGACATAATAACTATTCTGTGACTTTCAGAAGAGGTAATAAAAAAATAGGCTATAATAGATAAAATTAATGGAATTAATAGGTATTGTTTAAAGTGCCTAAAATTAAATTTTCGATCAATAAAAGAAATACAATAAAGTTCGTAATACACAAGAAATAAATAGATAGTGCTATTTATAATAATACTTAAATGGCTTGGTAAACCGTCTCTTAATGAGAGTATTATTAAAAAAAGGATACCTAATACTCTTGATAATACAAAAATATCAATAATAGGATTTTTTTCTTTATATATTCTAATGTAAATAGCAAATAAAGCTATAATAAATATATTTGCGGCTGCTGAGAAAATGAATAATGTTTTTACATCAATATTTACCATTACTTTTTTTAGTTTGTGTGGATTCTATATTAGAATATAAAATATAAATATCTAAACTCCAGTACTTCCAAATCCACCAGCACCACGGTCAGTTTCGCTTAATACTTCAACTACATCCCACTCAGCACGTTCGTGTTTTGCAATTACTAATTGAGCAATACGTTCACCATCATTTATTACAAAATTATCATTAGATAAATTAACTAAAATAACACCGATTTCTCCTCTATAATCTGCATCTACAGTTCCAGGAGCATTTAAAACAGTAATTCCTTTTTTTGCTGCCAACCCACTTCTTGGTCTAACTTGTGCCTCTGTTCCAACAGGTAATGCAATAAATAATCCTGTTTTGATAATTGTACGCTCTAATGGTTTTAAAGTAATAGCTTCGTTAATATTTGCTCGTAAATCCATTCCGGCAGAAGCAATAGTTTCGTAGTTGGGTAATTCGTGTTTAGATTTATTAATTATTTGTATTTGCATTTTTTTGTAGTTTATTATGAGTTATTTAACCAGTTTAAAGCCGCACTTTTAGTTGCGAAAATTTCAATCTTATAGTTATTTATTTCGGCAAGCTCTTTGTACAACATAGTAAGTACTGTATTTATGGGATTGTCAATTAAAATAGCATCAATAATACAATCGTAATTTTTTAGGGATTTATTATTTTCTTCTACAATTATATTTAAGTCGTCAATTGAAAAATCAAAGATAGCTTTTTCTGAATTTGATATTATTTTTAATGTTCTTGGATATTTCTTATTATTTTTTGTGTTAATTATATAATTAACAATTTCGGATAAAGTTACAGTTCCAGAATAATTAACCTCAAGAATATTGGAGTTTTCATTGAATTTATACTCAAGCATATACTTTAATGTTTTCGCTTTAAAATTGCTAATAACTCCTTTTTTTCATTTATAAATATTAAAATTCCAAAAAGAATAACTAAAAGTACAGACACCAAATAGTTTTCTCTAAAATAATTGAAAGAGAGGTAAGATATTGCTATAGCACTTAATAAATAACTTAATGTTTTTTTAATATTATACGGTACAGGATAATGTTTTTTACCAATAAAATAGGAGAGAAGCATCATAGTTCCGTAAGCGATTAATGTAGCCCAAGCTGATGCCATAAATCCTATTTTAGGAATCATAATTACATTTAAAACAATAGTAATTAAGGCTCCAATTATAGAAAAATACATTGCAAATCTGGTTTTATCTGTTAATTTATACCAAATAGATAAATTGTGATAAATTCCTAAAAATAGATTTGCTAATAAAACAACAGGAACAATTACAATAGCATCCCAATAATTTTTGTTTATAAAAGGAATTTTTAAAAGATCAATAAAAACAACAATTCCAACAAATACTAGTGCTCCAATTATTATAAAATAATTGAGGATTAATGCATATGTATGTTTTGCATTTTTGTTTGTAGAATGGTTAAAAAAGAAAGGCTCTGCACCTAATCTAAAAGCCATTATGTAAAGGTTCATAAAAATTGCTAGTTTATAACAAGCCGCATAAATTCCCATTGCATTTTTATCTAGCATTCTACCAATAAGAAGTTTATCTAAATTCTCATTAATTACATAAGCTACACCAGCAATTGCAATTGGCCAGCTATAGGAAATCATTTTTTTAAAAATTGAACGATCAAAACTCCATTTAAACTTAAGTAAAATTGGAAATAGCAATAGAAACGAAACAATACTACCAATTATGTTAGCAATAAATATAAAGTTAACTATATAGGTGTTTTCATAGGCTTCTTTTAAGACTAAGGGAACGGTTTTACCTTCGTTTAAAAAATTAGGAATAAATTTTAAAAATAAGAGGTTTATAGATACTATTATTGCAACGTTTATAAGTTTAATTGTAGCGTATCTAATAGGCCTGTTTGAAGCTCTTAAGAAGGCAAATGGGATAACAGCTAGTGTATCTACAGCCATAATTGCTATAAATAATTTTAATTGAGTTGGATTTGATGTAAAATCGAAAAAATTAATAAAAAAATCGGCAAAATAGAAGGTTCCAATCACAAACAAAATTGCTGAAATTGATAAACTTATAAATGAAGTAGAAACTAAGGCATCTTTCTTTTTTTCGTCTTTATAAAACCTAAAAAAAGCAGTTTCAAACCCAAAAGTTAATAAAACCGAGAAAAGAGCAGCCCAAATATAAAAGTTAGCATTCTCAGCATAATTACTTTTTGGTAAAGCATCGGTATGCACTTTTACCAGTAAAAAGTTAATAACTCTAGGCAAAACAGCTGCAAAACCGTAAATAAGTGTGTCTTTAAAAAATCGTTTAAGAATGCTCAAGTTAATTTAAATTAATTGTATAAAAATACAAATGTAATAATAGCTTACAATAAATTGTAATTACTTTGAAGAAGGTTCATTATTGTTTGTAAAATTAAAATACAATTTAACTATTGTTTAGTAGTTTTTAGAGACCGATTTCAATTAGTTTTTTTACTTTTGAATGAATAAAATTTTATAAAATGAATTATAATAATCCTAAAATTGCTGTTTTTGGAAGTGGAAGTTGGGCAACGGCAATTGTAAAAATGTTATGTGAAAATTTAGAGCAAGTTGGTTGGTATGTAAGAAATGAAAGTGTTGTTAAATATATAAAAGAGAACGAGCACAACCCAAATTATATAAGTTCGGCTACTTTTAATGTTGATCAATTGTATATATCTAGTGATATAAATAAAATGGTAGATTATGCTGATATTTTAATTTTTGCAATTCCTTCTGCTTTTGTAAAAAATGAACTTGATAAGATAAAAGAGCCTTTAACTTCAAAAATAATTTTTTCAGCCATTAAAGGAATTATTCCAGAAAGCGGATTGATAGTAGGTAAACATTTTAATGAAAAGTTAAATATTCCATTTGAAAATATTGGAGTAATTACAGGTCCATGTCATGCAGAAGAGGTTGCAATGGAACGTTTATCATATTTAACAATTGCTTGTATGGATAAAAAAAAGGCAAGTGTATTAAGTAAATGCCTGGCAAGTGAATACATTAAAACTAAAACTTCTGATGATATAATTGGAACAGAATATGCGGCAATGTTGAAAAACATTTACGCAATTGCGGCAGGAATAGCACATGGTTTGGGATATGGAGATAATTTTCAATCGGTACTAATGTCTAATTCAATTCGTGAAATGAAACGTTTTATTAAAAAGGTTCATAAAATGAAGAGGAATATTAATAATTCTGCATACTTAGGTGATTTATTGGTTACAGGATATTCAGTATTTAGTAGAAACAGAATGTTTGGAAATATGATAGGAAAGGGATATACCGTAAAAAGTGCCCAAATGGAAATGAGTATGATTGCCGAAGGTTATTATGCAGCAAAAAGTGCGTATAAGATTAAAGATGAAAATGGTGCAAATACTCCAATAATTGACGCGGTTTATGAGATTTTGTATAAAAATAAAAACCCCAAAAAGGTGTTTAAAGCCTTAACAGATAAGTTAGATTAGGGGTGTTTATAAAAAA
This sequence comes from Lutibacter citreus, assembly GCF_003260195.1. Lineage (GTDB taxonomy): Bacteria > Bacteroidota > Bacteroidia > Flavobacteriales > Flavobacteriaceae > Lutibacter > Lutibacter citreus. The sequence continues at coordinate 397,375 of NZ_QEIH01000002.1, forward strand.
TTAGTATAAAAATCTATAAAAAGATTACTTAAACAACGAAATAATAGTAACTTAGTGCTTTAATATATTATTTAACAATGAAAACAGGTACAGTAAAATTTTTTAACGAATCTAAAGGTTTTGGATTTGTAACAGAAGATGGTTCAAACACAGATTATTTCGTTCACATTTCAGGATTGATTGATGAAATCAGAGAAGGTGACACAGTTGAGTTTGAGCTTAAAGAAGGTAAAAAAGGTTTAAATGCAGTTAACGTAAAAGTTGTATAAGCAGTAAATAAAATCTTTTAAAAACTTAAAGCTTGTTCTATTAGAACAAGCTTTTTTTATTGATATTAATCATAAACTTAAAAATTGTTATTTGGTATCTTTATAGTTGAAAAATATTATTTATGAGTAATAGAGTAGGTATTATTTACGCAACAATAGATGGACAAACATTAAAAATTTGTAATAGAATAGTTGAAATATTTAGAAATAAAGACTTAGAAATTGAGCTTTTTTCAATAGATGATTTTAACGAAGATGTTAAAAATTTTAATAAACTAATTATTGGGTCTAGTATTAGATATGGAGTTCATAATGAAAAAATAATAGCATTTATAAATTCTAATAAACAAAAGCTAGATACCATTAAAACAGCATTTTTCTCCGTAAACTTGGTTGCTAGAAAGCCTGAAAAAAACAAACCAGATACAAACCCATATGTTATAAAATTCTTTAAAACAATAAACTGGAAACCAACAATAGTTGAAGTATTTGCAGGAATGTTAGATTATAAAAAGTATAAAACTTTTGATAGAATTATGATTCAGTTTATAATGTGGATGACAAAGGGACCAACCGATAAAAACATTAAAATTGAATATACCAATTGGGAAAAAGTTGATGCCTTTACAATGCGCTTAATTGAATTATAATTAAAACTACTTCAAAAATATAATTTAATACCCGATCTTTTTAAAGAAAATACTTAATAAGAGAACTCTTTAACAATGCTTTATAAAAGCAAACGCATTTTTTCATTTTTTTATAATCTGTAAAAAAAGATGTACATTTGGAGCGTTTTGAATAATAAAAGGAATGTTTAAGGAATTTATTCATTTTTAAATATTTATTAAAAACGCATTTAAATTGCTAAAATTACCGAAGACATAATTTTTTAGACGTTAGGAAAATTAATTAGTTATAAAAGTATTATTCACAACATTTATTTTGTGACTATTAATTATTTCAAATAAGCTAAATAAAATAATTTGTTCACGATGAATAAAATAAATAAATCGATAAGAAAAAGATATTTAATATTTTTAGCCTCTATTATAGTAATAATAGCTTTAATGTTATCAGTTGTTCAAAATAGCATTAACCTAAAGAAATCGGACGCTCATATTATAAACGTATCTGGTAAACAACGTATGCTAAGTCAACGTATTACTAAGCTCAACTATATTATTAAAACTGTAGAAAAAAATGATTCAAAATTATACGTTAAAGAATTAAAATCACTTACTAGAGAATGGGAAGATGCTACCAATTATTTAATTTCAATAAATGAAGAATATGGTAATAAAACCATCGATTCTTTGTTTAATATAATTAAACCTTATCAAAACAAAATACTTAAATATAGTAAGGAAATAATAAATAATACTGGATCTGAACAAGTTATTAAAGACTTAAAAGCGCTTGAATCTGCGGATTTAGCTTTTTTAACAACAATGGATACCATTGTTAATGAATATGCAAAAAGTGCTGATAAAAAGCTTGGTAATTTTAAAACGATATTATATTTACTTGCTTTTATAGTTATACTAATTTTAATTTTTCAGTTTTTTTATATTATTAAACCGGTTTATAATTTATATTTTCTAAAAAATCAAGTTCTTGAAAAAACAAATAAAGAATTACTGTCTTCTCAAGAAAAGATTAGTAATAATTTGAAAGAACTTAAGCTGCTTAAGGATAAAATAGAAGAAAGTGCAAAACTAGGAAAAATATTTATTGAACAAGCCCCAAATGCTATTGCTATGTTTGATAAGGAAATGAAATACATAGCAGCTTCACAACACTGGAGAGAAGATTACAAATTAACAGATCGGGAAATTATTGGACAATCACATTATGATATTTTCCCGGAAATAGGTGATGATTGGAAACAGGATCATAAAGAGTGTTTAAATGGGGCAATTAATAAATGTGATGAAGCTCCATTTAAAAGAGCTGACGGAACTACCCAATGGCTTACTTGGGATGTTCGTCCTTGGTATATTTCTAAAGGAAATATTGGAGGGTTATTAATGTATACTGCTGATATAACCAATATTAAAGAAAAAGATCAAGAAAAGCTTAGAATTGAAAAAATATTAGATAATACCAATGAAATAGCGCGCATAGGAACCTGGGAAGTTAATTTAATTACAGGAGAGGTTATTTGGAGTAGAGTAACGCGTGAAATACATGAAGTACCAAAAGATTATAAACCAATTTTAGAAACTGCAATTAATTTTTATAAAGAAGGAGAAAGTAGAATAAAAATTCAAAAAGCTATTAGTATTGCTATAGAGAAAGGAACTTCTTTTGATATAGAATTAAAGTTAGTTACAGCAAAAGGAAATATTGTTTGGACCAGAGTTATTGGTCAGCCTGAATTTGAGGATGATAAATGTGTTATGCTTTACGGTGTGTTTCAGGATATAAATGAAATTAAGACCACAGAGAATGCTTTAAATTTTGTGAATGAAGAGTTAAAAGCAATATTAAACTCTGGGCCTATTTCAATTATTGGAACAGATAAAAATGGTTTAATTACTCATTTTAATCAAGGAGCAGAAACCATGTTGCAATATTCTGCAGAGGAAATGATTGGATTACAAACACCACAGATAATTCATTTAAAAGAAGAAGCTATTGAGAGAGGGATAGAGCTATCTGAATTGTATGGTAGACAAATTAGTGGATTTAATATTTTTATTGAAAATGCAATAGAAGGAGAATCAGAATCAAGACAATGGACATATGTTCGTAAAGATGGATCAAAATTTCCTGTACATTTAATAATTACAGCACTTAGAAACAATAAAGGTGAAATTACTGGTTTTATTGGAGTTGGTACAGATATTAGTGAAAGTGTTGAAAATCAAAAAATAATTATAGATGCAAAAAATAATCTTGAAATTCTTACAGAAAAATTAACTAGTCAAAATAGTCAACTAGCTAGTTTTGCACATATTACATCTCATAATTTACGGGCACCTGTTAGTAACCTTAACTCATTGCTAAATTTTTATAAAATGTCTGAAACGGATGATGAGAAAAATTTATTATTTGAAAAATTTGAAAAGGTAATTAATCATTTAACTTCAACATTAAATACCTTGGTTGATGCTATAAAAATTAGAGATGATAGCTCAAAAAATATTGAAAATATACTTTTTAAAGATGTTTTAAATAAAACAAAAGAAATATTAACAGGCCAAATAATAGAGACAGACACTAATTTATTTGGAGATTTTTCTAAAGCTCCTAGTATTATTTATAACCGAACTTATTTGGAAAGTATTTTTTTAAATTTAATAACAAATTCTATTAAATATAGGTCTGAAGAGCGCGCGCCAAAAATTGTAATTAAAACAACCATTAATAATGGTAAAATTCAGCTTTCAATAACGGATAATGGACTTGGGATAGACTTAAATAGACATGGCCATAAATTATTTGGGTTAAACAAAACATTTCACAGACATACCGAGGCAAAAGGAGTTGGGTTATATCTTACTAAAATTCAAATTGAATCTATGGGAGGAACCATTTCTGCAACAAGTAAGGTTAATGAAGGAACAACATTTACAATAACATTTTAATATTTATTATGAAAAAACCTTTTATCATATGTATAGTTGATGATGATGAAATTTATCAATATACAATCACTAAAACTTTAGAAACACATAATTTATCTAGAAAAGTACTTATGTTTTCAGATGGTGAAGAAGCATTAGATTTTATGATTGAAAATGTTGCAAATATTAAAGATTTGCCTGATGTTATTTTTTTAGATATAAATATGCCAATAATGGATGGTTTTCAATTTATGGAAGAGTACGTTAAAATAGCTCCAAAAGTTGGTAAAAATATAACTATTTATATGGTATCTTCTTCAGTAGATCCTATTGATATAGAAAGAGCTAAAAAGATAAGTGAAATTTCTGATTACATTATAAAACCTATTAATTCTAAGGAGCTTGCTGAAATTGTTAGTTCTTTAGAAAACAATGGACAGATTTAAATAAAACTTAGTATTTTTAACCAAAAATTTTAAACTTTAGTGTTTATAATAGTTTACCCCAAACTATTAAAAAAAATGAAAAAGATTATTAGCCCCAAAAAAATCAAAAAAATTATCTCTACTAAAAAAATTAATTCACTATTAATAGTAATTTGTTTTTTTGTCTTATCAGTTAGTTTATTAATAATTGCTGGGTGGTTGTTTCATACACAAAATATTTTAGGTGTAAACTCTGAGGGACCAACAATGAAATTTAATACAGCATTATCATTTTTTTTACTAAGTACTTGTGTGTTATTTTTTATAAAAGAAAGCAAATATTATAAATCCTTAAATGCAATTATAATTAGTGGAGTGCTATTTTTAGCATCATTAACTTTATTAGAGTATATTTTTAGTATTAATTTAGGTATTGATACTATTTTTATTAAAGATACTTCTACAACAGTTTTACCAGGCAGAATGTCACCAATTACAGCTGTTGGGTTTTTGCTTCTAGGAATTGCTATTTGGGGAATGCAATCTAAAAAGAAACAAACTAATAAAAGAACTCAATTTGTTTTTATTGTTATAATATTATTCTCCTTATTTTTAGTTTTAAGTTATTTTTTACAGATGCCAGGAGAAGAAAATTTGAATTTTATTAATTCAGCCGCCTTTCAAACTGGATTAATGTTTTTTTTGTTTTCAAGTATACTTTCTTTAAAAAACGCATCAAAAAAATTTTACAATTTAGTTTTAAGTAAATATGCAGGAAGTAAATTAATAAGAATAATAGTACCGTATAACTTTATAATGATTTTGTTAATGAGTTTTACGTTATTATATTTAGTAAACAATAATATTGTTAGTTTTAATTTTGGGTTTATAATTTATATAATTATTGCTTTAATAGTTTCCATTTTTTATATTATTGGTATTGCTGTTCAAATAAATAAAAGAGATTTAGAAAGAGAAATTTTTAAAAATTCATTATATCAAACTAATTTTGAACTTAAACAGTTTAAACAAGCTTTAGATGAAAGCTCTATTGTTGTAACTACTGATGCAAACGGTATTATCACTTCGGTAAATGATAAGTTTTGTGAAATTTCTAAATATAGTAGAGACGAGCTTATTGGTAAAACACATAAAATTATTAATTCAGGTCATCATTCAAGAGCATTTTTTAAAGAGCTTTGGGGAACAATTAAAAGTGGTAAAGTTTGGATTGGAGGTATAAAAAATAGAGCAAAAGATGGTAGTTTTTATTGGGTACACACTTCAATTATTCCATTTAAAAATGAAAAAGGTGAAATTTATCAATTTCTTACAATAAGACAAGATATTACGAGCCTTACAATGCTTTCATCGCAATATGAAAACTTACAACTAAAAAATAAGGAAATAGAACAATTTACATATATTGCTTCACATGATTTGCAAGAACCCTTACGATCTATAAGAGGAATGGTTAATATTTTAAAGCAAAAGAAAATAAATGAAATAGATGAAGTAACTAATAATTGCGTAAATTTTATTGATAGATCTACAACTAGAATGAGCAGTTTAATAAAGGGTCTTTTAGATTATTCTCGTATTGGAGCTGATAAAGTATTACAAGAGGTTAATATTAACGAAATATTAAATACTATAATAATTAATGATCTTTCAGGTAATATAAAAGACTCAAATGCAACAATTGAGGTAGGCCAACTACCAACAATAAAAGTTTATAAAAAGGAGCTTCATTTGTTATTTTTAAACTTAATAAGTAATGCTATTAAATTTCATAAAAAGGATCTTAATCCTCAAATTAAAGTATCAGTTGATAGAGATGATCAATATTGGAAATTCTCTGTTACAGATAATGGTATTGGAATTGAAAATTTAAATAATCGTAATATTTTTGGAATTTTTCAAAGGTTAAATAGAAGAGGTAATTTTGACGGAACAGGTATAGGATTGGCACATTGTGATAAAATTGTATATTTACACGGAGGTGAAATTTGGGTAGATTCAGAATTGGGAGAAGGAACAACTTTTTACTTTACAATTCCAATAAATTTAAATTAAATAAATATGAAGAAAAAGTTAAACTGTATTTTATTAATTGACGATGATGACGCAATAAATTTTATTCATGATTGGGTTATTAATAAAGTTGATTGTGCTGAAAAAGTTGAGATGGCTGAAAATGGAATAGAAGCACTTAAGTACCTCGAGTCAACAAGTGAAGGTAAACACCCTCAACCAGATCTTATTTTTTTAGATATTAATATGCCAGGTATGAATGGGTGGGAATTTCTTGAAGAATACCATAAACTTGATGAAAGTAAAAAAGGAAAAATAGTATTAGTTATGTTAACTTCTTCATTAAACCCAGATGATTTAACTAAAAGTAAAAACATTATAGAGGTTAGTGGTTTTCAAAATAAACCATTAACAGTTGAACTAATGCAAGGTATTTTAAAAGAGCATTTTGAAGATTATTTATAAATTAAATTAGTATGCATTAATTTTGTTTTAAAAAACTGTATTTAATTTTTATGCAGAGATTTAAAATATTGTTTCATATGAAAAATAGAATATTCATAATTGTACTTTTATTTTTAAACTATGTAAGTGCTCAAGAAAAAATACTTATTAGTGAGAATAATAACATTAAGTTATACGAATCACAAGCATCCATAAATTCTGATGGAAATATTTTTCCTACCATTTATAAAAATGGATTAATTTATTCCTCTAAAGGTAAATTAGATAATTATAAGTTGTTTTTTACGGACGATAAACTAGCGTCTAAAAAAATAAAAATTGGGGCTAGTTATGCTCTTGGAGCTTTATCTATTTATAATAATGAAGTTTATTTTACAGGGGTTGCTAAAAGAATAGGTAAAAATTATAGTTATAATTTTACTGTGGTAAAAGGTGTTATTGATGGTTTAAAAATTAAACAAAATAGGCCTCTTAATATTTGCAATAAAGATTTTTCATATACCTATCCATCAATTTCAAAAGATGGGAAAAAAATGATTGTTGTAACAAATGAACAAGAATCTTTACACTTATTAGAGTTTGTTAGAAATGATAAAAATGAATGGGAAAAGGGAGATGTAATATTTATTTGCCAACCAGATTATGAAATTATTAACCCTATTTATTATAATAAAAATACCATATATTTTTCGTCTAATCTTAATAAAGAAGGAGCTATAAGATCATTATTTGTAAATAAAAATGATAAGATTTATTTAGAAGGGATAACTAAAGAAACAGGTGATTTTAATATATATAAATTAGAAAGAGAAAACGGTATATGGGGAATCCCCCAAAAAGCAGATTCTTTTAATTCTGAATTTGATGATTTAGGAGTTATTTTTAAAGACGAAAAAAGTGGTTATTTAACAACTTATAGATATAATGATTCTGAAAACATTTATTACTTCGAATTAAAATAATAAGCAAACAGGGCTTGGAGCACTAAAACTCTTAAAAAAATCTAATTTACCAGAATTTTTATCAATATTAAATACGCTTATATTATTACTTTTTTTATTTGCTACTAGTAAAAATTTACCATTTGGACTTAACGTAAAGTTACGAGGCCAGTCTCCTTCTACATCTATACTTTGTACTTTTTGAAGCAAACCATTCTTTTTATTTATTTTAAAAACTACAATGCTATTCTCACCTCTGTTAGAACCGTATAAAAATTGTTTGTTTTTAGATAAATGAATATCAGCACAGGAGTTTTTACCGGTATAATCATCTTTTAAGGTACTAATATCTTGAATGTTTTTATAATTATTTTTGTCTTTCTTAAGAACGGAAATTGTTGAATTTAATTCATTTATCACAAAAATATATTTTCCTTTTTTTGAAATTTCAAAATGTCTAGGGCCTGCACCATCTTTCATTTTGTAATTTTTATTCAATGTATAATTATTGTTGTTTTCAACATAATGAGCTAAAAAATCTCGTCCAAGATCGGCTATAAATAGGTTGTTTTTAAAAAATTGAGCTGAATGAGCCCTAGATTTATCATTAGGTAAATTATGATCCAAAACTTGAAATGCCTTATCAATACTTCCGTTATTATTTACATTGTAAATAGAGATGGTTCCGCCTCCATAATTTGAAACAACTAATTTGTTATTAGATTTGTTTAATTGAATATGGCAAGGGCCAGTTCCATTACTATTTACCTTATTTATAAAGTTTAATTTACCGTTTTTAGCAACTGAATATGATATAGCATATTGGCTTTTTTTATCTTTACTTACAGTATAAAGATATTTTTTATTAGATGAAAATGTTATAAATGAAGGGTTTTCAACGCTAGCTACAAGTTTTTTATGAGTTAATTCTCCTGTTTTAGTGTTAAAGTTGTAGCTGTAAATTCCTTCACTGTTTTCCTCAGTAAAGGTTCCAACATATAAAGGAGTGTTTTGAGCTGCTGTAAAAAAATATAAAAAAGTAAATAAAACAAATAGGTGATTTTTCATTTTTTAAAAATATAAAAAAAATATACAATTCATTGGGTTTTTTAATTTGAATTAATTAACATTTTTGATTAATATGTAATTGAATTTTTATTGATAATTAGTAATTAAAATTTTTTGTAAATTCGTCACCAATTTAATAAACTTTGAAATAATTTTATTTGATATTATTTTTTAGTAAACCCTAAACTCCTAAAATGGCTCTTCAACCTAACCCAATTGAAAGTACATTAGATTTTCTAATTGAAAACGGCTACAATATATCTTCTGATGAATTTTTGAAAAAAACAGCAAAATATTTATCAAGTTGTTTGGGGGTTAAATATGTTTTAATAAGTAAATATTCAGTAAATCAGCCTTTAATTGCTGAATCAATTATCTCTTATGGAGATGGAGGTTTAAAACCAAATATAACTTATAATCTGTTAAATACTCCTTATGAAAATGTAATTGATAAAAGAGTATGTGTTTATCAAGAAAACATTCAAAGTGTTTTTCCTTTAGATAAAATGCTAGTTAATTTGAATGTTAGCGGCTTTGTTGGAATATCTATATTAAACTCAAGTAAAGAGCCTATAGGGTTGCTCTCTGTAATGAATGACGGACCTTTAGAGGATGTAGAAACAATTAAAACAATTCTTAAAATTATTTCTATAAAAATTGAAAAAATACTTGAAAGAATTATTTATGAAGATATTTTATATGAAATTAGAATAAAATTTGAAGAATTATCTAACTCTATCTACGAAGGAATTTTAATTCACGATAAGGGAATAATAAAAAGTGTTAATAAAGCATTTGAAAAAATGTTTGGTTATGCATCAAATGAATTAGTTGGGTTTTATGGAATTGAATTACTTTTTCCAAAAAAGCACCAAGATTTTATTAAAAATAATTTTAAAAATAATTCAGAAAAATTAATAGAAGTAGAAGGTGTTAAAAAAGATGGTTCAATTTTTTCTATTGAAATAATATTAAAAGAAATAAAATCAATTAATAATAAAACAATTAAATTTTGTCTTTTTAGAGATTTAACAAATATTAAACAAAAAGAAATTGAAAACAAAAAGCTTTTAGCAGCTGTAGAACAGAGTGCAAACGCTATAATTATTACAGATATAAATGGTATTATTGAATATGTAAATCCAAAATATTCTAAAATTATAGGTTATTCTAAATCAGAAGTACTAGGCCAAATTCCTGATATTTTAAAGTCTGATTATCATTCAAAAGCATATTTTTCTAATTTATGGAGTACTATTTCATCGGGAAAAATATGGAAAGGAGAATTTCAAAATAAAAATAAAAAAGGTGAACTTTATTGGGAACAAGCTACAATTAGTCAGTTAAAAAATGCAAAAGGAGAAATTACAAATTACCTTGTAATAAAAGAAGATATAAATGAGCGTAAAATTGCTGAGGTAAAATTAAAAGAAGCCTATAAATTAATTAAAGAAAAAGAAGATTATTTAACTAGAATTTTAAAAACTGCAAATGAAGGCTATTGGATAATAGATTTAGAGGATAAAACAGTTAGTGTTAATACCAAAATGTGCTTTATTTTAGGGTATAAAGAATCTGAAATTATTGGAAAACATATAAATGATTTTGTTAATGATAAAAATAATGAAATTTTTAAAAATGAAATTAAAAACAGAAAATTCGGTATATCTTCAAATTATGAAATAGAGTTAATGAATGCTAACGGACAAAGCATTCCTTGCTTGTTTAACGCCTCTCCAGTGTATAATCAAGAAAATATTATAGTTGGATCTTTTGCTTTGGTTACTAATATTTCAAATTTAAAAAAAGTATATAAAGAATTAGAAGTTAAACATCTTGAATTAAAGAAATTAACGAACGAACTATCTGAAAAGAACAGACTTCATTTTGAAATTAAAAACAGATTTAGAAATTTATTTGATGAAAGCCCGGTTTCTTTATGGGATGAGGATTTTTCTGAAGTAAAACAATTTATTAAAGAATCAGGAATTAACACATTAAATATAGAAGATTACTTTAATAATAATCGAGATTTTTTAATTGAATGTATTTCAAAAATTAAAATTATTAGAGTTAATAAAAGCACCTTTGATTTAATAGGTGTTAATTCAATTGAAGAATTAAAAGATCTTTTAGAAACTACAAATACAGAAGAATCTTTTAAAAGTATGGCAAAAGAGCTAACAGCTGTTGCTCAGAATAAGTCAGAGTTTTATGGCGAAACACAATTTAAAAGAGCTGATGGAAAGTTAATTACAGCAATTATAAAATCTGAAATTAATACTAAAGGAAAAGCCATTGTTTCTATTGTTGATATTTCAGCTCTTAAAGAGGTAGAATATGAGCTGAATAAATCTAAAATTAAAGTTGAAAAAAGTGATGAGAGATATAGGCTTGCAGTTTCGGCGGCAGGTTTAGGTATTTGGGATTGGAATATTGAAACGGATTCTATTTATTTTTCAACTTACTATAAAAAACAACTAGGATATAAAAATCATGAGTTCGAAAATAAAGTTTCTAATTGGAGGGACCATTTACATCCAGATGAATCTAAACGAGAACGTCAAAAACTATTAAGTTATTTAAAAAATCCAAAAAAACAGTACATTTCAGAATTTAGATATAGACATAAAAATGGCTCGTATATTTGGATTCTTGCAAGAGCAGAAGTTTTAAAAAATGAGAAAGGAGAGGTAATTAGAATGTTTGGTTCTCATAGAGATATATCTGTAAGAAAAAAAGCTTTAATAGAATTAGAGGAGCAACGTTTAGAGTTAATTAAAGCAAAAGATAAAGCAGAAGAAAGCAATAGGCTTAAAACGGAGTTTTTACACAATATGTCTCACGAAATTAGAACTCCTATGAATGGAATTTTAGGATTTTCTAATTTTTTAAGTGAACCTAACTTATCTGTTGAAAAAAGAAAGTATTACATTAATATAATTAATAATAGTGGAAATCAATTATTACGTGTTATAGATGATATTTTAGAAATTTCTCGTTTAGAAACTAAACAGGTAAAAGTAATTGAAAATTCTGTTTGTATAAATGATTTATTGATGGAATTGTTTTCAATATTCGATTTAAAAGCCAAAGAAAATGGAATTCCTATTTATTTAATGAATCAACTTTCGGATAATGAAAGTACTATTTTCACGGATAGATCAAAGCTTAATAAAGTATTAAGTAATTTACTTGAAAACGCATTAAAGTACACAAATAAAGGGTATATTAAATTTGGCTATCATCTTATTAACAGTCAATTAGAGTTGTTTGTTAAAGATACTGGAATAGGTATTTGTGTAACTAAACAAGAATCAATTTTTGAAAGATTTTCGCAAGAAGAAACAAATCTAACCCTAAATAGTGGAGGTTTAGGTTTGGGGCTATCAATAGCTAAAGAAAATACAGAGCTATTGGGTGGTAATATTTCAATAATTTCAGAAAAAGGTAAGGGATCAAAATTTGTAGTATCAATTCCATACAAACCAGTAAATAAGGTTTTAGAGAATAAAGAATTACAAAGCAAAATAATTAATGAACCAAATAAATATACGGTGCTAATTGTTGAGGATGAGGAAGTTAATTTTATGTTTATTGAAATATTATTAACCGAAAAAATTGATATAGATTTTAAAATTTTACACGCAAAAAACGGGAAAGAGGCTGTTGATATTTGTAAAAATAATGATGCTATTGATATTGTATTAATGGATATAAATATGCCAATTCTAAATGGTTATGAAGCAACAAAACAAATAAGAGTTTTAAAACCCAATTTGCCTATTATTGCTCAAACAGCATATTCTACAATTGAAGATAAAGAAAAAGCAGAAAAAGCAGGATGTAATAGTTTTATATCAAAACCAATACAGGAAAAAACTTTAAGAGATATAATGGATAGCTATTTATTAGTAGCTGATTATAAACATAAAACTAGTTAAACCGAGACCTTATTTAATAATAACTCCTCGTTTATTTAACAAAGGGATCATTCTTAAATTGCCTTCTTTTATTGAGTTTTTTTCAAAAACATATTTTTTATCAAACATTGAAGACGCTTCAAAAAAGGTAACATTAAAAAAGTTTGTAAGTTTTAGTACTTCATCTTGCATTAATTCAACTTTTGCATAAGAATTAGCTGGTAATTTGTCAATTTTATGCCTTAAAACAGCCGTTTCAATTAATTTGTCTTCATCATATCCTTTTGATACTATAAGTACCATTTCTAAAGCTACATTTTTATTATTAATAATATATGCATTCCAATCTTCACATTGAAATTCTTTATTATACTCTTTAACAACCGCCATAAAAACGTCACTTACTTGAGGTATTTCAATATCTTTTTTCATAATAATAAATGGAAAGAAAAATTCCGCTTTAGAGCGGAATTTAATATTTTATATTACAGATTTAAATTGCTCTAAAAAACGAACATCATTTTCATAAAACATTCTAATATCTGGTATTTGGTATAATAACATTGCAATACGCTCAATACCCATTCCAAAAGCATAACCGCTGTAAATTTCAGGGTCAATATTTGCGTTTTTTAAAACATTAGGGTCAACCATTCCGCAACCCATAATTTCTAACCAACCAGTTCCTTTTGTAATTTTATAATCAGTTTCAGTTTCTAATCCCCAATAAATATCTACCTCAGCACTTGGTTCTGTAAATGGAAAATAAGAAGGTCTTAATCGTATTTTAGATTTCCCAAACATTTCTTTAGTGAAATATAACAAAGCTTGTTTTAAATCGGCAAATGAAACATCAGTATCAATATATAAACCTTCTACTTGGTGAAAAATACAATGTGCACGTGCAGAAATATCTTCATTTCTAAAAACTCTACCTGGAGAAATTGTTCTAATAGGTGGTTTATGATTTTCCATATAGCGAACTTGCACTGAAGAAGTGTGAGTTCTTAATAAAATATCTGGATCTGTTTCAATAAAAAACGTATCCTGCATATCTCTAGCCGGATGATATTCTGGTAAATTAAGGGCTGTAAAATTATGCCAATCATCTTCAATTTCAGGTCCTTCAGAAACAGTAAATCCTATTTTAGAGAAAACCTCAATTATTTTATTTTTTACTATAGAAATTGGATGATGAGAACCTAATTCAATTGGCTCTTCAGGGCGGGTTAAATCGCCGTAAAACCCTTTGTCTTCAACAGCATTTTCTAAAACTTCATTTAATGATGAAACTTTATCTTCTGCAGATGTTTTTAATTTGTTTAAAGCCTGACCAAAATCTTTACGTAATTCTGCATCAACATTTTTAAATTCAGCAAATAAATCTTTCAATAAACCTTTACTTCCTAAATATTTAATTCTGAAAGCTTCAATTTCATCTTTAGTTCCCGCATTAAATGCAGCCACTTCACCAATCAGTTCTTTTACTTTATCTAACATTTTATATAAAATTAGGGTGCAAATTTACATAAATTTATTTTGTTTAATTAAAATTTGAAATGATTCCTTTTAACCATTTTTTTTTTAAGAAGCCAATGTTTTCAATAGCTTCAAAAAATTGAAGTTTGGTATTATTACGAAAACGTTTTAGTTTCTTTTTAATATTTCACAAGTAGCCTCTGTAAAATTGAATATAATATTATATATTACATATATTTGTTTAGGTAATTGATTAAATAACAATGTAATACACTATTAATTATGAAATCGAAAATAAAAAAGTTTATGGATTTGGTCAGGCAGCGTAATCAATTTGAACCAGAATTTTTGCAGGCAGTAGAGGAAGTTGCGGAGACAGTTATTCCTTATATAGTTAATAAGGAAATATATTATGGTAAAAACATTTTGTTAAGAATGGTTGAGCCAGAGAGAGTAATTATGTTCAGAGTCCCTTGGATTAATGATGTAGGGGAAATTGTTGTTAATAGGGGGTTTAGAATAGAAATGAATTCAGCAATAGGACCTTATAAAGGTGGTTTGCGTTTTCATCCTACAGTTAATTTAAGTATTCTTAAATTTTTAGCTTTTGAACAAGTGTTTAAAAATGCCTTAACAACATTACCAATGGGTGGTGGAAAAGGTGGTTCTGATTTTGATCCTAAAGCAAAATCTGATGGTGAAATTATGCGATTTTGTCAATCATTTATGGGGGAATTATTCCGTCATATTGGACCAAATACGGATATTCCTGCTGGTGATATTGGTGTAGGAGGTAGAGAAATTGGATATTTATTTGGGATGTACAAAAAATTAAGAAATGAATTTACTGGAGTTTTAACAGGTAAAGGAATGTCTTGGGGAGGATCTTTAATTCGTCCCGAAGCTACAGGTTACGGAACTGTATATTTTGCGCAAAGTATGCTTGAAACAAGAAACGATTCTTTAAAAGGAAAAATAGTAACCGTTTCTGGTTCTGGTAATGTAGCTCAATATGCTTGTGAAAAAGCAACTCAATTAGAAGCTAAAGTTGTTACTTTATCTGATTCAGGTGGGTATATTTATGATGAAGAAGGTATAGATGCTAGTAAATTAGCATTTGTAATGGATCTTAAAAACAATAAACGTGCTAGAATTAGTGAATATATAGATAAATATCCAAAAGCAAAATATGTTGAGGGTAAAAAACCTTGGGGTATAAAATGTGATGTGGCTATGCCTTGTGCAACACAAAATGAGGTAAACAAAGTTGATGCGAAAAAATTATTAGCTAATGGTTGTTTTTTAATAAGTGAGGGTGCTAATATGCCTTCTGACCCTGGTGCAGTTCATGCGTTTCAGGCTGCTAAAATTTTATATGCTCCGGGCAAAGCATCTAATGCTGGTGGTGTAGCAACTTCTGGTTTAGAAATGTCTCAAAACTCTTTACGTATTGTTTGGACACGTGAAGAAGTTGATGAAAGACTTCAAGATATAATGTCTAATATTCATGAAAATTGTATTAAATATGGTAAACAAGATGACGGATACGTGGATTATGTAACTGGTGCAAATATTGCTGGTTTTGTAAAAGTTGCAGACGCAATGTTGGCTCAAGGTGTTGTATAATTTATTTCTTATTTTTTTTTTAAATTTAAGAGGGGTACATTTTTTTTGTAACCCTTTTTACATAAAAATTTATGCATTAAAAATAGTATATTGCATATACAATTAAAGTTGTTCCTAGAATGTATAAAAACTCACTTCCCGATTTAAATTTTTACGAATTTGAAGATGTTGCATTTGACCAATTAATGCAAAAAAGAATTTATAGGATTCTTATTGTTTGCTCAAACTATGATTATTACATGTTGGAGGAAGATGGTAGAATTGATGAGCGTATTTTTAATGAATATACGGCGTTAAATCTTCGTTATCCACCTAGTTTTGAACACGCAAATTCAGTAAAAAGAGCTATAAAAGCTATGGAAACCAATAAAATTGACTTGGTAATTACCTGGTTAGATATTGGAAATTTTAAAACTGTTGAAACATCAAAAAAAATTAAGGCTGTATATCCAAATGTTCCCATTGCAGCCATTAGTCATTATTCAACACAGTTAAGAGAAAAACTAAATAAAGAAGGCTCAGGAGAAATAGATTATGTATTTCATTGGAATGGAAATGCGGATATTATTTTGGCCATTATTAAGTTAACAGAGGATAGAATGAATGCTTCAAAAGACATCAATGAAATTGGTGTTAAAGCAATTTTACTTGTAGAAGATTCATTAAAATTTTATTCTAAATATTTGCCAATTTTTTATAAGATATTATTGAAACAAACTCGTTCTTTTATGTCTGAGGGTTTAAATGCCCATAGAACTATGATGTTAATGAGAGGTAGGCCAAAAATTTTATTGGCTACTAATTATGAAGAAGGCTTACACCTTTTTAAAGAATATAAAAACAGTCTTTTAGGGGTTATTTCAGATGTTTCATATTTTAGAAATGGAAAACGAGATGCAAAAGCAGGATTTCATTTTTTAGAATATGTTCGTAGTTTTAAGAGGTATTTTCCTTTTTTAGTACAATCATCAGATAGTAATAATGAAAAGTTTGCGCTTGAGCTAAAAGGAAAATTTTTATACAAGCATACACAAACTTTAGAGGAGGAAATTAAAAATTATATTAATCAATATTTTTCTTTTGGAGATTTCGAATTTTGGGATCCAAATCAAATGAAAGTATTGTCAGTAGCTAAAGATTTAACCACTTTTCAAAAAGCTTTAAGCGTAGTTACACCCGAATGTATTGAGTATCATGCCGTTAGAAGTGAATATTCTAAATGGTTAAAATCTAGAGTGTTATTCCCTTTAGCAGATTTATTTAGTAAAGTTGAATATGATGATTTTGAAGACTCTGAGCAAGCAAGAGTCTATTTAATAGAAGCAATTAAAGCATATAGAGGTTTTAGAGCACGCGGAATTATTTCAAAATTTAATAAAGAAAAATACGATGAATATCTTGGTTTTTCAAGAATTGGTGACGGATCTCTTGGGGGAAAGGGAAGAGGATTAGCTTTTATAGATTCTTTTTTAAAACGGCATAAATTACGTCAACATTTTAAAGATGTAAAAATTTCCATACCAAGAACAGTAGTTTTAAGTACAGAGGTATTTGATGAATTTGTTGAAACGCATAAGCTAATTGGTTTAGTAGGGAAATGTAATAATGATGAAGAAATTTTACAAAAAATTATTTCAAAACCATTACCTACTTGGGTTGTTGAAGACATAGAAGCATTTTTAAAAGTTACTAAATCTCCAATAGCAATAAGATCTTCAAGTGTTTTGGAAGATTCACATTATCAGCCTTTTGCGGGTATTTTCTCAACTTATATGTTGCCAAATACCGAAATTAGTAAAATGCTGAAAATGATTTGCAATGCTGTAAAATCTGTAATAGCTTCTTCATTTTACGAAAACAGTAAGGTATATTTAGAAGCTACTTCTCATACAATTGAAGAGGGAAAAATGGCGGTTATTTTACAAGAAGTAATAGGAAAACAATATAAGGATGTTTATTATCCAAATATTTCAGGTGTTGCACGTTCAACCAATTTTTATCCAATAGGAAATGAAAAAGCAAACGAAGGTATTGCAAATATAGCTATAGGTTTAGGTGAAATTATTGTTGGTGGAGGTAAAACGTTGCGTTTTTCACCTTTCCACTCCAAAAAAGTGTTACAGCTTTCATCTCCTGGTTCAACACAAAGAGATACACAACAGTATTTTTATGGTTTAGATTTGGATCCGGATAGTTATGAAACTTCAATAAGTGAAGCTATTAATAAAAAGAAAATTACAATTAGAAGAGCTGAGAAACATGGTTCTCTAAAATTT
The DNA here is from genome assembly GCF_003260195.1 of Lutibacter citreus. Classification (GTDB taxonomy): domain Bacteria; phylum Bacteroidota; class Bacteroidia; order Flavobacteriales; family Flavobacteriaceae; genus Lutibacter; species Lutibacter citreus. The sequence goes on from NZ_QEIH01000002.1 coordinate 415,453, forward strand.
GTAGCTTCAACGTATGATTTACAGAATAATGTTATTAGACCCGGAGTTATGCACGATGGGATTAGAGTAATAACTTTTGATAATGTATTGAAATATAATACATTTCCTTTACCTGAAATTTTACAAGACTTGTTGCGTATTGGACAACGAGAAATGAGGAGTCCAATAGAAATTGAATTTGCCGTAAATTTAGATGTTCCAGCAGGAGAAGCAAAAGAATTTAGTTTTTTGCAAATTAGACCAATTGTAGAAAGTAATGAGAATAAGAGTAAAATTCCAGAAGATTTTAATATTGAAGAATCTATTATTTATTCAGAATCAGCTTTAGGAAATGGGAAATACGATCATATTTGTGATTTTGTATATGTAAAACCTGAAACATTTAATTCAGCAAATACACGTGAAATAGCATTGGCAGTTGAACAAATAAATAAAAAATTTAGAGAAAACGAACGAGAATATATATTGGTTGGCCCTGGAAGATGGGGATCTAGTGATCCGTGGTTAGGAATACCAGTTATTTGGCCACAAATATCAGCTGCAAAAATTATAATTGAAGCTGGATTAAATGATTTTAGAATAGACCCAAGTCAGGGAACACATTTTTTTCAAAATTTAACCTCATTTAAGGTTGGGTATTTAACAATTAACCCTTCCATTGGAGATGGATTTTTCGATTTAGATTATTTAAACAGTCAAGAGGCTGTTTTTGAGGATGCTTATTTAAGACATATTCAGTTTAAAAAACCTTTGCACGTAATTATTGAGGGAAAAAGTAACAAAGCAGCAATTTATAAAGAAGGACTAAAACCAAAGAAAAAAGAGGTTTCATTAGAACAATTAATTGATGATTTACCACCTGATGGTTTTATGTAAAATTGCTATGTAACAACTACAACATTTTTTAAAAAAATAACGAATAATATTATGAATATTGCAATAAATATCGTTAATTTTGATATAAGTATAATTTACCTAATTTAAAATAGGCTATAAAAGTGAATTTATGAATGTACAAGAAATATTGACAAACCTGGAAACTAAGCACCCAGGAGAAAAAGAATACTTGCAAGCAGTGCATGAAGTATTAGAGTCTATAGAAACAATTTATAATGAAAATCCTCAATACGAAGCAGCTAAAATAATTGAGCGTTTGGTTGAACCTGATAGGATTTTAACCTTTAGGATTTCATGGTTGGATGACGATGGAAATGTGCACGTTAACTTAGGATATAGGGTACAATTTAACAATGCAATTGGACCTTATAAAGGTGGTATTAGATTACACCCTAGTGTAAACCTAAGTATTTTAAAATTTTTAGGATTTGAACAAATATTTAAAAATGCATTAACAACCTTGCCAATGGGTGGAGGAAAAGGAGGTTCTGATTTTAATCCAAAAGGAAAATCAGATGCTGAAATTATGCGTTTTTGTCAAGCTTTTATGTTAGAACTTTGGCGCGTTATTGGACCAAGTACTGATGTGCCAGCCGGAGATATTGGAACTGGAGGTAGAGAAATTGGTTTTATGTACGGTATGTATAAAAAACTACAGCACGAAAACACAGGTGTTTTAACAGGAAAAGGACTAAACTGGGGAGGTTCATTAATCCGTCCTGAAGCTACAGGATTTGGAGCTTCTTATTTTACACAAGATATGTTAAAAACTCAAAACGATTCTTTTAAAGGAAAAACAGTTTGTTTGTCTGGATTTGGAAATGTTACTTGGGGAGTTGCTTTAAAAGTAACTGAACTTGGAGGAAAAGTAGTTACAATTTCGGGTCCTGATGGTTTTATTTATGATAAAGATGGTTTAGATGAAGATAAAATTGATTATTTATTATCTTTAAGAGCTTCAAATAATGATATAGTCTCACCATATGTAGATGAGTATCCCGAAGCTAAATTTTATCCAGGGAAAAAACCTTGGGAAGTTAAATGTGATATTGCAATGCCATCAGCAATTCAAAATGAATTAAATGGTGAAGATGCTGCGCAATTAATAGCTAATGGTGTAAAATATGTAGCTGAGGTTTCTAATATGGGATGTACTCCAGAAGCAATAGATTTGTTTCATAACAACAAAATACCATTTGCACCTGGTAAAGCAGCAAATGCTGGGGGAGTTGCGGTTTCTGGTTTAGAAATGTCTCAAAATGCCATGAAAATTAATTGGACTAGAGAAGAGGTAGATGCTAAATTACATCAAATTATGGCTTCAATTCACACAGCTTGTGAAAAATATGGAACAGAAGAAGATGGTTATATAAATTACGTAAAAGGAGCTAATATTGCTGGTTTTATTAAGGTAGCCGATTCTATGTTAGATTTAGGAGTAATCTAAATTTAAGCAAATTAAAATATATTAGTATAGGGGTTACCAATTGGTAACCCTTTTTTGTTACTTAATTTATACTGTAATTTTAATCTTGTTTTCTCGACTACCCAGCTAAACTGTTTATTAATTACAATTATTTAATGGGGATATTATTACATTTTTCACTTGGGTTTCTTGCTTCTTTTTTAGGTACTATACCTCCAAGTATGTTAAATATGACTGCTGCAAAAATTAGCATAAATAAAAGTAAGTTTGAGGCATTTAAATTTGCTATTGGAGTTTCAATAATTGTTTTAATTCAGGCATATGTTGCAATTTTGTTTACTAAGTTTTTAAGAGGGAATTCTGAATTTTTGAATATACTTCATATAATTGCAATAGTAGTTTTTACAATGCTTTCTATCTATTTTTATAACGTTTCAAAAAAGAGTAAAGATTCAACTTCTTTAGTAAAAGAAAAAAAGGGAAATAGTTTTATTGTTGGTTTGCTACTTTCAACTTTAAATATGTTTTCTATTCCTTTTTATTGTGGAGTTACAACTGCATTAGATGTAGCGGGATGGTTACAATTTTCTCAACAAAATATTATCATTTTTGTAGTTGGATCAGCATTTGGAACATTCTCATTACTTTTTTTGTATGCAAATTATGCTGTAATTGTTTTGAGAAAAGCCAAAGTAATATCTAAAAATTTGAATTTGATATTAAGTGTTTTAACAGGGGTTTTAGCCATTATTACACTTCTAAAAATATTATAAAATTATCTAGAAGGAAACAATTATTTATTTTTAGATTATAAAAAAATTACAAGCAGGAACCTGTCCTGATGTTGGAGGAATTCCTGCTTGTTATATTATATTATTTTCATTTTTTTATTAGTGCCTTTTATTACTCATATTTTTTATTGGAGTAAAGTAGTTTATTTTTTATTCACGTTAACAGCTTTAGCAATTGCCGTATTTGGAACTTTAGGACAATTATTAAATAAAGTCCAATGGCCAAAAACTTTTAAGGGTATTCCAATGTGTTATATTTCACTTATCATTTTTGCAAGCTGGGTTGTATTAAAACCAATATTGCTAAAAAAGAAAAGAGTTAATTAGATCTTATAAAAACACCTAAAAGCATCGGTAATAAATGTGTGATCATCTACACCGCTAGTTTCTCTAACGGAGTGCATAGCCCACATTGGGTTTCCAACATCTACAGAGCGGATAGCTAATTGACCTGCTGACACATTTCCTAGCGTTCCGCCACCTCGCATATCTGACCTATTCACAAATTTTTGATACGGAATATTAGCTTCTTTACAAATCATCTCAAACACAGCTCCAGAATCACTATCTGTTGTATATTTTTGATTTCCTTCAATTTTAATAGCTGGGCCACTGTTAATAATTGGTCTTATTATTGGGTCATGTTTTTCTGGTCTATTTGGGTGTAAAGCGTGCGCCATATCAGCGCTAATCATAAAGGAATTATAAATAGCACGTTGTATATCTTCTTGGTTTTTATTTTGAACTGAAACAATTCTAGTTAAAATATCTTTTAAAATTGGAGAACCGGCACCTTGTTTAGATCTACTACCAACTTCTTCATTATCAAACAACGCTAATACATTAGTTGCTTTACTAGCTGATGCTTCGCTAAAAGCGGTTAAACTAGCATGAACCATTGCTAAATCATCTAATTTACCGGATGAAATAAATTCATTATTCATTCCAATAATACTCCCTTTTGTAACATCGTATAGGTTTAAATCTACTTCTAAAATATCTTCTTTTGTAACATTAATTTCTTTTGAAATACGATTTAATAAAATTGAATCTATGTTAATTTCTTTATTAATAATAGCTGTAACGGGTAGCATATCAACCTGTTTATTAAGTTCAATCCCTTCATTTACAGTTCTATTAAAATGAATTGGTAAATTAGGAATAGTAATAATTGGTTGGTTAATGTTTACCAAATACGATTTTGGATTTAGAATATCCTTATTTTTTACGCTCACTCTACCTGCAATAGATAAAGGTCTGTCTAGCCAAGTATTTAAAATTGGACCGCCATAAACTTCGGTATTAAATTTTACATATTTATCTTCTACTGAAATTTCTGGTGTAGGTTTTATTTTAAACGAAGGAGAATCGGTGTGTGCGGCAATAATTTTAAACCCATTATCTTCTATTTCTTCTAGACCTACTATAAAAGCAAATAGAGAAGTATTATTTTGGCAAACAAAGTATTTTTCACCTTTCTGTATAGTCCATTTTTCTGTTAGTTTTAATTCTGAAAAACCCTTGGTTAAAAGTATTTCTTTTACATTTTTAACTACGTGATATGGACTTGGGCTCTCATAAATAAAATCGATTAAATTTTGAGCGTATTTTTGGTTTTTAGTCATAAGAAAAACTTATAATTTTATGATAAGTATAGAAACAAATATAGCAATTTATTAGAGGTTATTTGTAGTTTTATAAAGTGAAAGAGGAGTTTGTAAATAGAAAAATTATTCATGTTGATATGGATGCATTTTATGCTTCTGTAGAGCAATTAGACAATCCAGATTTACGTGGAAAGGCTATTGCTGTAGGTGGAAGTGAAGAGCGAGGTGTTGTATCTGCAGCTAGTTACGAAGCTCGTAAATATGGTGTGCGTTCTGCAATGAGCGGAAAAATTGCTCGAAAAAATTGTCCACAACTTATTTTTGTTAAACCTCGGTTTGATCGTTATAAAGAAATTTCCCAAAAAATTAGAGCTATTTTTTATGAATATACCGATTTGGTTGAGCCACTTTCTTTAGATGAAGCGTATTTAGATGTTACCGAAAATAAAAAAGGTAATCCATCGGCAAGTATGATTGCTAAAGAAATTAGGCAACGTATTGCTAATGAGTTGCATTTAAATGCTTCTGCAGGAATTTCAAGTAGTAAATTTATTGCCAAAATAGCATCTGATATTAATAAACCGAACGGGCAAAAAACAATTCAACCTGAAGAGGTAATTCCGTTTTTAGAAGAATTACCTATAAAAAAATTCTTTGGTATTGGTAAGGTTACAGCAGCTAAAATGTATAATCTTGGAATTTTTTCCGGTAAAGATTTAAAATCAAAAGATAAAGCGTTTTTAATACAACATTTTAAAAGTTCGGGTGAGCATTATTTTAATTTGGTTAGAGGAAATTATCATAGTAAAGTTAAACCAAATAGGATTCGAAAATCGGTTGCCGCAGAACATACGTTTATGACAAATTTAACTTCTGAAATATTTATGATGGAGAAGTTAGAAGTAATTTCAGAAGAATTAGAAAAGCGGTTAATAAAATCTAAAGTGTCAGGTAAAACAGTTACTCTAAAAATAAAATACAGCGATTTTACTACACAAACTCGCAGTAAAACGTTGCCTTATTTTATTAAAGAAAAAGCGGTTTTATTAGAAACAGTAAAAGAATTGTTGTTTCAAGAAAAGGTAATGAATTCTGTTCGTTTATTGGGTATTTCGGTAACTAATTTAAATATTCATTCGAAAAAAACAATTGAAAAACCTATTGCTGTGCAATTAAAGTTTGAGTTTTAGTTTCTTCTATATTAAAACACTTTAATTGTCTTCAAGTTTCCAAGTTCTAACCCAATCAAATTTTGTATATCGATCTTCTTTAGGCTTATCGAATCCCATTTCTTCTTTGGTAGTTTCTTTAATCCAATCGTAAAAATTACTTGACATTATTAAACGTAATGGGCCTTTAAAAGCAATTACAGGTGTAACTGATTTAATAAGATTTCCGTCAATAAAAAAGTCTACTTTATCACCATTAGGGTACCAATAGGCTGCATAAATATGAAATTCTTCAGAGTTATTCTTTTCAAGACTTAATTTTCCTCCTTTAGTTTCTCTTTTATCAATGTTGTTACAACTATTGCTATGCCTATGTGTGTTATAATGAAAAATTTTATCCCATTGAGAATCTACTGCCCAATCATCATTAGTCCAATCATCACCTTTTTCTCCTGTAAAAACACCTACACATTCTTGTATATCTATTTCAAGGTTTTCTCCAAAATTTAGGTTTTCTCCACAAGGTATAGGTTCGGTTTTTAACCAAAATGCAGCAGACATAGCTGTTTGACTTGCTCTCATTCTTGCTTCAATATAATATCCTGGTTCAGCTAAATTTTTTCCATACACATAAGCACCTCCATAATTTCGTACTGGAGGATTACTTGTGTTATCTTTTGGAGAATATTTTGGGCTATCAAATTTTTTGCCCTCAATTCTTAAATAGCCATCTGCTATGCTTACATTATCTTCGTGAAACAATGATCTTTTTGAACCATACCAGCCTCTGTCTTCACCATTATATATTAATTTAGGAGTTGGAGACCATTTATTTTTATCTAATTCATTCTCAAATTCATCAGATAAAACTTCAACTTTTACCCATTTTTTATTAGCAGGTTTTGGATCTTGATTATCTAAGAATGTAGGTTGACTTCCTTCTTCATTTTGATTCTCTTCTTCACTATCTTCATTCTCATCAACATTGTCTTGATTATTATCTACTTGCTCTTGCTCTATATTTTCTTCAATATCATCGCTAGAAGAACTACTGCAGTTCCAAAATGAAATAAAAAGAACTAACACCATTAATTTTAATACTCTTGACATGTTTTTAATTTTGATGTAAAATTGGTAAATGATTTCTACAATTGATATAACAAATGATTTTTTAATCACAATATTTGAGTTTTAACTTTTAATGAGTTTTTTTTCTTGAGTTATATAACCTTATTAGTTCCTAAATACTTTAGTGCGTTTTAAACCATTTTTTGTCAGAATAAGTTATTAGACGAAAATGAACTAAATTTGACCTATGGCAAGAACTATTATTGAAAACATGTTAATTCAACACTACAGTAAAATGAGTGTTTTTGAATTTTGTCAATACACAAGTATTCGTTTTTTTGAAATTCTACATTTTGAAGAAGGAGAGGGTTGCATTAAAATAAATGGTAACAAGGTAGCCTATTACCCAAATACTTTTTTTGTTTTTGTACCAGATGATGTTTATGTAGTAGAGCCAAGTTCAGCTACCACCACAACTACCATTAAGTTTTTAAAGAGCTTTTTTACTGGCCCATCTCAAGCAAACGTTAATTTACCAATTAATAATTGGTTCAGAAAAATTGAGGGAATTTTAAATAACGAAAGTCATCAATTAAGAGAACTAGATTTTCAATCGGAATCTGATAAAGTAAATTTAGCTTCATTGGTAACAATTCTTCATAAAGAATATTTAAACAAACAGTCTAACGATATTTTAATTGTTGAAAACTCATTGTCTATCATTTTACAAATGATTGCAAGAAATATAAGACAAACAACTACTGAAATTTCATCTACTCCGCAGTCTTCAAAAATTCAAGAAATAATAGATTATATCCATTCCCATATTTACGAGCCAGAATTATTAACCAATAAAGTTTTAGCCGAAGAATTTAATATTTCAGAAAACTATCTCAATCAATACTTTAAAAAAAGTATGGATATGAGTATTAAAAAGTACAAACTGAACTATAAATTAAAGTTGGTTGAAACTCGCTTAAAATATACCGACTTACATTTTTCTGAAATTGCTTCAGAATTTAGTTTTACCGATGCAAGCCACTTAAACAAAACATTTTTAGCTTATAAAGGAATGACTTTAGGCTGTTTTAGAGCAGGATTAAACGCAAAAAACTAAACAAACCTCATTTTTTACTAGTATCACTTTGTTTTTTACCCGACTCAATCTTGAGTACCGTGGTAATTTTGTCCTGTAAATAAAAACAAAGAAAATAATAAACCATTAAAACTTATAAAAAATGAAAACATCAGGATACGAAACTTTTAAAGTAGAAGAAAAAGAAGGACAAGCGTGGGTAACTTTTGATAATGGACCGGTAAATATTCAGGATATTCCAATGATTAAAGAGTTGGATGATTTAGCCGCATCTTTAGAGGCTGACAGAAGTATAAAAGTAGTTGTTTTTCAATCTGCACATCCAGAAATTTTTATAGCACATGCCGATACTAATTTCTTAAAAGATATGTCTACAGTAGCGGTATCTAGAGAAGATGTTGAATTATTAGATTTACAAAAAGTATTACAACGCATTAGTGAATTACCACAAATAACAATTTCAAAAATTGAAGGTTTTGCACGTGGTGGAGGTCACGAATTTGCTTTAGCAACAGATATGCGTTTTGCAGCTAGAGGAAAAGCTGTATTCATGCAAATGGAAGTTGGTATGGGAATTTTACCTTGTGGGGGTGGATCATCTCGTATGGCGCGTCAAGTTGGATTAGGTAGAGCGTTAGAAATAATTTTATCGGCAAAAGATTTTGATGCTGATCAAGCTGAAGCTTACGGAACAATAAATAGAGCTTTAGATGCTGATAAAATTGGACCTTTTGTTGAAGATTTAGCAAATAGAATGTCTCAATTTCCATCAGATTCTATTGAAGCTTGTAAACGCACAGTTTATGCTTCTATTGATTTACCAATTAAAGAAGCTTTAAAAGAAGAAGCTTATTGGTTGTACCAAGCTACAAGTAAAACACCTGCAATTAAGCGTTTTACATTAGCAGATGAAACTGGTTTCCAAAATGATATTGAAAACCAACGTGATTTTGAAAATTTATTAATGGGATTACAAGGAGTTAATTAATTAGATTATGAATACAGAAGAAAACAAACAATTAGTACGTGAATTTTGGGAGAGTTTCACTGCTGCCGATATAGAAAAAGCTTTTACTTATTTAGATGATAATGTAGTTTGGAGATCAATGGGAGTTGAAGGGGAACTTCCAGTTTCAGGAGAAATGGACAAAAATGGAATTGGCGAATTGATTAAAAATGTAAAAGTTGCCATTCCAAAAGGATTAGAATTAAAAATGTTAGGTTTTACTGCGGAAGATAACCGTGTTGCGAATGAAGTAGAATCGTATGGTGAATTAACCAATGGTAAAATCTATAAAAATTTATATCATTTCTTTATTGAAATTTCTAACGGGAAAATCATCAAGATTAAAGAATATATGGATACAATTCACGTAAAAAAGATCTTTGTAGATTAATTACACTTTCGGTGATTTGAGCGCAGTATGAATGATGAATTAGATGAATGTTATTACGCTCAACCACCGTTAATTTAAATTAAAAGTAACTATGAAATTATCAGAAAATATCGCTTGGACAGTAGATGGGAAAATAAAAGATGAAGAAAAATACAAGGTGGTAATGAAACTGATTACTGAAGCCACTTATGAAGAGGAAGGCTCTTTAAATCACGAATGGTTTATTGCTGAAGATGGAGTAACTATTCACATTTATGAACGTTATAAAAATACAGATGCTGCTTTAAAACATTTAGAAACTTGGTCTAAATATGCTTCACTTTTTATGGAAGCCGCAGAAATGACAAGTTTTAATGTATATGGAAATTTAACTCCAGAATTGAAACAAGCTGTTGGTGGAGCAAGTGTTTTAATGAAAACCTATGGAGGTTTTACAAAATAATTTTAAATTACAGAATCAAAAAATTGATAAAATGAGCAAGACAATTTTAATAACAGGAAGTACAGACGGAATAGGAAAACTAACAGCAATTAAGTTAGCAAATGAAGGTCATACTATTTATGTACATGGAAGAAATGCTAAAAAACTTTCTGCTACTATTTCAGAAATAAAAGAAATTACTAAAAACGAGCATATAAATGGATTTGTAGCTGATTTTTCAGATTTGGATGCAGTTAAACAAATGGCAAATCAAGTGAGAAAAGAAGTGCCAACGTTAGATGTTTTGATTAATAACGCAGGTATTTATAACAGTGCTTCAGTAAGTAACAATAAGGGATTAGATATGCGTTTTGTGATAAATTATTTTGCGCCGTATGTACTTACAAATGAGTTATTACCATTGTTGAAAAAGAGTGATAGTTCTCGTGTAATTAGTTTAAGTTCAGCTGCTCAAGCGCCAGTTTCATTACAAACGTTGGCGGGAGTTGAAAATGAATCTGAAGGCGCAACTTATGCACAAAGCAAATTAGCTTTAACTATGTGGAATTTCTATTTAGCTAAAAAAGAACCAACAATAATTGTAATTCCTGTAAATCCAGGTTCATTATTAAACACAAAAATGGTACAAGAAGCATTTGGAAATTCTTGGTCATCAGCAGATAAAGGTGCAGACATTTTGTTTGAATTAGCAACTTCGGAAGACCATAAAAACAACTCAGGAAAGTATTTTGATAATGACCAAGGTTCTTATGGTAATGCACATCCTGATGCTTATAACGAAGCTAAAATTGAGCAACTTATTGAGTTTACAGAAAAAGTTTTAGCATAATTATCATATTCAAATAAACGTCACCCTGAACTTGTTTCAGGGTCTCATAATGAGACTCCGAATCAAGTTCGGAATGACAAACTATATCTAAAAAACAGCTGTCATTCTAAATGACAGCGAAGAATCTCACGTTCAATTGATAACAGAATCTTCATTTTGTTGTTCTTTATTTAGAATAACAATTAAAAAATAAGAATTATGAATTACGAAGGAAAAGTATATAGACCTTGGACAGAGGCAAATAGTTTACTAATACAAGTAACTATAGGATGTAGCAATAATAATTGTACGTTCTGCGATATGTTTACAGATAAAAAATTCAGGAGAAGAAAAATTGAAGATATTTATAAAGATATTGAAGAAGCGAGAAGAATGAATCCTGAAGTAAAATCAATATTTTTAATTGATGGAAACGTAATGGTTTTAAAAACTGAATTTCTATTGCAAGTTGTTAATAAAATTACCGAAACATTCCCAGAATTAGAGCGAATTGCACTGTATAGTGAATTAAATGATTTCAGAAGAAAAACGGTTGAAGAATTAAAACAATTAAAAGAGGCTGGTGTGGTAATGGCTTATGTTGGTTTAGAATCTGGAGATCCAATTGTTCTTGAAAAGATAAAGAAGAAAATGACTTTTGAACAAGCTGTTGAAGGAATGGAAAAAGCAAAAGCTGCAGGAATTGAAGTTTTGGCATCATTTATTTTTGGGATGGGTGGTAAATACCGTTCAAAAGAACATATTATTGAAACAACACGTTTGTTAAACATTATGAAACCTGAACAAATTGCACCAATGGCTTTGGCAATTCAGCCAGGAACAGAATTAGAAAGAGAATTAAATTCAGGTGAGTTTGTACAAGCAACACCAATGCAAATTTTAGAAGAGGAAAAGTATTTACTAGAAAATATGAATTTTGAAACGTTCTATTGGGGAGATCACGGAAATAATATTTCGCCAATGCGAGGACCATTCCCAAAAGCAAAAGAACTATTTTTAGGTGAAATTAATAAGGCTATAAAAACAAATCCTATAACGGAAAAAGAAGTGTTAGAAACATTTGCTTGGTAATAATTAGATTAAATTATCATTCTGAACGATAGTGCAGCATATAACGTTCCAATTTGGAAAAGATTCTTCATTTGGTTGCACTTCATTCAGAATGAACTGTGTTTAAATACAACTATTTATTTTTTATCTATTTATATGACCGTACAGCGCATTCACATAAAGTAAACCTTCATATTTTTGAGCTACTTCAAAGTATGAACCTGCTAAATTTATACTTTTCAACTCCTTGGTAAATATTGTTAGAATGTAAGTTTATTTAACAAGAATGTAGTTCTTATATAGTTGTTTTTTTTATGATTTTAAGGGTGTTATAAGTATATTTGATTAAACAACATTCCTTTTATATAATTTATTCATCGCAATGTAGATGGGAATATTATAAACAAAGAAATCATTAACAACAATTAAATTTTAAGGATGAAAAAAGCAACATTGTTTTATGTACTTATTTTAATGATGGTAGTTCCATTAAATGCACAAATTTCTAAAAACACACAAGAATACGAGGCAAACTGGACATCATTACGAAAACACAATATGCCAGAATGGTTGGATGGTATGAAATTTGGAATTTATTGTCATTGGGGACCACAAACAGTTCAAGTAGCTTCAAAAAATAAAGAAATGACTCGTTTAGAGGCTATTGAAAAATGGAAGGGTGAAAAATTCAATGCAAAAAAATGGGTAGATTTATTTGAAGATGCAGGAGCACAATTTGGAGGCCCCGTTGCTTGGCACGGAAGTGGTGTTTTAAATTGGGATAGTGATCTTACCGATTGGAATTCAGTAAAAAAAGGTCCAAAAGTAGATATTTACGGTGCTTTGGCTAAAGAGCTTCGAAAAAGAAAAATGCCTATTATTTCATCATTTCATACAGGTAATTTTTGGGAACGTATGTGGGGAACACTTTCTTATAAAAACCCTGTTTATTTAAATCCTAATGAAGATCATTCTGCTTATTCAAATTCAAACAATGGAAGAATTTCAAACGATATTTTTGATGGTTGGTATGATCGTATTTCGGAAGCTATTAATAAATACCAACCAGATATGATTTGGTTTGATACTGGTTTTGGAGGTACTGTAGTCACTGAATTAAAAGGGTATGTTGAAAACGGACGATTATTACCTACGGGAAAAAATGAACTTATAAGTGCTCCAGAAAAATATCAACAAAAATTAATTAGTTATTACTTTAACAAAGGTTTGGAATGGAAAAAAGACGTTGAGTTTATTTATAAAAGTCACGATGTTCCTGTTGGAATTGGAATGCGCGATATTGAAGATGGTAATTTAATTGGTTTGCAATACAACCCTTGGATGGCAGATGTGAATATGCAACGTCATTTTGAATGGCAATCTACGTGGTTTTACAATCCGGTAAACAAAGTGAAACCTGCCGGAACTTTAATTGACATGTTGGTAGATATGACCAGTAAAAATGGACGCATGTTGTTAAACGTTCCCCCAATGGCGGATGGTACGTTTGCTCCTGAAGTAAAAAAAGAACTCTACGCAATGGGAGCTTGGTTAAAAATAAATGGAGAAGCTATTTACAATACCATGCCGTGGGTTTTCTTTGGTGAAGGTCCTACTGAAGTAACCAATCCAGGACATCACGGACAAGGAAAAGATCATGGGGAACACATTCCTAAATATACTGTAAAGGATATCCGTTTTACTCAAAATGGTAAAAATTTATATGCAATTTGTATGGAGTGGCCAGGAAATGAAATTACCATACGTACTTTAGGTTCAAATGGTAAATTATACCCCGGAGACATTCATAAAGTAAGCTTATTAGGTTCTAAAGAACAACTTAAATGGAAACAAACCAAAGAAGGCTTGGTTGTTCAATTCCCTAAGCAAAAACCTTGTGATTTTGCCTATGTATTAAAAATTGAACGAAATTAATGGAATATACTTAAAGACTTGATTAAGAGAATTTTGATTACAAAAAAGGTTATTTCTTAAATTTACGAAATAACCTTTTTTGTATATTAAGATATATGAGTTTTATAAAGCAGATATTTAAAAAGCATTCAGCTATTTATATTCTGAAAATTAATATTATAATTTTAAATCAACTCTTCACATGAAAAACCTTTAGAGTTTAATAGGGTTTCAATTTCTGAAGAAATATTTTTTGAAACTTCAACTCTTAAAATATTATCACAATCTTCAAAATCAAAATCTACATTATTGATCATTTTTAAACTATCTAAGATTGCTCTTACGTGTATTTCCAATTGAAGGAAAATGTTTGTTTTAAATACTAAAATCATACTATATTAATTTAATTATTTACCCACCATTTTGAAGTTGGATAACTTCCTTTATCTAACACTATAGATTCTCCAATTTTAGGAGTCGCTATTTTTATATTTAATTCTGTAGCCTTTTTTGTAGCTCTTATAATAGGGTCATCCCAGCTATGCAATGCTAATTTAAAAGCGCCCCAATGTATTGGCATCATTAGTTTTGTTTGTAGATCTACAGATGCTTGAATTGTTTCTTCAGGTGTCATATGTATTTGAGACCACTGTTCGTTGTATTGTCCGCATTCTACCATAGAAAAATCAAAAGGACCGTATTTTTTTCCAATTTCTTTAAAATGTTTTCCGTAGCCACTATCTCCACTGAAAAAGATAGAATTATTTTCAGATTTTAAGATCCAAGAACACCAAAGTGTACTGTTTCTATTTGTAATTCCTCTTCCTGAAAAATGACGAGCTGGTGCTGAGGTAAAATCAATTCCCTTAAAATTAATACTTTCCCACCAGTCAAATTCTTTAATTTTTGAATCTTCAACACCCCAAGTAACTAAATGAGCTTTTATTCCTAGTGGAACATAAAATAGATTTACGTTATCTTTCATTTTAACAATAGAACCATAATCTAAATGGTCATAATGATCATGAGAAATTAATACAATATCAATTTTCGGTAATGAATCTATTGAGATTGGCAATTCTTTATTAAATCTTTTTGAACCTAACAAAGGGTGAGGAGCAGCAACTTCACCTAACATTGGGTCTATAAAAATATTTAAGTTTTCCATTTCAACAAGTAAAGCAGAATGCCCAAACCAAGTAATTCTTGGTTGTTGAGGTTTATTGTTAAAATATTTTTTTGTTATTTTATCAAAAGGTAGTTCAGTTTTTGGAATTTTGTTATTTCCATCAGTAAAAAATTGAGGAATTGTTTTCAATTTAAAACCTGTACTTTGAAGTGTTTTTTGTTGATTTTTAAAAACTCCGTTTAAAAAATTTGGAGATTTTTTAATTCGTTCTAAACTTAGTTTAGATGATTTTGCTCCAAATTGTGGACTCACATTAATAAATACAGCTCCACCTAGGGTTGCAATAGCTACTATGGTTAAAATTCCAATCATTGTTTTTTTTAATACTTTTAAAAATGTTTTTATCATTATTTTACTTCTTGCATTTGACGAATTTGTTTTAAAACCATTTTTTTAGGCATAAAAGGTATCATAGCCATCATTATTTTCTCCATAGGTTTTAGACCAGAAATCACATCAATTTTTCCTTTCATCATTCCTTTATAACCATCTTCAGCGACACTTTGCGATGATGCTGTTTTTTTAAACATTTCAGTTTTGTCCATACCTGAAGTTGCTCCAAACTCGCTTTCAGTTGCTCCCGGCATTAGGTTTGTTACCGTAATGTTAGTGTTGTATAATTCTTCAGAAAGTGCATTGCTAAAGAATGTAACGTAAGCTTTTGTGGCAAAGTAAACAGCTTGTAAAGGTCCAGGCATAAAACTTGCTGTAGAAGAAGTATTTAATATTTTACCACTATTACGTTTAACAAATTCAGGTAAAAATAATCGGGTTAAAACTGTTAATGCAGTTATGTTGAGGTTAATCATAGAAATTTGACGATCTAATTCTAATTCGTGAAATTTACCTAAAGCTCCAAATCCTGCATTGTTTATTAAATATTCTATTTCAATCTCTTTTTTAATTACTTCATCAAAAATTTCTTGAGAAGCACTTATGTTTGATAAATCTTTTGAAATAATTTCAACCTTTATTTTATATAATGTTTCTAATTCTTGTTTAAGTTCTTTTAATTTGTCTTTTCTACGAGCTACTAAAACTAAATCACCTCCTTTTTTAGCGTGTATTATAGCTAATTCTTTTCCAATTCCACTTGATGCTCCAGTTATTAATGCTGTTTTAATCATTATTTACTTTAGTTTAATTTTTTTAATTTTGATTGAGTGTTCACTCAGTTATATTTTTAATTCTATGGTTTTAAGCAGTTATAAAACATTTCCCAGGCTTGTTCTAAAAATAAAGAATCATTTTCTAATTTTGGATTTAACCGTAATTGATTTACCATTGAAGTTATTAAACCAAACATTACATTCATAATAAATAATGTGTCGGTATTTTTAATAAATCTATTCTCTTTATAGGTATCTATATAGGCAAAAAACCATTCGTATTTTTTAACAATATCAGGGTGACTTTTAATTTTTTCGGAATAGGTAGAATTATCTGCTTGCCTTAAAAAATCGAACTTTTTGGGGTTTTCTAATCCCCATTTCCAAGAGTTTGTCCAAATTAAACGTAACTTGCTAATTCCAGCTTTTAGTGTGTCAACATCTTTTAAAACACAATCTGTAAATTCCATTTTTAAATCAACATACAATTGAACTATTAAATCATCCTTTGTTTTAAAATAATGAAATAAAATACCAGCACTTACACCAGCTTCTTTTGATATTGCTGAAGTAGGTGTAGCGTGAAAACCTCTCTCTACAAAAAGTTTAGTTGCTGCTTGTAATAATAATTCTCTTTTATCCATTTTAAATTGACTAATCAGTCAACAAAAGTAAATTATTTATTTAAACTGGCAAAAAAAATTATTTTATTCTTAAAAGTTCACTCGTTATAATAGGTTTGGTGTAAATGCTAAAGATTTTAAGTTAATTTTGATAGCTTTTGAAGAGTCGTTTTGGTCAACAACATAATAAGTATCTTAAATTTGCTCTTTGTTTAACATATTTAGAATTCCAAAATTCGGCCTTTTTACTTCTTCTGTTCAGTAAAATTTATAGTCTGGTATATTTTTGTTCTCCGATTAATATTTTATTTTGAATTTGATTATGAAAACCTTTTGCGGGTAATTATTATGAAAAAACTACTTTGGTTAATGTAATAATACCAGTTATAAATATAAGGGTAAGTACAATAGATTTAAATTTTTCTTCGGAAATATGCTCCAATATTTTTTTACCAATATAAGTTCCTACTATGCTAACTACTAATAGAATAGGGATTAAATATAGATCATGATTATGTACATAACCATTTGTGTAATAAACAATACTTCTGCTAAAATCCACTCCTAAATCAATAAACGCAGATGTTGCTATAAAAGTTTCCATTTTTAAACCAAATGAAGCTAAAGTAATTCCTCTAATTGCTCCTCCTGTTCCGATTAAACCAGCAACTAAACCTGAAAAAACACCACCAATAATTGAATTTTTAGCAGTTGTTTTTATTTTTACATTTTTTAGAATAAACAATACAATGCTAGTTATTATTAAAAATAGAGCAAGTAGAATTTCTAAGATATTAATTTTAATAAATTTACTAAAATAAGCGCCAATTATTACAAATAGAATTGCTGGAATTCCTATATGAATAACCAGTTTTTTATCAATACCTTTTCTAAAAAAAGCTATTTTGGTAAGGTTGCTTGATACATGAAAAATGGCAGTAATTCCTAAAACAGAGTGAAAATCTAAAAAAAAACTAGCTATGGGAACAAAAAATAAAGAGGAACCAAAACCTCCTACAGTTCCTAAAATTTCAGCTAAGAGTGCTAATAGAATAAAGTAAACCAAATAATCCAAAATTTATGTTTTAGATATTGTTTACTAAAAATACAATTTTTTTAGGAAACTTTCATTTTATAATTTTTCCCTTGCCAAATGTTCTTTTCAATTAAATTTTTATCAATTTTGGCTACAATTTCAAAGTTTTTAAGTCCTCCCCATTTTGGAGCAATTAACAAGTCTTTTGGAGCTTCGCTAATAAAACGTTCAATTATAATATCTGGTCGGAGGTGAGTAATAAATTCAGAAACAAAATTTATATAATCTTCCGATGTAAATAAATTAAATTTTTCAGGATTTCTATTGTATTGAACTCCCATTATAGAGCCTTTTACAATTTGTAAATGATGTAGTTTTAAGGTTGAAATAGGTAATTTTGAAAGTTCGAAAGCGTGATTTAATAATTGTTTTATACTTTCTCCTGGTAAGCCTAAAATAATATGAGCTCCTAAATGGAAACCTTTATTTCTACATAATTCATACGTTGCTTTTGTTTCTTCAAAAGTATGACAACGGTTTACATCTAACAACGTTTTTTCGTTGGTACTTTCTACACCAAATTCTAAAGAAATAAAGTGTTTTTTAGATAATTCATCTAAGTAATTAATTATTTCTTCTGAAATACAATCTGGACGAGTTCCGATAACCAATCCAACAACCCCATTAACACTTAAAGCTTCTACATACATTTCTTTAAGCGAATTAAAATCTGAATAAGTATTTGTATAGGCTTGAAAATAAGCTAAAAATTTATTGTTTTTTCCTTTTCTAGAGAAGAACTCAACACCCTCTTCTAGTTGCTGTTTAATACTTTTGGTAGGTTCGCAATAATCTGGATTAAAAGTGTCGTTATTACAATATGTACAACCTCCAAATCCTTTTGAACCATCTCTATTTGGACAGGTAAAACCAATATCTAAAGAAATTTTTTGTACTCGTTCACCAAAATTTAATTTAATAAATGAACTATAATCAATGTATCGTTTTCCTGTTATTTTCATTTCGCTGCAAAATTACCAAACATTATTCGATTTAGGCGTAATATACTTTGTAAGATTTGAACTTAAAATTGTAGTTAATTCTATTTCATTTCCTTTAGTTGTTTCTGTAAATAAAAATCCGAAAACTGGAAACTTGTTAAAATCAATTATTCGTAAAATTAATGGTTTTTCGAAATCTTTTTGAAGTTGCTCATAATTGAATGATTCAATATTAGAAGCTTCAATTCCCGAATTATTATCTAATAATACTAAACTATATATTTTATTTTCTTTGGTTTTTAAAATCTCATTCCAATTAGGTTTCTTTTGTTCTAAAAAATATTTATAGGAATTAATACCATAAGCATACCAAGAAATATCTCCAGTTGTACACCAACCTCCAAAACGCATTGGATTTACTTCAATAGGAATTATAGTTCCATTTTTATCAATTCTAACTTCAATATGAATAGGGAAATTTTTTAAATCTGTCTTAAGTCCAATAGTATTAACTAATGGTTGAATTATGGGAAGATTTGTTTCAATAATTTCTTTTGAAGTACTATAAATTCTGTCACTTACATCTTTTCCAGAAGAAAAAATATGGTGCATAATATTTAAAATAACAGCTTCGCCATTTGTGTTAAAATAACAATCTATAGCAAATTCTTCACCTTCAATACATTCTTCAATTATAAAATTATTGGTATTTAAAACTTCATTAGGATAAAAACCTTTAATGTGATTTATTTCTTTATGAATTTTTTCTAAAATTTCAGTCCATTCACTTGGTTCATCAACTTTATGAACACCTAAACTAAAAAAACCAATAGATGGTTTTATAATAAAAGGAAACTTTAAATTATTGATGTTAATAGTATTTAAATCTTCATACTTAACTCCTTTAAAAAAGTAATTTGGGTACACATCTTTTAATAATTCTCTAAATTTAATCTTATTCTTAAACACCTCTATTTTAGAGGGTAGATTAGTAAAATTTAAATTATTTTCAACCCAGCTAATTACATTTTCAGAATTAGAATAAATTAATTGATTAGGGTTTTCTTTAAATTTTTGAACTGCTTCAGTTTCTGAAACCCAATTTAATGAGTTGTTGGTTATAAGTTCTTTTGATGCTTTGGTTGCAACTACGGGAAAATTATTGTTTTTAATAGTTTCAATTAAAAAATCTGAAACATAAGGATGGTCAATTAAAATCATACTAAATATAAATTATAGTGTAAATTTAAGATTTATATTATTTTATTATGTGCAATTAAGAACAAAGTATTTATTTTTGAAATTCAATGAAAAACACTAAAGGAATAAAGGAAAAATTATTAAAAGAGTGCTTTCTATTTGTTGAAAAACGAATGGAAACTATTGAAAAAATAATTACTTCAAACAAAAACGACTTACTTTCTGAAACTAAAAGCTCTGCAGGTGATAAACACGAAACGGGTAGAGCAATGATTCAGTTAGAAATGGAAAAAGCAGGACAACAACTTTCAGAAGTTAATTTAATGCAAGAGATTTTACATAAAATTGATATTAAAAAAACTAGTGAATTTGGTTGTTTAGGAAGTTTAATAAAAACTACCAATGGAACCTATTTTTTAGCTGTTAGTGTTGGGCAACTTAAAGTAGAAAATGAAAATTATTTTGCAGTTTCAACACAATCTCCCATAGGTAAACAGCTACTTGGTAAAAAAGTAGGCGAAACAATTCCGTTTAATAAAGTAAAAATTTTAGAAATACATTAATTTTCGTCATTCTAAATTTATTTCAGAATCTCATCCTATTGATTTCCAATTTTCATGAGAGCCTGAAATAAATTTAGAATGACGATTTTCATTTCTTTTAGTGGTGATAAATTTTATTGAAGAACTAGTTCGTTTTTATCGGTGTGTTCAAATTCTTTACCGTAAATATCTAACATAGTAGTTTCTTCGTATTTTAACTTACCATCTTTGATTTCTATTTTTTGTTTGTAATTTTTTGTTAATGCTTTTTCTTTCATAAATGGAGATTGAATAATTCCCCAATCTTTGTTGTCAATTCCTGCTTCAATTTCAAAAGATAATTTTCCACCTTTAAAATTTTCTTCAGTTAAGGCGGTTCCAGCTAATAAACTTACAGCTCTAGGAATGTTTAAAGAATGCATAATTACATTGTTTTTTTCATCCCACATCCAATAACCAGTTTGATCGTGGAAAATACCATTGTTAGATTTTCTTCTAACAAGTCTACGATAATGTAAAGTTGATAATTTTTGAGATTCGGCATTGGTTACACTTGCATCTCCATCAGTTGTTATAGTAATTGTTTCATAATATGGATTTTCTTCTATTCCATCAGATTCTGGGGAAATATCCATTCCTTTATCACCTTTCCAAACACCGATTAATTCTTTTAACGGTCCGTAATTAATTTCAACAATTGTAGCTTCTTCCATATGGTATTTTAAATTTGATACGAAAGTATAACCCTAAATGTTTAGATTCTATGACTTTTATCAAATAGCTTGTTTTTAATTTCAGATTGACTATTAAAAACAAAGAAGCTGTCTAAAAAGTAATAAAAACAGTCATTCTGAATTTATTTAGCTACGCTGAAACCTCACCACATTAATAATTAATTATTATGAGAACTTGAAATGAATTGAGGTCGATAAAAATTTAATTTTTTAGACAGTTTTAATATATTATTACCCTTTAATTTTGTTAGGTAGCTCTTTGTAACCCATATTGTACAAAGTAAACCCAAAAATATCAGCATATTGCTCAATAGTTTTTGAAACTGGAGTTCCTAAACCGTGACCCGCATTGGTTTCTATGCGTATTAAGGTTGGATTTACTCCCGCTTGTTTAGCTTGTAATTCAGCCGCAAATTTAAATGAATGTGCAGGAACAACTCTATCATCGTGGTCTGCAGTAGTTATTAATGTTGCGGGATATTTAGTTCCTTTTTTTACATTATGAACAGGAGAATATCCTTTTAAATATTCAAACATTTCTTTAGAATCTTCTGCAGTTCCGTAATCATACGCCCAACCTGCACCAGCCGTAAATGTATGATAACGTAGCATATCCAAAACTCCAACAGCAGGTAAAGCCACCTTCATTAAATTAGGATGTTGCGTCATAGTTGCTCCAACTAATAGACCACCGTTAGAACCACCTCTAATTGCTAAATAATCTGATGAAGTATAATTTTCTGACTTTAAGTATTCAGCAGCAGCAATAAAATCATCAAAAACGTTTTGTTTTTGCAATTTTGTTCCAGCATCATGCCATTTTTTACCGTATTCTCCACCACCACGTAAATTAGGCACAGCATAAATTCCACCTTGTTCCATCCAAACCGTATTTCCAATACTAAAACTTGGAGTTAAACTAATGTTGAAACCTCCGTAAGCATATAAAATAGTTGGATTTTTACCATTTAATACTATTCCCTTTTTATAGGAAATTATCATCGGTATTTTTGTACCATCTTTTGAAGTATAAAAAACTTGTTTAGATTCAAAATCTTCTGAATTAAAATCAATAGCAGGTTTTTTGTATAATTTTGAGGCTCCAGTTTTTGGTTTAAATGAATAAATTGAACCAGGAGTAATGTAATTTGTAAATGAATAGTAAATAGTTTCTGCATCTTTTTTACCGCTAAAACCTCCTGCAGTTCCAACGCCAGGCAATTCAATATTTCTAATTAATTTACCATTAAAATTATACTGCATTACTTTAGAAACAGCATCAACCATATATTTTGCAAACATAAATCCGCTAGCGTCAGAAATACTTAAAACATTTTCAGTTTCAGGAATTACATCTACCCAATTTTTAGGAGAAGGATTGGCAACTGCAACTTTAATAACTCGTTTGTTAGGAGCGTTTAAATTTGTAGTCATATAAAAATTACCATTTTTATGGTCAATTACATTTGTATCGTTATCAAAACCTAAAATGATTGGTTTAATTTCACTAGCTGGGTTTGATAAATCTTTAAAGTATAATTCGTTTCCTGAAGTTGAAACTGAAGCACTAATAATTAAATATTTTTCATCATCAGTAACTCCACCACCCACGTAACGTCTTTTTTCTTTGTCTCCAAAAATTATAGGATCATTAGCTTGTTTTGTACCTAGTTTATGGTAAAATAAACGGTGTTGATCTGTTTTTGCTGAAAGTTCACTTCCTTTAGGTTTTTCATAACTTGAATAAAAAATTCCTTCATTCTTTTTCCAAGACATTCCACTAAATTTCACATCAATTAAAGTGTCTTCTTTAATTTCTTTTGAAACAGCATCCATAATTATAATTTTTCTCCAGTCACTTCCTCCTTCGGAAATAGCGTATGAAACTAAACTACCATCTTTAGAGAATGATAAACCACTTAATGAAGTTGTTCCGTCTTCAGAAAAAGTATTTGGATCTAAAAATACTTCAGGTTCTTCTTCGTCCTTAAAACGGTATAAAACATATTGGTTTTGTAAACCGTTGTTTTTGTAGAAATATGTGAAATCACCTTCTTTAAACGGCGAACCAATTTTTTCGTAATTCCATAGTTTTTCTAATCTGTTTTTTAATTCTTCACGATATGGAATGTTAGCCAAATAATTGAATGTAACTTTGTTTTGAGATTGTACCCATGCTGTTGTTTCTTCAGATCTATCATCTTCTAACCAGGAATAAGGGTCTTTAACATTAATACCAAAATAGTTTGTAACAGTATCAACTTGTTTTGTTGTAGGATAGTTCAATTGTGTATTGTTATTTTAGGTTCGGAATTTTTACATGAAAAAGTAGAATTCCAATTGTAGTTATTAAATTCAATTTTAATGAAAACAAATTTAGCTAAAAAAAGACATATTAAATTGTATTAGTTTTTTGTTTTTAAGTCGGTTTATAATTGGTTAAACCATTGGTAACAATAGTTACTTTGTTATTGTAAGAATTTTGTCAATTTGTCGTCCAATAAAATAATATAGTAATTGCTATATTTTTTATAACAAAATTTAAAAAAATGACAGAATTATTGACAAAAGAGACTTTTTTTGAAAAAGTTTTTAATTTCGAAAAAAATAAAGAGTGGAAATTTGAAGGAGAAATTCCTTGTATTATTGATTTTTATGCAGATTGGTGTGGACCTTGTAAGGCTGTAGCTCCTGTTTTAGAAGAATTAAGTAATGATTATGAAGGGAAAGTTAATATTTACAAAGTAGATACTGAAGCAGAACAAGAATTAGCTGCTGCTTTTGGAATTAGAAGTATTCCTTCTATGCTATTTGTCCCTAAAGAAGGTGAACCACAAATGGCGCAAGGAGCGCTTCCTAAGCACCAATTAGAACAAATTATGAATGATGTTTTAGCAGTAGCTAAATAAAATATAACCCCAGTAAAACCCCAGTAAAAAAGCCGCATATTGTGCGGCTTTTTTTATATTTAATATGAACTAGTTTTCATTTTCTTGATTTTTATTTGATGAAATTTCTTCAGAATTTTTATTTTTCATCCAATAAAGTGGCGGTTTTCTTTTAGTATTACTTTTACCCATATTTAGAATAACAGAAAACTCATGAGAACCATTGTTGTAATTAGATAAATCTGAAGTTATCGCATCATAGGTATATCCAACTTTTAAATTATCTGTTAAACGAATTTGAAATATTCCAGAGATAGATTCATCTATTCTGTGAGAAATACCAAACTCTAATTTGTCTAACCATAAAATACTTGCTGAAATGTCTGTTGAAAGCGGACTTCCATTTACCGCTCTTAACATAAAAGAAGGTCTTAGTTTAAAATTATCATTTAAATTAAATATATACCCTGAAGATAAATAAAATATCATTTCATCAGAAGCACTTGAAACAACTGTACTATTTTTATCGTAATGTTTACTTTTTAGAATATTTACGGTTGATAAACTAAGGTAAAATCGGTTGGTATAATAAAATGCTCCAGCTCCTAAATTAGGGTTGAATACATTTATGTTTTCGCTAAAAAGATTGTCATTTTCAATTCCTAATTTAAGTAGATCTACATCTAAAAAACTACCACCTGCTTTTAAACCAAAAGCCAGAGTAGAAGATTCAGAAGGATAAATAGAATAAGAGAAATCTGCATATAAATGGGTTTCGCTTAATACGTATACTTTGTCATTTACTATAGATAAACCTAGCCCTACGTTTTTACCAGTTGGCCCGTGTAATGATAGTGTTTTGGTCTCAGGACTACCAGCTTCACCTGCCCATTGACTGCGAATATTAAGTGTTCCTGTAAACAATCCATGGCTACCAGAATAAGCAGGGTTAATTAAACTGAAATTATTGTAATACTGTGTATATAAAGGATCTTGTTGTGCAAAACTATTCACACCAATGGTTAAAATAATTAAAAGTGTTATAAATTTTTTCATTTGAATCTTTTTAATAGTTGATATAAACCCATCCTTTAAAAATTTTACTACCTCCATTTATGCTTAATACATAAAAATATGGAGCTGCAGGTAACCTCTTATTTTTACCTGAAGAGACACCATCCCAATAATTTTGGTAAGTTTTGGATTCAAAAACAATGTTTCCAAAACGGTTATAAATTTGAATGCTGTTGTTTGGATATCTATGCAATCCCTTGATGATAAATTCATCGTTTGCACCATCACCATTAGGAGAAAACCCTTTAGGGATTTCTAAATCACCTTCATCACAAATATCGCCAATACCATTTCTATCTATATCTGCTTGATTATTGTTTGAAACAGTAGGGCAATTATCAACATTATTTTCTATACCATCACCATCCATATCATCATCACAACTATCTGCAATGGTATCATTATCCAAATCATTAGAAGTGAACGTAACCAATGCGGTGTCAGAAGTACTATTTCCAGAGTTGTCTGTTACAGTTAGAGTAACTGTATGCTCATTTAATGCAGGACAAATAAACAATGTTTTATCAAGACTCATAGAAGTAATACCGTTAGTATCATAACTTCCATCATCAACATCTTCAGCTGTAATAGATGCATTTCCGTTACTATCAAGTTCAACTGAAATATTTTTTGTAATCACAATTGGGGCACCGAATTCTTTAATAGTTACTATTGAAATGCATGAACTAGTATTACCACTTTTATCCGTTACTGTGAGTTTTACAGAGTTTTCACCAATGGAACTAGCATTAAATGAATTTTTGTTAATTGTAATAGAGTCTATTTCGCAATTATCTGTACTCCCATTATTTATATCTTCTGCAGTTATTGTTGTATTTCCAGTTTCATCTAATTCAATACTAAATTGAGATACACAATTAGCAATAGGAGCAACCATATCTTTAATTGTTACAATTGCAGTTTTAGAAGCACTATTCCCATTGTTGTCTGTAACTATTAAGGTAACAGTATTTTCTCCGGAGCTAGAACAATTAAAAGTGTTTTTATCAATTGTCATAGATTTAATTCCACAGGTATCAGAAGAGCCATCATCAATATCTTGAGGTACTAAAGTTATATTGGTATTTTCGTTAAGTTCAATAGTTATGTTTTTAGTAATTACTGTTGGTGCAATAGTATCAGTCACTGTTACTATTGCATTTGCAGTTTCACTATTTCCATTTATATCAGTAACGGTTAAAATAACTGTATTCTCACCAATATTAGAACAATTAAAAGAAGTTTTATTTAAACTAATTGATTCAATTTCGCAATTATCAGAGGATCCATTATCAATATCATCAGGGATAATTGATGCAATTCCGTCGGCATCTAATTCTATAGAAATATTTTTAGTAATTACTGTTGGAGCTAATTTATCTTCAATAGTTATAATTGCGTTTCCAGTAGTAATATTTCCAGAACTATCTTTAGCAGTTAATACCACAGTGTTTTCTCCAATATTAGAACAATCATAAGAAGATTTATCTAAACTAAAAGACTCTATTTCACAATTGTCTGAAGAGCCATTATCAATATCAGCAGCAATAATTAATGCAATTCCATCAGCATCTAATTCAGCAGTTATATTTTTAGTTATTACTGTTGGTGAAATAGTGTCACTCACTGTTACTATTGCATTAGCAGTTTCGCTATTTCCATTTACATCAGTTACAGTTAAAATAACTGTATTTTCACCAATATTAGAACAGTTAAAAGTAGTTTTATCTAAACTTATAGATTCAATTTCACAATTGTTTGAAGAGCCATTATCAATATCAGTTGTGATAATTGATGCAATTCCATTAGCATCTAATTCAATAGAAATATTTTTAGTAATTACTGTTGGTGAAATAGTATTATTCACTGTTACAATTGCATTAGCAGTTTCACTATTTCCATTTATATCAGTTACAGTTAAAATAACTGTATTCTCACCAATATTAGAACAATCAAAAGAAGTTTTATTTAAACTTATAGATTCAATTTCGCAATTATCAGAGGATCCGTTATTAATATCAGCAGCGATAATTGACGCTTTTCCGTCGGCATCTAATTCAATAGAAACATTTTTAGTAATAATTGTTGGAGCTAATTTATCCTCAATATTTATAATTGCGTTTCCAGTAGAAATATTTCCAGAACTATCTTTAGCAGTTAATACCACAGTGTTTTCACCAATATTAGAACAATCAAAAGAAGATTTATCTAAACTAAAAGACTCTATTTCACAATTGTCTGAAGAGCCATTATCAATATCAGCGGCAATAATTAATGCAATTCCATCAGCATCTAATTCAGCAATTATATTTTT
This sequence comes from Lutibacter citreus, assembly GCF_003260195.1. GTDB lineage: Bacteria > Bacteroidota > Bacteroidia > Flavobacteriales > Flavobacteriaceae > Lutibacter > Lutibacter citreus. Next base: position 442,849 of record NZ_QEIH01000002.1, read on the forward strand.
AGTAATTACTGTTGGTGAAATAGTATCATTCACTGTTACAATTGCATTTGCAGTTTCACTATTTCCATTTACATCAGTAACAGTTAATACCACAGTGTTTTCACCAATATTAGAACAGTCAAAAGAAGTTTTATCTAAACTAAAAGATTCAATTTCACAATTATCAGAAGAGCCATTATCAATATCAGAAGCGATAATTGATGCAATTCCATCAGCATCTAATTCAATAGAAACATTTTTAGTAATAATTATAGGAGCTATTTTATCTTCAAGAGTAACAATTGCGTTTCCAGTAGAAATATTTCCAGATTTATCTTTAACAGTTAATACTAAAGTGTTTTCACCAATATTAGAACAGTTAAAAGAAGTTTTATCTAAACTAATAGATTCAATTTCACAATTGTCTGAAGAGCCATTATCAATATCAGTAGCAATAATTGATGCAATTCCATTAGCATCTAATTCTGCAGTTATATTTTGAGTAATTACTGTTGGTGGAATTTTCTCACTCACTGTTACAATTGCATTAGCAGTTTTGCTATTTCCATTAACATCAGTTACAGTTAAAATAACTGGATTATCACCAATATTAGAACAATCAAAAGAAGTTTTATCTAAGCTTAAAGATTCAATTTCACAATTGTCTGAAGAGCCATTGTTAATATCAGCAGCAATAATTGATATCTTTCCATCTGCATCTAATTCAATAGAAATATTTTTAGTTATGGCTGTTGGAGCTATTTTATCATCAACAGTCACAGTAGCATTTCCAGTAGTAATATTTCCAGAACTATCTTTAGCGGTTAATACCACAGTATTTTCACCAATATTAGAACAATCAAAAGAAGATTTATCTAAACTAAAAGACTCGATTTCACAATTGTCAGAGGATATATTATGAATATCAGCAGTGGTAATTGAAGCAATTCCGTCAGCATCTAATTCTATAGAAATATTTTCAGTAATAATTGTAGGAGCTATTTTATCCTCAATGGTTACAATAGCGTTTCCATTAGAAATATTTCCAGATTTATCTTCAATCGTTAATACCACAGTGTTTTCACCAATATTAGAACAATCAAAAGAAGTTTTATCTAAACTAATAGATTCAATTTCACAATTGTCTGAAGAGGCATTATCAATATCAGCTGTGGTAATAGATCCCTTTCCGTTAGCATCCAATTCTACAGTTATATTTTTAGTAATAACTGTTGGTGGAATTTTTTCACTCACAGTTACAATCGCATTTGCTGTTTTACTATTTCCATTTACATCAGTTACAGATAAAACAACTGCATTATCACCAATATTAGAACAGTTAAAAGAAGTTTTATCTAAGCTTAAAGATTCAATTTCACAATTGTCTGAAGATCCATTATCAATATCAGCAGCAATAATTGATATTTTTCCGTCAGCATTTAATTCAATAGAAATATTTTTAGTAATAGCTGTTGGTGCTATTTTATCCTCAACGGTCACAATAGCGGTTCCAGTAGAAATATTTCCAGAACTATCTTCAATGGTTAATATCACAGTATTTTCTCCTAGTTGGCTACAATTAAAACTTGTTTTATCAACTGTATAAGTCGCTATTTCACAATTGTCTGTTGAAACATTATCTATTTGTTCGGCTGTTATTTCGGCCACTCCTGTAGCATTCAATTGTACTGTAATATTCTTGGTTAAAACTATAGGTTCAACTTTATCTTCAACAGTTACCGTGGCAGTACAAGTATCTGTAATCCCTATGTCATCAGTTACAGTTAAAGTAACTAGATTTGTACCAATGTTGGTGCAAGAAAAAGTATCATTATCTATTGTTAATGTAAATGTACTTTCTGCATCACTTGAGCCTCCATCAATATCTGAAGCTAAAATTGTTATAGTTCCGTTTTCTGTAAGTTGAGCTGTAAAATCTTTACAAACTGCTATTGGCGGTGTATTACATCTGCCACCATCAGTAATTGTCCAATTAAAATCATCAAGTATTTTTTTTCTTTCAATAACACTATTGCAATATAAACTGTTACCTCCATGAAAAGAGACATCGTCTATTAATGTTCTTGCAGACCAACCTATTAATAAATTATCATAATTATCTGTAGATAAAGTTACGCCATTGAACATAAACTCCATGTTTTCTACATTTTTCACATTCCAAGAGCCAATATCTTGATTGAAGAAAATAGCATTATTAAACATATAACTCATATTAGTAACATTACTAACATCCCAATCACCAATATCCTGGTTGAAGAAAGTAGGACTTTTAAATATAAGTAGCATATCTTTTACACTGTTTAAATCCCAATTGTCTATGTAATCATTGAAAGAAGCAGAATTATATAACATATTTTCTTCACTACTTTTATTCCAAGGTCCAATATCCTCATCGTAGGAAGTAAAATCATAGAACATAAGACTCATATTAGTAACACTACCTACATCCCAAGAACCTATATCCTGATTAAAGGAAGTTGCGTTATAAAACATAACACTCATATTAATAACATTACTTACATCCCAAGAGCCAATATCTTTATTAAATAAAATTGCCAAAGCAAACATATAGCTCATATCTGTAGCTCCACTTACATCCCAAGCACTAATATCCTGATTGAAGGAAATTGCACTAAAAAACATAAAATTCATGTTAGTAACATTACTTACATCCCAAGAGCCAATATCTTGATTGAACAACGTAGCAAAACCGAATATACCACTCATATCTGTAACACTACTCACATCCCAAAAACCTATATTTTGATTGAAAGAAGTTGCTCCAGAAAACATAAAACTCATATCTGTTACTAACGATAAGTCAGGTGCATCTATAGCATTCACTTCTAAATTTGAACAGCCTCCAAAACTAGCTTGCATAGAACCCCATTTTTGGGTTCCCCATTGATCTACAGATAGTATTTTATCTTTATCTCCAAGACCATTAAATTTTAAATGAGGGAAATCTCCTGTAATTTTTACGGTGTGTAAGCCGGCTGTTCCATAAGTATGTGTTGTATTTGTATTTTGGTTGGTATTTATATTTCCATCTCCCCAATCTATGGTGTAATTAAAGGTTCCTTCACCTGTTGGGATTGTAATTGTTTCATTTGCAGCCGTAGTTCTCCAAGTGGTAATAAATTCAGTACCAGCACAATTTTCTCCACCATCGGTAATAGTCCAACCATTGTTGAAGTCTAATATATCTCTAGCTGATTTAGCATTACAATACTTACTATTACCACCGTGGAAGTTAACATTTGGTTTTACTGTTTGGGAAGACCAACCATATAATAATTTTTCATAATTAGCAGTAGATAATGTTACGCCATTAAACATGTTACTCATGTTAGTAATACTACTCACATTCCAAGATCCGATATCTTCATTGAAAGAAGTAGCACCATTAAACATATTACTCATATCTGTTACTAAAGATAAATCTGGTATATCTGTAGCATTCACTTCTAAATTTAAGCATCCAAAAAAACTAGCTTCCATAGAGCCCCATTGTTGGGTTCCCCACTGTTCTATAGAGAGTATTTTTGCTTTATCACCAATCCCATTAAATTTTATATGCGGAAAATCTCCCGTAATTGTTACCGAGTGTAATCCTGCTGTTTCATAGGTATGTGTTGCATTTGTAGTTTGGTTAATACTTATATTGCCATCTCCCCAATCTACGTTATAATTAAAGGTTCCTGTGCCTGTTGGGATGGTAATTATTTCATTGGCAGTTTTTGTTTGCCAAGTGGTGGTAAATTCAGCACCAGTACAATTTTTGCCACCGTCAGTAATGGCCCAACCAAAATTATCAATTATTTTTTGTCTTGTGGTTTCACCATTACAATAAACACTGTTACCACCATTAAAGTTAATATTTGGCTGCAATGTTTGTTCGAACCAACCATATAATAATTGTTCATAATTAAGTGTAGATAAGGTAACGTTATTTAACATATCAATCATATCTAATACACTGCTTACATCCCAAGAACCTATATTCTGATTAAAAGAAGTGGCATTATTGAACATAAAACTCATATCAGTAACACTACTTACATCCCAAGAGCCTATATCCTGATTAAAAGAAGTGGCATAAGAAAACATAACACCCATATTAGTAACACTACTCACATTCCAAGAACCTATATCCTGATTAAAAGAAGTGGCATTATTGAACATAACATTCATATTTACAACATTACTTACATCCCAAGAACCAATATTTCGATTGAAGGAAGTTGCCGAAGAAAACATATAAGACATATCTTTCACATTGCCTACATTCCAGCGGCCAATATCTTGATTGAAGGAAGTTGCGTTAAAGAACATAACACCCATATCAGTAACTTTACTAACATCCCAAGAGCCAATATCCTTATTGAAAGAAGAGGCATCATAAAACATACTATTCATATTAATAACACTACTCACATCCCAAGAACCTATATCTTGATTAAAAGAAGAGGCATTATTGAACATAAAATCCATATTAATAACATTACTCACATTCCAAGAACTAATATCTTGATTGAAAGAAGTAGCTCCGGAAAACATATAACTCATCTCTGTTACCAATGATAAGTCTGGAACATCCATTGCATTTACAGTTAAATTTGAACAACCATAAAAACTGCGGTCCATAGACCTCCATTGCTGTGTTCCCCACTGCTCAATAGTTAGTATTTTGGTTTTATCTCCATTATTATTAAATTGTATATTAGGGAAAATTCCAGTAATTTTTACAGTGTGCGTACCTGCATTTGCATAACTATGTGTTGCGCTTGCGATTTGGTTAGTACTTATATTACCGTCTCCCCAATCTACGTTATAAAAAAAGGTTCCAGAGCCTATAGGTATTGTAATTGTTTCGTTCGCAGTTGTGGTTCGCCAAGTAGTAATAAATTCTGGAGATTGTTGTAGAATTGTAAAATTCTCATTTTCCTCATAGTTTGGAACCTCAGAATTTGTAAACAACCCTCCATTATTTGATAAATCAGATGTTAAGATGCAATAACTTGCTTCATTGACAGCCCCAAACTCTACCGTTTTATTATTACAGTTGTCATTGTTAACTATTGCAAATTTGTTTAATGTTGAAGTACTAATTGCATTAGAAAAATCTCCTATAAAAGAGTATTCATTAAATAAATTCTTCGCATTTACCGAAAAAAAGAATAATACAAGAACACTCAATATTACTGTAGATATTAATTTTTTCATAATATTTTTTTGTTGTTAGTAATATTTAATACTTAAATTATGAGCAGTCTTCAGGTTAAAAGTAATTGGGTAAGTTTCTTTTTTACGGAAATTATACTCTAGCAAAAAGTATTTATGCTAAGATAGCATTTTTTTTCTTCCTTCTTAGAAGTAATATATATGTTTTTTTTAAGATTTAAAGTTGTTAAAAGTCTTAAAATTAACAGTTTATTTTCCTTTTTTGTGTTGTGTTTCTTATTTATTTCAAAATAAAAGTTACCTAGATTTATATATCTTAATTAGATAATTACGTATAATACTTAGGTTTACGTGTAAAATTTATAGTGCTGAGAATCAATGAAATAAAAATATATTTTAAGAAGTGTTGAATCTGATTGTTTTAAAGTGAAAAACGTAATTAAATATTAGATAAGCCAAGGTTTTTTATTGTTTTTAGTACATATTGTTATTAGAACAAAAAGCATTTTATTTAAAAAAAATGATGGTTTTCTATGAAGGTTATAGGGTGATTTTTTTTAAAAAAATAAAGAGTGGAAGTTTGAAGGTGAAATTCTTTGTGTTTTTTGCAGATTAATGCGAGTCTTGCAACTCTGTTGTAACTTTTTGAGAAGTATTAATTAATCATATAAAAAAAGCCGCACATTGTGCGGCTTTTTTTACTATATATAACTTTTGGTTAAAAATTAAACCAATCCATTTTCAATTAAATATTCAGCTATTTGAATAGTATTTGTTGCAGCACCTTTACGTAAATTATCGGCAACAATCCACATATTTAATGTGTTTGGTTGAGATTCATCACGTCTTAATCTACCTACAAAAACTTCATCTTTATTATGTGCATGAATTGGCATAGGATACACATTATTGTCTAAATCATCACTTACAATAATACCAGGCATATCAGTTAATAACTGACGAACTTCAGCTAAATCAAAATCATTTTCAAACTGAACATTTACAGCTTCTGAATGTCCACCTGCAGTAGGTATACGAACCGCAGTTGCAGTAACAGAGAAAGAATCATCACTTAAAATCTTTTTAGGTTCTTTAACCAATTTCATTTCTTCTTTGGTATATCCGTTTTCTAAAAATACATCACAATGTGGAATTGCATTTCTATAAATAGGATAATTGTAAGCCATTTCACCTTCAATTCCTTTTTCTTCGTTGTCTAATTGTCTTACAGCTTGAACACCAGTTCCAGAAACAGATTGGTAAGTAGAGATAACTAAACGTTTCATTTTGTATTTATTATGCAAAGGAGCCAATGCCAATACCATTTGAATGGTAGAACAGTTTGGGTTTGCAATAATTTTATCTTCTTTTGTTAATTCGTTTCCATTAATTTCTGGTACAATTAACTTTTTTGAAGGATCCATTCTCCAAGCAGATGAGTTGTCAACCACTGTACAACCAACTTCTGCAAATTTAGGAGCCCATTCTTCTGAAGTGCTTCCACCTGCAGAAAATAAAGCAATATCGGGTTTTGCATCAACAGCATCTTGTAAGCCAATAACGGTATAAGTTTTTCCGTTATATTCTATTTGTTTACCCTTTGATCTTTCTGAGGCAACTAACAATAATTCTGTAATTGGAAAATTTCTTTCCGCTAATACTTGCAACATAACGTTTCCTACCATACCGGTAGCGCCTACAACAGCTACTTTCATCTTTTATTTGGTTTTATTTTTTAATAACACTGCAAATTTTTGTAAAAAAACTGAACTTACCAATAGAAGTTAACGAAAATAACAAATAAATAATTTTTTGTTAAAAAAGGATTACTCGCTTGAATTTACAATAGTTATTAGAAAATACGTAATTTTGCAAAAAATCAAAAAAGAATAATTCATTATTCTAAAATATTGTTTAACTAAAAAAGTATAGCATGCAACTGTACAATAAGTTAAGCGCTGAAGAACGTGCTCAATTAATAGATGAGGCGGGAAAAGATCGTTTAACCATTTCATTCTATCAATATTACAAGATAGAAAACCCAGAAATATTAAGAAACCATTTATATATTGAATGGGATAAACTTGAGGTATTAGGTAGAACCTACGTTTCAAATGAAGGAATTAATGCTCAAATTTCTGTTCCTGCAGAAAATTTAATAGTACTTAAAGAACAATTAGATAGTATTTCATTTCTAAAAGATTGTCGATTAAATATAGCTATAGAGCAGGACAACAAATCATTTTTAAAATTAAAAGTAAAGGTTAGAGATAAAATTGTAGCTGATGGTTTAAATGATAAAACTTTTGACGTTACAAATAAAGGAATTCATTTAAATGCTGAAGAATTTAATAAAAAATTGCAAGACCCTAACACAATTTGTGTGGATATGCGCAATCATTACGAAAGTGAAATTGGTCATTTTGAAGGTGCTGTAACACCTGATGTTGATACGTTTAGAGATTCTTTAGATATTATTGAAGATAATTTAAAGGATCATAAAGAAGATAAAAACTTGTTAATGTATTGTACAGGTGGAATTCGCTGTGAAAAAGCAAGTGCATACTACAAACATAAAGGGTTTAAAAATGTTTTTCAACTTGAAGGAGGAATAATAGAATATACTCGCCAAGTAAAAAATAATAACTTAGAGAATAAATTTATTGGTAAAAACTTTGTTTTTGATCATAGAAGATCCGAAAGAATCTCTGAAGATGTTATTGCAAACTGCCATCAATGTGGTGAACCTTGTGATACACATGTAAATTGTGCCAATGAAGCCTGTCATTTATTGTTTATTCAATGCGAAAAATGTGCAGAAAAAATGGATACTTGTTGTTCAACAGCGTGTCAAGAAATTAATAAATTACCTTCTGAAGTTCAAAAAGAGTTGCGAAAAGGAATTCCGAATAGCAATAAAATTTTTAAAAAAGGGCGTTCAGAAGTTTTAACTTATAAAAAATAAAAATGCAGAAAATAGAATTAATGGCACCTGCCGGAAACTTTGAATCAATGCAAGCTGCGTTGGATAATGGAGCAGATTCCATATATTTTGGTGTAGAGCAATTAAATATGAGAGCAAGAGCATCTATCAATTTCACGTTAGATGATTTACAAGAAATTTCTGATAGATGTAAAGCTAAAAATGTAAGAACATACCTTACTTTAAATACCATAATTTACGATCACGATTTAACCATTGTAAAAACGTTGCTGCAAAAAGCAAAAGAAGCAGATATTACTGCGGTAATTGCTATGGATCAAGCGGTAATTAATACAGCTAAAGAAATAGGAATGGAAATTCATATTTCAACCCAAATAAATATTACCAATTTTGAAACTGCTAAATTCTACGCCATGTTTGCTGATACTATGGTGTTGAGTAGAGAGTTGAGTTTACGTCAGGTAAAAAAAATCACAAAACAAATTGAAAAAGAAAATGTTTGTGGGCCTTCTGGTAAATTAGTAGAAATTGAAATATTTGGTCACGGTGCTTTATGTATGGCAGTTTCTGGAAAATGTTATATGAGTTTACACAACCATAATTCTTCAGCAAATAGAGGCGCTTGTAAGCAAAATTGCCGTAAAAAATATACAGTTATAGATCAGGAAACTGGTGTTGAAATGGAATTGGATAACGAGTATATCATGTCTCCAAAAGATTTATGTACTATTGATTTTTTAAATGAAATTGTTGATGCAGGTGTAACGGTTTTAAAAATTGAAGGTAGAGGTAGAGCTCCAGAATATGTTGCAAAAGTAATTAAATGTTACCGTGATGCAATTGATAGTATAGAAGAAGGTACTTATAGCAAAGAAAAAGTAATTCTTTGGATGAAAGAATTAGAAACGGTTTATAACCGTGGTTTTTGGAGTGGATATTACCTAGGTCAAAAATTAGGTGAATGGAGTAAAGGTTCTGGAAGTCATGCAACACAAAAGAAAGTGTACTTAGGAAAAGGGATGCATTATTTTCCAAAGGCAAATATTGGAGAGTTTAAAATTGAAGCTTATGATATTGCTGTTGGTGATACCATTTTAATAACTGGGCCAACTACCGGAGCTAAAGAAATGGAAGTGAAAGAAATGTTTGTAAATGATAAGAAGAACGATAAAGGTAGCAAAGGAGATTCTGTTACAATACCTTTAGAGTTTAGAATAAGACCATCAGACAAATTATATAAAATTGTTGAAAATAAAGTAGAAGCCTAAAATGGTAATTATTACATTGCAAAGAGCCAAATGTATTGGCTGTAATTACTGTGTTGAATTGGCTCCTGCTCAGTTTCAAATGTCTAAAAAAGACGGGAAATCGGTATTACTTCATTCAAAAGAAAAGAAAGGGTTTTTTACAATTAAATCTCCCGACGAAACCATTTTTGATGATAGTACTAAAGCTAAAGAAGCTTGTCCGGTAAAAATTATTGATGTAAAACAGACTTAAATTTCATTTTTTTACGTTTTACTTTAATAATTTAAATTATATCTTTACAAATTAGTGAAGATTTTAAGATTGCGTTTTGCAATTTTATTAACTATATAAATAGATAAAATATATGAGCTGTAATAGTTGCTCTTCAGATATAAATAGTGTTCCAAAAGGTTGTAAAAGTAATGGTAGTTGTAATACAGGTAGTTGTGATAAACTAACTGTTTTTGATTGGCTTTCTAATATGGCGCTTCCTTCAGGCCAAAAACCTTGTGATATTTTTGAAGTTCGTTTTAAAAATGGACGAAAGCATTTTTTTAGAAATCAAGATAATTTGCAAATCTCAATTGGAGATATTATTGCAGTTGAAGGAAATCCAGGACATGATATTGGTACAGTTTCTTTATCAGGTGAACTTGTAAAAGTTCAAATGAAGAAAAAACGCGTACCATTAGATAGTGAAGATATTAAGAAAATATACCGTAAAGCAAGTCAAAAAGATATTGATATTTGGCAAGCGGCAAGAGCAAAAGAATACGATACACAATATAAAGGGCGTGAAATATTAGGGCGTTTAGGTTTAAAAATGAAACTTTCAGATGTTGAATATCAAGGAGACGGTAATAAAGCCACTTTCTATTATACAGCTGATGATCGTGTTGATTTTAGACAGTTAATTAGAGATTTAGCGAGTGCATTTAGTATTAGAATTGAAATGAAACAAGTAGGTTTACGTCAAGAAGCTGCAAGGCTTGGAGGGGTAGGATCTTGTGGTAGAGAATTGTGTTGTTCTACTTGGTTAACAGATTTGCGTAAGGTAAATACAACAGCTGCTCGTTATCAACAGTTATCTTTAAATCCGCAAAAACTTGCGGGTCAATGTGGTAAATTAAAATGTTGCTTAAATTATGAATTAGACACTTATTTAGATGCTATTAAAGGTTTTCCTAAACAAGATATTGTTTTAAAAACTGAAAAAGGAAATGCTACCTTTATTAAAATGGATATTTTTAAAGGGTTACTTTGGTATACCTATATAGAAAATAGAAGTAAATGGTATAAGCTAACTTTAGAACAAGTTCAAGAAATTATTGCCATAAATAAAAATCAAGAAAAAATAGCTTCTTTAGAAGAATGGGAAGCAGATTTAATTGAAGAAGCTAAGGTTGATTTTGAAAATGTTGTTGGTCAGGATAGTTTAACTCGTTTTGATGCTCCAAAACGAAGTAATAAACGTAGAAAAAAAGGTAAAAATCAACAAAGAGGAGGGAAAAATAAACCAAACCCAAATCAGAAAGCAAAAGTTGCAGGTCCTATAAAGGCAAATCCAAACCAAAAGCCAAATCCAAACCAAAGGCCAAAAGTAAACGGACCAAAAAAGGCAAATCCTAATCAGAAACCAAAAGGAGCAGGGCCAAATAAACCAAATCCTAATCAAAAACCAAAAGGAATTGGACCAAATAAACCAAATCCAAATCAGAAACCCAAAGGAACTGGACCTAGAAAACCAAATCCAAATCAGAAAAAAAAGGGAACTGAACCTAATAAATCAGTTAACAATGAAGCAAAGCCACCCGTAGCAAAAAAGCAAACAGGGAACAATGCAAATAGAAATAAAAAAAGAAGACCACCTAAAAAAAGTGCAAACAATACTAACAAAGAATAATTATTTAAGTGTATTTATATGCACAATACTGCTAGTAGCGTGCAATTCTAATTCAGAATATAGTTTTTATAAACCTATTGAAAATCATCAATGGGTTTCTGAAAACGGAATTGAATTTATTGTAAACAATCTTGATACTATTTCAAAGAAAAATGTGTTTATAAATATAAGAAACAATAAAGACTATGAATTTAGTTCGTTGTTTTTAATTGCAAAAATTGAATTTCCAACGGGATTCACTGTAATAGATACATTGGAATATGAAATGACGGACACACATGGAAATTGGTTAGGAACCGGTTTTACTGAATTAAAGGAGAACAAGCTATTTTATAAAGAAAATGTATTGTTTTCAGAAAAAGGTGAATATAAATTTGATATCCAACAAGCTACAAGAGGCATAAATGATATTGAAGGAAAAATCCCTTTAAAAGGAATTACAGATGTAGGTTTAAGTATTGAAAAAGTAAAATAATGACAAAAAAAGAAACTGAAAACACAGATTTTTCAAAATATATTAAATGGTTTTGGATAACTATTTTAGGAGGTACTTTTGCGGTAATATTGCTGTTTTTACTTGCTTCTTGGGGCTTTCTTGGAGCGTTACCAACTTTTGAAGAGTTAGAAAACCCAGAGAATAACCTTGCTACAGAGGTAATTTCTAATGACGGAAAAACTTTAGGGAAGTATTTTAAAGAAAACAGAACTCCTGTAAAATATAAAGATTTACCAAAAAACTTGGTTAAAGCATTAGTTGCTACTGAAGATGAACGTTTTTATGAACATTCAGGTATAGATTTTAAAGCTACCGCTCGTGCCGTTCTTAAAATGGGAAAAGGCGGTGGAGGAAGTACCATTACACAGCAATTGGCTAAATTATTGTTTCATGGTGAAGGTTCTAGAAATATTATTGAAAGGGTTCTGCAAAAAGTAAAAGAATACGTTATAGCAATTCAATTAGAGCGTCAATATACCAAACAAGAAATTTTAACAATGTATTTGAATAAATACGATTTCTTAAATTTAGCTGTTGGTATTCGTTCTGCTTCGCGTATTTATTTTGGTAAAGAACCAATTGAATTAAATGTTTCAGAATCGGCAATGTTAATTGGAATGCTAAAAAACGCCTCTTATTTTAATCCACTAAGAAGAGCAGAATTAGTTAAAGATAGAAGAAATGTTGTATTATCTCAAATGGAAAGAAATAATTTTATTTCTGAAAAATTAAAGGATTCATTACAACAACAAGATCTTCAATTAAATATAAATAGAGAAGGGCATAGTGATGGGTCTGCAACATATTTTAGAGAATATTTACGTGATTTTATGAAAAGTTGGATTAAAAACAATCCAAAGCCCGATGGTACTTTTTATAATTTGCATAGAGATGGTTTAAAAATTTATGTAACATTAGATTCTAGAATGCAAAAATATGCTGAAGAAGCAATGGCGGAGCACATGTCAAATTTACAGCGTGTATTTTTTAAAGAACAAAAAAAGAATAAGACAGCTCCTTTTTATGATATAGATGCTAGTCAGATTAAGATAACAATGGATCAGGCGATGAAACGTTCTAATCGTTGGAAACGAATGAAGAAACAGGGAGTTTCTGAAAAGATAATTAGAGCATCGTTTAAGGAAAAAACAGACATGAGGGTGTTTTCATGGAAAGGAGATATTGATACAATTATGACTCCTTTTGATTCCATTAAATATTATAAACATTTTCTTAGATCAGGGTTATTATCTATTGAGCCACAATCAGGCCATGTAAAAGCATGGGTTGGAGGAATTAACTACAATCATTTTCAATATGATGCTGTTAAACAACAAAAAAGACAAGTAGGTTCTACCTTTAAGCCATTTGTGTATGCAACAGCAATTAACCAATTAAATTTGTCTCCTTGTGATAAATTTCCAAATACTTTATATACCATTCCAAAAGAAAAATATGGAATGCCAGAAGATTGGACACCAGAAAATGCAAGTAAAAAATACGGAGGAGAACTTACTTTAAAACAGGCTTTAGCAGGTTCAGTAAATGTAATTACTGCTAATTTAATTGATCAAGTACACCCTAAAAATGTTGTAAATTTAGCAAGAAGAGCTGGGATTAAAAGTGAAATTCCTGCGGTGCCTGCAATTGCACTTGGATCAGTTGATTTATCATTGTTTGAAATGGTTGGAGCTTATTCAACTTTTGCAAATAAAGGTTTGCGTGTAGAACCTATGATGATTTTAAAAATTGAAGATAAAAATGGTACTGTTTTAGAACAATTTACACCAAATTCTAAAGAAGTTTTAAGTGAAGAATCTGCGTATGTAATTATTAATCTTTTGGAAGGTGTAACTCAATCAGGTTCAGGGATTCGTTTGCGCAGCAGATGGGGTAGTTACCCAGATAATGTAGCAACTGGTTATCCATATCAATTTACAAATCCTATTGCTGGAAAAACAGGTACAACTCAAAATCAGTCTGATGGGTGGTTTATGGGAATTGTACCAAATTTAGCAACCGGTGTTTGGGTTGGAGGAGAAGATAGAGCAACTCATTTTGCAGGAATAACTAAAGGACAAGGAGCAACAATGGCGTTACCTGTTTGGGCGCTGTATTATAAAAAACTATATGCTGATCCAAAATTACAAATTAGTCAAGATGAATTTGAAGTACCTGAAGATTTATCTATAGAATTAGATTGTGATAAAGCAAAAGAAGAAGAAGACGCTTTAAATAGTTTATTAGAGGAAGCACCAGAATTTTAAATTATAAAATGACAAAAGGACCAAATTGGACTCCATCAAAAGAAATAATTGAAGGAAGCAACATTTACAAAATGATGCAACAGTTTGGTTTTGAAAATTATAAGGATTTTTGGAAATGGTCAGCATCTAATAAAGAAGATTTTTGGAATGCAACGGTTAAAAATCTTGAAATAAATCTTGCTAAAGAATACACTTCAATTGTTGATGTTTCAAACGGTGCTGAAAATTCAGAATGGTTAAAAAACGGAGAGCTAAATATTGTTAATTCTTGTTTTCAAAATAATGATAATGATATTGCTGTAGTTTACCAAGAAGAAGGAAAAGAACTTCAAAAGATTACTCAAAAAGGCCTTCTATCTTTAGTAAATAGAATTGCTAATGGATTGTTAAACCTGGGTTTAAATACAGGTGATAAAATTGCAATAGACATGCCAATGACTTATGAGTCTGTTGCTATTTATTTGGCAGGTATTAAAGCGGGAATGCCTATAGTAACAATTGCTGATAGTTTTACACCCAATGAAATTGCTGTTCGTTTAAAAATTAGTAAACCCAAAGTAATTTTTACGCAAGATGTAATAAAAAGAGCAAATAAAGAATTACCACTATATTTAAAAATAAAAGAAGCGAATGGGCCTAAAACGGTTGTAATAAAAGCATCAAGAGCTCCTACTGAATTGAGAAATAATGATGTTTTTTGGTCAGATTTTCTTTCGAATGAAACTTCTTTTAAAACAGTTATTCAACAACCAGATGATATTATTACAATTTTATTTTCGTCTGGTACAACAGGAGAACCAAAAGCAATTCCGTGGACACATACCACACCAATTAAAAGTGCAAGTGATGGGTATTATCATCATAATATTCAGAAGGATGATGTTGTTTGCTGGCCAACAAATTTAGGTTGGATGATGGGACCTTGGTTGGTATTTGCGTCATTAATAAATAAAGCGGCAATTGGTTTGTACTATGGTGCCCCAACAGATGCAAATTTTGGGATATTTGTGGAAAATGCAAAAGTTACAATGCTTGGTGTAATTCCTAGTTTTGTGAAATATTGGCAATTTTCAAAATGTATGGAACCGTTCAACTGGAATTCAATTAAATGTTATAGTTCTACAGGAGAAGTTTCAAACCCTTCAGAGATGCAATATTTAATGGAATTGGCAAACAACAAACCAGTAATTGAATACTGTGGAGGTACTGAAATAGGTGGAGGTTATGTGGCTAGTACAGTTGTTCAACCAAATTATGCAAGTGTGTTTTCAACGCAAACATTAGGAGGCGAATTTGTATTGTTAGATGAAAATAATAAGCTAACTAAAAAAGGTGAATTATTTTTAATTCCACCAATAATGGGCTTGTCTAAAACCTTATTAAATAGTAATCATTTTAAAGTTTATTTTGAAGGAACTCCAAAGTATAAAGGAAAACTTTTACGTAGGCATGGAGATCAGTTAGAAGAGCTTAAGAATGGATATTTTAAAATGCATGGTAGAGTTGATGATGCAATAAATTTAGGAGGTATAAAAGTAAGTTCTATTCAAATTGAAACGGTATTAAATAAGCTAGATTTTATAATAGAATCAGCTGCAATTGGAGTATCACCTAAAGATGGTGGTCCAAGTAGATTAGTTGTATTTTATGTTGAGAAAAATAAAGAATATTCAGATAAAGAAAGAATAGAATTTGCAAAGAATTATATTAAAAATGAATTGAATCCATTATTTAAAATAACAGATTTAATTAAAATTGATATACTACCAAGAACAGCTTCGAACAAGGTAATGCGAAGAAAATTAAGAGATAAATATTTGAAAAAGTAACAAATTATGAGTATTTGGGCTTTATCTTTTATTATTATGTTAATTGCATTTGTTATGACAATGACAGGAAGAGGTGGAGGAAATTTTTATGTGCTTACTCTTGTAATCTCAGGTGTAAGTATGAATATTTCAGCTTCAACAGGGCAATTTATATTAATGTGCTCTTCGTTTATGGCTGCTGTGCTATTTAGTACACAGAAAATGAATCATTGGAAATTAATTCTATTATTAGGAGGGCTGATTTTTATATCAGCTTTGGCAGGTGGTTTTTTAGGACAGTATTTTGACGAAAAAATATTAAAAGTAGTATTTGCAGTTGTTATGTTTATAGCAGCTCTTTTTATGCTACGTAAACCCAAAAAAAAGTTGAAAAGTGACCGTAAATGGGTTATTTTATTAGAGTCTAACAAAGAGAGTTATCAGGTGAATCTTATAATAACTATACCTATAGTATTGCTCACTGGATTTATTTCTGGTATGGTAGGCGTTTCAGGCGGTTCCTTTCTAGTGCCTTTAATGATTTTAACTATGAGTGTTCCTATGCAAGTTGCTGTTGGAACATCAACAACATTGGTGTTTATTTCAGCTGCCGCTGGTTTTTTTGGTCATCTTGGAGCAGGTTTCTTCGATTTTAGTTTGGCAATTCCGTTAGCTGTTGGAGGTATGATTGGAGGTTTTTCAGGTGCTAAAATTGCATTAAAATCGAAACCTAAAAATTTAAAATATTTGTTTGCTGGCACCCAAATAGTAGCTTCTATAATTATGATTATTAATGTTTTGAAATAATAAGGGAAAATCTAAAGCGTTTGAGGTTAAGAGAAGTAATTGTTAATATAAAAGTCTTAGTTATTTTTTTATTTTTAATCGTTAAATCTTTCAATTAACTTTACAAACTTTAAACCAGATGTTGCGGATTTAAAGTTGTAATCCGTAAATTGAAAAAATCAGTAGACTTAAGACAATACTGAAATCAATGTTTTAAATAGAATAAAATGTTTGTTGTTCCTGCGCGTTTAATGAGCGGAGTTGAAGTGTAGGCAGTAATTTATTTTTATACTATATCGGTTCCTGTTTTCAAAGGAATGACAAGGTTTATAAAAACGAAATATAGCGGATTGGTAATCCGTGAATTGAAAAATTTAAAATTAATAGGAATTATAAATAATGAAGATAATATCATATAATGTAAACGGAATACGTGCAGCTCTTAAAAAAGGCTTTATTGAATGGTTAGAAGCTGCAAATCCTGATGTGGTTTGTATTCAAGAAACAAAGGCACATAAAGAACAGTTAGATTTGGAATTGTTTGAGCAAGCAGGTTACCCTTACCATTATTGGTTTTCAGCAGAAAAAAAAGGATATAGTAGTGTTGCTATTTTATCTAAAATTGAACCTAAAAATGTAGAGTATGGCACAGGAATTGAGTCAATGGATTTTGAAGGTAGAAATTTAAGAGTTGATTTTGATGATGTTTCAATTATGAGCTTGTATTTACCATCAGGTACTAATGATGCTCGTTTAGATTTTAAGTTGAATTATATGACTGAATTTCAAGAGTATGTTAATGAATTAAAAAATAAAATTCCAAATTTAATTATTTGTGGAGACTATAATATTTGTCATGAAGAAATTGATATTCATAACCCAAAAATGAAAGGTGTTTCAGGGTTTTTACCTGTTGAAAGAGATTGGATAGGTAGTTTTATAGACAGTGGTTTTATTGATTCATTTAGACATTTAAACAAAGAGCCTAACCATTATAGCTGGTGGAGTTATAGAGCAAATGCTCGCAATAACAATAAAGGTTGGAGAATAGATTATAATATGGTAAGTGAGCCAATGAAAGATAGAATTGAAAGAGCATACATATTACCTGAAGCTAAACATTCAGATCATTGTCCAATAGTAGTAGAAATTAAATAAACTAAAATTATAAAAACGTAAAGTATGTTAAAAAAAGTAGCAGTTTTAGTATTAATAACATTAACGTTGAGTTCTTGTGTTTCAAAAAAAGTATATCAAGAATTAGAATCAAAATTTAATAAGTTAAGAACATCAAATTCTGAATTAATTAAAGAAAATGATGAATTATTAAAGGTTAAAAAAGGACTTCAGAATGATCTTGCAAGTTTAAAAGAAGATCTAAAAAAATTACAAGCAAAAAAGCAAATTTTAGAGAATGAATATGCATCACTTCAAAATAAACATAAAAATTTAGAAGAATCATACGGTGTTTTATCAACTCAAAGCTCCAAAGAATTAGCTGAACAATCTAAAAAAAATCAAGATCTGTTAGTTAAACTTGAAGAAAAAGAAAGAAAATTATTAGAAGAAAGCCTACGACTTGAAGAAATGGAAAGACAGTTAAGTTTAAGATCTGAAGAGGTTGATGAACTACAAAGTTTAATAAAAGCGAAGGAAGCTCAAATGCAAAAATTAAAAAATGCAATTTCTAGTGCGTTGCATAATTTTGAAGGAAATGGGTTAACTGTTGTTCATAAAAACGGAAAAATTTATGTTTCAATGGAAAATAAACTTTTATTTAATTCAGGTAGTTGGGCTGTTGGAACAGAAGGTAAAAAAGCTGTTGAACAATTGGCAAGTGTACTATCTGAAAATAAAGATATAAACGTGTTAATTGAAGGTCATACAGATAACGTACCTTATAAAGGAACTACGTTAATTGATAACTGGGATTTATCAGTAAAAAGAGCGACGGCAATTGTTAGAATTTTAAAAGATAAAGGTGTAGATCCTACTCAAATTACTGCTGCAGGTAGAAGCGAATATTTACCAGTAGATTCAAATAAGACTAGAGAAGGAAAAGCAAAAAATAGAAGGATTGAAATAATTTTGGCCCCAAATTTAGACGAAATATCTAAATTGTTAAAAGAATAATATTGAATGAATAAATATTTAATAGTACCATTTTTGCTGTTTTTTAAAATTGGTTTTGCTCAGATAGAATCAGATTCGATCGGTTTTGAGAAAATTGAGGATGTGATAGAATTGTTTTCTAGCACAGACTCCTTATTGCTTCAAAAATCAGATTCGACAGGATTTAAAGATCATGTAGAAGCAACTTTAATTGATAGTTTGTGGTTAAATGAGTTGATAAAATCGCCTTTATATGATACAATTCAGTACGTTTTAAGAGATGATGAAATTGTTATTACAGAATTGGAAGAATTACCAACCGATTTACTGAAAGAAAGGTTACTAGTTTTAGATAGTAAAACACCTTTTCATATTGAATACAATCCACAACTTGAAAGTATAATAAAAACTTATTTAAGAAGAAGAAAATCCTCCTTTTCTAACTTATTAGAAAAAGCGAGGTTTTATTTTCCTTTGTTTGAAGAGCATTTGGATGAATATGATATTCCATTAGAAGTAAAATATTTGGCAATTGTTGAATCGGCATTAAAACCTAGAGCTCGCTCAAGAGTTGGGGCAACGGGTTTATGGCAGTTTATGTACCAAACCGGGAAAATGTTCGATTTACAAGTAAGTTCTTATGTAGATGAGCGTTCAGACCCTTATAAAGCTACAGAAGCAGCTTGTAAGTATTTGGCAAGTTTGTATAAAATATTTGGTGATTGGGATTTAGCATTGGCAGCTTACAATTCTGGACCAGGAAATGTAAGTAAGGCAATTAGACGATCTGGAGGCAGTAAAAATTATTGGAATATAAGACATAATTTACCACGAGAAACAGCTGGTTATGTTCCTGCGTTTTATGCTACGTTATACATTTTTGAATATGCTAAAGAACACAAAATTATAGCAAAAGAAAATTCATTGGCTTATTTTGAAACAGATACGGTTCAAATTAAAAAACAATTAACTTTTGAGCAGATTTATGAAACGTTAAATGTTGATATTGAGGTTCTTCAATTTTTAAACCCGCAATACAAATTAGATATTGTTCCATATATTAAAGGAAGAAATTACACACTTACATTGCCAGTAAAAGATATTGGTAAATTTTTAAGTAATGAAAAAGAAATTTATGCATTTGCAGAGGCTGAAGAAGCAAAAAGAGAAAAACCATTACCTAATTATATTGAAGAAAAGTCAAGAACAATATACAGAGTTAGAAGTGGTGATTTCTTAGGGAAAATTGCAAATAAATTTGGTGTATCCGTTAGTAGTCTTAAGCGATGGAATAATATGAGAAGTACACGTTTAAAAATTGGCCAGCGTTTAACCATCTACCCAAAAAATATGGGTAATGTAACTTCGTCAAAACCTCAAAATAGTCCTGTAAAAAAACTTTTGCCTAAAGGAAAATATGATACATATATTGTAAAATCTGGAGATTCCCTTTGGTTAATTGCACAAAAATACCCTAATGTTTCTGTTCAAAATATTAAAGATTGGAACAATATTTGGAGCGTTAAAAGTCTTAAGCCAGGAACAAAATTGAAAATATTTAAAATTTAATATGAAAAAATTAAGTGTAATTCTAGTAACAATTGTTTTCTTCATTTCTTGTGGAGATAATTCAAACAATAAAAAAGTTTATAAAGAAGCAAACGGTAGAATTAATAACTTGTTGGTAGTTATGAAAAATAGCGAGTGGCAAGGTGAATTGGGTGATGTTTTACGTAAAATTATTGCAGAACCAGTTGTTGGTTTACCGCAACCTGAATCTCAATTTGAGGTTACTCAAGTACCGCCAGATAGTTTTGGAAGTATGTTTAGAGCTACCAGAAGTGTTTTAAGTGTTGGTATTGGAGAAAAAACTTCTTTTAATGTTCAAACAAATGTTTATGCAGCTCCTCAAAAAATAATTACCATAATTGGAAAAACAAAAGAAGATTTAATAAAGGAAATTGAGAAAAATAGTAAAAAAATTGTTTCAATATTTAAAGAAGCAGATATTAAATCTGTTCAAAATAAAACATTAAAACAATATTTAGATCCAACTAAAATTGAAACGTTTAAGAAACAAGGCTATTCATTTAAAATTCCGAAAACGTACAGAAAAGTAGAAGATAACGGAGATTTTATTTGGTACCGCTATCATTTAAATGGAGATAATAGTATGGAGTTAATTTCATACACGGTTCCAATTACATCAGAAGATGATGAAAATGGAAATAATATTGTTGCAATTAGAGATGCAATGGGGAAAAAATATATTCCTGGTCAGCTAGAAGGTTCTTATTTAATGACAGAGGAAGCTTACTCTCCACATGTTTTTGAAGTTCAATTAGATGGTAAAAAAGCATTTGAAACTCGAGGAAAATGGGAAGTAAAGAATGTATTTATGGCTGGTCCGTTTTTAAGCTATACCGTTGTTGATAAACCTAATAATAGATTGGTTATTGTTGAAGGGTTAACATATGCTCCTTCCATTAATAAACGTGATTATATGTTTGAATTGGAAGCTATTTTAAAAACATTGGTAATTACTAAAAAATAAAAAAGGCTACTAAAAAGAAAACTTGTATCATCTTTAATAGTTCATTCCACAAGTACCGAGGTGTATATTTTTGAAAACGGAAGATTAACCTTTTTAAAATAATAAGGTTTTCTTCAGTTAATAAATGTAAACCTTAAAAAAAACCCGTTTCTAAATTTTAGAAACGGGTTTTTATATAATATATGAGTTTAATTTTATTTCTCCATCTTAGCCCAACTATCACGTAAAGGCACGGTTCTATTAAAAATTAAATTATTTTCAGCTGAATCTTTATCAACACAAAAATAACCTAATCGTTGAAACTGAAATCGATCTAAAATTTTAGCGTCTTTTAAACTAGGTTCAACAAAAGCTTCAATAGTATTTAAAGAGTTTGGGTTTATAAATTCTTTAAAATCCTTGTCTTTATGTCCGTCAGGAGCCTCATCAGTAAATAACCTATCGTAAACATTTACTTTAGCACTTACAGCGTGTTTTATAGAAACCCAATGTAAAGTTCCTTTAACCTTACGTTTACTAGCTTCAGATCCACTTCCGCTTCGGCTATCAGCATCATAAGTACAATGTATTTCTGTTACTTTTCCATTTTCGTCTTTAATACAGCTTTCAGCTTTAATTATATAGGCATTTTTTAAACGAACTTCTTTTCCAAGTTTCAATCTAAAAAACTTTTTATTTGCTTCTTCTCTAAAGTCTTCTTTTTCAATATAAATTTCACGACTAAAAGGAACGGCTCTGCTTCCAAAACCTTCAGCATAATCGTTATAATTAGCATCTAAAAACTCTTCTTCACCTTCAGGGTAATTTGTAATAATCACTTTTACAGGATCTAAAACAGCCATAACACGAGGTGCAGTTTTGTTTAAATCATCTTTAATACAATGCTCTAATAAAGCAACATCGGTAACATTATCACGTTTAGATATTCCGGCAGTTTCACTAAAATTACGAATAGAAGCAGGTGTATAACCTCTTCTACGTAAACCTGAAATTGTAGGCATACGAGGATCGTCCCAGCCATTAACAACACCTTCTTCAACCAATTGTAGTAATTTACGTTTACTCATTACAGTATAACTTAAATTTCTACGAGCAAACTCACGTTGTTTAGGGCGTAATAAGTTAGTGTCGTAAACCTGATCTACATACCAATCATATAAATCTCTATGGCTTTTAAACTCTAAAGTACAAATAGAATGTGAAACTTGTTCTAAATAATCACTCTCACCATGAGTCCAATCGTACATCGGGTAAATACACCAATCGTTACCAGTTCTATGGTGGTGTTTCTTTAAAATTCTATACATAATTGGATCACGCATATGCATATTTACATGCTTCATATCAATTTTAGCACGCAATACATGTGAGCCTTCATCAAAATCCCCATTTTTCATTTTCAAGAAAAGGTCTAAATTTTCCTCAATGCTTCTATCTCTGTTTGGGCTATTAACACCAGGTTCAGTTGGTGTACCTTTTTGGATAGCCATTTTTTCGGAAGATTGATTATCAACATAAGCTTTACCTTCTTCTATTAATTGAATTGTCCAATCATATAGTTGCTGAAAATAATTTGAAGAATACAATACTTTATCCCACTGAAAACCTAACCATTGCACATCTTGCTGGATAGAATCTACATATTCTTGTTCTTCTTTTGCTGGGTTTGTATCATCAAAACGCAAATTAACAGGAGCGTTATATTTTAAACCTAATCCAAAATTTAAACAAATTGAAGCCGCATGACCAATATGTAAATATCCATTTGGTTCTGGCGGAAATCTAAATCTAAGTTTTTCTTTTGGTAATCCGTTAGCCAAATCTTCTTCAATAATTTGTTCTAGAAAATTTAACGATTTTTTTTCTTCACTCATAATTTCAAAAACTAATAAGTTGCAAAAATATTGAATTTTTTGGCAATACAGCTACAAAACAAACTAACAAGCAATAAATAAAGTAAATTTAGCATATTAATTTGGGCGTTACCTTTCAGGTCGGGCTTTCTCTACTCGCTTTTTTTATTAAAAAAACTAAAAAAGAGCTCAAACATGCCGTTCAATCCCTAACGTATTATTTAAAAGGTTAAAAACCAAACTCATAATTTACAATTTAGAACTCTTGCTTTATAAACCATAATACATATTTGATTATTTGTATTTCATAAATGTTTATTCGTAATTTGTAAATCATAATTCATAAAAATGGGAGTTATAAAAATTAAAAATATTCGAGTGTATGCGTACCACGGATGTTTAGTTGAAGAAGGTAAAATTGGATCGGATTATAGAGTTGATTTAACTATAAAGGCAAATTTATCTAAATCGGCAATTTCAGATAATTTAGCTGACACGGTAGATTATGTGCATTTAAATAGAATAGTGAAAGAAGAAATGGCTATTCGTTCAAAATTACTTGAAGAAGTAGCCAATAGAATATTGTTGAGAGTTTTAAATGAAATTCCATTAGTAAAAAAGGTAGATGTTGCAGTTTCTAAACTAAACCCACCAATTGGAGGTAATGTTGCAATGGTTACCATTGAAATGAGTAAAAAAAGACCTATTTAAAGATTTAAATTACCTTTCTTAAACATTAATTATAAATAAATATTGTCAACTCATTAAAAATAATTAAATTTGCAATCCTAAATAATGGCGTCGTGGCCGAGTGGCTAGGCTGGGCTCTGCAAAAGCTCCTACAGCGGTTCGAATCCGCTCGACGCCTCTTCAAAAACCTAAGCAATATTGCTTAGGTTTTTTAGATTTATTTAACATATTGTTAAGTGTAAATTAATGTATATTTGTGAAATAGTAGAAATTTTAACTTAATTTTCAATTAAAAGGATGGTTTTGTTAGGTTTTTTAACTTTAATTTAAAGTAAATATGAAAATTTACCCTATTGAAACCGGGAATTTTAAGTTGGATGGTGGTGCAATGTTTGGAGTAGTTCCCAAAGTAATTTGGCAAAAGACTAACCCAGCAGATAATAAAAATCTTATAGATATGAGTATGCGTAGCATGCTTATTGAAGATGGTGAAAGACTTATATTAATTGATACCGGAACAGGTAACAAACAATCAGATAAATTTTTTGGATATTATTACTTCTTTGGTGATTTCTCTTTAGATACATCATTAGCAAAGTATGGATTTCATAGAGATGATATTACAGATGTTTTTTTAACACATTTACATTTTGATCATTGTGGTGGGGCAATTCAATGGAATAAAAACCGCACAGGTTACGAGCCAGCATTTAAAAATGCTAAGTTTTGGAGTAATAAAAATCATTGGCAATGGGCTGCAGAACCAAATGTTAGAGAAAAAGCATCATTCTTAAAGGAAAATATTAACCCAATTGAATTAAGTGGTCAATTAAATTTTGTAAACCTTCCAAAAGGAGATTTTATTAAAAACTCAGAGTTAGGATTTGATATCTTATTGGCTAATGGGCATACAGAGAAACAAATGATTCCTCATATTCAATATAAAGGAAAAACAATTGTTTTTATGGCAGATTTATTACCAACTGTTGGGCATATACCTTTGCCGTATGTTATGGGTTATGACACAAGACCGTTGTTAACAATGGACGAAAAAGCTAAATTTCTAAATAAAGCAGTAGAAAAGGAATACCTTTTATTTTTAGAGCATGATGCATTTAATGAATTATGCACCCTAAAAAATACAGAAAAAGGAGTTCGTTTAAACGAAACATATAAATTTAACGAAGTATTTAATTAAATAGATAAAAAATGAAAATATTAAAACCTATTTGCGTTGTAGCAGTTTCTATAGCTACTTTAACAAGTTGTAGTTCTATTAAGAATATGACTGTTCCAACAATGGATACTGCCGTATCTATTGCAGCCAAAAAAGGGGCTGTAAGTGATGAAGATTTTAAGCATTGGGCGCATGCAGATTTAGCAACGGATACTATTCCGGGAATGAGTTTAGACAAAGCCTATAAATTTTTAGAAGGAAAAACAGGTGAAACAGTTATTGTGGCTGTTATTGATTCTGGGATAGACATAGAACATGAAGATTTAAAAGATGATATTTGGACAAATCCAAAAGAGATTGCAGGAAATAATATAGATGATGATAAGAATGGATATGTAGATGATATTAATGGATGGAACTTTTTAGGAGGCAATAATGTTGATGCTCCTGAGCAATTAGAAATTACTAGAATAGTAGCTAAATTAAATAAACGTTTTGAAGGGAAAACTGCTGATAATATTTCTGCAGAGGAAAAAGGTGATTTTGAAAAATATCAAGATTATTTAAAAGCATATGAAAAAGCTTCTAGTAGACATTTTCAAACATTAGAGCGTTTAGTGCAAATAGAAGGAGTATTAAATTCTGTAAAGGATTTTATTGGTAAAAAAGGTGAGCTTACTTTAGAAGATTTAAAAGCTGTTAAAACAGACGATGAAAAAATTAAAGCTGAAGTAGGAGGTTTAATGCCAATGTTTAATAATGGTTTTGACGAAAAAGGATTTAATGAATACTATGCTTCTCAAAAGAAAAATAAAAACTACGATTTAGATTATGATGGTAGAGCAATTGTAGGTGACCAACCAGATAATATTTTAGACTTAGGATATGGAAATCCAAATGTAATTGGATCCAAAGATGATGAAATACATGGTACTCACGTTTCTGGTATTATTTTAGCAACTAGAAATAATGGAGTAGGTATGAATGGAGTTGCTACAAATGCTAAATTAATGTCTGTTAGAGCGGTGCCAGATGGTGATGAAAGAGATAAAGATGTTGCTTTAGCTATTAGATACGCAGTAGATAATGGAGCTAAGGTTGTTAATATGAGTTTTGGTAAAAGTTTTTCTCCTAACCGTAATTGGGTAATTGATGCTATTAAATATGCTGAAAAACATGATGTTTTATTAGTGCATGCAGCAGGAAATTCAAACGAAGATATTGATGTTGAAAGTAACTGGCCAAATGATTCTTATGATAAAATTACTGAAGTAGCTGACAATGTTTTAACTATTGGAGCTATGAGTATTAATTATAATGAAAACTTAACAGCAACGTTTTCAAATTATGGGAAAAAGAATGTTGATGTTTTTGCTCCTGGAGTAAAAATTTATTCAACTTTTCCTAAAGATGAATACCAAGCAATTAGTGGTACTTCAATGGCTTCTCCAGAAGCAGCCGGTGTAGCAACGTTGGTAAGAAGTTATTATCCTCAATTATCTGCTAGTCAAGTAAAACATATTTTAATGAATTCAGGAACTGAAGTTGATATGGATGTTTTATTACCTGGAGGAGAAGGTAAAAAAGTGAAATTCTCTAGTTTATCTGTTTCAGGAAAAATAGTTAATGCATACAATGCGTTAGTTTTAGCTGATAAAATGGTGAACAAAAAATAATATTTTATAATATTCTGTTAAAAAACACATCCAAATAGGATGTGTTTTTTTGTTTTAACCACTTATTATTATATTGCAACCTTACATTTTTTATACCTATGAAAAGAATCCTATTTTTATTTGTTTTAAGTTCAACAACAATTTTATTTGCGCAAAATAATACATCTTATTGGCAGCAACATGTAGATTATACAATGGATGTAGACGTAGATGTTGAGAATTTTCAATTTAAAGGAACTCAAAAACTTATTTATACAAACAACTCACCTGATTCTTTAAATCAAGTTTTTTACCATTTATATTTTAATGCATTTCAACCAAATAGTGAAATGGATGCTAGGTTAAATTCAATTGCCGATCCTGATTTTAGAATGGTAACAAATACCAGTACAGATAACAATCCTAAATATGAAAGTAGAATTGCCTTATTAAAACCAAATGAAATTGGGTATTTAAAAGTGCTTTCTCTAAAACAAAATGGAAAAGATGTAAAATTTAAAGTTGAAGGAACAGTTTTAGTGGTTAAATTAAATTTAAAAATAAAGCCAGGAGAAAAAGTAACTTTTAATATGGTTTTTGAGGGGCAAGTACCAGAGCATATTAGAAGAGCTGGTAGAAATAATAAAGATGGTGTGGCGCTTTCAATGGCGCAATGGTACCCGAAAATGGCTGAATATGACTTTGAAGGATGGCACGCAGATCCATATATTTCAAGAGAGTTTCACGGTGTTTGGGGTAACTTTGATGTTACAATTCATATTGATAAAAATTACACAATTGGTGGAACAGGTTATTTAAAAAACCCACAAGAAATTGGTCATGGTTATGAAGGAATAAATAAACCACTAAAAATTAAAAATAAAGAAAAATTAGCGTGGCACTTTTACGCTCCTAAAGTTCATGATTTTGCGTGGGCAGCAGATGCTAATTTTAAGCATGATATTCGTATTGCTAAAAATGGTACCGAATTGCATTTTCTATATAAGGATGAACCAGAGTATAAAAAATCATGGAAAGCAGTACAGCCTTATACTGAGAAAGCTTTAAATTATTATAATGAAAATATAGGGAAATACCCTTATAAACAATATACGGTTATACAAGGTGGTGATGGAGGTATGGAATATGCTATGTGTACTTTTATAGCTGATGGGAAGTCATCAAGAAGTATTGCAGGAATGATGTTTCATGAATTTGCACATTCTTGGTTTCAACACGTTTTGGCTACCAATGAAAGTGAGCACCCCTGGATGGATGAAGGCTTTACGGAGTATATATCTAACCTAGCGGCAAATAAAATTTTAAGAAATAATGATGATAAACCTTCTAATAATGAATATGGGGATTATTTTTATGCTGTTAGAAATGATTTAAACGAACCTTTAACAACTCATGGGGATAGGTATAATACTAATAGAGCTTATTACACAGGTAGTTACAATAAGGGTAGTATGTTTTTAACACAACTAAATTATATTATTGGAGAAGAAAATTTAAAAAGAACTCTTAAAATGTATTTTCAAGACTTTAAGTTTAAACATCCAACACCAAATGATTTTATTAGAGTTGCCGAGAAAGTTTCAGGAATACAATTAGGTTGGTATTTAAATGAGTGGATAGAAACAACTCACACTATAGATTATGCAATTGCTAAAGTTAAAGATAAGAAAGTAACACTTGCTAGAGTAGGTGAAATTCCAATGCCTATAGATGTTTTAGTAACATTTACTGATGGAACCTCAGAGAATTTTTACATTCCTTTACGAATGATGTATGGAGAAAAAACTTCAACCGCAACAATTTTAGAAGATTGGACGTGGGCAGCACCAATGTATTCATTTCAGGTAGAAAAAGAAATTAAATCGGTTGAAATTGATCCATCTTTAATTATGGCAGATATTGATAGGGCTAACAATTTGTTTAAAAATTAGTTGATAACCCATTTTACTCTTCCAACTTCACCGGTATCAATTTGCACTTTTATTCCGTGAGGATGTTTAGGTGATTTGGTTAAAATACGTTTTACAAAACCTTCAGTTAACTCTCCAGAACGCTGGTGATGTTTTTGAACAATTTCAACTTCTGAACCTATATTAATATTATTTCTGAAAGTTCCGCTTAATTTTTCTTGAGTCATTATAGTTATGAAATTTATTATAAAGAAGCCAGAATAAGTGGCTCTATTTATTTTTTAGAATCTTAGAGGTTATTTTGAGCGTTCAACCTTATCAATTACTTTATCAATATTAAGTTTTTCTTTAGGTATAAATCCTTTTAAAATTAACACCAACCCAAAAATCATAAGTAACACACCCATCACTCTTTTTACTTTATAAGTAACTTTAGGTGTTAAGTATTTTTTTAATTGTTTGGCGAGAGTTATTTTTCCAATATCAGTAATTAAATAGCTTAATATTATAACTGAAAAGTAATTGAAAATTTTACTAGGATTCATTTGTAAATTGGATCCAACAACAACAATCATCCCTAACCAAAAACCTAAAACACCAATATTGATAAAGTTCAGTAAAAACCCTTTTATAAAAAGTTTAATGTAGTTTGTTTTTTCAGGCAATACTAAAGCTTCATCTTGAACAGCTCTTTTCTGACTTTTATCTAGGTAGGTAATTATACCGTAAATTAGTAATATAAGGCCGCCAACATAAAATAACCGAGGATCATCTTTTATTTTTTCTAATAAACTCTTACTTCCAAAATAGGCAATTAAAATAAAAACAATATCCCCTAGTATTACTCCTAAATCAAAGGCAATAGCTGCCCTTGCTCCTTTTAATACACTTGTTTGAATTAGCATAAAAAAAACAGGGCCAATCATAAACGCTAAGAAAAAGCCAATAAGAATTGCCTCTTTAATTTCATCAAAAGTCATAGGCAGTTTAAAATTCTATATTTCTAAACATCATCATAGTCAACGGTTAATTTTTGGGTTGTAGGGTGCGCCTGACAAGTTAAAATTAATCCATCCTTAATTTCCTCATCTGTTAAAATAGTGTTTTTATCCATTATAGCGTTACCTTCGGTCACTTTTGCTAAACAGCTACTACAAATTCCACCTTGGCAAGAATAAGGAGCGTCTAATCCTTGATCTAGAGCAGCTGTTAAAATGAATTTCTTTTTAGACATTTCAAAAGTTGTTTCTTCATCATCTAATAAAACAGTAATTTCTGTATTTCCATCTAAATTTTTTGAAGTAATTGCACCTGATGTATAAGTGGAGGTAAAAAGCTCAAAATGTATTTTACTAAGGGAAATACCATTTTCTTGTAAAGTCTCAGTAGTGTTATTGATCATAGCTTCTGGACCACATAAATAAAAACTATCAAAATTAAAGTTTTTGAATTTTTCTTTAAGAATAAAATTGACGTTAGATGTGTCGATTCTTCCTAAAATGGCTTTATCTAAAATCTTTTGACTAAATATATACTGAACAAAAAATCTATCTGGATAACGTTCTTTTAATAAATCAATTTCAGATTTAAACATAGTATCTTCTTCAGATTTGTTTCCATATACCAAAACAAACGTACTGTGAATTTCTTTGAATAAAACGGATTTAATCATAGACATTACAGGAGTAATTCCACTTCCAGCTGTAAAAGCTAAATATTTTTTTTGATTAGAAGTTGCAGTTTGTATAATAAACTTACCCTCTGGAGGAGCAATATCTAATAAATCTCCAACTTTTAATTTTTTAGATGCAAAGTTTGAAAACAACCCATTTTTAACTTCCTTAATTGCAACTCGTAACTCCTTACTTTCTGGCGAGGAACAGATAGAATAAGATCTTCTTATTTCCTTTCCTTCTAAGGTTGTTTTTATGGTTATATATTGCCCTGGTATAAATTTATAAGTATCAATTAATTCCTTAGGAATATCAAATAAAATAGAAATAGAATTTCTAGTTTCTTTTTTTATTTCTTTAATTTTGAGTGTATGAAATTTTGACATTTGTTAGTTTTTGATATTACAAAAGTAGTTAATCTAAATTCAAATTTTTGTTAAAAATAAAACATAAGATTCTTATACATAATAAAGTTGTGTATATACTTAAAATGCAAATCTATTATTATGGAAAATCAAAAATTACCTAAGGCGTATTGTATACCGCCCTATATAAATTAGAAGATGAAGGTTTATTAAATGTTGAGGTTGCTTAAGTTGTTAATTGCTTGTGAAAGTATTATAAATTAGCTAAAAAAGGGACAAAAGAAACTGTTGGCAGGTTGGCAGAAATGGAAGAGTTTTAAGAACCATTTAAATTATTGTGAATCCTAAATTTAGTTTAGAGCTATTAGTTTATATTTTGAAACAGAAAAATATATTTCTTTTAATGATGCTTTCTAAATTTCACTAAGTAAAGGGGAAGAATATTTAGAACAGCAATATGAAATATATAACTTAATTTTAAAAACTTAATTTTTAAACTGTAACAAAAATCAATAGTTTTACACTTATATACCAATCAATCACAAACCAAACATTATGATTAAACATTTTGCAAGCTTTGAATGGAAACAATTTTTTCGTTCATCATATTGGCAAAAAAGCATTGCATTAAATATTTTGCTTGGCTTTTTTGCATTGTATTTAATGGTTTCCTTTTTAATAATGGGAATTGCCATTTATCCAGTTTTAGAAGATAAATTTCCAGATAAAGATCCTTTAACAATTGTAAATGGAATTTTATTTTTTTGGTTTTTATCAGACTTAATGATGCGTTTTTTCTTGCAGAAATTACCTGTAATGAATATTAAACCATTTTTAATTCTTCCATTAAAACGAAGAAAAATTGTAAACTATGTGTTGCAGAAATCTGCTTTATCATTTTTTAATTTCCTGCCGTTGTTTGCTGTAATTCCCTTTGGAATTATGCTTATTATAAATAATCATGGGATAACTACAGGCTTTGTTTGGATTGCAACAATGCTAATTTTTACATTGGTAATTAATTATTTAAATTTTATTATTGAAAGTAAGTCTGCTGAAACTGAATTGAGTTTTTTACCAATAATTTTAATTGCTTCAGTATTATTTGCATTAAACCATTTTGAAATAGTTTCATTTGCATCTTTAATAGGATCAACAATGAATGCTATTGTTGAAAATCCATTATTTATTATAGCTCCAATTGTTCTTTTAGTTGCTATTTACCTTGTGAATTATCAAATTCTTCGAAAAAAATTATATGTAGATGAATCTGTGAAATCTAAAACAGAAGAAGCATCTACAACAACTATGGAATGGACAAGAAAGTTTGGTTCTATTGCTCCATTTCTACAGCTAGATTTAAAACTTATTACCAGAAATAAGCGTCCGCGATCTTCCATTTTTATTTTAGCAATTGGTTTGTTGTACGGTCTATTTTTTTATCCACAAGAAATGTATGCAGATAAGGAATGGTTGTACGTTTTTGTTGGAACCTTTGTAACAGGAATATTTATGATCAATTTTGGTCAATTTATTCCAGCTTGGGATAGTGGTTATTATAAATTACTAATGAGTCAGAATATTAAATACAAAGAGTATTTAAATTCTAAATATTCATTAATGATTATGGTGAGTATTTTAATGTTTGTTTTAAGTATACCGTATGTATATTTTGGATGGAAAATATTAGTAGTTCACTTTGCTACATTAATTTATAATTTAGGAATAAACGTATATATATTGCTATATGCAGGATCATTTAATCGAAAAAAAATAGACTTAACACAGCGTGCCGCATTTAATTATCAAGGAACTGGAGCTGTACAATGGATAGTAGGTTTTCCTTTGCTGTTTGTGCCTGTTCTTATTTTCTTATTGCCTTATTTTACGTTAGGTTTTGAGGCGGCAGTAGCAACTCTAATTATTTTAGGTATCATTGGCGTGGTTTTTCATCAAAAAATAATGACTTTTATTACCAAAAAATATTTACAATCTAAATATAATATGATTAGCGCATTTGACCAATCTAACTAACTGATTAAATTTAAAATACCATGATACAAGTATCTAATCTTTCAAAAAAATATAATAAAAATACTGTTTTATCAATCACAGAATTAGAAATTCCAAAAGGACAAGCATTTGGTTTGGTGGGGAATAATGGAGCTGGAAAAACCACATTTTTTAATTTACTATTGGATCTTATTAATCCAACCACAGGTAGCATAATAAATAATGGAATTCAAGTTAATAAAAGTGAAGAATGGAAACCGTTTACAGCTGCATTTATTGATGAAAGCTTTTTAATAGGGTATTTAACTCCTGAAGAATATTTCTATTTTATTGGAGAACTAAGAGGTATGAATAAGGCCGATATAGATTCATTTTTAAAACAATTTGAAGAAATTTTTAATGATGAAATTATAGGGAAGAAAAAATATCTTCGAGATTTATCTAAAGGAAATCAAAAAAAAGCAGGTATAGTGGCGGCTTTAATAGGGGATCCAGAAGTTGTAATTTTAGATGAGCCTTTTGCTAATTTAGATCCAACAACACAAATTCGCTTAAAAAAACTTCTAAGAGATTTAACTAAAAACAGTAGAGCAACGGTATTAATATCAAGCCATGATTTAGGTCACGTTACTGAAGTTTGTGAGAGAATTGTAGTTTTAGATAAAGGTGAAGTAGTGAAAGATATTAAAACTTCAGAAGAGACATTAAAGGAGTTGGAAGCCTATTTTTCTGTGTAAAGTAATTAAATACACTTTATTTTGTATTTTTACACACCTTTTACAATATATAAGATATATAATAAGTTTAAGGGAATGTAAAATTAAATACAATTGAATACTATATATAAAACATTTTTTAGCTTTTTATTAATAATAATTGTTGCTGGTTGTTCAACAAAAAAAGACGCGTTTTTAAATAGAAATTTTCATTCTATTAATACTAAATATAATATTTTATATAATGGTCATGAGGCTCTTAGAATTGGTCTAGAACAACTTAACGAAAATTATGAAGATAATTTTTGGGAACGCTTACCTGTTGAACCATTAAAGGTAGATGAGTTTAATACTTCAGGGATATCAGCTGATAAAGATACTTCTCCTAAAGAGTTTGAAAGAGCTGAAGAGAAAGCTGTAAAAGCTGTTCAAAAACACTCCATGCTTATTGCCCGTCAAGAACGTAATAAACAAATTGATGATGCCTATTTATTGCTTGGGAAAGCCAGGTATTATTCTAAAAGGTTTGTGCCTGCATTGGAAGCATTTAACTATGTTATTAAGAACTATCCGAGAGCTAGTTTAATTAATGAGACTATAATTTGGAGGGCTAAAACACAAATTAGGTTAAGAAATGAAGAAAATGCAATTGAGAGCTTAAAAGATCTTTTAAAAGATGAATATTTAAAACAAAAGATTTTTGAAGATGCCCAAACAGCTTTAGCAATGGCTTATATGAGTTTGGATAGTACAGATTTGGCCTTGCATCATTTAAACAAATCGGTTTTAATAACTAATAAAAATATAGTAATTGTAAAAGCAATGATTACTAAGAATAAACAAAATGTTATTAAGCCGCAATTATCTACAAAAAATGCAGAGCAAACTGCTCGTAATTTGTATATAATAGGACAACTTTATAAAGCAAAAAATAATATAGATTCATCAAATGTAGCCTTTGATAATATTATAAAATTTAATAGAGCTCCAAGAAAATATAGTGTTAGAGCTAAAATTGAAACAGCTAAAAATTACATTTTAAAAGGCGCTCCTATTTTTGGAAAAGAGATTCTTGAAAAAATGGTGAAAAACAGGTCTAATATGGCCTTTTTAGATGAAATTTATTATCAGTTGGGAATAATTGAAGCTAAAAATAACTCTGAGAAAGCTATAGAATACTTCAAAGAATCTTTATTGGCTAATGAAGGTAATAAATTACAGAAAGAATTGTCTTTTGAAGCTGCAGGAAATTATTATTTTGAGAAAGCACAATTTGCACCTGCGGGAGCTTATTATGATAGTATTTTAGAAATTACAGAAAGTCAAAACTCAAAAAGGATAAGACGTTTATCAAGAAAACGAGCAAATTTAAATGATGTAATTTTATTTGAAAATGTTGCAAAAACCAATGATAGTATATTGCATATTGTTGGAATGACTAAAGAAGAACAATCGGCCTTTTTTACATCTCATATTGAAAAGTTAAAAGCAGAAGATGAAAATAAAAAAGAACCTGTAAAAAATTCAGGAAGTGGATTTTTAAATAATTTAGGTTCTAAAAAGAACGGAAGTAATTCTGGTAAATGGTATTTTTACAATACGCAAACAATAGGTTTTGGAGAGCAAGAATTTAATCGAATTTGGGGAAACAGACCACTAGAGGAAAACTGGAGACTTAGTGATAAAGCACAGTTAAATTTTAAAGTAAATGAAACTGTAGAAGCAAAAAAAATAAATACGTTAGATGAATCTAAAAAATATGAGCTATCATACTATTTAGATAATATTCCTACAAATGAATCAAAAATTGATAGTTTAAGGTTAGAAAGGAACAACGCCTATTACAAATTAGGAGTAATTTATAAAGAGCAATTTTCTGAATTGGATTTGGCTTCAAAAAAGTTGGAAAGCTTATTGTTATTTAATCCTGATAAAAAATTAGAAGCACCTGCAAAGTATCATTTATTTAAAATTTATTCAACTCAAAAAAATTCAAGAGCTGAAGTTTTAAAAGAGGATATCATTTCTAATTTTTCTTCAACTCCTTATGCTAAAATAATTTTAAACCCTAATTCAATATTGGAGAATGAAAATGGAAATGCTCCAGAAAGTGAATATGCAAAGGTGTTTTATGATTATAAGGATGGTAAATTTGAAAAAGTTTTAAAAGAGGCTAACATAGCTATTACTAAATTTGAAGGGCAAGATATTGTTCCTAAATTTGAATTGCTAAAGGCTTATTCAATTGGTAAAAAAGAAGGATTAGAGTCGTTTAAAATTGCATTGGATTACGTTGTTGCAAATTATCCAAATACTGAAGAAGGCAAAAAAGCGCTTGAAATGATTGAGATAATTAAATCAAAAATTTAAATAACCCTAAATAAGAACTTATGTTTTCAGAAAAAAAAGATAAACAATCACAAGTTTTAGAACGTAATATAATTGGAAAAAACACTTCAATTGTTGGAGATGTAATTTCTGAAGGTGATTTTAGGATAGATGGTAAAGTTGAAGGAACAATAAAAACTTTAGGTAGAGTAGTTATTGGTAAATCAGGAAGTATAAAAGGAAAGGTAGAATGCAATTATGCAGATATAGAAGGAGAGTTTTCTGGAGAATTAATTGTTAGTAGTTTACTTACTTTAAAAGCAACAGCAAATATTTCTGGAGATGTAGTAATTGGAAAATTATCTGTTGAGCCCGGAGCAGAGTTTAATGCAACCTGTGCTATGAAAGGAACTGTTAAGGAACTTCAAAATGGAAAAAAAATCAAAGAAAAAACAGCTTAATAAGTATCTGCAATTAACAAGCGTTGTTTTTCAAATGGGTATTACTATTTATTTAGGGGCTTATTTTGGAAAATGGTTGGACGGCTATTTTAAAACTGGAAATAAAACTTTCTTAATTATTACTATTTTATTTGCCCTAATCATATCATTATATAATGTAATTAGGCAGTTAAAAAACATTAACGATAAATATGATTAAAACAATACTTTTATTTTGTGTAAAATTATTTTTACTAGTATGTTTAGTTTTTGGAATTCATTTAACCATTTTACATTTTTTAAACTTCCAATTATTTGACAATCAAATTGTTTTAGCTTACGTTGTTAATTTACTATTAGCATTTCTAATTTTTGGAAGCTTAGTGAAGCTTAAGGCTAAATTTGAACATTTACTTGGGTTTATATTTATGATAGGTAGTTTTATAAAATTTGCTGTATTCTTTCTGTTTTTTTACCCTATTTATAAGTTAGATGATAGCGTAAATTCTCTTGAAGCAGCCTCTTTTTTAGTGCCATATTTTATATGTTTAATTTTTGAAACATATTACCTAGTTAA
Source organism: Lutibacter citreus (assembly GCF_003260195.1). Classification (GTDB taxonomy): domain Bacteria; phylum Bacteroidota; class Bacteroidia; order Flavobacteriales; family Flavobacteriaceae; genus Lutibacter; species Lutibacter citreus. Next base: position 479,569 of record NZ_QEIH01000002.1, read on the forward strand.
ATTAATGAATAACAAGATTTAATCGCTAAAAATTTAGAATTCCATAATCTCAATAAATAGTTTTTGGTTTCTGATATAAAAACATATATTTGCAAAATATTTTTAGGCACCACTAGTAATAAAGTGATATGTACAGAATTAACATTATAAAAACCCTTTCATTACTATTTTTGGTAATGACAATTTCAGTAAACGCTCAACATGAAACTACTCAAAAGGTTCATGAAGAAAACTCAGATTCCACTGTGGATTTAAGAGCTGAAATTAAAGCAGACATTAAACACCATTTACTAGATTCTCATGAATTTACGTTATTTCATAGTAAAGAAACGGGAGCTGGTTTTACAATTCCACTGCCTATTATTTTGTGGGATGGAGGTCTTCAAGTATTTTCTTCTTCTAAATTTCATCACGGTGAAGAGATAGCTGAAAATAATGGAAATTACTATAAGTTACACCATAGTAAAATTTATAAAACAAATGCTGATGGAGCGTTAAATTTAGATGAACACCATCATCCAACAAACGCAAAACCATTTGATTTATCTATCACTAAAAGTGTTGTAGGTATTTTAATAATTGCAATTTTTATGCTTTGGTTATTTAGTAGTTTGGCAAAATCTTATGCGAAGAACAATGGTATTGCTACTGGTATGGGACGTTTTTTTGAACCTTTAGTGCTTTTTATTAGAGATGAAATTGCCATTCCTAACATTGGAGAAAAACATTATAAGCGATATATGAATTATTTATTAACTATATTTTTCTTTATATGGTTTATAAATTTATTAGGTTTAACGCCACTAGGTGTAAATGTAACTGGTAATATTGCTGTTACTTTTGCGTTGGCTATTTTAACCTACTTAATCACAACATTTACTGCTAAAAAAACGTATTGGAAACATATTTTCTGGATGCCAGGTATTCCTTGGCCAATGAAAATAATTTTAGCACCAATTGAATTATTTGGAACTTTTATTAAACCGTTTTCATTAATGATTCGTTTATATGCCAATATGTTAGCTGGGCATACAGTGTTAATGAGTATTTTAGCTTTAATATTTATTTTTAAAAGTTGGATTGGTGGCCCATTATCCTTTGGATTGGCATTTGTATTGTCAATTCTAGAATTATTAGTCGCGGTACTTCAAGCATATATCTTTACAATGTTATCAGCCCTATATTTTGGATCGGCAGCTGAAGAACACGAAGATCATTAAAAAGAATGTTTAATTAATTAATTTTATATATTATGGAAATTCCAGGAATTGTAGGTGCAGGTTTAATTGTTATTGGAGCTGGTATTGGTATTGGTAGAATTGGTGGTTCAGCAATGGACGCTATTGCTCGTCAACCAGAAGCTTTTGGTAAAATTCAAACTGCTATGCTTATTGCAGCAGCCTTAATTGAAGGTATTGCATTTGCAGCTTTATTCGCATCTTAAGAATTAAAAATAAAAGGCTATAACGGTTGGTTGTAGCTTTTTATTAAATTAAACAAAACATAATTAAAAAAATCATGGAACAATTAATAAGTGAATTTTCTTTTGGACTTTTCTTTTGGCAAGTAGCAATATTTATATTGTTAGTTTTCTTGTTGAAAAAAATGGCTTGGAAACCAATTTTAAATGCGGTAAACGAAAGAGAAGAAGGTATTAAAAATGCCTTAGAAGAAGCTGAAAATGCGCGTAAAGAAATGCAAAATTTAAATGCAGATAATGAGCGTATTTTAAAAGAAGCACGTGCACAACGTGATACTCTTTTAAAAGAAGCACGTGAAATGAAAGAAGGCATTATTGCAGAAGCAAAAGGAGAAGCACAAATACAAGCAAATAAAGTTGTTGAACAAGCACAAGCAACAATTCAAGCTGAGAAAAATGCAGCTATTTCTGATATTAAAAATCAAGTAGCTGAGTTATCTATTGGAATTGCTGAAAAAGTTGTTAGAGGTGAATTATCAGACAAGAATAAGCAAATTAAGCTTGTTGAAGAAATGTTAAAAGAAGTAACAATTAGCTAATTAACAGATGAGCGGATCCAGAGCAGCAGTAAGGTATGCAAAAGCAGCATTAAGTTTTGCAGTTGAACAACAAAATGAAGTTCAAGTGAATGATGATATGGTGTTGGTTGTAAATACCATTCAAGAAAATAAAGACTTGCAATTATTTTTAAACAGTCCTGTTTTAAAATCGGAGCTTAAAAAATCTACATTGAAAGATGTATTTTCTGGTAAAATTGGAAATATAACTTCTGGAGTAATTGATTTGTTAGTTGATAATAAACGATTATCAATATTAGAAGATGTTGCAAAAAAATACTCTGAACTTTTTGATAAACTTAAAGGGATTGAAGTTGCAAAAGTTATTTCAGCTGTTCCTTTAACAGAAGTTTTAAACAAACAAGTTTTAGCTAAAGTAAAAGAGATTACAGGAAAAGAAGCAACAATAGAAAATGTTGTAAATCCTGATATTATTGGAGGGTTTATATTGCGTATTGGTGATGTTCAATATGATGCAAGCATATCTAATAAATTACAAGTATTAAAAAGACAATTTGAAAGCGAAAGCTAATATTCAAATTAAAAAAATAAGATTTTAGTTTTAAATAATAAATAAAATGGCGTCAATAAAACCAGCTGAAGTTTCAGCAATTTTAAAACAACAATTAGCAGGATTTGAAGCTTCTGCATCCTTAGACGAAGTAGGAACAGTATTACAAGTAGGTGATGGTATTGCTCGTGTTTACGGTTTGGCAAATGTTCAATATGGTGAGCTTGTTGAATTTGAAGATGGATTAGAAGCAATTGTACTAAATTTGGAAGAAGACAATGTAGGTGTTGTTTTATTAGGTCATTCTAAAAATATTGTTGAAGGATCTACAGTAAAACGTACTGAAAGAATTGCTTCATTACAAGTTGGTGAAGGGATTGTTGGTCGTGTTGTTAATACATTAGGTGAACCAATTGATGGTAAAGGAGCCATACAAGGTAAAACTTATGAAATGCCATTAGAGCGTAAAGCTCCAGGTGTAATTTTCCGTGAACCGGTAACTGAACCATTACAAACTGGAATAAAAGCGGTTGATGCTATGATTCCTGTTGGAAGAGGTCAACGTGAGTTGATTATTGGTGACCGTCAAACTGGTAAATCTACAGTTGCTATTGATACTATTATCAATCAAAAAGAATTTTATGATGCTGGTGAGCCAGTTTATTGTATATATGTTGCAATTGGTCAAAAAGCATCTACGGTTGCTAATATTGCAAATTTATTAGAAGAAAAAGGAGCTTTAGCTTATACAACAATTGTTGCAGCTAATGCATCTGATCCTGCCGCAATGCAAGTATATGCGCCAATGGGAGGTGCTGCAATTGGAGAGTATTTTAGAGATACAGGTAGACCAGCTTTAATTGTTTATGATGATTTATCTAAACAAGCAGTTGCTTACCGTGAGATTTCATTATTATTACGCCGTCCACCGGGACGTGAGGCGTATCCAGGGGATGTTTTCTACCTTCACTCTAGATTATTAGAACGTGCAGCAAAAGTTATTAATGACGATACTATTGCTTCTCAAATGAATGATGTACCAGATTCATTACAAGGATTAATAAAAGGTGGTGGTTCTTTAACTGCATTGCCAATTATTGAAACACAAGCGGGAGATGTTTCGGCATATATTCCAACAAACGTAATTTCTATTACTGACGGACAAATTTTCTTAGATGGAGATTTATTTAACTCAGGTGTGCGTCCAGCTATTAATGTAGGTATTTCTGTATCTCGTGTAGGTGGTAATGCACAAATAAAATCAATGAAAAAAGTAGCAGGTACTTTAAAATTAGATCAAGCACAATACCGTGAGTTAGAAGCTTTCGCTAAGTTTGGTTCAGATTTAGATGCTGCAACTATGAATGTAATTGAAAAAGGAAAACGTAATGTTGAGATTTTAAAACAAGCTCAATCAGATCCTTTTAAAGTTGAAGATCAAATTGCAATTATTTATGCAGGGTCTAAAAATTTATTAAGAGATGTTCCAGTAGAAAAAGTAAAAGAATTTGAAAGTGATTACATTCAATATTTGAATGCAAAACATAGAGATACTTTAGATATTTTAAAAGCTGGTAAATTAACTGATGAAGTTATAGACACTTTAACTAGTGCAGCAAAAGAAGTTTCAGCTAAATACGCATAATTAAGACTTTAGTGTAGAGCATTAAATAAAATTTAATACTCTACACTTAATACCAAAAATAAATGGCAAACTTAAAAGAAATACGTAATAGAATTACATCCATTGGTTCAACAATGCAAATTACCAGTGCCATGAAAATGGTATCGGCAGCTAAGTTGAAAAAAGCGCAAGATGCAATTACGCAAATGCGTCCGTATGCCAATAAGTTAACCGAACTTTTACAAAGTTTGAGCGCTACTTTAGATAGTGATGTTGGTGGTGTTTATTCTGAACAAAAAGAAGTTTCAAGAGTATTATTAGTAGTAATTACATCTAATAGAGGTTTGTGTGGTGGTTTTAATTCTTCAGTAATTAAAGCTTCTATTAAAAACATTGAAGATAATTTTAAAGGTAAGCAAGTTGATTTGTTAACCATTGGTAAAAAAGGAAATGATCTTTTATCTAAAACACAAAATGTTATTGAAAATCATAATGAAATTTATGATGATTTAACATTTAATAATGTTGCTGTTATTGCCGAAAAAATAATGAGTTTATTTGCTGAAGGTAAATATGAAAAAGTAGAATTGATTTACAATCAATTTAAAAATGCTGCAACTCAAATTGAAACAATAGAACAGTTTTTACCTATTGTTCCTGCTGAAGGTGAATTTAAAGGAAATGTAGATTATATTTTTGAGCCAAGTAAGGCTGAAATAGTGTTAGAATTGATTCCTAAATCTTTAAAAACACAACTTTATAAAGCAATAAGGGATTCATTTGCTTCTGAACATGGTGCTCGTATGACTGCTATGCATAAAGCAACTGATAACGCAACAGATTTACGTAATGATTTACTACTTACGTATAACAAAGCAAGACAAGCAGCAATTACAAATGAAATTTTAGAAATTGTTGGAGGTGCTGAGGCTCTTAATAATTAAAAGAGAATTAGTAATTAAGGCATTAGACATTTAATTTTATTTGTAAATTAAAATATAAAAAGCTTCTCAATATATATTGAGAAGCTTTTTTTGCTTCATAATAATATTTAAAAAACTTTAAGTATCATAAAATCAACAAGATATGTATTCTTGTTGATCGGTTTATTGTTTTTGGCATAGATTTTGAAAAATCTAGTACATAACCCATAAAATAATTAATTATGAAATCAATAAAATTACTTTTCGCAACTTTAATAATAGGAGTATCAATTGCTTCATGTAGCGTTGTAATTGACGATGTTCATGATTCACGTTATGTAACTCTTGAAGATATAGTAACATCTTATGATTTATGGTATATAGATTATAATAAAACCACAGGGAATGGAGATGTTGCTTTTTTATCAAAAGCATTTACAATTTCATTTAGAAATGGTAACTTATATGCTAATAATAATTTGGTTGATATTGGTTCAACAGGAAGTGGTTATGGTATTCAAATTGGATATTATAATACAAATGGAGGTTTTCTAGAAGTAGACCATGGATTAGATGGATATTTTGATTTTGATGTTATTGAAGTTTCAAATGATAGAATAAAGCTAAAAGACAATTACAATAATGTAACTTACTATTTAGAAGGTTACCAAAACTATAGTTTTGATTTTGATCAAATATTTTATGAAAATATAGAATATTTTTTACAAGAGTATGATGCTTGGGAAAAATCATATGTTAGTGATGCCGGAAGTATAAATGAATTTGATAATGAAAATTACCTTGCATTTACACCTGAAAATTTAACTACTTTTTATTCTTCACAAGATCAAGTTGGCACGAATATTGCAAACATTTATTGGGATTATGTAGGAGGTTATGAAGTGTTTAATGTTGAAGGTTATGATAATTTAAAAATTTTAACATTACATTATGATTCGTTCGGTACTGAAGAATTTGAATTGAGCGTTATAAATGATGGAGAGATTAGTTTGTATCACGTAGATTCTGGAACAACATATGAATTTACTGGAAAAGGATTTATTCAATATTTAAAAAATAGTTCGTTAAAAAATAATGTAAGTAAAGAAGGACGAAAACGAACTAAAGTAATAAGAAAAACGAAAATTAGAAGAAATTTAAAATAAAGTTTGGTTAGTTGATTTTTAATTGGTTATGGGTTAATAACCAATTAGCAAAAAACCGCTCCCCCTTGGAGCGGTTTTTTTGTATATTTATAGTTGTTAAAATTATAAGAAAATGAATCATAAAACGGCTTTTATAACAGGAGCAACTTCAGGAATTGGAAAAGCTACTGCAAAAATTTTTGCAAAGAATAAAATTCAATTAATACTTTGCGGTAGAAGAACTGATAGGTTAGCTCAATTAAAATTGGAATTGGGGAAATATACAAAGGTTACAACTCTACAATTTGATGTAAGAGATAAAGAGGCAACTTTTAAAGCTATTGATTCTCTTCCGTTTGAATTTCAGAAAATAGATATTTTAATTAATAATGCAGGAAATGCTCATGGTTTGAGTTCTATTCAAGACGGAAACATTGAAGATTGGGATGCTATGATTGATATAAATGTAAAAGGATTACTGTATGTATCAAAAGCTATTATTCCAAAAATGGTTGAAAACAATAGGGGGTTTGTGGTAAATATAGGCTCTATAGCAGGTAAAGAGGTGTATCCTAACGGAAATGTTTATTGTGCTTCAAAACACGCTGTAAATGCTTTAAATAAAGCTATGCGGATAGATTTGAATAAACATAACATTCGTGTTTCCGCAATTCATCCAGGTGCGGTAGAAACAGAGTTTTCTGAAGTTAGATTTAAAGGAGATAAAGAAAAGGCTAATAATGTTTATAAAGGTTTTGATGCGCTACAAGCAAATGATATTGCAGAAATAATTTATTTTGTAATATCAAGACCAATACATGTAAATATAGAAGATTTAATAGTATACCCAACAGCCCAAGCGAGTGCAACAATTTTGAATAGAGAATAACAGGATAATGATAAATAAGCGTTTACTAATTAAAAATTTATTAGCCCATAACGATGAAAACAGCTTTTATGATAAAAAGCGAAAAATTTCATTAGGTACAAAAGAAGGGAAAGCTAAATTTTTAAAACATGTTTGTGCGTTATCTAATTCAAATCCTGATAATAATTCTTATATAGTAATTGGTGTTGAAGATCAATTCAATAAAATTGAAGGTGTTGATTTTTTTGATGATAGTAAAATTCAAAATCTAATAAATTCTTATTTTGAAAATCCACCAATAATTCATTATGAAAATATACCATTTCCAAGATTGCCAAGGCATAAAGTTGTTGGCTTAGTTACTATAAACCCAATTAATAAGGTTACATCTTTAAAAAGATCCATTTGGAAATATAATAAAGGCTTGGTTTTTTATAGAAGAGGAAGTAATTCTATGCATACATTTGGAAATTATGAGTTAAAAAGCACCAACAAAGAGGTTGTTGAAGCTTTAGAGAAAAATGCAAGCAATAATATTAAGTTGACTTTAGATGGGGTTTTTGATTTTTTTGAAAGACATAAGCCAGAATATAACCCTACTTACAAAGTGTTTAATGAGCAATTTGTGCTTTGTTGGGCAGGTAAAAAGAAAATAGTTGAAGATAAAATATTTTATTCAAGAGTTGATATTGAATTAATAAACGAACAAGTACGGCTATTTTATTCTGCATTAGATGAAGTTAAAATTGAATATAATAATCAATCTTTTATAATTACTGAGTATGTTTTTTTAAGGATAAAAGACGAATTTGATTTTCATCCTTTCGAAAAAACAATAATCAACTTTAAAGAAAATGGAAAACACGATATAGCAACCGAGTTTTTATTTAATCCGCCTCAATTCAATAAAAAAGATTTATATCATATTTTTAATAATTGTAATGCTATTTTAAATAAGCTAAAGAAAAATATTGACCTAACTAAAACTGAATTAATGGATTTAGAAGAATTACCAACAAATCTTATGATTTGTGTATTAAATGGTATTCCAAACGCATTTTTAAGGTTAGAAGAGTCTAAAAAATATTTAAGAAGATTAGATGATAAATCTACTTATATAAAATATAAAGAAGCTGCTCGTGTTTTAAGAAAGGTTAATTAAAAAACCTAATTTTTATGTTCAATAATACTAACCATTTATTTTTTTATAGAGTTGTAATGCAAAACCATCGGTTAAACTTGCTACAAATCCAGAAATAGCTAAAAGCCTTAGATATAGTGTTTTTTTTGGTTTTTGTAAACCTTCAGGCAATAAGTTTAAAATTAATTTATCATAATTAGACATATTGTTTTCAAACTTATGATTGGAAGCGGTTAAAAATACATCCAACAATTTAGCAATTATAGAATAACCCATTAGTTCTTTTTCAACAACTTCACGACTTCTATAAATTTTTTCAACACTAAGTTTAATAATGTCATTTATTTGCGCTTCATATTTGCATTTTTCTAAAAGAGAATATGGAAATTCTCCTTTTAAAATTGCAGCTTCATTTTCTAAAAATACTTTTGTTGCTTCGCTAATTAATGTTCCAATTGCTAAAGCACGTAAATAACTTAAACGATCTTTTTTATGTTTTAACTGATAGTATTTTTCTGAATTAATGCTGTCTTTAACTAACTTAATTAAATATTCAAGGGCAAATTCTTCTTCAATTAAACCTAGGTTTATACCGTCTTCAAAATCAATAATTGTATAACAAATATCATCCGCAGCTTCAACCAAATAAGCCAAAGGATGTCTTTTAAAAGCAATATTTTCTTTTTCTCCTGTTGCAATTAATCCTAATTCTTTAGCAACATTATTAAATGCGGTTAAATCAGATTGGAAAACCCCATATTTTTTATCCGCAATATGTGTAGTTGGTTTTTTAGGTAATGATTCTTTTGGGTACTTTATAAATGCTCCTAATGTAGCGTAGGATAAACGCAAACCACCTTCAACACCTTCTTTAGTTTCAGTTAAAATTCTAAAACCGTTAGCATTTCCTTCAAAATCAATAAAATCTTGCCATTGTTTATCTGAAAGGTCTTTTTTATGTTTTTGTCCGTTACCGTTTAAAAAATATTCCCCAATTGCTTTTTCTCCACTGTGTCCAAATGGCGGATTTCCAATATCATGAGCTAATGCTGCTGTAGCGACAATAGCTCCAAAATCATTCATTTTGTATCCTTTTTCATTTAAATCAGGATATTTTTCTATTATTTTTTCTCCAACAATTCTTCCTAAGGAACGAGCTACAACACTTACTTCTAAACTATGAGTAAGTCTTGTATGAACAAAATCTGTTTTAGATAAAGGAATAACTTGAGTTTTGTCTTGCAAGCTTCTAAATGAATCCGAAAAAATAATTCGATCATAATCTACTTCAAACCCTAAACGAGTTTCATCTTGTTTATTTCTTAATCTTTCCTGTTTATCACCATATCTTTTTAAGGATAATAACTGATTCCAATTCATTTTTAGCTATTTAAAATTTTCACGCAATATAGCTATTAAATATGTTTAAAAAAGGATTGCCTTTGTGAAACTTAACGTTTTCTAAAAGATTAGTTAATCAACAATTAACCATTACTTAACATTAAAGAATGTTCTTTGTGTTATCAAAAAAAAATACAAAAATGCGTTATTTTATTATAGTTGTTTTATTAGTTGTATCAAGTAATATTACTGCTCAAAAACTAAAAACAGGTTCCTTAGTAGCTGTTTATAATCAAAAAAGTGAAGTGAAAGGAATTGTTTTGGATGCTGAGAATGAAGGAGAACCTTTATATTTTGCGGAAGTAACTGTAAAAGAATTAAATAAAACTGTTGAAACCGAAATTGACGGTTCATTTAAATTAAGTCTTAAACCTGGTGAATATACGTTGGTTTATAGTTTTATTGGATATGAAACTGTTGAGATTCAAAATGTTAAAATACAAGGTGGGAATGTTTTAAAACTTAAACAAGTATTAAAAGCTTCAAAACCTGATACTCCAAATTTAAATACTGTTGCTTTTTTCAGCTCAAAGTAGTTAACTTTAAATTAACTCTTTTATTACCATATGATAACCACTGATTAACAATTCATTTACGTTTTAATTATTTCTTTGCGCCATAATTAAAAGAGAAAATGAAAAAATTATTTATAGTAATATTTGTATTTGTAAATACATTAATTATTGGTCAGACAAAAGGAACCATTTCTGGTTTAGTGTTAGATAAAGAAGTTGATAACTCTCCATTACCATTTGCAAATGTATTTGTTAAAGGAACAACAATAGGAACTACAACTGAATTTGAAGGTACTTATTCTTTTCAAGTAGATCCAGGAACTTACACGGTAATATTTAGTTTTATTGGTTACGAAACAATTGAGGTATTAAATGTAGTTGTAAATGAAGATGAAACTACAGTTTTAAATAAAACATTAAGTGCAAGTCAAGGAGTTTCGTTAAATGAAATTCAAATAACAGGAAGTTCTAAAAAAGAATCGGAAACTGCACTTTTATCTGAACAGAAAAAAGCAACTGCAATTAAAGAAAGTATTGGATCTGAAAGATTGGCAAAAACAGGAGTTTCTAATGCTGCAGCTGCAACCTCAAAAATTTCAGGAGTCACAAAAAATGAAGGTTCTGGTGATATTTATATTCGTGGTTTAGGAGATAGATATTTATCTTCAACAATGAATGGTTTGCCTATTCCGTCTGATGATGTTGAAAAGAAAAATATTGATTTGAATTTATTTTCAACAGATATTATTCAAAACGTTGGAATTAGTAAAACATACGCTACAGAAAGTTATGCAGATCAAACTTCGGGAAATGTAGATATTACTACAAAAGGATATAATGGCGGTAAATTTACTGTTGGTTTAACTGCAGGTTCAAATACAAATGTTCTAAAAAATGGGGTTTTTGGTAATTTTAGAGCTACACAAAATATTAATGATGTAAGTTTTGGTATTTATTCAAAATCGTTGGCGTTAGTTGATGCTGTTACACTACAAAGTTGGAATACAGAAACTAGATCTACACCTTTAAATTTTGGAATTTCTCTTGCTGGAGGGAAAAAGATTGAATTGTTTGGAAAGGAATTAGCTGTTTTTGCAACGGTTACCCATAACAACTCATTTAAAAATGAAACCGGAATTTTTAAGAAATATAGATCAAATGTTCTTGATAATTCTTTTACGGATGTTGAAAGTTACAAATCTAATGTAAACACAACGGGCTTATTAAATTTTAAATATAGATTGAACGAAAATCATAAAATATCATATAATAGTTTATTTGTAAATAAAACAATTGATAATTTATTTGAACAAGGTAGAAATGGCGAAGGTTATGTTTTTGATCAAGATCCATCAGAATATGGTGCTTTTGTGAGAGATCAAAATATAAAGCAAACCAGAATGATGGTAAATCAAATTGCAGGTGAACATAATATTTCAGAAATAAATGAATTAAAATGGGCCGTAGGTTACAATTATGTAATTGCAAAAGAGCCAAATAGAATAAGAAATGAGGTTAATATCTTAGATGAATCAACGGTTCAATTTGCCCATGTTGGAGATTTTCAACAAAGAAAATCAAGTCAGAAAATTAATGATACTGAACTTAATGGTTATTTAAAAGATCAAATTACATTTAATGAAGAAGCAGATCAACCAATTAAATTAAATTTTGGTGCTAATTTTCGTCAAAAAGAAAGAAGTTTCACCTCTCAATTTATTGGTGTAAGAGCAAAAGGATTTCAAGTTTCATCTATAGATAATTTGTCTGAAGCATTTCAAAGTATTTACTTTAATAATGGATCGTTAATTTTAAGAGAAAGAAACCCCGATCTTTATAATGCAAATTTAGATGTATACGCTGGTTTTGCAAATGTTAGTTTTGGTTTTAATAAAATTACTGGTAATGTAGGTGTTAGGTATGAAACCGATGAGCTTGGTATTATTTGGGATGTAGCAAATTATGTAGGTAGAGTTGGTAGTTTAACAAACAACTACAATAATGTTTTACCAAGTTTAAATTTAAAATATGAACTAAACGAAAATAACTTTATCCGTTTAGCAGGAAGTAAAACAATTACCTTACCTGAGTTTAAAGAGTTAGCACCATTTGAATATGTTTCACCTGTTGGGCGAGTTACAAAAGGAAATCCAGATTTAAAAGAATCAACAAATTATAATATAGATTTAAAATGGGAACTTTTTCCATCTTCAAAAGAATTGATTTCTGTAACGAGTTTTTATAAGAAAATTGAAGATCCAATTAACTTATCACAAACAAGAGGTTCATCTGGTAATTTTTCTTATGATAACACTGGGGAAACAGCAAATGTTTATGGTTTAGAATTTGAAACAAGACTTGAATTAATTGATGAAGAAAACAAAAGTTTAAATTTAAACTTTAATGCTACAAAAATGTGGTTCAATCAAGATTTATTAGAGGAGTTTCAATATAAAGGACAAACAAAATCTGATTTACAAGGCGCTTCAGATTTTATAGTTAATACTGCAATTAGTTATTCAACTAAAAGTGAAAAAGAATTTGTAGCTACATTGGCTGGTAATTATTCTTCCGATAAAATTTACGCACTTGGCGCTCCAGAAGATTTTGCAAGTAGCGATGTTTTATATAATGATAAAATTATAGAGAAAGGTTTTGTAACGTTAGATTTGGTTTTTACTAAAAAATTGAGTGAAAAGCTATCTATTAAATTAGTTGGGAAAAATATTTTAGATCCGAGTATTGAACAATCACAAAAAGTTAAAAGTCTTTCAACTAAAATAGAAACTAATGAAATTGTTAGTTCTTACAAAAAAGGAGTGAACCTAAATTTAGGAGTTAAATATACATTCTAAATATCCTTGAGCTCTACATTAAAAAAGAGGCTATATTAAAAGTAATAAACGTTGTCATTCTGAACTTGTCTTAGGGCCTAATCATACTGATTATCAATCTTTATAAAGCCTGAAGCAAGTTCATGTTGGCGTAAACTTCACTTTTAATATAGTCTCTTTTTATTTTCAAAAATCAGCATAACAATTTTTTAACATTACTGTTAAATACAATCAAATTCATAATACATACTTAATATTTAGTTAAGGACTTAGTAGCAATAAAGAAAGTTATTTGCAGTAAATAATTTAAATAAAATTAAAAATAAAAAAATGAAAAAATCGAGCTTTAAATTTATTGGAATAACAGTGTTATTTGCGTTATTGACATTAAGTAGTTGTGATGATAATGATCCAGAACCAATAATTAATCCGGTAACTCCTGTGGTTGAAAATTTAAAAGTTGGGGTAATGGACGGTACATTAGAAGAAGACTTTGTATTAAATGCTTCTACTAGTTATCAATTAACAAATTCTTTTATTGTATCTGAAGGTGTTACTCTTACAATTCCAGCTGGAACTCAAATTTTAGCTGATAATGGAGGTACTGATGTTTATATAGCAGTATTAAAAGGAGGGAAAATTAATATTAATGGAACAAATAGCAATCCTGTAATAATGACTTCAATTGATGCCAATCCTGGAGACTGGGGAGGGTTAACTCTTTGTGGAAATGGGATTACTACTGCTGGTGTTGATGCTGAAGCTGAAGTTGGTGGTTTTATTTATGGTGGAACTGATAGTGCTGATAACTCTGGAACAATTAAAAATTTAGTAATTAAAGGTACAGGAGCTCAAATTAATTCTGAATCACAATATAATGGTGTGTCTTTCTATGCAGTTGGGTCAGGAACTATTGTTGAAAACGTTGCTGTAATTAATGGCTCTGATGATGGTGTTGAATTTTTTGGAGGATCAGTTTCTGTTAACAATTTATACTTAGAAAATAACGAAGATGATGCAATTGACTGGACTGAAGGTTGGAACGGAACAATTGATAACGCTTATGTTGCTCATACAATTGAAGGGTTTTCAACAGTTGTTGAAGGAGATAAGGATAATAAAAATCCTAAAATTAATAATTTAACTGCAATATCTACAGTAGGAGGGACAGCATTACAATTTAAAAAAGAGTCAGGTGCTTCTATTACAAACTTATTTTTAAGTGGTTATGATACTAACATAGATATGAAAGATGATGGTGCTTTATCAAATGTAATGATTGATGGAGTAGCAGCAACAACAACTGATGCTTATGATGCAGGAACTAAAGTAGCTATTTCTAGTTGGGATTTTATTAATGGTCAGTTTGTGGCATTAGAGGTTTTAAATGGTAATTTAACGGCTAATAAAACATTAAAAGCAAATACTAAGTATTCTTTAACAGGTTCTTATATTGTTCAAAACGGAGTTACATTAACAATAGAAGCTGGTACTAAAATTACGGCTGATAAAGGTGGTGTAGATGTTTATATTGCTGTTTTAAAAGGTGGTAAAATTGATATTCAAGGAACTGCTAATAATCCAGTTATTATGTCTTCTGCAAATGCTGCTCCTGCAGATTGGGGTGGATTAACAATTTGTGGTAACGCAACAACTACTGCAGGTGTTGATGCTGAAGCAGAAGTTGGTGGATTTATTTATGGAGGTACAGATGATACTGATAATTCAGGATCTATTAAATATTTAGTAATAAAAGGTACTGGAGCTCAAATTAATTCAGAATCTCAATACAATGGTATTTCTTTATATGCTGTTGGTTCAGGTACAGTTATTGAAAATATAGCAGTAATTGATGGCGCTGATGATGGAGTTGAGTTCTTTGGAGGTTCTGCTTCGGTAACAAATATTTACTTAGAAAATAATGAAGATGATTCAATTGACTGGACAGAAGGTTGGAACGGAACAGTAACAAACACCTATATTTCTCATACAATTGCTGGTTTTTCAACTGCTTTTGAAGGAGATAAAGTTAATAACAATCCTAAATTTGTTAATGTAACTGCAATATCATCAGTAGATGGAACTGCTTTACAGTTTAAAAAGCAATCAGGTGCTACAATTACAAATTTATATTTAGAAGGATATGCTAAAAATATTGATATGAAAGATGATGGTGACCTTTCAAATGTTCAAATAGATGGAGTTGATTCTATTTTAAGTGGACTTTACAACATAGGAACAAAGGTTGATATTTCTTCTTGGTCTTGGATTGAAGCAAAATTTTAAATTGCCGTGAAATTGAAAAACAAAAAAAAGGGAGCTAATTATTTAGCACCCTTTTTTTGTTTATTATTTTTTAAACTATTTCTAAAATAGTTCTTCCTTTTAATTGGCCTTTTAACATTAAGTTTAATTTTTCACTTAATTCGTTTAAAGAGATAGTAGTGCTATTAGCTTCTAAATTTTTTACTTTCCATTCTTTTGCTAATTTATTCCAAACTTGCGCTCTGTATTTCATTGGATAATTTTGAGAATCAATTCCAATTAATGAAACTCCTCTTAAAATAAAAGGGAAAACCGTTAAATCCAGTTTTATTGATGCTGCATTTCCACAAGCTGTTACAACTCCTAGCGGATTTACAGATTTAATTATATTTTCTAATATTACACCTCCAACAGTATCAATTCCGCCAGCAAATATAGGTTTTAGTAAAGGTCTGTTTTTAAGTTCTTCAAAATCACTTCTTAAAATCACTTCGTCAGCACCTAAATCTAATAAATATTGTTTTTCAGCTTTTTTTCCTGTAATTGCGGCTACTTTATAACCTAATTTATTTAAGATCATTACACTTACAGATCCTACTCCTCCTGTTGCTCCAGAAACAACAATTGTTCCATCTGTTGGTTTTACAGTTTCAGTTAATCTTAAAACCGACATACCAGCTGTTAAGCCGGCTGTTCCAAATATCATAGCTTCTTTCATTGAAAGATTTTCAGGTAATTTTACTACCCAACTTGCTGGAACTTTTACATATTCTGCAAAACCTCCATTGGTGTTCATTCCTAAATCGTAGCTTGTAACAATTACTTCTTCGTCTTTCTTAAATTTTTCTGAAGTTGAAGAAACTACAGTTCCAACAGCGTCAATTCCTGGTGTGTGAGGAAAGTTTCTTGTTACACCTTTATTTCCACTTGCTGATAAAGCATCTTTATAATTTAAAGAGCTATAATTAACTTTAATTAATAATTCTCCTTCTGCTAATTCTTCAAAAGGAATTTCTTTTATTGCTGAAACAAATTTCTCATTTTCTTCTTCAACTCTAAAAGCTTTATAGGTAGATTTAGTATTTATCATCATTGTTTACGGTGTTTTTATTAAATTTGTTACAAATTTCGACCATTAATTTAAAGTATACAAGAACTTACAAATTATGCACTTACGAACATTTTGTGCTATATTGTTTAAACTATAGGTCTAGAAGCTGAAAAAAAATGAAAAAAAGTTATTGTCCAATTGATACATTTATTAATGTAGTTAAGGGAAAACGTAAAAGCACCATTATTTTGCATCTTTTTCAAGGAGATAAAAGATATAGTGAATTGGTACGTCTTTTACCAGATATTAGTGAGCGTATGGTTTCTAAACAGCTAAAAGAACTAGAGGCCGATAATTTAATAAATAGAGAAGTATTTCCTGAAGTTCCTCCAAGAGTTGAATATAGTTTAACGGAACTAGGTAAAGAAATTCACCCTTATTTAAAAGGAATGTTTAGAGGTGGTGTTATTTTTGAAAGAATGATTGATGCTGAAAAAAACTAGTTTTTTAGAAAAAAAGAAAAGAGGTAAAATTTAGTTACTTTAAGTTAATAGTTAGAAATTTTTATAGTTATGGATGCGCTATTTTTGAAACTAACTAATTACTAAAAATCATTATGAATTTCTATAAAAGTAGCTTACTAATCTTTTCTTGTTTCGTAATTTCATCTTTTAACTTGTTTGGTCAAGTTAAAGAAATGGACATATTATCAGCAAAATTATTTACTGAACTACCGGATTTTTGTCCTACTCCAGATGCTTTTGATATTGCACCTGATGGAAGTTTAACGCTCTCTTGTCCAAATTATGCAGACAGAGCTATACCAGGAGTTTTAGTACGTGTTACAAAAGATGGTGAGGTTTCAAAATTAATAGATGTACCTATTTTACAAGAAACTGGAATGTCTAAACCAATGGGAATTGCCTATGACGATAATGGTGTACTTTATGTTTGTGACAATCAAGGAAATAAAGGGCGTATTTTAAGAATGACTTTTAATAAAAATACGTTAATTAACACTGAAATTATTGCTTCAGGATTCAATTCAATAAACGGAATTAGATATTACAAAGGAGCTGTTTATGTTACCCAAACTAAATTACCGAAACTCAAAAAAGAAAAAGTTGTTGGCGGTGTATATCGCTTTAAAACATCAGATAGAAATATTGAAGTAAATAATGATAAAACCGATAAAAATTTAATTTATACTTCTATAACACAAAACCCAAATAGACAAGTAGGTTTAGATGGTTTAGTTTTTAATAAAAAAGGCGATTTATTAGTTGGAAATTTGGGGGATGCAACTATTTATAAACTTACATTAACTTTAGATGGAAACGTAAGCAATGATGAAGTTTATGTAAAACTACCTATAACTGCTGCACCTGATGGAATTAATATTGATTTAAAAGGAAATTTATATGTGGCTGGTTTTGCACAAAATCAAATTTTTAAAATTGACACCAACAAAAAGGTAACATTATTAGCGCAATATCCAGATAATAATGGTACAAATGGAGCATTAGATCAACCAGCTGATTTAATTGTTTATGGAGATAAATTAATAATTTCGAATTTTGATTTAATGGTTGCTAAAGGAATGAAAAACACCAAACATAGTAAACCTTATACATTGTCTTATATTAATTTAAAGGAATAAATTTATAGAAAGAAAATAGTTTTGTAGTAATTTTAGGAATAGTTTGTTTTTAACTCTTTTTAAACGAGATTAATACTGAGGAAAATTAAATTACAATTGTTCCATTTTTGTACAAGTCTAATGCTTTATTTAAAAGTAATTTAATGGTATTTGTTGGAATATCCTTGGTTGCATTAATTCTGAATATTTTCATTCTAGAACGGGTTCCAGTTTCTAATTTTGGGTGATTTAAATGTTTTCCTTCTACAAAGAGAATATATGGTTCTAATGTTTTTTTATCTGTCCAAAGATAGCAGAACATCTTTTTTTTGTAACAAAAACACGGCATTCCATATTTTTTAACTTCAGAAATATGTTCGTCCATATTTAAAATAATTGAACGTAAAGCAAGTAAACAACTCCTATTTGGTTCTTCTTTATTTAAATAAAAATTATCATTTTGAGACATTATAAAGTAATTTATTATTCCCTTTCTAAATAAACGGACATTATAGGAAAAACACTTTTTGCTAATTGCTCACCAAAATTACTTGAGTGATTTCCATTATGCCATTGCATAGAAAAAGGAATATTGTTTTTAGCCAATAAACTTGTATAATAAGTGGTCCCTTCAATAATAAATTGAAGGTGATCATTATAACCACAGTCAATAGCATAATGTTTGTATTGTAACAAATTGCTTTTATACTTTGCAACTTTCTTTTCCAAACCACCTAATCCATTTTTCCAAAGTGCATAATTTTCTTTGTTTATTTCATACTCACCATTTGCCTTTTTGTTAAAAGGTAATTTCATTTTTAATGGTTGGGATGTATCTGGCGCAAATGCCATTCCATAGGCTAATATCCAAGAAAGATTATAGTTTGAGTTGTCTAAAACTTTTGTAATCTCTTTTTGAAAATCTTTTGCATCAACTTTTGCCATTTTTTGTGATAGATCATCCAAAATCATCATTGTAGAATCATTAGGAAACATTGAATCAATAATTGCTTTTTCCCCAGCGCCAATAGCCGGACTCATAAGATACACTACAGAATACTTATCGGGGTGTTTCAAACTAATATTTGTACTACCTCCACCTCCCATGGAGTGACCAGCAATTCCGCGAGATTCTCTTTTTGGAATTGTTCTATAATTAGTATCCATATAATTAATTACATCTTTTGTTATAAAATCCTCCCAATTACCTGTTATTGTTGAATTTGCATAAACTGTACCTTAAAACATATTATAACCTGTTAACTCAACAACAATCATTTCTTTAATAATTTGGTTTGTCATTAAACTATCAATCAATTTTTCATTTGTATATTTTCCTGGATAAACAGTATAACCATTTAAAAAATACATTACAGGATAACGGTCCGAACTATTTTTATAGGAAGGTGGAAGATTAATTCCAATTTTATAAGTTGTTCTTGGTTGTA
This sequence comes from Lutibacter citreus, assembly GCF_003260195.1. Classification (GTDB taxonomy): domain Bacteria; phylum Bacteroidota; class Bacteroidia; order Flavobacteriales; family Flavobacteriaceae; genus Lutibacter; species Lutibacter citreus. Next base: position 498,971 of record NZ_QEIH01000002.1, read on the forward strand.
TAATCGCATTTTCTAAAGAAGGGGATGGAATTTCAACTAATTTATAGTCAACATGTGGTGTTTCTTTTTCGAAGGTCTTAAATGCTAAAAATGAAATTACTAACACTAAAAAAGGTAAGAATATTCTTTTCATGTAGTTTTAAGTTTTTACTAATATAAAAAATACATTTCAAAAAACCTTAATTCAATGGGGTTTATGAATAGCAATATTGTTTTAAAAATAAATCAAAAGTTTCGTTTTGTTTCTTTTTAAATTATTTTTACCTAATTTTAAAACAAAACAAAACAATACATGATTAAATAAAGCTACTCATGAAAAATGTAATAATATTAGTATAAGCTAGTAGGCCAATCAACTAAATGGAGTAAATGGACTGAAAATTCTCAAGTAACATTTGAAAATCTTTCGTTTGGAGATTATACAATTAAAGTCCGTGCTAAAGTTGGTAATACTTTATCAAAAAACACAATATCTTATGGTTTTAAAGTGCATAGGCCTTGGTATCTTTCAAATATGGCGTTGTTTTTTTATGTTTTATTGCTTTTAATAATTATTTTAATAACTCATAAAGCTTATAAACGGTACTATATAGAAAAATTTAAGCATGAGCAATTGGAGAACGAGCAAATGATTATGCAAATTAAAAATGAAAAATTAAATCAAGATATTGATAATAAAAATAGAGAGTTAGGCATTTCTACTATGAGTATTATTAGAAAGAATAAACTACTAACTAAAATTAAAAAAGAGCTTAATAAAAATAAGCATATAGATAATTCAATTGCTATTGAACTTATAGATAATAATTTAAATGACACTAAAGATTGGTCTTTTTTCGAGCAAGCTTTTAAAAATGTTGATAAAGATTTTCTAGAAAAAATTAAAAACACACATCCAGATTTAACGTCGAACGATCTGCGTTTTTGTGCCTATCTACGATTAAATTTATCTTCAAAAGAAATTGCTTCTCTACTTAATATATCTATTAAAAGTGTTGAAACTAAACGCTATAGATTACGTAAGAAATTAAGCTTAGGACATAGCGATGGTCTTATTGATCATATTTTAAAGTTTTAAAACCACTACAATTTAATTTTATACCTAGACATAACCACTACAAGACTCTAAAATATGTTGTTTTTACTCGGATGCTTTAAAATTTAATAATTTTAGAATATGTAGTATTTATAGGCTTTTTGACTAATTTATTAAATAAATATTTAGATTAAATTATGATGTTCGTTTTTTATCGGCGCTTATTTTACATATTTATCAATAAATCGAGGTAAATTTAGGTAGGCTTGATTTTTAAGACAATTAAAATTAATTCCAAAACAAATTTTTTAAACTAACATTAAACCAAATTCAAATGAAATTAACACTAGTTTATCAAAAAATTAAGGTACTGTTCTTGTCTTTATTTTTGTTTGTCTCAATGGCAGCATTGGCACAATCGCAAAAAACAGTATCTGGTAAAGTACTTTCTGCAGAGGACAATATGCCATTGCCAGGAGCATCGGTAATTGTAAAAGGAGCTATTAATGGTGCTTCTACAGATTTTGATGGGAAATTCTCGTTATCTGTGAGTAATACGGACACTACCCTTATGATATCATACCTTGGTTATCAAACTAAAGAGGTAGCAATAACCTCTGGAAATTTAACCATTTTATTAGAGGTTGATCAAAATTTACTAGACGAGGTTGTAGTAGTAGGTTATGGTACTTTGAAAAAAAGCGACTTAGTAAGTGCTGTTGCAAAAACAGATATGTCGAAAGCGGTTGCAACACCAACTTCAGATGTAACTGAAATGCTAAGAGGAAGAGTTTCTGGTTTACAAGTAGATGTAGCTGACGGAACATTGAGACCTGGAGGTACATCTGAAATTATTTTTAGAGGACGTGGCTCTATTGAAGGTAATGTAAGTGGTATTTATGTTGTAGATGGTGTGGTTAGAGATGGAGGAATAGAGGATATTAACCCAGACGACATCAAGTCTATCGAATTCCTTAAAGATGCATCAGCTCAAGCTATTTATGGTTCTAGAGCCGTAAATGGTGTGGTATTAATAACTACCAAAAGAGGAAAATCAAATAGAGTTAATGTAACGTACCATGGGTATATTACAACAAAATCTATTGAAAGAAACTTTGATGTATATAATGGTCAAGAGTTTGCACAATTAAGAAGAGAAGCGTATCGGTCTAATAATGCATCAGATGAGTATTCAAATGACGAAGATGTATTTTCAACTATAGAATTAGAAAATATTGCAAATAATAACTTTGTTGATTGGGAAAAAGAATTGGTTAAATCTGGTTTTGTAAATAGTCAATCTATTGGTATAAGTGGTGGTTCAGACAACACCCAAGTATATGGTAGTTTGAGTTATTTTAAAGAAAATGGTATTATTCCAACATCTAGTTATATAAGAAAAAATTTACGTTTAAATGTAGATCAAAAAATTAATGATAAATTATCTGCTACTTTTGATATTAACATACTTAATGATGATACTGAAAGAGCTGCTAATATTGATGTAATTACTACTTCACCTTTAGGAAGTGCCTATAATGCAGATGGAAGTATTGCGAGGTATCCGAGTGGTGAAGATTTAACGGCTACAAATCCTTTATGGAATTTACGTGAACAAAATCACGACGAAAAAGGAAACGATTTTGTAGTTACTTTTATTCCTAAATGGCAAATTACTAAAGATTTACAATATCAATTTAAAGGTTCGTTAACTCGTAAAACTTCAGAAAGAGGTCAATACCAATCTTCATTGAGTTCATCAGGAAGAACAGATAAAGGTATTGCTAGGTTAGAGAATAAATTAAGTGAAGCCTTTTTAATTGAAAATATATTAACATACGACAAAGAAATTGATGATGATAATTCTTTTAACCTAACGTTGGTTCAAGCAGTTGATGAAAATAAATACTCTAGAACTTATACTGAAGGTAGAGGTTTTCCTAATGAAAGTCTAGGTTATGATGGTATTTCTAACGCCATTGGTAATGTAAGTGTAGAACGTGATAAAACCAAAGTGAGAACGGCTTCTTTTATGGGAAGATTACGTTACAACCTTTTAGATAAGTATTTATTTACCGCAACTTATAGAAGTGATGGTTCTTCAGTAAATGCAACAGATTATAAATGGACTAATAATCCAGCAGCTGCATTTGCTTGGAAAATTCATAATGAAGAGTTTTTAGAAAATGTAGATGCAATTCAAGAATTAAAATTAAGAGTTAGTTACGGTTCTTTAGCAAATGCATTAAAAAAACCTTATACATCATTATTTACAGCAGATGGTCAAAATTATATATTTGATGGCGAATCTTCATCTGGTTATTCTCCATCAGTGGTGCTACCTAATGTTAATTTAAAACACGAAACTATAACAACTTTTAACATTGGTTTAGATTTTGCGCTTTTAGAAAGAAAATTACAAGGTAGTATTGAGTATTACGATTCAAGAACAAAAGATTTATTATTAAAACGCGGTGTACCTTCAATTACGGGATATCAATATACATACTTTAATGCAGGTGAATTACAAAATACAGGTTTAGAACTCAGCTTATCAGCAGATCTGATTAAAAATGATGATTTTAAATGGTCTGTTTCTACAAACTGGTCTAACAATAAAAATAAGTTAATTGAATTATATGATGATGGTAATGGAGATCCAATACTTACTGATGATGCTTATAATTATTATGTAGACCAACCAATTAAAGTTATTCAACAATACCAATTTGATGGTATTTATCAAGTAGGCGACGATTTTGAAAACTCTCCTCAGGCAAATCCAGAATCTACAATTACACAAGAATTTTTAAGACCAGGAGATATTAGAATTAAAGATGCTAATAAAGACGGAAAAATAACTCAAGATGATCGTGTGTTTACAGATCCAAATCCAGATTGGTTTGGTTCTTTATCAACTAATTTAGTTTATAAAAGATTCGATTTATTTGTTGATTTTTATGCTGTTGAAGGAGCTACCAAGGTAAATCCATTTTTATCAGATTTTAACAATGGAGGAACATTACAAGGTAAATTAAATGGAGTAAAAGTTCCATATTATACTCCAGAGAATCCATCTACAACATATCCAAGAGCAAGTTTTGACTCAGCTCCTCAATATTTATATACATTGGCTGTAAAAGATGCTTCATACATTAGGCTTAGAACTGTAAGTTTAGGGTATACTCTTCCAGAAGAATTGTTGGCCACTCTTAACATTGATTTAGTTAGGTTTTATGTAACAGGTTCAAACTTATTTACACAAACGGATTATATTGGTTATAGTCCTGAAGTAAATATTAGAAGTACCTATTCTAATTCAGATACAGGTTATCCGGATGCAACAAGCTATACATTTGGAGTAAAAGTTAATTTTTAAAAAGAAGCAACTATGAACACAAAATATTTTTATAAAAAGATAAAGTTAAGTTTACTATTTCTAGTAACACTATTCGTTACATTTTCTTGTGATGATTATCTAGAAGAACAACCTAGTACTTTAATAGATTCGGATTATGTATATACTACAGAAGAAGGTTTAAAATCTGGAGTAGTGAGTTTATATAAATTTAACAGAGATCGTTACGATAACGGAACAGAAGATTATATGGGGGGTATATTAATGCCTTCTAGAAGCGATTTAGCATTTGCCAGAACTGGTTATACTGGTTTAATAGGAAGATATGAAAGAGCTATATCTCCTATTGATTTGGGAGCTAATTTTGCTTCTAGTTTATTTTGGAAACATTTTTACAAAATTACAAGTAAAGCTACAGATATTATAAATGCAGCTGAAGCACTTGATGGTATTGGTGAAGATTCAAGAAATCAAATTATAGCAGAAGCAAAGTTTTTTAGAGCAAATTCATATTTTTATTTATATAGAATGTATAATAATATTTATGTAACAACAACCTCTGTAACTTTAGAAAATGCTTTTAATGTAATTCCAGATAAATCTTCAAAAGAAGAAATTTTCGCATTGTTAGATAGTGATTTAAACTTTGCTATTGAACATTTAGATTGGGATGTTAATTTTGGTCGTATATCAAAGGGAACGGCTAAACATGTAAAAGCTAAAGTAGCAATGTGGGAAGGCGATTGGGAAGAAGCAAAATCTCAAGCAGTTTCATTAATTAATGAAGGTCCGCATAGTTTAGTTTCTTCAACTGCAGATGTTTTTAAAGGTGATCTAAATAATTCTGAACAATTATTTGTTATACAATCTTTGGATGATGTTTTAGGTGGTGGTGATAATACCATGATTAACGCTAATTTTGTTACGCAATATTTTCAAATTTCAGGAATTGAAGGGAACGTAGAACAAGGAGGTAAAGGATTTTCACGTGTATTACCAAACCTATATTTATTAGATTTATTAGCAGAGGATCCAAATGACACCAGAGATGATAACACCTATTTTAGATTAAAATATTACTATACTTCTGGTGATAATATTGGTAAAGAAATTGATATTTATAAACCAATTACAGATTTAAACAATCCAAGTTCAAGTTATTCAAATTATTATAAAAGATTACACCCTTCTTGTTTAAAATATGCTCAAGAAGATGATGATCCTGAATCTTATTTACAACGAAGTAATATTTTGGTTTATAGATTGGCCGAAACATATTTAATTGCAGCAGAAGCTTTAATGAGATCTGGCGGTGATGGTTTACCATATATTAATGCAGTAAGAGAAAGAGCTGGTGCTGCACCAATAACAACTTTAGATGAGCAAGCAATTTTAGATGAAAATGCACGTGAATTAGCTTTTGAAGGCGAACGTTGGTTTACTTTAAAAAGAATGGGAGCAAGTGTATTAAATCACCAAATGAGAACCTATGCAGGTGATGGACCATATTACCCTTCTTTTTATAATGGACCAAAAGACCCAAGATTAAATTGGCAAGATCATTTTATAAACTTTGCAATTTTTCAAGAAGATTTAGATTTATTAGGTTCTAATTATCCACAAAATGAGGGTTACTAAAAAATAAAATAATTAAATTAAGTTTGGGTATTGTTACAATCTTAGGGTAAAGATTTTACCCTAAGATTTCAATATTTTTTTAATAAAAAAATAATATGAGAACAGTTATACATTATATATTTTTATTAGTTTTAATTGCAAGCTTAAATTCTTGTAATAAAAATTCTTCGGAAAAAATTGATTATGCAGACAATGTGGTTATTGCTCATCGTGGAGCTTGGAAAAGTAATAACTTACCTAAAAACTCTATAGCTTCATTAAAACAAGCAATAAAACTAGGTTGTACTGGTTCTGAATTTGATGTAAGAATGACATCTGATAATGTTTTAATTATTGCGCATGATGCTGATTATAACGGATTAGAAATTGAAAAATCAACTTATGAAGAGTTATCAAAGTTTAAACTTTCTAACGGAGAAATACTACCAACTTTAAAAGATTACATAATTGCAGGTATGCAAAATAATAAAGCTACTGGCTTAGTATGTGAAATTAAACCTTCAAAAATAGAAGGAAGAAACCTTATTATTACCGAAAACATTTTAAAACTAGTTAAAGAACTAAAAGCAGAAAGCTATATTAAAGCATATATTAGTTTTAGTTATTCAATTTTAAAAAAAATAAAAGAATTAGATCCAAATGCAAAAACTCAATATTTAGATGGCTCAAAATCTCCTGAACAATTAGAAACAGATGGAATATCAGGATTGGATTATTTAATTTATAAGTTTAAAATAAATCCACAATGGATTGCAAGTGCAAAAGAAAAAGGAATAGATTTAAATGCTTGGACAGCCAATAAAATTGAAGATATAGATTGGCTTTTAGCAAACGAGTTTGATTATATTACAACAGATGAACCTGAACTTGTTTTTGAAAGAATTAAAGCAAGTCCAATTAGCAAAGGATACAAATTGGTTTGGAGCGATGAGTTTAATTATAAAGGAAAACCAGACTCTACAAAATGGACTTATGATTACGGATTTATTGCAAATAAAGAAAAACAATATTATACAGATAGTTTAAAAAATGCCCGAGTTGAAAATGGTAATTTAATAATTGAAGCGTTTAAAGAAAAAATTGCTAATAAAGATTTAAAAAACGAGAAATATAATAATACTTGGGCAGCTTATAAAGCTGAAATTGATACAGTACAATATACTTCGGCTAGGATAAAAACTGAAAACCTTGCAGAATGGAAATATGGACGTGTAGAAGCTAGAGCTAAATTACCAAAAGGACGTGGTATGTGGCCAGCAATATGGATGTTAAGTGAGTCTAGACAAGAACTGGGTTGGCCTGAAAGTGGCGAAATAGATATTATGGAACACGTAGGTTATGATAATGATACTATTCACGGAACTATTCACACGAAAGCTTATAACCATATGATAGGGACCCAAAAAGGTAAAACTATTTTTATTGAAGACCCTAATGATACATTTCATGTATTCGCTATTGAATGGACTCCAGAAAAAATTGATTTTTTAGTAGATGATGTAGTATACAATCACATAAAAAATGAACATAAAACAACTGCTGAATGGCCATTTGATCAAAAATTTTATTTAATTTTAAATGTTGCCGTTGGTGGTAATTGGGGAGGCAGAGAAGGTATAGATGACACCATTTTTCCGCAGCAGATGGTAGTGGATTATATACGGGTTTTTCAAACAAAAGAATAAATTTATTATGAAATATTATTTAGTACCAATTGTTGTTTTGTTTATGAGTTTTTTAAGTTGTAATTCTGAAAAACAATCGACCCCTCAAAATCTTAATGTTATGACTTATAACATTAGATTAGATGTCGCTTCAGATGGAGAAAATGCTTGGTCAAACAGAAAAGACTTTTTGAGTTCGCAAATACTATTTTACAGTCCAGATATATTTGGTGTTCAGGAAGCCAGACCAAATCAAATGTCCGATTTAAAAAATGCTTTAAAAAATTATAAAGCTATTGGTAAAGGAAGAGATGGTGATAATAAAGGCGAATATTCTGCGATTTTTTACAATGCAGAAAAAGTAAGTGTTGAACAAGAAAATACATTTTGGTTGTCTGAAACACCAACTGAAATTTCAAAAGGTTGGGATGCAGCTTATCCTAGAATTTGTACATATGGACTTTTTACAATACATGAAACAAATAAAAAAATATGGGTATTTAATACGCATTTAGATCATATTGGAAATCAGGCTCGATTAAATGGTATACAATTAATTTTAAAAAAAATATCAGATTTAAATACGGATGATTTACCAGTTATTGTTATGGGTGATTTTAATGTTGAACCTAGTAGTGAATTAATAACAAATCTTAAACAAACTTTAGACGATTCTAAAGAAAAAGCAAAAAATATTTTTGGGTCAAACGGAACATTTAACGATTTTAAATTTAATGAATTAGTTACTAAAAGAATAGATTATATTATGTTATCAAAATCCTCAAAAATTGAAGTTGAAAAGTATGGTGTACTATCTAGTTCAATAGATTTAAAATACCCTTCAGATCATTTTCCAGTTTTAGTTAGTTTAACATTAAAGTAGTATTACGTTTATAAAACGTAAACTATTTTTTACCTCCTAAAACAATAACAAATTCACCTTTTGGATCTTTTTTTGTGAAGTGTTCAAGCACTTCTGCAACAGTTCCTCGTATAGTTTCTTCGTATAATTTTGTTAATTCACGAGAAACAGAAACAGGACGATCTGCACCAAAATATTCAACAAAATTGGTGAGCGTTTTTACTAGTTTATGGGGCGATTCATAAAAAATAATAGTTCTAGTTTCTTCAGCCAAAAAAAGAAAACGTGTTTGTCTTCCTTTTTTTACCGGTAAAAATCCTTCAAAAACAAATTTATCATTTGGCAAACCACTATTTACCAATGCTGGTACAAAAGCCGTTGCACCAGGCAAACATTCAATTTTAATATCACTTTCTATACAAGCACGCGTTAATAAAAATCCAGGATCAGAAATTGCTGGCGTTCCTGCATCAGAAATTAAAGCGATAGCTTCTCCATTTTTAATACGCTGAACAATATTAGCAACTGTTTTATGTTCGTTATGCATATGATGACTATGCATATGTGTAGCAATTTCAAAATGTTTTAACAGTTTTCCGCTAGTTCGCGTGTCTTCTGCTAAAATTAAATCAACTTCTTTTAAAACTTTTACAGCTCTAAAAGTCATATCATCTAAATTCCCAATAGGTGTAGGTACTAAATATAATTTGGATTCCAATGTTGTATTTTTTTATTTAACTACTATTTTAAATGTATATTTTAATTAATCTTTATACATTTTATCAATTAATTCTTTATACTTTTTCTGAATAACCTTTCTTTTAAGTTTTAAAGTTGCTGTAATTTCACCAGCTTCAATACTAAATTCTTTAGGTAATAAAGTTATTTTTTTAATTTTTTCAAAAACAGAAAATTCCTTTTGTAATTCATCAACACGTTTATCAATCATATCTTTTATTTGGTTATGATTAATTAACTCTTCAATATCTTTAAAACTAATTTTATGCTCTATAGCATACTTTTTAATATTTTCAAAACTAGGTACAGCAAGCGCTGTTACGTATTTTTGTTGATCACCAATTACTGCAATTTGCTCAATAAATGAATCATTTATTAAGGCAGTTTCCAATTTTTGAGGAGCAATATATTTTCCTCCAGAAGTTTTCATTAAATCTTTTATTCTATCAGTAATAACAAGATTTCCTTCGGTATCTATTTTACCAGCATCACCAGTTTTAAACCAACCATTTTCAAAAACTTCAGCTGTAGCTTCTGGTTTTTTATAGTAACCACGCATTACTCCAGGTCCTTTTACTAAAATTTCGTTGTTTTCACCAATTTTAATTTCAGTTCCGTGAATTGCTTTTCCTGCTGAATTAAATTCGTAATTTTTATAGCCAAATAATGAGGCTGTTGCGGTGGTTTCTGTTAAACCATATCCACATTTAATATTTAATCCAAATGAATAGAAAAACGAAACTAAATCTGCAGCTAATGGAGCGCCTCCACAAGGCATAAATTTTATACGTCCACCAAACACATCTCTTAGTTTACATAAAACTAATTTATCAGCAATTTTATATTTTAATTTTAATATTAATGGTACTTTTTTATCAATTCGTTTGTACTTATTATTGTAAGAATTTCCAATACCCAAAGCCCAACTTGCTAATTTCATCTTAATTGGTGAAGCTTCTTTTCTTTTATCTTGAATTGCTGCAAATATTTTCTCAAAAATACGAGGCACAGTACACATTACGGTAGGTTTAACTTCTTTTAAAACATCTGCTATTTTTTTTGGATCTTGATTAAAATAAACCTCCATACCTACATGTAAACAGAAAAACACCCAACTACGCTCATAAATATGACTTAATGGCAAAAAACTTAATGATGAATCTGTTTCATCTACATCCAATTCGTAATCGTGTGCTTCTAATGATGTTGAAAAGTTGTTATGATCTAGCATAACACCTTTTGGTTCTCCGGTAGTTCCAGAAGTGTATATTATACTTGCCAGATCATTTAAATCAAGCTCATATTCTCTTTTCTGACGTTCAGTTTCAATAGAATCTGGAAATTGTTGCTGTCTAAAATCATTAAAATAAACAGCGTTATCTGTATTTTTTAACTTAACGGTTGAATTTAAAGCTACAATTAATTTTAAATGTTTGTTAGTTTTTGAAATTTCATAAGCTTTGTTGTATTCTTCTTGGTCGCCAACAAAAATTAAAGATATTTCAGCATCATTAATTATGTACTCAGTTTCTTTTTTAGAATTGGTGGCGTAAACAGGTACTGTTATTGCTCTAATACTCATTATTCCTATATCAGCAATAATCCATTCTGGCATATTTTGAGCAAAAATAGCTATGTTTTGATGTTCTTTAATTCCAAAATTTATAAGTGCTCTTGAAACTTCTTGAATCTGATTTCCAAAAGTCTCCCAAGAAATACCAATCCATTTATTATTTATAGAATCTTTATAATGTATTGCATTTTTGTGTTGATATTTCAGCACATTATTTTTTATTTCAATACCAAGATGTTTGTAACTCATAACTCGTTATTTTTCTAAATTGTAATATACAAATTACCTTTTTCAAAGCCCGCAAATCTAATGATATTTTAATTGCTGACTATAATTTGATGTTACACATAATGTTATTTATGTATTATTTAGGCCTCAAAAACCTTGCCTCACCTATTAGGTAAAGGATTAAATGTTTATTTGAACTCTTTTTTACCTTTTTTGTCATATTAATTGTAAATATTGAAAGCCTGACATTTGTCTGAGCAAATAGAAGCCTCAAAAAATTGATTATAACTCATAAAACTAGAGTTTAATTGACTAAATTTGCACATTCTTAAAAAAATCAGGAAAATGTATAGAACACATTCAAACGGAGAATTACGATTAGCAAATGTAGGTCAGGAAGTTACCTTAGCTGGTTGGGTGCAAAAATCACGTGATAAAGGATTTATGATTTGGGTTGATTTACGCGATCGTTATGGTATAACACAACTTATTTTTGATGAAGAACGTACGTCAAAAGAAATGGTTGAAAAAGCAAAAACTTTAGGACGCGAGTTTGTAATTCAAATTACTGGAGAAGTAATTGAACGTGTTTCTAAAAACAAAAATATTCCAACAGGTGAAGTTGAAATTTTAGTAAAAAAACTAGATGTTTTAAATGAATCTAAAACACCTCCTTTTACTATTGAAGATGAAACTGATGGTGGTGATGAGTTGAGAATGAAATATCGTTACTTAGATATTAGAAGAAATCCAGTGAAGGAAAGTTTAATTTTCCGTCATAAAGTAGCTATTGAAGTTAGAAAATATTTATCAGATAAAGGTTTTATTGAAGTTGAAACGCCTGTTTTAATTAAATCTACGCCTGAAGGTGCACGTGATTTTGTGGTGCCTAGTAGAATGAATGAAGGTCAGTTTTATGCTTTACCACAATCACCTCAAACATTTAAGCAATTGCTTATGGTTGGTGGATTGGATAAGTATTTTCAAATCGTAAAATGCTTTAGAGATGAAGATTTACGTGCAGACAGACAACCAGAATTTACACAAATTGACTGTGAAATGGCGTTTGTTGAGCAAGAAGATATTTTAAATGCTTTTGAAGGTTTAACACGTCACTTATTAAGTGAAGTAAACGGTGTTGAAATTGCAGAATTTCCACGTATGACGTATGATGAAGCAATGAAAAAATACGGGAATGACAAACCAGATATCAGATTTGGAATGGAGTTTGGAGAATTAAATGAAGTTGCACAACATAAAGAATTTGGTGTTTTTAACAATGCTGAATTAGTTGTTGGTATTGCAGTGCCTGGTGGAGCAAGTTACACGCGTAAAGAAATTGACAAGTTAGTTGAATGGGTTAAGCGTCCTCAAGTTGGTGCTTTAGGAATGGTATATGTAAAATGTAACGATGATGGTACTTTTAAATCATCTGTAGATAAATTTTATGAACAAGAAGATTTAGCTAAATGGGCTGAAACTACTAATGCCAAACCTGGAGATTTAATTTGTATATTAAGTGGTTTAGAAAATAAAGTAAGAGCGCAATTAAGTGCTTTACGTATGGAATTAGCGGAGCGTTTAGGTTTACGTGATCCTAAAGTATTTGCCCCTTTATGGGTTGTAGATTTTCCTCTTTTAGAATGGGATGAAGATACAAAACGTTATCATGCAATGCACCATCCGTTTACATCTCCAAAACCGGAAGATATGGATATGTTAGATACTGATCCTGGAAAAGTAAGAGCAAACGCCTACGATTTAGTGATGAACGGAAATGAAATTGGTGGTGGTTCTATTAGAATTCACGATAAAGCTACGCAAGCTTTAATGTTAGGTCATTTAGGTTTTACTCCTGAAGAAGCTAAAGAGCAATTTGGCTTTTTAATGAATGCTTTTGAATATGGTGCGCCTCCTCACGGTGGTTTAGCATTTGGATTAGATAGGTTGGTTGCTATTTTAGGTGGACAAGAAACCATTCGAGATTTTATAGCATTCCCAAAAAATAATAGCGGTAGAGATGTAATGATAGATGCTCCTTCAAAAATTGATGATGAGCAACTAAAAGAATTACGCTTAAAACTAGATTTATAACAAAAACACAAACCTCAATATTTTTATTGAGGTTTTTTTATCACTAAATTGAAATTTAAAAGTGAAAACTAATCAAGTTCATAAGAAATTAAATGAGTTAGCTTCTACAGCAATATGTGGAAATGATATTAGCTCATCTGTATTATATGTATCAGCTTTGGCAATTGCATTTGCCGGTCAATATGCATGGATAACTTTACTAATAGTATCTTTAGTATTGTTTTTATTTAGAAAAATTTATGGTGAGGTTGTTGGTGCCTTACCTTTAAATGGTGGTGCTTATAATGCTTTATTAAACACAACTAGTAAAGGAATGGCGTCATTTGCTGCAACTTTAACGTTGTTATCATATATGGCAACTGCGGTTATTTCTGCAAATGAAGCTATCCATTATTTACATCATTTAATACCTGCAATGCCAATAATTATTTCAACAATTGTATTATTAGCATTTTTTGCACTTTTAACTATTGGTGGTATTACAGAATCATCTAAAGTTGCTATTGGAATTTTTATTTTTCATTTGTCATCTTTAGTAATTTTGGCTTTATTTATTTTCGTTTTCTTATTTAAAAATGACTTATCCATTTTTATTGAAAACTGGCACGCTCCGGTTACAAATGGGAGTATTAGTAATGCTATATTTTTAGGTTTTGCGGCTTCTATGTTAGGTGTTTCTGGTTTTGAAAGTTCTGCCAATTTTGTTGAAGAACAAGAAAAAGGTGTGTTTCCAAAAACATTAAGAAATATGTGGGCAATAGTAAGTATTGTAAACCCATTAATGGCTGTTTTGGCATTAGCTTTATTTACAATTCCTGTTTTACAAAGTAGCGAATTTCAAAATACATTACTTATTGAAATGGGACATTATGTTGGCGGAAAATGGGTGGCAACTTTAATTGCAGTTGATGCCTTTTTAGTGTTAAGTGGTGCAGTTTTAACAAGTTTTGTTGGGGTGTCTGGTTTATTAGAACGTATGACTTTAGATAGAGTTATGCCTCAGTTTTTCTTAAAGAAAAGTTCTAGAGGAAGTTCTTACAGAATTATACTTATGTTTTTCTTTTTATCGGTTTCAGTATTATTAATAACTAATGGAGATGTAAAACTATTAGCAGGTGTTTATACTATTTCATTCTTATCTGTAATGGCATTGTTCGGAATTGGTAATATATTATTAAAAGTTAAAAGAAAATCTCTACCTAGGCCTGAAGTAGCTTCCTGGCTATCTATTTTAATAGCAATTGGCGCTGTTATAGTTGCCTTAGTGGGTAATATTACAATGAAAACGGAAGGTGATGCTCCAAGTAATTTAATGGTATTTTTAGATTATTTTATTCCTTCAATTATTTTTATTGCATTTATGTTGAATAGAACTGTAATTCTAAATTTCTTATTGCACGTTATGCATACAATATTTGATCCTGTTATAAGCCTTATTCATAAAATAGATGGAAAAATATTGAAAACAATTGATGAAATAAACTCACAAGAATTTGTTTTCTTTACCAAAGGAGACAATATTGCATCACTAAATAAAGTAATGTTGTATATTATTAAAAATGAGCATACAAAAAAAATAAAAATTGTATTGGCATTGGAAAAGGATGAGGTAATACCTCCAAATTTACCAATGGAAATAGAGTTTTTAGGAAAAGAATATCCAGAGATTAATATTGAATTTTTAATAATTGATGGTAAGTTCTCTCCTAAATTAATTCAAGAACTTTCTAAAAAATGGAAAATTCCTGTAAACTTTATGTTCATAGGATCTCCAAGCGATAAATTTCCATATAAAATTGAACAATTGGGTGGTGTTAGGTTAATTATCTAAAAAATAAAAATATTATAACTAAGGTTATATGTATTGAAATAAAAGTATTTGATTATTTTTAAAAACAATCTAACTATAAAAAGTGAATAGTCATAACTCAAATATTTTTAATTACGATTTTGATTGGGTAAAACCCAACAAAAAGAATGCTAAAGAGCAGGTAAAAGAGACCTGTTGTAAAAAATTTAAAAAGAAAGGAGAAAAGAAATGTAAAAATTGCCCAAAACGTATTAAGTAGTTCTTAATTTTAGGTATTTTTGCACATTCTTTTTTTAAAAAACAATGTCAACGAAATTAAAAAGTATCCTTAAGAAATTTCTAATTTGGAAATATCAACATATTTCTGATAAGCAATTTATACAACTTTCAAGTGCTATTATTGGTTTATTAGCAGGTCTTGGAGCTGTACTACTAAAAAACCTTACTCACTTTATTCAACATTTACTTGAATGGGAATTTATAAAAGATATTCATGTTGCCTTTTATTTTATTTTTCCACTTATTGGTTTGTTTTTAGTGAGAATGGTTAAAAGATACGGAATAAAGAAAAAAGTTGGTCATGGAATTCCCTCTACCTTATTTTCAATTTCAAAGTTAAAAGGGATTATGCCGCGTCATCAAATGTGGTCATCTATTTTAACAGCTCCCTTAACAGTTGGTTTTGGGGGGTCTGTTGGTCTTGAAGGGCCTACAGTAGCTACTGGTGCTGCTTTGGGGTCTAATTTTGCACGGTTAATGCACCTAAATCAAACAACTAGAACATTACTTATTGGAGCAGCAGCAGCAGGTGCTATGTCTTCTATATTTAAGGCTCCAATTGCGGCAATTGTTTTTGCGGTTGAAATTTTTAGTTTAGAATTAACAATGGCATCAATGATTCCATTACTTATAGCTTCTATTACAGCCATATTAACTTCTTATTTCTTTTTTGGAGATGATGTATTACTTCACTTTAATATTGAAGACAAATTTCAACTAAACGATGTTTTGTTTTATGTTTTGTTAGGAGTTTCTTCATCTGCAGTATCTATTTATTTTAGCAAAGTATATTTTAGAATAGGAGAATTTTTTAGAAATTTTAAAGGTGCTCACAAAAGATTACTTTTTGGAGGAACATTATTAGGTGTAATGGTTTTTCTAATCCCACCATTATTTGGAGAGGGTTATTCAACAATAAATAATATTTTAAAAGGAAATATAGCACCAATAGTTACTAATAATATATTTCATATTGAAGCTGATAATGTTTTAATTATGATTATCTTTTTAGTAGGTTTGGTTGTGTTTAAAGTTATTGCAACCTCGTTAACTTTTGGAGCAGGAGGTGTTGGTGGAGTTTTTGCACCTACACTTTTTACAGGAAGTATTACTGGTTTTGTATTTGCAACAATTATAAATCACAGCAATATTTTTAGCCATCAATTATCCTCTACTAATTTTGCCATGGTAGGTATGGCTGGTTTAATGGCTGGTATTTTACAAGCTCCTTTAACCGCAATTTTCTTAATTGCTGAACTTACAGGTGGTTACGAATTATTTATTCCATTAATGATTGTTTCGTCAATATCCTTTTTAATAACTAAACGTTATATACCTCATAATATCTATGCTTCTGAACTAGCTAAAAAAGGACAACTTATTACGCATAACAAAGATAAAACTGTTTTAATGTTAATGGATATTGATAAAGTTATTGAAACTAACTTTATTATATTAACTCCAAATATGAAACTAGGTGAGATTGTAAACAATGCAGTTGCAAAATCGTCTAGAAATCACTTTCCTGTTGTTAGTCATAATCAAGAATTTTTAGGTGTTATTACTTTAGATAATATAAGAAGTATTATGTTTAATACAGAACTTTATGAAAAAGTATCAGTTGCTAGTTTAATGCATAGTGTACCAGATGTTATTAACTATGATAAAGACTCTATGGAAGATATAATGAACAAATTTAAAACTACTGTAGCCTGGAATTTACCAGTAATAAAGGATGGTAAGTATTATGGGTTTATTTCAAAATCTAGATTACTAACTTCTTATAGACGTAAATTAATTGCAGTTACTGCTTAGTTTTTAGATATAAAATCAACAACTTTATCTGGGAAATCTGTAAAAACACCATCAATGTTTGCTTGGTATAACCCTACTTGCAATAATTCTTCAAATGATTTAAATTCACCTAATTGATCGGCTCTAAAAGTATATGCGTGTACGGTTAAATTATTTTTATGAGCATTTATAACTAGGTTTGAAAACACCCAATTTCCATTGTTGTCTTTTCCTTTTATAATTTGCTTGTACCAAGGACCTATTCCATCTGCATATTCTGAAAATTCTTGCATTCTTTTTTCATCATCTTCGAACTCTATAAGCTGTATTAAAAATAGGTCACTTTTAAGTTTTTGTCTAATTCTTTTTAATTCTTTAGGATCAAAACACTGTAAAATACAATTATCTGTTTTTAATTTATAACCATAATTATTTAGAATTTCTAAAACAATATTTGAAATATCCTTCCCTTCATTTTGATGAAATTCTGGTTCCTTTATTTCTGGGTAAATACCAATATTTTTGCCCGTACTTGTATTTAATCCTTGTATTAATTCAATTTCTTCTTGTAGAGAATGTAATTTAAATGTTGATTTATTTAAAGGAAACCTATTAGGGTAAACGGCTTTTTTAGTTTCTGGGTTAAATCTTTCAACTACATTTAATTGCTTTAACTCATCAAAAGTAAAATCAATAACATAATACATTTCATCATCTCGTTTTCTATCAGGAAATCTTGTTGCAACATCAGTAACCGTTTCTAAATGTATATCATGAATTACTATAGGAACATTGTCTTTGCTTAAAACAATATCTTGTTCAAGATAATTAACATTCATGGCGTAAGCCATTGCTTTTGCCGCAATTGAATGTTCAGGTAAATAACCTGATGCTCCTCTATGAGCGATTACAGTTTTTTTAGCTTTATTTGACATATTTTTGGTAAGTTAATTATTAGCATCACAACCCAACAAACTTAAAAATAATAACAATACTAAAACTCTATCTATCTTTTAAATTTAAAATTAATATAATGTGTAACTTTTTGTAATTTTGTAATCCTTAAATTAATTTCTTACTTATGAAGTTTACATTAATATTTATTTTTATACTTATTTTAAGCACTTTGGGATATGGGTTTTATATAAAAAATATAGGAGATCCAAGTGGAGAAATTATAATAGGAGTTTCTGTATTGGCGTTGGCTTTTATTTTTATGCCTCTATTTATTTTTCATAGATATAAAAACAAGAATATCAAAGATTTTACTTTTGATAAATACAGAAAAGATCTAGAAGAACATATTAAAAAAGAAGACAAAGACTTATAATAGCTTAATTTAAATTACGTTTTTCTATAAAAAATCTAGTTAATAATTTAGCACAATCATCTTCTAATATACCACCCACAACCTTTGTTTTAGGATGTAACGTTGTACCCATTGAAATAAAGCCTCGTTTTTCTTCTCTTGCACCATAAACTATTTTTCCAATTTGAGTCCAATAGCTTGCGCCTGCGCACATTTGACAAGGTTCTAATGTAACATATAAAGTACATTCTTTTAAATATTTACCTCCTAAATAATCTGCCGCAGCAGTAAAAGCCTGCATTTCTGCATGGGCAGTAACATCATTTAAGGTTTCAGTTAAATTATGAGCACGAGCAATAATTTTATTTTTCATAACTATTACCGCTCCAATTGGCACTTCGTTTTTATCAAAAGCCGTTTGTGCTTCTTGTAAAGCGCGTTTCATAAAATAAATATCATCAAAGGGATCTATCATATTTCAAAAGTAATTTTTTTAAAGAAAATATACCATTTTTGCTTTGAAATTAATTAAATTAAATGATGATTTTATATCTAAGAAAAGCATAGGATTGTTATCGTTTATTTTGCTTTTATAAGCAAAAATCATTTTTTTGTATTTTTACTTAAATAAATAAAAAAGAGTTTCATGAAAAAACTATTACTTGTTTTAACTTTATTTACAAGTATAACAACTTTTGCCCAGTATACTTGGTATGACCTCAACGATGGAGGTTCTGACGCTACACTTACAAAGAATAAGGCTGAAGTTTCAATATCACAGGTCGCAAATCCTGATAATCCTGGTGATATTACGGCTAACCCAATGGTAACATTATTTCACGTAAATCCTATTACTGAAGATAGTTTCAAAAGTATTTTTGTTACTTTTCCTACCAGTTTAGGGCTTAATGAATCAGACATAACTAACTTAGCCCCATTAAACATAACAATACGTTCTTATTTTCCTTCTTACGCCGATGCTCTAAACCTCGACAATCCAAATGTACGTGTTAGAGTGTATATTGATGGTGAATATTCTCAAGTAAAACTTGGAGCTACTGATGAAGGTAATTGGCATAACTTAACATTTACTTTGGATGGTGATGATGTACTTGGTGAAGGTTTTATAGAGTCAATTGAATTAAGGTTCGTATCTACTGCAGTTGATTTAAATAAAGACTTCAAATTTTATATTGATAGTGTTACAGCAAATAAAGAGTTAACTACAGATGCTTCTTTGGCTATAGATGAGTATAGTGATGCACTAGAAGCTGGAATCAATCTTTATCCTAACCCTGTAACAAACAGTTTTCAAATAGATTCTAAAGAAAATATTGAGACAGTAAAATTGTATAATATTACTGGTAATTTGTTAAAAATATTTAACGAAAAATCAAATTATGATATTAATGATTTGTCAGCCGGAGTTTATATTGTAAATATTAAAACACAATTAGGTTCAAATGCTTTAATAGTTATAAAAAAATAAAGAGCCTAAAATGAAAAATATTAAGCAACAACAAGTGTTGTATTTTATCATATTTATTATAGACGATTTTAAACATAATCAGTATTTTAGTTAGTAATCACTAATTTTCTCATATACCAATACAAGCGCTTCTGATAGAAATCTAATAACTATTTATTAGACCTTATTAAATTGAAATAGTTTGAAAAATGTTAAATATTTATGTTGATATTAAAAAAATTGTATATGAAACTATAGAAGTTTTAAATACATAAATATATTACAGTTCAAATTATTGTAGTTTTGTAACGTGAATAAAAATTTGTTACAAAATATTGTGAGCCCAAAAGACTTACGTAAACTTTTAAAAAGTGAATTACCTCAAGTAGCTAAAGAATTACGCGATTTTATAATTGATATCGTAGCTACAAAAGAAGGCCATTTAGGAGCAAGTTTAGGTGTTGTTGAGTTAACTATTGCTCTTCATTATGTTTTTGATACTCCAAATGATTTATTAATTTGGGATGTTGGTCACCAAGCTTATGGGCATAAAATTTTAACAGAAAGACGGGAGAAATTTCACACCAATCGTCAGTTTGGAGGTATTTCTGGGTTTCCTAAAATAAGTGAAAGTAAATATGATGCTTTTGGAACCGGACATTCATCTACATCAATATCTGCAGCTTTAGGAATGGCTATTGCTTCAAAAATTAAAGGAGATTTTAATAAACATCATATTGCTGTTATTGGAGATGCTTCAATAGCAAGCGGAATGGCTTTTGAAGGTTTAAATCATGCCGGAGTAACTGATGCCAATTTATTGATAATATTAAACGACAATGCTATGGGAATTGATCCAAGTGTTGGGGCTTTAAAAAACTATTTTACCGAAGTTAAAGCTGGTGGAAAAGTTAGAAAAAATAATATTATTGAAGCTTTAAACTTTAATTATTCAGGACCCATTGACGGTCATAATATTGAAGCTATTATTAATGAATTAGAACGACTTAAATCTATTTCAGGTCCAAAGTTTCTGCATATTATCACAACCAAAGGAAAAGGCTTAAAGAAAGCAGAACAAGATCAGGTGAAATACCATGCTCCAGGAAAATTTGACAAAATAACAGGTGAAATTATTTCAAAAAGTGAAGAAATTTTTCCTCCTAAATTTCAAGATGTTTTTGGAGAAACAATTGTTGAATTGGCATATATAAATAAAAAAATTGTAGGAATAACTCCAGCTATGCCTACTGGATCTTCATTAAAATTAATGATTGATAAAATTCCAGAGAGAGCATTTGATGTTGGAATAGCGGAGCAACATGCTGTAACATTAGCTGCTGGAATGGCCTCTCAAGGATTAATACCATTCTGTAATATCTATTCTACATTCTTACAACGTGCTTATGATCAAATAATTCATGATGTTGCTTTGCAAAACTTACCTGTTATTTTTTGTATAGATAGAGCTGGAATTGTAGGAGAAGATGGAGCAACGCATCATGGGGTTTTTGATATTTCATTTTTACGGTGTATTCCTAATTTGGTAATATTTGCTCCACTAAATGAAATTGAACTGCGAAATATAATGTTCACTGTTCAAAAAGGAATAAATTTTCCAATTGCTATTAGATATCCTAGAGGAAGAGGTACAATTTTAGATTGGAAGCAGCCTTTTTCATCAATAGAGATTGGGAAAGGTGAATGTATTTCAAAAGGGGAAGAAATTGCTATTTTAAGTATTGGGACTATTGGAAATATTATTAAAGAAATTCAACCTGAATTACCAACCAACAAATTTTCTCATTACAATATGAGATTTGTAAAGCCATTAGATGAAAAATTACTAAAAATTATCTTTAACAAATACAAAATGGTTGTTACCATAGAGAATGGCACAATTATTGGAGGATTTGGAACTGCAATTTTAGAGTTTGCAGCTAAAAACAATTATAAAAAAATAGTAATTAAAACAATAGGTATTCCTGATGAATTTGTACCACACGGAACAGTAAATGAGCTTTTTGATAAATTACATTTATCTAAAGAACAAATTAAAAGCACTTTACTAAAGTATTAAATTCTTGAGGTTTTTTTAAAATTAAATTATGAAATTAAATCTTCTTTTAGTTTTCACGTTTCTTTCTTCAATTTGTTCGAATGCATCTTATATTGATGATTCTTTTTCAACCATTAAACCTGATTCTATAAGTAAATGGAAAGAAAAAAATAATTTACAACTTATTTTCACTCAAAATTCCTTTATAAATTGGAGTTCTGGGGGTAATAACTCAATTTCTGGTATAGTGAAAGTACACTCCACTAGAAATTACAAAAACGAACATTTGGTTTGGAATAATGAATTAAAATCTAGTTACGGTTTAAATAAAGAAGAAAAGAGAGAATTACGAAAAACAGAAGATAAACTTGAAATTACTTCAACTTTTGGATATCGAAGAAACCCTCAATCAAATTGGTACAATTCCGCAAAATTTAATTTTAGTACACAGTTTGCAAATGGTTATAAATATCCAAATAAAGATAAGCCTATTTCTAAATTGTTCGCACCTGCATATATGTTTCTTGGTGTTGGGTCTGAATTTTTTTCAAAAAAATTGGATTTGAAATTATACCTATCTCCAATAACTAATAAAACTACTTTTGTCTTTAGCCAACCGTTAGCAAATGAAGGTGCTTTTGGTGTAGAACGAGCCCTTTATAACGATGCAGGAGAATTGATTAAAGAAGGTAAGAATACCAGAATGGAATTTGGAAATTTAGTTACTTGTGAGTGGGAGAAAAAGGTGATGAGTAATATTGATATGGAGAATAAACTAACATTGTATTCTGATTATTTAAATAATTATGGAAATGTTGATGTAAATTGGGAGCTTAATTTTGACTTGACTATTAACAAATATGTAACAGCAAATATTGGTACACATTTAAGATATGATCATGACATAAAAACCAAGGAAGACATAAACAATGACGGAATTCTTGAAACTACAGGACCTAAAGTTCAATTAAAACAGCTTCTTGGAGTAGGTTTCTCTTATAATTTTTAAATTATTTAAAGAGATTGTCTAAAAAGTATTAGAGAAATCAATTTGATTTTATTTCATTCTAATGAAAAACACTCTTTTTAAACAATCTCTTCTTAAATATATTACAAGTCAAATTTTATTCCTTGAGCTAAAGGTAATTCAGTTGTATAATTAATTGTATTAGTTTGGCGTCTCATATAAATTTTCCAAGCGTCAGAACCAGATTCTCTGCCACCTCCAGTTTCTTTTTCTCCACCAAAAGCACCACCAATTTCAGCACCAGATGTACCAATGTTTACGTTTGCAATACCACAATCAGAACCTAGTTGTGACAAAAATAACTCAGCTTCACGTAAATTATTTGTCATTATTGCAGAAGAAAGCCCTTGTTTTACTCCATTCTGAATATCAATAGCATTTTCAACACTTCCAGTATATTTTAACAAATATAAAATTGGAGCAAATGTTTCATGCTGCACAATTTCAAAGTGATTATCCGCTTCTACAATTGCTGGTTTAACATAACATCCGCTTTCATAGCCTTTTCCACTTAAAACGCCACCTTCAACCAAAATAGTTCCACCTTCATCAATAGCTTTTTTTAGTGCTAATTGATACATTTCAACCGCATCCTTATCAATTAATGGCCCAACATGATTGTTTTCATTTAAAGGATTTCCTATTCTCAATTGTTTATAAGCGCTAACCAAAGCTTCTTTTACTTTATTATACATTGATTCATGAATAATTAATCTTCGAGTTGAAGTACAACGCTGCCCTGCTGTACCCACAGCTCCAAATACGGCGCCAATTATAGTCATTTTCAAATCTGCATCAGGAGTAACAATAATTGCATTATTTCCACCTAATTCTAATAAAGATTTTCCTAAACGTTCACCAACAGTTTTACTTACAATTTTACCCATTCTGGTAGATCCAGTTGCGGAAATTAAGGGGATTCTAGAATCTGTAGTCATAAATTCTCCTACTTTATAATTACCATTTATGATACATGAAATTCCTTCAGGTAAATTATTATCCTTTAAAACTTTTGCTATAATATTTTGACAAGCAATACTACAAAGAGGAGCTTTTTCTGATGCTTTCCAAACGCAAACATCTCCACATATCCAAGCTAAGGCTGTATTCCAGCTCCAAACAGCTACAGGAAAATTAAATGCTGATATTATACCCACTATACCTAATGGATGGTATTGTTCGTACATTCTATGTCCAGGACGTTCAGAATGCATTGTTAAACCGTGTAATTGACGGGATAAACCTACTGCAAATTCACAGATATCAATCATTTCTTGAACTTCACCTAAACCTTCTTGTAACGATTTTCCCATTTCATAGGAAACTAATTCACCTAGTGGTTGCTTAAGTTCTCGTAATTTATCTCCAAACTGCCTAACAATTTCACCTCTTAAAGGAGCTGGTTTTAATCGCCAGGTTTTATAAGCCAATTGAGCAGAATTCAAAACTTTTTCGTAATCTGCTTTTGTAGTTGATAAAACACTACCTATCAATTCTCCATCTACAGGTGAAAATGATTTAATTGTTTCTCCGTTTCCAAATGATTCGGATCCTGTTGATGTTCCAAAATTTTGAGATTTTACACCTAATTGATCTAATGTTTTTTGAATAGTTTTTTTAACAGTTGTAGATTCCATTTTTACAAGATTTAATATGTTTCCTAACAAAGCTACGAATATTAAATGGTAAAAAAAGTAAAGCCATTTCAAATTTGAAATGGCTAACTTCATTCAATATTTGGTAACCAACCAAATAAAAAACCAACTAAAACTTATAATTTAATCCTGTATAAACTCCAAAGTAGTATGGCTGTAAACTACCTGAGTTTTTTGAAAATGTATTTGTTTGTACTTTAATCATTGGTGAAACATTGATAAATAGATTTTTTTGGATAGAATAATCTACATCAAGTCCTATATTTCCACTAAAATTTAATGATCTTAAATTATTAGAAGATCCTAAACTCTGAGTAAATGAATTTGTTTCTACAAAAACTTCATCTTTATTTAATAATAGCGTACTAAAACCACCTACTAAATTAATTCCAAGTTTTCCATCGGTAACATTATATTTTAATTCAACAGGAATTTCTACATATCCAAATACTTGATTAATACTACCTTTATTAGGATCCATAGCGTTAAGAGTACTTTGTTTAGACGCTGTTAAACTTTGAGATTTTGAAACTATAGGATTAGCAGATAAATTTGAAAACCCTAAAACAGATACTCCTGGAGTTACATAAATGTTATCTGTTTTGTATCCTAAATTTATAAGATTCACCCCAGATTGAACACTAAATTTATTATTAATTTTGTAAGCGAATTTAACACCATATGAATAAGAGGAACTTCCAGAGGCTCTGCTATTTTTAAATTGGTCATCAATTCCAGAACCGTCACCTAAAGAATTAATATAAATTGGAGCGAAAATAGTTGCAACAGTAATTCTACTATTTCCAGCATTTTTAGTTACTCTTTTTTTATCTTTCTTATTAAAATTAGTTATTTGTATTGCATCAACTAATATTGAGTTACTCTTAGTCTTTTTATCTGAAGAGGTTTCCTCTATATTATTTTTGCCTTTATTTTCTATTTCTAAATTTGAGAGGTCTGCATTTCCTGTGGTATTTTCAAAATCATTTGAAACACTTTTAAGCTGAATTCGTTTATCTTTTGAATTTTTCACCAATTCGTTTTCAGAGCTATCTTTTGGTTTTGAATTATTTTCTAAGTTGTTTTTTTCGTTAAAGAAATTTTTTGAGAAGTTATTTTCAGGAATAAAGTAAATTGTTCCAATACTAAAAAACAAAATTAACAATGCAGCTATACTTGCAAATTTCATCCAAAATGGAAATCGCCTTCTTCTAACAACAGGAGTTAGATTTTTCTCAATTGCATTCCAAGATTTATTTGGAGGTAAGGCCTCTAAATCTTTTAAATTTTCTTGAAATATCCTATCAATATTTTTGTAATCTCTCACTTTTACCTTTTATCTTATACAGACTGTTGACCCTCTTGATATGTCTCTATTTTTTGTTTTAAAATGCCTCTTGCTCTCGCCAAATTTGATTTTGACGTACCTTCTGCAATTTTCAACATTTTTGCAATCTCCTTATGAGAATGACCATCTAATACATAAAGGTTAAAAACCATTCTATATCTATGAGGTAATTCTTGTATGATATTTAACAAAAAATCTAAAGAAATTTCTTCATCATCTACATCAACAATAACCTCATCGGGAATCTCTTCAGTAACAATATTTAACACGGTTTTTTTTCTATACTTTATTAAAATCGTGTTTACCATAACGCGCTTCATCCAACCTTCAAATGATCCTTTAAAATTAAACTGGCCAACTTTTTCAAAAATGGTAATAAATCCATCTTGAAAGTTATCCTGTGCCTCTTGTTTATTTTTAGAGTATTTTAGGCATATTGAGAATAACTTACCTGCAAAAAGCTGGTAAATTTCTTTTTGTGCCTTTCGGTCATTTTTTGCACATTTTTTTATGAGCTTTTCTAAACCCAAATACTTGGTGTTTTTATTGTTAATAAGATGCCTAAAAAGATAATAGGTTGCGTAAATTTACATTACTTTTGCGATGTTTCCCAATTATTATGAATAGAATTGACCCATTTAAGATTAGAAATCACTCCGATTTTAAGGAAGTAGCGCTTGATGTTTTTAAATTTCAAGCAACTAATAATTTGGTGTATAAAGAATTTTTAGAGCTTCTAAATATTTCTATAGATAGTGTAAAAAACATTGAAGAAATTCCATTTTTACCTATTCAATTTTTCAAATCTCATAAAATTATTTCTTCAAAAAATACTGTAGAACAAATTTTCTTAAGTAGTGGTACTACTGGGATGAGCCAAAGTAAACATTTTGTTACCGATATTACCCTTTATGAAAAAAGTTATAATAAAGCATTTGAATATTTTTATGGAAATGTTAAAAATTATACTGTTCTGGCATTATTACCAGCTTATTTAGAACGTGAAGGCTCCTCTTTAATTTATATGGTTGATGATTTAATTAAAAAATCTAATAAACCGAAAAGTGGATTTTATTTAAATAATCTTGAAGAATTATCTAATAATTTAATTGAATTAGATAAAAAAGGTGAAAAAATATTGTTAATTGGAGTTTCTTTTGCGCTTCTCGATTTGGTTGAAAATAAACAATTTCAATTAAAAAATACCACAATTATGGAAACTGGAGGTATGAAAGGTAGGAGGAAAGAACTAATTAGAGAGGAATTACATGAAATTTTATCAAATGGTTTTGGAGTAAAAGAAATTCATTCGGAATATGGTATGACAGAATTATTAAGTCAGGCATATTCAAAAGGAAATGGTGTTTTTAAATGTCCACCGTGGATGAAAATTTTAACAAGAGATACGGAAGACCCATTAACAATTTTATCTGAAGGAAAATCTGGAGGAATGAACATTATAGATTTAGCAAATGTGAATTCTTGCTCATTTATAGCAACTCAAGATCTTGGAAAAACACACAAAAACAACTCATTTGAAGTTTTAGGTCGCTTTGATAATTCGGATATTAGAGGTTGTAACTTGCTGATTTTAAAATAAAAAAGACCGCGTTTAGCAGTCTTCTTCATTTAATTTAATTGTAAGTTTAATTGTCTAAATAACTTTTAAAAGAAAATAACTTTTTTTACCTCTTTGTAATAATACAAATTTATTTGCAATTAAATTCATATTTGAAATAATAAAATCATCTTTTACCTTTTCTTTATTAACAGATATTGAGTTTTCTTTCAATGCTCTTCGTACTTCTCCATTAGATTTCAAGAATCCATTTTCGGCAAAAGCAGGTACAATTTCTAAACCATTTTCAATAACTGATTTAGTAATTTCGGCTTGAGGAACACCTTCAAAAATATCTAAAATAGTTTGTTCATCTAAACTTTTTAAATCTTCAGCGGTAGATTTTCCAAATAAAATGTTTGAAGCTTTAATCGCATTTTCGTAAGCATCACGCCCATGTGCCATAACAGTTACTTCTTCTCCAATTCTTTTTTGAAGAATACGCATATGAGGTGCTTCTTTATGTTGAGCTATTAAATTTTCAATAGTTTCTTTATCTAAAAAAGTAAATATTTTAATATATTTTTCAGCATCTTCATCAGATGAATTTAACCAATATTGGTAAAACTTGTAAGGTGAAGTTCTTCCGGCATCTAACCAAACATTTCCTCCTGCGGTTTTTCCAAATTTAGTTCCATCAGCTTTGGTTATAAGCTTACACGTTAAAGCATAACCTTTTCCTTGAGCTTTTCTTCTAACTAGTTCAGTTCCCGTTGTAATATTTCCCCATTGATCTGATCCACCCATTTGGATTTTACAGTTTTTCTCTTTGTATAAATGGTAAAAATCATATCCTTGAAACAACTGATAAGTAAATTCTGTAAAACTCATTCCTGTTTTAGAATCTTCACCAAGTCTCTTTTTTACAGAATCTTTGGCCATCATGTAGTTTACCGTAATATGTTTTCCTACATCTCGAACAAAATCAATTAGTGAAATATTTTTCATCCAATCGTAATTATTTACCAATTCAGCAGCATTTTCAGAAGAACTATCAAAATCTAAAAAACGTGCTAATTGAGCTTTTACACCTGCAACATTTTTATTTAATGTTTCTTCATCTAATAAATTACGTTCATCAGATTTTCCAGAAGGATCACCAACCATTCCTGTTGCACCACCAACCAAAGCTATAGGACTATGCCCCGCTTTTTGAAAGTGCATTAAAATAATTATTGGTACTAAACTTCCAATATGTAAAGAATCTGCCGTTGGGTCAAATCCTATATAACCTGTTGTTTTATTCTTTAATAAATATTCTTCCGTTTCTGGCATAATATCATGTAACATGCCTCTCCATTTCAATTCTTCAACAAAATTCATTATCAAATTTTTAAATTTCAGCAAAGATAAAATTTTACTTTGTAGAATTACTTTAAATAAACATTTTTGTTACATTCGTTTTATGATATTAGTTACAGGAGGAACAGGTTTGGTTGGATCGCATTTATTGTATCAACTTTCTTTAGAAAATAAAACTATAAAAGCTATTTACCGTAAAGAGAGCAATTTACTAGCGGTTAAAAATGTGTTTAGTTATTATTCTAAAGATTTTGAAAGTTTATTTAAAAAAATAATTTGGGTTGAAGCAGATATATTAGATACTGAATCTCTAAAAATTGCATTTAAAAACGTTTCTATTGTTTATCATTGTGCCGCATTAATTTCTTTTAACCCGAAAGATTATTTAAAATTGCGAAAAATAAATATTGAAGGTACTGCAAACATCTCTAATTTTTGTGTTGAAAATAATGTGAAAAAACTTTGTTATATAAGTTCTATTGCTGCCGTTGGAAAAGCGATAAACGGACAACCTATTAGTGAAGAGAATGAATGGGATATTGAAAAAAGCAATTATGGATATGCAATTTCAAAATATGGCGCTGAAATGGAAATTTGGAGAGCTTCTCAAGAAGGAATTCCTATAATTATTGTAAACCCAGGTGTTATACTCGGTCCGGGTTTTTGGGAAAATGGATCTGGAAGTATTTTTGATAAAATTTACAAAGGATTTAAATTCTATTCTGAAGGTGTAACTGCTTATGTTTCTGTTAAAGATGTTGTAAATTCAATGAAACTTTTAATGGAAAGTGAAGTTGAAAATGAACAATTTATACTCGTTTCAGAAAATTTAAGTTTTAAAGAAGTTTTTTCTAACATTGCCTTAGCT
This sequence comes from Lutibacter citreus, assembly GCF_003260195.1. Taxonomy (GTDB): domain Bacteria; phylum Bacteroidota; class Bacteroidia; order Flavobacteriales; family Flavobacteriaceae; genus Lutibacter; species Lutibacter citreus. The sequence continues at coordinate 528,699 of NZ_QEIH01000002.1, forward strand.
CTAAAGAAAAAATCACCCTCTATTAAAACTACTTATTTTATGAGTTCAATTGGATGGCGTATTGAATGGTTAAAGTCTTTTTTAACAAAAAAACCACCATTATTAACTAAACATTCCTCTAAAAGTATTCATGAAAAAAGGTTTTATAGTTCAAAAAAAATAACGGATTTACTAAATTTTAAATTTGAACCGATTTCAAAATCAATTACAACTATAAGTGCTATTTATCTTAATGAAAAGAACTCTTCTAATCTGTAGATTTTTCTTTATTTAGCGTCTTTAATTTTAAATTTGCTTTAGAAATAGAATCTTCTAATTTTTTTTCAATTTCGTATTTCTTATCTAGTTCTTTTAAACGGTTCTCAACCTTGTTTAAAATATCTTCATAATCATCAACAATAGAAGTATAATATAAATTACTCTCTTTAAATAAGCTACTATCTATTTTATATTTTTCAAAAACCAAAGGGTAATAATTTACCTTTCTTTTTAAGTCTATATTTTTAATGTTTTCTGCACTAGCAGCAACAAACATATCAGTTAAAACATCAACCATTTGATCCTTAGGGATCAAATTTTCAGGTTTTTCTAAAATTGTATTACTTGTGCAACTACAAATAAATAAGCTCGTAAAAAGTAGTATAAAAATTTTATTCATTAGTTCTATTAAACTCTAATCGTTTACCTTTTATTGTATCATTAAAGGTTCCATTTTTATAAATTATATTACCATTTACAAAAGTATGGGTAATTTTTGAGTAGAATGTTGTTCCTTCAAAAGGAGACCATCCGCATTTATACAAAATATTTTCTTTTTTAACTGTCCAAGGTGATGCAATATCTACCAAAACCAAATCTGCATAATATCCTTTTTTAATAAACCCTCGTTTATCAATTTTAAATATTTTTGCTGGATTATGACACATTTTTTCTACTATTTTTTCAATAGAAATTTTACCTTGTCTGTAAGCTTTAAGCATTGCAGGAAGTGCATGTTGTACTAATGGCCCTCCACTTGGTGCTTTTGTATATACTTGTTGTTTTTCCTCTAATGTATGAGGTGCGTGATCTGTAGCAATTACATCAATTCTATCATCCAATAAAGCTTTCCACAAACCTGCATTGTCTTTCTCCGTTTTTACTGCTGGATTCCATTTTATAAAAGTACCTTTTGTTTTATAGTCATTTTCATTAAACCATAAATGGTGAACACAAACTTCAGATGTAATTTGCTTTTTCTCTAATGGTATTTTATTTGAAAAAAGCTTCGTTTCTTTTTCTGTTGATAAATGAAACACGTGTAATCTTGCTCCAGTTTTCTTTGCTAATTTTATAGCTTTAGATGATGATAGGTAACAAGCCTCTTCACTTCTAATTTTAGGGTGCATTTCAATAGGAATATCATCTCCATATTCCTTTAAATATATTTCTAAGTTATCCTTAATTGTAGCTTCATCTTCACAATGAACTGCAATAAGCATTTTGGTTGAAGAAAATATTTTTTCTAACACTTCTTCATTATCAACTAGCATATTTCCAGTAGAAGAACCTAAAAACAACTTAATTCCTGCTACTTTTTTAGGGTCAGTTTTAAGTAATTCGTCTAAATTATCATTAGTTCCACCAAACATAAATGAATAGTTGGCGTATGATGTTTTAGAAGCGCTTTTAAATTTTTCTTCTAATAACTCTTGTGTAGTAGCCTGCGGAATTGTATTTGGCATTTCAATATAAGAAGTTATACCTCCTGCTACTGCGGCTTTACTCTCGGTTTCATTTGTTGCTTTATGAGTAAGTCCAGGTTCTCTAAAATGTACTTGATCATCAATAACGCCAGGAATTAAGTATTTTCCTTCTGCATCAATAACTGTGGTTTCAGCTGACTTTGAACTAATTGATATGTCAATATCTACAATAAATTCACCATCTATTAAAACATCTCCTTCAATAATTTTTCCCTCGTTAACAATTTGTGTATTCTTAATAAGTATTAACCCCATAATCTTATACTTTTTCTTTATTTAGGCAATCCCTTTAATCGCATTTTTATAACTCCAAATACAGCTTCAGAAATAATTGAGCCACTCATTTTGGATGTTCCTCTTTTTCTATCTGTAAAAATAACTGATACTTCTTTATGCTTAAATTTTCTTTTCCAAGCTTTAAATTTCATTTCTATTTGAAAAGCATAACCTATAAATTTAATTTTGTTTAAATCAATTTCTTCCAAAACTTTTCTTCTATAACATACAAAACCTGCAGTTGTATCAAATATTGGAATTTGAGTTACTATCCTCACATATTTTGACGCAAAATACGATAAAAATAATCTCTTAAAATCCCAATTAACAACATTTATTTTATTATTCAAATATCTTGAACCAATTGAAAAATCTGCTCCTTCTAATGCACAGGCACTATACAATCTTACTAAATCAGCTGGATTATGAGAAAAATCAGCATCCATTTCAATAATGTATTCATACTTAAGTTTTAAAGCCCAATTAAATCCGTGAATATATGCTGCTCCTAAACCTGTTTTTTCCTTTCTTACTTCTAAAAATAAGTTTGAATAATCATTTTGTAATCTTCTTACTATTTCAGCCGTACCATCTGGTGAATTATCATCAACAACTAAAATATCAAACAGTTTATCTTCACTAAAAACTGCTTTTATTATTGCTTCAATATTCTCCTTTTCATTAAAGGTTGGTATAATAACCAAGGTATTTGACATAAGAAAAAATTATCCAGCAAAGATAACACATTTTATTACTAATTTTGCGGTACTATTTTAATTTGATAATGATTGAAGCTGAAAAAATAACAATTTTAAATAATGATTGGTTAACAGTTGTTTTTTTTATAATTCTAACTATACTTACTGTTGAAAAATTTCTATTTAGCAATAAATTAGTAGTTACGAGTACTTTCTTTTTAAAGAAAAACAATTTAATTTCTTTGTTTAACAGAGAGAAAAATACATTTTTTAACCTTTTTTTATTTCTATTTTATATAATTCAAATACTTACTGTTTCAGTAATTTTGTATTATATTGTTGAAGTTTTTCAATTGAAAACAATTTATAAAGGGGTAGAATTATATTTTATTTTAACTATAGGAACAGCACTTTATTTTCTTTTTCGTTTTCTATTAGGCTCTTTTTTGGCATTTATCTTTGAAATAAAAAAAGGTTACAAAAAAGTTTCTTTTGAAAAAATTAATTACTTAAATAATGCAGTAATATGGATACTTCCGTTTTTACTTATATCTTCATATAGCAATATATCACATTCAATTCTTATAAATATAACTTTGATTATTTTTAGTATTTTATTAATAATGAGATACATTCTTTTAATCGTTAATAATAAAAGCCTAATTGTTAACAACTTGTTTTATTTTATTTTGTATCTTTGCGCACTTGAAATATCACCCTTTGTGATTATTCTAAAATTAACTATTTAAAAGACAAAATTGAAGTTTATGAAAGTGAAAACAATTTTAGTTTCTCAGCCAGCACCGAAAACTGATAACTCTCCTTATTCAGATTTATCAGAAAAACAAAAAGTTAAAATTGATTTCGTTCCTTTCATACATGTTGAGGCTGTAGAAGCGAAAGAAGTTAGAACTCAAAAAATAGATTTATCAAAATTTACTGCTATTATTCTAACTAGTAGAAATGCTGTTGATCATTTTTTTAGAATTGCTGAAGAAATGAGATTCCCAGTTCCAGATTCAATGAAATATTTCTGTCAATCTGAAGCAGTAGCTTATTACCTACAAAAATATGTTGTATATCGTAAACGTAAAATTTATGTAGGGCAACGTACATTTCCTGAATTAACAAATATAATCAAGAAATATAAAGATGAAAAATTTCTTTTACCATCATCTGATAAACTAAAAGAAATTGTTCCTATTACAATGAATGAATTGGGAGTTAATTGGACAAGAGCTATCTTATTTAAAACAGTTGTTAGTGATTTATCTAATTTAGAAAATGTTGTTTACGACATTTTAGTGTTCTTTTCACCTTCAGGAATAGATTCTTTATTTAAAAATTTCCCAGATTTTGAGCAAAAAAACACACGTATTGCTGTATTTGGTAATTCTACTATAAAAGCAGCTACAGAAGCTGGGTTAAAATGTAATATTGAAGCGCCAACACCAGAAACACCTTCTATGACAATGGCATTGGAAAAATATATAAAACAAGCGAATAAAAAGTAATTATTTACTTTAAGCATAAAAAAAACCGAGTAATACTCGGTTTTTTTTATGCAAATAAATTAGCATAAATATCTTCTACTTTTGTCACTTTAACAATTTTTATTTTAAATTTAGCTGAACCAATTTTATTGAATTTTGAAACAAATATTTTGTGAAACCCTAACTTTTCAGCTTCTAGTATTCGTTGTTCAACCCTGTTAACAGGTCTTATTTCACCAGCTAATCCAATTTCTGCAGCAAAACAAAAATCTTGCGGAATTGCATCATCATCATTTGATGATAAAATTGCACTTATCACAGCTAAATCAATAGCGGGGTCATCTACTCTTATTCCACCAGCAATATTTAAAAAAACATCTTTTGCTCCCAATCTAAATCCAGCTCTTTTTTCTAAAACGGCTAATAACATATTTAACCTTTTAGTATCATAACCAGTTGCGGATCGTTGTGGAGTTCCATAAACGGCTGTGCTTACTAATGCTTGAACTTCAATCATAAGTGGTCGCATACCTTCTAATGTAGCAGCTATTGCAGTTCCGCTTAAATCATCTTCTTTTTGAGATATTAATATTTCAGATGGATTATCAACTTCACGTAAACCAAAACTTTGCATTTCATAAATACCAAGTTCTGCGGTTGATCCAAATCTGTTTTTATTGGCTCTTAATATTCTATATGTATGATTTCTATCTCCTTCAAATTGTAAAACAACATCAACCATATGTTCTAAAATTTTTGGCCCTGCTATGGCTCCATCTTTTGTAATATGGCCTATTAAAAGAACAGGTGTAGACGTTTCTTTTGCATATTTTATTAACTCTGCAGTTGTTTCTCTAATTTGAGATATGGAACCTGGTGAAGCTTCAATATAATCAGTATGTAAAGTTTGTATTGAATCAATAACCAAAACGTCTGGTTGAATTTCTTCAATAGCTCTAAATATATGCTGGGTATTTGTTTCGGTTAAAATTAAGCAATTAGTGTTTCCAGTTTGTAAACGTTCTGCTCTCATTTTTATTTGAGATTGGCTTTCCTCACCTGAAACGTACAGAACTTTTTTTGGTATAGCTAATGCAATTTGTAATAATAAGGTTGATTTTCCAATTCCTGGTTCACCACCTAAAAGTAACATAGAACCTCTAACCAAGCCTCCTCCTAAAACACGATTTAGTTCATTATTTTCGGTGGAAATTCTATCTTCTGCACTTATAGATATATCATTAATTTTAAGAGCCTTTGAAGCTTTTTTTACCGTTGTTGTTTGCTTCCATTTCCTTTTTTCTTCTTTCTGAATTACCTCTTCAACAATTGTATTCCATTCATTACAAGATTTGCATTGTCCCAACCATTTTGCATATTGGGTTCCACAATTTTGACAAAAAAAAGTTGTTTTTGTTTTGGCCATTTTTTATTTTTGAAAGCAATAAATATACTAAGAAATACTTATTTTTTTTGGTATTTATTATATATTGGAATTAATATAAAGGATAAACTTCCAAATACAATTACCATAATTGTTTGAGCAGTCCACATAATCCAACCAAAAGCTCTAGCAGGATTATCTTCAATATTGTATAAAATAAGTGCACTTGCAACAAAAACTGGGTATGTTCCCAAGCCTCCATTTGTTAATGCCATACTTAAACCGCCAACAACAAATCCAACAATAATAGCTTCAAATGGCAAGTTAGTTGTTTCTGGCAAGGCAAATGTAACTACGTAAAACATAAGTACATACATTAACCAAATGAAAACCGTATGAAAAATAAATTTCCATTTCTTTTTCATTGTGAATATACTTTTTGCTCCATCTAACAGCCCATTTGCAAAAGAAATAACTTTTATAATAAATGGATTTTTAGATTTTTGTAAAATACGATAGATAAAATATCCTACTAAAGATAAAGCAACTAATATTGCTATTTTATAAAGCCAACTGCTTTGAGAATCATCCTTAAAAATATAACTCCCAATTAATTCAGCTTGTAAGAAAAATGCAAGTCCAATTATTGAAAATAGCATAATAACATCTGCAACTCTTTCTGCCACAATGGTTCCAAACCCTTTTTCAAATGGAATGTTTTCGTATTTTTTTATACTAGCCGCTCTTGCAATCTCACCCGATCTTGGAATAAATAAATTTAATAAATATGCTATTAAAACAGCCATTACACTGTTTGCAAACCTTGGCTTATAACCTAAAGGTTCTAATAAAAACTGCCATCTATAGGCTCTGGACAGGTGACTTAATATTCCAAATAATAAGGACAAAGCCACCCACCAATAATTGGCGGTTTTAAAAGATGTTTTTATAGATTGTACATCTGAAGGTGATAATTTGGACAAAGAGTACCAAATTAAAAATACTCCCAATAATATTGGGAGTATTAACAAAACTGTTTTTTTAATTTTCTTATTCAATGTTATCTAAGTAAATTGTTTTCTTCATTAGGAAAAACAATTGCAGGCATAAACTTTTTTGCCTCATCAAATTCCATGCGTGCATAACATATTAAAATAAGAATATCGCCTACGGCTACTTTTCTTGCTGCTGCCCCATTTAATGTTATTTCTCCACTATTTCTAGGGCCTGGAATAGCATATGTTTCAAGTCGCTCACCATTATTATTGTTAACAATTTGAACTTTCTCTCCCTGAATTATATTAGCAGCATCCATTAAGTCTTCATCAATAGTTATGCTACCGATATAATTTAAATCGGCTCCAGTAACTTTAACTCTATGAATTTTAGATTTTACTACTTCTATTTGCATAATGCAAAAATACTTTTTTTTAGTTAATTGGTTAATATTTACAAACTTATATTGTCAATAAGTCTTATTTTTCCAGCAAAAACAGCTATAAAAGCTCTATATTTTTGCTTGGAATTCTTATTTTTAATTGTTTGAAGGGTTTCTTCTTCAGCAATTTCAAAATATTCTAGTTCCAAAAGAGGCTGTTTTTTTAATTCATTTTCAACCCAATGTACAACATTTAGTGCATTTTCTATGCCAAACTTTAATTTTGCCAATTTTAACGTCTTATATATAAATGGAGCTACCTTTCTGTGATCTTCAGTTAAACGAGCATTTCTTGAGCTCATTGCTAAGCCATCATTTTCTCTATAGATTTCACACGGAACAATTTTAACTGGGACATTATGGTTTTTCACCATATTCCTAATTATTTGTAACTGTTGAAAATCTTTTTCACCAAAATAAGCTTTATTTGGTTTTACAATTTCAAACAATCTTTTTACAATTGTACCAACACCATTAAAATGTCCATCTCTAAATTTCCCTTCCATTTTAAATTCTAAACCATCAAAGTTAAAATTTTCAGACTTTACATCATCTGCATAAACTTCTTTAGAAGAAGGAGCGAAAACTATATCACAATAAACTGATTTTAAAAGAGACAAATCTGCATCAATTGATTTGGGGTAATTTATTAAATCCTCCTGCTTATCAAATTGAGTTGGATTCACAAAAATACTCACAACAACAATGTCGTTTTCTTTTTTAGCTCTTTCAATTAAAGATAAGTGACCTTTATGAAGTGCACCCATTGTAGGCACAAACCCAATAGATGTTCCCTTCTTTAATGATTTTATTTTTTGTTGTACTGATTTTATTTTAGCAAAAACTAACATGATATATTTGTTAATAAACGTTAAAAGCGTGCAAACTTACATTTTTCAAGCCAAATTCTACATAAATTTTCGTAATTTTGCACATTATCTAAAATTTAGAGCTTAGATTATGAAAGATAAGAGAGTATTAGTTGTTTCGTCTGAAGTTGTACCATATTTACCCGATAATGAATTATCAAAATCTTCTTTTGAAGTAGCGAAAATGATTCATGGAAAAGGTGGTCAAACACGTATTTTTATGCCTCGTTATGGGTTAATTAACGAAAGAAGACATCAATTGCATGAAGTTATCCGTTTATCGGGTATGAATTTAGTAATTAATGACATGGATATGCCTTTAATTATTAAAGTAGCTTCAATTCCTAAAGAAAGAATGCAAGTTTATTTTATTGACAATGATGAATATTTTAAACGTAAAGCATTATTTTCAGATGAGGATAATAATTTATTTAGTGATAACGATGAAAGAGCCATATTTTTCGCAAAAGGGGTTGTAGAAACTGTGAAAAAATTAAATTGGTCTCCAGACATTATTCATGTTCATGGTTGGATGGCTTCACTTTTGCCATTATACATTAATGAATATTATAAAAATGATCCACTTTTTACTGATAGTAAAATTGTAACATCATTATATAATAATAGTTTTGAAGGAACTTTAAATAAGGATTTTAGTGATAAAATTAAGTTTGATAATATTGATGCTTCAAAAATTGAATCTATCTCTAATCCAAACTACACAAACCTTTTAATAAATGCAATTGAAAATTCTGATGCTGTAATAAAAGCAAGTGAAGAACTTCCAGATGATTTATTAGAATATTTAAAAACAAGTGATAAACCTGTATTAGAATATTTTTCTGCCGATGAATTTGACAGTGCGTATACAGAATTTTACATTAACAGCGTTTTATAGTTAATTTTTAAAAATAGAAGTTTTAAATGACAACAAAAGTTGTAAGTACAATTAAATACTTTGGAGTATTCTCTTTGGTGTTTTTTACACTATTTTCTTGCGAAAAAGATATTGAAAGTGTTGGAGTAAGTCTGGTGGATAACAATAATTTTAGTTCAGATAATTTGGTTACTGAAATAATTTCAAAAACTGAAAATGTTGATAGAATTCTGGGAAATTCATTGACCCAAAATTTACTTGGAGTATATAAAGATGATGATTTTGGAAAAATAAAAGCCTCTATAGTAACTCAACTTGCACCTCCAGTACTAGATACTTATGCAGACGGTTATGGAGATAACGCCGAAATTGATTCTGTAATTATTAATATTCCTTACCAAGCTACAAGAGAAGAAGATAATTCAGATGGGACACCTAAATTTGTTATTGATTCAGTATTTGGAAATGATGATGTTGAGTTTAATTTAAGTGTTTATGAATTAAAAACATTTTTAAATAGTTTAGATCCAACAGATCCTACAAAAAGTGCTGTTTATTATTCAGATAAAGAATTTTTAAAAGGAATTACGCCCTTTTATTCTGATAAATTTAAAGTAAATCCTAATGATACTGTTTCATATATTAAAAGGTATTTAAATGATGGTGTTACTGTTTATGATACAGATACAATTAAAAAGGATGATTTAAACCCTTCAATAAACATTCCTTTAGACGAAACACTTATTAAAGAAATATTTATTGATAATGCTGCAAATGCAGAATTTGCAAGTGTAGATAATTTTATTCGTTATTTTAGAGGCTTTTACATAGAAGCTTCCGAATTGAATAGTGAATATGCTCACATTTTATCTTTAAATTTAAGTGGCGCTAAAATGAGCATTTACTACTCAAGAACTCAAGATGAAGATACTGATGAGGATTTAGATGGTAACGGGACAGATGGAGAAACAGGTGTAAGAACAAAACACCAGTATACCTTTTTGTTTAATAGTTTAACATCAAATATTATTAACAGAGATTATTCGGGTTCTAACTTAGAACAAGGTACAGAAGAAAGATTATATGTTCAAGGGGCTGCAGGTTCAATTGCTACTTTAGAATTATTTTCTAATGAAAATTTAACTGAACTTAGAGCAAATAATTGGTTAGTAACTGATGCCGATTTAAGTTTATACATAGATCAAGATGCTTCTGCAAAAGAAGTTCCTGAAAAGCTTTACATATATAATTATGATGAAAATGAACAAATTATTGATGCGATAACTGAAGGTCCTACCGCTTTAGGTGGGAATTTAGAAAGAGATGATGATGGAAACCCTTTAAAGTATGTATTTAAAATTACAGATTACGTTTCAAATCTTTTAAAATCAGATGATCCAAGCGAGTTGGTTAAACTTGGAATAAAGGTTTATGACATATCCGATACTCCAACTTCTACCACAGATGTAATAGTTCATAATTATGGTTCAAACCCGCAAGGTGTTGTGCTGTTCAACCATAATTCTGGAGAGAAAAGAGTAAAACTTCAAATTTCTTATACAGAACTTAATAAATAAAATTTCTTTTATGTGTGGAATTACCGGTTATTTAGGATTTAGAGAAGCTTATCCAATAGTTATAAATGGTCTTCAACGTCTTGAATATAGAGGTTATGATAGTGCTGGTATTGTTTTAACTTCATCTGATAAGAAATTAAAACTTTACAAAACAAAAGGTAAGGTTTCAGATTTAAAAGAAATTGTAAAAACAAAAGATATTACTGGTAATTTAGCTTTAGGTCATACTCGTTGGGCAACACACGGTATTCCAAATGACGAAAATTCCCACCCACACGTTTCAAATTCAGGAAGATTAGTAATAGTTCACAATGGTATTATTGAAAATTATGATACTATAAAAAAAGAACTAATAAAAAGAGGATATACTTTTCAGAGTGATACAGATACCGAAGTTTTAATTAACCTTATTGAAGAGGTTCAAATTAAAAATAATTGTAAATTAGGAAAAGCTGTACAGCTTGCACTTACTAATGTTGTAGGAGCATATGCTATTGCTGTTTATGATATTAATAAACCCGATGAAGTAATTGTAGCACGTTTAGGGAGTCCTTTAGCAATTGGTATAGGAGAAAATAATAGTGAATTTTTTATTGCTTCAGATGCTTCACCATTTATTGAATTTACTAGAGATGCAATTTATCTTGATGATGAAGAATTAGCTATAATTAAGTTAGGTAAAAAAATTAGAGTTAGAAAGATAAATGATGATTCTATTGTAAAGCCAAATATTCAAGAACTAAAACTAAATCTTGAGCAAATAGAAAAAGGTGGTTACGATCACTTTATGCTGAAAGAAATATACGAACAACCAAGTGCAATTTTTGATACATTTAGAGGGAGACTTCTTGCCGATCAAGGCATAATAAAAATGGGTAGTGTTGATAATAATATTACTAAATTTTTAAATGCAAAACGTATTATTATTGTTGCATGTGGAACTTCTTGGCACGCCGGATTGGTTGGAGAATATCTTTTAGAAGATATAGCTAGAATTCCTGTTGAAGTCGAGTATGCTTCAGAATTTAGATATAGGAACCCTATTATAAATAAAGACGATATAGTAATTGCAATTTCTCAATCTGGAGAAACAGCAGATACATTAGCTGCTATTAAATTAGCCAAATCTAATGGTGCATTTGTATTTGGAATTTGCAATGTAGTTGGTTCGTCTATTGCACGTGAAACAAATTCAGGTGCTTATACCCATGCGGGACCAGAAATAGGTGTAGCTTCTACAAAAGCTTTTACTACTCAAATAACTGTTCTTACGTTAATAGCTTTAAAACTTGGACATTTAAAAGGGGAGCTTTCAAATTCTAAATTTCATAATTACTTACAAATAATGAAATCGATACCTTCAAAAGTTGAGAAATTATTAACTGTAAGTGCTAAAGTTGAAAAAATTGCAGCAATATATAAAGATGCTCCAAATTGCTTATATTTAGGTAGAGGATATAATTTTCCTGTAGCACTTGAAGGAGCGCTTAAGTTAAAAGAAATAAGCTACATCCATGCCGAAGGATATCCTGCTGCAGAGATGAAACATGGACCAATAGCGTTAATTGATGAATCGATGCCTGTTGTAGTTATAGCAACAAAAAAAGGCCATTATGAGAAAGTAGTAAGTAATATTCAGGAAATAAAATCTAGAAATGGTAGGATTATAGCTATTGTTACGGAGGGTGATACAATTGTTAAAGAAATTGCTGATCACGTAATTGAAATCCCTGAAACTGAAGAAGCTTTCACTCCATTATTAACAACAATACCTTTACAATTATTATCGTATTATATTGCTGTAATGAGAGGATGTAATGTAGATCAACCTAGAAATTTAGCAAAATCTGTTACGGTAGAGTAACAATTTTAAAAAATTATAAATAGAAGCCAGCTAAATGCTGGCTTTTTTTATTCTATGACATCGTGAATCATGGTGTGATTTCCATCATTCCATTCAGTTAAAATATCTGTAGCCACCAAAGTTCCACTTCCGGCAGCAATAGCATATTGACTTCTCCAACCAGCAATAACACCTGCGACATATATTCCATTTGTAACAATATGATCTACGTTTTTCAACATAATTTTATCCTTAAACGCAGGAATTGTTGGGTGCGGCTTAACAAAATTTTCTAAACCTTTAATAACAGCAGGTTTTGCAGGGCTTGTAGTAACAACAATCTTTGAAGCCAAATAATTACCCTTATTTGTTTTTACAGAAATAAAGTCACCTTCATTTGAAATATTTAAAACTTTCTCATTATCAATTTGAATAATTTGAGGATAATTAGATGAGAGTTGTTCTAATCCTTCATTTAGTATATCACAGCCTTTTGTCCCTTTTTTAAATCCTAACACGTTGTTTAGCTCGGCATTTTGTAATGCAGAAGCTTTTTGATGGGTTATAATTCCAATTTTTTTATTCTTTGCAAAAGGTTTGTTCATTGCAGAACCAAAAACAAGCGCACATGATAGTCCAGCTGCACTACCACCGATTATTAATACATCAAAATTTTTCATTATTAAATTTTTTAAGAAAATAACCCTTGAATATTGGCTGCAAATAACTTAACAGAAATAGCCAATAATATTACACCAAATACTTTTCTAATTATATTTATACCTGTTTCACCAATAAATCCTTCAATCTTTTCAGATGTTTTTAAAGCAATATACATGAAAATTATGTTGATAATAATTGCTATAGCAATATTAACAGCATAAAACTCTGCTCTTAAAGATAAAATAGAAGTTAAACTTCCAGGACCAGCAATTAAAGGAAATGCCAATGGAAAAACTGATGCTGTAACTGCATTTGTAGCGTCTTCTTTATATAATGAAATTCCTAAAATCATTTCTAAAGCCAAGAAAAATAGAATAAGAGACCCGGCAACGGCAAATGAATTAACATCAATACCAATAAGATTTAAAATACTTTTTCCTAGAAAAAGAAAAGCAATCATTATCACCCCAGCAATTAATGCTGCCTTTTCAGATTCTAATTTGCCAACCTTTTTACGTAAATCTATTATAATTGGAACATTTCCGATTACATCGATTACAGCAAATAAAATCATTGTTGCAGTAATAATTTCTTTAAAATTTATATCCATAATCACATCTATTAAAATTGGACGGCAAATGTATATAATCAATTATTAATATTAACAAATGTATGTAAAAAAATAGTTTATTTTTGCGCTATGTTTCAACTAGGAAAAACAATAGTTTCAGAAGATATTATAGAGAAAGATTTTGTCTGTAATTTATCGGCATGCAAAGGTAAATGTTGCATTGATGGAGAAGCGGGAGCCCCGCTAGAAGAAAATGAACTTCAAATATTATTGGATATTTATCCAAAAGTAAAACCCTTTTTAAGACCTGAAGGGATTGCAGCAATTGAAGATCAGGGTCTATTTACAACCACTGAAGGAGAATATGAAACCACTTTGATTGATGAAAAAGATTGTGCGTATGTTATTTTTGACGAAAAGAATACTGCAAAATGTGGAATTGAAGAAGCTTACAATCAGGGAGAAATTAAATGGAAAAAACCCATTTCTTGTCACCTATATCCTGTTAGAATAATGGAATACAGTGAGTTTTCAGCAGTTAATTACCATAAATGGCCAATTTGTGATGATGCTTGTACATTAGGAAAAGAATTACAAGTTCCTGTTTACAAATTTGTAAAAGAGGCACTTATTAGAAAATTTGGTAAAGATTGGTATGCTGAACTTGAGACTGTTGCCGATAAAATGAATGAATAATAATCATTCACTACAAATCCACTTAAAAAAAATAGAAATTATTATATTAAAAAAGAGTACTAAATTTAGTACTCTTTTTTAATATATCAATAATTTTATTAGATGCTTAGTTTTCTAATTGTTAACCATTTTATGTTATAAATATTACAAATAACAGAATTCTCTTTTGTATTTTTATATAAAAGGTAACAAAAAAAGAATTCTACAAAATGTTAAATTTAACAAGATTAGTTTTTTTACTCGTGTTTTTAGTGTTCTTTCAAACAACTTACGGTCAAAATTATTCAAAAAAACAAATTGATAGTGTTTTTACAAAGTTAAAAGTTCTACCAAATAGTACTGATAAGGTTGACAAGCTAATTTCTTTATATAAAAAATCTATTTATAGTAAAATACCTGATGAAGAAATTATAAATGAAGCCATAAAAATATCTGAAAAAATTTATTATATAAATGGATTGGCTGATAGCTACAATAGAAAAGGTTTAACAGCAAGATATGAAAATAATTATACAGAATCTGTTTCTTATCATAAACGCGCTTTAAATCTTCTTTCAGAATCAACAGATACTTTATTAAAAATTAAATGTTTAAATAGTTTAGGTGTTACTTATAGAAAGTTAAATCTTGAAAAAGAGGCCTTTAATGTTTATTTTGAAGCTCTAGATTTATCTGAAAAGTTTAACAATCAAAAGAGTGTAGCTATTGCTTTAAATGGTATTGGAAATATCTTTATTGACACAAAAGAATATGACAAAGCTCTGTACTATTTTAGAAGAGATTATCAAATAGAATTAGCAAGAAACAACCCTAGAGGACAAGAATATAGTTTGTCAAATATTGGTGAAATATTCTTATATAAAAAATCATATGATTCTGCCTTTGTATATCTAAATAAAGCTTTGTATTTAACTAAAAAGTTTAAACGGAAGGAAAGCGAAGCTATTCAGTATAATTTATTAGGTTTACTTTTTCAAAATAAAGAAGAATACGCAAAATCAACAGATTTTTATAAGAGAGCAATCCCCATTTTTACAAATTCAAATAACTTAAGATACCTTAGTAATACTTTAATTAATATTGGTAAAAATGAGTTATTTATAGGGAATTCAGATAAGGCTTTTGATAATATTACGGTAGGTTTAAATAATGCTAAAAATATAAAATCAAAAGAAAATATAATTCTTGGCTACAATGCTTTGGTTAATTATTATACTTTAACAAAAAACTATGAAAAAGCATTGTTTGCATATAAACTCGCAACAACTTTTCATGATAGTATTGTAAATGAATCTTCTCAAAAAAGCATAATTAGTACGCAAATAGAATTTGAAACAGCAAAAAAGGATGAGCAAATTCAAAAATTAGCCAATGAAAAAATATTAAGTGAATTAAATGCAAAATCTCATTTTAATAAATTAATTATAATTTCAATAATTGGATTTTTAATTGTTTCAGTCTTAGGTTATTTAATGTATTTATATAGAAGAAATTCAGATTTAGAAATTGAAAATAAAAACAGTGAACTTCAAAATTATTTACATCAAATTAAGAAACTGAAAAAAGAAGCTAAAAACAAATCAGATATTTCTACAGAGAGTTTTGAAGAATACGGTCTTTCTAAAAGAGAAATTGAAGTTTTTAACCATATTACACAAGGTTTAAGCAATGATGAAATTGCAGAGAAAATGTTCGTTTCAAAAAATACCATTAAAACTCACATTAAAAATATTTACTCAAAATTAGATGTGAAAAATAGAATTCAGGCAATAAAAAAAGTAAACAGTATTTAGTCTTTCAAATATCAATACTTTTTATCTGTTTTTTCAAAAACTAACAACTTTGTCTATTAAAATCAATAGCTTATCTGCATAATATCACCCATAAGGGTTATTTAAATCATCCTTTTAAATGAAGTAATTTTTTACGTTTAGATATAATTTAGCATTAGGAAAATCAACAAGACAATTGCTAAAAATTCTAAAACTAAAATTATGAAAAATTTAAATTTTAAAAACAAACTCCTATTTAAATTGTTATTATTAATAGGAATCTTTTTTGTAGCACCTCAGCATGTAGACGCTCAATTTTTTAAAAAATTAGTAAAAAAAGCAGAACAAAAAATAGAACGTGAAGCTGATAAACGTTCTGAACGACGCGTTAATAAAAAAATTGATAAAACCTTTGATGATGCAGAGGACACCATTGATGGTAAAAATAAAAAAGACAAAACAACTGAGAAAGAAAAGGCCAATAAGAGTACACAAGGCTATAGTTCTAACTCAGAAAATACTTCACAACAAAATGGAACTACAGTAAAACAACCAAATGTAGTTTGGAATAAGTTTGATTTTGTTCCTGGAGATACCGTAATTTTTGAAGATGGACCAAGTACCGACGAAGAAAATGGAGAGTTTCCAAGCCGTTGGGATTTATATAAAGGTAATGCTGAAATTGGGAATGTTGATGGCGAAAATGTGATAATGTTTCTTAGTCACCAATCTTACATTATACCCTACCTTAAAAATTCTAATGAAGATTATTTGCCCGATGTTTTTACCGTAGAATTAGATGTATGGTTTGCAAAAGGATACACAACATCAAACAGATTATGGATTTATTTATGTGACCAAAAAAACAATAGGCAAAAGACAGAACGATTGGTTGTAATGCCTCACGCTTTATCGTTTATGGATTCAGATAAGTCTTATCCAGGAACTGAAAAGATAGGATGGTCAAAAGAGCTTGAAGGATCATGGAAACACATTTCTATGGCTTATACCAAAGGGAAATACAAAGCCTATTTTAACGATACACGTTTAATAAATGTACCCCATTTAGAAATTAATCCTTCTGGAATTACTATTGAAGCAGGTAATGACAATATGTACATCAAAAACATCCGTATTGCCAAAGGTGGCGTAAAATACTATGATAGAGTTCTTTCTGAAGGAAAAATTATTGTAAACGGAATAAAATTCGATGTCAATAAAGCAAGCTTAAAAGCTGAAAGTATGGGGCCAATTAATGAAATCTATAAATTAATGGTTGACAATCCTACAATTAATTTTAGTGTTGAAGGGCATACAGATAGTGATGGTAGCGATGTTACAAACATGACACTTTCAAAAGAAAGAGGAAAATCTGTTATGAATAAATTAATTGCTATGGGAATTGCTCCAAACAGACTTAAATCTGATGGTTTTGGAGAATCTAAACCAATTGATAATAATAGCACTCCTGAAGGAAAAGCGAATAACAGACGTGTTGAGTTTGTTAAGTTTTGATTGAGTTAATTTTTAGACCTAGTAGGTTTCTGAAATCTACTAGGTTTTCAAAAAACAAGAATCATTAGGTGCGTTTAAAATATAAATAAACAAAAAAAAATAATCATGAAAAAAACAATCAAATTTTTAACAGTTTTAGTTTTAGTAGCAGCAAGTTTCACATTCACATCTTGCAGCAGCGATGATGATAATGATCTTCATACACAATTAGAGGATGGAAAGTATAAAGTAACAATGGATGGTAGTATTGTTGCAGAAGGAACAACAGAGGAAGTTGGTATGGTTGGAAATTCCATTTCACTTTCAGTGGGTAACGACTTTGGTGTACTAATTTCCGAAGTACCCGAAACAGTTGGTGTTGAGGTGAAAATTGGTGAAAATAACTCAGAAACAACAGTTATAATTTCTGGAAAAAATTTAATGAAAACAGGTACAGATGAAATGTATTTTTCCATTAGTGGAACTGTAAAAAGAACTTCAGAAAGCAAAATTTATTTTGAAGGAACTTGTAGTGAAATGGGGGGTACAACTGTTCATACTTTTAGCGGAACAGCTGAATCGGTTGCTTTTAAAGTAATATAAGAAATAATAAAAATTACATTATGAAAAAAGTCATTTTAATAATTATCATTCTTATCAGTTTTACTCAATTTATTAAAGCTCAAACTGAAGTTGGTAGTGGTATTTTGATAGGTACTTTAAGCACAATAGCAGTTGAGGTTAAAGCAAATTTTGGCGTATCAGAAAAAATATCCATATCACCATCCTTTGATTATTATTTAATGGATACTGCGAATAGTTATAATTTTTTCTTGTTAGGAGTAGATGCACATTATAATATGGAAATTAACAATGAATTTAAATGGTACCCATTAGCAGGGTTAAATTACTTTGTAGTAAGCGGAGATGGTTATTCATCTGGTTCAAATTTTGGTTTAACGCTAGGAGCTGGTGCTAATTACAACTTGTCAGACAATATGAAATTGTATGCGGAAACTAAATACATACGCTCAGATTTAGGTTTGTTTGCCGGAATCTTGTTCGCCATTTAAACAAACATTATTCTGTTGAATTAGCGCTTCAACTGAGCTTTAAAAAATAGTTAGCTCACAATAATTTAAAATATTAAAAAATGAAAAAATTAAGTTTAATACTTGCATTATTTATAGTAACTATAAGTTGCAAAGGAAACGAAAATAAATCAGTTGATAGTTTATCTATAAGTACTGAAAAACAAGAACCTAAATTAAAAAGATACGAAGTAAAATCTGGTATTATTAACTACAAATCAACCATACAAGGTAAGGTTATGGGTAGTACAATAACAGGAACGGGATCTGAAAGTTTATCTTTTAAAGATTGGGGTAATATAGAACTTGTTGAAGAAAAATCTACAACCACAACAATTACAAATATTTTTGGAAAAAAGAATACAGATGTAGCTACTACACATAAAATTTCTAAATTAAATAATGGAGAAAGTTATCACGTAGATTTTGATAAAAAACAAATTTTTATGCGTAGAGATATGGCAATGGAAATGACTAAAACCTTTGCTGGCGGAGATGTTAATAAAACAGGAAAAGCAATGTTAGAAGGTATGGGTGGGAAAATAATTGGTAACGAAAAGTTTTTAGGATATGATTGTGAAATATGGGATGTTCTTGGAGCTAAACAATGGATGTACCAAGGAGTAGTTTTGAAACTTGAAATGACTACTATGGGAATAACCACAATTAAAGAAGCAACCAGTGCTAAATTTAATGTGAATGTATCTGATAGCAATTTTAAATTACCTGATTTTCCTATTACAAAAGAAGAAGGCTTTATGGATAATGAAGAATATGAAGATGATATGGAAGACATAGATGCAAATATGGAAATGCTAAGTAATTTATCTTTTGAAGAATGGAAAAAAATGGCACTTGATGACAATGAAGATGAAGAAATGCAAAATATGAGCGAAGAAGAATTACATCAAACGTATGATATGATTCAAAAAATGGTCAAAATGAGAAAAGGGAATTAATTAAAAAAAAGTTGCTATGAAAACTTTTATATTGTTTTTGTCGCTTATTAGCTGCTTTGCAATACAATCGCAAGAGTTTAAGCCTTACAAAGTAAAAAGCGGAAAAATTACTTATGAAAAATTAAAATATTCAACACATTCAGTTTATAAGTATGAAAACGGAGTTGAAACGGGCTTTAGTGAACAAGTACCTTATGTAGCTGAACAAGTAATTTATTATTGGGATGAATTTGGAGATATTGCTTTTGAAGAAATTTATCAAGTATCAAAATTTGGAGGGAAATTGCTTCCTGAAAAAGTAAAAATAGCGGAACGTTTGTGGGTTGATGAACATCGTTATTATTTCAATTTTGACGAAAATAAAATTAGTGATGATCCATACTATTTACGTATAAAATGCAGAGAAAATATTCAATATTATCAAGTTATAGACTCTTGGATTGAAACGCTTTATATGGGTACTGAAAAATCGGGATCCAAAGAAATACTGGGAAAACAAGCCGATTACTACAACATAAGTAAATATCACGATATATATGCTTGGAAAGGATTGGTATTAAAAGATGAGAGTTTTTCTACAAGAGGTTCAAATGGCCCTAGAAACACTATTGAAAGAGCAAAAATTGCAGTAAAAATTGATACTATTTCAGTAATAAATAAAGAAATTTTCAATCCAATTTGGTTAAAACGAGAAAGACTGTATCAATCATTAAACAATCAGAAAATTGTAGAATTATTTGATGGTCGACAAGATGTACTATTTCAGGCAGATAATATCAACGGATTTAGAGTAATAAAAAATGATATTTTATTGTTTGTAACCACAAAACTAGCGGTTGGAAAACTTCAAATTTTAAATATAGATCCAAATCAAATAACCATTAAATATCAATTATATAATAACAATGGTTTTGAGTTAGACGCTCGAAATTCTTACAAAATTAAAGATAGCTCGTTGGTAAATATGGATAAAATCACTTATAAAAAATCAACCAATACAGAACTTGATTTTAAGTATGAAAAATCCATCATAATTCCACAAAATAATATCAGCATTTTATTATTAAAACCTAGTAGAACAACGGAATTAGAAATTAAAAAATATGTTAGAAAACATTAAATAAAATATTATGAAAAAATTAGTAATAACACTTATCGTTATTCTTTGTTTTTTTTCTTTAAAAGCACAAGAATCTAAAATAATAGGGAATTGGAAATTAACTCAGGTTGAAGCAAATAGTGAAACAGAAACAGGTATGGAAGTTGTGTTTATTTTTGCAGAAAACGGAGTCTTTAAAGCAGCAAGAAATGCGGAGTCAAGAACAATGGATGTAGGCACATGGAACTACAATAAAAAGAATCATACACTTGTTATGGTAAGTGACATGGACAAGGATTTTAATGGCGAAGCTTCAATTGTTGAAGTAACTAAAAATGCGCTAGTCTATAAAAAAGATGGAGCAACTTTATCTTTTATCAAATTAGCTAAAATGAATCCTCCAGCTAAAGTTGAAATGGAAAAACCAATACTTTCATTTGAAAGAGATGATTTGTATGATAATGAAGAAGGTTTTAATGAAAAAGCTGAAGCCAAAAAATTACCTTGGAACATAACCGCAATTGTAAACTATTTAAAAGATAAAAATGAAGTTCTCTTTCAATATACAAGTTTTCCAGATTCTAGAGAAGCAGCTAATTGGGTGGTAAGCACCAAGTTTAATTACAATGAAGTTGACCAAACATTGGGTGCAAGAGATTATTCATATGCTCAAAACGATTATATAGACATGACAGAACAAGCTATTTCTGTTGATTATTTTAAAGAAAATAAAGAAGATTTTCGATTTTACCCAGAAGAGGAACTAGATTGGTATAAGGTAGTTTCAACGAATGAAATCTTAAAAACAGCTCTTGGAGATTTTGAATGTACCGTTGTTGAAGGATTAGGTGGGTTTAGTGAAAAATTTCAATATTGGATGGTAAATAATCAACCAGGAGTATATGCAAAAATTGTAAAAGTTAAAGATCAAGAACCTCCTTTTGGTAGCACAACTGTTCAAATTATAAAAGAAGAAAGCATAGAAAACTCTGAATATTATAATCAAAAGGCAAAACTTGAACACCTTATGTTTGAGGAGGAAGATTTCTATACAGAAGGTCTTGAAAATTATAAATATAGCAACGAAAAAGATAAACTGCCATGGCAAGACTTTCATTTATTACTTGAACAACTTTCCAATATAAAACAACTGGTATATTCATTAGATCAATTAAATGAGGATGTAAATACATTCGAAAACAAAAAACTAACGGCTGATGTTTTTGTTGAAGCAGAAAATCAAAGATTGAAAATAGACAACATTTTTAACGGCTACGATAGCTACAACACAGCTGAAGGTGATGTTTATCTTGGAGATTATGAAAATGGAAACGCAGATTTATACCCATTAGATGAAGGTATGTACCGGGTTGTTGGACAAGAAGAACTTACCATTGATCTAGGAACTTTTAACTGTACTGTTGTTGAAGCTCTTAATGATAATGAAAAACTAAAAATTTGGCTTATGAATGACAAACCTGCTATAATAGCAAAAGTCATCAAAGATCCTAGAGAAGACTCTAGTAGCCACTATTCTATCTATGAGTTACAGGAAATAATTACATCAAATTAATTCAATTTCAATACAAATTTGGTTTTTATTCTAATAAAAAACATATAAAAATGAAAACTATATTAATTTCAATTTTAGCATTCATAAATATTGCTGCTTTTAGTCAAAATAATGTGGAACAGACCAAAATTAAAGACTATTTAGAAAGCACAATTCAAAATAAAAACACACTACTAATAAGCAAAATTTCGCAAAATGTAGTAGCGTCAGATATTATTAAAAGTAGTTTAACAATAAACACCGGAGATAAATATAACAACAACACAATACAAGAGCTATATTTTATAAAAACAGATAATAAACTTACCTCTTTTAAAAATTTAAGTGAATTATTAGCTTCTAGCGAGTTTCTAGAAAGCTTAAAATCGAAGAAATTTAAACTATTAACTGAAGATGATGGTGTTGCCTTTCAATCTATTTTAAAATTAATGGACAATGAGCGAGGTTTAGGATTTTTTATAGAAGAAAATACTTGGTATTTTATTAGAGATAAGTTTTTTGATGATGTTAAAGCATATATAGTTACTACAGATAAAGAAGGACAAATTTCTAAAATAGTTTATGAAAATAAATTAAAAAAGACGTTGCCTGAAACATTATTACAAGCTGGAGAATCAATTGATTATACAGATTCCGTAGCTGTAATTTCAAAAGAAGATATTGACTTTATGCGTAATTATTTGTTTAATAAAACCAATTATAAATTTGAGGTTTCACCACTTAATTTTTATTCAATACATAAAATATCAAGCATTTTAATTAACAAATGCAACTTAAAAGTAACCGAAGTTGATGAAGGTGGCAGTTTTACAAATAACACACCTTTTGTGTTAGTTTCTAGTAATAATGAGTACATAAAAACTTCTATTAATGAACTTCTTGAAACACCATTATTTTTAAAAAGTTTACAAGAAAAATACACACTAAAAACAGAAAATGATGCAAGACTTTTTCAATATGTATTAGACGATCTTTCACCTGTTAGTAAGTTTGATATTGAACTAAAAACCTTTTATAAAAAAGATAATATGTGGTTTTTTGTTCGAGAAAAATCTTTTGATGATTTAAAAGGATATGTCCTTTTGGTAGATGAAAAAAATAAGGTTTCTCATATAGAATATACTACCATTTCCGAAGAAAATATCCTTCGTTTAAAAATGAAAGATCCAACTTTTAAAGTTGATTACAAATTTAAATTGGTACAACCAACTTCTAATAAAGTTACACTAAAAAAAGATGAAGGCTTAAGTGTTGAAATTAGTTTTGATGAAAATATGGTAAACGCAACAGGTTGTTGGATTTTAACACAGTTTGATGGACGAAAAGATGGCATGTACGCAGGCACAAGCATAGCATCACCTTATACGGATGGAAGAACGGGAATGTCTTTGCAAAACAAACCACATACTATTGAATACTTTTTACTTAAAAATGGAGAAGAAAACACCGAAAATGCCTTGAGTAAAATAAAAATAAAAATTGAAGTAAAATAAATAAAATTTAAACTAATGAAACGAGCACTATATTTTTTAATAATTGCAGTCTTTTT
Organism: Lutibacter citreus; assembly: GCF_003260195.1. Taxonomy (GTDB): domain Bacteria; phylum Bacteroidota; class Bacteroidia; order Flavobacteriales; family Flavobacteriaceae; genus Lutibacter; species Lutibacter citreus. Next base: position 552,366 of record NZ_QEIH01000002.1, read on the forward strand.
AGGCTCTTGTTCAATAAGCAAAAAAACAACAACAGCAAGTAAACCTGAACCAGTTCCACCAGCAGGAATCACATTTACTGAAATTACTAATTATAAAGGTTTTGCATCACTTCAAAAGCCGTATCAAGGTGAAGGATTTAGCAAGCAAGAATCTGGCGGCTCTCGCAATGATGCTGGAGAAGAAGTTCCAACCAGCAAATATCTTGGACAACATGTATATCAATTTAGTGATTTATCTACAAATAACTTTATAAAAGGAGAGAATACTACTATTAATATAGCTCTTGAAAGCATTAAAAAATCCAGTATTTTAAGACCATTGCTAAAAAAAGAAAATGTAGTAGAACAGTACAGTGATGTTGTAATTGCAGGTAAAACATGTAAAAGATTTCTTGTTTCCTCTAATTTTAGTAGAAACGATTATTCTTGTGTGTATTATAGATTGGGTTATATAATTCCACATCATAATACTACGGCACTTTTTTATATAGATCAAGCAAAAAGTAGTCCAATAACTGCTTTTGAAGGAGATGTTAAAAAACTTGAAAGTGTGTTTAAGTATATGATAGAAACTGTTGAATTTAGAGAATTTGAATAATTAAATTGAAAAAATTAATACTATGAAACATCTTTTAAAAAAAATAACAATTTTAGTAATTATAAGCCTTGTACTTAATGCCTGTTCAAGCGAAAATAAACGAAATGCCAACTTTTTACCTCCTTTAAGTATTCCAATAGCTACAGAAATTAGTGGTGATACGGAACTTGTTGAAGTAATAAAATCTTCTGAAAAAGCACTTAATGAATTTTCAGATAATATTGAACAATTAGCAATTGAAGGAAAAGATGTTTTAAATAAAAAAGATGAAGATCAAACTTTAATGGATGGATTAAAAGTAGGAAAATTAATGGTTCAGTTTGTTTCAAATAGCACTCAAATGGCAAAACTAATTGAAGAGTTTGATACTTATATGAATGAAAAAGAAGAACAAGGTTTAATTAATGATACACAACTAAAAGCTTTAGAGCAAGTAAGTAATGCATTTATTAAACGAACAGAACAAATAAATGAAAAGTATAAAAATTATTTAAACTAATAAATGTGGGTTGATTTTGTTAAAAAGGTGATTTTAAAAATGTTTGAAGTAATAAAATAACGAGGCACAATATAAAAATTAGTATTTGGAGTAATTAATTGTTGATTTATTTCTATTTACTTTAAAAAGTTCAAGTTTAAAAGCTTGAACTTTTTTTATATAGTTACTCTAAACAGCCATTTTAATTTAAAGCTAATAGAATCAACTACGGAGCAATAATTGACGTTTGTATTTTGTTGATAATCAGTATTTAGGAGTAAATTGTCGTTTGTTTAAAAAGCCTCATAATGTTAAAAACTTAAGGTCAATTGTGAATAAGTGCCCTTTTTTTTTGTTTGTTTTTTTCCAATCTTTGTTTTTCTCGATTCGAAAGAAATCAACTGATAATTTTACCAATAAAAAAAAGTCTAAGAAAATGCCGGCTATTGAACCTATTTTACAAGAAAACAAAGACAGATTTGTAATTTTCCCTATTCAACATCAAGATATTTGGGAATGGTATAAAAAACAAGAAGCTAGTATTTGGACAGCAGAAGAAATTGATTTACACCAAGATGTAATTGATTGGGAAACAAAATTAAACGATGATGAACGTTATTTTATAAAACATATTTTGGCGTTTTTTGCCGCTTCTGATGGAATTGTAAATGAAAACTTAGCCGAAAATTTTGTTAGTGAGGTTCAATATTCTGAAGCGAAATTCTTTTATGGATTCCAAATAATGATGGAAAACATACATTCTGAAGTATATTCTTTATTAATTGATACATATGTTAAGAATGAAGTTGAAAAAAATGAGCTTTTTAAAGCTATTGATGTTTTTCCTGCAATTAAATTAAAGGCAGATTGGGCATTAAAATGGATCGAAAGTCCAAGCTTTGCTGAGCGCTTAATTGCTTTTGCAGCCGTTGAAGGAATTTTCTTTTCAGGAAGTTTTTGTTCAATATTTTGGTTGAAGAAAAGAGGTTTATTACCTGGTTTAACTTTTTCTAACGAGTTAATTTCTCGTGACGAAGGATTACATTGTGATTTTGCGGTACACTTACACAACAACCACATTGTAAACAAGGTTCCAAAAGAACGAATTACACATATTATTGTTGACGCACTTGATATTGAACGTAAATTTATAACAGAATCATTACCGGTAAGTTTAATTGGTATGAATGCTAAATTAATGACTCAATATTTAGAATTTGTAACAGACAGACTTTTAACTGAGTTTGGATGTGAAAAAGTTTATAACGTTTCCAACCCTTTTGATTTTATGGAAATGATTTCTCTAGAAGGGAAAACCAACTTTTTTGAAAAACGTGTTTCTGAATATCAAAAAGCCGGTGTTAAATCTGGAGGAACTGGAAGTATTAGTTTCGATGCCGATTTTTAAGTGATTCTAAATTGACAATTACAAATTACGTTTATCTCAACGTATATTTGAACCCCTAAAATATTAAAGTTAAATAATCTAAGTTTAATCTGAGGTATTTAACGTTGTTATTCTTGCTTAGGTAAGCGGTCATACCTTGTAAATATAGGTTGCTTCCTTATTATAAGGATGACAAGATTGAGAAAAAATTAACAAGAATCTTTGTTGCGAGTTAATTCGTAATTCAAAAATTCGTAAATTAAAAATTGTAGATAAAATATGTTTGTACTAAAAAGAGACGGAAGAAAAGAACCTGTGATGTTTGATAAAATCACGGCAAGAGTAAGAAAAATGTGTTATGGTTTAAATAAACTTGTTGATCCTGTAAAGGTTGCAATGAGAGTTATTGAAGGCCTTTATGATGGTGTTACTACTTCCGAACTCGATAATTTAGCTGCTGAAACTGCTGCTACTATGACGGTGCAACACCCAGATTATGCAAAGCTTGCGGCTCGAATTGCGGTTTCAAATCTACATAAAAACACAAAAAAATCATTTTCAGATGTTATGACGGATTTATACAATTATGTAAATCCAAGAACTGGAAAAAAAGCTGCTTTATTAGCTGATGATACTTATAAAGTTATCATGGATAATTCTGCAAAATTAGATTCAACTATAATTTATAATAGAGATTTTAGTTATGATTATTTTGGATTTAAAACATTAGAACGTTCTTATTTATTAAAACTAAATGGAAAAATAGCAGAACGTCCTCAGCATATGTTAATGCGCGTTGCGATTGGTATTCATCAAAATGATATTGATGAAGCCATTGAAACATATGAATTAATGTCTAAGAAAATATTTACACACGCTACACCTACTTTATTTAATTCTGGAACTCCAAAACCACAAATGTCTTCTTGTTTTTTATTACAAATACAAGACGATAGTATTGATGGTATTTATGATACTTTAAAGCAAACTGCAAAAATCTCGCAATCTGCTGGTGGAATTGGATTGTCAATTCATAATGTTAGAGCTACAGGTTCTTATATTAGGGGAACTAATGGAACTTCTAACGGAATTGTACCAATGCTAAAGGTTTATAATGATACTGCTCGTTATGTAGATCAAGGAGGAGGAAAACGTAAAGGATCTTTTGCTATTTATATGGAACCTTGGCACGCTGATGTTTTCAACTTTTTAGATTTACGTAAAAATACAGGAGCCGAAGAAATGAGAGCTCGTGATTTATTTTACGCTATGTGGATTCCAGATTTATTTATGAAACGTGTTGAAGAAAATGGAGATTGGACATTAATGTGTCCAAATGAATGTCCGCACTTATTTGATACTTATGGAGATGAATTTGAAAAATTATATACCGGTTACGAAAAAGTAGGAAAAGGACGTAAAACAATAAAGGCACGTGAACTTTGGGAAAAAATATTAGAAGCTCAAATTGAAACAGGAAATCCTTATATGTTGTATAAAGATGCAGCAAACAGAAAATCTAATCAAAAGAATTTAGGTACTATTCGTTCATCTAACTTGTGTACAGAAATTATGGAATATACAGCAAAAGACGAAGTTGCAGTTTGTAACTTAGCCTCCATTGCTATTCCAATGTTTATTGATGAAGACAAAAACGGAGAAAAATATTTTAATCATCAAAGGCTTTTTGAAGTAACTAAAAAAATTACCAGAAATTTAGATACTGTAATAGATCGTAATTATTATCCAGTGAAAGAAGCTGAAAATTCTAATTTCCGTCATAGACCAGTTGGTTTAGGGATTCAAGGTTTAGCAGATGCTTTTATTATGTTACGTATGCCTTTTACAAGTGATGAAGCTAAAAAATTAAATGAAGAAATTTTTGAAACAATTTATTTTTCAGCTGTAACTTCATCAATGGAAATGGCTAAAGCAAAAGGAACTTATTCAACCTATGAAGGTTCCCCAATGTCTAAAGGAGAATTCCAGTTTAATATGTGGGGAGTATCTGAAGATGATTTAAGTGGCCGTTGGGATTGGAAAGCTCTTAGAAAAGATGTACTAGAAAACGGAATTAGAAACTCATTATTAGTTGCTCCAATGCCAACAGCTTCTACATCACAAATATTAGGGAACAATGAAGCTTTTGAACCTTACACTTCAAATATTTACACAAGAAGAGTTTTAAGTGGTGAGTATATTGTTGTAAACAAACATTTATTGGAAGACCTTGTAGAATTAGGACTTTGGAATAATGAAATGAAGGAGAACATTATGCGTGCGAACGGATCTGTTCAACATATTGATGTAATTCCTCAAGATTTAAAAGAGTTATATAAAACTGTTTGGGAAATGAGTATGAAAGATATTATTGATATGTCTAGACAGAGAGGTTATTTTATTGATCAATCTCAATCTTTAAATCTGTTTATGCAAGATGCTAACTATTCTAAATTAACTTCTATGCACTTTTACGCTTGGAAAAGCGGTTTAAAAACAGGAATGTATTATTTACGTACAAAAAGTGCGGTAAATGCAATTCAATTTACAGTTTCAAAAGAAAAAAAGGTAGAAGATAAACCTTTAACGCCTGAAGAATTAAAAGCTATGTTAATTGCATCGCAAAATAATCCAGACGATTGTGAGATGTGCGGTTCGTAATAAAAGATTGTTAATATCTTGTGGATAAGAATATCAACTTATAAAAAATCAGCCTTTTATTTTGTAGATATTTGCAGTAATTAATATTTTGTTCTTAAGGAACTATTTAAGTAACGTTATAAACTGAATAAATAGTCAACCCATAGATAGAGTCTCATTTATAAAATGAGACTCTTTTTTATTTTATATTGTTTAATTATTTGTAGTTTTACCTTTTAGAACATAACGTTATCTTAACATTAATTTAATGTTGGTAACTTTAATTTAATGTTAGGCTTATTTATAGAAAGTACTTTTGCAGAATCTAAACTTTAAAAGATGGGAGATATTTATATTTTAATGCTTGTGGCTCTTACTGTACTTGCAATTATTGACTTAGTTGTAGGGGTGAGTAATGATGCCGTAAACTTTTTAAATTCAGCAATTGGATCAAAAGCAATTCCAATTAAAGCAATTTTAATAATTGCAAGTGTGGGAGTTGCGGTAGGAGCAATAACCTCAAGTGGTATGATGGAAGTCGCCAGAAAAGGTATTTTTAACCCTGCTGAATTCTATTTCGATGAAATTATGTTCATTTTTATGGCAGTTATGATTACTGACATATTACTTCTGGATGTATTCAATTCATTAGGAATGCCAACTTCAACTACTGTTTCTATTGTATTTGAATTGTTAGGAGCCGCAGTTGCAATGGCTTTAATTAAAATTTCAAATAATGATGCAGAAACATTTGCTAATGTTGGTAAATATATAAATTCAGATAAAGCCTTATTAATTATATCAGGTATTCTACTTTCGGTTTTTATTGCGTTTACGGTAGGAGCATTGGTACAGTTTTTATCTAGACTTTTATATACATTTCAATTTGAAAAAAGAAAAAGTTTTGTAAATGCATTATTTGGAGGTTTTGCAATTACTGCAATTACATATTTTATTTTTGTAAAAGGAATGAAAGGAACTCCTTTTTATGATGATATAAAACATTTAATTGAAGGGCGAACGTTTGAAATTATTATTTATGGCTTTTTATTCTGGACTCTTTTATCTCAATTATTAGTGTCAGTTTTTAAAGTTAATATTTTAAAATTTATTGTAATTATTGGAACATTCTCCTTAGCTATGGCTTTTGCAGGGAATGATTTAGTGAATTTTATAGGTGTGCCAATTGCAGCTTGGAATTCTTACCAAGAATGGCATGCTTCTGGTATTCCTGCTCATGAATTTTCAATGGGTGTTTTAGCTAAAAAGGTACCTTCTAATCCAACCTTATTGTTTATTGCAGGTATGATTATGGTGATTACACTTTGGTTTTCTAAAAAAGCTAAATCTGTTATTGAAACAGGTATTAATCTTGCTAGACAAGGTGATGGTCATGAAAAATTTCAAGCAAATGCGGTTTCTAGAACTGTAGTTCGTGGAGCAATATCATTTAGTAAAGGAATGTCTAAAATAGTTCCTCCAAAATCTTTAAAATGGATAGATTCAAAATTTCAAAAACCAATTGTTGAACTACCTAAAGATAAATCTTATGAATTACCTGCATTTGATATGGTTAGAGCTTCGGTAAATTTATTTGTTGCTGGGATATTAATTTCAATAGGTACATCATTAAAATTACCTTTATCAACAACATATGTTACTTTTATGGTTGCTATGGGTACTTCTTTAGCTGATAGAGCTTGGGGAAGAGAGAGTGCTGTATATAGAGTTGCTGGAGTATTTAATGTAATTGGTGGTTGGTTTTTAACAGCTTTATCAGCATTTACTGTTGCTGCAATTTTTGCTTACGTTATCTACCTAGGAGAAATTGTTTCTGTTGCAGTTTTATTAATAATTGTATTATTTTTATTGGGACGAAGTTCTGTTAGACATACTAAAAAAGCAAAAGAAAAGAAAGAAAAACGTTATATGGAACGTGCTGAATTAATTACAATTAATGAAGTTGTAAAAGAAAGTTCAGATCACATTTCAGAAGTTGTAAAACGTGTAAATAAATTATTTTCAAATGTTGTAATTGATTTATCTTCACATGATTTAAACAAACTTTCTAAAACTGAAAAACACGTAAGAAAGTTAAATAACGAAGTTAATGAACTTAGAGAAGAAGTATTCTACTTTATTAAATCATTAGATGATTCTTCAGTTAAAGCAAGTAGATTTTACATTTTAATTTTAGGGTATCTGCAAGATATAACTCAATCAATTGAATATATAGCTACTACAAGTTACAAACATGTAAATAACAATCATAAGCAATTAAAATCTTCATCAATAAAAGATTTAAATGAAATTAATGATAAATTAAAGGTTTTATTTGATAGGATTGAATCTGATTTTACCAAAAAAGATTTTGATAACTTATCAAATATTATTGATGCAAAACAAGAAATAATTGATTATGTTTCTGAATCAATAGATAAGCAAATTGCTAGAATTAGAACTGAAGAAAGTAGTCCTAAAAATTCTTCATTATATTTTGGTATTTTATTAGAAACCAAAGATTTAATTTCAGCGTTAATGAGTTTAATGCAATTATTTCATGATTTTAATGTTCAGGAAAATAAGAATAAATAACAATATTTAACTATCTTAAAAAAGAAGGCTGTCTAAATATTTAGACAGCCTTCTTTTTTAATTACACTATTTATAAATATATCTTAACATAAAAAAATGTGTTAAGAGTTTAAAAAATGAGGTTAAAAATGTTCAAAAATTTTAAACGCTTAAAAACAGCCAATTAAAGAATTGTTTTTACAAAGTCCTCTAATGTTTGATAACGTTAATTTAATATTAAGTACAGTATTTCAAATTAAATTTGCATTATATTTTAATTACTATTATGAGTGATATTTATATTTTAATGCTCGTAGCTTTAGCCGTTTTAGCTGTTATAGATTTAGTTGTTGGTGTTAGTAATGATGCTGTTAACTTTTTAAACTCAGCTTTAGGATCTAAGGCTGTTCCCATTAAAACCTTAATGATAATTGCCAGTTTGGGAATCTTTTTTGGAGCTATATTCTCAAGTGGAATGATGGAGGTTGCGAGAAAAGGAATTTTTGTTCCTGGAGAATTCTATTTCAATGAAATTATGATCATTTTTATGGCTGTAATGATTACTGATGTAATTTTACTTGATTTATTCAACTCATTAGGAATGCCAACCTCAACAACAGTATCAATTGTATTTGAATTATTGGGGGCTGCAGTTGCAATTGCATTGATAAAAATAAACTCAAATGCTGATCAATCTATTTTAGATTTAGGACACTATATAAACTCAGAGAGTGCTTTATTAATTATTTCAGGAATACTCATGTCTGTAGTACTGGCATTCTCAATAGGTGCTTTAATACAATATATTTCTAGAATAATATTTTCATTTCATTATGAAAAAAGAATGAAACATTTTGGTGCATTTTTTGGTGGAGCTGCGCTTACAGCTATTACTTATTTTATTTTTATAAAAGGTTTAAATGGGTCTCCTTTTTACGAAGATATTAAAGATTTTTTAAAAGGAAATGAACTATATATTATTATTGGTAGTTTTGTTTTTTGGACATTACTTTCACAAATTTACACACGCCTTTTTAAAAAAAATATTTTAGTTTTAGTAATTATAATAGGAACTTTTGGCTTGGCATTAGCCTTTGCAGGTAATGATTTGGTTAATTTTATTGGAGTACCTATGGCAGCGTTGCATTCTTACAATGCTTGGGTTGCAAGCGGAATCCCTGCTACAGAATTTTCCATGGGTGTTTTAGCTGAACAAGTACCCGCAGAATCTACTTTACTATTTATTTCTGGAGCTATTATGGTAGTAACTTTATGGTTTTCTAAAAAAGCAAGATCAGTTACTGAAACAGAAATTGGGTTGGCAAGACAAGGTAATGGTCATGAGCGTTTTAAACCTAATTTTTTATCAAGAATTATTGTTAGAGGAGCTGTGAACCTTAATGTATTAACAAGTTTTATGTTTCCAAATTCTGTTATTAAAAATATAGATAATCAGTTTAATAAACCAATTATTGATTTACCTAAAGTTAAACCATACGAAATACCAGCTTTTGATATGATAAGAGCTTCTGTAAACTTAATGGTTGCGGGTATTTTAATTTCAATTGCAACTTCTTTAAAATTACCATTATCTACAACATATGTAACTTTTATGGTAGCTATGGGAACATCTTTAGCTGATAGAGCTTGGGATAGAGAAAGCGCAGTTTACAGAGTTGCAGGTGTTGTAAATGTAATTGCTGGGTGGTTTTTAACTGCAATTATAGCTTTTATTGCTGCAGGTGTGTTTGCCTATCTTATGTATTTAGGAGGAGCGCCAATTGTAGCTTTATTATTGGTTTTAGTTATTTTTTTATTAGTAAGAAGTTATTTAATTTATTCTAAACAAGAACAAAAGAAAAAAGAGATTCAACGTTTAGAGCACGCAGAAATTAATACTATAAATGAAGTGATTAATCAAAGTTCCGGTCATATTTCAGAAGTAATTAAACGAGTAAATAAATTGTACACTAACGTAGTTACAGATTTATCCAAGCAAGATTTAATTAAATTATCCAAAACAGAAAAGCACGTAAAAAAGCTAAATGCAGAGGTTAATGAGCTGAGGTCAGATATTTTTTACTTTATTAAATCTTTAGACGATAGTTTGGTAAAAGCAAGCAGGTTTTATTTATCTGTGTTAAGATATTTACAAGATATTACGCAATCTATAGAGTTTATATCTACTACCAGTTTTAATCATGTAAATAACAATCATAAAAATTTAGAAAAGGATCAAGTAACTGATTTAATTGAAATTAACAAAAAGTTGCATCAAACATTTGAATCAACAATAATAGGTTTTGAAGAAAGAAATTTTGCTAATTTTTATAATATTTTAGAAGAAAAACAACAATTACTTAATCATGTTTCAGATTCTATAGATATTCAAATTTCTAGAATTAGAACAGTAGAAACAAGCCCTAAAAATGCTACTTTATATTTTGGGATTTTACTTGAAACAAAAGATTTAATTGAAGCTTCAATGAATTTAATTCAGTTATTTCAAGAGTTTGAAATACAAGAAAATAATAAAAAATAGGTATTTATTTTTATCAATAATTGTAATTAACGTAATTACTTATCGACTTAAATAAGTATCTATTAAATATAATATGATTTACAACGGACAAACAAATGAATATTTAAGAGTTGATTTAATTGATGCTACTAATTGTACTATTTTAAAGGAAAACATTGAAAGTAGTTTAACATTAATTTGGTGTTTGGACGATACTACTATATTAAAAATTGATAATAAAAAGCATCATTTTAAAAAGAATGAAATTGTTTGCTTTACAGAGTTTCATAAAATTGAAACAACTAATGTAGGCAAACTTCAAATGATTCGTTTCAATAGAGCATTTTACTGTATTATTGATCACGATTCTGAAATTAGTTGTAAAGGAATCTTATTTTTTGGGGCTTCACAATTGCCCATTTTAAAACTTTTAGATAAAAATATAGACACTTTTGAAACCTTATTTAAGGTGTTTAAGAACGAAATGGAATCTAATGATAAACTACAACTAGAAATGCTTCAAATGCTGTTAAAAAGATTACTTATCTTGTGCACACGCATTTATAAAGATCAACATAAGTATAATACGCTAGATACTACTAATTCAGATATAGTTCGTGAATATAATTTTTTAGTTGAAACACATTTCAAAACAAAACATACTGTTTCAGAATATGCTGAGATATTAAATAAATCACCCAAAACACTTTCTAATTTATTTTCAAAATTAGAAACTAAAACACCACTACAATTTATACAAGATAGAATTATGTTAGAAACGCGAAGATTATTGCGTTATACAGATAGTTCTATTAAAGAAATTGCCTACCAAGTTGGTTACGAAGACATCCAATCTTTTAGTCGTTTTTTTAAAAAAAATGAAGGAATTTCACCTTCAGAATACAAAAAAATGAGTCTTTAGGAAGAATTGCCAACTCCTAAGGTAATCTTGCCTAACATTAACCTGTTCTTTCATCGCATCTTTGTACCATCAAAACGAAAGAATAGAAATTATGAAACATTCAAATCCAATAGAAGACACTGTTTGGTTTTTTAAAGAAATCTTTTCTGAAAAACCAGTTATTAAAAACAATCTTAATTCAAAAGAGGGCTATTGTGAAAAACATGCAATAGCAGATTATTATTGTAAAACGAAATAATTTAGAATTTTAAAAATAATTATACAACTAAAAAAATAAAAATCATGAGTAAATTTAGCGTACCAACAAAAAACGAAGTATCAGAAAACAATCAAGTAATTTTTGGAAACCTTGAAAAAGCGTTAGGATTTACACCTAATTTATATGCTTATTTTGCAAAAAATGAGACCGCTTTAGGAGATTATTTAACCTTGCAAAATCGAAAATCTACTTTAAAAGCAAAAGAACGTGAAATTATTAATTTGGTTACAAGTCAAATAAACGGATGTCGTTATTGCCAATCTGCCCATACACAACTTGGAAAATTAAATGGTTTTTCAGAAGATGAAATTTTAGAATTAAGAGCCGGAACAGCTTCATTTGATTCAAAATATGATGCATTGGTAAAGTTTACAGCATCCGTGGTTGAAAACAAAGGAAATGTTTCACAAACAGCAAAAGATGCCTTTTTTGAAGCAGGTTATACCGAGGCAAATTTAATAGATGTTGTATTTGTTGTTGGCGATAAAATAATTAGTAATTACATCCATAATTTAGCCGATTTTGCAATTGATTTTCCAATAGCAGCAGAGTTAGAAGCTACAACTGTTTAAGTTAATAAAACACCTAATAAAAAAGCCGAAGAATTAAATTCTTCGGCTTTTTTTGTGATGATATAAAAAACTTATTCATTTTCTTCAATATCAAATAAATATTCAACAGTGACTTTAAAAAAACGAGCCATTTTTATGGCTAATGTTACTGAAGGATTAAATTTATTTCTTTCAATAGCGTGTATAGTTTGCCTTGAAACACCTAATTTATCAGCCAATTCGGCCTGTGTTAAATCGTGACGTGCGCGTTCTACTTTAATTAGGTTTTTCATTAGTAAATTCTTTTTTTAATGAAAAATGTTATTAGATAAAAATACATAAATAAGGTTATAAAATAATCTAACGTTAGTTTTATTTCCTCAGAAAAAGCATAAAGCAGTATTGAGATAGATAATCCTACAATTGCTGTAATTTGGTAAGATTCTAATCTTAATTGACTGATATAATCATCTTCAATTTTCTCTCTTGAGAGCATATATATTAAAATTCCAAAAATGGAAATAACATCAAACCAATGTAATAAATTTTCTCCAAAATAATCTTTAAAATTAGAATCTTGTTCAATTGTCTTTTCTGTTTTATTATAATTAGAACCTTCGTTAAATCCCTTAATAAAATCATCTCCAGCGCTAATAAAAGAAAATACTATAAACATAGTAACTCCTAATTTTTTACACCAGTTTGGTAATATTTGTAGTTTCATAATCAATTATTTTTATACAAATGTAAATAAAACTTTACAATTTACTAATAAAAGAAGACTATTGAATTAAAAAACCTCATTAAAATTAATTAATGAGGTTTTTATTAGATCGTCATTCTGAACTTGTTTCAGAATCGTATCACATTATATAATAAAACATTATGAGAACCTGAAATAAATTCAAATTGACGAATTTTTAATTTTAGATAGCCTTTTGAAAACTAGAAATATAGTATTTTATTTCTCTAATTTTTTCAATAATAATTCGGCAACTAATTCTGATGAAGCAGGATTTTGACCTGTAATTAATAAGCCATCTTCTAAAGCGTAAGGAGTCCAATCATCTCCTTTAGAGTATGTTCCTCCGTTTTCTGTTAGCATATTTTCAACTAAAAAAGGAACAACTTTTGTAAGTTGTACAGCTTCTTCTTCAGTATTACTAAAACCAGTTACTTTTTTGCCTTTCACAATTGGTGAACCATCCGCTTTTTTTGGATATTTTAATGCTGCTGGTGCATGACATACAAAAGCTACTGGTTTATTAGTGTTATAAAAACTTTCTATTAATGAAATAGATGTTTTATCTTCAGCTAAATCCCATAACGGTCCGTGACCACCAGGGTAAAATACAGCATCATAATCTGCTGCATTTACTGTTTCTAATTTTACTGTGTTTTTAATAAGATTTTTTGTTGCAGCATCTTTATTATATCTTTCAGTTGCTGGTGTAGAGAAATCTGCCAATTCACTTTTTGGGTCAATTGGAGGTTGTCCTCCTTTTGGTGAAGCAATAGTTACTTTTACACCTTTATCTACTAAATAATAATATGGACTAGCAAATTCTTCAATCCAAAAACCAGTTTTTTCTCCAGTTTTTCCTAAATCTTCGTGACTAGTTAATACAAATAATATGTTCATGATTTTTTCTGTTTTATTGATGCTTTCAGTTACCTCGGCATTAGAATTTTTTAGTGGTTTTTTGTCATTTTTACAACTTGCAGCTGTAATTAATGTAAAAACCACTAATACATATTTTAATGATTTTATCATTTTTTAATAACTCATTTCAACTATTTTTTCTACGTCACTAGGAGTTAGTTTTTGGCGTTCACCTAAACCTAACCATCCTCTATCTGTAAAACGTTTAGAAATAATTTGGGCAGTACCTTTATAATCTTCAGTATATTCAGATAAAGTAGTTTTTATGCCTAGAGAATGGAAAAACTCAGTTGTTTTTTTAATACCAGCTTTGGCTTTTTCTTCTTTAGTTCCTTCAGTAACATTCCAAACACGCTCAGCATATTGTGCTAATTTATCTTTTTTACTTTCTAAATTATACGTATAATGGCTTTCAGCAACAATTGCTAATGTTCTTGCATGGTCTATTCCATATAAAGCTGTTAATTCGTGCCCCATTGCGTGTACAGCCCAGTCAGACGGTACGCCTTGTTGAATTAAACCGTTTAATGCCATAGTACAACTCCACATAAAATTAGAGGCAGCATTATAGTCCGTTGGATCTTTTAATATAGCTGGAGCAACTTCAAGAATTGTTTGTAAAATACTTTCAGCAAAACGATCTTGAAGAAGTGCGTGTGCAGGGTAGGTCATATATTGTTCTAATACATGAGTAAAAGAATCGGCTAAACCATTTGCAATTTGACGTTGAGGTATAGATTTAATTACTTGTGGATCTAATATAGAAAACTGAGGAAATAATCCTGGCCCGCCCATTGCAAATTTTTCTTTTGTTTCAGATCTAGTTATTACAGCTCCAGAGTTCATTTCAGATCCTGTTGCAGGTAAAGTAAGTACTGTTCCAAAAGGCATTCCTTTTAACGTGCGAATGTTTTTAACTAAAATATCCCAAGGTTCTTCACCTTCATATAAAGCAGCAGCCGATAAAAATTTGGTTCCGTCAATTACAGATCCTCCACCTACAGCTAATAAAAAAGTGATTTTTTCAGCTTTAATTATATCTAAAGCTTCCATTAAAACATCATATTCTGGATTTGCAGGAATTCCTCCAAACTCAATTACTTCAAATTTTGAAAGTGCTTTTGAAACTTGTTCATACACTCCATTTTTTTTAATACTACCACCTCCAAAAAGCATTAAAATTTTTGCGTTTTCTGGAATTTCAGTAGCAAGATTTTCTATTTGATCTTTTCCAAATAAAATTTTTGTTGGATTTTTAAATTGAAAATTATTCATTGTTTTAATTTTTAATATGTTATTTATATTTTAACAAGCATTTTACCGCTGTTTTTACCTTCAAAAAGGTTTAAAAAAGCTTCAGGAATTGTATCAAAACCTTCAACAATAGTCTCAGTATATGTTAGTTTTCCTTCTGCTAACCAATGTGATAATTGTTTAATAGCCTCAGGAAATTTTTCTGCATAATTAGAAACTATAAAACCTTGCATTAACGCACTATTTTTTACTAAAAATGGTTGAACGCTCACGCTTTTTGGCAATTCAGTGCTATTGTAAACAGATATGGCACCGCATATAATAATACGTGCAAATTGGTTTATATTGAATAAAACAGCGTCAGAAATTGGACCACCAACATTATCAAAATAAATATCTACACCATTTGGAGCAGCTTCTTTAATAGCTGCAGCCATATTTTTGGTTGTGTTGTAATTAATGGCTTTATCAAAACCTAGAGACGATTTTAACATGTTTACTTTTTCGTCTGTTCCTGCAATACCAATAACTTTACAGCCAATTAATTTGGCAATTTGGCCTACAACACTACCTACAGCACCTGCAGCTCCAGAAACAACAATTGTTTCACCTTTTTTAGGTTTTCCTATTTCTGTTAAGCCCAAATATGCAGTTAACCCTGTCATTCCTAAAACACCTAAATATGTTGAAAGTGGTGCTTTTGAAGCATCTACTTTTAACAATCCTTCTCCAGTAGATTTTTGAAACTCTTTCCAAGCTAACATTCCACTTACAAAATCACCTTTTTTAAATGCATTGTTTTTAGAATCTATAACTTCAGCAACAATACCTGATGTAATTGGTTTATGCAATTCAAAAGATGGTACATAAGATTTTGCATCGCTCATTCTTCCTCTTAAATATGGATCTACAGATACATATGTTGTTTTTAAAAGTATTTCTCCTGTGTTTATACTTTCTACTTCATTTGAAACAAATTTAAAATCTGATAGTTGAGGTTTCCCAATAGGTCTTTTCTCTAATAAAATTGTTTTGTTCATAATTATTTAGTTTAAAGTTGAATAATTTCAACATTAATATTTTATTTATTCAAGAACAGTTACTAAATCTTCAGTGCTTTTTCTAACCTTTTTAAGGTTTACTAACCAATCGCTATCAGCATCTCTATAACCAATAGGTAATAGTACGCAACTACGTAATCCTTTTTCTCTTAAACCTAAAATTTTATCAACTGCATCAGGATCAAAACCTTCAATTGGTGTTGTGTCTACCCCTTCATAAGCAGCAGCAATAATAGCAGCACTAAATGCAATATAAGCTTGTTTTGCAGCGTGATTAAAGTTTTCTTCAGCATCTTTTTGTGGGTAAGAGCTTAATAACATTTGACGGTAATTTTCCCAACCTTCGTTTTTAAATCCACGAACTTCATTAGTAAGGTCAAACATTTTGTTTATTCTTTCTTCTGTGTAAGTATCCCAAGCAGCAAAAATTAATAAGTGAGAACAATCTGTAATCATAGATTGGTTCCAAGCTACAGGTCTAATTGCTTCTTTAATAGCCTGATTTTTAACTACAATTATTTCAAAAGGTTGTAAACCACTAGATGTTGGAGCTAAACGTGCAGCTTCAATAATGTTAGCAATTTTTTCTTCAGAAACCTTTTCTCCATTCATTGCT
Organism: Lutibacter citreus; assembly: GCF_003260195.1. GTDB lineage: Bacteria > Bacteroidota > Bacteroidia > Flavobacteriales > Flavobacteriaceae > Lutibacter > Lutibacter citreus. The sequence goes on from NZ_QEIH01000002.1 coordinate 568,890, forward strand.
TTTGCTGCGTATCTCCAGTTTAATTTATTTAATAATTCCATAATTTTATCTTATTTTTTAGTTATTCTTTTTATCTTAATATTAACCTTAACTTGTTTCAAGTTCGTATAGTGATTGATTATCAGTATGATGAGATTCTGAAATAAATACAGAATGACACCGTTTACAGTTTTTTTATTTTATCTGATGTAATAATTTTTTCTTTTGAAGTTTTTGAGTTTGCTAAATTCAGCATTGCCTGAGCAATATCTTCCGCTTCAATTATTTTGTATTGGTTTAATTTTCCTATAAAAAGAGGTTGAATTATTTTAAATATAACCAAGCCAATTTTTTCTAATGGTCTACTTTCTTTTCTATCTCCACCAATAATAGAAGGTCTTAAAATATAGGTGTTTAAAATGTTTTGTTGAAACACTGCTTGTTCCATTTCACCTTTAGTTTTATTGTAAAACACATTACTTTTGGTATTTGCACCCATTGCAGAAACTACTATAAATGTTGGTATATTATTTAATTTTGAAAGTTTTGCTGCAGTTACAGGAATTCCAAAATCTATACGTTTATAAGTTTCTTTATTAGGTGTTTTTTTTGCTGTTGTACCAATACAACAAAACACTTCATTTGCTTTAAAATTTGCTGAAAAATTTTCTAGTTCTAAAATGTTTCCAATAAATTGTTGAACTTTTTTAGGTAAACCTTCAATTTTTTTACGCGAAAACAATTTGATGCGTTCATAACGATCATCATTTATAAGTTTTTCTAAAAGAATTGAACCAGTTAAACCAGTTGCTCCTAAAATTATTGCTGTTTTTTTCACATTTAAATGTTAAAATGAATGATTATTCTTTTTGACAAATACTTTTTAAACTTTTATACTATCCCAAGCTGCTAAAAATGAATCTTGAAGCATTTTATTATCTAATTGGCAAAAATTACGTTGTTGAATTAGTGTTAAAAAGGCTAATGGATAAATAGTATAGGCGTATAAAATAAATGGAGATAGCGGTTTAATAATCCCTTCTTTTTGTCCGCGTTCCCATAAATCTAATAAAGGTTGTAAATGCTTTAAACCTTCGCGTCTGCTGTCCTCATCAATCATTGGAGTGTTGTCACATTGCGATAAAAAAGCTGCTTCTTCAACATGATTCAATTTAAAATCGGCAATGTTGTACCAAATTAATTCAAATCCTTTTTTAACAGGTAAATCTTCGTGTGCATCTTTAAATGCGTGCGCACTAAAAGCGGCTTTTACCTCTAAATATAATGTATTAATTAAATCTTGTTTGTTTTCAAAATAAATATAGATAGTTGCAGGAGAAACACTTGCCATTTTTGCAATTTTACTCATTGGTGCAGCATGAAAACCTTGGTTATTAACCAAGCTAAGTGTTGCACTTAATAAGGCTCCTCGCTTTTTATTACATTTTTGTCTGATCGCCATGGTTAAACTGTTTTTTTATTTTGAGAAATCGAATTTTTTATCTTCCAAACAATATAAATTAATATAAATTGGATAGGTAATCTAATATAAGCTGCTTGTTTGCTACCAATAGCAGGTGTTTCAGAAAACACATCCCAAATATGAATTGGTAAAAACAGTATTAATAAAATGAATATTCCTAAGGCTCCTAATTTTGCATACTTTTTTAGTAGTAGCATTGCTCCAAGTACAATTTCAACAGCACCAGAAATATAAATTATTGCTAATTTTAAAGGTAAAAATGCTGGAACAAATGGCATAAAAAAAGTTGGTTTTATAAAATGTTGTGCTCCTGCATATATCATAAATATTGCAATTAAAATTTTTAAAACATTCCAAATTTTTAAAGAATTCGTTTTCATAATTAGTATTTTGTGAGTGCAAATATATATAAATTAATTCACAAAACGAACGTTCATTCATTTTGTAATTATAAAATAATGTTAAAACTTAAAAAGAGTACTTTTGTAATCTTAAACAAGCAAATGGGAACTAAAAAAAATAGCAGTAGTAAACTTCATAAAAATAATAAGCATAGAAACGGTTACGATTTACAGGAACTTTGTAAGTTAAATTCGAAATTACAAGAATTTGTATTTGTAAATAAATACGGAACAGAAACTGTTGATTTTGCAAATCCAGAAGCCGTAAAAGAATTAAATAGAGCTTTATTAGTAAAAGATTATGGAATTGAATATTGGGATTTTCCCGATGATAATTTATGCCCACCAATTCCTGGTCGTGTTGATTATATTCATTATTTAGCTGATTTGTTAGTGTCTTCGGGGGTTTCTAAAGATGCTTCAATAATTGATATTGGTGTTGGTGCAAATTGTATTTATCCTTTGCTTGGTAACTCCGTTTATGGTTGGAAATTCTTAGGAACAGACATAGATAAAAAATCGTTGGATCGTGCTAATATTATTTTAAAAAAGAATAAGCTTACTGAAGAAATTTCTTTAGTTCAACAAAAAGACGCTTCACAAATATTTAATGGTATTTTAGATGAAAATTCTAAGTTTTCTGCAACATTATGCAATCCACCTTTTTTTGGATCACAGCAAGAAGCAATGCAGGCGAATGCTCGTAAACAAGAGGGTTTAGGAAATACAAGTAATGCTCAATCTAGAAACTTTAGTGGGAAACAACAAGAACTATGGTATAAAGGAGGTGAGAAAGCTTTTATTCATACTTATGCCTATGAAAGTGCACAATTTAAAACCAATTGCTTTTGGTATTCTACATTGGTTTCAAAAAAACAAAATGCAGAAAGTTTATTGCCTTCATTAAAAAAAATGGGTGCAACAGAGGTTAAAACAATTCCTATGCATCAAGGTAATAAAGTAACCCGAATTGTTGCTTGGACATTTTTAACTTCAAAAGAGCAAGAAGAGTGGACCAATAAAAACTAATATGTTTATTGCCTAAAAAATAATATCTTTAACATTGATTTTTTTTAACCAAATAAAAAAACAAGTATGAGGAAATTAAGAATGGGTATGATTGGTGGCGGAATTGGTTCATTTATTGGAGATGTACATAGAAAAGCTGCTAGTATTGATGGTATGATAACATTAGTTTGTGGTGCTTTTAGTAGCTCTGCTGAGAAATCAATTCAATCGGGAAAAGAACTTTGTTTACCTGAAAATCGCTGTTACGGAACTTTTGAAGAAATGATAACAAAAGAAAATGAGCTTCCTGAAAATGAGCGAATGGATTTTGTTGCTATAGTTACTCCAAACCATATGCATTTTAAACCTGCAAAAATGGCCTTAGAAAATGGTTTTCATGTGATTTGTGATAAACCAATGACTTTAACTTTAGATGAAGCAAACGAGTTGCAAAATATAGTTAAAAAAACAGGAAAGGTTTTCGCATTAACTCATAACTATACGGGTCATCCAATGGTTAAGCAAGCAAAAGCATTGGTTGATAATGGAGAACTTGGTAAAATTAGAAAAGTACAAGTGCAATATTTACAAGGGTGGTTAGCTACTTCGGTTGAAAAAACAGGTCAAAAACAGGCTTCTTGGCGTGTAGATCCAAAAAAATCAGGAATTGGTGGTGCTTTGGGAGATATTGGTACACATGCGGAGAATTTAGTGGAATATATTACTGGTTTAAAAATTGATGAAATAGCAGCTGATTTAGGTGTTTTTGGTGAAGGCAGAACGTTAGATGATGATGGTAATATTTTATTACGCTTGGAAAATGGAGCAAAAGGAACAATGTCCATCTCACAAATTGCCGTTGGAGAGGAGAATAATTTAGCAATTAGAGTTTATGGTGAAAAAGGAAGTGTTGAATGGCACCAAGAAGAACCAAATAAATTAATTACACATTGGTTGAATGGGCCTATTAAAGTATATACTCCAAATGGGAATGATTTATATCCAATAGCTTTGGAAACTTCAAGAATTCCGGCAGGACATCCTGAAGGTTATTTAGAGGCCTTTGCAACTATTTATAAAGGTTTTGCAAATGATCTTGTTGCCTTGTTAAAAGGTGAAGGTAAACTAGAGGTGAAATATCCTACAGTTTATGATGGTGTTAGAGGAATGAAATTTATATATGGAGCAGTAGAAAGTAATAAAAACAACTCAACTTGGGTGAAATTATAAAACTAAATTAGATGAAAACAATAAAAGGACCAGCCGTATTTTTAGCTCAATTTGTAGGAAGTGAAGCCCCATATAATTCTTTAGATGGAATGTGTAAATGGGCTGCCGATTTAGGTTATAAAGGTGTGCAAATACCAACATGGGAATCATTTTTAATTGATGTTGATAAAGCTGCAGAGAGTCAACAATATTGCGATGATTTAAAAGGAAAAATTAATTCATACGGATTAGAAATTACAGAGCTTTCAACGCATTTACAAGGTCAATTGGTGGCCGTTAATCCTGTTTATGATACTATGTTTGATGGTTTTGCTCCTGTTGAATATAGAAATAATCCAAAAGCTAGAACAGAATGGGCAATTAAAACAGTAAAAAATGCAGGTACAGCAAGTAGAAGATTGGGCTTAAATGCTCACGCTACATTTTCTGGAGCATTGTTGTGGCATACAATGTACCCTTGGCCTCAACGCCCTGCTGGCTTGGTTGAAATGGGTTTTGAAGAACTTGCTAAAAGATGGTTACCAATATTAAATCATTTTGATGAAAATGGAGTTGATGTTTGTTATGAAATTCATCCAGGTGAAGATTTACACGATGGTATTTCTTTTGAACGTTTTTTAAAAGCAACCGGAAATCATAAAAGGGTAAATATGTTGTACGATCCTAGCCATTATGTTTTACAACAAATGGATTATTTAGCTAATATTGACGATTATCACCAGGTTATTAAAGCGTTTCATGTAAAAGATGCAGAATTTAATCCAACAGGAAAAAAAGGTGTTTACGGTGGTTATGCAGATTGGACTGATAGAGCTGGACGTTTTCGTTCTTTAGGTGATGGACAAGTAGATTTTGCGAGTATATTTTCAAAATTAACACAATATGGATGTGATGTTTGGGCTGTAATGGAATGGGAGTGTTGTATTAAAAGTTCAGAGCAAGGAGCAAGAGAAGGCGCTCCTTTTATTCAAAAACATATTATTGAAGCTACAGAATCCGCTTTTGATGATTTTGCTGGTGGAGAAGTTGACAAAGAAATGTTGAAAAATATATTAGGTTTGAAATAGAAAATATTCAAACCTTATATCTGATACTTTTCACAAATAAAATTGCTAATGCATTTTTATTTGTGAAAAGTATCAGATATAAATTCAAGAACTACAGGAAGTGATGCTCTCCAATAGGTCCAATTATGAACGCCATCTCTTACTCTATATTCGTGTGGGATTTTCTTTTTACGCATTGCTAAATGCACCAAACTATTACCTTCATATAAAAAATCATCATCACCACAATCAATAAACCAATTAATAGATTTTAGATCTTTAATAGGTGTTTTTTCAATTAAAGAAATGGCATTATGCGCTTGATAATATGATTGAACTTTAGAATCACTTTTTATTTCAATATTACTTTTTTTCAATCTTAATTTAAAATCTTCAAGAGATAACGATCCAGTAGATGCACTTAAAGGGCAAGCAGAAGAGAATAATTCTGGATGATGCATTGCGTACATAAAAGTTCCACCACCACCCATAGAAAGTCCAGCAATGGCTCTATATTTTTTATCGCTTTTTATTCTGTATTTTTTTTCAACTTCTGGCATAAATTCATCAAAGAAAAAATCTTCATAATTCCAGTTTTCTTCAATACTATTAAAATATCCAACATTACCGGTATTTGCGTCGGGCATAATTATAATTAGTGGTGTTGAAGTGCCATCTGAAATTGCCTTGTCTGTAATACGTTGTACTTCTCCAAATTGAACCCATCCGGTTTGATCGTCTCCCATACCATGTAATAAATATAAAACAGGATAACTTCTTTGAGAAGTTTCATAATTAGGAGGAAGATAAACAGCATATTTTCTATCCATCTTTAAAATCTCACTTTTCATTTCAAGGTTGTCAAAAACTTTACTTGTTTGGCTAAAACTACTTACTACCAAACAAAAACTCAAAATTATTGTAAATATATTTTTCATAAATTCAAACTATAAGGATTAATGTATAAAATTAATTAAAAGTATTTGATCTTAAAAAGGATGTATTATTTAGAATTGTTAATCTCAGAAATTATAAAATATCATTGAAATTACCTAATAAATTTAACCATTTTAAAACGTGTTAAAAATGTAAAATTACATTGTGTAATGTTGGTGTAATTCATTCAAATAATTGGAGTTATCTATTAGATAATTCGTAAATTTAATATGTAATAATCAAGTAATTTAATAGTATAAAAATGGATGATTTAAAATTTAGAGTTCAAGCTCATAGTGAAAACCCAACTAAAACGGTTGTAAAAGCTAGAGGTTTTGAGATTGTAATTGATGAACCTGAAAGTCTTGGTGGTACAAATGAAGGTGCAAATCCTGTAGAATTTATGCTTGCTGCTTTATGTGGTTGTATAAATGTAATGGGCCACGTGATTGCAAAAGAAATGAAATTTGAATTGCGTAGTATGAAAATTAAAATGTGTGGTAATTTAAATCCACAACGATTGTTTGGTAGTTCTTTTAATGAACGTGCTGGTTATAAAGGGATTGATGTTTCTATTGAGCCAGATTGTAATGTGCCATTAGAAGTCTTAGAAGAATGGTTAGCTAAAATTGAGGATAGATGTCCGGTTTCAGACAATCTAACCAATAAAACACCTATAAACTTATTGTTAAAGGGTAAATTTCATTCTGTTGAACAAACAAGACCAGTTATGTAACTTATTTTGTTTGTTTTAAAGTCGCTGTTACAAGTGGATTGTAAGTTTTTTAAATTTAATCTATGATGTCTTTTTACTTCTACTTGTAATGGCGATTATTAATACCAACGCTTTTTATTCTTTTTTGAAGCTGCGGATTTTCTACCTGGTTTATGTTTACTTTTTCCAGGAGTTTTATGTATTTCACGTGTTGCTTTTGGGTCTAATAAAAAAGGATGTTCATCCATAACAGGAATTGCAGTATTTATTAGTGCTTGAATATTTTTAATATATGTTTTTTCGTCAGCCGAGCAAAAAGAATAGGCGTTTCCTGTATTTCCCGCTCTACCTGTTCTACCAATTCTATGCACATAAATTTCAGAAACATTAGGAATGTCAAAATTAATAACAATATCTAAATTGTTAATGTCAATACCACGCGCAGCAACATCAGTTGCAATTAAAATATTTATATCACCGTCTTTAAATTTATTTAAAGCAGCTTCTCTATCTTTTTGAGTTTTATCACCATGAATACTATCTGCTTTAAAGCCATTTCCTTTTAGCATTTTTTCAAGTTTAGAAATACCCATTTTAGTACGTCTAAAAATTAAAATGTTTCCTTCTAAATTAGTTCTTAAAAGGTGTAAACAAAGTTCCATTTTATCTTTTTTATGAACATAAAATAACAACTGACTTACAGTTTGAGCGGCTGTAGATTCTGGAGTAATATTAACGGTTTCTGGGTCTTTTAAAATGGTATTTGCTAGTTGAACTACTTTATTAGGCATAGTTGCAGAAAACAATAAAATTTGCTTTTCTGAAGGGCATAAACGTTCAATTTTTCGAACATCATCAATAAAACCCATATCTAGCATTAAATCAGCTTCATCTAAAACCAAGGTTTCAACATAATCTAAGTTTAAGCAATCTTGTTTATGTAAATCAAGTAATCTACCAGGTGTTGCAACAAGAATATCCACACCTTTATTCAAAACATCTTTTTGAGGTTCAATGGAAGTTCCGCCATAAACAACAGTTGATCTTAAGCTAGTGAACTTACTATAGTTATTAAAATTTTCTTCTATTTGTATTGCTAATTCACGAGTTGGACTGATAATTAGTGCTCTAATTTTCTTTGCTTTTTTTCCAGAATCTTGTCTGTTAAACAATAATTGCAAAATAGGCAATGCAAAAGCCGCTGTTTTTCCAGTTCCAGTTTGTGCTGTTGCAATAACATCTTTTTTAGCTAAAACTAACGGAATGGTTTCCGCTTGAATAGGTGTTGCCGAGGTATAATTTTTTTCAGCAATGGCTCTTAATATAGGTTTGTTTAACTGTAGTTCTGTAAATTGCATAGGTTTTGTTTAAAACAAGATTTTTGCAAAGATACAGAAAATAGGTAAGTTGAATTACAAAACTAGTAAGCCATAATTTCTTAACTTTTTTATAGGCTTTGAATACCAAAACAATTCAAAATCAATAAACTGTTGTTCAAAATTTTCTTTTAATTGTTTGTAGGTGCAGGGTTTTCCTTCTTGAATTGAAATTTCTTCTAATAAATCTAAAAGCCATTCTCCTTTTTCCTTTTCTAGGGAAGTTTCAAAAATTTCATTTTTAGTGTGAAATGCCAGTTGGATAAATTCTTGTGTTTTTCCTCTTTTCTTTTTTGAAGAATATGAAATTAAAGGTTCACCACCTAACCACACTATTTTTGCAGATGGTTTTGTTGTAAAACTTTCTTCGGAAACTAAAGAGTCTTCAATATAATGCGGTTGAATTGTTGTTTGTGGAACTTTAAAATCGAACCAATTTTGTAAATCTGCATCAAAACCAACTCCGTGCATAAAGTTGAAAATTGATTTTTTAAGACCATAACTAAATTTATCATGGTTTATTCCTGTAACATCTTTAAAATCAACATCATTGTTTGCGAAAGTAATTTCTTTGTAATTTGGAATAACTCCATAATCTGAAGGGTTTAATCCAATTGGGCTATGAGCTGTTAATGAAAATTGATGCCAAAATCCAGAATTTATAATACCCAATTCAAATTGTTGACGAACGAGTTCTAAACTATCAATTGTTTCTTGAATAGTTTGGGTTGGAAAACCATACATTAAATAGGCATGTACCATAATATCCGATTCGGTAAAATTCAAGTTTACCTGCGCTACTTGCTCAACGGTTACACCTTTGTCAATTAATTTTAAAAGGCGGTCTGAAGCTACTTCTAATCCACCAGAAACGGCTATTAACCCAGAAGCTTTTAAAAGTGTGCATAAATTTTTGGTGAAACTTTTTTCAAATCTAATATTTGCCCACCAAGTAACTGTTAAATCTCGCTTTAAAATTTCAAGTGCTAATGCTCTCATTAATGCTGGTGGAGCAGCTTCATCCACAAAATGGAAACCACTTTCACCGGTACACGCAATAATTGCCTCCATTCTATCCACTAACAATTTTGCTGTAATTGGTTCGTAAATTTTTATATAATCTAAAGAAACATCACAAAAAGTACACTTGCCCCAATAACAGCCGTGTGCCATGGTAAGTTTGTTCCAGCGACCATCACTCCATAAACTATGCATTGGATTTGCAATTTCAATTACAGAGATGTAATTATTTAATAATAAATCAGTATAATCAGGAATTCCTAATTCACTTTGTTTGTAATCGTTTTTAATTGTTGTGTTGTTATAAACAACTTTATTATTCTCCCTTAAAAATGTTCTTTTAAAAGAGTTGTTTTTTACAGTTGGATTTAGTGTATATTTATGCAGTAACTCTATTGGTAATTCACCGTCATCTAGTGAAATAAAATCGAAATAATCAAAAACACGAGTATCGGAAATAGAGCGTAATTCTGTATTTGGAAATCCACCACCCATAGAAACTATAATTTCTGGGTAATTTTTTTTAATGAATTCAGCACATCTAAAACCGCTATATAAATTACCTGGAAATGGTATTGAAAAACAAACCAATTTTGGTTGAACAGATTTTAATTTTTCATCTAAAATATGAAGTGTTATTGAATCAATATATGTTATGTTTTGTTGTAAATTAGTGTATAATTCATTAAAACTATTAGCACTTTTCCCAAGACTTTCTGCATAGCGGCTAAATCCAAAATTTTCATCTACACACTCCTTAATAAAATCTGATAAATCTTCTAAATATAAAGTAGCCAAATGTTTTGCTTTATCCTGAATTCCCATTGATCCAAACGCCCATTCTAAATCATCTAATTGTTCAAAACGTTCAGCTTTTGGCAAAAAGGATTCTGTACATATTTGGCGAGCTAGTGTTTCGTTTTTCCCTTGAAGAAAAGAAATTACAGGGTCTATGGTTGTAAAATAACTGGTTTTTAAAGCATAAATTCGTTGTGAATTTTCAGAATTAATAGTATTGTTTTCAACAGCAAAATTAAAAACATTTAACAAGCCTTCTTTTGTAAATAAAGCAGCAATAACTTCAATCCCTAAATCTGTTTGGAAGGAACTTATTTCTTTAGTATTTAAAAAACCTTTTAAATAAACAGTTGCAGGATACGGCGTATTTAGTTGTGTAAAAGGAGGTGTTATAAGTAGAATGTCTTTAACCATTATAGCTATTATTCTTTAATAGTTCTTAAATACAAATCTTCTACTTTTGATCTTGCCCAAGGTGTTTTTCTTAAAAACTTTAGACTTGATTTTATTGTAGGATTACTGTTAAAACAGTTTATTTTTACTCTAGAGCCTAATTCTTCCCAACCGTAATATGAAACTAAATATTGAACTATATCAGCTAGTTTTATTCCATGTAGTGGGTTATTTAGTTGCTCTTGTGGTTGATTTTTATTTTTCTCCATAAATAGTTAGTTAAAAGAATTTATTATTTTTTTAATTCAGTTTTAATTGTTTGAATCATTTTATTGAATTCTTTCTCTTTGTATAATCTTGATAGAAAAACAATTTTACCGTTTTTATCTAGTACAATATTTCTGGTAACCCCAGCATTTGGTAAAGTGAAACTTTCAAATAAAGAACCATCATAATCAATAGCGAAAGGATAGGTTACTTTCATTTGTGAAATGAATCTTTTTACCTTTTCTAAATTTTCTTTTAAATCGATTCCTATAAGAATAAAATCTTCATTTTTAAATTGTTGCCATACGTCACTTTCTAAATGAGGCATTTCTTTTCTGCAAACGCTGCACCAAGATGCGGTAAATTGTAAAACTATTACTTTTCCTTTTAAACTTTTGTTGGTGTGTTTTGTTCTATCCAATAAAGAAAAGTTTAAATTAGGACATTGCTCTCCTACTTTTACACTATAACCTCTGTTTGCATCTTCTTGACTGTAGCCAATAGATATAAAAATCAGAAAAGCGATTAGGATGATTTTTTTCATAAAAAAAATTAATCTGGCAAAGATACTCTAAAATTGAAAACTATACATGCTGATCAATTAAGATAACGTTTCCGTCTGGATCTAAAACTACTAAATTTGCTGGGCCAGTAGAATTTTCTTCAACTTCACTCTCTAATTTTTCTCCTTCATTTTTTAAATGTTCTTGTATTTCTCGAACATCATTAAATGAATCTAATTTATTAGCATTTTCGTCCCAACCGGGGTTAAAAGTTATAATATTTTTTTCGAACATTCCTTGGAAAAGTCCAATTAGTGAATGCTCATTTTTCATAATAAGATAGTTGTTTTTTAAATCTCCAGCGAATACAGAGAATCCTAATTTTTCATAGAACAACTTGGAAGCTTTGATATCTTTAACGCTCAAACTAACAGAAAACGCACCTAATTTCATATAAAGAAATTTTATAGTTAATGTTATAAAGTTACATTTTTTTTAGAATGATGAAAATTACAAGGCTTTTTCAAAGCAAACACTATTTTCTACATTTTCATACATACCAAAATTAGAGGTAATTTTATAATTACAACTTTTGTATAATTCAATGGCTTCAGGTTGTTGTTTACCGGTTTCTAGAATGCATTTTGTAAAATTTAATTCATTTGCCCAGTTTTCTAATTCAGTTAAAACTTTTGAAGCGATACCTTTTCTTCTTCCCTTTGGAGGAACATACATCCGTTTAATTTCTACAAAATTATTTTCGTGTATTTTAAAAGCTCCACAACCTAAAGGGATTTTATTTTCATAGGCAATTACCACATGTTTTAATCCACCAATTTTATTAAATTGATCATAAAAACCATGTTCAGGGCCATCACATATTTTTAAATATGCATCAAGTTGGTTTACTAGTTCAATAAAATCTTTGTTTGTTGAGTTGGTTCTTTTTAATTGAATTATCATTTTGTTTTGCTATTTTTTTAGGTTTGAACTCAATAAAATTTTAATTGATTTCAATTTACTTAAATATTATTATTTTGATTATCAAGTTATATTTGGGTCTATTCAATGAGGAAACGTTTTTTATCATCTGAATTTAAGGTGGCAATAGATCCCATGATTTTTGTATCATTAATTCTATTTAAAATAATTGTTGGATCTAATGCAAAAATGCGTTCTGGGCCATCTAGATAACTTAATTTAAAAAATTTGCCATCTTTAGAAAAGCAGTAAGCAACACCACTATTGTCTATAAAATAGGAACTTAAGGTAATTAATAATTCATTTTCTTTATTAAAAACACCTTGGTAGTTAACTAAATAATCTCCATTTGAACTTGAACTGCTTTTTGGAGAAATACCTATTGCATTTGGAAACTCTGCAACAAGAATCGAGTCTTGGTTTTTAAGTGTTTGAGCGTTATGAAACTTAAAGTAATCTTCTAAATCATTTTCAAGAGTAGTTATATAATGTACTCCACTTATTGAACTATTCCCTTGTTTTGAGTTTGAGTTAAAAATTTCAATATAAGGAAACGGTGTTGTTTTCCATATATTCACTTTGGTTCCTTTAACTTTATTTTGTTCAGAATTTATCCAAATTAATTCTAAGTTTTTAGTAATAATATAATTATTGTTTTCTGTAAAATCAACATCAAAAATAGCATCTCTACTACTGGTTTTGAGAATGGCTCTAGTTTTAAAAATATTACTATTATTTAAATCATTAAAAAATGCATTGTTATCAATTAATGCAGTTTTACTATTTGCAGCACTTAAAACAGAATAAAGACCATCTGATGAAATAGCAACATCTAAAAAGTAACCTGTAAAACCGCTAAAACCTTCTAATTTAACTTTTACTGATTGCTGGTTTTTAAAAGTATTGGTATTATTTGTAAAGTTATATAGCTCTGGAAATTCGAGTTTTCCTCCAGCAATTAAAAATTTAGTTTCATTTGTAAGTGGATTTATAACGATATCTGTTGAAGGCGCTCCTAAATATTCATGTGAAGGAACTTCATTAATAATTTCATGAATATTCTGTTTAAAAACTCCAATAATTTCTTCATTATAATGTTCTTTTTTTACATTTAAAGATGAAATTTTTAAATTAGGTTCCTGGTAAAATCCATAACCGCTATAAACTACCTTTATAAGTTGTTCAGTAGCTTTTTTTGTTGGTAAACTATTTTTATTTGCATAACGATAAGCATACTCTGCTAAGCGTAAAGATTTTGTTGGGTCTTCATTTAATTGTGCCTGTGAGCTAGCAATATAGGTGGATAATAGTGCTTTCTTAGTTTCAAATTTAGCAATATTTTTTTGTTTAGTTGCATATATAGATAACAGAATTGCGGCTACTAATAAAGCACTTAAAATACCAATTGCTGCGTTTCTAATACGCATAGTACGTTTGTGTTGTTTTACGGCTTCACCAACCATATCTCCTACAGTTTTTTTATGCAAGGTTGCTGCAATTAACACTAATTTGTTTTTAAAATCGGGATTGTCTAGTGTTAAATTCTCTGAGTTGTTTTCTCTAAAATCTACATAAAGTGGTTCGTTTTTAAATACACCCGATAAATTTTTGGGTACAGCCGTGGTTTTACTCCAATCAAAATCTGATTTAGCTTGATCCCAAATTAATTCTCCATCGGTTAAAACAATTAAAAATTTAGAGATAGATTTTGTTTCTATCCAATGAGTTACTTCTTTTTTACAATAATGAGATTGCGCAGCTAAGGGCGAAGCTAAAAAAATGAAATATTCTGAAGTATTTAAACCGTCTTCAATTTTACCCCATAAATCTGGTGAAATAGAAAGATCGTTCGAATCTCTAAAAATGTTAAGAGCTTTACGTTTAAATGTTGGTTTTGCAAACTTTTCGAGAGCAGTTTCAAGACTAGGTGCTAACTTAAAATCTTGTCCGTGGCTGTAGGAAATAAAGGCGTTATATTTCATTTTTTTGGTTAGTTAATTTAAATAATAAAATAAAGTAGTTGTTAAATATACTGAAATTCAGAAACTTATATATAAAATGCATTTGATTTTTGTTAAGTAATTTTGGCTGTTAAAATTTACAAATGAATGTGATTTCATATTTAAAATTTTATTAGAAAACAATTCATTCAACTTTTATGGCTCCAGTTGAGGTTGATAATGTTTTAGGTGTAAAAACGGAACAAACTTTAGGTTTGCTTTTAGTAAGTTCAGCTTCTTGTAGTTTTAATGTAACCGTAGTAAGAAATGCTCTAGCTCAGATAATCCTTATTTTGTGGAAAATAACAATCCCAAACCAGTATGGGAAAATGGGTTAAAGTTGAAAATTTAACGGATGAATTTAATGAAGATGTTTTAGATGAAGTTAAATGGAATAATAGAGATCCTTTTAAATGGTTTGTTAGGGTTCCAGGTTTATTCAAAAAGAATACAGTTTTTCAAATTAATGGTAATTTACAACTAACAGCAAATAATCAATAAGTGTAAATATTTACCTAAAAATTTATATTTATTTATTAATAGTAATCATTTGGTTTGTTTGAACCTTATTTATTATCGGGAAGTTGATCAAATTCTTTTCTTTTGTTTTCAAACCATTCATTCATGGTTTCTGGAGAGCTCATTAATTTTCTCATTTCACTCCTTGCTTTTAAATGTGCTTTGTCTCCTTTTAGAAACATTTCTTTTCCATGATTTTTGCTCATTGCAGTTATTCCTTCAAAAGTATTTGCTTTAAATTTAAGGTTACAGGCGCCACCTAATTGATTACAAGTCATTGTTTTCATAATTTCATTTTAATAGTTGTACCTAAAAATAGGGATTTAATTAGAGTAAATAACAATTATAAATTCAATATTATTTATACAACCAAAGAAACAGAAAACTATCGTTACTGTTTTTTTAGCTATTTTCTATTCAATCACAGGAATTAATTTAAATTTGCAACACTTTTAAATCGCACATTAGAGTTTAATCTTTTCTAGATTCTTATTATTTAAGAAATTATGAATATAAATAAAATTAAAAATTTTATACTATCAATTGAGCAAGTTCCATCTTTAATTTATCTGTTTAAATGGGTTTTTATCTGTTTACTTTTAGGAGCTGCAGCAGGAAGTGTATCTGCATTTTTTCTTATAAGTTTAAATTGGGCTACAGATTGGCGAGAATCACATTTATGGATAATATGGTTGCTTCCTATTGGTGGTTTTATAATAGGATTATCATATCATTTATACGGTAACAGTGTGGTTAAAGGTAATAATTTATTGCTTGAAGAATTTCACTCACCAAAAAAGATTATACCTTTTAGGATGGCACCGTTGGTATTATTAGGAACTATTCTTACCCACTTTTTTGGAGGTTCAGCAGGTAGAGAGGGAACTGCGGTACAAATTGGTGGTGCAATAGCAGACAGGTTTACAGAGGTTTTTAACCTTTCAAAACGCGATCGTCAAATAGTGTTAATTGCTGGTATTAGTGCTGGTTTTGCTTCAGTATTTGGAACACCGTTAGCTGGTGGAATTTTTGCACTTGAAGTGTTAGTATTAGGCCGTATTAGATTAGATGCCATTGTGCCTAGTTTTTTATCGGCTGTTTTAGCCAATTATTTTTGTGAAATTTGGAATGTATCGCATACACATTATCATATTTCTTCTGTAGCAGAAATGAACCCAGTAAACTTATTATGGGCTTTATTAGCGGGTATTATTTTTGGTTTAGTAGCAATGTTGTTTTCTAAATCAACACATTTTTGGAGTAATTTATTTAACAAACATATAAATTATCCTCCATTAAGGCCAGTAGTTGGAGGAGCTATTTTAGCTATCGTTGTTTTTTTAATGGGAACAACAAAATATATTGGACTAGGAATACCAACTATTGTTGATGCTTTTAGTATAAATTTAAACTCGTATGATTTTCTTTTAAAAGTGCTGTTGACATCATTTACTTTGGGAGCTGGATTTAAAGGAGGTGAAGTAACTCCATTGTTTTTTATTGGAGCTACATTAGGAAATGTGTTAGTTTGGTTTATTCCGTTACCAATGAGTATGCTGGCAGGTATGGGGTTTGTGGCTGTTTTTGCGGGGGCAACAAATACACCAATTGCCTGTACTATAATGGGAATTGAGTTGTTTGGAATTGAGGCAGGTGTTTTTATTGCATTGGCTTGTAGTACAGCTTATTTATTTTCTGGGCATTCAGGTGTTTATTCTTCGCAAATTATTGGAAGACCAAAAAATCACAAATATAAACGTGAAAAAGGAATGTCTCTTTCAGAGATTGAGAATAGCAGAAAAAAGAATTAAAGTGAGTTATAAAAAGGTTGCTTAACCATAACTTTTTTGAGGAATAAAAGATTTAATTATATTTGTTTCCAAGCATTTAATAATTGTTCTCAATATGTTTCAAAAAACTTACAATAAATTACCCTTAATAATTACATTCTTTTTAATCTATATTATTTCATTTTCAATAACTGCACAGGAAAAGAAAATTGAATTAAAAGGAACTATTTTTGATACAACAAATATTACTATTCCTTATGTTTCTGTAAGTATTATTGAAAAAGGGATAGGTACCTCTAGTACTGAAGATGGTGAGTTTTCTATTTTAATATCTAAAAACGAACTTCAAGACAGTCTTTCAATTTCATCCTTAGGATTTAATTCTTATAAAATAAAAGTACAAGACTATTTGTCTCAAACAGAGAAGAAAATTATTTTAAAAGAAAGCGTTGTAAAAATGACAGAAATAGTACTGTTAAAACCTTTTGAATATGTTGAAAAAGCAGTTAAAAATCTAAAAGAAAACACAATTAATACGCCTCATAAATTAGAATTATTGTATAGACGTGCAGCAACGGAAGGTGGAAAATCTAAATTTTTTGTTGAAAACTATATAAAAATAAGAGATAGAGGTCCAGCCTATAGTTTGGGTAGTGTTGAGGTTTCTGAAGTGAGAAAATCTGCTGATTATAGAATTTGGAAACGTACACAATGGACACATTCTATTAATTATATGGCGACTGGAAATCCGTTAAGACCATCAGATAAAAAACCAAATCTTAAAAAGTATAAATGGAAAAAAATTGGAGATACTTCTTATGAAGGTGAAGATGTTGTAATAATTAAAGGAACTCCAGAAAAAGGTTGGGGTTTTATTACATTTTATATAGGGCTAGATAATTATGGCGTTTATAGAATAGAACGTGAAAAATCATTGTATTTATATAAAAAACATAAAAGTGGAAAATTACACTTAAACTATTATTCTAAAGAATGGGGATTTGGGAGGGATATGATTCCAAAACAATATTGGGGTACGGAAGCAGAAAAAATGACTTACCGTTTAGAGGCTTTTGTATATAATGTTGAAACTGATAAAAAGAAAATTAGAGTTAGAAATTATGGAGGAGAAACAGATATGGGTTCAATAGAATTACCATATCACGAAGATTTTTGGAAAAACTTAAGTATGCCACCAGATACAAAGTTTTTTAAGAGAATAAAATCAGAGTTAGAGGGATTGTATGGTGTTCCTTTAGAGCGTCAGTTTGAGCTTGTTAATAAATAGATCTCGTATTTTTAATTATCAGTTAGTGTTTTTCCTATTGAACCTTCTTTGGTAGGGATAAGCTCATAAGTAACTTTAGGGTTTAATCCTTTTTCTTTCTTATGTGAAACATAGATAATTGCTGTTTTACTTTCTTTTGAAATCTTGTTTATAAGAGTGGTAAGCACCAAAACATTATAATCATCTAAGCCATGGGTTGGCTCATCTAAAATTAATAAGGGTGGGTGTTTTATCATAGAGCGTGCAATGAGTACCATACATTGTTGTTGTTCAGAAATATCTGAAAACCATGCTTGTTTTAAATTTGTAAGACCAATTAAATCAATCCATTTATTAGCTAAAGCGGTTTCCATAGATTTTGGTGATTTATACAACCCAATAGAATCATGCAAACCAGAAATAACCATACTCTCAACAGTATGTCTTCCTTCAAATAAAACTGTCATTGCAGGAGTTACGTAGCCAATTTTCTTTTTAATTTCCCAAACACTTTCTCCAGTTCCTTTTTTTCTTCCAAACAAAGTAATATCCTGTCCAAAGGCTTTAGGATTATCGCCAGTTATCATTGTTAAAAGTGTTGTTTTACCAGAACCATTAGGACCTTTAAGTTGCCAGAAATCTCCTTTTTTTATTTCCCAGTTAATGTTGTTTACAATGGTTTTGTCACCATATTTTACGGTTACATTTTTAAAATGAATTAAGGGATTATTTATTGAATCTATTTGATTTAATGGTGGAGGAATAGTACCATTTATGTTGAAAGTTTTTTCAACTTTATATTCATTTTCGTAATTAGATATTGAACCTGAATACACAATAGTGTCGTTTTCAATTTTTACCACATTTTCAATAAAAGACAAGACTCTTTCTTTTCTTCTAAAAATTTGAATAATTATTAACTTTTTAGAAAGTTCATAAAGTCTTAAAGATAAATCCTTTTGAGCTTCTGTATCTAACATATCAAAAGCATTGTCTAGAACTATAAAATCTGGATGTTTTAAAAGGAGATGATTCAATAAAGCTTTTTTCTGTTCACCACTTGAAAAGGTTCTAATACTTCTAGTTGTACCCTTTGAAAGTGTAAAATCACTGTGAATTTCTTCTTCTTTAATAAATTTATTTAAATTATGACTAGAAAAAAGAACACCGGTTTTTCCTGCAAGATGTTTAAATGGTTCTGGGGCATTTCCTTTTAGTAAATTTTTAAGAAATAAAGATTCAATTTTAATGTTGGAACCATAAATTGCGCAATGTTTTTTTTGTTTCAAACGATTAATTTTTGGAATAATTACTAACTATAATTAGGTTGTAAAGTTACCAAGATATTTAAAATTTATTGTAGTTTTTAACGTAATTAATCTTCTGGGATTAAAACTTTAAATGTTGAACCATTGCCAAGTTGACTTTCAACATTCATTTGCCAATTATTTTTCGCAACAATTCCCTTACAAATAAGCAAGCCTAAACCAGTTCCTTTTTCATTATTAGTTCCTGGCATTGATAAACTTTCATCTAATTTAAATAATTTATCAATGGTATCTTCACTCATTCCAATACCTGTATCTTTAATGCTAAGTTCAATAGTATCATTTATTTCATTTAAATCAAATTCAATACAGCCGCCATTTGGCGTAAATTTAATCGCATTTACCAATAAATTTCTAATAACTGAGTTAATTGAATTTAAATCAATATTTAATAAAGGACTTAGTTTTATTTTATTTTTTATTGAGATTCCTTTTAATTCTGCATCATTCAAATAAAGGTTTATGTTTTTCTTTATAATTAAATCAAGATAATCAGTTTTTTTATTAATTTCAAGATGATTATTTTGCAATCTTGCCCACTCTAACAAGTCTAATAATAACACAAATATTTTTTGAGAAGCTTGTAAAGATGCTTCAATCATTTTGCGTCGTTGACTATCACTGTAATTACTGTAGTTATTGTGTAAAATATCTAAAAGACCAAGTAAGCCGTTGAAAGGAGATTTTAAATCGTGAGCAATAATGGCAAAAAATTTGTCTTTATCATTGTTTTGCTTTAGTAATGAAGCTTCGCTTTCTTTTAAGTTTGCTTCTAATTTTTTAAGTTCGCTTATATCTATAAAAGCAGCCATTATACACAAGGTTTTTTTCTCATGTATAACGGGGCTAGCTAACACAATACTATTAAATATTGTACCATCCATTTTTTTAGGTTTAATTTCCCCAATATATACATCCCCTTTTTTTATTTTATCTAATATTGTTTTATCATAATCATTTTCTGAAGCGAATTTAGAAATATGTTTGCCAATTATTTCTTTTTTATCATCATAACCAAAAAGTTTTAAATAGCCATTATTAGAATAAGTGATATATCCATTTAAATCTGTAAAAGCAATGGCATTTGGTGAATTTTCTAGAGCATAATCTTTTAATCTAAGCTGTTCTTCTAACATTTTTTTTTCTGTAATGTCAGATGCAACACCTCCCATTTGAAAAGGTTTTCCAATTTTATCATACACGATTGATTTTCGTTCATGAAGCCACATTATAGTTCCGTCAGCTTTAATTATTCTATATTCACATTCTGCATTTCCATTAATTATTAATTCTTTATTTGATTGTATTGCAATCTTTTTGTCATCTTCATAAACAATATCTAACCACATATCTGGATTTTTCGCAAAATCAGATGAAGGATATCCAAAATATTTCATAAATGAATCATTTAAATCAATAATTTCTGTTCCATCTCCTTTAGCTACCCAAACAATATCATTCAGTTGATTTACAAGTTGATTAAATTTAGAATGAGCAATTGCTAATTCATTTTCTTTTTTTGTTATGGCTTCAAAATCCCGTAATTTATTAATTGCAAACGATGCTTGTGAGGCAAGGCTTTCAATAGCAAGTTTGCAATTTTTACTTGAACAACTTTGACTTTCATATGATTTTGGAATAAAAAAAGTTGCACCTCCAAAATAATTTTTAGAAATACAAAAACTAATAGCATAAACTTCAGAAACACCAAGAATCTTTTCAATTGTTTTACAAACAGTTTTATTAATTCTTCCATTCACAGCATCATATAACCCTTCAGGAAAATGATGAAGTTCTCTGTTTTGGAACTCTTCTTGTTCAGCTTCTGATAAATCACTAAAAGGGAAATCTATTTCAAAAGGATCCTTACCAACTAATGTTTTTATGGTTGTAAGATATTTATCTAATCCAAAACTATGAATTATCCTAAAATTCATATCATCGGGCTGAAGTTTAGTAATAAGAAAATAAGAGTCAGGTAGTATTTCCTTAATTGCATCATTCATTATCTGATAAATTTCAAGTTCATCATTAACATCAGTTAATTTATTAGAAACACTATGTATTATTTTAATAAGGTTACTCATCTTTAACTATCTATAGCTGTTTTTTTAATAGGAGTTGTTAGAGGTATGTTAAAACAACTACAAACCCAGTTTATAAAAACCGATTGAAAAATAGAAATATGCAATTTTTTTCTAGGTTAAAGATAAACAAACTAACTAAAAGAGCGTATAATAATTATCTTATTTTAAAGATATATCTTCGTAATTATTTAGTTGAAAAAAATAGAAATGATATTTGAAACAGAAAGATTATTGGTGCGAAAACTTAATATAAAAGATTCGGATTTATTTTATGAAATGATGAGCAACCCAAAAGTTATGGATCCCATTCCTCAAAAAGTATTTTCAAGAAGTGAAAGCGATGCAAAATTGAAGGTGTTAATTTCTCCAGAAAAAGGAATGAACCTAAAAATTTGGGGGTTATTAGAAAAAAGAAATAATTCGTTTATTGGAATTTGTGGTTTCTTAAAAAATAATGAAAATGATGATGAAATTGCCTACCGTTTAATTGAAAGGTATTGGGGAGTGGGTTATGGAACTGAAATAGCAAAAGCACTTGTTGAATACAGTTTTAATATTTTAAAAGTTGAAAAAATAACTGCAGATGTTAATATAGAAAATGAAAAATCAGCCAAAATATTACAAAAATTTATGAATCCAGTTAAAGAGTTTTTCAATAAAAGTGATAGTTGTACAGATAGGAGATATGCAATAACAAAAACGGAATACTATACCGCAAATAGTAGATAATTGTTTTAAAAATAATTAAAATGTTTTATATATTTAAACTTCTTATTTAGATGAAATTAATAATGAATTTAAAATAGAAAAAAGCATGTTTAACTCAAGGAAGGATGATCTTTTAGAAGGTAATTGTAGGGACATAACTTTTGTGAAAAATGGATTTATATTAGTATTATTAAATGAAACAGTTAATTAACCTAAATACAGAAAACATATCAGCAGAGCATATTTGCTGCGCCATATCTGATAAAAAATGCTCCAACAGTTATGAAGCTAAAAAAAATTGGTTAACTAAAGAATTTAATAACGGATATATATTTAAACGTATTAATGAAAGGGCAAAAGTATTTATAGAATACGGACCTGCAGAAACAGCTTGGGTTCCAATTACGGCCCCAAATCACCTAAATATCAATTGTTTTTGGGTGTCTGGAAAATATAAAAAGAATGGCTACGGAAAAAAACTTCTAAAATCAGCTATTAGTGATGCTGAAAATCAAGGAAAAGATGGTTTAGTAACGGTTGTAGGGGCTAAAAAATATCACTTTATGAGTGATACAAAATGGCTTTTAAAACAAGGGTTTGAGGTAGTTGAGCAAATTTCAAGTGGGTTTAATCTTTTAGTGAAAAAATTAAATCCTAAAGCTGAATTACCGAAATTTAATGAATCTGTTAAAAGCGGTGAATGCTCAGAGAAAAATGGCGTTGTAGTTTATTATTCCAATCGTTGCCCTTTTGCAGAATTTCATGCGCAAAACTCTTTGGTTGAAACTACTAAAAATAGAAAAATTCCATTAAAAATAATTAAGTTAAAAACAATGGAACAAGCTCAATCCGCACCAAGCCCAGCAACCATTTTTAGCTTATTTTATAATGGAAAATTTATTACAACCGATATTAGTATTTGTATGGATAAAAGGTATGATAAGATAATGGACAAAATATTAAAATAAATATGTTGTATTTTCACATAACTAAATCAAATCCAATAACCTTATTTTGATTGAATCAAAAAGAATTATTTTAAGACCATTAGAACCTTTAGACAACACTCAAATTTTTAAATATAGATCCGATACTGAAACAAATAAATACCAAAGTTGGATTCCTGAAAAATTAAAAGATGTTGATGAGTTTATTTCAAAACTTCCAATGGAGTTTAACAAAGCTGAAACCTGGTCTCAACTTGCTATAATTGAGAAAAGATCCAATATTGTTATTGGTGATATTGGAATTCATTTTATAGGTGAAGACAATTTACAAAGTGAAATAGGAATTACACTAAGTAAAAATAAACAAGGAAAAGGTTTTGCTACAGAAGCTATGAAAGCAACAATTGATTTTCTGTTTAAAGAATTAAATAAACATAGAATTATAACTTCTATAGACCCAGAAAATACAAGATCTATAAAGCTTGTTGAACGATTAGGTTTTAGAAAAGAAGCACATTTTAAAGAAAGTTTATTTATTAATGGAGAATGGGTTGATGATATTATTTATGCAATTTTATACAACGAATGGAGCTAGATTATATTAAAAATACAAAATCACAATTTGAGTATTACAAATCTCTTGGAGAAAAAACTATTGAACAATTAGATGAAAAAGATTTATTCTGGCAGTTTAATAAAGAGTCTAATTCTATTGCTATAATTGTTAATCATCTTTCGGGAAACATGAAATCTAGATGGACAGATTTTTTAATTGCAGATGGAGAAAAAGAATGGCGAAATAGAGATTTAGAATTTGATACTGTAATTAAAAATAAAGAAGAATTACTTATAAAATGGAATGAAGGTTGGCAATGTTTATTTGATGCTTTAAATTCTATAAATCAAGAAAATTTTAATACTAAAGTGTACATTAGAAATCAATCTCATTCAATTGTTGAAGCAATAAACCGGCAATTGGCTCATTATTCATATCATATTGGTCAACTAGTATTTATTGGGCGTATGATAAAAGGAACCGCTTGGAAAAGCCTATCAATTCCAAAAGGAAAATCGAATGATTTTAACAAAACTAAATTCTCTAAAGGGAAACATGGAGGTCATTTTACAGATGATTTAAAAGAGAAGATATAATTATTCAATCAACTATTCTTCTTGCAAATCTTTTAAAACCAACTGTAAAGAAGTGTTTCCATTCCAATGATTTTCATCAACGGTATAAGCTACTTTAAATGGTTTTCCTTGTGTAACAAATTCATGTTTTTCACCTAGCCCAAAACCAATAGCATTAAATGTTTGCTGATTACCTCCATCAATAATACTCAATTTTAAATGGGTTTCATCGGCGCCAACTTTTTTACCATAACCATTGTCTCTTAACCCTGATGTTGTAAATACGGGATTTAAATTTTGAGGTCCAAAAGGTGCTAATTGTTTTATAATTCTAAAAAATTTAGGAGTAATTTCAGATAAACTAATTTCAGAATCAATTGAAATTTCTGGTGTTCTTAATTCTTCAGGCAAAGTGCTTTTTACCACTTCTTCAAATTTGTTTTTAAATTTAGGATAATTTTCTTCAGTTAAAGTTAACCCTGCTGCGTATTTATGACCTCCAAATTGTTCAATAAATTCAGAACAAGCTTCCAAAGCATTGTAAACATCAAAACCTTTTACTGAACGTGCTGAGGCAGCCAATTTATCACCACTTTTGGTAAAAACTAAAGTTGGGCGGTAATAGGTTTCTATTAATCTAGAAGCCACAATACCAATAACACCTTTATGCCAATTTTCATTATAAACAACAGTTGAAAAGTTCTGCTGCTCATTATTTTCTTCAATTTGTTGTAATGCTTCAATTGTTATGGATTTATCTAAATCTTTACGTTCGTTATTGTTTTTTTCAATGGCCATTGCAAACTCAACTGCGGTATCAAAATTAGCTTCAGTTAATAATTCAACGGCATAATTTCCATGCTTTATTCTACCCGCGGCATTAATTCTTGGAGCAATATTAAAAACCACATCAGTAATTGTTAATTCACTTTTATCAATTTGATGAAGCATTGCTTTAATCCCAGTTCTTGGGTTAGAATTTATAACTTGTAACCCAAAATAAGTTAACACTCTATTTTCACCTGTAATTGGCACAATATCTGCTGCAATTGCTGTTGCAACTAAATCTAAATACGGGATTAAATCATCAATAGTTTCGCCACGTTCACTAGCTAATGCTTGTATTAATTTAAAACCAACTCCACAACCACATAATTCTTTATAAGGATATTCGCAATCTTCTCTTTTTGGGTCTAAAACGGCCACTGCCTTTGGTATTTCTTTTCCCGGCCTATGATGGTCACAAATTATAAAATCAATTCCTTTTTCTTTAGCGTAATTTACTTTATCAATTGCTTTAATTCCACAATCTAAAGCTATAATTAAACTAATATCGTTGTCTTCAGCAAAATCAATTCCTTTATATGAAACCCCGTAACCTTCGGCATATCTATCTGGAATATAGGTTGCAATATTAGGATGAATTGTTTTTAAATATGAAGAAAGTAACGAAACAGAAGTTGTTCCATCAACATCATAATCGCCAAAAACCATAATATTTTCGTTATTGGAAATTGCCAATTCAATTCTTTCAACAGCTTTATCCATATCTTTCATTAAATATGGATTGTGTAAATCGTTTAAACTTGGTCTAAAAAATAATTTAGCTTCATTAAAAGAGGCAATTCCTCGCTGTACCAATAACTTAGCCAAAGCGATATCAATTCCTAATTCTTTTGCAAGTGTTGATGTAATTTGAGGATCTGGATCTGGTTTTAATTTCCAACGCATTTTCTAGCTTTTTTTCAAAAGTAGGTAAAATATTTTATCGTTTATACTTTAAACTTTACTGAAATTACAGAAAACAGATGTCATTGCAAATGTAACGGAGCGAAATGTAGCAATCTCATAAAATAACGGTAAGCTAAGATTCTTTATTTCGCTTTCATTGCATTTAGAATGACAAGATATCTACCATCTATTATTTTTCAATATAAATAATTTCAGTAGTTACAGTTGCAAATTGTCTAAACATTTCCATAACTCCACAATACCTATCTACTGATAAATTTACGGCTTTTTCAATTTTGTCTTTTTTGAAGTCACTTCCAAAAAAACGATAAGTAACATGAACTTTATCATAAAATTTAGGATGTTCTTCAGTTAAATTAGCTTCAACTTCAATTTTAAAATCTTCAACTTCCGCACGCATCTTTTTTAATAAAGAAGCAACATCCATACCTGAACAACCCGCTAGTGATGTTAACATCATAGCTTTTGGACGTAATCCTTTTCCTTGTCCTCCAACATCTGGACCTGCATCAATCATTACATTTCCTTCTGGAGCAACAGATTCAAAAAGCATTTGACCTTTCCAGTTTAATTCAATTTTATTAGTCATAATTGTATTTTTATTTTAAGATAATAACAAATGTAAAAGAAATTTAGTCGAAAAAATGTAACATATTGTACAAAATTGGAACATATAATTAAAAGCTAAAGCATCTTTAAAAACCAAACAAAAAATTTACAATTCTAAGGTCTTTTATTTTTCAATATTTAGTATATTCGATAATTACTTAAAATTGTGAAGCTATGTTAGAATTCTTCAAAGAAATGTCTTCTCTTGAACAAACTTATTGGTTAATTGCTATCGCAGGATCTGCAGTGTTTTTAGTTATTTTTCTTTTAACATTTATTGGAGGTGGAGATACTGATATGGAAGCTGATGCTGACAATTTTGAAGCTGATGATGGAGGTGTAGGGTTTCAATTTTTCACATTTAAAGGGCTAGTAGGTTTTTTTACCATATTTGGGTGGACAGGAGTAACTTGTATTGATAACGGATTGTCTACTACTACAACATTAATAACTTCAACAATTGCTGGTTTGGTAATGATGATACTTACTTCATTACTTTTCTTTTGGATGCATAAATTAGCTGAATCGGGAACGTTACAAGTTAAAAATGCAATTGGGGTAATTTGCGAGGTTTATTTACCAATTGGTGCCAATCGTTCTAAAATGGGAAAAGTGCAAATTAAGGTACAAGGTAGTTTGCGAGAACTAGAAGCAATTACCGATGAAAATGAAGATTTAAAAACTGGTGCTATGGTAAAAGTTACCGAAATTGTTAGTGCCGAAATATTACTAGTACAGAAATTAACTCAATAAAAATAACTATGAATTTATTACCCTTACAAATAGCAGCAACGGGAGTTTACCTGGTTGGAGCTATTATTTTTATCTTAGTTGTATTCTTCTTTTCAATGATAAGAAGGTACAAACGTTGTCCGTCTGATAGAATTTTAGTCGTTTACGGAAAAACAGGCGGAGGACAATCTGCAAAATGTATTCATGGTGGAGCGGCTTTTATTTGGCCTATAATTCAAGATTATGAATTTTTAGATTTAACTCCAATGTCTATTGAAGTAAATCTAACAAATGCATTAAGTAAGCAAAATATTCGTGTAAACGTACCTTCTCGTTTTACAATTGGTATTTCAACAGAGCCAAGTGTTATGCAAAATGCTGCAGAACGTTTATTAGGTTTACAATTAGACGCTGTACAAGATTTGGCCCAAGAAATTATTTTTGGTCAATTGCGTTTAGTAGTTGCTTCAATGGATATTGAAGAAATTAATTCAGATAGAGATAAATTTTTATCACATATTACACATAGTGTTGAAGCTGAATTAAAGAAAGTTGGTTTAAAATTAATTAATGTTAATATTACTGATATTCATGATGAGTCTGGGTATATAGAAGCGTTAGGTAAAGAAGCTGCCGCAAAAGCAATTAATGAGGCTAAAGTATCGGTGGCTCAAAAATTAAGAGATGGATCTATTGGTGAAGCTGAAGCGCATCAAGATCAAAGAGTTCGTGTTGCCGATGCTTTAGCGAAAGCAAAAATTGGAGAAGCTGAAGCCAACCAAACAGAACGTGTACAAGTTGCAGATAAAGTTGCAACTGCAAAAATTGGAGAAGCAAATGCAAACCAAAAAGAACGTATTCAAACGGCTGATGCTAATGCAAAAGCAAAAATTGGTGAGGCAGAAGCACAACAAGTTGAACGTGTTAAAACTGCTGTTGCCAATGCAAAAGCAATTGAAGGAGAAAATATTTCTAAAATTGAAATTGCCGAATCTGATGCTTTAAGACGTGAACGTGAAGCTGAAGCTGCAAAAAGAGCAATTGCCGCTGAAAAAGTACAAGCTGCAAAAGCATTAGAAGAAGCATATGCTGCCGAACAAATAGCTGAAATAGCAAGAGCAAAACGTAAAGAAGCTGAACAATTAGCAGATATTGTTGTACCTGCTCAAATAGATAAACAAAAAGTTGAAATTAACGCAGAAGCCCAAGCGGAACAAATAAGACGTATTGCAAAAGGTGAAGCGGATGCTATTTTTATGAAAAAAGAAGCAGAAGCAAAAGGTATTTTTGAAATCTTAACAAAACAAGCACAAGGTTTAGATGAAATTGTAAAAGCTGCTGGCGATGACGCTCAAAATGCTGCTTTATTATTAATTGCAGATAAATTACCTGAGTTGGTTAAAACACAAGCTGAAGCGATTAAAAATATTAAAATTGATAAAATAACTGTTTGGGAAAATGGTGGAGGTAAAGATGGTAAAACATCAACTTCTAACTTTATTTCTGGTATGTATAAAGCAGTACCACCATTACAAGAAATGTTTAATATGGCTGGTATGGAATTGCCAGAATATTTAAAAGGAAAAGATATTAAAAACATTGATGCTGAAAACATTGTTGAGTCTAAAAGTAAAGCAGAACCGGATAGTGAAAAAGATTAATTTTTATTCAACTATCTATATTAATTCATTTCATATAGGTAGTTGAACTTAAAACTTTTATAAAGATGGAAGATCAATTAAAAGAATTATTATACAATCCTACTGTTGGAAAAATAGCAACTATTTTAATTGGTATCATTATTATTTGGTTTGTAATAAAAGCTATTCAGAAAAAATTTATTTCAAAATTAAAAAATAGCAACCACCGTTATAAAACAAAAAAGATCTCAACATTTGCAGGTTATTTGTTTTCTATTCTGCTAATAGCTATAATTTACAGCAACAAATTAGGTGGTTTTACAATTGCTTTAGGAGTTGCCGGAGCCGGTATTGCATTTGCTTTACAAGAAGTTATTGCGTCTTTTGCAGGTTGGTTGGCTATTTTATTTGGTGGTTTTTATAAAACGGGAGACAGAGTTCAATTAGGTGGAATTAAAGGTGATGTGATGGATATTGGAGTTTTAAGAACTACTGTTATGGAAATTGGCCAATGGGTTGATGGTGATTTATATAATGGAAGAATTGTGTTAATTGCCAATAGTTTTATTTTTAAAGAACCTGTTTTTAATTATTCGGGAGATTTTCCATTTTTATGGGATGAAATTAAAATTCCCATTCAATATGGAAGTAATTATGAAAAAGCGAAAATTTTATTTATTGAAATAGCTAAAAAAACTGTAGGTGATTTAACCAATGTTTCGCAGGAAAAATGGAATGCGCTTCAAAAAGAATTTTTATTAGAAAACGCTCAAACAGAGCCAATGGTTACTCTTGTAGCAAATGACAATTGGGTTGAATTTACCTTGCGATATGTTGTTCATTTTAGAAAAAGAAGGCTTACAAAATCCGAATTATTTACTCAAATATTAACTGAAGTTGAAAAAACAAATGGAGAAATTAAATTTGCTTCGGCAACCTTTCAATTAGTTGAAACTCCTGATTTTAATGTTAATATTTCAAACAAAACTTAAATGTTTTTATCCACACAATTAGATCCAACGGTGACCTTTGTATCTATTCTGGCTATACTTATTATAATATTTGGTTTAATTCTTAAAAGATTTAAACAACCTTACATTATTGGTTATATTATGATTGGCGCTTTAATAGGTGAACACGGAATTGGCTTGATAAAAGATTCTGATTCCATTCATCATTTAGGTGAAATTGGAATTATTTTACTGCTCTTTTTTATAGGGATGGAAATTAGCTTACCCGAATTGGTAAAGCAATGGAAATTAGCAGTTGTTAGTACTTTACTGCAAGTAGGTTTTAGTGTTTTAACTGTAATAATTATTGGTTATTTCTTTAATTGGAATATTGAGCGCTCTGTTATTTTAGGCTTTGTAATTGCTTTAAGTAGTTCTGCCGTTATTATAAAAATAATTCAGGATAAAAACCTGATATCTACTCGAATTGGTAAAAATGTATTAAGTATTTTATTAATGCAAGATATTATAATTGTTCCATTACTAATTATAACTTCGGTAGTTGGCGGTAAGGAAGAATCTTTAGAAAATATTATTTTAATGGTAATAGGAGGGTTAGTAGTAATGGCTATTTTAATTTACATTTATATTAAAAGAAGTATAAAATTACCATTTGCAAATAAAATTGAAAACGACCATGAATTACAGGTTTTTGCTGCCATTTTATTGTGTTTTGGAGGTGCTCTTTTAGTTTCAGCTTTTGGAATTTCTCCTGCCTTAGGAGCTTTTGTAGGTGGAATGGTAATGCACGTTTCTACTGCAACGGATTGGATTTATGACACCTTGCACTCTTTTCGGGTTTTATTTGTAGCGCTATTTTTTGTGAGTATTGGACTTCAAATTGATTTTCAATTTATTGTTGAAAATTATGTTGTAATCACACTAGTGTTATTATCGGTTTACTTAACCAATCATTTTATAAATTCATTTATCTTAAAATTATTTTCGTGTAAATGGCATGAGGCAATTTTAGGAGGTGCTTTATTGGCTCAAATTGGTGAGTTAAGTTTTTTAATCAGCTCATCTGCATTTTCGTTAGGAATTTTAGGTGATTTTGGTTATAAATTCACCATTAGTTTAATTTCATTAACATTATTAATAAGTCCGTTTTATATTTCAATTACTGAAAAACTATTAAAGATTTATCAGAAAAAGAAAATTATGAGACTTAATAATTTAAGTTAAAAAGGAAGATTATGAGTTTTGGAGGTCATGTAAATGATATGTTGAATAGAGTGAAGCAAAATGCAGCTTTAAAAAACGCACGAAAAGGAAAATTTAAAGGAGGGAATGATTATTCCCACACAAAGTACTCAAAAACAACATATGATCTTCCGGAACTATCAGAAGAAGAATTAACCAAGGTTAAACAAAAAATTAAAGATGAAGCAAAAGAAGACCAAAAAAAACAGAAAATTATTTGGGTTTCGGGAGCGTTAATACTTTTAATTCTATTGTTAATATTTAATTTTATTACTTTTTAAAAATCGTTTTAATGAACATTTCAAAAGATTTAAAAGAACTTGTTGAAGCTAACGTAATTTCAGAAGATATTGCGGGCAACATACAAGCTTTTTATAATAAGAAAGAAAACACTTCACCCAATAAACTGTTTATTGTATTTGGTATTTTAGGGGCGCTTTTAGTAGGGCTTGGAATAATCTTAATTTTAGCTCATAACTGGGATAACTTATCTAGGTTAACAAAAACAGTTATTGCTTTTATACCGTTAGTAATTGGCCAACTATTATGTGGGTTCACTTTATTAAAAAAGAATAACAATACAACTTGGATAGAAAGCTCCTCTGTATTTTTGTTTTTTGGTGTTGGAGCAAGTATTTCATTAATCAGTCAGATTTATAATATACCGGGTAACATTACTTCGTTTACAATTACTTGGATGCTTTTATGTTTGCCTTTGGTGTATTTAATGAAATCTAATTCAATTGGCTTTTTATATATTATTGGAATTACATTTTATGCTTGTAAAATAGGTTATTGGACTTACCCTCATGTTGAAACTTATGTGTATTGGCTTTTACTTTTATTAATACTTCCAAATTATTATTTACTTTATAAAAAGAGTCCTAAAAGTAATTTTCTGGTTTTTTATAATTGGTTAATTCCATTATCTATTATCATTTCATTGGGAACAGTTGCAACTTATTTTGAAGAAATTATGTTTGCTGCTTATTTAAGTATTTTAGGGGTTTATTATTTAATTGGAAATTCAAACTATTTTAAAGCTCAAAAATTAAGAAATAATAGTTTTTTAGTATTAGGGTCATTGGGAACTATTGGAGTGTTACTATCATTAAGTTTTAGTTGGTATTGGGATGATTTATTAAATATACAATTTCAATATAATGGGTTTAAACCTTATGCTGAAATAATTGTCACATCAATATTTTCAATAATTGCATTTATTCTTCTTTTGAAACAATTCAGAAAAGAATTTATTAAAAAAAGCACTTTAATAGAGTTTGTTTTTATCCTGTTTATTATATTGTTTTTAATAGGTTTAAAAACATCTTTTCCTGTAATAATTATCAATTTATTAGTTTTCTTAATTGGGATTTTAACCATTAGAGAAGGAGCGCGAAAAAATCATTTAGGCATTTTAAATTATGGTTTATTAATTATTACTGCATTAGTAATTTGCAGATTTTTTGATACAGATTTAAGCTTTATAATAAGAGGATTATTATTTATTTCTGTTGGAGTAGGGTTTTTTATAACAAATTATTGGATGCTAAAAAAAAGAAAAAGTAATGAAAAATAAAAAGTTATTATTCACATTATTTATTGCTGTTGTTATCGCTCAATTATTTGTTCCATTTAAAATGATTTTGAGTAAAGAGGACACATTAAAGACTGGGACACCGTATAAATTTATAACTGCCCCAATTGATCCAACAGATCCTTTTAGAGGAAAATTTATAGTACTTAGTTTTATAGAAAATGAGTTTAATATTGAAGATGAAAAAGAATGGAAAAGAAATGAAATAATTTTTGTACTTCTTCAAAATAATAAGGATGGTTTTGCAACTATAAAAAGTATTGTAAAAGAAAAACCAGCTGAAACTTCTAATGATTTTATTGAAGCAAAAGTTGATAGAGTATATGCAACTGAGAAAAATAAACGTATACTTATTCAGTATCCTTTTGAGCGATATTACATGGAAGAATTTAAAGCTAAAGATGCTGAAAATACTTATAGAGAATCTCAAAGAGATAACATGAACAAAACTTATGCTTTAGTTTATGTTAAAAATGGAGAAGCTGTTTTAAAAGATGTTTTAATAAATGGAAAACCTATAAAACAAATTGTAGAAGAAAATTCTGCCACAAATAAATAATAACTTTTTTAGTTTTAGTGAGTTCTTTATATTTACCAAAAAAATATAAAAACATTCTTATGATCTCAGTAAATGAATACTTTAACGCAACAGTAAAATCTCTTGGTTATTCTTCAAAAAATGGAAAGTCTACAATTGGAGTTATGGAAGATGGCGAATATGAATTTGGTACATCATCTCATGAAAAAATGACGGTTATTGAAGGTGAATTAATTGCTCAATTACCAAATACTACAGATTGGAAATCTTTTAAAGCAGGAGAATCATTTGAAGTTGAAGCGAATTCATCATTTAAAGTTAAATCTGTTGGACAAACTTCTTATTTATGTACTTATAATTAGTATTAATAAATTTAAAATACAAGTAAGCTTTTAAATAAAGCTTACTTGTTAAACTATTCGCATTTTAAAGGTAAAGAAACATAAAATTTACTTCCTTCTCCTTCTATACTTTCAACCCAAATTTTACTTTTATTTTTGGTTATAAATTCATAACATAGGATTAATCCCAATCCTGTTCCTTTTTCATTTGATGTTCCGTTACGACTAACATTTTTTTCAACCTTAAATAAATCATCAATAATAGATTTATCCATTCCAATTCCAAAATCTTGAAAACAAACCTCTACATTATTTTTATTTAACTTTGAGGTTAATAAAATTTCACCTCCAATTGAACTAAATTTGATGGCATTGTTAAATAGGTTAGAAAAGGCTATTTTCATAGTGTCATTATCAACACAAACTTCTATGTTTTTATCTATATGATTATTTACTTTAATTTTTTTAATTGAAGCGGAACCTAAATAAGCTATAATACTATTGTCAATTAAGTCTTTCAAATTAAGTTCCTCTCTTTTAATATCTATAAATCCTCTTTGAGACCTTGCCCAATTAAGTAAGTTTTCCAATAAATTAAAAGTTGATTCTGATACGTTTTCTATATTTTGAATCATCTGTATTCGTTTTTCATCACTATACAATTTATAATTATTGGATAGTAACTTACTAAAGCCAAAAATTGAGTTAAACGGACTTTTTAAATCGTGCGCAATTATTGAAAAAAACTTATCTTTTGTTGCGTTTAACTTTTGAAGTTTCTTTTCACTTTCCTCTAATTTTTTAATATTAGTTTCAAGTAATAATTTTTGACTAATAATAGTTGCATGCTGCTGTTTTAAAATCTTATTTTTTTTACGAACCTTTAAAAAATAATACATAACAACCCCTATAATTACCAAAAGAATTAATATGATAATAATAGTTCTACTAATTAATTCTTTTTTCTTTGTAGCTGCATTTTCTAATTGTTGATTTTTTAAAGTTTGTTCAAGTTTTAACTTTTCAATTTCATTCGTTCTTTTTTGATCATCAAAATCACTTAAAAAACTTGCAACACTGTTATTTTTTAAAGAATCTATGGATGTATTTGCCTTTTGTAAAGAATAAAAAGCCTTTTTATAAAGCCCCGTATTAACATATGCTTCAGCTCTTTTTTTATAAATTTCAGGAAATTCTTCATGTACATTTATAGATTTTGAATAGGATAAACACTTATCAAAATATTTAATACTTTCCTTAAATAAATTCTGATAAAAATACCATTCTGCTTGTTTTCTATAAACTCTAGATTTTATTTGCCTAATGTTTTTTTCTTCACTAATTACTGCAGCCGAGTCAATATAATTTTTAGCTAATTTAAAATCTTTTATACCTATATAATAACCCGATAAAGATAAATACAAATAAGACTGAAGATATTCACTATCTACACTAGGTAATAATTTTTTTACGTTTTTATAATCTTCTTCGGCTTCCTTAAACTTATTATTTTCAACTTTTACAACTCCTATATTTGAATATAAGATAGCTAAGCCACTTACTGTTCTTTTCTGTTTAAGAAGCTCTAATTTTAGTGATTTATTAAAATATAACAATGAGAAATTATAATTATCTAGCTTCTTGTAAATAGAACCAATATTATTATAAATGATAGCCATGCTAACTGTATCCTTTAGATGTTCAGCATAATTTAAAGCCTTTAAATTGTAATCCAGGCTTTTTAATTGACTAGAACCGTAAGAAGCCACATAAGCCATGCCTTTGTAACAATCTAAAATATTTACAGTATCTTTTTCTTCTTTAAAAAGCTCTAAAGCAGCATCAAAATTTTCAAGAGCAACATTAACATTACCCTTTTCAAT
Organism: Lutibacter citreus; assembly: GCF_003260195.1. Lineage (GTDB taxonomy): Bacteria > Bacteroidota > Bacteroidia > Flavobacteriales > Flavobacteriaceae > Lutibacter > Lutibacter citreus. The sequence goes on from NZ_QEIH01000002.1 coordinate 604,108, forward strand.
CATTCCTCTAGCCGTAAATGAATAAGACACTGCCAGTTCTTTTCTGTACTTTATATCTTTTGCAATTTGCATTGCTTTATTGCTATAAAATAATGAACTATCAATATTTATTCCTCCAAATAAATAAGCTAATTTATTATTGTTTTCAACAAGTTTTTTTTGATTTTTTTCAAGGGAGTTTAAATTTCTAATTGAATCGATATCATGCTGTTCTTGTGCATTTATATTTGAAAAACATAAAATAGTTAAACAGTAAATGATAAAAACTACGAGGGGAATAGATGTTTTCATTTTTATTTTTAAATAACATATAAAGGTAGTTGTTTTCAGATGAATTAGTCCTATGTTTTTATTTAAAAAAAGAATCAAAAAATAAAGCAATAGTATTATCCTTTAAATTTGATTAATTTTGCCGCTATGGTAAAAGAAATTCAAATTCGTGTAAATCTTAAGGAAGAAAAATTCACAGGTTTTTTAGAAAAAAAAGCTGCGCGTATTTTAAGAGTTGAATTGAATGAAATTACCGCAGTAAAGGTATTACGTAAATCTATTGACGCCAGAAAAGCCAATATTATTTTCAATTATAAAGTAGCGGTTTACGTAAATGAAAAAATGCCAGAAACATCAGATTATAATTTTGAATACAAAGATGTTTCTTCAGCAAAAGAAGTTCATATTATTGGTTTTGGACCTGCAGGAATGTATGCCGCTTTGCGTTGTATAGAATTAGGTTACAAACCTATTGTTTTAGAACGAGGTAAAAATGTTCAGGATAGAAGAAGAGATTTACGAGCCATTAATCAGTTTCATATTGTTAACGAAGATTCTAATTATTGTTTTGGTGAAGGTGGTGCAGGAACTTATTCAGACGGAAAACTATATACCCGAAGTTTAAAAAGAGGTGATGTAAGAAGAATTTTTGAAAACTTAGTGTATCACGGAGCTACAGACCAAATATTAGTTGATGCACACCCACATATTGGAACCAATAAACTACCAAAAGTTGTAAAAAATATACGGGAAACTATTTTAAAATATGGAGGGGAAATCCATTTTGAAAGTCGTGTTGTAGATTTTGTTATTAAAGATAAGAAACTAAAGGCTATTCAATTGCTAAACGGTATAGAAATGACTGTAAACGCTGTAATTTTAGCAACTGGTCATTCAGCTAGAGATATTTATTATTTACTAAAAAGAAAGGATATTTTTATTAAATCAAAATCTTTTGCAATGGGAGTTCGTGTAGAGCATCCGCAAGAAATTATTGATTCAATTCAATACCACTGCAAAGGTAAAAGAGATGAGTTATTACCTGCAGCTGCATATAGTTTAGTACATCAAGTAAATGGGCGTGGTGTGTATTCTTTTTGTATGTGTCCTGGTGGTTTTATTGTGCCTGCGGCTACGGCAAATGAAGAGATTGTTGTAAATGGAATGTCTCCATCAAAACGAAATAACCTTTATGCAAATTCAGGAATTGTTGTAGAAATTAATGCAGATCAAGATTTAAAAAAATATGAGAAATTTGGAGAATTAAAAGGCTTAGAATTTCAAAAAGATTTAGAAAAATTAGCTTGGGTTGCTGGTGGAAAAACGCAAACAGCCCCAGCGCAAAGATTAACTGATTTTGTTGAAGGGAAATTATCCAACTCATTAAATCCTACATCTTACCAACCAGGTTTAAAATCTGCTTCAATGCATTCTATTCTTCCAAAACAAATAGGAGGAAGACTTAGAAAAGGTTTTGCTGAATTTGGTAGAAAAATGCACGGTTATTATACGGAAGAAGCAAATGTAATTGGTGTAGAATCTAGAACTTCTTCACCAATAAATATTCCTAGAACCGAAAAATTATCACATCCAGAAATTGAAGGATTATACCCTTGTGGAGAAGGTGGCGGTTATGCAGGTGGAATTGTATCTGCAGCTATGGATGGTGAACGATGTGCTGAGGCTGCTATTAAAAATATTCTTTAATAGCTTTTGCAACTCCATCATTTTTATTGGTATCCGTAACAACATCTGCAACTTGCATAACTTCGTGTTTTGCATTTCCAACGGCAATACCTAACCCAACTGCTTTTAACATTTCAATGTCGTTATAATTGTCTCCAAAAGCAACAACATTACCCATTGTAAGTGAAGGGTAACAATTTTTAAGAACAACATCAATCGCTGTTTTTTTGGAAATATCTTTATGTGAAATTTCAATATATGTTTCCTTAGACCTGTATAAAATAATTTCACTAGAAAATTCTAGTTCTAAGGAATTATACAACGCATCAATTTCAGCTTCATCTCCCATACACATAATTTTATGCGCTCCTTTTCCTTCTACTTCCCAAGTTGATAAAACCTCTTTATTTGCTTTTACAACAGGAGTTACTTTTGTGTTATTCTGTTCTCTTTTTGCCCAATAATCCATTGATGGTACATACCATTCATCTGCGTGGTATAAACTTAAATGAATGGAAGTTTCAATACATTTATTAATTACTTCAGCCAAAACACTATTTTTAATAAAAGTTGAATGTAAAACTTCAGAGTTATTTAGTACCAAACCTCCGTTATAGGCAATTAAAGGAGTTTTCTCATTTCCAAATTCATTTTGTAAATGACGTAAAGCACTTGGCATACGAGATGAAATTAAAACAAAAGGAATAGGAGCAACCCTTTTTACTTGCTCAATTGTTGCTTTTGATAATTCTCTGTCCTTATTTAATAGCGTTCCGTCTATATCAGAACAAATTAATTGATAATCCATCTTTATGTTTAAAAATAATCTCACAAAACTAAGGAATCCGTTTTTTAATGGAAAAAGTAATTAAGGTATTTAACGAAAACGTTTCATATTTCTTTGAAATTTAGTTAATTAGATATTTGAAATTAGATTAAAACTAATAATGTACCTTTGCCAACTTAATAAACTATATGGAATTCAAAGAATTAGGAATTATTAGGCCTATTTTAAAGGCTTTAAATGAAGAAGGATATACGAACCCAACACCAATACAGGAACAGGCAATCCCTATTTTATTAGATAGAAAAGACTTATTAGGTTGCGCACAAACAGGAACAGGAAAAACTGCTGCTTTTACCATACCAATATTGCAACACCTATTTAATAGTAAAGAAGATTATAAAGGAAAACGAAAAATTAGATCATTAATTGTTACTCCTACTAGAGAGCTTGCAATTCAAATAGATGAAAGCATTAGAACTTACGGAAAGTATACTGGTATTAAAAATACGGTTATTTTTGGTGGAGTAAAACAAAGAGCTCAAACAGATGCATTGAATAGAGGGGTAGATATTTTAGTCGCAACACCAGGACGTTTGTTAGATTTAATCTCTCAAGGTCATATAAGTTTGCAAAATATAAAGTATTTTGTTTTAGATGAAGCCGATCAAATGTTAGATATGGGTTTTATTCACGATATAAAAAAGATTATAGCTAAACTTCCTTTTAAAAGACAATCACTTTTCTTTTCAGCTACAATGCCTTCATCAATAGTTGAGTTATCTGGTAAGATTTTAGGTAAACCTGAAAAAGTTACGATTAAACCAGAGCAGGCAACAGCAGAAAAAGTTGAACAAGCGTTATATTTTGTTAGTAAACCTAATAAATCTAAACTACTTATTCATTTAATTGAAGAAAATGAAAATGCTTCTGTATTAGTTTTTTCAAGAACAAAACATGGTTCTGATAAAATTGTACGTCAATTATTAAAAGCTAATATTAAGGCTGCTGCCATTCACGGAAACAAATCTCAAAATGCCAGACAACGTGCATTAGGAAGTTTTAAAAAAGGTGAATTAAATGTTTTAATTGCTACAGATATTGCTGCCAGAGGAATTGATGTTTCAGATTTATCTCTTGTAATAAATTACGATTTACCAAACATACCTGAAACCTATGTGCATAGAATTGGTAGAACGGGAAGAGCTAAAGCTAGTGGAATTGCACTATCTTTTTGCAACCAAGAAGAGAAAGCGTATTTAAGAGATATTCAAAAACTAATTAAACAGCAAATACCGGTTATTGAGGAACATCCATATGTTTTAGATGAAAATGAAGAAATTCCTTTAGCTCCAAAACCGACTAAAAATCAACGTAAAAAGTCAACACGTAAAACTGGAAATCAGCAAAAAGTGGGAGAACAGACTACAAATAAAAAAAGGAAATATTATCCTAAAAGAAATAAGTAGAATAAAAAGAGGCTGTTTAAAAAGTGTTGAAAACCGTCATTCTGAATTTATTTCAGAATCTCATCATACTGATAATCAATCATTATGAGAACCTAAATCAAGTTCAGGTTGACGAAAATTTCACGTCTTAAACAGTCTCTTTTTTTTGTTTAAAATTTCATTCTACAATACTATAGTTTTCCCGGGTGTTGGCACTGGGTAATTTCCTAAAGCATCAGGTAAAACAGGAGGTGTAGTACTCATATTAGTTCCATCGGTATAATTAAATAAGGCTACTTTAGATTCAATTGCTTTATCCCATTTCATTTCTTTTCCAGACCAACCAGACATTCTACCAAAAGCACCTGTCATAGATGATTGAGCCGCATAAAAGCCATCATTAATATATTTTTTACCGTGGTAAATACTCTCCATTAATACTTTTTGAACTTTATCATGTGCACCATGAAATTTTCCGTATTTTTCACTACTTGCTGAGAAAATTTCTTTGCCTTTATGGTTGTATATTTTTGCATTTCCATTAATTACACATTTACCTTTTGTCCCATAAAAATATTCTCCATTTTTATTTTTACAATTAGGTATATTTCTGCTATAACTATGAACAGAAACACCATTTTTATATTTAAAATTTGAAGTTAAACTATCAAAACCACCTAAAGAACCTGAGAAATCTTTACCTGGAGATTTTCCTCCCATTGCTATTACAGATTCTGGATGAGGCTCATTTAAAACCCAGTTTATAATATCTAAATTATGAACATGATATTCTTCTACATTTCCACCACTTACCCAAGAAAATGATCTCCAATGTCTGTTTTGAAACTCCATTTCTGTCCAATTTTCTTTTCTAGGTCTAGACAAATCACCAATAGGTCTTCCCATCCAATAACATTCAGCAGTTAAAATATCTCCAATTGCACCATTATGAATTTCATTAACAACAGCCTGGTAACCACTTGAGTATCTTCTTTGAAGGCCTGCTGCTAAATATAATTTTTTTTGCTTAGCCAATGCAGCAGCAGCCATAACTTGTTGAAATCCTATTGAATCTACACATACAGGTTTCTCCATAAATACATGCTTATTTTGCTTTATAGCTTCCTCTAAAATTTGAGGTTTAAATGCCGCTGGAGTGGTAATAAAAACAACATCTGCTAACGCTATTGCATCTTTATAACCTTGAAAACCAGTGAATTTAGTTTCTTCAGTTACTTTAATTCTACTTTTATCTTTTACAGCATCTAAAAGTACTTTTTCCTTAACATCTATTTTGTCTTTAAACAAATCACACATTGCAACAAGTTCTGTTGGAATTTCTAAATCTAATGCCGCTTTTACTGCTCTTGCTCCTCTTCCTCCACAACCAATAAATGCTATTTTAAGAGCATCACCTGAACCGCTATTAAAACCTAATCCATTTGCCAATACTCCTGTTGAAGTTAAAAGTCCAGCGCTAACTAAAGCAGAATTTTTTATAAAATCTCTTCTTTCCATGATACTATATATATTTATTACTATTTGGTTTATTATTCTAACATAGAAGAAAAGAACATTTCTGCTTCTTCTTTGCTTGGTTGTTTTAGTGGTCTTACCAATCTGAATCCAACAAATTCAGAGTCTGTATTCCACCAAAAACTTTTTGGTAATTGAGGGTCTCTAGCTTTCCAATCATCTGTTGAGGTTATTCTGTTTGTACTTCTACAACCGGTTTCATCATCCATAAATGAACCTCCACGAACTGATCTAGGATACAATGCATCTGGCATTCCTCTAGGATCTTTTTCTCCGTCTTTAAGTTTTGAATAAAAATCTGCATAATATTGGTCTAAACACCATTCTGCAACATTTCCATAAATATCATACAGCCCATTTGGATTTGGTTTTTTTAATCCAACTAGGTGAAGTTGCTCTTCTGCATTTTTAGCATACCAGGCATATTCGGCCAATTTTTTCTTCTTTTTCCCAAAAAAGTAAGGAGTTTCTGTTCCTGCTTTTGCTGCAAATTCCCATTCTGCTTCGGTAGGAATTCTGTAAAAAACACCAGTTCTTTTGTACAGCCAGCGACAATATGATAAAGCTCCATATTGTGTTAATCCAACGGTTGGTTTCATATCTTCATCCTCCAAACCTTTTGAAGGGTCTTCATAAGGGCTTGATGGTCTTGAAATAACTTCAGGGTTTGGTTTTCCGTTTGCTAATAAATCTCTTGTAGCATCTGTAAATAATAAAAACTCTTTGTGAGTTACTTCATATGCTCCCATCCAAAAAGAACTTACTTCAACTTGTTTTTGGGGCAATTCATCTGTTTCTTTTTTCTTATCTTTTTTTGCCGCTCCTAACAAAAAGGAACCACCTTTAATTGGTACCATTTTAAACGAAACATCAGTTCCATCTATATTTTGTGTGTAAGGTGAAAATTCATTTTGAGCAATTCCTTCAATTGAAAAAAGGACTATTGCTAAGATTAAAACTTGTAATAATTTCATGTATCTACATTTTTATTTTAATGGTCATTCTTTAACTTCGCTCAGCACAAGCATGGTGCTCGTTATTAGTGATTTCCTTGTATGTTAAAATTGGTTCTGCGTGTTTTATAAATATATAATTTGTAATTTTAATTATTTGGTAAAACTCACTTTAAATTTTACATTCAACTCGTCTTTTGTTTTTAATTTTCCAAAAAAGGCTGTTGGCTTAACAATATTAAACATAGACATTAAAACGTCTTTATTTCCTTCAAAAGAAATTGTGTTCAATTCAGTATCAAATGAGCTGTTTAAAGATACGCTAAATGGTTTTTCTACTCCTGCAGCAGCAATTGTTCCTTTTGACTCTAAAACAAACGTAGAATCAGTTATGGAAACAATTTTATTTTCAGTTGATTTATATACAATTGAAGGGGTTTCGGTACTTTTTAATGCTTTTTTTATTTTTGAATTCATAATAGGCCCACGCCCACTTTCCATTTTATCTACAGGGAAACTAAATTCTAAATTTGAATATAAAATAGCTCCAACCTCAATTTTAAAATCATTAATTAACGTGAAACTACCTGTAGCTTTTAAAACTTCTACAGACCAATCGCTAACAGTTGAAGTGCCATCAATTTTCATTGCTGCATTTTCAGATAGCGTGTATGTTGTTTGTGCTTGAATTCCATAATTTAGTAAGAATAGTGTTACAAACAGTTTTATTATTTTTATGTTCATTAGGTATATATTATTTACTTGTTGTTAAAAAAATGTGTTGTTTCAAAAAATATTCCGTTGTTATTAAACAACAATAATTCTACGTTGCTATGCTTATTTAAAATTGTATTTATTTCAATTTTATCTGTCACTATATTAAATGTTGAGGCCAAATAATCAGCAGTTGTTGCGCTAGTTGCAATAACTGAAGATGTATAATTATGTATAACGGGCATTAAATTTTTAGGATTAATTATATGTGAATACTTTTTGCCTTCAATAATTTTATATCTATACGTTTTCCCAGAAGTAGCAATTGCTTGTCCTGATTTTAAATTTACTGAATAATTTGTATACTTATTTGCAGATACTCCAACTGTCCAATATTTGGCGTTTTCGGGGTTTCCATAAACTCTAATATCTCCTGCGGCTTCAATTAAAAAGGACTTGAATTTTTTATTTTTTAAAAACTGATAAACTTTATCTATTATATAACCTTTGGCTATTCCGCCTAATTGCAGTTCACTTTTTTTATTTAGTAAATAAGAATTGTTTTCAATTTTTAAAACCTTAGGTAAACCTATTCTATCACCATATTTACGGATGCATTTTTTGGTGGGATATTTTCCTTTGTCTCCGGCTTTATTCCAAAGATTAATTAAAGGTTGAATAGAAATATCAAAATAACCATCGGTTTTGTTAAAGGCAATTTGAGCATATTTTAGTATCTGAATTAATTCGTTTGAAGGGTTTGTTATTTTTCTCTTTTTATTTAGAATGCTAATTTCACTTGATTTTAAATAATTGCTGAAAATTTTATTTAATGAATCAACATACAAATAGGTTTCAATAGCAAGAGCATCTGCACTATTTTTATCGGATGTGTAAAAAACTAATTTAAAATCTCCTCCTAACTTATTTTCGATATAGGAAAATCTTTTTGCATACATATTAACTGCCGTAAATACAGCTATTAATAACACTATTTTTTTACAAAATATTCTATTTTTTTTCAACCTTATTGACTTCAAAAATTATCAACTGCTCAAAGTTATTTTATTAATCACTTTTTTTATATGATTAAATCATCTATTTATTGTAAAATATAACCAAACTAAAATATATTTCCTTTAAAAATTAATACTTTAGGCAATTGTAAAAAGAATAAAATATCCATATTATGATTTATGAAGAGTTGCTTAATCAGAAAATAAATTCCATAAATTTCACCCAAAAATTATTTGAACGTACCAATTTAGGCTTTTTCGCGAAGAATATTGAAGGAAAAATAATTAGTCTAAATACATTTATGTTATCTATTTATGGAGTTGATAAAAAATCTACCGTATTGGGAAAATGTGATTATGATTTTTTACCTGCTCATTTTGCTAAATCAATTATTAAAGATGACCAATTTGTGCTAAAAGAAGGGAAATCTATTATTGATAAAATTGAAATGGTACCTTTTGTTGATTTTAAAACTTATTGGTTAAAAACGTCAAAGTATCCAATATTTGATAATAAAAATAATGTTATTGGATTAATTGGAGTTACATCAAAACTGAATGAAAACGGAGCTTATAATTTTAAAAATAAAAAGCTAATTAAGGTTTTAAAATATATGGAGACGCATATTGACAAAAAAATATCTTTAGATGATTTATGTGAAATTGCTTTAATGTCCAAAACATCATTATTAAGAAATTTTAAAGAAGATTTTAAAATATCCCCTATTGCTTATTTAAAGAAAGTACGATTGCATTTAGCTTGTAAGATGCTTAGAAATTCAGATAAAGATTTAAGTTCAATTGCATATTCTTGTGGCTACCACGACCAGAGTCATTTTAATAAAGATTTTAAAGCTATGCTAAATGAGACTCCTAAAAAATATAAAATAAGGTATGAAAACTTAAATTCTTAAATAAAAAATGAAATGGAAAAACCACTATCTACAATGTAAAAAGTGGTTTTTCACCTTATCAAACAATTATACTCAGGGATCCAAGTGAATATAATGAGTAGTAAATTTATAGTTTGTTTTAAATTATCTCTATGATAAATATCATTTTATTAAAATAAATTTAAAAAAAAGTTAATTTTATTTAAATTTTTATAATTTTCATTTCCGAAGTGACCTTGCTATTTACAATTTTTCAGAAATATAAAGGCGTAAAAAAAACTTCCAATCTCTTGAAAGTCTTACTATCACTAGTGGAGAAGATGGGAGTCGAACCCACTACCTCTTGACTGCCAGTCAAGCGCTCTAGCCAGATGAGCTACATCCCCAAAACCAAAATTCTTAATTTATATATTCTTTCAATATATCTTTAAGTATTTCAATATCTTTCTCTTTGTTACGTACAATTTTTAATTGATCATCATACTCAAAACTATAATAATTAATTTCAATTAAATTTACGTTCTTTCTTGAAAGAACATCTCTTTTACGTTCATTATACAATTTTTGTTGTTCTTCTCTAGAAACGCCACTAATTGTTCTAGTTTCGGATTTGGGATCTTCATTAAATTGTTGCTTTACACGATATTCAATCACAAGATTTAAACTGTGGTAAAAACCATCTAATGGAAGTTTAGTTCTACTAATTTTATCTTTATGAAAATCCCCTAAAAGGAATGGGAAAGTATATTGTCTTGATGCTTTTTCATTAAGTATTTCATCACATAAATTTAAAACGTAGTATTCGTCGCTATTTTCTCTTTTTTGTATACCAAGCTGTTTTTTTGTTATCTCTGCTGTTTTTTCAACTGGAGAATATTCAGATCCTTCTCTTACCAAATACCAATACGTATTTTTTTCGTTTCGTTCTGCATGAACAAAAGGAATTTTGTCAAGTGCATTTTCTTTATCTAACTCTCTTAAAACTTTTCTTAGCGGCATACCCTTTTTAAAGTCTCTTGTAAAAACACCTGCACTTATTAATGCTGGCATAATATCTTTTGCAGGTATCCAATCTTCTTTATGAGTATTAAAATATTCAGCAATTACTCCATTAATTTGTTCTATGTTATCCATACTCATCTCTTTAATACTCTTGTTTATAATTGTAGAATTCTACCTTTTTTAAGAAAGCGCAAAATTATTAATATTAAATGGACTTACAATCTATTTCTTGATAATAAATTACGGTATTTATATCTGAAAAGTATTACTTTTTTTGTTTATTTCTAACATAAATTAGTTTAAAACGACCTTTACTTTGGTTATCACGTTGTTCAATTTCAAATTGAGGTAGTGATTTAAATAAAGGTGTTAGTTTATCAAACCCAAAATTACGTGAATCAAAATTTGGTTGCTTCTTTAAAATTAATGAACCAACATCACCCATAAAAGCCCAACCATCATCATCTGCAGTATCATCAACAGAGTTTCTTAGCAAGCGTATTATTTTAGGTGTAATTTTATCGATACTCGCTTTTTTAACTTTTGGTTTTCCAGTTTCAGCATCATCATCTAATTTATCTAAAATTTCTAAATAGATAAACTTATCACATGCTACAATAAACGGGTCTGGTGTTTTCTTTTCTCCAATTCCGTAAACAACCAAACCAGCTTCTCTTAAACGTGTTGCCAGTTTTGTGAAATCACTATCTGATGAAACTAAACAAAAACCATTTACCTTTTCTGAATATAAAATATCCATGGCGTCAATTATCATGGCTGAATCTGTTGCGTTTTTACCCGTAGTATAACCGTACTGTTGAATTGGAGTTATTGCATTTTCTAATAAAATGGCTTTCCATTTAGATAGATGAGGCTTGGTCCAATCTCCATAAATACGTTTTATAGTTGGTGTACCATATTTGGTAATTTCCTCCATCATTTCTTTAATATAACGTGATGGAATATTATCGCCGTCTATTAAAACGGCTAGTTTTATATCTTTAATCATAATGGATAAAGATACGGAATAAATCACTTAAAATAAATTAGAAAACAGGTGATTTTTATACATTAATTTAAAAATATAGTATAATAAATATTAAGTATTTAATTTTCTTTCTTTTACTAATTTGTTTTTTAGCTGAAGTACTAATGATGGGGAAGAATTAAATAGCCCGGCTGTTAATGAAATTTTAAAGGTGTATTATTTTCTGATAATTCAGAACAAATTATTAGTGTAGCTTTTATTTCACGAATTATCATTTCCCTTTATCTATTAATTTTTTGTTGCAACTCAAATTTAATAGAAGAAGGAAGAGTTTTGTGGAGTACAATTTTAGTGCAATTATTAAACTGAGAAAAAGGAATAAGCTCTTTTTGAAAAGCGTTAACAAAAGCAGCTGTGATATTAAGCCAAGGCTCAATTGAAAGCTGGTAAATATTTAATGTTGAGGTTTTCCTATCTGCTTTGCAATCCATACGAGCCGCTAATTTTCCATTCCATAAAATTGGTAGTGTAAAATAACCAAATTTGCGTTTTGCAGCAGGGACATAGCACTCTAATAAATAATCAAAATTAAACAATTCTTTAGTGCGTTTTCGCTGTATTAAAAGATTGTCAAAAGGAGATAGTATTTTAAGTTTATTGATTTTTAATGGTGTGTTCAATAATTGCAATGTAGATGGCAATGTATAGTAAACAGAATCTTTAATAGTTATTTGTATTAATTCTCCATTTAAAATCATTTCCTGTAAGGTTTTTGATACTAGAGGTTTGGTGTTTTTTAGCAAATATGCAATTTGCAAAGCTTGTCCAATTCCGTTTGCTTTTAAATATCGTGTAATTATAAAACGAGCGTATTCATTAGAACTTGGAGTTGATGTGTTAATAGTATTTGGTAATATACGTTCAGTTAAATCATAAACTTTATGAAAATTGTTTCGGTGAGAAATCATTAATTCACCTTGCATAAAAAGTAATTCCAATGCTTGTTTAGCTGGTTTGGTTTGCCATTCGCCAAATTTGTCTCCTTTATTGTCAAAATCTTTGGACATTAAAGGACCTTCATTTGATATTCGCTTTAATACCATTTTCATTAAAGATTCATCGCGTTTATACCAATGATTTTCTTTTTCAGTAGCAATGGCATGTTTACGGGGTAAACTAAAACGAAAATCTTTTATGGGTAAATATGCAGCTGCATGCGACCAGTATTCAAAGATCTGTTTATTGGTCATTAAATCATCTAAGTGAGAAATTGAATATTTTGGGTTTCTATTCCAAAGTGTATGATGGTGCGCTCTCTGAATTACAGAGATTGTATCAATTTGAATGTAACCAAGATGTTCAATTGCATACAGTGTGGAGTCTAGAGGGTTTTTATGCTGTTTAATAGGAGGGATTCTCTGGGATAACAACACCAACTTTCTAGCTTCTTGTATGGAGAGTTTTTCTTTTTTATTAACCATCTTACACTATCATTTAGATACCTCTCTTTTGTTCTTTTGAATCTTGTTTTTAAAAAGTGTTATAATTATTTTTTTGGTTCACGTATTAATTGAATATAAACAGGGTAGTGGTCGCTATAACCATTTATAAATCTGTTTCCAGCAAAACTTCTATGAGGATATCCTTTGTATTTTCCTGTTTGTGTGGTTAAATATTGCGGATTAAATACATTTGCTTTATACATTTTATAGGTTGAGAAATCTTTTTTTGTTGTTAGCAACGGTGAAGTAAACATTATTTGATCAAACAAGTTAATATTGTCTCTGTATACTAGTGTGTTTTGCCCACGTCTAAACATATCTTCCATTGGGTTGTAAATATCACCTTTTTTAACCTTAGATTTTTTTGCTTTTGTTTTTAAAACTTTTTTTAGGCTGGTGTTTGTTGGATCATCGTTTAAATCTCCCATAATAATCACTTTTGGATTTGGATCTGAGAGTTTTATTTTTTCAATTATTTGAGTATTTAAATAGGCTGCTTTTTCTCTTTTAGAGCGGCTTTTCTCTTCGCCACCTCTTCTAGATGGCCAGTGATTAACAATTATATGTATTAATTCATCGTTTAAATAACCCGAAACCAATAATTGATCTCTGGTGTAAATACGTCTTCCTTTTTCATCCCAAAGTTTTAGTTCAAAATTTTCATGATGTATTGGTCTAAATGCATTTTCTTTATATAATAAAGCCACATCTATTCCTCTTAAATCAGGTGAATCATAATGAATTATTTGATAGTTTTTATCTTTTAAATTATCAGTATTTAAAAGGTCTTCTAGCACTTTCCTGTTTTCAACTTCTGCAACGCCAATAATATCTGGGCTATTGTTAGTTTCTTTAACTCCGATTTCTGAAAGAACTTTAGACATGTTTTCAAGTTTTTGTTTGTAAACTCCTTCTCGGTTCTCTTTTATTCCCATTATTGGACTTTTCTCATCGTCCTTTTCAATATCATTAATAGTATCAAATAAGTTCTCAAGGTTGTAAAAAGCAATCGTTTTTATTTGGTAATTTTTTTGAGAAAATACCGTGTTAGATACTAGTAAAAAGGTAATTATAAATAGTAAAATTCTTTTCATTGGTTTATTTTATTGTTTTTTATCGGTCATACTTTTCATTTGTAAACTTTAAGCCTGGAGTTAATAATTCCTTTGAGTGATAAAAAGGTTAACATGCTTACTTTACAAATAGTACTGAAACAGATGCTAATGTACTAACAAACTTTAAGCCAAGTTAAATTAATTCAGGCTGAAATATTATATTAATTATTGTTTTTGCTGTGATTTATTATTCTTTGTATGAAAAAGCGTCAATAGCAATTGGTCCCGTTAAATTTCCTTTATAATGTTTTCCTGTAACTCTAATTTCTAGTTTATGCAGACCCTTTGGTAACGTGCAAGTTTCATATATAACCACATTATGGAGGTTAGTGCCAAAATAACAATCTATTTTTTCAATAAAATTATCATCAATATAAACTTCAGCGCTACCCATTTTTTTGTTAATATTTCCGTAGCATTTAGCTTGAGTTCCATGAAAAAAGTAAACGGCTGATGCTCCTTCTTGCTCAGATACTTGTTCACTTCCCTTATAAATATTTTTACCGTTTAAATTTTTTGTCCAATTTCCGTTATATATAATTGAATAGTGAGAATCATCTACTTTATTCAGAAGTTTATTAGTGTAATTGTCTTCTAAAATTACAATTTCGTATTCAGCTTCATCTTTGGTGTTTATAGGGTATTCAATAGCAAAACTTTCATAAGGTTTTAAATTAGGGATTTCAAATTCTTTGATTTTATTTCTCTTTTGATTTAAATATTGATATATGTTTAGTTTGGAAGGAGTTGAATTTTTTAGACCAAAATTCTCAACTACAGTAGTTAAATATTGTTTATTGTTTTTAGTTTCAATTTTAAATGGAACTGTTACTAAAGAAGCTGGGTCTTCAGTTTTTTGTGGCAATAAAGCGTAACCAAAAACTATTGCGTTTGTTTTAGATTTCCCTAAGAGTTTTAAATCATAATCTGCTGAGGTGATTTTTGTTTTATTCCAATTAAATGTAAGGATTAAACCATCTTTTGTAGCTGTAAAGCTTTTAACTTTAGCGCCTTTTCCAAAATTTACTTCATCTGAGCTTCCTAACCGTAAAGATTCCATGTTAATGTCGCTTTGAGGGTTAAAGTTTTTTTCAGCTTTTATACTAACTTTTACCTCGGTTGTTTTATTGTCTATTGGTTTGGTGTTTACAATTTCTATCAAACGTTCAACAGCTAAAGGCATTATTACATGTTTAGAACTGTGATTGTCGTTGCCTAAATCTAAATGTTTTTCAACATCAATAACAGCTAATGATAAGTGTGTTGCTCTCCCATAGCTGTCTTGCTGAACCTTTGGTCTTTCAAATTTGGCCCACTTGTTTTTAGTACCATCGGTATATCTAAATACGGTTACGTCATATGGTTTTCCAGATTCTATTTTCCAATTTATTCCGTCTAAAGAACGCATATAAACAGATTTTTTGTCCACTGCATGATTGAAGATTACATGATACTGATGGCGACTTTTCCAAATTACAGGATCTTCAGGGTAACCACTATAACGATCGTAATTACGTACAGAAACTATTTTATAAGGGCCAAGTAAACTTGTATTTGAAATCATTACATCACCACGTTTTGTAAAAAAGAGAAAACTCTCATCTTTACGTTGTAAACCTGTTAAATTGGTAAATAAGTGAGATAGGCCTTTGTATCCACGAATATCAATTTTAATTTTTCCAAGCTTTTCCCAAGGACCTTGTAATTGTTTTGAAGTAAAAATTTCTCCTCCACTAATATGTAGCATATAACCTCCATCATTAAGTTTTACAACCTCAGGATTATGCGCTTTGGGGAGCACAGTTCCGGTAACTTTAAAAGGACCAAAAGGGTTATTTGCAATTGCATGTGCTACTTCCGATTTTGGCCAACCCCAATGTCCTGTTTCTTCTTTCCACCTTGCAATTGAAATATGGTATTTTCTATCTTTTCCCAACATAGGGTTTCCGCCCCAATAACACCATTTATTATCTTCTAAGCCATTTTTTACGTCTCTTGGGAGCACGTTTTTAGCTCCCCATATTTTTTTATCAGTTAACTTTATGTGAATTGGCATTGGCAATATAAAATCTTTGAATTGGCCACCGGTTACGATCTTTTGGTTAGGAACATAAGGTACTTGAGATATGCAATTAATTGAAGGGTTTAAGCCGAAGATTAAGCAAATTGTGAAAGTTATATTTTTTAAATAATTCATTTTATAATCCTATTTGGTATTGCGTTTTTTTAAAGTATAGTTTAAGTTAAAAAAAAGCTTTTGTATGCTAATTTACTATTAAAACTTTGAGCTAAGTTCTATATTCAATTTTTAATAATGAAAATAATTTTGTAGTTTGAGAAAAAATTGTGAATGAAAAAGCTAATTATTTTAGGTTTTTTGTGTGTCTTCTATTGTCAAAATTCAAGAGCGCAAAAAACTTCTTCTATTAGAGGGGAAATCTATGCCGTAACTTTAAATACACCTTTAGAAGGTGTTGAAGTAAAAGTTGTAGAATTGTTAACCTCTTCAGAAACTAATAAAAATGGTGAATTTAAAATAAACAACTTACCTACGGGGAATTACCTTGTTTCTTTATTCTTGGAAGGTTATGAATCTCAAAAAATCCCAGTTCATTTAAAAGATGAAGAGGATTTAGATTTAGGGGTAATTTATTTAACACCTGTAAGAAATGAACTTCAAGAAGCTAATTTAATAGCAATTTCTGATGAAGATTTTTTGGATAATGAAAATCAAAATTCAGATTATATTGCCGGATTATTTCAGTCTTCTAAAGATGCTTATTTAAGAGCTGCGGCATTTAATTTTAGTCAGGCTTGGTTTAAGGTTCGTGGTTATGATTCTAGTTATGGAACAATTTCTATAAATGGAGTTGAAATGAACAAACTTTACGATGGAAGACCGCAGTGGAGCAATTGGGGCGGTTTAAATGATGCTTTAAGAAATCAACAATTTTCTAATGGAATACAAGCTTCTGAAACTGCTTTTGGTGGCGTTTTAGGAACTACAAATTTTATAACAAGAGCTTCAGAATATCAAAAAGTATCAAAAGTTTCAGTGAGCTCTACAAATAGAAGTTACACAAGCAGACTTATGGCAACTTACGCCAGTGGGGTATTAGAAAATAATTGGTCTTATGTAGTTTCAGGCTCCAGAAGAGCAGCTCAAAATGGCTATTTTGAAGGGACTACTTACAATTCTTGGGCAGCTTATATTTCTGCGGAAAAAATATTAAACGACAATCATAGTTTAAGCCTTACTGCATTTACGTCATTTAACCGAAGAGGGAAATCATCACCAAACACAGAAGAGGTTTTGGATTTGAGAGGTTATAAATACAATTCCTATTGGGGAAAACAAGAAGGCAATAAAAGGAATTCTAGAATGAAAGAGATTTTTGAACCTGTTGTAATGCTAAGTCATTATTTCGATTCAGATAGTTTTTCCTTACAAAATTCTTTAACCTATCAATTTGGTCATATAAGTAACAGCAGGTTGGGGTATTTTAACACTCCAAATCCAGATCCTACTTATTGGAAATATTTACCAAGTAGTTTTTTAAGGTTTGAAGATAATTTAGATTTTTCAAATGCTTATTTAACAGAACAAGAATTTTTAAAAAATGGTCAAATTAATTGGCAAAATCTGTATGATATAAATAATGAAAATGGAAACTCATTATACTATTTATATGAAGATAGGGTTGATGATTCCCAAATCACTTTTAATACATTGTTAAATGCAAGTATAAGTAGTAGTCTTAATTTAAATGCAGGATTAACTTATAAAAATTTAACATCGAACAATTATGGAAATATGTTGGATTTGCTGGGTGGTAGCGGGTTTGTAGATTTAGATCAATACGCAATAGGTGAAGCGCAACAAAATAATTTAAACAACCCAAATAATATAGTTTCTGTAGATGATGAGTTTCAATATAATTATAAAGTTTTTGCAAATGTAGCAAGTGCTTTTGGGCAATTGCAATTCACTAAAAATAAAGTAGATTATTTTGTTGGTGTAAATTTAAAAAGTACAACTTACCAAAGAAATGGCTTGTTTAAAAATGGTACCTATTCAGAAAATTCCTTTGGTAAAGGTGAAAAACAAGTTTTTTTTGATGTTGGTGTCAAAACAGGATTAACTTATAAATTTTCTGGGAGGCATTTAATTAATACCAATTTAGCCTATGTTTCAAATGCTCCTAACATTAGAAATACATTTTCTAACTCAAGAGTAAATAATAATGTTACTCTTAATTTAACAAGTGAAAAAATACTAACAGGAGATGTTAGCTATCTTTTTAGATCTCCAAAAGTTCAATCGAGAGTCACTGCTTTTTACACTAATTTTAGCGATGCTATTGAAAATTCTTTCTTTTTTGCAGAGGGTTTATTGGGTGATCAGGCTGATTTTGTAAATGAGATTATTACTGGAGTTGAGAAAAGAAATATTGGTATTGAGTTAAGTGCAGAATATCAATTAACGCCATCGGTTAAATTAATAGCGGTTGGTTCAGTTGGGCAATATACCTATAATAACAATCCTCAATTATATCTTCAATCTGAAAGTTTTACAGATGAAAATAGTGATTTTGGGATATCTTATCTAAAAAATTATCGAATTTCCGGAACTCCTCAAAGAGCATATTCTTTGGGTTTTGAATATCGAGACCCTAATTATTGGTGGTTTCAAACAAATGTAAATCTATTAGCGAATAATTATCTGGATATTTCACCATTACTGAGAACTGATAATTTTTATTTAGATGCAGATGGAGTTCCTTTTGTAGATAATGAAACGGGTGTAGAAGTAAATCAATTACAGGTTGATGCCTTGCTAAATCAAGAGAAGTTTGAAGATGCATTTCTTGTGAATTTAGTAGGAGGTAAGTCCTGGAAGATTAAGGATGCTTATTTAGGTGTTTTTGTTGGTGTAAATAATTTGCTAGGTGAAGTATTTAAAACTGGTGGGTTTGAACAATCGCGAAATGCTAATTATCCAGAATTAAAAGAAGATAAACAATTAGATAAGCCAATTTTTGGACCTAAGTATTGGTATGGAAATGATACCTCATACTATTTAAATTTATATGTAAGATTTTAAATAAAATAAGCTTATTCAAATTTGACACATAAGTTGGGCCTATTAGCGAATACCAGGTGTCATCAAATAAAATAAAAATATAGACACATGAAAATGTATAAAATTTTAAAATTAAGCCTACAAGCTGTTTTTGCCTTTAGTGTATTAGTAGCTTGCGTAAAAGATAATGATTATTCAACGCCAGAAGTTGGCTGTGTTGAACCTCTTATAACAGCGACAAATTCAATAGACCAGATAAAAGAAATGTACACTTTTGGAGGAGCAACAATAATTGAAAAAGATGTTGTCATTAGCGGTTATGTTGTTTCAAATGATAGAGCAGGAAATATATATAAATCCATATCTATTCAAGATAAACCGGTAAACCCAACTTCAGCCATAAAAATTGCTATTGATGAAACCGATTTGTACACCAAATATAATTTAGGAAGAAAGATTTATATAAAACTGAAAGGTTTGGCAGTAGGCTATAGTTTTGGAAGTATTCAAATAGGAAAAGCGAAGGATGGTGAATTAGGTAGAATTCCATCTTCCATTCTTAATGATTTTGTGGTGCGTTCTTGTGAAGTGACAGAGATAATACCAAAGATAATTTCTATTGATGAGATTGATAAAAGTATGTTGGAAATGTTAGTTGAGATTGAAAATGTTCAATTTAAGGAAAATGAATTGGGACAATCTTTCGCTAATATTGATAATACGGAAACAGTTAATAGAACGTTGGAAAACTTCACTACAGATTGTGAGTTAAAAAATGTAGTAATGCTCAGAAATAGTGGTTTTGCGGAATTTAAAAATCAATTATTACCAGAAGGAAAAGGTACTATTATTGGGGTTTTGGGGAATTATTATGAAGATTTTCAACTATACATAAGAGATGTTAATGATGTTCAGTTTACCGAAACCAGATGTGATTATGCAAATGCATTTCAGCCAAATGTTACTTTATCTGAAGTAAACCAGTTATTTACTGGTGATAGAATAGAATTTGGAGTTAAAAATAATTATGTGGTTGAGGGTTTTGTAATTTCAAGTGATGAAAAAGGGAGTTTTCAAAATCGCTTGGTTGTTCAAGATGCTATTGAAAATCCAAGCGCAGGAATTCAATTATTAATTGATCAAGAATTAATTTTTGAACAATTTAATGTTGGCGATAAAGTGTTAATTAAACTAGATAAATTGTATGCTGTTAACCAAGACGGATTCTTAACTATTGGTTTTCCTAAAGGAACAGGCGTTACAGAGATAGATATAGAATACGTTAATGATTACGTTTATAATACAAAAGAGCACTTTACTATTATTCCAAAAGAAATTTTATTAAGTGAAACTAGTGATGTAGAAAACAAAAATATTTTAGTAAAAGTATCTGATGTGCAGTTAATGAAAAGCGAATTGGGTAAAGCATTTGCCTATTTTAGTGGTGATGATAACGGATTTAGAACCTTAGAAACGTGTAATGAATCAACTAAACTATCAGTTTTTACAAATGGAAAAGCAGAATTTGCAAATGAAATGTTTCCTGAAGGTCATGGAAGTATTACAGGTGTATTGTCTAACACAATAGAAATTAGGGCAACTAAAGATTTAGAGTTTAATTCAATTTTTGAAGTATGTCCTATTATTATTCCTAAAATAATGATTACTGAAATTGCAGATCCTAAAAATAGCGTTTCTTCAAGATTTGTTGAATTGTATAATGCAGGAGAAACTGAAGTTAATTTAACGGGGTGGAAATTAAATAAATATTTGAACGGATCATTAAAAGTTTCTGGCAGCGCACTTGAGTTAAATGGAATAATAATTCCAGTAGGAGGTTTTGTGATAATTGCCAATACCGGATTTGAGGAGGTGTTTTCTATAATTCCAACAATTGAATCGACCTATATTTCGGGTAATGGAGATGATGTTTATGAGTTAATGGATACTGCAGGAAATAGAGTAGATATATATGGTGTAATTGGTGAAGATGGAAGCGGAACTAATTGGGAATATTTAGATGGGCAGGCAAAACGTAATTTAGAGGTGAAAAATCCTAATAAAAAGTTCATAATTAGCGAATGGGAAGTGTCTTCAAATGTGAATAATATTTTCATTAATCACCCAAATACGCAGAAAATCGCTCCAAATGACTTCCTTCCAAATTATAGATAACGCAATACGAACACTTAAAAGTGTTAAAAAGTTGCGGAATAATTTAACGAAAACGTATTTTAATTAAGAATAGTGTAAGTTTTGAAAAAAACGTTATTGATGTGCTAAATTTTTTAAAATTTAAAAATATATGCTTTTTTGTGATAAATTTGAATAGTTAAAACAAAGAAAAATAATTACTAAAATTTAATATTATGAATAAGTTTAAATTATTAACAATTGCGTTATTTTTAGGATCAGCAAGTTTATTTGCAAGTACAATTATTAACCCTGTAGTTTCAAAAGATGAAATCAGAAAACAAATTGTAGAATTAGTAGCGTCTTCAACAGGAAGCGTTGAAAATGAAATAGTAGTTGATGTAACTTTTACTTTTAGTACAGAAGGAGAGATAGTTGTAAAGAAATTAAGTACTAGAGATAAACATGTTTTAAAATTTGTTCGTGAGAATTTAAATGGGAAAAAAATAGCAAACCCAGGTAGAGCAAATAGAAATTATACAATGCCAATTATAATAAAATAGGCATTATAAAGATTGAATTAATTAAAAAGACTCAAGCTGAAAGGTTTGAGTTTTTTTGTGCCTTAGTTTTAATAAATAAACCGCTATTTAAAGCTTTTTAACTTAATTTATATTGCGTTTAGGGTGTTCAGTAAATTTATAGAATAACCTATAAGATAAAAAATAGAGAATTGTGTTAAACAAATAAAAAGCTCAAATTAAACTAATTTGAGCTTTTTTATTGTGTTGTTTTTTAAGAAGTTACATTCTTTTAGAAAGAATAGTTCAGTCCAAATACCCAGTAAGTTTGTAATTTATTGTCTACAGTGTCAAATGTTTCTGTTAAATTATTATCGTTAACTAAAGAGTAGTTTAAAGCTTCTTGTTTATTTTTTCTTAAACCTAAATCAAATCCTACACCAATCCCTTTCCATAAGGTATATCCAAATGAGTTTGTCCAAGTCCAGTTTGAATAATCAGAACTTTTATAACTTTGAAATGTTGAGAAATTAGTTTTAAATTTAATAGCTCCTATTTGTTTTGTGTAATCTGCTACTATTTTTGCACCTAAAGATGATTCAAATATTGTTTCACCACTACTAAAAACAAAATTATAGTTTAATGGGTGAATAACTACAACTAAATCTTTAATAGGTGTCCAAGTAGCACCAACCCCAATATCTAAATATCCAGGATCATTAAAGTTACTTAAAACTGAAGTTCTGTATTCACCTAATGTAGATATGGCAAATTTTTCACTTAGTTTTTTACCGTATAATGAAGAAATAGTTAATACATCATTACCTTCTTGAAAATCACTATTATCAGTATCGTCATCTTTATCGTCGTATTTTACCCAGCTTAAGTTTACATTTGCTGAATTTCTCCAGAAAAACTTTTCTTCTAGTAAATTAGCAAAAGCATTTACTGTAAATCCAATATTTCCTGTTGCTGAATTTGGATTTCCTTTTGAATACCAATTGTCAAAACCAGATAAATTCCCTCCAATTGTTCCAAAAGCTCCTTTTTTCCATCCAGGAAGAGCGTTAATTTTACCCTGAATAGCATCTACTTCAGCTTTTAAAGCTGAAATTTTAGCTTTTTTGGGTGCTTGTTCGGCTTTTAGCTCTTCTAAAGTTTGTGCCTGACTTAATGTTGCAATTAAAATAAACGCAACAAGTAAATAAATTCTCTTCATAATGTGCTTTTTTAAATTTATGTATATCAAAAATATATATTATAAGACAAATTGTTAACCATAAAGTCACAATTATTTAGAAATTTAAGAAAAAAAAAGATTTAAAGATCTAAAATACAGGAGTATATTTTTAAAATAGTGTTTGTAATACTTCAAAACAGCCTAATTTTTGGTGTATTATTAGGCTGTTTAATTTTTATTTAGCCTTAAAAAGAGGTACCGTTGAGCAGGCTTCTCCAAACATAATTGATTTTGCTACAGGTTGTAGTTTTTCAATAAGTTGAATATAGGCTGTTTGCGGTATTGGTTTATTGGCACAACCTTTTATAATAATAGGCCTTTCTGTATAGTCTTCAATCTTAAAGTTTGAAATTATTTCTTGAAATATAGAATTTTCTAAATCAGAAAGGTTTCCAACAACTGTTTTTTTAGCAACTGGTGCTAGGTAAGTGGTTATTAACATAAAAGCCCAAGAAGGTATAATGGCATCAGCCGAACAGGACAATGCTACAAAATGATCTTTATATTTACTCCAATCATGATTTTTTAAATGTTCACGAAAATCAGACTCTTTTAATATGAGTTCATGAAATAGCCAATGTTTAATATCTATAACTGTCCTTTCGCCTTTAGGATAATAATCCTCAAGGTCAATTGTTTTCAATTTGCTATTGGCAACTCTATTTACAATTTCGTCACTCATTTATAGAAAACCTAATTCAAGTTTAGCTTCTTCACTCATCATGTCTTGTGTCCAAATAGGGTCGAAAGTAATTTCAACCTCAGCATTTGACACTTCTTCAAGTGTTTTAACTTTTTCCTCTATTTCAACGGGTAATGTTTCTGCTACTGGGCAATTAGGTGATGTAAGGGTCATTAATATTTTAACATCGTTGTTTTCACTAACAAATACATCATATATTAATCCCAATTCAAAAATATCAACCGGAATTTCAGGGTCATAAATAGTTTTTAATACTTCAACTATTTTGTTACCTAATTCTTCAACTCTAGTACTACTCATGTCTTAATTCTTCTTTATATTCATTCTAAATAAGAGCAAATATACAATTATTAACTTAATTTTGAATGAAAAGCTAGAGCGTAAAGTTTAATTTGTTTTATCATGGAAACTAAACCATTTGCGCGTGTTGGAGAAAGGTGTTCTTTAAGCCCTATTTCATCAACAAAAAATAGGTCAGCTTCTAAAATATCGGATGGTTTTTGATTGTTAAAAACACGTAATAATAGAGCAACAATACCTTTGGTTAAAATGGCATCACTATCAGCTGTAAAATTTAGTTTATCTTCTTGTATTTCAGAATGTAACCAAACTTTTGATTGGCATCCCATTATTAAATTTTTATCCAATTTATAAGCATCATCAATTATTGGTAGTGATTTTCCAAGATCTATAATGTACTCATATCTCTCCATCCAATCTTCAAACATTGAAAACTCGTCTATAATTTCTTCTTGTATTTCTTTGATAGTCATTTTTTAAACTTATTTTTGCAAAAATAATCACATATAGTGTGATAAAAAAGAATATAATCACATATTATGCCTTTTAGGTGGCATTAAGAAACATTTATATGAGTAAATTATTAGTAGTTGGTACGGTTGCATTTGATGCTATTGAAACACCATTTGGAAAAACAGATAAAATTTTAGGAGGAGCGGCAACGTATATTTCACTATCAGCAGCTCAATTTGGTGTAAAACCGGGAATTGTATCAGTTGTAGGAGGAGATTTTCCGAAAGAGTATTTAAAAAAGTTAAATGAAAAAAATATCAATACAGAAGGTATTGAAATTGTTGAAGATGGAAAGACATTTTTTTGGAAAGGAAAATATCATAATGATTTAAATACAAGAGACACTTTAATTACAGATTTAAATGTTTTAGCAGATTTTAATCCTGTTGTACCTAAAGAATTTATGGATGCCGAATTTTTAATGTTAGGTAATTTACACCCAGCAGTTCAAATGAGTGTAATTAATCAACTTGCAAAACGACCAAAGTTAATAGTTCTAGATACTATGAATTTTTGGATGGATAATGCATTGGATTTATTGATGGAAGTTATAGCTAAAATTGATGTTATAACTATAAATGATGAAGAAGCCCGTCAGTTATCAGGTGAATATTCTTTGGTTAAAGCTGCACATAAAATTCACAAAATGGGACCAAAATATGTAGTTATTAAAAAAGGAGAACATGGTGCATTGTTATTTAATAACGGAAATGTATTTTTTGCTCCAGCTTTACCTTTAGAAGAAGTTTTTGATCCAACAGGAGCGGGAGATACTTTTGCTGGGGGATTTATTGGGCATATGGCTAGAACTGGAGATATTTCATTTGAAAATATGAAAAGAGCCGTAATTTGTGGATCTAATTTAGCTTCATTTTCTGTTGAAAAATTTGGAACAGAGCGAATGGAAAGTTTAACCAATGATGAAATACAAAAAAGGCTTTTGCAATTTAAATTACTAACCCAATTTGAAATTGAATTAAACTAAAAAATCACTAAAATTCTGCATACGTGCAGAATTTTTTATTTTAAATATTACTACTATACTAAAACTAATACTATGAGCGACGCTATTAAGCATGAATGTGGAATTGCAATGGTTCGATTATTAAAGCCACTGCAATATTATAAAGACAAATATGGCTCTGCATTTTATGGGTTAAATAAAATGTATTTGTTAATGGAAAAACAGCATAACCGTGGTCAGGATGGAGCTGGAATTGCAAGTATAAAATTTGATGTAGAGGCTGGGACAAGATATATAAGTAGAGTTCGTTCAAATAAATCGCAGCCAATTCAAGATATATTTTCTCAAATTAATGGAAGATTAAACTCCTTAAATGAAGAAAATCCAGATAAAATTGATGATGTAGAATGGCAGAATAACAATGCCCCATATATAGGTAACTTGTTTTTGGGTCATGTACGTTATGGAACTTTTGGGAAAAATGGTTTAGAAAGTGTACATCCTTTCTTGCGCCAAAGTAACTGGAGACATAAAAGTTTAATTGTTGCGGGAAATTTTAATATGACCAATTCAAAAAGGTTGTTTAATGATTTAGTTGAAATAGGTCAGCATCCAAAAGAGTTAACAGATACTGTAACTGTAATGGAGAAAATCGGTCATTTTATTGATGATGAAGTAACCAGATTATATAAAGAGGTTAAGGGTGAAGGGATTGGCAAGAAAGAGGCTTCGCCAATTATAGAAGAACGAATGAACGTTAAAAAGATTTTAAAAAGATCTGCCAAAAACTGGGATGGTGGTTATGCAATGGCTGGATTATTAGGTCATGGAGATGCATTTGTTTTACGTGATCCTGCAGGTATAAGACCGGCATTTTATTATAAAGATGATGAGGTTGTTGTAGTTGCTTCAGAGCGACCGGTTATACAAACAGTATTTAATGTAAAAATTAATGATGTAAAAGAAATTGAACCAGGTCATGCTTTAATTATAAAAAGAGATGGTAGTATTACCACTCCGCGAGTAACAAAAATTTTACCTAAAAAAGCATGTTCTTTTGAACGAATATATTTTTCAAGAGGTAGTGATACGGATATTTATAAGGAGCGTAAAATGTTAGGGAAATTAGTATTTCCTCAAATTTTAGAAAAGATAGATAGAAATTTAAAAAACACAGTTTTTTCTTATATTCCAAATACAGCTGAGACTTCATTTTATGGAATGCGTGAAGCAGCTGAAGATTTTTTAATTTCAAGAAAAACGAGAAGAATTTTAAATGGAAAAGGAACACTTTCTGCTGAAAAAGTAACTCAAATTATTTCAGAAAGACCACGTGTTGAAAAATTAGCTATAAAAGATGCAAAATTAAGAACCTTTATTGCGGATGACAGTAGTAGGGATGATTTAGTAGCGCATGTTTATGATGTTACTTATGGAATTGTAAAACCAAATGACAATTTGGTTATTATAGATGATAGTATTGTAAGAGGTACTACTTTAAAGAAAAGTATTATTAAAATATTAGATAGACTAAATCCTAAAAAGATTGTAGTTGTGTCATCTGCGCCTCAAATTCGTTATCCAGATTGTTATGGGATTGATATGGCGAGAATGGGTGATTTTATAGCCTTTAGAGCCGCTTTAGAATTGTTAAAAGAGGCAAATAGATTTAATGTAGTTGAAGAGGTTTATAAAAGATGTAAAGCTCAACAATCTTTAGATGATACAGAAATAGAAAACGCAGTTAAAGCAGTTTATGATTCATTTACAGATGAACAAATTTCTAATAAAATTGCTGAAATGCTTAAAACTGACGGAATCACTGCTGAAGTTGAGATAATTTACCAATCGGTTGATAATTTACACAAGGCATGTCCAAATCATTTAGGTGATTGGTATTTTACAGGTAATTATCCAACACCAGGAGGAAATAGAGTTGTAAACGATTCATTCATTAATTTTTATGAAGGATCAGATAAAAGAGCTTATTAAAGTTCTAAAAAAAAGTAACAAAAAAAGCGCCATTGGCGCTTTTTTTTATGTAAAATGATTTTTTTATTTGTTTTCAGCATAAAGCTTTTCAACATGATTCCAGTTTATTACATTAAAAAATGCATTTATATAATCTGGTCTTCTGTTTTGGTAGTTTAAGTAATAAGCATGTTCCCAAACATCTAAAGCTAAAATAGGGAAACCTCCACAACTTACACCTGGCATTAATGGATTGTCTTGATTTGGAGTAGAACAAATTTCTACTTTTCCTCCTTTATGAACACATAACCATGCCCATCCAGATCCAAAACGTGTTGCAGCCGCTTTAGCGAAAGCATCTTTAAAAGCATCAACTGATCCATATTCAGCAATAATAGCATCTTTTAATTCACCAGATAAATAACCTTTACCTTCAGGATTCATTACATCCCAAAATAAACTATGATTGTAAAAACCACCACCATTATTTCTAACAGCTGCATTATTCATATCTAATCCGCTTAAGATTTCTTCAATAGAATTTCCATCTAAATCAGTTCCTTTAATTGCATTATTTAAATTATTAGTATATCCTGCATGATGCTTTGTATGGTGTATTTCCATTGTTCTTGCATCAATATTTGGCTCTAACGCATTGTAAGCGTACGGTAATTTTGGTAATTCGAATGACATAGTGTTATATTTTTTTATTAAACTAATTTTTTTCTTGCTACCCAAAGGTAACGAACCAAGTTCATTATAAAAAATCCTAAAAATCGAATGTTTTTATAGTAGTATTGGTTTATCTTATAAAGTTAAAGAAACTTTTGGAGAATAGGCAATTAGTAAATGGCATTTTCAGGGTATTTTGCCATAAATTCTTCAGCCTTATCAACCATATTTTTACTTCCGCAAAAGAATGGAACTCTTTGGTGTAATTCCGTTGGTTTTATATCTAAAATTCGTTTATAACCATCAGTTGCTTTTCCGTTTGCTTGTTCGGCTAAAAAGGCCATTGGATTGCATTCATATAATAATCTAAGTTTACCTTTTGGACCTATGGAGCTAGTTGGATATAAATAAATCCCTCCTTTAATCATATTTCTATGAAAATCTGAAACTAAAGAACCAATGTAACGGGATGTATAGGGTCTGTCATCTTTTTCTTCCTGACAATATTTTAAATAATCTTTTACTCCTTGAGGGAAATGTACATAATTACCTTCGTTTATTGAGTATATTTTTCCGTCTTCAGGAAATTGGAAATTTGGATGTGATAAGTAAAATGATCCTATTGCAGGATTTAATGTAAATCCATTAACCCCATGACCAGAGGTGTAAACTAACATGGTTGAAGTTCCATAAACTACATAGCCTGCGGCAACTTGTAAATTTCCTGGCTGTAAAAAATCTGACATTTCAACCGGAGTTCCAATTGGAGTTATTCTTTTATATATTGAAAATATGGTTCCAACTGAAACATTAACATCTATGTTTGATGAACCATCAAGCGGATCGATTAAAACAACATATTTATTTTCATTGGTCTCGTTTTTTCCTTTAATGGTAACAAAAGTGTCTTCTTCTTCACTAGCTATTCCACATACAATTTCTCTGTTAATTAAGGTTTTCATAAAAACATCATTGGCATAAACATCTAGTTTTTGCTGATTTTCACCTTGTATATTAACTTCCCCAGCATTTCCCATAATATCAACTAACCCCGCTTTATTTACGTTGTAGTTTACAATTTTTGCGGCTAATTTAATTGAACTTAATAATCTTGAAAATTCACCAGAAGTAGATTTATAATGTTTTTGATTCTCAATTATAAATTCTCCTAATGTTAAGTTGTTAGTTTCCATATTGTTTATATTATGATTTATACAAATATCGAAAAAATTAATTTTAAAATTGAACTTGTTTATAAGTAACTTTTAACTAAAGATTTTTACTTTAGCCAACAATAATTTAAATAGTAATTATATGAGTTTTGCAATAAGAGAAGCTGAAAAAGGAGATATGCCGTCTGTGCTTAAATTAGTTCAAGAATTAGCAGATTTTGAAAAAGAGTCCAACGCTGTTATAGTTACGGTTAAAGATTTAGAAAAAGATGGTTTTGGAGAAACTCCATTGTTTAAGTGTTTTATTGCAGAAATGGATAATGAAATTGTTGGAATGTCTTTGTTTTATCCAAGATATTCAACTTGGAAAGGACCTACTATTCATCTTGAAGACCTTATAGTTACAGAGCATAAAAGAGGAAATAAAATAGGAAAGGCCTTGTACAAAAAAGTAATTGAATATGGTTATAATATTGGTGTAGAACGTATAGAATGGGCTGTGTTAGATTGGAATGAACCTGCAATAAATTTTTATGAAAGTACAGGGGCTAAAGTTTTACGAGATTGGGATACGGCTCAAATTGATAGAGCATCCATAAAAAAGTATTTAAAGTTATAAACGTGAGGGTATTTAAGTTTGGTGGAGCTTCGGTTAAGGATGCTAATAGCATTAAAAATGTAGTTCGTGTTTTAAAACATGAAGGTTTTAGTGATGTGCTCATTATTATTTCTGCAATGGGGAAAATGACCAATGCATTTGAAAATATTGTTGATTCATATATTAAAGAATCTGACGATTTAACCGTTAATATTGAATATGTTAGAGAATTTCATAGAACTATAATAGTTGACTTGTTTAAAAACAACAAGGAAAATATGTTGTTTGATTTAGAAAAATTACTAGGACAATTGTCTGGTTTTTTTATTTCCAATAAAAACAATGATTATAATTTTATATATGATCAAATTGTTGGTTACGGAGAGTTAATTTCTACTGCAATTGTTAGTTGTTATTTAAATGAAATTGGGATTTCTAATAAATGGATTGATGTAAGAGAATTTGTAAAAACAGATTCAAATTATAGAGATGCTCATGTTAATTGGGAGGAAACAGCCTTAAAAATTAGTGAAATCAATGCTTCAGAATTAATAATAACACAAGGCTTTTTAGGTGCAAATTCTAACGGGATAACTACCACTTTAGGAAGAGAAGGTTCAGATTATTCCGCAGCAATATTTGCATATTGTTTAGATGCTGAAAGCGTAACAATTTGGAAAGATGTTGAGGGTGTATTAAATTCGGATCCGCGTAGCTTTGAAAATTCAATTTTATTGGAACAAATTTCATATAATGAAGCTATAGAAATGGCTTTTTATGGGGCTTCAGTAATTCATCCTAAAACTTTAAAACCTCTTGAAAATAAGAAAATACCATTGTTTGTACGTTCTTTTTATAATTTATCTAAAAAAGGAACTATTGTAAAATCTGGACTTAATTTATTTCCTGAAGTTCCCTGTTTTATTTTAAAAAAACAACAGATTTTAATAGCTATTTCAGCGCAAGATTTTTCATTTATGGTAGAGCATAATTTGAGTGATATTTTTAAAATTCTTCATAATTATAAATTAAAGGTAAATCTTATTCAAAATTCGGCTTTAAGTTTTTCTGTATGTGTTGAAGATAAGTTTAATAATTTTAAGTTATTTTTAAACGATCTAACAGTAAATTATTCAGTGAATTACGTTGAAAATGTGTCGCTTTATACAGTAAGACATGCCACTGAAAATGCCATTAAATTAGTTGAAGGAAAAGGTAAAATTCTTTTAAAGCAGGTTTCAAAGGGCACAGTACAACTAGTAATGCAATAATTTTATGTATTTTTGTAGTTACTTTAATTAAAAATGAATGGGTTTAGTAACGCCGAAGGAAATTTCGAAAGCTATAAAGCTTGATAAGTATGGATTTATAGGTACTTTTTTTGGGTGGGTATTGATGAAAATTCTTAGAATTTCTACTCTAAATAAAATTTATAATAGGCACAAACATTTAAAAGATTTAGAGTTTTTTAATGGACTATTAGAAGATCTTGATATAAAATTTGAAATTCCAGAAGAAGATTTAAAAAGAATACCAAAAGATGGTGCTTTTATAACAGTATCAAACCATCCTCTTGGAGGAATAGATGGAATTTTATTGTTAAAATTATTAATTGAAAAGAGACCAGATTATAAAATAATTGCAAATTTTCTATTGCATAGAATAGAACCTATGAAGCCGTTTATTATGCCTGTAAATCCTTTTGAAGACAGAAAGGATGCTAAGTCTAGTTTAGCAGGAATAAAAGGAGCTCTATCTCATATTAAAGAAGGTTTTCCGTTAGGTATTTTTCCTGCTGGAGAAGTTTCTACATGTAAAGAAGGAAAATTGATTGTTGACAGGCCTTGGGAAATAGGTGCTATTAAATTTATTCAAAAAGCCGAAGTACCAGTTATTCCTATTTATTTTCATGGAAAAAATACAAGACTATTTTATTTTCTATCAAAATTAAATTCTACTTTAAGAACGGCAAAATTACCTTCAGAGTTATTAACTCAAAAAGAAAGAACTATTAAAGTTAGAATTGGAAAACCTATTTCTGTTGCAAACCAAAAAGAGTATAAAGATCCTAAAGATTTTTGCGATTTTATTCGTAGAAAAACATACATGTTATCTAACCCTTTTGCAAAGAAGAATAAAACTTTAAGTGCACAATCTTTAAAATTAAATAAACTTCCTAAAGAAATTGTTGGACAAAAAAATCTTGATAAAATTATTGAAGAGGTTAATTCCTTAAGAGAGCAAAATGGAAGATTGCTCATAAGTAAAAATTATGAAGTATTTTTTGCTCCAAGCAAGAATATACCAAACATAAAATTTGAAATTGGAAGACTAAGAGAAATAACTTTTAGGGAAGTTGGAGAGGGAACCAATGAATCTCTTGATTTAGATACATTTGACAGTTATTATCATCATTTATTTTTATGGGATAAAGAGAAGGAGAAAGTAGTAGGTGCTTATAGAATGGGGCTTGGGAAGGATATTTATAAAGATCATGGTATTGAAGGGTTCTATATCCATACCTTATTTAAGTTTGAGCCAGAATTGTATTCAATGATGGAGAACTCAATTGAAATGGGTAGAGCCTTTATTGTAAAAGAATATCAACAACGCCCAATGCCATTATTTTTATTGTGGAAGGGAATTGTTCACGTTACGCTTAGATATCCAGAATATAAATACTTAATTGGGGGAGTGAGTATTAGTAATCAGTTTTCTAATTTTTCAAAATCATTAATGATTGAGTTTATGAAATCTCATTATTACGATCCATATATAGCGC
This sequence comes from Lutibacter citreus, assembly GCF_003260195.1. Lineage (GTDB taxonomy): Bacteria > Bacteroidota > Bacteroidia > Flavobacteriales > Flavobacteriaceae > Lutibacter > Lutibacter citreus. The sequence continues at coordinate 636,667 of NZ_QEIH01000002.1, forward strand.
AATATATCTATCCTAAAAAAGAGTATAAGGTTAAGTTAAGTGATGCTGATAAAGATTTTGTTTTTGATGCTACAAAAGCCGATATGAACAAATTTGATAAAGTTATTGATGAGATTGAACCAGGAGCGCTTCGTATGCCAGTACTTATTAAAAAGTATGTAAAACAAAACGCAAGACTTATTGCGTTTAATGTTGATCCTAAATTTAACGATGCCGTTGATGGTTTAATGTATATTAGGGTTTCAGATATCCCAGATAGTACAGTGAAACCTGTAATGGAAGAGTTTCAGGCAGAGTTGGAGAGTAGGTTAGATAATGAAAATATTGAAGATGAGGTTGAATCAACATCATCTTCAAATAAAATTTAATTTAGAACCACTCTTTTTTATTGGTTTGGTATAGGTATGTAAACTCTTCATCTGATTTTGTTAGATAAATTATTCCTTCAATTAAACCTATTATGTAAGTTATTGAAGCGCCTATACCACAAGTTAAAATTGTAATGGCAAGTAAAATTAGACCTTGAGTTGTGTAACCAAGTATAAATTTGTGAACACCAAAAGGCCCTAATAGAATAGCTAAAATACCAGCTAAAACTCTTTTACTTTCTTCAGATTGTTTAGGAATTACGTTTCCTTTTTCGTCAATTACATCCATAATAATTTGTTGTTTTATTTATAATAATTTAGAGTCAATTGGTTCCCAAAGTTCAATTTTATTTCCTTCAGGGTCTAATATCCATCCAAATTTTCCGTATTCAAATTCTTCAATTTCGCCTACAATGGTTACTTTTTCTTCTTTAAGTTTTTTTAATAATTCAACTAAATTATCTACCCTGTAATTAAACATATAGTCTTTAGTTGACGGTGAAAAATAAGTTGTTTCATTTTCAAATGGACTCCATTGAGTACTCGCAGGTTTTCCATTTTTAGTTTTCCACCAAAAAGTAGAACCCCAATCATCAACATTAAAACCTAAATGAGATTTATACCAGTCTTTAAGTTTGTTGGGATTTGATGTCTTAAAAAATATTCCACCAATACCTGTTACTCTTTTAAATTCAACGTTTTTATTTTCTTTTTTGTTTGAAAAAAAAAGTAAGTCAACTTTATCTACAATTGTTTGTGCTAATTTTATTTTAGATTCAACAGTCCACCCTGCAATATGTGGTGTTAACAATACATTTTCATTGTGAATTAAATAACTAAAAGCTTCTGGTAGATTATCATTTTCAAATAAATTTTCAAATGATAATTTTTCATATTCTAACACATCTAAACAGGCGCCTAAAACTTGTTTGTTTTTAAGTCCTTCAACCAAATCGTCTGTTACTACAGCAGAACCTCTTGCGGTATTAATTAAGTAAAATGGTTTTTTAAAGTTATTGATAAAATTATGGTTAACCATTTTGTGAGATAGCTCATTAAATGGAGTATGTAAACTTAAGACATCTGTTTTTTCTTGTAGTTCTTTTAAAGAAACTTGTTTGCAGTTTTCATCTTCAACACCTTCTTTAATATCGTAACAAATTAATTCAACATTAAAACCTTTCAGCTTTTTTGCAAAAGCTTTACCCATATTTCCGTAGCCAATTAAACCAATAGTTTTACCTTCTAATTCAAGACCTCTGTTTGCTTCTCTAAGCCATTTGCCATTTCTAATTTCTAAATCTGCTTTTTTTAAATTGTTAAAAAGAGATAAAATCATACCTAAAGCATGTTCTCCTACAGCGTTTCTATTACCTTCGGGAGCGGAAATTAGTTTAATATTTTTGCTTTCAGCATATTCAACATCAATGCTTTCAAGACCAGCACCTACACGTGCTATAAATTTTAAATTGGTAGCTTTATCTATAAAATGTTTATCTATATTAAATCTGCTTCTAATAACAATACCATTGTATTCGCTAATTTTTTCTTCAATTTTAATTTTGGATGATTTGTAATCTTCATCACAAACACAACCTAATTTTTCTAATCCTTTTTGAAGTAAAGGATGGTTTGTATCTATAAAAAGAACTTTCATTAATATTGTTCATTATCATTAGGGAAATCTTCACTTTTTACATCAGAAATGTAATTTTCAAAGGCGCCTTTCATTTCACTAAATAAATCTAAATATCGTCTTAAAAATCTTGGGTGAAACTCATGTGTCATTCCAAGCATATCGTGAGTAACTAATACTTGGCCATCAACTCCGTTTCCGGCACCAATACCAATAACAGGAATTGTTAAACTTTTAGCAACTTCTTTAGCTAATTTTGCGGGTACTTTTTCTAAAACTAAAGCAAAACATCCTAAGCTTTCTAGTAACAAGGCATCTTCTTTTAATTTGTCTGCTTCCTCTTCTTCTTTAGCTCTAACAGTATAAGTTCCAAATTTGTAAATAGATTGTGGCGTTAGGCCTAAATGTCCCATAACAGGAATTCCAGCTGTTAAAATTCTTGTAATTGAAGTTTCAATTTCGCTTCCACCTTCCATCTTTACAGCATGGCCACCTGTTTCTTTCATTATTTTAATTGCAGATTCTAAGGCGTTTCTGGAGTTGCCTTGATAACTACCAAAAGGTAAATCTACAACTACCAAACATCGTTCAATAGCTCTTATAACAGAGCTAGCGTGATAAATCATTTGATCTAAGGTGATTGGTAAAGTTGTTTCATGTCCTGCCATTACATTTGAGGCAGAATCTCCAACCAATATTACATCTATACCTGCATTATCAACAATTTTAGCCATTGTGTAATCGTAAGCGGTTAGCATTGCGATTTTTTCACCGTTCTTTTTCATTTCTACCAAAGTTTTGGTAGTAATTCTTTTATATTCTTTTTTTGCTGTAGACATTATTTCTAAATTTAATCTTAAAAAGGTAAAAGTAGTGAAAATAGAAATTGCATAAAAAAATATGATTCATTTTTAGATATCGTAAATCTTATCCTAAAAATTAGGATTTTATATTTAAATTTACCCCGAAAATGATTTAAGTGAAAAAGATGGGTCAAACAGAAAATGATTATATAGAAGTTTTAGAAGAGAAAATAGTTGAATTAAGTTTAAAACTTAAGGGTTGTACAAACAATAAAAATGAAGAAATTCTGGCATATGAAAATTTAGTTTCTAAATTATTACATGATGTTAAAAACCCAATTGGAGTTGTATATTCATTTTCAGAAATGATTTTGAATTCTGATGAGCAAATGGATCCTGATAAATTAAAACGCTACATTGGAATTGTAAATGAATCAGCTGGTTATTCTATAAAGATTCTAAACAGTTTTGCGACCTATAAACAAGTGCATTCAGTTAATTTTAAACTTAACTTAGAAAAATGTAATTATATAGAGCTGTTAAATGAGGTTATAGATAGTTTTAAAGAAATAGCCTCTAATAAAGGTATTTTGATAAAAAATTGTATAGCAGAGAATAATATATTTTTAAATATTGATAAAAATTATTTAAAAATTGCATTGTCTAATATATTAAACAATTCAATTCGTTATTCTAATGAAAATTCAGAAGTAAATATTGAAGTTGCTAAAAATAATGGAAATATTGAAACAATTATTTCCGATTTAGGAGTTGGTATTTCAGAAGAATGTGTTAATATGGTATTTGAACCCTTTTTTACTGAGAATACAAAATCTAATAATAATGAAAAATGTACAGGTCTTGGATTACCAGTTGCTCAGAAAATAATAAAATTACATAATGCAAAGGTGTCAATCATTAGCGAGAAGGATAAAGGAACCCAGGTGAAAGTAGTTTTTAGAGAATAAAAAGAGTGATTTTAGATTATCAAATTAAAAGTTTATAAAATTGCTTATATTTATATGTTTTCTAATCTACAATGAAAATAGAATAAATGGCTAAAAAAGATTTACCAAATAAAAAAGAGAACTATTTTAATAGTAGAGAATCGAATATTGACTTCGATAAATATTTTACATTTTTTGAAAATGCTCCAGTTTCATTGTGGATAGAGGACTTTTCAAAAGCAAAATTATATATAGATTCTTTAATAAAGGATTGCAAAACTGATATTAAAACTTATATAAATAATAATCCTCAAGTAATTTCTAAAATTGTTTCTTTAGTCAGCATAAATGAGGTGAATAAGATTACGCTTAAATTGTATAAAGCAGAAAGTAAAGAGCAGCTTTTAGATAATTTGAATATAGTTTTTACAGAAAAATCAAACGAAGGTTTTTCAAAGCTTTTGGTAGATATTTTACTAGGTAAAAAAGAAACCACAATAGAAACTGTAAATAAAACATTAAAAGGGGATGAATTTAATGTGCTTGTTAATTTTAAGGTTGCGGATGGAAGTGAAGAAACATTAGATAAGGTTATAGTTTCAGTTGAAGACGTTACAGAAAGACTGCAAATTAGAAACGCCTTAGCTGAAAGTGAAAGTAGATACAAAGAGTCACAATCAATAGCAAAAATTGGAAGTTGGTATTATAATTTTAAAGAAAAAAAATTAAACTGGTCTGATGAACTTTTTTATATGCTTGGGTTAGAAGCGCAATCTCAAACACCAAGTTTAGAGTATTACCTTTCAATAATTCATAAAGAAGATTTAAATTTAGTTAATAATTTTCAGGTTGAATATTTACTTAATAATCCTATAAAAATTATTAAATATAGAATTAAAACTAAAAAAGGTGAGCTTAAATATGTTTATGAGAAGAGAACTGTAATTATTGAAAACGGAAAAATTGTAAGAATTATAGGAATATGTCAGGATATAACTGAAAATGTAATTTCAGAAAAAAAATTAAACACTACAAAAAATTTATTATCAAATACCTTATCAAGTATTAAAGACGGATTTGTGATACTTGATCATAATTCTAATTATTTATATTTAAATAAAGAAGCCGCAGATATTTTAGGGAAACCAGTTGAGAGCTTAATAGGAAATAATATATGGGCTGAGTTTCCAGAAAAAGAGGGAGATGTATTTTTTGATGAATATCAGAAAGCTTTTAAGAGTAGAAAACCTGTAACTTTTGAAAATTATTTTTCACCTTGGGGAAGATGGTTTGAAAATAGAATGATACCATCAAAAGATGGGATGCTTATACTATTTAATGAAATAACACATGAAAAAATTTCAGAATTTAAAATAAGAGAAGCCTATAATATTATAAATAAAAGTTCTTCCGTGGCAATTTTATGCGAAAATGCCAAAAATTTTCCAGTTGTATTTGCATCAGAAAATGCTATTGATTTATTTGGTTATACTCATATTGAACTTTTAAATGGAAAAGTTAAAATTCATGAATTAGTTCATCCCGATGATTTGTTAGAAATGAGAATGAAGTTTTTTGAATTTAGAAAAGAATCTAATTCGGAAAGATTTAAAGCAAACCCGATTAGAATTTTAACTAAATCTGGGGAAATTAAGTGGGTAGAAGTAAACTATGATATAAATAAAAACGAGAAAGGTAAAACCACTCATATTCAAGGAGTTATTCAGGATGTTACAGGTAAGAAAAAAGCACAAGATTTATTTTTTGAGAGTAATCAAAGATTAGAAGATCAATTTAGAAACACTCCTTTGGCTTCAATTATTTGGGACCCTCAAATGAAGGTTTTAGAATGGAATAATTCGGCACAAAGAATTTTTGGTTATTCAGCTGAAGAAATTAAAGGAAAAAATGGTCTCGAATTAATTGTTCCAGAGAATATAAGACCAAATGTAAATTGCGTTGCAAAGAATTTGCTTGATGAAAAAGGCGGGTATAGAAATACAAATGATAATATTACAAAAAATGGAGATATTATTACCTGTGATTGGTATAATGTAGCTTTAAAAGATGCAGAAGGAAATTCTATAGGAATAGCATCATTGGCCGAAGACATAACGGAAAAATTAAATTCTAAAAAATTACTTGAAAAATCAGAAAAAAAATATAGAGATATTTTTGAAAAGTCTATAGATTCTGTAATGATTTTGAAAGATGGTTTTTTTGAAGATTGTAATGAATCTACTTTAAGAATATTTGGTTATGAGGATAAAAATTTATTGATTAAACTGCACCTTTCTCAACTATCTCCGGATTTTCAACCAGATGGAACTAGCTCTTTTTTAAAGGCCGAAGAACTTATTAAAATTGCGATAGAAAAGGGAAGTAATAGATTTAGGTGGTATCATAAAAGAAAAAACGGACAAGTATTTCCGGCTGAGGTTTCTTTAACTAAAATTGAAGAAAATGATGATAAAATTGCAATTCATGCAGTAATTAGAGATATAACAGAACGTGTAAAAAATGAGGAGCTAGAAGGTGTAATTTATAACATTTCAAAGGCTGCTTTAACAATAAATAACTTTCATGAGTTTGGTGAGTTTATAAAAAATGAATTACATAAGATTATAGATACCAATAATTTTTACATTGCTCTTTATAATGAAGAAAATGATACAATTAGCGCACCTTTTATTATTGATGAGTATCAATTTGAAGTACAAGATATTCCCGCAGAAAAAACCTTAACCGGTTATGTAATTAAAACGCAAAAACCTTTAAAAGTTAATACTTCAGAACATGAAAAATTAATAAAAGAAGGAAAAGTAGATATGGTTGGGCCAAAATCTAAAGTATGGATTGGCGCTCCATTAAAAACGCAAGAAAAAGTTTTTGGGGCAATAGTAGTTCAAAGTTATTTAAGTGAGGATTCATATTCTGAAAGCGATGTACAATTGTTAGAGTTTGTTGCAAATCAAATTAGTAGTTCTATTCAAATTAGAAATTCTCAGGCAGAGCTTAAAAATGCATTATTTAAAGCACAAGAATCAGATAGACTAAAATCTGCTTTTTTAGCAAATATGAGTCACGAGATTAGAACTCCAATGAATGGAATTATTGGGTTTTCAGAATTATTTTTAGATTCTAACTTAGCCGATAATGATAGGAGAGAGTATGCTAAAATTGTTATAAATAGTAGCAAGCAATTACTATCTATTGTTAATGATGTTTTAGATATTTCAAAAATTGAAGCTGGAGCAGTTCAACTTTACTATAGCAATGTAAATATTAATAAATTATTAGAAGATTTATTACAATTCTACAGTCCTATTGCAAAAGATAATAATCTTCAAATAAATTATAAAAAAGCACTTAGTGATGAGGATAGTATTATAAGCATAGATAAAACAAAATTAAATCAAGTACTTACAAATTTACTGTCAAATGCTTTTAAATTCACTGAAAAAGGTGGTGTGGAATTTGGATATGAATTTCATGATACTGAACTTAAATTTTATGTAAAAGACTCAGGAATTGGAATTGATAAGAAATTACAAGATAGGATATTTGATAGGTTTATTCAAGCAGAAGTAGAGTTGAATAGGCAAAATAAAGGAACTGGATTAGGTTTGTCTATATCTAAAAAATTTATTGAATTATTTAAAGGAAAAATGTGGATTGAATCTGATAAAAAAGGAACTACAGTATTTTTTACAATTCCATTTATAAAGGTGAAATCACTTAAGGTTAGAAAAAGAAAAAAAGAAAAAATAGAAATGAAATCGAAAAAAGATGTTATAATTTTAGTAGCTGAGGATGAAGAATATAATATGATTTATATTAATGAATTATTTTCAAATTCATGTTATAAAATTATTGCTGCAGAAAACGGTGCGAAAGCTGTTGATTTAGCACTAAATAATAATGAAATTGACATTGTTTTTATGGATATTAAAATGCCCGTAATGAATGGAAATGATGCAATGCAAAAAATTAAAGAAGTAAAGCCAAATTTACCTATTATTGCCCTCTCCGCATTTGCAATGGAGTCGGATAAAGAAAAAGCGTTAAGTAAAGGTTTTGATTCCTACTTAACTAAGCCTATTGATAAAGAAGAACTATTTAATTTGATTGATAAATATTTAAATTAATTTAGCTATTCATTATATAAAAATAAATGACACAAAAGATACATAAACTTAGTCCAAATGACTGGATTAAACTGCATGCGGATTACCTTTTTAATTATACAATTAGTAGGGTTAATAATCATGAGGTTGCAAAAGATTTAGTTCAAGAGACTTTTTTTGCAGGACTTAAAGCTAAGGATAATTTTCAGGGAAAAGCAAGTGAAAGAACCTGGTTAATTTCCATTTTAAAAAGGAAAATTATTGATCATTATAGAAAAATAAATTCAGCTAAAGCAAAGGCAGAAGTGAAAATGAATTTTTATTCAGACGGGGAAAGAGAAGGAGAATGGATTGAAGAGCGTGTTCCTAGTTCTTGGGTTAATAATATTGAAAAATCTATTGAAAATGAAGAGTTAAGTGTTGCTTTAGAAAAATGTATTGGTAATTTACCAAAAAAGTATGCTATGGTGTTTAGAATGAAAACAATTCAAGATTTTGGAACGGAAGAAATATGTAAGGAATTAAATATTACATCGTCAAATCTATGGGTTATTATTCATAGGGCAAGAACTCAACTAAGAAAATGTATGGAAGTAAATTGGTTTAATAATTAAAGAAACGAAATAATGAAATTAACATGTGACGAAGCAACAACAATTTGTGACAAAAGCCAATATGGGGAAGCATCATTATGGGACAAAATAAAACTTAATATTCATATTTTTTTGTGTAAAAATTGTGGTACATATTCTAAACAAAATGTAGTAATGACTAAGTGTTTTAATAAACATAAAGAAGTTATAAAAAAAGAAGAAAGATGTTTGGGCGATGAAGAGAAAAAAACAATGGAGCAAGAAGTATTAGAAAAGTTATAATAAACAGAATTAAAAAAGTAATATTAAACGGAACCTTAAAAACGTTCCGTTTTTTTGTAATATCAAAAAAAATACAATGGGTTTTTTACCAGACGAAATAGATAACTATGTAGTAGATCATTCTCAAAATGAGCCAGAACTATTAAAAGAATTGAATAAAGAAACTTGGCAAAAAATATTAAATCCACGTATGCTAAGTGGTAATTTTCAAGGAAGAGTTTTGTCTATGTTATCTAAATTAATAGCTCCTATGAACATATTAGAAATAGGGACTTACACAGGGTACTCTGCATTATGTTTAGCTGAAGGAATTAAAAAAGAAGGGAAACTTATTACTATTGATAAAAATGAAGAGTTAGAGGATTTTGCAAAAAAGTACTTTAATAAATCATTGTATAAAAATAATATAAGTCAGTTAATTGGTAATGCAATTGAAATTATACCAACATTAAATGACAAATTTGATTTGGTATTTATTGATGCAGACAAATCTAATTACATTAACTATTTCAATTTAATAATTGATAAAATGAATTCAGGAGGGGTAATTTTATCTGATAATGTTTTGTGGAACGGTAAGGTTGTTAAAGAAGTTGAAAAAAAAGATGTTGATACTAAAATACTTATAGAGTATAATAAGTTGTTGAATACAGATACTAGAATAGAAACAGTTTTACTACCTATTAGAGATGGTTTAACAATTAGTAGAGTAAAATAGTTTTACATTTTACAAAGAAAATAATAAACAATTTTATAATATATAACAGCTATAAAATATCCTAAAATTGCTCCAAATAAAATATCTAATGGAAAATGAGCAGCTAAATAAATGCGGCTATAAGCAAATAGAATTGGGAATAGAAAAATCAAATAAGATAATTTGTAATACTTCTTTAAAATCCAAAAAGATAAAAATGCAATTGTAAATGAAACGGTTGAATGCCCAGAAACAAAACTAAAGTCATTAGCCTCTATTAGTATTCTAAAATTTTTATTAATTGAAGTGTCATTAATAGGTCTTAATCTTTGAATATTGTTTTTAATGAGGTTTACTATTGCAAATGAACTAATTGCACTTAACATTGTAAAAAATGTTGTTAAACAGGCCTTTTTAAGTCCGAAGGCTTTATATCCTAGATAAAATAATATAAAAAATAAAGGAATCCAATAAAATGGATTTGTAATAAAAAGCCAAAATTTATCCCAAAAAATTGTTCCTTGAGAATGCAAATAAATTAGAAGTTGTTTGTCGTATTCTATAAGTGAATTGAGTAATTCCACCTTTATTTAGTTCGTTTAATAGGCCCCGTTATTTCATCAATAACATTGTCTTTTATTTTTTTTACAGGACTACTAAAATCTTCAATATTATCAGTTACTTTACTAATTTCTTTTTTAACATTAGTAACAATATCAAGGTTAATATCGTTCTTTTCGGCACTATTTTTTATTTCTCGTTTAATATCATTGGTGGCGTCTTTTACCTGTCTCATACCTTTTCCAAGTCCACGAGCAATTTCGGGTAATTTATCTGCACCAAAAAGCATTACTACAATAACTAGTATTACAAAAATTTCAGCTCCACTTATAAATAAAAACATTCAAATTATTTTTTACAAAAGTACGTGATTTTTTTTATTTGAAATTTTTTTAAAACAAATAAAAAAATGATGTATTAACTATGTGAACATAAATTTTGTGTTTTTTTAAGAAGATTCATGTTTTTACAGAGAAAAGATACTACAATTAACTAAAGTTTAGTTTCATTTGTCTATCATACATTATAATACTACCTGCAACAGACACATTTAAACTCAGTGTAGATTTAAATTTCACTAAAAAATGTGATTTTTCAATAGCAGCGTTAGACAATCCGTGATCTTCAGCTCCTAATAGATATACACAACGTCTTGGATGTGTAAATGTTTCAAGATGCACTGCTTTTTCGTCTAATTCTACACCAACTAATTGTGCTCCTTTAGGCAGGTTTTTGTAGAAATCTTGAAAATTTTCATAATGAAAATAAGGCATTGCGCCAACAGCTTTATGCGTGTCGCAAGCTTGTTTTGCATACCTATTTCCAATAGTAAATATAAAACTAGCTCCCATATTTTGAGCAGAACGCCATAAAACACCTAAGTTTTCAGGAGTTTTACCATTTTGAATACCAATACCAAAAAAGCCCTGTTCTAAATTATTTACCATTATACTTTTACTATTTTTTTTTTAAATTCGTCAACCTGAACTTGTTTCAGGTTCTCATAATTATTAACGATTATATAATGAGATTCTGATTTAAGTTGAGAATTACGGAGTTTACTTAATTAATTCTATTTTTTCTTAATAAGCATTCGTTTAATTTCATTCAATTTCATTAATGCTTCAATAGGTGTTAAAGTATCAATATTTGTTGAAAGAATCTCCTCTTTAATATCTTCTAACAATGGATCATCCAATTGAAAAAAGCTTAATTGCATATCATCTTCAGAAGCATTTTTAAGTGTTTCCTTAACATCATCATTTGTGTGATTTTTCTCTAATTGTTTTAGCATTTTAGTAGCTCTATGAATTACAGCCGTTGGCATTCCAGCTAGTTTTGCAACGTAAATACCAAAACTATGTTCGCTTCCTCCTGAAACTAATTTACGCAAGAAAATTACTTTATCTTTTAACTCTTTAACTGATACATTAAAGTTTTTCACACGGTTAAATGTATTAGTCATATCATTTAACTCGTGATAATGTGTAGCAAATAATGTTTTTGCTTTTGAAGGATGTTCGTGTAAGTATTCAGCAATTGCCCAAGCAATTGAAATTCCGTCATAGGTACTTGTTCCTCGTCCAATTTCATCTAATAACACTAAACTACGTTCCGAAATATTGTTTAAAATACTTGCAGTTTCATTCATTTCTACCATAAAAGTAGATTCGCCCATTGAAATGTTATCACTGGCACCAACACGAGTAAAAATCTTATCTACAATACCAATTCTAGCATTTTGTGCAGGTACATAGCTTCCCATTTGAGCTAACAAAACAATTAATGCTGTTTGACGTAAAATTGCCGATTTACCAGACATATTAGGACCGGTAATCATAATTATTTGCTGTTGAGTTCTGTTTAAAACAACATCATTTGCAATATACTCTTCGCCAATTGGTAATTGTTTTTCTATAACAGGATGACGTCCGTTTTTAATTTCTAAATCTGAAGATTCATCAATTTGTGGACGAACATAATTATTATATTTAGCTAATTCAGCAAAAGACAACAAACAATCTATTTGTCCAATTAACTGCGCATTTAACTGTATTGGTTGAATATAATCTAACAAATTACTAATTAATTCAGCAAAAAGGTCGTGTTCTAGTTTACCAATTTTTTCTTCGGCTCCTAAGATTTTGGTTTCGTATTCTTTTAATTCTTCAGTAATATAACGCTCTGCATTTACCAAGGTTTGTTTACGAATCCATTCTTCAGGAACTTTATCTTTATGTGAGTTTCTAACTTCAATATAATATCCAAAAACATTATTAAATGCTATTTTTAATGAAGTAATTCCAGTGCGTTCAATTTCACGCGCCAACATTGCATCTAAATAATCCTTTCCAGATGTTGAAATTGCTCTTAATTCATCTAATTCTTTTGAAATTCCACTTGCAATGGCATTTCCTTTATTAATATTTACCGGAGCATCTTCGTTTAATGTTTTGGTAATTTTTTCGCGAAGCGTATTGCAATTTTGTAATTGTTCTCCAATAATTTTTAACGATTCATTTTTACTCTTTTCAGCAGCTTCTTTTATAGGAATTATAGCGTTTAAAGAGTTTTTTAACAAAACAACTTCACGCGGATTTACTTTCCCAGTTGCAACTTTTGAAACCAAACGTTCAATATCACTAATTTGCTTAATTTGGTAAGTTGCTAAATCTAAAAAAGCATCAGTATCAATTAAATATTTTACAATATCGTGCCGTTTTTTTATTCTGTTAATATCCTTTAAAGGCAGTGCCAACCAACGTTTTAATAACCTTCCACCCATTGGCGAAATAGTTTTATCAATAACATCTAACAATGTTACTGCATTTACCGAAGTAGAATTGTATAACTCTAAATTTCTGATGGTAAAACGATCCATCCAAACATAGTTGTCTTCAGAAATTCGGTTAATTACCGTAATATGATCTAATTTGTTATGTTGGGTTTCGCTTAAATAATAAAGTACAGCACCCGAAGAAATAATACCTTCATGTAAATCGTCAACACCAAAACCTTTTAATGTTTTTACTTTAAAATGATTGGTTAATGTTTCAAGCGCATATTCAGTCTGAAAAATCCAATCTTCTAAATAAAATGTATAAAATCGATCACCAAAAAGTTCTAAAAACTTATTTTTATGTTGTTTTTGAACCAAAACTTCACTTGGATTAAAGTTTTGCAACAATTTATCTATATATTCACTATTGCCCTGAGCTGTTAAAAATTCACCGGTAGAAACATCTAAAAAAGAAACTCCAATTTGTTTTTTTCCGAAGTGAATAGCAGCTAAAAAATTATTTGTTTTAGACTGTAAAACTTCATCGTTTAATGCTACACCAGGAGTTACTAGCTCGGTTACACCACGTTTTACTATGGTTTTTGTCATTTTTGGATCTTCTAACTGATCACAAATTGCAACACGCATTCCTGCCTTTACCAGCTTAGGTAAATAAGTGTTTAATGAGTGGTGTGGAAAACCTGCAAGTGCCGTTTCGGTAGCGCTACCAGCACCTCGCTTGGTTAAAATGATTCCTAAAACATGCGCTGCTTTTTTGGCATCCTCTCCAAAGGTTTCATAAAAATCTCCAACTCTAAATAGTAACATTGCATCAGGATATTTCACCTTAATTGCATTGTATTGTTTCATTAAAGGGGTTACTTTCTTTGGTTTTGCTGCCAATTTTTTAGGAAATTAAGTTAGTTTTGCGAAGTTACATTTTATATTGAAAGATTGAAAAATTTAATGATTGAAAAGAATCACATAATTCAATTGATAAGTAGAATACCAATAAATTAATAACAAGAATTTAATTATCGTTATGCTGAATTTTTTTTAGCATTTCATAACATAAGAATCAACACTTTAATTAATGCGACCCTGAAACAAGTTCAGAGTGACGTTTATGTTACATTTCATTACATATATATTAAAAAATTATGAGAAAATTAAAAAATAGCGAACTGGGAAGGCTAAATGTTGAAGACTTTAAAAAAACGGCTAAAATTCCTTTAATAGTGGTGTTAGATAACATAAGAAGTTTAAACAATATTGGATCCGTTTTTAGAACAAGTGATGCTTTTTTAATTGAAAAAATTTATTTGTGCGGTATTACAGCTCAACCACCACATAAAGAAATTCATAAAACGGCATTAGGGGCAACAGAATCTGTAGCTTGGGAATATATTGAAGACACACTTTCTTTAGTTCAAAAATTAAAAGAAGAAAATGTAAAAGTAGCTTCTATAGAGCAGGCTGAGAATAGTACAATGCTACAAGATTTTAATATTGACCCCAACCAAAAGTACGCAATTGTAATGGGGAATGAAGTAAAAGGAGTGCAACAAGAAGTTGTTTCTGCAAGTAATTATTGTATTGAAATTCCACAATTTGGCACGAAGCATTCTTTAAATATTTCGGTAAGTTGCGGTGTTGTACTTTGGGATTTATTTAAGAAGTTTCAGTTTAAGAATTAGTTAAAAGCCTAAAATAGTTTTAGCGATTAAGAAGTAAATTAATATTCCTAAAATATCATTACTAGTAGTTATAAAAGGTCCAGTAGCTAGGGCTGGATCTATATTTCTTTTATCTAAAATAATTGGAACAAAAGTCCCTATAATTGAAGCAATAATTATAACAGAAATTAATGAAATAGCAACTGTTAATCCAACTTTAAATTGAAATCCTAAAAAGAACATTCCGGCAGACATTAATAGTAAAGCAAGAATTAATCCATTTAAAAAACTAAGAGTTACTTCTTTAATAAGTCTTTTCCATAAAGAACCTCTTAAACTATCATTTGCTAAACCTTGTACAACAATTGCAGAAGATTGTACACCAACATTTCCTGCCATTGCAGCAATTAAAGGTGTGAAGAAAAATAACTCAGGGAATTGTTTCATTGCATCTCCAAAACCACCTAATACAGATACACTTATAAAACCTCCAAACAAGGCTAAAATTAACCAAGGTAAACGTGCTTTTGTAAGTTCCCAAATGGTATCGTCGGCTTCAACATCTTGTGAAATACCTGCAGCCATTTGGTAATCTTTTTCTGCTTCTTCTATAATTACATCAACAATATCATCAACAGTAATTCTACCTACTAAACGTCCCATCTCATCAACTACAGGAATGGCTTCTAAATCATATTTTTGTACAATACGTGCAACATCTTCAGCTTTTTCATGAACATTTACAGAATCTACTTTATTAATGTAAACATCTTTAATAGCTGTTTTTGTTGAAGTGGTTAATAAATCTTTTAAAGATAAACGCCCTTTTAAAACATCATTATCATCTACAACATAAATTGAATGAACTTTAGAAACTTCTTCGGCTTGTGCTCGCATTTCCTTAACGCAAGTAAGTACATTCCAATTTTCATTTACTTTTACTAATTCTTTTGCCATTAAACCACCGGCAGTATCTTCATCATAACGTAAAAGTTCAACAATTTCTTTGGCGTGTTCTAAATCATCAATATGAGAAATTACCTCTTCTTTTTGTTGGTCAGAAAGTTCCGAGAAAATATCGGCAGCATCATCGGTATCTAATTCATTAAGTTCTTCCGCAATTTCTTTTGAAGAAAGTCCTTTTAATATTTGTTCACGATCATCTTCGTCTAATTCGGCAATTACTTCAGCCGTTACATCACTATCTAATAATTTTATTAAATAAATGGCTTCTTCGGTATCAAGTTCTTCAATTAATTCTGCAATATCAGCATAATGAAATTCTTCTAAATTACTTAGAAGTGTTTTATTATTCTTTTCAGCAATTAGTTGTTGAATTTCTTCTATGTATTCTGTTGTAATTTCAAACGGCATCTTTTTCTATTTTAGAAGTAAGATTAATGAATTCTTGAACAGATAATTGCTCAGGACGTTGATTAAAGATAGGGTCTTCTCTTAAACTATCTGATAAATTCATTGTTTTTAAACTATTTCGAAGTGTTTTTCTTCTTTGTTGAAAAGCTGTTTTTACAACTCTAAAAAATAATTTTTCATCAACAGGTAACTCGTAATTTTCTTTCCTAGTAAGTTTTATAACTCCAGAATCTACTTTTGGAGGAGGATTAAATACTGTTGGTGGAACGGTAAATAAATATTCAACATCGTAAAAAGCTTGTGTTAGAACTGATAAAATTCCGTAAACTTTACTTCCTGCTGTTTCTGCAATACGCTTGGCTACTTCTTTTTGAAACATACCAGCAAATTCTGGAATTTGATCTCTGTTTTCAAGTGTTTTAAAAACTATTTGTGTTGAGATATTATATGGAAAATTACCAATAATGGCAACTTGTTCGTCTCTAAAAAATTCTTTTAAATCAACTTTTAGAAAATCTTTTTCAATAATTCTATTGGCTAAGTTTAAGTAGTGTGCCTGTAAATATTCAACCGATTCTGTATCTATTTCAATAACGTGGGTTGTAAATGGTTTTTTGAGCAAGTATTTTGTTAAAACACCCATTCCAGGACCAATTTCTAATACGTTTTTATATGCGTTTCCAGTTAAACTATCAGCAATTTGTTGTGCTATTAGTTCATCTTTTAAAAAATGTTGACCTAAGTGTTTTTTTGCTCTTACACTCATAAAATTAATTTTTTAAACTCATACTATATTGTTCATTAATAAGCTTTAGTTCTGTTCTAAATGAAACTAATTTATCTTTAAATAAATGCATTGCCTCATTTCTTAATTTGGTAGCATTTTCATTATAATATGCTTCCAGAGTTTCAGCGCTGTCTGTGGTATATTGTACAGAATATGTTACGCCACCCATTTCTTCTTCAACCAATACTTGAACCATTTTTGCTTTTGAAAACTTTCCTGTTGCCAGCATTGCCGGAATATGGGTTTGTTTCATCCAAGTAAGCCATTCTTTATGAATTGCTTCGCTAACGTTGGTTGTAACATTATATATATACATAGTTTTTTTTTAAGGTGGTTTACTATTCAAAGGTACAAAGATTCTAGGTTTCAGTTAATATTGTCTCCTCTAAGTTTTCTATACTTTTTTCGAGCATCAACTAGATAAATGCTTGAGGGATATTCAAAAACAATTTTTTTGTAGTAATTTTTAGCGTTTTCAATGTCGTTCATTTTATTTAAATACAATTCGGCTAAATTAAAAGTTGCGTCATCAGCTAAAATATCATCTTTGTTTAACGCTATTATTTTCAAATAATTTAAAATTGCTTTATCAAAATCATTGGTTTTTTCAAATAATTGAGCTTGTTTAAATAATGCTTCGTCTTCTATTGGATGGCCTTTAAAGTTATTTAAAACAATATTTAAAGAATCTATAGCCTGTCTGTTTTTATTTTGATAAGACAGTAAATCTGCATACGCATATTTCTTTAATGCTACTTTTAAACTGTCTTTAAAGGCGTTATCGGTTATTAATAAATTTAAATCTAAAGCATCATTAGAAATTAGTTGAGATGTGGAGTTTTTTAATACTTTAAGCTGTGATTGTGCCCATTCAAAATCTCCTTTGAAATAAGATGTTTGTGCAATTTTAAATCGTGCACTTTGTCCTATTTCATGATTTTTTAATTTATTTTGTACTTGTGTATAAAGAATTAGAGCAGTACTAAATTTATTTGTTAATAAATAAATGTCTGCTAATTTTGTTTTTGTTTGCCCTTGTTGAAATTCATTTAAGGGTAGTTTTAAGGCTTTCTTAAGAACTGTAATAGCTTCTGAAGGGTGGTTTTTTTTGAATGCTAAAAATTCTGCAAATTTTAACTGAATGTTTAAAGTGTTTATATTTTTACCATATTCATTAAAAATTTGGTTGAATTGATTTTCAATCTCAGTAATTGGTGCATTCAATTCCAGATCCGATTGCAATAAATATAATTTAGAAGTTATCTGCTCTTCTTTAGTTGTGGTGTTTTCTAAAACATATGTAAAACAGTTTTTAGAAATTATGTATTGTTTATTTTCAAAAGCTATGGAACCTAAATCAATAATGCTTTTTAAATTTGTAGGGTTTCTTTTAAATAATGCTTTTTCTTGAATTAAAGCTTTTCCATAATCCTTTTGCTGCATAAATAACCAGCTTAATAATTGATTCCAACTATTTTGAGGGTTGTTTTGCATTCGTTGAATTAATAATTTTTTTAAGTGCTTATTCGATTCATTTTCAGGATCATCAGTAATATATTTACTAATATATATTTTAGCTGAAGACAAATAATTGGGATTAGATTCAACAAGGTTTAGATATGTTTTAAACATGTTTTCTAAATCAGCTTTTTCACCATAAATTGAAGCTATTTGAAGGTTGTAATTTGCAGAAGGATTTAATTCCATTGCTTTTTGATAGGAAGTAAGAGCATAATCTAATAAATAATTTCCTTGAAAAGTTCTACCTATTAAATATCCCTGATTACTAGATTTTTCAATAGAGTTTATTGCTTTTTTATAATAAACTTCAGCACTATCTTGTTTATGTTGCAGTTGATAATTATAACCTAGTTCAACCCATAAATAGTGTTGATTTGGAATTTTACTAAGTTGGGTATTTAAGAGCGATTTTACTTTATTAAAATCTTCTGTTTGTTGATAGCAATCCACTAAATAGTTTAAGTAACTAGTATTTATTGGGTTTTTTTCATGCAATGTTTTGTACAAAGATGCAGCTTTCTCGTATTCTCCATTTCTAAAATAAAGATAAGCAAGCGATGCATCTTGCGCCTTTATTTGTAGGGAATAACAACAGATAAGTAAGAAAATAATTTTGCGCATTTAAGTGTTTTAATTCATTCAAAGATAATTAAAGAAGTGTTAAAATTTTTATAAATACTTCCTATTTTGAGAAAATGCTGTAACAATTTGGCATAGATATTGTCTTAATAATACAAACAAACTAAATTTTTACATTATGAAAGAATTAATCAAACAATACGAAACAGCTAAAAAGAATGCAGTGAAATTCATGAAAAAAGGTCAATTACATAAATATTTTGATGCCTTAATTGAAATGAATCACTACAAAAAATTGATTACTGTACGTGCTAATTAATTAGCTCAAAACCACAATATGGGACCAATACTTTAGGGATTTTAATTCCTTCAGGAGTTTGACAATTTTCTAATAAGCCGGCTAGAACTCTTGGTAAAGCTAATGAACTACCATTTAATGTGTGTGCTAATTCGCTTTTTCCATTGCTATTTTTAAAACGTAGTTTTAATCTATTTGCTTGGAAATTTTCAAAATTAGAAACAGAACTTACTTCTAACCAACGATCTTGAGCTGTTGAAAAAACTTCAAAATCAAATGTTAATGCTGAGGTAAAACCTATATCGCCACCACATAATTTTAAAATTCTGTAGGGAAGGTTTAATTCTTGTAAAATACTTTTTACGTGGTTTACCATGCTATCCAAAGCTTCGTAAGATTTTGTAGGATGCTCAACACGAACAATTTCAACTTTATCAAATTGGTGTAACCTATTTAATCCACGAACATGCGCTCCGTAAGAACCAGCTTCGCGTCTAAAACAAGGAGTATAAGCTGTTTTGCAAATAGGAAAATCTTCTTCTTTTAAAATAACGTCTCTAAATATATTTGTGACAGGAACTTCAGCCGTTGGAATTAAATATAAATTATCTTGCGCATCATGATACATTTGCCCTTCTTTATCGGGTAATTGACCAGTTGCAATTCCAGAAGCTTCATTTACTAAATGAGGAACTTGAACTTCATCATAACCTGCTTCAGAATTTTTATCTAAAAAGTAGTTGATTATTGCACGTTGTAATTTTGCTCCTTTTCCTTTATATACAGGAAATCCGGCACCAGCTATTTTGTTTCCAAGTTCAAAATCTATGATATCATATTTTTTTGCTAGTTCCCAATGTGGCAATGCATCTTTATGAAGAACAGGAATTTCACCTTCTTCAAAAATAGTTTCATTATCATCTTCAGTAGATCCGGCAGGAACTATTTCGTTAGGAATATTAGGAATTAAATACAATAAGTCTTGAAGTTCTATAGCTTTATTCTGAAGTTTTTCAGTTAAATCTTTAGACTGCTCTTTTAATAAAACAGTTTTTTGTTTTAAAATTTCAGCTTTTTGACGCTCTCCTGATTTAAAAAGTAATCCAATGTCTTTGGATAATTTATTTGATTCAGCTAAAACAGTGTCTAATTCTGTTTGAATTGTTCTTCTTTCTTCATCAGCCAAAATAGTATTATCTACTAATTCTTCAGCGTTTTTTAGATTTCTCTTTGCTAAACCTTTTAAAACAGCTTCTCTGTTTTCTCTAATAAATCCAACTTGTAACATTGTTCTAAGTTTTAATTGAACGGCAAATTTAATAAATTGCTATGAAAAGAAACCAAATAGTTTAATTTGATTTTAAAGAAATGGTTTCTTCAAAATTAGAAATTATTTGAGGCACTTCAGAAATGCTAAAATTTAAAGCAATTTTTACTTTATCATTTTTGAGGTTTGAAATTTCAAAATCACCTTTTTTAATAGGAAAATAACCCGTAGTTCCTTTACAATAGCATAGTCGTCCGAAATGTAATTTTATAGTTTGAAGGCTCTTGTTTTGTAAAGATTTATTAGAAATAGTTTTATTTAATTCAGCGTAAATAATTTCAGAGTAATTACTGTCTTGTGTATTTTTAATAGGTTTTTTTTGAAATGTATATTTTAATATTACATGTTCTCCGTCAGAAATAACGGGATATAGAATTCCAAAATTATCAGTTTTAAACTCTAAAGATTTATTAGGTATTAACTCAATTGTACAATTACTGTTTTCAGGACAAATAGTAGTTTTTTGATTGATATGTTCAGTTATTTCATGTTTAGATTTACAAGAGACAGTCAATAAAAGAAGCACAATCAACAAATTTTTCATATTACTAATTTAAAAATTTGTTTTAGAATATTCGTTTTTAAGAAAGTTAATTGAATTGAGTTTGTCTTTTTCTAATTGAATTTTTAAGTTTTCTATAGAATCAAATTTGTGCTCGTCTCTTAAAAAACTAATGACTTCAATTTTTATTTTTTTATCGTATAAATTCCCCTTAAAATCAAAAAAGTGAATTTCAATTGTTTGGTTTTTTCCACTCACTGTTGGTCTAAAACCTATATTCATCATTCCAAAATAAAATTTATTACCAAGTTTAGATTTAACTATATAAGCACCCGTTTTTGGAACAAGTTTATAATCTTCACTAATATTTAAATTAGCCGTTGGAAATCCTATTTTTTCACCTAAATTATTTCCGTGAATTACAGTGCCATTTAGCATGAAGTTATAACCTAAATAACTGTTGGCTTTAGCTATTTCGCTGTTTTCAATTGCTTTTCTTATTTTTGTAGAACTTACAGTTATATCTTTAATTTCTTGTTGGGAAATTTTTTTCACTTTAAAATTATAAGTAAAACCATAATCTTGTAATTGTTCAAAATTACCTTCTCTATTTTTTCCAAAATGGTGATCGTAACCAATTACTAATTGAGAAATATTTAATGTATTTACCAATATTTTTCTAACAAAATCTAGAGCAGAATACCTGGAGAACTCTTCGTTAAAAGGATGAATTATTAAAACATCTAAACCTAACTTTTCAAGCAGTTTTGTGCGTTCTTCAATGGTGTTAATTAACTTAATATCAAGGTCCTTTTGAAGAACCATTCTTGGATGAGGAAAAAATGTTAATAATACAGAAGTAGCTTTGTTTTTCTTTGCACTTTTAATCAGCTTTTTAATAACTTTTTTATGTCCAATATGCACTCCGTCAAAGGTGCCTATGGTAACAAAAGTTTTATTTGTTGATTTATAATTAGATAAACTGGTATAAATTTCCAAAGTGTTAAACCTGATTTTAATGATTGTAAAGTAGCAAAAATACTGTATTTAATTAAATTGATGATAGTAAATTCATAAATATGGCATTGAAATTGTGCGCTACTTATAAACCGCCTATATTTGTTGGTTGCATTTTCACAAAAATGAATAAAGAATGAAAAGTTTGAATAAGAATTATATATTTTCGCTGTTTTTTTTAATGCTCTTTCATATCGTTTCTGCTCAGAATATAGATAAATTATGGTCTAAAAAAGCGATATCACAGAAAACTTCTATTGAAAATATTAAAGGATTTTCAAATAAAAATAAATTATCAGAACTCAATCTTAATTTAGAGTCTTTAAAAAAATATCTAAAAAAGGCACCAATAAGAAAAAATAAAATTAGTAGATCAAGTTTAATTTTAAGTTTTCCAAATAGTGATGGTGAATTGGAAAAATTTCAAGTTTATGAAGCTTCAGTTATGGAGGAAAGCCTTCAAAATAAATATCCAAATATTAAAACATATACCGGCAAGGGAATTGATAATCCAAATTTAAGGATACGTTTTAGTTTAACAAATATGGGTTTTCATGGGATGATTCTAGATAACCTTTCGAGTACAACATTTATTGATCCTTTAAAAGAGAGTAATTCTTATTTAGTTTATCGCAAATCTAGTTTGTCTCCTCCCGAAGAAGCATTTCAATGTAAATTTGATGATTTTAATTCACATGCTTCCAAAGCGCCTACTAATGTTTCTGCTAAACAATCAAATGCAGATGATGGTAAATTAAGGACTTTTAGGTTGGCAATTGCTACTACGGGAGAATATTCACAATTTCATTTAGACAATCAAGGAATAAGTGCCTCAGCGACAGATAGCGAGAAAAAAGAGGCCGTATTATCTGCAATTGTAACTACAATTACACGCGTGAATGCAATATTTGAAAGAGATGTTGCTTTAACAATGAAATTAGTAAGTAATAATACAGATATTATTTTTTTAAATTCTGCTAATGATGGTTTTTCAAATGATGATTCTGATAGTTTAATTGATGAAAGTCAACAAAAAATTGACGCTATTATTGGATCGTCAAATTATGATATTGGCCATACTTTTAGTACCGGAGGTGGTGGGTTAGCCCAATTAAATTCTCCTTGTATTCCTGGTCAGAAAGCAAAAGGAATTACAGGTGATGCAAAACCTATTGGCCCTAGTTATGATATTGATTATGTTGCGCATGAAATGGGACATCAATTTGGTGCCCATCATACTTTTAATGCTACGGCTGGTAATTGTGCTGGTAATTCTTATAGAGGTACGGCTGTAGAACCCGGTAGTGGATCAACAATAATGGCATATTCAGGTCTTTGTTCTCCATATAATGTTGAAAATTTTAGTGATGATTATTTTCATTTAGTAAGTATTCGAGAAATTTGGGCGAATATTGAAGAAGGCGCTAGTTCTTGTGGTTCAATATCAACAATAAATAATAGCGCACCAACTATTGAAGTATTACAAAATTATATAATTCCAGTTTCAACACCATTTCAATTAACAGCAAATGCATCAGATGTAAATGGTGATAATTTAACATATACGTGGGAGCAATTAGATACTGAAGTGGCAGCTCATCCTTTAGTAGCAACATCAAATCAGGGGCCTTCATTTAGATCTATACCACCAAGTGATAGTGAAACAAGAGTTTTTCCTAGTATGGAAACAGTGTTAGGAGGAAATACATCTAATGAATGGGAAGTCTTACCTTCAGTTTCAAGAACTATGAAGTTTGGCGTGAATGTAAGAGATAATAATGAAAATGGTGGGCAAAGCGCTAGCAAAGAGTTAAATATAGAGTTTGTGAATACGGCAGGACCTTTTAAAGTTACTTCTCAAACTGAAGAAGAAGAGTGGTCTGCAGGAACGGTTCAAACTGTAAATTGGGATGTTGCCAATACAGATAAAGATCCTATTTATTGTGCTAAAGTAAATATTCTATTTTCAGAGGATGGAGGGGTAACATTTCCAATTACTTTGGCTTCAAATGTGCCAAATAATGGTTCTTATAATATAGTGGCACCTAGTAAAACTACTACTGTTGGAAGAATTAAAATTGAAAGTGTAGGTAATGTGTTCTTTAATACCAATATTAAAAATATTTCTATTGAAACGTCAGAATTTGTTATGGATTTTGATGTTACTTCAAAAATTAGTTGTGCGCCAAATGAAGTGATTTTTAATATGACTTATAAAACTTTTTTAAGCTTTAATGAAGAAACTACTTTTACCGCAACGGATTTACCCGAAGGAGCAACTGTTTCTTTTAATCCTGAATCTGCTTCAGAAAATGATACTTCTGTTGAAATGAAAATTTCAGGAATTGGAGAGGAAGATGATGGAGACTATGGTATTACAGTTAAAGGAACATCTGTAAATGAAGAAAAAAATACTGCAGTATTTTTAAAAGTATTTTCAGATAATATTATTTCTCCAAAGTTAAATTTACCGGAGAACAATTTAGAAAGTGTATTTGAACCTTATTCATTGGACTGGAATTTGAGTGACAATATTGAGGAATACATAATTGAAATAGCCTCAGATATTGATTTTAAGACTATTGTTGAAGCATCAACGTCAACTGTAAATAATTATGAACCAAAGTTACTTGAGTTTAATAAAGATTATTATTGGAGAATAAAAGGAAAGAATAATTGTGGAGAAAGCAGTTTTTCGGAAGTTTTTAAATTCACAACTGCAAATGTTATTTGTAGTTCAAACAGTTCAAAAGATACACCACTTAATATTCCGGATAATTCATCAAGAGGTGTTTCTTCTATAATAACTATTGTAGATAATAAAATTGTAACAGATATAAATGTAACTGTTAATGCACTTCATGAATGGGTTGGAGATTTAACATTAATATTAAAAAGTCCGTCGGGAAAGGAAGTTATATTATCAGAAAATAATGGTGATGAAGGATTAAATTATACAAATACAGTATTTGATGATGAAGCAGATAATTCAATAATCTTTGGAAATTCACCATTTACGGGTAGTTTTATTCCACAAGAAAGTTTGTCTGAGTTTAAAAACGAAGAGTCTTATGGAAATTGGACTTTGAAAGCAATTGATGGTGGCCCAGATGATTATGGATCTATTCAAAACTGGAGTATAGAAATTTGTGGAGAAAATGTAATAGGAAATGATGATGATAAAGATGGTGTAATTAATGATATTGATATTTGTGAATTTACACCACTTGGCAGTGAGGTTGATGATACAGGTTGTTCAATATTTTCGTTGCCAGAAAATAATTTTACAATTGAAGGTATAGGAGAAACTTGTCCAGATACTGGAAATGGACAAATAAATATTTCAACAAAAGAAGCCCATAATTATGCGATTTTTATAGATGGATCTAAGATAGAATTTACCAATTCAGTTGAAATATCTGGGTTTTTACCAAATAGTTATGACTTTTGTATTGAAGTAATTGATGAATCGTTTAGGCAATGTTTTTCGGTTGATATTGCCGAAAGTGATGAAGTATCTGGTAAAACCACTTTAAATTTAGGTAAAGCAACTGTTATACTTGAAAACGGAACAGCTCCTTTTTCAATTTTTGTAAATAATAAGCTTGTTTTGGAAACTGATTCTAATGAGTTTGTAATTGACGTAAAAAATGGTGATTTTGTTGAAGTGAAAACAAAATTAGCTTGTGAAGGGATTTATTCTAAATCCATTATTATATCAAATGATATATTGGCATACCCAAACCCAACAAAAGGAAATTTAAAAATAGCTTTACCAATTACGGAAAAGAGTGTTTTTATTGAGTTGTATAATTTACAATCACAATTATTATCCGCAAAAAAATATCAAGTAATTGACGGTAAAGTTGATTTGGATTTATCAAACAAAGCCACTGGATTGTATTTTGTAAAAGTGAATCTTAACATACCAATGATACTTAAAATTATTAAAGAATAAAAAAGACAGCTTATCCAATGTTTTTTTATTTAATAATGAATATTAATTACCTAATTTAGCCTTAAATAATTTATAACAATGTCATTACTTATATTTTACGCTTCAGTTTCTATATTCTTTTCATTTCTATGTTCAATATTAGAAGCAGTATTACTTAGTGTAACGCCAACTTTTGTTTCCATAAAAAAACAGGAAAATAAGGGTTATGCAGATACCCTTGAAATTTTAAAAAAAGATGTTGATAAACCACTAATAGCCATATTAACTTTAAATACAATAGCACATACTGTTGGTGCAATTTTAGTAGGTGTACAAGCCGAAACTTTAGACTATAAAGTTGATATTTTAGGGTTCAACATTGTTGGAGTTGTTTCTGCGATAATGACGTTATTAATTTTAGTAGTTTCTGAAATAATACCAAAAACTGTTGGTGCTACCTATTGGAAACAATTAGCCAATTTCACGTCTAAAGCATTAGTAGTATTAATGTTTCCATTAAAATGGACAGGTATTTTATGGCTTCTTCAACTAACAACAAAAGTAATTGGAGGGAAAAATGTACATGGGTCTATATTAAGTCGTGAAGATTTTCATGCAATGACGGATATAGCAAAAGAAGAAGGTGTTTTTGAAGAAAATGAAAGTACAATTATAAAAAATCTGTTAACTTTTAAAGAAGTTTTAGCAAAAGATATTATGACTCCTAGAACAGTTATGATATTAGCTTCAGAGGATATTTCTATTCAAACTTTCTTTAATGAACATCCAAAACTTCAATTTTCAAGAATTCCAATTTATAAAGAAAACTCAAATAACATTACGGGTGTTATTTTAAAATACGAGGTTTTACAAGAGATTATAAATGGTAATGGTGAAAAACCTCTTTCTTCTATTAAACGTGAAATTTTAGTAACTAATAGAAATACACCAATTCCAGATTTATTTGAAACATTGGTTTCTAACCGTGAGCATATTGCTTTAGTTGTTGATGAATTTGGAACAACTAGTGGACTTGTTACTATGGAAGATGTTATTGAAACGCTTCTTGGTTATGAGATTATGGATGAAAGCGATAACGTTGCCGATCTTCAACATTTGGCAAGGAAAAATTGGGAATCTAGAGCTAAAAAAATTGGCTTAATTGATGAAAAATCGAATAATTTCAATCACGAAAATAAGTAAAACTTAACTCTTAACTTTATTCTTATTACTTTTTGTATAAATTGATTGGTAGTTAAACCTAGTTAGTTTGTATGGATTTTTACTCCCTTGGTTGAATATATTTTAAATTCAACTATACATACTATTACTTTGTTCTCATATTAGGAAATAAACCTAGAAAACAAAGAATTATGTCTATTAAAAGTATAAATGGTTGCATTGGTTGCGAAGAGTGTATTAAAAGCTGCCCAACCGATGTTATCCGGTTAAATCCTGACTCAAAAAAAGCAGAAATTTTATATCCTGAAGACTGTCAAATATGTCATTTATGTCGTATGTACTGTCCGGTAGATGCTATAACAATTTCTCCAGAAAAAACCATTCCCGTAATTGTATCATGGGGATAAAAATGAATATTAGATATGAAAAAAGAACACTACATATTTAAATTAATAGCATTAATTCTTGCGTTCATAGGAATGCCAGTATTATTATATTTTCAAGGAGATTTTCCTAAAAGAAGTTTCCTTATGCAAACGCTTTCACTAATTACCATTTTAGGTTTTACTTTATTGTTATCTCAATTTTTTACTTCAAGATTGAATAAAACATTGGTTAAAAAAATTAGAATGGTTAATGTTTTAGCTATTCATAAATTTATAGGTTATCTATTTATTTCAATTTTATTATTGCATCCATTTTTTATTATAGTTCCAAAGTTTTTTGATAATGGAGTAACTCCAACCCATGCGTTTATAAGAATAATTACAACATTTAGTAGCTTAGGAATTATACTTGGATTAATAGCTTATACTTCAATGCTAGTACTTTTAATAACGTCCTTTTTTAGGTTTAAACTTCATTTAAAGTATAAAACTTGGAGAAATTTACATGGTTATTTAACCTTGTTATTTGTAGTAGCAGCAACCTGGCACGTTGTAAATATTGGTCGCCATAGCAATACTTCATTTTCAATTTACTATGTGTTAATGGTGGCAAGTGGAATTTATTATTTGCTAAAAACCTATTTATTTAAAACTTCAAAAAAATGAAAAAGCAAAACGAAAAACAGGAAATGTCTAGACGTAAATTTATAAGCTTAGCTGGTGGGGCTGCTGCAAGTTTAGCGGCAATGTCTGCAATGGGAATGCCGTTAGACTGGGCTTTAAATAATACAGGAATTGATGTAGAATCACTAGATGTTAATAAAATTAGTACTGATGTTTTGGTTATTGGAAGTGGAATGGCAGGTTTATTTGCCGCTGTAAAAGCGCATGATGCTGGTGCAAAGGTATTAATGGTTTCCAAAGGAAGATTAGGAGCTTCAGGGCAAACACCTTTTGCTAAAGGAATTTTTGCTTTTGATCCTGAAAAAGAAGATTTAAGTTTAGATGAATTTGTTGTTAAAGTTTCACGTTCCGCATTAGGCACTAATAATAATGCTTACACCAAGCAAATGGCTCAGCATTCTTTGGCTCGTGTAATTGAATTAAAAGAATGGGGTTTTTTCGATTCTTCATTGTATAATAAAAGTTTTAGCAAACCTATTGTAGAAAGAAATATTACTGTTCAAGAAAGAATAACAATAACACATTTAATAAAAGAAAACGATAAGGTTGTTGGTGCTGCAGGTTTTAGTATTGATGAGCAAAAAGTGTTATTTTATGAAGCAAAAAGTGTTATTTTATGTACTGGTGCAGGAGGTTTTAAACCTAATGGATTCCCAATTTGTGATCTTACACACGACGGTACAATAATGGCTTATAATATTGGCGCAAAAGTTACAGGTAAAGAATGGAACGATGGTCACCCTGGAAAATCAGAAAATGTAGCAGCTTGTTATGATGGTTGGGGAGATATGTTTGAACAAAAACCAAGTACTACAGGTGTTGAGATTCGCCATGATTTAGGTGTTGATATGAATTATGTAGCTTATAATAACGGAAGCCCTTTAAAAATGGGCCCTCCAGGATCTGGAGAACAAACTAAAGTTAGCGGAGGTCCTTATACACCAGAAGAGTTTATGCGTCACAATGATACACCACCAGGAGGAAAAGAAGGTGGAAGACCTCCAAAAGGTGGAAAAGGAGGTCCGCCAAAAGGGGGTAAAGGAGAAGGAGCACCTCCAGGAATGGGTGGAAGTATTGTTGGAGGTTCATCTGCTGGTATGTCAATACATAAATCTGAAGGATTAGTTCCAATTAACGATCAATGTGAATCTACTATTCCCGGATTATATGCTGCTGGAGATGCTTTAGGTTCGTATATGGCTGGAGCAATTTATACTCAAATAGGATCATCTTTAGCTGGCTCAGCAGTTCAAGGTGGAGTTGCTGGTGAGGCTGCCGCTAAGTATTGTAAAAACATAAATTCAATTAAAATTTCGACTTCAAAAATGAAAGAAATTGAAGAAGAAATATTAGCGCCATTAAAACTTGAAGCAGGTTATAGTCCGGCTTGGGTAACTCAAACCTTACAAGGTATTATGATTCCTAATTTTATTATTTACATAAAAAAAGAGAACTTATTAAAAGCTGCTTTAGCTTATGTAGAAGAATTAAGAGATCACCATATACCAATGTTAAGAGCTTCAAATATGCACGAGTTACGTTTAGCACATGAAACAAAAAATATGATTATTAGTGCTGAAATGAAACTTAAAGCATCTATTATGCGAACAGAAAGTAGATGCAGCCATTACCGATTAGATTACCCAGAATTGGATAATGAAAACTGGCAAGTTTGGTTAAACATATTTAAAGGTGAAGATGACACCATGCAGTTTGAAAAGCAACCTTTTAATACTTGGCCAGTATAATTTTAAAATATTAAGAAAAACCCCTTTTCATTTTCCCAAAAAGAATCGACACTTTAAATAGTCGGTTCTTTTTTTGTTAGAAGTTTTCCTTACTAATTTGATGATTAAAAATAACCATTATCAAATAAACATCTTTGGTAGACAAAAACCTCCAATACGTTGATTCTAATTTTCATTTAAGACTATCTACTCTTTCTTTGTTTCAACATAAAAAAATAAGTCACCCTAAATTTAATAAATATGAAAACAATGACACTTAAAAAATTAAGTTTACTATGCTTTAGTGTATGCATGGCTTTTACAATAATAGCTTGTGAAGATGACGATGCAATAACTGATACAACCGACGGGACAGAAGAAACTTCAGAAAATTTACCTAATATTTCAGGATTTCCTATTGTTGGAACTAATCAATCAAAATTCTTTAATAATACGACTGAAACTACAACTCAATCTGTAGGTGATGACTTTTATGGGCAAAATGCTAATTACCCAGGTAAAACACCAAGTTATAAAGATAATGGTGATGGTACAGTAACTGATATGGTTACTGGGTTAATGTGGGAACAATCTTTCGATCACAATGGAGACGATAGTATTAATGCTGATGATAAATTATCATATAGCGATATTCTTGAGGTTGTAAATACTACTTCTACTGGTGGTTATACTGATTGGCGTGTGCCTACAATTAAAGAAATGTATTCTCTTATGATGTTTAGTGGCCGTGATATAAGTTCTGTTCAAGGGGATGATACAACAGGTTTAATTCCTTTTATCAATACCAATTACTTCGATTTTGCTTACGGAGATACGAGTGCAAGAGAACGTTTAATTGATGTACAATGCGCTACTACAGCTGTGTATGTAAGTGATGAAGTTCCTGAAACTGTTTTTGGTGTTAACCTTGCTGATGGGCGTATAAAAGGCTATGGAACTGAATTTATGGGAGGAGATAAAATGTATAATTACTTATTGGTTCGTGGTCGTGAAACTTATGGTATAAACCAATATACTGACAATGGTGATGGTACCATATCTGATAATGCAACAGGTTTAATGTGGATGCAAGATGATAGTACTACAAGTATGGTTTGGAAAGATGCCTTAAGTTATGCAGAAAACTTTGAATTTGGCGGATTTAGTGATTGGCGTTTACCTGACGCAAAAGAATTACAAGGAATTGTAGATTACACAAAATCTCCAGCAACAACTAATTCGGCAACTATTGACGACTCCTTTAACAGCACAGTAATTCAGAATGAAGCTGGCGAAGATGATTATCCTTGGTATTGGAGCAGTACAACCCACGAAGCTGAGTCTGACGGCATGGAAGGTGGATGGGGAGTTTATTTAGCATTTGGCCGTTGTATGGGGAATATGGGAACTGATACTTGGACGGATGTTCATGGTGCTGGAGCTCAACGTAGCGATCCAAAAGATGGTGATCCAACTGAATTTGCAGATGGACATGGTCCACAAGGAGATTCCGTTAGAATATTAAATTATGTACGTTTAGTTAGAGATATAAATTAAAAATAATTGTTTGATTAATGTTAAGAGCTTGTTGTTTTCTATGGAAATAACAAGCTTTTTTAATCATATTTTAACTATAAAACTGTATTCATAGATAAAATTAGCCAGTTCATTGATTTTAATTCTTCACACTGCAAAACTTGCGTTCCTTTGAATAAAGATATAGAAATCATTAAAAATTTTAATAATAATAACTTTAAATTATGAAATTAAAAAAGAATAAAATTTGGGCTATAGTTGTTTTAGCATTAGTAATTACAACAACAACTTTTGCACAACAAAGAGGTCCAAGAGGAGGACAACAAGGAGGAAGCCAACAAGGGCCACCAGAAGTTCCAACAACAAAAGAAATTGTAAAAATGGTTGATAAACTTTCTAGCGAAATTTTATTATCAGATGAACAAAAAACAGAAGTTTTAGTATTGTATAAAGAACACTTTGAAAAAGTTGAAAGTAAAACAAGTTCTGGTAGACCAAAAAGAGAAGAAATGGAAACTCTAAAAGAAGATTTTGAAACTGATGTAAAAGCTGTATTAACTAAAGATCAACAAAAATTATATGCTTCGTATCTAAAGAAAAACAGTAAAAAAGAAAGATCACAAAGAAATTAATTAAATTAAAGATAATGAAATCAACCTCAAAATTTTTAAACCTATTTTTAATCGCCTTCTTATTTATTACTGTTAGTTGAGAAGATGATGAAGGTAAAGATTCTCAAGGTGCAGATGCTATAAGATTTGATACAAAAGATGAAGCCGGACCAGGTGGCGAAGATGTCAAATGTTATTTTAACTACTAAGTTTAGTAGGAGATATAGAATAATATTGAATTAATTAATAGTTTGTTTTAAGTTTGAAAAAGGCTTGTTATTTAAATGAAATAACAAGCCTTTTTATATGTACATAACTCTCATATTTAAGTTCGTTGATAAAATAATACAGTTGGTTGATTTTAATTCTTTACACTCCAAAACTTGCGTTCCTTTGAATAAAGAATTAGAAATCATTCAAAATAATAACACAATTAATAAACCCTAATTAAAATTTATAATTATGAAACTAACAACTAAATATTTAAACCTTTTTTTTATAGCTATGCTATTTTTTGCAATAACTAGCTGTGATGATGACGACAATATTGAAACAAATACTGATACTGATTCCGATACTCAATTAATTGTAAATGACTACTTACAAATTGCAACAGGACAAACTACTTTATATGATGGCGATGGAGAAGTTTTAAGTAGTGTTAGTGAAGGAGATGATTATTACGGACAAGATGCAAATTACTTAAAAGGGGTAGCAATGTCTTTTAGTAATTATGATGATGGAATTACAATAGATAATAATACAGGGTTAATGTGGGAACAAATACCTACAACTGATGAGTTTACTTGGGAGGAAGCCAAAGAATATTGCGAAAATCTTGAATTAGGAGGCTATGATGACTGGCGATTACCTAGTTTAAAAGAACTATATTCTGTTGCCGATTTTAATAAAGGCTGGCCGTATATTGATACTGATTATTTTGCATTAGCAAGTGGAGAAGTATCTAAAGACGAACAATTTTGGTCTAGTAATTTATATGTTGGAGTTACTGTTGAAGGTGGATCAAATGCAGCCTTTGGAGTTAATATTGTAACTGGGCATATTAAAGCTTATGCGGCTTCAATGCCAGCAGATGGAGGTGTAGATGGAGGAACTCCACCCGATGGAGGTACTGGAACTCCTCCTCCAGCAGATGGAAATGGTGCTCCAACAGGTAATCCTTTAGCAAAATATGTACGAGCAGTAAGAGGGGATGCTTATGGTGTTAATAATTTTAAAGATAATGGAGATGAAACAATTTCAGATAATTCAACTGGTTTAATGTGGGCAAAAAATGATGATGGTGTAGTATTAGATTGGGAAAATGCACTTGCATACGCAGAAAGTTCTGAATTAGCAGGATATACAGATTGGAGATTACCAAATGTAAAAGAGTTACAGGGAATTGTAGATTATTCCAGATCTCCAACAGCTACAGAAGCTGAAAATGTAGGTCCTGCAATTGATCCGATTTTTAATTGTACACAAATGCAAAGTGAAGCAGGTTATGATGATTATGGATACTATTGGACAAGTACTTCAGCAAACTTTACAAGCGGAGAACCTTATTACTACGCATGGTATGTTGCTTTTGGTAGAGCTGTAAATAGTGAAGGTGAAGATTTTCATGGAGCAGGTGGTGTACGTTTTGACACAAAACACGAAGATGGACCAGCAGGCGAAGATGCTGAACGTTATTATAATTATGTTAGATTAGTAAGAGATATAAATTAAGTTTGGATTAATAATAATAGGTTAAGTTAATTTGGCTCCATTAATTAAGATATTAATTAATGGAGCTTTTTTTATTTAAAAATTAAATACTTAATTAGTATTATTGGTTGATGAAACAAGCCAATTCGTTGATTTTGTTCTTTTGAAGCCTTTATATACAGTTCCTTTGTTGTATAATGAAACAACAAATAGAACATATAGTAAAAGCCATAGAACCTATTTCTTTAAAAGAAATGGATGGTGTTTCTTTAATGAAAAGAACAGACACGAAATTTGTTATTCACGAAAAACACTTGGTTGAAGTTTTAGAAAGCATTAAAGACCAATACAGAGTATTAGAAATAAATGAAAATAGATTGTTACCCTACTCTTCATTGTATTTTGATACACCTACAAAAAAATTCTACCTAGATCACCATAACAGAAAAGTGAATAGGACCAAGGTTAGAATGCGCAAATATGTAGAATCCGATATTTGTTTTCTTGAGATTAAACAAAAAGATGGTAAAGGAAAAACAACAAAATCTAGAATTTCTATTGATGATTTTGAGCCCGAACTTTCAGTTAATTCAGCTGAGTTTATTAAAAAAATAACAAAGCAAAATTTTGATTTAAGACCTATTATTTGGAATAAATTTAACCGAATAACTTTGGTAAATAAAACAGCCAAAGAACGTTTAACAATAGATTTAAATCTTTCTTTTAAAATAAACAATTCCTTTAAAAATTTTGAAAAACTAGTTATAGTTGAATTAAAACAAGAACGTTTTATACGCACTTCTCCTGTAGTTAGAGAATTAAAATTAAAGCAAATAAATCCTTATAGCTTAAGTAAATATTGTATAGGAATGATAAGTGTTTACAAGGGTTTAAAATACAATCGATTCAAGAAAAAATTAATTAAAATAAATAAAATAACAACTTAATAACTTATGGAATTTTTAGATATACCTTTATTCGATGATGATTTTTTTAAAATGATGTTCAGATTCACTCTAAACTTTATATTTTTAACTGTAATCATTAGATTTATATACTACCCTGCTTCAAAAAGGAAAGATTACGTTTTTACTTATTACTTAATTAGCATAATTGTGTTTTTCCTCTGTTTTACATTAAAGAAATATGAAATGGATATTGGAATGGCATTGGGTCTCTTTGCTATTTTTGGGATTATTCGCTATCGAACAAACCCCGTTGATATAAAAGAAATGACTTATTTATTTGTTGTTATTGGAGTTTCAATAATAAACTCATTGGCAAATAAAAAAATGAGCTATGCAGAAATTCTTTCAGCCAATGCTATTATAATTTTTGTCCTTTTATTTATAGAAAAATATTGGGCTTTAAAACAAGTAGTTTCTAAATCTATTATCTACGAAAATATTGAAAACATTAAACCTGAAAATTACGAGATATTAAAAAGTGACCTAGAAAACAGAACAGGTTTAATAATAAACAAAGTAAAAATTAGCGATGTAGATTTTTTAAAGGATACCGCTAAAGTAACCATATTCTATTTTAATAGTAATTAAATATATATGAAACAAGGGCGCTTAAAAGTTTATCACTTAATATAAAAAGACTAATAACTAACAGCATGCTTGTACTGAGCGGAGATGGGATATAACCTTAAAATAATAATATAGATAAATGAAATCAACTATAAACAAACATTCATATTTTATTGCATTAATAGTTTTTACAATGGTAATAACAACCGGGTTTTCACAAACTGAAGATACGAATGATTTAGAAAACTGGAGCTCTATAAATTTAGAATATAAATTAAATAAAAAATGGTCTTTTGTACTTGAAGAGCAATTGCGTTTGGATGAAAATATTTCAGAAATAGGCGAGTACTTTACCCAATTAAATACTGAATATTCACTTTCTAAAAAATTTAAAATAGGTGTTGGTTTACGCTATATTAAAGAGAATGATAACGAAGGAAAAATACAAGGTTATGAGGATCATTTTAGATTTCATTTAGAAACTTCTTATAAACATAAAATAGACAATTTCACTCTAAAATATAGATTGCGTTATCAAAATAAAAATGAATTAGGTGTTAGCAATTCTGAAGGAGATTATGCTAATCAAAATATTCGTTTTAAAACCTCAATTGAGTATAATTTCAAAAAATGGAAACTTGATCCAAAAATTTCAGCAGAAATTTTTAATCACCTTGAAAAAGGAGAAGAAAATGGCTTCAGTAAATATCGTTTATCCATAGGTACAGATTACAAATTAAAAAAGATAGGAACCTTTGGTTTATTTTATGGATTTGAAAAAGAACTAAATGAAACAATTCCTAAAACAAAAAATATAATAGGACTTAAATATACATATACTATAAAGAATAAATAAAATTTGGATTAATAATTTGGTTAAATTAAGCTCTATTAATTAGGTAATAATTAATAGGGCTTTTTTGTTTTTTAAGAATAGAAATGTGATCATAATAATATCAATATTTTTAAGAAGTGATGATTAATATGACCCAGGTCATTTTCTTAATAAGCACTTTTTTCTAATTTTAGAATGTTGTTTAGCTATAACAACAATAACCAATTTATTAGCAAATGGAACTAGAGTTGTTGGTTTGGGAACCATAAAAGCAATGATGTTACCTTTATTTGTAGAGCCAATACAGTGTTGGATAATTTGGTGCTGGTTAAATATACTATTGAAAAATAAATAGAAATACAGAACAGAAGCTAATGTTCTCATTACTGGTAAGTTTAAATCAGAAAACATAGAATCTTATTCAATCAAGATTATGAAAAAATTAATGCCTTAAGTAATAAAATTAAAAAACGAGAAGTTATGATTACAAATTTAAAAAAGTCAGAATGCCTTAAAATACTTAATAATAATTACATAGGTCATTTAGGTTATATATATAAAAATTTGCCGTTTGTAATTCCTATTACTTATAATTATGATAAAAAAAATATTATAATTATTGCTTACACTGGAGAAGGTCATAAAACTCAAGCCCTACGATTAAATAGTTCTGTAGCACTTGAAATTGCTGAAATACAATCTATTGATGAATGGAAATCTATATTAGTTCAGGGTACTTTTGAAGAATTTAAAGGTCCAGATGCGAAATATTATTTACATAAGTTTTCAAATAATGTAAAAAAACTTATCACAGAAAAAGAAAAAAAGGAACTTCATTTTATCCCTCAATTTTCTGATAAAACTCATTTTGAAGCTATACCAATAGTTTACCACATAAATATTCAAAAAATTACAGGTAAGGAAAGAAAATCTAAAAAGTCTCAGAAAAAACACTTATTTAGGGAATCATTAAGTTTGTAGATAAAAAATATGCAAGCGTTGATTTAAATTTTTGAATAGTTAAAAATTTCATTTCTTTATTTTTTAATATTAAAAAAAGAAAAGAAAATGAAATCTCACAATCTTAAAATTTCAACTTTATTTATAGGTCTTGCTCTTACTACGTTTTTATTTATTAGCTGTTCGGATGATGACAATGATTTTGAAGTTGTAGGTACCGAAAATGTTACTAATAACTCTACAGATGAAACTGTATTTTATGAAATTGGAGAAACCCATGAAGCAGCAGATGATTATGTTTGGGACTCTTCTAGCACTGTTAAGATTACATTGAATGGAAGTTTAATAATTGTTGATGGAGATGGAGCAACAGTTAATGGTTCAAAAGTTACAATTAACACAGCTGGAAATTATGAAATTACAGGAACTTTAAATGACGGACAAATAAAAGTAGATACAGGTGATGAAGAAACGGTGCGACTTATTTTAAATGGAATTGATGTAACAAATACTTCAAGCGCACCTTTATATATTTCAAATGCAGAAAAAACTATTATTATCCTGAAAGAAAATACTACCAATTATTTAACAGATACCAATAATTATGTTTTTGAGGAAGGTGAAGATGAACCAAATGCAACACTTTTTAGTGATGATAACTTAACGATTTATGGGGAAGGAACACTAATAATAAATGCCAATTATAACGATGGTATAGCAAGTAAAGATGGTTTGTTAATAGCAAGTGGATTTTTAAATGTTAGTGCCGTTGATGATGGTATTAGAGGTAAAGATTATATGGTTATAAAAGACGGTGATTTTACTGTTAATTCAGTTGGTGATGCTTTTAAATCTGATAATGGGTGGATTCAAATTAAATCGGGAACATATAATATTAACGCTATAGGAGATGGTATTACAGCAGAATCTACTATAGTAATTAATTATGGCGATTTTACAATACAATCTGGAGGAGGAAGTAATAGTTATTTAAGTTCAGATGATTCTGCAAAAGGAATAAAATCTAATTTTGATATTTTAATTGAAGACGGTATTTTCAATATGAATTCTTCCGATGATAATATACATTCAACTTACGATATAACAATAAACACAGGTATATTTACTTTAGCTACAGGAGATGATGCTATTCATTCAGACGATACAATTAATATTAATGGAGGAGAAATAAGTATAACGGATGCTGTTGAAGGAATTGAGAGCCCCAGAATTACAATAAATAATGGAGAAATTTATTTAACTACAAGTGATGATGCTATAAACGCAGCTGGAAATACTAATAATTACCTGTATCTTAATGGAGGTTATATAGTTATAAATGCTTCAGGTGACGGGTTAGATGCTAATGGTGATATAGTTATGACGGCTGGTACGGTAATTATAAATGGTCCAACAGCACAAAATAACAGTCCTGTAGATTATGACGGAACATTTAAATTAGATGGAGGGTTTTTAGTAGCATCAGGATATGCTTCTAATATGGATGAGGCTGGTAGTAGTTCTTCACATCAAAACTCGGTGCTTGTGAAATTATCATCAGCACAACTTGCAGGAAATTTATTTCATATTGAAAATAGTTCGGGTGAAAATATTATGACCTTTCAACCTCAAAAAAAATATAAATCTATAGTGTTTTCTTCTCCTGAACTAAGTTCCGGAGCTTATAAAATATATTTAGGAGGAGGCCATACGGGAACTGAAACAAATGGAATTTATGAAAATGGAACATATTCACCAGGAACTTTATATAAAAGCTTTACAATTTCAAACAAAGTAACTACTGTTAATTAGTTTTGTTAATAAACTTAAAAGGCTACTTTAATTTTAGAGTAGCCTTTTTTATTACAAAAAAATGGATTGTAATTTATTTAAAAAAGCTATTTGGTAGATGAAATCTTCTAGTTGGTTGATTTATTTTTCAAATAAATTGTAAAACCAAGAAATTTGCATCAAAGAAATAATAGCACTAAAACACAAACAATATGAAAACAAAAATTTTACTAACAATAAGCATAATGTTTTTATCAACTTACTTTTTAATTAGTTGTAATGATGATGAAAATGAGGTATTTGCAGAAAATGAAACGGAAGTTGAAGAAAGCACAAATACAGAAGTTCAAATTACGGACCTTGATTTTGATCCAACAGATTGGACAGATGAAACACATAGTAAAAATGTAGACCCAAATTTTAATGAAGTATTTAGTAATACAGAAGTGAAAAGATTTGATTTTGTTATTTCAGAAGAAAATTGGGAGGCAATGTTAAATGACATGACTGATTTATATGGAGCCTTTGGAGGTACAAGTTCTGGTCCTGGAGGAGCGTTTCCTGGTGGAGGAGCCCCTGGAGGAACAACTACAACTTCTACTGATGAAGATCCTATTTTTGTTCCAGGATCGGTAATATATAATGATAAGGAATGGTATAAAGTGGGTTTACGTTTTAAAGGTAATTCTAGTTTACAAAGTGCTTGGCAAGCAGGTATTTTAAAATTGGCATTTAAAATGGATTTTGATGAGTTTGAAGATGATTATCCACAAATAAAAAATCAAAGATTTTATGGTTTCAAAAAATTCAGTTTAAAAAATAATTATGATGACGATTCATTTTTAAGAGAAAAAGTAACTGCTGAAGTTTTTAAAAATGCAGGATTGGCAGTATCAAACACTTCTTTCTATACACTTTATGTAGATCACGGGAATGGACCAGAATATTTTGGACTTTATACTTTAGTTGAAGAAGTTGATGGAACTGTAATTGACACTCAATTTTCTAGCGATGATGGTAATTTATATAAGCCAGAAGATTATGGATCTAGTTTTGCAGAAGGTACTTTTAATGAAGATGGTTTTGAAAAGAAAAATAATGAAGATGAAGCAGATTGGACAGATATTCAAAATTTATTTTCAGCCTTACACGACGATACAAGAACATCGGATGCATCAACATGGAGAACCAATTTAGAAGCTGTTTTAGATGTAGATACTTTTTTAAATTATTTAGCCGTAAATACAGTTGTTCAAAACTGGGATACTTATGGTAGAATGGAACACAATTATTACTTATATAATAACCCAGATAATAATTTACTTACTTGGATTCCTTGGGATAATAATGAGGCTTTACAAGAAGGGAAAATGGGTGGTTCTTTAGATCTTGATTTCTCTGACCTTTCTAGTGGTGACTGGCCTTTAATTGAATATTTATATGAAGATGAGGTTTATAAAGCTAAGTATGATAATTATGTGCAAGCAACAATAAATGGTCCTTTTGAAACAAGTTATATACAAAACGTTTATGACACGTATTCTAATTTAATAGAACCTTATGCAACTTCAGAAATATCAGGTTATACGTTTTTAAATGGAAGTAGTTCTTTTTATTCAGGAATATCAACATTAAAATCACACGCTTCTAGCAGAGCTAGTGCAGTGAATAACTATTTAGATTAGTTTAGTTTTAATATCTTTGTTTGTATTGCCTAATTAGAAGTACAAACAAAGATATTTATTTAGATTTAAGAGAATTAATAAGTACAACTAAAAAAATGAAACTTATACAAAAAAACTACACTTTTAGTTCGTTTGAACCTTTTATAATTATTGCATTTTGGGCATTATTATTTGCGTCACCTTTATTATTTGGTAGGTATGAAAACCAAATAGAATGGGATCAAGTTTATGCGGTTTGGACAAATTATTTACCGCTACTTGCTTTGTTTTTAGTGAATAGGTTTGTACTATTACCAAAGTTATTTTTTAAGAAGAAAAAATCGCTATATTTTATAATTACTTCAATTATAATTTTAGTAATTTCTGTAGCTATTTATAACACAGACAATAGATTAAACGAACCTAATTTTCCGCCACAAAGAGGTGAACAAATAGAAGGGAATAGACCTCAAATGTTTCAGGATCGAAATTTTCCACCACCTAATCAAGGGCCAAATAAAGCTCCAAGACCAATACCTTTATATGCAAACTT
The DNA here is from genome assembly GCF_003260195.1 of Lutibacter citreus. GTDB lineage: Bacteria > Bacteroidota > Bacteroidia > Flavobacteriales > Flavobacteriaceae > Lutibacter > Lutibacter citreus. The sequence goes on from NZ_QEIH01000002.1 coordinate 677,655, forward strand.
CCTAATATTAGCAATTTTAGTAGTTGGTTTTGATACTGGCCTACAAATATCTATGCGATGGGCAAATTTAGAACAAGAAAAAGTAACTATTGAAAAGGAAAGTGTAGAAAACCAATTGGCTTTTTTAAGGAACCAAATTAGTCCACATTTTTTTATGAATACGTTAAACAATATTCACGCATTAGTTGATATTGATACGGAAGAATCTAAAAAAGCGATTATTAAATTATCTAATTTAATGCGTCATTTATTGTATGATTCAGAAGAAAAAACAACTTCAATAAAAAAAGAAATTGAGTTTATTAATAGTTATATTGAATTAATGAAACTACGTTTTTCAAATAAAGTAAAAATTAATGTTGAAATTCCTTCAGAAATACCAGATAAATCAATTCCACCATTGCTATTTACTTCACTATTAGAAAATGCTTTTAAACACGGTATTAGTTATAATAAACCCTCATTTATAAATATTTTAATGAGTTTTACTGAAAATGAACTTCAGTTTTCGGTTGAAAATAGTAATCATCCTAAAAAAGATAGTGAAGATTCAGGTATTGGAGTAGAAAACACTAAAAAAAGATTAGCTTTATTATTTAAAGAGAATTTTAATTTAAATATTTCAGAAACAAAAGAGATTTATAAAGTAAATTTAAATATTCCGTTATGATACAATGCATTGCAATAGATGATGAACCTTTAGCGTTAAGGCAAATTGGGAGTTACGTAGAAAAAACACCTTTTTTAGAGTTAAAAGAAACTTTTGAAAGTCCGTTAGATGCAATAACCTATTTGCAAGAAAATAAGGTAGATTTAATGTTTGTAGATATTAATATGCCAGATTTAAATGGAATGGATTTTGTAAAATCGTTAAACAATCCACCAAAAATAATTTTTACTACGGCATATAGCGAGTATGCGCTTGAAGGTTTTAAAGTTGATGCGTTAGATTATTTATTAAAACCTATAGATTATTTGACGTTCTTAAAAGCTTCAAATAAAGCAAAAACTTGGTTTGATTTGCAAACCTCAAAACCAGAACAAATTAATAGCAATGAAGATTTTTTATTTATAAAATCGGAGTATAAAATAGTACGTGCTAAATTAAACGAGATTAAATATATTGAAGGTATGCGAGAGTATGTGCGTATTCATTTAACCAATGAAAAACCAATTATGACCTTGTTAAGTATGAAAGCAATGGAAAAACAATTGGAAAATAAAGGTTTTATGCGTGTACACCGTTCTTATATTGTTAATTTAAACAAAGTAGGTACAATTGAACGAAACAGAATTGTTTTCGATAAAGTGTACATACCTGTTAGTGAGCAGTATAAAGATAAATTTCACCAATTTATTGATAAGAATTTTTTAACGTAGGGTTAAATATCTTTATCATTTAATCTGTACGGTTAGAAATACTTAAAATACTATACTATTGCTCAGAATGATTCTATTTATGCCTTTATAAGCAAATGTTAAATTTCATCTCCTTCTTCAGTATATTCATCATATAAAAAATTATTATACGGAAAACGTGTAATGTGAATTTTCTTTATTTCTTCGAAAACTTTTTCTTTAAATTCTTCTAAATTTTCTTTATTTAATGCTGAAATAAATAAACAATTATTTTCATCAACTTTATTCATCCAAGTTTTTTCCCAGTCACTTAAAGTATAATGTATTTTGGTTCTTTCAGTAACTAAATCATCTTCATCTATTGTTTCGTTCTCATAAGCATCAATTTTATTGAAAACCATAATAGTTGGTTTATCCGCACTTTGTATTTCTCCTAAAATTTTATTTACGGAAGCAATATGATCTTCAAAATTAGGATGAGATATATCTACAACATGTAACAACAAATCCGCTTCACGAACTTCATCTAATGTAGATTTAAAACTTTCAACCAATTGTGTAGGTAATTTTCTAATAAATCCAACAGTATCGGTTAATAAAAAAGGAATGTTTTTTATTACAACTTTTCTAACAGTAGTATCTAGTGTAGCAAACAATTTATTTTCAGCAAAGACATTACTTTTACTAACTACATTCATTAATGTAGATTTACCAACGTTTGTATAACCTACTAACGCAACACGAACCATTTTACCACGGTTTTTACGTTGCACGGCCATTTGCTTATCTATAATAGTTAACTTCTTTTTAAGCAGGGTAATTTTATCACGGATTATACGTCTATCAGTTTCAATTTCTGTTTCTCCTGGTCCACGCATACCAATTCCCCCTTTTTGGCGCTCAAGGTGAGTCCATAAACGAGTTAAACGCGGCAATAAATATTGGCACTGAGCCAATTCTACCTGTGTTCTGGCGTAACTTGTTTGTGCTCTACTAGCAAAAATATCTAATATTAAATTTGTTCTATCTAATACTTTACAGTCTAAAACTTTTTCAATATTTCTTAATTGAGAAGAAGAAAGTTCATCATCAAAAATAGCAGTTTCAATATGGTGAGCTTCCATATATTCTCTTACGTCTTCTAACTTACCTGCCCCAATAAAAGTTTTAGGGTTTGGCATATCTAACTTTTGTGTAAAGCGTTTTACAGCTTTTCCTCCAGCAGTAGTAGTTAAAAATTCTAACTCATCTAAATATTCATTCGACATGCTCTCATCTTGATGTTGTGTTACAACACCAATTAAAACGGCTTTTTCAGATGTTACTTTTTTCTTATCTATCATTTTACAAATTTACAAATTTGTTTAGTTGCAACCAGAAAATATTTTTTTTTTAATGTGGAAGTGTAAAATAGAATGTTGTGCCTTTTTTTTCCTCAGATTCTAACCAAATTTCACCTTTTAAAAGGGTGATTAATCCCTTACAAATACTAAGTCCTAGACCATTTCCTTCTTTGAAATCATTTTCTCCAGCTTGTGAAAAACGATCAAAAATTAGATTAAATTTATCTTTAGGTATTCCGCAACCACTATCTTTAACATAAAATTCAAAATATTCTATTGAGCGATATTTTTTTAAACTAAAACCAACTTCAATTTTACCATTATCTGTAAATTTTATGGCGTTGTTTATTAAATTATTAAGAATTTGAGTAAATCTATTTTGATCAGTATTTATAAAATATGTTTTAGATAATTTTGGAGTGATTAAGTGAAGGTTAATTTCTTTATTAACTAATTGGATATTAGTTTTCTTTTGAATTTCAATAATTTCTTTCAAAGAATCTTCAATATTAAATTTATTGTTATCAATTTTTAATTGATTTGATTCTATCTTAGAAATATCTATAATATCATTAATTATTGTTAAAAGTCTTTTTCCAGAGATACTTATAATATCAACAAAATGGTTTCTCTTTTCTTCTTTTAGTTGTGGGTTTTTTAGAAAACTAGAAAACCCTAAAATGGCATTCATTGGAGTTCTAATTTCGTGACTCATATTGGCTAAAAAAGCTGATTTTAGACGGTCACTTTCTTCGGCCTTCTCTTTTTCAATAAAAACTAAATCAAGACTTTTTTTATTTTCTTTTCTCTGTTTATTTAAAACATAAATTAAAATTAAGAAGAATACACTAAATAGTGATAATATGTAAATTAGGTTGATATGATTTTTATTTTTAATTAAGTTAATCTCCTTATTTTTAGTGAGTTGTGCTATTTTTGTTTCTTGAGATTCAAGTTTGTATAAAACATCTAATTTAGCAAGTTGTTCCGTTCTTTTTTCATTATAAATACTGTCTGTAAATTTTTTAAATTTTTTATGGGCTTCATAAGCTTTTTTATATGCTCCCGTTTTTTCATAGGCAGTGCTTAAATATAAATGAGCATCAAGATCCATATCTGCAAATGATACATCTTTAACCGATTCAATACTTTTTTTTGCATATTTAATAGCAAAATTAAAGTTATTTGTCTCTAAGTTTATGCGAGCCATATTTGAATAGATCATTGGTAAAAGCGCTTTGTAATTGATCTCCTTTGTAATTTTTAATGACTCCTTTAAAAATTTTTGCGCTATTTTATAGTCTTCCTTAACAATATAGCATTCAGCAATATTGGAATAGTTAATTGCAATTGCTTGTGTATCATTTAGCTCTTTAGAAATTTTTATTGAACTATTGTAAAGATCTATTCCTTCATCAAGCTTTCCTAATTCTGAAATGGCATTTCCTAAATTTATATACCCAGAAACTAAGCCTTCTTTATCATTAGTTTTTTTATAAATATTAAGTGATTTTAAATAGTATTCGTGAGCCTTTGCGTAATGATCTTGATCATAATATAAGTTTCCAAAGCCATCGTAAACATTAGCCATCCCAGAACTATCTTTTAATTTAGAGTAGAGATTTAATGATTTTAAGTAATATTTGATAGAATTGTCAATTGAATTTAAATAAGCGAAACTATAACCAATATAGTTATAGCAATGTGCTAGGCCATCTTGATCATTTATAGATTTATAAAGTTCAATTGCCTTTAAGTAATATTCTAAAGATTCTTTATGTCGGGATTTGTCATCTAAATAATAGCCTATATTTAGTAATGAAAGAGCCTCAAATTTTTTATTTTTTATTTTCTGTGATATTTTTAAACCTTCATTGTAGTATATATATGAAGAATCTGGAAACGTATAATATAAATAGTCACCTTTATCAATAAGTAATTGAACTTGAATGGTGTCTTGCTTTACCTCCTTTAATAGTGATTGTAGGTTTTTGTTTTTTATTTGACCAAATATATTGCCAACAACTATTAGGATTATAAAAATAGAGAACAAACTTTGTTTAAGGTGTTTGCAATATGGCATTTATTAGGTTTAGTGAGAACTATAAGTATTATTCTGTTGATACAAAAATAAGATTTCTATTTATTATTAAAAGTTTTTTTTTATTAAATTGCATTATACGAAACTTTAAACTGTACAAAAATAAAAAGCCTATTTTAGCTTCTGTAAAAATAATCAATTTCTATATGTTTTCATACTTTAAATCGTCTGGTAAAAATAAACAGGCCTATACAATTGCATTTTATAATCTTGAAAATTTGTTTGATATAAAGAACGATCCTAATACATTAGATGATGATTTTACACCAAAAGGAAAGAAAAAATGGAACTATAAAAAATATAAACGAAAGCTTAAAAAGTTAGGGAATGTTATAGCTCAGTTAGGTACAGAAAAGTCGTTTTATGGCCCTGCTATTGTTGGATTGGTTGAAGTAGAGAATCAAAAAGTTGTAGAGGACTTGATTACTTCAAATAATTTAAAAAACGAACATTATGGAATTGTACATTATGATTCTCCTGATGAACGTGGAATTGATGTAGCGCTTTTGTACAAGAAAGAATTATTTGAATTATTAGATTCTGAAACTTTTCCTCTTTATTTGGAAGGAGAAAATGGTGAGCGTGATTATACACGAGATGTTTTATTGGTGAAAGGAAATTTAAATGGTGAACTTGTTTTTGTTTTAGTGAATCATTGGCCTTCAAGAAGAAGTGGTGTGGATATGACAGAGGAAAAGAGAATTAAAGCAGCTGAACTTGTTGTATCTATAGTTGATAAAATTGAGAGCAAAGAAGAAAATCCTAAAATTATAATAATGGGAGATTTTAACGATGATCCAACAAGTAAAAGTATTAAAAATCATTTGGTAACAGAGAACTTTTATAATCCAATGGAACGACTTATTGATACCGGAAATGGGTCCTCTAGTTATAAAAAAGATTGGCATTTATTTGACCAGATTATTTTTTCTAAAAATTTTATAAATGTTGAAAAGAACAAACATTCTTTTAAATATGCTGAGGTTTTTGATCGGTATTTTTTAAAGGAATGGAAAGGGAAATATAAAGGAAATCCGTTTAGAACTTTTGCTGGTAAATGGTATTTAGGAGGTTTTAGTGATCATTTTCCTGTTTATGTTTATCTAAAAAAGAATGACTAAGTTTTCTTTGGTTCAAGATTTATTATTCTTAACTATAATGAAGTACCTCACATTAATAACATATTCAGATGCTGAAATAAGTTCAATATATCAGATGTTTTACAAAAAAGATTCTATACAAATTATTAAATATTCAACTTAATTTAACTCTAAAAGAACCTGATAATTATTTTGTTACGTAAATATGTAATAAATTTGAATTTATTTTAGTGAAATGTCATTTTCATTTAAAGAATCATTATTTTAAAACATTAAACGTGAAAAATTATTTATTATATATACTGTTCGTTTTATTTGCAATTCCTTCTTATTCTCAAATTCAATCCTATTATAATGGGTTAGATTTAACAAAAACTGGAAATGAATTATTCTTAGAACTAGCCAATAGACTTGAAGAAACACATAAAGGTATTCCTTATACAGGTTCTCCCGTAGATGTTTGGGATGCTTGTAAAATTGCAGATGAAGACCCTAATATTAGTTCAAATGTTATATTAATATATGGTTTTAATGATACAGATGGCAATCCAGAAACCGACAGAACAAGAAATGAAAATCTTCAAGATTCTGGACAAAATATTTCAGGAGTTTGGAATAGAGAACATGTTTTTGCAAAATCTATAGCAAATCCTAGTTTTGGAACAGATGAACCTGGTCCTGGAACAGATGTTCATAATTTAAGACCCGCAGACAGAGATAGAAATTCTTCTAGAAGTAATAGAAAGTTTGATTCTGGTAGTGGAAATTCTGAAATTACAAGTACTGGAGGTTGGTACCCGGGTGATGAGTGGAAAGGTGATATAGCTCGTATTGTTATGTATATGTATATGCGTTATCACGGTGATGGTTCAAAAGTTTCAGAGACAAATTGTTTACCAATAAATATAGGTTTTGGAAACAGTTTAACTATTGATCCTAATATGATAGATTTATTTTTAAATTGGAATGTTGAAGATCCTGTTTCTGATTTTGAAATTAATAGAAATAATGAACTTTCACTTATTCAAGAAAACAGAAACCCTTTTATTGATAATCCTTATTTAGCAACCGTAATATGGGGAGGTATAAATGCTGAAGATAAATGGTGGGACAATGCTAGTTCAGATACTGAAGCTCCAAGTAAAGTATTAAATTTAGTAGCAACAGAAACAACGGATAAAACTGTGAATATAAATTGGGAAGCTTCAACAGATAATATTGGAGTTTATGATTATTTAATTTATTTAGATGGTGTTTATTTACAAACTTCAACCATTAATTCTATAGCTATATCTAATTTAAAAGCAGCTACAAATTATGCTATAACAGTTTTAGCAAGAGATGCGGCTTCAAACTATTCAGAAACAAGTGATGAAATAAAATTTAAAACGTTAGAAGGTCCAAAGTATCTATTATTTGAAGATTTTGAGAATTGTAATGAATTAAAATTTATTACTTACAATGAAGCAAGTAATAAAGATTGGGAATGTGAATCTCAATTTGGTGAAAATAATTCGGGGTCTATAGGTATAAATGGCTATCAGCAAAATGTACTAAGCAAAGATTGGTTAATTACAACAAATCCTATAGATTTTGAAAATAGTGAAAATGAAAAATTAAGTTTTTATACTGATGCAGCCTATGGAAATTCAACATTAACATTAGTTTATTCTAACAATTATGATGGAACAGGTAATCCAAGTGATTTTACGTGGTTAAATGTTCCAAATGTTTCTATTCCTACGCATTCGAATGGATCAGGTACAGAAGAGGTATTTAATTTTACCAATATAGATATAAGTTCAATTTCGGGGGATGTTTATGTTGCTTTTAAATATTATTCAAACAATGAACCTACAAGGTGGACTGTTGATAGTTTTGTAATTACTGCTGAAGAATTAAGTGATGATAGTGATAATGATGGAATACTTAATATTAATGATTTATGTAGTAATACGCCAAATGGAGAAGCTGTAAATGAAACAGGTTGTTCAATTGGACAATTAGATGATGATAATGATGGTGTACAAAATAGTATTGATAAATGTGCAAATACACCTAGTGGTGAAGACACAAATGAAGATGGTTGCTCAAGCAGTCAGTTAGATGATGATGAAGACGGAATTATGAATAATATTGATATTTGTGAAAACACTCCAATTGGTGAAAATGTAAATGAGAAAGGTTGTTCAGAAAGCCAATTAGATGACGATAATGATGGAGTAACCAATAATATAGATACTTGTCCTAATACAATTGTTGGGGCATTGGTAAATGCTACTGGATGTTTTATATTAACCTCTGATAATTTTAAAATATCATCAGTTGGTGAAACTTGTCCTGATAAAAATAATGGACAATTAATTATAGCTCCTAAAGAAAATTATAATTACTTAACAACTATTAATGGAGTTGAATATAACTTTACGGATGATTTAGAAATTAATGATTTAGCGCCTAAAGTATATGATTTTTGTATTTCTGTTGTTGGAGAGGATTATAGTCAATGTTTTTCTATAGATGTTAAAGCTGGAAGTTTTATTTCTGGAAAATCAAATGTTAACTCTAATAAAGTTTCTATTGAAATTGAAAAAGGTACAGCACCTTATAACGTATCGGTTAATGGTATTAATATATTAGAAACAGATAGTAATATGTTTAATATTAATGTGAAACAAGGAGATTTAGTTGAAGTAAAAACAGCCGTTGTTTGTGAAGGTGTTTATTCAAAATCTATTAATTTGTTAAATGGAATTACAGCATTTCCAAATCCGAGTAAAGGAATGGTTAATCTCTCTTTTTTATTAGATATTGACCAAGTTGTTATTGAACTGTATTCTATACAATCAAAGTTGATTTCTACTAGAACTTATCCCGTAATTTCAGGTAAAACTCAGTTAAACCTAGGTGCATTGTCTAGCGGTGTTTATATTGCAAAAATACAATTAGATAAACCTGTTATTTTAAAATTAATTAAAGAGTAGTAATTAATATAAAACACTTGAAAACTGCTATTTAATTTGAGGAGATAACAATTATAAGTTGTTTTAAATTTTGGGGACATTAGAAATGTAAGAATACTTACTCTTTATTCTAAATTTAGTTACTTAACCTGCTGTAATTTTATTATTAGGAATTTGAGCGTTTATTATATTAAATTTTTATATTTTTAATGATTAATGCTTTAACAAATTTTACTTTTTAACTACCCAATAATTGGCTTCTAAATGGATTAGAATTATAGGGAGATTAAGGTTTTAAATTTTAAAGAACTCTGCAGTACCTTTTCTAAACTCTATTTTTCACCTTATTTTTAATGATTAAATAATAAAAAGACATAAAAAAACCACGCTTATTAGCGTGGTTTTTTATTAATTATTTATGTGAATTTATTCATTTACAACCCAAGAACCATCTTGTCTTATAAAGTTTGAAATATAATCGTTCTCACCATTATCATAGATAACATAAGTTAAACTATACTTTTGACCTTCTGTTGTATTTGTAGCAATATGATCTAATAAAAGACTTAATGCGTATTCAATCTGAGAAGTACTCCAGTTATAATCAAAATCGCCGTAATTAGCTAAATTCCCTGTTAACCCTGAATATTCAGCACCCGTTAATTGAGAAGCCATATATTCATAATCTGCGTTTCTTATTAATGTATACTTTATAGTATTATCAGGAACCCAAGTAGTACCATCGTGTCCAAATTGTAATGTTGTACTAATTGTAGATTTATAACCTGACCATGCGTTAGCCGCTTTTGTGTATAAATCACCACGAATTTGTGCACCGCTTGAACTAGAATAATAATCATAAACAACTATCATTTCATTTCCTTCTAATGCATAAGGATATTTGATATTTAAAAATGTTGGTAAATAATCTCCAGGAGGTGTTGAACTTCCAAAGTTATTATATCTTCCAGGTTGCCCAGAAGCTTCTCCCATTGAATCAAAATCACCTGATCCAATGAAATATACACCTGATACTTTTTCCCATTTACTACCTGTATAAGAATAATAGTCTCCTCTATCTTCAGTAACAGTAGATGCTTGGTAAACAACATCTTCACCTGGTCCATCTACCAATTCAAATTCTGGATCAGAACCTGAAGCTGTACATTTATAAATTACTGTAGGATAAAGTGTATTTGTACCATCATAAGTTTTATATGTAATAACGTAAAACACAGTTTGTCCATTTACTTCAGGTACTGCATTAGGAAATTTACCTTTTAAAAACCATAGAACACCTTCTTGAACTCTAGCATTAACTAAAGCAATTTTCTCTTCATCAGTTGCAAGAGCATCAAGATCTGCTTGTCCTTCTCTTTTATATAGTCTATTATCAAAATTACCATAATATACACTAGCACCAGTATAAAACTCACTATCACCATAACTACTAACCAAGCTACTTACAGCTGTATCTGAACTGCTAGCAACACCATCTACTATTATTTGATAATCATCATTATTCATAGTATAAATAACAGAAGGGTCAGATGGTTCTTCAGCGTATTTGTATTTAGCTAATATAATATCTCCACTTGTAGGAGCATCAATATTATTTTCTAAAATACTAGGTAAATTTAGACCTGCTGGAGATGCTGCTGTAAAAACACCATAAGCAGCTGCATCAGCACCTGCGTTGGCATAATCTCCTTCATTTAATTCATATTTATCAGCATAAGTATAATCACTTACACCAGGAGCATTTCCAACATACAGATTATAACCAACTAAAACTGAAGAACTTTTTCCCCAAACAGGAAACATATCAGTTAATAATGCTGGAATATCAGATTTTGCGGCATCTTCAGAATTAAAACTCCCAAATGTTAACTCTAAAGTATCATAATCATCATCAGTTAAAGTATATTCTGTATCACCCACAATAGGGTTATCTACAGCATCAATAGCTGAATTAATATCGTCTAGTGGGTCGCAGGCCGTAAATACAACGCCTAAAACCAGTATTAAATAAATTAATTTTTTCATAATTATATATTTTTAAAATTTAATTTTCATTGCAAGACTAAATGTTCTTCCTGCTCCGTAGTATACTCCTGCATTTGTAGAGTTATGTTCAAATACTCCTGCGCTTATCTCTTCCGTTTTATCATATGCATCAGATATATATTCAACATTAAATATATTATTCATTTTACCAGATATAGTAGTATCTAAACCTCCAATAGTGAAGCCATGTCTAAATCCTAAATCGAATAAATGATATGCTGGTAATTTCCAAGTATCTAATCTATCTTCAGTACCTCTACTAAAGTCAAAATTTGCATATAAATCTCCCGCGTAATTATAATCTAAAAATATAGATGAGTTTTCTAGTGCTTTATAGTCTATACCTAAAGCATAAGTAGTTTGTGCAGCATCATTAACTTTTAAATTTTTAGCATCTATAATGATAGATCTATATAATTCTCCGTTATCAAGATATACATCTCCTTGTACGTCACTTTTCCATTCCCAATCTCCTAAAGATAACATTCCATTAACTTTTATTTTATCAGTTAATTTATAAACAAAGTCAATTTCTATACCTTGGTGTAAGGCATCTAATCCTGTTATGTTTGTATTTAAATACTGTCCAACATTATTAGGATCTTGAATTGATGGAGAGATAGATTTATCTAACCAAGAAGTTCTGTAAAGATTTACATTTGCATTAAATTTTTCAGTTCTGTAACCATACCCTATTTCAGCACTAAAAACTTTTTCGTTTGCAGCATCTTCATTAAAATCTACAGATTCTTTATCTACAAATACTCCACCTGTTAAAAATGGCGCATTAGAAAAATAACCAATATTTGCAAACACATTATTTGTATCATCTAAGTTATAGTTTGCTCCACCTTTTGCTCCAAATCCTAAGAAATTAACATCTTTAGAAACATTACCGTTTGGATTTGATGAATCATCTAAAAAACTAGATCTACCATATCTAGTATTAGAAATAGAAGGTGATAAGAATAAAGATAAATCATCTTTACTATATTCTAATTGTGCAAAAGTTCCATATTTTAAAACTCTTCCTTCATAATCTCTATTAAAACGGTCTCCTACTTGCAAAGGTGCATTGTAGTTGTTATCATTTGATTTAGGATTTTGATAAAATTGACCTCCTAATAAATCTGTAATTTCATAATAGTGAGTACCTACATAATATCTACCATCTAAACCAACAGATAAAACTAATTCATCTGATAAATCTGTTTTTAATGTAGATAAAACACCATACCATTCGTGATTATTAACAGAAGCAGCAAAAACATCTGTAGAACCTAATGCTCCATTTGCTTTATTCTCAGCAACTATTCTGTCAAAATCTATCGGTTGGTCTATATCTCCTAATCGATAATCATTATTTGTGAATTTCCCAGAACCATCAGTTCTTCTTCCTCCACCTGTACCAAAAGAAGCATAAACCGCCGTAGTTACATATGTTTTGTCAGAAATAGTCCAATCATGATTTAAAGAAATCTGAGGTTTATGGTAAAAGTTATAAGAAATATTTTCTACTTTTCCATTTCTATAACCCCAATCTGGATTAAATCTTTTACCACCTTGCTCTGTTGCTCTATTTTGAGCAATAGTTCTTGTGTTATATCTTTGTCCGTGAGTTTGTTGAGCTCCAATTACGTTAAAAGATAATTTATGGTCTGCACTAATAATTTTAGATATATTTAAAAAGTAATTAACACCATTAAATTGTGTTCCATCAACATATCCATTCCCAGAAATTTTAGCAGCAGAAGCTGTAATAGCAAGGCCGTTATCCAATAATCCAGTAGATAATGTCATACCATATTTTTGGTAACCATTATTACCTGTAGACATTGTTACATTTCCACCTTTCTCTGCATCTGTAGATTTAGAAATAATATTTATTGTACCACCGATAGAAGGCACAGCTACTTTAGAAGCTCCTAAACCTCTTTGAACTTGCATTGCACTAGTTACATCTGATAAACCAGCCCAGTTACTCCAGTAAATAGCTCCACTTTCCATATCATTAACAGGAATACCGTTAATCATAACTGCAACATTCTCAGAACTAAAACCACGTAAGTTAATTCTAGAATCTCCATATCCACCACCAGATTTAGTAGCATATACACCAGGTGTTGATTTTAGAATCTCAGGAAACTCTTGAGTTCCTAATTTCATTTCAATTGCGTCAGCTTTAATAGTAGAAACAGCAACAGGAGTCTTTCTGTCAATAGCAAAAGAAGTTGCTGTAATAATAATTTCATCTAAACTTTCTGCAGAAGGTTTTAAACTAATAGATCCAAAGTTAGTTGCTCCACTAAATTTTATTGTTTTAGGCTCGAATCCAACAAATGAAACCAAAATTGTACCATTTGAAGTTGCAGCATCGAATGTGAAATTTCCATCAAAATCTGTAGATGCTCCAGAATTTGTTCCTTGAATAACAATTGAAGCGCCAGGTAGAGGCTGGCTCGATTCATCAACTACCTTACCGGTAAGCTTTGTTTGAGCAAAAATGGAAGTTGTAGTGAAAATTACTACTACCATTAGCAAATTTTTAAATTTTCTCATGTTTTTAAATTTGAATTAAATGTTTTGCAAAAATGCATAATTTTGTTCACTCTATCTTTAATTAATTGTTAAAATTTAACAAATAATTAAGACAAATAAATATACGAAAACTTAAAAATTAGGCTGTAAATCAAGTGAATAGATATTAACAATTCTTAAAATAAACATAAAAAATTGTTAATATCTATTGATTTAATAGAGGGAAGGGTGATTATTTTGTTTTTTGTAAATTCTTATTTGCTAGCTCTTTACCTAATTCAACTCCAAATTGATCATAGCTAAAAATATTCCAAATAATACCTTGAACAAAAATTTTATGTTCATAAAACGCTATTAAACTTCCTAAGGTTTTAGGGGTTAATTTATCAATTAAAATGGTTGTACTTGGTTTGTTTCCTTCAAAAACTTTAAATGGTAACAATGTTTCAATTTCATCCATTTTACCTTGAGTTTTCAAATCTAAATGAACTTCTTCTTTTGTTTTTCCTTCAGCTAACGCTTGAGTTTGTGCAAAGAAGTTGGCCATAAGTTTAGTATGGTGATCTAAATCTCCGTATAATGAACTTTTAAAACCAATAAAGTCTGCTGGAATTAATTTTGTTCCTTGGTGCAATAATTGCATAAAAGCATGTTGAGAATTTGAACCTGGAGCTCCCCAAATAATATTTCCTGTTTGGTAATTTATAGGGTTTCCATTTCTATCAACGCTTTTTCCATTACTTTCCATAATGGCTTGCTGTAAATAAGGGGCTAATTTGCTTAAATATTGAGAGTAAGGTAAGATTACTTCAGTTTCACATTTAAAAAAGTTAGTATACCAAATGCCAATTAAACTTAAAATAACTGGTGCATTTTTTTCAAACGGAGTGTTTTTAAAGTGTTCATCCATTTCAAAAGCACCAACCAATAAATTATTAAAGTTGTTAAAACCTACGGCTAAACTTATTGAAAGTCCAACAGCGCTCCAAAGTGAAAAACGACCTCCAACCCAATCCCACATTGGGAAAATGTTATCATTGTCAATTCCAAATTCACTAACATTTTTTAAGTTAGTTGAAACTGCTACAAAATGCTTTGCAACATCATTTGCTGAAGCTGATTGTAAAAACCATTTTTTAATTGTTGTAGCGTTTGTTAATGTTTCTTGTGTTGTAAAAGTTTTAGATACAATTACAAATAAAGTAGTTTCTGGATTTAAATCTTTAATTACTTCTTGTACGTGGTCTCCATCTATGTTAGAAACAAAATGTACGTTTAAATGATTTTTATAGTATTTTAATGATTCAACAACCATATCAGGTCCTAAATCAGATCCTCCAATACCAATATTTACAACATCGGTTATAGATTTGTTTGTGTAACCTTTCCACTCTCCAGATACAACTTTGTTAGTGAAAACTTCAATTTTTTTAAGAGCAGCTTTTATTTCTGGTAAAACATTTTCACCATCAACAATAACTTCATTATTTAATTGAGTACGTAATGCGGTGTGTAAAACAGCCCTTTTTTCAGTTTGATTTATTTTTTCGCCAGAAAAATAAGAATCCATAGCGCTTTTTAAATCAACTTCATTTGCAAGTTCTAATAAAAGACTTATGGTTTCTTCTGAAATTCTATTTTTTGAATAGTCAAATTCAAATTCATCAAAATTGATAGTGAATTTTTCTTTTCTGTCTTCATCTTTATTAAAGAGCGATTTTAATTGTTCGTTTTTAAAACCGTTATAATGGTCTGAAAGCTTTTGCCAAGCATTTGTTTCGGTTGGGTTTACATTTTTCATTTTCAAAAATATTATGATTCTAATTCCTAAGCAGGAATATTTATTTCTTCAGTTATTTTAGGATAGCTAATAGCATCCAAATCATTTTTTAATGATTCTATATATTTAAAATAAGCAGGTTTTATTGCTTCTTTCATTGGTTCTGCGGCTGGTAATTTTTGGTGAAGTGGATCAACTTGAACTCCGTTTTTCCAAAAACGATAACAAACATGAGGGCCTGATGTGTTTCCTGTCATTCCAATATAACCAATAACATCTCCTTGTTTTACAACTTGCCCAACTTTTACTGCACGTTTGCTCATATGTAAGTATTGAGTGCTATAAGTTCCGTTATGTCTAATTTTTACATAATTACCATTTCCACCTTTTCTTCTAGATTCAATTACTGTACCATTTGCGGTAGCCATAATAGGTGTACCTATTGGAGCTGCAAAATCAGTTCCTAAATGAGGTCTTATTTTGTTTCCATAAAAAGCAATTCTTCTTCTTAAATTATAACGAGATGAAATTCTACTAAATTTCACAGGCATTTTTAAAAATTGACGGCGTAAATTTGTTCCTTTCTCATCAAAGTAATCTGGGACTTTTAAGATTGTATCAGCTACATATTTAAATGCGTAGAATTCTTTTCCGCCGTGTTCAAAAAGCGCAGATTTTACTTCGCCAATCCCTACAGGAACAGTATCATTAATATAAAGTTGCTCGTATATAAGTTTAAACCTATCGCCTTTTTGAAGTCTTGAAAAATCAATAGTCCAAGCATAAATATCGTCTGCCATTTTGTAGGTTAGGTAAGGGCTAAATCCTTGGCTTTCTATTGCTTCAGATAAGTTACTGGTTATAACACCAGAAGCGGTTTTTAACTCTGCAGTAACAGGTTTTTTACCTTTGTATGCGGTTATAACAGAATCTTTAAAATTTACTACGGTATATCTTACTTTTGAATGTTTATAAATAAAAATTTCGGCTTTCTCAGTGGAGTCTTTTTTAGCTAAAATTGTATATGGAATACCACTTTTTATTTTTCTAACGTTAAAAGAATCTCTAATTTTATTTACAATTTCAAGAACTTTTGGGTAATCTATATGATTTCTGTCTAAAATTTCACTGAAATTTTCTCCAGATTTTATAGTGTCATTAATTACTTTAAAATTATTTAAATTGAAACCAAATTCATAAACATCTTTAGGTATAACTGGTACTGGCTTTGAAACTGTTGTAATAGGTTTATCTTCTTTACAAGAAATAATTAAGAGGGTGATAAGTAAAAGTGTTAATTTTTTCAAAGGTTTTGTTTTTACGAATTAATGGTTAAAAAAATTAAAACGCAAAAGTACAATTTAATTGTTAAAAATTATGTTAAAAGGATGAGCTAATCCTTTAAAAGCATCTAAATCTGCACGCAAAGATCCAACAGCTAAAGAAGCTTTAATTTTTAGAGGAATTTTATTTTTATCATCACTAACCCAAACTGTTACACTTTCTTGTTTTTTAAAAACTCTTCCAGCTTGTACCATTGGTCTAAACGCAAGTGTATTTATATTGCCAAATTTAGTTTTAATAACTTCTTTCCCTAAAAAATGAAGTTTAAAATTATTTATTTCTTGATCAAAAAACATTTGTAGTTGTATTTCTTGCCCAACTTTTAAATTGCTTAAGTCTTGATTTCGTAAAAAATAAAGAGATGATAATAAATCATGAATCTCATCACTTATTTGATGTTTGCTTTCTGTATTGTGTTTGTGGTTTTTTACTATAGCCTCTTTTTTATCATAATCAAAAAGAATCTCTTTATCTTTTGTGTATCCACCTTCATTTATTTTTCTAATAAAGCGGTAAGGTTTTAAAGATTCTTTATACATATATGTTTGGTAATCATCTTTAACCTTGAAAAACAAACTTATTAACCCTGTAGATTTTCCTTTTCCTGTTATATGAAATGCTTCTTTTCCTTTATTTGAAGTGTCTTTAACTTCTATTGTAGAATAGCCTGCGTTTAAAAAATTACTGTAACTCATTCTAAACTTTAACCATTCGCCACTTTTAAAAGCATTTTTATAAGTGGCATCATTTTCAACTTTTACAGATTGACTGAAAGAAGAAATTGATATTAATAAGAAATATATAAATAAGTACCTTTTCATTTTTTAAGATTCATATGGTTTATTTAAAAAATACAACTATTGTTCCAAAAATAACAAAAGCTTAACAATAATTAGTTAAGCTTTTATTAAATCACGTTAAATTAAAGGGGATATTAAAAATTAATACCGTTAATTTCTATTACTCTTTTAATTTGTGGTGCATATTTTTTAATTGTTGCTTCTACTCCGTTTTTCAAAGTCATTTGATTTACAGAACAACCCAAACAAGCTCCTTCTAATTGCACGCTTACAGTGTCATTAGTAATTTCTACTAATGATATGTTGCCTCCATCTGCTTCTAAAAAAGGTCTTATCTCTTGTAGGGCAGTTTCTACTTTTATTTTAAGTTCTTCTGGATTCATAAATTAGTTTGTGCTACATCCACTCATGGTAGAAATTCTTACAACATCTGTTGGTGGTAAATCTTTATTTCTTTTTACTAATTGTGTTAAAGTATTTTTAGTTATTTCTGAAAAAGCTTTTTCTATTGGCGAATTTTCTTGCAATGCTGCAGGATGACCAACGTCACCTGATTCACGAATACTTTGTACTAACGGAATTTCACCTAAAAATGCTGCTTCAATATCTTCAGCTAAATTTTTAGCTCCATCTTGTCCAAATATATAATATTTATTGTTTGGAAGTTCAGCAGGAGTAAAGTAACTCATGTTTTCAACTATACCAAGAACTGGTACATTAATACTTTCTTGTTTAAACATTGCAACTCCTTTTTTAGCATCGGCTAAAGCTATGTTTTGAGGTGTACTAACAATTACAGCACCAGTTACTGGTACAGATTGTACAATTGATAAGTGAATATCTCCTGTTCCTGGAGGTAAATCAATTAAAAGGAAATCTAATTCTCCCCAATGTGCATCAAAAATCATTTGATTTAATGCTTTTGAAGCCATTGCTCCTCTCCAAATAACGGCTTGATTAGCATCTGTAAAAAATCCTAATGAAAGAATTTTTACACCGTAACTTTCAACTGGTTGCATTTTTGAGCGACCATCAATTTCAATAGATAATGGTTTTGCATTTGCAACATCAAACATTAAATGTGTTGATGGTCCATATACATCGGCATCTAAAATACCAACTTTAAATCCCATTTTTTGCAAAGAAATAGCCATATTTGCTGTTACGGTAGATTTTCCTACCCCACCTTTTCCTGATGCAATTGCAATAATATTTTGAATTCCTGGTACTTTTGGTTTTTCAGGTTTAAAAGGCTCATTTTTAGTTTCAGATGTAACGTTTACTTTTACGTCAGCTTTTTGATCCACATGTTGGTGAATAGCTTTCATAATCTCAACTTCAACCTTCTTCTTAGCTTGTAAACTTGGGTTTGCAATTGTAACATCAACAATTATTTCTTTGTCAAATGTTACTATATTCTTTACAGACTCACTTTCAATTAAACTTTTTCCTTCTCCCGGAGCGGTAATGGATTCAAGTGCTTTTAATATATCATTTTTGTTATAACTCATAATTCTTTATGTAAAATCATTCTAAACAACAAAGATACAGAGTTCTAATGAATATCTAAAAGATAAGATTAAAAAAGAAGTGTTTGCTAAGTTACAGATAAAAGCTAACTAAGTTACAGGTAGTTCTTTATACGGGTCCCAAAACACCTTTTCAAAATTTTGAATTTGATTTTCCTTTACAATAATGCCTTCGTTCTCTAATAATTGTTGCATTAAGTTTGTGCCATCAAAATGCTGTTTACCTGTTAAAAGACCTTTTCTGTTTACAACTCTATGAGCAGGAATTTCTTCCATATTGTGTGAAGAGTTCATAGCCCAACCAACCATTCGAGCAGATTTAGCAGCTCCTAAATATTTGGCAATTGCTCCATAACTAGTTACTCTGCCAAACGGGATTTGTTTGGCAACTTTATAGACCTTTTGAAAAAAATTATCGTTTTCCATTCGTTAAATATTAATAACGAACTCTAAATTTAATGTAAGTTATAGGTTTGTTAACCTCTAAATACTGACTTTCATAAAAAGTTTGTGTTGAGATAACTTCCTCTGGTGAGTGCGCATTTTTATAGATGTCATGATGGGCATATATTACTTCATGTCCAGCTCCGTGCAATAATCCTAAAGTGTACCCATGCATAAACTCGCTATCGGTTTTAAGATTTACAAAACCATCTGGTTTTAACACATGATGGTATTTTTTTAAGAATTCAGCATTTGTCATTCTATGCTTTGTTCTTGTGTATTTTATTTGAGGGTCAGGGAAAGTAATCCAAATTTCATCAATTTCATTTTCTGCAAAAATAAAATCTACCAATTCAATTTGAGTTCGAATAAAAGCAACGTTTGTTAGGTTTTCTTCAATTGCTGTTTTAGCTCCGCGCCAAAATCTAGCACCTTTAATATCAATACCAATATAATTAATATTAGGATTTTTACGAGCTAGCGCAATTGTATATTCACCTTTTCCACACCCAAGTTCTAAAACAATTGGATTGTTATTGTTAAAAAAAGTATTCCATTTTCCTTTTTTTGAAAATCCTTCCAAAACTTCTTCTCGAGTTGGTTGAATTACATTAGGAAAAGTTTCGTTTTCACGAAATCTTTTAAGTTTATTTTTGCTTCCCAAAAGTATTGATTTTTATAAAGGATAAAGAAATGAAAATAGTTTGGAAATTACTCGTTTCCAGCTTTTTTGTATTTTCTAATTTCGCCAATCCAATAAAGCATTGCAATAAAGGCAATTAAAATAAAAACAGCGCTAATACTGTTTTGAATCCACCAATTATCCATAGTTCTTATGTTATGGTAAGGAACGAATAAAACATTTGTGAAAAAATCTCCTATCGCTTTAAAAATATTGTTTGCAATCATTTCTTAGTTATATTTACAGGCAAAAGTATGAAATATAGTAATGATAGCAAATTTTTTTAATAAAACTAAACCAGTAATCGTTGTTAATCTATTAATACTCTTCACAGTATTTTATATTATTTCAACTTTTTTAACGCAATTTGTAGAATTTTCATTAGCCGTAATATCTTCAAAATTTGCATTGTTGGTTGGTTTTATATTTATGTTTTTGGTAATTAATTTTATTTTAAAAAAAAATAGTTTAACAAATGATAATTCTTTTACGTTGCTTATTTTAATACTATTTTTAGTTACATTTTATGAGACTCTAAATTCTGAAAAGTTCTTTTTCTCTAACCTTTTCTTATTATTTGCTTTTAGAAAGGTTTATAGTTTAAATTCTGGTTTTTATACTAACTTAAAATTATTTGATGCAGCATTTTGGATTGGAATTTCATCCTTATTTTATTTTTGGAGTATATTGTTTATACCTTTAATATACTTAGCAATGTTTATTTACCGAAAAGTTAATGTGAAAAAATTATTTATTCCTATAATTGGATGTGCTGCGCCAATATTTGTTTTTTTTACTTACTATTTTTACTTTGATAAGATGGAAGTTTTTTATAGTGCTTTTAATTTCAATTATAACTTGAATTTTGGAAGTTATAATGCGCTAAATCTTTTAATTCCAATTACTTTGTTAATTACTTTGTTAATTTGGTGTGTTGTTTTTTTAGCACCTAAAGTAGCGTTAATGAGTAACCAATTTAAATTGGGTTGGCAGGTGTTAATTGCTCATTTATTAATTTCTATTGCAGTGGTTATTTTATCTCCTATAAAAAATGGTTCCGAAATATGGTTTATGTTGTTACCATCTTCAATTATAATTACCAATTTTTTACAGAAAACAGGATCTGAAACTTTTAAAAATGTGATTTTGTATTTACTGCTGTCAGTATCTGTATTAGTCTATTTTTTATAGTTTTACACCATAAGCTAAATCGCCAGCATCTCCTAAACCAGGAACAATATACCCCTTTTCATTAAGTTTATTATCAACTGTAGCAATCCATAATTTAGTTTCAGCAGGTAAATGTTTTTCAATTAATTTAATACCATCATTTGAGCCAATAACGCAAGCTACATGAATTTCTTTAGGTGTACCATTCTTTTTTAAAGCTTCAAAAACACTCACTAAAGATTGTCCAGTAGCTAACATAGGATCTGCTAAGATTAACGTTTTTCCTTCTAAACTAGGTGAAGCAAAATATTCAACTTTAATTTCAAACTTTTGATCAGATATGTGTTTTCTATATGCAGATATAAATGCATTCTCTGCGTGGTCAAAATAATTAAGTAACCCATTATGTAAAGGTAGTCCAGCTCTTAAAATAGAACATAGAACAATATCTTTTTTTGGTAATTCTATTGTTTTAGTGCCAAGTGGTGTTTTAGTCTCAACTTTTTCATAAATTAAAGTTTGGCTCATTTCATAAGCAATAACTTCACCTATTCTTTCAATATTTCGTCTAAATCGTAACGAATCTTTTTGAATTACTTCATCTCTAATTTCAGAAATAAATTTATTTAGTATAGTTTTTTTTGAGTCTAAAATGTTGACAATCATATTTAAGTATTTTCAGCAAAAATAAAACTTTAATTTGAGATTGTTAATGTATCAATTAATTTAATTTTTGTATATTTCAATCAGAATATTTAAATTGTTTATTAATTAAAAAAAAGAAAAAAGGATGGGATTATTTTCATTTATTAAAAATGCTGGAGCGAAAGTTTTTGGTATTGGAAAAACAACTGAAGAAGAAGCTGCCGAAGCTGCGATGGAAGCGGCTGAATTGGCTAAATTAAAAGCTGGTAAATTATCTGGAGCTGTTGAAGCTTTAGGTTTTGAAGTGTTAGACTTAAACATTGAAGTAGATGGCGACAATGCTATCATTTGGGGGCAAGCTAATTCTCAAGAAACAAAAGAGAAAGTGATTTTAGTTGTTGGTAATACTGAAGGTATTGCAACTGTTGATGATAGAATGTCTGTTGAAGTTGAAGAGCCAGAGGCTCAGTTTCATACTGTTGCTAAAGGTGATTACTTAAGTAAAATTGCAAAAAAATATTATGGAGATGCTATGAAGTATCCTGTGATTTTTGAAGCGAATAAACCAATGCTTACAGATCCAGATAAAATTTATCCAGGGCAAGTATTAAGAATACCTGCTTTAGACTAAATATTAAAAAAAACAAAAGACTGTCTAAAAACAAAAGGCAGTCTTTTTTTTGTTAAAACTTCTAAGATTTAGAATTAATCTTCACTTTCCTGCTTTTTTATTAAAATTGATTTATAAAATTAAACTTATATCCAAACGCAAATGGATAAAATAGTCCTTTTATAATAAAATGCATTAAATTTGCCTAAATTTTCATATTATATGATACAATCAATGACAGGTTACGGCAAGACCGTATTACAATTACCAACAAAAAAAATTACGATTGAACTTAAATCGTTAAATAGCAAAAATTTAGATTTAAATGTCCGCATTCCTCAATATTATAGAGAAAAGGAATTATACATTCGTAAAAAATTAGCATCTTTTTTGGTAAGGGGAAAAGTTGACTTTTCAATTTATATTGAAAATAATGGAGGTGAACTTTCTTCAAATGTAAATGAAACTGTTGTAAAACAATATATGAGTCAATTAAGAAATGTTGTTGATTCAAATGAAGTAGAATTACTAAAAATGGCTATAAAAATGCCAGATTCTTTAAAACAAGAACGTGAAGAATTAGATGAACAAGAATGGCATCAGATAAACAAAACTATAGATGAGACAATTGTAAAAATTAATCAATATAGAATTGATGAAGGTGGAGTTTTACTTGAAGATTTTGAGTTAAGAATTGGCAATATTGAGAAGCTATTAAAAAAAGTAATTGAGATAGATCCAAAAAGAGTAGAGCAGGTTAAAGAAAAACTTAGAAAATCTATTGCAGAGTTAGAAACTAAAATAGATGAAAATAGGTTTGAACAAGAACTTATTTATTATATTGAAAAACTAGATATAACGGAAGAGAAAGTTCGTTTAAAAAATCATTTAGAGTATTTTCTAAAAGAATTAAAATCCTCTGATTCAAATGGGAAAAAACTAGGTTTTATAACTCAAGAAATTGGGAGAGAAATTAATACAATTGGATCTAAATCAAATTTTGCAGAAATGCAAAAGTGTGTAGTTCAGATGAAAGACGAGTTAGAAAAAATAAAAGAACAAAACTTAAACGTATTGTAAATGACGAAAAAGGAAGGGAAACTTATTGTTTTTTCAGCACCTTCAGGTTCAGGTAAAACAACAATTGTACATCATTTGTTAAAGCAAGATGAGCTTAATTTAGATTTTTCTATTTCAGCAACTTCACGAAATAGTAGAGGTGAAGAAATAAATGGAAAAGATTACTATTTTATTTCAGCAGAAGAGTTTAAAAATCATATTGAAAAGGATAATTTTATTGAGTGGGAAGAAGTTTACACGGATAATTTTTACGGTACTTTAAAAAAGGAAGTGGAAAGAATTTGGGAGCTAGGCAAACATGTAATTTTTGATATTGATGTTATTGGAGGTTTAAACATTAAAAATAAATTTTCAGAAAATACACTTGCCATTTTTGTACAGCCACCATCTATTGAAGAAATGGAGCGTAGATTAAGAGGTAGAAAAACTGATAGCGAAGAGAAAATTAAAGAGCGAGTAGCAAAAGCAGAAAAGGAAATGAAATATGCTAAGGATTTTGATGTTGTTTTAGTTAATGATGATTTAGATCTTGCAAAAAAATCTGCTTATAATTTAGTTGAAAAATTCACAAAATAAATGAAGGTAGGCTTATTTTTTGGAACTTTTAATCCAATTCATGTGGGGCATATGATTATAGCAAATTATATGGCTGAATTTTCCGATTTAGATGAAGTATGGTTTGTTATTACGCCTTTAAGTCCTTTTAAAAAGAAAAAGTCTATACTTGATAATATACATAGATTGGCTATTACTAATGTTGCAGTAGAGAATTACAGAAAGTTAAAAACTTCTGATATTGAATTTAAGCTTCCTCAGCCAAATTATACAATAAATACATTAATTCATATAGAAGAAAAATATCCAGAACATCAATTCTGTTTAATTATGGGAGAGGATAATTTAAAAGGTTTTCATAAATGGAAAAATTATAAAACTATTTTAAAAAATTATGAATTGTATGTGTACCCAAGAATTTCAGATGGAAAAACAGAAAGTGAGCTTTTAACGCATCCAAAAGTCCATAGAATAGATGCGCCAATAGTACAAATTTCATCAACTTTTATTAGAAAATCAATAAAAGATAAAAAAGACATAAGTACAATGTTACCAGCTGATGTATGGAAGTATGTTGATGAAATGAACTTCTATAAATAATAATTTTAGCTTACTTTTAACACTAATTGATTTATAGTTAGAAATTATTCTCATAAAAATTCGTTGTATATTTGCTTATTGAGAAAATATGTCAGAAAAACCTAAAAATAAACTAAAATTTCGGCAGAAATTAATTAATAAATACCGGCTTGTAGTTTTAAATGAAGATACTTTTGAAGAGAAATTATCATTTAAATTAACAAGGCTGAATGTGTTTATATTTAGTGGTTTGTTTTCTATTTTACTTGTTGTAGGAACCATTTTTTTGATTGCATTTACGCAACTTCGTGAATATATCCCTGGATATTCCTCAACAGCACTTAAACGAAATGCAACTAACCTTATTTATAAAGTAGATTCACTAGAACAGGTTATAGATGTAAATAATGCCTATTTGCAAAAAGTAAGAGAAGTTTTAACTGGTGATATTTCCGAAGATAAATTTAACAAAGATTCAATTTTAAGTGTAATTCATTATAATAAAGATTCATTAAATTTAAACCCTACTCAAGAGGAAATGGAGTTTAGATTAGATGTTGAAAGTGAAGACAGATACAGTATTTTTGATGAAGCCTCTAAAGGCTCTGAAGTTGTATTCTTTGCTCCTGTTACAGGAACTATAACAGATGGATATAACCAAGAAAATAAACATTTTGCTGTTGATATTGCTGTAGAACTAGGAACACCTGTTAAATCAGTTGCTGATGGTACAGTGTTGTTTGCAGCTTGGACTCCAGATACCGGACATGTTATTATTGTAAAACATGCAGGAGGATTTACCTCTGTTTATAAGCACAATACAGCATTGCATAAAGAACAAGGAGACCTAGTACTCTCAGGAGAAGTTATAGCTTCAGCTGGAAATACAGGCGAATTTAGTACAGGACCTCATTTACATTTTGAACTATGGAATGAAGGATATCCTGTGAACCCAACCAATTATATTGATTTTGAATAAGGATGAATATTAAATCTATATTAGCAAAACCATTTGCAAAAAGAGTTGCATTAAGATTTTTAAAGCAAAGTAAAAATGCTGTAAAAACGCAACAAAAAGTATTTAAAAAAATAATTTCTCAAGCCGAGAGCACTGTTTTTGGTAAAGATCATAATTTTAGTGAAATAAAGTCTTACCAAGATTTTAAAGCACAAGTACCTATTAATGATTATGAAGGATTAAAACCTTATGTAGATAGGGTTGTTAACGGTGAGCCTGATGTGTTGTGGAAAGGAAAACCTTTATATTTTGCAAAAACTTCAGGTACAACTTCAGGTACAAAATATATTCCTTTAACAAAAGAGTCCATGCCTATGCATATTAAAGCTGCTCGTAATGCACTTTTAATGTATATAAATGAGACTAAAAACACCAATTTTTTAAACGGGAAGATGATTTTTTTACAAGGAAGTCCAGAACTTCAGAAAAAAAATGGAATTAACATTGGTCGTTTATCAGGAATCACTGCTCATTATGTACCACAATATTTAACAAAAAACAGATTGCCAAGTTGGGAAACAAATTGTATTGAAGATTGGGAGCAAAAAGTAGAAGCAGTTGTTGATGAAACAATAAATGAAGATATGACACTTATTGGAGGTATTCCTCCCTGGGTACAAATGTATTTTGAGAGAATTGTGGAGCGCACTGGTAAAAAAGTAGGAGAGGTGTTTCCTAACTTTAACTTGTTTGCATACGGAGGTGTTAATTATGAGCCTTATAGAAATAAATTTGAAGAATTGATTGGCCGAAAAGTTGATACTATTGAAATGTATCCTGCTTCAGAAGGTTTTATAGCTTATCAAGATTCGCAAACAGAAAAAGGAATGATGCTTTTAGTTAATAATGGTATTTTTTATGAGTTTATTCCTTCAGAAGAATTTTTTAATGAAAACCCAACAAGAATCTCACTTAAAGATGTAAAAGTTGGTGTTAATTATGTTATTATTTTAAATACAAATGCAGGGCTTTGGGGTTATAATATTGGTGATACTATTGAATTTTTATCTGTAAATCCACCACGAATTGTTGTAACAGGAAGAATTAAACATTTTATTTCAGCATTTGGAGAACATGTTATTGGTAAGGAAGTAGAAGATTCAATTAATTTTAATACCATAAATACTGAAATTAGAGTAAGTGAATTTACAGTTGCTCCACAAATTACACCTAAAGATGGTTTGCCATATCATGAATGGTTTATTGAGTTTAATCAAAAACCTGAAAATATAGATGATTTTGCAAGTAAAATTGATGCTACATTACAACAGCAAAATAGCTATTATTTTGATCTAATTGAAGGGAAAGTTTTGCAACCCTTAAAAATTACAGTGATTAAAAAAGGGGGATTTAATAGTTATATGAAATCGGTTGGTAAATTAGGAGGTCAAAACAAAGTGCCAAGGTTATCTAATGACAGAAAAATTGCAGATGAACTTGTTAAATTTAAAGAATAAATAAACGAGTACGTTAACCTTTTTATCACCTAAGGTTCATTAATTAAGAACACCATGCCTGTGTTGAGCGTAGTTTAAATGAGACTGATAAAAAATAATAAAATAAGCAAATGAAAGTAGTTTCAGTTAATTTAGGAGAAAAAAGAGCCATAAACTATAAAGGGAAAATAGTAGAGACTGGCATATTTAAATATCCTGTTAAAGATTTCATTTTTTTAGGAGAAGAAGATGTAGAGAATGACTCGGTTATTGATAGAAAATATCACGGAGGAATTGAAAAGGCTGTTTATGCTTATTCTGAAAGTCATTATAAATATTGGCAAGAATTGTATCCAGATCTAGATTGGCATTATGGTATATTTGGAGAAAACCTTACAATTACTAATTTAGAAGAAACAAAAATAAAAGCAGGAACACAATATAAAATTGGAAATGCAATTATAGAGGTAACTAAACCACGAGAACCATGTATGAAATTGGGTTTAGTGTTTAAAACTCAAAATGTTTTAAAACAATTTTGGAACTCAACAAAAAGTGGTATTTATTTTAAAGTACTACAAGTAGGAGAAGTAAAAGCTGGTGATGAATTAGTTTTACTTAAAGAAGCAGTTAATACATCTACAATTGCTGAAATATATAACACTAAGAAGTCTTAAATAAAATCTTATAATGTAAAAAGGGTACTGTAAATTACAGTACCCTTTTTTTAATATAAAAGAAAGTTTGGTTTATTTCTTCGATAATAAATCTCTTATTTCAGCTAATAAATCTTCTTGAGAAGGTCCTTTTGGAGCTTCTGGAGCAGGTTCTTCAA
This sequence comes from Lutibacter citreus, assembly GCF_003260195.1. Classification (GTDB taxonomy): domain Bacteria; phylum Bacteroidota; class Bacteroidia; order Flavobacteriales; family Flavobacteriaceae; genus Lutibacter; species Lutibacter citreus. Next base: position 705,633 of record NZ_QEIH01000002.1, read on the forward strand.
CTTTTTTCATTTTGTTAACTCCTTTTACAACTAGGAACATTACAAAAGCAACAATAATAAAGTCAATAACATTAGTAATAAAATCACCATAAAGCACAGCAACTTCACCTACAACTTTACCAGCTTCGTCTGCAACTCCATCTTTCACAATGTATTTTAAGTCTTTTAAATCTGAATTAAATATTAATCCGATTAGTGGAGAAACAATTCCTCCTGTAAATGATGTAACTACAGCTTTAAATGCAGCACCCATTACAAAACCTACTGCAATGTCAATAAGGTTACCCTTCATTGCAAAATCTTTAAATTCTTTTAACATTCCCATTTTTTTAAATTTTAATTTCTTTGGCTAATATATTAAAAAAACCCTATACTTTTTAACTTTTTTTTAACACTCTCTTTATACGTTGTGAAATAGCAGTTAATATTTCATAAGAAATAGTATTAGAGGCTTTAGCTAATTCTTCAATATGAAATTGATCTTTATAAACAATTACTTCATCACCTTCTTCACAATCTATATTAGAAATGTTTACCATAATCATATCCATACAGACATTTCCAATAATTACAGCTTTTTTGTTATTTATGTAAACAAAACCTTTACCATTACTTAGCTGTCTTGATATACCATCTGCATGTCCAATAGGTATTGTGGCAGTTTTTACGGTAGTAGCTGCTTTAAATGCGCGGTTATAACCTACTGTCTCACCTTTTTCAATAATATGAATTTGAGAGATTATAGATTTTAATGTATTTACGTTTTTTAGCTCAGCGGTTATATTATGTTCATTTCCAAAACCATGTAAACCAATTCCTAAACGTACCATTTCAAATTGAGCTTCTTTGGCGTAATTAATAATACCAGAAGTATTAAGCATATGTCTAAAAGGCGTATTTGATAATAAAGAAATAAATTTATTAGATAATTCTTTAAAGTTTTTTATTTGTTGAATTGTGAATTTTCTCTCATTTAAATCTTCACTTGCAGCAATATGAGAAAATACAGAAGTTACTTTAACAGCAGTTTGTTCAGATATTATTTTAGCTATTTCAATAATGTTTTTTTCTGAAAACCCTAATCTATTTAAGCCAGTATTAAACTTTATATGAATTGGATAGTTTTCAATATTTAGTTCCTTAGCTTTATCAATAAAGGCTTTTAATATTTTAGTTGAATAAATACTAGGTTCTAAATTATAAGCTATAATTTTTTCAATATTTACTTTTAAAGGGTGCAATACCAGTATTGGTATTTTTATACCAGCTTTACGAAGAGCAATACCTTCATCTAAATAAGCAACAGCAAAATAATTAACCTTATGCTCTAGATGTTTTGCAATTTCAACTGAACTTGATCCATATCCAAATGCTTTAACTACAGCTAAAATTTTTGTCTTTGGATTTAATTTAGATTTAAAAAAATTTAAATTAAAATCTATAGCTTTTAAATCTATTTCAACAAAAGTAACATGATTATTTTCCATCATTCTTTGCTGCTTTATCTTTTTTTTCAGCCTGTATAGCTTTAAAGTAAGCTGCACGGCTTAAAGGTTCATATTCTTGAGTTTCTCCTAATAAAACAAGGTCGTCACTAGCCGCTTTTCTATGACTAAAATGCGCTAAATTTCCTGTTCTTGTACAAACTGCATGAACTTTAGTTACATATTCAGCCGTTGCCATAAGAGCTGGCATTGGTCCAAAAGGATTGCCTTTAAAATCCATGTCTAAACCGGCAACAATTACCCGTATTCCTCTATTAGCTAAATCGTTACAAACAGCAACAATTTCATCGTCAAAAAATTGAGCTTCATCAATACCAACAACTTGAACGTCAGTAGCTAAAAGCCTAATATTTCCAGAAGAAGGAACAGGGGTTGAACGAATTTCATTTGCATCATGCGAAACAACATTATCCTCGTCATAGCGTGTATCTATAGCGGGTTTAAATATTTCGACTTTTTGTTTTGCGAATTTAGCACGTTTTAATCTGCGAATCAGTTCTTCAGTTTTTCCTGAGAACATAGAGCCACAAATAACTTCAATCCAGCCAAATTGTTCAGTATGATTTACAGTATTTTCAAGAAACATTTTGTAATTTCACCATTCAAAGGTTATTTATTAATTTTTTAAAACGAATGCAATAACAAAAATTATATTTTTTCGCATTAAATTCTTAAAATTGTAAAACAGAATTTCTGTTTTCAAATTCTTACAAATTTATTAAAAATAACATACCAAAAATCAATAAATAGATCAACTTATGCACAAAAAAGTAGAAGCCGAATTAGTTAGCTTGGCAAACAGTATTTTACAAATGAAAAATAGAGAAAATGTAAATGAACTGCATAAAAAGTCACTAGAGATTTATGAGAAATTGTCCGTTTTAAAGTTTGTTGATGCTTATATAAATTCTTCATCTGATGAAATTTTAATTAAAAATGAAGAAATTGTTAAAGATGAGCCAAAAATAGTTGAAGAAGTAATTAAAAAAGAAACCCCTATAGTTGAATTAGAAAGTAAAGCAGAAGTAACTTCTGAAGTAATTCCTGAAGTTGCTAAAGAAATAGAACCAGAAGACGTAAAGTTAGAACCTGAGATAGAACCAATTATAGAAGTAGAGGCAGAGGTAGAAGTAGAAATGGAAATAGAAGAGCCTGTAATTAATACTATTGAAAAAATAATTGAAAATGAAGAAAAGGTTTCTATAGAAAATGAAGTTAAAGACTCTCCTATTATACAAGTTTCATTAGAAGAAGAGTTTAAAGATGCCATTTCAGCGGATGTTGCAACAAGTCTTTTTGAAAAAGCAACAGCTGAAAATCCTGTAATTGAAGCTCCAAAAGAAGTGAAAAGTAGATCTTTAAACGATACCTTATTTAAGAATAATTTACAAGTGGGTTTAAATGATAGAATTGCATTTGTAAAATATTTATTTGATGGAAGTCAGGAAGATTTTAATAGAGTTGTTTCACAATTAAATAGTTTTAAGGTAGAGCTAGATGCTAAAAACTTTCTAACAGAATTTGTAAAACCAGATTATGATTGGAGCGGAAAGGAAGAATATGAAGAAAGATTAATAAATTTAATTGAACGGAAATTTATGTAATAGAAATGAATTATAAATTGCTCGAAAAAGAATTAAAAAAAAGAACTAAAATTGAATATGCTTGGGGTAGAAAACAGAATGATTTTTTTGATAGAAATACAAATTTTATTTATAAAATAAGCTCATTTGAGGAACTTCAAAAAAAATTGGAATCAAATTTTCAATCGAAACCTAATTTTATTGAATTTCAAAATTATGCCTTAAACCGCTGGTATAACTTTTGGTCTGCAAAGGCAGTTGAGGCTGCTTTTTGTGAGCATCCAAAAGTTAAACAACACTCTAATTTAAAAGATAAATATGTGGATTTCTATATTTCAGAGATTCCATTTGACCATAAAACAACTGTGTTTCCAAAAGGTTTTAATAAATCTGTACCATATGGGCATTTTCATAAGAGAGAGCTTATTGAATGGTTATATAAAAATCAAAGTCAACAACAACGCAAGCATTTGAAAAATAGAATTTTTATTGTTTTAGTTAATTATGAAAATGATAATAAACATTGGAAACTTAAGGCTGAAATTTTATGGCTACAACAGATAATTTCAAACTATTTAACTACTTTTGATCTTCAAGATTTAGAAACCTTTTATTTTGAAAATAAAGTAGTAAAGTCTGATATAATTTGGGCGGTAAAATAAATTTTAAATTCTTTAAGTGAATTATATAGGTTCAAAAAATAAACTTTCGTCATTTATACTTCAAACTATTTCAGAAACAGTTCAAGAGGATTTGAATTCATTTGTATTTTGTGATTTATTTGCGGGTACTGGGATTGTTGGAAGAACATTTAAAACCTTTGTTAAACAAGTGATTTCTAATGATACAGAATATTATAGTTATGTGTTAAACAGAAACTATATTGGAAATTATAAAGATAAAGATTATTCAGAAATAGTATCAACTCTTAATGAAGTTGAAGGTGTTGAAGGCTTCATCTTTCAAAATTATTGTGAAAATGGAAATGCAGATAGGTTGTATTTCTCTGAAGAAAATGGTAAGAAAATTGATGCCATAAGAATTCAAATTGAATTGTTAAAGAGTAATAATAAAATAGATGAGGATACTTATTATTTTTTATTGTGTTCCTTAATTGAAAGTGCAGATAAAGTAGCAAATACGGCTTCAGTTTACGGTGCTTATTTAAAACAACTTAAAAAGTCAGCTCAAAAACCTTTAATATTTGCTCCAGCTAATTTTATTAAAACCAAAAACCAGCATAAAGTTTTTAATAAAGATGCAAATTCTTTAATTAAAGAAATATATGGTGATATTTTATATTTGGATCCACCATATAATGCACGTCAATATGGTTCAAACTACCATTTATTAACAACAATTGCGAGATATGATACTTTTATTCCGAAGGGAAAAACGGGTTTAAGAGACTATTATAAATCTTCATATTGTAAAAAAAATGAAGTTAAAAATTCTTTCGAAGAGTTGGTTAAAAACGCTAACTTTAAATACATTTTTTTAAGCTATAATAATGAAGGTTTAATGAGTGAAGAAGACGTAAAAAATATTATGTCTAAATATGGGGTTTATAGCTTAGAATCTAAAAAATATCAGCGATTTAAGGCTGATAAAACTGAAAATAGAAATCATAAAGCAACAGAAACAGTTGAATATTTACATATTTTAGAAAAACATGGATAAAAATACAGCTCAACAAAATTATATTTTCTGTATGAAGTGGGGAACTTTATATGGGGCAGAGTACGTAAACAGATTATATTCAATGGTTAAAAATAACCTGACTTACAATTTTAAAATGGTTTGTTTTACCGATGATGAAAAGGGAATAATAGATGAGGTTGATTGTTACCCAATTCCCGAAATTAACTTAGATAATAACCTTCCTGAAAGAATGTGGAAAAAACTAACCACCCTAAAGGAAGATTTATATGGTTTGGAAGGAAGAGCATTATTTTTAGATTTAGATATTGTGATTGTTGATAATATAGATTGCTTTTTTGATATTGAAGGTGAATTTAGAATTATAAAAGATCATAGTTGGAGAAGCTGGAGAATTACGGGGAACTCATCTGTTTACAGATTTGATATTGGTAAACATGGTTATGTTTTTGATGATTTTATTGCAAACTCAGATAAGGCGCTTAAAGAACATAGAAATGAGCAAGAATATTTAACTCATGCAATTAACAATAAAGGTAAATTGCAATATTGGCCAAAAGAATGGTGTCCAAGTTTTAAATATGATTGTTCTTCTCGTTTTCCATTGGCATTTTGGAAAACACCAAAAATAACAGAAGGTTCAAAAATTATTATTTTTCACGGAGAAATTAATCCACATAAAGCAATTAAAGGTGGTTGGGGAAAATGGTATCGTTATGTTCCTGCGGCTCCTTGGGTTGAAAAATATTGGAAATAGTTACTAAAACATAAAAAAGCCTCGCATTGCGAGGCTTTTTTATTAGTTATTTTAATACTAATTACATTTTCATTAACCAGTTTTTTACATCAACTTCTTCTTTTATTAATGCTTTCACTTCAGAAATTTTCACTCGTTGTTGTTCCATAGTATCTCTATGGCGTATTGTAACAGAATCATCATTTAAAGTATCATGATCTACAGTAATACAAAAAGGTGTTCCGTTAGCATCTTGTCTTCTATAACGTCTACCAACCGCATCTTTTTCATCATAAGTAACGTTAAAGTCCCATTTTAAATCTTCAACAATTTTTTTAGCTACTTCAGGTAAACCATCTTTTTTAACTAAAGGTAAAATGGCTGCTTTTGTTGGAGCTAAAACTGCTGGTAATTTTAATACCGTTCTTGTTGTTCCATTTTCTAATTCTTCCTCTTGCAAAGAGTTAGAGAAAACAGCTAAAAACATTCTATCTAAACCAATAGAAGTTTCAACTACATATGGCACATAACGTTCGTTAATTTCAGGATCGAAATATTGTAATTTTTTTCCTGAATGTTCTTGGTGTGCTTTTAAATCGAAATCTGTTCGAGAATGAATTCCTTCTAATTCTTTAAATCCAAAAGGGAAACGGAATTCAATATCAGCTGCAGCATCTGCATAATGAGCTAATTTATCGTGATCGTGAAAACGGTAGTTGTCTTTACCTAATCCTAATGATAAGTGCCATTTTAAACGTGTTTCTTTCCATTGCTCATACCATTCTTTTTGAGTGCCAGGACGTACAAAAAATTGCATTTCCATTTGTTCAAATTCACGCATACGGAATATGAATTGACGTGCAACTATCTCATTTCTAAATGCTTTTCCGGTTTGGGCGATTCCAAAAGGAATTTTCATTCTACCAGTTTTTTGAACATTTAAAAAGTTTACAAATATACCTTGTGCTGTTTCTGGACGTAAATATAAATCCATAGCTGTATCTGCTGAAGCTCCTAATTTGGTACCAAACATTAAGTTAAATTGCTTAACATCTGTCCAGTTTTTAGAACCTGATAGTGGACAACCAATTTCTAATTCTTCAATTAAAGCTTTTACATCAGCTAAATCTTCATTTTCTAAAGATTTACCCATACGTTGTAAAATTGCATCTCCTTTTTCTTTATAACCAACAACACGAGGGTTTGTGGCTAAAAATTGTTCTTTATCAAAAGAATCTCCAAAACGTTTTGCCGCTTTAGCCACTTCTTTTTCAATTTTAGTATCTAATTTACCAACATAGTCTTCAATTAAAACATCTGCTCTATATCTTTTTTTAGAATCTTTATTATCTATTAAAGGATCATTAAAAGCATCTACATGGCCAGAAGCTTTCCAGGTTGTTGGGTGCATAAAAATTGCAGCATCTAAACCAACAATGTTATCATGCATCTGCACCATTGCTTTCCACCAGTAATCTCTAATGTTTTTCTTTAACTCAACACCGTTTTGAGCATAGTCATATACTGCACTCAAACCATCGTAAATTTCACTAGATTGAAATACGTAACCGTATTCTTTTGCGTGTGAAACTACCTTTTTAAATTTATCTTCTTGATTTGCCATCCTGCAAAAATAAGAAAGCTTTTAATACCATAAAATAAAAAAGTGGAAATAGCCTAAACTATTTCCACTCTAATAACATTAAATATACTAATTTGGAGTTACTTGTTCTATTTTAGAGTAATTTGGGTTACTCCTACAATCCTATTTTCTACAAAAATGTTTACAAAGTAAACACCTCTTTCTATTAAGTCTCTATCAACTTCTACTAATGAAACAACATCTATTGCTTCATTTAAATAATTTATTGAAGACATGTCGCTATAACTAATCTGCTTACCATCTAATAGTGTAAGTTCTCCTTTGCTTGCAACAGTATTTCCAGTAGTAACATCCACAATTTGAATATAAACATTACGCTCACCTTGTTTGGTAATCTCATTTTTACCAATAGTGAAGTTAATTCTAAATGCATCTGTATTTCTTGCTCTTGAAGTTTCAGCTAATTTTCCACTTGAACGTTCTCGCATAGCTAAAATCTTAGCTGAATTTACTTTTAGCAAAGATCCAATTGCTACTTTTTCAGATAAATTTACATTTTCCATAGATAATGTATCATTAAAAGCTATTTGTCTAGAAATGTTAGCTCTAGCACTATCTAAATTTACAGTTAACATAGAATTAGCTCCAGTTAAAGAGTCTGTCATAAAAAACAGCCTTCTATTTGTTTCTTCTAATTTAGCAATTTGCTTTTTGTACCTGAAAATTAAATTAAGATTTGAAGATTTCAATCCTTTAATTGAATCTCTTAGAGCAATTATTCTATCTCTTTCAAAAGCCAATTCTTTAGACATTGATGTATTTTCACCAATTGCATTTTCATACTTCACAATCATATTGTCTAAATTCTGTTCAATTTCTTCTTTTTCAACCGTAATGGCATCTGTAAGCTTTTTGTTTTCATTCTTATTATAAAAAGTATAGGCCAGAGCTCCAACCAATAGTAATGCTAGAACTATTACAATTATTTTACTATTTGAACTACTTTTTTTTTCCATTGAATTAAATTTTAGGGGGTTGTTTTTAATAGAACGTAAAACATTCAATTAAATTATTATTAAATTAAAAAAATATGAGGTTTTTATTGAGGCTCGATAAAGTTATCAATTATTCTCCAGAAAACCTATTTTGATAAAACATTTTGATAAAACATTTTTTTATTTTACTTTTCATTTTCTATTGCTATGAAAATTTTATCTGATTTACTTTATCTGTTTTATCCAGAAATATGTTTATGCTGTAAAAATCAGCTTACAACTAATGAAAAATATGTGTGCATTGAATGCAGGCATGATTTACCTGTAACAAATTTCACTAATGAAAATAATAATCTTATAGAAAAGATATTTTATGGTCGTGAAGAAGTAATAGATGGAACAAGTTTATTTTATTTTTTGAAAAAGGGAAAAATTCAGCATTTAATTCATGAATTAAAATATAATAAACAACAACAAGTTGGTGAATTTATAGGGAATTGGTTAGCTGATGAAATTATTGAGTCTGATAGGTTTAAATCTATAGATTGTATAATTCCTGTTCCTTTACATAAGAAAAAATTTAGATCAAGAGGATATAATCAGGTAACTACCTTTGGTAAATGTTTATCCTTAAAGTTAAATATTCCTTTTTATGAAAATATACTAATAAAAACGTCAGCCACTAAAACTCAAACTAAAAAAAACCGTTTTTCAAGATGGAAAAATGCAGAGCATCTTTTTACACTAAAAAATGCAGAACTTCTAGAAGCAAAACATATTTTATTAATTGATGATATTATTACAACAGGAGCAACTCTTGAATCTTGTGCAAAAACACTTAAAGGTGCAAAAAACATTAAACTAAGTATTGCAACAATGGCATATACCAAATAATTTCTGCAAAATTATAATACATAAATATTTAGTGCGTTTTTTAAATAAAATAATTGTTATTTTGCATCAAAATAAATGTAGTATGAGGCTTTATTTAATTAAGTTATTGTGTTTAGTAATGTTTGCCAACCTTCTCTATAGTTGTGCAAGAAGAGGTAATCCAACAGGAGGAGATAAAGATACTATTCCTCCAATTTTAGTTAAATCTATTCCCATAAATAAAAAAGTTAATTTTGACCAAAAGAAAATTAAAATATATTTTGATGAGTACATTAAATTAGATGATGTTAAGAAACAACTAATTATTAGTCCGCCTCAAAAAAACGAACCTGTTATTACGCCTGTAGGAACAGCAAGTAAATATGTTTCTATAACTATTTTAGATACTCTAGACGCAAATACAACATACCAATACAATTTTGGAAATAGCATTGTAGATAATAATGAATCTAACAAGCTTGGTAATTTTAAATATGTTTTTTCTACGGGAAGTTATATAGATTCTCTTATGGTAAAAGGTGAAGTTACGGACCCAGTGGTAAAAGGAACTTCAAAAAATATGGATGTGATGTTGTATGAATATGATAGCACATTTACCGATTCAATTATTTTTAAAAAGAAACCTCGATATATTTCCAACACACTAGATAGTACACTTTTTGAATTAACTAATATTAGAAAAGGAAATTATTTATTAATTGCCTTAAATGATGTTAATGGAAATAAAATGTATGATCCTGATTTTGATAAAATTGGTTTTGTAAAAGATACAGTAACTTTTCCTACAGATAGTTCTTATAAAATTTCTATTTTTAAGGAAGTTCCTAAAATAAAAATTATTAGACCAAAAGAAGTAAGCTCTGGACACTTAATTTTTGGCTATAAAGGTAAGGCTGAAGATTTAAAAATAGAAGTTCTTTCAGAAACTCCATATACTTTTAAATCTGAAATTATTTATGATAAAGATAAGGATACTATTAATTACTGGTATTCTCCATTTAAAGCAGATTCATTGCAATTTTTAGTTTCAAAGGGTGATTATTCTGAGGAATTTACAGTGAAACCAAGAACTAAAAAAAGAGATACGTTGAATATTATTAGCAGTTCATCTAAATTTTTAAATTTAAGAGACACGCTATTTATTTCGAGCAATACTCCAATTGTAAAAATTGATACAACTCGTATATCTATTGTTGATCAAGACACTTTAGCAGTTAGTTTTAAGGCTCAATTTGCAAAATCTAAAAACAAAGTTTATTTAAATTTCGACAAAAAACAGGAATCAAAATATAAATTTGAAATTCTACCGAAAGCGTTTACAGATATTTACAATATCCCAAATGACAGTTTAATGTTTATTGTTGCTACTAAAAAAATTGAAGATTATGGTATTATAAATGTAAATGTTTCAAGCTCTAAAAAGTCTTCTTTTATTGTAGAATTATTAAATAAGGATGATTTAGTAGTAAGAAAGTCTAAAATTAGTAAACCAGAAACAGTTAAATTTCAATTGTTAGATCCTGGAAATTATTTTGTGAGAATTACTACTGATGAGAATAATAATGGTATTTGGGATACAGGAAGTTTTTTAGAAAAACGACAACCAGAAACTATTAAGTTTTTTGATAAAACATTAGAGCTTCGTGCAAATTGGGAACTTGATGAAACTTTTGTTGTTGAATAACTTATTCTAGATGTATTTTTTTTGTTATTCTGAATTCAAAATAAAGAATAGTTTATACAATATTATATAAACTATTCTAAAAAATTTGAGAGCCTAAATTAATAGTTATTTACTTAGCTTTTTTATTAATTTTCCAACCGTTAAACCTTGTACTATTATTGAAAATACTACAATTATATAGGTAATTACCAAAAATAAATCTCTGTGCATTTCGGCTGTTAAACTTAAAGCTAATGCTATTGAAATTCCACCACGTAAACCTCCCCAAGTCATTATTAAATTTGTTTTTGGTACAAAATCTAATTTTTTAGCATACAGTTTTATAGGTAACATTAAAGATAAATAACGTGCTAATAATAATGTAGGAATTAAAAGTAAACCAGCTAAAATATAGTGATTATCAAAAGTAAGAATAAGTATTTCCATACCTATTAAAACAAATAAAATTGTATTTAAAAGTATATCTATTAGCTCCCAAAACTTATCTACATATTGTTCTGTTATTTTACTCATAGATGTTTCTCTTACCGTATCTGTGCCTACTAACAAACCAGCTGTTACCATTGCCAATGGAGCTGATAAATGCAAGTATTGTGCTAAAACTGTACCTCCCATAACGGCTGCAATTGTTATAATTACTTCCACATCATAATCGTCAATAGATTTTAATAATCTATAGGTAATCCAACCTAATAATAAACCAAGAGCAATACCTCCAACAACTTCAACTAAAAACATTTCTGCAATATGCCCAAAAGTAATCTCTTTTCCTCCCTTTGCAATTTGATAAATGGTTAAAAACACCACAACCCCAACTCCGTCATTAAATAAAGATTCTCCTACAATTTTTGTTTCCAGTTTTTTAGGCGCTCCAACTTGCTTTAATATTCCTAAAACAGCAATAGGATCTGTTGGTGAAATTAAGGCTCCAAACAATAAACAATAAATAAAATCAATATCTAGGTTTATTAACTTCAATAAAAAATAGGAAAAAATTCCAACTAAAAAAGTGGAAGTTAATGTACTAAATGTGGCAAAAGCTAAAATTGGCTTTCTTTGAACCTTTAATTGTTGAAAGTTGGTATGCAATGCACCTGCAAAAAGTAAAAAACTTAGCATTACATCTAACAGAACTGTTTCAAAATCTATTTGAGAAATTAATAACTTTTCTTGTTCCAATAAGGTATCATTAAACAAACTAGTTGCTAAAATTAATAATGTAAAAATAATAGTTATTACCATTAAACCAATGGTAGTTGGCAGTTTTAAAAAACGGACATTTAAATAACCAAATAACGCCGAAATAACTATTAATACAGATATTATTGCAAACAAGCTCATACGATTAAATAAATTTTAATAATTGAAGAATAATACCAAGATGAATTCCTTCGTGATACAAATTAAATGAAATTGCATCTTCAACCGAATTTAATGTAACACCAATACTAGTTGGATAAGTGCTGTATTCTTTAAAAACTCCAGCATTATAATCTTCTTCTAATTTTATTGGCAGTTGCATAAAAAGCGCTTTAATTTTCTCAAACTCTTCTGTAGTAACTTCATAACTAGGAGCAGACCCTTTTTGAAAATTTTCAATCATTTCTTTTGAAACCAAACAATCTAAATTAGATAATTTGTAACATAGTAATTGTTGTGTTACCACTAAATGTGTAAAATTCCAAGCTATATTGTTTTTAAACCCTTTTGGGATTTTATTCAGTTGTTCAATTGATAAATTTTCAATTTTACTTTGTAAAAATTTTCTAGTTTGTCGTAAATCAATAAAATTCTTTTGCATTATTCCTTTTTTAAAATTTATTCAAATTTAAAATAAAAACAATGTAAATTTACTTTTACACATTATTTAATAAAAAATGAAAAAAATATACTACTTAAAAACTTGTGATACTTGTAGAAAAATTTTAAAAGAAATGGATACTACAGGTTTTATTTTACAAGAAATTAAAACAGAACCAATAACTGTGGCTCAATTAGAAGAGATGTATGCATTAACTAAGAGTTATGAAGTGTTATTTAGCAGGAGAGCTAAAAAATACAAGCAAATGGACTTAAAGAGTCAAATTCTGTCTGAAACAGACTATAAACAGTTGATTTTAAATGAATATACTTTTTTAAAACGACCAGTGATTATTATAAACAATGAAGTATATGTAGGGAACACTAAAAAAAGAGTGGATATTAATAAATAAACACTTTTTTATTAGTTAAAATATAATAATTTCTCATAACTTTATTATTACAAAAATAGAATATTAATATTTTATTGTTAAAACTAAATTAATACAAGTAAAAAATCAATAAAAAATGAAAAATCAAGTATTATTAGCAATCGCACTTATTGTTACAACAAGTATTTCAGCTCAATTTTATGTTAGTGCCAGTGGAGGGTATGCAATTGGAAGTGCTGGTATTTTAATGGGGACTGAATTAAATTCTAATCAAACAAAAGCGACTAACGAATATGGGAGTTTTGGAGAGGGGTTAAATGCTCAACTTAAAGGGGGGTATTTTTTTAATGAAACATTTGGAGTAGAATTATCATTTGCTTATTTACATGGTTCAGACCAAGTAAAAGATAGTTACGCAATGAGTGGTAGTGAAATTTCGGAAGTTACAGACGCTGTTGCTTATGGTAGAGCTTTTGGATTATCAGCTTCATTAGTATATAATTTTAACGAAAAGGTTTATGGTAGATTTGGTGCAATTACAAAATTAGGAGGTAGAACTGGAGCTGAATTTACTAGAAATAATACAACACCTTTTGGACCAATTGTAACTGTAGGTAAACAAGATTTTCATGGAAGAATTCCTTTAGGGTTTATTGCTGCTTTAGGACATAAATTTAAATTAAATGAGAAAGTTCATTTATTTGCTGAGTTAGAATATTTAGGAATTAATGTAACAAGAGATAACTCTGAATTTACTGAGTTAACTATTAATGCTCCTGCAGTTCCTGCAAATGCTTTAGGTGAAGGGCACCCTGGGATTGCTGCTGCAACTTGGAATTTAGGAGATGCTCCATTAAACCACCCTGTTTATGGAACTCTTTATGCTCCAAGTAAAATCACTTACGAAGATGAATTAAGTACTTCTAATACTGATCCTTCTGTAGCTTTATCAGAAGTTGTTCCTTACTCTTCTTTTGGTATTAATTTTGGTATAACATATACTTTTAACAAAAAATAATTTTATAGCACTTAATAAAAAAAAGCCATTTAGATTAATTTCTAAATGGCTTTTTTATTAGTTAATTTCTATTAGTTATCAGTTAAAGTATAAGTAATAGTTAGAGAGTTATTCTCAGTGTATTTTAAGTTTTCGTAAGCGTCTTTTGTTTGTGTTAGGCTGTAAGTTAAATTATGTCCTTGTTTAGCTCCGTTTCCTGTGTAAGCACTTCCAATACCTTTAATTATAGTTTGCGCTTTATTATCATTCAATTCAATTGCATTCTTATCTACAGTTCCCATTGCTCCTTCACCATTTCCTTCGTATTGAGTAGCAATTACAGATAAATCTACACCTTCAGGTACATCTCCATCAGTAATTTGAACAGTTACGTTTCTAGAAGCGTTTTTTTCAATTATTGAAGAATAATTTAACCATAAATCGCTATTAGTTTGGTTAAATATTACTTTTTCACCAGCTTCTGTAGGTGCTGTTGCTGTTAAAGAAATATTTTTAGAAGTAGAACTTTCTATATCAAGTAAAGCAACTTGAGGAATTTCAATTGTTAATGAATGTGAGTCTTTTTCAGAATCAGAACTTGATCCAACTGCTGTTGCACCACGTCTAATTATTTGTGCTGAGATACTTGTTGATGCTAGTAATACTAAAGCTGCTGCAAATATTAATTTTTGAATTTTCATTATTAAGAGGGTTATAATATTTTTAATTTTGTGTTTAATTATGGTGCAAATATACATTCACATACCTTCTTGTAATTCATTAATTAGACCATTGAGTTTTAACTATAGACGAATGGAATGTATCTAATGGTTAATGGCTTTAAAAAAGGTTAAAGCATTAATAAAACTAATAAATACAAAAAAGCCTTAACTAAATAATAGTTAAGGCTTTTTTGTATTTTATTATTATAAAAATTAATTATCCGATAAGGTATAGGTTAAAGAAATGGTTTGAGATTGGTTAAAGTTGAGTTTGCTATAGGAATCTACTTTATCGTTTAAAACAAGTTCATATTTAATATTGGTACCATTATTAACTCCAACACCAGTATAGCAACTTCCAATATTTTTAATTATTTTTATTGGTGCTTCATCAAGAATTTGGTTAGATTCAATAGGAACTCCCATTTCACCATTACCTTTGCCAGCATCTTTAGAAGCTGTAACTAATAAATTTAGTCCATCGGGTACTTCACCTTCAGAAATTTCAAGGCTTACAAATCTGTGGGATTCATTTTTAGATCCAATAATAGATGAATAGTTTATCCAAGTGCTGTTATCAGGAGAGTTAAAAGTTAATTTTTTACCTGCTTCAGTAATCTCATTTCCTTTTAGGTTTATTGCTGAATTATTATTGTGTACACTTATTAAAGCTACATCAGGAATGGTAATTTGTAGTTGATGGCCATCACTATTGTTATCTTGGCAAAAAGCAAAATTTATTAAGAGTACAAAAATGAAAAACAAATATTGAGGGGGATATTTTTTCATTATTAATTGGTTTTAATATTTCTAATTCAGGATATGTAATTTCTCTTTAAGGAGAATTCTATTTCCTTTGCTTATAGGTATTACTTCTCTATCTATTACAACTGTAGATTCTTCAATATCCACAATTTTGGTTAAGTTAACAATAAAAGATCTATGAACTTGAAAAAATTCTTCTTCAGGTAATTTTTCTTTTAATTTTTTTAATGTAGTATGGATTATTAGATTTTCAGAACCTTGTAATTTCATTAATACATAATCACCTTTTGCCTCCACTACATTAATATCGTTTATATTAATTTTAATAAGTTTTTTATTAATATTAACAAATATGGTACTTAAAGTCATTGTATTGTGGGTTTTACTAATACCGTTAATTAAGTGACTTTCAGTGTTTTGATCTTCTTCTATTTTTTCTTTAACCCTATTAACAGCTTTCATGAAGCGTGTAAAATCAAAAGGTTTTTTTAAGTAATCTGTTACATTATAATCAAAAGCTTGAATAGCATTTGAATCATCAGCAGAAGTAATTACAACATGAGTTTGTGGTTTGTATTTTAAAATATCAAAACCTGTAATATCAGGCATATTAATATCCAAAAATATTAAATCACAATCAGATAGTTTGTCAATTTCTTGCAATGCAAGAACAGAGTCTTTGTAAATTCCTTTAACTTCTAAATTGATTTTTTTACAATAATTTTTTAAAAATTCAATATAAAAACTATCATCATCTATTATAATGCAATTCATAATTAGTTTTTTAATTGTTTAAGTGCAACGGCAATATCAACCAATAAGTTTTCACAATTATTAAGTTGATTTTCAGAGTCATCTAATATTTTTGAGTCAATTTCCTTAGAAGTTTTATAAGATTCGTTCATTTCTAATAAAGAAAATTTACTCGAAATTTGATGAATTTTATGTTTAATGTCTTCCAATCTTTTTTCCAATATTAGTTGAGGTAATTCAATTGAATTTTCTTCAAACTCAACACAAATTTGTTTTTTTAATTCATTTAATATTTCTTCTTCGCCTAAAGCATATTCATTTAATGTATTATATGAAAAATCACTTGTTTCACTTAAAAACGCAAAAATCTTATCATACGTTAAAGGCTGATTTGTAACGTAGAATGATGAATTTTGAATTTCGGAATCGGAAAGAACTAATGTTGGCAAATTAATAACCTCTTGGTATTTTTCTTTCCAAAGTTTATCAACCTTACTATTAATTATTAAATGAGAAAACCTATTAGTAATTAACTTTTTAGGTAATAAATCGAACGAGTTAATAATTTTATGTTGAATTTTTAAATTTTTATTTAAAATTTTCACATACTCCTGAACTTGATTAATATCACTCTCTATGATTAGTATATTGCTTGGCATGGGGTTTGGGGTTTGGGGTTCTGCTCTGCAATTTTGCAAAATGTAATTGTAAATGTATGTAAATATTTTATATATTCAAAACTGTATAAATAATTTCTGTTGAATAATCTTCAGCAGGCAGTGTTACACTTAAGCCTTCTATTCTATATTGTATTGGTATTTTTTTCTGTTCACCTATTGTTTCAAAGAATGAATTTGAATAATTAGTGATTTCTTGATAAATGGTTCCAGTTGAGTTTCCATGACTAGTAGATGATACTTTTGCTAACAATTTTAAATCTTTATCCCAGTTTATATCTTCCTTATTTACATATACTTTAAATCTCATAAATTTTTTATTATACTTACTGCTTGGGACGGGTTTAATATCTATAGTTGTTTCTTTATTTGAGCTTTCATAAAAAGAGTTATAGTCATAGCCAGCCAAGGATATGTCAGACGCTTTAAGGGTTAAAGTCCAACTTCCTTTAACATTAATTTTTTGTGAGAAAATTAAATTTGTAATTAAAAAAAAACTTAATAAAAATAGATGTTTCATTAAAAATCAGTTAAGGTTAAACTTATTGTAAGTGTTTCACTATTGTCCATGTTTAATAGTTTATAGTTGTCAATATCTAATAAATAGGTTAGTTTATATCCATTGTATAAACCATGCCCAGTATAGGCTCCTCCTATATCTGAAACTATGGTTTGGCTTTTTTTACTTAAAGTGATAATATTACTGTTGCTACCTAATTTTCCTTTCCCATTTCCTTGATAGCTGTCTGTTTTTATTTTTAAAAGTATTCCGGGAGGTATTTCACCATCTTCAATTTTTATGGATATATTTCTTGAGGATGATTTATTTGTTAAGGAACTTGTAAAATTTATCCACTTAGTGTTATTTACTGCTTTTGTAGTCATTTTTTCACCTGGTAATTTAGGACTTTCAAGGTTTAAAATCACTGAAGTATTTGATGGTTCAATATTTAAAAGCGCAATTTCCTTTAATTTAAAGGTAGCATATCTGCTTGCTTCGTTTGATTGACCTTTAACAACAAAAACAACCAAGCTCAATAATATGGTTAGTATTTTCATAATTTAAATGTTTTTTTACTTTTTTTCAATCTTCTATTTTTTATTGATGCATTAAATTTTACAAATAAATCTTCATCGGGTTTAATAAATATATTCTTTTTAATTGGAGTAAATGTAAAATCAGAGAGTAAAGGTTTTACTAATAGTTCAACTGTCCATTCTCCAGGTGCCAGTTTTAAGAAATTAAATTCACCTTTTTCATTTGTTTGAGTTAAATATTTGTTGTCTTTATTATAAATTTTAACAATAATACGAGGTAATTTTTTATCAAATTTATTAGATCTTACAGTGTTAAGCTTTTTCAAAATTAATTTACCACTTAAGCTTCCGGTTTTCCCTAAATTAAATTCAATAAATGAATCTTTATTTGGTGCAACGTCTATCGCGTAAGGTGTATTTTCTACTATAATTTTATTATTAGGTAAACTGGATTGTGCAATGTTAATTGAGTGAATTCCAGGAGTTAAGTTGTAAAAAATAAATTCACCTTTTTTATTTGTTACAGAGGCGTTATTTTCTAAAGACACTAGAATTCCTTCTAAATTATCGTTATCTGTAGATGTTATTTTTCCTTTTATTGTTCCTCTAGTTTTATCTTTAGATATTGGAGCATTTATTATAAAAGAGTAAGATGCACTTATAAATAATTCTTTTTTTAAAGCGTTATTTTGTGTTGGCAAACTTGATTGAGATGCTGAAAAACTAAGTTTTTGATTTCTATTGAATTGATAATTTAATTGTGCTTCTAAAAAACTTTGAGCATCTGCCTCTAATTCATCAACTGCATAATCACTTCTATAAAAAAGATTAATACCTAATTTATCTCTTAATTGATATTGTAGGCTTCCGCCATAATAAAGAGAGCTTTGAATTTCACCATCAAATGAGTTTCTATTAGTGTATTCATAATTGGCAAAAGCTCCAATTGAGAAATCTTGAAATAAAGAAACTGAAAGATCTACAGAGCTATAAAAAGCTAGGCTAGGAGAAGAGTTTTCTATAAGAAAGTTTTTAGTAGTCCCATAACTATTATAAATATACAAGCTATATCTATTCATTTTTTGATTTGAATAGTTTAAGTTTAATAGCTTTTCTTCAAAATGAAATTTTTTCGGATATAATCTGTCTTCTTTATTTCTATAAGTTGCACCAAATTTAATTCGATTACTTTTATTTAATTTGAGACTAATTTTCCCTCTATAGCTTGTAAGTAATGGAGATGAATTATAAATTATGTCATCCTGTTCTGGGTTTAATGATTGGTAAGTGGCATTAAGTTGGGTATTTATTTTATTAGATAGTTGATAACTAATATTTGATATTAATTGCCTACTATCCCTTAAATATCCTTTAAAATTTTTATCTGAAAACTGTAATGAATTTCCCCATTGAAATTTATTGTTATTATAGTATGCATCTAATGAGGCTGCAAAACCATTTGTTAATTCGTTTGTTTCAAAAGCAATTTCTCCATTTAATTTAATGTTTTTTAAGTTATTCTCAGTTGCTAGTCTATAAATTTGAGATTGAAGGGATTGTTCATCTTCAAGAATAGACCTGTTAATAAAACCTAACTTAATTAATGATTTTTCTGAAGTGAACCACTGAAAGTCTCCTCCGTATGATGTGGAGATCTTATCTGTAAATCGGGGTTCTAAATAAAAGACAGAAATATTAGATTTTGGAAAATTATATTTAAAAATACCTCCAAGACCATTTCTTGAAGTTTCAGTTAAATTAGATAAAGAATAGGAAATATGACCTGCTAATAATTCAATTTTTTTAGATTTATAAGTAAGGTTATATTGGTCATATTCACCAAATCTGATTAATTCGGGTTGGTTTGGTCCAGAGTAAAGAATACTTAAATAGTTATTTTTTTCTTTATCTAAATAACCGGCTCCAGAAATATTAAATTTAAAAGTATTTACAGTATCTAAACCTTTTAAATTATTGTAAACAGTTGAAACTGAAATGGGGAATCTTTCATATAAATCTGGTTTTTTTTTGCTATTTGGATAAACAGTAACAGGAATCCTATTTGAAAATTGTGCGCCAGAGGAAATTATTTCGGCACTTAAAACATTAAGGGCAATACTTTTGCTAAATGGAGAAAATGGAACAGCTTGTGTTACTTTTATAATAGCTGTAGAATCGGGACTTAATGTTACAATACTGGGCTTAACCGTTAAACTTCTGTAGGATTCTAAATTAATTTTTTCTTTACTGTTTCCTTTATTAATAATTAAATATTCACATGAAAATTCTTTCTCAAACCTTAAATAATTTGGTGATTTTATTGGATTAATGGAGATATTGAAAGTTTTTTCAACTTGAAATTTTAGTTTGTATTTTGCCGTAGTTTGGTTGTTTTTTTTAGCAATAAACTCAATTGAATAGTCTGATGCCTTGCAATATTTACCTACTGAAAAAGTGAACAATACATTCTTTTTTCCAAATGAAGGAATTGTTTTTGTTTTAAATTTTAATATTGGATTGAAATTTTCAGGAAGTATATAATCAAAATCTAATTTAATTGAAGAATTAGAATTGTTTTTAACCTCAAAAAGTATGGTGTAATGTTCTCCTGGTTTTAATATTTTTAATTTAGTTTTAGAATTTATTGTAACTAAATCCGATGTTTGTGAAAAACATATATTAATAAATAATAATATAAAATAGAGGGGCTTTATTTTATTTAAATATTTCAAAGAATAAACAACTACTTTTTTATTGTGGGGTTTATAAAGTTATTTTTCAAATTCTATATCAATGCCGTACATGTCTTCTCCATAATCTGCTACAATTACACCAGTGTATTTTCCTTTTGGTAAATCTGAAATGTCTAATTCAAATAATTTACAGCTTTCAGGGTAAATCTTTTTAAATTTTACTTCTATCTTTTTAGCTTGTTCACCATCTTCATTAAATATTTCTAAAACTAAAGTTGGTTCTACATAAAATTCTCCTAAGTTTTGAGCTTCAACTACAATAGTTTCTGGCTCTTCATTTTTATTCTTTTTAATTTCAACGTTATAAAAATCAAGTTCTGAGCTGGTTTTTTCTTCAAGATCTATTATTACTTGAATACCATATCTAACTTTCGATTTTAATTTTACACTATAATCTAAATCTTCTTCTTTAATTGGTTCTTCAATCTCTACCATAATCACACCGTAGTATGAACCTTTTAATGTTTCGTTTTTAGGAATGTTTAATCTATAAACTAATTCATACTCTTCGTTTCCTTTTAAAACATATTCATTAATATCGGTAGAAATCCAATTTTTTATAGATTTATTATGAGTTTCATTATCTGTTAGAACTGTTTTTTCACCACATTTTTGAAATAAATCATTAAAATAAATGAGAACTCTTTGTTGAGTTTCTTTAGTGTTTTTTAATTTGATTACTCCGGTAACTATACTTCCAGATTTACTTTTGTGAGTATGAGTTAATCCATTTAAAACAATTACGTTAGAAAAAGATAATTGAAAAATAAATAGAAATAGGATGAAAATATATTTCTTCATGGTTTGAGGGGTTTTGGCAAATATATGATTTTTAAAAGTGTTAATTATTTTTTTGCATATTTTACTAGCATTTGATATAAGTCTGTAGGTTTAAAAGGTTTAAATATAAAGTTTTCCATTCCGGAATTTAACATTTTTTCAGTTTCTGAACTTGCGGTATAAGCAGACATACCTAAAATTGGAGTTTTTGAAACTTCTTCTGAAAGATCATTTTTTATAATTTTTGTTGCTTCATAACCATCCATAACGGGCATTTGAACATCCATTAAAATAATATCGTATATTTTTTTTTCAGCTTTCTTTACTCCTTCAAAACCATTTTCGGCTATATCTACATTGCACTTCCATGACTCTAACCTTGTTTTTGCTAATAATTGGTTAGTTTTATTGTCTTCAACTAACAAAATATTATAATTTAAAGCTTCAAATTTAACTATAGGAGCAGGAACATTTGGGGTTTCAATTTGAGATTTTTCAATTTTTATTGGTAATGAGAGTTTAAAATTAGTACCAGAACCAAATATACTTGAAACCGTTATTTGCCCTTTTAATAAATCAACTAGTTTTTTAACAATTGTTAATCCTAAACCTGTTCCTCCATAAATTCTTGAAGTATCTGATTTAGCTTGATTAAAAGCACCAAAAACAGTGTTAATTTTATTAGGTACAATTCCAATTCCGGTATCAATAATTTCAAAGCAAATATTTGGGCCGTTCGCGGCTTTTTCATTCAAAAAGGCTTTTATAGTTACTGATCCGTGATTAGTAAATTTTACAGCATTTCCTATTAAATTTAATAATATTTGTCCAATTTTAGTAGGATCACTTTTTATGAATTTTGGAGTGTCTTTATGAATTTCAAGATTTAATTGAATATGTTTATGCCCAGCTTTAACGTCCATTAAGTTTACAATTTTCTCAATTTGAAGGTGTAAATTAAACGGAATTTCTTCTGCTTCTAATTTTTGAGATTCAAGTTTAGATAAATCAAGAACATCATTAATAATAGAGAGTAATATTTCACCAGAATTATTCATGGTTTTTAAATATTTTCGCTGTTCTTCTGTGATTTCAGTTTCCAATAATAAGTCTGTAAACCCTATAATACCATTTAAAGGTGTTCTAATCTCATGACTCATATTTGCTAAAAACTCATTCTTAACTTTTAAAGATTGTTCGGCGGCTTCTTTTGCTTTATTTAATTCAATTTCTGATAGTATTCTACTTGTAACATCTGTACCTATTGATATAAAAGTATCATTTAAACTTTTAGAGCGAGCCCATTCAATCCATTTGTAGCTACCAGATTTAGTCTTTATTTTTTGCCTGTTTGTATTTGTGTATACTGGTTCAGTTGAAAATAATTCAGTAATAATAGCATCTTTTATTTGTGCTGCTTTACCAGTACTTTCATAAGTTTTTAACCACCAATTATTTCCTATTAATTCTTTATTTGAATAACCTAATATTTTTATAACAGAAGGTGAGACATAAATTACTTCGCCATCTTTTGAACTTACTAATATAATAGAGTTTATGTTTTTTAAAATGACTTCATTTTGTAAATTCTGTTCTTCTTTTCGTTTCCATTCAGTTACATCAATCCCTAAAGATATATATGTGTTGTCTGAGCCGATTGAATCTCTCCATTCAATCCATTTATTTGATCCGTTTTTACATAAAACTTGGCGGTCGTAAGATTGATTATTTACTTTAATAGTTCCTTTTAATGTTTGTTGAATTTTTTCTTTAACTGTTTGACTTTCAATTTCAGATTTATATGTCTTTTCCCACCATTCATTTATTAACTCTTCATTTGAGAATCCCAATAATTTTTCAGTTGCGGGTGACACATAAACTAATTTACCAGATGCATTTGTTACAATAACAATTAAGTTTATATCATTTAATATGATATTTGGAGAGTAAGAAGTTATGTTTTTTTTCAAGTGAAATCTGTTTTTGGAATTTTGATTTTAAAAATACATAATAATAAAGAATCTTCTTTAAGATTTTATAATTTTTTTTAAACACAGAAAAGACTAGCTTAGCTAGTCTTTTCTATTAATCTATATATTTTTCTGTATCTATAACAAAAATAAGATTTTATTCTATTAGTTATCAGTTAAAGTGTAAGTAATAGTAAGATTTGTACTTTCGTCAAAGTTTAGTTTAGCGTATTCCCCTTTAATTTGAGTTAACTTGTAAGTTAAGTTATGTCCTTGAGCACCATTTCCAGTATAAGCACTTCCAATACCTTCAATTAAATTTTGAGCTTTTTTACTACTTAAAATAATACCAGTGTCATTTGCTTTACCCATTGTACCTTCACCGTTTCCTTTAAATTGACTGGCAGCTACAGTTAAATTAGCTCCTGCAGGCACATCTCCATCTGTAATTTGAACAGTAACAGTTCTAGAAGATTTATTACCAACAATAGAAGAGTAGTTTAACCATAAATCACTATTTGATTTATCTAAATTTATTTTTTCACCAGCTTCAGTAGGAGCAGTTGCTTCTAAAGAAATCGCTGTATTATTAGTTGATGATTCAATATCAAGAAGTGCAACTTCAGGAATTGAAATAGATAAAGTATGAGAGTCTTCATTTGTATCATTTTGAGCAAAAGCATTTGAAGAAGCGAATAAGATAAAAGCGGCGAATAATAATTTTTGAATTTTCATAAGTGGGGAATTTATAATTTAATGTTTTTAATTTTTGTGTTTGTTTCTGGTACAAATGTACGTTCAGATTAAAGGTTATTATTGAGTTTTTAGTTGATAACGTTTTAACTGTCGATGAATGGATTGTATCTTTCGGTTAATAAGATTTAATGCCATTTAAAGTTTAAGAAACAGAATAGTATGTTTGTGAAAAAGATTAAACAAAAGCCTCTTAAATTAAAGAGGCTTTATTCAAAAAAATAAGATTTTATTCTATTAGTTATCAGTTAAAGTGTAAGTAATAGTAAGATTTGTACTTTCGTCAAAGTTTAGTTTAGCGTATTCCCCTTTAATTTGAGTTAA
>NZ_QEIH01000020.1 GCF_003260195.1 Lutibacter citreus
ATTATTCTTAGGAATCCGCTCACTTAATTGAAAGTTTGCAAACAATTTTTCTTGATATTCTTTCTTGCCTTGCATACCATGAAAGTACAAAATTTAACCCTTTTTTACAACTTTTTGGCTATATTTAATCGTGTTTGTGCAACAGGCACAATGTATAACCAAAATTGTTTTATTTAGTAAAATAGAATGTTTCTTAATTCTAATTTTATTAGTTTTATAAAACGAAAAATTGCAAAACCAAAACACAACTTTGGTTATACAAAACCGTTAGCTGTAAGCCGAAACCCGAACTATGATGAAACATTCAGAACTTGAAATATTAGAAGAAAATCCATTTGAAAATTGTAGATTGGATAGGGAAAAATATGCCAAAGTTTTAACCAATATTATTAATTCATACTCATACGGATTTGTTCTAGCCATAAATAATAAATGGGGAACTGGTAAAACTACATTTGTTAAAATGTGGGAACAAGATTTAAAAAATAAAGATTATCAAACGGTATACTTTAATGCTTGGGAAAATGATTTTGAAAATAATCCATTGACAGCATTAATGGGGGAATTAAAAACATTAACTACAAAATCAACTGAACCTGAATTCAAGTCAACATTAAAAAAAGCGGCAACATTAACCAAACACATAGCTCCTATTGTAGCTAAAGCAATTGCTGACAGATACATTGATACTATAAGTGTTAAAGATGCTATTATTGGAGTAACAAAAGGTTTGTCAGATGTTTTTGAAAATGACGTTAATGAATATTCCAAAAAGAAAAAAAGTATTTCGGAATTCCGTAAAAGTCTTTCAGAGTTTATAGCAAACACAAATAAAGGAAAACCATTAGTATTTATAATTGATGAATTAGATAGATGCAGACCTGATTATGCAGTATCAATTTTAGAGCAAGTAAAACATTTCTTTTCAGTTCCAAATATCATATTTGTTCTTTCAATAGATAAAATTCAACTTGGAAATGCAGTTCGTGGAGTTTATGGAAGTGATATGATTGATGCTGATGAATATTTGAGAAGATTTATTGATTTAGAATATTCAATTCCAGAACCTGAAACTGGAGTTTTTAGCGAATACTTATATGAGTATTTTAATTTTGATGAATTTTTTGCAACACCAGAAAGAACCAAATACAGTGAATTAAAATTTGACAAAACTGATTTTTTAAAAATAGCTAGAATTTTATTTTCTAATTCAAACATTTCGCTGAGAGAGCAAGAAAAAATATTTATTCTTGCTAGAGTATCTTTAAGAACATTTGCTCAGAATAATTTTATTTTCCCTTTTATTTATTTATTTCTAATTTTTGTGAAAATCAAAAAAACTGATTTATATAATAAAATAAAATTACAAAACCTTACAATTAAACAATTACAAGAATATCTTTTTGAAATTGTAGGA
Organism: Lutibacter citreus; assembly: GCF_003260195.1. Taxonomy (GTDB): domain Bacteria; phylum Bacteroidota; class Bacteroidia; order Flavobacteriales; family Flavobacteriaceae; genus Lutibacter; species Lutibacter citreus. The sequence goes on from NZ_QEIH01000020.1 coordinate 1,418, forward strand.
AACAAAATTAATGAAGATAATGAAAGAGAATTAATGGTTTTAGAAGCCTATTTACTCAATTTTTATAATAACTCATTAAATTCTGATTATTATCAAAAATCAAAGCTATATGAGAGAGGCGAAGATGGGAACAATAAACTTCTTATAAGTTCTATAATAAATAAAACAAAAGACATTGATTTATTAAGCTTTATAGAAAGTATAAATAGAGGAAGAAGTGGTGGAGATTTAAAATTAAAATATTTTTTAGCCAAAATAGAACTGCTAGAGGAAATCAAAATATAAAGCCTACAGCTAACACCGTGTAAAATTAATTGCTAGTAAAAGCCTACTTACAAAAGTTCTCGCAGACTTTAAATCTGTGTTTTATTTACTAAATTTAGCGTCTAAAACACGCAACTAATCTTATACAACAACGCTGCCTATATTTTCAGAAAAATCATAAATCAATGAAAATAAGTCTATTAATTGGAATTCTATTTTGCTCAACTTTATTTGCGTGCGGAAACAAAAATGATGACCGATTTGTTTTCTTCCTTCACAACCGATTTTTAGAAGAACACAATCTGAATGAATTGCATCCCGAATTTGGCCGGACTGAATACAACGAAATTATTGCTGAATTTAAAAAAGGAGGACTTAAAGTAATAAGCGAAAAACGGAGTGGAAATGTTAACGCAAGAGAATACGCAATCGGAATTGTAACTCAAATAGACAGTTTAATAAAAAACGGAACAGAACCTAGAAAAATAACAGTGGTTGGAACTTCAAAAGGAGGATATATTGCTCAATACGTTTCGACTTTAGCAAATAATCAAGATTTGAATTTTGTATTTATTGCAAGTTTTAGGAATAGCGATATTCAAAATATACCTGAAATCAATTTTTGCGGAAATATTTTAACTATTTACGATAAGTCCGACCCATTTGGAGTTTCTTCATTGGAACGAAAGAAAATCTCGAACTGTGAAATAAAACACTTTAAAGAAATAGAACTGAATACAGGAATGGGACACGGATTTTTATTTAAACCTTTAAAGGAATGGATTGAGCCGACAATAAAATGGGCGAATGGAAATTACAACGTAAAATAAAAACTCTAGGCAACTCCATATAACCAAAATTGCTAAATTCAATAATATAGAATGATTCTAAAGCTTAAAATAAATAAATTTAAACATCGGAAAATTATGTTTTCATAAACGCATCTTTCCATTCCCTAAGCTGTATGCAACAAGCAAAAAAACACCAGAAACTGATATATTAAACCTGAAAAATTCACTTATTGTAACATAATTTTGAAATTATTTGATTATTGTTGTCGCGAATACTATATTTGCAACTACAATATTTAGTTTTTAATAAATTGATTATGGAAACAACAACTTTAATTATTCGAATTCTTTTAGGATTAATCCTAGTTATATTCCCTATAAATGCATTATTCTTAAAAAAGTTCAGTCCCAAAATGCCTGTTAAAGCACAACTTGTAATGGATACTTTTAGAGATACAGGTTATCTTCTTTATCTTATACAATGGACTGAATTAGTAATTGGAATATCTTTATTAACAGGTTTTTTTGTGCCGCTATCATTAATTATATTGTTTCCAATATCAATTAATATTTTATTGTTCCATATTTATTTAGCTCCTCCAGTAGTTGGTCCAGGTTTAATAATTTTTGCAATGAATATCTTTCTTTTAATTTCATATAGCTCTAGTTATTTAAACTTATTTCAGATTTAGGTGACAATTTTTGACATTGTCTTTTTTAGTGCCTCACCAATTCTTCTAAAATTTATAATAAAAGTTAAAAAAAATGGAAAATAATAATTTAAAATATTGGATAATTACAGCTTCAAAAGAGCACGTTAAAAATGGAGTTTTAGGTGGTTTTGCACAAGCTTGTCACGGAAAACCTACTCCATTAAAAAAAATAAAAAAGGGAGATTATATTATCTTTTATTCAAGCAAGGAATATTTTGATAAAAAAGATAAGTGCCAAGAATTTACTGCTATTGGTAAAGTAAAGTCTGATGACATTTACCAATATGAAATGACACCTGATTTCTGTCCTTTCAGAATAGATATTAACTTTTTGCAATCAAACGACATTTCAATTCTTCCTCTTATTAACGAATTGAGTTTTATTCCCAACAAGCAAAAATGGGGATATCCTTTTCGCTGGGGAACATTACAAATAAATGAATCTGACTTTAAATTAATTTCAAACCTTATGCTTTATGAACAAGAAAATTGATTTCCTTTTTGAAACACCCAACGAAAGCCTTGGGTATCTACTTTGGCAAGCTACTATGCGTTGGCAAAGAGAAGCTAATAAGGCTTTAAGTGAAGTTGGCCTAACAAATACACAATTTGCAATTTTGTCAGCTTTAGCTTGGTTATTGCGTTCTTCAAAAAATGTAACCCAAAAGGAAATTGCAGATGGTAGTAAAACTGACCGAATGATGGTTTCAAAAATTTTACGCACCTTGCAAAAAAATGGTTTGGTTGAAAGAAAAGAGCACGAAACTGATACGAGAGCTAAATGTGTTTTTTTAACTGATAAAGGTGTTGAAATCTTGCAAAAGGCATTGGAAATTAAAAATAAATCTAATGAACTTTTCTTTGAAAATGTAACAGATAAGCAACAATTTTCCAAAGAACTACAACAAATCATTGAATAATTAAAATGGAAGTACTAACACATTATAATAAATCATTTAAGAAAATTATTTATGCAGAAAAAGAAACAAAAAACAGAGAATTTGATACTTGCAATTTTATAAACTGTGATTTCTCTTATGGAATGTTTCTTTCTAGTTTGTTTACAAATTGTGTCTTTACAGGTTGCAATCTTACAATGACAAAGTTCAATCATTGTCAACTCGATAACATAACATTTAAAGAATGTAAATTATTAGGTGTAAATTTTAGTAGTTGCAATGACTTTCTCTTTTCATTAAAATTTGATAGCTGTATTTTAGACTGTTGTTCTTTTACAAGAAAAAAAATGCAAAAGACACCTTTTATTAATTCATCTATTAAAGAAGCCGATTTTTCAGAATGTGATTTAACGAATTCTTCATTTAAAAATGTAGATTTAACCAATTCTATTTTTAGTAATACTAATCTTAAAAGCGTAAATTTTCTTACAGCAAAAAATTACAGTATAGATCCTGAAAAAAACAATATTAAAAAAGCAAAATTTTCTTTTCAAGGTATTGCAGGTCTATTAAATAAATATGATATTATAATTGAATAAAGCCTGTTGCCAACAATGCGTATAACTTATAAATTAGATTCATAAGAAATGAAAAAAGAGATAATTATGAGGATGATTTGTAAATTTCCATACGGAGAGATTGGAATGAATGGAAGTGAGGATATAATGAGAGAACAGATTGACATTTATTTCTATAGATTAGACTTTTGATTAAACCTTTACAGTTAAGGCCAAAACAACACAGACAAATTGTAGGTAACAAAATAATTTTAAAATAAATTAAAAAAAAGATGACTTTAAAACCCGATCAATTGTCTATAGTAATGCTGGGAGCAAGTGGTGCGGTTGGCACAGAAACCTTAAACACATTACTTCAATTAAAGAACATAAAGCAACTAACATTACTTGGTAGAACCCCCATTTCAAATATAAATGTTGATTTTGTACAACAATACAAAATTAGCATAAGTGACACCAGTTCATATCAGAAATATTTACAAGGTCACACAACAGCTATTTGTACTTTAGGGGTTGGTGAACCTTCAAAAATGAGTAAAGAAGAATTTGTGAAAATTGATAAAATTGCTGTATTAGATTTTGCAACAGCATGTAAAAAAGCTGGGGTAAAGCATTTTGAATTGTTAGCTTCGGTGGGTATAAATTCAAAATCAACTTCTTTTTATTTAAGATCAAAAGGCGAATTGGTAGAAGAATTAAAATTATTAAATTTTGAAAGGTTAAGTATTTTTCAACCTTCAATGATTTTAACTCCAACTAATAGGTACGGAATAACTCAAGCCATTACATTAAAAGTTTGGCCACTTCTGAAACCTCTTTTAATTGGGAGTTTACGAAAATACCGCGGTATTATGGTGAATGTTTTAGGGCAGGCAATGGCCAAAAATATTTTTAATAAAGGTGGAGCATACGAAATATTACAATGGGACGAATTTTATTCAATAATTAAATAAACTTATTGAAAATAAATGAAAAACCAGCGTGTAATAATGTGTAAAAATAATAGCCAAAATAGTAATAAATTTAAGAGTTGTAGTGCTATTTAACCTTAATGCATCTCTTACAGGTAAGTGTTTCGCTTTTGGCAGCATATTCTATTGGAGTTAATGTGGTTAGCACACTATAAATATTGATTTAAAAATAATAATCATTTTTATTTTAGCGCTTTTTTATACTTTTTTAGAATTTTACTACCCAAAATAAACCTCAGACTTAGTTTTATATTTTAAGAATACAATGTAAATATTTTAACTTTCATTTTATTCTGAATCTCTATAAAGGATGTTTCTTTTTTTATTAAATTAGTCTCTCAAAAAAATTGCAAGAATACATTAATTTATAAAATAACTAAAAGTGATTTTATCCCTTATGTATTATGTGGATAAAAACATATAAGTTATGTATATAACGAGTTGGGCACTAGTTCTACACATACAATTGCACTTTATTGAAAATTATTATGATAAAGAAAATATTACAGATTATTTTAGGAATTTTGACAGTCTTCTTATTTTTAATAGTTACTGCAACTATCTTCAATCTTGCAAAACTTAACCTATCAATTGATAAAATTTATATCGGAGCTATACTATCCTTAATATTTGTTTTATTTTTTAAAAAACATAAAGTATATTTCATCACAACTATTATTACAAGTTTATTATTTATTGGTAATAACTTTTATGAAAACTACCTTATTGATACATCAATAACAGATTACAACTTAAGTTGGAAATCAAAACAACACAGTACAACAATTCCTTTTTATACTTCAGAAAGAAACCTAATTTTTATTAAAGGCATAGTTAATAATAAAATTCAATACTTATTGTTTGATACAGGCGCTAGTAATCCATACTTTAAAGAAAAATTTAACAAAAAATATCAATTTCCAATTTATAAAGTCAATGTCAATTCTACAGATGCAAATAATATATCCAAAAAACTAAATATTGGAGTATTGAATAAACTTTCTATAGGTAATCTTAATTTTAAAGATGTAAACAATGGCCATTTTATTACAACATCTTTTGATAATAACAGACAGATAATAGTAGACTCAATAGCTGGAGTATTCAGTAGTAATTTAATGAACTCTTTAGTTTGGGATTTTAATATGAAAAATCAAACAATAAAGATAACAGATCAAAAATTCTCAGAAAAAAACATTGAAATGATTTCCATTCCTCTAATAGAGTATGGTACTCGATGGAAAATAGATATAAATATTAATGAAAAGTCCCAAAAAGCACTATTTGATACGGGGGCAAACTCTATTCTAGACATTAAAGACAACTTTAATCTTCCTGAAAATTATAACTACATAATTGAAAATGCACCTACAGTAACTTCAATGCACTCTAATGGAAAAGATAAAAACATACAAATAGGAAGAAAAATATTTGTTGATTTAGGTATCTCAGATACAGTTTTTAAAGATAGTTACGCTACTGACAAATCACATATAAATCTTATTGGAAATCCTCTAATGTGGGAATATGAAAGAGTTGTACTTGATTTTATAAATAAAAGAATGTATTTATTAAATAAAAATAATTCAACAAAAACGAAAAGCATAAGTAACATTAGTGAAAAATTAAGACTAAAATTAATAAAAAAAACCATATGAAAAGAATATTTTCACTAATAATACTTTGTACACTATTAACTAATTGTAAGCAGGTAGAACAGTAGAAAAAAATCACAGCTCAAACTAAAATTTCATTTCCTTTTTATTCGACAGATAATGGATGGATTCTTATTGAAACTCAACTTAATAATGAAAAAAAATATTTAATATTTGACACTGGAGCAACAAACACATTTCTAAGTGAGAAATACATTACTTCAAAAATAGTTAACCAAAACCCTATAAGAGATGTTAAAGGAAATATTTCCAATAGTACATCATTTAAATTAAATAATTTCTCTTTAGGAAATAAATTATTCCTTGATGGAGGTATTTACAACTCACTACCTCAAACACAATTTAAGAATGATTCTATAGTTGGGCTTCTAGGTGTAAATATTATTAATAATTATGTTTGGGATTTTGATATGATTAACAAAATTGTGAGTATTTCAAAAAATAATCTAAATAAAAAAAATAGTGATATAATAGAAATTCCATTAGAAAAAAACGGAATGGATTGGTCAGTAAATGTTTTTCTTGGAGACCAAAATAAAAGTTTGATTTTCGATACTGGATGTGATGATATTTTAGCTTTAAAGGATACATTGATAAATCCTCTTATTAAAGGCGAGCAGAACAATATAACATTTGAGACTATAACGATAGGGGGAAATTCATTTGAAAATGTTTTTGTAAAGCATAAATTGAGTATTGCTCATAATCTAATTGGGATGCCATTATTATGGGAATATAAAAGAGTTACATTAGATTTCATTAATCAAAAAATATATTTACATGATGGAATGAAATCAAAGAATAAAAATAGTATTTCCAACAGAAGTAGGAAAATAATAGATGAATTAATAAAACTAGTGCCCAACACCGCGCATAAAAAATTGCTAAATCCAGTAAAATAGAATGTTTCTAAAATAAAAATATATTAAATTTAAACATCGGAAAATATCATTTTCAAAAACGCTACTTTTCATGTACTAAACCGTTGTAAACAATGTCAGAACAAAAAATAAAATCACAGAGAATATGAAATGTTCTGTATGTTCAAGTGAAATGAATGATAAATATTGCTCAAAGTGTGGACAATATTATAAAGGTGGTAGAATTAATTTCATAACATTTTTAGGAGATTTATTTGATAGTGTTTTTTCATTAGAAAAATCTTTTTTCCGAAATATTCGAATCGGATTAAGCCAACCCAAAACCTTAGTTTTAAACTATTGGAATGGATTTCGGAAATATTATTACAGTCCTGGAAAATTCTTCACAATAGCATCTTTATTTCTTGTATTGCACTATTCAATTGCAAATGATTTTTTGGGTCTTGTAGTAACGAGTAATATTTCTTCACAATTTGTAATTTTATTATCGAATATTCTCTTATTAACTTTTTCAAGTTTTTTACTATATATACAATTCAAGAAAAATTTCTTTGAACATCTAATTTTAAATATTTACAATGTAAGCTTATGGATAATTATTTTCTTTCCAATATCAGTAATATTGAGCTTAACAGTAAATAATAATCCCATTGAACAATACTTTTACATTCCATTTCATATATTAATTATTATTTGGAACTCGAAAGCTTTTGAATTGACTAAAGCCAAACGTTTTCTTTTTGTTACGATAAATCTATTAATGTTTTATGGAACATTGTTATTTATAGTGTACAAGTTTGGTGAATTTTAACCAAATAATTTGAATAAATTAAGAATGAACTGAATACAAAAAACACTGTTTACAACACCTCATAAAATGTATGCTTACTTTTAAACTAGAACAAACTTACGAATCATATAAATAATCATTAGCTACAAGCGGATTAAAAATGTTATGAAAAAATTGATATTAATACTTCTTATACCACTTTTTGGATGTTCTCAAAATTCTGATATTAAACCTTATGTCAACTTTTTAAAAAAAACAGAAAAGAAGTCTGCTAAAGATTACATTTTGCAACAGTTTAAAGAACGTGATATTGTAATTATTTGCGAAAGAGATCATAGTGATGTGTCACAATATGAGTTGATTAAGGAAATTATGTCTGATGATTATTTTAAACATAATGTGAAAAATGTATTCACTGAAATTGGAGTTATTAATCTTCAGCCAGAAATAACTGAATTTTTAAAAACAAGTGGATTAGACAGTCTTTATGTAGAAAAAAAACTAAACGAATTTCAACAAAATGCAGATTTCTATGCTATTTGGAACAGATACAGTTATCACTATTTCTTAAGAACTATTTATGATCTTAATAATAACTCTGAAAATAAAATATCATACTATCCTTCTGATTCTGAATTTGATTGGAATAAAGTGAAAAATGTTGAAGACTTTACAAGGGAGTACGAAATTGAAATTGAACCAAGAGATAGTATAATAGCTTATAATATTATTAACCAATATGAAAAAATAAAATCCAAAACGAACAATAAAGCACTTGTAATTTTGAATTACAGACACGCATTTAAAATTAATACAATCCACAAGAATGGTGAATTACAAAAAAATGTAGGCAAATATTTATCAGACTATTTTGGTAAGGGTGTTGTTAGTGTTCTTTCAAATCGTCCATTTTTTTTCAAAAAAGGAAAAAGTTGGGAGTATAAACTAATTCAAGATGGTAAATGGGATGCATCGTTTAAATTTTTAAACATTGAAAATATTGGCTTCAATCTTGAAAACTCTGTTTTTGGAAATGATAATTTCGATATGTGGAATGAAATGAGTGAAGTAAAATACAATGATGCTTTTGATGGTTTTGTTTTTTATAAAACAATAGAAGAACATAATTTAATTGATAATTTTAACGGATTAATATCTAAAGATTTTGAGGAAGAATATTTTAGGAGATATAAAATAATTTTAGATTATAATGAAGATAGTACAAAGTTAAAAAAACTTAATAACCAAGAATATAAAGAAGCTGTTTTAAAAGAACTAAACACTAAAAAAGTGAGGAAATATCGAGATTTTGAGTATTTAATAGAAAGTAGAGATAAATATTTAAATGAATAAAATAAAGCTTACAACAATGGGAGTTAAAAATAGCTAAAACACTGTAAATATAATATGAAAACACATTAATTTTAAACATATGAAAATTACGTTTTAAAAAATGTAACTTTTCATGCTCTAACCCGTTGTGCGTCATTCCCCTCATCTGAGTAACCGATTAATTTCTGATGTAAACGAGTAAATTTCTAGGGAAAAATGAAAGTTTAAAATTTTACCGTTAGTCATAATTAGAAAACAATGAAACCTAAAAAGAACAATTATCAATGAAGTGATTTCTTATTTTATTTTTTAAATAAAGTGTAACATAAAATAAAAAACAACAACTTATATATAAACTAAAAACATAAAATATAATGAAAATATTGAAATATTTATTACTTGTTATCGGAGTTTTAGGAGTAATTGCATCAATCTATAATACAATCCACGTTGGAACTATTAGTGGACAAAAGATAGAATTCTTATGTTCTTTTTTCTTGATATTCGCTTCATTCAGAACTGAAAAATGGAGAAAAGCAATTAAAATATAGATTGAAATCCTGAAAATTAAGAATGTCTTTTTGTCCAATTTATAGTTAAATATATTTATGAATCATTTCCTTTAAATGATAAAAAAGGAATTTGAACATATTGGAATTGAAATTATTAACTGAATAAAAAAACGAACGCACAACAATGGTAATCGTTGCACAAGGCATTAAAAAACATAAAAACACAACTCAAAAGCTTCTTTTTAAGGGGCTTTTGTTTTTTACAATAGTAGTTGAATTTCAATTTTTAATGGTTGCTAAGCCTCT
>NZ_QEIH01000021.1 GCF_003260195.1 Lutibacter citreus
AAGAGGCTTAGCAACCATTAAAAATTGAAATTTAACTACTATTGTAAAAAACAAAAGCCCCTTAAAAAGAAGCTTTTGAGTTGTGTTTTTATGTTTTTTAATGCCTTGTGCAACGATTACCAGTGTTGTAGCACGTTTTTATTTTTCGTTCAGTTGATATTTATATTCAAATGTCTCTTCTTCAGTTCCGTCAATTTTATTTACTTTTTCTAAAAAGCCAACATTATTGTAATTGAATTGATATATTTTATTTTTGCCAGTTAACATATAATTCTGTGATTTTTTTATTAAAATCGTATCATTCTTGTATTCGTAGATTTCTTTTTTCCAATGGCCGTTTTTTGTTGAATAATAGTCAGATAAGATTAATCGGTTAGCAGAATTGTATTTGTGTTCGGATACTTTAAAATCTCCGTAATAGTTAGTGATTGCATTGCTATTTTTATCAAACACATCATTGTCAGATATTTTTTTTGTTTCAATAATTTTTTCTCCGCTTTCAGGATAGAATATTTCATCCTTGTATTTCTCTCCGTCTTTTGTATAATATATGAATTCTCGGTTTAATCTGTCGTTGGAATATTCTTGTTTTTGTTTTAATTCTTCGTTAGCAGTGAATATCTCTATTTTTTTTGAAGTAATTTGTTGATTTGTTCCGTAATCGATGGAAACGTTTTGGTTTTTTTCTTTTATAAAAACGACTTTGTTTTTAAGTATTCTTCCAGGATTTTCATATGTCAGCTTTGTATTTTCCAAGTATTCATATTCATAGCCATATTTAAAATCTCCATTTGGTGAATAATGTGATGTTTTGATAACTCGACCTTCCTTATCGTACTTAAATTCGCTTTTGTTTATAACCTTATTATCATTCTCAATTTTAGTGATGACGTTTCCGTTTTTGTCGAAATTGATTTCGGATGAGATATGACCATTACGTATGCATAAAAGTTGTTTTAGATTATTTTTCAAGGCGAATTTTGAAAGTACTCCATTGCTATTCCTTATGTTTTGAGGAACGTTTAAAGTCATTACAAATACTTTTCTTGGTTCGTGTTGAATCGATTGCCCAAAAGAAAAATTAAAGGCAAAAAATATGATGATTATAAGTTTGTTCATTGATTTGGTCAAATGTGCTACAACGTCTCTGTATATGGCTCGTAGCGTGCAAAGTAAAAAATTGTTTTCGGAATAAGCACGAGCCAGATTTTTAAATTTTATTATTTATCTTTTTTATTGGAAATTGTCAAATTTAAAAATTTGGCGACTTTCCAAATATGCCTTAATTTCGATTAAGCAACTGATTAGCTATGAGCTATATACGTTGTTGTGAGCTGGCTTTTCTTCGTTTCTTTTCTATAATTATTATTCCGAAAATCATTATTAGCAATGGTAAAACGAGATAAATAATTATATGCTTTATATCTACAGGACTTATTCCTTTCATATGCGGATTCGTAACATATCTATCAAAAATGAAAATCGAAGTTACAATTACAATAAAACCTAAAATCAATATCAATAGTATTCTCAATATTTTTAAGAAAGTAGTCATAAAGGGTTCTAATTTGGCCAATTATATTCATTTTCGTTTTTGAATGGAACTCCCATTTCAAATTCTAATACTTTACCAAATTCAGAGCGTAATGTTAACCATAAATCTTCGTTAAAATGAGTTTCAAAAAATTGATAATCCTCAACTTCCCATTCAGATATTATTTCCGCAAACAGTTTGTTTTTCGCATCGTTAATGTCCATTCCAATAATCCGTTCTCCATTAAATTCAGTCTCAGTATTTTTGGAAGTTAAATAGGTAAATCTATCGTCATCGTCAAGTTGAAATGTCAATCTTATTTTTAATTCATTCCATTCGAGTCTTTGCTCAAATTCGTCATTTTCGTCCGTTACAATTCGGTCAGGTTCTCCTAAAATCGATATAATATCTTTTCTGTACATTCCATACTTTATATTATCAAATCCAATTTTAGGTTTTATTTCCATAGTTTTTTTCAGCTTGCTCACAACGGTTTAGAATATGGAAAGTTGCGAGTTTGAAAACGCAATTTTCCGATGTTTAAAATTAATAATTTTTTGTTTTAGAAACATTCTATATTATTGAATTAAGCAATTTTTTATATGCATTGTTACAGGTAGTTGTTTTCTTTCTGTTTTTAAAATATATAAGAAGTAGAGATAGAGTTATTTAATAATAAAGTATTTCTCTTTCTAATATACTTTCTGGTAACTCATTGTTAAATCCGATACGAGTTATCCAATTATTTTTGAGATCATATTCATATCTATATTTCAATTCGTTAATTAAATGACTAGATGATTCATACATATTAGATTGAATTATGTTGTCTTTCAAATCATAGTCGTAAGTGTTTTTAAGGACTACTATATTGTCTGAATTTAAAATTATATCTTCCACTAAATTACCGATAGAATTAAATTTAAAAATGTGTTTTCTGCGTAAACTACCATCTAATTTAAAGTATTGCTTTTCAATTATATTATTGCTGTCATCGTATAAGTAAACAATTTCAGTTCTTAATTTACCTTCAAAATCAAGGCGACACTCTTTAACTAAAGCATTGTTTTTATTAAATTTGTAAGTGATTTTAGATTGTAAACTCTCTGTTGAATCATATTTAAGTTCTTCAATCATATTACTATTCTCATCATAATTGTATTTGGTGCTAACACCGTTAAATAGTTTAAGTACAAAGTCCCCTATTTGATTACCATTATTATCGTATTTGTAGGTGTATTTAGAACTCAAATTTTCATCAGGTTTAAACCAATAGAATTCAATTATATTACCTTTGTCATCATATTTGGAAATTGATTTAAGTGTTCTTCCATTTGATTTATAGCTTTTTTTTTCGGTTAAAATACTTTTATCATTGTATTTGTACGTATTTCTGTTACTTATTATTCCATTTGAATTATTCTTATAATATTCAACTACATTTCCTTTAATGTCATATTTGAAAAAAACTTTACTAAAGCTTCCATTTAAATTATATGAACTTTTTACAATTAGATTATTTTTTTTGTCGTATTCGTAGGTGTATTTAGAGTTTAAACTTCCGTCAGGTTTATACTTATTCTCCTCAATTTTATTGTTATTAGAATCATATTTGTTGATAATTTTAGATTTTAAAATATTATCTGTATTAAACAAATTTTTTTCAATTAAATTATCGTTTTTATCATATTTAAAGGTGTTCTTTCCTCCTGGATTTTTGTTAGATTTTTTCCACTTATATTCAATTAGATTATTTTTAACATTGTGTTTAAATGTTTTTTCAATACCTAAATAACCATCATCATCTTGGTATTTATAAAGATTTCGATGTGTTAAGTCTAAAAGCTTGTATATTCCAAGTGGAGGAATGTTATTATCTACATTAAAACGGGTTTTTTCGATCAGATTTTCATTGTCATATTTATGAACAGTTTTAAATTTTAAACAACCATCTGAGTCGTAGTGATTTTCTTCAATTTGATTACTATTATAATCAAATTCTTCAATTTTTTTTCTAGAGAAGTTTTTTTTTGTTTTTAATTCACTTTTGCTAATTACACCAAAATTTTCAATTGCGAGAAAAGAATTCTCAGTTATAGATTTAATGTTGTTTTCTAAAACTCTTGATTTTTTTTTATTGGTCAAACTAAAAAAATGTTTCTTTTTCATATTCTGTATTTTTTAGAATTTCATAGTCTTCATTTTATAATTACCTGTAACGGTTTAGAATATGGAAAGTTGCGTTTTTGAAAACGTAATTTTCCGATGTTTAAAATTAATATTTTTTTGTTTTAGAAACATTCTATTTTACTGAATTGAGCAATTTTTTATATGCATTGTTAGCATTTTGTGCTTTTTTTCAATCAAGCTGCTGGGTAAACAAGCTCTTTAGCAGTTGCTTTTCAGTAATAATTATTTGCAACTGATAATGTGCTTGATTACGAGTATGGAAAATCTTAACTAATTTCATTAATCAACTTATTCCAATACTCATTTGAAACACTTTTTATCTCTCCGAGTGCTCCATCTAAATTTTCTTTACTATCAATTTCTTTACATTTTTGCACTAACAAATTTAACGAAATTTTGTCAATTAATTCCTTCGCGAGATTTTGATTAATTCCTTTTAAATTTATGAAACAAGTTGAGATTTGTCTTAATCTAAAATGATTTATATTTTTTATAATATGGTTCTCAAAAGTATTTAAGATCGGTTCATTTATCTTTATTTTCTTGGCATAATTTATTCTTCTTAAACCATCTGAAAAACCAGAAATATCTTCTTTAGATAACTTGCTTTCATTTATATCATTAAACATAATGTTTAGCTTTAAATAAGCTTTTTCTTTATTAATATTAAGAAAATCAGCGTATAAATGTGCAAAATCAGTTGGTTTTAATTCTTTGAGTTTATGTTTATAAATAGCATTGCTAAATAGTGAGTCTAAAATTAAATTTATTTTAGTTAAATTTAATTCTCTGAGTGAATTTAATGCTTGTGATACTTTTCTTGCATTGACTCCAAATTTTATAGATTTTGTAATTATAACTTCAGGTTCAAGTAATTCAAATATTTGAAGAGTTTTTAGTTTATTTACTTTTGAAATTTGATTGAAAAAAGACTGAAAATCGGTAATTTTAAAATCTCTGTGACTAATTTTAGTTATAATCTCTTTGTTTGAAATTGTTTTAAAAATATTTTCGGCTATATTTTTGTTTGAGGGTAATTTTGAAATCGTACTAATCAAATCCGCAAGTTCTCTTAAAGTATAATTCTTAAGAACATTATTTATAACCTTTAAAGGGATTGCATTAACAAGTCTATCTGCAAACTCCTTATTGACTTTTACTAAAATAGCTATGAATTTTGATAAATAACTACACTTTGTTTCTTTGATTATTTTAGATTTTATTAAATCTACGAAAGTTTGATTATTTATTAAGTTTAATATTTTCTCATTTGATATATCATATAACTCTGATAGAATTGTACCAAGATTAGCTAAATTATACTCTTTTAAATTTTGGAGAATGAATTCATTCTCCAAATTATTAACAACCGAAATAATAATTTCTCTATCAAATGGATATAGCTCCTTTAAAGACTTACTTATTTTACCTAACGGAGTTGTTTCTACTATATTTTGAAAATAATTGATATCTAATTCATTTATTAATAGTCTAGGTATTTTTCCATCTATTCTTTTAAATTCGGAAATGGTTTTTGTAAGATTTGCAATAGGCAGGTTTTTAACATCAAATAAAACCTTTTTTATATCTATTTTTTCCAATACTTCTATGGCATATTTTCTACCTTTTAATTGAGAAAGCTCAATAATTGAGTTTGAAATAGATAAAAAAGGTGCTCTTTGAAAAATATGAACCCATTCTTCTTTTGATAAATAATTTACTAATTTTAGAGCAAATGGTTTGTCAAAATCAGAAATTGATCTTAAACAGTAGGTTAAATCATTTAACTGCGAAGAATACAGTAATTTTTTTAAATCTTGTTCATCAATTTCTCTCAATAATTTTTTATATCCAACAAGATTTCTACTTGAATAAACTGATAAAAATTTTCTAAGACCTAAAGCATCCTTAATTTCAAATTTTAGATAGTTTGTTAAACTATTATTTTTTAAAACAAGATTTTCTTGAAAAAAGTCAAATTCAATATTGTTATATTTTTTTATGTTGTTGAAAAAGATTGCAAACTCATCAGGGATTAAATTATCATTGAAATATTTAATAATTTGATTTTTTATCAAGCTATTGGAAGTGAGGTTTATGAATAACTTATAACCTTTATTAATTGTCAATTTATTCAATAAACTTCCCGTTTCGGGTGGATAACCTAAACGTCCATTTTCATTGAAGAATGAAAAATATTTTTTAAATATTATTGTCTCAAACTCATAGTATCCATTTGGATAATTTATTTTAAAATTGCTATCGGCTTGAATTAATGAGTTTAATAATAACCTTGAAAAACTTGAATGAAAAAAAGAATAACTATCATTCTTTGTCTTTAATATTAATCCTTCTTCTCGTAATTTTTGTTCAATATCTTTATCTAAATCTTGGAAGTAAAAGTTAATTTCAAATTGATTTATACAAGTGTACTGTGTTAGACTTTTAAGTTGACTAAAAGAAAATGTATCAAAATATCTTTTGTAGATGATTTCATTAAGTTTTGTATTATCTATTTCGTCAAGTTTTTGATTTGGGTTTTGTTCCCAAATATCGAGTAATATATTTAGTTTTAAAAGACTACCATTAATTACATAATAGATTTTATTTAATTCACCTGTTTCTGCAATTAACCCTTTTTCATCAGATATTTTTTTCTGTCTGTATTTTATTAAGGTTTGTATTTTTTCATTTCTGTTTTGCGTTGGATTAACTACAAATTTTAATTCTGAAACCTCAAATAAATCAGTTCCGCTTAAACTATCAACTTTATCTCTTTCATTTATTTCTCTAGCTATAAATAATAAAGCTATATTTTTAAATTGTTGACAAAACTTATAAATTTCACAAGCGATATTGTATTCTAAATGTGCATTATCTAAAATTAATAAAGTTGGGAAATTTGTAAGTGTTTTTATATCTTTTTTAATGTCAGGAAGTGAGCTTTCTAATTTTAAGTCCAAATATTTTGAGAGATGGCTTTCTCTTAAATATGTTGATAATTTAACAGCAAAAGTTGTTTTACCACAAGAAGGAATTCCAGATATTAAAATATTCGAGGATTTACCGTTTTGTATTTGATTTACAGCAGTATTTATGAAGTTTTGCTCCTCAGTGCTAAAAATGAAGTGTTTGATATCATTGATTGATGGTGTATATTTTGTAGAATCTCTAAATGAATTTTCAATATTATTAAAACAGATCCCAGAGTTTAATTGATTTATTAATAGTTTAATATCAAGTAATTCCTCTTCTAATTTTTTTGAAAATATTTTTTCAATTTTTTCAATTTGTTCAGTGGTAATTTCAAACTCACTTTCCGAATTTATTTTAGAAAAACCTTTTTTTAATTCATTTAAATATTCTACTGTATACTTTATTTGATTATCGAGTTTGTCGATTACTGTATGACAAGATGGACAAAGAACGATAAGGTTCTCATACTCATTAAGTTTATCTTTTTCAAGAAACGCATTATATCTTGCACCTCCTTTGTTAAACGCCTCTATATGACAGATTTCTCCGATTACGGAATTTTCTCTAATTATTGAATTTCTACATACTGCACATTTGCCATTTGTATCTGAAAATAGTCGTTTTACAATTTTTTGTTTTATGTATCGTGTAGCCATTTAATTAAAGGATGTTTCTGAAAATAGCTCTTTTGCTAACTAAGCATCGGCTCGTGTGTTTGGGTTAGTAAATGTGCTATTTTTAAGTAGAATTTTCATATGAATCTTTGTCAATTTTTTTCATCCGGCATAAATGCTAACGAGTTTTTATATGATTTGTGCGACTGGAAAATCGGAGATTTTTCGGACGTAGCAAATCGTTAGTTGAATGTTTGTCGTTTGTGTCAGTTCCAATGTAAGCATAAATTATATGAGGTGTTGTGTGTAGTTATTTATAGTTTCATTACACATTTTATCATTTCATTAAATTGACCTTTATAGTCGGGAGTAATATCAAATGTTTGACCTGTTTTATAATCAGAAATCTTTAAGTATGATATTTTATCTGCTTTTAATAATTCTAATAAATCATTATAATCCATTTGAAAATAACATTCAATTCCTTTTGAAATACTCGGAATTGGTTTAATTCGATTTAACGTTTGTGATGATTTTTCCTTAGCCTTTAAATTAATCTCTCTACCAGAAATAAGCCCAATTTTTAATGAATTAGGTATTATCCAATAAGAACTACGGGTTGAAATATAAGTAACTGCAATATCAAGTATTGATTTATCTTGACTAAAGATAAAGTTGTTTGCACTCACATAAAAAGTTTTTGCTCCGTTTTCTAAATCGTTATTTTGGTAAAATTTTTCTGTCATAGAAATTACTTTCTTACCATCGTCTAAAGTAGTTTCATTAGTTTCACATTGTGAGTAAGTGTAAAAATTAAACAATAAGAAAGGAATAATTAATAAGTTTTTCATACAATTATATTTAGTTTTTCTTTTTAACATAAGTTTTGTTTCCATTTGAATTTATATAATATTTACCTCCTCTTGACCCTGTCTGAATTGTTCTAGTAGAAGAACTCCTCGGAGTGTAATAGGATGAAGGTGAATAATTCGTTGTTGTAGTACTTTTTTTGGAACTTGTATATACTTTTTTCCCGCTACTATTTATATAATATTCTCCACCACGACTTCCTTTGTAGATTGTTCTTCCTTTTGTGTCAGTTCTGGAATATGAAGAATTTGAACTTGAATTATTATATAAACTATTAGTATATGTTGATGTGCTTTTGTAATTCTTTTTTGTTGAGGAATATGTTGAATTAGTCCGATTTGTTCTTTCTCTTGAAGTCTTTCTTTTATGTTGCTCAATTGTCAATAATTGCATATTACTCGGATCGTCAGTTCCTCCTTCTGAAAGAGGAATTTTATGATCAATTTCATAACCATAAGGGGTTTCTGAATAACCTTTAGATTTTAGAAAAGTTAGTTTATTAGATTCACTTCTTTTTACAACTGGCTTTCCAGTTGTTGAATAATTTTGTCCAACATAATATTCAGTTTTTCCAATTTTGTATGTCTCTTGTGAGTGGCTTGTTAATCCAAAAAACAAGAATGTTATCAATAATATAAGTTTATTTTTCATATTTATTTTTTTTTCGGTAATTACACACAACGGTTTTGTATAAGATTAGTGTGGTTGGTAGACAATTTGTGAATTGTCAGCCGAGACACAAGCTTATACTTATTTTGTGTTTTTATCTTTGTCGAACTAAAAATACTCAAATAAGTAAAAGCGACACAATAAATAAACCAAAACTTTGGGCTAAGCTATAAAAACCCACATTAATTTTATACGGTGTTGGGCTTAGTTATTTTAGAATAATGTCATTTGCGGTGAATAATCAGGCAAATCATTATTATTAAATTTTACGATACAGTCTTTAATTATTTCTTTAATAATTAAATAATTTTCTGAATATTGATTCCTGTTTATAGAGAAAGTGAGTTTCTGAGAAGAGCGTTTATAAATATCACATTTAATTCCTTTTTCATTCAATTTTTTCACCCATTTTCCAAAGTCTCCGTATGAAAAAGTTATTTTCAAGTTATCGTTATCGGGTTTAAAATATATGATATTTTCAGGTGTTAATTTTATAAAAAACTTTGTGTATTCAACTTTGAATTTTGTCGAAGAATTTGAGTTAATTTCTTTCAGTATTTCTTGAAGAAGGTCTAGTAAGTCAATTGTTGTTTTTGTTAACCACCATTCCTTTGAAACGATTTCATAATTTCTCGGGTTTTTAGGAAATTTAATTTTTGTCTTTTTTTCTAATATTTTTCCTTCTTGTTTATGCAGTATCATATGACAAGAATTATGAATTAATACTAGTTTGTCTAGGCAGATATTAGTGTTGTTACAATTATTACAATTAGGAACATCCAATTCTCGGTTCGGTTCTTTTATAGTTGGAGATAATTGTTTGTCATATGTGTCAAAATCACAAAGACGATCATAATCTATATGATGGACAACTATATTCTCATTTAATATTTTATAACAAATAGGACAAATTCTAGATTGACGCAATTTTAATTTTTCCTTTATGAAATTTGAACGAGGTATTCTGTTCTTAAAATTTTTCCACCTATTTTGTTCTGTTGTATTTAAGTGCTTAAACTTTGATTCAAACAAATCTTGAGTGTTGTTTATAGGGTAAAACTCTCTATAATTTAATCTAGCCATATTAATATAAAATTGAGAATTTAAATGTTGTCCATATTGGTTTTTTAATTAAGCCCAACTCTCTTATATGTTCATATTATATGCGCTTATCCCCCTCAAATTAACCGTATAAGGTGAATATATGTTTTCTTTATACATCTCAAAAAATTCCTTTAGGGACAATAAATTCAAATGTAAAAAAGTTGATTTCAAATTTATATGATTATTATCACTTACCCTATTCTATTTACTACCAATTTTTAAGTAATCCTCATTATTGCCATTTACCATAAATTTCTTAACCGCCTCATCCAATGGGTTA
>NZ_QEIH01000022.1 GCF_003260195.1 Lutibacter citreus
TTGAAAGTTTGCAAACAATTTTTCTTGATATTCTTTCTTGCCTTGCATACCATGAAAGTACAAAATTTAACCCTTTTTTACAACTTTTTGGCTATATTTAATCGTGTTTGTGCAACAGGCACAATGTGTATAAAAAATGCTTATTTTAGTGCTTAATCGAAGAGAAAGTGCGTGTTTGCTTTCTTCCGATTTTCGTTCCGAAAATCCGCTGACACAAACCCGCACTTTTCATACACGAAAACGTTGTACAACATTTGCCAAACGATGAAAATCAGAGTCTTAACGATATTGTTTTTAGTTTTTTTTAGTTGCAAAAATGCGACCGAAAAGGAAACTGAACAAATCCAAATCGTTGTTGATTCGACTGAATTAAAAATGGAAAAAGCTGAAAATCCAACTGAAAATTCAAAACTGATTTCCTTTCTCGAAAACCCAATTGACTTACAGAAATTCAAGTCAAAGAATAACGGAAATGTAACAACGAGTGTAAATAACGGATTAAAATATCAATATCATCCTGCAATCAATGATTCAATATTTTATGGCTACAATTTTATAACTGACAGTATTGGGCCGAAAGGAATAAACGAAATTGTAGTTTTTAAATACGGCGAAAACAAACATAGATTCGAAGACGAAACTGAAATTCTGATTGAAATGAGGATTTTTAATAAAGATTCGGATTTAGGAAAAGCAAATCTAATCGGACATTCGAAAGCGGAATTGGAATCTGAATTCGGAATTGACTATCTGACTTTCGACAAAGGAATTGCTTACTCGAATAAAAATAAAGTGTTGATTTTGGAACTTGACAAGTCAAAAGTCAATTCGTATAGATATGTAAAATTAAACACCGAGAAAATCGACAATGATTTAATCGGACAAATAATAAAATAAAAAACGTTGTACAACACCGTGTATAATTAATTGCTTCATTGAGCTTACTTGCGAATATTCCTGCGGAATATTCACAGGTTCGTAAAAGTTTACTAATTTAGTTGCTAAACCACGCAACTAACCATACACAATCACGTTGCCCACTATTACGAAGAAACTATGAAAAAACTAACAAACATTCTCGTATTTATTCTACTTATTTCAGTTTTAGGTTGTAAAAACTATGAGCCAGACACTATGAATCTGGGAGCAATGAAAATGGAGGATGATGAACAGACTATTATAAAAAATATAGAAACAGAAGCAGAAACCCAAATAGATAAAAAACTGATTAAAAACGGAGATGTAGAATTTGAATCAGAAAATCTAACTGAAACTAGAGAAAATATTTTAAAGGCTATTGAAAAATTTAAAGGCTATTCATCGTCAGATAATGAATATAAAAATTCATACGAAATAAGCAATACTATAAATATCAGAGTTCCTTCAGAAAATTTCGACAAGTTACTAACCGAAATTACATTTGGAGTTGACAGATTTGACCGAAAAGAAATTAATGTAAAAGATGTTACGGCTGAATTCCTAGACATTGAGGCGCGCTTAAAAACTAAAAAAGAGCTTGAAAATAGGTATTTGGAAATTTTAAAAAAAGCGAATAAAGTAAGCGAAATTCTTGAAGTTGAAAAGCAAATCGGAGAATTACGTTCTGAAATTGAATCTATTGAGGGAAGATTAAAATATCTTAATAATCAAGTTTCGTTTTCAACTTTGAATGTTAGAATTTATCAGACAATCTCTAAACAGACAGAATTTGGTAAAAAGTTTAAAAATGGATTTAAGAATGGTTGGGATAATTTGATTTTGTTTTTCGTGTTTTTAGTTAACATTTGGCCTTTTATATTAATTATATTCGGAGTTCTGATTTTAATCAGAGTTTGGAGAAGAAAGAAAAGAAAACAAAAATAACAGTGGGCAACACCTTATATAATTTATGCTTACATTCGAACTAACATTAACGACAAACATTCAACTAACGATTTGCTACGGCAGAAAAATCTCCGATTTTCCAGTCGCACAAATCATATAAAATCACGTTAGCCCTAATTAAAAAAAAATCTAGATAATTGAATGAATAAAGAAGAAATATTAGACAGACTAAACGAAATAACTTCTGATAAAAACTTTATTTATGTATTATCTGCTATAGTACTCAAAGACTTTTGTGGAACTTTAAGCGAACTATCTTCTAAAAATGTTAGAGAGGGTCTAAACAACAATGAAGTTAAGTTTCTAATGGGACTTTGGGTTAAAAATTGGAATAAAGAACAAGAAACAAACTACGATGAGCTGAAAGTACTTGACGAAATATATAGCCTAATGGAACAGTTTCATTTCACTTTTATGCCTGATTTATCGGAAATGCTTAAAAATCCGTCTGAAAGTCCTTTTGATTTCTTCAATAATGGTTTAATGTTTAAAGAAAGTATGTTCTATTCAGGAACTGGTGCTTATGATTATCAATATACAAAATGGGTTACAGAAAAATACAAATATGATGAAGGTTGGCTTTTAAAGTCAAAATCTATTAATTTAGGTAAACTTCCAGATTTTTATAATTCTCTAAAGATACTTCAACAAGTAAAATTGAATAAACTAAAATTCAATTCGGAGAACACTTTTAAAGATAAATTACTTGATGTTTTTTGTTTGTCAAAAGAAGATATAATTGCTAAAGACAAAGATTTTACAGGCATTTTAGAAAACTTCATTCTTGACTTAAATCAACCTCAAAACCAAAACTTCAAAGATGTTGGAGATTTTAATATTCTAGCAGAGAAACCGATAATTGAATTAAGTAAAGGAAAATATTTTATACCTATGCCTTACGATTTATCAGAGGCTATATACGAATCACCTTTTTATTGGATGAACAGCGATGAGAATTATCGTTCTAAGGCACAATTCAATCGCGGAGAAATTGCAGAAGAAATTACATACAAAATTATTGAAAAAATTTTT
This sequence comes from Lutibacter citreus, assembly GCF_003260195.1. Taxonomy (GTDB): domain Bacteria; phylum Bacteroidota; class Bacteroidia; order Flavobacteriales; family Flavobacteriaceae; genus Lutibacter; species Lutibacter citreus. The sequence goes on from NZ_QEIH01000022.1 coordinate 2,917, forward strand.
GGTCCTAACAATACCTTACAAAACTTGATAATAAAGAAATCTAAAAGTACAATGGTTACCGATATAGATATTCTTGCTGTAAAAGATGATAAGGCAATTATTTTTCAAGTCAAATCAAAAAAATTAACTGCTCTATCGAAAAAGGGGAATATTGACGCTATACAAAGTGATTTTAAAAAAGCTGTCAAAGATGCTTATGAACAAGGATTAACAGCAGCAGAATGTTTCAAATCGTCAAATGATTTTCAATTTATATTAAAATCAGAGCCTAATTTTAAATTTGATTTTGATATAAAAAAATCTTTTGTTGTCACAATTGTTTTAGACGATTATCCTGCAATAACACACCAAACACATATTCTATTAGGAAAAGAATACAAAGAATTTCCTGTAGCGCTTAATATTTTTGATTTGGAGATTGTGGCAAAATACTTGAACACACCTGAAAAATTTATTAATTATATTGAACGAAGAATAAAATACAGTAAATATTTCAAAGCCGATAATGAATTAGGTTTTTTAGGTTTTCACTTAAAAAAAGGACTTCAAAAATTTCCTAATTCAGATATGGTCACACTCGATAATACGTGGGCTCAATTTTTTGACAAAGATTATTATGGAGAAATTTCTGGAGTTAAAAAAATTCAAGAAAACCTACGAAAGAAAATTGGTAGAAATGAACGTTGTCCTTGTGGTAGCGGAATTAAATATAAGAAATGTCACGGAAAAAATAACTAGGGCTAACACCGTATATAATTTATTGCTGGCTTCTTGCCTACTTACGAAAGTCCTCGCGGACTTTCTTTGTCCGTAAATATTTACTAAATTAGTTGCTTGAAACACGCAACAAATCATATACAATAACGTTGTAACACATTTGACCAAAACCTCAAAATTCGTTCTTAAAACCTGAAATCACTTAATTCTTGAGCAATCAAGGGGCTGAAATTAACATATTTATATTTACTGTAAATTTTGTTAACTTGAACTCTTTCAATAATAATTTGTTGGAACTTCAACATTTTTTCATCTATTGAAAATTTTGAATCATAAGTAACATAATGGTTGGTCTTATTAATTTTATTAGCAATAGACGAATACGATTTCACAGTTTTACGTTCAAACTGACTATAAACTTCTTTAAGGTTTGAATAATAGCCTATAAAACTATTTATTTTTTTATTTGTACTGTTTGACTTTTCCTCGTCAATCTCAATCCCTTTAACGATATATAATTTCATAATAATAAAAGTTATTAACAATATTTAGAATATAAAACACATATTCATATAATAATAAATAAAATACATATTTTATAATACTTTACAAAAATAATGATTAAAATATAAAGTTATATTCTAAATCCGTGTTTATAACTCTTAAATAAAATAGCTGATTATCAAAGGTTTGAAATTTATCTTTGTGAAGAGATAATATAATTGAATGGCTAAAAAAAAGGAAATAAAAAAGAACATCAAATTCTACAAAAAGGAAATAGAAAAATGGGAATTAAGAATTCTTGTTTCTTTAATTTTAATTTTTTTAGGAATAATTATTGTTTATCTTTTTTATTTAAAAGCATATAATTGGAACATCACAAATATCGAATTTGGAACTTTGGAGTTTCCGAAACTAAGTCTTTTAACACCATTTATTTTCTATTTAGCTTTCTCTGCAAGACAATTCAATTATTACAAAAAACAATTAGATTTATACAGACTGAAATACACAGAATTATAAGTTGTGGCTGAAAAAAAACGTGTTACAACACCGTATAAACTTTATTGCTGGTTTTAGCTCACTTGGGAAATTCCTTCGGAATTTCGCCGTTCGTGGTTTATTTAGTAAATTCACTGCTTAAACAACGCAACAAAGCTTATACAACAACGTTGTGTGTAATTCCACGAACCACCAAAAACATAAAAATTATGGAAGAAATAGAAAAAAAAGAAGAATTGAAATTATCACAAGAATTTAAAACTTGTGGCAGATGCGGAGAATATTATCACGATTGTGAATGTCCTAATGGGCCCTTAAAAGATTAAATTTTGAATAAAGAAATAGAAGAAGAGGACAAAGGAAAAGTTGCCATTTGGTTAGACAAATATATCGAAAATCATATTGGTACAAATTCTCAATATATAAAAGGGTATGTTGCTAAATTGAGAGAACAAAATCCGAATATAACTGACAAAAAATTAGCGCGAAAAATTAAAAACAGAAAATCATTTAAAAACGGATTGGTTGGTGCTGCAACTGGTGTTGGAGGAATACTAACATTACCCATAACCATTCCTGTTGATTTAATTGCTTCTTGGAAAATTCAAATTGGATTAGCGTTTGCAATTGCACACGTTTATGGCCATTCACATAATACGGCTGATTTAAAAACGGACATATATATCATACTTGCTGGAAATTCTGCGAAAGAAGCTTTAAAAACTGCTGGAATTCAAATAACAAAAGAAATAACTAAAAAAGCCATTCAAAAAAACATTACTAAAGAAGTAATGAAAAAGATTTGGCAAAAAGTACCACAAAAAATAATCACTAAATCTGGAGAAAAATCATTAACAAGTTTTACGAAAATGGTACCTTTACTTGGCGCTCCTATTGGGTTTGGATTTGATTATATAAGTACACAAATTCTAGGTTCCTTTGCTATAAAATATTACAGCGGAAAATAAAACTACACACAACAACGTATAAAAATAATGCGTAGTTTAGTGCTTAATCAAAGGTTAGTGCAATTTTGTTACGTCTGACTTTCCTTCGGAAAATCCTCGCACACAAAACCGCACTATTCTTATACAAGACCGTTGCCAACCATTTAAGAAAAACATTGTGAAAGCATTAATATTAACACTTCTATTAATAATTTCGAGTTGTGAACAACAAGCCGAAAAGAAAAAAACTACGAAAACCGAAACGAAAGAAACGGTTGAAAAAATAACGGAATCGAACTTTACAATACTTCCATTTGACCAAAGTTGGCATTGGGTTTTTAAAAATGTTAAACCGACTGAACTCACTCAAACGGAAATTGACGAGATAGAATTGATTTTAGAAAAAGTTATTACAGAAAATAATCAAAATCAAAAAGAAAATTTAAAAAAACACAATGAAAAATATCCTAAATATCAATGGAAAGAAACAGGTTTTGAATTAGATTTAAACAAAGGATATTATCGTCAATATGTTCCAGTAATTAATGAAAATGGAGAAAAAGAAGTTTGGATTAATTTCTTCTGTTCTACTATGAAAGACAATTGGAAAACTGATTTGGTAATGGTTCACGATGGAGGAAATTGTTTTTTCAATATTAAAGTAAATCTGACTAAAAAAAACTATTCGGATTTAAGAATAAACGGAAGCGCCTGAAAGAAAAAAACGGTTGGCAACACCGTATAAAAATAATGCTTAGTTTAGTGCTCAATCAAGAGTCCGTGCACTTTTGTTACGTCTGATTTTCCTGCGGAAAATCCTCGCACACAAAACCGCACTATTCTTATACATAAACGTTGGCAGTAAGCTGAAAAAAATGACGAATAAAGAGAAAATATTGAGTCAAGTTTGTGATTTTTTTATCACTTCAAACGATTTTAATGGAATTCCAATAACAACATTAGCAAAGAATACAGAAATAGAATATTCAGAAACTATTGATATTTTAAAAGAATTGACTAAAGAAGGTTTAGTTTCTAATCAAAAAACTATTAATCCTCATATTATTGCACTTGGTCATTTTGAGGAAGACTATCAGTTATCCGTACTTGAAGACGCAAAAAATAATAAGACTGAAAAAATACAAAGTTTTGGAACTATAAATATAACTTTTGATTCTCATTTGATTTGTGTTTATCCTTCAGAAAAGCATTTAAAAAAAACAAGAGATACGTCTTCGTTTTCACAAAAACCATATTCAAAAAGACTTGCATTAGGCGAGCCACAACTAAAAGCTGCATTTTTTGAAATTGAGGTTTTAGATAATTATTTCAAAGACCCAAGATATAGTTTTGAATTTGAAGATTACTCTGGTCAAATATGTTGTGATTATGATGAAAACCAACAACCTTTATTGCCAAAAGAAGAAGACCAAATATTTTTAAAAACATTTGGACTTGGAGTTAATGAGAAAAAAGAAAGAGTTGCTGTTGTGTATTTAACATATTTAAGTAGTTTAACATCTGAACATCAATTATATTGGAAAAGTAAGGAAGTTGATAATGGATGTAGAATGTTAAAAGAGTATTATGCAAATACGATTGAAGGTAATTGGACATTTTCGTATTCAATATTTTCTGCTTTCATAGAAGAACATAGATTGATTAACGAAATTTCTAACACTTTTTCTACAGAAAGCCTTTTCAATAAAACTTTTGAAAATGAAAAAAGACCTAAAGAGTTTACTTTCTTTTTTATGCCAACACTTGAAAATTATCACAATTTTATTTCATTATTAGATAAAATGTTGTCCGATAATATTAATCGTAATTTTTTTAACGACAAAATAGAACTTTATGAACTTGAGGAATTACCATCAGGTCAAGTAGAAAGAAAAAACAAAGGAACTTTAAGATTATTGGAGGAATGGATTAGATTAAAATATAAACATCCCGAAAATCAGCTTTTTATAGATATTTTTAAACCAATTAAGAAAGTTAGGAAAGAAAGACAAAGTCCTGCTCACAAAATAAGTGACAATCATTATGACAAAAAACTTAACAAAAAACAGATAGAATTATTAACAGAAGTCTATAAATCATTAAAATTATTACGAATGATTTTTGAACAACATCCTAAATCAAGTAAAATTGAAATACCTGAATGGATCGTTAAAGGAAACATTAAAATATTCTGAATAAAGCCAACTGCCAACAATGCATATAAAAAATAGCTAAATTCTTGTAGATATGATATTTATAACACAAAAATATATTATTTTTAAACATCTGAAAAGTGCGTTTTCAAACCCGCAACTTTTCATATTCTAACCCGTTGTGCTTCATTACCAGAAATGTACTTTCCTGAAATAGGTTGACTAAAAATTAGACAACTTATTACAAATAAAGATGAAAGAACAAAAACAACCCAGCCGAAAAAAAACGTATAAAAAAGTAGGTTTCGATTTAAAATTACTCATC
>NZ_QEIH01000023.1 GCF_003260195.1 Lutibacter citreus
TCAAATTAGACCTTTTGCAATCTTCAATTTTTAAAACTTAGTATGTTTTCTGAAAAAACAAAACTCCTTTAAAAAGGAGTTTTTGATTTGTAATTTTTGTTTTTTAGTGCCTTGTGCAACGATTACCGGTGTTACCCACAGTTTATTTTTTCGTTTAATTTCCAATTATCACTAACGATTTTAAATGGACAAGCATTTACTCTCATCCATTGATTCTCAAAGCAATGTTCATCTGTTATATCTTCTTCAGCTCTTTGGCATTGAGCATAAAGAGAACAAATTGTATCATTATTATAATCTAATACTCTTTCAATAACAATACTTTGTCCCAAAAGGTCAAGGAATTCTAAAGCAGGATTGTCCTCATTTCCTTCTTTAGAACCTAAAGGATAAAATTCGTAACCTGAAATCGTTTTTATATGAGGAATACCATAGAAATCAATCAAATTTTTTAATTTTTCGTTGTTATCTATTTCTGAATATAACAATTCAAGTAGAGGTGAAGTGTTTGCTTTAACTGACTGAATTATATTTTCAAACATTTTCTCAAAATGATGTAATTCTGCATAAATTGAACCAGTAAGAGTTTCTTTAAATTCATTAATAGTGGAAAGTAAAAAGTCTTGAATAGATATTTTTTTTTCTTTGTGAACAATCCATCGTTCAACTAAATATTTTTGGTAAATTTCTAACCCATTCAATTCGGGCTCTGTTCTTACTTCTATTAATAATTCGTAAAGTGTTAATGCACAGTTTTGCGAGTTTAATGCTAGGATACATAATGCTATTAATTTTCTTTTATCCTCTAGCAATTCTGGATTAAGAATTTCACAAAGTAATTCTACACTTTTATATGGAAAAGTAGGATGATTAACTTCATCGTCATAATTTAGTTGGCATAATCTAGCCATTCCTTCCTTTACACATAAATTCCCTAATTCAATAGTTTCTATTACTTTCCCTCCTTTGACCAATTCGAAAAGAACCATTTTATATGGTCTGTCATTCTCAATATTTTCTTTGAGGTAGACAGTTATTTTGTCGTATTCTGGACTATAGGACTTTTTTGTGCCATAATATCTATCAAAAACAGCTTTTCCGTCTAAAATCCCATTGCTAAATGGTATATTCTCAATCGGAACGGTTAGCTGTTTAGATTCGTTTATATGCTTTTTAACTTCATAGAGATAATGGAAGTAGAAAATGCTGTTTTTTAATCCAAATATGGTTGTTATGTTTTGAAGATAATGAGTGTATTCGTGAACAAATGTACCCAAATCATTTTTCTGCAAATTTTGAAATTCAATATCAAATTCTCCATTTAGGAAAATAGAAAAGAAATGAGGTTTATAAAATCCTCTTAATTCGTATTCGTTATTGTTCATTTCTCAAATTGTGGGTAACGGTTAGTATATGAAAAGTAGGGCAATTGATAAGCACTTACTTTCGGTTTTGTACTTAGCCATATTTTTCATTTTATTTTTATCTTTTTACTAAAATTTAAATTAAAAATATGGCGGACTTTGCAAATAAGCACAAGCCTTTGATTTAGCACTTTCCGCCCTATTTTTTATATACATTGTTAGCCACTGGCTTTATTCCGCAAACTTGCTAGCGTTGGCGGTTTAAGCTCTTTTAAATTTGTGAGGCACGAGCAAACTTTAAATGTGCTTGAACCTTGCGTAGGCTATTTTTCAACTATAATTTCTCGTATTAAATCTTCTATTTTCTTGTTGCTAAATTGCTTTCTGAATTTAATCTTAATTGTGTCTCCAAAGAACTTTTCTGCGTGTCTTATTTTCTGTTTTTCTTCATTTCTCAAACTTTCTTCAGTTGTGTTTTTTGTTTCTACTACAAAGTATAGTTTTTTCGATTTATCCTCATAGTTTAAAACATAAGCAAAATCTGGCGAATAACTTTTTCCTCCAGCAACAGGAATCTTAATTGAGTTTTTTGGGATTTTAGAAAAAACAACTACTTCTTTCAAGTTTTGCTCAATATTGTGTTTTTCTAATTCAGAATCGTAAAATAATTCATCAAGTAAATAATTATCCGCAACTTTATTCTCGGAATACATAACTCCAACATCAGAAGCAGAAATTTCTTTTAATACATTTCCTTTTTCATCTGTGAATTTAGTTGGATGAATCTCATTACTTACTTTTTGATATTCAATACCAAATTTATCTATGGCATTATACATTAAATAGTTTTCAAATTTTTGCTTAATAATACGAACTGTAGCACTATTTAAGAATTTGTTTATGTCAATATTAGAATCAATAAATGAGCTATTTAAAGTCTTTATATTGATATTTAATATTCTTGCCAATTCCTTCAAAAAACTACTATATTTCATTGTAGAAATTGGCGTTATTTCATTTCCGTAAATCTCTTGTTCTTCTTTAACTCCTGCTATGTTATCAGTTATCTCAATTTGTGCTGTTCTTTCTTTTATTCCTTCAATAGTAAAATTACTGTTTTGCTCATTCAAGAAATTAACAAAAAGTGATTTGAATTTGTCTTCTTTTTCAAACTTGTATTCTAAAATTACCTTTTCATTTAATTTCTCCCACAGTTCTTTTAATTCGATGTATTTTTCTGTTCGTATGCTTACTTGCTTTTTCTTATCTGTAGATTTTCTAACTTTATTAGAACCAACACCTTCAAATATTTTAGGATAGTTGTGTTTGATAAAGTCAAAACCACCTTCTTTAAATTTATTAGACCTTGTAACAACATTATTGTCGTCTAATAATTCAAATAAATCATCTTCTGTAGTTTCATATAATTCACAAATTTTCTTAATGATATTGTCCGATAATTTTTCTGGAATATCCTCTATTGAAATTGCACCAGACTTCTCGTTTATTTCATTTACTAATTTATCTACGAAGTCACTTTCTGTAAAATCTACAAAGTAGTTTAGATAAAACTGTTCATCTTTTACTCGGTTTCCATATTCATTTACTGGAAGTCTTAAACCTCTACCAACTTCTTGCAGTTTTGAAATATCGCTACCACTACTTCTTAATTTACAAATTTGAAAAACGTTTGGATTATCCCAACCTTCTCGCAATGTCCATTTAGAAAAAATAAATCGTCTTGGATTATCCAAATCAAGCATTGCTTGTTTATCGTGCAATATTTCGTTTATTTCTTTTTCAATCGCTTCATCTTTTTCTGAATTATCTTTAGAGAAATAACCTGCGTGAGTAAGACTTATATCTTTTAATGTTTTTTCAAGATATGCTTTGTAAAATTTGTTTTTTTCTGTTTTAAGCAAAGTTTCTACTTCTACTTTTATTAAATTTTCAATAGTCGTTCTTAAATAACCATCTTCATTTCTATACTCATCAATATTGTCAATAAAAAAGAGTGTAATAGGTTTTATTTTTACACTTCTAGTAAGTAATTGCTTTTCATTTTCAAAATGGCTTTTTATTGCCTTTTGAATCATTATTTCTTGTAGTTTTTCTGCGTAAGAATAAGGGTTTAATTTATCTCCTTTAGATAATTCAATTCCATTAGATAAAACAACCTTCGTTTTATTTAAACTTTCTACATACAAATCTTCCATTGCAGGATGTACTCTTTGTAAACTTTCTTTTTTAGTAAGCTTAAATGTTTTTTTACTCTTGTCTTCTAACAATTCAAAAGTGGCTTCTTTTCCATCTGTATTATTAAGTTTCACAATAGCATTCTTTCCACTTTCAAACTCTGTAATATGTCCTATTACACCTTTTACTAAATTACGATTGAAAGAATCTACCGCAGTTAACGTGTAAACCAAATTCTCATATTCTTTAAATGTAGCACCATAACGCAAAACGAATTGCGGTTTCATTTTTTGAATATTCTCCCAAGTTTTGTTTGATTTTGAAAATTTGTGTGGTTCATCAATAATTAGAAAAGGATTAACTGCCGAAATTGCTTTAAAAGGAACTATATGTTTGTCAAATATTCCTTTATCAAAACTCTTTTGCATTGTTTCAGAGTTTATCATTCCTGCATTAATAACCATTACTTGAATGCTGTTTTTTTCGTAAACTCCTGCGTTTACAAAACTATTTACAGCAGGTGGCATAAAAGATTTTTTGTTTTTTCCTCCCTTTTTACTTTCTACAATATGCAATTTAATGGTTTTACCATATTGCTCTTTAAAATGAGCTCTTGCACTATCACTTTTTAGAAAATCTACTGTTCCTGCTTTAATTGAAAGTGTAGGTACAATGACAATAAATTTAAAAAGGCCGTAATTTTTATTGAGTTCAAAAATGGTTTTGGTGTATGTATAAGTTTTTCCTGTTCCAGTTTCCATCATAATATCTATGATGTTACTATTTAGGTTTACTTTACCTTCAATATTATTTACCTTTTGTAATTCTATTATGTTTTTAGGATAGGTGTTATTACCGTCATAAATATTTAAGATAGGATTAAGGAATTGTTTATCCACTCCCTTTGCTTTTTCTATTTCTAAATTATCAAAAACAGTAACTGTGCTTTTTACCGCTTGCGTTTGATGCTGTAGATTTTTTTCAAAATTAAATCCTTTCATATTAATAGCGTGTTATAAAGTCAATATCAATACTTTTTTTGTTCGCATAAGACTTAATGTTCTCGCTAATTTCACGTAGATTTTTACTCTCAAAATGATAGCCAAACGCAATAATTGTATTTGGGTTGAAGTCTTTATCACTATCTATTTTTTCTAATAATTGTTTTAGGTTTTTAGTTTTAAAACCTTTATCTGTTAAATACAATTTCTCATTACTATAATGTGCTGTGTAGCCATTTAAGTCCCTTTCTTGTAATGTTTCAGTAAGTAAGATGCCATCATAGGTTTTCCAAGTAACTAAGAGTGCTTTAATATCTTCTTTAGTTAGTTTGCTTTCATCAAAAAGTTGCATTTGTTTAGCATCTAATTCTTCTGATTCGAAATTATAATCTTCCCATATTGGCATTGTTTCAAATACCTTGAAACCTAAATCTTGATTTGATAAATCTTTCTTCTTGCTGGCTTCTGTTTTTAATGTATGTTCTCCTTTACACGAGTGACAATGTTCTCCGTCCTCTCCACATCCTTCACATTTTATTTTTTTAGATTTAGTTGGCTTGTCTATATTTTCTTCTTGTATTTTTTTTGATGCACGAATTAACCGTTCTTTTGTAATTTCAAAAATGGTTGGTGTTTCTATTTTTAATTCATTTTTCACAAATTCGTAAGCAGGTTTATTGCTTTTTGGGTCAATAAGTTCAGGTAGTTGCGCTAAAATAAATTTACGGTTCCCATTATCTTCTGCGTTGAGTAGCATTATTGCATCTCCTGTTGTTCCCGAACCTGCGAAGAAGTCTAAAACAGTATCTCTATTATTTAAATTAGCTAAATAAATTAAATTTCGGATTAATTTGATTGGTTTGGGGTTGCTAAATATATTTTTCACACCACCAAATAGTGATGTCATATGATTATTAGCTTCTTGGTTATGTCCAAATTTATCGTGATTCCACCAATTAGTAGCTGATTGACCTTCGTTTTCTCTTTCAAATCGATAGTATTTTTTTCTTGGTGCCCCATTTCCTTTATCAGGAAAATAAATTCTTCCATCTTCTAAGTGTTCCTTAAAAGTTTTTTCTTCTCCCATCCATTCTTCATCAAGAATTTTACCTGTAGGTGTAGTAATTTGATAAATGCTACCACCTTGATCTGAGCCAGTTTTCCAAGGTTTTGAAGCCCAATCTCCTTTAGGGTCACTGTCAGGATTACTGAAACTGCCTGTGAGCTCTAATTTACCTACACCTGATTGTTTGTATGCTTCTTTATTTTTAGAGTAAACTAAAATATGCTCCGCAACAAGCCCTATCATTTTTGTTTTATCATTGGGTTGGTTATGTCTTCTTCTCCAATGGATATGACCCTGAAAATTATCCTCTCCAAAAACATCATCTAATAATATTTTTAATTGTGCTACTTCATTATCATCAATAGAAACAAAAATAACACCATCCTCTTTTAGTAGTTGTTCGGCTATATAAAGTCTTGGATACATAAAAGTTAACCAAGCAGAGTGGCTATTACTTTTACTTTGTGTAAAATCTAGAATACGTTTGGCACGTTCTTCACTTACTCCAGACAACTCTTGTAGTTCTTCTACTGTAAATTTTCTGTCGTCTGCGTATACAAAACCATCACTACCTGTATTGTATGGTGGGTCAATGTATATCATTTTTATTTTTTCGTAATAGGCATTTGATAAGTGCTTTAGCACTTCTAAATTGTCGCCTTTTATGAGTAGGTTCTCAGAATTTTTATTTTCGTCTTTTTGGTTAAATTTTTCATCTGCTTTTAATAGAGTAGTGGTTTCGTCTGTTGCCAATAAACGTGCATAAGATTTACCTAGCCAATCCATTCCGTAGCTTTCTTTAGAGAAGTTTATTTCGTTTTTAGAAAGTTGCTTTTTAAATTTTTCAAAGTTAAATTCTCCGTTTTTTTCAAAACAATTTGGGAAATTATTTTTCAGAGTTTCCAAATCTTTGTTTGGTGGTGTTATATTACCTGTTGTATTTTGTTCTTTGCTCATCTTATTTCCCAGTATTATTTTCGCTATCTACTAATAAGTCTTTTGCATTGACTTGAAGTATTTCTGCAATTTTGTATAAGTCTTCTAAACTCGGTTGTCTTTTGTTTCTTGCGTATTCATTAATGGTCGGATAACTTTTGTCCATTTTTTCGGCAAGCCAAGTTTGACTAATTCCTTTGTCTTTCAGAATTTCTTTAATTCGGTTCATTTGAAACCTTTTTTGTTAATTCGGCAGAAAGATAGCAAAAATTCATTGTTTTATGATGAATATTTTCATTGTATTTTCAGAAGTAGCGTTAGGAAAAGGCAAGCTCTTTTTATTTTTTGAGGCACGAAAAAAATGAAATGTGCTTGACTGTGCGGTTGGCTTGTATTGTACTGATATAGGTTGACCTTTTTTTATGATTAAAAAGTTAATAATTCCAGTTTATTTTTATTTTTTCGATACGATTTATAGTCTACATTTTGATTTATATGTACGTATTTAGGAGTGTTT
>NZ_QEIH01000024.1 GCF_003260195.1 Lutibacter citreus
TACAACAAAGTACTGTGGTAAAAAACAAGTAAAAATTGATTAATTTTCACAAAAGTACTTCTATAGGTGTCATCGTATATTAATCCTGATTTAGCTCAAAAAATAACGGATCAAGCAGTATATATTTATAACAATCTAAGAACACATTTTAACCTGGAACTGAGAAAACCAACAGAAGTACATTTGAACCCTAACATCAAATACAAATCCTATCGGAAAAATAATGTAAATTTACATGAACTTACAATTTAAAAACTGACCTAGTTCAAACTATTTTTTCGCCTTTTAAACGGCAGAAAAAAATCTGTAATTTAGTTGATGGATTAAAAAATGACTCTGAAGATGTAGTATAAATACCAGGCCCTTTGGAAAATTGCCAACACGATTGAATAGAGCTAGTAAGAGTAAAAGGACGAGAAATTGGAAATCCTGTATGGGGCAAATTTGAAATATTGGTAAACGGAGTATGGATAGAAATCAAAACTTGATATGAATAAGCTAAATTTTGAAATAAGAAAAGACGTGATTAATGATAATTACACAACATTTTCAACGCAAATAATAATTGACGGTAGAAACCTGATTGATTCATTAAAAGACTATGAACTGACATTAGTGGAAAAAGGTAGTGAAAATATAGCGGGAGCTTATGACGGACTTGATCCAAATGTTCTTTTTGCAAACTTGACAAATTCCGAAGATGAACAAAATTCAGAGGAAGATAAATCAGATATACTTGATTGCGACTGTGGTGCGCGAGGTTGTTGGACTTTTATGATTAACGTAATTGAAAAACAAGATACCGTTATTTGGACAGGATTTGAACAAATTCATATGAGTAAAAATTCTACGAATTTTTGGGATTATTCTGATTTTAAGGATTTTGAATTCAATAAAAATGAATATTTTAAGAAACTGAATGAACTAATAACTACCCACAACAAAGTGTAAAAATAATAGCTGGGACAATATTAAATTCAGGAGGTGTAGCCCGATTGACAAACCACTAACCAATGATAAAATTCTTTCAAAAAATTCGTCAACGATTATTTACTGAAAATAAATTCAGTAAATATCTGATTTATGCAATTGGAGAAATTATTCTAGTCGTTCTCGGTATTTTGATTGCTCTTCAAATAGACAATTGGAATGAAATCAAAAATGAAAAAGCCAGATTAAATAGTATATTGAGTATTGTAAAAGAAGATTTAATAAAAGACACTTTAAAAATTTCAGGACAGATAGAACTACTTGAATTAAGAAATACTACCTTATTAAAAATATTAGAAAGAGAAAATTTACAATCTAGTTTAGATTCAATAACTAAACTCAATTATAAAAATTATTATTCTATTCCAATAGTAATTGCCGGTTTTGAAATATATCAAATGCAGCATAAAGGAGTCGAATTATTAAAAAGTATATCAGTAAATTCAAATTTAGAAAAAGACACACTTATTTCAAGTATCATAGATAATCATTCAAAATACAAACTTTTTTTTGATGGGGATATGGAGTTGTTGAGTAAGTTGGAATTCCAAAATATCTTGGAATTTGAGAGGCATTCTTGGTATACTGATTGGTTATCATTTAAATACAATAAAGATATGTTTCAATATTTTTATGATGATGAATACAAAAGAAAAGTAGGAACATTCAAGATTTATATAAGGCAGTTTTTAAGAGATTTAAAAAACTATAAAAGAGATGCTAAAATTTATATAGTAAAGATTGAAGAAAAATTGAAAAAATAACAAAAGGCTAATAATATAGACAATTACGACTTTACCACATCATATGAAACCATACTGAACCAATGGAATATTGAGTAAAGAACTTCTTCTTCTAATTTTAGAAAAAAAATTGTACTTTGGGTAAAGACTATTTAGCTAAAAAATAACCGATCATATGAAAGACCAAGCCACTAATATTAATAAAAATTATTTCGCTTTTAATCGTAATATTTTTATTCAATTTTTCTTTTTTTTAAGTATTTTTTATTCTGTAACAGCCCAAAGTCAAAAAGAAAAAATTTGGGAAATCCCAAGTAATACACTTCTAAATTATGAAGAACAGGGGTTTAAAGCTGTATTTCAGAAGATAACTAAATATCACAGCGGGTATAAGGGGCCTAAAGGTTTTTCCGCAAAGGTTAATAACATTGTTGATACTAGTCCTACCCGTAATTCATCAAATGATATTTTTTTAGAATTTCAAGGGGCCTGCGCAAAGCAATTGGTGTTAAAAGGTACGTTTGATTATAATCGCAATACTTCTATTGATAAATTTAAACAAAGTAAAAACACGGAAGATCTGCCTATTCGCGGAGTACTCAGCACTTTAATTAAGGGGCTTGAAGATCAATGTGACGAATTAGAGTCTATAATTATAAAATTGCATGTTCGACAAGATGGTAAACCACAAATGTATACTGGTACTCTAAAAAAAGTAAATAATTGGGAATTACAAAATGGATTTAATAGTATTGACGAAAACTATAAAATATCAATAAATACAGATTCTTCAAAATCTAAATACCAAAAAGATTTTGGCACCAACCAATTATTAGCAGTAAATTACAATGGTTCATGCGAAGCTAAGCCAACATTACATATTGCTCCAGTTTTTGCAGACAGCGAATCAAAACGTTATTATAAAAGAATAGAAGATATGGCTGCTTATAACCTAGTTGCTAGAAGGGCTGCACAACAATATGCTAAACAATGTCCAGAAGTAGAACAAATTAATTTTACGTTGGACTATCTACCTCCTAACTATAAATGTAGGGATGGACAAGATTGTACTTTAAAGGCGATAAAAGATATTCGAGCAAGCAGGAGAGGAATAGCTGATATGTGGAGAGTTAACGAATCCAACTTTAGATATACAGGTTATCAAGGCCCTATTTTAAGTACTTACAATGATGTTCTTCACCATTTAGAAAAAAAAGACCTAGAGCCTTTGAAACATTATGATCGCTTATTCAAAATGTTTTACGTCGATTTTTTAATCATGTATGGAGAAAATTGCAAAGAGCTTTTAGCCAACACTGTATCAATAACAACAACAACTTTTGAACAGAGTTATGATCCTAATACCGGTATTAAACATACTGGGCCTCAAATTGGCGCTCCTACAACAGTATTTATAGATAATAAGTATTTAAACATTTATAAAAACTTTGATAGACAGAAGGGGTTAACAGTTATGTCTGAAATATTTTTTGGACATCAAAACCAGAATGTATTGGGTGCAGGAGATGCTGTTTTATATCGTTTAAAGGCTATTCAGAATTTAGAAAAAGAAGTTTTAGGAAATTGTAATTCACCGAGAATTCAAGGGATTTATAAAACTATGCAAGAATTAGCTGCAACTATGAAATAGCCTTTATGTACAAAGGAGTGCTAGAACCTAATATGTGTTTATATATAATATGTATTTTTCAATTGCAATCGTAAAATTGAATTTCAATTTTATGAATTTCTTGTAATAAAAAGAATATATTTATTAAGATTCGTGATACTATTTATATAGTATATTTAAAAGAAGGATATAGTATTTCGATTTACATTTCCGATTTTAGTATTGGAAAAAGAAATTTTGGATAATTTAGGAAATATTAAGTCCCAAGAACGTAAAATTGAAAAAGCAATTGATATTTTAAGGTATCACAGATTTAATTTTTGTTGCAACAGTTTTATTTTAACTTAAACATGATAAAGCCTATATAAAATAGGGGTTTTACTATTTTTAATTTGTATTTTCAACAAGTGATTATTTTGTGATAATTATTTATCACAAAATAATTACAAAAAATATCACAAATATATTACACTAACTATAAATGAAATATTGCGGTATTGCTTTTACTTCATTTAAAAGATACTTCTCTAGTAATTTATATTTAAAGCTTGTATCAAGGTAAGAGGTTTTACAAAACTCAAAATGAACATAAGAAAGTTTTTTATTTTCATTTTTCACCTTAATTAGATCCATTAGCACTTTGTCAAATTCAGATATGATTTTTGAAGGTAAATCCTCGTTACTCATTTGCTTAATCGTTTTGATATATTCACTTAGTTGCTCTTGAGTTGAAGTACATTTGCTATTTTCCCTTTTACTAAATACAAAAGTAATTAACTGTAAAAACTCAATTGATTTTAAAAATGGAAGATGATCATCACTTTGGTTAAATTCATCATATAAGGTTCCATCAATAAACTTTTCTAAATGGTTTCTTAAGTAATTTGAGACAGTTACATTTTTAGAAATAGCTTCATTAATAACCCATTTTTTCATTTCAGGTGATAATCGAAAATTTATAGATGGGTCTTCATTTTTAATTCGTTGTTTCTTTGCCATTGCAATTCAGTTTAATATTAAAAACATTAGTTAATAAAAAGTTTTCTGCTTCTTTTTCAGAGATAAGAGGTTCTTTTTTTATTCTCTTTTTCGATTTGTTCGTTGATTTTTTAGTTTTATTCTTATCTAATTGTACTTTTTCATCTTGTCTTAAAACTTCAGCAGTAGATTTAATAGGAACCTCTAAATTATATTGATCTATTCTTGAAATAAGGTCAGGAATATAAATTTTAATTATTTCGGAAAGGTCATAATATTGTTTCAAAAGAAATTCTTCTTCACGATAAAAACAATTTATCAATTCTATAAAGTGTGTTTTGTAAATTTCATTTTGAATTTCGAATATTCCAATAGTTCCAAAATTTAAATCACGATTAAAGGTTTTTAAATTGATGCTTAGCCAATTCACAATAGCACAATAAAACTCCACCTTATCCATATATTTGTTAAGTATATACATAAATTCAGGAGCATTAAGCTCATTCTGTTTTCCCAAAAGATAAAAGATATTATTCTCAAATAGCTTTGGTTTTTTTATAAGTCTCTCATTAAATTCTGTTAAATCAAATTCTCCAAAACCATAATAGACATCTAATAAAGAAATTTCATCTAAAAAATGTGGTGGAATTTGACTTTCAAGATTCTTAAGAACATCAATAGGGATAATTTTACTAGGTATATAAAATATTACATCATGGAAAAGAGTTTTTACCAGCTCATTATAAAATGTATCTAAAGAATTTTGGATCATATTATTACTATTTAATCAAGTCTGAATAATCTTCTGGTAACTCTGCGTCAATATCTCTTAAATATTTACGTAGTGCAGTGATAGAAGCGTGTCCTGTTATTAACATCAGTTTACCTTCAGCTTCGGTTGGTGAAGAATTTTTCACAAGCTCTCTAAATAATTTTGTAATATAAGTATGTCTAAAACTGTACATTCCATATTCAATTCCCAATTTAAAGTGATTTTTTACCACTTTTTTAAATCGTTTACTAAAATAATCTCTTCTATTGTTAACTTCGGCCGACCATTCTCCTCCAATTTTATCAGGTGTAAATAATAGTAAGTTAGCATCCAGTTTTGATAGATCAGGTAAATCCTTTAATAATAGCTCAGGTATCAACTTTGTTTTTAAGGGGCTATTTTTAGCTTTAAATCGAACTGTTCTATTTTTCAAGTCTAAGTCACCAATGGTTAACCTACAAACTTCAATAGGTCTTAATAAGTTGAATGAAATAAATTTAATAAAGAGTAGGAGTATAGGGTCATTTTCTTCTAAATAGCCAAAGATTTTTTCCTGCTCTTCAGCTGTATAGCTTTTATTTCGCTCTGGAATGGATTTTAAAACTGGGATTTTTTTGATAAGGTTTGCTTCAATAATATCATTATCCACTAAAGATTGAAATATACTTCCTAAATCTAATCTATAATTGTTCCTTGTTCTTGCGCTAGTTCTATATAATTCTTCATTTAAAAACTGCACTAAATCCATTTTTGTTATCTGATCTATGTATTTTATGGTTGGACGATTTTTCTCAAACCATATTAGTAAATTTTTAACCCGATTTTCGTAAGTTCTAAAAGTTCGAGAACTAACTAAGTTTTCTTTTATTTTTAGACCAACATCAAAGGCTTCCCTTAAAGTCATCTTCTTTTCTTGTTCAATAACTTTTGGAGATTCTTTTTCTATTGGCTGGATCTTTTTATTTTGAGTTTTTTGGATATATAAATTGGTATTATCATTAAATGGATTATACCCAATTTTCAAAAGTTGTACTAATTTCTTACGGTAAGCTGTTAAGACAGAAAGACGTTCTTCTTTGGTTTTGTAAACGTTTGTTTTACCATAGATGTTTTTCATCCGTTGTAATTTTCCTGTTTCAGGATTTCTAAAAGAAAAATAGACATACCAACGCTTATTTAAATCACCATTGGCAGTGTAGATTTTGGGGTTGGAAAAATTCTTTTTCATTTTCAAATCGTGTTCCAAAACGTGTTCATTTTGGCACTCAAAGTTAAGAATTTCATTTAAATTGAACATAAAAAAAACGGTTTAGATCAATCTAAACCGTTTGTTTCTTCAATTTTTGCTTTGTAGCGTGATCCAGAATTGAACTGGAGACCTCCGGGTTATGAATCC
>NZ_QEIH01000026.1 GCF_003260195.1 Lutibacter citreus
TCCTGAAATAGGTTGACTAAAAATTAGACAACTTATTACAAATAAAGATGAAAGAACAAAAACAACCCAGCCGAAAAAAAACGTATAAAAAAGTAGGTTTCGATTTAAAATTACTCATCATTGATCAAATTCAAAATGGTAGAATATCGATCAATTATGCTGCTAAAAAATACAATATTTCTAAATCGTCTATTGACTATTGGTTAAAAAAATATAGTACTTTAGATCAAAAGAAATTAGGGATGAGTAAACAAGATGAAATCAAGAAATTGAAACAAAGAATTGAAGAACTAGAGTTTGTAAAAGATTTCCAACAGGACATAATTGCTGATATGGAACTTATTACTGGAATGGATTTAGCAAAAAAGTCATTGCCCAAAACATTAGCCGACGAGATTCAAAAAAAGAAACAGAACCGTTTAAAAGAAAATGGTTAATCGAGTGTTTTGGGATTAGCAAACAAGCCTTCTATAAGCGCTTAAAATCTCAGCAAACTAAAGTAATTCAAGAACAAATCCTTATCCAATTGGTACAAGATTATCGTAAACTAGTTGGACAAAAGTCTGGTGGAATTAAGCTACATAAAGAACTCAAACCTCAAATGAAAATCCTTAATATTAAAATAGGTCGTGACAAGTTCTATCGGTTCTTAAGAAATCATAACCTACTCATTCCCAAACCTAGAAACTATCATACAACAACCAATTCTAATCATTTATATCATAAATACAAAAACTTAGTAAAAGACAAAGTACCAACAAGACCTGAACAGCTTTGGGTAAGCGATATTACCTACATTAAAACTCAAAATGGACACAATTACCTTGCATTAGTGACAGACGCTTATTCTAAGCAAATTATGGGCTACAAACTTGATAACCATATGAAGACATCATTGTGTGTAGATGCACTTAAAATGGCTATTAAAAATCGTAAATACCCTAATGAAAAGATCATACATCACTCAGACAGAGGTTTTCAATATTGCAATCCTAAATATACTGAGTTTGCTGAACAAAACGGAATAACAATGAGTATGACCGAACAATACGACCCGTATGAAAATGCTGTTGCTGAAAGAGTTAACAGAACGTTGAAATATGAATACGCTTTAAAACAAACCATTAAAAACACAGCGTTAGCTCAAAAAATGGTCAAAAATGCGGTATATATTTATAATCATTTAAGAACACATTTTAGCCTGGATTTAAGAAAACCTTTTGAAGTTCATAACAATCCTAACATCAAATATAAATCGTATCGAAAAAATAAAGTAAATTTACTCGAACTTAAGATTTAAGACCAAACCTTAAGTTCAATCATTTTTTTGCCACTCAAAGGCTAAAAAAAATTGTTTAACTGGATAAATATGAAACGAATTAACCATTAAAAAAGGTCAACCTATTTCAGTATAATACAAAACCGCTAACCAATGATAAAATTCTTTAGGAAAATTAGGCAAAAATTACTTTCTGAAAATAAATTTGGAAAATATCTGACTTACGCAATCGGAGAAATTGTGCTTGTCGTTATTGGAATTTTAATTGCATTACAAATTAACAACTGGAATGAAAATAGAAAGCAACAAGCTGAAATTACTGATATTTATAAGCAGATTGTTCTTGACTTAGATAATGACATTGACGAGTTTTCAAGCGTTATCAAATTTTACGACTCTATAAAACCCGTTTACAATACTGTCATTTCAGATACTAGAACTATAGATTTATTAGACAATGGATTATCTCGATTAATGGCTGGAGGTCCAATAACTAATATGAATAAAGGCGGTGTTGAACGCTTAAAATTAATTGCTTCTAAAGATAGTCTATCATTGCATTTGATTGACTTATATGATGCTGGAACATTTCTTAACACTTATGAGAAAAATATTTCTGATGAATGTTTGCTAGTTGTAAATTCATTTAGAGATAACCACAGTTGGTATCCTGAGTGGATAAGTAAAACCATAACAAAAGATAATAGTAGCAAGGAGCTACAAGATTATTTTGTAAATAGTCAAGAATATAGACGCTATGTAATTAGTAGTTATCAGAAATTATATAATTCTTATATTCCAAATTTGGAATTCGGAATAGTTGAATTTAAAAATATAAAGAAATCAATTAAAGAACGAATAGGTAAATAACGAAAGCACAACAACGTGTATAATTAATTGCTAGGTCACTGCCGACTTACGAACATTCCTGCGGAATATTCTATCTGTGATTTATTTGCTAAATTAGGTGCTTAACCACGCAACTAACCATACACAACAACGTTGTAAAACATTTAGCCAAATCAACAAACAATGAGAAAAATTTTAAGTTTAGTAATATTAATTAGCTTTTTTTCGTGCAAAAATTCGGAAAAAGAAAATAATCTGAATCAAAAAGAAACTGAATTAACTCAGAAAGAAAATAACATCGAATCGAAAACAAAAGAGCTCGAAGTTAAAGAACAGATACTAAAACTTAATT
Source organism: Lutibacter citreus (assembly GCF_003260195.1). Taxonomy (GTDB): domain Bacteria; phylum Bacteroidota; class Bacteroidia; order Flavobacteriales; family Flavobacteriaceae; genus Lutibacter; species Lutibacter citreus. The sequence continues at coordinate 2,481 of NZ_QEIH01000026.1, forward strand.
CAGAAGTTAAGAATAACATTATTCATTGTGAAAATAAAAAGTTTACTATTAAAATTGATAACCTTAAAAATGGAGATTTAAGATATATTTCTTGGAATAAACCAAAAACAATTTCTGACGAACCAAATTTAATCTTGTACGACGGAAAAGTTGAACGACAAGGATCAGGTGGTGGTTTTCATTACGTTTTTAAAAGCGGAGATTGGAATTATGTTATAGAAAATAATTTTATGGGAGAAACTGCCGAGTCAATGGGAATATTTCTAAAATTACTTAATAATGGAAAACAAAAGCTTTATTCTAAAATGACTGATTTGACAACCGAAAAAGATTATGACTTAAAATCTTACTCAAAAAGTAATTTAATCGGAAATTGGTGGACACCAAATTATGCTGTGAGAAAAATACAGTTTAATGAAAACGGAACTTTTCTTTTTGAGAATGGAGATGGAAAGAGTTTCAAAGGAAAATTTGAAATGTATAATAGTTCTGTAAGTTTAAATTTTAATAATGGACTTGACAAAATACTAAAAATTGGTGGTGGATATGATAACACAAGTTTGACTTTAACTGGTGGTGGAGAAAATTTTGTGAAAGAATGGAGCGAATAAAAACGTTTTACAACAACGTATAAAAATAATAGGGCAATTGTAGCAAAACCGCATGGTTCGGGCGCATTTGTGAGGTCGCCAAATTTTTAAATTTGGCTTATTGACAAAAAAAGATAATAAGAAAAATTTAAAAATTCGGCTTGTGTTTCATCCGAATAGTTAGCGACTGTTTTCAGCCCTACTATTCTTATACCAGACCGTTGGCAAACATTAAATACTGAAATCAAAAATTATGAAAAAAATAATATTTTTAGCTTTAAGCATTTTACTTTTAAATTGTTCTTCAGATAATACAGATGAGAGAACTAATAGTTTACCTACATTAACTACAAATAGTATAACTAATACAACAACTTCAAAAATAATAAGTGGAGGAAATATTTCAAATGATGGAGGATTAGAGATTATAAGTCGCGGAATTTGTTGGGACTTAAATGAAGAACCTACAATTGACGACAATATTCTTACCAATGGAACAGGGATAGGAGAATATTCTATTGAAGTTCAAGAATTAAATAGTAATACAGAATATTATATACGAGCCTTTGCGACAAATAGTTTGGGAACTTCTTACGGTAATGAATTAAGATTCACAACTCTAAAAGATATTACTTATGAGGTTCTATTTTTTGAATTTACACCAGACACAGGGAATAATACATCCAGATTAAAGTATGATATTAAATTTATAAATCCAAATGATATTTCAATAAGAGGGTTTCATAAAATTACAACTAATGCAGATGGATTAATAAGCTCTAATATTGCAACAAGTTCATCACCTTGTTATGAAATTAATGCAAACTCTAGTTGTACAATAAGTTTTGATGAAGAAGACTCTTTTGATATAGGAATGGTAAATTCTATTGAATTAGTGTCTGTAGAATATAATTTAGAAAATTAATGATAAATTTAAATTGAAAGAACCTAAAAATAAATAACGATTTGCCAACACCGTATAAAATTAATTGCTGGTTTTAGCCAATTTACGAAAGTCCTCGCGGACTTTGAACTGCCCCCAAAAAGTTAGACACTATTTGAGAGTATATTTATGGGTAGAAAAGTCAAGTATAGTTACGATTTTAAACTTCGTTGCGTAAAAGAAGTATTGAAAAATCACAAAACAGTAGATG
>NZ_QEIH01000027.1 GCF_003260195.1 Lutibacter citreus
AGTTGAGTAAGTAAGGGGGATTTCACCCCAAACTTCTCACAGAACCGTACGTGAACCTCTCAATTCATACGGCTCTTATTATGCAGTCAATAGTTAGGTTAACTGATAACCTAACGCCCAATGATAAAACATATTTGGATAATCTTTAGTAATACGCCTTAACCATTTTACGGCTAAAACTCGACTTCTTTTGAAGCGTTTATACTTGTTCAAAATCCATTTAATAATGCGATGATGGAGGTAATAAAAAACAGGTTTTAGTGAGTTACGCTTTATTTTCCCATAATAATTTATCCAACCCCTAATTTTAGGATTTAGCAAAAATGCTAGGTCTTGTAAATTAGATTGAGTTTTGTTATGAATGTTCAATTCCCTTAAATCTTTTAGAATTCGCTTCTTAGATTTTCGGCTCATTTTACAATCATATTGTAAAAAGAATCCTCCCTTTCTTAATTTAATCATAATAGGACGAAAACTAAAACCCAGAAAATCAAATTGCACTGGTAATCCTTTTAAGTTTCGCCCTTCCTTTTTACAGTACACTATCTTCGTCTTTTGCGGATGAACTCGAAGTCCACATTGCTTAAAACGCTCTTTCACTTTACTTAGCAAATGCCTTGCCTCGTGTTGTGTACGGCAATGAATAATCATATCATCAGCATATCGAACCATTTTTATTTCAGGAAAACGACTTGCAAACCATTTATCTATACAATAATGTAAAAATAAATTGGATAGCAATGGACTAATTACTCCGCCTTGTGGAGTCCCTTTTCCTTTTGGGTGAATTAATGTACCATTTTCAAGTTGGATAGGTGCTTCTAACCATCTCTTAATATACATTTGAACCCATGTTTCAGGAACATGAACTTGTAGCGCTTTAAAGAGTAATTCGTGGTTCACATTCTCAAAAAACTCTTGAATATCTAAATCTATTACCCAACTGTATTTTCGTACGTTTTTCTGTACTTCTTTTACAGCTTGGTGCGCGCTCTTGTTTGGTCTATAACCATAAGAGTTCTCCATAAATTCAGCATCCAATCGCGGTTCGATATACGTTTTGATAACCTGCTGTGCGATGCGGTCGCTAACCGTTGGGATTCCTAATGGACGTGTTTTACCTCCGTCTTTTGGAATAGTTACACGTTTAACATTTGATGCAAAGTAACTCCCTGAAGATAACCGATTCCAGATTTTATACAATTCTTTAGACCGAACTTTTTCAAATCCCGCCAAAGTCTGTAAATCCACTCCTGCACTTCCTTTGTTCCTTTTCACCAGTTTATACGCGTCCCACACCATCATCTTTGTAATGGGTATTGACTTTGTTTGTTCCTTAAAAATCATCCTTACTTTTTAAGTTGTTTTTAATTCTAAACTTCATAATTGAATCCCTTTGCTCCACTTCCATTACAGAGGCTTCAACACTACTACGGATTCATCCGCCACCTAAACAAATATTGGTAATCGCCTTACAGGTACTTCCTACTTGGTTTTTCCCTTTCATACTTTGTTTAGGTTTCCTGCGTTCCAAAATAAAGCCTAAATAAAAGTCATGCCTCCTTTATGACGGTTGCCATATAGCCAGTAATTAGGTTGCCGCTATACTTATCCCTAAAACCTCGATATTTTTTAGGTTTTGACAACAACTTGTCTTTTCGTCACTTCATCGGTAGGTTCGCTTTCGCTCATCTCTCTTATTCACACCTGACTGTTTTTATACAGCCTTTTCTTCTATCGCTTCATGCACCTTTGTTACCGCTAGCACATCATAAAAGTGGTTTGATTAGTTCTCCTAAAAGACCTAATCGGAAGACCTACTTCCATCTTTATTTTAGTTGCGGTGTCTCACGACACCTCACAGCACACATCGAGTAGATGGCTCCGTCCATAATTGAACGGAGTGCACCTCTCACACCACCGTACATACGGGTCTCGTATACGGCGGTTCAACAATGATACTCATCACTTGTAGTATTCAGTTAAACTAACATAACCTTTCATTTTCAATCGTTTTACGGTAATGGTGGTTCGTAAAATAGGACTTTGAGCTACTGCCCAACCTCCCATTCGTGTGCGACTCCATGCATAGGCGTGATTTTGGTCTATTCCTAGTCGAATCAGGTTCTTCCGTTTTCGTTCAGGTTTCTTCCAATCATGCCAAATAAAATACCTAAGACGGTTACGCAACCATTCTTCTAACTTTTTAAGTTTACTTTGAATAGATGCTAGTTTAAAGTAATTAATCCAACCTCAAATTAACTGATTGATCCGTAGAATACGCTC
>NZ_QEIH01000028.1 GCF_003260195.1 Lutibacter citreus
TTATCATTGGGCGTTAGGTTATCAGTTAACCTAACTATTGACTGCATAATAAGAGCCGTATGAATTGAGAGGTTCACGTACGGTTCTGTGAGAAGTTTGGGGTGAAATCCCCCTTACTTACTCAACTGTAAAACGTTTTTTCTCACTACTTATGTACAATTTGACCTTTTATTGGCTCCCCTTTTTCTATAAATACATCATCTGCGAAATAATTTAAAAATTGCATTGGAAGTCCAATTCCGTTTCCACTTCCTTCCTCATAATTGGGCGTTGTCTGCATATGATAATGTAAATGTGGACCAGTAGAACGCCCACTATTTCCTAATTTTCCTACTTCTTGACCTTTCTGTACCGTATCTCCTAATGCCACTATTATAGAATTTTTTTGAAAATGAGCTAAAAAAGAAAACTCTCCGTTCAAATGGTCTATTGTTATAAAATTACCAAGAGGTTGATCGGTATTAAAATCTCCAACAACTGCATTGTCATCAATATTATTCATTAGAGCAATAACTTTCCCATCTCCAGGCGCATTTACACGTTCCCCAAAACTATAATAATCTTCATTATTAGTTCCGTCTCCAGTAAAACCTACACCATTTACTTTTTGACCAAAATCCACTCCATATCTTGCCTCACGATTTGAGAAATGATTATTTTCTAAACCTGTTCTACCACCTTGGTTTATAGTCCATTCAATATTAGTTTCCATTTCATTTTCAAATGGCAATTCTAATTCCGTTTGCGATTGATAATTTAAAAAAATGTCTTCATCAAGTTCTCCTTTATCGCCAATTAAAGTATCAGTACAAGATATTGATAATAAGATAAGTGAAGAGAAAAAGATATATATGTTTAATCTTTTATGTTTAATCATTAGTTTAAAATTTATATATTATTCCAAGGTTAATTTGATGCTGTAATTCTCTGTAAGCACTCGGTATTTGAAGCCTATTGTACATAAAATCATAGGTCATTTTTAAATCGAAATATTCCGATAACACATAACCATATTTTAAATTCCACAAAATACTTTGATATTTATTAAGTGATTTAATTGTTCCGCCATTTCCAGTAGCTCTAAACAAAACAAAAGGAATAGTCAATTTTGACGTGAGATATTGTTTTTCATTTATTTTATAACTGAATCGACTTGCTACACCAAAAATTTGATGAGCAGAAAAATAGTCCGTATTATTATAAAGAAAAGAAACATTTGATTGTGTTTGTAATCCTAAATGTATGGAAAGTGAATTTTTATTATGAATTTGTTTTAAATACGAGAAACTCAAATCTGCTCTTAAATATTCTGCGTTTAAACTCGGTATTCTTTCACTTTTTAATGCTGTTCTGTCAAAAAAGTCTAATTCTATTTCAAATATATTTTGTCTTTTACTTGTTCGTTCATAGTTTAACTTATAGATAACGTCATTATAATCGTATTGAGATATTGGGGCAAATTCTAAATTTTTTAAAGAACCTGAATTGTAACCTATTGAAAATTCAAGTTGATTCTTTTTTTCTGTAGTTTGAGAATATCCAATCGAAAAAAATAGAACCAAAATGACTGTGGTTAAAGTTTGTTTTATTTTCATATAGAATTTCTAAAATTTTAGTCCTAAATTTAAATCTAAAGGAAATCCAATAGTCAAATTTCCAGTAAAATTGTTTTTAAATTCATATTCCGTTCCTGTCGAGATATAGGACTTTGAAGGTCGTTCAAGATTTAAGTCTGGAAAATTTATATAGATAACTTTTCTTGATTGTATGCTTAAAAATGTAGACCATTCATTTGAAATGTTGTATTTCATCAAAATCGGAACTTCTAAAGTAACAAAATCAAGATTTTTTCTAACTGAAAGACCATTTTGAACCGTCAAATTATTTGATAGCGAAATGTTATTAAACAAACTAACTTTGAAGAGATTATCTTTAATTTCGAATTGCGATTCTTCTTGAGCTGAAGCAAAGGCAGTAAAAAAACATAGAATTATTATTAAGTTTTTCATAGTGTTATTGAATGCAGAGTGTTTTTTTTAAATGTTTTACAACGTGTTTATATATGGTTTGTTGCGTGGTTTAAGCACCTAATTTAGTAAATAATTACTGACAAAGAAAATAGACTGCACCCCAAAGTTTAGACAAATTTATAATTAATTTTGATAATAATGAGTTCGATATTGAATCGGACTCATTCCTTTTAAATTTAGTTTAATTCTTTCATTATTATAATATTTTATATACT
>NZ_QEIH01000029.1 GCF_003260195.1 Lutibacter citreus
GAGGCTTAGCAACCATTAAAAATTGAAATTCAACTACTATTGTAAAAAACAAAAGCCCCTTAAAAAGAAGCTTTTGAGTTGTGTTTTTATGTTTTTTAATGCCTTGTGCAACGATTACCATTGTTGTAAGCCGTTTTTGTTCTATCTGAATTGTTTCGGTTTTGTATTTTTGCTTGCATTTTCTGCTATTTCAATAATTCTTTTTAGTTTGGTTTCGGGTCTTTTGGCAAGAACAATCCAGCTTAATAAAATTTTCTTTGCTGATTTACTTAAACTCTCGTAATATTCTAAAGCTCCGTTTCTTTTGTCAAATTCTTCCTTTAAATCTTTTGGAAGAATTAGTGCTTCTACTTCATCCATTATAAACCAAGAGCCATTTTCCTTAGCTGTTTCAATAGCTTTATAGCCAGCTTCTCGGATAAGATTTTTTGAAGTTAAATATTCTACTTTATCTTTATTTACTTTAGACCAAATACTATTAGGTTTTCTTTTGCTAAAATATTGGATATATCTTTCCTTATCAATTGTTTTTTTAGTACTATCTATCCAGCCAAAACAGAGTGCTTCATCAACTGATTCACTCCAACTAAGGTTATGGTTCGAAGATTTTTTCTTGTAAAGAATGAGCCAAACAGCATCATTTTTATTATGGTTCAATTCGAGCCATTTCCTCCATTCTTTTTTATCATAAGGACAATGTTCTTCAACATCTTTCATACTATATCTTGGACTTTTTTTAATGACTTACGAGTTTTTATAAGATTTGTGCGACTGGAAAATCGGAGATTTTTCGGTTGTAGCAAATCGTTAGTTAAATGTTTGTAGGTTCGTTATTTAGTTTAAATGTAAGCATAAATTTTATGAGGTGTTACCTGCTGGCTTGTGCTTTTATTAATTTATTCAATGTTTCGTATTCGTTACTTTCAAGTAAGTTTATATTTCCTAAAGTTACACTCTTTACTAATGTATCAGTTTTTCCGATTGTATCAATCATAGGAATTATTTTCGTACTATAGTTGTTGTAAAATCTAATTATATCTCCTTTACAACAAGGGATTTTATAACCACTTTGTGAGCTCGTTATTAAAATTTTGTTTTCTCTCAATTTTCCTATTACATTTTTACGAAAAATTCTTTTTGTCAAATTTATCTTTCTAATATTGATTCTCTCAATAATTTCATCTGAATAGGAATATGAGTAAGGGTCTTTCTTAAATTTATATATTAAATAATGAAGACAAATAAGTTGGTTCTTTATTTCAGGGTCAGTTGTTTTTTGATTTGATTCAATAAACTCATTAATTCTAAAAAATATAAAATCAACTAATTCATGATTGAATTTTTCATCTTCATCGTCTATTTTTCTAAAGAGTTTTGGTGGTAATTCAGGCCATTCTCTTAAATGAAGAATTTTTTTATCCAAAACATCTATAATTTCTTGACTTCTTGGTTGAATTTTATCTGGTTCATAGCATTTAGCGATGCTACCAGCTACAAAATCTGCTAGCTGAATTAAAGGTTCATTTAGGCTATTGTCAAATTTAAATTCAGGACCTCTAAATAATTCTGTTTGGTTGTGATTTTCCTCAACATATTTTATGAAACCTGTCATAAATTTTTCAGAACCGTGTTCATCTGCTATTAATTCTAAATAAGGAAAATAATTATACAACTCGCTGTCTAAAAGACCATTCACATATTTAAAAAAGCTATCTCTAAATTGTAATCCACTATTTTCGAATATTTTTCTTTTGTCAACAATTATACTGTAAATTCTAAAATCGAGAGAACTCAAATCTTTCAACAATTTGAGTCGATTTTCAATATTTCTAAATGCTTTTGCGTTAGATTTTATTTCGGGTGCTTGTGTATGTTTTTTTGCAATTTCAATAAAATCGTTTCTAACTTTATCTACTAAATTTTCATCAATGATTACCGCACTTACAATGAAAAATGTAGTAACTCCACCTTTTTCATAATGAATACTTTTATCTCCTGATTCGTCTATGTAGCCAATTTTTTTACTCAAAATATTTTTTTCATGCTTGTAGCCAACGTGTTTGAATATGTTTTGTAGCGATTTTAAGCAATAAATTTAGTAAATAATTACTGAACAAGAAAATAGACTGCACCCCAAAGTTTAGACAAATTTATAATTAATTTTGATAATAATGAGTTCGATATTGAATCGGACTCATTCCTTTTAAATTTAGTTTAATTCTTTCATTATTATAATATTTTA
>NZ_QEIH01000003.1 GCF_003260195.1 Lutibacter citreus
ATTATTCTTAGGAATCCGCTCACTTAATTGAAAGTTTGCAAACAATTTTTCTTGATATTCTTTCTTGCCTTGCATACCATGAAAGTACAAAATTTAACCCTTTTTTACAACTTTTTGGCTATATTTACTCGTGTTTGTGCAACAGGCACATTGGGTATAAAAAATTGCTTAATTCAATAAAATAGAATGTTTCTAAAGCAAAAAAACATAAATTTAAACATCGGAAAATTACGGTTTCAAACCCGCAACTTTTCTTACTCTAACCCTTTGGCAACATTAGACGAATGACTGAAAAAGAATTAATAAAATACATTGATTTAATAGTAAAAAATATCGAGGACTTTGATTTTTTTAGTATCAACAATATCTTATTTGAACACATCAAACCGGAAACAAAACAAGAAAAAGATGACTTCCTTGAATTAATTGAATCCATAAAACTTTTTGGAAAAAACAACGAACTATTTATAGTAAGAAATAAAGGTGGCTGGTTTAAATTGACAGAAAGAGGAAAAAGATTAAAACTCTCTAAAAATTCTTTTAAATCCTTTGAAAAATCCATAAACAAAAAAGAATGGTATAATGAAAATTGGATTGGATATGTAATTGCTATTATCGTTTTTTTATTTACCATTTACCAATATGTTGACAACCGTAGTTTAAAGAATGAAATTAGCACTTTAAAAACTCAATATGAGATTTATAAAGATTCGACCTATCAATTGAATAAAAAACTGGTGAAATTTCAAACTGAAAGAGTAACTGAGGGTAATGAGGAAATTGTAGTATCTGATAAAAAACCTGACTGCGAATTAAAAACTCTTGTTACGATTAATTCTCTACTTAAAAATGGTAATGAATTGAATGACCAAAATTTTGAGAAATTCTTTACAAATATGAGCACTGAATGTGCTAACAATGTTGAATATAGTCAATTTAACAATGAACTAATTTTTAAAACGTTAGAATCTAATCCTCAAAAATTTATTATATTTTTAAATAGAGTTTCAAAGAAAAAGGAAATATTGGAGTTTGTACTCACTCAACTACGAAATCCAATACAAGATGGAATTGAATTAAATGAAATATACAGACAATTGAACAAAACGGAAACAGTAGATTATAAAACGAAAGAATTAGTTTTGAAATCCTTAAAAGAATCAATTGAAAAGAATAATTAACGTTGCACAACAATGCACATAAAAATAGCTCCATTTAGTAAAATAGAATGTTTCTAAAACAAAAAAATATTAATTTTAAACATCGGAAAATATCGTTTTCAAAAACGCTACTTTTCATGTACTAAACCGTTGTAGTGTGTAAAAAAACAATATAGAAATACCTAAACGAAATTTTACCATACAATTATCGGTAAAATTTCAATTAAGAGATTTTGAAAACTGGATAATACAACTTTTATTAAATAGTTTAGACTTATACTTATTATGAAAAATATATCTCATACAGAGAATCAAATTCAATGCGTCTCTAATTTTCAAGACTTTGTTTCCGCTTCTTTTCATGGGGTAATTAATACGATTTGTTGGAATCGTAAACTAGAAGGTGATTTTTCTGAGATTGTTAACCAGTTAGAGTTAAACGAAAATATAGCCGAACTTCAACCAAATGAGCTTCTTGAACTTAAGTTGAGTGAACAGGGGCAGCTTGCTCGTGAAATTCTATTAAAGGATTTAGAGACCTTGAAAGCTCTAGGTGCATCTCCAACACTTAATCTAATTAAGTTTTATGATAGAGATGATAGCTACCCGTTTTTTCCAACAGATGTTTATTCTTTTCATGTAGATCGCTCTCCTATACCAATCGACACTTTTTTATGCACTTACTATGGCGAGTGTACTGAAATATTGCCAAATTCACAAGCCAAACAAAAAGTACTTGTTCCCGAAATACGTGAAGAACTTAAAAAAATTTATAGTGGAGCAGAGGAAGATTTTGAATCATTTTTAAGTGAAAATTTCTTTGATTTACACTATCTGGCTAAGCCTAAGGCACTGCCAATAAAATTAGGTTTAGGGCACTTGTACAGATTGGCTATTGAGCATCCTAAAAGTAAAGTCCTCCCTTGCCTTCATCGTGCACCAATGGAAAAAAGTGGACAGAAAAGGTTGTTGTTAATCTGTTAATGGAGATTGAAATATACTCATATTAACTATAAACAAAATTGCTTAATTCAATAAAATGGAATAATTTTTAACTTAAAAAATATTAAATTTAACAAACAAAACTGCGTTTTCAAAAACGCAACTTTCTTTGCGCTAATCCTTTAGGTATTCATTATGAAACGAACGAACTATAATTTAGACAACGGAATTTGAGGAATTAAATGAAAATATTTTTAACATAAAAAAATAATTGCACTATGAAAAATTTTGAAATGAAACGAATTTATAACCTTTTAGTTTTATTTACTTTAATACTTTTTAGTTGTAATTTTACTCAAGACAAAAAATCTAATTCTAACACTGCAAATTCCTTAAAGTTAACCGGAACTATTGAGAATTTAAAAGGCAGCCTAACAGTTGTCTTAACTAAAATGGATAGTAGAAATTTTTATGGTAAAAGTATTGATTCTACTTTATCATTAAATGGCTCATTTGAACTGAAAATTGAGATTAATGAACCAAGTGAATATATGATTATTGATTACAAGAATAAGGTTGCCAAAAGAAATTATCTGTGGCTTGAGAATGGTGATATATCAATAACTGGGAATTTTGACGATTTTGAAAATGCTAAAATCAGTGGGTCAAAACTAACAGAATTATCTGAAAAATACTTTAAGATTGTTGAGAAATATAATAGTCAAATGAAAAAAGGTGAAATTGAGTATAAAGATTTTCAAAAAGGAATGTTTAAAGAGAGATTAGATTTCCTATTTCAACATCCTAATAATATAGTTTCATTAACCAACTTATTAGGTTTCACCAATAATGTATCAAAAGACAGTCTACAATTATTTTATTCTAAACTTGATGACGAACTTCAAAATTCAAAAAATGGGATTGCACTAAAAAATAGTTTTGAAATTCAAAAAATTAAAGAAGGAGAACAATTTATAGATATAAATGCAAAAGATTTAGAAGGGAATATAGTAAAAATTTCAGATTTTAAAGGGAAAGTTATTGTTTTAGATTTCTGGGCTATTTGGTGTCATTATTGTCACGAACAGAATAAAGAAGAATTTCCAAAACTAAAAGAAAAATACAAGGATAAAGACTTTGTAATAATTAGTTATTCTGTTGATGTAGATAAAAAAGATTGGGAAAAATCAACGAAATCTGATAACATTGATTGGATAAATATTCCAAATTTACAAGGTGTTTCAGACAAAGTTGTAACTCAATATGGAGTTCAAGGTTATCCAACTAGTTTTATAATCGGTAAAGATGGGAAAATCCTAAAAAAAATAAAAGGATATCAGTATAATGCTCTTGAAACAGAATTGGATAAAATATTTAATCTAAAGTAGCAAGATAAACTACTTACTATACATCATAAAATTTATGCTTACATTTAAACTAATTAAAACGTCAAACATTCAACAAACAATTTGCTACGCCCGAATAATCTCCGATTTTCAGGTGTCACAAATTTTATATTAGCCCTTTAGCGGCAATTAAAAAACATGCTACATAATTAACCGAATGAAAAAACAAAATGATTTAGAAAATTGTAAAAATAAAATAAGTGAAAATCATTATTCTGGTTTTAGTAATCCCAAAGAGTTAAAAAGGATTGACGGAAAGTATATTATATCTGAAATTGGAAGTGTTTTAAACTTTGAAAAAGGAATTTTATATACCATAAAAAAATTATTAATTAAACCAGGAATTACAATTAGAAAATTTATTACTGAAGATAGAACTCGTCTTGTAAAACCAGTCTTTTTTATCATTATTTGCTCTTTAATTTATACAGTCTTTAGACAATTATTACATTTTAAAGATGATTACCTATATTTTAATAATTCAAATCCATCATTTACAACAACTATTTCTATATGGATTAAAAATAATTATGGTTACGGAAATTTAATCATATCAGTTTTTATTGCATTTTGGACTAAATTATTATTTAAAAAGTATAAATATAATTTTTATGAATTACTAATTCTATTATGTTATGTAATGGGAATTGGGATGTTGATTTTGACTGTTTTTGGTATAATTGAAGGATTAATAAAATTAAAAGTTGTTCAATTTGGAAGTATGATTTTTGTTATATATTATACTTGGGCTATTGGACAATTCTTTGATAAGAAAAAATACATAAATTATTTTAAAGCATTCCTTTATTTTAGGTTTATTAACATTTACAATTGGAATATTATTGACCGGAAATTTAATTGATTTAATCATATAAATAACAACAGCTATCACCTCATTTGAAAAATAGCTAAATTCAATAAATTTGATTGATTCAGAAATAAAAAAATATGAATTTTAAACATTGGAAAATTGAGATTTATACTTGCCATATTTAAATACGTTGGTAGTATGCAAAATAGACAATTGAATTAAATAGGATGAATAAACAATTAAAAACTGACTTATTAAATATTGAAGATTTATTAGAAGTAGTAAAACTTCAAGGAATTGATTTTTTAGTACAACTTTCTAATAGGTCTACTTCTACTAAACAAAATGTTAAAATAGATGAAACCCTTAATGATGTTGGAATTGGCGGATTAAATACCTTAAAATTATTCAATGATAAATTTGAAAAATTAATTAACAGTTCAACAGGACCAAGATATTGGGGATTTGTTACGGGAGGCTCAACACCAGCATCAATTATAGGTGATTGGCTAACAACAATTTATGACCAGAACACAAAAACGGCAAAAGGACAAGGTGATTTATCTGCAACTATAGAATTAGAAACCATCAATTTGCTTTTAGATCTTTTTAATTTGCCGAACGACTTTTTAGGAGGATTTGTTACAGGAGCAACAATGTCTAACTTTACTTGTTTGGCGGTTGCAAGACAATGGTTTGGCAAACAATTAGGGAAAGATTTTGCAAAAGAAGGCATTACGGAGAAAATTAATATTTTTTCTGCAACACCACATTCTTCAACCATAAAATCGTTGTCAATGTTAGGTGTTGGAAGCAATAATATTGAAAACCTAAAAGTAACAAAAGGGAATAGAGAAAGCATTGATATTGAATATCTGAAGCAAAAGATTAGTGCATTAAATGGGCAACCTTTTGTACTTATTACAAGTGGAGGAACGGTTAACACCGTTGATTATGATGATTTTGAAGCTATTGCAAAACTTAAAGAAGAATATAATTTCTGGTGGCATATAGATGCTGCTTTTGGAGCATTTGCAGCCTGTTCGCCTAAATACAGGTACTTATTAAGCGGTTGGGAAACTGCAGATAGCATAACAATTGATTGTCACAAATGGCTAAATGTTCCTTATGAAAATGCCTTTTTCTTAGTGAAAGAAAAGCATAAGATTTTGCAAACAGAAACTTTTCAAAATTCAAATGCTCCTTATTTAGGTGATCCTTTGGGAAATTTTAGTTATCTAAATTTTTTACCCGAAAATTCAAGACGATTAAAAGCATTACCTGTTTGGTTTTCATTAAAAGCGTATGGGAAAAAAGGCTATCAAGATATTGTTGAAAACGCTATTGAAGTTGCCAATTATTTTGGACAGTTTATAGAAAATAATGAATATTTTGAATTGTTAGCTCCAGTAAGGCTAAATACCGTGTGTTTTACATTAAGCGGAGAAGAAAACCAACACAAAGTATTCAACTTTCTAACAAATTTGAATGATACAGGTAAAGTATTTATGTCACCAACGCTTTATAAAGGGCAAAAAGGTATAAGAGCTGCTTTTGTAAATTGGCGAACATCAAATGATGATATTAACATTGTTACAAAAGAAATGATTAAATTAATAATGACTGAATAAAATGTGTGCTGCTAACACCTTATAAAATTAATTGCTGGTAAAAGGCAATTCACGAAAGTTCGTAAGTACTTTCTACCTATAATATATTTGCTAACTTAAGTTGAAAACTCGAAAGAATTAAATCAATTCTCTTCAATCAAAAAATATCTGATTTTCCAATGATACCAATCTTATAAAACGGGTGATCTTTAATTAAATTCAAAAATTTCAGCAATTGAATTATTCCATTTAGCCCTAAAAAGTATTTTTTTACCTTTACAAAAATTGCGAAATACAGCAACAGTTAAGTATGTTAAAATAATATTACTAAATGTAAGTTTAATAATTTTATAATTAGTTGTAAGCAATTTAAAAACATTCCTCAAATAAAATATGAAAATCTACCAGCAGATTGCAGACTTACTAAAAGACTTAAACGTAAAAAGCACGTCTATAGATCCTAATTTTCATATTTTTAAATTTAATGAAACGGCAAACATATCTAAAGATGCTTTAAACCCACATGTTAAAACATTTTTTACCATAGATTTTTATGCTAACAACCAATCTGAAAGACAAATAGGAGCAACAAAAGTAGAAGATTTAACCAATACTATTGCTTTTAATTCCCCTTTACAATTATTTTCGGTACAGACTTTTGAGGGGAAACCAGGAACAGAGGGATATTCGCTACTTTTTAGTTCTGATTTTTTTGAACCAAATAAACATCAATACGAAATTCAACACGAGTACCCTTACTTTAAGCTAAATTCTAGTCCGTCGTATAAATTAATACAAACAGATTTACCTTTAATTAAAAATTTATTTGATACCATTTATGAGGAATTTCATAAAAATGATACTCATAAGGTAGAATTAGTGCGGTCTTACCTTATTGTATTGTTATTACAAATAAAACGTGTTGTTGGTAATGCTAGCGGAATTATAAAATTAAAACGTTATCAAGAAATTACAGCTGATTTTGAAGAGTTAATACTTAAAGAAACTGCCAAATTTAAAACCATTGCAGCCTATGCTGAAAAACTAAATATTACACCTATTTACTTATCTGAATGTGTAAAAAAAACTACCGGTTTAACCTCTAAAAAAGTATTGTCTAATTATATGACTTTACGCGCCAAAGCCTTATTGCAACAAACTACCAAGTCTGTAGCCGAAATAGGATACAATATGGGTTTTGATGAACCTACCAATTTTATAAAATTTTTTAAAAACAACGAAGGTATTACGCCTGCTGCTTTTAGAAAACTACCTTAAAAAGTATCATTTTCTCTAAAATACTCACCTTAAATACCGTTGTGTTCTGAGCTAATTTTGCCCCTTACTAAATTAGAAAATCACAATGAAAAATATACAAACTAAACCTTTAAGCAAAAAGCTACTATTTATTATGGCAACTGCTATAGCTGCAACGGGGGCCAATTTATATTACAATCAACCATTAATACCTTCAATGGGAAAATCGTTAGGGTTAAGGGAAGGAGTATTGGGAGTTATTCCATCTGCTTCACAAATAGGATATGCGGTGGCTATCGTTTTTATTTCACCTTTAGGCGATGTAATGAATAGAAAATTAGTGATAAGAAACTTATCTATAATCCTTGTTATTGCCTTAATGGGTGTGTATTTAGCACCAAACTTAGGCATTTTAGTAGCAGCAACATTTGTTGTGGGGTTAGGGGCAAACATAACTCAACAATTATTACCCCTAGGTACCTCATTAGCTACTCCTGAAAATAAAGGTAAAGTAGTTGCTACTTTAATGACTGGTTTAGCATCTGGTATTTTACTGTCTAGAACACTTAGTGGTTTTATTGCAGAGCATTTTGGTTGGCGTGCTGTTTTTTTAAGTGCAGCAATAATTGCCACTATTATTGGTGTGGTGTTACATATTGTATTACCATCTAACCAACCTGCAGCAAAATTAAAATATACAAAACTGCTTGTTTCTATGTTTACTTTGGTAAAAACAAAACCACTATTACGAGAAGCCGCTTTTGTTGGTGCGTTATGGTTTGCTGCTTTTAATGCCTTGTGGGCTACCATTGCCATTCATGTTATGGGAAAACCGTTTTCTTTTTCAGTACAACAAGTTGGTTTAATAGGATTTGTAGGAGCTGCTGGTATCTTTGGAGCTAAAATAGCCGGTAAATGGGTAGATAAAATTGGAGCAAGAAAAGTAATGGCAATTTCTCTTGCGGTAGTGCTATTAAGTTTTGTTGTAATGGCTCTTGGGCAAAATAATATAGTAGTACTTTGTATTGGTATAATACTATTAGATTTAGGGGTTTTTGGATCTCAAATACCAAACCAAGTTCGTGTTTTTTCTATTGATGTAAATGCACAAAGTAGAACAAACGCAGTGTATATGCTTTTTTATTATATAGGTGCTTCTTTAGGTTCTGCGTTTGGTGTATCCGTAATTAGTAAGTTTGGTTGGCCAGGACTTACAATTTTTGGATTTTCTTTAGCAGCTATTGCATTAATCTTTCATCTTACAAGAAAAACAAAAAAACAGACTAAAGATTTAAAGGTGTCACTTTCTTTCAAATAACATACCATTAAGAAGTTTATTTGGTATTAGTTACAAACCCAAAATTGTAGCAAACATTTAAAACTATAAAAAATGAAAAATTTAGAACATATAAAATTACAAGATGTATTAAACGCTAAGCAAGTGGCTTGGGAAGCCAAAGCAACTGATGCTCAAAAAAAAATGTCATCTGAAAACTTAGAAGCCATAATTGAAACTAATTTCAAGAAAAATGCCATAAAAGTTGGTGACAAGGTTCTAGATTTTACGTTAAAAAATGCTCTTGGTGAATGCACCAATTTACAAACTATTTTAAACGAAGGTCCAGTAGTACTAACTTGGTATAGAGGAGGATGGTGTCCGTACTGTAATTTAACATTACAATATTTACAAAACAGCCTACTTGAATTTAAAAAACAAGGAGCTAATCTTTTGGCTTTAACACCTGAATTACCAGATAAATCACTTTCTACAACAGAAAAACATGATTTAAAATTTGAAGTATTAAGTGATGTTGGAAACAAAGTTGCGAAACAATACGGCCTATCGTACAAACTTACCGATGCTTTAGCAGTAGTGTATAAAAATGGTGTTGGTTTAAAAAATTACAATGGTGATGATAGTAGCGAATTACCTATTACAGCAACTTACGTAATTGATTCCAAAGGTATTGTTCAATATGCATTTTTAGATGCTGATTACCGCAAAAGAGCAAGTATTTCTGTAATTTTAGAAGTATTAAAAACACTTCAATCTAAATAGTAACACTTATAAAAAATTAATAATGAAACCAAGCAGCAGGATTAGTATCTAAATATTTTAGAGAAATTCCTGTTCCTTTCTTAGTAAGTATTGCAATTTTATTTGCGGTTTAACAACTAATTGTTAAGTTCATATAGTGAATTTTATAATCCTAAAAATGAATATTTAGTTTGTAACATTAATTTTGTAATTTCGATTCAATCCTATCTTTATTTCTAAAGAATCTATAATAATGCAATTAATTTATACAACGAAAAAAGATAATACTTATCTTTAAGCTTTAAAACTCCGAATAAGGTATTTAATTAACATCTTAAATTAATTTTAACCTGAAGCCTATTTTAGGACTACACATTTATCCCGAAATTTACTACAGTAGATAAGGTTGTTTTTTGATTTTTTTATACTTTTGAAGGTTGTTTTCAATCTATTTTTTACGATTATATTTTATGAAAAAAAATACTATTATTTTAAAGATTATTATCTTTGGAATTGGTCTATTTGTGATGGCTTTGGGTGTAGCTTTATCTGTTAAAGCTAATTTGGGTGTTTCTCCAATATCTTGTATTCCATATGTTTATTGTTTTAAATTGCCTTTTACGCTAGGAACACTAACCATTTTTTTTAACCTCATTCTTATACTCATTCAGATAGGAATACTTCGGAAAAATTATCGTTTACTTCAATTATTACAACTTCCAGTTGTTTTTGCGTTTGGTGTATTTATTGATTTAGCACTTCATTTAGTATCAGGTTTAAATGTTTCTAATTACTACTGGCAAGCGTTATGGTGTTTAATGAGTTGTGTAGTAATAGCATTTGGTGTTTTTTTAGAAGTGAAAGCGAAACTAACTTATTTACCAGGAGAAGGATTAGCCATGGCTATTTCAGATACGTTTAACAAGGAGTTTGGGAAAGCAAAAATAGGAGTGGATAGCGCAATGGTTTTGGTGGGTTTAATAAGTTCTTTTGTATTTCTCAAGCAACTTGAAGGGATAAGAGAAGGAACAATTGTTGCGGCTATTTCGGTGGGGTTTATTGCTAAATATTTTCATCGAAGAATACACTTTTTTGATTCATGGCTTGAACCAGTTGTTGATATCTCTCCAAATGCAAGCGAGTTAGAAAGTACTTTAAAAAGCAATCTTGTTATTACCATTTCCAGAGAGTATGGTAGTGGTGGGTTTGAAATAGGAAAGCAATTGGCTAAAAAGCTAGGAATCTCATTTTATGATAAGGAAATTATAGAACTTACAACTAAAGAAAGTGGATTTACATTAGATTATATTCAACAGAATGAACAAAAATTAGCACATTCTCTTTTATCTGAACTTTATGAACAAAATTATGCCTATGTGTATGAAAAGCAACCACCTCTCGATGTTTTATTTTTAGTTCAGAGTAAAATAATAAGAGACATCTGCTCAAAGGAATCATGTGTTATTGTTGGGCGTTGCGCCAATTTTATTCTAAAACATAACCCAAATTGCTTTAGTGTATTTATTCATGCTAACAAAAATTATCGCAAAGATAAAATCACCCATGAGTATAAAATTAAATCTGAGGTTACGGATAGCGAGTTAGAAAAAACAGATAGAGAACGAGCCAACTATTGTTTACATTATACAGGTGAAAATTGGAATAATGCAAAGAATTATCATTTGACGATAGATAGGTCTTCGTATGATACAGACGAAGTAGTTGAGATAATTACTAATTTAATTAAAAAACAAGATGTTAAATATATAATTTAGCGAAACGTTTATCAAAATAAAGTTTCATAATATTTTGTATAAGTAATGGCAGGGGATGTGTTAAATATCAAAATTTTTAGGCAGCTAAAACAGCGTTGTAGTTTAACAGGAAAGTATTATGCAATCTTATCTGAAACCGATTTATTAATGAAAGAAATTGATAGAATAGAAATCTAATAATAGTAAATTAGTATATTTTCATAGTCTAAACCGTAAGTTGTTGAGAGAGAACTGTGTGAACCAAATGAATAACATGAAAAACAAATTGAAATCTTCTAAACTTATTAAAAAACATAACAATTTATTTAAAATAGAAGTTAGTAATTTGCAAAAAAAAGTTAATGCATGAAAATAAAGATTGATAAGTTTGTTCTATCTATTATAGCTACCATAGCAATAGCTTATATGTTCCCGCAATTGGGAACACAAGAAAGTAAAATTCCTTTAAATACAATTAGTGCCATAGGAATTTCTCTTATGTTCTTTTTTTATGGACTTAAATTGAGTCCGAGGAAATTAATAGAAGGACTCAAAAACTGGAAATTACACTTATTAATTCAGACGTTTACCTTTTTAATTTTTCCATTATTGGTTTTATTGGCACGTCCATTTATTCAAAATGAAGAACAAGAAACTATTTGGTTGGCATTCTTTTTTTTGGCCGCCTTGCCGTCTACGGTTTCATCTTCAGTTGTTATGGTCTCTATAGCAAAAGGGAATATTCCAGGAGCAATTTTTAATGCGAGTATCTCGGGGATTATTGGTATTGCCCTTACGCCATTATGGATGGGACTATTTGTTCATGATGTACAAACAGACTTTGATTTTACAGACATATATATTAAACTTATTGTCCAAATAATTGTACCTGTTGTAATAGGTCTTTTTTTACAACGTTTCTTTGTTAAATTTGTACAAAAACATAGCAGTAAGCTAACCATTTTCGATAAATCTATAATACTATTAATTATTTTTAAAAGCTTTGCAGAATCTTTTGAAGGAAACATATTTAGTATAGTTTCTTTTTTAGATTTAATTGTTATTTTAATTGGAGTTATTCTTTTATTTTTAACAGCTTTTTATCTCACTAGGTTTTTAGCTAAAAAACTACATCTCAATTATGAAGATCAAATTACTGCGCAGTTTTGTGGTACTAAAAAATCATTAGTACATGGCACCGTTTTTTCAAAAATATTGTTTGGTAATATGGCATCTATTGGGATTATATTATTACCGCTTATGTTGTTTCACGCAATACAAATACTAATAATTAGCATAGTAGCATTTAAAATGGCAGTTATAAAACCAGATAGCGATTAAAATTTCTAAATAATTGTTGGTTTATAGGATGAAATATTTACGAATTTTATATTCAGTTTTAATTTGTTAAATTGGAGCTTAAATACTTAACAATTTATATACAAGAGATTTAGAAAATAAAAGATCTATGGATAAAATTAAATTATACGGAGCAGATTGGTGCCCCGACTGTCGCAGAGCGAAATCATTTTTAAATGATAATAATATTGAGTTCACTTTTATTGATGTTGATTTAAACAAAGAAGCAACATTAAGAGTGGAAAAGATAAACAACGGGAAGAGAATTATACCTACCGTAATTATCAACAAAAAATCATTCACTAACCCTGATAACATAAAATTGTCAAGTGTGTTAGGTGTAAATGAAGTTGGAAGAGTTCAATTATTTGGTGCAGATTGGTGTCCTGATTGTAGAAGAGCTAAAAATTTTTTACAAGATAACTCCATTAATTTTGAATTTATAGATGTTGATGAAAATGATTGGGCAACGGCTAAAGTAGAAGAAATAAATAATGGTAAAAGAATTATTCCAACTTTACTTATTAATGGAAAACCACATACCAACCCTGATAATGTTTCATTAACAAAACTATTATCTATAAATATAGAAAAAGAACATAAAGTTTTTGATACCATAATAATTGGAGGTGGTGCTGCTGGATTAACAACTTCTATTTATGCTCAAAGAGATCGTTTTGATACATTAATTTTAGAGAAAAAGAACATTGGAGGAAATGCTTTTTTAACAGAGAAGATTGAAAATTATCCTGGCTTTACTAACATTTCTGGTCCTAAATTAATGGATAAAATGGAGGAACAAGCCAAGACCTATGGAGCAACGATTAAAACAGGAGAAGAGGTTGTGGATATAACCAAATTGAATGGGGTATTTACGGTAAAAACAAAAGGAGCTAGTTATATTGGAAAATCAATTGTTTTGTCAACAGGTTCAACTTATAGATTGTTAGGAATTCCAAACGAGACAGCTTTAGTAGGTTCGGGAATTCACTTTTGTGCTACCTGTGACGGTGCATTTTACAGAGACAAAGATATTATTGTTATTGGAGGAGGAAACTCTGCACTTGAAGAAGGAATTTTCTTAGCAGGATTTTGTAAATCTGTAAAAATTATAAACCGATCTAAAAAATTTACAGCAACAGATACTTATGTAGAAAAGCTAAAAACCATTGATAATATTACCACTTATATGAATAAAACATCTGTTGAGTTTTTAGCAGGAGAAAATGATTTATTCAAATCATTGAAGGTTAAAGATAATGAAACCAATAAAGAGGAATTAATTTCAGCAGATGGTGTATTTATTTTTATTGGACTTATACCAAACACCTCTCCATTTAAAGATTTAATATCTTTAAACGAAAGAGGTTTTATAACAACATCAGGTTTAGCTCAAACATCAGTAGAAGGTATATTTGCAGCAGGAGATTGTAGAGAAGGCGCTATAGCTCAAGTTGCAGCCGCAACAGGCGAAGGTGTTTTAGCTAGTTATGGAATTAGAAATTATCTTAAATAACGTTCATAAAACCGTTAATAGCTGTGTAAGGTATTAAAAAACATAAAGTACAATTCAAAAGCTCCTTTTTAAGGGGCTTTTGTTGTTTAATGCAAAGCTATAGAGGAATTACTGTTGTTGTTCTTTATAAGTTATAAAGAATGTTTCTAAAACTTAAAAATATTACATTTATAGTGCAAAAAAAGGAACTATTAAAAGCACAATTTAGGAGTATATACATCAATAAAAAATCATAGATTAATTAAATGAAAAATTTTAATAGTATAAAATATGAAATAGATAAAGAAAGGAATGAAAATCCGAAACTAAAAATATTATCTTATTGGAGTTTATTTTCATTTGTAGGAATAATAATTATAAAAACTATTATTAGACCAAAGCAACTTCATATATCTGAATTTTTTATCTTTTTACAAGGAACATTACCTAATTATTTTGCTGGAGCGGGTTTATTTTCGTTGGCTTTTATTTTTTACAGAGCATTTTTTAGTTATGAGAATTCAATAATCAAAAGAATAGTGTTTTCTTTCCTATTTTCATTTGTTGGATTAACAATGTGGGAATTAGTTCAATATTTTATGGGGTATCCTGTTGATTATTATGATATTATAATGACAGCGATTGGAGGTGTTTCTTCAATAATAATTGTTCTTTTAATTAGAATTAAAAATTATTAAAACAAACATACACGAAATGGTTTCCAATGTTTAAAAAATATCTAATTTTATAGATGTGTAATTCTTATATGAAATTGTTGTAACCAATTTTAAAAAATGCCTATGAATTTTTCAGAAATATTAGTAATTGGAGTCTCTTCTAGATCCTTATTTGATTTAGAGAAAGGAAACGAAATATTTGAAAGTAAAGGAATTGAAGAATATAGGAAATTTCAACAGGAAAATGAAGATAAACCTTTAGAACCTGGAACGGCTTTTTACTTAATAAAGAGTCTTTTAGAGTTAAATAACCAAGCAGATAAAAGAATTGTGGAAGTTATAGTAATGTCAAGAAATAGTCCCGAGACTGGAGTTAGAATGCTAAACTCAATAAAAAAACATAAATTAGATATAACAAGAGTTGCTTTATCTGGTGGAGAACCATTATCACCTTATATTGATGCTTTTGATATTGATTTGTTTCTTTCTAAAGACGAAAAAGATGTTCAAATTGTTATTGATTCAAAAGTGTGTGCGGCTGCAACTATTTATGCTCCACCTGAAAAATTTGATTCAAAAGATAGCCGAGTGAAAATTGCTTTTGATGCTGATGCAGTTTTATTCTCTGATGAATCGGAATTGAGATATAAAAAAGAAGGAATGGATGCATTCCATAAATATGAATCTGAACACGAAAACGATCCGTTAAAAAAAGGTCCTTTTGCTAAGTTGTTAATTAAACTTTCTAAAATTCAAGAACATTTTCCAACACGAATAGAACTATCACCTTTAAGAATTTCAATAGTTACGGCGAGAAATGCTCCTTCACATATGAGAGTTATTAGAACTATAAGAAATTGGGGAGTTTATGTTGACGAAGCGTATTTTTTAGGAGGTTTATCAAAAGATAAAGTTTTAAAAGCATTTGGGGCGCATATTTTCTTTGACGATCAAGATACACATTTAAAAAGTTCAAGTAAAGTTGTCCCTTCAGGAAAAGTACCTTACAATACTGGGTCTCAAATGAATAATTTAGATAAGAAAAAATAAAAGGGTTACAATACTTTTTATAATTTGTAGCTTAATTTTAGTTTCCCTAAATAAATTTAATTTTTTTTTAGTAGGTATTTCGTTTATTTAATTGCTTAAAAATTGTTAAAAACCATTATAAAACATTGTATAAAAAAAACTTATGATAAAATTAGATGATTACAAAAAAGAAAAACTAACAATTGATATTGTAAAAGCAAACATATATGGAATTCTGATAATGATTCCTGTTTTTTTAATTTATGGAATCCCTTTTTATCTTCTACATTTTAATGATTCAACGTTATTAAATTTTAAAGAATTGATTAAGGCGGCTGATACTAATTCTATGTTTTTGTTTCCTTTATATTTTTTTCTAATATTTTTAATTGGAATTATCTTACACGAATTAATACACGGAATAACTTGGTCAATTTTTGCCAAGAAAGGATTTAAGTCTATTAAATTTGGAGTGCTTTGGAAAATGCTTACACCTTATTGCCATTGTAAGGAACCTCTTTTAGTGAAACATTACATTTTAGGAGCAATTATGCCTGCAATATTTTTAGGAATTATTCCGGCTCTATATTCATTAATTTTTGGAAATATTGCTGTTTTAATATTTGGAGCTTTATTTACAGTAGCAGCTGTTGGAGACTTTTTAGTTATTAATTTAATAAGAAAAGAAGATCGTAATAGTCTTGTTCAGGATCATCCTTCAGAAGCTGGATGTTTTATTTATAGAAAAGTATAGTAAGAACCAGCACACAACATTTCTTAAAATTTGTGCTTAACCTAAATTAAAAAACAAACTTTGAATAAGCGATTTAAAAATAATTGATTTAATGAAAAGTATTTTAAAAATAGTACCATTTTGCTTTGTGTTATTTTTTGGCTGTAATAAGGAAGTAGAAAATGAGAACATTTCCTATGAGTTACAAGAAATCATAAATAATGGAGTAACCGTTGATTCAGTAGTTTTAGATTATGCAACCATTTTTACAAGTAATGATTTTTTTTCAATAATTGAACCAAATGCAGTTGATAACTTTGTAAGTAAAAATGAGGCATTACTATATTTTAAATTTATTTCTGATAGCCGAGATATGTTGGAAGAATATTTTCATGAAAAATATTTAGAGGAGCTAAAGCAAGGAATTATTGTAGAAAGGATGTTAAAGTATTACGATTATTTGGAAAATATTTCTTTAGAGGTGAAGATAAATGATAATGATTTTCAACAAGTTAATGTTAACTCAGATGTTGTAAAATTTATTCCAACACCAGAAATAAATAGCGGAGATACATTTGCAAAATATGAAATGACAAAAGAAGAATTTATTGATAGAAATAATAGAATATTTCCAGACTCTTTTATCTTGTGTTTTAATAATAAAGACTTAAAACTAAATACATATGTATTTAAAATTACGTTTATACTAAACAACAAAAAGGAGTTTATTTTACAGACTGATAAGATGGAATTTTAACGTTTAACTGAATTGTTTTATAAAAAATAATAACCTAAAGGTTGCAGTTATAAATATCAATTATTGAGTAATTAGGTAGATTAAAATAGGGTATTAGTATTTTTCCTTTTCTAAACTCAAAAAAAATAATTTTACAAAAAAATAATCACATAAAAATGAGAACCTATTTCAAAATAATACACTTTTATTAGATACCTTTGAAATAGTACATAGTTATTAAAAGGAATTAAAAATTGTGAGAATAACAAGATTCCAATTGATGTTTTCACTTCCTTTTTCCAATCTTTTGGTTAAACCTTGTGATTGAAATAATATAATTAAGTATTTCATAAAAGTAATGAGAAAATTGATTAGAAATTAAAAATGAATACTAAACAACATAAAAGTATTAGTAAAGGTCAGGCTTTTCCTATTGGTGCTACCATACAATGGAATGGAGTTAATTTTAGTATTTACTCAAAGAACAGTACCGGTATTGAGTTACTATTATTTGATACACCAGATGACAAAAAACCTAGTGATATAATAGTTTTAGATAAAAAAAAGAATAAAACAGAATTTTATTGGCATATTTTTGTAGCAGGAATTAAGGCTGAGCAAATTTATGCATTTCGGGTACACGGACCGTTTATTCCAGAACAAGGACTTCGTTTTGATCCAAAAAAAGTATTGCTCGATCCTTATAGTAAATTGGTGGTTTTGCCAAAAAAATATAAGAGAGATTTAGCCATAAAACCAGGTAATAATATTGGCAGTGCTATGAGAAGTGTTGTAGTGGATACTAACACTTATAATTGGGAAGGAGATCGCTATCCTCGCCGTCCTTTTTCTAAAACTATCATTTATGAATTACATGTTAAAGGCTTTACTAAAAATCCAAATTCTGGTATAGAAGAAAATAAAAGAGGTACCTATTTAGGCTTAATTGAAAAAATACCCTATTTAAAAGATTTGGGAATTACTGCTGTAGAATTACTTCCTGTTTTTCAGTTTGATGAACAAGATGCTTTTGAAGGAAATATAAATTATTGGGGATATAGTCCCGTATCTTTCTTTGCACCTCATAGGGCTTATAGCTCCTGTAAAGATATTATGGGGCCTATGGATGAATTTCGAGATATGGTGAAAGCTTTGCACAAGGCAGGCATAGAAATTATTCTTGATGTAGTTTACAATCATACTTCTGAAGGCGGTGAAAACGGACCAACATTTGGTCTTAAAGGAGTAGAAAATAGAGCCTATTATTTATTAGAAGGAGATAGCTGTCGCTACGGTAATTATTCAGGATGTGGTAACACCATTAATGCTAATAATTCAGTAGTACGGAGAATGATTATGGATAGTTTGCAGTTTTGGGTATCAGAAATGCATGTTGATGGATTTAGGTTTGATTTGGCTTCTATTTTATCTCGTGATGAGTTTGGAGTTCCTCAGAAAAATCCACCAATACTTTGGGAAATTGAATCAGATCCAATTCTGGCTGGAACAAAATTAATTGCAGAAGCCTGGGATGCTGCAGGTCTTTATCAAGTTGGAAGTTTTATAGGCGGTAAATGGAAAGAATGGAACGGTAAGTTTAGAGATGATGTGCGTAGTTTTATAAAAGGAGATGATGGTTCAATCTCTAATTTCGCTTCTCGAGTTTTGGCTAGTCCAGACTTATATGGGCATAAGAATAGATCGGTAGGAACAAGTATAAATTTTATTACTTGCCATGATGGGTTTACATTAAATGATTTGGTTTCTTATAACGAAAAGCATAATGAAGCTAACAGAGAAAATAATAGAGATGGAAATAATGATAATTTAAGTTGGAACTGTGGGGTTGAAGGATTAACAACAGACCCTTCCATTATAAAATTAAGGGAACAGCAGATAAAAAATTTCATGGTGGTTACACTACTGTCATATGGTACTCCAATGCTAATGATGGGAGATGAAGTTGGGAGAACACAATTA
This sequence comes from Lutibacter citreus, assembly GCF_003260195.1. Classification (GTDB taxonomy): domain Bacteria; phylum Bacteroidota; class Bacteroidia; order Flavobacteriales; family Flavobacteriaceae; genus Lutibacter; species Lutibacter citreus. The sequence goes on from NZ_QEIH01000003.1 coordinate 18,988, forward strand.
GGAAATAACAATGCATATTGTCAGGACAATGAAATAAGTTGGTTTAATTGGGAACTTTTAGAAAAAAATGCATTTCTATTTAGGTTTTTGAGAATGTTGAATATGTTTAGGATAAATAGAGATTCAAGCAAAGACGATATTGAACCGCCGTTATTAGAATTTCTTCAAAAAAGACGACAAATAGAATGGCATGGTGTTAAATTGGGACAACCAGATTGGAGTTCAACATCACACAGTTTGGCCGGTACCGTAAGAACTAAAAAGAAAGATCCAGCATTATATATTGCATGCAATGCATATTCAAAGGATTTAAATTTTGAAATTCCAGACCCTCTAAATTTTAAAAAAAAGAATTGGTATCGAATAATTGATACTTCTTTGCCTTCTCCAGAAGATATTGTTATTCCTAATAACACCAAAATTGTGAAAGAAAATTTTTATAATGTAAAAGCAAGATCTGTAGTTCTTCTTATAGCTCCTTAAAATTTTTAGATTTCTTATTTTAGCTATGGTATACTTTTTTAAATAGCTGATGATAATTAAAGTAGAGAATTTTAAAGAACTATAAAATGGGTTTTAAAACTGTAAATATAGAATATAACTAATATTGTAAATTAAATCCTTTTTATTAAGGTTAAATCTGAAATAACCATTTATGAAAAACATACTTTTTTTATTCATTTTATTTATTTTTGCTAGTTGTATAACTCAAAAAAAACAATTTATTTTAAATGCAACTTCCAAGACTGTTAGCATAAAAGAAGGTGATAAATTATATAAAGATATTTGGACAATATCACCAGAAGTTGAATTAGATGAATTTGTACCTCACAAATTTAATGGAAATAAAAAAGTGAGTTTTATTTCTAATATTGATACACTTACATTTAATGTAAATCCAAACAATACTTATGATTTTACAATTTTGTATAATGATGTAAAAGCATTTACACGGATAAATACAGATACTTTGAAAGAAGCATCTATACCTTCAAAAAATATATTAGAGTATTATTATAACAACAAAAACAGAATATTTTTAATTGATACAATACCTTTTGAATTAGGAACTGATAATCAAATTCATATAACAGGTAAAATTAATAAATCAGATTCACTAAATGTAATATTTGATACTGGTGCAAATGCAATAGTTATTGTATCTAAATTAATAGGAGATAAAGTAAATTTAAAGTTAGATGGTAACACTTTAAATAATGGTTCAGATGGAACTAAAACAGTAGAAACAAGTTCTTCGAACAAATTAGAAATCGGAAATTTAAACTGGGATAATGTAGAACTTCTTTCAATAGATTTTCAAAATCCAAATTTTGATGGAGTTTTAGGTTGGATAGCTTTTGAAAATAAAATTGTAGAGATTGATTATGAAAATAAATTATTAATAATCCATAAATCAATGCAAACAGTTCCAAAAGGTTTTTCCAAAATAGACACAAAAATGATTGGAGGTATTCCATATATAAAAGGTACTATTACAATTGAAAACAAAATAAGTTCGGGTTGGTTTGAGTATGATACAGGATATGATTCAAGTTTTTCGCTGAGTCAAAAATTTGCTTCAGAAAATGGTTTAAATGGAGTGTTGAAAAAAATAGGGTCTTCTACTTCATTAGGAAGTACGGGGATTAAATGGAAGGCAACCGATTATATTTTACCAAAATTACAAATTGGAGAATTTAAACTTTTTAATGTTCCATTATCTATTGATGAAAAAGACCCAAAAGGAATTGAAAACAATAATATTTTAGGAAATAATTTACTTAAACGATTTAATGCGATTATAGATTTAAAAAATTTTGAAATATATTTAAAACCTAATAATTTATATAATTTAAATTATAAAAAATAAAATACAGATGATAAAAGGACTTTTTGAAACTCATTTATTTGTAGAAAATCTAGAGCGTTCTGTTGATTTTTATTCTAATAAACTAGAATTAGAACAGTGCTATTATGAAGATGAAAGACGTGCTGCTTTTTTTTGGATTGGAAAACCTAAACAGTTTATGTTGGGATTATGGGAGAAACCAAAAGAGCAAATAGATATTAGACATTTTGCTTTTGAATGTGAATCTGAATGGGTTTTAAATAACTCTGTTGAATATTTGAAGAAAAGAAATATAAAGTGTAGAAATTTTCTAAAAGACGGAACTGAAAGACCGATGGTATTTGCTTGGATGCCTGCAATATCTATATATTTTGAAGACCCAGACGGACATTCTCTCGAATTTATTGGAATTTTAAAAGGTAAATCTAAACCTGAAAATGGAATAATTTCTTATGAAAAATGGAAGGAACTTGAGAACGATGAAAAATAAAATAATTACTCAATAAATAACTGAGCTAAAAAAATGATTTTTATAATTAAGACACCTGATGTCACTTTTGTTTATGCTTGTTATGCCCTTTTCTCCAAAATAGCTTTCTAAAAGGCAAATAATCCTTATTTGTCATAGTTTTATTAAGATTAATTTTAGAATAGAACTTTAAATAATAAAACTATATTTCCACCTCTAATTTATCAAGGGGATAAAAGTGTATAATGCTATTGTTTAGCGTTTATTCTTCAAATTCATACAAAAATATAGAAATGTAAACGTTTAAATAATATTGTAAAATCAGATTGTTTAATATTAAATATTGCCTCCTAAAAGCTTAGTTTACAAAACATTTACATTTTTAGTTTATTTAGGAAATTATATTTTTTTAAAAATTTCATGCTTATTTTTAGTATATTAGGAACAAAGATTAAGATTTTTTGTGGAAATAAAAACTAAAAAAAACTATGTTAAAGAGTCAACCTACATATGAGGAATTATTAATAGAAAATGAAAGACTTAGGCAGCTAGTTTTAGCAAAAACAGAAAATGATTTTTCATTAATAAATTCTTCAATAACTTTAGAAAATGAAGTTATTTTAAAAGAACTTAAACTTGAGGAGGTTTTAGAAAATATGAATAAAGCATTTTTTATTACTGACTTAGAGGGTAATTTAATCAATTTTAATGCTGCTTTTTCTGAATTTCATCGTTTTAAGAATAAAAATGAATGTTCTAAAAGCATTCATGATTTTTTTAACCTTTTTGAAGGTTTTTTGCCTAACGGAAAAGCTTTAACTTTAGAAGAATGGCCGGTTATTAGAGCTCTTAGAGGTGAAACAGTGAAAAATGCCGAATACGTTATTAAACGAATTGATACAGGCGAAAGTTGGCCATGTACCTGTAGTTTTGCTCCCATTATAGATAAACAAGATATTATAGTAGGTTCAGTTGTTTCGTGCGATGATATAAGTGAGCAAAAAAGAAGAGAGTTAGAAATACTTTCGGCCAAGGAAAAGGCAGAAGAAAATGAGAAAAACCTTAAACGCGCAGAAGAAATTGCTTGTATGGGGTATTGGAAGCTTGATGTGAAAACAATGAAAGTTTCAGCATCAGATGAACTGCTTAAAATATTTGAGATTGATTTAGAGGAATTAACATTCGATTCTTTTGCAGCCTTTGTACATCCAGAAGATCAGGTCTTTAACCAAAAACATGTTAAAGCGGCTTTAGATCACGGAACAGCTTGGAAGTTTGAAATACGTTTACTTTTAAAAAACGGAAGTATAAAATGGGTTTCATCTATTGGTGAACCTCAATTAAATAAAAAAAATAAAGTGTCTACAATTATTGGTATTGTACAAGATATTACTGAACGAAAACAGGTAGATGAAAAATTAATAATAAGCGAACTTAAATACAGAAATCAAGCCAATTTTCTAAATGTAGTTATAGAAAATAGTCCTTTTGCAATGTGGGTTTCAGATGCAGGAGGTACAATAATAAGAGCAAATCAGGCATTGCGAAATATACTGAATATTAGTAATGAAATCATTATTGGAAAATATAATGTACTTGAAGATCAGAATTTATATACTCAAAATTTTATATCTGATGTTAAAGCTGTATTTAATGATTTGAAAAGAGCTCGTTTCTCTATGTTTTGGGCAGGAACAAAGTCTGGAAAAGTAGATTTCTTTATGGCAAATGAACGTTGGATAGATGTTTCGATGTTTCCAATAATTGATGAAGACGGAAAATTATTGAATGTTGTATGTCAATATTTAGATGTCACAGACCGAAATCAGACTGAAGAATTAGTTCTAAAAAACAAAAACAGGCTAGATTATGCCCTTAAAAGTATTAAAACAGGTGCGTGGGAACTAGATTTAAAAACTATGGGATCATGGCGAACGGTTAAGCACGACCAAATTTTTGGTTATGAAAAACCTCTTAATGAATGGACTTATGATATGTTTCTTGAACATGTAGTGATTGAAGACAAGGAAATGGTAGACAATAAATTTCAATATGCTATCACAACTAAAACAGATTGGAATTTTGAATGCCGTATTATACGAAATAATGATGGTGAAGTTCGCTGGATATTTGCCGGCGGTAATTTAGAATTAAATGAACAGGGTAAACCTATAAAGATGTTTGGTGTTGTTAGAGATGTTACTGAACAAAAAAATATTGAACAGAAGTTAATAAATTCTAAAGAAAAAGCAGAAGAATCCGACCGATTAAAATCAGCATTTCTGGCTAATATGAGTCACGAAATACGCACTCCTATGAATGGTATTTTGGGTTTTATTAACCTTCTGAATGAACCTAACTTAAACAAATATGAAATAGAAGCCTATTCAAAAATTATAAATAAAAGTGGAAATAGGTTACTTAATACCATAAATGATATAATTGATATATCTAAAGTTGAATCAGGAGAAATAGATATAATTACATCTAAAATTTATTTAAATAATGAATTGGAGGAACTTTATTCTTTTCATATACCTGAGGCAAATACCAAGGGAATCTCATTAATTATTGAACCTTCTCTTTTAACTGAGCAATTAGTAGTATTTACTGATGGGCATAAACTACACGGTATATTAACCAACCTAATTAAAAATGCCATTAAATATACAGAAACAGGCTCAATAACTTTTGGTTATTCGCTAAAAAATAATTTTATTGAGTTTTTTGTAAAGGACACAGGAATTGGTATACCTAAAAAGAGAATAGATGCAATTTTTAATCGTTTCGAACAGGCAGATATCGAAGATACACGAGTGTTTGAAGGTTCAGGGCTAGGACTGGCAATATCAAAAGCTTATAGTGAAATGCTGGGAGGTGAGATTTTTGTAGAATCTGAAGAAGGCAAAGGATCAAAATTTTCATTCACCATCCCTTTTATAATAGAGGAAAAAGAAAGAGTTGTAGAAATTACTAAACCTATTGATAATAATTTGTCAAGATTTGAAGATTTAAATTTACTTATTGTAGATGATGACGAAATTAGTTCAAAACTATTAGAGGTTATTCTTGAAGGAATATTTAAAAAAATAATATTTGCAAAGAATGGGGTAGAAGCAGTACAGTTTTGTAAAAACAGCTCCGAGGTTGATCTTGTCTTGATGGATATTAAAATGCCTGAAATGGATGGTTATATGGCTACACAAGAGATTAGAAAATTCAACAAAGATTTAATAATTATAGCACAAACAGCTTATGTACTTCCCGGAGATAAGGAAAAAACTATTGAAGTTGGGTGTAATGATTATATTTCTAAACCTATTAATAAAGAATTGCTCTTGGAGATAATTAGTAGTCACATAAATAAAAAAAGCATTTAATACTTTTTAAAATTGTTCTTACTTATAATTAAAGAATATGTATTTAAAGAAATCGGTTTTTATGTAAATTGCTAAAATAAATTGTATTTACCATTGTTTTAAAAATGACAAATACAATTTATTATATTCTTAAATAAATTGAAAATAAATACGATTAAGAAAATATTTTTAAACAACTCTGTATTACTTTTTTGAGTTTTGCTTTATTTTTATGAACGATATTCATTATTTAAATGTTGATAATGTGTTTTTTTTAGAATTGAAATTATAATTGTTTTATTAAATTATTGTTTTAAATTAGTACCCATAATTAACCGAAAATAGGTCATAATTAACAATGTTATCTATAAATAATATCGAATTATAGATTCTTTATAATTTAAGTTTTCCAAATAATAGTGTAAACATTAAGTAATTAATGAGGGGGAAAAATAAAATAAATAGTGAAGCGCATATTCTGTGGCCCAAAATAAAACAAGGAGATCTTAAAGCTCTTGGAAACCTCTATGATTTATATATTGATTCATTAATATCTTTTGGTATTAAAATTTGTGGTGATAAAAGTTATACCATGGATTGTGTTCACGATCTCTTTCTTGATTTATATAAGTATAAAAGTAAATTAGGAGAACCAGAGAGTATTCAATTTTATTTATGTCTTGCCTTAAAAAGAAAAATTAATAAGAAATATAAAGTTAAAGAAGTTTGTTTAAATGATAATGACTTTAATTCTGCTCTTAATTCAACTATGAATTATGAAAAGTCTTTTGAAGATGAACTGGTTGAAAAAGAACATTATAAAGAAAAGGTGATTAAACTAAATTCTTCTATTAGTCAATTAACTGAAAAACAACAAGAAGGATTAAAACTAAGATTTGTAGAAGAAAGATCTTATGATGATATTGCTTTGGTATTAAATATTTCAGTTTCTTCAGCTAGAACAAGCGTTTACAGAGCCTTGAAGACACTTCGTAAAGGCTCAATTTTATTAATTATTTCCTTCATATCATATTTTTTTTAAAATAAAGAAAAAAAATTGTCTATATATTAATTAATTGGTGCTTTATATAATAAGAAGCATTAACCAAACGTATTTTTATTGTTAAATAATTTAATGTGTAAATAAAAAATGAGTGAAGATTCAAATAGGAAATCTGATACTAGTTCTATAACTAAAATAGAAAAAAAATTATTGAAAGAATCAATTTTTAATTCAATTAGTAAGTTTAATAGAAAAAGACAATTGAAAATCGCAATTATAAGTGCTGCGGCTTCAATAATTGTATTATTAGGAATTGGTGCCTTTTTAAAATTACAGATGAAATCTTCTGAAATCTCTGAATTTGTTAAAACTTCAGATATTAAAGATTTAGAGCATTCTGATAAAGTGAAAATTATTATAGATGAAGGTGAGGATATTAAAATTGATGGTGAGAATACCTCAATTTCATATTCAACTTCAGGTTCAAAAGTAAATGTTGGAAATTCTAAAACTTTAACTCAAAAGACTAAAGTTGATAATAAAGTTAAGTATAATACATTGGTTGTTCCTTATGGAAAAAGATCCTTTTTAACCCTATCTGACGGAAGTAAAGTTTGGTTAAATTCAGGTTCAAAATTTGTATACCCAGTAAACTTTTCTGATGAAGATAAAAGAGTTGTTTATTTAGTTGAAGGAGAAGCTGTTTTTGATGTTGCTCATAACGCTAAAAAACCTTTTGTTATGATGACAGATAATCAAGAAATTGAGGTGTTAGGAACCGTATTTAATGTAAGTAATTATTCAGACGATACAACTAATTTTGTTGTATTAAAAAGTGGAAGCGTTCAAGTTTCATATCCAGAAAAAGGTACAAATCTTTTAAAGAAAAAGAAAAAGCTAGTTATTTCTCCTGGCCGAATTGCTAGTATTAATAAAGAAACAAGAATTGTTACTTCTAAAAAAGTTAATATAGATCATTATTTTTCTTGGAAAGATGGGATTTTAATTTTAGAAAATAATGAGCTTAGTGATATTGTAAGAAAACTTTCAAGATATTACAATATTCCTATTCATATTGAAGATGAAGAACTGAAGCACCAAACATTTTCAGGCTCATTAGATTTAAAAGATAGTGTAGAAAAAGTAATTGAAATAATTATTGAGGCAGGAACCACAACAAAATTGAATTATAAAATAACTAATGATAACTTAATTTTAATTAACAAAACAAGCTAAACTATATGATGAAACTTTTTTTTTAAAAAGAAACCAGAAGATGCGCCAACATCTTCCGGTGGATAGATTGCAAAATTATTGCAAAAAACAATAAAATTACAAACCAAATAAAAAACCAAATTATGAATAAAATCTTTATTCGCCTTCAAAAAGGGCGAGAAAAGCCGTTAATTAACGTCGTTTTAACTATTATGAGAGTTTTTATATTTTTTATAATATTCGGATTAGGCTCAGTTTATGCCAATTCCTCATATTCTCAAGTGAAAATTAATATTAATGTTCAAAATGTTAGTATTGAAGATCTTTTTAAAGAAATTCAGAATAAAAGTGAATATATCTTTTTCTATGAAGATAATGTTATAAATAAAGATATTAGGGTGTCATTAAAATTAAATGATGCCATGCTAACTGAAATTTTGAATGCATCTTTTAATAATATTGGATTAGATTATACAATATCAGACAGACAGGTTGTAATTAAAACAAAAAAAACAGTAGTTAATCTTCAATCAACATCAGTTGTAGAACAACAAAAAATTGCAATTTCAGGTGTTATTAAAGATTTTGGTGGAATTCCATTACCTGGAGCATCAGTATTAGAAAAAGGAACTACAAATGGAACACAAACAGATTTTGATGGGAATTTTAATTTTGAGGTTAGTTCTTCAAATGCAACATTAGTAGTATCATATATAGGGTTTTTAACACAAGAGGTTGCCTTAAATGGAAAAACTAATATTACTATTAAATTAGATGAAGATGCTGCTAAATTAGATGAAATTGTTGTGATAGGTTATGGGGCACAGAAAAAGGAAAACTTAACTGGTGCCGTATCAGTAGTTTCCAATGAAACCATTGAAAACCGACCTGTACAGAATGCAACACAAGCTTTACAAGGGCAAATTCCAGGTTTGGTAATTTCACAATCAAACGGTATTCCGGGTTCTGAAAGTCTTAACATGACAATTCGTGGTCTTAACTCGTTTGGTAGTAATAATTCTCCACTTGTTTTAATTGATGGAGTTCAAGGAAATATTGGAGATTTAGATCCAAGTGTAATTAAATCGGTGAACGTTTTAAAAGATGCATCATCTGCAGCTATCTATGGTTTAAAAGCAGCAAATGGAGTTATTTTAATTCAGACAAAAGCAGGAGGGAAAGAAGGAATGAATATTACATATAATGGTAGTTACCAAATGAGTAATCCAACCATGCTTCCTAAAATGATCACCAATTCAGTTGATTTCATGAATTTGTATAATCAATCACTAATTAACTCAGCTGGTTCACCTTCTGGCGGATATCCACAAAATGTAATAGATGCTTATGGCAATGCGAATAATGATCCTTTATTTCCAAATACTGATTGGACTGATCTTGTTTTGAGAACTGGTGCTGTAAAGAAAAACACAATAGGAATTAACGGAACATCTGGAAAAACTTCATACAATCTGTCACTTAGTAGTTGGAATCAGGATGGTATGATTGAAAATTCAAATTATAATAAATATAACTTCTTCTTAAATTTTAAAACTGAAGTAACTGATAATGTTGAAATTGGTGGAACTTTTACAGGTTTAACATCTGATAGAAAAGGACCTAATGATGACTATGGTAGTGCATTGCTTCAAACATGGTGGGTACGCCCAACTTGGGGGCCTTACACTGTTGATGGAACAGGGCATTTTGCAGGGAAAGCATTTTCAGGATCAGTAAATGATCCGAGTGGACTTATTTTTGATGAAGGATTTACCCGTGAAAATCCAATGGTTAAATTGTATGGTCAAAATGGAACTAGTGATGAAAAATACAATTTTAATGGTAATATGTTTACCCGTATTAAGCTGCTAGAAGGTCTTGTTTTTAATGCTAAAGGAGCATATAAATTTGATTATTTAAGGTCAAAAAACCAAATCTTGATGCAAGACGAGTACAACTACAGAACAGGGGAATATAACCGTTCAACTCGTGAAGAATCAAAAATTGAAGTTGGTAATGTTTTTTCAAAGGTAACTACCTTCTTTTCAACATTAACTTATGATAAAAATATAGAAGAACATGGCTTTAAGTTAATGGTTGGTTATAGTCAGGAAGCTAAAAAAAGAGAATGGACCAATTCTACAAGATTTGGCATTACAAGTAGAGCTCTTACTGAATTAGATGGAGCTGGAACTGCAAACCAACTTACATCTGGGTCAACTACTGAAAGTAGTGTGCGAAGTGGATTCTCTCGTTTTAATTATTCATTTAATGATAAGTACCTTTTTGAGGCAAATGTTCGTACAGATGAAAGTAGTAGGTTTGCTGATGGTAACCGTGTTGGAGTTTTCCCTTCCTTTTCAGCAGGATGGAGATTAGATCAGGAACCTTTTTTAAAGGATGTTGATTTTGTTAGACAATTAAAGTTACGTGCTTCCTGGGGTAAACTAGGGAATGATGGAAGTAATGATTACCCATACCAATCGCGTTATGCATTTGGAGACTATAATGCTGGTAACTTTGTAACAACACATACTTCTGGTTCACATGCTTATCCATTTGGTGCAGCTATTTCACCGGGTGTTGTTCTAGAAAATTTCACCAATGCTGATATTACTTGGGAAACGACTACTATTTCTGATTTAGGGCTTGATTTTACTTCAAAAGATGGTTTATTTTTCGCTAATGTAGATTATTACCAAAAAGTTACTTCTGATATTTTACGTCAGTTGCAGGTTTCAATTGAGTCAGGAGCTGGTGGTCCACAAGTGAACCAAGGTGAAATGAAAAATACTGGTTGGGATATTGTAATTGGACATCGTAAAAGAATAGAAGATTTTAGCTACAAGGTAAGTACTAATTTCTCGTGGTATAAAAATGAGTTAGTGAAATATGGAGCAACTGAAATTAGTGAAAGAACTATTAATGAGGAAGGTTATGCTTTAAATGATTTTTATATGTGGGAATCTGATGGATTATTTAATACAACTGAAGAAATAACTAATGCACCTGAACAACCTTTAACTCCATATTTAGGAGGAATCAGATTAAAAGATCAGAATAATGATAATGTAGTTGATCAGAATGATCGTGTACATATTGACGGACAACATCCTGACTTATTGTATGGAGCTAATATTACAGCAAAATATAAAAATATTGAAGTTAGTACATTCTGGCAAGGTGTTGCAGGTCAGAAATCATATCGTTCAGCTCATGGTGTTGAACCTTTTAATCAGGATGGGAATGCTTCTAAAGTTTGGTTAACTGATTCTTGGACATCTGAAAATACCAATGCAAAATTGCCAGCAGTTTATAATCAGTCATTTAGTGATTATGGTGCAGGGAAATACACTAACTCATTTTGGTTAATGAATACTTCTTATTTTAGGATGAAAAACATAACTGTAAGTTATACAATTCCAAGTCAATTTACAGATAGATTGAAACTTAAAAATGCTAAGATTTATTTCTCAGGTGACAATATTTTAACATTCTCTGGAGAAAACTTGTTTGATATTGATCCTGAAATTATTACGTCATATACGTATCCAATTTCTAAGTCATATACTTTTGGTATTAACATTACTTTATAATCCATTTAAATTTTAAAAAAATGAATACAAAATATATTTATAAAGTCCTATTCTTTACTTTTTTAATAGCATTAACAGGCTGCAGTGAAGAATTTTTAGATAAACAACCCGGAGATGCCATATCTAGTGAAACTTTCTGGAAAACTGAAGGTGATGCGCAAATGGCTCTTACTGGAGTATATAGTAATTTACAAACAAATTTTTATTCTACACTAACACTTAGTAAATGGAACAAAGGACCAAGTATACAACAAGGTTGGGAAGAATTAACAGACAATGCATATGGTGCTCGTGATAATGGTTATCGTGATATTTTAACGGGTGTTTGTAATCCTAATGGGCAAGATCAACGCGCCATAAAAGGATTGTATGCAGTTAGTTATGTTGGAATAAATGGTTGTAATGAATTTTTGGATAAGGTTGGTAATGTAACTGTTAGTGAGAGTTTATTAAACCAATGGAAAGGTGAGGCACTCTTTATACGTTCTTACTTTTACTATTATCTTGCAGCTACTTACGGAGATGTTCCATTACGTTTAGAAGCAAGTACTGTAGAGAACCAGTATACAGCTAAAAGCACTCAAAGTGAGGTTTTTGCTCAAATTTTAAAAGATTTGGATGTTGCTATAGACTATCTTCCTTCAGCAGGATATGATGGACATGTTAAAAAAGAAGCAGCTCTTGCTTTAAAAGCTAAGGTTTTACTTTACACTAAAGATTACACTAATGCAGCCATTGCAGCAAAAGCTGTAATAGATGGAGGTAATTATAGCTTATCAGCTAAATATGACGATTTATTTTTAGATGAAGGTCAAAATAATAATCCAGAAATCATATTTTCAATAAAAATGGAAGGAACTCCAGGAGAAAGTGCATTATGGTCATCTCAGATAATGATTGGGTTTTGGGGTAACATGCATCCAACTATTGATTTAGTAAATGCTTTTGAATGTACTGATGGACTTCCTATCACATCATCAACCCTATATGATGCTGCTCATCCAATGGAAAATAGAGATCCACGTTTAAGTGCAACCGTATATGAGGGTAGTTGGAATCCATTAGTTGAAGTAAAATCAAAGACCGGTTATACTTTTGTTAAAGGTATAAGTCCAAGTGTTATAAGTACATTAACGCAACCGTTAAATGACGGAACTGACTTTGTTCATCTTAGATATGCAGATGTTTTGTTAATGTATGCAGAAGCTAAAATTGAGGCCAACCAAATTGATCAGACTGTTTTAGATGCAATGAACAAGGTAAGAGCAAGAGCTTATGGTGTAGATTATTCCGATGTAGCAAATTATCCTGCAGTAACATCTATGGATGTGACAACCTTGCGAGCAAAAGTACGTAATGAGCGCCGAGTAGAATTTACTTTGGAAAACTCTCGTTATTTTGATTTAAAACGCTGGGAAACCGCTGAAGATGTATTAAATGGTTTTACTGGTGATCCAGTTTCTCAACGTGTATTTCTTCCAGAACATTATAAATGGCCACTACCACAAGATGCTTTAGATAAAAATCCGGAATTGGTTCAAAACCCAGATTATAAATAATTAGCATATTAAAATTTTAAGTTTGGTTAGTTTTTAAAACCCATCTAATAATAATTAGGTGGGTTTTTTGTTGTCTTAATTTTAAACATAAATTCAATCAATAAAAATATAAGTCTTCTAAAAAGTTAGTAAAACCATAAGTAATATAACAAGAAGGATTAAAACTAAGATTTAAAGAAGAAAGATCTTATTACTATATTTCTTTGGTATAAAAAGTTTCAGTTTCTTCAGCAAGAACTGGTTTAACAGAATCTAAAAGATACTTGGTAAATGCCCAATTTTATTGGTTTTTTCCTTCAAATAATATTTTATTCAAAAAAAAAGTAAAAAAAATTGTCTATATATTAATTAATTGGTGCTTTCTATAATAAGAAGCATAATTTTTTGTGTAAATAAAAAATAAATCAAGATTTAAATAAAAAGTCTGATAATGGTTCTAACACTTAATTGGAAAGAAAAGCTATTAAAATTAGAAAAGAATAAGCTTAGTAATATTGTAAGAAGACTTTCTTGATATTGCAATTTTCCAATTTGTATTGAAAAAGAACAACTTAAATGTCAAATGTTTTCGGTGTCTTTGAACTTGAAAGATAATATCGAAAAAGTGAATGAAAAACAATATAGAAGTTGGAACTATAACAAAATTGTATTATAAAATTGCGAACGATAACTTAATTTTAATTAACAAAAAAACGAAATATGAGGACAAAATATCTTTAAAAAGAAACCAGAAGATGCGCCAACATCTTTCGGTGGTTAGCTTACAAAATTATTGCAAAAAACAATAAAATTTCAAACCAAATAAAAAATCAAATTATGAATAAAATCTTTATTCGCCTTCAAAAAGGGCGTGAAAAGGCGTTAATTAACGTTGTTTTAACTATTATGAGAGTTTTTATATTTTTTATAATATTCGGATTAGGCTCAGTTTATGCCAATTCCTCATATTCTCAAGTGAAAATTAATATTAATGTTCAAAATGTTAGTATTGAAGAGCTTTTTAAAGAAATTCAGAATAAAAGTGAATATATCTTTTTCTATGAAGACAATGTTATAGATAAAGATGTTAGGGTATCAATAAAATTAAATGATGCCATGCTATCTGAAATTTTGAATGCGTCTTTTAATAATATTGGATTAGATTATACAATATCAGACAGACAGGTTGTAGTTAAAACAAAGAAAACGGTTGCCATTCTTCAACCGGCTTCAGTTGCAGAACAACAAAAATTTTCGATTTCAGGTGTTATAAATGATAATAATGGATTTCCATTACCTGGAGCTTCTGTATTGGAAAAAGGAACTACAAATGGAACACAAACGGATTTTAATGGGAATTTTAAATTTGAAGTTAGTTCTTCAAAGGCAACTTTAGAAATATCATATATGGGATTTAAAACTAAAGATATTCCTTTAAATGGTAAATCTACTATAACTATTAATTTAGAGGAAGATGCTGCTAGTTTAGATGAGGTAGTTGTAATTGGTTATGGAACCGTTAAAAAATCAGATCTAACGGGGTCTGTTTCATCTGTAGATACAAAAGGATTAACTAAAACTCAGAATACCTCAATAGCGCAAGCAATACAAGGTAGAGCTGCGGGTGTTGTTGTAACAAAATCTTCAGGAAGACCAGGAGCAACACCAACTGTTAGAATTAGAGGAACAGGAACGGTTAATAATGCGGATCCGCTATATATTGTTGATGGAATTCCCATAAATGATATTTCTAGTATTAATATGGAAGATGCTAAATCTATTGAAGTATTAAAGGATGCTTCTGCAACAGCAATTTATGGTTCGAGAGCTGCAAATGGTGTTGTGTTAATTACAACTAAAACAGGTAATAAAGGAGAGACTGTTATTTCGTATAAAACATTTATAGGCTCACAAAGTAGAGTAGACAACTTAAATGTCTTAAATGCGGAACAGTGGGCAACTTTACATAATGAGGCAAATATGAATGATGGAACTCCAGGCGATCCTTACCTTAGTAATCCTTCTGATTTACAATCTTATAATTGGAAAGATTTGATTTATCAAAGTGCCATTATGCAAAATCACCAACTATCTATTTCTGGTGGGTCAGATTTGTCTACGTTCTATATCTCTGCTGGTTTTGTTAAGCAAGATGGGATAATAAAGAGTTCTTCATACGAACGAACTAACTTTAGAGTGAATAACACATACCAAATAAAACCTAAAATTAAAGTAGGACATAATATACAATATGCCAAATCTAAAGATAACAGCTTACCTGAGTATGGAAACTCAGAATCAAGAACATCTTTTATAGGATATGTAGCGGATCCAGTTTCTCCTATATACAATAGTGATGGATCATTTAGTCCTTCAAAATATAACTCTTTTATAGGTAATCCTTTAGGTGTTGTAAAGTACCGAACTCAAGAAACTATTAAAGAGAGTTTTTTAGCAAACTTATTTTTAGAGGCAGACCTTATGAAAGGGTTAAAATTTAGATCTAGTTATGGTTTAGAAATAAATAATTCAAAATCGGATAACTTTACTCCAATACATAATGTGTCTCCTGCTTTTAGTTCAGATGTTACTACTTATTCTTTAGGAAGAAGTGAAAATAGGGTAATGATTTTATCAAATACTTTAAATTACAATACAATTATTGCTGAAAAACATAGTGTAAATGCTATGCTAGGACAAGAAATACAGGATTTAAATTCAAATAATGTAAGTGCTAGTAGAAATGAAATTCCTGAAAGCGTAGAAAGTCCTACTTTAGGCGCTGGAGCAATATATACAGCTTCAAACGATGGAACTATTTCAAACTCAAAGTTATCTTCATTTTTTGGGCGTTTAAATTACAATTTTGATGAAAGGTATTTGATTACTGGTACTTATAGAGTAGATGGTTCATCTCGTTTTGGGGATAATAATAGATGGGCAAAGTTTCCTTCGCTAGCATTAGGTTGGAATATTCATAATGAAAGTTTTTATAATTTAAAAGAGATTAATCAAGTGAAATTTCGTTTAGGTTGGGGAGAAACTGGTAATCAGAATATACCAGGTACTGCAACATATAACATATTAAATATTGGAACTAATGCTGTATTTGCAAACGATGAAACTTCATTAGGAGTTGCTCCTTTACGATTTGGTAACCCAGATTTAAAGTGGGAAACGACTATAACAAAAAATATAGGTGCCGACTTTGCTTTATTAAGTAATGCTTTAACATTTTCTGTTGATTATTTTATAAAGAGCACTAAAGATATGCTTCTAGAAACTCCTGTAGCTACAAGTTCAGGTTACGAACAGAATCCATATACTAATGTAGGAGACATTGAAAACAAAGGATTTGAGCTAACAGCAAATTATAAGAAACAAATTAAGGACTTCTATTTTAATATTGGAGGAAATATAGCTACTCTAAAAAATAAAGTAATTAAATTGGCTTCAGGAGATGGTGTTATTCAAGCCGGTCAGGCTTCTGGTGGATTATCAAATATGAGCCGCACACAAGCAGGACATCCTTTAGCTTCTTTTTATGGGTATGAAATGATTGGAATTTTTCAGAATCAAGAAGAAATTGATAACTACCCACATATTGCAGGTACTAAACCTGGAGATGTAAAGTATAAAGACATCAATGGGGCAGAAGGAGATCCTGATGGTATAATTGATAATAAAGATATGACTTACATAGGTTCTCCATTTCCGGATTTTACCTACGGTCTTAATATTGATATGAAATATAAGCAATTTGATTTTACAGCTTTTTTCCAAGGCAGCCAAGGGAATGATATTTTTGATGCAACAGATGCAAATTTAATGACGAGTACAATTACTAATTTTCGTGACAAGATGCTAAATAGATGGACTGGAGATGGAACTTCTAATAGTATACCACGTGTTACACATAAAAATCAGACAATTAATAGTCTTCAATCAAGCAGATATATAAAAGATGGTTCTTATTTGAGGTTGAAGAATGTTCAGTTAGGTTATACTTTTCCAGAAGGGATTGTTAAGAATGTTAATGATATTCATATTTATATAGCTGCTCAAAATTTATTCACAATTACGAATTACGATGGATTAGATCCTGAACTTGGGATTGATGCAAGTAGAAACCAATTATTAGCTATAGGTATTGATGAAGGAAGATATCCGTCTGTGAGAACTTTCTCTCTAGGGTTAAATATTAATTTTTAAATTAAAAACAATGAAGTCACATAAAATATTTAAAATAAATAGTAAATACTGTATTTTAATTCTTTTAGTATCCTTTCTTTCTTGTGAGGATTATTTAGAAGTTGAAACCTATGGGTTTCCTGTAGTGGAAGGTTTTTATAAAACAGCTGAAGATGGAGAACAAGCTTTAACAGCTGCATATGCACCAATGAGAGAAGCTTATACAAAATATATTGAGATTTGGTCTACAGATATGTTTATTGGAGATACTGGAACAGATGATATTTTAAAAGGTGGTTTAGGTCTGTTTGATCAAGAACCGTTGGTTCAAAAAGAATCATACAATTTAACATCATCAAATAAATATTGGGATAAAAGATGGCTGTTAAATTATAAAGGAATCTTGTATGCAAATTTGGTTTTAGAGAAAATTCCGTCTATTACTTTTGAGAATGAAGATAGAAAAAAGGAAATTTTAGGAGAGGCTCATTTTCTTAGAGGCTACTATTATCTTTATTTAGTTAATATGTTTGGAGGAGTGCCATTATATGATAAACCCGTTAATCCTTCAGATGCTAATATACCAAGAGCTACGAAAGAGGAAACTTATGCTTTTATTGAAAACGACTTAAAAGAAGCTATAAATATCTTGCCTTCAAGATTTGAAAAAAACAGTATACTTGGGCATGCAGATAAGGGAGCTGCATTAGGTTTAATGATGCGAGTTATGTTGTACCAAAATAAAATGGAAGAGGTTAAAACATATGGAGAAGAATTATTTAAACTTCCTTATACGTTACCAAAATTAGAAAATGTTTTTCAGCCTGAAGGTGAATGGGGTACAGGATCTATTTTTGAAATTAATTACTCAACTAACACGAGTAAATTAGGTACTAGCGCTCCAAGGATGATGATGCCAAGAACGTCGAAAATAGATAATGGATTTGGGTTCTCACAAATAAAAATGGATGTAATAGATGCTTATGAAGCTAACGATCCTCGCTTAAATGCATATTTCTATACAGCAATAAAAGGTCCTGATGATAATTTATATGAAACAGGATTCTACAATAGAAAATATGTTTGGTACCCATATAGTAATTATAATAAGCCAACTGTTGGAGGTTTAATGAATAGTGATATAAATATTCGTATAGTAAGACTTGCAGATGCTTATTTAATGTATGCTGAATCTATATATTTAACGAATCCAGCAAGTGCCATAGAGTATGTAAATAAAGTTAGACAACGAGCAAGAGGAATGGAAGCGGATACAGTTGTACCTGATTTATCTTTATCTCTTAGTGGTGATGCTTTGCGCGATGCAATTTATCTAGAACGCCGTTTAGAAATGATTGGTGAAGGTCTTAGATATCAAGATTTAATTAGAACTGGAAGAGCAGCAGAAGTATTAGGACCTCTAGGTTTCAAATCTGGTGTGCATGAAGTAATGCCACTACCAAAAACTCAGGTTGACATCTCAAATGGTGTATTGGAACAGAATTCGGGTTACTAGATTATAAATAATTAAAATATTGAGTTTGGTTAGTTTTTAAAACCCATCTAATAATTATTAGGTGGGTTTTTTTATTATGTGGTTTTTTAAAGTTGGATAATGAGTTAGTTTCTGTAGTTAAATTAGGCTCTTAAACTTATAATTTATAGATTTCTATAAAATGTTTAAGGGTAGTTTGAGGAATTAAGCTTTGGATTTATAACATTAAAATTAGGTTAACTTAATATTATTTTATTAAATTTAAACTTAACTAAAATGGAAGATATTTAATTGCTATAATTAATAAAAAAAACTTAAGATTATCTTGTATGCCTATATTGGTTTTACATTATTAAATAAATTTTAAAGGTGATTTATAATTATATAAATTAGATGTAATATCAAATATTATGAAATCTATATTTTAGGGGATTTTGGTTGGAAAAAATATTTTAGTTGTGGCTAAATAGCTAAAAAATAAAAAAAAATATGAAAGGAATAGTTTTTACTGAGTTTTTAGAAATGGTTGAAGAAAGTTTTGGACTAGAAACTTTAGATTATATTATTTATAAATCGGATTTAAAGTCTAAAGGAGTTTATACATCTGTTGGAACTTATGACTTTATTGAAATGTTAACTTTAATAAATAATTTAAGTGAAAAAGTAAAAATTCCTGTGCAGGATTTAGTTTACACTTATGGGGTATACTTTTTTAAAGTTTTAAGTGATAATCATGGAAATATTATGGATTTGTATAAATCTCCTATAGATATGCTTTCATCTGTTGAAAGCCATATACACGTTGAGGTTAGGAAAATATATCCAGGGGCAGAATTACCAACGTTTAAAATAGTTAAAAAAGAGGATGATTTTATTGAAATGATTTACTATTCATCAAGAAGCTTATATATGTTTGCAAAGGCATTAATTGAAGGAACTTTTGCGCATTACAATAAAAAAGCAAAAATTAATTATGAATTGTTAAAAGCAGATGGTTCAGAAGTACGATTTTTAATAACTGAAATAAATTAATGTGCATAATAAAATAGAAATCTTAGAAAGAGCACTCCAAAGACAAAAGGCAGCAAGGAAGGAGGCTGAAAAAATCCTTGAAAGTAAATCGTATGAATTATTTAATGTTTC
The DNA here is from genome assembly GCF_003260195.1 of Lutibacter citreus. Taxonomy (GTDB): domain Bacteria; phylum Bacteroidota; class Bacteroidia; order Flavobacteriales; family Flavobacteriaceae; genus Lutibacter; species Lutibacter citreus. The sequence goes on from NZ_QEIH01000003.1 coordinate 38,846, forward strand.
TGAAGAATTAAAAAAATCCTATAAAAAATTAGAGGACCTTTTACAAGAAAAAACATCTGAATTAGAAGGGGTATTTTTAAACATAATTGATGCTTATGTTGTTATGGATTTACAGGGTAATGTTCTTAGAATGAATGACTCTGCTGAAGATATGTTAGGGTATGATTTAAAGAAAGATGAACTTAATTTAATGTCCATTGTTCACGAAGATTATTTTGAATACACCAAACAATCTTTCAAAGAACTTTATGAAAAAGGATCCTATACAGATTTTCAGGTTATTATTAGAACTAAAAATAACACAGAAAAATTAGTTCAGGTAAATTCTAGTATTATTTATAATAAAGAAGGCGCACCAATAGCTGCGCAAGGTATTTTAAGAGATATAACTTTAGAAAATTCAATAAAAGAACTTGTAGAGCAACAAAAAAAACAACTTAATATAGTAGTTGATCACTCTCCTATAGGAATTGCATTGTCAAATAAAGATGATAAAGGTTTAATTATGGCAAATAATGCTTTATGCAAATTGCTAGGGTATTCAATGGAAGAATTTAAGAATATAAAATTACAAGAAGTTACGCATAAAGAAGATAAAGAAGACTCAAATAAATTAAGAGACAAATTATACAATAACAAGGTTGATTCTTATTTTTTAGAAAAAAGATATTTAAAAAAAGACAATGATATTGTTTGGGCAAGAACATCTGTGACAGCTGTAAAAGATTCAAATAATAGAGTTAAGTACCACGTAACAACAATTGAAGATATAACTACGCAAAAAAAACTTGAAAAACAAAAGGAAGAATTACTAAATAGTTTAGAAAAACAAAATGAGCAATTAAATGATTATGCTCATATAGTATCACATGATTTAAAATCTCCATTAAGGGCTATTTCAGCATTATTATCTTGGACCAAAGAAGATTTTGAAGATAAATTAGGGACAGAAAGTTTGTTTAATCTAAACCTAATGGAAGATAAAGTTTACAAAATGGATAAGTTAATAGGAGATATATTAAGTTATTCAAGTATTGGACAAGAAGGAGATACATCTGATACCGTAAATGTAAATAATGTTGTAAAAGATATAATAGATATTATATATATACCTAGCCATATAAAAGTTATAATTAAAAATGAACTTCCTACAATAGTAGCTGATGCTACTAGATTACAGCAACTTTTTCAAAATATAATGAGTAATGCAATAAATTATATTGATAAAGAAGAAGGTTTAGTTGAAGTTGGTTATAAGGATTCTAAAGATTTTTATGTATTCTCAGTAAAAGATAATGGTTGTGGAATACCAAAAGAAAATCATGAGAAAATTTTTAAAATGTTTAAAACTTATGGGGATTATGAAAAATCTACAGGAATAGGGTTAAGTATTGTAAAAAAAGTAGTGGAACTTTATGAAGGCGAAATTTGGCTAGAAAGTGAAGAAGGAAAAGGGACTACTTTCTTTTTTAGCATAAAAAAATAATAATTAATAAAAGGGTTTATTTTCTTAATAAGTTTTTGCCTACCTTTTATTTACTTCAATTTTATGTTTAATTTATTTTCAAGATAGTTAAATGTAAAATTACCATTCAACGACATTAAATTACCATTCAACGTTATTCAACTTTTAATTATCGAAATATTTATAAAACATTGATTTATATAATGACATTTACAATGTAAATAGTTTAAAATATTAAAATTAATGAATAAAAATTTGAAAATTCTTCTTATAGAAGACGATATGATTGAGGTAATGAAGTTTAACAGAACAGTTACTAAACTTAATTTATCACATGAAATTATAGAAGCTAACAATGGAGAAGATGCCTTACAATTTTTATCAAAAAAAGTAGGACTACCTGATATTATTTTGTTGGATTTAAATATGCCAAAATTAAATGGTATTGAATTTTTAAATATTTTAAAAAATGATGAAACTTTAAAATATATTCCTACAATTATTTTAACAACATCAAATAACAGAAGAGATATTTTAGAATGTTACAAAGCAGGAATAGCAGGATACATTATTAAACCCTTGAAATTTAAGGATTATGTTGATTTAATAGGGAGTTTACTAGATTACTGGAGTAAAAATGAACTAATAAAAGGGTAAATAATATAAAGTTAAAGGAACTATTATATGTTCTTAAAAACTTCATGTTTATATTTAATATTTGAACTTATAAAAACTAAAAAAATAGCTTTCTGTTTAAAACTAATTTAAACTTTATTTAGCTTAACGAGCTTACATATTTAATAATTCTATTTTATTTATTGAGTAAAGTATTAATTTTAAATCACTAACAAAATATACTATGAAAGTTGTACAAGCAAAAAAAGTAAATAATAAAAAATGGGAATATGTATCTGAAAATATTCAGTTAAGTAACCCATTAGTATTAGTTTTTGGGAGTCGATTTTTACTTGAGAAATCAGAAGTTATAGATGATTTAAGAGTTCAATTTCCATATGAACATATAGTTTTTGGATCAACTGCAGGAGAAATTCTAGGAGAGTCTGTTTATGAGGACTCTATTGTTGTTACTGCAATTGAATTTGAAAAAAGTAATTTTGAAGTTAGAACGGCTAGTGTTTTTGATTATGATAAAGACGCTAAATTGTTAGGAGAGAGTTTAATAAAACAAATGCCTTCAAAAAACTTAAAACATTTATTTACGTTGTCAGAAGGTAGTTTTGTTAACGGAAGTGCTTTAATAGAAGGGATAGAATCTTCAATAAATAATATATCTTTAACTGGAGGTATGTGTGGAGATGGAATTTTATTTAATAAAACATTAGCTTCTTACAAAACAAATCCAAAAGAAGGAGAAGTTGTTTTAATTGGTTTTTATGGAGATACATTAGAATTTTCATTTGCAAGTATTGGTGGTTGGAATAACTTTGGGCCAGAAAGAATAATAACAAAATCAGAAGGTAATATTTTGTATGAAATTGATAATTTACCCGCTCTAGATTTATATTCAAAATATTTAGGAGATAAAGCTTCTGAATTGCCACAAGCATCATTATTTTATCCTTTAAATGTTACTCACCCGGGGAAAAAAAAGCCTGTGGTTAGAACTATTTTATCTATAAATAAAGAAGATAATTCTATGGTTTTGGCAGGAGATGCACCTGAAAATTCTAAAGTACAATTAATGATGTCTTCGGTAGATGATATTGTAAGTGGTGCTTATGAAGCCGCTGAATTAGCAATGAAAAACAGAAAAAATAAACCGGAGTTAGCATTGTTAGTAAGTTGTGTTGGAAGAAAATTAGTAATGGATCAAAGGGTAGAAGAAGAAATTGAAGAGGTAATGAGTATTGTTGGCGACCAAACTAATATTATAGGTTTTTATTCCTATGGGGAAATGGCTCCTTTTTATGGTCAAAAACAATGTGAATTGCATAACCAAACTATGACGTTAACTTTAATAAGTGAATAGTGAAAAGATTATTAGAAAGACAAATTAAAAAATACCTTTCAGAAGACATTCTGAAATCTAAAGATGTGCAAAATTTTATCAATGCCATAGATATGTCTTATAGTAATTTTGATGATAAATTAGAGATGTCTCAGCGTGCAATGAAAATTAGTTCAGATGAACTTTCACAAGCCAATGCAAAGTTAAGAGAAGACGCTGATAGTCAAAAAATAATAATAAATAAGTTAAAGTATGTTGTAAAGGTACTTAAACTAGAATCTGTTGATAATAAAGATGATATTAAAGAATCTGTAGATCTTGTAAAATACATAGAAAAACAATCCAATGAAATTATAGCAGCAAATAAATTAAAGGAAGATTTACTTAAAAATTTAGAGCTTAAAAATGAAGACTTAAATAATTATGCACATATTGTTTCACATGATTTAAAAACACCGCTTAGAAGTATTGATACATTGATTAATTGGATTTTAGAAGAAGAAAATCAATTAAGTAAAGATAGTGCAAAGTATTTTGATCTTATTTTAAAAAATTTAGAGAAAATGGATGCGTTGATCAGTGGAATTCTAAATTATTCTGCCATTGATCAAATGGATTTGTTTGGAGATGAAGTTAAAATTTTAGATTTGGTAAAAGGAATTAAACAATCACTATTAATTCCAGACAATATAACTTTAAAAATTAATAATAATCTGCCTTCTTTAAAAGGAGATAAAATTAGATTAGAGCAAGTTTTTAGAAATTTAATTGAAAATGCAATTGATAGTTTTAATGGTGAAAAGGGTTTTATTGAAGTAGGAGTGAGTTGTAAAAGTAAAAACTGGGAATTTTATATTAAAGATACCGGTAAAGGAATTGAAAAAATTTATCATGATAGGATATTTAAAATTTTTGAAAGTTTAGAAAATAATATTAGCAACCCAGGAATAGGGCTTTCAATTGTAAAAAAAATAATAAATTTTTATGGAGGTGAAATTTGGGTAGAAAGTCAAGTTTCAAAAGGGAGTACATTTTATTTTACCATACCAAAAACACAGTAATGACAGAAAAACCAAATTTAGAATATTTAAAAGAATTATCAGGAGGAGATATTGAATTTGAGCAAAAAATGCTTGAAGTAGTAAAAAAAGAATTACCTGTAGAAATAGAAAATTATAAAAAACATTTAGTTAATAAGCAATTTAATGAAGCCGCAGAATTAGTTCATAAAATTAAACATAAAATAAGTGTTTTAGGTTTAGAAGAAAGCTATCAAGTTGCAATTGATTATGAAGAGGAATTAAAAAAAGGACAAATAAAACAACAAAAAAGTTTTGAAGATATTTTAGATTCAATGACTATATTTGTAGAAAATGTTTAATAAAAGAACTATGAATTGTATTATTATTGACGATGATGAGATGGCTAGAGTCATTATCGAAAAATTAAGTAACAATAATGAAAAAATAAATATAATAGGAAATTTCGCAAATGCAATTGACGGGATTAAATACCTAAATCAAAATGAAGTAGATCTAATATTTTTAGACATTCATATGCCAGCTTTTACGGGGTTTGACCTTCTACAAACTATTGCAACTCCCCCAAAAGTAATACTTATTACCTCTGATAATGGATTGGCTATTGAAGCTTTTGAATATGATTGTATTGTAGATTATTTGTTAAAACCAATAACTCAAGAACGGTTTGATAAGGCTGTTAATAAAGCACTAATGTTTTCAAAACCATTAGCTGCTAATGTTAAAACAGAAGAGGTTGATAATGTTAAAGACCTATATGTAAATATAGATAGACGTTTAGTGAAAATTAATTTTGAAACAATTAATTTTATTGAAGCTAGAGGCGATTATATTTTAATAAAAACCGAAAATAAAAATTATACAGTACATTCAACATTAAAAAAAATAGTTGAAAAATTACCTGATGATTTGTTTTTAAAAGTACACAGATCATTTGTAATTAACACTAAAAAAATTATTGATATAGAAGATAATAGTGTTCTAATTGGCAAAGACGTTATTCCGGTTAGTAGGTCTAATAAACCCGAATTAATAAAACGCCTTAATTTACTTTAAACACAGGCTTTTTAGTTAAATACCATTTTAAAACAAAACCAACTTCAGTAAAAGTAAACCCAGAGGCGGTTGCAGAAGCTATATTACTTCTGTTTCCATAAATATTAGCCAACAGTCTTTCAGAAATATTATAACCTAATTTAGCTTGTATTCTATAAGTTGATTGTTTAGGTTGTTCTTCAATATATTGATATCCTGTGGCAGCATTTAATCCGTAAAATAATTTTTTATCATTTTTTGAAATATCAATAAATACTTCTACAGCATTAAATTTTTCGGGACTAAAATAAACAGTTGGAACTTGGTTTTTAAAAGTTATATGTTGAAAGTTTAAACCACCTTTAAAAGCTGGTTTTGATAAAAAATTATAATACAATGAAGTAAATAATAAATTTCTTTCATTTTTATCAGTTTGAGTTGTATATAAATATTGAGTAAACCAACCAAGCTTAAAATTTGTACTTAAATTATAATTAAGAATATAATTATTTGAAGCAATTTCCTTATCAACTAAATCAGCGTTAAAATTTTGAACTTCTCTTTTATATCCAATTTCTAAATCTTGAAGTTTAATAGGTTTTGTTTTAAAAAATATTTCAGCTAATAGTTGAGAATAATCATTATTAAAAGAATTAGCTTTAGAAATTCCTGTTTTTGCATTTAAAGTTATTTTTGGATGTAGTTGATATTGTAAATCCAAACTAATATTATTAGATTTTGCTTTATGTTTTGAAATTGTATTTTCAGTTTTTCTATATTCATAATTTGCAGAAAAACTTAAATTTGTACTAACAGGAAAAGTAATTTTTGTGTTACTTGAATAGGCTACGTTATCACCATTATCAAAAGTATAGCTAACTTTTTCTTCAATATAAGGAGTGTAATTTGTATTTAGTTTTTTTAAAAAACTTGTAGCATCTTTTTGATTTTTGAATATTGATAGCGTTTTAAATACTCCTTTATAGGCTTTTTTAATTTCTCCATTTGCAAAATAAGCGTTGGTACTTCCTAAATTTCCATCAAAAGAAAGAGAATCTTTTTCTAAAATTTGTTTGTAATCTGCAATTGTTTTTTTAAAATCACTTCGGTATATTCCTAAAGTTGCACGTAAAGAAAGGATCCAGTTTTCTTCACCGTATTCAGTTATTAAGTTTTTTATTTTAAATTCAGCATCCTTAAATTTTCTATTCCAAATTAATGCTTGCGTATAACGTTCTAATGTTTTTTTTGTTAAAGTTGAATCTTTAACTATTTTCGATTTAGCTAATGCTGCTTTTGAAATTTCTAATGCTGTTTTATCTTTTTCTGAAATATGAGAAACTAAAGCTAAACCATTTAAAGCTAGTAAACTATCTTTAGGGTTAGTTGCTATTTGTTTATATAATTTAGTAGCGTTTTCGGTTTCTTTAGTCTGTAAATATATATTTATCTTATTTAGTAAAGTCTCTTTATCATTAGGGAAATCAACTAAATTTTCATCTAATAAAGAAATAGCAACCTTATAATTTTGGTTTTGCACATATTCATTGGCATATCCTAAACGAATGTATTTTTTTGAAATCATAGCGTTTGGGTTTTTTGGAGATACTTCTAGAGTTTTATTTACATAAGTAAGAGCATCTTTATATTCTTTTAAATTTGAAAAAGTATTTGCAAAACCTAAAAGCGCTGCAAAATTAGTAGGATTTTTAGCTACTAAAGTTGTATAATATATTTTAGCTTTTTTAAATTGCTTTGCCCATAAAAGTGATTCCGAATAATTTAATTCAATTTCAAGATCATTAGGATATTCTTTTAATAATTTTGTAAAAATTACTATTGCTTTAGGAGCATTACCATTTAAACCTACCGCTCTTCCATAACATAAATTTGCAGTTTTATTGTTGGGGTAATCTTTTAAAGTATTTTTAAAAAAGATTTCAGCTTTATCAAACTTTCCAGTTTCAAGCAATTGAAATCCATCCTTCATATTTTGACTTATTATAAAATTACTATATATAAAAAGTATAAAAAAGGATGTGTTTTTAAGTAAATTCATTTTATTTTTTTGTTGTTATTTACAATTGCAATTTAAGTATAAAGCAGCAATAATTCATCTACAGAAAGCTGCACTTTATCGAAAAAACCTAACCTTTCAACTTGTTATTTATAATATTTGCATCACAATTAATGATTAAAAAAAATATTATGGCTCTAAAAATAGTGAAGCAATTTGGTGTTTATGAATTAGAAGGAGTTTTAAATACTCAAAATAAAGAAGCTTTTAAAAACTATTTTAGTTTAGTTTTAGAAAATTCAACATTTATTAAAATGTCTATTAATAAAATTAAAGATATTGATGTTTCTGTAATTAAATTTATTTCATCATTTCATAAAGAAGTTAAAAATAAAAAGAAAGTATTATTTATTGTAGGTTTAAAAAACAAGCAATTAGTTCAACTTTTTAAAAAAGAAATGATAACAACATATTAATATTTATGAATATAGGAGCGCTTAAAACATTAATTTTTTCAAGAAAATTAACTTCAGAACAATTTTTCATGTTATCCATATTGTTGGTTAATGGAGGTAATTACATCTATAATTTATTGTTGGGTAGAATATTAGGACCAGCAGAGTTTTCGGATGCTGCAATTTTAATTACTTTTTTATTAGTATTATCATTTGTTGGGATGACATTTCAAATTGTAGCTGCAAAATATGCGGTTTTATATGAAAATGAAAAACTACAGGCTTTTTTGAAATTTATTACAAAGTACGCAACGTATTTTGGAATTGGGTTTGCTGTTTTAATTGTAATTTTTAATAAACAATTACAAAATGTATTTCATACTGAAACATCATCAATGTTTTGGATATTTGCAATAGGATTGCCATTATATTTTTTAATGAGTGTTAATAGAGGTCTATACCAAGGTAAAAACTCCTTAAAAATGCTTGCATATACATATAAGACCGAAATGGCAAGTAGGCTTATAATTACAGTTGCAGCTATTTTATTATTTCCTCTTTTTCCTTCATCAATAATAATTGCTATAGGTATTGTTATTTCTTTTGTTTTTGGGTTGTTTCCTTTTCAAAAAACAATTGTTAAAGCGATAAAAACTACGCATGTAAAGTTACCAGAATCTAAAAGTATTATGATATTTTTTGGTTTAACGGCTTTTTATGAGCTAACTCAAATAATAATAAATAATAGCGATATTATTTTAGTAAAACATTATTTTGATAACGAACAAGCTGGTTTATATGCATCTTTAGCTTTAATAGGTAGAGTTGTATATTTTGTAGCCTGGATGTTTGTAATGTTGTTATTGCCTAAAGTAATTCAACTAAAAAAGGATGGTGAAAACACATTGCCAATACTAATGAAATATGTTGGTTATATATTTATTCTATCTACTGTAATTGTAATATTTACTTGGTTGTTTCCTGAGTTTGTAGTTAGGTTAATGTTCGGATCACAGTATTTGTCAATTTCATTTTTATTATGGAAATATGCTTTGGCAACATCTATATTTGCTATAGCTAATATATTTTCATATTACTTTTTGTCTATAGATAGATATATACCAGTAATAGTATCTGCAATATTAGGCTCAACACAAATAGTGTTGATTGTATTTTTTCATGAAACATTAGAACAAGTTGTTTTAATGCAAATATGTGCAATGGTAGCATTGTTGTTTTTTCAATTATGTTATTTCTTTTATTACCATTTTCAAACCACTCGTCGAAACTAAATTGTTTTTTATCGAAGATTATTTAAAACGTATTTATTCATTATTAAATTTGAAATATAAGTAATCAAAAAAAAATAAAAATGAAAATAGCAATTGTAACAGCATTTCCACCTAGCAAAGTAACATTAACAGAATATGGTTACCATTTAGTAAAGCATTTTGCAATAAAAGAAGAAGTAACTGAAATTGTTTTAATTACGGACCATACTTTGGAAGAAAAGCAATTAGATTTCCCTACAAACAATTGTAAAATAACTGTAAAAGACTGCTGGGAATTTAATAGTTATAAAAATGTGTTTAGTATTTATAAAACCATTAATAAAGAAAAGCCTGATGCTGTTTTATTTAATCTTCAATTTATGAAATTTGGAGATAAAAAAATACCAGCTGCTTTAGGGTTATTGTTACCAATGTTATTAAAATTAAAAGGAATACCTAATATAGTTTTATTACATAATATACTAGAGCAGGTAGATTTGGATAGTGCTGGATTTACTAGTAGTAAATTAATGCAAAAAATATATAATTTTATTGGTACTACACTAACAAAATTTGTTCTTCAGGCAGATTATGTTGCGGTAACTATTAGTAAATATGTTGATATTTTAAAGAGTAAATATAATCATGATAATGTTGTGCTTATTCCTCACGGAGCTTTTGAAACTCCGCCAGAACCTAGTTATGTTTTGCCTAAAGGACCAAAACAAATTATGACATTTGGGAAGTTTGGTACTTATAAAAAGGTTGAAATTATGATTGAAGCTGTTAAAGAAATTAGAAAAAGAACAAATGAAGATTTAGAAATTGTAATTGCAGGTACCGATAGTCCAAATACGCCAGGTTATTTAAATGCTGTTAAAGAAAAATATAAAGATGTTCCAAATATTAGATTTACGGGTTATGTAGAAGAAGAAGATGTGCCAGTAATATTTAACGATAGTGCGGTTGTAGTATTTCCATACACATCAACAACGGGAAGTTCTGGAGTCTTACACCAAGCAGGTAGTTACGGTAAAGCTGTTGTTTTACCAAATTTAGGAGATTTAGCTATTCTAGTGAAAGAAGAAGGTTACAGAGGTGAATTTTTTGAACCAACAGATCATATGTCATTAGCTAATGCAATAGAAAGTATTGTTGTAAATGAAGAGCATAGAATTAATTTAGGTAAACTAAATTATAAGGCAGCTTGTTCATTACCTATGGGGAAAATTGTAGATATGTATTTATCTCATTTTAATACAATTATTGATTGTAAAAAATCTAAAAAACAATTAATAGGTAATATATGAAAACGAAGGTTTTTCATCCCCATTTTCATTAATAAAGCCAAAATATTTTTGTTTGGTTTTTCTCCAAGGTAGAATCCCAGCAACTGATGTAGGAATAGATTTAAAATCATACAAACTCCAAGACATAAATGCAAGGGAATCTTTTTTTAAGTTTTCTTGCATTTTTTTATGGTAATTGGCTTGCTGCGTTTCACCGCCTCTAAAAGCATTCCAAACTCCATTGTATGATGAAAGTCCAAATTCTTGTAAAACAAGAGGTTTACCAAATGTGTTTTGCTTTAGTAGTTTTATATCAGAGCTAAAGTTTTCAATTTGTTTATAGTAATGATACGATACAAAATCTACTTTGGTTGCTAAATTTACCGCAACTTCAGGAGAAGACCATCCAATGGTAATTAAATGGTTAGGATCAAACTTTTTTACTTCAACAATCATTTGATTTAACCAACTACATACAACTTCCTTATTTCTACTTTCAAAATCTAAATCTGGTTCATTTTTAATATCCCATGCTAAAATTGCTTTATGGTTTTTAAAGAATGATACAATTTGCTCAGCATGTCTATGGGTTAAAGTCCAATTCATTAATGAGTAATCACCATAAAAATCAAATAAAGTTACAACTACTTTTAGATCTAGTTTTTCAGCAGTGTCTAATACCATTTTTAATTTTTCAATTTTGTTGTACGGTACATGGGCTTTTCCAAAATCTTCATATTGAAGAAAAATTCGAATGCTATTTAATTTTGAATCTTTAATGATCTTTAAATCCTTTTCAATAACATGAATATCAAAATTTTCACCAAACATATTCCAGGGTGTATTTTGTGGATAGTAATTAATACCTTTTGTAATAAAAGGTATGTTATTAACTATAATGTTTGAACCTTGGATATAAGCAAAAGGAGTCGTTTTTTCTGAAGCTATATTTGATGGATTTGGTTTTTTTATTTTGTGTCTAATTCTCCAAAAACCATCTTCTAGTAATAGTAATAATTGGTAAGAGCTTGTATCTGTCTCCGTAAATATTAACTCTTTATTTTTATATGTTTTTTGATGCTCTATAACATTATCATCGCTTATTACGGCTAAGGTTCCATCTTCACTATAAAAATCTAATTTAGGCTCATGATTTAATGTTGTAGATTCAATAGTTATATGTTCTTTTTTATTAAGTTTTATAGTTTCATAAATATGAACTCGAGCACTATCTGTATAAAAATCTTCAATACCATAAGGATCATTGGTGGCATAGGCTATGTTTGTTATATACCAAGATTTTAAATAATTATCTTCAATTGAATTTAATGCTTCATCAGATATTGGTCTACCCGGATTATCTAAACTAGACCAAGTAGTTTTAGGTAAATAAATATCAACACTTTTAATCTCAGTATGCAACATGGTACTTCTATCAGCACCAGTTTTTAAATAACCTAAAACTGAGCTAGCTCCATATAATATAAATGCATTAACAGCTACAAAGGTTAATATTAAAATACCTCTGTATATATTTTTATTTATTGAGTTTCGCATAATTTATTTGATCAATATTTTTTGAAACACCTAAAGCTTTTATTTTAAAAGAATAACTATCTTCTTTATAAAACTCTGATGAAATATAGAATTTTACAAAGCCTTTAAAAGATGTTGACGATTTTGTTTCTACGAGTTTATTTTTTGAATAAATATGCAGTTTTACCAAGGCGCCATCCGGTATTAGTTGATCCATAAAACTTAGTAATGGACCAACGGTGATTTTTCTGTTTTCTTCTGAAAACGTGACATCAAAATCATCAATAATTGCTTTAAATGCTAATTGTATGGTATTACTTTCTGCCAAACCATTAACATATCCTTTTATTCTCCATAAATCTTTATGATCTGGGTGTAGAATTTTTGCTTTTGCGATACCATTTAAAGTGCTAGATCTAGTTTTTAAAACTATATTTTTGCTGTTTCTTATATTGAATTCAACCAAAGTACCATCACTTATAATATTGCCAAATTCATCTTTTATTTCAGAAGTAATTAATTCGGTTAATTCATTTCCATCAGCAAAGTTATGGCTGCTATTTGCATGAATTAAAAAATTGATAGGGTTAGAAGGGAAAATAACGGTTGTTAATTCGTTAGTTGTTGTGTTGTTTGAAGAGGAGGAAATATGTAAAGCTCCCGATTTTTCTCGACTCGTAATATTTTGCCAAGCAATTAAATTATTAGTTTTAAGTTCTGTGTATTCAATATTATCTAAAAATTGGACATGACTTTTAACTGCTGAATTTTGTGGTAAAGGATTGTCAAATTTATCAGTAGGTATAATTACAAGCATTGTATAATCTCTATTTCCTGCCTGAATACTTCTTGGACCTAAATAAGTTTCAACTAAGTTTTTTGTTGGTACATTTGGAATAATTTCAATATAGTTTTTTGCAATTATTTCTCCATTCAATATTAAACTCCAATTAATTATTCCTGCTTTCTTTGAAAATACGTCAGGAATGTTAAAAGTTATATTGTTTTTAATAATAGGGGATAAAAGAGTTCTGCTATAAGCACTTTTAATATATAATGAAGGGCTATTTAAAGTATTGTTACTTGTAAATGAAATTGAAACATTAGTGCCAGCAATAAAATTTTTAGTGGTTGTAATTAACTTATAATTGTTTTCAGCCTGCGCAATTTGAGCGTAGCTAGAGGTAAGCACTAAAAAAAGTACTACAATAAATAATATGTTTTTAGTTTTTTTCATTAATTAGGATTACCAACATAACTATTAAGTTCAATTTTAATAAATTGAAATTCATTTGAACTTTTAAGCTCCTGTAATTGTTCTTTTAAATGATTTAGATTTCTATTTGGTACAACTTTTTCTGAAATAGATTTATTAGGTAAGCCATTTACAAAACAATTTTTTAGACTACTATTTATAACCTCAATACTATCATTTTTTTGCAACGGATAATCAAAATATTGTTTACGTTGCACTCTAACACCTTCTCGTAAAAATTGATGTTCTACCCAAATAATTTCTTTATCTTTATTGTAATATGAAACTATTAATTGCGGAATTGTAACTTCTTGTATTCCATAATTAAACAAAGTTCCTTCAATATGTTCATCATCAATCTCTAAATTGGTAATGGCTATTTTTTTGTATAAATCTGTGATGGCTACATTACCTGCGCATTGCAAGTTGAATTTTGTTGGTTGATGCTCTAAAGTAATTGGGGAAAACTCGTGAGGGTTAAAAGTTTCGGGAACTTTCTCATTAGGATTCAACCAGGCAATACCTTCAAAATCTAATCTAAAACTAGTTACTTCCTTAGGTAAAAGCTTATGTTTTATAACGTATTTGGCATTAAAAGTTGAAACTTCAATATTTTCATCGGTATATAATGTTCCTTTTAAAACAACATCAGCAGGAACATTATCAATATTTTGTATTTCACCAACTATTGAGTATTGATCTTTGTATTTTATTAAAGAAGCATTCAATATTTCTAAAACAGGTTGTTTTAAAATATCTTCGTGATGAGTTTGTTGCGTTGTAATTCGCCTTCTACCATGATTATAATATTCAGGTATATTGTCTGAAAATAATTGATCAGGTGGTATATCTAAATCATACGAACTAGGTTTTACATACCATTTGTTTTTTACTTTTATAAGTTCATGTTTATAGGTTTTATCTATAACCTCTAATGGAGTAACCCATTGAGTATTCGCAATAATTTTAGCAGTGTTTTCTGTTTGTTCAACAATATTTACATTTATAGAATCTAGTTTTGCATATGAGCTTAAAATTCCATCGGTTACTGAAACTTCCAGCATATACTGTGAAATAGTAATATCACTATCAGGATCTAAATAAGAATGTGCTCTTTCAAATTCTTTAAAATCTAATGCATCATAATACGCATTAACAACATTTTCGGGACTTAATTGAGTTGTATTTTTAACATAGAATAAATACATTCCAAAAAAGAAAATAGCTATTAAAAATAAGGCCCAAACATGTAATATGATAATTAGGTATTTAGAAAAATTACTATAATCGGTTTTAAATCTTAAAAAAGGAGGTGATTCTTTAATTTTTATTTTTAAAGTTTGATACCAAACCATTTGAATATTTAAAATAAACGCAATTACAACAGTAAGCAGAGGTATTATTCCCCACATTAATTTTAAAAATTTAGGTACATCATCTTTCGGTAAAATTTTGGAGAGTGGCGGTACATTTAATTTTTCCCATACCATAATTCCATTTTCAAGTTGCCGCAATCTTTGCCAACCACAGAAGTAGAGTATGGGGTCGTAAAATTTATCGTTTGAAAAGACATACTTTAAATTGTATTTTTCTGGAACAGTTAAAAATTGTTGTAAACTTCCAATTCCTTCAATTCCTCTAAACTTAGAATTTTCTAGTCTTTCAACAGCTCTAGTTGTTAATTCAGGAAGTCTTCTTGCCGAGTGGTAATTTCCATCTACGGTCATAGCATTTGTTTGTGCAGATAGCCAAGCAATTTGATCTCCAAACCCCAAAGGTAAAAAACGCCAATGGTCATGTTGATCTTGACTTAGGAAATTTAAAATGGGTAGCATTTTAATTTCTTGCGGTTGAGAAGGTCTAAAATATCCTAAAGTAATTGTAAATGCAGTAATAATTATAAATAAACCGGCAAGTGAAGCTCCTAATATACGATGATATACAGCGCCAAATTTTGATTGAAGTTTATCTTTTAAATCACCTTCAATAAATCTATAGGTAAACTCACCAAACATTGGTATTGCCATTATTGAGGCCCACAATGTAAACCTATCTAATGTTAAAATATTAAAAGCGGTTTCACCTAACATTTTTAAAGGAATAGGAGTTGTACCTCCAGTACCTAAAACAGAAAGTAATGTAAATGATAAACCAAAAAACAAGTATCTTTTTGAATAATATCTATAGTAAATATAAGGAAGTATAAAAAGTAAAATTCCCCAAGGAATTATAAAAAATACTAACCCTGATGAGGTTACTTCTAAAAAATTATCTCTACTTCCGTGCGGAATAGGAACTTGTGTAATTGGGTTTGCTTTGGAATTTACCCAGTAGGGTAGAATACAAAAAATTATAACTAATAATGAAAGTCCTCCAAAACCAATAATTCGTTTAAATAGTTGAAAAAAGGACCTTAAAAATATTTTAAAGGTAACTTCTTTCATTGAGTTTACTTGATCTCTTGAATGGTCCATAATTACCATACCAATTAATGGGAAAATAAAAAAGATCATTCCAAAAATAGGAGTAACATGATGAGATGTAACGGTTACCGCTAATAATGAAATAGAAGTAAACAGGTATTTGTATTTACCTGTTTTTATCCATAAATAAATTTCGGGTAAACAGTGCATTAGTATTGAAACTCCAATAATACTGGGAAGTTGACCAAAAATATGTAAGGTTTCAACAAAGGAAGAGGATAATGTAGCTAATATGGCAGCATAACCAGCTGCTTTTCTATTTGCAGTAATAAGTAATGAAAATCTATAGGAGCCAGTTATAAACAGTATAATAGCTATTAAGGCAACCGTAAACATTCCAAATTTTAATCCTCCAATGTATGACAGAATTGCAATTGATTGGTGTACCAAAGGTGGGTATCCCATAACAGTAAAACCGGTATACCATTTATAACTCCAAGGTTCAAACCAACTATTTGAGTAATGTTCAGCAAAAAATAAATGTATTAGCGCATCATAAGTACCTTCTAACGTAAAAAAAATTGTTGTACCATGAAAAATAACACCAATAAGAAGCGCTACTATTAAGTATTTATTTGTTTTTTCCTGCATTTAAAAAGTAAATATTTTTTAATTGTAAATATAAATAAATTGTATAGTTGTTCAATTTTATTTATCGTTATAAAACAACCATTCATCTGAATAAAAGCTTTTTTCAACTAAAAAATAATTTAATTAAAGCTTTAGTGAATACTTTTATAACAGAAATTAAAATAATAATTATGAAGATATTAGCTATTGATGACCAGCAATTAATTTTATTACCACTTCAAAAGAGATTAGAAGAACTAGGATATGAAGTTAAGACAGAAATAAATGTAAAAGATGGTATTGCAACATTTAATTCATTTAAACCTGATTTGGTAATAGTTGATATGAATATGCCTGATGAATCTGGATTGGAAGTTGTTAAATTTATTAGAATTGAAAAAGAATTAACAACTCCTATTATGGTACTTTCAGGAAATACCAATGATGACTTAATTACTGAAAATTATGAGCTTGGTATAGATGATTATATGAAAAAGCCACTAAGCTTAAATGAAATTTGTGCTCGTATTAAGCGAATGATAGGTGTTCCTAAAAATAGTAATAAAATTAATAAACCCGATAATGTAATTATACAACAAAGATGTGTTGGTGTTGTTATTCCTTGTTATAATGAAGAAGAAAGATTATTAAGTGATGATTTTTTAAGTTTTGTAGATAAACATTCTGGATATCACTTATGTTTTGTAAATGATGGAAGTAAAGATAAAACATTAGATGTTTTAAATAAATTGAAAAAAGGACGTGAAAGTTATATTACTGTTTATGATTGTGAACAGAATGGAGGTAAAGCTGAGGCGGTAAGACTTGGGATGTTGCATATGGCAGAAAAAGAAGATTTAGATTATATTGGCTTTTTAGATGCTGATTTATCAACTGATTTGTCTGATTTTGATGATTTAGTTTCAACTATTGAAAAATCTAAATTTAAAATAGTAAGTGGATCTAGAATGAGTAGGATGGGGGCAAACATTACTAAAGAGTCTGCTAGAAAAATAATTAGTTTAACTATAAACTTTATAATCAGAAAAATTTTAAAAATGGATTTTAACGATACGCAATGTGGCGCTAAAATATTCCATAAAGATGTTATTAAAATAGCTTTCGATAAAAAATTTTTAACGAAATGGTTATTTGATGTTGAAATTTTTATAAGAATTAGAAAACATTTTGGATTGGATAAAGCAAAAGAAATATTATGTGAACAACCTCTTAAAAGATGGATTCACGCAGATGGATCTAAACTATCTATGAAAGATTCTATTAAAATTATTGGGCAATTGGGGCAAATAGCTTGGGTGCTTAGATAGTGATTTTATAATTTACATTTATGATATAAAAAAACAGCTATTTAGCTGTTTTTTTTTGTTTTAACTGAATAACTAAGCTCATTCTAATTAAATAATTTTGAAGAAAAGTATAATCTTTTTTGTTGTTTAATTACTTTATATACATTAATTAAGTCGTGTTTTTAGAGTTATAAAATTTATCATTTTTTATTTATCTAAACAAATTTACCATTCATCGACATAGAAGATCTTACCAACTAAAATAATATAATTGAGTCATTTGTAATCATATTTTTGAGGTGTAATTAACTAAATATATGAAAAAAATGAATTTTTATAAACAATTATTAATTGTAGGTTTTTTAGCTTTAATGTTGTCATGTTCTCAAGAGGGTGAAGAGATATTTAAACCTATATTAGAATCAAAAGTATCTTATACTAAACTTGAGAATGAAATTCTTAAACGAGTAAATATTCATAGAGATAGTATTGGTTTAAACAAATTGGAAAAATTAGATTTAGTATCAGCGATAGCTTTATCTCATTCAAAATATATGGTTGAAAAAGGAAAAGTAAGTCACGATAATTTTTCAAATCGATATGAGAATTTAATTGTTAATGCAGATGCTAAATTTGTAGGTGAGAATGTTGCTTTTGGTTTTGATTCTGCTAAAGGTGTTGTTTATTCTTGGTTGAAAAGTAATGTTCACAGAGCCGTAATTGAAAATCCTAATTTTACGCATTTTGGGATATCCACAGAAAAAAATATTAAAGAGAGAAATTATTTTACTCAAATTTTCATTGAAAAATAATTAAATAAACAAAAAAATAATGAGTATAGGAATTGTAATAGCTTTGAGTAATATAGAAAAATCTGTAGACATTGATCTAATTGAAGAGTTTTTTAAGACAAATAAAAATATTTATATTTGTTTTGTAAATAATGGTAGTACAGACAATACTTTAGATGTTTTAAAATTATGCGAAAAAAAATTTGCAGGTAGATTAAGCATTGTTTCAATTAAAAATAATAAAGGAAATGAAGCTGCTTTAAAAATAGGTTTTAGATTTTTATCTAATAAATTGAAATTTTCAAGTATAAGTTTTTCTACCCAGTTCAATTTTAATGAATTAAATTCTACCGCTCAGTTTCAAAGAGATATCTTAGCCTTAAATTAGTTAAAATAATTGTTTTTGTTATACTCATTGTTTTAAGTAAAATTATATATAAAAATAATAAATTATAAAAATAAATATGAATTTAGTTACACATGTTGTTTTAACAGGAGGAGTTGGAAGCAGGTTATGGCCACTGTCTAGAAAAAGTAGGCCAAAGCAGTATTTAGAAATGTTTAATGAAACATCTTTGTTTGAAATGGTTATTGAAAGAAATGCTACCATAGCAGATAAATTAATGGTTGTTGGTAATAATGCCAATTGCCATTTAAGCAGAGAGGTTATAGAAAAGACTAATACAAAATATATTGATATTATAGAATCAGTACCCAGAAATACAGCTGCGGCTATTGCTTTTGCCTCTTTTGCTTCAAACCCAGATGACATTCTTTTAGTTACTCCTTCAGATCATGTAATAAAAGGCTCTATAACTTATAAAGATGCGGTTTTAGATGCTATTGTAAAAGCTCAACAAGGTTTTATAGTAACTTTTGGAATTGTGCCTACAAAGCCAGAAACAGGTTATGGTTACATAGAACATAAAGATGATAATGTACTTTCTTTTAGAGAAAAACCAACTCAAAATGTGGCACAAGATTTTATTGAAAAGGGAAATTTTTTATGGAATAGTGGTATGTTTTGTTTTAAGGCAAGTGTTATGCTTGAAGAAATTAAACGTTTTACACCAGAAATATATGAAAGTGCTAAAATAGCTTGGGAGAAAAATAAAAATGGATTATTAGATTTAGATTTATCAATGGCTATTCCTTCCATTAGTATTGATTATGCTGTGATGGAAAAAAGCACTAAAATGAAAGTGGTAGCGGCTAATTTTGATTGGTCAGATTTGGGTTCATTTGAAGCTGTGTACGATTATTTAATATCGCAAAATCATCCTGTAGATGAGAATGGAAACATGGTAATTGGTTCTGATTTATATACTGCATTTGTAGGAGTTAAAGATTCTATATTTGTTCATACACCAACGGCAAATTTAATTTTACAAAAAGAAGCATCGCAAAATATTAAACAATTATATAATAGGTTAGAAGAAGAAGGTTCGGATTTGTTAAATTAAAATATGATAAAAAGGATAATTGAAAGTAACAACTTTATATATTAATGAAAGAATATTAAAAACTTTTTTGTTTGTAATGAAGTTATTAAATATTTGATATTCCAAAAACTGTTGTTTAAAAAAATTGCCTCACTTTAATTTACTAATAAAATGAGGCAATTTTTATATATTGATTTTATATTTTTTTTTGATTAATAAAAACTATAAAATCTACTATTATTTCTTCTTCTTGAAAATCTTAAATCATAAAAATCAAATAGTATAAATATTTCAAAATAATTATAACTTACACCTGTGAGTTGTTTACTAGCAACTTCAAACGAGTAATTAGCACCTATTTCTAATTGGTTTAAAAATATACTAGCGGATGTACCTAATGTTGTAAGACTAGCACTTTCATAATTATTAACATGTTGATTAAAACCAATTGAAAAATCATCTAAAATAGCTTCTTGGTATAAATCTACTCTAGATTTATTGCCTTGCTTGTTTACAGAACCGTATAAAAACAGAAAAGAGTCTGTTGGTAAAAAACCTCTTCTAAAAGGATTTAAATCTATTTCGTAACCAGCTTGTAAGCCAATTAGGATATCTGTATTTTCATCGTAGTCATCATTTAAAGAAGTGTTGGGTTTATTTAAATGTTTTAAGTTAAATCCAAAAAACATATTACGGCTATTGTGTATATGAGCACCAACACCCAAATCAAAATAACTTATTCCACTATTAGCATTTACAGGATCAATTGATAAACCAGAAATATTTCCTGTTAACACATTAATTTGATCTTCAAATACAAGAGCTGAAAAGTCTAATCTATTATTTCCATACCCTGCAGAAATTGAAGAATTTAATACCCAATCATATGATAAATTAGTTTTATAGATGTAATGTAAATTAGCTTGAGTTGATGTATATCCTAAAGTTGAAATTTTAAAAAGATTAACATCAAAGGCAAGGGAGAAACCATAGTCTTCCAAATATGTTGAACCAAAGGCTAAACTATTTTCAATATTACTATCACTATTAAAAACTTTTTGAGTTGCATAAGCAACACCAGTGTGAGATATCTCATCAAAACCATAAAAACTAGGGTTTACAGTTCCAAATAATTTATTTTGATTTGAGTATATATATTCTTGTCCGTACACTGTAATGCTCAGGAAACAGATAGTTAAAATACTGATTATATGTTTTTTTACCATTATATTCTTTATTTTTTAATGACTAAATTGAATTGATAATTATTGTATGATTAAGAATCTAACATTTTTTTCAATCACTTTATTATTCAAAGTTTTTGCAACAATATAACACCTATAATTACCATTTCTAGGTTCTGAGTTTAGAGGCTCAATACCATTCCAACCCCATTCTTTATCATTCTCTAGTGTTTGTGCATCATTAGAGGTATAGTCATAAACTAAGTTACCCCAATTATCATAGATATACATTGATATCTCAGTAACACCTCTAAATAAAGGTCTAAAGACATCATTTATACCATCACTATTTGGTGAGAATACTGTAGGTAATAATACCGAAGCTCCTTTACCTATTATAATAGTTTTAGTTATTGATGTTGAACAACCAGCAGAATTATATAGTGTTAGTGTTACATCATATATTCCATCATTAGTATACTTATGGAAAACAGTTTTAATGTTTTCACTATTATCATCAGGAACTAAATCATCTGGATAATTGAAAGTTTTAAACGGTGTTTTATCACCAAAGTCCCATTCTATATAAGAATATACATTAGGGTCATAGATATTAGAACCTGTAAAGTTTAAGTTTGTAAATTCAATATCTGATTTTACTTCATAGAAACCATAAGTTATAAATTCGAAAGATGTAAATTCAAAATCAGGATCTAAAGTTTTTAGGATAATATCTCTTGTAAGAGTACACCCTTCAATATTTGTTACTGATAAAACTCCATTTGTTACAGCACTTGCATCAATTTGAACTTCATAAAAATTATTTCCTAAAGAAGTTGAAGTTACCGGTTTCCCGTTGTATTGGAAAATAAGATTTGTATCAATTGAATTTACTTCAACCATAATTATTCCTGTTTCTCCATTACATAAACTTTCTTCTAAAACTAAATTTTCAATTGCAAAGTCACTTCCATTTTCAACAGTAAATAAGAAAGGATCAGTTATACAACCTTCGCTATCTTCAACTGTTATTCTATATAAACCTGGTTCTAAATCACAAATATTATAATAGTTGTTATTTAAAGGTGTTGTTACTTCCCAAGTTTTACTTTGTGGGTTAGAATACTCTAATAAGAAAGAAGTATATATACCAGAACCTCCAATGTAATCAAAGTTTGCACAACCTAAAGATCCATCACAACCAGTGGCAACAGTAGTATCTATTAAATCGATATATAAAGGACTTAATGGTTCAATTGTGTAAGTAGCTGAAGGTATACTACAACCTATTGCATCTGTTCCACTAATTGTATAATCACCAGGAAGCAACCCTTTAATAGTGCTTTGATTTTGTCTAAATCCATTTGGTCCTTCCCATTTAATTGCATATAAAGGGTTACCATTCTTATCTATAAATGGAACACCACCAAATATTTCAACGGAAATTTCTGCATCACCTCCATTACAAGATATTTGAGTTACATTACTATTTATAGACATTGGAGATGAAATCTCAATAACACCTTTTTTAAGTGTTCCACAAGTATCATAGATTAATTCATATTCAAAAACACCTGATTCTGTAGACTGTCCACTAATAGTAAGTAACATACCAGTAGCAGTAGTAGTTGTAGCAAAAGATACGCCATTAGGCAAACCAGTTACATTTACAATACTTGGATCTGGAATATTTCCTGTTATGTTGTAAACAATATCTCCAATAGGAGTGTTAAATGAACAAAGAGTTTGATTATCAGATCCAGAATTTAATACAACACTAACTGCTGCGTATAAATTTTGAATTTCAATAGGCAAGCTAGCAGAACAATTAGAGTTTCCTAATGTTTGAATTTCAAAACTAAAAGTACCAGTACTTTTTGGTTTTCCTGTTAATTCCCATAATCCAGTAGTAGGATTAATTTCTGTGGCAGTAATAAAGCTAGGTAATAAGCTTGTATCAATTGATGTACCTGCTGGACTTACAGTAAACTGAATAGGAGTTATATCACCATTCTGACAAACAGACTGTGTTGTTGTACCTGAACTAGTTTCTAAAGTAATTACAGGGATATCTTCAACATTCAATGTAAAATCAGTTGAAGCACTTCCGCATGTTCCAACAACATTTATATTAAAAGTAGTTTTAGGTAAAATTGCTGTTGGTGTTCCAGTAATAATCAATTCATCATCTACAACCACATAATTAATTCCTGCAGGTAATGTAGGTGTAATTGATAAGTTTGAAACACTTAATGGAATTCTATATTTTAAAGTTTCAATTGCAGTGCCAATACAAGCAACTTGATTGATACTTTCACTATCTGTATTTAAATCAATAAATGCATCCGGTTCTACAATAATACTTCCTTCAAGAACATCACTACATCCAGTTTCAGATGTAATACTATAATTATAGGTTCCTGTAAGATAAGGAGTACCACTTATAATACCACTACCTGTTGCTTGATCTGTAGTAAATAAAACACCTGGAGGTAAAACACCATATAGTTTTAATAATTGACCAGCAGTACCTTGGTATTGAATGTTGTTTGGTAAGTTGTTACTTATACAAACAATTTCATTAGCATTACCATTTATTAATGATAAACCAGCCGGAGTTGTTATTTCAATTTCACCAGTTGTGGTTGTACTATCACAAGTACCTACAGTAGTTATTGTGTAAGTGTATTTATTAGCTGTATCACAACTATTTCCAGAAATTGTTAAAATATCATCTTCAATATTCCAAATAATTCCTGAAGGTAAACCAGTTACTTTAGCACCAGTTGCACTACCACCTAATCTATATAGTATAGGAGATATATCATTACATTGACAAATTAGCTGTGATGATAATTTTGTGTCAATAGGTGTTATAGTATCATTTTCATTAATTGTTAAATTACCACTAAATGAAGAATTACAAGTTGGTAAAGGTCCTGATGTAACTACTGTATAATCAAAACTACCTACTACTGTTGGTACACCTGATATAGTAAGTACATTTCCGGCTAAAC
Organism: Lutibacter citreus; assembly: GCF_003260195.1. Classification (GTDB taxonomy): domain Bacteria; phylum Bacteroidota; class Bacteroidia; order Flavobacteriales; family Flavobacteriaceae; genus Lutibacter; species Lutibacter citreus. The sequence goes on from NZ_QEIH01000003.1 coordinate 62,972, forward strand.
TAGCTGTAACTCCTGAAGGTAAACCTTCAGCCGTTGCATCTGTAGCATCTCCTGTAATATCAAAATTAATATTTACTATAGGATTGTTTTCACAAACTGTTTGATAAATTTCAGAATCAGCTTGCGGACTTATACCCGAATCAAATACTACTACGTTAGCAGTTTTAGGTTCTAAAAGGGTAGGAGTATTACAATAAGAACTATAAGTACTTGAGTCTTCAACATTAATTAGTTCAATCTTATAATCTCCAGCAAAAGTTGTAGGTATATTTATTATTGCACTTTCACTAGTTCCTATACTTGAGTTTGTATATTCTATACCATTTATTGTATAAGTAAACGTGTAAGGAGCAATACCATTTGAACCAGTAAATGTAATTGTTGGTTCTGTATCATTTTTACAAACTTCATATGTATTAAGTCCTGTTATAGAGGCATTAATAGTTGGTTTAAGAATTACATTTATTTGAGCTGTATTATCACATCCATCAGCTAAAGAACCAGTTACAAAATATGTTTGGTTTGTTGTAGGAGTGAAAGTATAGGCATCTGTATTTATTAGTAGAACTGGAATACCAGAAGCATCTAGTTTATACCATTCGTAAGTATCAGCTCCTGTCGCTGTTAATGTAATTTCATTTCCTTCACATACTTCAATTTCACTTAAACCATTTTCTATAAGAACTGTAGCTATATTGGTATTTACATTTATTTCACCAGTAATTGGTGCAGCGCAACCGGTTGAAGATTCTATACTATATGTAAAAGTACCACCTTGAGTTGGCGATCCTGCAATGATACCTGTAATAGGGTCAAAAGTTACACCTTCAGGTAATGTTCCAGAAAGCGTTAATGCTGCTGCTGGAGCTGTTGAAGGAGTTGTTGAGATACTATAAACAATGTTTTCTATAGCATTATTAATACAGGTTGATTGAACTGAAGTTCCAGAGGCTAAAAGAATTTCACTTTCAGTTATGTTTATTGTTCCAGTTTCTGTTGTTTGATTACAATCATTTTCAGTTGAAAATGTTTCTACAGTATAACTAAAGACTCCAGTCTCAGTTGGAGTACCTGAAATTTTAACGGTTGTACCGCTAACTGTATATGAAATACCGGCAGGAGCATTAGGAGAAAACTCTACAGTTGCACCTGTAGCACCACCTTCTAAATCATAAGTTATATCAGTAATAGAATTATTATTACAAACATTCTGAATATCTGAACCAGGGATTTGTAATGATAATTTTCCAGTTTCATTAACTGTTAATGTTCCAACGAAATCAGTATTACATCCTAATAATGAACTAGAAGTTTTTACTGTATACTCAAATTCACCAGTTTCATTTGGACTACCTGTTATGGTTAAAATACCTGGGTTACCAGGAGTAGTGCTAGGCACATATTCACTAGTTACACCACCTGGTAAGTCATCTACATAAGCATTTGTAGGTGAACCATTAATTTCAAATATAATATCTATAATTGGTTCATTTTCACAAACTATTTGACTTACTTCAATTAAGTTTAATGGATTAACACCAGCATCTAACACGTTAATAAAGGCTTGCGTTGGTGCAATTAAATCACCATTATTACAGCTAGCATTATCTTTAATACTTAATAAAGTAACAGTATATAAACCTGTTAATGTTGTAGGTATTTCAGTATCTAAATCAACTTCGTTACCAGATGAAGTAACACTACCTGTTATTGGCGTTGCTAATAAATCTGAACTTATTTCATAAGTGAAAGTATAAGGTGCAGTTCCTTTATCACCAACAAAAGTGATTGTTGGAGAAGGAGCATCTTTACAAACTTCAAAATCATATGGTGATTTAATAGTTCCTGTAATTGCAGGTATAATTGTTATTTTTATATCATCTGTATTTTCACATCCAAAATTATCAGTACCTGTTAAAGTATATGTTGAAGACAACACAGGTTTAAAAGGTACACCATCTACCACACCATTATTCCAAGTATAAGACGTTGCTGTACCAGAAGCTGTTAATGTTACTTCCTCACCAGCACAAACCTGAATTTCATCATCTACACCAGCATCTACTGCAGGTATATCTCTAACGTTAATAGATACTGTTTCAGTTAATGATTGAGTACAAGTATCAGAACTTCCGTCTGTAATACTTGTTAAATTAACATCATATGCACCAGCAACACTTGTGTTAAGCGAAATTGTTGCAGAATTACCAATAGAAGTAACAGACTGAGTTGCACCACCATTTATATTATACTCAAATTTGTATGGAGCCATACCAACTGCTCCTGTAAATGTAACAGTTGCAGGTGTGTTTAAACAAACTTCACTATTAGAAGAAGTGATTGTAGCTGTTGATAATGGATTAACAGTTACAGAAGTTTTAACTTCTGAACTTTCACAATATGGAGCATTTTGATTTATTATTGTTACATAATAATCACCAGGAATAGTTGTATCAAAAGTAGAAACATTTCCAGGATTAGGAACTCCAGCAGGTAAGTTTCTCCAAACATAGTTATATGAGCCAGCAGGAGTAGGGATAACCTGAATAGTTGCTATGTTACCTTCACATATTACTGGATTATTAACAGTAAGTGTTGGTAATGGATTAGCTTTTACTACAATTTCTTTAATATTAAAAGAGCACCCTGTAGTAATATCTTCAGCTTTAATATAATAAGCTCCTTGAGTCACAGCCATTGGATTGGCAACAGGTTCTGAAGCTGCAATGTTTGTCCAATAAGTAAACGTTAATCCAGGATCTGAACCAACAGTAATTGCAGGATCAGTTAAATCGGCAGTTTCACCTTCACAAATTGTGTCTGGATCTGTTACGACTAAACTTGGCGGAGGCAATACTTTTAATGTAGCCGTTTGATCCGTTATTGCTTGTGTACAAGGATTAAAACTTGAATCAGTGATACTTATTAAATTAACAGTATATGTACCAGGAGTGCTTGTATTAAGTTCAATGGTACTCTCAGTTAAAGTTGATGTTACGGTTTGTGTAGCACCATATTGATCAATATATTCAAATGTATATGGAGCAGTTCCATTTGCACCTGTTAATGTAATTATTAAAGGAGAATCTATACAAACCTCAGTATTATCATGATTGATAGTAGCTGTTGGTAAAGTATTTACAGTTACTACTCCTGTTCCAGTAGTGCTTTCACAATATGGAGCATCTTTATCTGTAATGAAAACAGAGTAGGAACCTGCTACAGTTGTATCAAATGTAGAAATATTACCAGGTGTTGTTGCCCCAACAGGTACTGTCCAGTTATAATTATAATTACCAGGAGTACTTGGTGTTGCAATAATAGTAGCATTATCACCTTCACAAATAGTTTCGCTATTTACAGTAACAGATGTTAAAGGCATTGCAGTTACATTAACTTCAGCAATATTAGTACATCCAGTACTATTTTCAGCTTTAATATAATACGATCCAGCACCAACAGCAGCTGGATTTGAAAGTGATGTTGTTGCAGTAATATTAGTCCAATAAGTATATATTAAACCATTATCAAATGGAGTAATAGTATTCTTTAAATCAACAGTATCACCTTCACAAATAGGATTTGGATTTGTAATAGTTAAACTTGGAGGATCAGATACTTCTATTGTTTGAGTTTGTCCAGTTAAAGTTTGTTTACAAGAATTTGGACTTCCACTAGTAACGCTTAATAAGTTTACATTATAAAAACCAGCAACACTAGTATCAATTGAAACGGTAATAGTATTTCCTGAAGATATTATAGGTGTTAATGGTCCACCATTAATATTGTATTCAAAGGTATAAGGAACTGTACCTGAACTAGCAGTAAAGGTTACTGCTGCAGAACCATCAACACAAACTTGAGATGTTAAAGTACTAATTATAGCTGTTGGTAAAGGTATTGTAGTAACAACTCCTGTAGCAGTAGTACTTTCACAATATGGAGCATCTTTATCTGTAATAAATACAGTATAAGAACCTGCTACAGATGTGTCAAATGTAGGAACATTACCAGGTGTTGTTGCCCCAGCAGGTACTGTCCAGTTATAATTATAATTACCAGGAGTACTTGGTGATGCTGTAATAGTAGCGTTATCACCTTCACAAATAGTTTCACTATTTAGAGTTACAGTTGTTAAAGGAGATGCTGTTACATTAACTTCAGAAATATTAGTACATCCAGTACTGTTTTCAGCTTTAATATAATAAGATCCGGCACCAACAGCAGCTGGATTTGAAAGTGATGTTGTTGCAGTAATATTAGTCCAATAAGTATATATTAAACCATTATCAAATGGAGTAATAGTAGTTTTTAAATCTACTGTTTCTCCTTCACAAATAGGACCCGGATTTGTAATAGTTAAACTTGGAGGATCAGATACTTCTATTGTTTGAGTTTGCCCAGTTAATGTTTGTTTACAAGAATTTGGACTTGCGCTAGCAACACTTAATAAATTAACATTATATGTGCCTGCAACATCAGTATCAATTGAAACGGTAATAGTATTTCCTGCAGATTCTATAGATTCTGTTGTACCACCATTAATATCGTACTCAAAAGTATAAGGAGCAGTTCCTAAACTTGCAGTAAAGGTTACTGCTGCAGAACCACCAATACAAACTGGTGAAGCTGAGCTACTAATTACAGCCGTTGGTAAAGCTATTACAGTAACTACGCCTGTACCAGTAGAACTTTCACAATATGGAGCATCTTTATCTGAAATAAATACAGAGTAAGATCCCGCAACAGATGTATTAAATGTAGAAACATTGCCTGGGGCCATAGCACCTGTTGGTACTGTCCAATTATAATTATAGCTTCCAGTAATGTTCGGAGTTGCTGTAATAGTAGTTGTATCACCATCACAAATAGTTTCACTATTTACAGAAACAGTTGTTAAAGGAATTCCAATTACATTAACTTCAGCAATACTAGAACATCCAATACTATTTTCAGCTTTAATATAATAAGTTCCGGCACTAACGGCATTTGAATTTGTAATTGCTGTTGTAGCAGTAATATTAGCCCAATAACTATATGTTAAGCCATTGTCATAAGAAGTTATAGTAGTACTTAAATCTACAGTTTCTCCATCACAAATAGGAGCAGGGTCGGCAATAGTTAAACTAGGAGCGGGTAGTACATTTAATGTATGAGTTTGTCCTGTAATATTTTGTTTACAAGATGATGGACTTCCGCTAGTAACACTTAATAAGTTTACATTGTAAGTACCAGCTATACTACTAGCAACTGGAATGGTAATTACATTTCCAGTAGATGTTATAGATTTTGTTGGAGCTCCATTAATATTATACTCAAAAGTATAAGGAGATATTCCTGAATTAGCAGTAAATGTTACTGATGCAGTTTCATCAACACATACTGATGAAGTTAACGGACTAATTACAGCCGTTGGTAAAGCATTTACAGTTAATGTACCAAATACTGTTGCACTAACACAAGTAGGTCTTAAAACACTAGCAATATCTACACTATAATTATAAGTTCCTGGCGCAAGAGTTGTAGCGGTATTAAAAGCTTCAACATTTCCAGGAGTCATACCTAAACTAGTAAGGTTCCAAGCATATGTATAAGTGTCTCCAGTTGTTCCAGCCGGATATGTTTGTGTAACATTTTTTGGGCTAGCATAAATTGAAGCAATTTCACCTTCACAAATAGTTGGACTATTAACTACAATTTCAGGTAATGGAACATCCGTAACGTTTACTGTTTCTATAGCAGAGCAACCAGTTGTAGTTGATGTAGCTTTAATAAAATATGTTCCTGCAACTGCATTATCGGGTGTGTAATATGGGTTGGTAACAGTTGCATCAGTCCAATATGTAAAGTCTAATCCAGAATCTGAACCAGCTGTAATTGATGGGTCAGTTAAATCAGTAGTTCCATTTTCACAAATAGGTTGTGGATCTGTAACTATTAATGTCGGTGCTCCATTTACATTTATTGTAATAGCAAGAGGTGAAGCTGTTAAATCGGTTTCACATCCATTTGCATCTATTATTCTTTGTAATTCGTAGTTAAATGTTCCTACAGCACTAGAAGACGATCCAACTTGAACGCTATTATTAGTTCCAATAGTTGATATGGTATTTAAAGCCCCTGAATTAATAGTATATTCAAAAGTATAAGGTGCAGAGCTATTAGAACCAGTAAAGGTTATTAAATCATCTGTACTATTTAAACAAGTATCTCCACCACCACCTACAGCAGCAATTGGAGTAGGATTAACATTTACAACTATAGTTTCTGTAGCTGAACATCCTTGAGGACTAGTAGCAGGTAGTTGTAAAGTGTAAGTTACCGCTATAATATTACTTGTTGAATTTGTTAACGTTTCTGAAATAATTCCAGTTCCATTATTAACACCAGATGAAGTAATTCCAGTTTCATCATTTCTAGTCCAAGAAACAGAACCAGTTGTAACCGGGTTTGCACTTAAATTAGCATCAAGATCATATTCAAATAAATCTCCAGAACAAATTTCAGTTGCCGGTGAGTTTATTGTAAAGTCTAAAGTAGGAGATGGGTGTACAGTAACTGTTAATGTTTCTGTATTTGTACATCCAATATCTGTAGTTAGTGTATAAACATAATCTACAAGTACATCACTATTAGAAGTATTAATAAGTGTTTCATTAATATCATTTGTTCCAGAAGTACTAGTATTTAAAATATTAGTGTTTAAAGCTCTAGACCAAGAGTAAGTTACATTACTTGAAGTACTATTAGGAGGGTAATTAAATATAGTGTTTGAACAAACTGCATCAGTTAATGAAGTAGATAACGTTGGTGGCGCAATTACGTCTATAGCAAATGGAGGTGAAACAGCTCCAAAACCACAATCATTTTTACCTTGTACTGTTAGGTTACCTGAAGGTGAGCCTAAAGCATAATTTATAGTTATGGTATTATTTGTAGTTGTATTTGTACTTCCATCAGGTAATGTCCATAAATAAGATGTTGCGTTAGTTATAGGGCTAACGGTATAAACGTTTCCTGTAGAACCAGCACAAATCATTTGATCAGAACTTGTAATTGCTGTAGCAGCATCTGGAACAGGATCAATAACAATTTCTATAGTAGTTACTGTATTAGCACAACCATCAGCAGTAGAAGGAAGAGTTAATTTATAAGTAACAGTAACTGGTACTGATTGATTGTTAGTTAAAGTTTCAGAAATAACTCCAGAACCTGAATTATTAATTTCATCTATTTCTGCGATTGCATTTCTACTCCATAAAATAGGTCCTGATGTTATAGGTAAGCTATTCATTGTTGGTGTAAAAGTGAATGACGTTCCAGAGCAAACATTTGATGGAGCATTTGTAGCAACCAAATCTAATGAAGGAAGTGGATTAACAATAACACTAACTGTTTCCGTGTTAGAACAACCTTCAGGAGAAGTAAGCGTATAAATATAATCAACTGCAATACTAGAATCTGTATTGTTAATTAACGTTTCATTAATGTCTCCATTTCCAAAACTTTCAGGATTAGATATTCCTACTTTCTCAGCTCTTGTCCAAGAGAATGTAAGAGAAGTATTTGTACTAGTTGATGTATAGTTAAATAATTCATTTGAACATATTGGACTTGGTGTTAATGAGCTAGATAAAGTTGGAACAGCAATAACATTAATTGGTAGTGGAGCAGAAACAGCCCCAACACCACAATCATTTTTACCTTGTACTGTTAAATTTCCAGATGTATCTGTAGTAGCATAATTAATAGTAATACTGTTGCTTGTTGTAGTTTGTGTACTACCATTAGGTAAATTCCAAATATATTCTTTTGCGTTAGCAATATTTGGTGTTGTGTAAACCATACCAGTTTCTCCTGCACATAATGTAGTAGTACCTGAAATGTTTTGAGCATCACTTGGTATTGGTGTTACATCAACATTTAAAGTTGTATTGGTAATACAAGTTCCATCATTTATTTCAATATCGTAAGTAACTGTAATAACATTAGTAGTTAAGTTTGTTAAACTAGTTTCTGTAATATCACCAATACCAGAACTAAAACCTTCTGAAATATCTGAAATAGCAGCTCTTTGCCAAGTAAAGGTTGCTCCAGGTATATTGCTGGTAAGTGGATATATAAAACTTGAACCAGAACAAACAGGTGCTGGTGTAATAGATGTTAATTCTGGAGAAGGGTTTACAGTAACCTGAACTTCTTGAGGTGCATTATTACTACAACCATCGGCAGTTTCTATAGTATAAGTATAAATAACAGTGATTGCTGAATTTGTATCATTTGTTAGTATCTCATTAATTGAATTAGAACCTGCTCCTGTTGCTGGGCTAATTCCTGGCACAAAACTTCTTGTCCAATTATATGTAATTGCAGAATTACTATCTGCAGTATAGTTAAATTGTTTATTTGAACAAATTTCTGCACTAACTGGTATGTTTGAAAGTGTAGGAGGGGTAATAATGTTAATATAATACGGTGCAGATAATGCTCCAACACCACAATCATTTTTACCTTGTACTGTTAAGTTCCCAGAAGTATCTGTTACAGCAAAATCAAGAGTAATACTATTACTTGATGTAGTTTGTGTACTACCATTAGGTAAGTTCCATAAATATTCTGTTGCATTAGGAATAGTTGGTGTTGTATAAACTACACTCGTTTCTCCAACGCACAATGTATTAGTACCTGAAATGTTTTGAGCATCACTTGGTGTAGGTGTTACATCAACACTTAAAGTTGTATATGAAAAACAAGTTCCATCATTAATTTCAATATTGTAAGAAACTGAAACAACGTTTGTTGTTAAGTTTGTTAAACTGGTCTCTGAAATATCACCAGTACCAGAACTGAAACCTTCTGAAATATCTGAAATTGCAGCTCTTTCCCAAGTAAAGGTTGCACCAGGTATATTGCTGGTAAGCGGATATATAAAATTTGAACCTGAACAAACAGGAGCTGGTGAAATAGAGGTTAATTCTGGAGATGGGTTCACAATAACTTGTACTTCTTGAGGTACAGTATTACTACAACCTTCAGCTGTTTCTAAAGTATATGTATAAGTAACTGTGATTGCTGAGTTTGTTGTATTTGTAAGTATTTCGTTAATTAATTTAGAATTACCTAAGGATGTTGCAGGGCTAATTCCTGGTACAAAACTTCTTGTCCAATTATATGTAATTGCAGAATTACTATCTGCAGTATAATTAAATTGTTCATTAGAACAAACTTCTGCACTTACAGGAATATTTGAAAGTGTAGGAGGGGCAATAATGTTTATATAATAAGGATCCGATACTGTTCCAACTCCACAAGAATTTATTCCTTGTACAGTTAAATTTCCAGGAGTAGCTAAAGAACTAAAAGATGTTACAAGTGTATTTCCTGAAGTTGGTACTGTAGAACCATCAGGTAAAGTCCATAAATAACTTGTAGCATTTGTAATTAAAGGTACTGTATAGCTATTTCCAGCGCTACCAGCACACACATTACTAATACCTGTAATTAATCCTGCAGGGTCTGGTAGTGGTGTAATATCTACACTAATACTTGTATTGGTTGTACAACCGTTAGCAATAATCTCTAGGTCATAAATTACAGTTACTACACTATTAGTTAAATTTGTTAAAGTCTGATTTATAGTTCCAGTACCAGTACTTGATCCTGAAGCAATAAAATCACTTGAATTTACAATTGACCAGTTTATTATACTTGCAGCTGGCTCGCTTGTAGGATTATAAATAAAGTTAGTTCCTGAGCAAATTGGGCTAGGTGCAGCTGAATTTAAAATTGGTAAAGGTTGAACAATTACATCTATATCTTCAGAATTAATACAACCCTCATTAGTTGTTATTAAATAAGTATATTTTACTGTTATTGGTGCTGTGGTTGTGTTAATTAATGTTTCATTAATAGCTCCTGTTCCAGAACTTGGGCTATTTGAAATTCCCGAAACAATTACTCTTTCCCAATCATATTGATTTATATTGGAAGTACTTTCAGGAGTGTAACTAAATAGGTCATTTGAACAAACTTCAGCAGCAATCGGTGCATTTGAAAGTACAGGAGGTGTAATTACAGTAATATTAAAGTCTGATGATATTGTTCCTGTTCCACAAGCATTCCCACCTTGTACTGTTAAATTTCCAGAACTTGTAATTGGACCAAAATTTAAAGTATTTGTAGTAGTTGTAAAAGAAGAACTTGTAGTTCCATCATTAAATACCCAATTATAAGATGTTGCGGCATCAATGGTTGGTATGCTATAGTCTCCATTAAATCCTTCACAAACAATCGCATCACCAGAAATTGTACCTGGTGTATCTGGTAATGGTGAAACATCAACACTTATTGAAGTATTATTAGAACAACCATTAGCAATAATTTCAAGGTTATAAACTACGGTAATTGTGTTAGTAGTTAAGTTTGTTAAAGTTTGATTTATGGCTCCAGAACCAGCACTTGATCCCGATGCATTAAAATCAGTTGAATTTACAATTGCCCAGTTTATAGTACTTGCTGCAGGATCACTTGTAGGAGTATATACGAAATTACTACCCGAACAAATAGGCATTGGTGCAGCTGAATTTAATGCAGGTGTTGGATTTACTTGTACTTGTATATCTTCAGTATTAGAACAACCATCAACAGTTGTAAGCGTATATGTGTATGTAACAGTAACCGGAGTTAAAGTAGTATTTGTTAAAATTTCATTAATATCATCAGTTCCAGTATTTGGCGCGTTTGATATTCCACTAATTGTATTTCTTTCCCAATCAAATGAAGTTGCAATAGCACTTGTAGGAGTAAAAGTAAATGAATCTCCAGAACAAATTTCAGCAGCAACAGGTGCATTTGATAGAGTTGGAGGAGCAACAACGTTTATTGTAAGTGGAGGAGAAAGAGCACCAACACCACAACTGTTTTTACCCTGAACTGTAAGATCTCCAGTAGTATCTGTTGCAGCAAAATTAATTACTAAAGTATTACTAGTAGTAGTTACAGGACTACCATTAGGTAACGTCCACAAGTATTCAGTTGCATTAGGAATATTATTTACTGTATAAACATTTCCAGTAGATCCTGTACAAACAGAAGTTAAACCGTTTATAATAGGAGCAGCACTTGGTATTGGATTAACATCAACAGTTAATGTTGTATTATTAATACAATTACCATCATCTATAGTAAGGTTATATACAACAGTTACAACAGATTCTGTAAGATTAGTTAATGACGTATCATTTATTGTCCCAGTTCCAGAAGTTGTACCTTCTAATATTTCAGCAGTAGTATTTCTAGTCCAAGAAATTGTGGAAGCAGGTGTTGCTGAAGGCGTAAAGCTATACGCATCCCCAGAACAAATTTCTACAGGAGCAGAAGCTAAATTGTTTAATACAGGAGTTGGATTTACTTGTACCTGTATATCTTCAGTATTAGAACAACCATCAGCAGTTGTAAGTGTAAATGTGTATGTAACAGTAACTGGGGTTAAAGTAGTATTTGTTAAAATTTCATTAATATCATCAGTACCAGTATTTGGAACCGTTGATATTCCACTAATTGTATTTCTTTCCCATTCAAATGAAGTTGCAGTAGCACTTTTAGGAGTGAAAGTAAATGAATCTCCAGAACAAATTTCAGCGGCAACAGGTGCATTTGATAGAGTTGGAGGAGCAATTACATTAATAGGGAAAAGATCAGGAGTTCCACTTCCACATAAGTTGGTTCCATAAACTTCAATATTTCCAGAAACAGCACTTGCACTAAAATCTACAGTAATTGTATTAGTAGTAGTTCCAGAAACAATAGTCGCTCCTGTTGGTACTGACCAAACATATGATGTTGCGTTTGCTATAGCAGGCACTGTATATGTGTATCCTGTTGTATTTGCACATACTGTTGCATTACCAGCAATTACATTTGCAGGCGATGGAGAAGGAGTTATATCTAATGAAACAATAACAGTATCTGTACAACCACCAGCTGTTGTAGGTAGTGTGATTTCATAATCAACGGTAATAACCGCATCAGTAGTATTGGTTAATGTTTCGTTAATAGGAGTTGTAATATTACTAGATCCAGGTTCTGTTATTCCTGGGGTAGTTGCTCTAGACCAAGATATAGTTCCAGAAGTATCACTTGTTGGAGCATAATTAAATATATCTCCAGAACATATTTCAGTAACTGAAGGAGCATTTGTTAACTGTGGATATGGATCAACATTTACAGAAATAGTATCAGTTGAAGTACAACCTTCAGAAGAAGTTAATGTAATGTTGTAAACTACTGTTTGAGTACTATTTGTTGTATTTAATAGTATATCATTTACTATGTCACCTGAACCAGAAGCAGCACCGTCAATACCACTTTGTATTGGTCTATCCCAGGTAAAGGTAACTCCACTAGTACTAGTTAAAGTTTGGTTAAACGGTTCACCAGAACATATTGCAGATGTTGTAATTGGTGTTAGAGTAGGTTCTGAAATTACTGTTATTGGAAGCACAGATTGTGCACCTGATCCACAAGAATTATTAGCTTGTACTATAATGTCTCCATTAACAGCTGTTGTTGTGAAATCAACAGTAATTGTATTTGTTGTAGCACCTGAAATCAGATTAACGCCAGCAGGTAGTGTCCAAGTATAACTTGTAGCTCCAGGGATTAATGCAGCGGTATAAGAAACACCTGTTTCGCCTGCACAAACTGTAGTATTTCCTGTTATTGAAGAAGCAACTGGAACAGGGTTTACTGTAATTGGTAATGTTGAAATTGATCCATTTCCGCAAGAATTAGATGCGTATACAGCAACATTTCCATTCATTGCTCCAAAACCATAATCTACTGTAATTGTATTTACAGATTGATTTACAATTGTTGCTCCGGTTGGAACTGACCAGTTATAATTAGTAACGCTTAAGTTGTTTGCTACTTGATAAACAACGCCTGTTGTTCCAGCACAAAGAATAGTTGGAGAACTTGATGTTATTGTACCTAAATCTGGGGCTTCACAACTAATACTTAAAGTTACTACATCAGAAACATTTTTAGAACTACAAGCTCCAATACCATCAGCAGTTAATGTTAAGTCTTCTGTTCCCGGGCAATTATTTGCTAAGGATTGATAATTAGTAGGTGTTCCCGCAGTAAATGTTCCTATAGCAGAAGTTGACCAACTTTGAGAACTTGCATTAATTACATTTGTATTATTTATTGGAAATAATGCTATTGGTTGTCCAGAAACGTAACATACTTCTCCATTATCTCCGGCTTGAACAGTTGGTAATGGTTGAATGGTAATAATTAAATCTTGAATTACTGTTTCTAATGAAGAACATCCATCATTTGGCTCTAATACCGCTCTTGCAATAGTAGTTTGTAATGATGTTATTGATGATGTTAATCCAGAAGTAAAAGTTGGTGTTTCTGTATTTGTGCCAGATAAACTTCCAGGGCCACTATAAATACTCCAACTAATTGTTTTATAATTATCAGCAATACTATTCAATGTAATGCTTGGAGAATCAACACATAAAGCAACATCTGTTACAGTAATTGTAGGTTTTTTTGTAATGTCAATTCGCATAAAGCTATCATCAACACTACATGTTCCAGCTCCCGTACCTGTTAAAATAAGGAATACATAGCCTTGATTAATATCATCAACACTTGGTGTATATGTAGGATTGGTATTAGTTGTGCTACTAAAAGTACCACCTACATAACTAGAAATAGATGTTCCATTACTATTTTGAGCACTTGTCCATTCAACACCTCCAGCTGCACTTGTTGCAATAGCATCAAATAAGGTATAAGATTCTCCTTCACAAAGTAAAGTATTATTACCTGCAAATACCCCAACACCTGGATCAATAGTTAATTTCATATAATCTGAAGATGTACCACAAGCATTAGTTGCTTTTACAGTAAGAAATACATATCCTCTAGAAATATCATCAAGACTTGGTGTAAAAGTAGGAGTATCTATATCTGCACTTATTGGATTAAAAGTTCCTGTAGAAAGAGGAGTTCCAGATTCATGAGTAGAAGCTATCCACTCTATAGAAGTTTCAAATTGTATATCAGCATCTGTAACATTAAAAGATGATCCTTCACAAATTGTAGCATCTGAACCTGCATCAGCTATTGGTAAAGGTGTAATGTTTGCAGTTACAGTGTCCGTTGTTTCACCTACACAAGGTGAAGGATTAGATGCGTGTAATGTAAATGTAACGGCACCTGTTTCATTTATCCCAGGTGTATATTGTGGCACTAAACTATTTACGGTACTTGCTAAAATTGTTCCTGTACCATCTGTTGTCCAATTATATGTAGTACTACTTGGCGATACACTAGCTCCAAAGTTTAATAATATTGGATTTGTATCTGAACATATTGAAATAAGAGTTCCTGCATCAATTGTTGGTGCAGCATTTAAGTTAACCTTAATTGTTTTTTCAGCAGTTCCAACACATGGAGACGTTGGTTGTGCAATTAAAGTTAATAATATAAAACCATTATTAATTTCATCAACAGTTGGTGTTATTGATGGTGTTTCTGTTGTTTCATATACTGGAACAGATTTATTTGAAACTACTGTTGTATTTGTCCAAGTATAATTTGTACTGTTTGTAATTGTTACAAGATCTGGCAACGTAAATGTTTCTGCACATAAAGTAATTTCATTTGTAGTAGCAGTAATTGTTGGTAATTGTGTAATATTAAGAACTACTTCATCAGTAATATCACCTGCTGTACAGGCAATATTTGGTGTTGCAGACATTGTTAAAGTAACATCACTAGTATCTGAAGATCCAAGTGTGTAAATTGGATTTATAACACCACCTATAGTTGAATAATCAAATGTTCCATTTCCACTAGTTGACCAAGTGATGGCACTATAATTAGTTGCGGTTGCTCCACTTAAAGTAACTGATGTTCCTTCACAAGTTGGTATATCTGATCCTGCAAAAACTGTTGGATTTGAATATAAAGTAATTGTAGTACTTGCTATTGGATTTCCACAGCTACCTATACCAGTTGCTTCTAAGAAAACAGTAATTATTGTTTCTCCAGAAGGGTTTGAAAAATCAGCTGCAGCTGGAATGTATTTTGGTTTAAGCGGGTCTGTTGTTGTTTGTATTGTTCCTGCACCAGTATGAGTCCAAATATAACTAGAAGCGTTGCTACCAGTTCCGTCTAATTGAATTTCTGTAATACCTTCACACGCTTCAATTGGCGTTCCGGCAATAACTATTGGTAATGGATTAATAGTAATAGATACTGTATCAGTTTTAGGAGATGGGCAAGTAGCAGGACCTGCAGCTTCTAAAGTTACAGTTACTATTCCTGAAGCTCCAATATTAGGAACTATTTCAGGAGTTAATGTTGTTTCAGTACCAGCGGTAATTGTTGCAGGTCCTGAAATAGACCAATTGAATACACCACTTCCGTTTGATACAGAAGCACCTGATATTGTATAAGTTTCATCCTCACAAATAGTAGTGCCTGTTCCAGCTTCAACAATAACAGAAGGTGCAATTGTAAGATTTAAATCGCTTGAAACATCAGTACAAGATCCATTTAAGGCAATTGCTTTTAATGTTAATGTTACCAAACCTGTTTGTGCAGGGGTAGGAGTATAGACAGTAGCAGCTGTATTTGATGGAGAAAAAGTTCCCAATCCATTAGATGATGTCCAAACTAATGTGCTATAATTTGTAGATGTTGCTTCTGCAGCAGTAATTGTTAAACTTTCACCCTGACAAATAGTGCTATTTGCTGGTATATTTACAGTTGGGCTAGCGGTTATATTTATAGTTTTAGTAGCTACAGAATCAAAAGCACTTCCACAAGCTGGATCAGCAAAGGCAGTTAATGTTAATGTAACGATTCCTGATTGTCCTGCATTAGGAACATATTCAGGTGTTAAGGTTGTTTCAGTACCCGCAGTAATACTTCCACCGCCAGATACCGTCCATAATAAAGAAGTTTCATTGGTAGCAGTTGCTTCTCCAGCAAGTAAGGTATACGTTTCACCTTCACAAATAGTTATAGAAGGTCCGGCATTGGCTATTGGTTGTTTAACAATGGTTACAACAACATCATCTGTAACTTCAGCACAATTGGTATCACTTACAGCATGTAACGTAAGTGTTACAGTACCATTATTTTTATCTAAAGTACTTGGCGTATAACTAGTATTTTCAGTAGTTGCAAAAGTAGTTCCTGTTGAACTTGTAGTCCAATAAACACTTGAAGAGTTTGTAGCCGAACCATTTAAAATAACATCTTCTCCTTCACAAATAGTAACATTTGCTCCGGCATTTACAACTTGCTCAGGAGATAAGTTTAATATTATTTCATCAAAAACTGAAGATGAACAAGGAGTTGTTGGTTGAGCTGTAATTCTTAATACAATTGGCAATCCGGAAGCTATTTCAATAGCGCTAGGAGTATAGGTAGGGTTTAAAATAGCAGTATTACTAAATGTACCAGGAGTACTGCTCATTGAAGCCCATGATAAAGTATCATAATTTTGTCCTGTAACACCAGTAATGTCAAAAGGTTCTGAAGCACAAGTTATTCCATTTCCTGAACCTGTATTTACAACAGGTTGCTTAATAATGTTTACTATGGTAGTTTCAATTGCAGGAGAACAAGTAGTTGTTCCTGATGCAGTTAATTGAATGGTGAAAGAACCATTTAAAATATCATTAGCTCCAGGTGTATATTCTGCTAATGTTAAATTATTAGCATTGGTAAATGTTCCGTCAGAAGTTCCATTAGTTTCCCATAAATATGAACTTGCGTTGGTAGTTGTTGCTATAGAATTTACAGCAAAAATGTCACCTTCACATATTTCAGTAGTAGGGTTATTAATAGTAATTGTTGGAGTGTCTAATATTGTAATTACAATTTCATCATAATCTTCTAAAGCGCATGTTGCATCACTAGTTGCAGTTAAACGTAAGGTTACAGAACCATTGGTAATATCTGCACTTGTAAAAGTATATGTTGAAACTGGATTTGTTGAATTGCTAAACGTAGCTCCACTAGATGAACTTGTCCATAAATAAGTAGTGCTAGCAGTTGTGTTATCTATTGTTGCTCCACTTAAATTTATAGAAGGTACAGAATTACAAAGTGTTGTTGTATTTTCTGCTAATGTTACAATTGGAGTTTCAATTTTATTTAAAGTAATTATTTCAGAAACCGGAGTTGTATCACAAGGAGCAATTCCTTGAACAGTTACTAAAATGTCTACAACATTGCTATCAATTGCTGGGAAATATTGTGGTGTTGGTGAAGTAGATGAAATAGCACCTGTAGAACTAAAACTCCCTGTACCATTAAGTATTGTCCATTCATAGCTAGCCGCGTTTGTATATGTTGCTTCTAATTGTTTAGGAACAAGATCACAAAAAGTATATGTTGTCTGTGTAGCATCAATAGTTGCTTTTTCTAAGATGTTAACAGTTATGGTTTCTGTTAAAGTATTTGTATTACAAGCTCCTTTTGGGGTTGCTGTAATTGTTAAAGTTGAAAAGCCATTAGAAATATCTGTAGCACTTGGTGTAAAAATAGGTTCTAAATCTAAAGGATTTCCTTGAGTAATAGTACCTGGAGATGTAGCACTCCAAGTTACAAAATCTACATTGCTAAAATCAGTAAAAGTAACTTGTCCGGGTTGCACTTGATAAGTAGTACCTTCACATATTTCTACAATAGTAGGGCTTACTGAAAGGGTAGGGTTTTTAATAATAGTATGAACTACACTGGCAACAGCATTGGTAGCACAAGGTGCATTAGCTGTTCCTGTTAAAGTTAAATTTACTTGGCCATTACCTATTTCAATAGGTCCAGGTTGGTAAGTAGTAGTTTTTGCATTAGCTGATGTTATAAAAATACCATCACCTCCATTATTAGTCCATAATAAATTTCCTCCTGCAATATCTACAAAAGAAACACTAGCATCAGTAGTAGTAATGTTTGTCCCTTCACAAATATTTTGTGTTAGACCTGCATTAACAATTGGATTTCTTTCAATAGGAATAGTAACGATTTCAGTTACTAGAGTTGTTCCACAATCTGCCTTTGGTGTAGCTTCAATAGTTAATTCTATATAACCAAGATTAATATCCGTAACACTTGGTGTTACTAATGGATTTAATGTGGTTTCATTATTAATTGTAGTTCCAGTACTTGAAGTATAAATAAAACTTGTTGCATCAGTTACGGTAGTTCCTAATACTTGCACATTTGTTTCATTTTCACAAATAGGAGCTTGGCTTGTTACTGAAATAACAGGCAATGCCTCTATATTTACAGTTATAGTTGTAACTGAAGAAGCTGCACAAGGACTTATTGGGTTTGCTGTTAACTCTAAATCTATTGTTCCTGCTAAAATATCAGCAGTTGAAGGATTATAAGTTGGGTTTATTATATTGGTTATTCCTCCAGTAAAAGTTCCTGTTCCAGAAGCACTCCAAGCTAAACTACTATAAGTTCCTGATGTTGCAGTAGCCGTTGTAATTTGAAAGGGTGTTTCACATTGAGTTAAATCTACTCCTGCGCTTGCAATAGGTTCTGGTATAAAGTTTAATACAATGTTTTCACTTTGAGGTGAAGTACAATGAGGACCAATTGGATCTACTGTTAAAGTAAGGGTAACAGAACCATTACTAATATCTGCAGCAGTTGGTGTATAAATAGGATTTAAAGGATCTCCTGTTGAAGAAAAACCTAATGAACCTTGGCTAGAACTTGACCAATTCGCTAAAGTTACAGGTTCATAGCTATTTATAATAGAAGTTCCTCCAATATTATAAGTGGTACTATTTGCACAAATATCATCCGTGCCAATTGTAGAAATAATTGGCAATGCTTCTAAATCTATTACTATTTGATCTTGAACTACTTCAAAACAAGGAGCTAAACCAGTAGCTGTTAAGGTAAGCGTAACACTTCCTGCAGTTAATTCTGCAGGGGTAGGTGTATATGTAGCATTAATAATATCTGTTGGGTTTGTCCAACTACCATTTCCTCCAACCCAAGCAGTACTTGAATAATTAGAAGCAGTTGCGCTTGAAGTTGTATAAGTGTCAGTTTCACAGATAGTTGCGTCAGGACCTGCATTTACAATAGGTGTATCTACAAAATTAAGTGTTACTGTATTGGTAGTACTTGTATTACAATTTGCTGGTGTTCTGGCTGCTTCTAATGTTAATATTACAGAGCCAGAAGTTACATCGGCAACTGTTGGGTTATAATAAATTGCTGCAGTAGTGTTTAATGGGGTGTCGGTTGGACTAAAAGTTCCTGAGCCAGTAGTTGTCCATTTTAAAGAGTCGTAATCTAAAGCTGTAACTCCCATAATTTCAAAAGGAGCTGCACCTGAACAAACATCTAATGTTGAGTTTATAACGTTAACTGTTGGTATTTTATTAATAGTTAAGGTCATATCATCTATTGCATCAGAATAACAAGGATCATCTTTAGTTGATGTTAAACTAAGTGTAACAAAACCATTACTTATATCTGTTGTTCCAGGATGATATGTTGGCGTTAGGGTTGTTTCTCCTGTAAAAGTACCATCACCACCATTATTAGACCAAGCTATTGTTCCGGTACCGTTTGTTGCACTAGCATCTGAAACTGTAAAAGATTCTCCTTCACATATTTGTCCATCGCTACCTGCATCCGCAGTAGGATTGGCAATTATAATTACTGTTGTAGAAGTACCTAATGTTGGTGAAGAACAAGGGCCAATTGCTTGTCCAACTAGGGTAAAAGTAATTGTTCCTGTTTCTCCTATTGCAGAATCGTATATAGGTGACAATGTATTTTCATTAGTAAATGTTCCTGTTCCTCCACTTTTAGTCCAAGCTACTGTACTAGTGTTGGCTGAAGAACCCAATAAAGTAGCGCTTTGTCCTTGGCAAATAGTTATTGCGGGACCAGCATTTACTGTTGGATTACTTTGTATAGTAATTGTTACCGAATCATCAATTGTTGTACAACTAGTTTGATTGGCAGTTAAAGTAAATGTAACAGAACCAGCAATTATGTCAGCCGGAGAAAACTCATATGTAGGATTTACAGTTTTTGGATTTTTTAGCGTACCAGTACCTGGAGTTGTCCATTGTATAGCTGTTGCATTGGTTACAGTAGCATTTAATGTATAGTTTGGTTGACTTTCACAAACGGTGTCATCGCCACCAGCATCTACTGTAGGTTCAGCATTAATTGTATATATAAATGTTTCTACAGCTGGAGTTATACACGCACTAATTGGTTGAACAGTAAGAGTAAAAGTTACGTCTGTATTTAAATCTGAAAGATTAGGAGTGTATATTGGTGTTACAGAAGTTTCTGTACCATTAAAACTTCCATTTCCACTTGTTGTCCATAAAATAGTACCAGCATTTTGTATTGTAGCACTTAAATTTAATGGGTTTATAGGGCTTGCACATACTATTGCATCTGCAATAGGATCAATAGTAGGTAGTTTTTCAATAGAAAGTATGGTGTCACTTGTTTCAGAAGCACAAGGTGAGTTACCAACGGCTGTTAATGTAATTGTAACAGTACCATTAAATTTATCTGTTGTTCCAGGTATGTATGTTGGTGTTAAGCTGTTTGAATTTGTAAAATGTCCATCTCCATTATGTGACCAAACATATGATGAAGCATTTGTAATTACAACATTTGACGGATCGGGCGTGAAAGTTTCGTTTTCACAAATAGTAGTTGCAGCGATAGTACTTGCTGTTGGCGTATCAACTGCTGTAACAATTACTGTTGAAGTGTTAGAAGTACAGGCATTAGCTGTATTGGTTGTTAAAGTAATAGGAATACCTGCAGAGAATGAGGCATTATTTACATCTGCAAGGCTTGGAGTATAAACTGTGTTTACACTGTTTGTTGGAGTTAATGTTCCGGTAGCCCCAGTCGGTAATGCCCAAGAATAACTAGTTGCAAATTGTGAGGCTCCTCCACTTAAAGTAATTGGTGTTGTTCCGCAAGTTTCTACATCTGTACCTGCATTTGAAATAGATTGTCTGTCTATATTAATTAAAATATCTTCGTAAGTGGTTGTTCCACAGTTATCAGTTACATTTAAACGTACTGTAGCAAAACCATTGTTAATTCCCGTAGTTGAAGGTGTAAATTCTACACCTGTTGGCTGTTTATCGGTTAAATTTCCCGAGGTAGTAGGGAGTAGTTCCCAATTATAAGATGCATACGGATTTGTTATTGTTGCAGGAATAAAGTAGTTAGTTGCAGTTTCGCAAATAGCAATACTAGGACTGCCAGTAATGTTAATTATTGGAGTTGGTTCTACAGTTATAGTAACATTGTTAGTTTCAGTACAAGTACCAGAACCAGAAGTTTCTACCAATGTATAAGTAGTTGTAACTGTTGGAGTAACATTAGGATTTGAAACATTTGAACTAAACCCAGCCGGGCTGCTTGTCCATAAATAGTTTGAGCCTGCAACGTTTGCAGCACCAATGCTTATAGAGTTACCTTCACATATTGTGGCGTCACCGGCAACTGTTGCTATAGGATTAGGTAATAATGTGATGGTAAAATCTTCTGAAACTGTACAACCTGTTGCAGTATTGGTAATAGTTAGCGTATAATCTTCCGTTTTGGTAACTGTAATGTTTAATTCTGAGGTAGTATTTATTACCCCTGCACTTGAAGTCCATTCATAATCTTGATTTGGAGGCGTTGTTCCTATAGCATATCCAAATGTTAGATTTTCACCAGCACAATGATCTTCATTTACAATATTTAAAATAGAAGGAAGAGGATTTACTGTAATAGTACTAATAGGTGAATTAGCTGTAGAACAAACACCATTTTGTACTACAGCTCTATAATATGTAGTTTGTGTTAACCCTGTATAATTTAGTGAATTTGTTGTATTGGCTATGTTAGACCAATTTACAATATCGGTTGAAGATTCCCAACGAATAATATTTCCAACATAACCACTTAAAGTAATTGTACCAATTGATACATCATTCTCACAAATATCAAAATTAGCAGGATTAATTATACCACCAACACTTGGTGGGTCTACTTGAATATACCCAGGGTTAGAATAACTTGTTGAAGCACCACTAGATAAAACAGCTCTGTAATATAAAGATGCAGTATTGTTAGTAATGGTATATGAAGTAGATGTACTAGCTATAGTTACAATACCGCTTGAAAAATCAGATACAGGAGAAGACTCCCAATTTTGAACTGTTCCAGTATGTCCGGTAAGAACTAGTGAAGCACTTGAATTTCGACAAACAGTTGTACCTCCAGTTACAGAACCACCAACAGCATTAGGATATACATTAACGGTAACAGGAGTGCGTGCACTTTCACAACCACTTAAACTTTGTGAAACATAATACGTACCAGTAGTTAAACCAGTTGATGAAGGTAAGGCAGAACCCCCTGAAGGATTGTTGTACCAGTTTACAGTTGCTCCAGCCATAGGAGTACTAGTAACTAAATCGCTTATGGTATAACCAGTACCTGTAAAATCTTGTGCACTTGCTGTTAAAGAGGCAGGTGTTGCAGGCTGTGTATCAATAATAACAGTTGTACTAGGAGAAACACAACCATTGGTATCTGTTACTATATAGGTATATGTACCTGATGAAATATTATTATTAGTGTAAGTACTACCACTTCCAGTATATATAACTCCTCCAGGATTTCTAGTGATCTCGTAATTTCCAGAAGGTAAATTGTTAAATATAACACTACCAAACGGAGTTGAACAAGTAGGTTGTGTTAATGATTGTATTCCAAGTGCAGAAATAGTAGGTTGGTTATTAATTGTGCCAGTACTTGAAAGAGACGAGGTACACCCATCACTATTGGTTACTGAAAATCTATAAGTATCTGGTGATAAGTTAGGTACGTTATAACTAAAACCACTACCTGAATGAGTATAAGTAGGAGTTACATCTCCAGTAATATTTAAAGTCCAACTTCCAGCAGGTAAACCCGTAAGAGGTATGCTACCTGTTGCTACGGAACATGTAGTTTGTGTTGGTACCCCAATAGTAGGTACGCTTGGTACAGTTGGTGCAGGGGTTATGGTAATGTTTGGTAAGGTAATAGTACACCCGCTGCCGTTACTTACTGTAAAATTATAATTTCCAGCTGCAAGACCTGTATAGTTATAATCAGGTGTATTTCCATTATGATCTAATGAAGATCCATCGCCATTATTAATAGCCCAATTACCACCAGTGGTTGGTAAACCCGAAAAATGAACTGTTCCAGTAGATGTTGTACAGTTAGGTTGTGTAACTATAGTTGTTGGTGCATTTGGTAATGCATTTGCTGTAATTGTAACTGTATCTGTATTTGTACAACCGTTAGCATTTGTCCCCGTTACAGTGTAAGTTGTAATTCCTGCAGTTGCTACTATAAAAGAAGTATTATCTGTAACTCCGTTATCCCAAGTATAAGAAACTGCTCCGCTGCCAGATAAGGTAACAGTATCTCCTTGACATACTGTTAAATCGCTCCCAGCTTCAACTGTTGTTTTCGGATTAACAAATACAAGAGACTCAGTAGAGGTAGTCATTCCAGTTGCATCCGTTACTTCACAATAATATTTAGCTTGATTTGATGGATTAAGTGGGTTTATAGACAAACTGTTAGTTGTACTCCCTGAAATATTACCACCATTTACAACTAGGGTTCCTGAACCTCTATACCATTGATAAGTTACAGCACCTGTTGCAGAGAGATTATTAATTGTAAGTACTAGATCGTCACCCTCACAAAAAGTTTGACTTCCAGGTAGAGCGTCAAATGTTGGATTTCCTCCATCGAACAAATTAAAAACAGAAAGGTCACGATACATAATATCTTTATAAGATATTACGTTATTGTAATTAGTAGTTAAAGATGTTGAGTTTGAGACATTCTTCTTTTTATCAATTGGGACACTGTGTCCATTTGTGTAAGTACTTGAAAAAGAAGTTAATACGATAAACAGTGATGCTAATAAAAGGGCATGTCCTTTTATAGAATGAGAGTCGGGGTTAATCATAAATTTAATTTTTGAGGCAATTATTGCTCCAAATATATATAAAGTTATTTGAAGAATAGATGATTTTTATCAATTTAAATTTAGGATTTATTTAAATTATGTGAAAATTATGTGAAAAACACTAAAAATTAAAAAATATTTTTATACAAAATATTTATAGAATAATAGGTTTTTTTTAATTTATTTTTAGGTGTTTTTTTTAATCAAAAAAGAGATGTAAATACTTGTATCGTATAGTGTAACGGTTTTATTTTATGTTAAATAAATCTTAAAAAAAATTAACAATAATGTTAAAGTAAAATTGCTATTTATTCTCCAATTTATTTATTATAAATTTAAATTTTTCTACACTAATTTTTTTTGCTCTAAATATTTTATTTTTATCTAATAAATAAATTACTGGAGTTTGATTTACATTGTATAATGTTTGAAAATCGGTATCTTCTTTTGAATAGTTTCCATAAACAACAGAAGATGGGTAAACATGAATCCAATCATTTAGTTTTTCTTTGAATATGAACTCTTTCCATTCCTTTTTTAATTCAGGATTTATATTAACAGCATAAATTTTTACTCCCTTATTTTTTAAATTTGAAGTATACAATTTATTAATTTTCGGCAATTCTTTTACACAATGTCCGCAAGAAGGATCCCAAAATATAACAATAGTGTAAGGAGCATTAACATTGTATAAATTAAGTTTTTGCTCATTTATGGAAGTCATAAATAAATTTTTAGCTTTATTACCTATCAGATTATCTTTAATTTGTAAATTACTTGTGTTTAAAAATATTTGTTGTTTGGTAGTAAGCCAGTTGTAGGTTTTGTTTTTAAAAAAAGTATTGTAAATATTTATAAAAACACGATCGTTACCCATTATTTTTGCATTTACATAATTGTTTACAAAGAATATGCTTAAATACGAGAACATTTCTCCATTTTTATCCCCTGTACGATTTAAAATATCAGTTATTTCAAAAGTTAAATCTTTTGGTGTTTTTGGAACAAATAAGTCAAAATAAGTATTTATTTTTTTTTCTAAGAATGGATTTCTTAATAAGCGATTATCTGATAAGTTAATCTCTTTAAAATACGCATCTTTTAAAAAAGTTAAAGAGTCTTTCTTTGATGTGAATTTTTCATTATTAAAATAATTTTCTACAGGTTTTGAAAGGTTAAAAAGTAAAGATAATATATTGTTAGGATGCTCTTTAGTAAAGTTGTTTTTATAGTTGTTTAAGGTATTATTTAGATTGCTTATTTTATGTTTAATAACTATGCTGTCATTTTTTGTAGGAGCATTTTCTAATTGTTCAACCAATTTTTTAATTTCAATATTGTTTTGTTTTAGCAAAGCATTAAATTCAAAAAAGCGTGTATTTACCTCTGAATTTACAATAGTACTTTTCTCAGGATTAGTTATGTTTAATGCAATTGAATATTGTTGTTTTTCATCTATAATAAATTCAGTTACAATATTTTTATCAGAATTAACTAACATGTAAATACCTTGGGTATATTTTTTAGTATTTTTAAACAATAGCTCTCCATTATTTGATGCTTTAGCAGAATCTAATAATACGGTGTACTTGCCATAATAGCCAGCCAAATAATGCATTTTATTTTTAAATGATGGTGAATTAATTTTAATTGAAACAATATCTTCTTTTTGTTGGGCAACTAAAGATAATTGTAAACAACAAAAAAGCAACACGATTTTGTAAACATCCATAATTTGGGGGTAAAACTTAAATTGATGGTTGTGAAATTATAATTTTTAGGCAACCATTTGATACAAATATAAAAAAAAGGAATGATATAAAATTATTCAAAATATAAGTAAAATTATTATTTATAACGAAAGCTTTATATCAAGGTTTTTTAACCATAAAATTTCATATGTTTTTTGTGTTTAAACATAAGTTGAAATGAGTAATTTTATTTATTAAAATATAAATGAAATAATAGAATTAACTTCATTAAATTTATGCCTTTTTAAAATGTAATGTTCTAATTAAATTAGAGATGTTAAATATGAATTAATAGGTTATAAACAATGAATAAAATAAAACAAAATACACATTTATTAGCTTCAGAAAAGTTAATTGGTTCTGTTGTTTCAATAGAAAAGAATAAGGCTACGGTTTCATTAAGAATAACTAAAGAAATGTCTGTAGATAAATTTAGTTTAGCACATGGTAGTTTTACATTTGGGCTAGCGGATTATGCTGCTATGGTTGCAATTAATGAGCCTACTGTTGTTTTAGGAAAGGCTGAAGTAAAATTTACAAAACCAGTAATTGTTAACGATAAATTAACTGCAATTGCACAAATATCTGAAGGGGTAAAAGGATCCAAAATTCCGGTTTCAGTTAAAGTTAATAATGCAAAAAATGAATTAGTTTTTGAAGGTGTATTCACCTGTTTTGTGCTAGAAAAACATATACTTGAAAAGTAATTAACTATGAGTTTAAGTGATTGGTTAGGTTTTATTGGTGTTTTTTTAATTCTTATTGCTTATATATTAAATGTGTACAATAAAATTTCAAATAATAGTTACACTTTTATATTGTTAAATTTAATTGGAGCAGGAATTGCATGTTTAGCTTCAACACTAATAAATTATATTCCATTTATTCTATTAGAAGGTATATGGACTTTAATTTCTTTAACGTCCTTAATTAATAAATTTAGAAAAAAGAAGGTCTCTTAATATTTAAGAGGCCTTCTTTTTTAATTTTACGAGGCTTCTTGGATTTTATTTTTAAGGGGAAACTTAAAAATAGCCTTACAAATAATATTGTCTTTTATATTATTCTCAATTTCAACGGCTACTAAAAGTTGTAATTCGGTCTCATTATATTTTTTAATTTTCGATTTTAAATGTAGCGTATCATTTAAGTACGCATTCTTTAAAAGTTCAAGTTTATATAAGCGAGGGTTAGGGAAATCGATATTAGATTTATTTAAAACAATATCTTTTGAAAATCCTTCCATTTTATTATATAAAATGTTAGATAACAGAGCATTGTTATTATTAATATCATTTGTTGTTACAGTGAAGCTTTTTCTTGGAATAGCAATTATATTTTCTATAGTATTCATGTCTTTCTTTTTTATGGGTTTATTCTAATAGGTATGGGTATTCTTATTGTATTTGTTGTTGAAAAATGCTGACAAAGCATAGTAATGACGGCTTTAAACTGTTGGTAAATGTTGGATTGTTTCATAATATTCTAATTTTAATTAATAATTATTTGCATAAAAAAAAGGTGCTTTTTGTAAAAAGCACCTTTTTGAAAATTTATATTTAAATTTATATTCAACGTTTGTTGAAAGTGCTTTTGGTAACAGGAATATGTTGTAGCTTAAAATTACGCATAACATAAACATTGCAAATCGAGGTTAAAATCGACTGGGCTGACATCACTAATGATGTTAAAAACGAATATGTGTTGGTAATTACTTTCATAATAAGTTCAAATTTAAAGTTTTTTTTTTAATAGAAAAGAAAAAAGACAATAATTATAGGATAATAAACATATTGTGTATTTTTGTAAAATATTAAATATAAATATTATGCCAAGTATAAAAAATTTAAAAAAAGATATTAATTACGTTTTAGGAGACATTATTGAAGAATGTTACTCTTGGGAAATGTTAAATCCAAAAGCAGATAAAAAAAATTCTGAAGCAATTATTGATGAAGCAATTCTTGTTTTTGATTCCTTAGTTGTTAAAATTAATGATAAAAATGTTGAAAATTATAAATCTCATTTTAAAACTATTAATAAAGAGCTAGAAGAAAAAGCGAGTGCTTTAATTGAAAAAGTTAATAAGTTATAATTTTATGGATCTTTGAATTAACATTTTTTTTAGTTCAAATTAACAATAATTTAAGTTGAAGTTAACTTATATATTTTGTAAATTAGTACAATAATTAGAAACAAGAATACGTTTTTATTTTAACAACTAAAATTTTGTAATTTATGGCGAGAGCAATGTTTGAGTATACTAAAACAGTACTTGAAAAAGTAAGCTTTAGTTTAGATTTATTTAAAAAAGAATTAGAAAAAGCATTTGAAAGGTTATTACCTTATGAAGTAAAAGAGTTATATTTTTGGTTGCAAGAATTTACTCAATCAAAACCAGAACTTCAAAAATGTTTACCCCTAATTGAAAATAGTAAAAGGAGCCTTTAGGCTCCTTTTTTTTGTAGTGGACTAATTATTTTTACATTATTAAAAGCAATTACACCTCTTATTAATCCATCAATAGAATCTTTTAAAGCATCAATTAAATGGATTTTTAAATGTGATTTATGATAAATAAGACTTACCTCTCTTGCCGGAGCCGGTTTTTTAAATTCTTTTAAATATTTTTTATCATTATCATTTAAATCTAAAGTTTGTAAATAAGGTAAAAGAGTCATACCAAGTCCTTCTTTAGACAGTTTTATTAAAGTATCAAAACTTCCACTTTGTAATTGAAAATTTTGATTTTTTGACCCTAAAGTACTGCATAAATTAATTACGTTTTCTTTAAAACAATGACCATCTTCTAATAAAAGAATATCATCAATATTTAAGTTTTCTACATCTAATTCTTTAATGTTAGATAAACGGTGTTCACTAGGTATAAACCCAACAAAAGGTTCGTAATAAAGTACTCGCTCTTTAATACTTTCATTTTCAAGTGGGGTAGCAGCAATAGCAACATCAATATGCCCATCACTTAATTTCTTTATAATTTCCTCAGTTGTAAGTTCTTCAATTTTTAAATTAATTTTTGGATATTTTTTTATAAAAGATTTTAAAAAGATAGGAAGTAATGTTGGCATAATAGTAGGTATTATTCCTAATTTAAAATCTCCACCAATAAATCCTTTTTGCTGATCAACTATATCATTAATTCGGTTACTTTCATCAACAATAATTTTAGCTTGTTCAACAATTTTTTCACCTATTTCAGTTAACTGAATCGGCTTTTTATTTCTATTAAAAATCTTAGTTTCTAATTGATCTTCAAGTTTTTGAATTTGCATGCTTAAAGTAGGTTGAGTAACAAAACAATGCTCAGAGGCAACTGTGAAATTTTGATATTCAGCAACAGCTAAAACATACTTCAATTGGGTAATGGTCATGGTTATAAATATTTGTGATAAAGATATTGAAACTATCGATAACAGTTATACATTGACGCGTCTTTTTTTCATAAATTTGTTATAGAAATAAAAATAATAATAAAACATATATATTATGAATACAACAATGATTGGATTAGATAAAAAGGAAACAGAAAATTTAGGAATTAATTTGAATGAATTATTATCAAATTTTCAAGTTTATTATCAAAATTTAAGAGGGTTACATTGGAATATTAAAGGAAAGAATTTTTTCGAATTACATGTTAAATTTGAAGAGTTTTATACAGATTCTCAAGAAAAAATTGACTTAATAGCAGAGCGTATTTTAACATTAGGAGGGACACCATTACATACTTTTAATGACTATATGGAAACAGCAAAAGTTCCAGTAGGAAAAAACATTTCAAATGATGTAAAAGCAGTTGAATTAGTAGTTAATTCTTTGTCTGAATTATTGAAAATTGAAAGAGAAATATTAGAAGCTTCAGATAAAGCTAATGATGAGGGGACAAATTCTATGATGAGTGATTTTATTGCGGAGCAAGAAAAAACAATTTGGATGTTAAGTGCATGGTTAAATTAATAATAATTGAACCAAAAAAAGGCCATTTTTAATTAAAAATGGCCTTTTTTTTTAGCTCCAGAATTTTCGTTTAGCATTTAGTGCATCTTCCTGTTTTTTGTATTCATCAACAGAAATAACTTTTAAGAAAGACGGATGTTGCTCAATTTCCATTTCAATTTTAGCAACAATTTCATCAAAAGATTCATTTTCATAATCTATATCCATAGGTTCTTTTATTACTATAGATTGTAACACATTTCTCTTCTTAATATTCAATCCTTTTTTATCATAAGCTCTTCTAAAACCATCTATTACAATAGGTACTACAACAGGTTTAAAAGTTTTAATTATATGAGCTGTTCCTCGTCTTAAAGGTTTAAATGGAGTGGTTGTTCCTTGCGGAAAAGTAATTACCCAACCATCTTTTAATGCAATACCAATATTACTAATGTCAGACATTTTAACTTGTCTATTAATATCCTTACCAGCACTTCTCCAAGTTCGTTGAATTGAGATAGAACCAGCATAAGCAAATATTTTTGGTAACAAGCCAGACTTCATAGTTTCACTAGCAGCTATATAATATATGTTTAATTTAGGATTCCATATATAACCAATGTTTTTTATAGAATCGTCTCTACCTTTTAGCGAAGCATAAAAAACATGTAACATAGCAGCTACATCAGCAAAATAAGTTTGATGATTTGAAACAAAAAGTACATTAGTTTCTGGTAAGTTTCTGATAATTTCAGAACCTTCGATTTTTAGATCATTAAATCTTCTATATCTACCGTGTGATACTACTCCGAAAAAGCGAATAAGCCATTTTTTTATGAATAAAATATGACCAAACGGATTACGTTTAAATAAAGGCATGTAGTTAATTTTGTTTAACTACAAACTTACTAAAAATTAATTATATTTTTTTAGAAGTTCTTTTATTTCACTAAGCATCATGGCTGTTGCACCCCAAACAATGTAACTGTTTAATTTATAGCAAGGTACTTCCATTTTTTTTGCATAGGAGGTAGAGAGCGTTGTAGAACTCATCGCGTTGTCATTTAAAAAATCTGATAATTTTACTTCAATTAAATCGTTTACTTCACGGTTTTTAGTAAAAATAGGAGTGTAATTAATATAGCTTAAAAAAGGTGTTACAAGAAAATTACTTGGAGGTATGTATAAATTTGTCATTTCTTTAAAAACAAAAACATCTTTTTCTTTAAGGCCAACTTCTTCATTAGATTCTCTTAAAGCAGTTTTCATTAGTGAAGTATCTGTTTCTTCTACTTTGCCTCCTGGAAAACTAATTTGAGCTGAATGTGTTCCTTTATAACTAGCTCTTTGGGTAAGTAAAAAATTTACTGTTCCATTTTTATTTGGATAGAAAACTACTAAAACAGCGGCTATTTTAGGTTTTTTAGAATTTACTTGGTTGTTAGAATATGATTTTCTAATTTTTGGAGCTAACTTAACTTGGGCATCAAAACCTGCTAATTTAGCAGTTTCAATTTCAGAAATAATATGTTTAAATTTTAAAAAGTCCATTATATTTTAGCTGTTGTATAAAATGTTGGGAGCTTTAAATTAAACCTTACAGCAATTAACCTTATTGTAATTACAATAAAAGAAGTAAATATATAACAAATTCTTTGGTCTAATTTATAATGGGATAAAATTAAAAAAACAATTGCACCTATAATACTTGCGGTTGCATAAATTTCTTTTTTGAATATAAGTGGAATTTTATTACATAAAATATCTCTAATTACACCACCAAATGAAGCCGATATTGTTCCAAGTGTTATGCAAATAATAGGGTGTAAATTATAGTTAATCCCAATTTCAGTTCCAACTATTGTATACAAACCCAAACCAATTGTATCAAATAAAAAAAGAGATCTACTTAAATATCTTAATTTTTTTCGAAAAATAATTGCGAGTAAAACTCCAAGTAAAATAGGATAGAAGTAATGTACATTTTCAATCCAAAAAACTGGTTTGTCTATTAATATATCCCTTAGGGTTCCTCCACCAACTGATGTAGCGAAAGCAATAATAAATACACCAAATGTATCTAATTTTTTTCTAAGAGCAACAAGGGCTCCTGATATAGCAAAAGCTACAACTCCAGTAATATCAAGAATATCAAAAATCGACATTTTATTTTTATTAAATTTTCGGCAAATATATTAAATTTTTCGAATTAGGATTAACAGAATATTACCATAATTTGAAAATATATATGCCATAAATTTTTGTAAAAAAAATTACATTTGCTGCGTAAAATAATTATAATCTTTAATTACAAGATCAATCAATTCAATTGGTTTCAAATCAGATTTAATCCCTGTAATTTCAATAACTTTTTCGTTTAGTTTTGCAATGGTTTTGTGGTTGCCATTTTGTTTCGCTTTTATAAAAAGTTCTTTAATTGTTTGAACATCATTGTCTGAAAGCAAGGTAACTTGAGGAAATGTTGGTATATATTCTTCAGGAATATCAACTTCTAAAGTGTTATCTATAGAAATTGTTTTGCGTTCAGAAATTACTGTTGTGCCTGCTGCTAAATCACCTAATCGTTGACCTTTTCCGTTTAATAAAATAGTTAAAAGTGCAATTGAACCCGATGCTAATGAAATATCAATAGTTCTTAAAATCCATCTTATTAAAAAGCTTCCAAAAGTAGGTTTAGAGCCATCAATTTTAGTAACTCTAATTTTATTCAAATATTTCCCTGGTGATTGCCCATTCATAAGTGTTTCAAAAATTAAACTATAAAAGAAAACAGGTAAGCTAACTATAGCATAAAATACATATATATTTTCTGTAGGCATAAAACCCAAAGCATTTAAAATAAGTATAATAAGCATATAATAAGACCCAATAATTAGCATATCAATTAAAAAGGCACCAATTCTTGTGCTTAAAGGAGCAACATTTTGTTGAATTGTAATATTTTGAGCAGTTTCTATTTTAAAATTATCCATTAATAGTGTTTAAACTTTTTGGCTGAAACAATTTGATTTTCTACATTCGTTAACTTAAATTTCTCAATATAATTTATTGCTATATTGAAAAGAAACAAAAATATAAAAAATGCGTGAAGCATCATTTGTAAAAAGGAATAAAAATAAATGGTTGTTATTTGAAAATGTTCTAGATAAAAAAGAACAGGTTTCACCTGATAAACTTTCAGATTTATATATTGAAATTACAGACGATTTAAGTTATGCAAAAACATTTTATCCTAAAAGTAATACGGTTTTATATTTAAATTCAGTTGCTTCAAAAGCGCATCAAAAAATTTATACAACTAAAAAGGAAAGTAAAAATAGAATTGTATGTTTCTTTAAAACAGAATTTCCACTAGAATTTTATAAGTATCATAAGCAATTATTAATCGCATTTTCAACATTTTTATTTTTTGCAATAGTTGGGGCTTATTCGGCTTCAAAAGATGGTGATTTTGTACGATTAATTTTAGGTGACAGTTATGTAAATATGACACTAGAAAACATTGAAAGCGGGGATCCAATGGCTGTTTATAAAAAAATGGATGAGGGAAATATGTTTATTCAAATAACATTAAACAATATTAAAGTTGCTATGATGGCTTTTGTTTTTGGAATGTTATTTTCAGTTGGAACTTTATATGTTATGATGCAAAACGGAATTATGTTGGGGTCATTTTTATATTTCTTTCATGATAAAGGGTTGCTTTGGGAATCTTCAAGAACAATATGGATTCACGGTACCATTGAAATTTCAGTAATAATTATTGCTGGTTGCGCAGGTTTGGTATTAGGAAACGGATTGCTATTTCCAAAAACATATACACGTCTGGTATCATTTAAACATAGTTTTAAAGCTGGGTTAAAAATAATGGTGAGTACAATTCCTTTTTTTATTGTTGCAGGTTTTTTAGAAGGTTTTGTAACACGGCATACAGAAATGCCAGATTGGTTAGCGCTCATTATAATTATAACATCATTAGCATTAATAATTTATTATTACATAATATATCCAATCAAATTAAAAAGAATAAATAACAATGGAGAGTAACAATTTTATAGAGTTTAAAAAGGAGCGTGATTTAGGAGCAATAATTTCCGATACGTTTAAATTTATTCGCGAAAACTGGAAAGCATATTTTTTAACGGTATTAAAAATAGTTGGTCCTGTATTGTTTTTTGGATTGGTTGTTTTAATATTTTATATGTTCACAATGTCCAACTTATTTGAAGATATGGAATCGGTTGAAACAAACCCTTTTGGTTTTATTTCTAAAATGCTTTCTTGGGTATTTGGTTTAATATTTGTTTATGTCTTACTGTATACGTTGTTATCAATGTCTTCCTTATTTTTTATAAAATCATATATTGAAAATAATGGAAAACCACTTTTTTCAGAAGTAAAAGAGAATTTATTACAAAATGTTTGGAAGTTTTTAGGGCTAGGAGTTTTAATTACAATTGTTACAGTATTTGGAATGGTTTTCTGTTATATTCCAGGAATATATTTAGGGACCGTTTTATCATTAGCAACATCAATAATGGTTTTTGAAAACAAAACTATTGGTGATACTTTTTCGCATTCGTTTACATTAATAAAAGGAGAATGGTGGAATACTTTTGGAGTTTTAATCGTGGTATGGATGCTATTAATGATTTTAGGACAAGCATTTTCTATTCCAGCTATGATTTACCAATTTGTTAAAATGGGAACAGTAATGGGAGGCGATGATCCAACTGAAATATTTACAATTTTTAAAGATCCAATTTATTTATTATTAAATATTCTTTCATATGTTTTTCAATTTATCTTATACTCAATTCCTTTAATTTCAACTGTGTTTATTTATTTTGATTTAAATGAACAAAAGAATGCAACGGGAACTTATGAGAAAATTGAAAGTTTAGGTCAAAATAATTCAGAAGAATAATTTATGTATAAAACAATCATTTTTATGCTTTTTATTTTGTTTTCGGTTGGGATAAATTCTCAATCGGATTCATTAGTAGTTAAAAATGATAAAAGTATAATTGCTCAAAAAAAGTTTAATTCTAAAAAGTTAAATGAATATAAAAAAGATAAGGATTTTATTTATACTGAAGAAGTTGAAAAGAGAGAACCAACCATTTTAGAACGTTTATTTAATTGGCTTGGTAGGCAATTTTCAAGATTTATTGAATGGATTTTTGGAGTTAAATATGCCAAAGGAATTTTAGCAACTATTTTAAATGCATTTCCTTATATAATAGTTGGTTTATTAATTTACTTTTTACTAAAATTCTTTTTAAAAGTAAATTCTAATTCAATTATTTCAAATGCCTCGAACAGATCATCAGTTTCTATAACCAATGAGGAAGCTTTAATTAAAAATGCAGATTTAAAACAATTAATTAAGCAAGCTATTGAGAAAAAGAACTTTAGATTGGCTATTAGGTTTTATTACTTAAATATATTGAAAAATTTAGAAGAAAAAGAGCTGATTTTATGGGAGCAACAAAAAACCAATGAAGATTATATTAAAGAAATTTCAAAAGAAAGTATTGGAGATTCTTTTAAAAATCTAACAAGGTTATATGATTTTGTTTGGTATGGTAATTTTAATATTACAGAAATTGAATTTGCAAGAGTTGAAGCTGATTTTTTAAACGCAGAAAACTTAATAAAAAAGAGGTAATTTGGATAGGAAAACAAAAATATATATTATTGGTTTTGTAATATTACTTATAGGGTTTTTATATCTTGAAAGTGAAAAAAAACAACCTATAAATTGGTTTCCTAGTTATACAGCAAAACATAAAATACCTTATGGTACTTATGTTTTAAAAAACCAACTAAACAGTTTGTTTCCCAGCACTGAAGTTAAAACGGTGGACATTCCACCATATATTTATCTAAAGGATAGTACAAGAATAGGAACATATTTTTTTGTTGATGATGCTCTAAATTTTGGAGATGCTGAGTTTTCACGTTTAATGAAATTTGTTAAAAGAGGAAATGATGTTTTTATATCAACACATGGAATAAATATTGATACACTCAATTTTA
Organism: Lutibacter citreus; assembly: GCF_003260195.1. GTDB lineage: Bacteria > Bacteroidota > Bacteroidia > Flavobacteriales > Flavobacteriaceae > Lutibacter > Lutibacter citreus. The sequence continues at coordinate 98,819 of NZ_QEIH01000003.1, forward strand.
AAACTGAACGTTTAATAAGTGAAAACTTAGATGAAAAGCTTTTCTTTAAATTGTTAAATAAATCATTTAAAGGAAAAGAATATTCATTTGATAGACCTTTTGTAAATCAAGTTTTTAAAAAAATTGACACTTTAAATTCTACCATATTAGGAATTTCGGGCTATGTAAATGATAATGAGAAAAGAACAGAAGAAGGTGTAAATTACGTTAAATTTAATTATGGAAAAGGTAATTTTTATTTGCATACTTTCCCTGAGGTTTTTACAAATTATTCACTTTTAAAGGGAACAAACCATCAACATGCGGCCAATATACTGTCATACTTAAGAGATGATATTCCTATTTTATGGGATAGTTATTACAAAACAGGAAAAAGTAAAATTACATCTCCAATGCAATATTTGTTAAGTTCTAAACATTTAAAATGGGCGTATTATATGGCTTTAATTGGAGTGTTACTATTTATAATTTTTGATGGTAAAAGAAAACAACGAAGCATTCCTGTGATAACACCATTAAAAAATCAAACTTTAGCATTTACCAGTACAATTGCAAATATGTATTTTGAAAAACAAGAACATAAAAGTATTGCAGAACATAAAATAAGTTATTTACTAGAATATATTCGAGTAAAATTACATATTCCAACTACAAAAATTGACGAGACTTTTTATGAGTATGTTGCTTCACGTAGTGGAAATAAAAAAGAAGAAATTGAGATGCTTTTTAAACTTTGTGATGAGATTCATTTAAAAAATGAAATTTCAAGTGAAGAGCTTATAAAGTTAAATAAAATGATTGAAAAATTTAAAAAAACAATTCAATATGGAAACTAACGATTTGAATTTTGATAATAGAATTAATTTAGAAAAATTAAAGGAAGCTGTAGTTCAAATTAAAGCCGAATTAGGTAAAATAATAGTTGGGCAAGAGAATTTTATAGATCTTTTAATTGTTGCACTTTTAGCTGATGGACATGTGTTAATTGAAGGAGTTCCAGGAGTAGCTAAAACAATTACCGCAAAACTACTTTCAAAAACTATAGACACCGGTTTTAGTAGACTTCAATTTACACCAGATTTAATGCCAAGTGATGTTTTAGGAACTTCAATTTTAAATATGAAATCTTCAGAATTTGAATTTAGAAAAGGACCTATTTTTTCTAATCTTGTTTTAATAGATGAGATAAATAGAGCACCAGCCAAAACACAAGCTGCATTGTTTGAAGTAATGGAGGAACGCCAAATTTCAATTGATGGAAATACATATAAAATGAAACCTCCTTTTATGGTTTTAGCAACACAAAACCCAATTGAGCAGGAGGGAACTTACGCGTTACCCGAAGCTCAGTTAGATAGGTTTTTATTCAAAATAGATGTTGGTTATCCTAATTTAGAAGAGGAAATTTTAATATTACAAACTCATCAAGATAGAAAAGGTGCTTCCCCACAATCATTGATTGAATCTTTAATTTCTGAAGATGATTTGATGGAGTATAAAAATAAGATTTTTGATATTTTAGTTGAAGGAAAAATTATAAATTATATTGCTCAGTTGATTACCAAAACAAGAAATCATCCCCATTTATATTTGGGAGGTTCGCCAAGAGCTAGTTTGGCTGTTTTAAATTCATCTAAAGCATATGCAGCTATAAACGGAAGGGATTTTGTGATTCCAGAAGATATTAAAAAAGTTATTTATCCAGTTTTAAGACACAGAATAATTTTAACTCCAGAACGTGAGATGGAAGGAATGACAACGGATAAAGTTATTGAAATGATTGTACAATCAATTGAAGTTCCAAGGTAAGTTGAAAATTAAAAAAGAAAAAGAACAAGATATGAAAATGTCATTAGGAGGCGTTCAACAGCAAAGTAATTTCAGCATTAAAAAGATTACATTACTTGAGTTTTTTTTAAAACCTCACAATGACTGGGAGACGTTATTCTTAACTTGTTTTATAAACTTATGCTAATTGTAACTAAAAAATGAATTTTATTAAAAGCCTTTATTTTCATCAACAATTTTACTTATATATAAGTATCATCTCGGCAATATTTTTAGTGTCGTTTTGGTTTCCAATATTGTATATGTTGGCTTGGTTTTTAGTAATGATTTTAGGTGCGTTATTGTTAACCGATATCTATATTTTATTTAAAGATTCAAAAGGAATAAAAGCGAGAAGAATTGTCTCTGAAAAATTTTCAAATTCAGATGAAAATCCTGTTCCAATTTCAATTGAAAATAACTATAGTTTTAAAATATTCTTAAAGATAATTGATGAATTACCGAAGCAATTTCAAAAAAGAGATTTTGAACATTATACAAGTTTAAACTCTTCTGATAAGTACAATTTTGAATATTCAGTTAAACCCGTTGAAAGAGGTGAATATCATTTTGGTAAATTAAATGTATTTGTTTCTTCACCTTTAAGAATAATTGCAAGACGTTTAAAATTTCAGGAAAATGAAATGGTTTCAGTATATCCTTCATATGTTCAAATGAAAAAATATGAATTCTTAGCTATGAGTAATAGGCTAACAGAATTTGGATTAAAAAAAATAAGAAAAATTGGACATACACTAGAATTTGAGCAAATAAAAAATTACATACCAGGAGATGATGTTAGAACAATTAATTGGAAAGCTACAGCGAAACAATCCAAATTAATGGTAAATCAATATCAAGATGAAAAATCACAACCAATTTATTCTATTATAGATTTGGGACGAGTAATGAAAATGCCTTTTGAAGAATTAAAATTATTGGATTATGCCATAAATTCAACTTTAGCATTTTCAAATATTGCTTTAAGAAAAAATGACAAAGCAGGGTTGATTACATTTTCAAAAAAAGTTGACACCATAATTTCTGCGAGTAATAAAAAAACTCATTTAAATACTATAAATGAAGCTTTGTATAATATTTCTACAAAATTTACTGATGCAGATTTTGGTTATTTATATGCTTTTGTAAAACGAAAAATAACTCAGCGTAGCTTATTTACGTTGTATACTAATTTTGAACATATTTCTAGTTTAAAAAGACAATTACCATATTTAAAAGCTATTTCTAAAAATCATTTATTGGTAGTGGTATTTTTTGAAAACACAGAGCTAGATGATTTATTAACAGAAAATGCAGAAGACGTTCAAAGTATTTATCATAAAACAATTGCAGAAAAATTTGCTTTTGAAAAACGATTAATTGTTAAAGAATTAGAGCGTAATGGTATTTATGCGATACTTACAAAACCTAAAAATTTAACAGTGAATGTAATTAATAAATATCTAGAGTTTAAAGCTAAGGGATTTATTTAATTTCCTTAAAATTTACTTTTTAATAAAGAATTATTAAAGCTAAGTAATAAATTGAAAAAAGCCCAATTCCTTTATTATAAAAGAATTGGACTTATGTTATAATTTATAAAAAATTAAAAATTAGGATTATAAAAAACTACTTTTTAATTGATTTACAAGTTTAGTTCCGTCTGGATCTGATTTTGTTTTTAGTTCACAAAAATCTTCTGCCCACTTAGATGTACGGATTCTTAATGGAGGGTTTTCGTTTTGTGCTACACTTAAAACTACATTCGCAACTTCAATACCGGTTTGATAAACTTGTTCTTTACTTTCAGTAGCTCGTTTTTGATTACCAGCCATATATTTTTCGAAAATTGGTAAATATTCACCTGTAGCAAATTTACCTTCAACAGCTGTTTTACCAATTGCAGAAGTCATAAATTCAGTAGAAATACCACCAGGTTCTACATTAGAAATTTTAATGTTAAAAGCGTCACAAACATAAGTTGCAAGGGCTTCCATATAGCCTTCAACTGCAAATTTAGCACCGCAATATAATTCATTAAAAGGCTGTCCTACAAGTCCACCAACAGAAGTTACATTAATAATTTGACCCGATTTTTGTTTTCTCATAAAAGGTAAAACTGCTTGTGTACAAAATACAACACCATGATAATTTACATCTGTTACCCATTTTATTTCTTCTTCAGTTGCTTGTTCTGTAGTTTTAGCAAAACCTGCTCCGGCATTGTTAAGTAGTATATCTATTTTTCCATCTTTTTCAATAATTGTATTAACAGCTAGTGCTATTGAACTAGTATTTGTTACATCTAATGAAAGTATTTCTATATCTAAATTATCTTCTTTAATTTTATCTTTTAATGCTTCAGCTTTATCTAAATTTCGCATTGTGGCATATACTTTAAAGCCATTTTTAGCAAATAAAATTGAACTTTCCAATCCTACACCTGTTGAAGTTCCTGTTATTAAAATATTTCTTTTCATTCTAAATTATTTATTCATTTTTAATGATATAAAATTAGTTGTTTTCAACTTAAATACTATCAGTTTTTCAGTTGAAATACTCTTAAAAAATGTTAAACTTATTTTAAAATTATGCTAATAATTACATTAGAATTTTAAAGCTGATTATCGTCAAAAAAAGCAAATGTAAATACCTTTTTAATAAAAGTAGTAGAGAAATATTAAGGTTGAAAAATCACATCCATTAATACAATAAAAAAACAACTATAAAACAAAACACCTTATAAGTTGCTTTTTAATATTAAAAAAACATACATATTGTTTCTTATTGTTTTATCGTTGTTTGGTTATATTGTTATTTAGCAGCTAAAGCAGCACCAATAATTCCTGCATCATTTTCTGCTTTTGCAGGAATAATTTCAGTATCTATATTAATTTGTGCTTCAAATTTATTGAATTTTTTACTAGATCCACCACCTATAATTATTAAGTCTGGAGATAAAATTAAGTTAATATGTTTAAAATATTTGTGCAATCTTTTTCCCCATTGTTTTCTAGATAAATTTTCTTCAACTCTAACAGAGTCTGCTGCATATTTTTCAAAAATTGCACCATTTTTATGTAAAACATGACCAAATTCAGTATTGGGTAAAAGTTTACCGTCTAAAAATAAGGCAGATCCTATTCCGGTACCTAATGTTATTAAAATAACAGTACCTTTTACTCCTTTACCTGCACCAAAAGTAACTTCCGCAAGGCCAGCTGCATCAGCATCATTTACAATAGTATATTTGTTTCCTGTTTTTTGTTGAAAGAATTCATCTACTTTTAAATCTTTCCAATCTTCATGCAAGTTTCCACCGGTTAAACACTTACCGTGTTTTAGAGGTGTTGGAAAACCACAGCCAACAGTTCCTTCCCATTTAAAATGTTGTTTAAGTTTTTGAATAGTTTCGGCTACTGCCTCAGGAGTTGCAGGTGAAGGAGTTGGAATTCTTCGTCTGTTTGAGGTTAAAATTCCAGTTTCTACATCAACCAAAGCGCCTTTAATTCCTGTACCGCCAACGTCAATTCCTAATATAATCATGATTTTATCTTTTAATAAGGTACAATCTATTAAAAAAAATGCAATGTGAAATTAAATAAACTGGAAATATTATAAAAGAAATTAATTTAAATATTAAAAATAAATATACTAGTTAATAACAGGATGGTATTTATTAGTTCTACTAACAAATAGTTCGCCTAATATGGCAAAAATGTTGATATGTTTTGAGCCTTTAATATTCACTATATGATATAAATTAAATTTGTTTTAATTTTTTATTCACCACATTTTATAATTATTACCTCAAAATTAAAAGATTTAAAGAGTGTTGTTATTTGTAATTATATTAAAAAAGATTTCATTTATGTATACGTTCAAATAATCGGACTGATGCTTGCCACCAATCAGATTTGTAAATTCACTATTAGAAATTGTTTTGATATGAAGTTTAATCAATTATTAAAACTATTTATATCTGTTTAATTTACATTCTGTCTTCAATCCATTTTTTAAAAGCGAAGAAATTTTGAGGAGCAACACCATGACCTACAGGATACTCTTGATATGAATTTTTAATATTTAATTTGTTAAAGAATTCGGGTGCTTTATTAGCCCAGTCTAAAGGGATTACTTGATCTACTGTTCCATGTGAAATAAAGAAATCTAACTTTGAATAATCTTTTGAAGTTAAGTCTTTAGGAAGTAATTCAGTATTAACATAACCACTTAAAGCTATTACTTTTTGTATTTTTTCTGGATAGTTTAAAGCTACTGAATAACTTAAAATTGTTCCTTGACTAAATCCTAACAGAAATGTTTTCTGAGGAGTAATGGAATAACGTTCTTGTATTTCAGAAATAAAAGTGGCAATAGTTTCTCTTGCTTCTATTGCTTCAGGGATATCGGAGAATTTTCCAGCATCGCCAGTAAAATTAATAGTGTACCAAGAATAACTTCCAAAACTTAAAGTTAGTGGTGCGCGTGCACTCACAATTATTAAATTTTCGGGTAACTCGCTTGCAAATGAAAACAAATCTTCTTCATTGCTTCCGTAGCCATGTAAAAGTATTAATAATCTTGTTTTTTCATTTATTTCATTTGGTTCTTGTACCAAATATTTTAGTGATAAATTTTCCATATTTTATAAAAAAAAGTCGCACTTTTCTGTGCGACTTCAAAAGTATAATTTTAAATAAGATTATCCAATTGATTTAAACCAATCTTGAAATAGATCTCCTACTAGTGGTACTCTTTTTTCTTCTCCTTGAAATGCTCCAATTAATCCGAAAACCCATAAAACAAAGGTTCCTAAACCTAAAATCATTCCTACAGAAGCACCTACGTATTTATAAAGTAAACTTACTACAACATTTAAAAGTAGTAAACCTAGCATTTGTCTAATATGAAAGGAAGCAAATCTATTTTTTTTAGAATTGTTCATAATAAAAGCAATTATTAATCCAACCCACCATAAATATGATATTATAGCGATTGTTTTTCCTTCATTAACTGTTTGATTTTCCATTTAATTTGATTTTTTTATTATAAATATATTAATTATAGTTCTATTTTATTATTTGAAATAATTCCATATACTTCTCCGTTCATTTTTTTATCTAAAAAAATAGAGTTTTTTGAAGTTGAAAGAATTAAATTTTTTGAAAATTGATATTCAATTTCAGGGTTGAATAAAGTAAGATTAGCTTTTTCTCCAATATTAATTATGTTATTATCTATTTTAAATCTATTTCTTGGCTTAGTGGTTAAACAAGAAATTAAACTTTCTAATGAAATAACTTTGTTTAAAGCTCCAAATAAACTTTCAAGGCCAATGGTTCCAAATTTAGCATTGTTGTATTCAACCTTCTTATGTTCTATGTCTATTGGGTTATGATCACTTGTAATCATATCTATAGTTCCATTTTCAACTCCTTTTATTAAAGCGTTTACATCTTTTTTTGTTCTTAAAGGAGGTAAAACTTTAGTATTTGTATCAAAACCAGCAAGTTCATCATCTGTAAGTGCTAAATGATGAGCAGAAACACTACAAGTAACATCCAATCCATTTTTTTTAGCTTCTTTTATAAGCTTAACGGAAGTTGCTGTTGAAATTGTAGGAATGTGTAATTTTCCACCAGTATATTCTAAAAGGAATAAATCTCTTGCAATTTGCATTTCTTCAGCCATACTAGGCATTCCTTTTAAACCTAGTCTGGTACTATTTACGTGTTCGTTAACCAATCCAATTCCTGCTATTGAATTATCTTGTGGATAGCTATAAACTAAAGCATCGATATTTTGAGCATATTGTAAGGCTATTTTTAAAAGGTTGGCATTTGCAATTGGTTTGTTGTAATCTCCAAAAGCAATAGCGCCAGAATTTTGCATATCAAATAATTCAGCTAAATCTTTACTTTCTGCATTTTTAGTTAAACATCCAATTGGATATAACGATGTAGCTGTATTGTTTCCTTTATTTTTAACAAACTCAATTGCCGTTTTGTTATCTAAAACAGGTTGTGAATTTGGGTTTACGGCAACAGCTGTAAAACCGCTTTTGGCCGCTGTTTTTAATCCATTATCAATAGTTTCACGTTCTTCAAAACCTGGCTCTCCAAAGCTAACGCTTGTGTCAAACCATCCTTGTGATACGTGTAAATTATCTAATTTAATCACTTCAATGTTTTTAGTGTTTTCAATAGAATTTTCTATTTCTTTTATCACACCATTTTCAATTAAAATGTCTTTAACTTGACCATTAAAAGAGCTTGAAGGGTCAATTATTGTTGCAGCTTTTATGAGTACGTTCATATATTAAAATATTTCAATATCAGTATTTCAAGAAACAAAAATAGAACAGAAAATGCTAAAAACCACTTAAAAAGCCAATTGATTTTTTGTTCATTGTGTATTTCATCAAATAATTCATCAAAACTTGATGAAATCGTTAAGTTTTTATTGTTCTTTATAATTTCTTTTAAATTTAAATAAGATAAATCACTTTCTTCTCGGTTATAATTAAAAGCGATTGTTTGTATTGTTGCGTCTCCTTTAAGAACCTCATAAAATCCACTTTTTAAAATATTATCTTGAAAAGATAATCGTACTTTATTTTGAAATACTTGCTGAAGTGGAATAAAATTTTTATTGTTATGAGAGATTTTTAAAACTTCGTCCTTATTTAATTTTGTATTAATATCAATATTTATATTGTGTTTTATAGTATAATATAATTCTGAAAATTTAGAACTGTGTTTGGCGAAATTATAAAACACAGGAACAATTAAAGGGGATTGTGTAAAGTTAGAAACAGATTTATTAAGTGGTGCAGAAACAACATAAATAATACTTTTTTCCCTGTTTACCGATGAAATAAAAGGACTATTATTATCAAAAGATATTATGGTGGAACTACCTTTAAAGTTTCCAATATAATGAGAATTTGTTTTTGGGTATTGAAAATTTTTAACTTGTTTTTCAAACACATCAGTAATTAATGGATGCTCAAAATTGATACTTGTAATTTTATGTTCAGTATTATTTAAGGTTGAAATACTACCAATATTTAGTTTATTTAAAAAACTATTATAAGAAGCTATATTAGCATTTAATGATGGAATTAGTACTAAATTACCTCCATTAACTATAAACTCATTTAAGACGTTTGTTAACTCTATTGGAAAAATTTCTATTTCATTTAAAACTATTAAATCTTGTTTTTGAATTGTATTGTAGTTTAAATTTTTGATAGAAGATGACAAGAAATTAAATTCACTTTGGGTGTAAATTTTAGATAAAAAAGAGGAGGGAAGTCCTAAATTTAAAACATTTATTTTTTGAGGTTTTGACATTGAAAAAAAGAAATCATTGTCAAATTTTAATCCATTGTCTATTAATGAAATTTTACCATTAAAATTATTTTCAACTGGAATAGAAAATTGAACATTGGTTTGATTTTTATTATTGAATCTAGCAGATGTTTTTCCAATTAACTTCTCATTATTATATAATGAAATGGGAATATTTAAATTGTTATTTTTTGTGCTTTTTATCTCTATATTTAAAAGTATTTCATTAGTGTTTTGCTCTTTTATATAAACGCTGTCAATATATATATTATCAGATTTTTCGGGACTTACTTTTAATAAATTAATACTAGAGTTTACATTTGTAACAAAATTTTTATTTATATGATTAATATTTTGGAAGTCAGATATTAATATGTTTTTATTTAAAGTGTTAATTGATTTCTTATTTTGATTGTTTAATTTAAGTAATGCTGTGTTTAAATTTAATTTAAAAGGGCTGTAATCAATGTTTAATAAGCTGTTTTTTAGGTTTTTTGAATCAATATTTGTTAAAATGTCATTATTTGTAATTATAGATATTTGTTCATTTTTATTAGAATAATTGTCAATAATAGTTTGAACGTTTCTTTTAAATAATTCTCCGCTTTTTCCTTTAGCTTGCATGCTATAGGAATTATCTAAATATAGTGTTGTGTTAAATTTATAATCTTTAGTATAGTTAGAGAAATACGGTTGGCAAAAAGCAATAATTAAACAAGCAAAAGCAAGAAGCCTGCAAAACAAAATTAACCATTTTTTTAAACGAGCACTTTTACGAGTTTGCTGCTCTATGTTTTTTAAAAACTTTACATTGGTGAAAGGAATTTTAACAAAACGTTGTAATTGAAATAAATGAATAACAATCGGAATTATTAACGCAAAGAGTGCAAATAAGAGTTCTGGATGTTTAAATTGCATTGTTTAATTATTAATTATTCAGTTTAATTATTTTGATAATATAGTATTGCTATTGTGCTTTAAAATAATATTTTAATATTCCCAAAGCATAGTTACTTGCAATGGATTTTGAGAATTTTGAAAAATCAATTCCTGCATTGTCATTTGCTTTATCTGAAATAATTCGAATTATAGAAAAAGGAATTTCATACTCAAAGCAAACTTGTGCAACTGCAGCTCCTTCCATTTCAACACAAATAGTTGTAGGTAAAACTTTATTAAGTCTTTTTATTTTTTTTAAGCTAGAAATAAATTGATCTCCACTAGCAATATCTCCAACTATTAATTTTGGTTTAGTAATATCAAAGCATAAAGCTTCTGAACTATTAACAAAGTTATTATAATTTTTAAAAAATTGTTTCGTTGCCTTTTTAAGCTTTTTTGAGTTTTGAGTTTTTAATGACTTTTTCTTAATTATTGGGATTTCAAATTTTTTGTAAAATGGTTTAGCATTTAAATCATGTTGAAATAATCTTTTTCCTATTACCACATCTCCAATATTTAATTCATCAAATATAGCGCCTGCAACACCAGTAAAAATAATTTCACTAGGGTTAAAATCGTTGATAAGTTGTGTAGTAGTTGCAGATGAAGCAACTTTTCCCCATCTAGAAAAAACTAGTACTACATCTGTATTAAACAGCTTTCCTTTGTAATAAGTTCGTTTTCCCTTTTCGGTGGTTGTTACTTCTTTAAGTTCATTTAGCAATGCGTTTATTTCCTCTGGCATTGCGCTAATAATTCCAATCATGAATTAACTTTAATTAATTATTTTACCATCTTTCATTTCTAATTTTCGATCGGCCATATCTGCTAATTCCTGGTTATGTGTTACAATAACAAAGGTTTGATTGAATTTTTCTCTCAATTCAAAAAATAATTTATGTAAATTTTCAGCAGAAGTAGAATCTAAATTTCCACTTGGTTCATCAGCAAAAATTACATCAGGATTGTTAACTAATGCTCTGGCAACAGCAACTCTTTGTTGTTCACCTCCAGATAATTCATTTGGTTTATGATGTAACCGGTGAGATAAACCTAAAAATTGTAATAATTCAATGGCTCTTTTTTCAGCTTCTTTTTTAGATTTATTTGCAATAAATGCAGGTATACAAACATTTTCAATTGCATTAAATTCAGGTAGTAATTGATGAAATTGAAATATAAAACCAATATGTTTATTTCTAAATTTAGAAAGCGTCTTATCTTTTAATTTTAAAAGGTCTATACTATTAATTTGAAGTTCTGAGTTTTCACTTTTAGAAGGTTGGTCTAATGTTCCTAAAATTTGAAGTAACGTTGTTTTTCCTGCTCCTGAAGGCCCTACAATAGCTATAACTTCTCCTTTTTTTATTGATAAATCAACTCCTTTTAAAACTTCTAATTCTCCGTAAAATTTATGTATGTTTTTTGCTTCGATCATTATATTTAATAACAGCTGTGAAAATACAATTAAAATTTAATTACAACCAATTTTTCCTTTATTATAATATTATAAGCAAACGAATTTTAAAAATAAAATAAAAATAGCAAACCTTTAAATCTTATATCTAAGTTTTTGTAGAAATTGGTTGTAAAAATTTATTTTAAAATATAGAGCTCGCATTTTAATTCTTTATAAATAGAGACGGAACCATATTTTTTTCAAAATAAAAATTACATTTTAGTAAATAATTCTTCTTAATGTATAATATTACATATACTGTAAATTACAAATGGAATTTTTAGATATCTTTTATAATTGAAAAATATTTAAATATTCCTCATGAAAATTAAGTTTTGATTTATTACATTTGTTGAAACCATAATAAAAATTAAATACTAATGAATTTACACGAATACCAAGGAAAAGAGTTATTGAATAGTTTTGGTGTAAGAATTCAACGTGGAATTGTTGCAGATAATCATAAAAAAGCAGTTGAAGCTGCAAAACAATTGGCTACCGAAACAGGTACCGGTTGGTGGGTTGTTAAGGCTCAAATTCATGCCGGTGGTAGAGGTAAAGGTGGTGGAGTTAAATTAGCAAAAAGTTTAGCAGAAGTAGAAAGTATTTCGGAAAGTATAATAGGTATGATGCTAAAGACGCCTCAAACTCCGCCTCAAGGAAAAAAGGTTAGTCAGGTATTAATTGCTGAAGACGTTTATTATCCTGGAAAAAATGAGCCTGAAGAATATTACATGTCTGTACTTTTAAATAGAGGTACTGGAAAAAATATGATAATGTATTCAACCGAGGGAGGTATGGATATTGAAACTGTGGCAGAAAAAACACCTCATTTAATTTTCACAGAAGATATTGATCCTTTATTAGGATTGTTACCATTTCAAGCTCGTAAAATTGCATTTAATTTAGGTTTATCTGGAGTTGCATTAAAAGAAATGATAAAATTTGTTACTTCATTATATACTGCATTTGTAGAATCTGATTCTTCATTATTTGAAATTAACCCAGTGTTAAAAACATCAGATGATAAAATTTTAGCTGTAGATTCTAAAGTAACTATAGATGATAATGCTTTATTCCGTCATAAAGATTTGGCTGAATTAAGAGATTTAAGAGAAGAAAACGATATAGAAGTTGAAGCAAATGCTGCTGGTTTAAATTATGTAGATTTAGACGGGAATGTTGGTTGTATGGTGAATGGAGCAGGATTGGCGATGAGTACAATGGATTTAATTAAACAATCAGGTGGTGAGCCAGCTAACTTTTTAGATGTTGGTGGTACTGCAGATGCAAAACGTGTTGAAACTGCTTTTAGAATTATCTTAAAAGATGAGAATGTAAAAGCAATATTAGTAAATATTTTTGGAGGTATTGTTCGCTGTGATAGAGTTGCTCAAGGAGTTATTGATGCTTATAAAAATATGGGCGATGCTATAAAAGTTCCTATTATTGTTCGTTTACAAGGTACTAATGCTGTTGAAGCAAAACAATTAATTGATGATAGTGGTTTGGACGTGATTTCGGCAACAGAATTTCAAGAAGCTGCTGATAAAGTTCAAGAAGTACTTGATAAATAGGAAATTAAAATATAAAATAAATAAGCCTGTTGAATTTTAAATTCAACAGGCTTATTTATTTTATAATAAGTTCCTATTAGCTTTTTAAATGATTCTTTTTAAATCTTTCAAATTTGTTTTCAGTATTTTTAGGCCAACTATTGTTACTTAAATTAACATCAGCAGTTTGTTCATTTGGATCTAAAGTAATCTTTTTAATTGCCTTTGCCGAAGGAAATAATTTAGTTACTTCCTTGTCATTTTTTCTCCAGATTTCAGCAGGATATTTTTTAATTTCTTCAGAGCCATCTTCGTATTCAAACTTCACTATAATTGGCATTACTAAATCACCAGGTTTTTCAAATTTTAATTCATAAAAATATTTTGGAGTAGTTAGCTCATTTTGTTCTTTTGAATTGAAATTTTGTTGTATATAGTCTTTTAAAATTTGATAATCTTCAGGTGATTTTTTCTCTAAACTTTTTGAAAAATCATCGCTTTCTTCTGAAACTAAAAATAAAGAAGGAGGTATTTGACTTTCAGGAATTCCATATCTTTTAAAAATTTCTATCGCATTTTTTGTAGGTTTATCTGAAATATAATATTTCTTAACATCTTTAATTCCAATATCATTATTTCCTGTAGTGTAAAACCAACCTCTCCAAAACCAATCTAAATCCATTGCAGAAGCATCTTCCATAGTTCTAAAAAAATCAGCAGGTGTAGGATGTTTAAATTTCCATCGTTTAGCATACGTTTTAAATGCATAATCAAATAATTCAGGCCCCATAATACTTTGTCTAAGTATAAATAAACCTGCTGCTGGTTTTCCATATGCATTAGAACCAAAATTAAAAACATTATCTCCTTGAGACATTATTGGAGCCAATCTACTTTGATCACCTTTCATATAGCCAACAATATTTTTAGGATATTTAGACATTGGGAAAATTTCAGAATCGTATTCATATTCTGCTAAAATTTCTAAAAATGAATTTATTCCTTCATCCATCCATGTCCATTGTCTTTCATCAGAATTCACAATCATAGGAAAGAAATTATGACCAACCTCATGGGTAATAACACCTATCATTCCTTTTTTAGTTCGTTCACTAAATTTTCCATTTTCATTTACTCTACCAAAATTAAAGCATATCATTGGGTATTCCATTCCCATTTCTACATTTATAGATGATGCTTGTGGATAAGGATAATCAAATGTGTGTTTTGAATAAACTTTAAGTGTATTAGCAACAACTCTTGTAGAATGTTTTTCCCATAATTCTTTACCTTCTTTAGGAAATAGGGAATATGCCATTACAGTTTTTGTTTTCAGTTTTACAGCCATGGCATCCCACATATAATTTGCCGATGTTGCAAATGCAAAATCTCTCACGTTATTAGCTTGTAGTTTCCAAGTTTTAGTTTTATTGCTTTTAGTTTTTGAAGCAATTAAGGCATCTTCTGGAGTAACAATATAAATGGGGTTATTATAGGTTTTTTGAGAATCTAAATAAGCTTTGTACTGTGTTTTAGATAAAACTTCTTTAGGGTTTTGAATAGTACCTGTGCCGTTTAAAACAAAATTATCTGGAATTGTAATAGATACATTGAAATCTCCAAATTCTAAAGCAAATTCACTAGAGCCCCAAAATTGTTTATTTTGCCAACCTTCAATGTTATTATAAACAGCCAATCTTGGGTAAAATTGGGCAATTGCATAGGCTGAATTTCCATCTTCAAAAATCTCATATCCAGATCGGCCTCTATCTACAACATAGTTATTGATGTTATACCACCATTTAATTTTAAAAATAAATTCTTCTCCAGAAGCTAATGGCTCATTTAAATCAATACGCATCATTGTTTGATTTATCATATAGTTCAAACTGTTTCCATTTTCATCTTTTACCTGTTCAATTTTAAAGCCTCCATCAAAAGGCTTTCCCATAAAACTTTTAGTGAATTTTGAAGGAGAGTATAAAGTTTTTGGACCATTTCCATTTCTATCGTTTCCTTTAGAATTTGCAGCTCTTACATTTTGATCTAATTGAACCCATAAATAATCTAAATTATCTTTAGAATTATTATGATAAGTAATTGTTTCATTACCCTTAATTAGATGATTTACATCATCTAATTCAATATTTATATTGTAATCTACTTTTTGTTGTGTGTATTCGTAGCCAGGAGCACCAGAAGCTGTATGTTGTTTATTGGGAGTTGGTAATTCCTGATTAAGCTGTTTAAATTTACTAGTGTTGTAATGACTTTTTTGGTTTGTTTCTTGGGAAAAAACGGAAGTTGATACTATTACTATTGAAAGTAATGTAAAGAAAAATCTATTCATCAAATTTCATGATTGAGTTTAACCTCAAAATTAAAAAAAAATTAACAAAAAAGATTCAAAAAACTTACAATTTTAACAAACCTTTATATGTTTTATTGTCTAAATAAAAGGTCTTCTGTTTTTTGTTCGCATTTATTTTAATTATGTTTTGTTGATCTTGAAAATCTCTTATTAAACAATTATTAAAAACTTCAATTGAATTGAGTTTTGGAACATTCGCTATTTCTAAATAAAACCGAATTATATCATCGTCATATTCCTTACCTATATAATCAAATGGAATTTCAACATTGTTAACAATAACCTTAAAATGCTCATTTAAATACGCTTTAAAATATTTATTAGAAGAAGGTGATTCTTCTTTTGTATTCAGATTTATTTTTACGTTAAAATCTTTCATGAGAGTATATTCCAAATCGTTAACAAACAAACCCATTGTAATTTCAATTGATTGTTTTTCGGGTATATAATCTATTTCACACAAACTAATGTAGTATTTATGAAGCGAGAAAGCTAATAGTGGAACAAGTAATAATAAATAGAGGCTTTTAAGCTTCATAAAGAATAAGTATTTAAATTATAAAATAACAAAAAGCATTCCAATAAAAGGTGTTTTTTATAGTTATGGTTTTAGAGCTTTAAATTTTGAAGCGTGTTCAACTAAAAAGTTTTTTATAAGAAATTCGTTAGAATCGTAATATTCGGTAATTCCCTGGTCTTCGCAAAAATCTATAAATTGAAATATTTTATCTTTTTGAATATTTAAATCATTGGTGAAAAAGTTTTCACCATAATTAGTTACTAAATTTTTAATAAATATATCCTGATCGTCAGTACGTTTTTTTAATTGCTTTTTTTCTTTTTTTCTTTTGAGCCTTCCTTTTTTTAAGAAAAGCTCATCAGCAATTTTAAAAGCTAAGCCAAGTATACTAACTCCATTAGAACTATTTCCTATAGGATCTACATGTTTTCTCATATCTGGAGGTCGGTTGGTAACTACATCATTTTCATAATCAACCACCATGTTTTTATGAATATAAATATTACTTACATCAATTTTTATATTTTGATTTAAAGTTATTTCATCTAATTCATTAAATCCATCTTCTAAGTAAACAATCATTTTTTTAGCTTTAAGATGATGGTCTGAAATAACAATTATACGTTTACTAAAATTAATAGATGAAAAAACTATTGAATCTCCAAGTGAGGCATTTAAATTAAATTCGCCCATTTTATTACTTGAAGTTCCAGTAACTTTTGTTTTATTAACAATATTAATATCCTTCAGAAAAATTGAATCATATTTTACAATTCCATTTAATTTAACCACTTCTTGTCCAAAAGATTTTAAAACAATTAAAGTGAAAAGAAGGAAGAATAAAACGTTATTTTTCATTGTATGATTTACTTTGGTTATTTAATATTTCAATAACATCCAATACCTTATTGTTATAATATTTATCCATTATATTATATGGTTCGCAATATTCAATAAAAAGAAAAATCTCTTCTTTTGGTATTTTAAGTGTACTTACAAAGTAATCAATTCCTAGTTCTTTTTTAAGGTTTATAGGAAATATTTTTTGTTTATTTAATTTTCTTTTTAAGGCTTTTTCTTTTTCTAATTGTTTGTTAATTCTACTTCCTTGGCCTCCATTAGCCAGATAATTTGGATTTGTAAAAGATTCTGCATTAACTTTTGAGTTATTTCCAAAGTCATTACCTGATAATTTCTTGTCTAAATCACTTAATTTAAAACTAAAATTAGCGTTTGGTGTTCTGTTTATGGGCGTTTTTATTAAATCTAGAGCTAAATTTCCAGTTAATCCACTTAGAAAAACTTCATCTAGTTCATTAACTAGCGGATCAAGTATAATTTTAAGATTTTTTGATAGTAATTGTTGTTTTGAAACCTTAATTCTTATATTTTTATATTCAATTGATGAAAAAAGTAAAACATCGTTTTCTTTAGCCAAAATTTCAAAAGAACCTATATCATTGCTAATAGTACCAAGTTTACTTGTTAAATTAACTATATGTACATCACTTATAAAATTATTTTGGGTATTATTAATTTCACCTTTAAGAATAATTGATACTTCTTGAGAAATAGCATTAGAAGAAAGGAATATGAAAATAGTAAAGTTAATTAGTTTAAGTTTCATTAAAGCAAAGAACGTTTATGAAATCTTAAATTTATATTAATGCATTTGTAAATTTATGTTAATTAGCAAGGAATATAGTACATTTGATTAAATGAGATTTTTATGAAAAAATTAATTATAGCAAGCACATCTACAGTTCATGGAAAGGGTTACTTAGAATATATCTTGCCAGAATTATCAGCCCTATTTAAAGGAATTAAAGAGATTTTATTTATTCCCTATGCAAGGCCAAGTGGAATTTCACATGATGAATATACCAAAATTGCAAGAGGAGCTTTTGCTAAAATTGGAATTGATGTAATTGGTTTACATGAATTTAAAAACCCAATTGAAGCTATTAATAATGCGAGAGGAATTTTTACAGGTGGTGGAAATACATTTTTACTTGTGAAACAATTATATGATACAAAAATTATATCAACATTAAAAAATGTTGTAGAAAACGGTATCCCTTATTTTGGAACAAGTGCAGGTAGCAATATTGCAGGTCTTACGGTTCATAATACAAATGATATGCCTATTATTTATCCTCCAAGTTTTAATACTTTAGGTTTTATTAATTTTAATATAAACCCACATTATTTAGATCCTGATCCAAATTCTAAACATATGGGGGAAACTAGAGAAACTAGAATAAATGAGTTTCATACACTAAATTCAATTCCTGTACTCGGTTTAAGAGAAGGTAGTTGGTTATACGTTAAAGGCTCTAAAATTGTTTTAAAAGGTGATTTATTTGCTAGGTTATTTGAAAAAGGTAAACAACCAAAAGAGTTACCACCAGAAACAGATTTAAGTTATTTAATGTAATTCTAATTGATGTTTAATAATTTCAGAATCGGGTGATAATTTAACTTTATCAGAAATATTTTTAAATGAATTTATTATTTTAAAAGTATCAATAGGTTTTGTTTTTAGTTGATCTCTTAAAATAATTGCAGAAATATATGAATCAGAATTTTCTTGAATGAAGTTGTAACTGAAATCAATAAATTCTTGTTCAATTTTTTTCATAGCTATATTAATTTCTGAAAGTTTCTCGGCATTATTTTCTAGTCGGTACTTTTGAAACTGCGGAAATAAATATTCAATTTTTTTGAATATATTTTTAGATTTTAATTGATAACTAAGCATTTTGTCGTTCAATTCAGAGCCTTTAATTATGGGTGAATCTATAGAATGGCCATTAATATTAATAGTAATTGTTGCATTCTCAATTATTAAAATTGCTTTAGATGAATATTCTTCAAAACTTAAAGCAAATCTTTCAGGATGTTCTACAGATCCTTTAAAACTAAATTTATTATTTTCTATTTTACAAGAGTCTATAATGTAACTTGAGTTTTCAATAATCTTATTTAAATAAATTTTTCGTGGATTAAAATTTACAATAGACCCATCAATGAAAAAGCTATTTTTAATAGCAGCTATTGCTTTTTTTTGTTGCGTAGATTCCTTTTTACAGCAAATTAGTCCTACCAAGCAAATGCAAATTAAAAAAAGATTTCTCATTGCATTTTATAAGTATTAATAGTTTACATATTCAAGAATTTCTATTCCATAACCTGTCATTCCAACTCTTTTTCTATAAGTTTTAGCATTTGATAAAACTTTAAGTTTTTTTATTCCTAAATCATGTAATATCTGAGCTCCAATTCCAAAGTCTTTTTCATCCATTTTTAAATTTGGGGTATAAGATTCGTCGTTATTTTCAGATTCTTTTAAAACAGCTAATCTAGCAAGAAGGTTAAAAGATTGATTTTCTTGATTTATAAAAACAATTGCACCCTTACCTTTTTTATTAATGGCATTAAAAACACCTTTTAATTTATCATCAGGATTTTTTGTTAGAGTTCCTAAAATATCATTGTTTACCAATGTAGAATTTACTTTAACGAGCACCTCTTCATCTGAACTCCATGTACCTTTTGTTAGAGCTAAGTGAACTTGCTTGTTTGTAGTTTGTTTGTATGCTCTTAGGCGAAATTCACCAAAACGTGTAGTAATATTAAAATCTTCAGTTAGTTCAATTAAAGAATCATGTTGCATTCTGTATTCAATTAATTTTTCAATTGAAATAATTTTAATATCATGTTCTTTTGCAATCTCCATTAATTGAGGAAGACGAGCCATTGTACCATCTTCATTCATAATTTCAACAATAACTCCAGCAGGTTTTAATCCAGCTAATCTAGCCAAATCTATTGCAGCTTCTGTATGACCAGTTCTGCGCAAAACACCACCTTGTCTTGCTTTTAACGGAAAAATATGTCCAGGTCTGCTTAAATCATGAGGTTTTGTATTACTGTCAGTTAATGATTTAACTGTAATAGCTCTGTCATGCGCAGAGATTCCGGTAGTAACTCCTTTTCCATGATAATCAATAGAAACAGTAAATGCAGTTCCAAGAGGATCTGTATTTACACCAACCATTAAATCTAAATTTAATTCTTTACACCTATTTTCTGTAATGGGAGCACAAATAAGTCCTCTACCTTTAGTAGCCATAAAATTAATAAGTTCAGGAGTTGCTAATTCTGCAGCAGCTACAAAATCTCCTTCATTTTCTCTATTTTCATCGTCAACAACTATTACTAATTCGCCTTTTTTTATAGAATTTATGGCTTCAGTAATTGTATTTAATTTAATGTTGTTTGTTGAAGTTTTCATTTTGATTTAATTTTTTTAAGTTTATTAAAAAACTTTGTAAGATTCTCTATTAGAGAATCTATGTTAAATATTCCCATTCCTTTTGTAGCTCTTCTTGTTAATAATATTCCAAAAGGTAATAATATTATTGTTGATAGCCAACTTCCTAAAGTACTTGAAATAGCACTTTCTTCAGATAAGTTTTTCCCAAATTGTGATATAAAGAAATAAACAACAAATATTGTTATTGCCATAATCATTGGTAATCCAAAACCACCTTTTCTTATTATTGAACCTAAAGGTGCTCCAATAAAAAATAGAACTAAACAAGCTAATGAAAAAGAGATTCGATAGTTATATTCATAATCGTATAAATTTAATCGCTTCCTTTTATCTTTAAATTGTTTTTTTTGATTTTTAATTCTATCAATTGATCTTTTAACACTCTGAATGGCTGTATTAACTACAGTTTTTTTATTTGATATATTAAAATTGTCTAAAATTTCAGGTTTTAATGAGGCATCAATTAAAGAATCAGGATATTTATATAATTTTTTACCTCTAGCAATAAAATATAGGTTTTCTGCTCGTTCGGCAATGTATTTATCGTAATCAATTTTTTCAACGTTAGATATGGAGTCTAATTGATTGATACTTAACATACCGTGGTGCTGTTTAATATCCGTTTTATCTAAATCTTTTTCATCATTAAAAGAAGAAATATCTATATTAATGGTGTATGTATCAAATTTAGCAGCTGATGCAGGCATCTTTTTCCTTTCAAGGGTAGACATTGAATTGTTTGAATGTTCTTCATAGTAATTTCCATTTTGAAGCGTAAGTGTCATATATTTACTTCCTTCTTCTGTAGAAATTTTGCCTTTTTCTGCTGTAATAACTTTTATTTTTCCTTGAGATGATCTTAAATCTGCAATTTGAACTACTTTTAGCAAGTTTTCTTCTTCTCCATATTTTTCATCAAACTTAATATTAAAACCAGGAATTTCAGTATTAAATGCTCCTGGAACCAATGCTAATGCAGGTTTTTTCTTTTTCATATTTAAGTATAAGTTCTTTTGTTTTAATGTAGCCCAAGGGTACACATTATTTAGAAAAACAAAATTTAAGCAACTTAAAAAAAGTGTTAATATTACTAATGGTCTAATTACTCTATTTAAGGAAATCCCAGCAGATTTAATAGCTGCAAACTCGTAATTTTCAGATAAATTCCCAAGAGCCATAATTGAAGAAAGTAAAATTCCAATTGGTAGGGCAGTGGGAGTAAGAATTAAAGCTAGATATCCTAAAAATTTTAATATAAAAAAGATGTCAATTCCTTTACCTGCAATTTCATCAAAAGCAAGCCAAAGTGATTGCATCACTAAAACAAAAAGAACCACAAAAAATGTGGCTATAAAAGGCTGAAAAAAGCTTTTTAAAATGTATTTATCAAATATTTTCAATGGTATTAATTTGGCTCAGAAATTGTATAATTCATTTGATCTCTGTATTTTGCTTTGTCAAAGATAAAAAGCTTTTCTGATATAGGCTGATTTGTTTTAAAAGATCTTACTTCAAGAGTTGTAACTGTTTTATTTTCACCTGTTTCTATAATATTAAAAATGTGTTTTGTTTTAACATCAATACCAACTAATACATTTAATATCTCAGAATTAGAATCAATAGGTGTTAATTTAACATATTGTATCTTAATACCTTTAACGGTTTTTAAGTCTCCCATATCATAAGTAAAACCATTTTTATAGAATGAAAACATTTTTGAAGGGGTTATAGTTCCTTCATCTTCATTATTGGCATTTTGAATTATAACTTCTTCATCTTCATGAATAATTAAATATGTTTTTTTACCGTCAAAAATTTGCTCTGTCCCCATGTATTTTAAATGGTACAAATCTCCTTTTAAAGTAACTTTACCCATAGTTTCTTGGTGTACATCTGCATCTTCATTATCTAATCTATGATTAAATTCTAGGTAAATATTGTTGTAGCCTTCAACTTTATGAGCAACTTCATCTAAAAGTTTTTTAGCTTCATCGCTATTTTGACTGTATACTGATAAATTGAAAATTGAAATTACAATTAATACTAATATTTTTTTCATTTTATTTATGTTCTTTTACTTTATTGTTTTTCTCCGTCTAATAAAAGGTTAAGAGCCATTTCATCTGGTACTAAAACTTGTCTAGCTTTACTACCTTCAAATTGACCGACAATTCCAGCAGCTTCTAATTGATCAATCAATCTACCTGCACGGTTATATCCTAATTTCAATTTTCTTTGTAATAAAGAGGCCGAACCTTGTTGTGCATTCACAATTACTAAGGCGGCATCTCTAAATAAAACATCTCTTTCGCTTATATCTACATCAAGACTTGTGCCAACTTCTTCACCACTATACTCAGGTAGTATATGTGCTTCAGGATACGCACGTTGAGAACCAATAAAATCTGTAATTTTTTCAACTTCCGGTGTGTCTACAAAAGCACATTGTAAACGTATAACATCATTTCCGTTAGAAAAAAGCATATCACCTCTACCAATTAATTGGTCGGCTCCAGAAGTATCTAAAATTGTTCTTGAATCTATTTTTGAGGTAACTCTAAAAGCGGCTCTTGCAGGGAAATTGGCTTTAATAATACCTGTAATTACGTTAACTGAAGGACGCTGTGTCGCTACAATTAAGTGAATACCAATTGCACGCGCCAATTGGGCTAAACGAGCTATTGGAGTTTCAACTTCCTTTCCTGCCGTCATAATTAAATCAGCAAATTCATCAATAACTAATACAATGTATGGTAAATATTTATGACCGTTTTCAGGATTTAATTTTCTTGATTTAAATTTTACATTATATTCTTTAATATTACGGACCATAGCATTTTTTAACAGATCGTAACGAGCATCCATTTCAATACATAAAGAATTTAAGGTGTTAATTACCTTTGTTGTATCCGTAATAATAGCTTCTTCGGAATCTGGTAATTTAGCCAGATAATGACGTTCAATATGATTAAATAATGTTAATTCTACCTTTTTAGGATCTACTAAAACAAATTTTACTTCAGCAGGATGTTTCTTGTATAATAAAGAGGTTAAAACTGCATTTAACCCAACAGATTTACCTTGTCCAGTAGCACCTGCCATTAGTAAGTGAGGCATTTTGGCTAAGTCTACTACAAAAGTTTCATTAGAAATAGTTTTACCCAAAGCAATTGGTAATTCCATTTCCGAATTTTGAAATTTCGCTGAAGAAATTACAGATTTCATAGAAACCATAGTTGCTTTTTTATTTGGCACTTCAATACCTATAGTTCCTTTACCCGGAATTGGAGCAATAATTCTAATTCCCATTGCAGAAAGAGATAATGCAATATCATCTTCTAAATTTTTAATTTTAGAAATACGAATTCCTGCATCTGGAACAATTTCATATAATGTAACTGTTGGCCCAACGGTTGCTTTTATTTTTGTAATTCCAATATTATAATTGTTTAAAGTTTCAACAATTCTATTTTTATTGGCTTCTAATTCTTCTTGGTCAATAGAAATACTTTCATCATAATCTTTTAGTAAATTTAAGGTTGGAAATTTGTAATTTCCTAACTCAAGAGTATGATCAAATTCACCAAAATCTTTAACTAGTTTACTTGATAAATTTTCTTCTAAATGTTTCTCTTCAACAATATGCTCCACATCTATTGAAACATTATCTTTTGGTTCAGAAGTTTTTATTTTAGGCTTTAAATCTTCTTCATTATTATTTAGGGCAAGTTCAATTTCAGGTTTTTCAACTTCAATTTTAATTTCTTTAGAAATAGTGTTTGAAGGGATTTTATCTTCATTTGATTCTTTTGAAATTGAATTATTTACTTCTGGCTTTTCTATTTCAGATTTATTTGAGACTTCCTTTTTAGCAGGAAACATTGCTTTTAATTTTTCTGGTGTAATTTTAAATCGAATAACTAAATATGATATTAATAAAAATAATAAAATAAGAAATAGTCCTGCTTTACCTAAAAATTGTTGCAGAAAAATATTGAATTCATAACCTATAACACCAGATAATAAAGAATTTTTAGTGTTAAAAAAGCCAAGGGTAATAGATAACCATATCATAGCTAAAATACCCCATCCCCAATTCTTTCTCAAACTATTTAAATTTCCTTTTAAAAAGATAGACATACCAGATAAACACAATAGTACGGGGATGTATATTGAAGAAACTCCAAAACCATCATAAATAAAGAATTGGCTTAAACTTGCGCCTACTTTACCTAAAAGGTTTTTTACAGATACATTTTTATCACTAAAACTATTTAATTGACTTTGATCTTGTTGCCAATTAAAAAAATAAGAGAAAAATGAAATTAATAAAAATATAGAAAATATAACAATAAAGGCACCCAATATTGTTTGTGTTTGTCTATTTCCAAAAAAGGATTTAATCCCAAGAAAACGAGGTTTCTTAATAACTTTGGATATTGTTTTTTTCTTTTTTGCCATTTAAATATATATCCCACAAAAATATAAAATTATTGTGATTGCGTTTAAAATACTAAATAAATTTAGGTATGTAAATAATTAAACCAATTATTACGGCAAATATTGCAGCAAAAAAAGCTGCCCCAGCAGAAATATCTTTTATAACACCTATTTTTTTATGAAAATCAGGGTGTACAAAATCAGCTAATTTTTCTATAGCTGTATTTAAAGATTCTGCTACCAAAACGAGTGCTATTACAAGAATTTGAAACATCCATTCAGTAGCAGAAATTTGCATAATTAATCCAACTATTGTCATAATTATAGCAATAATAATTTGAGCGATAATGCTATTTTCAGAAGTAATAAGAATCTGAAATCCCTTTGCTGCGTATTTTAGCGCTTTTAAGCGATTTAAAATAAAATTCCCTTCTGGTTTCATAAATTAAAGTGCTTTTAATGCAGCTTCATAATCTGGTTCGTCAACAATTTCAGGAACTTGTTGTGTGTAAGTTACTTTTCCTTCTTCATTAATAATTACAATAGCTCTAGAATGTAAATTAGCCAAAGGACCATTTTCAATAGTTAATCCATAAGCTTTTCCAAATTTCCCTTTAGAAAAATCTGATAAAGTGATAACATTTTCTAAACCTTCAGCACCACAAAAACGAGCTTGAGCAAAAGGTAAATCTCTTGAAATACATAATACTTTAGTGTTTTCTAATTTTGCAGCTTCTTCATTAAATTTTCTAACAGACGCAGCACATGTTCCTGTATCTATACTTGGAAATATGTTAAGAACTAATTTAGACCCTTTAAAGTCTTTTAATTTTGCTTTAGATAGGTCTGCTTTAATTAATGAAAATTTTGGAGCTTTTTTTCCAACTTTTGGTAATTTTCCAGATGTTTTAAAAGGATTTCCTTTTAATGTTATTTTAGCCATTTTTATATTTTTTTGATTTATCAATCAAAGTTACTTTAAAAAGTAAAATAACCGAATTTATTTGGTGTTTTTTAATAAAATTATTAATTCTGTTTTTGTAATTTTGATTTTATAAATAGAATTAATTTAAGATAAAAAAATAATGAAAATAATTGGAATTGGTAAGAATTACGTTACTAAAAAAGAAGAAGCGGGTGTAAACAAAGATGGTTTTCAAATAATATTTACTAAACCAGAGTCTAGTTTGGTTACAGGCAATAAAGATGTTAAATATCCTTCATTCACAAATAATTTGGCTTATGAAGTAGAACTAGTTGTGAAAATTGGGAAAACAGGAAAGGATATTTTAGAAGGAGAAGCAGTTTCATATATTTCAGAAATAGGAGTTGGTATTGATTATACAGCAAAAGATGTGCTTACTGCTTGCAGAAATGTAAAGGGACCTTGGGATTTAGCTAAAGGTTTTGATGGTGCAGCGCCAATGTCTTCTTTTAAACCAATTTCAGGTTTTTCAGATGTAGATAATATTAATTTCGACTTAAAAATAAATGGTAAACAAATTCAAGTTGGAAATACTTCTCTTATGATTTATAATTTTGCAGAAATTATTTCTAATGTTTCTAAATATATGACTCTTGAGCCTGGAGACCTTATTTTTACAGGAACTCCAGCTGAGGGAGCAGGAGAGATATTTAAGGGAGATAGGTTGCAAGGTTCAATAGAAGGTGAATTGTTGTTAGATTTTAAAATGGTTTAATTAAGTTACTTTTAATAAATTAAAGGGACAGGAAACAATTTCAATTGAAGTTGTTTCCTGTTTCTTTGTAACTAAATTCTTGTATCTTCGCACTCCAAAATAATTAACCTTGAATTTTAAAAAATATACATCAGAGTTTAAAAACAATATAAAATTGGCCACTCCAATTATGATGGGGTCTTTGGGCCATTTAATGGTTGGGCTTATTGATGATATTATGGTTGGAAGATTAGGTCCTATTCAATTGGCAGCAACTTCTCTTGGTAATAGTTTGTTTTTTATTTCGCTTTCAGTAGGATTGGGATTTTCATTTGCAATTACTCCTTTAATTGCTGAATCTGATGGTGAAAATGATAAAGAAAAAGGGCGCAGTATTTTTCAACATGGAATAATACTTTCAACAATTTTAGGAATAACAATGTTTGCAGTGTTGTTTTTTATGAAACCAATATTGTATTATTTGGATCAGCCAGAAGAAGTAGTTGCTTTAGCAATTCCTTATTATGAAATTGTAGCATTTTCAATGATTCCTTTAATGATATTTCAAGGGTTTAAACAGTTTGCAGATGGTTTATCTGAAACTAAATATTCTATGTGGGCTACTATATTATCTAATATTGTAAATGTTTTTTTAAACTTTATGTTAATATATGGATTGTGGATTTTTCCTCGCTTAGAACTTGTTGGTGCTGCAATAGGAACATTGGTGTCTAGAATTATAATGTTGTTTTTCATATATTATGTTTTATCAAAACAAGAAAAGTTTGCTATTTATCTAAAAAGATTAAAATTTTCAGAATTAAAAAAAGAACGTTTTGGCAGAATTATGAAACTTGGATTTCCTACTGCATTGCAAATGCTTTTTGAAGTAGGTTTATTTACTGCAACTGTACTTTTAGCAGGAACATTAGGAGCTTTTCCACAAGCAGCAAATCAAATTGCCTTAAAATTAGCTTCAACCACATTTATGGTTGCTGTAGGTATAGGTGTGGCAGCAACTATTAGAGTTGGAAACCAAAAAGGATTGAAAAATTTTGTGGAATTACGTAGAATTGCCTTTTCAAATTTTATACTAATATTTATAGTAATGTTTGCTTTTTCAATATGTTTTATGTTGTTTAAAGATATATTACCACGTATGTTTACAGATAATGTAGAAGTGATATCAATTGCTTCTAGTTTATTAATTATTGCAGGGTTTTTTCAATTATCCGATGGAATACAAGCTGTTGTTTTAGGAGCTTTAAGAGGATTACAAGACGTTAATGTACCTTCGGGTATAACGTTTGTAGCGTATTGGATTATTGGATTTCCTATTTGTTATTATTTGGGAAGAACCTTAGAAATGGGTACTTTTGGAATATGGATTGGATTGTTAGTTTCGTTAACTTGTTCTGCAATAATGTTACTAATCCGTTTTAACTATTTGTCTAATAAATTAATTAAAGAAAAAAATGAACTTACCTAAATTTTTAATGGGAGACAATACAGATTGTCCAGATGATATTTTTGTAATACACACTGAATTCCCACGCTTTCTAATTAATTTAGTTGATGATGAAATTGAGTGGTTAGAAGATTTTGCTGGTGAAGATCAACAAGAATTAGAAGTTCAAGTAGCTACGCTAATTGAAGAATCTAGTGAATTTTATGACCGAGAAATGAAACGTTACGAATCTGAATAATTAATAATTTATTTTTTTGATGATTCAACTAATTCAAGTTTATTAATACTTGTTTTAGTAGTGAATACGCCATAATTTATAAACACGTTATTTTTTTCTATTTTATCAATAGTTCCGCAGGAATTACTGTCAATAATTCGTACTTTATCGTTTACTTTAAAAACATAATCGGATTTTTGACGTGCAATTTTTTTAGCTTCAGTATTCTTTTGTATTCTAACTTTAACAACTTCAACTAAAACCTCTTTTTCTGTTGAAATAAGCTTTTGTTCAACCTTTTTATTTTCAACTTTAACCTGTTTCTTTTGGGCTTTGGTTTTTGGTTTTGGAGGATTCTTTTTTAAATTTTTTGTTTTTTCTGAAGCAACCCATTTATTAAACTCCAGGTTTAATTCCTTTTTGTTGTTAGTTTGAAGGTATTTATTTACAATTTCATTAATTTTTCTTCCATAAGCCAACATCTTTTGGTTGCTATCATATAATGCTTGAAAATTTTCAAGTTTTTCCTGAACTTTTTCTTGCTTTTCAGATAATGAATCAGATTTTTCAGTTGCTTTGTTTTTCTCTTTTTCTAATTTTTCAGATGTTTTTTGAAGAATATTTCGCTCTTTTTGAAGTTTTGAAATGGTTTTATCCAATCGTATTTTTTCTCCTTCTACGCGTTTCTTTGCTTTGTTTATTAGACTGAATGGGATACCATTTTTTTGAGCAACTTCAAAAGTAAATGAACTACCAGCTTGCCCAATAAATAATCTAAATAATGGTTCTAAAGTTTTTTCATCAAATTGCATATTTGCATTTGATACATTATCCATTTCACTTGCTAAAACCTTTAAATTAGCATAATGTGTTGTTATAATTCCGTAAGCTCCTTTTGAATGGAATTCTTCTAAAAATATTTCAGCCAAAGCGCCACCAAGTTCGGGATCACTACCGGTTCCAAATTCATCTATTAAGAATAGGGTATTTTCATTACAGCGTCTTAAAAAGTTACGCATGTTTTTTAAACGATAACTATACGTGGATAGTTGATTTTCAATAGATTGGTTGTCTCCAATATCTGTTAATACTTTATCGAAAAAATAAGTAGAAGACCTTTCATGAACGGGAATTAAAATTCCACTTTGTAACATTACTTGTAACAAACCAATGGTTTTTAAAGTAATACTTTTTCCACCGGCATTTGGTCCTGAAATTACTATTATTTGCTGTTTATCATTTAATTCTAGCGTTTGTGGAACAGTTTTTAAGTTCTTTTTGCTATTATTTAATAAAAGAATAGGGTGGTAGGCATCTCTTAAAAAAACCGTTTTTTCATTTGTGATTTTTGGAAGACAAGCATTTAAAGTTTTAGCATATTTTGCTTTTGCACCTATAACATCTAGTTTAATTAAAAATTTTTGATATTCATTTAAGTTAGGTACATAAACTCTAATTACATTTGATAAATCTTTTAAAATTCTAACAATTTCTTGATGTTCTTCATAAGATAAATTCTGTAATTCTCTACTATATTGTAAGGTTGCTTCTGGCGCTATATAAACAATACTACCCGTTTTTGAACTTCCTAAAAGACTTCCTTTTACCTTTCTGCGGTGCATTGCCTGAACGGCTAAAACACGTTGGTTATCTATAACAGATTCTCTAATGTCATCTAAATAGCCAGAACTATTATACTGATTTAAAGCTTTTGTAAAACTAGAGCCAATTTTACCTCTAATTGTATTTATTTCTTTTCTAATACTTTTTAAAAGAGGTGAGGCATTTTCGTCAACTTCAGCAAAAGGAGTTATAACACTTTTTATTGTGTCTGTAATTATTTTTTGGTATTCAATAGTTTCTGAATAATTAAATAATGCAGGATAAATATCTTTAAATTTTTTTAAAAATTTTAAAATTTCAAATACAGTATTCGAATTATTTAAAACTTTAAGAAAAGAAGCAGGCTCTAAATAGCTATTTTCAATATTTAATAAATGAATTTCCTTCTGAATATCATCAAAATAATGGTTAGGTAATCTATTATCATTGTCATAAGAAGATCTATATTCATTCACAAGTTTTAACGCTGGAATCAATTTTTCTTTGGACTGAAAAGGTCTGACTTTTAAAGTGCTGATTTTACCTAATTCAGAAATACAATGTTCACTTACCGATTGCAAAATGGTAAAAAATTCTAAATCAATTAGTGTTTTTTCTGATATGTTACTCATAAAAAGTGCTACTTTTGAACTTGGCAAAAATATGAATTTAACGTGAATACAAATAATGAAAGTTAAAATAGATAATAGTTGGCAAGAACTTTTAAAAAATGAGTTCGAAAAGCCTTATTTTGAGAAGCTTACAGAATTTGTAAAAGAGGAGTATTTCAAAAATACGTGCTATCCACCAGCAAATAAAATTTTTGAAGCTTTTAATTTATGTCCATTTGAGGATTTAAAAGTTGTAATTATAGGTCAAGATCCATATCATGGAGAAGGGCAAGCACATGGTTTGTGTTTTTCTGTAAATGAAGGAGTTAAACACCCGCCATCTTTAATAAATATTTTTAAAGAAATTGAAGAGGATATAAATATTCCATATCCAAAAAGCGGAAATTTGGAACATTGGGCAAAACAAGGAGTTTTAATGTTAAATGCAACATTAACTGTTAGAGCGCATAATGCGGGTTCTCATCAAAAACATGGGTGGGAAAAATTTACAGATGCTGTTATTTCTAAAATTTCTGAAGAACATAAAAACGTTGTGTTTTTACTTTGGGGAGGATATGCAAAAAAGAAAGGATTAAAAATTGATACCAAAAAGCATTATGTTTTAACAAGCGGACATCCTTCTCCATTGAGTGCTAATAGAGGTTATTGGTTTGGTAATAAGCACTTTAGCAAGACTAATGAATATTTAAAAAGTATTGATAGTTCATTAATTATATGGTGATTAATGTCATAGCTGTTTATGGTTATAATAATTAAATTTACGTTTTATTAAATAGAATTAAAAGAGATGAAAATGAAATATATATCAATAGTTTTTAGTGTGTTACTACTAATATCTTGTAAAGAAAAGGTAGAATATTCAAAAATAAACAAAGAGGTAGGAACAAATAAATCTATACATAAAATAGTTGTTAATGAAAAAATTGGAGGGGGAACTTATGCCTATTTAAATGTCTCTGAAGATGGAAATGATTATTGGATGGCAATTCCAAATTCTGATGTAGGTGTTGGTGAAACTTATTTTTATGAAGGTGGAATGGTCATGAAAAATTTTGAAAGTAAACAATTAAAAAAGACGTTTGAAAGTATTGTTTTTTCTGAAGGAATAAGAAAAACTGAGGCTGGCATAAACAAAGAAGTGAAAAATCCACATGCAAATTCAGAACATGAACATTCACCTATTTCAGCCGTTAAAATTGAACAACCAAAAGGCGGTACTAGCTTAGAAAATATATTTAAAAATAAAAAATCGCTTTCAAAAAAAGAAGTGACTGTTAAAGGAAAAGTTATAAAAGTTAATAATGGTATTTTAAAAAGAAATTGGGTACATATTATTGATGGAACTAAATTTGAAAAAGATATAAATTTAACTATTACCACAACTGAAGAAGTAAAAGTTGGTGATACAGTTACTTTTAAAGGAATAGTAACTTTAGATAAGGATTTTGGTTACGGTTATGTTTATAATATATTATTGGAAGATGGCATTTTAATAAAATAAAAAAAAGCGCTAATCAGGCGCTTTTTTTACTAACTCTAATCTAAACTTAAACAATATTGAAACAAAGTTAACCAAACCTTTGTTCGATTATTTTATTCGCAATACTTGTGCCGAAAGACTAGATGATTTGTTAATTAAGTGTTAAAATATATTATATTTTATTCTAAATGTTTTTGTGCTTTATAAGATGATCTTACCAAAGCACTACTTTCAACATGTCTAAAGCCCAGTTCTAGACCTATTTTTTTGTATTTATCAAATTGTTCTGGAGTTATAAATTCTTTTACAGGTAAATGTTTTTTACTTGGTTGTAAATATTGACCAATAGTTAAAATATCAACTTTTGCGTTTGCCAAATCTTGCATTGTCTCAATTACCTCTGCCTCTGTTTCTCCTAAACCTAGCATAATTCCAGATTTTGTTCTACGTTGACCTTGGTCTTTCATATATTTAAGAACCTCAAGACTTCTGTCGTATTTAGCTTGTATTCTAACTTCACGAGTTAAACGTCTAACAGTTTCTAAATTATGAGAAATTACTTCTGGAGCAACTGCTAAGATTCGATCAATATTTGGTTTATTACCTTGAAAATCAGGAATTAGAGTTTCTAGTGTAGTATTTGGATTGGCTCTTCTAATTGCATTTACAGTTTCTGCCCATATAATGGAACCACCATCTTTAATATCATCTCTATCAACAGATGTTATGACCGCATGCTTAATATTCATAAGCTTTATAGATCTGGCTACTTTTTCAGGTTCTTCCCAATCTACATTTTCAGGCCTTCCAGTTTTTACACCGCAAAAACCACAAGATCGTGTACAAATATTTCCTAAAATCATAAAAGTTGCTGTTCCTTCGGTCCAACATTCACCCATATTAGGACAACTTCCACTTGTACAAATGGTATTTAATTTATATTTTTCAACTACACCTCTAAGTTCAGTATATTTTTTACCAACAGGTAATTTTACACGTAGCCATTTTGGTTTTTGTAGTTTTTTATCTGTTGTAATTGTGTTTTCTTCGCTCATTTAATTCAAAATTGACTACAAAAATACAAAGAATTTATAAACTTGTTAAATACCAGATGCTAAATCCTATAAGAAATAAAATTCCTAACCAACTATAAATTTTCATTTGTAATGAAGGCCTCCATTTTTTAGGCATATTTTTTCCTGAAACAAGAACAAAATTTATGATAGCAAAGAAAGGAGCGGTTAAAAAAGAAAGAATGGTCGCAATTTTTATTAAAACGCCCATTTCAGACATGAAAAACAGCAATATAGCAATGGTTCCAAGGGCTAAAAAACTAATCCAAAACCAGTAAGTGTTTTTGTATGATTTATTTGTTAGAAGCTCAAATGTTTTAGACATTGCTCTAGGTGATGCATCTAAAGTTGTAATAGTAGTACTAAACATAGTTGTAAATGCAGCAGCAGCAATAAAAATATATACTTCTTCTCCAAGGCTAGATGTGTATAGTTGAATTAATTGTTGAGTAAATTGAACTGCACTTGTATTAAATGTTTCACCAGAATTATACATTACAATTGCACCTAAAGAAACAAAACAAATGCCAAGTATTAAAGTAGCTGCAAACCCTATATTAAAATCAAAAATTGATTGCTTAGTATTAAATTCAATATTTTTATCTTTTTGCTTTTCAATACACCAAAGAGATTGCCAAATGGAGATGTCTAAAGGAGCTGGCATCCAACCTAAAAAAGCAATTAAAAAACCAACTTCAACACTGCCTTTAGGTAATACCTGAGTTAAACTATATGTGTTGGATGTATTAAAATAGGCAATTATTACAGCAACTAAAGTACTTACCGTTAGCGTAACAATTATTAATTTCATTAAATTATCCAACAATTTATATTTTCCTATAAGTAAAAGAATAAAACAAATAACTGTAATAATTATACTCCAGGTAATAGGGTTGGTTGTAATACCAAATAAATTAGCAGCCAAACCTGCTGTTACAATAGTTACAGCGGCTTGTATTGTAAACATTGTGGCTAAGTTTAATACAAAATAAGCTATTAGAACACCTTTGCCTAGTTTTTTGTAGCCATCTAAAAGGCTTTCTCCAGTTGCGCTTGAATATCTTGGGCCAAATTGAAAAAAAGGATATTTTATTATATGTATTAAAATAAGTGCCCAGATTAAACCAAAACCAAAATCTGCACCAGCCCTTGTAGATTGTACTAAATGAGAAACACCAATAGCAGCGCCTGCAAATAGTAATCCAGGACCTAATTTTTTTAGCCAATTGAAATTTTTAAAGTTCAATTGTTTGAAGATTTTTCAATTATCTGAGCTAATAGTTTTTTAGCTCTTAATAATTTAACCTTAATATTACTCATTGGCTCATTTAGTTGATCAGCCATTTCTTTGTAACTCATTTCTCTAAAATATCTTAAATTTATAATCTCTTGATAATGAGGTTTTAATTGTTTTATGTAATTTAATAGTTGTACTAAATTTTGTTCAATTATTAACTGATCTTCAGGAGATGGAGATTCATCAAAAATTTTATAAGCTTCAGATTCTTTTTTATTTAAAGAAATTGTAGTGGTTCTCTGTTTTCTAATATGATCTAAAAATATATTCTTAGATATTGAAATAAGCCAAGTTTTAAAATTGTATTTATCGTTATATAAATGAATTTTATCAAAAGCTTTAGAAAATGTTTTAATGGTAATATCTTCAGCTTCATCTTCATTATCTGCCATTGATAATTGAAATCTAAAAACGTCACTCCAATAAGTGTTTAAAAGAGTGTTAAAAGCTTTTTGATCTTTTTCACGAGCTTTTTCAATTAATTCTGAAATTTCAATATTTTTTTTCACCAATGCTAAGGTTTTGAAATAAGATTTTTTATAAAGATAAACAATTGAGTGAAAATTAAAAATATTTCAAAAAATGGTAGAAATAGAATTAAATCTTGTTCATTTAGTTTTTTTGCTGAAAACCCAAGTGATAAATAAACAATAAGAAATCTAGTGAATATTAAAGCCAAAACTAGTTTCCAATTAAAAGTAAAGATCAATAATACAGTTCCAGTTACCCAAAACATTATTTGAGAAAAATAAAATAGTGCTAATGAAACTTTATGTGAAAATTTGTATTGATATGAAGTTAAAATATGATTCTTTTTTTGCTGAATCCAATATTTCAACGAAGTTTTTGGATTGGATAAGGTAAAACTATCATTTACAATACAAATTGCAGTGTTTTTACTGTTAGCTACTTCATTTATAAATAAATCATCATCACCTGATTTTATCTGCATGTGATTTACAAAACCTTTATTTTTAAAAAAAACAGATTTAGTATAGGCTAAATTTCTGCCAACACCCATATAAGGTGCTCCTAATTTTGCAAATGAAAAATACTGAACAGCAGTAAGCAGAGTTTCAAATCGGATTAATTTGTTTACAATAGATCCTTTAACTTTTGAATAAGCTCCATAACCTAAAACTATTTGTTTTGATGGGGTAAATGAACTCATTATTTCTTTAACCCAATTTGTAGATATGGGTTTACAATCTGCATCTGAAAACAACAAATATTCATGTGAAGCTGCTTTTATACCTAATGTTAAGGCATATTTTTTACTTCCCCAAAATTGTTCATTAGGTTTAACATCAACAATTTTTATAGGGATTGAAGAATTCTTTTCAAATTTTTCAAAAATATCAAGTGTATTATCTGTTGAGCCATCATTAATAAGTACTAGCTCAAAATTTGGATAATCTTGATTTATAAAAAAAGAAAGATTTTTCTCTATATTTTCAGATTCATTTTTACAACAAATAAGTATTGAAACACTTTTAGTGTTATCTATATTTATTGCTTTTTTCTTTGAAAATGAAAAATTCCCAAAAATAAAAAGGTAAAAGATGGATTGAATACAGACAGTTACTATAAAAGTAACGAACAAATATTCAAGCATAAATTATCTATTTTCACATTGATCTGCAGTTTTACCGCAATAACCACATGGTTCTCCACTTTTATTTAAATGTGGGTTTTGACTTGCACAAGTACCTGCAAATTTACCATCTTTTTTGGCCCAAATTTTAATTGCTAAACCAGCAACACCTAATCCTAATAATGCTAATGTTATAAATAATAATTTCATTTTTTTAACGTAAAAATTTCTATGCAAATATAATGAAATCTATTGAAAAATTAATTTTTTAAGTTTATTCAAATATACACTTTGTATAAAACGCATAAATATTTGTTATATATTGAATATAAAATTGTGATTTTGTTAAAAAAAGACCGTAACGTTTGTATTATTTTAAATATATTATTATATTCGTAAGGAAGATTAATATTTCGAATATCTTTATTATTAAGTATTTAGGAATTAAACCGACTAAAACTGTTAGATTATTAGAATTATTAGAATTGATTGAATTAATAAAATATTAATCTTTGCTACTATAAGTAAAAAGACTCGTCATGTAAAATGGCGAGTCTTTGTTTTTTTGATTTACTATTATTTAGTTAATATTAAAGATTCTTGAACGTTATTTGGAACTAGTTCAAAATTTGAAAATTTAGTACTAAAACTTCCTCTACCTTGAGTAATAGATCTTAAAGTAGTTGAGTATTTATACATTTCAGCTAAAGGAGTTTTAGCTTTTATAGATTGGTATTTTCCATCACTATCCATTCCTAATATTATAGATCTTCTAGCTTGCAAATCTGTCATAACATTTCCCATTAATTCTTCGGGCACTTTTACTGTTAATTCTTGAATAGGCTCTAATAATTTAGGTTTTGCATTAAGAAATGCAGCTTTAAATGCATGAGATGCTGCTATTTTAAAGGAAATATCATTAGAATCTACAGGGTGCATTTTTCCATCAAATAACATAACTCTAATATCGCGAGCGTAAGAACCTGTAAGAGGACCTTCTTCCATAACTTCTAAACAGCCTTTTAAAACTGAAGGTAAATAGCGGGTATCAATAACACCACCAACTATACAATTATAAAAAATAAGTTTTCCACCCCAATCTAAATCAATTTCATCTTTTCCTCTAATATTAAATCCTTCAGGTTCTGGCATTCCTTCATACCAAGGTTCAATTTTCATATGTACTTCACCAAATTGTCCTGAACCACCAGATTGTTTTTTATGTTTGTAACTTGTAGTGGCAGAACGTTGTATTGTTTCTCTATAAGCTATTTTAGGTTGTTCAAATTGAGCGGTTATTCCATATATTTTTTTCAAAGTCCAGTCAATAGTTGCTAAATGTAATTCACCTTGACAAGATAATATTTGTTGTTTAAGTTCTTTTGAATATTTAATTGTTACTGTAGGATCTTGAATATGAATTTTTTTAAGAGCTTCGTTTAATTTTTCTTCATCATTTTTATCTACAGCACTAATTGATTTATTAATTCTTGGAGCGGGAAA
The DNA here is from genome assembly GCF_003260195.1 of Lutibacter citreus. GTDB lineage: Bacteria > Bacteroidota > Bacteroidia > Flavobacteriales > Flavobacteriaceae > Lutibacter > Lutibacter citreus. Next base: position 136,173 of record NZ_QEIH01000003.1, read on the forward strand.
TTGAATAGGTTTTATAGTTATATCAGAACCTTTTTCTCTAAGAGTATCATTTGTGATGGTATATTTCAGTTTAAGAGTTGCTCCAATATCACCTGCGCTTAATTTTTCAACTGGTTCACGATTTTTTCCATCCATTATATAAAGTTGATTAATAATTTCAACTTCATTATTTCTAGAGTTTTCTAATTTATCATTTTGTTTAATTTCACCCGATTTTACTTTAAAGAAACTAATTTGCCCTAAATTAGGTTCGAATAAAGTTTTAAATATAAATAGTGAAGTTGGAGCGTCTGCTTTACATTCAATTATTTTTCCTTCAACACTTTGTTCAGGTTTAAGGTCGGTAGCTGAAGGAGCAACGTTATCTATGAATCCCATTAATCTTCCTGTTCCCATATCATTTAATGCAGAAACACAGAACACAGGGAACAATTCATGATTTAACATTCCTTTTTTAATTCCTTCTCGCATTTCATCTTCATTAAGGGTTCCTTTTTCAAAATAAAGTTCCATTAAATCTTCATCATTTTCAGCTGCTTTCTCTACTAGTTCATTATGTAATTTATTTGCTATTTCAATTTGATCGGAAGGAATTTCATGCTTTTGAGGTTTGCCTCCTTCAGGGCCAAACTTGTACATTTTCATTTTAAGTACATCAATAATACATTGTGCACCTCCATCCATTAAAGGGTATTGTATTTTAACAGCGTTGTTTCCAGCTAAATTTACAATACTTTTAAAGCTTTCATTAAAATCGGCTTTAGGACTGTCTATTTGATTGATAACAAATAAGGTTGGTTTGTTATAACGATCTACATAATTCCAGATAATTTCAGTTCCAATTTCAACGCCATATTGAGCGTTTATTACAGTTACAATTGAATCTGCAACACACATAGTTGAGGCAATTTCACCAACAAAATCGTCTAAACCTGGAGTATCTAAAATGTTTATTTTGTAATTGCGCCATTCAGTATGAAGGGGAGTGGCAAAAATGGAAGTTTCTCTTTCTTGCTCAATTTCGTGGTAATCTGAAACAGTGTTTTTGTTTTCTACAGTACCACGGCGTTTGACCAATCCAGCTTCAAAGAGCATTGTTTCTGCTAATGTAGTTTTACCACTTTTATTTGCGCCTACAAAAGCAACATTTTTAATGTGTTTATCATCGTATATTTTCATAATGTAACTGTTTTTGTAAAAAGTATTATAAAGTTACAAACTTTTTTAATTAAAAATATGACGAATGTTAGGGTTTTGAAAAAGTGTTTAAACTAAATAATATGTTCTCTTAAAACGTTTGAAATGGGAGTTGTTGATTATTCAAGAATCATTTTTAAATTCAATATAAAGCAATTAAATAATTGCTGGATTTTAGGGTGAAATTAAGGATCATATGTAGCAGTAAATAAAAAATGAGATAATAAATTATAGAATAAAATTAAACATAAGTTTATTTTAAGAGGAATTAAAGGTTTTCTTGCTAATTGCTATGTAAGATTAACTAGGAAATTGTTAAAAATGGATAATCAATTTTTATTTTGACAATTCATCCTTTAAAAACTACAATTCAGAAATTTTTAATTTTAGAAATGAGTTTAAATCCACAATTTTGAAGTGTTAAAAAAAAATATTAACTCATAAATAAATTAAATTATGCAACAATTTTTAATCACAATCGCTTTGCTATTTTCAGGTATAATAGTTGGGCAAAATTCAGAAAAAACAAGTTTAGAAGCTTCAAATTCTATAACTGTCTCAGTAGTAAACGCATTAAATGATAATGGTTTTGTGAATTTTGCTTTATTTAATAAAGAAAATTTTAGAAAACTACCTGTTAAAGCTAGTTCTTCAAATATAATAAACGGAAAAAGTACTACGGTTTTTAATAATGTGCCAGACGGAAATTATGCTATTATTTGTTATCACGATGAAAATGAAAATAAAAGATTGGATTTTGAAACAAATGGAATGCCTAAAGAAAATTATGGAACATCAAATAACCCTCTTAATTTTGGACCTCCTGAGTTTGAAAGTTCAAAATTTGAATTAACAAATGAAAACCTAATTTTAGAAATTAAATTTTAAATTGCAACAGTATTTAATAATAAAAAAGATGAAAACAGATTTGAAATTCTTATTTAAAATATCACTAATAATTGCAGTTATAATATTTATAATTGAAAGATTAGTTTTTAATGGGGGTTTTAATTTGCCTTTTAACAAATTGTTAATTGTTTTTGGAATTCATTATATGTATGCTTTTGTGCTTACTGCTATAAATGGTTATTTTTTTCAATACATTGGAACTAAATTTTCTTGGAAAGAAAACCATAAGAAACGATTAGTAATTGGAGCACTTGGCTCAATTTGCTTAACTATGGTAGCTTTAGTATTGTTAAGGTTTGTAACCTTGGTTGTTATTTTAGGAAATCCTATAGATAGGTTTATAAATGATGAAAATGCATATACATATTACCTTTTTGGGTTGACTATTACAATTGCGGCTTCTTTTATATTTCATACAATATATTTTTATAAAGCTTTAACAGAGACAAAGGTAAAAGAACAACAAATTGTAGCCAAAACAGAAACTGCAAAATACGAATCTTTAAAAAGTCAAATAGATCCTCATTTTTTGTTTAATAGTTTAAATGTATTAACCTCTTTAATAGGTGAAAATCCAAAATTAGCAGAAAAATTCACAACAAAACTATCAAAAGTTTACCGCTATGTATTAGAGCAAAAAAGTAAAGATTTAATAGATTTAGATGAAGAGTTACTATTTGCAAAAACATATATGGAATTGTTGAAAATGCGGTTTGAAGATGCTGTGATATTTGATATTCCTGAAAAAGCAAGTAATTCAGAATTAAAAATAATACCATTATCACTTCAATTATTGTTAGAAAATACTATAAAACACAATGTGGTTTCTGAAGAAAATCCGTTAACAGTTAAAATAATTGAAGAGAATGGATATTTAATTGTAACTAATAATTATAGCCCTAAAACAGTGCTAGAAAAAGGAACAAGGGTAGGATTGAAAAATATTGTAGATCGGTATGATTTAATCACTTTAAAAAAAGTATTTGTCGAAAAAACAGGAGAGACATTTACGGTAAAATTACCATTACTAACTCAAAAAACTAAAACAATGAAAACATCAAATACAATAGAATCTAACAAATATATACGAGCAGTTGAACGTGTTGAAGAAATAAAAGGATTTTACAGCAGTTTAATAGCGTATTGTATAGTAATTCCAATATTAATTTACATAAATCTTAGATATTCATCTCATTTTCAGTGGTTTTGGTTTCCAATGTTAGGTTGGGGGATAGGAATGATTTTTCAGGGTTTTAAAGCCTTTAGTTACAACCCAATATTAGGAAGTGGTTGGGAAGAAAGAAAAATTAAAGAATTTATGGAAACTGATAAAAAACAATACTGGGAATAGCTAAAAAAATCAAACTTTTAAAAAACACATTATGAATACTAATTTTACAGAAGAACAAAAATATATTAAAGCAAAAAAGAAAGTAGACGAAATTAAAAGTTTTTATTGGAACTTGTTTTCTTATTGCGTAGTAATCCCTTTTTTAATATTTATAAATTTAATGACTTCACCAGATCATTATTGGTTTTGGTGGCCAATGTTTGGATGGGGTATAGGACTTTTATTTCACGGTTTTGGAGTGTTTGGAAAAAATGTAATTTTTGATAAAAATTGGGAGAATAAAAAAATAAGAGAAATAATGGATAAAGAGTCTAATAATAAATTTTAGGTCATGGAAAATAATAATTTAGAAAATCAGAAATTTATTAGAGCTCAGAAAAAAGTAAAAGCTATTAAAGGTTTTTATATTCATTTAATTGTTTATTTAAGTGTAAATGCATTTATCATTTTGTCAAGAGTATTGTCTGGGGATGGTTTATCAGCCTTATATGACTGGAGTTCGTATGGAACTTTAATTTTCTGGGGAATTGGAATTTTCTTTCACGCATTTGGAGTGTTTGGAATGGATTTTATTTTAGGTAAAGCCTGGGAAGATAAAAAGATAAAGGAATTAATGGATAAAGATAAAAAGCAGTATTGGGAATAATAATATAAGTTATAAAGTGAAAAAATTAAAGATATAAGGGGACATTGCTTTAAGTTAGGGGTTGTTTCAAATTCAAAAATTAGAAAAGTATTTAACCTGCAACTAAAACAAATATAAAAACAAATGAAAGTAATTATAATTGAAGATGAAAAACCAGCCGCTCGAAGATTGAGTCGTATGTTAAACGAACTTAGTATTGAACCATTAACAATGTTGCATTCTGTTGAAGAAGCGGTAAACTGGTTTTTAAATAATGAACATCCAGATCTAATATTTTTAGACATTCAATTATCAGATGGTTTGTCGTTTGAAATTTTTGAGGAAGTTGAAATAGATAGCGCCATTATTTTTACAACTGCTTATGATGAATATGCTTTAAAAGCCTTTAAACTAAATAGTGTAGATTATTTATTAAAACCAATTGATTCCGATGAGTTGGAAAATGCAGTGCAAAAATTTAAAAACTTATACAATACAAAAGAAAATGTAACTTTTGATTTAAATCAACTTAAAAATATAATTTCTAATACTTCAGGAAATGCTAATAATTATAAAAAACGATTTACTGTAAAAATTGGACAACATATAAAAATGATTTCAACAGCATCTATTGAGTGTTTTTATAGCGAAAATAAAGCAACACATATTTATACTATAGATAACAGAAGTTATTTATTAGAAGAAACATTAGAAAATTTGGAAAATAAATTACAGTCAGAAACCTTTTTTAGAGTTAGTAGAAAATACGTTGTAAATATAAATGCAATTAAAGACATTATTTCCTATACAAATAGTCGCTTAAAATTAATATTACATTCTTATAAAGAAGCTGAAATTATTGTAAGTCGAGAACGTGTAAAAGATTTTAAAGAGTGGATTGGGTAATATTTTTTAGCATTAATTATAAATTTAACGTCATTACGAACGCAGTGAAGTAATCTCATCTTAATAAACAGATTGCTTAGAACCTCGTAAAGACGTTAAATTTTATTTTTATTGTTTAACTGGAATTTCAGATTTCTTTAAATAAGTATCTAAAAACTTAAGGATATTTCCATAAGCTGTTATTTGATTTTCTTTCTTTACAAAACCATGTCCTTCATCTTCAAATAAAACATATTCAACAGGAACATCGTTTTTCTTGGCCGCAGCAACAATTTCATCAGATTCTATTTTTAAAACTCTTGGATCCATAGTTCCTTGCAATACAATTAAAGGTTTTGTAATATTTTCAGCATGAAATAATGGAGAAATTTTACGTAATCTAACCGAATCTGCAGTATGAGGATCTCCCATTTCTTTGTACAAAGCTTCTCTAAAAGCTTCCCAATAAGGCGGAATACTTTTTATAGTTCTAAGCCAATTTGTTACACCAAATAAGTTAACACCTACATCAAACTCTTCAGGAGTAAATGTTAATGCTGCCATAGTCATAAAACCACCATAAGAACCTCCCATAATCCCAATAGATTCTGCATCTATAATTTCTTGTTCAACTAACCAGTTTTTTCCTTCAATACAATCTTTTAAATCTTTATCTCCATGATTTAAGTCATCCATTTGAAAAAATGTTTTTCCGTAACCACTACTTCCTCTATTATTTACGGCTAAAATTGCATAACCATGATTTACTAAATATTGAACAAGTGGATGGTAATATTGACCCGATTGTCCTCCAGGACCTCCGTGAACCATAACCAAAGCAGGAACTTTATTATTCTTGTTTGCCTGATGAGGTTTGTAATAAATTGCAGGAATCTCAACACCATCAAACGATTTAAATCGAATCACTTCAGAATTAACCATGTGAGTTGGGTCAATTTCTTTATTTAAAACATCAGTTAATTTTTCAACTTCTTTACTAGCGATGTCATAAATATATAAATTGTAAGGTGAGTTAGAACCACCCACATAAAAGCGAATTTTGGTTTCATCTCTTGAAAAACCAACACCAATAACACTTCCATTATCAAAAGTTGGCAATTCTATATCATTTCCTGTTTCAGTATCATTAATAAAAACCTTTGTTTTAGCATCTTCGTTTATAGAAGTTATTTGATACTTTCCATTATAACTAAAGTAACTTGAGGTAATATCCCAAGATTTTTCCATAACTTTTTCTTTAGTTTTTGTTTCAATATCGTATTTCATAAGGTATGCAAACTCAGAATCTACATCTGTTGTATAATATAGATCTTTACTATCAAGGCTAAAATCTGCAGCTGAATTTGAACTTAAAATGTCATTTATTTTTGTATAAGATTTATCATTTAAGTTATAAATAAATAAATCACTATCATTTGAATTCACAGTTTTACTAAGTGCTAAATACTGTTTGTCGTTAGAAATTCCATTAAAATTATAACCTTCTAAATTTTCAAAAAGTAATGTTGGTTCAAAAGTTGAGATATTCATTTCATAAACATCAAAAAAGCGTTCATCTCTCTTATTCGATTCAAAAAAGAAACTTTCTTTATTTTTTGCCCAGCCGTAAAAACTGGAATTAGACCCTTTAAAAGGGGTTAAATCAGTTATTCCAGATGAATCTTTCATATAGATATGATTTAATTCATTTCCATTGTCATCCATTTTAAAAAGAATTCTATCATCATTTGGAAAATACGAAATTGAAAAAACAGAAGAACTATCTGATTTAGATTCTGGAATAAATTCGCTTGTTTTTGTTGAAACAGTGAACATATTGTAAACTCCTGTTCTATTGCTGGTTATAAGTAATTTAGACTTGTCTGTGGAGAAGCTTCCGCCATAAACCGATTCATTGTCCATAAATTGATTAATAGAATATTCTTTTAAATTTTGAACCGAATTATCAGTTTCTTTTGTTTCACTTTTACAAGCTATAAGTAGCATTGGCAGTAAATAATAAATAAATTTTTTCATAAAATTAGTTTTTAGATAATTACAATATAGTAATTATCAGTAAATTGAATATTTAATTGACTAAAAACTTATTGCTATTTCAAATACTTTTCACTAAATTTGCACTCCTTTTTACGAGAACAGATTTAAAAAGGAATTTTATTTAATTATATATAAATAATCTCTTTGCGTTATTATCGTTTAAAAATCTGAATAACAATGAGATACAAAAATAATCATCAGCAAATATGTCTGAAGAAACAAAAAAAACTGAAGAGCAAGTAGATGCTCCTAAAGTTGAAAAAACTGAAGCTGCTGCTCCTGCAGAAGCAAAACAAGAAGCTGCTCCTGTAGTTGAAGAAGTAAAAGTAACTCCTGAAGAATTTCTAGAAAGCTTTGACTGGCACAAATACGAAGAAGGAATTGAAGCAGTTGACGAAGAAAATATTAAAGCCTTTGAAGCTGCCTTAGAAGGTACTTTAGGAATGGTTAATGAAAGAGAAGTAATTGATGGAACTGTTGTAAGAAAAACAGAACGTGAAGTAATTATTGACATTAACTCAAAATCAGAAGGTGTTATCTCTTTAAATGAATTTCGTTACAATCCTAACTTAGCTGTTGGTGATATTGTTGAAGTTTTAGTTGACAAGAGAGAAGATAGTACTGGTCAATTAGTATTATCTCACAAAAAAGCAAGAGTTATTAAAGCTTGGGATCGTGTAAACAATGCTCACGAAACAGGTGAAGTAGTTAACGGTTTTGTTAAGTGTAGAACTCGTGGTGGTATGATTGTAGATGTTTTTGGAATTGAAGCATTCTTACCAGGTTCTCAAATTGATGTTAAACCAATTAGAGATTACGATCAATATGTAGAGAAAACAATGGAATTCAAAGTTGTGAAAATCAACCAAGAATTTAAAAATGTTGTTGTATCTCATAAAGCACTTATTGAAGCTGATATTGAAATTCAGAAAAAAGAAATTATTGGTAAATTAGAAAAAGGACAAGTATTAGAAGGTGTTGTTAAAAACATTACTTCTTACGGTGTATTTGTTGATTTAGGTGGTGTTGACGGTTTAGTTCACATTACAGATTTATCTTGGTCTAGAATTAACCACCCAAGTGAGGTTGTTGAATTAGATCAAACATTAAACGTTGTAATTCTTGATTTTGATGATGAGAAAACAAGAATCCAATTAGGATTAAAACAATTAAATGCTCACCCTTGGGAAGCATTAGATGATACTATTAAAGTTGGAGACAAAGTTAAAGGTAAAGTTGTTGTTTTAGCTGATTACGGTGCGTTTATTGAAGTAGCACAAGGAGTTGAAGGATTAATTCACGTTTCTGAAATGTCTTGGTCTACTCACTTACGTTCTGCTCAAGATTTCGTAAAAGTTGGTGACGAAGTTGAAGCGCAAGTTTTAACTTTAGATAGAGAAGAAAGAAAAATGTCTCTTGGTATTAAACAATTACATCCAGATCCTTGGAATAATATTGTTGAAAAATACCCAGTTGGTTCAACTCATACAGGAACTGTACGTAACTACACTAACTTTGGTGTGTTTGTAGAGTTAGAAGAAGGAATTGACGGATTAGTTTATATTTCTGATCTTTCTTGGACTAAGAAAATTAAGCATCCATCAGATTTCACATCTGTAGGTGATAAATTAGAAGTTCAAGTGTTAGAATTAGATGTTGAAGGACGTAAATTAAATTTAGGTCATAAACAAACTACTGAAAATCCTTGGGATGAACATGAAGCTACTTTCTCAATTGATTCAATTCACGAAGGTGTTGTGAAAGAGAAAAGTGATAAAGGTTTAATCGTTAGTTTACAAGACGGAGTAGAAGCATTTGTTCCTAGTCGTTTTACAACTAAAGAAGATGGAACTAAATTAGCTAAAGGAGATACAGACAAGTTTAAAGTTATTGAATTCAATAAAGAATTTAGACGTGTAGTAGCTTCTCATACTTCAATATTTAAAGCTCAAGAAGAGAAAAATATCAAATCAGTTCAGAAAAAAGCTGAATCTGCTGATAAAACTACTCTTGGTGATTTAGGTGGTGATTTAGCTGCATTAAAAAGAAAAATGGAAGGGAAATAGTATTTCTTAATTCATTTAAATATATTAAAAGCTGCATCAATTTTGGTGCAGCTTTTTTTTATGCATTTTATATAGTATTAGTGTTTATTTGACTACCCTTAAACGTCTTTTAATTCTTGTAATTACACTTTGTTTAAATTAAGTTAATGTTCTTGCTTTTTCAGTAATTAATTGCTTAAAACAGGTAATTTGGCGCTTAATTATTTAAGATGTACCTATATGTATTAAAACCAAAAAAAGGCTTCAAGATTTTATAAATCTTGAAGCCTTTTATATTTTAATTTTAGAATAATATCTAAAACTACAATTCTTTATTTTATAGATCTCATATAAGCTGCAATAGCTGCTAATTCATCTCCAGATAAATCTTTTACAAAACCATCTAAATTAGCTTTCATAATAGCTACTTGTCCTGGGTCTGTATCAACAATTGCTTCAGATTCTCCTTTTAAGAATTTTACAATATTCCCTTTTTGCTCAGCATATACTTTATTTATATCTTTAATTGAAGGTCCAATTACTTTTGCATCTGCTTGGTGGCAAGTAGCACAAGTTTTAGACGTAAATAATTGTTTTCCTAATTCTAAATTGTCAACAACAACATCTTTAACCTCTTTTTTTACTTGTTCAACTTTCGTTTCAACTTCTTTTTTAACTTCTTCTTTCTTTTTTTCACCACAACTTGTAAAAATTACAGCCGCTAAACCTAACACTAAAACCGATTTTTTCATTTTTTTAAATTTAATTATTGATACAAACAAATTTATATATTTAATTTTAACCAAGTGTGCTTTTTATGACAAAAAAACTAATAAATATTTGATGTTCTTTAAATTATATTTAGAATTGATAAGATTGTATTGTAATATGATAGTTGAAACAAAATTAAAGCATGTATTCTTCTAAATAATTTTGTAATTTGCGAACTTACTGTGGATGATTTCTCTCCTACAAGAAGGAATTGATAAAATTCAATTTTAAACTTATTAATAAGATGGTTTCAGAAACACTATCATCAGAACAAGCAATCGAATTAGAAAACAATTATGGAGCTCACAACTACCATCCATTACCTGTTGTATTAAGCAAAGGTGAAGGAGTATTTGTATGGGATGTTGAAGGTAAACGATATTATGATTTTTTATCGGCATATTCAGCTGTTAATCAGGGGCATTGTCATCCTAAAATTATAAAAGCTTTAACGGAACAAGCAAGTACTTTAACACTAACGTCTCGTGCTTTTTATAACGATGTTTTAGGTGCATATGAAAAATTTGCAACTGAGTTTTTTGGTTTTGATAAAATATTACCCATGAATACAGGGGCAGAAGCTGTTGAAACAGCCATTAAGTTATGCCGAAAATATGCATACGAAAAAAAGGGAATCCCTGAAAATGAAGCAGAAATTATTGTTTGTAAAAATAATTTTCACGGAAGAACTACAACTATTATTTCTTTTTCTAATGATGAAGATGCACGTAAAAACTTTGGTCCTTTTACTAAAGGATTTATTAAAATAGAATATGATAATTTAAAAGCATTAGAAGAGGCTTTAAATTCAAGCAATAATATAGCTGGTTTTTTAGTTGAACCTATACAAGGTGAGGCTGGAGTTTATGTACCTTCTGAAGGTTATTTATCAAAAGCAAAAGCTTTATGTGAAAAACATAACGTTTTATTTATTGCAGATGAAGTACAAACAGGAGTTGCAAGAACAGGACAATTATTAGCTGTGGATCATGAAAATGTAAAACCAGATATTTTAATTTTAGGAAAAGCATTAAGTGGTGGAGTTTATCCAGTATCAGCTGTTTTTTCAAATAATGAAATTATGGATGTAATTAAACCTGGGCAACATGGTTCTACATTTGGAGGAAATCCATTAGCTTGTAAAGTAGCTATTGCAGCGCTTAAAGTTGTTAAAGAAGAAAATTTAGCAGAAAATTCTGAAAAATTAGGAAAATTATTTAGATCTGAACTTCAAAAATTTGCAACTTCTAATAAATTGGTAAAGCTAGTTAGAGGTAAAGGATTGTTAAATGCAATTGTAATTAATGATTCTGAAGATAGTTCAACAGCTTGGGATATTTGTATAAAATTAAGAGATAATGGATTGCTTGCAAAACCAACACACGGAAATATAATTAGATTTGCTCCTCCATTAGTAATGAATGAAGAACAATTACTTGAATGTGTATCTATAATTAAAAAAACAATTTCTGAATTTTAAATATAGAAATTTTAAATAACTAAAAATGCGGCAATTGCCGCATTTTTAATTTGTAGAAAACTGATGTTTTAATAGAGTATAAGTGTACTCTAAAACAACAATGTAAGAACTTAAATACCATAAATTGTTAGTATATATTTATTGAAATTAACTAAATCATTATAAATCAAAATAATAGGTTTTAATAAATACTTGAAAATTTTAAATATCATAATTGAATTTTTGTTACAATAAACCAAATAAAACAAGTACTTTTGCAGCGCTTTAAAAATCAGAACATGAAAAGTATAAGAAATATAGCTATTATAGCTCACGTTGATCACGGGAAAACTACGTTGGTTGATAAAATTATTGATCAAGCACACATTTTAGATGAACGTAAAGAACGTACAGATTTATTATTAGATAGTAATGATTTGGAACGTGAACGTGGAATAACCATTCTTTCAAAAAATGTTTCTATTACCTATAAAGGTGTAAAAATAAATATTATTGATACTCCTGGTCACGCCGATTTTGGTGGAGAGGTAGAACGTGTATTAAAAATGGCTGATGGTGTATTATTATTAGTTGATGCTTTTGAAGGTCCTATGCCTCAAACACGTTTTGTTCTAGGTAAAGCAGTTGAATTAGGTTTAACACCTATAGTTGTTGTAAATAAAGTTGACAAAGAAAATTGTACTCCTGATTTAGTTCATGAGAAGGTTTTTGATTTAATGTTTGCTTTAGATGCAAGTGATCATCAATTAGAGTTTGCTACTGTTTACGGTTCAGCAAAAAATGGTTGGATGAACTATGATTGGAAAGATGAGACAGATAATATTATTCCTTTATTAGATTCTATTTTAAAATATATTCCAGAAGCACCTTATAAAGAAGGTACTCCACAAATGCAGATTACATCTCTTGATTTCTCATCATTTGTTGGTCGTATTGCAATTGGACGTGTTTTTAGAGGAGATTTAGAACAAGGAAAAGACTATATGCTTTGTAAAGCAGATGGTACTACTAAAAAAGTACGTATTAAAGAACTACATACTTTTGAAGGTTTAGGGAAAAATCAAGCCGATAAGGTAAGAAGTGGAGATATTTGTGCTCTTACGGGTATTGAAGGTTTTGAAATTGGTGATACTATCGCTGATATAGAAAACCCTGAAGCATTACCTAGATTAAAGGTAGATGAGCCTACAATGAGTATGCTTTTCACTATTAATAACTCTCCGTTTTTTGGAAAAGAAGGTAAGTATGTAACATCTCGTCACTTAAGAGATAGATTGTATAAAGAAACTGAAAAGAACTTAGCTTTAAGAGTTGAGGATACTGATTCAGAGGATAAATTCAATGTATTTGGTCGTGGAATTCTGCATTTATCTGTTTTAATTGAAACAATGCGTAGAGAAGGTTACGAATTACAAGTTGGTAGACCTCAAGTAATTATTAAAGAAATTGATGGTGTAAAATGTGAGCCTTATGAAACATTAGTAATTAATGTACCAGAAGAGTCTGCAAGTAAAGCTATTAATTTAGTATCTCTTAGAAAAGGTGACTTATTAGTAATGGAACCTAAAGGAGATTTACAACATTTAGAATTTGATATCCCTTCAAGAGGTTTAATAGGATTACGTAATAAAATTTTAACAGCTACTCAAGGTGAGGCTATTATAAATCATAGATTACGTGGCTTTGATGTTCACAAAGGAGAAATTGGAACTTCAAATAATGGAGCTTTAGTTTCAGGAGATGCAGGGAAAGCAACAGCTTATTCAATTGATAAGCTTGGTGATAGAGGAGTTTTCTTTATTGATATCAATCAAGAAATATATAAAGGTCAGGTTGTAGGTGAAAATAATAGACAAGATGATATGTCTATTAATTTAACTAAAGGTAAAAAATTGACAAACGTTCGTAAGTCAGGTACAGATACAGCTGTAAATATTGCTCCTAAAAGAGAATTTTCATTAGAAGAGTGTATGGAATACATTAAGGATGATGAGTATTTAGAAGTAACACCTCAAAGTTTAAGAATGAGAAAAATTAATTTTAAATAAAAATTAATTTTATAATTATAAAAAAACCAACTTATATCAATAATGATTTAAGTTGGTTTTTCTGTTATAACAGCTATTTTAGAATCTCCAAAAACATCTAAATTGCTCTTATAAAAATCTGCAATTAACAAATAGTCATTTATGTTCATTTTAAAAGAAGCATTTTTATAATTTAATACAAATCGTTTTGTTTCTGGTGGTATTAATTTATTTTCAAAAATATAATCCCAGGTAGCTTTAAGATCTGTAATTGTAATTTCGCTAATATAATTTTTAAAAAAATATTATTGGAGCTGTCAAATTCAAATTTACTTATCACAAAAATTATATAATAATAAGTACAGGTACATAGTTAATTAAGTCTTTCAAAAAAAGTAAATTCATTACTCTCTATTAATTGAAGTTGTATATTTTTTTTAGGTTTTAAATGTTACAAAAAAACACAATTAAGGAAAAATATAATATCCTATAAAACATATTAATTGCACCATTTATAGGGTGAATGATGTCAATTGTGATAAAAGTATGTTATATTCGCAGTAACTAACTAAAAGTATTCTTGCTGTCTCCACAAATTCATTATAAAATGTTTTTGAAGAGGTTTTACGTATTCTTTTAAAAAAAAATATTTTAGATGAAGCAAAAATTACTTTTACTAAATGCCTTATTTTTATTTTTTATTCAATTTACACAAGCTCAAAATAATTCTAATAAATATCTAGTACGTTCAACTACAGGAGTTGCCGGATCTTCAGAAAATATAGCAATAAATAATCAACAATATACTGTGCAACAGAGTTTTGGACAGGTTAGTGTAATAGGTACATTTAGTGCAACTAATTATATGGTTCGCCAGGGTTTTATACAGCCCAATGTATTTGCAAAAATCAGGGACACTTCCATTCCATTAAATTTAGAAGCTATTGCATATCCAAATCCATTTGTAGATGGGATTTCAATTTCTTTCTCTGAACAAATTACAGACAACGTAGAAGTAGCTGTTTTTGATGTTTTAGGAAGATTGGTTTTTTCAAAAAGCTATATAGCAGATCAAAACTTACAAGTACAGTTTAATAACCTTATGGTGGGCGGTTATATTTTAAAAGTAACTGCCAACAGTAAACAATTCGTAAAAAAAATACTTAAAAAGTAATATGGAACCAAACGTTGCTTTAACTATTGATGCTATTTATTTCGAAAAATCACGATCAAACTTTATCTAATCAAAACTTATTTATGAAAAAAAATATTTTAGTGCTACTTCTTTTAATAGGAACAATTTCGACAGCACAACAACTTTATATAGAAGGTGGAAAATCATCAACTTCATTAGATTATAAAAACTCCCAAGGAAATAGTTTAGAAAACATACAAGCAACTAGCAACAGTTATATAACAATAGGTTATAGAAGTCAAATACTTACAAAAAATATGCATTTAAATGTAGGATTGGATTATTCAAGCTATGGAGCTATTGGAAGTGACAATACTTTAGGAAACTATATGGAATGGAACGTAAACTATGTAGGACTAAATGCTGGACTCGATTATAAATTGTTTCACATTAAAAAAGCAAGTGTTTATGTAAAAGGTGCACTATCTGCAGGATTTTTTGTTCAAGGAACTCAAACATTTAACAATAGTGTAATTGATTTAAAAAACAATGATGATTTCGACACTATTTTAATTTCAATGAATGCTGGGGTAGGATTTTCACATCCCATTTCAGAAGACCTTTCTTTTTATGTACAGTATTTGTATGGAAAAAGTTTAGATATGGCTTCGGGAGATGCAGAACTAAAAATTACAAGTAACAAGATTGGATTTGGATTGTTAATTAACATTTCGAAAAGATAAGTAACAGAAAAAAAAGAAAACTAAAATAATCAAATTAATATTTAGAACATTAACTTATGAAAAGACTACTACTTTTAGTATTATTAATAGGAACTGTTTTTCAAGGTTTTTCACAAACCAAAGGGATTAGTTATCAAGCGGTAATCTTAAATCCGCAACCACAAGAATTACCTGGACAAAACGCACAGAATAATATTTTGGCCAATAGTTCTGTATCCATACAATTTACTATTGTTAATACTTCTGGAACAGAAGAATATCAGGAACAGCACAGTACACGTACTGATATGTATGGAATGATCAATCTTTTAATAGGAACTGGTTCTCCAACAAGCAGTACTAATTTTACAGACATTGTTTGGGATGGTACCACAAAGAAATTAAAAGTTGGGATTGACTTTAATGGAGGTAGTAACTTTAGTCCTTTAAGTGAACAGAATCTAACGTATATGCCACAACCTGCAAATCAGGAAACCACTCAATTAATTACGAAAAATGCAGCGTATATTGAAGCAGAAAGTGAAAGAGCAAAAGGAGCTGAACAAACAAATGCAACAAGTATTTTAGCAATAGAAGCTGAACAAACCACTCAAAATGCTGCCATTTTATTAAATACGGGTAAAGTAGGTATTACAACAGCACAGGCAACAACTATTAGCAATACAACTGGAATTAACACTGGTGATCAAGATATTTCAGGCATTGTGGTAAATGCAACAAGTATTTTAGCAATAGAAGCTGAACAAACAAATCAAAATGCTGCCATTTTGTTAAATACGGGTAAAGTAGGTATTACAACAGCACAGGCAACAACCATTAGCAATACAACTGGAATTAACACTGGTGATCAAGATATTTCAGGTATTGTGGTAAATACAATAGGAATTTCAGATGAAAAAAATAGAGCAGAAATAGCCGAAGAAAAAAATGCTACAGCAATTTCAAATGAAAAGGCAAGAGCTTCTTTAGCTGAATTAGCAAACGCAAGTGCAATTACTACTAAAGTAGATAAAAATGTATCAATAACAGGAGGATCAAAAACCAAAATCACGTATGATTCCAAAGGATTGGTAACTTCAGGAACAGACGCAACAACAACTGATATTGCTGAGGGCACAAATTTATATTATTCCGAAGCAAGAGTAGCAGCCAATGCAGCAGTAGCAGCGAGTACGACTCATGCGGTGCAAACAGACAATCCGCATTTAGTAACGAAATTGCAAGTAGGATTGGGGAATGTTGATAATACTTCTGATGCAGACAAGCCTATTAGTACGCTAACACAAACAGCATTAGATGGTAAAGTAGATGAAAATGGAGCTATATCAGGAGGTTCAAAAACTAAAATCACGTATGATTCCAAAGGATTGGTAACTTCAGGAACAGACGCAACAACAACTGATATTGCTGAGGGCACAAATTTATATTATTCCGAAGCAAGAGTAGCTGCCAATACAGCAGTAGCAGCGAGTACGACTCATGCGGCGCAAACAGACAATCCACATTCAGTAACAAAAGCTCAGGTAGGATTGGGGAATGTAGATAATACTTCTGATGCAGACAAGCCAATTAGTACACTAACACAAACATCCTTAGATGGTAAAGTAGATGAAAATGTGGCTATAACAGGAGGATCAAAAACTAAAATTACGTATGATTCCAAAGGGTTGGTAACGGCAGGAGCAGATGCAACAACAACAGATATTGCTGAGGGCACAAATTTATATTATACCGAAGCAAGAGTAACAGCCAATACAGCAGTAGCAGCGAGTGCGACTCATGCGGCGAAAACAGACAATCCACATTCAGTAACAAAATTACAAGTAGGTTTAGGAAATGTAGATAATACTTCTGATGCAGATAAGCCAATTAGTACGCTAACACAAACACAGTTAAATGCAAAAGCAGATTTAACGCTAAGTAATTTATTAAATGCATCTTCAGGAAGAACGAATTTAGGTCTTGCTATTGGAACAGATGTACAGGCTTATGATGCAGATTTAGATGATTTGGCAGATGGTACATTGTCGGCAAATAAAGTTGAAAATGCGATTACCACATCAGGAACTAGTGGTGAGGTATGGACTTCTGATGGTAGCGGTGCAGGAATTTGGAAGGTACCAGCAAATAGTGTTATAAAAGTTGGAGCAGGTTTAGTAATTTCTGGAGCAGGAACCGTTGCGGCCCCTTATAACATTTCGTTACCAACAGGAGGTACAACGGGTCAAGTTTTAACAATTGGTAGTGGAGGTGTTCCCACTTGGGAAGATTCCTCAGCTGGTGGAACCATATACTATTTAGATGTTGATGGTGATGGATATGGAGATGTTAACGAGTCTATTGTTGCTGTTTCTAAACCTAGTGGCTATGTAAGTGATAATACAGATTGTGATGATACTGATATAAGTATCAATCAAGCTGAAACTTGGTATATAGATGCGGACAGCGATGGTTATGGAGTTTCAAGTATGTCGTCATGTATAAGGCCTGCTAATGGTTATTTATTGTCAGAGTTATCTGGCACAGGAACAGATGATTGTAATGATACAGATGCAAATGAGAAACCCGGTGTAACGTGGTATATAGATGCTGACGGAGATGGTTATCCTAGTTCTAGTACAGTATCTTGTGTAAGACCTAGCAATGGGTACTTGCTATCTGAGTTGTTAGGAACAGAAACTGATTGTAAAGATTCCAATTCGGCAATAAATCCAGGAGCAACTGAGGTTTGTGATGGTATAGATAATAATTGTAATGGTTCTATTGATGAAGGGCTTACTTATACAACATATTATATAGATGCCGATGGAGATGGTTACGGAGATAGTAATGATGTAGGAACCTCTTACTGTAGTAATCCAGGAGCAGGATTCAAAACAAATAATACAGATTGTGATGATTCAAATTCAGCAATAAACCCAGGAAGAGCAGAGATTGGAGGGAATAGTATAGACGAAAATTGTGATGGTAATTTATATGTTGTTGGAGATTATGTAGCTGGAGGCGTAGTTTTTTATGTGCCATCAACACCTACAGATTTAAATAGTGATGGTGTAAAAGATTTTGGCTTAGTATGTTCCATAGAGGATTTAACAAGTGTGGCTGTTAAATTCTCAAATGATACTAGTGTGTACACAGGTGTAGCAGATCGTCGAAAAGGTTTCGGAAAATCCAATACAGACTGGATTGCGGCTAATTTAACTTGTATTCCTGTAGATTTAACTTTAGCATATAGAGGTGGTGGCTATTCGGATTGGTTTTTACCTACCCAAGATGAATTAACATCTATGTATAATAATAAGGATCTAATTAATGCTACAGCAGCGCTACATGGTGGAAGCGATTTTCTTGCACCTGGCAACGCTTATTGGAGTTCTTATGTTGTATCTAATGTAACAAGTAGAATTAAATGGACAACTGGAAGTAGTTCGGGTAAGCCAAGAACTGATTTATATGGTGTTCGAGCAATTCGTGTTTTTTAGTTATTAAATTATAACTTGAAATTCTTCTTAATATAAAAAAAACCAAGCTTATGCTTGGTTTTTTTTGGTTTGTTGCAACGTTGAAGATTTAATGTCAAAAATATAGGAATATTAGAGTGACTTTTAGAGTTATTTATAACTTTTGCTTTTAAAAGGAGTTTCTTTAAATCCAGTTACTTGATTTATTAAAACAGTGGAAGTGAAGAAATAATTGCATAAAAGATTTGCAAATTTTGGTAATATTTCTGCAACTTCCTTTTGCTCTTCATTGTGAATTTTAACCATTAATCTAATTGCTTGTTTACACATAGATGAGCATTTGTTTAGGACTCCTACAGGAGAAACTCCACCCGGAAGAACAAAACCTGAAATAGATTTTTCAGTTATTTTTTTTAAATTTCTATAATTTTGTAAAAGTTGTTCGTGATCTTCAGTTGTAATTGCTAGTTTTCCTCTAATAGATCCGTTTAAATGAAAACAAAGTGGTAGAAGCCAATTTAATTCTTCTTCCAATTTTTTAAGTTCTTCGCTTTTAGAATAATTAGCTCTTAAAATTACTAAATCATTAATTGCCCAACCAACCGTGCGTGTTAAATCATCGGTTAATATTTCATAATCACATAGTAATGAATCTTCATAAATATAAGGGTAACATAATTCATCAATATTAGATTTTGGTCGAAGTTTTTTCATTATTATTTTATTTCAATTTTTTATAAAATGTAAACTTATAATTTGGAAGTAAATCTGGATGTGCAATTTTTATCAAATCTTTTAAAACTAAATCTGGTCGGGTAGGAGCTAATTCAAAATACCATATTCCACCAGTTTCTCCTGTTGTATTATTGTAAGAATATATTTCTTTATTGTTAAAGGCTTTCATTTTAGTGTAAATTAAATGTTCTTCGCCTAAATCTTTAAGTGTTTTATACATTCCGGGTGAAATCCAAATGTCTGCATTTTCACTCTTTTCAAAAACATTTTCAACATTTAATGATAAGCTTCCAGTTCCTTTAGAATCTTTCCATAAATAATTAGTGTTTGCATCTTTTAAGAAAGTAGCTTCAAAACTATTTCCGCCAGGTAAGTACCAAACATCTTTATACAGACCACCACAAATAAATGTAGGTTTGTTTTTAGAATTTTTTGCTATTTCTTTAGCTTCTAGGTAATTTTTTTCTATATTTTTAAAAATACTATCTGCCTGTTTTTCTTTATTAAAAAGTGCTCCGTAAAGTTTAATCCATTCAGCTCTTCCAAGAGGTGTTTTTTCTAACCAATCACCATTAATTATTACAGGAATTCCAAATTTTTCAATTGTTTCATACATTTTATTATTACTAGTTACGCCAAAGCCCATGACTAAATCGGGTTGTAAGTTTAATAAAGTTTCTGTATTAATATGTTCAGGGTGCCCTAAATCTACAACCAAATTTTGATCAATTAATTTTCTTGTTTTTTCCGAAGAAATAAAATCTGTATTAGGAAATCCTACTAATTTATTTTCAATATTTAGTAATTCCAAAGCAGGAATGTGGGTAGTGCTTGTTACAACTATAGAATTTATGGGTGTTTTAATATGATTTTTTTTGTTACTTTTTTCTGAAGATAAGTTAAAAACGTATTTATCAGTGGCTCCAGGATATGGAGCTGTTATAATAATTTGAGTTTTGTTATTTGTTTTTAATATGTTAAATCCTGTTGCGTATTTTATATTAGAAACGGATTTAGACTCAATCTTTTTTTGAGTTTTAGAATCGCAAGAAGCAATAAGAATTAAGGTAAAAATTAAAAAAAAAGCAAATTTAAAAAATTTCATAGCGTTTATTTAAAGTAAGGTAATAGAATTATTTTGTTTAATTAGTTTAAATATTTGTCCGTATTCAACTTTTATATCAAAAGAATCTTTTAATTGGATGTGATTTATTTTTGAAAGAATGCTTCTAATAACTCCGGCATGCGTTGTAATAATTAATTTTTTTGCAGATGAAGAAGTGATTTCATTAAAAACTTCATTAGCTCTTTTAGCTAAATCTATATAAGCTTCACCATTTGGTGTTGATTCTATTACAAAATTATTCATCCAAATATTGGATTCTTTTTTTGGTAAATCATCCCATTTTAAAAGTTCCCAATCACCAAAATTTAATTCCATTAAACGGTCATCAGTAATAATATCTTTTGAAAATTTATGAGCTAATTTTACACAACGTTTTAAAGGACTTGAATAAACTACAGTGTTTTCATCAAAAGTAATTGATTTTAATATAACATTTATTTCTTTTTCAAAAGTATTATCAACATCTAAATCTGCTTGACCATAACAAATTCCTTTTTCAATTTTTGGTGTTGTATGCCTAATTAAATAAATTTCCATAAAACCAATACACTTAAATAAAATACAACTTCTGCAACTTGTTGCGTTGCTCCAGCACAATCTCCTGTTTGACCGCCAATCCATTTCTTAAAAAATCTTCCAAAGAGTAACATTGAAATAAATGGAGGGATTAAAGTTAAAAATATCCAATAAGTATCATAAAAAAACAACGGAATTATACCTATTAAACCATTCCAAATAACTATTGGAAATTTTTGAGCGTGACCCATAGGCTTTGCTTTACTTGTAATATCATCTCGCACATAAGGATATAAGTACAATAAAATGGCCGCAATAAATCTACTAACACTATGTCCTGCAATTAATGTAATTATTAGTTGATTTGGTTGATAGTTTAAGCCAGTGAATTTAAATACCAACATGCTAACTAAGCCAATTGTTCCATAGGTTCCTAACCTAGAATCTTTCATTATAGTTAGTATTTTTTCTTTAGTCCAACCACCACCAAAACCATCACAAACATCTGCAAAACCATCTTCGTGAAAAGCTCCTGTTAACCAAATAGTAGAAATAATACTAACAAGGATTGCAATAGTTTGAGGAAAAAGAAACGAAAATCCCCAATAAATTAAGGCTCCAAAACATCCAACAATAATACCTACTAAAGAAAAGTATTTTGTGCTTTTATTCAGAATTTCTGGAGAATGATCTATCCCTTTTGGACACGGAATGCGTGTAAAAAACATGATAGCTGTAAAAAAAATATCGAACTCTTTTTTCATAATAAATTAATCTGCAGGGTTAACAACACCAGCACTTTCAAAACTAGCCATTTGATTTATGAAAAATTCAGCAGATTGAATTATTGGATATGCAATTACAGCTCCAGTACCTTCTCCTAAACGTAAACCCAAATGTAAAATAGGATTGGCATTTAAATAATCTAACATTTTTATGTGTCCTTGCTCATTAGAAACATGACCAAATAAACAATAATCTAAAACGTTTTTATTTATTTTTTGCGCTACCAATAGAGAAGAAGTAGCTATAAAACCATCAATAATTAATGTCATTTTTAATTCGGCAGCTTTAAGCATTGCTCCAGTCATCATAGCAACTTCAAAACCACCAAAGTTTTGTAAGTTTTCTAAAGGATTTTCGCTTACTCCATGAAATTCTTGAACTTTTGTTAAAATATTAATTTTATTAGCTAAACCTTCATCAGTTAAACCAGCTCCAACACCAATACAAGTTTCAATAGATAGTTTTGTAACAGCACTCATTAATAATGATGCGGAAGAAGTATTTCCAATACCCATTTCACCAAAAGAAATTACGTTACTACCATTTGCGTGTTTTTCAGCAACAATTTTAGCAGCTACTTCAAAAGCTTTTTCAGTTTGTTCTTTTGTCATTGCAGGTTCTACAGAATAATCTTTAGTTCCGTAAGCAATTTTAACATTAATTAAATTTGCATTTGGTTCAAAATCATAATTAACACCAGCATCTACAACATTTAAATCAAAACCGTGTTGTTTACAAAAAACATTAATACCAGCGCCACCTTCTAAAAAATTTAAAACCATTTGAGGAGTTACTTCTTGTGGACAAGAACTAACAGGGTAACTGTTAACAATACCGTGGTCTCCAGCAAAAACAAGCATTGTAGGTTTACTTAATTTAGGAGATAATGTATTTTGAATTAAGCATAGTTTTTGAGCTATAATTTCTAAGGTTCCTAATGATCCTAAAGGCTTTGTTTTATTGTCAATTTTATGTTTAATTTCTTTAAGAAAATCTTTGTTAGTAGGGGTAATGTTGAATGCTTTCATAAGGTTATTTATTTAAGTGTAAGTGGTAATCCAGATACCATAAAAATGGCTTTATCTGCTTTATTTGCAATACGTTGGTTAGTCCAACCTTGTAATTCAGTAAATTTTCTTGCAACGTGTGTTTGAGCGTGAACACCCATTCCAATTTCATTAGAAATTATTATAATTTCAGCATTTATTTTAGATAGATTTTCAATTTCAATTGAAGCTAATTCTAATGCTTTTTCTACATTGTTTTCTGAGTCGAAATATAAATTTGTAAGCCAAAGAGTAACACAATCTATTACAACAACAGAATTTTCAGGAATTACTTTTGAAATTTCTTTTTCCTCTTCAATAGTTGTCCAACGTTCATCTCGGTCATTTTTATGACGTTCAACTCTTTTTTTAAAATCTTCATCCCAAATTCTTGAAGTTGCTAAATAGTAAGGTTTATTACTTAAACCCTCAGCTAATTTCTGAGCGTAGCTACTTTTTCCAGATCGTTCACCACCTGTTATATAGTAAATCATAGATTAAAATTTTTGGCAAATGTAATATTTTAATGAAAATATGATACTAATTAATCTTATTTAATTATTTTTACAGCTGATTATGGTTCTCGAAATCTATTAATTTAGAACGAGTTAAAAGGGAAGTTGGTTAAATGCCAATGCTGTTCCCGCAACTGTAAGCTTAGTCGATTATTCGATGATTGTTATTAAACTTAAACCACTGTTAAACCAAACGGGAAGGTAAATAACAAAACGCGAGCCAGGAGACCTGCCAGAATCAGATTAATTAAAACTTTCGGGAGAAAGGTTATTATGATAAAATACTTTTTAACTATTTTTATTTTTATAATTAGCAGCAAAACTTTTGCTCAGCTAGATAGTATTCAACAGTTAAAGCTTGTAAATTTAAATTCGGTAAAATTATATCAGCACTCAAAAGGGTATAAAGTAATTTCTTTAAATGATTCAATAATTTTAAAAAACACAGAGTCTTTTACTTCATTGCTTAGATTTAATTCTCCAATTTATATTAAAGAATATGGTTCTGGAGGAACAAGTTCTGCTAGTTTTAGAGGTACAAGTGCTTCTAATACCGCAGTTGTTTGGAACGGAATAAATATAAATTCAATTAATAACGGACAAATAGGATTTAATGCATTATCTGTTAATTTAATTGATAATATTAATGTTAGAAGCGGTGGTGGAAGTATTGAATTTGGTTCTGGAGCAATTGGAGGAACGGTTCATTTAAATGATCAACTTCACTTTGGAAATTATTTAAAAAACCAATTAGTTTCAACGGTTGGAAGTTTTGATACGTATAATAATTTATATAAATTTTCCTTTGGAAGTGAAAAAATAGCAGCTAAATTTGGTGTTTCTTATAACAAATCTGATAACGATTATAAGTGGTTAGGTACAGATAATTTAAAAAATGAAAATGGAGCTTATGATAACTTAAGTTTTAGTTTAGGTTTTGCTTATAAATTAAATAACTTTAGTAAACTGAGTATTTTTTCTACTAAATACAAAGGAAATCGTGAGTTTTCGGGAACACTTCCAAATCCTTCTGCAGCTAAAGAAAAGTATAAAGATTTAAATTTTAGAAATTTACTAGAATATAGCTACCATAAAAATGAATTTACCCACGCAGTTAAATTTGCATATTTAACTCAGGAATATAGATATTTTGCAGATAAAAAATATGATGATTACAGTTTTGGGAAATCTAAAAGGTATTTGTTGAAATATGATTTTAATTATAAAATTTCTCCAAATTCTATTGTTGAAACATTTTCAGAACTAGAGTCTGTTTTTGGAAAAACAGATCAAATTGAAGAGAAAAACAGAAAACAATTCTCACAATCGCTAATTTATACGCAACAGATTGAAAACATTGCTTCAATAAATGCTAAGATTAGAAAAGATTATAATTCAGATTATAAAATTCCATTTGTTTATGCTTTAGGGGCAGAGTTAAAACCTTTAAGAAATACTTTTATAAGGTTAAATGGTTCTAAAAATTATAGAGTTCCAACGTATAACGATTTGTATTGGCCAGCTTTGGGTAATTTAGATTTAATTCCTGAATCGTCCTTACAAGGTGAGTTTGGTTTAGGTTATAAAACCGATGAATTTAAGTTAGATTTAGGAGTTTACTATATAAATTCTAAAGATAAAATTGTTTGGACTCCCGGAGTAGACCCAGAAAAACCAAACGATTGGACTCCAATTAATGTTGCAGAAGCGGTTAATAAAGGTATAGAATTTACTGCTGCTGTAAACAAGAATATTAATAAACACCTTTTTAATTTTACCCTTAATTACAGTTATACCATTGCTAAAGATAAGAGTACTAATAACTATTTAACTTATGTACCCAAACATTTAACAAACGGAAACTTTAGTTATACCTATAAAAGAGTAAGTGCATTTTATCAGCATTTATTTAATGGCAAAGTCTATACAACAACCGATAATTTAAATAATTATACTGTACCATATTACAATGTAGGGAATATAGGAGTAGACTATAAATTAATTCAAAAAGAAAATAAAGATTTAAGCTTTGGAGTAAAAGTAAACAATGTATTTAATAAAGAATATCAAGTTTTACCAAGTAGACCAATGCCTAATAGGAATTTTAATATAAACATAAACTATAAATTTTAAATTATGAAAATCAGTAAATTTTTACTTAGCTTATTTATACTAAGCACAATATTTGTATCATGTGATGATGACGATGAACCTCAATTACCAAAAGGTGATTATGAAAATGGCTTAATTATAAGTGGTGAAGGTACTTTTAGTGGGATTTCTGGTTCTACATACTATGTATCAAATGACTACGCTACTACAGAAAGTCTTATTTATAAAAAAGTAAATAATGAAGATTTAGGAATCTTTGTTCAATCAATAGCTTTTGATGATTCTAGAGCGTTTATTGTTGTAGATAACGCAAATACAATTGCAGTAGTTGATAGATATACTTTTGAAAAAGTTGGAGCTATTACTACAGGTTTAAAAAAACCTAGATATATGACTATAGTTGGTGATAAAGGATATGTTACAAACTGGGCTGAAGGTGAATATGGAGCCGATGTGGATGATGATTACATTGCTGTTGTAGATTTAAACACTTTAGAAGTTACTAATACAATTTCTGTTTCAATTGGTGTTGAAAGAATTATTGCAACTAATGGAAAGTTATTTGTTTCTCATAAAGGAGGAAATGGAACAAATAATATTGTAACTGTTATAAACATTGCAACAGAAGCAACTACTGAAATTACTGTAAATGATTTACCAGATGATTTATTAATTGATAATTCAGGAAATTTAGTTGTTTTATGTGAAGGGAAAGCAGCTTGGACAGGAAATGAAACACCTGCTTCAATTGTAAAAATAAACACTTCAACAAATGCTATTTCTTCTGAATTAGAATTTGAGGCTGGTGTACACCCAAGCGCATTAGCAAGTAGTTCTTCAAACTTATATTACAATATTGGTAATAAAGTGTATGAAGTTTCTCAATCTGCTACCAATTTACCTACAAGTGAATTTTTAGATTCTAGTGTTACTACTTTTTATGGAATGGCTGTAAATAATGGAGAATTATTTGTTTTAGATGCTAAAGATTACGCAAGTGAATCTGATATAAAAGTATTTGATATGGCTACAAAATCAAACACTCAAACAGTAAAAGGGCCGATTAATGCCTCAAAAATTTACTTTAATTAGTGAAATTATTTAAATATTTATGAAAAAGGTCGCCTATGGGCGGCTTTTTTTTTATATAAAATCTTTCACTTCATTATTAATAAAAGCCAATGCTGTTAAAGATGGAGGGGGAGTTTTCATTATTTTTTTTAGAATAGCTTCACGTAATTCTTCAGCATTTGAAATAGAATCTAGTTCAGCTAAATTTTTAATAATACTGATAGTTGTATTTTTTGAAGTAATTATTACACTCCAGCATTTTTTAGAAATATAAATTTGCTGTGATAAATTATGTTCAAACTCTTGTTCAATAGTATTAATTAAACTTAAGGCGTATGCTTGTTTGTCATTGTTTATTGAAGTAACTCTAATAATTAAATTATTAGGACTCATGCGTTCTAAAAATAAAGACATTCTTTCGTAAGCTTGAAGTTTT
Organism: Lutibacter citreus; assembly: GCF_003260195.1. GTDB lineage: Bacteria > Bacteroidota > Bacteroidia > Flavobacteriales > Flavobacteriaceae > Lutibacter > Lutibacter citreus. Next base: position 163,203 of record NZ_QEIH01000003.1, read on the forward strand.
ATAGGCAATGCTTGTTGCTGATTATCTTTTAAAAGTGAAAGTTGCATTTTACGTTCTTCACTTTTAGTATGATTTAAGAAAAAAAGGTAAGCTACAATTCCTGTAATTATAGCTGGAATTGTATAACTAAAAAGTTCAATAATTTTCATTAACTCCATATTTTATCTTTTGTATAAAAATTTTATCTGCAAAAATAGAATACATATTTCAAATAATAGTAAATATTTAATGATTAAAATTATTTTTTAATATGTAACCGTTGTTACATTTGCATTTTTGTTTTATGATAATTATCAGTAATAAAGACTTTTAATGTTTATAGCTTTGAGAAGAAGGGGTAAAATTAATTTCTTATTCCTTTATTTTAATCATAAAACCAAAATTTTTAACCAAATATATAAATTATGAAAAATATCTTAAAATTAGCTTTTATGTTATTCTCGGCAATAACTTTTGCTCAAGCCGGTCATATAATGCAAGGTGTTGGTTCTGTTAACATGTCAATGGGTGGTGCTTCAACGGCTCAACCAATAGATATAAGTGGAGCTTTACAATGGAATCCTGCAGCAATATCTACTTTTGACAACAAGATATTGAATTTTGATTTAGGATTATTCTTTTCGTCTCCAGAATTGAGTTCATCTTATGGACCATTAACCGGGGTTACAGAAGATGATAGAGGTGTTTCTCCAATGCCTGCACTAGCAATGGTTTGGGGCAATGAAGAGAGTAAGCATACTTTTGGGGTATCTGCATTTGGAATAAGTGGTTTTGGTGTAACATTTCCTCAAAATAATAATTACCCACAAGATAGAATGGGAAACGTTAATCCAAATTTTGATCAATCAGCACCAGTTAATCCAATCAACTTTCCTCAAATGGCAGGAGGTTTTGGGCATTTAGAGTCGGATTATATGTTACTTCAAGTTGGATTTACTTGGGCGTATGAAATTTCAGATAATTTTTCTGTAGGTATACAACCAACTATTAATTACGGAGCATTAGAATTGGCGCCAAACCCAATTGCTTCACCTAGTCAAACTTTAGGATATCCAGAAAGTGATAAAGCGTCAGCAATTGGAATTGGAGCACAAATAGGTGTTTATTATGAATCAGATGGAGGGTTTAAATTAGGAGCTTCATATAAAACAACACAATCGTTTGGTGATTTAGAATTTAAAAATACTTATTTAGATGGCTCGGCCGCACCAGATGTTTCTTTTAATATGGATTATCCTGCAATATTATCTTTTGGTACGGGTTACTCTAATGAAACAATTGATATTGCATTGGATTATAGAATGGTGGATTATGAAAATACTGATGGATTTGCAGAAAAAGGGTGGGAAATTGCTGAAAGCGGACAGATGGCGGGCTTCCCAACAGGAGCTGTTAATGGTTTTGGTTGGAAAAATATAAATATCCTTTCGGTTGGTTTACAATATAAAGGAATAGAAAAAATGCCTTTAAGAGTTGGGTATACATATAGTAGTAATCCAATAGATGAGGAATTAGCGTTTTTCTCAACACCAGCAACAGCAGTTATTGCAAATGCATTTCAATTAGGGTTTGGATATGAAATAAATGAAAACTTTACTCTTAATGGTGTTTTTCATTATGGTAAAAGTGATGGAAAAACTTCAGGTAGCTTGTTAAATCCAACCCCAGCAGTAGATTTTAATGGAGATGGTATGCCTGATGGACCTTGGGATGCAACAAGTAATCCTCTTGGAGTTGTGCCAAATAGTGAAGTTGGTTATGAAATGTCAACAAGTATGATAATGTTAGGTTTTTCATATACCTTTAAAGAATAAATAAAACAATTTTTTCAATTTTTTAAGAACGACTTCAAAGGAAGTCGTTCTTTTTTTGCGATAAACTTTATTAATATTATAAATAATTCTTGTTTATTTGTAATGATAAAAACAACTAAATGCTTCAAAAATATTCAAAAGAACTTTTTTTATTTTCATTTTTGTTATTCATATTTTCAGCAATCTATGGATTGATTTTACGTTGGAATTTTGCATTTCCTTCACAATTAATTTCATACAAAAATTTATTACAAGGTCATTCTCATGTGGCATTTTTAGGTTGGGGTTATTTAACAACAATTGGTGTGATATTTAAATTTTTTATACCAAAAGAAAAAGTTAATAAAAAAGTTTATTTATACACAATAATAATTTGTGTTACAACAATTTTATTAATGCTATTTAGCTTTTTACTTAGTGGTTATAAGGCATTTTCTATAATATTACTCTCTGTATTTGGAGTTACTACATATGTGTTATCCTTTTATTTATTGAAAGATATTAAGGGAAAAGATGTTTCAACAAAATTTGTGAAATTTGGTATTTATTACTATTTAATTTCAAGTTTGGCAACTTGGTTTTTAGCTTATGTAATTGTAACACAAGGAAAAACTAATTTGTATTACAATTCAGTTTATTTTTATTTACATTTTTTATATAATGGTTTTTTTGTATTCAGTTTATTTGGAATTCTTTTTAAAATTATAGAAAAAAAAGGTGTTGTAATTCATTTAAAACATCAAAAGAACTTTTTTACTTTTTTAAATATTGCTGTTATTCCTACATATATCTTATCTGTTTTGTGGAGTACAAAATTAATTATATTTAATGTTGCAGGGTTTTTATCATCTGTATTGCAAGTGGTTGCGTTATTGTATTTATTAATAATTATTAAAAATGTTTTAAAAAAAATAGCTTGGAATGGTTTATTAAAAAGACTTTTAATTTTTGCCGTTACAGCATTTAGTTTAAAAATAATAGCTCAATTGTTATCTTCATTTCCGTATTTTGTAAAGAAATCGTTGGCTTTAAAACCATACCTTATAATAGGTTATTTACATCTTTTTACCTTAGCTTTTATGAGTGTTTTATTAATTTTTATACTCATAAATATTAAAATATTTAAGTTTAAATCATCAATTTCAACTATTGGAATATATTTATTTTTAACTGGAGTTTTTTTTACAGAAATAGTATTATTTACTCAAGGAGGGTTTATTTTAGTAGGAATTAACCCAATAACATCATTTCATATAATAATGCTGCTGTTTAGTTGTTGTATAGTTTTCGGATTGCTTTTAATTTTAATTGGTGAAATGAAAAAAATAGATTATAATGAAAAATAATTATTTGTCAATAACTTTTATTGCTCAACTTAATTTGGAATAGTATTTTTGAATCTTAAAGAATTCCTGTGATAGATTACTTAGAAAACCTTAACGAATCTCAAAAAGCGGCCGTTATTCATAAAGACGGTCCAATGATTATTATAGCTGGCGCCGGATCTGGTAAAACACGTGTTTTAACGTTCCGAATTGCGCACCTTATGAATAAAGGTGTTGATGCGTTTAATATTTTAGCTTTAACATTTACCAATAAAGCTGCTCGCGAAATGAAAGAGCGTATTGGAGGTGTAGTTGGAAAATCAGAAGCCAAAAACTTATGGATGGGAACATTTCACTCTGTTTTTGCTAGAATTTTAAGATCAGAAGGGCACCATTTGGGCTTTCCTTCAAATTTTACAATTTATGATACCCAAGACTCTGTAAGATTAATTTCATCCATAGTTAAAGAGCTGCATTTAGATAAAGATTTATACAAGTCAAAACAAATACTTAGTAGAATTTCATCATTTAAAAACAGTTTAATAACGGTTAAAGCTTATTATCAAAACCCTGAACTTGTTGAGGCTGATAAAATGACACAACGCCCTAAAATGGGGGAAATATACCATCATTATGTAGAACGATGCTTTAAGGCAGGAGCTATGGATTTTGATGATTTATTGTTAAGAACCAATGAATTATTAACACGGTTTCCTGAGGTGTTGTATAAATATCAGAACCGATTTAAGTATATATTAGTAGATGAGTATCAAGATACAAATCATTCACAATATTTAATTGTTCGTGCTTTGGCAGATAGATTTCAAAATATTTGTGTTGTTGGTGATGACTCTCAAAGTATTTATGCATTTAGGGGAGCAAATATTCAGAACATTTTAAATTTTCAGAAAAATTATACAGATGTTAAAATATTTAAGCTAGAACAAAATTATAGATCTTCAAATACAATTGTTGAAGCTGCAAATAGTGTAATTGCTAAGAATAAAACGAAATTAGATAAGCAAGTTTGGACAGCAAATGATGATGGGGAGCCTATAAAGGTAATGAGAACTATTACTGAAGTTAAAGAAGGTAAATTTGTTGCAAATTCAATTTTTGATTATAAAATGAATCATCAGCTTCAAAATTCTGAATTTGCAGTTTTATACAGAACAAATGCACAATCTAGAGCAATTGAAGATGCTTTAAGAGAAAAAAATATAGATTATGTAATTTTTGGAGGTCTTTCTTTTTATCAAAGAAAAGAGATAAAAGATACTTTATCATATTTAAGATTGTTAATAAATCCAAATGATGAAGAAGCATTAAAAAGGGTAATTAACTATCCAGCAAGAGGAATTGGATCAACTACAATAGATAAATTATCAGTTGCAGCAAATCATTATAAAAAATCCATATTTGAGTTATTATGTAATTTAAATCAAACAGATATTAATTTAAATTCTGGAATAAAAACAAAGTTAAACAACTTTGTAACAATGATTAAGCATTTTCAAATTGAAGCTCAAACAAAAAACGCCTTTGAAGTTGCTGATTTTGTAATTAAACAAACCAGATTGGTTAAAGATTTGGAAAAAGATGGTACACCAGAAGGCGTGAGTAAGGTTGAAAATATTCAAGAATTATTGAATGCCATAAAAGGGTTTACAGATGAACAAATGGAAAAGAAAGAAGATAATTCATTGGCTTTTTTCTTAGAAGATGCTGCTTTGGCTTCAGATTTAGATAAAAATAAAAATGATAATACTCCAAAAGTTTCTTTAATGACAATTCACTTGGCAAAAGGATTGGAGTTTCCATATGTATACATTGTTGGGTTAGAAGAAAATTTATTTCCTTCAGCAATGAGTATGAATACACGCAGTGAGTTAGAGGAAGAAAGAAGATTGTTTTACGTGGCTTTAACTCGTGCAGAAAAACAAGCCTTTTTATGCTACTCTCAAAATAGATATCGTTGGGGGAAATTGGTAGATTGTGAGCCAAGTAGATTTTTACAAGAAATTGATGATAAATTTCTTGATTATCTAACACCAAAGAGAGAAGCGCATTCGCAAACTAAATTCATAAATGAAGATATTTTTAGTAGTGTTCCTCAAAATAAAATAAGATTTAAAAAACCGATTCAGAAAAAGCCTGTAAAAAAGACGGCTCCACCTAGGGTAGAATTTAGTCCACCAAAAAACTTAAAAAAAGTTGTTAATAAAAATACACCATCTCCAAATTTATTTGATAGTAAGATTGCGGTAGGAAATATTGTAAATCATACAAAGTTTGGCAATGGAGAAGTGTTAAGTTTGGAAGGGTCTGGAGCAAATCAAAAAGCAGAAATTAGATTTGGTACAGTAGGAGTAAAAAAGTTATTATTACAATTTGCAAAGCTTACAATTATAAGATAAAATATGATTGTAAAACCAATTTTTATATTGTAATTTGCAATAATTAAAAAGTAGAAAGATACATGGAATTTGATTTAGAATACAACGGGGAGCGCCCTCATTTAATTATACCAGAATACGGAAGACACATTCAAAAGTTAGTAGATCATTGTATAGCTCTTGAAGATATTGATGAAAGAAATAAAATGGCCAAAGCTATTGTAGATGTAATGGGGAATTTACAACCACATTTACGTGATGTACCAGATTTTAAGCATAAATTATGGGATCAAATTTTTATTATATCCGATTTTAAACTAGAAGTTGATTCTCCTTATCAAAAACCGTTAAAAGAAGAACTTCAAGCAAAACCAGAACCATTACCTTACCCTAAATCTGCTTCAAGATATAGATTTTATGGGAATAATATTCAAATTATGATTGATGTTGCTTTAACTTGGGAAGAAGGTGAAGCAAGAGAAGCATTGTATTATACAATTGCAAATCATATGAAAAAATGTTATTTAAACTGGAATAAAGATACAGTTGATGATGCAGTTATTTTTAAACACTTGTTGGATTTATCTGATCAAAAAATTGATTTAACAGATAGTTCTGAAACATTGTCAGAATCAAGAGAATTACTTAAAAAAAGAAAGCCTACTAATAAAAATAGACAACAAGATCAGCGCAAAAAAAATTATAAGAAAAAATAATTAGCAGTATCATGGCAACATTTATTATTGAAGGAGGTCAAAAATTAAGTGGAGATATTACTCCTCAAGGTGCTAAAAATGAAGCTTTGCAAGTAATTTGTGCAGTTTTATTAACATCTGAAAAAGTTACAATTAGTAATATTCCTGATATTCGAGATGTAAATAAATTAATTTTTATTCTTGGAGAATTAGGAGTAAAGATTGAAAAGGTAAAAAGAGATACTTATATTTTTCAAGCAGATGATTTAGATTTAAGTTATTTAGAATCAGAAAAATTTAAACAAGATGGAAGCTCATTAAGAGGTTCTATTATGATTGTGGGACCTTTATTAGCCCGTTTTGGAAAAGGATATATACCAAGACCAGGAGGTGATAAAATAGGACGTAGAAGATTAGATACTCATTTTGAAGGTTTTATTAAATTAGGTGCTACATTTAGATATAATAAAGATGAAAAGTTTTACGGTGTAGAGGCGAGTTCTTTAACCGGAACTAATATGTTATTAGATGAAGCCTCAGTTACTGGTACAGCAAACATAGTAATGGCTGCTGTTAAAGCAAAAGGAATTACTACAATTTATAATGCCGCTTGTGAACCATATCTTCAGCAGTTATGTAAAATGTTGAATAGTATGGGAGCTAAAATAAGAGGTGTTGGCTCCAATTTATTAATTATAGAAGGTGTAAAAGAATTGGTTGGTTGTAGCCATAGAATTTTACCAGATATGATTGAAATTGGTAGTTGGATTGGTATGGCTGCTATGACAAAATCTTCAATTACAATTAAAAATGTAAGTTGGAATGATTTAGGATTAATTCCGCGTGTTTTTCAAAAAATTGGAATTAATTTAGAAAGAAGAGGAGACGATATTTTTATTCCAGAACAAGAGAGTTATGAAATTCAAAACTTTATTGACGGATCTATTTTAACAATTTCAGATGCGCCTTGGCCTGGGTTTACACCAGATTTATTAAGTATTATTTTGGTTGTTGCAACGCAAGCAAAGGGAAGCGTATTAATTCATCAAAAAATGTTTGAAAGCAGATTGTTCTTTGTTGATAAATTAATTGATATGGGTGCAAAAGTAATTTTGTGTGATCCACATAGAGCAACCGTTATTGGTATGAATCATGAATCTAGTTTAAAAGGAACTGTTATGACTTCACCCGATATTAGAGCGGGTATATCTTTATTAATTGCAGCACTTTCAGCAAAAGGCACAAGTACTATTCATAATATTGAACAAATTGATAGAGGATATCAAGATATTGAAATAAGATTGCAAGCCATAGGAGCAAAAATAACTAGGGTAGAATAAAAATATTAACAATAAAATTTAAAAAGGATAGCCAATTTGGTTATCCTTTTTTTTTGAATTTTATAATTAAAAGGAATTAGACTAAACTTAAATTTATTACATTTAATTAATAAAATAGCTTATGATAATTTCTATCCATTGGTTAGATTAATTCAATTAATTTTAATCTTTTTAGTGCTTGCTAAATATATTAACAAATTATTTAATCTAGGATTATTAATTATATAGCTTTACTATTTTTAAGTATGAAATCAATTTATTTTATAATCTTATTGATATTTATTAATAATGTATTATATGCTCAATTTGAAGTTAATGGAACAATTACATCGGACACTACTAAGTTAGATGGTGTTAATATAACTGTTTTAAATACAAAAAGAGGAACTATAACCAATAGTAAAGGGCAATTTAGAATTGAAAATATAAATCTTACAGATACTTATATGTTCAGGTAAATACTCCATCCTCAAACCTAGAAAATATAAAATCAATTAATATAAATAAAGATTTAAATCCTATTTTACCAGATTTTTAATGTGGGATAGTGATTAATGAAAATAATATTTTTATTAAAATTTATAAAATACTTTTTGTGAATAAATTTAAATCTAAGAAATACCTTAAAACTCCTCATTTTAGGCGTTATTTCTTTATAAATAATTTTAAATATGTGTATATAAAATATAAGTAGTTGATTTTTTGATGTCATATTGGCATAATTAAAAAAATGGCAATACTTTTGCTAACTTATTAAGTGAGAAATTTTTTAAATAAAATTATGAGTAAAAAGAAGGATTCCAAAGAAGAACAGGAAATAAAAGATAAAGACGTAAATCAATCGGAAACGCAAGAAATTAGCGTAGAAGAGCAACTAAAACTTGATGTTAGTCAAGAAAAAGATAAGTTTTTAAGATTGTTTGCAGAGTTTGAAAATTATAAAAAACGAACTGCTAGAGAACGTATTGAATTATTTAAAACTGCCAATGAAGATTTAATGACAGTTTTGCTTCCTATTTTAGATGATTTTGACAGAGGTTTAAATGAAATGAAAAAAGAAGGAGATACTGAAATGTTAAAAGGAATGGAGCTTATTAAAAATAAACTTTATAATTCATTAACTCAGAAAGGACTAAATCCTATTGAAGTTGAAAACGGATCAGTTTTCGATGTTGAACTTCATGAAGCAATTACCCAAATTCCTGCACCTACCGATGATTTGAAAGGAAAAATAATTGATGTAGTTGAAAGAGGGTATAAACTAGGGGATAAAATAATTAGATATCCAAAAGTTGTTGTTGGACAATAAGATTTAAAATAGATGAAGCAAGATTATTACGAATTATTGGGCGTTTCAAAAAATGCTACACAAGCTGAAATAAAAAAGGGATACAGAAAGATGGCTATAAAATACCATCCAGATAAAAATCCTGATGACAAGTCTGCAGAAGAACATTTCAAAAAAGCAGCTGAAGCATATGAAGTTTTAAGCGACGAAAATAAAAAAGCTAGATACGATCAATATGGACATGCTGCATTTGAAAATGGAGGCGGTGGTGCCGGTGGTTTTGGTGGTGGCGGAATGAATATGGATGACATATTTAGCCAGTTTGGTGATATATTTGGCGGTGCTTTTGGCGGCGGTGGCGGCGGATTTGGAGGCTTTGGCGGTGGCTCAAGAGGAAGAGCCATGGTTAAAGGAAGTAATTTACGTATTAGAGTTAAATTAACTTTAGAGGAAATTGCAAATGGTGTAGAGAAAAAAGTTAAAGTTAAAAGAAAAGTTAGTGCAGAAGGTGCTACGTATAAAACTTGTACAACCTGTAATGGGAATGGTCAAGTTATGCGTGTAACAAATACAATTCTAGGGCGTATGCAATCGGCTTCAACATGTCCTACATGTCAGGGGGCTGGTGAAATTTTAGATAAAAAACCTAAGAATGCAGATGCTCAAGGACTTGTTCAAAAAGAAGAAACAGTTTCTATTAAAATACCACCAGGAGTTACTGATGGAGTTCAGTTAAAGGTGAATGGTAAAGGTAATTCTGCACCAGGAAATAATTCAATTGATGGAGATTTAATAGTTGTAATAGAAGAAGTAAATCACGAAACTTTAAAAAGAGAAGGTACTAATCTACATTTTGATTTGTATGTGAATTTTTCTGAGGCTGTTTTAGGAATTGATAAAAATATAGACACTGTTTCTGGAAAAGTTAAAATTAAAATTGAACCAGGAACACAATCTGGAAAAATACTAAGATTAAGAGGTAAAGGATTACCAAGTATAGATCATTATGGAAATGGAGACTTATTGGTGCATGTAAATGTTTGGACACCTCAAAGTTTATCTAAAGAGCAGAAGAAATTTTTTGAAAATATGAAGTCTGACAGTAACTTTGCACCAAACCCTTCTAAATTTGATAAATCATTTTTTGAGAAAGTAAAAGATATGTTTTCTTAAAAAAAAGGCTGTTTTATTATAAAATTAGCAATTAAATATTTTGTTTTTAAAAAATATAATATATATTTGAAGTGTTGTTAGTGAAATATCTAATAACACTTTTTCTTTTTCATAGCAATTTTCCCACTCAAGTTTTGAGTGGGTTTTTTTGTATCAATAATTAGATTACTTTTGCAAAAATAAGTAGGCTGTCTTATCGCTTTATTTTATATAAAGAGGAAAGTCCGGACACCAAAGAGTGACATAGCGGATAACATCCGTCCAGCGTGAGTTGAGGACAAGTGCAACAGAAAGCAAGTACAGTTCGGCTGTAGTGAAACCAGGTAAACTCTATGTGGTGAAATGTCATGTATATTGAAATTTTAAAGTTACTCGCTTTATTTCAAGGGGTAGGCAGCTCGAACCATAAAGTAATTTATGGTCTAGATAAATGATAAGAACTTTTTAAAGTACAGAATCCGGCTTATAGGCCTACTTATTTTATTATCATATCCTTAATAATTATAACGTTTTCGTAAGGTGTTTTTAAACTATTAAAAATATTTAATCATAATATTATTTATATCTTTAAAAATTGACTGTTTAATTGAATATTTATTTTTGAAAACATCATTTTTTGTACCTTCGCTTCGTTAAAAAAATTAACTAAAATTATTATAGATTTAGCTTTTAACATTCAAAAGATTAAAAGTTGAGATTCTAAATTTCCAGAAATATTATGAACACTTATAAAGACTACATCAAGCAGATCAAAGAAAGAAAAGGTCAAGGACTTCATCCACAGCCTATTGATGGTGCTGAATTGTTAAGCGAAATCATTGAGCAAATTAAAGATTTAAATAATGTAAATAGAGACGATTCTCTTAACTTTTTTATCTATAATGTTTTACCCGGAACTACAAGTGCTGCAGTTGTAAAAGCTAAGTTTTTAAAGGAGATTATTTTAGGCCAATCAATAGTTAAAGAAATTACGCCTTCTTTTGCTTTTGAACAATTATCTCATATGAAGGGGGGACCTTCCGTAGAAGTGCTATTAGATTTAGCTTTAGGAGATGATGCGCAAAATGCAAAAGCAGCGGCTGATGTTTTAAAAACACAAGTTTTTCTTTATGAGGCAGATACAGCTCGTTTAGAGAAAGCATTTAAAAGTGGTAACCAAATCGCTAAAGATATTATAGAGAGTTATGCGAAGGCAGAGTTTTTTACGAAACTTCCAGAGATTGATGAAGAGATTGAAATAGTAACTTTTGTTGCAGGGATAGGAGATATATCTACAGATTTACTTTCTCCTGGGGGTGATGCTCACTCTAGGTCAGATAGAGAGTTACATGGTCAGTGTTTATTTGAACATAATAAAGAGCAACAAAATGAATTAATAGCCTTACAAAAACAACACCCAGATAAGCGAGTGATGCTAATTGCAGATAAAGGTACAATGGGAGTTGGTTCTTCTAGAATGTCTGGAGTAAATAATGTAGCATTATGGACTGGTATAAAATCAAGCCCTTATGTTCCATTTATTAATATAGCTCCGATTATTGCAGGAACAAATGGAATTTCTCCAATTTTCTTAACAACCGTTGGTGTAACAGGTGGTATTGGTATTGATTTAAAAAACTGGGTAAAAAAGAAAGATGCTGAAGGAAATACAGTTAGAGATGAAGCAGGAGAACCTGTTCTTGAAGAGGCATATTCTGTAGCAACTGGAACAGTACTTACTGTAAATACAAAAAAGAAAAAATTATATAAAGGAGATTTAGAGTTAATGGATATTTCTGCTTCATTAACACCTCAAAAAGCTGAATTTATAAAAGCTAAAGGGTCATATTCAGTTGTATTTGGTAAAAAATTACAAACATTTGCTTCAAAAGTTTTAGGTATTGATGTAGTGCCAGTTTATGCAACATCAAAAGAAATTTCTATTGAAGGACAGGGTTTAACTGCAGTAGAAAAAATATTTAATAAAAATGCCGTTGGTACAACTCCAGGTAAAATATTACATGCTGGTTCTGATGTTCGTGTAGAAGTAAATATTGTAGGTTCTCAAGATACTACAGGTTTAATGACTTCTCAAGAATTAGAAATGATGGCCGCTACTATTATTTCGCCAATTGTTGATGGTGCTTACCAATCAGGTTGTCATACAGCTTCTGTTTGGGATAATAAATCGAAAGCAAACATTCCTAGATTAATGAAATTTATGAATGATTTCGGCTTAATTACGGCAAGAGATCCTGAAAACAAATACAAACCAATGACGGATGTAATTCATAAAGTTTTAAATGATATTACTATTGATGATTGGGCAATAATTATTGGGGGAGATTCTCATACAAGAATGTCTAAAGGTGTTGCTTTTGGTGCAGATTCTGGTACTGTTGCTTTAGCACTTGCTACAGGTGAAGCGTCAATGCCAATTCCTGAGTCAGTAAAAGTTACATTTAAAGGGAATATGGCAAGTTACATGGATTTCCGTGATGTTGTGCATGCAACGCAGCAACAAATGCTTACTCAATTTGGTGGAGATAATGTTTTTCAAGGAAGAATCATTGAGGTGCATATTGGAACCTTAACAGCAGATCAAGCATTTACATTTACAGATTGGACTGCAGAGATGAAAGCAAAAGCTTCTATCTGTATTTCTGAAGATGCTACTTTAATTGAATCTTTAGAGATTGCAAAAGGTAGAATTCAGATAATGATTGATAAAGGAATGGACAATCACTTAAATGTTCTTCAAGGATTAATTAATATAGCTAATAATAGAATTAATGAAATTAAATCAGGTGAAAAACCGGCTTTAACTCCAGACGCAAATGCCAAGTATTTTGCTGAAGTTGAAATTGATTTAGATTTAATTGAAGAACCAATGATTGCAGATCCAGATGTAAATAATGCAGATGTTTCTAAGAGATATACACATGATATCATTAGACAATTGTCATATTATGGAGGTACAAAACAAGTAGATCTTGGTTTTGTAGGATCTTGTATGGTACATAAAGGAGATATGAAAATATTGGCTCAAATGCTTAAAAATGTAGAAGAGCAATATGGTAAGGTAGAATTTAAAGCTCCTCTTGTAGTTGCGCCACCAACTTATAATATTGTTGATGAATTAAAAGCAGAAGGTGATTGGGAAGTTCTAGTAAAATATTCAGGTTTCGAATTTGATGATAGTGCTCCAAAAGCAGTAGCGCGCACAGGATATGAAAATATGTTATATTTAGAGCGTCCAGGTTGTAATCTTTGTATGGGTAACCAAGAAAAAGCAGAACCAGGAGATACGGTAATGGCTACTTCAACTCGTTTATTCCAAGGAAGAGTTGTTAAAGATTCTAGTGAGAAAAAAGGAGAATCTTTACTTTCATCAACACCAGTGGTTGTATTGTCTACAATTTTAGGTAGAACTCCTAATTTGGCAGAATACAAAGCTGCAGTAAAAGGTATTAATCTTACTCAGTTTACGCCTCCTCATAAGATGTTAGTAAGAGCATAAAGGAGTATAGTAAATTTTAATTCAAAAGCCTGAGTCTAAGACTCAGGCTTTTTTTGTTTTTCTATTTAGTTTTTTTGTCATGATTATTTAACTTTTATAATCAATTTTTTCTATTTAACTATCAGTATTAAATCTTCTACAAGTCAAAAATCTACTAAAAAGAAATAAAATATTTTGTATATTGTGTTACTAAAATAGAATAACAAAAAAAATAGAAATCTTATGGCTTTTGATATTGAAATGATTAAAAAAGTGTATTCAAACGTTGTACAGCGTGTTGATGCTGCTCGTGAACTTACAGGGAAACCTTTAACTTTAGCAGAAAAAATATTGTATTCACATTTGTGGGATGGAACGTCTAAAAGGGCATTTGTAAGAGGTAAAGATTATGTAGATTTTGCACCCGATAGAATTGCATTACAAGATGCAACTGCACAAATGGCATTATTGCAGTTTATGCAAGCCGGAAAGAGTAAAGTTGCAGTTCCTACTACAACACATTGTGATCATTTAATTCAAGCTAAAAATGGAGCTAGTACAGATTTACAAACTGCTCTTAATACAAGTAATGAAGTTTTTAACTTTTTAGAATCTGTTTCTAATAAATACGGATTAGGTTTTTGGAAACCAGGAGCAGGAATTATTCACCAAGTAGTTTTAGAAAATTATGCATTTCCAGGAGGAATGATGATTGGTACAGATTCTCACACAGTTAATGCTGGTGGTTTAGGTATGGTTGCTATTGGTGTTGGAGGAGCAGATGCAGTAGATGTTATGGCAGGTATGGCTTGGGAATTAAAATTTCCTAAATTAATAGGTGTTAAGTTAATTGGTAAATTATCTGGTTGGACAGCACCAAAAGATGTTATTTTAAAAGTAGCCGGTATTGTTTCTGCAAAAGGAGGAACAGGAGCAATTGTAGAATATTTTGGAGAAGGAGCAACTTCAATGTCTTGTACTGGTAAAGGTACAATTTGTAATATGGGAGCGGAAATAGGAGCTACAACTTCTACTTTTGGATATGATGATTCGATGGAACGTTATTTACGTGCTACAGATAGGAGCGATGTTGCAGATGCTGCAAATAAAGTAAAAGATTATTTAACTGGTGATGCTGAAGTATATGCAAATCCAGAGCAATATTTTGACCAAGTAATTGAGATTAATTTATCAGAATTAAGTCCGTTATTAAACGGGCCTTTTACTCCAGATTTATCTACAAAAGCTGGTGCTGATATGACCGCTGCTGCTAATAAAAATGATTGGCCTTTAAAAGTAGAATGGGGATTAATAGGTTCTTGTACAAACTCTTCTTATGAAGATTTATCTAGAGCTTCTTCAATAGCACAACAAGCTATAGATAAAGGTTTAAAAATGAAATCAGAATTAGGTATTAATCCAGGTTCGGAAAAAGTAAGATATACTGCGGATAGAGATGGTATTATTGGAATCTTTGAAAAGTTAGATGCTAAAATATTTACAAATGCTTGTGGACCTTGTATTGGTCAATGGGCACGATATTCAGATCCATCAAATGCTCCTAAAAATTCAATAATACATTCATTTAATAGAAACTTTGCAAAACGTGCAGATGGTAACCCAAACACACATGCATTTGTTGCTTCGCCAGAAATGGTTGCTGCAGTTGCTATTGCTGGTCGTTTAGATTTTAATCCGATGACGGATAAGCTAATTAATGAGAAAGGAGAGGAAGTAATGTTAGATGAACCAACTGGATGGGAATTACCTCCAAAAGGTTTTGAAGTAAAAGACGATGGTTATTTAGCTCCAGAAGAAGATGGAAGCCATGTTAAAATCGCTGTTAAAGAAGATTCTCAAAGATTACAATTATTAGAGCCTTTTACTCCGTTAGGAAATGATTTAAGGGGTGTTAAATTATTAATAAAAGCTTTTGGAAAATGTACAACAGATCATATTTCAATGGCTGGACCTTGGTTAAGATATAGAGGTCATTTAGATAATATTTCTAATAATTGTTTAATTGGAGCAGTGAATGCTTTTGGTAAGAAAACAAATTTTGTTAAAAATCAATTAACAGGAGAGTTTGGAGGTGTACCAGATACTGCTAGAGCATACAAAGCTGCAGGAGTAAAATCAATTGTGGTTGGTGATCATAATTATGGTGAAGGATCTTCAAGAGAGCACGCAGCAATGGAACCTAGACATTTAGGTGTTGCGGCTGTTTTAGTAAAATCTTTTGCTCGTATTCATGAAACAAACTTAAAAAAACAGGGAATGTTAGGATTAACATTTGCCAATGAAGAAGATTACGATTTAATACAAGAAGATGATACGTTTAACTTTTTAGATTTAAATAATTTTGCTGCGGGAGTACCTTTAACTATAGAAGTTGTTCACGCAGATGGTTCTAAAGATACAATTATTGCAAACCATACCTATAATCAAGGTCAAATAGAGTGGTACAATGAAGGTTCTGCATTAAACTTAATTAAAAAAGAAAACGCATAGATAGCATTAAAAATTTAATATTTTTTTAAAAAGGAGTGTTTTAAACACTCCTTTTTTTATGCATTTTAAGGAGTGAGTGTATTATTATAAAAAAATTAACATGTAAATTGTTGAATTACAAGGTAAAAGAAATAAGATTTTAACCTTTTCATAAATAGATGGTGTAATTACCAAATTTTTTGTAACTTTTTTCTCTAAATTTAAATGTTGAATGAAATTGTTTACAGAAATGAAAACCATTAATTTAGTTACAATAACCACGGTTATAAAAATGATTTTCTTTCCTTTATTAAATAAAAAATTTAATTTTAATAGTAAACATATTCTGATTTAAATTTATAAGATTTAAAGGATAGTATATATAAGAAAATAAAGAATAAATAAAATCGAATATAGTTTTATGAAAGCACTGTTTTACACAAAAGAATTTCCACCATATGTTTATGGAGGAGCAGGGGTACATGTTGAATATTTAGCAGCGGAATTGGAAAAATTAATGAAAGTTGATGTGCGTTGTTTTGGAGATCAAGATGATAAAAAAGATAATTTAACGGTAAAAGGCTTTCCATCTGATAATCCTGCTTTAAAAAATGCAGATAGTAAATTAAAAGCAGTTTTGCAGACTTTAAGTACTTGTATTGAAATGAACGCGGATAATATTGATGCAGATATAGTTCATTGTCATACTTGGTACTCTCATTTTGCAGGTATTGTAGCAAAGTTGTGTTATGGTATTCCTCTTGTAATAACAACACATTCATTAGAGCCGTTAAGACCTTGGAAAAGAGAACAATTAGGAAGAGGATATGATGCTTCTTCTTGGATAGAGAAAACAGCAATTGAAATGGCAGATGCTTTAATTGCAGTTTCAGAAGAAACAAAAGAAGATGTGAAAAAGCATTTTGATGTTGATGAAAATAAAATTAAAGTTATTTATAATGGAATTAACCTTACTGAATATACTGTAACAGATAAGTCTGATACATTAGATAAATATGGAATTAATCGAGCCAAACCATTTATTCTTTTTGTTGGTAGAATTACAAGACAAAAAGGAATTATTCATTTAGTAAATGCTATTAAATATATAGATCCAGAAACACAAATTGTATTGTGTGCAGGAGCACCAGATACTCCTGAGATTTTAAAAGAAATGAAAGATAGCGTTGATGAAGTTAAAAAAACAAGAAAAAATGTAATTTGGATTGATGAAATGCTAGATAAACCAAGTATTATTCAATTATATTCGCATGCAGATGTTTTCTGTTGCCCATCAATTTATGAACCGTTTGGAATAATAAATATTGAAGCAATGGCTTGTAATACAGCTGTTGTTGCTAGTGCAGTTGGAGGAATTAAAGAAGTTGTTGTTGATGGAGAAACTGGTATTTTAGTACCTGTACAGCAGCAGACAGAAGCTCCGTTTGAACCTATTAATCCAGATAAATTCGCAAAAGATTTAGCTAATGGTGTTAATAAATTAATAAACAATAAAGAGCTAAGAGATTCAATGGGAATAAAAGGAAGAAAAAGAGTAGAAGATCATTTTGATTGGGTAGCAATTGCTAAACAAGTAAAAGATTTATACCAATCTTTAATATAAAATCAACAAACAAGTTAATCAAATTTAAAAATATAAAAATTGGAAGATATGTCAGGAAGTAAAGTATTAGCAATTATTTTAGGAGGGGGCCAAGGGTCCAGATTACATCCTTTAACACAGACAAGATCAAAACCAGCAGTACCTATTGCAGGAAAATATAGGTTAGTAGATATTCCAATCTCAAATTGTATAAATTCAGGCATTAAAAGAATGTTTGTATTAACACAGTTTAATTCAGCTTCTTTAAACAGGCACATAAAGAATACATATCACTTTAGTTTTTTTAGTTCTGCTTTTGTAGACGTATTAGCAGCCGAACAAACACCTGGTAATAAAGGATGGTTTCAAGGTACAGCGGATGCTGTTAGACAAAGTATGCATCATTTTAAAAGAATTGATTATGATTATATGTTAATTCTTTCAGGTGATCAATTATATCAAATGGATTTTAACTATATGCTTAAGGCTCATAAAAAATCTAAAGCGGCAATATCTATTGCTACAATTCCAGTTAACGCTAAAGATGCAACCGAATTTGGTATTTTAAAAACCAATGATAAAAATGAAATAACTTCTTTTATTGAAAAACCAGCAGCAGAATTATTACCTGATTGGACTTCAAATGTAAGTGGTGAAATGCAATCTGAAGGAAGAAATTATTTAGCTTCAATGGGAATTTATATTTTTAATAGAGAATTACTTGAAGAATTAATGGAAGACCCTAGTACTAATGATTTTGGTGGAGAAATTATTCCTCAAAGTATTGAAAAGGTGAAAGTTGTAAGTCATCAATTTGAAGGATATTGGACAGATATTGGAAATATAGATTCATTTTTTGAAGCAAATTTAGGATTAGCAGATGATTTTCCAAAATTTGATTTATATAGTAGAAAAAAACGTATTTATACACGTGCTAGAATGTTACCAACAACAAAAGTATCTGGTACAAATTTAAATAAAACAGTTATTGCTGAAGGTTGTATAATAAATGCAGCAAAGATTGAACATTGTGTAATTGGGATTCGCTCTAAAATAGATACAGAATCTACGGTTATAAATACCTATATGATGGGAAGTGATTATTATCAACCATTAGAAGAAATATTAGATGCTAATATTGTATCAATGGGAATAGGAAAAAGGTGTTTTATAAAGAATGCAATTTTAGATAAAAATTGTTGCATAGGTGATGATGTTAGAATTAATGGAGGAAAACACTTAGAAAACGTAGATACTGATTCTTATGCAATAAAAGAAGGAATTGTTGTTATTAAAAAAGGAGCGATAATTCCTAATAGTTTTACACTTCAATAGAAAATAATTATAATTAATGAAGAATCAAAGAAGAGTAGTAATAGAAAATATTTCTCCACAGATTAATGGTGGAGAATTTTCTATTAAAAGAGTAGTTGGTGAAATTGTATCCGTAAATGTTGATTTATTAGTAGACGGTCATGATGTAATAGCAGGTTCAGTTCTTTATAAACATGAGAAAGAAAAAATATGGAGAGAATCTAGATTAAATGATGCCGGAGAAGATAATTGGACAGGCTCTTTTATTGTTGAAAAACAAGGAGTTTATGAATATAAGATAGAGGGATGGGTAGATTATGCTTTAAATTGGAGATATGGTACAATTAGAAAGATAGATGATCACCAACATGTATCTTCTGAATTATTAGAAGGTGTAGAGTATTTAAATAAATTATTAAAAGTTATAGCAAATAAATCAGAAAAAGAATACATTTTAAGATTACAATATATATTTAAAAATACAGAATGTTATAATGAATCTGTAAGAGAAGTTAAAAGTGAAGATTTATATAATTTATTTTTAAAATATCCTGAAAAAAAATTATCTAACGAATCAGAAAAATTATCTGTTTATGTAGATAGGTTGAAAGCTAGATTTAGTACTTGGTACGAGTTTTTTCCTCGGTCTGCGTCTCAAATAGAAGGAGTTCATGGTACTTTTAAAGATTGTGAAAATTTACTTTCTAGAGTTTCTCAGATGGGATTTGATACATTATATTTTCCTCCTATACATCCTATTGGAGAAGTGAATAGAAAAGGAAAAAATAATACAACTACTGCATATGAAGGCGATGTAGGTTCTTGTTGGGGAATAGGATCAAAAGAAGGAGGGCATACCTCAATCCATCCACAACTAGGAACTTTAGATGAATTTAAATCGTTGATTTGGAGGGCTAAAGAAATAGGTATTGAAATAGCAATGGATTATGCTTTGCAAGTTGCACCAGATCATCCATGGGTTACTGAACACCCAAAATGGTTTAAATGGAGGCCAGATGGAACCGTTCAATATGCCGAGAACCCACCGAAAAAATATCAAGATATTTTACCTGTTTATTTTGAAACAAAGGAATATGAGAAATTATGGGATCAATGTTTGAGTGATTTAATTTATTGGATAGAATGTGGAGTTAATGTTTTTAGAATTGATAATCCGCATACAAAACCATATTATTTTTGGAATTGGATAATTTCAAAAATTAAAAATAAATATCCGGATGTAATATTTTTAGCTGAAGCATTTACAAAACCAAAAGTGATGCATCAATTAGGAAAACAAGGTTTTACACAATCTTACACTTATTTTGCTTGGAGAAATAATAAACATGAACTTACTGAATATGTTGAGCAATTAACAAAAACAGATATTAAAGAGTTTATGAGACCAAATTTTTGGCCAAATACTCCAGATATTAATCCTTTTCATTTACAAGGAGCAAATGAATCAAAACATATTCAAAGGTATGTTTTAGCAGCAACTTTAAGTTCAAATGTAGGAATATATGGTCCGGTGTTTGAGCAAATGATAAGTGGAGCAATACTAGGAAAAGAAGAATATATAAATTCTGAAAAATTTCAAATTTGTAAATACAATTGGCATAAGGAAAATAAAGTAACTCATATAATTTCACTTATAAATAATATACGAAGTAGACACGAAGCTTTACAGCAAACCAATAATATTAAATTTTGTAATATTGATAATGATCAAATTATAGCATTTTATAAATGGAATGATGATAAAACAAGTGAAATTTTAGTTGTTATAAGTTTAGATGATCATTACATGCAACAAGGATGGCTGCAATTGCCGCTTCACGAGTTGGGGATTTGGAAGGGGCATAATTTAACAGTAACAGATTTAATTACTCATTCTGCATATGAATGGGCTGATGAATATAATTTTATTGAATTACATCCATCAATGTCATTTCATATTTTTGCAATTAATAAATAATTAACCTAATTTAATTTATTCAAATTTTATATATAATTTGAACAAAAAAGATAATTTTATGACAAACGTTATAGCTTATAGTCAATTTACTGAATTCGATATATTTTTATTTAAAGGAGGAAAACATTTTCGTCTTTATGAAAAATTTGGATCACATATAACAACTGTTGATGGAGTAGAAGGAACATATTTTGCTGTCTGGGCTCCAAGTGCAAATCAAGTATCTGTAGTTGGTGAATTTAATAAATGGAATGATGGCGAACACAAATTAAATGTTCGTTGGGATTCTTCAGGTATATGGGAAGGTTTTATTCCAAATGTAGGAATAGGAAGTTTATATAAATATAAAATACATTCTAATAATAGTGGAATAATAACAGAAAAAGCTGATCCTTACGCACGCAGAAATGAACATCCACCAAAAACAGCTTCTATTGTATGGAGTGATGATTATAAGTGGAAAGATAAAAACTGGATGAAAACCAGAAAAGATCATAATGCTTTAGATGCTCCATATTCTGTATATGAAGTTCATTTAGGATCTTGGAAACGAAAAATGGAAGAAGATAGATTTCTATCTTATGTTGAATTGGCAGATGATTTAGTGGCTTATGTAAAAGAAATGAACTTTACACATGTTGAATTAATGCCAATAATGGAATTCCCTTATGATCCTTCTTGGGGATATCAATTAACAGGGTATTTTGCACCAACATCGCGTTTCGGATATCCAGATGAATTTAAGTTATTAGTTGATAAATTACATCAAAGCGGAATTGGAATTATTTTAGATTGGGTTCCTTCTCATTTTCCAAGTGATGATCACGGTTTAGGATATTTTGATGGATCACATTTATATGAACATCCAGATAGAAAAAAAGGATATCATCCAGATTGGAAAAGTTTAATATTTAACTATGAAAGAAATGAAGTACGTTCATTTTTAATTAGTAATGCAATTTTTTGGTTAGAACAGTATCATGCTGATGGACTTAGAGTTGATGCAGTTGCTTCAATGATATTTTTAGATTATTCAAGAGAAGAAGGAGAGTGGGATCCAAATGAATTTGGTGGAAAAGAAAATTTAGCTGCTATTTCATTTCTAAAACAATTGAATGAAGAAGTTTACAGATCATTTCCAGATGTACAAACAATAGCAGAAGAGTCAACTGCTTTCCCAATGGTTTCAAAACCAACATCTATGGGAGGTTTAGGCTTTGGAATGAAATGGATGATGGGGTGGATGCATGATACATTAGATTTTTTCGGAAAGGATCCAATATATAGAAAATACCACCAAAATGAAATAACATTTAGTTTGGCATATGCGTTTTCTGAAAATTTCATGTTACCACTATCACATGATGAGGTAGTTTATGGTAAAAATTCAATTTTAGGTCGTATGCCAGGTGATGAATGGCAAAGATTTTCAAATTTAAGACTACTATATGGTTATATGTTTACACACCCAGGAACAAAATTATTGTTTATGGGAAGTGAATTTGGACAATATAATGAATGGGATTTTGAAGGTAGTTTAGATTGGAATTTGTTAGAATTTGAACCTCATAAAAATATAAAAAATTATTTTTCAGCTTTAAATGAGTTTTATAGAAGTACACCAGCACTTTATGAAAATGGATTTACTTCTGAAGGTTTTGAATGGATTAGTTTTGACGATAGCGAAAACTCTGTTATATCATATATTAGAAAAGGGAAAGAAGCTTCGGAAAACGTAATTGTAGTTTGTAATTTTACACCAAATATGATTGAAAACTACAAGTTAGGACTTCCTTCAAAAGGAAAACTTAAAGAAATTTTTAATTCGGATGCTGAAATTTTTGGAGGAAGTGGAAATGTAAATCCAAAACAAATAACCATTAAAAAGTCTGCTTGGGATGGTAGAGCTTATTCTGCGGATATTAAATTGTCTCCATTAGGTATTTCAGTTTTTAAGATAAAATAGTTACTATTTGTTATTAAGAGAATTATGCGTTGTAAATATTATATAATCTATAAAATTTACAACGTATTTTTATTTAAATCTATTATAAATTAGATAATTAAATTCACTATTTTTGCGTTTAGAATTTAGAAGAAAGATTTATGATTTTAAGTACAGAATTAGAATATAAAGGGGATCAACGTCCCTCCAAAATAGTTTTTTATCAAAAAAATGTAAATACACTTTATTTTAAAAGTGAAAATAATGTTGTTCTTGAGTTAACTATAGAAAGAGACAGTGTTTTACGATTTAGATATAGTACTACAGGCCGTTTTGATAAAGATTTTTCTTATGGTGTTACAATGCATGCCAGTAAAGGTTACAATCATTTAGAAATTGAAGAAGATGATGACAATTATATAATAACCACCTCTAAATTAATTTGTAATATATCTAAATTAGATATGAGAAAATCTATTTATGATGTTAAAGATAATACTTTAATTTTAGAAGATGAGATTGGTTTTCATTGGGAAGAGAGTTATGCAATAGGAGGAGATATTGTAAAAATGTCACTTGTTTCGCAACAAGCTGAAAACTATTATGGCTTAGGTGATAAACCTGTAGATAATAATTTAAAAGGAAGACGTTTTCAAAATTGGGTTACAGATTCATTTGCTTATGCAAGAGGAACAGATCCTATTTATAAAGCAATTCCGTTTTATACAGCTATCCATCATGGTAAGTCATATGGAATATTTTTTGATAATACATTTAAAACATTCTTCGATTTTTGTCAAGAACGTAGAAATATAACAAGTTTTTGGGCTGAAGGAGGTGAAATGAATTTTTACTTTATTTATGGTCCAGAAATGACAGAGGTAGTTTCTAATTATACAGATTTAACTGGTAGACCTCAAAATATTCCACCTTTATGGGCGTTAGGTTTTCACCAATGTAAATGGAGTTATTATCCAGAATCTAATGTTAAAGAAATAACTACAAAATTTAGAGAATTAAAAATCCCTTGTGACGCCATATATTTAGATATAGATTATATGGAAGGTTTTAGGTGTTTTACTTGGAATAAAAAATATTTTCCAGACCCTAAAAGAATGGTGAAAGAATTAGCAGATGATGGATTTAAAACCATTGCTATTATTGATCCAGGAATTAAAATTGATAATGATTACGATGTATTTAAAGAAGGATTAGAGAAAGATTATTTCTGTAAAAGAGCTGATGGTCCTTACATGAAAGGGAAAGTTTGGCCGGGAGAATGTTATTTTCCTGATTATACAAAACCTGAAGTACGTGAGTGGTGGTCTAACTTGTTTAAAGAATTGATTGAAGATATTGGCGTGAATGGAGTTTGGAATGATATGAATGAACCTGCTGTAATGGATGTTCCAGGTAAATCATTTCCAGATGATGTAAGACATGATTATGATGGGAATCCTTGTAGCCATAGAAAAGCGCACAATATTTATGGAATGCAAATGGCACGTGCAACTTACCATGGATTAAAGAAATTTAGTTATCCAAAGCGTCCTTTTGTAATAACAAGATCGGCTTATTCAGGAACACAACGTTATACTTCAACATGGACAGGAGATAATGTTGCAACTTGGGATCATTTAGCCATAGCAAATCAACAAGCTCAAAGAATGAGTATGTCTGGTTTTTCTTTTGCAGGTTCTGATATTGGAGGTTTTGCTGAACAACCAACAGGTGAATTATTTGCACGTTGGATTCAACTTGGTGTTTTTCACCCATTTTGTAGAGTGCATTCGTCTGGTGATCATGGTGATCAAGAACCTTGGGTATTTGGTAAAACAATAACTGATATTGTTAGAAAATTTATTGAAATTAGATATCAATTATTGCCTTATTTATATACATCCTTTTGGAGATATACAAATGAAGGAATTCCAATTTTAAAGTCGTTGGTATTGTTTGATCAAAAAGATCCACATACACATAATAGAAATGACGAGTTTATTTTTGGTGAAAAGATTTTAATTTGTCCAATTATAGAACCAAATTCAAAAGGAAGAAGAATGTATATTCCTCATGGGAAATGGTATAATTTCTGGGACAATTCTACTGTTTTTGGGGGAGAAGAAGTATGGGTTGATGCAGATTTAGATAGTATGCCTATTTTTGTTAAAGAAGGAGCTATTATTCCTAAATACCCTATTCAACAATATGTTGGTGAAAAAGAAATTGATGAACTTGTATTAGATTTGTACTTTAAAGAAGGGAAAGAAACTTCTGAAGTATATGAAGATGCTCATGATGGTTTTGATTATAAAAAAGGAAGATATAGTTTAAGAAACTTTACTCAAGTTGGAAAAGAAGATTCTCTAACAATTCAACAATTTAAATCGGGTAAATATATTACTGGTTATAATAATATTAAAATTAATATTCACGGTTTACCATTTAAAATTAAAAGTATAGAGGTTGATAATGAAAAAATTGATATTTCTAAAATAAATGGAAATGTTACATTTGATGTAACTAAAGAATTTAGAGAAATATATATAGAAAGTTAAAACAATCTATTTATTATAAATAATAAAAGCCTACTATTTTAATAATAGTGGGCTTTTTTTGTAAGTTTTTCTTTTAATTACGACCATACTCTAAACTTAAATAGATGAAAAAACTTTGGTATTTTGAAAATGTAAACTTATTTAAAATTTTATGTCCACATAAATTTTCGGATTATAAGGATTGCCATAATTTTTCTAATTACTCAAAAAACGATTATATTTATTTTGAAAAAGACGCATCTACAAAAGTTTATTTAATTGAAAAAGGAAAAGTTAAGTTGGGTTATTATACAGAAGAAGGAGCAGAAGTTGTAAAAGCAATTTTATGTAAAGGGGAACTTTTTGGAGAGAAAGCTATTTTAGGTGAAGAAAAAAGAAATGAGTTTGCTCAATCTTTAGATAATAATACTTCAATTTGTCCAATAGGAGTTTCAACATTACATGATTTAATGAGAGATAATCAAAATTTTACTTTAAAAATTTATAAATTCATTAGTTTTAGAATTCAAAAATTAGAGAGAAGATTACAAATCCTTTTATTTAAAGATGCTAAAACCAGATTATTAGATTTTCTTGATGAACTTTGTGAAGATTATGGTGTTTGTTGTGAGGAAACAGGAAAATTAAAGGCAAAACATCCATACACACAAAAAGACATTGCAAATTTAATAGGAACTTCAAGACCAACTTTAAATCTGATAATGAACGAGTTGAAAGTAGATAATATTATAGATTTTAAAGGAAAGGAAATACTTTTTTTAAAAAAAACTGCATAATGTTAGCTAGCTAACATTTTAAAATACTTTACATCGATATTTTTGTAATATAACTTAAAAACAAATTATTATGACAAGAATTTTAAAATTTATAGCATTGTTCAGTATTGCTTTAATGGTTTCAAATTGTTCAGATGACGATGAAGCAACAACTAAAAATTTAGGATTAAACATTTCAGGTTTGGAAAACCTTGGTTCAGATTATGTATATGAAGGTTGGATAATTGTAGAAGGTTCCGCTGTTACTACAGGTAGGTTTTCAGTTAATGACAATGGTGTACTTTCTGAAACAAATTTTATTTTAGATATTGATGATTTAAATGCCGCTTCAACTTTTGTATTAACAATTGAAAAAGTTGTTGGTGATGATCCAGGACCAAGTGATGTTCATATTTTAGCGGGAGATTTTTCTGGAAATTCAGGAAATTTAACTATTGATCACGGAGCAGCTTTGGGAAATAATTTTTCCACTTCTGATGGAAATTATATTTTGGCCACTCCAACAAATGGAGATAATAATGATGAAAATAGTGGAGTTTGGTTTTTAGACTTATCTTCAGGTAGTCCAGCAGTAGGATTAAATTTACCTATACTTCCTGCAGGATGGCAATATGAAGGTTGGGTAGTTACAGGAGGAATACCAGTTACTTCAGGTAAATTTACCAACGTTTCTGGTGTAGATGATTTTAATGGATTTAGCGGAACTATGGGAGGACCTCCTTTTCCAGGTGAGGATTTTTTAAATAATGCACCATCGGGTTTAACTTTCCCTATAAATTTACCTGGAGGAAAAGCTGTTATCTCTATTGAGCCAGTTCCAGATAATAGTCCAAATCCCTTTTTATTAAAACCTTTAGTAGCAGATATCCCTGCAAACGCTACAGACCACACTACATATAGTATGGGTCAAAACTTAAATTTTCCAACAGGTACTTTTACCAGATAAATGAAGAGGTTTTACCTTTTTTTAATTTAATATAATTACAAAAGCTTCCTTATTGGAAGCTTTTTTTGGATCAAATGTGTATATTTGATTCTTAAAAATTAATGAATAATCTATTATATAAAAAAGTATGAAACTTTTAGAGAATAAAACAGCTTTAATTACTGGAGCAACACGAGGAATAGGAAAGGGAATTGCACAGGTTTTTGCAAAGCAAGGTGCTAATGTTGCTTTTACATATAGCTCTTCAGTTGAAGCAGCGGTTGCTCTTGAAAAAGAATTAGAGTCTTTTGGAGTTAAAGCTAAAGGGTATCAATCTAATGCCGCAAATTTTGATGCAGCTCAAGAATTAGCTTCAGAAGTTTTAAAAGAATTTGGAACTATTGATATCTTAATTAATAATGCAGGTATAACAAAAGATAATTTATTAATGCGTATTTCTGAAGCTGATTTTGATACAGTGATGAATGTAAATTTAAAATCTGTATTTAATTTAACCAAAGCAGTTATAAGACCTATGATGAAACAACGTGCAGGATCTATTATTAATATGAGTTCAGTTGTTGGTTTAAAAGGAAATGCTGGTCAGTCTAATTATGCAGCTTCAAAAGCTGGTATTTTGGGTTTTTCAAAATCAGTAGCACTTGAATTAGGATCAAGAAATATAAGATGTAATGTTATTGCTCCTGGTTTTATTGAAACTGAAATGACAGCAACTTTACCTGAAGATACAGTTAAGGAATGGAGAAATTCAATTCCTTTAAAAAGAGGTGGTACACCAGAAGATATTGCAAATGCTTGCGTATTTTTAGCTTCTGATATGAGTGCTTATATTACGGGGCAAACATTAAGTGTTGATGGTGGAATGTTAACCTAATTAATAATGAAATAATTTAACAAGAAAAGAGAAAAGTAAATTAGTAAATAAATAATGCAAACAATTTTCGTTTTTTTAGCTATTATAGTGGCATTAGGAGTTGCTTTTTTTCAATACCTATATAAGAATAAAGAGAAAAGCCAATTAAAATATTGGCTTTCTCTTTTACGTTTTATTAGTATTTTTGGAATTCTAATTCTTCTTATAAATCCTTCTTTTAAAAAAACTATTACCGAATCTATTAAACCTAATTTAATAGTAGCTGTTGATAATTCTAAATCTATTAAGCTAAACTCTAAAGGTGATTTTACTAAAAGTATTGTTAAAAATCTAAAGAGTAATGAAATCTTAAATAATAAATATTCAATAAAATATTATGGGTTTGGGAATGGTGTTTATTTACTAGACTCCTTAAAATTTAATGAAAGTCAAACTAATATTTCGGCTCCTGTTAATGAATTTTCAAAGTTATTTAAAGAAAATAATAACCCTGTTATTTTAATATCAGATGGAAATCAAACAGTAGGGAATAGCTTAGATTTTATTAATTATAAAAGTCCTATATATCCTATTATTATTGGTGATACAACTAAATTTGAAGATATATCTATAGGGCAATTAAATGTAAATAAATACAGTTATATTAATAATAAATTACCTGTTGAAGTATTTATTAATTATTTTGGAAACAAATCTATTAGTAAACAATTTAGTGTTTATAATAAATCAAAAAGGGTATTTTCTAAAACAATTGAATTTTTAAAAAATGAAAATGTAAAAACGGAATCTTTTTACATAACAGCAGAAGAGAAAGGAACTCAATTTTTTACAGCGAAGATTGAAAATTTAGAGAATGAATTAAATGTATTAAATAATAAAAAGAGTTTCAGTATAAATGTAATTGAAGAAACATCAAAAATTTTGATATTATCTTCAATTATTCATCCAGATCTTGGAATGCTAAAAAAATCTATTGAAAGTAATAAACAGCGTTCTGTTTCAATTAAAAATATTTCAGATTTTAAAGGAAATATTTCAGATTTTCAATTGATTATACTTTATCAACCTTCAAAAGATTTTGAGACGGTAATGAAAGAAATTTCAACCAGAAAAATAAATAATTTTGTAATAACTGGTATAAGTACAGATTGGAGTTTTTTAAATAAAGTTCAAAATAATTATAAAAAAAATACTACATCACAAACAGAAGAATACTATGCTGTTCATAATGTAAACTATCCTAGTTTTGTTCTAGAAAATATTAATTTTTCTGAATTTGCTCCTTTAGAAGATAATTTTGGGCCTATTCAATTTAATGTTAAAGCAAATTCATTATTGTATCAAAAAATTGGACCAATCACTACTGAACAAGCCTTATTAGCTACTTTTAAAATTAATGACTATAAACAGGGAGTACTTTTTGGAGAAAATATATGGCGTTGGAGAATGAATAGTTTTCAAGAAAATAAAACATTCGAAATTTTTGATGGGTTTATTGCAAATCTAATTCAATATTTATCTTCAAATTTAAAAAATGAACGATTAAATGTAACTGTTGATCCATTATTTTATGCAAACGAAACTGTTGATATTTTAGCAAGTTATTTGGATGAAAATTTTCAAATTGATACCAGAACAAAGTTATGGGTTACAATTTCAAGTAAAGAAAATAATTATATTAAAAAAATACCTTTTGCTCTTTTCAAAAATCAATATAAAGCGGAATTTTCAAATATCCCTTCTGGAGAATATATTTATTCTGTAACGGTAGATAACCAAAATAGTAAAAGTTCAGGGAGTTTTAAAGTCCTATCTTTTCATGTGGAACAGCAATTTAAAAATTCAAATGATGAATCTTTAAAAAAATTGGCCGCAAATTCAAATGGGAAAATCTATTATGAAAATGATGTAGATAAATTAATTTCAAATTTACAGAGCAACAATAGTTTTAAAAGTATTCAAAAATCAAAAGTTATTGAAACACCTTTAATTGATTGGGAGTGGATTTTAGGAATTATTCTCTTAAGTTTAAGTTTAGAATGGTTTACTAGAAAATATTTTGGAAAAATTTAACCCAGATTAAAAATAACTTGAATTAAAGAACAAGTTTAAAAATTGTATTTTTGTTTACTAAATGAAATTTTCATCTATCATATTGTCCTTAATTATATTCATTCAAAGTGTAGGTTTAAACTTTGAAGATATAAATAAGTTAAATAATTTGGTTAAAGACATTTCTTGTCATTTAGAAGAAGGAGAGACAATTAATGACTTTTTATTTGAACATTATTATAATAAAAGTTCTATTGAGAAAGCCTCTTTAGTTCACCATCATAAACACAAAAATCATGATGAACATGGAGATTTACCGTTTCAACATGATTGTTTAAATTCTCATATGAATTTGGTTTATGTATTTTCTCCAACCATCACAACTATAGAAATTCCAGATATTGTTTCTAAAAGAGATGTTTATGCTTATATAGAAAGAAATACTTCACATTTGGAAAATAGTATTTTTCAACCTCCTAAAGTTTAAGTCTTAAAATATTTAATACCTAAAATAGGTATACACAAAATTTTAAACTTAAATTTTTTTTAATGATTAATAGAATTATTGAATATTCAATCAATAACAAAATGGTTATTGCATTGTTTACATTGGCGTTAATAATTGCTGGTGTATATAGTATAAAAAATGTTCCAGTTGATGCCGTTCCAGATATTACAAATAATCAGGTTCAAATAATTACTCAGGCACCCAATTTAGGAACAGAAGATATAGAACAATTTATTACTTACCCTGTTGAACTTGCTGTTTCAAATTTACCTGATGTGGAAGAGATTAGATCTGTTTCTAGGTTTGGTTTATCAGTAGTAACTATTGTTTTTAGTGACAAAATGGATACCTATTTGCCACGGCAATTGGTAATGGAAAAATTGGATGAGATTAAATCAAAAATCCCAGAAGGATTTGGTGAGCCATTTATGGGGCCAATTTCAACAGGACTTGGAGAGATTTACCAATATACTTTAGAGGTAGACTCCAAATTTAAAAATACTTATAGTATTACTGAATTACGAACCATTCAAGACTGGATTATAAAACGTCAAATGGCAATGGTACCGGGTGTTGTTGAAGTAAATGCTTTTGGTGGCGGTATTAAGCAATATGAAGTTGCGATAGACCCTAATGAGTTAAAAGCTATTGATATTACTATAAATGAAGTATATGAATCTTTACGAAATAATAATCAAAATACAGGAGGTGCTTATATTGAAAAAAACCATCAAGCAAATTTTATTAGAGGTGAAGGATTAGCCAGAAGCATTAGCGATATACAAAACATAGTAATTAAAAATATTAATGGAATCCCTATTAAAATATCAGATATTGCCGAAGTAAAATTTGGAAATGCAATCCGTTATGGAGCGTTAACCAAAGATGGTAAAGGTGAAGCTGTAGGAGGGATGATACTTATGTTAAAAGGGGCTAACTCAAAAAAGGTAATTGATAATATTAAAAATAGAATTGAAGAAATTCAAAAATCATTACCAGAAGGAGTTTCTATAAAACCTTTTTTAGATAGAAGTAAATTAATTGATGAAACTACATCAACGGTTAAAAACAACCTTGCAGAAGGAGCGCTAATAGTAATATTTGTTTTAGTATTCTTTTTAGGTAATTGGAGAGGAGGATTAATTGTGGCTTCTACAATTCCACTTTCATTATTATTTGCCTTTGTTTTAATGAATATTTTTGGAGTTTGGGCCAATTTAATGAGCTTAGGAGCCATAGATTTTGGAATTATTATAGATGGTTCGGTTATTATTGTTGAAAGTGCTGTTTACATGGTTGTAAAAAACCTGAAAAAAGGGACAGTATTAACTCAGAAGGTGAAAAATGAAATAGCTTTTAAATCTTCATCTAAAATGATGAATACAGCTTTTTTTGGACAGCTTATTATCTTAATTGTCTTTTTACCAATTTTAGCGTTGGAAGGAATTGAAGGAAAAATGTTTATACCAATGGCATTAACATTTAGCTTTGCGATGTTAGGTGCAATGGTGCTATGTTTAACATATGTGCCAATGGTTACTTCAATATTTATAAACCCGGGTAACACAAAAAAAATATTTTGGGGAGATAAAACAGTACTTTGGATTGAAAATAATTATGAAAAATTATTGGTTAAAGTTCTTAAAAGATCTAAAGCTGTTATTATTTCTTCTGTTATTTTATTTATTGGAGCAATATTTTTGTTTTCAAAAATGGGAGGGGAGTTTATTCCTCAATTAGATGAAGGAGATATTGCATTTCATGTGCTGTTAAAACCTGGAAGTTCATTATCTGAGACTGTTGATGCAACCACTGCAGTTGAGAAAATTGTTAAAAGTAATTTTCCTGAAGTTGAAAGTATTATAAGTAGAATTGGTGTTGCAGACGTTCCAACAGATCCAATGCCTATGGATATTGCAGATGTATTTGTTATTTTAAAACCTTCATCAGAATGGGTTAGTGCTTCTTCAAAAGAAGAATTAATTGATAAAATGAAAGCAAAAGTATCTATGGTGCCTGGTATAAATTTTGAATTTACCCAACCCATTGAAATGCGTTTTAACGAACTTATTACAGGTGTAAGAGAAGATATTGCGGTAAAATTGTATGGTGATGATCTTAATATTTTGACTGAAAAGGCAGAAGAAATGGGACGAATTATTGCAAATATAGACGGTGTAGCAGATATGAAAGTTGAAGCAACTGACGGTCAACCTCAAATTACAATTAAATATAATAGAAGTAAAATTGCACAATACGGATTGCAAATTAACGAATTGAATAAACTTATTGAAACTTCATTTGCAGGAGGAATTGCAGGAACTATTTTTGAAGGTGAAAGAAGATTTGATTTAGTGGTTCGTTTAAAAGAAGATTTAAGAAAAGATTTAGATAATGTGAAAAATCTATTTATTCCTTTACCTAATAATGCTAAAATTCCATTAAAAGAAGTAGCTGAAATTAGTTATAAGCCTGGCCCAATGCAAATAAGTAGAGATAATACAAATAGAAGAGTCTATGTTGGGATAAATGTTAGAGGTAGAGATATTAAATCTTTAGTTAATGAAATAAAACAAAAGATTGATGTAAATATAGATTTTCCGCCTGGATATTATATAAGATATGGAGGAGCTTTTGAAAACTTAGAACGAGCAACAAATAAATTAAAATTAGTAATACCTATTTCGCTTGCTTTAATATTTATACTAATCTTTTTTGCCTTAAAATCTTTTAAACAAACATTAATGATTTATATGGCAATTCCTTTAGCTGCAATTGGAGGAGTAATTTTTCTTGTTATGCGAGATATGCCATTTAGTATTTCTGCAGGTGTTGGATTTATTGTGTTATTTGGAGTAGCAGTTTTAAATGGTTTGGTTTTAATTAGTGGTTTTAATGAGCTAAAAGAACAAGGTGTTGAGAATATTGATGATAGAATAAGAATGGGGACAAGACGTAGAATTAGACCTATTTTATTAACTGCATTAACCGATATTTTTGGGTTTTTACCAATGGCATTATCTACTAGTTCTGGTGCAGAAGTTCAAAGACCATTAGCTACCGTTGTTATTGGAGGTCTTTTAACAGCTACAGTATTAACATTATTTGTGATTCCAATTTTGTATAAATGGATTGAAAAAAGACAATTTAAAGTGATTAAATTATCAAATTCAAAAATGATGTTTACAGCTTTAATTTTTATAATGGGAATTGGACAGATGCAAGCTCAAGATAAAAAGACAAATGTAATCACTATTGAAGACGCTGTTTCATTGGCAATTAAAAATCATCCAACGCTTAAAGCAAATCAGCTCAAAGTTGAAAAAGAGCGTGTTTTAAAATCAACGGCCTGGGATTTTGGGGATACAAATGTATATACTGCAGGTGATGAGTTGAATGGAAATGATCCAGCAGTTTACACTGTTCTTGGAATTCAGCAAAGTAATATAGATTTATTTGGTATAAGTTCTAAAAATAAATTCGCCAATGATAAAATTAAATTGGTTGAGACAGATAAGGAATTAAATAAAATTTTGATCGTTAAAAAAGTTAAATCTGCTTGGATTAGGGCTTATGTAACAAAGCAAATTTATGAATCTTATAAAAATATTGAATACGTTTATTCGGGTTTACAAAACTCAATAGATATAAGATATAAAACGGAGGCAATTTCTAAGCTAGAATTTAATGCGACTAAGAATCAAGCTAAATTAATTCAATTTGAAAGAGAGAAAGCTAAGAATAATTATAAAATTGCTTTACTGGAATTAAACAATTGGTTTTTTAGTGAAGATTTTTTTGAAGTTAGTTTTAAAGAAACTAATAATTTAAATAAGTTAGTTGAAATGAATGAAAAGCAATTAAATAATCATCCATACATAGCTTTATTAGATGGGGAACAAAATGTGGCGAATTCGGCTATTAATGTTGAAAAATCAAAATTTTTGCCTAAAATTTCTGCGCAATATGGAATTCAAAAAACAGGAAATGAATCTGGATTGTATAGTTACCAAATGGGAATATCAATACCGTTATTTTTTAATAAATTAAAAGCAAAAACAAAAGCAGCTAAAATAGATTTTGAAATTACTAAAGAAGAAAATCAGCAGAAAGAAGCGGTTTTTATGAAATCATTTAATTTAACATTGGAAAAATATAAGTATTTAGAATCTAGTTGGTTATATCATAAAAAAGAAGCGTTAGAGTTGGCAGCAGAATTAAGAGAAGGAGCTGTTTTATCTTATAAAGAAGGTGAAATGAATTACAATTCTTTTATTCAAAATATGAAAGATTCTATACAGTTAGAAATTGATAGTTGGAATATTTTTCAAGATTATCTTGACACTAAATTTCAATTAGAATTTTATTTATCAAAAAAAGAAACAGATGAAAATTAAAAATATAATTATACTCGGTTTTGCAATCGTTTTAATTGGTTGTAAAGAGAACAAATTAAAAACTGAAAATAACAAAGAGCATTCTCATGAAATTGAAGAAATGGGTTATGAATCGAATGAACATGAAGGTAGTAAAGAGCATGAGGAGCATGAAGAAAAAGTGACTCTATCAAAAGAACAAGTTGATGTTTTAGGAATAAAAATAGATTCTGTAAGATTTAGAAATATGGGCTTATTTATTCAAGCAAATGGAGAATTGGCCGTTCCACCACAAAATGAGGCTGTTGTAACTAGTGTTTTTGGAGCTAACATTGTTTCAATAAAAACAATAGAAGGAGATAAAGTAAAAAAAGGGCAAGTGTTAGGCTATATAAGTCATCCAGATATTATTAACTTAGAAACAAGTTATTTAGAATCATATAATAATTTAGCTTTTTTAGAACAAGAATATAAACGTCAAGAAACTTTATATAAAGCTAAAGTAGTATCGGGTAAAGATTTTCAAAAGTCAAAAGCTAACTATTCATCAGCAAAAGGATTAGCTAAGGGCTATGAAAGTCAGCTAAAATTATTAGGATTAAATTTCAATTCTATTAAAAATGGAACTATAATTCAAAACGCACCAATTATAAGTCCTATTAATGGTTTTATTGAAAAAGTAAACATAAAAATGGGCCAATTTGTTGAACCTCAAACAGCATTATTTGAAATTGTAAATAATGAGCATATTCATGTAGATTTGATGATTTTTGAAAAAGATGTTTCAAAAGTAAAAGAAAATCAACTAGTGAGATTTAAAATACAATCTTCTGAAAATAAAGAGTATACAGCTAAGATATTTTCGGTTGGTAAAACTTTTGAACAAAATCCCAAAGCGTTACACATACATGCTGAAATAGAAAATGAACATAATAATTTATTACCTGGAATGTATGTAAATGCAACTATTTTAATTTCAGAAAGTAATGAACGTGCTTTACCTGAAGGTGCTGTTTTTCTTGATGGAGAAGATTCTTATATATTTTCGGCTGAAGAAAATGGTGAAAATTGGTCATTTACACCTGTAAAAGTTTTGGTTAATCATACAAGTATGGGGTATACATCTTTCAAATTCAAAGAAAAAGTATCTGAGAATTTAATTGTTGCCACAAATCAAGCTTATTATTTAATTTCAGAAATGAAAAAAAGTGAAGCTGAACATTCTCACTAGTTTTATATAGCAATAGAGAGAAAAGACAATATTTTAATTGATTTTTCTCTTTATTGTATATTAATGTTTTTTTGTAATTCTATTTCATATAATTAATAATTTCAATAAAATAAATCTAAATATTTTAATATTTCGTTTTGAATTTAGTTAGTATATTTAAAAAATTAACATTTGTAATAAACTTTACATAATATTTTTTTTAAATATTGTAATATTGCTCAATATGTATAAAATTGCTGCTATATTATTATCATTTACTATTTTAATTCAGAGTTTTAACTTTGATTTAGAGGATTTTAATAAAATGCCAAGTCTTGTAAATCATTTTGTTAGTCATTATGAAAAAGGAGATAGTATAAGCGATTTTATTACAATGCATTATGGTGACAAAGCAAATTATCATGAAAAAGAACATAAGGACCATAAAGAATTACCATTTAAACATCAACATTTAGATTCTCATTTTCAATTAGCATATATCTTTTACACGAATAATTTAAGTGTACTGAATAATGAACTCTTTTCTAAAAAAGATATTTTTAGTTACAAAGAATCTTTAACAAATTCTATATCACTTAGTATTTTCCAACCACCACAAAGGTTACATAGTTAAATTATTTTATTTATAACTTTAGGAATCAAATTTATTGATTTTTAATAATATACATTACTAATTAATTAAATTATGTTACAAAAACTTATTAAATTAAGTATTGATAATAAACTTATCATACTATTAATAACTGGCGCAATAGTGGGTTTTGGATTATATTCTTTAACTCAAATTCCAATTGGAGCAGTTCCAGATATTACAAATAATCAGGTTCAAGTTATAACCACTTCAAGAAATTTATCTACACAAGATGTAGAGCAATTTATAACTTATCCTGTAGAATTAGAAATGGCAAATTTACCCGGAGTTGAGGAAATTAGGTCCGTTTCAAAATTTGGTTTATCAGTTGTTACTATTGTTTTTGATGATGCAATGGGAACCTATTTACCAAGACAATTAATTGCAGAAAAAATAAAAACGGCATCTGAAAAAATCCCAAAAGGTTTTGGTACTCCAGAAATGGGACCAATTACAACCGGTTTGGGTGAAATATATCAGTATATTTTAGATACAAAACCTGGGTATAAAAATCGTTATTCTCCAATGGAATTACGAACAATTCAAGATTGGGTTGTGAAACGTCAATTGTCTGGTATTCCTGGTGTAGTTGAAGTAAATACTTGGGGTGGATTTTTAAAACAATATGAAGTTGCCATAAATCCAGAGAAGTTAAAATCTATGAATATTACTTCTTCGCAAATACTAGATGCTATTGAAATGAACAATAGTGTTGCTGGTGGTGGTTATATTGAAAAAACAAATGAAAGCTATTTTGTTAGAGGAGAAGGTTTGATAAAATCCTTGGAAGATATTGAAAACATTGTTATAAAAAATGTGGAAGGTGTTCCAGTTTTAATAAAAAATGTTGCCGAAGTAAATTATGGTTTTGCAACACGTTTTGGTGCAATTACTGGGAATGGAGAAGGAGAGAAGGTACTTGGGCAAGTAATGATGTTAAAAGATGGTGATTCAAATAAAGTAATTAAAGCTGTAAAACAACGCGTTGCTGAAATTCAAAAAACTTTACCTGAGGGTGTTTTTATAAATGGATTTTTAGAACGTAGTGAATTAATAGGTAAGACTACTTTTACGGTTGCTGAAAATTTAATACTAGGAATTATTATTGTAGTTTTTGTGGTTATTTTATTATTAGGAAGTTTTAGATCTGGTTTAGTAGTAGCATCAGTAATTCCATTATCCTTATTGTTTACATTATCTATGATGTATATTTTTGGAATTGATGCAAATTTAATGAGTTTAGGTGCCATTGATTTTGGTATTATAATAGATGGAGCTGTTATTATTGTAGAATTTATTGCCTTTAAAATTACAGATAAAAGGAGTGATTTAATTACCTTATCAAGTAGTGAAAGGCAACATAATATTGATAAAATCACCTATGAAAGTAGTTCAAAAATGATGACTTCTGCAATATTTGGTCAACTTATAATTTTAATTGTTTTTATTCCAATTTTATCTTTAAGTGGTGTAGAAGGAAAAATGTTTAAACCAATGGCTATGGCTTTTAGTTTTGCTTTAATTGGTGCTATGTTCTTATGTTTTACTTATGTTCCAGTAATTTCTTCAATATTTTTAAAGCCAGAAAAAGTCACAAAAAATAACGTTTCAAAACGTTTAATGTCATTCTTCTATAAACTTTATGAACCTGTAATTAAATGGGCTTTATATCATAAAAAAATAGTAATAGTAGCTTCTTTAGCGCTAT
Organism: Lutibacter citreus; assembly: GCF_003260195.1. GTDB lineage: Bacteria > Bacteroidota > Bacteroidia > Flavobacteriales > Flavobacteriaceae > Lutibacter > Lutibacter citreus. Next base: position 201,702 of record NZ_QEIH01000003.1, read on the forward strand.
TAGTTGTTACAAGTTTTATTTTTAGTAAAATGGGAGGTGAATTTATACCAACATTAGATGAAGGTGATTTTGTAATTCAACCAGTATTAAAAACCGGAACATCACTTACTAAAACAGCTGAAATTACTACCCAAATTGAACAAATTCTTTTAGACAATTTTCCAGAGGTAGATCAGGTTGTATCTCGTATTGGTGCTGCTGAAGTTCCAACAGACCCAATGTCTATGGAAGAAAGTGATGTAATTATAAAGTTAAAGCCAAAAAGCGAATGGGTTTCTGCAAATTCTAAAGATGAATTGGCAGATAAGTTTAAAGAAAAGCTCTCCATTATTCCAGGAATAGATTTTGAGTTTACACAACCTATTGAAATGCGATTTAATGAGTTAATTACTGGTGTTAGAGCAGATGTTGCTGTTAAAATATTTGGAGATGATTTGGCTATTTTGGCTAGCAAAGCGGATGAAATTAAAAATAAAATAGCAAATGTTGAAGGAGCCTCAGATATTATTGTTGAAAAAATTGATGGTTTACCTCAAATGACTGTTACTTATAATAGAAAAAAAGTAGCTCGCTATGGATTAAATATAAAAGCCTTAAATGAGATTGTTTCTATGGCATTTGCAGGTACAACTTTAGGTAATGTATTTGAAGGCGAACGTAGATTTGATTTGGTAGTAAGATTGCATTCTGATTATAGAAAAAACATTGAAAATCTTAAAAATTTATATGTTGATACTCCTTCAGGAAACAAAGTTCCATTGCACGAATTAGCAACTATAGAATATACTAAAGGACCAGCAAAAATATCAAGAGATGATACCAAAAGGAGAATTGTTATTGGTGTAAACGTTAGAAATAGAGATATGGAATCTGTTGTACAGGATGTTCAAAAAATTATTGAAAGTTCTGTTAATTTACCAGTTGGGTATTCCGTTTCTTATGGTGGACAATTTGAAAATTTAAATAGTGCAAAGGCACGTTTAAAAATAGCAGTTCCTATAGCATTATTATTAATATTTATTATGCTCCATTTTGCATTTAATTCTATAAAAGATGCATTTATGATTTTTTCGGCTATTCCATTGTCAGCAGTGGGTGGCGTATTATTTTTAGGATTAAGAGGCTTGCCTTTTAGTATTTCGGCAGGAGTTGGTTTTATAGCATTATTTGGTATTGCTGTATTAAACGGAATTGTACTTATAGAGCACTTAAAATCGTTAAAAGAACAAGGAATTAATAATGTAAATGAACGAATTTTAAAAGGTACAAAAGAACGTTTACGACCTGTAATATTAACTGCTGCAGCTGCTGCATTAGGATTTTTACCAATGGCAATTTCTACCAATGCCGGAGCTGAAGTACAAAGACCATTAGCAACTGTTGTTATAGGTGGTTTAGTTACTGCAACCGTTTTAACATTAGTAGTTTTACCAGTTTTATATGCAATTTTTGAAAGTAAAAAATTTAATATGAAAAGAAAGAATAAATCAAAAATTATTGTAATTGTTTTATTATTACTTGTACCTAATTTTGGATTTTCTCAAAAGAAAAATATCTCTTTAAAGGATGCTATTTCTATAGCAATTGATAATAATAAAGAATTAAATATTGATAAGTTAAGATTTGAAAAAAGTTCTAAACTAATAAATAGTGCTTTTGATATTGATAAAACAAATTTTTATTACGCCAAAGACAGAACTAATTTAGGTACAGATGGCAAGCCATTTGGAACTTTTGGAGTTGAGCAAAAAATTGCATTTCCAACCGTGTATTTTACGAAAAAGAAGGCTACAAAAATAAATAAAAATTTAGCGGAGTTAAATTATGAAATATCAAAAAACGAATTGATTAAAAATGTATCTAAAGCTTATTATGAAGTTATATTTTTAAATAAAAAATTAGAACATTTTAAGTACATAGATAGTTTATATACTAATTTTTCTAAGGCAGCAAAAAGAAAATTTGAATTAGGAGAATCCAACTATTTAGAAATGATTACGTCACAATCTAAGTATAAGCAGTACGAAATGCAATTAAATCAACTTAAAAGAGATAAAATAATAGCGGTTGAAAAGCTAAATTTTTTATTGCAATCTGAAGAGGAAGTGAATATTTCGGAAACAGATTTAAGAACTATTAAAGTTGAAGCTATTGATCTTGATAATCATTTAATACAACAATATTATACAGAAAATAAAGCTTTAGTTACTGTTAATAAAGGAATTGAAATACAAAGTTTATTGCCAGATTTACAATTTAATTATTTTAATAGCAAAGATAAAATAGCGAATATAAGTGTAAACAGCTTTCAAGCAGGAATAGCAATTCCAATATTCTTTATGGGGAAATCTTCAACAATTTCTGCTTCAAAAATTGAAGAAGATATAGCCAATGAGTTAACTTTTGATACTTCGTTAAAACTTAATACTAAATTTAAAACGTTATTGGAAGAACTTAATAAAAGTCAATTACAATTAAATTATTATTCTGAAAGTGGCGAGCGATTAGCTACAGAAATATTAAAAACTGCAAACTCGAGCTATAAAAATGGAGAGATTGATTTTTTTCAATATATACAGAGTCTCGAAACTGGACTGCAAATAAAAATTGACTATTTGAATCAAGTTAACGTATACAACAAAATTGCGTTAGAAATTAATTTTTTAAACTTATAGAAATGAAAAAATATATTTTAGTCATCATAAAATTATTAATTATCAGTGTTTTATTAGTTTCTTGTAATTCTTCGAGCACTAAACAAGCCGAAGTTAAGACTGAAGAAACAAATAACAATATAGTTAAAATTTCAAAAGCTCAATTCACAAATTCAAAAATGGAATTGGGGAATTTATCTGAACAAAATTTTAATAAATCTATAAAAACTAATGGTTTTATAGACGTTCCTCCGGCTAATAAAGCCAGTGTTAGTGCTGTTATGGGAGGTTTTATTAAAAAATCAAATTTGTTGGTTGGAAATAAAGTGAAAAAAGGACAATTATTATTAACTATTGAAAATCCAGATTTTATTGAAATTCAACAACAGTATTTGGAAGTGTTTGAGCAGTTGAATTTTTTAGAAAGCGAGTATGATCGTCAGAAAACACTTTATGAAGAAAATATAAGTTCTAAAAAGAACTTTCTAAAAGCAGAAAGTGGTTATAAAAGTGCTAGAGCTGTTTATAATGGTTTAGAACAAAAATTATTATTAATGAATATAAATCCTTCAAACGTTAGGTCTAGTAAAATTTCTTCTATAATGCCCATATTTTCGCCTATTTCGGGAAGTATTACAAAGGTTAATACGAGTGTTGGGAAATTTATGGCTACATCAGATGTTTTACTTGAAATAATTGATGATGATCATAAACATTTAGAATTGGTAGTCTTTGAAAAAGATGTATTAAATGTAAAAGAAGGTCAAGATATTTATTTTCAAACACCAGAAAATTCATTAAAAAAATATAAAGCTGAAGTACATTTAATAGGGAAATCAATTGATGAGCAAAACAGAACAATAAGGGTTCATGGTCATTTAGAAAACGAAAATAAATCTTTTATTGTTGGTATGTTTGTTGAAGCTGAGATTGTAATAAATTCAATTAAAAAAAATGCACTTCCAATAGATGCCGTATTAGAAGAAAATGGAAATTATTTTGTGTTAGTATTAAATTCTAAAGATGAATTTTATTTTAATTTTGATAAAACACCTATTAATGTTGGTGCAAAAAATGAAAATTGGTTGGAGGTTATTGATAATTATAATTTGTTAAATAACAAGCAAATATTAACAAAAGGAGCATTTATTCCTTTAGAAGAAGGTTAAGTAGGGAACAGTAACTAAATATAAATATAAAACAGAATTAATAAAATTCTGTTTTGTATTTTTGTAAATCAAATTTAAACTAAATAGAAATGAGCAACGGACAATTACAATTACCAAAAACTTTAATGCCTTTAATACTTATAGGTATTTTAGCAGTAATTTTTATATCAAAATCAGCAGTTAATATAGATGCCGGTGAAGCAGGTGTTTTATGGAAACGTTTTGATGGAGGGGTAGTAACTGATCAACCACCATTAGGTGAAGGATTTCATATTGTGGCACCATGGAACGATGTTGTTGTTTATGAAGTACGTCAACAAGAACTGTTTGAAAAAATGAAAGTACTTTCATCAAATGGATTAGATATTATATTAGAAACATCATCTTGGTATATGCCAAGACCTGCAGATTTAGGTAAATTACATCAAGAAAAAGGAAAAAATTATTTAGAAAGAGTAATTCAACCTACCCTTAGATCAGCAGCTCGTAGTGTTGTTGGACGTTATACTCCTGAGCAATTATATGCAAGTAAAAGAGATGTTATTCAAAGTGAAATTTATGATGAAGCTAAAAAGATATTAGATGGTCAATATATTGAACTGAATGAAGTTTTAGTTAGAGATGTAACTTTGCCATCAACAATTAAAGATGCTATTGAGCGAAAATTAAAGCAAGAACAAGAATCTTTAGAATATGAATTTAGATTAGTTACAGCTGCTAAAGAAGCTGAAAAGCAAATTATTGAAGCACAAGGTAAAGCTGATGCAAATAGAATATTAAGTGCATCATTAACAGATAAAATTTTACAGGATAAAGGTATTGAAGCAACAATTAAATTGTCAGAATCTCCTAACAGTAAAGTTATTGTTATTGGTAGTGGAAAAAGCGGAATGCCAATTATTTTAGGTAATCAATAGTAATTAAAATATATAAAAAAAAAGGCAACCATTTGGTTGCCTTTTTTTATTCCTTAATATTTTCTTTAATTGTACTTCCTTTTTTTATTGCTTTATAGTTTTCATAACAGAGCAGTACGGCTTCAATTAATTGTAAATCACTTGCCTGTTTAATAAAATAATCAGAGTAATTACATTCGTTTAGAAGTTCATTTAATTCATTGGCATCCATTTCTAAATACTCCATCATTAACTCTCTATTAAATTTTTCTTCTAAAAGTTGGCGTAATTGATCGTTATCACGCATTTTCTTTAGCTTTTTAAGCTGTTTAGGTTTTTTACCAAACATATTGTACACAAAATCTATAGGTCTAAATAAAGCATCTACAGGAGAATTAAATTCTCTTCTTTGTCTAACTCCAACTTCATATGTTTGAGGTAAACCATTTATGTGAATACGAGAATATTTATCTTTAGGTACATTTTTAGCATCAATTTCTAAAACTCCTATTAGTTTATGAGATTTTAAAACAACTTCTTTAATTTTTTCGGTTTTTTCATATAACTCAATAACAAGCTCATTTCCTTTAAGTAAATCGTTTGTTATTTTTAATTTAATGGATTGATGACCCAAATATGAAATATAAATAGTGTCATTTACTGCTGTTGCAATTTCAAAATTTCCAGTTTCATTTGTAATAGTTCCAAATACTGAATTTAAATTAAATAGATGGGCTCCTATTAAAGGTTTTTTATCTGAATGATCTACAATTTGCCCTTTTAAGGAAACTGATAGAGAATTGTTAATTATTGAATCTTTTAAAACTGGTTCTTGTGAAAAAGCAATTGTAGTAATAAAAAATAGAAGTAGATATGATATTCGTTTTTCCATATGCAATTATACTAATTAAAGATTAATTCTTTAGTTAAAGATATAAAAAAAATAAAGCTGTCTTTAGAAATTAAAAGACAGCTTTATTAATAATTTTAAAAAATAAATTAATCAGTTTTAAAATTCCAAACTTGACCAATTGCTTCTCCGCCTTTTCCGTCTTTAACTACAACTTTCCAGTAGTAATCTTTTGACGAAGTTAAATTTTCTGTAGTATATGATTTTCCAGTTTGATCTGCAGATTTTATTGTTGCAGGAGGATTATCAGTTCCAAAATATACATCGTAAGTTAAAGGATCATTATCAACATCAGAAGCGTCCCATTCTAAACTTGCAGTTGTACTAGATACAACAGCACTAATAGTTGGTGATATAATAGAAGGTGAAAAAGGAATATAATTTGATACACCTATACCTTCAGTATAAAATGAATTAGCTGAAGAATAATCGCTAGAATTATTTTTACTATCTTTAGCATTAACTCTCCAATAATAAGCAACACCTTTATCTAATGAAATTGTTCTATTTGTACTAGTATTACTTATAGATTCTACAATATTAGTAAAGTCATTGTTTTTTGAAATTTGAACTTGATAAGTTATATTATCATTATCCGGATCATTAGAAGCATTCCATTTAAAATCAATTGAATTCTCAATACATTTTAAATTATTAGAAGGATAAACTAAACTAGGAGTAGAAGGAGCCTTATTTACAGGTGTTGGGTCTGGATCTGGTTTATCTTCTCCTGAACCACCACAAGACCATAATAACGATCCTAAAGCAATTACTGAAAATATTATTTTTTTCATTATCTATTATAAATTTGGAAATTGTATAAGTTTCAAAAATACATCTTTTTAAAAATCTATCAAAGGAAAGTATTAATAATTTGTAGAGATAAAAAGAGAGTTAGTGCACATAATAGGATTCGAACCTACACGAACTATTGTTCACCAGCCCCTCAAGCTGGCGCGTCTACCAATTCCGCCACATGTGCATTTAAATTTAGGGTAAAAAAAAAGTTAAGTAAAAACTTAACTTTTTTTTGTGACCTGGCTGGGGCTCGAACCCAGGACCACCTCCTTAAAAGGGAGGTGCTCTACCAACTGAGCTACCAGGTCTTAATTTGTTGTGCGTAAATGCGAGTGCAAATATACTACCAATTGTTTATTGTGCAAGTTTTTTTATGAACTTTTTTAAACGATATTTGCATTAATGTAATTTAACACTAAAAATTTATGAAAATTGTACTATTAGGATATATGGCTTCAGGTAAATCTGCAGTAGGTAAAATGCTGGCAGAGAGGTTGAAAATACAATTTATTGACTTAGATAATTACATTGAAGAAAAAGAAAACCTCTCAATAAAAAATATTTTTAATTTTAAAGGAGAAATATATTTTAGAAGAAAAGAAAGTGAATATTTACAAGAATTGATTAATTTAGACTCAAATTATGTAATTTCTTTAGGAGGAGGAACTCCTTGTTATGGAAATAATATGGAAATTATTACCTCAAATTCAAAATCGTTTTATTTAAGCGCATCAATAAATACAATTTTTAATAGAATAAAAACTGAAACTTCTCAAAGACCTTTAGTTTCAACTATTGGAATTGACAATTTACAGGAGTACATTGGAAAGCATTTATTCGAGAGGTCTGCTTTTTATAATAAAGCAGCTGAAACAGTTTCAGTAAATGATAAATCACTTATTGAAATAGTAAATGAGTTAGAATCTTTACTCTAAAATAGCGAAAGAGTTTTTATCTTCAAACACTACATTAATATGTTCTCGCATTGAAGTGGATAAAGAAATTCCTTTAAAATCTGCTTTTACAGGGTATTTTTTATGATTTCTATTAATTAATACAGCCGTTTTAAATTTCTTTAAAGGAACCTCTAAAAAATGTTTTATACCATACATTAATGTAGTTCCGGAGCTTAAAACATCATCAACTAGAACCAAAGGCTTATTTATGTATTTACTAGTTTCAATACTGGTTGAGACTGTATTTAATGGGTTTTTCTTGTCAATAATAACTTCGCATAATATAATTTCAATGTCTGAAATCTTTTTTAATATTTTTACAATTTTTTCAGCAAAAATATATCCGTTACCATTAATACCAGCTATAACAATTTCTTTTTCGTTTGAATTTGTTTCATATATTTGATACGCAATTCTTCGAGTTTTATTTTGTATTTGCTCGTTTGTTAAAATAATTGAACTTCCCATTATTCTTTTTTTTCTCAAAGATAAAATTAAATTTAATATCTAGTATAATAAAGATATTATATACTAGCTTATTTTAGACCAGTTGGCTGAATTGAATAATTAATAAAAGTAAATGCTTTTTGATTTATTAAATATAAAGTTTTTTTTTAAGTGGTTGAATTTCATTACTATAACGTTTTGGAGTAGGGAGGGATGTAATTTATCACCTAATAAATTAAGGAGATATGGTATATTTTATTCTCTCATTTAAATATATATATTCCAGAATATATGGTTGAAGGTTGATTTAAACAATAGGTATTTAGGGGTTTGAGTTTTTTAATGTTTTTTTGAATTAATAAAAAACAATTCTCTTCCTTGTCTAGGTTTTATTGAATTATAACACCTTTCAAGTATTTTAATTTCAAATTTGGAATTAAATAATTGTGTGTATTCTAAAATACTCCCACCAAAAGGAGGCCCCTCATTTGTTAATTTAAAATCGAATAACAATCCAGATAATTTTCCATTTTCATTTAATAAACTAGCCATATGATTGATATACTGTTTTCTTAAAGCAGGATCTAAAGCACAAAAAAATGTTTGTTCTATTATAAGATCATATTTACCTGTATGATTAAAAAAATCATCGTTAATTAAATCTTTCTTTGGAAAATCTGGAAAGCGTTTTTTTAAATTTATTAGTGGTTGATTGGCAATATCAATTACCCGAACATTTTTAAAACCGTTTTCGTGTAAATATTCAGCTTCATAACTATTTCCTCCTCCAGGAATTAAAATTTTTAAATCTTTATTTGTAAGTTGATCAAAATAATTTTTAATAGGAGTGGAGATATATCCAATATCCCAACCCGTTTTTTGATGTTCATATTTTTTTGACCAATATGCTTTATCAAATTTGTTATTCATATTTATAATGATTTAATTAATCCACCATCAATAGCAATATTTGTTCCTGTTATATAAGAAGCATATTCTGAAGCTAAAAAAGCAACCAAATAAGCAAACTCTTCAGGTTTTCCAATTCTTTTCATTGGAATTGAATTTTGTAATTCATCTAAAATAGCATTTACATCAACACCCAGTTCTTTTGCTTTTTTATGGTTTAATTCTTTTATTCTTTCAGTATCAAAAATACCGGTTAAAATATTATTTACAGTTATTCCACTAATTGCAATACTGCTAGCCAAAGTTTTAGCCCATGTTGTTACGGCAGCTCTAATTGAATTTGACAAAACTAGGTGATTAATAGGTTCTTTTACACTCATTGAAGTTGCATTAATAATTCTTCCAAAATTATTTTCTTGCATACTTTTTAAGGCCAAAGAAGTAGTAAATTGAGTTGTTTTAAATAACAAATCAAATGCTATTTGATAATCTTCCGATGTTTTTTCAAACACAGTTCCAGCTTCAGGACCATTAGTATTATTAACTAATATATCTACAGAATTAGATTGAAAATACTTTGAAATGACTGATTCATAATCTCTGTAATCATAAAAATCTACAACTATATAATTATGATTTTGGTTAAATGAAGTATCTAATTCTTGGATTACAGTTTTCAGTTTTGTTTCGTTTCTTGCCATTATTGTAATTGAAGCACCACAACTAGCTAATTGAATCGCAATAGCTTTACCAAGTCCAGAAGTACTTGCTCCAACTAATGCCTTTTTTCCTGTTAAATTAATCTTCATCATTGTATCCTTCTATATCTCGTCTATCTTTTTTTGTTGGTCTTCCTGTACCTTTCTTTCTATAATAATCCTTTGAATATTTTAGTAAATCAAACTTTTCAAACTCTTCTGCAGGTGTAATATCTTTTCTATATAAATCAACTAATTTTGCACCAACCCTATTTGCTGGAATATCTAGAACTTCAATCTTATAATTTATTTGATTTTTACGAATGGTAATCGTTTCTTTATTAAAAATTAATTTTGAAGGTTTAATACTAGCGTTATTTATTTTAACATGTCCCTTTTTGCAAGCCTCAGTAGCTATACTTCGCGTTTTAAAAAAGCGTATACACCATAAATATTTATCTATTCTCATTTAATTGCTATAATAAAGTTAAAATTTATATTTATTCTTTTTCCAAAGGTATGAAAATAGTATCTTGCGCACTTAAAATTAATTTAAATGAATATTAAAAATTTAGTAGTTTTTATTGCTTTTAGTTTAGCAATTTTTTCTTGTAAAAAGGATGATGATAGTGTACAAGATGACTATGATGCAGTTGATCAGGAAGTTATAGATGATGAAGCTATAATTACATATTTACAAACGCATTATTTAGATGAAAATGAAGGTATTTCATTAATTGAAAATGGAGAAACACCTCTAATGGGACAAGTTGAAACTGAAACTATTATTGAAGATGATATTTCATATAATTTATATTATTTACAAAAAAGTGAAGGAGTAGGAAGTAGTCCTGCATTAATAGATTCTGTTAATGTTGATTATACAGGTTTTCTATTAGACGGTTCTGAATTTGACGAAAATAATGCTATCTGGTTTGATTTATCAGGTATTTTATATTCAATCCCTTCTGGAGCAATTGGTTTTGTTCATGCTTTAAAAAAGATGAAAGCTGGTGAGTTATTTTTAAATGAAGATGAGTCTTTTTATTTTAAAAATTCTGGTGAGGGATATGTATTTATGCCTTCTGGTTTAGGTTATAAAAATAGTGCTACAGGTAATATTCCTGCAAGAGCTCCTATGGCTTTTAAATTAACTTTAAACATGGTTAAACAATCTGATCATGATGGAGACGGAGTGCTATCTAAGGATGAGGATATTAATGGAGATGATAATTTTATAAATGATGATACTGATGGTGATGGAATTCCAAACTATTATGATAATGATGATGATGGTGACGGAACTTTAACAAAAGACGAACTTGAGGATAATAAATACCTAGACCCAAATAGTTAAGAAATTAATACAATAATAAAAAAGGCTTTTCAAATTTAATGAGAAGCCTTTTTTATTGAATATTATCCTATAAATAAGTATCTTTTATGGTAATTTATGAACTTTTTTTAAAGAAGTGAAACTAATTTAGGTTTCATAATTTTAGGTAACTTAAACACAAAAAAACTAGTAATAATTTATTTATTACTAGTTTTTCTATGTTTCTATTAAAATATTTCTGAGTTATTCTTTCTTTTTGGTTAAGCTATATGATAAACTGAAAATCAACTGGTCAGGTCTTGAGTCTAGTTTAAAAGTTTTATCAGCTTTTGAAAAATCAGCTTCATTTTCATTTAAACCTCTTTCATATCTAGCGTCAATTCCAAATCGGCCAAATTCAAGAGAAGCACCAATATTTATTCCTACGGAATATTCGTTTTCAACATCTTTAATATCAATACCTTTTAAATCATTCTTTAAAATATATTGAAATGCAGGACCTGCAAATACATGTAAAGGACCAATTACTTTTAGGCCAACCAATACAGGAACATCAATTTTAGAAATTTTGTAATCCTCTGTATTTTCTGAATTTAATTTGTATTGGCTAGTTGTTTTAGTATAAACTAATTCAGGACGTAAATAAATAGCTCCTAGGTTAATTTTACCAAAAACACCAACATTATATCCTGATTTTCTTTCTCCTTTATTTTCTATAATATTTCCAATTTCACTAGAGGCATCTTTTAGTTCTCCATTAGAATTATAGTTTAATCCAGCCTTAATACCAAATCCGTTTTGAGCGTTAACAAACACAATACTAGTTAAAAAAATTAGGGTAAAAAGTAAACTTCTTTTTTTCATATTAATTAATTTTTAGGGTTAATTTATAATAATAACGAAAAAAGAAATATTTTATTTTCTGGCTATTACTTTTTCAACGGCACTAACAATAGCTTTATCGTTTAGTTTGTATTTTTCCATTAATTGGGCAGGAGTTCCAGATTCTCCAAAGCTATCATTTACAGCTACAAATTCTTGAGGTACTAGGTTGTTTTGTACTAATACTCTTGAAATACTTTCACCTAAACCTCCAATTATATTGTGTTCTTCAGCTGTAACAATACAGCCTGTTTTAGCAACAGATTTTAAAATTGAATCTTCATCTAAAGGTTTAATTGTATGAATATTAATAACTTCTGCACTTATTCCTTTTGTATCTAATTGCTCTGCGGCTTGCAAAGCTTCCCAAACTAAATGTCCAGTAGCAACAATTGTAACGTCTGTTCCTTCTGTAAGATTAATTGCTTTTCCAACAATAAACTCTTGATCTTCAGGTATAAATAAAGGTACAACAGGTCTTCCAAAACGTAAATATACGGGTCCTTCATAGTCAGCAATAGCAATGGTTGCTGCTTTAGTTTGGTTATAATCACAGGTATTTATAACCGTCATTCCTGGTAACATTTTCATTAAACCAATATCTTCTAATATTTGGTGAGTTGCACCATCTTCACCTAAAGTTAAACCAGCGTGTGAAGCACAAATTTTTACATTTTTATTAGAATATGCAATAGATTGACGAATTTGATCATATACTCTCCCTGTTGAAAAGTTGGCAAAGGTTCCTGTAAAAGGGATTTTACCACCAATAGTTAATCCAGCAGCAATACCAATCATATTGGCTTCAGCAATACCTATTTGAAAAAAACGTTCAGGGTTTTCTTCAATAAATTTTTCCATTTTTAAAGAGCCAATCAAATCGGCACATAAAGCAACTACATTTGGATTTTTTCTCCCTAATTCAGCCAATCCAGCTCCAAATCCAGACCTAGTATCTTTCTTTTCAGTAAACGTGTATTTCTTCATGTTTTAGTTGTAAATAAAAATCTTTCAAAAATAATGATATTTGACTATTTTGGTTTAGAAATTCAATAATTCTTCATAAACTTTATGAACAGGTAATCCCATTACATTAAAATAACTTCCTTCAAGTTTTGTTACTCCTATATAGCCAATCCATTCTTGAACTCCATAGGCTCCAGCTTTATCAAAAGGTTTATATTTTTTAACATAGTATTCTATTTCTTCATTACTTAAATTTTTAAAAGTAACTTTTGTAGTATCAAAAAATATTTTTTCTTTATCTTTTGAAAGTAAGCAAACAGATGTTATTACTTTATGAGTTTTTCCAGATAATTTACTTAACATTTTAATAGCTTCAACCTTGTTTTTAGGTTTTTCCAAGGCACTATTTTCTAACCAGACAATTGTATCTGAAGTAATTACGATATCATTTTCTTTTAAGTTGGTTTTAAAAAGTTTTGCTTTTTCAAGTGCTAAAAAATTAGTGATTTGTTCTTCTTTTAGTGAAGAATTATAAACCTCATTAATTTCTTTCACTTTTATGATGAAATTAATATCTAATTCTTTTAAAAGTTCCTGACGTCTTGGTGAGCCCGAAGCTAGTATTATATTTTTATTTTTTAATTTCTTTGATAACATTTATTGAGTTTTTATAAAAAGGTAGATGGAACTAATAGCTAAAAATATTATTACCTTTAATATAGTATTTAATTTGTGAAACTTTTTTTGTGAATTAATTAATCTTAATTTTAGAGAAACATAAATTAAAGGAATCCCGATAAATATTAACAAAAATAAACTAAAATATAGATTTATTTCAGAGTAATTCCAAACAAAAATGAGTGTCATAAATATTGGTGGAAAACACAAATAAGAAGCTAAATATTTTATTCTGTTTCTACCGAAAACTAAAGGTAAGGTGTTTAAATTTAGTTGATTATCTTTATTGATATTTTCTATGTCTTTAATTATTTCTCTAATTAAATTGAGAAAAAAAACAAAGACAATAAGAATAGAAATAATAAAAGTAACCGTTTGATTATTAATATTATTATTTGAATAGTTTATATCAAAAAAGACTAATAAACTAAGGCTTAAGCTTAATAATATTGAAATTATAAAATTCCCTAAAAATGGAATTCCTTTAAATTTTTTGGAATAATAATAGAGTAGTAGTGAGGCCCCAATAAAAAGTATAGATAGTGATGGTTTAGAAATAGTTAAACATAATTGAATTCCTAAAATTAATCCTATTGAATTTATGTATAAGTACCAACGTTTTGCTTTTTCTAATGATACTAAATTAGAAACTGTTTGTTCTTTAGGTTTGTTTATCTTATCAATTTTATTGTTGTTTATATCATTAATTAAATATCCTCCAGTTGTTATAAATAAAACAGAAATAAGTAATTGATAAAATTGAATATAACTTAAGTTTGTTTCAATAGAATAATAATTAAACAATTGAAACCTAATTAGAAAAAATGTATATGCAACTAGTATTACATTTTTTATTATTATTTTTTGAACTGATACTCGGTTAAATATCATAATTCAAAATGTATTGTGCGTTTAAGATTTTTTTTCTATTCTGGTTCGTCATCTTGTGGCTTTATATAAGCAGCATCAATAATAGTAGTTAGCTTTAATAATTGATTTTGTAATGATTTTGCATCGCCTTCAACTTTTAATATAAAAATAGGGTTTTTGCTTATTTTTTCTGTTATATGAAGATTTTTTTTACTTTTTAATTGAACAACTTCAAAATTATATTTTTTAAGTATAGAATTTAAATTTTCTGAAGCTTTTTTATCAATAGCATAAAACTTTCCTTCTTTATATATTAATTCACTTTTCGTTTTTCCATAGATGACTAACTCTTTTTTATTAAAATTAGCATCTTTATTTATGGGTTTGTCTTGTTTAGCCATAGAACAATTTATTAAAAATAATGAGATAGTAATTACTTTTAGAATATTCATTTTTCACTTTTAAATAAATATGCTTGCGCTTTTGTAAACGCAAGCATATAAATATAGTATTTAATTTTTAAGATATAATTGGTCTTGGGTAGTATATTTCAACCTTCCATTGATTTGCAGGGTTAATTTTAACATACTCATTTCCTTTAAAGAAGTATATTTTATTACTCTTACCATTCCATAAAGCACAATCTAGCCCGTTTGTAAAAGGAGCAGCTAAACCTGGCCAATTTCTTGTAATTGGTTTAGGATAACCTGCTTCTACTTTAAAACTATTGCTTGGGTTTACTTTAATGTATTCATTTCCTTTAAAGAAATAAATTCTTTGATTGGTACCACTCCAAATAGCAGCATTTACACCTGATGCAAAAGAAGCTGGAAAACCTTGCCAATTTCCTGCAATTGGTTTTGGATATCCTGGATCTACTGCCCAACTATTATTTGGATCTACACGCAAATATTGACTTCCTTTAAAGAAATAAATTTTATTGTTTTTATCATTTCCAACAACAGCATCTAAATTTGAAGTAAAAGAAGTTGGAAAACCAGGCCAATTTCCAGCAATGGGTTTTGGGTATCCTAAGTCTACTTCCCAATTTTTATTTGGGTTTACACGCACATATTGATTTCCTTGAAAGAAATAGGCCCTTCCATTTTTATTGGCCCAAAAAGATGCATCTAAATTTTGTCCAAAATTATTTGGAAAACCAGGCCAATTAGAATCAATATTTAAAGCAGCAAAAGCTTGTTTTAAATCTGGTCTTTTTCCTATTCTATTAGTTGCTATTAATTTTGGATAACCAGTACCTCGTTTCCAATTATTAAATGGATCAATTCTTACATAATTTTCACCTTTAAAAAAATAAACTTTTTTATTAGTACCACTCCATACAGCTGCAGCAATATCATTGTTAAATGAACCACTTAAACCTTCCCAATTACCTGCAATTGTTCTTGGATAGCCAGATTCTACTGTAAAATTGTTACTAGGGTTTACACGAATGTATTGATCGTTTTTAAAGAAATATATTTTGTTGTTTTTACTATTCCAAATAGCAGCATTTACACCAGATGCAAAAGAAGTTGGGAAACCAGGCCAATTTCCTGTAATTGGTTTTGGATATCCTGGATCTACCGCCCAATTATTATTAGGATTTACACGTAAATATTGGCTTCCTTTAAAAAAGTATACTTTGTTATTTGTATTACTCCATAAAGCAGCGTTTATTCCATTGGTAAAAGAAGCTGGAAAACCAGGCCAATTTCCTGCAATTGGTTTTGGATATTCAGGTTCTACGCTCCAATTTGCATTTGGGTCTATTTTTACATATTCACTTCCTTTAAACATGTAAATTTTATCGCTTTTTCCATTCCATAATGCGGCATCAATGCCTCTACCAAAAGAGGAAGCAGGTAGTCCTTTCCAATTAGATTTTCCAGATTGTTCAATATTACCGCTAAATCGCATTTGATTAGAACCAGTATTTCGCATTATATTTCTTGCAGTTCTAGGCGTTAATAATGTTTTTCCTCTAGCTTTTAATCTTCCTTGAATACATGCAATAGAACCAGTAACTATTGGGCTAGCACTTGATGTACCACTAAAAGAACGTGTATACCAGAGGTTATCATTACCACCTTGTTGTAAATCACCATAACCAGTACTAGCAACATTTCTTCCCCAACCTTGTACATCTACTCTAGAACCCCAATTTGAAAACCCTAAGGCTGTTCTATCATTACTTGAAGAAGGAGAACCTGCTCCAACCATAATAGCTCCACATTGTGGATTTCTTAAGTTAAATGGGTTTTTCCAATTAGAAGGAAAACCTATATCTTTATGATTAAAAATATCGCTATCTAAGTCTTCAGCTCCATTTCCAGCAGCTTCAACTACAATAATACCTTTTGATGTTGCGTATAAAATAGCAGCAAAATCGTCTGGCCACCATTCAATAGCTATATAACCATCTTGTGAAATATTGTCATCTGCAGCTGGTCCAGATCTATGAACTTCCAGTAAAATTATATCTCCTGCATTTAATTCGTCTGCAGCATTTATAATTGCTTGAGAAGTACCTAATCCTCCATGATATGATATTGCACTAATATGAGAGTTATGAGAAATTCCAGTAACTCCAAATCCATTATCATCAGCACCCATAATTCCTAACACTGCGGTTCCATGGTTTTCAGAACCTGCTCTGTTTACTCCTTCTAAAAGGCCTCCAGAATTTTCTTGTAAATCTTCATGGCTAAAATTAAATCCTCTTTCTATATCAATAATGTCAATTCCTTCACCTCTTCCTCCTCCAAATTGCCAAGCAAATTTAGCATCAACTCCTAGTGGAGCGTTGTTTAAATATCCCTGATTTCCAGAAAAATCTGGTGTGTTAGAAGGTTCTGATGATGCAGGTTTAATATATGCAGCTTCAACTAATTCATCTTTTAATAGATCGTCGCGCATTTTCTCTAAATTTTTGGCATTAGAAATATTAAAAAATGATTTTGGATCGAATTTAATTTTTTTGAATTTTTTTGTAATTTCTGAGGAAATTTTAATACTTTTTCCTTTTCTCGAAAAAATTGGGTTTAGTTTAATTTTTTCTTTTCTAAACAACTTTTGTAACGACTCAATTTTAGCCTTTGAAACTATTTTAGAAGAAATTTCTTTATTAGATTTCATTCTAATTTTAGCATCTTTCTTAAAGATAACTACTAATTCTGGTTTCTCTGATTCTGTAATAACTTGTTTTGCCATTTTTAATTATTTTTTGGTTAGTAAATAGAATTTTCCCCAAAATTTTGAGAGGAGGAGAGAAGATGAAATTTTGGAAATATTTTGTTTTTAATTAAATGAAAAAAAATTTCTTCCGTTGAATATCTCACAAATTTGCATAGAGGTTTATTCAATAAATTATTACTCCTTTTTTGAGGATTATGAGCTATAAGTTAATCAATAAAAAGGATTTTACCAAGTTAAAGTGTTGAAAAATAAATAAATAGGTGAAAATTCAGGAGTAGATTTCACTCTTATTATTAAATTAAGGGCTCTACTTTATTATAGCTTTTAGAAGAAATATAAAAAATATAATGATGATTAAGAGATACAAAATTTTACTCAGAAAATGATTTTTAATTTAAAAACATTGCTAAAACTAAGTTTTTTAGGTGTAATAATTTTGGTTGTTTTAGTACTAATTTAATAGCCTGTATTTTGCCTTTTATTTTCTTAAAAAGAGGATAAATATTAAATTTTAACAAAGAAAAGATGATTCAATAAGTATTTTTATTTTAAACCTGAAGTTAAAACTTAGTAAAATAATGGAATAAATTTATTTAATTAAATTCTTTTTTTATTCTTGCTAAATCTTTTTTATTATCACGGTCTTTCATTACTTCACGTTTATCGTAATTTTTCTTTCCTCTACATAATGCAATATCCAATTTGGCCCAACCTTTATCGGTTAAGAACAGCTTTAAAGGGATAATAGTAAGTCCAACATTTTGAACTTCTTTTTGTAGTTTTTTAAGTTCTTGTTTATTAAGCAAGAGTTTTCGTTCACTTTTAGGACTATGATTGTAAGAATGACCATACAAATATTCTTCAATAAACATATTAATTACAAACAGCTCTCCTTGCTCATTAAATTCACAAAAACTTTCTGTAATACGCGCTTTACTTTCACGAATTGACTTTATTTCAGTTCCAGTTAATTGAATCCCGGCAGTATATCTATCTAAAATCTCGTATTCAAAACGAGCCTTTTTATTTTGTATGTTAATTCTCTTCTGCATATAACTACAAATGTACTATAAATTTTAAAGATTAATTTTAGAAAAACATTACTTTTAATATTTATAAAAGGGGCTGTCTAAAAATATAATTTTTCATCATCCTAAACTTGTTAAAGGTTCTCATATTTATTATTAATTTAATGAGATTCTGAAATAATTTCAGAATGACGAACTTTATTACTTTTTAAACAGCTTCTTTCTTAGTTTTAATATTAATTATTTGTTTCTAAATACAATTTTATCATCAAAAGCATCTAATAAAATATGGCTTGTTGCCGTAACTTTACCAGAAAGTATTTCTTTAGATAATTCATTTAAAACATCTTTTTGTATTACTCTTTTTACCGGTCTTGCTCCAAATTGAGGGTCAAATCCTTTTATAGCTAATGCTTCAACTAAATCTTCAGTATATTCAAGATGAATGTCTTTAGCTTTCAACATTTTAATTAAACCGTTTAATTGTAGTCTAACAATTTGTTCAATCTCATTTTCATTTAAAGGAGTAAACATAATTATTTCATCAATTCTGTTTAAAAATTCAGGTCTAATAGTTTGTCTTAAAAGGTCAATAACTTCAACTTTAGTATCTTCGGTTACTTGCTCTCTTTTAGACATGTCCATCTTATCAAATTTTTCTTGAATAATATGTGCGCCCATATTTGAAGTCATGATGATTATAGTATTTTTAAAATCAGCTACACGACCTTTATTATCTGTTAATCTTCCTTCATCCAATACTTGCAATAAAATATTAAAAGTATCAGGATGAGCTTTTTCAATTTCATCTAATAAAATAACAGAATAAGGTTTACGTCTAACAGCCTCGGTTAACTGTCCACCTTCTTCATAACCTACATATCCCGGAGGCGCTCCTACTAAACGACTTACAGCATGACGTTCTTGATATTCACTCATATCAATCCGTGTCATAGAGTTTTCATCATCAAATAAATACTCAGCCAGTGCTTTTGCTAACTCCGTTTTACCAACCCCAGTTGTTCCTAAAAACAGGAAGGAACCTAGTGGTTTTTTATCATCTTGTAAACCAGCTCTAGATCTTCTTACCGCATCAGAAACAGCTATAATAGCTTCTTCCTGCCCAACAACTCTATCATGTAATTCTTCTTCTAGATGTAATAATTTTTCACGATCACTTTGTAGCATTTTTGTAACAGGAATCCCTGTCCATTTAGCAACTACTTCAGCAATATCATCACGTGTAACTTCCTCTTTTATTAATGCGGAGTCTTGATCTACGGCAATTTCTTTTTGAAGCTCTTCTAAGTGTTCTTGTTCTTCTTTAATTTTTCCGTAACGTAATTCTGCCACTTTTCCATAATCTCCTTCACGTTCAGCACGTTCGGCTTCTAACTTATAGTTTTCAATAGCTTCTTTACTTTCTTGAGCGGCATCAACTAATTCTTTTTCACTAACCCATTTTGCATTAATTTCGTTTCTTTCTTCTTTTAAATTAGCAATTTCTTTTTTAAGAGAAGTTAATTTTTTTTCATCTTTTTCACGTTTAATTGCTTCAATTTCAATTTCATACTGCATAATTTTACGGTCCAGAACATCTAATTCTTCTGGTTTAGAATTTATTTCCATACGTAATTTAGCGGCAGCTTCATCCATTAAATCAATAGCTTTATCTGGTAAAAAACGATTAGAAATATAACGTTGAGAAAACTCAACAGCAGCTATAATAGCATCATCCTTTATTTGTACTTTATGGTGGTTTTCATATTTTTCTTTAATCCCACGTAAAATTGAAATAGCACTTTCTGTGTCAGGTTCATTTACTATTACCTTTTGAAATCTTCGTTCAAGAGCTTTATCTTTTTCAAAATATTTTTGATATTCATCTAAAGTAGTGGCTCCAATAGCTCTTAATTCACCACGCGCCAAAGCAGGTTTTAAAATATTAGCAGCATCCATTGCACCTTGACCACCACCTGCACCTACAAGTGTGTGAATTTCATCAATAAAAAGTACAATTTCTCCGTTTGCAGAAGTTACTTCTTTAATAACAGATTTTAAACGCTCTTCAAACTCACCTTTGTATTTTGCACCAGCAATTAAAGCTCCCATATCTAAAGAATATATTTGTTTACCCTTTAAATTTTCAGGAATATCACCTTTAATTATTCTGTGAGCCAATCCTTCTGCAATTGCTGTTTTACCTGTTCCAGGTTCACCAACTAGCATTGGATTGTTTTTGGTTCTACGAGATAAAATTTGAAGTATTCTTCTTATTTCTTCATCTCTTCCAATAACAGGGTCTAATTTTCCTTCTTTAGCAAGCTCATTTAAATTTCGAGCATATTTATTTAATGAGTTATAATTTTCCTCAGCACTTTGAGAAGTAACTTTACTTCCTTTTCTTAACTCTGAAATGGCTGATAACATCATTTTACTATTTACACCTTGATCTTTTAAAATTTGTGCTGAAGTATCTTTATTTTTTAGAATTGCTAATAATAAATGTTCTATTGAAACAAATTCATCACCCATTTTTTTGGCTTCATCTGCTGCTGTATTTAACATTTTAGAAGCATTTCCTGAAAGCGTTGTTTCACTACCACCAGTTACTTTTGCATAACTTTCTATAGTTTTATCTATTAAACTTTGAAGCAAATCAAAATTAACTCCTAGTTTTTTAAATATAAAAGGAGTTACATTCTCATCAACATCAAAAATTCCTTTTAATATATGTGAACTCTCTATTTGTTGATGTCCTAAACCTTGCGCAATCTGCTGTGCTTTTTGAATAGCTTCTTGCGATTTTATTGTAAAATTATTAAAGTTCATAACGTATTGTTTTTTTGTTTATATATTTGAACGCTCAAACAGTGTTCCATTTGATGAAAACAAATCAAACAAGTCATAATGTCTTGTTTTATGGGGCTTCAGAAGACAAAATGTCTATATTATAATTATGAATTGGTCAGAAATTACAGAGATAAAACAACTTGAAGAAATCATTAATTCTTCAAAAGAAAAACCCGTATTAATTTTTAAGCACAGCACACGTTGTGGAATTAGTAGGTTTGCATTAAAAAGCTTTGAGAGAAGCTACGATATAGATGAAAACAGTCTAGATCTTTATTTTTTAGATTTAATAAGTTACCGACAAATCTCTAGTGCTATTGCTGAAAAATTAGGAGTATACCACGAGTCACCTCAAGTGATTGTAATTTTAAAAGGAACTGTCATTTATTCCGCATCTCACGGTGATATTTTGGTAGAAGACATAAAAAAAGCAATTGGTTAAGATTGCTTATTTTCTTAATTTCTAAATTTATTAGAAATTATGATTTGTTTTATCTTAGTTTTTAAATTTTCGCCAGTATTATATACCATTTCTTCATTAGAAGGAAAAGGAATGTATTTATAGTTAATTAGGTTTAAGTATTTTTTATCTAAAGCTTTTTTATTGCCGTTAATTGTGGCAAATTTATTTTCAAAAACAAACTCACTTGCTAATGGAAAAGATTTAATTAACTGATTTGTTTTAAGGTTATAATATTTAACGATCCCAACAACTTTTGTAGATTTTGTTTGAGTAACTTCATTTATTTTACAACTTACCTTTTTATAGATATCTATTTTTATACTATGTCCTAAACTATCTTTTTTAATTTGTCCATCAGCATTTTTTAAATATTTCCAACCATCTTTAATTTCTTTTTTATTCTCAAACTGTTTTTCATTTACATGTTCTGCAGAAATATTAATTTGTCTTAAATTTATTTCTAATTGATAATCATAATTTAAATTTGATTGTTTTTGATTATGATAAACGGTCCATAAATCATTTAGGTTGTAGGTTTTGAAATCTAATAAATCTCTTTCTAAACGAATAGGGATTATTTTATTAGATTTATTTTTCATTGTTACTAAAATAAAATCAGTTCCTTTATATTGAGCATCTTCAATTAATAATTTAGTATCCTTATAATCTGGATTAAGTTTGTATAGGTAGTTTAAATCTTCAAAAATATCTCTAAAATCATATTTATAAATGGCATTGGAAAGTGCTGTTTTGGCATTTGTGTATAAATATTCTGTGAAATTATTTTTTGAAGAAATTATTTCATTTGAATAGTCTATAAAATTAAATGAAGCATTTTTTTTCTTTTTTAATATAGGTAGTGGAAGTAGAGGCCTTATAAATTCTTGTCTGTTACTTAAACTATTATATAAATTGAAAATTTCTTCTAAGTTTGCTTTATTACCTTCTTTTTTTAAAAAATCAATTCTGCTTAAATCTCTTTTAACTATTTTTTTGTAGGCTTCTTCAAGCATTAAAACATAAGGTTGATTGCTTTTTTTTGTTTTATTATTTCTTAAGTTTTTAACAGCAATATTTATGGCTTCATCATAATTTCCATAATTTAAAGCTTCTTGAGTTTTTTTTACACTACTACATCCAATAGTTGTAATAATTAATAAGAATAAAGGTAGTTTTAGCCTCATAATAAAAATGTTTAGTGTTATGTGTAGTTAATTTCAATTTCAATGCCAAAATAAACTAAACAACCCTAAAAAAATTTCTTTTTTAGGGTTGTTTTTTTATTATTTAGATATTTTTATTTTGATTCAATTCCAGCAATAACTTTTCCAGTACACTTACCAAAACCAATTCTAACTTTATCATTTTTACAATAACCTCTTAAAATAACATTATCTCCATTATTTAAAAAGGTACGTTTAGTGTTATCTTTTAACGTTATTGGATTTTCACCGTTCCAAGTTAATTCAAATAGAGATCCAACACTGTTTTTATCTTCACCAGAAATTGTTCCACTTCCAAATAAATCTGCTGCACGAACATTACAACCGTTAATTGTTTGATGTGCTAATTGTTGATTCATTGTCCAATAAATATTTTTAAAATTAGAAGCACTCAACAAGTTTAAATCACCATTTTCAGTTTCAAGGTATGTATTTAGGTTTATATCAAAACTATTTGTAGTTTCTTCAGGTTTTAAATAAGGTAATAAACCTTCTTGTTTAGGACTTTCACATCGCCAAGGTTCTAAGGCATCTAAAGTAACTATCCAAGGTGAAATTGTAGAAGCGAAACTTTTACTTAAAAAGGGACCCAATGGTTTAGATTCCCATTGTTGTACATCTCTAGAACTCCAGTCATTTAAAAGTACCATTCCAAAAATATATTCTTCAGCTTCATTAACAGGAATAGGTTCTCCAAAGTGATTTGCCGCAGTTGTTATAAACGCAGTTTCAACTTCCATATCAAGTTTTTGTGACGGGCCAAATGAAGGCGTAGAGGCATTTTTAGATAGCGTTTGACCAACGGGTCTTTTTATTGGTGTTCCAGACACAACAACAGATGAAGCACGTTGATTTAAGCCCAAAGGCATATGTAGCCAATTGTTTTCTAAAGGACCATCTTTTAGATCATAAATATCTGATACATTTTTAGCGTGATGTTTACTTGAATAAAAATCAGTGAAATCACCTATATCAATAGGAAGTAGCATTTCAACTTCATTTACATCAAATATTATTACGTCTCTATGTTTTTTATTATCTCTTAATGTTGAATTTTCATTGTCAAATACATCAGCGATTCTATTTCTAACCAAACGCCAAGTTTTTCTACCATCAGCAATAAAGTCATTTAATGAGTCTTGCATAAATATATCATCGGTTAGCGGAATCCCATTAAAGTATCCTAATTGGTGAAATGCACTTAAATCAATAGCAAATTCGCCAATTCTAGTTCCAATAGTAATTATGTCATCTTTTGTAATAAAAACTCCAAAAGGTATATTTTGTATTGGAAAATCACAGCCATGAAGTACGTTTAGCCATGATTTTCTATCCGGATTATTAGCTGATAATTTCATATATATAAGTTATTAAAGGTTGTTAATATTTTTCTAATCAAATATAGAAGTAATTTATTAATTCCAAAATGAAATTACTATTTTTGCATTTAATTTAACTTTTAAAAAAGTAACTACTAATGCAACGTGATCAAATTATTTTCGATTTAATTGAAGACGAAAGAGAAAGACAAACTAACGGTTTAGAATTAATTGCCTCAGAAAACTTTGTTAGTGACGAAGTTATGGAAGCTCAGGGTTCTATTTTAACTAATAAATATGCTGAAGGATATCCCGGTAAAAGATATTATGGAGGTTGTGAAGTAGTTGATGTTATTGAACAAATAGCAATAGATAGAGCTAAAGAATTATTTGGAGCTGAATATGTAAATGTTCAACCACATTCTGGTTCTCAAGCTAATACAGCTGTTTATGCTGCTTGTTTAAAACCTGGAGATACGATTTTAGGTTTCGATTTATCACACGGTGGACATTTAACACATGGTTCTCCTGTGAATTTTTCAGGTAAATTATATAACCCTGTTTTTTACGGTGTAGATAAAGCAACAGGAACAATAGATTATAATCATTTAGAAAAACAAGCTAAAGAGCATAAACCAAAATTAATTATTGCTGGTGCTTCTGCTTACTCTAGAGATATAGATTTTAAGAAATTTAGAGAGATTGCAGATGAAGTTGGTGCTATTTTAATGGCAGATATTTCTCACCCTGCAGGTTTAATTGCTAAAGGAATTTTAAACGATCCTATACCTCATTGTCATATTGTTACTACTACAACTCATAAAACTTTACGTGGGCCAAGAGGAGGAATGATTATGATTGGTAAAGATTTTGAGAACCCTTTTGGTTTAAAATTAAAAAGTGGAAAATTAAAAATGATGTCAACTTTAATTAACTCATCTGTTTTCCCAGGAAATCAAGGAGGGCCATTAGAGCATGTTATTGCCGGAAAAGCAGTTGCTTTTGGAGAAGCTTTAACAGATGAATTTTTGCATTACCAAATTCAAGTAAAGAAAAATGCTGCAGCTATGGCTGAAGTTTTTGTAGCTAAAGGATATAAAATTATTTCTGACGGGACAGACAACCACTGTATGCTTATAGATCTAAGAAGTAAAGGTCTTAGCGGAAAAGATGCTGAAAATGCATTAACAAAAGCTGATATTACTGTAAATAAAAATATGGTTCCTTTTGATGATAAATCACCATTTGTAACTTCAGGTATTAGAATTGGTACTGCTGCAGTAACAACTCGTGGTTTAAAAGAAGCAGATATGCTAAAAGTTGTAGAACTTATTGATGAAGTCATTAATAATTTTGAAAATGAAGAAGTTTTAGAAAGTGTTGCTCAAAAAGTAAATGAAATGATGTCAAGTAGACCAATATTTACTTGGTAATATTTATTTTAATAATATAAAATATGAAAAATCCTGCTATTAGCAGGATTTTTTTTTAACCTATTTTTAACTTCCATAAGTAATTAAAGTTACAAGCATCCTTATTTATATTTAATAATTTTAATAAAAATTAATAGATAAAAAGTTAAATAGATATGGAAACACAAGAAACAGTTTCAATGCCAAGAATAGGAGATAAGGCTCCTGAATTTAAAGCAGTAACTACTCAGGGAAATATTCACTTTCCAAATGACTATAAAGGAGATTGGGCTATATTATTTAGTCATCCTGCAGATTTTACACCGGTATGTACTTCTGAATTTATCACGTTTGCATCTTTAGAAGAAAAATTTGCAAAAGCAAATTGTAAATTAGTTGGGTTATCAATAGATGGTTTATATAGTCATATTGCTTGGTTGCGTTCAATTAAAGAAAAAATTGAATATAAAGGAATGAAAAACGTAGAAGTTAAATTTCCATTAATTGAAGATATTTCAATGAATGTTGCCAATATGTACGGTATGGTTCAACCAAATGAAGCTACAACGCAAGCCGTTAGAGCTGTCTTTTTTGTAGATCCAAAAGGAATTATTAGAGCCATAATTTATTATCCATTAAGTTTAGGTAGAAATTTTGATGAATTGTACAGAGTAGTTGTAGCATTACAAACAGCTGATAAATTTGGAGTTGCAACTCCAGCAGATTGGAATCCTGGAGACGATGTAATTATTGGCCCTGCAGGTTCTTGTGGAACTGCTAATGACAGAATGGAAGGTAAAGAAGATATGGATTGTAAAGACTGGTATTTTTGTACTAAAAAGTTAGATAAAGAAACTGTTTTAAAGAAAGTACTTAAAAAGTAAATTATTTGGTCATATTGAGCCTCTTGAAATATAGCAATTTATTGAAATTATTCAACAGGCTCAGTTTGGCTAATATTCAAACTTTTTTAAACTTCATCGTCTAAAGCTCTTTCTAATAATTTATCATTAAAAGTTTTAGATCCTTTAGCTCCTAATTTTTTAATATTTTCTACTTTTCTAATTAAGTTTCCGGTTCCTGTTAATTTCTTCATTGAAGTATCATAAGAACCTTGAACCGTTTTAAGTTGATTACCAACTTTTATTAAATCATTTGTTAAATTCACAAACTGATCATACAATCTTCCAGCCTGTATTGCTATTTCTATAGCGTTTCTTTGTTGTTTTTCGTTATTCCATAAACTATCAATAGTTCGCAAAGTAGCCAATAGCGTAGTAGGTGTAACAATTACTATATTCTTTTCAAAAGCTTTATTATAAAGCTGATTATCGGCATTTAAAGCCACAGCAAAAGCAGGTTCTATAGGTATAAAAAGTAACACAAAATCTGGTGAATCAATTTTATAGATATCTTCATATTTTTTTTCACTTAACTGTTCAATATGTCTTTTTAAGGAATTTACATGATCTTTAATAGCTTGTTCTTTTTGGTATTCATCTTCAGCATTAACAAATTGTTCATAAGCTGTAAGAGAAACTTTAGAATCAATAATCATTTTTTTATCATCAGGTAAATGAATAACAACATCAGGTAGTATGCGTTTACCTACTTCGTTAACAAAACTTTGTTGAACAAAATACTCACTATTTTTTTCTAAACCAGATTTTTCTAATACACGCTCAAGTACTAATTCACCCCAGTTTCCTTGGGTTTTACTTTCACCTTTTAAAGCTTTGGTTAAATTAATAGTTTCTTTACTCATTTGCATATTTAGTTCTTTTAAACCAAATATTTGCTGCCGAAGTGCCGCATGGTAATCTATACTTTCTTTATGTGTATCTTCTACTTTTTTTTCGAAATTTTGAATTTTATCTTGTAAAGGATTTAAGATATTTATTAAATTTTCTTTATTCTGTTCTGTAAATTTTGAAGATTTTTCTTCTAATATTTTATTTGCTAAAATTTCAAAATCTTTGGTGAATTTTTCTTGAAGCATTGAAACTTCTTCTTTATTTTCTTTTAGCTTAGTTTCAAGGTTTTTTAATTCTGAAATTTTTTCAGTTAATCTTAAATCTATACTATGTTTCTCATTACTCAACAACTTTTTATCATTATTTAAGTTATTTATAACATTTAAGTTAGATTCTTTTTCTTCAAGTAAAAGTTTATGTCTAATTTCAAGTTCAGAAATTGATTTGTAAGCCTTGTTTTTAGTTATAAGTTTTCCGATTACAAAACCAACTAATAAGAATATTACAGCAATTATTAAGTAAATAATAGTTTCGTTCATTTCAATTATAATTAGTTTATAAAATTAGGATTTTTATCTTTGTTCTCTCAATGCTCTCAACAATTTCAGGATTGACTTATTAACAATGAAAACAATAACAAAATTTATATTTCATAATTTATTTGGTTGGAAAACTATTGGTTTGCTGCCTACTGATATTAAAAAGTATATAATAATTGGAGCTCCTCATACACATTGGAAAGATTTTTTCTTGGGTTTAGCTATTAAATTATCGCAAAACACTCCATTAAATTTTATAGGTAAAGCTTCTTTATTTAAGCCCCCTTTTGGTTTTATTTTTAAAGCGTTAGGAGGCACTCCTGTAGATAGAACCAAAAGCGCAAATAGAGTAGATGCTATTGTAAATATATTTAATACAAGAGAACAATTTATTTTAGCATTATCTCCTGAAGGTACTAGAAAAAGGAACGATAAATGGAAAACTGGTTTTTATCATATTGCAAAAGGAGCCAATGTTCCTATTGTAATGATGACCTTTGATTTTGAAAATAAACAGGTTAAAATTTCTGACCCCTATTATTTAACCAATGATATGGAAAAAGATTTTAAATATATTTATGATTTTTATAAAGGAATAAAAGGTGAAATTCCTGAAAATTTTAATTTGTAATTTCTATAATATTTAGCTCATTTTATTTTTATAAATGAATAACATTTTTGAAATAGGAATAAAAGAGAGTCCTGCAAAAACAAAAATAAAGAAAGCTGATTTTAATCCCAAAGCATGTGCTAAATAACCAATTAAAGGTGGCCCAATTAACATACCAACAATTGCATAGGTAGAAATTATTGATATTGCCATTCCAGGAGAATATTTATTTGAAGTACCTGCTAATATAAATGTCATTGGAAAAATAGGAGCTGTACCAATTCCAACCAAGCAAAAACCAAAAAGAGATGGCCAAAACGAAGGGAAAAATATTGCAGTTGAAATACCTATAGCAATTAAAATAGCACTTAATATATATGTTTTAGGCATTCCAATTGCATCCATTAACTTGTCTGAAAAAAATCTTGATAAAGCCATGCAGGTCATAAATGAAAGATAACCATAGGTAAAAACTTCTTCTTTAATTACTTCTTTAAAATAAACTCCACTCCAATCAAACATACCACCTTCGCATAAAGCAGCGAAGAATATTAGTATTCCTAAGTAAAAAATAAAAGGATCGGGTTTACCAAAAATTAATTTATTTCCAGTAATAGATTTATCGTCTTTAATTAAATATAAAAAAGCTATGAAGGCAATTATTAAAGAAAATAACGAGATTAATAATAAATGATTAGCAATAGAAACATCCATTTTTACCATTATAGTAGAAAAGCCAACTCCAATTAATCCTCCAGTGCTCCAAAGGCCGTGAAATGAACTTACAATTTTCTTTTTAAATTTTTTTTGGAGCGTTATTGATTGTGTATTCATCGCGATATTTAGAATTCTCATACCAAAAGAGAATACACAAATAGCTGTAATTAATAGAGTGGGAGTGGTTGAATAACCAATTAAAATTAATGAAAATGAAAAGAATAAAAAAGAGATTATTATTGGTTTTCTACTATTAAATTTTGAAATAATCCACCCTGAAATAGGAAGACCAATTATAGAACTTATTGGCATAGCTAAAAGTACAGTTCCAAGTTCCGCTTCATTAAAATTAAAAAAAGTTTTAATTGTTGGTATTCTAGATGCCCAGGTGGCAAAACATAAACCTGTTAAAAAAAAATAAGTGCTTAAAGCAGCACGTTGTTTTATTTTTAAATCCATATTTATTAAATCTGTATATAATACAATATATGGCAATAAAATTCAACTAACTTTAATTTAAAAAGCTATTTGAATTTTATAAACCATATTAATTTTAGTAAATTTTTTTTGAAATAATTTAGATATTTTAATAAATACTTATTTATTAAAATGTATCTTATTTTCTCTTAGTAAACATTTGTTTATTAAGAGGTTGAAGTAAAAACAGATAAGGTTTTTACTTTTCAGACAATATCTTTTTATTATTTCATTTTAAGAAACTTATCCTTTATAAAAAGGAAGTTTTACAACTTTAGCTTTAATAGTTTTCTTTCTTATTTGAATGTAAATTTCAGAATCTCTTTTAGAAAATTCTTTAGTTACATAGCCCATTCCTATACCTTTTTTAAGAGTAGGACTCATAGTTCCTGAAGTTACTTCACCAATTTCAACTCCATCAGCGTTTACAATAGTATAATGCTGACGAGGAATTCCTTTTTCCACCATTTCAAAAGCTACTAATTTTTTAGAAACACCTGCTTCTTTTTGCTTTTTTAAAGCTACAGAATTGGTAAAATCATTGGTAAATTTAGTAATCCAACCTAAACCAGCTTCAATAGGCGAAGTATTGTCATTAATATCGTTTCCGTACAAGCAATAACCCATTTCTAAACGTAAAGTATCACGTGCAGCTAAACCAATTGGTTTAATCCCATATTCTTTCCCAGCTTCAAATACTTTATTCCATATTTGTTCAACCTCGTTGTTTTTACAATAAATTTCAAAACCACCTGAACCTGTATAACCAGTTGCAGAGATAATTACATGTTCAATTCCTGCAAAATCAGCCACCTTAAAGGTGTAAAATTTAATAGCAGATAAATCTTCAGAAGTTAAAGATTGCATAGCTTCAACGGCTTTTGGACCTTGAATAGCTAACAAAGAATAACCTTCTGAAATATTTTTCATTTCAGCATTCATATAATTATTTACAGAAATCCAATTCCAATCTTTATCAATATTAGAAGCATTTACAACTAATAAATAGGTGTTTTCTTTAATTCTATAAACAATTAAATCATCAACAATTCCTCCAGTATTATTGGGCATACAACTATATTGTGCATCTCCAATTGCTAATTTACTAGCATCATTTGTTGTTACTTTTTGAACCAACTCAAGAGCGGAGTCACCTTCAATTATAAATTCTCCCATATGAGATACATCAAAAACACCAACACCAGTTCTAACAGTTTCATGTTCAGCGTTTACGCCTTCATATTGTACTGGCATATTGTAACCTGCAAAGGGTACCATTTTTGCTCCTAAATTTTTGTGTATATGTGATAAAGCAGTATCTTTCATTATATATATTTTAGTACGTAAAAGTAATAAATCTATACTTATTGGTATACTATTAATTTACCTCAATTAAATACATTGATATCTTTTAGAGTATTTAATAAACTTTGTAATGCTATAAGTTTAGCATACGTTGTAGAACTTTTTTATATCTTTGAAGCATTTTTAAGCATTTATTTCTAATTTTTATGAAGATTAATTTTCTGTTTTTTTACTTGTTTTTATTTAGTGTTAGCTTCACCTACGCTCAATATAAAGATTATCCACAAGATTTTTTAGACAAAGAATTTCATAAAAATAGGAGAGAACAATTAAGAGCTAAAATGCCAAAAAACAGTGTTGCGGTATTTTTTGCTAATGCCATTAGAAATCGGTCTAATGATGTGGAGTATAATTATCACCAAGATCCAAATTTTTATTATTTAACGGGTTATATGGAACCACATGCTTTGTTATTGGTGTTTAAAGAAGATCAAACTGTTAATAATCAGGTTTTTAATGAGGTTTTGTTTGTTCAGGAAAAAAATGAATATGTAGAAATGTGGTATGGAAAAAGGATTGGGATTAAAGGAGCTCAAGATGATTTAGGCTTTAGAGTTGCTTTTAATGGAAGTGAATTTTCTAGTTTTGAATTAGATTTTAAGAAAATGGATCACATACTATTTAATCAATTTAAAAATGATGTGAGGGATACTGAAAGTAATGTTGATTTATTTGATTTAATTAAAACATTTAAGGAGAAAGTTTCATATGATTTTTCAGATATAAAGAATTTAAAAGATGATAAACTATATAATGAAACTAAAGAAAGATTAGACATAAGTTCTTTAAGTTCATTTATGGCTTCGCTTAGAGAAATTAAGACTGAGGAAGAGTTGATTTTACTTAAAAAAGCGATTGATATTTCTGCTATTGGACAAATTGAAATTATGAAAGCAATTTATCCAGAAATGTCTGAAACCGAAGTTCAAGGAGTTCATGAATTTGTCTATAAAAAATATGGTGCTGAGTATGAGGGATATCCTTCAATTGTTGGAGCAGGAGGGAATGGTTGTATTTTACATTATATTGAAAATAATAAAGTAGAAGTTGGAGATTGGAAATTAGTTTTAATGGATTTAGGTGCAGAGTATCATGGATATACAGCTGATGTTACTCGTACTATTCCTGCAAATGGAAAGTTTTCTAAAGAGCAAAAAATTATTTACGATTTAGTATATAAAGCTCAAGAAGCTGGAATAGAAAAAACAAAAATAGGAAACTCTTTTAGTGCTCCAGATTCAGCTACAAGAAAGGTTATTAATAAAGGTTTGGCCGATTTAGGTATCATTAAATCTGAAAAATCAGTTCATTTGTATTATCCGCATGAATCTTCGCACCATATAGGTTTAGATGTGCATGATGTAAGTAATTATGGAAAATTAAAAGAAAATATGGTAATTACAGTAGAACCGGGTATTTATATTCCAGAAGGAAGTAATTGTGATGAAAAATGGTGGGGAATAGCAGTTAGAATTGAAGATGATATTTTAGTTACAAAAAATGGACCAGTTAATTTATCTGGAAGAGCACCTAGAACTTCAGATGATATTGAAAAAACCATGAAATTACCGAGTATACTTTCTGATTTTAATTTACCAGAATTAGACTAAAAGTTATTTTTTCAACGTATAACTGAACTTCATTTCAGTTTCATCTTTTCCTTCTTCTTTAAAAACAACATAAATGTTTAAGCTGTTTTCATTTATACGTTCAAAAGTTAAATCGTTAAAGTAGGCTTTGTCTTTTTTAATTTTAACTAGTTTAAAATCAATTGTATTATCTTTTTCTTCCCAACCTTTTAAATCATTATTAAAATGTTTTATGCGTAAAATTAGCGATTCATTTTCTTCAGAAATAGTACATAATTCATAAAAACTTACTTTTCCGTCATTAACTAATTTAAACGAACCCATCATTGAATCACCTAATGGGCTTGTCCAAACTTCTTCAGTTACACCACCTAGAGCTTCACCAACCCAATAGCCTGAAATCCAAGAAACATCATTTAACGTTGCTTTTGGAGATTTCTCATCATTTAATTTTAATGTATTTTGAGATGTTATTGTTAACGAAACAAATAAGCATAAAAAAGCTAGATAATTCTTCATAAAATTGAAATTTATCTAGCTAATCTACTATTTTTTAAGGAATATTACTGAATTGCTTCTTTTCCTCTTGTTTTAGTTCTAATTCTAATTGCTTCAGCAACATCATAAATAAAGATTTTTCCATCACCTGTTTCACCGTCAGATGCATTATCTAAAATAACATCTATACATTTCTCCATATTATTATCACTAACAACACACATAATTAATACTCTAGATTGAAGAATCATTGATTGTTCTGTACCTCTATAATGTTCTGAATATGTTTTTTGTAAACCAGTACCTTTTACAGGTAAAACTGTTATACATGGTATTCCAGCTTCTTTTAACCCTTTTTGTACGTCTTTTAATTTTGAGGGTTTTATTATTGCTTCAATTTTCTTCATTTTTAATTTCTAACAGGTTAATAATTATTCAAAAGTAGTGTAGGCCTCAACCCCAAATGATACAGCATCTATACCTGCTTTTTCTTCAGTTTTTGAGATTCTAATTCCAATTGTTTTTCTTAATAAAAACATAACAAGATATGTTATAGAAAAAGAAAATATAGCTATTACAGATACTCCAATTAGTTGCGTAACAAAAAGTTCAGTTCCGCCACCATATAATAATCCACCTTCAGAAGCAAAAAGTCCTACAGCAATAACACCAAAAAATCCGTTTACACCGTGAACAGCAATTGCTCCAACAGGATCATCAATTTTTATTCTATCAATAAGTTCAACTGCAATATCAACTAATACACCTGCAATTGCCCCAATAATTATTGAAGAAATTGGATCAAAAATATTACAACCAGCAGTTATAGCAACCAATCCAGCAAGCACGCCGTTTATTGCCATTGTTATATCTATTTGACCATACCTAAAGTATGTATATATCATTGTTGAAATTCCACCGGCAGCAGAAGCTAAAAATGTATTTGTTACAATACTTCCGATTAATTCGTAATTTCCAACAGCACCTAAAGTAGATCCTGGGTTAAAACCAAACCATCCAAACCAAAGAATAAAAGCTCCTATAGCAGCTAGTGGTAAATTGTGACCAGGAATTGAATTAGGTTTTCCATCTTTACCATATTTACCTAAACGAGGGCCTAAAATAATAGCACTTGCTAAGGCTGCAAAACCACCCATTGCATGTACTGCTCCGGAGCCAGCAAAATCATTAAAACCTCTAACGGCAAGCCATCCATTTGGATTCCAAACCCAGTTTGCTGCCAACGGATACATTACTGCGCAAAAGATAAATACATATACAGCATAAGTCCATATTTTCATACGTTCTGCTATGGCTCCAGAAACAATTGAAATTGCTGCTATTGCAAAACCTAATTGAATAAACCAAAATAATTTATTAGAAACGGTTAACCCTAGTCCAAGGTCTGCTTCCGTAATTCCAAAATCAAAAGCAACCCATCCATTTGAATCTCCATAAGCAATTCCAAAGCCTACTAAGAAAAAGGCAATCCCTCCAAAGGAAATATCAACCATTACTTTAGCAATAATACTCATTGCATTTTTTGCTCTTACAAATCCTGCTTCTAAAAGAGCAAATCCACCCTCCATTAAAAAAATAATTGCTGCACAAATTGATACCCAAACGGTATCTATTGCTGAAATTAATTCAGTGTTCTCGACTACGGCCGACGTTACATCTGTCATATTAGTTTAGTTAGGTGGTTGTTTGAGTTTTATAAACTATTTAGTAAATATTGTTTTAAATCGTTATAAGTAGTTATTTCTAACGCTATTTTCTTATTATTAATAACCTCTAAAATTTGTTGTGGATACTCAATTGTTTCACCTAAAACAGGTTCAACTACATCTAAAAACTTAACGGGATGAGCGGTTTCTAAAAATATTCCTTGAGCATTATGGTTTTTTAAGTATTTTTTTAACCCTAAATACCCAACAGCACCATGAGGATCTGCTATATAGCCAGATTCAGCTTTAATTTCTTTCATGGCTTCCTTCGTTTCTTTATCATCAAAAGAATAAGATGTTAAATTTTCTTTTAATTTATCATCGTTTTTATAAATCTCTTGAATTCTAATAAAATTACTTGGATCGCCAACATCCATTGCGTTAGAAATAGTTTGTTTAGATGGTTTTGGAGTGTAAACACCAGTTTCTAAATAATTAGGAACAATATCATTAATGTTTGTTGAAGCAATAAACTGTTTAATAGGTAAACCTAATTGTTGAGCCATTACACCTGCACATATATTACCAAAATTACCACTTGGTACGGAAAAAACTAAATCTTTTTTCTTATCCTT
The DNA here is from genome assembly GCF_003260195.1 of Lutibacter citreus. Classification (GTDB taxonomy): domain Bacteria; phylum Bacteroidota; class Bacteroidia; order Flavobacteriales; family Flavobacteriaceae; genus Lutibacter; species Lutibacter citreus. Next base: position 237,218 of record NZ_QEIH01000003.1, read on the forward strand.
AAGTTGTTTATATGCTAAAAAGAAATAAAACATTTGTGGTAACCAACGAGCAACATTAATAGAATTTGCAGAAGTTAAATTTCTTTGAGATGTTATTTCTTCATCTAAAAAAGCAGTTTTAACCATTGCTTGGCAGTCGTCAAAAGTTCCATTTACTTCAAGAGCCTTAATATTTTGCCCTAAAGTAGTTAACTGTTTTTCTTGAACATCACTTACTTTACCGCTAGGATACAAAATAACAACATCAACACCTTCAACACCTAAAAAACCACTAGCAACAGCGCCTCCAGTATCTCCAGAAGTAGCAACTAAAACAGTGACCTTTTTAGAGTTTTCATCTTTATTGAAATATCCAAAACAACGAGCCATAAAACGTGCACCAACATCTTTAAAAGCCATTGTAGGACCGTGAAATAACTCTAATGTTGAAATATTTTTGGTTATAGGAACAACAGGGAAATCAAAGCTTAATGTTTCTTCAATAATCTGTTTTAATTCGGTTTCAGGGATTTCATCCGCTACAAATTGTTTAATAACTTCATAAGCAATTTCAGTTTTTGAAAAATACTCAATATGATCAAAAAAATCTTTTTCAAGAGGAGTGATACTTTCAGGAAAGTATAATCCTTTATCTGGTGCTAATCCTTTTACCACAGCTTCTTTAAATGAAACATCCGGTGCGTTTTTATTTAAACTATAAAAGTTCATAATTTAATTTTTTATATTTTTTTCGTCTTTGAAAATCTCATCAATATGATTTCAAATGAGAATGTGAACCTGAATGAAGTTCAGTTTGACGATTGTTTTTTTATTCTAAAATTTTTATTCCTTCTTTATTCACTTTTGAAACGTGAACATCATACTCAATACCAACTTTATTGTAAACTGCTTTCATTGCTTCTCCAACTTTTAAAGCTGTTTCTTCTCCTTTACTTAATGCGAAAATTGAAGGGCCAGAGCCAGAAATACCACATCCAAGAGCTCCAGCTTTAATAGAATTCTTTTTAACTGAATCAAATGCTGGAATTAATATTGACCGTATAGGTTCAATTACATGATCTTCAAGAGAACGACCAATTAAGTCATAATCTTCAGTATACAAACCGCTTATTAAACCTCCAACATTTCCCCATTGTTTAATGGCATCTTTTAGAGAAACAGTTGTTCTTAGTATTTCACGTGCATCTGATGTTTTTACTTCAATTTGTGGGTGAATAACAGTAGCATATAATTCTGAAGGGGTATTAATATTAATAACATCTAAAGGTTCATAACTTCTTACCAATGTAAAACCACCAAAAAGAGCAGGAGCTACATTATCTGCGTGGGCAACACCCGTGGCTAAACGTTCACCTTCCATTGCAAAGCGAACAAGATCTGTTTTACCAAATGGTTTTCCCAGTAATTCATTTATTGCCCAAACCGCACCAGCCGAACTGGCAGCACTGCTACCAATTCCACTTCCGGGTTTAATTCTTTTGTTTATTTCTATTTCAAAACCAAATTCACTATCAGTTTCTGCTAATAATGCTAAAGCAGCTACACCAGCAACATTTTTATGTGTTTCTAATGGTAAATCCTGACCTATAATTTTAGTGATAGTAACTCCTTTTTGAGCTACTTTTTTTATAGTCATTTCATCACCAACATTATCTAATGCTAATCCTAAAACATCAAAACCACAAGATACATTTGCTATGGTTGCAGGAGCAAATATTTTAATTTGTTCCATAATATTAGTTATTTCTTATTCTAATAATATCAGCAAATAGGCCAGAGGCAGTAACATCTGCACCAGCACCAGCACCTTTTATTATTAAAGGTTGTATAGGATATCTTTCTGTAAAAAATAATACAATATTATCACTACCATCTAAATTATAAAATGGATGATCCGAAGGTATTTCTTGTAATCCTACTTTTGATTTTCCATTATTAAATTCAGCAACAAATTTTAATCTACAATCATTTGCAGCTGCTTTTTGGTATATTTTATTAAAGTGATCTGCTTCTGTTTTTAAAGTTTCTAAAAAGTCTGGTACTGAATTTGCTTTTAACGATGCTTTTGGTAAAAATGAATCATTTTCAATATCACTTAATTCTAATCTAGTTCCACTTTCACGAGCTAAGATTAATATTTTTCTCATTACATCAACACCACTTAAATCAATACGAGGATCTGGTTCTGTATAACCTTGTATTCCTGCTTGATCAACAACTTCAGCAAAAGAAGTTTCATTGTTAAAATTATTAAATACAAAGTTTAAACTACCAGAAAGAACAGCTTGTATTTTAGTTACTTTATCTCCTGAAGCAATTAAGTTTTTAAGTGTATCAATAATTGGTAATCCCGCACCTACATTTGTTTCAAAAAGGAAAGGCGCATTATATTCTCTAGCTAATTGTTTTAGGTGTAGATAGTTTGTGTAATTAGATGAACATGCAATTTTATTACAGGTTACAACAGCAACACTTTCTTTTAAGTAATTAGCATATAATTTAGAGATGCTTTCGTTTGCTGTATTATCTACAAAAATGCTATTTCTATAATTTAAGTCAACAACTTTTTTATGAAATAAATCCATATCTAAATCTTCACCTTTAGGTAATTGTGTACTCCAAGAATCTAAATTTATACCATCTTCATTAAAATACATTTTTTTAGAGTTTGTTAATGCAATAACTCTTACTTGTAATTTTAAATTATCTAATAAATATTGTTGTTGTTGTTTAATTTGTTCTAATAATTTTCCTCCTACATTTCCAACACCAACAATAAACAAGTTTAATTGTTTTGTTTGATTTTCAAAGAATTCAGAATGTAGTGTGTTTAATGCTTTTTTTATGTGTTTATGTGAAATTACAGCTGAAATATTTTTTTCAGAAGCACCTTGAGCAATTGCTCTAATATTTACATTGTTTTTACCAAGAGTACTAAACATTTTACCACTTATACCTTGGTGACTTTTCATATTATCTCCAACAAGTGCAATAATAGCATTGTCTTTTTCAACAACTAATGGCGAAATTTTATGATGTTCAATTTCATATTCAAACTCTTTATTTATTTCAATTTCTGCTTTTTCACCATCATTATTACTAATAGCAAAGCAAATTGAATGTTCTGAAGATGCTTGTGTAATTAAAGAAATATTTATTTTGTTTGAAGCTAAACAACCAAATAAACGTTTTGAAATACCAGGTATACCAACCATTCCACTTCCTTCTAAAGTAACCAATGCCATATTTTCTATATGACTAATTCCTTTTATAGGTTCTGAATTTGAAGATACTTTAGTAATTAAAGTTCCTTCAGCTTTTGCATCAAAAGTATTTTTTATACAAATAGGAATTTCCTTTTTTAATACTGGTTGAATTGTAGGTGGGTATAATACCTTAGCTCCAAAGTGAGATAATTCCATAGCTTCATGATAGGAAATACTTTTAATAGGAAATGCTTCTCGTACAAATTTTGGGTTTGCAGTGTACATTCCACTTACATCTGTCCATATTTCTAAAATTGAAGCATTAACAGCTGAGGCTATAATAGCAGCAGTATAATCTGAACCACCACGGCCTAAAGTTGAAACTTCACCAGCTTCAGTTTTTGCTACAAAACCAGGAAGCATTACTACTTTATATTTGTTTGAATCGAAAAATGTTTTAATGTTTTCGTTAGTTTTACTAAAAATTACTGATGCGTTTGAAAAATTATTATCAGTAACAATTAATTCTTGTGAATTTTTAAGAACAGCATCCAAACCATTACTTTTCATTGCTTCAGCAATAATGTAAGATGAAAATAATTCTCCAAAACTTACAATTTTATCGGAAGTTTTGTTAGAAAGTTCATTAATTAAAAATACACCTTCTAAAGTGTTTTCTAATTTATTCAACATTTTTTTTATTTGTCCTAAAACGGCACTTTGATTGTTAACAGGTATTAACTCTCTAACAACATCAATGTGTCTACTTTCTATAGTTTTAAAGCTTTCTTTGTAACTTTCGTCTCCATTACAAGCCAGTGAACCTGCGCTAAGAAGCAGATCTGTAACACCTCCAAGGGCAGAAACTACTACGGCTACATTGTTTTTAAAAGAACTTTCTTTAACTATACTTATTACTTTATTTATGTTTTCGGAAGATGCTACGGATGAACCTCCAAATTTTAATACTTTCATTTGTATTAATTTATATGTTTAATTTAATTTTTGTTTTCAACACCCCTTGTTTCATAAACTTATGAAAACGGGCATATATATAACTGATGATATGAATAGACTAGAACCCCTAAAGGGTAATTGTAGTAGTTTTAGCAATAATAAAGTTGCGCATAGTAATTGCGTTTGTATTTAACTTAATATTTTTTGCTGTTTGCATAAGCCAAAAATAGGTATTTTTTTAAAACTATAACACTTTGAAGTTAATTTTGCTAAAAAAATAATTTTAAACTACTTTAACTTAAAACTAATCATTATTTAAAGAACTTATTGAGAATAACAAAAAACTCCGTTACTATGAACGGAGTTTTTGAATTATTCTAAATCTATAATTACTTGATTTTTTAGTAAATCTTCAAAAGATTCTTGTTTTCTAATCAGATAATCCTGCCCTTCATATATTAAAACCTCGGCAGGTCTAAATCTTGAATTGTAATTTGAAGCCATTGAAAAACAATATGCTCCAGCATTATCAAAACATAAAACATCGTCTTCTCTAATTTCGCTTATTCTTCTGTTAGAGCCAAAAGTATCAGTTTCACAAATATAACCAACTACAGAATAGTAACGTTCTCTTCCGTTTGGATTAGAAACATTATGTATATGGTGATAAGAATCATACATCATTGGGCGAACCAAATGATTAAATCCAGAATCTATACTTGCAAAAACTGTTGATGTTGTTTGTTTTACAACATTTACATTAGCTAAAAATTTACCAGCTTCACTCACTAAGAATTTACCTGGCTCAAACATTAGCGTTAAATCTTTTCCGTAATTCTTACAAAATTTATTAAATCTTGTTGTTAATCGTTCTCCTAATTCTTCAATATTTGTTGAAACATCACCCTCTTTATAAGGTACTTTAAATCCACTTCCAAAATCAATAAAATCTAAATTAGGAAAGTCTTTTGCTTCGTTTAAAATTATTTCTGAGGCAGCTAAGAACACATCAATATCTAAAATATCAGACCCAGTATGTGTATGAATACCATTTATAAGCATTCCAGTATTTTCAACTACTCTTTTAATAAGTGGTACTTGGTGAATTGAAATTCCAAATTTTGAATCTATATGACCTACAGATATTTTATGGTTTCCACCTGCCATAATATGTGGATTAATTCTTACACATACAGGAATGTTAGGGTAGTGGTGGCCAAATTGTTCTAAAATAGAAATATTATCAATATTTATTTGAACACCAAGTTTTGCAACTTCTTCAATTTCTTCTAAAGAAACCCCATTTGGTGTAAATATGATATTTTCTGGTTCAAAACCGGCTTTTAAACCTAATTGAACTTCTTGAATAGAAACTGTATCAATACCGGAATTTAGCTTTTTAAAAAGCTTTAAGATACTAACATTTGTATTTGCCTTTACAGCATAATTAAGTTTTAAACTTTTAACATTTGCAAATGCATTTGTAATGCGATTGTATTGCGAAATAATTTTTTCCGCATCATAAACGTATAGAGGGCTTCCATATTTTTCAGCAAGCGATACTAATAATTGATTATCCATTCAGTTTCTATTTAGAATTTTCAAATGTAAAAGGATTTATATGTTCTCAAAACAATTTTATTGATAATAACAATATTTAACGTTTTGTTAAAAAAATAAACTCTCACCTATAAAAATTAGATGAGAGTATTAAAAAATTGTTTATATTTTTAATATTGCTATTTCGCTTTTTCAGCAGTAAGTTCTGCAATTTTAACAACTACATCAGTTGCTAGTTGCAAAGATTCAGCAGGAACATATTCATATCTTCCGTGAAAATTGTGCCCACCAGCAAAAATATTTGGGCAAGGCAAACCTTTGTAAGATAATTGAGAACCATCTGTACCACCTCTAATAGCTTTAATTAAAGGTTTTATATTTAGTTGTTTCATAGCTTCTTCAGCAATATCTACAATATGCATTACAGGTTCAACCTTTTCGCGCATATTAAAATATTGATCTTTAATTTCAACTTCAATTAAATTGCTTCCTAATTTTTTATTTAAATCGTCAGCTACTTTTTGAAATTGTGCTTTTCTTCCTTCAAAAAGCTTCATATCGTGATCTCTAATAATATATTCTAGTGTTGTTTTTTCAACTTCCCCATTCATAGTATGTAAATGAAAAAATCCTTCATAACCTTCTGTTTGTTCTGGAACTTCATTAGCTGGTAATCCTTTAATAAAATCTGACGCAATTGTCATAGAATTTATCATTTTTCCTTTAGCATAACCAGGATGTACAATTTTACCATTAATTGTTACTTTTCCTCCGGCAGCATTAAAGTTTTCATACTCTAATTCTCCAACCTGACTTCCGTCCATTGTATAAGCCCATTCGGCACCAAATTTTTCAACATTAAATAGGTGAGCTCCACTTCCTATTTCTTCATCTGGAGTGAAACCAATTCTTATTTTTCCGTGTTTAATTTCAGGATTATTAATTAAATATTCCATAGCTGAAACTATTTCAGTAATACCCGCCTTATCATCTGCTCCCAAAAGAGTTGTACCGTCTGTAGTAATTAAAGTTTGACCTTTATACATTAATAAATCTTCAAAATAATTAGGAGATAAAACTATATTTTCCTCTTTATTTAAAATAATATCTTCTCCATTATAATTTGGATGAAATTGTGGATTTACATTAGTTCCAGAATAATCTGGACTAGTATCCATATGAGCAATAAACCCAATTGTAGGCACTTTAAAATCTACGTTAGAAGGTAAAGTAGCCATTATATAACAATGGTCATCTAAAGTAACATCTTCCATTCCAATTTCTTTCAATTCTTCAACCAAAAGCTTTGCTAAATCCCATTGTTTTTCTGTGCTAGGACACGCAGAATTGTTTGGGTCCGATTGTGTGTCTATTGTAATATATTTTACAAAACGATCAATTATTTTTTGCATTATCTTAAATTTTTATTCAAAAGTAAGTATTCAATTAAGGACTTGCAATGTAATTTTCTTAATTTATTGCAAAAATTCAATATTATCAATTATTGAAATGGATTCACAAATTCTACTTTCAATATTAGTAGTTCCATAAATCTCACAATACGATGTAAAAAATGCATTTTTTGAGGTTTTAACAATTAAATTAAATTGATGAAAATCAAAACCTTTCTTTTTACCTTTTGAGAGATACCAATAAGCTGGTTTTTCTTTAAAAAGGATAGTGCCAGAATTTACTTTCTTTAGGTTTGAAGCTTTTAAAATGGAGTCTGTTTTTTTATAAAATGAATTATTAAATGTTAGTGAACCATAATTATAGGCGGCATCAATTATATAAGTTTCGGTTAATTGCTTGGTTGTATCTGCAGCAAATATTTCCGATTGATTTTTATCGTAATATAAATTTGTTTTCCAAGAATTAGGTATACTAATATTAAAGTTTTCTTTGAAATCTGAAATTGCAATTGTGTTTTTTATATTGCCAGTTTTACAATTGTATAGTTTACTTAATTCTGATTGATTTTTACAACCAACCAATATGAAAATTGATAATAGTATTATAAGAGTATGTTTCATGATTTATTGAATAGTCATTTTAGCAATTACTTTATTTCCCGATAACCAAGCTGTATTTTTATCAAAAAAACGAATAGAATAAAACTCTTCATCACTTATTTTCTGCCAGTTGTTTCCATAATTATTAGAAAAAAAGATTCCATTTGTTGAAACTGCAAATAATTCCATTCCTTCCGTTTCTGGCACATATTGAACACAACTAACGTATTTTGGTGCAGAATTTTCAGCAACAATTTCCCAGGTTTTTCCTCCGTTTTTAGTGATTGCTTTGTTAGCTAAATCCCCAAATTTATCTAAATAATCACCACCACAAATAATTCCTTGTTTTTCATTATAAAAATCAATAGAATAAATACCAGTGGTTGATTTTCCTTTAATTATTGGAGTATCATAAACTTCCCAAGTTAATCCCATATCAGGTGAATGAAAAACTCTAGCTTTAAGACCTCCTGTAGCAATCCACGCATGCTCACCAACTATTGAAATATTAGTGTTACTTGCCGAAAATAAAGCTTCTCCTTGGTTAATTTTAGGTAAATCTTCACATTTCATTTTTCCCCAAGAATTTCCACCATCTCTAGTTATAAGGATAGACAAACAGTTATCGGTAGGATCACCAACAGCAATTCCGTTTAATGTATCAAAAAATGCCATTGAATCATAAAATACTTTTTCATTTTCTTCTTTATAAACAATATCAATAGTATTATTTTCATACTTATAAAGTAGTGCGGGGTTAGCAACATTTAAAGCAAATACAGCTTTTTTAGTTGTAGCTAAAGATCTAAAATGAGGGATTATTGTATCGGTTATAATTTTTGAAGCTATAAATTTTTTCTTTTTACCAGATAAAACTGCAATATCTCCATTTGAACCAGCATAAATAACTGTAGAATCATTAATTACTTCAATTGCTCTAATACTTGAACTATCAATTTTTGTTTTCTCTAAGTGAACAGTAATTGTTTCTCTTGGTACATAATTATTACAACTTATAATTAATGTGAAACATAGTATGGCAAATAGTGTTTTTTTCATAAAATAAAATATTAACAAATGTAATTATAACTTTATTATTAAAGTATTTTAGTTTTTGAAAAATAATTGAATAAATAAAAGTGGTAAGTTTCAGTATGGTAACATAAGTTACTGTTTAAGTTTAGTTTAGGTGCGGAATTTGTAGCTAAATAAGAAACTACAAATTATGAAAAATATAAAATATAGCCTTGTGATTGTTTTAGCTCTATTAATGGGGTGTTCAAACAATTCTAATGAAAATGAAATGGATACTTTAGAAACGGAAAATTTAATAAATTTATCGGAAGATGAAATATCAGATGTATTGTTTTTAAGGGAAGAAGAAAAATTAGCACGTGATGTGTATTTGTATGCGTATGATTTATATAAATTAAGTATTTTTAATAATATTGCTAAAAGTGAACAAAGTCATATGGATAACGTATTAACTTTGATAGATAATTATGGTTTAGAAGATCCAATTTTTGAAGAAAGAGGTAAATTTAAAAATATTGAACTACAAGAATTATATAATACTTTAATTAAGCAATGTAATTTATCATTGTTAGATGCATTTTTAGTTGGAAACACTATTGAAGATTTAGATATATATGATATCATTAAAAATGAAAGTAGAACTTCAAAAACTGATATTTTAGATGTTTATTCATCTTTAAAATGTGGTTCAAAAAATCATTTAAGAAGTTTTTATAAACAAGTTACGCAAAGTAATGGCGATTATAATCCAGTTTACATTTCGAGTGAAGAATTTAATTTAATCGTTTCAAGTTCTAATGAATTTTGTGGATCGAATTAAACTAATATTGTAAAACAGCAGAATTATATAGGATTTAAAAAATATGGATTGAGGCGGGTAAGTACTAAAAATAGAAATTAAGTTTAAATAAAAAGGAGTTTGTTTTGCTAACATTTTATTAATTGAATACATATAAATATCATTTGTTTTGTGCTCTAGTTTTATTCCTAAAAAGGAGTTATTAATAATTAAAATATTTACTTAAAATAACCTCAAAAAATAGGGGGTTTTGTAAATAGGAATCTTCACTTATAAATTTGTTATTATTTATCTATTTAAAAATGAATATAACATGTTGTAATTCAGTTTTTTATTTGCTTTGTTAGAATTATGATATACAGTACATTTAAATTGTTACCTTTTTTATTTAAAATAAAATTTAAAGTAAAATTTCAATAAAAATGTTTGGTCAAACTAATAATTGTATATACATTTGGGAGAAATTCTATAATTGTATAGAATTAGTTGTCCCCCCGAAGTTGAATAAAAATGATTAAAAGGAAAAGTTAAACTTACCAATTATTCATTGCTAAATTTATTACATATAGCACACTATATGAATTATAAATTTTCAGATAATATTAGGAGATTTATCTTATTTATTCAATAGTTTCAAATTTAATGTTCTTTAAAAAAATAAATGGATTTATAAGTTAATCTTTAAATCTTTTGTTTAAGAGGTAAATAAAAAAATCAAAATTAGTGAAAACTAAGATTTGATACTTATTTTCTAAACTAAAAGAAAAGATGAAATAAGAATTACTTAAAAAAGGGAAGCCTTTTTATATTTAATTGAAATTATCCATATAGGTTTTTAAAATAAAGTAATAAATAATTGAACCAAAAAAAGCAGAAATATTAAATAAATAATAAAAAGCAGAAATAAATATATCAACCCCAAACCCTATCTTTTTTGGTTAATGTTTATAAAGTATAAATATTAATTTAAAAAGTAAAATTAAAGATTAAAGATGAATTTAACACATAGTATTAGCCCCTTCTTAGCCCCAAACCTTCAAAATAAAACCGAAAAATTTTTAAGTTTAGTTGCTAATAAGATCTATGATTATAAGATTTTTTAATTAAATGATAAATAAATTAACCCTAAACCCTATCTTTTTCAATTATAATTATTACCCCATAAATATTAATTGAAAAAGTAAAATTAAAGAATGAATAAATCAACCCCAAACAAGCTAAAACCCCAACAAAAATGAACCCCACATTCTTTATTAATTTTCTAGTTGCTATACCTAATAGCATTTCATTTAACAGAAATAAAACCATTCCGGCTTTATTTAAGTTTAATACCATTTCATTTACTAATTTATCTAACAGCTTGTTTAATAGATGGCTAAGTAATAATGATATTTTAAAAGCGGTCGCAATAAACTTATCTCCAATTTTTTTGTTCCCACGAAGAAGGTAGATTGGAAGGATAGATTTGCGACTGTCTTTTTTTAAATAAACTAAATCATTTAATTGTAAAACCCCTCAAAATGAAAAGAACACTTCCCCTAATAGGATTATGCTTTATAGTAATATCAATGTTTATGTCTTGTACTTCAGATGATGAGAATGAAAATTTGTTTAATTCTACTTATGAAGCAAAAATCACTTATTCACCAATTGAAAATGAGGTTTTAAGTATTGTAAACGATTATAGATCAAATAAAGGTTTAAATAAATTAGATAGACTCAATATAATTTCTTCAGTAGCAGAAACACACTCAAAATATATGGCGGAAAAAGGAATTGCAAGTCATGACCATTTTTCAGAAAGGAATGAGGAACTTATTGATTATGCTAATGCAAAAAAAGTAGCAGAAAATGTGGCTTATGGGTTTAGTTCGTCACAAGATGTTGTTAATGCTTGGCTTAAAAGTGATGAACATAGAAAAATAATTGAAAACGCTGAGTATACTCACTTTGGTATTTCAACAAAGACAGATAACGAAGGAAGACTTTATTTTACACATATATATATTAAACAGTAATCTTAAAATATTAGCTATGCTTGTTAAAGAACTTATTATACAAAAAACTAAAATTAATGGAAATAATAAAGTAAAACGTATTTATATTAATACGTTAGTTCCAAATTTTAAATTTAAAAATCATAAAAATGAAACGGTATTTAATAAAAATCCCTGTGTAAAACTTTAAGGTTTAGAATTTTATTATTTCTTAATAAAACAAAACAGTTGTAATATATAATTGTCGTCCCAAGAACGCAAGGTATATATATTTATGACTGTTTTATTTTTATTTTAAAAATTCAAAACAGCCGTAATAAATTTGTAAAACTGTCGTCCCCACGAAAATTTTTTTAACACAAAAATTACGACTGTAAATTTTTAAACATGTTTTAAAAAAAATGTTTAGAAATTTTATTATCTATGAACTAATAGGTAACGTAAATTTAAAATTAATCATTAATAAATCGAATATATTTTTAATATTATTTTAATATTTTATATTGTTGTGAATATTGTTAATTTTATTATTTAAAATAATGCCCAAAACATTCTCTTTAAAACTAGTAGTTAGTGAAAAATCAATTGATTTTTTAAACCATGTAAATAATGTAACATATTTAGAATGGGCGCAAAATATTGCAGAGAAACACTGGGGTGAAATTAGTTCAAAAGACTTTAATGATAAATATGTTTGGGTTGTATTAAGACATGAGATTGATTATAAATCTTCAGCAATTTTGGGAGATGAATTAGAATTGAAAACTTGGATAGGTAAGTCACATGGTTTAAAGTCAATAAGATATGTTTATATTTATAGACAAAATAAATTAATCTGTTCAGTAAAAACTAGTTGGTGTCTTTTGAATAAAAATATGAAACCTATTAGAATTCCAGATGAAATATTATCAATTTTAAATTTGCATCAACAAGTTTAGTTTTTATTTTTTTCTTCAATCCATTTAGACATATATTTTGTACTTTTTAAAGTGTGGTGTAAAAGCATTGAGCCAATGAAATTTTGATCTCGATGCAATTTCAACGATTTTTCAATTAAAATAATTCTATTTATTAATTTTTTTTCAAATTTAATTTTGGAAAAACGTTTATTAATAATGTTTATTCCATTTTGTTGAAATTGTTCAAAATAGTTTTCATTTGTATATAACGATACTGCTTTTTGAGCAAAGTCTTCATTATTATTGCTAATAAAACCGTTCCAAGGTAACTTTCCTTTCATTCCTTCAACTCCAGAATTAGTAGTTACATTTGGTGTTCCATATTCCATTGAATTAATAAGTTTTCCTTTTAATCCGGCTCCAAAACGAATAGGAGCTAGGCAAACTCTAGCATTTATAAAAGTTTCTTTAAGGTTTTCAGCTCTTCCTTTAATTATAAAACCTTCAGACTCTTTATGTAATTGTAGTACTTTTTCAGTGCAATAGGCTCCATAAATATGAAGTTGAGCCTTTGGTAATTGTTCTCTAATTAGTGGCCAAATATTATTCTTTAAATGTAAAACGGCGTTCCAATTTGGTTCATGTTTAAAATTACCAATTGATATAAAGTGTTTCCTTTCTTTAAATGAAGGATAAGTTTTATTTTTTTCAGGATTAATTGTATTTAATAAAAAAGGTAAGTATATGAGTATTGACTTTTTTATGCTAAACGCTTTAGTTAAAATTTTCATTTCATATTTTGAAATGATTAGAGTTAAATCACATCTATAAATACTGGCAATTTCTCTTTTTGTGACTTCATTAAATAAATTATTAGTAGAATTATTATTTTTTAAACTTAATTCTCTTGATTTACGCAAAAAATGTAAGTCTTCAGTATCTAATATTTTAATAGTATTTGGGCACTCTTCAGAAACTCGCCATCCAAATTGTTCTTCAGTTAAATAACGATCAAAGATTACAATGTTAGGTTTTAAACTTTTAATAAATTCATTAAAAGAAGAATTGTTAAGTTCTATATCTTTACTTGAAACCCCTATATTCTCTAACTTAAAAGAGTTTTTTGTTTTGGCTGCAGCGCAAGCAAAAGTTATATTAAAATTATTTTTTTTAAATAATTCTATCAGTTGCAACATTCTTGTTCCTGCCGCAGTTGAATCTGGTTCTGGCCAAACAAAACCAATTATTAAAAGTTCCTTCATTTAATTTCAAAATTAAAAAGATAAACCTTAAAACAATACTAAAAAGCATAAAAAAATCTGAATTTTTGTTCAGGTTAGATGTGAATTCTTAAAAGATAAATGATTTTTTTAGTTGAAATTATGTGTTTAAGAAGAATGAAATTTTATTTAGGTTTAATAACAACCCCTGGTTTTGGTTTTATAATAACTCCTGGTTTTGGTTTAATTATTACCCCTGGTTTAGATTTAATTTTTTTTAATTTGTCAGGTTCGTTGCTCTGTTTTTGATTACTCATAGGTTAGTTTTTTTAATTAATATTTTTACTATATTAGTAAAAAATAACTACTAATCCAAAATTAGCACTAACCAATACTGCTTAATTTCAGTAGGTTAATAGTATCTAATATGAAATTAAATCAATTTTTAAAAGAATGTAACAATAAAGAAGTCTTTAAAAAACTTTCAATTTATATTGTTTCAAGCTGGGTTTTAATCCAAGTAATGGCAGTTACATGGGAACCTTTAGGTGTTCCAAAAAAATCGGTAACAGTTCTTCTAATTATACTTTTAATTGGATTTCCAGTGAATGTTTATTTGGTATGGAAATATCACTTAGCACCTCTAGAGGTTAAAAAAATTAAACTAGATGAAAATGGAAATTTAATTGAAACTAAAAAAAATAAATCATCATTTAAAAAGATGTATTTTTCTGTTTTAACAATTATCAGTTTCATTTCAATTTTTGTTTCAACTTTAATAATAAATAACAATTTTAAATCTCATATTAAAATAAATACTGTTAATGTAAGTGATAAAATAGCAGTTTTAAAATTTGGGAATAATACTGGTGATAAAAAGTATGATATTGTTAGTAAAATGGCTGCTGATTGGATTATTCATGGAATATCAGAAAATAAACTTGGGCAGGTAGTTTCACCAAAAATTATTGAAAACTATGCTAAGCTGATTACAACAGCGGTAGGGAATTCATCTGAAGTTGATGAGAAATTAATTAAAGATTATTTTAACCCAGCAAAAGTAATTAGTGGTAACTTTTACCTTAAAGATGACTCTTTGCTTTTTCAGGGGAGTATAAAGGATGGGCAGTTAAATAATACTTTAATTTCCTTTAAATTAGTTGATTGTAAATCAAATGAACCAATTGATTGTATGGAGAAATTGAAACAGTTGATTTTAGGATATCTAATTACCGAAGATAATAAACAATTAAATTTACAAGAAGTTCCTCCGCAGTTTGAAGCATATCAATTAGTGTTAGATGCTAAAGCTAATTTTTCAAATGATGATCGTTATTTAAATTATTTAAATAAAGCAATTGAAATAGATAGTAATTATTTTGAACCGAAGCTTTTAAAGATTGGACATTTTTACAATCTAGGTCAGTTTAAAAAAGCAGATTCTCTTAGAAAGGAAATTCCTATATCTTCAAATAGAAATGAGAGACAAAAAAATTTAATGAATCTTTATGAATCCATGTTGCAGGGAAACAATAAAAAAACATATAATTTCATTACTAAAGAGTACAATATTGCACCTTTTGATTTGGAGTCAAATTCAAGCACAATGACAATAGCTTTACAATATGTGAACAAACCAGAAGATATTAATAAGATTTATAATGAAATTTCAATGGAAGATTTGGATATTGAAAATTCTAAAGTTTGTTTATATAGAATTTATATAAAATCCCTTGCAGATATTGAATTACAGAAGTTAAAAGAAGTTATAAAATATTTAGAGATTTATACTAGAGATTTTGACGATTTTAACCTAAAAAGAACGTTGGCAACAGCATATGTAAGAGATGGTGAAGATATGAAATTACAAAATTTCATTTCAAAAATAAAATTAACTTCAAGTATAAATGAATATGAAGCCATTTGCTTATTTGTAGGGAAAGAATATTTGCTATTAGACAATAAAAAAATGGCTAATAATTATTTAAATACCATAATAAAAATACATAACGGTAAAGAAAATAGCAAAAATTTGGCTGCTGCATATTATTACTTAAACGACTATAAAAATGCAGAAAAAGTTATAGAAAATCTTTTAAATAAAGGTGAGGTAGAAAATGAATTTCAAATAAAATTAGCTGTTTCATATTTTTATAATGGGAAAAAAGAAGCTTCAAAAAAAATATTAGATAAGTTAATACAACTTGAAAGGAACTATAATTTAGGTGAACTAGATTATCATTTAGCTCAATATTATTCAGCTATTGGAAACGGAAAAACATCTTTAGAATATCTATTAAAATCTGTAGCTAAAGGGTATTCATATACTCCTGACACTTATCAAAATGATGTACATTTTTTAAAATATAAAAACTCCATTGAAATAAGTAAAATAATGAAATTCTGGCATTGATTAATACTACTAACTAAAACTTACCATATTATGATTTTTCAAGAAATAGTTTCAAATAAAACTGAGGAACTAAGGTTTTCTTTTGAAAATTTAAATCAGTTTATTGGGCACATTATTTGGCCAATAACTGTTTTAATTATCCTTTGGATGTATAGGAAGCATATATCTGGAGTTATAAACAGATTAGGGTCTTTTGAAGCCGGAGCAACCGGTATATCTATGACATTTGATAGTAAATTAGAAGAAACAATTAATGATTTTTTACCTTCGGAATCAAAAGTTATAAAATCAAAATCAGCTTTTCAAATTAGATCTGGTGAAGTAAAATTAAATTCTCCATATCATCAATTATTAAATATTAGAGAAAATTTATATAATTTAATAATTACAAAATCTCAGGAGTTTAATATAGTAACAGCAGGCAAATCAAGTGTTCAGCTTTGTGAAATTTTAAAAGAAAAAGAGAAAATTTCAAAAAAAAACGCAGATTATTTTTTATCATTAATTGAATTAACAAACTCAGGAAATACAACTATTACTCAGCCCCAAGTAAATAAGGTAAAAGAATTATATAATAATCTTAAATTTTAAATATAATGAATCAATTAAAAAATGCATTTGCATTAATTATTGGGGTAGGAGATGAAGAATTAGATACAGTAAGTGATGCTTTAGATATTAATGATATTCTTATAGATGAACAGTTTGCAGGATATTATAAAGAAAATGTAATTTTAGTAACAGGAGAAAATGCCACTAGAAAAGGTATTTTAGAAGGGTTTAAATTACTTCAAGAAAAAACCACAGAAAACTCATCTATATTTTTATATTATTCGGGCCATGGAGGTTTTCAAGCGGGAGAGTATTTTATACAACCTTATGGTATGACGAATGAGATGAATGAAGAAGAATTTAAAAATGCTTGGGTAAGCGCTAAAGAACTTAAAGAAAATATTAATCAGTTGAATTCTAAACGGTTAATATTTTTCTTGGACTGTTGTCAAGCTGAAGGAATGACTAAAGGGGGTTTGTTTTTTAATAAAAAAGAAAAGAAGAAAGACTTAGGTAATCATATTATAGCAAAATCTGCAAATAAGTTTAATAAAGCAGAAGGTTTAGCTCAAAAAATTGACAATGAAAGGGGAATGTCCATTATTTCTTCGTGCAGAGAAGAACAGCAATCATTTCAAATTGATGAAAGAAATAGTTTGTTTACAAAATGTTTGTTAGAAGTTTTAAAAGGAAAACATAGAAAAAGTTTTGAGCATCCATACATAACTATATATGAAGTTACGGGTTATCTTCAAAGAGAAGTTCCTAAGCGAGCAAAAGTGCACGATTTAGAACAAAATCCTTATGCCAATTTACAAATGTATGATGATTTTACAATATGTTATGTGCCTCAAAAAATAAGAAGTCAACTTGTTTTGAATGAACCAACTGAAGATACGGTTGTTATAGAAAAAGGGCAAAAGGAAGTTGTAACAGTTTTTAGAGAAACTGAAAATGCAACAAATTTAGTGCTATTTATACATGGTTTTTCAGGTGAATCTACAGATACCTTTGGTATAATTCCAGAGTTACTGGCAAGTGAATCTAAAATGGATGGCTGGGATTTAAAACCTTTAGGTTATACTCAACATGTAACACCTGAATTAGGGAAAAATATAATGGCTGGAATTAATGATATTAATAAAATTTCAGATTATTTAACAACATCCCTAAAGTATAAATTTGATAAATATGATCGTATAGCAATTGTTGCGCATAGTTTAGGTGGATTAATTGCTCAGAAAAGTATTTTAGACTTAAAAGAAGAATACCGAAACAAAATTTCACATTTAATTCTTTTAGGAACGCCAAACAATGGGTTTAGTAATTCAGTATTGAATGAAATTAGTAATGAACAATTAAGTGATTTAAGTAGTGAAAGTGAATTTATTATAAATTTAAGACAAAATTGGAAAAATGAATTTAATGATAAGTTACCTTTCAAAATAAAAATTGCTGCAGCTACTAGTGACGAAATAGTGAGTCATTCTTCTTGTTTTGATAGTTTTAATGAAGAATTTTGTGAAACAATTCAAGGCACTCATTTAACTATGGTAAAGCCAATAGATAAGAATAATGATTGTTACCACCTTATTTTAAATACATTAACAGATACTGAGTTTTATAACCAGTTTACCAACAAAGAAGAAATAAATTTAACTCTTGGAAAGTACGATGTTATTGTGAAAAAATTATTACCAAATTTAAATTCAATAGATACTAATGGGTTAAAGCAGTTAATTTTTAGTTTAGAAGGATTAGATAGAAAAGAGGAAGCCATAGAAATATTAAACGAGCACCCTTTAGCTGAAAATAATACAGAATTAATGGGTTTACTTGCAGGAAGGTATAAACGCACTTATTTAAAAACGTTTGAGAAAAAATACGGTGAATCTTCTATGGAATATTATAGAAAATCATTAGATATAGCAATAAAAGAAGAAAATCAAAATCAAATATATTATCACGCAATTAATTTAGCTTTTTTAAGTATTGTTTTAAAGGGGAATGAAACAAGCATGTTAAAATATGCAAATTTAGCCCTAGACACAGCTGAAATATGCCGAGATAATATTTGGAAATTTGCAACAGTGGGAGAGGCATATATGTATATAGGAGATATGGAAAAAGCAAAAGATAATTATAAAAAAGCAGCAGATTTAGCAGGAATAAGAGAGAAAATTTCTATTCATACAAACGCTTATACAGGTTATAAACATTTAATGCAAAATAATAATATTGAAGATCAATTTGTAGAATTTCTAAAAGTAAATTTTTTAACCTAATTCTAAATAATTAAAAGATGCTAATTTTTAAACAAAATGAATTTCCAAAACTGAATTATAAAAAAGCAGTTAAAAAACCTATTGCAATAAAATGTAGCCAAATAGATATGCCTTTTGAAGTTGAAACTATGGAAGGAGTAATGAAAGGAAAAAAAGGAGATTGGCTTATGATTGGGATTAATAATGAAATGTATCCTTGTGATAATAGTATCTTCAAAAAAACATATAATTTGATTAAATAATTTTTAGTATATTGTATATTAGTAAATTACACTAACTAAAAAAATTAAATATGTCTTCAGATTCAATTTTCATAAGCTATTCCAGAAAGGATGCGGAATATATGGCAAAGTTTTCAAACAGTTTAAGAGATGCGGGAGCAAAACTATGGTCCGACAAGCAAATTTTACCTGGTGGTCATTGGGATAGTTCAATTGAAACTGCTCTAGAATCTTGTAGTACTTTTGTTGTTTTAATTTCAAAAGCTTCAATAAATTCTAATAATGTTATGGATGAAGTTTCATATGCTTTAGAGGAAAATAAAAAGGTGATTCCTATTTTATTAGAGCAATGTGATTTACCTTTTAGATTAAGAAGAATTCAATTTATTGATTTAACTCAAAACCCTGAAAAGGGGATGAGTTTATTAAAATCAACTTTAAATTTAACTTCAACACCATCTTCAAGTTTAACTTATAAAGGTGCTGATATTAAATCAAAAACGGCTTCTGAGATTAAAAAAACAGAAGAAAATTTAGAGAGTATTTCTAAAAAAAGTGAATTAAAAAAAGATGCTGTAACACTTAATAAGATTGATGAAAGCACTAAAAAAGATAAAGAAACTGAAAATACAGTTAATCTAGAAAAGGAAGTAATTAAAGAAAAAATAGTAAAGGATATTCCTAAAATAGAAAAACCAGTTTTAGAATCTAAAAATGAAAAATCAAAGAATAATATTGTAAAAATTGCGATTCCAATAGTACTTATATTTTGTGCTTATTTTGTTTATTCTTCAATAAATTCTAGCGAAAAAACAGAAAACACAATAAATGAGGAAGTAATAAATGAGGAGGTTCTAAAAGATGAAGTTGTAAAAGAGGAAAAGGTCACTATTCCTAAAATTGATGAAACAAGTTTGGTTTCAGAAATTGAACCTATTAAAACAGATTCTTCAGAATGGAATCTTGTAAAAAACAGCAAAGATATTATTGAATATAAAGTTCATATGAGATCTTTTTCAGAATGTATACATACTAAAGAAGCAAATGAAATAATTAAAGAGTTAGTTCTGAAAAATGAAGAGAATGAGATGTTTACCAAATCTAATTCAAGTAAAAAACTATTAAAATATATTAATAAATATGGAAAAGAAGGTGAATATTTTGAGAATGCAATAGATTCATTAGATGTTTATTATAAATCTAGCGGATTTGTACAGTTTTCTTCGTCAATCGGAAAATTATACTTTGAAAATATGATTGATGTTGATAACAAAATACCTTCAAAAGGAGATTTGATAATTGCAAATTCGAGAAGGAACCTTCATCTAAGCGCATGGGGTACACCAAATTACCACAAGGTTACGTACACTACTAGCGTTAATGAAGTTTTTAAGGTAAAAAATGTACAGAAAACAGGGTCAGCCTATTGGGTTGAAGTCTCTTATTAGATATATTTTTTTAATTATATGATCCTACATTACAATAAATTGATTAGGAAATATTATCTTTGCATAAGTTATAAGCACTTAATTTATCATATTTATGATAATTATTTTAAAAGGACTTCAATTATTGTTATTAAATTTCAATCTTGATTTTAAATTTAATAAATTATCTAATTTTGAAAAATACGCTTTAACTGATTAATATTTAACAATTTAAAAAAACTTAATAAAATTTTTAATGGCAGGATCACAAGAAACATTTGGTAAAAAAGAAAGAGAAAAGAAAAGATTAAAGAAAAAGAAGGATAAACTTCTTAAAAAAGAACAGCGTAGAGCAAGCGGTCAGGATAGTATGTTTGTCTATGTAGATGAGTACGGACAATTAACGAGTACTCCACCAGATCCAGCCAAAAAAATTAAAGTAGATGCAGAAAGCATCGAAATAGGAATTCCTAAAAAAGAAGATAGAGAAGAAGTAGCTCCGGTTGATAGACAAGGAAAAGTTTCCTTCTTTGATAGTTCTAAAGGTTTTGGTTTTATTATTGATTTAAACTCTCAAGAAAAGTTTTTTGTTCACGTAAGTGGGTTATTAGAAGAAATTAAAGAAAATGATAAAGTTACTTTTGAACTTGAAAAAGGATTAAAAGGAATGAACGCTGTAAGGGTTAAAAAGATTTAATTTTTACATTATATTTTATAAAAAAAGCTACTAATTTTAGTAGCTTTTTTTGTTTAATAAAACTACATTAATTCCTTTTTTTTTAAGTGGATTAGCTTTGTAAATTATAATTGTATTTTTAATCTGTTGATTTAAATGTTGTCTAAATTCTTAAATTTGTTCTGTTTAATAGAATTAAAATAATACTGTTATTTATTGCTTAATACATATTAAAAACAAAAAGTAATGGAAATAGAGTTTAATTAAAACAATTTAAAAATGTAAAATAATGAAAGCAGCTACGGTTAAAGAAATAAAAACTGAATTAAATTATTTGTCGCAAGATGAATTGATTGAATTGGTATTGAGACTTTCAAAATTTAAAAAAGAAAATAAAGAACTTTTAACCTATCGTTTATTTGAGGAATCAGATGAAGAAGCTTATATAAATGCTATAAAAAAAGAAGTAAGTGAACTTTTTACCACCATTAATACAACAAAATTTTTTTATATAAAAAAGAGTGTTCGAAAAATACTTAGAATTGTAAAAACCTATATTAGATATTCAAAAAAGAAAGAAACAGAAGTTGAATTATTGCTGTTTTTTTGTAGTGAATTATTAAATATGAGGCCATCAATAAAAAGAAATTCTACACTTCAAAACCTATATAATCGTCAAATTGTATCAATTGAGAAAATATTATTGACTTTACATGAGGATTTACAATATGATTATAGTGTTGAAATTCAGCGTTTAAAGAATTAATTTCAAAAAAAAATTACAAATAGTTTTATAATACTTCATAAACACCGTATTTTTGTATGTTTCATAAAATCTCGCCGTGACGTTATCTACAATAGAATTAGAAGAAAAAAATACTGGTAAACAATTATATAGTTACCAAAAAGAAGCTATTAGTAAAATCTTTAAAAGGTTTGAAGAAGCACCAAATGATTATCATTTGCTGTTCCAATTACCTACAGGAGGTGGTAAAACAGTAATCTTTTCTGAATTAGTACGCCAATACATAAAACATCATAAAAGTAAAGTGTTAATACTTACTCATAGAATTGAATTATGTAAGCAGACATGTACTATGTTGTCTGATTTTGGGGTAGTAAACAAAGTTATTGATAGTAAAGCCAATTTAGATGATCACAGAGATTATTCTTGTTATGTGGCAATGGTTGAAACATTAAATAATAGGTTAAATGATAATAAGCTAGATATTTCAGATATTGGTCTTGTTATTATTGATGAGGCACATTATAATTCATTTACAAAATTATTTAAATTTTTCCACAAGTCATTTATTTTAGGTGTAACAGCAACTCCGTTAAGTTCAAATATTCAGTTACCAATGACTGATAATTATGAAGAATTAATTATTGGAGAATCTATTGAAACTTTAATTAAAAGTAATTTCTTAGCGCGTGCTAAAACATATTCATACAATGTAGGTTTAACTTCTTTAGTTGTTGGAGCTAATGGAGATTATACCGTAAAATCATCTGATGATTTATATTCTAATTCGGATATGTTAAATAAGCTTGTACAAGCTTATGAAGAACGTTCTAAAGGTAAAAAAACATTAATATTTAATAATGGAATTAATACTTCTATAAATGTTTTTGAAGCTTTTAAAATGGCTGGTTATCCAGTAATGCACCTAGATAATACTGCAAATAAAAGAGAAAGAGAATTTATTTTACGTTGGTTTAAAATGACGCCAAATGCAATATTAACGTCTGTAAGTATTTTAACAACAGGTTTTGATGAACCAACTGTTGATACCATAATTTTAAATAGAGCTACAAGATCTTTAACTCTGTATTACCAAATGATTGGTAGAGGGTCTCGTATTTTAAAAGATAAAACCACCTTTAATGTAATTGATTTAGGGAATAACTTTCATCGATTTGGAATGTGGGGGGCTAATTTAAATTGGAATAAAATATTTAAATCACCAAATTATTACTTAGATAATCTTCTCAATGATGAAGATTTGGAAAGTAATTTTAGATATGAAATGCCAAAAGAGTTAAGAGATAAATTTTCAAAAACTGAAGATGTATTTTTTAATATAAAAGAAGCTTATATAGATGCCATAAAAATTGGAGAATCATCTAAAGTAGTTCTTTCTCGTTCTATTGATCAACATGCTAGAATTTGTACTGAAAATAGTGAAGACGTCTATGATGCTTTAATATTGGCTCAGGAAATAGGAGATGATATTGATCATAGAATCCAACAATACCTTAAATGTATCTGTAAAAGTACAAATAGCTTTACAGATTGGTTAAAAGAAGACTACAGAAAGAAATTAAGAGCTCATTTATTAGCTAATTTTGATACCATATTTGAAGAAATTAACGGATATCCTCCAGAAGAATAATAAGTATTTTTTATAGTGTCTTTAAAATTAAGATTCATTAAAATTAATGCTTATATGAATGAAATCAGATAGTAAATTACTTATAATTCTTGCTTTTTTTTCAATTTATGTTATTTGGGGATCTACTTATTTACTTAATAAAATAGCGGTAAATGAGTTAGAACCATTTTTAATTGCGTCTGTTCGTTTTTTATCAGCCTCATTATTAATTTTCTTAATTGCAAAACTAATAGGATTAAAATTATCCATAACAAAAAAGCAATTTATTAATTGTACCATTGCTGGTTTTCTTTTTTTAACCTATGGAAATGGGGTAGTTGTTTGGGCTTTAAAATATGTTGATAGTGGGTTTACCGCTCTAGTTATTTCTGCAGAACCACTTATTGTATTGCTCTTAATGTTAATTTTTGAAGGTAAAAGGATTCAACCAATGTCAATAATTGGAGTAATTTTAGGAATTATTGGGATTTTTTTATTGGTAAGTCAAAAGCAGTTAATAAATGAAGAAGGCACAATAACTGGAGTATTAATGATTTTTTCCTGTATGTTAAGTTGGGGTTACGGCAGTATTTTTGTTGCAAAAGCCGATTTACCAAGAAATTTCTTTGTAAATACTGGATATCAGATGTTTATGGGAGGTATTATGCTTTTAATAACAAGTTATTTATTTGGTGAAGAATGGGTTTCTGTTTTTAAATGGAGTGAGCCGGTTGTTTATTCAATGTTTGGATTAATTGTTTTTGGGGGGATTGTAGCATTTACATCTTTCAATTATTTATTAAAAATGGTTTCTCCTGAAAAAGTTGCAACTTCTACATATATAAACCCAATAATTGCGCTTGTTTTAGGTTGGTGGTTTCTTAATGAACAAATATCAACCCAATCTATAATTGCGGCAATAATTATGTTAATGGGGGTGTTTTTTATTAATACTAAGAAAAAAATAACCCTCTATTCAAGATTCAAAAAGTAAGATAATGCACAATTCAAATAAATTTTCATTTATTAATCCTTCAAAATTTCCCTTTTATTACGGTTATGTTTTGATGATTGTGGGAACTATTGGTATTTGGGCAAGTATTCCTGGTCAAACTGTAGGTGTATCTGTTTTTACTGACCCTGTTAAGGATGCTCTTGGATTAACAAGAAATCAGTTTAGTAATGCCTATATGATAGGTACTTTTCTAAGTTCTTTTTTGGTTGTTAGGGCAGGAGTTTGGTTTGATAGGTTTGGTGCAAGATACGTAGCTTTTGTTTCAACCCTATTTTTAGCTTTTTCCGTTTTATTATGCTCTGTTTCAGTTGAGATTAGTGATTTTTTTAAAAATATATTAAATATTAATTCTTGGATTATTCCTTTTATCGTTATTTCAATTTTTTTCTTTTTCATTCGATTAAGCGGGCAGGGAGTATTAACCATGGCATCAAGAAATATGATTATGATGTGGTTTAACAAGAACAGAGGGAAAATAAATTCGGTAAGTAGTATTGCAATTTCCTTGGGGTTTTCTATTTCACCAATAATTATAAGTAAATTAATTGATAATAATGGTTGGCAGCTAAGTTGGCAAATAATGGCTTTAAGTCTTTTTATTTTTAGTTTTGTTGTTTTACAATTTTATAGGAATAAGCCTGAAGAATTTAATTTGCAAGTTGATGGTGTTAAGGAAGTTAATTTTAAAAAGACTATTGAAACTGAAAATAATTACACTCTTAATGAAGCTAAAAAAACAAGAATATTTTGGATGTTTGGTTTAATTCTAGCATTTAATAGTTTTTTTATTACAGGATTTACGTTTCATGTAATTTCAATTTTTTCAAGTCAGGATTATACAAAAGATCAAGCTATTTCTATATTCCTACCTATCTCAGTTATTGCAGTATCAGTTTCAACTCTCTGTAATATTTTAAGCGATTATATTGAACATAAAATCTATTTGTATATTATGTTAGTTAGTGCTATTATGGCATCTGTGGGGTTGGTTTTTCTAGATAAATTATTAGGTGTATATATGATTATTGGAGGTTTAGGTATTTTAGGAGGCCTTTTTTCAGTAATAAATGCAGTTACTTGGCCAAAGTATTTTGGAAGAAAATATTTAGGATCTATAACAGGAAAAGTAATGAGCTTTTTAGTAATTGCAAGTGCTATTGCTCCAAGCTTATTCAGTGCTAGTTATACTTACCTAGGGTCGTATAGTTTTATAGGATATATTTGCCTTGGGTTTTTACTTTTTTTGTTAATTGGTTCTTTAAAATTAAAAAGTCCTAAAAAATTAAATTAGGTTACATTTTTTAACTTAAAAAGTTAATTGTGTTATAATAATTTACCTTAGAATATTTATAATTTTAAAGTAAATATTATCATTATACGCTTGTATCATAAAAAATCATTATCTTCAATAAAGTCTTAAATTGTGCTAAACCTTTAAGAAATAGATGCTTTTAGAAAAGCATTTTAAGAAAGAGAAAAATATTAACTGTTATATATAAAATAGCAAACCTTAAAATTAATTTAGGGTATATTTCAAAATAAGTAAAGATTTTGTTGTCCCGTAAAAGTTGCGTTTTTTGTAAACAAAAAATGCAACTTTTTTTATAATTATAAACTTCAAAAGTCTTTACTAATGTGATTAAACCAAATATTTAATATTTAGTCTAAGTAATATAATTACTTAATTTAAAGAATAAAGAAATGAAAATTAAACTTATAATTTTATGCGCTGGTTTATTCGTATTTGCAAACGTGAATGCACAAAGTAAACAAAATTTTATTAGCCTAAGTTTTAATGAGGTTGATAGAAATGGAGATTCACTTATAGAACTAAATGAAATGAATAGAGCTTATTTAGGAAAAGTAACAAGGACTGGAACACCTGTAAATACAGAAAACTTATTCAAATCTAAAGATTTAAATGAGGACGGTGTATTGGATGAAACTGAATTTTCTCATCAAGGTATAAAACCTATAATAAATTCAAATAAGAAGGGGCAAAAAGAACTGAGTTTAACTTCTAAAAATAAAGAGAAATCTTTTGAAAGAATGGATGTTAATCAAGACGGAGTAGTGGTTATTGATGAAATGGTTAAATTCTTTAAAAACAAAAAGAATAAAAACGGAAAAGAAATAAAAGCTAAAAAACTATTTAAATTTAGAGATAAGAATAAAGATGGTAAAATTACAATAGAAGAATTTTTGAATTCTATTGATAATAAAAAATAGAATTATTTATAAAGACATTTATTTTATTTATACGGACAATTTATAGATACTACTAAATTAGATTTATGGTATTAATTAAATATAACAAATACGTATGAAAATTTTAAAAGGAACAATTGTTTTTTTAGGTTTATTAGCCTTTACTAGTGTTAACGCTCAGGATACAAAGGAAAAAGCAGAAAAAAAACTTGGTTGGATGGATAAGGATAAAGACAATTCTATCAGCAAAGAAGAAATGATAGCTTTTTATGATGGTAAAAAGAATAAAAAAGGGGAACCTGTAAACGGAGAAGAAATGTTTATCGGTTCTGATCAAAATAATGATGGAAAAGTAACGGTTGATGAGTTGCAGAAAAAAGTTAACTGGAAAAAAGTTAATAGTAAAAAAGCAGCTGCTAAGAAAATAGGTAAAGCAAAATCTTCAGCTAAGAAAGCTGTAAAAAAATCAAAACTTCCTGATGGTAAAGCAGAAAAAAAACTTTATTGGATGGATAAAGATAAAAATGGTTCGGTTTCTTTAGATGAAATGAAATCCTTTTTCAAAGGGAAAAAAGATAAAAAGGGTGAAGCAATGAATGCCGAGAATATTTTTTATGGTACTGATGCAAATGACGATGGTACTGTTAATTTAGAAGAATTAAAAAAAGGAATAAACTGGAAAAAAGTAAACGCTAAAAATAAAATATAAACATATATAACTTAGTTCTAAGTTAAATATGTATTAGATTATATAAGGTTGTCTAAAAAGTAATAAAACGCGTCATACTTAATTTATTTATAATCTCATAATGCTGATAATATGTCATTATGATAACTTAAATAAAGTTCAGGTTGACGAAGAGTTTACTTATTAGACAGCCTTGTTTTTTAGTTTTTAATGCTGGTGACTAAGTTTTGCTTTATTAACTTCTGTATTGTCACTTTTTAAATTTACCCAAGGTTTTCCTACATTTAATAAAGTTTTACCAGCTACATCATTAATAATAGTTGCAGCCATCATATACCACGCTCCTAAAGCACAGGCTATTAAAACATATGCAGCTAATGTTGTTAATTGTGGAAATCCAAAATGAGCTAAATCAAGCAAAATAAAACCAATAGTTAAGGTAGTAAATGTAAAAGCCATTGCTGTATGAATAAATAAGGAACCTATCCAAAAAATTACAGTTAGAAGCGTCCAAGCAATTAGATAAAAACCAACATCAGTATGTGATGATTCATAAATGCCTGAGCTGTTAAGCATCCAAATAACTCCTAAACCAATCCAAAAAGATCCATAACTTGTAAATGCAGCAAACCCAAAATTATTACCCATTTTTTGTTCTAAAAAACCAGCAATCATTTGTGCTAAACCACCAAATACAAACCCCATTGCAACAACAGGTCCTAGTCCTATTAATCCCAAATTATGAAATTGTAATAATAGTGTTGTTAATCCGAATCCTGCTAATCCTACAACTGCTGGATTTCCTAATTTTGTAGTACTCATATTTATAAATAATTAATTTTAAACAAGATGTAAAAATACCTATTTAAATAGTTATGAATTAATGATTTATATCAGTAAAAAGTTTTAATTACTAATACGATTTCGTACAATTAGAATGATAAGTATTTTTATTAATTTAGAGTTATTGAAAGAGAAGTTTAATTTAAAAATATTATTCTTTATTAATAAAATTTAAATCTAAGACATTAAAATTATTGGCAGCTTTCACTAATAGAGTGGACCCAATTTTTTCGAATAAATGGTTTGTTTTTAATACAAATTTAGCTTGTTTTTCAGCTCCAAAATTAGGTATTCCAACAATTGTTAAATCTGTTTTACCGGAAAAATCTTCAATTATATTGTAAAATGGTTTTTGCTCAACGGCATTATTAATAATTACAATTTCTACCACAACCCTTAAATTTTTAACTAATTTGTCAATTTTTGAATGAATTAATTCATTATCAACGTTGTTATTATTTACAAATAACACCCGTATACTTGTAGCGTTCCATTTTGGAGCAGCAATGATAAAACGAGCAATATTAAGCATCATTTCTGCATTTTTACTATCAGTTTCTCTCCACCAAAAATCAACTGTTTTATAGTTTCCAAATTTTTGTTTTTTATCAAAATCTAAATATAATAAGTTGTAATCTAGATGAATAAGAGTTTTAGTCATTTTAGAATATTCTGTTGAATGTTCTAAGCCTTTTGGCCATCCCATCATTATAGTATTAGGTTCAACACCCGAAAAGCCGTAAGTCATGGCAATGTTTGTAATACCATCATAAATATTACTAACTTTAATTTGTCTGGCAAAAATACCTAATTCAACAAAGGTTTCGTCTCGTACAACTTGATCAACTTTCTTTAACGGTTTATTATTTTCTTTGTCTAAAATTAGTTTAAAATTTGTGACAATACCAGTTCTACCAGAAACTGTTTTTCCTAATTGTAATAAGTATGATTGATGTTCGCTTTCTCCACTAAATAAAATAATATTTGGATTCCAATTAGATTTTTCATGGTCTTCAGCGTCAATTTTTTTCAATCCTTTATTAACAACATTTTCCCAAACACTTCGCCAAACATCATTAGATTGTAGTTTAACTTCTTTACGCTGCAGCCAAAAATACAATGCTGCAATTACAGCAAATGCGCCAAGCATTGCAAGCATATCCAATTTAAACATTACTGCAAAACAAGCTAAAAAACCAACCAATCCGATCCAGCTTTTTATTTTAAAAGAAGGTTGAAAATCTGGGTTCGCCCAACTTTCTAGGAAATAAGAGATGTTAATAAAGCCATAAGCCGTTAAATAGAACATTGATACAATGCGGGCAATAACATCTAATTCTCCAATTAAAATTCCTGCTTCAGCAATTAAAAAAACTAAAAACAATGCATTAACAGGTTCATTATTAACTCCTCTTCCTTTTCTAAAAATTAATGGAGTAACCTTATCAACAGACATTGCTTGTAAAATTCTAGGACCACCTAAAATACCTCCTAAAGCAGAAGATAAAGTAGCTCCCCAAACACCGGCAACTACTGCTGGGGCAAACATTGCAATTTTCATTAAAATATTATTGTCTGTTTTTAAAACTTTGGAATCTACTGTATAGGCAAGAAAAATAGTTAAAGCAATATAAATTATTAAACCAACACCAATAGCATATAAAGTACCCTTTGGAATAGAATTTTTAGGATCTTTTAAATCTCCACTCATAGCAATTCCAGCTGTAAAACCTGTAACTGCAGGGAAAAATACGGCAAAAACAACTTCTAAGGGAACGGCTCCTTCAGAGGAAAACATTTTAACTGTTTCAGGTTGAAATGTTGAGTTTCCAATAAATATAGATATTAAAGAAATTACTATAGCAGCCAAAATAAAAAATTGGGCTTTAATAGCAACAGAAGTACTTATTAATGCTAAAATAGTTATAGATATTAACGCTATAGAACCTGTAAACCTTATATCATTTATGGTTGCTCCAAAACCAAAATAACCATTGAAACTTTCAGCAAAACCAATTAAATATAAAGCTATAGAAAAAGCAGTACCAATATAAAGTGCAATACCAATTGAGCCTCCAATTGGTATACCCATACTTCTTGAAAGAACATAATATACACCGCCAGCACCAATTTTTTTATCAGTTGCAACTGAAGACACACTTAAACCGGTTGAAACAGCTATTACGTGCGCCAAAATAATTATCATTATAGCTCCTATAAGACCTGCATTACCAACTACCCAGCCTAAACGCAGATACATAATAACTCCTAAAATTGTTAAAATTGAGGGGGTGAAAACACCTGCGAATGTTCCAAATTTTTTACCGATTGCCATATAAAACTCCTTAGAATATAAAATTTATATTTCTTAAATAAATATACCTATTACTTATTAAAAATGTAGTTAAAAAATAATTGTTTTTTAATAAAATTGAAATTTTTTAACGTCTCCTTTGACCGGAAAACTGCATAGCTTCCCCTTTGCCAAATCCATAACTAATTCCAAAGGTTATAAAGCGACCTCTTTTTCTGCTATCATATAAATAAAAACTTGGTTGAATGGTTTTAGTTTTATAAACTCTAGATGCAAAAACATCTCTAATGCTAAGGTTAAGTATTGTTTTACCTTTTAATATTTTTTTACGGACACCAAAATCAGCAAAAAGATTACTTGAAACTTCTTGTTGCAATGTTTTGTATTTTGATCTGAAATCTCCCGAAATTTCTATGTCAAATTCTGCTGGAAGTTTAATTTTGGAAGTTATTCTTGTTGACCATTTATTTCCTTTAAAA
The DNA here is from genome assembly GCF_003260195.1 of Lutibacter citreus. Lineage (GTDB taxonomy): Bacteria > Bacteroidota > Bacteroidia > Flavobacteriales > Flavobacteriaceae > Lutibacter > Lutibacter citreus. The sequence continues at coordinate 268,399 of NZ_QEIH01000003.1, forward strand.
TCAAAAGATGTGTTATTATAAAAACCGTTTCTATTAAAATAATTAATATTAAAATCACCATTTATAGATAACCAATCTAAAGGCGATAATTTTCCATTACACTCAAAACCAGTAGTGTTATTAGTTCCAATATTTTCAGGTCTTGAGATACTTACATTGTTTTCAAATACAGAAACTCTTTCCATAACATCTGTTGTGTACCTGTTATACAGACTAAAATTTAATGATGTTTTTCCAATCTTATGGATACTTGTAACTTCATAAGAATCTGTATATTCTGGCTGTAAATCTGGGTTACCTGTAGAAATGCTAAAATTATTTCGAATACTTGAAAATGGATTTAAAGACCTTAATCGTGGTCTATTTATCCTTTTTGAATATCCAAGTTGCATTGAAAAGTTATTATTTATTTTATAAGACGTGTGTGCGCTTGGAAATAAATTAGTGTAATCATCATTATTTTCAATATTTGTTGTTTTTAATTCAGTAGATAAAATTGTATTTTCTAATCTAAGACCTACTTTTAGACCCCATTTATCATCTTCAAAAGCAGCAGTAGTATATACTCCTAATACATTTTGTTCGTAATTAAATATGTTAGATAAATCTGGATTATTTATCCAATCACCATCTGTTAAATTATCAACAGCAAAATCATTTGTAACATTATTAATTACATATTGAGACCCAGTTTCAATAGTATATTTCTTTAAAAAGGGATGTGTATAATCTAATTTAAAGGTGTAGTCTTCTAATTTATAATCTGTTCTTGTTTTTTGTTCAAAATTCTCAACTTCACCAATAATAGGGTTGTTTTCAAAATTTGAAAATTGATCTTTTTTAAATGAACTTCCTAAGGCACTGAACAATAAACTTTGATCTTTGTGTCTTTTAAAGTTCTTTTTGTATTGTAATTCATAGCGAAGTTTTGGATTTGTTGCTTCTGTTTTTTCATTTCTAATCCAATTATCTGTAATGTTGTTTGAAGCATCATATTTTTTAAAATTCGAAGTTGAAAACTGATCTTCTACTTCGTAAGCGTAAGAACCAGATAGTGTTATTATATTTAAATCGTTTAAATGATAATCTGTTCCAATTAATATATTGCTGAATTTCTCATTAAAATCGCCATCACCAAAACTATTAATACTAATATTATTTATTAAATCGTTATTTATTGATTCACTTTCACTAGGGTAGGTTCGTTTCCCAATACCTATTTGGCTAAATAAATTAAATTTTTCTGTTCGTTTATTTAAACTTAAGCCAAAACTATTACTATCGGGAACACCAACATTTAATGATATAGATCCGTTTAAACCTTTCTTTTCAGATTTTTTAATAACAATATTAATAATTCCTGCTGTTCCTTCAGCGTCATATTTAGCTGATGGGTTTGTAATTACTTCTATTTTTTCAATCATATCAGCAGTAATTGTCCCTAAAGCATTACTATCTCCACTAGCTAAAACTGAAGGCTTTCCGTTAATTAATATTTGAACTCCTTCATTTCCTCTTAAACTAACTTCGCCTTCAATATTTACATTAACAGATGGCACATTATTTAAAACTTCTAAAGCACCTGCGCCAGTAGCACTTAAATCTTTACCAACATTAAATACACGTTTATCTAATTTAAATTCAGTTTGAGATTTTTCTGAACGTATAAAAATTTCATCCAAACTTTCTGAATTTTCTTCCAAAACAATTGTTTTTAAATCAATTTCTTTATTTTCAATAGTATAAGAAGTGATTTTTTTAGTTTTAAAACCAATAAAACTAACTTCAATATAAATAGTTGGTTCTTTTACTTTTATAGAAAATATTCCATTGGCATCAGTTACTGATCCTGCAATTGCTTTTTTCGAATTTTTATCGAAAATAGACACTGTAGCAAATTCAATAGGCAGATTACTAGAACTTTCAATAATCTTTCCACTAATAGTAATTGAAGATTTTTGAGCTGATATATTCATGATATTTGAACCTATCACAAACAAAAAACATAATATATGGGGTGCTTTCATAAGTTTTGTATTTAATTATAAAAGATAAATATAATTAAATTCATTTTTTAATAAGTTATAAGCTTTCTTTAGAATATAAATTATTTAGGTTTAAAGACTAAAAGTGTCATATATAACACACCATTAATAATACGTTGTCATTTGAACATTTAGCCAGTTATTATCCGAAAAGTAATTTAATTAGATTTAATAAAGATAATGTAAGCCCACGTTATAAAATACCAGAAAAAATATCTTAATTAAGGATGATATATCAGAATTTATTAAAGGTTTAGAACATTAAAATTACTTAAGTTTAAGTAGCTTTAAATCTAAAAAGGTTATATTAAAAAAGTCTTTAGAATTTACCTAAAGACTTTTTCAGTTGTTTAATATTTAAATTTTTGATAATTAACATTATCAATTTGTCACTCTTAATGACTTATTAATCAACACTTAAATTTACAAAATAAATTACTATTATCCAAATAAAATTTAAAAAAGATGTGAATTTAACTAACTTTATTAATTATAAATTCACCTTTCTCATAGGCTGCTAAAATACCCCACTCGGTAATAGCTTGTAAAATAGGAATAACTGTTTTACCAAATTCAGTAAGAGAATATTCAACTTTAAGAGGTGGCTTTTTTGTGTAAACTTTTCTAGAAACCAAATCATCTTTTTCTAATTGTTTTAGTTGAAGACTTAATGTTCTTTCGGTAACAGAAGGTAATTCCTTTCTTAATTCGTTATATCTTTTTTTTCTATCAATTAAATGCATTAAGATTACGCTTTTCCACTTTCCACCAATTAATTCCATAGCAGCACTTGTAGGACAAGGAAATAACTTGTCATGTAATTTTATCATTGGTTTTTTTTCAAACAGCTCTTTTCTATCCATAATAATCATATTTAATATAATGCAAAGTTAAGGAACTATATTAAATTACACAACTATACTTTTTATAGGATATTTTCAATAAGTTAATACACAGTATATCAATGTTATATGTTTATTATTTTATACTATCCAATTAGACCGTTATTGCACAGTATGTAAACTATACATACTTTTGTCACTATAAAAATGATAGTATAATTAAAATCAAAAATATGAAAGCAATTGTTTTAAAAAAAGCAGGAAGTGTAGATAACTTAATATTAAAAGAAATTGATCAACCCACAATAAAAGAAAATGAAGTATTGGTTGCTGTAAAAGGTATAAGTGTTAATCCTGCCGATGCAAAAATAAGAAGTGCTGAAGAAGGAGTTAAAATGATGTATGCAGGACAAAGTACTGTAATATTAGGTTGGGATATTTCAGGGACTATTGTTTCTATTGGAAATAAGGTAACAAAGTTTAAAGTTGGAGATAATGTTTTTGGAATGATAAACTTTCCTGGTGCTGGAAATGCGTATGCAGAATTTGTTGCTTCACCTGAAGATCAATTAGCAAAAATGCCAGAGAGTACTTCATTTGAAGAAGCAGCTGCAACAACATTGGCTGCATTAACAGCTTTACAAGTTTTAGAAACAAGAATTAAAAAAGATGATAGAGTTTTAATTCACGCGGGTTCTGGTGGAGTTGGACATTTTGCAATTCAGATAGCAAAAAATATGGGAGCTTATGTTATTACAACTAGTTCAGCAAAAAATAAAGAGTTTGTTATGTCTTTAGGTGCTGATGAGCATATAGATTATAGAGCTCAAAAGTTTGAAGAAGTTTTATCGGATATCGATTTTGTGTTAGATGGAATGGGTGGAGAAGTATTATTTAATTCAGTAAAAGTTTTAAAAGAAGGCGGAGAAGTATTGTCATTACCAACACCTCCACCAGTTTTAGAAGAAGCTCAAAAATTAGCAACTATTAAAAATGCAAAAGTTTCAGCATTAATGGTTCATTCAAACGGAAACGATATGAATAAATTAAAAGTAATGCTAGAAAATAACACTTTAAAACCTCACGTTTCAGCAACTTTTCCTTTTGAAGATATGGCAGATGCACACTTACAATTAGAAAGTGGTAGAACTGTCGGTAAAGTAGTAGTAACGTTATAATAAATAAATAAATAATAATTATGTCAGAAAATACAAAACCAACTTTTGAAGAAACTTACGAATGGCTACAAACTACAGATTATAATAAAGGTATTGGAGTAACAGCGCTATTTAGAGTTAAAGAAGAGCATTTAGAAAATTTTATTGCTTTACTAGAAGATTACATTCCTTATGTTTTAAAAGAGGAAGGCTGTATAGATTATGGTTTTCATAGAGATTGGAGAAACTCAAATGATATTTGGTTAACTGAGAAATGGGTTTCACCAAAAATTCTTGTTGAACATTTAGGTCCAAACGCACGTAAGGGAACAAAGTATGAAGGAAGTGCACCATTAGATAAATTTGCAAAAATGGAAGTATTCCCAGATCCTGCAGCGATTTATAAAATTGGACTTTAATAAAATAGTTTAGAAATAAGATTACCAAATTTTGAAAGGAAGAAAATGATCAATTTAATAATAAAATTTACTGTAAAACCAAAACATACCGAAGAATTCAAAAATGTGTTGTTGGAAAATAAAAAAGGTGCTGAACAAGAAGAAGGATTTAGAGGAATGAATTTGTTTGTAGATAACAAAAATCCTAATGTGTTTTTCGCATATGATAGTTGGAAAGATGAAGCAGCTTTAGAAAGTCATAAAAATACGATTCACGTACAAAATATGATGAAACTTGCTGAAACAGCTTTAGAAAGTGCGCCAGAAATTTTGTCACTAGGAGCAACAAATCCTTCACCTGTAGCTGTTAAACCATTAAATGCTGAAGATAAGCCATTTGTTATTTTCTTCATATTTAAAATTAAAGAAGAATACAGAGAACGATTATTAAATCGTTTTGAAATTCATATTAAAAACACGCGAAAAGAACCAGGTAATTTATTGTTTGATTTATATACTGTAAATGGAGTAAATGATACGTTGGTGGTTTATGAACATTGGAGAACAGCATCTGATGTTTGGGAAATACATATGAAACAACCTTACGCTAAAATAACAGGAGCTTTAATGAATGAGGCAGTTATTGGAGATTTAGAACCGTATATGAGTTTTGTAACAGAAATTAAATAAAAATGTAAAATTATTATAGACTTAAAAGATTCTAAATTGTTTATCATTAAGAACATTATTGTACCTAAAAAAAGAAACTCAATCCTAAAATTATAAAAACTATATTTGCAGGCTTAATAATTTTGAGATAATTGGTTAAATTTTTAGTATGGAGAAAAAGGAAATAAGTGAAAAACAACCAATTTCAGCTGTTGAAATTGAAAAATGTATTCATGTATTAGAACAATTAGTAACTAATACAGATCAAATTTTTGATATTCCTAAGGAACAAAGAACAGCCTTAATTAAAGCAGCTGGATTATTTTCTAGACCAAGTAGAGAAGAATTTTCAAGAAGAAAGAAGGATGGAAAAAAAGCTTTAAAAAGAAAAAAAGCAGCTAGAGATAGACATGCTCGTAAAGAAACAGGAATTAGAAGTGCTCGTGAATCTGCAGTGTTTGAAGCTCCTAAATTGTTAAATGTAGCAGATTTAACAGCTAAAAAAGAACTAGAATTAGAGTCTCCAAGAAATTGTTATGTTTGTAAAGCCTTGTTTACAAAACTTCATCACTTTTACGACACAATGTGTACCGAATGTGGTGATTTTAATTACGCAAAACGTTTTCAAACAGCAGATGTTAAAGGACAAGTTGCAGTTATTACTGGTTCACGTTTAAAAATAGGATATCATATTACTTTAATGCTTTTACGAGGTGGTGCTACTGTAGTTGCAACAACTCGTTTCCCTGTAGATTCTGCATTACGTTTTTCTAAGGAAGAAGATTTTATGGAATGGGGACATCGTTTAAAAATTCATGGGTTGGATTTACGTCATATTCCTAGTGTTGAGATTTTCTGTAATTTTATTGAGCAGAAATATGATAAATTAGATATTCTTATTAATAATGCAGCTCAAACTGTAAGGCGACCAGCAGGATTTTATCAACATTTAATGCTAAATGAAGATCGTCCAATAGAATCGTTACCTCAGTTTGCAAAAGAATTATTGTTTGACCACGCAAATTGTTTAGAGGAATTAAAGGTGTTAACTTCTGGAGCTTCTTCAAATAAAAATATGCCGGTTACTTGGCACGGTCCAGAACCAGGAATTGGATTAAGAGCATCAGCTAAGTTATCTCAAATTCCTTATAGTTTTGATAATACACTTGTTGCTAAGGAAGTGTTTCCTGATGGTGAATTAGATGCAGATTTACAACAAGTAGATTTAAGAAAAACAAATAGTTGGCGTTTAAAATTAGGTGAAATTGAAACTACAGAAATGATTGAAGTACAGTTAGTTAATTCTGTAGCTCCATTTGTTTTATGTAATCGTCTTTCTGAATTAATGAAAAAAGAAAACACCGGTCAAAAGCATATTATAAATGTATCTGCAATGGAAGGGAAGTTTCATACTTTTTTCAAAGAAGCAAGACATCCGCATACAAATATGGCAAAAGCAGCTTTAAATATGTTAACACATACTTCTTCAGGTGCTTTGGCTAAACACGGAATTTATATGAATGCAGTAGATACTGGTTGGGTTACAGATGAAGATCCTGCAGAATTATCTAAGAAAAAACAAGAATTGCATGATTTTCAGCCTCCGTTAGATATTGTTGATGGAGCAGCACGTGTTATGGATCCTTTATTTGATGGTATTAATACTGGTAAACATTGGTGTGGTAAATTTTTAAAAGATTACAAACCAATTAGTTGGTAATGTTGAATTGAACTTATTAACTCATTGTTTTTAAATTAATAAAAATTAAGAATAAAACGCATTGTAACAGTAACTTATAAAAGTGTGGTTATCTTTGCAAAAAATATATTTTATGTCAAAAAAGTTTTCTGATTTAGGTATTAACCAAGAATTACAACAAAGTTTAGTCGATTTAAAAATTTCTGTTCCAACAGATGTTCAAGAAAAGACGATACCACTTATTTTAAATGAAACAAAAGATATAGTAGCTTTAGCTAAAACAGGTACTGGTAAAACAGCCGCTTTTGGTTTGCCTTTATTACAGTTAATTGACATAGAAAATCCGGTTGTTCAGGCAATAATATTAGCGCCAACGCGTGAGTTAGGTCAGCAAATTCATTCAAATTTAGTTTCTTTTGCAACGCATAGTCCATCCATATCTATTGTGCCACTTTTTGGGGGAATTCCTATTAAACCTCAAATTGAAAGTTTAAAAAACACTGCGCACGTTTTAGTTGCAACACCAGGACGTTTAGTAGATTTAATTAAACGAAATGAAATTAATGTTAAAAGCTTACAATATTTAGTTTTAGATGAAGCTGATGAAATGGTAAGCGCTTTAAAAGAAGATTTAGATACTATAATTGCTGAAATTCCAAAAAAACGAAGAACATTATTGTTTACGGCAACAATGCCTGGAACGATAAAACAATTGGTTCAAAATTATATGTCTAAACATGTAATTCAAGTTGAGGCAGATATGGCAACCATGGGCCATCAAGGTATTGAACATGAGTATGTTGTTGTTAAACCTATTGAAAAACTTGAAGTGTTACTTCATTTTTTAAATTCAAAAGAAGGAGAAAGAGGAATTATTTTTTGTAAAACAAAAGCAGCTGTAAATAAATTAGCAAAAAACTTAGCCATTAATAAATTTTCATCAGGCGCCATTCATGGTAGTTTAACTCAAGGAATTCGTGATAGAATTATGGGGCAGTTTAGAGAAGGTTATATAGATATTTTAGTAGCTACAGATTTGGCCGCTAGAGGTATTGATGTAAAAGAAATTTCATATGTGGTAAACTATCATTTACCAGACGCTTATGATACGTATGTTCATAGAAGTGGCCGTACAGCTAGAGCAGGTGCTAAAGGATTTTCATTAACAATTTTACAAAAAGAAGAAGTTGAAGAGATTGCAAATTTTGAAAAAGAATTAGGAATTGTTTTTAAAGAGTTTAAAAAAGCTGATGCACAAAGTATAGAAGATAATAATACTTTACTGTGGGCTAAAAAAATATTTAAAACAAAACCTAATCGTGCTATTCCAGAGCAATTAAAACAAAAAGTAAGAACGATATTTCATCATTTAACCAAGGAAGAGTTAATAGAAAAAATTCTGGCTACTCATTTGGCTCAAACTAATATTGGAAATCCGAAAAAAGAAGATTCTAAAAAGAAATAATAGCTTTTTAAGCTTATTAGATATTAAAATCACATAATGACATACGTTAGTTTATTAAATATTAAGGCTAATTTTATTAGAGTGTTTAATATAGGTATATTATTAATAATTAGGAATTAAACAAATTGTTTAACTAAAAGAAGCTGTATACTAATATACTTGGGCTTTGCTAAGTAAACTGACTAAAAGTAATATTTAATATTTTTAGTTAATTCATTGTTTGTTTTGGTTTTATATTTTAAGTTTACAACCCCTTAAAATTTAACCCTAAATGAAAATTCTTCCTTTTTTAATAATATTTTGCGCTATAAATTCTTTTTCTCAAGTTGGTATAAATACAGATACACCAGATGCATCTTCTATATTAGATGTTACTAGCTCTGATAAAGGTATTTTAGTTCCACGAATTAGTTTATTATCAACAACAGATAAAACTACAATTACAGCACCTTTAACTAGTTTATTAATTTATAATACCGCTTCTGTTTCAGATGTAAAACCAGGATATTATTATTGGAATGGATTAGAGTGGTCTCAAATAGCAACTACTAAAACTGTTGATAATGCTTGGAGTACCTTAGGAACTTCAGGAACGGATGATACCGTAAATTTTATTGGTACTACAGATGATGAAGATTTAGTTTTTAAACGCAATAACATTCCTGCTGGTGTTTTAGGATCTAGCAATGCTGCTTTTGGTGTTTTATCTTTAGCTTCTAATACTTCAGGCTATGATAATGCAAGTATAGGACTTAATTCACTACGGTTTAATACAGAAGGACATAGCAATACTGCATTAGGAAAAGATGCACTTTTATCAAATGGAACAGGAAGCTCTAATACCGCAACTGGTGTTGGTTCGTTGTCGGGTAATACAACAGGAAGTAGTAATACTGCAAATGGTTCGTTTTCACTTGCAGCTAATAATACAGGAACTAATAATACTGCTGTTGGTTCATTTTCTCTTAATAAAAATAATTTAGGGAATGACAATACAGCAATAGGATATAATTCGCTTACGCAAAATACAGAAGGAATACAGAATACAGCAAGTGGTGCTTACTCTCTTTTTGATAACCTTAAAGGAAATAACAATACAGCAAGTGGTTATAATTCTCTTAGCTATAATAAAACAGGAGCTAATAATACAGCAATGGGGTCTGGTGCTCTTAATAATTTAGTTAACCTTTCCGGAAATAATAATACAGCATTGGGATACAATGCTTTAATTACTAATACAACAGGAAGTAATAATACAGCAATTGGATATAATGCTAATGTACCAGATGGAGCATTAGACAATCAAGTACGTATCGGTAATGCAGATGTTACCTATGCAGGTGTGCAAGTAGGGTGGACCGTTACTTCTGATAGAAGATTGAAAAATACCATTGAAGATTCTGATTTAGGCTTAGATTTTATAAACCAATTAAGACCAGTATCTTATTACCGAAATAACGATAAACATAATAAGCTAGAATATGGTTTTATAGCACAAGAATTAAAAGAAGCCTTAAAAAATAGCAGTTCAAAAACTAACGGAATTATAACCGAAGATACAGAAGGTATGTTAAGTGTTAGATATAATGATTTAATGTCTCCAATGGTTAAAGCTATTCAAGAACAAAATAAAGAGATTGAACTATTAAAGTCAGAAAATGAAACTTTAAAATTAAAGCAGCTTTCTATTGAAAACGAGTTAAAAGAGATTAAAAGCTTATTATTAAATAAGCAATAATTAAATCTTTATTTTTTCAATATTAAAGGTGAAAATAAGTAATCAGCTTTATCAATTAAGCTGTTAAATCCATTTTTATATTATCTAATAAATTGGAATTAATAACTTAAATTTACTAAGCAAAAATTGTTGAAGTACAAGATAAATCTCTTTTTAATAACATATACTCACCATTGTTTTTAAACTCACGTATAGATTTGCCGGCGTAGCGTTTAAAAGTTTTAGAAAGATGACTAACATCTGTAAAGCCTAATTCATCTGCAATCTGTGTAAGTGTAAAATCTGAATTTAATAACCGTATTTCAACCAATTTAAGTTTAGCTTTAATAATGTATTCTCGTAAAGACATATGAACTTGTTTCTTGAAATATTCACTAACATAGGTTGGTGACATCATAAAAACATCAGCTAAATTTTCAACTTTAAGTAACTCGGTTTTATCAATGTTTTCATTAATATAGGTTAGCATTTTTGTAATTCTATCATCAGCATTATTCTTAGATAATTCAAAATAACTACTTTTTTTAATATTTCGTATTAACACCTCTAAAATACTCGTCATTAAACTGGTTACCAGATTAATAGATTCTTCTCCATAATTTCTAGATTCTTGTAAAATCATACCAATTAAACTTTCTAAATGATTTCTATCTATATCATTTTTTATAATATCTCCAGGTAATTGGTTGTAGTTAGACAAAATATAAGAAGCTTCTTTAAACCATTCATTTCTATCAATAGTAATTCTGTTTATATTTTTAAAGAAAGAGTCTGTAAACTTTAAAAACACAAATTTTGTAGGTTTTTCTATAGTGAAAGAATGACATTTTAATGGTGGTAATAAAAAGATGCTATCTTTACTATATCTATAGTCGTTATAGTTTATGCATTGGGTACCAGCACCTTCTTTTATTAAAACCAATTCAAAAAAGTTATTTTTAACAGGCCGTTGTTTCCATTCTGTTAATTCAATTTCTTGTATTTCAAAAGGTTTATAAGCTTCAATTACTTGCATTTTACTAAGTTTTAATAAATATTTAAGGCTAAATTAAATAAAAAAGAATTATGAATCCATAATTTTGCGTGATAAACCTTTAAATGTACATGATTATCCATTTATTGTACCAAAAAAGTATAGAGTTGTGTGGGTAACTTTGCAATAAATTAAATAAACCTAAAAGAAGTAAAGATTAAAGTGTTAATAAACTTCTTAGATTAAGATAAAAACACAAGAAATATGAAAAAATCTTATTTAACAATAGTAGCAAGAATTTTAGTAAAGGAAGAATATAAAGAGTTTGTAAAAGCTGAATTACTAAAATTATTAGATGTAACCAGAGCAGAGGAAGGTAATATTAGTTATGATCTTAACCAAGATAATGAAAACCCTAACTCCTTTTTACTTTATGAAAGATGGGTTAATCGTGAACTTTGGCAAAAACATATGGGAAATAAATATTTAGCTCATTATTTAAAAGTTACAGATGGTAAAGTAGACGAGTTTGTTTTAAGTGAAATGACAGAAATTGTAAATTAAATGTCATTTTATTTCTGGATTATTGCAAGAACATGAAAAAATAGGTTGGTTTTTACGCAGCCATTTAAAATAGATTAAAAGAATAAAAATGAAAAAAGTAAAAATAGGAAATACAGATTTAGAAGTCTCTCGTATAAATTTTGGAGGAAATGTTTTTGGTTGGACATTAGATGAAAAAGAATCTTTTAAAATATTAGATGCTTTTGAGGCTGCTGGTTTTAATTTTATAGATACAGCAGATACCTACAGCTGGTGGGTAAATGGAGTTGGAGGGCAATCGGAAACTATTATAGGTAATTGGATGAAAGCTCGTGGTAACAGAGACAAAACGGTTATTGCTACCAAAGTTGGTTCAGAAACCAAAGAGCACCCTAATGATATTAGTAAAAAGCATATTTTAAAGTCGGTTGATGAGTCTTTAAAACGTCTTCAAACCGATTATATAGATTTATATTATACCCATTTTGATGATGAAGTAACTCCTGTAGAAGAGACTTTATCTGCTTATGACGAAGTTATAAAAGCAGGGAAAGTGCGTCATATTGCAGCTTCAAATTTATCACCAGCACGTTTATTGGAATCTTTTAAAGTTTCTGAAGAAAACAACCTACCTAAATATGTGGCTTTACAACCGCATTATAATCTGGTAGAACGTGAAAATTATGAAACTAAATATGCAGATATTGTAGCTAAATATGGATTAAGTGTTATGACTTATTACTCTTTAGCAAGTGGATTTTTAACTGGTAAATACCGATCTGAATCTGATTTAGGTAAAAGTGTACGTGGTGAAGGTGCTAAACAGTATTTAAATGCAAAAGGTTTAGTTGTTATTAATGCATTAGATACCGTATCGGCAAAACATAGTAGCAAACCAGCAACCGTAGCTTTGGCTTGGTTATTGGCTCAACCACACATTGCAGCACCAATTGTTAGCGCTACAAGTGAACACCAATTACAAACGTTATTTGATGCACCAAAATTGAATTTGGATACTGAAGATTTAGAGCTATTAGAAAAAGCTAGTAAATAAATACTGAAAAATGTCTTTAAAATTATCAAATATGATGGAATTGGGTACAAAAGCGCCTGATTTCAATTTATTAAATACTATTACAAATAAACCTGTTTCACTTTCTGAATTAAAATCTGAAATAGCTACAGTAATTATTTTTATTTGTAACCATTGTCCCTTTGTGCATCATATAAATTCAAAATTGGTGGAGGTAGCTAATACCTACCAAGCAAAAGGTATTCAGTTTGTTGCTATAAGTAGTAATGATGTTGTTAATTATCCGCAAGATGGACCAGAACATATGAGTCAGGTAGCGAAAAAAGAAGGGTATTCTTTTCCTTATTTGTATGATGTTACACAAGAAGTTGCAAAAGCATATATGGCAGAATGTACTCCAGATTTTTTTGTTTTTGATGAGAATTTAAAGTGTGTATATAGAGGCCGTTTTGATGAAACAAGACCAGGTATTGGGGAGCCAACGGGTAAAGATTTATCTACGGCTTTAGATGCTATCATTGTTGGAGGTAAAATTGATTCAGATCAAAAACCAAGTATGGGTTGTAGTATAAAATGGAAATAAAAATATTTTAAAGAAATTATAAGTGTTTACTTATCAATAAAAATAAGTAAATATCTCATAAGATTAGGAGGAGGTGAGTTTACTTTCTAAATTATGAAAAAAGTACATTCATAAAATAATAGGGGTTAGGATTTAAATTCTAATCCCTATTTTTGCTAAAAAAAAGAATAATTTTGATATTAAAATACATTAAGAAACATTCAATTTTATCTATTTCAGTAAGTATAATTTTTAGCTGCACATTATTTGTATTCTTTGCTACTGAAGTTAGTTATAATGTTATTGAACAAGCGTCTTTATGGGTGCGTAATTATTTTGGTTATTTTTATCTTTATTTGGGTTTAGGTTGTGTTTTGGCTTTATTGGCTATAGCATTTTCTAAGTATGGAAACATTAAACTAGGGAAACCTTCTTCTAAACCAGAACATTCACTTTGGGCTTGGACAGCTATGTTATATAGTGCAGGAATGGGATCGGGTATTTTGTTACGTGCAGTGCAAGAACCTGTTTATATGCAGCAAAACCCGCCTTATACATCTAATTTACCAGCCGAAACATTAGCTTTAGAGTTTACTTTTTATCAATGGGGATTAACGGCTTGGGCTTTTTATGGACTTTTTGCAATGATAATTGGTTATTCGCTTTATGTAAGGAAAAAGAAAGTAAGAGTTAGCGCAACTATAGAGGATCATATTAAAAACAAAACTGTAAAAAAAGGAGTAGATATTATAACAATTATAACTACTGTTTTTGGATTAATTGCAGCAATAGGTTTGGGAACTACTCAAATTAAAGGAGGTCTTAATCATATAACCGAATCAAACCTTGGATTAATTACAACTATTTTACTTTGTATATTTATTGGTTCTGTAGCTTGTTATTCTGCTTGGCAAGGTGTAAATAAAGGAATTAAAATATTTTCTAAATTAAATATTATAGTCACATTAGCCATTTTAATATTTGTTTTTGTAACCAGTGATATGAGTGCTATTCTTGTATCCTTTTCAAAAGCAATTTTTTATTATATAATAGATTTTATACCTATGAGTCTTGCCATAGGCTCTTATGATCCAGGAATAGAATTTTTAACTGGTTGGACATTTTATTATTGGGCTTTTTGGTTGTCTTGGGCTCCTTTTACCGGTATTTTTATTGCTCGTATTTCAAAAGGTAGAACTATAAGACAATTATTATTGGGTGTTTTAATAATTCCATCTATTGGTACTTTTTTTTGGTTTTCTGTTTTTGGTACATCGGCATTTAACTTAATTGAACAATGGGGTGTTTATAACAACCAATTTAATAATGTATTTTCTTCAATATTTGTTTTTTTTGAACACTATCCATACGCTACATTTTTAAACATAACATCTATTTTTTTATTAATTAGTTTTTTAATTACATCTGTAGATTCTGCGGTATTTGTATTAAGTATGTTTACAGATAATGGTTCTAAAGATCCAAATAAAACACATAGGGTAATTTGGTCTATTTTTATTTTATTGGCTACTATTGCTTTAGTGCTTTTAGGTAATATTAAAGCTAGCGTTAATGTTTTAGAGGCTGTACAACGTTTATTAATTATAACTTCACTACCATTTGCTTTTTTTATAATAATAATGTTTGGATATTTTATTAAGGATATTAAAAAAATAAAAACCAAATAGTTATTAATTAATTTGATTGCCCGCAATATTACATTATACGTTCGTCACCCTGAACTTGTTTCAGGGTCGCATGCAATAAATAGCTGTATGTTAAATAGGAATTAGATGCTGAAACAAGTTCAGCATGACGGATATTGAAAAAATAAAAACCAAATGGTCAGTAATTAAATTGTTAGCCCGCAATATTACATTATACGTTCGTCACCCTGAACTTGTTTCAGGGTCGAATTCAATAAGCAGCTGTATGTCAAGTAGTAATGAGATGCTGAAACAAGTTCAGCATGACGGATATTAAAAAAATAAAAACCAAATAGTCAGTAATTAAATTGATTTCCAGAAATATTACATAGTAGGTTCGTCACCCTGAACTTGTTTCAGGGTCGCATATAATAAATAGCTGTATGTTAAATAGTAATGAGATACTAAAACGAGTTCTGCATGACGTTATATTATATTATTATTAATTACGGATATATTATTAAATTGTATTATTAAAGGATTAATTATTCTATTATGGTATAAATAGAAGTTAATATGAGGTTATTTTGTAGGTTTTAACGAAATTTTAAGAATAAAAAGCACTTAAACCTTTATTTATACTATTATTACCTTTTTTAATACTCTAATTATATGTAAACTTCTTTTACATTTGCCTCATAAATAAAAACAAACAACTAAAAAAAATATAAAATGAGTACACCTAACATTTCAAAAGAAGATATTTTAAATGCATTTAATTTCAGACATGCTACTAAAGAATTTGATGCAACTAAAACAGTTTCAGATGAGAATATTAATTTCATCTTAAAAACAGCAAATTTATCACCAAGTTCATTTGGGTTTGAACCTTGGCATTTTATTGTTGTTCAGAACAAAGAATTACGTGAGTTGTTAAAACCTGTAGCTTGGGGAGCACCATTAAAATTAGATACTGCAAGTCATTTTGTTTTAGGTTTAAGTATGAAAGCACCAATGGTAAAACATGATGCAGATTATATTATGCATATGATGAAAGATGTTAAACAATTACCAGAAGATGTAATTGAAATGTATTCTAAATTCTATAGAGAATTTCAAGAAAATGATTTTGATTTAGATACAGATAAAAAACTATTTGATTGGTCTTCTAAACAAACTTACATTGCATTAGGTAATATGATGACTGCTGCAGCATTAATAGGTATTGACTCTTGCCCAATTGAAGGTTTTCATCAAGAAAAAACAGAGGCTTTATTAAAAGAAAAATTTGGTGTAGATACTGATAAATATGGTCTATCATTTATGACTGCTTTTGGTTATAGAAAATTAGATCCAGAATTTGGAAAATCTAGACGAAATTTAGAAGATATAGTTACTTGGAAAAAATAAAAATTAACACTTATTTAGTCTAATTTAAAAGTTCTAAAGTGTTAAAGTTTAGAACTTTTTTTATTAAAAACACAAAATTATGAAAGCAATAGGATATAAAGAGAATCTTCCAATAGAAGATGTAAAATCTCTACAAGACATAGATTTAAATACCCCAAAAGCAACAGGAAGAGATATTTTAGTTGAAATAAAAGCTATTTCTGTTAATCCAGCAGATTACAAAGTACGTGCAGGAATGCCTGTTGAAGGAAACGATTGGAAAGTAATTGGTTGGGATGCTACCGGTATTGTAAAAGAAGTAGGTGAGGATGTAACACTTTTTAAAGTAGGAGATGAAGTTTGGTATGCGGGAGATTTTACACGACAAGGTAGTTATGCTGAATATCAAGTTGTTGATGAGCGTATTGTTGGTAAAAAACCTTCAAGTTTATCATATGCAGAAGCTGCTGCTTTACCATTAACATCACTTACTGCTTACGAAATGTTGTTTGATAGATTACAAGTTTCAAAAGACGATGCTAACAAATCTATTTTAGTAATTGGTGCTGCAGGTGGAGTTGGTTCAATTTTGGTTCAATTGGCTAAAAAATTAACAAAATTAAATATTATTGGAACTGCTTCAAGAGCAGAAACTACAGAATGGTTAAAAGAATTGGGTGCAGATTCAGTAATTAACCACAGAAATAAATTAAGTGAGGAATTAGAGAAATATAATCTAACTGCGCCAGATTACGTAGTAAGTTTAAATGGAACAGAGCAACATGCAGATGAGATAGCTAAACTAATTAAACCACAAGGAAGATTTGGTTTTATTGATGATCCAAAATCTTTTAATGTGATGCCTTTTAAAGCTAAAGCGGTTTCTACGCATATTGAGTTTATGTTTACACGATCTATGTTTCAAACAGAAGATATGATTGAGCAACATAATATTTTAAATGAAGTAGCATCTTTAATTGATAACGGAACCATTAAAACTACATTAGGTGAAAATTTTGGAACTATAAATGCTGAAAATTTGCGTAAAGCACATGCTTTTTTAGAAACAGGAAAAGCAAAAGGTAAAATAGTTTTAGAAGGATTTTAAACCGAATATCACTTAAAGTAAATTTTTAGGTAAGAAACTAGTATAGAGTAGTTTAGATAAAATATAAGTTCTCGATACAAAATAATAGGTTCGTCACCCTGAACTTGTTTCAGATTCACATTCAATAAATAGCTGTATGCCAAATAGTAATGAGATGCTGAAACAAGTTCAGCATGACGTTATGCTATATTATTACTAATTTCAGATATACAATTTATACATAATTATAATATTATAACAACACAATGAATTTTAAAATAACATTAGCAGCATTGGCTGTAATAACAATATTTACAAGTAATTCGGTAAAAGCGCAAGTAACAACCATAGATTCTGTAGCAACTTCAAAAGTGCAACATTTCAATTTTGATGATATGGAATCTGAAACTATTGGTAAAGGCATAAAACGTAAATGGTTTCATGGTGAAAAAGGACAAATGACTATTTTCAATTTAGAAAAAGGAGCTCATATTCCTTGGCACCAGCATCCAAACGAGCAGATTACATATATTATGTCTGGTAGCGTGAAAATCAAAACTATTATTGATGGTAAAGAAACTTTTGTTGAAGTTAGAGCAGGAGAAGTGATTGTGTTTCCAGAAAATGTACCTCATGAGTTTTGGGCTTTAGAGAAAACAGTAGATTTAGATGTACACGTTCCAGTTCGTCAGGATTGGTTAAGTAAAGAATTACCAGATTATTTAAAAAAGAGTAAATAAGAATCATTAAAAGCAGTTCCTTTTCATATTTTTTTAAAAATAAAACAACTCTAAATTCTTATAATTTAACCTTTAAGATAGTTGTTTTCTAAGGGGTTTTTATCACATTCATAATTAAAAGCAAAATAAATGTGTGTTTTACATTTAATTTATTGAAATTTTATAAATTTGCAATCCTAAATTTATAAATAATTATGAATACAATTTCAAAAATCACATTACTTTTTACAATGTTAGTGGGTTTTGCAATTAATGCACAACATCATCAAGAAGAGTCTAAACATTCATTATCTGAAGAACATGGAAAACACAAATTAGCAGTTTTTACAGGTTTTACTCATGTATCCGCTGCATTTTATGAGCACGAAACACATGAAGAAAGTATTGGTAAATGGATACCTACAATTGGTGTAGACTATTTTTATACGCTAAATGAAAAGTGGAATTTAGGAACTATGATTGATATGGAGTTTGATAATTATTTAATTAAACTTGATAATGAAGAAGAGGAAGAAAGAGCAAATGTTTTAGTAACTTCATTTGTGGCAAAATACAATATTAATCATCATTTAGGTGTTATTTTAGGTCCTGGAGTTGAATTTGAATTTAGTGAAAGTACTAAAAACTTTTTTGTTCTAAAGGCAGGAGTAGAGTACGAAATTGAAATTTCAGACGGATGGGAAATTGCTCCATCATTAATGTATGATTGGAAAGAGGAATATAAAACATTCTCTTACGGATTTAGTATTGGTAAAAGGTTTTAATATAAAAAACTCCTAATTCTTTTATAAGTATTAGGAGTTTTTTTTTTGATTTATAATTTCTAAACTATACAGAAATAAGTTAAGGTCAGAAATATTTTATTGAAATTATATTTGATAAAATTTAGTAATTTAAATCATTTTTTTAATTTAACAGTATTAATTACAGATCTGAAATTTTAATTATTATAAGTAAAACAAAAAACTATGGGAAAAAATATAGAACGGATTTTAGAGAATTCAAACGGATTAAATTGTTGTCAGAAAACATTAAATGCCTTTTCTGAAGATTTAAATATAGATATGGAACCAGCCTTAAAAATGACAGCTGGTTTTGGTAGTGGATTTACTCAAGGTGAAGTTTGTGGTGCTGTATCTGGTGCTTGTATGGTAATTGGTTTAAAATATGCATCTTCTGACAAGGAAGATTTCGAATCTAAAAAAATCACTAAAGAAAAAGTGAGTCTTTTTATGGATGAATTTAAAAAAGAAAATGGAACAATTAAATGTAAAGAGTTGTTGGGTTATGATTGTTCAACAGAAGAAGGAGCAAAAATAATAGGAGAGAAGGGATTACATCAAAAATTATGTCCAAAATTTATTGGTGACGCAATAAAATTAACTGAAGAAATAATTTAGTATTATTCCTACATTTCTAAAACGAAACCTTAATTTAAACTAGAGCGTTTTTAAAATATTACCTAAGAAAACAAAAGCTTTTGAATATTTATTTTTAGAATAAAGATAGATTTTTTAATTAGTTGTAATAAAATAAAATTTCGAAATAAAGGTTTATTCGTAAAATTTTTGTAGAAACTCATTTAAATTTACTTCTCGTTCTAACCCTAATTTTTTTCGGAGGCGACTACGTGACACATTTACACTTTCTGCGCCTATTCCCATAATTTGCGCAATGTCTTTACTTGAGAAACCTAAATTGATAAAAGCACATATTTTTAAATCAGTTTTAGAGAGTTCTGAATATTTTTCTTTTAAAGATTTAAAAAAATTATGGTTTACCGCAGTAAAATGGGTTTCAAATTCTTCCCATTTGTGTGATCGGTTAATTTTTAAGGAATGAAGGATATTATGGATTATAGGCTTGTTTTCTTCATTAAATTTTAGTGAATTTAGTTGTTTTTTTATATCCTTTAACAAGCTGTCTCGTTCAATTAATTGCATTGCCGAAGAAAGCAACTTTTTATTTTTTGACTCAAGTGCCGTTTCTTTAATCTTTAATTCTTCTTCTTGCTTTTCTTTTAATTGTTGTTGTTCTAATTTGTTCTTTTTTGCCTTTTTTATAAAGTAGAAAAATATAATTATAATCATTAAAGATAAAATACCAATATAAATGGCCATTCTTAAACTCTGAATACTTTTTGATTTTTTTAGCAATAATAACTTTTGCTTTTGAATTTTTTTAGTGAATTCATCACTCAATTCAAATAAATCTCTGTTTTGATCGCTTTTACTTCCAAAAAGCTCTTCTCCTAGTTCTTTTGACAGTAATACATAACGATATGCCTTTAATAAATTTCCTTTTTTAAAATAAAGTTGTGATAGATTATTTAGAATTTCTAGTTTGTAATCGGCATGAAGCTCTTGTTTATTCATTAATTTCAAGCTTTTCGTATAGTTTAAAATTGCAGAATCTACCTCATTTCGCATTGAAAAATAATCCCCTATTTTGTAATAGATAAGTGTATTAATATGCTTGTTTGTTCCAGAAAATCGTTCTCTTAAATCAAATAATAATTTGCCAGCATCATTTATCCGAAACATTGTCAGATATAGTTCTGCTAATTGCCATTTGGCATAATATATAGTTGAGTTATTTTTATTATCTGCAATCCCTTTACTAATGCAATTGAGAAGAATAGACTCAGCTTTCAAATAGTTTTTATTCACATTTGATTCTAGATGCGCTTGCATAATATAAAGTCTTCCAAGTAAATAGATACTATCTTTACTTTTATTGCAAAGTAAACGTGTTTGATCAAAGTGAGTATAAAGTACATCGTTAGCCTTTTTGTGTTGTTCAAATAAAACATACAGTCGCACTAAACGAATAAGGATATCAAGTTTTAATTCAATTGGTTCTAGGCTATTTATTTTTGGGTAAATTTCCCAAGCCAGTTTATGTGCTTGTTGATACCTTCCTACATCTGATAGTTTTCCTATTAATTGGAGTTTTGTTTTTAAATATGCTATACTGTCTCCCTTATTTTTATTTAATAGCATTTCTTGTTCTAGCTTCTCTATGCGTAAGTAGGAATTTTTAAATACACTTCTTTCAGATTCATTATTTAGTGAGTTTAAAGTGTCATTCAAAACACTATTTACTGTTGCTGTTATTGAATTTGATATTGTAAAGACTAGAATAAAGCTAAATACATATTTAATCATTGTTAAGTTGTTTAAAATTTTTAACAGTTGATAATCAGTGTGTAAAATTAAGGTATATATATGAATGTTATTATTTATTTTTAAAATATTTTTAATTGTTAATATTATTCTAAAGATTTAAATTCTTTGGTTTAGCTAAAATTAATTCCTTTGTTAGGCTAAAGGTTAATGCATATAACATAAGATAATTAAGTGATATGAAACTAAAAATAAGATTAACAGGTTTACTACTAACTTTATTGCAAATTATAATTGCGCAAGACAAGCCAAATGTGGTATTTATTGCCATTGATGATTTAAATGATTATGCATCATGTATGAATGGTTCTATCAGTGTACCAACACCCAACATAGATAGATTAGCAAAACAAGGTACATTGTTTAATAATGCCCATTGTCAAGCTCCAATTTGTGGTCCTTCTCGAGCTAGTATTATGACAGGACTATACCCTTCAACCACTGGAAATTATTTACAGTTAGATGCAAGTAATATTAAAAAAGGTAGTGTAGCTGCAAGCAAAGCAATCTATATGCAAGATTATTTTGAGCAAAATGGCTACAAAACCATGAGTGTGGGTAAAATTTATAGTGGAGGTGACGAAACTGAATTCTTTCAGGAATTTGGTGGATGTTTTGATAGAGCTGGACCAAAGCCACCACAACGAATGAATTATGATCCTTCTGTAATGCCAAATAAAATTGGAAATACCATGACTGATTGGGGTGCTTTTCCAGATTATGATAACCTAATGCCAGATAATAAGTCTGCAATGTGGGGAGTAAATAAGTTGAACCAAAATCATGATAAACCTTTTTTTCTTGCTGTTGGCTTTAATCGCCCTCATGTTCCTTGGCATGTACCAAAAAAATGGTTTGATATGTTTCCTTTGGAAGATATAAAATTACCTCCTTATAAAAAGGATGATATGGATGATATTCCAGAAATGGGGAAACGTGTTGCAAATGTACCGCAGATGCCCTCAACAGAAGGTTTATTAGAAAGAGGAGAATGGAAAGAGGTAATTCAGGCTTATTCTGCTTGTGTAGCCTTTGTGGATGCACAAGTAGGTTTGGTGCTTGACGCTTTAGAAAACTCTGCTTACGCAAATAACACCGTTGTTGTCTTATGGTCTGATCACGGATATCATCTTGGAGAAAAGAATAGGGTTGCAAAACAAGCGTTATGGGAACGTGATACAAGGTCTATTTTGATATTTAAAGATGTATCTAATAATAGCGGTAAAACGTGTAATGCAACAGTTGAACTTGTTGATGTTTATCCTACGCTACTAGATTTGTGTAAAATACCTGTTTTAGAACAACTAGAAGGAAACTCATTGAAAAGCTTAATGAAAAACCCTAAAAAGAAATGGAAACATCCAGCATTATGTTTTTATGGAGAGAATAATATTGTTGTTAGAGGTGACCGTTATAGGTTGACCCAATACGAAGATAATTCACTTGAATTATATGATATGAAAAAAGACCCTAACGAATGGTATAATTTGGCAAAGTTGGAAGAGCATCAGCATATAATAAAAGAATTACAAAAGCATATCCCTAAAGAATGGACACCATTGTCAAAATATACAGGATATGGAATTAATGAATATTTTAAACAAAAATCAGGATGGAAATAGATATTAATGAATAACGAAACTTTAATATCTTATTTTAATTAGATATTAAAGTGATAATATGCGTCAAAAACTATTGTTCACCACATTATTTTAACCATTTTCCTAACTGTTGATAAAAAGGCCTTGAAAATGCTAAGTGCACTACAGTAAAAATAGAAATTATAAATAAACTTTTGATTGTTTTGAATGCGTATTTGTAGTAGCCGAAATTTATCCACCTTGATTTTATCATCTAGATAATAATGTAATAATGTTTTGGTTCCAAAAGGTAAATATTAATATAATAATTAACAGTAAAACATAGACATACAACATGAGATATTTTAAATTATTTTTTTTGGTTTTAGCTATCTTCTTTAGCTCAGCAAAAACCATATTCGCACAGCAGAAACCCAATGTGCTTTGGATTTTAACGGATGATCATCGTTATGATGCAGTTCGTACATTTAATAAAATGTTGCACGGACGTGAAATGAGTGAACTTGGCTATGTAGAATCCCCAAATATAGACCGCTTGGCTTCAATGGGTACTACTTTTGTGAATTCATACTGTCAGGCGCAAGGTTGCGCTCCATCAAGGGCGTCAATGCATTATGGTAGGTATCCGTTTCGTTCAGGGGTGTACGAATTTGAGTACCACAACAACAATACAAATAACTCGTATCCACACTTACCCGCACAAATGGAAAAGTTAGGTTACCAAACAGTACATGTTGGGAAACTGGGAGTGCGTTTACGAACTGTTGAGAATGGAAAAGCCGTTAAACCGCAGATTTATCAAACCGATATTGATGGTAGGATATTAACTGATGAAGGAATGACGGGATGGGGAAAGCTTTCCAATGTTACTGAGTTAAATGGTCAAAAACTTGTAAAAAAAATTAAACAAGTTGAATTCCTTAAAATTGATAATGATAAGGTTTACTATATATCTAAGCAATTGGAAGATGAGAATGCTCAATTTTTCGGGATGGCCAAAGAAGCTTCTGATAAACTAAATTTGTTACGAAAGTATGGAACAAAAGAGCCCAATTATTTTTTTACCCCAGGAATTTTAGCAGGAGTTAGCCCTCGCGAAGATGGTAAAACAAGAGATGGAGCTATTACATCGTCATTTATTAGCTTTCTGAAAAATGAAAATAAGTCATTTAAAATTGGAAATACAGCCTTTAACGGAGTGGACGCTTCGAAACCGTTATTTTGTCATATCGGATTTAATTTTCCTCATACTCCAGTGCTGCCACCATCAAATTATCGAGACCGTTTTCACAAGCATACTTATAAGGTTCCTGAGCTTACAGACAAAGAATGGGAAACTATGCCTTCCCAGTTAAAAAGGCAAGTTAAAGGTTCATTTTCTAACAACTTTACTAATGAGCAGAAGCAACGAATGATTCAGGATTATTATGCGTTTTGCGCTTATGGAGATAACTTGGTTGGCCAGTCTGCTGATGCATTCATTGCATATAGTGAGAAGAATAGTCAGCCTTGGATGATTGTTTATGTAAATGGAGACCATGGATGGAAACTAAACGAACATGGTGCATACTCAAAGTTTACACCTTGGGAAATCGACAGTCATAATCCTATTATTGTTGTATCCTCCAATCAAAAATTATTTCCGGCAGGAAAGGTGGTTAAAAACTATACAGAGTTTGTAGATATAGCACCAACCATTATTGCTGCCGCAGGTGCCGATATAAACCTTGAAGATTACAAATACCTTGATGGATTAGATTTAGCAAAAGTAACTTCTAAAAAAGCGCCTCAACGAGATTATGTTATTGGCGAAAGTCATGCGGTTACAGGTCCAAGAGCTTTTATTCGTACAAAAGAATATGTATTCTCAATGCAAACACGTCCAAACAAGAAACGTGGTGTAAACATGGAGTGGGCGCTCCATGCCAATTATAAAGATTTAGATCCGGCGCTGTACCATGTTTCAAAAGATCCACATGAAATAAATAATCTAGCATTTGATAAGAATTACAAAAACGTAGTAAAGGCTATGAAAGAAAAGCTTACCAATATTGTGCTTGGAGATAATCGTGCTGAGATAGATTGGGGAAAAGGTACCAGATCAACAGGAACCGTGGTGAAACGCAGTAATTTTTCACCTGGAGCACATGATTATAAATTGAAAATAGAATAATTGAAATCGTTTGAATAGATTAAATAAATAAAATTAAACTGAATTTATCAAAATTAGAATAATTATGAAATCAATAATTGCAGTACTATTATTGTGTTTTTGTGTATCCACAATGAATGCTCAAACCAAATATACAACAGATTGGGAATCACTAAAAAAACACAAAGTTGCTCCAGAGTGGTTTGCTGATGCAAAATTGGGGGTTTATTTTCATTGGGGTGTCTATTCTGTTCCTGCCTATGGTAGTGAGTGGTATCCACGCTGGATGTATGTGCCTGATAAAAAGGAAGGTTTTGGAAGTACAACCTATAAATACCATGAAGAAACCTATGGTAGAGATTTTCAGTATCACGATTTTATTAAAGAGTGGAAAGCAGAAAATTTTTCAGCAAAAGAGTGGGTGGATATGTTCGAAAATATGGGAGCTAAATTTATTGGTTCTATAGCAGAGCATCATGATGGTTTTTCGCTTTGGGACAGTGAAGTGAATGAATGGAATTCAGCACAAATGGGCCCCCATATTAATGTGGTAAAAGCCATTAGTGATGAAGTGAAAAAGCGAGACCTCAAGTTTATGACTACCTTTCATCACGGTTTTCACAACTTGTTTTATCCAAAACCAGAAAGTAGCTACTTAAGACCTTCGAGCCGACACATTTATGCTTACGAAAACTGCGAAGTTCCTCAAGACCCAAAATACCGAAAACTTTACTGTAATATGGGTTATGAAGAGGCAGAAGATTTATGGCTGGCAAAACTAAACGAAGTTATAGATACGTATTGCCCTGATTATATTTGGATGGATTTTGGTCCTCGTTATATACAAGATTCGTATCGCAAGCAATTTTTAGCTAACTATTTCAATAAAGCAGCCGAATTGGGCAAAGAAGTAGTTGTAAATACTAAAGGAGATTGCTTTCCTACCGACATAGCGGTTGTGAATGTAGAGCGTGCAACAATGGAAGATATTACTTCGGAAGTATGGATAACCGATTTTATTTTAGGAGCTGCTTGGTCTTATAATAAGTTTAGACGTACCGCTATTCAATCCGAAAAGGCTATTCGAATGTTAGCAGATGTCGTGAGCAAAAATGGAGTGATGTTATTGTCGGCCGGGCCAAAAGCAGACGGGACTATTCCCATAGAACAAGTTAAAGCGATGGAAGGAATCGGAGCTTGGATGAGGCCTTACGGAGAAGCTATTTATGAAACACGACCATTTGTGGCTTATGGAGAAGGTACAACTATCTTGAAAAGAGACCCTGCAGACGAATGGAATGAATACGGCAGGATTAAAAAAAATCTTGACAAGCTGAATGCTGAAGATCTTCGTTATACTAGCAAAGGTAATATTGTTTATGCTATCCAGCTTGGGTGGAACAATGAAGAGCCTACACGCACGCTTACAACTTTTGCAGATAAAGCAAAAAACATAAAAGTGAAATCTGTAACAGTTTTAGGTAGCAATGAGAAAATTAAATGGAAACGTACATCAAAAGGTTTGACTGTTACACAGCCAAAAGAAAAGCCTGCTGAAGCTGATGCAGCATTGGTATATAAAATTGAAGTGCGTAAATAGGGCTTTAATAAAACAAATAATACAGTCTATTTCCAGAGCAATTAAAATATTAAAAGATAAATTGTATAACTGGAGATTGGAAGTTGGGGCAGAAGTCCCAAAGAAAAAACTTAAAGATTAAGTAAATAGAAATCATGGGGAGAATAAAATTAATATTAGTGGTGTTTGTAACCGTTTTTACAATGCAAAAAACACTTGTTGCTCAAAATAAAGCAGAGAAAAAACCTAATATTCTCTGGATTACAACAGAGGATATTAGTCCTCACTTTGGCTGTTATGATGATGAATATGCTTATACCCCAACTATTGATAAAATGGCAAAAGAAGGAGTGCTGTATAGCAATGCCTATGCTTCAGCCTCGGTTTGCACTCCAGCAAGGTCATCCATTATTACAGGTAAATATGCCAGTTCTTTGGGAACACAACATTTAAGAGCTCATACAACACTCAGTAAAGATGTCAAATGTTTCAGTGAAGATCTTAGAGAATCAGGGTATTATTGTCTGAACTTTAACAAAAAGGACTACAATTTTAGCGCACCCGAAGCTTGGGACTACGATGGGTTCGCTCCCTATGATTCGTTGGTTGTGAATAATCTGGCTAACCTCCCTAAGGATAAACCCTTCTTTTGTGTCTTCAATATGTTTCTCACCCATCAATCACAAACACGTTATGATAAATTTCAGTTGCACACCATAAACAGCTTGTTACCACCGGAAGCAAGGCATACGCCCGATAATGTTCCCGTTCCGTCTTATTATCCAAACACACCAAAAGTTAGAGAAAACTTGGCGGCTTTGCACACGCAAATTACAATTATGGATATGTGGATGAACGAAATTCTGAAACAATTGGAAGAATCGGGCTTAGCCGAAAATACCATCGTTTTCTTTTATTCTGACCATGGAGATGGCTTGCCGCGTCATAAGCGATGGCTGTACGATTCAGGTACAAAGGTGCCTTTTATCATTAAGTTCCCTAAAAAATATCAGTATTTATCTGGTGTTAAACCTGGTGAAGAAAAATCCGATTTAATTAATTTCGTTGATTTAGCTCCAACAATGTTATCTATAACAGGATGCGAAATTCCTGAAAATTTACCAGGAAAGGTGTTTTTAGGAGCAGAGCGTGAGAAGCGGGATTATACATTTTCGATAAAAGACAGAATTGGTGAAAACATTGACTTTAGTCGTTCAGTGAGCGATGGACGTTATCAGTATAATCGCAATTTTATGCATAACAAAGCACGAATGCCTTGGTGTGAATATTCCGAGCCAACTCCTATCCGAATTGAACTTCGAAAATTAGACAGAGCAGACAAACTTAATGAACAAACCGGTTGGTTAATGCAAAAGAGTAAACCTATAGAGGAGTTTTATGATATTCAAAACGACCCGTACCAGATGAAAAATCTAGTAAATGATCCTCAATACCATAAAAAAATGGAAGAAATGAAAAGTATCTTATTTGATTGGATGATTGCTAACCGCGACCTTTCTCTTATTCCAGAACCTTATATGCGTGGTGTTTCAAGGGATTTATCTCCTTTAGATGCTTTTGCTGATAACAATGTATTCCCTATCAAAAAGATACTTTCCATTGCCGATAAAAATGTTAGAGGTGAAGCTCATCTCAAAGCTTTGATTGCAGGTTTATCAGATGCTTCTCCAATTGTAAGGTATTGGGCTGTTATGGGGATTTCGTCGCTCGAAAATAATAATCAAAGTACTTTAGCCTTGTTGAAAGGGCTATTGAAAGATGATGATAGTATTGTTCGCCTTGCAGCGTCAGAATCATTGGTCAAAATTGAAAAGAGCAGAGATGCTATCCAAGTATTAGGTGAACTACTCATACACGAAAATATAGTCACCCGATTTTATGCTGCTCGGGTATTAATTGAATACAGATGTAATTTGGATGATATCAAAGGCAAAATTAATGATTCAAGAGATATAGAGCCTGCATTTATACCTACAAGAGTCTATCGAACTTCTCTGGATGAGGCATTGCAAAAATTAGAAATTAGGCTTTAAAAGAAACAAACATAAATTATAGAAATGAAGACATATATTTATACCGTATTATTAGCATTGTTATTGTCAGTAAGTGCTTATGCTCAGAAAAAGCCCAATATCATCTATATCATGAGTGATGACCATGCGGCTCATGCAATAGGTGCTTATGGTGGCCGATTGGCATCCTTAAACCCAACACCAAACCTTGATAAATTGGCAAATGAAGGAATGGTTTTTGAGAATTGTTTTGCAACAAACTCTATTTGTACGCCAAGTAGAGCTACTATTATAACAGGGCAATACAGTCAAACTAACCATATGCTAGACTTCAGCAGACCTTTAGAAACAGCTCAACTTTATCTTCCACAAGAAATTAAAAAGCAAGGCTACCAAACGGCTATGATTGGAAAATGGCATTTAGACTGCGAACCAACTGCATTTGATTTTTACAGTGTTGTACCAGGACAAGGTAAATATTTTAATCCAACATTTTTTGAGAAGGGCAATGGGATTTATCCAAACAATGTGGTTAAAAGCGTAGGACATTCGTCCGATGTAATTGCTAAAAAGGCTATAGGTTGGATTAAAAATAGAGATAAAAAAGAGACCCCATTTTTCTTGATGTGTCATTTTAAAGCACCACACGATTGGTTTGAGAATGCACCACGCTACAACAGCTACTTGGCTGATGTAAAAATTCCAGAACCAGAAAGTTTATACGATCAACCTAATTGGGGATCGGAAGGCACTAGAGGGAAAAATGATAGTTTAATTCATGAGATTGGAACTTCTATATCACGAAGGTTCAAGTATCAAGGGTATGTAGACCACTATAAAATAGATGATGCTATTTCGGATAAAGAGGCAACATCAAAGGCATATCAAATATACCTAAAAAAATACCTTCGTTGCGTAAAAGGTGTAGATGATAATATTGGGAGACTTATTCAATATTTAAAAGACAATGGTTTGTATGAAAATACGGTGATTGTTTATACTGCCGATCAAGGGATGATGCTTGGAGAGCATGATTTGGTAGATAAACGATGGATGTACGAAGAATCGATGCGCATGCCATTTATTGTTCGTTATCCCAAAATGGTTAAAACTGGGCAACGTAATAATATGCTTATTAATAATACAGATTTTGCACCTACACTTATTGATTTGGCTGGAGGTAAAGTACCCGATAAGATGCAAGGAAACAGTATTAAACCATTATTAAAAGGTGAAACTCCAAAAGACTGGCGTACCGCAAGTTACTACCGTTATTGGTTGCACTTAAGTCATCATGACATTCCTAGTCATTTTGGTATTCGTACCAAAGACTATAAACTCATTTTCTTTTATGGTAGGCATTGGGATTTGAACGAAACAGGTAAACAATCAAGGACTTGGCTTCCTAAAGAAAAATCCTTTAAAATACGGCCAACACCTCCTTCATGGGAATTGTATGATCTATCAAAAGATCCACATGAAGTAAACAATGTATATAACAATCCTGAGTATGTGCAAATTATTAGAACTTTGAAAAAAGAATTGAAACAACAGCGAGAGATGTACAATGAAACAGATAAAAATTACCCTCATATTCAGGAAATAGTAAATCAATATTGGGATAAGTAAAGTTTTCCTTATTTACAATGATTATAAGCTGATAATAGAAAATATTAAGTAAAAACAATATGTTCTTTACAATATAAAAGAGGTTAACGTTGAGACAGAGGTTATCCTATTGATATATGCCAATAAAGGTAAGATTGGTTATTATATTGATTGACTTATGTCTGTGACAAGCTGTATAGACGGAAATGATTACAAGGAAGGACTATCTATTCTTGATCCAAAAAAACAATTTTGGTATAATACTTCTGAGTACAAACCCTACATCGAAAAATGGAAATATAGATCAGAATATCAATCTCGATTAAAAAAAGCGAATAAAATTGAATAGAAAATATGAAAAATAGATTTCTAATTAACAGAATTAAACTTCAATTATTAATTGTCACGATTTGTTTTGCAGGTATAAATGTTGCGTTAGCAAAAAGTAAAACAGCAAAACCTAACATCATTTTTTTCCTAGCGGATGATCAAAGTATTTGGGATGTGGGATGCTATGGAAACGATGTAGTAAAAACTCCAAATATCGATAGATTGGCAGCTGAAGGTATGCGTTTCAACCGGATGTTTACTACTACTGCTATGTGTGCACCTGCTCGAAGTATGCTTTACACAGGCCTTTTCCCACATCGAAACGGTTGCTATATGAACCATGGCTCTACTAAGCAGGGAATTATTTCATTGCCAACGTATTTAAAACCGTTGGGCTACCGTGTTGTTTTGGCAGGTAAAAAGCATATCCATCCAAAAGAAATTTATCCATTTGAATACATTGATCAAAAGGATATTTCGAAGGTGATTAATGGGAGGGAGCCTTACTGTTTGATCATTGCTTCAAACGAACCCCATAGCCCTCATGTTAAAGGAAACTATAATCCAAAAGACATTGAGATGCCAGCTTTTTTACCCGATATTCCTGAAATGAGAAACTTATTAGCTGACTATTATGCCGATATCAAATTAGTTGATAAAGAGCTTGGAATAGCTTTAAATCTCTTGAAAAAAAGTGGAAAAGAACAAAATACATTGTTTATTTATGCTTCGGATCACGGTTATGGTCACATGGCAAAATGGTCGTGTTATGAATCTGGATTACGTGTTCCTTTTATTGTGCGTTGGCCTGAAAAAGTAAAAGCAGCATCTTCAAGCAATGCAATGCTTAGTTTTGTTGATGTATTGCCAACTTTTCTTGAAGCTGCAGGAGCAGAACCTCCCTCAAATATTGATGGTATAAGTTTTATTAATGTACTTAAAGGAAAAACAGATGAAAGCCGAAGCCTAATTTATGGCTCACACACCAATCAAGGAATTATATCAGGTTTACCTTATCCCATAAGGTCGGTAAGAGATTTTCGTTACAAGTATATCCGAAATCTAAACCCTGATGGTATACCGTCTAATACCATAACACATATAAGGGATAAGGAAAAAGAAGAAGGGGACTGGGCGCAATGGAAAAAGGCTGCAAAAACCAATGAAACAGCAGCCAGACTATTAAAGAGAACCATGCACCGACCTCAGGATGAACTATATGATCTTGAGAAAGACCCATGGGAATTGAATAATTTAGCATCTAATTCAAAATATGTAAACATTAAAGCAGAGTTAAGCAAAGATTTGGATAAATGGATGGAACAACAAGGAGATAAAGGAATGGAGGCAGAGTTAAAGGCACGTGTTCATAAATCGCTGACTGATAAAAATTGGAAACCAGGAAATTATTAAATCATGATTAACAAGAAAAACACAATTTTTAAACTTTTTAAATATATATGGTTTTAGTGATAGACTTTTATATTTCGTTTAGCAATTTTTTATTAGTATAGTTGCCACATCGTTTTAAATTCGTTAATCAATGTGTAAATTATCAAGGAAATCAATGAAACTATATAAAACATATAGCATAGCTTTCTTGAAATTACAAAGAATATTGAAGGGTTGATTTGTTCAAATTCTACAGGATCTGGATTTCCGTCTAATCTTTTTAATACAAACTCAGTAATCTTATTTCTTGTTTTATCTAAAATATGAACTTCAGAGTATAATAAAAATATTCCAAATAGAATACCTAATCCAAGTGATGATAATGCAATTGAAAAAAATAAAGCTCTTAAAAATGAATCGCTAGTATTAGTCTTAAATGAAACTAATATTCCAAACAATCCTATTGAAATAGTTATGAGTGTTTTTAACCAAGAGTAAAATTTTTCTTGTCTTTCATCTTGAATTTTTTGAATTTGATTTAAATGTTTTTTTATTTCTTGTTCTGTCATAAGGAGTAAATAAATACGAAATTTTTAGTGTAACCTAAATTGTTTTTATTTGTTGGAATTTTTCGTTTTATAAAACTAATAAAATTAGCCTTTAGAAACATTCTATATTACTGGGCTTAGCAATTATATATGTGTATTTGTTGGCGGATGTTGTTTTTATTTCATTAATAATTAAATCTCTAAATTTTTGATATAAAGTCAATTCCGAATCCTAAAATTACTGCAATCGCATAAAAAGTTACCATTCCTAAAAAATAGGCTACCAATGCTTTTAAATAGTTTATTTTTTTAGTTTTATCAAAAAATTGTCCGATTGCCCACGCAGTATAAAAAAATCCTATAGCTCCTCCAATATGTAATATTTTCAATTTAGTTATAGTTTCTATAATTCCAAATGTTGTATATATTAACATTCCTATTCCCATTATAAAACACAATAGAATTAATATTTCAAAAAAATTGTAAACGTACTTTTTAAAGAAAATTTTAATCCAAATTGTTATAAAAATAGCCATTAATATATTTGCATAACCATAGTTTTTTTGTATCCATTCGTAAATAATAGTAACAGCAGAATCTCCAAATCCACCAGCTTTTACATAACCGTCTTCAAATTTTAAAAATTGTTGAGCTATCGTGTAAATTAATGAGCAAACTATAACAAATATTATAGGTTTTACAAGTCTATTTCTGTCGTTATGAATGAATTTTTGAATGTTTTCTCCTGGTCTTAAAAGCAACTCTTTTATTGTATAGAAAATACCTTTATCAAAGTTTAGTACACTTACAATTTCCGATAGAATGTAATTTCCGTTAATTTTTTTTAATGTTTTGGGATTTCCACATTTAGAGCAAAAATTATCACTCAATGCTGCTCCACACTTTTTGCATTGTATAAAATCAGTGTCTTTATTCATTTTTTTAGTTGGTTAATTGCAGCTAATGGGTTTGTTCCGTTTTTGAAAACGTAATTTACAGAAGTTTAAAATTAAGTTTTTTATGTTTAAGAAACATTCTATATTACAAGATATCGCAATTAATTATATGATGTTAGAACCACTGGATTTTTATTTTTAACTAAACCAAAGCACCATTCGCACCAATTACTTGTCCAGAAATCCATTTAGAATCATCACTTGCTAAGAACAAAACTACTTTAGCAATATCAATAGGTTCTGCTAATCTATTAAAGGCATTCATAGCACTTAACTTATCAATAGTTTCTTGAGATTTTCCATTTAAGAATAATTCTGTTGCTGTTGCACCAGGAGCAATGGCATTAACAGAAATTCCTCTTCCTACTTCTTTAGAAAAAACTTTTGTCATTTGCTCAACTGCTGCTTTTGTGGCCGAATATAAAGCGTATTTTGGAAACATTAATTTTGCTGTGCTAGAAGAAAAGTTAATAATATTTCCATTATCTGCTAATTTACTATTTGCTTCTTGAAGTGTATTAAAAATACCTCTAACATTTACATTAAAGAGTTTTGTAAATTCTTCCTGGGTATTATCCTTTAAAAATTTATTATACATAATACCAGCATTATTTACCAAAACATCTACTTTACCAAAAGTTTCAATAGCTTTATCAAATAGATTGGTTACGTCATTTTTATTACTAACATCAGCTTTAATTGCCAAAGCTGTTCCACCGTTTTTAATAATATATGCTACGGTTTTATTTGCTTCAATTTCACTATTAGAATGATTTACAATTACTTTTGCCCCATTTTTAGCTAATAGAATAGCAACTTCCTTTCCAATACCTTTAGAAGATCCAGTTACAATGATTACTTTATTTTTAACACTCATAATGATTTATTTTTTTAGTAGATTATTTATAATTTGACTTATGATTATAATGAAATGAGGTTATTTTATTTTGATGTGTTATAACAGCTTGTAAAAATTAAGCGTGTTTTAAATTTATATTTTAGTTGATGATGAATTGTCTGTTGTAAAGTATAATAGTAAGAATAAGAAACCTATATAGGTTGCTTGTAAGCCTACAACATCCCATTTTTGTGCTATACAACTTCCAGTAACCAAAATATTCATTAATATAAAAGTAGCAATTAGAGTTTCTCTAGTGAATTTATTAATTAGTAATAGAAGTCCAATTATAAGTTCTGCAATAGGTATTGCATATGCCATTGGTGTAACTAATATAGTTGGA
The DNA here is from genome assembly GCF_003260195.1 of Lutibacter citreus. Classification (GTDB taxonomy): domain Bacteria; phylum Bacteroidota; class Bacteroidia; order Flavobacteriales; family Flavobacteriaceae; genus Lutibacter; species Lutibacter citreus. Next base: position 303,010 of record NZ_QEIH01000003.1, read on the forward strand.
AGAAATGTGTTTTGAAATGTGTTTTGCATTCCCATTACAAATCCTTCTAAATTGGGCAACCTTACTATTCCATGGAAAAAAAAGTTTATACCAAATGAAATACGTAATAAGTTTATTGCTAAAGTTTTATTATTTGTTTTAATGCTCATAGTGTTCAGGTTTTATTATTTTTATATAAATAGAAAAGTTGTTTTTTTATTGCTTGAATAAATTTATTAAAACATTCTAATTGGTGTGTTTATTTGTAAAAAAATTATGGTTTTAATTGATTTAAGTATAATGATAAACCAGAAATATATTGATCAAGAATACTATCATTATCATATAATTTTCTAATTCCTCTAATTCCTTCAAAAGCACTAATTAAATAAATTGCTACGGCTTCACTAGCAATTTCTTTTTTTATAGCGTTTTGCTTTTTACCTTTTTCAATAAGAATTACAAGTTCTTTTTTCCATTTTTCAACAATGTTTTTTAAAGCCAATTGATAGCTACTTTCATAATTTCCTATTTCATTGATAAAGTTGTTCATAGGGCATCCGTTTTGTTTATCATAAAAAGAAAAGGACTTAATTCTATTTAAAAAAGTGCTTTGTAAAATTTCCATTGCATGCCCAGGTTCTTTTAAAGGTAAAATCATACCATCGTAAACACGTTTTTGAATTTTTAATTCAATTACTTCTAATCCAAGTTGGTGTTTACTTTTGTAATGATGATAGAAAGCTCCTTTACTCATTTTTGTAGCTTTCATTACATCATTTATACTTGTACTTTTAAATCCGTTTTTATAAAACAGATTAAACGCTTCATGCACAATGTGTTGCTTTGTTATTTCAGATTTTAATTCTTGTTGCATACAGCGAATATACTAAAAAAAGTACAAGTGGTATGTTTTATAATATTGCTTACGAATTATATAATATTTGTGCAACTGGAAAATTGGAGTTTTTTCTGCCGTTGCAAATAATATATTGAATGTTTGTTGTCTTTATTAGTTTAAATGTGAGTACTCATTTTACGAGTTGTTGTATGTGGAATACTAATTTATCATTTCAAGTTTTTCCATATTTTTTTCAGTCATCATTCTATATTGAAAAATATCTTCAATAGTAACAACTGTCATATTTTGTTTGTTTGCAAAATCACAAATTTCAGGAAGTCGTGACATTGTGCCGTCTACATTTGTTAATTCACATAAAACAGCATATTCTTTTAAACCTGATATTTTCATTAAGTCTATACTTCCTTCCGTATGTCCTCTTCTTTTAAAAACTCCATTTGTTTGTGCTAATAAAGGAAATACGTGACCTGGATGTGATAAATCTTCCGGTTTTGCTTCTTCTGAAATGGCTGTTTTGATTGTATGCAATCTATCCTTTGCTGATACCCCTGTAGTTACTCCTTTTTTTGCTTCAATTGATATGGTAAAAGCCGTTTGGTTTTTACTCGTATTGTTACTAACCATTGGTTTTAATTGAAGACTTTGAGACTTTTCATCAGTTAAACAAAGACATACTATTCCACTACATTCTCGGATCATTAAAGCCATATCTTTTTCTGTCATTTTCTCTGCAGAAAAAATAATATCACCTTCATTTTCTCTATTTTCATCATCTACTAGTAAAATTCCGAAACCTTGTTGTAATTTTTTAACAGCATTGTTAACTCTTTCTACGCTGTCTTTTCCAAATGTATTTATACTATTCATCTTTGCTAATTTTAAATTATTAATATTAATTCTTCTGAGCAAAGTGTACAACAATATAATATGCAACTGATTTACATCAATTACATAATTAAGTGATAGACTTTTTCTTCTCTCATCCAGACTTTAACTGTCGGTTTTGGAGTTTCACCAAATCAGTCCTTTTTCAAGGAGTCGCGGACTTTTACCGCCGGTAGAGAATTGCACTCTGCCCCGAAGAAATTCATCACAAAATTAATTAATAATATTCTATTTTAATAGACTTCTTAAAACTTTAAGAAAATCTTTTTTGCATATAATATTTAAAATTATGTTGATTTTACTCAGGATGAGTAAGTTATTTATTGACTTTAGTTATTATTGAAACCTAAATAAATTATTGCAATCCGAATAGTTTACATCACTATTATAATTTTTTAAGTAGGTTATTATTGTTTCGGCACCCGTCAACAATTGAATATTTCCATTTGAAGGGAAATAATTTTCGTAAACTGCAGGTATGTAATCAATTGTTCCAACCGTTAAAATAGTATTATTAGGTATTATGTTATTATTTAAGTCTTTAATTTGAATTTCATTACCAATTTGCTCAATTTGAATTCCAGAATAGTAAAAGCCCGACCTTGATCCTATTAAAAAGTTTTTAATTTCAGTTACGCTCATATTATAGATAACAGTACCGTTATTAAATGGAGAAATCTCAAAAATTTCTCTATTTGTAATATCCCCTTTATTTAGTGTAGAACGAACTCCTCCAGTATTCTGAAAAGTAACATCTACATTCATAGCACCTTTTAAAGCATCTGTATAAAAACAACCAACTTGAGATTTATTATGATTAAAATGAGAATATCCAATAATTTCATTTAAATAAGGTAAATCATTGTAATCGTCTATAATTGTTTTTAAATCAGCATCATATTCAGTATAGCTATTTAGGTCTATTAATTCATAATTTATTGTTTGAACGGTTTTGTCTTTAATTGTTAATTCAATTTTACCAAGACCATTTAAATTAGACCCAGACTGAAATATTGGAATATTATTAATAGTAGTATTTATTTTTTGATGAGAATGACCTCCAATAATAAGATCAAAATAAGGATATTGTTCAGCAATTTGAGTATCGCCTAAAGAATTACTTCCTCCGTTAAAACCAAGATGCGTTAAGGCAATGTATAAATCAGAATTTTCTTGTAATTTAATATCGGCATATTGAGCTATTACATTTTCTGGTCGTTGAAAAGTAAGATCTTGAACTCTCCAAGGATGCGTAGAAGGAATTGTGTGTGTGTCACTTCCATTAGTTTCTACCAAGCCTAAAAAGGTGACTTTTATATTTTCAACACTTATACTTTGATATTCAAAAGGATCTGGAATACTAGAATTTCCCACATCTACATTGGCACAAACCCAATTAAAATTAGCTTGTTCCATTCTATCTGTTAATATGGATTCTCCATAGTCAAATTCGTGATTTCCAAATACAGAAACATTAAATCCAACACGATTCATAGCATCAATCATTGGATAGCCTTTCTGTGGGTGATTATCTACAACAGGGTTTCCTGAAAATATATCACCACTACAAACCGTTATAACATTTGTTTCTTGTTTTTCTAAGTCTACTATATGTTTAATTTTAGAAAAATTATTTAATTGCCCGTGCTGATCATTTACAAAAAATATAGTTAAATTCTTTACTTTAGATGATTGGATGGCTTCGTTATCTTTTGAACACCCGGTAATTAAAATGATTATAGTAAATAGGAAAATATAAATTTTTTTCATGTATTTATTTTATTAAAGTTGAAGGGATAGTTTAAGATTTGTGCGTTAGAAAATAGAAAATATTTCAGAAAATGCAAATCACTTGTTGAATATTTGTAGTTTGTATTAGCTCAAATTTAAGCATAAATTATATGAAGTATTGACAACTGTACTTTTATTTCCATTTTTTAATCAGTTCTAGTAATCCTCTTTCAATTTCTAAATAATATATTTAGTCCCATATTGGAAGTAGAGTATTACATCTAAAAGACTTGTAAAGACAATTATAAAAACACATATTAGTTTATTATTTCCTTTAATAACATTTCTTAAAATATCAATTAAAGCAATAATAGGAAGTATTATTGTTTAATCCAAGCGAATAATACCATCATCTATTGGTAAAATAGTTAATTTATATCTTTTTGGTTTGGGAATAGTCATTAATCCAATTTTCTTTGGTTCAGGTGTTTTATTTTTTTAGAAGCCTCAATAACTGAAGTAAGTTGATTGTCTCCAATTTTAACAGGAAACATAGCTCCAATGGTCAATCATGTTTTGGTATTTCTACAGGTAAACTAGTTTCCTTTTAATACTGTTTTAATTCTTCTTAGTTCCTAACTAATAATAATATAAATTTGTTTTTAATTGTTAATTCTTATAAGAATTAAGATGTATAGAGGTGCTTCCCAATTTCTCAGAACTAATCGTACAAGTTATTGAACCAGCCTCTTTTGTTGATTGAATAATTGCCAAGCACTTACCATTAAAAGCAGTTCTTTTATTAGCTTTAAAAGGTTCTAATCCCATATTATCTCCATTTCCGACACCTACAATTTTAGCAGGACCTCCAATATAAAATTCAATTAAATTATTTGCTGTTGGAACTTCATTTCCGTCTTTATCAAGAATGGTGCATTCTACATAAATCAAATCTTGCCCATTTGCTTTCATTTCAACTCTTCGAGTTTCTACTTTTATAGATGTTGCTTCTCCCGCTGTTTTCACTATTTTTTCAGCAATTACTTTTCCGTTTTTATAAGATAAAGCTTTTAATTCACCTGATTTATAAACCACCTCCCAAGTCTGGTATTCAACCTCATTTACATCATTTTTCTGTTTACCTAATGATTTTCCATCTTGAAATAATTCTACAGCATCTCCATTAGTAAAAGCATAAACCTTTACAAGATCTCGTTCCATTCCTATTAAATTCCAATGTGGGAAAATATGTACCATTGGTTTGTTTGTCCATTGACTTTGATAAAAGTAGTAAGCATCTTTTGGAAAACCTGCCAAATCAATAACTCCAAAACTAGATGAGCGTGCTGGCCAACCATAAGGAATTACTTCCCCAAGATAATCCCATCCTGTCCATATAAATTGCCCCATTACATATTTCCGATGTTTAATATCTCTCCATGCTGCAATTCCTAATTCAGAAATAGGCGCTTCTCTTTCCGCCCAATTATACGATTCATCATCTTCATAATTCAACTTATCCCAAAAGGCCTTTTTACTTTCACCATAAAGATGAGTTCCTCTAGGATAAAATGATTTTTCAGAAACACATTCTGTAATTACAGCCATACCATCAGGAACTAATTCACGCTCTTTGTCTAATGTAGGTTCCCACATATAATTATAACCTCTAATATCTGAAGTAGATGTAGATTTATCACTTGGCCATCTTTTTCCTCCATATCCATTTACTCCATTAGTCGTAGGGCGATAATCAAGTTTGTGAACAATATCTGCAAGTCGTTTTCCAATTAAAGCTCCTTTATCGTTCTTCATCTCTAAAATTTCATTTCCTATACTCCACATTATTACAGATGGATGATTACGGTCACGTAAAATGAAATCACTTAAATCACGATCTGCCCATTCCTTAAATTGCTTTGCATAATAGTCAACAGGAAGTCTTGATTTCTTTCCATTTGTAGTTATTCCTGGACTTTTCCCCTTCTCCCATTCATCAAACATTTCATTCATAACTAAAAAGCCCATACTATCGCACACTTTTAAAAATTCAGTAGAAAAAGGATTATGTGCGGTACGAATGGCATTACATCCCATCTCTTGCAATTTTTCCAACTGACGTTCCGTTGTTCTACGATGAACGGCTGCTCCTAACGGACCTCCTGCATGATGCAAACAAACACCTTTTAATTTAGTTACTTTTCCGTTTAACTTAAAACCATCGGTAGCACTAAATTCTAGTGTACGAATACCTGTCTTATTTCTTTCAGAATAAACAACATTCTTACCATCTAAAATTTCAGTTTCAATAGTATATAAATTTGGTATTTCTGAAGACCAAATTTGAGGATTTGGTACTTTTAGAATTGTTTTCACAATTGTTTTTCCCGGTTCAATGTTTAAATCTTTAGTTGTTTTAGCAACCAATTTACCATCTAACGTAAATGCCTTTTGACGAATAATTACTACTTTATTTTCATCTAAATCATTCTGAACAGAAGTTTCAATTTTTATATCAGCTTTTGAGGATGTGAAATTATCAGCAACAATATAATTGCCCCAAACAGGAACATATATTTTATTGGTTGATATTAAATTAACATGACGATAAATTCCTGTTCCAGTATACCACCGTGAACCAGGTTGACTTGAATTATCTAATTTCACAGAAATAACATTCTCACTTCCAAAATTAATATGTTCTGTCATATCATAATGAAAAGCAATGTATCCCATTGGGCGTTTACCCAATAAATGACCATTAATAAACACTTCAGAATTTCGATATGCACCATCAAAATATATTACAAACCGTTTGTCTTTTTGACTTACTGAAACCTTAAATGTTTTTCTATACATTACCTTGCCTGTTGGTAACCAAGCACCTCGTGAATGAGATGGATTATCTTTGCTGAAATTACCTTCAATACTCCAATCGTGCGGTAAATCAACATCTCGCCAATCAGTATCTTTAAATGTAGATGACTCGACACCTTCTATATCACCTGCTTTAAACTTCCACCCGAAATCGAAATTTTCATTAGTATTTTTTGTAAGAATTTTATTACAGGCCGTAAATAAAACAAGTACCAATACAGCGCTAAGAATTGTAAGCGTTTTTAATCTTTTCATAAAGAATTATTTTATTTTTTCAGCTTTTTGGTTCCTCTAAAATCTTCCGCAGTTGGAACCCAAGTTCTATTATATTTTGTAACTGGTTTGTATTCGAAATACCTCGCTTTACTTTCTGAATCCAATGATTTCCCAAGCGTATTTAATGTCTCAGAATCAGTAGCTGGCCATACTCCAGTTTCAATACGTTGCTTCATAGTTTCAATAGCAGCAAGCCATTCGGCCAAACTGAAACTACAGTGTCCCCAACTATCTACATAGGCTATTCTAAAAAAATCAGAATACCCTCTTTCCTTCACCAATTCACCGTATCCTTGTGCCATACTCGGATATACTAATCCATCTCCACTAGTATTGATTCTTAAAAGAGGAACTTTAGGTTCTCCAAGATGTGTTCTTCCCGGTGCACTCCACCATTTCAAGGCATTAGCATCTGCCTCAATACGTTTAAAAGAATTGATCTTATCAAGTTCATCACTTAAATTAAGCTGGGTGTTTTTATAAAGTTTTTCAACAGCTTTTTTGTACTGTGGATTTCCATTTTCAAAGGATATTTTATAATCTACATTGGTATTGAATCTTAATTGCCCTGGAGCTGACTGTTCCAACATACCTGTTCCGAATGCTTTTCTAGAAGGTAATAACATGCGTATACACTGATACATACATTCTTGAAGTGTTTTTGCATTATTAACGTCTGGTGAGGGTGGTGCTTTCATCCAAGCTGCTCCCCAAGCCGGCCATTGTCCAATAGTTACAGCCAAAGCAATACGTGCTCGTCCCTCAGGTGTTTTTTGTGCATTATCAATTGCTGTTCTCCACTTTTTTTCTACATCCTCAATTACTTTTCCTTTTAGGGGTAACCCTACAATTGGTAATTCAGGAGCAATTAAAGCCTGTAAAACAAAGAGTCCATCTAAGTGTGTGTTTGCCATCCATGGGCTTGTTGAGGCACAGCCAGCAATAGCTCCATCAATTCGATCAGGATGAATTTCAGCCATAGCCAAAGTTATTGTTCCTCCACCTGAACAACCTAGCTGTATCACATTTTTAGGCTTTCCATAAATGGATTCAAAAATATCTAAAACAGAGATTACATCATGAATTTCATGTGCTGGGTCATAGTTGTATAATCGACCAGATCGACGTTGAGTACCTGATAGAGCAAAACCATGCTCAAGCAAGTATAAATTCCTTTTTGAATTAGCTGACTTTACATAGTCAAGATCACTAATAAGTGTACCATTCCAATTTTCTGGAACACGAATCATGTACTTTGTACCACGAATTGGAATGCTATCCAGTACTTCTGAATAATTAGATTCTATGCTAACTTCAACTGGCGAATTTTCTAAATCAGGAATGTACCAGTTTTGTGAAGACTGCCCATTTTTCTCTTGTGCGTGAGTAGTATTGAAGAATCCTGCAATAAATACAATGAGAATTATTATCGCTATTTGAAATTTTTTAGTATTCATTTCTCTTTTGTTTCTGATACAATTGTTCATCGATATTTTTAATTTGAAAATATATGCCTGTTTTTATTTAAACAGTAAAGGAGCTAAATCCCTTAAATTTTTACGCCATACCATCATTGAGTGACCTCCTGGCATTTCACTGAATTTGTATTTAATACCTGCTTCATCAAAAAGATTCAATGTTTCCATACCATTTTCGTATGCTAGATCCTCAGGACCTCCTTGAGTAAAATACATTAGCTTAACTGATTTATTAAAATTAGAGGCTATTTTATTTAACTGATTTTTTCTTAACTCTTTGTCATCACTTATACCTCTTTTCTTTGCCCAACTATCTGCTAACCACCATCCTGAACTTAAGGCACATATGTAATTAAAATCTTGATAGTTAGACATTGCTGTTTCCAATGTTTGAAGTCCACCCATTGACAAGCCCATAATGGCTCTATGAGCACTATCTGTATATACATTATAATTCGACTCAATAAAAGGAATAATACCTTTCATTAAATCATCTCGGAACAGAGGTAAATTTCCAAACTTTTTATCAGATTCTATGTTTGCATTTGGCATAACCACAATCATTGGCTCTATCTTCCCATCAGCTAAAAGGTTATCTAAAATATTACCTGCACAACCTATAGATGCCCATATATCATCATTATTATTACCTCCACCGTGAATTAAATACAATACAGGTAACTTTCCTTCTGATTTTTCAAAACCAGCTGGCGTCCAAACTTTTAAACGCCTCATTTGATTCAAGGTTTCCGACTTATAAAAACGTTCAGATATTGCTCCGTGAGGAACATCTTCCTTCATTGTAAAAAAATCATTACCATCAGTCATTATAAAAATAGAAGCAGCTTCAGTAGAAGAAGATGCTTTTGGATCGAATGTTCTTACACCATCAACATAAAATCCGTATTTATATGCTCCAGGCTCTACATCTGAAAATATTGCTTCCCATACACCTTGCTCATTTTTTTTAAACTCAGCTTTTTCCTTACCCATTCTTGCACTTAAACTAACACTCTTTGCATTAGGTGCAAAAATTCGAAATGCAGCTTGATTGTTTGGTAATATTTCTGTTGATTTAAAATCATCTTTAGGAGTCTGTGCCATTACAAATGCACTCACACAAAGCAATATACTTACTATTAGTTTTTTCATTATTTGAATTTATAAATTGTATTTTATTTGAATAATAACGGTGCTAAATCTCTTAAATTTTTACGCCAAACAGGCCAAGAATGTCCACCGGGAATTTCTCTGTATTTGTATTTAATACCAGCTGCATCAAATAGTTTTAATGTTTCCATTCCATTTTCATAAGCTATATCTTCTGGACCTCCTTGTGTAAAATAGACAAGCTTAACTTTCTTATTAAAATCAGTACTTATCTTTTTCAACTGTTTTACCCTTAATTCTCTATCATCTGTTATTCCTCGTTTTTTAGCCCAACTATCAGCTATCCACCAACCAGAACTTAAAGGACAGATGTACTCAAACATTTCATAATAATGCATAGCTACTTCTAATGTTTGTAAACCTCCCATAGATAATCCCATTATTGCACGGTGTGAAGCATCTGTATAAACATTATAATTAGACTCAATAAAAGGAATAATACCAGTAATTAAGTCTTCTTTAAAAATTGGTAAATTACCAAGTGAAGTTGGTGTTTCAATTCTAGCATTTGGCATAACAACAAGCATAGGCTCAATTTTACCTTCAGCTAAAAGATTGTCTAAAATATTACCAGCACACCCAACTGTAGGCCAAGCTTTATCTATATCTCCTCCACCATGAATTAAATATAATACTGGTAGTTTTTTTGTTGATTTTTCAAAACCTGCGGGAGTCCAAATCTGCATCCTACGCATTTCATTTAAAATTTCAGACTTAAAATAGCGTTGTGTAATAGCTCCGTGAGGTACATTCTCTTTCATTGAGAAAAAATCATTTCCTGATGTCATCATAAATATTGATGCAGCCTCGGTAGATGATGATTTTTGAGGATCGAAAGTTGTTACACCATCAACTATAAAACGATAACGATAAGCGCCTGGTTCCACATTAGTATAAACTCCTTCCCAAACTCCTTGATCATTCTTTATGAATTGAGCGCTCTTTTTGGAAATGTCACAGCGTAGTGCTACTTTATTAGCTTTTGGTGCATAAATTCTAAATGCAACCTCATTATTAGGTAATATTTCAGTTGATTCGAACTTTATATTACCTGGTTGCGCCATTATATAGACACTCAATAAATATATTAAACTTGTAATTGCTTTTATCATAATAACTTGACTATTGTTTAAAAAAAATTAATTGAAAAGGTTCTTACTTATTTGGACGTTCCCAATCTGACCAACCAGAATCTTCAAGATTATGATTAAAGGCAGGTGCCCAAATAAAATCGATTCTACCGTTAACAACTTTAAAGGCTTCAATAATTGTCATTCCTGATCTACCTTTTTCTCCGTGCTTATTAAATTGCACAATAGCTACAGCAATACCACGTGCTTCATCTACAATATACCATCTACGATTATCAACTCGCCATTGGAATCCTTTGTCTTTTTCGAACTGATAACGACCACTTGAAGTTGTGCCACGAGGAAATTTACTTCCTGGCCATTCCTCTTGAACTTGATTTACTGTATAGCCTCCCATTTCTGTTCGTTGCATATTTGAACTAAAAAGCACATCTGTACCTTCACCCGTGGTTAGAGCCGTAAAATAAGTGTCAGATACACGTATTAATTCTTCTGTACTTACGCGCTCATCTTCAGGAATAACAGGAGCAAATATTGCAGCTTCTTTCCATGGTCTAGCTAAATTTGCTGCAGCGTTGTTTCCTCGGCTAGATTGTTCTTCAATTTCAAAAATATTACCTTCTTTATCAACCGTAAGTCTAACAATGTAACTCCACCAAACGCGTTTCCCCTCTTTCTCTGGCCATCCGCCTGCTACCGTTCCAAAAAACATTGATGTTCGTGTAATAGGATCTACAAAAGTATATCTATTCACAAATCTAACTCCTGGTTTCCATGTGTCTCCTTTACCTAGCTTACTTGCTTTGCTATTACTTGTAACTTTTAGATTAGTAGCCAATGGAAGCCCTTCCAGTTTTCCTCGTACCATGGCTTCCAAATATTGTTCAGTAATATCAGTTAAATAAGTTTTATTAATATTACGTGTTTGCGCCATTGATAAAACGCTTATAAAGCATAATAGAATAACAGTAATTTTTTTCATAATGATATGTTTTATTTTTATATAAATTAATTTGTTATTTTTCACTTTGAATTAAAATGATTCTTTTTGCTGATTTAAAATTAAGCTACAAAAAATATATTTTCCTAAAAATTTGACACTTATACCGTATTATAACGGTTTATAACATGTTATAATTTCCGATATAACTTTGTGTTTAAAGGCATTTTTGCTAATTTGGCTTTATGGAAAACAGCTACGATGTAACTGCAATTGAAGAAGCTTTTGAACAGGTAATTACCAATAGAGTTTTTAAAAGATCTTCTCTTCAGGAACGTATACTACGTTATTTGATTAATCAAGCTTTGGCTGAGAATGATGTAAGTGAACATTCAATAGGTTTTGAGCTTTTTAAAGAGAAATATACAGCTGACCAGAATGATAGTAAAATTAGAGTTTATGTTTTTTACTTGCGAAAAAAGTTAGCTGAATATTATAATGGTACAGGAAAAAATGAAAGTATTATTTTTTATGTAGAAAAAGGACAATATAACCTTACATTTAAACAAAATTCGAATAACATTTCAAAAACTAAAGAAGGTGAATATGTAAGTCTGAAACTTTCAAAAAAAGTTATGCAGGCTATTATTGCTTTGTTTGTTATTTCAATAAGTTTAATTGCTTTTTTTCAACTTTATAAACCTACGTATATTTGGCAGCCTTTTTTTAAAGACAATACTTTGTGTGTTATTGCTGATCATTATATGGTTGCTAATCATACAACAAAAAATAGTTATAGTTATGCCACCTTCCCCAGCATTTATTCGGAAGCTGATGTTAGCAAGTTTAAAATTAATAATCCGGAATTGAATGTTATACCTGCAAGCTTTACTATGACTACAAAAATGGCGTCATTTGGAGTGCATTATTTAGATGAATGGTTTCATAAATTCGATAAAAAATTTGACGTTCAACTGGAAAGTGATACTCAATTATTGGATTACACTAAAAAAAATGTGATTTATATTGGTCAAGCAAAGAAAATGCAGGAAAGCAAAACATTTTTTTTAAGAAATAGCAAGGTTTTTGGATTAATGACTAATGGTTTTATTTATAAAAAAGATACTACAACTGTTCATTATACTGGAACTCATGATGAAATAAAAAATGAAGAATACGCAATGATTTCTTTTCAAAAATTGGATAATGGAATGTTTAATATATTCTTTGTTTCAAACCACGATATAGGAGTTATGGGCACTATAAAAATGTTTACTTCAAAAGAACAATTAAAGGATTTTGTTAAAAAACTTCCTTCAGTAAATAGCCTATTTAATGCATTATTTAAGGTTAATGGATTAAACCGTACTGAAATGAGTATTGAATTAGTGGAGTTGGAAGTATTATCAGACTAAAATAAAAAAACGCAATATTTGGATATAAACTGTCTAGTCTTGAAATATGATATCACTAGAGTTTAAAATCCGTGAGAATTTCTGTAAATAGAGGAGTACCTAGATTAATTATACATTTGTTATTGTTGCACGTTTTCTTATTACGTTAAGTTTTGTTTTTATCTTCTACATTTGTAATTTTTTGACTATTTCTGATATTAATTTTTCTACGTTTTCCTTAAGCCGCGATAGCATAAGAACAAATGTATGAATGGTATCAATTGTATATCTAATGACTCCTTTATCCTCTTTTTTTTAATGAATTTTCGGTAGTTTTTTGGCTTAAAATATCGTACATTATACATTAATTTTCTTTGATATTAATATTTCTTTTCTCAGAACTATTAACTTCGGCTTGCGCTATATTTATTGTTACCAAACGTAATTTAGTGCTAGGGCTAAAAATCTGAATTATTTTACTTTGAAAAAGTAATGATAAAATCGCTGCCTTTTCCTACTTCACTTATTACTGAAATATCGCCTCCATTTTGGTTAATAAACTCTTTACAAAGTATAAGACCCAATCCTGTGCCTTTTTCATTGTTGGTCCCGTTTGTTGATATATTCTCGTCTATCCTGAATAATTTTCCAAGAACTTCTGCAGTCATGCCAACACCTGTGTCTATAATGTGCAGTTCAATATTATCTTCATTTTCTTTATAGTTGATTGTAATAGTGCCCCCTTGAGGAGTAAACTTGATAGCATTGTTTACCAGATTTCCTATAAATGTTACTGAAGTGTTTCGGTCTATAAATAACTCAGTATCAGGAGGTATATTTAGTATTATTTCAATATTTTTTTTCGAAGCATTAAATTTGTACGGAGCAATACTTGATTCAACTAATTCTTTCAGATTGAGTATTTCTTTATTAATTTCTATCCGTCCTGTTTGTGTTCGAGCCCAGATAAGTAGATTATCCAACAATTCAAAAGCCAACTTGGATGATTTATTTATCATACCAATAATCCGCTTTCTATCGGCATCATCCATTGAGTCATATTCCGTATTCAATATATCCGAAAATCCTAAAATACCATTAAAAGGGCTCCTAAGATCGTGAGAAATGATGGTGAAAAACTTATCTTTGGTGGAATTTAAGATGTTAAGTTTCTTATTGTTGGCTTTTAATTCGATAGCTTGATTTTGCAACTTTTCTTTTTGATTAGATATATCAGCAGTTCGCTCATTTACAATCTGTTGTAGTAGTTTATTATGCCGTTTCAGTCGTGCTGAGTTAATTCTTGTTAGTAACCATATGAAAATCATTGTGAATATTCCAAATAATGTATAGGCTAACCAAGTTCGTTGCCAGGGTGGTAGTATTTTAAAAGGATAGGAAGCTATTTCTCCTTGTTTTCGATAGATATTTTGTGATTTTACTTCAAAAATATAGTTTCCTTCGTTCAGGTTGGTATATTCCTTTTTGTGATCAGTTGTCCAGACAGACCATTTGGTATCTGAAGAACCAATGAGACGATAAGAAAACAAATTCTTTTCCGATTCTTCGTAAAAAGTAGCAGAATAGTGAAAGATCAAATTATTATCCTTGTATTTTAACGTTACGGGTTCTTCAGCGAGTGAAAGATTATCATTTGCAGTACCCGCATAAAACAAACTATCTTTACTATATATATTACGAATTAGTGTATTGAATGGGATATTGTAATTAACTTTTTGTGTAGGATGATATTCTAATGCGCCCAAATTTGTTCCAAAATAAACCAAGCTATCGGAGAGAGGGTTAATAGAATATGCATTAGTACAACTTCTATCGGTAAATTTTAAAAAAGGAGTTTTCAAAACCTCATATTTGCCGTTAACTAATTTCAATGCTCCTTTTTCACCAATACTACCTTTTAAATATTCTTCAAAATAAATAGTATTGCTATTTGGATTCTGCATTAAATGAAAGACACCATTTTTAAACATTGGGAAGCCAGGGTGTGGCTCAAAATCATTTTCATCAGGAAGGTATCGGTAAATACCTTTGTCTGAAGCAAATATAATTTCACCATTATTTAAGCGGTATGGCATTACAAAAGAATCGGGCAAATTAAATTTACTCCCAGAGAATTCTTGTAAAAAACTTACACTATCCAAGGTCTTGTTTAAGCGTAATTTATATATGTGGTTGTTAGCTGTTAACCATAAATTTTCATTGTTGTCATCTACAATATAGCGTGCTCTTTTGTTAAACCCTTTTATGAAATGTTTAAATACCCATTGTTTATTTTGGAATTCCATTAAAGCCAATTTATTATCTGCTACTTGCGCTATGATATGATTTGGATGCTTGTTTAAGTGCATTATGGCTAAACTAGTACCTAACTTCTTAAAATCCTTTGATTGTATAGCTTGGTTATTTTTTATTTCAAATATCCCGCTTGGGCTATTCCCTAATAGTAACTTCCCATTTGCTTGAAATAAGTAATAATTCTGACCTGTTGTGCCTTTAATCCGGTCAAATTTACTTTCTTTGTTTTGTATGTACAGATTTTCACTTGTGCCTACATATAATTTATTTTTAAATTTATTCACACAATAAACCGAACCATCTAATCCATTTTTATCTGTATAGTTTTTAAATGGTAAGTTGCACATAATTAAGCTAATTGAATTTTCGCTAGTTATCCATAATTGATGGTTTAAATCTTGAAATAAATAATTGGCATGATCATTTTGTAATCCGTTTAACTTATTATAATGGTTAACTATTTTACCTAGTTTGTCAAAAACAATAATACCATCGTTACTTGTACTTATGGAAAAATGACTGTTGCATGAGACAGTTCCACTGAAAGCATTGTTTTTGATAAGGAAATTATCTACAGCTTCAAATCCTTTAGGTTTCCATAAATTTGGTGTTTTATTTGGGTTATAAATGAAAACTCCTTGTTCATGTGTAGTCAACAATATATCATCATTCTCGAAAGGAAGCATTTCTGTAATATATTTGCTTTTTAGGTCTTCTTTATTTGTTAGAAGACGAAGACTTTCGTTTTCGTAAGTATACAATTCGCCTCCTTCTTTTTGAATATATAGTCGATTATTCACTGTAAACTCACCACTAAATTTTGTGTCGCTAACTAATACCTCAATTTCATTATTTTGCAGTATATATACTTTAGAGTCTGCAATAAAAAAAACCTTGCCTTCTAAAGTATAAATATTCCATATATGTAATACATCTTGATGCTCTTTAACAATTTTCTCTTTTAATGATATATAATTTAATTTACCAGTATTATCAGGTTGTAAATATCCAAAATCGGTCTCCAGACCCACATAAATAACACCAAGACTGTCGATACATATTGAGCGCGCACGTGTTTGAGTATCAATATTCCTCCAATTTACACCATCATATTCTAATATTCCACTGTTATTTGCAAAATACATGATGCCTCGGTTATCTTGTGCAATGGACCAATTTTGTCCTGGAGAGTTATACTCTTTGTGTGAAAAATTACTAATGAAAGTTGTTTGTGCAAAAAGACTCGTTGTTATAAGAAGTAGGGTAAATAAACTTTTTATTTTTCTTATCATTTTTTTTAATATTTAGTCTAGTATAAAATTATTAATTTAAAAAAATGTTCAAAAGTCATATTTTTCTTTATTACAGGGGTTTATGGTATTTTTAACATTCACTTTCCATAATTTACTTTTATGAAACTTCAAAGTTTCAATATAACAACTGAATTTTTTTAAGGCAAATAGTTGATGTTGGGAACGTGTGTATATTGAAAATTGCGATTTTAGATTCGTTATTTTTCAATAAATAAAAGTAATCTAATTTAGATTAATAACCATTCTAAATAAAGGAATTCAACAATTTTTGAGATGCGGTGTGCCTATTTTAAAAGATGACTCAAATGTAAAGAAATACGAGGGTTATTGTTGGAGAAATATTAATTTCATGGCATTCAAGGCAAGAAAGAATATCAAGAAAAACTATTCGCTAACTTTCAGTTAAGTAAGCGAATAGCATGATACAATTTTTATAGGAGATTAAAGGATATTTTGGATTTTATTACCTTTTACAACGATTACCATTATTGTATGCCGTTACTTATCAGTAATTTCATTTGTTTTATTAGCTCTATAAAAGGATTTAACAGAAGGTAAATCTGTTAATCTGCATTTTTCATGTATATAAGTTCATTTTGATATTTACTATCAAAAAAGGGCTGATATTTATACTGGATTCCTGGTGTTTTTGAATTTCTATTTTTGTATTCTAAATTAAAATATTTTAGATCTTTAACATGGTTTAAATAATTAGTAAGTACTTTTTCTATTCTCCAAGTTAAAGCCGTTTCATCCCAACGATACCAGTCTTTAAACTTTCCAAAGCCATTGTTTTCAATTTGTTTTTCAATCTTTAAAGCTTTTTTAGCATGTTCTAATGCAGCGTAGCCTGCCAATTGACTTTTGTGATAATCTTTATTAATATAATAAGTTAAAGATTCTGAAAACTTAGAAGCCATACCAGTTAACTCATACATTTTTTGAGTAGGTAATACCATATCAATGTTAAAGTAGTTTAAATTACTACCTTTTAAATAACCTTTTGCATTTAAAGTTTGTTGAACAGAAGTAGTCCATTTTTGATGGTAATTTTCATATAATTGTTGATACTCTTTTAACGCAAAAGTCATTTTAGAATGAAAACCTTCCAATTTATTAAATTGCTCTTTTTTATTATTAGGAAATTCTTTTTTAAAGAACTTATCAGAAATCTCCTTTTGGTAAGCCATATTTAATAGACGTTCTACATAATAAAAATACCATTCATCTCCAGGTTTTCTTTCTACGTCACCTAAATCAAATTGATTGCTGAAAAAATCTTTATAAGTCTGGATAACATTTTTAGAAGTAGTGTTTAGTTTTTCTTTGGCATATAAATCAAAATAGTAATCTCCTGACGTTTGGTTTTTATATGCATTATAATCATTCATATAATTTACCATTTGTTGAATACCAAATACTTTTTCTTTAAAATTCCCAACGTTTAAAACAATCATATCTGTTAAACCATTGTTGATGGCTTTTCCCATTTCTCTATGAATAGTATTTGGATGAATAGTGTTAATTCTTAAATGTGTTTTTCTATTATGATAAGATACATGTTGATAAATTCCTTTTCCTTGTTTAGTGTTTTTTGAAGATTTCCAAGTTCCTTCAGGAAATGTAGCATAACCTTGATCTGAGTATAATATGATAGTGTTTTCAGGGTATTTAATAAGACCTTTACGATACATACCTCCTAATTCGCTCCATAAATAGCCACATACAGTTGGATTTTCATTTCCCGTAATTTCTTTGATTAAATCATATTGTGTTTGAATTACTTGATTTATTATTTCTGACTTTTTAGCATCAGAGCTATTTGCAGACATATTGGGATCATCATTCCAAAATGCTCCGTCTAAATAACCTCTAAAATTTAAAGTCCATATTACTTTTTTACCCTTTTGTCTCTCTATAGCATCTCTCCAAAATTTTACAAAATGTTCTTTTTGAGTAGACCAAGAATAAGGAATGTTTTTAGGCCAGTATAAAGGAACACTTCCTACAGGTTCTGCATGATGTTGAGCAATATATAACCCCATATCTGATGCCAATTTTAAATGAGGTTCATCAGACAACACTAGGGTAGAAGGGATGACTCCTGTCATTTTTAATCGTAGCATTGTTTCATAGATTTTTTCCATGAACTCTAGATTAAAACCATATTGAAGTTTTTCTTTTTGAAAACCAACAACTAAATCTTCGTCATTTATAAAAAAAATACGATGTTTAAATGTGTATGGTTTAGATTTTATGGTTTTGGACTTTACATGTATTTCAGATTCAATATTAGGTGTTACATCAGTAAAATAGATCATTGGATCTATATCTAAATAATCTTCAGAAAAACTATAGATAGCATGAAGTAAACCTAGTTCATCGGATCCTGTAAATATAATTTTATTTTGTTTTATATCTATTTTGTATTGATCAAACTCAGACCAATTATTATCAATAGTAAAATTGATTATTATAGGCGTTTTTTTTGATTTAGTAGTTCCAAATTTTAAATTAAAATCATTTTGCAATGCTTTTTGAGCATATTCAATAGAAACGAGGTTCGTATTGTTCTTAATAATTAGATTGTTATATATTTTAATATCTTTTGCAGAAATGCTAATGGTAATAAACAGTATTAATAATTTAAAATATTTCATATAATTTGTTTTCGTGTGCGCACACAAATATATGTAATTTTATAATAAATAATTAGATGTAAGTAAAGTTAGTTTTGTCAAATTTGTTAAGTATAAATATAAATAACTCAGATAATTTCAAAATAACTTTTTTTGAAAAAGGTTAATTATTTAATTGAACTATTTAACTGGTTGAATTCTATATCTTTATATAAAACAATTTTATCAATTTGTAAAAACTCTGATCGCCCTCCAATTTTAATAGCGTATTGCCCTGCTTTAGGAAACTCAACTGTTAGCCAGGGCTGCCCTTTTTCGTGCAAATCGAGCTGACCATTTAAGGCGAATAATCCTTTAGCTCTCCCATGGAATTTATTATATCCTTTAAGTTCTATTTTATTACCATAGCATTGGGCATCAGGGAAATTAATCCATGCATCGTTAGATGTATCACCTTCGGAATTATCTGGCTGTCTCATCATCCATTTTACAGTATATAATCCGGGTTCTTCAACTATAAAATAAGCATCACAAACTTCTTTGTTTACCACTTCCTGATAATGATTTTCGCCAATATATTGGATATATCGTCCTCCGCTTGCGTTTTTATCATTAGCAAATTTCCAATGTCCATGTAAATCAAAATGTTCACCTTCAATACTAATAATAGTTCCACTGGTTTTCTTCTTTATTTCTTTTTTAACACAATGAAACTTCAACTGAGTCCATCTACCACGGGCAAAAGCAAAAGCATCATCTTCAGGTATCTTTCCGTTTGAATTTGAATTAAATTCAACCTGTATATCATTAACATCTTCAAGCGTAACATTGTTAAAAGTGTGTGTATAAACTTTGTAATCTTTTTGTGTTCCCTTATTTTGAATTTTTCCTATCTCTTTGCCATTAACTTTCAATCTATAAGTTGATTCCCCATCTATTTCTCCTAAGGTTGAAATAGTGATATTATATAATCCTTTAGGTGCTGTCAGTTGCACCTTGCTTGCTGCATATACATTTTGGTGTTGCGCAGCATCAATAGCCATTGCTTTGCGGTAGTTATCTTTATAAGGTTGCGCAAATCCAGGTATTGTTAGTATTGGAAAATCTTCTACTGCCAACAACGTAAAATTGTTGTTTGAATCTAACTCTTTAGTTACACTAATACCTTGTAAAGAATTTGGAATACCATTTCCTAAAAAGGAATTAAACTTTTCGGGATTCCCATTTTCGTCTCCTGTAAGTAACCAAAACAACATACCAGCGTCAGAAATATCAGCCTTTCCAGTATCATGCGCTTGTACTCTTTTATACATCCATCTAATACTTTCATCTTTATGATCTCGCATCCAATACCAAGGAGAAAAATCTTTTCCAGAACACCACAACACATTTGGTTTAGTACAGGCATTTTGATCATTAATTTTATGATATTGAATTCGGTTTCCACACAATTCTTGAATATTAGCCCAAGTATGATGCCAATCACGTCGAGTTTCATTTTCATTAAAACCACTATGCGAAACTAATTTTACATGTTTTAGCGCTTCTAAACCTCCCATTTCTATTGCTTTTTCAACAGCTTGATAAACAAATTCTGATAAACCAGCGTGAATAAAATAAAGAGGATTCTTTGCTGTTGACTTTGCCATTTCAATAGCTAAACTAGTTTTAGCATTTTCTAACTGCGTAGTAACATCATAAAATTTTGAAGCATTAAAATGCCACCTAATAATTGCGCCATCACAGCTTATTTTATTTTGATTTTCACTATCTGGTCCAGCTGGAGCATCAATAAAATTATTATAAGAACAATGAACCAATTTATCTTGTAACTGAAGCTTAGCAATTATAGCCAAACTTGCTGCTGAAGCTCCCCAATCATCTGGATCACCTATTGGCCATTTATACTGATTATCTGGAGCGCTGTTGCCATCAAAACTAATAGCAATACGATTGTTATTGTAGTTCCAACTTTGGGCATTTAGTATGCTTGATATATTGAAAACAATTATGAAAGTTAGTACTAGGTGTTTTTTCATCATTTTAATTTTTTTAATATAAAACTGCTTTTTTTTAACTCAAATTGGTTACTACTGTTTTAAAATAAACTTATTAATTAAAAAAGTTTTTTATTTCCTTGAGGAATTATTTTTATGGATTACTATTTTACCTCAGAACGAACGTTTTTAATAACCATTAAATAACATCCCAATAAAAACAAACTGCTAGCCAAATTACGATGAGCAATTTGTTTTTTAATTATTTACTAGGGTAAACTGTATATGCTTTCAAATCACCCGGAGGGTATATTGTAATTGACTTTAATTCAACTTCTCCATCTAATATTTGAGCATTAATCTTTTGTTCTACACCATATTCGGGCGGAATAGGTATCTTAATTTTCAACTTACCTTTTGCTTTTACATCTGATTTATTCAGTTTATAAGTATCAATATTGTTACCAAGTATTGATAACTTAAAGACTGCTTCCCTGCTTTTTACCTCATAATTAACAACCGCATCCCAGGTATTTACATAGAAGCCAGGGTCTGTGAAGGTGGTTTTAAATACTAGCCCTTCTACTTTATTCTCTTCTTTTTTTACTACTTTCAGAAAAGACTTATCTGTATAGATAGCATCCCATTTTTTAGTACGTAGTGGGTCGTTTGCATCGAACCAAGCACTTTTGTTTTCAATATTTACAGGGGCTAAAGCACCGCTTCCTACTTTAATTGTTTTACTTCTGCTTATGTTTTCTGATGAGTTACCCACCAATATATCAAATTTACCTTTGTATACTTCAAACTGAGAATTGATGGTGTCATAGTAAGCAAAAGCTTCATATGGTACATCGAGCACAACATTTTTTGTTTCACCAGCTTTTACATTCACACGTTTAAAGGCTTTTAGTGCTTTTAGTGGTACTTTTGTTTTCGAATATAAATCTTTGATGTAAAGCTGAACCACCTCGTCACCATCACGTGCTCCAGTGTTTTTTACATCAACGTTTACTTTCATTCGTTGGCCTAAATTTAGTGTGGTTTTATCTAACTGAAGGTTTGCTATTTCGAAATTAGTATAGCTTAATCCAAAACCAAAGGGGTAAAGAGGTTTACCTTCATAATACATGTAAGTACGATTGTTTTTGATGTTGTAATCGTGCATATCGGGTAGATCTTCGTGTGAATTATACCAAGTAGAATTCAACTTACCACCAGGATTTACCTTTCCAAACAAAACATTGGCAAGTGCAGTTCCTTGTTCCTGACCATTGGGCCACATACACACAATGCCCGGGATGTGCTTTTGTGCCCATGGAATAGCAGTAGGGCCACTTGGCACCAATACAAGAACTACGTTCTTGTTCACACGGTAAATTTCTTCAATCAATCGCTGTTGAATTCCTGGGAGTGCAAGGGAGTGACGATCTACATTTTCGGTAGAAGTACCTTCGTCGTTACCCACTACTACAATAGCTAATTCTGCTTCTTTTGCTGCTATTACGGCTTCTCGAAATCTCGACTTATCATCATTACCATCTGCTATACCGCAGCCTTCCTTGTAAACAATTTTTGCTTTGGTGGCTGCTTTAATACCATCGAGTGGAGTTATTTTACTTTGGGGATGTCCAGAGTAAATTCCCAACCAGCATTGGTCGGCAAATGGTCCCACTACAGCTATCGATTTATAATCTTTTTTTAAAGGTAAAATACCATCGTTTTTTAGCAATACCATTGATTGTTCTGCTGCTTTACGAGCCAAATTTTTATGTGCATCACATTCTAATACTGATTTTGGAATATCTGCCCAAGGGCTCAACTTTTTATCATCAAAATCACCTGTCATAAATCGCAAACGCAATAAACGAGCTACTGCTACATCCAATTCTTTTTCTGTAATCAAACCTTGCTCAATAGCACCTTTCAAACCTTTTACCATTTTTGAAGCTTTCGGGCGAAAACATTCTTGATCGCAAGAGGCTTTGATGGCCATTGATGCAGCTATTTCGTAACTATCTACTAACTTTTTGTAGTCTTTGTGGCCACCAATATCACCCCAGTCGGCTATCACATAACCTTTGAATCCCCATTCATCACGTAGCACATTCTGCAGCAACCATTTGTTTGTGGAACAAGGAACACCGTTAAGTCCGTTTAGTGCAGTCATAATTCCAGCTGCTTCTTCATCGGTAACCAATGATTTGTAAGCTGGGAAATAATATTCGCGTAGGTCTTTCTCGGATATATTTGAGTATAAGTTTTCACGACGAAACTCTACATTATTAGCAACAAAGTGCTTTACTGTCGTTACTGTTTTTAGATATTTATCATTGTTGCCTTGCATACCACGCACATACATACGTGCCATTTCTGTCATTAAAAATGGGTCTTCGCTATAACACTCTCCATTGCGGCCCCAGCGAGGATCGCGCGCCATGTTTACGGTTGGTGAAAACATCATCACTTCTTTTTTACCTATATTCTTTAAAGCGCGAGCTTCGTTAGAAATCGCTGTAGCCACTTCGTGCATTAGCTCCGGGTTCCAAGTTGCTCCCATTGCAATATTTTGCGGAAAAGAAGTTGCGCCCCAGCCAATAATACCGTGCAAAGCTTCTCCATACCACATATAGGAGGGGATACCCAAACGTTTTATAGCTGGAATATCGGAACTACATTGGCTTATTTTTTCTTCTAATGTCATCTTCGACAATAAATCATTTAACCGCTCATCAATAGGTACGTTAGGATCTTTCCAGGTTTGGGCGTTTATTAAATTCCCCATAATAAGGAATAATAACATAAATTGATTTGTAATAGTTTTCATTTTAAAGGTTTGCATTATTAAGTAAATTATTTAGTATAAAACTATTGCGGTAACTGCATTAGAAGGAACATTAACTTTTATTGACTTGTCTTCAATAGCCAATTCAAAAACACCATCTTTATCATCAGTATTTTGTACCAAAACTTTTATGGTTCCATCTGGTGATTTTACGGTGATAATTGGGTGACTATTACCTCTGTTTACTGATGCTATGCGCACATCTCCCGGTTGAATAAACTTGCTAATAATGTACATAGCATTGTAATCTGGATTGTATTGTATAGTTTTATTTTTGCGATCAATGTTAATTAATGAGTTTTGTGGCCAATCCCATCCGCTTTTAGTGGTTTCGTTCAAAACCATGTTCCAATAAGTGAAATTGGTACTACCACTGTTAATATAACTGGCTACTTCTTTTAATCTGTTCTTAGCTTCATCTGTAGAGTTTTTTCCATTATAGCAGTCACCTTCGGTATGTATAATTTTTATATTAGGAACTAAAGTTCGTGCATCGTTAATAATTTTTGTTTCAGTATATTGAATACCAATACCATCAATTCCTTCAGTATTTTTACATTGAACAAAATCCATTAAATCCATTTGGTCAGCAGCTCTAAACGTTCCTGCATAAATTTTGGTTTTAATTTTATTTTTTTTGAAGGCAGGAGCCATATATTTGTTTGCAAAAGCAACCATTTCTTTAGCAGGAAATACACAACTTGGATACTTTGTATCGGCATCATTTTCATTTTGAATACAAATACGATCAACTATAACACCTTCTTTAGCATATGCCTGAACATATTTAACAAAATAATTGGCGTAGGCTTTTTTAATTTTAGAACCGCTTTTCATTCTATTTCCTTCTTTTTGTAAGCCAACCATTTTACCGCTTTCTTTCATCCAAGCTGGAGGACTCCAAGGTGAGGCAAATAAGGTGAAATTAGGATTTATTGCAATGGCACTTTTAATGTAAGGCAGTACATATTTTTTATCGCGCTCTATAGAAAATTGATCCATTTCAAAATCATTAGGTGTTATAGAGTAGCTATAGGCATCAATTCCAAAGTCACTTGCTCCAATTGCCGTTCTACAAAATGAAAAATTTGCTTTATTAGGAGAAAATAAGTTGTTCATTAATTCTTCTTGTTCTTCTATTGGAAGTGAAAGTAGTGCCTCACCACCAATTTCATTAAATGCACCTCCAATACCTTCTATGGTTTGAAAAGTTACATTTGGTTGAATGTAAATACGATTTTTCCAACCCACCTTTTTATCTTGGGTGTTGTTTTCAACTTTAAATAATGGTGAAGCTATTCCATCGTCGAGTTTTACAGCAAATACATTAACTGCGTTAGTTTGTGCAAAACTGGTAATATTTAATGCTAATCCAATTATTAGCAATAGTTTTTTTATGTTTTTCATTCTTATGTTTTCTTGATGTTTTGTTTAGATTTTATTCATTTCACAGTTAAGCAAACGATATTTAACCTGCTTGAAAATACAAGCTATTTTATACGTTTAAACTCAAATCCATTCAACCAAGTGTGTGCATCTTTTTTATCAGTTTCAAATTTGATAACGACTGGATTTACACCATCACTCTCAATAAGATTAGTTACAAACATTGGTTTTCGCTCACCTATGTCTGTTCCATCTTGAATTCCCACCGTAGCGTCGTCTGATATGAATTCATATATTCCATTGGCATCACTCAATTCTACTTTCATTTCGTATGGGAATAACTTTTTTAAGTTTTGAAATGAATGGTGGTAAGATTTCAATTTAAACTTACCTCTTGGTAAATTATTTATTGTTAATGTAAGTTTACCATTTTCTGTGTAAACACCATCACAAGCCATAAAAGCCAAGTCTCCCAAAATGGCATAAGTACCTTTTCTCCAAGCTAAACTAGATTCTGAACTTACCGTGAATGCGTAATCTCCAGTTTTAAAATTAAGTGCAGTTTTATCTCCTCCATTTACAATACTCCAACCAAATTGCTCCAATTGGTCTTCAGTTTGAATATCAATTTTATATGTTGGATATTCATAAATTGGTTTAACTTTTGCCATTATTTCATTAGAAATAAATGGCGTTGAATTTATAACAAGTTTTCCAGGTTTTAAATTTCCTAAAGTTGCTTTTATACTAATTTCTCCAGCCTGTTCAGCTCCTTTTAGATAAATTGTAGCTACACCTTGATATGTTTGCATATTTTCGGTAAAACGCTTATTTGCGTACATTATTGAGCCTTTACCTTTTGCTTCAAAATGTACTTTTACATTAGCATTAGTAACTGTTTCTCCATTTTCATCTACTACATATGCACGAATCATTTTTAAATCTGAACCACCAGATTGCAATAATAAATCAGGGTTATCAATAGCTAATTTTAAAGCATACGGTTCTAATGTTTTAGTTCTTGAATGAGTTGCCACTGTAGTATTGAAACTTAAAGTTTTTGCAGTAATTTTTTCGTTAGTCCAATTATAGTTAAATGTAAATGAAGGGTGATTATTCCACAATCTTAACGGATCGTTATCTGCTTTTTGAATTGCTACTAATTTATCATTTGCATAAAGAGCTACTTCGGTAGCATTACTATACACATGTATTTTTCGATTTTTATAAACCGATTCATCTGCAATATGAACGTATGGAGCATTTGTTAATTCTGATTTATACCAATAATATGATGGATGTGGAATTCTATAAGCTGTTTGTAAACCATACTCTGTAATAAAATCGTAGGTTTCAGGGTTGGCTTGTAAACGATTGTAATCTGCTCCTACCCAAAGTAATGCGCCAATATTATTTTTACGCTTTTTATAACGAGAAATATGGTGCTGCTGAGAAAGACCATTGTGAGAATATCCGTGTTCCATTACCATACAAAAATCACCTTCAGGAAAATCTGTTTTACGATAATCCATAGTCGCATAAATATCAGTAATTCCCGCATTTTTTATTCCATTCCAAGGAGCTGATGCACTTGCTGTTAAACGAAAAGGATCTTCTTCTTTAGCTGCATTATTTAGTTGTGGTACTGGACCTCTATGGTTAATTCCAGCTCCCCAAATTATAATTGAAGGATGGTTTCTATGATTACGCACCATTATTCTGAGAGATTGCTCCAATTTATCCATCCATTCACCTTCTTTCCATCGGATCCAAGTAGCTGGTTCTTCATAAAGTAAAATTCCAAGTTCATCACAAGCTTCAATAAAAGAATTGTCTTGAGGGTAATGAGATAAACGAATTGTATTAATACCTGCCTTTTTGTAATTTAAAGCTGCTTCATAATGCATTGAATTAGGAACGGCATCTCCTATATGTGGGTAACTTTGGTGACGATTTACTCCAACCATAAAAAAGGGTTCACCATTTAATAATAAACCTTGTCCATCTACTAATTTAATAGAACGAAAACCAAATTTATTTTCAACAAAATCAACAGCTTTACCATTCAAATAAATAACTGAAACTGCTCTATATAAATAAGGATCACTTGGTGACCATAAACGAAAATCATCTATTATCTCTGTTGTTTGACGAAATGTATGTGAATGTCCAGCTTTAACTTTTGAAGTTGATTTTAACTTTTTAATTAAGTATCCATCGGCATTCAATATTAAGGTTTCTATTTGGCATTCCGCTTGATTATTATACTCATTTACTATTGTAGTTTTTACTGAAACCGTTCCATTGTTCTTTTTAACAACCGGAGTGGTAATGTGAACGCCTGCATCAAAACTTTCCCAATTATAGTTTACGTGTAATTTATTGGTTTTAACAAGGTAAACATCTCTATAAATTCCACCCCATTTTAAATAATCGGTTTCAAATGGATCAGGAGCAATTGTTGGATTGAAGCTATTATCGGCTAATACTGCTATAGTGTTTTTTTCTCCTGAAATTACAAAGTCAGTTATATCAAAATGATGTGGTACATAACCATTAACTTCAAACCTACCAACAAACTTACCATTTACATAAAGCTCAGTAGCATTATGTACACCCTCAAATTCTATAAAAGCTTTTTCATCTTCTTGAAGTTTAATTAGCATCTTTTTTCTATACCAATTATGATCTCTAATAAATTGTTTCTGTTGCCACTTTTCAGAAACACTGTCTAATCTTAAAGATAGCGGATCTGGATTATGTGGTAAGCAAACATTTTCCCATTGGTTATCATTAAAATTAATGGCAATAGGCTTATTTGCTTTAGGCATTTTAGAAAATTTCCAATTGAGGTTTATATTCTCTTTTGTTCTATTAGTATTAGGATAACCTTCAGGCGTTTTTGCATATGAAGCTCCAAAAGTTCCAACTAATATAAATACAACTAGTAGTTTAATAATTTTCATTTTATGATTGCTTTATAATTTCAATTACAACAAGTTTATACCTTTTTTTATCCGTTCTATAATAATTAGTTTGCAAAACTGTAATGGACACTGTGATTTAACCGTTAAAGATGCAATGTTAAACACTGTTAATTAGCTAATTAATTACATGTTATTACATTTACTTAAATTTGAATTCAAAATATTGCTTTGAAAAAAACAGCGTTCTTTTCTTTCTAATCTCAACTTCAAATTCTATTTTTGAAAGGATGATTTCAACTGAAAAAAGAAAAGAAATAAACGAAGCACTAAACCGCATTAAATTGCATGAACTTTTTGTACGATCATCAACCTATTCACGTTTATTGAAATATTTAGTTGAAAAAGCCATAGTAGGAGAAGATTTAAAGGAATATACCATTGGAGCAGATTTATTTGGAGAGAATTATGTTAACAATAAAAATGATGGTACGGTTCGCTCTAAGATGTATAAGTTGCGAAAAAAACTCTCGAAGTATTATGAAACTGATGGTAAAAAGGAAATTGTAATATTTGATATTGAAAAAGGGCAATACAATTTAAGCTTTTTATCGGCTGATGAATATTTTAAATCGAAGACTGGAAAAACCGAAACTGTAACTATTCAAATTAAATATATAAAACTTTTACTTGGTGTAATTCTACTTTCGCTTATTTCATTTTTTATTATTAAAACGATTGTTACAAAACCAAATTTTATTTGGGAGCCTTATTTTGAAAAAACATCTGAAAACCTACTCATAATTTCTGATCAATTTATTGTTCATGAAAAAATGGAAGATGGTAAAATGTATGGAATTTCTTACCCAGAAATTAACAATTATAATGACTTTATAAAATACACTCAAAAACATCATAATAAAGAATTAAAACCAACAGATTATACTTTAATGTCTAAAATGGCGCCATATACTGTTAATACTCTTAGTAAATGGTTTGAATTCAATAAAAACGAATTTGATCTTAAACTGGAAAGCAAACTTAAATATGAAGATATTCAAAATCATAATATTCTTTTTGTAGGACAGTATAAAACAATGAATCTTTCAAAATCTTTATTTTTACAAAGTAGCAAAGTGTTTACAACCTTTGGAGATGGTTTTAAATATAAAGATGATAGCAATGAAAAAGTTTACAACACTAAATTTGGCAATAATCTAAAGGTTGAATACGCTATGGTGTCTTACACTACTTTAAATAACGGAAAATGTGCATTGTATTTTGTTTCAAATAACGATATTGGAGTAATGGCAACTGTTAATAAATTTACCAACAATAAATGGCTTGCCGAATTTAAACAACAATTACCAAGTAAATCAAAACACTTTAATGCCTTATTTGAGGTTAGTGGAATGCAACGAAATGATGTAAGTTGTAAATTAGTAGAATTGGAAGTTCTAAAAAACTAAATAAAAAAAACGCTAACACTAATATTCTTTTCAGAAGTTAAGGTTAGCATGTCTTGTTCTTAAATATGCCTAACGATTAAAATCCTTAAGAATTTTTGAAAGTAGGCTTGCACGAGCAATTAATTTTACCGTATGTTGGCAGTATGTTTTATGAAATATTTTAATCGGTTTAATGCGAAACTACTTTCAGTCCAACAATTGAAACAATTAATGTTGTAATAAAAAATAGTCGCCAAAATGTTGCTGGTTCTTTAAAAATAAGAATTCCAACCAGAACAGTTCCTACAGCACCAATACCTGTCCAAACTGCATACGATGTACCAATGGGCAAATGTTGCGTAACTTTTAAAAGAAGCCCCATACTCATTACTAAACAAACCAAGAAACCAATGTACCAATAGGTTGATTCAATTCCTGTTGCCTCTTTTGCTTTTCCAAGACAGGCAGCAAAAGCTACTTCAAAAAGTCCAGCAATTATTAATAATATCCAATTCATTTGTTATTAATTTCTTTTTTACAAACAGTGAATTCTTTATTTTGAAAATTCATTCAAAATTTCCATTGCTTTGTCTGTATCTTTTTTATCTACAAAAATATGGTCGTGATAATAGGCTGCAACAACATTGCAACTAATTCCATTTTTGGATAATGCATTTGAAAATGCAGCTGTTAAACCAACTGCTTCTAAGGAAGAATGTACTGTAAGTGTAATCCAGGAAGCAACAAAAGAATAGTCTAAATTTAATTTGTCTGCAACATTCTTTTCAGCAATAATGGTAATGCTTTCTTCCTCTTTGAATGTCATTATAATTTGGCTCAAATTTATTTCACCCAAATTATCTGTTTTACAAAATACAAATTCACCTACATTGTGTTTCGGTTTCATTGATTTTAAAAGCGCTTCTAAATTTTTTTCTCCACTCATTTATTTTACACTTTTGTTTAGTTTTTGTAATTCCTTTAAAGTTGCATTTCCAACACTTGAAGCAGATTGTGGATTTTGCCCAGTTGCTAATCTTTGGTCAGCAACTACGTGTTTAGTAAAAGGAGCAGACTTTTCAAAAATAGCGCCTCGTTCTTTTAACTTCTCTTCAAGTAAAAAAGGAACTACATCCTCTAATTTTATTTTAACCTCTTCTTCATTGGTAAAACCATTTACTTTTTTACCATCCACAAGATACGATCCATCGCTTAATTTAATGTTTACAAGGCCAGCAGTTCCGTGACATACGGCACTTACTACACCATTGTTTTCATAAATCTTCGCTGCTATTTCAGCAATTTCTGTATTATCCGCAAAATCCCACATAGCTCCGTGACCTCCTGCATAATGAATGGCTACATAATCATCCGGATTTACTTCACTCGGTTTTTTTGTGTTTTCAATTTTATTGCGATACACGTCGTTATCCCAAAATTTCTTATTGATAGCATCAGTCATATCAAATGCATCTACAGGTGCTTTTCCACCTTTTGGACTTACAAAATCTATTTCGTAACCAGCAGTATGTAATACATCCCAAGGATGAGAAACTTCTCCTAAATAATAACCTGTTTTTTCGCCTGTATTTCCTTTTTCACTATGACTTGTAACTACAAATAATATCTTTTTTAATGCTTTTGTTTCTATTTTCACTATGGATTTCTCTGAGTTGCTTTTATTTTTACAGCCCATAAGAAGAACCGTAAATAAGGATAGAAAAAGAAACGTTTTAATTTTTATTGTATTTGACATTTTTAATTTTATTTTAAAGTTAGTTTTTAGATTATTCCATTTTTTAAAAAGTATAACCTTTAATAGAGAATAATACTGCAGCGCAAAACTCTTAAACATTTTGGAGAAACTATTTAACAAATGATAAAAAAATAAATTTATTTTATGTTCGCTCTAATTCGACTTAAACTAACTTGGGTAATGCCTAAATAGGAAGCTATATGAGATAATTGTACACGTTGTATAATGCTAGGATAATTTTTAAGAAGTGCTAAATATCTTTCGGTTGCGGTATTAAATTGTAAAGAAATAAGTCGCTCTTCCGATTTAATTAGTTCTAATTCTGAAAATTTGCGTCCCCAATTTGCAATTTCAATATCTTTTAAAAAGAGTTTATGGAGTTTTTCTGTTTTTAATTCATAGAGTTCACAATCTTCCAATAATTCAACATCTTCATACCCTTTTTGATTGTTAACATAGCTTTGCATGGAAACAATAGGATCTCCTTCTTTGCCAAACCAAAAAGTGATTTGATTATCATCTGAATAAGCATATGCTCTTGCTATTCCTTTTTTGATAAAATAAATACTTGTTTCTATTTTATTTGCTTTAAATATAATATGCCCCTTTGGAAATTTAACTTCAATTATCGATTTTTTTATTAAGTTTTTTGATTTTGTTGATAGGGGATATATATTATCAATAATTTGGTCTATTTCCATATATTTATTAGAAATTAATTTTTTGCTATTTCAGTTTTATTAAATACTATATTAATTCTAAAGTCTGTGATTTAATTACTGTCAACTTGTTTGTGTATGAAAAATAGCAGAGTTGTGTACCATTTTTAGGTTTATAACAAAGATAGCAGAAAAGAACTAAACAATTGATTTAGTCCTTGACTGCTATTTTTTTTTAATAAAGTTTTAGGCATTGAGAGTATTTAGTTTAAAAATCGAAACTCACTTGGATTTAACAGTGTTTTCTTTTTAAAAAGGGTACTAAAATACTGTGGATATTCAAACTCTAAGGAATTCTCAATTCTTTCAGCTGTATAGAATCGCAATAAGAAGCAAGCAATTCTTCAAACTAACTTACTTTATCTTTATTAAAAACCGACCGTGTAAAAAACTTACGTTCATAATAACGTGTGGCATAACTTAAGATTAATTCTATAGTTGAAACAATTACATTTTGGCTGTGTCTATCTATATTTTGAATATATTCTGTTTCAATATTTTCTACCTATAGTTTGATTTCGTTGCGTTCTTTTTTAGATAAATATA
The DNA here is from genome assembly GCF_003260195.1 of Lutibacter citreus. Classification (GTDB taxonomy): domain Bacteria; phylum Bacteroidota; class Bacteroidia; order Flavobacteriales; family Flavobacteriaceae; genus Lutibacter; species Lutibacter citreus. The sequence goes on from NZ_QEIH01000003.1 coordinate 335,582, forward strand.
AGGCTTCATATAGGTTGTATGAAAAGAAATCGTAAGGCTTAATTTTACTGGAAAGCTGAGTTTATCGAATTAAATCTGGATAAAAAAACAACATCCAACCTTCATCATTTTACCCTTTTGTACGACTCCTGGTGAAATTATTTGACCAGGTTCAATAAACATCATTGTGCCACTCTCAAAATCGAACTTGTTTCTCCCATAACTGAAATCATATAAAGAAATGTCTTTTACGGAAATACAACATAGGTTGATAATAAAATGTTTATTATCAAAACTCTTACGAATATTAGGATCGTTTAAACGAATCACAGAGACTAATGTGGGATTTGGTGAATCTATATTAAAAATAGAATTTACTTCACTTACAGTATTAATAGATATAAATTGTGGTTTTATTGGTTTTTAATTTTGTGCTTGTTGCACAAGTTGAATCAAATATAAAGGAATACTTGGATTATTGAAGAAGAAATATTAATTTAATGATATGGTTATTTAGAAAATATTATAAGAGCTAGGAAAAGTGAATTATCATTAATATAGTTTCCTTTCTTGCTATTTACCCTCTCTATATATCGTAGGTAAGGAGTTTTTTGAGTAGTATTTTCTAATTTTTATTGCCTTGTGCAACGGTTAACATTGTTAACGGTAGTGTTTTATTCATTATAGTTTTTCTCTTATTATTTTTTTCTAGTTTTATTAGTAAACATAATACCAAATGTCATAATTAATGATGATATAATAATTACTTGAATAATTAGAGACTTATTAACTATTAAGATACTGTCATTAGGATCAATAGCCAAAAATAGTAGGATAGTAATAAGTCCTCTTGGCGCTACAAACAGTAGAGGAGTCAATTTAAGTTTTGATGATTTAAGCTGAATTACACGAAGAACAAAAATTATAGTTACAATGCTTAAAGACCATATTAAAGTTTTTGTATTAAGAATTTCAGAAGTTTTTAGCATATAACCAAAAAGGATAAAGAACAATGCACGAATTAGAAAGGCACCTTCAATTGTAAGCGCTTTAAATTTTTGAATTTCATCCCTAATATCCTTTGTATCAAATTTATTTATCCATTTTATACGCTTAAATTCTCCTAAATTACCAATAGATAATCCAAAAATTAGGATAAAAATAAGAGCGGGAAGGTGGTATACTTTAGAAATAGCATAAATGAGAATTACTAATAAAATTATAGGAACAAACTTCACATGATGATCAATTTTGCTGAGTAAGCGAGAAAGCACAATTGTAGCAATAAAAGAAACAGTTATCATGATAGCGAACTTTAAACCAAAGAATCCAAAAGATGATAGTTCAATACTTTCATTTAAAGCAATGAAATTAAAAAATAGGACTCCTAAAATATCCGATAAACTACTTTCATAGGTCGTAAATTCCCTATCAAATGTTGTCAAGTTTCTAGCGCTGGGAATTGCTATAGCACTGCTAATGATACATAAGGGAATGGCATTAATTAAACTAATTTTAAAGGAATAATTACCATAATACTGAAACATAAAAGCAAGTAATAATGCCATTCCTACCATTGGAAATAATGCTCCCATCAGGGATTTTTTCACTAGACCAACCTTTGATTTATTGTATTCCAATTCTAATGAACCTTCAAGTACAATTAGCACAAGACCTATTGTTGCCAATATTGGTAACAGTTCAGTAAAGTCAGGAAGTTCAAATTTTAAAAGGAGGGTGACTTGTTTTATACTCCAACCTAATAATAACAGTAGAATTACGGAGGGTATATTGGTTTTTGAAGCAGTGAGATTAAATATGTATGCTATAAGTAGTAGCGAGCAAAACGCAATTATAATAGTGTATGTCATTTTAAATTGTTACTACATTGTTTTATAAATATTGCTATAAGAGCGTTTAATTGACTATTTTCTTAATTACTGCTTGGGCATTTTTATATTTATATATTTTTGAAATGATTTGTTACAAAGGCATCTTTTTCATTGTCGGTCATTTTATCTCTTGGTTCAATGTCAATTTTAATATTCTTAAAATGTAAATCTTTTTTTAAGTAATTGTGCAGTTCTACTTTTGCGTTTGTTGGCCCAAACAAAAGCACATGGTTGTATTTTATAATTTCATCTGCTATTTCTTTGTAATATGCTTCATGCATTTGCTGTCTTTTGTTATGCATAAGGCTTTCGCTTGTATTTAATGCTTCTTCTTTTGTTTCTGAAGTAAATTTTGAGACAATAGTTCGTGATTCGTTTTTTGAATTTATATCAATTAAATTAGCAACTGAATGATCCATCCAGATACCTAAATTATTATTTTTCATTATGTTAAGTTTTAGTGTTTTTGAATTTTTCCAAGAATACTTTCTATAGCGGTTTTAATTTTATCAATAGCACCGGTTACAGCCATATCCATGGTGTTTGCCTGATTCGTGATAGCTATAGGTTGTTTGCCCTCAAGTCTGGCTTCTAGTAGACAAGATATACTATTAAATCCATCCTTTTTCCCATTTTCATCTTTAAAATGAACCTCTATTCTGGTAATATGAGATTCGAACCTTTGTAATGCTTCAGTAATTTGAGAAATAAAAAAATCGGAACTTCTTTTTTCTCCCGTAAGAGTTTTGTCTGTATTTATTTGGATTGTCATATTTTATAGTTTTTTAATGTTCTTTTGCATAAGTTTCTAATAAATTATTTAAGGAATCTAGATAATATTTTAGTGCTTTGTTACTGACACCTTTGTTAGTATTCGATTGGAAGTTTCTTGGTATTTTATCCATGTATTTAATCAGTTCTGGATAATCCTCTTGAGTTTTTAAGGTAGTCAATCGGATGTTCTAATTAAGGTTATTTTTAGATTCTATTTTCTATAGGTTTTTAAAATTAAAAAAATCTTTAGTTTAAGGCTGCTTTTAGTCAATATTCTAATGAATTAACAAACTATTCCTTGTTGCTTTATTCCTGTTTTTTGAGCTTTATTGGAAAGGGTTACTTGACCATGGGCGGCAATTGTGCTTTTTTCCGCTTTTTGATGGTTTCCTTCTTCATAATGGGAGGCGGCTTCTAGATGGAATTTTGAAGCCGCTTGTAAATGTTTTGCTGCTTTTCTATGCTTTTTAATCCTTATTAGGTTTTTTTCTATTGTATCACTTACTTTATGTCTTTTCATATTTGTTTCGTTGTTTTTTATTTTTTGTTTTGTTGTTTTTTTATTGTAGTCTTCTCAATATCAAAATGGTCATTTAATTGATTAATATTACCAGTTGGATTTGTTGGATGCGTCTGTTGTTTTGTTCTTTTGAATTTCTTTCTATCTTTAATCATTCCCATGTTATTTGTTTTAATGGTTCATTGATAGTATAAAGATTTAAGACTAAAACATTGCCAATATTGTCTTAAAACCAAAGAATTATGTTAAATAGGCTTAACCATTAACATACTTTATTAAGATTAATTTTAGCTAATTTTTTTATTGGAAGCGATTAATATAACGTCTAATTTCTCTGTTATTCTGATTAGAGTTATATAGTTTTTTTTAGTCAGTGTTCATTTTGTGTTTTCATAAGTGACTATAATTAATATTTTAATTTTTAGGAAACCTATTTCAGGTCTTGCATGACCTAATAATTCTTGAATTAATCTTAAGTCAATATTTATATACTCTAAAAAAAAATTAATATCCCTATTTTTTAATTTCGAAATTTGTTTAGACTGAATATCGGTTATAGAACCTTCAACAAAACTAGTATGCGTTTTTACAGTAAGGCACTTAGTTCTAGAATATCCATTTTTATTTATCTTGAGATTTTTGAATTATATCATTCATATTTTATTGATACTTTTTTATTAGGAGGTTTGTTTTATATCGTTTTAATCTAAAAGTCAATAATAAAACCTACAAATACTATTAGTATAAATAATTAAGCTGTTTTGCATCATTTTTGATAACTAATTTCAAAAATAATTAAATGAGAAAATTATTAACAGTAGTGGTGTTTTGTTTTGGGATAATGAATTGTAGTTACGCTCAAGAATTAACACTTAAAAAGGTAGAGTCAAAACATTTTAAAAATTTATATAAAGTTAATGAAGTTCTGTATAGATCGGAACAACCAAGTAAAAAAGGTTTTAAGGAGGTTGAATTAATAGGAGTGAAGACTATTCTTAATTTAAGACGACTTAAAAATAACATAAAAAAAGCTAAAGACTTCAATTTTAATTTGGTGCACCATCCAATTAAGACAAAACTTTTAAATGAAAATGATATTTTAAAAGCTTTAAGTGTTATTAAAAATTCGGATCAACCAGTTTTGGTGCATTGTTGGCACGGATCAGATAGAACAGGAACTATTATAGCAGCTTATAGAATGGTTGTTGATAATTGGTCTAAAGAGCAAGCAATTAAAGAATTTAGGAAGGATAATTTAGGTTATCATTATAAAATGTATCCTAATTTATTGGTTTTGCTGAAAAACTTAAATATTAATAAAATGAAAATTGATCTAAATAGCTAAGTCTAGTTTAGACTTTTCTGATGAAATATTAAAAAATAAATTAAAAATTAAATTATAGTATTGTTTATCAAAAAATTAGCGTTACATTTGCGCCATAATTAAGTATTATAAATTAAATTACATTAAAATGAGTAAAGGAACAGTAAAGTTTTTCAATGAAACTAAAGGATTTGGATTTATCACAGAAGAAGGAGTTGAAAAAGACCACTTTGTACACATTTCAGGATTAATTGATGAAATTCGTGAAGGCGATGAAGTTGAATTTGATCTACAAGAAGGAAACAAAGGATTAAACGCAGTGAACGTAAAAGTTATCTAATACATATACTTCAAGTTTTCAAAAAGCCCATCATAAATGATGGGCTTTTTTTGTTTTTAATTGTAAATAAGTATTTTTTTATAATATAATTCTTTAAAATGGGTTTTAATAGAAACTTCATTTACTTATAGGTAATTAAATAGAATTTGAGGTTTAGATTAAGTGGTGTATTTAAATTAAGAGCTAGTTTTGTATAGTATAAAGTTTTATTTTATGAATTACATAACATATGTATTTCATCTAAAACTAATCCTTTTTGTTTTTCTGAGATAGATAGTTGATTAAGTGAATTAGGGATTTCGGAAAGCTCTTTTACCAAAATAATACCTTTTTCTATAAGATGTGATTTTTCTTTTTTTGTTAAAGTTGTTAAAGTGGTAATGGGATATAAACCATATTTATTAATATTTTCTTTTATTCCGTTATTTATAGGATAATCCCAACTTAACAACGTTAAATCTACACACTTTGAGTAGTCTATTGCATCTTTTGAAAATCGTGTATTGGTTACCAACCAACCTTGTTTTAAGTGGGTTGTTTTATCTGAATTATTCCAAATATTTTGAACATCAATAAATCTAGAATTTATATATAAAGGAATTCTCACATTATTTACAGCTGAAGAATCTTTATGAAATTTACATTCCACAGTATAAACATTACCATCTTTTTCAGCTAAAACATCTATTTCATGGGTAATACATGCTCCTTTTAATATTTCACCAATTTTAGTTTTATATCCTTTTTGCTTTAATAATGCGCTTACCAATTTTTCAAAAGGAAAACCAGTTGGTCCTAATTCAAAAATAGCTCTTTTTAAACTGTATTTTGAAGCAGAAATTCGGTTGTTTTTTTTTAATAAACGAAAAGCTTTTTTATAAATTAAGTTTGTTGAAATTCCATCGTATAAATCTGGGGCAATACGTATAATGATTTTTTCAATTTCGTGTGGAGTTGCTCCACTATTTTTTAATGAGGTTTTTAATTTTTGTGTTGAAAAGGGTTCTAATTCACCCGATTTTTTTTTAACGTTTACAATTATATCGTTCATGTTTTATTAGTTAGTTGTTCTTAAAAGCGTAAAATTTCAGTCATTAGTCCAAATCTTATAATATCTAATCTATTTTGAAAATTAATATTGTAATAATCATTGCCATGGTAAAATTGAACAAATAATCCAATATCTTCTAAAAATTTTGGATGGTAATATATTGTTAGACTTGCATTTAATCTATTTATGTTAAAAGTATCTAAATTATTTATAGCATCAAACATCCAGGTAGTTTCTAATTTTAAAGAAATGGCAGGTCTTTTTTCGGATATTAAGTTTGGAAAAGGAAGTTTTATAGCCTGAAATGTGTTTTTCCACCTAAACCCGCTATAAACTCCATGTAAATTTCTAATCATCCAATTTTTTGGGTGAAGTTCAATTGAGCTTTTAAAAAAATTAAAAGCATTTAAGGATTTACTGAATGATGAATTGATAAAACCTAATTCAATAAAATTTGTTGAAAAACTCCCTGTATTTAAATTAATATTTCCATCTTCGTTAAAGAAATTTCCATCCTGCCCGTTTGAATGGTGTGCAATTCTACCAAATAAAGTAAGTTTTTTTGAAGCTTGTTTATTCCCTGTTAAATAGTAAAATGTTAGTTGGGGTATATAACTAGGTGTGCGTACTGGATAAGAATATTCATTGTACATTCTTATAATTATTTGGGGAGTGAAAACCCCCATTAACCTGGAATCTTTTCGTTTTTTTATTACAAAACTAGGACTAACATTAGCTTCAAACAATAGGGGAGCAATAGCGCCAATATCTGTTGGAAAAGTAACGTAGCTGTCACTTTGATTAATTAATGCTATTTTTATAAGTTCTAATTTTAAAGAATCATTTTTTATTTGTTGCGAATAAGTAGAGGGAATAAAAAAAAATGCCAAAATAAAGATATAAAAATACTTTCTCATATTTGCTAAGTTATTAATAGTAAGATACTTTTATTTTGTTAAAGAAATTAGAACTTATCGAAAAAAATGTTTTAAAAAATTTATGTTGTTTTTTTATAACTCCAAACAGCTAATCCATTCATTATAAAAGCGTAAAGTAATGTTTTTAATAATTGAGGTATAATATCTACAAAACCAGATCCTTTTAACATTACCATTCTCATTACTTCTACAAAGTATTTTATAGGATTAAAGTCAGTAATATATTGCGCCCATATTGGCATACTTTCAATTGGGGTAAACAAACCACTCATTAAAATAAAAATAACCATAAAAAACCATGCAATAAACATTGCTTGCTGTTGTGTGTCTGTAAAGTTTGAAATAAATAAACCAATTCCTAAAACTACTAAAATGTAAATGGATGTATAAAAATACATTAGGCCTAAACTACCAATCATTGGAACATTAAAAACAAGTTTAGCAATTATTAATCCTACTGTTAGTAATCCTAAACCAATTACCCAAAACGGAAAAAGTTTACCAATTATAAATTGACTTTTTTTAATTGGTGTAACATTAATTTGCTCTAAGGTTCCAATTTCTTTTTCTCTAACAATATTCATTCCTGACAGGAATAAGGTAATCATAGTAACCAATAAAACTAATATACCGGGAACCATAAAGGTTTTATAATTTAATGTTTTATTATACCAAAAGGAAGGAATAGTAGTGATGTTAATAGATTGAACTTGCATATCAGATGGTTGCATTAATTCAATTTTTAGCTTTTTATTAAAGCTCTGAATTATTTGTGTAACATATACATTTTCTAAACCTGCAGCAGCTCCATCAATAGCATTTATAGTTACTCCTATATTATTATTCTTTTCAACTTGTAAATCGCGTTCAAAATAAGAGGGAATTGTTATTAATACATCAACTTCACCTTTAAGTATGGCGTTATTCGCAAATTTTTCTGTAGGATAATTAGTTAACACATTAAAATATGTAGAAGCATTAAATTTTTCAATTAAAGCCCTTGATGTTGTTGTATGATCATAATCTACATACCCAAATTTAATATTTTTAACATCAAAAGTAGCTGCGTTTGCTAATATTAAAAGCTGAATTATAGGCATTACAAATATTATAGGCAACATAGCTTTATTTCTAAAGATTTGCTTAAACTCTTTTTGTATGATATAAAGTATTGTTTTCATTACTCTAGTCTAATTTTATATTTTTTAACACTCAAGCCAATAAAAAACACTGTCATTCCCAATAAAATAAGAGTTTCTTTCCATATATATTGTAGCCCAACACCTTTTAGCATAATTGCTTTAATAATAATAATAAACCACTTAGCGGGAATAATGTTACTTATAATTTGTAATGGTAAAGGCATACTTGTAACGGGGAAAATAAAACCAGATAATAGAATAACGGGTAACATTAGTCCCATTAAAGATATCATCATTGCTGTTTGCTGTGTAGCTGATATGGTTGAAATTAAAATACCCAATGCTAATGATGTAATTATAAATAGTACACTTTCCAATCCTAATAAAAATAAACTTCCTTGAACAGGCATTTTAAAAATAAATAAGCTTAAAATAATGATAACAACAGCATTTATAATAGATAGAAAGATATAAGGAAACACCTTACCAATTATTACTTGTAAAGGTTTTAACGGAGATACTAATAAAATTTCCATAGTACCTAGTTCCTTTTCTCGGGTAATAGAAATTGAAGTCATCATTGCAGAAACCAACATAAGAATTATAGTCATTACTCCAGGAACAAACATATATACACTCTTTAACTCAGGATTAAATACCATACGAGATTGCGGTGTAATTTGGTAAGCAGAAGTACTATTTTTATTTTGTTCTCTAAGATAATTTTGAAGAATGGCATTCACATAATTACTTATGGTATTGGCTGTGTTTGGGTCCGTAGCATCTGTGATTACTTGTATATTTGAATGATTTTCTTTTATTAAATTTTTGCTAAAATCTTTTTCGAAATTTAAAACGGCTTTTACTTTACCTTTTTTAAAAACCGATTTTATGTCTGATTCTTTTTCAATAAATTGATCGATACTAAAATATTTTGATGCAGATATTTTATTGATAATTTCTTTAGTTGTCGCATCTTTAGAATGATCTAAAACAGCAATATCTACATTGTTAATTTCATTAGTAATAGCGAATCCAAAAAGTAAAATTTGAGCTATTGGCATTCCAAAGAGAATAAACAATGAACGTTTATCTCTAAAAATATGGTAGAATTCTTTTTTTATGAAGCCTATAAATCTTTTCACGTTTGTATAATTTTAATAGAGATTTTAAATTTTGTTAAACCTTGTTTCATCCTCTTGCTAATTTTAAAAAAACATCATTCATACTTTTAGCTTTAAATTGTTCTTTCAATTTTTTAGGTGTGTTTAAAGCTTCAATTTTCCCGTTTACCATTATTGATACTCGGTCACAATATTCTGCTTCGTCCATATAATGTGTGGTTACAAAAATGGTGGTTCCTTGGTTAGCAGCCTTGTAAATCATTTCCCAAAATTGTCTTCTGGTAATAGGATCTACACCTCCAGTTGGCTCATCTAAAAATACAATTTTAGGATTGTGTAATAATGCTACTGAAAAGGCTATTTTTTGTTTCCAACCCAATGGTAATGAGCCTACTAATTGGTTTGAAACATTTTGTAATCCTAATTCTTCAATTAAAATAGTTGATTTTTCTTTTATCTTTTTTCTTGATAAACCATAAATACCTCCAAAAAAGGTAATATTTTCTTTAACGGTTAAATCGTCATATAAAGCAAATTTCTGACTCATATAACCTATGTTTTTCTTAATGTCTTCAGCATTTGTGAATACATCAAAACCAGCTACATTTGCAGCTCCAGAAGTTGGATTGGAAATACCAATTAGCATTTTCATTGCTGTTGTTTTTCCAGCTCCGTTTGCTCCTAAAAAACCAAATATTTCACCTTTCTCAACGTTAAAAGTAATCGCATTTACAGCGATAAAATCTCCAAACATTTTGGTTAAACCTTCAACTTCTATAACTTTATTATTGCTCATTATTTTGCTAATTCCATAAAAGTATCTTCTATGGTTGGTGCTGTTTTATTTATTATTATATCCAATAAATTTTTAGACTCTAAATACTGTTCTAATTCTTTTGGTTTAAAATCTGATCTGCTATCTGTATAATGTACAAACTCACCAAAGGGATATACACTGTGGTTGTGCGAGTAATCATTTAAACTTTTTAAAAGTTGATACATATCATTTGCGCGTACATTGTAAATAGGTTTTGGATAGTGTTTTACTATAGCTTTTGGAGTATCAATCTCTAAAATTTTTCCATCTTGAATTAATGCAATTCTATCACATAGTTCGGCTTCATCCATATAAGGAGTTGAGACTAAAATAGTAATTCCTTTTTGTTGTAAACGTTTCAACATTTCCCAAAACTCCTTTCTTGAAACAGGATCAACACCTGTAGTTGGCTCATCTAAAAACAACACTTTTGGTTTGTGAATTAAAGCACAACACAAGGCTAATTTTTGTTTCATTCCTCCAGAAAGTTTACCGGCTCTTCTGTTTTTAAAGGGTTCAATTTGAATGTAAATATCTTTAATTAAATCATAATTCTCTTCAATGGTAGTACCAAAAATGGTAGCAAAGAAATCTAGGTTTTCTTCAACCGTTAAATCTTGGTATAATGAGAATTTACCAGGCATATATCCAACATTATTTCTAATGCTTTTATAATCATTCACTACATTAAAACCTGCAACTGAAGCTGTTCCTTCACTAGGAATTAAAAGAGTAGTTAAAATACGGAATAAAGTTGTTTTACCAGCGCCATCTGGACCTATAAGTCCAAATAGTTCGCCTTGTTTAACATTAAAAGTAATGTTTTGTACAGCGTTTACTTTGTTGTAAGACTTGCTAATATTTTTAAGAGAAATACTCATTATAGCTTATTCAAAATAGGTTTTATAGGTTTTTAAATGTGTGTTTAATTTGTTGAAATGCGCTTTGCTATTTTTAAGATCTGAAGCGGTTAAACCGTTAAATAAACCTTTCATAGGAACTAAAAATACATGCAATTGATTGTGCGCTTCCCCAGTCATAGTACATTTTTGTACAATTGTTTTAAACTGCGTTTCTAAATTTTGTTTTAGCATTTCATAAGCTTCTGGGTTTTCAACTTCGGAAAAATCGGACATTAATTGTAGCATTGCATTAATTCCTTCAGTAGTTTCAGAATTGGCTTCCCATAAGTTACCGTTATTTAATTGAAGTTCTTCTGCATTATTATGTTGTTGTTCTTCAGTTTGTTGAGGCTGTTCTTGTACAGATTTTTTTTCGGTAGTATTTTTACAAGAAATTGTGAAAAATAGGATTGTTACAGCAAAAAATAGTTGTGTTGATTTTTTCATTCTGATTGATTTTTAAAAGCTAAAGTTAAAAGCGCAATTACAACCCAAATACTAGTTCTAAAAACCATTGCATTGATACTTTCTGAGGCTACATTTTTATTAAAAAAATAGAGATAAAAAAGTAGCATTAAATGTGATGCAAGTATAAAAACAATTGCTTTTTTTGTGAATTTATGTTTTAACCAAATAAGATAAGCAGCAATGATTGAAATAAATCCAAAAATCACATTATATATTACTAACCAGTTGAGCACTGTGTAGTTTTTTGTGTCAATTCCTAACAGTACTTTTGAGCCTGCAAATATTGACATTGCGCCAATTATAAATGCAAGTATTGAAGCTGTTTTATATATGTTTTTCATAGAGATACTTATTATATATTGTAAAATTTCGATACTATTAACTAGTTTTTGAATCTTATTAATTCTTAATCTTGATGTGAACCTGAATCAAGTTCAGGTTTACGTTTTTTAGTGCATATTATTTAGAAATCCACATTTCTGCAGGCATTCCAATTTTTAAACTACCATCATTTTTAACATCTATTTTTACAGCATACACCAACGCTACACGTTCTTCTTTTGTTTGAATTATTTTTGGTGTAAATTCTGCTTCTGAAGCAATCCAACTAATTGTACCGTTATAAGATTTCATAGCAGTTGCGTCATCAATTTTCACAGTTACTTCATTACCTATTTTTATGTTTGCTAATTGAGTTTCGCTAATATAAACACGCAATTGCATTGTGCTTAAATTTGCTATTTTATAAAGTGGTTTCCCAAAAGAAGTGATCTCATTAGGTTCTGAGTATTTGGTTAAAACTGTTCCATTAACAGGATTAATTATTTTACTTTTTGAAATTTGATCGTCTAGTTGTTTCAGCTGAACATCAATAGATTTAAGTTCATTTACTACTGGAGCATTTTGAATTTCTACACTTTTAATTCTATTTTTAATAACATCCATTTCTCCTAGAACATCATCCAATTGTTTTTGTGTACCAGCGTTGTCTTTAATTAAATTGTTAATTCTAACTTTATTTGTATTTGCAGTTTTTAATTGGGCTTTTAAAACAGAAATTTGTGATAAAACACCTTTAGATTTTGAACTAATTACAGCTTTAGAAACCAATAATTGTTCTTTTTTTAAAGCTAACGGAATGGTATCTATATAACCTAAAAACATGTCTTTTTTAAGTATATCACCTTCATTAACATTAAACTGCATTAATTTCCCATTGTTTTCGGCTGAAATAGTTATTTCCGTAGCTTCAAAATTGCCATAACCATCTGCTTTTCCGTTAGTGTCTTTACAAGAAAATAAACTTGTTGTAATAATGCTTATTACTAAAATATAATTGTAGTATTTCATCTCTTAAAAATTAATGTCCTTTTATGATATTATAATTTGCTTTTGCTAGTTGTAGCTGAATTTTATGTTTTACCAACGCATTTTCGGCTTCATATAAATTGGTGAGCTCTGTAATATAAGCTGATGGTGTAATAACCCCATTTTTAAGCTGAGAATTTGAAGATTGTAACACTTCTTTTCTAAGTTTTATAATGCTCTCATCTGAAGTGATAATAGAATTAATTTTTTCAATTTCTTGTTGTTGCTTATTCAGCTCTATATTAGTGTTCAATTTAAAAACTTCAGTTTCATTATCCACAATGTCTTTGTTTATGGTTAATGATTTACGTTCATTTTTGTTAGTATTCCAATCAAAAACATTCCAGTTTAGTTTAACACCAACCGTATAAAATGGTTGAAATGAATTATCTAACATATTTAATCCAGGATTTCCATAGCCACCAGTAGCAAAGCCAAGTAATTTTGGTGAATTTTTTTTTGAAATTAAAGTTTTAGAATTTTCAATTTCATCTTTTTTAAACTGAAATAATTCCAGTTCTGGTCTGTTTATAACCGTGTTTAAAGGAGTTTCAACCAGCGGGTTTTTAAAGATGGTTGAAATATTTAAGGGTTTGTCAATTAAACTTGAAAGTGTTTCAATTAGTGATGTTTTATTATTTTCAACTTCAATAAACTGTTGATTTATTTTTAATAATTCAGCTTCTAAAACTTTGTCTGAAGCAGGAAGCAATACACCATATTTAACACCTGATTTTACTTCTTTAAGTTTAGTTTGTAATTGGTTTTCTTTTACTTTTAACAACAAATAAGTTTCTTGAGAAAGGAGTATAGAAAAGTACAATTGGTTTATCTGTTGCTTTAACTGATATAGGTTTACTTCAATTTGTTTTTGTTTTGTTTTAAGTTGTGCTGATTTTACATTTAGTAATGCGTTTGTTGCACCTCCATTATAAATAAGCTGATTTACAGATAAAGTTGCACGATATTGGTCTTTATTTAAAGGTTCTATACCTGACATTGCAAGTGGGAACTCAATTACATCAGAGAGGTATGTTGCCTGAACATCCAAATTAAATTGCGGTAATTTAGCGTTCGAAATTACATTATTGTCTAATTGGTTTTGCGTATCCAATAATTGAGATTGTTTAGCCAATGGGTAATTTACGGTTACCAAATTATAACATTCTTCTAATGTAATGGATTGTTGTGCAAAGATAGGAATGCTAAGTAACGTTAATAAAATTAGTATTTTTTGCTTCATTATTTTGATTTTATTGAATTGATAATAAAGGTTGAAACTTCTGTTTTTCGGTCTTCAATTAATTGTTGGTAAGCTTCACTATCTATTTTTGTTATCGCTTTAATTAAAGGAGCAGCTATAAAGGGAAATATGTTTAGTGCTAATATATTAATGAATAATTGTTCTGCTTTTATAGGTATAATAATCCCTTTTTCAATCTCAGCATTTAATTTAATTTTAAATTTATTAATGTTAGGAAGTTCAATGTTTTTTTGAATTTCGGAAACAAACTCAGTATTTCTATTAAGTTCTTGAAAAATAAAATTAGGTAAATATGGATGTTTTATAATAAATGGGATATAGTTAGATGTAAAATTTTTTATTTTATCTTCAATAGAAGAATCATCATTTAAAATAGTATTTATTTGTGGCGCTATTAATGAAAAAGCCTTTTTAAAAACGGCTTCAAAAAGTAATTGTTTACTTCTATAATAATAATGAAGCATTGCTTTGTTTATTCCGGCTTTATCTGCTATTTCTTGCATTCTAGCACCGTCCATTCCTTTAAACTGAAATATGTTTTCTGCGGCATTTAATATTTGTTCTTCAGTATTTTTGTCCTTAGTTTTTTTCATTTTAACTACACGGTTTAACCATATGGTTAACAAATGTACAAAATATTTATAATCTTGTTAATTTATTTACTTAAAAAAATAAATTTAAAGAAAAGAAGGGAAGAGTAATAGAGTTTTTTGGTAGTGAGGAAGTAAGTTTAATTTAAGGGAAGTTAATAATGTTTTTAAAAAACGAACATTATAGTTTACTTTAATGAACTTTTATTTCTTAAAATTACTTTTAAAAAATTTAAATACTAAAATGAAAATTTAACAGGTTTAAAAAAACAAATAATTTTTTTTGAGTGAATACTCATTATAATAACAAGCAAAAGAGTTAAATTAATTTTTTACCTTTATTGTTTATTATTTTAATAATAAGAGCTGTAATTTAACCATAAAAATTGTAAAATAGTTCTTTAAATAATTGTTTTAATTATGTAAAACAACAATACCTTAATTGCCTTAAATTAAGATATAATAGTGAAAAATATAAATATATAATATAGCTAACATGAATATAATTACGTTAACAGTTAATCCAGCTTTAGATAAAAGCGCAAAAGTTGATCAAATTAAGCCAGATCAAAAACTTAAATGTCATTCAATAGAGTACCAGGCTGGAGGAGGAGGCGTTAATATTTCTAGAGTATTAAATGTCCTAAAAGTTAAAAATAAATGTTTATTTACTGCAGGAGGTGATACAGGATTAAATTTAAAAAATCTTTTATTAAAAGAAAATATTAATTTAACTGCTATTCCTGTTAATGCTTGGACCCGAGAAAACTTATCAGTTGTTGATAACCAAACACAGTTGCAATATCGTTTTGGAATGCCGGGGAATGAATTAAGTACCAGTGAAATAGCGCTGATTAAAACCATAATTAGTGATGAAATTAATGAAGATTCAATTTTAATTTTAAGTGGAAGTTTATCTGAAAAAATGCCTATAGATTTATATGTGCAATTGATAAAATTAGTTAAAAAGAAAAATATAAAAGTTATAGTAGATACATCTGATAAAGCTTTAATGGAAACTTTAAAAGAAAATGTATATCTAATAAAACCTAATCAAAAAGAATTAGCACAACTTGCAGGGAAAGAATTCTTATCAAAAAAAGAACAAGAGGCTTTTGCTATGAAATTATTAAATTCAAATAGAGCAAAATATGTTGTAGTTTCTTTAGGGGCAAGAGGGGCTTTTTTAGCTTCTTCAGAAGGTGTATTTTATAAAACTACTCCATCTGTTAAAGTTAAAAGTACAATTGGAGCTGGTGATAGTATGGTTGCAGGAATGGTTTATGCTATTGAGCAAGGGCTTTCTTCAGAAGAAATATTAAAATGGGGAGTTGTTTGTGGTACAGCTACAACAATGAGCGAAGGTACAAACTTGGCCAGTATGGAAAGTATTAATCATGTAATAGAAATGATTGGTTAAAAACTAAAACAGTTCAATTTATTTAAAAAATGGTGTAATTTATTATTGCATTAATAATCTATTATTTAAGACGGAAAGAGTATTTTATGTGAAATGAAAATAATACTTTAACTTTATTTTTATAAAAGAATAAAATGACAATTACAGAATTTACAATGCGACTTCTTGTTGCCTTAATTGCGGGATTAGCTATAGGTTTTGAAAGGCAATGGCACCATAAAACGGCAGGTTTAAAAACTAATATGTTAGTAGCTGCGGGAGCTGCTATATTTGTTTTATTGTCGTTTATTATGAAAAATGACGATCCAAATATTGATATTACAAGAATTATTGCGCAAGTAGTAACTGGTGTAGGTTTTTTAGGAGCAGGTGTTATTTTTAGAGAAGGAGTAAATGTTCATGGGTTAGGTTCTGCTGCAACTATTTGGTGCAGCGCAGCAATTGGTTGTATTGCAGCTTCTGGTTTATATACTGAAACTTTAATATGTACCTTATTGGTTATTATTGTAAATTCTTTTATAAATCCTCTTGATGATTATTTAAAAAATAGAAAATAATTGAGTGTTCATTTGAATATAAAATTTAAAAATGATCAAGATTTCATTTTTTAGAAAAAAAATCCCCTAAAATTTCGACTGAAATAATAGGGGATTTGTTTATATTTTAAGGTTTAGATCACTTTTAGCTTTCAAAATAATATGTTATGAATTTAAAAGATTCTAAGCCTAAAAAGTAAGTTTTTAATTTATGCCATTACTGGTGCTTTTTTTGATTTTCTATATAAATAAGAATTGAAAATATTTCTTCTTCCAAAATTGCTTAACGATTTGCTATTTGCAAATTTCATATAAAGCTTTCGGTTTACACCAAAGTATTCGTAAGTACTACCATCAGTAAAAGTAACCTCTAACAGTAAACTTTTATGATGAAAATCTGCAACTTTTGCTTCTTTTATTGTAGTAGTATATTCATCTAAATTAGATTCTTTAGTTGCGGGAGCAATACTTACTAGAAAATGATATGCATCAATAATTTTTAAACTTACTTGGCCAGCTTCTTCTTTTTTATCTTCATCTTGAAATTTATCTGGATGCCATTGTTTTACAAGCCCTCTGTAAGTAGTTTTTAACTCTTTAAGATCAATAGAGTTTTCAACTTTAAAAAGCTTTTTAGATTCATTAATACGCTTCATATTCCGTGTTTTGATTTTTGTGCAAATGTATTCCTATTATTTGTATTAAAGCAGAAAGTATTGATTTAATATAATAATAGTAAGTTTTGGCCAAAGACGCCAGTTTTACTCACTTTTCAATTAAAATATATATACGTGAAAATATTTTTTTTGATTTTGATAAAAGAAATGTCTGTAAAAAACATCTAATTGGATGTGTGTAACAACCAAAACTCCAATAATTTATTGTTTATATCTTTTTCTTCAGTAATTTTTAAAATATTTTCTAAAGCCTTTTTATATGTTTCAGAATTATATTTAGCCGGTATTTTTGCAATTACAGGGATTAACCCAGATAAATCAATAGGTTTTAAGGTATTATAGTTCCATTTTTTACCATTTAAAACTGGAGTTAGATAATTAATAGCTAAGAATAAACTCTTTTTGTTTTCAGTTTCAAATTGCCACATATTCATACCAACTTTATCACCCAAAACAGCAATATTCGTTAATGCTTGTAAATTAAAACAACTATAAAAAAATGATCTTGATCTAGCAAGTTCATGAATTTGTCCACCTTCAATATTTAGCATTTTATCCAAGCTATTTTGTGTTATTTCAACCATTTGTTTAACTAACTGCTTATCATCTAAATAAAGTGCTAAAGAAGCTACTTGATATCTGTACCAAGAACCGTGATTATTTTCTTGCATACTTCCTTTTATACCTAAATCACTTTTTGTTAACCACGTTAAATAATCCGATAACCATTTTGTTGTTTTTATTTTATGTTTTGGCTCCCAATTTTCAGAAACTGAAAGTAAGTTTATTGCATCCGGAACGCACATAACTATTGAGCGTCCATCTAAAATGCCAGTTGCTCTTTTATTAGGATTACCCGGAACAGTTTGTGCAAATTCTAAATGTGGATTCATAAGCGTAGTTGGATTCAAAAACCAGGTTTCAATCATACTAATAGCTTTTTTAGAATACGCTTCATTTTTGGTAAAATAATATGCTAAACTGAGCCTCCAAACACTTTCACCCATAAAACCTAATCTTCTTCTATCCACAGCATCGGTTTGTGTGTCAGGATTTGTTTTTCCATCATGTCTCACCCAAGGCAAACCATCTATTGTATCAGCATTTGGCCACCAATAACGGCTAATACTTAAGTAATCATGCTTGTTTCCTGATGGCGGAAGTATGGTTTTATCCAGTACCGTTGGGTTGTTGCTTTTTAGTAATTTATTGGCATTATTAATTAATTTTTTATACGCAATAAGTGTTATTTCTGAAGCAGTTCCATTTTCAATCATTTTTTTTGTTTTTGCCAAACCAATGGAATCTAAACGAATAAATGGATTTGAAAATGTATTAGTACTTATAAAACAAATTAAAATTAATAATAAGACCTTTTTTGTTTTTGTCATAAATATACTTTTGTGCTGTTTAAAAAATTTAAGTTTAAATATAGCCATATATTCAATTATTATAATATTATCAAAAATGAGAAACAAAGCATAAAGCTTATTTTTTTAATAAAATTGGAGCTGTTTTTTTTAACTATTATGTTTCTTGTTTTAAATGGAAACACACTACAAATCAATTGAGTATTTATATATAATTTATTTAAAAGAGCTTTGTTAAATAGAATAATCTTTAAAACCTTTATTAAGAATTTTTCCAAGCTTCTTTAATAAACATTAAGTCTTTTTTAATGCTTTTAAAAACTTCTTTCTCATTAATAGTTATTTTTTTATTTCCTTTTTCAGCACCACCTAAATCATACTCTACATGAAGAGAAACAGGAACGTTAATTTTATATTTTTTAAGTAAAGAAAAATAGCGATTAAAATCTACCATACCTTCGCCTAAAGGAACATTAATTGGCTGCCATTTTCCATTTACAATTCCCCATTTAACATCTTTTAATACAATGGAATTAATAAATGGTTTAATACGTCTTAACCCAAGCTCCCAACATTCACCACCTTCTATTACAGCATGTCTAATATCATATTGGCTCCCCATATATTTTCCTTCTGTTGCTTCTAAAATAGGAAGAAGATCCCAAACAGGAGCGCCTACATTTTTACCTGAATTATTTTGATATCCACCAATAAGTCCTAGTTTTTCATTTAGAATTTCTAAATCTCTTGCTTGCTTTCCATATAAAGCTTGACTTTCAGTAATTGGTGTATCTTCAGGGTACTTTAACCAATCTGTACGGTAATTGGTAAAACCTAATTTGCTTGCCGTTTCTAAAACCGTCTTTTGTACTATATTTTTAGCATCCCAAACATTAGTTGACATCATTTTTGGGGCAAGACCATGTTTTTTCATAGCTTCCATGGCTTTTGGTAAATCATCCTTTACATTTTCAGGTAATACATGGCCTTTTGGTCGTACTGTTAAATCTAAACCATCAAAACCCATTTCAGCTGTAGCAGCAGACATATCATTATAATTTAAAAACTGTAGGTGTTTTGAAAATAAATGAACATTTAGTTGGTCTTGTGATGACGACTCTGTTGTATTTAATACATTTTTAAAAGACATTAAAGGAATAGCTGCAAGTCCCATTGCAGAAAGTTTGGAAAATTCTCTTCTAGAAAAATTAGTTGAATGCTTGCTCATTTTGAAGTGTTATTTATAGATGATTTTATATAGTATGAAAGATAGTTGATTTTAATTGGATTTTGAAATTAGGAAGTGATATTGTGTTATTATGAAGAAATTTAAGAGGGGTTATAATAATAGTAATCAATTGTTAAGAAAAAATACATTATGATATTTATTCTCTTCAACCAAAAAATCTCATCTATTAAAAATGGGTTTTTGTATATTAAATCTGCCCAAACGTATATTGCTTTTTATTATAAGAGTACATAGTTACACCTTTGAAGTGTTAAATTAAAAACATTCAAAAAAATGAAATTATATCTCATTATAGTAAGTTTATTAATTATGCAAATTTCGTTTGCACAAGAAACTTTAAATAACTCAAAGTCAGAAGTATGGTCTTTAGAAGATTGTATTAATTATGCTTTAGAAAATAATATTACCATTAAAGATGCGGCATTAAACAAGAGTATTTTTGAAGTAGATTATAATAAATCGAAATCGTCTAGATTACCTAATTTGTTTGGGAATGCTTCACAAAATTTTTCTAGTGGAAATACAATAGACCCAATTACTAGCGATTATGTAACAGACCAAATTAATAATACAAATGTTGGTATTAATAGTTCTGTAACGTTATTTCAGGGAAATCAAATTAGTAATCAGATAAAACAAAATAAATTATTATTTGAACAAAGTATTTTTAAAGAAGAAGTAGAAAAAAACAACATTGTTTTAAATATTTTAGAAACTTATTTACAAACGTTATACAGTAAAGAAGGTATAACTATTGCTGAAAATAATTTAGCAGCTTCAGAAAAAGAAGTTGAACGTGCAAAAGCACGTTTAGATGCCGGAACAATTGCATTAAATGATTATACAGAAGCACAAAGTCAAACTGCAACTAATAAATACAATTTAATTAATGCAAAAAATGACTATCAGCAATATATTATTGTACTAAAACAATTATTAGAATTACCACCAACTGAAAACTTAGAAATTGAAACTATTAGTGAAAATTCTGCATTGGTAAATTTAGAGTTAAACAAATTAAGTATTTACAATAATGCATTAAACTATTTACCAGAACTAGAAGCAAGTAACTTAAATATCGCTGCAAACCAAAAGGAATTAGACATTGCAAAAGGTGGTTATTTACCAACGTTGTCATTAAATGGAAGTCTTGGGTCTGGTTACACAAGTGTAAATAATGATACTTTTGGTAGCCAGTTTGATGTTAACTTCAATCAAAAATTAGGGCTATCATTAAGTGTTCCTATATTCAACAGAAATCAAACTAAGGCTGCTGTACAAACGGCAACTATAAATATTGAAAAGGCAGAAATTCAAAAACAAAGTACTAAAAAAGATATTTATAAAAAAGTAGAAACGGCTTACCAAAATGCATTATCTGCGCAAGAACAAGTAATTGCGGCTGAGGCTTCAAAAAAAGCTGCTAAACAATCTTATGAATTGGTACAAAAAAAGTATGAATTAGGCGATTTAAGTACTACAGATTTAGTGATTAGCCAAAATACATTCACCAATGCACAACAAAATTATTTACAAGCAAAATACTTAAATATTTTATACCATCAATTATTACAATTTTATCAAGGAAACGACATTAAACTTTAAACAAAATGAAAAATAAAAAGAACATCATTATAGGCATTATTGCAATAGTTATAGTATCAATTTTAGCATACAGTCTATTAAAAGGTAGTGATACTATTGTTATTGAAGCTAAAACTGTTGCAGCTAAAAAAGCAGCTGTTACAACAATGGTAACTGCAACAGGAACCATTGAGCCAATAACTCAAGTTGAAGTTGGTACACAAGTTTCAGGAGTTGTAGAAAGAATTTATGTAGATTATAACAGTAAAGTAACAGAAGGACAACTTATTGCAGAATTGGATAAAACCAACTTAAAAGCTACTTATTCTCAAAATAAAGCAGCTTACGACAATGCTGTAAGTCAAAAAAATTACTTACAAACAATTTACAATAGACAAAAAACCTTGTTTGAAAATCAAGTTATTAGTAAAGCCGATTTTGATGAAGCCGAATATAACTTTCAAACAGCAAAAGGTTCTGTAACAGAACGATTATCAGATCTTCAAAAGGCTAAAACAAATTTAAGTTACGCTAATATTTATTCGCCAATAGATGGTGTTGTTCTTTCACGAGCTATTGATGAAGGACAAACAGTTGCTGCTAGTTTTAGTACACCAACTCTTTTTACCATTGCTCAAGATTTAAAAGAAATGCAAGTTGAAGCTGATGTTGATGAAGCAGATATTGGACAAGTTACAGAAGGGCAGCGTGTTGAATTTACGGTTGATGCTTATATAGGAGAAACATTTGAAGGTGTTGTTACTCAAGTGCGTTTAGACCCAACAGTAACATCAAACGTAGTTACTTATACTGTAGTAATTAAAGCTAGTAATCCAGATTTAAAATTAAAACCAGGATTAACTGCAACCATTTCTATTTATACCTTAGAATTAAAAGATGTGTTAACGGCTGAAGCCAAAGCAATCAACTTTAAACCTGAAAGAGAAATCCTAGCAGCATACAATCTACAGCATCAACTAGAGGTTAATAATAGAGAAAGATCTAGAGAAAAAACCACACTTTGGGTGTTAGAAGCTAATAAAAGTATTACACCAAAAACTGTAACATTAGGAGCCAGTGATGGGGTACATGTTCAAATATTAAGTGGAATTTCCGAAGGCGAAAAATTAGTATACAGTTTGGCTGGTGTTAGTAAATCTGACACAAAAACAGCAGATAAAAGTGAAAGTCCTTTTATGCCAAAACGACCAGGATCAAACAAAAAAAAGTAAACTAAAATGAGCAAAGAAATTATTAAAATAGATGATTTAAAACGTGAGTTTACTATGGGAACTGAAACGGTTCATGCTTTAAGAGGTATTTCATTTTCCATTAAAGAAGGCGAGTTTGTAACTATAATGGGATCTAGTGGATCAGGTAAAAGTACATTATTAAACATTTTAGGATGTTTAGATCAGCCTACTTCTGGAACTTATATAATTGATGGTGAAAAAGTTAAAAGCTTAAGTAAAAATGAATTAGCTAAAATAAGAAATGAAAAAATAGGGTTTATTTTTCAATCTTATAATTTATTAGCCAGAACATCCGCTATAGAAAATGTAGAATTACCGTTATTATACAATAGCAAAGTATCTACTGAAGAACGACGATCTCGTGCTATTAAAGCCTTAGAAATGGTTGGTTTGGCCGATAGGATGGATCATACACCATCAGAGCTTTCGGGAGGACAACAACAGCGTGTAGCAATTGCTAGGGCTTTAGTTAATAATCCGGTTATGATTTTAGCAGATGAAGCAACAGGTAATCTTGATACACGTACATCTTACGAAATTATGTCACTTTTTCAAGAGTTAAATAAACAAGGAATTACCATTACTTTTGTAACACATGAGCCTGATATTGCAACATTTAGCAGTAGAACAATTGTATTAAAGGATGGGCATATTATACAAGATTATAAAAATCATAAAGTACAATCTGCAGCTGACGAGTTAGCTAAATTACCTAAACAAGACGATTAATTATGAAATGCCTAACAAAATTTTCAATACCGAATTATTTGCTAATTGTGGCATTCGATATGGCCATTAAAAAACATTAAATATAAACAGATGAGACTATTAAATTTATTTAAAATCGCTTTTAAAGCCATAGTTCTTAACAAAACAAGAACTTTGCTAACCATGTTAGGAATTATTATTGGGGTTGCTTCTGTAATTGCAATGTTAGCAATTGGTGAAGGTTCAAAAGAAAGTATTCGTACTACCATTTCAGCAATGGGTTCAAATATGATTACGGTTAGACCTGGATCTGGTGTAAGGGGTGGTGTTAAACAAGAGCGTAGCGCTATGGAAACATTAAAGCTTAAAGATTATTACGCTATTAAAGAACAAGCAGACTTATTAACTTATATAACACCAATGGTTAATGGAGGTGGACAAGTAATAAATGGTTCTAATAACTGGCCATCAAGTATATATGGAGTAAATTCAGATTATTTAAAAATTAAAATAGTTGATTTACAAAGTGGAAGTATGTTTACAGATGCCGAAGTTAAAACAGCTGCTAAAGTAGCTTTAATTGGTCAAACCGTTGTAGATAACGTGTTTCCTGATGGGCAAGAACCTGTGGGGCAAATGATTCGTTTTAACAATATTCCTTTTAAAATTATTGGTGTTTTAGAAGAAAAAGGAGAAAATACTTTTGGTCAAGATCAAGATGATGTTGTAATTGCGCCATACACAACCGTACAAAAACGAATTTTAGCAATAGACCATTTAGAATCTATTATAGCATCTGCTATAAGTGAAGATAAGGCGCCAGAAGCTGTAACTCAAGTTTCAGAAATTTTACGAAAACAACACAAAATAACAGAAAATGATGAAGATGATTTTCATGTACGTTCTATGGAAGAATTAATTTCAACCTTTAGTTCAACAAGTGAAATGTTAACCATTTTATTGGTTGCTGTTGCTGGTATTTCATTATTAATAGGAGGTATTGGTATTATGAATATTATGTATGTATCAGTAAAAGAGCGTACTAAAGAAATTGGTTTGCGAATGGCAGTAGGAGGTAAAGGCTCTGATATTTTAATGCAATTTTTAATTGAAGCTATTTTAATAAGTATTACCGGTGGAGTTTTAGGTGTAATTTTAGGGTTAGGATCAACCGTTTTTATTGAAAAATTCTTAAATTGGCCAACAAGTGTAGCGCTGTATTCAATAATAATTTCATTTGTTGTATGTGCTGTAACAGGTATCTTTTTTGGATGGTATCCGGCTAGAAAAGCAGCGGCTTTAGATCCAATAACCGCTTTACGTTATGAATAATTAATTATGCATAAAAATAAAAAAATAACAGTTTTTTCACATATTTTAGTATGGATAGTTTTATTTAGCATACCTTATATTTTATCGTATGGACAATCGCTAGAGTTTAGTAGAATTATTGCTCATTTTTGGATTCCGTTAGGGTTTTATGCAATTATTTTCTATGTCAATTATTTTATACTTATAAATCGGTTTTTATTTACAAAAAAAATGTTACTGTTTATTGGTATTAACCTTGGCATGATAGCCTTGTTTTTAATTTTAAAAGAACAAATCGAAGATTCTTTTTTTCAAGAAATTGTAAGAAAAGAATCTAAAGATAAAGGTAATGGCCCTCCTTTTAAATTATTTATTTATGTACAAATGTTATCCTATGTTGTGCCATTGCTATTTTCAATTGCTATAAAAACGACCAAAAGGTGGGCGCAAACAGAAACAGCACGTAAAGCAGCAGATACTATAAAGTTAGAATCAGAATTGCAACATTTACATTACCAATTGCAACCGCATTTCTTTTTTAATTCGTTGAACAATATTTATTCAATGGTAGATATTTCACCAGATCAGGCAAAAAAGTCTATTCATAGTTTAAGTAAATTAATGCGTTATATGTTGTATGAAACTAATATGGAATTAGTTCCGCTTTCAAAAGAAATCGATTTTATGAAAAAATATATTGATTTAATGAAGTTGCGTGTTTCTGATAAAACGGTGGTTCGTTATAATTTTCCTTCAAAAGAATCAGGAATTAAAATAGCTCCATTATTGTTTATTTCTTTAATTGAAAATGCATTTAAACATGGTGTTTCAGCAAGCAAAGAAAGTGAAATTAACATAAATATGACTACTGAAAATAATACTGTATTTTTTAGTATTGTAAACGATAATTTTCCTAAAAAGAGAGATGACAAAAGTGGTTCAGGAATTGGATTACAAAATTTAGAAAAACGCTTAAAATTATTATATTCAGGTAAATACAGTTTTACAACGAAAGTTAAAAATAACCATTTTTCAGTCCATTTAAATATAGAAACATTATAAGTTATAGCTAGTTTAGTACTAATACTTTGATTTATAATATTATGAATCCTAACGGAATTTCAATTGTTGAAAATCATAAAAAATGAAAGCAATTAAAAGTTTAAAAATTTTATTTCCACTACTATTTGTTTGTATTATTTCTTGCAATAACAAGAGACCTAATCCAAACAAAAAGAATAAAACATTAACTAAAATAAATCATGACGATTTTAAAACAATCCATTCTAATTTCAAATTATCCAGTATCGCAATAGAAAATGGTGTTTTGAAAGAAGACTATAAATGCGAAAAGAAGGTAAATGATGTTGAAAATTCAATTCCTCTTTCGTGGGAAAATGTTCCTAAGGGTACAAAATCTTTAGCCATTGTTATGTATCATTATCCTAAAAAAGAAGATAAAACCGAAATTAATTCCTATTTGTTATTGTGGGATATAAATCCTGAAATTACTGAAATACCTTATAAAATGGCTCCCAATGGAGATTGGTTTATGGGAGCTAACAAAGATGGTACAGCTGTATCCTACACTTCTCCTTGTTCTAAAGGAAAAGGTACGCATGAATATATTATTGCGCTTTATGCTTTATCAGAAACACCTGCAATTTTACCTAAATTTAACTCTATAGATGTAGACTATAATATATTTATGAATGCAATTGCAACAGTAAATATTATTGATAGAACTACTCTTAAATTTGTAGATTCTAATTAAAGTATAAAACCTTAAAAATAAGATGCTTTTTATTGTTTTTTACTACTTTTACAATTGCAATAAAGTTGGTAGATTGGGAAGGAATAATGGATTGGATTGAGAGAACTTTAAAATAGAAACAAATTTAACTTATGAGCAACATAAAAATTTCGTGTGTTATTGTTGATGATGAACCTATGGCGCTTAATTTGGTAGAAAGCTATGTAGAAAAAACACCTTTCTTGGTTCTTGAAAAAAAATGTAGTAGTGCTATTGAAGCAATGGAATTTATAAAATCGGAGCCTGTAGATTTACTTTTTTTAGATATTCAAATGCCAGATCTAACGGGAATTGAGTTTTCTAAAATGTTGCCAGAAAATACACGTGTAATTTTTACTACTGCGTTTGATCAATATGCTCTAGAAGGTATAAAAGTTGAAGCTTTAGATTATTTATTAAAACCTTTTGATTATGCTGAGTTTTTAGCAGCTGCTAACAAAGCAAATAAGTGGTTTTCATTGGTAAAAGGAAAACAGCAAAATGTAGTTTCCGAAGAAAAAGAATTCCTTTTTGTAAAATCGGAGTACAAACAATTGCGCATTAAATTGTCTGATGTATTGTATTTTGAAGGCTTGAAGGATTATATTAAAATATGGTTAAAAGATAATCCGAAGCCTATTTTAACACTTATGAGTTTAAAATCTTTACAAGAAGAACTTCCTGAAACTCATTTTATGCGAGTTCATAGATCGTTTATTGTTTCATTAAAAAATATTGAAGAAATAGAGCGTAGTCAAATTATAATTAATAAGCAACGTATTACAGTTTCAGAGCAATACAAACCTAAATTTTTAGAATTTGTAACTAATAATTCTTTAAATACCTAGATACATTTAACTTCTATTATAAAATTATTCGATGCATAAAAGTATTGTCAAATATCTATTTTTTAGATACTATTTTGATAATAGCTTATAAAAAATCTGTTTTTAAAAATTATGAAATCTAAAATGAAATCATCAAAAGATGTTTCTGTTTTAAAACAGCTAATGACTTATACGGGCCCCGCAGTGTTAGGCCTTTTAATTAATGCGCTGTATAATATTGTTGACCGAATATTTGTTGGACAATTTGTAGGGGCAGAGGGATTATCAGCTGTAACAATGGTGTTTCCAGTATCTATTTTTCAATTTGCATTTATACTTTTGTTTAGTAGTGGTACAGGCGTTTTAATTTCTAATTATTTAGGTAAATCTACTCCTGAAAAGGCGGAAATAGCTCTTGGTAATATGGTTGCAGGACTTTTGGTATCTATAGTTGTATTTACTTCTGCTGGATTGCTATTTTACGAACCTTTATTAAAGTTTTTTGGTGCTAGTGGAAAACTTCTTGCTATGTCTGGAGATTATCTTCAAGTAATTGTAATTGGCTTCCCATTATCCTTTTTTATAGCTTTAGAGTTTACTTGTAGAGCAGAAGGAAATCCACGTTTACCAGCAATTCTTGTATTTGTTTCATCAATAATTAACATTTTGTTAGATATTGTTTTTATGAAAGGTTTTGATATGGGAGTTCGTGGAGCAGGATTAGCAACAATTATTGCTCAAGGGGTAAATGGTTCACTTTTATTGGCTTATTATTTAAGAGGCAAGAGTGTGATAAAACTTTTATGGAAAAATATTAGACTGCAGAAAAAAATAATTTTCCCAATGCTATTATTAGGTTTATCACCATTTATAATGGATTTTGCCACCAGTTTACAAAATATGATTATTAATAATCTATTAATTAAATCTGGAGGTTCTGAAGCAGTAGCCGTTATGGGAATTATTTTTAGTGTGAACGTTTTATTTATGATGACATCTCTTGGTATTGGAGATGGAATACAACCTATTGTTAGTTTTAATTTAGGGGCCAATCAGCATGTTAAAAACTATAGAATCTTACGTTATACAATGATTATTATTGGTTTAATTGGACTTTTAGGTGTGTTGATATGTGAGCTGTTTCCAAATTTAATAATTAGGATTTTTATTAATAATGAAGCTATTACTGAAATGGCGGAAAAAGCCTTACAAATTTTTGCATTTTGTATACCTTTTTATATGATTCAAATAATTGCTACACGTTATTTTCAAGCTGTACAAGAAAATAATATTGCTGTATTTTTGGCTATTCTTCGCCCAATATTGTTGTTTGTACCAATATTATACACTTTAAATCATTTTTATGGTTTAAATGGAATATGGATAGCATTTGTAGTAAGTGATAGTTTGGCAGCTTTAGTTTCTTTATTGCTTGTTCGAAAATATTCATTAAAAAAATTAAGAGTTCCAAGAAAATCTAATTGGTTAACTTAAAATTTCAATCTCTATTTTAGCTCAAATATTAAAAATAAAATATTTATTATGTAGAGAAATTTATTATCAATAGCGGTAGCAACAACAAAGATAAAGCTATTAGTTCTAAAGAAGCCATTGGGTATATAGCAGAAAACTTTAATGTATTAGATACAAACAAAAATTAAAGTATTAACCTTACTGAATTAATAGGTTTACTTGGTTTATTGAAATAATTTTATAAAAAAGACATATTTAAAAAGGTATGCTTTTTTTAGGTGAAATCACTAAAATTACTTTACTTATAGATTTAGAATACCCATTCATCTATTTCATTTTTTTTGTAATTATTAGATAAATACCTTTAAACTATTAATGTAAAATAGAGTCTAAGTATTTAGATAAAAAGAAGTATAAATATTAAAATTATGAAATTATGAAATCATTTATGAAAGCATATGTGTTACTAGCATTATTTTTGATGGCTATAACAACGCAGGTTTCTGCACAAACTCGTAGAGGAACTTCAACAAATAATAAAACAGTAAAAAGAACAAGTATTTCTAAGGCAAATAAAAGTTCTATTAGCAGAAGAGTACCAAGTACTAAAGTAATTTATAAAACACCAAAAAGGAAAGTAATTGCAGTACGTAATGTTCCAAACAGAACTATAATTAATTATAAAAATCAAAATTATTATTACGCTAATAATAAATTTTATACACGATCTAGAGGAAGCTATATAGTTATCGCCCCAAAAATTGGTTTTAGAATAAATGTACTACCATCAAATTATAAAAGAATACGTTATAATAACCACAACTATTATAATGCGTATGGTATTTTTTACATACAAATTAATAATGAATATGAGGTTGTAGATCCAGAAATTGGTACAGTAGTTTATGAGCTGCCAGATAATTACGAAAAAGTAGTTATTGATGGACAAACTTATTACGAGTATGCTAATATTTTGTACGAAAAAGTACAAATAGATGGTACTAGAGCTTATGAAGTTATTGGTATTATTGATATGAAATAAAAAATGAATATTAATTGATTGTCCGATTGATTAATAGTTGAAAGGAGAATAGTTATAAAAACTATTCTCCTTTTTTATTTTTATAGATTCTCTATTTTTGGTCTTAAGATTTTAAGACTGACCCAAGTCATTTTATAAAATTCATATCATTTTTATATTTACATATCAAATTTGATATTATGAAAGATTTACATCAAATTCAAAATGAAATTACGGAACTCACAACCAGAATAGAAACCAACTATCCTGAGTTATATCGTTCTTTGGATGAGAATCCAATAACATTGTCCGTAAGTGAATATCCACAAATAAATAAAAAGGTAATGGAAGATTATCTGCAAACCTTAAAGGATATATTAAAGCATTATTTAGAAGAACTAAAAATAATTAATAGTAGTATTTAATAATACGGTTATGGGTGAAATCTCTACATCTAACAGGCAAATTACATTGTATTATAGTTCAAAATCTATTAGAGCAAAGCAAACATTAATATATGCTAAAGCTGAAGGATTACCCATTTATGAAATAGATATTTTAAAAAATAAACTTACAGGAACCCAATTAGTTGAACTTGCTGATAGGTTAAATTTAGAACTTGCTGATCTTGTAAACCAACAACATCCAGCCTATAAATTAAAATTTGAACATCACAATCTTTCTACAAATGATTGGATAAAAATGATTCAACATAATCCAGAAATTATGAAACAACCAATTGCTTTACGAGGCGATATTACTATTTTAATTGAAACACCTACTGATATTATTAAGATTTAAATTACGAGTAAACCTGTTTAAGGGGAAAAATAAACTTAAAAACTTATAAAATGATGTAGATCATTTTGTAACAATTTATTATAAAATAATTTTGAAAAAGCAGATTGTTTTGATGATTTTCTTTAAAGCAATTTATATAACATAACACTTTAAATAACTTTAGTTATGATTAAAGATTATTCTAAACACTACAATGATCTCTCAAAATTAATGAAAGAGATGGGAGAAAGAATCCCTGCTACAATGGAAGGTTTTAACAAATTACATAAAGCTGGTAGCGGTGAAGGGGAGCTTTCATCCAAAACAAAAGAACTTATAGCATTAGGAATTGCAATTTCTGTAAGATGTGATGGTTGTATAGCTTTTCACGTACACGATGCTTTAATATCGGGAGCCAGCTCTGATGAAATTATGGAAACTATTGGAGTTGCCATACTTATGGGTGGAGGGCCTGCATTAATGTATGGTTGTGAGGCAATGGAAGCATTAAATCAGTTTGTAGTATTAGAGAATTAATTAGGAAATATTATGAGGAATAAAATACGTGTCATTTTTTTAACTTTAATAGTATTGGTAGGGTGTAAAACTAAAATTACTAAAAGCCAATACAATCCAGTAAAAATTGAAAAAGTTTGTATTCCAAATAGAGAATATTCAATACAAGCGGTCTTATGGCAACAAAACGCTGCAGAATATCGTGCATTAGCATATCAAGCGTTTAACTTAGCTAAATTACAGTTAAATAGTATTTTAGATACTGAAACTAGTAATAAAAAGCCTTTTGCTATTATTACAGATATTGATGAAACGCTCTTGGATAATAGTCCTTATAGCGGTAAGCAAATTAAATTAGATGAGGAGTTTACCAAAATGAGATGGGCTGAATGGGTTAAGAGAAAGGAAGCAAAAGCAATTCCAGGATCGCTTGATTTTTTTAATTATGCCAGAAGTAAAGGAGTGGACGTATTTTATATTTCAAATAGATCCGTAAATTATAAACAAGAAACTATTGAAAACCTTCGCGAAGCAGGATTTCCATTTGCAAATGCCTCACATGTTTTATTAAAAAAAGCTACCAGTGGAAAAGAGGTAAGAAGACTGAAAGTAAATAAATCGCACGAAATTATACTGTTAATTGGTGATAATTTATCAGATTTTTCAATGGTATTTGATAACCGATCTAAAGATGAAAGAAATAAGAGAGTAGATAGTTTGAAAACTAATTTTGGTAAAAAGTTTATTGTACTTCCTAATCCAACTTATGGAGATTGGGAAACCGATGGGGTTTTAAAAGGAAAATATAATTGGACCTATTTTCAAAGAGATTCTATCCGTCATTCAAATATTAAATCCTATTAAAATGCCTATAAATTGTAAACTTTAAAAACTAAATAGATATACTATGCTAACAGAAATACTATATAACTCTAATATGCATTTTGAACATCAACTTTGGAAACGAGAACTCGCTTTTTGGAAGGATGAGTTAAATTTTTTAAATATAAAATTGAGTGAATTAGTAACACGATGGACAAACAAGGAAGTTCTAGATAAGTTGGAGTATTATCAAAATGAATTTATTGTTCATGGGGGAATTATGGAAGATATTAATGAAGCTATTACAGTTCATGAAACGCATGTAGCAGAAGAACAAGACAATATAGGCTTAAATGAACAAGACATTAAAATGATTAAAAAACATATTGAATTAAGAAATAGTCTTGAAACACAACGACAAATTTATTCAGACCTTAAAAAAGAGTTTTTTAAGTTTCTAGAAGAGTTTATGTAATAAAATATGCAAATATATGAAGCAATAAAAGAACAAGTTGGATCTTATATTCTTGGCGTATTAATAAGTTTAGGTATAGGTTTAATACTTGGTTTGGAAAGAGAATACGACAAGCTCAAGGAAGAAAAAGGTTTTGCCGGAATTCGTACATTTCCTATTGTTGCTATACTCGGATTTTCTATAAGCAATTTAACAGAAACATATACTCCTTGGTTAATTATTATAGGTTTAGGAGCAATAATTTTATTTTTAGCATTAAATTATTTTTCTATAAAACAAGTAGAGACAGGGCAAGGGTTAACTACCAATTTAGCTCTAATTGCAACTTTTGTTTTAGGAATAATGGTTTCTGCTGAATATTATAAAAATGCCGTAGCAACCGCAGTTATTATAGTTACATTACTTTCACTTAAAACTCGATTTCGCTCTGTAATAAAAAATATTACTTCAAATGAGCTTTTTGCATTTATAAAGTTCTCTATTATTGCTTTATTAATTTTGCCTTTTTTACCCAATAAAACGTATGGGCCAAACAATTTATTAAACCCTTTTGAAATTGGTTCTATTATAGTAATTGTATCCTTTTTAAATTTTATAGGATACTTTTTAGTGAAATTTGTAGGTACAAAAAAAGGAATTTTATTAACAGCAATACTTGGCGGACTTATTTCTAGTACTGCAGTGGCCTGGAATTACGCCATAAAAAGTAAAGAATTGCCAGAGTTTTCTAAAAAGTATAGTGCAGGTATTATAGTAGCGTCTGCAATTATGTTTCCTAGGCTTGCTTTATTAGCCTATATTTTTAATAATGAAATTATAAGGTATTTGGCATTTCCTTTTAGTTTATTAACAACTATTTGTATTGTAGCTACTTTAGTGTTAATGCGAAGGGATGATAATAAACCCGAGATTGATTTTAAACTTGGTAATCCTTTAAATATTTTAAATGCTATTGGTTTTGGAGTCGTGTATTTAATTATTCTTTTTGCCGTTTTTTATAGCAACAAATATTTTGGGGAAAATGGGTTATACTTTTCAGCTTTAATAGCAGGTTTGGCAGATACCGATGCAATTACAATTAGTATGTCTAAATTTTCTTTAGAAGGAGATAAACTTCAATTGGCATCTTCAGTAATTATAGCAGCTACCGTAAGTAATATGTTAGTGAAATTGGGTATTTCCATGCTAAGAGGTTCAAAAGTTACAGGTAAACTAGTAGGCTACGCATTTGGGATTATAATTTTAATAGGAGTTATTTACATACTCATCTATTTATAAATAGTATTCCTTTCTCTAAATAAACTCTCAAGAAATTCAAAAATAAAATAAATACTTTTTTTATTAGGCTGACCTAGGTCAGTGCATCACGCTTGATAACTAATTAATTTTGATGTTGAAATATTTAATTAGTATTAAGGAAAAATAAATTTTTAAAACTGATAAAAATGAAAACAAAATCAGAATTTTTAAGTGAAGAAATGGTTAAATTACTTAATTACCGTGTAGAACAAGAAGAATATTCAGCAAGAATATACTTATCTATGGCTAATTGGTTAAATGATAAAGGTTTTGCAGGTGCAGCAAAACTATTTAAAGATTATAGTGATGAAGAACTTGTACATGCAGACAAAGCCAAAAATATGCTTTTAGCCAATGGAATAAGACCTATTACACCTGCCTTAAAACAACCTAAACAAGATTTTTTAAGCCTTCCAGATGTTTTAATATCAGCATTAGATCACGAAAAAGAAATCACAAAACAATGTTATGCACTTACAAAAGCAGCTCATACAGAAGAAAATTTTATGGTTGTAGAGCTAGGTTTATGGTATTGTAAAGAACAAGCGGAGGAATTAAATAAAGTACAATACTTTATTGGAAGATTAGAAGCCTTTGGAGAAGAATCTATTATGTTGAGAGAATTGGATAAAGAAATGGGGCAATTAGCCAAATAATTTGTTCGTGAAATTTAGAATAATAGCAATTAGTAATAACCTTTAAAGTAAAAAAAATGGCAAATATTTTAGTTATTCCTTTTAAGGAAGATACAAAAGCTCTTGAAGCATTACATAAAATAAAAGAATTAGATTCTTATGGTGATATTACACTGTATGATCACTTAATGGTTCGTAAAGTTGATGAAAATCATTATGAATTATTGAACGATCAAACAGCTGGAGAGGGTTGGAGAACTCTTACTGGTGGGGCAATTGGAGGTCTTTTTGGTTCTATTGCAGGTCCTGTTGGTTTTGTTATAGGTTTATATTCAGGTTTAACTGTTGGAGCAGTGATAGATGTTGGTCGTTATAATTTTGAAGATAATTTTATAAAAAAAATCAGTAATAAAATGACTGTAGGAACCATTGCTATTGTAGCTGAAGTGAGTGAAAATAGTTCAGTGTTTATAGATGATGCTCTTAGATCTTATAGTTCAGAAATTATTAGAAGTGAAGCTGAAATTGAGTTTGACGATTATATAGATGAATATATAGAAGATTTGGAAGATAAAATTGAAGATCAACGAGAAAAGTTAAAAAAAGTAACAGCTTCTGAAAAAACTAAAATCAGAATTAAAATCAACGATTTAAAAGCAAAAAGGAAAATTAAAATTACTGAATTGGAAGACAAAAAAAAATCTATGATAAAAGAAATTAAGAACAAAACAACAAATAGAATTAACAAATTAGAATCTAGCCTTAAAGGTTATGAAGATGCCGTTACTAATTCATTTGTTAAAGCTAGAAGAAACAGGATAAAAAAGAGAATTAAAAAACAAGAGGATAAATTAACTCAATTATACAATGCATTGGGTGAAGATATTTTGGATTAATTTGAAAAATTAGAAAATTTTAAAATGAAGTAGAAATGGGGAAGTTAATACTAGTAAGACACGGAAAAAGTTTATGGAATATAGAAAATATATTTACCGGTTGGACAGATATAGATATTGCTCCTAAAGGTATTGAGGAAGCTATAATAGCGGGAGAAATTATTCGAGATCATAATATTACGATTGATATTTGTTTTTCATCTTATTTAAAAAGAGCTATAAAAACTGGTTCTATTATTTTAGAAACTGCTAATATGATGCAAATTGATTTCATAAAAAGTTGGAAACTTAATGAACGTAATTATGGAGCATGGCAAGGAAGAAATAAGGATGATGTAAAAAAGGAAGTTGGAGATGAAC
The DNA here is from genome assembly GCF_003260195.1 of Lutibacter citreus. GTDB lineage: Bacteria > Bacteroidota > Bacteroidia > Flavobacteriales > Flavobacteriaceae > Lutibacter > Lutibacter citreus. The sequence goes on from NZ_QEIH01000003.1 coordinate 371,079, forward strand.
TTTTTTGGAAAATTAGAAGAGGATTTAGTACGTCGCCTCCCAATCTATCAATTGATGATGAAAGACATCCAAAATTTGATCCTAAATATGCTAAAATTAGCATAGATGAATTACCTAGAAGTGAATCTTTGGAACAAACCAAACAAAGAGCAGTTCAATATTATTACGAAGCTATTGTTCCTGAATTGGTAAAAGGAAAAAACGTACTAGTTGCAGGTCATGGTAATTCAATTAGAGCTTTAATGGGACAAATTGAAAATATTTCTTCAGCTGAAATTCCAAAAGTAGAGGTGAAAACGGGAGTTTTAAATATCTATGAGTTTGATGCCAATATGAATTTAGAAAAACAATATGAATTAAAACAAGTAAGTAAATTAGAAATTTAAATAATTAGATATGAAAACAAAAATTTTATCCTTAGCTGTAATCGTTTTTATGGCAGGAATTGTATTAATAAGCTGTGGACAGACATCTAAAAAAGATGCGAAATCTGTTAAAGAGGATGTAAAAGAACTTAATAAAGATGTAAAACAAGGAGCAATAGACTCTAGTAAAGAAATTAAAACAACTGTAATTTCAAACTGGAAAAAATTTGAAACTACATCTAAAATTGCCATTGAAAATACAGATAAACAGATTAATATACTTAAGATGAAAATTTCTAAAGCCAATAAAAATGAAAAAGTAAAATTGGTTGAGCAGTTAAATAAGCTTGAACAAAAAAATAAAGAAATTAAAGAAAAATTGACAAAAAGAAGCAAAGAGTTTAAAGATGGTGTTATTTCTTTTAATGAAACCGCTAAAGCAAATGAACAACAATTTGAAAGAGAGTTTAATCATGATATGGACGAGTTAGGTTTGGCTTTAAAAGACCTTTTAAAAAACAACGTAAACTAATAATTATAAAATCTATATAGTTATGACAGTTTTAAGTGCAACGCAATCTGCAGTGAAAAATTGGTGGATATCACTCTTGTTAGGAATATTATTTGTTCTTATAGGAGTATGGGTATTTCAAACTCCATTAGAAAGTTATATGTCGTTAAGCATTATTTTTAGTGCATTTATATTAGTTTCTGGTTTGTCTCAAATTGTATTTTCTATTTCCAATAAGAGTGATATACAAAGTTGGGGATGGTATTTAGCAAGTGGTATTCTAGACCTTATTATAGGGTTATTATTAATAACACATCCGTTTATGACAATGGCCATTTTACCTTATTTTGTTGGTTTTTGGTTACTATTTCAAGGGTTTTTGGCTATAGGTTTATCGCTTCAGTTTAAATTAGTTGGTTTTCCATCTTGGGGATGGTTATTATTTTTAGGATTTTTAATCTTAATATTTTCCTTTTTATTGTTGGCCAATCCTGTTTTTGCAGGTTTTAGTATTGTTTATATGACTGCATTCGCATTTATTTTTGCAGGTATATTTAGAATTTTTCTAGCTTTTAATTTAAAAAAAATGAAGAAAAGTATTGAATAAAATAATTAGAAGCAGTGTTATATTCATAAAAGGGTATAAGTTTTTTCGTTTTGTTATTTAAAACCTTTTGTATAAACACGCTTGTTAGAACAACAAATGTTAAGAATTTACTTATAGAAAATACTTTTATATTTCTAACACTGCTTTTTTTACTTTTAAATATATAGTTATAAAAATAAAAAAAAATAAAAATCCTAAAGAGGTTATTTTAAATACCGTAGGATTTAGAATAAAATCTCTTGCAAGCGCTGTATATTATAAGAAGGGTGAAGTAATACAAGTTAAAAACATTCATTTATTATGAAAAATAAAAAAAGAGTTTTAGTTCTTGGATGCAATTTTGCAGGACTTACAGTTGCTCGTTTTCTGCATAAAGAGGCAGATAATTATATTAAAATTACGGTTATAGATCGTAAAAACTATATCAATTTTATTCCTAATATTCCTATTGAAGTTTTTAATAATCATAATCCAGCAGATACTTTAGAATTTGAATTTCAAAAATATTTAAAATCAGATGGAAGTGAATTCATACAGGCAGAAGTGGAGAGTATTGATTCTGCTAACAAAAAAGTATATTATACACCAAATGAAAGAAAAGGCTCAGCTCAAGAAAATATTGAATACGATTACTTAGTTATAGCCTTAGGATGTAAATTGGCTTATGATAAAATTGAAGGATTTGCCGAATTTGGGCATACTTTTTCTGATACTTTTTATGGTAATGAAGTTCGCAATTATTTAAACAACAATTATAAAGGAGGACATATTGTATTAGGGTCTGATAGATTTATACAAGGTAAAAGTCCAAAACTACCTATAATACCAACCGCATTGGCAGCTTGTGAAGGTCCACCTATTGAATTGGCTTTTTCATTGGCCGATTGGTTAGAAAAACATAAAAAAGGAAATGCTAAAAACATTACTTTATTTACTCCTGGCGATATTATTGCAGAAGATGCAGGTGAAACTATTCTCAATAAATTACTTCCAATGGTATTAAAAATGGGTTATGGTTATAAAAATAATACTATAGGAATAAAAAGAATTTATAAAGAAGGTATTGAGTTTAAAGATGGAACTAGCTTAGAAGCTGAAATGAAAATTATCTTTCCTAATTGGGAACCCCATAGTTTTATGAAAGGTCTTCCTTTTGTAGATGATCAAGGATTTGTTATTACTGATTTATTTATGAGAAATCCTGATTATCCAGAAATATTTGCAGTAGGAGATGCTGCGTCAGTTACAATACCAAAAATAGGTTCTTTAGGGCATATGGAGTGTGAAATTGCTTCAAAAGTTATTGCAAATGAAATTTTAGGAAAAGATGAAAAAATAGATCCATTGCATCCTTTACTTTTATGCTATGGAGATATGGGTAGGCACAAAGGTTTTTATATGCATACGGATGAATGGTGGGGAGGAAAAACAAGTATCTTAAAAATGGGATATACACCTTATATTTTAAAAATGGGTTTTAAAACAATGTATCAAACATTAGGGGGGAAAGTACCAAGTTGGGGACTTCCTTTATCTGAAATAGTTGGTGATCATTCTATAATATAAGTTATAATCGTCAACAATATATTATAGGTTTTATTTTTATAAAGCTAAAAGTATATTAATCGTCATCTTTTATATTTTTTATAAGTATAAAGGGGAACCTTAAAATTTTGACAAATGATAATTAGCAGTACTATAACCATAAAAAAGGTTTGGTTTGTTTTATTATTTTCTTCAATTTGGCTTAATTCTTTAATCGGAACTACAGATATCGCCAATTGGTTTATAGAAAATACATTAACGGTTATAGCGCTGCTTTTTTTAATTTTTACTTATAACAAGTATCGCTTTAGTAATATTAGTTATTTATTCATTTTTATTTTTTTGTGTTTACATGTTTATGGTTCTAAATATACATATGCAGAAAATCCATTTGGCTATTGGTTGCAAAATGTATTTCATTCTTCAAGAAACCATTATGATAGATTGGTACATTTTAGTTTTGGATTTTTACTTTATTACCCTTTACAAGAATGTTTTATAAAATGGCTTAAAATTCCAAAGTATTTAGCATTAAGACTTCCTGTTTTGGTGATTCTTACTTCAAGCGCTTTATATGAAATTATAGAATGGTTAGTGGCAGATGTATTTTTTGTTGAGCAAGGAATTTCATATTTAGGAACGCAGGGAGACGTTTGGGATTCTCAAAAGGATATGGCAGTTGCATTATTAGGTGTTTTATCTTCAGGTTTATTCTTTTATTTATATAAAAAAATGTTTGATTTTTATAATAAATAGAAAAAGTATTTAAAGCTAATTAAAAAATTATATAAAAAAAAAAAGGACTTTAAATATCAATAATATTTTACATTTTGTTAAAATATTCAAAAAATAATTAATGCTGATCTAGGTCAGTGTCAGTACTTTAAAGGTGTAATATCTTTGATGTGTTATTAACATAAATACATGAAATTATGAGATCAGATGTAAGTATTAAAAAAGATGTCTTGGATGAATTAGAATGGCAACCAAATATTGATGAAACTCAAATTGGGGTAGTAGTAAAAGATGGTGTTGTAACATTATCAGGAACTGTAGATAGTTATGTAAAAAAAAGAGAAGCAGAAAATGCAGCTAAAAGTGTAGTTGGTGTAAAAGCAGTAGCAGAAGATATTGTAGTTAAATATAGTTCAAGTACACAAAAAACAGATTCAGAAATTGCAGCAGCAGCAGTAAATGCCTTAAAATGGAATATTTCTGTTCCTGAAAATGATATTAAAGTTAAAGTAGAAGATGGTTGGATTTTCCTTTCAGGTAAAGTAATGTGGGATTTTGAAAAAAATGCAGCAACAAAAGCCGTTGAAAACTTACCAAGTGTAAAATTTGTGGTAAATAATATTACATTAAAAAACACCATAAATGTTAATGATATTAAAGATAAAATTAAAAAAGCATTTGAAAGATCTGCAGATATTGACGCTAAAAATATTGAAGTAAAAGCTGATGCACATAACGTAAAATTAACGGGAAAAGTTCATTCTTTAAAAGAAAAAGAAGATGCAAGAAAAACAGCTTTGTATGCACCAGGTGTATGGACTGTGGATAATGAGTTAGAGGTTGTGTATTAATAATTCTAAAAAAATAGAAGAATTTAATTGTGTGGTTTTCTTAATTAAAATTACCCTAGTTGTAATAATGATTAGGGTAATTTTTTTATGAAATTATTATAACTTAGAGCGTCTTTAAATACAGTTCTGATGCAGATCATTTTAGTTAAAATTCTTCTTAACTAACTTTATATATGAAAATAAAATGTTTAATTAAAAATAAACTATAATGAAATCAGATTTAGAAATTAAATACAACGTATTAGAAGAATTAGCATTTCAACCAAATGTAGATGAAACTCAAATAGGAGTAGAGGTTGAAAATGGAGTAGTAGTGCTTACTGGCGTTGTGAATGATTACCACAAAAAAGTGGAAGCTGAAAAAGCAACAAAAAGAGTAAAAGGTGTAAAAGCATTAGTTGGGGATATTATAGTTAAATATGGTACTAATTATCAGAAAACTGATAAAGAAATTGCCAAAGCTATTGTTAAATCTTTTGAATGGAATATGTTAATTCCTGAAGAGAAAATTGAGATTGAAGTTCGTGATGGTTGGGTTAATCTTTCAGGAGAAGTAGATTTGCCTTCTCAGAAAGATGCTGCAAAACATGCAGTAAAGAATATAGCCGGTGTTAAATGGATAAATAATGTTATTACCATAAAACAAGTTATTCCTCCTTATAATATAAAAGAAGAAATAGCAAAAGTGTTTAAGCACTCGGCAGATGTAGATGCTGAGGGGATTACGATTAATATAGTGGGAAATGTGGTGAAATTAAAAGGTAAAGTACATTCTTTAAAAGAAAAAAATGAAGCTGAGAAAACCGCTTATTTATCTCGTGGAGTTTTTAAAATTGAAAATGAATTGGAAGTAGTAGATTAAATTAATAAAATACGATATATGAAAATTATTTCTTGGAATGTAAATGGTATAAGAGCCATTGTTAAAAAAGATTTTTTAGAAACTATAAATAAATTGAGACCAGATGTTTTGTGTTTGCAGGAAACTAAGGCTCAAGATAATGAAGTAGAAAAGGCGTTGTTACCTTTGAACAATTATAAACAGTATTTTAATTCGGCAGATAAAAAAGGATATTCTGGAACTTCAGTTTTAAGTAAAACTAAACCGTTGAAACTTATAAGTGATATGCATATTCTTGAACATGATACTGAAGGACGGTTACAATGTGCTGAATATAAAAAATTCTATTTAGTAAACGTTTATGTTCCTAATTCTGGGCAAAAATTAGACCGTTTAGAGTACCGAAAACAATGGGATGCAGATTTATTAAAGTATTTGAAAAACCTTGAGAATACCAAGCCTGTGATAGTTTGTGGTGATTTTAATGTGGCTCATAGTTCAATGGATTTAAAGAATGACAAATCTAACTACAACAAAACTGCTGGCTATACGCAAATTGAAATTGATGGAATGGATAATTTTATTAAAGCAGGATTTGTAGATTCTTTTCGCTTTTTACACCCAAATGATATTGTATATACTTATTGGAGTTATCGTTTTAAAGCGAGAGAAAGAAATACAGGTTGGAGAATTGATTATTTTTTAGTGAGTGAATCTTTAATTGGAAAAATTAAAGACGTTACTATTTACTCAGATATTTTTGGTTCTGATCATTGTCCAATTTGTTTGGAGATTGATATATAATTTAATGAATTTTCAATTTTTTAAGATCGCTCGTGAATATATTCTTTTAGAACATCTATTTGAAATTTCCCAACAATGGATAAGCTAGGATCTGCATTCATTAAAACTAACCCATATCCTAAATGAGAAAGTTTACAATCTTGAATAATTTCTTGGTTAATTCCGCTATAAACAGGCATAAAATGCTTTTGTGTATCAATATCTGAAGAATTTGCTATTTTAATTGCCATTTCAATGGCGTTAGTAATTTGTTTAGGAGACAATCCTTTATCCAATAAATCACTAGCCAAATGCTTCATGTTTAAAGCGTAATAAAAATTCGTAAAATTAAGAATAACATCGTTTTCTTTGTATTTTCGTTCGTATATCAATAGTTCCATAGGTTATAGTTTTAAAATGAAAATAAATTGTGGTTATGTATTTTGTTTTATAATATCCATTATTTGAGCTTTAGTTTGTACACCAGATTTACGCCAAACAATCTGTCCTTTTTTAAATAGCGCTAATGTTGGCACACCTCTAACATTATATCGGCTCGCTATTGCTTGGTTTTTATCAATGTCTATTTTTATAATTCTAACCTTGCCGTCTATTTCTTGAGCTACCTGTTTTATAATGGGTGACTGCGATTTACAAGGCCCGCACCAATCTGCATAAAAATCAATAAGAACAGGCTTTTCTCCATTTATTAATTTATTAAAATCTCCTTTCATAATTATAATTTTAAGTTGAAAGATGGATACACTAATTAGAGTATATGAATCAAAAATTAATTTTTCTGTTATAAGCTTTTTACATATTCAAAAACAATTCTTTTAAATGTTTTAAAATCTTTAGTAAAAAGGTTCATTCTTAAAATAATTTCACGATGTTTTTCTCTATAAAAATAATCTGAAAATCCCATTTCACCTAGCTCAATTTTAGATAATAATTGTTCTTATTTAACAATACTATTAAAAACTTTTTCATAATTACCAGGTATTATATTTTCTTTATACTTTATGTTTACTCAAATCCTGAAGTTTTTTAAATAATTCTTCTTCTTCTTTTGAAAGATTTTTTGGCATTGTTACACTTAGTTTAACAAGTAAATCTCCATAAGAAGAATGTTTTCCATATTTTGGCATTCCTTTACCTTTAAGTCTTAGTGTTTTTCCATTTTCATTACCTTTTGGCACTGTAATTTTTAATGTTCCTGTTAGTGTAGGCACCTCTAATTTACCTCCCAAAATGGCAGTGTATAAATCTATTGAAGTATTGTACAGAAGATCATCTGATTTTCTTATAAACCTAGGATCTTGTTGTACTCTTAAAATAATATATAAATCACCTCTTTTACCACCTTTAACACCTTTTTGTCCTTTACCTTTTATTTTTAATTGTTGACCATCATAAGAACCTGGTTTAATGGTAATACGTAAATTTTCATTATGTATTTCAAAAGTACGTTTACTTCCTTTATATGCTTCTAAAAGTGTAATTGGCATTTCTGCTTGGGTATCACCTCCAGAATATGATGACCGTTGGCCTGCTGAGGCACGTCCACCTGCTCCAAAAAATGTTTCAAAAAAACTTGAAAAATCGCCACCCTGAGCACCTTGTCCAAAAATATCTGAAGGATCTCCTTGATAGGAATAAGAGTTGCCTCCTCTTTTATTTTGATTGGCTCTATTTGCATAATCACGCCAATCATCACCTGTATTTTGGTAAGCATCCCAATTAGAGCCAAGAGTATCATACTTTTCTCTCTTCTCTTTATTGCTTAACACTTCGTTGGCTTCATTTAATTCCTTAAACCTTTCCTCTGCGGTTTTATCATTTTTATTTTTATCTGGATGGTATTTCGCAGCAAGTTTTCGGTAGGCTTTTTTAATGTCTTTTGTTGTGGCATCTTTACTAACACCTAATGTTTTATAATAATCCTTATAGTTCATTTATAAAGAGATTTTAATTTACAAAGTATCTGTTGAAAAAACTTACTTGTATTGCTTTTTTAGCATTATTTAAAAGTTGATCAACTTCTTCAACAGTAGTATTTCTTATTTTTGCAATTTCTTCTAAATCTAGTAGCTCATTTGTATACAATTCAAAAACATTTCGCATTGCAAAAGGTAAATTGTGTAATACCATTGCTATATGATTCTGAATTTGTTCAGCACTTAATTGTTTATCAATTTTTTCAGCTAAAGCTATTTGATCATCCTCAATAAAAACGTGATTTAAAGTATAGTCATTATGGTTATAAGATTTATCATCTAACTCTTCAATCATTAATAAATCACCACCACCATCTGTACTGAATTTTTCCTCCATTTCATCCAATTCAGGTTTAGAATAATCATCTATATTTTTAAAGAATAAATTATCAAATTCTTCTTCTACAATTCTATCATCTAACAACTCGTTTGTTTTTTTAAATAACCAGAGGTAAAAATCATTTTTAGTTTTAACTTCTTCAATATTATCATATATTTCAATAAAAAGCTGATTTATAAAGTCATTTGCATTATACTTATCTTTTGAAAAATGTCCTTTTTTTATAGCAGTATTTAATTGCCCATTCACATACTTTCTTATTAATGGTAAAATTTTTAAAACTAATTTATTAAATGAATCTTGGTCACCTTCTTTTTTTAAATGAATAAGATTAGGGAAAGTATTGGTAACAAAGAGTCTAACTTCTTTTTTACTTTGGTAATATGAAACATTTGCTTGCATAATATAGGTGCTTAAATAAGTTATATGTAAAGGTGCAAACATATAACGTGAGATGAAATGACCTAGATCAGTCAATAAAAAGATATTGTACTGATTTGTATCATTTTAAAATGTTCTTAGTTGTAATAATTTTGAGTTACTTAATAAATATTTAATTAAAATAAAATATTGTAAGATTAGATTTAAATATTTAAGAAATATATACTTGAGGAGTTAGCCTGATAACCAAATATTGGTAAAACTTAAATTAGAGTGAACTTTAGAAGCTAAAAAAACTTCTTTATACGTTTTTAAAGTATAAATTAATAATGAACTGCATGTGACCGAAAAAAACATTAAAAATAAACACATGAAAACTACGAGTCTTAATTTTGAAATTACACAAAAGGATAAAGTTTTATTTCCTAATTCGGGAGTTACAAAAAATGATTTAATGGTCTATTATGAAAAAGTAAGTGACTACATGATTCCTTATTTAAAAAATCGTCCATTAACAATGCAACGTTTTCCAGAAGGGATTTCAAAAGAAGGTTTTTTTCAGAAAAATGCATCTAAATATTTTCCTGAATGGGTAAAAACGGAAGAGATTAGAAAAGTTGGAGGTTGGGTAAATCATGTGATTTGTAATAATAAAGCTACACAACTTTATTTAGTGAATCAATATGTTGTCACTTTTCATGTTTCTTTAAGTACAATTGATAATATTGAGTATCCTGATAAGCTTATTTTTGATTTAGATGCTCCAAATGGAAATTTTGAATTAGCGGTAGAAGGAGCTAAGGTATTAAGAAATCTTTTAGAAAATAAATTAGGTTTTAAGGCTTTTTTAATGACTACTGGTTCTAAAGGATTACACGTTGTTGTTTCTTTAAAACAGCAAGAAGATTTTAATGAAGTACATGCTTTAGCTAAATTGATATCAAATTATATTTCTACTCAAAACCCTAATTTGTTTACAACAGCTATACGTAAAGAAAAACGTGAAGGCCGTCTATATATAGATTTTTTAAGAAATTCATATGGACAAACAAGTGTTGCGCCATATTCCGTTAGAGCAATTGAAAATGCACCAGTTGCAACACCAATTTTTTGGGATGAATTAGATGATAAAAAATTGAATGCACAAACTTGGAACATAAAAAATATATTTAAAAGATTGGTAAAAATAGAAGATCCTTGGGGAGATTTTGAGGCATCAAAAAAAAGTATTGAAGGTGTTAAGAATTTGTTGGAAAAACTAAACTAAAACAAAAAATCTAAAATTTATTGAGGTTATTCAATTTCATAATTATTGATTTTAGATTTAAAATATAATTAATCACATAAGTGATTTAATAAATATTAATAAAATGAAAAAAATTATTTTAGGCCTATTATTTATAGGATTTGTAATGCAATCTTATGGTCAAGACGTGCTTTTTCAAGCAAAACTTAAAAAAGAAAATGTTCCCGTAGCTGTTATTGAGGCAATTAATGGTGATTTTGGAGATGTTGAAATGATGGATTTTTATGCCATCCCAATAGAAATTATTGATGAAGATGTTTACATAAACCAAGACATTAATAATGATGAAGACTATGATACCTATCAAGTAACTTTAAAAGGAGGTAATGATAAAATTATTGCCACTTACAATAAGGATGGTATGCTAATAAGTTCAATTGAATATCTAAAAGATGTTTTATTACCTGCAAAAATTAGAAATACTATTAATAAAGCTTTCCCAGGATGGTATTTAACAAAAGACAAGTATAAAATGACACACTTTTCTAAAGCAAAAGCCAAAGAGCGATATAAAATTATTATTAAAAAAGGAAAAGAAATGAAAGTAGTATATATGGATGAGAAAGGTGAAGTTTTAAAAGTTCACCATAAAGTTAATTTTAAAATTATTTGATATGAAATCTAAAATATTATTAGTCGCCATTTTAACAATGGTAACTTTATTTAGTTGTAAGCAAAAAGATACTGAAATTAAAGTGGAGGACGAAACAGTAATTAAACTCCCTAATACTTCTGATGAAGAATTTATGACTGCAATTTACCTTTTAGATCAACAAAAAGAAAAAGAAGCTGTTGCATATTTAAAAAAAGGAATTGAAGATCTTAAAAAGGAAGGTAAAGAAATTAGCGGTCTTTATAAAACTAGTTTAATTAATTCAATTGAAAAACTAAATAAAATAACAGCTGATTTAGAAAATGGTAAAAGCGTTTCTACAGAAAATGTTAGAGAAAATATTGCAAATGCAGAAATAAGCATTGCACATAATTACCTTTCTACAACAGACATTTATGTACTTGAAGAACCAGATAATATAGCCTCAAACAGAACCAAAAGACATTTTAATAGAGTTCTGAAAAGTTTGAAAAAAGAAGAAGGTAGAATGGTAGATAAAGCTAAAGAAAAAAGTAAAGCTTTGTTAAAAGAAGGAGAAAAACTTGATAAAGAATACAAAGATTGGGAAAAGAGAGCTAAAGAATATACTAAGAAAACCAACGAACACTTTAAACAACATGATCCAGTTAATTATACTCCATATTTTTGGTAGTATTATGCCTATACATATTTAAGCTAAAAATGCAACATATTAAAAGTTTGCTTAATAGTTAACTTAATAATTGGAGTTACGTATAAAAAGGAAGTCTTGGTTTTTTGACTTCCTTTTTTGTTTATATTATTACTAAAAGTATCATTAAAATAATTAATCTTTTTAAAATGGAAAAAAGAATTTTATGTTACAGCGATTTTTCTAATAATGCGCAAAATGCTATTGATTATGCCATTAAGTTATATGAACAACAATCTTGTGTGTTTTATATTTTAAATGCCTTTCATGCAGATAAAAACGCTTCGGATATTGAAGCGCTAATCCCTGAGCCAGGTAATAAAATTTATGAAGAAGCTAAAAAATCTTCAGAAGTTGGTTTAAAAAAAATAATAGACACTTTAAATTCTAATTCTAAAAACACAAAACATACTTTTAAAAGCATCTCAATATTTAATTCTTTATTATATGCACTAAAAGACACTATTAAAATTAAAGCTATAAACTTACTTATTATAGGCGCCAAAAGCACTTTAGAAATTGAAGAAGATAAAAATATACCAACTCTAGATGTTTTGGAGTATATTACTGAATGTTCAATTTTGGCAATTCCTGGAAATTATAAATTTTGTGAATTAAAAAAAATTGTGCTTCCTATAAATTATCAAGAAGTATTAAATAAAGCCAATTTTTCTGAAATATTTGATATAATAAAACTACACAATTCAGAAATAAATATTTTACACATTAAAAAAGAAAATCATTTGAATAATAGTCAATTAGAATGTAAAAAATTGTTAGAAACTATTTTTAAAGGATTTAAATTTAGTTCTCATACTCTTGAGCGTATGAATGTTAATAAAGGAATTAACCTTTTTATTAAAAATCAACACAGCAATCTTATTGTTTATACAGAAGAAATATCTAGTTATATAGGCAATGAACTTCCAAGACCTTTGTTAAAGGAATTGGAAAATAATTTAACCTTACCTGTGATGGTAGTTAATGTTATTATTTAAAATTAAATTTATAAATAAGAAGGTAATAATTTTAGGTAATTAAGCTTGTACTAAGTGTTAAATAACGATGGAGAATAATTATAATAAATTAATTAATAACTGCTTAAGACAAGCTGGATGAGCCTATTAATTAAGAATTATTTATTAATTATTTATTAATTGTTTCTTATATGATAATTGTATTAAACTATCTTCTAGCTTATTTAATTTATTGTTGAACCCTCTTATTATTAACAAATATTTTCCGTTTTTTAATGCCTTTAAACACGTTGTTACTTTTTCTTGAACAATTCCGAGTCCGCATAAAATACTATTTGGTCCCATAGACATTGATCCTATTTTTTTACCATTAATTTCTTGTAAAAACATTGATGTAAAAGAGCCAATAATAAAAACAGTTCCAATTTCTGAGTTAGTAATAATACCAAAGTTTAAAGGTGAGTTAAATAAGCCTTTCAATTGTGTTTTTATTGCTTCAAGCTTATTTTTTTTTGAAAATTCTCCTATAATAGTAACCTGTAAGTGATCCTCGTAATAATTCTCTTTAAGAATTTTTATAGCATCTTCAATTTGGTTGTATTTTGTAAATGTTTTTAAAAAAATTCGTCTTTGTTGCTTTGTCTCTTGAATTTTAGATTTTGTCATAATTTTATAATAGTACTATAATAGTTTCCCATTGAGTTACAAATTTACAAGAGACTACATAAAACTAGAATGATCTATCTCAATCCTATTGTTTTTATAAACTTATTATTTTTTTTTTAAACTGACCTAGGTCATTCTAAATTAGCTGTTGATGATTTAATTTTGAAGTATAAAATTAATCGTTAAAATTAGAATTATGGCAAAGAATACTGAAAACACACTATTAGCTTTATTAACTGGAGCAGTAATAGGAGCAGGGATTGGAATTTTGTATGCACCTGATAAGGGGTCAAAAACTAGAAAAAAAATTAAAAGAAAAGCGGAAGAAACTCAGCACGATATTTCTGAGCGAGTTTCAAAAGCTAAAGAAGACCTAACAAAATCTGTAAATGAAAAAAAAGTAGAATTTGAACAAAAACTAGATGATACTATTTCTAATATGAGTGGCAAAGCTGAAGATATAATTTCTAGCTTAGAAAGAAAGTTAGAAGAGCTTAAAAACAGACAGCCTCTAAAAAAATAATTATGGCTTTTGAGAAATTAAAAGAAAACGTACTAGAGACAGATGTTAATATTCATGGCTATATAAAAAGTAGTGAAGAATATATAAAACTTAAAAGTTTTAAAGTACTTATGTTAGGCGTTACTTACATTACTAAAATGTTAATTTTAGGAGCTTTAGTGTGTATGTCTTTACTAATATTATCATTTGCGGCTGCTTTTAGATTAGCTCAAGTTTTAGACAACACGTTTTATGGTTTTTTAATTGTAGGGTTATTTCATGTTTTGATTTTAATACTTGTTTATTTTTTAAGAGATAAATTTAATGGACCATTATTGAGAAAATTTTCTAAATATTATTTTATTAAAGATGATGCCAAATAACTACAATTCGTTTGACGAAATAGATAATCAGTTAAAAATTTTAAGTTTGGAAAGACAGATTTATAAAGAACGTATAAAATTAACTTTAAAAAGCTCTAAAATGAATTTCAACGCTATTAATATTAAAAATGAAATTAAAAGAGCGTTGCAAGAGCAATTATTAACTTTTGTAATGAATAATTTAGTTAAAAGATTTAGATGAAAAAAGGGGAATTTTATTATTATAATAAAATTCCTTTTTCTTTTTATGTTACTAACCAAATTCGGCAATATGTTTAAGGAGTTCTTTTTTTAATAAAACCAGTTTTCTGTTTGTTTCTATTCTAATTAACCCTTCATTTTTAAATTCTGTTAACATTCTAATAGCAGTTTCTGTTGCTGTTCCAATAAGTCCTGCAAAATCTTCACGAGGAATATTAATTCCATCATGATCTTCATTTTTAATCATTCCTTTTTCATCTAATTCTAAAAGTGCTTTTGCAGTTTTTTGTCTTACTGTTGCAAATGCCATATCAACTAAATGCTCTTGTAGTTCAATTACATTATTAGATATTATACCAATAAATTTATTAGATATTTCTTTATTTCCAAATAACAATTTTGTAAAATCGGCCTTTGGAATAGCACAAATCTCTGCATTTTCTAAAACACTGGCAGTTTCTACATGAATGCCTTTATTACTAAGAAGGGAAAGCTGCCCTATAAAATCTCCGGGGCCATAAATGCCTGTCACCAATTCTTTTCCTGTTTCTGTGGTTCTATATGTTTTAACATTTCCACTTTGAATAAAAAATAACTGATGTGCGGGACTTCCTTCTGTAAAAATTTCTTCTTTAATTTTATACATATCAAGACTACGATCTTTAGAAAGCTCCTCTAGTTTAAGGTATTCAGAGGCTTCATTAAGGAAATCATTTATACCTTCAATATTTTTAGAAAATTCTTTTTTTAAAAAATCATTTTTATTAATTCTACATTCTATCGCTTCTAATAATTCATTCTCATCAAAAGGTTTGGTTAAATAGTCATCTGCTCCAAGGTTCATACCTTTTCTAACATCTGTTTTTTCTGTTTTGGCAGTAAGAAAAATAAAAGGAATACTTGCTGTTTTTGAATTTTTGCTTAAACTTTCAAACACACTATAACCGTCTAATTCAGGCATCATTATATCGCAAAGAATAATATCAGGAATATATTCTAAAGCCATTTTAACTCCTATTTTACCGTTTTCTGCAGTAACAACATCGTAATTTTCCAGTTCAAGAATATCTGCTGTATTTTCTCTTACATCTTGATTATCTTCAATTAATAATATTTTTTTCATCTTTTTTTTCATTTAAAGGAAACTCAATATAAAATGTAGAACCCTCATTTAACTTACTCTTAAAGCTAATTGTACCACCTATTAACTCTGTATATTGCTTTACAATATTTAAACCTAAACCAGTTCCTTGAATATTTGAAGCATTGTCTGCTCTATAAAATTTTTGAAACATATTACTTTGATCTTCTATTGGGATTCCTATTCCTTGGTCTTTTATTTCTATGCCTACAAGCTGGTTTTTTATTTCTATTTTAATAGTTACTTCTTTGTTTTCTTCTGAATATTTTATAGCATTGGATATTAAGTTATGAATAATATGTTTTAGTAATTTTGAATCTAAAAACACTTCAATTTTTTTATACTTACAAAGCAATTTAATAATTTGACCATTTTTTTTGATTCCATCAATTTCTTCAATTAAAGACTTGGTAAATTCAACAAGATTAAATGTTGTTGGTTGAGCAATTATATTACCTTCTTGCAGTTTACTTAATGATAAGAAATCATTTAAAATTACCACCAAATTTTTAACATTAGATCTGATTTTTGATACATAATTTATCCTTTTTTCTTCTTTACCAGGTTCATTTTGTTTTTCAATTAAAATAGCAGAAGACAAAATAGCACTTAAAGGTGTTCTAAATTCGTGTGACGCCATTGAAATGAAACGAGATTTTAATTCGCTTAATTCACGTTCCTTTGTTAAGGTATTTAAGATTTCTAATTCTACCTGTTTTTGTTTAGAAATATTATTAAGCACTAACAGTACCTGATCTATATTATCTTCATTATTTGATAAAGGCATGGTATTTATAAGGTAAGATCTCTTTTGAAAATTTATTTCAAAAGAGCAATGTTCACCGTTAAATGTATTTTTAATATTTGCTACAATTTTTTCATTTTCATTATCCGGAATCCCTTTTATATCTTGAATATTAGTATTTAAGTTTGCTAGGTTGCTAAAACCTAATTCTTCTATTTCTTCACCTTCAATAAAAACAACATTCATATTTTGGTTAACAACAACTACAAAACCCTTAGGGAAATTTTGCGCAATGCTTGATAGTAATACCTTACTAGATAAAACTTTATTTTCAGCTTCTTCAGTTATTAATATTTGATCTTCTAGACTTAAATTAGATGCAATTAATTTTTGAACAGTTGCAGTGAGTTCTTTGGTTCTTTCAGTTACTTTTTCTTCTAATTCAATAGCTTGAGTGCGTAATTTATTTTTACTCTTTTTTAATTTTTTTGCAGCTTTTTTCTGATTTGTAATATTATTAGTTACACCAATTATTCTTACAGCTTCTCCTTTGGTATTTTTAAATACTTTTCCTTTTTCGTGTAGCCATTTTATGGAAGTGTCTGGAAGAGTTATTCTATAATCTATAGAATAATTACTTGTGTTTTTTATTGCCTTAGAAATTGATGTTTCAACCTTATTTCTATCTTTAGAATGAACCTTGCTTAAAAACGTTTGGTAAGTTGCACTACAGTCTTCATCCGTTAAACCAAATAACGAATTTTGGTATTTATCTCTAACAATTTTATTTGTTAATAAATTCCAATCCCAAGAGCCAAACTCACCAGCCTCTAAGGTAAGCATAAGTCTTTGCTCGTTTTCTTTAATATTTTTTTCTGCTTTTTTTCTTTTTGTAATATCACGTACTATTGCCAAGAAATTTCCAGTATCTTTTGCTATAATTCGTGTTTCATAATATCTCAAAGTATCCATAACAGGAATTGAGTATTCTATAATTTGAGGTTCCTTTGTTTTTTCAATACGAGAAAAAGATGCAATTATTTTAGTACTAACATCTTTAGGTAAAACATCTAACACATTTTTACCAATGGCTTTATTACTAAGTTTTTGATTTCTTATTGGATTGTTTACTTGAATATCCAAATAAACTCCTTGTTTGTTAAAAACAACTATTAAATCTGGAATTGCTTGTAATATATCCTTGTTTTTTTTCTCACTTTGTTTAAGCTCTTGTTCTATTTTTTTTTGTTCTGTAATATCTTGTATAGTTCCTAATACTTCTATCGGTTTTTTGTTTTTATTGTAGGTTACTTTGCCTTTGGCAATAATATGTCTTATGGTACCATCTAGTCTTAAAATCCTATTTTCGTGTTGGTAAAGTGTTTGATTTTTAATGGCGGTGTTTACAGTTTTTATTGTGCTTTCTCGGTCTTCTGGATGAATAAAATCGAGGATGGATTTTACGTTAAGCCTTTCATCTCCTGGTAGAAGTCCAAAAATTCTATAAAATTCATTAGACCAATTTTTTTCATTGGTTTGTATATTCCAATACCAGTTTCCTACATGTGCAAGACTCTGCGCTTCTTCCATTCGGTTTTCACTAACTACCAGAGCTTGTTTTGCAGATATTCGTTCTGAAACATTAATTATAAAGGCAATTAAAACTTGTTTTTTTTCAATTTCAATTGAGTTTAAATTTAGTTCTAAAGGAAATTGTGAACCATCTTTTTTTATTCCCCATAAATTTAAATGCTGTTCTATATACTTAGTTTTTTTTAATATTTTAGGAATAAGACTGTCTACTTTTTTTTGAATTAATTCATTTTTATTGTAACCGAAAAGTTGCTCACTGGCAGGATTTGTTTTAATGATATTTCCATTATTATCAATTACCAAAATACCTTCTAATGAAGACTGAAAAACATGTTGAAAAATAACATTCTCATTTAATGAATCCATCCTTTTTTAAATTTATTTTTATTTTAAAATTACTATTTTATAGTAGTATTACAGTTTTAATTCCCTAATTTTTTATTGTTTCTAAATACCTTTTTTTTGGTAAGGAATCGGGATAGTTTTTTTGAATAAAACCGATTAGTTGTTCTCTAATTTCACAGCGCAAATCCCAAATATCTGAAGCGTTTTTAGCGCTAAATGTGGCTCGTAATTCTATAGAGTGTTTATCGCTTTTTGTAACCAAGAGACCCCAAACATTTTTATCCCATAATGGGTTTTCCTTTAAAATTGCCAATAACTTTGTTCTTAATACTTGAACAGGAAAAGTATAATCTACATAGATAAACACACTACCAATTAATTCAGTAGAATTAAAAGTCCAGTTAACAAAAGAATTATCACTAAAAAAATTTAATGGTAAAACCAACCGTCTCCAATCCCAAGTTTTAATAACTACATACGTTAGTGTTATATCTTCAACTGTACCATATTCTTCTTGAATAACAACTTCATCATCTATTTTAATAGGTTGGGTAAAGGCAATTTGAAAACCAATAATTAAATTAGCTATAGATTTTTGGGCGGCAACACCTGCAATAATACCAATAACACCTGCAGAAGTTAGTATGGTTGTACCAAGTTTTCTTGCTGCTGGAATATTCCATAAAAGAGCAGATATGGCAAGAGTAAATATTATAACAATAGAAATACTTTTTATAAAACGAAGTTGAGTCATTATTTTTCTTTCTTTCGCTTTATGATTTTCATCAACATTAAATTTTTGTTTAACAACTTGTTCTATTGCATTTATTGAGGCGATAATTAACCATGAAAAATTGAGAATAATAAGACTTTCAATAATCTTAAACCATAATATATTTAAGTCTAAAAAACGAAAAGAACTGTAAATAAAAAGAATAGGGAGAAGATATTTAGTAGGAGTATTTAAATGTTTTAGTAGTTGAGCTTTTATTACTGTTGGCTTTCTTTTATTTGATAATTTAACAAAAGAAAATAAAACCCAACGTACCAAAAGACCAATTAAAATCCCTCCTAGAATAACTATTATATAAGTAATCCAAGATTCTAAATTTATGGGTAATTTTATTTCGTTGAAATTCATAGCTGAAATTCAAAATGAATAACAAATTTACACCATCATTTTTTTATATAAAATGATCTAGGTCATAATGTTAAGTTAAAAGTGAAATTGTTATATATTTTTATTTTCTTGAAGTATTTTTTTTGTGGTTGTATAACCTAAATCAAAAATAGCGTCTATATTGTTCATATCAAAAGTGCCATATTTAACAAGTTCTTCGGGATAAATAACTAAATCACAATCTAAAAATTTTAGCATAGATTCTGAAGCTACTTTTATTTTATAAGCTCTTTGTACTACAGAATAGGAGTGTTTTAAATCTTTAATGTTAATTTTTTTTAATGGATTTACATAAATACCAATAATTTTATCGCAATTATTTTTTAATGGTTCTACGGGAAAATTGTTTAAAGTTCCACCATCTATATAATATTCTCCATTTATTTCGGTAGGAGTAAAAACACCAGGAAATGAGGCTGAAGCTATAATAGGTTTTATAAGTTGGCCTTCACTAAATATTTTTAGAGTCCCATCAATTACATTTGCTGCTGTTATAAATAGTGTTTTTTTTAAATCTTGAAAATTATCTTTTGGAAGGTATTTCTTAAGATCATCATAAAAATTATCTGAATTTATAAATCCTGGTTTATTGTATGCATATCTATTGGTTTGAAATATGGATATAGTTTTAAAGAAACTTAACATTTCAGACCAACTAACACCAGCAGCATATAAGGCACCTACAATAGCCCCAGAACTTGTTCCTGAAATATGAGTTGGAAAAATATTGAATTCTTCTAATGCTTTTATTGCCCCTATGTGAGCTGCGCCTCTTGCGCCACCTCCAGAAAGTACTAGCCCTATAGTCATTATGTGATTTATATTAGTTGTTACAAAGGTATTAGGTTGATTATAAATGAATGTGATTATTATTGGTTATTTTTAGTTCTTTATAAAACGGGACTAAAAACCTTAGCCATACCTTCTTTTAATCGTTCAAGTTTTGGTCTTTTAATAAATTGTTTATAGTCTATTTGTCTACTTTTTTTACAATCATTTAAGAAATCTAGTTTTAAATTAGTCGTGATTTCTTTGTCGTAAATAAGAGCATTTACCTCATAATTTTGTTCAAAGCTTCTAATATCTAAATTTGCAGTTCCTATAGATGTTAAGGCATCATCTGATATAATAACCTTACTATGTAAAAAGCCATCTGAATACAAGTAAATTTTCACGCCAGCTTCTAATAAGTCTTCAAAATGAGAACGAACATTCCATTTTACTAAAAAGCTATCCGAATTAGCGGATAATAGCAACCGAATATCTATACCACTCATTGCGGCAACTTTTAAAGCTTCCATTAATGCCTCTCCAGGAATTATATAGGGGTTAATTATATAAATATATTTATTTGCATTACTAATCATTGAAAAATAAAGTTGTTTTACAGAAGAAAAATCAGAGTCGGGACCACTAGCAACAACTTGAGCGATTGATTTTCCGGGTGTTGAATGCTTTAAATAATACGTATTTAACAAATTATCTGTACCGCTAGCAAAACTCCAATCCATTGCAAAAACAGCTTGTAAACTATTTACAAGAGGTCCTTTTATTTGTAAATGCATATCGTACCATTTACCTAAATCAGGATCTCCGGTTATATATTTATCAGAAACATTAATTCCTCCGGTAAAACCAATATCACCATCAACTATTATAATTTTTCTGTGATTTCTATAATTAATGGAAGAGAGCAGTCTTCCTAATCGCATTGGTAAAAAACTATTCACTTGTATTCCAGTATCCTTAAGTTTGTTTATATACTTGTTACTTAGCTTTCTACTGCCTAAAGCATCATAAAGAAAACGAACTTCAACACCTTCTTTTATCTTTTGTTTTAATATGGATTTGAATTTTTCAGCTAAAACTCCTTCTTCAAAAATATAATACTGAATATGTATAAACTTTTTAGCTCCTTCCATAGCTTTAAAAATAGCATTAAAAGTATTTTGTCCATTTTTTAAAGGGATTAGTTCATTGCCAATAGTTGGTGAAAAATTTGATCCTTTGGTAATAAGCTTTGCTAACTTAATATGATTCTTAATGTCCGCAGGAGTAGAATTATTATCTTTTATAGTACCGTAATAATTTTCAACATTATTAAGGTATTTAGAAATTTCTTTGGTTTTTTTAAGTGTATAAAATTTATTTTTTTTTCTATTTCTACCAAGAATAAAATAAAAAAGCATTCCACCTACAGGAATTGTAAAAATAGCCAATAGCCAAGCCAGTGTTTTAGTTGGCCGTATTCCATTGAGTAATAATTTAACCACTAAAACAAATGCCAATAGAAAATATAAAATAAGTGCTAATGTCATAGTTTAATTTGTGTTTCTTGCGATAATTTTAAATTTAATAGCACCACCATCTATGATTGCTTTTTTTAAAATACCCTTTTTATAAAAGTACATATTTTCCTTTCCCTTTGAGTTTACTTTTTTATAAGTATAATTTCCCATTGCAACTATAGTATTAAAACTACCGTCTTGTTCTGAATAACAAGATTTAATGTTTATTGGTTCATTAAAATACAGTTGTACCGTAGAGTAGGAGATAGAATCTTTAAAGGTTTTTCTTTTCTTCTCATTTTTTATAATTTGATATTTGGCATCTTTCCATTCTGTTAATGTTTTGGTGTGCGACTTATCATTTATGGTAATATGAACATTTGATGTTTCTAAAAAAGCATCTTT
Organism: Lutibacter citreus; assembly: GCF_003260195.1. Classification (GTDB taxonomy): domain Bacteria; phylum Bacteroidota; class Bacteroidia; order Flavobacteriales; family Flavobacteriaceae; genus Lutibacter; species Lutibacter citreus. The sequence goes on from NZ_QEIH01000003.1 coordinate 393,050, forward strand.
AAAAATAACATTGTATTTGTAATTTACGCATATATCTTTTATAATTCTAGTTTTTATAGTGGTAGAACTTTTATAAATGGTTTGAGAATTCTTTATGATTTTAGTAGCTTTTAAACTACCAATTACTTTTGTGTTATGAACAACATCAAAGTAAATGTTCTCTTCTGAAGTGTTAGAATAACTCCACGAACATATTAAAATATTTATAAATATTAAGTTCCAAATCATATAACTTTAAGTATAAAATTTAACTAACTATACTACAAAGTTGCATAATTTAAAAATGATAAACCCTGATTTAGGTCATTTATTAAAGTAAGTAATATCAGTAATTTTTACAGAATAAATTATGATTAATACCATAAAATAGAAACAAAAAAGTAGGAGGTGAAAATATTCACCTCCTACTTTTTTTTAAGATTATAGGTTTAAGCAATTTCTACTTTTTTAGGTTTATGAATCTTAGCTTCTTCTTTTTTTGCAAGATTAAATCTAAGAACACCATCTTTATAATTAGCCTTAACATCCTCTTCTTTTACAGAATCTGGAAGTTGTAATTTTTTCTCAAAAGAGCTGTAACTAAATTCTTTACGAGTATAGTTATCATCTTTTTCTTCAGCTGATTTAGAACTTTCCGCAGAAATTTTTAAACAACCTTCATCAATTGTAACATCAAAATCTTTTTTTTCAAAACCAGGAGCTGCTAATTCAACTTCAAAGGCTTCTTTAGTTTCTTTAATATTTAAAGCAGGCGCATTCATTTCTTTATTCAATAATCTATTGTCAAAGAAATCGTCAGTATTGAAAAAATCTGATACCAAAAAATTTTCCATTGGTCCTCTTTTAAATTTTACTAGTGACATAATTTTATGTTTTTAAGTTAAACAAAATTTACTATGCTAAATTAGGTTTGAAATGACCATTTAGAAATGACTTGGGTCAGTATGATAAAAAAACTAAAATATTTTATAAAACTCCTTTAAAAATGTTCATATATTTTTTTAGGAAGTTTCCTTTATACTTTTGTAGAAAAACTAATTAAAAAGGAGTGAAATATTATATAATTTGAACTACAAAAATATACAAGTTAACCTTTCAATTGATAATTCCTTATAAAGAAGCAAGCGCTTCCTAAAATTAAAGTTATAATGCTAAGTTGTACAGGATAAAACTGATTATGTTCAAATCCGCCAAAATAATCTACAAATACAATTCCGTTAATATTAGCATAAGTAATCATAAAAAACATAACTTCAAATAATTTTTTACCTTTTGATATCATACCCAATACAGATGCTAATAAAACAATAAATATTCCACCCAAAAAAACAGAAAAACTTAAAAGAAAATTGGTGTTTATTACTAATCTAATAATTAATGGAGAAGCTAAAAATAATAGTAATAAAATACTGGAGTATAGTTGAGTAACTAACAATCTACTTAAAGGTTTAAATGATGAAAATGAGAAATAATGTGTGTTGTTGGTTATTTCTTTAGTTGTAATATCTGATAAACGATTTACTTGTAAAAACCATAAAATTGGCAACACCATTTGATGTGCAATAGTTAAAGGAAGTAGAGTTAACAATAACATTCCTATAAGATTAATAATCCACATCCATTTTTTATCTTTTCTAATAAGTAATAATAATTCTGTTTTTAATAACGGAAACCTACTATAATTTAAACTTGCCTTTGGAATATTGATTAATTCAATTTCTTTTGAAAATTCTTTAACTATTGAAACCTTATTTTTAGTGGGTTTTGTGATTTTTTCTTTTACATTAAATCTATGAAAAAATGGAGCAATAATTGCAATTATCCCTACGCCAATAAGAATCCAAATAAAACGACTTAACAGATATATAGTAGGGAAACTAATACCATTAAAATGAAATTTTTTCGCTTTTTTTACATTTTTTAAAACATAACCAATTGATAAATTCTCAGTAGAATTAATGTTTATAATTTTTTTAACTGTATTTTCTAATTCATTCATAACTATTTTAGTTCCAAATATATCTAATGAATATTGAAAGTTATTTTTAGGTGTAAATTGCATTAACCCCAAAAATAAAAAGAAGAAAATACAATTTTGAACAACTGAATATTTACCAAACACAATTTCAAAAACAACAGCTAAAACAGCAATAAAAAACATTGAAGGGATTGTAATAAAAATATAGGGCTTTATAAATTGTAATGGTTCAAAAACAAAACCATCGTTATATAAAAAAAAGAGGATGATACTCATTATAAAAACTATTCCAATAATAGTTATTAAGACTAAGAAGTTACTTAAAACTTTAGAAAACAAATACTTAAAATTTGAAATAGAAGTTGCTGCAACTACTTGGCCAACCCTAGTTGAAATATCTGTTTTAATTCCACTATTTATTAAAAAAAAACCGATGAGAGATAGAGTTATACTTGTTATAATTGCAGTAACATAACCAAACCAAGCTGAATTATAATATCCTACATAATCATCAATTCTAATGGTAGAATACGTTGCATTTGGCTCAGGAACAAATGTGTAGGCAATTGCCAAACTCACACACAATGTTATTAAAAATGAATAACTACGTGTACGTTGTAAATAATCTAATTTTATGATTTTTATAAAGCTTTTCATGATTTTAAGTTTTGTTAAATTGAATAGTAAGTAAACCTTAGTTGATCTTAGTTAAATACAAATACGCGTCTTCAAGATTTGTTTCTTTTTTAATAGAATTTTCAAGCGGTTGACTACTGATATAGCGAACATTTAATTTTTCATTTTTTCTAGAAGTACTCACAATAATATGCCGGTTTTTAAAGTCTGCTAATTGTGTTTTATCAATACTTGTTTTAAACACGTTTCCCTGTATCTTTTTTATGATAGTTTCTTGATTACCATGTGTTATTAGTGTTCCGTTTTTCATAATAGCCACTTTATCTGCTATGGTATCAATATCAGAAACAATGTGAGATGAAAGAATAACAATACAATCATTTGCCAAGTCTGAGATAAGATTGCGAAAACGTACTCGTTCTTCTGGATCTAAACCAACTGTAGGTTCATCAAAAATTACAATTTTAGGATTATTCAATAATGCTTGTGCAATGCCTACCCGTTGTTTCATTCCTCCTGAATAAGAACCAATGGGCTTATGTGCCGCATCTAGTAAATTTAAACCTTCAAGAATTTGGTTAATTCGTGGTTTTAAATTTGGGCCTCCAATCCCTTTCATTGCAGCCATATACTCTAAAAACTCAACGGCATTTAAATTAGGATATACACCAAAATCTTGTGGTAAAAAACCTAATTGTTTTCGCATATAATTAGCATCTTTTAGAATATTGTTTTTATTTAATATTATTATTCCTTCAGTTGGTTTACTTACGGTTGCAATCATTTTTAATAAAGTAGATTTTCCGGCACCATTAGGGCCTAATAAGCCTAAAATTCCTTTTTCAATTGTTATTGAAAAATCTTTTAATCCATATTTATTTCTATTGTATTTTTTAGATACGTTTTGAATTTCTAGTTTCATATGCTTTTATTTTTTAGTTGTGTTAACTCTTGAAATAGTTGTTTTATAACCATTTTGAGTAAATTTTAAAGTATTTATATCTCCATTAACACGTTCTAAATCTACTCCGTGACTGGTTTCAAAAAGAGTGTTTTCATTTTTTTGAACTAATAGATTTTTAGTTCCTTGACCTACTAAATACATTTTACTATTTTCTTCAATAATCTCTAGTGTTATATTGGCTTCCTTAAGTAAATAATTTCCAATAAAATTTTTGAAACTATCCAAATCAATTTCATTTAATTTGGTTTCAATTTTTTCATCATGTAAGTAAGCTAATACATCATTTTTTATAGATTTTTCTGATGGAATTCTCTGCGAATTAGAAAACATTAAGTATAAGTTTTTGGTGATAGGATTGTATCCGTTTCTAAAAGAATATCCTATGTTATTACCACCATGACCATAGTATTTAACATTATTATAAGTAGATTTCCTAAGACCTAGTCCGTAGAAATTATATCCAGAATCCATCATTTTTTCAACAGTTTCTTTCTTCAATAAAATATTTGTTTCAAATAGAGAAGTATAAAAGATTTCCATGTCTGTGAGTGTAGAAGCAATACTTCCTGCAGCATAGGCAATGTTAGCAAAATAGCGATAATCTAAGTATTCTGTTACATCTTTATCTTGGTGATATGGTGTTGCAAGGTTTTCAATGTTTTTATGCACATACGGATATGAATGTGTCATTTTTAAAGGGTTAATTATACGTTCTCTTAATAAATCAAAATAGCTTCTATCTGTAACTTTTTCAATAATTTTTCCTAGTAGAAAATAATTGGTATTGCAATAATCATATTTCCCTAACATTTCAGAATTATTTTTTTCAACTTGATCTAATAATTGCGCATTATATAATGAATCATTTTTGGCAAAAAATATAGTTTCAATATTACGTACAATTACTTCATCCAAACCACTTTCATGTAACAGTAAGTTTTCAATAGTTAAAGATTGTGATACAATTTTAATAGGAGTTAGGTACATTCCAATGCTATCATTCAAGCTCATATTTCCTTTTTCAACTTCCTGTAGAATCAATATTGCTGTAAAGGTTTTGGTAGCACTTCCTATATTAAATACTTTATTTTCGGACAAGTTGAAATTACCGAAACTTATTGTATTAATTTGATTGTTTTTTTTAACAAGTACAGCAATACCCTTATTTTCTTCTTGCAATGAAGCGTTATATTTATTAGAAATAATTTCTAAATTATTTGTTTGACTAAATCCAATACTTTGAATAAGTACAAATACTAAAAGTGTAAATTGTTGTGAAATTTTCATGTCTAAATGGTTTTAAATTATACTCAAAACTATTTTAATTCTCAGTTAGGTTAAAATAAGTATGACGAACAACTCTAATAAAATGATGACGAGTGAGAATGACTAATATCATTAAAAACCATACATTGAAACCTTAAATAGTTTCGTTCATCATTAAAAAATGTAGTTTTAAAGCATAAACTTTATTTTTGGAGGGAATTTTAAGCAAACAATATGTTAAAACTTGATAAATGGATAGATAATAAGATAGTTCAAAACCTATTTATATGGTTTTTTCTTTTTTTAATTTTAATAATTACTATACAAGGAGAATCTAAAGCTTTAACATCTATTTTTATAATTCTACTATTAGCGCCAGCCATTTATTTAAATAATTTATTTATTCTTCCATTTTTGAAAAAAAAATCGCTAATTTTTTTCTTTTTATTTGTTGCTAACACTTTATTATTTACTGTGATTTCAGTACTTCTTATAAAAACAGTAACAAACCAAGAGTTAGAGTTAAAAATGTTTATCAACTTTATAGGTATTATGTTTTTGGCACTCATATTTGCTTCATCAATTAAAATTGCTCGAGATAGTTTTATACGAAGACAACAGGGGCAAATAGCCGAATTGAAATTATTAAAAGCTCAATTGAATCCTCATTTTTTATTTAATACGTTAAATAATCTTTATGGGCTCTCAGTTATCAAATCAGATAAGCTCCCAGGTTTAATGCTTAAATTATCAGATTTACTGCGTTATAGCTTGTATGAAACTAAGGAAACATTTTCTCCTTTGGAAAAAGAAATTGTTTATTTAGAAAACTATATTGCATTAGAAAAAATACGATTAGAGGATAAAGTAACAATTAATTTTACCAAAGAAGGTGAGTTTTATAGCCATAAAATTGCGCCTATGTTGCTAATTGTATTTGTTGAAAATGCCTTTAAACATCTTGCAATATTAAAAGATGAAAAGAGCAATGTAACAATTCATATTAAAAAAGAAAATGGTAAATTGAATTTTAAATGCAGTAATTCCAGTGAATTAACATCTATAAGAGATAAGGAATTAGAAAAAGGGAAAAATGGTATAGGATTGAATAATGCCATTAAAAGGTTGAAAATAATGTATCCAGAAAAACACAAATTAAATATATATAATAACACTAATAAGTTTACTGTTGAATTAATACTTGAATTATAAATGAATACTTTACAATGCGTAATAGCGGATGACGAGCCTATTGCACGTCAAATTTTAGAAAACTATATAAAAGAGATTCCAAATTTAAAACTGGTAGCATCTTGTAAAAATGCGTTTGAAGTAATGGAAGTATTTCAAAACAATACAATTGATGTGTTGTTTTTAGATATTAATATGCCTAAATTATCTGGGCTGAGTTTATTAAAAACAATGCAGCAAAAACCAAAGGTTATTATAACAACAGCATATCCAGAATACGCAATTGAAGGTTTTGAATTGTCAGTAACGGATTATTTATTGAAACCTTTTTCATTGGAACGTTTTATACAAGCTGTATTAAAGGTTAAAGAAAACCCATCTAATCATATGGTACATAGTTCTATAGCGGAAGAGGGAATTAAAACATCAATTTTTGTGAAAAGTGATAAAAAGATTATTAAAATAAATTTTGAAAAAATACAGTACATAGAAGCCTATGGAAATTATATTAAAATTTATACAGATAAGATGATATTAACGCCATATACATTATCAGATTTTTTAGATAAATTACCTAATAATTTTTTACGAATTCACAAATCTAGTATTATAAATTTTAATAAACTTAAATTGATAGATGGCAACCAAGTAATGCTTAACAATAATGTAAAACTACCTATAGGAAAGTTGTACAGAAAAGCGATTTTAGATAGAGTTTAGTATTCAAAATATTTTTTTTATAGTTTTTAACTGAATGTAAAAAAGCACATCTCAACGATGCGCTTTTTATCTTAATTAAGATTGTTGTTTTTAAAAATTAACTAATATTAAGATTCAATTAATTCTTCTTTTAATTTTTCGGATGTTTTTTTAGTAAATGCATTTAACATCCAACTTGTTTTTTCTAAGGAAGAAATATAACTTCCAATTAAATCAATTGTTCCGTCATCTTCAGCTTTTTCAGCTTCTTTAATTACTATTGACATTTGTTTCAATAGTAATTTATGATCTTTAATAATTGATTCTATCATTTCTTTATCAGTTTGTAAAGGAGAATCTTCACTAATAGATGAAGCTTTTAAATAGCTGCTATATCTGCTCATTGGATGATATTGTAAAGTTAAAATTCGCTCTGCTATTTCATCAATTTTAATACGAGCATCTGTATACATTTCTTCAAATTTTTCATGGAGTACAAAAAAGTTTCTTCCTGTTATGTTCCAGTGAAAGTTTCGTAATTTTTGATAGTATAAATGGTAATCAGCCAATAACTGATTTAACTCTTTTGCTACTGGTAAAATATTTTCGTTTTGGATATTTAAATAATTCATTTTATTAAATTTTTAACTGTTAATAATTCATTTTTTTATTGATACTACAAAAGTAATTTGACATTTTTGAGCGCTTTTGCTCATATCATTTTATGCTTTGCTCATTTCAGAATGATAATTTATTTCATTCTTAAAAATTAAGTGCTTTTTTAAATTCTCTTTGCTTTTCCACTAATTAATGAAAGTACAAATAGCACTAGAAAGATAAAAAACAAAACTTTTGCAATTCCTGCGGCTGCTCCAGCTACTCCCGTAAATCCTAATACTCCTGCTATTAATGCTATTATTATAAAGGTGATTGTCCAACGTAACATAATCTTAAATTTTAAAAGGTTAATAATTCATTTTTTTTGATACAGCAAAGTTAGGGGAGGACTATACTTTCCTTTTGCTCATTTAAAATTGATGTTAACTCAAATGCAAATACTGTTTGTATTATAATTTACGATATGAGCAAAGATTAAAATGATATGAATTAAAGTAAAGAGGAGTCTTACTATAATTTTGTAATGAACTTTAAAACAACTAATAAAATGAAACAAGGAACAGAAGACTTTAAAATTATAAAAGAGAACCCGAAAGGAAAGAATAGAAATTATATTTTTCAAAATAATCGTATTACTCGAATTGGTTTTTATATAGTTGCAACCTTATTAATTGTTGGCGTGCTAATGGTAATTACTACGGGATTTTTTCTATTATAAATAAACAAAAAACAAAAATTAAAAATCTAATATATATTAATTATGAAATATAGTTTATCTAATACAGCTAGTAAAACTCTAATAGAAGAGGAGCTAGGATTAAATTTTATGTATCCAAATATTTATAAACCAAAACTTAAAATTGATGGACGTAAAGAGCAATTTATTTCAATTTTAACAATTGAAGAACCATCAATAGTTACTCAAGGTATTTGGGGACTTTTACCTCAAAATTTTGAAGGAGATTGGAAAAAATTTCAACGTTTAAAAACAACATTACACGTAAGTAAAAATGATATTATGCATAGTGTTTTATATAAAGAAGCTATAGAAGAACGCAGATGCCTAATTATTGTAACTGGGTTTTATACACATCATTTAAATGGTAATAAAGTTGTTGATTATTTGGTTGAAAAAGATCCTTTAAAACCTTTTTATCTTGCGGGTATTTATAATGTTTTAGAAGATGGTTTTGTAACTTGTTCTGTTATAAATACGAATGCAAATTCATCTTTAAGTTCTGTAAATAATTTATATGAAATTATGCCAATTCAAATACCAGATATTTTTAAAAAAATATGGTTAGATAAAGAAACCCCAATGAAAAATATTAAATACTTAATTTCTAAACCCTTTTTAACTAAATTTAAAATTCAAGAAATCGCATCATAATCATCATAATCCATCATAATTCAGTTGTTTAGTGTGATTTTTAAGCGATTTTAATAGCAGCTTCTTGCTTGTTTTTTAAAAACTCACTTGGACTTAAATTATATTTTCTTTTAAATATTTTCGAAAAATAACTTCTACTACTGAACCCTATAGTATATACAATTTGAGAGATGTTTAAATCTGTTGTATTCATTAAATCTCTTGCTTCTTCCAAACGAACATGGCGAATATATTCAGTTACCGTTCTTGTATATAATAATTTAAAACCTTCTTGTAATTTAGCTTGAGTTAATCCGCTTTTTAAAGCCAACTCATCTACCGTATAATCTTTAGAAACATCTTTTAAGATTCTTTCAGCAACTTTTCTAACGCTATTTAATTCCTTTTTAGTTAGTGATGTATCGGGTTGTTTTTTTAATCGTACATCTTTATTATGTTGTGTCATATGTTCCGATAAAATTTGGTAAACAATACCTTCTTTTATCAAAATTCTAATCATTCCTTTTTGCTTCACCTTATCAAATTGCTTAATTAAGTTGGCTAATTTTAAATTATAGGTTCCAAAATAAGCAAATACTCTTTCATGTTGTTGATCGTGAAAAACTTCATATAAATGTTTATTTAAAACAGAAGCATCATTTAAACGTTTTTTAATGAATTTCATTCGGCTAATTTGTATTAAATGAATATGAACTTCTACATTTTTTTCAAAATAACCATAATTATAGCCATCATCTTTACTAGTAATAATTACAGATTGAAACTGTTCTATTTTTCTTTTTTCTTCATTTAATTTAAATCTATGGAAACTATGGCCTAAAGAAGTATATACAAAATGAATTGGATTAAATTCCGATGCATCCATAATTAAGGAAATATCATCAAAAAAAGTTATATCGTATTGTAAAACGCTGCCTCCCCATTCAAAAGTAATAAAGGTGATTTTACCTTTTGCGTTCTCATTATCAACTTCTAAAACATACTCGCCCCAGCGTTCAGTAATTTTTCCGCCAATAACATCTTTTATTTGTCTAACAGTTCCTTCAGTACTCTTAGCCGTAATTTCAATAATTTTCAAGCTTATTATTTTTTAATTGCTATAAAGGTAAACTAAAATGTGCTTTGTTTAAAAATGAGCTAATTAAGTATAATTTTTAAATGAGTTAAGATCAAAATGATATGAGCAAAACTAACATAGACATTGACCATATCTTTGTATTGAACTTAAAAACAAAAAAAAATGAAATATTTAAAAACAATACTTTTTAGTACAATTTTATTAGTAACAACAGCAATTTCAGCTCAAGATATATCTAAAAATGCATTGGGTATTAGAGTAGGTGATAATGATGGGTTTGGAGGAGAAATTTCTTATCAAAGATACATGTCAGACAATAATAGATTAGAATTTGATTTAGGTTTTAGAAACTCTAATAAGGTAGATGCTTTTAAACTTGTAGCGCTCTATCAATGGGTAAATGTTATAGATACTAATTTTAATTGGTTTATTGGTGCAGGTGCAGGGTTTGGATCTTTTAATGCACCAATAAATGATGGGACTTTTATTTTAGCAGCTGCAGATTTGGGAATAGAATATAATTTTAATATACCAATTGTAATGTCTTTAGATATTAGACCTGAATTAGGTTTTAACGATAATTATAGTGACGACTTAGACTTAGATATTGCATTAGGTATTAGATATCAATTTTAATAAATACAAAACTTATAATTATGAATAAAACGATAAAAATAATTTTAATAGTTGCTGGTTTAGCGCTATTAATTTACGGTGGATATGAACTTGTAACACCTGAAGCATCAGTAGATATTGGTATTGCAGAGTTTGAAACGCAAAATAACAAAAATGCTTATATAAGTATTGGTATTGGTTTAGTAGCTCTTGTTGCTAGTTTTATAGTAAATAAAAAGTAACAATATAACTAACCTATTATATATGATGTAAAACAGTAAGCATCTTAAAATAAATTACTTAATAATTTAAAAAAAACAACTTATGGATAATTACAAAAAAGAAGTATCAGAACAATTAAACGGATTACTAAAAAAAAATAATGACGCAGAAAAAGGTTATAGAACAGCTGCAGAAAATGCAACTAGTGAAAACTTAAAGGCCTATTTTAATAAAAAAGCAAACGATAGAAAAGTTTTTGGTAAACAATTAGCAGCAGAAATTGCCACTTTTGGTTATGTGCCAGAAGAAAGTGGTAGTTTTAAAGGAAAAGCACATAGAGCGTGGATGAATGCGAAAGCATTTGTTTTACCAGACAATGATGAAGCAATGTTAGAGGAAGCTATTAAAGGTGAAAAAGCATCTTTAGAAGAGTATAATGAAATTCTTATTTATTCTAATTTACATTTTCCAAAATCAACAACAAAAATTTTAAAAATCCAAAGAGACACTATTTTTAATGATAAAAATGTTATTAAAGCATTGGAATTAATTAAATAATCCAATTGGAGTTTATTATATAAAAACCTAAATTATAAACTTGATTTAGGTTTTTTTATGTGGATTACTATAGATAAAAGGAGGGAAGTATCAAGTTTTTTTAAAAAATAATTGCAGTATATTTAATTAATGGCACTATCTTTGTTATCTAGTAATTATTAATAAATTAAATTACATTAAAATGAGTAAAGGAACAGTAAAATTTTTCAACGAGACAAAAGGATTTGGATTCATCACAGAAGAAGGTGTTGATAAAGATCATTTCGTTCACATTTCAGGATTAATCGACGAAATTAGAGAAGGTGACGAAGTTGAATTCGATTTACAAGAAGGAAACAAAGGATTAAACGCAGTAAACGTAAAAGTTATCTAATAACATCCATATATTTTCAAAGAAAAGCCCATCTCCTAGAGATGGGCTTTTTTATTAAAGAATAATTAACTAAAAGTAATATGTACATTTTAAAAGCCACTAAATGAAAAATCAGAACAAAACACAGGCAATATAAAAAACGTAAACAAGAAGAATAAAACAGCCCATATAATCCCCATAACAATAGGGTATCCAATAATGTCGCCTTTAATATTTGGTTTTAATGAATGCGCCAATAAACCGTGAATTCCAGCACTAAATAGTAAAAAAATAAGACTTGTAATAACAAGTAAAAATGTTGTAGAATGTGTTTCTTTAAACATAAAAAGATACCATCCTAATAACATAGAAATTATTATTAATATTAAATATATTCTTCTAGCCATTGTTTTAATTTTTATGATTAATAAAATTTTAAAAAGTGTAACAATCCAAAATTATTTTCATTAAAACTTATTAATGGTACTTTGCCATAGAGTTCCATTTTTTTAACTAAATCTTGATGAAATAAATTATTAAAAAAACCACTCTTTTCTCTTTCTAGCATTATTACCATATCTGCATTTACATCACCTAAATAAACCCTAAGAGAATCAAAAATATCTTCAGAGTACAATACCTTAAAGCCTATTTTATCATAGGATATGCTGTTTTTAAGAGTGTCTTCAAATAAATTCATTTGTATTTCTCCTCCAAATTCATTTTTTTTAGAAATATGAACCACTTCTATTTTGGCATCAAATGCTTTTGCTATTCCGGAAAGTTTTTCAATAACTTCAACATCTTCTTTTAGGTCAAAATCGGTTGCGTAAACAATGGTTTTAATTTCGTTATAATAAGTATCTTCAGGAATTGCTAAAACCAAACAATGAGATTTGTCAATTAATTGTCTGGAGGTGTTTCCAAGAATAAGATCTTTTAAAAAGCTTTTTCCTTTCATTCCTACAACAATCATGAATGCATTAATATCATCTGCTTTGTCAATAATTCCATTAACTACTGATGTGTTTTCAATAACTTCAGTACTCACATTTTTTGAGTTTAATTCATCTCCTAAATGAAGTTTACAAAACTTATTAAGTTTTAATTGTTCTTGTTTAAAAGCTTCTCCTTCAAGATTAGGGTTAGATTCTTTAACTTCTGTTTCTAAAATTGTAGGGTAATCAAACACATGAGTAATCAAAAGAGATGCATTTAGTTTATCACTTATTGCAAATGCGTATTTTAAAGCTGTAATTGCATTTTTAGAATAATCGGTAGCACATAGAATTCTTTTCATTTTTATGTATATTATTTACCATTTAATCAAAGTTATTATTATAAAACAAGCAATTAAATGACCATAGTCATAACAATTAGAAAGTGTATTTTTTTTAAACTGATCTTAATCATTTTATACCTTATAAAATTGATTTATATACAATTCTCACCTTATTAAACAAATAAATATTTTGTTTAGTTTCGATAATTAAGGATTAGTTTAAATTTCTTTTATAAGACAATATAGAAGGGGAGTTTAACTAAATTGACATTTTTAAAAAATTAAAAAAATAGAAATATTTACAATAGTTAGGGTATTAAAAAACTAACTGTCATTAGTTTAAGTGTTATATATTTATTACATTACAAATAACATTTAGGTTTTTTTCTTCATAATAATAAAACCTAGTATAAAAACTAAGTAGATTATTACTCCGAGTTTACAGTAGTTAATATTTTTTTGAACAAGCCATATTGCACTAATCACTACAAACTAACCGCCATTATGAAATTAAAATCAAACATTATTTTATTTGGAATAATTATTATTGGTACAGCTCTTTTAACAATAAAATTTACTGCTAATAAAAATGAAAAACCCATTTCAAAAGTAGCTATGAATGTTATAAAATGTACTCCTCAAAAGTATTTATTGGATTATATAGATTCAACAAAACAAATTTCACCTCTTTTTAAAAATTTAGGTAATCTACATTTTTCTGTTACTGCTAATTTAGAACGATCACAAGCATTTTTTGATCAAGGATTAAAACTATCATACGCTTTTAATCATGCAGAAGCACATCGTTCTTTTGTGGAAGCTTCAAGATTAGATTCTAATTTGGCAATGGCATATTGGGGACAAGCTTTTGCTTTAGGTCCAAATATTAATGATCCTTTTCCAACTGAAGAACGAAAAATTGAAATAAATAAAGCGCTATTACAAGCCCAACAATTAGCTTCAAAAGCAAGTTTAAAAGAACAAGCGCTTATAGAAGCCTTGTCTAAAAGATATAGTAATGATTTAACAAAAGATGTTGCAGAATTAAACATGGCTTATATGCAAGCAATGACAAATGTTGTTGCTAGATTTCCTAAAGATGCAAATATTCAAATTTTATATGCAGCAGCTATTATGAATACTGTTCCTTGGAATTATTGGGATAAAAACGGAAATCCATCTCCAAATATAACCGAAGCGAAAAAGGCTTTAGAAACAGCTATGGAATTGAATCCCGAGAATCCAGGCGCACATCATTATTACATTCATATGGTAGAACTTCCTTACCCAGATTTAGGTGAGAAAAGTGCAGATAAATTGGGTTCTTTAATGCCCGGAGCAGGACATATTGTTCATATGCCTTCCCATATTTATATTAGAGTTGGTAGGTATTTAGATGCTGTAAAAGTGAATCAAGCTGCTATTTTAGCAGATGAAGATTATATTTCTCAATGCTATTCACAAGGATTGTATCCTTTAGCATATTACCCTCATAACATTCATTTTTTATGGTCTGCATCTAGTTTGCTAGGTAATAGTGAATTGGCTATTAATGCAGCTAAAAAAACAGCTGAAAGAGTACCAATTGGAGAACTTTTAGAATTGCCATTTTTACAAGATTTTGCTTCAACGCCTTTGTTGGCTTATACTAGATTTGGTAAATGGAATGAAATTTTAACAATACCAGCTCCAAAATCTGAATTTAAACATCTAAACTTGATGAGACATTATGCCAGAGGTATTGCTTTTGTTAGAAAAGGAAATATTAAAGAGGCTCAAGAAGAATTAAATGCTATTGAAACACTTAAATCTGATCCAGAATTAGCAAACTTAATTGCTACACCAAACAATCCTTCATTAAGTGCCGCGAATATTGCTTTTGAAGTTGTTGCAGGAGAATTAGAAGCTCTGAAAGGAAATATTGAAAAAGCAATTAGTCACCTTAAAAAAGCTGTTGTTTTTGAAGATGCTCTAGTTTATACAGAACCTGCTGCTTGGCATATTCCTACAAGACAAAATTTAGGCGCAGTATTACTAAGAGCTAAAAAATATGAATTAGCAGAAAAAATATTTAAAGAAGATTTAGAGGTTCTTCGCCAAAACGGATGGTCTTTAATAGGTTTACATAAAAGTCTTAAAGCCCAAGGGAAACTAAAAGAAGCTAAATTAATTAAACAAGAATTTAATGTTGCCTGGGAACATGCAGATATAGAAATAAACAATTCTGTATTATAACTTGTCTTTTACAAAACAAAATAGGAGAGAGGAATAAAAGAAGGGAAAGTTATTATTTATATGTCAATTTTTAAATAATCAATAACATCTAACATTGAAGAAAAAATATTATTGGCTAAAGAAAATCTTAAATCTGTTTTATCGTAAGGAATTACTAAAGTGTGCATTGTGGCTGCTTTTGCAGCAATTAAACCAGTAATGCTATCTTCAAGAACCAGACAACTTGCAGCATTAACTCCTAATTTTTCAGCAACTTTTAAATAGATTGCAGGATGTGGTTTTCCATATGCTTCATTATCTGCACTGCAAACAACTTTAAAATAATTAGCAATAGAAAGTCGGTTAAAAACGGCATTAATTATTGGTAAGCTAGATGAAGTTGCTAAAGCAATATTAAAATTATTTTTTGTAAGAAAAGTTAAAAGTTCATATAAACCTTTTTTAGCCTCTCCTTTTGTGTTTATTAAATTAACAACTGCAGTAATAATAGCTGTTTCAAGTATTTTTGGGTTTATAGTTAATTTATGTAATTGACACCATATTAAAGCTACATCATCTATCCTTTTACCCATTGTATATTTAATACAATCCTCTTCAGAAATGGTAATATTGTAAGTAGAGAGTATTTCAATTTGAGCTTGTCTCCAAAATGGTTCAGAGTCAATAATAACTCCATCCATATCAAATATAAATGTATTTTTTTTCATGTTTAAATATTAAAAAGGAGGTGTAAATTTTTATATTTTACTTTTTTAAATAAGTACAAATTCTATTCAAATGTATAACGTTGCTCTTCTGTTGAAGAAGCTTTTAATAATTGATGAAATTTACTTATAGAATTAAAATCTTGAGTAATTTCATTAGATACCGCAATTCCAGAAATACCCGTTTTTAATATCTCCGTAACGTCTTTTGTAGTAATTCCACCAAACCCAATAATTGGTGTTTTGGTTTTTAAGACATCAATAATTGCTGCAAAACCATTTAAACCTAAAACCTCACTTAAATTTTCTTTAGTTGTTGAATAATTAAAAGGACCTAAACTAATATAATCTATTTCTTTACTAATTAATGTTTCGCAATCTTGTAAGGTATTTGCGGTTCCACCAATCATTTGCCAAGTGTATAAATGTTGTCTAACTATAGTAGGACAGGTATCTGTTTTTGCTAAATGAACACCATCTGCTTTAATTTCTTTTGCTATTTTATAATAAGCGTTTAAAATTAATCTTGTTTGAAAATGAGCAGTAATCTCTTTTGCTTCATTAGCAAATTTCAAATACTTTTTTTCTGAAATATTTTTTAAACCTATTTGCACTAATTCTACACCAGATGAACATGCTTTTTGTATATTTTCTAAATGCTCTTTTTTAGAACTTCCTTGAGATATATAATGTAATTTAGGAATCATCATAATGTCTTAATTTTTTTTTGAAGTATTATTGTTGTAAGGAAGTGTAAATTATTATTTTTTCTAAATAGAAACAGTTTTTGGATGTTTCATAAAATAGGATTCTAAGCGTTTTAAAATTGGTTGCATTTTTTCAGAGTATATTACAAACTGACATTTAGTTATACCTTGAGTAATTGCCATAGTTGCAGTATATGCAGATCTTTGAGATAAAAACTCAGCATCGTCTATATTAAAAATCTTTAACTGAGAAGTATTTACACCATTTAATAAAAACAACTTATTCATATTTTTAGGTGTAGAAATAAGGATGTCCTGACCTTCAAATATTTCTGATTTTTGCACATCAATATGTAACTTTTCATCACATAAATAAACGCGTAATGAATTATATCTGGTATATTTTATAAAGGTTTCATATAATTCTAACGCACTATCTTTATCTTCTACTAAAATAATAGCTCTTGGAGCTGTTCCAACGGCCTCGCATTTTAATTTTTGTAAGGTAGTAAGTAAAAGTGTGGTTGTTTTACCACTATTTTTTGGAGCTGTACAATATATATTTGCACCACTTTTTATTATAGGAATACTTGCGCTTTGAAAAGGAGTAGGAGTACTTATTTCTAGAGTTTCTAGTATTTCTTTTATATAGGAGTGTAATTTTTTAAAAGGCATAGGAATAAAGTGATGATTATTTAGCGTAAATTCATAATAATTACGGCAAATATACAACTAAATTGACGTAATTTATTTTTTCTATGAAGGCTATTACTGAAAATTATTTTTTATAGTTCAATAATAAAAATTCAAGAAATAATAAAAAGTTAATTGTTGAATTTTAGTTTGAAGCTATATAAAGACATTTTAATTTTATTAAACAATAAACCTTTAAACATACCTCAAATTCCCTTTTTAATACTAATAAATTATGCACCTTTCAGCGTAAATTTGTTGTAATATTTATAGAAAAAAACAATTTATAGAACATAAATAAAGTAATAATATTGTTTTTTAATATAATACGTTGATTATTAATGATAAAGTGATGGTGTAAAATATTCTACAAGTGTAATTCCAATAATGTAAAAACGTTATAACCTGTTAAATATATTGAAGTAAAACAAAAGGGGGAAATTGTAATGTTTTGAATAAAAAAACGACTTTTAATTATGTAGCTTTTTTATGTAAGTCTCTATTGAATTTTAAATATTATCATTATAAAACCAACGTAAAAAATCTTTTATTTTAACAGTTCTGTTCCATTTTTAAAAATGACATCATAAATTATGAAAACTCAACATACATCTTATTCCATTTTAGATCTAGCTTTAGTTTCTAAAGATCATACACTAAAACAAACCTTTAATAACGCTCTAGAATTAGCGCAACAAGCCGAAGCATTTGGTTATACACGTTATTGGTTGGCAGAACACCATAATTCACCTAACATTGGGAGTAGTGCAACCTCAATATTAATAGGTTATGTTGCCGAAGGTACAAACACGCTTCGTATTGGTTCTGGAGGTATTATGTTGCCAAATCATTCTCCATTAATTATTGCTGAACAATTTGGAACATTAGCATCTTTATATCCAAATAGAATTGATTTGGGTTTGGGTAGAGCACCAGGAACCGATAGAGAAACCGCGCAAGCAATTCGCTCTGATTTTATGCAAGCAGCTCAATCTTTTCCAAATGAATTGGAAAAAATAGAGACATATTTTTCAAAAGAAAATGCAAATTCTAAAGTACGTGCTACTGTAGCCGAAGGAATTGAAGTTCCTATTTATATATTGGGATCCAGTACAGATAGTGCGCATTTGGCAGCAAAAAAAGGATTGCCTTACGCATTTGCTAGCCACTTTGCAACAACTCATTTATGGCAAGCTATAGATATTTATCGTAAAGAGTTTAAACCTTCTAGCCATTTAAAAAAACCTTATGTGATGGCTGGGGTAAATATTATTGTTGCAGATACTGACGAAGAGGCTGAACGTTTGTCAACATCTTTAATCCGTATGATTGTTGGAATATTTACAGGGAAACGAGATTTTGTACAACCACCAACAGCTATGACTAATGAGTTTAAAGAAGTACTACAAAACCCTCAGGTTCACCAAATGTTAAAGTATTCTTTTATAGGTAGTAAGGTAACAGTTAAAGCTCAAATAAAAGAGTTTATGGAGCAAACTAAAGCTGATGAACTTATTGCCGTTACTAATATTTATGCCATAAAAGATAGAATACGATCTTATAAATTATTTGCAGAAATTATGAAAGAGTTGAGTTAAAACATAGTAACAGTATATACAAAAAAGAGACGATTATAGTAAAATTATAAACGTCTCTTTTTTTATAAAACCTTTTTTTATTAATACAAATCACTTAAAGTTCTTAATAAGTTCGACTTACTCATAAATAATTTATATTCTGTATCAATTCTTTTTAATTGGTTTTCAATCAATTTAATTTCTCTATAATTTACAAGAAATAAAGAACCTTCTCCTAGGATGAATTTTCGTTCTTCACTATTTACAAGTTTTTTATAATCCGTTACAAGATTTATTAAAATTTGATATTGCTTTTTGTAAGAATTTATTTCTTGTATTGTTGCAGAAATTTTATTTTTTAAATTGACTTTAGTTGCAGAAATATCAAAATTGATATCTTTCAATTTTAATTTTGCTAACTTTAAATCTGCGCGCTCTTTCCTTAAAAAGAAAGGAAAACTAATATTTAATCCGCTTTTATAATTTGTGGTATTTAATGAGTTTAGATTATTATAATCGGAAGTTAAAAAATTGTATTGTAAGTTAACTTCAGGTAGTAAGTTGTTTGTTTTTAGCTTTTTATCAATATTTAAAATTTCTTTTTTAAAATGAAGTTCTTGTAATTTAGGGTGTTGTTCTAAATTATTGTTTAAAATAGAACTATTTAAAACAATATCTATTTTTCGTATTGTATTCACATCTGGATTAATTGCTTTTTCTAATTCTAAAGGCAAATTATTATCCAACCATAAATAATTAGAAAGTTCTAAAGTTGATTTTATATATCCAATTTTTGCCTTTTCTAAATCTAACAATCTATTTTTTAAATTAATAGAGGTTTCTAGGGTGTCAATTGCAGGTTTGTCTCCTGCTAAAAAACTTTTTTTTACAATTTGTAACCGTGTTTCTGCATTTACAAGATAATCTTCATAAATTAATTTTGATTGATAATTTTTTAACCAATTAAAATATGAAATAATTGCACTATATAAAACATCATTTATAATTAACTGCTGTTTTGCTTCAGCTTGTTTTGTATATAATTTTGCTTGTTTTAAAGTAGCCATACGTTGGTTAATTAGTAATCCTTTTGCTAGTGGTACAGATATTCCTGCACTGTACAAACCTTTGTCGGGTGTTGTTAATTCTGGATTTAAATAATAACCATCATTCTTTTCATAATTTGCTTTTAGCTCAATACCATACCAAGTTGGAATCTTAAAAGAGGTATTTAATTTATTATAATATTCGGTTTTTTTAAATTTTTTACTATTGTAATCAACTTGTAATTTAGGGTCAAAAGCACCTCTAGATTTCAGCAGTTTAGTTTCGCTTTCAGTAGTTATAAGTTGTGCCTGTTTTACTATTGGATGATATTTTTTCACAAAACCTAAATATTCTACTAATGTTAAAATACGATCATTTTCTTGCGAAAAGCCTATAGAAGAACTTAAAAAAAATAATAAAATAAAAATTCTTTTCATTATGCTTTCTTTTTATTATTTGAATATTTAGTGTTGTTGTTTGGTTGATAAAAGTTAGGAGGAAAGCTATTTATTAACCTCCATAATTCAAACCAAATAGGAACATTATCTAGCAGTGCAACTGTTTTTGCTCCAGATCCAACACGAATTGCTTCCGGCCAATTAACATCATTTTTATCTGGAGCTAAAAGCACACGATACTTACCATTATTGCTAATAAAATTCTCAATTGCTACAACTTTAGCACCATAAGTTCCGTAGGAAACATTAGGCCATCCACTAAACACAATAGCTGGCCAACCATCAAATTGAACTCGAACATTTTCGTTGGTATGAATAAGTGGTAAATCTATTGGTCTAATGTACATTTCTATTGCTAAATCATAGTTTGAAGGCATTATGTTTACAAGTTGTTCACCTTCTTTAAAAGTTTCTCCTACACCAGATTTAATAGCCTTATTTATAAAACCATCTTGCGGTGCTGTAACATATAAAAGGCTATTACGTTTTTTATAATTTGCAAGATTAGTTTCTAATTTAGAGACTTCTGCTTCTGTATCAAAACCGCTTGATTGTGCTGTAAATAAATTACTTTGTGCTTTAGCTAATTTGTCTCCATAGGTTGCACTTATTGTTGAAATTGAAAGCTGAGAATTTATCACCTCATTTTGAGTACTTAAATACTTATTTTGTTGAGAAATAAGTTTAGCCTCTGCTTCTTGTAATTTGGCACTCTTTTCTTCTACATCTTTTACCGCTTTTAAACCTTCTTCATGTAATGAAACAGTTCTGTTATATTGCGTTTTTGCAATTTTAGCTTTTATTTTAATAGCTTCTAAATCCATACTATCCGTTTTTACTTTTAAACGTGTTTGTATTAATTTAT
Source organism: Lutibacter citreus (assembly GCF_003260195.1). Classification (GTDB taxonomy): domain Bacteria; phylum Bacteroidota; class Bacteroidia; order Flavobacteriales; family Flavobacteriaceae; genus Lutibacter; species Lutibacter citreus. Next base: position 414,185 of record NZ_QEIH01000003.1, read on the forward strand.
TTTTAGCTTGTTTTAACTTTAAAGCTCTTTCTTGTTGTAATGCTAAAATTTGATTTCTAGAGGCAATAACTTTATTTTTATAAGCCTCTACAGATGATGATTTAGCTGTAAGCTGATTATCTGTTCTTTCTGCTAATCTTTCATCAAAATAATCACTTTTAACTTCTGAAATGCGAATAATAGTATCTCCTTTTTTTACAAAATCACCTTCTTGTACAAACCATTCTTCAATACGTCCAGGAATTTGAGATTGTAAAGTTTGTGGCCTTTGATTTGGTTTTAAAGTAGTAACATTTCCGTTGCTTGTTATATTTTGTGTCCAAGGTAAAAAGAGAATTACTACCAAAATGATAGAAAAATAGAATAAAAAACGCTTAAAACCTTTATGATATTGTTTTGAAAATATTTCTTGACCAGATTTAAACGATTTAATATTTATATTTTCTGAAACTTTATTATTTGAAATGTTTAGCATACTTATATTTTTTCATAATTAATAATAGTCCCATTTTTTAATGTAATAAGTTTATTGCATTTAAGTTTCCATTTCTCATTATTACTAATTATAATTAAGCTCCAATTTTGTGAACTATCGGTTAAAAAGGCAAGAATACGTTCTGCTTCATCCTTATGGAATTGATCTAAAGGATTTTCTAGGATTAACATTTTTGGTTTCTTCATGATTGCTCTTGCCAAAATAATTTTTTTTGAAACTGTGTAAGGAATTTGCTTTCCTTCGGGATTTAAAATGGTATTTAAACCTTTAGGCTGTTGTTTTAAAAAATCTGTAAGACCTACATCATAAAATGTTTTATAAATATCTTCATCAGTAATCTCTTTATTTCCAAAAGTTATATTTTCTCTAATAGTACCTTCAAAAGGAGTTTCTTCAGAAATTGAAATTCCTAATTTGGCTCGATATTCATTAATAAATAAACTTTCAATTGAAAGATTATTTATATAAACATGTCCTGAATTTGGTAATTTTAAGCCAGTAACGAGCTGCAATAAAGTTGATTTTCCAGAACCACTTTCACCTCCAAGTAAAATTCTATCTTTAGGGTTTATTGTAAAAGATATTCCATTTAAAATAGGGTTATTCTTTTCCTTTGTTTTATAAATTACGTCATCAAATTCAACTGTAAAATCTAAATCATCTTTAATTAATTCTCCTTTTTGAGATTCAAGTGGTTTATCTACAATTTGTCCTAATTTCTCAATTGAAGTAAGCACATCATAAAAGGACTCTAATCCTAAAATTAATTTTTCAACAGAGTTTATTACTAAAAGAATAATAATTTCAGCAGCAACAAATTGACCTATATTCATACGCTGATCTAAAACTAAAAAACCTCCAATTAATAATAAACCAGCGGTTATTAATACCTTAAAGCCTATCATTTGGGCAAATTGCAACACTAATATTTTAAAATGATTTTCGCGAGAGTCTAAATAATCACTAACAAGGACATCACTTTTTTGTAAGGCTAAAGAGGTTCTTCCTGAAAGTTTAAAGCTAATTACAGCTCTAGAGATTTCTTGTAACCAATGTGCTACTTTATATTTATTTTTAGATTCAGTTAAACTAGTATCTAACCCTTTTTGAGCTGTGAATTTGAATAAAATAAAAATTAAAATAATTAATAAAAATCCAAAAAATATAAAAAATGGGTGGTAAAAAGAGAGTAGAATTAAAGCAAATATAATTTGTAATAATGCAGAAGGGACATCTATTAAAATTTTAGACAATCCTTTTTGAATGGTTAAAGTATCAAAAAAACGATTTGCTAATTCAGGAAGGTAATAATCATTTAATTCACTCATTTTTATTTTTGGAAAACGATAGCTAAGCTCAAATGAAGCTTTTGTGAAAATACGTTGTTGAATAGTTTCAATAATACGCATTTGCATTAGTTTTAAAACACCTGCAAAGGCGACTCCTGCTGTTACTAATATAACTAATACAATCCAAGATGCTGATACTTGAGCACTTTGTAATAAATTAATAATGGCTTGAATTCCTAAAGGTAAAGATAAGGTTACAATACCTTCAAAAATGGCATAATATGATACTTGATAAATATCTTTACGTTCTAATTCTAAAAGTCCAATAAAACGTTTCCAAGGAGTTAAAGTGTTATTTTTCATTAAGTAATAATAATTTAAGTGCTAAATCTGTGAAAAAAATGGTTGGTGTATTTTTTGAATTACAATTTGTTATAGATTTAAAATGAGTTTTCATAAAATGTTGATGTAATGCACCTTCAATAATTGTACTTGCTAAACTTAAATTGTAGTTGTAAACATTATTATATGATGAAATTATCTCTGATAAACGTGTAACTACACGTTTGTACGACATAAAACAACCGTCTTTATTTTCGGTATCTACATTTTTAGTTAAATATGATTTAGAATTTTCATTAATAACAATTTGGTTTAACAAAACTTCATTAATATGACTAAAATTAGTATCCTCTTTTGTGGTTCTTGTAACTATTTCGATAGCCTTTTTTAACTTTTCTTCATTATTATTAATACTATATGTTTCAAGAACAAGTTGGTATTCTATCCAGCTCCAATACCAAGAAGTAAGATAAACTAGTAACATATGTTTACTTTCAAAATAGCGATATATAGAACTTTCATTAGAGCATATAAGTTTTCCTAATTTTTTAAAATTAAAATCTTCAAAACCAATTTCCACTATTAGAACAATGCTATTTTCAATAATTTTCTTACCTAAAGTGGATGATTCTGGATCTTTTAAATAAATTCCTTGAGGAATTTCTATTTTAATATTTGATAGTATACTTCTCATAATTAAAACTATTAAAGGCAAATATAATAGTAATACTATTAATTATGAAAATATTTTGTTAAAAATTATTATTTGGTTGAATAACATTATAAAACTGTATCGAGTAAAAGGATTGTGAAATTTTTAATATTATATCTAAATTACCTAATGCATAATGGCTTTATAAAAATTAATACGCACTTGTTAATGGTATCTTTTTAATTAAATCAGCCTTTGATTTTTATACTTAAAAAAGTAAATAAAAAAGAGATTCGTGGATCTTGTGAATTTAATGGTAGAATAAAATAATTGTGAGTAAACATTTATTTTTCTATCAAAAGAAAGAGATTAAGTGTAAAGTATGTAATAAAAATAAATTAAAAATATTTTCTTATATTTGAGATAACCATTAATATTTCAATGGTTTATACTTCCCCAGAATAAGCAACGGTACTATATTTTATAATTGTAAACAATTTTTAAATATAATTATTACTGATAATCAAAACAAAAATATTAATCATATTCCTTTAATATGAGGTATTTTTTAAATTCTAAAGATATGAATCAAGAAGCTATAGACCTTGTTATTAATAATGTGAAAATATTATTATCTAATGATAAGATAGAGGAATCAATTGTTATTTTAAAAAAAGAATTTGCACCGATATCTAAAGATCTCAGTACTCCCATTATTTTAAACTCTGGAAGTTTTAAAACACTAAAAGCAAATCATAATTCAGAACTTATCAGTGAATCCGATTATAAAGTTAACCGTGCTAAACTTAAAAGAAACCTTTTAGGAATTATGGATATGGTAGATACAGAGCTAGAAACGCTTCGTATTATGGATTCTTTTAAAACAATCTACACCACAACTTCCAAAGAAAATTTAGAAAAAATTCAAGGTCCAAATAATACATTGGTGCCAATGAGCTGGGTTTATAAAGCTATTGAAGTTTCAAAAAGTGTGTGTCAAGTTATTAGAGCAGATGGTACAAAAGGAACAGGTTGGTTATTAGAAAATGGTTGGATGATTACAAACCACCATGTAATACCTAATGCAAATCTTGCAGCAACTTCTAAAATAGTTTTTGATTATGAAGAAGATATACATGGATCTAACAGAAAAACTAGTGAATTTAAGCTAGATCCCAAAGGTGCATTATTTAGTTCTTTATTAAAATTAGATTATGCATATATTAAGGTTATTGATAACCCCGCAAACCCATTGAAGAAATGGGGACATTTAAAAGTAAATATTTTTAGCGAGCCTCAAATAGAGCATTTTGTAAACATTATTCAACATCCTTTAGGAGAAAAAAAACAAATTGCCTTAACCAGAAATAATATTGTTGCAATAGATAATGAAAAAATATTCTATAAAACAGATACAGAAAAAGGCTCTAGTGGTGCTCCAGTATTTGATGCAGATTGGAATGTTATTGCTTTACATCATGCAGGTAAAACAGAAGAAGATGGAGGATTAGTTGTAAATCAAGAGACAGGCAAAAAAATGGGAGCAAATGAAGGTATTCTTATAAAATTTGTAATGGAAGATATAAAAAGGCAACAAGGAACTAGTGATGTTGCTAATACAGATATTAATGAAGATGAAGAAGTGCATTCAAATTTACAAGCATTTAATTCCAATAAAGTTATAACACCAGAATCTTTTTTAGAAAAAGCAAGAGCCCAAATTTCAGATGATCCAAAAACACGTTTAACATTTTTAGTTAAAACATATCTGGCAGAACCAGACTGTGTTATTGATATACATACACATATTTTTGATAAGCGTTGTCTATCTATAAGATATATATTATTAAGAATGCTAAAATCTGTAGCATTAAGTAAAATGGGGATTGAAGCTGTGGAGCAAGAGACTCAAAAAATGGAGTTACTTATAAAAGAAGAAGAAGAAATTTATGAAGAAATATCACAAGGCATGGATGATTCTGATGCCGATTGGGAAAAATTAGAGGCAGAACTTGATAAAACAGTAGATATATATGAAAACTTTGAAATTTTTGGATTTGATGTAAAAGAAGCTCTTCAAGTTCTTAGAAAGAAGAACATGGCTGAAGTTCTAGACTTTTATCATGACAAATATGCAATTACAAACTTACCTGAATTTTCAAACAGTAAAATGGTTATAGGTATCTTACAAATGGATTTAGAGACAGGGTGGGGAGGAACTCCAAGACGTAATTTTAAAGAGCAAATTAATGATATTAAAAAAATTAGTAAAGAACGTGCCATAATACCATTCTTAGCTTTAGATCCAAGACGTGCAGATGCAAAAGGAAAAGATGAAAACTTATACGAATTATTTTTAGATGTTTTCTCAGATCCAAACACACCGTTTTTTGGTGTAAAATGTTATCCTTCTTTAGGTTATAAGCCAACAGATATTAGATTAGATCCTATTTTTAAAATTTGTGCTGAAAAAAATATTCCTGTGTTAACGCATTGTGGAGGCGAAACAGTTTCTACATTTAAGAAAACAATTAGAATTAAAGATAAGAAAGGGTATCATAATTACAAAATACCAGGTAAAAAAAGAAATGATAGGGCTCGTTATTTAAATGAGCCTGAACATTGGGAACCAGTTCTAGAAAAGTATAATAACTTAAAATTAAATTTAGGTCATTTTGGGGGTGATGATAATTGGTTAAACTTTGGAAAATTTAATAAAAACACAAGAATTGAGCGCATTTTTAAAATGATGAAAAACCCGAATTGGAAAGTTTATGGTGATTTTTCTTTTAATCTAGTAGAAGACAATTTATTCAAAAAGTTTAAAGATGAATTAGACAAACAACCTGATATTGCTGCAAGAACACTTTATGGTACAGATTATTGGGTGGTTTTACCTGCGGGTGATTTACTGCAAGAGCAAGATAAATTTTTAAAGCAGCTAAACAACCATAAGGCTGCAATGCTTAGAGATAATACCTTAAAATATTTATTAGATTAAAAATTATGGATACTAAAACATACATTGAAAAATTAGAGCTTATAAAAATAGATTCTAGAATAAATTTTACGGATTATAGTAAATTTGAATCTGATACAAAAACACCAAGTTTTTTAAACTATAAAGGACTTAATTCTTTTACTGAAAACGTGTCTAAGCAGTCTAGAGAAGATGTGCTCAACTCCATGTTGTTAGCACAAAGAGCTGCTACTAAATCATTTCCAGAAGAAACACAAATGGCAGATTGGTACACTATGTATTTTGAAGTTTTACAACGTTTGGGATGGCTCATTAGTCAAAAAGATTTTAACGCCCTTGGAGAAGAAGCAAATGCTTTAGAATTAGATAAGGCTATTTTTTCATTGCTAAAAGATTTATTAACTGGACAACAAATAAATGTACTTTTAAAGTCTTTAGATCTTTTAAAATCTTTAGGTGAAGATGATAAAAGGTTGGTAGCTTTTGAGCAAAATACATTAACACATAATCGAGGAAATTTTCAGTTGGGTTTGGCAGAAGAGTTAAATGGTAATGTGTCTATTTTAGGTTCTGGATTTATATTAGAATCTAAGAAAAAAATTAGAAGAATCTTGTTTGTGAAATTTGGTAAAAATGTAATGAAAATGAAGCTTCATTTTTTTAGAGCAGAATTAGTTACTTCCGCTTATGCTAAAAATAGAGACTTTGTGATAAAAAAATTAGGAAATTCAGAGCAGTACATTGCATCGTTAGACATTTAATTAAAAATATTATTTTATGACAATTTCAGGGAAAATAAATTTACTAATAGAGAACGTTAAATATAAAGAAGCTATTGTTCTTTTAAAAAATTCTTGTGTTGGTGCCTTAAGTGTTTTTAAACCAAGAGTTATTATCCTTTCTTCAGAATTAAATAAATATAAACAAGATGAAGTTAATCTAGTAGAAGATGTAAAAGATTTAAATAAAATTCGCTTAGAGATTATTACTCTATCACAACAAATGGATGTGCATCATATAGAACTGGATACAGAAAATATAAACGAACTTCTGGCTTGTTCTTTACTTATTGAAGATAGTTTTCCTTTTATTGATCGTACTAAGTTTAGAGATAAAATTAAAAATGCATTAGCATCTAATAAAGCTGATGTTATTTTAGTTAATGGAGAGCCTAGATCTGGGATGTCTTATTTAGAAAAATTTTTAAGAAACATTTCAACTAGCTTAGATATTTTAACCTTTGTACCCATTGAAATACCCGCTGTATTGGGAGATCCAGATATTATTCTAGGTGAAAAATTAGCAAAATCTATACTTAACGAGATTGGTTTAGAAATTGAATTTGATACAGAAGAAAACGAGCAATTTAAATTTAAACAATTCATTAATAAGTTAAAAAAATGTGTAAAAGAAGAAAATAAAGTGCCAGTTTTCTTTTTACACGATTTTCATAAAATAGAAGATAATAATGACAATTTGTTAGAGTTTATCTTCACCTTAATTAAAAGTATAAAAAACGATTTTCCTAAATGTATATTTATAATTGCAGGATTTAATTATCAAAATATAAGACATTGGCATAGCGATTTAAAATTTACTACACCTGTATACAATATTGAAAAAATACAAGTAGATGATGTGAAAAAATGTTTATCTAAAATTTATTTAAAATACGAAACTAAAATCCATGCTATAGATGGATTTGACAATATAACACTTGATGAATATATAGACGGAATGATTTCAATGTTAATTGAAGATAGTAATAAAATAGATATATCTGCTATAGGTTTAGGGATTTCAGAACATTTATTGGCTTTAAAAGAATAACATATGGATTCTAAATTTAATTTTGATTTACTTTTTAAAAAAACAAAAACTATAGATTATAAAAGTCTAGAAGTTTTTAAAAAAGCAGCGCTCTTGTACCAAGTTAATCCTGTTAAAGATTTAAAGGAATTTGATGCCGTAGATACTCAAACCTTTAAAAATATAGCTTTTAAGAATAGCGATGGTTCTTATAGATTAAAAAAAGAAGATAGAATGGCAATCTTAAAAGATACCATTGGTATAAATAATATTCAAGATTATATTAATAAATATCAAGTAAATACAACTTACTCTAATGTTCTTTTAATGAGTATGGAAACAAACACTATCAATATAAAACAACTATCTAATGAAGAAGTGTTTTATGCCATTCTTCTGTCTGAATTGTTTCCAAGAAAGTTGCCTAAAGATGAGTTAAAAGGAATATACCAAAGACGTCAATTTTTCAAGCAATTTGAGCGAATTACTAAAAATTTTGCTGGTCGTAGCAAAGAACTAAAAAGAGTGAATGATTATGTAGACTGGCTCCCAAAGTCTAATATCGTAAACAAAATATCTTCCACATTTAGAAATATTATTAACTGGCATGAAAAACCACCTCTGTTAATTAAAGGTATTGGTGGTATTGGTAAATCTACTATTGTTGCTAAATTTATCATGGATCAAAATGGCAGCAATGAAAAAGGGAATTTACCATTTGTATATATAGATTTTGATCTTCCTGGTTTTACCCTAAAAGAACCTATGACAATTTTAATTGAAGCTCTTAGGCAAATTAATATACAATATCCTATACATAAAGACTTAATAAACAGAGTAAGTGAGCAAATTTCTTCATTAATATTATCAGATAATGAAAATGTTGAAATGATAAAATCTACGAATACTACTACTAGAAATTATATTTATGGAACTATTGAAGGCATTATTAAAAACAATAATTTAGATTTTAAAACAATAGGGAAAAAACCCATTTTGGTAGTTTTTGATTCTTTTGAAGAAATGCAGTACCGTGCTTCTTCAACAGAACTGTTTACTTTTTATCAATTTATTAGCGAAATTTCTGAAAAATTCCCTAGAATTAGACCAATTTTTGTAGGTAGATCAGAACTATATATTGGTGTAGATAACTTTAAGTTTGATTTAATGGAAATTAAAGAGTTTGATGCAGATTCTGCTAATTCTTTACTAGAAAAAACTGGAGTTAGCGATAAGGAAACAAGAAATTTTATATATGATAATTTTGGTGGAAACCCTTTAATGCTAACCTTAGCTACAGATTTGGCAAAAAGAGATGGTGGATTTAACTTTAAAAATAAAGAGGAAATTAAAGGGAAGAAATGGCAATATCTAGTAAGAAGAATCTTAGGTCATATTCATGATGATGATGTAAGAAAGATTGCTGTTCCAGGAATGTTAGTTCGTTATTTAAACCCAGAAGTTATTATACAAGTATTAGCAGAACCAACTAAATTAGGCTTCACAGATAGGTCTAAAGCCGAAAAAATTTATGAAGAACTTAGAAAAGAGGTATCATTAATTTCTAAATCAAGTGATGGTGAATCATTTTCTTTTAGGCAAGATTTACGTATGACTTGTGAGTCTATGATTTTAGAAAATTATCCAGAAGAATCAAAAGCTATTAGGGAAAATGCCATTAATTATTATTCTAATTATGAGGCTATTGAAGATTTAGAAGAACGTAAAAAACACCAAGCAGAATATTTTTTTCACTTACTGAAAAAGGAAGTTATACCAGAAAAATTAGATGCTTCTACTTTTAATGAGTTAAGACCATATTTAGAGCATTCTATAATTGAGTTACCAGCATCATCTAGGCGTTTTATAGATTCGCTAAGTAACCAAAACTCTTCTGAAGAAACTGTAAATGAAAGTAATATAAGTAATGACGATTGGGAACAATATAATTTGGGCTTAGTAAAAGATGCTTTAAACGGTGAGTTTGCTTTTTTAGGAGAAGTTTATGAAAAGTTACGCCAAAATAATAAACGTGTTAACAATGGATTTTCAGAATTTGGTAAATACGAAGCTTTGGTTTATCAACGTTTAAATAAAATACAACTTTCAAGAGAATTTATTAATCGAGCTTTACAAAAAGCAACAGTTAATAAAAACAAAAATTTAAAATTTGAACTGCAACTTATTCAAATACAGAATTTTGAATATGAAGAACGTTATAAAGATGCGTTATCATTATGTAATCAAATAAAAAAAGATGCTTTAAGGATAGGTAAGGAGATTCGTAAAAAATATGAATTTCTTTTATTTAGACTTGAGAATAGGTTAGAACATAATAGACCCATAAATGACTTTCAAGAATTTGTGAATACGGAATCATTTTATGCAAAAGAAGATTATAGAGATACAAAATGGGAGTTTATTTTTAATAAACTAAAATTAGATGCTATTCAATTTAAAAAACACTTTGAGTTTAATTCAGAATATAGAAAACTTAGAAAAGATTTAAATAATATAGATGTTTTAGAAGGTTATGCTAAAAAAAATCTAGATTTCTTTCTTAAGGATATTACAAATACAGGACATTTTAATATTGTATTGCGTGACGTTTTATTTGCTAAAGAAATTATGGATAGTAATTTGGATATTATTTTTACATAATATAAAAATTGCAATAAACAAACCTTTAAAAGCCATAAAACTTTACAAACAATCTGCTCACGTTTATAGAGAATTAGTAGAAGAAAATCCAGAATGTCTTTATAATTTATCAGAAGTACTTGCCACATTAACATCTTTATTAGAACAGGTAAATGAAATTGATGCTGCTAAAGAAAAAATTGAAGAAGCACTACAAATTTCTGAAACCTTAAAAGAATTTAACCCTAGTGCATCAATTACATATAACTCATTAACAAAAGAAAAAGTCAGATTAAATAAGGATTAAAATTAAGTTTAGATTTTTATAAATTTTTAACTGTTTGAAGTTTAATAAAACACATAATACTCATATATTTAACAGGTTACATAAAAATCAATTAATTATTTTTTGTATATTGAACTTGGTTAAAATCAATATTTACTGTTTATCATGTCAATTTCACCTATTTTTTGACTATGATATTAAATTGATTATATAAAAATATTTTTACCTAAAAAATTGAGAGTGCTTATAAGGTAAATGATGTTAGTTTAAGCATTAAGTTTAAGTGAAAAATTACAACAATTTATTAATAATCTTTAATATATTAATTATGAAACAGATTAAATTCCTTCTATTCACTATTAGTTTTTTAATATTAACTTCTTGTTATTCTGTTAGATTGAGAAATGTAAATGGAGCTCCACAATTAGATCCTTTTTCTGAAAGAGATGATTATTATCGTGGTATGGCTGTTATTGAAATTGATACGGTTATTAATATTAAACTAACATCAAAAGACTTTACCTATCTAATTAAAGAAAATGATGTTTGTGAATCTGGTAAATTAAATATGATTGAGTATCGCAATACATTGGGAAGCCTATTTCTTAGTGCTATAACCTTTGGGAAAAAACGAAAAGTGAAAATCAAATATGTATGTGAAAAACCTCAAAATTAATAGACTATGGCAACTACAAAATCTAAATCACTAAAAGAATGGAATACCTTACATAAAAATGGGCCTTTCCCTTTAAAAACCTTGTATCAAACAAAATTAGAAGGAGAACGTTTAATGCCAAAAAAACTTGATAGATATAATGATGTTGCACTTGAAATACAACGCTTAATAAAAGAAACTCATCAAGCTGGTGATGGTTTTAGAGCATATGGCTCTGCTTGGTCAATGAATAATATTGCTAGTAATAAAGACAGAATGCATTTTAATGGAGCTATGAATTTATCTATGCCTATTCTAGATCACAATTGTCATAAAGACAGTAATTATGACCCCTCAAATTTGTTTTTATTTCAATGTGGAAATACCATTAAGGAAATATCTGAGACTTTAGCTGAAAACGGAAAATCATTAAGCACAACAGGGGCAAGTAATGGACAAACAATTGCGGGTTGTATATCAACAGGTGTTCATGGTTCAGCTCTAGACACTGGAGCCGTGCAAGATTACGTTGTAGGTCTTAACCTTATTATAGGTCCAAATGTTGGTGATATTGTTTATATAGAACCAGCATCAAAACCGGCATTAAGTAATGATTTTGTAACTACTTTAAATACTAGAGTTATAAGAGATGATGATTTGTTTTATGCAGCTTTGGTTGGTTTGGGAGGTTTTGGATTTATCCATGGTATAGTGGTAGAGGCAGAGCCTATTTTTCTTTTAAAACGATATGTGAAAAAAATAAGCAAAAGTTCAGCTTTTGAACTAGCGAATACAATGGATTTTAAAAATTCTACTTTTTTTATTCCTGAGGAAACAGATGAACAAGGAAATGGAAAGCGACCTTATCATTTTAAAATATTTATCAATCAGTATAGTAATGATCCAAATTGCGTAGTTGAATTAATGTACAAAAAACCTTATAAAGAACCTTATCCAGATCCTTTTCCTGTTATTAAAGAATCATTATATAAAGATTTAATATTTCTCTTTGTAAAACTTGCTGAAAATTTCCCAAAAAGTATTCCTTGGTTGGTTAAACGGTTGCGTAAAACAATTTTACCTGAAGTGAATGAAGAAACTACAGGAATGCTTAAAGAGATTTTCTGGGATGCCCCGTATCAAGGGCCAGCTTTTGCTTGTTCATTTGGAATTCATCATAAACATTCTGAAAAAGCAATGAATCTGCTTGGTGATTTAACACGCAATGAAGGACCAATACCAGGTATATTTGCATTGCGTTTTGTAAAACAAACAAAAGCTACTCTTGGCTTTACAAAATTTCCGATAACTACTATGATTGAGATTGATGGTGTTCTCTGGAAAAAAACAAAAAAAATAATGAGTTTAGAAGAATATTCTAAGAGAATGGTGGAAGTTTTAAAAGAAAACAATATTCCTTTTACTATTCATTGGGGAAAAAATAATGCTTGGGATTTTCCTGGATTAGTAAATCTTATGTACGCTAATAAAGCTGAAGATTGGAAAGAGCAACGCAAAAAATTATTATCACCTGAAATGCAGGAAATGTTTTCTAACAAATTTTTAAAGACTGTTGGTTTAGCTTAAAAAATGAATTAATATTTTGGAAGCTAATTTTTCCTCAAAATCGATAATTTTAATAAACTTTAAAAGTTTAGTTATTTTGCGCGTGAAATACGGTTGGGAATTGTGTTTTAAATAAGTAATTGAACACATTGACGTCCGGCAATTTTTCATAACGAATAATTATAAGTGTTAATTTATAGTTCTAAGGTTTCTTGAGAATCACGTATTTAAAAAATCTTTAACGGTATCTTTTGAAAACAGAAATTTATTGGTAATTACATATAATTGCAATTATAACTTCATAATGACTGAACCTGTAGAATTATGAAAATATACTAGTTGAAAATATTGACTTAATAAATAGACATATCCCTTATTCTCAATTTTCTAAAATTTAATAAGAATAATTTAAAATTATTAATCAACTATTTTCGGGCAACAATACAATTATATTTTATTTAAAAATTGTTAATTAAAAGATATTTCTTTGAAACGCAATAATTACCATGAAAGGGAATAGTATTCCTAATAAGTATTTAATAATGACCTTCATTCCGTATAAAATATATTAACAGCAAACATAGAGGATATGACTGCAAATTAAAAGTACCAGAAAAAAAGTATCAAACACTAATTTTGTTATATAGAGTTTTTAAAACTCTTTTAGTTCTAAACCTTGGATTTGGTAACATTTCCGTTAGTGTTTATTCCTAAAATTACAAATAATTAAACCATACAATAACATGAATAAATTTTGGAAAAATGATGATGAGCTGTTTATAGCAGCAAAAAAAGAATTATTTACCGCTGTAGTAGGTGATGCTATGGATAAAATGAATTTATTGCATCAATTTTTACCACCTCAGATACAACCATTAAAAAACGACATGTTTTTGATAGGGAGAGCAATGCCTGTATTAGAAGCAGATACCTTTGAAGAATTAAGTATTGGAAGTCAAAATCCATTGATGTCGAAACCATTTGGTTTAATGCTAGAAGCCTTGGATGATTTAAAAAAGAACGAAGTATATATTTGTGCAGGAGCTTCTCCAACCTATGCGCTAGTAGGTGAATTAATGATGACCAGAGCTAAAGTATTAGGCGCTGCTGGAGCTGTAGCAAATGGTTATTCAAGAGATACCTTTGGTATTATGGATTTAGATTTTCCGGTTTTTTCATACGGAAACTATGCACAAGATCAAGGGCCTAGAGGTAAAGTAATTGATTTTAGAGTACCTATTGAAATAGAAGGTGTACGCATCAACCCAGGCGATATTGTTGTAGGTGATATAGACGGTGTTTGCGTTGTTCCGCAAGAACATGAAGAAGAGGTTTTTCTACGTGCGTTTGAAAAATCTAGAGGAGAAAAAACTGTGCTAAAAGCCATTCAAAATGGTATGAGCGCCGTAGATTCATGGAACAAATACCATATAATGTAAGCTTCTAATAAATAAAGATATAATACCAAAATAAATGAAAATAACAGATGTAAAAGTTTGGCTAGTTGAAGGAGTAAAGTATAACTGGACCATGTTAAAGATATATACCGATGAAGGAGTAACAGGTGTTGGTGAGGCTACTAATTGGCCTGGAAGTCAAATTGTAGAAGCAGCAGCCAAAGAATTGGGCCAAAGAATTATTGGATTAGATCCCATGCGAATTGATTTTATCTGGACAAAGTTGTACAGAGATTTAAACTGGGTTGGACCTTATGGAGCTAGCATGTGCGCCATTTCAGGAATAGACATGGCATTATTAGACTTAAAAGGGAAATCATTAGGCGTTCCTGCATATGATTTGTTAGGAGGTTCATATAGAACTAAAATACAATTATATGCCAATTATTGGTTTACAGGTGGAGGACATAATGAAGTTGACTATGCAAAACAAGCAAAAGAAGTAAAAGCAGCTGGTTTTACAGGATTGAAATTTGATCCTTTTGCCCATACCAATTATTTTTATGGAGAAGATTTAGATACCAATCTATCACTTTCCAAATCACAGCAAAATAGAGCTTTTGAAGTTAGCAAAGCTGTAAGAGAAGCTGTTGGAGAAGACATGGATATTATGATAGAAACTCATGCCATGCTTAATTTTAAAGTAGCAGTTACTATGGCAAAACGCTTGTCTGTCTTAGATATTACTTGGTACGAAGAACCTGCAGGCCCAGAAAGTGCAGACACATTAAGAGCTTTTAGAGAACGAATAGACCCTGAAGTTTCTATTTGTGTAGGAGAACGTCACTATACAAGACATGGTATTCGACCAATATTAGAAAAACAAATTTGTGATGTTATAATGCCTGATATTACAAGGTGTGGTGGACCATCTGAAATGAAACGTATGGCAACTATGGCAGAAGCCTATAGTGTTTTAATGGCGCCTCACAATCCTAATGGACCATTATCTACATTAGCATCTGCGCACGTTTGTGCATCCATTCCAAACTTTTTTAAGCAAGAATTTATTTTTAAAGACGTACCTTGGAGAGACACAGTTATCAGTCATCCTATAGATATTCAAAACGGACAATTGATACTTAGTAAAAGACCTGGTTTAGGGGTAGATTTAATTGAGGAAGAAATGGAAAAACACCCTGGAATTAGAGAGCATAGAGATGGATTTTATATCTAAAAATTAAAACAAGAGTATGTTAATTATTGATTTAAAAGGGAAAACAGCCCTAGTAACAGGAGTAAGTAATGGCGTAGGACTAGGCGTTGCAAAAATGTTGGCAAAGGCCGGTTGTAATGTATCAGGTTGCGGTCGTTCTTCGGAAACAACGGAAGGAGCAAAAACTTTTATTAATACCATTGAAAAAGAAGGAGCTAAAGCAATATATACATCTCTTGATATTACATCCAAAGAAGAGCAAGAAAAACTCATCCGAAAAACCGTAGAAGCTTTTTGCGGTATTGATATTTTAGTATCCAATGCCGGTGTTAATGTATTTGAAGGAGTAGAAAAATGTTCTGATGAACAGTGGGAATATAATATGGATTTGAATTTAAAATCGCACTGGCAATTGAGTAAATTATGCAAGCCTTACCTAGAAAAAAGCGGAAAAGGCGTAATTTTATTAATGACTTCAAACCACTCAAATTATACAATACCTGGTTGTTTCCCTTACAATGTAGCCAAAACAGCAATAAAAGGCTTGGTGCAATCGTTGGCAATAGAATGGGGGCCAAATATTAGAACGGTAGGTATTGCACCTGGGTTCATAGAAACTAAGGGCAATCAAAAATGGTTTGATAGTTTTCCAGATGCAAAAAAAGAACGTCAACGAACTATAGATACGCATCCTGTTAAACGGATAGGAACTACAGAAGAAGTTGGTGCTTTGTGTGCTTTTTTAGCTTCTGATTCTGGGGCATTTATCTCTGGAACTACCTATTTAATGGATGGAGGTAGATCTGCTTTAATGCAAGATTAAGTTTTAAAGTTAGATTAAGTAAATAATAGATGTAATTAACTTCATCAAGTTAATTAATGTGGATTTATATTAATAAAGACTAAATACATTTCTTTACATTTAAAATAAGTTACATGTTTTAATATATTATTTAAGTAAAACTACATAAATACCCAAATATCTTTACTTAAGGTTTTTTTTACCTCCTCAATTTGAGAAGGTAATTCTGAAGAGAAAAATAGATATATACCCAATATGTAAATATATTTTTTATATCAAGTAAAAGTAAAATGGTGTTGGTGGATATAACTTAAAATGACATTCTCTATATTTGCTTTAAATAATTAAACGACCTTATGAAAGCAAATTTCAGAAAACTAAAAACACCTATTGAACATGCTTTTCATATTCGTAAAGATATACGAGAAATTTTTGATGATGCTTGGCATTATCATGATATGCTTGAACTAGTTTATATAGTTGAGGGAAAAGGTGAACGATATATAGGTGATTCTATAGAGACTTTTAAAAAAGGAGATATTATTTTAGTAGGAAGTAACTTACCCCATGTGTGGAAAAGCACTTCTCCTTTGTCTGATAAAAGTTCCATAGCTATAGTAATACAGTTTCCAAAGCATTTTTTAGGAGCAAACTTTTTAGAACTTTCAGAAACAAAAGATATTAAAGACCTATTTAAAAGGGCTGAACGAGGGGTTACTTTTGAAGGTAAATTAAAAAATAAGCTAACTAAACAACTTAATGATTTGCTAAAACTTGATGGTATGTTACAACTAATTAAGTTTCTTGAAATGCTAAATGCGCTTTCAAATTTTAAAAATTATAGATTACTAGCAAGCCCATATTTTATAAATACCATATTTAGTAATGATTTAAAGGTTAACAAAGCTTATGAATATATTATAAGTAATTTTAAAGAAGATATAAAGCTTGAGGATATTGCAAATCATATAGGTATGAACAAAGCAGCTTTTTGTAGGTACTTTAAAAATAAAACTAAAAAAACATTTAGCGCATTTTTGAATGAAGTTCGAATAGGGTATGCGTGTAAGCTAATAATGGATGATAATTTACAAGTAAATGAAGCTATTTATAGAAGTGGTTATAATAGTCCATCTTATTTTTATAAAAACTTCAAACTAATAAAAGGTGTTTTACCTACTGAATATCAGGCTTTTTACAAAACTAAAATCTAGTTTAATAGAGCAAAATGATTTTAAAAACACTTAAAAAGCACGTAGCTTACCAATTTTAATTCTACAAAATTAAAGAAAATAGTCTTCACTTTTAGTATCTAATAATAACTCTAACTGCAAGTTAAATATACCTATAGCAAATATAGAGGATATGTGTGCAAATTAAAAGTACCAGAAAAAAAATATCAAACACTAATTTTGACATTAAAGTGAGTAAACAAAAGCACTTTAGTTCTGGAATATGAAAACGCTTAAACAGATTTTATTAGTATTAATATGCTCAATCAGTCTTATTTCTTGTAAAACTAATAGCCAAAAAAAAGGACCAATTGACAAAGAGTTATTAAGTCATATAGATAAACAATTAACACTATTAGTCTCTAAATCTTTAGAGGGAAAAAGTATTCCCAGAACTGTAAAAGATGGTGAAATTAGATGGTCGAATCCAAATTGGGATTGGACTGAGGGTTTTTTTCCAGGAACGTTATGGTACCTTTATAAAACTACTAATGATGAAAAATGGAAGGATGCTGCAGAACAATTACAAGCTCAGTTTGAAGATCATAAATACAAAACAACACAACACGATGTTGGGTTTGTTTTCAATTGTTCTTATGGAAATGGATACAGATTAACAAAAAACGAATCGTTTAAACAAGTTATGATTACCGCCGGAGACTCTTTAATTACACGTTTTAACCCTGTAATTAAAGCCATACAAAGTTGGGATGTTGATAAAGGTTGGCAGGCTGAACGAGGATGGAAATTCCCTGTTATTATTGATAATATGATGAATCTTGAATTACTTTTTGAATTGAGTAAAATTACAGGAGATCCAAAATATAGCAAAGTAGCCATTGCACATGCAAATACAACTTTAAAAAATCATTTTCGAGACGATTATAGTTCATTTCATATGATTGACTATGATCCTGAAACGGGTAATGTTAGAAGTAAACAAACAGTTCAAGGATATAAAAATGAGAGTTCTTGGTCTAGAGGGCAGTCTTGGGGTTTATATGGTTATACACTGTGTTATAGGTACACAAAAGATGAAAAATATTTGAAACAGGCAGAAGGAATTGCTAAATATATTATGAATCATAAAAATTTGCCTGCAGATGGTATTCCATATTGGGATTATTATGCTCCAAATATACCTAATGAACCAAGAGATGCATCAGCCGCAGCTTTGGCCGCTTCAGCATTAATTGAATTAGATAAATATTCCAAAGAAAATTACGCTCCATTTATTGATAAAATACTTACATCATTATCTTCAGATAAGTATCTAGCTGAAGTAGGAGAGAATAATTTCTTTTTATTAAAACATAGTGTTGGTAGCATACCTCATGGAGAGGAAATAGATGTACCTTTAAATTATGCTGATTACTATTACATAGAAGCACTAATAAGACGAAGCAAATAAGGTAAATTCAAAATATTAAGATGAGATTAAAGTTAATTACTCCACAAAGTTTAGGATTTCTGTTAGCATTTTTTATGTGCGTTTCAACCTACACATATTCCCAGAAAGCCTCTTATAAAATTATGGAAAGTTTTGAAGAAGAACTTCCTAGTGAACTCCATACTATAGGAGGATCTATAGAGTTGGATACTCTACGAATGAAACATGGGAGACAATCATTAAAATGGAATTGGGAAGGAAACAGCAAGTTAATTTTAGATAGAGATTTGGGATATCATCCGCAGCGTGTAATAGATCTTGCAAATAATGAACTAATGAAAGGTTTACGTGGTGGTGGTAAAACAGGTATTCTTAAAGAACCTTCAAGAGGAATTTTACTATGGATATATAATCCTGAAGCTCGAAAGCAACGTTTACGTTTTCAATTTGGGAAAGATGATCACGTGGCAACGGAGTTTGATTTCAATTTAAATTTTAAAGGTTGGCGTACTATTCAGGTTATGTATGATACTGGCGATATGATGGGAGCTCCTTATGAAGGAATGAATAGAATGACGGTTCTTGCCCCAAACATTGGGAAGGGAACTTTTTATATAGATGCTTTAGGTACATCTTTACCAATGAATTTCAGACAAAATACGCCAAATCCACAACTCCCTAATATTGATCCTCATCCAAGATTAGTGAGTAATTATGAGCATAGATTGTATGAATGGAGCAAAAACCTACCTACAATGGAAGTAGTACCGCTTACAACTGAAAAGAAAAGTGAGCTTGAAAAAATGGATGCTTTTATAGAAGAATTTCTTTTAGATAAAATGGAGACCGATAAAACTATTCAATCAGCATTGAAAAGTATTCAAAAGCGGTATTCAAAATATAAAATTCAAAGAAAAGGAAACGAGATTTTTGGAAGACCATTAATGTCTGACAATATTTATACAGAATACTTTACAAATGCAGGGTTGCCAAATGAAGCATTGAAAAACCAGTTTGAGGATTGGAAAAATTATAGTACTTTAATGTGTGATATTGCTAGTTTATATCAAAGAACTGAAGAGCAAAATACAAGAGCAGAACTTTCAACGCTGTTTATTAATCTTTTTGATTACGGTGTGGATCAAGGAATTGATACAGGAGCAGGGCTTATGTGGATACATCACTATGCATATCGTTTAGGTAAAATGCCAATTTCTATTTTTTTAATGCGTAAAGTACTTGAAGAAGAAGGTCGTCTTGATAAAGCTATTGAAATTACGAAATGGTTTTTCGGCTTTAATCAGGTATACAATGAATCTGTTGTGTATGGTGTAGAAGGTAGAAAAGGAATTGATGCTGATGATGCTCATGGTATTTTATTAGGTAAATTATTAAGTGCAATGTCAATGCCTAATTCAGCAGAAAAAGATCGTGATTTAAGACAATTTTCATCTTATTTTACAAATGTTGCTGCACATACTAGTAATGGAATTGATGATGGTTTAAAACCAGATGGAACCGCATTTCATCACGCTATTCACATATTGAGTTATGGAGGTCGGTTAATAACATCCATGGGAACTATGCTCTATTTATTATCAGATACTCCTTATCGCGCTGGTAAATCTGCTCATGTAAATATTAAAAGAGCCGTTAACACCCTATTTCATATACAGGGGCCAACAGCACTTTCTGCACCCACTACTTATGCAACAACTCGCTTTAAGATAGAAGAACTTCCTAAAGAAACTCATTTACTTCCTGCATATTTAGCACTCTGTGGAAACCCTGAAACTAATGATGTTATTGATAAAGAAATGGCTGATTATGCTTTTTCAGTTCTCGAAAAATCTGAGAATGGTTATTTTCATTATTATGATAAAAGACGTACTAATAAGAATGCAAATTCAGAAAAAAATGTAAAAGTTGTAAACCCTGTTTTTGAAAAATTTAGAAGTAAAATTAAAGTGAAATACCCAAAGGTAAAAGCAACAAATTATAATGGGATTAAAATACTTCCTTTCTCAGCAAGCGCATCCAAAAGGTTAGAAAACACGTGGCTTACATCAGTAAGAGCGCATAGTAAATATGTAGTGCCCTTTGAAAGTTGGGCAACAACCTATTTTGGGTATCCGTTATTTATTGCAAATGGTTATTTGGATGTAGCTTACCCAAATAGCATAGACAGTACTACGCCACATTCAGATGAAAAGAAATGGTTTGATGGTTACGATTGGCATAATTGGCCAGGAACTACAACAGTAAGGTTACCGTTTAAAGAAATGGTAACTTCACCAGAAAGCATTAGGGATGAAGGAGGAGAGTACTTATTTTCAGATCAATCATTTTGTGGTGGTGTAAGTTCAAATAATGGAAATGGTATCTTTTCTTTTATACTTAAGGGACACGATAAATACAACTTAGAATCATTAAGAGCAAAGAAAAGTTACTTTATGTTTGGAGATAAAATAATTTGCCTAGGTTCAGATATTCAATCAGATTTATCAGGATTACCTGTAGAAACCACGCTATTTCAAGATGCTCTTACAATTGCTAAAAATCCGACACAGACCAATTTTATGGGTGATGTAAGTGATTTCCCAGTAAATAAAACAATTTTAAAAGCAAATAACCAATGGTTTCTAGATAGCAGAGGAAGTGGGTTTTATGTTAACAGCATTGAAGGAAACAGTAAATTAAAATTTGATAGAACCAAGCAAACAGCACCCAATGTATTTGCAGAAAAGGAGGTAAGCGGAAACTTTGCTAAAGCTTATTTTGATCACGGTACACAACCAAAAGCAGCCAAGTATGCTTACACGGTAATTCCTTATGCGAATAAAGACAAGTTGAATATTTTTGCTGAAGAAATGGCATCTAAAAAGCCACCTATAAAAATAATTCAACAAGACGAAAAAGCGCACGTAGTTCATTCAACTAAATTAAATACAACTGGCTATGCAACCTTTATTAATAGAGTAGATTTTAAAAAAGGGATTGTAAAGAGTATTGAAAGTCCTTCAATACTAATGGTTGAAGAAAAAAGTAAACACAAAATAGAACTCAATGTGGTTAACCCAGATTTGAATATTTATGACGGACAGGATGACTTGCTACCAAACGGAAAACGAACAGAATTATCAATATATGAACGAGAATGGTTTTTTTGGCCTTCACGACCAACATATACAACTATAACCCTCAAGGGAATTTGGAAAATTGAAGAAGGTGAAAAGCATTCACAAAACATAAAAGAAATAATTTATTCAAAAAAGAATTCTTTATTGCGTGTTATGAGTTTAAATGGTATTTCTGAAACAGTTGTTTTGGTGAAGAAGTAATGGAATAATTAATACATACAGAAAAGTAAATATCGTTTAGGTAATGTGAGTTATTATAGATTGTTGATAAAAAAATATCTACTGTTTTTTTTTAGTTTATATCGGATTATTATCTACTTATGAATGATATAAAGAACAAGATTTCATAAAATTAGAACTAAAAATCTTTGATTTAGAGTTAATTTTAAAAAACCAATAGGTGTTATATTAAAGTTTATTTAAAGAATTTTAAGAGCTCCTATAAATGATTTTTAGCTTCAGTCTCTTTATGTTTATTAAACTTTCAATATCGATAATAGTTTCTTTTATAAGTAGATTAGTGTATTTATTTAAATAATAAGTTTAAGACTATATTAAATGTAAATGTATTTTTTCTTTAAATCATATATTAATTAAATAGTTTTTCTGAAACATTTTTTCATAAATATCTTTACTAAACATATATAATCTTGCAGGCTTATTTGTTACACCAACTTGTTTTTCATCTAGAGGAATAATATACTTCTTATTTATTAACTTTCGTCTAAAGTTGCGGTTATCAATTTCTATTTCTAGAATAGATTGATATAGATCTTGTAAATCATTAATTGTAAATTTATCAGGTAATAATTCAAAAACTATAGGTTTATAAGTTGCTTTTGATTTTAAATCTTCATAAGCTTGATTGATAATTTCTAGGTGATCAAAACCTAATTCAGGAAGATTTTTTATTGGAAACCATTTCGCATTGTGCTTGTTATCTTTTAAATTCACTTCATAAGTTTGAAGTAGAAAATAATAAGCAACTGTTATAGTTCTTAAATTAAAATTTTCGCTTTTCGCCCAAATAATATCCTTTTCATTTAATAATCTGTTTGGATTTCCAAAAGATTTAAATTGTTTTTTATATAGATTATCTAGCCCTGTTAGTTCTTTTAAAATTCTAGTTGCTGTTTCATCAAGTCTTTCGTTTTCATAAACATGATATCCAGTAAGTACATAATCATTAACTAATAATTCATTCGTTTCTTTATCTTTTAATTGACGTTGTATTAACAATACGTTTAAAGATTTGGTTTTAGCATCATAACCAAAAACTACACAATCTACAGATACATTTGGAATTATTTTAGGAGTCATATTATATAAATTTTAAATAATAATTTATTCTATAATTATTTTTTTTGCAATATTAATAATAGTTTTTTTTATAAAAAAACAAAGCTTTAAAAAGATAGTAAACGTCAGTATAACGCTATATTTTACTCAATCTGCCGTAAAATTAAGAAAACGTTTAAGTATATCAAAATAGCCTATTATATTGCTAATATAGAACATATATTTCCAAAAAATTAGGTTTATCAAAATAATTTTATTTACATTTGAACTATAAACGTCATTATGACGCTAACTAATGAAAAGTAATTTTGAGCGAGCAGAATGTTTTAATTAAAAAAAGATAATTTATGTTACCTTCATTTAAAAATTCAATAAAGCAACATTCTATTAAATGTGCTACAATTAATTTCAAAAATATACTGTTATTATTAATAGTAATGCAAAATATTAGTTTTGTAAATGCTCAAGAAAAGGAAATGGTTTCATACAAACCTTTTAAAGCTAATGCACATTTAAAAAATATGCATACTTGGCATGGTTCCGTGGTGCATCCAGGAGCCATTTTTGCAACAAGCTTAGAATACAATTCTCGTAATTCAAAATTTACATTAGGTGTGTGGGGTGGAGCAGGTTTTTCAAGTACAGATGTATACAATAGTTATACACAAGAAAATGTAAGTGCTAATTATAAAGAATTTTCAATGTATGCAGTTTATCATTTTTCAGATAACTTTTTTATTGAAGCGGTTTCACATAATAATTATACAGGTGTTGAAGAAAGAGGAGATAAATTACATTTCTGGAGTTATGATAAAACGCAAGGTTATAATTTTGTAGATTTAAACTTTGGAGTTAATGTTTCAAAAAATACATCACTATATTTAGCTACAATATTAGGCGGAGGATCAGGAGATTATGAAGTGGAAACAAATGGTTCTTATAAAGATTCTTGGACACATTATTTAGAAATAAAAAGTAAAGTTTGGGAAAAAGAGGATTCTAAATTATCGCTTTTTGCTGGTGGCGCCTGGTCTTTTATAACTGATAAAACATTTTATACCGAAGGTAAAGGGAATTTTATTAATGTAGGAGCAACTTTTGGTCAAAACATTAATTTGGGTAGCTATAATATGCCAGTGGAAGTTATGGCTATGTGGAATCCTGAAAAGCAAAAAACAATTCTTCAGCTTGATTTAACCATATTCTAGAAGCATATAAATAATGCCAAATATAAATAAGAATCTCAAAAACAAATAGTATGGACACATCCAATAATTACCAGCAGTTTAACAACTTAGAAGCAGAGCAATTACCAGTTGCAAAGCATAAATTACATAATTGGACTCATTTTGCAGGTCTATATGCCGCTGAGCATGTTGCCGCTACCGAGTTTGTTATTGGAGCCACTTTTGTAGCTTTAGGAGCAACAACTAAAGATATTATTTTAGGTTTATTAATAGGTAATATTTTAGCTGTTTTAAGCTGGACACTTATTACTTCGCCAATTGCGGTTGACACACGTTTAAGTTTATACACTTACTTAAATAAAATAGCAGGAGATTCAATGACCAAGCTTTACAATTGGGCTAATGTTATTATTTTCACGGTTATCTCTGCTGCTATGATTACGGTATCTGCAACAGCAGTTCGTTTTGCATTTAATATTCCTGCACAACTAAATTGGTATCCAACCAATTTATGGTTTATAGTAATAGTTTTAATTGTGGGGTCCGTTGTGGTTTCTATAGCCATATACGGTTTTAAAGCAGTCTCAGAGTTTTCTGGAATTTGTGCACCTTGGTTGTTTGTAATGTTTACTTGTGGAGCCTTTGTATTGTTACCTGCTTTATCTTTAGAGGTGTTAGGAAAACCAATACCAGATGGTTGGAATGATTTTATAACCTTAGGCGACAAATCTATATGGACTGGAATTAATAGTAACGGAGAAGCAGGAATTGGATTAACAGAAGTTATTGGTTTTGCTTGGGCTGCAAATACTATTACACATTTTGGCCTTATAGATATGGCTTTATTGCGTTTTGCTAAAAAGAAATCATACGGATTAGCTACAAGTACAGGAATGATGTTTGGGCATTATGTTGCTTGGATTTCAGCAGGAATTATGGGAGCTGGAGCTGCAGTAATTATTGGAAAATCTATTGTTGAACTTGATCCAGGTGATGTTGCTTATTATGCATTAGGTTGGTCTGGATTTGTTATTGTAATTGTAGCTGGTTGGACCACTGCCGTTGCTAATCTTTACCGAGCAGGTTTGGCAGCACAAGCTATTTTCAAAAATCATACACGTAAAAAAACTACTATAGTAGTTGGTTTGGTAACTATGATAGTTGCTTGTTTTCCTTTTGTGTTTTCTCAAATACTTCCGCTTCTAACGTATGCTGGATTACTAGTAGTTCCAGTTGGGGGTATTGTATTTGCAGAACATCAAATTTTTCCTAGAATTGGGTATACAAGATATTGGGCACAGTATCGTGAATTAACTTTTAGCACTCCTGCAATAGCATCTTGGGGTTTAGGACTTATATTCGGTTTTGGTTTAAACGCTTTAAATGTAATGTCTTTCTTTTATCTATTTATACCAACTTGGATATTCACCATAATTATCTATACTTTTTTAGCGGGACGTTATGGAGCTAAAAGAAAATATCCTGAAGCAGCAGAAAAAGAAAAATTACGCAATATAAATATTGAAAAATTTCAAGAAGAACAAGCAAAAGAAGAAACTGTACATGTAAAAGACACTTCGCTTTTTACAAAAGTTTTAAGAAGCATTTCATTACTTGTTTTACTTATTACTATAGCCTTGGCGTGTAAAGTTTTATTTGGAAGTTCAGATGAAGCTAATTATATAAAAAACCGTGAACTATTTTATCAATATGCATTTATATGTACGTTAACTTATTTTGTTACTGCATATTGGGCGCTTAAACGTGGAAAAATTCAAAACTCATAATATCATGAAAAATATAATAAACCTTAATCAAAATAATTTGGCTAAAATTGCCAATCGTATTGCTTGTCCTAAATACAATAGAACTGACATAAAAACAGGAATAGTACATGTTGGTATTGGTGGCTTTCATAGAGCTCACGAAGCTTTTTATACAGATCAATTATTACATGATGAATCCGTTAAAGAATGGGGAATTTGTGGTGTAGCTTTGTTAGATTTTGATACTAAAATTTACAATACACTTAAAGAACAAGATGGTCTATACACTTTAATTGTAAAAGAATTAGATGGTTCTTTAACAAAAAGAGTTATTGGTTCTATTGTTGAATATTTATTTGCACCAGAAAATCCTTCAAAAGTAATTGAAAAAATGGCGAGTCCAGATGTTAAAATTATAACATTAACTATTACTGAAGGTGGTTATAATTATAATGAAGCAACAAGAGCCTTTGATTTCGAGAACCCTTTAATTCAACATGATTTAGAGCATTCACAAGCACCAAAAACTATTTTTGGATACTTAACCGAAGCGTTAAAATTAAGACAACAAAGAGGTTTAAAAGGTGTAACTATTCAATCTTGTGATAATATACAAGGTAACGGACATATGGCTAAAAAAATGCTATTGAGTTATGTTGAAAAAGCAGCGCCAGAATTGGTTTCTTGGATAGAAAAAAATGTGTCGTTTCCAAATAGTATGGTAGATAGAATTACGCCTGCAACATCGCCAACAGATATTTCAAATTTATTAGAAACATCGGGAATTGAAGATGCTTGGCCAGTAGTTTGTGAACCGTTTAAACAATGGGTTATTGAAGATGATTTTATTGCAGGAAGACCTGCTTGGGAAACTGTTGGCGCTCAATTTGTTGAAGATGTAGTTCCGTTTGAAAAAATGAAATTGAGTTTGTTAAATGCCGGACATTCTGTATTAGGTATTTTAGGCGATTTAATGGGCTACGCAACTATAGATGAGTCGGTTCATAATAATGAAATAAATAGGTTTTTAACAAATTATATGAATATTGAAGTAACACCAACTTTAGCTGGTTTAGAAGGTGTTAACTTAGATGAATACAAACAATCTTTATTACAACGATTTGGAAATATTTATATAAAAGATCAAATAGACAGAATTTGTTCAGAAAGTTCAGCCAAATTTCCAATATTTATTTTGCCAACGGTAAATAAACAATTAGAAAAAAACGGACCTGTTGAATTTGCATCATTTGTAGTCGCTGCTTGGGCAATTTATAGCTTAGGAAAAAATGAAAATGGAAAACCATTACTTATTAAAGATGCTATGAAAGCTATTTTAAATGAAAAAGCAATCTTGGCAAAAGAAAATCCAGAAGCGTTTTTAGAAATAGCATCCATTTTTGGAAAATTAAATGATTCTAAAATATTTGTAAATGCATATACAACAGCATATAATAATATTGTTAAATATGGAGTTGAAAAATGTGTTATAGCTATTAATAATAAGGTTATTAAATAATTATTTTATGAAAAATTTAGTTTGTTTTGGTGAGGTTTTATGGGATGTATTTCCAAATCATAAAAAAATTGGAGGTGCACCTTTAAACGTAGCTTTAAGATTGCAATCTTTAGGTAATAATGTTTCTATAATTACAAGAATAGGAGATGATTCCGAAGGAATGGAAATAAAAGAATTTATTAAAGAACGAGGTGTACAAATAGAAAACATTCAAATTGATGCAACATTAAAAACAGGTGAAGTAGCTGTTGTGTTGAATGAAAAAGGTTCCGCAACTTACACTATAAATTCTCCTAGAGCTTGGGATAATATCCAATTAACAGAGAGCGCTAAAGAAATTATTAAAAAATCTGATGCTTTTATATTTGGAAGTTTAATTGCTAGAAATGATGTTTCAAAAAATACGTTGTATCAGCTTTTAAAAATTGCGAAATACAAAATTTTCGACATTAATTTAAGAGCACCTCATTACACCTTAGAAGTACTGAATTACTTAATGAATGAAGCCGATTTTATTAAGTTTAATGATGATGAGATTTTTGAAATAGCAGAAGAGTTAAATTTTAAAAATGAATCTTTAGAGGAAACAATTAAATTTATTGCAACGCAAACAAACACAAAATCTATTTGCGTTACAAAAGGTCGTCACGGAGCAATATTGTACTGTAATAATACCTTTTATTGCAATAATGGTTATAAAATAGTTGTTGTGGATACAGTAGGAGCAGGAGATTCTTTTTTAGCTTCATTAACAAATAAATTATTAAAAGGAACTTCGCCTCAAGAAGCATTAAATTTTGCGTGTGCCGTTGGAGCAATTGTAGCAAGTAAAGAAGGTGCAAACCCTATAATAACTGAAGAGGCTATTGAAAATTTTATTTTTACAGCCAAAAAATAAAAGTATCGTTCGTCATTTCCAAAGTTCACAAGACTTTGGAAATGATTCGGTAAAAGGTAGACCAGATATTAAATACTTCTAGAATATTTAGCATAATTTACAATTAAAAGCATCAATTACTTTTGTAAATACGAATACCGAAAACAAAAGAAATGAATAAGTAAATTACATAAAAAGGTATAAAAATAAAAATTGTTTAATTTCTATTAAATTACCTCACCAAATGAGGAAAGTTAAATATTTGTAGAATGGTTTAGAAAATAATTATTCTTTTGAAATTTAGATTTCATATCAAGAGTGTTTGAATGTAAATAATATTTACCTTTAGCTATTTTTTAAATGTATTAAGATGACTGATTATAATGAAGAGCCTTTTACTCCTTTTGAAAGTATTGGGCTTTGTTTTAGTGGTGGTGGTTATCGCGCTACTTTTTTTGCTCTAGGTGTTGTTTCATATTTAAATAAAATTAAATATAAGGAGGTTTCATTACTTGAAAATGTTGAAGCTTTAAGTACAGTAAGTGGAGGTACCCTTCTAGGGGTGGCTTACTCTAAAGCTACTCAAGAACCTGATTTTAATTTTGAATTATTTTTTAAAAAATTCTATAGTTTATTCGAACCAGAGAATGATCAATTACTAAAAACGGCCATATCTAAATTAGAAGATGATGAAGTTTGGAGAAAGAATCCCTACAAAAAAAGGTCGCTAATTAATGCATTTGCACTTACGTATGCTGAAATGGATATATTTAAAGGAGATTTTAAGCTCTTTAAAAATACAACCTCCAAACATCTAAAACATGTATGTTTTAATGCCACAGATTTTTCTTTTGGCTTAGCCTTTAGGTTTCAAAATACAGGGCTTTTTGGTAATAAAATATTAAATAATTCTCATATTAATAAATTAAAATACAATATAGAATTAGGTGATATTGTAGCATCATCTTCATGTTTTCCTTTAGGTTTTGAACCTTTAATATTTCCCGATGATTATTTTAAAAATCAAAACACAACAGATTATAAATCCCTTAAAAGTTTAGACCGCTTTATAAATGGTGTTGGAATAATGGATGGTGGTATTACCGATAACCAAGGTATTGGTAGTATGATGAATATTAGCGAGCAAAGTAGTAGAAAACGGAGGCTCGATTTAATTATTATAAACGACGTGGGAACATTTAAAATGGAACCTTGGGAGTCTGATACATCTTCTATAAATAATGGTTTAAGTTTAAAACATAACGTTTCTAAAATCCTTAACTATTTTGAAATAAAGCCATTGTATTGGCTTATCCTATTATTTGGTATCTCCATTATAGTTCTTAATTCTTTAGAATTAATTAATAATACAGCGTGGGTTTCGCTTTATATTTTAGGAAGTATTATTACAGGTATCGGGCTTACCTTAACCTTTTTAGGTATTATAACAGGCATCGCAAAAAAAGTTGGCGCAAGCTGGTTTAGTAATATATTTAAAAAAAATGTACCCAAAGTAATTTTAGATGATTTAGTAAGTTTTAATAATTTAAATATTAATCTTGTGCAACGTATGCTTAAAGATCGGGTAACCTCTTCAGTTAAAATGGTTAACGAAATATTCCTAATACAAATACGACGTTTAAATTACGATTTATTGTACACCAAACCGTCTATAAAAAACAAAATTATAGCTTCAACAGTCTATGAACTAAACGGAAAAAAAACAGCATATACAAACACCTTTAAGTACAATAGAGCTATTGAACCAGCACCAAGTAAATTATTAAAAAGTATTGGGCTCACAGCTTCTGAAACACCTACAACACTGTGGTGGGACAAAACAGATATAGCTAAAAACAGAATGGATACACTTATTTCCTGTGGACAATTTACAACTTGCTATAAATTGCTAGATTATATTTTAGAATTAAAAAAAGATGCTGAAATACAAAATATTGATACTGTAGCTATTGATAAGTTGTATAAATTACTTTTAGAAGATTGGAAATCCTTTAATGAAAACCCTCTGTTTATGGTGGAAAAGTTGAAAGCTAATGAGAATGATTAGTTTTATACTAAAACTTTTGTAATACAAACGTTTGTTGAACAGGTGTTATGTTAGCTTATAAAAGGAGGGAAGCGTAATTTGTGTAAAATGGCATTTAAGAATAAGGAGTAAAATTAATAGTTAAAGTTCCATTTACCAACCTGTTTTCATTATCAATACCACTAAAAACACCAGTTTGATTGTATTCTTCACCTTTTAAATAATAAGTTTTTAGATAAAAATTTACTCTTTCTAGAGCAATAATTCCTGTAAAAGTAAACCTTAAATTTATAACAGAACCTTTATTAATAAGCTCTAATCTGTCTTTTTCTATGTAAACATTTTCGGTTAACGTAATTATTTTATAGCTATTTGGTAAAATTTGAAAATTTATAATTTCTTTAATATTGTCTTCTAATTGAAATGTGATCTCATAGGCTCCTGGTATTTTTTCATAGATTGATGCATAGGGACTTTTTTCAGACAATTCTAGAAAGTGCCTAGGAACATTGTTGTTATTTACTATACGTTTATTACGTATTTCCATAGCGATGTAAGGTGGTATGTATGGAGATTTAGCTTTTTGTTCCATATCATCTTTACCATCACATTTTTCAAGAATCGATCGTCCAGCTACTGTATTGTTATAAATGTCAAAGTTGCAATAAGTTCCTACCAAATAATTAATATTTGATGGTGCTTTATTACCAATGTAATAAATTTCACTAGCACCCTCTAAAAAACGTTTGCCAGAGGGTGTTTGTGTTTTAATAGTTATAGTATCTTCTTGTCTGTTTACTGTTCCAAGAGTATAAATTTCCCTAAAAGAGCCATCTTCAAGAGGATAAAAAAATATGTGTTGAATTTTTTTCCAGTTATTTGAAATAATTGTTTTCCCTTTAATAATGCTATTATTATCCTCGTCAAAATAATAATTTAAATAGTAGTATGTAGCATCTTCATGGTTTGTTAATAAAGAAAGTTGTCTCTCTTTGTCTTCATCTGTTGATTTTCTGGTATTTATAAAATCCACAAAGTTATCATAACCAATGTATAATAATATAACAGACTTATAGTATTTATTAATTTTAATTAGAGGTTTTCCTTTTTCAAATTCACGCGTTTTATCATAGAGATACTTCCCATTAATAAATTCGTTTCCAACTTCTTCAAAGTCATTTTTTAAATTAGGTTTACTTTCATCAAAAGATCCATAGCCATATAGTTGAAAAGTCCTTGGAATGTTAGTTATCTCGTGCTTATGAATAAATATATCCAGTATTTTATCTAATACTAATTTAAAGTACTCTGATGTTAAAACTAATGATTCTGATTTTGCCTCCATAAATTCCTAAAATAATATTAAAATTATTGATAATATTAATAATATCCAAAATTAATCTGAATTAATTATAAGATTCTAATTTTGTTATTGTTAAAAAAATGAATTTTAATTATAAAAAATCATATATTATTATGAAAAAAGCTATTCTATTTCTTGCTCTATTAGTTGCAACCTTTGGTTTTGCTCAAAAAAATGTATCAGGTAAAATTAGTGATAAAAATGGTGAAACATTACCTGGAGCAACAATTATTGAAAAAGGAACTTCAACAGGTGTTGTTACAGATTTTAATGGAAATTATGAAATTTCAGTTTCATCAAATGATGCTATTCTAGTTTTTTCATTTGTAGGGTTTGAAACTAAAGAAATTAATGTTCAAGGCAAAAATTTGTTGAATATAGAATTAGCAGAATCTGCTGAGTCTTTAAATGAAGTTACCGTACAAGGTTTTACTGGAGTTATGGGTAAAGCTAGAAAACGTACTGAATCTGTACAAAGTATACCAGAATCTGTAACAGCATTTAATAGTGAAGGAATTGAAAAAACAGGAATCAATAATGTTGCAAGTTTCGCAAATTTAGTACCTAACTTAAAGTTAAGCGAAAGTCAAGCAGTTGGTGTAAACTCTTTAGTGATTAGAGGTATACCACAAATAAGAAATACGGATGCACCCGTTGCATTTGTTTTTGATGGAGTTACTATTGCAGATCCAAGTTTGCTAAATCAAGAATTGTTTGACATTGCTTTAATTGAAGTTGTTAAAGGACCACAAGGAGCGTTATATGGTAAAAATGCTATTGGTGGTGCCATCAACATCTATTCTAAAGAACCAACAAATGTAAGTAAGAACAGGTTTTCTATCGGTTATGGAAATGGAAATGCATTAACCTCTAGTTTTATTTCTTCTGGCGCTTTAAAGAAAGATAAAGTATTCTATCGTTTTTCTTCTCAGTATAAAAACTTTGATGGTTTATTAACGAATGATTTTTTAAATAAAAAAGTAGATTTTAGAAAAGAACTTACGCTAAGAGGGCAATTAAAATTTAAAATTACACCTAAATTTAAAGCAAGTACTACTTTACAATATATAGATTCTGAAGGAGGAGCAACACACTATTCAATAAGTCCGGAGGATGCAGCAAGTGGAAATGGATGGACAACGTATTTAGATCCGAATCCTACAAAAGGAAATAATGTTATTTTTCAAGATGTTTTTGGAGAATCTGATATGACAAACTTATATACAAACCTAAACCTAGAGTATACTTTAGATAACGTAAAACTACAAGCAATAACTTCTTACAGTAAAGTAGACAGGTCTACTATTGGTGATTTAGATTTTACAAGTGTAGATATTTTTAACGGAGGTTTAGACCAAGGAGAAACAAATGATACAAAGTCTTTTAACCAAGAACTTCGTTTAAGAAATAGAAAAACAAATACTAAATTCGACTGGAGTTTAGGTGGGTTTTATCAA
The DNA here is from genome assembly GCF_003260195.1 of Lutibacter citreus. Classification (GTDB taxonomy): domain Bacteria; phylum Bacteroidota; class Bacteroidia; order Flavobacteriales; family Flavobacteriaceae; genus Lutibacter; species Lutibacter citreus. The sequence continues at coordinate 447,592 of NZ_QEIH01000003.1, forward strand.
AATGTAGAGCGTTCTTTTTTTCAAAGTGATTTAACATTTAGTAATGAATGGGCAGTTACAGATTATGTTGTTAATTTTAATACGGTTGCATTATTTGGTTTTGTAGATTATAAATTGACGGATAAGCTTACTGCTTCTGCTGGTTTACGTTATGATATTGATAAAATAGAGTTAGATGATTCTTTAAATGCTCAAAAAGATGAAAAGGAAAAAAATGTATTACAGCCTAAACTTTCTTTAGCATACCAAGCAACTAAAAACACTTTATTGTATACAAATTATGGTCGTGGTTACAGAAATGGTGGATTTAACCCAGTTGCAACCGATTTATTTGATCGTGGTTTTGAAGCAGAAATTTCTGAAAATTATGAACTAGGTTTTAAAACTTCTTCTTGGGGAAATAGATTTATTATTAACGGAGCTGTTTTTTATTCTGACTTTACAAACAGACAACAGTTTGCAACTACAAGCGACTTCTTTATTCCAGGAAACTTCAACTACGATAAAAGTACAATTGTTGGTTTTGAGGTTGATACTAAAACAAGAGTTTCAAAATATTTAGATGTATTGTTTAACTATGGTTTTGTAAAGTCTCAAATTAAAGATGGTGGTACTTTAGAAAGTGGAAGAGATTTAAATGAATTTAATGATAAAAACACCTCATTAGTACCTCAAAATAACTTCAACTTTGGATTAGAATCTAGCTTTCCTTTAAATGAGGTTTCAACCTTAGATTTAAGTGTAAATTATAATGGAACAGGTAAAATATATTGGACAGATTCTAATGATAGTAGTTTAACTTCTAATGCTTACCAGTTATTAGACGCTAAAGCGACATTAACACATAAAAAAATAAAAGTATCTCTTTGGGCTAGAAATATTTTAGACCAACAATATTACTTAGAATATCAAGATTATGGTTTTGGTTGGAGAGGAACTCCTGCAACTATTGGGACCACTTTTACAGTAAACTTTTAAATTATTTATTTGAATTAGTAAATTACCTTTTGAAGAGGGGAGTATAAATTATTCCCTTCTTTAATTTAAACAAAAAATTATGGCAGATTATTTTTTAGAGCGAGCAAAAGTCGCTAAAGTAATGATAGAAGATATGTTTAAAGTGAAACCTGGTGAAACTGTAGCTATTACAGGTGATTCAGGTTCAGACAGAGATTTTGCAGATGCATTGGCAGCTGCAGCTTATTCAGTTAGAGGTTTACCTTTAATATTATGGACACCAAAAGCTTCACAAGATGGACAAGCAGGTATTAACGATTGGCCAGCAAAACCCTTAACAGCAGCACTTTGTAAAGTAGATGTTTGGATAGAATTACAATCTACCATCATCTTATATTCTCATATTTGGGAAACTGCGATGGCTAAAAACAAAAAATTAAGATATTTAATAATCGCAGATAGTTCTATTCAATCTTTAATGAGAACGTTTGTTGGTTTTGATATTAGTACTTTAGATCAATTTCTTGTACAAGTTAAAGACATGGCAATGAAATCTAAAGTCGTAAAAATTACAAGTCCCAATGGTACAAATGTGTCTTATGAGACCGATTTAAATTACTCTTTTGATATCGATAGTGGCGATTACTCTAAACCTTTATTTGGTACCGCACCAGGGTATGTAAATTTAGTGCCTAAGCTTGAAAGCATGAATGGAAATATCGTTTTCGATTTATTAATGAATGCCAAAGTATATGGTACAGATAATCACGTTGAATTTATTATGAAAGATGGTAGAATTGACGATGTAATAGGTGGGAGTGAAGCTGAAAATTTTAAAAAGTATTTAGCCTCTTTTGAGGATCCAAATATGTATAAAATATCTCATAATATGTTTGGCTTTAATCCTAATGTTCATAAAATGTGTGGGGAAGTTGTAGAAGATGAACGTATTTGGGGTGGCGTAGATTTTGGTTTCGGACATACAAGTCCTATGGATATGCCTCCTTTTGGGCAAGTTGCTAAATCTCATTTTGATGGTATTGTTGGTAAAGCAAGTATCTTTTTAGATGATATTCAAATTGTAGATGATGGAAATGTTTGTCATCCAGATTTAAAATCATTAGCTTACAAATTAATAGGAAATTAAGAATAAATGGACACCAATAACCTACAAGAAACAGATGATTATACAAGAACAAAAGTTCCAGAAAACAAAACGGTTCACGGTATAAACATAGCGTCTATTATTGTTGGTATTGGTGTAACACTTCCCACATTTTATGTTGGTGGAGAAGTAGCACAAGCTATAGGTTTGTCAAAATCTTTATGGGTTTTTATTCTTGTAAATCTGGTGTTAGGTATTTTATGTGCTATCACTGCAATTATTGGTAATAGAACTCGATTATCTACCTATATGTTATTGCATTTTTCTTTTGGAAAAAAAGGAACCCTTTTTATCAACTTCTTAATAGGAATCACACTTTTAGGTTGGTATGCAGTAACTGTAGAAATATTTGGTGAAGCGTTAACAGATGCTTTTAAACATTTATTAAACATAAATGTACCCATTTCAATTAGTATTATTGTTGGGAGTGTTTTAATGACGATAACAGCCATTTTTGGCTTTAAAATAGTAGAACGTTTTTCTGCTTTAGCAGTGCCTTTAATGATTATATTCTTAATTTATGTATTATACATTACTATTGGTTCACAGAGTATAGAAAGTTTATTGAGTATAAAAGGAAATGGTAATATGTCTATTACTGAAGCTATTTCTGCAATTGTAGGATTGACTATTTTAACGCCTGTTTTAATGCCCGATTTCTCAAGGTTTGCGCGTACAGATAAGGATAGTTTAATTTCTGTTTCAGCATTAGTTATCGGTTTTCCCATTATACTTTTAGCAGGTGCAATACCTAGTTTAATTACGGGTGAAATAGACATTATGAAAATAATGATCAGTTTAAGTTTAACAATTCCTGCGTTTATCATATTGGTTTTTTCTACTTGGACTACAAATACATCCAATTTATATTCAACACAATTAACGCTTTCAACCATTTTTAAAAAACAAAAAATGGCGACGCTTGGTATTATAGCAAGTGTGGTTGGTACCTTGGTTGCGGTGATTGGAATTGCAACTCATTTTATAGAATTATTAAGTATTTTAAGTGTATTAATTCCCCCAATTTCTGCAATTTTTATAGCAGATTTTTTCTTTATTAAAAAGCAAAAATATGATTTAAACGATTTTGATAAACTCCCAGATTTCGGTGTTCCGGCTATTATAAGTTGGGTTGTAAGTTGTGTGGTAGCATACCTTGCTAATTACAACTATATCAGCCTTACATCTATTTCGTTTTTCGATTCGTTTATTGTAGCATTTATTGCTTATTTACTCCTAAAAAAAATTATTAAATAAATAGTGAACTATGAAAATTAGTGAATTAAACCCTAAAAGCGTTTGGAAACATTTTGAAGCTATAAATGCAATTCCAAGAGCTTCAACCAAAGAAGAACACATTATTGAGTATATGATTTCTTTTGGTGCCTCTTTATTGCTTGAAACAATTGTTGATGCTACTGGAAATGTAATCATAAAAAAACCAGGAACTGCAGGAAGAGAAAACGATACTGCGATTGTTTTACAAGGGCATTTAGATATGGTGCATCAAAAAACAGTGACTTCTAATTTTGATTTTGATACCCAAGGTATAGAGATGTATATTGATAACGATTGGGTAAAAGCAAAAGAAACAACTTTAGGTGCAGATAATGGCATTGGTGTTGCCGCAATTATGGGAGTACTATCTTCTAATGAAATTGAGCATCCACCAATAGAAGCGTTGTTTACCATTGATGAAGAAATGGGAATGACAGGAGCGATGGCATTAACAAATGAGCAATTAAAAGGTACAATTCTTTTAAATTTAGATTCTGAAGAAGATGACGAAATTACGATTGGTTGTGCAGGAGGAGTAGATGTTGAAATTACTGGAAATTACCATCAAGAAACAATAAATAACGATTATCAATACTATGAAATTAGTGTTTCAGGTTTAGCAGGAGGACATTCTGGTGTAGACATTCATTTGAATCACGGAAATACGATTCGGATTTTCGCTAATTATGCACTAGCATTAAAAAAAGGGATTTATCTTAAAGTCAGTAGAATCTTAGCAGGAACATTAACCAATGTAATTCCAAGAGATCTAACAAGTACTGTTGCCATTAGAAAAACGGACGTTTCTGAATTTGAAAAAACGCATAAAAGTATTGTTGCAATTATTCAAGCAAAATATCAATCAACTGATAAAAATCTAAACATAACAATGAAACCTATTAATGGTTCGTTTTCTGTTGTGGAAGACAACTTTTTAAAACAACTTTTAGAAGGAATACAAACAATGCCAAATGGTGTTTTTTCAATGACTGAAGGAATGGACGATTTGGTACAAACATCTAACAGTGTTGCGAAGATAAATGTGCAAAAAGGTGCATTTAGTATTGCTTGTCATACAAGAAGTTCTGTTGATGCAGAACGTGATGTGGTTGTAAAAAAAATAAGAGAAAGTTTTCCGAATGGTAAAACTGAAGAAATAGGACCTTATCCTGGTTGGGAACCAAATCCTAAAAGCAAACTATTGAGCGTTGCTAAGAAATGTTATCAAGAAATAAATGGAGTAGCACCCGCAGTAAAATCTATTCATGCAGGTTTGGAATGTGGTATTATTTCAGAAATTTATCCAACAATGGAAATGATTTCTTTTGGACCAAATATATTAGGAGCACATTCGCCCGAAGAACGTTTACAAATTAGTTCTACACAGAAATTTTGGAAGTTTTTAACATCACTTTTAAAAGAATTATAAATTAAATTATGACGGAAGACAATCAATATACAACAACGAAAGTGCAACCTAAAGATTTTACTTCAGGTTGGCTTATTGGTATATTAATTGCAGGAACAGGATTAACATTACCAATTCTGTTTTTAGGATCTGAAGTTGCTTTAGCTGTTGGGTTTAAAAAGGCTTTGTGGGCCTTCGGAATTTCAACCTTTGTACTTACAATTATGTGTATGGCAACCACAGTTATAGGCAATAGATCGCGATTATCTACCTATATGATAATGCATTTTAGCTTTGGTAGAAAAGGAGCCAAGATTATGAATTTTATCTTCGGAATCACTTTGTTAGGTTGGTTTTCGGTAGCGTTAGAATTGTTAGCCATAGCAGTAAAGGACACCGCTTTACAAACATTACAAATTAATTTATTAGAATGGCCTATTATAATAATTGTTAGTGCGTTAATTATAACCACAACAATTTATGGGATAAAAAGTTTAGAGCGATTGGCAAATTTTGCAGTACCAGTTTTAACTATCTTTTTAGGTTATGTTGTTTATAAATCTATTTCAGGAACTTCTTTTCAGGAAATAGTAAATTTTGTTCCAGAAAACCCAACTATGTCATTATTTGAAGCTACATCAATATTAGTAGGCTCATCTATATTGTTTCCGGTTTTAATGGCTGATTTTTCAAGGTTTATTTACAATGATAAACAAAGTTTAATAGCGGTTTTAGGGATTGCCATTGGGTTTCCTATTGCATTGTTGTTTAGCGCAATACCATCTATTCAATCAGGTGAAGTTGATATTATAAAAGTTATGGAAAGTTTGGATCTAGTAGTTCCTGCCTTTGTACTATTATTTGTTTCAACTTGGGTTGGTAATGCATCCAATTTATATTCAACAGTATTAACATTTTCAACCGTTAAAACAGATTGGTCATTTAAAAAAATGGCTATAATTACAGGAGTTATAGGCACAATTGCCGCAATATTGGGATTCTCGGATTATCTTTTTGATTTTTTAAACTTCCTGGGTATTTTAGCGCCTTCAATTTCTTCTATCTATATCATCAATTTTTTCTGGGTGAGAAAGCAAGATTATAATTTAAATGAAATTTCTGAATGGGAATTTGAAGCTTTAATAAGTTGGGTTATAAGCTCTGTAATAGCTACGTTTACTTATTTTAATGTTTTTCAATTAACACATGCTTATTTCATTGATTCTCTCTTATTAGGGGGGATTATATATTTAATTTTGAAGAGAAAAGTTATATTTAAAAAATAATTTCTAATCCTTCAAAAAAAAACACCTGTCTGTTGTAAGGCAGGTTTAAAACTTTCTTTACCCAATAGAAAGGCTACAGATTATCCAAAGATTTTAAAATATTCTTCATATGATCTATAGATTCTCCTATTTTTATTTCTTCTTTTAATGCTCCTACATTCGCTAAATCTTTTGCTAATTCATGTGCCATACCTAAAATAGCTTTTTGTAAATCATTAAGTGGAGAGTATAAATTGTTATTATTCTTTGAGCCTTTAGGCTGATCGATAGATTTAAAACAAGGCCATTCATTACCAGGCAAAGGACTGGTTCTATTAAAGATTTCTAGAAAATCAGGGGCGGAGGCATCTCTATCTGTTAAATGCTTAAAATTCCACTTCATACCAAGTGTTTTAAGCATAGAAGTATGCTGTTTTTGAGAGTTAATTACCTGTGGATCTGACCAAGCCGAGATTATAATAGTAGGAACTCTAATACCCAAACGATCAAAAGGGAAGCCCATTTCATGCATAGATCCATCATTAGGCGGTGTAGCGCATTTTGGCGGAGATACATGATCATAACAGCCACCATGCTCATCATAAGTTATGCAAAGTAACGTGTTTTCTGAGTTACTGCTATTTGATTTTTGGCTCTTAGAATTTTTAACGGCAGTATAAACCTCATTCACCAATTCTTCACCAGCGGTTACTGAGGAGGGCTGAGGAATATCCAGAATCTTAATTGGTGGATGCATGTCATTATGATTAAAGAATAACCTTGGCTCAATGAAAGAATAAGCTGGCAACTCTCCGTTTTCAACATCTTTATGGAAATCTTCCATATGTCTAAAATGTTGTTTCCGTTGCTTTTTTTCTTTAAAAAAAGGCCAGAGCTTTTGAAAGTGGATTAGTAGTGTTAACGGAAAGACATCATTTTTATCATAATAGATAACCCAAGGTTTACCTTGTTCTTCAAGACGGTTAAAGATTGTATCACGATTAAAATCTTTTTTCAACCATTTTAAATATTTAGTGTTAACCACCTGACCGTTAGATGTACCAGCGTTAAAAAATGAACGATTGCAAAAAGTTTGGCTAGGCACGGCACAATGCCAACGGTCAAAAACCGCAAAACTCTTGGCTAGCCCGGTCATAACAGGTACTTTCTCAGCTGCAAAGCATTCCATAATAATGCTATATTCATTACTATGTGGTGTATGGAAGATACCCATAGTGCTATTAATTTTATTATAATAATCTTGTACAAAACCCGTCATTGGAGCAGGATAAGGCAACTCTGTACACGCTACTGACTTAGGACTCCCAGTAACAGGTTGATTGTAAGGTGCTTTAAAATCTTTTTGTTTTGTAGAAAAGGCGTTTTTTGATGGGTGTACACAATTATACAGTTGTGTATTTATATGAGGAAAGTACTCTCCAGGATCTGGATTAGGATTATCCATAGTTGTACCTGGCCTAACCTTAATAGGTCCGCCACCACCGTGAACTTTTTCACCGTCCGTTCGGGTAGGAGAAGGATTTGAAAGATTTTTTCCTATTACACCATCAAATTTTTCGGAGGCATAACCTAAAATATTATCAAAAGAGCGGTTCTCTAACATTAGAACAATTACGTGGTCAAAGCAATCTAGTTTATTTTTCATAATTTTTTTAAAAAGTTAGTAGTTCTCTGTAAGTTAGGGTTTTAATTATAAATAAAATAATATGGTTAAAGAATTTAGAAGAGTATGGCAATCACAAACACTGAATTAAATAATAAATTCATGATTTAGATTATGTATTACTAAAGTTGTATTCCATTGTAATTATTTATTTTTATAGATAAATTTAATAACCGCTTCGGTAAATAAAACGGGTTCATTAGTAATTAATGGCCAAAAGAATTGTTTAAAATAAAAAAGAGGCTCACTATTTTCACTTTCCATTATAGATATTGTTAATATATCTTAACACTATGTTAATAACTCTCAACATATAAGCTCTATATTTTCTCTAAATTTACGTGTACTAAAAAATTAAAAATATGAAACACAATTACTTAAGTAAACATTTATTTTTATTTGTTTTAATTCTTTTTATGAGTATAAATGAAAATTTATTTGCTCAAACAGTTTTTATTAATGAAATTCATTATGACAATGTTAATGGAGATGAAGGTGAGGCAATTGAAATTGCCGGTCCTGCAGGAACAGATCTTACAAATTGGAGTATTGTTTTATATAATGGAGGAAATGGTGCAGCATACAAAACTACATCATTATCAGGTTCAATTCCAGATTTAGGGGATGGGTATGGAGTGGTTGCAGTAAATTACCCTGTAAATGGAATTCAAAATGGTGCACCAGATGCAATAGCTTTAGTAAATAACGCTACAGTTATTCAATTTATAAGTTATGAAGGCTCTTTAACTGCTGTTAATGGACCTGCAATTGGTATGACAAGTACAGATATTGGAGTTTCTGAAACTGGCACTACATTAATTGGTAATTCAATCCAGTTAATTGGATCAGGTTTATTATATACTGATTTTACCTGGCAATCACCTTCACTTAGTAATTTTGGGAGTATTAATTTTGGGCAAAGTTTTTCAGGTTCTATAGTTATTGATACAGAAGCACCAACCATACCTACAAATTTATCAACTTCAAACATTACACAAAGCACAGTAGATTTATCGTGGGATGCTTCAACAGATAATGTTGGAGTAGTTGCTTATCAAATTTTTGAAGGAGTAAATCAAGTTGGAACAACAAATAATACTATATTTCAAATAACAGGACTAACTGATAATACGATATATAGTTTATCCGTGAAAGCGGTAGATGCAACAGGAAATGTTTCTTTAGCTAGTGCGAGTGTTGAAATAACAACATTAGAAAACACAACTCCACCAATAACAGCTGGAGCGGTATTTATTAATGAAATTCATTATGATAATGCAGGAAGTGATAGTGGTGAAGGTGTTGAAATTGCTGGTCCGGCAGGAACAGATTTAACAGGTTGGACAATTGTACAATATAACGGAAATGGAGGAGCTTCTTATGGAACTACAAATTTATCAGGAGTAATTTTAGATCAATTAAATGGATATGGTACAATAGCTGTTTCTATAAGTGGCTTACAAAACGGATCTCCTGATGGGGTAGCTTTAGTAGATAATAACGGTACAACTGTTCAATTTTTAAGTTATGAAGGAACTTTTACAGCTACAAATGGTCCGGCATCTGGACTGGAAAGTACAGACATTGGTATTTCAGAATCAAGTTCTGAAGCAGTTGGTAATTCACTTCAATTAACAGGTAAAGGAAAAGTATATAACGATTTTACATGGCAAATAGTAGAAAATACATTTGGTGCTATAAACACAGATCAAAAATTTGGAGATTTGGTATTTATCAATGAAATGCACTATGATAATGCAAGTACGGATACAGGAGAAGGTGTTGAAATTGCAGGTTATTCGGGAACAGATTTAACAGATTGGAGTATTATATTATACAATGGAAGTAACGGAACATATTATGGAACAATTTCATTATCAGGTATAATCCCTGAACAAATGAATGGATATGGAACCCTTTCTTTTTCTAAAAGTGGTTTACAAAACGGTTCACCTGATGGTTTAGCATTAGTAAATAATAATGGTGTTGTAATTCAGTTTTTAAGTTATGAAGGAACTATTACAGCTACAAACGGTGCTGCATCTGGTATTGAAAGTACAGATATAGGCGTTGTAGAAACAGGTAGTACAATTGTAGGGACTTCACTCCAATTAATTGGTACAGGTTTAATATATTCAGATTTTACTTGGGAAACTGCTGATAATACTTTTGGAGCAGTTAACACTATGCAAATATTTGCTGATCCTAGCTCTGTAACACCAGAAATAGAATTATCAACAATTGCTGAAGCACGTGTTGTTGCCGATGAAACTACAGTAAAAATAACAGGAGTCTTAACAGTGTCCGATCAATTTGCTGGTTCTGCCTATGTTCAGGATGAAACTGGAGCGGTTGCCGTTTTTGATCCTTTAGTGCATGGAGATGGTTTATTTCAAATTGGAGATGTAATTACAATTACAGGAGTTAAAAGTTCTTATAATGATCAAATTCAAATTAGCCCAGTGAGTTTAGTTGAGCTTAATTTAGAATCAACTTTAACTATTGAGCCAGTAACTATTACATTAAATGAAATGGTAAATCACCCTTCTGAATTGGTACGAATTTTAGATCCAAATTTTCCAAAACCAGGTGATATTATGTTTGGTAATGCTAATTATGTGTTAACAGATGTAAGCGGAACAGGTGAATTAAGAATTGATTATGATGTTGAAGAAATTGTAGGTTTAGGGCAACCTGAGACTTGTAGTGAGCTTATAGGTGTTGTAGGAAGATATTTTGAAACGTATCAATTATTACCTAGACAAAAATCAGATATTTCTTGTGCCGGACCTTATGAACAATCTGGAAGTGATTTATCAATTTCTAAAGATAAAACATTAGATATAGTTACATGGAATATAGAATGGTTTGGTGATGAAGCTAATTCACCAGCAGCTGGAAATCCTGATTCAGATCAAATTCAAAAAGAAAGTGTTAAAAATGTACTTCAGCAATTAAATGCAGATATCTATGGTGTAGAAGAAGTGTCGGACGATGCATTATTTGCTCAAATGGTAAGTGAAATGCCAGGATATGATTTTGTGCTTTCAGAAGCAACTTCATACCCAAATGATACGGAAGGTGTTAAACAAAAACTAGGTTTTATTTATAACACAAATACTGTTGAAGTTGTTTCAACTAAAGTATTATTAGAATCTATACATCCTTATTACAATGGAGGTGATGAAAGTGCTTTAACAGATTTTCCAGATCCTGATAAATCACGTTTTTATGCAAGTGGTAGATTACCTTTTATGTTAACTGCGAATGTAACAATTGATGGTACTACGGAACAAATAAATGTGATAGACCTTCATTCAAGAGCAAATACAGGTGATAATTTGTTAAAATATAATATGCGTAAGTATGATATTGAAATGTTAAAAGACTCATTAGATGTATATTATCCAGATGCTAATGTAATTATGATAGGGGATTATAATGACGATGTAGATGAAACAGTAGCTAATGTTGCTCCAATAACAGATTCAACATTTAAGGCTTTTGTTGATGATTCAGAAAATTACAATGTGTTAACTGGTATTTTAAGTGAAGAAGGCTTTAGATCTTATGTTTCTTATGAAAATATGATTGATCATATTATGGTTACAAATGAACTTTCAGATAAATATATAAATGAGTCTGCAAGGGTACATTACGAATTTTATAGCAGTACTTATACACGAACAGCTTCAGATCATTTCCCTGTTTCTGCAAGATTACAGCTAAAATTATTAACTCTTGACGAAAGTATTTCAACAGATGTAACTTGTAATGGAGATTCTAATGGAACAGCTACAGTTAAAGTTTCTGGAGGAATTACGCCTTATACTTATGAATGGAGTGATGGCCAAAATACTTCAACAGCAATAGGTTTTTCTGCTGGTATTTATAATGTAACTGTAACTGATGGATTAGGAGCAACAATAACTCAGGAATTTTCTATAAATGAACCAGATGCTTTGGAAGTATTAACCTCTGAAAATAGTACGGTTTATCTTGGTTATGCTCCAGAGGAATGTACAACACTTTCTGTAACTGAAACTTTAGGAGGAACAGCACCTTATACTTACATATGGAGTACAGGTGAAACTAATGAAGTATTAGAAGTTTGCCCAGAAGAAAATACAACTTATACGGTAACTGTAACAGATGCTAATGGATGCACTGCAACAGCAGATATTAATATAACCGTTGAAAATATAACTTGTGGCAATAATTCTAAAAACCCAAAAGTAGAAATTTGTCATAATGGAAAATCAATTTGTGTATCTAAGAATTCAGTTCAGGCTCATTTAAATCATGGAGATAGCTTAGGATCTTGTTATTCTTCAAAAACCTCTGAGGAAAGTTTAATTATAGCGAACTTTAAAACATACCCAAATCCGATTAGAAATTTTATGAATATTAGTTTTGACAGCAATCAAAATTTAAGCTCTGATTTACTTGTATTCGATTTTAGAGGTCAACTAGTAAACCAATCTGCGCTGCAAATTAATGAAGGTAAAACAGAATCTAAAGTGAATTTAAGTAGTTTAGGAAGTGGTTTTTACTTTGTTAAAATTTTAGTTAATGGAGAAGTTAAAGAGGTTAAATTCATATATAAAGAATAATAATATTTTTAAAATTTACTTTTTTTAAGTTTTAAATTAGAAAAAAGCCATCAAGAGATTACATTTGATGGCTTTTTTTATTTATTAAGATTTATTATCAATGATATAAGTGTGTTTCCATTTATAAGTCTGTTTTAATTTAAAATCACATTTACAGTGTATTTGCCTTAAAATGTGACAAATACAAACCAACGAAAGGAGGGAAGTTTAAAGAGCGTGGAATGGAAAAATAGTTCTAAATAAATCCTTTTTTTTTATATTTTTGCGCTAAATACTACACTATTAAATGGCTACTGCAGAAGCACGTAAAGAACATCAAAACCTTGTAGAAGAGTTTTATAGTATCTAAAAAAAATAAATAAAATGAAAAAAATTAGTTTCTTATTAATTATAATCACATCAGTTATGTCAATACAGGCACAAAATACATTAACTGAAGCAGAAGTTTTTACAACCACAGAACAGGCTGTTGGTAATATTACGTTTACCAATTCTGGAGATTTAGTGTATAGTCATCATCCATTTTTTGCGCCAGAAAATAGAGTGATGCTTATGGATGCTAAAACAAAAACAAGCAAGCCTTATCCAAATAAAGCTTGGAATACACCAAGAGCCACCGATGATAATTATTTAAGTAATGTTCTAGGTATTAGAAACGATAAAAACGGTATTGTTTGGATGTTAGATATGGCACAACGTGATAACGTAACACCTAAAATAGTGGGTTGGAACACAAAAAACAATCAGTTAGAGCGTATTTATTATTTACCAAAATCAACAGTACCAACGCATTCTCAGCCAAATGATATGGTTGTAGATACTAAACATGGTTATTTTATAATTGCCGATGAAGGTATTGGAAACGGGGGTGATGGTACTAGTGCAGCATTTATTATTGTTGATATGAAAACTGGTGTAACACGTAGATTATTAGAAGGTACACGTACCACGTTACCAGAAAATACACCAACTGTAATAAATGGAAAACATTTAGCTGTAAATGGTACTGATTTATTAGTTGGAAACGACGGAATTACTGCTGATGCAAATTTTGAATACATTTATTACGGTCCGTTAAACGGAACAAAAATTTACAGAATTAAAACGTTAGATTTAGTAAATGAAGCGTTTACTGAAACAGAATTAGATAGTAAAATTGAAACCTATTCCGAAAAACCAAACAATGGTGGAATGAGTATAGATAAAGAAGGAAATATTTACTTAACAGCATTAGAAACCAATAGTGTAGCTGTAGTTTTAGCAAAAGATAAAAGTGTAAAAACTATGATAAAAGCCAGTAAAATGGTTTGGCCAGATGGTGTAAGTTATAATCATGTTGATGGTTACATGTATGTGTCTGCAGCACAAGTAAATAAAGGAGCTGTTTTTAATAATGGAGAAGATTTATCTACAAAGCCATTTTACATTTTCAGGTTTAAACCCATTACAAAAGGAGTTTCATTTAGATAATTTAAATTTTGACAATAACTCCTAATTAATGATTAATAGTAGTAAAAAGTTACTATTTTAAGGGGCTTTTACTATTTTCAAATAAGTAAAATAAAAAAGTTAGTAGTACCTTTCTAAAATTATTCGAAAAGTACAATTCCAATAATCAAGATTGCTCAAAATGAGAAAAATAGGTTTAAGTAACAGCTCTTAAAAAACTATAAATTAAGTAATTATAAGTGTAAATTAATACTCATCATAAAATATATGTACATATGATATTTCCGATTAGAATTTCAAAATTAATGAAACAGATGAATCTTAAGGAGTTCATAAAGCTAAGAACACTTCTATTATTAATTACTTGTTTAATATCATTTAATCAACTAGAGGCTCAAAATATAATATTTGAAGAACATTTTGAAGAGGCTACATTAAGATTTGATTATCACCATGCTGGTACAGATACTTCTGAAGTTATATATCCTGAAGAATATATTAAGGAAAGATATTGGTCTGGGAGTAAAAAGCATTTAATTTCTCCTTTTGATTATGGCAAGTATAAAGTTGTTATTAAAGATGCAGAAACTAAAACAACAATATATTCAAATGGTTACTCTACTTTATTTATGGAATGGCAAACAATGCCAGAGGCAAAGAAAAAAAAGAGATCATATTATGAAAGTGTAAATGTTCCATTTCCTAAGAATAAGGTAATTATAGAGATAAATAGTATAGATAAAAGCCAAAAATGGACCAATATTTATTCAGAAGAAATAGATCCAGCAGACTATTTTATAAAAAAAGAAAGAGAATTTAAATATAAGGTTGAAGAAATTCAAGTAAACAAATCCCCAAACAAAGCACTCGATATATTATTTATACCAGAGGGATATACAGTGAATGAAATGGATAAATTTATAGCAGACGTTACTAGATTAAAGTCTTCCTTATTTAAAGTTAGTCCTTTTAATAAATTCAAAAAGAGTATTAATATTAGAGCCGTGCTAGCTCCTTCTGAAGAAAGTGGTACTGATATTCCAGGACAAGGAATTTGGAAAAAAACTATTTTAAACACTAATTTCTATACTTTTAATAGTGAACGTTATTTAACTACAAAAGACATAAAAGCAATAAAAGATATAGCTGGAGTTAGTTATTACGATCAAATATACATACTCGTAAATACCGAAAAATATGGTGGCGGAGCTATTTATAATTTCTATAATTTATGTACGTCTGATAATAAATTTACAGAAGAAGTTTTTACCCATGAATTTGGACATGGATTAGCTTGGCTAGCAGACGAATACTATTATGATGATGATATGAGTTCTTTTTATGATAAAACTTTAGAACCCAGAGAAGAAAATATAACAACACTGGTTAATTTTGATAAAAAATGGAAGAATAAACTACCAAAAAAATTAGAAATCCCAACAACAGCATCACCTAAAAACATAAATAAAATAGGTGTATATGAAGGAGCTGGCTATACATCAAAGGGAGTTTATAGAGCTTTTCAAGAATGTAAAATGAAATCTAACAGCACCAAAGAATTTTGTGAAGTTTGTGAAGAAACGATAATAAAGGTATTGGAATATTACAGAGAATAATACCGGAGTATCTAAATTAAACGAGAGTTTTCTTTAGAAATGGATTAGCATTCATGAGTTTCTTTAATAAGCAATTGAAATGAATTAGTAAATGGCTAAAAGAAGATCAAAGCTTTAAAAAAAAAGGCTTGTAGACCGTTTTAGCGAATGCCCCAGTTGGCACTTTAGTAAAATACAGTTGCTTGAAAAGTTTTATGCCAAAACGTTACTTTTTCACTCTTTTTGTAATACTAATTTAAAAAGTTAATCACATATTTATTGGTATTGAAAATCCTATATTTGTCTATCGTAATTTGAATTGTATTATATAAATGAAAAAAATAGAGGTTGTAGCAGCAATACTTTGCTTTGATGATAAAATTTTATGTACTCAAAGAGCAAAAAATAAATTACCATATATTTCTGAAAAATTTGAATTCCCTGGAGGTAAGATCGAGCAAGGAGAATCAAAAAAAGAAGCTTTAAAAAGGGAGTTAATGGAAGAATTAAATATCACTCCAATTATTGAAAATGAATTTCTTACAGTAATCCATAATTATCCAGATTTTGAATTGACAATGCATAGTTTTATTTGTAAAATTGATAAAGTAAACATAAAACTTAATGAACATATTTCATCTATTTGGCTTTCAAAACAAGATTTGATGAAACTCGATTGGGCTGCTGCCGATTTACCTATTGTAAAAAAACTTATGAGCAATGAGTGATGGTTTACTAAATCAATTTCAAGAAAGTTTGCACACCGGGTTTATTGATAAAATACTAAAGTCTGAGGTTCTTTACCAACCTAAATTACTCGTTAATAAAAAAAAGCCTAAAACGAAGGTTTTGTCTACAATTCTTCATGAATTACAAAACTGTAATGAGTTTTATATTTCAGTTGCATTTGTTACCACAAGTGGAGTTGCAACAATAATAAACACTTTAAAACACCTCGAAAGTAGAGGGATTAAAGGGAAAATTCTTGTTTCTCAATATTTGAACTTTACACAACCTGAGGCTTTAAAAAAACTATTACGATTTAAGAATATAGATTTAAGAATTTTAACTTCTGAAAATTCACATTCTAAAGGTTATATTTTTAAAACAACATCTCATTATAATTTAATAATAGGTAGTAGTAACCTTACTGCATCGGCCTTAGCAACAAATAAAGAGTGGAATTTAAAGGTTTCGGCACTTAATGAAAGTGGTTTAGTTGATAAGGTATTAAGTGAATTTAATGCAGACTTTAAAAAAGGAGTTGTAGTTACAGAAAAATATATTTCTGATTATGAAATAATTTATAATAAGCAGCATATACTCAATCAAGAAAATTCATTTCAAAATTTGGTAAATGATTTCGTTGATATTATTCCAAATGAAATGCAAATAGCTGCTTTAAAAAACCTTAATAAACTAAGACTTGAAAATAAAAATAAAGCGCTTTTAATATCAGCAACTGGAACTGGAAAAACCTATTTATCAGCTTTTGATGCTAAAGCTTTTCAACCAAAAAAGTTACTATTTGTTGTTCATAGATTAACCATAGCAAAAAATGCTTTGAAAACGTTTCAAAATATTTTTGGAATAGAAACATCTATGGGCTTGTATTCTGGGCAGCATAGAGAATTAGAAAAAGATTTTTTATTTTCAACTATTCAAACTATTTCAAAGCAAAATCATTTAGATCAATTTGATAAACATTATTTTGATTATATTATAATTGACGAATCTCATCGGTCTGGAGCAGAATCATATCAACGTTTAGTCGCTTATTTTGAGCCAAAATTTTTATTGGGTATGACAGCTACACCTGAGAGAACAGATGGAAATGATATTTTTAGCATTTTTGATCATAATATTGCTTATGAAATCAGGTTGAATCAAGCAATGGAAGAGGATATGTTGAGTCAGTTCCATTATTATGGCGTAACAGATATCTCTTTAAATAATCAAGTACTTGAAGACACGAGTGATTTTAATTTATTAACGTCTAATGAACGTATTGAGCATATAATTAATCGTGCAGAATTTTATGGTAGTGATAATGGAATTATTCGAGGTTTGGCATTTTGTTCTCGTGTAGAAGAAGCAAAAACTCTTTCAGAATTATTTAATCAGCGAGGTTATAGAACAATTACACTTAGTGGAGCAAGTTCTGAAGAAGAAAGAAAAGATGCAATTGATAGATTGGAGTCTGATAGTTTATCGCAAAAGCTAGATTATATTTTTACAGTTGATATTTTTAATGAAGGTGTTGATATCCCAAAAGTGAATCAAATATTAATGATTAGACCTACTGAATCTGCTATTATTTTTATTCAACAATTAGGTCGAGGATTGCGAAAAGCCGAAGGAAAAGGCTACTTAACCGTAATTGATTTTATTGGGAATTATAAAAATAACTATTTAATTCCTATAGCTTTATATGGAGACAAATCTTACAATAAAGATTCTTTAAGAAGAATCATTTCACAAGGAAGTAGAACCATTCCTGGAGCATCAACAATAAATTTTGATGAGATTACAAAAGAGCGCATTTTTAAATCCATAGACTCTGCAAATTTAAGATTGTTGACAGATTTAAGGAATGACTATAAACTTTTGAAATATAAATTAGGAAGGTTTCCTTTAATGATGGATTTTATGGAACATGGAGAACGAGACCCTTTTTCGTTTGTTGAATATTCTAAATCCTATTATAACTTTCTAAATAAAATAGAAACGGACCTAAACTTCACGTTAAATAAAAAAGAAATAACCTTTTTAGAGTATTTTTCTAAAGAAATTAATAATTCAAAAAGGGTAGAAGAAAGCATCATTCTTAAATATCTAATTTTAGAAGGAAGTATTGAGATTTCTAAATTAAAAGACATTATATCTGCAAGTTATGATTATATTCCAACAGAAGAAACTATTCAATCTTGTATAGTAAATCTTAACTTTAATTTTATAAAAAAAGATTATAGAAATGTTTATAGAGCTGGTGATTTAATACAATGTGATGTTGATTTAAAGGAAATTTTATCTAATTTGAATTTTAAAAATTTCCTGATGGATTCGGTGGAATATTCTATTAAGAGTTTTACCGATTTATATGATAAAAACAATTATAAAGATGGTTTAATTAGATATAACAAGTATAGTAGAAAGGATGTTTGTAGGTTAATCAATTGGCCAAAAGATTTAAGCAGTACAGTTTATGGATATCGTACAAATAATGAAATTACACCATGTTTTGTAACCTATCATAAATCATCTGATATAGATGGTGACATTAAATACAACGATCATTTTATAACACCGTCTTTATTTGCTTGGGAATCACGTTCTAACAGGAAATTAGAAAGTCAAGAAATTCAAAAAGTAATAGCTTCTAAACGAATATTACTTTTTGTAAAAAAAGAAGATGGAGAAGGAACTGATTTTTATTATTTGGGAGATGCATCTATAGTTAAAGATTCTGTTAAGCAAGATAAAATGGAGGATTCAGGTTCTCCTGTGGTTCATTTTACATTTGAGCTCGATGAACCTGTTACCGAAACACTTTATAATTATTTAACGAAAAACGATGTTTTAGAAAACAACAAAACGCTACAAAAAGATGAGATTACTTTAATAAATGAAGAACCTGAAGTTGTGATAACTAAGGAAAATGAAATTCCATTTTATAATTTTTATGCTGCTGCAGGTTCATTTAGTGAAATGCAATCAGATAAAGATTTTGAGCTAATATCAGTTCCTGAAAAATATAAGTCTAAAGAAGATTATTTTGCCTGCAAAATTAAAGGAGAATCTATGAATAAAGTTATTCCTAACAATTCTATTTGTATTTTCAAAAAGTATACAGGAGGTTCTAGGAATGGCAAAATTGTTTTGATTGAAAATCAAGATATTCAAGATCCTGATTTTAATTCCTCATTTACTGTAAAAACATATTCTAGTGAAAAAATAGTTACAGATGAAGGTTGGCAGCATGTATCAATAGTACTAAGACCAAATTCTTATGACTCAAAATTTGAAGATATTATTATAGACGAGTATAATGGTTCTAATATGAATGTTGTCGGTGAATTTGTTGCTGTGTTATAAATTAAACTAAAAAGGATAAACTAGGCTTTATTTCTAATTGCTTCAATATCTATTTCTGATGAATTAATGTACAGAATATTGCAAAGAAATTAAAGACGTTTAGGATATGAGATAATTGTTCATTTCTTTATTATTTTAAAATGTTGAATTCACGAATCTCCTAAAGTTAATTTGCTATTGATATAAATCTATATCTATTGTACTTCCTCATTTACTCAAATTGAGTATTGGAAATAATAAATTATTTAGTCAAATTTGATGTATATAATTGAAATTAGAATAATGAATTCTTTTAGTAAATTATAGTTACAATTGATCACAGGATTTTAATTCTACGAAAAACACAATCAATTCATGAGCGCTTAATAAAATAATAAAGCGATAATTATTTAACATTTTTAAGCAACTATTTAGGAGTGTAGTGAAATTAGACATTAAGAACACTTAATTTAATAATAATTCAATTTTAAACGGATGCCTTTTAAAGTTTGTACTACATGTTCTGGAACTGGTCAAATAGGAAATGCTTTTTCCTCTGAAATAACATATTCTATTTGTTATAAATGTGGAGGGAGTGGGCAAATAATGTATTCTGAACCTATACCTAAAACTCAACAAAGAAATAAACGTCAAACAAGAGGAACACATCAAGTAAAGCAATCACCAAACACCACAAAATCAGAAAATAAAGGCTTACATACTATTTTAGTAATAGGAGGAGGACTTATTGGTTATTTTCTTTCAATAATGTACATAACAAAAAGTTTAATAATAGCAGGAATAATTGGAATTATTACAGCTCTGATAATTTATAAGTGGGGACAGAAATTATTAATAATTGTTACCATAGCTGGATTTATCTATTTCTTTTTTATAAAGGATAAATAACTTGACTTTTTTTAAGAAATATGTTTTTTTATTAACCTTTTAGTAAAGTTGTGGTAGTTATATATCACTATATTACAGTAGCTTAAGATAAGTTTATTAAATCAAATGCAGGAATAGACTTTTGGATAAAATAAATACATTTTTAATATTGAATAAAAGATGTAATAATATGTATCATATAAATATGTAGTATAGCAAGAATTTACTGTATTTTATTCTTACTTTTTTATTAAAATTAAACAAGAAAACATTATTAATTAAAAATATACAAATGGCATTATTAAACTGTTTTGATTGTAAAAAAGAAATATCTATAACTGCTATTAGCTGTCCTGAATGTGGTTTTGAACTAGCAAATTATTTTAAAACAAATTTATCCAATAAAACAATTGGAGTTCCATTATCCCCAATTTTGTACTGGGAAAATTGGCATTTGGGCTATTTTATGAAACGGATAGGAAAACCGACAAATAAAGCGTGGGTAAATAAGGGTGATCCAATTTACGTCTTTGGTGATAGGTTTTGTATTCTTTCACCTATATCTGGAAGACTCGTGAATTATAACAAAAAAACAAGTAGAAGTTATGATATAAAATATTTCTTAGAGTGCAAGGAGTTTATAGAAATTCAACCACTTATTAATTCAGATTTACACGAAGAAATAGTTTATTCTAAAATGAGGGATTACCTAATTGATTTGGACAATCAATTAGCGTTAAAAAGAACATTTTGGATAAGATTTGAAGAAGCTTGTTTTGGAAAACAGAGTTACCCTTTGTACACTATTGATTGTAAGCGAAAATTTAATTCTAAAGAGGCTTTGTTCGATACTATCAATGACCTTGACAATGTTAAATGTATTACTTTTTAAATTTTCTCACTAACATAACGTTTTATTAAATCTAAAAGCTAGCTTTTATTAAGAGTTGGCCGCGTTATGTTACTTTTCTTTACATCTTTTTTTTATTATTCTAAATTTTAAATAAACGAATTTTCATTAAATTCATAGCTGGCAAAACCAGCTATTTATTAATAAAATAGACCATTCTTATGTTTATTAATACTTGAGTTTCATAGAATATTTATGGTAGTGACTGTAGGAGATTCAAGAGTTCATTAATGAGAAATCACTTTTTTTGTTGACTGGCGAAAGGAGGGAAGAGTAATGTGTGTATTATGGTAAATATACTACTTGAATTTTATATATTAGAGGTTTAATAAAACAGAGGACAGGTTATCATTTACCATCCTTTAAACTGTCTTTTTAAGGCTATTAATAATTGAAAAATTACTTAGAGTTAAGACCGTTTTTAAATAAGGTTAACTCATAAAATATAGATAATAACAATGAGAAAATATTACACTAGAGCACTACTGGTGCTGCTACTTATTTCAAATTTTTCTGTAAACGCTCAAGAATTAAATAAAAAAGCTAAGAAAAAAATAGTTCAGCTAGAGAAATTGATGTCACAAGCTCAAAAAAAAGGATTTGATGTAACCCGAGAAGAAACTGTAATATGGTTTTCTAAAGAGTTTTTAAAAATTGCAAAATGGGATGAAAACAACACTCCTTTTATACAGGATGCTTTTGAAAAATTTACGCCTTTAAAAGGTGATAAAGCTGCAATGGCAAAGAACCTTCCTAATTTTGAACGCCAAAAAGTAATTGAAATTTTAGATAATGGAATTAATAATCTTACTTTGGTTATAAATGGAACCATTGTAAGACGACCAGTAGCAAAAGTAGATTGGGAAAATATAAAAGTTGAAAAAGATCAGTTTACTAGCAATGGAAAACCCGTATTTTTATATGATTATTTTTCAAAATCAATGGGCAATCCTACTTCAGATACCAGAATATATAATGATCACCTAGGAAATATTGATCATATAGGTGGTTTTACGCCTCAATTATTAAAAGAAGATGGCACTTTTGTTCAGCGTACATTAGATAAAATATCCAATCATCCAGATACAAAAGTAGGCTATGCGTTACTTTGGAATACAAACGTTCCTAAATGGGTTAAGGAACAAGATCCCGAGGTGACTAAAGGAAGATGTACTTTTATAGGTTTTGATATTGATAATCCGCTAATGCGTGAAATTTGGAGCGATATATTACAGAAAACAGGCGAAATAACAAAAGGAAAAAAAGGAGTACAGCTAGGTTATATTTTGGCTAACGAACCTCATTGGTTATCAGAGAAAGGCAACTGGGCGTTTAAGCGTGGTGAAATGAATGAACTTTCATCGTACACATTAAACAAGTTTAACAATTGGCTAAGCAAAAAATATAAAAATAACATTACAGAGCTTAATAAAAACTGGAATACAAAATTTAGCTCTTTCGAAGACGTTACGTTTATTTTTCCACTAGAAAAACATACAAAAGGAACTCCGTTAAGATACGATTGGGATCGCTTTAATATGGATAGAGTAGTTGAGTGGTTTTCTTTTTTGCAAACAGAATTACATAAAACAAACCCAGAAGGTGATACTCATATTAAGCTTATAACACACTTTTTTTCTGATGATGATCGTTCTCATGGAATTGACATTGAATCATTGACCGAATTAACAACAATGATAGGTGATGATGCAAAAACAAGAGAAAGAGATATCCGTTATGATAAATTAGAACCTTGGGAAAAACACTACTCTTATAATTGGGAAGAGCTTTGTGTTTCGTATGATTTTATGGAGTCAGTAGCACCTGATAAAATACATGTTAATTCAGAAACCCACTTCTTATCCAGTGTTGCTTGGCGAAAACTAGATACTTCACCCGAATATATTAGAAATAACTTTTGGTTAGCTACATTACATGGTATGGATGCAGGCTTATCGTGGTTTTGGGCAAGAGATCCTGATGGTTCTCCTGAAGCTAGATTCGAAAATAATGTTAATTCAAAAGATAAGGCTTTAACTAAATCTTTTGCAGCATCAGTTAACATGCAACCACAAGTAGCAAATGAACTTACCCAGGTAATGATGGATTTAAATAGCTTTTCAGAGGAAATTATGGCGTTACGTCGTCAGCGAAAACCAATACGGTTATTTCACTCCGAAACATCAGCCATTAATAAAAAACATCATATGACTGAACAATATGATTTGTACGAATCATTGTTTTTTGAAGGTTTTCCCGTTGGATATGCTACAGAAAAAATCATTAAAAAACAGGATAACAGCAATTGGGATGTTATAGTTGTTTACAAAACAGAATACGTAACTGATACAGAGTTTGAAACATTACAAAATTACCTAAACAACGGAGGAACTGTTATTATTGATAATAATGCCAGTCTTTCAATGAACGAATATGGACAAAAACGTTCTAAAACACTTGTAAACGGTAAAGGAGCTTTACATACCTTAAACACAAATAATTATGAAGATTTAAAATTATTTGCATTAGAATTAATAAAAGACAAATTACCAGAAGTTGTTTTAGCAGAAACAAATGGCCTAACAAATAAAGGTTGTAATTGGAGAATAGCCCCAAATAATAAAGGAGGCTATATAATGACAATTATTAATTTGGGAAAAAATAAAGCACAGCTAAAAGTTTCAATGAAAAATGGTGATAGCGTTAAATGTACAAACATGCTTACCAAGCAACTATTAGGTTCAGCATTTGAACTTGATGTTCATGGAGTTTTATTACTTGAAATAGAAAAATAAATATTAGGAAATATTACAACTTACAAATATAATTTAGAACTATAAGCCTCAATTGCTTTTAACATAATTATTTATAGTTTTCATGTATTTTTTATAAAATCACTGAAAAGAATAAAAGAGTTATATTATTTTTGTGTTTTATTTATTTTATATAAATCCTGAAATTTGTTAAAGAAAACTCAACAATTACCCCAAGAACAATTTATAGATACAGATTATTTCATTTACTGTTTAGAAGCTGTTTATGATATAGAAACGGACAAGGTTACCGAAGCACAAAAAAGATTAGAACATTTGACCATGCAATATGGAGTAGCCAGTATTTATAAAACATGCGACACCATTGAAGGTTTAGAAACTAGCTTAAATGCATTGGTCTTGGATGATCATAATTTTAAGGACTATGAAATAATCTATTTTGTTATAACAGGTGAAGCAAATACTATTTGTTTAAATAACTACTACTATAGTTTGCAAGAAATTGCAGAAATTTTTGAAGGAAGATTAGAAGGTAAGATTTTACATTTTTCAAATGCAAAAGTTCTAGATTTAGACGAAGAAGAAGCACAATATTTTTTGGATATTACTGGTGCAAAAGCTGTTTCTGGGTACGGTAATGAATGCAATGGAATAACTAGTTCAAATCTTGATATGGCATTTTTTAATTTATTTAACGAAAATGAGAATATGTTAGATGTTGTAGAAGAGTTGCATCAAAGACATTACAAAGTATGTAAACTACTTGATTTTAGATTGTATTATTAAACTAAGATCTATAAATACCCCAAACCCGTGACAGAGCTTAGGGAATACTAATTATAAATTTAGGACTTCAATGTCGTTAAACTAATTATTTCTTTATTATAGCCCGCAATATTTCAAGATTTTGACAACCTGTTCTTTTATATTCCACAATAACCTCTTTATCAGATTTAAATGCTTCTCTAAATAAATTAAGCATACCCTTATTTACTTCTGAATTTTCACCTGATTTAAGGTTAAATCCAAATGATTTGTCATTAATACCTTCTAATTGAAAAATTACTTCGGTGTTCAAATTATCATAAGCTGGACCATATCCTGTGCCTGTTTCATGTACCCTTAAAAGTTTAACTTTACCATGAGAAGAAATTATTTGCCCAATACCAGCATTCGAGTGAGGAGGCAAATTGCTAATTTTAAGTAGACCACGATTGTTTGTTGATACGTAAAGTGCTTGATTACATGGGTCAGTATAGGTGTCATAATACCCATTGTTTACTCTCATTGGCATGGCTTCACTTAAAACTAAATGTTTCCAATCTTCTCCATTAATAGTATAAAACACTCCTGCGGGACTAAAGGCAAAGCGATATCCTTCACGATATGGATCGAATAGCATGTCGAGAATTAACGCTTTCCCTGGGTTTGGACTATTTCGAATATCAACAGGATATTTACCATTTACAGTAAGATTGTTTCTTAAATCTATATCTATTATCCAATTGTCACCACCATCTACAGATTTATAAACGTTAGTATTATCTTGAGCATAAAGAATATCTTTTCTATAGGGATCAACAAAAAACCGTCTGATGTTGTTAGGAGATGGGTTATTAGCAGCAGGTATTATTTGCTCCCATGCTGTCATACCTTGTTGCCATTTCCATAAATTACCATTGCCACTTGGTATATCTCTAAAATCTACATTACTAACATAGTATGTTGGGTTTTCGTGGCCTCCAGAAGCCTGAACAACTGTCATATCCTGATCCGGTAAATCGGGGCCTTCTTGAAATACTAACGCACCTGAAGCTTCTGTAGTCGCAGTTGTGATCCAATTATTAGGATTGTCTATTAAATCTAGTTTGGTAGTTCGTAACAAAACCGCGCTATTTGACTTTCTTAAAATGGTAATAAAATCACCTCGAGGCTTTGGTTTCTTAAGAGCTAAGGTTTGTATAAGTGGTCTATATCCAACATTATAGTAAGGGCTAGATGCAATCCAAGAACTAACGGTACCGCTTGCTCTAATAACTCTTTTAGGAAACGGAGCCGGAACAGTAGTCCGATCGTTGGTTCCAAAAGCACCGTTTGGAATACCATTAGGTTTTGAGTATAGAAAAATTGCCCCTCCTTGATGGCGAGGTGCAAAAACTAAGAGTCTTGATGGCTGATTGGGATCACTAAATGTACAATCATTATCACCACCTCTATAATCTTGGGTAATCCAGTTTTTTCCTCCATTGGCGCTAAAAAAACCATTATTATCTCCCATTCCAATACAAATACTTGGCAGTGCTCCGTTCGTTTTGGGTAAAATAGCAACGTTAACAAGTCCTAAGGTTGTAAGTTGATCTCCAAGAGTCCAATCTGTTCCTCCATTTGTACTTACTACTATACCGCCATCATTAATTAGAAAAACCTTTCCTATTCCAGAACCTGATGTGCTTTTATGTTGAAAATCAGAAGTTACGCTAATACTTCGCGGATCGACATGTATATTTTGATTGTCAAATCTCTTCCAACTATTTGTAGTTACAGGGTCTCCTTTAGAAATGTGTACTGTTCGCCGGTCTGAGGCTATTATGTAAAAGTCTCCATTTGGAGCTATATGAGGATAAATAAAATTTGTGCCGCTAGCCGTTGTGCCTGAAAAATCATGAGAAAAAGTAGGTAATTGTGTCCATACTCCATTTCCATTTGTGAAATCACCTTTCCAAATTTCTGCCAGGCTAGGTTCATTTGGCGCAGGATTGAGGTCATTTCTTATTACGTAAAGAATTTCTGGTTTTGATGGATGAATTGCCACCGCTTTAGAACTGACTCCCAGACCATCTGCGGGAAAGGGTAAGGAGAAATTAAAAGGATCTTGGTTCCAAGTGCTTGCTCCATCCACTGAATACCAAATTCGAGAACCCACAGCATAAACACGTCTTCTATTTCCTTCTATTGGACCTATTTCTACGTAACTAATTGTTTGAGAACTCACGGTAGAAGGAAAACTTTGAGTCCAAGTATCACCTGCATCGGTACTGATTCCGACTGAAAATTGGCCTGCTGCAACTAATAAGGAAGGGTTATCGACGGCAAAGTCTATATCACCCACGCGCCCTACAGCACCTGAACTATTTTGAAATTGAAATACATTCTCCCAAGTTAATGCACCGTCTTGAGAACGATAGATACCATCTTCTTTTGGATTTCGCACATCATTTCCGGTGGCAGCAAAGACAAGGGCTGGGTTTTCATTTGATACGGCAAGGTCATAAATATTTGGGGATAGCAAACTGCCAGGTATGCCTGTAATAGAATCTGTAGGATTAGGATAATTAAACCCATGCCAATTAAGTCCACCATTAACAGATCTCCACACTCCAGAATTTCCACCTATATAAACAGTTTCTCCATCTTTAGAAATGGCCATGCTATGAGCTTTACCAGATATTGATTGATGATTAGGCGGGAATTTAAATGTTGTATTCCCTTTTAGAGGACTTATATTCTCAATATGAACCTGAGCCTGTAATGGCATATAACAAAATGATGTCAATAATAGCACTGAAAAATATAATCGAAAGTTGGTCATAATATTAAAGATTTACTTAGTTATCCATAATCTGAGTATTTCTCCATTCTTATCTGGTGGTCTGACATCGTTTCCTTTACGTGCCGTAAAATTGATAGTGACTTTATAGTCTTTATCAAAAGCATCACGCAAAAGATCTAACATTCCTTGATGTACCAAACTATTTTTATCATTTCGTAATTGGAAACCAAAAGCCATATTGGTGTTATTTGCAAATTTAATTATGACTTCAGAATCAATACTATCACTATTTGGCCCAAAACCAGACCCAACTTCATTAATTCGTAAGAAAGATAATTTACCCGAAGTCTGTTGTAATGATTGCCCAAAAATTTCTGGCATTATTGCAAATAGTAAAAGAGCACAAAGAATTATAGTTGTATTTTTCATATTAATTGGTTTAATTCCAGTAATATACGTTATTTTATTTGTTAAAAAAAAATATCCATATTATTCAATTCTCAAGTGCTTGTAATAAGGGATCTCCATGGTTAGAATGAGAACTATGTTCTTAATTCTTTACATTATCAAAAATAGAATATCGATGCTAAACTCAACCTTATAAAATTTTGGTAAAACAATAGGAGAAATGAGCCTACATATTTTAGAGGTTTAGTAAAACAGATTCTTTTATTTTGGCGTTGGCGTAATTACTTTTAACATAATATCTACCGATATAGACCTAAAGGCACTATATCTGATATTATGTGTAAATAGCCTGAAATACGGCTATACAGCAATTACTGTATATTTGTATTATAATGTTAGCGTTATGTTACTTTGCTTGGGTAAAAGCAAAATATTACTTTTCATTTTATTAAAAGTTTTATACTAAAAAGTTACTTCTACAATGTTAATGAAATCGACGATAGGAGATTCACGAGGACTTATTTGTAAAATATAAGAGACGCGAGTAAACACTTATTATGTTGACTGACAGAAGGATGGAAGTGTAATATGTGTGGAATGTTATAAATTATTGAGGTTTCAATCAACTCCAATTTTTGCTAAACCTAATTCTTACAAATTCACTATATTTGATTATTCTCTTAATTAATATTAAAAAACCAACGCATGTATATTAATATAAAATTAGAACAACACGGAACAGATTTACCTTCAATACCATTTAAAATAGAACTAGACGAGCTTCAAGATGCTTTAGAAAATTGTTACATGCAATTAGGAACACCTTATGATCCTATTAAGATAGATAATTTTGTAACTGTCGGTAAAAATGCATTTTCTCAAATCGATAAAAAAACAAAAGTTTCAATAAGCTTAGAAACAGATCAAAATGAGGATGATTTATCTAAAATTATTGAACACAAACTTGTGTGTTGTAAAGTTAAAAATGTAGATAAAACATTTATAAACGAAGAAAGTTTACTTAACCATTGGGAAAAAATATTTGAATACAATAAAGAGTTCGTTTATAGCGCTCCAGATGGCACCTTATATATCTCGCCAAATAAAGATGGAAAATGTGTGATTTCTACAAAAAATACGACTCATGATTATAACGTATCATACAGTATTTTAATATCCATGAAGATAAAACTTGAGCATCAAAAGCCACGTCAATTTTATTTAATACTCGATCCTTTGGTAAAAGTTAGTTCTACCCAAGGGACTAGACCACCTGATGAAGATTCATAAAGTTTTGATATGTAATTATAAAAATAACATCTTATTTTCTGTATTTGTTGCTCTTGTATTTATTGCAAGCTCTTTTGCGCAAAATATTACTGTTGCTGATAGTCTTGTGAAAATTTTAAAGGAGAATAATCTTTCTAAAGAAGAAAGGTCTAGAATATTGAGCAAAATATCTTATAATCATATGGATATAGATTCTTCTCTATTTTTTGCTAAGCGTGCACTAGCTATAGCTAAAGATATAGACAACCTTTCTTTGCAAGCCGTTGCTTGGGAAGAAATTAGTCATATTGAACGTCGTTTAGGTAACAATTCAAATTCACTTGAAGCTTCTTTAACAGCTTTACATATTTATGATTCCTTAAGTTTAAAAGAACGTAAAGCGGCTTCATATGTACAATTGGGAAGTAATTCTATAAGTGATGAAGATTACATTTCAGCAATCAAATATCTAAAAAATGCAGAACATATTTATACTATTTCTGATAAAAGAGGGAACCTAATATTAACCAAACTCAATCTTGGCGAAGCCTATCGTTTAGCTGGAAAACTCGATAGTGCTGCTATCTACTTTAAAGAAACTCTAAAAAAAAATAAAACACTAAATAGCGATATTGTACAAAGTTATTCATTAGGTAATTTGGGTATGGTACTGTCTGCCCAAGGCAATTATGAAGCTGGGAAACAGCATCTTAATGAGGCTATTAAAATTCTAACACCTCTAGATGATTTTTATTCTACATCTATATATACTGCTGAGCTAGGTGATATTTATGTGAAAGAACAAAACTGGAGTTTAGGGGAGTCAAAACTGCTAAAAGCTTATAATTTGGCTATAAACTCTGGTTTAAAAGAACAAATAAGAGATTTTAGTAGAAAACTTACCGATTTTTATAAAACGCGAAAACACTATGATAAAGCGTTAAGCTACTTAGAGGTAAATCGTATATACCAAGACAGCTTGGTCAATAAAGCCTCAATACAAAAAGTTGAGCAACTTAAGGCTAATTATGAAATAGGCAAAAAAGAAACAGAAATAAAATTACTAAACACAATTAATACCAATCAAAAAAACCAATTGATTTTACTAATCATTAGTGTTTTTATATTTAGCCTTTTAGCTTACATGTTGTTTAGAAGTAATAAAGCCATTAAAAAGGTAAATAAACGCGTATCTTCTCAAAATGTGATTATAGAAAAACGAGAACAAGAAAAAGTACTATTATTAAAAGAATTAAATCATCGTGTAAAGAATAATTTGCAAATGATTTCGAGTCTTTTAAACTTACAGAGTCGAGAGCTTAGTGGGCACCCAGCTCAAGAAGCCTTAATAACAGGGAAGAATAGAGTAGAGGCACTGTCCTTAGTGCACAGGAAATTATATCAAGAAGGCTCTGAAACAAAAGTTTTTTTAAAGGATTATATAGAAGAATTAGTGTTAGGTCTTTTTTACAGTTATAATATAACTTTTAAACCAAATTTAAATATTGACAACTCAAGCATTTCTATAGATAAAGCAATTCCACTTGCATTGATTGTTAATGAACTTGTAGTTAATTCCATAAAATATGCCTATAAAGATATAAAGAATCCAATTTTTAAAATACAGGTTAAAGAAGTAAACGATAAGTTAGAAATAGACATTAGTGATAATGGCATTGGTTTTACTGAAAAAGAAGAAGATAAAGCAAATTCTTTTGGTATAAAGCTTATAACTTCCTTAACTGAACAGTTAGATGGCAGTATTAAAAGATTATTATCTCATGGTACACATTGGAAAATAATAATAAAAGGCGCTTAAATTTATGCAAACAGATAAAATGTTTAATAGTATTTCTAAAGTAAAATTACTAATTGTAGAAGACGAAATTTTATTAGCAAATGATA
Source organism: Lutibacter citreus (assembly GCF_003260195.1). Taxonomy (GTDB): domain Bacteria; phylum Bacteroidota; class Bacteroidia; order Flavobacteriales; family Flavobacteriaceae; genus Lutibacter; species Lutibacter citreus. The sequence continues at coordinate 478,784 of NZ_QEIH01000003.1, forward strand.
TCGCTAATAAGCTTAGTGATAATAATTATCACATTGTGGGTATCGCAGATACCGCTAAAAAAGCATTAGAAATATTAGCCAAAAATCATGATATAGATATGATATTGATAGATATTATTCTAAAAGGTGAATTTGATGGTATAGAGCTTGCTCGTTTAGTAAATGATAAATATAGTATTCCATTTCTTTTTCTAACATCTCATGCGGACAGTTATATTATTGAACGAGCTAAAAGTGTTAAGCCACATGCTTATTTACTTAAACCATTTAACAATCGCCAAGTCTGTATTGCAATTGAACTCGCTTTAAAAAACTTTTCTAATAAATTTTCTGAAAATGAAATACTAGATAAAAGGGATTTTGACTCTTCAGAAAATCAAGTGCTTAACATTAAAGATAGTTTGTTTCTTAAAAAAAATCATCATTTTGAACGCGTTCGCTTACAAGAGATTCTCTTTTTAAAAGCAGACAGTAATTATTGTACTATACATACTAATTCAGACCGTTTTATCTACTCAGTTGGACTAAACAAAGTAGAAGAACAACTACCAGTTAAACGTTTTATGAGAGTTCATCGAAGCTATGTTGTTAATATCAGTTCTGTAAATGGCTTCGAGGGTAATATGCTTTTTATTGGTGATAATAAAATCCCCGTTAGTAAAGCTCATAAAGACGAAGTCTTCAAACTTTTTAGAACTATCTAAAATATATCACATCATTTTTATAGTTCACAATTAATTATTTTTTACTTACTCATAAATTTTGGCTGTTTACTAAAATAATCTGCCCATTCACTCATCTATTTTTATTTAAAGGATTTGTTTTATCAGATTTGAGAAACGAAAACAAATATTAATCTTTAAATAAAAGTATCATGAAAAGAACATTAAACGTTTCTGGGCAATCTATAAGCCAATGGGCTGGAGTCCAGGTTTGGCAGGGAAACCGTGGAATTTTTCGCAATATTACAGCTTATTGGAATTGGTCTAGGACTTTTCATCAACATTACGAAGTTGTTAGATACGATGATGGTTCGTTTTGGGTGCCAGCATCAACAAATCCGCCTGCAGTTTGGGGAGGATATACTCAAATAGTTGGCACAGTACCTACAGGCGTTCAGCCAGTTAATCCAAATGGCACAGAATTTAGACCAGATACAACCTATATCTGGATTCCATATAGAAGCATTCCACAACATATAATACCTGGTATAACAACCAATCAAGTTGTGTGTGGATATCCGCTTTATCCACCAATTCATTTATTAGAATTTTCAGTAAACCAAAATAAATTAATTAAATCAAAAACAATGAAAAATCAAAAAATTATTGCCACGCACAATCTTCTTGATGCTATTTTAGCACCAGAAGAAAACAGTCAATCCAATTTTCAGGATAAAGACGGATTAATCTCATTTGTAAACCTAAGTAGCTCCTTTGTTAAAGATAATAAAGAGTTTGAGTTAGGTCAACAAACGTGTGATAAGATTTCAAATTTTATAGCAACTTTGAGAACAAAGGTATTTGATAAATTATCTAGTGGAGCTTTAAAACCAGTAGGTGGTGATCCTAAGCCAAAAACACAGTGGGATAAAGCAGTTACACACTACATGTTTTATTTACTTACAGAAATGGGAGGACTAACCAATTTCAGTATAACTTCTGAAACATATTCCGTAACTCAATTTGTTATGGATTTTAACACTGCATTTGTAAAAATATTATTTGATGCGGCAGTAGTACCAGAGGCGATAATTGGAGATATTTCTAGTTTTATTGGTGGCGTAGGTGAATCATTACGTTTTAGTTGGGATGATAAAAAAAGAACATACAATAATGTCCTTCTAGGGCAATGTCATGAGGCTGTTCCTATGGATTCAACTGGAGATTATCGCTATTTTCCAAAAATTAAATACTATCATATTGTTATAGATTCTTCGCAGCAAGAATTTACTACACCTTGTACTGATACTAAAAAAGTAACATTTAACTTTAAATATGAGTATTATGTAACCGGATTAAATTCAGATTTATTTGACAAAAAGTCTCAACTTTACAAAGATTTTAATGCGTTTCTAGATAAAGCTCAACAGACAAATGCTAAGGATGCTAATAATAAATTAGATCAAATATTAGATGGAACAGTATCAGATGGTCTAAATGCTAAGCCAAGTGTTTTAGGCGCGATTATAGATCCAGATGTAAATGTATTTGGCGTTGATTTGAACCAATATCCTAAAGTTAAAATTCAACCTGAATCAGCTATACAATCAATTTTAAATCATTAAGAGTATCATAGTAGTATTATTTTAATTGAGTTATAATCTTTCTCTAAGGTTATAACTCAATTTTATACTAAGATAAAAGCGAATGTTATAATTCTTCTTCGTTATAACTTATCTAAAAAGTAAAACAACTCAAAGAAAGCATTTAGGCTTAAACCTAGAGGCTTTCTTTTTGTGATAATAGCACCATTTAAAACTGATTTTATTAGGCGCTTACTATGGTTTTAATAGAAATAACAGCCCAGTAATTGGTAAATTAATTCTTGAACAAGTACCAGATAAAGAAGCTCAAAGTTTAAAAGTAAAATTTAAAGATATAAATCCAGTTTTTCATCATTATTTATATTCGCAGCGTATAAATATCCAAATACCTTAAAATTTTAATGATTACTAATACGTAGACCCGAGGAGAATGATTCTAATGAAGTTAGTATGACTGTGGGATATTTGACATAGTATATAATTATAGCTATCATTTTAATAATAGTGCTAAATACAATATAATCGCCAGCGCCATCATTCTTAAATATTGCTTCATCTACTGGATAAACCAATATTGTAAAATGTATTATAATGTTAGCGTTATGTTACTTTGCTTTGGCTAAAAGCGAAAGTTTATCTACAGTTTCTTAAAAAAATTTATTCTCAAATGTTTCTTCTTCAATGTAATGATACACTTTTTATGCGACGACGTAGGAGGGAAGCATAATGTGTGTGGAATGGTAATTAACTGCCATATAGTTTATTAATACTGCTTTTGTATGTTTGACCAATTGGAATTTTTTGCTCATTGATTAAAATACGATTACCCTCTATGAATTTTATTTTATCAATCGCAACAATAAATGATTTGTGAACTCGTAAAAAGTTAGAAGGATTTAATAAATCTTCATAGTGAGAAATCTTTTCATGACTCACAATCATTCCATCTTTCAAAAACAGTTTGGTGTAATTTCCGTAGGCTTCTATGTATAATAAATCACTCAAGTCAATTTGATGGTGTTTTTTATCTCCTTTTACAAAAAACCGAGTAGAGCTTTCTGATGATCTTGAAACCTCTTTAATAACGGTCCTTGGAGCCTGAACATCTGAAACTTTATTTACAGCTTTAACCAAACGATCAAAACTAAAAGGTTTTAAAATATAATCAACTACGTTTAGTTCAAAGCCTTCTATAGCATGTTCTTTATAAGCAGTAGTAATAATGGTTTTTGGTGGTTTTGTCAATGTTTTTAAAAATTCTAAACCTCTAAGTTTTGGCATATTGATATCTAAAAACATAAAATCTACAGTGTTTTCATTTAAAAACTGCATGGCTTCCATGGCATTATAACAATTTTCTTCTAACTGTACATGTGGTAGCATACTACAAAACTCTTCAATAATTTCATGTGCTAGCGGCTCATCATCAATGATTATATATTTAAGCATGTTTAGAGATTTTTAAAGTTACTTTATAAGTATTGTTTTCTTGACAGCTATCAAGTTCGTATTTTTTCTGATAAATTAAAGCCAATCTACCTTTTAGATTTGTGAGTCCAATTCCATTAGTTTCACTAATTTCTTTAGGATCAAAATTATTCTCTATTTCAAAATTAATGAACTCTTTATCTTCATACAATTTGATATGAATAAAGGCATTTTCTGTAAGGGTTTCAATACCATGTTTAAAAGCATTTTCTAAAAGAATGATGAACAATAATGGTGCTATTGATAAACTCGTGTCTATTTCGTGTTTAAAACTAATGTCTACGGTTTTTTTATACCGAATTTTATGAAGTTCTATATAATTATTTAAGTATTCAATTTCATCTCCAAGCTTAACGGTTTCTTTTTCACCTTCATAAATGGTGTAACGCATCATGTCCGATAATTTCAAAATAACATTTGGAGCTTGTTTAGAATTTTTAATAGTTAAAGCATATAAGTTGTTTAAAGTATTGAAAAAGAAATGTGGATTTATTTGCGCTCTAAGTAATGACAATTCTGTTTTAGATTTTTCGGCTTTTAGGTTTTGCACCCATTTCCATTGCTGATATATCCATAGACATAAACCCAAAAATAGAGGAAGTGGAACTAAGAGGAACAAAAAATGAATGTCTTCTTTAATTTTCGCATAAGCCTCAAAATCAACTGAAAACAAACGAATATAAGTAAAAAACAGAAGAAGAGGCACATAAAAAAGTACAATTAACTTCCAGTATTTCTTTACGAAAGAAGGCTTTAACAAATACACAAATCCAATCCAAAAGAATGCTAATAGTACAATTGTTATAGGATTATCGCGAAAGCTCATTAACCTGTCTATGGCCAAAGTTATTAAGAATAATAGGATCAAAGCTAAGACACCTATAATAGCCCTCTTGCGTTTTTTTAAAAATGAAATCATACTTCAAATTTACTGATGTTAAGTTGTTCTCACAAAGTTATTGATATACACTATTCAAATTAGTACAAACACAGGTATTTCCCGGATGAACTGAATTGAGAGTGATTATAGGCTAATGGGACTCCATTATTATCGGCTTTGTCATATTTAATTCTGTAGCCTAAACTAAGGACATATGTTTGTATCAAGTTAATATTAAAACTAAAAATTATGAGAACATTAAGCAACACACAATTTAGAATTAGAGTAAATGCGTCTAACAGTAATACATGGAATTCAAAAAGACGTTTTAGATAATTAAACACATCAATTAAAAAGCTAACAATTATGAATACATTAAAAATTAATAATCTAACCAAGACCTATCCTAACGGAGTAAAGGCTCTAAACGGAATTAATTTGGAAATCACCAATGGAATGTTTGGTTTATTAGGACCAAATGGTGCAGGAAAATCATCATTGATGAGAACGTTAGCGACATTACAAGAAGCTGATAGTGGTACTGTCACCTTAGATGGTATTGATATACTCAATCAACCAGAAGAGCTTAGAAAAGTTTTAGGATATCTACCTCAAGAATTTGGAGTATATCCTGGAATAACTGCCGAACAACTTTTGGATCACATGGCAATTCTAAAAGGAATAATCAATTCAAAAGAAAGAAAACAACTAGTAGATTACTTATTAGATAAAGTAAATCTTTATGAAAAGAGAAAAAAGAATGTAAAAAGTTTTTCTGGAGGAATGAAACAACGTGTTGGAATTGCTCAAGCGTTAATTGGTAATCCTAAATTAATCATTGTAGATGAGCCTACTGCTGGTTTAGATCCTGGAGAGAGAAATCGTTTTTATAATTTGTTATCCGAAGTTGGAAAAAAAGTAATCGTTATACTTTCTACTCATATTGTTGATGATATACGTGAGTTATGTACCAAAATGGCTGTTATGAATTCTGGCCAAATTGTATACCAAGGAACTCCACAAAATGCTATTGATGATTTAGACGGAAAGGTATTTCAAAGAATTGTGGCTCGAGAAGATCTAGAAACATATGCGAATAACTATTCTATTATTTCGAACAAAATGGTAGGAGGGCAGCCATTAATTCATGTGTTTAGTGAAACCAACCCTGAAAATGGATTTGAGTTAGTGAACCCTAGTTTGGAAGATGTTTTCTTTTCCAGAATAAACACATCAAACACTTTAGTTTAATTTAAAAATTATTTATCATGTTCATGACTTTCTTCTTTTCAGAATTAAAATATGCTTTCAAACGACCGATGATTTACATCTTTTTAGGATTAATGACTCTCTTAACCTTTGGAATTACAGCAAGCGGTATTCCATTTTTTGATACCATTGGCAATGCTTATGTAAACGCGCCTCACACCATTACAGTTTACACAACTTTTTTGACCCTTTTTGGTTTAATGATTGCTGCTTCATTTTTTAATAATGCTGCTTTAAAAGATCATGAGAATAATTTTAATGAGATTTTATTTAGTGCTCCAATAAGTAAATCAGGTTATTTCTTCGGAAGATTCTTTGGCGCATTAGTTTTGGCAACGATACCTATGTTAGGTATCTTTTTTGGGGTTATATTAGGTACTATACTTGCACCTGCTTTGGGCTGGGTTGATCCTGAACGTTTTGGAAATTTCTATTTGGAAACATTTATAAACAACTATTTCCTTATCATTTTACCAAATATGTTTTTTGCAGGAACTATCATTTTCACAATAGCGAACAAGTGGAAAAGTACTGTAATTTCATTCGTTGGGTCATTAATCATTATCATTGGCTATATCGTTTCTGGAGCATTCATTTCAGATATTGACAATGAGACAATCGCAGCTTTAACTGATACTTTCGGGATTAGAGCTTACGGATTGTATGCAAAATACTTCACATCAATTGAGAAAAACACCCTAAGTCCTTCTTTTTCTGGACTACTAATTCTTAACAGACTGTTATGGACTATAACAGGAGTAATTATTCTTGCCATTTCTTATTTTAGTTTTTCATTCCGAACTAAAAACACAAAGTTTAAAGCTCCTAAAGAAGATATTATAAAGTCCAAAGGAACATTTATACTTCCTGAATTAAATCCTATTTATGGTGCAAAAACAGAATGGACTCAATTCAAAAGTTTCTTTCTGATTAATTTCTTAAACATTGTAAAAAGCGCCGCGTTCAAAATATTATTTCTCTTTAGTGCTATAATTTTAATCGCAACCTTGTTTGGAGGAGCAGAATATTACGGACTGAAATCGTACCCTCTTACTTATAAAGTAATAGACACTATAAGAATATCAACAGAGATATTTGTGATTATTATTTTGGTATTTTTTAGTGGTAATTTAATATGGAGAGATCGAGAAAGTAAAATCAATGAAGTAATTGATGCTACACCACATACGTCCTTAATTTCACTATCTACAAAAGCACTTTCATTAGTAAGTATTGCCACGATGATACATGTGTTTTTCATTATCTGCGGGATATTTTATCAATTGGCAAGTGGGTTTTATAACATAGAATTAGACATTTACTTTTTAGACTTTCTTTACACGAGTTTAATGACTTACATCGTTTGGAGTGGAGTCATGATCATGATTCAAGTGCTTTTAAGCAATAAATATATAGGGTATTTTGTGTCTATTTTGGTAGTATTTCTTTGGAGTTACCTATTATCAATTTTTGATGTAGAATCTAATATGCTTTCAATTGGCGGTGTACCAACAATGATCTACTCAGATATGAATGCATTTGGGCCATCTTTAAAAGGAGTAATGTGGTTCAATTTGTATTGGGTTCTATTTTCTTTTATTTGCTTATTGATTGCTGGAGCGTTATGGAATAGAGGCGCTATTAGTTCTTTAAAAGAGCGAATTCAAATTGCAAAAAAACAAATACCAAAGAACTATCGAATAATTGTTTTTGGAACAGTTTTTTGTTGGATTGCAGTTGCAAGTTTTGTGTTTTATAATACTCAAGTATTGAACAAATATAAAACAAGTAGAGAGCTTGTACAATTGGCTGCTAATTATGAAAATGAATACAAAAAGTATAAAGATAATGAACAACCAAAAATTAGTGAAATAAAGTACTATGTTGATATATTTCCTTACAATAGAAATGCGCTTGTAAAAGCTACAATGACGCTTGTTAATGAATCTGAATCTATTATTGATTCTATTCATTACAGTATCGATTCACGTTGGGAACCTGAAATTAAGATACCTAATTCCAAATTGGTTTTAGACGACAAGAAGCTTGAATATAGAATTTACAAATTGTCAAAGCCAATGAATCCTGGAGATGAAATAAATATTGAAATAAACACGCAATACATATCAAAAGGATTTGAAAATGGAATTGGAAATACACGAATTATAAACAATGGTACGTTCTTAAATGAATCACGAGTCTTACCTTCACTTGGATACCAGTCCAGAAATGAAATAAGTGATAAAAACACACGTAAAGAATACGGTTTAAAACCGAGAATTGGTATCCCAGAATTAGAATCTGTGGATTCTCATTACCGCATGAAAAACGATCTAACAAATGGTACTGCTGATTTTATTAACATTGAGGCTATAGTCTCAACCTCAGGTGATCAGATCGCTATTGCACCAGGCTCTTTATTAAAAAAATGGGAAGATAATGGACGTAATTATTACCACTATAAAGTAGATCATCCATCTCAGCATTTCTACTCTTTTATGTCTGCAAAATATGAAGTAAAAACACGTAAATGGAACGATATAGATATAGAAGTTTACTATGACAAAAAACATCCTCAAAATGTAACTATGATGTTGGATGCTATGGAAAGATCGCTTGATTATTATACCAAAAACTTTGGTCCATACATGCATAAACAATGCAGAATAATTGAATTTCCTAGATATGCGAATTTTGCACAAGCTTTCCCAGGTACAATGCCATATTCTGAAGGTCTTGGTTTTATAATAAACTTAGAAGACGAAGAAGGAAACAATATAGTGGATGCAATCATTGCTCACGAGATGTCTCATCAATGGTGGGCACATCAGGTAGTAGGTGCTAAAATGCAAGGATCCACTATGCTCAGTGAAAGTTTTGCCGAATATTCTTCTTTAATGACTATGAAGAGTATTGTCAAAAAACCAATGAAAATGCGTAAATTCTTAAAGTACAATCACGATAGATATTTAAGTGGTAGAAGTAATGATTCGGATAAAGAGTTACCACTTTATAAGGTAGAAAATAAAATGCATATTCATTATGGGAAGGGAAGTGTAATTCTTTATGCATTACAAAATTATATTGGTGAAGAAAAGGTGAATACCGCCATGCGAAACTTCTTAGAAGAATTTAAATATAGAAAACCACCTTATCCTACTTCTTTAGATTTTATGAAACATTTGGAACCTCAGGTTCCTGATTCCTTAAAATACTTAGTAAACGATTGGTTTAAAGAAATCACCTTATATGATAACCGATTAGAAAAAGCTTCCTATAAAAAATTAGAAAATGGAAGGTATCAAATCACGATGGATATCGAGGCTAAGAAATTATTAGCTGATACTATGGGAAATGAAACACCCATGCAATTAAACGATTGGATTGATGTAGGTGCTTTTGCTGATTCAGGTGAAGAGAGATTACTATTTGTAAAAAGAGTAAAGATGGATAGGCCTGAAATGACATTCAACTTTGAAATTGATTCGATCCCTGCAAAATTAGCTATAGATCCCTTTCATTTATTAATAGATAGAGTATATGAAGACAATATAAAAACTGCAATAAAAATTATGCTTAACAACAAATAAACGCCATTCCCGCCTGCCGGACGGGCTGGAAAACAGGTGTTTATTCAAACCAATACCAACAATAATTAGTTAAATTAAAAACGTGTTATGAAAAATTTTATATTTTTTTCAATTAAAATTATCGCTGTATTCTTTACGTGCTATAGTAATTTATTCGCCCAATCAAAATTAGAAATCAAATTTCAGCCGGATGAGTCAATTTATGTTTATGAAACCAAAGGTTCCGGAACTCCAATTGATTTATATAGTGCTGTAATTCAAAATATAGCAATTATTAACCACTCAAATGAGGACGCAATTATCGATGACGTTGCGATTATAGTAACGCGAGACGGAAAGGAATTACAGCGATATAAAGTCCAAGACACCATTTTGAAACAATCTGCTAAAAAATTCAAAACCTACCAAGAGAAAGGAATTTTGCAATATTATGATTTTCAATTCCAAACGAGTAGATATCTAAAAGACATCACTTTCTCCGAAAGCACAACTTTATCAAATGAACAAGCGATTGTAATTACTCATCGAACAATGCTTTTTCAAACATTGCCTGATTTGGTTACTGTTGTGGTAAAAGCGCATGACCCTATTGGAAAGTCCATAATAGGAAAAGGTAGTTTGAAGGTTATCAATCACAAATCAAAGAACGAGTATCACTTTCCACTTAAAGGTACATGGCAAGCCTTGGGCGCACCATCATTAATAAGCCATCACAGATGGGGGAGTATCCAAGAGTTTGCACTTGATCTCGTAAAGATTGGCAGCGATGGTACCACTCACATAGGCGACGGGGAGAAACTCAACGATTACTATGCTTATGGAGAACCTGTCTACTCAATTGGTGATGGTAAAGTAATCTCTACTTCTTCTGAAGCCACCGAGTCAAACAAGAATCTGAAACAAGCGAATGAAACTAGTGACGAATATTCGGAAAGGTCAGTTGCAGATCAAGGAAAGCTTTTAGCAAAAGGATTCTCATATGTAATGGGTAATCATGTCATTATCCAACATGACAATGGCGAATATTCTTATTATCTACATTTAAAACAAGGAAGCTTAACGGTTAAACCTAGTGATATCATAAAAAGAGGTCAGCACATTGCCAGCTTAGGGCATACTGGGAATAGTACAGAACCACATTTGCATTTTCATGTTACGGATGGGCCAGATATGGCTTACTCCAGAAGCATTCCAGTTTCTTTTAAGAATATTTCCATCTATCCAGACGATAGTCCCAATATTCGTCACATACATTATGGACAGTTAATAATAACCAAAGATTAAAATAAATGTTGGTAACAATAGATAAATAAACATGAAAAAAGCAAACATTAAAAAAGTAAACATTGCGAGTCTGGTCTTATTAATTTTTCTTAATATCTCTTATGCTTTTTCCCAAACGGGAAACAGCAATATAGAAAGCAAAATAGAATACTTTCAACAGAGAAACGAGGCAATAAGTTTAGTCAATAATGAACAATGGCAAGAGGCGATTCCAATTTTAGAGAACCTAACAGGACTCTATCAAAGCGATTCAGATTTGTTTTATGTACTAGGACTTTCCTATTATCAAGATGAGCAGTATCAAAACGCCATTACGGCACTAAAGAAAACTCTTGACCTTGGCGGAACTATCTTAACAGGAATTCCGACAGGTTCAGCGCCTTCAAATGATATTATGATAAAAATTGCCGAAGCTTATGCTGAAGATGGAGATAAAGATAACGCTTTGTTATGGCTGCGAAAAGGTTTTGCAGCACGTTATGACGAAAAACCCTTCATAAAAGGCAGTTCTGCTTTTAAAAGCTTCAATGAAGATGAAGATTTTCTAGCGCTATTTGGGAATGATACTCAAAAAGATATAACAAGAGAAGAAGCTTGGTCTAGAGATATTACATATTTAGAGAAACGAATTAATGAGTTACGGTATAGCTCTAAAGCTATTTCAAAAACAGATTTATCAAAAGAAATTATAGATATAAAAACAAATATAGCGTCATTATCCGATGAACAAATAATTTTCAAAATAATTAAACTATTCGGAGCTTTAGGAAGTGGCCATAATTTTATTTTACCTACATCTCCAAGTAAAGGTGCTTTAAAAAAACTACCCGTTCAGTTTTATCAGTTTAATGATGGGTTATTTATTGTTGATGCTGAGGAAGGTTTCGAACAATGGATTGGCTTTAAAGTAGATTTGATTGAAAATACACCTGTTGAAGTGGCACTTCAAAAAACAAATGCTGTAAATGCAAGGGATAATGATATGCAAATACTTTGGTTAGGGCCTTATTATTTGGGATTACCCGATGTATTAGAAGGTTTAGGAATTATTAAGAACGCGAATCAAGTAACAATAACCATAAGTGATAAAGAAGGAAAATCTAAAAAAGTAACCATGAATCCGATTTCTTGGAAGTTTACGGGTATGCCAATATTACCAAAGCTAAAAACAGAAAATCAACCTTTATTTTTATCAAAAAAAGAAGATAATTATTGGGCAAAAACATTGCCTAAGTATAATGCAATGTATATACAATTTAACGTAGTCCAACAAAAAGAAGGACTGACTTTGTTGGATTTTAATTTGAAACTTCGAGAAAACATAAAGCAAAGCAATTCTCAAAATTTAATTTTGGACATGCGGTTTAATAGCGGTGGAGATGGTTCTATATTTCCTCCCATGCTAAAAACATTAATCGAATTTGAAATTCTAAATCCGAAAGGAAAAATTTTCGTTTTGGTCAGTAGAGAAACATTTTCTGCGGCTCAAAATTTATTGACTGAAATAACAAAGTTCACAAATGCAATTTTAATGGGTGAGCCTAGTGGATCAAGACCAAGTTTTATTGGAGAAGCAGGATGGTTCAAATTACCATATTCAGGTTTAATGGGAATTGTAGCTTCACAATATCATCAAACTTATAAAGCAGAAGACCATCGTAACTGGATCGCTCCTCATATTCCAATTAGTTTATCATCGATAGATTATTTCACTGGAAATGACAAGGTTTTGAATGTTATAATGGAAGTTATAAAAGCTTCTGAAATAAAAAATAAAGACTAGGCATAGCACTAAATAAACACAATTAAAACAGGTGTTTATTTAAACCGTTAGAATTTAGATGTTTAACTTGGCCTCATGAAATTTTGGTTAAAACAGGAGTTTTAATATTTGATTAATACATCAATTATTAAAATCTGCCAGTTGATGCGGTTGGAAAAATTGCCTAAATTTATTGTTATAGACCCCTATGGAACGCGATCTGATGAAAACTTTACAGATAATTTAATAAGTGTATAATGTTCATTTATAGTTAAATAAATGATAAAAAAACTCAAATAATATGACAACATTAGTAGTAGGTGCAAGTGGTGCAACAGGAATGAAATTAGTTGAACAACTTCTTATTAGAGAACAAAACGTAAAAATAGTTGTAAGATCTGCTGAAAAGTTACCTGAATCATGGAAAAATAATGAACGGTTACATATTATGACTGCAAGTATTTTAGATCTTAGTGACTTAGAGATGACCAAATATGTTCATGGTTGCAACGCAGTTGTTTCATGTCTTGGACATAATATGAATTGGAATGGAATTTATGGACAACCCAGAAAACTTGTTACAGATACAGCACGTAGACTATGCAGCGCGATTAAAGAAAATGCTCCAGAGCATCCTGTAAAGTATGTCTTAATGAATACTACTGGGAATCGTAACCGAGATTTAAAGGAACCTATTTCATTTGGCCAAAAGTGCGTTATTGGGCTTATAAGGTTACTTTTACCACCTCAAGTTGATAATGAAAATGCGGCAGATTATTTACGAACCGAAATCGGACAAGATAACCATTGTATTGAGTGGGTTGCTGTGCGACCAGACGGTTTAATTAATGAAGATGAAGTAACCGATTATATAATTTACCCTTCTCCAATTAGAAGTGCTATTTTTGACGCTGGTAAAACTAGTCGTATAAATGTTGGTCATTTTATGACAAATCTAATTTGTGATGGTGATTTATGGAATAAATGGAAAGGGCAAATGCCAGTAATTTATAATCAATCTACTAAGAATTAGTAATTTTTCAGTTTGCATATTACAAATTTTGCTTTCTTCAATACATTTCTGTTTTAAAATTATCGATGTTAAACTTGACCTCATAAAATTTTGGTAAAACAATAGGTGAGTGGAGCGTACATATTTTAGGGGTTTAGAAGCATTCTTGCCAACGGCATCAACCCGCTCAAAATTGCAAAGATTCTCAATCTTTTCAATTTGTGCCGCCTAAAATATAGCGAATGAGCAGTTAATTGTTTCCGAAATTATATGCAGTCTTGATTTTTTTGTTTCTTTTTTTATCAAGAAAAAAAGAATTAATAAAAACTTTATAAGTTCAAATCTTGAATTTCTATTTTACATAATATTAAATAGTTGCAATCAGAAAAAGATTAAATAATAATTAGAGAATATAGTAAGTGCTTAGAATTTTATTTTTACTCACTTATTTAATTATTTGCAGAAACTTCAAATGTGTTCGTGAATCTCCTAAAAAGTCGATTTCATAAAATTTAAGCTCTTGTGGCAATCCATGAGAATCGTCTAAAATTTTTTATTACGTACATTTTATCGAAGACGCGATTTTTAATAAGTGTAAAAAGGTTAGCTTTTATTTTGGCGTTGGCAAGCGATGGATAATTGTGTGTAAAATAAATTGCCAGAGCAATTTGATTTTATAAAACAATCGAGCGCTTGGTAGCGGCTATTTTACATAACGGCTAATTATAGATACATAATGTTTTAAAAAACTCTGCGAAGCAAACCGATTATTAGTTTAATGACCCAAGTTCCAATTATTCTTATGAAAACAAATGCTTCTGGGATATTTTACATAATACTACATTATAGCTATCAAATGGACTTCTCTCTTAAATAACCAAATGATAACATTTGTACTATAATTTATATTATGTTAAATAGAATATTTTACTTCAGCCCTAACTCTTTTTTAGAACCAATGTAGTCATACATCTTTTATTTTGTACAATAGTAGTTTTAACGTCCTCTAGCAAAGTAAAATTAAATTTATTCTGAATATACTCTAAAATTTCAGTAGTTAATAAAAACCTTGTTGAGCCATCTGGTAATTTATAATTCCCATTGTTTAAATATTCCACTTGGTTTTCCATACCAAAATTAGAAGCCATTCTAATAAATAAACTTCCTTCAGGTTTTAATATTCTGAGTAATTCTTCAAACATTTCTAAAAAACGGCTTAAATCTTTTGCAAAATGTAAAACTGCATTGCATATAACATGATTGAAATAATTAGTTTCAAAAGGAATATTTTCTACAACTGCTTGTTTAAAATGATTTTTTTGATTTGAGTACGTATTTTTACAATATTCTATATTATCCAATTTTTGATCAATTCCATAAATTGTAAATCCTGAATTGTAAAACCATTTTAAATTTCTACCATTTCCACAACCTGCATCTACTATTTTAGTTTTTGCTTGGTAACGATTTTTTAAAATCTGATCTAATAAATAAATATCAATTCCTTCAATAGAATCTTTTAATAACTGTACAGGCATAAATTAATTTTGTTGTTGCAAATTACAAATTCTAATAGTACAATTACTTTTTATTATAATAAAACTGCTTGGCAATGGTTAAGTTCATGTAGATTTGCGCAATGCAAAAAAAGAAAATCTCTCAATTTGAATTTATAGCCTTAATGGCATCTTTAATGTCGGTTGTAGCACTTGCAATTGATGCTTTACTCCCAGCTTTAGATGTTATTGGACACTCTATAGGGACTGAATCTGATAGTGAGAATCAACTTTTAATTATTATGATATTTTTAGGTTTGGGAATTGGTCCTTTATTATTTGGTCCTATTTCAGACTCAGTAGGCAGAAAACCAATAGTTTACGTGGGTTTTGTGATCTTTATAATTGCTAGTTTTATTTGTTTAAATGCCTCATCTATTGAAGTTATGGTAATAGGTAGAATTCTTCAAGGAATTGGGCTTTCTGCAGCAAGAACAATAAGTATTGCAATTGTTAGAGATACTTTTAGTGGAGATTACATGGCAAGAATCATGTCTTTTATTACAGTTATGTTTTTATTAGTACCAACCTTCGCTCCTGCTTTAGGTAAATTGGCGCTTGACATTTATAATTGGGAAGCCATCTTTTATTTTCAGCTAGTTTTTGTAATTGTAATTTCTGTTTGGTTTTGGTTGCGACAACCAGAGACTTTACATCCTGAATATAGAATAAAATTCTCAAAAACATTAATTTTAGATGGTACAAAAGAATTGTTTAAATACAAACAAACCATTGGTTATACTATTATTTCAGGTTTTATAACAGGTTCTTTTATGGTGTATTTAAGTACAGCTCAACAAATATTTCAACATCAATATAAATTAGTTGATGAATTTCCATATCTATTTTCTGGATTGGCTATTGCAATGGCAGCCTCTAGCCTTTCTAATGGATCTATAGTTGTTAAATTTGGGATGAAAAAAATTGCAACTATAGCATTGTATATGTTTTTTACAGTTTCTTTACTTTATATAGTACTGTTTTATAATAGTAAAAACCCTAGTATTGAAATTCTTTTAGCATTTTTTGCGCTTCAATTCTTTTCAATTGGATTTCTATTTGGAAATTTAAGAGCATTAGCAATGCAGCCAATTGCTCATATTGCTGGTATTGGCGCAGCAGTAACTGGTTTTATTTCTACAATTATGGCAGTACCTATAAGTGCTATTATTGGGCGAAATATTAACGGTACAGCTCTACCTCTATTTGTAGGTTTTTTAGTTTGTAGTAGCTTGGCTATTATTGTTTTAAAAATAATAAACAGCTACCTTAAGAAAAATAATTTAAGCTAATTATCTTTAATTTAAAGGAGGTTTTATTGTTAAAATTATTAATAAGGAACAATAAGATAAGCCTTGTTTAATAAGAAAAAACCTATTATAAAAAGTGCCACTAATATATATGGTGTCATTTTAACATTAAGGGCATTCAATGTTTTTAAAGAAGTTCTTGGAAAAGAAAAACGGACAATTCCTTCTAATAAAAAAGCCCAACCAATAAGTGTAATAATTAGTTTCCAATTAGCTTCCCATATATTATGAATTAAAATATTAAGTAAGCCTATTATAATTGCTAATAAAGATGTTAAAACCAAATGTTTTTCATCTTCAACAAAAGTTAATAGCTGTGCCATTCTTTTGGGTCTTACAATAAGTAAACTACAGAAAATTACAATATACCATCCCCAAAATTGTGCTAAAAAAACAGATATATCAGTCATAATTATATTTTTGAAATCCTATACTAAGATACGTAATTATTAACTTACTTCAAATTTATAAAACTGAATAAAACGGTTGTTTTTTAAACACTTTCTGAATCAAAAATTAAAACTTTTCCCCATAATTTAGAGGCTTCAGCAATAAATAATTTATGAGCTGGTTCTATTTGATATTTATCGTGTTCTTCAATATTTTCAAAAGTTACTTTTAAACAATATGTATAACTACTATCAACAACAGGTCTGTTGGTTTTAGCAGGTACTCCAAAATGTTTGTTTTTGGCATAAACTGAAGTCTCTAAAAATTTATTTATTGCTTTTTCAAATTCTAGTTTATCAGTTGCATCTGTTGGGTTTTTTAACCAAAAGAAAACCATATGTATAAATTTTTCGTCCATAGTAATATGTTAATTTTTTATTTGTTAAATATTTCTGTAAAAATAGGGATTAGAAAATAAATCAACTCTTCTTTAATAAAAATGTTACTACAATAAAATACTTAAATTTTTAAATGACATAAACAATTACAACGTATTTAATTACAGTTTTTTACACGTTTTAAAATAACATATTTACTCTTGTTGAAAATAAAAAAATAGTTACTTTATTTTTTAGAACAATCCAAATTGCCCGTTATCTTTTTCGGTGCTTTTTGCAATTAATTTACACGTATATGGGTATGCAAAATCCTTGTAATCTGTACCGTTTAGCCAGTTTAATTCGTCTTCTTCTTTTAATATTACGGGCATACGTTTTTTTGTATTGTGTATGGTACTCATTAATTCATTTGCCTGTGTAGTTACTATTGAATATGTATTTGTAGTATTGCCTTTAAAATCTACCCATTGGGAATAAATTCCAGCAAAAGCAAACAATTTTTCATTTGGAAGTGTAATTAAATACTTCTCTTTTTTATATCCAGATTTGTTTTTCCATTGCCATTCGTAAAAACCATCAGCAATAATTAAACAACGGTTTTTAACCACATTTTTAAAAGAAGCTTTTTCTGATAATGTTTCAATTCTGGCATTTAATGTGTACTGTTTAATTTCTTCACTTTTAGACCATTGAGGTATTAATCCCCAATTAAAAAATTTTATTTCAGAAGGGTTTTCTTTTGTAATAACAGGTGTTTTGGGATAATTAAATGCCTTACAAAACTCAATAGGTTCATAATCATTTAACGCATCAATTTCTGTATTGAATCGCTCTGCAATTTCTTCTCTTTTTTTAATTAAACGAGTTTGGTAACACATAAGCTATAATCTATTGCTCTAATTTATCTAAATTTTCTTTAACTAAGGTATCTATACTCAATTTTGAATATTCAGATAGTTTAATTATAAATTCTAAGGTTGGTATTGCTTTATTACACTCGTATGCACAAATACGACCTCTGGTAACGCTTAAATCATCTGCAAAGAGCTCTTGAGAAACACCTCTTTGCTTTCTAATATACCGTATGTTTTTTGTTAAAATTTTCATATTGCTAAATATATTAGCAACACTCGCTAAATATATTGGCTAATTTAGCAAAAAATAAATTCAAACAATAATTTTTAAGAATTGATGTATCTTAATACGCACACATATTACAGTTTACGGTATGGAACTATAGCTCCTAAAGAACTTATTTCAAGTTTATTAGATCAAAATGTAACGTCGGTTTGTTTAACTGATATTAATAGTACATCATCTAATTTAGAGTTTGTTCGTTTAGCTTCAAAAAACGCAATAAAACCAATACTTGGTGTCGATTTTAGAAATAAAGCTGCTCAAAAGTTTATAATTCTTGCAGCAAATAATAAAGGGTACCACAGTATCAATAATTACCTTTCTGAATTTTTGCACACAAAAGATTTTAAAATTCCAAATAAAGCAAAAAAACTAGCAAACACCTTTGTCATCTACCCTTTTAAAAATAATATTACAGAATTAAATGAAAATGAATATATAGGTATTAAACCTTCTGATTTAAATCAATTACGACTTTCTAAATGGAGACATCAACAAGAAAAATTAGTGATTTTAAAAACGGTTTCATTTCAAAATAAAAAAGGATTTAATACACATCGGCTTTTAAGAGCTATTGATAATAATACCTTATTAAGTAAACTTCCTAAATCTGAAGAAGGTTCTGAAAATGATGTATTTATACCTGAAAATGTATTAAAAAGTATTTATAAAGAATATCCTATAATTATTAATAACACACTAAAATTAATGAATGCTTGTAGTATTTCATTTAATTTTTCGGGTACAAAACCTAAAAATCAAGAAACATATACTGGCAATAAGGAGTTAGATTTTAAACTGTTGAAAAAATTGGCTTATAAAGGCTTAAATTATAGGTATAAACGAATTGGAAAACGGGTATTTGAACGTTTAGAAAAAGAACTTAAAATTATTAAAGAAAAACAATTTGTTTCCTACTTTTTAATCAATTGGAAAATTTTAAAATATGCACGTAGCAAAGAGTATTACTATGTTGGTAGAGGAAGCGGTGCAAACAGTATTATAGCTTATTTACTACGAATTACTGATGTTGACCCTATTGAATTGGATTTATATTTTGAGCGTTTTATAAATCTTTATAGAACCAATCCTCCAGATTTTGATATTGATTTTTCGTGGCGAAATAGAGATGATATTATGAACTTTATTTTTAAACATTTTAAACATACTTCTTTAATTGCCGTTTACAACACCTTTAAATACAAGGCTTCTATACGTGAAATGGGCAAAGTATTTGGTTTACCCAAAGAAGAAATTGATAAACTAACTACGGGGAATTTTAATGTTCAAAAAATTGATAACATGTCTCGGTTGGTGTTGGTATACAGTAAATTAATTAAAGGATTCCCTAATTATTTAGGTTTACACGCAGGTGGAATTCTTATTTCAGAAAAACCAATTAATTATTACACAGCAACGTTTTTACCTCCAAAAGGTTTTTCAACAGCAATGTTTGATATGGTGGCTGCAGAAGATGTTGGATTGTACAAATTTGATATTTTAAGTCAGCGAGGATTGGGTAAAATTCGTGAAACAGTAGATATTGTAAAATACAATCATCCTAAGCTCCCTCCTATTGATATACACGATATTAAGCGCTTTAAAGAAGATGAAAAGATTAAACATATTTTACGAAATGCAAAAGCAATTGGCTGTTTTTATGTGGAGTCTCCTGCAATGCGTATGCTGTTAAAAAAATTACAAGTAGACAATTATTTAGGCTTGGTTGCGGCAAGTTCTGTAATTCGCCCAGGTGTTGCAAAATCTGGGATGATGCGTGAATATATACACCGCTATAGAGATCCAAAACGAAGAAAAGATGCACATCCTATTTTATTAGATATTATGCCCGAAACCTACGGAGTAATGGTGTACCAAGAAGATGTTATAAAAGTGGCCCACTATTTTGGTGGTTTAACTTTGGGCGAAGCAGATATGCTGCGAAGAGGAATGAGCGGTAAATTTAGATCTAGAGATGAGTTTTCAAAAGTGAAAAATAAGTTTTTTGAAAATTGTAAAAATAAAGGTCATTCTTTAGAACTTACTTCTGAAATATGGCGACAAATAGAGAGTTTTGCAGGCTATGCTTTTGCCAAAGGTCATTCTGCTTCTTACGCCGTAGAAAGTTATCAAAGTTTGTTTTTAAAAGCCTATTTTCCTTTAGAATATATGGTTGCAACACTTAATAATGGCGGTGGATTTTACCGTCCAGAATACTATATTCACGAAGCAATTATGAATGGAGCAATTATAAGCGGTCCTCATATAAATAAATCATATACAAGGAATTACATTGAACAAAATACTATTTATTTAGGGTTTATGATGTTACATTCTTTTGAAGCGTCTAATTCAAAAAAAATAATTGAAGAAAGGATTGCAAACGGGTATTTTAAAGATTTAGATGATTTTATTGATAGAGTGCCTATTTCATTAGAACAAATTTCAATTTTAATTAAAATAAATGCTTTTCAATTTACGGGGCGAAACAAACGAGAATTATTATGGGAAGCATATATGAAAGTAAATAAAGTGAACTTAACAGAAAATGTTGTAACACTTTTTAAATCTGAAAAAATAACCTATAAAACTCCAGAATTGGAAAGTACCAAATTAGAAGATGCTTTTGATGAATTACAATACATTGGCTTTCCTCTTTGTAGTCCATTTAAGCTGTTAACCAAGCCTTTACAACAAAATGTATTTGCAAATGATTTACTAAGCTATATTCATAAAAACGTTACTATTTACGGCTATTATGTAACTGCAAAACACACTATAACTTCAAAAGGCGATTTAATGTATTTTGGAACTTTTGTAGATGTAAAAGGAGACCATATAGATACTGTTCATTTTCCACAAGTAGCAAATAAATACCGTTTTAAAGGAAATGGTATTTATAAAATAGAAGGCAAAGTAGTTGCTGAATTTGATTGTGTTAGTATTGAAGTAACTTATTTTGAAAAATTAGCCATTATTCAAGATCCGAGATATACCGATGAACCAACAGAAAAAGCACTATAATGGAACGATCAATTGTACATATGGATTTAGATACGTTCTTTGTTTCTTGTGAACGTTTAATAGATAGCAGATTAAATAATAAGCCCGTACTTATTGGCGGAACATCAGACAGAGGTGTTGTTGCTAGTTGTAGTTATGAGGCTCGTAAATACGGCGTTCATTCAGCAATGCCTATGCGTATGGCAAGACAACTTTGCCCCGAAGCAATTGTTTTAAGAGGTAATTCGGGGATTTATACTAAATATTCTAAACTGGTAACTGATGTTGTAAAAGACAGTGTTCCGCTGTATGAAAAATCTTCAATAGATGAATTTTATATAGATTTAACAGGAATGGATAAATTTTTTGGATGCCATCAATTAGCTACAGAATTGCGCCAACGAATTATGAAAGAAACAGGATTGCCAATTTCCTTTGGATTATCGGCTAATAAAACCGTTTCAAAAATAGCTACAGGCGAAGCAAAACCTAATAATGAGCTAAAAATTAATACAGGAACTGAAAAACCATTTTTAGCGCCGCTTTCGGTTCGTAAAATCCCTATGGTTGGAGAAAAAACCTATAATTCATTGTGCGATTTAGGGATTAAACGAATTAAAACCGTTCAGGAAATGCCCATTGAAATGATGAGTAGAGTTTTTGGTAAAAATGGTGCTGCTATTTGGAAAAAAGCAAATGGTATAGATAACAGTCCTGTAATTAGATACCACGAACGTAAATCAATTTCAACAGAACGCACTTTTGAAAAAGACACTACCGATGTAACTAAACTAGACAGCATAATAGTTGCTATGGCAGAAAATTTAATTTATCAATTAAGAAGAGGAAACAAAGTAACAGCCTGTGTTACATTTAAAATTAGGTATTCAGATTTTCAAACATATACCAAACAAAAACGTATTCCGTATAGCGCTTCAGATCATACCATAATCCCCATTATTAAAGACCTCTTTAAATCTTTATACCAACGTAGATTATTGGTAAGGTTAGTAGGTATTAGGTTTAGTCATTTGGTGAATGGCGGACACCAAATTAATATATTTGAAGATAATGATAAGATTATTAATCTGTACCAAGCTATGGATAAAATGCGTGAGCGTTATGGAGATAGAGCTGTAATTCGCGCTTCAGGGATTGATGCTAAAAGTATTTCTCGTTGGAATCCTTTTAATGGAGAGCCTCCTCCTCTATTAGCAAACAGAAGGAAATAAAATATTTTTTTTTAATCATATGGCTGAATTGGTTTGTAAAGGTATTTACACCAGAATTTTCTATTTATATCTTATTTCAATAAAAAAAGCGGTTATGAATTTAATTATAATCGCTTAATGTAATGCCCAGCATTTATTTCTGGTATTTCTATATTAAAACAAAATATTTATGCTTTGGCAGCGTACTTAATTTTTGTATTAGTTATTATAGTTTATTTAGTTTTTGAGATGAATTTTTTAATATCGTTTGCTACTTCCTCTGGGACTTCTAATTGGGGTGAATGTGATGCATTTTCAATAGAACCTTTGGTAAAAAGAAATATATAATTACTACCGCAACCAATAAGACTTTAATAATTTCGCCAATAGTTTAAAAAAACTTTTTCATAATTTCTATAGTTTTAAGATTGATTATAATTGTGTGATAATTGTTTTTTCTAAAAATCTTGATTTTGGTAGTTTTACATTAAAATCACTCTCTTTTCTGTACCCTAAAGACACTACCGTTAAAGCTTTGAAGCCTTTTTCGCGTAAACCAAACTCTTCATCCAGAGCTTTTAAATCTAAAGCTTCCATTATGCAAGCATCAATACCTAAGCTAGCTGCACCTAATAAAAGGGCGCCCATATTTAAGTACACTTGTTTTTCTAGCCAGTGTGGTAAATCTTTAAGATCGAAGCGGTGAATATTTGTAAATAACAAACGACCACCATGCATTTGGTCTCTAAATTCTTTCTCCGTAAAACGACCATCTTTATCCTCTTGCTCTAATATGCTTTTCATATATGTCTCGTCCACATCTGTACGTACAGCGAAAACAATTACGTGTGATGCATCTAAAACTTTAGGGGTATTTAATTTAAAAAATCCTTGCGTACCTTTAGCAATTCGCTCTTTACCTTCTGTTGTATCTGCAATTAAAAAATGCCAAGGTTGTAAGTTTGCACTGGACGGACATAAACGTAATATGGATTTTATCTGCTCAAAATCTGAATCTGAGATTTTTTTAGTAGCATCAAATTCTTTTACTGAATAACGATTATTTAATATTTTGGTTAAGTTCATTTTAATAATTATTTTATATAGTTTTAATTATACTATCAAAAATATAGTGACAAAAGTATGTGTAGTATAATTACTGTGCAATAACGGTTAAAAAGGATAGTATTAAAAATAAATATTCATCCATTTGATTTTATGCTGTATAAGTGTGTGAAATTTTAACTATAAAAATAAAGTTATTAGCTAATTTAAGTTGTTTTAATGCGCAAGTTCAATAATTTATAATACTTCAATTAAACTATTTACTAATTAAGAAAAATATTTTTCCGTATAATTGTATAAAATACCTAAAATGATTAAGATTGCTAAAATTATAAGTACTGTTCTTTTTTTATTAATAATAACATCTTGCACTGATAAAAAAGAAGCTAAAATAATTGAAGGATATACCATTCATGGAAATGTTCCTAATGCAGTTTCTAAAACAGCGTATTTATTTAATAACAACAATATACTTATTGATTCTGCTTCAATTAAAAATAATTACTTTGAAATTTCAGGAAATTCAGAAACTATTCAATTTGCATCTATACAATTAAAACAAGATGAATTGACCATTCCATTTGTATTAGAAAACGTGGATTACCAATTATACGCCTCTTCAAAAAAGCAGCTTATTTTTGGTGGAAAATCTCAGCAATCATACAATTCTTATATTGAAGGCTTAGATCAGGTAAATCAGTCTAAATTACTACTAATTAACGAGTACGGAAAATTAAAAGATTCTAAAGGAAATGATTTAAACAAGAGTTTAGATTCAATTAATAAAAGTATTTTAACGTATAAAATGAACTCCTTGAATACTATTAACTTCAATCCAATTAAAACTATAATAATTCAAGACTTACTAAAAAACAATCAGTTAAGTATTGAAAATACTCAAAAAATTGAAGAATTAACTGCTACTTTAAGTAACCCGGAATTAAGCACTTCTGTTCAACTGAAATTGAGTGAACTAAAAGCTATAAAATTAAAAAATGAACAAAAATT
Source organism: Lutibacter citreus (assembly GCF_003260195.1). Taxonomy (GTDB): domain Bacteria; phylum Bacteroidota; class Bacteroidia; order Flavobacteriales; family Flavobacteriaceae; genus Lutibacter; species Lutibacter citreus. The sequence continues at coordinate 503,413 of NZ_QEIH01000003.1, forward strand.
AGCAAAAGCTGTGGTAAAAAGACAATTGGCTCCTATGTTTTCTGGAGAGTCTTTAAATGGTTCAGATTTAAATTTAGCTTCAATATTAAAAGGTAAGAAAGCTGTATTATTAGATTTTTGGGCTTCTTGGTGTGGTCCTTGTAGACAAGTTACACCTCAAATACGTTCATTGTATATGAAATACAAGAATAAAGGTTTTGATATAATTACTATTTCAGAAGATAAAAATAGAAATTCCTGGAAAAGTGGTCTTGCTGAAGATCAAATTCTTGATTGGAACCATATTTATGACGATAATTTTAGAATTGCATATATGTATAATGTATCATCCATTCCTCATATGGTTTTAATTGATGGAAATGGTGGAATTATTGACCGAAAAATATCTTTTTCTAGGTTAAATAAAGAGTTAAAAAGTATTTGTAGATAATAATTAAAAAAAAGAATAGTACCGGTTGTAAAATAAACTTTTCAGATCGTTAATTCAATTTACATTGTAAATAGCTTACCCATAGTAGTTTAATCACTTTTTAGTATTTCATTCATTACCACATTCGGATTTTTCCATCCTAATTGTTTAAAAGGAATTAAATTTAGTTTATTAGTTAATTCTCTAATTACGGCAGAATTAAAAATTTCATAATCATATTTTAAATAATCAACATTTGAAATATGATAATTTATTATTCCTGTTATCTTTCTATCATTATCTGTATGATGAAAACTTAGTTTACCTATATTTTTAACTATAAATTCTAAATCAACATCTATTTTTTCAAAAATTAATTGTTGGTAAAAATTCTCAAGAAAAAGTTGATCTATTTTACCTAATTCACTTATTGAAAATTTGGGAATTATAACAGAATAGAAACTTTTTGAGTTTACAAAAATTAAGCATTTTTTTCGGGCAATATAAAATAAAGAAGCATTCCATTTGCCGAAAATATTTTCTACATCAAGAGAATTTTCCACAATTCTCTTTTTTATTATTTTCTCAAGTTTTTTAGATGTATAAACCTTTGTCATAAGCTTAATTATAATTAATTAGATGAGATGATTTAATTCTACTGAACTAAATTTACAGAAAAGTTTACAAGTTCTCCATTTTTAAAACAAACATTAAACTCTAAAGGATTACAACAAACCTCACAATCTTCAACATATGTTTGATTTGTAATTGATGTATCTAGTAGAATAGATACCTCTTCCCAGCAATACGAACATTGAAAAAAGTATTCTTCCATAAAAATTATTTAAATAAAATAATAAGAGCTCCTATTGCAGTAACTATTAAAATGAATTTTCTATATAACTCATCATTAATAAGTTTCACTAAACTTATACCTGCAAAAAAACCAATTACAATGGCAGGTATCAAAAAAATGTTTAAAGCCAAACTTTGAACTGAAACTGTTTTCCAAACAAATATATGAAAAGGCAATTTAAAAACATTTATAATAAAAAACAACCAAGCTGCCGTACCTATAAATTGATTTTTTGGTAAACGCATGGCTAAAAAGTAAATATTTGAAAAGGCGCCAGCTAAGTTTCCAATCATAGAAGTAAAACCGGCAATTAGCCCCATACTTAAAGAGAAAAATCGATTTTTAGGAATCTCATCCGATTTTTTTCTTTCCATATAAATCATAAAAAGAACAATGCCTAAAATTAAAACAGCCATTGTCTGTTTAAAAACAATATCGGAAATATCATTACCTATTAAAACACCTAACAAAACACCTACAACCATGGCAGGTAAAAGTTTTAGTAAATATTCCCATTGGGTATGTCTATGGTAATATATTACGGCAAATATATCAGCAAAAATCATCATCGGAATTAATACTCCCGTTGATGATTTTCCACCGAATACAATGGCCATTATAGTGACTATAATAACGCCAACTCCTTTTATTCCCGCCTTGCTAAGTCCTAAAAAAAAGGAACCTAAAAAGGCTAAAAGCCATTGAAAATTTGTTAATTGAAAATTTGTAATTTCATTAATGAAATTTACAAGCATACAATATTTTTAAAATTAATTAGAACCAGCTTCTTTTTTAGCTTCTTCTTTCATTTTTTCATTAGGTACAATTCCAATATTTACTCTTCTATTTTTTGAACGACCTTCTTCAGTATTATTATCAGCTACTGGTTGTTCTTCTCCAAACCATTTAGTTGTAAACCTTGCAGCATTTAAACTTTTAGTTTTTGTAAAATAATTAGTTACAGATTCTGCTCTGTTTTGAGAAAGTGTCATATTGTAAGTGTCTGAACCAGTACTATCTGTATGGCCAACTACAAGTACATTTGTATCAGGGTATTCTTGTAAAATAGATGAAAGTTTGTTTAGTAATACTTCTGATTCACCTACAATTGCGTATTTGTTAGTAGCAAAGTGTACACCACTATTTTCATCAAAAGTTACTACAATTCCATCATCAATACGTTCAACCACAGCTCCAGGGATTTCTTCTTCAATCTTCTGAGCTTGTTTGTCCATTTTTTTACCAATAAGCACTCCTGCTCCACCACCTACTACACCTCCAATAACAGCACCTAACTCTCCATTACCACCTTTTCCTATATTGTTTCCAAGAATTGCGCCTAAAATTGCTCCTCCTGCAGCACCAATAGCAGCACCTTTTTGTTTATTATTAGCATTTTTAGTTGCTTCACAGCTACTAAAATTTATTGCCATTCCTACTGATAAAATTACTATAGATATTTTTTTAGTTATTGATTTCATTATTTAGTTTTTTTTTGAAAATTTTAAAGTCATATTAATTGTTTTTCCATCTAAAGAAGCTGCTTGTTCCCAAACCATATTTGTATCAGACAATTGGATTAGTTTTAGTCTATAACCTCTATTAGATGCAGATTTTCCTTTACCATCAACAGGTTTTAACAAAAAGTCATACAATCCTGTTTCTTCGTTAATTTCATCAATTGTAAAAATAAAATCACGATTACCTGTAATACAATTAGCGTTGTTAATTGTGTAAATTCCTGTGTTGTTGTTTGGAATAAATTTCCAATCACTTCCAATCATACAATCTTTTGTTGCATCATCGAAAAAAGTAATTCTAAATGTTCCATACTTATCATATGATACATCATTTAGGGTCCACTCACCTTTCATAATTTTTTTTGACGTTCTAACTGTTTTTGATGTTCCACAAGAGGCAAGAATACCACATACGAGAACTGTTAGAAAAATAATTTTTTTCATTTTATTAATAATTTAGTTAAAAAATTTATTGGGTTAGTATTAGGCTACAAAGATAAATATTATCATTAACATATATCATGGAACTTCATTAAAAAATATTATAATTCATTTGGTAAATAATTGTTTATTTATATTTGCTAAATGCATATTGAAATTTTATTTGAAGATGATTATTTTGTAATAGTTAATAAACCTAATAACGTTCTGGTACACAACTCTTACTACGCTAGAAATATTAAAGAACCAACTCTTTTAGATCTATTAAAAGATGAATTAAACCAAACATTATATCCAATTCATAGGCTAGATAGAAAAACATCTGGAGTAATTGCACTGTCAAAAAAGAAAGAAACAGTAGCTGTATTTCAAGAGTTATTTAACTCAAATATACTTAAAAAGGAATATTTTGGTATTGTTAGAGGTTATTTTGAAGGTAATAAAATTATTAATACACCTGTTAAAAACCCAGATACAAAAGTTTATAAAGAGGCTGAAACTCACGGTGATATTTTAAATAAAATTGAATTAAAAATACCTGTTCATCCTTACGATTTTTCAAGATATAGTTTAGTGAAATTAACTCCATTTACTGGCAGAATGCACCAATTAAGAATTCATATGAACAAAGTAAGCCACCCAATTGTTGGGGATACTAAATATGGAGATAGATTTCATAATAGAATGTTTGAAAAAGAATTTAATTGTGGAAATTTATTTTTACACGCTTATTCATTAAATTTTAAACATCCTATTAATAATGAGAAAATTTCTGTTGTTGCCAGTTTACCAAAAAACTGGAATTATATACTTAATAAATTTAAGTGGTCTATTTAAAAAACCGCTTTTAATATTTAACCTTTTTGAAAATTGTATCATTTTTTTAAAATCATATATTTCACCCCAAAAAATATAATAACTTCATAAAAATTTAAAAATAATTAAAAATAAATGTCACGTTAACACCTAAACAAAACGTATTAATTATTTTACATACAATACTCAATATTATTAAAGACTAAAAACGGTTTATAATAATTATAAATTTATTTAGTTATTGCTTCTTTTTGCTTTTCAATTTTCATAACTAAAAGAGTAAGCTCAAAAACCTGCTCTTTTATACATCTAAAATTTTGAATGTAATTACTAACTTCTAATCGTAATTGTTTATGATTTTCTCTAAAATCTTCTTCTTTTTTAAGATATATATCCTCAATTAATAAAGCTAGATTTACTCTGTGCTCTCTTAAAGATTCTTGTAATTGTTCATCAAATTCACCTTCAATATTTAAACTATTCAATAATAGCTTGGCTTTATTAAATCTATCTCCTCTACAAAATTTTAAAATATAACTTTCAAGCATTTCTTTTAAAAAATTTTGCTCTACCGCAATAAATTTTATTTCAGAAATCCACTCTGTAGTTTCATCTTGTAAATGAAGAATGCTATCTTTAAAAAATGTGTACTTATTTACTAAAATATTTTTTTTCATAACGCTTAGTTTTCAATTTTAATTTTAAAGAATCCGAAGCATTGTTTTAAAAACACTTCGGATTCAGTAGAATCTTAACTCTTCAATTAACCAGAGCAATTCATTTTTAAAATAACCAATTTTATAAATGTATAATAATTAACTATTTTGCTCTCCACCTTAAAATGTAGATTTGATTATTTCTGAATTAATCTTCTTCTTCTTCTTTTCCTTATTTCTTTAATTTTAACATCTAAATTATAGTAGCTAATTTATTAGATATCACCAAAATACACAATGATTACAATCAATATATTAATTGATTATAGTCAATTTTAGTGAATGTTTTGAAGTTTATTTTTATTCAATATTTTAATTGATCTTGGTTTTAGATCAATTAACTTTTCTTCCTTAAAATCATGTAAAGTCCTAATTAACGTCTCTTTAGCAATACCTATAGTACTGGCTAGATCACTTCGGTTAATTGAGATTTCATTTTTAGATTTATCTGGATATTCTGTTAAAAGGTGTAAAAGAATTGTTGCTGTTTTTTTTCTAACTGACGAATAAGCTAATAATAAAGATCTTTTTCTAGATTCCTCTAATTTACTAGATAACAATTCTATAAGACTAAATAAAACATCTGGATTTGAATCCATTATTAATTTTATTTCTTCTTTGGTTAATTTATATAATTGTGTAGCAGTAATTGTCTTTGAATTCTCAAAATGAGGTAATTGTTTTACAAATGATGAATACCCAAAAAACTGATTTTCTGAATAATAGCCTGTAATTAACTCCTTACCTAGCTCATTGTTTTTGTATGTTTTAACGCATCCATTTTTTACTAAAAAAATAAAATTACTTCTATTTCCTTCGCAATAAATGGTTTCATTTTTTTTATAATTAAACAGTTTTTTACCTTCTAATAATTGCTTTAAATCTTTAATATTTTTGAAATTATCAAAGAGCTCTAATTCATTTCTAGTGTTAAAACTACCTTTATTTTTAAGTACTTTTGCTCTTTTTAATCTACTTTCAATTGCTCTTAATAATTCAGATTCTTCAAAAGGTTTGCAAATATAATCATCAGCGCCAAACTCCATACCTTTTCTTAAATCATCATAATGTGTTTTAGCCGAAAGAAAAATAAAAGGAATGTGTTTTAACTTTTGATTTTTGGATATAATTTGAAGTACTCCATAACCGTCTAAAACTGGCATTTTTATATCACAAATAATAATATCTGGCAAAAAGGAATTTGCTATAGAAATTCCAGTTTTACCATTCTCAGCCGTTTTAACAGAATAATTTGCTAATTCAAGTATTTCTGATGTGTTTTCTCTAACATTTTTATCATCTTCTATAAGTAGAATTTTTTTATTCATAGTTCTTAATTTTAGGAAGTTGAACATTGAATATTGCTCCTTTATTTTCTTCACTTTTAAAGGAAATAATTCCTTTAAAATAATCTACATAACCTTTAACAATATTTAATCCAATTCCTGTACCTGGAAAATAACTAGCATTTTTAGCTCTAAAAAAACGTTTAAAAATAAAATCATGATCTTTCTTGGGAATACCAATTCCATCATCTTCAATTTGAAGAATTAAGTATGATTTATTAAAAGAGCAGCTAATTTTTATAATTCCATTTTCTTTTGAATATTTTATTGCATTAAATAATATATTAGAAATTATGATTTCAAGTATTTTGGCATCCTGGTATATATATTCTTCGCAATTTGATGTAAATATTATTTTTTGATTCTTTAACAATAATGGTTTTGAACTTTTTATAATTCTACTAATAAATTCATCTAAATTGATTTTAATATATAACGGGATAATTTTTCCACACTCAATATTCTCTAGCGTTAAAATGCTATCTACCATTTCATTTAAATAATTTATTAGCTTTTTAACCTTATATAAATGTTCATTTATTTTTTCTGTTTTTGCTAAATGAGCATATTTTACAATTAACTCTGCAGAAGTTAAAATAGCGCTTAAAGGAGTTTTAAATTCGTGTGAAGCAAGACTAATAAAGCTAGTTTTTAAATTATTTAATTCAATTTCTTTATTTAACGAGTTTTTTAATTTTTTAATAACATTCTCTAATTCTATATTTCTTAATTCAACTTCTTTTTCAAGTTGAAAATTTTTAGTTGTTATTTTCTCTTCTTTTGCTTTACGTTCAGAAATATCAGTTATAAGAGCTTTATAATAATTTTCACCAACATATTCAATTCTTCCAAAACTTAATTCTAGCGGTATTTTACCTCCATCTTTTTTTAAACCAAAACATTCAATTACTGTTTTATATTTATTATCAGAAGGATTTTGAATAAATTCATTCAATAAATTTTTATTATCAAAAAGTAAATCAGCATTTTTATAATGTAAATCATTTGAAGGGTAACCAAAAATTTGGGATAAAGGATTATTAGAAAGTATAATTTCTTTTTTTTTGTTACAAACTAATATGCCCACAAGCATAGAGTTAAAGCAAACTTTATAAAATGCAGTTTCTTCTTTTAAAGGCATAAATAATTAAAAATTACGTTTTTTAAAAATAAACGTAATAAGTAGTTAATTGTATGATTTAAATCAGTGAATATTAAATTATATTGTATTAATAATTAAATAAATACATAATCTCTGAATATATATTATCCGTTGGTAAGTAAATATTTTCTAAGTTTTTAGCAAATGGAATTGGAGTTTCAATACTTCCAATTCTTTTTATAGGTGCATCTAAAAATTGAAAACAGTTTTCAGAAATTAAAGCTGAAATATCTGAAGAGATACTTCCAAACAATGTATCTTCTTGAATAATTAACACTTTTCCTGTTTTTCTAACAGATTTAAAAATAGAATCAGTATCTAAAGGTTGAAGAGTTCTTAAATCAATCACATCAGCTGAAATATGTTTGTCTTTAACAACTTCTAAAGCCCAATGTACAGCTACTCCATAAGCAATTATTGTAATATCTTTACCTTTATTTACAATAGATGCTTTTCCTAAAGGAATTGTATAATAATCTGTTGGAACATCTTGGTAAATAGTTCTGTACAATAATTTATGTTCAAAAAATAATACGGGATTTTCATCTTCAATAGCAGTAGCTAGTAGTCCTTTTGCATCATATGGAAAAGCTGGAAAAACAACTTTTAATCCAGGAGTTTTTGTAAACCAAGCTTCATTTGTTTGACTATGAAAAGGCCCCGCACCAACACCAGCACCACACGGCATTCTTAGAACAATATCCGCTGGTTGTTTCCAACGATAAAAAGATTTTGCCAACAAATTAATTACCGGGTTAAAGCCAGAAGTTATAAAATCTGAAAACTGTAATTCAACTACAGATTTTATTCCTTTAATAGAAAGTCCATAAGCAGCTTCAATTATACTTGACTCACAAATTGGTGTGTTTCTAACTCTTTGTTTGCCAAATTCTTCTAAAAAACCATCTGTAACTTTAAAAACACCTCCATATTCTGCAATATCTTGCCCCATAATAATAAGTTCATTATTATGCTGCATACATTGTTTTAACCCTAATGAAATAGAATCTATTAATCTGATTTTTTCACACTTATTATTAGGTATAAACTCAATAACATTTATAGGTTTATAAACATCTCTCAATTCATCTTCTATTGTTGATGAAATATCATCTTCTGCAAAAGCTATTTTTAAATGTTCATTAATTTCATGAATTATTGTTTCTTTAATTAAAACATCTTGTGCTATTGTAAGAATTTCTTCTTGTCTTAAAAAATTATGAAAATTCTCAATTGGATCTTTCCTTCCCCAATTATCTAATAAATCCTGCGGTACATACTTGGTTCCACTAGCCTCTTCATGCCCTCTCATTCTAAATGTTTTAAACTCTAAAAGAATTGGCTTTGGTTTTTTTCTAATTTTCTTTGCCAATTTATTTACCTTATAAAATACATCTAAAATATTATTCCCTTCAATTATATGACTTTCAATCCCATAACCAATTCCTTTATCTGCAATATTTTCACATTTAAATTGCTCACTTGAAGGTGTAGATAATCCATAACCATTATTTTCTATACAAAATAAAACGGGTAAACTCCAAACAGCAGCAACATTTAATGCTTCATGAAAATCTCCTTCGCTAGTTCCTCCGTCCCCACAAAAAACAGTAGTAACTCTTTTTTGTTTTTTTAATAAATCTGCCAAAGCAATTCCATTAGCCACGCCAAGTTGTGGGCCTAAATGAGAAATCATTCCAACAATTTTATATTCTTGTGATCCAAAATGAAAAGATCGATCTCTTCCATTTGTAAAACCACTTTTTTTACCTTGCCATTGTGAAAATAACCTGTGAAGTGGAATATTTCTTGAAGTAAACACACCTAAATTTCGATGCATTGGTAAAATGTATTCATCATTTCTTAAAGCAGCAGAAACCCCTATGGCTATTGCTTCTTGTCCAATACCTGAAAACCATTTTGAAATTTTTCCTTGCCGAAGTAAAATCAACATTTTTTCCTCAATCATTCGAGGTTTCAACATTAATTTATATAAATTAATTAATTGTTCATTTGTAAAATCTCTTTTATCAAATAAAATTGGCCTAATTGATTTATCCTTTGATCTCATATAAAATATACGATATACCCAAATGTAATAAAAAACCAACAAAAAAAACACCTTACTACTAAGTAATAAGGTGTTTTTAAAATATTTAATTTTGTTTAGATTTCTCTAAAAATAGAGTGCATTAATCTAGTTTTATCATTAATGCTTTCTTCTAATGATATCATTGTTTCTGTTCTTGAAACTCCATCAATATCATCAATTTCAAAAATAATTTCTTTTGCGTGTGTTGTATCTTTTGCTCTAATTTTACAGAAAATATTATACTTACCTGCTGTAATGTATGCAATAGTTATATTAGGAATATTTTTTAACTCATTAACAACTTGTTTTGTTTTTGATGTTTTCCCTAAATATATTCCCACATGAGAGATAAATGAATAACCCATTTTTTCGTAATCTAATGTTAAGGTAGATCCTTTAATGATTCCTTCATCTTCCATTTTCTTAACCCTTACGTGAATTGTTCCCGCAGAAACTACAAGTTTTTTAGCTATATCAGTAAAAGGTGTTCTCGCGTTTTCGATAAGTATATCTAAAATTTGATGATCAATTTCGTCTAAAATGAATTTTTTCATGTCTAGTTATAAGATAATTTAATTTTGTTGGACAAATTTATTAAAAAAAACTGATTCTAACACTAAATATTTACGAATTTGACAATTTTAATTCATTAAAATTCAATTTTTCTCCATTAATAACATTATAAGAATGATATTCGGACAAATTACCTACCTTTTCAATACATTTATATTTTTCTAATTTATTGTTTTCAACTTTAAATTTATATTGAATCCCAACATCCTTTATTTTTTCTTCTCCATTTTCCTCAATTTTTAAATTTTTATAAATTATATCTAAAAATAATTTATCGTTATTAGGAATATTAAAGTATTCCTTGTAATCATTATAAGTATTGGTACTTGAGATAAAGTGTAATCCCTTTACCAACGCATAAAAATTAAATTTTCGTGTTGATTCTCGCTCATAATCATTTTCATAATGACCTGCCTCTATTAATATGGTGTTATGTCCCAATTTTTGAAAATTATCACCTGTAGCGGTTGGGTAAAATTCATCTGTATACCTTCCAATATGATTTGGTATAACCTTTTGCAATAATGAATTCATAGCCACAATAACACTCATTGTTTCTTTTCGCTCTGTTGTGAGCGTTCTTTCTTCATTTATAGATGGTGCTAAAAAAGATATTGTAGCGGGATTTTCTGTTCCCTCAACATTAAAAATAGATCGTTGGTCATGTAAATTAAAACAGAATTTTGGGTTAAATTCATCTAATACAGCTCTAAGTATTTTGCTTTCCTTCGCCAAAATATTTACTGCATCTCTATTTAAATCAATATCATTTGCATTTTCTCGGGTGAATTTAACGGCTCCATCAGGATTTAATAGAGGTATAAATTGTATGGTGCATTCTTTTAATATTTCACTTGATAATTCTTCATCTTCAAGATATTTAAATAAATCAAACATAGCTTTTGTACCCGTACTTTCATTTCCATGCATTTGAGACCAGATCAATATTTTCTTTGAGCCAGTACCAATAGTTAATTTATAAATTGACGTTCCGTTTTCTGAAGAACCAATTATTTCTTTTTTAAATTTAGTTGATACATTATTTAGTAAAGGCTTAATATCTTCAAACAAAATTCTTCTTCCATTAATTCTATTTTCAAAATTAGAAGTATACCAATTTTGAAGTTTTTCAAGTATTATATTTTTCATAGTACAAATTTAAGAGTTAATTAATTGAATTAAAATGTATTTATATATTTAACGAATTTTAATGATATGTTACAATTGTAAACTAGGTTGTTGTTACAATTGTAAACAGTTGTTTAAATCAAAAAGTACACAATTGTAAACATCTATAATTATAAAACTCAAAGCCTTTTAAATACAGTTTTCACTTTATAAGGGATGTTTATAGTTGTTTTTTAATAATCTTAAAAACAGTTACTTAAATACTTTTACTTAATCTTTTTGTTTAACCTAAATATATGTGATAAATTAAAAAGAGAAGAATTCTTTTTTATTACACGCTACTTATTTACCTTTGTAAACAATAAAAAGTGTTACAATGGTAAACAATGATGAGTTTTCTAATAGACTGAAAATAATTATGAATCACTTTAATTTTTCAGCCTCTTCTTTTGCTGAAAAGTTAGATGTACAACGTTCTAGTATATCTCATTTACTTTCCGGAAGAAATAAGCCTAGCTTAGATTTTGTTTTAAAAGTTTTAAAAGGATTCCCGGAAGTTGAGCTTTATTGGCTACTTAATGGTGTAGGTACTTTTCCAAAAAGTAAGATTGAAAATACACCTACTCCAAGTTTACAATCGGAAACAATTACTAAAGAAATTGAAAGCAATATTGAAGACAAAACAATTAAGCAACCCGAATTATTTGCAAACAACTTAGAAGAAAAAGAGATTGAAAGAATTGTAATCTTTTTTAAAGATGGAAGTTTTAAAAATTATACACCATAAAAAAAAGACATCCATTACAGATGCCTTTTTAACCTTTTATTAAATAACTAATTTACTATTCTATTAATTTAGACATTCCTGTTTTTAAAATAACAATTAATTCTTCTTTATTGCTATTTGTTGTTTGCTGCTGTAAATGAACAACCTGGTTTAACATATTTATAGACATTTGATCAAACTTATATTTTTTATATTGCTGACCTAGCTTAACAAAATTATTAGTTAAATTCTCTATAGCTTCTTTATTGTCGCTTTCGGCAATCCATTTAAAGGCTTCTCCGTATATTTGTTGAGTTCGTTGATTTTGAGTTAAAAACATTCCTTTAAGCACATGATTTGCAATAAAAGGTAATTGAGATTTATCTTTTTCCTGAATATAGATTGAAGTAATAGATTCTGCCAAACTTTCCTTTGAATCTTTACTTAGTGAATTAATTTTATTAACAGTAGCTTCTTTATCGATACTATATAAACCAGTTAAAGAATTACTAATTACTGAATTAGATTCGCTATCCATCCCTCTTTCAAACAAAGGTTTATATATTGGCTCTATTAATTTACCTAGAACACCTATAGCAGCACCTCTAACTAACGATTTTGGATCGTTTTGAGCAAGCTTTTCAACCTTGGCAATAATATCTCTTTTATTATATTTTTGAAACAAATCAAGATTCTCTAGAGCCATTACTCTAATTTCATAATAAGGATCATCAAAAGCCTTAACAACTGTATTTTGAGCTTCTTTATTATCTTTTTGGTGTTTCACAATCTCTTCTAAAGCCAATCTTCTATCTAAATAATGTGGTGCATTTTTAAATTGAAAAATAAAATTATCTATAGATTTACTTTCTGTGAATTCAGCTAATAAAACATGCTTGGCATCAATATTAACCAGTTTAGGCAATTTGCTATAAGGAAATGTAAATGAGCTTTGTTTGCTATTAACCCAAACATTATGTGAATTCTTTATATCACCCTCATAAACATCTATTGATAAAGGGAATTTAAATACCTTTTCTGTTTGATTAATATTAACTGTTACTGTTCTGTTAATTGTATTATAATCATATGTTACATTCGCTTTAATATGTCCATTACCATAATACCACTGATTAAAAAACCAATTTAAATCCTTTCCGCTAATTTCTTCAAGAGCCAATCTTAAGTCTTGAGCTTCAGCTGTTCCAAATTTATGATCATTTAAGTATTTAGATAATCCTTGAAAAAATGCATCATCTCCTAAAACATCTCTCAACATATGCAATATTGCATTTCCTTTATGATAACTAACCGTATCAAACATATCTTCTTTATTGTGATAATTAAAACGAACTAAAAATTTATCATCACTATTACTATCTAAATAGGTTTGTACCTCATTATACATGTGAGCAGCGGCCTTATCTTTTCCATATTTATACTCGTACCATAAATAAACACTGTAAGTGGCAAAAGATTCATTTACAGTTAAATTAGCCCAACTTTCTGTTGTAACTAAATCACCAAACCAATGATGAAATAATTCGTGAGCAATAGTGCCTTCCAATTCATTATTATCAATTAATTGTCCTTTTTTTTGTTGAGCATTTTCTCCATGAACCACTGCTGTTGTGTTTTCCATTGCACCACTCACATAATCTCTAACAACAATTTGACTGTATTTATCCCATGGATATTGAATTCCTGTTAGGTCTGAAAAGAAAGTCATCATTTCGGGAGTTAGTCCAAAAATATCTTTAGCTACTGATTCATATTCAGGTTCAACATAGTAATCAACTTTTTTATCTTTCCATTTGTCATGAACTATACTAAAATCACCAACACCCATAAAAAATAAATAAGGCGCATGTTTCTGATCCATTTTCCAATAGTCTGTTCTGGTACCGTCAGCATTGTCTTTTTGAGAAATTAAAGTTCCATTAGAAAGTGAAACGTATTTACTTGGCACTGTCATATAAATTTCCTCTGAACTTTTTTGATTAGGGGAATCAATTGTAGGGAACCAGCAGCTGCTAGCCTCTGTTTCTCCTTGTGTCCATATTTGTGTAGGTTTTTCTGGATCTTCCTCTAGTGGATCAATAAAATATAACCCCTTAGCATCCGTAATATTTTTACTTCCCTTTTGAGTAACTTTTTCAGGTCTGGCAATATAATTTACATAAACTGCGTATTCTTCACCTTTGCTGTATGTTTTATCTAATTCAACAGTTAGTTGATTGTCTGAATAATTATAAGCTGCATTTAAATTATTTACTTTAACCGAATTTATTTTAAACGCTTTAGCGTCTAACACAACTTTATTCGTTTTATAAAAATGTGGAGCTAAAGTAACCCAAGCTTCTCCATTCATTTCTCTGTCTTTATAATTAAAGTTTACTTTAAGTTTTGTGTGAACTAAATCATTAATTTTTTCTCTTTCAGGGTTGTAGGTGTTTTCTTGAGCTGTTATTAATAGACTAAATAGCAAAAAAACGACTCCAATTATTTTTTTCATATTCTAAAATTAATTTTATGACCTCAAAAATACCAATTTAAATTTTTTAAGTAGTTAATAGATAGTTAAAAAGCCATACTTTTTGAAAGTATGGCTTCATTAAATAGTATGTTTTTTACTCTTTATTTTATGCTACTCATTAAACCTGAAAGTTGTTTTAATTGAGATGAATCACCATCAAGCTCAATTTCTTGTGCAATTTTCATGATGTCATTTGGATTCATTTTTTCGCCAATAACTCTCACAACTGCAAATCCTTTATTATTATCTGATCCAAAAATTACAACTTCATCAATAGCTTCTTCTTCACCTAAGTAATTTACGCTTACGCTTCCTTTCCCCATATTCAATCTCATTAATTGCTTATATTTAGGGTTTTTAAGAATTGCTTTTACTTTTAGTTTTTCTTTATCATACAATTCCTTATTAGAATCTGTTAATTGTAAGGCTAAAAAATTTACCTTTTTTATAGTTTCTAAAGTGTTTTTAACATCGTCAGAAACATTTTTATTCTTTAATTGTAATATGCTAGCTGGAACATCTACAGAAATAAATTCATTATTTTCTTTACTGTCCACATAATACTTTTGTAACGAAGGGTTACTATCACAAGAAATAACAATTACTGCTCCAATAAAAACGATACTTAATATTTTAAAAAATGATTTCATGTGTTTATATTAATTTTTTCAATGGTTATACGTCTGCCTTGCTCAATATAGGCCTGCTTTTTTGTTGTTATTTATTTTTTCTCAACTGTTTACCACTATTAGGTATGTGAGAATCAGTAAGTTCTGAGATTTTATTTA
Organism: Lutibacter citreus; assembly: GCF_003260195.1. Lineage (GTDB taxonomy): Bacteria > Bacteroidota > Bacteroidia > Flavobacteriales > Flavobacteriaceae > Lutibacter > Lutibacter citreus. The sequence goes on from NZ_QEIH01000003.1 coordinate 518,562, forward strand.
AGTCAATTTCTCCTGTTAAAGATAAAATTACAGATTCTGCTTTTACAGGGCTATCAGTATTTTTTATATATTTTCCCACTCCGCTCACAAACATTAGTAATTCACTTACATGATCTTCATCCTTACCTTTACGAACATAAATTTTTACATTACTATCTTCGTCTTTAACTCTCATTAATTCAATTAATTTAGAAGATTTTAAATATTTTGAAACTACATCATTCATTTGTTTAGCAATTCCTATGTTTTCAGTTGTAAAAACACGGAAAGAATTTAGGTTTTGCACCATTTCTAAATATTCTTGACCTTCTTCTCCTCCTCCTTTAAATTTAGCAAGCATTCTAAATGCTTCTTTATTTACAATTACCGAGGTTACATCATCCATATCCTCAAACTTATCAAGTAATGAACTTTGAGCATAGTTGGTTAAAGGCAAAATTGCTAATACTAGTATTATTATTAATTTTTTCATTTTTTTACTTTTTTAGGTTGTTTAAAAATTTTGTTTTTTGTGTCTTCAAAATGCTGCAATACTGCAATTGCATCATTTCCTTTGTTTAAATTTACTGCAAGCATACTAAAAGCCATTTGGGTTTCTAAGTATATTCTTTCAGCTTTTCTTTGTTGGTTACTTTGGTAACCAGTGTAAACACTAACTAATAAAACTACTGAAGCGGCCACAGATAACCATTTCCAATTCAACTTTCGACTTTTTAATTGAATGGTTTTTGTGTATCGTTCACTTTTATTAGTTGAAAAATATCCGAATAACGCTTGGTATTCCTGTAAATGAGGTGCTACATTATCACTTAAAAAATAACTTTTTAAAGTTTTTTCTTCTGCAATAGTAGTTTCTGCATTTAAATATTTTTCCAACAACTTTTCTATGTTAGCTAATTCCATAATTATGTTGCTTTGTTAATTGTTCTCTAATTGTTTTTCTTGCTCTAGACAATGTTACTCTAACTGCTGTTGGTTTTAAACTCAACATTTTTGCAATTTCATCAAATTCGTATTCTTCAACATCTCTTAGTTGTATTATTAATTTTTGCTGCTCTGGTAAGTTCTCTATCAATTTATGAACCAAACTTACACTGTCATTAAGTTCTATTTTTCTTTGTAAAGGCGTATCCTTTTCTTCATAATTACTATGCACTAATTTTAAATTACTTGCTTGTTTTGATTTTAAACGGTCAAAACAATAGTTTTTAGTCATAGTCATTGCAAAAGCTTCAACACTATTATATTGTTTTAATTTTGCTTTATTCTTCCATAATTTAAAAAGCAGCTCTTGAGTTGCATCTTCAGCCTCTTCAGTTGATACTAGTAATCTTTTCGCTACACGAAAAACCTTATCTTTAAAAGGCATTACAGTTTTTAAAAACTCTGACTGCTTCATTATTAGTTTGGTTAAAGCAACTTTTTATTGCTGCTGTTACAATTATGACGAGCAAGTTTCGTTTTTGTAACAGTTTGGTTTAATTTTTGTAATTAAATTGATAACTTGCGTCAAAATAAAGACGAAATATAAGAATATAAAACTATGATTAAACTAAAATCCCTTATTGCTTTGTTACTTTTCACCTCTATCCTTTTTACAAGTTGTAAAGACGATGATGATGATATTAGAACTGAACTCCCATCTGAAATTGACTTTTCTCAAGTTGAAGTTCAGGATTTTATTTGGCAAGGATTAAATTTTTGGTATCTATGGAAAGAAAATGTTCCAAAATTGGATGATAGCAAATTAGAAGATGCTCAAGTATATTATGATTTACTTAGTTCTTATGATGACCCTGAAGCATTTTTTGATGACTTAATTTATGAGCCTGAGAGCGTTGATGTTTTTTCTTGGATTGTTGATGATTATGTTGCTTTAGAAAATTCGTTTAGTGGAATTACAAAAAGCACAGGTGCTAAAATTTGGTATTCTTATGAAAAGGATATTAATTCTAATGTGTTTGGGTATGTACAATATGTGTCCGCAGATACAGAAGCTGCAAATAAAAACATTAAAAGAGGTGATATTTTTAATACCGTTGATGGTGTTCAAATCACAATTAATAATTATAGAAGTTTATTTAAGGATGATGGTACCTATACTTTAGGTTTTGCTGATCTTAATGGAGGTAATCCTATTTCAAATGGTGTAACAAAAGAACTTACTCCAATTCAATTAACTGAAAACCCAGTGCATATTGTAAAAACACTTGATATTGAAGGAACCAAAATAGGTTATTTAATGTTTAATGGATTTGATGCAGGATTTGAACTTAAAATTGATGAAGCTTTTGCACAACTAAAAGCTGAAGGAGCTACAAAATTAGTTTTAGATTTAAGATATAATAGAGGTGGTTATGATTATATTACTTCTCAGGTGGTTAGTTCAATAACAGGGCAATTTGCAGGCGAAATTCTTAAAAAAGACAATTACAACCCTCTTGTTCAAAAATTGTATGAAGATAATTTTCCAGATCAACTTGTTTCTAGATTTACTACTAAAGTAACTAATATTGAGGGAACAGTTTTAAAGGAGACTTTGAGCAGTTTAAATATGACAGAATTATATGTTTTAACTTCTGATGATACAGCATCAGCAAGTGAAGTTTTAATTAGCGGTTTAGATCCATATATAGATGTGCATACTATTGGAACAACTACTTATGGTAAATATACAGGTTCAATAACGTTATATGATTCTGATAATTTCATGAAAAGCGGGGATAATTTAAATACAAATCATACGTATGCAATGCAACCTATAATTTTAAAATACACAAACATAAATGATGTAAGTGTTAGAGGTGGTATTATTCCTGAAATAGAATTACCTGAATACTTATCTACATTAGGCGTTTTAGGAGATCCTAGTGAACCTTTATTAGCTAAAGCAATTGAAAAAATCACTGGTTTATCTGCTAAAAAAGGTAAAAGTCTTTCTTTAAAAGAAGAAAAATTAGTTGAGTTAAAAAAGATTCCAAATCTTAATAAATTTGATAGCGAGTTTATAATTACTGGTAAATTTCCATTTTTAAGAACTAAATAATTTATTTTTATTAATCAAAAAAAAAGCTTGAATTTATAAATTCAAGCTTTTTTTTGTTTTGTAAATTGTTTTATTCAAACAGTGCTGTTTGATCTGGGTCTTCATCTTTGCTTTTACCTTCGTTGCCATCTAAAATTTCCTCATCATTTACTTCAATTTCCTCTGTTACAGGAACTTCATAAGGAAGCGATTCTAAATGATTCACTGTTCTAATTTTATCTGTTGTAAGTTGATTCCCTTGAGCTTTAATTCCTTTAACGGAAATAAATTCTTCTAAATTTATTTCAAAATTATCTAAAGATCGTTTTGAATATACAACTTCAATTACTGGTCTATAATCCGTTGATACAATCTCTAATTGAGATTTTGGATGTTCAGAAATAAAAATTTCCTCTTTATTAGGATTGTCAATCATAAAACGTTTTATGTAATAACGTTCTTTCTCCCCATCAAAATAAAGTGCAGATATAGGCTTATTAGGAATCCATTTTTCTAAAATAATCATATCACTTTCAAAGTGAGTAGTTAATTCAGGTTTAACTGTTTTAGCTTCTCCCTTTTGATTGATTATTAATAGCCTATCTTCTCCTTTAAATTCGCCTAATAATTCACCTCTGTTATCAACATTTAATTTTTGAACAGTTTCATCAAACCAAATTTTTCTAGGATTTAAAGTTGAAACTCCTTCACTTTTTAATTCTATTTTTCTAATTGGATATTTTGTAACTATATTCCCTTTAACACCCCGTCCTTTTATTAATAAATCAGAAAAATCAATATCCCATTTTAATTTTTTAACACTACCAACTGATCTTAAACTTATGGTTACAACTTCAGCTTCTCCATTAGGATTTGCAGTAAAATATTGTACAAATGAAGCTTTTGAACCATTTGTTAAATCGTATTCCTTATCTCTTGTAATGCTGGTTACATTAAAACGTTTCATATAACTAGGTCCAGCCCTTCCATCTCTATAAATCATATTGTAAACTGTACGCTTATCACTCTTTTTAAATATGGCAATATGAATTATATTTTTTCCTACAAAAGTTTTTGAATCTACTTTTGTAACAAGCATTACCCCATCTTTTCTAAATACTATAACATCATCTATATCAGCGCAATCAGCAACGTACTCATCTTTTTTTAATGAAGTACCCACAAAACCTTCCTCTTTGTTTACATAGAGTTTTGAATTTCGCATTACAACTTTTGTTGCTACAATATCATCAAACATGCGTAATTCTGTTCTTCTGCTTTTGTCTTTTCCGTATTTTTCTTTTAAATTTTTAAAATAATCTACGGCATAATCAACTAAGTTTTCTAGATGATTTTTTACTATTGCAATTTTATCTTCTAAGCTTTCAATAAATTGCTTTGCTTTATCAATATCAAATTTAGAAATCTTTTTAATTCTAATTTCTGTAAGTCTAACAATATCTTCTGTAGTTACAACTCTTTTTAAATGTTTTATATGTGGTTTTAACCCTTCATCAATGGCTTTTATAACTCCTTCCCAAGTTTCTTCTTCTTCAATATCGCGGTAAATTCTGTTTTCAATAAAAATACGTTCTAATGAAGCAAAATGCCACTGTTCTTCAAGTTCATTTAATTGAATTTCAAGTTCTAGTTTTAATAAATTAAGCGTATGATCTGTTGAAGTTCTTAAAATTTCTGATACTCCAATAAAAACAGGTTTGTTACCGTCAATAACGCAGCCTAGAGGTGAAATTGAATTTTCACAACTTGTAAATGCATATAAAGCATCAATTGTTTTATCTGGTGAAATACCACTTGGTAAATGCACTAAAATCTCAACATTTGCAGCTGTATTATCCTCTATTTTTTTAATCTTTATTTTTCCTTTATCATTCGCTTTTAATATAGAATCAATTAAAGATGAAGTAGTTGTACCAAAAGGAATATCGGTTATAACTAATGTTTTTTTATCTTGTTGAGAAATTTTGGCTCTAACTCTAATTTTTCCACCACGTTTCCCATCATTATAATTAGAAACATCGGCGATTCCTCCTGTTAAAAAATCTGGAACTAATCTAAAACTTTTACCTTTTAAATGTTTTATTGAAGCGTCTATTAATTCATTAAAATTGTGTGGTAAAATTTTTGTTGAAAGCCCAACTGCTATTCCTTCTGCTCCTTGAGCTAATAACATTGGGAATTTAACTGGCAAATCTATTGGTTCTTTTCTTCTACCATCATAAGAAGATTGCCATTCGGTTGTTTTAGGATTAAAAACTACTTCTAAAGCAAATTTTGATAAACGTGCTTCAATATAACGAGAAGCGGCTGCTCGGTCTCCAGTAAGGGTATTCCCCCAGTTACCTTGCATATCAATCAATAATTCTTTTTGACCAATTTGCACCATAGCATCTGCAATTGATGCATCACCGTGTGGGTGATATTGCATAGTATGTCCAACAATGTTTGCTACTTTATTATAACGCCCATCATCTAAATCTTTCATAGAATGTAATATTCTACGTTGAACAGGTTTAAAACCATCATTTATTCCAGGAACTGCTCTTTCTAATATTACATATGATGCATAATCTAAAAACCAGTCTTTATACATTCCCGTAACCTTGGTAATAGTTTCCTGACTCCCAAAATTATCCTTTAATTCCTCTTCGTGAAATTCTTCATTGTTATCTTCTTGCATATTAAGCTTCTTCTACAATATCAAGTTCAATTTTTAAATTTTCAATAATAAATTTCTGTCTATCTGGAGTGTTTTTCCCCATATAGAATTCCAGCATTTTTTCAATCGGCATTTCTTTATCTAACATTACTGGGTCTAATCTAATATCTTCTCCAATAAAATGCACAAATTCATCTGGTGATATTTCACCCAAACCTTTAAATCGAGTTATTTCTGGTTTTCCTCTTAATTTACTAATAGCCGATTTTCGTTCCTCATCAGAATAACAATAAAAGGTTTGTTTTTTATCTCTTACTCTAAACAATGGAGTATCTAGTATAAATAAATGCCCTTCTTTAATTAATTCAGGAAAAAACTGTAAAAAGAATGTAATTAATAATAAACGTATGTGCATACCATCAACATCGGCATCTGTTGCTATTACAATATAATTATAACGCAAATTTTCCAATCCATCTTCTATATTTAAAGCTGCTTGAAGTAAATTAAACTCTTCATTTTCATATACTATTTTTTTACTCATATTATATGAGTTCAAAGGCTTACCTTTTAAGCTGAAAACGGCTTGTGTATTTACATTTCTAGACTTGGTAATTGATCCACTCGCTGAATCTCCCTCTGTTATAAACAAAGAGCTTTCTAACCTATTATCCTTTTTTAAATCATTTAAATGAACACGACAATCACGTAATTTTTTATTATGTAAGTTAGATTTTTTAGCGCGTTCACGGGCTAATTTTCTAATTCCGGATAAATCTTTACGCTCCTTTTCTGCCTGAAGAATTTTCTTATGAATTTTCTCTGCAGTATCAGGATTTTTATGTAAAAAATTATCCAAATTTGTTTTTACAAAATCTGAAATAAATGTACGTACTGTGGGTAAATCTCCTCCCATTTCAGTAGAACCTAATTTTGTTTTTGTTTGACTTTCAAAAACTGGTTCCATTACCTTTACGCTAATTGCAGATACTATAGATTTTCTAATATCTGAAGCCTCATAGTTTTTACCAAAATACTCGCGAATAGTTTTTACTATAGCTTCTCTAAAAGCATTTTGATGAGTACCTCCTTGCGTTGTATGTTGCCCATTAACAAAAGAATGGTATTCTTCACTATATTGGGCTTTACTATATGTTATTGCAATTTCAATATCTTCACCTTTAAGGTGAATAATTGGAAACAACATAAATTCATCAGCTATATTTTCTTCTAATAAATCTTTTAATCCGTTTTCTGAAAAATATTTTTCACCATTAAAAATTATAGTTAACCCAGTGTTTAGGTACACATAATTTTTAATCATTTTTACAATGTATTCACTTCTATATTTAAATTTCGGAAAAATATCACTGTCAGGAACAAAAGTAACTTTGGTTCCTTTTCTAAGTGATGAATCATGAGCTTTTTCTTCAAGCGTAATATTACCACCTGAAAATTCGGCAAAAGCAGTTTGCCCATCTCGTATTGACTGAACCTTAAAATATGAAGATAATGCGTTAACAGCCTTGGTCCCAACTCCATTTAATCCTACAGATTTCTTAAATGCTCGTGAATCGTATTTACCACCCGTATTCATTTTAGAAACAACATCAACAACTTTCCCTAATGGAATACCACGTCCGTAATCACGCACAGTAACTGTTTCATTTTTAACTGAAACTTCTATGGTTTTACCGGCACCCATTACATATTCATCTACAGAGTTATCTAATACCTCTTTAATTAAAATGTAAATACCATCATCAGATGATGCGCCATCACCTAATTTACCTATGTACATTCCCGGACGCATTCTTATATGCTCTTTCCAGTCTAATGAACGAATATTATCCTCGGTATACTTAGTTTGTTCTGTCATTAATAATTGTAAAATTCTTGAAGAACTGCTAATGTAACATTTTGCTAGTAAAAAGACAAAAAAGGACCTTATAATAGTTATTAACAGAATTTAAACAAATTGAAACCCAATAACTTAAAATTTAAGCCGCTTTTTAATTGATACAACTCCTACTCCAACAATTACAATTATTGTTCCTCCAAATTGTAATAAGGTCAGTTTTTCACCTAAGAAAAAGTAAGCTAAAATAATAGTTGAAATTGGCCCAACACTACCAATTATTGAAAAATTTGATGCTCCTAACTTTTTAATTGCTAATGAAATTAAAAAAGAAGGAATTAATGTAGATACAATTGCCATTAAAAAACCTAATAAATAAACCTGATATGGATATATAAAAATACTAGATCTATCTATCAGTAAATAATGTATTACAACACAAATTGTAGATACAATCATTGCGTAAGATGTAAATGATAATACTCCAAATTTTGGTATTAACCATCCGCTACCTACTAAATAGGAAGCATATGTTAATGCACTTAAAAATATAAATAAACCACCTAAAAGCACCTTATCATTGGTTAATTGTAATTCACCCCAAAAAGTTACTACAATTCCCAAATAGGTAATTATTATAGCAATAATTTGTCTGTTTGTTATTTTAGTTTTTAAAAATAGCTTTGAAATTATTAAAACTAACGTAGGATAAACAAATAGAATAATTCTTTCTAATCCTGCTTTAATGTATTTTAATCCAACAAAATCTAGATAACTAGCTAAATAATAACCTATAAACCCAAATAAAATAATCCATAAATAATCAATTTTATTTATTTTTTCTGGGTTTTGAGGTTTAACATAAAAAGCAATAAGTAAATAAAAAGGAACTGAAAAAAGCATTCTAAATAACAGTAAATGCACAGCAGTTACATTATAGTTATAAGCTAATTTCACCATAATTGCCTTTGCTGAAAACATTACTATCCCAACAACGCCAATTAAAAATCCTGAATTAATTGTTTTTGAAAATCTCATCTGGCAAACATAACCAGATGATTTTTATAGAAAATTAAGTAATTTTAAAAATTACGATGTTCAAATTAAAAATTACACGTTAAAACGGAAATTCATCATATCTCCATCTTTTACAATGTATTCTTTTCCTTCAACTCTCATTTTACCAGCTTCTTTAACTTTAGCTTCACTCCCATAAGTTACAAAATCATTATAATCTATAACTTCTGCTCTAATAAAACCTTTTTCAAAATCAGTATGGATTACTCCCGCTGCTTGAGGTGCAGTATCGCCAATATTTATAGTCCAAGCACGTACTTCTTTTACACCTGCTGTAAAATACGTTTGCTGATTTAATAATTTATAAGCTGATCTGATTAAAACTGATGCTCCTGGTTCTTTTAAACCTAGATCTTCTAAGAACATTTCACGTTCTTCAAATGTTTCTAGCTCTGTAATATCAGCTTCCATTCCAACAGCTAAAACAATCACTTCAGCGTTTTCATCTTTTACCGCTTCCTTCAAAACATCTACATAAGCATTCCCGTCAACAGCTGAATTTTCATCAACATTACAAACATATAGTACAGGTTTATCTGTAATAAATTGTAAAGGCTTAATATATTCTAATCTTTCTTTATCTGTTAATTCAACAGCTCTTACAGAAATTGCAGCCTCCAACCCATCTTTAACTTTTAATAAAGCATCTAATTCTTTTTGAGACTCTTTATTTCCGGTTCTTGCATTTTTTTTAACTCGCTCTAACCTTTTTTCTAAAGTTTCAAAATCTTTTAATTGAAGTTCAATATCAATAGTTTCTTTATCTCTAACAGGATCTATGGTAGTATCTACATGCACAATATTATCGTTATCAAAACAACGAACAACATGAATAATCGCATCTGTTTCACGAATATTTGCTAAAAATTGATTTCCTAATCCTTCACCTTTACTCGCTCCACGTACTAAACCAGCAATATCAACAATATCAACAGTTGCAGGCATAACACGCTCTGGATTTACCAATTCTTCTAATTTTAACAATCTTGGATCTGGTACATTTACAACCCCAATATTAGGTTCAATTGTACAAAATGGAAAGTTAGCACTTTGTGCCTTCGCATTTGATAAACAATTAAATAAAGTTGATTTTCCTACGTTTGGTAATCCTACAATTCCTGCCTTCATAATTTATTTTTTTAGCGCTGCAAATATAGTATTTACTTTTATTATTTAAGATGGTTTTTTGAATATTAAATAATTAATAATATTCTTAGAGAAAATAACGTTTTTAAACAACCTATTCTTGATGTAAAAATTGCTGTTTTCTTAGTAATTCATCATCACTTTCTTCATTTTCTTCATCTGGTATACAACAGTCTACAGGACATACTGCAGCACATTGTGGTTCATTAAAAAAACCTTTGCATTCAGTACATTTATCAGTTACAATATAAAACACATCATCAGATATTGGTTCTTGTAATTTATCTGAATCAATCTTTCCTCCTTTTAGTAGTTTTATATTACCTTTTAATTTAGTTCCATCAGAATAAGTCCATTCTTCCGAAGGTTCATAAATAGCATTATTTGGGCATTCTGGTTCACAAGCTCCACAATTAATACATTCGTCAGTAATTTTTATTGCCATAGTATTATTTAAGTTATATTTTTGCAAATATAAATTTTTATAAATAATGAATTTAGAGCAACGTATTGAATCTTTTGTGCAACTTGGAGATTTTTTTAGTCAATTTACTAGTAATGGAATTAATAAAAAAGATGATTCTGAATTTAATACACTTTTTTTTGACGCTTTTAAAATGCAGATAAATAGAGCTTCTGAATTTAATGGGTGGTTTACGCTAAATAATGTTTTAAATGCTTTTGAAAGCTGGAGTGAAGCTTTAAGTGCAGAAAACTTAGCTAAATGGACCGCTAATTACAACTTTAGTAATAACGTAGATGAAAAATCTATAGCAATAATAATGGCTGGAAATATTCCTCTTGTAGGGTTTCATGATTTTTTATCAGTATTAATAAGTGGTCATAAAGCTATTGTAAAACAAAGCTCTAATGATAAGCATTTCTTACCTTTAATACTTAAATTTTTAGAACATCAAAATGCAAATTTTAAGGGTAAAGTAATCTTTACTGAAGGTAAATTAGAAAAATTTGATGCGGTTATTGCAACTGGAAGTAATAATACAGCACGTTATTTTGAACATTACTTTGGGAAATACCCATCAATTATTAGAAAAAACAGAAACTCCGTTGCTATTTTAACAGGAAATGAATCTAAGGATGAACTTGAAAATTTAGGTGAAGATATTTTTCAATATTTTGGATTAGGCTGTAGAAGTGTATCTAAGATATTTATTCCTGAAGATTATAATTTCGATTTATTATTTAATGCATTATATAAATATAACAACATCATTAATTATAAAAAGTACGAAAACAATTACGATTATAATAAAGCTATTTATATAATGAGCTTGTTTAATGTACTTGAAAATGGTTTTGTAATGCTTAAAGAAGATGAAAGCTACGCTTCGCCTATAGCAACTTTATTTTACGAAAAATATAAATCCGTAGATGATTTAATGCTTAAACTTAATTCTAAAAAAGACCAAATTCAATGTGTTGTAAGCAATTTAGATGCTAATAAGTTTGTGAAATTTGGAAAAACTCAATATCCAAATTTATGGGATTATGCAGATAATGTAGATACTCTTGAGTTTTTGTTAAATATTTAAAATATCCATTAATTTATTTAACGTAACTATTCAAAACTTCATCACTTTTAAAATTTATTAATCAAAAAAAGAAAATTTTCAAATAAAATAAGTTTCTGTTGTTTCAAATTTAACAAACCAAACAATTTCAGTTAATTGCGCTTTACGAAAACGTTGTAAATATCGTAAAATTGAATATATCTAAACACTTGAAATTATGATATTATAGTGATATCTCCAATGCTGTTGAATATTTATTAAAAATATAATCTTTTTTTTATATATATTATTGCAGTAAATTATCTTTTTTTACCGAAATTTGTGAGATCTAAACTCATATTTATAATATAAAATGAAAAAACATAATTTTAGTGCAGGTCCGTGTATTTTACCACAAGAAGTTTTAAAAAAAGCTGCTGAAGCAGTAGTGAATTTTAATGGTATTGATTTATCATTAATTGAAATTTCTCACAGAAGTAAAGAATTTATTGAAGTGATGGAAAATGCGCGAAGTTTAGTAAAAGAATTACTTAATTTACCTGAAGGTTATTCCGTTCTTTTTTTACAAGGTGGTGCTAGTTTAGAATTTTTAATGACTGCTTACAATTTAATGAAAATTGATGGTAAAGCTGGTTATATGGATACTGGAGCTTGGAGCGCAAAAGCAATAAAAGAAGCAAAACAATTTGGTGATGTTAATGTATTTGCATCTTCTAAAGATGCTGTTTATAATCATATTCCAAAAGGATATGTTGTACCAACTGGTTTAGACTATGTGCATATTACATCTAATAATACTATTTATGGAACTCAATTTAAAGAATTTCCAGAAACAGACGGTTTACTAGTTTGTGATATGAGTTCTGATATTTTTTCTCGTCAATTAGATTTTTCAAAATTTGATTTAATATATGCTGGAGCTCAAAAAAATATGGGTCCTGCAGGAACTACTTTAGTTATTGTAAAAGATGAAATATTAGGAAAAACAGGTCGTACAATTCCTGCAATGTTAGATTATCAAGTACATATTAGTAAGGATAGTATGTTTAATACGCCTCCTGTATTTCCAGTCTATGTTTCTATGTTAACTTTACAATGGTTAAAAGATTTAGGAGGAATTCCTGCCATTGAAAAATTGAATGAAGAAAAAGCTGCTTTATTATATGCTGAAATAGATAGAAATCCATTATTTAATGGTTTTGCAGCAAAAGAAGATAGATCATTAATGAATGTTACTTTTACATTAGCAAATGCAGATCATCAAGCAGTTTTTGATAAATTATGGAATGCAGCTGGAGTTAATGGAATAAAAGGACATAGATCTGTAGGTGGTTATAGAGCAAGCATTTACAATGCAATGCCTAAAGAAAGTATTCAAGTGTTAGTTGATGTTATGCAACAGCTTGAGAAAGAAATTTAAACTAAATAAATCAAAAATAAAATGAAAGTATTAGCGAATGATGGTTTAGCATCAAGCGGTATAAAAGCTCTTGAAAAAGCTGGTTTCGAAGTAGATTCATCAACAATTGCACAAGATGAATTGTTAGAGTATATGAATACAAATGAAATATCTGTGTTACTTGTTAGAAGTGCAACTCAGGTTAGAACGGATATTATTGACGGCTGTCCTTCATTAAAAATTATTGGTCGTGGTGGTGTTGGAATGGATAATATTGATGTTGATTATGCCCGTGAAAAAGGTATTAATGTAATAAATACTCCAGCTGCATCTTCTCACTCCGTTGGTGAATTGGTATTTGCCCATTTATTTGGTATGGTTCGTTTCTTACCACAATCTAACAGAGAAATGCCTTTAGAAGGTGACTCTAAATTTAAAGATCTTAAAAAAGCTTTTGCAAAAGGTGTTGAACTTAAAGGGAAAACTTTAGGTTTAATTGGATTTGGAAGAATTGGACAAGCTACAGCTAAAATAGGACTAGGATTAGGAATGAAAATTATTGCTTTTGATCCATATATTGACAATGTAAATTTAGAATTAGAATTTTTTGATGGTCAATCAGTTTTCTTTGATATTAATACACTTTCAAAAGAAGAAGTATTAAAAGAATCAGATTTTATAAGCTTACACGTTCCTGCTCAAGATGGTTACGTTATTTCAACTGAAGAATTTGAAATGATGAAAAATACTGCTTGCTTGGTAAATGCTGCTCGTGGTGGTGTTGTTGATGAAGTAGCACTTGTTGAAGCTCTTTCAAAAGGAGAAATTTCAAAAGCAGCATTGGACGTTTATGAAAATGAACCTGCTCCAGAAATTCAATTATTAATGAATCCAGATTTATCATTAACTCCTCATATTGGAGCTGCTACTGGTGAAGCACAAGATAGAATTGGAACTGAATTAGCTACTCAAATTATTGAGATATTAAGTTAATTTAAAACTTACATAAATTAAAAGGATGCTAATATAACATCCTTTTTTTTGCTTATAATTTAATTTAAGATTATATTTGAGAGGTTAATTTATCAATTATATAATTATTATTGAATCACTATGGCAATTGTTAAACCCTTTAAAGCAATAAGACCTACAAGAGATAAGGCTGCTTTAGCAACCTCAAGATCGTATGATAAATATTCAGCAAAAGAACTTAAATCTGTTCTAACATATAATCCTTTTTCTTTTTTACATATCATAAAACCTAGTTATTCTCAAAGCTTAGAGAATACAGGTAAAAAATTATTTGAATCAGTTAGGAATAAATATCTTGAATTTAAAAACAGTAATATTTATCTTAAAGATAAAAAACCTTGTTATTATTTACATGAAAAATCTTTTAATGATGATGTTTTTTGGGGAATTATAGCGGCTACTCATGTTTCAGACTATCAAAATAATATTATTAAAAAACATGAGGATACTATAAAACAACGAGAAGAGCTATTTGGTGAATATTTAGACATTACGGGCTTTAATGCAGAACCAGTACTTCTCACCTATCCGGATAATAATTACCTTTCAAGAATTTATAGAAAATATTCAGAAAAAAGAGCTGAATATGAATTTAATACCCATACAAAAAGATTGCACAAATTATGGATTATTGATGATGAATTTGATTTAAAAAATATTGAAAATGAATTTTCTAAAATGAATGCTTTATACATTGCAGACGGGCATCACAGAACAGCCTCTTCAAATTATTTGGCAGAAAATAGAAAGGCAAACAATCCTAATCATACGGGAGAAGAATCTTATAACTATTTTATGAGTTATTTAATTTCTGATGAAAATCTTAAAATTTCATCTTTTGACAGATTAATAACAGATTTAAATGGTTATACAAAAGAAGAGTTTCTTAAAAAACTAAGTGTTTTATTCATTGTAGAAAATAGAAGTCCCAAAAAGTATCAACCTAGCAAAAAACATCATTTTTCTATGTTTTTAGATGGTGATTATTACTCTCTTTACCTTAAAAAAACTGACTACCCTATTAACAATGCTTTGTCTGATTTAGATACGCACATTATTCATAAAACAATTTTAAAACCTATTCTTGGTATTGAAGATTTAAAAACAGATTCAAGAATAAAATGTTTACCAGCATTACAAAGTCAAATACAATTAAAAAAGGAAGTTAAATCAGGTAAATTTAAAGTTGGTTTTGGACTATATCCAACATCTGTAGAGCAATTAAAAGCCGTTGTTAACCAAAATTTAAAAATGCCACCAAAAAGTACGTACATAGAGCCTAAATTAAGAAGTGGTTTAACTATCTTTGAACTGGATGATTAATTAAATTTCAATTATCTTTGATATCTATTTTTTTATAAATTATGAGCATCGTAGAAAACTTAAAAAAAATTCAAAAATCCATACCTAAAAGCGTTACCTTAGTTGCAGTTTCTAAAACAAAACCTGTTGAAGATATTTTAGAAGCATACCAAGCTGGCCAAAGAGTTTTTGGAGAAAACAAAATTCAAGAAATGTCTCAAAAATTTCAAGAATTACCAAAAGATATAGAATGGCATATGATTGGCCACCTACAAAGTAATAAGGTGAAATATATGGCAGAATTTGTACATTTAATTCATGGGGTGGATAGCTTTAAAACGTTGAAAGAAATTAATAAACAAGCTTTAAAACATAATAGGGTTATAGATTGTTTATTACAATTAAAAATAGCAAAAGAAGATACAAAATTTGGATTATCCATTAAAGATATTGAAGCCTTATTAATAAGTGATGAGTTAAAAAAATTATCAAATATTAATATTAAAGGTTTTATGGGTATGGCTAGTTTTGTTGATGATGAAAAAATAATAAGGTCAGAATTTAATACGCTTAAAGAATATTTTAATAAATTAGAAAAACGCACTACAGCAAATTTTAATCCTTCAATTATATCAATGGGTATGAGTGGAGATTATAAAATTGCCATTGAAGAAGGAAGTACTATGGTTAGAGTTGGAAGTGCCATTTTTGGATCAAGAAATTATAATTAATGTGTACGCAATATTAGATATAGAAACTACTGGAGGAAAATTTAACGAAGAAGGAATTACTGAAATTGCAATCTATAGATTTGATGGAAATCAAATAGTAGATCAATTTATAAGTTTAGTAAATCCTGAAAAAGAGATACAACCATTTGTTGTTAAATTAACAGGCATAAATGACGGAATGCTTAAAAATGCACCCAAATTTCATGAGGTTGCTAAACGAATTATAGAAATAACTACAGATTGTGTTTTAGTTGCTCATAATGCTAATTTTGACAATAGGATATTGACTACAGAATTTAGAAGGTTAGGTTATCTTTTTGAAAGAGATACATTATGTACCGTTGAATTAAGTCAAAAATTAATTCCTGAACAACCAACATATAAGTTAGGTAAACTATGCCAAGCTCTTGGTATTCCTCTTTCAGGAAGACATAGAGCTGATGGTGACGCAATAGCAACCGTTCAGTTATTTAAACTATTATTAAATAAAGATTTTGAAAAGGAAATTATAAAAAAAGCTATAAAAATTGATAATTCTAGAAAACTAGCTCCAAAATTATTGAATATTTTAGATGAATTACCTTCTAAAACAGGAATATTTTATATTCATAATTCAAGTAGAGATATACTTTATATTGGAAAAGGGAGAAATATAAAAAAAACAGTAAATCAATTATTTTTAAGAACTTCAAAAAAAGCAAAATACCTCCAAGAATCTGTAGTTTCAATTTCACATGAAGAAACAGGTAATGAATTAATTGCTCAATTAAAATTTGTTCAAGAAATAAAAATTAATAGGCCCAAGTACAATTTTAACCTTAAAAATCATTTAGCTGAAATTACTTTTAGTAATGATAATTTATTGGTAATTGATAAAGGAAGATCTATTGGTGAAAAATCCGTTTTATTGATAGAAAATAATGAGTTTAAAGGTTTTTGTTATACAAATTTAAGTTATCAACTAAGTAATTTAGATATATTGAGAAGTTTAATATCTCCTATGGACGATTCTATTTACAACCGAAATATTATAAAAAAATACCTTGATAAAAACAATGTTGAAAAACTTATTCAGTTTTAATTTTAATACTTTAAATTAGTAATAAATTTATCAAAAAGAACATTGAGTAAAAAAATACAAACAAATAACTGGAAAGATAAACTTCATGAAATAATTTATGAAGCGGATACTGATAAAGGAAAATGGTTTGATATTATTTTAATTATTACAATTCTTATTAGTATTATTTTAGTAATGCTTGAAAGTGTTGAAACTTTTGATGCAAAGTATCATAACTATTTAAATATAGCTGAGTGGATTATTACAATACTTTTTACTTTTGAATATATTGCACGTGTAATTACTATTAAAAAACCAACAACTTACATTTTTAGCTTTTATGGAATTATTGATTTTTTAGCTACAATTCCAAAATATTTATCGCTTATTTTTGTTGGTACACACGCATTAGTTGCATTAAGAGCTTTACGATTACTAAGAGTTTTTCGAATTTTAAAATTAGCACGTTATTTAGGCGCTTCAAAAACCTTAATGACGGCTTTAAAAGCTAGTAGAATAAAAATTGCTGTTTTTTTATTTAGTGTAATAGTACTTACTATAATTTTAGGTACAATAATGTATATAGTTGAAGGTCCTGTTCATGGATTTACAAGCATACCTAGAAGTATGTATTGGGCCATTGTAACACTAACAACTGTTGGTTATGGAGACATAGCACCTGAAACACCATTTGGACAATTTATTGCCAGTATTGTAATGATTTTAGGATATGGAATTATTGCTATACCAACAGGTATTGTTACTTCTGAAATAACAAAAACCGATAATAAAGTACAAACAAATACCCAACACTGCACAAATTGCGGATCGGATAAACATTTAGATAATGCCGTACACTGCTGTAAATGTGGACAAAAATTACATCATGACTAATTATTTAATTACTGTTATTGGAGCAACAGCAATTGGTAAAACAGCATTAAGTATTAAACTAGCCAATTACTTTAAATCTGAAATTATTTCCTGCGATTCTCGTCAGTTTTACAAGGAAATGACCATTGGAACCGCAGTTCCAAATAAAAAAGAATTAGAAGCTTCAAAACATCATTTTATTCAAAACAGATCCATTTTTGAAGAATATAGTGTTGGTCAATTTGAAAAAGATGCTTTATCAAAATTAGACGCACTTTTTTTAAAAAACAATGTTGTAATAATGGTTGGTGGAAGCGGTTTATACACCAATGCTGTAATTAATGGTTTAGATTATTTTCCAGAAGTTTCTCCTGAAATTAGAACAGAATTAAACCAACAAATTGAAAATGATGATATTTTATTACTTCAAAATAAATTAAAAGAATTAGATCTAGAATCTTATAATACCATTGAAATTGAAAATCCGCATCGGTTAATAAGAGCTTTAGAAATTTGTATTGGAACTGGTAAAACTTATTCTGAATTTAAAAATAAACCTAAAGAAAAACGAAGCTTCACTCCTATTAAAGTTGGTTTAACAGCTGATAGGGAAATTATGTACAGTAGAATTAACCAACGTGTTGATATTATGATAAATGAAGGTTTATTAGAAGAAGCAAAACTATTGCACAATCATAAAAACTTAAATGCGCTTCAAACTGTTGGATACAGAGAATTATTTGAATATTTTGATGGAAATTGGACGTTAGATTTTGCCATTTCAGAAATTAAAAAAAATACACGTCGTTTTGCTAAACGTCAGGTAACTTGGAATAAAAAAGATGAAGATATTTTATGGTTCGATTTTGAAGAAGATTCTTCTAAAATAATTAAAACAATAGAAAATTTAATAGATTCTAAATAAATACTAATTATTTCAATTCCTTTTAATTTTTCAATATAACCTTATGAAAAAAGTAATTATTGCTTCTAAAAACCCGGTTAAAATAAATGCTGTTAAAAAAGGCTTTAAAAAAATGTTTCCAAACGAAACATTTGAATTTACTGGTGTTTCAGTTTCATCTGAAGTTTCCGATCAACCGCTAAGTAACAATGAAACTTTTAAAGGAGCAAGCAATAGAGCACAAAATGCCAAACAACAATATATTGATGCAACATATTGGGTTGGAATAGAAGGAGGAATACAACCAAATAATGAAGAAATGGAAGCATTTGCTTGGATTGTAATTAAATCTAACTTAAAAACAGGCAAATCAAGAACTGGAACATTTTTTCTTCCTACTGAAATTGTAAAGCTGATAAATAAAGGGTTAGAACTAGGTGAAGCTGATGATATTGTATTTAACAAAAGTAATTCTAAACAAGAAAATGGTGCTGTTGGCTTACTTACCAATAATATAATTGATAGAACTTCTTATTATTTGGAAGCTGTTATTTTAGCATTAATTCCTTTTAAAAATGAACAATTTTACTAATTATAATTATTAAAAAAGCATTAATTCTTCAAAAAATGACCCAAGTAGAACTTAAAGAATTTCTAAATGAAAAAGTCTTAGAATACAATAATCCAAAATTTATTGAAAGTGACCCAGTTCAAATACCTCATAAATTTTCATTAAAAGAAGATATAGAAATTTCAGCATTTTTAACAGCCACAATTGCCTGGGGAAATAGAAAAATGATTATAAAAAATGCAGAAAAAATGATTGAGCTAATGGGAAATTCTCCTTATGATTTTGTGATGAATCATAAAGAACATCATTTTGATAGTTTTAATGGTTTTGTACATAGAACTTTTAATGCACAAGATTTTCAATATTTTATTACAGCATTACAACATATTTATAAAAATCACAAAGGTTTAGAAAATGTGTTTTCTACACATTCAACTACAACTTCAACACAACCCGCTATACATCAATTAAAAAAAGTGTTTTTTGAAATTCCTCATTTAGAGAGAACAAAAAAGCATATCTCAGATCCTTTAAAAGGTTCGGCTGCAAAACGTATAAATATGTTTTTACGTTGGATGGTTAGAAAGGATAATGCTGGAGTAGATTTTGGGATTTGGAACAACCTCTCTCCTACCCAACTATCTTGTCCATTAGATGTGCATTCTGGAAATGTTGCTAGAAAACTTGGTTTATTAACTAGAAAACAAAATGATGCTAAAGCACTAGCTGAGCTTGATAAAAATCTTAGAATTCTAGATAAATCTGACCCGGTAAAATATGATTTTGCTCTTTTTGGCTTAGGAGTATTTGAGAGTTTTTAAATTAGAATTAATCTTTATTACATCCAGAGGTTAAATACTTATTAAACTTTATTTTTCAGATGTTTATAAAGTTTTAGGATTTTAAGTTCAGGATTATATTTTATTTATAAGCTCCCTCACTTCTCGTTTCGAATTACCAAAACTGACAATACCAACGTTAAGTGGTGTATTTTTAAACTTCTTTATTGCCTTTGAAAGTGATTTAAGAATCCAATCTTGTTCATTACCAAAAGCACCACCACCAACAAGAGTCAAGTAAACTTTATTACAACCTGTTTTATCCAAATTTATTAATGCTACATTCAGTGTTGCTTCATATGTAGCTTCCAATATTATTCGTGCAAATCCTTCCCAGTAAAATGATTCAATATTTGAATAAGCAATAGGCAAAGCAGAGCAATAGGCTTGAGATACCATATGTTTTGAACCACTCAAGGTTACTTCAGTATTCCATTGTATTCCAATTTTCAGATTGCCTTTTAGCTCTTCCCTTTCATTATAGTTTAGTTTACTTAGCTGTGAGTTAATGTTTAATAGTCCATCGTGATTTAGTAAAGCATAACCATTGCTCATTTCCCATAAGTCTAATTTATCGTTTTTTAATTTTTTACCTATCAGTTCTAAACAATCTATTTGGTTATTGATTGATTGTCCTTGAAGTTTATTTAACGGCACAAAGTAATTTCTATAAATCGTACCAGCTCCACAAGCAATGGCACACGCTGGACCGTGAGTAGAATCACTTTCATAGATGTCAATTCCTCTTTCTGGGGTTATTTGAGGACCGATCATTTCGAGTAAATTGAATTGTGAAGCCGCTTGAAAAAGAGCATTTTTATTTGATTTGTCCAAATGCAGTTCTTGTACGTTTCCAATTACTTCTTGAACTTTTATTTTATCATTAAATATTTTATTAGAAGATGCTTGTTTTTTTAATTTAGTTAATGTTGGTATTTCCAATGCCCCATATTGATAGGATTTTCCATTAACTTTTGAAACAAGACTTGTTCCTTCAATTGAAATATTCTCTCTTACGTTTTCTGGAGAGATTTCATCAAATCCAACTAAATTTTTAAACCACATTTTTTATTATTGTTAACTATCTCTTTATTGAAAATTTTATTAAGATAATTATCTTTCTCACATGATAATATTTTTAAAGACCTAAGGATGAATGTACTAATAATAAAAATTATTTTTAAAGGGAAACATATTACTTTAAATAAAGTAAGAATTTAATTCTAAATACATTTAAAGAATTCTTAAAAAATCACATTCACTAAAATTATTTAGAGAAAACTTTCTATCGCTAAATCATAACTTTTTAAACCAAAACCAGCTATAACTCCTTTAACACTTGGAGAAATAAAAGACTTATGTCTAAATTTTTCTCTAGCATGAACATTAGATATATGAACCTCAATAACTGGTGTTTGGATTCCTTTTATAGCATCTGCAATAGCAACAGAAGTATGCGTGTAAGCAGCTGCATTTAATACAATTCCATCATATTCAAAACCAAATTCATGTAATTTATTTATTATCTCTCCTTCAATATTACTCTGATAATAAGATAATTCAATTGAAGCATATTTTTCTTTTAAAGTCTTATAATATTCTTCAAAAGTTAAACTTCCATAAATTTCTGGTTCTCTTTTTCCTAATAGATTAAGGTTAGGCCCATTTAATATTAAAATCTTCATGTTATTAAGTAAAGTTATTTTTTGAAGTTAATTGTTTATGAAATCAAATTTAAAAATTAATATTGAATTGTTCTTTCTAAACTGATTAATTATCAAATTTATAGGAAAGGCCTACTTGAACAAAGTTTAATTTTTTATTTTGATGATATCCTGTATCTATATAATTTGAAAATGCTAAATTATAACGAGCATCAATAGATATTTCATCTGTAATCAAAATTCCAACACCAACACTTCCTGATAATATAAATTTCTTAAAATTTCCTTTGTTAATAATCTCATTTTCTACAGATAATAAAAATTGAGATTCTGGCCCCCCATAAATTTCAAATCTATTTCCTAATTTATACTTTAATAAAATTGGAATGTGAAGTAATGCTATATTTTCATCAATTTTATTTTTATTTCCTGAATAATATATTTCTGGCTGAATTGAAAAATTAACACTTCTTCTGAACTCCATAAAAGCACCTAAATAAAATCCTTGCTTATTTACGTGAGTTACAGCACCATCGCTTAGTTTATCTTTAATATCTACAAAATGAACCCCTGCTTTAAAACCAAATACATTTAAACTTTGAGCTTTAGCAGGTTTAAAACTTAATAAAGTAACTAGTATTACAAATATGGAAATTTGCTTTTTCATATGATATTCATTTTATTATACTAAGATATTTAAAAAATATTAAAGTCAAATTTAATAAGGCACAAAATCAGCTTTATTATTTATTATATTTACTCTATGAATTGGAACAATGCTTTAGATGATTACATTTCTTATTTAAAAATAGAAAAAGGATTGGCTAAAAACACAATAGAAAGCTATTCTAGAGATGTTAAAAAATTAATCTCTTTTTTAGAAAATAATGAAATTAAAAATTCTCCCATTAATATAAATGACGAAATTATTCAAGAATTTATTTATACCGTTTCAAAAACTATAAACGCACGCTCACAAGCCAGGTTAATTTCAGGAATTCGCAATTTTTTTGATTATTTAATTTTTGAAAATTATAGAGAATCTAATCCTACAGATTTATTAGAAACACCTAAAATTGGTCTTAAATTACCTGATACATTATCTATTGAAGATATTGATTTGCTTATTACTTCAATAGACTTAAGTATGCCACAAGGTGAACGAAATAGAACTATTTTAGAAACCTTATATAGCTGTGGCTTAAGAGTTTCAGAGCTTGTAAACCTTCAACTTTCTGATTTATTTTTTGATGAGGGTTTTATTCGCGTTACTGGAAAAGGAAGTAAACAACGTTTTGTTCCTATAAATTCTTTAACTCAAAAATATATTGTTAATTATGTTAATGATATTAGAGTGCATATTCCGGTGCAAAAAGGATTTGAAGATACTGTTTTTTTAAACAGACGAGGAAAAAATTTAACCCGAGTTATGATTTTTACTATAGTAAAAAATTTAGCTATTAAAATTGGTTTGAAAAAGAAAATAAGCCCTCATACATTTAGACACTCATTTGCAACTCATTTATTAGAACGTGGTGCCGATTTAAGAGCAATTCAGCAAATGTTAGGACATGAAAGTATTACCACTACAGAAATTTACATGCACTTAGATAAAAGTTTTCTAAAAGAAGTTGTTAATAATTTTCATCCAAGAAAATAAAAAAACTGTCTAAAAAATAAATTTAGACAGTCTCTTTAATTATATATAAAACCCTAATAATTGGGGTTACAAATTTTATTTTCTATATAAAGGATCTTTACCAATAGTCCCTTCTAAAGATTTTAAATATTCATTAGAATTTGCTTCCGTAAATAGTTTTTTTACACTATTTAATTTTTCTTCTAAATTCATTTCTTCAACTATATCTATATTTCTCGAATTTGAAATAAACGTTTCTAAATAATTAATTTGTTTTTGATAAAATTGAACATCTTTTTGTTGTTTTAAAATTAAACGTTCTTTATACCAATCACTATTTAAGATATAATCTCTGTCAAAATATGCTCTTAGTTCAGGATCACTAATTTCTTTTCCTTCATAATTTCCATAAGCCATAATATTTAATAGAATTTTTAAAGGTGGAATTGCCGCTTCTACACTGCCATCTTCAAAATAACGAACAGCTACTTTTTGTTGTGCTTCAACTATATTATTAATTCCATCAACAAAATCTTCCAACCCTTGCAATTCAGGTTTTAACATTTTCTCGTTAAATACAGCATTTGGCTCATCAAATAATCTATTTAAACATCTTAAAGAAAAAATACTTGTTATTCTATAACCTAAACGACTTGCTAAAATCTTATTTCCTTCATATTCAAAATCTTCCAATTTCTCTAACGCTCCATTTGCTATTAATGCTTCCGGATCTCTATCTTTAGGTTCTAAACGTGCCCAAATTTCTGGAATTAATAAACTAATATCGTGATCTACTTTATTATCCCCACCAACATAACCAGCGGCTGTACTAAACGCATTAGATTCAGTTAAAATATGTGACAACAACGCATTATTTAAATCGGTTGTTGGAGTTAACATATTAAAAGGTCCTTTAGTTAAAGCACCTTCTGAACCTGCTCCCGTGGTTGATGGTGATTTACCTGTAAGACTACAAATAAAATCCATAAATAATTCAGGAGTTTCTTGATAATGAATTGGATTATAAACGGCTAATGGTCTAATTCCTGCTTTTTTATCACTCGGATTATTTCTTCTTCCTGGTAAAACTGCGTTTACAACATTTATAACAGGATCTTCAGATTTAATTTTTCTATATAAGCGCACACCAATATCACCTAAATAACTATCTTCAGTTTCATTTAAAAAAATGTTACGTTCTAAATATCTTGGATTTTTAGTTGGTTCTCCATTTACAATTCTAGTATGAGATGGTAATGAAAAATACTCTTCATCATTTGGACTATTAACTATACTTAAAATTAAGTCTTTTACGGGCTTTGTATATTTATCAAAATTAATAGTGTCTTCATAAATCTCAATAGCATCTTTTTTTCTTAAAAGTTCATAGTTTGTTAAGAAAACATTGTTTGATACTAAATCACGTTCAGCACCTTCATCATAACCTCTTACAATGGCTTCATCTGGTCTTTGAAATAAATGACTTTCACAATTAGCTACTACTTTTAAACTTTTATTGGCATATTCAGGATTTAAACTTTTAAATCTATTTCTAGGCAATGTAATTGAAGCTGAAATATCATCTTCTAATTGTATTTTTTGACTTGCAGAAAAATCTGATCTCAATTTATTTAACAACCAGCGGCCTTCTGGGTTAAATCCAATTCTAACATAACTACCAACAACATCAGTATTAAAATATTTTAAACCAGTTCCTTTTTGCCCATTTACAATTTCAACAGACATACAATCTTTCCAATTTAAAGACTCGTGATCCTGGCGGTATAAACGTTTTACAAATAATATTAATGAACGAATATGAACCGGAATACTGCTCACAAACTCATTAAATTCATCAGAATTTTTTGATGAAGGTGTTAATAATTTTACTGCAGATCCTAAAGTTCTTCCTTTATCTAAAAATGATCTTGAAGGAGGTAAGCTAGCATCGTAATTTTTCCATCTTTTTGAATAATCATATTCAATTACTTCATCAGCTTTCTTAAAATCTTCATCAATATCTATAATGTTAAAAGCACTATATGTTATTGCATTTAACATAGATTTTGAAATCTCAGATTTTCCACCACCAGAAACCGTACAAGGTTTATGACAGAAAACACCTTCGGGAGAAGTATTTACAATTCTCCATAAAGAAATAGCTTTATGTTTTTCTAATTTAAACTTATTACCAGTTGGATGAATATATGTTTTATAAGGAGATAAAATTAACTTTTGCTCCTTATTATTATAGGTCCACGTTATACTATTTGTATTTGTATTTATATAGGCATTTTCAGGTATGTAAATTAAATTCGGATACTTTTTATCAACAGCATAATTTGCTGGGTTTATTTCAATTCTATCACCTAACAATGCTTTAACATCTTCAAAACTGAAACGATTTCCATATTTTTGTGAGAAAACTGAACCATCAACAATATCACCCATTACTCCTCTTGGAAATGCAATAGCACCACCAGAGTGTTCTTCTTCAACTAAACCAAATAAATTTGCAGAATAACTAATTTGTGTTTTAATTTCTTTTTTTGAATAACCAAAATAATTATCAGCAATTATAGTAACTACTACTCCTCTATCATCTCTACAGGTAACTTTAAAAGCACCACCATCATTATAAAGTTCATCTTCATTTTTCCAGCACATCCCTTCGCTTTTTTGACGGTCTGTTGCATTATCCCAATGAGGTAAACCAACATCTTTTTTCTTCAAGGTTTTTAACTGAGGCGCTAAAATTATACAACCTGTATGACCAGTCCAATGTTCTGTATCTAAAGCTGCATCATTGTGTGCTAAGTTAGGATCTCCTGCGTTTTCAAAAATTGATTCAACAAAATCTAAATTACTAACCAAACTACCTGGAGCGAAAAAACGAACTTCCATACTTTTTTTAGAAATAACACCTTTTACCTCTGGGCAAACCATTGGACGCATTAATAAAGAAACAATTACTTTTGCTTTTTCAACTTGATTGGCTGTAAATGGTAAGGTTTTTAGTTCTTCTGAAGGATTAAAGGCTGCATTTAAAAAATGAGCAAAAGCAATCTTAGGTACTTCTTTTTTATCTAAAGGCACTGGCAAATCTCCCTCAACAATATGAAAAGTACCTTTAGTAGTTCTCTTATCATTAATTGGATTATTTAAAATACCTTGTTTAATTCTGTGTGAAGTAATATTTTCACTTACAAAAGAATTACCATTTGGAGGTAAACTTATCTCTCTTGCGTGACCTTTTTGATTTAATATTAATGTGTTATTTGGTATTAAATAATCTTTATTAAATTCAATTTCTTTCAAATAATCATTTAAAAAATCTTGAATTCTTGAATCTGCTGGTGAAAGATATTGAGAAAGCAGTCTTGATTTTTCTCTAAAACCTGTAGTAAAAGAACTTGTTAACTCTTGAAGTTTTGGATTACAAAATTTTTCTTGATCATTTTCATTATCTTCAAATAATGGTTCTCCTAAAGAGGCCAATTGAAGGTTTATATATTGTACAGTATCTTTTCTAATTTGACTAATCTTCACCTCTTTTAAACTCATTATTATTTATATTTTTTATTTTAAATACCTGAAATATTCTTTAAATATTGTAAGAAAACTTATTATTTAAGTCTTTTTAAAAATTGGTTAACCAATTTAATTTCTGAAAAATAAGCATTTATAATGATATAATTATAAAACAATTAATTTTTTTTTAATATATCTATTTAATCACCTAATTATTACTGTATATTAAATAAAGTCTCCTTTTTAATATGCTTTTCTTATTATAAATTATAAAAATCTCTATTTTAACTGTTTTTAAATGAAAAAACTTACAATTCAATAATCAATAAATATTTCACTACTTAATAAACTAAATAGCTATAACTCATTTAATATATTGAACAAAAAAAAATCTCACATATGTAAGATTTTTTCTATTATATATTTTAACTGTATATTACTTAGCGATATTTACAGCTCTTGTTTCTCTAATTACTGTAACTCTAACCTGACCTGGATAAGTCATATCATTCTGAATTTTTTGAGAAATATTAAAAGATAATTCTGAAGCTTTAGCATCATTTACCTTTTCACTTTCAACAATTACACGTAGCTCTCTTCCTGCTTGAATAGCATATGCTTTTTGCACTCCGCTAAATCCAAATGCAATATCTTCTAAATCTTTTAAACGTTGTATATATGAGTCTAAAACTTGTCTTCTTGCTCCTGGTCTTGCTCCTGAAATAGCATCACATACTTGAATAATTGGTGCGATTAAAGTTTTCATCTCAATTTCATCATGGTGAGCTCCAATTGCATTACAAATTTCTGGGTTTTCATTATATTTTTCTGCCCATTGCATTCCTAATAATGCATGTGGTAATTCACTTTCTGTTTCTGGTACTTTACCAATATCATGCAATAATCCGGCACGTTTGGCTAGTTTAGCATTCAATCCTAATTCTGCAGCCATTAAACCACAAAGGTTTGCAACTTCCCTTGAGTGTTGTAATAAGTTTTGACCATAAGAAGAACGGTATTTCATTCTTCCAATTGTTTTTATTAGTTCAGGGTGTAAACCGTGAATTCCTAGATCTATAACAGTACGTTTACCAACTTCAATAATTTCTTGTTGTAATTGTTTTTCTGTTTTTTTAACAACTTCTTCAATTCTTGCAGGGTGAATTCTTCCATCAGTTACTAATTTATGCAAAGATAATCTTGCAATTTCACGTCTAACTGGGTCAAAACAAGATAATATTATTGCTTCTGGAGTATCATCTACTATAATTTCAACTCCTGTAGCAGCTTCTATTGCTCTAATATTTCGTCCTTCTCTACCTATAATTCTACCTTTAACATCGTCTGATTCTATATTAAATACAGACACACAGTTTTCAACAGTTTGTTCAACTCCTACCCTTTGAATAGTATTCAATATTACTTTTCTAGCTTCTTGCTGTGCTGTTAATTTAGCTTCCTCAATAGTATCTTGAATATGAGACATTGCATCAGATTTAGCTTCATCTTTTAAAGATTCAACCAATTTCTTTTTAGCATCTTCTGCAGACAATCCTGAGATTACTTCTAGATTTTCAACCTGTTTTCTGTGAAGTTTATCAACTTCATCTGTTCTTCTATCTAAATAATCTACCTTTTTATTAAACTCGTTAATTTTTCCGTTAACTTCCTGATTTAATTTTTTGTTCTTATCTAATTCTTGAGAAACTTGAGATTCTTTATCTCTAGTACGTTTCTCTGATTCTGCCATTTTTTTATCACGTGCAATAATTACTTTTTCATGTTCAGATTTTAATTCAATAAATTTCTCTTTTGCTTGTAAAATTTTATCTTTTTTTATTGCATCGGCTTCAATTTGTGCTTCTCTAATAAGTGATGAAGCTTCTTTTTTAGTATTTCTTAATATTTTAGTCGCCTTCTTTTTTTCCAAAGATTTAGCAATAACATAACCTATTGCTAATCCTAATCCTATGCCAATAATAATTGGCATTATATATTCTACCATATTTCAAATTTAGATATAAAAAAACCTACAATAGTTTGGTTATGTAAACTCCTTATAAGCAAGTTTAGGACTAACGTACTGGTCAAGAATCCGTGTAAAACGGCGTGCTTTAATAGTAACGACTCATCCTTTATAAAGATATAGTGTTGAGTTTAACAAACAATAACTAATGTAGGCAGTATTATTAATTAATTTATTTTTAAAGAACTTATTTATCTAAATGTTTATCAATTAAAACATTTAATTTATTAATTTTTTCTATTGCTTCGTTTAAATCTTCTTTCTCATTTATGGCATTAATTTCAATTAATGAAGCAAATTGAAGCGTACACATAGCCAAAACATCTTGTTTATCGCTAACCGCATAATTTTGCTCAAATTTATTCACTAAATCATTAATTTTTTTAGCAGCTTTACGCATCCCTTCCTCTTCATTTTCATTCTTTACTTTAAGAGGGTATACTCTACCTGCTATTGTTATTTTTATTTTTAGTGATTCCGCCATTTAAAAGATCTTATTCGCTTAATTGAAGTATACAATTATCAATTTCACGAATTAAAGCATTTATTTTGAGTTTTGTTTTTTTACTGTTTTCTTTACTGCCTTCTATAGTTTTAGCAATTTTTAGTGTTTGATATTTATTTTCAATTTCACTAATCTGTTGCTTATCTTCAGATATTTGATTTTCAAGAACGGCTATTTTATTATATAAAACCTCACTTTCTTCTTTCAAAAAATTATAATTTTCTAAAAGAACTTTGAGTTTCTTTTCAACTAAATTAACAACTCCAATAATTTCACTCATATACCTAAGAAGAATATAACTATAAGTACAAAGTTAGTATTAGTAAAGCAATATTACAACTGTTTTATACCATTTTAATAAATTCATTCATAAAAAAAACTAAAATGGTTGTTTTTTAAACTTTACAAAAAAATATTATTTAGTATTTTAGCAAAAACGATTAATGTGAAAAAATTTCTTATTCTTTTATTTGTATTAGTAAATTTCAGCGGTTTTAGCCAAGGTAATAGTAATTCTGAATCTATTTTCCCTGTAAATTACTTTAAAAAACCATTAAATATACCTCTAATACTATCGGGTACTTTTGGTGAATTACGATCTAATCATTTTCATTCTGGATTGGATATAAAAACATTAGGAAAAGAAGGTCTTAAAGTAACTACGGCTGCTGAAGGATATATTTCAAGAATTAAAGTTTCTGCCTGGGGATATGGAAAAGCCCTTTATATAACGCATCCAAATGGATATACATCTGTATATGCTCATTTGAAAAAATTTAACGATAAAATTGAAGCTTATGTTAAAAAACATCAGTATTCAAAAAAAAGTTTTGAAATCCAATTATTTCCGGGAGTAACAACTTTACCTATTAAAAAAGATGAAATCATTGCTTTTTCAGGTAATTCAGGAAGTTCAGGAGGACCACATTTACATTTTGAAATAAGAAATACCAAAACTGAAAAACCTATAAACCCAATGCTATTTGGGATTGATATAAGTGATGCTAAAAAACCTAGAATTAACACTTTAGTAGGCTATTCTCTTTCGGATAACGCTCATATTAATAAAATTTCAAAACCATCTCAAATAACTTTAATTCAATTAAAAGATGGTGGTTTAACTACTCCTAAAATAAAAGCTTACGGAAAAATTGGTTTTGGTATTAATGCTTATGATCAACTAGATGGCGCTTATAATAAAAATGGATTGTACAGTTTAACTATGCTTGTAAATGGTGAAAAAGTTCATGAATTTAATGCCGTATCATTTTCATTTGCAGAATCTAAATATATTAACCTATTAATTGATTATGAAAGGTACTCGAAGCTTTATCAACGTATTCAAAAATGCTTTATAGAACCATCAAATAAATTAAGTTTATACAAAAAATCTGATTCTAAAGGTTATATAACTGTTGAAGATGGATTAAATTATAACGTTGAAATAATTGCCAAAGATTTTAAAGGTAATAAACAAAAAATTACAATTCCTATTGAAGGTAAAAAAGACTCAATTTTAGTTAAAGACGAAATTATAAAAACACCTTATAAAATTAAATTTAGAGAGTTTAATAAATTTCAAAAAGATGAAATTACTGTTGCTTTTCCTAAATATACGTTTTATAAAGATTTGTTTTTAGATTTTGAAGTGAAAGATTCTTTAGTAAAAGTACACAGCCCAACGGTGCCGTTATCTAATTATTATACTTTAACTTTTAATGTTTCAAAGTATTCAGAAAAAGATAAAAAGTACATGTATATTGCATCCATAAATAAAAAAGGAACTACTAATTATGTAAAAACTATCAAAAAAAGTACTTCTTTTTACACTTCAACAAAATATTTAGGTAATTACACTTTACTTTTTGATAATAAAGAACCTAGTGTTAAATTAATAAACCTAAGAAATGAGCAATGGATTACTAGCTTTAATTCTATTAAAGTAAAAATAAGTGATTCTGAATCGGGAATTAAATCTTATAAAGGTGAAATTGATGGTGAGTGGATTTTAATGGAATATGATGCTAAGACAGATACATTAACGTATAATTTAAACGATAAGAAATTTACTGAAGCAAAACATAATCTAAAAGTAACTGTAATTGATAATGTTGGAAACGCGAAAACTTTAAGTGCAACTTTTTACCGTAAAAAATAAGCTGTACTTTGAAAAATTTCGTCCTATTATTAATACTCTTCTCTTCTTTTTTAATAACTGCTCAAACCGCTTCTATTAAAGGAATAATAAAAGATCACAACAAAAAACCAATTGAAGGTGTTACAATATCATCCCTAAACAACGGAACAATCTCTAATAATAAAGGAGAATATGAATTAACCGTTCAATCAAATAAAACAATTACCATTGTTTTTAAACATGTTGCATTTAACACATTAAAAAAGGAATTTTTTATTCCTAATAAGAAAACGCTAAGGTATTCTCCTTCTCTATCTTTTAGGGTTGAAAAAATAGATGAAGTAATTATTGAAAATCGTAAAAAAGATGCTGAAGGATTCATTTCAATTAATCCTGAAAATATTTCTAAAATCCCTGGAGCAAACCAAGGTGTTGAAAATATTTTAATGACACTACCTGGTGTAAATAATAATAATGAATTAAGTACTCAATATAATGTACGAGGTGGAAATTTTGATGAAAATTTAGTTTATGTTAATGGTATTGAAGTTTATAGGCCTTTTTTAGTAAGATCAGGCCAACAAGAAGGATTAAGTTTTGTTAATGGGTCTATGGTTCAAAATATAAATTTTTCTGCTGGTGGATTTCAAGCTAAATATGGAGATAAATTATCTTCTGTTTTAGATATTACATATAGAAAGCCAGAAAAATTTGCAACCAGTATAAATGCAAGTTTACTGGGTACTAGTTTAACTTTTGAAGGAATATCACCTAATAAAAAATTAAGTGCACTATTTGGTTTTAGATATAGAAATAATAGTTTGATTATTAATAGTAAAGATATTGAAACAAATTCCAATCCAAATTTTACAGATCTTCAAACGTTTTTAACCTATAATGCAAATGCTAAGCTAAAGTTTGAGTTTTTAGGAAATTTTACACTTAACAATTATAATTATTCCCCAGAAACAAGAAGAACAAGATTTGGTACTTTAAGCGATCCTTTAGAATTAATTGTACATTATGAAGGGCAGGAAAAAGATAAATTTAAAACTTTATTTGGTGCTGTTAAAAGCACTTATAGTATAAATGAAAAATTGGATTTAAGTCTATCGTCCTCTGCTTATAATGCAATAGAAGAAGAATACTATGATATTTTAGCCAGTTATAATATAGGTGAAGTAAATAATGATTTTGGATCTGAAGACTTTGGGGAAGTTGAATTTTCTGAAGGTATTGGATCTCAATTAAATCATGCAAGAAATGAAATTGACGCTTTAATAAGTAATATAGAGTTTAAGGGATCTTATAAAAAAGAAAATCATAAACTAGATTTTGGGATAAAATACCAATATGAAGATATTAAAGATAGAATTAAAGAGTGGGAAATAATTGATTCTGTTGGGTTTAATGTAAGACCACCAAATCAATATAACAACAACCAACCTTATGAGCCTTTTACGGGTGAAATAACACCATTTCAGTTAGTAAACGCAAAGAATAAATTAAAAATTGATAGGTTAGTTTGGTTTTCGCAATACAGTAATATTACTAATTTTAATAATAATAAATTATGGTATAACATTGGTATACGTTCTCATAACTGGAATGTTAGTGGAAATGATTTAGAAACTGTAAACAAAATAATTTACAGTTTAAGAGGTCAAATAGCAATTAAACCTGACTGGAAAAAAGATATGTTATTTCGATTTTCTGGAGGAATGTACAATCAACCTCCTTCATACAGAGAATTAAGGAATTCAGAAGGAGAAATAAATCCTTTAGTAGAGACTCAAAAGTCGTATCAAGTAGTTATTGGAAATGATTACAGCTTTAATATTTGGAACAGACCATTTAAGTTAATTTCTGAAATATATTATAAGAATTTATCAAATGTAAATACTTATACTGTTGATAATGTAAGGATTAGATATAAAGCCAATAATAATGCGAATGCATATGCTAAAGGAATAGATTTAAGATTAAATGGTGAATTTGTACCTGGTACCGAAAGTTGGGTAAGTATTGGCTATTTAAGAACTGAAGAGAATTACAATAATAATGGGTATATTTCTCGGCCAACAGATCAGCGATTTAAATTTGCTATGTTATTTCAGGATTATGTACCAAATATTCCTAAAATTAAAATGTATTTAAATTTGGTTTTCAATTCAGGGTTACCAGGTGGTGCCCCTTCTTATTCAGATACTTACCAATATCAAGGCAGATTAAACTCTTATAAAAGAGCAGATATAGGAATTTCTTATATATTAACAGATCAAAAACACAGAGGAAATCAGCAATGGTTAAAACCATTTAAAGAATTATCAATAGGTTTTGAGATTTACAATATGTTTGATGTTCAGAATTCTATTACAAATACATGGGTAAGGGACTTCTACTCCAAAAGGTTTTATGGAATACCAAACTACATGACACCTAGACTTTTAAATTTAAAATTGAATATGAAGTTTTAAAAAGAAGAAATTGCTAAAACCAATGTTTGAATTTATAAATTTTTGTTTCTATTAAAAAAGTTAGGCTGTTATTATAATTATTAACCTAACTTTAAATAAATTTAATAGATTATTTCTTAACCCAAAGATAAAACCTATATCAACAAAGATATTTAGCAATTTTCCTCATTGTAAATTTAACACTTAAGAAAATAATTTAAAATACTCAATTTGAGTAATTATAATTAATTGAATTTAAAATATTATTATAAGAATAAATTAAATGGATAATTTATTCATTTTTAACATTCCTACTAGCTCTCCAGTAGTTGAAATCTTCATTTTTTTAAGAATATTTCTTCTATGAGTATCAACAGTATTAGACGAAATGCACAATTTTTGCGCAATTTCTTTACTAGAATAATTTAAAACCAACAATCTTATAATATCTCGCTCTCTATTTGAAACTCCTTCAGTAAGTAATTTCTGAGAATAATTATTAAAAAATTTAGTTTCGTATTCATTATTATGGTTCAATAATTTTGCAGAAGCACATATATCCATTTTAATTTTAGAATCTAAGACGGCATAGTGAGCTAACCCTATAATAGGTTTTTGATCAGTATCAAATTCTAGTGGTGTTGTATTTTGAACAATATTTACATATTCATTATTAAAATTTTTAAATCGATAGTTCCAAGAGTAATTCATTTTACATCTATCTTCAATAGAAATTTCATTAATAGTAAATTTCATTAACTCATTTAAAGAACCTAGCCATAAATCAATATCTTCTGGATGAATTCTACTCCAAAAATATCTCATACCTTTATCTTTAAATATGTCTGGATTAAAACCGGTACAAGATTTAAAGTTTTTACTTATATATTCAAAAGAAAGAGATTGTGTATTTGTTACACAAAAAAAATTAGAACTAAATGGTAAAAAAGTATCTAGTTCAATTATCTTATCAATATGATTTCTTTCAAAATTATAACCATAGGAATCAAATATTTTAGAGTAGATTTTCTTTATTTTAGTTATCACCATAATTAAATAATAATTTGAAGAATTAAATAGCCATGTTCATATAAAACAACCTACTTAATTGATTAAGCATTACTTAAAAATAGTATTTTTTAACTAATTATCACTAAAATCATTTTTTATTAAAGTTAATACTGTTAATTATTCAATAATTTGGTTTGAATGATCTTTTGTTTTCACCTTTGAAATTACGTCTTCAATAATACCATTACCATCAATTACAAATGTAGTTCTATGGATGCCTTCATATTCTTTTCCCATAAATTTCTTTGGTCCCCAAACTCCAAAAGCATTAATTACTTCTTTATTTTCATCAGCCAATAATGGAAATGGTAAATTATTTTTATTTAAAAAATTTAACTGACGTTTAGCCGAATCTGCACTTACCCCTAATACATCATATCCTTTTGCAAGAAAACTTTGGTAATTATCTCTTAAATTACAAGCTTCTGCAGTGCAACCAGGAGTGCTAGCTTTAGGATAGAAAAATAACACCAGCTTCTTACCCTTATAATTAGATAATTTAATGATATTTCCTTCTTGGTCAAGTGCTTCAAAATTAGGAGCCTTATCCCCTATTACTAATGTTTTCATAATTTTTAATTTGTAGTTTAAAATCAAATTTAACAACTTTAAAAGATATAAACTAATTCCTTTTTCTTTTAATAAAACTATTTTTATCTTTCACCTCTAATAGCCACAATAATAGCACATGACAAAAAAAGAAAAAGTACAATTTGTTATTCAAACTTTAGAAAAATTATATCCTGAAGTTCCTATTCCCTTAGACCATAAAGATCCATATACATTATTAATTGCTGTTTTAATGTCGGCTCAAAGTACAGATATTGGTGTAAATAAAATTACTCCAATTTTATTTGCAAAAGCAGATAACCCTTATGATATGGTTAAACTAAGTGTTGAGGAAATTAGAGATATTATTAAACCTGTAGGATTATCACCAATGAAGTCCAAAGGTATTTATGGCTTATCAAAAATATTAATTGAAAAACACAAAGGAAATGTTCCTCAGAATTTTGAAGATTTAGAAGAATTACCTGCTGTAGGGCATAAAACAGCAAGCGTAGTTATGAGTCAAGCATTTGGTGTTCCAGCTTTTCCGGTAGACACACATATACATAGATTAATGTATAGATGGGGATTAACTACAGGTAAAAATGTTGTACAAACAGAAAAAGATGCCAAGCGCTTATTTCCAAAAGAGTTATGGAACAAATTACATTTACAAATAATATTTTATGGTAGAGAATATTCTCCAGCTAGAAATTGGAAAATTGAAAACGATATAATAACAAAAACTATTGGTAGAAAATCTTTATAAAATTAAAAAACCCATTTTATGGTTAGTAAAATGGGTTAAGAACATTAATTCAAATGTAATTCAATATAGTCGTTTTTGTTGGTTTTAACTACTCTTAATTGCTTAGAGTAATCAATCAAATATTGAATTATTTCGTTTCCAGGTTGCTCCATATTAGAAGCTTGTTTAGAGTAAAGTTTCATCATATAAAATTCGTTTGTTATAATTAAACGGAAAAACCTTACTTTTATTATTTAAAAAACTTAATTAATTAAAATCATATTATGTTTCTCTATTAATTTCCTCATATTTATAAGAGCATATCTCATTCTACCTAAAGCTGTATTAATACTAACATCAGTATTTTCAGCAATTTCTTTAAAGCTCATATCTTTATACATACGCATAATTAATACTTCTTTTTGATCGTCTGGAAGCTCTACAATTAATCCTTTTATATCCTCTAAAATCTGATCTTTAATTAATTGTTTTTCAACATTTAATACTTCATCACTAATAACACTAAATATATCAAATTCGTCAGTGTTTTTAAATGTTGGTATTCTTTTATTTCTTCTAAAATGATCAATTACCAAGTTGTGAGCTATTCGCATCACCCAAGGTAAAAACTTTCCTTCTTCATTATATTTACCTCTTTTTAAGGTGTTTATAACTTTAATGAAAGTATCTTGAAAGATGTCTTCAGCAACTTCTCTATCTAAAACTTTTGATAAGACAAAACTAAATATTCGTTGTTTATGACGAATAATTAATGTTTCTAATGATTTCTCATTTCCTTGTATATAGCTGCTAACTAAAACGCTATCGGCAATAACTTTACTATCCATAATTTAAATACGTTATAGGGGTTTAAATTGTATTTTTCTAAATTTTATAAAAAGTAATTGTGTGTTATAAGCGTTTTTTTTTAATTATTAATCAAATATGAGGTATATTTTTAACATTTACAAATTTATTATCTTAATAATATGTAAAAATTTAAAAGTAATGTTTAATAATGGTTATTAAATTCTCATTTATTGTCATTATCTTTGCGTTTATTCACTTTTTTCAACAGAAATGACAAAGAACATTGCAAGTCTAAACCCTAAAGAAAACATACTTATAAAAGGTGCCAAACTTCATAATTTAAAAAATATTGATGTTGCTATCCCTAGGAACAAACTTGTAGTAATTACTGGCTTATCTGGATCTGGTAAATCTAGTTTAGCTTTTGACACCCTTTTTGCCGAAGGACAAAGAAGATATGTTGAAAGTCTTTCTTCTTATGCTCGTCAATTTTTAGGAAGATTAAATAAACCAAAAGTTGATTATATAAAAGGTATTGCTCCAGCCATAGCAATTGAACAAAAAGTGAATTCTACCAACCCAAGATCTACGGTAGGAACTTCAACTGAAATTTATGATTATTTAAAACTATTATTTGCTAGAATTGGTAGAACCTACTCTCCTATTTCAGGAAATGAAGTAAAAAAACATACCGTTAGTGATGTAATAAAACATATTAAAACATTAGATCTTAAAACAAAATTATTGTTACTTTCTCCTGTTCAGATCCCTAAAGAAAGAAATGTACTACAAACTTTAAAAATCCTTGCTCAGCAAGGATACTCTAGAATAAAATACAAAGATCAAATTATAAGAATTGAAGAAATTAATGAAGAAATTGAACATGATTTTCAATTAGTTGTTGATAGAATTGTAGTAAAAGATGATGAGGATTTTTATAACAGACTAGGAGATGCTGTTCAAACTGCTTTTTTTGAAGGTAAAGGGACATGTATCATTGAAAATTTAAATACAAAAACTAATACTCTTTTTAATAATAAATTTGAATTAGATGGTATTACATTTTTAGAACCCAATACGCATTTTTTTAGTTTTAACAATCCATATGGCGCTTGCCCAAAATGTGAAGGCTATGGTAATGTTATTGGAATAGACAAAGATTTAGTAATTCCAAATAAATCCTTATCTATTTATGAAAATGCCATTTTACCTTGGAAATCAGATTCCTTTGGTTATTTTAAAGATAACCTAGTAACACATGCTTATAAATATGATATTCCAATTCATAAACCTTGGTTTGAGTTAAGCGAAGAGCAAAAAGAGCTTATTTGGAACGGTAATTCATCTTTTGAAGGCATTAATCAATTCTTTAAATTTCTAGAAGAACAAAGCTATAAAATTCAATATAGAGTAATGCTTTCTCGTTATCGTGGAAAAACAAAATGTTCGGTTTGTAATGGAAAAAGATTAAGAGAAGAATCTAGTTACGTTAAAATTAACAATAACAGTATAAGTGATTTAGTAGATTTACCTTTAAATGAACTAGCTACTTTTTTTAAAAATTTGAAGCTTGAAAAATTTGAAAAAGAAATAGCTAAAAGGCTACTAGTTGAAATTAATAATCGTATTCAGTTTTTAATTAATGTTGGTTTAAATTATTTAACACTTAACCGAACTTCAAACACGCTTTCAGGCGGGGAAAGTCAGCGTATAAATCTTGCAACATCTTTAGGAAGTAGTTTAGTAGGCTCCATGTATATTTTAGATGAACCAAGTATTGGTTTACATCCAAAAGATACTGAACGTTTAATAAAAGTATTAAAAGATTTACGAAATTTAGGAAACACAGTAATAGTTGTTGAACATGATGAAGATATTATGAAAGCAGCTGATATGATTATTGATATAGGTCCGGAAGCAGGAACTCTTGGTGGAAATATTGTGGCTGAAGGAACTTTTAAGGATATTTTAAAATCTGATTCATTAACAGCTCATTATTTAAATGGAGTTAAAAAAATTGAGATTCCAAAGAAAAGAAGAAGTATTAAAAGCTTTGTTGAGATTATAGGTGCTAGAGAAAACAATTTAAAAAACATTGATGTAAGATTTCCTTTAAACTGCTTAACCGTAGTAACGGGTGTCTCAGGAAGTGGAAAAAGCACGCTGGTAAGTAAAATTTTATTTCCTGCTATTCAAAAGAAAATTGGAGGTTATGGAGATAAGGCCGGTCAATATGTTGATATAAAAGGGGATTTTAAAACCATTGAACATATTGAATTTATAGATCAGAATCCCATTGGGCGTTCAAGTAGATCAAATCCTGTAACATATATTAAGGCTTATGATGATATTAGATCTTTATTTGCTTCAGAAAAATTATCTAAAATTCGTAATTACCAACCAAAACATTTTTCATTTAATGTAGAAGGTGGTCGTTGTGAAGTATGTAAAGGAGAAGGAGAAGTTACTATTGAAATGCAATTTATGGCTGATGTTCATTTAGAATGTGAAACTTGTAAAGGAAAACGTTTTAAAAAAGAAGTTCTTGAAGTGAAATTTCAAAATAAATCTATAAACGACGTTTTAAACTCAACAATTAATGATGCCATAGACTTTTTTAGACAATTTGGAGAAACAAAAATTGTAAGAAAATTACAACCATTACAAGATGTTGGATTGGGTTATGTAACATTAGGACAATCATCCTCTACATTATCAGGTGGTGAAGCACAAAGAATAAAGCTAGCCTCGTTTTTAGTTAAAGGTTCACGCCAAGAAAAATCTTTATTTATTTTTGATGAACCTACAACTGGTTTACATTTTCATGATATTAAGAAACTCTTAAAATCTTTTGATGCATTAATTGAAAACGGACATTCAATTATTGTAATTGAACATAATATAGATCTTATAAAATGTGCTGATTACATTATTGATTTAGGAAAAGAAGGTGGTAAAAATGGAGGTTCTTTACTTTTTCAGGGAGTTCCTGAAAAACTAATCTCTTGTAAGGATTCTTTTACCGCTCCTTATTTAGCTGAAAAATTAAATTAGTTATTTTTCTTCTATTTTACTTTGAGAATTTTCAAGAGTAGACAGTTTACTTTTTGCTAAAACAAAGTCTGGATATAAATTAATAGCTCTCATGAAACTTAATTTTGCGTCTCCTTCCTTATTTAGTTTTAGGTAAATAACACCTTCTAAATAAGCTATGGCAGCTTTTAAATCAACATCTTGATTGTAATTTTGATTAACTTTAAAATTAACTTTAATCGTTCCTGTATCTTCTAACGAATTTGCTTTTTTAATAGTAGTTAAAGCTTCTTCAAATTTGTTAGTTAAAATATATAATCCTGCTAGTTTATAGGCATGATAATTATTATTAGTTTTAGCAATTAAACTTGTGTATGATTCAATTGCTTTGCTATAAGCTCCCATTGATTCTAATGAAACAGCACCCATTTCTAACAATTCAATATTGTCTGGTTTATTTTTTAACACATCATTTACAACAAGAAAACAAGAAACATATTTAGCTCCATTAAAATATAGATAAGCTAAACTATCTTTATAAGAACTATTATCCCCTTCAATTGCAATAATATTATACATTGCTGAAGATGCCACCTCTTTATCATTATAACTTAGAGCTAATTTTAATTTTTGCTTCTGAAGCTCTAAATTATTTGAATTTTGTGCTATAGCTGTTGATGCCAACACAAAAGAAAGGATATAAAGTATATTTTTCATTATTCTGTTTTTTATTTCTGTAAAACTATAAAATTATTTGCTTCAATTCTAAAACTTATCTAAAAAATAAAGGATACAAAAAAAGGTCTGTAAAACAGACCTCTTATTTTTGGGTGGAAGACCGGATTCGAACCGGCGACCCTCGGTACCACAAACCGATGCTCTAACCAACTGAGCTACAACCACCATATTGCGGGTGCAAATTTAGTACATTTTTACAGTTTTCCAAACATTTTTTCAAAATAAATCATCTAATTTTTTAATAGCAACATAACGCTCTGAATTAAAGCCTTCTGCAAATTCACATCCAACGAGCCTTCCTAAATCTTGAGCTCTATATATTATACTGTCTAAAAAGTTTTTACTGGTAATTGGTGAAGTTGGTTCATTACTTTTTGGATCGTAAAATTGTGAACTATAAGCTTTTACAGAATCTAGTTTTAATTCAATTGTGTCACTTACGTCAATTACAAAATCTGGCTCAATATTTTTCCATTGAATATAATGATATACCTGTTTTGGTCTCCAAGCATCTTGTAATTCACCATTAACAATTGTTTCTATTTTTCGTAATCCAGATAAAAAACAGGCATCAGATGCTAATTTACTTCCTTTTGAATGATCAATATGTCTATCATCAATAGCGTTACATAATACTATTTCTGGTTTATATTTTCTTATAATTTTAATTACTTCCAACTGATGCTTCTTATCATTTATAAAGAAACCATCTGCAAAAGCTAAATTCTCTCTAACTTCCACTCCAAGTATTTTTGCCGAATTATTAGATTCTATATCTCTAATTTCTGCAGAACCTCTTGTTCCTAATTCTCCTCTTGTTAAATCAAGTATCCCTACTTTTTTCCCAGCCTTAATTTCTTTTGCAATTGTTCCTCCACATCCTAATTCTACATCATCTGGGTGTGCTCCTATTGCTAATATATCTAATTTCATAATCTAATATAGTACTTAAATTGAATAGCAAATATAGAATAATTTAAAGTTTCTATGGATTAATCATAAAGACTATGTTCTTTAAAATAAAATAGATGTTGATTTCCCTAACAAAAGGAAGCCTTCTCAATAAAAGGTGCGTTTTAATTAATAAATGGATAGTTTTTGTTGTTTGTTAGATAATAAGTTGTATATTTACAAAAAGAAAAATTAACCCCAATAATAATTCTTTAAATATAAGTTAATGGTATGGAGTTACTCTTAAAAATAGCTTTGTAACACAACTTATAATAAGAATAAATTAATTAGATGTGAATCTAAAACCCTAAATAACAACACAGTACTATAAGTGTTATTTATTAAAAGAAATTAAAACCCCAATTTATAGAACAACGGTTTCTTTTAATTAATAAAACGAAAAACCTCAAATAAAAAAATCACTCTATATAGGGTGATTTTTTTTGTTAACACTAATTAACATAGTTGTACATACAACTAATTTGGTGTTTGCTTATATTTGTTCAAATTTAGTTGAATGAATTTAGAAGAATCATTACTCCCTTGGATTGGTAAAACAGGTAAAATGCTGGGGACAGTAATTAATAATAGGTTTAAAGAAAAAAACATAAATTTAACTAGGGAACAATTTGTTGTTTTAAAAATATTATCTGATGATGATGGAAAAGCTCAACATGATTTAGCATTTATAACAGAATGTGATAAAACATCACTTTCTAGATTGATTTCAAACATGGAAAAAAGCAATTTTATTAAACGTATTCCTGCTAAAGAAGATAAAAGAATTAAGTATGTTTATCTTACTTCTACTGGTAAAAATGTATTTACAACTGCCCTACCCATTATTGAAGAAGCTATTCATTCATTTCAAAAAGGAATTTCAAAAGAAGAATTACAAATATCAATACGAACTATTAAAAAAATTCAATCAAACTTAAGTAAAGTACATTCATTTAAATTATGAGAAAAATAATTATAATTATAGCCAGCTTGTTATTTGTTGCTTTAGCCATTTTTGGTGGTATGGCAATAGCTAAAAACAACAACAAACCAAAACCAAAATTTAAAAAGGTAATAAAAACTGTATATACCCAAAAAATTGAAAATAAAGAAATACCAGTAATTATTACAACAAGTGGTAATTTATCAGCTAAAAATAAAATAGAATTATTCTCAGAGGTACAAGGTGTACTAAAAAAGACTTCAAAAGATTTTAAAGCAGGAACTCAGTATAATAAAAATGAAACTATATTGGCTATTAATAGCGATGAGTTTTATGCTAATTTAAAAGCTCAAAAAAGTAATTTAATTAATGCTATTACTGCCATTATGCCTGACATTCAATTAGATTTTCCTAATGAATACGAAAAATGGAAACAGTTTTTAAATAGTTTTGATATTAATAAAGCTACCCCTAAACTTCCGCAGATAAATTCAGAAAAAGAAAAGTATTTTATCTCTGGAAGAGGCATTAACACTAATTACTACAATGTAAAAAACTTAGAAGTAAAACTTGGTAAATATACATTAAGAGCTCCTTATAGTGGTATTTTAACTGAAGTATTAGTAACTGATGGTACATTGGTAAGAGTAGGACAGAAATTAGGCGAATTTATAGATCCTAGTGTTTTTGAATTAGAAGTAAATATTAATGAAGCCTATGCTAGCCTATTAAAAAAAGGAAATAAAGTAAAAGTATATAACCTTAATAAAACGCAAGAATGGATTGCTACTGTTATTAGAGTAAATGCAAAAGTAGATCAAACCACCCAAACAATTAAAACATACTTACAAATTAAAGGTGAAAATTTACGTGAAGGAATGTATTTGAATGCCGATTTAAAATCAAAATCCATTGAAAATGCCACAGAAATTTCTAGAAAATTATTGGTTAACGATTCTCAACTATTTATTGTTAAAGACTCTACCCTAAATTTAATTGATATAAATCCTGTTTACTTTACAAACAACACCGTAATTGTAAAAGGAATTGAAAATGAAACTACAATTTTAGCAAAAACATTGCCTGGAGCTTATTCAGGTATGAAAGTTAAAACTATTAAAATTCAAAATAAACAATAGTTTCATATGAAAAAAATAATCACTTATTTTATAAAATATCCAGTTGCCGTAAACATTTTTATGTTTTCATTTTTCTTGTTCGGTATCCTTGGAATATTATCAATGAAATCTTCATTTTTTCCACTTACAGATTCAGATATTATAAATGTAAACGTTTCTTATCCTGGAGCTTCTCCTGAAGAAATGGAAGAAGGAA
Source organism: Lutibacter citreus (assembly GCF_003260195.1). Classification (GTDB taxonomy): domain Bacteria; phylum Bacteroidota; class Bacteroidia; order Flavobacteriales; family Flavobacteriaceae; genus Lutibacter; species Lutibacter citreus. The sequence continues at coordinate 562,727 of NZ_QEIH01000003.1, forward strand.
TTGTGTTAAAAATTGAGGATAACTTAAAAGGTATTGTTGGTATTGATCGAGTTACGTCAGTTTCAAAAGAAAATTCGGCAGCAATTAGCATTGAGGTTGAAAAAGGCAAAGATATTGATGTTGTTTTAGCTGATGTTAAAAATGCCGTTGATAGAGTTCCCTCATTTCCTTCAGGAATGGAACCCGCTGTAATTTCAAAAGTTGAAAGTGTTAATCAAACAATTGTTTTTACTATTAGTGGAGATAATCTACCGCTGGCAACAATAAAACAATATGCACGAAATATTGAAAATGACATTCGTGGTATGCAAGGTATATCTCAAGTTTCTTTAACTGGTTTTCCTGATGAAGAAATAGATATAGCGCTAAAAGAAAGCGATTTAAGAGCTTACAACATCACATTTCAGGAAGTTGCTAATGCCGTTTCAAATGCCAATATTTTAATTTCTGGAGGTAATATAAAAACTGCCGATGAAGATTACTTAATTAGAGCTAGAAACAAAAAATACCAAGGTATTGAATTATTAAATATTCCTGTAAAAACGGATAACTCTGGTAATATTATAAGGTTAAGTGATATTGCTACAGTAAGAGATACTTGGTCTGAAACACCCGACCGTATTTATTTTAATGGTGAAGTAGCAATTAACGTTTCAATTACAAATACAAATAGTGAAGATTTGTTAGTTTCAGCCGAGGTTATTAATGAATATATTCATAAATTTAATCAGCAACATGATAATATTAAAATAGATATTGCTAGTGACAATTCTATTACATTATTACAAAGAACAGAATTATTAGTTAATAATGGGATTTTTGGTATATTATTGGTTTTATTATTTTTATCCTTATTTTTAAATCCAAAACTTGCTTTTTGGGTTGCCGCTGGTTTGCCTATTTCATTTTTTGGAATGTTTATTTTTGCGCCATTATTAGGAATAACCATCAATGTTTTATCGTTGTTTGGGATGATTATTGTAATTGGTATTTTAGTTGATGATGGTATTGTTATAGGTGAAAACATATATATACACTATGAAAAAGGAAAAAACCCAATTAGAGCTGCAATTGATGGTACTTTAGAAGTAATTCCTCCAATTGTTTCAGCAATTATTACTACACTCCTAGCCTTTTCAACTTTTTACTTTTTAGATGGTAGAATTGGTAAATTTTTTGGTGAAGTGGCATCTGTTGTGATATTAACGCTATCAATTTCATTAATAGAAGCATTAATAATTTTACCCGCTCACATTGCTCACTCAGGAGCTTTAATTAAAAAAGAAAAGAAGAAAAATAAACTCAATCAATTTTTTGCCAATGTAAACAGAAGATCTGAACAGTTTTTATTTTTTATTCGTGATAAAATTTATGCTCCTTTTTTAAAATTCTTTTTACGAAATAAATTAGCTGGTTTTGCCATACCAATTGGGTTACTAATAATTACTGTATTTAGTATTAAAGGAGGTATTATTAAAACAGATTTTTTTCCAAAAATTGCAAGTGATAGAGTTTCCATTACTTTAAAAATGCCACAAGGTACTAATGAAAAAATAACAGACTCTATAATTTCAGAAATTGAAAAATCTGTTTGGTTAGTAAGTGAAGAATATACTAAAAAACAATCTGATAATCAAAGAGTTGTTCAAAATGTAATTAAACGTATTGGTCCTGGAACCTCTAATGCAACATTAACTGTAAATTTATTACCAGGTGAATCTAGAGAGTTTTCTTCGCCTGAAATAACAAACTCAATTAGAGAAAAGGCTGGTACTTTTTATGGTACTGAAAGTTTAACATATGGCTCTGGTGGTAGATTTGGAGGAAGCCCTGTTTCGGTTTCATTATTAGGTAATAATATTAATGAGTTAAAAGCTGCCAAAAATGAATTAAAACAAGCATTAAGTTTAAATCCAGATTTAAAAGATATTTCAGATAATGACCCACAAGGTATTAAAGAAGTTCAAATTAGATTGAAGGACAATGCTTATCTTTTAGGATTAACATTGCAAGGTGTCATGTCTCAGGTAAGATCAGGATTTTTTGGTTTTCAAGCTCAGCGTTTTCAACGTGGACAGGATGAAATTAAAGTTTGGGTACGTTATACAAAAGAAGATAGATCATCAATAAAAGATTTAGATGATATGTGGATTTCAACAAATAACGGTGATCGCATACCTTTTTCTGAAATAGCAACTTATACTATACAACGTGGTGAAGTTGCCATTAACCACTTAGAAGGAAAACGTGAAATTCAGGTAAATGCAGATTTAAAAGACCCTGAAGGAAGTGCTAATGAAGCACTAACTGAAATTGAAGAAGTTGTAGTGCCTGAAATACTTTCTAAATACCCAACAGTAGCGGCACTTTACGAAGGTCAGAATAGAGAAGCTCAAAAAACGTCTTCTTCTGCAAAAATAGTTTTTCCAATAATTTTATTATTAATATATATTACCATTGCTTTTACGTTTAGATCTTATGATCAACCATTATTTTTAATGATAATGATTCCTTTTAGTTTAATAGGAGTAGCTTGGGGGCATTGGATTCATAATTTCCCTATTAATATACTTTCTGCTTTAGGAATTATTGCGTTAATAGGTATTTTAGTAAATGATGGATTGGTACTTATAGGTAAGGTAAATTCAAATTTAAAAGCTGGCTTAAAATATGATCAAGCACTTTACAAAGCTGGGTTATCCAGATTTAGGGCTATCTTTTTAACATCATTAACAACAATAGCTGGTTTAGCTCCTCTTTTATTAGAAAAAAGTAGACAGGCTCAATTTTTAAAACCAATGGCAGTTTCAATATCATATGGTATTGGTATAGCAACAGTGTTAACGTTGGTTATGTTACCCCTACTATTATCTTTAGGAAATTCTATAAAAGTATATTATAAATGGCTCAAAACAGGTGAAAAAGTAACTAAAGAAGAAGTTGAAAGAGCAATTATAGAATTAAAAAGTGAACTTGAAGAAGAAGCAGCAGAAATCGCAGTAATTGAAAAAAACAAGAATTAAATGCAACAACTTAAATACATATTAGTCCTACTATTTAGCAGTTCTTCTCTATTTGGATATTCTCAAAATTCAAGAATATTAACAAAAGAAAATGCTGTTAGTCAAGTATTAGAAAATAATTTTGGTATAAAAATGGCAAATAACAATGTAAATATTGCCAAAAATAATGCTAGTATTTACAATAGCGGTTATTTACCTACAGTTTCTGCAAATGGAGGTGTAAATTATACTAATAAGGATACTGAAAATACATTACAAGACAATACTATTTTAGAAATTGATGGAGCAGAATCTACAATATACAATGCTTCTTTAGGTTTAAATTATACATTGTTTGATGGTTTCGGAAGAAAATATACCTATCAAAAATTAAAACAAAGTCATAATTTATCTGAATTAGAAGCACAAGCAGTTATTGAAAATTCATTACTTCAATTATTTAGTTTGTATTACGAGGTAGCTCAACTAACCGAAAACAATGCCAATATTGCAGAATCATTAACTATTTCAAAAAACAGGTTAAAAAGAGCTCAATACAGTTATGAATACGGTCAAAGTACTAAATTACAAGTGCTAAATGCTGAAGTTGATGTTAACAATGATAGCGTAAGTTTTATAAACACGGAACGTTTATTAGCAAACTCTAAACGTAATTTAAACCTTTTATTAGGGAGAAATGTAAATATAGATTTTGATGTAGATACCAAAGTAAATTTTGAACTCTCTTTTATTCTTGAAACATTACTTGAAAAAGCAAAACAACACAATATTGAAATGCAAAAAGTAAATAAAAATATTGAGTTGAGTGATTTTGATATTAAAATAAATAAATCTGATTTTCTACCAAACCTAAGTGTTAATGGTTCATATAGTTACACTGATTCTGAAAATGATGCTGCCTTTAATTTTAGACAACAAATCTCTAATGGTTTTAATGCTGGTTTAAATTTAAGTTGGAATATTTTTGATGGAGGAACTACAAAAACACGTGTTCAGAACGCTAAAATTTATGCCGATAATTTAAAAGTACAAAAAGAACAAATTACTAATGAATTAGAACGTACTGTTTCTAACAGTTTAGAAATTTATAATAATTCATTGTTCATACTTTCTACTGAAGAAAAAAATCTCGCAACAAATGAGCGAAATTTTAATAGAACTGAAGAGTTATTTAAATTAGGGCAAGTAACCTCTATTGAATATAGACAGGCACAAGTAAATCTATTAAATGCAAAATCAAGTTTAAATACGGCTAAATACAATGCTAAAAATGCCGAATTACAATTATTGCAATTAACAGGAGATTTATTAAATACAAAATTTTAGAAATCAACTTATTTTTATATTAAGAGCCGAATGATAATTTTCATTCGGCTTTTTTATTTTAATTAGTAGTGATTTTTAAAAATAGTAATTGGTTTTTATTCAATTTAATTGATCTAAAAAACAACCTCACCTTTTATATTATCAAGCTACACTCCTATTAATCTTCACTTTAAGAGTTTTTTAGTCATTAATTAATTGTTTTATTTAAATAGATAGAATTCAATATTATCAAATGTTTAATAAAACTGTAACAATTATTACATATTCAGAATTTTTATATACTAAAATGATATAAGTCATACCAAACCTTAAAAATTGCTGCTAAATTTGTTAGGATTCATATAAATAATAACCAATATTAATTAAATCTTAGACAAAATGGAAACTTTACAAGATGTGAAAACAAGAGTTTACAAGTTCGGAAATAAAGAAGCCGATGGTAATAGTAAAATGAAAAACCTTTTAGGTGGTAAAGGGGCCAATTTAGCTGAAATGGGATTAATTGGTATTCCTGTTCCTCCGGGATTTACTATTACTACAGAAGTTTGTACAGAGTATAATTTATTAGGGATAGATGCTGTTGAGGCTATGATTTCAAAAGAAGTTGAAGACGCTATACTTAATATAGAAAATATTATGGGTTCAAAATTTGGCGACAAAGAAAATCCATTATTACTATCTGTTAGATCTGGAGCTAGAGTTTCTATGCCGGGAATGATGGATACAGTTTTAAATTTAGGTTTAAATGATGATGTTGTAAAAGGATTGGCTAAAAAATCAAATAATGAACGTTTTGCATGGGATTCATACAGACGATTTATTCAAATGTATGGTGATGTTGTTTTAGGAATGAAACCAGAATCTAAAGAAGACATTGATCCTTTTGAAGAAATAATGGAAGCTTTAAAACATAAACGCGAAATTGAATTAGATACTGAATTTACAATTCAAGATTTAAAAGATTTAGTATATGATTTTAAAGAAGCAGTAAAAAAACGAACAGGTCATGACTTTCCTACAAATCCTTATGATCAATTATGGGGAGCTGTAATAGCCGTATTTAATAGCTGGAATGGAAATAGAGCCATTTATTATAGAAAAATGAATGGGTATCCTTCAGATTGGGGAACTGCCGTAAACGTACAAGCAATGGTTTATGGAAATATGGGTGATAATTCAGGTACTGGTGTTTGTTTTACGCGTGATGCTGCAACAGGAGAAAATTTATTTAATGGTGAGTACTTAATAAATGCACAAGGTGAAGATGTTGTGGCTGGTACAAGAACTCCTCAGCAAATAACAAAACTAGGGTCACTTCGTTGGGCTAAATTAGCAAAGATTGAAGAAGAAGATAGAGCTACTAATTATCCTTCTTTAGAAGAGTTAATGCCTGTTATTTATAAAGAATTAAATGAATATCAAGAAAAATTAGAATTGCATTATAGAGACATGCAAGACATGGAATTTACAATACAAAACGGAAAACTTTGGATTTTACAAACTAGAAATGGTAAACGTACAGGTGCAGCAATGGTAAAAATTGCCATGGAAATGCTTCATGATAAATTAATCTCTGAAAAAGAAGCTTTATTGCGTATTGAACCAAATAAATTAGATGAATTACTACACCCAATATTTAATCCTAAAGCTTTAAAAACGGCTCATGTAATCACGCAAGGATTACCTGCTTCACCAGGTGCAGCTACTGGTAAAATTGTATTTTTTGCAGATGAAGCTTCAAAATATAAACATAGTATTTTAGTTAGAATTGAAACTTCCCCTGAAGATTTAGAAGGAATGAACATTGCTAAAGGTATTTTAACTGCTCGTGGAGGAATGACTTCTCATGCCGCAGTGGTTGCCCGTGGAATGGGTAAATGTTGTGTATCTGGAGCTGGTGCTTTAAAAATAAACTATAAAAACCGTACTCTAACAGTAAATGGTCACGTATATCACGAAGGTGATTGGATTTCATTAAACGGTTCTACAGGAAATGTTATTGAAGGTAAAGTTGCCACAAGCGAACCAGAATTAAGCGGAGAGTTTGCTGAAATTATGAAATTATCAGATAAATACGCAACAATGAAAGTGCGTACCAATGCCGATTCTCCAAAAGACGCAAAAGTTGCAATTAAATTTGGAGCACAAGGTATTGGATTAACAAGAACAGAACACATGTTTTTTGAAGTTGATCGTATAAAAGCAATGCGTGAAATGATTTTAGCTGATACTATTAAAGGTCGTAAAGAAGCTTTAAAAGAATTGTTACCAATGCAACGAGAAGATTTTGAAGGTATTTTTGAAGCAATGGCAGGTTTACCTGTAACGGTTCGTTTATTAGATCCACCTTTACATGAATTTGTGCCTCACCAACTTGAAACTCAACGTAGTTTGGCAGAAGATATGCATATCTCATTAGAAGCGGTAAAAATAAAAGTTGCCCAGTTAGAAGAGTTTAATCCAATGTTAGGTCATAGAGGATGTAGATTAGGAATTACATATCCCGAAATTACAGAAATGCAAACTAGAGCAATTATTGAAGCTGCCTTAAATTTAAAAGAAAAAGGAATTATTTCAAAACCCGAAATAATGGTTCCGCTAATTGGTACTATTGCTGAGTTTGAAAATCAAGAAGCAGTAATTAGAGAAACTGTAAACAAAGTATTTGAAGAAAGAAATACTACAATTGAATATTTAGTAGGAACAATGATAGAGATTCCACGTGCTGCTTTAACGGCAGACTTAATTGCAAAAAAAGCAGATTTCTTCTCCTTTGGAACAAATGATTTAACTCAAATGACCTTTGGATATTCACGTGATGATGCTGGTACATTTTTACCAATTTATATTGAAAATGGTATTTTAAAAAATGATCCTTTTGAAGTATTAGATCAAGAAGGAGTTGGACAATTAGTTGAAATGGGTACTTTAAAAGGTAGAAGTGTTAAACCAAATTTAAAAGTAGGTATTTGTGGTGAACATGGTGGTGAACCAAACTCCGTAGAATTCTGTTATAAAACAGGAATGAATTATGTTAGTTGTTCACCTTATAGAGTACCAATTGCTCGTATTGCATCGGCACAAGCAGCAATTAAAGCTCAACAATAATATAATTTTTTAATTAGTAGCAAAGAGGCTGTTCTAATACTTAGAGCAGCCTCTTTATTTTGTGAAAATTCTTATTTAAGCTCCATAATTATAAAAACAAACGAAATATATTTGATAATTTTAAAACTATTCAATAAAAATTATTTTAGTCCAGAAATATTATGATTACTAATATTAAATTTAGGATTAAGCTTCTACCCTATCATATTAAAATACACTTTTAAATATTTATTTTTTACAACTCATAAATTTAAAGAGATTTATAAACTTTAATATAGTAATACTTAAAAGAATCTTTAAAAATTGAATAAGGCTTGAAGCATAGATTTAAAAATGCTATTTTAGCTATATCAAACATATTTCTATAATGATACAAAAGTATATATCTATAATTTTACTTATTTTACTTTTCGGTTGTAATGAAAAGAAAGAAATTAGCTCAATAAATCCTGAAAACTGGGAAAAACGATCTATAAACCTCAATAAAATAAAGGATTCTCTTGAATATGGAAAATCTTACCTTTCTATTTATTCGCAAATTTACAGTATGAATCAGCATAGAGTACATAACTTAACTGCTATGGTAAGTTTACGAAATACAAGTGATTTAGATTCTATTTATATTTTAAAAGCAGAATATTACGATACACATGGAAATTCTGTTAGAAAATATTTTAACTACCCAATATTTTTAGCTCCAATGGAAACTACAGAAATAATTATAGATGAAATTGATGTTACTGGAGGAACTGGTTCAAACTTTATCTTTGAATGGAAAATTCCAAAAAATTGCCCAGAACCTTTATTTGAAGGAGTTATGAGTTCAACAATGGGGCAGCAAGGTTTATCTTTTACAACTCTCGCTAAAAGAATTAAATAATTATAGATTAATCACGGCTTTAAATGGTTATGCATTAATTCTTTTATATATACTTAAATTAAAAATATTCAATTTGTAATTTTAATTTAGAAAATAAAACTATCTAGCACTTTCTCATTTAAATCTTTTATTTTAAAATAGATTTCAAATCGTAAAAAAAGAATTTAAAGTATAAATCATTATTCTTTTTATATTAAAGTTATTTGTTTAATTTTAATTTTTTTTAAAATTCATAAGAATATTTATTACAATTTTGTTAAAATTCATGCCCCCAAAATGAAACAAAAAATAATAACCCTACTAATTTTTATTTCAATTTCTGTTTGTAAATTAAATGCCCAGTACAAAGTTTATTTTGGGGACAATTATCCACCATATAATTATTTAAATGAAAAGGGAGATCTTATAGGGTTTAATATAGATATATTAAATACAATTAAGGATTTATACAAAGAGAAAGATATACAAATTAATGGAGGTAATTGGAGAACCGTTAATGAGTCTCTTAAAAATGGTAATATTGATGCTATTGGGGGATATCATATTCCAGGCAGTCTAGATTCAGAATATTTATATACAAGGGCGGCTATAAACACATCTCATTCTTTCTTATTTAACAAAAATAATTTTCATGATTTTTCATTAGAATATTTTAGAAGAGCTAAAGAACCACTTGTTGCTATGTGGAAAAACGATGTGCTTATTCATTATATTCAATCAATTAACCCCACTGTTAAATTTTTATTTGTTAAAAGTTATGAAGATCTAATTAATACAATAGACAGAAAAGATGTTACCTGTATTTTTGGACAAAGAATTGGTGCTATGTACTATGCTAAAAAACTTAACAAGGATTATATTTTACCTCTTGATCATAAAATATTAGAACGTTCAATGGGATTTAAAGTTTCTAAAGAGAAACCTGAGTTAGCTAAAATTTTAAACAATGGATTAGAAGTTATTTTAGCTAACGGTAAACACCAAGAAATTTACGACAAATGGATTACTCAATACGAAAAGAAAAATACAGACTGGCATAATTACTTTAAATACTTATTGATTACTGGTATAATTATTTCCTTATTATTTGCATTGCTTTTAATAGCAAATAGAGTTTTAAAAAGCAAAATACAAACTAAAACTAAAGACTTAAGAAAACAACTGGATTTGAACTCTAAAATTATGTTAGAACTTGAAGATCAGAAAAATAAAGCTGAAGAAAGTGACAAAATGAAATCTGCTTTTTTAGCAAATATGAGTCACGAAATAAGAACACCAATGAATGGTATCTTAGGTTTTACCGACCTTTTAAAAACAGTGGATTACTCTTCAGAAAAACAAGCTTTATTTATTGATATCATTCAAAAAAGTGGTAACAGGATGTTAGAAACTATTAATAATATTATTGATGTATCCAAGCTTGAATCTGGTATGGAAAAAATATTTATTCAAGAAGTTAACATTAATAGTAATATAAATGAACTGAATAAATTTTTTACTCCTGAAGCTACTTCCAAAGGAATAGATTTAATCTTTAAAGAAGAAGTTTCATCCTTAACTAAACCATTTTATACTGATAAATACAAAGTAAACTCCATACTAACTAATATTATTAAAAATGCTTTAAAATTCACCAATAAAGGATTTATAGAAGTTAAATATAGTGTTAACAATGAATATGCAGAATTTTGGATAAAAGATTCAGGAATTGGTATTCCTTTTGAAAAACAAAATTCAATTTTTAATGAATTTGTACAAGCTGATATCTCTCACTCCAGTGGTTATGAAGGATCTGGACTTGGATTATCTATTTCAAAAGGTTATGCAAATTTATTAAAAGGAGAAATAAAACTTAAATCGGAACCTAATAAAGGAACTTCTTTTTATGTAAAAATACCTAATTTAACTAAATCTAATAACGAAACTAATAACATTGCAAAACCAAAAATCAATAAAAAAGCAGCATCTCTTAATTATAAAATTCTGATTGCTGAAGATGATGAAACTTCTTTTTTTTATTTAGAAAACGTATTAGAAAAAGTGTCAAATAATATAATTAGAGCTAAAAACGGTAACGAAGTTGTTGAATTGGCTAAAAACAACCCAGATATTGACGTTATATTAATGGATATAAAAATGCCGTTTTTAAATGGTTTTGAAGCAACCAAAGAAATTAGAAAATTTAATAAGGAGGTATATATTATTGCCCAATCTGCATATTCACAAACAAGTTTTAGAACAAAGGCAGACGAAGCTGGATGTAATACTTATATTTCAAAACCTATTGATAATAAAAAACTTCTTCAGATAATTGAAAATATAAAACAAAACTGATTTAGTAAATGTTGAAATAGTATTTTTTAGATTTTAACGTGTTTTAAAATCCAAAACTTTCTGATCATCAAAAAAGCTATCCCCCTCTAATAAAACAAGGTGAAATTAATTTAGATTTTTTCAAGAATAAGAACTCTAAATGTTTTTTTTGAAATATTCAAATCCCTTAATAAATTGATCTTTATTTAGAGTTTATTATAATCTCTTCACCTTTAAGTCCTTTGGATTTTACTGTTAACTTTATTTTTCCTGATTGTTCGGTTGAATTTAATATCACCAATGCCAAACCATTAAAGGCTTTCCGTTTACTCCCTTGAAACGATTCCAAAGATATAGGGTCCCCATTATCTAACCCAACAATTTTACCCGTTCCTTTCACGGTAAAGGTTACCAAATTATCAGCTATTGGACAGATATTTCCATATTTATCTTCAATACGCACTGTTACATAAGCTAAATCCTTTCCATCAGCATTAATAACACTTCTATCAACTGACAATTTAATTTTTGAAGGCTTACCTCCTGTCTTAATTTTTTTCTCTTTAATAATTTCCCCGTTTTTATAACCAACAACATTAATTGAACCTGGTTGATATGGAACATCCCAACTCAATCTATAAGGTGAATCAAATGTTTTTGGTTCGTATCGAAGGAAATCAATAGGTAATGTTGTAAGATCTTTACCTTTCACTTTTCGCCCCATTGATTTACCATTTACAAAAAGTTCAGCCTCGTCACAGTTAGTATAACAATACACCGGAATAATATCCCCTTCTTTTCCTTCCCAATTCCAATGAGGCAAAAGGTGAATCATAGGTTTCGTTGTCCACTGACTTTGATATAAATAATAGCGATCTTTAGGAAAACCTGCTAAATCTACAATACCAAAATAAGAACTACGTGAAGGCCAATCTGTATTCCAATGACCATTTGTAGTATTATCTAAACCTCCATACGGACTTGTTTCACCTAAATAATCAAAACCTGTCCAAACAAATTCACCCATTACGTGAGGATTATTCTCCTGAAAATGAAACTCAATATCTGGTGGATATCCCCAAGGTGGATTTGTAAAATCATAACTTGTCTGTTGTAGCGATTCGTGCTTTTTGTATTTCTCTAAAGGAAAATGATACACACCTCGAGTACTATAACAGCTTGAAGTTTCTGATCCATAAATTGGTAATTCCGGATAATTTGCCTTCAACTCTCCATATTTTGTAGGTTTATAATTAACACCCGAAATATCCACTTGTTGAGCCATATTATTATCATAGGCAGTAGGATAAGAATTAAAACCAGCTGTTGTTGGACGTGAAGGGTCAATTTCTTTGCAAATTGCATTAAGTTCTTTAGCCATTTTCCATCCGATTTCTTCCTTCCACTGCTCTTTAATTTCGTTTCCAATACTCCACATAATTATTGAAGGATGATTTCTATCTCTAAGAATCATATCGCTTAAATCTCGTTTACTCCATTCGTCAAAAAACTTATTATAACCGTTCTCTACCTTGGGCAGTTTCCAGCAATCAAAAGCTTCATCCAACACCATCAATCCCATTTCATCACACAATTCAAGAAAAACACGTGAAGGCGGATTATGACTTGTACGAATTGCATTCACACCCATATCTTTCATAATTTGAAGTTTACGCTCGTCAGCTCTTCTATAAATAGCAGCTCCTAATGCACCATTATCATGATGTAAACAAACACCATTGAATCTTACTTTTTTATTATTCAAGAAAAAACCATCAACATCGTAACGAATTGATCGGATACCAAAAGTACTTTTAAACGTATCTTTTATTTTTTCATCTTCTAAAATTGTAGTTACAACACTGTACAAATTAGGATTGGTAACATCCCATAATTCAGGATTTTTAATATTTGTAAAAACTCTAGACACTTTTGTTGAATTTGCTTCAATTTCTATATTTTCTAAAGCGGATGCTACTTTTATTCCTTTAGGAGAAAAATACTTATGTTGAACAATTACAGTTCTTTTTTTATCAGATTTATTAACAATTGTTGTTTCATTCTGTACCACACCTTTTTCGGAAGTTGCAGTTGGAGTTGTAATATATGTCCCCCAATTATCTAAATAAATAGGCTCGTCTACTTTTAACCAAACAGAACGGTAAATTCCTGCTCCAGGATACCAACGAGAGGCAAAATCTTCAGGTGTTAATCTTACAGCAATTACATTTTCAGAATCATCATAATTAAGATATGAACTTATATCAAATTCGAAACCAATATAACCGTAAGGTCTATTACCAACTTTATGTCCGTTTACCCAAACATGTGCATTATACATTGCACCCTCAAATTCAATACGAACAACTTTTCCCTTAGCAGATTTTGGCATTTTAAAATGTTTGCGATACCAACCTGTCCCATGTACGGGCAACCCTCCAGTTCTGCAATCAAAATTAATATTAAATGGACCTTCAATAGCCCAGTCATGTGGCAAATTCAAATTTCGCCAAGTTGAATCATCAAAACCAACTAACTCTGCTCCTTCTGCTTTATCATTAAAAAACATCCAGTTTTTATCAAAATTTTCTTCAGGTGAATACTGAGCATTGACACCAATTGTAAATACCACAATTAGAAACGCTAATAATAAGTTTTTCATTTATCTTGTTTTATCTTTTATTGAAATCAAAAATTAGGTAAAAAACCCTTGTTCTTCGTCTTTAATTGTTTTATTAACCTATCAACTACTTCTGGGTTTTCATTTGCTATGTTAATGGTCTCATTTGGATCTTTATCGTGATCAAAAAGCATCATTTCCTGCCTTTTACCATTATTAAAAACAGCAAATCGATATCGGTCTGTTCTCATACTTAAAATATTCCGCCAATAACTTAGCACAACTTCATTTCCCTTAGTCTTTGGGTTATTAATAAGCGGAACCATACTCTTACCATCAATACTTTTCGGTAGTTCAATTCCTGCCAGGTCACAGATTGTTGGATATAGATCTATTGACGATACCAAGCCATCAGTTTTCACTCCTGACTCCTTTATGTCAGGCGTTTTAAGAAGTAACTTACTATTTAATCCACGTTCAAAAGTGCTATGTTTTCCCCAAATTGTATGATCTCCCAGATGCCATCCGTGATCTCCCCATACAATCACAATGGTGTTTTTATCCAAATTAAGTTCCTTAAGCTTATTTAAGACCTTACCAACTTGCGCGTCAGTATAACTTATGGACGCATAATTAGCGTGTATTACATTTTTTGCATATTCGTCTGACAATCGCTTACCAGCTCCTCCTTTTTCAGGATGTGTGTATTGCCCAAAGAACTCAGTGCTATTGTGAAGAAATACGCCACTTACTCCTTTTGGCAACTCAGGGTTTGGGGACACTTTAATGTCTTTATGATCATACATATCCCAATATTTTTTAGGAGCACAAAATGGTAAATGTGGCTTATAAAAACCAACTGCCATAAAAAAGGGTTTTTGCTTGTTAGCCAATTGCTCTAACTGATTGGTAGCTAAATTAGCTAAAATTCCATCTGGATAGCTCTCATCTTCAACATCCAATATCTCATAAGCGGGATTTGGTTTCGTGTTACGATTTCTTCCATTTGCATACGCATGCACAAGTTCCTGACCCTCCCATAAACTATTAGGATCTGTAACAAACTGATCCCAACTATATGGTAATTCTAGAACACTTTTATTTTTGAAATTAACATGTCCATTACCGCTATGGCTAATTTTCCCCATACCCACAGTAAAATAACCATTTCGCTTAAGGTGATGTACAAAAGTTTCAGGTGTTAGCGATTCAGGTTTACCCGCCAAACTTTTTTCTAAATGATGATGATTTATATCTTCAATTGCTTCAATATTTTTTCCTGTTAACATGCAAGCTCTAGATGGACCACAAGTTGGTACTTGAGCATAATGCCTAGTAAATGTTCTTCCTTCTGAAGCCAGTTTATCAAGATTAGGAGTAATCATTAGATTATTTCCATAAACTCCCAATTGAGGTCTCAAATCATCTATACAAATAAATAAAAAGTTGGGTTTAGCTGTGTTATCTTTTTTAACCTGTTGGGCATTGGCATTTATCACAAAAACCAACATTAAAATTAAATAAAGATATGTGTTTGTTTTTTTCATCTAATTTGTTCTTATTTTTAAAAATCGATTTTTCATGTTTGCAATTCTCACTTTATGTTCTAGACTAGATAGCAAATTATATTCTTCAGATTCCTCTTTATTATTTTTTAAATTGAATAAAGCAACGGTTTCAAGACTATTAAACTTATCTCTTCCTTTCGTTTTCATAATTAGTTTCCAATCACCTTCTCGGAAAGCATAATAAGCAACTTTGTTATGTATTGCCTGATGAATTAAGTAAGGATGAATTGCTTTAGTAGTGTTGCTTTTAAATATTGAAAGGAGGTTAGCCGTATCTATAACCTCTTTATTATTTATTGGAACTTTTGCTATAGCCGTAAGTGTTGGTACTATATCATTAGCTAAAATACTTACATCTGATTGACTTCCCGCTTTAATATTCCCGGGCCATACAGCGATAAATGGAACTCGATGGCCTCCCTCGTAAATATCTCCTTTTTTACCCCTCAAACCATTACTTGAATCGTGACCTAAAGATTGATCATATGCTTCACCTTCCAAACCGCCATTATCTGAAGTAAATACAATAAGCGTATTTTCATATAGTTTATTCTTTTTTAAAGCTTTTATTATTTTACCTACCTGAACATCTAGCTCCCATATCATATCACCATGCGAGCTCGCCGTTTTTCCTGCAATTTTTGTTTTACCTAGTTTTGCTGGTGGTGTATGAGGTTCGTGAACTGCAGGGGTACAATAATAAAGTAAAAATGGCTTATTGGAATTCTTTTGACTATTAATAAATTTCTCAGCTTTATCAGTTAAAATTGGTCCTGCCAATGCTGGATCCCAATTGGAATCTCCAACTCCTTCACGATGTCTGTTTCTCCACTCTTCTAGATATTTTGATTGTTCAAAACTAATCTCAACTAATTTAGACTCTGGCTTTAATTTTACCCATTTTCCATTTTCGAAATAGATATATGGATGATATTGAATACCATCTGGCATCATATGTGAATAGTCAAAACCATAATGTAATGGAGGTAAATCTAGTTTTTCATAACCAGAATAATCTTTGGGAGCTCCTTTCCACAAACCTCCTAGTCCCCATTTACCAAAAAAGGCTGTTGTATAACCTCCCTTTTTAGCTACACGACCAATGGTTGTATACTTAGCATCAATACCTGCATCAATAGCATCATCCCAAACTCCCCAAGGTGATTTTTTATTTCGAAAAGGATAATTTCCCGTCATCATTGAAAATCTACTTGGTGCACAAAGAGAAGCTGGAGAATGAGCATCAGTAAAATGCATTCCTCTTTTTGCTAACTTATCAATATTAGGCGTAGGTATAATTGATTTTTTTCCTGTTCTTAGTTTATGATAAAAGCCAATATCTCCTACACCAATATCATCGGCCATTATAATTACAACATTAGGTTTGCTTTTGGTTTGTTGCGCTAATACTACTGTTGATAGTATTGCAAACAATAACGAATAGAATAATTTCATAAATGTTATTTATATTTTATTTAATACTAGCATCAAACTCTTTCATTTTACGTTTCAACTCAGTAACTTTTTCAGGATATTTATCGAAAACATTGGCCCTTTCAATAACATCTTTATTTAGATTAAAAAGCATAGGCTTTATATCTCCAACTAATTTCGTTGGTTTTTCACCTTTATTATTTAATGTTGTAAACCTTGATCCTTTCTCTAGATATTTCCAATCACCAACACGAATACCTTCAATAGTTTTCCTATTAGCTGTATAAAAGTACACTTCCTTTCTAGGAGAAATTATTGTTTCCCCTCTGAATAAATCTGTAAGATTATAACCATCATAGATACGGTTCTGAGGTAGAGCAATACCTGTATAATGGGCTATTGTAGGTAAAATATCAAGTGTAGAAGTTATTTCATCTGATTCTGTATTTGGTTTAATGGTACCCGGCGCCCATACTATAGCAGGAACACGCTGTCCTCCTTCAAAAGTATCAAACTTTACTCCTCTCAATGGACCAGCAGAAGCCCATTCTGGATTATTATATCTATTCGCTGGCCCGTTATCAGAACAAAACAAGATAAACGTTTCTTTATCTAGCCCACTCTCTTTCAACGTTTTCACAATTTGTCCTACACTCCAATCAACTTCTTGAATGGCATCAGTATACACTCCGTTTCCACTACTACCATCAAAATCTTTAGAAACGTAAAGTGGATGATGTGGCATAGTGTGAGGTAAGTAAAGAAAGAATGGATTTTTCTTATTCCGTTTAATAAAACTTACAGCTTCTTGCGTATAACGCTTAGTCAGTTGACTTTGATCTACCGGATACTCAACTACTTCCTCATTCCGCATTAAAGGCATAATATTTTTGATAGACTTATCTTTTCGGTTTAACTCTGTTTGTTGTTGATCTGTCTTTAATTTGTTCAGCGTATAACCATTATTTAGTTTTATGTTTTTTGAAATCTGGAGCTCTTTAGCAATTGACATATCATTACTATAGGGTAATCCAAAATAATAGTCAAATCCTTGATTGGTTGGTAAAAATTGTTTTAGATGTCCCAAATGCCATTTGCCAATAACGGCTGTTTTATATCCTTTTGATTTCAATAATTCAGCAATAGTAATTTCTGTTTCAGGCAATCCTGTTTTAGAATTAGGAAACAATACTGCTGGCACACCAACTCTTTTAGGCATTCTTCCTGTTAACAAAGAAGCTCGAGAAGGAGAACAAACAGACGATGAAGTATAAAAACTAGTTAATTTCATTCCTTCCTTAGCTAATTTATCTATGTTAGGTGTATTCATTCGTTTTGAACCAAAACAACCCAAATCTTCATATCCCTGATCATCGGTCAGAATAACAATAAAATTTTTAGATTGGGAATTAGCCTGCATCATTATTAATAGTAAAAAAGGCAATATTGTACGTTTCAAAATCCTCATTATTTATTGTTTTTTAGTTACGTTAGTATATGGTGGACTATCAAAAGTACTTCCATCACCCATTACCCTAGGATCTTTTGTTTCTTTAAGTTCAGCCATTAATCTATTATGTAATTCCTCCTTTATTTTTCTGTATTTAGGATTCTGTGCAAGATTATTAATTTGGTGTGGATCATTCGAAATCTTATAAAGTTCTTCCTTTGGACGCATTCCAAAAGCATAATCAAAATATTTTTGATATTTAGGTGTCTCTCCATTCATAACAAGCCAAGCTTTTGATGGCCCCCATCCTAAATCACCAAAACAACGAATAGTCCCATTATTAATTTTTTCGAAAGTAACCTCCTTTTTTTGTTCAGCTGTTAATGCTTTCCCAACAGGTTGACGCTCTGGTTTAAAGTTATAAATGTATAAATAATCTTTAGTTCGTATTGCCCGTTTCGGATAAGGTAAATTCCCTTCTCTTGCATCAGGGTTATGTCGCTCTTGACCAGTAATTACATGGTCGCGATTTTTATCTACTACTCCAGACTTCTTCTTGCTATAAAAAACAGGTAATAAACTTTTAGCAGTCATTACTTCTGGAATTTCTACTCCCCCAAGTTCTAAAAAGGTAGGAGCTAAATCTGGTAAGCTCACAAAATCATCAACAATTCTATTGGGTTGAATAACACTAGGCCAACGAGCAGCCAAAACTACACTTGTTCCAAAATCATATAAATTTGATTTTGCATGTGCAAACCCAGGTACTCCGTGATCTCCACTAACTACAATTAAGGTATTATCTAATTCCCCTCGTTGTTCTAAAATTTGTAATACTTCACCCAACGCAGTATCAAAAGCTTGAATTTCGCCAAGGTAATCAGCAAAATCTTCTCGAATAACAGGTACATCAGGAATAAATGGTGGTAATACTCCTTTAATATCATCAGGATTAATACTCCATTGATTTTCACCAGAACCCATTTCATATGCACGATGTACATTTTTAGGCCCAAACCAATAACAAAATGGTTTATCATCTTTGTTAGTATCCAAAAAACTGGTGAAATTTTGCCTTACTTCCTCATATAAATTATCTTTTGCTTCATCTAATGATTTACCTTCTTTTACCAACTTAGCTGCATTCTGGCTAAAATTATTAAATCGCTTTCCAGCTTTTTCATACTTCGTCCTTCCTCCTCCATAACCTGCATTTGGATTTGTTCCTGGCATCCAAACTTTATAGGTATATCCGATATGATAACCTGCCTCTTCTAGTAACAAAGGGTAACTTGGAATATTCATATCCCATGTTCCCATTAAAATAGCCCCCAGTCCTGTTCTGTAAAAATGTTGCCCAGATAAAAGAGAACTTCTACAAGGCGTACAAGAAGGAGAGCTTACATAAGCATTATTAAACAAAACCCCTTCTCTTGCAATACGATCAACATTTGGAGTTTTCACTGTTTTTTGCCAAGGTTCACTTCCTTCTATTTTCGCATAACAACTTGCATATTTTCCCCAGTCATCAGCAAAAGCAAAAAGAATGTTGGGACGCTTATTTTTATTTTGAGCGTTACAAACAGTGACTGCTACAAACAATAATAAGGTTATATACTTTATTCTAATCATCTTGTGTATCTATTTTAGTTTCTTTTGAATTGTTTTCCCTTCAAATTGTATTTCAGACTTTATTCCAGTTCCTATAACTTCAACCTTAAACTTCATTTTATTCTTAGAAAAATCTAAATAGTTTCCAGCACCATTTTCAAGAGTAATAGTTTTCGTCAATTCTGAATACGATATATTTATTTCTGAATAAACACCTTTTTCATAATCGTATGATTCATTATCATCAAAATACAAGGTATATTCCGCATCTTTACCTGGATATATTTTTAAGGTTATAGGTTCATTTGTTTCTTCCGTAGCATATTGTCGTTTTGGTCCATAAGGAAGAATAGTTCCTTCTTTTACAAAAATAGGAAGAGTGTTTAAAGAAGCTGATGCAACTACCTTCTTTCCTCCTTTTGTTTTTATTCCTGTCCAGAAGTTATACCAATTTCCTTCTGGCAGATAGACTTTTCGCTCTCTTGCTTTATAAGTTGTTACCGGACAAATCATTAATGATTTACCAAAAAAGTATTGATCTTTAATCCCCCAAGTATTTTTATCATCTGGATACTGATATACCAAGGGACTCATAAGTGCCTTTCCTTTAGTAGTAACTTCCCAAGCTTCTGAATAAATGTAAGGCATTAATTGATAACGTAAATCGATGAATTTTCGAGCAACATCTTCAAATTCTTGTCCAAAATTCCAAATTTCAGTGTGAGTTCTGTATCCGTGAATTCTAAAAATAGGACTAAATGTTCCAAATTGAAACCAACGCGTAAGCAACTCTCTAAAATCTGGATCGGTATATTGATTATCATAAGCAGGGTTTCCCGAATTCTTATCACGAAAGAAACCTCCTATATCTGTTGTCCAATAAGGAAAACCTGTCATTGTGAAATTTAATCCGGCTGAAATTTGTTCAGAAAACTGCTCCCAAGTACCATTAACATCTCCAGACCATACTGCATTTCCATAACGTTGTTGACCTGCAAAAGCGGAGCGTGTTAAATTAAAAACTCTTTCGTTAGGAAATTCATTGCGTCGTCCTTCATACATTGCCTTGGTCATTAATAAAGAATAAGTGTTGGCTAACTCTTTAAATTTACCAGCAGGTGTTTGGTGTTCTGGATTGGGGGTAAATATTGGCTCACTACCATCTAACCAAATAGATTGAACTCCAATTTTAAACATATTATCGCTCAACATTTGATAGTACTTTTTATGTGTAGAACTATCATAAAAATCAATAAAGTCTGTACTTGTTAATTTTGAATTTTCTAGATCATACTTTTCACATAACTGAGGATGACTTACTGTAGGCCATACAGAAACCATTAGATTTAAATTCATTTTATCCAACTCATCTACCATTTTTTTTGGGTCTGGATATTGAGATTTATCCCATTCTGGACCTTTTACACCTTTTGGCCAATAATCCCAATCTTGAACAATATTATCAACTGGTATTTTTCTTTTACGGTATTGACGAGCACTTTCTAATAAACCTTCTTGTGTTTGATATGCTTCTCTACATTGCCAAAAACCATAAGAAGATTTAGGAAATAAAGGTGCCTTGCCTGTTAATCTACTGTATTCCGATAACACTTTAGTAGGATTTTCACCATGTATAAAGTAGTAATCAATGGCGTTGCCTTCTTTACTTGCAAAGGTAGTTTTGTTAAAATTAGGTTCGTTGTATAACAACCTACCTAACGTTTGCGCTTTTGTATCTTGAAATATAATTTCATATTCATTACCAGCTTCAAGCATAATTTCACCTGAAAAACTATCAGGATACCAATTGGTTGTATAATGGATTACTGTCTCTGAATTTACAGTGACAATTACGGGGCCTAAGCGTCTGTTTTTATTTTTTTTCTTTACACTATTAAAAGGCGTTTCACTTATTACAAAGAAATTGTAAACCCCTGATTTTTTTGGTGTAAAAACGGCCTTTCTAATATTTAATTCTTCATCAAGAGTTTCCGTAAACTGAATTTCATTTTTGGGAAGATTAAAATCTGTTACACTGTAATTATGCCAATAAATTCCATACGGTTTGGTTGAAATTAATACCGGATTTGCAATTTCTTGATTGAATTGCTGCAACCGAACAGGTACATTTTTCCAATTCATTCTACCGCTTTGAAATTGTCCCAAACCATATAGTCCTTCATCACCAGCCTTAAAAGCTTGAGATACTTTATGCGTTGCTGTTGAATCATCTTTTATATATGTACCTACTTTTAATTCACTAAGAATTTGTTCTCCTTCTTTTGAAAAATATTCAATTTCACCTTTTTTATTAATACTAATATTTAATTTAGGGGTTTCAATTATTAAATCATCTCCGTTTTCTAAGACTTTCCAATCAACCTTTTGAGTATTTAAAATGGTAACATAATCTGGTATTTTCTTAGCTGGTTTATTTTTAAGTTCTTTTTGAATATGTATAATTTCCTCATCAACAACAGTAATTTGTGTATTAATACTGTCTCCATATAAAATTACTGAATTCGCCATTTTTTTATAATTAAAATCAGACGTACACCCTATTACCAAAAATGCAATTGTATATAATAAAATTGAAAAAGTTAAGTTTTTTTTATTCATAATATTTTATAATTCTTTTTTATATAACTTCAAATATTAATTAAACTACTAGAGATGTAAATTTAAGGAAGTATATCTTTAAGCTTCAGTAAAAAAAGGGTTTAAACTGTGACGTAACTGTGAATTTCACAGTGAAATGATTAAAATTTGATTCAAAAAACAAAAGATATTTTGTAATTTTAACCCTTTATGGAAAACAAAATAGATTCGGATACAGTTAGAACTTTACTTCAAAAAATTTGTTCTTATGATGTATTTAAAAAATCGCCAAGATATACCCACTTTTTAACCTATTTAGTTGAACAAGCTCTTGTTGGAAATAACCTAAAGGAACAAACTATTGGTATAGAATTATTTGAACGAAATTATAATGAAGATAAGAATGATGGTATCGTTAGAGTTTATATGTATAATCTTCGGAAAAAATTAAAATCATATTATTCTAAAATAGGTAAAAATGATGCAATTATTTTCACCCTTGAAAAAGGTAGTTATGACCTTAAATTTATTGCTAATGAAAATATTAATGAAAGCAAAATTGAATTAAATAAATTCACAAATACAAAAAAGAAAACTTTACTAATTATAACTGGTTTATTGTTAATCTCAATTATAGCTAGTTACTATTTATTTTTCAATAAAACACTTTACTGTTGGGATGCTTTTATGAAAACAAATACAGAGAACACCTGTATTTTAGCCGACCAAGTAGTTTTAAATAAAGATAATGGTACTTCTGGAAATCTTAAGATTATTAAAGAAATAAATAGTTCTTCAGATTTTTTAGAATATGGAAAAAAGCATGCAATTGATTCTTTACAACTAGCCGATTATACATTTTTTACAAAATCAATACCATATTCTTTAATTGATTTAACTAAATGGTTTTATAGTCATAATCAAGATTTTAATCCTTTACCTGAAAGTGAATTTAGATATGAAGAAACAAAAAGAGGTAATATTATATATATAGGGCAATATAAAACAATGAGTGTTTCAAAAGAAATATTCCTTAAGAATAGTAAATCTTTTAAAGCCAATTATAACAGTTTTAACTTCTATAAAAATGGAGAAACAAAACAATATTCGGCTAGTTTTAAAGTAGGTATTAGAGATGAATACGCAATGGTTTCTTATATGCCTTTAGATAACGATCACAAGGCATTGTATTTTGTTTCAAACAACGATATTGGTACTATGGCTACAATACATAATTTTACAAAACTTGAATTTTTAAAAGAATTTTATAAAAATCTTCCTTCTACCGATTCATACTTTAATGCTTTATTTAAAGTTGAAGGAATTGGAAGAACAGAAACCAGTTGCACTTTAGTTGAACTTGAAATTATTGAATAAAAAAATCTACAACTAAAAAAAGACATTTTTTAATTGTAGATGATTTTAAAAATTAGTTTGATGAAATTAAAGAATATAATTTTATAATCTACTCAACAAATCTGCTTTTTTATTTTCAAACTCCTCTTTTGTTAGTATATCCTTAGCTTTTAAGGCTGCTAACTTTTCTATTTTAGCAAAAATATCTTCTTCATAATCACTTGTATTATTTAAATTAAATTGTGCTATTTCTTCAGCTACTGGTGAAAATTGATCTTCAACAATATTATTATTATTATTATTATTATTATTATTATTATTTGCTTGCTGTTGAGGTTTCGGAATATCCTCTCCTCCAGAAACAATAGGTAAAGTACTTAAATCTACCGTGCCATATTGACTAGTAAAAGATACAGAGTAATTACCACCTTGTTGTTGCCCAACTCCTCCTATTTGATTGTCAAGCGTATCAAATACTGTCACTTTGCCATTTTGCTGTATTGCTAAACGTCTAATATTTGAGAAAATAGCATAACTAGTATTATTTTGACTCCCAGTAGAATTCGGAAAACCTAAATCACCCCACCAATTACCGCCAGAACCCGACTGAAAACCTCCTTGGTTTTGTTGTTTAGGTAAAGGTTTGTATTGTATACCTCCTTGATTTATTAAATTTGATAATTCTACACAAAGTCCATCTACTGTAGATTTAAGCTGATTATTAAACATGTCTCCAACCATAGTCATCCCACCTTGCATCCATTGTCCTCCTCCTCCTAATTCAGGAATGTTAAATTGAGCCATAGTACCGTTACTTCTCATAAGGGCATTTGTTAAATCTGTAACAGCATTTACACTAATTCCATAACGATTGGCTATATTAGTCATGTTCTGAAAACTAGAATCTGTGAATATTGCATTCATAATATGTTCTTTTCTTAGTTAGTTTAAAAAAATGTTAGTATCACAATTTTCGGTCAAAGATAGTCTTTAGTACTATCCAATAAACTTTTTTTGTTGATAAGTTTATGTTAATCTTACTATTAGCATTTTTATTAAAAATTTTAATCACATAATTATTCAATACTTATTTTATCTATTTCCCAACTCCCCTCTTTAACTCCCAAGGCTGGAGTTATTCTCAAACGCTCTAATTGAACTTCCAATTCTGGATATTCCTCTAGATTAATCAGGTATTCTTTAAAATTAATATCATTAGCAGTTATTTCAATTTCAATATTAACTGCCTTTTCCCAATTTAAAGGTTTATTGTTTTTCCAAAATGCACCTTTAGAAGTGTAAGAAGCTAAAGAAACCATAGCTTTTGTAGCTGCACTTTTATTTTTTAAACGTAACACAAGTGTGTCATGCTTTTTTAAATCTGTTAATAACCATCTACTACTTTCAATAGTTGTATTTCCTAAGATTTCACCTTTAATGCTTTTATTTTTGTTCCATATCAGATTAGAGCCTTCAACCGAATGCCATCCCATTTCTGAAATATCAAAATCCCATTTTCTTCCGTTTGCGGGATAAGAAGTATCATCTCTTGGAATATTTAAAGTTCCATCTTCATTAAAATATAAGGGTTTTATAGATATTCCTCTATAAAATAAACTAATATCCTTGTTTTCTAGCAGTGCATAATATTGTCCTTCCCATTCAAACACATTACAATGCCCTTCTTTTAAAGAGGCTCCTTTAAATGTATATGGACCTCTTAAATTCTTTGACATTGCATATTTCTTTTCCCAAATTAAATAGTAAATATCATTACGTTTAAAAATACAAGGCTTATCTGCTGTCCACATATCTTTTCCATTTTCATCAAGTACAATAATAGATTTAGGCTTTTCAGCTAAAGAAATCATATTGTTGTTTAATGTTGCGGCAAAATAATATCCTGCTCCAAAGAAAATTGTATAAACCCCATTCTCTTCATAAATTTCAGGATCATACGGATGTAATTTCCCAATAATACCTTCAGGTAAAAGTGGTTTTCCAAGTGCATCTACAAAAGGTCCTTTTGGAGAATCGGCTACCATTACACCAGTATCTTTATTTTTGTTTGAAAAATACCAATAGTATTTTCCATCTCTTTCAATTATGTCACCTGCCCAACAATTTGGCTTATCTCCAATATAAGTGTCAGTAGGTAAAATTTCATTTTCTTTTTTCCAATTTATTAAATTATCTGTAGACCAAATTTCCCAACGATTCATTCTCCAAGTATCTTCTGTATCCCAAGATTCATCGTGTCCACAAAAAACATACAATCTACCATCTTTTATTATAGAATGAGCATCTACCAAACCTTTTTCAGGAAATACATTAAGGTTTAGTATTGCTGTGTGTTTACTTTCCTTTTTTAAAGTATTTTCTTTACAGCTAAGTAATAAAGCAGTTAGAAGTACTATTAAAATCTTTACTGTTTTCATTATTTATTCGTATTTCTAATCAAAATTGCATCAACAGAACGGTGAAAAGGATTTAAAATGTGCTTTCCTTCGTATTTAATTTCTTTTGAATATTCTCCTGTGTGGGTATTAAACCATTGATAAGTACCTTGTTTTAATCCAATTCCTTTATTGCTATATATTGAAAGTTGATAATTTTCTTTAGCCATATAATACAAGTAAATACCATCATCACTTTTTAAACAATGGCCAATGCGTCTTTCATCCCAAACTGGTTTAAATTTCTGATAATCGTATTTATCGAAAAATTCTTTTAAATACTTATAATATTCAAACTTAGGTTTTAAAAAATCATCCTCTTGCTCATATGGATTGTAAACCATTACATTCCAAGCTAATGCTTGCCAATAATAATTTGTGTAAACCCCAGCAAAATAACATTGATAATTTCGTTTTAAACATTCTTCAGCAATTATAAAATCACATGGAAATACCATATAACTAGATTCTGAATAACCAGCATTTTCAATATTTACAACAGGTTTATCATATTTTTTATATTCTTCAATCATTTTTGTGTAAAGTGTACTCCAACCACCTTGATAAGAAATAAAATCTATCGGTACTTCATCTGCTTTTCTAAAATCATGAATGGTTACCAAACGATTATAAGCATCCAACTTTTTAGCTCTCTCAATACGCTCACTCATATAAGGAATTGTTTGTCTAAATGCTTCTTTTGAAATATTCCAAACAACATTTGGAAAAGCTTGATAACGTTTCATTACATAATCGAAAAAACGATCATCTTCAAGTGAACCAGGCTTAGGCCATTTTACTTTTTTATTCCATACGTATATCATCAAATTAGCAACAATATTTTTATCGTGCATTAAACTTACAATTCTATCAAAACGTTTAAAAAAAGTTACATTTAATGAAGAATGATCTGGTTTACTATTACTACCTAAAAATGGAAAAATATCGTCTCTTGAACCAAATTCGTGTTCAGGATGTAATTTTAATCTATCATCTTTTTCCCATCTAACATCATAAGAATAAAGAGTTGTTACCACCTGATTAAATCCATTTTTAGATATCAGGTTTAACAAATGCTCTGTTTTTGGAGCTGCATTAGGGTTGTCATAATCTAAAGCAAATAACCAATCAATTTCAAAAGCTTGTAAAAAATAGGTGCTACCATCTTCATAAGCAAATTTCTTCGGATCATTTTTATTAATTACAACTGCTCCATGTTTACCCGGTTTTGCTTTTGAAACTGTAATTTTTCCTTTTTTATTATTAAGTATTTTTACTGATGAAAAAGTAGTATAATTCCAATCTCCTATTTCGTTCGCTGAAAAACGTAAAATCCATTCTCTACTATCATTGTAAAATCCTTGAACTGTTAATTCTGAACCATCTGGTTTTATGAATTTTGCTCCAAAATCTACCTCAAAAGGGCTTATAATTTGTTTTTTTGAATTAAATGAAATATCAAGTACTTCATACTTTTCCAGTTTAAATGTTTTGTTTTTATAAGACTCCTTTTTTGATTGAGAAAATGAAGTATTTGATATTAAAATATAAGCTAAAATTATTGCTAGTTGAGTTAAGCTGTTTTTCATTCTTTATAATTTGATAGAGTAATTAAGTATTTTATAAATTCCTGACGTGTTTATTTATTTTTTATTTGCATTATTGTTACACTAATTCATATTTCGTTTTTTAACAGCTTTAACTTGAGAATTTGTATTACAAGACAACCCCTTGCAAATTATACATAACCGATAAATTGAATTATTTTAAAATTGTTCTAAGAAAAACGCATTCATGAGGTAATAATTTTTTTGAATATTTTCTTTTGAAACTTCCTTCATTTTTATGTTCTACCAAATTTCTAAACTTCATTTTCCTATCTAATTTAAATTCTGAAAAATTTAACTTAATTGATGTTTGTTCTTCGTTTAAATTCAACAATAAAAAAACAAGAGAACCATCACTCATTGTTTTTCTCCAAATCTGACAACCATTTTCTTCTTTTACAATATAACCTTGTTCCAAATTATCCTGATTTACAGCTATCATTTCTTTGTTTAACAATAAATCAAGTTCTGATTTTTTCATCTTTCTTGGGTCATTCCCTAACATTAGTGGAGCACTCATAATATTCCATAAAGCAAAATGTGAAATTTCTTCAATTGGAGTTAAACCAATATCTCCAGTAACCAACATATCGGGATCATTCCAATAGCCGTTTCCGGCATATTTTGCTGATTTATTATTCAATTCAGCACATTCCATAACCGTAAAAAAATGAGGATTTTTGTCTTTTGTTTCAATAAAAACAGCGGTTTCTTTACCATTTAAAGAGGCTATGTCTCCAGTAGTTCTCGACATACTGCATACTTCTGGATTCCAGTTTCTAAATTCATAAGCACTTATACTTAACAATATTTTTCTTCTAGATTTAGCCAATAAATTAGCCCATTTTTTATATGTTTTTTCAATGCTCTCTTCAGTCCAACCTTCTCCTTTTTTACATTCGCCACAAAATTTACAACGATCTAATTTTATAAAGTCAACTCCCCAATCTGCAAACTGTTTAATTTGAATTTCTTCATTATGCATTCCTCCAACTGGATCACCACCACAATCATGAGTTCCTGGAACTGTATGCAATCCAAATTTTAATCCTTTTGAATGTGCATAATCTGCTAAAGCTTTCATTCCATTTGGAAATTTCGTTGGGTGTGCCAATAAACGTCCTGAATTATCAAGTTTTGCATCTCTCCATCCTCCATCAATTACAAAATAATTGTAACCAGCATCGCGAAGGCCGGATAAAACCATTGCATCCATTGCCTCTCGCATATTTTGCTCATTTACTTTTTTCTTTCCAAAAGTATTCCAACTATTCCAACCCATTGGAGGTGTTGGAGCAATAGATCTACTTTCTTGCGAAAATCCAATATTAGTAAATACTAAAAACAATACAATTAGAACGATTTCTTTATTCAATAATTTCTTCATTATATACTTAAAATTTAATTTTCATTTATTAACCTTATTCACAAACAACTGTTAACCAAACAGTCATTTCACTTTTAGCTCTATCACTCCAAGCGTAATAAGGTACAAAAGTAGTATTCATTGTGTACCACTTTGGGTTTCTTGATTTTTAATACAATCCTCTACTAAAATTAAATTTAATATTTTAAAAAACAAGGTATTAAATAAACAATTTTAATGCTACTTATTAAATTCATTTTACAAGTTCAATATTACTTAATAATCAACTATAAAACTACTTTTAAGCATTTAAATAAACTTTACATTTAACAATTAATACATTAACAAAAAATTCACACACCCTTATTCACTTCAACCTAAAAACACATTATAATATTCATTATCAGAATCTTAATATTTATCATTCTATAAAACGCCCCTTCAACTTTCATATTTAAAATTAAAAAATACCACGAAAAGGCTATTGATTTATTTAGTCTTAAAAATTATCCGCTATTACACCTAAATTTAATACCTTTATAGTATGAAATTATCAGAATTTTATAAATCTTTTCCAGATGAATCTACTTGCGCTCATATATTAAAATGTATTAGAGAAGCACAAGGTGTTATTTGTAAAAAGTGTGGAAACATTGAGCACTATTGGAAAAAAGATAAGAAGAGTTTTGAATGTAAAGAATGCAATTATAGAACATCATTAAAAAATGGGACTATAATTGAACACAGTAATTTACCATTAAAATATTGGTTGTCAACCATTGCTTATATAAATATTATTAATGAAAAAATATCAGCACTTCAACTTCAAAAAGAACTAGGTCATAATCGCTATGAACCAATTTGGCTTATGTTAAAAAAGATAAAAAATAGTTCAAAAACTGATAATTTACTTCATAAAATATCAGACTATATTCAAATAAATAAAACTGAAATAAGATATATAAATAAGAAGAATTTGTAACACATTAATTATTCTATTTCAAACAGTTACAAATTAAAAACAGAAAGACATTACATAACTAATAAGTCAAAAACAGTTAGGTTTTGAGTTCATATTTTATGAATTCCTTCAAAAGAATATTAAAAAAGACCTACTTTTTATAAATAAATGCCTTTCAATTAAACAGTTACTTTAAAACTTTTAAAATGGAAAAATTAAATAAAAACAGTGGAACTGGCAAAGGTAAAGGACTTGGAAATGGTGGTGGAAAAGGAAGAAATAAAGGTGGTGGATATTCTGTTAACGGATATTGTATTTGTGCTAAATGTGGCGCTAAAGTTCAACATCAACAAGGAATTAAGTGCACAACAATTAAATGTCCTAAGTGCGGACATACAATGATTAGAGAAGAATTATTGAACGATAAACGTTCTAAAGATTAACAAAATTTCACATCCTTCTATTCTAATGGTTAATTATTGTTTTCCCTTCTCATACCACTTTTCAAGTTGAAGATGATAAATGTATTACGACTAAATGCGAGAAAGGAAATATAAAATTGTAAGAATTAAACGAATTAATAGGGCTGACATCTTATTTGCATAAAGAAAAAAGCTGAAAATATCTTTGAAACCAATCATAAAATGAACCTAATTGAAAAACAAGAATCACTTGACTTTCTTAATTACCAGATTAGGACTTGTGAAAAATGCAATTTATCAGTTACCCGAAAACATGCACTTACTGGTGAAGGAAACATTGATGCCAAAGTTCTATTTGTAGCATTATCTCCAGGAGCAAAAGAAGATTTGGGCAATAAAATGTTTATTGGCCCTTCTGGTAAGGTCTTTGACAGGCTGCTACAAACAGCCGGAATTGATAGGAAATCGGTATATCTAACAAATTTAGTAAAATGCATATTACCAAAGAATCGTAAACCCACAATGGAAGAAATTGAATCATGCAGTCCTTTTTTGGATGATGAAATTTCAATTATTCAACCTCAGATCATTGTACCCTTAGGTTATTATGCAATGCATTCAATTATAACAAAATATCATGCTGATGCCTCAAGCCCAGAAATGAGTTTCAAAAATATAAATGGCAAATTATTGTTATTGGATGGAATGAAAATATTTCCGATTACACATCCATCGGCTCTATTATATAACACAACTTTTGAACCTGCAACAAGAGAAAAGTATATAAAACTTAAATCATTGTTGTAAAAAAGTACAAAAAAACCGAAATGAAATTAAATCATATCGCATTAAACATTCAGAATAAAAAAGAACTGATTGATTTTTATCAAAATATTTTTGGATTTCATCTTGAATATCAGTTTGATCTTAATCTTGATCTGGCAAAAAAAAATTTCAATATTGAAAAACAGCCAGAAGTTTACCTCTATAAAAACAACAATCTGGTTCTTGAATTATTTGTTTATCCCGAAAGCACAACACTTGGGTTTGCCCACATTTGTTTAGAGATGGTAGACCGAGAAAAAATAGCTAAAAAAGGTGAGCAGGCAGGATATCCTATAACAAGAATACAGCGAAATAACAAGCCCGATATTCTTTTTATAAAGGATAAAGCAGAAAATATTTTTGAATTAAAAAAAGTAAACTCATGAAATTACATCTTGATTGTATTCCGTGTTTTATGGAACAAGCGTTACGTGCAGGACGAATGGCTACTTCTGACGAAAAACAAATAAAACAAATTCTGGATAAAACAGGGGAAATGATAAAAACCGTTTCTATGCAATCTACAGCACCTGAAATAGGAAAAATAATTTATAGTATTGTCAGTAATGTTACTGGAAATCAAGACCCTTATAAAAGCATTAAGCAACGACATATTAAGGAAACAAAAGACATTTATCCCGAATTGGAAAAAATAGTAGCAAACTCTAAGGACAAACTACTAACTGCCATAAGAATAGCTATTGCTGGAAATGTTATTGATCTCGGAGTCAAAAAATCATTTGATATAGTAAAGGATGTGAAAAGTATTTTGAAACAGGAATTTGCTGTTTTGGATTACAGCATTTTTAAAAGCCAATTAGAAAAAACTGAAAGTATCCTTTATATTGGTGATAATGTTGGAGAATCAGTTTTTGATAAAATACTAATCAAAGAATTAAGAAAATCCGTGAAATATGCAGTCCGTTCAATTCCCATTATAAATGATGTAACCTGGGAAGATGCTATTGCTTCCGGATTGGACGAAGTTGCTGAATTAATTGACTCCGGATGTAAATCTCCTGGCGTTATTCTTGATCAAAGTACTCCTGAATTTCTTAAAATTTTCAACAAATCTGATCTTGTAATAAGCAAAGGGCAAGGAAATTTTGAAGGATTATCTGATTGTAACAGACAAGTTTTTTTCTTGTTAAAAGCAAAATGCCCAATTATCTCGAATCATCTTGAGGTAGCAGAGGGTTCTATTATTCTTAAAGAACATAAAAGTTAAAATATTAGTTATGTATAAACATCTTTTTGGTCCAGTACCATCGCGTAGATTGGGTATGTCATTGGGAATTGATTTAATACCGAAAAAAGTTTGCTCATTAAATTGTGTTTATTGCGAAGTAGGAAAAACTACTAATCTTACAACTGAAAGGTTAGAATATGTAAAATATGACAGTGTAATTGCTGAGTTAGAAAAATTCATGAGCAACAATCCTAAAATTGATTATTTCACTTTTTCAGGATCTGGAGAACCCACTTTAAATAGTAGAATTGGAGATGTCTTAAAATTTATCAAAGAAAAATACCCGAAAATTAAAACTGCTATTTTAACAAACGGAACATTGCTTTATGATAAAAACTTAAGAATGGAATTGATGGATGCCAATGTTATTCTGCCATCATTAGATGCTGCTAGTACGGATGTGTTTAGAAAAATTAACAGGCCTAGTAAAAAACTAAATATTGACTCACATATTCAAGGATTGGTAGATTTAAGAAAAGAATACAAAGGTGAAATTTGGCTTGAAATATTATTTTTAAAAGGTTATAATGATTCTAAAAAGGAACTTATTTTATTGAAGGAAGCAATTCTTAAAATTAAACCAGATAGTATACAATTAAACACCTTAGATCGTCCAGGAACAAGACAAGATTTAATTCCTTTAACTAAAATAGAATTGCACGCAATTATTGATTTTTGGAAGTTGCCAAATGCTGAAATAATAGCTTCTCCTGATAAACGATCAAATATTGAATCGTATAATGGCAATATTGAAACAGCAATTTTGGAAACAATTGCAAGACGTCCTTGTACCCTAGATGATTTACATACTTTTTTAGGCATACATATTAACGAAATAAATAAGTACTTAGCTGGATTGGAAGCTAAAAGTAAAATTAAAACTGTTAACCTTGAAAGAGGAGTATTTTATGAATTAAAACATAAATAAATTGACTTTAAAATTAGATATATAATTAAGATTCATATTAAATAATTTTATGGAAGTAATATATAAAATACTGTTACATTCTGTTATGATAACTGGGTTTGTTTTTGTCATGATGTTGGTTATTGAATATATAAATGTACAATCAAAAGGGCTGTGGCAAAAAAACCTTACTAAAAACAAATGGAGTCAATATTTAATTGCAGGTCTTTTGGGCGCAATTCCTGGTTGTCTTGGAGCATTTACAATGGTTGCAATGTTTTCTCACAGGTTGGTTTCTTTTGGAGCATTGGTTACAACAATGATTGCAACAAGTGGAGATGAAGCTTTTGTTATGTTTGCAATGTTTCCTAAAAAAGCAATATTATTAACCATAATTATTCTTGTAGTTGGAATATTAGCAGGTTATATTACAGACAAACTTTACCAACCAACAAAAGCACTTAATAAAATTTCATCTCACAAATTCCCTCTACATAACGAACCTGAATGTAAATGCTTTGAAAAAGATAAAATTTGGTTCAATTTATTTCATCCTACCTTTCACCGACTCACTATAGGAGTTATTATTCTAGTTCTTATTGCAGGTGTATCTACCGGAATGTTGGCTGGAGATTTAGAGATTTGGATGAAAGCATCAGTTTTATTGGCTTTTCTTTTTTCCTTATTTATAGTAATAACTGTTCCAAATCATTTTGTTAAGAAACATATATGGGCACATATTGTTAAAAAGCATCTTCCACGTATTTTTTTATGGGTATTTGGAACCCTTTTGTTGATGCATTTTTTAATGAATTATATTAATATTGAAGCATGGTTATCTACTAATATGTTTGTTGTATTACTTGTTGCTGTTTTAATCGGTGTCATTCCAGAATCGGGGCCTCATCTAATATTTGTAACACTTTTTGCTCAAGGAAGTATTCCTTTTAGTATTTTATTGGCAAGTTCAATATCACAAGATGGACACGGAATGTTACCTATGCTTGCAGAATCTAGAAGAACTTTTTTAGCCGTAAAAATTGTAAATATAATTTATGCT
Source organism: Lutibacter citreus (assembly GCF_003260195.1). GTDB lineage: Bacteria > Bacteroidota > Bacteroidia > Flavobacteriales > Flavobacteriaceae > Lutibacter > Lutibacter citreus. Next base: position 596,867 of record NZ_QEIH01000003.1, read on the forward strand.
TTTATTGTAGGATTATCAACTTTTTTATTAGGTTTTTAATTTTAAAGTTAGTGTTTACTTACTCTTTTATAAATAATTAACTCTTCAATTTTTTTTCTATATTCATTTCTAGTATACCTCAAGGAAAATATGCTTTAGATTCTTCAACCTTATAATATATAGTGAGCATTCAGTAAAAATTTAATGAATTAATTTGACATTTAAATTGTACAACTCCTAACTTATATTTATATCCTATTTACTTATATTTACAAATATCATATGTGATACTTTAAAAATTACAGCATATTTATACCATAATTATATATGTGAATCTTAAAAACGGATAAATAAAAATTGATTTTAAAACAAACTATATGGAATTGTTAACTAAATTTTTAGAATTTGAAATATTAAGTATTGGGGAATATAGTTTAAAAGTTAGTGCTTTATTTTTGGCACTACTAATTGTAATTATAACAAAAGTTATTTTATGGTTAGTTAAGAAATCTTTATTTAGAAATAAGGGCTTAGAGGTCTTTAACCAAGGAAATACTTATTCTTTATACCAAATAATAAAGTACATAGTTTGGGTAATTGCAATTGGTTTTATTTTAGAATCTATTGGTATTAAGGTAACCATATTAATTGCAGGTTCAGCGGCCTTATTAGTTGGTGTTGGCCTTGGATTACAGCAAACATTTAACGATGTTATTTCTGGGGTTATTTTACTGTCTGAAAGATCAATTAGAATTGCTGATGTTTTAGAAATTGATGGAGATATTGTAAAAATTCAGGAAATTGGTTTAAGAACTTCTAAAGGATTAAATACAGATGATATTTCAATTATTATTCCCAACTCTTTAATTACAACAAATAAGGTAATTAATTGGAGTCATCAAACAAATTTAAACCGTTTTAGAATTGATGTTGGTGTTTCTTATGGAAGTGAAGTAGAAATGGTAATTAAAACTTTAGAAGAAAGCGCTAAAGAGCATCCAGAAGTTGATAATAACAAAGCAATAGAAGCTAGACTTGTTAATTTTGGAAACTCATCATTAGATTTTCAAGTTCTTTTTTATAGCAGTACAATCTTTGGTTCAGACAGAATGAAAAGTGATATTCGTAGAATAATAAACAAGAAATTTTTAGAAAAAAATATTACTATTCCTTTTCCTCAAATGGATGTACATATAAAACCCAATTTAAAAGAATAACTGTTTTAATAACTATACTCATTTAAATTTGATGGTTTTAATTTTAAATAAGTTTAATTTTACAAATACTTAACTTGTAATATGAAAAAAACCGAAGAAGGATTAATAAAAAATTCTTATGAATCAATTATTGGAGAATTACAAACAATAATATCAATTGGTTATATAACAACTGTTGCAATTGGGATGCTTTTTGCATACCAAAAGTACCACCATTTTGGAATAAATATTTTTAATTATGCTGATGTTTTTGACTTTTTAATCACTCCTTTTTCAGACTTTAAAGTATTAACTTTTTCAGTCGTATCTATTTTTATTTGTCTATCAATCATTCGTTTAGATATTTACTGGAAAAAGAAGAAACCCGAATCTTATTCAAGATTAAATTTGGGATGGGATAAGAAAGATTGGTTTGAAACCTATAGGTTTATATCATATTCTTTTTTACTTCTAGGGTATCTTTATTTATCTTCTGATTTATACGGTAAAATAGCTAAAAAACAAATTGAAAAACAAAATTTGATTGAAGTGAAATTTATAGATGGAGAAATAACCAAAGGTATAATGATTGGTAAAACTAGCGAAATACTATTTTTAAAAATAGATGAAAAAATTACCGCTATTCCAATAAAATCAGTAGTGAAAAAAATAGAAATAAAGTAATGTTGTAAATTTATAATGATAAAATTATTTCAAATTATAGTTCTTCTTTTTACTTTTATTTCTTGTAACAAAAATGATACAAACATAGTTGATCTCGAAAACAATAGTTCAACATTTATAACATCTGTAGATATTTCAAGTTATCCTGAAATACTTAAATCAAATCCTACATTTTTTAATTTAGAAGGAAATCCTAATGATTTTTTAAGCATTCTTAAACAAAACGGAATAAATACTGTTAGGTTAAGACTTTGGGTAAATCCCAATAATGAACATTCTGGATTTAATGAAGTTAAAGAGTTCTCTAAAACCTTAAAAACTAAAGGGTTTAAAACGTGGATAAGTCTACACTATTCTGATACTTGGGCAGATCCTGCTAAACAAGAAATTCCGAAAAAATGGCAAGGCTTAAATTTCACTGAACTAAAAGATAGTGTGAACCACTATACTGAAAAAGTTGTGAAAGAATTAGGTCCGGATTATATTCAAATTGGTAATGAAATAAATAATGGACTACTGCATCCTTATGGAAATATTTCAACTAATTTTCAGCAATTTAATGAGTTAATGAAAGTTGCAATTGCAGCTGTAAGAAAAAATTCAAACACTTCTAAAATAATTTTACATTTTGCAGGGATTGAAAATTCTGATTGGTTTTTTAATAAAGTAAGTGGTTTAGATTATGATATTATTGGACTATCATTTTATCCGTTATGGCACGGAAAATCTTTAATTAACCTTAAAGAAAAAATGAAACTATTAAGTAATACTTACCATAAAAAAATAGTAATTGCAGAAACAGCTTACCCATTTACGCTTCAATGGAATGATTGGACAAATAATATTGTTGGTTCAGAAGATCAATTGATATTACCTGATTACCCAGCAACAAAAGAAGGGCAGAAAAAATTCATTCGCCAAATAAAAACAATTACTAAAGATCTAGAAAATGGATTAGGCTTTTGTTATTGGGGTGCTGAACTAATTTCCTGGAAAGGAAATGAATCTATCAACGCTTCTCCATGGGAAAATCAAGCTTTATTTGACTTTAATAATACGGCCTTACCAGCCCTGAAAGAATTTGTAATTGAATAAAAACTATTACTTCGTTTTAATAAATATAGTTCTTTCAATAAATTACATTGAAATTTAAAGATGCAAAAAAGACAAATCTACTTATGCAAGGATTCGTTTTATTATTTATAGAAATCAATTATTTGCGTATATTAGTGATGGATTTTCTGGCATTAAATTATTGTAAAAAAATAAATGTATAATATAAATGAATAGCACCCTAAACCAAATCAAAATAGAAGTTTACGATAAATGTTTCTTTAAAATTTCAGACTTTAAATTAGAAATTGAAAGTAAAGATTATAATGCTTGCAATTTTAAATTAAATAATCAAATTATTATAAGCAGAAATGCCAAAATTACACCTAAAAAAGTAGGTCAATTTGTTACGTTTTGGAAACGAAATGAAAAAAGCCCAATTGAACCTTATAATGTAAATGATAAATTTGATTTTTACATTGTAAATCTACGTTTAGAAAATCGCTTAGGACAATTTGTTTTCCCTAAATCTGTTTTAATTAAAAAAGGGATAATTTCAACAGATTCTAAAGAAGGAAAAAGAGGATTTAGAGTATATCCTATTTGGGATATTACAAAAAGTAAACAAGCTATAAAAACCCAAAAATGGCAATTAAATTATTTTTATGAAATTAATAATTCTATTGATTTTAATAAAGTAAATCTATTATATAATATATAGTTTAATTTATTCATTTTTAAAAACAATTGAAAACATAAACACTATTAAATTACATTTTTACTATTTTAGTGGTTATGAATAAAATTGATATTAGAACAGTAGAAGTTGTTCAATATATACACCCTTTGCGTGAAGGAGGTTCACTACCTGCAATAGTAAAAGCTGACGATGGTTTTCTTTATGTGTTAAAATTTAGAGGTGCTGGCCAAGGAAAAAAAGCACTTATCGCTGAATTTATTGGAGGTGAACTTGCCAGAGCAATTGGTTTAAAAGTACCTGAATTAGTGTTTATGAATCTTGATGATTCATTTAGTAAAACTGAACCAGATGAAGAAATACAAGATCTCCTAAAATTTAGTGTTGGTTTAAACCTTGGATTACATTTTTTATCAAGTGCCATAACATATGATCCTTTAGTTTCAGATGTTGATGCTTTAACAGCTTCAAAAGTTGTTATTTTAGATAGCTTAATTAGTAATATAGACCGTACTGCAAAAAACACAAATTTGCTAAATTGGAATAATGAGCTTTGGGTTATAGATAACGGTGCTAGTTTTTATTTTCATCATAACTGGAAAAATTGGGAGAGTCATTTAACAAGAACTTTTCCGCTAATTAAAGACCATGTTCTCTTACAAAAAGCAACTAAATTAACAAAAGCTGCAGAAAAAATTAAACAGTTAATTACTAAGGAAAAAATTGATGAAATTATTTCAAAAATACCTGAAGACTGGTTAGAAAGTGAATCTGATGATTTTACCCCAAAAGAAATGAGAGATGCGTATATTAAATTTTTAAATACAAAAATCTTTATGATTGATTTATTAGTTAAAGAAGCTGACGATGCAAGATAAATATACATTTGAATATGCAATTATAAGAATTGTACCAAAAGTAGAGCGAGAAGAATTCTTTAATGTTGGAGTGATTTTATTTTCTAAAAGAAAAAAATTTCTTGGAATAAAATATCTAATTAATGAAATGAAATTAAAAGCTTTTGCACCTGAAATAGAACTAAACTTAATGAATGATTATTTAAATGCTTGGAAATTAGTTTGTGATGGTAACAACTCTGGAGGTGCTATAGGTAAATTAGAATTATCCGATAGATTTAGATGGTTAACAGCTTGCAGAAGTACTATTATACAAAGCTCAAAAACACATCCTGGATTAAGTAATAATCCTGAAAAAGAACTAAAAGATATTTTTGAAAAATATGTTTTATAACATTCCAATTAAACTAAAACTTCTAATTATTAATGGCTGAATTATTAAAAAATATATACAATAATAATTTTTTTGAAGAGTTTTCTAACGCCCTAAAATCAGTTGTTCCCCATTTTAATAAAGAATCTTTTATAAATCAAATTTTAGATAAAAATTGGAATGAAAAAGAGTTAAAACAACGAATGCGGCATATAACAATTGTTTTAAAACAACATTTGTATAATGATTTTAATAAAAATGTAAATGTTTTAACCGAAACAATTAACCATCTAAAAAGAAATGGAATTAATGGTGGTCTTGAATATATAATTATTCCTGATTTTATTGAAGTTTATGGACTTGATGATTACCCTACTTCAATAAAAGCAATTGAAGAAATTACTCAGTTTATAACTTGTGAATTTGCAATTAGACCTTTTATAATTAAGTATGAAAATGAACTTTTAAAACAAATGCTGCAATGGTCTAAACATAATAAAAGTGCTGTCAGACGTTTGGCTTCTGAAGGTTGCAGACCAAGATTACCTTGGGCTATGGCCTTACCTTCTTTAAAAGAAAACCCAAAACCTATTTTTCCTATTCTAGAAAACTTAAAAAATGATAATACAAAAACTGTAAGACTTAGTGTTGCCAATAACTTAAACGATATTTCTAAAGACAATCCACAAATTATAATTGATTTAGTAAAAAAATGGCTAGGAAAAACTAGTGAAACTGATTGGGTTTTAAAACACGCAAGTAGAACTTTACTTAAACAAGGAAACTTAGAAATAATGCAGTTATTTGGATTTAGCTCTATAGAAAATTTAAAGATTGAAAGTTTTAAAATCCTTACGCCTTCAGTAAAAATAGGAGAATATGTAGAGTTTTCTTTTAACCTTTTAAACACTGCTTCTTGTACTTCTAAATTACGTTTAGAATACGGACTGTATTACCAAAAAGCAAATGGATCTTTATCTAGGAAAGTCTTTAAAATTAGTGAAAAAGAATACCCTAAAAACTCTAAAACCTTAATTAAAAAAAAACAGTCTTTTAAAATAATTACCACAAGAAAATTTCATGTTGGAGAACATCAGGTTTCAATAATTTTAAATGGAGTAGAACTAGATAAAAGAAGTTTTACCTTAATTTAGTAAAAATGATTAATAAGTATTGTTTTAACAAACAATAACTTTTTCAACTTATTCTAGTATCTTCGCTCTATGATTAAAGTAGTTATACTTGGTGCAGGAAATTTAGCATTTCATTTAACTGAAAAATTGTTAAATAATAACTCCGTAGATCTGGTTCAAGTTTATAATAGAAGCATCTCTAAAATTCACTACTTAGAACATAAAACACTAATTACAAATAATTTAAATGAATTAAAAGAAGCCGATATTTATATAATTTCTGTTTCAGATAATGCAATTTCAGAGTTGTCTTCAAAGTTGAATTTAAATGATAAGTTAATAGTTCATACTTCTGGCGCAGCACATATAAACGAATTAAAATCTAATTCAAAAAAAGGTGTATTTTATCCTTTACAATCATTTTCAAAAGATAAAGAAATTGAGTTTTCTAATATTCCAATTTGTATTGAAGCAACTACCAAAAGTGATTTACTATTGTTAGGTAAATTAGCATCTTCAATTTCAACCAAATGTTATAAAATTAATTCTGAACAACGAAAAACACTTCATGTAGCAGCTGTTTTTGTTAATAATTTTGTAAACCATATGTATTTTATAGGAAATGAAATTTGCGATACAAACAACATTCCTTTTGAAATATTACATCCGTTAATTGAAGAAACAGCAAATAAAATTAAAAATTTATCGGCATTTGATGCTCAAACTGGACCAGCAATAAGAAATGACTCAAAAACAATTAAAAAACATATAGCCTCTTTAAATGAGGATCAACAAAATATTTATTCAACACTTACAAAATCAATTTTGAAAACTTATGGAGAAAAGTTATAAAGAAATAATGCCACAAATAACCACTTTTATGTTTGATGTAGATGGGGTATTAACCAATGGAATGATTCATATATCATCAACAGGCGAATTAACACGATTAATGAATACAAAAGATGGTTTCGCTATGAAAGCAGCATTAATAGCTGGTTACAATGTTTGTATAATATCAGGAGGAAATAATGAAGGTGTGCGTAAAAGGTTAGAAGGTTTAGGTATAAAAAATATTTATTTAGGCGCTCATGCCAAAATAGAATTATTTAATGATTATATTAGTAAAAATAATATAAAGCCCGAAGAAATTTTATATATGGGTGATGATCTCCCAGATTTTCCCGTTATGAAATTAGTTGCTTTGGCTACTTGTCCAAAAGATGCTGTTCCTGAAATTCAAGGTATATCTAATTATATATCTCAGAAAAAAGGCGGTTTAGGTTGTGTTAGAGATGTAATTGAGCAAGTTTTAAAAGTTCAAGGAAAATGGGGAGATAACTTTAATGCGTAAAACAATAAAATTATGATAAAACGATTAGTATTAAGTACAGCATTTATTTTTTTAATTACTTTATCAAGTAATGCACAATCTATTTTTGGTGAATGGAAAACTATCGATGATGAAACCGGAAATCCAAAATCTATAGTAGAAGTTTACGAACAAGACGGGAAAGTTTACGCAAAAGTTAAGCAATTACTTGAAAAAGGGAAAGAAGACAAACTTTGTGAAAATTGCAAAGGAAAAAACAAAAATAAACCTATTAAAGGTATGACTATTATTAATGGTTTAACTAAAGATGGGGATGAATGGAATGGTGCAAAAATATTAGATCCAAAAACGGGTAAAGAATATAAATGTTACATCACTCTTGTTGAAAATAATAAATTAAAAGTAAGAGGCTATGTTGGTTTTGCTTTAATTGGAAGAACTCAATATTGGTTAAAAAATTAAAAAGTTATCTCACATTTTAAAATAGAACATAAAAAAAGCTTGCAAATTGCAAGCTTTTTTTATGTTCTATTTTAAATAATATGATGCTATTTAGCACATCTAAATCCCATATTAAATAATGAAGTATCCTTAGAGTTTTGAGCTCTAAATGTTGTTGTATAACTATTTTCAAGTGCTTCATCAAACATAAACGATCCTCCTCTTGTAGATCTTACATTTGGATCTTGAGGCGCCAATTTATCATTAAAAGGGTAAGGTTTATGATAATTCTCACACCATTGCCAAACATTTCCTCCCATATCATACAAACCAGATTTTGAAGCTCCAAAAGTACCTACAGGAGACGTTAATAAAAAACCATCTTTAGCTTCACTATCCTGAATATTATCACCTTGCCAAACATTTGCCATATACTTTCCATTAATAACAGGTTCATTCCCCCAAGCATATTTATTAATTGAATTTTCTCCGTTTTTTGCTGCAAACTCCCATTCAAATTCTGTTGGTAATCTTTTTCCTTTCCAACCGGCATACGCTTTTGCATCATTCCAACTAACATGTGTAACAGGGTGATTATCTATAGCTTTTGGCTTATCTCTTCCTAATGGATATTCCCAATTAGCTCCTGGCATTAAACTCCAATTTCCTTGTTCAAATGAATACACTCCAGAATCTCCAAATTTATCTGCTTCGGTTACATAATTAGCTTCCAGTACAAACTCTCTAAATTCAGCAACTGTTACTAAGTTTTTATCTAAATAGAAAGGTGCTATTTCCATTTCAAAAACTGGCTTTTCATTTACTCCTCCTGTTTCTGAGCCTATTTTAATTGTACCTCCATCAAAATGAACCATATTACTTGTATCTACTTCATTTGAAGAAATTTTAGGCGTATTATTTGATAATTCAACTGATTCCTTTTCTTTATTAATTTTTGTTTCATCAATTTTCTTTGCCTCTTTGCACGAAATAACCAAAACGCAAACAAAAATAAGTAGTGTACTATATAATTTCATATAAATAAATTTTAAGCTACAAAGATTGTAAAACAAACTTAAATAAGCTAAGTTATTTTAAAAGAAAGTTAAGAATTAGTTGAACTTTTTTTAGAAGATTTGATTGTTCTTTTTTTGTCATATAGTAGTTCCAGTACCTTAATTTCTTTAGAGTTTCATTTTATAGTACTGGAATACAGTAAAATTAATTTTATTTATTGTCCGCAATTTTACATAATAGCTTTGTCACCCTGAACTTGTTTCAGTCTTAAATTAAATAAATAGCTGTAAATCAGATAGTAACGAAACAAGTTAAGCATGACCTTATGCTATATTATTACTAATTACCGATATACAATTTAATTTTTTTCCTTTAACATAGGTACAAACCTAAAATCGCCTAATTCTAATTTTTCGAAATCTTTTTCTCCTGTTCTTACAAAAAGAGTCATTGTTTGCACAGCATCACCTACAGGAATTACCAACCTTCCTCCTATTTTTAATTGACTTAATAACGGTTTTGGTACAAAAGGCGCACCGGCAGTAACAATAATACTATCAAATGGAGCATCTTCAGGCAATCCTTTATAACCATCTCCAAAAATAATTTTTTTCGGTTTGTAGTTTATTTTCGGGAAAAAAAGTTTTGTTTTTTTAAACAATTCTTTCTGGCGTTCAATGGTATATACTTTAGCTCCCATTTCAAGTAAAACTGCTGTTTGATAACCTGATCCGGTACCTATTTCTAAGACTTTACTTCCTTTTTTCACTTCTAACAATTCAGTTTGAAATGCCACAGTATATGGTTGCGAAATAGTTTGGTCTGCTGCTATTGGAAATGCTTTGTCTTGATACGCAAAATCTTCAAAACTAGAATCTATAAAAAGATGACGTGGAATATTTGAAATAGCCTTTAGTACTTCTTTGTCTTTTATTCCTTTATCAATTAATACTTTTACTAATTGATTTCTAAGTCCTTTATGTTTATTGGTATCCTTCACTAAAATAAAAATTTGAGTTGCTAAAAATAGGAATAAATGCATAAAGATTGCTATTTTTGTTAACACAATTTTAAACAAAAAACAATGCTTAAAGCGGGAGTATTAGGTGCAGGACACTTAGGAAAAATACATTTAAGACTATTAAATGAATCAAAAAAATACGAATTAGTTGGTTTTTACGACCCTATAAAAGAAAATGCAAAAAAAGTTGAAGAAGAATTTGGGTATAAATCCTTTGATACAATAGAAGAATTAATTGATGCAGTTGAAGTAATTGATATTGTTACTCCTACTCTTTCTCATTTTGATTGTGCCAAAGAAGCAATAAAAAAAGGAAAACATATTTTTATTGAAAAACCAATTACAAAAACAATTGAAGAAGCTGAAGAGATTATTGAGCTTTCACAAAAACACAATGTAAAAGGTCAAGTTGGTCATGTAGAACGTTTTAACCCTGCCTTTGCAGCTGTAAAAGATTCAATTAATAATCCTATGTTTATTGAAACACATAGACTCGCAGAATTTAACCCACGAGGAACAGATGTGCCTGTAGTTTTAGATTTAATGATTCATGATATAGATATTATATTAAGTGTTGTAAAATCTAAGGTAAAAAGCGTTCATGCAAGTGGAGTTTCAGTAATTAGTGATACTCCAGATATAGCAAATGCTCGTATAGAATTTGAAAATGGTTGCGTTGCTAATTTAACAGCAAGTAGAATTTCATTAAAAAACATGCGTAAATCAAGATTTTTCCAAAAAGATGCATATATAGCTGTAGATTTTTTCGAAAAAGCAACTGAAGTAGTAAGAATGCAAGATGCACCAAAAATTGCAGGAGATTTTGATATGATTCTTCAAAATGCTGAAGGTGTAAAAAAACAAATTTATTTTGAAAACCCTAATGTTGAAGCTAATAATGCTATTTTAGATGAATTAGAAACTTTTGCTGATGCTATTGTAAATAATACAACACCAGTTGTTAGTTTAAAACAAGGAACTGAAGCTTTAAAAGTTGCTCATATGATTATTAACGACTTTTAATTATGAATATTTTTCAGGTTGATGCTTTCACAAGTAAAATTTTTAAAGGAAATCCAGCGGCTGTTTGTCCGTTAGAAAAATGGATTTCTACTGAAATAATGCAAGCAATTGCTGAAGAAAATAATTTATCAGAAACTGTTTTCTTTGTTCAAAAAAAGCATCAATTTGAAATAAAATGGTTCACACCAACTTGTGAAATAGATTTATGTGGTCATGCAACTTTAGCTGCTGCTCATATAATTTTTTCAGAATTAAATTATAAAGAAGAGTTAATAGAATTTATATCAAATAGTGGGGTTTTAACTGTTTCTAAAAAGGATAGTTGGTATACTCTTAACTTTCCTTCTGAAGAAATTAAAAAAATTGAAACACCAAAAACTCTATTAAAAGCTTTAAATGTACTAATCATAAACACCTACCAAGGAAAATGGAAACTTTTAGTAGAATTAGAAGATGAAGAAACAATTAAAAATTTAGCTCCTAATTTTTCAAAATTATGTGAATTAGACTCTTTAGGGATTATTGTTACAGCAAAAGGAAATAAAGTAGATTTTGTTTCAAGATTTTTTGCCCCTAAAATTGGAATTAATGAGGATCCTGTTACAGGTTCTGCTCATACCCTTCTAATTCCCTTTTGGGCTCAAAAATTAAAAAAGAATAAATTGGAAGCGTCTCAACTTTCTAAAAGAACTGGATTCTTAAAATGTAAATATCTTAATAATCGAGTTGAAATGAGTGGGCAAGCCATAACCTTTTTAAAAGGGAAAGCAACTATTTAAATGAACGAGTATTTTCAATTTAGACACATTAGAAAATGACTAATTCTCAACTCTTTGTGTCTATTATTAATATAAAAATGTAGACAGATGAAAAATATAGCAGTTATAGGTGCTGGCACAATGGGTAACGGAATAGCACACATTTTCGCTCAACATAATTTTAAAGTAAATCTTATTGATATTTCAAAAGAAGCTAATGAAAAAGGAATCGCTACAATTACAAAAAACTTAGATAGATTAATTTCTAAAGAAAAAATAACTTTAGAAGTTAAAAAACAAACACTTGATAATATTACAACTTTTACTTCAATTTTGGAAGGTGTAAAAAATACAGATTTAGTAATTGAAGCAGCAACTGAAAATGAAGAGTTAAAACTTAAAATTTTTAAACAATTAGATGAGGAAGCTCCTAAAAACACCGTTTTAGCTACAAATACTTCTTCAATTTCTATAACAAAAATTGCAGCAGCAACAAACCGACCTGAAAAGGTTATTGGAATGCATTTTATGAATCCAGTTCCTATAATGAAACTTGTTGAAATTATAAATGGTTACAATACTTCTAGTGAAGTAACTAAATTAATAATGGAACTTTCTAAAAAACTTAGTAAAACACCTGTTGAAGTAAATGATTATCCTGGTTTTGTAGCTAATAGGATTTTAATGCCTATGCTAAATGAAGCCATAGAAACATTGTATAATGGAGTTGCGGGAGTTTATGAAATTGATACCGTAATGAAACTTGGTATGGCACATCCTATGGGACCTTTACAATTAGCTGATTTTATAGGATTAGATGTATGTTTATCAATTTTAAACGTATTGTATGATGGATTTAAAAACCCAAAATATGCTCCTTGCCCTTTACTTGTAAATATGGTTCAAGCAGGAAAGCTTGGAGTTAAATCTGGTGAAGGATTTTATGATTACTCAGAAAATAGAAAAGCTGAAGTAATTTCATCTCAATTCAAATAAAAATAGGCTGTTTAAAAAATATACTTAATACAAACATTTAAAATTTATCATTCTGAATGACTGAAAGAAAATGAAGAATCTCTGGGTTCTATTATTAAATTACAACATTCTCCTTCACTCATTTGAAATGCTTTTATTTCATCATTTTAAAGCTTTTAAAAAAACTTAATCAATCTGTTCTTACTAATAGGTGAGATTTTTACTATAATTCAAAATAACACATTTTTTCACTTTTTAAACAGCCTGTTTTTATTATAAATATTTCAAGAAGAAATCCATCATGGCTTCTTTTAATGCATAGTGCATTTTAACAAAAGTTTTCATTTCATCCTTCAACAACACTTGTTTTTCTAGAAATTTAGCTTCTGAATTGTTTTCGTATTTAGCCTGTTCAACTTCTCTTTTCTTCATTCTAATTCTGTGCCTTAAATGAAGGATTACCTCACGTTCCCTAATTATTTTATTTTGAAAACCTTCTACTTGCACCATAACATCTTTTCCAAGATTTCGAATCGCAACAAGTTCTAATTTTTCTTCAAAATAATCCATTTCACCTTCTTGAAATTTCAACTCTCTTTTCCACACTTCAAGATTGAAGCTTAAATCACTTAAAAATAACAACTGACTCTCCATATATTATTTGGCTTTTAAATTATATAATAAATTTCGAAATTTTTATTTAATTTTCATCTGATAAAAGTCATAAAAATTATATAAAACTTCATAAAATAAATACTTCTTCTATAAAGATAAAAAAAAAGCGTTTTAATTAAAATTAAAACACTTCTTTTATTTGATTATTTTTAACAGATAAACCTTATTCTTTATCCTCTTTGTCTTTATCTTTTTTTGAAGCTTTATTCCAAATTTTTATATCATCATCTAAAGAAACACCCGATAATATTTCAACATTAATTCCATCAGAAATTCCTAATTCAACATTTTGCTTTTTAAAATCTTGATCTCCCGTTCTAATTTCAACAAATGCACTATCTGTTTTCTTATCAAACTGCAATAATGCCTCTTTTATAGATAAAACGCTATCCTTTGATTCTAGAACTATATCAGCATTAGCACTATAACCTGCTCTTACAAAAAATTCATCATCTAAGGTAACATCTCCTTTAATCTTAAACTGTACAGCTCCATTTTCTTCAGTACCCTTAGGTGCTATAAAATTAAGTTTTGCTGGGTATTTTTTCTTTTCAATTGCCCCTAAAGAAACTTCCAAAACAGTTCCATTCTTTATTTTACCAACTTCTGCTTCATCTACTTTTCCTTCAAAAATCATTTTTGTCATATCTGCAATTGTTGCAATAGTAGTTCCTGCATTAAAGGTATTACTTTCAATTACCTGATTTCCTTTACGAACTGGAATTTCTAAAATTGTTCCTGAAATTTCTGCCTTCACATAAGTATTAGCCGTTTTCCCCATTCCAGCTGCTGATCCTTTCTTAATAATTTGTAAATTATTTTGTGCGTTTCTTAAATCTTGATTTGCGCTATTAAAACTCAATTCTGAATCCTCAAAATCTGATCTTGATTTTACACCTTTTTCATACAACCCTTTAATTCTATCATAATTAGTTTTGGCATTATCATATCGTAATTGAGCAGTTTTCACATTTCCTTGTGCACTATTTAAACTCTGCACATTTGGTACAACTCTAATTGTTGCTATTAAATCTCCAACTTCAACAATGGCACCTTCTTCAACATATATTTTTTCTATTATACCAGAAACTTTAGGCTTAATTTCAGCCTCCTCTAGAGGTACAACTTTTCCTGTTGCTACAGTTTTTCTAACAATATTTGTTTTAAATGGTTTTTCTGTTTCAAATTGAATTGGAGATTTGCTATTCTTTACTCCAAACCAAATTAAAACAGCTATTAGCGCCGCTGCAATTGATCCAAAAATTATTGTTTTTTTCATTAGTTATTGATTTTCTGTTTATTATATATGTTGAACTATTAAAACAAGATTCAACTCTTTTTCGTTTAAATTACTCTTCTCTTAATGCTTCAATAGGTCTAATACTTACTGCTGTTTGAGCAGGAATAAGGCCAATTAAAGTACCTAGTATAATTAATGTTGCCACTGCAATTAAGATAACAGGAATATCAACAGTTGGGTTAGCTAATACAGCATCTGGTCCCTGCCCTAATGTTAGATCGATTAACATTAATACTATTCCTCCAAAAATTATTCCTAATGCTCCTGCAATACTAGTTAAGAAAACCGATTCAAGAATAATTTGACGTTTAATTTCCCACGGTTTTGCTCCTAAAGCACGTCTTATACCTATTTCCTTAGTTCGTTCTTTTACAGTTATTAAAAGTATGTTTCCAATAGCAAAAACACCTGCAATTAATGTTGCAATACCAACAAACCAAGTTAAAAATTGCATCCCTGTTAAAAAGCCTGTTACTTGTGCTATTCTTTCTCCTAAATTAAAACTACCAAAAGCTCTTTCATCATTAGGATTAACTTTATGTAAGTTTTTAAGCAATAACTTAACATCTGCTTCAATTTGAGTAATATCAAATTCAGGTTTACCGGTAATCATCATCCATCCTATTTTATCTCCAATATTGTAAACTTGTTGAAATGTAGTGAACGGAATATGAATATTACCTTGTGGACCTCCAGAGCCAACTTGCCCTGATTTGTACATACCTATAACCTTATAATTAATATTGTTTACCTTAATGTATGTTCCTAATGGATTATCACCTTTATCAAATAATTGTTTATAAATTTCCTCTTCAAATACACAAACTTTTCTTTTCTTTAAGATATCTTCATGATTTATAAAACGCCCATAAACTAAATCTTTCTTTTGAACTTTATCTAATTCTGGATAATCTCCAAAAACTCCAAAAGTTCCGGTTTTAAATTTGTTCACTGCCAATGCTTGTCTTTGTAATCTTGGCACTACAAATTCTAACCCTTTTATTTCATTTTTAATGTTTTCCATGTCAGACATTTTAAGGCTTAATTGTCTTCCTTCTTGAAAACCTTTAAATGGTTCTGCTGTGCTCTGAGCCCATATAAACACACTGTTAGTTGCGAAATTTCCAAATAATTTATTAAAATTATTTTCCATACCTCTTGCTGCACCTAACAATACAACTAATAAAAATATACCCCACATTACACCAATAATGGTAATCCCTGTCCGAACTTTATTTTTCCGAATACTACTGTATATTTCTTGCCAAGTATCTTTATCTAATAAGAAATTTTTCATAATTATTCATCATTTAATGCTACAATTGGTTTGATACTCGACGCTCTTTTTGCTGGAATATAACCAGCAACTGTTCCCGCTATAATTAAAACTATTGTGGCTCCAACCACAACGTAAGTCTCAACACTTGGGTTTAAAATAAAATAATCCTCTAAACTGTCACCTAAAGACTTTAATGCAAATACTCCTAAAAGTAATCCTACATATCCCGATATAGCAGTAACAAAAATAGATTCGAGCATTATCATTCCAACTATTGATTTTGGAGTAGCTCCTAAAGCTTTTCTTATTCCAATTTCTTTGGTACGTTCTTTTACAATAAATACCATTATATTGCTGATACCAATTATCCCAGCTATTAAAGTTCCAATACCTATAAATAAAATAATAATATTTAAAACCCCCATAAACTGTTCAACGTTTTTAGTGCCTTCCGCATAATTTTGAATACGAATTGCACCTTGATCTCTAGGTTCAACACTATGTTTTTCCTTTAATAATTTTGTTAATGTATTTGTAAATGAAATTGCTTGATCAACCGATAATTCAGGATTAAAAGTAAACCCCATATAATCTAATTCATCATTTGGTTTATACATCCCTTGAAAAGTTGTAAAAGGAGCGTAAATAAAGCGTTCATCATTATCTCCTCCTGGATCACTAAAAACACCAACAACTTTGTATGAAATTCCTTCAATATTTATATTTTTACCTAAAGCGTATTTATTTCCAAATAAATCTTTTTCAACCAATCTTCCTATCGCAACTACTTTAGATTTTCTTTCAACATCCAAATAAGTTAAAAACCGACCATCTTGAATCACTGTAGACTCTAATGGTTGATAATCTGGATATACACCTCTTACGTTATATCTGTTTTGCTCACTTTTATAAATTACCTGCATATTACGTTGAATATTAGGGCTGAAAAATTGAATTTTATCTTCAAATTTTTCATTTATAAATTTCATATCATCATTTCTATACTGAATTTTTCGGCCACTTTGTAACCCTTTATATGGTTTTGTAGTTCTCCCCGACCTAACGTAAACAGAATTTGTAGCATCACCAGCAAATTGTTTTTCAAAAGTATGTTTTAATCCATTTCCTACTCCAAATAAAAGGGTAAACAACAAGATTGCAAAGGCAATAGTAAATCCTGATAAAGCCGTTCTAAGTTTATTTTTTGATAACGTTTGGAAAATTTCTTGCCACCTATCTAAATCAAACATAACTTACACTGTTGCTTTATTATTTGTTAACTCATCACTTATTATTACACCATCTTTTAAACGTACAATTCTGTCTGTTTGTTCTGCAATATCTTCTTCGTGAGTAATTACAAAAACGGTCATTCCTTCTCTATTAATTTCTTTTAGCATTTCCATAACAGCTTCAGATGTTGTTGAATCTAATGCTCCTGTTGGTTCATCTGCTAATACTACTTTTGGTTTTGTTACTAAAGCACGTGCAATGGCAACACGTTGTTTTTGCCCTCCAGACATTTCACTAGGTAAATGATTGGCCCAATCCTCTAATCCTACTTTTCTTAAATATTGCATTGCAATATCATGTCGTTCCTTTCTTCCTATACCCTGATAGTATAATGGAAGCGCAACATTTTCTACTGCTGTTTTATAATTAATTAAATTAAATGATTGAAAAACAAAACCTAAAAATTTATTTCGTAGAATTGCTGCTTTCTTTTCATCTAACTTTTCAATTAATTGTCCGTTTAAATAATAATTTCCTGAATCATGTTCGTCTAATAAACCAACAATGTTTAATAAGGTAGATTTCCCAGAACCTGAAGACCCCATAATTGCAACAAACTCGCCCTCTTTTATATGTAAATCTAATCCTTTTAAAACGTGAAGAGAATCTTTTCCTATTGGGTAAGATTTATGAAGTTTTTCAATCTTTATCATTTAGTTGTTATTTAAAACGAATTTATTAATTGCCTATGAATATTGTTACTAAATTTTTGTTAAAACAGTTCTTTTATTATTATTAACTTTACAATATGAACAATATAAAAAATAAATCAATTATTCTCTTTGATGGCGTTTGCAACCTTTGCAATTCATCGGTTAATTTTATAATTAAAAATGATGAAAAGGCGTATTTCTTATTTGCTTCTTTACAATCTGACGTTGCAAAGGAAATTTTGTTACATCATAATTCAAATAAAATAAATTTTGATACTATTATTCTTGTTGAAAATAATAAAATATTTTATAAATCTACTGCTGCTTTAAGAATTATAAAAAGATTAGATGGCCCTATTAAAATACTTTACTTTTTAATTATTGTTCCTCCTTTTATAAGGGATTCTGTTTATAACTTTATTGCCAAGAACAGATATAAATGGTATGGTAAAAAAGAAAGTTGTGTTATTCCAACTGATAATTATAAAAAAAGATTTTTAGATTTAATTTAAAAAAATCAATTACAAAGAATATATTTATTTCTTGTGATAATTGTCATCCCATTCCTTAACTTTAGGTTTATGTAATTTATTTAAAGTTTTTGCCACTATCATAGATACTGATGCATCTCCTGTTACATTTACGGTGGTTCTGCACATATCTAAAGGTCTGTCAATTGCAAAAATTAAGGCCAATCCTGCTTCTGGAATTCCTGCTTGTCCTAAAACAATCACTAACATTACCATTCCCGCCCCTGGAACAGCTGCTGAACCAATACTTGCTAAAGTTGCAGTTACAATTATACCTAATTGAACTCCTAAACTTAAATCCATACCAAATGCCTGGGCTATAAAAACAGCTGCAACGGCTTGGTACAAACTTGTACCATCCATATTAATTGTGGCACCAATTGGTAACACAAAACTACTAACTTCTTCATCTACTCCTAAATGTTCCGTTACTCTTTCCATAGTAACTGGTAAAGTTGCAGCACTACTACTTGTAGAAAATGCTAATAATTGAGCAGGTGAAATACCTTTAAAAAATGTTGAAGGATTTTTTTTAGTTACTACCCAAACTAAGAGATTATAAAAACCAATCATTAATAGTAATCCTAAAACCACTGTAAAAGCATACCAAATTAATGCTTTAAACAAATCTAAACTTGGAGACTCTACAACTAACGCTGCCAATAATGCAAACACACCATAAGGTGCTGCTAACATTATTAAATCAATCATTTTAAGGATAACTTCATTAAACCCATCAAAGAATTTTTTTACTGGTTTAGAATCTTTTTCAGGAATTAAAATTAAACCAATTCCAAAAAAGATAGCAAAAAAGATTATTTGCAACATGTTTTTATTTTCTGAAGCTGCTCCAAAAATATTATCTGGAACAATATCAACCAATGCTTGCAAAGGACCTGTTTCTTTTTGTTTTAAAGCTTCATTAGAATATTTTGCGGCATCTCCACTATAATTATTTACTAACTCTTGTCTAGTTTCTTCAGAAATAGAATTTCCCGGTTTAATAATATTTACCAATAACAAACCTATTGAAACAGCTACAACGGTTGTTACTAAATATAAACCAATGGTTCTACTTCCCATTTTTGAAAGTTTTGAAATATCTTTTAAATCTGATACTCCTTTAATTAAGGATGCCAGAATTAATGGGACAGCAATTAATTTTAATGAATTTATAAATATCTTTCCAAATGGTTTTATCCAATCTTGTACAATTTCCTTACCGTTATCAAACTGTGTCATTAATACTCCAACCAGAATTCCCAATATCATTCCAATAATAATTTGCCAGTGCAACGCTAATTTCTTCATCCATTAATTTTAATATTCGCGGAAAGATAAAAAAACAAGATAACATTGTTCAATTTAAGCCATAAAAAAAAGCACTTAAAGTGCTTTTTTTTATTATATAATTAGTTTATTAGAATTGATACCTAAGAGATAATGCTATATCTAAATCTGTATCATTTCCATAATCACCTAAAATTCCTATTTCAGGTCTAAAATCTAGAGAGATTAAAAGTGGTACTCTAAAATCGTATTCAATTCCTATATTACCATCAGCATTTAAAAACAATCCATCATCATCATGATTAATAACTTCATTATTGTAACTCCAAGAGCCTACTCCTGCTCCAAACCCAGCATACCAATTTAAACCATTATCAATATTCCAAACCCATTGATAAATACCTGATAATTTAAATGCATCATAATTTTTATGATTTCTATATCCCAAATCGATTTCAAACCTGTTATTTTCAATTAATTTTTTCTGATATGATATTTCTCCTCCAAATCCATCATTATCTCCAAATCTTATACCAATTGAATTTTCTGAAATATCTTGAGCAGAAACAAGATTCACTATACAAAACACAAACAAAATAAATAACAGTCCTTTTTTCATAATAAATATATTTTAAATATGGAGTATTAGATAACAAATCTTATACCAATATGCACAAAACGGTAAGCTTATTTTTTTATTTTATGTGACCTAATAATTTTTTAAGTGTCATAGTTTATAGAATTTTAATTATATTAGAGTATAAATTAATAAAAACATAAAAATGGCAGGAATATTAGATTTATTAAACAGTGACCTTGGAAAAACATTAATTAGTGGAGCAAGTAAACAATTTGGACAAGATGAAGGAAAAACAGCTAACGCCTTAGGCGCTGCACTCCCTTTAATTCTTGGAGCTATGAAAAACAACGCTTCTTCACCTGAAGGTGCTGCAGGTTTACTTAGCGCTTTAGGAAATGATAAACATAGTGGTGGAATATTAGACAACCTAGGAAGTATTTTAGGTGGTGGTGGTGTTGATGATGATGTATTAAAAGATGGTGCTGGAATTTTAGGCCATGTTTTTGGAGGTCGCGAACAAAACGTTGCGCAGGCAGTTAGTAAATCTAGTGGTATAGATTTAGCAAGTGCTATGAATATATTAAAAGTTGCTGGACCTTTAGTTATGGGAGCTATAGGAAAAGAATCACGACAAAAAGGAGTAGCTGATCAAAATGGTATTGGTGACTTGTTAGGTGGTATGTTAGGTGGAGCTTCTAATGAACAACAAAGTTTAGTATCTAAATTACTAGATGCTGATGGTGATGGAAGTATGATTGATGATGTTGCAGGAATGTTACTTGGAGGTAATAAAAAAAGTGGTGGTATTGGAAGCCTTTTAGGTGGTTTATTCGGAAAATAAATTCAATAATTCAAATATAATGTCAAAAGGCTTAGCAAATTGTTAAGCCTTTTTTCATGAAAAATTTTATTTCTGAAATATAAATGTACTTTTGCATCGAAATTAAGGTAAATGGAAAAATTAAAACAACGTTGGGGAATATCCTCTAATTTTCAAATTATACTAATCATTTTAGCTTTTTCGGTTAATGGTTCTTTTGCAGCTTGGATAGCAAAACCTTTAACTGAATTTATAGGTTTGGATTATGAAACTACAAACCCTTGGCTATTTTGGCCTGTTAGAATCTTTTTGATTTTTATTATTTATCAAATAACATTACCTCTAGTTGGTTTTTGTTTTGGACAGTTTAAATTCTTTTGGAATTTTTTTACTGTAAAAATGTTAAAAAGAATGGGATTTAAAAATCTTTAAAATAACCTATACTAGTTCTTCTTATCACGTTTTATTAAATATTTGTAAACCCATGTTAAAGTAAACGTAGGTAAAAAATCTGTTCCAAAAAATCCAGCTTCTTCTACAAAAGAAACTAACCCTCCTATTTTCCCTTCGGTTCCTTTATACATTTTAAAAAGTATAAAAGCTGATGCAGGTGCCCAAATAACATCAGAAAACTCTCCTATTGCAGGTATTACAAATGATAACATTCCTATCCCATCAAAGAGTAAACCAGCTAATAATAATTTGTATTTTTTTTTCATAAATCTTATACTTTCTTAAAATATAGCAATTTAAATGCCAAGATTATTTTCATTTAAATAATATATCCAACTTTAAAAAAAAATTACCTAAATATATAATCTATCATATTAAATTAAAACAGATTAAGACTATTCATGTAAAGTTTTAATTTAATGTGAATTTAACACTTAATAAGGTCTTATTTTAAACCTAAAGAGAATACTTTTTATAATTGATTAATATTTACTGTATCAAATCTTTCTTTAAAAATATTAATATACTCATTTTAAATATCCCTTATTAAGAGTTCTAAACAAATCATATTCCTAAATTCAATTAAGTTTTATAATAAAATAACCATCTAAAAAAAACACTTAGATTTCTTTTAAATACAATTAAACCCACAATTAGGAATAATTGTAGGTTTAAAATTAGTTACTTTTATATTCTAACTACTAAATATTATTTTTTTAATTTGGACTTAAAATTCTTTATAAATTTTTCCAATTTAGGGTTAATAACAGCAGTACAATAACCTTGAGTTTTATTATTGTTATAATAGTTTTGGTGATAATCTTCTGCCGAATAAAAAATATCTAATTTGGATACTTCTGTAACAATTGGTTTATTAAAAACATTTGCTTTAGTCAGTTCATCTATAAAATTTTCCGCAATATTCTTTTCTTCAATACTATTATAAAAAATTGCTGATCTATATTGTGAACCAACATCATAGCCTTGTTTATTTAATGTTGTCGGGTCATGAGTACTAAAAAAAACTTCCAACAATTCTTGATAACTTATAATATTAGAATCATATGTTATTTTAATTGCTTCTGCATGTCCTGTTTTACCAGTACATATCTCTTTATAAGTTGGGTTCTTTAACTTCCCTCCTGTGTAACCTGAAGAAACACTTTCAACTCCTTCTAACAGTTGAAATATAGCTTCTGTACACCAAAAACATCCATTTGCAAAAATTGCAGTTTCTATTTTATTTTCAGACATAGTATTTTTTTTATCAATATTAGATTTTGCAAAACTATTTGCAGATATTATAATTATAAATAGGATTAAAACTCTTTTCATTTTAAATAATTTATAATTATAGTCGATCAACAATAAAAAACTTTACACTACAACGTCTTTTTTAAATGTTCTTTAATGTAAATACTACACGTTCTAGCATTTCTTCGGTAAAATCTAAATGAGTTACAATTCTCAATTTTCCCTGTCCCATTGATATTAAATCAATATGTGCATCCCTTAACCGACTAATAAAATCTTCTTCATTTATAGTATCAACTACATTAAAAATAACTATATTAGTTTCAATTGGTTCCACTTTTTTAACCAATGAACATTTATTAAGTGCGTTTCCTATAATTTGAGCACGAGAATGGTCTTTAGCAAGTCTTTCTATATTATTATCTAAAGCATAAATCCCAGCAGCAGCCAAATAACCAGCTTGTCTCATAGCACCTCCAAATAATTTTCTAACTCTTAAAGCTTTCTCTATATGCTCTTTTGAACCCAATAAAACAGAGCCAATTGGAGCTCCTAAACCTTTAGACAAACAAATAGAAATGGTATCAAACAATTTTCCATATTGTTCAGGAGTTTCATTTTTAGCAATCAAGGCATTAAATAATCTTGCACCATCTAAATGAAAAGCCAAATCATTTTTTGAACAAATTTTTCTAATTTTTAAAAGTTCTTCAAAATCCCAACAAGTTCCACCTCCTTTATTAGTTGTATTCTCTATTGCTACAAGTTTTGAAAATGGAACGTGAATATCAGATCTACCACTTGTTACTGCTTCTTCTAACTGTTTTGCTGTAAATGTTCCTCTTTCTCCATCAATTAAATGAGATGTAACTCCAGAATTAAAAGCTGCTCCTCCTCCTTCATAATTATAAACATGTGCCCATTTATCGCAATACATTTTATCTCCTGGTTGTGTTAAAATCTTTATTGCTGTTTGATTGGCCATTGTACCAGAAGGAAAAAACAATGCATCTTCCATACCAAACATTTCTGAAATTTTTTGTTGTAATTTAGTAACTGTAGGGTCACTTTTAAAAACATCATCTCCTACTTCGGCACTCATCATTGCCTTTAACATTTCTTTTGAAGGTTTTGTAACCGTGTCACTTATTAAATCTATTCGCATTCTATATAATTGATTTTAGATGTTTTACAATTTATATTACATTATAAATTAAAAAAACATCACCTTTAATAACTCTTTTTATTCTTAAATATAAATGTAGTTACTTATTTTATTTTAAGGTTTAAAAATGAAAGTTTATTTTTGTAATTCTTAATCCACCAAATGATATCAAACGACCAATTAAATAAATTGCAAGAGCGCATTAATAACTTGAAAGTGTATCTTGATATTGATAAAAAAATAATTGAAATTTCTAACGAAGAAGAAAAAACTGTAAATCCAGATTTTTGGAATAATCCAAGGGAAGCTGAAGTTATAATGAAATTACTAAGATCCAAGAAAAAGTGGGTTGAAGATTTTAATTCTATCTGTTCTTATTATGAAGATACTTCTGTACTCCTAGATTTTTATTCTGAAGGAGAATCTACAGAAGAAGAAGTTGAGATCTCTTACAATAAAGCTATTGAAATATTAGAAAGTTTAGAATTTAAAAATATGCTTTCTGAAGAAGGTGATAATCTTAGTGCTGTTATACAAATTACAGCTGGCGCTGGTGGTACAGAAAGTTGTGATTGGGCAATAATGCTAATGCGTATGTACTTAATGTGGGCCGAAAAGCAGAATTTTAAAATTAGAGAATTAAATTACCAAGCTGGTGATGTAACGGGTATTAAAACTGTTACACTTGAAATTGAAGGAGAATATGCTTTCGGATATTTAAAAGGAGAAAACGGTGTACATCGTTTGGTAAGAATCTCTCCTTTTGATAGCAACGCTAAAAGACATACAAGTTTTGCATCCGTTTATGTGTATCCTTTAGTTGATGATAGTATTGAAATAACCATAAATCCAGCAGATATTGAAATAATAACTTCTAGATCAAGTGGTGCTGGAGGGCAAAATGTTAATAAAGTTGAAACAAAAGTTCAATTAAATCACAAACCAAGTGGTATTCAAATATCTTGTTCAGAAACTCGCTCACAGCACGAAAACAGAGATAGAGCTATGCAAATGTTAAAATCTCAATTGTACGAAATTGAACTTAGAAAACAACAAGAAGCTAGAAGTGATATTGAAGCTGGAAAAATGAAAATTGATTTTGGCTCTCAAATAAGAAATTATGTTATGCATCCATATAAATTAGTGAAAGATGTAAGAACGGCATTTGAAACAGGGAACGTAGATGCGGTTATGAACGGTGAAATTGATGGATTTATTAAAGCATATTTAATGCAACAAGGACAAAAAGATACTTCAAACGAATTATAATTATGAAAAAAATTGATACAATAATTTTTGATTTAGGTGGAGTTTTAGTAGACTGGAACCCTGAAAATCTTTATAAAAATGTATTTAAAGGTGATACGGATAAAATGAATTGGTTTTTAACCAACGTTTGTACTCCCGAATGGAATATTGAGCAAGATGCTGGAAGAACTATTGAAGAAGGCGAAAATATAAAAATTGCAGAATATCCCGAATATGCCGATTTAATTAAGCTTTTTTATAAGGACTGGGAATATATGTTTGCTGGCCCAATTAAAGAAAATGTTGAGTTGTTTAAACAATTTAAAGCTTCCAATAATTATAAAGTATATGCACTAACAAATTGGAGTGCAGAAAAATGGACCAAAGCATTGGAGTTATTTCCTTTTTTTAAAGAATTTGATGGTGTTGTAGTTTCCGGACAAGAAAAATGTAGAAAACCATTCCCTCAAATTTATAATATAATATTAAATAGATATAATATTACTTCTGAAAACGCTGTTTTTATTGATGATAATTTAGAAAATATAAAAGCTGCACAATCATTAAAATTAAATGCTATCCATTATTCTAAAAGTGTAAATTTATCATCTGAGTTAAAAAAATTAAAAATATCAATTTAATTTTACAATTTACGGATTGTCGTAATAGTAATACAAATAGTCATTTATTATCAATAAAATGTTATTTATTAGTTATATTTAGTATTTTTACAATTGAAAAAGTTGTAATTAATACTTTAAGACTATGAAAATTTAAATGTTAGTAAATGAGAAGTATATTTTTGTTTTTAATAATACTAACCCCGCTATTAAATTTTAGCCAAAATTCTAATGATGATTATTTCACTATAAAAGGTAAAATAATTGATTCAGAAACAAAAAATCCGATATCAGATGCTTCAATAGTTTTTAAAAATAATGATTCTAGTTTAATAAAATATGGAGCATTATCTAATTCTAAAGGTAACTTTAACTTAAGTATTAAAAGAGATATTTATAATGCTTACATAAGTTTTATTGGATACAAAACTAAACAACTTAATATATCTGATGTTTCTGGAAATTTAAACATTGGTACTATACAATTAGAAATTGATGATAATTTTTTTGATGAGATAGAAATTGTTGCCAAAAAAAGAGCAATTGAGTTTAAATCTAATATAATAGTATATAATGTAGAAAAAGATTTATCATCTAATGGTAGTTCTGTTTCGCAAATATTAAATAACATTCCTTCAGTATCGGTTGATTCAAATGGAGCTATAACAGTTCAAGGACAAGGAAATGTACAGGTAATGATTAACGGAAAAACATCTGCACTTTCCAATATGAGTGTTTTAAATACTTTACCTGCTGGCTCTGTAAAAAAAATAGATGTAATTACAAATCCTGGTTCAAAATATAACGCATCTGCATTAAGCATAATTAATATTGAATTAAAAAAAGGTAAAGATGAAGGCCTAAATGCCTCTACAACCCTTACTGGTGGTTATAATGATTACTATGGAGGTTTAATTAACTTTAATTATAAAACAAAAGGTATTAATTTTTTTACAAATACTTCCTACGCTCATAGCAATCCCATTGAAACTTCTGTTTCTAACACACAATACTTTGAAAACGGAATTAACTCATCCTATTTAAAAGAAAATAGTGAATTTAACAGTAAAAACAATACCTTTTATACTACTATTGGTAGTGAATTTAATTTATCAAAGAGTAGCACTTTAACAACAAGTTTTAACTATCAAAATGCCAATCACAAAAGCTCTACGCTAACAAATTCAAATATATTTAACGTTAATAATATACCTATATCGGAAAATAACCGAAACAATTCAGGAGATTTTGAAAATGAAATACTTGAATTTGTTGTTGATTTTGAACATAATTTTAAAAAAGAAGGTCAAAATCTTACTTCATACGCTTCTTACTCTTCAGATAATGATTTATTTAATACTAATATTATTAACTCCAATAACAATTTTACAAATGAAGAGTTTATAGAAGATAATAAATTAACAAATTCAATTTTTGACTTAACATTTACCAACCCGCTTGGGGAATACTCAACCTTAACAATGGGATATTATGGTGAATTTGAAAAAACCCCTTTTAAACGAATGGGAACAGAAAATAATAATGAAATTAATTATAAAGAAAACATCCACGCAGCATCTATTGAATATGAATTTCAAAACAATAAATTATATGCCAGAGCTGGGTTAAGGGGAGAGTTTTCTGAAACTGATGTTAACTATTTAAGTTTAGGCACTTTACAAAACAATCATTTTAATGATGTTCTTCCTTCCTTTTCTTTTGAATATAACCTAACAGAAAAATCAAACATTAATTTAAGTTATGGAAAATTAATTTTAAGACCTAATTATCAAAGCTTACAACCATTTGAACAAAAATATAGTGAAACATCATCTTATATTGGAAACCCTAACTTAGTACCTATCTATATGGATAATTCAAGTTTATCCTACTCTTACTTTGGAAACAAAATTACCATTGTTCCTACATTAAAATTTCAGAGATATAAAAATTATTGGCAAGATGTTACTTATGAAACCGGAGAAAAACTAGATGGAGTAAATAAAATTATTACAACTCCTGTTGGTCTTGGAAAAGTTGATTACTATGGTATTAGCACAAATATTGTTTATAAACCTAACCCTAATTTAAGTTTAACAGGAAATATTTTATTGATAAATTTCGACCAAACAGGAACATTTAAAACGGTAAACTCAGCTAATGAAACTATTGTTTTAGATTACAATCAAGCTAATTTAAATGGATCTGCAAGTTTATTAACCCAATTAAAAATTCCGAATGTTTTCAATGTTCAATTAAATACAAAACATTTTTTAAAATCTAAAGGTCCATATTCTACAAGAAAAGCATATACCTATGCTAGTGCAGCAATAAATAAAGATTTATTTAATAAAGAAGCTTCAATTAGTTTAACAATTGATGATCTATTTTTATCAAATAAAACGGATAGAGACAGATTTGATACAAACTATTTTTCAACAAGTTTGATTAAAAATAAATATAGAAAAATACTACTTTCATTTACTTATAGATTCAACCAAAGTAAAAAGGATAGAAATATTGATTTCAATAAAAAAGATATTAAACCGAATTACTAATTTTTATTACTTTTAATTATTGCTCTTATTATTTATCATTATTTTTGATAAAATTTAAGAAATGAAAATATATCACAATCCACGTTGTAGTAAAAGTAGACAAGGCTTAGCTATTTTAGAAGAAAGCAAACTTAATTTTGAAACTATCAAATATTTAGAAACTCCAGTTTCTAAAGAAGAATTAACCGAAATAATCACTCTTTTAAAAATCTCTCCTATTGATTTAGTTAGAAAAAACGAAGCTATTTGGAAAGAAAACTTCAAAGGTAAAGAATTGTCAGATGATGAAGTTATAAATGCAATGGTAGAAAACCCTAAGTTAATAGAAAGACCTATAGTTATTAATAATGGAAAAGCGGTAATTGGCCGTCCGCCAGAAATTATTAAAACAATTTTGTAGTAGTTTTAAATTATTAAAATTATTATTCCCTAAAACAAATTACTACTTCAATTAAATAAAAATATTAACAACACTTTTAAATACTGAAAAGCATCTAGAAAAAATACTTAAATACAATCTATAAAAAAAGGCAACTAATTAGCTGCCTTTTTTATTATATATATGTTGTCTATTATTCTTTTTTTGCTGGTTCACCACCTTTTCTAAATTTCCAAGCTTCTCTTGCTGCCCCAATTAACCAATAAGGAATAATAAAGCTAACCAAAAAAATCAATAACCAAAATCCCATTGTGAATATTGTTAGGAAAACTAAAAATCCTGAAAATTGAGATAAATCCATAGTACTTTTATTTATTTTTTATAATATGTTACAAAAATAATATTTATTTTGAATTAAGTGTACAAAATTTAAATTTTTTAATGATAATTCTCATATAATATTTCAAAAAAAAGACACTTGATGAACAATGTTCACAAGTGCCTTTAATTTTTAACTATTTTTTCTTCTAATTATTTAAATTCAGCAAAGAAATCATTCCCTTTATCATCTACTAATAAAAATGCTGGAAAGTCTTCTATTGTAATTTTACGAACAGCTTCCATACCTAATTCTGGAAAATCAAGAACTTCTACAGATTTAATACTATTTTTTGCTAAAATTGCAGCAGGTCCACCAATAGAACCCAGGTAAAAACCTCCGTTAGCTTTACAAGCGTCTGTTACTTGTTGCGAACGATTCCCTTTTGCTACCATTACCATACTACCACCTACTTTTTGAAAAGGATCTACATAAGGATCCATACGCCCGGCAGTTGTTGGTCCAAAACTACCTGAAGCCATTCCTTTAGGTGTTTTTGCAGGTCCTGCGTAATAAACTGGATGATCTTTAAAGTACTGAGGCATTTCTTCTCCATTAGCTAACATTTCGCTAATTCTTGCGTGTGCCATATCACGAGCAACAATTAATGTTCCTCTTAAACTGAAACGTGTTTTTACTGGATATTTTGAAAGTTCTTCACGAATTTTCTCCATTGGTTGATCTAAATCTAACTCAACAGCATCCTTTAAATGTGGTGCTTCTTTTGGTAAAAATTGCGCAGGATTTTTTTCTAACTGTTCAAGAAAAATACCTTCTTCTGTAATTTTCCCTTTTACATTACGGTCTGCACTACAACTAACTCCTAATCCTACCGGACAAGATGCTGCGTGACGTGGTAAACGAATTACACGAACATCGTGTACAAAATACTTACCTCCAAATTGAGCTCCCACTCCACTTTCTTGACAAATTTTTGTGATTTTCTCTTCCCATTCAAGATCACGAAAAGCTTGTCCGCCATCATTTCCTTCAGTTGGTAAGTGATCTAAATAACCTGCAGATGCCTTTTTTACAGTAGCTAAATTAGCTTCTGCAGAAGTACCACCAACCACAAATGCTAAGTGATAAGGAGGACAAGCAGAAGTTCCTAAATCCATAATATGTTGCTTAACAAAAGCAGTTAAGTTTTCTTCCGTTAACAAAGACTTAGTCATTTGATACAGGTAAGTTTTATTAGCTGAACCACCACCTTTAGTTATAAACAAAAATTCATATTTATTTCCTTTTTCAGCATAAATATCAATCTGCGCAGGAAGATTATTCCCCGAGTTTTTTTCTTTTAACATTGTTTGAGGAACAATTTGAGAAAAACGTAAATTATCTGTTTGGTACGTATTATAAACACCTTTTGAAATATATTCAGCATCATTAACTCCCGTGTAAACATCCTCACCTTTTTTAGCTACACAAATTGCAGTTCCAGTATCCTGACAGGTAGGTAACTCACCTTCTGCTGTTACCATTTGGTTTAGTAGCATTGTATACGCAACAAAACGATCATTATCTGTAGCTTCTGGATCTTTAAGAATACTCTCTAATTTTTTTAAATGAGCAGCACGTAAATAGAAAGACACATCATGGTATGCAGCTTGTGAAAGCAACTCAAGACCTTCTGGTGCAACTTTTAATATTTTACGTCCATCAAACTCAACCATAGAAATATGGTCTTTAGTTAATAAACGATACTCAGTAGTATCCTTTGTAATAGGAAATGGCTTTTGGTATTTAAATTCAGACATCTTATATAATTTTATTGAAATTCAATTTTTACTCTTGCAAATATACAAAATGGAAGCAAAAAATAGTTGACAAATAAAAGGTTTATTTATCCTTTTTTATTCTAGTAAACATTTTAAATATATTAGTCTTTTTAAGCTTTTTTAAACCCTTTTTTTTAATATAAATACTAGAATATTAAATTTTAGCTCTACATCTTATTTTTTTAACATATTCAATATTAATAAATTAACATCTATTTTTATTTTGTAAATTAATCAATATCTTCAAACTATTAATAGATAAAACCAATATTATGAAATATAGAATTGAAAAAGACACCATGGGAAATGTTAAAGTACCTGCAGCCAAGTATTGGGGAGCACAAACGGAACGATCACGAAACAATTTTAAAATTGGCCCTACAGCTTCAATGCCTATTGAAATAATTTATGGTTTTGTTTATCTAAAAAAGGCAGCTGCACATACAAATTGTGAGTTAGGTGTTTTATCTATAGAAAAAAGAGATTTAATTTCAAATGTTTGTAATGAAATTTTAGATGGGAAATTAGATAATCAATTTCCTCTTGTAATTTGGCAAACAGGTTCTGGCACACAAAGTAATATGAATGTAAATGAAGTAATTGCAAATAGAGCACACGAAATTGCAGGAAATATTATAGGTGAAGGAGAAAAAACGATACAGCCAAATGACGATGTAAATAAATCACAATCTAGTAACGACACCTTCCCTACTGGAATGCATATTGCATGTTATAAAATGATTATTGAAACAACAATTCCTGGTATTAAAAAATTAAGAGATACATTAAAAGCAAAATCTGAAGAATTTAAAAACGTTGTGAAAATTGGACGTACGCATTTAATGGATGCTACTCCTTTAACAATTGGACAAGAATTCTCTGGTTATGTTTCTCAATTAAATCATGGCTTAAAAGCTTTAAAAAATACATTACCTCATTTATCTGAATTAGCTTTAGGAGGAACTGCGGTCGGAACTGGATTAAATACACCTAAAGGCTATGACGTTATAGTTGCTAAAAAAATTGCTGAATTTACAGACTTACCTTTTATTACTGCTAAAAATAAGTTTGAAGCTTTAGCTTCACACGATGCTATTGTTGAAAGCCACGGAGCATTAAAACAATTAGCTGTTTCATTAAATAAAATAGCTAATGATATTAGAATGATGGCTTCTGGTCCTCGATCAGGCATTGGAGAGTTAATAATTCCAGCTAATGAACCTGGGAGTTCAATTATGCCTGGAAAAGTAAACCCTACGCAATGTGAAGCTCTAACTATGGTATGTGCACAAAT
The DNA here is from genome assembly GCF_003260195.1 of Lutibacter citreus. GTDB lineage: Bacteria > Bacteroidota > Bacteroidia > Flavobacteriales > Flavobacteriaceae > Lutibacter > Lutibacter citreus. Next base: position 628,958 of record NZ_QEIH01000003.1, read on the forward strand.
TATGGGTAATGATGTTACTATTACATTTAGTGGCGCACAAGGTCATTATGAATTAAATGTATTTAAACCCCTTATGGCTGCAAACTTTTTACAATCGGCCCGTTTAATTGGTGATGCTTGTGCTAGTTTTAATAAGTATTGTGCAATTGGAATTGAACCAAATTATAAGCGTATTAATGAATTAGTAAATAATTCGTTAATGTTAGTTACTGCGTTAAATACCAAAATTGGATATTATAAAGCAGCTGAAATTGCAAATACCGCTCATAAAAATGGAACTACTTTAAAAGAAGAAGCTGTACGTTTAGGACATGTTACGGCAAAAGAATATGATAATTGGGTAAAACCAAAAGATATGATTGGTTCTTTAAAGTAAATAATAAAATTAAATAAAAATACTATTTTATCTTTTTATTAAAATACTATTTGCACTATAAAACACGCATTTTATTAATAAAAAATTACCATTTGTTTAAAATAATGTAATAACACTATTAATATAATTTAACTTTTTTTTAAGCTAAATTATTGATTTATATGACGTTAAAAAAAATATTTTTTAAAATAAAAGACTAATTAGTTTTTTTTATGAAATATATATCCCTACTTTTGTAGGGTATAACCCCATACCGATTAAAATTTTGACAAAAACCCCACATAATAAGATTATTCTTTTAATAAAATTATTTGCTTGTCTTAAAATTTACACTACAAATTTTTTAAATACTCGTAATTTTTACAACCTAATATTTATTGATTATCTAAATTTTAAATCATTATTAAATAATGATTTAAAACTAATTGATACAATAATTACATCTCGTTTTAATCATAAAAAAATAATAGCATTCAATAAATTATTACCAATTAAATCAACCCTAAAAAAAATAAATCAACCCAAAGCAAAAAATTAACCTAAAAACAAAAAATCAACCCAAAGCAAAAAACTTTTAATTATGAAAAAACAATTACTAACCCTAGCTACTATCGGAATGATAGCATTATTTTCAAACAGTGTAATGGCGCAAGCAACAGCCACAGCAACGGCAACAGCAACAATTGTGGCACCTATTTCAATTTTAAAAACTGCTGACATGAATTTTGGTAACGTTGCCGTAGCAGGAACTCTAGGTACTGTAGTTTTAACTCCTGCAGGAGCAAGATCTGTAACAGGAGGCACAACCTTACCCACTACAACTGGTCCGGTTGGAGCTGCTACATTTGAAGTTGATGGACAAGGTACTTATACCTATGCTATTACATTACCATCTTCTGCTCATACAATTAGCAATGGAGCTAATAATATGACTGTAGATAATTTTACTTGTAATACAGGTGCGGGAACACTTACAGCTGGTGAACAAACTTTTACAGTTGGGGCCACCTTAAATGTGGCAGCATCCCAAGTTTCTGGTACTTATACCAGCGGATCCGCCTTTGATGTAACTGTAAACTACAACTAACATTCCAAACAATTAAAAAAGTGCTGCAAAACACAGCACTTTCTTTTTTATTATTAAGTAACCCCCAATAACCTTATGGATATTGACTTAAAAAAAGAAAATTGCTCTGTAAACATAAATTTGTTTAGATGGCTTTTTTTTATGGTAATTAGCATATCCTTTATCAATAGCTCACTAGCACAAGGTGATTTAGTTATATTCCCAAAACGTATTGTTTTTGATGGTAAGAAAAAAGTTGAGCAATTAAATTTAGCCAATATAGGAAAAGATTCTGCTGTATATAATGTTTCATTTATTGAATACCGAATGAATGAACTTGGAGAATTTGAAGTTATAACTGAACCTGATCCAGGTCAACATTTTGCAACACCAAATTTAAGGATATATCCACGTCAGGTAACTTTAGCTCCTAATGAATCCCAAACTATAAAAATACAAGTAACCAATACCAATAATTTAGAAGATGGAGAATACCGTTCTCATCTTTATTTTAGAGCAATAAAAAACAACACCCCTCTTGGTCAAGAAAATAAAACAATTGATTCTTTGGCCATCTCTATAAAGTTGAAAGTAGTATATGGTATTTCTATAGCAACCATTATAAATAAAGGTATATCCAATACAGTAACTTCAATTTCAGGTTTAGCATATGAGAAGGATATAAATTCAAGAAGTTTTTTAAATTTTGAAATAAACCGTAAAGGAAACATGTCAGTTTATGGGGACATTACCATAAATTATATTTCCAAGGAAAACATCTTGTATGAAGTTGGAAAAGTGAGAGGTTTAGCTGTATATGCACCAGGAACAATAAGGAAAATTAAAATGCCGTTACAAAATCCAGTAGGAGTAAATTTTAGTGATGGGAAATATGTGGTTATTTATACTTTAAACAAAACTGAAAAGGTTATTGCAGAAGCAGAATTAGAAATATAAGATTTAGGTGCTATCATTCGCCCCATTTTAAGTTCAATTTTAAAATTATGAAAAAACTGAATTCAAATTTAACTTTAAAATTATTGTTTTTAACAACAATTTTATTTTCTTGTTTGAATTCTTCTTACGCACAACCTTCATTACCGCAAAGAACAATCTCAGTATTACCAACACAGCCTATAGATTTTGGCACTTTTTATGTTACAAGTGCTGGAACGATTACCGTAGATTACCAAGGAAATATTTCTACAACGGGAGGCGTAGTTATAGTATCTAGCATCAATGCAAAACCTGCTATTTTTGATGTTAAATTATGTCAAGGACGTAATGTAATAATAACTTACAGCCCTACCACAACTTTAACCAATGGAGCTCCCTCTTTAACATTAAATGTAGGAGATACTGAAAAAGGCCCCAGTGGCTCAACTTTTCCCGTAGAAAATAACTGCAACTTTATAACAACATTAAGGGTTGGAGGTACGCTCATAGTTCCTGGAGGTTCTCCATCTGGAACTTATACAGGTAGTTTTCCAATTACTTTTACCCAAGAATAATGGATATTAACAAATCATATAAACAAAAGTTTATAAGAGGTTTGTTTACATATCCTATTAAATCTATATTGTTATTAATATTAATTTTCCTATTTGCATCATTCAAATCATTTGCGGCAGAGCCAGTTAAAGAAATTAAAATAAAACCAATTATTTCGTTTGATGAAGTTCCTATTGAAATTCTTGTAAGTGGATACCTACGCTTTGAAACAGATGTTATTATTACCGATGCCAAAAGAGTTTATATAAACATAGAAGGTTTATTTAAAAACTTAGGTATTTCTTGCCAATCTTCTAATAATGGTAATATTTTATCAGGTTTTATTGAAAAAGAAAGTAGAAAATATAGTATAGATTTTAATTCGTATGAAATAAAGCTTAATCAAAATTCTATTCAATCAAAAAATGGAATTATTAAAGAATTAGGTAATATTTATATTGAATCAACCATAATTACAGAAGCCTTTGGGTTAAATATTATATTTAATTACAGGTCTCTTTCTATTAAACTAGAAGCTGATTTTGAATTGCCATTAATAAAACAAATGCGGTTGGAAAAAATGCGTAAAAACATCTCAAAATTACAAAATAAAACAACAGAGGTAGATTCAATATTAAAAAGAGACTATCATTTATTTAAAGGTGGAATGGCAGATTGGTCACTTGCCTCCTATCAAACTGAAAATGAAAAAACAAATAACCGTATTGGTTTAGGTTTAGGAGCCGAACTTTTATATGGACAGGCAAATATTTCAGCAAACTATAACGATCTATATACATTTAATAATAGGCAATTGTACTATAACTGGAGATGGGTTGATGATACTAAACAATATATAAAACAAGCTGAACTTGGTAAAATTTACAGTAATAGTATTTCTTTTTTAAGTGCTCCGCTAGTTGGTGCTAGCTTTAATAATACGCCCAATACAGTAAGAAAAGCCTCTGGTTTTCATACAATACAAGAATATACCGAGCCTAATTGGACTGTTGAATTGTATATTAATGACAACTTAGTAGATTACACGCAATCTGATGCTTCTGGATTGTACGTATTTGAAATTCCTATTGTTTATGGATATACTACTTTAAAATTGAAATTTTATGGCCCTTTAGGAGAAGAACGCATTGAAGAACGTACTATGAGCGTCCCATTCACATTTATGCCTGCCAAAGTTTTAGAGTATAAAGTTTCAGGTGGTATTATTGAAGATGGTGAACACAGTAAATATGGTCATGGAGAACTAAATTATGGTGTTAATAGTTTTATTACTATTGGCGCGGGAGCAGAATACTTATCTAGCATCCCTGATAAACCACTTATTCCCTTTGCTAAACTTTCTATTCAACCTTTTAGCAAAATGATTTTAAACTTTGAATATGCACATGATGTTCGCCTAAAAGGTTTGTTAAATTATAATTTTGGTAAAAGTGCCTATTTAGAAATTGATTACACAAATTATGTTGATGGTCAATTAGCCACAAGATTTAACGCCAATGAAGAACGAAAAATTAAAGTAACCATTCCCTTTAAAATGAATAAAATTTCAGGGTATGCTAAAATAAATTACAATCAATATTTATATAATTCATTCAATTACAATCAGTTTGATGCTGTTTTCTCTATATATTACAAAAATTATAGCGCAAATATTTCTACACTTCTAAATTGGATTGGAGATAACTCTACATTTGCATCCACCAACTTATCACTTTCATATAGAATGAGAAATGGACTGGTTTTTCGCCCATCAATAGAATCTAATATAAGTGATCATAAATTAATAAGGTATGGAGCAGAAATAGAAAAAAGAGTTTCAAAAATGTATTTTTCAGCCTCTTTTGAAAGAAATGAATTATCTAACAGTAACAATGCTTTTTTAAGCTTTAGATACGATTTACCATTTGCTCGTTTGGGTTTAAACTCTTCAAGAAGCAATAAGAAATTTTCATTCTCTGAAAATATGCAAGGTAGTTTAGCTTTTGGAGCTGATAATGGTATGGTTAAAACAAATTATAATTCAGCTTTAGCAAAAGGTGGTATTTTATGTTATCCTTTTCTTGATCTAAACCAAAATGGAAAAAGAGATAAAGGAGAACAACTTGTTTTACTTTCTAATGTTAAAGTCTCTGGTGGTAATGCTGTTATTAGTAAAAAAGATTCTATTGTTCGTATTTCAGATTTAAATGCATTTATTAATTATAATATAACATTTTCTAATGATGATTTAGATAATATTGCTTGGAAATTTAAGCATAAAACCTATCAAGTATTAGTAGACCCTAACCAATACAAAAAAGTTTTTGTTCCCGTTTTATCTTTGGGTGAAGTTAGTGGAATGGTTTATCTACAAAAAGAAAATAATACTATTGGACAAGCCCGTATTACTGTACAAATAATAGATGAAAAAGGAAATAAAGTAGCAGAAACTTTAACAGAACATGATGGGTATTTTAGTTATCTAGGATTAAAACCAGGAAAATATACCATTAAAATAGATGAAAAACAGTTAAAAAAATTGGGATATGAATCTACTCCTAATTCACAAAGCATTAAAGTAAAAACTTTAATAGATGGAGATATAATTGATGGTATTGATTTTATAATTAAGAAATTTGAAAACTCCCTAACAACTAAAATTAAAGCTGTAAAATCAACTCCAATTAAAGTAACTAAAGCCACAATAAAAGAAATAAAAAATAAAATTACAGAAACAATTGTAAAAACTACTTTAGTTAAAACACTAAACTTATTAAAGAAAGAAAATAATAGTGTAAAAAATGAATTGGAAAATAAAAAGTTACCTTTTAAAGATAAAACTTTAAAACCAAAAACCAATTATTACAGTATTGAATTGGGTGTATTTAAAAACGGTTCAATTCCTAAAAAACTTTTAAGGTTAAATCCAGTATTTACTGAGCAATTACCAAATAACTCAACAAGATATACTTATGGAATATTTTCAAATAGTTTAGATGCTAAAAATAAAAAAAATGGTTTGCTACTTAAAGGAATTAAAGGCACTAAGGTTGTTTTTTATAAACAACAAACTTCATCTAATTATACGAACTCACCATTTAAAAAGTTAACAGAAATTAAAGAACCTTTTTATAGTGTGCAAATTGGTGTATTTAAAAACCAAGTAACACCAACACAATTATTAAACCTTTCTCCAATTTTTTATGAAGAGCTACCAAATAAAACATCTAGGTATATATCAGGAAAATATAATTTAAAAAGTGAAGCCATAAATGCTAAAAACAAAATAATAAAATTAGGTATAAAAGATGCATTTGTAGTGGCATATTTAAATGGAACAAAAATTAAGGTTGAAACACTTGATCTATTAATTAAAAATTCTACCTCACCTCCTATTAAACAAGTAAAATGAAAACAGGTATAACATATAAACCGTTTAAAAACTTTAAATTATTAACTTTTATTATTATAATAGTTTTTTTGTCTAAGGTTGGATCAGCTCAACCTTTTACGGTTGACCTAGACATAAATTCACAAGCAACCGGATTATCTGCTGTTACAGCATGTGGATCAGATTGGACATTTTCATTTACACAAAGCGCGTATAACTTTTCAATTATAGAGGTATACGACAATGGCATTGGTATTACTGACACATGGGGAACAAATACGGGTTGTGTATACACGAACTGGGGTGCCGGAATTATGATAAGTCTTCTTGGAACTTATGCAGTGGATACAAAGATATATGCTACTATTACTACTTCTCCTTCAAAAACATTAACATTTTCACTCACTCCACCTACATGTACCACGCCTTTAATTACTGCTAGCACCTCAGCTTTAACTGGATTTAATTATAGTGAAGGATCTGGACCTTCTGCATCACAAAATTTCACTATCAGTGGCTCAGATTTAACGGGTACAGGGAATATTACTGTTACAGGATCAACTAATTATGAGGTGTCAACAGATAACACAACCTTTAGTTCATCTGCAGCCTATCCATATGCAAGTGGAATTATTACTGGACAACCTGCAACCGTTTATGTTAGACTAAAAAGCGGATTAACAGCAAATGATTATAACGGCGAAACAATTACATTTTCCGGAGGCGGACTAACAGCACCACCAACAGTGAGTAATAGCGGAGCAGTAACTATAAATATTACTAATCCATGTACCAATACAATCCTCGATCAGTTCAATGCGCAGGCCTTCAATCTAAACAATGGTAATGTTAATTGGGAAACAAATTGGAGTGAACTGGGAGAAAGTGATGGTGCAACACTGGGAAATGTTTTTATAGATACAGGCTCTTCATTTCTAAAATTCTACGATGCCGGATTTGGTGCATCCAGGGAAGCCAATTTAATTTCTACTTGTACAGCCACCCTTACTTTCGATTTTGAATCTGTTGACAATGGAAATGATTATTTTATAGTTGAAGCTTCATCAAATGGCGGTACAAATTATACCCAATTGGAAGAAATTCAGCCCGTGGGATCAACAGGAAATGAAACATTTAGACAAGTATCAAAATCATACCTATTAGAAAATTTCATATCTCTTACCTCAGATGTAGTAGTCCGTTTTCGCATTTCTGCTGGATATGCAAATGCAGTGGGTCAATACGCCTCCGTTGACAATGTACAAATACAATATTGTGAAAACCCAACCATTACTGATGACGCACCGTCACAAATCTGTCAAAATACTATACAGATGGTTACCCCAACAGTAAGCGGGGGAAGCGGCAATTATTCTTATTTATGGGAGGTAATAACAGCAGGCGCTTCAAGTCTCTTTGTTCCCGGATCTACAACAAATGATGTTATTTGGCTGACCAGTTATCCACTCGCGGCTGGCACTTACGAATACCAGTTAACGGTTACCGATATCGATTGGGGTTGCCAGACAGTTAAGAGTTATTCTGTTACCATTTTAAACGGATCAATCTGGACGGGAGACGTGAGTACGGACTGGAATGATTCAGGTAATTGGTTCTGTGGTTTTATTCCTGATTTATCACTTGATATTCAGATACCTAATGTAGCAAATAAACCGATTCTCAGCAGTGGATCAATTGGTGCTGCTAAAAATATTGAAATTGATAATGGATCCTCCTTGTCGGTAATTGGAAATACGATTCAGATTGCAGGGACGATCACCAATAATGGAACCTTCACAGCATCAGCGGGAACAGTTGAAATGAAGGGGTCTGCAGCACAGTCAATTGAGGCTAATACATTTGTCGGGAATACAATAAATGGTTTGATTATTAATAACCCTGCAGGCGTAACATTGCAGGGAGCACTAAACATTTCCGGATCTACAACAATCAGCGAAGGGATACTTACTTTAGGTGCTTCCGAAGTTATAGCTGACAATAGTGCAATCACTTTAAACGGTGGCACTTTCAGTACCGGCACCACAACAGGATTTAATGAAACGGTTGGCACACTTACTTTAAGCGAAAATTCTACTATTGCCTTAGGAACAGGAGCACATACATTAACGTTTGCAGCCAGCAACGGAGTTAGCTGGACATCCGACAAAAGAATAACCATTTCCGGATGGGCCGGCCCTTACGATGGAACAAGTGGAACAGCGGGGCAATTATTTATAGGAACTTCTGCCACTGGTTTAACAACAACTCAACTGGCGCAAATGCGATTTTACGATGGAACTTACTATTATCCTGCAAAAATTCTTGCTACAGGCGAAGTAGTTGCTGGGGGAATAATTACCTCTGTTCGTTCAAGTAGATGGAATAGGAAACAAACCTGGGACTGTAGATGCGTACCAGGACCAGACGACTATGTTGTTATTGCAGGCCATACAGTTACCCTAGTTGAAGATGAGGAAATCACGGATATTAATATTACCAGCGAGGGAATATTAACCGGCAATAAAAAATTAACCATCACAAGTAACCTAACAATTAATGGTGCAATAACTGATAAAGTTAAAATAGATATGATTGGGGTCAATACTATTTCAGGTAATGGTATTATCAACGGAGGGGATGTTACACTAATAGGAGGTGATAAAACAATTACAACTGGAACCAAAATAGATAATTCAGCGGCAGCATCATTAAGTACTATTTCCATTGAATCCGGAGTTACTGTATTCAATAATGGATCCTGGATATCTGGAGCTAAAATTAAAGGGGAAGATGCTACCAGTAAATGGGTACAGGGTATCAACTCTACTTTAAAAGCTGGTAATGATTTACTTTCTACGGGAAAATTATATGCTTCTGCATCAGGAAATACAATTGATTATTTTGAGGATGGAAAAGGAAAAATAAAAACAGCAGAAGGGGCTTATTATAATTTATCTATTTCGGGAGCTGATGAAAAAGAACTTGAAGCAGATATTGATATCAATGGAAACTTAAATATTAGTAGTGGAACTTTAGATCCAAAGGGACATACCATTAACATTGCAGGAGACTGGATAAATAATAGTAGTTTTACAAAAGATAATAGTACTGTTATTTTTGATGGAAGTGAAGAACAAACAATAACTGCTGTTGTAGGAGAAACATTTTATAATTTAGAATCAAATAATTCCGGATCAGGAATAGTTTCTACAGATGATATCCTTGTTACTAATGCGCTTACGTTGACTTCCGGTATTATAAATATGGGAGCATCCAGAATTACGCTTGGTACAAGCGCAACGGAAAAAGGCACATTAACTCATACTGCCGGTTATGTAATAGGAGAATTTGAGCGTTGGCTCAATGCAGGAGTGGATGTATATGAATTTCCGGTAGGAAGTACCCTGTATGATAGGTCAGCTTTTTTTACAAATGACGGCACAGCTTTCGGATCTTTAATAATTAAATTTGTTGAAGAGTATCCAGAAAATATTACAACACCTCCTTTGGTTGATGGCTCCGTAAATCTATACAATCTATTTTCTGAGGGCTATTGGGATGTACAACCCTCAAATGGTCTTGCAACCGGGACTTTAGGAACTTCTCTTTTTTTAACCGGTAACGGATTTACTTCTCATACCATCGGTGCTCAAACCAGATCTGTTTACAGATCAAACTCCAGTGCTAATTGGGCTGTTAAAGGTTCAACCGCCGGAAATATGGGGAATGAAATCCGTCGTTCAGGCATTCCAAGTACAAGCCAATCGGGACAGTGGGCACTCGCCGATAATACAAATTGTACGGCACCAATAGCACCGGTTATTTCCGGTAGTAATGTAGTTTGCAACAATACTTCAGGGGAAACTTATTCTGTTACTGATAATAGCGATATCTATACTTGGACCGTTACGGGTGGTGCAATTATGGCCGGGCAGGGAACAAACTCCATTACAATTAACTGGGGTGCCACGGGTATGTTAGGAAGTGTTGAAGTTGTTGCAAGCAATGTTTGTACAAGCACACCATCTGTCCTCTTTCCTGTAACTATTGGTCCTTTGCCAACCTCTATAATTACAGGAAAAACTGCTGTTCCAGATTATACTACCGGAGAACCTTATTCTGTTGTAAATGAAACAGGATATACGTATACCTGGACTATAACTGGAGGTACTATTGCCAGTGGTCAGGGAACTAACTCTATTACTGTTAATTGGGACGCAGCAGGCAATGGTAATTTAAGTGTGGTTGGCTCAAATGGCTGCGGTACTTCTACAGCAATGGATATTGATATTATTATCTATTATTTCATCGAATCAAGACGATCAGGAAATTATGATACGAGGTGGACTTGGATTACCAGATCTGTCCCAGACCCTGCGGATGCTATCCGCATTATGTCAACGCATACGGTAACATTACGAGATGACGAGTCAATTGCTATGCTTGAGATAAGACCTCCCGGTACATTGAATTTAAATAGTAACAATTTTACCGTTACTGGAGATGTAAACATAGATGGAACTGCAACTGGTACCGGAGATCTGATTCTTTCGGGTAACAATATAGAAATTGATGGGGTTGGATCTATTGAAAATATAGGGGACCTTATTATCACGTTTGGAGAAAATACGATATTATCATCTGCAGCTCTTAGCAAATCCAATGGTGATGTAAAAATAGAAAGTGACTTGACCTTGACAAATAACGGAGTTTTAATACTAGATGGTTCACTTATTGGCGGAAACGATGATTCGAGATTTATAAATGCAGACTATGCAACACTTAATATATCGGGAACTCTTCTAAACAAGGGAATTCTAGTTTCATCCGCCAATTCGAATACTGTAAATTATACAGGTCTTTTAGATCAAGATATTTTTCCTACAGCCTACTATCATCTTGGAGCATCTGGTAATGGTATTAAATCACTAAGTGCAAACGTTTATATAAACGGAGAACTGCATATTTCAGATACTGCCAGCCTGGATGTAACAGCTTTAGATTATACAATCAATATAGCCGGAAACTGGACAAATACCAGTATTCATACCGACCCATTCGTAGAGCATACTTCCTCCGTTACTTTTGATGGAACAGAATTACAAACCTTAACCGCCACCAGCGTTGAAACCTTTTATAATCTAATAATAAATAACACAAGTGCTGAAGGAGTTATTTTAGCGAGCCCAGTAACTGTAAACAATCAGTTTACCTTAACGCAGGGTATAGTTACCTTAGGTGCTGATAATCTTATTGGGGATATTAGCCCAATCGTTTTAAACGGAGGTACACTCAGTACTGGCTCAATAATAGGTTATTCGGATAATGTAGGTACCCTAAACCTAACTGAAAACTCCACTATTGCCTTAGGCACAGGTGATCATTCATTAACATTTACCGCTAGCGATGCATTAACTTGGACATCTGGTAAAGGTATTACCATAACTGGCTGGACAGGAAATTATGACGGTACAAGCGGAACAGCTGGGCAAATCTTTGTTGGAAATTCAGCAACCGATTTAACAGCTGCCCAGCTAGATCAAATTCAGTTTTACGATGGCACTTCCTATTATAAAGCAAGTATTCTTGCTACAGGAGAAGTAGTTCCAATTGGAATGTTAAGAATAATCAACACCAATGCCATATCTAGCTCTTCATTTTGTTCAGGTACTGCCGTTTCAATTCCTTATTCTATTTCAGGAATCTTTAACGCAGGAAACATATTCACGGCCCAATTATCTGATGCCAGTGGTAGCTTTGCTACACCTGTATCCATAGGGACTTTGTCATCAACCACTGGAGGAACCATTTCTGGAACTATTCCATTAACCACATCCATTGGAACAGCTTACCGGATTAGGGTGGTTAGTAGTGATCCTGTAATTACAGGAGCAAAAAACGCAATTGATATATCCATAAATGCGATTCCAATAATTACTGATGACGCTCCAGTAAAACTCTGCAAGAATAGTATACAACATATTAATACAACTGTATGTGGAGGAAGTGGCAATTATTCTTATTTATGGGAGGTAATAACAGCAGGCGCTTCGAGTCTCTTTATTCCCGGATCTACAACAAATGATTATATATGGCTAGACGGTTATTATCTTGATGTTGGCACTTACGATTACAAGTTAACCGTTACTGATATAGACTTGGGCAATGAGACAATAAAAAATTACTCTGTAACCATTAAACCCGCACCAACAATTACCGGGACAACACCCGGATTAAGAATAGGAACAGGAACAGTTGTACTTGGTGCTACAGCATCTAGTGGTACTATTAACTGGTATGCCGCATTAACAGGTGGAAGTTCATTGGGGACAGGCACAAGCTTCACAACGCCATATATTTCATCAACTACAATATATTACGTGGACGTTACTGATAATGATTGTACTACACAAAGAACTTCAGTTACCGCAACCATTAAATCTTCAAACTACTGTGATGCAGGGTCTAGCCACCCCTCTTATGAACATATATCTCAGGTTCAGGTAGGTTCAATTGATAATAGCTCTGGTGTTGATGCAAGTGGATATTCAGATTATACCAGTATTTCTACCAATATGACCATTGGTACAGGATATTCAATCACAGTCACAAATGAAAATTCATATCCAGGAGACCAATGTGGAATTTGGGTGGATTGGAATAAGGATGGGGATTTTTCAGATGCCAATGAAACAATTACATCTTTAGGAGGCCCAGCTTCATTTACCTCAACCATAACTCCTCCAGCAGGGGCCTCATTAGGAACAACCCGATTGAGAATTCGGATAATTTTTGATGAAACATTGAGTTCATGTGATGACTCGTATTACGGTGAAGTGGAAGATTATAGCATAAATGTAATACCAGCAACGTCTATCACTACAGGAACAATTTCTCCAATAACGTATTGTTCAGGGGCATCAGTTAGTGTACCATTTACCATTACAGGAACCTTTACGGCAGGGAATGTTTTTACGGCTCAACTGTCAGATGCCAGTGGTAGCTTTGCATCGCCTGTGGCTATTGGAACTTTAACAACAACTACAGATGGCATTCCAATTTCAGCAACCCTTCCGATAGGCACATCAATAGGAGCAGGTTACCGCATTCGTGTGGTGAGCAGTACTCCTGTAGCATCAGGAACTGATAACGGAAGTGATATTTCGATTATTACAACTCCAACAATTACAGTAGGTGTGTTGAGTGGCTTCGGATATCAGGCACTTAACACAACTTCATCCGAAAAGAGCTACACTATTACCGGAAGTAATTTAACAACGAACATAGTAATTTCACCCCCTCCCGGATTTGAGATTTCAACCATTTCAGGTTCAGGATATAGTTCAACACCAATCAGTTTAACACCAAGTTCCGGAAATATAAATCAGACCATATATGTTGTTTTTCATCCTACAGTAACTCAGGCATATTCCGGAAATATTATAAATTCTCATACAAACTCTTGTGAGACAATACAAAATGTAGCCATTTCGGGCAAATCTGTAGTTGTTGCTTACTGCACACCTACAGTTAATACTGGTGCTGCTGGTTCAATAACAAATGTGAATTTCCAATCAATTGACAGAACATCTGCACAAGAAACCTGGGGAGATTATTCAGCTACATATTTTACCAATGTAACAGCTGAAAGCTCTTACCCTTTAACTTTAGATGTATCAATTACTAATAGTTTTAATCATAATGTTTATGTCTGGTTCGATTGGAATCAGGATAGTGTTTTTGTTATTGGAGAAAGGATTTCCTTGGGATCATACAATTCAAACAGTACCTTATCTCAGTCTATTTCGGTTCCGGCAGGAGCTACATTAGGTGCAATCAAGATGAGAGTAGCAATATCAGCTAATACTGATCCGGATCCATGTGGTCCTTTTGGTTATGGTGAAGTTGAAGATTATGGGCTTAATATTTTATCTCCTTGCGGTAGTCCAATTCCAACAATAATAGGAACCACGCCAGGTTCAAGGCCAGAAACCGGAACGGTTGTACTTGGTGCCACTGCATCGGCGGGTACTATTAACTGGTACGCGAACTCTACCGGAGGAAGTTCATTGGGAACGGGTACGAGCTTTACAACACCATCTATTTCAACAACTACAACCTATTATGTTGATGCTACTGGTGTGTGTGGTACAACAGCTTCGCGTACGGTAATTACTGCTACAATAGGCTCACCTTGTATCGGAAATGCAATAGCTGTTACTTCTCAAACTGGAATTACGAATTCAGACTATGCACTTGATGCTTCCGATGGTAATGGTGCTGAACTTTGGGATTTAAACGACCAATTGGTTCTTGATTTAACGGGCAGTGATTTAATATCCTCTGGCGAAACCCTAGATATAATATGGCGAAGAGCTGCAGGCACCACGGATAATCCTGCGATCCGTGTAGAGATATCAAATGATAATTCGAATTGGACAACTGTTAATACGTATACTGTTACAAGTTTAACATTTACCACACAAAGTATAATACTAAGCATAAATACACGCTATATCAGGTTCACCGACACCAACGTATATAATCTCGATTTAGATGCCGTTACTTTTACAACAATGGCATCTCTATTAAGCATTACATGTCCTCCGGCTATAAGTGGATTCACGAATCCTGCAAGCGGATTGATAACAGAATATCCTTTTAACGAAACTTCGGGAACAAGTGCTATGGATGTTATTGGAGGGCAAAATGGTACCCTTACCAATGGCCCGTCATGGAATACCGGAAATTATGATAATGCTGTTCATTTTGATGGGTTCAATGATTATGTATCACTCCCCAACGGTATTGTTAGTTCTTTATCAGGAGATTATTCAATTTCCACATGGGTAAATCTGGACAGCTCGGCCGATGAATGGCCACGTATTTTTGATTTTGGGACAGGTACCACTAATTACATGTTTTTAACACCCCGAAATGGAACTACTGATGTAATCAGGTTTGCAATCACAACCCCCAGTAGTGGTGGTGAGCAAATAATAGACGGAAATGCATTTTTATCTTCAGGAATTTGGCACCAGGTTGTAGTAACTTTTAGTGGAAACACCGGAACACTTTATGTTGACGGAGCAAGTGTAGGTACTAATAACGCAATTACTTTAAAACCCTCTGATTTAGGAAATACAGATCAAAACTATATTGGAGAATCACAATGGCCGGATCCAGCCTTAGATGGTAGAATTGATGAATTTAGAATTTATAATAAAGCTTTAACAAGTGGTGAAGTTTCAACTTTATATACTGCCACCGAATGTGAAATTTCTGCAGATCTTGGTTCAGGTACGATCGGAACTCCAACGGTTTCTGGTGGATGTGGTGCGGTAACACTAACAAACAATGCAAGTTATCCACTGCCTTTGGGTGTAAATACAATAACCTGGACTGCCACTGATGGTGCCGGCACTGTTGCCACTTGTGATCAGTCTGTTACAGTAGTGGCATCTGGCACAACCGAGTTTACGGGTACGCTTGTAAATCAATGTTTAATCAATACAACTTATACATTAACCGGTGGTTCGCCCGCAGGTGGAACGTACAGCGGAACCGGAGTTTCAGGAACAAATTTTGATGCTTCTGTTGCAGGAAATGGTACGCATACAATCACTTATACATATACCTATACTTATGCTGATGGAAATAGTTGTTCCGTTTCAGCAACAAATAATATAACAGTTGGAGTTTGTGTAAACAAATGGAAAGGAACGATTAGTAATGACTGGAATACAAGTGGTAACTGGACAAATAATATAGTACCGGCTACAAATGCTAATATAATATTTGATGACGCTCCAACAAACCATTGTCTATTGGATCAGGACCGATCGGTAACCGACATTACAAACAATCAGGCAACATACCGAATGGTAACCAATGGTTTTAAACTCACTGTGAAAGGAAATTTGAATTTTTCAAACGGAGCACAGATTGATGCTTCGGTTGCAAACTCATCACTTGAATTTACAGGTTCTTCAGTTCAATCTATTCCGGCAGGAACTTTTTATAATAACGAAGTTTATAATTTGTTTGTGAATAATGTATATAATGTAGAATTAAATGGTAGCTTAAATTTATTAAATACTCTAACAGTGACTTCCGGTTTATTAGATGCAGTAAGCAATTCACCTACATTTATATATGGTGGATCTGTTTTGCAATCAATAGAAAACAATCAGTTTTTAAATGAATCTATTTATAATTTAACAGTTGACAATACAATTGGCGCTAGTTTAAATACAAATTTTAGTATTAGTAATTCACTTTTAATTAATACAGGTAAACAGTTCTTAATTAATCCTACAATAGAGTTAACTGTAAACGGATCTATTGTAAACAGCGCAGGAAACAGCGGCTTGATATTAAAATCATCTGATATAGGAACAGCTTCCCTAATTCATAATACAAATAATGTAACTGCCACTGTTGAAAGATATATAAGCGGAGCTGCGGAGGATTGGCATTTCTTGTCATCTCCAATTTCAAATCAAACTATAGCAAGTTCAAATTGGGTACCTAATGGAACTTATGGAAATGGAATGGGTTATGATATGTATGTTTGGGATGAGCCAACACCTTGTTGGGTGTATCATGATGGATCATCAACACCTAGTTGGGCCCTAATACATCCACAAACTGATTTTATTCCTGGTAGAGGTTATTTGTATTCTGTACAAGCAATAAATCCAACCAAGGAGTTTAAAGGCGATTTAAATAATGGTATTATTAGTTATCCCATTACAGCAAATAATATTGTAGACACATCATTAACTGGGTTTAATTTAATTGGTAACCCATACCCTACTTCAATTGATTGGACAGCTAGTTCTGGATGGACACGTTCTAATTTAATCAATTCAGGAGCCATTGATGCGTTTGATATGTGGATATGGAATCCCAGTGTTAGTAATTATGGAGTTTTTAATTCTGATGGTACAACAGGTACAAATTCAGTAACTCAGTATATTGCTCCTATGCAAGGCTTTTTTGTTAGAGCTGTTAGTAACTCTAATATTGTAATGACAAATGAAATTAGAGTACATAATGGAGCAAATAAATGGTTGAAACCAACTAATAGTAGATCTAAAAGGATTAAAGTTAAAATAGCTTCTAATTCGAAATTTGGTTCTGATGAAATTTTATTGTTATTTGGGAGTTCATCAAATCAATCAGGAGCAGCTAAACTTTATAGTACCATTAAAACCGCTCCTTCTGCATATATAAAAAATGGAAATGAAGAGTTATCGGTAGAATATTTAACAAATACTATTGACAATCCATTTGTTCCTGTTTTCTTTAAACCAGGTCATGAAGGTGATTACGAATTTGAAATTGATTTAGATTATAGCTATTTTGACTACGTATACTTAGAGGATAAAAAAACAAAGACTTTTCATAATTTAATTGAAAACCCTATATATAAATTTAACGCATCAGAAGATGATAATTTTAGTAGGTTTATATTACATTTCACACCTCTAGAATCAACTCTTAAAGAAAACATTACTCCTTATATTTATTATGATGGTGTTAATATTATTGTAGATTTAACTCTAGTAAAGAAAAAAACAGATATTTCTATTTATGATATGCTTGGTAAGCTATTATTACAAACTAAAGTTTCTGGAGGAGAGATTCACAAACTTTCGGTAAGTAAAACAAATCAAGTTTTAATTGTTAAAGCAAAAAATGTTCAAAATTCAATAAATAAAAAAATAGTTATTTATTAAAGTCTAATTTTAAACTGTAGCTTCGTGTAAATCAATTTGAATCTTTAATATTACGTGAGAAATTTAGCTTTTAATATCTAAATTTATAAAGTTTTAATATTTGGTGCTTTAAGCTATAAGTCTTCTTATTGTTAAATAAGAATATTATTTTAATAATGTTAACTGATTTACAGTTTAAAACATAAAAAAAGCCTTTCAAAATTTGAAAGGCTTTTTTTATGTTTTAAAATTTAATCTAATTTATTAAGTTAAAAGACTGATTTGCAATCTCTAACTCTTCATTAGTTGGAATTACTAATATTTTAACTTTAGAATTTTCAGCTTGTACTTCTACTAATTCTTTTGCTTTAACATCATTTTTTTCATCATCTAAAACAATTCCAAAAAAGTCTAAATCATCACAAACCTTTTTTCTTAAAGTTCCTGAATTTTCACCAACACCAGCTGTAAATACAATTGTATCTATACCTTTTAAAGTAGCAATATAACTTCCTAAATATTGTTTAATTCTGTAAGTTGCCATATCTAAAGCTAACTTACATTTTTCATCACCTTTTATTGCTTCAGCTTCAATATCTCTGTAATCAGATAATCCATCAGTTAAACCAATCATTCCACTTTTATGTTGTAATAAGCTATTTACGTCATCTAAATTATAGCCTAAATTATTTACTAAATGAAATATAATAGAATGATCAATATCTCCACTTCTACTTCCCATAATTAAACCAGCATTTGGTCCAAATCCTAAAGAAGTATCAATACTTTTACCATCTTTAACTGCTGTCATACTGCATCCACCACCTAAATGAATAGTAATAATTTTAGAACTATTTTCTTTTCCTAAATGCTTTATAGCTGTTTCAGCAACATATTTATGACTAGTACCGTGAAAACCATACTTACGAATATTATGTTCTTCTAAAAACACATTTGGAATAGCATATTTATAAGCTTCAACAGGCATTGTTTGATGATATGCTGTATCAAAAACTGCAATTTGTTTTGCTTCTGGAAAAATTTCTTCAGCAACAACAATACCTTCGTAATTAGCTGGATTGTGCAAAGGAGCTAAAGAAAATAACTCTTTAATTTCTGTTTTAACCTTCTCATCAATAACAACTGTTTTAGAAAAAGTACTTCCACCATGAACTACTCTATGTCCCACTGCTGAAATTTCAGAAGTAGATTTTATAACTCCTGTTTCTTCATCTAATAAAAATTTAACCACTTTTTCTAAACCAACTTTATGGTCTGAAATTCTACATACTCTATCAACTTTATGATCATTTGATTTATAATGTATTTCTGGGTTATTTAATCCTATTCGTTCTACTAATCCTGAACAAATTACTTCTTTTGAAGGCATATTAAATAATTGATATTTAATAGATGAACTTCCTGAATTTATAACTAAAATTTTCATTATTCTCCTTGTGCTTGTATTGCTGTTAAAATTACTGTGTTAAAAATATCGTCTATAGTACAACCCCTACTTAAATCGTTAACAGGTTTGTTTAAACCTTGTAACATTGGCCCTATTGCTAAAGCTCCAGTTTCACGTTGTACTGCTTTATAAGTATTATTTCCTGTATTTAAATCTGGAAAAATTAGAACGTTTGCTTGTCCTGCAACTTCAGAATCAGGCATTTTACTTTTTCCTACTTTTGGATCTACTGCTGCATCATATTGTATAGGTCCTTCAACTTTTAAATCAGGTCGTTTTTCTTTTACAATTTTTGTTGCTTCTCTTACAATATCTACATCAGCTCCTTTTCCTGAAGCTCCTGATGAGTATGAAAGCATTGCTATTTTTGGTTCAATACCAAAATTAATACTACTTTCTGCTGAAGAAATTGCAATTTCTGCTAATTGTTCTGCATTTGGGTTTGGATTTATTGCACAATCTCCAAATACTGAAACTCTATCTTCTAAACACATAAAGAATACGGATGATACTACAGATACTCCTGGTTTTGTTTTTACAAATTGTAATGCAGGTAATATTGTGTGTCCTGTTGTATGTGCTGCTCCAGAAACCATTCCATCTGCTAAACCTTTGTGTACCATCATAGTACCAAAGTAAGAAACATCTCCCATTAAATCTTCAGCCATTGCTAAAGTTAGTCCTTTATGTTTACGCAATTCATACAATGTATTTGCAAAATCTTTGAAATACTCAGATTCTATTGGATTGATAATGTTTAATTTTTCAACATCAACTATTAACCCTAATCTTGAAATAGCACTTTCAATTGTTACGCGATCTCCTAAAATAGTTAGATCCACAATATCTGTATCTATTAAACGTACTGCCGCTGTTATAATTCTATCATCAGAACCTTCTGGTAAAACAATATGTTTTCGTTCATTTTTAGCTCTAGTTATCAAATTATACTGAAACATTCTAGGTGTAATTCCTTCATTTTCAAAAGTGACTAACTTTTCTGTTAGTTTATCTACTTCAATATACTTTTCAAAGGTATTTAATGATGTAGTAATTTTTTGAATATTATCAGCATATATTTGAGATTTTACAGACCCTATTTTATTAGCTGTTCCAAAAGTTCCTTCTTTTACAGATAAAATTGGCATTATTTGAGCTAAACCATCAATTAATTTAATAATAGACTCTTCTGGAACCAAACCACCAGTTAATACCATTCCTGAAACTGTTGGATAATTAGAAGATATATTTGCTTGTAATGCACCTAAAATAATATCAGCTCTATCTCCGGGAGTTATAATTAAATTATTATCTTTTAAATGAGTTAAATAGTTACGTAATTGCATTGCCCCTACACTAAAACTTGCCGTTTGGTTATTTATATTTTCTTCACCAAATAAAATTTTAGCATTTATTGCTTCTGCAATTTCTTTAACTGTAGGATTTTTTAAAGAATCAATTATTGGAATAACTCCTACATATACATCTTTAGGTAAACTATCTTTTAATCCTTTTTCTGCAATTTTTATATTAGCTTCTTGTACCTTATTTGCTACTACAGCAAGTACTTCAACTTCTTTTTCTTTAAATGAATCGTAAGCTAAATGCAAACCTTCAACAAACTCGTCTAAAGTTTTACCTACCCCACTTGAAACAATTATTGATGGTATTCCTAAATTTTTAGCAATTTCAATATTCCAATCTAATTCAATAGCACTACCTTCTCCTGAAAAATCTGTACCTTCAACTAGAACAAAATCATTTTTTTCTTCTATTGCCTTATACTTTTTTATAATTGTATCAAAAATTTCACCTTCTTTTCCCTTATTTCTTTTACTAATAAACTGCTTCCTGGTAAAAGCATAAGAATCATTTGGGTCAATATCTAATTCGAAATGAGAAATTACTGTGTTGATATGATTATCGTTCTCACCTTCTTTCACATCATTAATTATTGGTCTAAAGTATCCAACTTTGGCTGTTTTACCTAATAGAATACTCATTAAACCAAGAGCAACAATTGATTTACCACTATTGGCTTCGCTTGTTGCAATATAAACGGCTTTATTCATTATTTAAATTTTTTTCAAAGATACTTTTTATGTATAAAATTCCATACTAAATACTCTTTTATTTTAAAACTGGTTAACCAATATACTCTTTTATTCTGAATTGGTTAACCAATTTATTCTTTTTTAACGTAAATTGATATTTTGTTAAATATCGGTATCTTTGATTTACAATTTTATATCATTATGATTACACTATTTAAAAACATAAAAACTTTAGTACAAGTTGAAGAAATTTCCAAGCAATTTGTTTCAGGAAAAGAAATGAAAAATCTCCCAGTTATAAAAAATGCTTTTCTAATTATTAAAGATGAATTTATTCTTGATTTTGGTAAAATGAAAGATTTAAAACCTTTAAATTTCGATGTTATTATTGATGTTTCTGGTAAAATAATTTTACCTACTTGGTGCGATAGTCATACCCATTTAGTTTATTCAGGAAATAGAGAACAAGAATTTGTAGATCGTATTAATGGTTTGTCTTATGAAGAAATTGCCAACAATGGTGGTGGAATATTAAATTCTGCCAAAAAATTACAGCAAATCTCTGAAGCAGAATTATATAAACAATCTTCAAAACGTTTAGAAGAAGTAATAAAACTTGGTACTGGTGCAATTGAAATTAAATCTGGCTATGGTTTAACCAAAGAAGCAGAATTAAAAATGCTGCGAGTTATTAAAAAATTAAATGAAAATTACCCAATTACAATTAAAGCAACTTTTTTAGGCGCTCATGCGCTCCCTTTAGAATATAAAAACAACAAAAGTGGCTATTTAGACCTTGTTATTAATGAAATTTTACCTGAAATTTCAAATGAAAATTTAGCCGAATTTTTTGATGTTTTTTGTGAAACAGGTTATTTTGATATTAACGACACCATCCGATTATTAAAAGCAGCTAAAAAGTATAACTTGAAACCTAAAATTCATGTAAATCAATTTAACGCTATTGGTGGTATACAAGCTGGTGTAGAATTTAAAGCGCTATCAGTAGATCATTTGGAAGAAATGAGAGATGAAGACATTGTAGCTTTAAAAGACACTAAAACAATGCCTGTGGCTCTTCCTAGTTGTTCTTACTTTTTAAGTATTCCTTATACTCCTGCTCGTAAAATGATAGATGCTGGATTACCTTTAGCATTAGCTACAGATTACAATCCTGGTTCAACACCTTCTGGAAATATGAATTTTGTAGTTTCTACAGCTTGTATAAAAATGAAAATGACACCTGAAGAAGCTATTAATGCTGCAACAAAAAATGGAGCTTACGCAATGGGTATTGAAAAAACTCATGGCTCTATTTGTAAAGGTAAAAAAGCTAATTTTATAATAACAAAAGAAATACCTAGTTATTCATTTATTCCATATTCTTTTGGAAGCCCGCAAATATTAAAAGTATTTTTAGAAGGAAAAGAAATAATATTTTAAATAGTTTTTTATTTTTATTTTCTACTAATTTCGCATTTTAATAAATTATTTATGTGGTTTAAGATTAAATCTTACTTACTATTTCTATTGAAATCAACAAATAAACATGGTATTCACTCCCCTTTTGTTTATAATTTAGTTACCAAATGTTTTAATACAAAAACCAACAAACTAAAAATAAATTTATTCAAAAAAATTGTACGTTACTTCAAAAGAAATGATAGAAAAGTTTCTCAAATAGCTAAAATTACAGGAATAAGTAAACGAAAAGCTAGTTTATTAATAAGGTTAGTAGAATATTTTAATTCTGTTTCAATTTTAGAATTAGGATCTTCATTAAGTTTAAGTGCTGCTGTTTTAAGCATTGCTAATCCTAAAGCAACTATAACTGCATTAGAAAATTCTGAAAACACTGCTGTTGAAGCTAGTAAAATATTTCGTTCTTTTAATTTTAACAATATAAATATTGTAACCGGTAATTTAAAAAACACCTTAAACCCTATTCTTGATAAAACTACATTCGATTTAATCTATTTTAATGGCAATTATAAAAAAGATGCTACCTTAATTTATTTTGAACAATGTATTAAAAGTATTCACAACAACTCGATATTTATTTTTGATGATATTAATTCATCAAAAGAAATGAAAGATATTTGGGGGAAAATTAAAAATCATTCAAAGGTAAAAGTTACTATTGATGTATATTTTTGGGGAATAGTATTTTTTAGAGAAGAACAGGAAAAACAGCATTTTACTATAAGAACATGAAATTTTAATAATTATTAATTTTAAATTTGTTAAATGAAAATTTACACTAAAACAGGAGATAAAGGAAAAACCTCATTATTTGGAGGCACAAGAGTTCCAAAATATAATTTAAGAATTGAAGCTTACGGAACTGTAGATGAATTAAATTCTTATTTGGGATTAATTAGAGATCAAAAAATTGATCAAAATTCTATCGAAACAATAATAAAAATTCAAAATGAACTTTTTGCTCTTGGGGCTATGTTAGCTACTTCTCCTGAGAAAGAGTTCTTGAAAAATGGAAAAGAACGATTAAAAATTTATAAAACAGACAATACCTCTGTTGAATTATTAGAAAGTGAAATTGATAAAATGAATGAGAATTTGCCTCCTATGACTAATTTTGTACTACCAGGAGGACACACAACCGTGTCATTTTGTCATATTTCAAGATGTATTTGTAGAAGAGCTGAAAGAATTACCACTCAACTAGCTGATGAGAGCACTATAGACACACAAATATTGGTATATTTAAACAGACTTTCTGACTACCTTTTTGTACTGGCACGAAAATTGACTATTGATAACAAAGCTCAAGAAATCCCATGGATACCTGAGAAAAAGCAATAAGTTCTTTTAAATATAAAAAAAAAGCGAGAAATGTCTTGCATTTTTGCGTAAAAAAATTATTTTTGCACCAAATTAAAAAAATACAACAAAACATGTATTGGACACTAGAACTAGCATCTTATTTATCAGATGCACCTTGGCCGGCAACAAAAGATGAATTGATTGATTATGCAATTAGAACAGGAGCACCTTTAGAGGTTGTTGAAAACCTTCAAGAAATTGAGGACGCTGATGAGAACTTTGAAACAATTCTTGAGATTTGGCCAGATTATCCTTCCGAAGATGATTATCTCTGGAATGAGGATGAATATTAAAATATTATAATCGAAAAAAAGTCTCTGTGGAGGCTTTTTTTTTTTGCTTTTAACTGAAAATTTATAACATAATTTTAAGTTTTTTAAAATTTAAATATTTTAAATTCGCTTACGATTATAAATTCAAAAAACCCAGTACCTTTTTAAGGTGCTATTTATAAAATAAAACATTAAAGATGAACATATTAAACTCCGTTCTTAAAGTATTTGTTGGAGATAAGAAAAAAAGCGATTTAAAGCTATTACAACCAGTTGTTAAAATGGTTGCTGAATTTGAAAATGAAATCTCTAATCTTTCAAATGATGAATTAAGGGCAAAAACTACTTATTTTAAAGAAAAAATAGCAGAAGCTACTAAAGATTTAACTTCTACAATTAATAAATTAAAAGAAGAAGCAGTTGAGGCTAATGTTGATAGAAAAGAAGAAATTTATACTGAAATTGATGAATTAGAAGATACTACTTATGAAGTTTCAGAAGCTGTTTTAACTGAAATAATGCCAGAGGCATTTGCAGTTATAAAAGAAACAGCAAAAAGGTTTACTGAAAATGAAAGTATCACAGTTACTGCATCTCCTTTTGATAGAGAACTTTCTGCAGCAAAAGAAAATGTAAAACTAGATAATGACAAAGCAATATGGTCAAATACCTGGGATGCGCAAGGTAAACTTGTTACTTGGGACATGGTTCATTATGATGTTCAGTTAATTGGTGGATCTGTTTTACACCAAGGTAAAATTGCTGAAATGATGACTGGGGAAGGTAAAACACTAGTTTCTACATTACCCGTTTATTTAAATGCTTTAACAGGAAAAGGTGTTCACGTTGTAACGGTTAATGATTATTTAGCAAAACGTGATGCTGCTTGGATGGCTCCTATTTTTGAATTTCACGGATTAAGTGTTGATTGTGTTGATCATCATCAACCAAATTCAGATGCACGTAGAAAAGCCTACAACTCAGATATTACTTACGGAACAAATAATGAATTTGGTTTTGATTATTTGCGTGATAATATGGCGCATTCTCCAAATGAATTAGTACAACGCCCTCATAATTATGCAATTGTGGATGAGGTGGATTCAGTTTTAGTTGATGATGCTCGTACTCCACTTATTATTTCTGGAGCTACTGCAAATGCTGATAGACATGAGTTTAATGAATTAAAACCAAATGTAGATAAAATAGTTTCTATTCAAAGAAACTACTTAACAGGTGTATTAGCAGAAGTTAAAAAACTAATTAAAGAAGGAAACACAAAAGAAGGTGGTTTTTTATTGTTAAGAGTTTTTAGAGGTTTACCAAAAAGTAAAGCTTTAATTAAGTTTTTAAGTCAGGAAGGAATTAGACAATTACTTCAAAAAACTGAAAACACTTACATGCAGGACAACAATCGTGAAATGCCTAAGATAGATGAGGAATTATATTTTGTGATTGATGAAAAAAATAACTCTATTGAATTAACAGATAAAGGTATTTCATACTTATCTGGTGATGGTGGTGATGAGAACTTCTTTATTTTACCTGATTTAAGTACTGAAATTGGTAACATTGAAAAAGAAGATATTTCACCTGAAGAACGTCTTTCAAAAAAAGAAGAATTATACAGGGACTTTAGTATAAAAAGTGAGCGAATTCATACAATGAATCAACTATTAAAAGCATATACTCTTTTTGAAAAAGATGTTGAATATGTTATAATGGAAGACAAAATTAAAATCGTTGATGAACAAACTGGCCGTATCATGGATGGTCGTAGATATTCAGACGGTCTTCACCAAGCAATTGAAGCTAAAGAAAATGTAAAAATTGAAGCTGCTACACAAACTTACGCTACTGTTACTCTTCAAAATTACTTTAGAATGTACCGCAAGCTTTCTGGTATGACAGGTACTGCTATTACAGAAGCTGGTGAATTTTGGGACATTTATAAATTAGATGTTATTGAAATCCCAACAAATGTTCCATTATTAAGAATAGATAGAGAAGATTTAGTTTTTAAAACTAAACGTGAAAAATACAATGCGGTAATTAATGAAATTGAAAAATTAGTTAAAAATGGGCAACCAGTTTTAGTTGGTACAACTTCGGTTGAAATTTCAGAATTATTAGGTAGAATGCTTTCTATTAGAAATATTAAGCATAATGTATTAAATGCTAAATTACATAAAAAAGAAGCCGATATTGTAGCGCAAGCAGGTAACTCTGGTATTGTTACAATAGCAACAAATATGGCTGGTCGTGGTACGGATATTAAATTATCAGATGAAGTTAAAGCGGCTGGTGGTTTAGCAATTATTGGTACGGAACGTCATGACTCTCGTCGTGTAGATAGACAGTTACGTGGTCGTGCAGGTAGACAGGGAGATCCAGGATCTTCACAATTTTATGTTTCATTAGAAGATAACTTAATGCGTCTTTTTGGTTCTGAAAGAATTGCCAAAATGATGGATAGAATGGGATTAAAAGAAGGAGAAGTTATTCAACATTCAATGATTACCAAATCAATTGAAAGAGCTCAAAGCAAGGTTGAAGAAAATAACTTTGGAGTACGTAAAAGATTACTTGAATATGATGATGTAATGAACTCACAACGTGAAGTCGTTTACAAACGTCGTCGTCACGCATTATATGGTGAGCGTTTACAAGTTGATATTGTAAATATGGTATTTGATACTTGTAGTTTATTAATTAGAGAGAACAAGCCTACAAATGATTTTCAGAATTTTGAATTTGAATTAATTCGTTTTTCTTCTACAACTTCACCTTTTACGGAAGAAGAATTTAAAACTTTAAGCGAACAAGAACTTACTGATCAATTATTTGATATTGTTTATAAACATTATAAAGCAAAATTAGAAAGAAGTGCTAGTGCTGCATACCCTGTAATTAAAGATGTTTATGAAAATCAAGGAGATAAATATGAAAGAATTGTTGTTCCGTTTACTGATGGAACTAAAGAACTAAAAGTTGTTACAAACCTTAAAGAGGCATATGAAACTCAAGGTAAAGGTTTAGTTACAGATTTTGAAAAGAACATTACTTTAGCCATTATTGATGATACATGGAAAGATCATTTACGTCAAATGGATGAATTAAAACAATCTGTTCAAAATGCAACATATGAACAAAAAGATCCTTTGTTAATTTATAAATTTGAATCTTTTGAGTTGTTTAATGGTATGCTTGATAAAGTAAATAAAGAAGTTTTATCTTTCTTATTTAAAGGTGAATTACCATCTCAAGATGCTAATCAAGTTTCTCAGGCTAGAGAGCAAAAACGTGAAAAAGTTCAATTAAGTAAAGAAGATTACAAAAACTCTTCTGAACAAAGTCAACAAACCAACCAAACTCAAGAACCTCAAATTGTGGAAACAATTGTACGTACTGAGCGTAAAATTGGTAGAAATGAAAAAGTAACACTTAAAAATGTTATGACTGGAGAAAATAAATCAATGAAATATAAACAAGCAATTCCTTTAATTGGTAAAGGTGATTGGGTTATTGTTGAAGAATAATTAACGTTAATTATTCTTTATTTAAATCATTTAAAACTAAACGCAAATCGGTGTAAGAATACTTTGCATCGATTTGATGTTTTAAATCCGACAAGTTTTCAAAAGTCATTTTAGGAATTAATTCTTTTAATTCTTTATAATATGTTACGAAAATTAAATCGGTTATTTTCACTTCCTTAGATGGAATAAAAGAGGCTAAATGTTCTATGATTGTTCCTGTAGTAAGATCTCTTTCTTCTGCAATGTCTTCAATACTTTTTCCTGATTTAAACAATTTTAAAGAAACTTTTTTTGTAGTTCCTTTCTCTTGTTTAGTTTTTTTTTCTTCAAATATTTCTGGATGTTTTAAAATATCAATATCATTTTCATTACAATACTCTGTAATAAGTTTTATAATTGCATTTCCATATTTATCAACTCGTATTTTACCAAAACCATTTATTTTTAAAAGTCCACTTTTTGTAGTTGGTAAGGTTTCACAAATTTGATACATTGCATTTTGAGTAAATATCTGATAGTGAATTAAATCATTCTCATCTGCAATAGAATCTCTTAAATCACGTAAACGCTCAAAAAGTTGCGGATTACTCGCGTTATCAATAATGGTTGCTCTTGTTTTTTTTGGTTTTTCTTTAATTAAGAAAACCGTTTTAGCTCGTAAATCTAAAAATTTATGAGTGTTAAAACCTTCAGTTAAACCTTTAAAATAACATAATTTAGTTTCTAAAAACTCTTCAAATACATCTAATTGTTTATTAATATCCTTTTCAATAGCCTTATTATCAGTTGTATATTTAAATTTCTTAAAAGGTTCGCTAATGTTTAAAGTAGTTTGATTATTAAAATATTGAAGCGCTTTAATAAAACGTTCTTGAATTTTTTCATTTTGTTCTGGTGTTTTATCTGGTTCAGATAAATTATGTAATTGTATTTTAAAGCTATTCCCTATTTTTAATAGGTTTGTAATTGAATCTTTTATGGTAATAAAACTTGTTTCTAAATTTCCGTCTATAATTGTTCTATTTTTATAAAAAATATCTAAAACACGATTAACTGGATTTAGAAAGCTGAAAAAATCAAACAATTCAGCAATTAAATTTAACTGAAATTCTGCTTTTGAGTCTTGTAATATACGTTCATCTGGTTGATTTTCTGCTGCATTCTTATTGAATGTAATAACATTGTTATCACTAATAATTTGACTTGAATCTATGCTACTTTTTAGCACCAGCCCTTCTAAAGATTTACATCTACTTAAGGCTACATATGTTTGCCCGTGGGCAAATGCTGCCTGTGCATCAATAATTGCTTTTTCAAAAGTTAAACCCTGACTTTTATGAATAGTAATTGCCCAAGCCAATCTCAAAGGAATTTGTTTATAAGACCCAATGCTATTTTCTGTTATTACATTTGTTTCTGCATTTACAGTATAATTTATGTTTTCCCAAATTTCAGGTGTTACAATAATATTAGCGGAATCATTGGGACATTTTACAATAACTTCTTCTCTATCTAAAGAAATAATTTTTCCTATTTTACCATTAAAGTAACGTTTTTCAATAGAGCTATCATTCTTAATAAACATTACTTGAGCACCTACTTTTAGTTTTAACTCTTCTTTATTAGGATACGAAAATTCTGGAAACTTACCTTCAATATTAGCCGTATAAATTCGAGCTTTAGATTTTAATTTATCTAACTCTAAAATATTCGTTTTTTCGGCTCTACTATTATGAGTAGTTAAATCTATATAGCCATCATTTTCATTAGGGACAAAATCTGGTAAAAAACGCTTATTTAATTCATTGGCTGAAGATTGTGATAACGTGTTGTTTCTAATTTCATTTAAAATTTCAATAAACTTTAAATTATCCTGTCTATAAACATGATTTAATTCAACAGTAATAGCATTACATTTTTGGTATGAATAACTACTAAAGAAAAAGCCATTATTGTAATAAGGTTTTAATAATTGCCATTCGTTTTCCTTAATTACTGGAGATAATTGTTGTAAATCACCAATCATTAATAATTGAACACCTCCAAAAACTTTGTTTCTATTTTTAAACCGTCTTAATGTTTTGTCTATTCCATCCAATAAATCTGCACGTACCATGCTTATTTCATCAATTACTAATAAATCCATAGATTTAATAATATTGATTTTTGTTTTACTAAATTTTCTATTAAAACTAGAAGATTTATTTTCTTCAGAATCTGGTAAAATGGGACCAAATGGCATTTGAAAAAAGGAATGAATTGTCATTCCTTTAGCATTAATAGCAGCAACTCCAGTTGGAGCAACTACAACCATTCGCTTTAAAGATTC
Organism: Lutibacter citreus; assembly: GCF_003260195.1. GTDB lineage: Bacteria > Bacteroidota > Bacteroidia > Flavobacteriales > Flavobacteriaceae > Lutibacter > Lutibacter citreus. The sequence continues at coordinate 659,511 of NZ_QEIH01000003.1, forward strand.
ATTTTTTAATTTATGTAAAAAAGTAGTTTTACCGGTACCCGCTTTACCTGTTAAAAATACATTTCTATCTGTATTATTCACAAAGTTCCACACCAATTCTAATTCTTTATTTGTTTTCATTAAGCAATTTTTGATTTAAGCAAACATAAAGAAGAAAATAGCAGTTAGATTAGTTGCTTATATTTTAAATTTCAAGGTCTTTATCGTAAGGAATACTTTTTAAAATATGATTAATAGCGTTTACTCTAGCAATTGTTTTTCTGTTAGCTCTAATAATTTTCCAAGAAGAATTTTGTACGTTTGTTTTTTCAAACATTTTATTCTTATAATTGGTATAAATATCCCATAAATCCTGAGCTTTCTCATCTACACTAGTCATCTTCCATTGCTTTAACGGATTGCTTTTAATGTCTTCAAAACGTTTTGCTTGTTCTTTTTTGGAAATAGACATATAGATTTTAACCAAACGAATTCCAGATTCGGTAATCATTCGTTCAAAATCATTTACCTGGTTCATAAAAATATTATACTCCTCATTAGTACAAAATCCATTTACAGGTTCAACCACTGCTCTATTATACCAACTTCTATCAAAGAAAACTAATTCACCAGCTTTGGGGAATTTTTCAACATATCTTTGAAAATACCATTGAGTTTGTTCATCTTCAGTAGGTTTTGGTAATGCTTCTATTCTAAAATGCCTTGGATTTATACGTTCTGTAATTCTTCTAATTGCGCCCCCTTTTCCTGCTCCATCTCTTCCTTCAAATATTATAATAATTCGTTCTTTTTCTTGAATTGCCCAAGTTTGCATACGAATTAATTCAACTTGTAATTTTTTTAAACGACGCTCATATTTAACATATCTTACTGCTTTTTCTAAATTATAAGGTTCTCTAGATAAAAGAGATGTTAATCCTTTATTAGAATTTAAAACTTCTACATTTTCTTCTGTTAATTTAAATTCAGTCATAACTAATCAATTTGTTTAGATGAACGATAGTATCGCATAATTATATTAGGATCTGGTAATAATGTTGTTAGAGCTTCGTCCTTTCCTTCATAATCAAATTGTGATAAAACATAGCGTATACATTCTAAACGAGCTACTTTTTTATCATTTGCTTTAACAATTACCCAAGGACTATAACTTGTATGAGTTCTACCAAACATTTGTTCTTTATAATAAGAATACTTTTCCCAAAGTTCTTGTCCTTTTTTATCTACAGGACTAAATTTCCAGCGTTTTAAAGGAGTTTCTAAACGTGCGTTAAATCTAGATAATTGCTCATCTTTAGAAATGGATATCCAAAACTTAATTAAAATTAATCCATCTTCGTATAACATATGTTCAAATTCAGGTAATTGTACCATAAATTTGTGATATTGAGCATCTGTACAAAACCCCATTACAGGTTCAACTACTGCTCTATTATACCAGCTTCTATCAAAGAATACCATTTCACCCGGATTGGGTAAATTTCTAATATATCGTCTAAAATACCACTGTCCTTTCTCTTCTTCTGTAGGTTTAGTTAAAGCTACTAACCTTGAAGACCTAGGATTTAAATGTTCCATAAAACGTCTTATATTCCCTCCTTTTCCAGCTGCATCTCTTCCTTCAAAAATAATTGCAACAGATTTTTTATTCTTAGAAATCCATTGTTGAAGTTTTACTAATTCAATTTGTAGAGCTCGTAGTTCTTTTTCGTAAAATATTCTTTTATGAACCTTAGTTATAGTAATTCCTTTTTTATTTATAATATCAAAAAGCTCTTGGTTAGAAGACGCTTTTTCAAAATCTTCTTTAGTCAATCCAGGAGTTTCATTCATAATTATTCTATCTTTTCAATGGTTATACAATTAGCTGGATTATTTGAAATCTGTAATTTCGCATTTGAAGGAGAAATATAAGGAATTCCCAATCCTAGCCCACGCAATATAAATAATAATCCAATTACCACTACAAAAATTGGTATGGCTTTTTGAATTTTATTTCTTAAAGATAAATTTACAAAATTTCCTAAAAATACAGCACTAGTCATTAATGGAATTGTACCCAATCCAAAAACTGCCATGTATAACAATCCATCTAAAACATTACCGGTTGATATTGAACCTAATAAAGCCATATATACAAGTCCACAAGGTAAAAAACCATTAAAAAAGCCAATATAAAAAATAGCTTTACTTGATTTTTTATTTAAATACACCCCTAATTTTTGTTTTACTTTACTTATAATCTTATATAAGGGTTTAGAAAAGTTGTATTTATTAAAGATTGAAGCTGGAATTAAAACTATGGCAATCATTACAACTCCCATTAAAATAGATAAGCGTTGTTGAAAACCTGCTAAATATAATCCTTTACCTATAAAACCGAAAAGAATTCCAATTAATGAATAACTGAGTAATCTTCCAAAATGATATAAAAAAGTTTGAAAAATTAATTTGGATTTAGATGATCTATCAACTGGCAGCACAAATGCAATTGGACCGCACATTCCTATGCAGTGAAAGCTCCCTGCCAAACCTAAAATTAAAGCAGTCCATAACATAATTAATACATTAATTTCTCTTTAAATAAATAGGTGTTTTTATTAGCTGTCCATTCAATAATTACATCCCATCTTCCTTCAAGTAAATCCTCTTTTTTAATTAAAAATTCTTTTGAATTTAATTCAATAGGAAGTTTAAAATCTATTTTATCATTAGATAATCTTTTAAAATAAATTTCACCGGTTATATCATTCGGTTCAAATTCTTTCGGAAAAATAATTAACAAACCTTCTTTTGTTTTCTTTATTGAAACATTTTCTTTTAAATCCAACCCTTTAGTTTGCATATCAATTTCTTTTTGATAATTCAACTCATCCTTATAATATTCTTCAGATACTAAATGATGGTCATATTCAGGCAAAAATGTTACTTTATAAACAAAAGATAATATAAACACCATAAAGGCTACTATTGAAAATATAATTGCTGCTGGCCAAGTTATTCTTAATTTCATTTATTTTATTTTTAAGGGACCTGTAAAATTAGTTGTTGTTGTTTCTATTAATTTTCCTTTTGAATAAATCCCGATTTTTAATTTCTCTTTTGACGAATTTAAGTCTTTTTTATCTATTTCAATAAATAAAGTACCTCCTTGCAATGCTTGTTTTGCAATATTTAGGTGCCCTCCTACTAAATCTACTTTTCCTTCATGTGAAATAAGTTTAATATCTACATCCTCAATATCTTCCGTAGTTTTATTAATTAATTTTATTGTATAAACATTTTTTATAGTAGTTGCAGTACTTTGAAACGTTTGCCCTGGCAATCTTAAAACAGTAGCTTCTACATCATTACGTAAAAACAGCATGGTTATTAACACCCCAATTAAAATAGTTAAAATTGCAGAATATGCGATTAGTCTTGCATTAAATTTAAATATTTCCTTCTTTTCTATATTGTCTTCAGAAGCATATCTTATTAAACCTTTATCAAACCCAGATTTATCCATTATTTCGTCACAAGCATCAATACAAGCAGTACAATTAATACACTCTAATTGGGTTCCGTTTCTAATATCAATTCCTGTAGGACAAACCTGAACACATTGTTTACAATCTATACAATCTCCGTTTCCTAGTTCTTCTCTATTTTCGTTTTTTCTTAATTTTTTCCGTCCATTTTCTCCTTCTCCACGAACATGGTCATACGCAACATTTATAGATTTATTATCTAATAAAACTCCTTGCAATCTTCCATAAGGACAAACAATTATACAAACTTGTTCTCTAAACCAAGCGAATATAAAATAGAAAACGCCTGTAAATGCTAATAAATATATTAGTGTACTTACATGTTTTGCAGGACTATCTGTTATGTAGCCTAATACTCTATCGGAACCAATTATATAAGCTAAAAATACATTTGAAATTATAAATGAAATTATAAAGAATACAAACCATTTTAAAACTCTTTTTCTAATTTTCTCAGCATTCCATTTTTGTTTGTCAAGTTTTATTTGTTTTGATCTATCTCCTTCAATTAAATATTCTACTTTTCTAAAAACCATTTCCATAAAAATGGTTTGTGGACACATCCATCCACAAAAAATCCTTCCAAATACCACTGTAAATAATATAACAAAAACTACACTTACAAGCATTGAGATAACTAATAAATGAAAATCTTGAGGCCAAAAAGGAAAACCGAAAATGTGAAATTTACGTTCTATAACATTAAAAAGTAAAAACTGGTTTCCTTTTATTTTAATAAATGGGGCTCCAATTAAAAAAGCTAGCAAGATCCAACTTACAAATGTTCTATAATTATAAAATCTTCCATTTGGTTTTTTAGGAAAAATAAAGTTTCTTTTTCCACTTTCATCAATTGTTCCAATTGAATCTCTAAATCTTTCTTTGGTTTCTTTTTCCATATTTAATTATATAGACTTCTAAAATTTATGACACAAATTTATAGTTAATAAGTATACTTTTATGAAACAAAAGTGACAAAAAATGGGGAAAAAGAAGTTGATTTAATTTTAAATAATATAAATCTACTTCTTTGCTCCCCCAAATTTGCTAATAACTATAAAAATTAAAAATATACCCCAAAAGTATGAGGTATATTTTTTATATATTATTGAGCTGGCCAGATAATATCACCCTCAGCTGCTTTTGGTGCTGCTGGTGCAGAACCTTGCATAGAGATAATATAACTTGCTAATTGAATTCTCTCTTCTCTAGTAATTGTAGTTTCCCAAGCAATCATTCCTTTCCCTGGTCTACCTCCATTAGAAATGGTATTGTAAATATTTTTTACTCCTCCACCTAATACCCAATGATTATCGGTTAAATTAGGTCCAATACTACCACCTAAATCAGCTAAATGACAAGCAAAACATGTTTTAGATGTAAACAATTCTTTTCCTTTTGCAATATTTGCTTCATCTGTAAAAGCTACAATATTACTATCATCAAATAATTGAGGATTTGCCGCCTTATAAGCTTCCACTTCAGCTTTACCTTCAGCAACTTCTGTTGCATATTCATTAGATTGGCTATAATTTTCTGGATTATAAAATACTTGAAAAATATAGAATATACTCATTGCAATGGTAATATAAAAACCATATAACCACCAAGGCGGTAATACATTGTCTAGTTCTCTAATACCATCATAATCATGGTCTAACATTATATCTTCCTCTGTCCCTAATTCATGGGCTTTGGTCAAAGATTTCATAAACTTTTTCCAACCCGATATATTTTCTGAATTTTTATTCATGTTTAATTTCTTTGTCGTTAATGTAGTTATCTAATGGTAATTGGCTTATTTCATCAATATTTTTCTTAGGTAATTTATAAACAAAAATAATCATTGTTATAAAAACCGTAAAAAATAATAGTAGTGAAATTATTGGATAAATTTCAACTCCATCAATACTTTCTAAATTGTATTTAATAAATTTTAGCATAATTCAATTATTTTAAAGCTGTTTTATTTGCTTTAATATCAGTACCTAAACGCTGTAAGTACGAAATTAAAGCTACAATCTCTTTATTTTGAATATTACTTGAACCGTAATTTTTAACAAACTCAGGATCTTGTCTTAAACTAGTTTCAATTTCTTTAGCTTGAGCAAGTAAATTTGCTTTCGCTCCGCTAATCTCTTCATCAGAATAAGGAACACCTAAAGATACTAATCCTTTCATTTTACTTTCTAAATTAGAAGCATTCATATCATTCTTAATTAACCAAACATAACGAGGCATAATAGAACCTGGAGAAGTAGAACGTGGATCCATCATATGATTAAAATGCCAATTATTGTTATATTTCCCTCCTATTCTATGAACATCTGGTCCAGTTCTACGAGAACCCCATAAGAATGGGAAATCATAAACAAACTCTCCTGCTTTAGAATACTCACCATAACGTTCAACCTCAGAACGGAAAGGACGAATCATTTGCGAGTGACAGTTATTACAACCTTCTCTTATATAAATATCTCTACCTTCTAATTCAAGGGGTGTATATGGTTTTACACTTGCAATTGTTGGTATATTAGATTTAACCAATATTAACGGCACAATTTCTACTAAACCTCCAATTAAAATTGCTACAGTTGTTAATATTGTGAATAAAACTGTTTTTCTTTCTAACCAAGTATGTAATCCTTCTCCTGCTATTCTTCTACCGCTAATTTTCTTTAATGGAGAAGCTTCTGCTAATTCATCTTCAACAGTACTACCTGCCCTTGCTGTTTTAATAACATTAATTGCTAATAAAATAAAACCAGTTAAGTATAATGAACCTCCAATTGCACGCATTGCATACATTGGTATTACTTGAGTTACAGTTTCAAGAAAATTCCCGTAAACTAAAGTTCCATCAGGATTAAATTGTTTCCACATAAATGCTTGTGTAAACCCTGCTACGTATAATGGAATTGCATAAAATAAAATACCTAAAGTTCCTAACCAAAAATGTGTATTTGCTAATTTTCTAGAGTATAATGGGGTTTTCCAAAGTTTTTCTGCTAACCAATAAACAATACCAGCAATCATAAATCCATTCCAAGCTAATGCTCCTATATGAACGTGACCTACAATCCAATCTGTATAGTGACCAATTGCATTTAAGTTTTTAAATGATAACATTGGCCCTTCAAATGTTGCCATACCATAACCAGTAATTGCAACTACAAAGAATTTTAATACTGGGTTTTCACGAACTTTATCCCAAGCACCTCGTAATGTAAGCAACCCGTTAATCATACCACCCCAAGAAGGGAAAATTAACATAATTGAAAATACAGTTCCTAAATTTTGAGCCCATTCTGGTAAAGCAGTATATAATAAATGGTGAGGTCCAGCCCAAATGTATAAGAATATTAATGTCCAAAAGTGAATAATAGAAAGTCTATAAGAATAAACAGGTCTATTAGCTACTTTAGGAACAAAATAATACATTAAACCAAGTATTGGTGTTGTAAGGAAAAAAGCTACCGCATTATGTCCATACCACCATTGTACTAAGGCATCTTGTACCCCTGAATATACTGAGTAACTTTTAAATGCACTTACAGGCATCTCTAAGTTATTAAATATGTATAAAACAGCTATTGTTACAAGCGTTGCAATATAAAACCAAATGGCTACATAAATATGTCTTTGTCTACGTTTTAAAATTGTACCTATAAGATTAATTCCAAAAATTACCCATATTAAAACGACAGCAATATCAATTGGCCATTCTAATTCTGCATATTCTTTAGACGAATTTAGTCCTAAAGGCAACGTAATTGCAGCGGCAACAATAATTGCTTGCCATCCCCAAAAATGAATTCTACTTAAAACATCATTAAACATTCTTGCTTTTAACAATCTTTGAGTTGAATAATAAACTCCTAAAAAGATTCCATTACCCACAAAAGCAAAAATTACGGCATTTGTGTGAAGTGGTCGTAAACGACCAAAACTTAACCACGAAATAGCGTTATCAGCTCCTGCAAATTCTAATAATCCTGGGAATACAAATAATAGCGCTACTAAAAGCCCTACTAACATACCTACAACTCCCCAAAGAATTGTAGCCCAAAGAAACATTTTAACGATTTTATTATCGTAATAAAACTGTTCTTTCTCCATACTTGTTTGATTAAATTAATTGATTATATATTAAATTTGTTGATTTTCACCTTTAGGTTTATCTTTTGAAACTAACTCATCATCAAATAACATCCTAACAGACGGCGTATAAGTATCCTCATACTGTCCGGATTTTACTGATTTAATAAATACTATGAAAAAAAATATGGCAACAATTATACTTACACCTATTGTTATATAAACTACCTCCATTTTTTATAAAATTAGCTGATTTTTAGTTTTCAAAAACAAAAGTAAAATTTTTATTTAAAAAATAGATGATAATTATCATCTATTTAAATCCCTTGATAAAATTAAAGTTTTCTTGCAACCAAATTTGTAAGAACTGTAACAAATACTACAATAGATATTGAACTTAAAGGCATTAAAATTGCAGCAACTACAGGTGTAAGTAAACCATTTAAAGCAAAGTACATACCTATTATATTATACCCCAATGATAAAATAAAACTTGCTTTTATAATTTTAATTGTTTTATTTGACAGACTTAAAAATTTTGGTAATGAATTAAACAGTTTAGCATCTAAAATAGCATCACAAGCCGGGGAAAACACATTTACATCTTCCGAAATAGCAATACCAACATTACTTTGCGCTAATGCACCCGCATCGTTTAATCCATCTCCAATCATCATTACCTTATCACCAGATTCTTGTAATTTTTTAATAAAACTAAGTTTATCCTCTGGTTTTTGATTAAAATTTAGGCTTGAATTTTTTGGTAATAATAGTTCCAAAGAATCTTTTTCACCATCATTATCACCTGATAAAATTACTAGTTTGTAGTTTTTAGATAATTCATTAAAAACCTCTTTAGCTTCTTCTCTATAAGTATTTTTAAAAATATATCCTCCTTTAAATTTACCATCTATCTGAATATAAATAGCTGTTTCATTTATTTTAGTTACTTCTATACCTATAAAATTTGCTGAACCTAATTTGTAGCTAACATTGTTTATTGAAGCTTCAATTCCTTTACCTAAAACCTCATTAAACATTGATGGATCTTCATTTAAAGATAATTCATTCAAAAAATTATATAACGATCTACTTAACGGATGGTTTGAAGCTCTTAAAACATTTTTCAATCCCTTTTTTTCTTCAATAGTTAGTGTTTCACCTTTATAACTTATTTGAGTTTTATCATTTGAAGTAATAGTTCCTGTTTTATCAAAAATAATAGTATTTACTTTTGAAATACTTTCTATTGTTTCAGCATTTTTTAAATAAAACTTTTTATAACCAAAAATTCGTAACATATTACCTAAAGCAAAAGGAGCCGATAACGCCAATGCACAAGGACAAGCTATAATTAATACTGAAGTTACAACGTTAAATGCCATTGAAGGGTTAAAATTGTACCAAAATATCCCTGCAATTACAGCAATACTAAGTATAGCAATTGTAAAATACTTACTAATACGATCTGTAATATTTTTTATGGTTAAACCAGAACTATCATTAAACACATCATTACTCCATAATTGAGTTAAATAACTTTGAGAAATACTACTTATTACTTCCATCTCTATTGCCCCAGAAGTTTGCTTACCTCCAGCAAACAATTTATCTCCAGATTTCTTAGAAACAGGTATAGATTCTCCGGTTACAAAGCTATAATCAATTGCTGCATTTCCGTTTATTAAAATTCCATCTACAGGTATTAACTCTTCGTTTCTAATTAATAATCTATCTCCTTTTTTTACTTCTTTAACAGGAATAGTACTTTCTTTTTCATTATTTATAATTGTAACAGCAATAGGAAAATAAGATTTATAATCACGTTCAAATGATAAAAAATTATATGTTTTTTGTTGAAAATATCTCCCAAGTAATAAAAAGAAAACCAAACCTGTTAAACTATCAAAAAAGCCTGATCCTAAATCAAAAATAATTTCATAAGAACTTCTTAAAAATAACACCGAAATCCCTAATGCAATAGGCACATCAATATTTAACATTTTATGCTTCAAACCTTTATATGCTGATATAAAATAATCCTTTGCAGAATAAATCACAACAGGTACCGCCATTATAAACATTAACCACCTGAATAAATACTTATATTTTTCTAGCCAAAACTCATCCGCCTCAAAATATTCTGGAAATGAAAGCAACATAATATTACCAAAACAAAAAGCAGCAATTGACAATTGATAAATTAACGTTTTATCTACTTTTTGTCTTTTAGAATCGGCATCATCCAAACTTATATATGGCTCATACCCTATTGAAGTGATAAGTTCAACTATATTTTTAAGGTTTGTTCGCTCATTTTTAAAGGTTATTCGTAGTGATTTTTCAGGGAAATTAACCATAGACATGGTAACACCATCGTTTAATTTACTTAAATTTTCTAATACCCAAATACATGAACTACAGTGTATATTAGGTATATACAACTCAATTACAGACGTTTCACCATCAGAAAACTCAAGAAGTTTTTCAATTATTTCAATATTTTCTAAATAATTATATTTTCCTTTTATATCTTTTGGAATGGTCCCTGGAGTAGACTCTAAATCATAATAGCAATTTAATTCATTTGCGTTCAAAATTTCATAAACAGTTTTGCAACCGTTACAACAAAATATTTTATCATTAAATTTTATTGGTTTCTTACTTGAATCGGCACCACAATGATAACAATTATTTAAACTCATCTTAAATCAATTTCGCTACAAAACTATTGATTTATTCCACGTAAAATATGATAAAAATCATTTTATTTTGTACATTTGTTTCATTACGACTCAAACACCACTGAATAACTATGTCCAAATGCAGACAATGTATTATTAAAAGATTTAATGCTCTTAAAACATTGACAAATGAAGAATTAGAATGTATTTCAGAACATAAAACTTCACTTCTAATAAAAAAAGGAGAAAATCTTATCACTGAAGGCAATACAATTAATGGACTTTATTGTATTAAAGATGGAAAAGGTAAATTAACAAAGCTTAACACTAACGGTAAAGAACAAATAATTAAATTTATTAAAGGCGGCGATATTTTAGGTCATAGATCTATTTTAAGTGAAGAATTAGTTGGTTTAAATGCAATTGCGCTTGAAGATATGCATGTTTGCTTTATACCAAAAGGAGATATTTTGGATACAATTAAGGAAAATAATTTATTTTCTTTAGGTTTAATGAAGAATATTTCACAGCAATTAAACGACGCTAATACTTCTATATCTCAAATGGCACAAAAACCTGTTAAAGACCGATTGGCTGAAACACTGTTACATTTGGAAGATACTTTTGGCTCTGATAGTGACGGCTGTATTGATATAATTTTAACTAGAGAGGAAATTGCCAATACAATTGGAACGGCCACTGAATCTGCTATTAGATTATTATCTAACCTAAAGAAAGATGGTGTTATAGATTTAATTGGTAAGAGAATTAAAATTTCAAATAAAAATACTTTAAAAAATATATCTGAGGGATATTAAAACAAAACCTCAATAAAATAAAAAAACCTTTTAGATTTAATTCTAAAAGGTTTTTTTATGTTTAAAAATTATAAACTATTTCACCATTGAAGCTGCAATACGTTTATAAATTCCTTTTTCAAGTTTTTCTCTAATTGCAGAAAAAGATTTAATAGTTACTTCTACATCTTCTAAAGTATGAGTAGCAGTAGGAATTAACCTTAAAATAATTAATCCTTTAGGAATTACTGGATATACTACTATTGAACAAAATATTCCATAGTTTTCACGTAAATCATTTACCATAGCCATTGCTTCAGGAATATCACCTTCTAAAAATACTGGAGTAACACAAGTATTTGTATTTCCAATATTAAATCCGTTATCCTTTAAACCATTTTGTAATGCATTTACATTTTCCCAAAGTTTACCTTTTAACTCTGGCATAGTACGTATCATATCCAAACGTTTTAATGCTCCTTTAACCATTGCCATAGGCAAAGATTTAGCAAACATTTGAGAACGCATATTATACTGTAAATATTGAATTATATCTTTATCAGCTGCAAAAAAAGCTCCAATACCAGCCATAGATTTTGCGAAAGTTGCAAAATATACATCTATATCATCTTGAACTCCTTGTTCAAATCCTGTTCCTCTACCATTTTCTCCTAGCGTTCCAAATCCATGTGCATCATCAACTAATAGTCTGAAGTTAAATTTTTTCTTTAATTCAACTATTTCTTTCAGTTTACCTTGCTCTCCTCTCATTCCAAAAACACCTTCTGAAATAACAAGAATTCCCCCATTAGTTTCATTAGCTATTTTGGTAGCACGTTTTAACATTATCTCTAAACTCTCAATATTGTTATGTTGAAACGTAAAACGTTTTCCAGGATGTAAACGAACACCATCTATAATACAGGCATGTGCATCCATATCATAAACAATAACATCGTTTTTACTAACTAAAGCGTCAATTGCAGATACCATTCCTTGATAACCAAAATTCACTAAATATGCTGCATCTTTATCTACAAACTCTGCACATTCTTTCTCTAATTGTTCGTGAAAAACTGTATGACCAGACATCATTCTAGCTCCCATAGGATAAGCCATCCCATATTCAGCAGCTGCATCAGCATCTGCCTTTCTTACATCAGGATGATTAGATAAGCCTAAATAATCATTTATACTCCAGGTAATTACCTTTTTTCCGTTAAACTTCATTCTATTAGAAATTTCACCCTCTAACTTTGGAAACACATAGTATCCTTCTGCTTGTTTAGCCCATTTTCCTAATGGACCTTTATCTTTAACGATTCTTTCAAATAAATCTTTCATATATAAAAATTTGCAAAAAAAATAATAAAACTATTATTTTTTCAATGCTGCAAAGAACGGCATTTTTTTTGTGGTTTTCAAATCTAAATAGTACAAAAAAAAGAGGTTATGAATATATTCATAACCTCTTTTTTTATTTTTTAGTATTTATTCTATTTGATAAACTCAACTTCTTCGTGTGCTTGTTTTTTTGCATCAAAAAAACCTTGTTCTTTCATCCAATCATCACTATATATTTTCTCCATATATCTTGAACCATGATCAGGTAAAATTAATACTACTTTAGAATTTTCATCAAACATTCCTTTTTCAGCATATTGAATTGCCGCCTGAATTATTGCCCCACTAGTATAACCTGTAAACAACCCTTCAGTTACTGCCAACTCTCTAGCTCTATGAGCCGCTGATTCATCAGTTACTTTTTCAAAAACATCAATTACACTAAAATCAGTTGCTGTAGGAATTAAATTTTTCCCTAAACCTTCAATTCTATATGGGTAAATCTCATTTTTATCAAATTCACCTGTTTCATGAAATTTCTTTAAAATAGACCCAAAAGCATCTACTCCTAAAGTTTTAATATTTGGATTTTGTTCTTTTAAATATTTTGAAACGCCTGATATTGTTCCTCCGGTTCCACTTGCTGCAATTAAATGAGTTAGTTCACCATTTGTTTGCTTCCAAATTTCTGGCCCAGTTGAATTATAATGGGCTTCAGCATTTAATTTATTAAAATATTGATTAATATACAAAGAGTTTGCTGTTTCAGTATGAAGCCTTTTTGCTACTTCATAATATGATCTTGGGTCATCTGCTTTCACATGCGCTGGACAAACGTAAACCTTTGCTCCCATTGCTTTAAGCATGTTAATTTTCCCTATAGATGCTTTTGAAGAAACTGCTAATATACATTTGTAACCTTTAATAATACTTACCATTGCCATACTAAACCCAGTATTACCAGATGTAGTTTCAATAACAGTACTCCCCTCTTTAAGCAACCCTTGCCTCTCGGCTTCTTCAATTATATGCAATGCAATTCTATCTTTCATAGAATGCCCTGGGTTAAACCCTTCATACTTTGCGTAAAAATTACCAGGAAGCTTTTTTGTAATTTTATTTAATTTAATTAAAGGTGTATTACCAATAAGATCTAAAATATTATTACTTATTCCAGTATTATATGTCATTTTTTAGAGTTTAATTCAAAAAATCAAAATAAAATATTTTGAACTATTATTAATTATCTAACATGCAAATTTAATATTTTTTTTTAAATAGACTTTATACCTTCTAAATCTAGTATAAAACTATAATCTCTTGCAACCTCTTTTAGCGAGTCAAATCTTCCTGAAGCCCCGCCATGGCCAGCTTCCATATCTGTATGCATCACTAATATATTTTTATCTGTTTTTAATTCTCGCAATTTTGCTACCCATTTAGCTGGTTCAAAATATTGTACTTGTGAATCATGAAGACCAGTTGTTACTAACATGTTAGGATAATCTTGTTCTTTAACATTATCATAAGGTGAATAAGATTTCATATAATTATAATATTCTTTTTCATTTGGATTTCCCCATTCATCGTACTCACCAGTTGTTAAAGGAATTGTATCATCTAACATTGTAGTTACAACATCTACAAAAGGTACAGAAGCTAAAATCCCATTATACAATTCTGGATTCATATTAATTATGGCTCCCATTAACAAACCTCCTGCCGAACCACCGCTTGCATAAAGATGTTTATTTGAAGTGTATTTATGCTCTATTAAGAATTTAGAACAATCAATAAAATCATAAAAAGTATTTAATTTATTTAATAATTTTCCATTTTCGTACCAATTTCTACCTAAATATTCACTCCCTCTTACATGAGCAATTGCAAAAACAAAACCTCTATCTAATAAACTTAATCTAGAAGAACTAAATCCCGCATCTAATGTATGTCCATAAGATCCATAGCCATATAATAATAACGGAGTATTTTTAGAAATCACTGTTGTTTTTTTGCAAACTAATGAAATAGGAATTTTAACACCATCACGCGCTGTTGCCCATAATCGCTTACTTTTATAGTTTTCCTTATTAAATTTACCACCTAAAACTTGCTGCTCTTTTTTTATTTCTTTGGATTTATCATCCACGTTAAAATCGATTACTGAACTTGGAGTAGTCATAGAATTATATCCGTAACGAATTACATTTGTATCAAATTCCGGATTAAAATATACTCCAGCAGAATATGTTTCTTCTTCAAATGGAAGGTAATAATCTTCAGATTTATCCCATTTAATTATTCTAATTTTATTCAGTCCATTATTTCTTTCTTCAACTATTAAAAAATCTTTAAAAATAGAAATATCTTCTAATAATACATCTTCTCTATGAGGAATTACATCAACCCAATTTTCTTTTAATGTTTCACTACTAGAAGTTTTCATTAATTTGAAATTAGTAGCATTATCCTTATTTGTTAAAATATAAAAATAACCATTATAATGAGCAATACTGTATTCTAAGTCTCTTTCTCTTGGTTGAAAAATTTTAAAATCTCCTAAAGGTTTATCTGCGTCTAAAAATCTGTACTCTGTTGAAACCGTGCTGTAAGAACCTATAACAATATATTTATCTGATTTGGTGCGGTAAACATGAGTATTAAATGATTCTTCATTTTCATGATAAACTTCAACATCCTCTGATGGATCTGTACCTAATATATGTCTAAATATTTTTTCACTACGCAATGTAGTTGGGTTCTTTTGAGTGTAAAAAACTGTTTTATTATCTGGGGACCAAGTAGCTCCTCCTGTTGTATTTTCAATTTTTTCAGGAAACAATTCACCTGTTTCTAAATTTTTAAATTGTAAAGTATATTGCCTTCTACTAACAGTATCAACTCCATAAGCCACATATTTATTATTTAAACTAATTGAAAGCCCCGCTAAATTATAATAACTATAACCTTTAGCCATTTCATTAACATTAAACAATATTTCTTCTTCTGCTTTTAAAGATTTCTTTTTTCTTGTATAAATAGGATACTGATTTCCTAATTCATAACGAGTTATATAAAAATAACCATTCTTTTTATATGGAACAGACTCATCATCCTCTTTAATTCTAGATTTAATCTCTTCAAATAAATCTTCCTGAAATTGATTTGTATGTCCTGTTATTTTATTATAGTACTCATTTTCAGCATTTAAATAATCAATAACTTCTGGATTTTCTTTTTCATTTAGCCAATAATAATTATCAATTCTAACATCTCCATGAATATCTAATTCCTTTTTAATTTTCTTGGCAATTGGTTTATCTATTTTTATCTCTGACATTCTATATTATTTTCAATTGGCAAAAATACTATATTTGCAATTGCAACATGTTAAAATAGATAAAAATGTTTGGAGACTTAACAGGAATGATGGGAAAGCTTAAAGAAGCTCAACAAAAAATTGAAGAAACAAAAACTAGATTAAATACCGTTTTAATTGATGGTGAGGCTGGTAATGGCAAAGTAAAAGTAACAGTAACGGCAAATAGAAGTATCAAAAATATTTCAATATCTAATGAACTTTCTAACAATGAAGAGATTGAAGATTATTTAATAATTGCTCTTAACAAAGCTCTTTCTAAAGCAAATGAGGTTAATGAACATGAATTGGCTGTAGCGGCAAAAGATGGAATGCCTAATATTCCTGGTATGGATATGTTTAAATAGGATTGTTCTTACTTTATTTTTTTTATAATTGTTAATCTAGTTTACAAAATAGAGTTAAAAAAAATGCTTTTTTAATTTAAAATTGTAAATTAGTTATTCAATTGCATAATTTCTTGCAATATTTCACGCTATAAATTAAAAATGTTACGTTATCATGAATCAGATATATTTACCCCCAGGTAACATTACCTCTTTAAAAAGTCATTTAATTAATTTGGAAAATGACAAAACTGTAAAATCCATTTTATTTTTTATGGCTGACGCCCATCAATATAATGAAAAAGATCTTACTCCAATACTTAAAAACACTATAAAACCTATTATTGGGGGTGTTTTTCCTGAATTAATTTTTAACGGAAAAAGAAAAAAAACGGGTATTTTATTAATTCCTTTACAGTTTGAATTAAATACTCAAATTATTAAATTATCTGACTCTAGCGAAACTGTTTTTGAACAATTAGAAACTATTCAAAAAAACTCTATAAACCCATTAAGCTCTCTATTTGTTTTTTATGATGCCTTAAGCAAAAATAAAACAGTTTTAACTGAAACATTGTTCAATTTTTTTGGAGTAAATCTTATATATATTGGTGGTGGTGCTGGCTCTTTAAATTTTAATTCATTCCCTTGTATTTTAAATAATGATGGTTTATATGAAAATGCTGCCGTAATTGGCTGGGCCAATGAGAAAATAGCTATTGGTGCTGCACATGGTTGGGAATCTATTTCATCTCCATTAAAAGTTACAAAAACAATAAAAAATAAAATAGTTAGTATTAATTGGAAACCTGCTTTTGAAGCATATAAAGAAGTGGTTGAGCCACATTCAAAAAAAACCTTTAATGAAGATAACTTTTTTGAAATTGCAAAATCTTATCCTTTAGGAATTTCAAAAATTGATGCAGAAAAAGTTGTTAGAGACCCTTTTAAAACTATTAATGACAGTATTCATTTAATCGATAAAATTCACGAAGGTGAATATATTGAAATATTAAATGGCAATAAAGAATCACTAATAGAAAGTGCAAAAACCGCTACGGAACAAGCTTTTTCAAATAGTAAAAAAACTGAAATAAAAACTACTTTTTGTTTAGATTGTATTTCTAGAGCCCTTTATATGGATGATAATTTTGATATGGAACTTGCAGCTGTAGAACAAAAATCAGCAACCATAGGAATCTTAAGTATTGGAGAAATTGCCAATTCAGGAGAGTCAGTTTTAGAAATTTTCAATAAAACTATTG
Organism: Lutibacter citreus; assembly: GCF_003260195.1. Taxonomy (GTDB): domain Bacteria; phylum Bacteroidota; class Bacteroidia; order Flavobacteriales; family Flavobacteriaceae; genus Lutibacter; species Lutibacter citreus. The sequence continues at coordinate 676,934 of NZ_QEIH01000003.1, forward strand.
TAATTGGTATATGGTAAAATATAACTTACAAACAGAAATGTTGTTAGAACTTGTTTTTAGTTCCTACAATGATAGCAATGAGCTCACAATATTAAAAAAAAGTATTCCTCTATACCTTAGGAAATTAAATTGTTTTTCTGCCGGAGTTTTAAAATATAATAATCTGCTATATGAAGAAACTTTACTTATTCCATACGTTTATAAAAAATCAAAAGATTGGGAACAGGTTAAAGCATATTTTATAAGCATACCGCAATCTGCCCATGAACCATGTTCAGAGTTTAAATTAGAAAATACAATTTATTACGCTTACAATTTAACAAATTATGGAATTTTAATATTAGGCAGAAAAAAGCCGTTTAATATTAATTTAGCAAATGAGTTGAAGCCTATTATAAATCATTTAGGTATAAAATTATCGCAAGCACACGAAAAAAAACAACGTGAAATAGCTGAAAAATCATTGATAGAAAATGAAAAATGCTTGCGTACATTATTAAACACAACAGCAGCAAGTATACTTATATACCACAATAATAGTATTATATATGCTAATAATTCAGCAGAACAATTTACCGGTTATAATTTTAGGGAATTAGTTGATTTAAAAATTTATAAACTAATTCACCCAGACTTTAAAACATTCTGTAATAAACTAAATACAAGTTATTTAAAAGAGAATAAAACTCTTAATTCTGAACTTAAAATTTTAAAGAAAGATAAGACTGAAAGCTGGATAAATGTTAATATAGATCTTATTAATTGGAAGGGATTAGATGCAATAATTATATCTGCATTTGATATAACACAGTTAAAATTAACTGAACAAAACTTAATAAACGCTAAAGAAGAAGCTGAAAAAAGTGAACGTTTAAAAACTGCCTTTCTAGCAAATATTAGTCACGAAATACGAACACCTATGAGTGGTATTCTTGGATTTACAGAATTATTAAAAACACCACACTTAACTAGTGAAAAAAGAGAAAAATATATAGAAATTATTGAAAAAAGTGGAGATAGAATGCTTAACTTAATTAATAATATTATTGATATTTCAAAAATTGAAGCAAGTTTAATGCTCACTTCTTATTCTGATTTTAATATAAATGAACAAATTAATAATCTTTTTAATTTTTTTACTGTTGAAGCTGAAAATAAAAACCTTAAACTAATAATTTACAAACCTTTACCTAATAATTTAGCTGTAGTTAATACTGATTATGAAAAGTTTTACGCAATATTTACTAATCTTATTAAAAACTCAATAAAATATACTGAAGAAGGTTTAATAGAATTTGGTTATGATGTAAAAGATGATAATAGTTCAATAGTCTTTTATGTTAAAGATTCAGGAATGGGTATAGCTAGTAATAGACAAGATGCAATTTTTGAACGTTTTATTCAAGCTGATATTGAAGATACAAATACCACACAAGGCGCAGGTTTAGGACTTTCAATTAGTAAAGCTTTTGTAGAAATGTTAGGAGGTGAAATTTGGGTTAAAAGTGTTCAAAATGTAGGTTCTACTTTTTTCTTTTCATTACCTTATAACAACAAATTTATTCAATAAAAAAATCATCCTTAAACCCTATTAAATATAGTTTTTCTTGTGCTCTTGTTAACGCTGTATACAACCATCTTAAATACTCAACACTCTGTCCTTCTGGTAAATAAGGTTGTTCTATAAAAACTGTTTTCCATTGACCACCTTGTGATTTATGACAAGTTACAGCATATGAAAACTTCACTTGTAATGCATTAAAATATTTACTCTTTTTAATAGCTAATAATTGTTTATACTTTGATTTTTCGTGAGCAAAATCCTTCCCTACTTCTTGATATAGTTTATTAGATTCTTCATAAGATAAAGATGGCGATTCTGAAGTTAAAGTATCCAGTATCAAAACAGTTTCAAAAGGTTTTTCATTAGGATAATCAATCATTCTAATCTGAACTTCAGCAAATCTAAATCCATATAAATCTTTGATACTGAAGATTTGAAGAATTTCACAAATATCACCATTAGCAATAAAACCAGCTTCACTAGATTCTTTCAACCAAAAATAATTATTTTTTACAACCATTACAAAATCTCCAGTTGATATTTCATTTTCCTGGCCTCTAATTTTACTCCTAATTTGCTGATTATATTGGTTAGCTCTTTTATTAGACCTAACAATAAAGGCAGTATCTTCAACCCCAATATTATCATATGCTGAATTTATTGCATCTTCAATATCATAACCATCTGTTAATCTTATTAAATCAGGATAACCCAGTTCAAATTTAAAAGTCTCATAGCCATTATTCCCTATTTTTAAGCGTAAATCAGTAGCGTTAATTAAAATTCCAGAATTTGCGTGCTGCCTCATAACTTCATCCAGCTCCAGCTCTGTAACATCTTTATTATAATTCAATGCTAATTTATCTCCATCCAAAGCTGGGCTTAAATCTAATTTAACAGGTGGTAATTGCGCAGTGTCTCCAATAAAAATAATTTTACAATGTGCTCCGGAATATACATAAGACATTAAATCGTCCAATAGAGAGCCTTTTTCGAAGAGTTTAGCATTACTTGGACTATCAGGTATCATGGATGCCTCATCTACAAAGAAAATAGTGTTTGTGTGCTTATTAGTCTGTAAAGTGAAGTCAACTCCTCCTCCTTTATTTTTTTTCGGAAAATATATTTTTTTATGAATTGTAAATGCCTGTCTTTTTGAATAACCTGAAATAACCTTTGCAGCTCTACCGGTTGGAGCTAACAAAACAGCTTTTTTCCCAACTTTCCATAAATTATTCACAACTGTACTAATTGTTGTCGTTTTTCCCGTACCAGCATACCCTTTTAATAAAAATAAAGATTCTTTATTATTACTAAAAATAAATTTAGATAAACTCTCCAATAATAAATCTTGTGAATTAGTTGGTTCAAAAGGAAATTTTTTGATTAATTCGCTATAAAATTCTGTTGCTGTCTTTGTCATTTTAAAATAAATTTCAAATATACAAATTGATTTTGCCAGAAAAGTTTTTCTCATTAAAAAAAAATTGTAGATTTGCGTACACACATTTAAAAAGAAGAAACAAATGACAACAATTTTGATTATCCTAGCGGGTATCCTAGTTACAGGCTTATTAGCTTTTGCAATAGTTAATTATATTCCAAGAAAATTACATTGGATAGTTTCAATAATATTAATTGGTCTCGCAGCATTGCTAGTGTATAATATCAATTTTGAAATTAGAAAGCCTATTAAATTCAATAAAGAGAAAAAAGTTCGTTATGCTAAAGTAATTGAAAACTTAAAAATTATTCGTGATGCCGAGGTTGCTTATAAAAAAGTAACAGGTAATTACACAGCTAATGGAGATAATCTTATTAAATTTATTGACACTGCTAAATTTGCAATTACACAAACTAGAAACGTTCCTAAAACAATTCATGTTGGTGGAGGTATTACTAAAGAAATTGAAGAAAGAGTTGTTGATACAGTTGGACATGAAGATGTTAAGCTATCATTTGCAGGTAAAAATTATAAAGACATGATGTCTATTCCTGGTACAAATGAAAAATTTAAAATTGAAGTTGGGGTTATTGAAAAAATCCAAGGTTTAAAAGCTCCTGTTTTTGAAGTTCAAGTTGATAAAGCTTTAATTTTAAAAGGAATGGATTACAACTTAATTAAACAAGAAAAAGAAGCTATTGGTGGTGAAGAAATTAGAGGTGAAGCTATTACAATTGGTTCTTTAGGTGAAGTTAGCGAAGACGGAAACTGGCCTCCATTTTATGATAAAGCAGATAAAGAGGATAAATAATAATTTAGATTTTAACAATCTAAAAGATAATCAATTATCCATCCAACTTAGTTTGGATGGATTTTCTTTTTGCATCTATAATTCAACAGAAAATGTAATTAATACTTTTGTGCAATACGCATTAAGTAATGTTACTACTCCTTATAAACATTTGGAATTAGTTGAAAAAATATTTTCAGAAGATAAACTACTTCAAAATAAATTTGAAAATATAAAAGTTATCCATTTAAACAATCTTGTAACTCAAGTTCCTCTACCCTTTTTCAATAAAGAAAAACTAGCTGATTATCTTAAATATACTGTTAAGGTTCTTGAAAACGATTATATTACTTTTGATGAACTTTCTAACTCTGAAATAGCTAATGTTTATATTCCTTTTGTAAATATTAATAATTTTTTATTAGACAAGTTTGGTTCTTTTAACTTTAAGCATTCCTCAACGGTTTTAATAGAATCACTTATAAATAGATATAAAAATATTGATGAAGAATTAATGTTTGTAAATGTTTCCAACTTAAATTTTGAAATTGTTGTACTAAAACACCATAAACTTAAGCTTTACAACTATTTTTCATTTAACACAAAGGAAGATTTTATTTACTATATACTTTTTACTGCAGAGCAATTAGCTATGAATCCAGAAGAATTACAACTTATTTTAATGGGTGATATTGAAAAAGATTCTGAATTATATAATATCTTGTTTCAATATATTAGAAATATAAAATTTTATACATCAAATAAAAAATATAATTTAGAAGGAATATCTCCGCATTCACACTATACACTATTAAATCAATTTTAATGAGAATTATTTCAGGTAAGCACAAATCTAAACGTATACATGCACCAAATAAATTACCAGTACGTCCAACAACTGATATGGCCAAAGAAGCCTTATTTAATATCTTAAATAATTTATATTATATAAATGATCTTAGTGTATTAGATTTATTTTCTGGTACCGGAAACATTAGTTATGAATTTGCTTCTAGAGGAACTACAAATATTGTAGCCGTAGATGCTCACTATGGCTGTATTCGTTTTATTAATGAAACTTCCAAAGAATTGGAAGCTGATATAAATACTATTAAAAGTGATGTTTACAAATTTTTAGAAAACTCTAAAGCAACTTACGATGTGATCTTTGCTGATCCGCCTTATGGGTTTGAAACCGAGAAATTTGAAAAAATTATTGATTTAGTTTTTGAAAATAATCTCTTAAATGATGATGGTATATTAATTATTGAGCATTCTAAGCATACTTCTCTTGAAAATGACACTAGGTTAAGTTATCAAAAAAAGTATGGTGGAAATATGTTTAGTTTTTTCGAATTACCAAGTAAAGAATTAGAATAACGATTCAATTATATCTTTTTCTGAAATACCTTCGGCTTCTGCCTTGTAATTCCTAACTATTCTATGTTTTAAAATTGAATAAGCTACAGCTTGTACATCTTCAATATCTGGAGAGTACTTACCATTAATCGCTGCATTTGCCTTAGCTCCTAAAATTAAATTTTGAGAAGCTCTAGGACCTGCACCCCAATCTATAAAATTATTTACAATTTCTGGTGAATAATCCGAATTTGGTCTAGTTTTAGAAACTAACTTTACCGCATATTCAATAACATTATCTGGCACAGGAATTCGTCTAATTAAATGTTGAAATGTTATAATTTCTTCAGCTTGTAAAATAGTATTTAAAACTGGTGTTTCATCATTGGTTGTACTTTTAACAACTTCAACTTCTTCCTCAAAACTCGGATAATTTAATTCAATTGAAAACATAAACCTATCCAATTGGGCTTCTGGTAACGGATACGTTCCTTCTTGTTCTATAGGGTTTTGAGTTGCTAAAACAAAAAATGGTTTTGCAAGTTTATGATGATGGCCAGCCACAGTAACAGTGCGCTCTTGCATTGCCTCTAGCAATGCAGCTTGTGTTTTAGGTGGAGTACGGTTTATTTCATCTGCTAGTACAATATTACTAAAAATAGGGCCTTTTAAAAACTTAAAACGACTTGTTTCATCTAAGATTTCACTTCCTAAAATGTCTGAAGGCATTAAATCTGGCGTAAACTGTATCCTTTTAAAATCTAATCCTAAAGTTTCTGATATTGTTTGTACAATTAAAGTTTTTGCTAATCCAGGAACTCCTATTAATAATGAATGCCCTCCACTTAAAACAGAAAGTAAAATATGATCAATTGCTTCATTCTGCCCAATTATTACTTTTGCGATTTCTTTTTTAAGTAACGCATGTTTTTTTACCAATTCCTTTAAGATATCTACATCAGACATAATTATTCCTTTTTCCAATTATTTTTGAAGCTACACTTTTTATGATCTTTATTTATTTTTATATAAGTATCTTGTATTTTATCCTTAGACCATTTTTCAATTGTTTCTTCTTGCCTTTTTTGCAAAGTTAACTGTTGAATTTTTTCATAATCTTCAGTAAAATTAGCAGTATGCGTTTCAGTTTTACTTTTTAGTAAAATAATTTTATGCATTTTCGATTCACCTCTAATTTCATCGTAAAAAGGTTCAGTAATTTCACCAGCCTTTAAACTACTAACTCTTTTGTATAAATTAGGATCCATACGAGTTAAATCAAACTTGGTATCATTTGTTTGGGGGTTTAAAATTAAACCTTGATTATTTTTAGTTTCAACATCGTCTGAATATTTTATAACAGCATCTTCAAAAGTAATATCTCCCTTTAAAATATCTTCTCTAATTTTAGCCAACTCATCTTTAGAAGCTTTTAATTCTTCATCAGATATTTTTGGTTGAATTAAAATATGACGTACGTCTCTTTCTTGACCTTTTATTTTTTCAACCTGAATTATATGAATTCCAAATCCAGACTCAAATGGTTCAGAAATTTCACCTTCATCTAAACTAAACGCAACCTCTTTAAACTCTTTAATAAAATTAGCATCACGAGTTATAGTGTATTTCCCTCCAGCTCCAGGTCCGTTTCCAGATACTGCAGGATCATCTGAATTAATTATGGCTTTTAATCTAAAGCTATACCCTTCTTCAATATCCTTTTTAATACCATTTAATTTATCATATACCCTTGTTGTTTCTTCTTCAGTAGGCTTTAATAATTTAACTATTTGAGCCAACTCAATTTCTGCACTAAATTCGGGTAAATTATCGTTCTTTTCTAAATTTTTAAAGTAGGTTCTAACTTCTTCTGGAGTTACATCAATATCTTCCGTTAAACTAGCTCGTTCTCTTCTAATTAATAATTGCTCTTTTTGGATACCGTATAATTCTTTTCTTAAATCTTCCTCATCAGTAAAACCATAATAGTCTACAACTTTATCTAGTGAACCTAATTGTTGAGCAAAATAGGATATATTTCTATCAACTTCTGAGTTAACTTCAGCTTCTGAAATTTCAACACTATCAACAACAGCATGATGTGCTAATAATTTTTGATTCATAATTTCTTCAAGAATTTCACAATCAGAAATTTCAAGCTTACCTTCCATTCTTTGCTGTAATTCCTTCTTAAACTTGTCAATGTCAGAATCCAATACTATGTTTTTCCCTACTACCACTGCTACTCCATCAACCTTAATTCTTTCCTGGGCGTTCATATTCACTCCTAAAAAAATTAATAATAAGGCTATAAATACACTATTTTTCTTCATTTTAATATGTTTCAATTTGTTGTTTTTTTCTTGCGTCATCAATTATTGTTTCTTCAATACTTCTTAATAATGATAATTTACGTTGGTGTAAAATCATTTGTTTAATTGTTGGTGTTATATAACTTTTTGGAGCTAAACTATTTCTTTTTAGCACATCTTTTATGGTGACCAAATATAAGCTTAATGAGTCTTCTTTTTGAATAAAATAATCTTTTTTTAATAGAAGTTTTTTATCAATTTCTTTTACAATTGGAATCTTATTTAGAATGTCATTATACTTAATCCAAATAGAATCATTTAAGTGAAAAGAATTTAAAGATAATTTCATTTTTTGCAAACTATCTAAATCTTGTTTTTTTGAAGATTTAAATAATTTTACAAGCTCTTTTTTCTCATAAGCATCCTTACCTAGTTTAATATATTTAAGCTTTACTAATTCTTCATTAAGTTTAAAATTTTGAGTGTTTTTTTCATAAAACTCATCAATATCTTTATTTGTTATTAAAGTATCCAAATACTGCTTAACAACAGCCTCTTTATATGAATTAATAAATAAGTCCTCTCTATATTTTTTAACTAAATCTTCATACTGCGAAGATTTATCACCTAAATTTAACTGAGCTTTAGACAATAATAACTGCTGTTTAATCCAATTATTAATAAAATTATTAACTATTAATATACTGTCATTTTTAGAAAGATTATTATTTAAAATAGTTTTCAAATCTTTCTTATACAAATAAGTTTCATTAACTCTCGCAACAGCCTCACGTTCATCATTTTTAATAGTGAAATAATCACATGATTGTAACCCTATAATTAGAAATATGTAGAAATAAAATTGTTTCAAATTTTGCTATTGTTAAATTTTAATATTTTTCTTTTTTCTGATTTATTAATCTTTACTTTATACCTTTTATGTAGTTCTTCAACCCATAATCTTTCAAGGTAATTTTGATAATCATTAATAACAGTACCTTTTATATTATTTAATTCTTTATCCTTATATTTTTGTTCTTTAAATTTGATGAAATAATTTGAAATACCAACACTATCTTTAGATTTATTCCAAACTCTTTTTTCTAACAAATCAAAAAGTAATAACCCCTCTTTAAAATCTTTAAAAGTTGATGCAAACTCAGAATTTGTAAATTCTAAATTATCCTTATAATAATTAATTATACATCCTTCTTTAAATTGATTGAAAGCTTCAATTAACCCATTGTATTTATTTGATTTTAAATAACCTATAAAATCTTTTTGATAATAATCTTTAGACTCAACAGTTAGTAGAATTTTAGTGTAATTTTTAGTATTACTCTTCCATTCATTACTGTTAAATTGCTTAAGCGCATTATCATTTATTACAATTTTATATTCATTTATTAATTTATTAACTACAGATTTTCCAATTAATTCTGAACGGTTATCTTTTTCTACTTTTTTTGTTAAACTAGCTCTTTCTTTTACAAAAGAATCAATCGGATATTTTTTTAATAATTTTACAATATGCCATCCATATTGAGTTTGAAAAGGTTTAGAATATTCATTCTCATTTTTTAAACTAAAGGCAACATTTGCAAAATCTTCAAGCATTTGACCAAAGCTAAATTTATCTAATTTACCACCATTAATTGCACTTGCTCTATCATCAGAAGTTTTCTTTGCTAACTCTTCAAAACTTTCATTTTTATTAATAATTAAATTGTAAATAGAGTCTATCTTAATTTTTGCATTCTCATTTTTATTATTCACCATAATATGAGCTACTTCCACTTGTCCTTTAGCCTTTCTAACATCATTAACTTGGAGAATATGATAACCAAATTTTGTTCTAAATGGTTTAGAAACATCATTTACTTTAGTGGAATAGGCTGCATTTTCAAAAGGATATACCATTTGAAAAACAGTAAAATAACCTAAATTACCTCCATTTTGTTTTGCCGAAGGATCTTCTGAAAACTCTTTAGCAACTTCATTAAAAGCCTTTCCTCCTATAATAAGATCTCTAGCTTTAATTATTTTATTAAACGCCAATAACGTATCTTTTGGAGAAGATTGAGGTTTTAAAAACACCAATATATGGCTAGCGCTAACTTCATTTTGCATTCTACCATAAGCTTCTTTCACTAATTTATCTGTAACTTCTTTATCTCTTAAATATGGTGCAGATAATCTTTCTTTATAATCTTTTAGCTCTTCAATATACTTTGAAAAAGTATCTAACTTTATATCCTTAGCCTCTTTAATTTTTAACTTGTAGTTAATAAATAACTTTAAATAAGAACCTATATCATCCAAAGAATCAACAGCTTGATGTCTATTTTTTTTAAAATTATTTAAAAAATCATTTGAGTAAACAGGACTATCATTTATTGAAAATAATTCCTTTTGCTTTTTTTGAGAAAAACTAGAAAAACTTAAAAACAATAACAGAATGAATGAATATTTTAATTTCATAAAACTATAAATACTTCTTAAAAAACACTTTTGTAAATTAAAAACGGTGCAATTTATTTTATATTTTTTATATTACTTGTTAAAGGAATCACAAAGAAATAATTCCTTCTATTTTTTCGGCTTGTTGGTATTTTAAAATTATATCATCAGCTTTTTTCATTACAACATGAATTGATACACTTGTGTACTTTCCTGTTTTAGAAGCTGTTTTATTTATTACTGCACCTGTAAAATTAAACAAGTTTTCAATTTGTAAAATTTTATCTTCACTTGTTGGAACAATAAATTTAAAAAGATATTTTGCAGGAAAACTTGTATCTTTTTTTAATTTTTTCTTTAATTTCTTGTAAAATTGTGTTCTATTATCCATATTATTCTTTTAATCTTAACAATACAACTATAGTACCAAAGCAAAATGTTAATATTTTACTGACAAAATTACATTAATATTTTTAGTATAAATTAGTGAATACCTTATTTTTGTTTAATGCAAACTAAAATTGTGATAACAGGAGGTCCTGGAACTGGAAAATCTACTGTAATTAATAAACTTAATGAAGATGGATACTCTTGCATGCCAGAAATTTCAAGGGAAGTTACTTTAAACGCACGAAAAAATGGAGTTGACCAACTTTTTTTAACGAAACCATTATTATTTAGCGAATTATTACTTGAAGGTAGAATTAATCAATATATGGAGGCTGAAAAGAAAAATGCTGAATTAGTATTTTTTGATAGAGGAATACCAGATGTACATGCTTATATGAATTATATAAGCATTGATTATCCTTCCTCTTACGTTGTTAAAAGTAATTTATACCGCTATAATTATATATTTTTAATGCCTCCTTGGGAAGAAATTTATATTTCCGATAATGAACGTTATGAAAACTTTGAGCAAGCATTAGCTATTCACAATCACTTAAAACGTACATATAAAGAGCTAAATTACTCAATTATTGAAGTTCCTTTTGGGACTGTAGAAAAAAGAACTAATTTTATTTTAGACTATATAAACTCTTGATAAATCCTTTAGAAATATTAAAAACATACTGGAATTTTAGTGATTTTAGAGAACCACAAGAACAAATAATAAATTCTATTTTAGACGGTAATAACAATGTTGTTTTATTACCTACTGGTGGTGGAAAATCTATTTGTTTTCAAGTTCCGGCTTTAGTTTTAGATGGTGTATGTATTGTAATTTCTCCTTTAATCGCTTTAATTAAAGATCAAGTTGACAGTCTACTTAAAAAAAATATTAAGGCCATAGCTTTAACTTCTCAATTAAATGAAGAAGAAATTATTATTGCCTTTGACAATCTGCAATTTGGGGGCTATAAATTTTTATACCTTTCTCCCGAAAAATTACAATCAAAACTAATTCAAGAAAAAATTAAACAACTAAAGGTTTCATTTGTAGCAATAGATGAAGCACATTGTATTTCTGAATGGGGACATGATTTTAGACCAGCTTATTTAAAACTTCCTATTTTAAAAGAATTACAACCTAATGTAAAATTTATAGCATTAACAGCTACAGCAACTGAAAAAGTTCTTTTAGATATAATTGAAAATTTAAATATTGAAGATGCTAAAATTTTTAAAAAATCATTCAATAGAAAAAACTTAACGTATCATGTTTTATATATTGAAAATTATTACGAAAAACTTGTTCAAATTTTAAAAAGAATTAAAGAACCCGTTATTATTTACACTAATAATAGAAAACAAACAAAAGACGTTTCTAATGCTTTAAATCAGAATAAATTTAAAAGTACATTTTACCATGGTGGATTAAGTTTTCAAGAAAAAAATGATGCTTATAATTCTTGGTTTTCAGATGAAAAACCTATTATGGTAGCTACAAACGCCTTTGGAATGGGTATTGACAAGCCTAACGTAAGAGCTGTTATTCATTTAAACACTCCAAATAGTTTAGAAAATTATATTCAAGAAGCAGGAAGAGCTGGTAGAGATGGTGAGAATTCATATTCATTAATTTTAACTAACAATAACGATTTACAAAACACAAAAACTAAATTTATATCTAATACACCAACTTTAAAATATATTAAACAGATTTATTTTAACTTAAATCAATTTTATAGTATTTCATATGGCGAACAAACATTAGAGTCTTACAATTTTTCTATACATGAATTTTGTTCACGTTACAAATTAAATTTATTGCAAACATTTAATGCAATTAAAGTATTAGAAAGAGAAGGTATTATTGTGCTAGATGAAAATTTTAGAAAACTATCTACATTAAAATTTACTATAAGTAACCAACAATTATTTGCTTACTTAGATAGACATCCTTCAAAAACAGATTTTATAAAACTTATATTAAGAAGTTATGGTGGTGTTTTTGATCACTATATAAATATTAACGAATATAAATTATCAAAAAAACTTGGAATCTCAAAAGATGAATTTAAGCTTACTTTAAATGATTTAATGAAAGATGGAATTTTAAATTATTCAGATGGAAATTCAAATTCTAAATTAAGTTTTTTAATGGTTAGAGAAGATGACTATACCATAAATAGTATTTCTAAAAATATTGAAAAACAAAACAAATTAAAATTTGAAAAATTAAAATCTGTAATTTCATTTATTGAAAATAAAACAACTTGCAGAAATACTGAACTACTCGCCTATTTTAATGAAGAAAGTAAAATACCTTGTGGACAATGTGATGTATGTAAATCTAAAAATAACAAAACAGAATCATTAGCTAATACATCAAATAAAATTATTGAACATTTATCGCTAAAAAATATGTCTTCAAATGAATTGTTAGAATTAATAAACTGTAGTGATAAACACCTATTATTTTCTCTAAAAATTCTATTAGAAAAAAATAAAATAACAATAACTTCGCAAAATAAATATAAACTAAATATTTAATGAGAGATTTAAGAATTGTTTTTATGGGAACACCAGAGTTTGCGGTAGCAACTTTAGACCAACTTGTAAAATCAAAATTTAATGTAGTTGGTGTAATTACTGCGCCAGACAAACCTGCAGGTCGTGGAAGAAAATTAAATGAATCAGCTGTAAAAAAATACGCCTTAGAAAACAATCTAAATATTTTACAACCAACTAATTTAAAAAGTGATGATTTTATAACTCAATTAAAAGATTTAAAGGCCAATTTACAAATTGTGGTAGCTTTTAGAATGTTACCAAAAATTGTTTGGCAAATGCCAGAATTTGGCACATTTAATTTACATGCATCATTACTTCCTAATTATAGAGGAGCGGCACCAATAAACTGGGCTATTATTAATGGTGAAGAAAAAACTGGAGTTTCAACGTTTTTTATTGATGAAAAAATTGATACTGGTAATATTATTCAGCAAGAAGAAGTTACAATTAATAAAGATGAAATTTTAGGTGAATTATATGAAAAATTAATGACCGTTGGGAGTCATTTAGTTGTTGAAACAGTAAAAAAAATAAAAGAAGGTAACGTTGAAACATTTAAACAACCAGAAATTGAAGAAAAACCTGCTCCAAAAATATATCCTGAAACTTGTAAAATAGATTGGAATAGTGCAACGACAAAAATTTACAATTTAATTAGAGGGCTTAATCCATACCCAGCAGCTTGGACCACTTTAATTAATAATAATGAAAACATAAAGGTGAAAGTTTTTAATTGTAAACCAGAAATTGAAAATCACTCTTTAAAACCAGGATCTATTGTCACTTCAAAAAATGAAATTAAAGTTTCAACCAGTGATGGTTTTATAATTATTGAAAGTTTACAATTAGCAGGTAAAAGAAGAATGGATTCTAAAAATTTATTAAATGGTTTTAGTTTTCAATTAAATGCTCATATGAAATAGCCCCATTTTATAGGGCTTCCGACATATTTACCAATAAAAACATACATGTTATTAACATTTACAAGCATTTATTAACAAAACGTTCAATTTTAATGGTAAAAACTTGCATAAACCCTTATTCCATATAACTTTGTTAAGCTTATTGTAAGCAAAATTATGTTTAACCAATTAATTTAAAATTAAAACTATGAACAAATCAGATTTAATTGATGCTATGGCAGCTGATGCTGGCATCTCAAAAGCAGCAGCAAAAGCAGCATTAGAATCATTAACAGAAAATGTAACAAACACACTTAAAAAAGGTGATAAAGTTGCATTAGTTGGATGGGGAACTTGGTCTATTTCAAAAAGAGCAGCAAGAACAGGTAGAAATCCACAAACTGGAAAATCTATTGAAATTGCAGCTAAAAACGTTGTGAAATTTAAAGCAGGTGCTGGATTTAGTGATGCAGTAAACTAGTTTTTTAGAAAACACAAATTATAAATTAAACTCTTCAAAATTTGAAGAGTTTTTTTTTATTCTTTATTTTTATTACATTTAGAAAGTTAACTAAAAATTTATGATAGAGAAAAATCCAACAAAAGGAAATTTATTAATTGCAGAACCTTCTATTTTAAGTGATAAAGAATTTAATAGATCTGTAATCTACTTAACTGAACATAATGATGATGGATGTATTGGATTTATATTAAATAAACCTACAGAATTTGTTTTAAAAGACCTTATTCCTGAAATTAATTGTGAATTTATAGTTTATAATGGAGGCCCTGTAGAACAAGAAAACTTATACTTTATACATAAAGTTCCGGATTTAATACCTGATAGTATTCCTATTGATAGTAAATTCTATTGGGGGGGAGATTTTAAAATTTTATCTAAATTATTAAATGAGAATCTTATAGATTTTGATGATATTCGTTTTTTCTTAGGATATTCTGGTTGGTCTCTTGATCAATTAAATGAAGAATTAAATGAGTCTACATGGAAAATTGTTAAAAATAAATATCCTAATTTACTAAATATAAAAAGTGATGATATTTGGAAAAATCAATTAATGGGCTTTGGAGGCGAATATCAAATTTGGGCAAATGCACCTGAAAATCCTTCGCTAAACTAATTTAGTTAATTTTTCAATTAATTCTTTTGTTATATCTGTTTTAAAATTACTTTTTCTATAAGATGTAACTGGCTGAATTCCTATAATTGCATTTGTAATAAATACTTCATCAGCTTTTTGAAGTTCAAAAGAGGAAATAGGAGTTTCTTCAATTGAATATACCTTGTCATTTTCTATAATTTCAATTAATTTCTTTCTAACAATTCCTTTTACACAACCTTCAGATATTGACGGTGTTTTTATAACATTACCTTTAATTATAAAAATATTGCCATTTATAACTTCTACAATATATTTTCGCTCATTTAATAAAATACAATTATCTAGTTCATTTTCTTCTGCAAAAATACTTGCTAACACATTTGTAATTCGATTTGTTGTTTTAACAGTAGATAATAATCCTGAATAAACATAATAATCTTTATAAAGATCAATTTTATATTCTTCCCTCCTATTAATTGTTAGTTCTGAGGCTTCAACAACAAAATTCACCTTATTTGATATTGGTAAATAAAACCCTCCATCTTTTCTATAAACAGCAACCCTTACACGTGCATCTATTAATTCATTTGACTCTACCGTTTTTAATATTTCTTTTTCAAAAAACTCTAACGTAAGACTCATCGGAATATCCATTCTCAACATTCTCATTGATGCCATTAATCGAAAATAATGATCCTCTAAAAAAACAACTTTTCTGTTTTCTACTTTAATCGTTTCAAATAAAGCATCACCGTATTTGAATGCTCTATTTTTAGAGTCAAATATTTTTTTAGTATCACTTAAAATTGTACCATTTAAATTTATCATAATCTTATTTTAATCACAAAAAAAATTCCATAAAAAAGACCTTGAAAATATCAAGGTCTAATTAATATATAAATTAATTTCTTAAGCTCCAATTGTATGCTTTAATTCATCAATTTGGTTTTCCCAAAACATTTTTGCTTCATCTACTTCATCCTCTTCTGCAAAATCAGTAACAATTAATGCTACATCTTTTGTAATTGGATCAATTTCCAATCTAAATTCAAAATAGGATTTAGGATCTTCATCTTCAAGCCATTTAAACTTTATTTTTTCTTCTGGTCTTTCTTGTAAAACTTTTGCTTGTTCTTCAGATCCATCCCAAATAAAAGTAAATATTTCCCCTCTTGAATTTACATTATCTGCAAACCATTCTGATAGTCCAGATGGGGTTCCAAAATAATTATATAACATATGAGGAGAGGCGTGAATTGGGAACTCTATTTCAAATTTAACTTTTGCTGACATATTCGTTGTTTAGAAGCACAATATATATAAATTATCCATTTTAAAAAAATTTAAATAATTAAAAAATAAATGTAAAATTTATTTGCTCAAATAAGATAATTATATCTATATTTGCAATCGCAAAAAAGGCGTGGTAGCTCAGTTGGTTAGAGCGTCGGATTCATAACCCGGAGGTCTCCAGTTCAATTCTGGATCACGCTACAAAGCAAAAATTGAAGAAACAAACGGTTTAGATTGATCTAAACCGTTTTTTTTATGTTCAATTTAAATGAAATTCTTAACT
>NZ_QEIH01000030.1 GCF_003260195.1 Lutibacter citreus
TCATTGGGCGTTAGGTTATCAGTTAACCTAACTATTGACTGCATAATAAGAGCCGTATGAATTGAGAGGTTCACGTACGGTTCTGTGAGAAGTTTGGGGTGAAATCCCCCTTACTTACTCAACTAGCAATAGTTCTATTCTTTTCTAATAATCACAATCTTACCTAAACTATAAGTTGTATCATCGTTACTTAAATTATTTTGAGGTGTAGTCTGTGTTATATTCCAGTATCGAGAAGTATAATTACTAAATTCTATTACATTTGTTAAGTTGTTAATTTGTACAGATATTACTAAAAATTTTATATATGGATCCTCTAGTGTTTGTATATAGCATCTTATTTTATCTCGGTCATCATTAATTATCCAAGTTCCAGACATTTTACCTGTATCTGTGGATAACCTATCATAATTGGATATCAAGGTGAATCCGACTATTTTATCAGCATCACGAACTGTTAAAGTTTGATCTCCAGTTCCTATTGCTATTGTTTCATAAGTTGTTTCAAGATTTTTATTTAACTTTTGCCAAACATTGCCATCAAAATAATAAAATCCAATTTCTGTAACATTCATTGTTTTGGCATTATTAGTCCCACTTAGGTCAGTAACATAAATTATTACTCCAATTTGGTCTGTCCCATATCCTATTTTATTAATAAGTTGTGAGCGTAATATCCTTGGAGGTAATAGCCCATCAGTTTCTGTTACTAATGTTGGATTTCCATTAATATCTAATGTTGACTTTGGGTCTGTAGTTCCAATACCAACCTGTGCATATAAATTTGCACAAAATAAAATAAGGAATGATAAGAAGATTGTTTTTTTTATTTTCATTTTTTTTAATTATTGCTAACGGTTACGTATAAGAATAGTGCGTAGTTTGTGTGCGTGGATTTTCCGTAGGAAAATCATAAGCAAGCAAACTCTTATTTACTCTTGATTGAGTGCTAAACTAAGTATTATTTTTATACAATGTTGTGTGCTGTTATTTTTCTATACAAATTAGGTAAGATATTTTCTAAATCAGATATTTTCCAATTTCGCTCTCGTTTCGTTTTATTAAAAGCTATCTCTGACATAATTTCTTCTTCCTCTTTTTGTATTTCGGGTTTTTTCCAAAATTCAATTTCTGCTTTTTTACAATCTCTTTTATTATTTCCTGTTTTGCTTTTGTATAAACCTGTTGCTATTTCCATTAAAGATGAATATTCACAACCTCTTTTAGTGGTTTCTATTTTTGCTAGATAATCAGCATTCAATAAAGATTCTAAGTAAGTAGTTTTTCCTTGAACAATTAACCAACCTGCAAAATGATACGTGTTTGTGTAAGTACCATTATTAATTAAAAATTGTGCTGTCCAAATTATATTGTTAGGTTAGATATAACGGCAGTTTCATAAACTTCATAAATAAGTATGAAATGCATTAAATCATTACTTGAAAGTTTTGATAATTCAGACTTAAAGTTTTGAGTAAGCTCTGAGCTATTATTTGATTTTTCTTTTACAACGGGTTTTTATAAGTTTTGTACGACTGGAAAATCGGAGATTTTTCGGTTGTAGCAAATCTTATGTTTAATGGTTGTCGTTAATATTTAGTTTAAATTTAAGCATAAATTTTATACATTGTGCCTGTTGCACAAACACGATTAAATATAGCCAAAAAGTTGTAAAAAAGGGTTAAATTTTGTACTTTCATGGTATGCAAGGCAAGAAAGAATATCAAGAAAAATTGTTTGCAAACTT
>NZ_QEIH01000031.1 GCF_003260195.1 Lutibacter citreus
CTCAGTACCAAATTACAGATATAGTAGATAGAGTTGGTGGTGGTGATTCATTTATGGGTGGATTAATTTACGGTTTGTTAGAATATAAAGGAGACGACCAAAAAGCGTTGAATTTTGCAGTAGCTGCATCTTGTTTAAAACACACTATTAAAGGTGATGCGAATTTATCTACAATAGATGAAGTTAAAAAACTAATGGGTGGTGATTCTTCAGGTAGAGTTGCTCGATAATATATAATATTAATAATTAAGTTTGATAATTTGTAATGCTGGTTTGTATAAACCAAGCCAGCTTTCTTTAATTTATTATGAAAAAATCAATTGCAATTATTTGTGGAGGTGGTCCAGCACCAGGAATTAATACTGTTATAAGCACATTGGCCAAAACATTTTTGAAAGATGGTTATGAAGTTATAGGTGTTCATCATGGTTATAAAGGCTTGTTTTCTGAAAACCCATCTTTAAAAATCTTCGACTTTCAACGTGCTGATCAAATTTTTAGTCTTGGAGGTTCTACTTTAACAATGAGTAGATTTAAACCAAAAGATAGCGATTTTAAAGCTGATTTTTTCGAAAAGAATAACGTAAAATTATTAGTTACAATTGGTGGTGATGATACAGCTTCTACCGCAAGCCGACTCACAAAATATCTAACTACTAAAAAACTTGATGTAGCTCACATTCACGTTCCAAAAACTATTGATAATGATTTGCCTTTACCTGATAGAAATCCAACTTTTGGATTTCATACAGCAAAAGATGAAGGTGTAAGAATTGGTAATACAGTTTATGAAGATGCTAGAACTAGTGAAAATTGGTTTGTAGTATCAGCAATGGGAAGATCCGCGGGGCATTTAGCTTTTGGAATTGCTTCTGCCTGTCATTTTCCAATGATGATTATTCCTGAAATGTTTAATAAAACAAAAATTACTTTTGAGAAATTGACAAATATGATTATTTCGTCGATAATAAAAAGTAAAATTAGAGGAATTGAATATGGTGTTGCTATGGTAAGTGAAGGTGTTTTTCATTTTATGGATGAAGATGAAATTAAAAATTCAGGTATAAACTTTACGTATGACGACCACGGGCATCCAGAATTAGGAAACGTAAGTAAGTCGCATATTTTCAATTATTTACTTCAAGTAAAGTTAAAAAAAATAGGATTAGATATTAAATCTAGACCCGTTGAAATAGGTTACGAATTAAGATGCTGTAAGCCAATTGCATTCGATTTAACTTTATGCACTTTATTAGCTATAGGTGTTAAAAAATTGTTTGACCAAGGTATAACTGGATGTATAGTTAGTGCTAATTCAAAAGGAGATATTACCCCGTTATATTTAAAAGATTTTGAGGATGAAAATGGTAAAGTTCAGCCAAGATTGGTTGATATTGATTCTGATATGTCGCAATTATTTATAAAGCACTTAATTTATATTGGAAAAAATGATTACGAAGAAGCTAAAAAATATGTTGAAGATCCTTCAGCATATGATTTCAAAAAAATATTAAACTGGGAGTAGTCTCAGTTAAAAAACAACAATCAATTACACTATTTAACATATCACAATAATTATGGCACAATTTACAAGAATAGAAGTTGCAACAGCAATGAAAGAAACAGGGATGATTCCATTGTTTTTTAACAACGATTTAGAATTAAGTAAAAAAGTATTAAAAGCTTGTTACAATGGTGGTGCAA
>NZ_QEIH01000032.1 GCF_003260195.1 Lutibacter citreus
CTTACTAATGGTTCAAAGCGTTACCCTTGCCCATAAGGGACTTGCACCCTATAGATTAATTATTTACCTTTCAGTAAATTAAAGACACCCATGCTGGGCACACACAATGTATAAAAATAATAGCCGGTTTAGTAGTGAATTCAAGGGTTATAGCCCGCTTCAACTTTTGTGTATATTGCCAGGAATGAAGCCCGCAATCGGCTACTATTCTTATACTAAACGTTAGCAACCATTAAAAACCGATGTCAAAAACAAGATTTACAAATACCGAAAGACTTGGAGTTAATAAAGTTGAAAGCATCTTCCTAAAAGATTTTGGATGGATACCAAGAACAATTTTCCAATCAGATGTTGGAATTGATATGACAGTTGAAGTCGCTGAAAATGGAAAACCAATAGGACAGTATTTAGCAATTCAGATAAAAACAGGAGAAAGCTACTTTCAGGAAGATAAATTAGGAGATATTATTTACAGAGGTTCTTTAGACCATTTAGATTATTGGCTGAATCATAGTTTACCTGTTATAATAATTTTACATAATCCAAAAACGGATTTAACAATTTGGCAAGAAATAAAAAATGACAAAATTACAAAGACAGCTAAAGGTTGGAAAGTTGAAATACCCAAAAATAAAACATTAGATAAAAATCATAAAATAAAACTATTAAACACTAATAAACTACCATTATACTTACAACGATTTCAAAAAATTGCGGCTGACAGGTATTTAATCAAATTCATTAATGATGACGGATTACTTATTTTAGAAATCGATGAATGGATAAACAAAACAAGTGGAAAAGCGGAATTTAGAATAATTAAATCTATTGACTCTGAAGATATTTTAATTAGTAAAACAGGTTACTTTCATTTCAATAATTCAACTTCATTACAAATATTATTTCCTTGGGCAGAATTTGAAGTAGATGAAAAATATTATGAACAGCAGGAAGAAGAGGAATTTATTGAAAATTATGGAATTTGGGATTCAGAAGATAGATGTTATGTTGAAACTTATGAAGATTTTCACGAAAAGAGAAAAGATTACCCGAAAATAAGACCATTAGAAGGTGGTAGTGGAGAAATACATTTTTATAGATTATTTTTCAATTTAAATTCTTTAGGAAAATCATTTTTAGAAATGGATAATTTTATGAATTTTGGAACACAACTAAAATTATTTAACAAATAACGGTTGTTACCACCGTATATAATTTATTGCTGGCTTATTGCTTACTTGCGAAAGTCCTCGCGGACTTTGAACTGCCCCCAAAAAGTTAGACACTATTTGAGAGTATATTTATGGGTAGAAAAGTCAAGTATAGTTACGATTTTAAACTTCGTTGCGTAAAAGAAGTATTGAAAAA
>NZ_QEIH01000033.1 GCF_003260195.1 Lutibacter citreus
CTGAAAAGGGATGTTGTAAAAAATATTGATTCCATTCAAATGTATTTTAAATACAATGATGAACTATTGAATATCATTAGAGGGCTAAAAGGGTTTAAATGGAGTTCTTCTATAAGATGCTGGCACGGAGAATTCAATCAAAATAATTTGAATCTAATTAGGCAAACATTTAAGGATATAGTTATCCTTATAGATGATAACTCCCTATACACAGCTCCAACGATAAAGCGAATTAAAGTTAATAGAAAATTGTCCGAAGAAAACTCAGTGGTAATGGATTCTTTTATCAAGTATTTAGAAGGAAGGAGATATAGCCGCAGCACCATTGAAACCTATGCCATTTTTATAGGTGATTTTTTAGAATACCTTAAAAAGAAATCAATAACAAATACAACCAACAGAGATGTTGAATTATTTATTGAAGATGTATTCATACCTAAAGGATATAGCATAAGCACACATAGGCAATTTGTAAGTGCTATAAAATTATTCAAAGTTTTCTATCCAGAAAGCGGAATTGAAGAGCTGAATTTAACTATGCCAAGAAAAGATAGGCATTTGCCAGTGGTGCTATCGCAGCAAGAGGTGCTGGAAATACTCAGATGCACCAAGAACCTAAAGCATAGAGCCATATTAGCTCTGTTATATTCTTGTGGATTACGAGTAGGTGAACTAATAAATCTAGAATTGAAGCATATTGATATCAACCGAAATCAAATAGCTGTAAAAAATAGCAAAGGACGGAAAGATAGGTATGTGAAGATGGCAGACAGTCTAGCTCCATTGATTAAAAATTATGTTCAAACATTTAAACCCGTAGTATATTTTGCTGAAGGCAAACCAAATGGAAAGTACACAGCAAGCAGTGTAAGAGCATTTTTGAAGAGATCTTGCCAATTGGCTCAAATAAATAAAAGAGTGACGCCACATACGCTAAGGCATAGCTATGCTACACATTTACTTGAAGGAGGAACGGATATAAGATTGATTCAAACGCTGTTGGGGCATAACAAGCCTGAGACTACTATGATTTACACTCATGTTTCCACGAGTAGTTTGGATAGGATAAGTAACCCATTGGATGAGGCGGTTAAGAAATTTATGGTAAATGGCAATAATGAGGATTACTTAAAAATTGGTAGTAAATAGAATAGGGTAAGTGATAATAATCATATAAATTTGAAATCAACTTTTTTACATTTGAATTTATTGTCCCTAAAGGAATTTTTTGAGATGTATAAAGAAAACATATATTCACCTTATACGGTTAATTTGAGGGGGATAAGCGCATATAATATGAACATATAAGAGAGTTGG
>NZ_QEIH01000034.1 GCF_003260195.1 Lutibacter citreus
TAATTGAAAGTTTGCAAACAATTTTTCTTGATATTCTTTCTTGCCTTGCATACCATGAAAGTACAAAATTTAACCCTTTTTTACAACTTTTTGGCTATATTTACTCGTGTTTGTGCAACAGGCACAACGTGTATAAAACATAGCTATTATAGGCTTTTCGAGAGGTTTTTGTATATTTACAAAGTACGCCAAATTTTTTATTTGGTTATATTTAGAATAGAAAATTAAACATAAAAATAAAAAATTCGGCTCGTGCTAAATCCGAAAAGTTAGCGTCTTTTTTCACGCTACGTTTCATACACAAGACCGTTGTACAAAATGCAAAAAAAAATTACGTACATATTAATATTTCTGATAAGTTCAGTAAGTTTTGGTCAAAAAATCAAGACAATAACTGAATATAAAAAAGAAAGTGATAGTTTAATCAAAACACGAAAAACTGAATTTGACAAATCGGGAAATTTAACTAAAGAAGTGAGATTTGGAGGTTATGACGGAATTTCTAAAACATTTAGAAATAAAAACCGAATTATAAAATATAATAACGGAAAGAGATTTTCAGAATATAATTGCGAGGATTTTGTAGCTAAAGATACTTGTGTTATTCGTTCGTTTTCGACTTACGAATTTGACCCTAAAACAAAAATTGAGAAACAAACAAAATACGAAACGGACAGTTTAATAAGATTTATTCGAGAAGTTAAACGACAAAAAAGAATACGTGTTTCTAAAACTAATTCTTGGGAATTTATTCCTGTCAAAGAACCAGATTTTGAAAAAGCATTGATTTTGACTGATACTTCATACTTTGACAAAAAGAACAGATTAATAAAACGAGTGAATTATAATAGTCGAGCAAAAGAACCATATATTGAGAAATATGTTTACTCAAAAGACAAATATACTTATCAAACAATTGGAACTGCAAGAGACACAATTTTGAGTTTTGAATACACCAAACTACAGCAGAAAATTGATAAAAAAAGTATAGATTATAAGTTAAATTCAACTGATATTTATGAATATGAGATTGAATATCATTGAGGAAAGCACTGTGTACAACAAAGTACTGTGGTAAAAAACAAGTAAAAATTGATTAATTTTCACAAAAGTACTTCTATAGGTGTCATCGTATATTAATCCTGATTTAGCTCAAAAAATAACGGATCAAGCAGTATATATTT
>NZ_QEIH01000035.1 GCF_003260195.1 Lutibacter citreus
TTTTAACTCAAAACCTTCGTTTAATTCATTCTTAACCTTGAATTATAGGTGTATTAGCATATACCACTATTAATTTAAATACTTTTGTTGTTATTAGTTACCTAAATAGTTACCTAATTTTGTTTAAAGAAATCCTTAAGAGATTTATAGATAGATTCAATCATTTAATAGAGGACTGAACTTTAGAATTAGAAATAAATATAAGTAAATCAAATCTGAAAGGATTCTATATTTTTTGAGAATGAGAATTGTACTTCTATCTAGAGAGTAGTTTTATTAGTACATATATTATATGAGTCTTAAAATTCTTAAACTGTGTAAAGGTCTTCTGTCTTCTTTTGATCCTATATTTTGTAAAAGGTTTATTTATTTTTTCAATGATAAGTTCATGTATGGTTTATGGGCTTTTTTAATACCAAGGTAGCATTCAAAATTATTTAATTTTATTGTGTTAATTATGAGTTTTACTTATTTCAATACAATCTAGAAGGGATGTATACTGTAAATATTAATATAGTAGTAGTTTTTTATTAGTAATTGACAGCTGTTTCTCTTTTTAAGTAGGTTAGTAAAAAAATTAAAAGATATAATTGAGTATTTAATGTATAAGATTTAAGGATAATGTTATTCCTGGATCCCCTTTTGATATTTAATTAGCAATAGATTTGACCGTAGTATAAAAAAATGTACTAAAACTTATAGTGTATATAGAAGAGAATTTAGAAACTTGCCACTATAAAAGGAGTTTATTTTGCTTTTTGTATGATAAAACTCCTTAAGAATTTAGACAATAAGCTACCGATTAAAAACATTTTTGTTTAATTTTCGAAAATTTGAAGGGCTTTTTGTTGTTGGGTTATTTGATGTTATAAGTTTATTTAACCTTTTCATAGCTCGAGGATGTTAATAGAGTAAAAAGAGTTATACTTATAAGTATTGGATTTTCAGGGGGGTATAGGATATTTTAAAATTTTTAATAAAAAGAGTTAAAAAAAGCTTGTTTAAGAATAAAAAGTAGTTACATTTGCACCCGCTAACAAACAAAGGTAAGTTG
>NZ_QEIH01000036.1 GCF_003260195.1 Lutibacter citreus
TATGGTGTTCCTGTAGATTTTGTAACTCGTTTACCAAAAAATGATATTGGTGAATGTGCTATGATGGAAATGCGTAAAAGAGGTGTAAACTGTGAGAATATTATTTGGGGCGGAGACCGATTAGGAATTTACTTTTTAGAAACTGGAGCTGTTAATAGAGGTAGTAAAGTAGTTTATGACAGACAACATTCTGCCATAGCCGAAATTCAACCTGGTATGATAGATTGGGAAAAAGTTTTTGAAGGATCAAATTGGTTCCACTGGACTGGTATTACACCTGCAATATCTCAAGGTGCTGCAGACGCTTGTTTAGAAGCTGTAAAAGTAGCAAGTAAATTAGGCTTAACAATCTCTACAGATTTAAATTACCGTCAAAAACTATGGAAATATGGTGGTGACAGAGAAAAAATAATGACTGAATTAACATCTTACTGTGATATTATTTTAGGAAATGAAGAAGATGCCGAAAAACATTTCAATATAAAACCAGAAGGTTTAGATATCACAACACAAGGTCACGATGTAAAAGCTGAAGCATTTTTATCTGTATGTGATCAAATGTTAAAAAAATTCCCACGTGCTAAAAAAGTAATAACAACATTAAGAGGTTCTATTTCTGCGTCTCATAATACATGGGCTGGAGTTTTATATGATGGTAAAACATTATTTGAATCTCCTCAGTACCAAATTACAGATATAGTAGATAGAGTTGGTGGTGGTGATTCATTTATGGGTGGATTAATTTACGGTTTGTTAGAATATAAAGGAGACGACCAAAAAGCGTTGAATTTTGCAGTAGCTGC
>NZ_QEIH01000004.1 GCF_003260195.1 Lutibacter citreus
TTTATTTACACTAAATTCCTGAACTTTTTACCAACTTACCTTTGTTTGTTAGCGGGTGCAAATGTAACTACTTTTTATTCTTAAACAAGCTTTTTTTAACTCTTTTTATTAAAAATTTTAAAATATCCTATACCCCCCTGAAAATCCAATACTTATAAATATAACAATATTTCAAACTGCAAACTTACTTTCATTTTAAAAAATAGGCGGACTACTAAAGTAGAACATTTATTTTAATTACGCAAGTATTATTTTTAAATAAATTACTTTTTTTTTGATTTTGGCTTAGGCAAAATAACATCCTTAGAACTTAATTCTATAAAATTAAAATCTAATTTAGATGGTTGTTCCTCTAATGTACCATCTACAAAGGCACGTTGTAGTATATCTTCAATTAAATAATCTTCTTCTACATTTTCTGGATCATATTCAGATTTTAAAGATAATTTAAACAAATTGGCCGTTGAATTGTACCAAAATGCTTTCCATCCGCTTCTTAAATCTTTAACCAAATCATAAACTGTGTTTCCTGTTTGCCTATGAATTAACTTTATTAGTATTCTACCTTCAGTACGAGTTAGCTTTTTTAGTTGTTCTGTAAACTCCCCCTCCATGTATTTCTGAATACGCTTTGTGTAAACACGTTTTTTTCTTTTCGACTTCATATTATCAATTCTTTCATTTAACACATCTAACCTTTCTGTTGCCATTTTAGCAAATGGGTAGGCTTTTAATGTTTTTTTACGGAACCAGTAATAATATCTTCTATCGTATGAAGTTTTGAATTTTAACTTTTTTAAAAGTAACACTTCATCCAGCTCTATCAATAAAGTATCTCCTTCAAATATTACATATTTATCTGTTAAGGAAACAGAATCTACAATCTTTTTCTCTTGCGAAAAAAGATTTACACCATATATAGTTATAAATATATATAATAGGACTCTAAACTTAACTTTCATAAATATTCTTTAATTAATCAAAAACGTTTTCAAAATTACAACTTTCAATTATACTTTTTAGTATCTATTATTTAAAATGATTATTAATTTATAATTAATGAATTAACATTTTAGTATCTTCGTTTTTTATTAAAAAAATAAATTATGAGTAAAAAAATAATAAATAAAAGTTCTATTTCATTCTTAGAAAAATACTTAAATAATGCATCTCCTACCGGTTACGAAAGTGAAGGACAAAAAATATGGATGGATTATTTAAGACCATATGTTGATACATTTATTACTGATAGCTATGGAACAGCCGTTGGTGTAATTAATCCTGATGCAGATTTTAAGGTTGTTATTGAAGGACATGCAGATGAAATTTCCTGGTATGTTAATTATATTACTCCAGAAGGTTTAATTTATGTAATTAGAAATGGAGGTAGTGATCACCAGATAGCTCCATCAAAAGTGGTAAATATTCATACTAAAAAAGGAATTATAAAAGGTGTTTTTGGTTGGCCTGCTATTCATACAAGAATTGGAGGAAAAGAAGAAGCTCCTAAATTAGATAATATTTTTATTGATGTTGGTTGTAAAACAAAAGAAGAAGTTGAAAAACTTGGGGTTCATGTTGGTTGTGTAATCACTTATCCTGATGAATTTTTTATTTTAAATAAAAACAATTTTGTTTGTAGAGCTTTAGACAATAGAATGGGTGGCTTTATGATTGCTGAAGTTGCTAGATTATTAAAAGAGAATAAGGTTGAATTACCTTTTGGATTGTATATTACTAATTCTGTTCAAGAAGAAATTGGATTAAGAGGAGCTGAAATGATTTCACACACTATTAAACCAGATGTGGCAATTATTACTGATGTTTGTCATGATACAACCACACCAATGATTAATAAAAATAAAGAAGGAGAAACAAAATCTGGTGATGGACCTGTTATTACCTATGCCCCTGCTGTTCAAAATAATTTAAGAGAATTAATTATTGAAACGGCTGAAGCAAATAAAATTCCATTTCAACGTTTAGCTTCATCTAGAGCAACAGGAACTGATACCGATGCTTTTGCTTATAGTAATGGAGGTGTTCCTTCTGCTTTAATATCATTAGCTTTAAGATATATGCATACAACAGTAGAAATGGTTCATAAAGATGACGTAGAAAATGTGATCAGATTAATTTATGAAACATTATTAACTATAAAAAAAGGAGAAAACTTTAGTTATTTTAAATAAAATTGAGAGAAAGGCAGCTTTCGCTGCCTTTCCTTTTTTAAGATATGGATGAATATATTGACCTATTAGATAAAAACGGAAATAAAACGGGGAAAACCTGTTTAAAATCTGAGGCTCATAAAAAGGGGCTTTTACATGCAAGTACGCATATTTGGATATTTAATAATAAAAGTGAAATAATTATTCAGAAAAGAGCTAAAAACAAAGATACCTTTCCAAATTTGTGGGATGTTTCTGTAGCTGGGCATATTTCTGCTGGTGAAAAACCAGAAACTTCCGCTTTACGCGAAGTTGAAGAAGAAATAGGTTTATTACTAACTATTGAACAGCTCGATTTCATTTCTATATTTAAAAAAAAGGTTAAACATCATGTTAATTTAATTGATAATGAAATACACCATATATATATGTGTAACATAAATTTTGATTTTGACTCTTTAAAAGTTCAGAAAGAAGAAGTATCAGAGATTAAATTAATCACGTTAAAAAAATTAATTGATAGTTTAAAACTTAATAATAATGGTTTTGTACCTCACGGAGAAAATTATTATAACTTAGTTTTAGAAAATTTAAAAAAATATAATAGTTGATTTATGGCTAGTATGAAAAATACAATTGCGGAAAGAATTTTGGATTTTTTAAAAAACTATCCTCCATTTAATTTAATACCAAAAGAGACATTACTTGAAGTAGCTAAAAATGTAGAGATTAATTATTTTGAAAAAGATCAAATCATTTTTAGTCAAAATGACACTCCTCATGAACATCTTTATATGGTATATGAGGGAGTAATTAGATTGTATAGATTTGCCGAAGGCAAAAAGCATATTGTTGATATTTGTGATGAAGGAGACTTATTTGGTCTTAGACCTTTAATAATGAAGGAAAACTATTTAATGGGAGCTTCAGCAAATGAAGAATCTATAGTATATGGTATTCCTATTAATTTATTTAATGATATTATTTTAAACATACCAAAAGTAAGTCAATTCTTAATTGCTAGTTTTGCCACAAATACTAGAGATCCATTTTCAGAAAAACATAAAGGGAAATTATTTGCAAATATAAAGGCCATAAAAAAAGTTGAAAATACTTTTATTGAAACTCAATCTGCTAAATACACTAAAAACCCAATAACTTGTAATCCTAAAACCACAATACAAGAAGCTGCAATTAGAATGACAACCAATGTTATTAACTCAATTGTAATTGCAGTTGACAAAATTCCTCTTGGAATTATTACAGATAAAGATATAAGAACCAAAATAGGTACAGGGATTTTTAAAATAACTGATCCCGTTGAATTAATAATGGTTAGTCCTGTTATTACTTTTCCTGAAAATATAACAGTGGCCGAAGCTCAAATAGCTCGATTAAAACATAAAGTTTCTCATTTATGTATTACAAAAGATGGTACAAATAACTCTGAGTTAGTAGGGATTTTAACTGAGCATGATTTAAATTTAATTCAAGGCAACAATCCTCTTTTATTAATTAAAGAAATTAAATGTGCAAAAGATGCAGAGACCTTAAAGTATATTAGATCAAAAGCTGCCGAATTAACTAAAGGATACATAGAGCAAGAAATTCCTATTTATTTTGTAACAAAGGTTATTTCTGAAATAAATACAGCAATTACAAAAGCGGCAATTGAACTTTCTATTAAAGAAATAGGTAAAAAACCTCCTGTTGAATACTCTTGGTTAGCAGTTGGAAGTCAAGGACGGAAAGAACAATTATTAATGACCGACCAAGATAATGCACTTGTATTTGAAAATGTTGAAGATTCAGAATACGACGGTGTAAAAGCATATTTCTTAAAATTAGCAACCAAGGTTACCGAAAAATTAAATATTGTTGGATTTGAATATTGCCCCGCAAACATTATGGCTAGTAATCCTAAATGGTGTTTGTCTAAAAGAGAATGGAAACATCAATTTAAAGAATGGATTAAAGATCCTATTCCTGAAAAAATTCTGTTAAGTATTATTTTTTATGACTTTGAACTTATATATGGAAATAAAGAATTATATAATCAAGTAGCTAAAAGTGTTTTAAAATTAATTAAGAAAAATCAGATATTCTTAAGCTTTTTAGGAAAAGTAACATTAGACAACCCTCCTCCATTAGGCTTCTTTAAACAATTTTTAGTAGAACAGGATGGTGAAAACAAAGATAACTTTGATATTAAATCTAGAGCAATTAGACCTCTAGTTGATGCGGCTCGAATATTTTCATTATACCACGGCCTTCAAATTAACAATACAATAGCACGTTATAAAAAAATGATGGAAGTAGAACCGCAAAATAAAGATTTGTTTGAATCGTGTTCAAACGCCTTTAAAATACTTCTTACATTTAGAACTTCCCAAGGGTTGGCAAATAATGATAGTGGAAAATTTGTTGATATCAATAGTTTAAGTAAAGCGGATAGATTAAAATTAAAAAGTTGTTTTAATCCTATTAAAAATGTTCAAGAAGCTATAAAAATCCGTTTTAAAACAACTCAAATTGGTTAATTATGTTAGGTCTATTTAAAAGAAAAAACTTTCCAAAATATTGGCAAGATTATATTGATAAAGTTTCAAATAGCGAAAAATACTCTAATTATGAAAATATCCGATTTGTAGTCTTAGATACTGAAACAACAGGTTTTGATTATGAAAATGACAGAATGTTATGTATTGGGGCTGTTGCAATTCAAAATAACAAAATTTTAGTTACAGATTCTTTTGAAGTATATATTAAACAAGAAGTTTTTAATAAAGAAACCGTTAAAATTCATGGGATAAGAAAAAATGGTGATGAGATAAAAATTAGCGAAGAAGAAGCTCTTATTCAATTTATTGAATACTTAGATGATGCCGTTATAGTTGCCCATCATACTGCTTTTGATTTAAATATGATAAATACAGCTCTAAAAAGAATTAATTTGGGTCCTATTATATCTAAGCAACTAGATACCAACTACATTTATAAAAAATTATCTCCAAATAATAGATATAATAAAGTATTTAGCCTAGACGATTTATGTAGAAGGTTTAATATAACAATGCACGATAGACATACGGCATCTGGAGATGCATTACTTACAGCTTTTGTTTTTCTAAAACTAACAAATCAATACAAAAAAAATAATGCATTAAACATTCAAGATTTAGTAAAAACTAATTATCACTTAAATAGTTAACCTACTTTTATTAATATTCATTTTTTTGTAACTTCAGTGTTTAACATTCATCTATAAAAAGTATGAAAAACACTATTTCAGAACGCATATTTGATTTTTTAAAAGACTTTCCTCCTTTTGATGTTTTAAATAAAAAACAGTTATTTTTAGTTTCAAGTAATGTTAAAGTAACCTATATTGAAATAGGAAAAACTGTATTTCAGCAAGGAGAAATACCGCATGAAAACTTTTATATTGTAAAAGATGGAGCTATTGGTTTGTATAGAACTATTGAAAGTGATGAGATATTAGTTGATATTTGTGATGAAGGAGATATTTTTGGTTTAAGACCATTAGTCCAAAATGATCATTATTTAATGAGCGCTAAGGCAAATGAAGAATCGATTTTATATGCAATATCTGTAAACATTTTAAAAGAAATTATTGAAAATAATGAAAAAGTAAATAAGTTTTTGATTGCTAGTTTTTCTACAAATATTAAAACTCCGTATGCAAAAAACAATAATGGTAAATTATTTGCTAACATTGAAACTCTAGAAGATAACAACGGTAATTTCTCAGATTTTCAAACAGCTGAATACAGTAAAGACCCAGTAACTTGCCTTAAATCTACTTCAATAAAAGAAGCTGCATTAATAATGAGTTCAAATAAAGTTGGATCAATTTTAATTGTAGAAGATAAAAATCCAATTGGAATTATAACGGATAAAGATTTACGTTTAAAAATAGCCACAGGATTTGTTTCTATTAATAAAAAAGTAATTGAGATAATGTCTTCGCCCGTAATAACAGTTTCAGAAAAAATTACAACAGCTGAAGCTCAAATTGCAATGCTTAAAAATAAAATTACACATTTATGTATTACTAAGGATGGAACTCCCAATTCTGAATTAACCGGAATTATGTCTGAACATGACATTGTTGTATTACAAGGAAACAACCCTTCCGTTTTGATAAAAGAATTAAAACGAGCTAAAGATGTTGAAACATTAAAATATATTAGAGAAAAAACATCAAACCTTTTAAATGGATATATAGAACAAAAAATTCCTATTGTTTTTGTGTCTAATATAATTTCTGAAATCACTAATGCTATAACAATTAAAGCTATTGAATTATCTTTAAAAGAAATGAAAAAACAACCGCCAGTAAAATTTGGATGGTTAGCTTTAGGAAGTCAAGGTAGAAAAGAGCAATTACTAGTCACCGACCAGGATAATGCTCTAGTATTTCAAAATGTTCCAGATGAAAACCATCAAGAAACAAAAGACTATTTTATTAGCTTATCAGAAAAAATAACTAAAAAATTAAGTATAGTTGGATTTGAATATTGCCCTGCAGAAATGATGGCGAGCAACCCTGATTATTGTCTTTCATTAAAAGAATGGAAACATCAATTCAACAAATGGATTACTATTCCTTCTGAAAAATCAATTATGATGTGTACCATATTTTTTGATTACAATTTAATTTATGGTGATCTAGGGTTGGTAAATAAAATGTCTAAAAGTATTTTTAACTCAATAAAATCTTATGAAATATTCCTTAACTTTTTAGGGAAAAATGCTTTGATAAACCCACCTCCTCTTGGTTTTTTTAGGCAATTTTTAGTTGAAGACGATGGAGAAAATAAGGATCAATTCGATATAAAAAGCAGAGCTCTAATGCCTTTAATTGATGCTGCAAGGTTATTAACTTTATCTCATAAAGTAAAAGATAAAAACAATACTATTGAACGCTTTCAAAAATTAATTGAAATTGAACCTCAAAATAACGATTTATATTTAATGTGTATAGATTCTTTTAAAATATTATTGCGTTTTAGAACTGAACAAGGAATAAAACATAAAGATTCCGGTAGATATATTAATTTAAAAAGTTTAAACAAAGCTGAAAAATTAAAATTAAAAGGTTGTTTTAAACCTATTAAAGATATTCAAGAGTTGATAAAAGTTAGATATAATTTATCTCAAATGCTATAATGTTCAATTGGTTTAAAAAAAATACACATCCTGAGTTTTGGAAAGAATATTTAAAAACATTCAAAACCAAAGAATCAAAAAAAATTGAAGAAACTCGATTTATTGTTTTTGATACCGAAACCAACGGATTAGATATTGTGAAAGATAGAATTCTTTCAATTGGAGCTATTACTGTTTTAAATAACACACTAGATGTTGCTGATAATTTTGAATTGTACCTAAAACAAAATGAATTTAATGCTGAAACTGTTGAAATTCACGGAATTTTAAAAGACGGAAACCTTTTAAAATATACAGAAATTGAGGCTTTGGAAAAATTTATAAATTATGTAGGAAACTCTATCTTAGTTGCGCATCATGCAGCATTTGATATTGAAATGGTAAATGCAGCTCTTAAAAGAATGAATTTACCTAAACTTAAAAACAAAAGTATTGATACCGGTATTTTGTATAAAAAACTTAAAGGGAAAAAAAACAAACATTTTAATTTAGATGTATTGTGTAAAGAGTTTAATATTCCAAAACATGACAGGCATACAGCTTCTGGAGATGCTTATATTACTGCACTATTATTTCTGAAAATTATATCAAAATTGAAACAGGAAAGAAAAGTGAATTATTCCGATTTGTTTAGGACTTCAAATAAGGAAGGATTGATATAAACTAGGCTTTCTTATTGAAGTTTTTATAAATCGGAATTTATTTCGAATTCTAATAACAATTAACATCCAAAAATAAGATTCTAAAATAAATAAAGAATAACGTTTTTTTAATTAAAAAAAGCCTTCATTTCTGAAGGCTTTTTATTTTTTAGCAAGTTTTTGTTTATTTAACCAATGATCCTTCCATTATGGCCGCAACCACATCTGGATTTAATAAAGTTGAAATATCTCCTAAATTTGAAGTTTCATTCTCTGCAATTTTACGTAAAATACGTCTCATAATTTTTCCTGATCGTGTTTTTGGTAGTCCAGGTACAAACTGAATTTTATCTAATTTTGCTATTGGGCCAATAGTACGTGCAATTAATTCATTAATTTCGGTACGTAAAAAATCTTTATTTCCTGGTTCCTCGTATACAATTACATAAGCATACAATGCATTTCCTTTAATATCATGAGGATAACCAACAATTGCGGATTCTACAACATTACTATGTTCGTTAATAATATTTTCAATTGGTGCAGTTCCTAAATTATGACCAGAAACTATTACAACATCATCTACTCTACCTGTAATTCTATAATTTCCCTCTAAATCTCTAAATGAACCATCTCCTGTAAAGTATTTGTCCTTAAACGCCGTAAAATAAGTTTCTTTATAACGTTTGTGATCTCCATATATAGTTCTTGCCATAGACGGCCAAGGATATTTAATACATAATTTCCCTTCCGCAGGGTTCGTATTTAACTCTTCTCCATTTTCATCAACTAAACATGGCTGAATTCCTGGTAAGGGTCTTGTTGCAAAAGTTGGTTTTGTTGGTGTAACTCCACCTAAAGGAGAAATCATAATTCCACCTGTTTCTGTTTGCCACCAAGTATCTACAATTGGAGATTTTTGTTTTCCTATTTTTTCATCATACCAGTGCCAAGCCTCTTCATTTATTGGCTCTCCTACTGTTCCTAATACTTTTATTGAACTTAAATCGTGTTTTTCAATTAATTCATTTGGTTGTGCTGCCAATGCTCTAATTGCAGTTGGTGCTGTATAAAACTGATTTACTTTATACTTTTCAACTATTTGCCAAAAACGTCCATAATCTGGATATGAAGGAATTCCTTCAAACATTAAAGTTGTTGCTCCTGCAGCCAACGGTCCATAAACTATATATGAATGTCCGGTAATCCAACCAATATCAGCAGTACAAAAATACACATCACCATGTGTATATTGAAATACATTTTTAAAACTATATGCTGTATGAATCATATAACCAGCACAAGTATGCACCATTCCTTTTGGTTTACCTGTTGATCCTGAAGTATATAAAATAAACAACATATCTTCTGCATCCATTACCTCAGCGTCGCAAACAGCATCAACTTTAGCAATTTCATCGTGCCACCAAATATCTCGTCCTGCTTTCATGTTAATATCTCCATTAACTCTATTTAAAACAATTGCTTTTTCAATAGTTGGACAAGTTTCCAATGCTTCATCAACAATAGTTTTAAAATCTACAGCTTTACTTCCTCTAAAAACACCATCAGAAGTTAGTAAAACTTTACATTCGGCATCGTTAATTCTTGTTGAAAGAGCTACTGCAGAAAATCCAGCAAAAACTACTGAATGAACAGCTCCAATTCTAGCACAAGCCAATACAGCAATTGCTAATTCAGGAACCATAGGCATATACACACAAACTCTATCTCCTTTTTCTACACCATTATTTTTTAAAACATTTGAAAATTTACAAACCTCAGCATGTAATTCTTTATAAGTAAAAGTTCTGTTAGATTCTGTTGGATCATTTGGTTCCCAAATAATAGCTAAGTCATCACCTCTTTTTGATAAATGACGATCTAAACAATTTTCTGTAATATTTAATTTAGCACCTTTAAACCATTCAAACTTTGGTTTATCCCAATCGTATTCAACAACAGAATCCCATTTTTTATGCCAAGTAAAAGTTTCGGCAATTTGAGCCCAAAATCCTTCAGGATCATTAACACTATGTTGATATGATTTATAATATTTAATGAAAGAATCTACTTTTAAATCTGCTAATGTTTGTTTTTCTTCTTCAGTAGCATGTTCGTAAATTCCAATTTTATGTAATTTGAATTCGTGCGTAATTTCATTAATAATTTCAGGATCATCAATTGTTGAAGGAATTGTATATTCAACTCCATCTGCAATATTTCTTAATAATTTACGAAGAATTTTGCCAGAACGTGTTTTTGGTAATCTGTTAACCAATAACACTTTTTTTAGAGAAGCAACGGCTCCAATTTGCTTACGAACTTCCTGAACAATTTTGTATTCTAATTCAAAACTAGAAACATAATCTCCAGATTTTAAAACAACTAAAGCCAAAGGAACTTGCCCTTTTAACTGATCTTCAATCCCAAAAACAGCACATTCAGCAACCGAAGGATTAGCTGCTACAACTTCTTCCATTTCGGCTGTAGATAATCTGTGCCCTGCAACATTTATAACATCATCAACACGGCCAGTGATAAATACATATCCATCTTCATCTGTATAACCACCATCACCAGAAAAATAATAACCTGGTAATTTTTTAAGATAACCATCAACATATCTGTCTGTATTTCCCCAAATATTTAGTAAAGTTCCTGGAGGCATTGGTAATTTTACAGCTACTAAACCTTCTTCATTTGGTCCTAATTGTTTTCCTTCTGCATTTAAAATATGAATATCATACCCCGGAACTGCTTTTGCTGCTGAACCTGGCTTAATAGGTAAATGTTCAACTCCCATTAAATTAGATAACATTGGCCAACCAGATTCTGTTTGCCACCAATGATCAATTACAGGAATATTTAATTGATCTTCGAGCCAGCTTAAAGTGGCTGCATCACAACGTTCTCCTGCTAAAAACTGATATTTTAAACAACTTAAATCGTACATTTTTAGTAATTCTCCATCAGGGTCTTCTTTTTTAATAGCACGAATTGCAGTTGGAGCGGTAAACATAACCTTTACATTATTTTCACTTATAATTCTCCAAAAAGTACTTGCATCAGGTGTTTTAATCGGTTTTCCTTCAAAAATAATAGTTGTATTTCTATTTAATAAAGGTCCGTATACAATATAACTGTGCCCTACAACCCAACCAACATCTGAAGCCGCCCAGAAGGTATCACCCTCATCAACTCCATAAATATTTTTCATAGAATATTTTAAGGCTGTTGCATATCCTCCAGTATCTCTTAAAATTCCTTTTGGTTTTCCTGTAGTACCTGAAGTATATAAAATATATAAAGGATCTGTTGATTTCATTTCTACACAATCAACCGGTTCCGATTTTTTTACTAATTTTTTATAACTAATATAACGCTCTGTTTTAGTGTTTAACGCTCCTAAATTTCGTTTATAAACAATTACTTTATCTGGTTTATGTGTTGCTAATTTAATAGCTTCATCAACTAAAGGTTTATAGGCTATTAATCTGTCTACTTCCATCCCTGAAGTTGCAGTTATAATTGCTTTTGGTTTACAATCATCTATTCTTATGGCTAGTTCATGTGGGGCAAAACCTCCAAAAACAACTGAATGAATTGCTCCAATTCTTGCACAAGCCAACATACTAAATGCAGCATGTGGAATCATTGGCATATAAACAATTACAGTATCTCCTTTTTTAACGCCTAAATCACGAAGTCCTCCTGCCAAACGTTCAACTTCACTTTTAACTTTACTATAACTATATTTTACTTTTCTTTGAGTTACCGGAGAATCGTAAATTATTGCAGTTTGATCTCCATATCCATCTTCAACATGTTTATCTACTGCTAAATAACACATATTTAACTTTCCATCAGCAAACCAACGATCAAATCCATTTTCATCTTTAGACAAAATAGATGTTGGTTCTTTATACCATTTTAATTTTTTTGTTTGGTCTTTCCAAAATACTTCTGGATTTTCAATACTACTATTATAATGCTTTTGGTAACTCATATTATAAATTTTTAGTTGTTATTCACCCCCCAGTTTAAACTTGAGTGTATTTTTATTTTATTAATTCTTTTACTTCCTTAACCAATTTTTTTACTGAAAAAGGTTTTGACATATATTTATCTGCTCCCAATTGCAAACCTAATTCTATGTCTGATGCTTTATTTTTTGCCGAAAGAAAAATGACTTTTATTTTACTTAAATTCTCATCTCCTTTTAAATATTTTAAAACTTGATACCCGTCTACATTTGGCATCATAATATCCAATAAAATAATATCTGGAATATTATTTTCTGCTATTTCAATTGCTTCAGTACCATCACGAGCAATAAAAACTTCAAAATTTTCTTTTTTAAAAATATATTCTAATGACATTACAATATTTGGTTCATCGTCAACTATTAAAATTTTTCTCATATTAAATTAGTTTAAATGGTAATGTAAATGTTAATTTGGCTCCTTGAGGGATTATATTTTCGGCCCATATTTCTCCGTTATGACTTTTTATTATCTGTTTACTTATGGCTAAACCCAACCCACTTCCTACAGGTTTTAAAATTGTTTGATTTTTTGATTGGTAAAATTTATCAAAAATTGAGACCAAATCATTTGGATCAATTCCTTTACCATTATCAACAACTGAAACTTCACCTTTATTGTTTTTAAGTGCAGCACTTATAATAACTTCTCCATAATTTTCTTTTGAAAATTTAATAGCATTAGACAACAGATTAATTATTACTTGTTCAATTCTATCTTCATCATAAATTAATAAGGAATCAATTCCCCCGTTAAAACTTAATTTTACTCCTTTATTATCTGCAATCTGTTTGGTAGCATCCATTGATTTTCTAATTGTATTTTCAATAGAGTTTTCTTTTAAATCAAGTTGCTCTTTTCCTGTTTCCAATTTTTCTAAATCAAGAATATTATTTATCAGTCTACTTATTCTTTCACTTTCTGTTACTATACTACTTAAAAATTTGTTTTTAGTCTCTTTATCAACCTCATCATCTTCCAATAATATTTCAGAAAGCGCTCTTATTGATGTTATTGGAGTTTTCAACTCATGAGCTACGGTATCCAAAAATTCATCTTTTTGTTTGTCGCGCTCTTTTAACAATACATTAGATTGTTTTGTTTTTTTAGTTTCATCCAAAATATTTAAAACTTCGGATAAAGTAATCTCTTCTTCTTTTACTACGGTAGAAATTAAAATTCTAGAAGATGCACTACCAATACTTCCTGTTAATAATTTTTCTGAAAAGTTGACCAATCGTGCATCAGCAATAGGATTCTCTACATTTATTCCATTTTTCATATAAAACAAATTCAACGCTCTTTCTGTTCTTTCCTCTCCTAAAAACCGACTTAAAACTTGTTTTATATCACTTACATAAGCTTCTCCTTTCCATACATAAGCATTCTCATGTAATTCTGCATATTTGGCACTATCAACAAACATTTCAGCAAAATTTCGCTCTCTATAATTACCAACTATAATCACAGAAATTATAACATATACTAAAATATTAAAAAACAAACTCCAAAAAAAAGCGTGTGGCACTGGCTCAAATAATTGTAAACCAAATAACTCATATGGTTTTAAAAACTTCAACCCGAACAAACCATTATTTACTATTGATGTAGAAAGTAATTGTGATTCTACTGTAAAAGGTATTATTAATGTATAAACAGTAATTAAAAACCCAATGATAATCCCATATTTTGCACCTTTAGATGATGCTCTTCTCCAAAATAAACCTCCAAAAAATGAAGGTGCTAACTGGGCAATTATAACAAAAGAAATTAAACCAATAGATACTAACGATCTATTTAAAGTAAAACTTCTATAGAAAAAATATGCTAATATTATTAATGTAAAAATGGCAACTCTTCTTATGTTTTTAATAGATTCTGTATTTTCAGAAGATTTCCCTTTACTGTACTTTGTTAAAAATCCGTAAGGAATAATTAAATTATTACTTAACATTGTTGAAAGTGCTAAGGTTGAAATTACAACCATTGATATTGCTGCCGAAAACCCTCCAAGAAATACTATTAAAGCTAATAATTCATGTCCATTTACAAGTGGTAACATAAGAGTAAATAAATCTGCATCAACATTTTTATTCTGAAAAACTATATTTCCTCCCCAAGCTATAAAAATTACAAAAACATTAAATAACAATAGATATAAAGGAAATAACCAAATAACTTTTTTTAAATATTTTTCTCTTTCATTTTCAACAACTGTAACTTGAAATTGTCTTGGTAATAACATTATTGCAATCATTGAAAGCATTGTTAAAAAAAACCAATTAAATCCGCCTTCTAACCCATTTATTGTTTGTTGACTTTTAAAATTTGGTAAAAATGAGGCTTGATTATAAATATCTGAAGGTCCATTAAATAAATAAAATGTTACATAAATTCCTATAATTAAAAAGAATACTAATTTAATTATAGACTCTAAAGCCACTGCTGTAATAATTCCTTTATGACGCTCAGACGCATCTGTATGTTGAGTTCCAAAAAAAGCTGCAAAAATTGCTAATAAAATTGCTATATAAAAAGTAGTATCATTAACTATAGAGTTTGTTATTGTTTTATGATCTGTGATAACATTAAACGTTTCCGAAATAGCTTTTAACTGAAGTGAAATATATGGTACAATAGCCAATACACATACAATAGTTACTAATGCTCCTAAAAAACGACTATTTCCATAACGTAATGAAATAAAATCTGCTAATGATGAAATTTTGTTCGCTTTGGATATTTTTAAAATTTTACGCATTAAAATTATCCAGGCCGGAATAATAATAACCGGACCTAAATAGATTGTTAAAAATTTTAATCCTGAAGTTGCTGCTAAACCTACACTTCCATAATAAGTCCAAGCTGTGCAATAAACAGCTAAAGACAATGTATATACGTAAGGATTATTAACCCATTTACTTTTTGAATTTTTCTCAGCCCAATAAGCAACATAAAAAATGACCGACAAATAAATAATAATTATAAATATGACTAAAAAACTACTCATAAAACTTATTTAAAATTATATAAGATATTATTATACTCAATATCCAAATAAAAAAAACATAAAAATAAATAAGAGGAAAACCCATAAAAGATGAGCTATAATTAAATAATAATATTATTGGAATGTTAAACAAACACAATAATATTATTGAAATAACTATTAATTTTTGTTGATGTCTTTTTTTCACTATTTACGTTTTAAGACAATTAAGTTACAAAAACAGCACTATAAATATTATAATGCTGTCTGCACTAACTAATTAACTAATGATCACTTGCCTCTCCAGCTCCTGATGGGATTCTAATATCTTCTACTATATCTTGAACATTTTGTGGTGGTGCAGGTGTCATTCTTGAAACAACCAATGAAACAATAAAGTTTACAACCATTGCAACAGTACCAAAACCTTCCGGTGAAATTCCAAACCACCAGTTTTCTGCAGTATCAACAGCAGGATCACCTATCCAATGTAACTTATATTTTGCCATATAGAAAAACATTAATGTTAAACCTATAATCATCCCTGAAATAGCACCTTCTTTATTCATCCTCTTATCAAAAATCCCTAACAAAATTGCTGGAAAAAATGAGGCAGCTGCCAAACCAAAAGCCAAGGCGACCACGGCGGCGACAAATCCCGGCGGATTGATACCAAAATATCCTGCAATACAAACTGCAACTAATGCACTTAAACGAGCTGCCATTAACTCTCCTTTTTCTGAGATATCTGGCTTTATAATTTTCTTAAATAAATCGTGTGATATGGACGATGCTATTACTAACAATAAACCCGCAGCAGTTGATAATGCAGCAGCTAAACCACCTGCACCAACCAATGCAATTACCCAATTTGGTAATTGTGCAATTTCTGGATTTGCCAATACCATTATATCTCGGTCTATAGTCAATTCATTTGTAGATTTATCTGCAACATATTGCACTACTCCATCACCATTTTTATCATCAAATTTTAATAATCCTGTTTTTTCCCAATTTCCAAACCATTCTGGTAATTCAGCATATTCAGCATTACTTACTGTTTCAATCAGTTTTGTTCTTGCAAAAACAGCTACCGCAGGAACGGTTGTATATAAAATTGCAATAAATAATAAAGCCCAACCTGCAGAAACACGAGCATCTTTTACTCTAGGAACTGTAAAGAAACGAACAATTACGTGAGGCAATCCTGCCGTACCTACCATTAAAGCCACTGTAATTGCAAACACATCTATCATAGATTTACTTCCTGATGTATATTCGTGAAACCCTAGTTCCTGCTGAAGCCCATCTAATTTATCTAATAAATAAACACCATCTTCTCCTGCACCACCAAAACCTAATTGAGGAATTGGGTTACCTGTCATTTGAAATGAAATGAATATTGCAGGAACCATAAAAGCAAAAATCAATACACAATATTGTGCAACTTGTGTATAAGTAATTCCCTTCATTCCTCCTAAAACAGCATAAAATAAAACGATTGCCATACCTATATAAACTCCTGTATTTATATCTACTTCAAGATAACGAGAAAATACAATTCCAACACCACGCATTTGTCCGGCTACATATGTAAACGATACAATTAAAGCTGCAATTACTGCAACTATCCGTGCTGTATTAGAGTAATATCTATCCCCAATAAAATCAGGTACCGTAAATTTTCCAAATTTTCTTAAATAAGGTGCTAAAAGTAGTGCTAAAAGCACATAACCCCCGGTCCACCCCATTAAATAAACCGACCCATCATATCCCGTAAATGATACAATACCAGCCAATGAGATAAATGAAGCGGCAGACATCCAGTCTGCTGCAGTAGCCATACCATTCATAATTGGAGGCACTCCTCCACCAGCTACATAAAATTCTTTTGAAGATCCTGCCCTAGCCCAAATTGCAATTCCTATATAAAGTGCAAATGTAATTCCAACAAGTATCCATGTCCATGTTAATATTCCCATGATTTAATTTTTTTTTAAAGTTTAATTATTCGTCAACTCCATATTTTTTATCTAGTTTATTCATCAACTTTACGTAAACGAATATTAAGACTACAAATACATACATTGAACCTTGTTGTGCAAACCAAAAACCAAGCTTAAATCCACCTAACTTAATTGTATTTAACTGATCCACTAATAAAATTCCAAACACGTAAGAAACTAAAAACCATATAGCTAGCAAAATTGCTAAATAACCAAGGTTCTCCTTCCAATATGCTTTCATATCTTTTTTTGACATAATCGTAAGTTTTTAATTATTATAGATAAATCATTGCCTGAAGCGTAACAGTTCCTGTAGAATTATTATCTCCAAATTTTTGATTTTTGTATTCTAAAGTAAATTTTGAATTGTGACCACTTAAAAACATATTAGCCCCTAAACCAAATACATTTCTATTGTCGTCTATAGCATCATAACTATTTGTGCCATAAGACATATATGGCTGATATCTAGCTTTTTTCACATCTCCTGAAAAAAGATACCCAACATGTGCATAAAGCATACTTCCAGTTCCATATGCACTATACATATAATTTTTCCCATAATCATTTGATTGATATGTTGCATAGGCAGATATTGCACTTCCATCATCATTTAATGGAGCATCATAATAAGCATCAACGGCAAGGATTGAAACATTTTCACCTTCCATTTTTCCTGAAGAGTTAGCAACAACAGCGCCTTTAGGATGCGAAAAGAAACCAGCACCTATATTAAACACCTTTTTAGTTCCTAAGTAGGTACCAACTTTATAAGGTAATGTATTGGACTCTTGATCTAAAAAATTATATTCAAAATAACCAGCGTAAGCAAATCCAGCATCTTTAGATCCTAATATTCTCTTTCCTCCATAAACAGCTGCACCTCCATTTTCTGGATTTCGCATATCTAAACCATTTACAATGGCATCATTAATAGCTAACTGATATTTAAAATTATTAAATTTTCCTTTTACAAAAAAACCTAAATGTCTTGCAAACTGATCTGATAGACCTATAGTAGCCCATGATTGACGATTGTTATCTAAAGTTAGACCATTTAATGTACTTTGGTTATTTAATCTTGAAATTCCATTCCAATAATGTAAACCACCTCCTACAGTATGATTATCATTTAAATTCCATTGCCCCCAAATTCCGTGCATAAAAATCTGATTTCCATCACCTTTACCAACTGGATGCAAATTTGCACTGTTTAACCCATTCAACCCAAAATGGGTTACTAATAAAAATTTCTTTGTTATTTGTGATAACAATAATACTCTAGCTCTTCTTACATTAAAACTTAGATTACTTGTATTATCGGGAACATCATCATTGTATACTGCCTGAAACTGCCCCCAGGAAATAACTCTTAAGTACTTACTTCCATCGTCATTAAATTTAATTTTAAAGCCTCCCTTATAATCTGGTGAGCCTTGTGAAAAAGAAAATTGAAATGAAAGCATAAATATACTAAACAGTAGTATTTTAATTTTTCTC
Organism: Lutibacter citreus; assembly: GCF_003260195.1. Lineage (GTDB taxonomy): Bacteria > Bacteroidota > Bacteroidia > Flavobacteriales > Flavobacteriaceae > Lutibacter > Lutibacter citreus. Next base: position 18,547 of record NZ_QEIH01000004.1, read on the forward strand.
ATAATGTTTATTATTGGTTAATTGATTTAAAAAAATATGCTAAAAAACAATTTTTAACCTTCACAATATGAAAATAAATATATGCTAAATGAAATTTAATATATATATCTGCTAATATGTATAGCTACTCCTTAAATCGTTCCCAACGGATTAACATATATTTGTCCCCTAACTCAGTAACAATAACACCTGCACCAATTAAATTATTATTTTCCGTAAAGTACTTTGCAAGCTCATCTGCATTTAAAATTTTATAAGTTGAATGATACTCAAAGCTATACGGCCTTTTAATATTGTACTTTTTTACCCAATTTATTATACTCACATGAGAAATCCCTAAAATCCTTTCAATTTCCCTATAGCTCAACCCTTCCAAATATAATTGCAAAGCCTTGTTCACATAATAAGAATCTATTTGTTTACCTATTTTATTTACGGTAAAAAAGTAATTGCATTTTTTACATTTATAACGTTGTCTATCTTTAACAATTCCGCTCTTAACATACTCAGTTGAAGTACAATTTGGGCAACATTCAATTTTCATATATATTTATTTTGCATAAATATACCTATTTAGCACGATATTTATGTGATTAAGAAATCTGTTTTTAATAAAAAATTGACGTTTTACAATTTAATAACACTTCACAAGTTTGCTTCAACTTAAGAATTTCTTAATAAAGCTATGCAATTACACCGAATAAAAAATTAATAAGGTTTATTTTATTTTATTATCATAATTATAACGTTTTCGCAATTTCATTAAGAGATTATATTATAATTTCGTTATTTTTGTAGCTATTATTAAAACTAAACATAATATGCTTAAACAAGGTCTTTACCTACCAGAATTTGAACATGAAAACTGTGGTGCAGGTTTCATTTGCAACCTGAAAGGAGAAAAAACAAATCAAATTATTCACGATGCTTTAGAAATTTTAGTAAAGCTTGAACATCGTGGTGGTGTTAGTTCTGATGGGAAAACTGGAGATGGTGCTGGACTTTTGATTGATATTCCGCATGAATATTTCAACCGAGTTTGTGATTTTGAATTACCTGAAAGAAGAGAATACGCCGTTGGAATGGTGTTTTTCCCAAAAAACAAGAACCAATATGCCTATTGTAAAAAAATATTTGAACAAGAAGTAGAAAATCAAGGCTTAAAGATATTAGGATGGAGAAGCGTTCCTGTTGATTCTTCTCAACTTGGTCCAATTGCTTTAGCTTCTGAACCTACTATTGAACAAATCTTTATAAGTAAAGGTAGAATTAAAAAAGAACTTAATTTTAAGGCTAAACTGTATGCCGCTCGTAAAATAACTGAGCATACAATTGCAGCTTCTAAAATGTCTGAAGCTTCTTATTTCTATGTTTCTAGTTTGTCACATACTACGTTAATATATAAAGGTATAATTATGCCTGAAGATATTGGCCCATATTATACAGACTTGCAACAACCAGATTTAGTAACTAGATTGGCGTTAGTGCATCAAAGATTTTCTACCAATACAATGCCTTCTTGGGAGTTAGCTCAACCATTTAGATATATGTGTCAAAATGGTGAAATAAATACTTTAAGAGGAAACGTTAGTAGAATGCGTATTCGTGAAGAAATCATGAAAAGCGATATATTTGGAAGCGACATAGATAAATTATTCCCTATTATTTTACCAGGAAAATCAGATTCAGCATCCATGGATATGGTTGTTGAACTATTAGCTTTAACAGACAGATCTTTACCTGAAGTAATGATGATGTTAATTCCTGAAGCTTGGGAAAAACATGCAACAATGTCTAAAGAGCGAAAAGCTTTTTACGAATATAACGCTTGTTTAATGGAAGCTTGGGATGGTCCTGCTTCTGTTCCTTTTACAGATGGAGATTATATTGGTGCTCTTTTAGATAGAAACGGTTTAAGACCTTCAAGATATACTGTAACCAAAAGTGGTAAATTAATAATGTCTTCAGAAATTGGAGTTTTTGATGTTGCTCCTGAAGATGTAGAAAGACACGGTAGATTAGAACCAGGAAAAATGTTCTTGGTTGATATGAATGAAGGTAGAATTATTAATGACGAAGAGATAAAAAATAAAATTGTTTCTGAAAGACCATATAAAGAATGGCTCGATGAAACAAGACTACATTTAAAAGATGTAGAAAACACACACGAAGAATGTCCTATTGAAACTTTAGACATTAAAACGCGTTCCCGTTTATACAACTATACTATAGAAGATATTCAAGAAGTAATTACACCAATGGCTCAAAATGGTAAAGAAGCCTTGGGTTCAATGGGAATTGATACTCCTTTAGCTGTATTATCAGATAGACCTCAGTTAATATCAAACTATTTTAAGCAATTATTTGCTCAGGTTACAAACCCTCCTTTAGATGGTATTCGTGAAGAAATTGTAACAGACATTAGCTTAGCATTAGGTAAAGACAGAAATATTTTTAGTATTTCTAAAAGACAATGTAAAAAATTACGTATTCAAAATCCTGTTATTTCAAATAACGATTTAGAAAAAATAAGAAACATAAATATTGGTAAAGACTTTAAAGCTATTACTATCCAAATTCTTTATAAAAAAGAAAGAGGTGTTAACGGTTTAGAAGACGCTCTCGATAACATAATTAAACAAGTTTCAAAAGCCGTAGATAAAAGAAATAATATTATTATTTTATCTGATAGAGGTGCAAATGAAGAAATGGCTCCAATACCAGCTTTATTGGCTTGTTCATTTGTTAATCACGAATTAAACAGAATGCGTAAGCGTTCATATTTTGACATTGTTATTGAATCTGCAGAACCACGTGAACCTCATCAGTTTGCAACTTTATTTGGTTATGGAGCAAGTGCTATTAACCCATATATGGTTAATGAAATTATTCGAATGCAAGTTTCAGAAGGTTTTATAACTGGAATGGACGAACAAAAAGCTGTTGACAATTTCAATAAAGCAATTGGAACAGGATTGTTAAAAATAATGAACAAAATTGGTATCTCTACTTTACATTCTTACAGAGGTTCTCAAATTTTTGAAATAGTTGGATTCAATTCTAAATTTGTTCAAAAATATTTTCCTTATACCGCTTCAAGAATTGAAGGTATCGGATTATACGAAATAGAAAAAGAAATTTCAGCTCGATACAATTACGCCTACCCTAAAACACTAATTAAAAGTAGATTAGGACTAAATATTGGTGGTCATTACCGTTGGAGACGAGGTGGAGAACAACATATGTTTAATCCAACAACTGTCGCTAAATTGCAACAAGCTGTTAGATTAAGCGATCAAGATAGTTATAATGTTTATGCTAAAACAGTAAATGAACAATCTGAACGTTTAATGACAATTAGAGGTTTATTTGAGTTTAACAATTACGACCCTATTCCTATTGATGAAGTAGAACCTTGGACAGAAATTGTAAAACGTTTTAAAACAGGAGCAATGTCTTATGGGTCTATTTCAAGAGAAGCCCACGAAAACTTGGCTATTGCAATGAACCGTATTGGAGGAAAATCTAATTCTGGTGAAGGTGGTGAAGATAGAAGACGTTTTCAAAAAGATATTAACGGAGACAGCAGAAACTCAGCTATAAAGCAAGTAGCTTCTGGTCGTTTTGGAGTAACTTCTCATTATTTAACAAATGCTGAAGAAATTCAAATAAAAATGGCACAAGGCGCGAAGCCTGGTGAAGGTGGACAGCTACCTGGAGAAAAAGTATATCCTTGGATTGCTGCGGTACGTAATTCTACTCCTTTTGTAGGATTAATTTCACCTCCTCCTCATCACGATATTTATTCTATTGAAGATTTAGCACAATTAATTTTCGATTTAAAAAACGCCAACAGAGAAGCAAGAATTAATGTGAAATTAGTTTCTGAAGTAGGTGTAGGTACAATTGCTGCTGGAGTTTCAAAAGCAAAAGCCGATGTTGTTTTAATTTCTGGTTATGATGGTGGTACAGGAGCATCTCCTTTAACATCTTTAAAACATGCTGGTTTACCTTGGGAACTTGGGTTAGCAGAAGCACAACAAACTTTAGTAATGAATAATTTACGTTCTAGAATTGTTGTAGAATGTGATGGACAATTAAAAACTGGACGTGATGTTGCAATAGCAGCTTTACTAGGTGCAGAAGAATTTGGTTTTGCAACTGCTCCTTTAGTAGCTTCAGGATGTATTATGATGCGTAAATGTCATTTAAACACCTGTCCTGTAGGTATCGCAACTCAAGATAAAGAGTTACGTAAAAACTTTAAAGGAACTCCAGAACACGTAATTAATTTCTTCTTTTATATTGCTGAAGAATTAAGAGAAATTATGGCTCAGTTAGGTTTCCGAACTATGGAAGAAATGATTGGTCAAACTCATAAAATTGATTCAAACAAAGCAATTAAACATTATAAAGCTAAAGGATTAGATTTAAGTTCTATTTTACATAGACCAGAAGGTTATAAGAAAATGTCTTTAAGAAATTCCGAAAAACAAGATCACGATTTAGAGAATGTTTTAGATTTTCAACTTTTAAAAGATTCTCATAGAGCTATCTATAGAAAAGAAAAAATGATTTTAGAATACCCTATTACTAATCTAAATCGCTCTACTGGAGCAATTGTTAGTAATGAAATTTCTAAAATATATGGACACTTAGGTTTACCTGAAGATACATTAAACATTAATTTTACAGGATCTGCAGGACAAAGTTTTGGAGCATTTGGAGCACCAGGAATTACATTTACAATTGATGGTAATACAAATGACTATTTAGGAAAAGGCTTATCAGGAGCTAAAATAATTGTTAAAAAACCTGCTAAAGCAGATTTCGTAGCCGAAGACAATATTATAATTGGTAATGTTTGTTTATTTGGAGCTGTGCAAGGTGAAGCTTATATTAATGGAATTGCTGGTGAACGTTTTGCCGTAAGAAACTCAGGTGCTACAACAGTTGTTGAAGGCGTTGGAGATCACTGTTGTGAATATATGACTGGAGGAAAAGTTATAGTATTAGGTAATACTGGTAGAAATTTTGCTGCTGGTATGAGTGGTGGTATTGCTTATGTTTATGATCCAGAGCATAAATTTAAAAACGGATTATGTAACACTGAAACAATTGAATTTGAACCAATTGAAACAGAAGAAGCAGAAGAGTTAAAAGCTCTAATTAGTAAACATGTTCTTTACACAGAAAGTAATAGAGGTAAAGAATTATTGAGTGATTGGGACAAAAGCTTAAGCAATTTTGTGAAAGTTATGCCTATTGAGTACAAACGTGCATTGATACGTTTAGAGACTGAAGAACAAATGGTTGAAGAATTAACAGTTTAGAAAAATGGGAAAAGTAACAGGTTTTAAAGAATTCGAAAGAAAAGACGAATCATATAAGTCAGTAAAAGAAAGAGTAGGAAATTATAAGGAATTTACTATTCCTTTAGATAAAGAAGATCTTACTAAACAAGGTTCAAGATGTATGGATTGCGGAATTCCATTTTGTCATAGTGGTTGCCCACTTGGTAATTTAATTCCAGATTTCAATCATATGGTACATCAAGGTGAATGGAAAAAAGCATCATGGATATTACATTCAACAAATAATTTTCCTGAATTTACAGGAAGATTATGTCCTGCTCCTTGTGAGCAAGCTTGTGTATTAGGAATTATTGATGATCCTATTTCAATTGAAAACATTGAAAAAAACATTGTTGAAAGAGCGTTTAAGGAAGGCTGGATAATTCCACAAATCCCTAATGAACGTACTGGTAAAAATATAGCTGTAGTTGGATCAGGACCTGCTGGTTTAGCAGCTGCTCAACAATTAAATAGAGCTGGACATAGTGTAACTGTTTTTGAAAGAGATGATGAATTAGGTGGTTTATTACGTTATGGTATCCCTAATTTTAAATTAGAAAAAGGAATAATTGACAGACGTTTAAATATATTAGAAGCTGAAGGAATTGTTTTTAAAACAAATGTAAATGTTGGTGTAAATTATCCAGTAAAAAAACTGAAAAAATTTGATGCCATTGTTTTATGTGGTGGAGCAACTGAAAGAAGAAGTTTACCTACTAAAGGTATAGATTCTAATGGAGTTGTTCAAGCTATGGATTTTTTAACTCAAGCAACCAAAGTTGTTTTAGATAAGCAATTAGACGAACCACAAATATTAGCAACAGGAAAAGATGTTATTGTAATTGGTGGTGGTGATACAGGATCGGATTGTGTAGGAACTTCAAACAGACAAGGAGCTAAATCGGTAACTAATTTTGAAATTATGCCCAAACCTCCTGGTCATAGAAGCCCAACAACTCCTTGGCCATATTGGCCTTTACAATTGAAAACATCTTCTTCTCATAAAGAAGGTTGTGATAGAAATTGGTTAATTAATACCAAAGAGTTTGTTACAAACGAAAAAGGTGAATTAACAGCCTTAAAAACTATCAACGTTGAATGGAAAATGGTTCCGGGTCAAAGACCTCAATTAATTGAAATTGAAGGTACAGAAAAAACATGGCCATGTGATTTAGCTTTATTAGCTCTTGGATTTACTGGACCAGAATCTACTTTAAGTGATCAACTTGAATTAGACACTGACGCTAGAAGTAATTACAAAACTAATAAATATCAAACTAAAAACCCTAAAGTATTTGCCGCTGGAGATATGCGTAGAGGACAATCCTTAATTGTTTGGGCTATTTCTGAAGGAAGAGAAGCCGCTAAGAAAGTTGATGAATATTTAATGGGATATAGCTATTTACCTACTAAAGGAAGTGGAGATTTACCTGCACTATAATAAAAATAAATAGTTTCTAACTATTAATATAAAGTAAAAACCATCTTTGTTAATCAAAGATGGTTTTTTTTATTTAAAAAATATGATTTTAAGTAAAATTCCTCATTAACCAAAACTTAAATCAGAATCTTATAAGAATTAAGTTTCAGCATAATCAAATTCATAAACCCTTTCTAAATTCAAACTAATAAAGTAACTAAGGATATAAATATATCTATTCTTCAGATATAATCAATTTTATTACTCCCAAAAAGCTTTTATTCTTATTTATTTAACAACGTAAAATCAGCCAATACCATAGCCGCTAAAGCTTCTACAATTGGTACAGCTCTCGGTACAACACAAGGATCATGACGTCCTTTTCCTGTCATTTCAACTATATTCCCTTCCTTATCAATTGTTTGTTGAGCTTGCATTATAGTAGCAACTGGTTTAAATGCTACACGAAAGTAAATATCCATTCCATTACTTATTCCACCTTGAATACCTCCTGAAAGATTTGTTTTAGTTGTTGCATCAGCATTAAATATATCATTATGTTCACTACCTTTCATTTTTGCGCCACAAAAACCACTCCCATATTCAAAACCTTTTACGGCATTAATAGAGAGCATTGCTTTTCCTAGTTGCGCATGTAATTTATCAAAAATAGGTTCTCCTAAACCAACAGGTACATTTTTAATTACACAAGTAACAGTTCCACCGACAGTATCTCCTTGCTTTCTAATTGAATCTATATATTCAATCATTTTCTCAGCTGTCTCATCATCTGGACATCTTGCAATATTACTTTCAACTTTATCAAAATCTATATCCTGATAAGGTTTTTCTAAAAAAATATCTCCTACAGAAGATGTATAGGCATTTATTTTTATTGAAGGAATTGCTTGCTTTGCTACTGCTCCCCCAACTACCCAATTCGCCGTTTCACGTGCAGAGGTTCTACCTCCACCTCTATAGTCTCTGTTTCCATATTTCTTGTCGTAAGTATAATCTGCATGAGATGGACGATAAGAATCCTTTATATGTGAATAATCATTTGACCGTTGGTGAACATTTTCTATAATGAAACCTATAGACGCCCCTGTAGTTTTCCCTTCAAAAATACCAGAAAGAAAGCGAACTTCATCTGGCTCTTTACGTTGTGTAACAATTTTAGATTGCCCAGGCTTTCTTCTATCCATTTCTTGTTGAATAGCCTTCAAATCTAATTCAACTCCTGCAGGACAACCATCAATCACTCCTCCAATAGCTTCACCATGTGATTCTCCAAATGTGGTTAAAGTAAATATTTTTCCAAACGTATTTGACATATGTAAAATTTAAGTGACAAATTTAAAAAAAGAATTTAACAGAGGGTTTATTTATTCCTTGAAATAAATTTAAAAAAACCATAGTTTTATTGCCATAATTACAACAATAACAATTAAAAATTTCTTAACAAGCCCATCTCCTTTCTTTACAGACCATCTGCTTACAAACCAACCCCCTAATGCGTTCCCAATAGATAAGGTTAAGCCCATTTGCCAATTAATCTTATCATTGTAAGCAAAAACAGCTACAGCTGCAATGGTATAAATTAAAGCAACCGTCACTTTAATAGCATTACTTTTTACTAATGAAAAATTATTAACTGATGATAAAATCAATAACATTATAAAACCAACACCTGCTTGTATAAAACCTCCATACACCCCAACAAAAAAGAATAGAAATATGCTAAACCATAAATGTTTACCGCTAGTACGCTCAATTGTAGATGATAATTTAACTTTTGAATTAAATACCATATAACAAACAACAACAACCATAATTATGGCTAAAATCTTATTAAAAGTCTCTCCTTTTATATCTAACGCTATTTGAGCTCCTAATATTGAACCGAACAAAGCTGAAATGGCTACATAAATACTAAAAGGAAAAGTAATTACTCCTTTACTTTTAAAACCTGCTGTTGTAAATATGTTTTGAGCTATGATTGCAATTCTATTTGTGCCATTTGCTATAGTTGGAGGTAAACCTAAAAAAATAAGTATTGGTAATGTTAGTAAAGAGCCACCTCCTGCAAGTGTATTAATAGATCCTGCTATAAAACCAACCACAATTAAAACTAAAATTTCTACTATTGTATTCATCTAATTAATTGAGTGTCAAATGTACTGTAAATTAATATGAAAATAAATCAAAAAAAAGTTTAAAAAAGTTTTATAGAAACAAAAAAGGTTTCTATATTTGCACTCGCTAAGGGAGAAATGGCAGAGTGGTCGAATGCGGCAGTCTTGAAAACTGTTGAGGGTCATACCTCCGGGGGTTCGAATCCCTCTTTCTCCGCAAAAAACCTCATAATCTTTTGATTATGAGGTTTTTACTTTTTATAAAATCAAATATAACGACTAAACATTAAATAAAAGGTTCGGAATTAGAAACTTGCCTCCTCAAAAAACCACGTGCCAAATAACACTCAATCAACTACCAATCAGTATTTTAAATCACATTAATCTATAATGATTTTTTATCTACAGGTACTATAATTTAAATAAGCCCCAATTTTAAATATATTTTCAAGATTATTTTACCCAATAGATTTTGATATAAATAAAAAACGTAACACTTCTACTTTAATTAAGTATTACAATTAATGGGAAAAAAGAAAACATTTATGATTCTTATCAAAACTGTAAAACAGCTAAATGAAGTAGAACTAGAAATTAACAACTTATAATATATAACATAAGCCTTAGAAATTTGTCCTACTTTTTGTTACAATTCATTTATTAAAAGTCACTTTCTTCCGCCATTTTCACTACACCAACAGTTAGTATCAAATTAGCAAAGCGACGCTGTTCGCCTGTTTGAATAATTAATGTAGTAGTAGGCTCTCTTATTTTATCGTAGAAAGCCCATCGCTCCATCTCATCCCATGTTACATCACCAAGTATTTTTTTATAAGCACCGTGTATTTCTGCGTTTGCTTCAGCCGGTTTTTCCATTACAATTGCACCTTGAATAGGACAAATATCAAGTATACCTTCAAGCACTGTAAGCGCATCTAATAATCCCGGACGGAAGTTCAGATGTACCGTAGTGGAGTTAGGTCCTTTCATAGCACCAACTGGCAAATTACCGTCAGCAATAACAACTTGTGCAAAATGACCTGAACGCGCAAGCGCTTCTAAAATTGTTGGGTGTATTACCGGTGTCTTTAACATAATTTTATTTTTAGAGAATAAGTAAATTTCAATTGCTTAAACTTTCAACCACACACAATTTAACAACAAACTACATATTATAAACACCACCATTGATGTCTAACGTAGCACCTGTAATAAAACCATCGTATTCGGAAGCCAGAAATAAAACTGCTCGCGCTACGTCAGCTGCATTACCTGCTCGTTGTATTGGAATACCTGCTATTGTTTCAGCTGCTGATTCTTTTGTTGTATGAGTATTGTGAAATGAAGTACCGAGGATAAGCCCCGGAGCAACAGCATTAACCTTTGTTCCTTGAGGTCCTAATTCTGCAGAAAGCGCTCGCGTGAACGTTAAGATAGCTCCTTTGCTAGTAGAATAAACTAAAGACCCTGGGTGTCCTCCTTTACGACCAGCTAGTGATGCCAAATTAACAATACTGCTATTATCGTTTTTCGCTAAATGAGGAGATGCTGCTCGCGTCACGAACATCATGGATGTTAAGTTGATATCCATTACCTTGTGCCAAAAATCAGCTTCCATTTCACTCAGCATTCTACGCGCAACAAGTGAACCTGCATTGTTGATTAATATGTCTAGCCCACCTAGAGCTTCTATTGTTTTTTCAACTATACTATTTGCTTCTGCTTCTTTTGTTAAGTCTCCGCATAAAGTAACAGCTTTTTGCCCTTTGCTCTTTGCATATTCCATCAATTGGTTTGCTGTATCCGCACTTGAAAAATAGTGGATAGCAACATTAGCTCCACTATCAATAAAGTGTTTGGTGATTGATTCCCCAATACCCTGCGCTCCAGCAGTAATAAGAACATTTTTTCCGATTAATTTATTATTGTTTTTCATGTTATCTTGTATCTATGATGTGTTTAATTTTATTTTACAAAAAAATAAGCACGTATTTTTAAAAAGTATGGCAGTATATGTAATCTTACCTTTAATATTCAGTTTTCATTTTTATTAGATTCTTACTAGTATTCAAAAATTTATTTAGTAATTTCACTAAGCTAATAATTGATTGAATTTGTTATTTTTTTTCCTTTTTGTATAAGAAATCATTTTTGGAGAAATAACCATCATTAGAATAAGCAGCATCACTTACAGTTATATTTGCTGTTTTAAACCAAACTTCAGTATAATTTCCGTCTTCATATTGTTTCTTAATATCTCCTCCGTGTGTTTCAGCACCAGAACACCAGTTCTTATTTATTTCAGGAGATTTTCCATTTGTTTGATTGTAATTACCTAGTTTAAAAAAACAACCTTCACCTGTGTATGCTCCTGCACGCTCTACTCCATCTTGACCAATTGGTACAAATAATTTTTGAGTCTGCTCAGGAATATCAGCTTTAGTTGTATATTCTGAAGCGATTATGTTTTTTGTAAATGTTTTAGTTTCATGTCCTTCACTCATAAATTTCAAGCTCATAATACCATCCTTAACTTCTATTTCATAGCTAAATTCTTCATCTAAAGAGATCCCATCCTTAGGTTCTTCTGGATATGTACTTACATCAGTACCAACAACAGATAAATCGTACCCCCAAACAGCTGTTGAAAAATCCCATCTTCCAGAATTGTCATCACCTGCAGTATTAATTTCATAATCCCAAAAAACAGAACCTTTGGTATGACCAGGAAATTTCTTGTAAAATATTTTAAGTGGTTCGTTCTCTAAACCATCGGCGCTATGAATTTGACCAATAACTACAGCGTACGAAGCAGCTACACGTGCATCTCCGGTTACTGATACATTCATTACTTTTAATGTAGCTGTCAACTTAGCATCAGTTGTAGGTGTCCATTTTTTTGATTGCGCCAATTCAGTTCTTGTATTGTTTGAAGTTCCATGGGTATGTCCTGCATTAGGAGCTTTAAAAACTACCCAGTTACTTTTACCATCATTTGCAGTATAAAAGAAGTCTTTATTTTCAAAATTATTGGCGTGACCAACATTTGAACCGTCACCTAAAATCAAGCTCCAATGCTCAAAAAAAGGAATAACGTCACTTGCGTAAACGGTTTTTACAACTTCTTTTTTCTTTTTTTCTTTAGCTTCATTTTTACAGCTATTAAGTGTTAGGAAAACACCAAGTATTAAGAACGCTGCTACTGATGTAATAATCTTTTTTTTCATCTTTTTATTATTTAGTTTTGTTTATATCTTTGTTTTCTATGTGTTTTGATAATTTAAAAAAGTGGTCACTCATCATTTTTGTAGCAAGTTTAGAGTCTTTAGATTTTATTGCTAAATAAATATTTTCGTGTTTTTTAATTTCAGAAATTACTTTATCTCCTTCACAAACCGTATCTCTGTCATAAGCTGCAAGAATTGGAGGCGTTAATAAAAGCATTAACGAAACCATTGTATTATTTTTACTTGCTTTTGCTATAGCTATATGAAATAATAAATCATCTTCTAAATAATCCTCTCCAACGGAAATTTTAGCTTTGAAAGCATTTAATGAGTCTTTTATTCGTTTTAAATCATTATCTGTTCTTCTTTGAGCAGCTAAAGAAACTGTCTCTAACTCTAATGAGATGCGAGTTTCCACGAGCTCATTAAAAGACGGTGCGTCTAAAGATATTATTTCATCTACCATCCCATTAAACCCAATTAACCCAATTGCTAGAATAGTACCACTTTGAGACTTGGATTTTAATATGCCATAAAACTCTAGCTTTCTTATTGCTTCTCTAATATGGTTTCTTTTTACATCAAATTTTTCTGACATAATCCTTTCTGAAGGTAATTTATCTCCACGCTCTAAATTTTTAGCGTTAATCAAATCACGAATCTTACAGATTACTTCATTCTGCACTATTTTATTTGAATTTTTATCTATTAAACTTATTTTCATGTAATTGATTATTCTATATTATTACAGATTTTGTGTAATTAATTTTTATTTAAAAATATTCCAAAAGTGCTAATACACCGTTGTATGAAATCACTAAAGAAAAGAACAGCGCAGCATACATGCCTATATAAACACCTAAACTAGTCTTATACTCTTTCATTACCTTTTTATTGCTTAACATAAGTATAATTCCCAGAATTACAATTGGCAATACAAAGACATTAAACACTTGTGATAAAATTTGAATTTCTATGGGATTCGCACCAAATGCAGGTCCTATTAAAGCTACCAAACAAGCAATCGCCGTAATAATTCTAAACTGTAGTGAATTGGTATCTAAAGTTCCAGATTGATAATCTGCAATTAATAAAGGCGCTATTAATAAACAAGGAAATATTGATGATAATCCAGCACTTAATGCGCCAAAAAAGAAAATAGATACAGCCCATTTTCCAGCTACTGGTTCTAAAGTATTTGCCATATCTAATACTTGATTAACCTCTTTACCTTGATAAAATAAAGCTCCAGCTGCTACTGCCATTATAACTCCACTAATTACAAATATTAAAATTGCAGCTGTAATTGAATCCTTTTTTTGTTGGTCTAAATTTTTAATAGTCCACCCTTTTCCTTTTACAAATAATGGTCGTGATAAAAATGTAGCTGATGCCATGGTGGTACCAACAAAAGCAGCAACCAACATTTTTCCTCCAGGAATGTCTGGAATAGTTGGTATTAACCCTTTAACTACATCCAAAGATAATGGCTGCACAAAACATAATGACAGTAAAAATGACAACCCCATTAATGTTACAAATATGACTAGTATTTTTTCAAAAAAAGTATATTTACCTACCAACATTAATAAGTAAAAAGTAACAATTATTATAATAGCTGTTATTAATACTGTTTCGTATTTATACGCTACTAAACCTTCAAAATTCACTGCTAATATTTCAAAAATAATATTGGCTGAAATACCTAAAATACCCATTAGTGAATTCCATTGCCCGAAGGTTATACCTACAATAATTAAAATTGCTAAAATTTTACCGTATTTTAAATGTTTTTTAAATCCATAAAGCGCGGTTTCTCCTGTAATTAATGCAAAGTTACCATAGGCAAACATTAAAATTCCCGAGAAAGTACAGCTTAATAAAAGCACCCATAATAATTGCATATTAAATTTACTTCCCGCAACAATCATAGAAGTTACACTACCTGTACCTATGGTATAACCAATAGCAAAAATTCCTGGACCAAATCCTAAAATAATCGCAATTATTTTTTTTAGTAATGACTTTTTATTTTCGGTTTTTGGCATAGTTTAATTATTTTTCCAGTTAGTATGATAGAATTCATTTGAATTATCATTTATTCTTTGGTAGGTGTGTGCACCAAAATAGTCACGTTGTGCTTGTATTAAATTTGCTGATGAATTTGCTATTGTAAAACTGTTTAAAAAATTAATAGATTCACTAAAATTTGGAATAGGCATCTCATTTAAAATACATTCAGAAACCACTTTTTTAACGCTTGGTTTTAATGATTTTATCTTTTGAATTATTACCTCATTTGTTAACAAATTATTCGTTGTTTTAAAAACAGTAACCAATTCTACCATAAGATCTGATTTTATAATACAGCCATTTGTCCATATTCTAGATAATTCGCTTAAATTCAAATCCCATTTGTGATTTTTGGAAGCTTCTTGAATTAATTTAAAGCCTTGATAATGATTTATAATTCTAGCAAATTGATATGCTTTTAAAACATCATCAGTTGTAAGATTGAGATTAATAATTGTATTTTCTTTAAAATTTTCACTAGCAATAATACGCTCTTCTTTATAAAACGAAGTATACCGCGCAAATAATGCAGAAGCAATCATAGTACTAGGCACACCTAACTGAGCGGTTGCTATGGTAGCCCAATTTCCTGTACCTTTATTACCTGCTTTATCCATTATTTTGTTAACTAACCAATCATCTTCTTCTTTTTTTCTTAAAATATCAATAGTTATTTCTAATAAATAACTATTTGCTGTTTCTTTCCATGTTTCTAAAATATTAGCTATTTGATCTGGATTATTCCCCAATGCTTTTAACATTACAAACACTTCTGCTAATAACTGCATTTCTACATACTCAATTCCATTATGTACCATTTTTACAAAATGCCCACTTCCTTCTGTCCCTATATGTGTACAACAGGGCAAATTATTAGAATCTTTAGCTGCTATCGCTTCTAAAAAAGGTTGAATATCTTTATAAATATCTTTATCACAACCAGGCATAATAGACGGTCCTTTTAAGGCTCCTTCTTCACCTCCAGAAACTCCAGTTCCTACAAAATGAATGTTTTTAGATTTTAAATAATTAAACCGTTCTTTTGTTTTATTATAATTTGAATTACCACCATCTATTAAAATATCTCCATCATCTAAAAATGGTAAAAGATCTTCAATAACAAAATCTACTGTCTTACCAGCATTAACCATGAGCATGATTTTTCTTGGTTTTTGAAGAGAGCCCACAAAAGGTTCTATCGCATCAAACGGCATGGCTGAAGACAATTCATCAAATTCATTCTTGAAGTTTTTCGCAACATCCTCTTCTACTCCTTCAACATGTCTGTTAAATAACGAAATGTTAAACCCTTTACTTGCTAAATTTCTACTCAGGCTCTTACCCATAACCCCTAACCCGAACAATCCAAATTCTGACTTTCCTAATAATTCATTACTTATCACTGCTACAATATTTTTTGGTGTTAAACTTATATCTATTTTTATTGCATTCTTAGGCTCTTCCAAAATATCAAATTGAGACTTCAATAATTCAGAACTCATAAAATGCCCCTTACGCTTATTAATTCTTTCTTTAATTTGTTTAAAAGACCCACTAAGGAAAACCCATTTTGCGTTATCTTTTATGTTTGCATTTAAAATATCTCGATAGCTTTCTTTTAATGCTG
The DNA here is from genome assembly GCF_003260195.1 of Lutibacter citreus. Lineage (GTDB taxonomy): Bacteria > Bacteroidota > Bacteroidia > Flavobacteriales > Flavobacteriaceae > Lutibacter > Lutibacter citreus. The sequence continues at coordinate 34,383 of NZ_QEIH01000004.1, forward strand.
AACAAACAATAACACAACCTTTATTTGTTAATTGTTTTATAGCTAATTTGTTTAATGTTTGCAACCAGCCTAATCTATCATCATCATTTAAAGGTTCTCCTTTTGACATTTTTTTAATATTCTCTTCTGGATGGAAATCATCTCCATCAAAAAAGGGAATATTTAATTCCTCTGACAATAAGTTTCCTATGGTGCTTTTACCAACACCTGAAACTCCCATAATAAATATAATTTTAGCTTCGATTTTCATTTGTTTTTATTGATTCCTAAATTGGGTGCCCGAACTGGGCAACCAAATTGGTTTACCAAATATATGCTTTTTATTATTAATAATAGCTTGATATTTAAAATTTTGAAAAAAGAAGTTATTCTAAAGAGTTTTCAAATCTTTACTAAATGTATTAGTAGAAAAGATAAAATAGCATTTGAAAAAGAATATATTTAGAAATAAAAAAAGTTAAAATACACTTCTTCGCTAACCTAAATAAGGGTTTCGTATTCACCTTAAAAAGATTGTTTAGAAGTTACTCTTAGTTAAACCCAATATACTTTTGCACTTATCTAAGATTTAAATGGATAAATTATATAGTAACAAAATAAATTAAAAATCTATCAATTAATTTTTTTGTGTTTATAAAAAGTGAAGTTTCGAGTCCTTCCTAACCTAAAAAAAAGACTAATTTACATTTCAAAATTATGGCTTATAATAGACACTTTATCTAATGAAGCTTTAAAATACAATATAATAGGTTTCTCTAAATTAGGAAAATCTCAAAATTCATACAAAAAATATTAAATGAAGATTATTCTTCAAGTTTTAAAAGTATCTATAAATAAATTCGTAAATATTTAGAATAATACGTTTATTGCACTTCTATTTATATCCATTTGAAAGAGATTATAAATTACAGTTACAAAAGGTTATAAAACCCTAACAACCTAGCTGTTAATTCAGCATAGCAGCTCCGTAGTATGCGGCTCCCAAAAGAGCAGTTTTTTGATTAAGAACTACCTTCACTGGTATCGTCTCCAAAAGCATATCCAATCTACCAGATTGTATAAACCCTCTTTTAAATACTTTTAAATCCATTCCTTGAACAATCTTTGGAACAATTCCGCCTCCAATATATATACCTCCAGTAGCTTTCATTTTTAGAGCTAATTGAGCAGCTTCTATAGCCAAAAACCTTGTAAATAAATCTAAAGTTTCCCTGCAGATAGCACTTTGCCCTTTTATGGCAATTTGGGTAATAACCGCCGATGGATCTTCTTTCAACATTTTTTCTTGTATCCATTCAGGAACTTTTTCGTTTCCTTCCTTAAGTAAGAATTGAAAAACATCATAAATCCCAGGACCTGATAATACACGTTCCCAACTCACATGCTTGTACCTTTGATCCATATACTTCCATAAATCAATTTCTAGGTTGTTACGAGGGCAGAAATCACAATGCCCTCCTTCTGAAGCGAACGGATTAAAATTAACACCATTCCAATACATCCCTACTTCACCAAGACCTGTTCCTGGTGAAATCATCACTGCATTTCCTGAGGCATTGGAACCTTCAATTAGCGTGAATAATTCTTCTTTATCCAGCGCTGCCAAACCATAGGCGTTAGCTTCCATATCATTCATTACTGCCACATGTTCCACATGAAATTCTTTTGCAATTTCATCACCATCAATACTCCATGGAAAATTAACTCCTTGCACTTTTCCATTCACTACAGGTCCAGCAACTCCTAAACATATACTATCAATTAAAAGTAATCTATTAGTATGAAAAAACTTAACCATTTTAATAAAAGATGAATATTCCTTAGTTGGGTATGAATTCGCTTTTAAGGTTTTAAGTTGTCCATCCTTACTTTCAAAAAGTGCTAAATTGGTTTTTGTACCACCGACATCTGCCGCTAAAACAATTCCATTGGTAGGATGCGTATTTTTCCTTGGAAAATCTAACGATAATATTGTAGAATGTTTACTAGGAAGTAAATAAACCTCTTTTAAGTCTGTTTTGTTCATTATTTATTATGCAATTGTAACTTGTTTGTCCAAATAAACATCTTGAATTGAATGTAATAATTCAACACCTTCTTTCATAGGTCTTTGAAATGCTTTCCTACCAGAAATAAGTCCCATACCACCCGCTCTTTTATTTACAACGGCAGTAAAAACTGCTTTTTCAAAATCATCATCACCAGATGAAGCGCCTCCAGAATTAATTAAACCAGCTCTTCCCATATAGCAGTTTGCAACCTGATAACGTGTAAGATCAATAGGATGGTCTGTAGTTAACATACTGTAGACAAGCTTATTGGTTTTTCCGAAATTTTGTAAAGCCAAATAACCTCCATTATTTTCTGGTTGTTTTTGCTTAATAATATCTGCCTCAATAGTAACCCCTAAATGATTGGCTTGTCCTGTAAGATCTGCACTTACGCTATAATCTTTATCTTTTTTAAAAGCATCATTTCTAAGATAACACCATAAAACGGTAGCCATACCTAACTCATGAGCACGTTTAAAAGCTATACTTGTTTCTTGTATTTGACGGTCAGATTCCTTTGAACCAAAATAAATAGTAGCTCCAACTGCTACAGCTCCCATATTCCAAGCTTGTTCTACTTGTGCAAAATAAATTTGATTAAAAGTATTGGGATAACTTAACAGCTCATTATGGTTTAATTTTACCAGAAAAGGAATTTTGTGTGCATATTTTCGAGAAATACTACCCAATACTCCTAGGGTAGATGCCACAGCATTACAACCACCTTCCATTGCCAGTTTTACAATGTTTGCAGGATCAAAATATTCTGGATTTGGAGCGAAACTAGCTCCAGCAGAATGCTCCACACCCTGATCTACAGGAAGAATAGATACATACCCCGTTCCTGAAAGTCTTCCATGTTCAAATATTTGTTGTAAACTTCCTAAAACCCTTGGTGATCGATCGGATACCATACATACTTCATCTATAAAATTAGGACCAGGCAAGTGTAATTTTTCTTTAGAAATTGTTTTACATTGATGATCCAATAGATAGGAAGCGTTTTTACCTAATAGTTTTTCAATATTCATAATTATTAAAATTTTAATTCAACATTATAATTAAAAGTATCTATATCAATATAAGATTCCCTTTAACGCATTAATTATGCTAATTTTTTTCAAAATTATTATCAAGATTTAAATAATTTATTAATCAAGGAGACAACAATACCTTCCATTTAACTTATTATCAAGACTATATATCTATGAAATTTTCAGTAAAATTTCAAGTTTTACAATTTAAAATGAAACTATGTTTTTAAAATGCTCAATCAATACTTTTAAAAAATACCATTCAAATCTCTAATCAAAGTTAATCATTTAAGTGCTTAGATATCTTTTAAATGTTTTAATTATTTCTTAAAAAAAAGTCATTTAAATGATATCTCACTATTTTTAAAAGCACAAATTTTAAAATTAGCACCAGGCTATTTACCCATAAAATTAAAACATTATAAATAAGATTATTCAAAATAAGATTTAAGCAACAGTTTGAGAATCTAAAAACTAAATAGCCCAAACAACTCATCGCTAAAAAACAACAATTCGGAAATTTAAACTTCCGAAACCAAAATTATAATCCCAACTTTGAATCCTAAATTAAAAACAGATGGAAGAAACAATTAAAATTTTCATTTACATTCACGCATTTTTTGGTGGACTTGGATTAATAACAGGACTTGGAAGTATTTTGGTAAAAAAAGGAAGTAAACCACATAAAACAATGGGAAAATTATTTTCAATTGGAATGATTTTGAGTTCTTTAATTTCAATGCCAATTTCTTGGATGCCGAATCACGAAAATTTATTTCTTTTTCTTATCGGACTCTTTACTATTTACTTAGTAATTTCTGGAAACCAAATTCTAACTTTTAAATTGAATAAAAAACAACACGCTAAGCCAATTGATAAAACAATATCTGGTAGTATGCTAATTATATCTGCAATTATGGTTTTAATTGGTATTTATGGTTTAATTAAAGGAAATTCAACATATCTATTATTTATATTTTTTGGAGGCTTTGGACTTTCATTAACCATAAGAGATTTTATTTTTTATAAAAACTTCAGAAAAACAAAAAACGGATGGCTCTCTAATCACATTGGTAAAATGATTGGTGCGTTTATTGCTTCCATTACAGCATTTATTGTTGCCGGAATGGGAATAAATAATTTAATAGCTTGGACATTGCCTTCCATATTAGGAACTATTTATATTATATATTGGAGGAAAAAGTTGAGAACAAAAACAGTTGACAACAAAGAACTGAATTAAAAAATATAGTTTAGTTTTATCTGAAATAAATAATCAAGGTAGGCCTATTTAATAAAACAAAAATCTTTGAAAATATAAAGCTATATTAATCTAAAATACTACTCAATAGTAAAATATCACATATAAAATTAACCGTTTCAAAGAAAAAAATAATGCCATATTTTTTTTAAAATTACTAAATGAGAAATAGTATCTTTATCAATTAGAAATTAAAGAAAAAAGAATGAATTTAACAATTGAAAATATACTATTAGTTGGCTCTTTATTACTTCTTATAAGTATTTTTGCTGGTAAAACCTCCTATAAATTTGGTGTTCCAACCTTATTACTGTTTTTAGCAATTGGAATGTTAGCGGGTTCTGATGGTATTGGAGGCATTCACTTTGATGATCCAAAACTTGCTCAGTTCATTGGTATAGTATCTTTAAATTTCATCTTATTTTCTGGTGGACTTGACACCAACTTTAAAGCCGTTAAACCAATTCTTTGGGAAGGAATTACCCTATCAACACTCGGAGTTTTATTAACAGCTGTTTCTCTTGGAACTTTTGTTTGGCTTATTACAGACTTTACCATTTATGAAAGCTTATTATTAGGTTCAATAGTATCATCAACAGATGCTGCAGCAGTATTTTCAATTTTACGTTCTAAAAGCCTGGCTTTAAAAACTAATCTAAGACCAACTTTAGAGTTAGAAAGTGGAAGTAACGACCCAATGGCGTATGTGCTCACAATTGCGTTTTTAACATTAGTAATCAATCAAGATCAAAGTTTTATATCTATAATCCCAATGTTTTTGCAACAAATGATTTTAGGTGGAGCTGCAGGTTTTGGATTTGGATTACTCAGCAAATATATTATTAACAAAATTAAACTTGACTTTGAAGGGCTATATCCAGTTTTAGTTATTACCCTAATGTTTTTAACATTTTCAGCTACCGATTTTTTGGGTGGTAATGGATTTCTAGCTATATACATTTGTGCTGTTTACTTAGGTAATCAAGATCTTATACACAAAAAAACCATATTAAAAATGTTTGATGGTTTAGCTTGGTTAATGCAAATTGTTTTATTCCTTACCTTAGGTTTACTTGTTTTCCCTTCTCAAATCATTCCATATATGGGTATTGGATTACTCATTTCTTTATTCCTTATTGTAATTGCTAGACCAATTGGTGTATTTATAAGTCTAATGTTTTTCAAAATGAAACTTAGAAGAAGATTTTATATTTCGTGGGTTGGGTTGCGCGGGGCTGTTCCAATTGTGTTTGCGACTTACCCCCTTTTAGCGGGAATTGAAAAAGCAAACATGATTTTTAACATTGTATTTTTCATTTCAGTTACATCCATATTAATTCAAGGAACTACACTAACCATAATTGCAAAATGGTTAAATGTAGGATTACCTGAAGAAGCAAAAAAATTAACTGCAACTGATTTACTTTTATCTGAAAATTCAAAAGCTGAAATGAAAGAGTTTTTAATAAATTCAGACTGCCTTGCCGTAGATAAGAAAATTGTAGAGCTAGGCTTTCCAAAGAATGCAATAATCGCTATGATTAATAGAGATGATAGTTATATAATTCCAAACGGCTTAACAGTAATTGAAGCACAAGACATATTAATTGTACTTGCTGACAGACATTTAGTTTTTGATGAAGTATATAAAGCACTAAGAACAAGTAAAACATTATAACCTCAACTTATTACTTTTAACTTTAAGACAAATTGAATCAAATTTTCTTACTACAATTAAGAAAAACAATAGATAATTGCATTCTCTTTTACTTTAAAACTTAAAATATTTAGGATTTATAGCCTAGTTTATTATATATACTTTTATAAAAAAAATTAAAAATACTCCAAACCATACACAGAATTGACAGTGAAAATCACCGTGTAAATCCTTTAAAAGTTATGATTACATTTTAGTATTAGACATTAAAGGAATCACTCGAAACCCTAAAAACTTATAAGATTTATTAAAAAAAATGATTTTTGAAGATTCATTTTTTTAGTTTTAATATCTTTTAGTCCAGATCATTTTTAATATAATTATTAAGCGATAAAAATATAAAATTATAAACTCTAGATGAGGGTAAAAGACGGACTGAATAAACTTTTCTAGTCATTAGTACTTCTTTGGTGTACCTTTACATCGATTTTAAATCATTTATTTTGAAAAACTTTGAAAAATTAGGTATTAACCCAAGCTTTATAAAAGGTCTTGCTGAATTAAATATTGTTGAACCAACTGATATTCAGAAAAAGGTTATACCAATATTGTTAGCTGGAGCTACAGATATTATTGCTCAAGCACAAACAGGAACAGGAAAAACAGCTGCATATGGTCTTCCTTTATTAGAACAAATGGATCCAAATATAAATTCCGTGCAGGGTTTAATTCTTTGTCCTACTCGTGAACTTGCTAAGCAAGTAGCTAAGCAGTTGTTCAAATTCACAAAATATTCTACTAAAATTTTTACTGAAGCAGTATATGGTGGAGAAAAAATAGATCGCCAAATTGCATCCTTAAAACGTCCCACACATATAATTGTGGCTACACCTGGTCGTTTAATTGACTTGGTAAATCGGAAAGATGTTAATCTTAGCAAAGTAAAAACTGTTATTTTAGATGAAGCAGACGAAATGCTAAGCATGGGATTTAAAAAAGAATTGGATGAAATCTTAAGCTTTCTATCTACAGTTGAGAACAAATGGCTCTTTTCGGCAACAATACCAAATGGAATTCAAGAAATTATTTCCAAGCACTTGTCCAAAGATGCTGAGCGTATTGAAGTAAGCCGAGATAATATTGTCAATAAAAATATTATGCACCAATATTTAATGTGCCAAGACACAGATAAATTACATGCCTTACAGCTTTTCTTACAGTCGGAACACAAAAACAGAGGTGTAATCTTTTGTAAAACAAAAGCGGCTACCAAATTGCTTTCCAAACAATTAATGGCAAAGAATATCGCCGCAGATGCAATTCACGGTGATTTGCTTCAAAAAGAACGTGATAAAGTAATGCGTGCATTTAAAAATGAGACATTACGCGTGCTTGTTGCAACAGACGTTGCGGCACGTGGAATTGACATCTCTGACCTCTCCTTTGTAGCTCATTATCAACTACCGGAAAGTGATGAGTATTATACTCACCGTAGTGGACGAACTGCACGTGCAGGAAAAAAAGGTATTTCTATGTGTTTTGTGAACACTTCTGAGGTTAAGATTTTACGAAACTACGAACGTACCTTAGGCATTAATTTTAGACAAATAAAAAAGGTACGTTAATCACATTTCCTTTATTTAATTATAAAATTATATCATCAAAGGTACTATTCAAAAATAAGCATCACTAAAACTTTAATAATATTATTTAACCTATCAATAAATATTGATAGGTTAAATAGTTCTTACTTTTAATGAAATTCAAAAGTGAATTCTAGTAAAAAATATAAAGACAAACAAGTGATGACTTTGGATATAAATATTTCATTTTTATAAATAAATAAAATAACTTCATTCATAAAAAACATGACAAAAGAGAATTATCATTTTACCTATTATGATGAATTTAAAAAAAAACATCATACAGACTTCAAAACCAATGAATACCACAATTTAATGGAATTGCTCTTTGATAAATATCTTGAAGAATGGGGTGATTGCAAAGGTAGAGCCTGGTGCGGAACTTGCCACATACAAATTATTGAAGGTGAAATTTCTGAAAAAATAGATACAGATGAAAAAAATACACTTTCAAAAATTGAGGGTGTTACTCCAAAAAGCCGTTTAGCTTGTCAAATTCCCCTAAATTCGGAACTTAATGGAATTGTATTTAAAATTATGGAAACTTCATAATTTTTATCCATTACTTAATTCTCTATCCAAATAAATCACAAACAGGTTTTAATGAAAAATTACCTGAAACTTGTAAATCGCTACATCAAAAACCCAAACTAACAATAAATTTCCCAAACATTTATTTAAACCTCAACTAGAATTAACTCTAACCTATTTAAAACAACGTACACTAATAAAATTTACTTTAGCTTCATTTATTAGGAATCTTTATTGCCTACGTTCATAAAACCCAAACTCCAATACTTAAAAAGTTAAACTTAACTAAAGAGGATAGTTTATGCAATACTTCACTAAAATATAGTATTTCAAAAGTGTTATTACTTCACTATTAATTTAAAATACAATTAACAACTTAAGCTTCAATAATTAACGCTTCATTACTAATTTTTCATTTAATAATGGTATGTAATTCAACAAGAATATACATTTAAAAGTATATATTCGTGCACAATATTTTTTTTAAAACCTACTAACTACGAATTCTAAAAAAATACATGAGCAACGTAAAAAACTGGTTAAATTATTATAAAAACAGTTTAACTGATAGTGAAAACTTAGCTGTTGACATTTCTAGAATCAAAAACTTATTTCATCAAAATTATTGTGATTTAAGTACGGCAACTATTAATTCAAAAAATGCTGCTGATATGATTGATGTTGAAGAAAGAAGAATTAATAGACTAAAAGGAATCACCAAAAAAGATAGTGCTAATTGGCATAAAGTAGTTGATATTGAAATTATTATTGCACCTTTTCAATTAGATTTTCAATCGAACGACACTAATTATAAACAAAAAACAATTCATCCATTTTGGATAACTGCTAATGTAAATAGATCAGGCCAATTATCTGCTCCTAGAGAAGTATTTCCATTAATAGTGCGTAATTATTTAGATCCAATTGCTGAAGTTGGAAATGATTTTATTTTTTCTTCAATAGAAACAATCTCAACAGCTAGAGATTTAGAAAAACCTGAAATTGAAAACGAAGAATTAGAATGGAGTTCTTACTGGGATTATATTAATTTGGTTTTTTCGGAAATCACTTATGGAAGCATAGATAATTATAGAGCTGACGGATACAAAACCAATAATAAAGTTACATATTTCGCTAGAAGTTCTAAAATTTCAGCAGCAAAAAGCATCCTCTTTTTGTATGAAAACTTAATAAATGAAACTGAAGAACTTCCGTTAATTTCAAAAATAATAAATACAAATAATAGAGAACGAAGAGATCCAATTACCGATCAAGGTTTTTTAGATTTCAATCATTTACATTTAGGACAAATGTCTAATGAATTTCCTCTTTCTATTAGTCAACGGAAAACCTTATTATCCTATTTTACTGCCGAGGAAAATGCTATTACAGCTGTAAATGGACCTCCGGGAACAGGAAAAACTACTTTATTGCAAAGTTTAGTAGCCACAGAGGTTGTAAGAGCTGCTATTAAAGGTGAGGAAGCCCCTGTTATTTTAGCATGTTCAACAAATAACCAAGCGGTAACAAACATTATAGATAGTTTTATAAATTCTAAAAGTAATATGGAAAATCTAGCAGAACGCTGGATTCCTGGCTTTAATGGTTATGCAACTTACCTACCTTCAAATTCTAAAAGTGAAAAAAGCTTAAAAGATATAAACTATCTAAAAGGAAATATGTTTGGTAATGAAGGTACTTTATGTGACCTAGAAAATGAAAATTATTTACTTGATGCGAGAAACTTTTATTTTAGTAAATATTTTGATTACTTTGGTTATAAAGCTGACTCATTAGAGGATGCTTGTGAACACCTACAAGAAGAAATTACAATTTTAGAAGATAATTTGATAGACGGAGTTCGTATATCTCAAAATTATTTAATTTCTGTTGAAAAAATTAACAACTTACTACTTCACAAAGAGAACTACATTCAAAAAAATGCAATTCAAATATCTAAATTACAACAGTGGAGAACTATTATTACCAAGATAAAATCGCTTTCTAAAGAAGATAATTTTATTAATGAAATAAAACGTTATTTTAAAGTTGACACTGAAGAAAACACAGTTAATTCTGAGCAACTTTTTAAAGTTAATAATGAAATCCTCACTAACAATGCAACAGCGTTAGTTTTTATAAAAAAATGTATTACAGATCTTAATTTGGCATTATCTTCAAACTTAAAATTAAATAATTGGAAACATCTAAATAACATTATAGGATATCCTTTTATTTCAGAAGAACAAATGTGGGAGTTTGAATATGAAAAAATGGAATCTAACGATAAAACTCATCGTTTTTTTTATGATGAAATAGATTTAAGTTTACGTCATAAAGCATTTTTATTAGCTACTCATTATTGGGAAGCAAGATGGATTTTAGAAACACAAGATGTTCTAGAAAATGAAACAGAGAAAGGGACTGGAGAAAAAACTGTAATTGCTAAATGGAAACGAAGAGCTATGCTTACACCTTGTTTTGTAGCTACTTTATATACTGCACCAACTCACTTTTTATATAGCCAATATCAAGGTGAAAATGAAGAAGGAAAACCTATTTTTGAATACCTCCCATTATTTAACTTTCTAGATTTACTTATTATTGATGAAGCAGGACAAGTAACTCCGGAGGTTAGTATTCCTATTTTTTCATTAGCACAAAAAGCAATTGTTGTTGGAGATTTAAAACAGATTGAACCTATTTGGTCCATTCCTCCAAAAATTGATTTTGGAAATTTAACCAACCAAAATATTATTACAAACCAAGCACAAAATGAATATTTAAATGAAATTGGTTTTTTAGCCTCTAGTGGAAGTATCATGAAAATGGCACAAAATGCTTGTGAATATGAAACTCCATTAGTTACAAAAAAAGAAAATGGCTTGTTATTATTAGAGCATAGAAGATGTAATGATGAAATTATTGGTTTTTGTAATGAATTAGCTTACGATGGTATTTTAAAACCAATGAAGGGAAAGGCACATAAAGATCAAATATTCCCTTCAATGATGGCATATCATATTGAAGGTTTTAGCGAACGTAAATATAATAGTCGCCATAATAAAAACGAAGTTAAGTCTATAATTTTATGGCTAAATAGACATAAGGAAGACATAGAAAACGCTTATAATGTAGATTCTATTGAAAGTATTTTAGGTATAATTACACCATTTGCTAGTCAGAAAACAGAACTTTCCAAAGCTTTAATTGAATCTGGCTTTAAAGTAAATGACATAAAATTAGGAACAGTACATGCCTTGCAAGGTGCCGAACGTAATATTGTTTTATTTAGCTCTGTTTATAGTAATGAGGATGAAGGCGTACTATTTTTTGATAGGGATAATAAACCAAACATGTTAAATGTAGCTGTTTCAAGAGCAAGAGACAGCTTTATTTTATTTGGAGATACTAGAATTTTTGACGAAACCAAAAACACACCTTCGGGAATATTAAAAAAACACTTAAATATGTTTGAAATGCCAAGTTAAAACTCTTTCTATAATTTGTTTTTATTTATACATATTTTACCTTCTAGCAACTGTAATATACGGGTATAGATTAACCTTTTTTTGAATATTTATTCCAAATACCATCATTTCTTGTTTCAATCCACAAATTGTTTGTTGAATCTTAAAAAAACGTTTCAATATGTATATCTTAAAAAAATATAAAATTTAGCATAGTTCTACTATAACCACAAAAAAAGCCGAAACATTTATTTCGGCTTTTTTAATATATTAAGAATTGATTTTTACATTTCTTTAAATTCAATATTAGCCCATAAATTACCAACTTGTAATTCTAAGGCTTTTGAAAGATCTTCTTTAGCTAATTTAGTTTTACCTAACCCTTTATAGCCAAGACCTCTTGTTGTATATCCCATAGATTCTTTCACATTTTTATGGTCTTGTTTTCCAAAAATACTAAAAAACGCATGTTTATCTGCTTCCCTAGGTTTTAAGTACTCATTGGCTCCAACAATAAGATTTTTAAAAATAATGTTAGCTTCTTTCTTTTTATTTAGCTTTAAATAGCTTAAACCTTGATAATAATTCATGAAACCAACTTTATCTCCTTCAGAAATACTTCCAGAATTTATTTTAGAAGATATTGTATAAAACTTTTTCGCTTCTTTTTTGTTTTTAAGAGCTTCATTAGCCAATCCTAAATAATAATTAACTTGAATACTTCTATTTCCTGTTCTTGCATTTCCTGCAGATTCCAATGGAACATTGGCTTTTAAAAATTGTTCCAACGCTTTGGTATAATTTTTTTCATTATAAAACTTAATTCCAGAAGCTAAATGTGCATCTATAGTTAATTCTCTTACAGTAGAATTTCCTTCTTTAAAACTAAATTGTTTCTCTTTTAAATATGAAACCGCTTTATCAGCTTCTCCTGCTAATGTTAATACTATCATTTGTCTTACAAAAGCATCGTCTCGTTTTTTAGCTATTTCATTTTTACCTTCAAACAAAGCCAATCTCGTTTCAATAGAATTGTTATTCAAATCATACAATTCATCTAATTCATTGTAAAAATTAGCATCGGTATCATTATATTTAAATGCGTTTTCGTAAGCTGAAATTGCCTTTTCAACTTCATTATTATGCTTATAATATCCCCATCCTAAATTTCTATGTGCCATAGCTAATTCAGGAGCGTTTATTACTGCTTTTTCCCAATATTTTATAGCTATTGATGGTTGTTTATCAAATAGTATATTTCCTAAATAATAATTCGCTTTTATGTCTTTTGAATTGTATTCTAGTGCTTTCTTTAAAACTTTTACAGTTTCTAATCGAAAAGGAAAAATAGATTCCTCAGATAAAGATTGTGCTTTTTTAAAATAACTCTCTGCACTTTTTTTATTTCCAAATTTATCTTGAATAAAACCTAAATAGTAGTAAAAAATAGGATTCTCTCCTTTAAATCTTAACATTACATTTTCTGACTCTTTATAAAGTCCTTCGTTAAAATACTCGACAGCTAATTCTAAATAATTTTGATCAAAATTGCGCATTGTTGTATTCAAATTCGTAAGATTTTTTTCAGCTTCAGAAGTATTTCCAGATTCATTAGCTATTAAATAAAGCTCATTGCCTATTCTAAAGTTTAAAGGATCAATTTCTTTTACTTTTTCTAAAGTTGTTTTGGCTCCATTAAAATCTCCTAATTTTCTTTGGATAGAGGCTTTTAAAGCAATTATTCTTGTATTTCTGTTATTGGTTGAAAGAGCTTCATTAATTTGATGTAATGCTTTTTTATAGTCTTTTTTTAGGCAAGAAATTTGTGCCAATTCAAAATATCCTGCTGTATGATAGGCATAATCCCAAGTTGCTCTATACAAAGTATCAATAGCTTCGTCATAAAGGTCTAACGCTTTTAAAGTTAAACCTTGTAAATACAACCCTTCGCCTGTTGATGGTCTTGTATAATCTTTTGTTTGTCTTTTTATAGCTCTGCTAAAATGAGTTCTTGCTGAATTATAATCACCGCTTTTAAGTAAATTATTTCCAATAGCTATATTTGTTCTTGTATCATTGGGATCACGTTTTAAAACCTCATTATAATAAGACATAGCGCCACCATTATAAACCTTGTAAAATTGATCCATTCTACTACCAATTAAATACAATTCTTCTATTGTTTTAACTTCTTCTGGATCTAATGGTGGTTTTACTTCTTCTGGAAGGTTTTTGCTCTTTTTCTTAACTTTAGGCTTATATGATAACAGTATTTCATTAGAATCTAAATCTACCAATTCAGTATATAAATCTGTAATAATGTAATCATCTTTCAATTTTATTATTTTCGTAAAAGCTTTACCTGGTAAAATTTCCATTTGCTTTTCTAATAAAATTTTATCTCCAGATTTCAATACAATTTTTGCATTCTTTACTTTTTGGGTTGAATGATAACCTAAGAAAAAAGTATTTTTATCTCTTTCTTCTAAATTAACCGCAGCATCTTTATTTGCATTTTTAAATCCTTCAATATCTCTAACAGGATACCAATAATGTTTCCATTTTTTAACCTCATAAGGTCTTATCCAAGAATAATCTGGCTGATTATCTGAAAATGCTCCAACCATAATCTCAACATATGGGCCACTTGTTGTTGTTAATTTAGCTTCAGTATTCTGACCAACTTTTCCTGATCCCCATTGCCATAATTTAGCTCCTTTAATTATATTATGATCTCCTATATGAACTGTTCCACTATTTTTACCGTGGTCATAACCTCCGCTAAAATCTTCCTTTAAATCATGTGCAAAAAATGAAGCACGTTCTCTGGTATTTTTCCAATAACTTATATCTACGCCTTTTGTAAAATCTTGTTCTCTATAAACTTCTGTTGAAATAGGCCAGCGCGTAAATTGGTTTTTTTGATGATAGGTTGCAAACTCAACACTTGGAGGAAAAATAGTTTGAAAATTTTCATTTGTATGTGCCGCTACATTTGCCCAATATAAAAAGTTATGTGTATATGGTGTTGCATTGTAAATTGTAACCTCTGCCTCAAAATAAGCTTTCCCAGGAGCAACAGTAACCCCAACATTCCATCTCATTCTATGTCTTGGTTCAGTTTCACCAACAAAAATAGTTTTGCTTCCATCATTATTTTCTTTTAAAGAATAATCCATAGCCAAATATGTAGAAGCTCTATGATGATGCAAAACACACCATTCTATACCTCCTGAAGCCCAAGCCCCTGTCATCCCAATATTTGCAGGTTTTACTTCATTATTTTTATAAATGAAATTATAATTATTGGTTTTATCGGTTGCATAATAAAGCTTCCCTCCCATTTCTGGAGTTATGCAAAGTTTTATATATTCATTTTCAAGTGTTAGAGCTTTCCATTTTTTATTTATTTGCTTATGTGAAAACTCATCGTTAGCGGCATTAGGATATATCATTCTTCGTGCGCCTTGAAAATTTCCATTATCAAAAAACATTGGAGCTTTTTCTGAAGGTAAAACCTCATAAGTTGGAAGTTCCCATAAGCTTTCAGTCATTTTAACTTGAGCAAAAAGACTTGAACTTAATATTGAAATAAAAAAAATTGAAAAAGCAGTTACTTTTCTAAATTGTACACTAATATTCATATTTGTCTAGTTGGTTTAATGGTTATTATATCTGTTTGGTTACTTGTATCTCTTAAATTTAAAGGTTTTTGCTTTATAATTGCTTTTATTATTTATCCAAAATCTGTCCATTGTTTGTCCAAACTTTATTCAAAGTTTTTTTTTACATTTGAGCTTATGACTAACAGTAATGATTATTTAAAATATTGCTTACAAGAAGTTGAAAAAAAACTTAACTGGAAAAAGTCAATATTATGGAAAGATCCAGATTATACTAAATTATCTAAAGTCATATATAATGAATCTAATATTACTATAAGTACAAATACCCTAAAACGCCTTTTTGGAAAAATAAAATATTCTAAAGCTTACAACCCCCAAAAAGGGACTAAAGATGCTTTAACTAAATACTTGGGTTATGAAAATTGGGATGATTTTGTAACTAAATATAATCATCAAGATGTAGAATTAAATCTTAATAAGAAAACTACTAATTTAGTTCCAACAAAAATTAATTTCAAAAATATGGCTTACAAGTCTTTATTTTTTGTTGGAATAATTTTAATACTAATAACAATTTACTCATCACTTTACTCAAAAAATAGTAATAACATAATTGACCATTATACATTTGAACTAAAAGATTCAATTTCTGAAGTTCCATTTACTGTCTCAATTAATTATGACCTTCAAAAGGTAAAATCTGATAGCATATATGCAAATTTCAATTATTTAAAATCCTATCTAGGGCTTCAAGTTGTTAAACTTAATAAATCGAAACATGTAAATAATTTTACTTATCAGATTCCTGGATATTATCAAATTGATCTAGAAATAGATAATAATCTTATTGAAAGAAAAAATATACTTGCAATGTCTGACGGTTGGGATTCACATATTTTACCAGAGAACCATAGGCAAGAAGGCTTTTGGCTAGATACTAAAATTGAATTAAATAATAAAAACGGCTATCTATACTTTAGTCCGGACAGCATAAAATCAAAAGGATTTGACACAAATTCGGTTTATTATGTTGCAAATAGATTATTTAAAAAATTTGAGATTGATGGAGATAATTTCAAATTAGAAATGAAATTTAAAAACACAAAAGAACTGGGAGGTATTACGTGTTACGACTTTATTTTGAACCTTGTTTGCGCTAACGAAACCAGCTCTATAAAATTAATGGAAGAAGGTTGTGGTAGATTTTCTGGTTTAAAAATGGGAGATTTAATTATAGAAGGTGTTGACAATGATCTTTCTTCCTTTAAAGTTGACACAAAAAATTGGAATATCTTAAATATTTTAGTTAAAAATAAAAAGGTTAAAGTTTCAATAAATAGTGAATTAATTTATAATGGAAACTATAAAACTCCAAATGGAATGCTTGTAGGAATTGAAAATATCTTTAAAGGTTCAGGGATGGTTGACTATATAAAAATTGAAGATTTAAAATCTCAAAAAGTATTCTTTGATGATTTTAAAAATTAATTTATTGTAATAAAAATTTTATTTTCTCAAAGGTAAAAAGCCATTTAGGCATACCTCAATTTATCTTAATTACCCTAAATACTCAAATTGAGTATTGCTTTCCTTATTTCAAAATACTAATTTGCAATCTATTATATGTTAACTATTTAAGTAACATATACTATTCCTCAACTATAAACACTAAGTAAAGAAACCCCTATTTACTTATTAATAAAATGACGTCTCTGGTTTTGTACCAAAAAAATAAGACTAAAGTAATTTACTAACTAAATATTAAAAAACATGAAAAAAATTATTCTAATTTTATTAATGATTTTTACGGTCATTTCTTATGCTCAAAAGAAAAAAAACGGAACCGTTTACAAAGAACACCCTGCTATAAATGTTGTTGAGGATATGATGAAAGCCTTTGTTGAAGGCGATGAAAACAAAGTTGCTTCTTACTTAGCAGAAGATTTTAAATCCTATAATGGCTCTAATGGAGATAAAGATGCAGAAGGAAGTACAAAAGATGATTTTAAAAATCAAGTATTATTTTGGAAGAAAAATGCTGCCTACCTTACTATAAAAAGAACAAAGGAAGCATACCCAGACGCCATAGAATATAAAGATAGCGATAATGATGACAGTGTTTGGGTACAAACTTGGGTTGATGTGAAAGCAGTACATAAAAAATCTGGTGTAAAAATAGATATGCCTTTTCACCGATTGTACGTGGTTAATAAAGACAATAAAATTAAAACAATGATTAGTTATTATGATGAATCTATTTATGATAAAATTGGAGCTAGTTTTGTTGAAAGAACAAATGGAACAATATATAATAACCACGAAAACATTAACAAAGTAAGAATACTTATTCAAGCATATGCCAATGATGATTATGAATTAGCATATACCTTTTATGATAAAGATGCACGTTTTAGTAATATCCATATGCTTCCTGGAAAATCAAAAACTTTAGAAGAGTCTAAAGAAAATGATTTAAAATTCAAAGAAAAATATACAATTGAAAGTATAGATGTTAATGGATATCCAGATTACTTAAAATATGAACTAGGTAATGGAAGTATTGTTCAATCTTGGTGGACTGTTAGATTAACAAGAAATAAAGACAAGAAAAAACTTGTTGTTCCAATATTATTCATTCATGATTTTAATGATAAAGGAATGATAACTCGTGAAATGGCATATTTCAGCCTTAAATTAATGGAATAAATTTATACAACAATCACTAACTAAAATGTAAAAAGCGGGACAATTGTCCCGTTTTTTGTTCCCATTTTTATTCTATTTCAAATAATCCTATTCAACTTTACTAAGATGATAATACCTTTCTTTATGTTCTTCCTGTCTGTCTGAACTAAAATTAGATACGCGTTTTAAATAACCGATAACTCGCGTACCATAATCAATATTTTTAGAGCCACATTTACTACAACTTTGTAAGGTTCTTTTATCTATATTTTCACACTCATTGCAAATAGTTATTTTAATATTAAAACAAAAATAATTACACCCAACCAAAGCCGTTGCATGTATTAGCTTTAAAAATCCCTCTTTATTAGGTGCTTCTTCTAAGTTTAAATGTAATGCAGATCCGCCATCTAAATATTTAATAGTTTCTTTTCCATGTAATATTATTTTATCAAGCGTGTTTATTGAAGTGTCTTCAACTGGATAAAAATAAGAATTATAACATGCTCTTGAAACTGCCAAGCCATCTTCTTTATCCCATTTTGCATTTTTTACACCCAAATTTTCGGCAGGAACAAATTCTGTATTAAACATATAACCATATTTAATTTTGGCTTTTTTATTAGCTTCATAAATAACCCTTAATAAATTACTCACAAAATCTTTATAAGGCTTGCTGTTTTTAGCTTTTATTCCAAAATACTCAGCAGCTTCTACCATTCCATTTATTCCAATAGTTAAAAACTGTTTGTCTAAAGAAATAAAACCAGCATCATAAACAGGTAACATTCCGGCATCCTTATATTGTTCAATTAGCTTTCTATATGCAATTTGATACTTATGCATTTTCGCCACTTGATCTTTAAGATTCTCACCTTTTTGAATTAAACGATTTATATTAATAGTAATCACATTTATAGAACCTGTTGAAACACCTCCTGCTCCTAATGAGTAACTAAAAGTATTATCGGTAATTTCATTTCTCAATCTGCAACAAGAAGCTAAACTATCTGCACTTTCAGATTGATATATAAAAAATGAATTCCCTTCGCTTAATTCTGTTGCACACATTTCAGCAAATTCATTATCAATAGGCTTCCCTTCTTTCACTAACATAGCTGCTGTCACAACAGGAAAAGTTAATACGGCTCGTTCTCTTTCTTTATTAAACCATTTCATAAAAAACTGTTGTAGCGTTTTTAAACTTTCCCATATAGGTTTTGACATATCTGGAAAAACAAAATCTCCAAACATACTTTCGAAATAGGATTGATCATATAACGAAACATTCCAAAAAACAGATTGATATCCTCTTGCGGCTGCAGGTTGGTTTATTGCATATACAGCATGT
Source organism: Lutibacter citreus (assembly GCF_003260195.1). Lineage (GTDB taxonomy): Bacteria > Bacteroidota > Bacteroidia > Flavobacteriales > Flavobacteriaceae > Lutibacter > Lutibacter citreus. The sequence goes on from NZ_QEIH01000004.1 coordinate 53,692, forward strand.
TGCAAGTGATTTTCAACAGTTCTTAAATTGGTATTTAAATAGTCACTCCCAAAATCCTTACGCGCAAAATAATCAAAATACAATAAAAATTCTACCGTTGCCAATGCTCCCGCAAACTGTGAACTAATTGCAAAAACAAGATTTACAAATTCTCCACAATAACTTTCTAAATGTTGAGGAGCTTTGCTCTCACCTCCAAGTTTTGTTAGGCCATCAAACAAAAACGGATACATACTAATTGAGGTACAATAAGGTTTTAAAGAAGTTTCGTCATGAACATAAATTTCATGAGATTCTATTTGTCTAACGTATTCATCGCCTAATTCTTCACCAAATAATTCAACAATTTTATTTTTAACCAACTGTCTATTTACTTGTACATTAATATCTTTATTCAGTTCAGCTTCCATGGTTGCAATGTTTTTAGATGAGACATTCGCGTTGGCATCCATTTTAGAACCATCAGCAGCATTATTAGCATTGATGTAATTATTAATAAATTCAATTTTTTTATCTACTTGTTCTTGATTTAATCTTACCATAGCTTTAATTTTTTATGAATAAATTATTTAATATTCTATTTGATTTAACTTCTATAAATTTTTGGTTTGTTATTGCGCTATCTAACCCTCCTAAATCAGGGTTCCAAGCCCCAATTTTCAACCAAGTTAAATGTTCTTGTAATTCGTACTTTATATCTTCTTCACCCGAATATAAGCACGTTTTAAAACCTTGTAATTGTGCGTTCTGTAAATACCCCAATAACTCCTTACAGTGCCATTCTCCTCCCATAAATAAAACTGTACTTGCAAAGCCTTTATATTTATTTAGAGTTGAATTAAATATGTTTTCGGTTAATAATTCTCCTGTTTTTTCATTCCACAAAAATGGAGAATGACAACCTTTGCATTTTAATTTACAGCCACATATACTAAAGCAAATACTTATTTCTCCTGGTACTTCCTGAAATACTACTTGAATATTATAATAATTCATATAACTAACCTTTGTTTAAAACAATAAAAAACTGAATCAATAACTGTTTATTGAAAATTTACTAATTTGTCAAAAAAAGCGACGATTATTCTAAAATTGAATAGTACGTATCAGTATCTTTTTTCCCGAAAGATTGACATTTTTGAATATGGCAGGTCTTCTGACTTACTCTTGTTTTTAGGTCTTCCCATCTTTTTACGGACAGTGACAAAAGAATTTAAAAACATTTTTTGAGCTTACAGCTGCGGGAACAGTTTAGGTTTTTCACCTAATTCCCATTTTAATCCTAACAATGTAATATTGCATTAGAACCAAATTCATGTGTAAAGATATAAATGAAATAAATACTAATTCATCTCATTTTAATTTTTTAATTAACCACTTATTAACAAAGTAAATTCATTTATTAAATTTACTTTCTAAAGGTTATTAAAAGATTCTATAATATTTTTTTATTTGTTTGAAAGAGTCAATCCTTCAAGTGCAAGAGCGTTATTTGGCTTGTTCATTAGTGCTTTTTGAAATAACAATTTTGCTTCTTTTTTTCTTCCTAATTGTAAATTACACCAAGCGTACATATACAATGAATCAAAATCAAATGGATATAAATCAGTTACTTTTTTAAAATATTCTATAGATTTATCGTACTGTTTTCTGTTATAATAAATTGTTCCCAAATAATACATTGCCTTGGTATTGTGATTTGAATTCTCCAAAATAGCATTATACATTTTTATAACTTCATCCCAATTTCCAATAGCTGAAAGCGGAAAAATATATCCAAACTTAGGTTCATCTGCATAAGGCATTAAATCTATGGATTTATTATAAAAAGCTATTGATTCATTAAAATTCCCAGCCATGTAATTTAACCAGCCTAAACGTAAATTAGCTTCATAACTATCTTCAATATAAATTTGCTTAATCTCATTAGCTGCTTCTTTAAAATCTCCGTTTGCCTCTAAAGTGTAACTTTTATTAAACGCTTCTTGAATAGATGAAAAATCTTCTTGCGCATAAATAAATTGTGAAATAACTAACAATAACATTCCAAATATGTACTTTCTTCCTAAATTTCCCATGTTAATCCTCCTATTATATTTTGTTGATTAAATTTAAAAACTGAATTTGATATCTCTGTATCTTCGCTAAAAAAAGAATCCTCCATTTTCATAAAAGAATAACCAATTTTAAGATTTACTTTTTTAAGGTAAACTTTTAAAAGTAAACCAATTTCACTATTAGCAGCAGCTGTTTGATTATAAATTATAGAGCCATTATTAGATATGTAATTTATAATTTCTCCGGCATTAACAAATCCTGTAACTCCTAATTTACCTTTGTTAATTGAAACTCCACCAGTATAAACTATTCTAGAATCGGTTAAGCCCCCCCCTGTTTCATTTACATATTGTGCAGATACAAAAGGGATTAAAACTGTATTTCCTAAGGGATAAAATGATAAATTATATCCTAACTGAAACTGATTGAGATTATTTAAAGTTGAATACGAAACATTTATACTATTACTAAAATAATAACTAGCTTTAGAAATTGAGGTTCCAAATACAACATCAGAATAACTTATTTTATTACCAGAATTTATATAATAACTATCTGCTAAATCACCTGTTGAGTTTTCTATTATCTCTTCAAAATCTCCTGAAATAACATTAAAAAACAACTCTAAATACCAGCGATTTCCTAAACCTAAAGTACCATTGGCATAATAACGGGTCTCTTTCCCATTGAATTTGGTATTATACAAATCTGTATTAATTAATTCTTGTGCAACTGAATTTCTTTGCATTACAGTTAATCTATGATAAAAATTTGTATTGTTTGAAAACCTATGATTTAACCCTAAAGTATACATTTGAAAATCTTCTGGTAAATACAAAAGCCCTGTTTGAGAATTATTCAAAAATTCTTTATCTGAATCTAAATTAGAATTTGAAACAACTCCAACATCAATCGCCGATAAAAACTTTAACTTATGTTGAATTTTATTCTGAAGATCTTTAGACATTTTATTATAAAACATATCCGACTCTAATAGAAATCCGGCATATCTGTATGCCCAGTATAAATATTCCTGAACAACAACATCAAAGGCATTTAAATTATGTGCCTGTTCCAAATATTTAATAGCCAAAAGCATTTGATCTTTTTTAAAGTAACCAATTCCTGTTCTCACTTTTAAATAATAAAAATCAATTCCTTCTGCTCTAGATCTTTTACTAAATTTTATTAGTTGTTTCCAATCTTGTTTTAAAAACAATGCATACGATATACTATCAACCTGCTTAAAAGTTAAAGACGATCTTTGGGCATTTATACTTAATAATAAAAATAACCCTAGCAATAATGTTAATCCAAATTGTTTTCCCATCTTAATTGAAGTGTTTTGTTTTTTGATGTTATATAACGTATTGTTATTCTCCCATTTTTTTCAATCACTATTTTTGAAGAGCTAAAGATTCTGTTTTTTATTCCAGTTATATTTGAGTTCAGTTCCAATTCTTTTGGGCTAAAAACCTGACTAGTTTCTTTATATAATAACCTATAATTACCTTTTAAAAAAATACCAAATGGAACTAAAAAATCCTGGAGTGTTATTATAGGAAACCGATATAAATGATGAATAGGAAATTTAGATTCAACATTTAAATTACCCGTATTACTTAACACCACTTTATAAAATGTATAGAAAAAATAGTAAAGAAGACTATTTTTAGACCCCAAATAATTTAAGGCTAAAAATGTTTTCCCATTGTTTTCATAATACAATTTAGCTCCTGTATTTAAACAATGTAAAAAAGACTTATTATTAATATCAATTTCATTTTTAATTGAGTTTAAAGTCTTATTTCCATTATCTGAAACCATTTCAAGTTTAAATAAATCTCCTGGACTCCATTGAAATGCGCCTTTTAAAATTGGTGAAACTTGTATATTCTCTACAACATCATTAATTTCAGGAACCCCTTTTTGTTTAAACTTTAATGTATTTTTTTGACTTATTAAATATTCAGATAACGGCCAAAAAATAGTTGAAGCTCCAATTTTCCCTGTAGATTGTAATTGAAAATGCAGATGGGGATATGGTGATCGTCCAGAATTTCCACATTTTCCAATAACATGACCTTCCTCAATAGTTTCTCCAACTTTAACCGCTACAGACCCATTTTTTAGATGACATAATTTTGAATATAGATAATCATAATGTTTAATTACAACCGTATTCCCCCAATTATTTACTGTATTTGCAACTCCTATTTCATTATCTTGAATAGAATTTTCAATGGCTACAATTGTTCCCGATGCTGGAGCAATTACAGGTTTATTAAAACAATAATAATCTTCTTTTAAAAACCCTTCATTTATAAACTCCTTATTAGTATTTGGATCTTTTATAATAAAATCCCAAGCATATTTAAAAAAGTCTTTATGAGTATAAACTCCATCATGAGCTTGATTAACTATCCATTTTCCAATAAAAGGCAATCTAATAGGTAATAAAAACACTGAATATTTCTTTGAAGACTGGCTATTATAAATATACGCATTTGTCTCTGGGTTTTTCTGTTGAATAAAAGTTAAAATAGGCTCACGCGTTTGATTATATCTAATTTTAAAAGCGTAGAGCATTCCAATAATTACAATATTAAATGGTAATGAAAAAACAGATAATTCAAAATAAGAAAAAAGTCTGTCCGAACCAACTGTAACAATTACCAAAACAGGAATTAATATAACACTCCATATAAGTGATTTTCGTGAAGGAATTAAATAATAGCCTCCAATTGCAATGGCAGAAAGAATAAAATTAAATCCATAATATGTATAATTTAACGAGCCTGTGTAAACCCCTAAAAATGAATAAAACCAATAGGCTACAAAAAAACCTATTAAAGAAAATAAAAAATGAACTCTAGAATGAATTAATAAACCGATAGCTATAAGAATTCCCGCTACTATATTAAATTGAAAAAATATAGCTCCTAAAGACAAAAAGTATGTATATAATCCTGTGCCATCAAAAAATTTGGTTAAAGAATCAATAACTACAATTAAGCTAGATCCTCCTATTTTAAAAAACATATTTGAGGGATAGAGCGCTTCAGAATTTAGTGAAATGTTAGAAAATATTGGAAAAGACAAAAGCATTAACCACATTCCCAATAAAAATGGAAAACTTAAAAAAGGCAATCCATATTTTTCTAAAATCCCCTTTATAAAAATGGTACAAAAAAACGCTACAATACTTCCAATAATTATCAATAAAAGCACTTCAATACCTGGAGAAAAATAAGTTCCTATACCCAAGCCTACCAACAGAGAATTAAAACTAAAAAGCCCTTTTTGAATTGTAACTGGAGCATATTCTAATAATTCAGCAAATACTAAAGCTGTAACAACAGCAATAAAACCGCTCAAACCAATCCACCAATTTGTAAAACTAACTACAAAAAGAATTAAAGCCAATACTTTATTTTCAGTAAAAAAAATCTGAGAATAACTTGTTAAAATACTTTCACTAATAAATATTGCTTTCTTTTTAAGTTTGTTTTTCATTAATTTTATTTAAACCTTAATTAATCATTTTTTAGATGATCTGGAATTAATTCTTGTCTTCTAAAAACTTCTTTATCTTCTTCCTTTCTAATTAAATGTACTTCTTCGTTTTCATCAATTAATACAATATTTGGCCTGTAGGTAATAAATTGCATCCACTGGGTCATTGTGTAAGCTCCTACTCGCTTAATAACAAACCTATCCCCTTTATTTAATAAAGGAAAGTCAATTTTTTTTCTGATAACATCAATATTCATACATAAAGGCCCATAAATAGTTGTTGGTTCAGATTGAAAACTAGTTTCTTTAACCGGGTAAATTTCATGATCGTACCAAAAAGCTGTAAACATTAAATTAACTCCCGTATCAATTACCATCGCTCTATTTCCATCAGCTAATCGTTTATTTGCCAATACTGTTCCTGCTAACCATCCAGCATCATCAATTAATGCTCGCCCTGTTTCTAAAATTAATGTTGGCGCAATATTATTTGGGAATTTTTCAGCAATCATTGCTGTAGTTATAGCATGGGCATAATCATCAAAACTTGGTGTAGTATCCGTTGCTGGTAAATAAGCACCTTGCAAGGTGTTTTGAGATGCAAATCCACCTCCAATATCTATATATTCAATACTTGTTTGAAACCTTTCATAGGTTTTGTTTGCTAATTCTGCTAACTTTCGAATGGCTATTTCATACGCTTTTGATGTAGAAATATAAGTTCCTATATGGGTATGTAAACCTATTAATTCTATTTTCCCTGTAGATAAAATTCTATTAACGGCATTCCAAGCTTCTCCATTTTCATAATTAAAACCAAACCGATCCCATTGCGGAATAATACCAGTATCCATATTAATTCGAATGGCTACCTGTGGCGTTTCTTCTAATTCTTTTGAAAGTTCAATTATTGTATATAACTCATCAAAATGATCAATATGAATTAATGAATTATTCTTTATTGCTCTTATTAAATCCTTCTTACTTTTATCGGGTCCATTAAAAATAATTTTATTTCCAGATATACCATTATCCAATGCTTTTTCATATTCAAACCCCGAAACTACTTCAGCCCAAGAACCTTCTTGGTGAAATATTCTACAAACGGCATCTAAATAATTTGTTTTATAAGACCACGCAAATTGAACTTTAGGATACCGTGTAGAAAACGCACGATAAGCGCTTCTATATGTTTCTCTAATAGTTTTTTCAGAAAGAACAAAAACAGGTGACCCATATTTATCAATTAGAGAATTAATGGAAACATTATCAATAAACTCTATTGGTCTTAACCTTTTTAAACTCCCAAATTTATTTGGTATTCCCTCTACTACTTTTCGTAATACCGGACGTTCATATATTTTTTTATTCATCATATCAAATTTTACAATTCACCAAAAACTATTATTTTTTCAAAATCAGATATATCTCCAATTAAATCCCAAGAATATCTAATAAACATTTTTCCGCATTCATATGTTTCTTTAGGTTCTACTTTTTCACCAAGCGCTAATCGACAAAGCATTTCAGGAATATTTTGACCTGCACCAACGGCTAAATAAACCCAAGCAGGAATTCTAGGATTAATTTCAATTAAATAATAATCTCCTTCTTCGGTTTTTATCATTTCCAATTCCATTGCTCCTTTCCATTTGGTTTCTTTAATTATATGATGGGTAATTTCAAGTAGTCGCTCATCATTTATTGTTATTCCTCCCCAAGCTTTTCCTTTATCTGTAATATATTGCTTACGCATTGCAACAGCCGCCATAGTATTCCCTTCACCATCTCCAAGAGCAATTACATTAACTTCCGTTCCTTTTATTGATTGCTGAACTATAACGGGTAATCCCCATTTAGCAGATAATTTGTTAAAGTAAAATACACCTTGATTATAATTATTCACTTTAAAAGCTTCATAAAATTTCCCTTTAATATAATATGGATATGTTATGGGTTTTGGTAAGTCTGCTAAATCTTTACTATTAACAACTGCTTTATTTGCCGGAACCGTAATGTTGTATTTTTTAGCATACTCAGATAAATTATCTTTATGTCTCTCTTCAAATTGATAAAGTGAGGGTAAAAAAGTATGGATTCCCATATTTAGAAGCTGCTCACTATATTTTATAAATAAATACAATTCAGAATCAAAATTGGGAATAATAATATCAATGTTCTCTTTTTCATGAATATAAGCCAACCGCTCTAAAAATGCTTCACTTCCTGTAGAAGGAAATGGCATTAAATAGGTTTTATCCACTAAACCAGGCATATAAATTCCTGGCTCCAAATTTTCATATGCCAACCCTATAATTCTTGCATTTAAATCTGAATCTTTAATTCCTCGTATTACAGGAACTCCAGGACCTGGACTATCAATATTGTTTAATCCTGTTATTGCTATGGTATATTTTTTATCATTCATACTTAATCAATAAGGTTTTCTTTCTTTAAAAAATCTAAAAACTCGTATAAATCTCTACCTGCATTAATTTCATCAACATCAAATTCTTCCATAATTGAGTTAATAATCTCTTCATGAGTTTTTCCTTCTTTCAATAAATTTAAAATTATTAGCCCTATCTCATTTGTAGTAAAAGACTCTCCAGTTGAAGGCTTAAATAAAAATCCATTATCACTAATTGCTATTGAATTTAACTTGCTCATTCTTTAATTTTTATAAATTTTAAAATATGCTCTAGTATTTAAGTAGCACTCTAATAAAATTACTAAACAAGATATAGAGTTATGTAGCATACATTACAATTGAAAAGCTTAAAAAAAAGCTTATAATAATAAATTACAAAAGTTTAAAAACAAACAACAAAAACACATTACCCCCTATTAAACAACACGTTAACTAAAACATGTTGATGATTTAAAAATTTAGATAAAATTGAATTACTACTATAAAAAAAGTTAATTCTAACTTTCTAATGACGAATATCATTTTTTAAAGAATTGAAAATTTGCTAGTAATTCTGAATTACTCTTTACTTTCTAGTTTTATTTAAAATTTGTTCGTTTTAAAAATTAGTAAATCCTTAACTATTTATATTTAGTAACTTTGCATTCTCAAATAAGTATCTGTGGAAAAATCAAATGAAAACTCAATTAATTTAAACAAGTTTATTAGTAGTACTGGAATTTGTTCTAGAAGAGAAGCTGAGAAATTTATTGTTAATGGTTCTGTAACTATTAATGGGAAAAGAGCACAACTCGGTAATAGAGTGTTTGATGGGGATCAAGTAAAATTAAACGGGCAACTTTTAAATTCAAAACCTAAAACTTTATACATTGCTTACAATAAACCTGTAGGAATTGTTTGTACAACAGATTCAAAAGAGCGAAATAATATTGTAAAAGCAATTGGGCATCCTGAACGTCTTTTTCCTATTGGACGGTTAGATAAACCATCACAAGGCCTTATCTTTCTTACCAATGATGGAGATATTGTTAACAAAATATTACGAGCAGGAAACAATCATGAAAAAGAATATATTGTCTCTGTAGATAAACCGATTACTCCAGAATTTATTAAAAAAATGAGTAATGGAATTCCAATTTTGGGAACGGTTACCAAAAAATGTTCAGTTGAACAGGTAAATAAAAACACCTTTAAAATAATTCTCACTCAAGGTTTAAACCGTCAAATTAGACGTATGTGTGAATTCTTAAATTTTGAAGTTACCAAACTTAAACGAACTAGAATTATGAATGTTCATTTAGGTAAATTAATTGAAGATGGTTGGCGTGAATTAAGTGTTGATGAAATGAATGAAATTAATAATATGATTTCATCTAGTTCTAAAACTGAAGAAGCTTCAAAAGACATAAAGAAAAAGAAACCAGACAACTCAAATAAAAGAGCTAATTACTCAAAGAACAAAACTCGGTTTAAACCTAAAAGAAAAAGACGAAACTAATCGTTTTAACTTTCCAAAATTAACTTTCAACTTTCAAAGTTATATAACTATCTTTGCCAACTATGCAATTTGAATTAAAATCTAAAGATGCTCAAAGTAAAGCAAGAGCAGGTGTTATAACAACAGATCACGGTAAAATTGAAACTCCAATTTTTATGCCTGTTGGAACGGTTGGAACAGTAAAAGGTGTTCACCAAACCGAATTAAAAGATGAAATTAATCCTGATATAATTTTAGGAAATACATACCATCTATATCTACGTCCTAAAACACAAATTTTGGAAAAAGCCGGTGGCTTACACAAATTTATGAATTGGGACAGAAACATTTTAACGGATAGTGGTGGTTATCAGGTTTATTCTCTTTCTGGAAGAAGAAAAATTAAAGAAGAAGGTGTAAAATTTAAAAGTCATATAGATGGTTCATACCATACTTTTACTCCCGAAAATGTAATGGAAATACAGAGAACTATTGGGGCTGATATTATAATGGCTTTTGATGAATGTACTCCTTACCCATGTGAATATAACTACGCCAAAAGATCAATGCATATGACGCACCGTTGGTTAAAAAGATGTATTACACATTTGGATAAAACACCTCTTAAATATGATTATAATCAAACATTTTTTCCTATTGTTCAAGGATCTACATATAAAGATTTAAGAAAACAATCTGCAGAATTTATAGCATCCGTTGGTGCCGAAGGAAATGCCATTGGAGGTCTTTCTGTTGGTGAACCAGCAGAAGAAATGTATGAAATGACTGATATTGTTACTGCAATTTTACCAGAAGATAAACCACGTTATTTAATGGGGGTTGGTACTCCAATAAATATTTTAGAAAATATTGCGTTAGGTATTGATATGTTTGATTGTGTAATGCCAACAAGAAATGCTCGTAATGGAATGCTTTTCACAGCGTATGGAAGCATAAATATTAAAAACAAAAAATGGGAAGATGATTTTTCTGCTATTGATGATATGGCAATCACATTTGTAGATACTCAATACTCAAAAGCATATTTAAGACATCTTTTTGCTTCAAATGAATTGTTAGGTAAGCAAATTGCATCTATTCATAATTTAGGCTTCTATTTATGGTTGGTTCGTGAAGCTAGAAAGCATATATTAGCCGGAGATTTTACCGAATGGAAAAATATAATGGTAAATCAAATGAATAACAGATTATAATAAAACCCTATATTTTTCAGAAATTGAGAATTCTAGACAAATACATCCTAAAAAAGTTTTTATCATCTTTTGCCTTAGTTTTAATTTTATTATTACCTATTGCAATTGCAATTGATGTATCTGAAAAAATTGATCGTTTCTTAAGAAATGTAGATTTAACAGTTGGCGATATTATAAAAGATTATTACGTACATTTTGTAGTTATTTTTGGAAATACATTTATGCCTTTGGCTTTATTTATTGCCGTAATTTTCTTCACATCAAAAATAGCCGGTAATACTGAAATAATTGCTATTCACTCTGCAAAAATATCATTTACAAGGTTTTTAAAACCTTACTTTATAGGAGCTACAATAGTTACCGCTGTTGCTTTAGGTATGAATCACTTTGTTGTTCCAAAAAGTAATAAAACCTACAACAAATTTGTTAAAACCTATTTAAAAAAGAAAAATTACAGCGCAAATGTTAACACTAATATTAACTTACAATTAGGCCCTAACGAATATATTTATCTGAAAAGTTTTAATTCAAACACCAATGCTGGTTATAAATTTTCTTATGAAAAATATGATGGAATCACTTTGAAATACAAATTGATGGCTGAAAACATAAGATGGGTGGAGAAAGATTCTTTATTTAGATTAAATACTTACAAAAAAAGATTCTTACTTGAAGAAAGAGATTCTATTGAAACAGGAATTAAGCTTGATACCATATTTAATTTTAAAACAAGAGATTTAATTAATGTAGATGATTTAGCAAAAGAAATGACTTCTATTGAATTAAAAAGATATATCGGACAAGCCGAAGATAGAGGGATAAATAACCTAAACACCTATTTAGTTGAACTTTATAAAAGAACAAGTTTACCAATTTCCTCCTATATATTAACTTTTATTGCTGTTTGTTTAGCCGCAAAAAAACGTAGAGGTGGTATGGGAGTAAATTTAGCAATAGGAATTACATTAATGTTTGTTTATGTCTTTTTCTTAAAAATTGCTGAAGTATTAGGAGCAGGTGCAGAAACTAATGCTTTATTTATGGTTTGGCTTCCAAACATAATTTTTGGTATGTTGGCTATTTATTTATATTTACGAAATGCCAAAAATTAAACTAAATAATTACCTTCATCTTCATTTATTAGTATTTATTTGGGGCTTTACAGCTATTCTTGGAGCACTTATTAATTTAGATGCAATTCCATTAGTTTGGTACAGAATGCTTTTTGCAGTTATAATGGTTTTAATTTATTTTTTAATTGTAAAAAAACCTTTAAAAATAACACCAAAGGCATTTGTTAAATTTCTTATTAGTGGGATAATAATTGCTCTGCATTGGATTGCCTTTTTCTCAGCAATTAAAGTTTCTAATGTATCAATTGCATTAGTTTCAATGAGTACAGGAGCCTTATTTACCTCTTTAATTGAACCATTATTTTTTAAAAGAAAACTTATTTTTTTAGAATTAATCTTCGGTTTAATCGTAATTTCAGGGTTATATTTAATATTTAATGTTGAAAGTGAATATTCATTAGGAATTATTTATGCTTTAATAGCATCATTTTTATCCGCACTATTTACAGTTTTAAACGGTTTATTTATTAAGCAATATAACGCCGATACTATTTCATTTTATCAATTATTATTTGGAGTTCTTTTTATATCAGTTTACATATTTTTCTCATATGGTTTTAGTATTGAAAAATTTAGTTTAACAAGCTCCGATATTATATATTTACTCATATTAAGTAGCTTTTGTACCGCCTATGCATTTATAGCTTCGGTAAAAATCATGAAATATTTAACACCATTTACTGTTATGTTAACAATTAATTTAGAGCCAATTTATGGTATCATTTTAGCAGTTATTATATTTGGTGAAAAAGAAAAAATGAGTCCTCAGTTTTATCTAGGAGCACTTATTATTTTAATAACAGTAATTATTAATGGAATAATTAAAAATAAAAAAAGAACCTAACTTAACCTTCAAAATATAGAAGTTGTTATATTTGTAGTTACATCCAAACTTAAAAAACATGGAATATTTAGATTTTGAATTACCAATTAAGGAATTAGAAGAACAATTAGACAAGTGTGAACTAATTGGTAAAGAAAGTGATGTTGACATGACTGATAGTTGTAAAAACATTGAAAAAAAATTACTAAAAACTAAAAAAGATATATATAAAAATTTAACTGCTTGGCAAAGAGTTCAACTCTCAAGACACCCAAACAGACCATATACTTTAGACCACATCAACTTTCTAACTGGTGAAACCTTTATGGAATTACACGGTGATAGAACCGTAAAAGATGATAAAGCAATGATTGGTGGTTTAGGTAAAATTGGAGACCAATCTTTTATGTTTATAGGTCAACAAAAAGGATATAATACGAAAACACGTCAATACAGAAATTTTGGTATGTCTAACCCAGAAGGATATAGAAAGGCTCTTAGATTAATGAAAATGGCAGAGAAATTTGGCATTCCAGTTGTTACTCTATTAGATACGCCTGGTGCATACCCTGGTTTGGAAGCTGAAGAACGTGGTCAAGGAGAAGCTATAGCTCGTAATATTTTTGAAATGACTAAGTTAAAAACTCCAATTATTACAATTGTAATTGGTGAAGGTGCTTCAGGAGGTGCTGTTGGTATTGGTGTTGGTGATAGAGTTTATATGATGGAAAACACATGGTATTCCGTTATTTCTCCAGAATCTTGTTCTTCTATTCTTTGGAGAAGTTGGGAACATAAAGAAAAAGCTGCTGAAGCTTTAAAACTAACAGCAGTAGACATGAAAAAACAAAAATTAATTGATGGTATTATTAGTGAGCCCCTTGGTGGTGCACATTATGATAGAGAAGAAGCTTTTAAAGAAGTTCAAAAAACAATTCTTAGTGCTTTTGATGAATTAAAAGATTTAAGTACTAAAGTACTTGTTAAACAACGAATGACCAAATACCTAAATATGGGTGTATTTAAAGGATAATAAAATAAATAAAAACCTCTCAAATTGAGAGGTTTTTTTTATTAAATTTATTCTATGAACATTCTTTCTTCAAAACAGATAGCAGAAGCTGATAAAGCTACAATTGCTCTAAACAAAATATCTTCAACCGACTTAATGGAACACGCTGCAACTATGTGTTTTCAATGGTTGCATACTCGATTACAAGGTGAAAATGTAAAAATTCATATTTTTTGTGGAACAGGAAATAACGGTGGAGACGGTTTAGTTATCGCTAGACATTTACATCAACATGGATATCATGTACACTGTTTTGTAGTTAATTTTAGTGAAAAAAGATCAAAAGATTTTTTAGTAAACTATAATAGACTAAAAGAATTAGGTGAATGGCCAACCATTATAAATAGTAAAAATGACTTTCCTGAAATTAAACAAGAAGATATAGTTATTGATGCAATTTTCGGAAACGGTTTAACAAGAGCTCCAAAAGATTTCACTAAAGAATTAATACAACATATTAATAACGTAAAAGCTTTTACTCTTGCAATTGATTTACCCTCAGGTTTGTATAGTGATAAAACAGTAACAGATTATGATTCAGTTTTAAAAGCTGAACACACTTTAACTTTTCAAACCCCTAAACTAGCCTTTCTTTTACCTGATAATAAAGATTTTATTAATAGTTGGGAAGTTATAGATATAGGACTTGATTTAAATTTTATTGAAAGTTTAAAGCCTAAAATCCATTTTACAACTGAAAATATAGCAAAACAACTTTATATTCATAGAAATAAATGGGGACATAAAGGCACATATGGACATTCATTAATAATTGGAGGTAGTTTTGGTAAAATTGGCGCGGTAACTTTAGCAACAAAAGCCGCTTTAAAAATGGGAAGCGGTTTGGTTACAGCTTATTTACCTAAGTGTGGTTATAACATACTTCAAATTTCAGTTCCAGAAGCAATGGTTGAAGTTGATAATAACAATTATCTAGAATACTTCAATTTTAAAACAAATGCTACTGTTATTGGAATAGGACCTGGAATGGGTACTTCTGAAAAAACAGCCATTGGATTTAGTGAATTTTTAAAGAAAAATAAACTTCCGCTAGTAATTGATGCTGATGCTATTAATTTATTAGCTAAAGATACATCTCTATTAGATTTTGTACCTGAAAATTCAATTTTAACGCCACATCCAAAGGAATTGCAAAGGTTAATTGGTCCTTGGAAAAATGATTTTGATAAACTCAAAAAAATCACTCAATTTTCCATTAAAAATAAAGTAATTATAATTTTAAAAGGAACTTACACCGTTATAGTTAATGGTGAATATAATTACTTTAATTCCTCTGGTAACGTATCTCTAGCAACTGCAGGAAGCGGAGATGTACTTACAGGTATTATTACAGGTTTAGTGGCTCAAGGATATTCTCCTATAAATGCTTCAATCTTTGGAGTATTCTTGCACGGTTCAACAGCTAATATTGGAGTTTCAGAAACTGCATATGAATCATTTACAGCAACATCAATTATAAAATATTTACCAAATGCTTTATTAGATTTATTTAAGGAAGAAATTGTAGAAAGTGGAGAAGATTAAAAATAACAAAATGAATAAATTTTCTAAAAAAAAAGTCGCCAATAAATTAGCGACTTTTTTTTAGAACTATATACCTAATTCTGTAAACAAATCTATTAGTTTAGGATTTGAAGGTCTGTCAGCATCAGCATCAACAATATTCCCCTCAGGATCCAATAAAATAAATCTAGGAATACTATTTATTCCGTATTCTCTAATAAAATCAGATCTAAAATCATTATCCGCAAATAATTGAATTCCACCTAATTGTTCATTTGCAACCATTTTTTTCCAACTCTCATGGCTACCTCTTTTACCGTCAATATTATCAACAGAAATACTTACAAATGCAATGTTTTTTCCATGATAATCTTTTTCTAAATTTTTTAATGATGGTATTTCTCTTTTACAAGGTCCGCACCATGTAGCCCAAATATCAATATAAACATACTTTCCTTTTAAATCCTTTAACGAAGTTTTTCCTCCTTTAAAATTTTCATAATTATTAAATTCTGGTGAAACTTTACCTTTAGAAAAACGCACCATTTTGTCATGAGATTCTTGATAACTACTTTCTAAATAATCAAAGAAACGTTTATCATTTTTAGAATCCATATTATAAACAACAGAATCTAAAGAAGGAGATTTATCAATATTTTCTTGTAAAATTCCTTTTGCTTCTGAAATTCGTTTTTCAAAATCTTCTTTAGATAAAACAAAATATGTTTTTGGATTTGCCAAATCACTCATAAAAAACAAACGTTTATTCTCTATATAATTATTTGTTTCAGCTCCTTCTCCATCAAATTTAGCTCCATCAGATAAAGTATTACCTTTAAAATTAACAGTTAAATCATAACCGTTTTTTAAAAATAAGGTAATTCTATCATTACCATTTGTTAACGCATGAATCCCCTCCTTAACTCTTAAGGTATCTAAAAAACTTCCATTACTATCTATTGTAACATCTTTTGTAAATCCTTGGTTTCCAATTATAGTCAACTTATCAATACCTGAAGCTGGAAATTTCCCTTTTATAGTAACATAATCTACATTGCTTTTAGAACAGCTTGTAATTATACTCAATAACACTAAATAAAATATTTTTTTCATTTTTCTTAATTCTTATATATTATTCTCATTAAACAATTCAATTAATTTTTCACTTGAAGGTCTTGGAGCATTTGAATTTATAATTTTACCAGCTGGGTCAATTAAAATAAACCTAGGTATACCTTTAACTAAATACTCGCTAATAAAGTCTGATTTCCAATCATTATCTGCCAATAATTGAATCCCTTTTAATTCTTTGTCTTCAATCATTGTTTTCCATTTATCATGATCTTTTGCTAAATCTATAGAAATACTAACAAACTCAATATTTTTTCCATGATATTTTTTCTCCACTTTTTTCAAAAAAGGAATTTCAGTTTTACAAGGTCCACACCAAGTTGCCCAAACATCAATGTAAACATACTTTCCTTTTAAATCATCAAGTGAAGTTGTCCCTCCTAAAAAATTTTCATAATTAACAAACCTAGGAGAAGGCTGTCCTTTTGATACTTTTATTAATTTATTATAACTTTCTGTGATTTTTGTTTTATACTTTTCATTAGTACATCCTTTCATAAACTCTTTATAAAAATCTTCTAACTTTTTAGTGTATGTGATACCATAAACAGAATTAGCATATAATAATTTGTTTTTAATTGTTTCATTTTCAATTCCATTTACCACTTTTAAAAAAGCTATATCTTCATCTACACCATCCTTGTCAACTATTTCAGCCGCCTTTTTGTGATAGTACACATTTACTAAATTTTCATAGTCTGAAGAAAATAAAAAGTCTTTTTCATTAGAATAAGAAACAGCTTCTAACTCATTTAAATAACCTTCTGAGACTTTAAAATCTTCCTTTTTGGCATAATGCGCATGATATCTTTCATATTTGTTTAAAGACAACAAATATGAATAATAAATATTTCTTTTTTCTTTTAAAATAAATTCTTCTGAAATCCCTTTAATCTCATCTAACTCAGAAATTAAAGTAGACTTTAATTCAGTTATTTTTTCTTTATATTCTGATTCTCCTAATAAGTAAATACTTGTATCAGTACCTAAAATTTCATTTTTTTTATTTTTTTTAGATGCTAAATAAATACTAATTTCAGAACCTGTCCCAGACAATGAAAGTGAGTTTTCAACATCATTTTCATCAAAATTAATAACAATATTGTTTTTCGCTTTAAGGTATAATTGAATAATATTTTTTTTTACTTTTAATGTATAAAAGCCTTCCATAATATCAATTGTATCCCTAAAAGTTCCATCTTCAGCAACTTTTATAAACTCTTTAATTGAATTATCTTTACTTGATAAAAATAACTCACTTACATCTTTATTTGTAATTTTCCCTGAAACAATTGCATAGTTAATATTAGACTCTTGTTTACAAGAAATTATTACCAAAACAACAATAATAAGTAATTTTTTTTTCATTTTATTCATATTTTCAAAACCAATTTGCAAAGATAAAACTATTAACTTCAATAAACTTTGCTCCTATATTTTTTAACAAAACATTTGCAATAGTCTACAAGTCATCTTCAAAAATTATAAAATTAAGAGTACCTATTTTTATATAAAAAAAGAGGATTCTCATCCTCTTTCCTTTTTCTGTAAAATTATTTATCTATTCTTTAATATTTTCCAAGTCGAAAAGAAAAGCATAAGTAAGCGCTGTTCTCTTATAACGTTCAAAACGACCAGATGCACCTCCATGACCTGTTTCCATATTACAATCCATTAAAAGCTTATTGTCATCCGTTTTTAATTCTCTTAATTTGGCTATCCATTTGGCAGGTTCCCAATATTGAACTTGACTATCCCAATAACCTGTAGTTATTAAAATATTTGGATAATTTTTTGCTTCAACATTATCATATGGAGAATATGATTTCATATAATCATAATATTCTTTATTCTTTGGGTTTCCCCATTCATCAAACTCAAAAGTTGTTAATGGAATTGTTTCATCAAGCATTGTTGAAACAACATCTACAAAAGGTACGGCTGCAACTACACCATTCCATAATTCAGGTTTCATATTTAGAACAGCCCCCATTAATAAGCCTCCAGCACTTCCACCATACGCATATAAATGATCAGAACTTGTGAAACCTTCGTCTATTAAAAAATCACCAACATTGATAAAATCAGTGAAAGTATTTTTCTTTTTTAATAATTTTCCATCTTCATACCATTGCCTTCCCATTTCTTGTCCTCCTCTTATGTGTGCAATAGCATAAACAAAACCTCTATCTAATAAACTTAAACGAGTTGAGCTAAAAGTTGGCTCTATACTATTTCCATATGAACCATAAGCATATAATAACAATGGAGTTTTTGAATTTTTAGCTATCCCCTTTTTATAAACTAAAGAAATCGGAATTTTTGTACCATCATCTGCTGTTGCAAATAATCTTTCCGAAATATAATTAGCTGGTTCAAAATTATTATCTATGACTTCCTGTTGTTTTAATAAAACTTGTTCTTCAGTCTCCATATTATACTCATAAATACTTGAAGGAGTTGTTAAGGAAGAATATCTATATCGCAATACATTGGTGTTAAAATCCAAATTTGAAGTAGAACTTGCTAAATATGCAGGATCATTAAATTCAATATAATGTTCACCTCCTACCCATTTTTTTACTCTAAGTGCTGACAATCCATTTATTCTTTCTGAAATAACTAAATAATTTTTAAAAAGATCAAAACTTTCAAGTAAAACATCTTTTCTATGAGGAATTACATCAACCCAATTTTTCTTTCCTGTTTTTGATATTGGAGTTTTTACCAAGCGGAAATTTTTCGCTTTATAATTTGTTCTAATAAAAAAACTATTTTCAAAATGATCTACAGAATATAATAAATCTTTTTCTCTTGGTTGAATTACTTTCCAATCACCTACAGGATTATTTGCATCTAAGTATCTTATTTCTGAGGAAAGTGTTTGACTACTATAAATCATCAAATACTTTTTTGATTTTGTTTTATAAACACCGCAACTAAAAGTATCATCTTTTTCTTCAAAAACTAATTCATCTTCAGATTGATTCGTTCCTAAAACATGTTTGTAAATTCTGTATGTTCTAAGTGTAACAGAGTCTTTTGTTGTATAAAAAACAGTTTTATTATCATTAGCCCAAGTTGCTCCTCCACTTGTATTCTTTAATACATCTGGTAATAATTTATCTGTTTCCAAGTTTTTAAAATAGATTGAATACTTTCTTCTTGAAACAGTATCAACGCCATAAGCTAACAATTTATTATTTGGACTCACAGTTCGATTTCCAATTCCGAAATAAGAAATTCCTTTAGCCAATTTAGGACCATTCAGTATCACTTGCTCTTTGCCTTCATCCATAATTGATTTTCTACAATAAAGAGCATAGTCTTCACCTTTTTCATAACGTAAATAATACAAATATCCATTATCCTTAACTGGAACAGATTGATCATCTTTTTTTATTCTTCCAACAATCTCATCATACAATTTTTTTTGAAGGTCTTCGGTGTGAGCCATTTCATTTTTGAGATACTCATTTTCCTGATTTAAATATTGAAGAACATCTTTTGTTTGTGAATCTGAATTTTCAGCTTTTTTCTGCTCATCACTTAAACGCATCCAATAATAATTATCAATTCTAGTATCGTTATGAATAGTCAATTTTTCCGGAATCTTTTTTGCTCTCGGAGAAATGTTATTTAAATCTTTCACACTATCTTTTTTGTTACAACTTATGACTACTAAAACAAGTAAAAAAATATAATATATTGAATGTCTCATGTAATTTAGATTAATTTATAAATGAGTTAACTTATTAACTAAAGAACATCTAAAATACTAAATTATTATTTAAACATATCAGATAAATATCATTACATTTTATTAACTTTCGCTAAATATGTTATTGAAATTGAGACAAAAAAAAGAGGCATTAGCCTCTTTTTTTTCTATATTCTATTTTTCTTTTTATTAAAACACTCTATATACCAAACCAAGCATCATATTTCCTTTTGGCATTGGAACCAAATTGGTTTCAGTATATTCTGAATTAAATATATTATTTGCGGCTAAAGATAATTGCAATCCTGTTTTTAATGTTGCTAATAATTTAGCATCAAGAACATTATAACTCGTTCCATCAGTACGCTCAACGTATCTATAAGATATATTCTGACTAAATGTTTTACTATACTTTACATCAATACCTGAAGTAATTTGATGTTTAATACTGTTTAATGAATAACGAGTAAATTCAATATTTTCATCTTTTATCTCATCATCAATAAACGTATAACCTAAATTTAAAACCTGATTTAATTGTCCAATATTAAAATTATATTGAATAAGTGTTTCTATTCCTTGAGTAACAACCTCACTGAAATTTCTGGTCTCCCATTTATCAGCTTCATTTTCTTTAGTCCAATCAATAAGATCATCAGATTTTCTATTAAATAATGCAATATCTATATTGAACGCTTCTTTTCTAAATTTTAAACCTATTTCTTCTGATAAAGCAGATTCAGGTTCTAAATCAGGATTCCCAAGGGTTGTTGGTCCAACATAAAACAAGTCTGTAAAAGTAGGAACTCTATAAGTATAACCAATGTTACCATATAATTTAAAAGAATCTGAAAAACGATACCCTGCATCCAATCCCGGAAAAGCTTTTGAATCAAAATCTGAATAATAACTAATTGCCACACCTGGAGTAATATCTAATTTATTATCTAAAAACTCAAATCTATGTTCTAAAAACCCAGTAATTGCCGTTCTATTGTGGTTTCCTAAATTATTACTAACCAAGAAAACTCTTGAAACATCAAGTCCCACACCTGTTTTACCTAAGTCTGAGTTTAATACTACATTAGTTTCTGCACCAAATTTATTTGAAATATGCAAATTACGATATGCAGGAGGATTGTGTCTTAAAAATAAATACATATCCTGATTTCTTCTCCAGTATAACCTAGGTTTAATTATTAAACTTTCTGTTCTAAATTTAGTTCCTAATGAAACCAAACTCGTTTGAGTTTCTTCATATTGATCTTTATAATCAGGATTTGCATAAAATCCATTTGCCCCAAATTTTCTTTGAGTAAAAGATGATAATAAATTAAACTTATCAATATTAGCTTTAAAAAATGCCGAAACATTTTCAAAATCAGTATTAAATCTATATCCATCAGATTCTTGATATCCAACTGATGCTAATAAACCACCATTTGAAAATTTTTGACTTATAGAAGCTCCGGTTTTTATGTTTTCATAAGATCCATAATGAGCATTTAATTTTAAACTATTATCAACAACACTTTTTGTAACAATATTAATGGCTCCCGTAAATGCATTCTGACCATAAATTCTTGCCGCAGGACCTTTTATTATTTCAATTCTTTCAATATTTTCCAAAGAAATTATTGCATTCATATTATGATGTCCTGTTTGAACATCATCCATTTTAACACCGTCAATTAACACAAGAGTTTGATCAAAATTCCCTCCTCTAATATATAAATCGGATTGCATCCCATCAACTCCTCTCCTTCTAATATCAATTCCAGCAATATTTTGAAGTAAATCAGCAATATTACTTGCGGCACTTTTTATAATATCCTCATTTGTTATTAAGGTTATAGTTCTTGAAGTTTTTGAAAAAGGTAATGTTATCCTATTAGAAGTTATAGTAATTTCTTTTAACGTATCTCTTTTTATAGGATCCTCTTGTGCTTTTGCCTGAATAATACAAAATAATGTAAAAATTATTAAAGTAATTTTAATTTTCATAAATAGTGATTTAAAAACGCAGCAAAAGTAGTAACTTTCCGGACGATTAAGATAGTCCAGTTTTAAAATGATAGATAGTCCGGTTAATACACTTTTTAAACAACTAATTAGTTTAGATAAAACTATATCAAAACCTCTATATTTACAGGTATCGGGACAAATTATAAATGCTATTCAGCGTAGCTATTTAACTAAAGGTACAATTCTACCAGGAACCCGTGTATTAAGTCAATTATTAAAAATTCATAGAAATACCGCAGTTGCTATTTACGAAGAGTTAGCTTCACAAGGTTGGGTTGAAATTATACCAAATAAAGGCACATTTGTTTTAGAACCCGAGAAAAACACCGCAAAAATAAAAGCTACTTCTCAAAAAATAAATGAAGCTTATACATATGCTAAAACAACAGGTTTTCCGTTTCAAAAGTCATTTCATTTAGCTTCTACTGTTCAGTTTACAAATGCTAAGTATTCCATTAACGATGGTAAACCAGATTTACGCTTGCATCCTGTGCATCAATTTACAAGGTGGTACAGTGCTGCTATGAAACGAAAAACGTTAATAAAAAAGTGGAACAGAACACCTGAATTTTACAACTCTGTATTCCCAACTCATCTGTGTAATTACTTAAATGCAACTAGAGGTTTTCATATTAGTCCAAATAACCTACTAAATACGCGTAGTACAGAAATGAGTTTGTATGTTGTATCTCAACTCTTAATAAAACCAAACGACGTTGTATTAGTTGGGCATTTAAGTAATTATGAATCTAATATAATTTTTCAACAAACAGGAGCAAACATAAAAACAATTCCTGTAGATAATGATGGTTTAAATATTAATTACATAAAAAAACATTTTATAAAACATAGTATTAGATGTGTATATATATGCGCCCATAGAGATTATCCAACAACAGTAAAATTAAGTGCAGAACGTCGCTTAGAGCTACTAAAACTTGCAAAAGATTATGGATTTGCTATTATTGAAGATGATTTTGATTACGATTTTCAGTTTGAAAGTTCAGCAATGTTACCTATGGCAAGTGCAGATGCAAACGGTATGGTTATTTATTTAGGTAAATTTGGGAAGTCTTTATTTCCAAGTTTTCAAACAGGATTTGTGGTAGCTCCTGAAAATCTAATTTCGGAAGCTAAGAATTATTTAGAATTACTTGATAAACAAGGCGATTTAATACAAGAACAAATGCTATCAGAATTAATTTATGAAGGTGAAATATACCGTCTCATGAAAAAGAATATTGTAATCTATAAAAAAAGACTAGATTTTTTATGCAACCTTCTAACAAAATATTTTTCAGAAATCGCGCAATGGGAAATTCCTTCAGGAGGTTTAGCCATTTGGTTACAATTTCATCCTAAAATATCCTTATTAAAACTAGCTAAAGAAGCAGAAAAAAATGATTTATTTCTACCAAAAACAATTCTTTATCAGGATAAAAATACTTGTGCTATTCGTTTTGGTTTTGGACATTTAAATGAAGAAGAATTAAAACCTGTTATTAAAAAATTAAAAAGTGCATATGACAAGGTAATCCTAAAATAAAAAAAGCCGAACAAATGTTCGGCTTTTTTTATTTATGCTTCTCCAGTAGGACCAAAATTCATTGGTATAGGAGGCTGTTCATAATCTTTAATTTCTCCATGACTACTCTCAAACCTCGTAACATTATCTGCTAATGCTTTTACCAATCTTTTGGCATGTTGAGGAGTTAATATTATCCTCGATTTTACTTTTGCTTTAGGTTGCCCTGGCATAACACTAATAAAATCTACAATAAACTCGGATACTGAATGATTAATAATTGCTAAGTTAGAATAAGTTCCCTCAGCTGTTTTATCATCTAATTCAATGTTTAATTGTCCCTCTTTGTTTGATTTTTCGTCACTCATAATTAAATACTTGAATCCATTTCTTCTTTAGAACCTACAATAATATTATCATAAATTCTCATACCAGTACCTGCTGGAATTCTTTTACCAACAATTACGTTTTCTTTCAACCCTTCTAAGTTATCAACTTTACCGCTAACTGCAGCTTCATTTAATACTTTAGTAGTTTCTTGGAATGATGCAGCAGATATAAATGATTTCGTTTGTAACGATGCTCTAGTAATACCTTGTAAAATTTGCTCTGCCGTTGCTGGTTGAGCATCTCTTGCTTCTACTAACGCCTTATCATCTCTACGTAATACAGAATTTTCATCTCTTAATTGACGAGCTGAAACTATTTGCCCTTCTTTTAAATTAGATGAATCTCCCGCAATTTCCACAACTTTCATTCCGTAGATATTGTCATTTTGCTCAATAAAGTCATTTTTATGAATTAATTGATTCTCTAAGAATAAAGTATCTCCAGAATCAATAATTTTAACTTTACGCATCATTTGACGTACAACAACTTCAAAATGCTTATCGTTAATTTTCACCCCTTGTAATCTATACACCTCTTGAATTTCATTCACTAAATATTCTTGAACTTTTGAAGGTCCTTCAATATTTAATATATCATTTGGTGTAACAGCTCCTTCAGAAAGTGGCATACCTGCTTTAATAAAGTCATTCTCTTGAACTAAAATCTGATTAGAAAGTTTTACTAAATACTTTTTAACCTCACCTAGTTTAGATTCAACAATTATCTCACGATTACCACGTTTAATTTTCCCGAAAGATACAACTCCATCAATTGCAGATACAATAGCTGGATTAGAAGGATTACGTGCTTCAAATAATTCTGTTACACGTGGTAAACCTCCTGTAATATCCCCAGATCTACCTGATTTACGAGGAATTTTAACAATTGTCATACCTGAAGCAATTTTTTCACCATCTTCAATAATTAGATGTGCTCCTACTGGTAAATTATAAGATCTTATTACATTATCATTATCATCTTTTAATAATAATGTTGGTATAGTTTTCTTGTTTTTAGATTCAATAATTACTTTTTCTTGGAAACCGGTTTGTTCATCAATTTCAACCATGTAATTAATACCTCTTTCAATACTTTCAAATTGAATAGTACCAGCAAATTCAGAAACAATAACACCATTAAAAGGATCCCACTTACAAACTACATCACCTTTTTTAAGTTTTTGACCATCAGCAACATAAATATATGAACCATATGGAATGTTATTTACACTTAAGGTTAATCCAGATTTTTCATCAATCATTTTAATTTCAGATGTTCTTGAAATTACAATATCAACTTGTTCTCCGTCCGTATCTGTACCTTTTACAGTTCTTAAATCATCAATAACTGCTTTTCCAGTAAACTTAGTTGTTAATTTATTATTCTCTGAAATATTTCCTGCAACCCCACCAACGTGGAATGTTCTTAATGTTAACTGAGTACCCGGTTCACCAATAGATTGCGCAGCTACAACTCCAACGGCTTCACCAATTTGAACCATTTTATTTGTAGATAAGCTACGTCCATAACATTGTGAACAAATACCTTTTTTAGCTTCACAAGTTAATGCAGAACGAACTTCTACTGTATCAATAGCAGAACCTTCTATAAGTTTTGCTTTTTCTGTAGAAATTTCTTCTCCAGCTTTTACTAATAAATCTTGTGTTATTGGATCAACAACATCATGAAGCGATACACGTCCTGAAATTCTTTCACTTAAAGTTTCAACAATTTCGTCATTCTTTTTAAGTGCTTGAACATTTAACCCTCTCAAGGTTCCACAATCAAACTCATTAACTATAACATCTTGTGAAACATCAACTAAACGACGAGTTAAATATCCTGCATCAGCAGTTTTTAACGCCGTATCCGCTAAACCTTTACGTGCACCGTGAGTAGAAATAAAGTATTCTAAAATTGATAAACCTTCTTTAAAGTTAGATAAAATTGGATTCTCAATAATCTCTCCACCACCTGCTGTAGATTTTTTAGGCTTCGCCATTAATCCACGCATACCTGTTAACTGACGAATTTGTTCTTTAGAACCCCTTGCTCCAGAATCTAACATCATAAACACTGAGTTAAACCCTTGTTGGTCTTCACGTAAACGTTTCATTGAAAGCTCTGTTAAACGACTGTTTGTTGAACCCCAAATATCAACTACTTGGTTATAACGTTCTTTATTTGTTAACATACCCATATTATAGTTAGCCATAATATTATCAACTTGGGCATTCGCATCAGCAATCATTTTGTGCTTTTCTGGAGGAATAATAATATCCCCTAAACTAAATGATAATCCTCCACGGAATGCAAACATATATCCCATTCCTTTCATATCATCTAAGAATTTTCCTGTAGTAGGAACATCAGTAAGTTTTAATATATTACCAATAATATCTCTTAATGATTTCTTATTTAATACCTCATTTACATAACCCGCAGCTTCCGGTACAACTTCGTTAAATAAAACTCTACCAACAGTTGTTGCTATGATTTGATAAACTAATTCTCCTTCTTCATTAAAATCTTTAGTTCTAACTTTTATACTTGCATTTAAGTCAACAGCTTTTTCATTAAAAGCAATTGTTACTTCTTCTGGAGAATAAAAAGTTAATCCTTCACCCTTAATAGGATATTCAGGTGAATTTGTTCTTTCTTTAGTCATATAATATAAACCTAATACCATATCCTGAGAAGGTACTGTAATTGGAGCCCCATTTGCAGGGTTTAATATATTATGTGATGCTAACATTAATAACTGACACTCTAAAATAGCCTCAGGTCCTAATGGTAAGTGAACCGCCATTTGATCCCCATCAAAATCGGCATTAAATGCCGTACATACTAATGGATGTAATTGGATTGCTTTCCCTTCAATTAATTTTGGTTGAAAAGCTTGTATACCCAACCTGTGAAGCGTAGGCGCACGGTTTAACATTATTGGATGTCCTTTTAAAACATTCTCTAATATATCCCATACTACTGGTTCTCTTTTATCTATAATTTTCTTTGCCGATTTAACTGTTTTTACAATACCTCTTTCAATTAACTTTCTAATTACAAAAGGTTTGTATAATTCAGCAGCCATATCCTTAGGAATACCACATTCGTATAATTTCAATTCTGGTCCAACAACAATTACTGAACGAGCAGAATAATCAACACGTTTACCAAGTAAGTTTTGACGGAAACGTCCTTGCTTACCTTTTAATGAATCTGATAACGATTTTAATGGTCGGTTAGATTCTGTTTTTACTGCTGAAGATTTACGTGTGTTATCAAATAATGAATCAACTGATTCTTGTAACATACGTTTTTCATTACGTAAAATAACTTCTGGTGCTTTTATTTCAACCAATCTTTTTAAACGATTGTTACGTATAATTACTCTACGGTATAAATCATTTAAATCTGATGTTGCAAAACGACCACCATCTAAAGGAACTAATGGACGTAATTCTGGTGGAGTCACCGGAATCACTTTCATTATCATCCATTCTGGACGGTTTTCTCTATTTTTATTTGCATCTCTAAAAGATTCAACTACGTTTAATCTTTTTAATGCTTCAGTTTTACGTTGTTTAGATGTTTCTGTGTTTGCCTTATGACGTAATTGATAAGATAATTCATCTAAATCTATACGGTTAAATAAGTCAATTAAACAAGAAGCTCCCATTTTAGCAATAAACTTATCTGGGTCATTATCATCTAAATACTGATTCTCTATTGGGAATGTTTCAAGAATATCTAAATATTCTTCTTCTGTTAAGAAATCCATTTTTTGTAATGGTTCTCCTTCAGCATTCTTAGCCCCAGCAGGTTGTATTACTACATAACGTTCATAGTAAATAATCATATCTAACTTTTTAGATGGTAAACCTAAAAGGTATCCCATTTTGTTAGGTAATGATTTAAAATACCAAATATGAGCAACAGGAACAACTAAATTAATATGTCCTACTCTATCTCTACGAACTTTTTTCTCAGTTACTTCAACACCACAACGGTCACAAACTATCCCTTTGTAACGAATTCTTTTGTATTTTCCGCAGGCACATTCATAATCTTTAATAGGACCAAAAATACGTTCACAAAACAATCCATCTCTTTCAGGTTTATGTGTACGGTAATTTATAGTTTCTGGCTTTAATACTTCTCCGTTTGATTTCTCAAGAATTGCTTCTGGAGATGATAAACCTATCGAAATTTTATTAAATTTTTTTACAGTGTATTTATCGTTTTTTCTTGCCATAATAATATTGATGGATTCGAATTTTAAAAATGTAAAAATATATTAATAGTAAGGAGACAAACCTCCTTACTATCTTTTTAGTTGTTATTCTTCTAATCTAACGTCTAACCCAAGACCTCTAAGCTCGTGCATTAATACGTTGAATGATTCTGGTAAACCTGGTTCTGGCATTGGATCTCCTTTTACAATAGCCTCATAAGTTTTAGCTCTTCCTAAAACATCATCTGATTTTACTGTAAGAATTTCACGTAAAGTACTTGATGCTCCATAAGCCTCAAGTGCCCATACCTCCATCTCACCAAAACGCTGACCACCAAATTGTGCTTTACCACCTAATGGTTGTTGTGTAATTAATGAATATGGCCCAATAGAACGTGCGTGCATTTTATCATCAATCATATGACCTAGTTTAATCATATAAATAACACCCACTGTTGCTTTTTGATCAAAACGTTGCCCTGTTCCACCATCATATAAATATGTATGACCATATTGAGGTACACCAGCTTCTTCAGTAATTTTATCAATCTGCTCTATAGAAGCACCATCAAAAATTGGTGTTGCATATTTAGTTCCTAAATTTTGTCCAGCCCAACCTAATACTGTTTCATAAATCTGACCAATGTTCATACGAGATGGTACACCAAGTGGATTTAGTACAATATCAACAGGAGTTCCATCTTCTAAGAAAGGCATATCTTCTTGACGTACAATACGAGCAACAATACCTTTATTACCGTGACGACCCGCCATTTTATCACCAACTTTCAACTTACGTTTTTTAGCAATATAAATTTTAGCAAGTTTTAAAATTCCAGCTGGTAATTCATCCCCAACAGAAACTGTAAATTTCTCACGACGTAAAGATCCTTGTAAATCGTTTACTTTAATTTTATAATTATGAATTAACTCATTAACAAGCATATTAATATGCGAATCTGTAGTCCAAACACCTTTTGTTAAGTAAACAAAATCTGGTACAGCGTTTAACATTTTTAATGTAAACTTTTTACCTTTTTGTAGAATCTCTTCACTTAAATCGTTTAGAACTCCTTGAGACGTTTTTCCATTAATAAGATTAAATAACTTCTCAATTAGAACTGATCTTAAATCTTCTAATTTTGCAGTATATTTACTTTCTAGGTTAGAAATACTAACTTTATCCTGTGCTCGTTTAGATTTATCTTTAACAGCACGCTCAAAAAGTTTTTTATCAATAACAACACCTCTTAATGACGGTGATGCTTTTAATGACGCATCTTTTACATCTCCAGCTTTATCACCAAAAATAGCTCTTAATAACTTTTCTTCTGGTGTTGGATCTGATTCACCTTTAGGAGTAATTTTACCAATTAAAATATCACCAGGTTTAACTTCAGCTCCAATTCTAATCATTCCATTTTCATCTAAATCTTTAGTAGCTTCTTCTGAAACATTTGGAATATCATTAGTTAACTCTTCAGCTCCTAATTTTGTATCTCTCACATCCATTGAATATTCATCAATATGAATAGATGTAAATATATCTTCTTTTACAACTTTTTCTGAAATTACAATCGCATCCTCAAAGTTATACCCTTTCCAAGGCATAAAGGCTACTTTCATATTTCTACCCAAGGCTAATTCACCTTTTTGTGTTGCATATCCTTCACAAAGTACTTGTCCTTCTTCAACTCTATCTCCTTTTTGTACAATTGGTTTTAGGTTAATAGATGTACCTTGGTTTGTTTTTCTAAATTTAATTAAGTTATAAGTTTTATTATCTCCTTCAAAACTTACCATACGCTCTTCATCAGTCTTGTCGTACTTAATTTCAATAGTATTTGCATCAACATATTCAACAACTCCTGCTCCTTCAGCATTCATTAAAATACGTGAATCTTTTGCAACTCTTAACTCTAAACCTGTACCAACAATTGGTGATTCTGGTCTTAATAAAGGAACTGCTTGACGCATCATATTTGATCCCATCAAAGCACGGTTGGCATCATCATGTTCCAAGAATGGAATTAAAGATGCAGAAATTGATGCTATTTGATTAGGAGCAACATCCATAAAGTTAACCTTTGTAGGTTCAACAACAGGATAATCTGCTTCTTCACGTACAATTAATTTATCCGCAACAAACTTACCTTCTTCTGTTAAAGGAAGATTTGACTGAGCAAATTTCATTCCTTCTTCTTCTTCAGCACTTAAATATCTAGGCTCATCAGTAATATTAACATTACCTTCAATTACCTCTCTATATGGAGTTTCAATAAACCCTAAGTTATTCACTTTTGCAAATACAGCTAATGATGAGATTAAACCAATATTTGGTCCCTCTGGTGTTTCAATAGGACAAAGACGACCGTAATGAGTATAGTGAACATCACGAACCTCAAATCCTGCTCTCTCTCTAGATAAACCTCCAGGTCCTAATGCTGATAATCTTCTTTTATGAGTTATCTCTGCTAATGGATTTGTTTGATCCATAAATTGAGATAACTGGTTTGTTCCAAAGAACGAGTTAATTACTGATGACAATGTTTTAGCATTAATCAAATCAATAGGAGTAAAAACCTCATTATCACGAACATTCATACGTTCACGAATAGTACGTGCCATACGAGATAAACCAACACCAAACTGACTTGCTAATTGTTCTCCAACAGTTCTAACACGACGGTTAGATAAATGGTCAATATCATCAACTTCAGCTTTTGAATTAACCAATTTTATTAAATTCTTGATAATTGTAATAATATCAAGCTTAGTTAAAACTTTTTGGTTAATATCTTCGTTTAAGTTTAATTTTTTATTCATTCTATAACGACCAACTTCACCTAAGTTATAACGTTGTTCTGAGAAGAATAATTTATCAATAATACCTTTTGCCGTTTCAAAATCTGGCGGTTCAGCATTACGTAATTGTCTATATATATGTTCAACAGCCTCTTTTTCAGAGTTTGTTGGATCTTTTTGTAAAGTATTATGAATAATAGCATAATCAGCCATTTCATTATCTTCTTTATGAAGTAAAATGGTTTTAGCACCTGATTCAACAATTTCTTCTACTTGATCCTTGTCCAAAATTGTATCTCTATCTAATACAATTTCATTTCTTTCAATAGAAACTACCTCTCCAGTATCTTCATCAACAAAGTCTTCAAACCAAGTTTTTAATACACGAGCAGCTAATTTTCTACCTAAATATTTTTTAAGACCACTTTTTGAAACTTTTATTTCTTCTGCAAGGTCAAAAATTTCTAAAATATCTTTATCTCTTTCATAACCAATTGCTCTAAACAATGTAGTTACAGGTAATTTTTTCTTTCTATCAATATAAGCATACATTACTTGATTGATATCAGTAGCAAATTCAATCCAAGAACCTTTAAAAGGAATTACTCTTGCTGAATATAATTTAGTTCCATTTGCATGGAATGATTGACCAAAGAATACCCCAGGTGAACGGTGTAATTGAGAAACTACAACTCTTTCTGCTCCATTAATAACAAAAGTACCACTATTTGTCATGTAAGGAATTGTACCTAAATATACATCTTGAACAATTGTTTCAAAATCTTCATGTTCAGGATCTGTACAGTATAACTTTAAACGTGCTTTTAAGGGAACACAATAAGTTAAACCTCTTTCTATACACTCTTGAATTGAGTATCTAGGAGGGTCAACAAAATAGTCTATAAACTCTAACACAAATTGGTTACGAGTATCAGTAATTGGGAAGTTATCAAGGAAGGTTTTATATAATCCTTCGGTACTTCGTTCGTCAGCTTTAGTTTGTAATTGGAAAAAATCTTGAAACGATTTTACTTGAATATCTAGAAAATCTGGATATTCCATTACTAATTTAGCTGATGCAAAGTTTATTCTTTCGGTGAAATTTTTTGATGCCAATGGACAAAACTTTAAGTTAAAAAACTATTAAAATATAAGAACAAATATATACGCAAAAATGGTTTAGGTCAAAGGGAACTCCTAGACCTAAACCTTAATTTGTTTTAGCGGTAATAAGCTTACTTAAGCTCAACCTCAGCTCCAGCCTCTTCTAATGATGCTTTTAAAGCTTCAGCTTCATCTTTAGTAACACCTTCTTTTACTGGTGCTGGTGCGCTATCTACAACACCTTTAGCTTCTTTCAATCCCAATCCAGTTAATTCCTTAACAAGTTTTACAACTGCTAATTTAGAACCACCTGCTGCTTTTAAAATAACGTCGAATTCAGTTTGCTCTTCTGCAGCTGCTTCTCCTCCTGCTGCTGGTCCTGCTACTGCCACTGCTGCTGCAGCTGGCTCAATACCATATTCGTCTTTTAAAATAGTAGCTAACTCGCTTACTTCTTTTACTGTTAAGTTAACAAGTTGTTCTGCGAAATCTTTTAAATCTGCCATTTCTCTTTGTTTAATTTTTATTTATTAGTTTATTAGTGCGCTTATTCTTTCTCTGATAATGTTTTAATAATACCAGATAATGTATTACCACCTGATTGTAATGCTGAAATAACATTCTTCGCTGGTGATTGTAATAATGAAATTACTTCTCCAATAAGTTCTTCTTTAGACTTAATGTTAACTAGAGTATCTAATTGGTCATCTCCAACATAAATAGACTCTTCAACATAAGCTCCTTTTAATAAAGGCTTATTAGATTTTTTACGAAATTCTTTTATTAATTTTGCTGGAGCATTTCCAGTCTCTGAAACCATTAATGAAGTATTCCCTTTTAAAGTAGAAGGTAATTCTCCAAAATCTTTATCAGATTTTTCCATTGCTTTTTCAAGCAAAGTGTTTTTTACAACCGAAAGCTTAATATTTGCTTTAAAACATGCTCTACGTAAATTAGACGTATCTAATGCATTTAATCCAGATATATCTGCTAAATAAATTATGTTTCCTTCAGTTAACTTATCAGTTAAAACTTCTATTACTTGTGATTTTTCTTCTCTCGTCATAATTTCTAGATTTAACTATTAAGCGATTTAGTATCAATACTTATACTAGGACTCATAGTACTAGACATAAAAATACTCTTAACATAAGTTCCTTTAGCTGCTGTTGGTTTCATTTTAACTAAAGTTTGAATTAACTCACCAGCATTTTCAGCAATTTTCTCTGCTGAGAATGATGCTTTTCCAATTGCAGCATGTACAATCCCAGTTTTTTCAACTTTAAAGTCTATTTTACCAGCTTTAACTTCAGTTACTGCTTTTGAAACATCCATAGTTACTGTACCTGTCTTTGGGTTAGGCATTAAACCTCTTGGTCCTAAAATACGACCTAAAGGACCTAATTTCCCCATAACACTTGGCATAGTAATAATAACATCTACGTCTGTCCAACCATCTTTAATTTTTTGAAGATATTCATCTAAACCAACATAATCAGCTCCAGCTGCAGTTGCATCTGCTTCTTTATCTGGAGTAACTAATGCTAATACCTTAATATCTTTTCCTGTTCCGTGAGGTAATGTTACAACCCCTCTAACCATTTGATTAGCTTTACGAGGATCAACTCCCAATCTTACAGCTATATCTACGGAAGCATCAAAATTTACATTGGTAAGTTCTTTTACCAATGCAGAAGCATCTGATAAAGAATAAGATTGAGTTTTATCAACCTTAGCTTGTGCTTCTTTTTGTTTTCTAGCTAATTTTGCCATTTTCTAACTGTTTTATTGTTTTACAGGAGCATCTCCTTTTACTCTTATACCCATCGAACGTGCCGTACCTGCCATCATTAACATTGCTGACTCAATTGTAAATGCATTTAAATCTACCATTTTGTCTTCTGCAATAGTCTTTAATTGATCCCAAGTTACTGTTGCAACTTTACTACGATTAGGCTCAGATGAACCTTTTTTCACTTTTGCTGCTTCAAGAATTTGAACAGCTGCTGGTGGAGTTTTAACTACAAATTCAAAAGACTTGTCTTTATACACAGTAATTGCTACTGGTAAAACTTTCCCTTGTTTGTCTTGAGTTCTAGCATTAAATTGCTTACAGAACTCCATAATGTTAACTCCGGCAGCACCTAAAGCTGGTCCAACTGGTGGTGACGGGTTTGCCGCACCTCCACGAACTTGTAATTTTACTACTTTACTAACTTCTTTTGCCATTTTTTAATCTTAAATTAGATTTTACACTTTTGTGGAAGCTTGATGTAAAATCATATTATTTATGTAACAATTATGAAATTTTTTCAACTTGCATATAACTTAATTCTAATGGCGTTTTTCTTCCGAAAATTTTCACCATAACTTCAAGCTTTCTTTTCTCTTCATTAATATTTTCAATAGTTCCATCAAAACCATTAAAAGGTCCATCAATTACTTTTACTGTTTCACCCGTAATATATGGGATAGCTATATTTTCACTTTGAACAGATAATTCATCAACCTTACCTAACATTCTGTTAATTTCAGCTTTACGCATTGGTACAGGATCTCCTCCTTTAACCTCTCCTAAAAACCCTATAACACCTGTTATTGATTTTATAACATGTGGAAGCTCACCACTTAAGTTAGCTTCTATCATTACATAACCAGGGAAATAAACACGCTCTTTATGTATTTTCTTTCCATTACGTACTTGTATCACCTTTTCTGTTGGTACCAATACTCTATCAACATAATCAGTCATTCCTAGACGTGAAATTTCAGTTTCAATATAAGATTTAACCTTATTTTCTTGCCCACCAATAGCTCTAACTACGTACCATTTTTTTACAGAATCAGTCATACTAAATTTTACTAATTAAAATAATTTAAAATACTCAGTTAAACCTGTTTGGAAGAACTTATCTACTAAAAAAACAGCTACTGCGAATAATATTGTAAATATCGCAACAACCACTGTAGATTTTTGTGCTTCTGCCCAAGGAATCCATGTTACCTTATTACGTAACTCTTCAAATGAGTCTTTTATATATTTAACTAAATTCATTTCTTAATTTTTTGCACGGGCGGAGAGACTCGAACTCCCGACACCTGGTTTTGGAGACCAGTGCTCTACCAACTGAGCTACGCCCGTAAGAAAGGTGCTCCTTCTCAGAAGCACCCTATTTTATTTAGATGATTAGTCTAACATTTCTGTTACCTGACCTGCACCTACTGTTCTACCACCTTCACGGATTGCAAAACGTAAACCAACGTTTAATGCAATAGGTTGATGTAATTCAACAGTTATAGTTAAGTTATCACCTGGCATTACCATTTCAACTCCATCAGGCAACATAATTGTACCTGTTACATCAGTTGTACGAACGTAAAACTGTGGACGATAATTGTTATGGAATGGAGTATGACGTCCACCTTCTTCTTTTTTAAGAACATAAACCTCAGCTTTAAACTTAGCGTGAGGAGTTACAGAACCTGGTTTACAGATTACCATACCTCTTTTAATATCTTCTTTTGCAATACCTCTTAATAAGATACCTACGTTATCTCCAGCTTCACCTCTATCTAATATTTTACGGAACATTTCAACTCCAGTAACTGTAGAAGTTAATTTTTCAGCTCCCATACCGATAATATCAACAGCATCTCCTGTATTTGCTACACCAGTTTCAATACGACCAGTTGCAACAGTACCACGACCTGTAATTGAGAATACATCTTCAATAGGCATTAAGAAATCTTTATCAACATCACGCTTTGGCAACTCAATCCAAGTATCAACAGCGTCCATTAATTCCATGATCTTCTCCATCCATTTCTCATCTTTATTCAAACCACCTAAAGCAGAACCTTGAATAACAGGAGTGTTATCACCATCATAATCATAGAAAGATAATAAATCTCTGATTTCCATCTCTACTAATTCTAATAGTTCTTCATCATCAACCATATCCACTTTATTCATGAATACAACTAATCTAGGAATACCTACCTGACGACCTAATAAAATATGCTCTCTAGTTTGAGGCATTGGTCCATCAGTTGCAGCTACAACGATGATTGCACCGTCCATTTGAGCAGCACCAGTTACCATGTTCTTTACGTAATCCGCGTGACCTGGACAGTCAACGTGAGCGTAGTGACGATTAGCAGTTTGATACTCAACGTGAGCAGTATTAATTGTAATACCTCTCTCTTTTTCTTCAGGAGCATTATCGATTTGATCGAAATCTTTTACTTCAGAAAGTCCTTTCTCTGCTAATACAACAGTAATAGCAGCTGTTAAGGTTGTTTTACCGTGATCAACGTGTCCAATAGTACCAATGTTTAAATGTGGTTTTGAACGATCGAAGGTTTCTTTAGCCATAATTATTAATTTTTAAATCTTAGTTATATATAGTGTTTAATTCTATTCTTCATTTACTTTGAGCCAATGACGGGATTTGAACCCGTGACCTCTTCCTTACCAAGGAAACGCTCTACCCCTGAGCTACACCGGCCAAAAAAAAGAGCGAGAGACCGGGCTCGAACCGGCGACAGTCAGCTTGGAAGGCTGAAGCTCTACCAACTGAGCTACTCTCGCAATAATTTTTTCAAATCATCATTGTTACAATAATCTCTTATTGTATTCTTCTTTAGTGGTGAGAGAAGGATTCGAACCTTCGAAGCTTGCGCAGCAGATTTACAGTCTGCCCTCGTTGGCCACTTGAGTATCTCACCATTAATTATCTTCAAAGATCTTTTCCTTTTATTTTGAGCCGATGGAGGGACTCGAACCCACGACCTGCTGATTACAAATCAGCTGCTCTAGCCAGCTGAGCTACATCGGCTTTTCACTCCATAAAAGAAGCCCGTTATTTCTAACGGACTGCAAATGTATTAAAGTTTTAATCTTAAACAAAACTTTTTTTATTTTTTTTTAATAAATTATTTAGCTCTTACTTTTTCTTTCTTCTGTGTAAGCTTTCTTTTTAAGGTGTCAACAGCTAAACTAGCCCCTTCTTCAAAAGTTTTACATTGCTTTTTCACCACTAAATCTGCACCCGCAATATTTAATTTCACATCAACAGATTTATTCTCCTTATCGCTAGTTTGCTGCACTTTTAGGTACACTTCAGAGTCTACAATTTTATCATAATATTTCTCCAAACTACTTACCTTCTTTTCAATAAAATCAATTAAAGTTTTGTCTGCATTAAAATTTACTGATTGCACATATACTTTCATAAATTATGTTTTTTTAACGCTCCTTGGGTGAGCTTGGTTATATACTTCTTTCAATTTACCCAAACTATTATGGGTGTAAACTTGTGTTGATGCTAAACTTGAATGCCCAAGTAATTCTTTAACCGAGTTTAAATCAGCACCTTCATTTAATAAATGTGTTGCAAAAGAATGCCTTAATATATGAGGGCTCTTTTTTAATTTTGACGACACCGTACTAAAATAATTATTTATTATTCGATACACAAGAGTATCGTATATTTTTTTACCTTTTTTTGTTATAAAAAGATAAGTTTCATTCGTCTCTATTTTTACCCTGTACTCAATATATTTTTTTAATGAATCTTGCACTGGTTTTATTAACGGGATATAACGTTCTTTATTTCTTTTCCCAACAACTTTAACCAGCTCAGATCTTAAATCAACATCACTTTCTTCTATGTTTATTAATTCACTTCTTCTCATACCTGTTGAGTAAAACAACTCCACAATTAATTTGTTTCTAACACTTTCAAAATCTACAGTTTCTCCCATACTTAAAACCTGATTTATTTCTTTTTCAGAAAAAGGAACCTGAATATTTTTTGAGATTTTTAACGCTTTATGCTTTGCTAAAGGATTTAACTCAACTTGTTTTGTTTTTTGAAGAAATTTATAAAACGACTTTAATGAGGAAATTTTCCTGTTAATTGTTCTATTTCCAATACTGGAATTTACCAAACTAACAATCCAAGATCTTATTTGATTATAATTTACATCAATTAAATCATCAGAATTATATTCAATAACGCAAAACGAAGTAAAATCGTTTAAGTCTTTTTTATAAGCCGTTAAAGTATGTTTAGAATACTTTTTTTCAATCGACAAATAATCTAAAAAGGAATTTATTGGCATAAAAAAAACCGTTAATAAAAACAAACATACAAATTGTAATCTGTTTTTACTAACGGTTTAATTTTATTGGCTAAAATTTAACCTTGCTCTTCTGCCGTTCTTAATCTTTGAACATACTGAGCTTTTATATTTTGAGCACGTTTTGTTACAGAAGGCTTGTTGAATTGTTTACGGTTACGTAAATTTTTCATTGTCTTCGTACGATCGAATTTTCTTTTGTAACGTTTTAACGCTCTATCGATATTTTCACCGTCTTTTACTGGAATGATTAACATATTTTGGCACCTCCTCTCAAATCGTTTCTTTTAAATTTTGGATTGCAAAGGTACAATTTAATATAATACAAGCAATAAATAATTTTAAAATTATGTAGCAGTCTTATATTCTTTCTTATCAATAATCATTTTCGAGATAATTTCACGCAAAATTTCAGAAGTTCCTCCTCCAATAGTCCCTAATCTACTATCTCTTAGTAAACGAGCTAAAGGGTATTCTTCCATATAACCGTAACCTCCTAATAATTGAAGACAATTGTAAATTACTTCATCTGCAATTTTTGTTGCCATTAATTTAGACATACTCGCCTCTTTCACAACATAATCTCCCCTATCTAACCTATGAACAATTGAATAATTAAACTCTTTGCACATTTCAATTTCACTTGCCATATCTGCTACCTTATGTCTTAAAGCTTGATACTGATCAATTGTTTTTCCAAATGCCTGTCTTTCAGACATATAATTAATTGCGTAATCTAAGGCAAATTCTGCCCTTGCGTGAGCATTTACAGCCATAATAACTCTTTCAGATGCAAAATGCTGCATTATATATGAAAACCCTTTTCCTTCTTCACCTAACATATTACTTGCAGGAACTCTCACATTATTAAAACCTATTTCAGCAGTATCAGAAGCCTTCCACCCTAACTTTTTAAGGTCTGTAGCAGTAATCCCTTCCATTTCTCTATCTAGCACAAATAAACTCATCCCCTTGTGTTTTAAACTAGGATTAGTCTTTACAGCAACTACTAAATAATCTGAATAAACACCATTAGTTATAAAAATTTTAGAGCCATTTATAATATAATCATCTCCATCTTTTTTTGCTGAAGTTCTTATCCCTGCAACATCAGATCCTCCAAAAGGTTCTGAAACGCATAAACAACCTACTTTTTCACCATTTATACTAGGAACTAAATATTTTTGTTTTATTTCTTCACTACCTTCAGCATTAAGATGTGTCATTGCCAAATAAGTATGCGCCCACATAGCCGCCGCAGTTCCTCCTGAATTAATTTTTTGAAGCTCCTCTAAAAAGATTACACTATAAAATAAATCCAGTTCTAATCCATTATATTTTTCCGGATAATTTAATCCGAAATACCCCATTTCTCCAAACTTTTTGAAAATTTCTTTATCAATAAATCCGTTTTCCTCAAATTTATCTACAAATGGAATTACTTCTTTCTTTAAAAAATCTTTGAAACTTTGACGAAATGCCTCGTGCTCTTCAGTAAAATACATACTTTAAATAAACGCTAGTGGTTATTAAATTTGCTGCTATTCAGCCTTCAAATATAAGATTATTCTCTCATATTTATCCACCGGAAAACCATCTATTTTTTTCAATTCATCTATAGATTGAATTTCAGCTACTTCCGTTCTATAATTCAATATTTTCTTTGTTAGCTCATAATCTATATAAACTATAGACAAAATCTCTTTAAAACTAGCAGTATTCACATTTATTTTTTGAATTGTAGGCGGGTTCAAAACTTTAAAATATTTCAACACCCTATTTGCCACGTCCTCATCTAAATAATAAACCTCGTATAGTTGAGAATTGTTTAGAAATCCTTTTAATTTTGTACGATATTTTATAATTCTATTGGCTGTTTTATCACCAACACCTCTTATTTTAACCAAATCTTCCAATCCTACATCATTAAGATCTTTAGCTATAATAGACTCTTTATTTTTACTTTTGAAAGTCTTTTTGTTAAGTTTATTTTTGGAGTTTACCCAACTTGGGAATTTAAAAAATACACTAATTACAGTTAATAAACTATCATTTATTTGTGTTACTTTTTGGAAGTCTGAAACTGAATTTATGAATTTTCCAGTTTTTCTAAAATTTAATAGCCTATCAATTTCGTTAACATTCATACCTAATTGATATCCTTTAAAATCAGTTATATAATTGGGATTAAAAGGATATATTTTGAATTCTTTCTTTTTTAATTCAACTTGTTTTAAAGAATCCATTTCTTTATTAAAAGTAACTAAATTATTATGAGAAATATGAGGTGTTTTATTTGACGAAAAATCGACAAACCAAAAAACTAATTGAAGCGAAATAATTATAAATAACAAAAAGAAAATCCCATTTCGTTGACGTTTATTAAAACTGAAATAGGATTGAATATTTTTCATTTAATTAAATTGAAATTAATCTTTGTGTCCGATAGCTTTTAAATATTTAGCAACCTCTTCTTTTACTTTTGGAGCCAATATTAGCAATCCTATAATGTTTGGAAATACCATTGCAAAAATCATAGCATCCGAAAATTCAATAACAGAACCTAAACTAGATGATGCTCCAATAACAACAAAAATTAAAAATAATGCTTTATAAGAAATATCTGCTATTTTACTTTTTCCAAATAAATACTTCCATCCTTGAATTCCGTAGTACGACCAAGATAACATTGTTGAAAAAGCAAAAAGTATAACCGCAATTGTTAATAAAATAGAAAAATTTGGAATTGCAGAATCAAATGCTACCGAAGTTAAATCAACACCTCCTAAATGCTTTCCTGTACCATTCATAATTACATTATTACCTTCATCTAAATTTGAATATTTAAATAAATTACTTTTTAAATTAGTAACAACAATAACTAAAGCTGTCATAGTACAAATTACAACCGTATCTACAAAAGGTCCAATAGAAGCTACTATTCCTTCACTTGCAGGAAATTTTGTCTTTACCGCTGCATGTGCAATAGATGCAGACCCTATTCCTGCCTCATTAGAAAAGGCCGCTCTTTGAAAACCTACAATCATAACACCAATAACACCACCTACTAATGATGTTTGATTAAATGCTCCATCCCAAATTTGAAGAAATGCTGCAGGAACAATAGTAAAATTCATAATAATAATTATTAAAGCAGCACCAACAAACATAATCCCCATAAAAGGCACTATTTTTTCAGTTACTCTCCCTATTCTTTTAATTCCTCCTATTATTACAATTCCCACTAAAATAGCCATTAAAACACCAAAAAAGAAACCAGAATCTAAACCAAAAAGTAATTTAAATTGTGCAGCAGCTTGATTGGATTGGAACATATTTCCACCTCCAAAAGAACCTCCTATTACAAAAATGGCATATAATACAGCTAAAACTTTTCCAAAACCACCTAAATTCTTTTCTTTTAATCCTTTTCTCAGGTAATACATTGGTCCTCCATATATTTTCCCGTCTTCACCAACTTCACGATATTTAACACCTAATGTAGCTTCAACTAGTTTAGTTGACATTCCTAAAAAACCAGCTAAAACCATCCAAATAGTTGCTCCAGGACCACCAATAGCAATTGCCACTGCAACACCTGCTATATTTCCTAAGCCAACGGTTGCAGATAATGCAGCTGTTAAAGCCTGAAAGTGTGTCACTTCACCAATAACCCCTTCTACCTGAACAACTTCAAAAACATCTCCGCCAGGAGTTGGATCTCCCGCCACTTCTTCAACTGAGTGATGATCAACTTTATCATATTTTCCCTTTGCCGCTCTAATAGCAACGCCTAACAATCTAATATTTGCAAATTTAAAATAGAGTGTAAAAAACAAAGCCCCCAATAATAATATAATTATTACAATAGGAACATCTATACCTACAATTGAAATTGGATAAAAAACTACTGAACTTACAGCATTTGCAAAAGGTTTAAATTTTGCTTCTATTTTTTCATCTATTGTTAATTCTTGTGCAAAGGTAAATAATGGAGAAAGTACTAGTAGTAACGATACGATTTTACGTTTCATATAATTTTGAATCTTTTTTTAAAGTCCCTGCAATATGGTAAAAAAATGATGTTACTACAAGTTTTTAACAGTATATAAGAAAATCTATTACGATTCTAAATAAAACATTGAAAATAAAACACATTAAAAAACTTCTCTTAATTTTTTAATTTGTTCCTTATTTCCTAAAACAATAAGATGCGTATTTTCTTCAAGAATTGTTAATGCTTCAGGATTAATAATATACTCATTATCAGCAGTTTTAAAACCTATTACATTGCATCCTGTTTTTTTTCGCAAATCCAAATCTAAAATAGTTTTTGAAATAAATTTTTTAGGCAATTCATTTACTGAAATTTCTTCTAAATTAGCCTCAACCTCACCTGCAATTGTTAATCTATCCATAAATTCAACTAAATCTGGAGTTACAACCAATGAAGCCATATGTGCTCCTCCTAATTTATCAGGCATTATTACGTTTGTAGCTCCGGCAAATTTTAGTTTATTATAAGAAGACTCGTTAGACGCCCTGCTTATTATGGTACAATTCTTATTATATTGTCTCGCTGTTAGTACAACAAATAAATTATCTGCATCTGAAGGTAATGCTGTAATTAAGCTCCTTGCACTTTTAATACCTGCTGTAATTAAATCTTCATCATTAGTAGCATCTCCTTCAATATATAAAACTTCATCACGTTCCAAATCTGCTAATTCATCTTTTCTCTTTTCAATAATTACACAAGGCTGATTGAAATGTTTAAGCTTATTTACAGCTTGCTTTCCATTTCTACCATAACCACATACAATAGTATGATCTAATAATAAATTAATTTGCCCCTCCACTTTTTTTCTTTTTAGTTTTTCAAAAAAACGACCATTTGCTAAATATTCTGTTAAAATTGTAACCGTATAACCATAAACTGAAATACTTGTTAAAATAAGAAAAATTGTAAATAATTTTTCGGTATTGTTTAAAGGATGTAATTCACCGAAACCAACTGTAGTCATGGTAATTATTGTCATATATAACGCATTTATAAATGAGTCACCAGAAATAACAATATAACCAACCACACCAATACCTGTTACTAAAAAAAGTAATCCTATTGCTTTGTATAATTTTGTTGGTAATAATAAATTCATTTATAAATCAAAAACTGAACTTCGCTTAGTATAGATTAAATCTTTTAATCTTAGTAAAAAAGCCAATGTTAAATAAATTCCAAAAGAAAAACCAAAGGTTACGAACGAAATGTAAATAAAAAATAAACGAACATTAGAAACATTTATTCCTAATCTATCGGCAAATCGAGATGACACAGCAAAACCATGTTTTTCAAAAAAATGCCTTAAAGAATCAATCCAACTCAAACTTAATTTTTTTATTGCAATATACTAATTTTAGGTTTTAACAAAGGCTGTTTATATAACAATTTTCCAATTAGAATATTAATTTGAATTCTTAACAAAAACAATAATTTAAATACTTTACCTATATTGCTTCTCTATCCAAATTATTTCAAACATTTTTATGAAAAAAATCAATATCACATCTATAAAAACCAAAACATACTTTTTTATAATATTTCTAACATTCACTTTTTTAAAAACATTTTCACAAGATACAAATATTCCTATTGAAGGAGTTCTTATTGATAAAACCAAAATAACAATTCCGTATGCTGCTATAATCTTACAAAAAAAAGCAAAAGGAACTTCCAGTACTGAAGATGGAGATTTTCTATTAATGATTTCAAACAATGATTTAACCGATACGCTAGTTGTGAATAGTTTAGGTTTTAAACCTTTTAAAATTATGGCTCAAGATTTTCTTAACAAAACGGAAAAAACTATAATTTTAGAAGAAAGCACTATTTCACTTGACGAAGTGAGGCTTGTTAAACCCAACTTTTATGTAATTAACGCTTTAAAAAACCTAAAAACAACAACAGTTAGCAATCCACATCAACTAACATTATTATATAGACGCGCATCTAGTGAAGAAGAAAAAGCTCGCTTTTTTATTGAACAATACATGAAAATTCAAGATAGAGGTCCTTCCGCTTTAAGAATGGATAGAATTCAAATACTTGAAAGTAGAAAATCTGCAGATTATAGATTTTTCAAGAAAAAAGAGTTCCGCCACTCCGTAATACCAATGACTATTAGAAACCCTATTAGACAAGATATGCGTGTTAAAAAAATAAAATGGAAAAAAATAGGAGATTCTTCATACGAAAATGAAGACGTAGTTATTATTGAAGGAAAACCTATAGGGCAACCTTCTTTTAAATTATATATTGGTGTTGATACTTATGCTATTTATAA
The DNA here is from genome assembly GCF_003260195.1 of Lutibacter citreus. Lineage (GTDB taxonomy): Bacteria > Bacteroidota > Bacteroidia > Flavobacteriales > Flavobacteriaceae > Lutibacter > Lutibacter citreus. Next base: position 98,363 of record NZ_QEIH01000004.1, read on the forward strand.
AGTGGAAAACAAAGCCAACAACTCTTTATACGTTTACAAAAAAAACAAAGAAGGAAAACTTTACCTAAGTTATCATAGTAGGCAATGGACCTCACAAGAAAAAATAACTAAAAACTTACAAAATAGATTAGGTAAAGGCACGGATAAAATACAAGCAACCTACAAACACGAGGTTTTTGTATTAGATATTGAAACAAACAAAAAGAAAATGAAAGTAAGACATAATTCTGAAACCGAAACTAAAGATATGTCTCTTTTAGAAATCCCTTATAATGCCAAATTTTGGAATACGTTTCAACTGCCACCTGAAACAAAATATTTTAAAAGAATTAAAGACGAATTAGAATCAAATTTCGGGGTATCTTTAGAAGCTCAATTTCAATATTCCAATAAATAAGTAACTATAAAGACTACTAAATTTTCATTGCATTTAATTATATTTGCTCCTTTCAATTTATCATATGTCAAACCAACAAGAATACATTGAAGTAATGGGCGCTCGTGTCCATAACTTAAAAAACATAGATGTTAAAATACCAAGAGAACAACTTGTTGTAATTACAGGTTTAAGTGGAAGTGGAAAATCTTCATTGGCATTTGACACAATTTACGCAGAAGGACAAAGACGTTATATTGAAACATTTTCAGCATATGCTCGTCAGTTTTTAGGAGGCTTAGAAAGACCCGACGTAGATAAAATTGATGGCTTATCACCTGTTATTTCAATTGAACAAAAAACTACAAATAAAAGTCCCAGATCTACAGTAGGAACCATTACAGAAATATATGATTTCTTAAGGTTACTATATGCTAGAGCTGCCGATGCTTACTCATACAACACCAATAAAAAAATGGTTAGTTATAGTGATGAGCAAATAAAAAATTTAATTTTAAAAGAATTTAAAGGAAAAAAAATTGTAGTTCTTGCACCAGTAATAAAATCTAGAAAGGGTCATTACAGGGAACTTTTTGAACAGATAGCAAAACAAGGATTTGTAAAAGTACGTGTTGATGGTGAAATTATAGATATTGAAAAAGGAATGCGATTAGATCGTTACAAAACTCATGATATTGAAATTGTAATTGATAGGTTAGCGATCACTCCTTCTTCAAAAAAAAGGTTGGAAGAAACTATAACTACGGCATTATATTCAGGAGAAAATATATTAATGGTTATTGAACATGAAAATAATGTTCCTCGCTATTTTAGTAGAGATTTAATGTGCCCAGAAACAGGAATCTCTTACCCAAACCCTGAACCAAATACATTTTCGTTTAACTCCCCAAAAGGTGCTTGTCCTACTTGTAACGGTTTAGGGAGAACAAATAAAGTTAATATTCAAAAAATAATTCCAAATAATTCAGTTTCCATTAAAAATGGAGGAATTGCTCCATTAGGTGAACAAAAAAGTAGTTGGATCTTTAAGCAATTACAATTAATTGCAGAGCGTTATAAATTTGAATTAAGTGATCCTATTTCAAAAATACCAGAAAAAGCACTTGATATTATTTTAAATGGTGGAAATGAAAAATTTAAAATAACTTCAAAAACTGTAGGTGTAACACGCAACTATGAAATAGATTTTGAAGGTATTATCAGTTTTATTGAAAACCAATATAAATCTAGTGATTCAACTTCTATAAAACGTTGGGCAAAAGATTTTATGGACGAAATTGACTGTGAAACTTGCAATGGAGATCGTTTAAAAAAAGAAGCCCTTTATTTTAAAGTTAACACTAAAAATATTTCTGAATTAGCAAAATTAGACATTTCAGAACTTGCCGAGTGGTTTTCAAATATAGAAGAAAAACTTTCTGAGAAACAACTTAAAATTGCATCTGAAATTTTAAAAGAAATTAGAACCAGAATTCAATTTTTATTAGATGTTGGATTGGATTATTTATCCCTAAACCGAAGCTCAAAATCGCTTTCGGGTGGTGAAGCGCAAAGAATCCGGTTAGCCACTCAAATTGGTTCTCAATTGGTTGGTGTACTTTATATTTTAGATGAACCAAGTATTGGATTACATCAAAGAGATAATGAAAAACTAATAAAATCATTAATAAATTTAAGAGATATTGGTAACTCTGTTATTGTGGTTGAACACGATAAGGATATGATTGAACACGCCGATTTTGTATTAGATATTGGTCCTGGCGCTGGAGTTCACGGAGGCGAAATTGTTAGCGAAGGTAGTTTTAAAGAACTTAAAACTCAAGATACCTTAACTGCTCATTATTTAAACGGAACTAAAGAAATTGCAGTTCCAAAAAAACGTAGAAAAGGAAACGGAAAAAAAATAACACTAAAAGGAGCCACTGGAAATAACTTAAAAAACATTTCTATTGATTTTCCTTTAGGTAAATTAATATGTGTTACCGGAGTTTCAGGAAGTGGAAAATCAACTTTAATAAATGAAACTTTATACCCTATTTTAAATAAACATATTTATAGAGGTGTTAAAAAACCAATGCCATATAAATCTATTTCGGGATTAGAAAATATTGATAAAGTTATAGATATAGACCAATCTCCAATTGGCAGAACACCTCGTTCAAACCCAGCAACTTACACTGGTGTTTTTAGTGAAATACGAAGTTTGTATGCTAAAACTAGTGAAGCTTCCATAAGAGGTTATAAACCAGGAAGATTTTCATTTAATGTAAAAGGAGGAAGATGCGAAACTTGCCAAGGTGGAGGAGTTAGAGTTATTGAAATGAATTTTTTACCAGATGTTCATGTAGAATGTGAATCTTGCCAAGGAAAAAGATTTAACAGAGAAACTCTTGAAATTAGATACAAAGGAAAATCAATCTCCGATGTGTTGAATATGACTATTGAAGAAGCTGTTATTTTCTTTGAAAATATACCTAAAATTTATAGAAAATTAAAAACTATAAATGATGTTGGCTTAGGATATATTACGCTAGGTCAACAATCAACAACACTCTCAGGTGGTGAAGCGCAAAGAATTAAATTAGCTGCAGAACTCTCCAAAAGAGATACCGGAAACACCTTTTATATATTAGATGAACCTACTACGGGACTTCATTTTGAAGATATTAGAGTACTTATGGACGTTTTAAATAAACTTGCCAATAAAGGAAATACTATTTTAGTTATAGAACACAACATGGATGTAATAAAATTAGCTGATTTTATTATTGATATTGGAATGGAAGGTGGTAAAAATGGCGGAGAGGTTATTTGCTCTGGTACTCCTGAAGAAGTATCAAAACATAAAAAAAGCTTTACTGCCAAATTCTTAAAAAAAGAATTACATTAGTCAGCAATTTAATTTGTAAATTATTGTTTAAATAAAAAAACATTGAATATATGTCTCCAAATGAAGATAGAAAAATACGAGAAAAATTTAACCAAAAAACTTGGAATGAAGTAAAAACAAATGACTCTTGGGCTATTTTTAAAATAATGGCTGAATTTGTTGAAGGCTACGAACGTTTAGGTAAAATGGGACCATGTGTTAGTATATTTGGTTCTGCAAGAACAAAAGAAGATCATAAATATTACAAATTAGCCGAAAATATAGCTTTTAAATTAACATCTCATGGTTATGGAATAATTACAGGTGGAGGCCCAGGAATAATGGAGGCAGGAAACAGAGGTGCTCATAGAGGTAAAGGAACCTCTGTTGGTTTAAATATTGAACTTCCTTTTGAACAACATGATAATCCATATATAGATTCTGATAAAAGCTTAGATTTTGATTATTTTTTCGTTAGAAAGGTTATGTTTGTTAAATATTCTCAAGGGTTTGTAGTAATGCCTGGAGGTTTTGGAACTATGGATGAATTATTTGAGGCAATTACTTTAATACAAACTAAAAAAATTGGTAAATTCCCAATAGTTTTAGTTGGTAGAAAATTTTGGTCTGGCCTAATGGATTGGATTAAAAACACTTTAATTACCGAAGGAAATATAAGCCCAAAAGATTTAGATTTAATATCAGTTGTTGATACAGAAGATGAAGTTGTTGCTGAAATTGATAAGTTCTATAAAAAATATAGTTTAAGCCCTAATTTCTAATATCACGTTGAAAAAGCATTTCATATTAATAAATACATTCCTTGTTTTTTGTTTAAATATTTCATTTTCTCAAAATAACAAAATAGATATTAATGCTTCTTTAAATTCAGATACAAATGAAATTAAAATTAAACAAGAAACTACTTTTTATAACAAATCAGACAGTATCTTAAATGAAGTTTATTTCCATAATTGGCCAAATGCCTATAGAGATAAAAATACACCTTTAGCAAATAGATTTATAGAAAATTATTCAAAAACTTTTCATTTTGCAAGCGAAAAATATAGAGGAAATACAGATATAATTGGAATTTCTGCTGATTACAATTCAACAACCTATGAAATAACTGAAGAAAATCCAGATATTTTAAAAGTTGATTTAATTGCCCCTATAAAGCCAGGAGATTCTGTGAAAATTTCTGCCACATATTTGGTAAAAATCCCCAGTGATAAATTCACTAAATATGGAGGTAATTTATTTGAATATAATTTAAGATACTGGTATTTAACACCTTCTGTTTTTGATAATAAGTGGCATTTACAAAACAATTTAGACTTAGATGATTTGTATATGGACTATACAGATTATAATATTAATCTATCCATACCAATTGAATTTGAATTAAACTCAGCCCTATCAAGTTCTTTTGAATTAAAAAACAACAACAAATTATATACATTAACTGGTAAGAATGAATTTGATATTGAATTAAACTTGTCTAAAATAAGTGGTTTTAAAGATTTTAAATTTGATGATCAAACTATTAGTACAAACATTATTTCAGCAGATTTAAGTGAAGAAGTACAACTAAGTATTTTAAAACGTGAATTCTATTTTATTAAAACAATATTAGGAAGTCCTATAAATGATAAAATACTTTTAAACCAAATTGAATATGATAAAAATCCCGTTTATGGATTTAATCAACTTCCTTCTTTTTTAGCAGCATACAATAATGCATTTGAATGGGATATTAAATTGTTTAAAGTACTATCTAAAAAATATATAGATCAATTATTCTTAATTAATAAAAGAGAAGATTACTGGTTATCCAATGGCTTGCAAACTTATTTAATGATTAAGTATGTTGAAAAATTTTATCCTGAAATTAAAGCTATTGGAAATATATCCAAACTTTGGGGTGTGAAAAATTTTAGTATTGCAAAAATTAATTTTAACGAAAAATATCATTTTGTATATCAATTTGCAGCACGTAAAAATTTAGATCAAGCGCTTACAACCAGAGCTGATTCTTTGTCTAATTTTAATCGTAAAATAGCAAATAATTATAAAGCTGGCCTTGGCCTTAAATATTTAGAAAACTATTTAGAAGATTGTTCAGTATCTTCTGAAATATTTAGATTTTGTTATTCTAACTCAGGTAAAAAAATTAACAGCAGCCAGTTTTTAGAAAGGCTCAAATCAAAAACAAATAAAGATTTAGAATGGTTTGAAAATGATTTCCTAAATTCAAACAAAAAAATTGACTATACTATTAAAAGAATTCATGAAAAAAATGATTCATTAGAAGTTAGTATTGTTAATAAAAGAAATTTCACTGCTCCTATTGAGTTATATGGATTAAAAGACAAAGAAATTAAATTTAAAAAATGGATAACTGGTGTTGATTCTATAACCAAAATTACAATTCCAAAAAACGGTTTCGATAAATTATCTTTAAATTACAAAGCCGAATTACCTGAAATTAATTTAAGAAACAACTGGAAAGATATTGATAAAACTCTTTTTAACAGGCCTCTTCAACTTAAGTTTTTTAAAGATATTGAAGATACTTATTACAATCAATTATTTTATACCCCTATTTATAAATATAACTATTATGATGGTTTAGTTTTAGGAATGTCATTTTCAAATAAAACAGTTTTAAATAAAAATATTAGTTATAAACTATCCCCTTCTTATAGTACTAAAAGTAATACATTATCTGGGGCAGCAGCATTTCAATATGAATATCGCCCAGAGAATAAAAAAATTGATCGCTTAGCTATAGGAATGGCTGCAAGTAATTATCACTACGCTCAAGGATTATCATATACAGCTATTAATCCATTTGCGCTGATTCAGTTTAAAAGAAAAAATTTAAGAGATGTTAGTAGTAAAATATTAATGGCAACCTTTACTTCCGTTAATAAAGATACTTCTCCTACTCAAATAGAAGATCCAGAAACTAACAAATACAATATTTTTAATCTTGGTTTTGGATATTCAAAACCTGCAATAATTGATGATGTTAGATTATCAACTGGTTTACAAATTTCAAAAAAATTCAGCAAACTGTCATTAACAGCTAGGTATAGAAAATTAACTGATACCAACAGACAGTTTGATTTTAGATTTTTTGCTGGTGTATTCTTAACAAATAAAACCAAAACCAATTATTTTAACTTTGCTCTAGATCGGCCAACAGACTATTTATTTCAATATGATTATTTAGGAAGGTCTGAAACTTCAGGATTTTTTAGTCAACAAGTTATTATAAATGAAGGAGGATTTAAATCAAAACTTCCAGTACCATTTGCAAATCAATGGCTAAGCACACTTAATACAAGTGTTGGAGTTTGGAGATGGCTTGAAGTTTATAATGATGTGGGATTTGTAAAAAACAGAAACCAAAAAGCTTATTTTGCACATGAAAACGGAATTAGGTTAAACTTTGTTCAAGATATTTTAGAAGTATATTTCCCTTTATATTCTAATCTTGGTTGGGAAGTAACAGCGCCTCAATACAGTTCTAAAATAAGGTTTGTATTAGTTATTAAACCCAAAAAAATCTATAATTTTATAAAAAGAGGTTTTTATTAAAATCCATTGATAATTTAATTTTTACAAAATAGATTGTTTTAACAAGCATACTAATTAAAGATTACATTATATATAATGCAATTTCTTGTGTACATTTCTAAATATCACTTAAAAATTGTAACTTTGAATTTCCAAAAATCATAATATTTATGCAGATAGAACATTCTTCTAAAAGCCCTCAACAAATTTCATTTCTTGAATTCAAAAAGGAAGTATTACAAGATTATAAGATTGCTGTAACAAGTAGGGAATGCAGCTTATTAGGAAGAAGAGAGGTTTTAACTGGTAAAGCCAAATTTGGGATATTTGGGGACGGAAAAGAAATACCTCAATTAGCTATGGCTAAAGCTTTTAAAAAAGGAGACTTTAGATCTGGTTATTATAGAGATCAAACTTTTATGATGGCAATTGGAGAATTAACACCTCAACAATTTTTTGCCGGTTTATATGCAAATCCAAATCTAAAAGCTGAACCAATGTCTGGAGGAAGACAAATGGGTGGTCACTTTTTAACTCATAGCTTAGATGAAAATGGAGAATTCAAAAATTTAACTGAACAATACAACTCTACTGGAGATATCTCTCCAACTGCAGCTCAAATGCCTAGAATGCTTGGTGTTGCATATGCTTCAAAATTATTTAGAGAAGTACCAGGAATTAAAAACCCTAAATTTTCTAATAATGGAAATGAGATTTCTTGGGGAACAATAGGAAATGCAAGTACCACTGAAGGTGTCTTTTTTGAAACATTTAATGCCGCTGGAGTTTTACAAGTTCCTATGATTATTAGTGTTTGGGATGATGCTTATGGAATTTCAGTTCCGGCTAAACTTCAAACAACCAAAGAAAATATTTCTAAAATTTTAGAAGGATTTAAACGGAACAATAAAGAAAAAGGATATGAAATATTTGTTGTTGAAGGATGGGATTATCCTAAATTAATTGATATTTACGGTAAAGCTGCTAAAATTGCAAGAGAAGAACATGTTCCTGTACTTATTCATGTTAAAGATTTAACACAACCACAAGGACATTCAACATCTGGTTCTCACGAACGTTACAAAAACAAAGAACGTTTGGTTTGGGAAAGACAATTTGATTGTATTTCAAAAATGAGAGATTGGATTTTTGAATTCGAATTAGAAGATGAGAATAAAAATAAATTAAAATTTGTTGATTCAGAATCTGAACTAATTCAAATTGAAAAAGAAGCTAAAAAAGTTGTTTCTAAAGCACGAAGAGAAGCTTGGAATGCCTTTTTAACACCAATTACTGATCAAAAATTTAGATTAAAAATACTGCTAGATAATCTTGCTAATAAAAGTTCAAACAAAGTTTTTATAAATAAACTTATTTCTCAATTAGATAAAATAATTGAACCTACAAGAAAGGATCTTTTATCAACAGCTAGAAAAGTTATAGTGTATGTTAGAAATGAGAATTTTGTTGAAAAAACTCATCTTCAAAATTGGATCAATAATTATATAAAAATTGAAGAGCCAAAATTTAGTTCTCATTTATATAGCGAAACTAATAAAAGTGTTTCCCATGTAAATGAAATTTTACCAACTTATAATAGTGATTCTGAATTAGTAGATGCCCGAATTGTTATAAAAGACAATTTTGATGCGCTATTTTCAAAATATAAAAACCTCTTTATTTTTGGTGAAGATGCAGGTAGAATTGGAGACGTTAACCAAGGTCTAGTTGGGCTTCAAGAAAAATACGGTAAACTTAGAGTTTCTGATACAGGAATTAGAGAAGCTACAATTATTGGACAAGGAATTGGAATGGCTTTAAGAGGTCTTAGACCAATTGCCGAAATTCAATATTTAGATTATGTATTATATGCCTTGCAAATTTTAAGTGACGATCTTGCATCATTACATTATAGAACTGTAGGTACCCAAAAAGCACCTCTAATAGTTAGAACCAGAGGACATAGATTAGAAGGTATTTGGCATTCTGGCTCACCAATGGGAGGAATTGTACATTTATTAAGAGGTATGAATATTTTGGTTCCCAGAAATATGACCAAAGCAGCAGGATTTTACAATACTCTTTTAGAAAGCGATGAACCGGCTTTAATAATAGAAAACCTTAATGGTTACAGATTAAAAGAAAAACTCCCAAATAATTTAGGTGAATTTAAAACACCAATTGGTGTAGTAGAAACAATTAAAGAAGGAAAAGACATTACAGTTGTTTCTTATGGCTCTACCTTAAAAATTGTTGAAGATGTTGTTAAAGATTTAAATCAAGTAGATATAGATATTGAAATAATTGATGTTCAAAGCCTACTTCCTTTTGATATTAAACAAGATATAGTTAAAAGTATTGAAAAAACAAACAGACTACTTATTATTGATGAAGATGTACCCGGAGGTGCTTCTGCCTATTTATTAAATAATATTATTGAAAACCAAAATGCATATCAATATTTAGATAGTAAACCTATTACTTTAACGGCAAAACCTCATAGACCTGCCTATGGAACTGATGGTGATTACTTCTCTAAACCTAATGCTGAAGATATTTTTGAAACAATCTATAATATTATGCAAGAAGTAAACCCTTCAAAATTTAAAAAACTTTATTAAAAGACCTTTTTTCATCATATTAATCTTTCACAAAAAACGCCTCTTTCGGCGTTTTTTTATGCCATTTTTTTAAAATAAAGTATGATAATTATCACGAATTGATAAATATCATATTTTATTTAATGAAAACACATTAACTTTATGAATAATAGAATTACAAGTTAATAATCATTATAAATATTATTAAAATGGCAAAAGTAAAAGGAGCTATCGTTGTAGATACTGAAATATGTAAAGGATGTGAAGTTTGCATTCCTGTATGCCCTGAAGATGTAATTGGAATGTCACAAGAGGTTAATAGAAAAGGCTATCATTATGCATATATGAAAAACCCAGAGGCTTGCACTGGCTGTACAAATTGTGGTATTGTTTGCCCTGATAGAGCAATATCTGTATATCGAGTAAAAGTTTCAGCTTAAAAAACTTATCAAATTATGTCTGAATTAAAATTAATGAAAGGTAATGAGGCTTTGGCTGAAGCAACAATTAGAGCTGGAGCCGACGCCTATTTTGGTTACCCTATCACACCACAAAGTGAAGTGATAGAGTATTTAATGAGTGAACGACCAGAGAAAAGAACTGGTATGGTTGTGCTGCAAGCAGAAAGTGAACTTGCCGCTATAAATATGGTATATGGTGCTGCTAGCACAGGAAAAAAGGTAATGACCTCCTCTTCTAGCCCTGGTATATCACTTAAACTTGAAGGTATTTCCTACTTGGCAGGTGCTGAATTACCAGCGGTAATTGTAAATGTTGTTCGTGGTGGACCAGGGTTAGGAACTATTCAACCTTCTCAAGCTGATTATTTTCAGTCTGTGAAAGGTGGAGGACACGGAGATTATCATTTATATGTATTGGCTCCTTCATCAGTTCAAGAAATGGCAGATTTTGTTGAAGATGCTTTTGATATCGCATTTAAATACAGAACTCCTGTTTTAATTCTCTCAGATGGATTAATTGGTCAAATGATGGAAAAAGTAGTTTTAAAAGATCAGCAAGAGCGCTTAACAGATGAAGAAGTTATAAAACGATATGACACTTGGGCAACAACAGGTAAAACAAATAGAGAACGTAATATAATTACTTCTTTAGATTTAGTACCTGAAAAAATGGAAGCTAGAGTTCATAAATTAATGGCCAAGTATAAAAAAATGGCTGAAGAAGATCTTCGTTATGAGAAAATTGAATGCGACGATGCTGAATATTTATTTGTTGCTTATGGTTCAAGTGCTCGTATAGCGCAAAAAGCAGTTGAATTAGGTAGAGCCAAAGGAATAAAAGTTGGCTTATTACGTCCAATTACTTTATTCCCTTATCCAAAACAACAATTATTTGAATTAGCAGACCAAGTTAAAGGTATTTTAAGTGTTGAATTAAGTGCTGGTCAAATGGTTGAAGATGTAAAACTAGCAGTAGAACATAAAGTGCCCGTAGAACATTTTGGAAGAACTGGAGGAATAATTCACACACCTGAAGAAGTATTAGAAGCTTTAGAACAAAAAATTATTAAAAATGGAAGTATTAGACATCATAAAACCCGAGAATCAAGTATTCTGTAAAACAAAATTATTGACAGATGCAACCCTATCTTATTGTCCGGGTTGTGGTCATGGTACAGCTCATAGTTTAACAATGGAAGTTGTAGAAGAAATGGGAATAGTTGAAGATACTATTGGAGTTGCTCCAGTAGGATGTTCAGTTTTAGCCTATGACTTTATGAATATTGATATGACCCAAGCTGCCCATGGTAGAGCTCCTGCAGTGGCAACTGCAATAGCACGTCTTTGGCCAGATAAATATGTATTTACCTATCAAGGAGATGGTGATTTAGCCGCAATTGGTACAGCAGAAACTATTCACGCTTGTAACAGAGGTGAAGATATTGTTATCATTTTTATAAATAATGGTATTTATGGCATGACTGGTGGCCAAATGGCTCCTACTACTCTAGAAGGAATGATGACTTCAACTTCTCCATTTGGTAGAGAGGCTAAAACTATGGGATTACCAATTAAAATGACTGAATTGATTGCTAATTTACCTGGTGTTTTTTATGCAACTCGCCAAGCTGTTCATACACATAAACATGCTAGAAAAGCAAAAAAAGCAATTAGAAAAGCATTTGAAAATACGCGATTAAAAAAAGGAATCTCTTTTATTGAAATAGTTTCCAATTGTAATTCAGGCTGGAAAATGACTCCAAATGAAGCAAATAAATGGATGGAAGAACATATGTTTCCATACTTCCCTCTTGGTGATATAAAAGTAAACGGAAAATTAAAATAACTAATTATGACAGAAGAAATTATTATAGCCGGTTTTGGTGGCCAAGGTGTGCTCTCCATGGGTAAAATATTAGCCTATTCTGGAATTATGAACAATCAAGAAGTTAGTTGGATGCCTTCTTATGGACCTGAAATGCGTGGTGGAACAGCAAATGTTACGGTTATTTTAAGTGATGAACGAATAAGTTCTCCTTATTTAAAAGTATTTGACACAGCCATTATTCTGAATCAGCAAAGTATGGATAAGTTTGAAGAAAGTGTAAAACCAGGAGGTATATTACTTTATGAACCTCAAGGTATTTACCAACACCCAACCAGGACAGATATTAATATTTACCAGATTGAAGCAAATAAACTAGCTACAGAAATGGGAAATAAAAAAATATTTAATATGGTTGTTTTGGGAGCTTATTTAAAGATTAAACCAATTGTTGAATTAGAAAATGTTCTTGATGGGTTAAAAAAATCTTTACCTGAACGTTATCATAATTTAATTCCTTTAAATGAAAAAGCAATTCATGTAGGAATGGACAATTTAAAAACCAAAATATTTCAAGAAAAAACCGTTACAATTTAATAATTAAACTTTAAAAAACGGTTTAAATGTAGTAACTTACATTTAAACTGTTTTTTTATGGAGAATGTTTTAATAACCGGAGGTACAGGTTTAATAGGTAAAATCTTAACACAAAAACTTATTACTAAAGGATATAGTGTTTCCATTTTAAGCAGAAATAAAACTAAAAACTCCAATACTTATAGCTGGAATATTTCTGAAGGATTTATAGAGAATAAAGCTATAGAAAAGGCAGATTACATAATACATCTTGCTGGCGCAGGCATTGCAGATAAACGCTGGACAAAGCAAAGAAAAAAAGTATTAATAAACAGTAGAGTTAATTCAACCAAACTATTATTTCTAAAAGTAAAGGAATTAAATCCCAAATTAAAAGCCTTTATTGCTGCTTCAGGTGTAGGGTATTATGGTGCTATCACTTCAGAAAAAATATTCCAAGAGAATGATGCTCCAAACACTGATTTTTTAAGTGTAATCTGTACTCTTTGGGAAAAAGAAGTAACTAAATTTAACTCCTTAAATATAAGAACCGTTATTTTAAGAACTGGCGTAGTATTTTCGAAAGAAGGTGGTGCATTAGAAAAAATTATAAAACCTATACAACTTGGTTTAGGAGCCCCCTTGGGCAGCGGAAAACAATATATGCCATGGATAGCCATGGAAGATTTATGCAATATGTATGTATCAGCAATTGAAAACCCAGAGCTTAAAGGTGCTTATAATGCAGCTGCACCAGAACATATTACTAATAAAGCATTAACTAAATCAATAGCTAAAACATTACAAAAACCTTTATGGCTTCCTAATGTTCCTGCCTTTATCCTGAGAATTATGTTAGGTGAGCTCTCAGTTATTCTTTTAGAAGGAAGCAGAGTTTCTTCTGAAAAAATCAAAAAAAATGCTGGCTTTAAGTTTAAATATCCAACAGTTGAAAAATACTTTTCAAAATAAGTAGGCGTTTTGCTTAAATGAATACTAAACGGCTTCCAATTAAGTTTTAAAAAGACTGCTTGTTTTTATTTTTAAAAGGTCTAATTATTAATCTAGTTTCTCTATCAAAACGAATGTAATTATACACCCAATTAAAAAATACCACCGCCCTATTTCTAAAACCTATTAAGGAAAACAAGTGTACAAACATCCAAACAAACCAAGCAAAAACACCTTGAAATTTCCATTTTGGTAAATCAACCACCGCTTTATTTCTTCCAATAGTTGCCATTGAACCTTTATCATTGTATTTAAAAGGTCTTATATCTTTATTTTCTAATTGTGCTATTAAATTTTTTGCTAAATGTTTACCTTGTTGAATTGCAGGTTGCGCCATCATAGGGTGCCCTTTAGGAAACTCTTTGGTATCCATACAAGCAATATCTCCAATAGCAAAAATATTTTTATAGCCAATTACTTTATTAAATTCATCTACTTTTATTCTTGCAGCTCTCTCAATTACACATTCTCCTTCCAATCCATTAATTAATTCCCCTGATACACCTGCCGCCCAAATGACTGTGCAAGATTTAAAAGCTAAATCTGTATCAGTTTCAACATTATAACCATCATAATTTGTTACGTGAACACTTTTATAAATATTAACTCCCAATTTAATTAAAAAATCTTCCGCTTTTTCAGATGCCTTTTCACTCATTGCCTTTAACAATCTTCCACCTTGAACAATGTTTATTTGCATCTGACGGATATCCAAATCTGGATAATCTTTAGGTAAAATACCTTTTTTCATCTCAGCCAAAGCTCCGGCCAATTCAACTCCTGTTGGACCACCACCAACTATAACAAAATTCATTAAAGCATTTCTTTCCTCTAAATTTGAAGTTAATAATGCATCCTCAAAATTTTCCAAGATTAAACTTCTTAAATTTAAAGATTGAGGAACATTTTTCATTGCCATACTAAACTTTTCAATATTAGTATTGCCAAAATAATTTGTTTTAGAACCTGTTGCAATAATTAAATAGTCATATTTTAACTTACCTATATTTGTATGAATTTTTCTTTTATTAGTATCAATATTTGAAACCTCTGCTAAACGAAAATAAAAATTAGGAATATCTTTTATAACTTTTCTTAAAGGATAAGCAATTGAGTCTGGCTCTAATCCTCCTGTAGCAACTTGATACAATAATGGTTGAAAGGTATGATAGTTATGTTTATCAATTAAAACAACTTGTACTTCTTGATCTTTTAAACCATTAATTGTTGCAAGTCCTGCAAACCCTCCGCCAATTATTACAACACGAGGTAAACTCGTTTTTGCGATATTCATATTTTTATTAATATCTAATTCCAAATTACTTTTATTTAGTTAAAATTAATTATTTACCTCCCGCTTTATTACCTGAATTGACTCTTCTGAATTTACTAGCTTATAGACCAATTTGGTTCTTAAAACATCAATATTTTCATTGTAATAAATTGCCCATTTGTAATCTTTATATAATTCTTTAATTTGTTTTATCCTTTTAATTGCAAATTCCAATGTCATTAAAAAATGTTTTGAACTTTCTGCTTTATCGCAAACAAACAATTGCGGATTGTTTTCAACAACATCTATATAAAACAATTTTTCATTCGTATTTATTGAATAAAAATCACCCCAATTAGCATAACCAACATAATAATTTTGGTTTTTATACTCTTTAACATCATTAATCTTCCACCTACAATTAGCTACTCTTCCCCAATGATTTGAGTAACGATAAACGCCTTCTTTTGTATAAAAATAAGAACTTCCTGATTTACTTTTAAAATGAACTGACTTTTGATTAAAAAAATCAATATCTACCATTTTAAATTCGCAATAGGTATGTTTAAAAAAATTCAAACTATTATAGGTCTTCAAAACTTGATAAAATTACAATTGAGCAAAAATATTAATTTATAAGCTTTGCTACTATATTTTTTACCGATAAAATTTTTGTGGTATGTTCAATACTGGGTCCGGCAACCCAAACGGTTTTATAAGTTGCTTTTGTGGCTGCGTTTTTAGTTGCATTCATTCCTATAGAAAAACGTATAAGCTTTACCCATTTTTTAAGTGTTTTATTTTTATTCAACACACTTTCTATCCAAGTTTGCTTTGTTCCTATCTTTTGTACATAAGGGGTATTAATAACTGTACAGGGAGTTCCAGAAATACGTTCAGTCATAACAATATCACTAGCTCCATATGTAACACAGGCATTCTTGTATTCATCTGTTATACTCGCCTCTTTAGACGCTATAAAAGGGCTTCCTACTGAAACACCAGCGGCTCCATAACTTAACATCTCATCAATATCTTTTTTACATCCTACACCACCCGCTGAAATAATAGGAATACTGCAATTTGCACTCAATTCTTTTATAAGTTCTTCTGGTGATTTATTTCCTCTATGACCTCCTGCTTCATTATTTACCGCTATAATAGCATCAGCTCCTAAATTTTCTACTTTTTTAGCAAATTTTAAATCTACTACATCACAAAATACCTTTATGTTATTTTTATGTGCTTGCTTTATTGTTTCTTCTGGGCTTCCTAATGAAGTAATTATAAAATCTACTCCTTCTTCACAAATTACAGTTAATTGATCCTTATATTTAAGGTTAGATTTATTAACAATTAAATTAAACCCAAAGGCTCCTCCTTCAACTTTTGCAGCTTTTAACTCTTTAATTGCTTCTCGTAATTCTTCTAGAGTTCTATAATTTAAAGCAGGAATACAGCCAGCTATACCACTTTTCATTGCCTCTACCACCATTAAAGTATTTGAGACCAAAAACATTGGAGCTTGAATTATTGGATATTTTATATTTAATAATTTAGTGAGATTTAAGGAATTCATGTATTTTATTTTATCAAATATAGTAAATAATTTACTATGCACGCATAACAACAAAGCCTTAAATAAAAAGTAAAATAACTATAAACTTTTAAGATACGCCTCGCTGTGATCTACTTTTATCTCAACCCACATTGGTAAATGATCTGAAATTTGAAAAGTCTTCCAGACTTTAAAATAATAGTCTCGTAATCTATCATCATCAACTAACATTTCTTTTAAATCTGTAATTGACTCTTTAAGTTTATTAATATTTTCAATTCTAGTCACTTTTCTATTCTGCTCATTAATCAAGGATTTCTCCTTATTTTTTAATTGTTTATTCAATGTTTTTAAAACTTCGTATTTATAATCTTCAAATTGATTTTCTCTAATTACATGATTATAAAAATTAAAAGTTCCAGCACTGTTATCTTCTTCCCCTAATTGGAAAAATCCAGATTTAGAACGAATCCCAATTTGATCATAATATTTAGTTTGAAAAGTATTAGTTCCTACCGGTTTATCTCGAATCTGAAAAGGGATTTCAAAACCATTGTCTAATAATGCTTCCATAGTTTCATGCTTATGATCAACTATATTAAAATCTCCTAAAACCATTAATGTTTCTTTGTCTCCATCTGCTTTCTTCTTTAAGAACTTTGCAATTCCTTCTATTTCTGCTTTTCTTCTTTCTAGCTTAACTCCAGAATCTGCTCCAAAATAAATATGTACAGTACATAAACTAAATTTTGTCCATCCAGATTGAAATGAAACAATAAAAGGAGTTCTAGCAAACTGAATATCACCTTTTATTAAGCTTGTTTTAGGCAACACAACCTCTCCTGCTACATTTTTAAAAGACACTCGTCTGGTATCATAAATAAAAGTCATTCTTTCTTGATTTCCACTTTTCCCTGTAGTAATATCTGTAGTAATATAATCCCATTTATTTCCAAGTAAATACATTAACTTATTTAACGCTCTTAAATTTTTGTTTACTTCTTGAACAGCAATTAAATCAAATTCTGAAACAATTTGGGCAATGTAAAAATAAGACTCATTTAATCTTGGACCATGTTTAAATTTATTGGAATCAAAATCTCGAATATTCCATGTTGCAATCAATAAATTTTTATCTAAACTCTTTTTGGGTACAGTTTTTTTTATTGCTTTTTTAAGTTCTAAAAGGTTAGCAACAACTAAATCTCTTCTATCTTTTTTTATTTCCTTTTTAAGTTGATAATATCTCATAACAATTATACTTAGTAGTTAACAATTTTGGATTTTAATTTACAAAATAATTTGTTTACAAGCAAGTTGTGTTTTTTTATACAACCCTGAAATTAAGACAAATACCATATTTTATCATAAAAATAAAAAAACATATCTTTTAATTATATAAAACAGCCTCTTAGCCAATATTTCAATAAATTTTAAAACAAAAAAAGACCCCCAATAGGGAGCCTTTTTTTCACATATTAAAAGAATACTACTCTTCTTTTACCTCTTCAAAGTCAACATCTTCTACATTGTCTCCTTCATTTTTAGGTTCAGCACCAGCACCTTCAGTTGGAGCACCTTGAGCTTGACCTTCTTGTTCAGCTTTGTACATTTCTTCACTTGCTACTTTCCAAGCTTCATTAATTTTTTCCATTGCAGCATCAATTTGTGCAAGATCTTTAGATTCATGAGCTTTTTTCAATTCAACTAAAGCAGCTTCAATTGGTCCTTTTTTATCTGCAGATAATTTATCTCCAAACTCTTTCAATTGTTTTTCCGTTTGGAAAATCATTGAATCGGCACCATTAATTTTTTCAGCAGATTCTTTAGCTGTTTTATCTGCTTCTGCATTTGCTTCTGCATCAGCTTTCATTTTTGCAATATCTGCATCAGATAAACCTGAAGATGCTTCAATTTTAATATTTTGAGATTTTCCAGTTGCTTTATCAGAAGCCGTTACATGAATAATACCATTTGCATCAATATCAAAAGTTACTTCAATTTGAGGAATTCCTCTTTGAGCTGGTGGAATATCTGTTAATTGGAAACGTCCTATAGTTTTATTATCTGCAGCCATTGCTCTTTCACCTTGTAATACGTGAATATCTACTGATGGTTGGTTATCTGCAGCTGTTGAGAATACTTGAGATTTCTTTGTAGGAATCGTTGTATTTGCATCAATCAACTTTGTCATAACGTTACCCATAGTTTCAATACCTAAAGAAAGTGGAGTAACATCTAATAACAATACATCTTTTACATCACCTGTTAAAACTCCTCCTTGAATAGCTGCTCCAATTGCAACAACCTCATCTGGATTTACACCTTTTGAAGGTGCTTTTCCGAAGAATTTTTCTACAGCTTCTACAACTGCAGGAATACGAGTTGACCCACCAACTAAAATAATTTCATCAATATCTCCTGTTGATAAACCAGCATTATTTAATGCAGTTTTACAAGGCTCAATAGTTCTTTTAACTAAATCGTCAATTAATTGTTCAAATTTAGCTCTTGATAAAGTACGCACTAAGTGTTTAGGTCCTGATGCAGTAGCTGTAACATATGGTAAATTAATTTCTGTTGAAGCAGAAGAAGATAATTCAATCTTAGCTTTTTCAGCAGCTTCTTTTAAACGTTGTAAAGCCATTGGGTCTTTACGTAAATCCATATTTTCATCAGCTTGAAACTCTGCTGCTAACCAATCAATAATTTTTTGGTCAACATCATCACCTCCTAAGTGTGTATCACCATCTGTAGCTAATACTTCAAATACTCCGTCTCCTAATTCTAAGATAGAAACATCATGTGTTCCTCCTCCAAAGTCAAAAACAACTATTTTTTGGTCTACACCTTTTTTATCCATTCCATAAGCTAATGCCGCAGCAGTAGGCTCATTTATAATACGGCTTACTTTTAAACCTGCAATTTCACCAGCTTCTTTAGTTGCCTGACGTTGAGCATCATTAAAATAAGCAGGAACTGTTACAACAGCTTCTGATACTTCAGTACCTAAATAATCTTCAGCTGTTTTCTTCATTTTTTGAAGAATCATTGCAGAAATTTCTTGTGGAGTATATAATCTTCCATCAATATCAACACGTGGTGTATCGTTATCTCCTTTTACCACTTTATAAGGTACACGTTCTGCTTCCATTTTAGATTCAGAATATTTGTTCCCCATAAAACGTTTAATTGAATAAATGGTTTTTAATGGATTTGTAACCGCTTGTCTTTTTGCAGGATCTCCAACTTTACGTTCTCCTCCTTCAATAAAAGCTACAATTGATGGTGTAGTTCTCTTTCCTTCTGCATTAGGAATCACAACTGGTTCGTTCCCTTCCATTACAGAAACACAAGAGTTGGTAGTTCCTAAATCAATTCCTATAATCTTACTCATAATATATAATTTAATTTTGTTTTTATTATTTTTTTCAATCTTACAATTACAATTAGTCAATGATTATGCCATTAGAAAATTTATGCCAAGTTGTCATAAACTTCTATTTAAAAAAGTTTAAATTGTCATTTATATCCTAAATTCAATACTAAATACGCTTTTAAATACTTATGTTATTTACATTATGATATATTTGAAGCATTCTAAAATTATATTATTTAATGGAGTGTATTTCTATATTTGACATGCTAAAAATTGGTGTTGGTCCCTCAAGTTCTCATACTTTAGGTCCCTGGAGAGCAGCCGAGCGATGGATTAATCATCTTCATAAAACAGAACTCTTTGCCAAAACCACAAAAATAAGTGTAGATTTATTTGGTTCTCTTTCTTTAACGGGTAAAGGCCATGCTACAGATTTAGCTGTAATTTTAGGTTTAGCAGGTTATGATCCCGAAACTATTGCTACAGAAGATATTTCAAGCATAATTAAAAACATTCAGAATAAAGGGAAACTTTTATTTGGAAATACTTTTGAAATAGATTTTAACTCTAAAAATGACATTACATTTAATTCTGAATTTTTACCTTTTCATGCCAACGGAATTACTTTTACCGCTTTTTCAGAAGAAAAAGAAATTTCAAGTGACACCTACTATTCAATTGGAGGTGGTTTTGTAGTGCGAGAAGAATTAATTCATGCCAAAGAAAATATTGAAATTCAAAAAACTTTTCCTTTTCCAATTCAAAAGGCCATTGAATTAGAAGTTTATTGCAGAAATGAAGGGAAACTAATTTCAGAAATTGTATTAGAAAATGAAAAATCACTAAGAACCGAAAAAGAAATAGACTTTGAAATTAACCGTATTTGGGATACAATGCTTGAATGTATGTACACGGGATGCCATACTGAAGGAGTCTTGCCTGGTGGTTTAAATGTAAGACGAAGAGCATTTGATATGCACCAAAAATTAAAAGGCGGAATGCCTTATAACAATCCTAAAGAATGGATTGAAAGTATTAGAAGTACCGGTGTTCATTTTCGTCAAATTTTAAAATGGGTAAGCTGTTTTGCTTTAAGTGTAAACGAAGTAAATGCTAATTTAGGAAGGGTTGTTACCGCCCCAACAAATGGAAGCGCTGGTGTTATTCCTGCCGTATTAATGTATTATATGGTAATTGAAAATCACGAGGCCAATTTTAAACACATTAAACAATTTTTATTGGTTGCCGGTGAAATTGGAAGTATCTTTAAAAAAGGTGCAACTATCTCAGCTGCAATGGGTGGCTGTCAGGCTGAAATTGGAGTTTCAAGCGCTATGGCCGCAGGAGCCTTAACAGAATTGCTTGGTGGAACTCCAGAACAAGTTTTAATGGCTAGTGAAATTGCAATGGAACATCATTTAGGCTTAACTTGTGATCCTATTGGTGGATTGGTTCAAATACCCTGTATTGAACGTAATGCAATGGGAGCTATTAAAGCTATTAGCGCAACTGAATTGGCTTTAGAATCTGATTTTAATAATGCTAGAGTTTCTTTAGACAAAGTAATTTCAACTATGTGGGCTACTGCTAAGGATATGAATTCTAAATATAAAGAAACTTCTGAAGGCGGATTAGCTGTTGGTGTGAATCTTTCAGATTGTTAAAATAATTACAGTATTACGAATTATATTTTTTATATTTGGTAAAAGGAATATTAATAAAAACAAAAAAATTCGTTACTCATGAGTAAATTCGATGAAAAATTAGCACTTTATAAAGGTGAAATGGACAAATTAGGTTTAAGTTTTGATGCTGACTTGCTAACAGCTGTTACAAAAGGTTTAGGACCGTCTATTTATAAAAAAGATGCTGAAACTGTTTCTGGATCAGATCCAAAAGAATTAGCTACAGTAAAAAACAACTTCTTAATTAAAAAATTAGGCCTTTCTGATGGACCAAAATTAGATGAAGCTATAGCAACTGTTATTGAAAAAGTTGGAAAATCTAATAGAAATAAATATAGAGCAATTGTATATTATTTATTAGTTAAGGAATTAGGTAAAGAATCTATATACTAATAAATCAAAACATATTATAAATAAAAAAAACCTGCAATTGCAGGTTTTTTTTATTTATTAATAGTCACCTGGATCATCATTGGCGATATCTTCAATATCATCTTCTTGATAAACATCGTCAAAATTATCTTCACCTGCATCATATTCATCCATCGTTTCTTCTAATTTTAAACTAATTTTCACCAAGTAAATAGTATCTTCTGTTTTTACCTCTACGGCTTTTACAGATTCTCCTTGAGCATTTTTAAATGTAAAAATATCTTTATATCCATAGCCTTCAGGAAATTTTTCAACTAACATATCTAAAATATCATTTGTTAACTTACTATAATCTACAATTACTCTTTTCATTAGAAATAATAATTACATTTTTAATAAATAAGCGAAAATTAATGGAGCAACAATTGTTGCATCAGACTCTATGATAAATTTTGGAGTATCAATATCTAGTTTTCCCCAAGTAATTTTTTCATTTGGAACAGCTCCCGAGTATGACCCATAACTTGTAGTTGAATCTGAAATTTGACAAAAATAGCTCCAAAAAGGTGTATCTGTTCTTTCCATATCTTGATACAACATTGGTACTACACAAATTGGAAAATCTCCAGCAATCCCACCTCCTATTTGAAAGAAACCAATACCATCTTTTGAATTCTGAGTATACCAATCTGCTAAAAATGTCATATACTCAATTCCAGACTTCATAGTACTTGCTTTTAATTCACCTTTTAATACATAAGACGCAAATATATTACCCATTGTACTGTCTTCCCAACCAGGAACTATTATAGGTAAATTAGCTTCTGCAGCTGCAAGCATCCAACTATTTTTTGGATCTATTTCATAATATTGCTCTAAAACTCCAGACAATACTAATTTATACATAAACTCATGAGGAAAGTAACGTTCTCCAGCATCTTCTGCATCCTTCCAAATTTTAAAAATATGCTCTTGTAAACGTCTAAATGCTTCCTCTTCTGGAATACAAGTATCCGTTACTCTATTTAAACCTTTCTCTAATAATCCCCATTCTTCTTTTGGTGTTAGATCTCTATAGTTTGGTACTCTTTTATAATGAGAATGTGCTACCAAATTCATAATATCTTCTTCTAGGTTTGCACCTGTGCATGAAATTATTTGAACTTTATCTTGTCTAATCACTTCTGCAAATATTTTTCCAATTTCAGCCGTACTCATTGCCCCTGCTAAAGAAACCAACATTTTAGATCCTTTTGCTAATTGTTCTTCATATGCTTTAGCTGCATCAACCACTGAAGCTGCATTAAAGTGTAAAAAATAATTTTCTATAAAATTTGTAATAGGTTTGTTAGTTGTCATAATCGTCGTCTTCTAATTTTGTGTTTTTATTAATTGGTTCTTTAAAACCCTTCATATCATCATAATCTTCATCTTCACTATTGTTAAACTTATAGCTTAACATTTTATAATATAATTTTGCCGCAAGAAAGTCTGATGATTTATCTTTCTCATTTGGACATAATTCAACAATATCAAAACCAACTACATTTTTTTCTTTAAATATTTTCTTTAAAAAATCTAATGTTTCATACCAAAGTAACCCTCCTGGCTCTGGTGTTCCTGTTGAAGGTAATATAGAAGGATCAAATGCGTCTAAATCTATAGTTAAAAACACATTTTTGGTCATTAAATCAATTGCATTTTCTCCCCAATAATCATCTGTTGCCATATCGTGTGCAAAAAACACTTTATCTGTGTCCATTACTGTCTTTTCAATAGCATCCATACTTCTAATTCCAACTTGAATTAAATTAGTTGTTTGACTTGCTTCATAAACAGCACAAGCGTGATTACAAGTAGAACCATCGTACTCTTTTCTTAAATCTGCATGTGCATCAATTTGAACAACTGTTAAATTATTAAAACATTCATTAAAAGCTCTTATTGTACCTATTGATATAGAGTGTTCACCCCCAAATAATGTTACAAATTTGTTCTTTTTAATATAAGATTTGGTTACTTTATGAACCTCATCTACCATACTTTCAGGTGAAGTATTTTCAGTAATTGCATCTGCTAGATAAATACCATTTTTATAAACTTCAGTATCTGTTTCAATATCATAAAGTTCCATATTTTCTGAAGCTTGTAAAAATGCTTCTGGCCCTTTATCTGCACCTTTTTGCCAAGTACTTGTTCCGTCATAAGGAACTGGAATCAATACAATTTTAGAAGTATCAATTCTGCTATTTTGTTCAGGAATCCCTGCGTAAGTTTTTTTATTCATAACCTAAGATTTTTAAAAAATCGCTTGCTGTTTGTTTTTCTTTAAAAACATTGTACTCTAACTCTCCTTTTTCGTTTTTTGAAATAATTAAATGTTTTGGTTGAGGAATTAAACAATGCTGTAATCCTCCGTAACCTCCTATTGATTCTTGATAAGCACCTATATTGAAAAAACCTAAATACAATGGTTTCTCTTCTTTATAAATTGGTAAATAAATGGCGTTCATATGCTGCTCAGAATTATAATAATCATCACTATCACAGGTTAAGCCACCTAATAAAACGCGTTCATAATTATCATTCCATCTATTTAATGGTAACATAATAAAACGCTTATTAATTGCCCAACTATCTGGTAAGGTTGTAATAAATGAAGAGTTTATCATATTCCAACGTTCTCTATCATTTTGCTTTTTTTGATATAAAACTTTATAAATAGCACCACCGCTTTCACCTACTGTATAACTTCCAAATTCTGTAAAAATATGAGGTGTTTGAACCTCAGCTTCTTCACATGCTTGTTTAATTTGAGAAATAATTTCATCAATCATATATTCATAGTCATAATCAAAACCTAATGAATTTTTAATTGGAAAACCTCCCCCAATATTTAAACTATCTAAACCTGGGCAAATACGCTTTAAATTAATGTAAACCTTTAAACATTTGTTTAATTCGTTCCAATAATAAGCGTTATCTTTTATACCTGTATTTATAAAAAAGTGTAACATTTTTAAGTTTACTTTTTTATTATCTTTAATATCTCTTCTATAAAAATCTACAATGTTTTTATAGCCAATTCCTAAACGAGACGTATAAAATTCAAACTTTGGTTCTTCTTCTGAAGCTATTCTAATTCCAATATTTATTTTTTTACGAATTCCGTTGGTAAGTAGATCAATTTCTTCATAGTTATCAATAATTGGAAAACAGTTTTTATGCCCTCCATTAATTAACCCTTGAATTTTTTTTATGTATTCATCTCTTTTAAAACCATTACATAAAATATAGGTTTTATCAGTAATTTTACCACTTCTTTTCAGGTTTTCTACAATATCAATATCTACTGCTGATGATGTTTCAATATGAATATCATTACTTAAAGCTTCATTAAGCACATGCTTAAAGTGCGAACTTTTTGTACAATAGCAATAATGGTATTTACCTTTATACTTATGCTTGCGAATAGATGTTTTAAACCAACCTTTAGCTTTTTGAATGTTTTCGCTAATTTTTGGTAAATAAGTGAATTTTAATGGAGTTCCATATTCTTCTGCAAGTTTCATAGTATCTATTCCGTGAAAATGCAAATTCTTTTTTGAATCAACTTTGAATTCTTCTTGTGGAAAATCAAAAGTTTGATTAATTAAATCAATATATTTAGTATTCATTTTTTGTTTTAAATAAAAAGTAACGTCTAATAATTTAGACCTATAAAAGTGTAAACTGAAATTAGCTGTTTATCTATACTTTAAATGACAAAAATATGTGTGTATTTAATACAACCAGAAATTGATTATATAAACCTAAAAAGAGATTTGTAGAAGTTGTCTTTTGCCTTAATTTCTCGTTGTATTTCCAAAATACATAGTAACCTAAAAACTTCTTATTAAAAAAGTTACGACCGAAAAAATTTAAATTTTTCAACGTTAATTAAAAATAACGGAGCAAACATATACAAAAAAACAATATGAATTATAAAAAATTTAAAAAAATGATATTATCTTGTAAACACTAGTTCTTTTTCTGTTGAAAGATTACTGTCAAAAGCATATCCCTCATAATTAAAACCTTTAAGATCTTGAGTATTTTCTATGTTATTATCAATAATATAACGTACCATTAAGCCTCTTGCTTTTTTAGCAAAAAATGAAATTATTTTTAGTTTTCCATTTTTATAATCTTTAAATACGGGTGTTATTACTTCAGCATTTAACAATTTTGTTTTTATTACTTTAAAATACTCATTACTTGCTAAGTTAACAAAAACCTCATTTTTGGTCAACTCTTTATTTAAAGCCTCTGTTACTGTAGAACCCCAGTATTGGTATAAATTGTCTTTTACCCCAACTTTTAATTTTGTTCCCATTTCTAAGCGATAAGGCTGCATTAAATCTAGTGGTTTTAACAAACCGTATTGACCTGAAAGTATTCTTAATTTTTGTTGTAATTGCTCTAGTTGAACTTCAGAAAGTGAATACGCATCCAACCCTATATATACATCTCCTTTAAAGGCAAAAATAGCCTGTTTGGCGTTTTCTTTTGTAAATGGTAATTGCCAATCTTGATTTCTTTGCCAATTCAATTCTCCTAAATTGGCTGAAATACTCATTAGTTTAGAAAGCACTTTTGGAGATTTCTTTTTTAAAACTTTATTTAACTTTTCTGCTTCTGGCAAGAAAATTCCTTCAGTATATACTGAAGTTGGTACTGTAGTTTCAAAATCTAATGATTTGGCTGGTGATATTACTATTTTCATTTTCTATTTTTATTATGAAACAAAATTACATTATTTCAATTATTTCTCCTTTTTTAAATTCAAAATTAAAATCTCCTTTTATAATAAAGTCAGACTGGGAAATTTCATCTCCATTTGGAAACCATTTTCTTAATTCATTATTAACAATTATAAATAGTCCATTTTCATCACCAACCGCACAAAACTGTTCAAAATCACCTTTGTATATAGCTACTTTATTTAATGTATTTAACTTATTAAATATAAACTCTATTTTATTTGAAGCCAATCCTATTTCACTTATATTAATAATTGATTTTGAAGAAAATTTCTCAGCTGAATTTTGATTTAAATTTTTACGAGCAATAAACTCAACAATATTATTATCCAAATCATAAAAATAAATAGCTTTAGCGTTCCAACTTGAAAAATCTATAATTTCATTAGTATCAAAAGATAAAATGTCAACACGTTCTTTTAACCAATACAAAGCTTCCTTTTCTTTATCTGAAGGAATATTAAAAGCAAAATGATAAGGTGTTGCATTTCTCTTAAACTTAAATGTAAGAATTGATTCTCCAATTTTAAAACTAGTAAATTCTGGTGTAGAAATTAAAATTGGCAATTCTAAAATTGTAGCATAAAAATCTATCTGATTATCTAGATTATTTGTAAATATTATGAATTCTTTTATTTTCATTACAGTGTAAATTTAATACAATAAAGCATTAAAAATCATCTATTTCAATACTTAATAATTATTTTAGAATAAATGAAACCTATGTGAATTTTTTACTTGTTTTATAAAAAATAAAAAATGATATTCGTATACCAATAAAAACCAATTGGTGTAGAATAAACAAATGATAGAAAACATAGAAAACATAGAACTTCAATTTTTAACTCTTAAAGATTATAAAGAATTAAAAGCTGCAATGATTGAGGCATATTCTAATATGCCAGATTCATATTGGAAAGAATCTCATATAAAATCATTAATTGATAAATTTCCAGAAGGTCAGGTTATAATTAAAATTAATAATGAATTAGCTGGCTGCGCATTATCCATAGTAGTGAATTATAATGAATTTGATGAACACCATACTTATAAAGAAATTACAGGAGATTATACCTTTGAAACGCACCATATAGATGGTGATGTACTTTATGGGATTGATGTATTTATAAAAAAAGAATATAGAGGATTGCGTCTTGGTAGAAGATTGTATGACTATAGAAAAGAACTGGCTGAAAAATTAAACTTAAGAGGAATTGCCTTTGGTGGAAGAATTCCAAATTACCACAAACACGCTCAAGAATTAACGCCAAAAGAATATATTGAAAAAGTAAAACGAAAAGAAATACATGATCCTGTTTTAAATTTTCAAATGTCTAACGACTTTCATCCTTCAAAAGTTTTAAAAGGATATTTAGAAGGTGATGCAAACTCTGGTGAATTTGCAGTATTACTTGAATGGGATAATATCTTATATGAAAAACCAACAAAAAAAGCGCATACAAAGAAAAAAATAGTACGTCTTGGATTAATACAATGGCAAATGCGATTGTATAAAGATTTAGAAGAGTTAATGCAACAAGCAGAGTATTTTATAGATGCTGTTGCAGCTTACCGTTCAGATTTTGCATTATTTCCTGAGTTTTTTAACGCTCCATTAATGGCAGATAATAATCACCTGCCCGAATCTGAAGCCATAAGAGAATTGGCAAAATATACTCCGCAAATTGTTCAAAAATTTTCTGAACTAGCCATTACTTACAATATTAATGTGATTACTGGGAGTATGCCAGAAATTAAAGATGAACTGCTGTATAACGCTGGTTATATATGTAAAAGAGATGGTACAACTGAAAGGTATGAAAAACTACATGTAACTCCAGATGAAGCAAAAGTTTGGGGATTGCAAGGAGGAAACGTATTAAAAACTTTTGATACCGATTGTGGTAAAATTGGAGTTCTTATTTGCTATGATTCTGAATTTCCAGAACTAAGTAGACTGTTAGCAGACGAAGGTATGGATATCTTATTTGTTCCTTTTTTAACAGATACCCAAAATGGTTATTCAAGAGTTAGGCATTGCTCTCAAGCCAGAGCTATAGAAAATGAATGTTATGTGGCAATTGCAGGTAGTGTAGGTAACTTACCTAAGGTGCATAATATGGATATCCAATTTGCACAATCTATGGTATTTACACCTTGCGACTTTTCATTTCCTGCAAACGGAATAAAAGCTGAAGCAACTACAAATACAGAAATGATATTAATTGCTGATGTTGATATTAGTTTACTAAGAGAATTAAATCAGTTTGGTAGTGTTAGAAATTTAAAAGATAGAAGAACAGATATTTTTAATTTGAAAAAAACTGATAAAGTTATTGATAAAGACTCTTAAAAAACTATTAATATATAAATCAAAAATGAAAAGCCCTTTAAAAAGGGCTTTTCATTTTGTTACTAATTTTTTAACTCAAATGAAGTTTTATAAATAGGATATGCTTTAATGTTTTTCACTTCTAAAACATTCTCTTCTTTATTTAAATTAGGCCAATATACCCCATTAAGATAAATTGGATCTTTTGGTTGCAGTGGAATAATTTTTAATTCTAATTTTGTTTCAGGATTGTAGTTTGGCAATAAATGTTTTGTTCCAATTTCCCAAGGCGTTCCATTATAATAATTATCATAAATAAATTTACCATTTTTATATAATCTTAATGCACTTGCTTCATAATCTACCAACACTCTAACATCATATAACCCCTTTGAAATACCCTTAGGAAAACTCAAAGAAATTTTAGTTCCTTTATCAAAAACACTTTCATTAGGAACTCCTACATTTCCATCCTCCTTATTTTTATAGGTAATATTTTTAAACTTAATATCTTTTCCATCCTGAGTTTCCTTAAAATCAAAAGCTACTGGCACTTCCTTAAAATTCACTTCAAATTTATCAAACAGTCCCTCTTTTATTGTTGAAACACCATCAACAGTATTTCTTGGATATACCCACACTAAATTTTCTGTATTTTTACTTATCAATTCAAACTTACCTTTATTAAACAAAACTACTTCTGCATCTGATAAGTATAATTTATCATCATTCTTATAAAGTTGTTTTGCCTGCTTTTGAGTGAGTATTATAAATTTAACGGTTAAATTATCTTTTAAATTCACATCTATATAACAGTCTAACCCAGCCTCTAAAACCTCAACTTTTGTCAAGTTTTTCAATTTAGACACCTTAGCTTTATTCGCTTTTATAGATTTTATATTTGTATTTTCAAAAAGAAATTTCGCTTCAATTCCTTCATTTTTAAAAAATACATATGTATTACTTTCTTTTAAATGAAGCACAGGCTGTGCTGTTGCATACTTAATTGTTGCATTTGATAAAGTAAGGTTAAATGGCCAATAAAAATATGAGTCCACAGGTATTTCAATAGCTTTTTCAGGAATTGTTAATGTTTCATCTTTTAGTTTTATATTAAATTGAACATTCTTAAAATTATAAACTGTATCATTTTTTACGTGATTATTTACAAAAATAAATCCTGTTTTCCCATCAGTTCTAATAGCTCTTTGTAACTCTAATGAATTATTTAAATCTTTCCCTCTAAGTTCATCAATTTCTGCTGGAATAAAAGTTCTACAAGGTGCTAAATATTTCCCAAAATCAGTCATGAAATTTAATTGAACAGGATATTCATGAAAGCTTTTACGTACTTGACCAAATTCACCTATTGCACCTTGAAAATCATTACTAATAATTGAGTTTTCAATTGGACCTTGGTTAAAATCCCTATTCATATATGATAATTTACCAATTGGATTGTTCCCTCCAATATTCATAAAATATCCCATTCCGTTACAACCACTTCCAAGTTCAACAAGTGAAACAGCTGCATTATCTAAATAATCAACATTTGGTCTTCTGTGGTAAGCGATATTCATTCCAATACCAGTTTCACATGTTAAATAAGGATTATTTATATATTTTTCAATATCTGTAGAACTTTTAGAGTCCACATTTGAAACTTCGGTATCAATACCATCAACTGCTCTTAATGTACTAAAACTTAAAGCAGGTGTACGAAAGATATCACTTGCAGCACCCCAAAAATAATCTGCATAAGAACCATGAACTTGTATGGTATGATCTTGAATAAATTCGGCTTTATTCCAACCCGTTGTGGTATATAATGCTACATCCATTCCATATTTTAATGCCATTTCTTTTTCTCTTTCAATCAATTCTGTTCCGCCAATTCCAGAATGCGCAGGAGTATATTCATTATCTAACTGAACGGCAAAAATTGGACCACCATCTTTCCAGTACAAACCTTCCATTTGTTCACCTAGTTTTTCATATAGTTTATCTACAGCTGCTAAATATTCTGGAGCTGTAGAACGTAATTTACCACCACTTCCCGAATGCCCAAAAGGGTCTTTTGGGTTTCCTAATTTTTTCACCAACCAATCTGGATGTCCTCCATTTCTATATTCTCCATTTACCCATGGCCCAATTCTGGCAAAAAACTTTAACCCATGTTTTTGGCATAATTTAATAAAACGTCTTATATCATTTCTTCCTGTAAAATCCCATTTCCCTTCTTCTTCCTCGTGACCTATCCAAAAAGTATAGGCTGCAACACCTGTAAAACCTTGTGATTTCATTTTTAACAACGCATCTTCCCAATATCCGGCAGGATAACGTTGATACTGAAATTCTCCATAAGATGGAATCCAAGGCGTATTATTAATTGAAATATAATTACTATTTACTTTCATTACATCTCCATTTGGTGCAATGCTAACCATTTTAGGAATATCTCTTGGTGTTCCACTTTTGTAGTTTGAAACATCAAAAATTATAGGTTTATTAATTGTTACTGAGTTAGTTTCTGATTGAATTCTTTCTGCCTTTTGTTTTGAACAAGCTACAGTGATTAAGAATACCACAAATAGAAAGTATAATTGCTTCATAAATTAGTCTTTTTATAAATCAAAAATACTGATTATATAATACTTTTGTCATCCATAAATAACCTTGTCAAGTTAATGTCTAGATATAATTCAACAAACTTAATAAATAGGCGCAATGTTTTTTTAAGTTTAGAATAAAATTAACTCTTAAAAAGCTACTTTTCAACTTTCTTAATTAAAAACTCAATTTTTTTCCCGTAAATTAGTGAGATTATTTTTTTCGAAAAAAGTTCCTAATATTTTAATAACAAAACAATGAAATTAAAAAATATCTTATTCCTATTTTTTGCAATAAACATGTGCCAATTATATAGTCAGGAAAAGCCAAATGTTTTGTTCATTGCTATTGATGACTTAAATGACTATGTAAATTGTATGAATGGTGCTATAAAAGTTCCTACACCAAATATTGATAAATTGGCCAAAAATGGAACTTTGTTTACCAATGCTCATTGCCAAGCTCCTATTTGTGGTCCTTCTAGAGCAAGTATTATGACAGGACTTTACCCTTCTACTAGTGGTAATTATTTACAATTAGAAGATATAAACATAAAAAAGGGAAATGAAGCTGTGAAAAAAGCCATTTTCATGCCTGATTATTTTGAGCAAAATGGCTACAAAACAATGGCTGTTGGAAAAATTTATCACAGCGGAGATGGTGCTAAAACTTTTGATGAATATGGCGGTAAGTTTGCCTGGATGGGGCCAAAACCAAAAGAAAGATTTAATTATGATCCTTCGAAAATAAAAAACAAAGTTGGACTTACGCAGACAGATTGGGGTGCCTACCCAGAACAAGACAGTTTAATGACCGACTTTAAAAGTGCTAAATGGGCTGTAAATAAACTTCAGAAAAACTATGATAATCCCTTTTTTCTAGCTGTAGGTTTTTTACGTCCTCATGTACCTTGGTATGCTCCACAAAAATGGTTTGATATGTTTCCTCTAGATAGTATTAAAACTCCACCATACAATAAAAATGACTTTAATGACATTCCTGAATTTGCGAAAAAAGTAGCAGATGCTCCAATGATGCCAACAACAGAAGAACTCATAAAATCTGGACAATGGAAAAATGCGATTCAAGCTTATATGGCTTGTATTGCTTTTGTTGATGCTCAGGTAGGAAAAGTACTAGATGCTTTAGAAAAATCAAAATACGCCAAAAATACTATAGTTGTTTTATGGGCTGACCATGGATATCATTTAGGAGAAAAAAATAGGTTTGCAAAACAAGCACTTTGGGAACGAGATACTAGAACTTTACTAATTTTTAAAGATTTAAATGTGAATAGTTTTAAAAAGTGTAGTGCTCCTGTTCAACTTATTGATATTTACCCTACTCTTATTGAACTATGTAAATTACCTCCATCCAAAACATTAGAAGGAAATTCATTAGTGAGTTTAATTAAAAACCCAAAATTGAACTGGAAACATAAATCTCTATCTTTTTATGGTGAAGGAAATATTGCTATAAGAGATCAACAATTTAGATTAACTAAATATGAAGATGGCTCGCTTGAATTATATGACATGAAAAATGACCCTAATGAATGGAATAATTTAGCCAAAGATAAAAAATACAAAAAGATTGTTAAACGTCTTTTAAAATCTTCACCTAAAAATTGGGCTCCATTATCAACATATTCTAAGTATAATTTTAATGAGTATTTTAAAAAGAATTCTAAAACCCCATAATCTTTTGTCATTCTAAAAGCATTTTAATGTAATAAAGAATCTATGCTTTAAAAGCTCTTGGGATTCTTAGTTTTAGCTCAGAAACACAACTAGTATGAGATGCTAAATTAAGTTCAATATGAAAAATACGTTTCAACCTTACCTTTAAATTAACACTTTTAAAACATAGTGTTACAGATATAATCTATCATTCTTAATTTAAGCATATTTTCATTTTACTTGAAACTATTTAAATCATATGGTTCTTATATTGAATCATATGAAGTTGCAATCATCTTATATTTATTTTTAGAATAGTTGTCTTTCTCTTATTTTTGTTTGAATCTAAATTCATAACAATGGTTAACTCTAAAGCTTTATTTCAAATTATTTTTATACTTTTTATAAGCGCTAAAACTTTAAACGCAACAACTATAAAAGTATCTTCTAAAAAAGGCACTTCGGTTGAAAAATTAAAGAAGGCTTATAGTGAAGCCAAAGACGGAGACATTATCTTAATTGATTTAGATATACTTTTTAAAAACGCAGACAAACAGTTTACGATAAAAAAAAACGGAATCACTTTTATAGGAAAAATAAAACCTAATGGCAATAGATATAGCTTATCTAAAGAAACTCAACAAAACAACTTAATTGTTGTTGAAGCTAGTTTTATAAAATTTGAAAATCTATCATTTAGTAATGCCGTAAACTTAATAAGGTTTGAAGCTAAAAAACAGCTAATTACTAATATTACTGTTAAAAACTGTGTATTTTCAAATGCTCATTATACGGGTATAGATTTTAGAGGTAATTTTAAAAACATACTTGTAGAAAACACAGAATTTAATGATTGTAAATTTAGTTTACAAACTATGGATTCTGTAATTCTTAAAGACTTTATGGTAACAAAATGTACTTTTAAAGGTGGTGACCATCAAATAAGTATTGACAATGCATTTGCAGATACAAATTTAATAGACCATTCTAATATTGTAATTGACAACTGTAAATTTTACGTAGCTAAACGTTTTAATATTGCGTTAGCAAATACTAGAAATGCAACTATTCAAAACAATTCTAGAATGGATGGTGGCTTACAAAAATACTCGCAAGCAATTCATATTGAACACGATACAAGAAATGTTCTAATAAAAAATAACACTATGAAAAATGATGTTGGTAATGCCATTATTATATTTTCAACAGGTTATACAGGTCACGGAAATGGACGTAAAATTCCTGATGAAGAAAAAATAGATTTTGGTTCTAGCAACATTACTTTAGATGGAAATACAATAACGCATAGCAAACAACATGCAATTGCAATTGGATACGGAAAAGGTTTTTTAACAATTAAAGGAAATAACAACATTAAATCTGATGAGAAAATTATTTCTGGTTTTGCAACAAAGAACACCATGACTCTTAATATTGATGAAAAAGCACTCTTTAATGGAAAACAATTTGGTGAAATTACCAAAGATGAGATTGGTGATTATATTAAAATTAAAAGTTAGTTCCTTTAGCTTTTATTTAACAACAGTATGGGTTCTTCGTAAATTAAATAATTTACACCCTAAAGCTTAATTGTTTAATTTATTTTTAAAGTAAAAAAAGTAAAATTCGCTTATCAAACGATAAGCTCAATTAAAACTAATTTTATTTAACTAATAAACACAATCTACCCCTTTAATCCTTCTGATTAATTGTATAGCTTCTCCATTTCTCCAAACAATCAACCATATCCTGTGGAATTTCAGAATTAAATCTTAAAAACTCACCTGTAGTTGGATGCTCAAAACCTAAGGTTTTGGCATGTAAAGCTTGTCTTGGCAACACTTTAAAACAATTATCTACAAATTGCTTGTATTTTGTAAACGTTGTACCTTTTAGCACGTCATTTCCTCCATAACGTTCATCATTAAATAATGTATGTCCAATATGCTTAAAATGTGCTCTAATTTGGTGAGTTCTCCCAGTTTCTAATTTACATTGCACCAAGGTAACATAACTAAAACGTTCAACAACTTTATAGTGAGTTACGGCATGTTTACCAAAATCACCTTCTGGAAAAACACTCATTTGTAACCTATTTTTTAAACTTCTACCAATATTACCTTCAATAGTTCCTTCTTCTTCGTCTATATTTCCCCAAACAATTGCGTAATACAAACGTTCTGTAGTTCTATCGTAAAATTGTTTCGATAAATGTGCCATTGCAAATTCTGTTTTTGCAACAACTAATAAACCACTTGTGTCCTTATCAATTCTATGCACCAAGCCAGGTCTTTCATTTGAATTGGCTGGTAAATTTTCTATATGATGAATAAGTCCATTTACTAAGGTTCCACTATAATTTCCATGTCCTGGATGCACAACCATTCCTACAGGTTTATTAACCACCATCACATCATCATCTTCAAAAACAATATCTAATGGAATATCTTCTGCAACCAATAAATTTTCGTGAGGAGGATGCGCTAAAACTATTCTAACAACATCATTTGGTTTTACCTTATAATTGGGTTTTACAGGTTTGTCGTTTACTAAAACATTTCCTGCTTTTGCCGCTTGTTGAATTTTATTACGCGTAGCGTTTTCAATAAAATTCATTAAAAATTTATCTACACGTAAAGGCGCTTGTCCTGATGGTGCTACATGATTAAAATGCTCGTAAAATTC
Organism: Lutibacter citreus; assembly: GCF_003260195.1. Taxonomy (GTDB): domain Bacteria; phylum Bacteroidota; class Bacteroidia; order Flavobacteriales; family Flavobacteriaceae; genus Lutibacter; species Lutibacter citreus. Next base: position 134,062 of record NZ_QEIH01000004.1, read on the forward strand.
TTCGTTTTCTGCTCCTATTTCCTCTAAACTCATATATAATTATTTATCAGAAGATGATTGTAAATATCTTCCTGAACCTTCACCATCTCCTAATTTAAGTGTAATAACAGATGTTTTAGGGATTTTATCTCCAGCTTTTAAATCCTTTCCATTAAAAAGTAACCCTCTAACAACATCTTTGGCAATATCCGAAACATATATAGGGTTAGAACTTATCTTAAATCCTATTGCGCTAAGATGTGATGTTACTTGTCTTTTTGTTTTCCCAAAAACATTAGGAATTTCAACATTTCTATAACCCGATGGATTTAATGTTAAATATATTTTTCTATTTTCTTTTACAAAATTACCTGGTTCTGGATCTTGGTCAATTACCGATTTTTTAGGGTAATCTGGATTAAAACTTGCAGAATCAATCACAAATAATTTTAAGTCTAATTCACTTAATGTATGTTCTACTTCACTTAAGCTCATTTTTTCCAAATTTGGAACCTCAATTTTCTGATCATGATTTGTTGATATGTTTACCCATTTCATAACAGCAAAAACAAAAACTATTAAACCTACAATTGCAAATAACAATTGTTTCATAAAACTCTTGGATTTAATAAATTGAACTAAACTCATTTTTCTTTTTTTTATTTTGGCAAAGATACTTTATAAATTTCAAATTACTTAATTGTTTATTTATTCAATTATTTGAAAACAAATCACCTTTTTTTAACTTTTCATTTTTTAACAACACAACATTCAACTTTAATTTATGTAATTTTGCAATCATTGTTAAAGCTATAAACTTAAAATGAAAAAAAATATTGCCATAATAATGGGCGGATACTCGTCTGAAGTTAATATTTCTCTTAAAAGTGGAAATGTTGTTTATGAAAATTTAGACACTGAAAAATACAATGCATATAGAGTTCATATTTTAACCGAAAAATGGGTAGCTTTAGATGAAAATAATAAAGAATACACCATTAACAAAGATGATTTTTCTTTTGTATTAAATGGTAATAATGTATCTTTTCATTGTGTTTTTAACGCTATTCATGGAACTCCTGGAGAAGACGGAAAAATATTAGCATATTTAGAGTTGTTGGGAATTAAGCACACCTCTGCACCTTTTTATCAAATGGCTTTAACATTTAATAAGCGAGATTGTTTAAGCGTTGTAAAAGAGTATGGTATTAAAACAGCGACTTCTTGCTTTTTAAACAAAGGAGATGCTATTATTACACCTGAAATAATTAAAAAAGTTGGATTACCTTGTTTTGTAAAACCAAACAATGCCGGATCTAGTTATGGGATTTCAAAAGTAAAAACTGAAAGTGAATTAATTCCTGCAATTGAAAAAGCATATAAAGAAGATTCTGAACTATTAATTGAATCTTTTTTAGATGGACGTGAAGTTACAATTGGAGTTATTACTTTTGAAGGAAAAATAAAGGTATTACCAATTACCGAAATAGTTACTGAAAACGATTTTTTTGATTACGAAGCTAAATACGAAGGAAAATCAGAAGAAATCACACCCGCTGACCTTCCTGAAAACATACAAATTAAATTAGAAAAAGTTGCCATAAAGACTTATAAAGCACTTAATATGAGTGGTTTTTCAAGAAGTGAATATATTATTGTAAATGGAGAACCTCACTTTTTAGAAATGAATACAGTACCTGGTTTAACAACTGAAAGTATTATTCCTCAACAAGCTAAAGAGTGCAATATTTCATTAGCAAAATTATTTAAAAACGCAATTGAAACAGCTTTAAAAACTAACTAAAATGAAAAGAGCAATATTTCCTGGATCATTTGATCCAATTACTTTAGGACACGTAGATATTATTAACAGAGGTTTGCCTTTGTTTAACGAAATTGTAATTGCAATTGGTCTTAATTCTGATAAAAACTATATGTTTTCATTAGAACAACGTAAACAATTTATTGAAAAATATTACAAAAACGTACCTAAAGTAAAAGTAACCACCTACACTGGTTTAACAACAGAATACTGTAAAGAAATTAATGCTGATTTTATTTTACGTGGTTTAAGAAATCCTGCCGATTTTGAGTTTGAAAAAGCAATTGCTCAAACTAACAGAAAACTTACCAAAATTGAAACCGTGTTTTTATTAACTTCTGCCGATACTGCATTTATAAGTTCAAGTATTGTTCGTGACGTTTATAGACATGGAGGAGATATTTCTGGTTTAGTACCACCAAGTGTTTTAGAAAAGTAAGTGCCGTTGCTTTCTTTTATGTTTAATTAACTCATAAAAAAGAACACTATAAACAATTAAATATTCAAAAGAAATAATCCAAAGGTTTTCTTTGTTCTCACTATTTGCATAGGCTAAATAGCTAATAATTATTATAAAACTCCAAACTAAAGGAAATTTATATTTAGTAAATACAGACAATAATAAAAGTGTTGCAATATACCAAGGATGCACTGTTGTTGATGTAAAATAGTAAAAAGACAATACAAAAAGCATTGCTGTTATTATCTCAACAATTGTTTTGTTTTTTCTAAAAAATGTAACAATCAAAATAAAAACTATTACAATTACAGGTAATATTTTTCCAATTATGGCAATTTCATTATAACCTCTAAATAAATAACCTATTTCGCGTGCTATATAATAAACACTCGCATTAAATTCAAAATTTTGAAACCAAAGACCTACTGTTTTTGTATAATTTATAATAAATTCTAAAGAAATAAACGGAGCAAATAATGCAATATTTACCAAACCTACAATTCCATAAAATAGCGCACTTTTTTTGAATCCCAACTTCTGAAAAAATAATGGTAAAAATATTAACGGTATTAATTTTACTGATATAGAAAGGGCAAAAACTACGGCAGCTAATTTCCACTTTTGTTTATGTAATAAATATAAACTCCAAATTACAAAGAATAACATTACAGCTTCAAAATGAAGATTTCCGGTAAGTTCAATAATTATAAACGGATTTAAAATATAAAAGAAAATAGAATAAACTGGTAACTTTAAATTCTTTAATAATTTAATTCCAAAGTAAAGAATACCAACATCTGCAAAAATAATTAGCAATCGCATGACCAAAGCTGATCCTAGAATACTTTTACCAGCAAACAAACCTGCAATGGCAAAACAAAGTTGATTTATTGGAGGGTAATTTGTAAAATGGCTTCCATTTAAACTTCCCATACCTGCATATAACTCTTTTGCTTGAGCAATAGGAAATTCACCTTTTATAATAAACGATTCTGGAGTAAATAAGTACGGATTAAATCCTTCTAATATCATTCTACCATCCCAAATAAAACGATAAAAATCTTGCGATAAATTTGGTATAGCAAACAGGAACAGAAATCTAAACACTATTGAAATTACTATTAAATAGCTTAAATTATTCTTATTTAATTTCAATAAATAAAATGAAACTAAAAACAGAACTGTGTATAAAACTATTAGCTCTGAATAATCTGTTCTAACAATTTTATAAGCAAATAACAAATATCCCAATATCCCAATTATGGTCAACACTATGGATAATTTTTGCTCTTTTAACCAATTTAACATGTATTTAGTTTTACACTTTTGAAGTTATTGATTTAAAAAAGACATAACCAAAACCTAGAAATAACATTAAATGAAATGGAAATAATCCAAAATCACCACCCTGATCTCCAACTACAAAAGCACTATACATACCAAACGCAAAATAAAGGGTTAAAACACCTTCAATTATTATATTTGGAGATAATTTCTTTGTAATATATATATTTCCTTTCCAACTATCCTTTATTGAATTTACATTAAACTTAGGTGTTCTTATAAAATCACTAGATTTGCCTAAATGCCCCTCCATTACTGCTATAGAATTATGTAATGAAAATCCCATTGCTATTGAGAAAAATGTAATAAACATAGCTATATACCTTACAAAACTTTTAAATCCTGTTCCATATCTTTTTTTGTACATAAACCAATAACAAATAAAAAATATCATGGTACTTACAATAAAAAAACTCATTACATAAAAATAATTTTTTAAATGAGCATATTCATTTTTTATATATAACATTGGAATACTTAATACCGCTACAATAAATATATTTAAGAACATTGTACTGTTTAATAAATGCAACAACCCATGAACTTTGGTTTTTACAGAAATATTTTTGCTTGACACCACTTTCCAAAACATTTTTCTAAAATTTTCGGCACCTCCTTTATTCCATCTAAATTGTTGTGATCTGGCAGCGCTTATTACTATAGGTAATTCTGCCGGAGTTTCAACATCTTCTAAATATTTAAATTTCCAGTTTTTTAATTGTGCTCTATAACTTAAATCTAAATCTTCCGTTAACGTATCCCCTTCCCAATTCCCTGCATCAAGAATACATTCCTTTCTCCAAACTCCGGCTGTTCCATTAAAATTAATAAAATGCCCTTTGCTATTTCTACCAACTTGTTCCAATGAAAAATGAGCATCCAATGCAAATGCTTGAATCCTTGTTAGAATTGAATAATTTCTATTAATATGGCCCCAACGAGTTTGAACAACACCAACTTTATCATCTTTAAAATATGGTATCGTCTTTTTTAACCAATCTTTTTTCGGTAAAAAATCGGCATCAAAAATAGCTATATACTCACCTTTTGCTATTTCTAAACCTTCTTTTAATGCACCTGCCTTAAAACCAACTCTATCAATTCTTTTTATCTGTTTAATATCTAACCCTGTTTGGGATAATTTATCAATAATTTTTTTGGTTAATTCAACAGACTGATCTGTGGAATCATCTAAAACCTGAATCTCTAATTTATCTTTTGGATACTCTATTTTAGCAATATTTTCTAATAAACGCTCTATAACATACAACTCATTATAAACCGGTAATTGTATGGTTACATAAGGAATTTCACTAGAATTTGAGAAATCAAATTTAGGACTGTCATTTTCTTTTTTTTGCGCAGCTAGGTAATTAAACAGTAAGTTTAATTGTGCCAACGCATATAAAAATATGAGTATTAGCGCTGTTGAATAAACAACTATTATTATTGTTTCTAAAATCATTATTTAAAACTGTATTTGAAAATCCATCCTAATATTTTAACTCCTGCCATAATTGAACCTTTTACTGTTCCTGATACTTTTGAAACCCCTATTCTTTTTTTATAATTTACAGGAACCTCTATATATGATAATTGCTGTTTTAATGCTTTTAATTGCATTTCTACCGTCCAACCATAAGTTTTATCTTCCATATTTAGGCTTAACAACTTATCATATTTTATAGCTCTAAACGGACCTAAATCTGTGAATTTTGCTTTAAAAAATAGGTTCATTAAAAAAGTTGCTAACCAATTTCCGAAAATCTGCTGCGGAGTCATTGATCCTTTTTCTCTTAAATCTTCAACACGTGCACCAATAACAAAATCAATATTATCGTTAACAATAGGTTTTATAATTTTTGTTAGCTCTTCTGGAAAATCACTATAATCTCCATCTAAAAAAACAATAATATCTGGTTTAATTTCTTGTTTAGAAATATAATCCATTCCTTTTAAACAAGCGTAACCATAGCCTTTATTTAATTCAGTTAAAACAGTTGCCCCAGCATTTATAGCTGCCTCTTCTGTATTATCTGTTGAATTGTTATTTACTACTATTATTTCATTAACTAAAGAAGGAATTTCGTTTATTACATTTCCTATAGAATCTGCTTCATTAAAAGCGGGGATAATAACTTTTACAATCATTAAAATTTATTTTCTTTTTTGAATTTTTTTAAGTCGGTCCACTCACCTTCTTTTAAATCATTTTTATATCGTACTACTTTAAATATTTTACCTTTTGCATAACACAAACAATAGCCATTTTTTTTATTAAAATCATATTGAATTTTATGAGCTATTTTATTCTTTTCATATAAAATCCACCATTTAAATTTAAATCCTTTTATAAAATGACCTTCCTCTAATTTTGATTTATCTTCATTATAAAAATACCAATATTTAGTTGGTTTTCCATTTTTATAACGACCTTCTTTTTTTATATTTCCATTGTCATAATAATACTTCCAATAGTTACTTTTCTCTGTACCTTTTATCCAACCTTCACTTTTAATTTGATTATCCTCATAATATGATTTTACATATTCAGCTTTTTGACCAAACATTGAGGTTAACGATAATTGCAAAAAAAGAATGAAAGCTATTCTCATAACTAATCTTGTTTTTTATTAACAAAATTCATTAAATCAACATCATTTCCAAGTAAAACATCTGTTGGATTTATACGGCCTTCTTCTGGTCCGTTTTCTAATTTTAAAACACCTCTAGGACACACAGCCGAACAAATTCCACAACCAACACAACTAGCTCTTACAATATTCTCTCCTTTTTGCGCATAGGCTCTAACATCAATTCCTTGCTCGCAATACGTTGAACAATTTCCACAAGAAATACATTGCCCACCATTTGTTGTAATTCTAAAACGAGATTTAAAACGTTGAAATAACCCCATATAACCTGCCAACGGACAACCAAACCTACACCAAACTCGGCTACCTAAAACAGGATAAAAACCAACTCCAACAACACCAGAAAACATTGCTCCAATTAAAAACCCGTAAGGTTTACTAAAATAACTGTAAATGCTAATTCCAAAAAACTCACCTGTATTTGTAAAATACCCATAAAGTACAACTGCTGTAACTATAAAGATTAAAACCATTACTGTATGAATCATCCAACGTTCAATTTTCCAAGATGAAACTGTTTTTGAAGATAATTGGCGAAACGAATCTCCTGCTGTTTCTGCCAAACCACCACAACCACAAACCCAAGAACAATACCAACGTTTACCAACATAATAAGTTATTATAGGTGTAAATACCAAAAACATAAATATACCCATAACCAAATAAAGCATACCCAATGTACCTCCATTTCGCATATTATCTAAATGCCAAGGTTCAAAAAAGTAATAATTTAAAGGCCACATATTTTTAATATCCTTTGCAAAATATGGTAGGTCAGAATTTAAGCCTTCTAAAATTTCAGGAATTAAATAAGCTAATAATAATTGTGAGATTATAACAACCGTTGTTCTTATTAATTGGTATCTATTATGTCTATATTTATACATGAACTTTACTCCTAATGAAGTAATTAATAAGGTGTACAAAGTTCCATACACAAACCACTGGCTAGCTATTTTGTCTTTAAAAAACAAACTTAACGGATCAAATAAAGCAACCAAACCTGTGTTAGCAACTCCATTGGCGTCATAACCTAAATAAGACGGGAACCAATATAACAATACATAAAACAAGGTTAAAACCATCCCTAGAAGCCAGCCTAAAACACCTCTATTAGACAACGAATTAAACCAAACGTAATTATTCTTAATTCCTGCTGGTTGATTTATATAAGTTTGTCTTGCATAAATAACCGTACCTCCAAAAATGAATAAAATTGAAATACTTAAAAAAGCTGTTGGATAAGGAAAAGTGATTCCAAACCAAGCTAAAAATATAATTGAAAGCCCTAACAAGGCTAAAACCAATCCTAATTTTTGAACAGTATCTAACTTTAATTTATCTGGATTCGAAATTGAAAAACTTGAATTCTTACTCATAATTATTCTTTATGCTGTTATTAGTTGATTTTTAAATGCTGCTGAAATTTCTTGCTCATACTTTTTGAAAAACTCAGGATCAAAATTTGCTTCCTTTAAATTTTCTAGCACAAAATCTATCGTTTTTTCTTCTGTTAACCATTTATCAAAAACTTCATGACGCATTCTTATTCCAAAAGTATTTATCCCTATAAACTGTTTTGTAGTTTTATTATAATTTATATTTATACAAATTTTATGGTTTGAATATTCCCAATAAAAATGAGCTTCATTTTCTCTTGGCTTTGCAAAAACCCAACCGTAAGTTTGATATTCAATATCTAAAAACTTCGCAGAATTAAACCAATGTCCAGGCTTGTATTCAATTTTATTTCCACAAATTGTTTGCGCCACAGTTTCTCCCATCATTCTTCCGGTATACCAAACTGCTTCTATTGCCCTTCTTTCTCCAATGGCTTCTCTTTGCTCTGCACAATCTCCAATAGCAAAAACATCTTTAATATTTGTCTCTAAAAATCTATTTACTAAAACACCTCTATTTATTTCAATTTCCGAAGATTTAATAAAATTAATATTTGGTGAAACACCCGCTGTTAAACCTACAAAATCACACGAAATTACTTCTCCAGTCTCTTCAATAACAATAGCTTTTACTTTACCGCTTTCATCTGAAATTATTTCTTTTAAATTAGAACTTAACCGTAAATCTATATGATGTTCTATCATATGTTTGTTAATTAATTCGCTTTCTCCTTTTGGTAAAACTCCATTCCAAAAACTAGATTCACGCACCAAGAAAGTAACTGGAATACCTCTACTTCTTAACATTTCAGCTAATTCAATCCCAATTAAACCTCCACCAACAATTACAGCTTGCTTACATACTTTATTATTTGGAGCATTTAAAGAAACATTTTCAAGATCTTGTTTACTATACAAACCTTGTACTCCTTTTAAATCTTGTCCAGGCCAACCAAACTTATTAGGCTTACTTCCTGTGGCAATAATTAATTTATCATATTGAAGTTCTTCTCCATTTTTAAAAATTAACCTTTTTAAAGTTGTTTCAACTTGCTGAACAAAACCTTGTTTTAAATTAATTTTATTCTTTTTCCAAAACCAATTTTCGTAAGGTTGCGTATGCTCAAATTTCATATGCCCCATATACACGTACATTAAAGCTGTACGGGAAAAAAAGTATTCAGACTCCTCCGAAATAATAGTTATTTTTTTATCTGATTTTTTACGAATATGGCGAGCCGCAGTTACCCCTGCAATTCCATTCCCAATAATTACAATGTGCTCCATAGTTAGTTTGATATAAACTTTAGGTCGAAATTAAATCCTAATACTTAATAATAAAACGTAATTTAGAATAATTCTAAATTACGTTTTATTGTAAGGATGACCTAAAATGTTTGACAATTAAAACAATAAAGGCCAAATTTTTGAACAAATTTTAAAAAAAATGAAAAATATTTACATACCTATATTTATTATATTAATCTCTGCTCAAGTGCAAAGCCAAACTCTTGATGTTTTTTTTCAAAAGGCAGATACTTTTTTCAAAAAAAATGTGAGTAATGGAAAAGTAGCTTACAACAACATTCATGAAAATCAATCTGAATTAAATGATTTATTCAATTTAGCAAAAACGATTAAAGTAAATAAAAAAAACAAAAATGAATATCAAGCTTTTTGGATAAATACCTATAACTTAACTGTTATTAAAGGAATTATTGATAATTACCCAACCAAATCACCATTAAGTATTGCAGGTTTTTTTGATAAAAAGGAATACGATTTAGGAGGAACAAAAACAACACTAAATAATATTGAACACGAGTTTTTAAGAGCAAATTTTAAAGACCCAAGATTTCATTTTGTATTGGTTTGTGGTGCAATTGGATGCCCTCCTTTAATCCAAGAAGCATACCTACCTATTTCTGTAAATCATCAGCTAGAAAAACAAACAACACTTGCTTTAAATGGTAATTACTTTATTACTGTTAACAAAAAGAAAAAACGTATTGAAGGTTCTGAAATTTTAAAATGGTATAAAGAAGATTTTACAATGAATAAAACCACCGAAATTGACTTTATAAATAAATACAGAAACGAAAAAATACCATCAAACTATAAACTTTCATATTCCACTTATAATTGGAATTTAAACAAACAATAAAACTGTTAAACAATTACAAAAAAATGAGAAAATTTTTATTTGCAATATTAATAATAGCTGTTAGTTTTAACTCTAATGCGCAAGAGAAAGACAAAAAGAGTAATATTCAAGAATATACACCTTCTAAATTATTAGATAAAGGTCAGGTTGATATTAAATGGTTTAACAATTTATACACACAAACTGAAAGTACATTTTCAAACGCTAAAGAACCTAGACAAACATTTTTCACTTCGAGCTTAGATATTTTTACAGGAGTTTCAGAAAACAGTAAACTGAATGTAGGTTTATTGTTAGAATTTAGATCTAATGTTATTGGAGATAGAGATGCTTTTGATGTTTTTAAATTTGATGGTGAAAGAAGTTCTGCACGTTCTGGTTTAACTTCATTTGCACCAGCAATTAAATTTAATCCTTTAAAAAATGTTGGTAATTTCACAATACAATCTGCTTTTCACATTCCTTTAGTTGATAATGAAACTGAGCATGGTGTATTTTTAGATCAAAAAGGTTTTATTTTTCAAAACAGGTTTTTCTTCGATCATACATTTCCTGGAAATAAATGGCAAATTTTCACAGAATTAAACACTGAATTTAACTTCGGAAAAAGTGAAGATAGCTTTGCTAATAATAGTTTAGGTTTAACTCCTGGTGTATTTTTAAGTTACTTTCCAAGTAATAAATTTACTTTATTAGTGTTAGCTCAACACAATCAACGATTGGATTTAGGAAACGATTTTTCGCAAAATTATACAGCTTTAGGTGGTGGTGCTAAATACCAACTAAGTGATATTTTAAATATTGAAGCGCTTTACACAAACTTTGTTGATGGAAGCAATACTGGTTTAGGACAAACATATAACATAGGATTAAGATGGTTATTTAATTAAAAAATATGAAACACTTTTGGATATTTATACTAATATTAATAAATATTAAAGCTTCATTAGGATGTGAAAATTCTAATGAAGCTTTAGCATTTACAAACCCTACTATTAAATATAATGGACTCAGTTTAACTTCAACCAAAAACCCATTAGAAAAAAACCACGTAGAACATATTACAACAGTAAATTCCAACGCTATTACATTAATGCCTTTTGCTTTTTTACAAAGTTTAAACTCTCCAAATGTTCGTTTTAATGAAGACTGGCAATGGTTTGGAGAAACTTCAAAAGGGATTGAACAATATATTGATCAATTAAAAAAGCATCATTTAAAAATTATGTTGAAACCACAATTATGGGTTAAACGTGGTGATTATACTGGTTTAATAATAATGAATTCAGAAGAAGATTGGATTACACTTGAAACTAGTTATAAAGCATATATTCTTGAATTTGCAAGAATCGCAGAAAAACACAATATTGAAATTTTATGTATAGGAACTGAGTTAGAAAAATTTGTATCCGACAGAACTGAATTCTGGTCTCAACTAATTAGTGAGATCAAGAAAATTTATAACGGAAAACTAACCTACGCTGCTAACTGGGATGAATACAATAAAATCCCAATTTGGGAGCATTTAGATTATATTGGAATTGATGCTTATTTCCCTCTAAACAATGTTAAAACACCTAATAAAACAGATTTAAAAACAGCTTGGCAACCACATAAAAATGAAATTATAAAAGTAAATTCATTATATAATAAACCTATTTTGTTTACTGAATTTGGTTACAGAAGTATAGATTACACAACCCATAAACCTTGGGACTCTTCTCATATTGAAGGAATGTTTAATTCAGAAGCACAAGCTATTGCTCTAGTAGCTATTTATAATGAATTTTGGGTTGAAACTTGGTTTGCAGGTGGTTTTTTATGGAAATGGCATCCAAACCATTCAAACTCTGGAGGAAATGAAAATAATAGATTTACACTTCAAAATAAACCTGCAGAAGAACTTTTAAAGCAACTATATGCAAACTAAAAATTATGCCTTTCTGAGTTTAATTATATCCCTGTTTTTTTCCTGCGGAAATTCAGATGAAGATTTTTTAACTGATTGTGATACTGATCATTTTAACATTGAAAACAAAATTAAAGGAGGATCTGTTTTAGAAACTTGGAAATTATCTTTGGATGGATTGAATTCCATTAAAATGGCAGAAAAAACAAATGCAAATTGGATTGCTCTTTCACCCCAAGTAAACTTTATTTATTTGTGCGAAAACTTTCATCCATGTAGACCTTATGAATATCAAATAGAACGTGAAATAGATCAATTAAACCGTGTAATACCAAAGGTAATTAATAGCGGATTTCAAAATATATTGCTAAAACCTTTAACTTCATTTTGGGAAGTAAATGGTTCCAATTTTTGGGGAGATTTTTATGTTACTAATGAAACCGAATGGAAAGAAATTGAAGCAACATATTCAGATTTATTGTATGAATTTGCTAAAATTGCCAATAAATTCCCAGAAGTAAAAATGCTTTCTATTGGCAACGAATTAAGAGAATTTGTAAAACGAAGACCTGAATTTTTTAAATCCCTAATTAGAAAAATAAAAACAGATTTTCCTAATTTAAAATTAACCTATGCTGCTAATTGGGATGAATATAAACATGTTAATTTTTGGGATGATTTAGATTATATTGGTATTAACTCTTATTTTCCTTTGGTAAATAAAAGAACACCAACTTATAGCCAACTAATTAACGCTTTTGAACCTGTAAAAAACAAATTACATAATTTATCTTGTAAGTATAATAAACCAATATTATTTACTGAATATGGTTATAGAAGCATGGATTTTGGAGCGTGGAAAGGTTGGGAATTAGGTGAAATAAATTCAAAAAACATAAATTACAAAACACAATCTAACACTTACGAATCTTTTTATGACACTTTTTGGGATGAAAATTGGGTTGCTGGTGGTTTCTTTTGGGAATGGAAATTAATTTTTGAAAATGAAACAAATAATTCAAATGAAAATGGATGGTATGTTAATGACAAACCTGCTCAAGAAATTATTAAAAGTAGATATACAGACTAAAATAAAGAATCATGAATTATAAAATATCCATATTTTTAATCATCACAACAATGCTACTGAACTCATGTTCTGATGATGGCATTGAATTTAAAATAAACAATGATTTAGCTTCTTATTTAGAATTCAATTCAAATTTAGAATTGGATGAAGTTATTGCTTGTGCAGCCAGTGACAAAAGCAATAATAACATTTCATATATTTTTTATTATCCAATTTTAACAGCAACCGAAATACAATATTTTGAAACTTCAAGTTTAGAAATTGATAAAAATAATTTTTCTCTATATAAATTAACAGAATATCCACAAGAGCCTGTTTTTAATGGTTATTTAGAACGATTTGTAAGAAACAACAACAAAGAAGTTTGGTGTATTGTTACTTATAAAACAAATGGAAAATTGCATAAATCAAATCCTATCCGATTAAAACATCAAACAAAACTAACTGAGTGGACCAACAATGTTTCAATTGAATATCCTGAAACAAAAATGCCTAAATTTTCTTGGGAAGATGGCAATATAAAAGAAAATGCAATTTATTTTGAAGTAATTTCAAACGCTGAAAACAACTTACTCTCGGGAACCTACACTTACCAAAAATGGTTCCAATATTATAATTTAACAAACACTGTACTAAATGTAACTAGAGAAACACCACCAGACCTTATAATTAATAATGAATATAATTTTACATTAATGGCTGTTAGTGAAGATAATTGGGTTAATTTAGTAATTCAAAAATCTTTTATTGCTGAATAATGAGGTTAAAACTGCTATTTGTTTATTTATATTTATCCATATCTTTCAATTCTTTTTCGCAAGAAAAAACAATCAACGCTATTGTTATTAATGGAGCTAAAAAAACAAATACAACTTACTTAAAAAGAATAATTGAATCAAAAGTTAATCAAACTCTTGATAGCACTAGATTAAATAGTGATACAAATACGCTTATAAAATTAGCCGCTATTTCTCACGCTACTTATAAAGTTGAAAAAACTTTTGCTAAAAATAAATTCAATTTAATATTTAATATTGAAGAAAACTTCACCATTATCCCAGATGTAAACTTCTGGACTAATAACAAAAGTGACATCGCTTATAAAATTGGTATTTACGACTATAATTTCTTGGGTAAAAATATTGGTTTTGGAGGCTTTTATCAAAATAATGGATATAATACATATGCCATTAATTTTAGAGCTCCTCACCTATTTTCAAATAAATTTGGCCTTGCAATTAATCATCAAAATTGGAAAAGTGAAGAACCTCTTTACTTTAACGAAGGTTCTGCAAACTACCTCTACAACAATATTTCATACGAAGTTTTAGGATTGTATCAGTTAAATTCAAAAAACAATTTTGAACTTGGTATAAATTCATTTAACGAAAAATACAACTACTTAGATGGGATTACGAGTAATGAAATTCCTCAAAAATTAAACCTAAACAAGTTCCTTTTTAAATTTGTCTACAACTATTCAAACCTAAAATATCATTATCAATTTTTAGACGGATTTAAAAGTCAGTTCTATGGACAGTTGGTAAAATCTGATGGTAACCAAAAAGACTTTTTAATTGCTTGGAACGATTTCTTTTACTTTAAACGCGTTGGCGAAAGAGGTAATTGGTCTAATAGAATACGAATGGGTTTGTCTACGAACAATAAAACCCCATTTGCACCCTTTTCATTAGATAACAATGTAAATATTAGAGGTGTTGGAATTATAGTAGATAGAGGAACCGGAAGTATTGTTTTAAACAGTGAATACCGCTATGCTTTACTTGAAAAAAATTGGTTTTGCTTACAAGGAAATGCCTTTATTGATGGTGGTTCTTGGAGAAATCCTGGAGGGAAATTAGCTGACTTCACCAACCATAAAAACATAAAATTATTTTCGGGAGTTGGACTACGTTTTATCCATAAAAGAATATACAACGCCGTACTTAGAATTGACTACGGTCATAGTTTAATGGGAGATGGCACCAATGGAATTGTATTTGGTGTTGGTCAGTATTTTTAATCTTTTTCTTTTTGAACAAACAACTCTTGCCCTATAAAAGTTGTTGGGAAATTTTCATCTCCTTTAAAACCTAATTCTATATTTTTACCATTAGTAGGAATATAATTCGTTTTAAAAATGTAATCCCAAATACTTAAAGATATTCCAAAGTTTACACCGTATTTATTTGGTAAGGCTTTGCTATGATGCCAAATATGCATTTTCGGATTGTTAAAAAAGTATTTTAAAAAACCATAATCCCAACCTAAATTTGCATGATTTAAATGCCCAATAGTTAAGGCAGAGAAATGAACAATAGCAACATCTTCAACATTAAAACCTCCAATAATTGCCAACGGAATATATACTAATGATTTATAAACAATAGGCTCCATCCAATGGTAACGTAAATGCCCTGCAAATCCCATTTCTTTTATTGAATGATGTACTTTATGAAAATTCCATAAAAAATTAACCTTGTGCAATAGTTTATGAATATTCCATTGTACAAAATCTGTTATTATAAAAAACACCAACAAACTAATTGGTTTTGGTAAGGTGTTCACTTCAAATAATTGAAAACTATTTAGCGTTAACCCAAATACTGAAAGTGTATCGTTAAAAAATTGAGCTGCTGTATTAGACAATGCTATTAGCACTATTAAATTCAGCAAAAAGAAATTGAAAAACATATAAAAAACATCTAGCCAAAAACCTTTTCTAAAAATAGATTGATTCTTACGCCACGGAAAAATAATTTCCAAAATCCATACAATCAAAGAGATTAGAATTAAACCATAGAAATAGTTTACCCAATTAGTTTGAAGTAGTATTTCTTGCTGAATATAATTCCAATACCCATTGTATGAGTTTTTAATTATGTCTATATATTTTTCAATATCCATTTATATTTAATTGTTAATTAACAACAACCTCCACCATCATAATGATATGTAGATTCTGAAATAAAAATATCATCTCTTTCTAAATTTTTCAACGCTTCTGCAGTTTTATCACAAATAGCTAAAGGCTGATTATTTAATAAAACGTGACCTAATTTATCATCAAAATAATCTTCATCACCAAAATATATGGCTGCTTTACCAGTAAAAATACAAGGTCCATCTTCTGGCATTGGATCTTTAATCGCTGCTACTTCAATAGATTCAATATAAATCAATTTGTCTGTAGCATAATTTTTAGGATCCAGAATTCTATAAGGCTTTCTAGCTCTAATTTCTATAGTTCCAAAACCAGCATCTGTTAACATTTTTACATATTCATCAATTGGTAAACTACCACTTAAACATAAGGCACGCAAACGATCATCATTTCTTAAAGTTTCATTCATTGGTTGTTCACAAGTAGGATCGCTCATTACCAATTTACCGTGTGGTTTTAAAACTCTGTACATTTCAGCAATTGCCTTTTTTAAATCTTCGGCCTTAAATATATTGAATAGACAATTTTGAGCTGCCACATCAATTGAATTATCTTCAACAGGTAAATTTAAAGCATCTCCTTTTTTAAGGTCTACAAACTCACTTTTAAACCAAGAGTTTTGTTCTTCTGCAACTTCAAAATTTTTGCGAGAAGCTTCTAACATTTCATCTACAACATCAATACCAACAACGCCATTTTTTTGACGATTGAAATATGAAAACTGTAAAAGCTCCATACCTCCACCAACACCAACATATAGCATTTTAGGATTGTTAGATAAATCACGAGCATGTACGGTACTTCCACAGCCGTAATTCATTTCTTGCATAATTTTAGGAATCTTTAAACCTGGTAATTCCCAAATTGGATTGGTTGTACAGCACAAACCAACATCAGGCGTTAGTGCAGCCTCTTTATATACGTTATGTGTAGTTTCTAAGTAGCTCATTATAATTCTAGTATTAATTCTTTAAAAAGTGTAATCATATTTGGTTCTGCCTTCCCTGCCAAAGCAATAATTTCTGGAATATTTATTGGTTTTAAATTATCCGGATCACATTCATCGGTTAAAACAGTAACTGCAATTGCTTTTAATTTTAGTTGATTGGCAACAATAATTTCGGGCACAGTACTCATTCCAACAGCATCTGCTCCCAATATTTTTATCATTCTATATTCCGAACGTGTTTCCAATTGAGGTCCAACAACACTTGCATAAACACCTTTATGTAATTTTATATTATTTTTTGAAGCAATTTTTTCTAGCTTATTGTTTATTTCAACATCATAAGGCTGATACATATCTACAAAACGCTCGCCTAATTGCTCCACACCTTTAAATGCTAATGGCGAACCACCTTGTAAATTAATATGGTCGTCTATCAACATTAATTCTCCTTTTTTGAAGTTTAAATTAACAGCTCCTGCCGCGTTAGACATTAGCAATGTTTTAATTCCTAATTTTTCTAACACACGTATTGGGTAAGTAATTTCTTGCAAATTATAACCTTCATACAAATGAAAACGCCCTTGCATTACCACTACTTTTTTTTCTCCAAAATTTCCGTAAACAAGTTTACCTTTATGAAACTCTACAGTAGCTTCTGGAAAGTGTGGAATATTGCTATATTCAACTTCATGAATAATTTCAATTTCATTAATTAATTTTCCTAAACCAGTACCTAATACAATTCCAATTTCTGGAGTTTCAAATCCTTTTTGAATTAAATAATCTGCAGTTTCTTTTATTTTCTTAATCATTAATTAACTGTTTAAGTTTTGTATTCTTTTCCAAATCTTCATAGGTATCAATATCATTTAGCACATCTAAAAATGATATTGAATGCTTTTTTAAATCTTGTAATGTATCATTTAAAACTGTTGAAGTTCCCCAATTTTTATATTGAAAAATAGCTTTATTTTCTTTTTTCAATCCTAATAAATAATAACCTCCATCTTGTGCTGGGCCAATTACTACATCATTATTTGTTAGCTTTTCAAAAGCACTATTTATATGTTTTACTTCTAAATCAAATAAATCGCTACCCACAATAACAACATTTTTATAACCGCTTTCAAAGCCATTTTTAAAAGCATTGTACATTCTAATTCCTAAATCTTCTCCTTCTTGCTGGTACTTTTGATAAGCTTCACTCCAACCATCATTATTTCTAATTTTTACTGAATAATAAATAGCCTTATCACAATCTACATTCTCAATAACATTTGCCGTATGTTCTAATAATATTTTATAGGTTTTTAAAGCCGCTTTATCTCCAATAGTTTTTGCTAAACGAGTTTTTACTTTTCCTAATTCAGGATTTCGTGTAAAAACAAGTAGTAAATTATTCTTCATAAATCTTCTCTCCTTTTAACAACCATTGACTCCAATCTTTATTAAACGTGTGTACTTTTTTTGTTTCTTTTCCTTTTGAATTTACCAAAGGTTTTTCATTATTACTCCATTCAAAAATACCGCCGTATAAATTATAAACATTGGTATAACCAGCATCTTTAATTTTTTTGGCAATAGTTTCGGACCTAATTCCTAATGAACAATACACTACAATTTTTTGGTTCTTATCTTCAATATTTTTAGTTATATCTTTTATGTTGAAGTGATCATAACCCACCAAAACAGCATTGTTTAAATGACTTGTTTTAAATTCTTTTGGCTCACGAGAATCTAACAACACGACACTTGTATCTTTTGACAATTCTTCAACATTTATATACGGAATACTATGATCGTTATGTTTGTCTAACACTTTTTGTAACGTTTCTTGTGCATTTCCAAATTGAAAAACTAAAACAACTACAGCCATAAAAGTTATAACTTTCTTCATACTAAAATTTTAAATTAAACTACTGCTCCTTGACAACTACTACCTGTACCTGCTGTACAACCATAGCAATGTTGCGATGTGATAATGGTTCTTTTACTTAACAAATCTTCATTAAAAGTACTTATGTGTTTAGATTCGCTTGCAACTTTTAAATTCAACATTTGATTAAAATCACAATCGTATAACCAACCGTCCCAACTTACCGAAATTGTATTGGTACACATTACATTTTTTACGGCTTCAGGATTGTACGCATCAACCAACTCTGTCATATAATCTTCATAATTCTCTGAAGCAATTAAATAATCTAAAAATCGGCTGATTGGTAAATTAGTAATGGCAAATAAACTGTGAAACTGAATATTAAAATCTTCCTTTAAAGCCTTTTTAAATTTATTTTCTAATCCCATCTGATCACCTGGTAAAAATGCACCTGAAGGATTGTAAACTAAATCTAACTTCAATTTAGAATTTGGCATTCCGTAACCAACAACATTCAACATTTCTAATGCTTCAATAGACTTACTAAAAACTCCATTTCCACGTTGTTTATCCGTTTTACCTTGTGTCCAATGAGGCATTGATGATACAACATGAACATTGTGTTTTTTAAAAAACTCAGGTAAATGATGATATTTTTTGTTAGATGTTATAATTGTTAGGTTAGAACGTACAATAAAATCTTTAATTCCAACCTTTGATGCCTCTTCTACAAACCATTCAAAATTAGGGTTCATTTCTGGTGCTCCACCAGTTAAATCAAGAGTATGAGCACTTGTAGTTTTTATAACTTCTAAACATTGCTGCATAGTTTCTTTTGTCATAATTTCCTGTCTATCTGGACCGGCATCTACATGACAATGTGCACAAACTTGGTTACACATATACCCCAAATTTATTTGTAAAATTTCGAGTTGTTTCGACTTTATAGGAAACTGATTTGTTAAGGCTACAGACTCTTTAAATGTTAGTAACTCACCACTTTTAAAAATCCCGTTTGAAAGAATTTCTAATTGCCTTTTACTATCTGCTAAACTATTAGCTCTTTTTTTAAGCGATTTTAATGCCATACTACATATCTAATTTATTCACTTTATTCATCATTTGAACACCGTGAACTAAAGTTGCTCCACTTTTTATAGCTGCTCCAACGTGAATTGCTTCCATCATTTCTTCTTTAGTAACGCCACGCTGTAAGCCATCTTTTGTATACGCATCAATACAATATGGGCATTGCTCTGTATGCGCAACAGCTAAAGCTATTAAAGATTTTTCACGAGCTGTTAAAGCTCCTTCTTCAAACACTTTTCCGTAGTATTCAAAAAATTTTTCTCCTAAATCTTTACTCCAGTCTGTTATTTTTCCAAATTTTCGCAAATCTGCTGGATCATAATAAGTCTTCGACATATTTTTATTTTTGTGGTTCTATACTATTATTAGTACGTGAATTTTTGATAAGTTTACAACTAAACTAAATAAATTTAAAGTTATAACTTAATTAATTAAAATTTGTTTAAGATGACGTCCAAAATCTGTCATTATAAATGTCTGAAAGGAAATAAAGAATCCCAACTCAATAAAGCGTAAGATTCATTGCTTTGCCTCAAAATGACAACCGAAATCTAATTCATCTGATTTCAATAACAAAAAATAGAAAATCTATAAAATGAATTCAAAAAACATCCAGTTACAATATGAAGGATATTTTAATACCCCACTATTATGGAAATCAATTAATATTTTTGGAATTGAACAATTACAATTACCCGAAATTCCTTTAAATATTTTTAATTATAAACAAATCCCAAACACACGTTTGGGTAAAAGAGTAGAGCAATTTGTTTTTAATCATTTAGAACAGATTCCTTATATAGAAATTCTAAAAACAAATATTCAAATTCAAAACAAAACAATAACTGTTGGTGAAATTGATTGTCTCTTGCTTAAAAACAATGCTCCTATTCATTTAGAAATTGTATATAAGTTTTATTTATATGATCCCAAAGTTGGAAATAATGAATTAGATCATTGGATTGGTCCAAATAGAAAGGATAGTTTGGTTACCAAATTAACAAAACTTAAGGACAAACAGTTACCAATTTTATTTAAAAAACATACAAACGAATTACTCAATAATTTAAATTATGAAGCTCAAGATTTCACTCAAAAAGTAATTTTTAAAGCGCAATTATTTGTTCCATTAAAACTTAAGAATAATTCTTTCAAAGAAATAAATAACGATTGCATTTATGGGTTTTATATTAATATAAATCAACTTAAACAATTTGAAAAATGTAAATTTTACATTCCGTCTAAATTAAATTGGCTACTTGAAGTTCAAACCCAAACAAATTGGATTAATTATGAATCTTTTAAATTGCAAATTATTAAATACCTTGAGCAAAAAACAGCTCCATTATGTTGGTTGAAACACCCTAACGGAACTTTACAAAAGTTTTTTACTGTTTGGTGGTAATTACTTTCCTCTTAAATACAGGGCTTTTAGCACGAAAAACAACCTTTTTATTTAATTTATTTAAAATCCTCTATAAAACATAGGTAACAAAAAACTGCTCTTGTTTATATAATTGTATAAAACAAATGATACTATAAAATATCATTCAATAATTAAACCAATTTTAAAATATACAATTATGAAAACTATTACTAAAAATTTCAGAAAAGCAATTTCAAAATCAGTAATTCTATTTGCTATTATTGCAACTTTTACATCTTGCGAAAAAGATGAAACTTTGGAGCAATTAGATCATTCAAGTGCAAAAGAAAAAGAAACTAGTTTCAACTTTGACCAGTTTGGTATTACCCATAACAATTACTTAAATTATGTTTGGAATATTAAGAATAATAAAAACCATGAAGCAAGGTTTAAACAAGGCTTATCATTTTATGATAAAACTTTTGGAAGCTTCAATATTGGTTTGCGTTTTGAAGACGTAAAAAACAACATCCCATTTCATACAAAAAGAGTCTCAAGCATTTTAGAAGGAAACTATAGAGCAAAAACAGAACAATTAAGTCCTGCAATGACAACTTTCTTAGATAAATTAGCTCAAATTTCAAAAGAGTCATTAGATAACAAATTAACAGTACAAGAATTTGAAAAAATAATCTCAAATTATGAAAATGAAATTCGTAAAAACAATATTATAAATATAAATCTAGAAAAAGGTATTTCAAATGATGGAGCTAGTATGTTAGCTATTTGTTCTATCTTAAAATACAGTACAAAATACTGGTCTGCTTTTGGAAATGATGGTAACGAAGGTGATGACCAACCACTTGCAAGAGGAAAAATAAAGAGAGCTTTAGCCGATGCTTGGGGCTATGTTTCTGCTTGGACTAATAATGGAGACGGAAGTTATTCTTGGGATCACGGTTCTGCTCTTGTAAATGCAGATTGTGTTTCAGATAGTGTTAGATAACAATCAAAATCATTAAACTATAACATCCTATAAAAAAAGGTTTTGAGATTTATTCAAAACCTTTTTTTATTTTAATTACTTTTGCTATTCATCTAAAAATCAAATTTTAAGTATTTAAATGCTAAACTATACAGAGTATAAACATAAAACTTCGAAAGAATGGGTAACATTTGTTCATGGAGCTGGAGGTAGTTCTTCCATTTGGTTTAAACAAATTAGAAGTTTTAGCAAAAATTTTAATGTATTAGTTTTAGATTTAAGAGGTCATGGAAATAGTAAACCTGCCTTAAAAGACACATTTAAAGATGAATATACTTTTGATGCAATAACAAATGATATTGTAGATGTTTTAAATCATTTAAACATAAAAAAATCTCACTTTTCAGGAATTTCTTTAGGAACAATTTTAATTAGAAATTTAGCCGAAAAACACCCAAAACGTGTTTTAAGTATGATTATGGGAGGTGCAATAATGCAATTAAACCTTAAATCTCAAATATTAATGAAAGTTGGGGTTTTATGTAAATCTATTGTACCATATTTGGTATTATATAAACTATTTGCTTTTATAATAATGCCTCGGAAAAATCATAAAAAATCACGTTTAATTTTTGTAAATGAAGCTAAAAAACTATACCAAAAAGAATTTATTAGGTGGTTTAAACTAACTTCAGAAATTAATCCTCTACTCAGCTTTTTTAGAGCAAAAGACACTGAAATCCCTACATTTTATATAATGGGTGAAGAAGATCACTTATTTTTACCAGCAGTAAAAAAGGTAGTTTCTCTACATTTAAAATCCTCTTTATTGGTAATAAAAAATTGTGGTCATGTTGTAAATATAGAACAAGCTCAAATTTTTAATAATGAGTCTATAAACTTTATTAAAAAACTTGAACTTGTTGCAGTAAAATCTTAATTCTTTATTTGGGCCACTTTATAGTGTCTTCATCAATAAAAATTGGTGACCATTGAATTTCATCTAATTGGCCATTTGAAATCCAAAAATTTAAAGATTTTTCTTCAATTTCAATTACTTTTTGATCTTCATTATCATTTTCTGAACAATCTTCGAGATAAATTTTACCAAAATCAAACTCATCTAATTGATTTACTAATTTTAACTCTTTAAATCCAATTAAGGAAACTTCTTCCAATTCATAAAAATCTGAAGAAACAGAAAGCATCATTAATTTCCAATCTTCAGCTTCATCAAAACTAATAGATAAAAATAATTCATCATATTCCCAAGATTCTGTTGAATCATTATCAGATTCTGAATGAGAGTATTTATCAATAAAAGAAGGTTCTCCAATTAATTCTTTAACTTCCTCTCTTGTCATTCCAAATTTCAAAAAACCAAGTCCATAACCTGGCTTAATTTCTTTTAATTCTTTAAGCATATCATTTATTTAATTTATTCATTTTCAGCAAATATAAATTAATTTCTGAAACTTATATGTTCAATTATTTATTGAAATTAAAAAATAATTTTCTGTTCATTTTTAATTTACATTGAATAATAATAAAATGGTTTTTAAGCTTTTCCTAACTTTTTTAAAGCAACCCATTGTCTAAACATATCACGAGCATCAGTTGCTGGATAACCAACCACAGTCTTTCCTGCTGGAACGTCGTTCATAACACCGGATCCTCCTCCTACAACAGCACCTGAATGAATAGTTAAATGATCTTTTATGGATGAACTCCCTCCAATCATAACGCCATCTCCTAAAGTTACAGAACCCGCTAAACCACTGCTTCCAGCCATAATACAAGAACGACCTAATACACAATTATGAGCTATTTGAACTAAATTATCTATTTTACAACCATCTCCTATTATTGTTGAACTAAATTTAGCTCGGTCTACTGTAGAATTTGCACCAATTTCAACTCCATTCCCAATTACTACATTTCCTATATGCGGTATTTTCACCAATCCTCTTCCATCTTCACTTGGACGGTATCCAAAACCATCTGCACCAATACTTACATTGGCATGAAAAATACAATAACTTCCTATTTCACTTCTTTCACGTATAACCGTTCCAGACCAAATTATTGTACCGTCCCCTATTTTAGTTTCATCAAAAATGGTAACATTTGGATATATAACAACATTATTTCCTAAAACAACATCTTTACCTATAAAGCAATTTGCCCCAATTTTACAGCCTTCACCAATTTTTGCCGATTTATCTATTACAGCACTTGAATGTATTTCAACTTCAAACTGAGGAGGAGCTGGATTAAACGCTTCTAATAAAACCGCCATAGCTAAATCTGCATTTTTTACTTTTATAAATGCTCTATCCTTTCCTGGTTCAATTTTTATAGTATCATTAACTATTGCAATTCTAGATTTTGAATCCTCCCATAAACCAACAAATTTATTACTTCCAATGAAACTAATTTGCTCACTAGTTGCTTTTTTTAATTCTTCTGGACCGCTAATTATCGCATCCGAAGATCCAACTATTTCACCTTTTAATAAGGCATTAATTTCTTGTAGTGTAAATTTTATCATTTATGTTTATTATTGGAATATTTATTTTATTATTAAATTGAGTATTTTTTAAATATAGAGGAATAAATTAAATAACAGATTATTTATTTTATAAATATTTAAAATATCTGCTTTCACTATTATAATTTGCTTATAAACCTTGTAAATATCTTCAACAAATAATATTGAGTAAATAAAATTATTGCCTTAAATTTTCCATAAAAATTAGTACTTTGCATTCTTTAAAAATAAATTATAAATGAAGGTTTGTATTGCTGAAAAGCCAAGTGTTGCCCGAGAAATTGCTACCGTATTAAGAGCCAACACAAAACGCGATGGTTATTTTGAAGGCAATGGTTATGCTGTAACTTATACTTTCGGACATTTATGTACACTCTTTGAACCAAATGATTATAAACCACATTGGAAAAGTTGGGATTTAAACAACCTTCCAATGCTCCCTGAAAAATTTGAGACCAAAGTTGTTAACAATGCTGGAATTATAAAACAATTTAATATTGTAAAAAGTTTATTTGATAAAGCAGATGTAATTATAAATTGTGGTGATGCGGGGCAAGAAGGAGAATTAATACAACGTTGGGTAATTAATCAAGCTAATTATAAAGGGAAAATTGAACGCTTATGGATTTCTTCATTAACTACAGAAGCCATAAAAGAAGGTTTTCAAAACTTAAAGCCTTCAGAAAATTATGATAATTTATATTATGCTGGATTTTCAAGAGCTATTGGAGATTGGCTTTTAGGAATGAATGCAACACGCTTATACACTGTTAAGCATGGCGGTTACAAACAAGTACTTTCAGTTGGTAGAGTTCAAACACCAACATTAGCAATGGTTGTTAATAGATTTAAGGAAATTGAAAATTTTAACCCTCAACCTTATTGGGAGCTACAAACTCTTTATAGAGATATACTTTTTAATTGTGAAGAAGGTCGTTTCTTAAAAAAAGAAGAAGGTGAATCATTTGCTAATAAAGTTAAAGAAAGTGATTTTGAAATTATTTCTATTACAAAAAAGAAAGGTAAAGAATATGCTCCAAAGCTATTTGATTTAACTGGTTTACAAGTTTATTGCAATAATAAATTTGGATTTTCAGCTGATGAAACTTTAAAAATAGTTCAGAAATTATATGAGCAAAAAGTAGTTACGTATCCTAGAGTTGATACCACATTTTTACCAAATGATGTGTATCCTAAAGTGGAAGGAATTTTAAAAAACTTAACAAAATACAGTACTTTAACACAACCCTTATTAGGTAAAAAGATAAAAAAATCAAGTAAAGTTTTTAATGATAAAAAAGTAACCGATCACCACGCAATTATTCCTACAGGAGTTCAAATAAATCTGCAATACAACCAACAACAAGTTTACGATATAATTACAAAACGGTTTATCGCTGTTTTTTATGACGATTGTTCTGTTGCAAATACTGCAGTTATAGGAAAGGCAGATGATGTTACATTTAGAACTACCGGAAAAGAGATATTAGCTAAAGGCTGGAGAGCTGTATTTGAAACTCCTGGAGTAGAAAAAAAAGAAACCGGAATTTTACCAACTTTTAATAAAGGTGAAAAAGGTTCTCATATTCCATCATTTTTAGAAAAACAAACCAAACCTCCAAATATTTTTACTGAAGCTACACTTTTAAGAGCTATGGAAACAGCTGGTAAACAAGTAGATGATGAGGATTTACGTGAAGTAATGAAAGAAAATGGAATTGGTAGACCTTCAACTAGAGCAAACATTATAGAAACGCTGTTTAAGAGAAAATATATTTATAGAAATAAAAAACAAATTTTACCTACCGAAACGGGTATTCAACTTATAGATATCATTCAAAATGAATTATTAAAATCTGCTGAACTTACTGGTAGATGGGAAAAAAGATTAAAAGAAATTGAGAAAGGAAAATTCAACGCTGGAACTTTCATTAAAAACATGAAAAAAATGGTTGACGATTTGGTATACGAGGTTCGTTCAGAAACTAAAAGAGCTAATATTTCTTCTCAAAAAACAAAAAGCACTTCTATAAAAAAAACTGTAAAAAAAGGAATTTCAGCAGAGAAATGCCCTAAATGTAAAAAAGGAACTATTTTAAAAGGTAAAAATGCTTATGGATGTAGTAACTATAATAATGGATGCCATTTTCTATTACCTTTTTCATTTTTAGATAAAAAAATATCAGAAAACCAATATATTAGGCTTCTTAAAAAAGGATGTACCGTTAACTTAAAAGGTTTTAAATCTGAAACAGGAAATCTAGAAGGATTGCTTCGTTTTGATGAAAATTTTAAACTAAAAATAGAACCAAAACAATCTAAAACAACTTCAGAAAAAATACCGGATAAAATTATCTGCCCAAAATGTAAAAAAGGCACTGTGTTAAAAGGTAAATCAGCTTACGGATGCAGCAACTATAAAAATGGTTGCGATTTTGTATTTAGCTTTGATGATATAAAAAGAAAAGCAGCAGATAAACCTCTAACAAAAGAACTTGTCTTCCAAATTTTAAATGGAAACCTATAATATTTTGCACAAACATTTTATAATATTTAAACCTTTTGGTTATTTAAGTCAGTTTGTTAATAATGAACAACGAAAAAATAGAAAAAAACTATTAGGTGAGTTATATAATTTTCCTGAAGGAATAATGGCTATTGGAAGACTTGATGAACCATCTGAAGGTATATTACTACTTACTACTGATGGAAAAATGAGTGAAACCATTAGAAGTTCTAAAATTGAAAAAGAATATTATGCCCAAGTTGATGGTATTATTTCTGAAGAAGAAGTTTTTAAGCTTCAAAACGGTGTGGAAATTGGACTTGAAGGAAAAAAATATATGACTAAACCATGTAATGCCTTCAAACTAGATTCTATTCCCAATTTACCAGTAAGAGGGAAAAAAATTAGAGATGAACGTCACGGACCAACAAGTTGGGTTTCTATAACTTTAAAAGAAGGTAAATTTAGACAAGTTCGTAAAATGACTTCAGCTGTTGGTTTCCCTACACTCCGCTTAGTTAGAGTTAGAATTGGCGCACTAAAAATAAACAATATGCAACCTGGAGAGGTAATTGAGACTGATGATTTATTAAATTCAGAAAATTAATAAATTTTAATTACTTCTAATTTATAGTTTTCAATTAATAATCTTTAAAAACAGGCTTCTTAAGAAAAGTAGGTTTCGTAAAAATTACCTACATTGCTATTTTAAGATTAACTACTAATTAAATTATAATGATTACACTTAGCATTAATGGGGAAAAACATATAATTGATGTTTCTCCCGAAATGCCACTTTTGTGGGCTATAAGAGATATTATTGGATTAACCGGAACAAAATATGGTTGTGGAAAAGGTTTATGCGGCTCGTGTAAAGTTTTACTAGATAATTCTCCTGTTCAATCTTGTATAATTCCTATTTCTGCAGCTCAAGGAAAAGAAATATTAACTATTGAAGGCGAATCTAAAAACCTACAATTATTGCAAGAGTCTTGGGTAGAACTAAATGTTCCCCAATGTGGTTTTTGCCAGCCAGGGCAACTTATAGCGGCTACAGCTCTTTTAGATAAAAATGAAAATCCATCCGATACAGAAATTGACGACGCTATGATTGGTAATATTTGCCGTTGTGGAACTTATCAACGCATAAAAAAAGCAATTAATAGAACTGTTCAACTAAAAAAACAATCCTAATTATGAATACTATAAAAAATATTAGTCGTAGAGGTTTTGTTAAAAGTATAGGTTTGGCTTCTGGAGGTTTAATATTAGCTTGTAATACTTCCATTTTTTCTGACAAAGAAATAAAACCAGAAAATTTAATAAATTTTAATCCAAATTTATTTGTTCAATTAAACTCAGATGGTAGTTTAACATTAGTAGCATCTCGGTCCGAAATGGGAAATGGAGTTAGAACATCTTTACCTTCAATAATTGCAGATGAAATGGATGCAGACTGGACAAGAGTTTCAGTAAAACAAGGTACAGGAGATTCAAAATATGGTGATCAAAATACAGATGGTTCTAGAAGTATTAGATACTTATTTGATCCTATGCGAAAAATGGGAGCTATGGCAAAATCTATGTTAATTACTGCTGCGTCTCAAAAATGGCAAGTTCCAACAAATGAATGTAGCGCTGAAAATCATTTTATTTTACATTCTAGTGGTAAAAAAATAGGTTTTGGAGATTTAGTTGAAATCGCAAAAACACTTAAAACACCAGATGAAAATAGTTTAACATTTAAAGATCCTAAAGATTATAAATATATAGGAAAACATCTTAGAAGTGTAGATGCTGAAGATTATGTTTTAGGAAAAGCAACTTTTGGAATTGATAAAAAAATTCCGAATATGAAATACGTAGCAATTGAAAGATGCCCAGTAACCTTTGGAACCGTTAAATCATTTGATAAAACCGAAGCTTTAAAAATCCCCGGTGTTGAGAAAATTATTGAAATTCCTAGAATTGAAAGACCATTTGGTGCATTGGGAGGTGTTGCTGTAATTGCTTCAAATACTTGGGCTGCGTTTAAAGGGAAAGAAGCTTTAAAAATTGAATGGAATTTAAAAGATAATCAAAATTATAATTCAGATAAGTACATGAATGAGATTACTAAAAACGTTCATAAAAACGGTAAAGTAATCAAGGATAAAGGAAATATTAATAAGGCTTTTAAAGATGCTTCAAAAATTATAGAAAGTACATTTCAACTACCTCATTTAATACATGCCCCAATGGAAGTCCCTACCGCTACTGCGTGGGTACAAGGCGATAAATGCGAGGTATGGGCATCAACTCAAACTCCACAGAGCGCGAGAAAAGAAGTAGTTGAATATTTAAAAACTACAGAAGATAAGGTTACTATAAATGTTACACTTCTTGGTGGAGGTTTTGGAAGAAAATCAAAACCTGATTATGTTATTGAAGCTGTTATTGCTTCAAAATTAATTGGTGCTCCCGCTCAAGTAGTTTGGACTAGAGAAGATGAAATTAAACATGGTTATTATCATACGGTCAGTGCGCAGTACTTAAAAGCTTCATTAAACAAAAAAGGAAAAGTAACAGGTTGGCTTCATCGGTTTGCTTTACCTTCAATTTCCTCTACTTTTGTATCAGGTGTTGAATACGCTTCTAGTGGTGAAAGTGGTGCCGCTACCAATTTACCTTTTAATATTGAAAATCACAAAGTAGAAATTGGTAAAGCTCCTGCACATGTTCGCATTGGTTGGCTTCGTTCAGTAATAAATATTCCTCACGGATTTGCTATAAATGTTTTTGCTGATGAATTAGCATATGAAGCTAAAAAAGATCCATTAGAATTTAGATTAAACTTAATAGGAGAAGATAGAATATTAATGCCTAAAGCTAAAATTAAATTTAATACTGCCAGACTAAAAAATGTATTAAAAATTGCAGCAAAAAATGCTGAATGGGATAAAGAACTACCAAACGGACATGCATTTGGTTTGGCTGTTCATTATAGTTTCTTCTCTTATGTAGCATCCATTGTTGAAGTTTCTTTGATTAACGGTAAAGTTAAAGTTCATAATATTTTCACTGTAATTGATTGTGGAATTGTTGTTAATAGAGATACTGTTATAGCACAAATGGAGGGGGCAGCAATGTTTGGATTATCTTTGACATATTATGGTAAAATTACAGCTAAAGATGGTGCTATTGAGCAAGGTAATTTCCATGATTATAAAATACTTCGTATTAATGAAGCTCCAAAAATACATGTTGAAATTGTAGAAAGTACTGAAAACCCAAGTGGTGTTGGCGAACCAGGCGTTCCTGTAATTGCTCCAGCAATTGTAAATGCAATATTTAAACTTAACGGTAAAAGATATTATAATTTGCCACTAACAGATCATGATTTGGTTTAAAAACAACATATAATTTAATAAATATTAAAATTATCACCTACACAAAAAGCCTGTCAAAATATCTATAATAAAATTTTGACAGGCTTTTGTGTACAATATGAAAATCTTTTTTATATAGAATTTTCAAATTTTTAAGAATATTTAAAATTAATCTTCAAATAATCCTTTAGTAAATTTTTCTGGATTTGCGGCTAAATGATAACGAGGATCATCAATATCTTCAATAATAACCTCACTAAATTTAGGGCTCGACTTATATAATAACATTTTACACTCTTCACTTAAATGCTTTAAATGAATTTTTTTTCCAGCAGTTTCATATTTTTCAACCAAATTAAAAATTGCTTCAACGGCTGAATGATCAGAAACACGAGATTCAACAAAATCTATTTCTACAGATTCTGGATCATCTTTAACATCAAATTTATCTAAAAAGGCAGTTATTGATCCAAAAAACAAAGGTCCCCAAATTTCATAAATCTTAGTACCGTCATCTCTCATTCTTTTTCTGGCTCTAATTCTTCTTGCATTTTCCCAAGAAAATACTAAAGCACTAAATATTACACCCGCAATTACCGCAATGGCTAAATCAAATATTACTGTTAATGCAGATACTAGTATTAAAACAAATAAATCCGCTTTTGGAATTTTGTTTAGTATTCTAAAACTACTCCAAGCAAACGTACCTATTACTACCATAAACATTACACCTACAAGCGCAGCGATTGGAACTTGTTCAATATATTCAGCTCCAAACAGAATAAATATCAATAATAAAACAGCGGCTACAACACCTGATAATCTTCCTCTTCCTCCACCTTTAATATTGATAATAGATTGACCAATCATTGCACAACCACCCATACCGCCAAATAAACCAGTAATAATATTTGCACCTCCTTGAGCCATACATTCTCTATTTCCATTACCTCGAGTTTCAGTTAAATCATCAATTAAATTTAATGTCATTAAAGATTCAATCAATCCAATGGCTGCTAATATTAATGAATAAGGCAAAATAAATTTAATAGATTCCCAAGTCATAGGAACTTTTGCAAAAGTTTCTAACGTTAATTTTGGTAATCCACCTTTAAGACCTTCTCCTCCACCATCTCTAATAAATGATCCTACTGTTGCAACATCAAAATTCATAAAAATAGCCATTAAACTAACAACTAATATTGCTATTAAAGCTTCTGGTAGTTTTTTTGCTTGCTTTATTTGTGGTAATCCCCACATTATAAGCATCGTTAAAGCTACTAAACCAATCATTAAATACAATTGTTCACCTTGTAACCAACTCTTTTCACCGTTTACACTTTTTTTAAACATTCCTAATTGAGATAGGAAAATTACAATTGCCAAACCATTTACAAATCCCATCATTACAGGATGAGGAATTAAACGTACAAACTTACCTAGCTTTAAAATACCAGCCAACATTTGAAAAATCCCCATTAAAATAACAGTAGCAAATAAATAATACAATCCTAAATTTTCTTCTGGAGCCCCCATAGCGTTCCCTTCAGAAACTAAACTAACCATAACAACGGCCAAAGCCCCTGTAGCTCCAGATATCATACCAGGTCTACCTCCAAAAATTGAAGTTATTAACCCAACCATGAAGGCAGCATATAAACCAACTAAAGGATCTACACCCGCCACAAAAGCAAAAGCAACTGCTTCTGGTACCAAAGCCAAAGCAACGGTAATTCCAGAAAATACATCATCTCTTACATTAGACACTCTCTTTCTAATAAATTCAGTCATAAGTAGTTATTTTACAAAAGCTGCAAATATAAGTCTTTTTTGTAGTAGATTGTAATTAAACTTTGTGAGTTACGAAATCGTTACAAATTAGAAAAGTAACTTTATATTTTCGTAGGTATTTACTAAAGCTTCTTTTGTTTTAGCTTCATCAAAAAAAGTAACATCTTCAATTCCCTCTTCTAATTGAGGAACTAATTTTCCACTGTAGTTAGTAGTCATTAAATACCAATGCGTTATTTTCAAAATAGTTTTATGTTTTCTTTTAAAAATGTGATAGGTGGTTTCTAACTCTTTTTTAATTTCTAAGTTTGAAACTCCACATTCTTCTTCAACTTCTCTTTTGGCACATTGAGAAATTGATTCTCCTTTTTCTAATTTACCTTTTGGAAGATCCCATTTTTTAAATCTATAAATAAATAAAATTTCATTTTTATCATTTAAAACTTTTCCTCCTGCAGCTTTTTGAATTTTAAAATATTTTATAAAAGTACTCCAACACATTTGCAAGTCATCACATATTAAACAAATACCACTATTTTTTAACTGAAATAACTCTTCAATTAAATCAATAATTTGTACTTCTTTAAAATTGTTAATTTTCAAATTTGTTGAAATCTTATTATTTTCTGTCAAAATAATAGGATTATCATTCACAAAAACTTTATACATTTGCATTATGATTATGAACAAAGATACAGCAAAAAAAACTGCAGAACTATTATTACAAATAAAAGCAATTAAATTGCAACCGAATGATCCTTTTACTTGGGCTTCTGGTTGGAAATCGCCTATTTATTGTGATAATAGAACAACGCTTTCTTTCCCTAAAATAAGAAATTATTTAAGAGAAAACTTAGCAAACATAATTGAATGTGAATACGGAAAACCAGACGTAATTGCTGGAGTAGCTACAGGAGCTATTGCAATTGGGGTTTTAGTTGCGCAACACTTAAATATACCTTTTATTTACGTTCGCCCTGAACCTAAATCTCATGGAAGAAAAAATCAAATAGAAGGTCTTTTAGAAAAAAACAAGAATGTTGTTGTTGTTGAAGATCTTATTAGCACTGGAAAAAGCAGTCTTAACGCTGTAAAAGCATTAAGAGAAGAAGGAGCCAATGTTAAAGGTATGGTTGCCATTTTTAATTATGGGTTTGATGTTGCTGATGAAAATTTTGCTGAAGCAAATGTAAATTTAACCACATTAAGTGATTATAATCATTTACTTGAACAATCTTTAGATAGTAGTTATATAACTAAAGATGAAATGAATACCTTAAAAGAATGGAGAGAAAACCCAAGTAAATGGAATCAATAAATTAATTATGAATTTAGAAACTAAAAAATCTGTAATAAATAAATCTCAAAAAGAATTTTTTGAGTTTTTATTAGACCTGAAAAATTTTAAGGAATTAATGCCTGAAAACACACAAAAATTTGAAGTAGATGGAGATTCTTTTCTATTTAGTTTAAAAGGTATGCCCGAAATTAGATTAGTTATAAAGGAAAAACAAGAATTTGATAAAATAATATTAGGAGCTGCCAGCAGTAAACTAAATTTTTCATTAACTGTTTTAATAAAAGAAGTTTCTGAAAACTCTTGTGAAAGTCAATTACTTTTTAACGGAGATTTTAACCCAATGATGGCAATGATGGTAAAAAGCCCACTTCAAAAATTTATAAATACATTAACTGAAAACGCAAGTAATTTATAAGTTAACACTACTTATTTAACGATTCGCAAATTTAATTTCTTTTAAATTAAACTTGCGAATTTTTTCATTTTCTAATTCAACCATTAACATTCCAGCCTCAGAAACGTTAACAATTTTACCTAAGAAAATACGGCCTTTAATATCTTCAAACATTGCAGGTTTGTTAATCATAAATAATTGTTCTAAATACATTTTTTTAAGATTAGAAAATTCTTTCTTTTCAATAAAACTTACAAAATATTGTACTGAGTTAATTATTTTTAATAGGAGTTCATCTAAATTATAATCTTTTAATCCAATTCTTTTTAAAGAAGAAACATTTGTAATTTCATTTGGAAAATTTTCCTGATTTACATTTAAACCAATTCCAACAATAGAGTGTTTAATATATGCCCCTCCTATTATATTTTCTATTAAAACCCCAGCTACTTTGTCTTTTACTGCCAATATGTCGTTTGGCCATTTTATATAAAATTTAGTATCACATTCTTCCATTAAAACAGAATAAATACCTAAAGAAACCGACATACTCAAATAAAACTGATCTCTAATCTCAAAAGACTTCAAATCAATTAAAACACTAAACGTAAGGTTTTTACCTTTCTCAGAAATCCAATTTGTCCCCATTTGACCTCTACCTGCTGTTTGGTTCTCAGTAACCACAGTTGTAAAATTTTTAAGTTTACTTTTCATCAACAACTGTTTTAAGTATAAGTTCGTCGAATCAATGGCACTAATTTTGATTATATTCATTTTGATTTTAAAATAGTTAACAAAGTTATTGAAATGACAATTTATGATAAAAAAACAATAACTTTGCACACAAATAAAAAAAGTTAATGACAAAAAAAAATGTAAGTGCTGACGATTTAATTGCAGTCATTTTAAAAGCGATAGACGAAATCAAGGGAGTTGATGTACAAATATTAGATTTAAGAGATATTGAAAATACAGTTTGTGATTATTTTATAGTTGCTACTGGAACTTCTAACACACATGTAAATGCCATTTCTGGTATAATTCAAAAACAAGTTGGTAAAATTGGGCAAGAAAAACCTTGGCATGTTGAAG
The DNA here is from genome assembly GCF_003260195.1 of Lutibacter citreus. GTDB lineage: Bacteria > Bacteroidota > Bacteroidia > Flavobacteriales > Flavobacteriaceae > Lutibacter > Lutibacter citreus. Next base: position 169,098 of record NZ_QEIH01000004.1, read on the forward strand.
GAGAAGGTAATGCTGAATGGATACTAATTGATTATGTTAATGTTGTAGTGCATGTTTTCCAAAAACATATTCGTGAATTTTACGATATTGAAAGTTTATGGGGAGATGCTAAAATAACAACAATTCCTTCTTCAAATTAATAATTATTTCAACTTATTGAAAAAATAAATAAATGAGCCAAGAAAAGAAAAACACACCTAAGAATAAAAACATAAAAACTCCTAAATTCAATTTTTACTGGATTTACGGAATTCTTTTAGTCCTTTTTATAGGCTATCAAGTTTTAAATAGTGATAATTTATCTACTAAAAATTTAAGTCAAAATGAATTTAAGACAATCTTAAAAGACAATGACATTGATAAAATTGTTATTGTAAATAAAGATATAGCGAACATTTATATAAAAAGTGACGCTTCTGAAAAAGAAAAACACAAAAAAAATAAAGGGTCGTTATATTCAGCAAATACACCAATGTATTATTATGATTTTGGAGACCTTCAAAATTTTGAGAAAGAATTAACTGAACAAAAACAAGCTGAAAATTTAGATTTTGACACTTCAAATGTTGAGAAAACTAATTTAGTAGATACATTATTTGTTTACTTACCTTTTATATTTTTAATTGGTTTATGGATTTATTTCATGAAAAGAATGTCTGGCGGTGGTTCAGGTGGTGGTGGACAAATTTTTAGCATTGGAAAATCTAAAGCAAAACTATTTGATGAAAATCAAAAAGTAAAAACTTCATTTAAAGATGTTGCTGGTTTAGAAGGTGCAAAAGAAGAAGTACAAGAAATTGTTGACTTTCTTAAAACTCCAGATAAATACACTTCTTTAGGAGGAAAAATACCAAAAGGAGCTTTATTAGTTGGCCCTCCTGGTACAGGAAAAACTTTATTAGCAAAAGCTGTTGCAGGAGAAGCTGGTGTTCCTTTCTTTTCTTTATCCGGTTCGGATTTTGTTGAAATGTTTGTAGGTGTAGGTGCATCTAGAGTTAGAGATTTATTTAAACAAGCACAGCAAAAATCTCCATCAATTATTTTTATTGATGAAATTGATGCTATTGGACGTGCTCGTGGTAAAAATAATATGACAGGTGGGAATGATGAAAGAGAAAATACATTAAACCAGTTATTAACTGAAATGGATGGTTTCGGTACAGATACTAATGTTATCGTATTGGCTGCAACAAACCGAGCAGATGTATTGGATAAAGCCTTAATGAGAGCTGGTCGTTTTGATAGACAAATTTATGTTGATTTACCAGATATTAATGAAAGAGCACAAATATTTAAGGTTCATATTAAACCTTTAAAACTTCATAAAGATGTTGATATAGAATTTTTATCTCAGCAAACTCCAGGATTTTCTGGTGCTGATATTGCTAACTTATGTAACGAAGCTGCTTTAATTGCTGCAAGACAAAGTAAAAAAGCAGTTCATCATCAAGATTTTTTAGATGCCGTTGATAGAATTGTTGGAGGTCTTGAAAAGAAAAATAAAATTATTTCTCCAAAAGAGAAAAAAACTATTGCTTTTCATGAAGCTGGACATGCTACCGCAAGTTGGATGTTAGAACATGCCGCACCTTTAGTAAAAGTAACAATTGTGCCTAGAGGGCAATCTTTAGGAGCAGCTTGGTATTTACCTGAAGAAAGACAAATTGTTCAATCTGAACAAATGTTAGATGAAATGTGTGCAACATTAGCAGGAAGAGCTGCTGAGAAAATAATGTTCAATAAGATTTCTACCGGGGCATTAAATGATCTTGAAAAAGTTACAAGACAAGCAAGAGCAATGGTTACTATCTATGGATTAAATGAAAATATTGGAAATATTACTTATTACGATTCTACAGGACAAGCAGACTATAATTTCACAAAACCATATAGTGAGCAAACTGCCGAAACAATTGATAAGGAAATATCTAAAATAATAGAAAGTCAGTATTTAAGAGCTATAGATATTTTAACTGAAAACAAAGATAAACTTACTACTTTGGCCGAAGTTCTGCTAGAAAAAGAAGTTATCTTTAAAAAAGATTTAGAGCTTATCTTTGGAAAAAGAGAATTTGAAAACGATATTATTAAGAGAGAAGAAGAAACTTCAAAAGCACAAGATTCTTTTAAAAATGAAAATTCATTAAAAACAGAGGATTAAATTAATTAATTTTCCTAATTTTGAATTTATTCAAAGTAACAATGGGTATATTCAAAAACATATTTAGATCTTCGAAACCAAAAGTTTCGGATACACCTTCTTCTACGGAATCAAAAAACTTACCTCTTGATCAAATTTTCGTTGAAAATTTCATCAAAAATCAAGGTAAGTTTTTGTATTGCACGTCATTAGAAGATGTAATATTAAATTTAGACAATATTATAAAGGAAAACAATTGGGAAACTATTATTTGTAATGATATTGATTTACTAAAATTAATAAAAACCCTTAACCTTAAGATAAAAAATAAAATATCAAACTATCATCCTATTTTTCTTAGTTGTGAACATTTAATTGCTGAAAATGGAAGTATTTTATTTTCTTCAAATCAATTAAAAGAAAACAAAATATCTGAATTATCTGAAAACTTTATAGTTTATGCTACCACAAGTCAATTAGTAAAGACCAAAGGTGAAAGTTTAACAGGTATTAAAACAAGATACAAAGGGAATATACCAAGTAATATTAGTGCTATTAAAAACTATAACCCTAACTCTTCAGATGATCATTTTATGAGTTATGGTAATACAAATTCTAAAAACTTATATTTATTACTTTTTGAAGATTTATAATTTATGGGGCAACTTTTAAAACGTTCACTTTCAGGGATTGTATTTGTTGGTGTTTTAATTTTTTCGATATTATATAGCAAAATCACATTCATAAGTCTCTTTTTTGTGTTAATGTTATTCTGTTTATATGAATTTTTAAAAATGATAAGTCTTAAAAGTATCTTTCCATATATTATAGGGATTTTACTATTTATTTTTGGAAATATTTTAAATGTAGAAGATATTCCCTCAAAAATTATTTATGAATATGTTGGTTTATTTCTATCCTTAACTATTTTTATTACATTCGCTTCCATTTTGTTTGCAAAAAAAGAAGAAGTAATTAGCCACTTAGGTAAAATTTTTCTTTCAATAATTTACATTGTAGTTCCTTTTACATTAATAGTCCAAATTCCTTTTTTAAATTCTTCATTTAATTATATAAATACAACCATTTTAGGCGTTTTTATTTTAATATGGACAAATGATACTTTTGCTTTTTTAATTGGTAAAAATTTTGGTAAACGAAAGCTATTAGAACGTATTTCTCCAAACAAAACTATTGAAGGTTTTATTGGTGGAATGATATTCACATTTATAGTTAGTTTTATTCTTTCAAATAAATTTTTAGGTATATCACAAACCCAGTGGATTGTAATTGCAGGAATTGTTAGTATCTTTGGAGTATTGGGAGATTTAATTGAATCTATGTTTAAAAGACAAGCTGGAGTTAAAGACAGTAGTAATTTTATTCCTGGTCATGGAGGATTTCTTGATAGATTTGATAGTGTAATTTTTGCTGCACCGTTTATTTTTATTTATTTACAATTTGTTCAATAATTATGTTTCATAAAGAAGGTTATAAAATAATTTTAATTTCAACATTAATAGTTGGTGTTGGAATAATTCTCATCGAAAATTTCATAGAAATTAATTGGCTTAATAAAGCGTTATCAGCTGTTTTATTAATAATGTTTCTTCTTATTTTGCAATTTTTTCGCAATCCAAAAAGAAATACAATAATTGATGATAACTCAATAATTGCTCCTGCAGATGGAAAAGTTGTTGTAATTGAAGAGGTTTTTGAAAAAGAATATTTTAAAGATAAAAGAATCCAAATTTCAATTTTCATGTCTCCTCTTAATGTTCACGTAACTAGATATCCAATAGGTGGAAACATACAGTTTAGTAAATATCACCCAGGAAAGTTTTTGGTTGCTTGGCACCCTAAATCTTCAGAAGAAAATGAAAGAACTTCTGTTGTTATTAAAAATAATACTTTTGGAGAAGTTCTTTATAGACAAATTGCTGGAGCCCTTGCTAAGCGAATTGTAAATTATGCAAAACCAGAACTACAAGTAGTGCAAGGAACTGATGCTGGGTTTATTAAATTTGGTTCTAGAATAGATGTTTTTCTACCGTTAAACTCTAAAATTGAAGTTAATATAAATGATAAGGTTAAAGGCGGTGAGCAAATTATTGCCAGAATCTAATCTATGTAATAAGTTAATCAATGACTAAAGAATTATACAAAGAACTAGACAAAGAATTTGAAGAAGCATATTTTAAAGCTTCCAATACAAATACAAAGCTTCCTCAGGACGTAATGCTCCAATTTTACGCATACTATAAGCAAGCTACTAAAGGAAACAATTACGAAGAATCCTCTTCAGGTGGAGTACAATTGAGAAATGCTTTTAAACTAAACGCATGGATCCAGTTGAATCATCTTACTGAGGATAAAGCTAAACTAGAATATATTAAACTTGTAAATAAACATCTATAAAATGAAAAAGCATAACATTCTTATTTTACTAATTGTTGTAATTGCAATTACAATTTCTTGTAAAGAAAACCCAAAGAAAAAGGAAATAAGTACAGAAGAAAAAGGATATACTGTTGAGCCAAAAACTACAACAATAAATTGGATTGCCTATAAAACTACAGGAAAGGTTCCCGTTAAAGGACAATTTACAAAACTAAAAATAGAGGAAGCTAATACAAAAGCTAAAACAGCATTAGAAGCTCTTAACAATTTAAAGTTTTCCATTCCAGTAAATAGTTTATTTACTAAGGATACAATTAGAGACGGAAAACTTAAAAAGTTCTTTTTTGGTTCTATGGTAGATACTCAAAATATAAAAGGAACAATTCACATTAATAATGAAACTTCAGGAACGGTTGAAATTGTTATGAATGGAATATCACAAGATTTACCTATTACATTTGTAATGAGTGATCAAATGGTAACTATTGAAGCAATTATGAATTTAGATAATTGGCAAGCTCAAGCTGCTATAGCTGCTTTAAATAAAGTTTGTTATGGTTTACATTCTGGTGAAGATGGTATTTCTAAGACCTGGAGTGAGGTTAAAATTGAAATCGCCACCTATTTAAAACATGAATAAAATATTTAATATATGAATAAAAAAAAGCCTGCATTAGCAGGCTTTTTTTTATCTAATTATCTAGTTGTTTTAAATAATCAAGTTTGGATTTCCAAACATCTAATTTTTCTTTATAAGCATTTATTTGCCCTCTTACATTTTGCACTAAAGGATTATCTTCTGTAACGTTTGAAATAAACCCTAAGTTATTTTCTAACTGTTGAATTTCTCTAACTGTTTCATCAATTTTCTTTCTAATAAACAATTGTTCAGAATCTAATTTTCTATAGTTTTTTTGTTCAAGATAATTATTTACTAAGTTTTCAAACTTAAGCATTTCAATATCTTTTTTCTCTAAATCACTATTCTCAACTATTCTATCAAGTAACTTATTAAACTTACCCTCAATATGACGCATTTCGTAAGGAACGCTTCCCATTGCTCTCCATTCACTCACATACTCATTTATGTTAGCAATAGTAATTTTTTTCTTTTCTTCAATTATAGTTTTTAACTCTTTTAGATAGTCTTTCTTCTTATTAAGAACTTCAATTTGTTCTTTATTACCTTCATCTTGTTTATCATGTAATCTATCAAAGAAATGATTACAAGCTGCTTTAAAATCTTTCCAAAGTTTATCTGAATATTTTCTTGGTACATGACCAATTTTTTTCCAATCAGATTGAATCTTTTTCATAACCTCAGTAGTCATTTCCCAATCATCACTATCCTTAAGAGATTCCGCTTGTTCAATTAATAATTTCTTTTTATTTAAATTATCAAAGTGGTCTTTTTTAACATTTTTGAAAAATTTATTTTTCTCCACATTAAATTTTCTTGTAGCATCTTTAAATTTTGCCCAAACCTCATCACTTTTAGCTCTTGGAACTTGGCCCATAGCAAAAAATTTATTCCTAAGTGCATCAATTTCCTTTATACTTTTTTGCCAATCTACACGACTTTCATTTTTAGAAACGTCAACTGCCTCAATAGCTGAAATCACTTCTAATTTTTTATCTATATTACCTTCAAACTTAGAACGCATATCTCTAAAAAACTCATGTCTTTTATCATGTACTAATTTAGTTGCTTCACTAAATCTATCCCACACAGCTTCTCTTTCATCTCTTGCAACTGGGCCAACATCTTCTTTCCACAATTTATGTAAAACCTGCAACTCTTTAAAAGCAACATTTATATCTTCAATTTTAGTTAACTCTTCAGCTCGTTCTACAAGTTTTAATTTTTCATCTAAATTGTGTTTAAAATCAAGATCTCGTAAATCATTACTAAGGTGAAGCAAATCATAAAAACGTTCAACATGGTGATGGTATGTGCGCCAAGTATCGTTGTATTTTGCTCTTGGAATTGGTCCTATTTCAACCCATCTTTTTTGAATATCCTTAAATATTTTATACATAGATGATCCTTCAGCATTATCAATTAAACGCTTTAAATCTTCTATTAATTGAAGTTTATCCTCTAAATTAGTTTTTAACTTGGCATCTTGATTTGCATAAAACTCATTTCGTTTAGTTTTAAAATCATAAAGAATACTATTGTAAGTGGATTTTATAGGGTTGTTATATTGAAAATCAATAACATTACCTCCTTCAGCTAAAAATTTCTCTTTTTCTGCTTTTAATAATGTTCCAAATTTTAGATTAAAAACATCCTTTATTTTGTTAACATTATTATTAATACTTTGAACCTGACCTTCTTTTACCAGTTTACCTAGAGCTTCAACTAACTCCTCTAAAGTTAAATTGTTAAAATCAGCAACTTCATCTTCTGGGTAATCTGTGTTTTCAGATAATTCAGCTAATTTATCGTCAATTTCATCAACAGCTTTATTTGAAACTACATTACTCTTTTCTGTTTCAAGCTTCTCTTCTACTGGTTCAATTACTTCTTTCGATTCAATTGGTTCTTTGGATTCAATTGGGTCATTCGATTCTGTTAATTCTGTTGATTCTGTTTCTTTTGGAGTTAAATTGTTTTCTTGTACTGGTACTTTCTTTTCTTCGTCTAACATATCAAAATGTTTAAGGTTCAATAATTATATTCATTAATAATTTAAAATAGCATTACCTAAAACACCATTTAATAATAGATTCAAAATAAGGCTTTAAGTTGCGTTAAATTTACTCTTTTTTATTGGCATTCCATATTTCCCAAGATTTTTCTGCTTGAAGTTCTAACATTTCTAATCCGTTTTTAATAGTTGCTCCATTATTTTTTCCTAATCGCAAAAATTTTGTTTCTGATGGATTGTAAATTAAATCGAATAATAAATGCTTGTCTGATATAAACTCAAATGGAATATTAGGAGCATCTTCTATATTTGGATATGTACCTACAGGTGAACAATTAATAATTACAGTGTATTCTTCAAGTATTTGTTCATTTAAAGCGCTATATAAAAATACATTATCTGAAAGGCGTCTTGATACAAACTTGTATTCAATTCCTAATTTTTTCAAGCCAAATGCAATTGCTTTTGAAGCGCCACCAGTTCCTAAAATAAGTGCTTTTTTATGATGTTCTTTTAATAATGGTTTAATAGAATTTTGAAAACCATAAACATCCGTATTATAACCTATTAATTTATTCTCATTTGTAATATTAATCGTATTAACTGCTCCTATTTCTTTAGCATCTTCATCAATTTCATCTAAATAACGCATAACAGATTGCTTGTAAGGAATAGTAACATTTATACCTTTATATTCATGTTCTTTATGATATAATAAAAAAGGGAATTCTTCAATTTCAGGGATGTCAAAATTCAAATACTTTAAGTTGTCTAATCCAAGTTTCTCAAATTTTTCAGAAAAATACTTTCTTGAAAAAGAATAGGAAATATCCTTTCCTAAAAGTCCAAATTTAGTTCTATTATTCATCTATATAATCTTTTCGTTCTGTTCCATATTTATCAATAAGTAAAATAATACTTGCTCCCAATAAAATAAAAAATATTGCTATCCAAGTTTCTTGACTTGATAAATTCGGCAAAAATCTTTTAAAATTTTCAACTATTTTATTCCCTTGAGCATCAAATAAATTTACTCCGTTTTCAACTTTATAAACCTCTTTTTTCCATGGCCAAACCATTCCTAAAGAACCAGTAATAAAACCAATTATAAGCGCTGTAACTATCTGATGCCAGTATTTTAACACGTAACCTAGTATGTGAGAAGTAACTATAAGCCCAAATGCTGAACCTCCAGTAAAACTAGCGATTACTTTTAAATACTTCATTCTTTCCAAATTGTCTACAAAGCTAAAATCACCTGTAAAAACTTCTGTTATTGTTTTAAATAACATTGCAACAGAATCAACAAGTAACAGCACATAATTCCCCATTAAAATAAGAATGAATGAACCTGACAATCCTGGAAGTGTCATCCCTGAAACTCCAATTATTCCACAGGCAAATACAAACCATAAGTTATCGTTTTCTTTTGCAGGGCTCATAAAGCTTAGTGCTATTCCAATAATAGCTCCTATTATCATGGAAACTATATTTCTTGTTCTCCAATCATTAAAATCTTTTGATATATAATATATTGAACCCAATATCATCCCAAAAAAAGAACTCCAAACATATAATTCATAATGCCTTAATAAATAGTCTAGTGCTAAAGAAACAGTAAAATAGCTAAAAGTACTCCCTCCAAAAACCAACAATAAAAATGTGGCATTTGTATATTCATAAAAACTTTTAAACCTACCATTTATTAATAGTAAAAATGCCTTGTAATTTATTTTTCTAAATGAATAAATCATTTCTTCATAAAAACCCAAAACAAAAGACACTGTTCCTCCAGACACCCCAGGAACTTTATTTGCTGCGCCCATGGATAAACCTTTTAAAAAAAGGAAGAATTTATCTAATAAATTACGTTCTCTAGCCATTTTTAATTAGTTTTCAGAAATCTGAGCTACTTTTTCTAAAATGATAATTATTGCGAACCCTATTAAAGCTAATATAATTGCCATTAAAATTTGTGAATCTCCTTCAAAAGAAAGCGGAGAAATACTTTGCTCATTAAATGGCACTTTAACTCCATGTGAATTTGTTCTCCAGGTTAACGTTTCCTTCCAAGGCCAAATTTTGTTCAAAGACCCCAATATAAAACCTGTTAATAGTGCCAATGTTAAATCTTTATAATGGGTAAAAAGCCATTTTAAGATTTTAGAAAAAGTTAGTAATCCTACAATTGCACCGGCTGCTAAAATACCTAACAACTGATAATTTCTATTATGAATTGCGTCTAAAACTGGTTTATACGCTCCCAATAATACCAATATAAAAGAACCCGAAATACCAGGAAGTATCATTGCACAAATTGCCAATGCACCAGCTAAAAACAGAAAATAAGGTGATGTGTTTTCAGAAATTAATGGTTGTAAAGTTGTAATGTAGTATGCGAGTGCAGCTCCTAATAAAAAAATTAAAACTGTTGAAATATTCCATTTTGAAATTTGCTTACCAATAAATAAAATACTAGCTAAAACTAATCCAAAAAAGAAGGACCATACCAAAACTGGTTTATTTTCAAGTAACCAAGATATTAATTTTGCAAGTGAAATAATACTTACAAAAACTCCACTAAGCAGCGTTGCTAAAAAGTTCCCATTAATAGCATTCCAAAATGCCTTAACCCCATGCTCTTTTAATAATTTTAAAGTTGAAAAATTAATAGAACTTATTGAAGTTAAAAGTTCTTCATAAATACCAGAAATAAAAGCAATAGTACCACCTGATACGCCAGGAACAACATCTGCTGCTCCCATTGCCATTCCCTTAAGAGCAATTATTAAATAATTAATGAAATTTCTTTGTTGCATTTGTCTTATTTTCTATAAAAGACAAATGTAGTATTTTAAAGTGAAGAATTTTTAAATTCAGATATGATATCCATTACTTCTTTCTTATTATACACTTCAGGAAATAGTTCTTTTATCATAAGGTGATAATCAAAATCTATGGATAAAGCATTTCTTAGGTATTTCTCCCCTTTTGCCATCTCATTAAATTTAAAATAAATAGAACAAAGTCTATATTCAATTTCAGAAAAATCTTTAAAATATTTTTGGGCTTTTAATAAGTTTATTAACGCATCTTCATAATCGCCTAAATAACATAAAACATCACTCAATCCAACCCAGATTTCAATATTACAATCTTTAAGAGCTATACAATTTTGAAATGCTTCAACTGATTCTTCAAATTTGTTCAATTTTAAATTAATTTCAGCATATTTTCTCCAATAGAGACTGTTTTTATCATCTATTTCAATAGCTTTATTAATATAATATAAGGCTTTATTATAGTCTTTATTTTTTACCTTCAACTCCATAATTGCCAACCAAGCCTTATCTAATAAAGGATCTTCATGAACTGCATTTTTATAATTCTTAAGAGCCAATGTATATTTTTTAAGGTTTTCATAACACTCTCCTATTCTTAAATATACAAAAGCGGTTGGATCATCTAAATCTAAAGTTGCTTTATAGTTTTCAATTGCTTCTTGGTACTTCTCAAGCTTCTCTAAAGTTTTAGCTTTTTCTAAATATGCTCCTACAAACCTCTCATCAATTAATACGGCATAATCAAAAGCTCTAAGTGCTTGTCTGTAGTTTTCAATTACAAAATATTGTCTACCTAATTGGTGCCACGCTACTTCACTATAGGGGTCTTTCTCTATATAATTAATTAAATATTCAATAGCATCTTCATGCTGGTTTTGCATATCAAAACAATAAATAACATTGTATAGCGATGAATAATCATCAAAATCAACTTCTAAACATTTCGCAAAACTTAATCTAGCTTCATCAAATTTATCAAGAAATAAATATTCCATTCCTATCATTGATAAAATATCTGCTTCATCATCCGTATAATCCAAAGCAATTTTTAATGAATTAATTGCATTTTCGTGATCATCAATTTTTGAATAGATACTTGCTTGCTGCACATAAACTTCTTCATTTGTAGGTTCAATTGCTTGAATTTCTTTTAATAAATTTGAGGCAAGCTCTAATTCCCCATCAAATATTAATAATTCTGCTTTTAATAATTTCATTAAAACAGAATTTGGATGTTGAGTTAAACCCAGTTTAATAGCTTTTTTAGCCAAAGATATTTTACCTGTGTCTATATAATAATGTATAATCTCCTCAAACTCAACAGAATCAAAAAAATAAACACTGTTAGTTTTTAACATTGATTCAAATTTGGAAAGCGATAAACTATTTTCTTTTGGAGTTAAAGGCATAAGCAAAAAACAATATTTAGTTTGAAATAAAAATACAAGAACAAAAGCCTTCTTTAAAAATAACTTCTAAATGTTTTTAACAAATTAATTAACAAAATGGTTTATATTTGTATTCCAAACAATGTTTGGTATTGCAATGAGCAAAAAAATTCTACTTAACTCAAAAGAAATTCACATAATTCTTCATCGATTGGCTTGTCAGCTAATTGAGAATCATAATAATTTTGAAAATACTGTTCTTATAGGTATACAGCCTCGTGGAATTTATTTAGCAGAAAGATTGGTTTCTATTTTGAAAAACGATTACAACATTCCTAATATAGATTTGGGAAAATTAGATATTACATTTTACAGAGATGATTTTAGAAGACGAGGCGAACCTCTTGAAGCTAATAAAACCAAAATTAATTTTGTAGTTGAAGATAAAAATGTAGTTTTTATAGATGATGTTTTATATTCCGGTAGAAGTATTAGAGCTGCTTTAACTGCAATTCAATCATTTGGCAGACCTTCAGATATTGAACTTTTAGTTTTAATAGATAGAAGATTTAGCAGACATTTACCTATTCAACCAGATTATAGAGGTAGACAAGTTGATGTTATAAATGAAGAAAGAGTAACGGTAAATTGGAAAGAAAAAGACGGAGATGATACCGTTTATATAATAAATAATTAATTACATGAGTCAGTTAAGCGTACAACATCTTTTAGGAATAAAGCATTTAAAAAAAGCTGATATTGATTTAATTTTTAAAACAGCTGATCATTTTAAAGAAGTAATTAATCGTCCCATAAAAAAAGTTCCTTCATTAAGAGATATTACAATAGCAAATTTATTTTTTGAAAACAGTACTAGAACAAAATTATCTTTTGAATTAGCTGAAAAAAGATTATCTGCCGATGTAATTAACTTTTCAGCAAGTCAATCTTCAGTAAAAAAAGGAGAAACATTAATAGACACAGCTAACAATATTCTATCAATGAAAGTTGATTTAATAGTTATGAGACATCCAAATGTTGGTGCTTGCGACTTTTTATCGAAACACGTAGATGCAAAAATTGTAAATGCTGGTGACGGAACCCATGAACATCCAACACAAGCCTTGTTAGATTCATATTCTATTAGAGAAAAACTGGGTACAGTAGAAGGAAAAAAGATTGTTATTGTTGGAGATATTTTACACTCAAGAGTTGCACTTTCAAATATATATGCTTTAAAATTACAAGGTGCAGAAGTAAAAGTTTGTGGACCAAAAACTCTAATTCCTAAATTTATTGAAGAATTAGGTGTTAGCGTTGAATACAACATAAAAAAAGCTTTAGAATGGTGTGACGTGGCTAATGTTTTAAGAGTTCAAAATGAAAGAATGGCCATTAATTATTTCCCTTCAACTAGAGAATACGCACAACTTTTTGGAATTAATAAAAAACTTTTAGATTCTCTTGGCAAGAAAATTGTAATAATGCATCCCGGACCAATAAATAGAGGTGTAGAATTAACAAGTGATGTTGCAGATGCTGATCAATCAATTATTTTACATCAAGTAGAAAATGGTGTTGCAGTTAGAATGGCTGTTATTTATTTATTAGCTGAGCAAATACAAAGACATAATTAAATGAAAATAATAAAAGAAAATAAATACACACTTATAAAACCTTTGAATAATTCTTTAGAGAATTTTTTAAAAAATATAGAAAATGAGCTATCTAAATTTAAAGATGAACATTTAATTTTAGATATTTCTGAAATAATTAACACGAAACTTGAAGAATTATTATTATTTTTGAATATCAGTAAATTACATAAAGAAAATGGCACAAGTTTTGTGATTATTTTTGACGGTATTGATATTGATGAAGTACCAGACGAATTAAATATAGTTCCTACATTTACAGAAGCTATAGATATTTTAGAAATGGATAGCATTGAACGAGAATTAGGATTTTAAAACATTAGGCTTATTGATGAAAAAACTACTTTTAATAACATTTTTATTGTCATTGTCTTTTTCTTTTGCGCAGCAAAAAGAAAGAGTTGATACTGTTATTAAAAAAAATAAGCCAACAACTACTTTACTTTCAGTATCTGCTTATCCAAATCCTTTAACCATTAGTACAAAAGTTAATTTCTATTCAACAAAACAACAGTTGATAGAGTTTTCTGTTAAAAATTTAGTTGGCAAAACAGTATATAATGAAAGAATAAATGCAAAAAGCGGAAAAAATTCAATTCTCTTTGATCGTAATGATTTATCAAATGGAATGTACATTTATTCCGTACAATCAGATTCCGAAATTGTATCAAAAAGATTAGTTATTAGATGAGTTTAAAACTCACAATTTTAGGTTGTCATTCAGCCACTCCACGAGTAAACGCAAACCCTACCGCGCAATTTTTAGAAATTAAAAATCATAATTTCTTAATTGATTGTGGTGAAGGAACTCAAGTTCAATTGAGACGTTTTAGCATTAAATTTTCCAAAATAAAAAACATTTTTATTTCACATTTACATGGCGATCATTTTTTTGGATTGGTTGGTTTAATTTCTACTTTTAGGTTATTAAATAGAGAGTCTGAATTACATATTTATGGTCCTGTAGGTATACAAGAAATTATCACTTTACAACTTAAAATTTCTAAATCTTGGACGCAATACCCTCTTATTTTTCATGAACTATCATCAAATGAAAGTGAATTAATATTTGAGGATTCTAAAGTTGAAGTTTATACAATACCATTAAAACACAGAGTTTATACCAATGGTTTTCTTTTTAAAGAAAAAGTTGGAGAACGAAAACTAAATATGAACGCAATTTCTAATTTTTCAGAAATTGAAATTTGTGACTATCAAAATTTAAAGAACGGAAGAGATTTTTCACTAAAGAATGGGGAAACAATTAAAAATGAAGACCTTACTTTTAATCCTACAGAACCTAAAAGTTATGCCTTTTGTAGTGACACAGTATATTTACCGTCTATTATTGATATTGTAAAGGGTGTTAATTGTTTATATCACGAAGCTACATTTTTAAAGGACAAAGAAGAACTTGCATTTTCAACAAAACATTCAACTGCATCTCAAGCCGCTAGTATTGCTAAACAAGCAAATGTTAAACAATTAATTCTTGGTCACTATAGTGGTCGTTATAAAAATATTCAAGAATTTAAAACTGAAGCTCAAGAAATTTTTGAAAACACTTTATTAGCCGAAGCAGGAAAAGTATTTGAAATAAATTAAAATTAGTATTGGTCTAAGCTCAAAAGCACCAAAGTACAGCTATGTTCAAAAGAAATCTTATTCTCTCTTAACAAATTTTCTAATTCTTTATTTTCTGTCCCTGGGTTAAAAATAACTCTTTCAGGCTGTAATTTTAAAATATAATTATAATATTCAACTTGATTATTTTTATTTAAATATAAGGTTATTGTATGAATATTTTTAAAGTCTTCTTTTGAAGTAAAAATTGAAATCCCAGAAACCACCCCTTTTCTATTTCCAACAGCACAAACCTCAACCGCATTGTCTACCAGCCTTTTAATTGCTATATTTGAATATCTATTGGGGTTTATTGAAGCTCCTAAGACTAAAGTTTTCTTTTCCATTTATTAAAAATAATTATAGTTCATCTACATAGGTAATTACCTATTTTTTGAATAGTCTTTTAAAAGTGGCAAACATTACAAAATGAAAAATTGTGAATCAGGTTCTAAAAAAAATAGACCATCTAAAAAGTGAGTCTTGTATAATTCTAAAATTATTTAAGATTCTAATGATTACTAGTTAACCTTAGTTTAAGAATCTTAAATAATTTCAGAATAACATTTCCCAATAGTTTTCAGACTACCTATTTACTTTTAATTTTTTTTTACTACCATCTAATTATAACACTACCCCAAGTAAATCCGCTACCAAAGGCTGCTAAAACTACCAAATCACCATCTTTTATTTTTCCTAACTCCCATGCTTCAGTAAGTGCAATTATTACAGATGCCGCAGTAGTATTTCCATATTTTTGAATATTACTATGAACCTGATCATCTGATAATTTAAATTTCTTTTGAATAAATTGAGTAATTCGCAAATTAGCTTGGTGTGGAATTAGCATATTAATATCAGACACATCTAAATTATTAGCTTTTAATCCTTCATCAATAGCTTGTGAAAAACGTACTACCGCATGTTTAAAAACAAATGTACCATTCATATAAGGGAAATATGACTCATCATTTTCATCATTTTCTTCTAATAATTTTGGTACCCAATGTCTAATACTTGGTGCTAAAACCGTTAATTCTTCTGCATGTTTTCCTTCGGAATGTAAATGCGTAGACAAAATCCCTTTTGAATTATCTTCTGTTCTAGATAAAACTGCTGCTCCTGCTCCATCTCCAAAAATAACAGATACACCTCTACCTCTAGTTGTTTTATCCAACCCTCCAGAATGAAATTCAGAACCTATCACTAATACATTTTTATACATTCCAGTTTTAATAAACTGATCTGCAACAGACATTGCATATACAAACCCAGAACATTGATTTCTTATATCAAGAGCTCCAACAGTTCTTAAACCTAACATTTCTTGAATTTGAACACCACAACCAGGAAAATAATAATCTGGGCTTAATGTTGCAAAAACTATAAAATCTATATCTTTTGGCTGTAATCCTGCTCTTTCTATTGCAATTCTACTTGCCTTTGCACCCATTACTGCAGAAGTATCTTCACTTCCTTCCTTAATCCATCTTCGTTCTTTTATTCCTGTTCGTTCTTGAATCCATTCATCATTGGTATCCATAAACTTTGACAAATCATTATTTGTAACAATGTTATCTGGAACATAATATCCAAGACCCGTTATTTTAGAATTATACATATTTCAACTTTTATATTATCACTTTCCCAAACTTACACAAAACTTCAAGTTTATACAATTAATTTTTTCAAATTCGTGATAATACAATAATGTAAAACTTCTTAAAAATTCGCTTATTGATTTAACTTATAATAAGTAAATATAATTTCTGTAATTTTGATTTGCTACTAATGTTTCTGTAAGTGAAATGGCTAAAAAGCTCAAAATAGAACCTACCAAGATTTATTAAAAAACCCTACTGATGAATTTAACTTTGAACAGTTAACTTTTTCTGAAATATATTAAATCTATTTAAACGGAGGTACTTCTATCTGGAAAGAAAGTGATATGTATAAAAGTTTAACAATTTCTCCTAATGGATCATAAGTTAATGTAACTACAATTTAAAAACCATTTCAAAAGCATACAAAATGTACACAAAGAAGTTTTTGAATATCAACATGAAGATGAATATATAAATTCAAAATAACGGGTTTTTATTATTTTTTAAAAAATCAATTTTAATATACCTTTATAACCTCATCAATGTTTTTTCGTTTAATGTCTGGTACAAATGTTTTTTCAGCTGCATAACCAACTGGCAATAATAAAAACGCACGTTCATTATCTGGACGTTTAAGTATTTTTTCTAAAAATCGCATTGGACTTGGAGTATGCGTTAAAGTAGCCAAACCAGCATTATGAATTGCAGAAATTAAAAACCCACATGCCAAACCAACTGACTCATTAACATAATAATTTTGATGCTTTTTCCCTTCATTATCATATTCAAATGGCCGCTTAAAAACTACAATTAAATAAGGTGCTTTTTCTAAAAAGGGTTTATTAGCATCTGTCCCTAAATGCTTTAAATCATCTAGCCATTCATCACTCATTCTTTCGCTATAACTCTTACGTTCTTCTTTTTCCGCAGCCAATCTAATTTCCTTTTTTAATTCTAAGTTTTTAACAACACAAAAAGTCCAAGGTTGCTTATTTGCTCCAGAAGGCGCTGTTGACGCAGTTTTAATAATATTTTCTATTACTCCCATAGGAATTTCCTTATCCGAAAAATGTCTTATTGAACGTCTCTTATTATTAAAGTCAAAATAGTTTTGAGAACGTTTAATCATTTCATCTTCAAAAAAAGATTCTCCTTCGTATTTAATATGTTTAAATCCATTTATTATTGTAAAATCGTCTGCAATCATAAGTTATAATTAAAAGATAAAAATAGTAAAAAGATTCACAAATTACGTTTCAATATGTCATAATGTCACAGTTACAAGTTTGGTATTCTATTTGACTAACTAAAACCATAATTATAAATTAAAAAAAATACACACATATGGCAACTGGAAATATTAATGTAACTGCTGAAAATATTTTTCCTATTATAAAGAAATTCTTGTATTCAGATCACGAAATATTTTTACGTGAGTTAATTTCGAATGCAACTGATGCAACTTTAAAATTAAAACACCTTTCTACTTTAGGTGAAATAAAAGGCGATATTGGAACTCCAATGTTGGAAATTAAAGTTGATAAAGATAAAAAAGAAATTAGAATTATTGACCAAGGAATTGGTATGACTGGTGAAGAAGTTGAAAAATACATTAATCAAGTAGCCTTTTCTGGAGCTGAAGAATTTGTTGAAAAATATAAAGACAAAGTTGAAGATTCAGGAATTATTGGTCACTTTGGTTTAGGTTTTTATTCTTCTTTTATGGTAGCTGAGAGAGTTGAAATTTTTTCAAAATCATTTCAAGAAGGCTCAAAAGCTGTTCGTTGGGAATGTGACGGAAGTCCACAATATACTTTAGAAGAAACTGATAGAACTGAAAGAGGGACTGAAATAGTTTTACACGTTGATGATGAATCTTTAGAGTTTTTAGAAGAAAGTAGAATTAACGAACTTTTAAACAAATACAACAAGTTTATGCCTATTCCAATTAAATTTGGAACTAAGGAAGAAACTTTACCATTACCAGAAGGTGCTGCTGAAGATGCTGTAGCTGAAAAAATTACAGTAGACAATATTGTAAACAACCCAAACCCAGCTTGGACAAAAAGCCCTACTGAATTAAAGGATGAAGATTACAAATCTTTTTATAGAGAATTGTATCCAATGCAATTTGAAGAACCTTTATTTAACATTCACTTAAATGTTGATTATCCTTTTAACTTAACTGGTATTTTATATTTTCCAAAATTAAGTAAAAGTGTAGATCCTAGTAAAGATAAAATTCAACTATACCAAAATCAAGTTTTTGTAACAGATAATGTTGAAGGTATTGTACCAGACTTTTTACAAATGTTAAGAGGTGTTATAGATTCTCCAGACATTCCTTTAAATGTTTCTCGTTCTTACTTGCAAGCTGATGGAGCTGTTAAAAAAATATCTAGCTATATTACTCGTAAAGTAGCAGATAAATTAATTAGCTTATTTAAAAATGACCGTGAAGGTTTTGAAGCTAAGTGGGATGATATTAAAGTTATTATTGAATATGGAATGCTTTCTGAAGAGAAATTCTTCGAAAAATCTGACAAGTTTGCTTTATTTCCTACAGTAGATAATAAATATTATACGTTTGCTGAGTTAGAAGAAAAAATTAAGCCAGCACAAACAGACAAAGACGATAAAACAATAATTTTATATGCTTCTGACGCTAAAGCTCAACATAGTTATATTGATGCTGCTAAAGAAAAAGGTTACGAAGTTTTATTATTAGATTCTCCAATTGTTTCTCACTTAATTCAAAAATTAGAAGGTACTAAAGAGAACGTTCAATTTGTACGTGTAGATTCTGATCATATTGATAACTTAATCAAGAAAGACGAAGAAAAAATAAGTAAACTTTCTGATGAAGAAAAAGAAACTTTAAAACCTATTATTGAAGAAGTAATTCCAAAAGAAACTTACACTGTTCAATTAGAAGCTATGGATTCTAATGCAAATCCTTTTATGATTACGCAGCCAGAATTTATGCGTAGAATGAAAGAAATGCAAGCTACAGGTGGTGGTGGAATGATGGGAATGGGTAATTTCCCTGATATGTATAACTTAGTTGTAAATACTAATAATGAATTAGTAGGTGAAATTTTAAACACTAAAACTAAAAAGAAACAAGAACGTTTAATTCAACAAGCTTTTGACTTGGCAAAACTATCTCAGGGATTGTTGCAAGGTGAAGAACTAACAGAATTTATTAAACGTAGCTACCAAATGGTTAAATAAACCATTTATATAAAACTTTAAAAAAGCCTTAACAATTGTTAAGGCTTTTTTTTATTATTTTTACCCTAAAATATACATTCCGATTGTATGGCATTTTTTTTGATAGTATTTGTAAAATATAATAAATGAAACTTTTAGCGAAAAATATTCTTGGTTTACTTTTTTTTGGAATTATGGCTGTTAATTGCTATTCGCAAAACGACATTTCTAAAGTCAGGAAAATTGAAAGTGAAATAAACTCAATAAAAAGTACCAACCAATTACAAGCTAAAAAGATAAATCTTGCTTCAAGCACAAATTTAGATAACAGTTTAAAAATTGAAAAAAAATTAGATATAGAAGCTATTAATAAAAACATAAATGATAATAAACAAAACACCAATCACAATTTTTTAATGGAAAACTTGCCAGAAGATAGAGATATTATTGGTAAAAAATATTGGAAAGGTAAAGATGTTACACACGCTAAACTAAGAAGTGATTTTAGTTTGGGTACTGTTACAAGTAGCACAAAGTCTGTTAAAATTGAATGTAGAGATTACAGTGCTATTGATGGCGATAGAATAAGAATTTATTTAAATGAAAAAATAGTAAGTGATAATATTTCATTAAAATCTAATTATTACGTTTATTATATAGATTTAGAAAAAGGTTACAATCGTATAGATTTTCAAGCGTTAAACCAAGGATTATCCGGGCCAAATACAGCTGAACTTTCAGTTTACGATGCAAATGGTAACCTAATCTCTTCTAAAGAATGGAATCTTACTACTGGACAAACAGCTACCTTTGGTGTTATTCAACAATAAATTAATTTATGATTCTTGCAGCATCTGGAATAATTTTACAAAGCAACAAAATACTATTACTACAGCGCTCTAATTATACAGATCGATTCCCAGGCTTTTGGGGATGTCCAGGTGGAAGGGCTGAAAATGGCGAAACTGCAGAAGAAAATGTAATAAGAGAAGTAAAAGAGGAATGCAATCTTAATTTTTCACCAACTAAAATTATAAAAACAGGACTATGGCAAGAAAGAAAATATTATAGATTTCTGGGTAATTGGACTGGTGAAATAAAAATTCAGGAAGAAGAAGTAAATGATTATAATTGGTTTACTTACAACCAAGCTGTAAAACTTCAACTATCTTTTGATTATGAAGAAATTATTAAAATTTTACATCATAAAAAATTAATCTAAATCTGCTTTCAAAAACTCTAAACAATAACATGGTAGTGTTAATGCTACTTTTTTAAAAAGTCTTTAACTAAATACTACCAACCAACAAATTATATAATTAAAACAATTCACTCACATACCGTCCCTAATAATATAGGAAAAATAAGAATTCAAGAATATGCTCCAAAAGTTTTTGAAATTTACATCCCATCTAAAAGTGGAATAAAAAAAGCAATAAAAGCTGGAAGATTAATAGTAAATGGAGAAAAAACTACCACAGCTACTTGGATTACTCCGGGTCAAATATTAGAATTAGTAGTTGACCCAACCAACAAACCAAAAGTCTTTGAATTTAATTTAGAGGTTATTTTTGAAGATGAACATATTGCCGCAATTAATAAACCTGCAGGAATTACGGTTAGCGGAAATTCATTTAAAACTATTGCTAATGCACTGGCCTATAACTTAAAGGAAAGCAACGAACTTGATGCGCTTCTAAAACCAACACCTGTACATCGTTTGGACAACCAAACATCAGGAATTTTATTAATTGCTAAAACAAAAACCGCCCAAATTGAACTTGGAAAACAGTTTAATAACCAATCTATTCAAAAAAAATATTCAACAATTGTAATTGGAGAGGTTCTTAATAATAGCATTATAAATTCACCCATTGAAAACAAACCTTCTGAAACAAGTTTTGAAATAGCGCAAGTTATTAAATCATTAACTTACAGAGAATTATCTTATTTACAAGTCTCCCCAAAAACGGGAAGAACACACCAAATAAGAATTCATATGGCTTCTATTGGGCATCCTATATTGGGTGATAAATTATATGGAAATAAAGAAACTATTCATCAAGGCAAAGGTTTATTTTTATGTGCTTCTGAAATTAAACTACTACATCCAAAAACATTTAAACCTCTTGTTCTAAAAATTCAAATTCCAAATAAATTTACATCGTTATTAGCAAGAGAAAAAAGACGTTGGAATACTTATAATGTTTAGCTAGGGTATAGAAAATTGAGAATCAAAGACAAATATATAGATCTAAACTAACAACTTTGAAGCTCTCAAATTATCTAACTTTATTAAGAAAATAAGTCATTTAAAACCTTCGCTAAACGAATTCCTCCCTTTTGCAATTGAGAACGCACCAATTCAAAGTTTTCATACATATAACTATATCCTAATTTTTCGCCAATTTTAGCAGTACCATAAACCTTAATTGCTAATTTCTGAGTTTCATTTGCCCAGTCTTCAATACTTCCTTTTTGCAAATATTTAACCTGATCTTTTGTGATGCTATTTGTGTTATTTGCCAATTCCGTATAAGTCATATTATAGTGATTTATCATATCTGAATCCCATACTCTATGCAAATTAGTCCCATTATTAAACCACCTTACCTGAATATCATTTCCTCCCTTATCTTCAGTTCTTCCAACATGCATTGGTTGGTGTAAATCACCTATTAAATGAACCAGCATTTTTAAATAAAAATTTTTATCTTCTTCACTCGCTGTTTTACTTAAAAGTATTTCTTTACATTTTTTAATACCTGTAACTAAATCTCCTTTAGGATTTTTTTTAGAATCTTCATATTTAACTCCAAAAGGCATATTCACATAATGCCAAGTATAGAACTCATTATATCGTTTATCTGATTTTATATCATCTCCAAATGTTGATACAAATGCCAAACTATGACCATTTAATAAATCATTAATTTTTCTTTTCGTTTTGCTACTTAAATAATCCTCTGCTATTTTTCCTACTGTGCGATGCCCTGTTGGTCCCCATTCTGGATTACCGCTATATATTATTGAAACAGTAAATAATAATGTTCCAAATATTGCTAATTTCTTAAAATAGTTCATTCTCAAAAATTTTAAGCAAAGTTATAAAAATTAATCTGTGTAATATTTAGAATATTAAAATAAAAAAATATATCTTTATGATATCATATTAATATCACATTAATAAATATATTATGACGCAAGAAAAAATAATAAAAGTTTCAAATGGATACATTATGGCATTCCTAATAATTATATTTTTAGCTGGAATGTTTACTGGGATTTTCAACAAAATAGTATGGCTTATTTTTATGAGTATATTACTTATTATAATAACCGTGCCAGGCTTCTTTTTAGTAAATCCAAATACATCAAAAGTTCTGTTACTTTTTGGAAAATATATTGGAACGGTGAAAGAAAATGGATTTTACTGGGCAAACCCACTTTATAAAAAAAGAGATATTTCATTAAGAGCAAGTAATTTTGATAGCGAAAGAGTTAAGGTTAATGACAAACTTGGAAACCCAATTATGATTAGTACAATTTTAGTTTGGAAAGTAAAAGATACCTTTAAGGCTGCATTTGATGTAGATAATTATGAGAATTTTGTTAGAGTGCAATCAGACGCTGCTGTTAGAAAATTGGCTAGTTTATATCCTTACGACAATTTTGAAGATGATGGAGAAGATGAAGAAATAACACTTCGTGCAAGCGTAAATGAAGTAAGTGAAGCACTTGAAAAAGAACTTTCAGAAAGGTTAGATATGGCTGGAATTGAAGTTTTAGAAGCGAGAATTGGTTATTTAGCTTATGCACAAGAAATAGCAAATGCAATGTTAAAACGTCAACAAGCAACAGCAATTATTGCTGCAAGACATAAAATTGTTGAAGGTGCTGTAAGTATGGTTGAAATGGCTTTAGATAAACTTAGCAAGAATAATGTTATTGAGTTAGATGAAGAACGAAAAGCGGCAATGGTTAGTAACTTAATGGTAGTTCTTTGTTCAGATAAAGACACTACACCAATTGTAAATACTGGCACTTTAAATCATTAAAATGATTAATTTTCTAATTTGAAACTTATAATCAAAATGAATCATATTTTTTTAAGTAATAAAAGTTAAATTAAAATATGAGATTTTACAACAATCCTGATTTACCAATTATGAAGGATTTTTCAAATATAATTACGACATTTGTAAACGATCTAAAATAATTATGTCAAAGAAAAAAGCATTTGCATTAAGGATAAATGAAGATATGCTAAAAGCTATTGAAAAATGGGCTACAGATGAATTTCGCTCAACTAACGGGCAATTAGAATGGATGCTTAATAAATGCTTAAAAGACGCAAAACGTTTACCGAAAAAAACAAATTCAAAAGATAATGTATAGTATTAAAACTACAAAAAACGAGAATTCACTATTAAACCAAGTAACAATTATTAATGAAACACTAAACTTTAAAAGTGTAATTTTCCCTAATTTAGGCGCAGCACTTCAAGAACTTTCAGTAAATAATGTTTCAATAATTGATGGTATTACAGGAGATCAAACGGGATTAGATCTTTACAAAACAAAATTTAATTCTGCCTTTTTATTTCCGTTTCCTAACAGAGTAAAAGATGGGAAATATTCTTTCGAGAATTCTAATTATGAATTAGAGATAAATGAAACTAATTTAAATAACAGACTTCATGGTCATATTTTTAATAAAAGTTTTGCTTTAAAATCACAAAATGCAACTAAAGATAATGCTACTGTAACATTTAGTTATTCAGATAGTGGAATCGCAAAGGGGTTTCCATTTCCTTATGAAATAGAAATTATTTATTCTTTTTCTAAATCATCTATGTCAATAGATTTTAATGTTTTAAATTCTGGAGAATCTTCTTTTCCTTTTGGTCTTGGATGGCATCCTTATTTTAACGCTAAAAATTTAAATAAAAGTATTATAAATTTTAAAGCTGACAAACAATATTTGGTTGATGATCAAATGATACCAAAAGAACAAGTTGCACTAAAATTTAAAACTCCATTAGTTATGGGAGATGCTTTTTTAGATGATTGCTTTATTACAAATAAATCTCAAGTTTCTTTTAAAACTGATGAGTATGCTATTGATATGGATTTCTCTTCTGAAACACCAAATAGTTTTTTACAAAGCTATACTCCAGACACTAGAGATTGTATTGCTATTGAACCAATGACTTGCGCGCCAAATAGCGTTAATAATAAAGATGGTTTATTAACTTTAGCACCTAACAAAACTTACAATTGGAAAGTAAATTTAAAATTCTAAATTATTTTCAATTTTGAATATAAAAAAAAGGCTGACTAAAAAATTAATTTTAGTCAGCCCTTTTTATTGCTTTAAACTTTTCTCTATTTTTTTGGATGTACTAAATCCAATTCATCAATAAGATTTGTTGCTCCTGCATATTTATCAATAATAAATAATACATAACGAATATCTACTGCAATACTACGTACAATATCAGCATCAAAATATAAATCACTCATTGTACCTTCCCAAGTTGTGTCAAACGCTAAACCAGTCATATTTCCTTCTGCATCAACAATAGGACTTCCTGAGTTACCTCCTGTCATATGATTAGTTGATAAATAATTTACTGGCATTTTACCATCTTCACCATACTGCCCATAATCTTTAGTTTCGTATAAATCACGTAATTTTTTAGGTGTATCAAATTCATAATCTCCAGGCTTGTATTTTTCCAAAACTCCTTTTAAAGTAGTTGAAGTTGTATAAAAAACACCATCTTTTGGCTCATATCCTTCTACTCTACCATAATTTACACGCAAAGTACTATTTGCATCTGGAAAGAATCTTTTATTAGGAAACACCTCCATTAAGGCTTTCATATATTTTTTCTGAACTGCTGCAATTTTTAAATTTATAGCTTGGTATGTTGGTTCAATCTTAGTATAAAAAACGGTATGTAATTCCTTACCAAAAGCATATCCTTTATCCGCATTAAGCTTCTCTATAACTTCTTTTCCAGTACCTCTTAATAATCCTTCAACTCCACTTAAGCTAGTAAATTTAGTAGTAGCAAAAATATCTTTTGTTAACGCAGAAAAATCTACGTTTATCATATTTTCTGGGACAAACTCTTTAGGGGCTTTCTCCGCATACAATTCAACTAAACTTTCAAAAACAGATTCATCAACTTTAGCGTTATAATCTTTATAGATTCCTTTATAACTTTCCAATATTGAAGTTCTAGTTTTTTCAAAAGCTTCTTCTCCTCCTCTTTTAAATGCTTGCTCCAGTTGAAATGCTTTAAATGAAGCTGCTAATAATTCTACGTTTCTGTAGGCAACCTCAATCCAATAATCTCTCGCTAAAGAAACATCTTCAATTTCTTTATATAAAGATTCAAAATCAGACAATATAGTTTTATAATCTGTCAACTCTTTTTGTTCAACAATGTTAGTGAAATCGTCTTCTAATTCTCTTTTTATTTCAATAGCATTTGTTTTATGAATACCTTGACTTTCTCCTATCCATTTTTTCCAATAATTTGCAATTGAAGCAAATTTAGATGCATATTGAATATTTATTTCAGGGTCTTGTTTCATATAAGCTCCAACAATTTTCAAAGCCTTATCTCTAATCTCAATTTTAGCTGGATTTATTTTATTTACAATTTGATCAACCCCAATGGCTGGTAAGTATTCATTTGTTCTTCCTGGAAACCCAAACACCATAGAAAAATCATACTTTTCAACACCATCTAAAGAAATTGGTAAATGATGAGCAGGCTTATAAGGCACATTGTCTTTTGAATATTCTGCTGGTCTGTTATTCGCATCAGCATAAACTCTAAACATTGAAAAATCACCAGTATGACGTGGCCACATCCAGTTATCTGTATCTCTACCATATTTACCTATTGAAGAAGGTGGAGCGCCAACTAAACGAACATCTTTAAAAGTTTCAACAACAAATAACATGTATTGATTTCCTTTAAAAAATTCTTTTGTATAAGCACTTTGCCATGCTTCTTTTTCAACATTTTTAGTAACTTTTTGAATATTACTATTAACTAACCTTGCTTTCTCTGTCTCATCCATAGAATCTGTAACACCAGCCATTACTTGGCTAGTAACATCATCTATTCTCTTAATAAAAGTTACTGTTAAACCTTCATTTGGTAATTCTTCTTCCATAGACATTGCCCAAAAACCATCTTCTAAATAGTCATGTTCAACACTAGAATGAGATTGAATTCTACTAAACCCACAATGGTGATTTGTTAGTAATAACCCTTTAGATGAAATTAATTCTGAGGTACAACCATTTCCAAAATGCCCAATAGCATCTTTTAAACTTGATTTGTTTACAGAATAAATATCTTCTGCAGTCATTTTACTACCTAACAACTGCATCTCATTTTCATTCATTCCCTCCAACAGTGAAGGAACCCACATTCCTCCCTGGATTTTTTTTGTATCTACTTGTGCAAAAGTATTAATTGAAATAAATGCAATTGCTAGTAACAAATACGACTTAAAATTTCTCATTTGTATATAATTAATTGTTTAAATTCTATTTTTTTGGATGTACTAAAGTCATCTCTTTAATTAAGTTTGTTGCACCTGCATATTTATCTACAATAAATAAAACATAACGCACATCTACCATAATATTTCTGCAAATATCGGCATCATAATTATAGTCACTCATTGTTCCTTCCCAAACTCTATCAAAATTCAAACCAATTAAATTTCCATTAGCATCAATTGCTGGGCTTCCTGAGTTTCCTCCAGTTGTATGATTTGTACCAATAAAACAAACTGGCATTTTACCATTGTCTGCATATTGTCCGTAATCTTTAGTGTTATACAACTCTAAAAGTTTTTTAGGTACATCAAACTCATAATCACCAGGAACATACTTTTCTATAACACCTTTTAAATATGTTGTGTTTCCATAACGCATACCATCTTTTGGTGCATAACCTTTAACTTGACCGTAAGTTACACGAAGAGTACTGTTTGCATCTGGAAAAAATCTTTTAGATGGAAAAACTTCCATTAAAGCTTTCATATACTTTTTTTGAACCGCTCCAATTTTTAAATTTAACTCCTGAAATTTTGGTTCAATTTTAAAATAAAAAGTACTGTGTAAATCTTTTCCAAACCTATACCCCGGATCTGCATTTAATTTTTCAATTACTTCTTTGGCTGAACCGTTTAATAATTCTTCAGCTCCAGCCAAACTAGTTAATTTAGAATTATTAAAAATATTTTTAGTCAATGTAGAGTAATCAACATTTTGCATTGCAGCAGGCACATATTCTTTTGGTGCTTTTTCAGCATATAAACTTACTAATTTTTCAAAAACAGGTTTATCTACTTTAGCACTATAATTTTTATAGTATCCTTTATATCTATTTAACAATGATGTCCTAGAACTTTCAAAAGCTTGCTCTCCACCACGTAAAAAAGCCTGTTCTAGTTGAAATGCTCTGAAGGAAGCGTTCAACAATTCTGTATTTCTATAAGCCACTTCAATCCAATAATCTCTAGCCAAAGAAACGTCTTCAAATTCTTTATAAAGCGTTTCAAAATCAGATAATAATGTTTTGTAACCAACTAATTCTTTTTCATTTACAATTTTAGAAAACTTAGCTTCTAAATCTCTTTTCTTCTGAATTGCATTTGATTTCTCTATTCCTTGATTTTCACCAATCCATTTTTTCCAATAATTAGCAATTGAGGCATATTTTGAAGCATATTTAATTTTAATTTCTTGATCTGCTCTCATAAAACCATCAACAATTTTTAAAGCATTTTCACGTACTTCAATTTTTGCTGGGTTTAATGTATTTACAATTTGATCAACTGCTACAGCAGGTAAATACTCATCTGTACTACCTGGAAACCCAAATACTAACGTAAAATCATTTTCTTCAACACCATCTAATGAAATTGGTAAATGATGTGCTGGTTTATAAGGCACATTATCTTTAGAGTATTCAGCTGGTTTGTTATCTTTATTTGCATAAATTCTAAACATAGAAAAATCTCCAGTATGGCGAGGCCACATCCAGTTATCTGTATCTGAACCAAATTTACCAATAGCTGTTGGTGGAGCTCCTACTAAACGAACATCAGTAAACTCTTCAGTAACAAATAACAAATATTGATTTCCTTTATAAAACTCTTTTACATTTGCATCTTGCCAAGCTTCTTTTTTAGCCGATTTAGTTACTTTATTTATGTTTTGGCTAATTATTTTTTGTTTAGCTGTTTCATCCATTCCTTCAGTAACACCAACAAAAACGGCATCCGTTACATCATCTATTCTTTTAATAAAGGTTACTGAAAAGTTTTTATTTGGTAATTCTTCAGCATAACTTTTTGCCCAAAAACCATCTTTTAAGTAATCGTGATCCACACTAGAATGTGATTGAATTACACCATAACCACAGTGATGATTTGTAAGTAATAACCCATTTGGTGAAATTACTTCAGAAGTACAACCGCCATTAAAATGTACAATTGCATCTTTTAAACTTGAATTATTTACTGAATAAATATCTTCGGCAGTCATTTTACTACCTAATAATTTCATTTCTTCCTCGTTCATTCCTTTCAATAATGAAGGAACCCACATTCCTCCTTGAATTTCTCGAGTATCAAAAGCTTTGGAAGTTATACTTTCCTGAACCTTAGTTGTTTGTTTAATAGTATTACAAGAAACCACTAAAAATGCAACTAAAAAATAACGTAATATATATCTCATTTTTAATTTATTTATTCTGCCAAAGATAATAAACCGAAAACTCATATTTTATGAATAACAAAATAAAATATATTAAGTTTGTCAAAATTCAAAATTTTAATATGGATACTACACCTTTTTTTACACAAGATACAATTGCCTTTGGGATTTTAATGTTAACCTTAGGATTTGTTTTTTACACCTCATCAAGTAAAAACAAAGGTTGGGTAAAATTTTATAAATATGTTCCTGCACTTTTAATGGCTTATTTATTACCAGCCATTTTTACTTCAGCCGGATTAATAGCTCCAGAATGGGAAACTGTAAATGAAGTTGGAGAAAAAACGGCTCATAGCTCTCAATTATATTATGTTGCTAGTAGGTTTTTACTACCCGCAGCGTTGGTTTTAATGACTTTAAGTATTGATTTAAAAGCTGTATTTAACTTGGGTCCAAAAGCCTTAATAATGTTTATAACAGGAACAATTGGTATTATTATTGGCGGTCCAATTGCTGTTATGTTAATTTCTGCTATTTCACCCGAAACTGTTGGTGGAGCAGGTACAGATGCCGTTTGGAGAGGACTTGCAACTTTAGCTGGAAGTTGGATTGGAGGTGGAGCTAACCAAGCTGCAATGCTAGAAATTTACGAATATAACCCTAGAAAATATGGAGGGATGGTTTTGGTAGATATAGTTGTTGCTAATTTATGGATGGCAATTGTTTTAATTGGAATTGGAAAATCTGAAAAAATTGACAAATGGTTAAAATCAGACACTTCTGCTATTGAAAAATTAAAAGAAAAAGTTTCAACATATTCTTCAAAAATATCAAGAAACCCATCTCTTTCTGATTTAATTATTATACTATCTATTGCTTTTACCATTGTTAGTTTTTCTCATTTTGGAGCAGATACGATTTCTTCATTTTTAAAAGAAAATTTTGAAGCTGTAAGTGATAAAAGTTCTGCGCTTTCTTCATTTGGTTCTCAGTTTTTCTGGATGATAAGTATTGCAACAATTTTAGGAATTTTAGCTTCTTTTACAAAACTAAAAAACTATGAAGGTGCTGGAGCAAGTAAAATTGGAAGTGTCTTTATTTATATTTTAGTTGCAACCATTGGTATGAAAATGGATTTAAGCAAAATACTGGAAAATCCTGGGCTTATTGTTATAGGACTTGTTTGGATGACAATTCACGCTGTTTTATTAATAATTGTTGCTAAACTTATTAAAGCCCCTTATTTTTTCCTTGCTGTTGGTAGTCAAGCAAATGTTGGCGGAGCTGCCTCTGCACCCGTTGTTGCTGCTGCATTTCATCCATCTCTAGCTTCTGTAGGTGTTTTATTAGCTGTTTTTGGCTATGTTGTTGGTACTTATGGCGCTATGTTAACTGCCGAATTAATGCGAATAGTTGCTCCTTAATAATTGTAATTATTCAAATAAAAATTAGATATTTGTTTTATAAATTTAATTAAATGAAAAAAATAATTAGCTGCTTATTTATTGTCGCGCTTTTAGCTTCCTGTGGAAAAAATAAAACAGGAAATATGATGGTAAATTGCAATATTGAAGGACTTAAAAAAGGAACTATTTATCTACAAAAACTATCTGACACCGCATTAGTATCAGTTGATTCAGTAAAAATAAATGGAATAAGCAATTTCATTTTATATGACAATGTTGAAAGTCCTGAAATTTATTATATTATGTTAAATAATATAGATGAAGAAAAAATTCCTTTTTTTGGAGAAAAAGGTAAAATTACGTTAAACACAAAATTAGATAAGTTTGCAACTTCAGCAAAAATAACGGGATCTAAAAATCAAGATATTTTAACTGAGTATAAAAATATGATGCAAAAATTTACTGGAAAAGAATTAGATTTAATAAAAGCACGATTTGAAGCTCAAAAAGAAGATGACCAAGATCTATTTTTAGAAATTCAAAAAGAAGAGAAAAATCTAATTAAAAGAAAGTACTACTATACTACAAATTTTGCCATTCAAAATAAGAACAAAGAAGTTGCTCCGTATTTGGCTTTAACTGAATTATATTATGCTAATATTAGATTATTAGATACTGTAAACAATTCGTTAACAAAAAAAATTAAGTCTTCAAAATACGGTAAAGAACTTAATAAATTTGTAACTGAAATAAAAAGCAAAGAAAAATAATTTATTTTTCTTTTACCTTAAAAAAGGCTGATTAAAAAATGAAATCTTCATCAACCTGAACTTAATTCAGGTTATCATACTAATTAATTTGTAGTATGATGAAATTCTGAAATAAATTTAGAATGATGAGTTTTTATTACTTTTTAACCAGCCTCTTTTTATTTTCACATAATTGTGTAACAAATTTATCTTATTAGCTACCTATTAATTGAAAATAAGTAACCTGTGAATAAAGAACTTGAACATAAATTTATTTCTGAATTTCAAAAAAATCAGAATATAATTCATAAAGTGTGTAGAATTTACACTAATAATCAGGACGCTCATAATGATTTATTTCAGGAGATAACCATACAACTTTGGAAGGCCTACCCGAAGTTTAGGGGAGATTCAAAACTTAGTACTTGGATGTACAGAATTGGTTTAAATACCGCAATAACATTATATAGAAAATCGAAGCGAACTATAAAAACACAAGATTTTGAAACTGTTCTTTACAAAATAAAATCAACAGAATATGATAATACTGAAGAGGAACAATTAAAATTAATGTATAAGGCAATACATCAATTATCAGATATTGATAAAGGTTTAATTTTCTTGTATTTAGAAGACAAGAATTATAGAGAAATATCAGAAACATTAGGTATTTCAGAAGTAAATGCGCGAGTGAAAATGAATAGAATAAAGAAGCGCTTAAAAACAATATTAAATCCGTAAATCATGGATGAATTAGATTTATTAAAAAAAGACTGGAAAAAGCAGGATGCAAATTTCCCAAAATTATCTTATAATGAGATATATAAAATAATACATAAAAAATCCTCATCTATAGTAAAGTGGATTTTATTTATATGTATAGCAGAACTATTATTTTGGAGTTCTTTAAACTTATTAGTTCCAGAAAAGTATTTAGAAATATATGAAAAGTTTAATTTAAGAACTTTTTTATACATCACTCAAACAGTTCACTATTTAATTGTATTAATTTTTATTTACTTGTTTTATAAAAATTATAAAGCAATTTCAGTTACTGAAACAACCAATAATTTAATGCATAAAATAATTAAAACACGAAAAACAGTTAATTATTACGTGTATTATAATATTGCATTATATATTATATTATCTGTAATTGTTAATTTCATTATGTTTTCAAATCCTGAAACAATGATTGAAACACTTAACCCTAATAATGAAATTGATGTTTCAGGTGATAAGTTCCTAAATATTATGCTTATTGGGCAAATAATTACATTCGTAGTTATTATTGGGCTTTTATGGGTATACTACCAAATTATATATGGAATTTTACTTAAACGACTAAATAAAAATTATAAAGAATTAGAAACACTTGAAATTTAGTGTTAGTATAAAAAAAAGGTTCAATTAAAAATTGAACCTTTTTTTTATGGCTATTTTTCAGTTTTAAATTCTATTATCTCCATCTAAAATATCTCCAATCCCACCAAGAAGACTTCCTTCTCCTCTTGTTTTACCACCCGTTCTTGGCGCTAATGCCAACACCCTTCCTGCAAGTCTACTAAACGGTAAAGATTGAATATAAACAGTCCCTGGACCTTGTAAAGTAGCAAAAAACAATCCTTCACCTCCAAAAACCGTATTTTTTACACCTCCAACAAATTCTATATCATAATTAACATCTTTGGTAAATCCCACAACACAACCAGTATCTACTTTTAATGTTTCTCCTTGTTTTAATTCTTTCTTACACATATTTCCTCCAGCATGTACAAAAGTCATTCCATCTCCCTCAAGTTTTTGCATAATAAAGCCTTCTCCACCAAAAAGTCCACGTCCCAATTTTTTTGAAAATTCTATTCCAACAGTAACTCCTTTAGCTGCACATAAAAATGCATCTTTTTGGCATACAAACTTCCCTCCTAATTCACTTAAATCAATTGGAATTATTTGACCTGGATATGGGGCCGCAAAAGAAACATGCTTTTTATCTTGAGCTATATTTGAAAAAACCGTCATAAATAGACTCTCTCCTGTTAATAATCGCTTTCCTGCCGAAAAAAGCTTTCCCAATATTCCTTCTTCTTGATTTGACCCATCACCAAATATTGTATCCATTTTAATCCCATCATTCATCATCATAAAACTCCCAGACTCAGCTACAACACCCTCTTGAGGATCCAACTCAATTTCAACAAATTGCATTTCTTCACCATAAATTTTATAATCTATTTCATGTGCATTCATATATATTTTTTTTAAGATTTATCAGATTTTAATTTTACACTCCATTCAAATTCATATTCTGAAACTACATCTCCTTGTTCATCTACACCAATAGATTTCATAATAATTGTTTGTCCATCTCCAGTTTTAACGGTTTTGCTTAAGGCTTCATCTATTAATTCACCATCATTACATGTAAAGGAAATTTTACCAATAGCTTTCTTTGTAAAGTTACCATTATGATTGGTAACTAACATTGAAATTTTCTTGCCAGATTCTTTAATTTTCTTAATAACAATAGCACCTGTAGTAAGTTCGGCCGCCATTGATTGCACTGCAAAATACATTGAATTAAATGGATTTTGATTAATCCACCTATACTTAACTGTCGCTATAGCCTTCTTTTCATCAAGTTTTTTAAGCCTTACTCCACAGATAAATGCAGCAGGTAATTTAAACATCAAAAACCTATTCATATTTTTAACTGTAACCTCCATATAAAGTAATTTGAGGTTAAATTAAAAAAAAGAAGTAATTAATAAGTTGTTTTAGTAATTTATTTACGGTTTAATTAACACATTCTAGATTAAAAGTAAATTTACTACCAATATTAGGTTTACTTTCAACTCTAATATCTCCATCATTTTCAGTAATAAACTCTTTACAAAGTATTAATCCAAGTCCAGTTCCTCTTTCATTATTAGTCCCTTTGGAAATAAAATTACTTTCAATTTTAAAAATTTTGTTTAATTCTTCAAGTGTCATTCCAATTCCTGTATCTTGAATTTCAGTTTCAATAAACTTTTTATTATTTACAACAACTTCTTTTGAAGTTATAAAAATCCCACCACCATTTGGAGTAAACTTTACTGCATTTGATATTAGGTTTCTTACAACTGTTGAAATCATTTTTTCATCTGCTCTAATTAGCATATTTTCTTCAAAATCAGCTTTAAATTTAATTTCTTTAGCTAAAGCTTGTGGTACATGCCCTTCTATATTTCTATTTAATAAATTACTTAGATTAAAATTAATCTTTTCCGATTTTAAATGTCCACTTTTAATTCTTGCCCAACTCATTAAATTCTCAAGTATTTCTAATGAAAATTTAGATGATTCATTTATATACTTAATAAATACTTTAACTTTTTCACTATCAAAATCATCAAAATTATCCTTTAATATATTTGAAAACCCTATAATATTTGCAATTGGATTTTTTAAATCATGAGAGATTATTGAAAAAAACTTGTCCTTAGTTGCGTTTTCACGTTCCAACTCTTCAGATTGGCTTTTTAATTTGATATGTGTAGAAATACGAACTAGAAGTTCTTCACTATTAAATGGTTTAGTTATAAAATCTACACCTCCAACTTTAAAAGCTTTAGTTACACTTTTAGAATCTGTATTTGCTGTTAAAAATATTACAGGAATTTTACTGTTTTCAGTATTTTCTTTAATTTTTTTACACGTTTCATAACCATCCATTTCTGGCATTTGAATATCTAAAAGAATTAAATCGGGTTTTGTTTTTTCCAAAATACTTAATGCAGACTTACCGCTTTTAGCCATTCTAAAATCGTAATTACTACCCATTAATACATTTGCAATTAATTTTAAATTATTTGCGTTATCATCTACTATTAAGATTATTTTTTTCGGGACGATCATAATATAATTTTTATTACTGAAACCAATTAATTATTTCTTCAAATTCCATTTCATTTATTGAGTCTTCAATAATCTTAAATGATAAATTAGTTTCTTTTTCTAGATTAACCAACAACTCTTGTAAAAACTTAAAATCACCTTGTTCCGCTGCCTTTAATAAATCTAATTTAAAAGCTTCCGGTACATCTGATGGTTTTGCTGCTACTTTTAATTCTAAATTTTCATTCTTTTTTTGAAAAATAAATTTAACACCTGCTCTATTCTGTAATTCTTCAATTAATGAATTAAAAATTACTGGTTTTTTTATAAAGACAGTTGCACCTAATTCCATTATCTCAATTTGTTCAGACTCCATTGCACTGGCGCTTATTACAAATATCATTACATCATGATTACCTTTTACATCTAAAATTTGCCTTGTTGCTTCAACACCATTTAAAATTGGCATTACTACATCCATAAAAATAATATCGGGTTTCCATTCCTTATATATTTCAACAGCTTCCAATCCATTTTCGGCCATTTTTATATCAAAACCTAATGGACTAAATTTCTTATATAAAATATCTCTATTTTCAAACCTATCATCAACAATTACAAGTTTTAACCCTTTCATTTCAGGACTTAATGATACTAATTTTAATTCCTCTCTATCTTCTTTTATAATAGATTCTTTTCCTTTTTTGAATTTAAAATTAAATATGAATTCAGATCCAACTCCAAATTCACTTTTCATTAAAATATCACCATTCATTAAATTTGCAATTTTTTTACAAATTGCTAATCCTAACCCAGTTCCTCCTGAAACAGAATTCCCTTTTTGAGCCTGCTCAAATGGTTTAAATATTCTGCTCTGCTCTTCTTTTAGAATACCACAACCAGTATCCTTCACCTTCACTTCAAGCATATTTTGTTTGTTAATTTCAATTGAAACTTTTATGCTACCTTTTGATGTGAATTTTAATGAATTTCCTATTAAATTAATTATAACTTGTTTAATTTTAGCCTCATCACCTTCAATGGCTTTTGGGACTTCTTTTCCAATTACAAATGATAAGTCTATATTTTTTTGTTGTGCACTAATTTTAAAAAGTTGCTCAACTTCTTTTAATAATTCAATAAAATTAAAATCTAAAAAGGTTAAAGTTAACCTACCAGCTTCTATTTTAGACATATCTAAAATATCATTAATTAATATTAGTAAATGTTCTCCACTTTTATTAATTGTTTTTAGATTATTTTGTTGATTTTTAGTTAAATTATCATCTTCTTGAAGTAACTGAGAATAACCAAGAATCGCGTTCATTGGTGTTCTAATTTCGTGACTCATATTAGACAAGAAAGTAGACTTTGAAAGGTTAGCTGAAATTGCTTCTTCCGTTGCTTTTTTTAACTTAATTTCATTTTCAATTCGCTCAGTTATATCTTCAGAAGTACCAACAACCCCAATAACCTCATTATTTTCATCAAAAAAAGGTAATTTACTTGTTGTAACCCATCTTTTTTTTCCATTTATAATAAAAGTTTCTTGATAATTTAAATTAGGCTTACCACTTAACATAGTAACTACATCATCAGCTCTAAATTTTTCAGCATCTTTTCTATTAGTAAAATCAAAATCTGACTTTCCTATTATTTCATCTTCATTTTTAAGTGAATTTTCTTTTAAAAAGGCTGTATTACAACCTAAAAATTTTGATTCTCTATTTTTCCAAAATACCTTTACGGGAATATTATCAAGCACATTTCTCAACACTTCTTTAGAAAGTGTAGCTTCATAAGTCACTTTTTTTAATTTTTCTTCGGTTTTCTTTTGTAAGGTAATTTCCTCTTTAACCGCCATATAATTTGTAATAACACCTTCAGCATTTTTAATTGGGGTAATAGAGGCTCGCTCCCAATAAAGTCTACCACTTTTAGATTTATTTTGAAATTCACCCAACCACTCTTTTCCAGAAGAAATTAGCTCCCACATATTGCAAAAATATGCTTTATCTTGATTTCCAGAATTTAAAATTCGAGGATTAATACCTAAAGCCTCTTCTTTTGTGTAGCCACTGGTTTCGGTAAATTTTGCGTTTACATACTCTATTTCGCCTTTTGTATTTGTAATAACAATTGTATTTGCACTTTGTTCAACAGCTAAGGAAAATTTTCTAAGTTCAAATCTTTTTCTACTTCTTAATATTGCAGAACTAATATAAGATGACACAAACTCAAGTAAATCTAAATCCTGTTGTCCATATGCGTTTAAATCGGTGTAGCTTTGAATTACTATTGCCCCTATTACTTTAGAGTCAATTATTAATGGAGCTCCCATCCAAACTTTTGGAAAAACCCCAAGTAATTCGATTTTTCCTGTATCTATTAGTTCTCTGTATCTCTCGGATTGAACTAATAAGGGTACTTTCCCTTTCATTAAATAACCTGTCATTGATTTTCCTACAGGAAATTCTCTTTCAGATACTTCCCCTCTTATAAAAGGGATATTAATAGTTTCCTTTTCTTCATTATAAAAAGCAATATAGGCGTTAGAAACATCTAACAAACCTGACAATTGTTCAAGTATAAACTTATTATACTCCTCAAAACTATTAATTTCGTAACCTTGTTGTGATATTTTAAGTAATACCTTTTGAATATCTATTGCTCTTTTAAAATCCGTTACATTTCTAATAATACCTTCGTAATAAAGAAAGTTCCCGAAATCATCATAAATTTTTTCTCCAAAGTCTTTAATCCAAATTTTTGAACCATCCTTTTTACTAATTTGGTGCATCTCTTTGCTATCACCCTCTATTTTTTCAATAGCACCATTTTCTTTTGCGGTATTCAAACACAATTGCTTCATTCCAATTGCCCCCATCAATTCTTCTTTTGATGAATAACCTAACAATGTTACCAGAGCTCTATTTACATCTATAAATTTACCTTCCGGGGTACTTTTATAAATTCCATCTAAAGAATTATTAAAAAGATTATCATACTTTCTATCATCATGTTTTAAAGAATAAATAATTTTCTCTTGTTTTTTAACAAGAGATATTAATTCTTCTTTAGATAAACTTTCTTCAATTTTATTTTCAATTCCCATCACCAAATAAATAAAGACCAATACTGAACAACCATTTATTTAGCCACTCTAACCATTTAAGCCTATTTAGGCGCCAAATATACAACATTTCAAACTATTACTACTATTTGTAAAAATTAAAGAATAAAATCATCTCATCTTTACATACTTCTATTTTGTTAAAAAAATGTTAATTTACAGTACTATGTCTTGCATACTACTATCTTTTATATATATATTTGCATAAGAAACTAATAAAAACACCAATTATGATAACCCAAAACGATAAAAACTACAGTACATTAACACATTTAAGCGGTTTTGCTGGTTGGTTTATTCCATTCGGTAATATATTGGCTCCGCTTGTTTTATGGTCAGCTAAAAAAAATGAAAGCTCTTATATAGATGCTCATGGAAAATCTGCTGTAAACTTTCAATTAAGTTTAATTGTTTATGGATTTTTATTAGCATTGTTAATTGTACCAGTTGCTATTTTAACCTTAGGCCTAGGCTTAATAGCAATTCTTTTAGGAATCATACCAGCATTAATTTTAAAAGTAATTTTAATAATTACAGCTAGTATAAAAGCAAATAATGGAGAAGAATATCAATACCCTTTCACCATAGATTTTATAAAATAGCAATTAGCTTTTAATTTAATAAATCTTAACAAATGAAGATAGAAAACACAAAAGCACAAATGAGAAAAGGAGTTTTAGAATTTTGCATTCTATCCATATTACAGCATGGAGATGCTTATACTTCTGAAATACTTTCTCAGCTAAAAGACGCAAAATTATTGGTGGTAGAAGGCACTATTTATCCTTTATTAACTAGGTTAAAAAATGCCGGTTTACTCAGTTACAGATGGGAAGAATCAACATCTGGACCACCAAGAAAATATT
The DNA here is from genome assembly GCF_003260195.1 of Lutibacter citreus. GTDB lineage: Bacteria > Bacteroidota > Bacteroidia > Flavobacteriales > Flavobacteriaceae > Lutibacter > Lutibacter citreus. Next base: position 208,411 of record NZ_QEIH01000004.1, read on the forward strand.
ACGCCTTAACTGAAACAGGAAAATTATTTTTAAAAGAATTAAACACAACTTGGAGTGCACTTGTTGAAGCTGTAGACTTAGTAACTTCAAAAAAACCAACTGAAAAATGAACAAAACAATAAATATAAATTTAGGAGGTATCTTCTTTCATATTGATGAAATCGCTTATCAAAAACTGAAACGTTATTTAGATGCCATAAGAAGATCTTTAAGTGACGATCCGCAAGGAAGAGATGAAATTTTAAATGATATTGAACATAGAATTGGTGAATTACTTTCAGAAAGAGTTAAAGATACTCGGCAGGTTATTAATGAAAACGACATTGACCAAGTAACCAAAATAATGGGAAAACCAGAAGATTATTTGGTAGATGAAGAAATTTTTGAAGATCAACCAAAATATCGCTCTAAAACACCAACAAAAAAACTATTTAGAGATAGTGAGGATAAATTTCTTGGAGGTGTTTGTTCAGGTTTAGGGCATTATTTTGGAATAGACTCTATTTGGATGCGTATTATTTGGATTGTGCTAACTTTTCCTTCTGGTGGAGCAACAATACTTATTTACATATTACTATGGATTTTACTTCCTCAAGCCAATTCAACTGCAGAAAAACTACAAATGAAAGGTGAGCCAGTAAATATTAGTAACATTGAAAAAAAAATTAGAGAGGAATTTAACGAAGTTTCTTCACGCGTAAAAGATGGTGTAAATGACGTATCAGAAAAAATGAAAAATTCTGAGTTTAAAAAAAAAGTAAATAGCAATTCAAAATCTGGATTTGAAGAAATTATAGACACTTTAGGTACTATTTTAATTACACTATTTAAAGTTTTTGGAAAACTAATTGGAGCATTACTAATTTTTATTGCTGCAGCAACACTAATAGGACTAATTATTGGAGCATTTTCTTTAGGAAGTTTTGAAATACTAGGTTTTGGTGAAGAATTTGTACACTATCCAAACTTCTTTTTAAATTCTGTTTTACCACATTGGTTACTTGCAATATTTGTTTTTATAGCTATAGGAATTCCTTTTGTAATATTATTTATACTAGGGTTAAAAATATTAACTAGTAACACCAAATCTATAAGTTCAACCACAAAACTCTCTTTATTAGGTGTTTGGATAATTTCAATTTTAGGTTTAGGATTTGCTGGTATTAATTTTGCAGCTCAAAATTCTTCTAATGGAGTTTTTAAACATACCGAAGAACTTCCATTTGTTACTAACGATACTCTAAGAGTTAAAATGATTGATGATGAAAACTTATCTAATAATGATGAACTCAGAAGACGTCATGATTTTGAAACAGTATATGACAATAATGTTAAGAAATTATACTCCTCAAGTATTAATGTAGATATAAAATCTACTGATAAACCTAATGCGTTTGTAAAAATTAGAAAAGAATCTTCTGGTAAAACCAGATTAACAGCAAACAATGATGCTGAGTCTATTGAATATGAATTTAATCTATCAAATAAAGATTTACTTTTAAATGGATATTTTCTTTCTGATTTTAAAAATTTAGTTAAAGAACAAGAAATTGATATTACAATTTATTTACCAATAAATACAGTAATTTATTTAGATAAATCTACAAGAACATTTTTAGATGATGTTGATAATATACAAGATGTTCATGATAATGATATGCCTAAAAATCATTTTAAAATGACTGAAGACGGGTTGGAATGTTTAGACTGTGATCCAACTATTATAAGCGATAAGTATAAAAAGAAAAAAGATAATTTTAAACTTAATATTGATAGAAACGGAGTTGAAATTAAAGTTAATGATGGTGAAAACAATGCTGAAATTAAAATTGATGAAAATGGAATGAAAATTCAATAATCACAATTCAGAAGGAAATAATAACAGTTCGTCCTATTTATTTATAAAATCAAATCATATCAATTTAAATTTGAATAAACAAAATCATCTAACTATGAAAGCATTAACTAAATTAACGGCAATCGCTATTTTATTAATAACAACTACATCTTGTTTTATTGATGGTATTAAAGGAAATAGAAATGTTGTATCTGAAGACAGATCAATCAGTTCAAATTTTGATCAAATAAAAGTAGAACAAGGAATTCAGTTATTTATTACGCAAGACAATTTAACCGAATTAAAAGTTGAAGCTGATGAAAATATTATTGATTTATTAAAAACTGAAGTTGAGGGTAATGAACTAAAAATATATTTTGAAAAGAATATATATAGAGCTAAATCAAGAAATGTATATTTAAGTACTAAAGATATTTCAAAAATTAGAGCTTCTAGTGGTTCTTCAGTAAAATCAGAAAATACTATTCAAGTAAATTCTTTAGAATTAGATGCAAGCAGCGGCAGTTCAATAAAAATACAAACAAATGCAAACAAAATTTCTTCAGAATCATCAAGCGGCGCTCACATAAATGTTTTAGGAAAATCAAAATCTCTTTATTGCACTGCAAGTAGTGGAAGTTCTATAAATGCTAATAAATTAAAAACAACAGACGCTACAGCTAAAGCAAGTAGTGGAGCAAACATAAAGGTTTACGTAACAAAAAAATTAACCGCTAGAGCCAGTAGTGGCGGGGATATTGATTATAAAGGAAACCCTAAAAATGTTAATAAAGATACCTCTTCAGGAGGTAGTGTATCAAGAAGCTAATTCCAATTTATATATTAAATTGTTAAAGTCAGTTCTTTTTTTAGAGCTGGCTTTTTTTTATATTAGGTTCAAATTTTTCATTAAATGTTGACAACTATCAGTATTATTAGCAATTAGTTACCTATTTTTGCAATCACTAATAAATATAAATTAAAAATATATAAATTATGTCCAACAAAAATAATTCTCATACTTTTCACATACCAGTTATGGGATTGTCTTTTACATTAGATAGTCCAATTAAGGTTGCTAAGTATGGTATTTCTTCTGTTGTTTCAATTGTTGATGATGTTATTATTGAAAAAATGAATGAGTATTACTCATCTAAATTTGAGCTGCCATTTAAAGCTATTTCAAACAAAGCTGATGATTACAGAGCAAAAAGAATAACATCTTATTTAAACACGGTAGATACTATTGTAAAACAAAAATTTGAAAACCTTAAAAAAAGTTTTGAAGATAAAAGTAGTGAGTTTGAAAAATACATGGAAATGCTTCCTGATTTTTCTGAACTTAAACAAAATTTTACTCATACTTTTCAGAACAATAAAATTAAGGAAGAAGTTCATCAATGGATTGAGAGCAACCTAAAACCTGGTAGTATTGATGTTAACATCATGACCAAGCTTGATAAAGCTAATTTTAAAGGAAAAGAAAAACTTTCTTCAGAATATAATGATGCACATGCTGCATTAAGAGGTTTTGCTAATAGTAATTTAGAATCCTCTATTATACTATCTGCAGGAATGAACCCTAGATTATATAGCTATTTTGAAAAATTTGAAGATTTTTTTCCAAATGAAGATGGCTACTTAAGAAAGAAAATAATTCTAAAAGTTAGTGATTATAGATCTGCAATAATTCAGGGTAAATTTTTAGCAAAAAAAGGTTTATGGGTTTCTGAATACAGAATTGAATCTGGGTTAAATTGTGGAGGCCATGCTTTTGCTTCTGATGGATATTTAATAGGTCCTATTCTAGAAGAATTTAAAAACAATAAAGAAACATTAAAAAAAGATGTTTTCGATATTCTTAAAAATGCATTAGAAAAATCAGAAAAATCAATTCCTAAGGATTTAGATTTAAATATTACCGTTCAAGGTGGAGTAGGTAATTGGAAAGAGCATTCTTTTTTAATGGATAATTACAAGGTAGATTCTATAGGCTGGGGAACCCCATTTTTATTAGTTCCCGAAGCTACTACAGTTGAACCTGATACACTTCAAACATTAATTAAAGCTAAAGAAAAAGATTTATTTTTAAGTAATGTTTCTCCATTAGGGGTTCCTTTTAATAGCTTAAAAGGTAGTTCTAATGACAATATTAGAAATGCAAAAATTAAAGCAGGTAAACCAGGAAGTCCTTGTCCTAAAAAATTCTTAGCATTAAGTCTTGATGAAAAAGGAATGCCAATTTGTACTGCTTCTAAAAAAATGCAAACTCAAAGAATTGAAGAGTTAAAAGAAGAAAACCTAGACGAGGAAAGCTTTAATAAAAAATATAAACTAATTACAGATAAAACTTGTTTATGTGAAGGATTATCAAACTCTTCCTTAATTGCTTATGGTATTGAAAGAAAAGGTGAAGATCAAGGAGTTGCAATTTGTCCCGGACCAAATATGGCTTATTATACCAAAGAAGTATCTTTAAAAGAAATGGTTGGGCATATTTATGGTAAAAACAATGTTATTGAGGTAGACAACAGACCTCATATGTTTATTAAAGAGCTTTCTATGTATATAGATTATTTTTCAAATAAAGTAGATGAATTTAAAGATACACTTACTTTTAAAAATGAAAAATACTTAAAGACATTTAAAAGTAATTTAAATGATGGAATTGCTTATTACGAAGAAATGTTTTCAAGCACAAAAAATTATTTTGAAGTTACAAATTCTACTTTAAATACAGAATTAGAAAAACTAAAGAACGATTTGCTAAATATTCAAATACCTATATTTGAAAAAGCTTAAATAAAAAAACACTGCCAATTGGCAGTGTTTTTTTTATATCATTACTTTACGTTAAACATCACCGCAGTGAAAATTTTCTAAAGTCTTGTTTTCTAAAATTTTCAAGGTACTATCTCTAACTTCAGCCATTAATCTATTTAAACTACAGGCTTCTTCACTTGAGCAGTCATCACACCTTTCATAGTAATTTAAGCTAACACAAGGCAACATTGCAATAGGACCTTCTAGTACCCTAATAACAGATGAAATTTTAATTTCATGTGGAGATTTTAATAAATAATACCCACCTCCTTTACCTTTCTTTGAAGCTAAAAATCCATTCTTTTTAAGAATTAATAAAATACTTTCTAAAAATTTTTTTGAAATATTCTCAGATTCCGAAATATCTGATATTAAAACAGGTTTATTATGTTCTTGTTTAGCCAAGTAACTTAAGGCTTTAAGACCATATTTTGTTTTCATTGATAGCATATATAAAAATACTAATTCTTTAACAATTATTACTTCTTTGGAAGAAAAACTTCTGCCATCATGCAACGTGCACTTCCCCCGCCACAGGCTTCTATAGTATCTAAAGAGCTATATACTATTTTACAATGTTTTTCTAACTTTGAAATTTGATCTTTTCTTAAACTTTCATAGGCAGATTTTGACATAACTAAAAAAGCTTCTCCATCTTTTCCTGCTACCTGTATCATATTACCGGCAAAACAATTTACTTGTTTTTCTGTAATTGCTATTACCTCTTTCCTATCTTCCTTTAAATGCTTTAATACATTTTTTCTTTCTTTCTTATCATCAATACTGTCCAAACAAATTACTGCAAAAGTTTCTGCAATAGCCATCATTACGTTTGTATGATAAATAGGTAAACGCTCATCATTTACAGTTTGATATGAAATAAATGGCACTGGCGTATATTCAAAATCTTCACAAAACTCAATTAATAAATCTTCATCTGCTCTAGGAGATAAAGAACAGTAAGCCTTTCCATTTATTCTATCTAAAATTAAACTACCCGTTCCTTCTAAAAACAATTCTTCCTCTTCTGCTGAAGTATAATCAATAAAATTTTTAATTTCATATCCTTTTTCTTCTAGAATATTAAAAATATCATCTCTTCTCTCTAACCTTCTATTCTCAGCAAACATAGGATATATTCCAATTGTACCATCTTCATGAAAACTCATCCAATTATTAGGAAAAATTGAATCTGGCGTGTCTTTATCTTTGTTATCACTTACAACAACAACATTCACTCCTACTTCTCTTAGTTTTTCTACAAAAGTATCAAACTCCTGCAATGCCCTAAATTGAACTGTTTCAGGGGTTACATCTAAGTTTTTTTGATAATAGTTATTTACCGCAGTTTGTTCATTCATTCTGAAAGAAACAGGGCGAACCATTAAAATGGTATTTGTAATTTGCTTCATCTTTAATCTCTAATTAATGGCATTGTTGAACATCTTAATAAGCCTTCTTGTTTTCCAATTTCAGCATATGGAACTTTTTCAACAACAAATCCTTTTGCTGCTAACCAATTATTTAATCTTGTAAAATTCTTTTCTGAGACCACTACCTTTTCAGAAATTGAAAAAACATTTGAAAACATTTGATACATTTCATCTTTTGAAATATGAAAAAGGTTTTCCTCTCCAAATAGATTAACTAAATACTGATAATCTTCAATATTTTTAAATCCATCTTTATGAATAATTGCCATGTTTTTACCCACGGGTTGAAAACAACAATCCAAATGAAGTGAATTATCTCGTGCAATTGTGTTTGATTTATTTAAATCAAATTCCTTAACTATTCTATTAGGAAATAAATTTTTAATAAAATTTACTCCTTTCATATTTGTTCTTGCTGTTATCATATTCTTATAATCATCACCCTTATATGTCCCTATAAAAATATAATTTCCCCAAGGCATAATATCTCCTCCTTCAAAATGTACATCATCTGATGTCGAAATTATTTTTTCAGGGTCAATCTGATCTAAAACGTATTGTATTGCTTCAATTTCTTTTTCTCTATTTGGTAAGATGTTAGATTTAATTAAAATGTCATCTAACACAAAAGCAATATCTCTAGCAAATATTTGATTATAATCTGCAATTACTTTTGGCCTATAAACCTTTACATCATATTTTTTAAATATCTTATTTAAAGATTCCATTTCAGCAATCATATCAATTTCTTTAGGATATGTTCCTGCTTTTATATGTTCAATAGACTTTGGGTCATATGCTTCTTCTATTTTTGGAATTGGGCCAATACTATTAGCAATACCCAGAACAACAGCTCTTAGTCTAGAAGTTTCATTTTGAACATTTAATTTTATCATCCTCTTATTTTTTTGCGTAAAAATAGAAAAACCTCATAAATTAATATGAGGTTTTAATAATCAACTTGTATACTATTTTATCTACCTTTTGTTTTCTTCAATAAATTTACGTTCTGTTGCACCAACATATAATTGTCTTGGTCTACCAATAGGTTCTTTATTCAATCTCATTTCTCTCCATTGTGCAATCCAACCTGGTAATCTACCTAATGCAAACATTACAGTAAACATAGGTACCGGAATTCCAAGTGCTCTATAAATAATTCCTGAATAAAAATCTACATTTGGATATAAATTTCTAGATTTAAAGTATTCATCATTTAAAGCAACTTCAGCCAATCCTCTTGCAATATCCAAAACTGGATCTTCAATTCCTAAATCTGCAAGTACTTCATCCGCAGCACTTTTTATTATTTTAGCTCTTGGATCGAAATTTTTATAAACTCTATGACCAAATCCCATTAAACGGAATGGATCATTTTTATCTTTTGCTTTTTCAATATATTTTTGATAACCACCACCATCTGCTTTAATTTCTTCAAGCATTTCAATAACTGCTTGATTTGCTCCACCATGCAATGGTCCCCATAATGCAGAAATTCCTGCAGAAATAGATGCAAATAAACCAGCCTGAGATGAACCTGCAATTCTTACTGTAGAAGTAGAACAGTTTTGTTCGTGATCTGCATGTAAGATTAATAATTTATCTAAAGCTTTAACAACTACAGGATGTGATACGTATTTTTCATTTGGTAAGTCGAACATCATTTTTAATAAATTCTCAACATATCCTAATGAATTATCCCCATATTCTAAAGGTAAACCTTCTTCTTTTCTATAAGCCCAAGCAGCCAAAACAGGTAATTTTGCTAAAATTTTCACAATAGCATTATACATTTCCTCTTCAGAATCTACATTTACACTTTTTGGATTAAAAGCAGTTAATGCACTAGTTAAAGCAGAAACTACTCCCATTGGATGAGCAGTCTTAGGAAATCCATCTAAAATCTTTTGAACATCAGTGTCTACTAATGATTTTTTTTGAATATCTCTATGAAATTTATCATTTTGTTCCTTAGTTGGTAATTCACCAAAAATTAGTAAATATGCCACTTCTAAGAAGTCAGATTTTTCAGCTAATTCTTCAATAGCATAACCTCTATAACGTAAAATTCCTTTTTCACCATCTAAAAAGGTTACAGCACTTTTACAAGAACTTGTATTTTTAAAACCTGGATCAATTGTAGTAACACCACCTGTTACACTTCTTAGTGTGCTAATATCAATGGCTACTTCATTTTCGGTCCCTAATAATACAGGAAATTCATACTTTTTCCCATCTATTTCTAATATTGCTGTTTTCGACATAGTTAATTCTGAAAATTTTTAGGTTAATTGTTTACTTTTTTAGCTTAAGCGAATTTAATGAATTTTAACATATCATAAAAAAAAAAGCGCCTTTCATTTGCTAATTTTAAATATATTATTATAAATGCAAAAAAGCCGAGTTAAAACTCGGCTTTTTCGAAAAAAATATACTTTTTTTTATAAAACTTTAAAAGCTTTTTCTTGTGGATAGTAAGCAACGCTTCCTAATTCCTCTTCAATTCTTAATAATTGGTTATATTTCGCCATTCTATCAGAACGAGAAGCAGAACCAGTTTTAATTTGACCACAATTTAATGCAACAGCTAAATCAGCAATTGTATTATCTTCTGTTTCACCAGAACGGTGAGACATTATAGAAGTATAACCAGCATTGTGTGCCATATTTACAGCTGCAATAGTTTCAGTTAAAGAACCAATTTGGTTAACTTTAATTAAAATTGAATTTGCAATTCCTTCTTTAATTCCTCTTTCTAAACGTTCAACGTTAGTAACAAATAAATCATCACCAACTAATTGTACTCTATCACCAATTAACTCAGTAAGATATTTAGTTCCTTCCCAGTCATTTTCATCCATTCCATCTTCAATTGAGATAATTGGATATTTACTAGATAAATCAGCTAAATATTCTGCTTGTTCTTTTGAATTACGAATTGTTCCTTTGTCTCCTTCAAATTTAGTATAGTCATACTTACCATCTTCAAAGAATTCAGCAGAAGCACAATCTAAAGCAATTTTCACATCAGTACCAAAACCATAACCTGCATTCTCAACTGCAACTTTTATTGAATCTAAAGCTTCTTCAGTTCCACCAGCCAAATTAGGAGCAAATCCTCCTTCATCACCTACAGCAGTACTTAAACCTTTATCGTGTAATACTTTTTTTAAGTTATGGAAAATCTCAGTTCCCATTTTAATAGCTTCAGTAAAGTTTTTAGCTTTAATAGGCATTATCATAAACTCTTGGAATGCGATAGGAGCATCAGAGTGAGATCCACCATTAATGATATTCATCATTGGTACTGGTAAAGTGTTTCCACTTACTCCACCAACGTAACGGTATAATGGCATTTCTAATTCATTAGCAGCAGCTTTTGCAGCAGCTAAAGAAACTCCTAGAATAGCATTAGCACCTAATTTAGATTTGTTTTTAGTACCATCTAATTCAATCATTGTTTGATCAATTAAATTTTGTTCAAAAACAGACATACCAATTAATTCCTCAGCAATTATGTCATTAACATTTTTTACAGCTGTTAATACACCTCTTCCCATGTAATCTTTACCACCATCACGTAACTCTACAGCTTCGTGTTCTCCAGTTGAAGCTCCAGATGGAACTGCAGCTCTACCTAAAACACCATTTTCAGTAATTACATCAACTTCTACAGTTGGATTTCCTCTTGAATCGAATATTTGACGTGCGTGAACACCTAAAATCATACTCATCTTTCTATTATTTTATTAAGTTATTATTCTTCTAATTTTTCTATTCCAAAGTTACGAAATATAAGACAAAAAGCTATTTTATTTCACTCCTTTTATACGATAACGTTTTCGTTTTTGGTTAAAAAAAAAGCCACTAACTTGTTTATTTAGTGGCTTTTATAATTTATTTTTTTGACAGCTTAATATTTTCAATAAATTGATCAAATAAATAAGCAGAATCGTGTGGTCCTGGGCTAGCTTCTGGATGATATTGTACCGAAAAACAATTCTTATCTTTCATTCTCATTCCTGCTAATGTATCATCATTTAGATGAATATGCGTTACTTCAAGATCACTATGATTTTCAACTTCATCACGTTTTACAACAAATCCATGGTTTTGAGATGTAACTTCACCCTTTCCTGAAATTAAATTTTTAACAGGGTGATTAATTCCTCTATGCCCATTATGCATTTTATATGTAGAAATTCCATTTGCTATTGCAATAATTTGATGCCCTAAACAAATTCCAAATAATGGATGATCTCTTTTTATAATTTCTTTTGCAAGTTCTTGTGCTTCTTTTAATGGATTTGGATCTCCTGGTCCATTAGATAAAAAGAATCCATCTGGATTAAATGAATTTAACTCTTCATAAGAAGAATTGTATGGAAATACTTTAATATAGCATCCCCTTTTAGCTAAATTTCTTAATATGTTTCTTTTAATTCCTATATCTAATGCTGAAATTTTATAAGGAGCAGTTTCTTCTCCAAAGAAGTAAGGCTCCTTTGTTGAAACTTTTGATGCCAATTCTAAACCATCCATTGCTGGTACAGCTTTTAACTGGTCTTTTAATTCTTCTATATTTGTATTTGTAGAAATAATAGCATTCATGGCTCCTTTATCTCTAATATAACTTACTACTGCTCTAGTATCAATATCAGAAATAGCCATAACATTTTCCTTTTCAAAATAATCTTCAAGTGAACCTTGAGCATCATCTCTAGAATAATTAAAGCTAAAATTTTTACAAACCAAACCAGCTATTTTAACTGAGTCTGACTCTACCTCATTTTCATTAACACCATAATTACCAATATGAGCATTGGTTGTTAGCATAATTTGTCCGAAATATGAAGGATCAGTAAAAACTTCTTGATATCCTGTCATTCCAGTATTATAACAGATCTCTCCGTATGCTGTTCCGTCTCTTCCTATAGATTTCCCTTCGAAAACTGTTCCATCAGCTAATAATAAAATAGCCTTTTTACGTTGTGTGTACTTCATTAGTTGTAGATTCCAATATTAATTTTATTTTCGGTTCAAATATAAAAAAAAGGATAAACTATAAATAGCTTATCCTTTTAATATTATTAATGATTTATTATCATTTAATTATCTTCCTTTGTTTCTTCAACAGAATCAACAGATTGTGCTTCAACAGCTTTAGACTTTCCTCTACGAGTAGATTTCTTTTTCTTTTTGCTATTAGGGTTGTAAGTTGTATTATAATCAACTAATTCAACCATTGCCATTGGTGCATTATCACCTTGACGGTTACCTAATTTAATAATACGTACATAACCTCCTGGTCTATCAGCAACTTTAACAGAAACTTCTTTAAACAATTCAGTTACCGCAAATTTATTTCTTAAATAACTAAATACAACTCTACGGTTATGAGTAGTATCGTCTTTTGATTTTGTAATTAAAGGTTCTACAAATTGTCTAATAGCTTTCGCTTTAGCAACTGTAGTATTAATACGTTTGTGCTCAATTAAAGAACAAGCCATATTAGCAAACATTGCTTTTCTATGCGCTGTTTGTCTTCCTAAGTGATTAAATTTCTTTCCGTGTCTCATCTCTCTTATATCTTATCTTAATTAAAACCTAAGTTTTAAACTAATCTTTGTCTAATTTATATTTACTTAAGTCCATTCCAAAGCTTAAACCTTTATTATGAACCAGTTCATCTAATTCAGTTAAAGATTTTTTACCGAAATTACGGAATTTCATTAAATCATTTTTATTAAAAGATACTAAATCTCCTAATGTATCAACTTCAGCTGCTTTTAAACAGTTTAGTGCTCTTACAGATAAATCCATATCCACTAATTTAGTCTTCAATAACTGACGCATATGTAATGATTCCTCATCATATGTTTCCGTTTGAGCTATTTCATCAGCTTCTAACGTAATGCGCTCATCAGAGAACAACATAAAGTGGTGTATTAATATCTTAGCTGCTTCTGTTAATGCATCTTTTGGATTTATAGAACCATCAGTTGTTATGTCAAATACTAATTTTTCATAATCTGTTTTTTGTTCTACACGAAAATTCTCTATTCCATATTTTACATTTTTAATAGGAGTAAAAATAGAATCTGTAAATATTGTTCCAAGAGCAACACCCGATTTTTTATTCTCATCAGCAGGTACAAACCCACGACCTTTTTCTATTGAAATTTCAAAATCTAATGAAACAGATTTTTCCATATTACAAATTACTAAATCGTGATTTAATACTTGAAAACCTGAAATATATTTCTGTAAATCACCAGCAGTTAATTGCTCTTGATTTGTTATAGAAACATTTACAGTTTCTCTATCAGTATCTTCAATCTGCTTTTTAAAACGAACTTGTTTTAAGTTTAAAATAATTTCAGTAACATCCTCTACAACACCTTTAATTGTTGAAAATTCATGTTCAATACCTTCAATACGAAGTGAAGTTATTGCAAAACCTTCCAAAGAAGATAAAAGCACTCTTCTTAAAGCATTACCTACAGTTAAACCAAATCCTGGTTCTAAAGGTCTGAATTCAAATCTACCTTCAAAATCTGTAGAATTGATCATTATTACTTTATCGGGCTTTTGAAAATTTAAAATTGCCATAATTGAATTGGTATCTTTAAAATTATTTAGAGTATAACTCTACTATTAATTGTTCCTTAATGTTTTCTGGAATTTGAATTCTTTCTGGAACACTTACAAAATTCCCTTGTTTTGTATCAGAATTCCAAGTAAGCCATTCATAAACATCATTTCTATTAGCTAAAGCATCATCTATAGTTACTAAAGATTTTGATTTTTCTCTCACAGCAACAACATCACCAGCTTTAAGAGAATATGATGGTACGTTAACTAATTCTCCATTCACAGTTATGTGACGGTGAGAAACTAATTGACGTGCTCCACTACGGCTAGGTGCAATACCTAATCTATAAACAACGTTATCTAAACGAGATTCACATAATTGTAGTAAAATTTCACCAGTTACTCCAGTAGAAGCAGACGCTTTCTTAAATAAGTTAGAAAATTGTTTTTCTAAAATACCATAAGTATATTTAGCTTTTTGTTTTTCAGCTAACTGGATTGCGTATTCAGATTTTTTCCCTCTACGTCTATTGTTTCCATGTTGCCCTGGAGGATAATTTCTTTTTTCGAAAGATTTATCTTCTCCAAAAATTGCTTCACCAAATTTACGAGCAATTTTAGTTTTTGGTCCTGTATATCTTGCCATCTTTTTTTATTTATGATAGGGATTATGAATTAAGGCTTATCCTTCGATAATCTAATTCCCATCGGTTAAAAATTATTAATTATACTCTTCTTCTTTTTGGAGGTCTACATCCATTATGTGGAGCTGGAGTAACGTCGATTATTTCTGTAACTTCAATTCCTAAATTGTGAATTGATCTAATTGCAGATTCTCTACCATTACCTGGTCCTTTTACATAAACCTTCACTTTTCTCATCCCAGCTTCATGTGCAACTTTTCCACAATCTTCTGCAGCTAATTGAGCAGCATAAGGAGTATTCTTTTTAGAACCTCTAAATCCCATTTTCCCAGCTGAAGACCAAGAAATTACATCACCTCTCTTATTGGTAAGTGATATAATAATATTGTTAAATGAAGCCGTGATGTGTGCTTCACCAACTGCCTCAACAATAACTTTACGTTTTTTTGAACTTACTTTCGCCATATTCTTAGTTATTATTTAGTTGCTTTTTTCTTGTTAGCTACAGTTTTACGTTTACCTTTTCTAGTCCTAGAATTATTCTTAGTTCTTTGACCTCTTAAAGGTAATCCACTTCTGTGACGAATTCCACGATAACATCCAATATCCATTAAACGTTTAATGTTTATCTGAATTTCTGAACGCAACTCTCCTTCAATCGTTAGAGAACCAACAGCCTCACGAATCTCGTGAATCTCCTCATCCGTCCAATCTTGAACTTTTGTACTTTCGTCAACTTTTGCAGTAGCTAAAATTTCTTTTGCTCTGCTTCTACCGATCCCAAAAATATACGTTAAGGCAATAACACCTCTTTTATTTTTTGGAATATCAATACCTGCTATTCTTGCCATAACTATCCTTGTCTTTGTTTAAATCTAGGATTCTTTTTATTGATTACATATAATCTGCCTTTTCTACGCACAATCTTGCACTCGGCACTTCTCTTTTTTACTGATGTTCTAACTTTCATCGTATGATCCTTTAATATCTGTAAGTAATTCTTGCTTTTGTTAAATCATACGGACTCATTTCTAACTTTACTTTATCTCCAGGTAATAATTTAATATAATGCATTCGCATTTTTCCTGAAATATGAGCTGTTACAATATGTCCGTTTTCCAACTCTACACGAAACATTGCATTAGACAATGCTTCCGTAATTGTTCCGTCTTGTTGTATTGCTGGTTGTTTTGCCATTATGCTACTGATTTTCTTTTAGTTCCTTTTTTCATTAAACCATCATAATGACGATTTAATAAATGAGAGTTAATCTGCTGAATAGTGTCGATTGCAACACCAACCATAATTAGCAAAGATGTACCTCCATAAAATAATGCCCAAGATTGAGTTAATCCTAATTTAACAACAAATGCAGGTAAAATAGCCACTAATGCTAAAAATAATGAACCTGGAAAAGTTATTAAAGATAAAACTCTATCTAACATATCTCCCGTATCTTTTCCTGGTCTAATTCCAGGAATAAATCCACCACTTCTTTTTAAATCATCAGCCATTTTATTTGTAGGTATAGTTATCGCCGTGTAAAAGTAACTAAAAATAATTATTAAAACAGCAAACAATAAATTATACCAAAAACCAAACATATTTCCAAATTCAATTCCTATTGATTTAATCGTATCATTATTAGACCTTGCTAATAAACCTGGTGCAAACATAATTGCTTGAGCAAATATAATTGGCATAACCCCAGAAGAATTCAATTTTAATGGTAAGTAATCTCTTGCTCCAGCAACATTTTTAATATTACCAGCAACAGTTTTTCTAGCATATTGAACAGCTATTTTTCTAACCGCCGTAACTAAATAAACACAAACTAAAATTACTAAAAACCATATTATTAGTTCAATCAAAATCATAATCAAACCACCATTTGATGCCGTAATTTTTGAAACAGCTTCTTGAATAAATGCTCCAGGAAATCTAGCAATAATACCAATCATTATTAATAATGATATACCATTACCTATTCCTTTATCAGTTATTTTTTCTCCAAGCCACATTGCAAAAACAGTTCCAGCAGTTAAAATAACCATTGAACTTATCCAAAACATACTACCACTTATATAAAAAGCAGAAGAAGGAATTAATTGATAAATATTAGTAATATAAGCTGGTCCTTGAACCATAGTAATAGCAATAGTTAACCAACGCGTAATTTGATTGATCTTTTTTCTACCACTTTCACCATCTTTTTGTAATTTTTGTAAATATGGAACTGCAATACCCATTAATTGAACAACAATAGAAGCTGATATATAAGGCATAATACCCAACGCTACAACTGACGCTCTTGCAAAAGCACCTCCTGTAAACATGTCAAGTAATCCTAATATTCCACCACCACTTGTTTGACTTTTAAGAGCTGCTTGAGCAGCAGTAATATCAATTCCTGGAAGTGGAACTTGAGCTGCAAATCGATAAATAGCCATAAATCCAAGAGTCAAAAGAATTTTATTTCTAAGTTCTTCTATTGTCCAAATGTCTTTAATGGTTTGAATAAATTTTTTCATCTATATATCAATTTATATCGTTTCAGCAGTACCACCAGTAGCTTCAATCGCTGCTTTCGCTGTTGCTGTAAATTTATGAACAGTTATATTTAATTTTGCTTTTAATTCACCATTACCTAGTATTTTAACTAAGTCATTCTTACCCGCCAATCTATTCTCAATTAAAAGATCTAAAGTTACTGTATCTTTAATTCTTCCATTATCAACCAATTCTTGAAGTTTATGTAAGTTAATACCTACATATTCTTTACGGTTCATATTAGTAAAACCAAATTTAGGTACACGTCTTTGCAAAGGCATTTGCCCTCCTTCAAATCCAACTTTTCTTGAATATCCAGAACGAGACTTAGCTCCTTTGTGACCTCTAGTAGCTGTACCACCTTTTCCTGATCCTTGTCCTCGACCTATACGCTTACCTTGCGTTTTAACTGATCCTTTAGCAGGTTTTAAGTTATTTAATGTCATCTCTTTATAAAATGTTATTTAACTTCTTCAACAGAAATTAAGTGTTTAACTGTATTTACCATTCCAAGGATAGTTGGTGTAGCTTCATGCTCAACAACTTGATCAATCTTACGTAAACCTAGAGCTTCCAAAGTTCTTTTTTGGTTCTGAGGACGTCTAATTTTACTTTTTACTTGTGTTACTCTTATTTTTGCCATCGTCCTTGTTTTATCCTTTAAATACTTTTTCCAAAGAAATTCCTCTTTCTTTAGCAATCATACCAGCACTACGTAATTGTAATAAAGCATCAAAAGTTGCTTTAACTACGTTATGAGGATTTGAAGATCCTTGTGATTTTGAAAGTACATCATGCACACCTACAGAATCAAGTACCGCACGTACTGCACCACCTGCTATAACTCCTGTACCATGTGAAGCTGGTTTCAAAAACACTCTTGCTCCTCCAAATTTACCTTTTTGTTCGTGAGGTAATGTTTGATTAATAATTGGAATTCTTACTAAATTTTTCTTTGCATCTTCAATTGCTTTTGCAATTGCAGATGCAACATCTTTAGATTTACCTAATCCGTGTCCTACTACTCCACTTCCATCTCCAACTACAACTATAGCTGAAAATCCAAATGCTCTACCACCCTTTGTTACTTTAGTAACTCTTTGTACACCAACTAAATGATCTTGAAGTTCTAACCCGCTAGGTTTTACTCTTTCTACGTTATTGTATTTATGATACATAATTTCCTAAAATTTTAAACCTGCTTCTCTTGCAGCGTCTGCTAGAGCCTTTACTCTACCGTGATACAAAAATCCATTTCTATCAAATGCAACAGCGTCAATACCTACTTTAGTAGCTTTTTCTGCAATATTCTTTCCAACTGCTTTAGCAACTTCTAATTTCGAACCTGTAGCTTCAATTCCTTTATCTCTTGATGAAACTGATACTAAAGTTGTACCCGCGTTGTCATCTACTAATTGAGCATAAATCTCTTTATTACTTCTAAAAACTGACAATCTTGGTGTAGTTGCCGTTCCAAAAACAATTTTTCTAATTCTGTGCTTAATTCTTTGTCTTCTCTCAAGCTTTGATAATGCCATAATACTATATATTATTATGCAGATTTACCTGCTTTTCTTCTTAATTCTTCTCCTACAAATTTAACTCCTTTTCCTTTGTATGGTTCTGGCTTACGCATAGAACGAATCTTAGCGGCAACAGCTCCTACAAGTTGTTTATCAAATGAAGTTAATTTTACGATAGGGTTTTTACCCTTTTCTGATACTGTTTCAACTTTTACTTCAGGAGCAATATCTAAAACAATGTTGTGAGAATACCCTAAAGACAAATCTAACACTTGTCCTTGGTTACTAGCTCTATATCCAACACCTACTAATTCTAGTTGTTTACTCCATCCTTTTGAAACACCTTCAATCATATTATTTAATAAAGCTCTATATAAACCATGTTTTGCTTTATGGTCTTTACTATCAGAAGGGCGACTAACAATAATCGATCCTTCTTCAACTTTAACAGTAATATCATCTTTAATTTCTTGAGATAACTCTCCCAATTTACCTTTAATAGTAACTACATTATCTTTAATATCAAATGTAATTCCTTCTGGTAACGTAATCGGATTATTTCCTATTCTTGACATCTTTGCTTAGTTCTTTATTAATATACGTAACATAAAACTTCTCCTCCAACATGCTCTACACGAGCTTGCTTATTAGTCATTACACCCTTAGATGTAGAAACTATAGCAATTCCTAACCCGTTCAATACACGTGGCATATCATTTGCACCTACATATTTACGTAATCCTGGAGTACTAATACGTTGTAATTTCTTTATAACAGAAGCTTTTGTAGCTCTATCATATTTTAAGGCAATTTTAATAGTTCCTTGAAAACCTTCAACTTCAAACTTATAACTTAAAATATAACCTTGATCAAATAAAATCTTTGTTATTTCTTTAGTAATTTTTGAAGCCGGAATTTCAACGACTCTGTGATTTGCCATAATTGCATTTCTAACTCTTGTTAGATAATCTGCGATTGGATCTGTAATCATATTTATTAATTTGCGGTATCGGTTTTCACTACTTCGTGCAATGAACCTAAAACCAATTATTTAAAATTTTACCAACTAGCTTTTTTAACTCCTGGTATTAATCCTTGATTTGCCATTTCACGAAATGTAACACGTGATATACCAAATTGTCTCATATACCCTTTAGGTCTTCCAGTTAGTTTACAACGATTGTGCACACGAATAGGTGATGCATTTTTCGGTAACTTTTGTAATGCTTCGTAATCACCAGCTTCTTTTAAAGCTTTGCGTTTTTCAGCATACTTAGCAACTGTTTTTTTTCTCTTAACCTCACGGGCTTTCATTGATTCCTTAGCCATTCCTTAGTTTTTTTTGAAAGGTAAACCTAATTCAGTTAATAATGATTTTGCTTCTTTATCTGTAGGTGCAGAAGTTACAAAAGTAATATCCATACCTCCAATTTTATTTACTTTATCAATATCAATTTCCGGGAAAATGATTTGTTCAGTAATTCCTAAATTGTAGTTTCCTCTACCATCAAAACCATTTGCTTTGATTCCGTTGAAATCTCTTACACGAGGTAAAGATGCAGTAACTAATCTATCTAAAAATTCGTACATTTTAACACCTCTTAAGGTTACTTTTGCACCAATTGCAACACCTTTACGTAATTTAAAGGCTGCAACATCTTTTTTAGATACAGTTGACACAGCTTTTTGACCAGAAATTGTAGTCAATTCTTCTAGTGCATAGTCAATCAATTTCTTATCTGCTACAGCTGCACCAACTCCCTTACTAATTACAATTTTTTGTAATTGAGGAACTTGCATAATGCTTTTGTAACTAAATTCTTTCATAAGAGCATCAATAACTCTACTCTTATACTCTTCTTTAAGTCTTGGTATATAAGCCATAATTAAATTGCTTTATCAGATTTTTTAGAGAACCTAACTTTTTTGTCACCTTCTACTCTATATCCTACTTTTGTTGCAACGTTACCTTCAAGTAACATTAAGTTTGATATATTTATAGAAGCTTCCTTTTTCACAATACCTCCTTGTGGATTCTGTGCGCTAGGTTTTGAATGTTTAGATATCATATTAACACCTTCAACAATCGCTCTGTTTTTACTTGGAAAAATTGTAACAACTTTTCCTTCTTCTCCTTTATGGTCTCCTGCCATTACTCTAACAGTATCTCCTGATTTTATCTTTAATTTCATCTTTTAAATAATTTATTAAAGCACTTCAGGTGCTAATGATACAATTTTCATAAATTGTTTTTCACGAAGTTCTCTAGCAACCGGTCCAAAAACACGAGTTCCTTTCATTTCTCCAGAAGTACTATCTAACAATACACAAGCATTATCATCAAAACGGATATAAGATCCATCTTTTCTTCTGATTTCTTTTTTCGTTCTAACAACTACTGCTTTCGCAACTTGTCCTTTTTTTACGGATCCATTTGGAGTAGCATCTTTAATACTAACTACAATTTTATCACCGATAGACGCATAACGTTTTTTAGTTCCTCCTAAAACACGAATTACTAAAACCTCTTTAGCTCCAGTATTATCTGCTACTCTAATTCTTGATTCTGTCTGTAACATATTATTTAGCTCTTTCTAGGATTTCTACTAATCTCCAACGTTTTGATTTACTCATTGGACGTGTTTCCATTATTCTAACAGTATCTCCAATATTGCAATCATTTTGCTCATCGTGTGCAACATATTTCTTTGTGCTTAACACGAATTTTCCGTACATAGGGTGTTTTACTTTTTTTACTTCAGCAACAACAATAGATTTCTCCATTTTATTACTTGAAACAACACCTATTCTCTCTTTTCTAAGATTTCTTTTTTCCATCTTTATAATACTGAATACAATTATTGTAATTCTCTTTTAGTTAATTCTGTAGCTATACGCGCCACAGTTCTTCTAAGCGTTCTCAATTGTAATGGAGTTTCCAATGGTGAAATTGAGTGAGCCATTTTAAGATCAGTATAACTTTTCTTTGAACTTCCAAGTCTTTCTTGTAACTCTTCAGTTGATAATTCTATAATTTCTGATTGTTTCATTTTCTTAATCGGTTATTAAGCGTTATCAAAATCTCTAGCTACAACAAACTTTGTTTTCACAGGTAATTTTTGAGCTGCTAAACGTAAAGCTTCTTTAGCTACGTGAGCAGGCACACCACCAACTTCAAACATAATTCTTCCAGGTTTAATAACGGCTACAAAATATTCCGGTGCACCTTTACCTTTACCCATACGTACTTCTAATGGTTTTTTAGTAATTGGCTTGTCCGGAAAAACTTTTATCCATAATTGCCCCTCTCTCTTCATATGACGTGTTGCTGCAATACGAGCTGCTTCAATTTGACGAGATGTTAGTAAATCCTGTTCCAAAGATTTGATACCAAACATTCCATTAGAAAGTTGGTGTCCTCTTTGAGAATTTCCCTTCATATTACCTTTCGCCTTCTGTACTTTACGATATTTAACTCTCTTTGGCTGTAACATTTTTAATTTCTAAATTTTTAAAAATTTATTTTCTTCTACGTGGTGTTTGTGGTCTTTTAGAGTTTCTTCCTCTATCATTACCGCCCTTTCCTTGTTTTTTAGAAAGACCAACTAATGGAGATAATTCTCTTTTACCATAAACTTCACCTTTCATAATCCATACTTTAACACCTAAGCGTCCGTATGTAGTATGAGCCTCAACAAGTGCATAATCAATATCAGCTCTGAAAGTAGAAAGAGGAATTCTACCATCTTTATAGTGCTCAGAACGTGCCATTTCAGCTCCGTTTAAACGACCTGAAATTTGTACTTTAATACCTTCAGCGTTCATACGCATCGTAGCAGCGATTGCCATTTTAATTGCTCTTCTGTAAGAGATTCTACTCTCAATTTGACGAGCAATACTAGCAGCTACTAAACGTGCATCTAATTCTGGACGCTTAATTTCGAAAATATTAATCTGAACTTCTTTACCTGTAATTTTTTTAAGCTCTTCTTTTAACTTGTCTACCTCTTGTCCACCTTTCCCAATAATAATACCAGGTCTAGCAGTAGTGATAGTAACGGTTACAAGTTTAAGCGTACGCTCAATAATTACTGTTGAAACACTTGCTTTTGATAATCTGGCATGAACATACCTTCTTATCTTATCATCTTCAGCTAATTTATCACCGTAGTTTCTTCCTCCATACCAGTTAGAATCCCATCCTCTGATAATTCCTAAACGATTTCCTATTGGATTTGTTTTTTGTCCCATCTCTACTTATGATTAATTGCTAACATTTTTACTTCCTAAGACTAAAGTCACATGATTAGAACGTTTTCTAATTCTGTGTGCACGACCTTGTGGTGCTGGTCTTAATCTTTTTAACATTCCAGCGCTATCTACAAAAATTTCTTTTACAAATAAACCTGCATCTTCAATGCTTGCATCTTCGTTTTTTGCTTGCCAGTTTGCAATTGCACTTAACAATAATTTTTCTAGATTAATAGATGCTTCTTTAGCATTGAATTTTAAGATTTGAAGTGCTTTTTCAACCTCAACTCCTCTAACCAAATCAGCAACTATTCGCATTTTTCTTGGTGACGTAGGACAACCTGTAAGCTTAGCGAAAGCAATTTGCTTTTTCTCTTCTTTGATCTGTTGTGCTCTTAATTTTTTTCGAACTCCCATGATTACCTACTATTTTTTACCTTTATTTTTTGCACCAGCGTGTCCTCTATAAGAACGTGTTGGTGAAAATTCTCCTAATTTATGCCCTACCATGTTTTCTGTAACATATACAGGTACAAACTGACGACCGTTATGAACAGCTATAGTTTGTCCAACACTATCTGGAGTAATCATCGAGGCTCTTGACCAAGTTTTGATTACTGATTTTTTTCCAGACTCTAGGTTTGCTTCTATCTTCTTCTCAAGTTTATGAAAAACGTAAGGTCCTTTTTTTAATGAACGTGCCATATATCAATTATTTTTTTCTACGTTCTATAATATACTTATTACTCGCCTTGGTCTTAGATCTAGTTTTGAATCCTTTTGCAGGAATACCATTTTTAGATCTTGGATGACCTCCAGAAGATTTACCTTCTCCACCACCCATTGGGTGATCCACAGGATTCATCACTACCGGTCTTACTCTTGGTCTTCTACCTAACCAACGAGATCTACCCGCTTTACCAGATACCAATAATTGGTGATCTGAGTTAGATACAACTCCAATAGTTGCTTTACACGTAACAAGAATTAATCTTGTTTCACCTGAAGGCAATTTCACAGTTGCATATTTACCATCTCTTGCCATTAACTGAGCAAAAGAACCAGCACTACGAGCTAAAACAGCTCCTTGACCTGGATGTAATTCTATACAAGAAATTGTTGTTCCTAATGGAATTTCGTTTAGCAACATTGTATTTCCAACATCAGGAGTAGCTCCTTCACCAGAAATAATTGTTTGCCCTACTTGTAAACCATTTTGAGCTATGATGTATCTTTTATCACCATCTTTGTAAGAAACTAATGCGATAAACGCAGTACGATTTGGATCATACTCTATAGTTTTTACAGTTGCAGGAACACCGTTTTTATCTCTTTTAAAATCGATAATACGATATTTTTGTTTATGACCACCACCTAAATGGCGCATTGTCATTTTCCCACGATTGTTTCGACCTCCAGATCTTTTTTTCGGAGCTAGTAAACTTTTCTCCGGCTTATCAGTAGTTATGGTGTCGAACCCATTCACTACTCTAAAACGCTGACCTGGTGTTATTGCTTTTAACTTTCTAACTGACATTGTTATCTTTCTTAGATATTGCTATAAAAATCAATACTTTCTCCTTCAGCTAATTGAACTATTGCTTTTTTGTAAGCTCCTTTCATTGCTTGTACAATTCCACTTTTAGTGTACTTTGTATTACGTTGAACAGGATAATTCATAGTTCTTACACTTTCAATTTCAACACCATAAGCAGAAGCTACAGCATTTTTAATTTCAAGTTTATTAGCGTTTTTATTCACAACAAAAGCATAACGATTATATAACTCGCTATCATTAGTTGCTTTTTCCGTTATAATAGGTTTAATTAAAATACTCATATCTACTACCTATTTGCTTAAATTAGATTCAATTCCTTCTAAAGATCCTTCAGAAAGAATTACTTTGTTTGCATTTAGCAATTCATATGTACTTAATCCAGTGTTAGTTACTGTTTTTAAGCGTTTTAAATTGCGCGATGACAAATATACATTTTTATTTGGTTCAGCAAACACAAATAACGATTTTTTGTTTTCAATACCTAATGCATCTAAAACAGCTGTAAAGTTTTTTGTTTTTGGAGATTCAAAATTAAAGTCTTCAACAACTAAAATATTGTTCTCTTTTGCTTGAATACTAAGAGCAGATCTACGAGCTAATCTTTTTAAATTTTTATTCAATTTAAAAGAATGATCTTGAGGTCTTGGTCCAAATACTCTACCACCACCTCTAAATACCGGAGATTTAATACTACCCGCACGAGCGGTACCAGTACCTTTTTGCTTTTTAATTTTTCTAGTACTACCAGAAATTTCAGCTCTCTCTTTAGCTTTACTAGTTCCTTGTCTTTTGTTTGCCAAAAATTGCTTTACATCTAAATATACAGCGTGATCGTTTGGCTCAATTCCATATACAGCATCAGAAAGTTCAACTTTTCTACCTGTATCTTTTCCTTGTATGTCTAAAACTGATACTTCCATTATTTCTGAATGATTACATAAGCGTTTTTATGACCAGGAACTGCTCCCTTAACCACAAGTAAGTTCTTTTCAGCAACTACTTTTAAAACTCTTAAATTTTGAACTGTTACTTTCTTTCCTCCCATTCTTCCTGCCATACGCATTCCTTTGAATACTCTAGCTGGATAAGATGCCGCTCCAATTGATCCTGGCGCTCTTAAACGGTTATGTTGACCGTGAGTAGCTTGACCTACACCGGCAAATCCGTGACGTTTTACAACACCTTGAAATCCTTTACCTTTTGAAGTTGCTGATACATCAACAAACTCACCTTCGGTAAATAATTCAACTGTTACTTCATCACCTAATTTGTGTTCCTCATCAAAATCTTGAAATTCGATAACTTTTTTCTTGGCAGTTGATCCAGCTTTTTTAAAGTGACCATCTAAAGCTTTATTCGAGCTTTTTGCCTTCTTGTCATCGAAACCTAATTGAAGAGCGCTATACCCATCAATTTCTTCAGTTCTGACTTGGGTAACTACGCATGGACCTGCTTCGATTACTGTACAAGGAATATTCTTCCCGTTTTCGTCGAATAAGCTGGTCATTCCGATTTTTCTTCCTATTAACCCAGACATTCTAATTTGTATTAATTATTAATTTATTTTTATTATCTAAAAAACAGGGTTGAAAATAATTCAACCCTGAATTTATTTTCTTCCGTTTTTCCCTCGACTACCGCTTAGGACATGTAACCAAATAAAATTGGCTTTGTGAAATTAAACTTTAATTTCTACTTCTACTCCACTAGGTAATTCAAGTTTCATTAAAGCATCAATAGTCTTCGATGAAGAACTATAAATGTCTAACAATCTTTTATAAGAACTTAATTGGAATTGTTCTCTTGATTTTTTATTTACGTGCGGAGAACGTAATACTGTAAAAATCTTTTTATGAGTTGGTAATGGAATTGGACCATTAACAACAGCTCCAGTATTCTTAACCGTTTTAACGATTTTTTCAGCAGATTTATCTACTAAATTGTAATCGTACGATTTTAATTTTATTCTAATTTTTTGACTCATCGTTTATAATTTAGAGATTAACCTTTTGATTTTGCTATTACTTCTTCAGCAATGTTATTTGGACATTGTTCAAAATGTGAAAATTCCATTGATGATGATGCTCTACCTGATGATAATGTTCTTAATGTAGTTACATATCCAAACATTTCTGATAAAGGCACATTTGCTTTTACAACTTTTGCACCAGCTCTATCATCCATTGAGTTAACTTGACCTCTTCTTCTATTTAAATCTCCTACAATATCTCCCATGTTTTCTTCAGGAGTTACTACATCAATTTTCATTATAGGCTCAAGAATTACGGCTTTTGCAGCTTTAGCAGCATTTTTAAAACCTAATTTCGCAGCCAATTCGAATGATAATTGATCTGAATCCACTGCGTGGAAAGATCCATCATATAAAGTAACTTTTAAACTATCAACTTCGTAACCAGCTAATGGTCCGTTTTTCATAGCTTCTTTGAAACCTTTTTCAATTGAAGGTATAAATTCCTTAGGAACATTACCACCTTTAATATTATTAATAAAAGTTAATCCTGTTTCACCTTCATCAGCAGGCTCCATAATAAATTTGATATCAGCAAATTTACCACGTCCACCAGATTGCTTTTTATAAGATTCACGGTGATCTGCAGATGCTGTAATAGCTTCTTTGTATTCAACTTGTGGCTGACCTTCGTTTACTTCAACTTTAAACTCACGTCTTAAACGATCTACAATAATCTCTAAGTGTAATTCACCCATTCCAGAAATAATTGTTTGACCTGAATTTTCATCAGTTTTTGCAGTAAAAGTAGGATCTTCTTCAGCTAATTTACTTAAAGCCATTCCTAATTTATCAACATCAGCTTTTGTTTTAGGCTCAACAGCTATACCAATAACTGGATCTGGAAAATCCATCGATTCTAAAACGATAGGATGTTTCTCATCACACATAGTATCTCCAGTTTTAATATCTTTAAAACCAACACCAGCTCCAATATCTCCAGCTTCAATATAATCTATTGCATTTTGTTTGTTAGAGTGCATTTGGTATATACGTGAAATACGTTCTTTTTTACCTGAACGAGAATTCAAAATATATGAACCTGCATCTAAACGACCAGAATAAGCTCTGAAAAATGCTAAACGACCAACATAAGGGTCAGTTGCAATTTTAAACGCTAAAGCTGCAAAAGGTTCTTTAACATCTGGCTTACGAATTTCTTGTTCTTCTGTTTTTGGATTTATACCTAAAACACCCTCTTTATCAGTTGGTGAAGGTAAATATCTACATACAGCATCTAATAAGAATTGAACTCCTTTATTTTTAAAAGCAGAACCACAAACCATAGGAATGATAGACATATCCATTACAGCAGCACGCAATGCAGCGTGAATTTCATCTTCTGTAATAGAATTTTCATCTTCCATATATTTCTCTAAAAGAGCATCATCATATGCAGCAACTTCTTCAATAAGTTTACCACGTAATATATGAGCTTCCTCCTTTAAGTCTTCTGGGATATCAACAATATCAAAAGTAGATCCTTGTGTTTCATCATGCCATACAACTGCACGATTTTTCACTAAATCAACTACACCTTTAAATTCATCTTCATCACCAATATTCAAAACAATAGGCACTGCATTAGAACCTAACATTTCTTTTACTTGTTTACAAACTGCTAAAAAGTTAGATCCTTGACGGTCCATTTTATTAACGAAACCAATTCTTGGAACTTTATAATTATCAGCTAGTCTCCAGTTAGTTTCAGACTGAGGCTCAACACCATCAACTGCACTAAATAAGAATACTAAACCATCAAGCACACGTAATGAACGGTTTACTTCAACCGTAAAATCAACGTGACCTGGAGTATCTATTATATTAAAGTGATATCCTTTAGCATTTGCCGCTGGTTTACCATTTTCTGTTGGAAACTGCCATTCACATGTTGTAGCTGCAGAAGTAATTGTAATACCTCTTTCTTGCTCTTGCTCCATCCAGTCCATAGTTGCTGCACCATCATGTACTTCACCTATTTTATGAGAAACTCCTGTATAATATAAGATACGCTCTGTACATGTTGTTTTACCAGCATCAATATGAGCAGCAATTCCTATATTCCTTGTATATTTTAAATCTCTTGCCATTTTTAACTATAATTAAAATCTAAGATGAGAGAATGCTTTATTAGCATCAGCCATTTTATGAACATCCATTCTTTTCTTAACAGCAGCACCTTCTTCTTTCGCAGCAGCTAACACTTCAGCAGCTAAACGCTGAGCCATAGATTTTTCATTACGTTTTCTTGAATATGAAATCAGCCATTTTATAGCCATTGACACTTTACGGTCTGGTCTAATTTGCATTGGGATTTGAAATGTTGCACCACCTACTCGACGGCTACGCACTTCAACTTGTGGCATTACATTACTTAATGCATCTTTCCAAAGCTCTAATCCTGATTTTTCTTCATCTTGTTTCTTTTGTTCTACGATATCTAAAGCATCGTAAAAAACTTTAAAAGCTACAGATTTTTTACCATCCCACATCAAGTTATTCACAAAACGTGTTACTAACTGATCATTAAATTTAGGATCCGGTAAAAGAACTCTTTTTTTCGCCTTTCTTTTTCTCATGTCTTTACATTAAAGTTTTTAAATTACTTTTTAGGTGCTTTTGTACCGTACTTAGAGCGACGTTGTGTTCTTCCATCAACACCTGCTGTATCTAATGCTCCACGAACAATATGATATCTAACTCCTGGTAAATCTTTAACCCTTCCACCTCTAACTAATACTATCGAGTGCTCTTGTAAATTATGTCCTTCTCCAGGTATATAAGCATTTACTTCATTACCATTTGTTAACCTTACCCTTGCAACTTTACGCATTGCTGAGTTTGGTTTCTTTGGTGTTGTAGTGTAAACACGTGTACAAACCCCTCTTCTTTGAGGACATGAATTTAAAGCAGCCGATTTACTCTTCTTAGTTATTTTGGTTCTTCCTTTTCGTACTAATTGCGAAATTGTTGGCATACTAAAATCTTGTTATTAATTATTTTTTAATTCTTAGCTCTTTTCTAAGAGTGTGCAAATGTACAAATAATTTATTGTTAATCAAACATGTAGATATTTTATTTTAAAAAATACTATTTACACAATATTTATACAGTATATTCACAATGTAATTTCAACTAAATTGAAGCAATATTTAAAAATATCCTCTCTACTTATTTACCTATTTTTAACATCTAATATTGGAATTGGCCAAAATATTGAACTAAAAATAATGGCAAAAGACAGCCTAGAAATGAATGTTTTAAATTCAATATTTTACAATAAGCAACATAATAATAAAAATGAGATTTACAATGAAATAGAATCCATCTCTAAAAATTTAACCCAAAAAGGATACATTAATAATGAATACAATATTAAACGTAAAAAGGATTTATATACCTGTACATTCATATTAAATAAAAGAATAAAAAAAATTAGAATTAATATTGCTCAAAATTCTTTAGATAAAAATCTTCTTGAAGAACTTTCAGAAAATTTTTCGAATAACTTTTTTGAAACTACAACAGAAAAACTAGAATCCAATCTTACCCAAATAAAAGATTTTTACACAAAGCAAGGAAACACCTTTATTAAAGTTTCATTAAACAATATTAAATTAAGAAATAACATTCTTACAGCTAAGCTTAAAATAGATAATACTTACAAAAGAAAAATTGATAAAATTATTATTAAAGGCTATGATGAGTTTCCTTTAAAAATTATTAAAAACAAATTACATTTTAATAAGAGAACAATTTTCAACAAAACTGAATTAGATCATATAACTGAAAAGCTGAATAGTATCCCATATTTATTCCAATCAAAAAAACCTGAAGTATTATTTAAAAAAGATTCTACAATATTATATGTATATCTCAAAAAAAAAACTGAGAATCAATTTGACGGGTTGATTGGTTTTTCAAATAAAGAAGATTCTAAAAATATTAATTTAACTGGATATATAAATTTAAACCTTTCAAACACATTTAACAGAGGAGAAAATATTTCTTTAAATTGGAGAAGTAGTGATGGTAAAAAAAGATCTTTGGTTTTAATTTATAAAGCTCCATATATTTTTAAATCTAAATTAGGTTTTGAAGGTGAATTTAACCTTCAAAGAAACGACTCCACCTACACCAATCGAAATACAACTATAAATTTCAATTACAATTACCTAAAAAATCAATCTATTGGAGGGATTGTTAATTTTGAATCTTCAAACACAACACTTAATAATGATGAATTTAATCTAAAAAACTATTCTAAAAATTTATTTGGAATTTCATATAGTTTTGAACATTCAAAAACCACCAATAATTTTTTATTTATAAAGTTGAATTATTTAACAGGAACTAGATCTTCAAATTCAGACCAAGTAAAACAAGACAAATTTCAGTTTCACACTTCATATAAAACCAAATTAGGTGCAAAAAGTAAAATTTCAATTAAAAATAATATTGAAATATTAACTTCTAAAAAATTATTTCAAAATGAATTATTTCAAATTGGAGGATTTAATTCTATTAGAGGTTTTGACG
The DNA here is from genome assembly GCF_003260195.1 of Lutibacter citreus. GTDB lineage: Bacteria > Bacteroidota > Bacteroidia > Flavobacteriales > Flavobacteriaceae > Lutibacter > Lutibacter citreus. The sequence continues at coordinate 238,192 of NZ_QEIH01000004.1, forward strand.
AACAAAGTATTTTAACTTCAAATTACAATATTACTAATATTGAATATCAACTTTTCGTGAACAGTTCAAACTATCTTTTCACAGTTTCTGATTTTGGATTTATTAACAACAACAGCAACGAACCTTTAAAGAACCTAACTAGTATTGGTTTAGGATATAATTTTAGACAAAAAAATACAAATTTCAATATTAGCTATGTTCTTGGAAAAACTAATTTAGATTCGTTTCAATTTTCAAATGCTAAATTTCACATTAAGATGTCTTACTTTTTTTAAAAGAATATTTAAGAATTATACATTCATTTATGTGCGTTTTAACCCTAAATTCTTCGCTTAAGCTAAAACTTAGAAAACTTAAAAACAAATCTTTCTTCTTGTTAAAATTTTGTATTCTATTTTAACATATCACCATTGATATTTAACATTCATTGTGATTTTAACATATAAATATTAGGAATATTAACAAATTATTATGATTTTTAACGAAATTAATTCAAATAATTATATAATGAAAACAAAGTTTAATGGTATGTTAACGCTACTACTGGCGTTAATAGTGCAGATTTCATTTGCACAAGAAAAAACTGTTACTGGTAATGTTTCCGATGCAAGCGGACCACTGCCAGGTGTAACAGTAATTACAAAAGGCACAAAAACTGGTACTCAAACAGATTTTGATGGAAACTACTCAATTAAAGCTTCTAGCGGAGCTATTATTCAGTTTAGTTTTGTTGGAATGAATTCAGTTGAAAAAACTGTAGGCTCTTCTAATGTTATTAATGTAATAATGTCTGAAAGTGCAGAGGCCCTTGATGAAATTGTTATTACTGCCCTTGGTATTTCAAGAGACAAAAAATCATTAGGTTATTCAACCCAAAAAGTTGGTGGGGAAGAAATAACTAAAGTAAAAAGTTCAAATTTTGTAAATTCCTTATCAGGTAAAGCTTCGGGTATACAAATTAAGAAAAATAATAACATGGGTGGATCAACCAATGTTGTTATTAGAGGTAATGCTTCATTAACTGGGAGCAATCAAGCTTTATTTGTTATTGATGGAGTTCCTGTTAGTAACAATAATAGTAATGATCCTGATCAAGCTCAAGCTGTTGGTGGTTATTATGATTATGGTAATGCAGCTTCTGATATTAACCCTGAAGATATTGAATCTATAAATATTTTAAAAGGTGCTGCTGCATCTGCACTATACGGCTCTAGAGCTGCAAATGGTGTAATAATGATTACTACTAAAAAAGGTGGGAAATCTAAAGGATTTGGAATTACCATAAATTCTGGAGTAACAATTGGTACTGAAGACAAAAGCACTTTTACTAAATACCAAGAACAATATGGTGCTGGGTATGGACAATATTACGATGGACCAAACAGCCAATGGTACTCTGAAGATGTAACTGGTGATGGAAATCCTGATCAAGTTGCACTTTATACTGAAGATGGTTCTTTTGGAGCTCCATTTGATCCAAGCTTATTGGTTTATCAATGGGATTCTTTTGATCCAGACTCACCAAATTACAGAACAGCTACACCATGGATAGCTGCTAAAAATAATCCAAATTCTTTTTTTGAAAATCCAGTTACATTAACTAACTCAGTTTCTCTTCAAAGAGGATCTGAAGATGGTTCATTTAGATTAAATTATACAAATTTTGATCAATCAGGATTGTTACCAAATAGTTCTATCAAGAAGAATAACTTTTCTATGACTGGTACCGCTAAACTTAATGATAAGTTAACAGCTACCGGATATGCTAATTACATTAAAACAAACGGTAAAGGACGTAGTTCTACTGGTTACAATGATAATATTCTTGGGATGTTTAAACAATGGTGGCAAACTAACGTTGACCTTCAAGATCAAAAAGATATCTATTTTTCAACAGGAAGAAATGTTACTTGGAACCCTTCAACATCTGAAGCTGGTTCGGCTCCTATTTTCTGGGATAACCCATACTGGAGTAGATATGAAAATTACCAAACAGACGTTAGAAACAGGTTTATTGGAAATATTTCTTTAAACTATGAAATTAATGATTGGTTAAACGTTACTGGTAGAGTTGCTGCTGATACATATTCTGAATTACAAGAAGAACGAAGAGCAAACGGAAGTGTTCCTAGTGACTTTGGTGTAAGTAGAGGAACTGTAGACTCAGGTTATGGAAGAAAAAACATAAACTTTACTGAAACTAATTATGACTTAATGATTAATTTTAATAAAGACTTAACTGATAAAATAAATTTAAAAGGAATTTTAGGGTCTAATACAAGAAGAACTAATTTTGAATCTATCTACGCTTCTACAGCAGGTGGATTAAGTGTCCCTAAATTATATTCATTACAAAATAGTGTAGGTCCACTTCCATTACCAGAAGAAGTTGCTTCTAAAATTGGAGTTGATGGTTTATATGCCAGTGTATCATTTGGATACGATAACACATTTTTTATAGACGGTACTATTAGAAGAGACCACTCTTCTACATTACCAGAAGATCATAGTACTTTTTACTACCCATCTATTGCAACTAGTTTTGTATTTACAAAATTTATAGATCAAGATTGGTTAACTTTTGGTAAGTTAAGAATGAACTATGCTCAAGTAGGTAATAGTGCTCCATTCGACTTTTTATATGACACATATAATGTGAACATTCCACCGGGTGCACCAAGTACTTCAGTTGATAATGTTAAGAAAAATGTTGATTTAAAACCAGAAACTACAAATAGTTTTGAAGTTGGTTTAGACATGAAATTCTTAAAAAACAGATTAGGATTTGACTTTGCTTATTATAAAACAAATTCTGTTGATCAAATTTTTGGAGTTCCGGTTTCAAGAGCTTCAGGATATACTTCAAAAGTTTTAAACGCTGGTGAAATTGAAAATAAAGGGGTTGAATTAACCTTATTTGGAACACCAATTAAAAATACAGACTTTAAATGGGATGTACTTGTAAACTGGTCACAAAACAAAAACCAAGTAATTTCTCTTGAAGATGGAATTGACAACCTTCAATTAGGTAGCTTTCAACAAGGTATTACTATTAACGCAAGAGTTGGTGAACCTTATGGTACAATTCAAGGAACTGATTATACATATATAAATGGAGAAAAAGTTGTTGACCCTAGTAATGGTCAATACATTGCTTCTTCTACATCAGATGTAGTAATTGGAGATACAAATCCAGATTGGTTAATGGGGATTTCAAACAGCTTTAGCTATAAAAACTTCTCTTTCAGTTTTTTAATTGATATTCAACAAGGTGGGAGTATATTTTCTTTAGATCAAGCTTATGGGCTTGCAACTGGTTTACCTGCTGAAACAGCTTTCATTAATGATTTAGGAAACCCAAATAGAAATACTTTAGCTGACGGTGGTGGATTTATCAACCCTGGAGTTAATCCTGATGGATCAACTAATACAACAAGAATAGCATCTTCAAATTATGGAGCTCAAGGATACCGTAGAGGATTACCTAATGCTGCTTTTGTATATGACGCTAGTTATGTAAAATTAAGAGAGATCGCAATAACTTATAATTTTGATAAAGCATTAATGGACAAAACATTCTTAACAGGTGCTTCACTTAGTTTAACTGGTTCAAATGTTTGGATAATTAGTAAAAACCTACCTCATGCTGATCCAGAATCAGGTCTTTCAGCTGGTAACTTACAAGGTTACTCAACAGGTTCTTTACCTACAACTAGAGATTTCGGTTTTAATGTTAAACTACAATTTTAAAAAAAACAATGATGAAAAAAATAATAATACTAATAACGGCTATAATTTTAGTCTCTTGTTCTGATAATCTTGAAGATTTAAATAAGAACATTAAAGATCCTGCTGCTGTGCCTGGCGAAAGTTTGTTTACCGGTGCACAAAAGAATTTGGTTGATCAAATGATTGATTTAAATGTAAATAATAATAACGCTAAATTATGGGCGCAATATTTAACTGAAACAACCTATACTGATGAAAGTAATTACGATCAAACAACAAGAAGTATTCCAGACAACAATTGGAGTGTATTATACAAAGATGTATTAAAAGATTTAGATGAATCTGCCACTGTAATTGAAAATACTACTTATACTACAAATGAACTTAACGCTTTAAAACCAAATAAATTGGCAATTATTGAAATTCTAAATGTATTTACATATAGTGTTTTAATTGAAACTTATGGCGATGTGCCTTTTACTGAAGCATTAGATATTGATAATTTATTACCAAAATATGATGATGGTGAAACTACATATAAAGCTTTAGTGGGTAAATTAGCAGCAGCAATTAATGATCTAGATCCTAGTTTAGAAAGTTTTGGAAATGCTGATAGAATTTATGGTGGTGATGTAATGTCATGGAAAAAGTTTGCTGCTTCTTTAAAATTAAGAATGGGAATCTTATTATCTGATATAGATAGTCAATTTGCGAAAACAACTGTTGAGAGCGCTGTTGCTGATGGAGTGTTTACAAGTAATGCTGATAATGCTGGATTTACATATTTATCTTCAGATCCAAACACAAATCCAATTCATGATAATATGGTTTTAAGCGGAAGACATGATTATGTTGCCGGTAAAACAATTATTGATATGATGAACTCTCTTAACGACCCAAGAATATCTTCTTACTTCCTTCCTATTAGTGATGGTACTTATAAAGGCGGTGTTATTGGTGCATCTTCAAGTTTTTCATCACATTCACAAGTAACTCCTAGAGTTGAAGATGCTGTTGAGCCTGGAATTATACTTGATTATGCTGAAGTTGAGTTCTTATTAGCAGAAGCTGCAGCTAGAAATTTTGCTGTTGGAGGAACTGCTAACAGTCATTATGATAATGGAATAAAAGCCTCTTTTGAATTTTGGCAAGCTGGTGATGCAACTGCATACTTAACTCAGGCAAATGTAGATTATACAACTGCTATAGCTGCAAGCACTTCAGCTACACCTTGGAAAGAAGTTATTGGAAATCAAAAATGGATTGCTTTATTTAATAGAGGTCTTGAAGCTTGGACGTCAATTAGATTATTAGATTACCCTATTATGGCAACTCCTACTGAACCAGTAAGTGGATATCCTATGAGGTATTTATACCCAGTTATTGAACAAACATTAAATAACACTAATTATACTTCTGCTGCATCAACTATTGGTGGTGACAAAGCTGAAACAAAATTATTTTGGGATATATATTAATATCAATTAATAAAAGCTTAATTTAATCTTTTAGCTTTTATTTAAACAACAACAATCCTACTAAATCTTAAAATATTTAGTAGGATTTTGTTTTTTATACCCTACAAAAGAATTATGTATGATATCCAAAATCCAGCATTTAAAATAAAAATCATTATTTTATTCTTTCCATTACAGGCCTTCTATTTTAATACCAAATAAATTTCAATTAAAAATATAGTAAGTTTAATTAAATTTGTTTAATTTTATATTTTAGAATACTTCACAAAACATTTAGAATACATTTAACTCACCTCATTCTAGATTCTATCATATATTAACACATAGTAACTGTTTTTTAACATAATTTAATATTTTAACACATAAAAGTTTGGTTTATTAACAAATTATTAAGATTTTTGACCTAATTAATTCAAATAATTATATAATGAAAACAAAGTTTAATGGTTTATTAACGCTATTACTAGCGTTAATGGTGCAAATATCTTTTGCGCAAGAAAAAACTGTTACTGGTGTAGTTTCCGATTCAAGCGGGCCCCTACCTGGTGTAACAGTAATTGTTAAAGGTACAAATATGGGTACTCAGACTGATTTTGATGGTAAATATTCTGTAAAAGCAGCTACAGGAGCTGTATTACAATTTAGCTACATTGGAATGACCCAAACAGAAAGAACAGTTGGTTCTTCAAATGTTATTAACGTAACTATGAAAGAAAGTGCTGAAGCACTAGATGAAATAGTTATTACTGCAATGGGAGTTTCTAAACAAAAGAAAGCTATTGGTTATGCAATGACTTCAGTAGCCGGAGCAGACATTAATGAATCTCAAGCTGTAAACCCAATGACTGCTTTACAAGGTAAAGTATCAGGTTTAGATGTTTCAACAGCACCAGGTCCTGGAGCTACACAAAACGTAATAATTCGTGGAGCTTCTTCTTTTGGTAACAACCAACCTCTTTATATTGTTGATGGTGTTCCATTAACAAATACTCAAAGTAGATCGGGTAGTGATTTAAATAATCAAGTAGATTTCGGTTCTGGTATTAACTCTATTAATCCAAACGATATTAAAAACTTAACAGTTTTAAAAGGAGCTGCTGCAACTGCACTTTATGGTTCTCGTGCTGCCAATGGTATTATCATGATTACTACTAAAAAAGGTGAAAGCGGTAAATTAAGAGTTAGTTTTGATAGTTCTTATGGTATTTCTCGTGTTGGACACCTTCCTGAAAGTCAAACTCAATTCGGACAAGGATGGAGTGGAGATAGAGCTTTAGATGAAAACGGAAACTGGGGTGCTGCTTATGATGGTGTTGATAGAGTTTGGGGACGTGTAGTAAATAACAGTCAACAAATTAAGCCTTATGTATATTTAAAAAATACAATTAGAGATTTCTATGATTATGGTGAAAACTATAAAAATTCATTATCTCTTTCAGGAGGAAATGAAACTACAGATTACTATTTTTCATTATCACACAATAGTGTTGATGGAGTAATTCCAGGCGATAAAGATACTTATGAAAGATTTACAATTGCTACAAGAGGATCTCATACTTATAAAAAATTAAAAATAAGTACTTCTGTTAATTTTAGTAATGAACAAACAAGTTCAGTACCTTCAGGACAAGGTTCATCAACTTATCAATCTCTTTATGAAATTGCTAATGATTTATCTATTGTAGATATGGAAGATCAAACGAATCCATTCAATACTCCTGATAATTATTTTACACCTTATGGAGTAAATCCTTATTTTGTACTTAATAATGATAGTGCCGTTCAGAATAAAAACAAATTCTTTGGTAAATTTCAACTTGATTATAAAATACTTGATAATTTATCTTTAACGTATCGTTTTGGTGCAGATGTTGAAAACTCTACAGCAGATACTCACCAAGGTATTATCGCTTTTAGTCCTGATTCACCAAATTCTGGGTCTGATTCAGAAACTCCAGGTAATTATTCTCAACTAAGAAGAGAAAGAACACAAGTAAATCATGATTTAAATTTCACTTACAATAAAAGCTTAACTGAAGGTTTAGATTTAAACACTGTATTAGGATTTAATGCTAATGATAGAAAATCTAATTATCTTGAAGGAGCTATTACTTCAATAGATGTTCCTGGTTATTATAACTTAATTAATAGTTTAACACCTGCTCAAGCAACACAATACGAACAACACAGAAGATTAGTAGGTGCTTACCTTAGTGTAGATTTAAGTTTAAATAATTATTTATTTATGAACTTAACAGGAAGAAATGACTGGTCTTCTACTTTGCCAACTGAAAATAATTCTTTCTTTTATGGAGGTTCAACTTTAAGTTTTTTATTAACTGATTACTTAAGATCTAAAGATGTAGATACTGGTATTTTTAATTTCACAAAATTAAGAGTAGCTTATGGTAGCACAGGTAATGATGCAGATCCTTATAGAGTTTTTGATAGATATGTTGCTGGTTACTCTGCTAACCCAGGTTTTCCTGATGTTGATGACTTAACATTTCCTTTAGGTGGTGTAAACTCATATACTGCATCAAATGTATTAGGTAATTCAGCGCTTAAACCTGAAATAACTAAAGAATTTGAGATTGGTATTGAAAATAATATGCTTGATAATCGTGTTGGTTTTGAAGTTTCTTATTATAATAGATTTACTGAAGGATTAATCGCTTCTTTGCCAGTTGATCCATCAAGTGGTTATACTTCTGTTACTTCTAATCTTGGTGATGTAAGAAATAAAGGTATTGAGTTAAGTGTTAATTTTAAACCAATAAGAACTGATAATTTTACTTGGAACGTAAACTGGAACTATTCTGCAAACGACAACAAAGTTGAAAAATTAGATGTTGAAGAAGTATTTTTATCTGGTTTTGGAGATGGTGGTATGTATGCAGTTGAAGGAATGGCGCTAGGTCAATTTAAATTTGCTACAGCTCAAAAAACTACTATAAATGGTGAAGAATACACTGTAGTTGATGGTTCTGGTAACCCACAAGCTACTACTGATCAAGTACTTTTAAATAAAGATATCAACGAAAAATACAGAATGGGATTAACAAATACTTTCACTTGGAAAGGTTTATCTCTTACTGGAACTTTAGATTATAGATATGGTGGTTATATTTATTCAGGTACTAAAGATTATATGCACTGGACAGGAAGTTCTCCTGAAAGTGTATTAAATGATCGTAATGCATTCCTTATACCTAATTCAGTGATTGATAATGGGGATGGTACATTTACTGAAAACACAACTCCTGTTGATCCAACAGCATTGCATACTTTTTATAGCAATGGAGGTTTTGAAGGAGATTCATTTAACGTTATTGACAGATCTTATCTTAAATTAAGAAATGTAACTTTAGGTTATAATGTTGAAAAAAACTTTTGTGATAAATTAAATGTAGAGTCAATAAAAGTTTCTTTTACAGCTAGTAATTTTTTACTTTGGACACCTAAAGAAAATCCTTACATAGATCCTGAAACTACTACTTTTGGTAATGATTTAGATGCTAAATTTGGGGAATTCAGAGCTAATCCAACAAATGAAGTTTTCACACTTGGATTAAATATTAATCTATAAAACTTAAATAATGAAAAAACATATAATAAAATTAACATTTATAGCTCTAGCAATTTTCGCAAGTAGTTGCGACAGTTATTTAGATGTAAATAAAGATCCTAATGTATTAGGAGACACAGATGCACCAGAAATTCTTTTACCAAGTGCACAAGTGCAAATAGGAAATAACTTAATGGGCTGGGACTTAGGTTTTGGAGGAGCTTATTGGAGTGAATACTGGACACAGTCTTATACAGCATCACAATTTAAAACTTTGTGCGAGTATCAAGAAACAGATTTTAACGCTGCCTACCAAGGTTTAACAGCAGGAACTCTTAATGATTTAAAACGTATTAAAACATTATCAACAGACGCAGATAATCAAGGATACTATTATATTGCTGAAGCATTATCAATTTACACTTGGCAAATTATGACAGATTTATGGGGTGATATTCCTTACTCTGAAGCTTTAAAAGGTGATGAGGATTTAAAATCTCCTGTATTTGATAGTGGATCTGATATATATGCTGATCTTTTAACTAGAATAGATGCTTTATTAGCTATAGATGCTACTGATTTAACTATTGCTAATTCATTCGATTTTATTTATCAAGGAGATATGGAGCAATGGACTAAATTTGCAACTTCTCTTAAGTTAAAATTAATGATTCGTTTATCAGAAACTAGTGGTTATAACAATGCAGAATTAGTAACATTCATATCTAATAATTCTTTTTTAACTAGTTCAGCTAAAATTGATGGAAGCTATTGGTCAGATGATACTGAAGGTAAAAAACACCCTATGAGAGAATTTTCAACTGGTGGTGCTAATTACTTAGCTACTAATGTTATTGGATGTAAAACTTTTATAGATTATTTAAACACTAATAATGACCCTCGTATAGACGCTTTATTTACAGCTCCTTCTGGAGGTCATTTAGGAGCTTTCTTTGGTGATTTTGATTCTAAAAAAGATTCAGATTTAAATGGTACAAAAGATGAAGATGAAGATTATAGTGAAGCTATTTTTACTGCAGATATGGACTTAATGATTATGTCTGATTGGGAAGTAGCTTTTTATATAGCAGAAGTTTATGCAAGAGCTAATGATGTAGCAAATGCTAAAATGTACTATGATATGGGAGTTCAAGCTTCTTTAGCTCAAAATTCTATAACTAATAATGATATTATTACAACTGGTTATGCTCAATGGGTAAATGGTACTGTTGAAGAGAATATCAAAGAAATTTCAATGCAAAAATGGGTTGCCAATGCAAACTATCAACATATTGAATCTTTCTTAGAACGTAATAGAACTAAATATCCTGCTGTTAGTGAAATTGATGTTAAAGCTGATCGTAATTTTGCTTACTTAAATTTCCCAGTTGGAGACTTTACAGTTTCAGTAAATGGTAGAGCAAAAACAAATGGAAACTTACCTGCTTCACCTGTTTATCCTTCTGCTGTTCTTAATAGAAATGAAAATGCTCCATCTCAAAAAGTGGATTTATTAGAAAAAGTTTGGTGGAATCAAAAAATTGGTAAATAATATTAAAAAAAATTAAATTATGAACAAATTAATTTATAAAATAATTCCTGTTTTACTTGTTCTCTTCATGTCTTGTGAACAAGATAACGAAACAGAAGGAGTTTCAAGAGTTACCTTCTATAATGATATAGAATTTATTGGTGATGAAAACATGATCGTTGACCAAGGAGGATCTTTTGTTGATCCTGGAGCTATTGCATTTGAAGGTGAAACTGATGTTACCGATCAAATAACAGTTTCTGGAACAGTTGACACGAACACAATAGGTTATTACCAAGTAGAATACAACATAGTAAATGTAGATGGCTTTGGTAAATCAATTGTTAGAAACGTATTTGTTGCTCCTGCAGATCGTTCTACTTCTGATATTTATGCTGGAACATATACAGGTGTTGTAAGTACTGGAACACATACTGATGTTACAACAATTACACATCTTGGAGATGGTTTATATTATTGTACAGACTTTATTGGAGGACGTTACAATATAGGTTTTGGATATGGTCCCGTATACAAACTTAGTGGCTATTTTTATGTAAATGGTGATGGTCAAAGTTTCGGAGCTCTAATAGTTAATTCCGTTTGGGGTCCTTGGGATGTTTTTGATCCAACATTAACAGGAACTACATTCCATCACCTTATTTCCAGTGGTGGTGGTACTAAAAGAGATGTAACTTTAATTAAACAATAAAACAGAAAACATGAAAAAAAATATAATATATATCTCATTAATATTATTTTCTTTTACAATAAATTCTTGTAATGAAGATGTAGAAGTATGGGACAGTAATACACTAAACTATTCAGGAACTTATTTCTGGGAATTATTAAGTGAAGATGGGGCTGATACCTTTCTATCTTACGACTATGATGGTCAAAAAATATTGATCTATAACACTTCTGATAATGTTGAAAATGAAATTTGGATGGAAGATACTGAACATATTTTCCCTTTAAAAAGCAAATTTTCTTTACAAGGTAATTCAGAATCATTTAGCTCTACTAGTACAAATTTTGATGAGCTAACTAATAACCTTTTAGCTGTAGAATTACCTAGTAGTACTCCTTCTGCTTCAAATGAGGAATTAGTTGAAGATAGAGACTATATTAGAAATTTTATTGTTGAGGGTAAAATCTTATCAGATGCAGGAACTACAGCTAGTGGAAACCCTGTTGATAGTCTTTACATTAAAATAAAGTTATTAAGTGGTACAGTTAAATTTACAAGTTACAGCGTACCTGTTAATTTAAGAGCAGATCCTGAAGTAGAAGAATTTGCTTGGGAATATGTTGGTGTAACTTATGATAGTACTCGTGATGAAAGTTATGTAATTTCTGGTTATAGAAAAACTGGTTTTTCTGAAGATGATCACTAAGATTAAATAAAATAGTATTTTAAAACCACCTCAATTGAGGTGGTTTTTTTTTGACTAGTTTTAAACAACTAATAAAAATTAAGACTTAGGATATTATCTATTTGTACATTCCTTTTCTGTTATATGGTTCATACATCACCCTAAATTTATCTCAGGGTCTCACCTTACTTTTCTGATATACAGAATTATGTGATTCTAAAACAATTTAAGAATGACTAATTTTATATTTTTATCACTCTTTTATGCATCTACAAAAATCTACACACAAAATTTAAAAAACATAATAATTTCCTAAAAAAAAACATATGTGGTAATTCAAAACATATTAAAAAACGACCTTTATACTCACAATAATTTCAATTCAATTAAAAATGATTAATAGAATATTTATTCTTTGCTTCTTATTAGCAATAGGAACATCGTGTTCAGAAAAAGCAAAACCTGAACCTCCAAAAAAACCAAACATTATTTACATAATGTCTGATGATCACACAACTCAAGCTTTTGGTATTTATGGTAGTAGATTAGCTGGCTTAAACCCTACTCCTACTTTAGATAAAATAGCGAATGAAGGTATTATTTTTGATAATTGTTTCGTAAATAATTCAATTTGTACTCCAAGTAGAGCTGCTATTATGAGTGGTCAACACAGTCAAGCAAATGGCGTTTTAGATTTAGAAGGTGAATTACCAATGAATCATCAATACTTACCAATTGAAATGAAAAAATTGGGTTATCAAACAGCAATGATTGGTAAATGGCATTTAAAAGCTGAACCTAATTTTGATTATTATAATGTTTTTACAAAACACGGTCAGCAAGGTTCTTATTTTGATCCTTATTTAACTCAAACAGGAATGCACTTTGCAGAAGAAACAGACCCTTCATATGAAGGAAAACAATATATGGGTTACAGTTCAGACATTGTTACCGATATATCTTTAGATTGGTTAAAAAACAAAAGAGATAAAACAAAACCTTTTATTTTATTTCACCAATACAAAGCGCCACATGATGATTTTGAATATGCACCAAGATATAAAGATTATTTAGCCGATACTTTTATTCCAGAACCAGCAAACTTATACGACAATGCTAATAATGGTTCTATTGCTACAAAAGGTGAAAATGGAGAATTATTATCTGTTATTGGTTCTTCCGTTTCAAAAAGAAATACCATAAGAAATATGGGAATGCGTATTTGGAGTAAACAATACACTAAAAGAAACAATCCTGATTTTGACATTCACCAAGCTGATAATTTAAATGATAAAGAATATACCTCTGCAACTTACCAAGAATACGTAAAACGTTATTTACGTTGCGTTAAAGGTGTTGATGATAACGTAGCTCGTTTAATTGAATATTTAAAAGCTGAAGGATTGTATGACAACACAATTATTGTTTATACAGGTGACCAAGGCTTTATGTTAGGTGAACACGATTATATTGATAAACGTTGGATGTACGAAGAAGCTTTTAGAATGCCTTTCTTTGTTCGTTATCCTGAAAAAATAAAAGCTGGTACAAGAACTGATGCTATTATAAATAATACAGACTTTGCTCCTACTTTAATTGAGATGGCTGGCGGAACGCCACCAGAAGAAATGCAAGGTCATAGTTTTAAACATATTTTAGAAACAGGACAAGAACCTGAAGGTTGGCAACAATCTACATATTACCGTTATTGGATGCATATGGCGCACGCACATGCAAACCCTGCTCATTTTGGAATAAGAACAAAACAATACAAATTAATTTTCTTCTATGGAAGATATTGGGTAGATACAGATAAACCAGGTGCTGTTTGGAACAAAGCAAGTTGGGGTAATAGATTTGAATTACATACACCAGCGGCTTGGGAGTTTTACGACTTAAGTAAAGACCCTACTGAATCTAACAATGCATACAAAGATCCTGCTTACAAAGATATTATTACTAATTTAAAAGAACAATTAACAGCAAAACGTAAGGAACTTAATGAAGAAGATGGAGATAAATACCCACATATTCAAAAAGTAATTGACGAACACTGGAATGATTAGTATTCATTTAAAATAAAACCAAGAACGCCACACAAATCTTATGATATGTTTGGCGTTTTTTTCAATCTAAAAACCACAAATAATAATGCGTCTGCTATCAAGTTTATTTTTAATCTGTTTATTATTTTTTTCTTGTAATTCTAAAACAATATCTCCTACTCCAAGACATGAAAATGATTTTAACTTTAACTGGAAATTTTTTAAAACAAAAGACCAACTAGCTATTTCTGATATATCAGACAAAAACAATTGGCAATCAGTAAAAATACCACACGATTGGGCTATTAAAACACCATACAATCAAGCTTACCAAATTACAGACTCCACTCCTAACCTAAGTTATATTGGCTGGTATAAAAAGGAATTCACGTTACCAAAAGATTTAAAAGGAAAAAACATTAGAATAGATTTTGATGGTGTTTATAACAATGCTGAAGTATATTTAAATGGCACAAAAATTACTGAAAGACCTTATGGTTTTAGTCCTTTTAGTGCCTACATTTCAGATGAAATTAATATTGGAGAAAAAAATACACTTGTTGTAAAAGTAGATAGAACCGCCTTTTTAGATGGAAGATGGTACAACGGAGCTGGAATTTATAGAGATGTGAAACTTGTTATTACAGAACCAATTCATATTAAAAAATGGGGAATTGGAATTACCACTCCAAAAATTTCTAAAACTAATTCAACTATAAAAATTAAAACTGAAATTGTAAATGGTCTTCAAAAAGAAAACCTTTCAATTAAATATCAAATTAAAGACACTTCAAATAAAATACTAAAAGAGCAGATCAGTAAAGCTTCCAAAGGCCTAACAACTACTTCCTTAAATATAGAAAACCCTAACCTTTGGAGTATTAAAACCCCTTACCTATATACTTTAACTACTACTGTTATTGACGATAAGGGAAAAATTTGGGATAAAAAAAATGAAACATTTGGTATTAGAAGCTTAAAATATACAGCAAATGATGGATTTTATTTGAACGGTGAAAAAACATACTTTAAGGGCGTTTGCTTACACCATGATGCTGGTGGAATCGGTGTTGCTGTTCCAGATGATGTTTGGCGAAGAAGATTAAATATTTTAAAAGAAGGTGGTGTAAATGCAATTAGAACTTCTCACAACACACCATCTAAAAGATTTTTAAATTTATGTGATGAACTTGGTTTTTTAGTGCAAGCCGAAACTTTTGACGAAATGGATTACCCTAAAGACAAACGTAGAAATTACAATTCAAAAGGTAAAGATCCATTAACTGAAGGTTATAGCAATCATTTTCAAAAATGGGGTGAACGAGATTTAAAAGATATGTTGTTACGTGATAGAAATCATCCTTCGGTAGTTATGTGGAGCATTGGAAATGAAATTGAATGGACATATCCTCGTTATGGAAAATCTAGTGGTTATTGGAATTCCGATAAAAAATATTATTATGATGAACCTCCAATTTCTATTGCTGAAATGAAGGAGAATATGAAGAATAATCCTCGACTAAAATACGAATTGGCTAAAACAGCTCAAAAATTATCTAAATGGGTAAAAGAAATTGACACTACCCGACCGGTAACCGCTAATTTGGTAATTCCTACAGTGAGTCATTTTTCTGGTTATACAGATGCGCTAGATATTGTTGGTTACAGTTACAGAGCTTCAGTGTATGATTATGGACATAGAAATTATCCTGAAAAAATGATTTTAGGAACTGAAAACTGGGCGAATTGGGTTGAATGGAAATCAGTTTTAGACAATCCACATATTCCTGGAATATTTTTATGGACTGGTATTTTTTATATGGGTGAAACTAGCGATGTTAATGAAAGAGGTAGTGATAGCGGTTTAATTGATTTTGCTGGATTTAAAACACCACGTTGGCATATGTTTAAAACTTTGTGGAATAACGCACCAGAAATATATGCAACTACTATAAAATTAGAAAATTCTGAATATGTAAATAAAAATGGAGAGGCGATTGAAAAAACCAAAGATTTATGGAAAAAAAGACGTTGGGGTTTTCAACCGTTTAACACCCATTGGAATTATAATAAAAACGAAAATATTGTGGTTGAAGTTTATACCAACTCTCCTACGGCAGAATTATTTATAAATGATAAATCTTATGGAGTAAAAAAACTAAATTCAAATGAAGACCATATCATTAAATGGATTGTTCCATTTGAAAAAGGCACCTTAAAGGTTGTTGGAGAGGATAATAGCTTAGTTTATGAGATAAAAACCGCTGAAACACCTTCTATGTTAGAATTAAAATCAGATAGAACAGAGTTTAAAGCAAATGCCTATGATGTTGCTCATATAGAAGTTCAATTAACTGATAAACATGGAATTCCAGTAAAACATCTAAATCAGGAAATTTCATTTGAAATAGAAGGCCCTGCTAATTTATTATCTATAGACAATGGGAACAATGTTCAAAGAAAAAAATTTGATACTAAAAGTTGTATTACTGATAAAGGAAAGCTGTTATTAATAATTCAAGCCACAAAAGAAAAAGGAAATGTTAGCATAAAAGCTATTTCAAATAACTGTAAGACAAAAACAATTAGCTTAAAAGCTAATTAATTTCTATATTCTTAACTAATTAAACATTTAGTATATCAAAAAGAACATATGTATTAATTGAAATGATTTATTACAGCGACCTTAGCATCACAAAACCAACTCTAAAAGCTTTATGAAAAAATTAAAGAAATATTATTTATTTACTACCCTAATACTTGCAATAGTCTTATACTCTTGCGGAGAAAAAGCAGCTGAAAAAAATGCTGATGATAAAAAGGTAGCTGAAATACAAAAACCTACATACGAAGCCAACTGGGAATCTATAAAAAAGAATTATAAGGATCCAGCATGGTTTAATAAAACTAAATTTGGAATATTTATTCACTGGGGAGCATACTCAGTACCTGCTTTCGGATCTGAATGGTATCCTCGTCAAATGTATATGGATACTGCAACTTTTACAGCGCAATTAAAACTTCAAACTACTGGGCCAAACGAAACATACACGCACCATAAAAAGACTTGGGGAGATCAAAAAACATTTGGATATAAAGATTTTATTCCAATGTTTAAAGCCGAAAAGTTTGATGCGAATGAATGGATTGATTTATTCAAAAAAGCAGGAGCTAAATATGTGATTCCAGTAGCAGATCATCATGACGGGTTTGCAATGTATAAATCTAATACAACTCGTTGGAACGCCTATGATATGGGACCTAAAAGAGATGTTTTAGGAGAGTTATTTAAAGCTGGTCGTGCAAAAGGTATGATTATGGGTACATCTTCTCATTTTGCTTTTAACTGGTCTTTTTACAATAAAAAAGATCGTTTTGATACTACTGATCCAGCATATGCTGATTTATACTCTTCTAAAGGAAAAGATTTAACTGAACCTGTTTCTGAAAAATTTAAACAACGTTGGTGGGAAAGAACTAAAGACGTTATAGATAATTATCAACCAGATATTTTATGGTTCGATTTTTATTTAGATATTGATGATTATGCAGATATGAGACCTAAATTAGCCGCTTATTACTATAATAAAGGAATAGAATGGGGAAAAGAAGTTGTACTACAAGATAAAAACTTTTCTCATGAAGCCTTTCCTGAAGGAACTGTTGTATATGATTTAGAAAGAGGTAAATTACCTGGTATTAGAAAATTACCTTGGCAAACAGATACTTCAATTGGAAAAAACTCTTGGAGTTATGTTACCAATTGGAAATCAAAAACTGCAAATCAATTAGTTGATGATTTAGTTGACATTGTAAGTAAAAACGGTTGTTTATTACTAAATGTAGGTCCTAAATCTGACGGAACTATCCCTGATGATCAAAAAGAAATATTACTTCAAATTGGAGCTTGGTTAGATATTAACGGAGAAGCAATATATGATACAAAATATTGGAAAACTTTTGGAGAAGGGCCAACAGAGGTAAAAAAAGGACATCATTCTGAAGGTAATAACAAAGATTTATCTTCTAAAGATATTAGATTTACCAATAAAGAAAATAGTTTATATGCTATTGTATTAGATTGGCCAAAAAATGGGAAAGTAAACATTACTTCACTTGCTAAAAATACTGAATACTCAAAAGATTTAGACATTAAAGATATTAGTATTTTAGGAAGTACTGAAAAAATTAAATGGAAACAAACTAAACAAGGTTTAATAGTTACAATGCCTAAAAAACAACCGTGTAACTTTGCTTACACAATTAAACTATCTATCTAAACAACAGCATTTTAAAACTCGTAAAAAAACTCTATAAACTTTATAGAGTTTTTTTTTGTTAAAAAAAGTGTAATAAATACATTTAATTATAATTATTTTTATAGATTTGAATATCATTAAACAAAAAAACCAAATTAAACAAATCAAAACAGTATATATTTTTAACCAAATTATATGTTATATTATTTACAAACCAAACTTAATATCTTTATGTCAAAAACTCAAATCAATTTATATAGAAGTATTTAAACATCATTCAAATCTTTATTTTAATAAATAAAAATCCTGAATAATATAAATACCTTTAATTATTATTTTTCTATGTTTTAATATACCTCATTAAAAAAACCAACTAAAACTAACAAAAAGGTAACATATGGTCTTAACCAAATTGTATGTTAAATTAACCAAACTCAAACTCAACAAATTTTAATGACAAAAAAACCGAACTCTTTTAACCTTTTAAATTAATTTATTTAAAAATATTTGAATTTTCATTCAAACCTTTATTTTCAACAAATAAAGATTCTGAAGCGGAGAAATACACCTTATTTTTAAAAAAATAAACAAGAACAGCTCAATAAACATTTCTTAATGCTTATTAGGTATGGTAATAAAACTGTACTTGTTTAAAACTCAAATTAAACTCAAATTAAACTAAACTCAAATCAATTATGAAGAACAGATTATCGAATCTATTCAGAAAAGCCTCCTTTTTAGGCTTATTTCTAACACTATTGAGCGTTCAGCAATTTTACGCTCAAAAAACTGTAACAGGTAAAGTTACAGACGAAACCAATCAGGGTATTCCTGGTGTAAACATTATTAAACAAGGAACATCTAATGGTGTTACTACAGATTTTGATGGGAATTACTCAATCGAAACAAACAGTTCTGATGTTTTGGTATTTTCTTTTGTAGGTTACAAAAACAAAACTATTACTGTTGGTGCAAACACTAAATTAAATGTAAAATTAGATCCGGATGTAGCTGCTTTAGACGAAATTGTGGTTATTGGATATGGTACAGCTAAAAAGAGTGATTTAACAGGTTCTGTTAGTTCTATTTCAGCTAAAGATTTATTAAAAGCTCCTATTACTAAAATTGGATCTGGATTACAAGGGAAAATTTCTGGGGTAAACATTCAACAAACTACTGGTGCTCCTGGTCAATCAATGAAAATTCGTATTCGTGGTGGTAGTTCAATTAACTACAGTAATGCTCCTTTATATGTTATTGATGGTTTTATTGGAGCTGATATTTCAACTATTAACCCTAGTGACATTGCAAGTATTAACTTTTTAAAAGATGCTTCTGCAACTGCAATTTATGGTTCTAGAGGTGCAAATGGTGTAGTTTTAATTACTACTGTAGCTCCTAAAGAAGGTGCTTTAAAAGTTACGTTTGATACTAACCTTTCATTTAGTAACATGATAAATACGTATGATTTATTACCAGCAGATGAAATGGCTGAGTTAATGAACATTCAAAGAGTTTCTGTAGGAAGACCTCTTGCATTTACAGACAATGAAATCGCTGAATTTAAAGTTCTTGGTGGTACTGATTATCAAGATTTAGTTTCAAGACAAGGGATTAAAAAGAACACAACATTAAATTTAACAGGAGGTAGTGAGAACTTAAAATATTTTTTCTCTGCTAACCATTTAGATGAAGAAGGAGTTATTAAAAATTCATTTTATAAAAGAACATCTATTCGTTCAAATATCTCTGGTAATATAGGTGAGAAAATTAAATTTAAATTTAACACTTATGGTACTCATATTGATTCTCAAGCAAACGGAAGAGGTTCAGCTGGACAAGGTAATGCAATAGGTGCAGCAGTAATTTATCCACAAGTATGGCCTTCAAAAGATGCTGATGGGAATTTCTTAGATCCAAATACATTTGAAGATTATAATGGTGCTTTTTTAATTGGTAGATTGGTAAATCCGGAACAAGCTATTCTAGAAAACCAAGAAACTATGAATGATAAAGTTATCTCTAACATTGATTTAAATGTAGATTTAGGACATAATTTAACTCTTAACTTAGGAGCTTCAGGAAGTTTTGGTTCTGGATATAGCGGAAAAAGAACATTACCTAACTTTATTGATATAACTAGAGAAAATTCTACAGCAACACAAACCACAAACAGAAGTTACAATTACTTAATGAATGGTCAACTTACTTATGAAAAAGAATTTGGAAAGCATAAAGTAAAAGCTTCTGCTGTTTACGAATTCTCAAAAGGAACTAACCGTAACAATTCAGCAACTGTTGGAGGCCTTTCTACATTAGCTAATGAATGGTATTTATTACAAAACGGTGCTCCTTCTTCAATTACTTCTGGTTATAGTGAAGGAAAATTACGTTCTTATATGACACGTATTAACTATAGTTTTGACAACAAATATTTATTAACCGCATCAATGCGTGCAGATGGATCTTCAAGATTTAATGAAGATAACCGTTGGGGTTATTTCCCTTCAGCTGCGTTAGCTTGGAAAGCTTCTGAAGAAGACTTTATTCAAGACATTAACTGGATTGATAATTTAAAAGTTAGAGTAGGTTTTGGTGCAACAGGTAACCAGGCAATTCCTTACAATGCAATTTTATCTCAATTTGATACTTCTGCTGATGCTGCTAGATATAACTATTATCAATTCAATGGAACAGAAACTTACCAAGGTGTAATTCCTGGAGCAGTATTTGACCCTAACATTCAATGGGAAACTACAACATCTTATAATGCGGGTGTAGATTTAACAATTTTAGATGGAAAAATTTCTACTACAATAGATGTATATTCTAAAAAAGGTTCTGATATTATTATTGCAAAATCCATTCCTAGATATACAGGATTAGAAGCAATAACAAACAATTATGCTGATATTGACAATAATGGTATTGAAGTTGGTATAAACTGGAATATTATGAGTACTGATGACCTTCACTGGACATCTTATTTCAATTTTTCAAGAAACAAAAACACTGTTCAAAATTTAGGTCAATCAAACGGTGAACCTGTAGATCATATCTTTGTTGCAAATGAAGACCCAATTGGTATTTGGAGTTTAGTTGGAGGTAACAATAAATTTATTGTTCAAAAAGGTGAATCAATGGGTTCATTATACGGATTACACGCACTTGGTGTTTGGCAAGCTGATGAAGCTACAGAGGCTGCTGGATATAGTTCTTACCCAGGTGAAGTTAAATATGAAGATATTGATGGTGATGGAGTAATATCTGCTGAAGATAGACAAATTGTTGGACAAGCTTCTCCAGAATTTACTTTTGGTTTAGGTACAAGCGTTGCATACAAAAACTTTGACTTATCAGTACAATGTGTAGGCTCAATTGGTAATGATATCTATAATTGGTCTAATAATAGATTAGATTACAATATTCTAAACCCAGATTATAGAGATAGATGGTCTCCAACAAATACAGGTTCAACACAACAAGTTATGCCTTATGGTACTGATTATACGTTAACGTATCTTGTTGATCAATACGTTGAAGATGGATCATACTTTAAAGTAAGTAACTTAACTTTAGGTCACAATTTCCCTGAGTCTGTTACAAATGCATTAAATTTATCTAATTTACGTTTATACGCTAGTGTTGATAATGTATTAACTATTACAAACTACAGTGGTCTTGATCCAGAATCTTCTAGTACAAGTATTACTAGTGATTCTCAAGCAGGGATAGATGCATTTTCTTACCCATTAACAAGAACTTTTGCATTAGGTGTTAAAGTAACGTTTTAATTAACTAAAAATATTATAAAAAATGAAACAACATATATTAAAATTTAAACTACTAATGATTGCTGCATTTTCAATTATATTTGGAAGTTGTGAAGATTTAGAAGTAGGGGCTGAAGGTACAATAGCCCAGGAAACATTTTACGCCGATGAGAACACATTAGAAGCTGGTGTAATAGGGATATTTGGAACGTTACACAGAAACGTATGGTCTATTGATAATTACGCACATTATTCAGGAGCAGATGATTTAACATCTCGTTTAGGTAGTAACAAATGGGTAGTTTTAGAATCTGACCAATTTGCTAGAACTTCTGGTAATTCTTGGTCTACTGTAGATTATGATGGTAAATATAAAACCATTTTAGGATGTAACAGTTTTATTGCAAATGCACACCCAGAAGGTGCTGATGAAACTGTTGTAAATGCAGCACAGGCAAATGCTTATTTTATTCGAGCTTATTGTTATTTACATTTAGCAACAACTTATGGAGATGTTCCAATGCCTTTAGTACCAACTCCAGACCTTCAAATTTCAAAAACTCCAAAACGTGAAGTTTTGGCGCAAGTAATTAGTGATTTAGAATTTGCTGAACAATATGCTGATAACGTAAGAGATACAAATCCTTTAGTACAAGATGGGCATGTGTCTAAAACTGCTGCACAAGCATTTTTAGCTAAAACTTATATGATACTGTCTGGTTATCCTTACAATGAAAATACTTGGGGAGATGTTAAGGAGTATACAAGAAAAATTGTGAATGCTGGTGTTTATTCATTAAATGATGATTATGCTTATTGTTTCCAAGACCCACACCAAGTTAATAAAGAAATGATTTTTGCTCATATTATGAACAGAGAATCATGGCCAATTACAACACAAAACAGAGTTTATGGATTTAGATGGGCTAACTGGATGGATTTATACATGGAGTGGACTTATTTTAATAATTTCCCTGACGGATATAGAAAAGAGTTCTCTACTGCAACAGATGGTAATGAACACTTTGCTACTTTTGGAAACCCGATTGTAACTAAATTTACTTGGGGAACAAAAGCTCCAAATTCAACTGACCCAATTGATCACGTATTCGAAAATACATGGCAAACATCTAATGACAGAGCTGCAATGCGTATGTCTGAAGTTATGTTAATGTATGCTGAAGCATGTGCTAATACTGGTGAAAATGCTGAGGCTATTAAATACTTAAACTATGTTAAACGTAGAGCTTATGCTAAAGGATCAACAAAACAAGCGCAAGTTGCTGCTTTACCTGCTGGTTTCTGGATGGATGCTGACGCTGCTATTGATTATACAGCTGCTGATGGTGATTTAATTGATGCAATTATTACTGAACGTAAATACGAATTTTTAGGTGAAGCTGGTGGTAACAGATGGGTAGATTTAGTACGTTTAGATAAGGTTGCTGAAGCAAATGCTACACGTGATTCTAGAGATATTCCTTTAATTGGAAATCCAGCAGATAAAAGTTTATGGTGGACTCCAATCCCTGCAACTGAAACTGCTTTAAATCCAAATCTTATTGACTAAGATTAAAACCAACTAAAAAAAATTAAACACAAGTTAAGTTTATTTTTAAAATGGCTGATTTCAATTATGAAATCAGCCTTTTTTTTATTAATTTTTTAAATTTTATGACTAATGTTATTTAATTTCATTTTTTAAGCTATAATTTTACGTCAATCAAAACACTTTTTTATGAGTCAAATTATAACATTTGGAGAAGTTCTAATGCGTTTATCTCCTGAAGGAAATAAAAAATTTATTCAATCTAATTTATTAGAATTTTATTTTGGAGGAACCGAAATAAATGTAGGAATTTCAATTGCTAATTTTGGAGGTGATGTAAAGCATATTTCTTGTATATCCGAAGATTTTGTTGGAGACACTGCAATTTCTTACTTAAGAAAATTTGGTGTAGATACTTCAGCAATTGTCCGTTCTAAAAGGCCTTTAGGCGTATATTTTTTAGAAGTTGGGGCTGTTATGCGCCCAAGTTCAATATCATACAATAGATCCCACTCTTCATTTTCTGAAATAAACCCTTCATTGGTAGATTGGAATAAATCTTTAGAAGGAGGTAAATGGTTTCATTGGACAGGTATTACTCCTGCCCTATGCCAAGGCGGTTATGAAACTTTAAAAGAAGGATTAATTTTAGCTCGTGAAAAAGGTATGGAAGTTTCTGCCGACCCTACTTATAGAAGTGGTTTATGGCAATATGGAGGAGATCCAAAAGAAATTCTGTCTGATTTATTAAATTATTCAACCATTTTTATTGGTGGTGTTAATGAAATTAATGAAGTTTTAGGTACAAATTTTTCGTATTCAAAAGAAGACTTTATTGAAGCAAGTAAATTGTTAATGAAAGAATTCCCTTCTATAACTAAGGTATTTGATAAAATAAGAACGGCTGTTAATGCTTCTTGGCATAAAATTAGGTCTAGAATGTGGAACGGTGTAGAATTTAGAAAAACTGAAGATTTAGATATTACACATATTGTAGACAGAATAGGAACTGGAGATGCTTTTGCTGCCGGATTAATATATGGTTTACAACATTTTGACGATTATAAATCTATGGAATTTGCTGCTGCCGCAAGTGCCTTAAAACATACTTATGAAGGTGATGTTAACTTTTCAACTGTAAATGAAGTTATGAATATTTTAGATGGAAATACATCCGGAAGATTTAACAGATAATTATTTAAATAATGAATAAAAACTTATTTACAACAATACTTTTTGCTTTAATAGTTATGAATGCGTTTTCTCAAAAAACAATTCCTCTTTGGAAGAAAACACCTCCAAATCAAATAAAATCTTCTGAAAAAGAAATTATTAAGGAAACCAACATTATTAGAATTTCAAATGTTCAAAAACCTGCTATTGAGGCCTATTTTACAACTAAAAAACTAAATACTAAAAAAGCTATTTTAATTTGTCCTGGAGGTGGTTATGGTATTTTAGCTTGGAACCACGAAGGTACAAACTTTGCTGAATGGTTTGCTTCAAAAGGTATAAACGCTTTTGTACTAAAATATAGATTACCGGATTCCAAATCTCTTACAAAACCTCACCTTGCTCCTCTTCAAGATGCGCAAAGAGCTATGAGAATTATTCGAAAAAATGCAAAAAAATGGAATATTAATGAAAATCAAATTGGAGTTATAGGTTTTTCTGCAGGAGGTCATTTAGCTTCTACAATAGGCACTCACTATAATTATGATGCTTATAAAAAACAAGATAAAATTGATAAAGTTAGTGCAAAACCTAATTTTATGGGATTAATATATCCCGTAATTTCAATGCAAAAAGGAATTACTCATGAGGGATCTAAAAGGCATTTAATTGGCAGTAACCCTTCAGAAGAAATGGTTAATTTATTTTCTAATGAATTACAAGTAAACGCAGAAACCTCACCAACATTTTTATTACATTCAACAATTGACAAAGCAGTACCTATAAAAAATACATTATTATTTTTTGAAGCTCTTCAAAAAAATAATGTTAAAACTGAAATGCATATTTACCCTTTGGGCGGTCATGGTTTTGGTTTTGCCAAAGGACAAAATCAATTAGAGCTTTGGCCTGAACTTTTTTATACTTGGTTAATTAACTTAAAATAAGTTTAAAAGCTTTATTTTATAATTAATTCAATAATTCTATTATTTAAACCAATTGGTTTAAATAATAGATATGCTATAATTACATTTGATTGTGAAATCCAATTTTATAATTTAAGGTAATTAAAAAATGAAAACTGTTATTACTAGATTTTTACTTACAGCTATTACACTGTTAATTTTAACAGCGTGTAACAATAAATCTTCTGAAAAAAAAATTATTCAAAAAAAGTATTCTCCAAATTGGGAATCTTTACAACAACATAAAACACCTGAATGGTTTTTAGACGCCAAATTTGGGATCTATTTTCATTGGGGCGTTTATTCCTATATGGGAAAGGGAGAATGGTACTCAAGACAAATGTATGAAGATAAGCAAGAAGGTTGGGGTAAAGATGTTCGACCACACCACTTAGCAACTTACGGTAAAGATATACACTATCATGATTTTTTTAAAGAATTTACAGCCACACATTTTGATGCTGATGATTGGGCGCAACTTTTTAAAGCTTCTGGAGCTAAATATGTGGGCCCGGTTGCTGAACACTGTGATAATTTTTCTAATTGGGATAGTAAAGTAAACAAATATAATACTGTTAATTTTGGTCCAAAACGTGATATTGTTGGTGAATTAGAAAAATCTATCAAAGCTCAAGGAATGAAATTTGTGACTACTTTTCATCACTCTTGGGAATGGGGTTGGTACAACACCTGGAGCGGAAGAATAGATACTACTGCTGTTGGTTTTGAAGATTTTTATGGAGAGAAGACCTTACCAGAAACATTTAACAGTTTTAAAGGAGGTTTTGACGCTAGTGGCCAATTTACAGGAAAAATAGATCCAAAATATGCTCCTAGCAGAAAATTTATAGATACTTGGAAAACAAAAATTTATGAAGTTGTAGACAAATACCAACCGGATTTATTATGGTTTGACAGCCGTTTGTTTGTGATTCCTGAAAAAGACAGACAAGAAATGGTTGCTCATTATTACAATAAAGGTGAAGAATGGAATAAACCTGTTACTTTAACCTATAAAAATGAAGATTTACCAAAAAACATTGCAGTAATTGACTTAGAGAAAGGGCGTTTTGATGAAAAAACTGAATTCCCTTGGTTAACAGATGATTCCTTTGCTTGGCATTCTTGGAGTTGGAGACCAAAAATGCGCTTAAAAACCTCAAATATTATTATTGATGAAATAATTGATATTTCAAGTAAAAATGGATGTTTAATTTTAAACATTACTCCTTCTAGCGATGGATTAATTCCTGAAGAAATGAGAACTGGTTTATTAGAAATTGGTGAATGGCTAAAAGTTAATGGTGAAGGTATTTATGAAACCAGACCATTTTTAACCTACGGTGAAGGTACTACAAAGCTTAAGAAAAATCATTTTGGAGGCGTACAAGGTGACGGTGTAAAATTCCAATCAACCGATTTTAGATTTACACAAAACAAAGCAAAAGATATAGTTTACATTATTCAATTAGAGATTCCAGAACCAAACCAAGAGTTTATATTAAAAACTTTTGCAAAAGATGGAATTGCTGAAAACGAACAAATTAAATCTATTTCATTAATTGGAAGTAATGATACCATTAAATGGGAGAAAACTAATGCTGGTTTAAAAATTAGCTCTCCAAAGAAATTTCCAAATCAAAAAGCATTGGTTTATAAAGTAAACTTAAAATAAATTAAAAATCTAGAGCTTGGTTAAAAGATGACAAAACAAGATTAATTAGCCCTACTATTGCTTCTTGGGAATTGTATGATTTAACCAATGATTCAAAAGAGGTTAATAATGTTTACAATAATCCAAAATACAAGAATCTTATTAAAAGGTTGAGATGAAGCGACAACGCGCACTATACAATGAAACTGACAAAGATTATCCACATATTCAAAAAATTATTGATAAACATTGGAATGACTAATTTTAGTTGTTGATACACACAATATTAATGCCTTAAAACACATTCGTTCTATAATCAGAAACATTTGTGCATTCAATCATTTAACACTTGGCTTATTTTTGTATAGTTCAAAATAGAACTTTTTTAAATTCAAAAATAAACCAAGTAAAATGACTCGACTGTCTAAATTATCAACAAGTATTTTTAGCTTATTAATTATTTCGTTAATTCTAACTGTTTCCTGCGAAAAAAAAGAAGCTGAACTTCAAACTGCAAATATTAATTTCAACAAAGATTGGCAATTTTCTAAAGGAGAAGTTACTGAAGCTATTCAACCAAATTTTGATGATTCTAAATGGGAAACTATTAAAGTTCCTCACGATTGGAGTATAAAAGGTCCTTTTTCAAAAGAGAATCCTTCTTTTTCAAGAGGAGGTTGGTTACCAACTGGAAAATGTACATATAGAAAAACATTTACGGTACCTGCAAATAAAAAAGAAAACAAAGTATTTGTTTATTTTGATGGTGCTTACAGAAATTCTGTAGTTTACATAAACGGGCAAAAAGTTGGTTACAGACCAATGGGTTATATTGGTTTTGAATACGATTTAACTGAATACATAAATTTTGATAAAGAAAATGTTTTAACTGTTACTTTAGACAATTCTGAACAACCAGGCTCTCGTTGGTATACTGGAACTGGAATTTATAGAGATGTTACGTTAAAAATTAGAAATAAAACTTACATACCAAACTGGAGCTTGTATGTTACAACTCCTAAAATTTCAAAAGAAAACGCAACAATAAACGCTGCTTTTGAAATTAAAAACGAATTTAAAGAAGCTACTAATATTACAGCTAAAACTATTGTTTTACAAAATAATATTGAAGTTGCTTCAAAAGAAAACAAGATTACTGTTTCTCCAGAGAAAATTGAAAGTCAAAATGTTACTATTAATATAACTAATCCAAAATTATGGGCACCAGAAACGCCAGAATTATATACGGTTAAAGTTCAATTATTTAATGATGGTGAATTAATTGGTGAAGAAACTACAAGAACAGGAATTAGAGATCTTAAGTATAGTAATAAAACAGGTTTTTCTATAAACGGAGTTCAAACAAAACTAAAAGGTGTTTGCTTACATCACGCTGGTGGTCCAATTGGTGCTGCTATTTATAAAAGAACTATTCAACGTCAGTTAGAAATTTTACGTGAAATGGGTTGTAATGCGGTACGTACTTCTCACAATCCTTTTTCTACTGAATTTTTAGAAACTTGTGATGAAATGGGATTCTTAGTAATGAACGAAGTTTTTGATGAATGGGAAATAGTAAAAAACCCTACTACCGTTCAAGAAGGAAAAAAGATACGTATTCCTGTAAAATATTATGCTGATAAGTTTAAAGAATGGGCAGATACAGATTTAACTGATTTTGTGTTACGAGATAGAAACCACCCATCAGTTGTAATGTGGAGTATTGGAAACGAAATTGATCAAATGAAAACAGATGAAGGAATTCCAATTGCAAATAGATTAATTGATATTATTCATAATTTAGATAACCGTCCTGTTACAAATGGATTAATTGGTTATGGTTGGGATGCTTGGCCAAGTGAAGGTGCTGCACAAACTAGTGATATTAGAGGTTATAATTATATTAAAGAAAATGGTTTAGACCGTGAAGATGAAATTGCACCAGACGCAATGGGAGTAGTTACTGAATGTGCTTCTGCTCAATCTTATTATCCTCGTAGCACATATTTATACGGAAAAGAAAAAGAAGCTTGGTGGAAAAAACTAGGTTATACAAGTCAAGAATCTTATGAATGGGTTGAACAGCGAGAATTAATTGGTTTTAGAGGTGTGCAAGCTTGGAAAGATATTAAGAATAGAGATGATATAATGGGACAATTTATTTGGACTGGTTGGGATTACTTAGGCGAAGTTATTCCTTATGGTTGGCCAGCACGTTCATCTTCATTTGCCCCTATTGATTTATGTGGTTTTCCTAAAGATGGTTATTATTTTTACCAATCTCAATGGACTAACAAACCAATGGTTCATATTTTCCCTCATTGGAATTTAGATGGTATGGAAGGTAAAGAAGTTACCGTTTATGCTTATACAAATGGTGATGAAATTGAATTATTTCAAGATGGAAAATCTTTAGGTAAACAAAAAAATAACTTAAACGATGTTGAGTACCAACAATGGAAAGTTACCTACAAACCTGGTAGTTTAAAAGCTGTTTCTTATAAGAATGGAAAAGAAATTGCAACTAAACAAGTAAATACAGCCGGTAAAGCTGCTAGAATTGAATTATTTGTTAGAAGAACAAACTTAAAAGCAGACGGAGAAGATTTATCTTATATAGAATGTACAGTAATAGATAAAGATGGAAATGTAGTTCCTAAAGCTGATAATCTAATCAATTTTGAAGTGAAAGGTGAAGGAACTTTAATTGGTGTTGGAAATGGAGATAATATGAATTTAGATTCTTTTCAAGCTTCAAACAGGAAAGCCTTTAGTGGTAAATGTTTAGCTATAATTAAAACTACTGAAATAGCAGGTTCTATTAAATTTACAGCTTCAGCAGAAGGATTAGAAACTTCAACAATTACGTTTAATACTTCAAAATAAAAATGAAATATTACATAGCATTATTTTCAATATTCTTTGTTAGTTTATGTGTAAATGCCCAGTTAGATACTGAATACTTTAATAAACTACAAACAGAGCGAGTTTCTTCAACAGATAAGGTTGAATGGAGACAGGTTGGACCAGGAATGGCTGGTTATTGTGAAGAATTTTGGTGTCATCCAACCGATGTAAATGTGCTATTTATGTCTCCAGATATGTACAATAGCTATGGAAGCTGGGATAATGGTAAATCTTGGCAAACCATAAAAAATTATGACGGAACCGGAAAGGATATGCGACGAATTCAATCTATTGTATTTTCACATCAAGATGCGGATTTTGGTTATGCTATAGACGTAAGAGGTGATTTATACAACACAACTGATAGAGGAAGAAGTTGGACTTATGTAAAAGATTTAGGAGGTAAACATGCTGAACTAGCTGTTGATCCAACAAATGACAATAACTGGTATATTGGAGCTGGTGATTTTTGGAATGTAAAAGCAAATCATAGAAAAAAGAGTGATTTGCTAGGCTATGTTTATAAATATGCTGAATACGGACATATTTTGAAAAGTACAGATAAAGGAACGTCGTGGCAAAAGAAAAAAAACGGTTTACCTTCCACCCTAGATGTTGGAAGAATTATTGTTGACCCAAACAATTCAAACAACATAATTATTGCAACAAATTCAGGAGTATTTAAAAGTATTGACCAAGGTGAAAATTGGAGTTTAAGCGGAACAGGTTTACCAAATAACTTACCTCGTGATATGACTTCATTTTATGACAAAAACACTAACGAGTTTATTCTGTATTTAATTGAACAAACCTTTTACGAAGCTAATGGAAATACAACAAATGCAAAAGGTGGAATTTATAAAAGTTTAGATGGTGGTGCAAATTGGACAAGTATTACTGGTAATTTCTCATTTGACTTAACAAAACTGACCAACTATACAACTCAACAAAAATATTGGAGAGCCATTGGTTTTTGGTTTGATAAAAGTTCAACAGAAATTAAAAACCTATACCCAAACTATCCTAAAAATACGTTACCTGTATTAAATAGATTGGTTGTAAATCCATTAAACAAAAATGAAATTTACATTTCACATAATGTAAAACATGATTATTCATTTTTACCTGGTGATGTTTGGAAAACAACAGACGGAGGACAAAATTGGATTACAACTACTAGAACAGGTAAATATTGGTCACAAAATAAAGATGCGTCCTATTGGGTTTCAAAAAATACTCCGAAAGGGCAGAATACTACATTCGCTCATTTACATCATGAAAAATCTGAAAATGAGGAAACATTTGGAAATCGATTTTTAGAAATTAATATTAAAGGAGAAGTGTTTATTTGCTTAGATCAACAAACTATGCGATCTAACGATAACGGATCTACCTGGAACCAAGTTGATGATTTTGAAACAGAAAAAGACAGTAAACATTGGGTTGCTCGTGGCGATAGCAATTTACCTGGTAGGTTTATGTTATTAGAAACGGGTAAAGATGGCAGATATCTTTTTTGCAGCGGTGAACACGGTTTATGGCAAACTGCTAATTTAGGTTCATATGAAGATAAAAATGCATATGCCGTAGAACAAATTGAAGGCCAGGTTAACAGTGGTGGAGCACATTCTATTTCTTCTGTTGCAGTGCATCCAAACGATCCAAACATCATTTACACATTACAATTTAGACAGTCTCACAGAGGGCAATTTAGAAAATCTATTGATGGAGGGAAAACTTGGAACAACCTTTCCTTTCCTTTAGTTTATGGCGGAAATTTATCTTCAGATAATATATTTCAATACTCACTTACAATTGATCCTGAAAACCCTAATAATATATATTTCTGTGTAATTGCAAATCCAATTGCCGAAGTTTCGGGAAAATTATTACCTACAGATTTTAAAACACTTGGTGTTATGAAAAGTTCTGATGAAGGTAAAACCTGGTCTACCATGAATAACGGTTTACCAGATAATGCAAGTGTAAGAAGGTTAAAAATAGATCCGGCAAACTCATCAACCTTATATGCAGCTTTAAATGAAAGTCCTAAAGGTGAAAAAGGAGGTTTATTTAAAACTACAGACAAAGCAAAAAACTGGTCTAAAGTTTCAATCCCTTCAGAAATAAAATCGGTTAATAATGTTTTTATAGACAGAAATACAAATTACATTTTTATTTCTTGTGGAAGATATGAAGGTACTTTTAATGAAGGTGGCGTTTGGAGAAGTAAAGACAATGGTACTTCTTGGGAAAAAATATTTGACATGCCTTATGTTTGGCAAACTGAAACCTCACCTATTAATGCAAACATAATTACGGTAAATGTTCCTCTTCAACATGAAAACAAAGGCGCAACAACCTACAATCCAGGAGCATACTTATCTTTAGACGGTGGAAAAACTTGGATAAAAATAAATAAAAATTTAGGTCAGCCAGATACAATTACTGATTTAAAACCTGATCCAAAAAATGAAAATGTATTATGGTGCGCACTTAAGGGCAGTGGCTGGACTAGAGGTGTTTACGAAACTAACACACCAAAAAAAACAAAATTCACGTTAAATAGCACAGGGAATTCTTGTCCCAATACTAAAAATGGAATTATAACAATTAACTCTAATCTTATAGGAGATTACCAAGTTAATATTAAAAATAATTCTATTGATAGTACTAAAGATTTTTCAAGTTCTTACACTTTTAAAAATTTAGCTACAGGAACTTACTTTGTTAAAATCACATCAAACATAGATTCTTCTTTGGCTTGGGAATATTCAATTAATATTTCAGAACCTGAAAATTTAAATGTTAGTTCTAAAGTGAATTCCGCAAAAAAACAGGTATCTTTTAATTTAAAAGGAGCAAAAAGTTATAATATAAAACTAAATGAAACTACTTTTTCAACTTCCCAATCTACTATTAATTTGTCTCTGAAAGAAGGAAATAACACAATTGAAATACGAACTGATAAAGATTGCCAAGGTTATTTTAAAAAAGATGTTTTTATTTCCAATGAAATTAGCGCGTACCCAAATCCATTCAATTCAGATTTTACTATAAATATAGG
The DNA here is from genome assembly GCF_003260195.1 of Lutibacter citreus. GTDB lineage: Bacteria > Bacteroidota > Bacteroidia > Flavobacteriales > Flavobacteriaceae > Lutibacter > Lutibacter citreus. The sequence continues at coordinate 271,266 of NZ_QEIH01000004.1, forward strand.
CGAAACTTTATCTAAAAAGGTTTTGGTTAATCTATATTCTAGTATTGGAGCATTAACCTATTCAAAAGAGCACCAAGCTGTAAATGGAAAAATTAATTTAAACATCCCTAATATTTCTATAGGATTGTTCTATTTAACTGTAAATACGGGAACTAAAGTAAAAAACATTAAAATTCTTAAACAATCCTTATAGTATATAAGCCAATAGTTTCTGCTCTATAAAAATATAAATTGGAAATTGCGATTAATTATGGTAACCAATACTATTAATTTATTCAATAAATTTTTAAATTAATATGAAACGAGCATGCTAAAAAGTTTATTACCCAACAAAATGACTAATAGCATGTAACTTTTAAAATAATAATATTAACATATGAAAAAACTATTACTCTCAACTTTCACATTACTAGCAAGTATCTTCTTCATTTCAGCTCAAGACATTGTTGATGTAAATTTAGATGTAAAACATTCTGTTGGCGGAGTGTCTGAATTAGATCGCTCAAAATACTTAATGCTTCATGCCGGAGTTGATGATAATGAATGGCCAAATGAAGAATTTAAACGAGAATTTTTAGAAGATTACGACACTTATTTAGGTAGAAATAATGGTTCCCTACCTTGGAATTATTCAATTTGCGAAGAAGATCCAAATAAACCTGGATGGCCAAGTGTTTCATATTTACAAACTGAAGGAGCTAAAGCCATTGCTAATTATAAATCCAATACTAGTGAACACAAATATGAAAATAGAATAAGTAGCTATATGATGGGTGGTCAAGAAGGTATGTATCCGAATGGGAAACATGAAATTAATCCACGAAAAAACGGACTTGACAACTGGATTATGGAAAAAGATGGCTATAAACCAATTGCTGAATTTTACGCTAATTATTTTAAATATTCTTTTGGTTCTGGCGGTGTTAACGGACAACCTTTTCCGGCCTATATAGAAGTTTTAAATGAACCTTTTGTAAAAGCTAATAGCATTGGAACAACTAGAGAAAACATTTCTCAAATGCATAAGATTGTTGCACAAAGAATTAAAGCATTAAATCCACAAGCAAAAGTTGGTGGTTATAGTGCAGCACATCCTGCTTTTGAAGCTGCGGACTTTCAACATTGGGAAAAAAACTGGAAAACATTTATAGATATTGCAGGAGAAGATATGGATTTCTTCTCGTTACACTTGTATGATAATGTTCAAAAAAATGATGAAGGACAATACAGAGCAGGTAGTAATGTAGAAGCTATTTTAGATATGGTTGAACATTATGAATATTTAAAATTAGGTGAGGTAAAACCATTTTGCCTTTCAGAATATGGTTGTTTAAATACTGAAGGAGAATTATATACTAAAGAAAGAGACTGGCATAATTTGCGTTCATTTTCAACTATGATGATGCAATTTTTAGAAAGACCAGATATTATTGATCAAGCGTTACCATTTATTATTTTAAAAGCCAATTGGTGGAGCCCTTCAGGATCACAAGATCCAAATGCTAAATATGCACATAGATTATTTCGTCAGAAAAAAGAATTAGCAGGAGAAACTGGTGATGAATGGGTATATACTGAAATTGTGAAATTTTATCAAATGTGGGCCAATGTAAAAGGTACAAGAGTTGATACGAAATCTAGTAATTTAGATACTCAAATAGATACTTATGTAAATGGTAAAAAAGCATATGTTATTATAAATAATATGCATCACGAGGCTCGCACGGTAGATCTAAATTTAAAAGGGTTTGGAGATGCTCAACTTCAAAATATAGTAATGAAACATTTAAATGCTGAAAACAATGGAATTCCAGCTTTAGATGAAGAAACATTTACTTCAAACATAAATAAAGTAAATATTGGTCGTGAAGCAACTATAATTCTTGAATACACATTCGATAAAGCTATTGACGTTTCAGAAACTTCAAACGAAACAAAATATTTTGCTGACACTTATTATAAACCAATTAATGCAAATCAGAGTAATATTTTTAATATTAATTCTGTAAACCTTGCAGCAAATGGTGAAGCTGTTTTACGTTTAGGACTTGGTAGAGCTCACGAAAAATCATTAAAACCTACTTTAACAATTAATGGTACAACTGTTGACGTACCAACAAATTGGAGAGGAAACGACCAAAAAGGACGTGACGAATTCTTTGGTGTTTTAGAAATTGAAGTTCCTTATAACATTCTAAAAACAGACAATAAAGTATCCATTTCCTTTAATGACAATGGTGGTCATATAAGTAGTTTAACTATGCAAGTTTTTAATTTTAGTAAAGAAATTACTAGAAGTGAAGAAAAATTAAGTTTAAATAATTTTCAGATTAAAACAATTGGTGAAACCTGTGTAAACAAAGACAATGGAATTGTTGAAATTACTGCAATTGACAACCTTAATTATACAGCAACAATAAAATCTCTAAATTTAACTAAGAATTTTACTCAAAATACTTTATTTGATAATTTACCAATTGGAAATCATGAATTATGTATCACAATTCCAAGCAAACCCAATTTTAAACAATGCTTTACATTTAACATTATTGAAGCTGAAGCTTTAAAAGTTTCGTCTAAAATAAGTAAAGAAAATAAAACTGTTGTTTACAACTTAAAAGGAAGTGAAAACTATTCTATTCTGTTAAATAATAAAACTTATAAAACAACAAATTCTACTATTGAATTACCTTTAGTAAATGGCTTAAACACTATAGAAATTAAAACAGATAAAGATTGCCAAGGTATTTATAAAAAAGAATTATTTATTGGTAGTGAAGTTATTGCATATCCAAATCCATTTACAAATAACTTTACAATTAACCTTGGAGAGGATACAAGCAAAACAGCCATAATTAAAGCATTTACAAGTGTAGGCAGTTTGGCTTTTGCAAATGAATATTCTATAAACAATGGCAAATTAAACCTCAACCTTTCAAACCTAAATACAGGAATTTATTTTCTTTCTGTTGAAACTGAACAATCTACAAAAAGAATAAAAATTATAAAACAATAAGAACTTCAACAGTAATTATTTAAAAAAATAAACAACTTAATTAAAATACATATCGACAACTTAAAACAAGATCTAGGTTTTAAGTAAAAAACAAATACTCAAAATGAAATACACATCTAATATTTTATTTGTACTTATTTTTATCATTTCTATAAACAGTTTTGCAAAAAACATTTATGTTTCAAAAGACGGAAATGATTCAAATACTGGAACCGAAGAAAAACCTTACTTAACAATTTCTAAAGCTGCTTCCGTTGCTGTAGCTGGTGATATTATTTTTATTCATGAAGGAACATATGAAGAAACCTTAAAACCAACAAATTCTGGTAGTGCGGGAAATCCAATAATCTTTCAATCATATCCAGGAGAACGTGTTATAATTTCTGCAATGGAATCACTTTCTGGTTGGACACAAGAAGGCGGATCAATATATAAAACCATTATAGAATTTCCTGATCTTGATCAGCAAAACTTTGTGGTAAATAATAATACCATTCTAAATTTAGCCCGATGGCCTAATAAAACTGACGAAAACTCTTTTTTAATAAGTACCATTAGAAACACTGGTGGAAGTGGTCCGGATGTAGAGCAAGGAGCCTATTTAACCGAAAATACTATTCCTGGTTACGATTGGACAGGTGGTGCCATCTTTTTTTATGGAGACAAACCAGGATCTGGTTGGACGGCTTGGAAAAGAACAATAACTAGTAGTTCATCAGGAAGAGTAAATTTTAACTTAACTTTTAATAAAAATGAATCTTGGGTTAGAACTTTTCATGCGCCACAAGATTTAGGTGATTTTTATTTAGAAGGAGTTAAAGGCGCATTAGATTATGAAAATGAATGGTGGTTTGATAAATCTACAAAAGAACTATTTATTCAACTTCCTAATGGAACCCCTCCAGTTGATGGAGTTGTTAAAATGCGACGAAGACTAGAAACTATTAACCTAAAAGACAAAAGCTATATAGAAATAAGAAATTTAGCTGTTTTTGGAGGAAGCATTAATATGGAAGATTCTTCTACTTGGCAATCAAACGGTAACACCCGTACTACCAATAATGTACTTTATGGTATTTCTTCTTTTTATGGAAACCATACACAAGGTATATCTGATTCTTCTCGTTCAGGAAAAGCAAGTATAAATTTACAAGGTTCAAACAACACTATTGAAAAATGTGAAATTGCTTTTAATGCAGCTTCAGGAATTCAAGCCAGAGGAAATTATCAAACAATAAAGAATAATTATATTCATGACTTTGACTTTATATCAAATTATGATGGACCATTGGTTGTTAGAGGAATTAATGATAGTAAAATACTAAATAATACGGTTTTTAATGGAGGAAGAGATGCTATTCAATATTTCGGAACAAATAATGAACTTGCTTATAATGATGTTTCAAGAAGTAATTTATTAGCCGATGATTGTGGTTTATTTTATACAACAGGAGCACAATATACTACTGAAATACATCACAATTGGTTTCATGACGCTGCTTCAACTGGAGATAAAAAGAAAGCCGCCGGAATTTATTTAGATAATGATGCTGCTGGTTTTAATGTACATCATAATGTTATTTGGAACACAGAATGGTCTAATATTCAAATAAACTGGAATGGTAAAGACATTAATGTCTACAACAATACTTTATGGAACGGCTCAGCTGTTATGGGAGCTTGGCATAAGGATGGTACTTCTTTTTCAAATGTAAATGTATGGAATAATTTAAGTGACAAAGATAGTTGGGAGCCACAATCTGACAAACAAAATAATTTAACGGAAACATCTGTGGTTTTTAGAGATTTTGATAATTCTGATTTTTACCTAAAAGCCGACTCAAACCCAATTGACCAAGGAAAAGAAATTACTGGAATTACAGATAACTATGTTGCAAATGCTCCTGATGTTGGTGCTTATGAATATGGTGGAGATGATTGGTCTGCTGGTATAACTTGGAACCCCGATTATGGAGCTGCAGATTTAGGCTGTTACGGTTTACCTGGTGAAGATTGTATTAACCTGCCTCAAAATGATGAAGATAAAGACGGTGTAGCCGATGCATTTGATAATTGTCCTGGAACACCAGTAGGAACTCCTGTTAATGCTTCAGGATGTAAGTATTTCTCATTGCCAGCAACCAATTTTACTGTGTTTGTTCAAGGTGAAGAATGTACAAATAGTAACAATGGTGCAATTACTATTACATCTGCAGATACATCACTGTCATTTACAGCAACTATTGAACAATCTAGCACTTCAAAAGATTTTACTTCATCTGTTAAATTTGAAAACTTAAATGCTGGAAATTATACCGTATGTATAACTACAACAGCAAGTGATGATTATAAACAATGTTTTAATGTGACAATTGACCAGCCAGCGGCCTTAAAAGTTAATACGAAAATAAATGAAGAAAAACAACAAGTAAGTATTCAACTGAAAGGAGGAAATACCTACCGAATTAAACTAAATGATTTTGTTACAAAAACGGATAAAAGTGAAATTACTTTAGATTTAAACTATGGATCAAATAAACTAATGATAACAACTGATAAAGATTGTCAAGGTAAACACGATCAAAACATTCAATTATTCGACACTCCCACTATTTATCCTACAGTAGTTGATGATTATTTAAACATTTCGTTTCCAATTTCTATAAATGAAAATATAAATATTAAAATTATTGATCCCTCAGGAAAGCTTATTGTAAATACATCTAAAAAAATTCAAAATAATTATACTACAATAGATGTATCTGGTTTAAATAGCGGCTTATACATTGTTAAAATTGTATCACCAACCACCAACTTTAATTCTAAAATTATTAAGCAATGATAAAAATTAACAACCTTTTTAAAACTTTAGTCCTTCTATTTTCTTTTATTGTTATTGCTTGTGGCGGAAGCGATGATGAACCATCTAATCCAACTCCTACTCCAGATCCTATTCCTGAGGCGACCATATTAATAGAACCACTTAATAATACGGATTGTAACCAAGGTGAAATAATTTCAGATAAAAACAGTAATGTATTATTTGAATGGAATAAGGCTTTAAATACAACCAAATATACCCTAAGCATTAAAAACTTAAATACTAACAAAGTAGAAGAAAAAACTACAGCAGAAACAAGTTTAACGGTTACTTTATTAAGAGGTACGCCTTATTCTTGGAATGTAGTTTCTATAAACAGCACAAAAGTGACTAAAATTAGTAATACTTGGAAATTTTTTAATGCAGGAAAAGGAACAGAAAATTACACTCCCTTTCCGGCAGAGCTTGTAAGCCCAGAAATGGGGTCTCTATCAAATACAACCGTAACTTTAAAATGGAATGGCAGTGATATTGATGAAGATATTGAATCCTACAATGTTTATTTAGGAACAAACCCTACTCCAACAAAACTATTAAAAACTACTGTAAATGACTCAATTTCTGAAGTAATACTTAATAGTGATACTTTGTATTATTGGATGGTTGTTACTAAAGATAGTCAAGGAAATACATCAAATTCAGAAGTTTTCGAATTTAGAACCAATTAATATAATTAAAACAAAAAAGTAAATGAAAAAAGTAACAACATTCACTTTATTCTTAGTCGCAATTCAATTTTGTTTTGCGCAAAACCCATTAGTAACACATATGTTTACTGCCGACCCAACAGCTCGCGTTTTCAATGGTAAATTATATGTATACCCTTCTAGCGATACCTATCCTCCAGCTGGAAGAGAAAAAGAATTTCCACGTTTTTGTATGCCTGGTTACCACGCATTTTCATTAGAAAACGGATCAACGTGGAAAGATTACGGATGGATACTAAAAGAAAATGACGTGCCTTGGGGAAACAAAGACACTTTTGCAATGTGGGCGCCAGATTGCATAAAAAAAGGAGATACTTACTATTACTACTACCCTGCCGCCCCTAAAGATGGCTCTTCATTTAGACGTATTGGTGTTGGTACATCAAAAAACCCAACAGGCCCCTTTAAATGGGAAAAGAATTATATAAAAGGTGTTAGTGGAATTGATCCTGGTTTATTTATAGATGATAACGAAAAAGGTTATTTATATTTTGGCGGCGGTAAAGAGTTATTTGTAGCTCCTTTAAAAGAGAATATGAAAGAAATTGCTGCAGACCCAATAAAAGTTGAAGGCTTACCTGCAGGTTACAAAGAAGGTTCTTTCGCCTTTAAAAAAGATAGTATTTACTACTTTACATTTGCGCACGTTTTTCCTGATGAAGGTTATACAATTGGTTATGCTACAGCTAAAAATCCACTAGGTCCTTTTACATATCAAGGAAAAATAATGGATAATATTAACAATGGTACAAATCATCATTCTGTTGTAAAATACAATGGAAAATGGATGCTATTTTATCATTATTGGGATTTAAGTGGTTTTAACAAATTGCGTTCTATGTGTGCGGATTATTTGGAATTCAAAAAAGATGGAACCATTAAAAAAGTAAAACCAACTAAGAGAGGAATTGGAAACCCAACTATTGGAGAAGAAATTCAAATAGACAGATACAATGAAATTGATGGAGCTAAAACCGCTTATGTTGGAGGTAATGAACCTGCAGGATGGATGGTTACTGAAACTACAATGATGAGTTCTGTTAAATTTAATGGTGTTGACTTTGGAAAAGGAACCGCAACAAAAATTAAAGCAAGAGTTGCAAGTGGACAACGTATTGGTAGTTTTGAAATTAGAATAGGAAATCCTAAAGGAAAACTAATTGCAACATTCCCTGTAAAATATACTGGCGGGTGGAATTCATGGACAACAATTGAAACTGAATTAACTGAAAAGGTAACTGGGTTACAAAATATTGTAGTTGTTTTTAAATCTGATTGGGGATCAACAAAAATTGTAAACTTAAACTGGCTTAAATTAATAGAATAATGAATAAATATATAATTAAATTACTGTTACTACTTATTCCATTTATTGGCTTTACACAAGAAAAACCAAATGTTATTGTTGTTTTAGCTGATGATTTTGGAGTTGGAGATATTTCACACTACAGAAAAATACATTCTGATAATATTATTGTTGAGACTCCTACTTTAGACAAACTGGCTAAAGAAGGAAAAATATTTACAGATGCGCATTCACCTGCAGCATTGTGCGCTCCTACTCGATATGCTATTATGACCGGAAATCATTGTTATAGAAGTTATGCTCCATCTGGAGTTTGGGGTTGTTACCAACCTTCACCAATTGAAAAAAATCAATTAACTTTAGGTAAACTAATGAAACAAGCTGGTTATAAAACTTCCTTTTTTGGTAAATGGGGATTTGGAATGGATTTCGCTAAAAAAGGAGAACCAAATACTACCTATAGAAGTTCAAGAAAAGAATTTGAAATAGATGTTGACATTACTAAAGTTATAGATAGAGGCCCTGTCCAAAATGGTTTTGATTATAGCTATATGTTTCCTGCAGGAATTCAAGCTGAGCCCTATGCCGTTTATGAAAATGGTATAATGACTCCTTTAAAAGAAGATTCAAAAATTGTACTTATTACACAAAAATATGTAGATCACCTTGGTTTTAAACTTGACAAAAAAGAAGGTTTAGGAGATAGTAATTGGAATCCTTTTAATGCTGGTACATTGTTAATAAACAAAGCAGTTGATTTTATAGAAAGAAGTAGTGAAACAAAACAACCTTTCTTTATGTATTACTGCTCGCAAGCGGTTCATAAACCACATACGCCTTCAAAAAAATTAAACGGAACTAAAATAGCTGGCACAACCCCATCAAGTCATTTAGATATGGTTAAGGAACTAGATGTGCAAGTGCAAATGATGATTGAAACATTGAAACGCAAAGGGGTTTATAACAATACTTTAATTATTTTCACTTCTGATAACGGAGGCTTACAAATTAAAGAAACTATTGCTTCAAAACATCAATCTAGTGATATTTTTAGAGGTGGTAAAAACTCTTGTTTTGAAGGAGGAACTAGAGTTCCTTTTATAACTTGGTGGCCAGGAAAAATTAAGGCAAATACTGTTTCTAACGAACCGATTATTGGAATTGATATAATGGCAACTTTGGCTGATTTAACCAATCAAAATATTGAAGAAAATCAGGCTATGGACTCTTCAAACCTATTACCAATTTTGTTGGATGAAAAAAACATTCAACCACATCCATTTTTATTAACACAAAGTGGAACAGGAAAACGAGCTATGATTACTGAAAATGGTTGGAAATTAATTATTCAAATTGATAAAAAAGATAAAACTTTTAAAAAGAGAACACCTTTTGCGTTATTTAATTTGAATGATAATATTTCTGAAGACGAAAAAGAGAACCTCATTAACAACCCAAAATACAAGGATAAAATAGACAAATTATTTAAAAAATATAATACTACTAGAAATAGTAAAATTAAAACAGGAATACTGTAAATAGAAGTAAAAAAGAGGAATTTTTAGATTAAAAATTCCTCTTTTTCTTTTTATAATATTTTTAATAATGCTTTTTCTTTAACTTTTCCTTTTCAATATCAAAATCCGGATTTAATTCCATCATTTGAGCATCAACTGAGGTTCTCCAAGTATTTAACTTTTTTAATAACCGTGCTGCTTTTTTCGGTTTAGAACTTGTAAGATTTGCAGTTTCATTTATATCCTTTTTAAGGTTATAAAGTTCCAAACTTCCATCTTCATAAAACTCTATCAATTTCCATTTCTTATCTCTAATTGCACCGTAAGGATTTGTTCTATGGTAATGTGGATAATGCCAATACAATTCTTTTCTTTTCAATTTTTTTGTCAATCCAGTTAAAAGTGGTTTCAAACTTACACCATCTTTATGTTGCTCTGGTTTTAGGGTTATCTCTGCAAGATCCAATAACGTTGGGTAAAAATCAGTTCCTATTACCATTTCATTACTTGTAGAGCCAGCCTTTATTTTATTCGGCCATTTTATAACAAATGGCTCTCTCGTTCCTCCTTCATGAGAAAACCCTTTAAAATCTCTTAAACCACCCGTAGTTTCATCGTAATTACCTCCATTATCTCCTGTTAAGATTACAATAGTATTCTCTGCAACCCCCATTTCGTCGAGTTTATCTAAAATTCGACCAACACTATTATCTAATTTCTCTACCATTCCAGCTCTAGCTGGATCCATATACTGATTTTTCGAATTATTGAAGGTCTTTGCCTTTTCCTTATATTTCTTAACTAACTCAGGTGGTGACATTACTGGGCCGTGAATTGTATAATAAGAAAAATACAATAAAAAAGGATTTTTCTTATTTACCGTATCTAAAATTTGAATAGCAGCATCCGTTAATTTATCTGTCAAGAAATCTCCTTTTTCACCATCATCAAGATTTGGCATATCAAAGGGAGAAAAATATTTACCTCTACCTTTTGGCTGCCCCCATTCTCTTCCTCCAATATTAATATCAAAACCGTGATCAGTAGGATAATGCTCTTCAAAATCATCTTGCCCAATTGGCATTAAATGCCATTTCCCTAAAAAAGCAGTTGAATAACCAGCTTCTTTCAAGGCTTCAGGCAATAATACTTCTTTATGTTCCAACCTCATATTCCAATCCGGAACAGTTAATTTAGCATATGGTCTTTTATGGCCATCAATCCAATCTGTTAATTTTAAACGTGCCGGATACTTACCCGTTAAAATTGCTGCTCTACTAGGTGAACAAACAGTACAAGCTGCATAACTATTTGTAAATAACATACCTTGGCTTGCTAACTTATCTATATTTGGAGTTTCATTAAATTCCGCTCCATAACATCCAAAATCTCCCCAACCTACATCATCTACTAACAAAAAAACAATATTTGGTTTACTATTTTGAGCTATAATTATTGTTGGAATTAATACTAGTAATTTAATCAGGTTTCTCATTTAATTTATTTTTGAATCAAAATATCTTCTTTTGTTAAAACTTTACCATTCGCTCTAATATTTCTAGTTGAACTATTTTTTACATTATTAAAAACAACTGGTAAACGTTTGTCTTCTTTGTTCGTTTTTATTGATATGTTTTCCAAATTTAAACCATTTAAATGTCGTGCATAAATTCCGTAAGCAGGTAAACCTTTAACTACATAAAACTCAGGCCAGCGCTTCACATTATCTAACGTATACTCTTTAACATCTAATTTTTCAGCGTCTTCAGTTGTACCTCCACCTGAAACAATAAAATCTACATTTGAAATTGAAATATCTTCAATTTCGTGTCCTGGAATTCCTGTTAAGAAAAAAGCTGAATGTTTATCTCCTTTTGAATTATCAACTATAATATTATCAAATTTCATATTATGCATACGTTTCAAAGGTTCATATTCACCTTCAGGAGTTTCCACACTTGCAATTTGCTGGCAGAAAGTCATAAAAATTGGACGTGGTACATTTTCCATTACCAAATTACTAAACGTCATATGACTCATATTTCCACCTTCATTTTGCTGAATTTTTAACCCAGAATCTTGAATATCTCTAAATGTACAGTTAGAAACCGTAACATATTCAATATCTCCTCTAGATAATAATCCAATTCTTATTCCTCCCCATTTTGTAGTAAAATTACAATTGGTAATAGTAACATTTCTACAAGGTTTCTCTGGAAGTGAAGTTTGCAAACAAATACAATCATCACTATTATCAAAATTTGAATTGCTTACTCTCACATTTTGGCATCCATCAAAATCCAACCCATCTCCGTTAAAATTTGCTCTACTAATAATGGTAATTCCATCAACAGTAATATTATTACAATACAAAAAGGCCGAGGTCCAAGCAGCTGGATTTATTAAATGAATATCACGTAATGAAATATTTGAACAATCTTTTAAACGCAATAACATTGGGCGTTTTATCTTCCCTTTGCGTGGAAAGTTTTCATAATGTCCATTTCCATCAATAGTTCCGTGACCTTCAAAAGCTATTGAAGTTGCATTTTCAGCATAAATTAAACACGCATTTTTAGAAGGTTCTCCTTTATACATATTTTTATGAACTCCTTCTAACGGGTAATCATCTTGATTAACACTTCCTTGTAAAACCGTTCCATTATCCACATACAATGTTACATTGCTTTTCATAAAAATGGTTCCAATAACATAAATTCCTCCGCCATCTACCATTACTGTTCCACCACCGTTTTTGTTGCAATCGTCTATTGCTTTTTGAACAGCAATAGTATTCACCGTTTTCCCATCATCAATTGCTCCATACGCAGCAACATTATACTCTTTAGCAACTACTGATACTATTGTAAAAACAGCTAGTAAAAGTGTTAATTTTAATTTATTCATCGTTTTTTATTTTATTGCTTAGGGAAATATCTCATACTACTATACCTTTTGTAAGTATCAAAAATCCCTTTATTTGGACCAACAATTCTTGGGTCGTTAGTTCTTTTTAATTCCGTTAATAACTCTTTCTTTAAACTATTTTCAATCTTTTTATTTGCTAAAGTTCCTGATATATTATTTAAACAAGCTGTATCTTCTTTCAAATTATACATTTCAAATTCAGGTCTTTTATCCGTTGCTAAATCAAAGTAATAACCATACTTTTTAGAATTTTTATTCTTTGTAAGAAATGATTTAGAAGGTGAACCATCTATATCTGCATAAACATTATCAACCAAATCTCCTTCTTTTTTACCTTTTTTAAACATTTTAGCATCTCCAGCAGGCCAACGTTCAGGCTTCATATTCCAGATTAATAAATAATCACCTTTTCTTATACTTCGTTGTGGATAACCCATATTTGCATGTCTAGCAGAAGTATGTCTTTCTCTTCCTGAAAACACAGCTTTCTCAATTCTCAAATTCTTTTTACCTTTTAAAACCTTTAACAAGCTTTTTCCTGTTATAGGTTGCATATTTTCAGCTTTAACTTGTGCAATCTCCAAAATTGTTGGAGCTAATTCAACAAAACCAACTGGCTGACTAATTCTTTTATTTTTTGAAAACTCTCTAGGGTATCTTATTGCTAAAGGCACATGCACACCATAATCGTAACAATTGGCTTTTGCTCTTGGAAACGGCATTCCATTATCTGCAGTAACAATAACTACTGTATTTTCTAACTCTCCTATTTCTTCCAAATAAGTTAACATTTTAGTTAAATGCAAATCGAACCATTCAATTTCAACCGCATAATCAAGCATATCGCCTCTAATAACATCATTATCAGGGAAAAATGCAGGAACCTCAACATCTTTCAACTGCTTATTAGTTCTTTTCCAAGAATCTTTTTCATAACCTCTATGTGCTTCGTGACCTCCATACCAAAAGAAAAATGGTTTATCTTCTTTTGAATTCTCCATAAAATATTTGAAATTCTCAAAGTAATTTTTATCACTTATTTTATTGGTAAACCTTTCATCATTAGATTCATTGTAAACAATTTTACTATGATACGGACCAGCAGCATTTTCTTTTCTCCACAACGAATCTTTTTCACTTAACGCATATCTAAAAGGCGATACACCTTTACCTGCAACACCTACAGCATACCCATTGTTTTTTAATTCATCAGTAAACGGTACATATTTTTTCATCCAAGAAGAACCGTGCTGACCTGATTGTTCATTTTGCCAAGGATGTCTTCCCGTTACAATTGAACTTCTTGAAGGCGCACATCCTGGTGAACCAGCATAACAGTTTTCAAAATAGATTCCTTCACGAGCTATTCTATCAAAAGATGGCGTATTCACAAATTTACTTCCTGCAAAACTTGTATGCGGATAAGAAACATCATCGCAAATTGCAAATAAAATGTTTGGCCTTTTTACGTTTTTTTGAGCAGTTACTGATCCTACAACTATAAAAAATAGTGCTATTACAATCTTAATTTTATTCATTTGTTAACTTTAATAGATTATCTACTTTTGTTCCTTCTGGAACTTTCTTAACATTTAAAAGTTCTCTTGCTTTTAAAACTTTGTCTCCTGTTTCTTTTTGCCATTGATACAATACATTTTGATATTTTATGACTTGTGATTTGTATGCTGATTTCAATGCTAAATTTACAGTTTCGTCTATATCATTATTTAAATTATATAACTCAAATGGGTATTTTTTTTCGGGTTCAAAATAAATGCGTTGTAGTTCATTTAAACTATCTTTCTTATACAAATTTAACATACTTTTAAAAGTAAGTGTACGTTTCGCATATCCATTCCCTCTAAATGACAACTCTGGAAAAAAGTGATGTATATATTGATATTCTTTTGAAATCACAGCTCTTGAACAATCAAAAGTACCATCCATTCCATCACGTGTAGCAAAAATATAATTTCGCTTTTTTGGTTTTTCACTCAACAAATCTAACCCTTCCATTGTTCTAGGAATTTCTATTCCAACTGCTTTTAAACACGTTGGAGCAATATCAATAATACTTGCTAGTTCTTCATTCTTTTCTGAAGACTTAATATTATTAGGCCACTTCATAATCATTGGAATATGCGTTCCTGAAGTCCATAAACTTTGTTTGTGTCGTTGTAAAGTTGCTCCGTGATCAGACATTAAAATAACTAGTGTATTATCTGCATACCCTGAATTATCTAATGCTCTTAAAAATTTACCAACTTCAAAATCTACATGAGAAACAGCATCTAAACTTAAAGCTAATACCTCACGAACCTCTCCTGTATCAGCATAATGAGGCGGAATATTAATCTTTGTTGAGTCTACTGCAATCCCCCTTTCCTTAGCCCATTTTCTCCCCGGAACAAATCCGTGTTTTTTACCAGTTTCAATATTTGCATAGGCGAAAAATGGTTGATTACTTCCTTTTAAATCCCATTTTCCACCTTTAAAATAGCTGTCAATATTTTCTGGATCTATAGTTTGAAGGTTTTTAAAAACTTCTTTCCCACTTTCTCTATTATTTTCAGATTTTCCTCTGTCAAAATTTAAATCTGTTTTAGCGGTAGCTCCATATAACTTTTGATACATTATATCTCCATTACTTCTGAAATTTACTGTAAAATATCCTGCATTATCCATCAATTCCGTAAGAATAGTATAACCTTCAGGTAATTTATCTATATAAGAACTACGGTGATGAGGCGCTCCAATAGTAGAAGCATAACAACCCGTAAACAATGTGGTATGACTTGGACTACAAACTGTTGCCGCTGAGTAAGCCCGTGTAAACAACATTCCTTCTGAAGCTAATTTATCTATGTTTGGTGTTTTAACCAAGGTGTTACCATAACAACCAAAATCTGGGTCCAAATCATCCAAAAATAAGATTAGAATATTAGGTTTACTTTTTTGTGTTAATTTCTCTTTTGAAGCACACGAAATATTCAACCCTAAAAGAAGAATCATTCCAATATTTAATAATCTAACTAACATAAAACTAATGTTTATCTATTTTTGATAAATCAATTTTCAACACTGCACCACTATGTTTTCTGTCCTCTCGCATAATTGCATTAAACAAATATTCAGGTTCTTCATTTTTCCATAAAACTTGAACACGCTCATACCTACATTTCTCACAAACTGGAAAATAATGATCTCCCTTATAATGACTTCGCTGATATTCTCCCCAATGAATTCCGTCATCAGATTCTAAATACAATCCACTGTACCAATCATAATTTCCCATATCTCTTATTAAACAATGGAACTTATTTTTGTAATAGAAAAAATAAGGATCTTCTGTTTGTCCTCCTCGTTCTGGAAAATCTATAATAGGATTTCCTTCATACTTTATATATGGGCCTTCTAAGTTTTTAGCAATTGCTAAACCTGTTTTTCTCCTATCATCATTTCTTCTATCCCAAGCACGGTAATAAATCCAATATTCTCCATTTGGATGCTTCATAAACGAAGGGTTTACCGTACAATATCCATCCCAAGCCATAGTATCTTTTGATACCTCAATAACTGGTTTATCAAATCGTTTCCATGGTCCGTAAGGAGAATCTGAAATTGCCATTCCTACACGTTGTGTATTGGCCGATTTGGCTCTAGTTCTCCAATTATCTTGTTTTATTGTATCGTTTCCAATATAAAGCATCACATATTTACCATCAACCTTTTGAATGTTGGGATTGTGAATGGTATTTGCATCCCATTTTCCTTTTCTTCCCTTTAAAATAATTCCGAATTTTTTATAAGGTCCTTCAGGATTATCAGCAACAGCATGTGCAATATTACTATCTGTCAACCAATTTCCACTTCTCTCCCAAGTAGAATAATATACGTGTACCTTTCCTTTATCATCATAAACAGGTGCACATCCCCAAACAATACTATCTTTCGATTCTAAAATAAATTTTCCTTTATCTGCAAGGCTTTTCGTTAGCCAAGATTCTTTTGGTTCACTCTTTTTTTGAGCAAAACAAAAGTTTAAACTCAAAATTATGATACATAAACTAACTAGGTTTTTCATAAAATTTAATTTTGTTTATTGGTAAAACAACTATTTTTTTGAAGTATTTATCATATCAATTCCTTGATAATACTGCTTCATAACATGCCAAGCTTTTTTCCGTTGACCTTTGTCTGAAACCAATCCTTTTCGGTTCCATCCGTTTTGATTTAAAGGATGATTTCTATAAGGAGAACGGAAATCAAATAGCACCCACGGAGAAGTACCTCTTAGGTTTGGAATGTTTTTAAACATAATTAAGTTTTTTCTATATAACTCTTCCTGATAATCTTCACTCCAAGAATAAGCTTTATCCTTTGAGCCACTTTGACCATAAAGCGATTCACAACCAAACTCTGTCATAATAAAAGGCTTGTCAATAGCTACATTCCATTTTACTTCTGAAGGTTCTACAGGCCAAGGCATGTACCATCCCATATATTTATTAACCCCAATAACATCAACTATCTTTGAAATATCATCTTTAATATTGAAGGTAGATGTTTCAGGATTGTATTTAGGATTATCAAAAGCTGCAGATACTAAACGAGTGTCATCTATTGAGCGAGCTAAATTGATTAAATCAGTTAAAACTTTGTCTCTATAATTATTAGGGCGAGTTTCATTAGCTACACTCCAAATAATAATACCTGCACGATTTTTATCTCGGTAAATCATTTCTTTAAGCATATTTGTAGCCTTATCTAAAACCACTGGATTTTTAAAGTCTATGCCTTGCCATAATGGAATTTCTTCCCAAATCATTAATCCTTTTTTTTCTGCCATACGTACAATATGTTCGTTTTGTGGATAATGTGCAGTACGTATAAAATTACAGCCAAGAGCCATTACTTCTTCCAATATCATTGCGGCATCGGCTTGAGAATATGCACGCCCCAAACGTTGAGGAATCTCTTCATGAAAATTTACTCCTTTTAAAAATACTGAATTACCATTTAACAATATATCTGTTCCTTTTACCTCAATGTTTCGAAAACCTATTTCATCTGTAACTTTATCATCTTTAACTGACAAAGTAGTATTATACATTTTAGGTGAATCTGGTGACCATAATTGAGGTTTAACCTTTATTTCAAATGAAGCAAAACCCTTTTCATCTGTTAATATTTGTTCTTTAACTTTTAATTCAGGTATAGATAATGAAGCTCTTTCAACTGAATTAGCACCATCTAATTGCAAATATCCAGAGATTACATTCTTCTCTCCTTTTTTAAGCTGTACTTTATAATCGTTCACGAACATATTAGGGGTTTCAATAAAGAAAACATCACGAAGAATTCCACCATAATTCCACCAATCAAATTTCATAGCTGGAATTCTATCTTTCTTTCTGTTGTTGTTTACCCTAATAATAAGATCATTCTGTCCTTCTTTTAAAAATGAACCTACCTCAAATTGAAAAGGTGTAAAGCCTCCTTCGTGAGATCCCACTTTTTTACCATTAAGCCATACCTCTGCTTTGTAACTAACACCTGCAAAATAAATAAACGCACGTTTACCATTATTCTTTTTTGCTGAAAAATAGCGCTGATACCAAATATCACCTTCATAATATTTTAATTCTGGAACTTGTGAGTTAAAATCTCCTGGAACATCTAACCTCAATCCATTTTCAAAAGAATATTCAAAAAATTCCGTATCTGATTGTGGCTTTTTATTTTGATAATATTTTGCTTGTTCACCCTTACTATAAGGATCAATAATAGCATTCCATTTTCCATTTAAGAGTTGTGCATCTGCACGTCCGTATGGATTCATCATAAAAGATTGTGCCATAAGTACCGTTATAAAAAGAACCGTTACGCTCACTAAAACTATTCTTTTTATTTGGTTGTATTTACCCATCATTAATTTGTTGTAATTAATCTTATTTTCCATTCAATATAACTTCATTCTGCTCTTTAATTCTATCTCTCTATTTCTTCAATAAACCTTGTCTAAAATACTCATCTTGAGATAGAAATATTTGCGATATTTTAATATAATTTTACATAGCTGTACTTAATTCTCCATTCGGCTCAAGATCTTTTAAAAATAAAGGAAATGCTTTTTGATTGGTGTTATTTTTTTTGTTCACTCAATATGAATAAATTCTTTATTTATATATTATTATTGATTCAATAAAATTAGCAATATCAAACTCTTAAACAAAACTTAAATATCAGAATTAAAATGATCCATCATTTCAAAATTTGAAAATAATTTCACTTTTTATTTAGAGTTATATTCTTTGTTGTTTTCTTATTGTTTAGTTCTATAAACACCTGCTTATATTCAGCAATTTGAACTTTATATGTTCCATAAAAACCTCTAAAATTTATATTTCCTTTTTTAATTTTAGTTTTCAATGCAGTATGCCATTTGTTTTTAATCAACTCTTCTAGCGCATAATAATTGGGCTTTAGCTTTCCGTCTTCAGTAACAATTCCGGCATCCATTCCTCTTCCCCCTAAATTATCAATAGTAAACCAACGGCTTATTCCTTTAATAAAAGGTTTTGAAAACATCAACGTATAGAAATTAGCTTCCCAAGCTGCAATTTCTTTATCACTTATACGCACCTGATTTGGTATCTTTACTTTATTGCTTCGAGATGGTGGATTAAATTCGGTAATAACCATAGGTTTACCCAACTCTCCTATTTTTTCGATACCCTTATTTATTTCATCCATCATAAATGTACGTGGACCGAATTCTTTTGTTCCCTCTTGAAAAGGAATATTTCCTTTTGCATAATAATGGGCTTGATATCCTATATAATCATAATCCACATTTTGCTGAATTAAACTCTTATGGTATTCATAAATTTCTTGAAAAACAGGATTTTGTTCGTTCCATAAATTAGCTTCTAAAATAACCAGTTTTGTATTAGGTAAATATTTTCGAGCAATCTTAATTACACGTGCGCCATTATGAGGCTTTGCAAAGTTTGGAAATTTAGTTGTTCTCAGATATTTCTGTTTTGCACCATCCCAATACTGACCATTTATAAATTCATTAATAACATCAACTTCGGTTATTTTATCTCCATAACGATCAGCAATACTTTTAATACGTTGTTCTATAAGTTTCCACATATCTTCTTCCGTCTTAAATTCATGCAACCAATCTGGATGACCATAAATAAGTGCGTGAAACCTTGTCTTTTTATTCAATTTCTCAGCTAATTGAAATCCGTAATCAGGTGAAATCCATTCTAACTTACTAGTTGATTTTTTTTGATTTCGCTTCCAATAATCGCAAACAATAACCGAATTGAAAGTGTTTTGAATGGCTTTTATTGAAGTTTGCTTTGCAGGATTAGAATTAGGTATTTTTTCATATCCATATAGATTTACTCCAAAATTAAAATCGTGTGATACCAATTCTAATGATACCGATTTATTAATAGGCTTTCCTTTTTCATCAACAATAGTTAGCGTAAAGTTGCCTTTCCTAACTTCTTCTATTTGCTTATTAGCATATAGCATTAAAGTTTTTGTATTGTTATCTGTACCATCAAAAAAAGGATACTTGCTTTGTGCAAAAATGTTGTTACACACAATTAAAAAAACTGCAATAAGTAGTTTGTTTTTCATATTAATATCTGCTAATTTTTTCAACTATCAGTTCTGAATGGAACCGTTTGGCATCCCTGAGTGTTATAGATTAAGGAAATGCATCATAATTATAAAATTACACCAGAGAGGATATAACTCAGTTATTACAAGTGGGTTTTCAAAACGATGAATTGTTTATTTATATTTTCGATTACAATGCACTTAGTATTTCCAATGCTTTTTTATCATCGGTTCGTTTTGCTTCATCTTTTAAATATTCACGATGCTGTTCCAACACTTTTTTATATAAAGGATTAGAAGCCTGATTTACGGTTTCCCCTGGATCGAACTGCATATCAATCAGCGACTCTCTTTTTACGCCTTCGCTATAAACACAATATTTGTAACGTTTACTTCTTACCATACGTCCATGTGGTTTCATACTTATACCATTTACAGGTTCGCATTGCGTCATATGGTTTTCTGAGATTACAAACTCACGTTTCCAAGTTTTTGTGTTGCCTGTGGCTGGCCCCATCAAGCTTTTTCCGGGTGAATTCTTTGGTGTCTCAATGCCTGCAAAATCACAAAGTGTAGGTATAAGATCTATACCTGTATTTACCAAAGCTTCAGTTCTTCCAACAGTAGTTTTACCATCCCATTTCATAATTAGAGGCACACGTACCGACTCATCGTAAAAAACTGTTTTCTGATTCCATTTATGGCTACCAGCACAATCTCCATGGTCGCTTAAAAAAACAATGAGGGTATTTTCTTCTTGCCCTGATTCTTTTACAGCGTCCAATACTTCACCTACAAAAGCATCGGCTCGCTCAATTAATCGATAGTAACCCCATCTCAGTCTGCGCCAATCAGAATCGGTATAACCTTCCGTAGGGAATAAATTAAATCCATTATATTTAAATGCCTGATACGATTTTCTCATAAAAGTCATTACATCTGTTTCGTTTTGGGGTGGAGAAAAGTTTGCTTTTAATGGTGGTAATTCCTCCAAGGGAGGTAAAGGACCAATAGAATCAATAGGCAACTCTTGCCAGCGCGACCACTCACAAATCTCGTGAGGACTTAGAAATGAAGCTACTGCTATATAAGGTTTCTCATGTTTTTGCTTAATAAAGTTTACTGCTGGCTTTGCATTGGTAGCACTTTTTGGAAAACAGATATCAAAACCATGCAGTTCTTTTTTCTTAATATCCAAGGCAACATGCCATTTTCCAAAGTATCCTGTTTCATATCCAGCATCCTTAAACACCTTTCCCATATAGGTATGATCTTCTGATTTCATGACATTTGGCCAATTGCCTTGTATACCCGTTTGGTGCGGATAACTTCCAGTTACCATAGATGTACGCATTGGCTGGCACAAAGGATTTGGGCTGTATGCCCTTGTAAACATAACTCCCTTTTTAGCCAAGTTGTCTATATTGGGAGTATTGATATACTGATTTCCCATTACACAACTCATTGCATCAGCAAATTGTTGGTCGGTCATTATTATTACAATGTTCGGTTTTTCTTGTGCAAATGAAAATTGAAGAATCGTTAATAATAAAAGGGTGTACAATAGTTTTAGTTTCATAATTGTTTTAGTTTAAAATTGTAGGTATTTCTCCATTAAATTCAAGTTTTACTACATATGCAAAATCATCCTTTGATATATTCTTTGGGAAATTGAAAAATAACCCATCTTTATTTTGTTTCCATTTAAGTTCCTCACTTGTAGAAAGAAACGTTATACTTTTAACATTATTCATTTCTAAATTTACTAATGAAGTAACAATTGCTTTTTCTGGCCACCCCAAAAAAGTAACATATAATGTTTTGTTGTCTTTGCTTTTTGTGAAACGAATATCTTTTGAAGTATATTCAACCACATCTCCATGCATTTTTTCATTTGGATTGGCAGGTCCCTCTCCATAAATTTCCCAAGGACGTGTTGCATACACCGCTTCACCATTAATCTTCAACCATTTCCCAATATCACGAATACTATTTTGAGCTAACTTAGGAATTGAACCATCAGCTTTTGGACCAATACACAACATTAAAACACCGTTTTTACTAATAATATCCATCAGCATATCAATTGTTTGATTTGGAGAGCGGTATTCCTCCCCGGGTCCAAAGTTCCACCATTTTAAGCCTAGAGATGTGTCATTTTGCCAAGGATACTTTTCTATACCTTTCATACCTCCACGTTCCAAATCTAAAACCGCTGATCCATCAGGTAATTTACCTCTATTTTTATAATTTACTACCACATTAGGTGATGGAAATTGTTCTTGATTCCAATCTAAAGCTTTGTTATAGTAAAAGCTCAGAAAATCTTTTCGTTTTTGGTTATATAACTTATTGTTCCAGCCCCAATCAAAATAATATAAATCCGGTTGATATTTATCCGCAAGTTCGGTAGTGAGACTCCACCATCTATTTACTGCGGCAGAATCAATACTACCAGTTCCATAAAGCCATTTTTGCTGTTCATTATTATTTTTAAATCCATTATAATGCTTATGTTCAAAAAAAGATCCATTCCAGGCTGAATGATTGGAAACACCAAAGTACATTCCTCTATCTTTTACTGCCTTTTTCATTTCAGCCGTAAAGTCACGTTTTGGTCCCATTTTTACCGATGTATAAGGAGTATTATCTGAATCCCATAAACAATATGAGTCATGATGCATGGCCATAAATGTGAAGAACTTTCCGCCTCCATCATAAAAGATTTGAGCCCATTCGTCAGCGTTAAATTTATTAGCCGTAAATTTTGGTATAAAATCATGGTATTCAAATTCTCGAGGGTCCCCATAAATTTTTCTATGGTTTTCCGCTACTTCTAATCCGTACTTAGAAAAACCTAATCCTTTCTCCTTTCCACTTCCATCATCTACAGAATACATATGGCGACCATACCATTCCCCTTTAAATGCAGGAACGGAATAGAGTCCCCAACAAGCCCAATAACCAATTTTCGCGTCCTGATACCATTCTGGATATTGATAATTTACCAAGGAAGAATCAATTGGAGTAAATTTCTGAGTAGAAACCGATGTTCGCTTTTTATTGTTACATGATAACAAACAAACAAGTATTATAAGTGCTATATATTTTTTCATTATAAATATTGGTTAATTAAATTTGGAATTTCATCTTTAAACTGGAACTTAAAAGAATAAGCGTATTCAACTTGTGAAATATTTTTAGGTAGTTGAATATGCAATCCGGTTTCATTTTGATTCCATTTCACTTTTTGCCCATTCATTATTAGAGTAACAGATTTTAAATTACTTAAATCAACAGTTTCCGTTTTTAAACTTGGAATAACTGCCATTTCTGGATAGCCTAAAAATGTGGTATACAATATTTTATTGTCTTTACTTCTGGTAAAACGAATGTCTTCTGAAGTATACTCAACCTGATCTCCGTGCATTTTTTCATTGGGTACAGTTGGACCTTCACCGTAAATTTCCCAAGGACGCGTGGCATAAACGGCTTCACCATTTACTTTTAACCATTTACCAATTTCTTTAATAGGAATTTTAGCTTCGTCTGGAATTGTTCCATCTGCCTTTGGTCCAATATTTAATAGCAATACTCCATTTTTTGAAATAATATCCATTAACATATCCACAACTTGATTTGCTGACCTATACTCTTCATCTGGTGCATAACTCCAACTATGTAAACCTAAAGATGTATCGTTTTGCCAAAGTAGAGTTTCTTTTTCTTTCATTCCTCCACGTTCTAAATCTAACACTGCAGAACCAACTGGTAAACGATCTCTTCCTTTATAATTTACAGCTACATTTGGATTAGGAAATTTCCCCTTACCACTTTCAATAGATGCGTTGTAATAATTTACCAAAAAATCTTTTCGCTGTTTTTCTTCAAAAGGTTTCATATTCCAACCCCAATCAAAATAATATAAATCTGGTTTGTACTTGTCTGCCAATTCAATGGTAGTTTTCCACCAACGACTAATAGCTAAAGAATCTACTTTTCCAGTTCCGTATAAAGCCTGATTTTCTTTTTGTAGACCATCAAAACCATTACGGTGATTGTATTGAAAAAAAGCGCCATTCCAAGCAGAATGATTCGATAAACCAAAACGCAATCCTCGAGCTTTTACAGCTTTTTGCATTTCCGCAGTAAAATCTCTTTTTGGCCCCATATTTACAGAATTAAAAGGCTGCGTTTTAGAATCCCACATACAAAAATTGTCATGATGCATTGCCATAAACATAAAGAACTTAGCTCCACCCTCTACAAATAAATCTGCCCATTCATCAGCATTCCATTTTTCTGCTTTAAACATTGGAATAAAATCTTTATAACCAAATTTAGAAGGGTCACCAAATTTTTCTTTATGATATTTTGCTGTTTTTAAGCCTCTTCTATCAAAAGTTTCACTTTCCTCTTTTCCTGAACCATCATCTACATTATACATCCATCTTCCATACCATTCTGCTGCGTGATCACCTGCATATGCAGGAACCGAATAAACTCCCCAAGTTGCCCAATAACCTATTTTAGCATCTTTATACCATTCGGGTATTTGATATTGAACTAATGACGAATCTGCAGTTGTAAAGTATTGCTTTTTTTCTACTTTTTTAGAAGTACAAGAAGCTAAACTTCCAAAAACAATTACAATTAATAAGGTTTTAACTAGTTTCATTTATTTTATTATTTCACTTCTAATGAAGTTGTTCTAGGTCTAATTTTTTCTTGAATTCTCCATATTTCAATATAAGAACTACCTAAACTCTCACAGTAGTTTTCTGTTTCTAAAACAATTGAATTCCAAGAATTGTATAATTTTTTTATTTCTGAAGTTAAACTAGCATACTTTCTCCCTGATTCTACAATTCCAAAATAAGACATTGGTACCTTCTCCATTCCTAAAGTAGTTTTCATTTTTACTTTTTGTGTCTTCAAGGCTTCAACTATTTTCAACCCAATAGTTTTTCTTTCTGCCATCAAGTTCTTATAGATTTTATTTTCTGAAAGTGTTTTAAGAAAAATGTGTTGCTCTTTTGTATAATAAGGTTGGTAGTATTCGTGTGATTTTAAAGAAGTATATACATCTGTTTTATCAATCCAATTTCGATAAACGACATCTAAAGAATCTACTAAATTCGGATATTTATGAACCAAGTTTTTAGCCTCCGTACCATCTCATTTTAAATTGTACAACTCCCAAGGATAATCCTCCAAATGTAAAATTGCTCCATCTCCACCTTCCGAAACAATTTTCCAGTCGTTTGCTATTAACATTCTACTTCCTTGAAAATACCCTTTAAAATTTTCACGAGTAACTGTTTCATTATTAAATACTGGAACTAAGCTTTTACCTGGTAATGGTCTAACTTTCCAAGAGGTTTTTAATTTTCCTTCTGCAGGAACACTCCATGTTTCCCCTTCTGGATAGGTTGCATTTGCCAATTCTAAAAAAGTTGGCATTAAATCTGTCAAATTTCCTTTCTGTCTTGTTATTGAACCTTTCTTAAATTTTGCTTTTGGCCAACTCACAATAAACTGGGTTACTTGACCACCGTTAAAAGTTGAACGTTTATAATTTTTAAAAGGAGTGTTTGAGGCATTCGCCCATTCAATACCCAATTTTGCTTGAGAGTTTTTTAATCCAGGTTTATTATTTGGGTTAACACCATCCCACATATGTCCTTCTGCATTCCCTCCATTGTCTGATAGAAAAATAATTAGTGTGTTTTCTTTTTTACCAGTCTCTTCTAACTTCGCTATTAATTTCCCAATATTTTGATCCATTCTATCAACCATAGCAGCATACGTTGCCATTGTTAAATCGGCTATATCTTTATTTTCATAATCTTCCCAAGCAGGTATTTTATCATCACGTTCAGTTAACTCCCAATTAGGCTCAACAATTCCCATTTTTTGTTGACGTTGAAATCTTTCTTCTCTAATTTTATCCCAACCTTTTAAATACTTGCCTTTATATTTTGCAATATCTTCTGGCCAAGCTTGTAAAGGATAATGAGGTGCATTATAAGCTACATACAAGAAAAAAGGTTCCCTTTTATTTTTTTGTTGATCTAAATAATTAAGAGCCATATTTGTAAAAGTATCTGTAGTGTAAAAATTTTCTTTATTTTCAGGAATGAATGGATCTAATCTTTTATTATCTTCCCAATATGGTTGATTCTTTTTAGGATTGAAATAATTAAATGCTCCTTTAGTAATTCCAAAGAATTTATCAAAACCTCTTTTAACTGGGTTTTCTTTTCCGTGCCATTTCCCTGCCATTAAGGTTTTATAACCAGCCTTATTTAACATTTCAGCAATGGTAACTCCATTTTCCATTTGAGCTGGCGGACCAACACAACCAGTTTCAATTGGATATAAACCTGTTAATAAGGATGCTCTTGAAGGTGCACATTTAGAACCGTTTATAAAATGTGTAAATCGTAATCCTTCCTCCGCTAACTTATCAATATTTGGAGTTTCAATTTCCCCTCCATAACAACCAATATCTGAATAGCCTAAATCATCAGCAAAAATTATTACAATGTTTGGTTTTGATTCTTGTGCTTTAAGAATTTGAATTGAAAATACAATCAACAGTATAAAACATCTAGATATAAACTTACCAATTATCATATTTGTTATTTTGATCAATTCCTATTATCAAATATAAAGTATATGATACGCATACTATAGAACATATGATTTTGAATATAGATTGTATGACCTAAATGAATGTATATATAGAAATTAAATAGTTCTACAAAAAGAAAAATCCTTAGAGAAAACTCTAAGGATTTTTTAACATTGCATAAAATTCAATATAATATTTTGACCTATCACAAGTTAAACCCCATTGAATATTTTTATTCAAATTATCTGTTTAGCTTCAAATCTAACCTGCTAATTCTTAGGAAACATCTTTTTAAACTCAGGCTTGTAGCCTTCTTTTTTTGCACCATCAGGAATCATATTTTCAAAGAAAGCATCACGTGATCTATAGTATTCTGAATATACAGGATTACGCATTTCTACATTATTAGCATCCCATTTCCCCCATAACTTTAGCATCTTAGTAGCTAACTCCGGATTCTTATCCAAAATATCATTTTGTTCTTCTATATCTTTCTCTAAATTAAAAAGTTCAGGGTTTGATTTCCCTTTCTGTATATACTTATAACCTCCGGATATAATAGATTTTGTACTCAAAAAACGCCAATAAAGAGCGTCGTGTGGAGCATCAGAACGTTTTCCATTTAAATACGGAATTAAATTAACACCTTCCATTTTATTACCAGAAGTAGCATTACCACCAGCAACTTCAACAGCAGTACGACTAATATCTAATGATATAACAGGTTGATTATAGACCTGTCCGGATTCAATTTTCGCTGGCCAAGAAGCGATAAAAGGAACATGTACACCTCCTTCATAATAGTCCGTTTTTCCACCTCTAAAAGGTGCGTTTGAAGAACCATTTCCTTTATTTGGGCTGTGCTTACTAGGAACTGGCCCTCCATTATCACTAAGAAAGAAAATCAAGGTGTTCTCACGTAAATCATGATTCTCTAAGGCACTAACAACATTACCAATTCCTCGATCCATCACATCTACCATAGCCGCATAAACACGACGTTTTTTATTCTTAATATGTGCATAACGTGCAATATCTTCTTTGGGTGCTTGTAGCGGTTGATGAGGTGCATTGTACGAAAGAAATAGAAAAAAAGATTTCTCCTTATTATCTTCTACAAATTTAACAGCATCGTTACTTAATGCTGTTGTCAAGTACCCTTCAAAATTTGCCACCTGCTTATTCCGTACTAACCCTTGGTTATAACCTGTCTCAATTGGTTTAGTTACATCTATTTTATAGTAGTCGTGACCTCCATTTAAGAAGCCGTAGAAATAATCAAAACCTCGATTATTAGGATTATAAGGCGATGCTGACCCCAAATGCCATTTCCCAATGATTCCAGTAGTGTAACCAACTTCCTGAAGTCGTTTTGGAAAAAGCTTCTCATTAACGTCTATACCAACAATAGGGTTGGCTGAATCAGACGGAGGATTATGTTCAAATCCAAATCTGTGTTGATAACGACCTGCCAACAAACCTGCTCGACTAGGAGCACAAAAAGGGTGTGTTATATAACCATTCTTAAAAACAACACCAGAAGCAGCCAACTTATCAATGTTAGGCGTATTAATATCTTTAGCACCAGTAAAGCCTACATCGGCAAACCCCATATCATCTGCCATAATAACAATGATATTCGGCGATTTAGTTTGGGCAAACAAGTTAACAAAACTACCCAGTAACAATATACATATCAGTTTTCTCATAATTTTTATCGTTTATTTATATTTGCTGTCTCTTTGGTATAAATTCCTTTTACAAATAATGTATCTCCAACAGCCCAATTTCCTATATTATCTTTGTGCTTTGGGTTTTCAAAATTATTAACATTATTAATTGTAACCTCTTGAGCATTAATTTCTATAAAAGAGACAAATGCAAGCAATACCAATACTATCTTTTTTAATCTCATATTTTTTTATTTTCGATATATGACACGTACGTATAATACACTCCGTATTTATCTTTCCCCTCAATAAAATCTGTAACTAAAAATGTTTTTCCCTTCTCCAAAAACACATCAAAAACAACTTCTTCATCTTTCTTGGAAATTGACTTTTCGAATATTTGATTAGCAATACTAATTCTCACTTTTTCTGGTGAAATGGATTTATAAGTAAACCAGTCTTTCGGATTCACTGCTGGAACACCTAAAATTGGTCCAGCACATTCTTTTGGCCATCTTCTACAAGAAATACGATATTTCCCGTCTTTTTCAATATTTAAAGCATGTGTGTTATTTTGATTTTTTAAACCCTCTGCTACTTGCTCACTTTTCCATATAGGTATATCATCTCCTATGGCATGCTGTATGTTAACAGCAATTTCATTTTGGGCAGGATTACCAACTATAAATGAGGGAAACTGATTATATTCATCATTCTTTTTCGTGATTTTCAAGAATGTTTCATTGTCTTTTAATAACCTAGCAACAACTTCAGGGTAATTTGAAGCCAGATTGTTTTGTTGCGTTTTATCTTTTTCAATATCATATAATTTATCGCCATTTATCAATCGCCATTTCCCGTTAACAATACAAGATATTTCAACATCTGTTGGAGGTCTCCAATCTTGATTGTTATGTACAAATATGCTACGCTCGATTAATTCACCATGTTTCTTTTTAAAAAGCTTAGATAAATCGACACCATCTAACTTATTGTCATCTGGAATATTTAGATTACACAAACTCGCTAGCGTTGGGATTAAATCAACATGAGCAGTTGCTTCATTGATATCTTTTCCTCCATAAATTTCACCATCTTTCCAACGGATAAAAAACGGAACGCGATGACCTCCCTCAATTCTAGACCCTTTTCGTCCTTGAAAGCCCATATTATAACCTAGTTTTCCATCTCCACTATAACCATGATGTGTACCATTATCGGTCATGAAAATTAAAATGGTGTTATCTGCTAATTTATTTTTCTTTAAGTAGGTTTCAAGCTCTCCAAAATTCTCATCGATATTTGCAATCATGCCATAAAACTTTGCATTTAATATTTCAATGCCTTCCTTTTCTTTATATGGCGCTACATATTTATCTTCTACATAGTGTGGTCCATGAGGTGCGTTTGTTGGTAAATAAATAAAAAATGGTTCGTCATCATTCTTAACATCATCAATAAATTTCATAGCTTCTTCAAACCAAATATCTGTACAATAACCTTTAAATTGTTTTGGTTCATTATTCACATAATATATATCGTTGAAGTAATTATTACCCCAATAATCTGATAATTCACCAACACCACCGGCTTTATGATGAACAGCTATGTCAAAACCACTATCGGTTGGACGAACAGGATAATTATCACCTAAATGCCATTTACCAAACATACCCGTATTATAACCGCCTTGTTTAAATAAATCTGCCATTGTTGGCCCTCCAGATAGAGCATCTCTTCCTTTATAAGTTGCCCATGCGCCATTATTTATAGGGTAACGTCCAGTAATTATTGCACTACGCGTTGGAGTACAAACTGGACTCACATGAAAATCTGTAAATCGAACAGATTGTTTATAAAATTTATCTATATGCGGTGTTTTTAGCCAAGGATTACCATGACAACCTAAATCACCAATCCCTTGGTCATCAGTTAAAACAATTATTACGTTTGGAGGTTTTATCTCTGTTGATTTTTTCTGAGAAAAACCATTTATACAACTACCAATTAAAATACAGACAATTAATACTTTGTTAAGTTTCATATTACTATTTTAGTTCTTTTTTAAGTTTTTCAATAAGATAATCTACACCCTCATTAGCTGTTAAAATTGAATTTCCAATAAGCCAAAGCTTGTGATTTAATTCTTCTATATGGAATCCTTTTTCATCAAAATTAGATGGATACATACCGCCTCTACTTGTATAAAATTGAGAGACTAAATCATCATTCCTTGAAATTACAATTTTTAATCCGGTAGCATAAGCTTCAACTTTCCACCCTTGATATTCTTCAACTTTATAACCTTTTGACTTTAGAAACGAATCTAATTTTTGTTTTTGAGATTTTTCAACTTTTGCATATCCTGAATAAAATATTTTGGCAACCTTAGGCTCAATCCCTTTTGATTTTCTTACAATATCAATATCATTTTCAACATCGTCAATTGTATTGACCCAATCCAATTCTCTAGTTCTAGCTAATAGTTGTGTTTTATATTGGCTATCAGCAATTTTAGCTAAGTCCTTCCAAGCAACAGCCGCTAATGAAGTTTCTTTTATTGCTTTTTCTTTATAGCTTTCCTTATTCTCATCAAACAAACTTTCATACATATGTAGATACGTTGCACCTGCTATCTTCCCCGCATAATAGTCTCCATACAAAGCAAAACATTCTAAATCTTTAACCGTAGCCTTAAATTCTTCCGAATTATTTTTATTACTCCCTTTTAACTCACTTAAATACTTTCGTGTATTAGTAGTGCATAAACGCAAAGAATCTGCAACCTGTAAAGGAGTAATTAATTTTGAACTCTCATTACTTTTTATATCATCTACAAAATCGGTAATATTTTGAAGTTTTTCATTCTCTAATGTAAAACAGTCAATAAAATCACGAATTGTTTGAAATCCCGTGTACTGATCCATACAACCTTCAGTTGACCACATTGCATCTCCAGGTTTCCAATGAAAATTACAAACTAATGGAAATGTTTTTGATGCATACTTCCAAGCATTAAATAATGCTTCATTGTTGGTGCCTGGAAAACGGTTCCCAATAACATTTATTAATTGAGTATCTGGTAAATTTGGATTATAAGCCAATCTTCCCCAAAGCATTTCTCGATACCAATGTTTTTTAATTTCTAATTCACCCGAAAGGCTTGGTATTTTAGAAGTAAATTCTCTTCCCCATAAATAACCATCTGAACCAATATAAAAACCGGGAACTGGATATTTCATCATTCCAGTTAAATATTCACGAACATAATCCGGATCACCCCATCTAAAAGTAAAAATATCATCATTTCTAATATTCATCCAACATTTGAAATCATATTTTAAAACATCTTGTAAATATTCTTGCTCAAAAATTGGCGGATTGGGTGAACTATACATGCGCGCAACATTGTACTTATAACTAGTTTCAACTTCTCCTTGAAAATTTGATGCAAAATCACGTTGTATCAAAGGCAATTTGGTATGATGACGACGGAAAATAAATCGAAATGGTCTTTCAGGATTTGATTTCTTCGCTGCCAGCACTCCCTTTCCATAAGTTTCATACATCCATTGAGTAGCTGTATATTTTCCAACGGTCATCCCCATTCTTTCTCCAGCGGTTACTCCAAAACCAGACAAATGCGGATAAGTTTCAACCATTTCTTGAACTGCTTTTCGCATATATGTCATAGCCTCTTCGCTCTCAGGTTCTAACATCTCACC
The DNA here is from genome assembly GCF_003260195.1 of Lutibacter citreus. GTDB lineage: Bacteria > Bacteroidota > Bacteroidia > Flavobacteriales > Flavobacteriaceae > Lutibacter > Lutibacter citreus. The sequence continues at coordinate 303,297 of NZ_QEIH01000004.1, forward strand.
AGTTCCTGGTGAAATAAATATGTTCCATGTAAACCAAACTACATCAATACCTCGGTTATGAGCATGTTCCATCACTTTCTTCCAGAATGAAATTTTTTCATCCATGGTCATGCTTTTTATTTTTCGAAGATTGTTTTTGTCTTGAATATCCGTTCCGCTCCAATCTCTATGCATATCCCAAGTAACAGGTTTATCATAAACGTAAACATCTTCCATAGCCGCACCTGGATAATCTTTCATTTTAGTGAGTGCAGGAAACGGATGTTTAGACCAAAAAGTCAGCATATTGTATCTATTGCGAGCCAATTCATCCAAATATTCTACCCAAAAGTCCATATTCCACATTTCTGCAATATTTTTTTGAGCAGCATCACCAGTATCATCATAACTTGGTAAGCGACCATCCAAAGCTATATTCATTTTAACTCCACGATATTCAATAAATGGTTCTTCTGTTTTAGATTCAATTTTTGATAAATCTCCATACAATGAAATTTGCTCAGTAAGGTCCATTATACCATATAACAGACCTCTTTTATCACCACCAAAAATTGAAATTTTGTTATTGTCTAACTCAATTTTATAAGCTTGCTTTTTTAGAGTTTCATCAAATTCAGCACTTATTAAATATTTTTCTGAATTTTCAACTTCCTCAAATTCTTTTTGGATTAGCGCTTTCTTTAACTCCTTCAGTCCAAATTCAACTGCAGGGTTTTGACCTTCAAATTCAATCTTGAAGGAATTGCTTGTACAACTTAGAACTAAAATACTAATAACGACTAAAAGAGTTATTGCTTTAAAAGATCTATACATTTTTGACGGGTTTTACGTTATTTAACACAATTTTATTTCCTTATTACTCTAATTTACCTATCTCTCTTGTTCCTGTCCCTTTTTCAATTCCAACATTCAGATCTCCATATTCTTTACGAGCTTCTTCAACAATCACCATAATTTCTTTTACTTTTTTAGGATGATAATCAATAACATTATACTGTTCTCCCGGATCACGCATCATATTATAAAGTTCAAGTTCCTTTACACTCATTTTAATTCTTTTTCCACCAACACCATCTTTACCTGGCTTGGTATTATAAGAACTCCAAGTATGTGGAAACACTAATTTCCAATTTCCTTTTCGAACAGCATTCAAATTATTTTTCCCATAGTAATACAAAATTGATTCCCTTGGTTCGGACTTAAAATCGCCTTTCCAAAGTGAAGTTATATCAACCCCATCAATTTCATTTTTAGATAATTTCCCTTCACTTGAAGCGGCAAATGAAGGCAATAAATCAATTGCACAAGCTAACTTATTACAAACTGTTCCTTTAGGTATATTATCTCCCCATCTAATTATAAACGGTACTCGCTGACCACCTTCCCAACTTGTAGTTTTTCCCTCTCTTAATCCTCCTGAAGAACCTGCATGATTTCCAAAATTTAACCAAGGTCCATTATCTGTTGTAAAAACAAAAATAGTGTTTTCAGCAACCCCATTTTTTTCAAGAGCTTTCCAAATTTCACCTACTGACCAATCTATTTCCATCATAACATCACCATACAACCCTTGTTCACTTTTCCCTCTAAATTTATCTGAAACTCCCAATGGAATATGACCCATTGTATGAGGAACATAAAGAAAAAATGGTTTATCTGATTTTCTATTAATAAAATCAACTGCTTTTTCAGTATAAAGAGTTGTTAATATATCTTGATCTTTAAGACTTTTAATTTCACCAATCTTCGTATTTCCTTCAATTAAAGGTAATTCAGGCATTTTTGAACGTTTACTTTCTTTTGGTAATTTGTGCCCAGTTGCACTATTGTGAGGCCACATATCATTTGAATAAGGAAGACCTACATATTCATCGAAACCATGTTGCAATGGTAAAAATTCCTTTTGCCAACCTAAATGCCATTTACCAAAGCACGCTGTAGCATAGCCTTGGTCTTTAAACATTTCTGCCATTGTATATTCATCTTTGTTTAAACCAACTTTATGATGTGGAAATAATGCTCCAGTTAATCCAATTCTATTTGGATAACACCCTGTTAAAATACCAGCTCTAGATGCGCTACAAACCGGTTGTGCAGAGTAAAAGTTTGTAAAACGCATACCTTCACTTGCCATATTATTTATATTTGGTGTATCAAAGCCCGTTGCTCCATAAACACCTACATCTCCGTATCCTTCATCATCAATAAATATTAATACAACATTAGGTTTCGATTTATTATTATTTTGACCTCGAGAAAAACTTACAGATATTAAAGTTAATAAGATTAAAACAGTGTATTTTTTCATTGAATTGAAATTTTAATTGATGAATTTATTTAGCTTTGGTTCCTCTAATAGGATCCGCCATTTGAGATCTCCATTTTTTATACATATTTTCCATTTCAACAACTTTTTCAGGATTTAAAACTGCTATATTATTTAATTCATTAGGATCATCTTTTAAATTGTAAAGTTGAATTCCTGAAAGAATAGGAACATCTAATAAACCTATAACTAATCCTTTTTCATCTAATTGATAAGATTTATAATTAAAATTAATTCCGTCAACATCTTCTCTGTAAACCAACTTCCAATCACCAAAACGTACAACCCAATTTTTAAACTTTTCTCCTGAATCCCAAAATATTGGTTCAGTATGTATTTTTTTAGTTTCACCATAAATTAAAGGCAATAAACTTTTACCATCTAAAGGCTTTTTTGGATCAACACCTGTTAATTGAGAAAGGCTAGCATATAAATCTCTATGAGTAACCATAGCTTCAATTTCATTATTTTTTTTAAAACCATTGGGCCAATACATAAACATAGGAACTTTAATTCCTCCATCCATTAAACAATATTTATAAGCATTTTCAGGTTCATTATTGGCATACGATTGATGAGACCCACCATTATCAGAAGAGAAGAAAATAATAGTATTATCCAAAATTCCTTTCTCTTTTAAAGTTTTTACAATTTTCCCTATCATCAAATCCATATATTCCATATGAGCTAAATATATTTTTCTGCCATAGGCATCTGTAATTCCTAAATGAGAAGTTTGATCATACCATTCATTATAATCTGGCTGAACAATTGGGTCCCAATGAGGGTACTCCCATACTTTATCTTCACGATTAAACGATCGAGCAGGTATTCCGTATTTTTCTTGAAGCTCTTTAGGGGCTCTTGTTAAGGCCGTGTGCACAGCGTTGTATTCTAATTGAAGATAAAAAGGCTCATTAGTACTTTCTTTAATAAAGTTAATAGACTCCTTTGTAAAAACTTCTGTTGTATTTGTATTTTCGTATGATTCTTTTGTTTTACTATCACGTGTTAAAGGTCCGAAAGGAGCCATTTTTGCTTTCTTACTACTCCCAGAAGATTTTTTTTCATAAGCTTCAATATCTTTTTCACTCAATAAAAAATAATCCCAAGAATGATGTTTAAATCCTAACCAATGATCAAAACCGTGTTTCATTGGGTCAGATTTTGGACCATTATTTAAATGAGTTTTACCAACTTTCATAGTTTTATATCCAGCCTCTTTCATCATTTCGGCTATGGTATATTCATTTGAAGGTAATCCACCTTGTCCATAATAATATGCTCCCCATCTTTGTTGATAACGACCAGTTGACAATGCTAATCTTGAATTACTACAAACAGGAGAACCCGCATAAGCATTTCTAAAAACCACACCATTTTCAGCTAATTTATCAAGGTTTGGAGTTTGCACATCTGGCTGAACATCTTTTTGAAAACCAACATCTGCATAGCCAACATCATCTGCCAAGATAACAATTACGTTAGGCTTTATCTTTTTTGAATCATTATCTTTTTTTACTTGTGAACATCCCAATGTAGAAATACAAAGAACTACACTAAATACTTTTATTATTAATTTTCTCATATTCTATTTTTTCCAAAGATTTTCTCCATATGACCAACCTGAACGAACATCTTCTTTTATATATTTATTTAATTCTGGATGATTCGTAACTCTCATATTAGAGGAATCATATTCTATTTTTTTATTCAATTTTTGAGATAAGGCACCTAATAAAGCTAATTCTGTTAAATCTGCACCATACTCAAAACTTGACCCTGGTTTTGGTCCATTTCCTTTTATAGCATCTATAAATTCTTCATGTGGGCTTTCATTTTTAATTCTCGGAATACTCTTTTCCCAACCTTTTTTATTGAAAACTTCCCAATCTGCTTTATCCATTAATATTCTTGGTTTATAAGGCTTTCCACTTGTAAATACTGTTGCTTTTTCTCCAACCATTAACATACCATTACCTGGTATTTTATTTAAACCCCACTCTGGTCTATTTTTAGGTTTTTTACCACCTTCATACCAGGTTAAATCAACTGCAGGTTTATTACCTCTTTTTGGAAATTTAAAATTCAATATTGATTGGTCTGGTCCGAATTTAGTAGGAACAGAACTTAACTTCCCAAATAAAGGCTCAACACTATCTGGCATTCCTAAATCCAATGTCCAAAATGGAGCATCTAAAGTATGACAACCCCAATCTCCCAACATACCAGTTCCCAATTCAAAATAAGACCTCCACCACTTTGGTAAATAATAATGACTATATGCTCGCTTTTTTGAAGGTCCCAACCATAAATCCCAATCTAAGGTTTTTGGAATAGGCTCAGCAATTGGAGGATAGTTTTTAGGTTTGTTAAGCCATAAATTATCTCCAAATTCAGGTCCATTAAACCACGCATGTATTTCTTTTACTTCACCTAATAAGCCTAAATCGTACCATTCCTTAACATTTCTTATTCCATCAGAAGCATGACCTTGATTTCCTAATTGAGTTACAACACCATAATATGCTGCTGCCTTTTTTAAAGTACGAAGTTGCCAAATATTATGGGCTAATGGTTTTTCAACATATACATGTTTACCTCTTTCCATTGCTGCCATAGTAGCTGCAAAATGAGTATGATCTGGAGTTGAAACTATAACAGCATCAATATCTTTGTCCATTTCATCTAACATCACTCTAAAATCCTTATACCTAGGAACTTCAGGCATTAATTTATAAGCTCTTGCTGCAGCATTATCATCTACATCGCAAAATGCAACTATTCTAACATATGGATGCGGCTTTCTTTCTCCTTCTGGCTCCAATCCTTCTTTAATTCTTCTGTTGTCTCCACGAATCCCCAACATTTGAGTCCAATTATTCAAACCTCTTCCTGCTACACCAATAACAGCTACATTTACGGTGCTATTTGGTGAAAAACTCATTAAATTTGGTAGAAGCATAATACCCGCAGCAGCTGCACCAGATGAATATAAAAACTTTCTTCGCGAAATATTTGACATACTATTAACCTCGTTTTTAAGTTGAGTATTAATTATTTAATGTTTGTTTTAAGAAATTCTACATTCAATTTCATATCATCCATTAACACCTCTTTTTTGGCTGTATGCTCAATTACCATTTTACCTTTAAAATGTTGTCTTTTCAGTTCCTTAAATACTTTATTCCATTTAATAATTCCAGTTCCTAAAGGAACAATTGTAGCGTCCGTACTAGGTTTATCTACATCCTTTAAATGTAGCTCATGTATATGACCTTTTAACATTTTTAAAGATTTAGCAACATCTAAACCTGAACGTTTCCAATGTCCAATATCTGCACAAACTCTAATATAATTACTTCTCCCTTTTAAAACAGATTTTACTGTTGCCGGATCCCAATATTTAGTTGGTGTTGCATGGTTGTGAATAGCGAGTTTTATATCATATTTTTTACATAATTCATCTACCATTGGAACTTGATCAAATATTGGTTCAGAAACAATAGTTTCAATTCCCATTTTTTTTGCAAACTTGAATAACACTTCCCAATCATTTTTCTTTTTAGGTGAAATAACACCATAACTAGAAAGTTTTATTCCATGTTTTTTCAAAAGCATTTGAACTTTATCTGATTTTTCTTTAGACATATCAAAATTTGTAAACGTTTTATCCGTTGAAGATATTTGTTGTTTACGATACATTTCAATGAATTTTATATCTAACAGCTCCAAATTCTCAAGAGTTTCTTCCAAAGTAAAATCCTTAAAAGAATAAGCTTGTGCTGCAATTTCCCAATCCTGTGGTTTCACTTGTGCTGATAAAATTGTAATAGAGGTAATAAAAAGCAGTATTGAATTAACTATATAATTTTTCATATTTAAAATCTATAAAATTTTTAATTTCTTAATTTCTCTGTCACTGCTTCAATTCGTTTTTTTTGCTTCTCCGTTAAGCTTTGTTTAAAATAAAACTCTGGATCGTATTTAACTCTTGGTTCTTTAAAAATTGGATCGTTTATGTCTTGACTTAAATCACAATCAAAACGAGCCAACATTGAATGAAATTGACCTTTTCCTCCTAAATTAATAAAATGTGATAACCCCCAAGTTATTCCTCTACCGTTTTTAGTATCAGTAAAAGCATCAGCTACAAAAGGTGCAGCTGCATAAGGCATTAATTCAGAAATTGCAGCAATTTCAAAATTTACACCATCTTCAGCATATTGTATGGTATTGTGTTCATTTCCATCTTTATAAACTAATGCAGCAATCCCACTTTTAAATGGAAAAAGCGAAGTTTCGTGACCTGAAGAAATTACAGGGTTTAAAGGATTTTTTGTAAATGGCCCCAACGGATTATCTGCAGTTGCTAAACCTTGCATACGAATCCAATCTCCTTTTTTACCAAAATCAGATTTATAGTATAAATATATTTTTCCGTTATGAACCAATGGATACGGATCGTGAATTGAGAATTGATCCCAAGCTCCTTCACCTCCATTAGGAATTACAATTTTATTATAAGGTGTCCAAGGTCCATCAGGAGAATCTGCATAGGAAACAGCAACCGGACAATCATCTCCACGCTTTCCACTAGCTTCCATAAAACCTTGATAATACAAATAATATTTACCTTTCCACTCTAAAATATCACTCGTTGTAACAGCTCTCCAACCAACAATTGGTTTTTCTGGTCTTTTAATAGCAACACCTTGCTCTTCCCATGTAAAACCATCTACACTTGTTGCATACCAAATTTCAGCTAAATCCCAATCTGAAGAAGGAATAACGTCTGAGCTTTCTTTTGCTCCGCGAGGTGGTGTTGGTGTGTTTCTATAAGTGTACCACACATAATATTTACCATTATGAAAAATCACCTTTGAAGGATCTCTTCTAGATATTGTACCATCATGGTTATTGTAATTAAATCCTTTTAGTTCAGTATATTTAAATTGGGAAAACAACTCGTTATCTTGTGGTTTTGGAGCTGGATAAGCATCGTACAAACGATTTAAGGCTGCACTTAACTCCATATCAGGTTTTTCATCAGGTAATTTTTGAGGAAAAACTTTAATTTTTTTCTCTTTTATTATTGATTCAGGTTTTGACTCGGTTTTGCAGGCAACAATTGAAATTAATAAAGTAATTAATAACATTTTGCTGAAATAGCATCTTTTAGTATGCATGGTTTGATTTAATATATTTTATGAATGTGAATTATCTCAAAAGCCCTCTAAGCTTTTAACTCAATAAAAATAGTTATTATTTATTTGATTTACTCAAAACTACCCTTAAACAGATTAAATTCAATAAAACTCAACTAGACTTTATATGAACACATCAACTTAATTGAACTATTCATTTATACAAAGTATATACAATCTTCATTTTTTATAGTTTTTATATCAAAAAATAAATAAAAGCGTTTAAAAACGTTTTATTAGGTAAGAATCTTTAGAGTAATAAAAGTGTTGACTGTCTAGATTTTTTCATTCTTTAAAAAATAAGGATTTACTTACGAAAACTTAAAAAGCAAAATAAATCTTCAAAAATTAAACCTTTTAAATAAGAATTAAGCTATTATTTATAAGTGAAATAATTAGAATGGTTTTTCATTTTAATGGATAGGCTAAGAATAAAATTAGATTTTGATAGTGACAACCATAGTACTTTTTATAAATAGTCTTTAATTTTTAATTCTCTGCAAAAACTATCATTTGCATAAAACCATAATAACTCATTGTAAACATAATTATTAAAAACTAAACACATTGACATTTAAATTATACAAATATTATATAGGAATTATATTTTTGTACTTTTACAATTGTTAATCAATTGAATATTATTTTTAGAGAATTTACATTTTAAAACGCTACAGCATTGTTAACCAAACATATATCAAATATATTTCTTGTTTTAATCATTTTTACAACTATTGGAAATGCTCAAAAAAAAGAAAAAAGAGTTAAATTAGACTCCGTAAGTTATTATACAGATATTATATCTAATGCTTTAAAACAAAGCAAAGAATTTCCAGATAAATCTTACAAACAGATTAAAAAAAGTTATAAATATTTTAAAAAAAATGGAGATGAAAAAAAAGTATTTCAGTGCTTACTTAACATGTCTGATTTAAAAAAAGAAAAGGAGAAATTTGGTCGTGCTTTTGATCACCTATGGGAAGCTTTGTATATAATTAAAACAACTAATAACAGTTCATATAAAGCAACTGTACATAGAAAACTATCTAACCTTTATGACATTTTTAATAAAGACGAAGAATCACTATATCATTTAGAACGTGCTTTGCATTTTTCAAAAGAAGTTTTATTTCAAAATAACCAAAATGCACAACCTTTAAACACAAATTATTTAAACCTAGCAACAAGACAAAGAAAATCTGGAAATTACCAAAAAGCTCTTAGCTATCTTGATTCCTGTGTTTTCACAGAAAAACTAGTTAAAAATAATAGTTACATTCTTTCAAATATAGAGTTAGAAAGAGGTTACTTAATGCTAAAAACGGGGAATATTAAAGAAGCTTATAAATTACTTTACAATTCAAAATCCAAGCTTACAAAGGATGATTTAAACCTTAAAATTCGGGCCTTTTACTATTTAGGCGAACTAAAAAGCATAGACAAACAGTTAGATAGCTCTATTTATTATTATGAAAAGAGTTTAAATTTAATTGATAGTCTAAACCTTAATAAAGCAACTACATCAATAATTTTATCTCAACTTTCTAAAGCTTATATAAAAAAAAATAAAACTAAAAAAGCTTACAACTATTTAGTGAGAAAAAATGAACTAACAGACAACGCTTTAAAAAGTAAAAATAATGCCTTTAGTGAACTTATTGAAATAAAAAACACCCATTTAGAATCGTTATTAGAAAAAGAAAACCTGATAAATAAACAAGATATTGTTATTAAAAAAAGTAAACAAACCCAGTTTCGTTTAAAAATTATTTTACTGCTTGTATTTATTCTTGGAATTGTACTATTTTGGGTTTCAAGAATACGCTTAAAATTAAAAAAATCTTTGTTAGACAAAGCTGAAACAGAATTAAATTCACAATTGGAAAAAGAAAAAAGTGAAGAAGCTATAAAATTAAAAAGTAAAGAATTAACATCCTATGCCTTACAATTAATTGACAAGGATAGTGCTATTGATGAACTTTTAAGAATCTTAAAAGAAAAGTCACCTTCATCATATAAATCATTGAATTCAAAGTATAAAAAAGGAGCAAAAGATTTATGGGATGAATTTAACTTACGTTTTACCGAAGTAAATTCAGATTTTTACAATAGGTTAAAATTGAAGCACCCAAATTTAACAGTTACAGAGCAAAAACATAGCGCTCTAATTAAATTAAAATTTAGCACAAAAGAAATGGCGAGAATATTAAATATTGAGCCACATAGTGTAAATATTTCTAGATCTCGAATTCGTAAAAAACTAGGACTTGAACGCTCCGATAGCTTAGAAGACTACATTACAAATTTGTAACAAAAAGGGGTATTAAACAATGTTTAATACCCCTTTTTGTTAATTATAAATTGTGAATATTTATTCTAATTCCAATTTTAAAACATTAGCAATAGGGTTATACTCTACATCTGGCATTGTTAGCAATAATGTTTGCGGGGTAAGCTTCCAATCTATATCTATGTTTGCCCCCATCAGTTTTATATTTTTGATAGGTGAAGGAGGAAGATTACGGTGAAATCCACCAATAGATCGCATTTTAATAGTTTCTCCAGCTTTAGGCACACCTAAAAAGAAGACATACATTGACTTTTTATCTTTAGCAACGGTATAACGTACATCGCTAGCGGTATATTTTACTTTTGCCGATTGTCCATCATGAGAAGCATCTGAAGCATTGGCATTTCCATATCCAAAAACTTTAAATGGTCTTGTTTTATATACAGCTTCACCATAAACAGACATCCATTCCCCAATATCCTTTAAAATAGCTCTTTGTTCTTGATTAATAACACCATCTGCACGAGGTGAAATATTAAGTAGTACTGTACCATTTTTACTCCAAACATCAATCATATTTCTTACTACTAATGCGGCATCCTTATACTTTTCACCTTCCACATACATCCAATGACTATTACTCAAGGTAATATCTGTCATCCAAGGCAAAGGGTAAATATCTCTACGCCCACCTTGCTCCAAGTCATCAATTCCAATTTCCAAAGAAATATCTTGATGCTTGCTACAAACTACCACTTCTTGGTTATTCTTTAACCCACTATTAAAATGATACGCTAGCATCTCGTTTATTTTATCCTCAGGTATCATATTTAGCCACGAATCGTACCATAAAATGTCTGGTTCATACTTATCTACAACCTCCTCAACTTGATCAAGCCAATATTGGTTGAAATCATTAATATTCTCCCAGTTCCCAAATAATTTACGAAGCTTTGGATCTGTAGTTGCTGTAGGAAGATCTGGATGATAAGGGTAATGACTGTTAAAACCATTACGCCCCCAATATTCTGGTTTATTAGCATTGCGTTGTCCGTTACGAGCGTGATGAAAAGTTGCTAATGTCTTAATGTCTCGCTTTTTTAATGAAGTAAATAGCTCACCTAAAACATCTCGTTTTGGTCCCATATCTGCAGCATTCCAAGGATTCACCTCACTATCCCACATAGCAAAACCGTCATGATGTTCAGCTACCGGACCTGCAAACTTTGCTCCTGTTGTTTTAAACAAATCGGCCCACTCTTCTGGATCAAAATGTTCGGCAGTAAACATTGGGATAAAATCTTCATACCCAAACTCCTCAATTGCGCCAAAATTCTTTTCATGAAACTTGTTCACATCACTTCCTTTCATATACATATTAGCAGGATACCAAGCACTCCCATAAGCTGGAACGCTATATGGTCCCCAATGAAAATACATTCCTAGCTTAGCATCCTGAAACCATTCTGGCGCTGCTTCGTGTTTTGAAAGTGACTCTAGAGTAGGTTCATATTTTTCCTGTTTTTGAAGAATTGTACTTGATGCATTTTTCTGATTACATGCACTCACTAAAATTAGTACAAATACTAAACTGAAAATTATTTTTAGTTTCATTCTATGTTGTTTTCTATAATTCTTTAACTATCTATTAATTTTGAATACAAATGCATTATTACATGGTTTTTCCTTCGGAAGTTTAATTTCCAATGCAAGATCTTTTTGTTCCCACTCTAACTTCACTTTACAACCAATTAATTCAACACTTTTAACCTTTCCATTATAAGCTGTAGAACCGAATGATTTAATTGGTAAAACACCTGATTCTGGCCATCCCAAGGCTATTGCATATAATTGACCATCTCTAGTTGTAAATCGAATATCTTTATCTGTAAAACCATCAAATTTTTTATCGGCCAAATGCCCAGTTTTTGTTTCGGTTGGTCCTTCGCCATAAATTAACCAAGGACGACTTTTATAAATTGCCTCACCATTTAACTTTAGCCATTTACCCATTGCTAATAAGCGTTGTTTTTGTTCTTCTGGAATTGTTCCATTAGGATGCGGAGCAACATTAAGCAACAAACATCCGTTTTTACTAACAATATCAACCAAATCATCAATCAATCTATTTTCTGAATAACATTCTAAATCTGTTGTCCAGCTCCATGAATCTCTAGAAATTGAATTATCTGTTAACCAAGGTTCAGGATAAATATCAGGCATACGAGCGCGTTCTAAATCAACTGTTCCAACACCTAAAGGTAAATCTGGGCGCTTAAAAGTAAGTACGGCCTCAATATTATTTTCTGCTGCATGATTATAATAGTAAGCCACCATTTGCTGTCTAATACTTTCAGATAAAATCTCCATACGATTATCAAACCACAATAAATCTGGTGAATAACCATCAACTACTTCTTTTACCTTTTCTAACCAAACACGCTCAAACTCTTTACTAGGCATAGGATAACAGTTTTTAACTCTTTCCTTAGTCTCTATTCTACGTGACGTTTTAGGTAATTTTTCACCATATAAAGAAGCATTAGCGGGGTCAAAACAATCAGTTCCTTCTTGCCAAGTAGGGAACCATCCCCAAAGCCAAGAATGATGTAAACTAACTACATATTTTAAACCTCGTTTACGAATTGCTTTTTCCATTTCAGCAACAACATCACGTTTTGGCCCTTTACTTACAGAGTTCCAAGGATTAACCTTTGAGTTCCACATTGAAAAACCATCCGCATGTTCACCTGCAGGACCTGCAAACTGAGCACCTGCTTTTACAAATAAGTCTGCCCATTCATCTGCATTAAATTTTTCAGCTTTAAAAAGAGGTACTAAATCTTTATATCCAAATTCATCAACTGGTCCAAATTTTTCTATATGATGCTTGTTATTTGATGTTCCTTTAGCATACATAAAGCGTCCGTACCAATCTGTTTTACTTGGAGCTTCAGGAACCGAGTATACTCCCCAATGGGTGTAAATTCCAAACTTCGCATCTTTAAACCATTCCGGACATTCGTATTGAGAAAGTGATTCCCAATTAGGTTGAAATTGTTTTCTGGAATCCTTTTGTCCGAAGACTGAAAAAGTTAACAGAAAAAAACATATTACAAGTGTATTACCTATTTTCATATTTTATTTTATTAATTAGTTCTTTTAATTTTTATTAAACTCTTTAACAGTTGGCATTAATTCGTCAGCTTGTTTTACTCCTTTGGTTCCATTTAACCCTTCAAAATATCGTAAGTAATTATGAGAACCGTATTTTGCCTTTTTATCTTTGGCTTCTTGTCCAATTTCTCTTAATCTAGGTAAGTCTACTTTTTCATTACCTACTAACAATAGATATTTATTTTCTGAAATAATTTTACCAGAATTGTCTTTCAATTTTAATTCAACATGAAACTGATCTCCTAATTTACCTGGAACTTTACAATTTACTGTTGCATATTCTTTTGAACTATCTGAACTTACTTTTCCAATATTAACAACTTCTCTTTTAACTTCTTTTTTGTTAGCATCATAAAATACAACTTCAGCCTTACAGGAATTGAATTCTTTATAAAAATCATTTACAACCCATAATTTACCTGTGAATTCTTCACCCGGCAACCATCTTCTTTTATTGTGTTGTAAACTTATCAATAATGGTTGATAAGCCATTTTCACATAGTCATAAGATATTTTTGGTTGCTGATAATAATCTACAATTCCCCATTTCATATCTGGTGCAAATGTGATGTAATGACAAATACAAATAGCACTTGTTTTTGGTTTTCTTCTTCGGAAATATTCCAAACCATATTGAAAAATAATTCCCTGCGCCATTTGAGTTGCATCTACAAACTCCTGCATACTTCCAGTTGCCTGCGTATTTAAGGCATCAAAATTTAAAGTTCTAAAGGTATCAAAATCTGTCCAATGATGTCCCCAACTTGGACCTGGTGGCCAAAGCTCGTCTTCAGGAATAAACTTTTTAATACTTTCAACATTAGGACACGATGAAATAGCTAATTCTGGAACTGCGGCAAAATCTTTCTTCATAAAAAATCGTTCCATATTGTTACTTCCCTCTCCATAAAACAACCCATTGGCATGTACGCTTTCATTTGGCTTGAAACCTAATTCCACTCCAACGTGATCGCTCAAAGGCGAAACAGGAACGTAATGCAGATTGGTATATGGTTTTATAACTTCGCCCAATTCTTTCATAAATTTAAGATTATGAACTGGATCAGAAGCAGTCATTAAAATTTCTTCTCCACCTTCAATTATAACCATACAAGGATGATTTCTTAACTCTTTTACAACAGAAATAGCGTCAGAGAAGATTTGTTTCTTGTACGCTTCATCCTTTGGAAGTGAAAGGCTAGCAATTGGTAAAATATCTTGCCAAACCGTAATACCTTCTCTATTACACAATTCATAGAAGTATGGAATTTCGGTTGGATGCCAACCAAAAATTCTTAGGTTATTCATATTACCCGCCTTCGCCAAACGAACAAACTCCTCATATTTTTCATTTGTAGCTCGGCCAAAGAAAATATCTGGTGGACCACCCCAAGTTCCTGAGCGAATAAAATGTCGTTTTCCGTTTACCATAACTGTCCATGGGTTTTCAACCTGATCTTTTGTATATCCAGGATTCATAACCATTTTTAATTCACGAATTCCAAATAATTTACTGTGCGCATCTAATACTTCGTTCTTACTGTTCTTTATTGAAATAGCAGCCGTGTAAAGGTTTTGATCTCCCAAATCCCAAGGATACCATAATTTAGCATCTGAAATATGAAGTGGAACCGTAAATTCATTTTTTCCTGGTTGAAGTTTTTTCTTAACCGTAGTTTTATATGCCTTTGATTTGAAATTTTCTCCTTGAATATTCAATTCTATGTCTACATTTCTAGCACTGTTTCCTTTGTTCTCTATTTCAACCTGAATATTTAAATCTGCAGAATTCTTTTTACCAAGCTCAGTTTGCACATAAATATCCGTTATCTTAGTATCATCAAATGCTTCCAAGCGCACTGGTTTCCATATACCTGTTGGTACCAAATCTACCCAGTAATCTCCGTGCCAAGCTGGTTTTCTACCAGCTACTTGACTGTAGCGTCTGGGCGCTGGATGTAATCGAACTGCCAACGTATTTCTTCCTCTACGTTTGAATTCAAAACTTACCAAATCAGTAATATCATACGAAAAAGGGGTAAACATTCCTTCGTGTGAACCTAGTATTTTTCCATTTAAAAAAACATCGCATGCATAATCAACTCCATCAAACGTAAGTTCAATTTTTTTGCCTTTCATTTCTTTTGGTACATTGAAAATATTCAAATACCACCATTCATATTCATTTACCCATTTAGCCTTTACACTATTTCTTCCATAATGAGGATCATCAATACGGCCAACTCTCCATAAGTCGGTAAATACATCACCTGGAACGTGAGCTGGAGCCCAATTCAATGCATCTCCCATATGATCATAACTTATCTCAGGAAATTTTTCTTCTAAACCTCTTCCCGGTAAAGTTCCTTGTACTTTCCAATGAAAACCACTTAAATCGTGAACCAACCGTTTTGTTTGTTGTGCATTTATTGATGTGCCGAAAAGAGCAACTATCAACAATAGTACTATATGATTAAATTGAATTTGTTTCATTACTGTTTTTTTAATTCTTCAGTTTCTTTTTTAATACGCTCTTTCTGCTTACCATTTAAACCATGTTTTTCATAATGAAATTCAGGACTGTAATTGTAATAATGGTCTTTCATTTGTTGATCATCAACATCTTGACTTAAATCACAATCAAAACGCGTAAGTATAGAATGATTCCAGTTTCCATCTGCATTTATAAAATGAGAAATACCCCAAGTTATTCCTCTTCCATTTTTTGTATCAGTAAAAGCATCAGGAACAAAAGGCCCAGCAGCAACAGGTAATAATTCAGTAATTGAGGCTATTTCAAAATTCACCCAATCTTTTGCATACTGAATGGTGTTATGCTCTTGACCATCTCGCTGTACAATTGCAGCAACTCCTTCTTTAAAAGGGAATAATGTTGTTTCGTGCCCTGAATTTATTATTGGATTTAATGAATGCTTTACAAACGGCCCAAGCGGATCTTCAGCAATGGCCAAACCTTGCATTCTTATTTTTGAAGGTTTGAATTCTGGACGTTTATCAAAATCACCTTTATAATACAAATAGATTTTACCATCGTGTACCAACGGATATGGATCGTGAATTGAATATTGATCCCAAGAACCTTCAGGTCCGTTTGGAATTACAATTTTGCCTGTGTGTGTCCAAGGACCATCAGGAGAGTCGGCATAAGCAACTGAAACTGGACAAAAATCACCTCGTAAACCACTTGCCTCCATAAAAGCTTGAAAGTATAAATAATATTTTCCATTAAATTTTAAAATATCGGTTGTTGTAACTGAACGCCAACCAGCTTGTGGCTTTGGTGGACGAGGAACTGCAACACCTTGTTCTACCCAAGTAAAACCATCTTCAGAAGTAGCATAAAAAATATCCGCCAAATCCCAATCTGCAGATGGAATTACATCAGTAGCTTCTTTTGCTCTTGACATTCCAACTGGTTTAACTGGAGATTCTCTGTGCGTATACCAAACGTAATATTTTCCTTTTTCAAAAATTACTTTTGAAGGATCTCTTCGTGTTATTGTTCCATCTCCACCATTATAATCAAACCCCTTTAATTTTGTGTATTTAAATTGGGTATACAACTCATTTTGTTCTGGACGAATAGAAGAATAAGCATCGTAATTACGTTCCACAGCCGCACTTAAAGGACGATTAGGTTTTTCCTTTGGAATAAAAAACGGAAATTCCTCTTGTTTACTTTCTTCTAGCTTACTTTTTTCTTGCTTTTGTTGACATGATACTACTATCAACCCTAGCATTATAACGTATAATATTCTTTTCATAATTTAAATTCGTTTTTAAGAATTATTCAATAATTCTCTCTCTGTTTTCTTTTTGAATGCGTTCTCGTTGGGCTTTACTTAACTTCAACTTGTAGTAAATGTCAGGACTCCATAAGTTATTAAATTTCTTCATTTCCGGATCGTGAACATCTAAACTCAAATCACAGTCAAACCTTGCTAATTCTGAATAATATTTTCCATCTGATCCTTTAACATTTCTAAAATGGCATACCCCCCAAGTAATTCCACGTCCATCTCCGTTATCAGCAAAAGCATCAGGAATAAAAGCATTAGGTCCTATAGGCATCATTTCGGTGATAGATTCTATTTCAAAATTCACCCAATCTTTGGCATACTGAATCGTAAAATGTTCATTCCCATCTCTTATTGTTAATGATGCTACTCCTTCTTTAAAAGGAAATAAACATATCTCATGACCTGAATTTTGAACTGGGTTCAAAGGATGTTTCTCGAAAGGGCCAAGTGGATTTTCTGAAATAGCTAAACCAATAGCACTCCATTTTCCATTATACCCCACACGATTGCCTATTGGACGATTAAAATCAACCTTATAATACATATAAACTTTATTATTATGAATTAAAGGAGTAGGTGCTTGAACAGTAAATTGATCCCATGAACCTTTTGGTCCGGTAGGCAAGACTACCTTATTATAATGAATCCATGGTCCATCAGGCGAATCCGCATAAGAAACTGAAGCCACACAATCGTCACCTTTAAGTCCAGGCGTTTCACTAAAAGCCTGATAATAGAGATAAAATTTACCTTTCCACTTTAGAATATCTGGAGTAGCAACCGATCTAAAACCAGGAATAGGCTTAGCCGGACGAGTTACCGCCACTCCTTGCTCCTCCCAAGTAAAACCATCTTCACTTGTTGCATACCATATTTCTGATAAATCCCAATCAGCTGAAGGTATCTCCTCGGTAGCATTTTTGGCATTACCTAAACCTATTGGTCTAACTTTAGTAGCTCTTTTTGTATACCAAACATAATACTTTCCATTTTCAAGTAAAACCTTAGAAGGATCACGTCTGGTAATGGTTCCATCTCCACCATTGTAATCGAAACCTTTTAACTTTGTGTATTTAAATTGGCTATACAATTCATTCTCGGCAAGTAATGGTGACGGATATTCATGAAAACTTCTTTTCATGGCAGCACTCATTGGACTATCTGCATCTACATCAGAAACCATATAAGGGAATACTGTTTGTGTTGTTTCTTCTTTTTCTTTTGTTTGGCAAGAAGCAAACAATGTAATCGCTATTATTAAAATTATATAATTTTTCATATTAAAATTTATTTGAAATCAAATGTTAATTCTATTACAATCATCTCGTCATCATTACCAAATAAGTGTTCTGGATTTGATTGCGGACCTAACTTATAAGGCTCTTGGAATTTTGTTCCAATAGCAGGAATATTCTTTACAAATGAAATATCCCCAACAGGAAAATCTTTTACCGTAGCTCCTTTTTGAGCATTCAATGGTTGCTCTGGTGTGAGCATACGTAAAAAAGTATGATCTGAATGGCAGTACACCGTAAAACCATTGTTGTTATTACCTTTAACTTTCACCCAGTTTAAACTTGAGAAAAATCCTTTAAACTCTGGATATACAAAACCAGATTCACCTGTAATAGTATTGTTATAATCATTCTCCCAAACTTGAAACTTTGTTCCTTTCATTCGATTACGCCAAACACGATAAGGTCCATCTCCTAGCCACTTCATACCATTCACTTCTTCCTCCGGAAAAGAAAAACTAAGCCCTATACATTCTGTCACTTTTCGTTTACCTTTCATTTCAACCTTTAAATCCAATAAACCATTTTGGTGAACAGTCCATTTTATAAAGTCTTGATTATACTCATCATTATCCCAATCGTGATATTTATGCTTTTTTTCATACAGAGCAATCACTTCTATTTTTTCTTTTGAAGTAACCACTTTAACCGACTCCAACTTTCCTTTTTGACCTATTATAATTGGCCCATCCTTCAATGGAATTACGCGACCTTCTTTAATTACCTCTTGAAGTAAACCTGTTTCTTCGTCAAATTTGAAGTTGATATTCTTTGTACTAACTATTATTTGAGAGTTATTTATTACAGATTTTATCTCGCCATTTCCACTATAGCTTATTTTATTTGCATTTATTTGTTTTGGTGTTTTAACTGGATATGTCCACGTGAATATTTCCATTCCGTATTGATCCGTTGCTGTTAAATAAAGTGCATCTGCAGATTTCCAATTTGTAGGTAATTCAACATTAAAAGAACCTTTCATTTCAGGAGCTAACGCCGGAAGTTTAACTTCACTTTGTGACAAAACAACTTGAGAAGTATTTCCTTCTGGCCCTTCAAACTGAACCCATTTAGCTATCATTTTACAAACATCAAGATTTGTATAATGGTATCTGTTTTCTACTTTAAAAATTCCAGAAAAATCATCTCTAATAATACGATCAGGAATATAAATTGGTGACCAAATTTCTTTAATAGTGAAATAACTTCCTTCTTTTTCACCATATGGACCAACAATACCATCTGCAGCGTGATTACCATCGGTATCTAATACACCATTCTCATCTGTTCGCACAACTGCTTCATCTGCAAAATCCCACAGAAATCCGCCTGCAGATAATGGCATATTCCACATTTGCGTCCAATAATCATCCAATCCTGCACCGTGCCCACCATCATACAAACCGTGCATAAACTCCGTTGGAAAATAAATTTTATCCTTTGAATATGAATCGTAAGCAAATACGTGATAATCTGGATAGTGCATTGTATTTGTTTTCTTAAAAATATTCCAAGGATGTATTACCTCTCTTTTTTGAATATCCCATTTCGAAAAATCATCATCTAATTCCAAGTTCCAACCTGTTTCATTTCCGTTTGCCCACAATAATATAGAAGGATGATTAACATCACGAACAACCATTTCATTTACAATTTTCTCTCCTATTTCCGTATCTAAATATGGATTGTGCCACGTACAAACTTCATCTATTACAAATAGCCCAATTGAATCACAAGCTTCTAAAAAGTGAACATCTGGCGGATAATGAGACATACGAACCGCATTCATATTCATATCTTTCATCATTTTTATATGCTCAATACTTAAAGCTTTTGATGTAGTTCTACCTGAAGAAGGGTAAAAAGAATGACGGTTAACGCCTTTAAATTTTATTGCAATACCATTAACATAAATACCATCGCTTTCACGAACTTCAACAGTTCTAAATCCAATTTTCTGACTAGACTTATGAAGTACTTCTTTGTTTTTATTAAGTAATTCGAAATTTAATTTATAAAGATTTGGGCTTTCTGGATTCCACGTTTTCACATTACTTGCTTTCGCTGAAATACTCCATTTACCATTCTCTTTATGAATAGTACTTATTGGTAAATCTTGAATTTTATGATCATTTACATCTGTCAAAAATAAATTTAATGAAGTTGCTTTTTTAGAGCTCATAAAAACAGCTGCATTGATAGATCCATCTGCTTTTGCATCAACTGCAACTCTTTCAATATTTTCTTTTGGCGAAACTTCTAAATAAACCGGATGATAAATCCCTCCAAAAATCCAGAAATCTGCTCTACGTTCCGCATAATTGATAGATTCATTACTAGATACTTTACTTACTTTAACCTCCAATAAGTTATCTGCTCCATATTTAAGTAACTTCGATATAGAATATTTAAATTCATAAAAAGCCCCTTGATGAATTTCTCCCGCAAGTTTTCCATTTATTTTCACTTCAGCATCGGTCATAACACCTTCAAAAACAATCTTCACTTCTTTATTTTCCCATTCTTTTGGCACATTAAATTTATGCTTATAAAGTCCATGTTCATCGTTAATTTTTTTACCTGAACGAGCATCGTGACCATAATTATAATGACCAAAACCTTGCAATTCCCAATTAGATGGAACTCCAATTTTTGTCCATCTTTTACTGTTCATTCCATCTGAACAATAAAAATCCCATTCAACCATATTGTCTTTATCTATTCCCGACAAATATTGAATTTTAGTGTTGTTTTGAGCAAAAACAACTTCTGAAATGCTAAAAATAAAAATAACCAGAAGAAGTGTATATATTTTAAAATATTTCATTTTTTTATTTTATAGATTATGAAGTTGAATAAAAAATATTACGCACCATCATTCTGAACTTGTTTCAGAATCTCATCACACTTATTGTTAATGATTATAAGAACCTGAAACAAGTTTAGGTTGACGTAAATTCGACTTTTTAAATTCAAACATTTTATTCATTATTAAAACTCAAATGTTAAATCAATTTCTATTAAATCGTCATCATTACCAAAATAATGTTCTTTATTTCCGTGAGGCCCCATAGAATCTGAATATTGAAATTTTGTTCCAATCCCCGGTACATTCATTACAAAAGAAATATCTCCTTCTGGAAATTTAGGAGTTACTTTATCCCTATCATAAGCAACAGGATTTTCTGGCGTTAGCATACGTAAATACACATGTGGAGATTTGCAATAAACCGTAAATCCATTATTATCATTCCCTTTTAATTTTGACCAATAGAGACTTGAGAAAAACCCTTTAAACTCGGGATACACAAAACCAGATTCACCAGTTATTGTATTGTTATAATCGTTCTCCCAAACTTGAAATTTGGTTCCTTTCATTCTATTTCTCCAAACTCTATATGGCCCATCCCCTAGCCATTTCATACCTGCAACTTCTTTTTCAGGAAAAGAGAATGTTATACCTCTATATCCTTTTAAATTTCTAAAACCTTTGAATTTCACGTTTAAATCTAACAAGCCATTAGAATACACCGTCCATTTTATAATATCTGATGAAAATTCTTTTACTGTTGACCAAGCAGGTGATTTACTTTTAGGTTCAAAAACAACAGTAATCTCCACCTTATTTTTGAATGAATTTAAAGTCACATTTTCTATTTTATCTTTCTGATTTAAAATAATAGGTCCATTGTTTAAAGGAATAAGAGTATTTCCTTTTTTCACTTCTTGTAACATTCCTGTTTTTTCAGAAAAAGAATATTTCATTGCACCGGCTACAACAATAATTTCACCATTTGAAGTCTTAGTAGTAACCGTTCCTTCACCTTCATAATCAATTTTAGATTTATTTAAACTTTTAGGTGTTGAAACTGGATATGACCAAGTAAAAATTTCTTTTCCATTAAAATCAATAGCTGTTAAATATAAAGCATCTGCAGATTTCCAATTATTAGGTTTTTCAACATTGAATTTCCCTTTTTCCAATGGAGCTAAATTTGGTAAACCTACTTCACTTTCTGAAATAACTGAATAATTAGAAGCTTCATTAGGACCTTCAAATTTCACCCACTTAGCTGTCATTGAACATTTATTCAAATTTGTATAATGGTATCTATTTTCTAAACGAAAAACCCCATTAAAATCATCACGAATAAAACGGTCTTCAATAAATATGGGTGACCAAATTTCTTTTATAGTAAAGTAACTTGCTTCTTTTTCTCCATAAGGTCCAACAATACCATCGGCAGCTTTACTACCTTGTAAATCAATTTTTCCATTTCTATCTGTTCGCTCAATACCTTCATCAGCAAAATCCCATAAAAATCCACCTGCAGATAATGGTAAACTCCACATTTTCTCCCAATAATCTTCTAAACCAGCACCGTGACCACCATCATACAAACCATGTAAAAATTCCGTAGGAAATAATATTTTATCTTTTGAATAAGAATCATTTACCAAAGAATGGTAATGACTGTAATGAATGGTATTTGTTTTTTTATAAATACTCCAAGGATGGATTACTTCTCTATTTTGAATATCCCATTTTGCATAATCATCATCTACTTCTGGATTCCAACCTTGTTCGTTTCCATTTGCCCACAATAAAATGGATGGATGATTTACATCTCGAACTACAGTTTCTTTTACAATTTTTCGAGCAACTTTTGTATCTAACATAGGATTGTGCCACGTACAAATTTCATCTATAACAAATAAGCCCAACGAATCACAAACTTCTAAAAAATGAGTATCTGGCGGATAATGAGACATACGAACGGCATTCATATTCATATCCTTCATCATTTCAACGTGCTCAATACTCAATGCTTTTGAAGTTGTACGTCCAGATTTAGGGTGAAAAGAATGACGATTAACACCTTTAAACTTAATGCGCTCACCGTTTACATAAATCCCATCACCTTCTAAAACCTCAACAGTTCTAAAACCAATTCTTTTATTTACTTTATGAAGTACTTTTTTATTTTTAGCCAGCATTTCAATAGTTAGCATATATAAATTTGGGCTTTCTGGATTCCAAGTTTTAATATTGTTTGCTTTTGTTGAAACATTCCATTTTTCGTTGGCTCTAGAATTTTCTTTTACCGTTAAATCTTGAATTTTAATTCCTTTCTCATCAGACAAAAACATTTTAATTGATGTTCCCTTTTTAGAAACTGTAAAAATATCTGCATTTATAGTTCCATTAGCTTTTGCCTCTATAGCAACACGTTCTATATTTTCTTTTGGTGAAACTTCTAAATATACTGGACGATAAATACCTCCAAAAATCCAGAAGTCGGCATCTCTCTCAGCATGATTAATAGATTCATTTGCTGAAACCTTATTTACTTTAACTTCTAACACGTTATCTGCTCCGTATTTAAGTATTTTATTAATAGTATACTTAAATTCGTAAAAAGCACCTTGATGGATTTCGCCTGCTAGTTTGCCATTTATCTTTACTTCGGCATCAGTCATAACTCCTTCAAAAACAATTTTAACGTCTTTGTTTTTCCAGTTCTTAGGCACAGAAAAAGTATGCTTGTACAAACCAAATTCAGAAGCTCTATTTTTTGTATCATCACTTCCGTAGTTATAAGCCCCAAACCCCTGCTGTTCCCAACAAGAAGGAACTCCAATAGTTGTCCACTTACCACTTTTCATTCCCTTAGAGCAGAAAAAACCCCATTCAACTAGATTATCACTACCAGTTCCTGAAAGATATTTTCTCTCGGTTTCCGCATCGCTCTTTGTTGATGAAACAACCTGAGAAACAGCAAATTGCTGAATCAGAACAACAAAAGTTAGTAATACTATTTTTAAATTTCTCATGTTGTACATTTTAGTTAAAATTGAAATAATTTTTAGCATTGTTATAGCAAATATCTTTCACCATATTGCTTAATAATTCCATATCATTTGGTATCAAACCATTTTCAACATCATTTCCCAATAAATTACATAATATTCTTCTGAAATAATCGTGACGAGAATAAGATATAAAACAACGAGAATCTGTTAACATACCAATAAAACGACTTAATAAACCTAAGTTTGATAAGGCATTCATTTGAGCTTCCATACCCGATTTTTGATCTAAAAACCACCAACCTGAACCAAATTGAATTTTCCCAGGAATAGTTCCATCTTGAAAATTCCCAATCATAGTAGCAACTACTTCGTTATGTGATGGATTCAAATTATAAATAATTGTTTTTGTTAATTTATCATCTTGATCTAATCTGTTTAAAAACTTAGACATTGAAGCCGCACTATTAATATCGTGAATAGAATCAAATCCAGTATCTGGACCTAATTTAGACAACAATCTGCTATTATTATTTCGTATTGCTCCATAATGAAATTGATGTGTCCATCCTTTTTTATGATCCATTATACCGAATTCATAAAGCATTGCAGATTTAAACTTTAAAATTTCTTTTGAAGTTAATCTAATTCCAGATCTAGCTTTAAAAAATATAGTTCTAATTTCAGTATCCTCATAATCTTCAGCATAAAAAGCCTCAATACCGTGGTCAGATAATTTACACCCAACTTCATTAAAAAAATCATGACGTACTTTTAAAGCATCTATTAAATCTTCAAATGAATTTATATAAATACCAGAAACATCAGACAATTTTACCATATACTCATTAAACTCCTCAACATCTTCAACAGCCATTGCTTTATCTGGTCTCCAAGCTGGCAACACCTTAATTTCGCAATCGCTTTTTGCAATTTGAATATGATATTTTAAAGAGTCTATAGGATCATCTGTAGTACAAACCACCTCAACATTCATTCTTTTCATTAAACCTTGAGGCTTATAAGCATCCGTTTTTAACTTTTCATTTGCTAAATCCCAAACTTCTTTTGCTGAATCTTTGTTTAATATACCTTCAAAACCAAAATATAATTTAAGCTCCATATGTGTCCAATGGTATAATGGATTTCTTAATGTATAAGGAACAGTTTCAGCCCATTTTTCAAACTTTTCCCAGTCCGAAGCATTTCCAGTACAATATTTTTCTGAAACCCCATTGGTTCTCATTGCTCTCCACTTGTAATGATCGCCATACAACCAAAGCTCTGTTAGATTCTTAAAGTTTTTATTTTCTGCTATTAGCTTTGGACTTAAATGACAATGGTAATCTATAATTGGCATTTTTACAGCGCTATTATGAAATAAATCTATGGCTGTTTCAGTTTCAAGAATAAAATTTTTATCCAAAAATGGTTTCATTTTCCTTACTTATTAATTAATTAAAAAAATTGTTACTCAAATATATTTATAAAGAATAGATTTTATAACTTTAACGCATCTTTAACGGTAGCTATAACGGTTAAAGAAAAATGTAATTAACTGAATATCAAACCAAATATCAAATGATCACTGCAAAGCTTTCAGCTATTCAGAAACAAGAAATTGTTACTAAAATAAGACAAAGCAATACCTTTAAAAAGGCTTCCACTAGCAATGCTTTACTTCAATATTTAAATAATGCTACGTTAAAAGGAACTAATTTAAAAGAAGGTGTTATTGATTTAGATTTCTTTGGCAGTAAAGAGGCTTCTGACAAAAACAATCCTAGAGTGCGTGTTAATGTTTACAACCTCAGAAAAAAAATAACACAATATTATGAAACTGAAGGTAAAGATGATCTTTGGCAATTAACTATTGACAAAGGCCAATATGAAGTTCGTTTTTTCAAAAAACAAGTGAGAAAACCATTTATAAACAAATTGAGTTGGAGAAAATCACTCCCTTATTTAGGTTTATTAATTACAATTTCAGCCTTAATATATACCAATACAACTCCAAAACCACCTTCTCTATGGAAATCTATTATTACAAAAGAGAAACCGACACATTTAATTATTGGAGATCATTTTGGAGTAACCGGAAACACAATAACTGGAGGTTTTGGATGGACCCGTGATTTTGAAATTAATAATATTAATGAATTTTACGCGCTTCTTGAAGAAAAGCCAGAACTAAAAAACACAATAAGACCTGCAAATTACACCTACACAACTAGAATGGCTGCTTTAGCGGCACAACAATTTGAACGTTTATACCAACATTACAATCAGGATTTAGATATTCGGTTTTCAACATTAACTTCTATTTCAGTAATAAAAGAAGGAAACGCTATTTATGCCGGACCTATTAAAAATAAAAATCAATTTATTCACTTTTTTAATGAAGCAAACCCTTATTTTACAATAGCAAATGGGGAGCTACACCTATCTAATCATCCGCAATTAAAAGATACTATCTTTAATTTAAAACCACCTATTGTAGAAGAGGAATACGCTATTGTTTCTAAATACCCTAGCATTGGAGATTCAGAACATTTTGTATTTTTCTCAGATCACGATATAGGTGTAAGTGCAACTGCTGAATATTTCACCAACAAGGATAGTATTCAAAATTTTGTAAACACATATTTAAAGGATAAAAAGTATTTTACGGCTATTTTTAAAGTTAAAGGACAACACCGAACTAATACTGATATAAAACTAGAAATGGCAGTAGGTTTTTAAACATACTGCCATTTTATAATTCTTTAAAAGTTAATTTTATTCATTTACATCAACCAATACAATTTCTTTACGTTTATCTTCACTTCTTAGCGTAAACTTAATGTTTTTAGTTTCAAGATTTTCAATATGTCTTGCGTAAACACCATAAGCTGGTGTAGCTCCTAATTTTGTAAATTCAGGGTATTCTGTTTCATTTTCCGGAACTACAATCTTCATATCTTCATCTGTTCCTCCGCCTGGTAAACTCACTTCAATATTTTCAAATTTTATATTACCAATTTTATGATTAGGAGTTCCTGTAAAAAAGAAACCTGATGTTGGAGTTAATCTTAATTCAGACAATTCAGAAACTTTAGCTTTAATGTTACGAATAACAACATTATTAATAGATCCAACGGGCTTTTTCTCAACCCCTCTATAAGTTAATCCTCTTTCTCCTAAACGAATAAATATCGGCATCTCTACATTTTCCATTGTAATGTTTTCAATTAACACATTGTCAATATTAGCACCATCAACACTTAACATTTTAATACCCCCACCTCTTGTATCATGTATAAAACAATCTCTAACGGTGATATTTTTATAATCTCCCATAGACTCCGTTCCGAACTTTATAGCTCCCCAATTGCTTTTAATTTTACAATCGTAAACTTCAATATCAGAAGATGGTTTTGGGCTTGTAGATTTAAAACAAATAGCATCATCACCAGAATCAATTGTTACATTCTTTATTACTCCGTGTGTGCTAGAATCAATATCAATAGCATCGTTATTTCTATTTGCGTGACTGTGAATATCAATACCATCTATTTCAAATTCATCGCATTGAAATAAATGCAAAGTCCAAGCTGCTGGCTGACGTAAATGAATATCTTTCATCTTTACATTAGTTGCACGAACTAAGCGTACCAAAAATGGACGATTTGAATAACGAATATCGTTATTTACATATTTACTGTCTTTTGAAATTAAAGATGAAAAATCTGGTTTTACAATTTCAATCCCTAATCTTTTAATTGTTTTTTTAACGTTTGCTGGTGTAAACATTTCACCCTGACCATTAATTGTTCCTTTCCCTGAAATAGATGCATTATCAACATCTATTGCCCCTATAAAGCACTGACCTCTAAACTGACCAGTGGCATCAATAAACGGATCTACAACGGGATAATCATTTGGGTTTATACTACCTAATAAAACAGTATTTTCAGTAATATTTAAATTTACATTATTCTTTAATAAAATTGTTCCAGAAATAAAAGTCCCGCCATCTAACATAACAGTTCCACCACCTGATTTACTGCACTCATCAATAGCATTTTGAATTGCCTGAGTATTTATTGTTTTGTTATCATCTACAGCTCCATAATCTTTAACATTCCATACCGTTTGCTTTTCACAAGAAAACAATGTAATTACTAAAACACTTAAAACAATTGCTAATCTATTTTTCATTATAAAATTTATTATTTATTAATCTATTGTTTGAAAACTTCCCCACCATTCATTTTTAGGATCAAAATCTGGTGATAAATACAACATTCTTTGTTTCTCTAAACTTTCCAATTTTTTTGTAGCCATTTTTTCTAGATGCTTTGCTTCTAATTCAGCATTATACAATGGATCTTTTTCTGGAAATCTTGCGCCAACATCTTTTAAATAATTAAAAAGTGTTGTTTTTAACGTTTCTACTTTTTCTGAATTTTCTTTTGAAACATCATTCATTTCTTCTAAATCATTCCTCAAATTGAATAATTCATCTCTACCATCTTCATAATAATGAATTAGTTTCCAATCTCCTTTTCTTATAACTGATGAAGGTTCTCCACCTTGATTTCCATAATGTGGATAATGCCAAATTAGCGGACGTTCTTCAATAGTTTCACCTTTTAAAATCGGTAATAAACTTACCCCATCTAAATGTTCTTCTGGTTTTAATTTTGCGCCAACTAAATCTAATAATGTAGGGTAAAAATCTGCTCCAGTAACAGGTGTATTATTTTCTTTAATGGTTTTTTCTAACCAAGGAACTTTAATAAAGTAAGGTTCTCTAATTCCACCTTCATATTGAAAACCTTTACCACCTCTTAATGGTAAATTTGAAGTAGAATAAGAATCTCCTGCTGAAACACCTCCATTATCTGAAGTAAACACAACAATGGTATTTTTATCCAAGCCTAAATCTTTTAAACCTTTTAACACAACACCAACTGCATCATCCATAGATTCTACCAAACCAGCATAAATAGGATTGTCTTGAGTTTCTCTCATTGGGAAAAATTTCTTCATTTTAAAAGAACTTTTTGCAATACCATTTTCCTCTGCTTTTTTACGGTATTTCTCCCATCTATCTTTTGAAGTTTGAATTTGACCGTGAACCGCATAAAAAGACAAGTAAGCAAAGAATTTTTCATCCTTATTTTCTTTCATAAAGTTTACAGTTTCCTTTGCCAAACGCATACTTAAGTTTTCGCCATCTTGCCCATCCTTTAAATTTGGATTTTCATATGGAGAAAAATAACCTCCTCTAGGTCCACCAGCATCCCAACCTCCTTTATTAATATCAAAACCGTGATCTTCTGGCCAAGAACCTTTTTCTCCTAAATGCCATTTCCCTGCAAAAAACGTTGTGTAACCTTCTTCTTTTAAAGCTTCTGGTAACGTTACATCTTTAAGCGACAAACTGTGCTCATATTTAGCTGGCATTAATTTTGAATATCTTTTTTTCTCTCTCCATTTTTCACCTTCACGAGCTCCAATCCAATCTGTAATTCCGTGACGCGCAGGAAATTTCCCTGTCATAATACTTGCTCTAGACGGACTACATACTTGGCAATTTGCATAACCATCATTAAAAACCGTACCTTCTTTAGCTATTCTATCAATATTTGGTGTTTCATAAAAACTATCATTTCTATAACTCAAATCGTTATATCCATAATCATCTGCAAGAATAAATAGAATATTTTTCTTTTCAGGTTCTTTTGTTTTTTGTTCAACTTTTTGGCTTGAATTACATGAAACAAGCAATACAATTACTACAGATAAAAGTGTTGTTATTTTTTTCATTGTTATTTATTTACTTTTTATATTCTATTGGAATGGCTAAATTTCCATTTATGTTATTATCATAAACTGCCACATAAATCATAATTGGCTGACCTTTTTCATTGGTTAAAACAAATGGGCGTTCTACACGTTTTGGCTTCCAAATTGACCCATCCGAAAGTACAAATTCTTTCTTCATAAAAACACTTCTTTCATCATGTTTCCAATCAAATCCATTTTCAGAATTAAACAAAGCTAAATCCTTTTTCCCCATTACGTGACAAACCATATAATATTTGTTCATTACTTGATCAAACCAAATACAAGCATCTTCCGTTTGAGCTTTAGCATACACGGGTTTTGGATTGAATTTAAAAGGACCTTCAGGATTTTTAGAATTACCTACAAATTGTATTCTAAAAGGTTTTTCATGGTTTAAATCGTCTCCTTTCATAATCATTAAATACTGATTATTTTGATAAACTACTGCTGGATTCACTGCAATTTTCTTGAATTTAATATTATCAGGTTCAACCACCACTTTCTCTGAACGCACAAATGGACCTTCAGGGTTATCAGCTACTGCAACACCAATTCGTTGGCTATCTCTAATTGTTAGCCTGTTTTCATTAAACCATTTTTCATCTGGATATTGAATCTTATCTTTTTCAAGTAAACCCTTAATATCGTTTGCTATGTAATACAAACAAATTTTACCTTCAGCAATTGTAGCATATGGATTATGTGAGTTATTTATATCCCAACCTGTTGTTTTTTTATCTTTTAAAACCACATTTACAAATTCAAATGGTCCTTCTGGATTGTTAGAAACTGCGTGCGCAATTTCGCAATTAGTCATCCAACCTTTATGCTCGTATTTTTTGTTCCATCTAGAATAATACGCGTGGTATTTCCCTTCCCATTTTACAACACTTAAACCCCAAACAAAATTATCAGGTTCAACCAATACTTGTTTTGTTTTGGTGTTATTCTGAAAGCTTGCAACAGTTTCAGGAGTTAAAGGGGTAAAACTTAAATTTTTATAATCTTTTATTTCTGAAGTTTTTTTTATTCCACAAGAAAATAAAGTTATACAAGCTATTATTAATAATATGTATTTTTTAATCATCTTAAAATTATTTTAACCGAAACGGCTAAGTAAGGAGGCTGTCTAAAAAGTAAAATTTTCGTCAACCCGAACTTAATTCAGGCTCTCATAATAATTAATTATCAGCGTAATGAGATTCTGAAATCTAAGATTCAGCGTAGCTAAATAAATTCAGAATAACGAGTTTTAATACTTTTTAGACAGTCTCTTTGATTTTTTATTTTGTTTCAACAACAACTACAGCACTTTTCAATCTTTTAGATTTTGCTGTTAATGTTATTTTCCCTCCCGTTTTTGAAGACTTTATAATTGCCAAACACATTCCGCTAAATGCTTTTCTGTGATTTGCCTGAAAAGACTCTAAACTAATTTGATTTCCGTTATCTACAGCAACTAATTCACCAGCTCCTTTTACAGAGAAGTTCACCAAGTTTGCAGCATTAGGACATAAGTTTCCGTTTTTATCTTCAATTCTTACAGTAACATATGCTAAATCTTCACCATCTGCATTAATTTCTCTTCTATCTACAGATAAATTAACTTTTGAAGGTTTCCCTGCTGTATTAATTTGCTCTTCTAAAACTTGTTTTCCATCTTTATAACCAACAACTTTTATGTTACCTGCTTCATAAGGCACATTCCAAGACAAACGGTATTTAGATTGAAAAGAATCCCCTTCATATCTCATAAACTGAACAATTAACTCTGTTAAATCCTTCCCTTTTACTTTTCTCCCCATTGATTTCCCGTTTACAAAAAGCTCAGCTTCATCACAGTTTGTGTAACAATAAACAGGAATATTTTCACCTTCCATACCTTTCCAATTCCAGTGTGGCAATAGGTGGATCATTGGTTTAGAAGTCCAATGACTTTGGTATAAATAAAATCTATCTTTAGGAAAACCACATAAATCTACAGCTCCAAAATAAGAACTGTGCGATGGCCAATCTCCATTCCAATAACCATTTGTAGAGTTATCTTTTCCTCCATAAGGTGTAGGTTCACCTAAATAATCGAAACCTGTCCAAACAAACTCACCCATAATGTTTGGGTTTTGTTCTTGAAAATGAAATTCAACATCTGGTGGATAAGCCCATGGTGGGCCAATTAAATCGTAACTAGTTACATGTAAAGATTCGTGTGTTTTGTATTTTTCAATAGGTAAATGATAAATACCTCTACTACTTGTACAACTTGAAGTTTCTGAACCATATAAAGCCAATTGTGGATATGTTTCGTGAATATACCCATATTTTGTAGGTTTATAATTAACCCCTGCAATATCAGATTGTGCAGCAAAATTCATTTTATAAGGAGCTTCAAAATTGTTCATTCCTAAAGTTGTAGGACGCGTTGGATCAATTTCTTTACAGTAATCGCTTAACATTTTAGCTACTTTCCAACCGTTCTTTTTATCGTGCTGTTCGTTAATTTCATTTCCCGTACTCCACATAATTACTGATGGGTGATTTCTATCTCTTTTCACCATATCTTTAATATCACGTTCAGCCCATTCTTCAAAAAATACATTGTATCCGTTTTCTACTTTTTGGTCTTTCCAAACATCAAAAGCTTCATCTAAAACTAACAAACCTAATTCATCACATAATTCTAAAAACTCTCTTGATGGTGGGTTATGACTTGTACGAATTGCATTTACACCCATACTTTTCATAATTTGTAATTTACGTTCGTCAGCTCTTCTATAAACTGCTGATCCTAACGCTCCATTATCGTGGTGTAAACAAACTCCATTAAATCTAATTTTCTTTCCATTTAAGAAAAATCCTTCAGTAGTAAAAGAAATTGATCTGAAACCAAAAGTTGAATTGTAAGTATCAATTACTTTTCCGTTTTGAGAAACAGTAGTTACTGCTTTATACATATTTGGATTTTCCGTATCCCAAATTTTAGGATTATCCACATTTACCCAAGTCCCTGAAACTTCACTTGAATTTGCTTTTACCGTAATTTCATCATCTATTGAAGCTGCTAATTTTCCGTCAGCAGAAAAATACTCTTGCTTAACTTGAACTTTTGCATCAACATTACCCGTATTTACAATAGTTGTTTCATTTTGAACAACACCTAATTTTTCTGAAATTGTTGGGGTAGTAATGTAAGCACCCCATTGCTCCACGTGCACTGGATTGTCAATTTTTAACCAAACTGAACGATATAAACCTGCTCCTGGATACCAACGAGAAGATAAATCTTGTGGACGTAAACGAACTGCAACTACATTTTCTGATCCATCGAATTTTAAATATTTACTAATTTCAAATTCAAAACCAATATAACCGTAAGGTCTGTTACCTACAAAATTTCCATTTACCCAAACGTAAGCGTCATACATGGCTCCTTCAAACTCCATTCTAACAACTTTTCCTTTAGCTGAAGGTTCCATTTTAAAGTTTTTACGATACCATCCCGTACCGTGAAATGGTAAACCTCCACATCTAGCATTATATTCTTCACTAAAAGGACCTTCAATAGCCCAATCATGTGGTAGATTTAAATTTCTCCAACTTGAATCATCAAAACTATTTTTTTCTGCTCCTTCTGCTTCTTCATTAAAAAAGCGCCAATTATCATTAAAATTTAAATCTTGTGCTTCCACGTTATACAAACCGCAAATTGCAGGTATAACTAAATACATTAAAAAAAGTATTTTTCTCATTTTGTTTTTGCTTATTTATGGTGAATTTTCTATTTATAAATGATATCCTGTTTTAACTTTACTATCTCTTGTTTCATTATATAATTTCAATAATTTTTGAACTTTATTTTTATACTTAGAATTATTGATGAAATTAAATTCTTCGTGTTCCCAAATATTATTATTTAAATTAAATAAAGCAATTGGAGTTCTTGTTTTATATGTTTTGTCTTTTTTATCAAATTGAATAATTAATTTCCAACCGTCTTTTATAATCATTCCTTCTTTCCCAGACCCTCCTTGTATAATAGTAAATGATCTTGATTTTACTTTCTTTTCTTGATTTAAAACTGGTAATAAGTTGTAAGAATCTAATGCTTCTCCTTCTTGAATTTCACTTCCTGAAATTGCTGCAATCGTAGCCATAATATCTGTTCCTAAAACTGGTTGACTAGCTATTGTTTGTGCTTTAATTTTGTTTGGCCAAGAAACAATAAAAGGAACTCTACTTCCCCCTTCATAAGGATCATTTTTGCAACCTCTGTAAATATCACTTGGTTCGTGTCTTGCATCCCAAGTGTCTCCATCTGTATGTAAACCTCCATTATCTGAAGTAAAAATAAATACTGTATTTTCATAGATACCTTGACTTTTTAATTCATCAACCAACATTTTCATTTGAACGTCTAACTCCTTCACCATATCCAAATGTTTTGATGGCGTTGTTCCTTTAATTTTTATACCATCAAGTTCATCTGGCGCCATATGAGGCGTATGAACAGCTTGTGAACAATAATACATAAAAAATGGTTTTTCTTTATTCGCATTAATTTTTATGTAATCAACTGCTTTACTAACAATTAGCGGACCTATTTCACTTGGATTCCATTTAGAGTCTCCCAATCCTTCATTTTTATCCAATTCATATCCTAAACGCTCGCAATAAGCAGCATCAATTAAACCTATTAAAGATTTCTCATGTAGCGGATACCATTCATCATTTTCATAAGCTGCATAAGGTACGTTTTGAATACCTGAAGGCAATGTAAAACTATAATCAAACCCATTTTGCTTTGGTCCGCCTGATACTATTTTAGATATATCAATATTTAGTTTAACTTTCTTCCCTCCATTTAAATCAAATATTTTATTAGGATCATTTTTATCTCTAAACCCAGTTCCTAAATGCCATTTTCCAAAGAAAGCAGTATTGTAATCAGCTTTTTTCATTAACCTTCCTAAAGTTAGAGTTTCAGGTGTAAACACACCTTTTGCATAACCAGACCAAACTCCCCAAGGTAAAGGACTACGATAATTATAATTACCTGTCATTATTGAATATCTTGAAGTTGCACATAAGGACGCCGGAGCGTGTGCATTGGTAAATAGCATACCATTTTCAGCAATTTTATCAATATTTGGAGTTTCAATAATAATTTTCGGGTTATGCATTCTTCTATATTTAGAAACATCTCCAACCCCCAAATCATCCGCTAACACAACTATAACATTAGGCTTAATATTCTTTTTTTGCGCATTTACTGAAAACAATAACAGCATTAATAGTAACGTAATTCCTGATTTAAATAACTTCATTTTATAGTATTATAATTTTATAAATTTTCCTGATTTTTTTTCTGAATTTTTCATAATGGAATATAAATACACTCCTGATCCTAATGATGATAAATCTATATTGTTTTTTAAAACACCTTTATAATGTTTAAGTAACTTACCTTCAGTAGAATATATTTTCAACTCACTTTCTTTTGTTAGTCCTTTTATAAATAAAACATCTTTCACTGGATTTGGAAATAATTGCACACCTAAAGTAGATATATCAATCTTTTCTGAATATTTACCCTGACAATCCTTGGCTGTTTTAACAATTAAATTATTAATTCCATTTTCCAATTCAAGATCTAAATTAGATGCTGAAGTAATTATTGTTTTTTCATTAAGAGTCACATAATATTTTGAAGCTCCTTTTAGATAAATTGAAACTTTTTGAGAACTTTTATTTACTGTTGAAGAAACTTTTAATGCATCTGGTTCTGTAATATTTATTGTATAACAACCTTCAAAAGAAGGAATTTCATCTACTTTTATACAAATATTATAAACCCCTGTATCTAAATCTTCAAAAGTAAAATTTTTAGTAAATGAGGCTTCTTTATCAATTGAATTCCCTTTTAAATTTACCGTATAGTTAAATTCTTTCCTTGCTACAATTTCAATAATCCCATTATTGCTTGAACTGCAAGTTTCACTGGTTGCTTTAATTTTAAAATTGTTTGTTGGAATAGTTTCTTCTTCCACAATTACATCGGTATCTGTAGCAACATACCAACCACTACCATATGTAGAAACATAATATTTACCAGGAACGTTATTATTAATTGCTATGTCATTAATTCTATCTGATTGTCCGTTGCCCTTATTAATTTTAGCCCAAGTTTCGCCACCATCTTTTGAAAGATAAGTTCCTGGGTTTTTATAATTAGCGTTGTTATTACCTAAAGTTGAAATTAAAATTGTTTTTGAATCATAATTAGCGGTTTCAACTCTAAATACCCATGGATAATCGAAAAGACGTTCCCAAGTAGCCATTTTATCTCTGCTCACCCATAAACCTCCTTCATGTTCATCCCACCAACTGTGGCCAGTTGTAATATAAACTAGTCCGTCATTTGCAAAATGAATATCATTTACACCATATTTAACAAGGTGATTAGATACTGATGTTACTTCATTCCAAGTTTCACCTCTATCAACAGATTTAAACAAACCGCCATTAGTACCTTGAACTGTAGCATATAACACACTTGAATTTACGGGGTCAAAAGCTAAAGAAGTTACATCAAGCGAACTTGGTAAACCTGTATTTGGTTTTGTCCAAGTTACACCTCCATCTTTAGATTTAAATATTCCAAATTCACCAACAGAATTTCCTACATATTGTATTTTACCAGATTCCTTTGGCACACAGAAATACATATAATTTGGATTATCCTCAGCAAATATTAAATTTAATTGATGAATAGATTGATCTCCTCCACCTGCTGATTCTGTCCATTTTGGAATAGGTGTGCCTATATGTTCCCAATTCACACCTGCATCCTTAGACCTATATAATTTACCCTGCCCCGCTTGTCTAAAAAATAAGGCATAATGAATATTAATATCGGTTGGATGAATTGCATAATTACTTAATGATTGTTCATCTTCTAAAATTTTATAAGAAGTTGCTCCTTGCGCTCCTACTCTTACCTTACCACCTTCATTATTTGTAACCCATAATGTATTTTCCCCCGCTGAACAAAACACTTTATCTTTAATTAATTTATGTTGAAAAAACCCGTGACCTGGAACATTACTATTACCCGCCCCAACATAACTTTCAGTCCCTGGAGTAATTTCTTTATCATCAATATCAACCCAAGTATCACCACCATTGTAAGACATTAGTGAAATTTTCGCCATTTGTGTATGCAAAACTGTTCCATCTGAATTAAAGCGCATAAAATTACACGATTTTCTTTCATAATCATCCCTATCCATCCAATGTTTTAGATATTTAATAGAAACATTACTTCCGGTTGGATTCCCTCTTCCTTTCCAATATGCTATATCATTTCCTCCATTCCAATTTTTACCATTTCTAAATGTAACATACCAATTTACTCCTCCATCTTTAGATCTCCACATCTGCCCAGGTTTAAAGTTATTTTCTGAAGCATTTGAATACATATTATTCACATAAATATTATTAGGATCTTTAGGGTCAACAGTAATAGTATTAAACCGTTGCGTAATACTTGTTGGTAAAGTTGAATATTTACTTTCCGCATTTGTAATTCCAAAGAAAAAATTAATTGTTTTATAATAACTACTTTTTATTTGGCTATTACCGCTAAACTGAGACATATCTAAAGCTATATTCCCATTTACTTTTTGCCAAGTTTCACCTCTATCTATACTTTTAAAAATACCCCCAGATGAATCTGCTACTGTATTTCCATTAGCCTTCCACATAACACTACTAATCACATAAAAAGTTAAGTTCCCAGTAGTAGCATCATGATGCATTACAAAAGAACGTAATACATCTAAACCATTTTGTTCTACTGTTTTTTTTACCCAATTTAGTCCGCCATTTATACTTTTATAAAAACCATAATTTGTTGAAGCATACACTACTGATGAGTTTTCAGGATCAACAAGAATAGTCTCAATATCAGCTTTTGTATCTAAACCTGTATTCTGTAAAGTCCAACTTTGACCTTTATCTGTACTTTTCCATATTTTCCCTTCACTTTTATCATCCGTATAAGTTCCGTGTGGTTTTGCTTTGGAGAATAATATACGACCAAGATTTCTCATTCTTCCAGCGCCAACATACCATATATTTTCATTACTAGGATCAACTGCTACACATGATAAAAAGGCTCCTCCAAATTTATTTTGTAGTTCCCAAGTTTTACCTTTATTGGTAGAATGAAAAAGCCCTTTATTATTTTCATCCGTACAAAAACCATAATCAGGGTTTTGCCTTGAATAGTCCATTGAAGTAAAATCTCTTGGACCTCTTATCCCAGTTCCATAAGATGGAGCGTCTGGATTCATTATTGTCTCATATGTATATCCTTTATCAGTTGAACGGTAAGCATTTCCCATGTTTGGAGCAATATACAGTACATCTGAATCAGTAGGGTGCCATAATGCAGATTTGTTATTACCACTCATACCAGGTCCAAATTGTTGCCATACAACACTTGGGTCAGACTCTACATCTTTAGTTCTTAAGGAATTAAAAAAAGCAGATTCATTTACAACTTCTTCAACCAAAAAATCATCAAAATAAAACTCTCCTGTTCCATCATCATTTGATCTTATAGAAAATAAAATATATCCACCAGCCTCTTCAATTGTTGAAGTATAATTTACAGAATACTTTACCCATTCAGAGCTCGACAACGTTAGATTTATTTGACCTACTTTGCTTCCTTCACTAGAAAATATTTTAATATTTGGTTCTGAATTTGTTCCAGCAACTATTGCTTTATAATAAAATGAAATATTATAAGTAGCTCCATTTTTCCATTTAATATTTTTTGGTGTCCATAAATTTCCTTTTTGACCAGCTAGGTTAAATTTCATATGAAAACCTTTTTCCCCTTGGTATTTTGAGTCTGAGTTAATTTCAAACTTAGAAAGTCCTATACCACTTGAATCTGAAAGCCAATCTGTATTTAAATCATTTTCAAATCCGCTACTAAATTCTTGCGCTATTATTGAAAATGGAAGCAATAAAATAACAAGTACTATATTTAATAAATTCTTCATTAATCTTAATTTATTGAGATCTCTTTATTAGAAATGTAAATTTAATACTAAGGTCCAATATTAATAACCCCATATGGAATATTTTATACAACAAATGTCTTATTTAATAAACCATAACTGTTAATTATTTTAATAATATAATTTCAAGTAATTCCTTTTGAAGAGTGTTTGATTGTAATTACATTTGGTTTCAAGTAATTAAGTTCTCTAAATTTAATTTCTACCTAATTCACCAACCTAAACAAATAACACTATGAAACTAGAAGCGCAGCACTCTTCATCTCTTTTAAAATATTGTTCATTATATATAATCTGTATAATTATGTTTATTGGTTGTAAGTCTCATAAACAGGATGTATTAAAAGAAAATTGGGGTGAAGTAAATGGAAAACCTGCTTTTTTATACACACTATCTAATAACAACCGTATGACTGTTAAACTTACAAATTACGGAGGAATTATTACCTCAATTTTAGTCCCAGATAAAAATGGTATTTCAGAAGATGTAGTTTTAGGATTTGATAATTTACAACAATACTTAGACCCAAATCCTTGTTTTGGTGCAACTATTGGACGATATGCAAATAGAATTAGAGGAGGAAAGTTTACAATTGACAGCATTAATTATCAACTAAAACAAAATGACAAAACACATTGTTCTCATGGAGCAAATGAATTTGACAGATCTCTTTGGGATGGAGAAATTATAAAAAACAAACTGGGAAAAGGAATAAAATTTCATCATTTTTCAAAAGATGGCACTAATGGATTTCCCGGTAATTTAAACGTTTATGTTACTTATACACTAACCGAAAACAATGCAATTCATGTTCAATTTGAAGCAACTACAGATAAGAGTACACATGTAAGCCTAACTCAACATAGCTACTTTAATTTAACCGCTTTAAAAGATAAAATTTACAATCACAAAATTCAGATAAAAGCAGATAATTATACTGAAATAGATGAAGATATTGTTCCTACGGGAAAAATATCAACCGTTTTAAATACAGATTGGGACTTAACAAAAATGACAAGAATTGGTGACAACATTCATAAATTAAATCACGGGGGCTATCACTATTGCTATATTTTTAACAAACCATTAAACAAATTAGAAGAAGTTATTAAAGTAATTGAACCTACTTCTGGAAGAACTTTAACCGTTTCTACAACACAACCTAGTGTACAGTTTTATTCAGGAAATTCAATTGGGAGTTTTACCGGAAAAAATAGCATTCAATATGGTCAACATGATGCTTTTTGTTTAGAAACTGAACATTTACCAGATAGTCCAAATCAATCAAATTTCCCTTCCACTTTATTAAACCCGGGAGAAAAATATAATGAAGTTGTAATTTACGATTTCGGTGTAATTAAATAAAAAAAGATATGAATTTAAGAATTATTTCAGCATTACTGTTAATTATTACAATCTCTTGTACTACAAGCAAAAAAGTCGATTTTAAATATGACACTGAAAACCAAAAAATTGAGTTTGCAGTTCAGCAATTAAAAAAAGCTCTTGAAGGGAATGAAAAATTTGATTCGAATTATAAAAATATAACATTTGAATTTTTATTAAAACCTAATGAAATTGCTTCAGAAGGATTTACCATATCAGAAAACAATGGTAAAATAACTATCACAGCTTCAGACTCTAATGGATTAATGTATGGAGGATTTGAAATCGCCGAGCAAATTACACTTCACGGAAAAATTTCTGAAATAAAAAAAGAACCGTATATAAAAAAGCGCGGAATAAAATTTAACATCCCTTTGGATGCAAGAACTCCGAGTTATGATGATACAGGAGATGCAGCTCAAGAAAATTATGCAGAAATGTGGGAATGGGAATTTTGGGAAGAATACCTAGATAAATTGGCAATTGACAGGTACAACACATTAACATTATGGAATCCACACCCTTTCCCTTCAATGATTAAAATGCAAAACTATCCAGACATAGCTTTAAATGATGTTTATGTAACTACCTTAAAACCAAAAGGACTGGAAAGTGAGTGGGCTGAACCTCAAATGGTTTCTACAAATACTGTTGAAAATGTAAAATTGGTTAAAAAGATATCTATTGAGGAAAAAATTGCATTTTGGCAAAAAGTAATGGAACATGCAAAGAATAGAGGAATTGACATCTATTTTTTCACTTGGAATCTTTGTGCTAATGGTGCTGCAAAACCTCTTAAGCCATTTTATAGAACCTATAACCAACCAATTTGGGATGAGGAACCTGGCAAATATGGCATTACTAATCAAATGGACAACCCTATAAATGTTGCTTATTATAGAGAAGCTGTTAAAACGTTCTTACTTACATACCCAAATGTTAAAGGAATTGGAGTTACCGCCGGTGAACATATGAAAGATGTTGCTGGTGATTACACAAGAGAACAATGGATTTGGGAAACATACGGACAAGGTATTTTAGACGCAAAAAAAGAACAGCCTAATAGAAAAATTAATTTTATTCACCGAGTTTGGAATACTAATTTAAAAAAAGTAATGAAGTATTGGAAGGATTATCCAGATTCATTTGATGCTAGTTATAAGTATGCCAAGGCTCGTTTATACTCATCTCCTTTTTTGAATTTTGCAGATGAGCATATTGAAGCGATGAAAGAGTTTAAATTGAAATCTTGGTGGAATTTACGTAATGATGATATTTTTGTATATCGTTGGGGAGATCCAGACTATGTTAGATCATTTATTGGGCATTTTCAAAAAGAACATACAATTGGATTCTATATGGGATCAGATGGATATGTTTGGGGTAAAGAATTTAATAGTAAAAACCCAAAATTATCTGGAGAATTAGAGATAAACAAACACTGGTTTAACTCTATGCTTTGGGGAAGATTGTCTTACGACAACTCTCTTAAAAACAACTTTTTTATAGACAAGCTTAAAAATCATTATCCAGGAACAGATGCAAATATTTTGTTTACCACTTGGCAAACGGCATCTAAAATTATCCCAAAAGTGAATTGTTACCACTGGCAAAACTGGGATTATCAATGGTCTGTTGAAGCTTGTATTGATGTAAGAAATGGGTTTCACAATGTAGAAATGTTTATGAATAATCCAACCTTAGTAGATAGTAATATGCTAAGTCCTAATGCCTATGTAAAAGGGGTAAATGATAAATCTTTATCCAATGAAATCACTCCATACCAAATTGCTAAAGAGTTAAATAATTTTGCAGATGAAACAATTTCAGGTGTTCAAAAAATAATTAGTACAAATGAAACTGCCGAATTAATCACCTTAAAAGATGATATGTTAGCAATGGCTTATTTAGGCAAATATTACGCATCTAAAATTGAAGCAAGTACAGAATTAGCATTCTTAAAAGCTACTAAAGTAGAATCACACAGAGCAAAAGCCATAACACATCTTGAAAAGGCTCTTGAATATTGGACTGAATATACATTAATATCAGAAAAAAACTATCGCCCTCAAATGTTAGCTAGAACAAAAGAATTGGATTGGAGAATGCGATTAAAAGATGTTGAAAAAGATATTGAAATTGCGAAAAACATAAAATTCGACTAATTAAAATGAGTTCGATATTAATAGAAATAACTATATCGAACTCATCTTAAATTAATTATTATTTTGAGCCATTTTTTCCTTAAGCAACACTTTTAATTCTTCAGTGATTTTAGGGTTTTCAACAGCGATATTTTTAGTTTCATAAACATCATTTAAATGATTGTATAATTCCATTTCACCATTTTTGTGCAATGTAAACCTATACGTAGCTGTTCTAATGGTATGTACTCCATTTCTATAAGAAAATGCAACATGCCCTTTTCTTTTTGGATTCTTAAGCTGTGATTTTAAAGAAA
The DNA here is from genome assembly GCF_003260195.1 of Lutibacter citreus. Lineage (GTDB taxonomy): Bacteria > Bacteroidota > Bacteroidia > Flavobacteriales > Flavobacteriaceae > Lutibacter > Lutibacter citreus. The sequence goes on from NZ_QEIH01000004.1 coordinate 345,996, forward strand.
CTCCATTTGCAAATTCAGGTAATTTCACCCCTGTTAAGTCACACAATGTTGGAAAAATATCTACAGTTTCAACAATTGCATTGGTGCTTTTTCCTTTCTTTTTTAACGATGGATATAAAATAATTAATGGTGAATGCACTCCTTCTTCAAATAAATTATGTTTTCCCCAAATAGCGTGATCGCCTAAATTCCATCCGTGATCTCCCCACAAAACAACAATTGTATTTTTATCCGCTCCTGTTTCTTTTAATTTTGAAATAATTCTTCCAACTTGAGCATCTGCATAACTTACACAAGCCGCATAATGTCTTCTAACCTCTTCAGCAAACTCTTTATCTTCATTTGGATTCTTTCCCCAACTGTTATATTGCTTAAACTCCCCCGATCCGTGCCAAGTTGAAGTTCCTTTTGGTTTTTCAGGACTTGGAATTGCAGGTATTTCAACACCATCATATAAGTCTAAATATTTTTTAGGCGCACCAAACGGTAAATGAGGTCTAATAATTCCAACAGCTAAAAAGAATGGTTTATCTCTATCGCTAGTTAATTCATCCAACTGATTTAAAGCTTCGTTTGTAATATGCCCATCTGGGTAAGTAGTGTCTGGACCTTCAACAGATTGATAAACGTCCATTTCATTAGGTTTCACTCTAATTTCTCCGTTAGCTAATCCATGCATTCCGCCTCTTGGATGTTCCCATTCCGCAACTGGCATTAAATGTTTATCCCAAGCATTTGGCATTTCAATTACATTTGGATCATCCCAATTCTTACCACCTCTTCCTCCTGGATGGTGAGAAACTTTACCTACGGAAACTGTTGTATATCCATTGTTACGAAACCATTCAGGCATACTAGGATTAATTTCATCCGGTTTTTTAGCCATTGTTTTTGCTCTTAAAAACAAAGCCTGATTGTTCCAAGTGCCATACATTCCTGTTAGCATTGTATACCTTGAAGCTCCACAAGTAGGAGAATTCACATAATGGTTTTTAAATGCTCTTCCTTCACTAGCCAGTTTATCAATATTTGGAGATTTAATATAAGAAGCCCCAAAAGAAGCTAATTCTGGGCGTAAATCATCAATACAAATTAGTAAAATATTTTTTTGCTTTTTCGATTGAGCAATTAATGAAACACTTAAAGTTCCTATTAAAAGCAATACAATTTTAAAATATTTCATTCTTAATTATTTTGAAGAAAGCACAATTCCTTTTACGTCTGCTTTATAATTCACAAAAGAATTCCAAGGTCCGTTTAACCAAATTAAAACTTTATGTCCTTCTCCTGCAACAACAATTGGACGAATATTTCTATATTCAGAATTAGAAGTAATGGCATTCCACTTTATAGTTGAAATATCATCATTTAAACTAATTTTCGCACTATAGATTTCGTGAATATTATTCATTTTTTCTCCTGTAGAAGGATTTACATCTGTTGAAATATAAACCATACTTGGATCTTCTGGATCAAAAGCCATTAAACCTGTATAACTACTTTCCATAGTATATAAACAAGTTCCGGCATATGCTATTTCCTTGTCAATCCACTTTTCTCCATCCCATGCTGCTATTCTATAACGATGATCATTATTACTTAAATACAACGAATATCCAATATGAGGATTGTTGTTTTTATCCTTACCCGTTGCACAAGTCCAAGCACTATTTGGTACGCTCTCAAAACCTTTTGGTTTCTTTTTAGTTTCACTTCCTACATAAATTTTTTCAGCTTCAGGAGTTCTTAAAGGCTCTTTAAGATCTTTAATTTTAGTACCATCTACGTTATAAAAAGCGCCATTTTTGAATTCAGCATAATACAAACTATTTCCATAGGCTCTTGGATGTCCATCGGTAAATGAAACTCCTACAGTATTCTTGTCCTTTTGAAAATATCTAGCATATGGTCGTTGACGTCCTTCAACATCATCGGCTATAAAATGAGTTCTGTTTCCCCAAGTTTCACCCTGATCTTTTGAAGTAATAAAACTTGGATTAAATGATGGGCCATCTCTAAAAAAGTTATAAAGTGATTTCTCATTTTCCAAATAATACAAATTCATATAGGTGACTCCTTTTCTACCTTCATAATCGTGTGCAAATGTTTTCTTGTCTCCCCATTCTAAATAATTTGTAGGTGAAGAAATATTATAATAATGATTCTTTTCATTACCATGTTTTGCCCAAACAGAGAGAATACTTCCATCAGGCCGAGCATACAATGCAGGTACATCATGATCATCGGCCTGAAAGTTTTTATCTAAGACAACCGTACCTTCATTGGTCTTTGTTTTAAAATCATACACACTTACTTTTACATCTCCACTTTGTCCACTTAATCCTCCAATAATTAGCTTACCATTATTTATAATTGCACGTGGATCTTGATACCAGCACCAACCACCATCATTCATAAAGGTAGTAAACTCACTTACTTCTTTTTTTGGTGGATTAACACTTTCTAACTTTTCAGCATATTTATACATTTCTGTACCCGCAGCTAAAAAAGCACCAACTCCATACAACTCAGTATAATTTGGAAAGCTATTTCCCGGAGCAGCACCAACTGGCTGAATATAACCGACCAAACCTTCTTCTGTAACACATTCAATTAAAGCTTCCCAACCTTTAAATAGGATAGGTTCATAAATCTTAGCATCTAAATATCCATTATTAATTCCCCAAGCTAAACCTTGTACAAAAAATGCAGAACCACTAATTTCTTTGGTAGGATATGCTTTTTCACCTCCTAAAATACCTGAAGACCAAGTTCCGTCTTTACGCTGTGTTTTTCTTAAAGTTTCAGCCATTTGTTGAAAAGTTTCAACATAAAATTGTTTTCCTTTCCAATCTTTTGGAAAATCTGGAATCATTAAAGCTAGACCTCCAAAAACCCATCCATTTCCACGAGACCAAAATACACCTTGCCCGTTTTCTTCTTTCTTTGTTAAATACTTTTTATCTCTATAAAACAAGTGTTCTTTTTTATCCCAAAGTGCATCATATGTTTTGTGATATTGTTCATCCATATAATTTAAATACTTCTCATCACTTATCACTTTTGAAAGTCTTGCCCAAACTGGCGGAGCCATAAATAAAGCATCAGCCCAATTCCATTGCCATTTATCTTTTTGATCACTGTTTAAAATAGAATCAAACTGTTTTCTTAAAGGTTTAATTAAATTTTGATGACCAAACATTGTATACATATTTAAATACAATTGCCCCACAGCGTGATCATCTGCATGATACATTCTTTTATGTAATTCCCATTTATTCTTTAAACCAATTTCATATAACCATTTAGAATATGTTGGATCTGCAGTTATAGTTGAAAACTCATACATCCCAGCATACAAAGCCGCTCCCATCCATTCTTTATCATTATATCTATTTCTATGATGCCACTTTTTTTGATTTTCGGGTAAAGGTAAAGCTCTAAACTTCCCTTGATCTTCAAAAGTTCTAATCTGCCAATCTGCAACTTTTTTACTTATTGCTTTTACTTCTTTTTTTGAAGGTACTTTTGGCTGATTGTCACAACTTAATACAACTAATAGAATTACAGCACTAAGTAGTATTTTTAATAATTTAGATATCATAATTAATGATTTATAACTAGTTAAGTTCTTTTATTTTTATGTTCTTAAAATGAACTTCATCTCCGTGATCTTGTAAAAGAATAAGTCCTTCTTTTGCCTCTCCAAAATTTGGCCAGTTTTTATATTTACTATATTTAACTAGAGCTTTCCATTGTTGGGTACCTCTCACATATTCTACCATTTTACAACCGTTTAAAAAGTGTTGTACTTTTTGACCATCTACAACTATTCTAGCTCTATTCCAACTGCCTTTATTTACATATTTTTTTGTATAAAGTGAAGGGATATATTCTTGAGCATCTCCTCTAATTAAATCATACAAAGAAGATAACGTACGATTACCATCTACTCCTTTTTTAGCATCTGGATGCTTGTTATCATCTAATATTTGGAACTCACAACCAATTGCTGAGCCTTTACCTTTATTTAAGTTTGTATCTACAAAATATTTAATACCACTATTGGCTCCATCTGTAAATTTAAAATCTAATTCTAAAATAAAATTTTCATAAGGCCTTGTAGTTACAATATCACCTCCGTTTTCAGATTCTGCACCACCAGATGCGTGAACAGAAAGAACCCCATCATTTATACTCCAACCTTTATCTGGAAAATTATCTTTTTTTGCACCTCTCCAACCATTTGTTGTTTTTCCATCCCAAAGCATTTTCCATCCATTTTCTTTTTCAACCTTGGTAAGTTCATTATTTAAATAACTAATAAGAGGAGCCGTAGTTTCAAACTTATAATCATCTGAAATTTCTGTTAACTTAATATTTTTCCATCTTGTTTTTTTACCAATTTTAGCTCCACTAGCTGCATGGACTTGCAGAGCTATAAAACCTGCTTCTACTTTTTCTTCAACTAGGTTTGCTATATTTACACCATTAATCCAAGTAGCAATTCTGTTACCACTAGCAATTACCTTCACCTTATTCCATTCACCATCAATATATGCTGTTTTTACTTCAGGATTGTATTCAACAGTATACCTCCAACCATATCTACTTTGATCAAATATACCTCCATTCCATCTTCTGGTAGACGTTTCAGCTTCTATTTGCGGTCCAAAAACAGATTCATTTCCTTTAGAAGGATCGTAATGACTTCTTATTTGAACACCTCCATTTAAAGTTTCATCAATTTTAATTTCATATTCTAAAATAAAATTTTTGTACTCTTTTTTTGTTGATAAATAGGTACTAGGAGATCCTTTTGTTGATGTTCCAACAATAGCGTTATTTTCTACTTCAAATTTAGCAAAACCATTTAAAGCTTTCCAACCTTTTAGATTTTTACCATTAAAAAGGTCTATTGATTTTTGAGCATTTACACTTAAAACTACCGTTAAAAATGCAACTAAGGTGATTAATTTTCTCATTATATATATTAGTGTTTAACTTTTTTTACTGCTTTCCCTTCTCCAATTTTTTCGTATAAATTTTTCGTTTCTTTTTCTAAAGTAACAATTGGATTTACTTCTACAATTCCGAATTCATTATTTTTATCTATTCCTTTTCCAACAATTTTTATATAACGAATTTCTTGTTGCTTTGGAAAAATAAAAGCTTCTAAGGCTGCATTTCTATTACTTATACCTACAAATAATGGAATCCAATTTTTATTATCTACAGAACCTGAAATTTCTAAATTGAATTTATTACCAATAGCTTTATATAAATTTAATTTAACACCGTTAACTAAACTTATTTTCTTCAAATCAATATTAAATTCAGAAGTTCCTGTTGCAAACCAAAAAGTTTCTAAATTTCCATCAACAGCATTTATAGCTTTTGTTTCTTTCTCTTCTTTTGAAGCTGAAACTTTATAATTTGAAATTGTCTTTTTATAATTTACGGTAAACCCATGTTCTTTATTAATTGTTCCAGAAATCCCTTTGGCTATCAATTTATTTGCTCCGTCTTTTAAAACAACATTCCATTTAAAACTTTTGGTTTGTTTCCCTAAAGATTTTCCATTTTGAAATAATTCCACTTCATTCATATTTGAAAAAACCTGATATACTTTTTCTGGTTTACCTCCGCGTTCTGTCCAAAATGGAGATTCTAAATACAATACAGGTTCTTTACTCCATCTAGATTTTAATAAATAGAAAACATCTTTCTTTTCTCTATCAAAGGTCAATAACCCTTTTTGATTTATGTGTGGTTTTGTATCACCTCTATGAGCAGCTCCAAAATCAGCAAAAGACCACCAATTTACACCACTTAACCAATCTAACTTTTCAATTTGATTTAAGTGAGACTCCATAAAATCATTTTGAAATTCAATACTAAAATCTTGCTTTTGAGGATTTTCAGAATGCACTCTTATATCAGATCCCGCCCCAAATTCAGAAAGAATTAATGGTTTATTCGGATCCATATTGTGTAACTCATTTAAACGATCAGTTAATGTATTATAATGTGTTCCATACCAACCTCTGTATAAATTATACCCAAATATATCTGGTATTTGTACTATTTTTAATTCTGACCCGTGATTTTGATCACCAATTACAAAAACAGTTTTCCGAATAGGATCTTGACTATGAATAAAATCGTTTTGTCTTTTTAATAAATCGTAGTTTTTTGCTTTGCCATCACCTCTATCCGTTAACCAAACTTCATTTCCCATTCCCCAAACTATAATCGAAGAATGATTGTAATGCTGGTTAATTAAATCAGTCATCATACTTCTAAGGTTTTTCTCGTATTCAGGTTTATCTGTTGTAAAGCCAACATATGGAATTTCTTCCCAAACCAATATTCCAAGCTTATCACATAATTGCAAAACATATTCATTTTGCTGATAATGTGCTAACCTAAGCCAATTAACACCAATTTCTTTCATTAACTTAATATCCTTAAAATGCTGACTTAATGGTAAAGCATTTCCTTTTTTATAGTAATCTTGATGTCTATTTAAGCCGTGTAATTTATAAGGTTTTCCATTTAAAAAGAAGCCTTTGTCTGCTGTAAATTCAAACCATTTAAAACCGTGATTTGTTGAAACTTTATCTACAACTTTCTTATTAACAATTAATTGAATTTCAACCTTGTACAAAATAGGGTTTTCAGGACTCCATAATTCTGGTTTTAAAATTTTATGAGTTGGAATAATTACGTTTTTAGTTTCATTTGCAGCAACAACTGTATTTATTTTTTTTGAAGAAATTTTGGTTCCTTCATAATCAAAAATAGTAGCAATTAACGTTATGTTTGATTTTTCAGTTCCCCCATTATCTATTTCAACAGTTGTTTTTAAATTAGATGAATTAGAATTTGTGTTTTCACTCCAAACCCTATAACCAGAATCAGCAAAATGTGTTCTAGAAATTGCAACGTTTTCAGATGAAAGCAATTCTACCGAACGGTATAAACCACCATAAAAATTAAAATCTCCTTTAACTGGTGCCAAGGTTTTATCAATTTTATTTGAAACCTTTACATCAATTACATTATTTCCTTTTTTTAATTTCTTTGTCAATTCAATAGAAAAAGCACTGTAACCACCAAAATGTTCTGCTATCTGTTTACCATTTAAATAAACAACAGCTTGCTGACCGGCAGCATTAAAACGAATATAATTTCGCTTTTTTAATTGTTCTTTTGAAAAGGAAATATTTTTTCTATACCAAGATGTAGCTTTTCGGTAATCTTTAGTTTCTAAAACATCTAAATTATTCCACGTGTGCGGCAACGAAATTTGTGAATATTCAATGTCTTTTTCAATAGGTAAATCCTCAGAATCTTTTTCTAAATACAACCAATTATCATTAATACTTTTTGAATTTGACCAGATAGGCTCAAATTTTATTTGCTGACTTTTTATAGAAGTATTAACCACTAGTATAGTGGCTAACATAATAAAAATATTTTTCATTTTTAGTTTCATTACATTTTAAACTGAGTACAAGTTACCACAACCAATTAATTTATTTATATTTAACCTGAATTTAACGGTACTTGTAACGGTTAAAAACACACTAAAGGTAATGATTTCAGAAGAAAAAAAGTTAGCGCTTACCGAAGAAATAATTAAGAGTAAAGTATTTCAAAAATCACCGAAAAGCTCGGCTCTTTTAAGGTTTTTAGTAAAAGCTAATATTAATGGAAGCTTTTTAAAAGAAGATATTATTGATTTAGAATTTTTTGGTTCTAAATCTAGTTTTGATAAAACCAACCCAAGAGTTAGAGTAAACATATATAATCTTCGAAAAAAACTAACAACCTATTACAATACTATTGGAACAGATAAAGATTGGCGAATATTTATAGACAAAGGCCAATATAGCGTACGATTTGAAAAACAATTTACAAGTAAAAAAATTCTTTCTAATTTAAAGCCAAAATATGTATTCCCATACATTCTTTTATTTCTTTTTGGATTATTTATATTTTTCAACAATTTAAAACCAACAGCGCATTCACTTTGGAAAAGTTTCTTTCAAAATAATAAGCCTACAACTTTAGTTATTGGTGATGCCTTTGGAATTATTGGAAAAACAATAACAGGTTCATCTGGCTGGACTCGTGATTATAACATAAACAACTCGGAAGATTATTATAAACTTTTAGAGGAGAAACCCGAGTTAAAAAGCATTACTAAGCCTGCAACCTATTCTTACATTACAGAAATGGGCGCCCAAGCATCCTATGATTTAGCTAGATTATTTGCTAAATATAATAGCTATTTTGATATTAGATATTCATCTAACACCTCTATGATTGATTTAAAAAACGTGAATTCAATATATGTTGGACCTGTTAGAAATGAAAATAAATTCATATCAATCTTTAACAATGCTAATCCTTATTTTAAAATAGAAGATAAAAAAGTAACGTTTTCTGGTCACCCTACTTTACCTACAAAATTTTTAAATTTAAGTACGTCTGGAAAAGAATCTGACATTGCAATAGTATCAAGAATTCCTGGACCACAAAATACCACTCAATTTATATTTTTCTCTGATCACGGTATGGGTGTTATGGCAACTATTGAATATTTTACAAATAAAGATTCTTTAAAGATTTTTGAAAAACAATTAAAAGGAAAACAAAATTTTACGGCAATTTATAAAGCAATTGGTAAAGATAGAACCAATATGGATTTAAAAACTTTATTAGTTGTGCCGTTTTAAAAATAATTTTAATTTTTTAGCAACTCTTTTTTTCTTTTAATTAATCTTATTGGTGTTCCTTGTGGATCATATAAATCTATAATAATAGCTCCATTTTTGTTAAAACGAGTTTCTCCAACTTTTACGGCCCCACCATAAACCATTCTTTTTGCCAATTCCTCAGGATTTTCAGAATTAAAGGCAATATGTATTATATTATGTGATTGTTTGGCTAAACTTTTTACTACATCTTTACCAAATAACTCAAAAGTCATATTCATATTCTTATCACCTATATAAGGCACGCGATAAGTTCTTAAATTGTTTTTCTCTTTTACAATGTCTTTAGACCAAGGAATTTTTAAATCCATAAACTCTACATACCATAAAGATGCTATTTTTTGATCAGCCACGTTAAAAGCAAAATGTTCAAACCTAATATTACTCTTAACTGGTTGAGCAAAAAACGGATTTACTCTATGTATAAGTTGTAAAGGAAAACCATTAGGATCTCTTAAATTTAAAACATAATCTCCTATTTTATTTGTGTATAAATCTTCTTCTTGCTTCGCTCCATTTGAAAGCATTTTTGTTGAAATTTCATTTATAGAAGAATGGCCTTCAAACGCTAAATGAAATGCATTTAAATTAATATCATCATAATTAATTCTCAAGCTTTTATCAGAACTTAATTCCAACATAAAATTATGATCTTTATCTGCTACATAAATAACTTCACTATTATCTGACGCTATTATTTCAAGGCCAACATTATTAACATACCATTTTGCTGTAGCTACTTTATCTGCGACATTAATCCTTAAATGTTCAAAGGTAATTGGAACTAATTCTTTTTTTATATTTTGAGCAAAAGTTATATTCAATAAAAAAATAAACAAAAGAGATAGCAAGAATAGGTTTTTTGACTTCATAAAAAATATTTTATTCAAATTTAAACATTTATTCTACTCCATAAAACTAAATACTTATAGAGTTAATCTTTAACAAAATTCACAATACTAAAAAATTACAACTACAACAATTACACTTAAATATCCAATAATCACAAAATCAAAATTTGTTTAATCAACTGAAATTTTAATCCTTTAATATCTTTTCAATTTCAGTATAAAAGTTATCATTCAAATATAAAATTAAACCTTAAAAAACTGGTAAATTTCTTAGCAGAAACTTAAATTTGTATCTAATGAATTGATATGAAAATAACTTTATAACATATTAGATCTTTAAAGCATTTAACATTTAGAAATATCTTATTTTTATCACAAAGTTATTTATTAATTTTTCACAATAAAACTTAACAAGCTAATGGAAAAAACAACTATCTAATCAACTTGTTTTATTCATGTATAAATATTTAACGAATTAAAAAATGTACTTTTAAAAAGAACAATAATTTCACTTAAAAACAAACATTAATAAATTAATATTCATAATTATGAAAATGCCTCAAGAAGTTATCAGACTATTAAATGACAACGAAGCTACAAAAGTTATAACATCAGTATCCTCAAAAGGAATTCCGCACACTATAGTTGTTGGGAGCACTATGGCCCCACAAGAAGATTTAGTTTGTGCAGCTGAAATATTAATGCAAAAGACAGCGAGTAATTTAAAAGAAAATCCAAATGTTAGTGTCTTAGCTGTAAAAGGTATGGTGTCTTACCAAGTTGTTGCGAAGGTAAAAGACCACCAAACAGAAGGAGTTATATTTGATAAAGTTAAAGCTGATCTTGAAAAGAAGGGCTTACCATGCAGAGGTGTTTGGTTGTTTGAACCAACTGAAGCATATAACCAAAGTGCGGGTCCAGATGCAGGTAAAAAAATAGCATAAATCTTCCGATCATATCTTACATTTTGTAAGGATATTATTTTGCTCACACTGCTTTTTGGCTACTATGTATAGTTATTTTATAGTAAAAGATATTATTAAACTATTCAAATATATAGCCCTAGGGTTAAATTAAAACTTAGTAAAACATTAATGATTATTCATTAAAAAACCACCCAAATTGGGTGGTTTAATTTTTCATAACAAAATATACTGTATTACTTATTCCCAAGTAGTAACAACTCATTAACAATAACTTCAGTTATATATCTTTTATTACCATCTTTATCATCATAACTTCTAGAAGTTAGCTTTCCTTCAATTGCAATTTCTTTTCCTTTTTCTAAAAATCGTTCAACAATTTCTGCCGTTTTATTCCAGGCCACTAAATTATGCCATTGTGTATCGGTTACTTTTTCACCTTGCGCATTCTTGTATGATTCATTGGTTGCAATTGTAAATTTCGCTAATTTCTTTCCTGAATCTAAAGTGATAATTTCAGGGTTATTCCCTAAATTTCCAATTAACTGTACTTTGTTTCTTAACGTACTCATAAGATAAGTTTTAATAATTATGCTGAATATCTTTCGTTCAATTCAACATTGCAAATATCTTATGGTTTTCAAGTTTTATTCGGTTATTATATAATTACTTTCGTATGTAAACGTTTGTAGTCGTTTGTAATTGAGTAATGTTATTTTAAATATCCTCTATCTAATTCTTTCTTTAATAGTATTTCCATTTCTTTAACCACTTCAGGATACTTTGTATATAAATTAACTCTTTGCTCAATATCTTTATCCAAATCAAATAATAATCCTTTTGTTTTGAAATCTTTATAACCTCTTAATTTCTTGTAGTATTCTGGCATTTTAGAAACATCACCTGTTGAAAAATTAATATACAGCCATTTACCATTCCTTACTCCAAATCTTTTTCTTTGAGTGTTATGAATAGTTGAAGTTCTTAACGATTTCCCTTCTGATTTCCCCATAATAATTGGTAAAAAACTTTGACTGTCCATTGCCGCTTTTTCTGGCGTTTTAATTTTTGTGATATCTAAAATTGTAGCCATTATATCAACTTGTGATATTAATTTATCTGAAACAGCTCCAGCTTCTACCTTATTTGGCCATTTAATTATAAAAGGAATATGGTGTCCACCTTCCCATAAATCTCTTTTCAATCCTCTAAAATCTCCCATACTGTAATGATCAAATTTTTCTGCTCTTTCAAAAGCAAATTGTTCGGGACCGTTATCTGAACTAAAAATAACGATGGTATTTTCTTCAAAACCATTTTCTTTTAAAGTCTTTAAAACTTGTCCTGCAATCCAATCTGTTTGAAACATATAATCACCGTAAGCTCCAGCTTCTGACTTCCCATCAAATTCATCATTTGGAATAATTGGTGCGTGTGGAGAAGGCAATGCTAAGTATAGAAAAAATGGTTCATCCTTCTTTTGCTCTTGAATCCAAGAAATAGTTTTTTTTGTTAAAGTTGGTAACACTCTATATGGATCCCAACCCGCTACTTTAGGTCCAGGGCGAGAATCCCAATCTATTTCTTTAGCTTCTCTTTCAAACTTATTAAATTCAAAAAAATCGCTTGGAGCTTCAATAAATTTATCATTTTCTACCCAAGCATATGGCGGAAAATTAATAGTACCATCTCCAAAATAATAATCAAATCCCCTATCTAAAGGCCCACCTGTTAATGGAGCCTCCCAGTCAATATCTTTAACTAAATACGTTTTATGAGTTTTACCCCAATAGGTGCGTTCTCCAGAAGGTTCTTTGTTTATGAAATTCCAATTCCAACCTAAGTGCCATTTACCAATAGCAGCAGTTTTGTATCCCCCTTCTTTTAAAGTTTGTGGCAAAGTAACATCGCTGTCTTTAAACATTGGGGGCCCAAATGAATTTACAATATTATGAGTTCTTCTCCAGTGATATTGACCTGTTAACAAAGCAAACCTACTAGGTGAACAAATCCCAGATGAGCTATGAGCATCAGTAAAACGCATTCCTTCGGATGCCAATTGATCTAAATTTGGCGTAGGAATTTTAGAATTTGGATTTTCACAATTTAAATCTCCATAACCCATATCATCTGCATAGATAATTACAATGTTTGGTTTTGTTGGTTTAATCGGTTTTTGTGCATTTGTACAACTTAAAAACACACACGTTAGCAAAACGCTAAGGATACTTATTCTCATTATTTTTAGTATTGAATTAATTATAATCATTTCAACTTTATTATTTCATACATACTTTATTCAGGGTCGTCTTCTCCTCCAATTCCATATTCTGAAACTGTTTTAATTTTAAGTTTAAAACCTAATGCTAAATCGTTGGGAATTTTTAAAGGTTTCTTTATAGTTAAACAATCATCATTTATATTCCATTGCACCTTCTCCTTACTCCCTAAAATTTCAATATCAGTAATCTCACCATCAAGCAATGTCATCTTTTTCCCTAATGAATTAATTTTTATATCTTTTGTAGGCGTATCCATAATATATGCAAACAACAAACTATCTCCCTTTTTAGTAAACCTAATATCATTCTCTTTGTATTCAAGCTTCTGATTTTCTACTTTGTGTCCTCCTCCTTTTATTCTAGTAGGACCTTCACCAAAAACAGTCCAAGGTCTTGTGCTGTATATTCCTTCTCCGTTCACATTTAGCCATTCTCCTAAATTAATTAATAACTCTTTTACTTCTGAAGGAATAGAACCATCTGGATTTGGAGGTACATTCAATAACATTAATCCATTTTTAGATACAATATCAATTAGCACATCCACTATTTTATTAGGACTAACATACTTTGCATTCTCTCTAAAGAACCAAGCTCCCGGTGATGTATCCGTCATCCAAAATTTGTCTTTTATTTTATTTGGTCGTCCTCTTTCATAATCATTAACTCCCGTTTCTGCTGGAAAAGAATTGTTTTTGTAATTAATTACAACTTCCTTATTCCATTCTTTAGCTTTATTGTAATAATAGGCTACAAATTTTTTACGATACGCCTCATCTAATTCTTCTACCCACCAATCAAACCAAATAATATCTGGCTGATAGTTATCTATAACCTCTTTTAACTTAGCAAACCATTCATCTTGAAATCTTTTTGAAGTTTTATGATTTTCGATACTATGAGGATCTGTATATAAATCATACGTTTCTTTGGTAGCATCATGAAAATGAGCTCTAGCAAAATACACCCAAGTAAACGCATGATGAAATGACGTTATAAATTTCATATCATTCTTTTCAATTTCTTTTTTCAAGTCTCCAACGGCATCTATTCCTGCGGTCTTTTTTAAATTCCATCGTGTTACTTTACTGTCCCACATGGCAAAATTATCATGATGCATAGCTACTGGCCCCGCAAATTTAGCTCCGGCTTTTTTAAAAAGTTGAGCCCATTCTTTTGCATCGAATTTATCTGGTTGAAACAAAGGAATTAAATCTTTATATCCAAATTTAGATGGATGACCATGTGCTTTCAAATGATGCTCAAAAACACTTGACGGTTGATTACTTAGCTTACCATTTTTTTCTACTGGCTTACCTGTTTTCCAATCTACCACTACACTGTCCATATACATATTTAAACCATACCATCCAGCTCCTTTTTTCATTCCCTGATTAGCAATAGACACTGGCCCCCAATGTGTATAGATTCCAAGTTTTGCATCTTGAAACCAATCTGGAGATTCATTCACTTGTGACAAAGACTCCCAATCTTCCGTATATAAACCATTATTTGTTTCTACAACCTTATCCTCAGTACTGCAAGCAACACTAATAAAAAGGAGCAACATCACACTTATTTGAGTCAATTTTAAAATCTTCATTTTATACTATTTTTTTATCTTCTTAATGATTATTTTGAAAGTTGATTCTCTACTTTTTTCCACCAAGATTCATAATGTTCACTCATTTTAACTACTATATCGGGATGTTTATTTGCTATGTTTTTGGATTGATATGAGTCTGTTTCTATATCAAATAACTCCCATTGCCCTGGTTTTGTCATTCGGTGATGCTCCTTATTAGAAGTGTAAAGCATAGGACGGCCCTCTTCACGCTCCCAAATCATCCTGCAGGTTTTACAATTTGGGTCATGACACGGTTCTATGCGCACTAATGTATATTGCTTCCATCTCACACAAGCGTTAGCGTATTTATGAGACTTCCATTTTGTTGGGTCTTGCCATCTACCAACATGATGAACTTGCATTCTATCATCTTTCAATTTATTTGTTTTTCCTTCCAACAGTTTCTTTAAACTATTTCCTTCTAATTGATTTTGTGTTTTATTTGGGATTTTCAGGTTACAAAATTCTGCTAATGTTGGTAAAATATCTATATGACGTGCCATTTCTGAAGTTTCTCCAGGAACAAAATTATCTCCAAATTTCCAAAATGAAAATGTGCGAATTCCACCTGACCAAACAGTTGCCTTAACACCACGTCTTCCATCATTAAAAGTATCTACTCCAAATGTACCTCCATTATCTCCCAAAACAACAATAAGTGTATTTTCTTCTAAACCTGCAGCCTTCACTTTATCCATTAACCTACCCAAATTTTCATCTACATTGGCAATCATTCCATTAAATTCAGGTTTGTATCTCTTAGACCCCATCTTTTTTGTGTATTGATTATATGGATCAGTATACTTATCAGGAACCACGCATGGTGCATGCGGTGTATATGTAGCTAAGTAACAGAAAAAAGGTTGCTCTTTATTGTCTTCAATAAAATTCATGGCTTCATCAAAAATAATATCTGTACGATATCCTTTTGTTTTTATTTCAACCTGATTTTTTAAAAGTTTAGGGTTGTAATGGGTATTTTGCATATCATCTGGTACCACTAAAGTTTTATTGAAACCTCTTGCCCATGGACCATATTCCTCTGATTGTCCTAAATGCCATTTTCCAAAGAGTCCTGTTTCATAACCTTTAGCTTTAAATAAATCGGCTATTGTAGTACTCTCTAGACTCATATTACGCATTGGCTTGATAGTATGGGTTACAGAGGAAAGAAACTCATGTTTCCCTGTTAATATTGCACATCTACTTGGCGCACAAGTTGGACTAACACCAAAATTAGAAAAGCTGATACTCTTATTGTGAAACGCATCAAAATTAGGTGTTTTAACGATTGGATTACCGAGAACAGCTATGTCTCCATATCCCATATCATCAATTAACACTACTATTACATTTAGTGGTTTTTTTATTGTTGAAGTATTTGAGCATGCCATCACCAACATATAATTACATAACACTACTAAATACAGCAATAAACTCCACGTTTTTCTAATAAACTTCTTATTAATAATCATTTCCATTTTTACTATTTTCTACAGATAATAACCATTCATCCAATTCTTTTTCCATTTTAGCTGCAAGTTCAGCCTTCGATTTAATTATGTTGATGTTTTCACTTCTGTCATTTAGCAAATCATACAATTCATAAATTTCACCTAAATCTTCAGAAACCAATTTATATTGATTTGTAACCCAAGAAATTCGTTTTTTATAAGCAAATCCCATTGGTTTTTTACGTATTTTCTTAGGTTTTTTAATAAAAGGCATAATATTTATTCCATCTAATGGTCTATCATCTGGATAATCAATATCCAACACATTTATTAAAGTTGGTAAGTAATCACTTGTAAAAGCCGGAAAATCTACACGTTTATTTCCTTTTATTTTTCCTTCCCAAACCACAAAAGCGGGTATACGTAATCCTCCTTCATACAAACTTCTTTTACGAGCTCTAAATTCTCCTGCACTCCCTGGAGTTTTATTTTCAGGACCATTATCACTACAAAACCAAATCATAGTATTATCAGTAATCCCAAGTCTTTCTAGCTCACTCCACAACGCACCAATTTGATCATCTAAAGCAGTTATACAACCAAAGTATAGCTGTTCTTTATTAGTTAAACCATAATATTTAGATTTATAATAATCACTTGTAACTACCGGTAAATGTGGTGCATGTGTCCAAACTGTTGTGAAAAACGGTTTTTTATTTGCTACCGATTTATTAATAAAAGGAATTACCTTGTCAACAATAAGCTTGGTATCATCTCCCGATAAATCATCTTTAGATTTCTTTTCATCTCCAATCCAATACGAAGTATTATAACTTTCTGATCCTTCTCCTTTTTTAACTGCAGACCAACCATATTTTAATGATTCCTCATCTTTAAATTCAGCAGGTTGTAACAGTGGATCAAATGTTGGCACTTTAGATTCTGTACAAAAAAACTCATCATACCCGTGCATTGTTGGAATACTATAATGTTTGAAATGTTTTTCTTTACCACCACGATTGGCATCTAATTCTTTTTTAGTCAATATACCTAAATGCCATTTCCCGTAATGTCCTGTTGCATATCCTTTTTTTTTCACCAATTCAGCAATTGTAATTTCCTCTTTTTTCATATGTCCAGAATTTGCATCTGGAATTCCAATTCTAAGTGGATTTCTACCAGTAATAACACTTGCTCTTGTTGGAGAACAAACTGCTGAACCAGAATAAAAACGATCAAAAACAACACCTTTTGAAGCCAATTTATCCAGATTTGGAGTTTTAATGGTTTTATTCCCATTAAATCCAGCATCAAACCAACCTTGGTCATCAGTCATAATCATAATAATATTCGGTCTCTCTTGGGCATTTAATTTATTCAAAGAAACTACCACACACAGAAGTAATAGTAACTTTTTAGTGAAACTTTTAATAGTGTACATCATCTTATTTTTTATTCTTTTTAGTTTTTTTATTTTTATTCTTCTTTCTTAAAGCAATTTCGTGCGTTTTAGAATAATCTACACGCGTTTTATTCATATCACTAGCATAGTTAGCCGTTTTACCTCTTAATTCAGCTAACAATTCACTGCCTTCATATTGCTGAATTAAATTATTCTTTTCTTTAGGATCATCCTTCAAATTAAATAATTGTTCATAGCCAGGATTTTTATTCGTAAAATCCAAATCAGCTTCATTATAACCCCAAAAACCACCACGATACATTCGTATGTATTTCCAATCACCTTTTCTAATTCCTTCACAAAATGGATTATCTCTTCCTGTAAAAAAACTTTCTAAAAACAATTCTTTACGCCAATCTTTCTGAGTTCCACTAATTAATGGTGTTAAACTAGTTCCTTGCATAGCTTTTGGAGACTCAATTCCCGCATAATCTAAAATAGTTGAAGTTATATCAAGACTTGAAACAAGTTCTTTAATATTTCGTCCTCTTTCGCTTTCAGGTAAACGAGGATCATAAATAAAACAAGGAATTTTAGACGCTAAATCATACAACAAAGCCTTTCCTCCCATTCCGTATTCTCCCATTAACAAACCGTGATCACTAGCAAAAATAATAATGGTATTTTTATCCAACCCTTTTTCTTTAAGCGATTTTACCATATCACCAATTACCTTATCCATTCCAGAAATTTGTTGGTAATAACGGATATAATGCTCCTTACAAGAAATGGTATCGTAATCGTAAATATAGGTCTGTGTTGCACGTCCTTTTTGTTGATCCAACATATATTCAGGAATAAACCTATAAGGATCTTTAGTTGTTTCTTTTGGAATTCTCACAACATTGTTTCTATATAAGGTGTCATAAAACTCTGTTCCTTGCAACTTTTCGTAATTGTTTGCAGGCTCTAAACAAATTTCTGCCATCTCACTTTCTGGATGCATAGACATAATTTGACTTCCGTGAGGAACAGAAAAACTAACAGAAAGACAAAACGGTTTGTCTTCTGGCGTTTTTTGTAAAAAGTCTTCAATACTCTCTCCCATTATAGGTGTTATAATGTCTTCTTTTAAATCAGAATATGCTGAGCAATTTTCTAATCCTTTTGGCCAAAATTTAGACCAACCATCATGAGCTCTCCAATAATCAAATTTTTCAGATGCTTTTCCTTTAAAAGTGTAATATTCCACACCAAACTTCCCTATAAATCCAGTATAATATCCATTTTTACGTAATAATTCAGGGTAACTTTCTTTCCATTGACTTTCACTTAATGAATAAACCGACGTAAAACCTACACCATTAACACGCTCGTAAGTTCCTGTAAATAAAGCTGCTCTACTTGAAGCACAAATAGGCTCAGCTATGTATGTATTAGAAAAACGAACTCCTTTATTAATTAATTCATCTACATTTGGAGATTTAACAATTGGGTGTCCCATTGCTCCAAATGTATTATCACGTTGATCATCTGAAAGTAAAAAGATGATATTTGGTTTAGAAGATTTTTCTTGTTTTTTTTCTATAGAGGCACAAGAAATTAACATAAATAAAATTCCTAAAACAAAAAAAACATAATTTTTATTTCGCATAATTAAATGATTTGTATAAATGATCTCTCATTTTAGTTTAATTTAAAGTATTACACAAATTTTCAAATAATATAACTCAAAACATAATAAATCAACATAGCATAAACATAGCAATTGTAATTTTTGAGTACATTTTCTCATAGCACTTATTATAATTTAGTATTTTTATATACACAAAATCAGTATTTTATGTAATCAATCAAAATAAAATGACTAACAAACTACTAAAGAACATCTTACATTTATCATTTTTTATAATTTCATTTTCAATCTATTCTAATCAACTTCAATTAGACTCTCTAAAAATAGATTCACAAGAAAAAAAGCTTTTAAAATCCGTATTACTGTTTGAGAAAAAAAAGGATACACTTCAAATAATAAACACTAGATATAAACTAATCCAATTTTACAATAAAAAAGGATTTTACAGTAATAGTTACGATGAAATATGGAAACTATTTCCATTAGTAGAATCACCTAAGTACTTAACTCAAAAAATTGAAACATTAAATAAGTTAACCTCACTTTACATGGTTTTTGAGCAACATGAAAAGGCAACAAACAGTTATTTAGAAGCTATTGATATTGTACAAAAACATAACCCAACACAAATTATTAAGGATAATTTATTAGGTAAAATATATAATATTGGTGCTTGGATAGAAATAAAATCAACATTTAATTTTGAAAAAGCAGAGGAGTTAGCTTTAAAAAGTATTGAATATTTAAAAAAAAGTGGCATTGATGAATCTACTTTTCATTATTCTCAAATTCAATTAGCTCACATCTACATCAAAAAAAACGAGCCAGACAAGGCAAAAAGTATACTTTTTAAATTAAAAAGCATTTATCCGCTTCCCTTAAAAAGACCACACACACTACTATACCAAAGACTTGGACAATATTACGAACTTAAAAAAAATAGAGATTCTGCCATTTATTATTACCATAAAAGTTTGGCTGCTATAAATAAATTTGAAAATCAGCCAGATAAAAAACTACAAATATCTAAGAACCTTTCAAAAATTTATGAAGCTAAAGGCGATCATAAACTCGCCTATAAATACCTTTTATTAGCATCTAAATTAAACGATCAAGTTTTTAGCGGTAACAAATCTCAAAACAAGGAATTATTTGAAATTAAAAATAAATATGAAGTTCAATTAAAAGAAAATAATGAAAAATTAAAGTCACAACAAATAAAACTTCTTAAAGGCGAAAAAGAATTTTGGAGATTAAAATTGTTTTCAATAACTGTTGTTTTAAGCAGTTTATTTGGGTTTGTAATTTTTTATTTTAACAGAAAAACCAAGCTTAAATTACTAAATCAACAAATTGTAAATGAAAAACAACAGCTTGAAATTCAAAAACAAGATGAAATATTAGAGTTGAAAAACAAAGAACTATTATCTTCTGCATTGCAATTATTAGAACGTGATACTTTGCAAGAGGATATAAAAAAACAATTAAACAAATTGATTGTGAAAGGTGATAATATTGAAATTATTAAGGATGTTAAAAATTCACTTAACATTAGCACCAAAGGAAAATGGATAGAATTTCAATCTCATTTCACTAAGGTTAATGATAGTTTTTATTCTTCATTAAAAGCGAATTACCCGCTTTTAACACCTACAGATCTAAAAATGTGTGCCTTTATTAAATTAGGTTTTTCCAGTAAAGATATGGCCCAAATAATGGGTATTAGTGTTGAAGGAATAAATACTTCACGCAGCAGGTTACGTAAAAAAATGGATCTTTCTAGAAAAACTATTTTATCTGAATTTTTACAGAATTATTCTTAATAACTGCTGTCATTCCTGCCAAGGTAGAAATTTATTTTAAACAAGTCTATGGAATCCAGCCTACACAAGAATGACAAATTATATTATTAGAAAGTATTCACTTGTACTTAGCTTAGAGACCAAAAACTTATAAAACCTCACTAAAATAACACTTGAGACCCTTCATTTTCAATTAGAATTACAAGGAAATACTAATATTTTACAAATGTAATTTCCGCAATTTTAGGAAGTTGTGTGCTCTCTAAAACTACCAATCTAAATTTTTGAGCAGTAACCTCTTCAAAAGAAGCATTAAAATTATGAGTGATTTCATTTCCTTCTGCTAATAATTTCCAATTACCATTAACAAAAGCTTCAATCTTAAATTTACTTACTCCCTTTTTATATTCGCCACAAATAACTCTATTAAACGTTTGGGGTTTTCCAAAATCAAGCTCAATCCATGGATTTTCATCACCTTTAGCAAATTGCCAACGAGTAAACAAATTACAATCAATAACACTTTCTGGTTTAAATTCTTCGGAAGAAAAACTAGAAGCTGTAACCACAACATTTTTATGTGGCTTTTCAATTTTAGGTAATTGTTTTAATGGCGCTGGTAAAAATACTTTTTTACCAATTTCTTTCAATCTATTTAAAACATTATCATCCATTAAACCTTTGTCATTTGGCGCAGCATTTAATAAATAATTTGCATAATGTGAGTTTGCAAAATTTAATTCTTTAACAACAGACTCTACAGATTTTAATTCTTGATTTTCATATCCTTTTTCCCAAAACCAAGTAGATTGCAACGTTGGCCCTTGTTGAGATGGCAAAGTATTATCAAACGGACAATGTTGACCGTGAGTTGCCTCATAATGTACCAATTGAGTTACATCTAAATCTGTTTTACAACTGTGATTTATAACTAAACAATTTGGCTGCATAGAATGAATATGATCAGCCAAAACTTTAAAAGGTAACTCTTTAAAATCTGGTCCATTTCCCCATTTAGACCCCCAACCATCAATTACAATACAAACAACTTCTCCATAATTGGTCAGTAATTCTGTTAATTGATCTTTTGTATATTGAATATTTTCAGGAGTAATATTGCCGTGTTCAATTTTATGTTGTCGATCCCAAACTGAAAAATAGAGTCCAACTTTAATATTTTGTTTTCTAAATGCATCTACATACTCCTTTACAATATCACCTTTGTATGAACTACTTGCCACGTCATAATCGGTTACTTTAGTATCCCACAAACAAAATCCATCGTGATGTTTTGTAGTAAATACAGCATAATTCATTTTAGCCGATTTTGCAGCTTTTGCCCACTGATTACAATCTAAATTAGTTGGTGCAAATGACTTTGGATCGTGATTTGGTTTTGCCCATTGCTCACCGTGAAATGTACCCATATTGTAATGGATAAACATTCCGAAATTCAAATTTAAAAATGATAAAACTGGATTAACCTCTTCCTTTTTTTCAATTGTTGAATTACAAGATATTAACAGTAATACAAAAACAGATAGAATACTTTTTTTTAACATATTATAAAATGAATTATTTAAGGAATAAAGGTAAACTTAAAGAAGTTCTATTCCTATATTTCTTTACTACTCAATAACTAATGATTTCTTTTTTGAGGCATCCTTTTCTAACTTCTCATACAAATCTTTATACATTTTAATCCTCTTTTTTTGATATTGACCAGACTGCAACCAAATATTACCTATGTTACCTTGATTCCAATTATTCCAAAGCTTTGCCATTTCTTTTCTTTTAACAACTTCTTTGGTAACAATATTTGTAGATTCAAAAGGATCCTTTTCCATATTAAACAATTCAGGCTTTGCAGCTGTTCTATTTAATTTTAAAAACTTTGACGCTTCAGTTCTTACTGCCCAACCTCTACCATCATCCATTCTCCAATACAAAGCATCGTGTGGTGAACCTTTCTTTTCACCCTTTAAAAAAGGAATTAAATTTACTCCTTCTAATTCATTTCCTGAAGTATCTCCGTTTCCTATAGCAACAGATGTTGCTGCAATATCTAATGCAGATACTAAACCATTAAACTCTCCTGTTTTTAAGTTCCCTTTAGGCCAATGTAAAATAAATGGCACGTGAGTTCCTCCTTCATACATACTTCCTTTACCTTCTCTAAAATTTCCATTTGTAGCAAATGATTCTCCATTTTTTCTTGGACCACCATTATCTGATAAAAAGAAAATTAAGGTATTCTCATATTTTCCAGACTTCTTTAAAGCTTCAACAACAATTCCAACACCTTTATCCAGCTCATCAACCATTGCTGCATACGTTCTTCTTTTTTTATCTTTTATATGGCTGTATTTTTCAATAGTTTCCTTTGGTGCTTCCAATGGTAAATGCGGTGCGTTATATGCTAAATACAAACAAAACGGATCCTTAGAACCTTCAATAAATCTTGCAGCATCTTTACTTAAAGCTGTAGTTAAATATTCATTAAACTCACCTGCTTTATCATTTCTAGTTAACGGTTGGTAACTTCCTTCATTAGCACTGTAATGTGGGTGTTTATCATCTCCAATTAACAAAGGCATATGCGTTTTTACATTTTTTGGAAAGTAAGAATGTCCACCAGATAAAAACCCATAGAAATAATCGAAACCTCTATTGTTTGGATGAAAAGGGTCTGAACCGCCCAAATGCCATTTACCAATTGCACCTGTATTATAACCCGTTTTTTGTAAACGATTAGCAAATGTTTGCTCTGTTAAAGGCAAACCACTATACATATCAAAAGGAGAATTGGTTATGTTTATTTCAATACCAAAACGTGCTTGATAGCGCCCTGTAACTAACCCTGATCTAAATGGTCCACAATATGGATGTGTTACATAACCGTTTTTAAAAACAACTCCTTTATTTGCTAAATTGTCCAAATTTGGAGTCATTATTTCTTTTGAACCTGTAAAACCAAGATCTCCATAACCCAAATCATCAGCAAGAATTACTAATATGTTTGGTTTTTCTTGTGCTAAATCATCGTTAAATGTATGAGTAGTGGTAGACTGTCTGGTTCTTTTCTGTCAAATCGTGATGAAGTTTGAGAGGGCTACAAACCTTGATATTAGCTACTCTGCCTGCCATTACTTATACATATTGTTATGCCTTTGTGTATTATTTTATATTTTCTGGTTCTTTTCATTTTCTCAACAAAAAATAATTACAACTTTACTTTTATCGCGTTTCCATTGTAATTTACAATATTTCCTGAAATTGTTTTCTCAATTCCAACAGCAACACCTTCTGAAACTTTTGTAATCTGGTAAGTCCGTTTTTGTAACATACCCTCAAATTCTCCCTTTATTCCACCTACAGAAACCGTATTACCTTCCTCATTATAAGTAAATTGAATGGTACTAAAGCCTCCCTGTTTATAATTATAGTTATCTCCTTCATCTTCATAAAGTACAAAATCAGCATTTTCCCCAGGGTAAATGCGAAGTTCAATATTATCCAACGCTTTTTCAGAGGAATATTGCATCACATCAGCTAAAGGCAAAATAGTTCCCGATTTTACAAATAATGGTATCCTCTCAATAGGAGCGGCTGCAATAATCGTTTGTCCTCCTGTATGTTTTTTTCCTGTCCAGAAATCAAACCAATCACATCCTTTGGGTAAATATACCTTCCGTTCTACAGCTCCTTTTTCTGTTACCGGACAAACCATAATATTACCCACTAAAAACTGATCGACTATGTTATACACCGATTCATCATTAATGAAGTCGAATACCAAAGCACGCATAAGCGTATATCCATCGGAATGAACTTTATTTGAAAGCGTATAAATATAGGGTAACAAGCGATAACGAAGGTTAATCATGTCTGTTAGTATTTCCTGGTTTTTTGCACCAAACGACCACATCTCGTTTTCGCCACTACGGCTACTAAACGGATGTCGTCGGCCATGCGCCCGAAACATTGGTGTAAATGCTCCGTACTGAAACCATCGTACAAATACTTCCTGATAATTTTCATCACTTGGGTCTCCGCCCAAATAGCCTCCAATATCTGTATTCCAATAAGGTATGCCTGTCATACAAAAGTTTAAGCCTGTCGGAATTTGTTCTTTTAATGTTTTAAAGTCAGTGCCAATATCACCCGACCATACTACAGAGCCGAATTTTTGCTGCCCAAGAAAAGCAGACCTTGTTAATACAAAAACGCGGTTGGTATCAATTTCAAGCTGGGGTTCAAAAACGTTTTTCATATCAAAATACGAAAATAGGTTCTGATATTTAGCCGTTGGACCAAGATAGCATTGTGTGTTTTTAAATCTCTTGAGCTGCTCTGGTTCTGTTGCATCGAACCATATTCCGTCTACGCCCTTATCCCAATAACTTTTCTTTACCATACTCCAGTACAACTCACCTGCTTTTGGATTATAAGCATCATAAACATCTCCGAAATGCCCTAAGTCTAAGCCCAAAAACAAACTATCTTTGTTGAATAACTGCCAGTTTGCAGACTGTTTGTTAAAAGATGGCCACACCGATGTAATTAACTTGCAGTTGTATTTACGATGCAAATCATCAATCATTTGTTCCGGCTGAGAAAAGTCTATGGAATCGAAGACCATTGAGCCAAAGCCTTTATCGCCCCAATGCATGTAATCAAGTATTACGGCATCTAAAGGAATATTTAAATCCCGATGTTTTTTAACAACCCCCAAAAGTTCATTTTTGGTTTTATACCTGTTCCGGCTTTGAAAATACCCAAAAGCCCATCTGGGAAGCATGGGAGATTCACCAGTTAGTTCTCTAAGGCCTGCAATAATATGGTCGAATTGTCTGCCTTTTACAAAGTAATATTGAATTTTATCCGCAACATCAGAAGCTAAATAAGAAGAGTCATTAGAGTCCTGATAATAAGATTGAGAATAATTATCCCAATATAATCCATATCCTTTTGTGGATAACAGAACAGGGATTGATACCCGTGTATTGTGTTGAGAAAGTTCAATCTTTTGCCCCCTCAAGTTAAGTGTATTTAATTCATGTTGGCCCAGACCATATAAGGCTTCATTCTCAGTCCAGAGAAAGTGTTGCTTTATCTTATAAGAACTATCGTTGCCTAATTTGTAAGGAGTTATTTCGTTTTTCGTTGTTGCCAACAATAAACTGTTATATACGTCATGAAAGCTAATTTCTCCTGTTTTTTTATCTAAATATACAATAATGCTATCAGTGCTTATTTTTATATATTCATCCTTCGACGATACGTCAAATCGGACTTCAGCACCCAACTTTTCTTTAGCTATAATACTGGGGACAACAAGTAAAGAATCGTTTTCAGCTATTGAAACCTTAATGATAACCGGAGATAAAACCGAGATGGAAATCTTTTTTATGGATTCATTTTCAGAACATGGTATTTCGTATATAATTCCTGATTTCGATTTCTCATAAGGTTTACTACAGCTATTAAAAATCAGAAGTGCTGAAATAATTATCATCCAGCTAATAACTAGTTTTAAGTTTAAGGTCATATTAATTTTTTTTACGGCTTATCCCAAATGTACGTAATGCATAAGGCATAACATTATCAACATAAAGGCTAACAACAACTTTACACCTGTGTTTTTAAAAAATCTCATGTTAAAAATATTTTCAACAAAAGAAATCAATTTCTATATAACCCATATTCTCATATGAGTTTCTTCTTAAAACATATGTTTAATCAACCAATTTCCAAGAACGAACCCAGTTATAAGTTGTTGTTCTATCTTTTTTTGACCCTGTCATTCCTCCATCAGCAGGTACAGGATTCCAATTATACGTTTCAACTACCATTCTTAAATACATTGGAACATTAAAATCTGCAGGAGGTGTTACTTTATCTACAAACATTCCGTCTAAAAAGAATAATACTTCATTTTCACTTTTCCACCATACTCCAAAAACATGAAAATCATCATAAACTTTTCCTTCCATTCGTGCTTTACCTCCAATAATCCCTTTTTTTACCTCACACCCTTCCTCAATATTTCTACTATGTGTATTGTAATTCATGAATTTCTCAAACTTTTGCAAATCCTCAACATCTTCACCTGTTATTTGCCCTATAGATTCTTGAATATCTAGTTCAGTACTTCTTTTATCACACCCTTCTCCATCCTCTCTATTGTTATATAACCAAAATGTTGAAGACATAAAGGTTTTATTTGCCTTCATTTCACACTCATAATAACCATAAGTCATTCCTTCCTTAGAACCAACATAACCACCACCATGTGTGTAATTCCGGCCTTGCTTTACTAATGTCTCAGGCAATATTGTTGTAGTTATCTTTAGACTACCATCTACTACTTTTACATTTTCAGCTAAAAACAATCCTGGTGCACGACCAATCCATTCTTGTCCAGAAATTTGCCATTTTTTTTGATTGATTTCTTTACCATTAAACTCATCTGACATTCCTTGAACCAATTCCCATTTTTTACTTGATGGTTTTGGATCCTCTCCATTTTTAAAAGTTGGAGATTTTTGAGCAAACATTGACCCAGCTATTAATAGTATTATTAGCGCTGAAATTTGTTGAGATATTTTGATTAATGATTTCATATTTTTATTTATACTTAAATTAATCAACTAATTTCCAAGAACGAACCCAATTATAAGTTGTTGTTCTATCTTCTTTTGATTTATTCATTCCACCATCAGCAGGAACCGGATTCCAATCATATGTTTCAACAACCATTCTTAAATTCATTGGAATATTAAAATCTGCTGGCGGAGTTACTTTTTTTACCAATTCTCCATCTAAAAAGAATAATATTTCATCTTTACTTTTCCACCAAACACCATATACATGAAAATCGTCATAAACTTTTCCTCCGGCAAGCTTACCGGCTTTACTAGTTCCTTTTTTATAATCACATCCTTCAGGAATATTTCGGCTATGGGTATTTGAATTCATTGATTGATCAAAATCTTTCATCCATTTGGCATCATTTACAATTTGTCCCACACATTCTTGAATATCTAATTCTGTAGTTCTTTTATCACAACCTTCTAAATCTTTACCTTCATTAATTAACCAAAAAGTTGAAGACATAAAAGTTTTATTTGCTTTCATTTCACACTCGTAATAACCATATGTCATTCCTTCTCTTGAACCAACATAGCCCCCGCCGTGTGTATATTCTTTATTATGTTTTACAATAGTTTTATCCATTTTAGTAGTTGTAATCTGTAAACTTCCATCAGCTACATTTACATTTTCAGCAAGAAATAATCCTGGTGCACGACCAATCCAACCTTGACCTGAAATTTGCCATTTATTTTCATCTACTTTTTTTCCATCAAATTCGTCAGACATGTTTTTAATCAATTTCCACTTTGCATTTTTAGGTTTTAAATCCTCTCCATTTTTAAAAGTAGGAGCTTTTTGAGCAAACATTGAACCAGCAATTAAAAGTACTATTAGCACTGAAACTTGTCGAGATATTTTGATTATTGATTTCATATGAAAATTATTTTTCTATTTATTTAATATTAACTTTTACTAAGTTAAAACCTATTAAAAGAAATTATCTCAAAAAACCCATTTGTAACCTAAAATTGTTCAAAATTGTTCTATTTCATTTCTTTGTATAGAGAAAACCTACTAAAAAGCAAAAATTTTGTAAACCAGAATTTAATTATTAAGGTATTTAAATTGTATTACTGCTCCCAATAAAACTCGTTGCCTAATTTACCACTAAATCAATAACTTCTAACTCCATTAATTTACAACTCATATCTGTGCGTTGCATACCTTTTACTTCATATAGAGCATTGAAATATTTAGTATTTTTAGGTAATATTTTATAAAATTCTTTTAGCCATTTCGAATCTGTAAAATTTCTTAGTGTTGCAATTACCCCAATATCGTTATTCGAAACAAAATAAAGAGCTTCATTATTTGGACTCAAAGAAGTAAATGATACCATTGCATATTCAATCTTCCCATTTTTACCATAATTGGTATTGTAAACCTTTTCTATTTCACCTTCTTTATATTTAAATCCATCTTGATACATTGTAAATACCTTACTATTTTTAAGAAATAGTGATTTAGAAGTGTTCATAGATTTATATTGCCCAATAAAAAGAATGTTATTATCCTGAATTTCTTTATAATTCAGCTTACTTTCAAATTGAAGTTTAAAATCACTTTTATATTTAAAAAACCATTCAGACAATCTTTTTATAGACCATGGAACCATTTGCGATAATAACGTATAATCGGTTGTGGCTATATTTCGTTCAGGATGTTCTTTTACATAATCCAAATATTCTTCATTACTATTTATTTCCGAGTACATTGTTGCATGAAGTTCATCCCATTGATTCTTCTCTGTTAACATAAACTGATCTGACACAATAACTAAATTGTTTGCATTTTTATCAAAAAATGATCTCCAACAAAGTTCTTGTCTTTCAAAAATTAAATACCAAGACGAAATTAGAAGCAACCCCATAAATATTATTAAGCCTAATATTTTTAAATATTTAATTGGTATTTTTATAAAACCCTTTGATTCATTACTTATCCCTTTATATACATCTGGTGTTAAAAATTTAAGATTGTACTGACCTTTCTTTATTTCAAAAATAATAGTTTTATCGGCATCATTTTCAATATAATATTCATCCAGTTTTTTACGAAGCTTATACATGTATGACCGTACAACACCATCATTTTTATCATCACCATAATCTTTACCCCAAAGATCCATACCAATAGTAAATTCTTTTAGGTCTTCTTCAACAAAAGCCTTTTCTACAAGATATCTAAGTAACCTTGTATTAATAGAAGAGTTAACAAAAAGCTTATGTGAGCAAATATGTTCTAGCGCTTCTTCAATAACTTTTCTATCCTTTTTTTCAATCATAGCTTCAAAAGTAAGATTTGTTTTTAATAACAAAAAGTAAAGTTAAATAATTGACACCATGAATACTTACTTTGTTAACTCAGAAACAAGAACACCTCCATAAACCACACAATAATAGTTAGATATCTAAACATTATTAACGGTTAATTCCACTGTGACCGCTACCGTTTCAACACTGTTTTGTATTGAATTTATCAATTTCCTCTCATAGATTCCTATATCTTTATATTACAAAATTTATATCAATAATATGAAACGTAAATTAATAGGAATCTTGTTACTATTTATGGTTGGGAGTTTAGCTCACGCCCAATTACCTGAAGGATATCCATTAACCAATAGAACAAAACAAAATATCAATCTCGATTGGAAGTTTTCTAAAATGTCTAAAACTGAAAAACCTACTGCAATTAATTTTGATGACAGCAGTTGGAAAAAGGTCTGTATTCCTCATAATCCCGATCCTGTTTCTTTAATGATAGACAGTGTTACCCATAATTGGATTCAAGAAACTTATTTACGCGACCATAATTGGTATCGCAAGCAACTATTAATTCAATTGAAAAAAAACGAAAAAGCCTTTATTGAATTTGAAGGTGTACATAATGCCACTGAATTATGGGTAAATGGGAAATTTGTTGGCAGATACGCTGTGAATGGCTATACACCTCATCATTTTGACATTACTGATTTTGTTTTACCAGGTAAAATAAACAATATTACTGTCCTTGCCGATAATAGCTTTAACCCCATTATTGCTCCAGATCCAGATGAAACAGATTATGTAAAATGGGCAGGAATTTACCGCGACGTTTACTTAGTAAAAACCAATAAGCTACATGTAAATTTCAATTGGGAAGATTTTGATGCCGGAGTTCATATAACTACACCTACCGTAAAAAAACGAAATGGTACTGTTTCGGTTAAAACTACGGTAGTTAATGAGCATTCTAATCAAGCTGATTGCCGAATTGAAACAATGATTGTAGATGCGGAAGGTTATGTACTAAAAAAGCTCAAAACATCTTCAATAATTTCATCGGGGCATCAAAAAACATTTAGACAATCAACCGAACTTACCAATAATTACAACTTATGGTCACCTAATAGCCCTTACTTATACCGTGCTGTTTCTATTATCTATTTGAATAACGAAGCTGTAGATTTTGTTGAAAATAAATTTGGCTTTCGCTCTATTGAATTAATAGATGGACAAGGGTTATTGCTTAATGGTGAACCTTTTTTTATGGTTGGAGTAAATCGTCATCAGAGTTATCCTCATATTGGTGATGCTGTTCCCAACACGCTGCATTATGAAGCTGCTTTACGTTACAAAGAAGCAGGCATAAATGCTATACGCACCTCACATTATACCCAAGACGATGCTTTTATACAAGCCTGTGACGAGCTTGGAATGGTTGTAATGGAAGAACCATCAACATGGGTGCAATGGCAACAAGGCGCATGGATGAACAATTTAGAACAAGCATCTCGTGTTATGGTTCGTAACCACCGTAATCACCCTTCTATAATTATTTGGGGAGCTGGAATTAATCACCGCGGACCTGTTCCGCAACTTAATAGTGCCATTAAAGAAGAAGATCCGTTTCGTTTAACAGCTAGTGCTTCAAGTGCCTGGTGCGGAATTAAAAATGCAGGAGTAACAGATATTTATGCCACCATGGATTACCGACGTACCGATTGGCCTGAGGGTGATTTCTGTATGGTAATGGAAAATGGTTTTTCGCGCAATGGTTTAAATCAACAATTCCATATTTCACGTTACAAGAAACGTAAAAACAACATTGGAGCACTACTTTGGGTGGGTGCTGATTATAACCGTTTGCGCCCTACACCCAAAGAACACGATATGATAACCGAATATGGTTTGCAAACTGCCTATCGCATGCCTCGCCCAGCATATTACTGGTATCAATCCGAGAACTCTCAACTTCCTTTTGTTCACATTGCCGATGAATCAGTTTATAAAAATGAAAAAATTCATATTTATAGTAACGCTCCTAAAGTTGCCTTATATGCTAATGATAAACTGGTAGCCATTCAAAGTCCAGATAATGATCCACTACGAATTTTAAACAACCATCCATCATTTACTTTCCGATATAATTGGACAAACGAGAAGTTGACAGCTAAAGCAATTTATGGCAATAAAGAAGAAATATCTCATTCACGTACTAAAACCTTAACCCCTTATGCACTTAAATTAAGTATAGACAATCCTAATATTCCATTACAAGCAGGTGGTTCCGATCTTAAAATGATACGCGCTTACATTGTAGACAAAAACGGCGAAGTAATTACCGACGCCACAAATAAAGTCCATTTTGAAGTGAAAGGAGAAGGAGAAATACTTTATGCTAATGAAAAATACATTAAAAACATGCAAGCATATCACGGTGTTGCTAGTGTTTATTTACAAGGAAGTATTAATGCTGGAGAAATTAAAATTAAAGCTACATCCGGAAAAATAAAATCTGGAACTTTAACCATAAAAACGGATGCTTTTAATTCAGATGCTATTTCTTATAATGGAAATCCTATTTACGATTACCCGATTCACAAAATCGATATTCAAGCAAAAGATCAGTTACTGCAATTTGGATGGGAAGAGCAAGTTTCAACGAATGAAGATGAATTAGTATTCACTTTAGACCAGAACATACACTTTACTATAAAAGCAGATGAAAAACTATTGAAAAGCAAAGGAAAACCAGCAATTATGGGAGATTTAGCATATATGGCTGCTGATGGAATTTATGTAGAAAAAGGACACATTTATATGACCATAACAAATCTACCCAAAGGAAAATATGAGTTAAAGACCTATCATCACAATACTATGGGAGATAGAAAATATTTTCAGACCAACTTTATAGTAAAGCAAGAGGATACTAATGGAAAAAAAGAATATGTAGCTGATGATGTTATTGCAATATATAGTGATGGTAAAGATATGGGAGAACGCAAACCTATGTCTGTTACCCATTTTCTTGAAAGCAATGGAAAACAAGCTATTAACTTATCTTTTAGAATTGATAAAGAAGTAGGTATTACGTGGTTGAACGGAATGGAATTTAAACAAATTAAATAATTAGAATGAAAAATAAATATAGCTTTTACATCATAGGAGCAATTATACTAACTCTATTTGGTTCTTGCACTTCAAAAAAGCAAGAAAAAACTTCCAAAACAACAGAACAATACGAATCCAATTGGGAATCATTGCGTCAGCACGAAACTCCTGAATGGGCCTTGGATGCAAAATTTGGTATTTATGCTTGCTGGGGTGCCTATAGCCAAGTTGGTGCTTGGAAGGATGTAAATAACATAAACTGGGGTAATTACTACATTACACCTTACGATGGTATTTATAATACCGATGCAAACGAACCACGTAGAAAAGCTTTTGAAAAACGTTTCGGCTCCATAACCGAGGGCTTTGGTTACCGTGAGCTATGCGAGAACATGGATGATTCTGGGTTTGATCCAGTTCAGTGGGGTGAACTCATAAAAAGCTCTGGCGCAAAATACGCAGGAATTTGTACAATTCATCATGATGGGTATGCTATGTGGGACTCTGAAGTAACTCCGCATTGTGTTGGAAAAACCGGTCCAAAACGTGATGTACTTGGTGAAATACTCTCAGAAATCAAAAAGCATGATATTAAAACAATTGTCACATTTCATCATGCGCGTACCTACCATCAGTTTACTAAATATCAAAAAAACTTAAAGGAAGCTGGAATCACAAGAGCTGATTTATTGGATCCTGAAAATGAGGATTATTATTGGTTTCTCGGTGGTAAAGAACGTTTTATTAAAAACAGAAAAGCACTAACCTTCGAAGTAATCGATAAATACAAACCAGATATTTTATGGTTTGACGGATTCTCAGGTGGAGGTGATGATTTTGGTACGGAAGAGATTTTGGCTCATTATTTTAATATGGGCATTAAAGAAAATAAAGAACTTAGTGTTCACAATAAAGGAAACTTTGGTACCAACTTCGGAATCTACTCCTATGAGAATGGTTCTAATCGCCCAGGATTTGTAGACTGGCCGTGGGAAGATGATACTCCATCAGGTGTTGCATGGTGCGATTGGTCATGGTGGTATGGCATTGAATATAAAAAACCTCGTAACGTTGTGGTAAGATTGGTAGATTTAGTAGCTCGTAACGGAGGACTTTTGTTATCTATGAATCCAAGACCAGATGGTTCCTTTGATAAGGGTCAAATTGATTTATTGGAAGGCATCGGAAAATGGCTCGGACAAAATGGGGAAGCTATTTATGAAACACGTCCTTGGATTATTTATGCAGAAGGACATGTAGACCCTATTTTTAAGCAAGACCCAAACTGCCCAATTGAACATCATTATGCATTCGGAAAAGAAGCTCGCCCTACCCAGCCAGATTCAGAACAATTTAACGCTACTGATATCCGCTTTACAGCAAAAGAAAATACGTTGTATGCCATTCAATTGGACATTCCCAAAGGTGGGAAAACAATTATAAAATCCTTAGGCTCTAAAACAGAAATTTCGGATAAAAATAAAATCAAATCCATTGAGCTAATTGGACATGGAAAAGTCTCTTTCAGAAGAGAATCAAATCAGTTAATCATAGATTTACCTTCAAATATGCCGAACGATTGGGCTCCTGCATTTAAAATAGAAGTAAAAGGAAAATTGAAACAACGTAAGTTAGAAGGAAAAAACAAAATTATCCCGATGCAATCGTAATTATAAGGTTTTATAAAATCGATAATAAACAAATAAGGTCTTCCCCCATTAACAGTAAACACTTACTTTTAAGTTTCAAAAATTAAAAACATACTATTAAAAATGAACATCTTTATAAACCAATTCATCTATATATCATTAGCTTTTATGTTTATTTTTAATACCGTCATTGGACAGTCAACTAGCAAAAAAAACAAAGATAAATACAACGCCAATTGGGAATCCTTACAAAAGCACGAAAACCCTGAATGGGCATTAGATGCTAAGTTTGGAATTTATGCTCACTGGGGTCCTTATACACAAACAGGAGCCTGGAAAGATAACCCGAACATTAATTGGGGAAACTATTATATAACTGCTTACGATGGTATTTATAACCCAGACTCAACTGAAGCTCGCCGTAAATCATTTGAAAAACGATATGGTTCAATAACACGTGGAATTGGTTACCGAAATCTATGCGAAGATTTTAAAGCTGAAGCTTTTGATCCTGTTTCTTGGGCCGATTTAATTAAACGCTCAGGAGCACAATATGCAGGTATTTGTGCTATTCATCACGATGGCTATGCTATGTGGGATTCGGAGGTCACACCTCATTCTGCAGGTAAAACAGGACCTAAACGAGATCTATTTGGTGAAATGATGACTGAAATTAAGAAACGAAACCTAAAAACCATTGCAACTTTCCATCATGCACGAACCTATCAACAATTTGTACATATCCGCAAAAATTTAAAACAATCTGGGATAGAAGGTGTTGATATTATGGATCTTCACAATGAAGATTACTATTGGTTTCTTGGAACTAAAGAACGTTTTACTAAAAATAGAAAAGCGCTAACCTATGAAGTAATTGACAAATACAAACCTGATGTATTATGGTTCGATGGTGGCGGCGGTGACTTTGGAACCGAAGAAATATTAGCACATTATTTCAATATGGGTATTGAAGAAAATAAAGAAGTAGCTGTTCACAACAAAGGAAATTTTGGAACAAACTTTGGAATTTACTCTTACGAGAATGGGGCACATCGTCCAGGTTTTGTGGATTGGCCATGGGAAGACGATACACCATCGGGTGTTTCATGGTGCGACTGGCCATGGTGGTACGGCATTAAATATAAAAAACCTCGAGATGTGGTGGTTCGCTTAGCCGATTTGGTGGCACGAAACGGTGGGCTATTATTATCTATGAATCCTCGCCCGGATGGTTCCTTTGATCAAGGACAAATTGATTTACTGGAAGGTATCGGAACTTGGCTTAGACAAAACGGTGAAGCAATTTATGGAACACGCCCTTGGGCAATCTATGCTGAAGGTCATGTAGAACCCATTTTTTGGAAAGATGTGAACTGCCCAATACCTCATCATCCTGGTTTTGGCAAAAAGGCTCGACCAATTCAACCAGATTCAAAACAATTTGATGCTACTGATATTCGGTTTACAGCAAAAGGAAATACATTGTATGCTATTCAGCTAGATATTCCTAAAAGTGGTAAAACAATTATAAAATCCTTAGGATCTAAAACAGAAATTTCAGATAAAAATAAAATCAAATCCATTGAACTAATTGGACATGGAAAAGTAGATTTCTTGAGAGAATTAAATCAGTTGATTATTAATTTACCCACATTCATGCCGAACGATTGGGCTCCCGCTTTTAAAATAGAAGTAAAAGGGAAACTAAAGCAACGTAAGTTAGAAGGAAAAAACAAAATAATTCCAATGCAATCATAATTTTAAAAATTATTTAAATGAACAATTAATATTTAATAATCATTTCTTTTATCATAAATCTGCCCTGCAATGCTCAAAAAAAGAATGATTCTAAAGAGAATTCGATAGTATTATATAATAATTTTGAGGCAAACGTTGAATCATTAAAACAATACAAAACTCCAGAATGGCCTTTTCTTCTGATTTTTCTTTTTACATCATAAGAGTATAGTGCAGTTTCAACTTAATTAAAACCATTTCTTTTGTTAAATTCAATAAATGCTCTGTTTTTAAAGTTGCTTTTTAATTCTCATAATCCAATGCAAATAACCAATCTATTTCAAAAGATTGTAAAAAATAAGGTGCACCATCCTCATAAGCGAATTTCTTTGGATTGTTTTTTTCAATTACAATTGCTCCATGTTTAGTTACTTCCGAAGGAGAAACATTAAACTTTCCTTTATTATTAAGCTCATTTAACGAAGAAAATGTAGTGTACGTCCATTCTCCAATTTCATTAGCTGAAAAACGTAGCAACCATTCTTTAGTATCATTATAAAAACCTGAAATTTTCAGTTTCTCGCCATTTGGCTTGGTAAAAACTGCACCAAAATCAACTTCAAAAGGTTGTTGTACTATTTTTTTAGATTTAAATGAAATATCAATTACTTCAAACTTCTCTATTTCTATTTTTTTCTTCTTAAATACTTCCTTTCTCAATTGTGAAAAAGAACTACTTGAAATTAATAAACAGCCTACTATTAGTGCTAATTGTACAATTGATTTTTTCATTATATTATTTTTGAGAAACTACTTATTTTTATATTATTAAATTTTAAGTACTCCTAATTTAAAACCTATTAAAAGAATTAATTAAAAAAAACATTTGCACTTTAAAATTGTTCGTTAGTGCCCTAATTCATTTGTTTGTATAAAAAAGGTATACCTTTTAAATCACTTTCTACATTTCAAAATTATCAAAACTTAATTAATTCGAACAAATAACTTTAAAAGTCACTGCATGTTTTAAGTTTAAATTTGAAGGTATATTAATATTTAATTCTTCCCTGGTTTGATTCCATTCAACCTTTCCAGAATACCCTAATATTTCAACAGAACTTATTCTATCATCCAGCTTTCCTGCAGCACCCAAAGCACGGATTTTTATAGTTGATTTTGAAGGCAATCCTAAACACATAGCGTAGATATTATTACCTCCAGTTGTAAAACGAAAATCATTTTCAGTCCAAGAATGTTTCCCTGAATGATCAGAGTGATGACCTTCAGCATGAAAATTAGCAACTCCCTCTCCATATATACTCCAAGGAACAGCATTATAAATTGCCTCGCTGTTTATTTTAAGCCAATCCCCAACATCCAACAAGGTATTACTAACTTCCTTAGAAAAACTACCATCAGCTTTTGGTGGAATGTTCAATAAAAGACAACCATTTTTACTGACTACATCGGCAAGCATATCTACTATAGTATTTGCATTTTTTAATGGGCGACCTTCAATGTAAAACCAGGTTCCGTTTTCAGGAGTATAGATATTATCCTGATGAATATTCATATCTATGTCTGTCATCCAAAAATCATATTGAACATCTTGTAATAAACCATTTTCAATATCACGAGTTCCAATTCCAGGTGGAATATCAAATTGTTTATATACAAATTCAACTTCTCTATTCTTATTAATGGCATCATTATAAAAACTTGCAATAAATTGCTTTTGAAGGTTAGATGGCAAATCTCCAATTGTATTATCTTTTCCAGATAGTTTACCTCCAGTATAGTTTTTCTTATTAACCGCCTTTTTTGTTCCTCCAAAGCCAGCATCTACCCAAAATATATCTGGTTGATATTTATTTACAACTTCCTGCCCATAAGCCAACCATTCTTTATTCCAACCAGAGTGTAAAGAAACCATATATTTCATTCCTTCTGCCTTAATGGCTTTCTCCATCTCACCTACAAAATCTAATCCAGGTCCATTATCTACCATATTAAAATTAGAAATATCACTGTCCCAATGTTTATAATCACTACCGTGCCAAGCTACTGGCCCCGCAAATTGTGCTCCTGCATCTTTATACAATTTTGCCCATTCCTTTGCATTAAACTTATCTGGATGAAACAATGGAATTAAGTCTTCTGTACTTAAATCTTTGTTACCCGGTAGCTGTTTTACGGCACTTAATCCCCAATGGGTATATATTCCAAAACGCATTCCTTCGAACCAATGAGGTGTTTGGTGATTCCTCAAAGACATCCAATTTGGCTCAAAAACTACTGCTTTTTTAGTTGATTCCTTTTGCTGCTTATCACAAGACAGCACAACAATCATTAACATGATTATTAAAATTGACTTTTTATTTTTCATTGAATTTAATTTATTAAATCAATCGTTAATTTATCTTAAACAATAAAATTATGTGTGTCTATTAGTTTATAAAGAGTACTCTTGAATAATTTTTTATTCATTAATATTGAATTAACCTTTTATTAAAAAAAACGCTACTTATTTAAAAATTACAATTTATTTAAATTATAAAAATGTTTTACAGGAATATTTCTTGAATAAATTTCATTTCTAATCTGCTCTAATTCTATCCACAACTCTTTTTCCTTTGGTAAAATCTCAAAATATTTATTAGAAGTCATTTTACTATATTCATACCATGACTTCCCCTTACTATTTTCAACTTGTTTTTCCAAATAGACTTTTTGAGATTCAAGATTTTCAGGTCCTTTATAATTATTCAAACTTCTATATCTAATTAAAGCCAACACTCTTAATTTACTTTGAACATCATGATATTTAGCACATAAATCAAATACCTTTTCAGCTTGCTTGTACTGAGGTGTTAATTGGTTTGATGCTAAATTCACTCCTTTTTTCAGTTCCTTAGTTGATAATGTATCAATTGCTACTTCATCAATTTTAAGA
This sequence comes from Lutibacter citreus, assembly GCF_003260195.1. Lineage (GTDB taxonomy): Bacteria > Bacteroidota > Bacteroidia > Flavobacteriales > Flavobacteriaceae > Lutibacter > Lutibacter citreus. Next base: position 385,133 of record NZ_QEIH01000004.1, read on the forward strand.
ACATAAATTCCTTTCTTTAATCCTAATATTTGAAGTTCCTCTTTATTATAGTTTTCAATAAAAGGAACAAACTGTTGAGCTTCTTTAAAGTTATCATTTACAGGAAAAGGCAAAGATTTGTTTTTAATACTAAATTTATTCTGTCCACTTTCTATTTTTACAGCACAGTTATCATCTTTTTGAATAGATTTCTCTTTAATATTGATAGAAATACTTGAGACATTTTCAGTTGGGAAAATTGTGTTTAAAATTTTATACGCCATTATAAAATGACCTGTTTCTTTTGGGTGAACCCGATCTGGACCAACTATTGTATAAAACGGATCTTTTTTCTGAGCTTCATTATTAATATGAAGCATAAAAGGATTTAGATCAACTACTGGAGCATTATACTTTTTACCTAATTCTCGCACAAGCTTAGCACATTTCACTAATGCATCATTCTTACCAAATTTTGCAGGTATTTTTAAAGTTGCTGTTTGGTCATAAATAGAAGGTGTCATTAAAATTGGTTTTATGTTATGTGTAACCAATAATTTAACCAAATTATCTGTATGACCTTGATATGTTTTCAGCGCTTCTTCTCGTTTTTCCAACAGTTCAGAATCTACCTTTATTCCAGCCGTAAATAAATAGCCATACATATCATTCATCCCAGTCATTAGAAAAGCATAATCAGGATTATGCCCAAAACATCTTTCTCAAAACGTTCAATCATTCCAGGTGCATTATCACCAGAGACACCACAACTAATAAACTTCACCTTATTACCTGGGAAATGAATAGCATAATAAGCCTGAACCAACATGTGATAGGTTCCAGCCTGCGTTATACTATTACCTATAAAGCATACAGTTTGCCCATCTTTAAATATGGGTAATTTCTGAGCAAATACGCTTACTGAAAAGACAATTACAAAAATTGAACTTAAAATTATTTTAGAAAACTTCATATAAAATTTTATCACACTTTAATCTTCTTCAAATTTATTGTAATAAATATTAACTACAACTCCTTCTAGTTATTTGTTTAGGTTTTCTTTACAACTTATGATTCCCAGTGAAAATTTCACTTCTTATCGTTTCTTTATACTTAGTATATAACTCACTAACCTTGTTTTGATAATCTGGATTATTAATATAGTTTTTGTTTTCTACTTCAGTAACATTATCATTCAAATTAAACAACGCAATAGGTTTACTATCTTCAAACTTCATGCTTTTTTTATTCACTTGAATAATTAGCTTCCAACCTTTATCGTTTATTATAAATTCTTTATTTGCACCACCTTGAACAAAAAATACATCACGCGTTTTCGCTCTCTTCTTATCCTTAAGAACAGGTACAAGATTATGTGAGTCTTGCGCAACGTTTTCCTTTATTTTTTGTTTTGTAATACCTGCCAAAGTTGCCATAATATCTAACCCAATAATTGGTTCATTTGAACTTGTATTCTTTTTTACTTTATTTGGCCATACTACAATAAACGGAACTCTGTGCCCACCTTCATAAGGTGAATTTTTAGAGCCTCTGTAAAGGTCACTTGACTGATGTCCTGATTTATATGATTCAGGTACAATATCAGAACCTAATCCTCCATTATCAGAAGTAAAAATGATTACCGTATTTTCGTAAATACCTTGTTGCTTTAGTTCGTTAATCAACATACCAACTTGTTCGTCCAGCTCCTTAACCATATCTAAATGCTTTGAAGGAGTTGTTCCTTTTATTTTAATACCATTAATTTCAGTAGGCGGATCATGTGGAGTATGAACGGCTTGTGAACAGTAATACATAAAAAACGGCTCTTCATTATGTGCATTTTTAGCAATATAATCAACTGCTTTATTTGCTAAAATAGGACCTATTTCACTTGGGTTCCAATTAGAATCTCCGTATCCAGGTTTATTAAAATGATCTGTACCTAAATTGTCCATATACTCTTTATCAATAACTCTTATTGTTGAATTATCTCTCATTTTTAACCATTCATGATTTTCATAAATAGCATAAGGCATATTCTGAATTCCTGCAGGTAAAGAAAGACTATAATCAAAACCTAACTGTTTTGGCCCATATAATATTTTAGTAATATCTATAGGTACACGAGGATTCTTTTTTTCTTGTCTATTTGAAATAAATGATACTTCTGAATTGTCTTTTCTTGGAAAACTTGTACCAATATGCCATTTACCAAAAAATGCGGTATTATAATTGGCTTGCTTCATTAAACGACCTAAAGTTAATTGTTCATCTTGAATTACAGATTTTGAATATCCCCCCCAAACACCCCAACCTTCTTTACTACGATAACAGCTGTTCCCTGTCATAATAGCATATCGTGATGTTGCACATAAAGCTGCTGGTGAATGTGCATTCGTAAAAATCATTCCCTCGTTGGCAAGTTGATCTATATGAGGTGTTTCTAGAATAATTTTATTACTATGCAACCTCCTATAATGTGAAATATCTCCTGTTCCCAAATCATCTGCTAAAACAACAATAACATTTGGTTTATCATTTTTTTGTGCTTTGGCGCTAAAACCAAAAGCTAGTATAATGCATACTACACTAGATATAATTTCATTAAATTTCATAAATTATTATTTTTTGAATGTTAAAGTAGTTATCTCCCTCATCATTTAAAGATTTACGTTTTTCTTGTATTTCCCCTTCCCGTTCTCTAAATCTTTGATTTTACATTTGTGTAACTGAGAACTTTTGGTTTTCCTTCTCCTCTAGCTTTTTTAATTTCAACTTTCCAAGCTTCTCTTAATTCTTTAAGAATGGCTTTATGTTCAGGCTTACTTATTAAATTGTAAACCTCGTTTGGATCTTTTTTCAAATCGTACAATTCTTCATAAACAGGTTTTTCACCATTTATTGGCCCTTCTACAAAATTTCTATAAACCGCCAACTGACTTGGGTGCACTTCATACAACATTACACGCAATGGAATTTTGTATTCTTTAGCTAATTTTATTTTTTCTTGAGCTGAAATATTATTATTTTTATAATATCTAATGTATTTCCATTCTTTTGTTTGAACAGCCTCACATCTAGGATTCCCAAAGGTTGTAGACCACAAATTTTCCGTAAATAAATAATTACGAACTTTCGGTTGTTTTCCTTGAACAAAACTTGAAATATCTTTTCCTTGAATTGATTTTGGAATTTCTACACCTCCTAATGAAAGAATAGTTGGTGCAACATCAATAGTTTGTACTAAAGCATTACTTCTGAAGCCTTTTTTCTGTTTAGGATTGTAAATAAACATCGGTACATGAGTTGTTTTCTCATAACACAAAGATTTCCCTCCTAAACCTTGTTCTCCCATAAACAAACCGTGATCTGAGGTAAAAATGATTATAGTGTTTTTATCCAATTTTAACTTTTTTAATTGCTTTCTAAGTTTACCTAACAACTTGTCAATTCCCGTTATACATTGTAATTGACGAATGTATCGTTCCCGAAAATCTTCAGGAGTATTTACGTAATTATAACTAGCTTGACGGTCATTTGCATGATGAATATCTACAGGGAGTTTGGGCGTTTCTATATCAGCTTTAGCTATATAATTCTCTGGCAATGAAATTTTTAAATCTCTATAAAGTGTACGATACATTGGATCGTCTGTTTCTTTTTGTCGCATAGTACTAGTAGTTGCACCATGAGGTATATTAAACATTAAGTTTAATAAAAAAGGTTTGTCTGCTGGACGAGCTTCTAAAAAACTAAGGGCACCTTTTAATTTTCTTGCATTTGGATCTAAAAATTGGTTTACACCTTCTTCTAATATCTCCACCTGTGTATCTGCAATGGCATCTTGATAAATATCACGTTTTTCCTTCGGATAAAAATAGACTCCTCCATGGCTAGCATACCAAAAGTCAAAACTTTTTTCTGCCAAGCCACTTTTATAACCACCTTTACCTATTGGAGAATGATTTTTACCAATATATCCTGTATAATACCCTGCTTTTCGCATTAAAACAGGATAAGATTCTGACCAAGCCTCTTCGGAAATTGTTGTGGCTGAATTAAAATTTACACCGTGTTTACGTTCGTATTGTCCTAACAAAATAGAAACTCTACTTGGCGTACAAATAGCACTACTTACGTGTGCATTTGTAAACAACACACTCTCACCAGCCAACTTATCAAAATTAGGAGTTTGAATTATATCATTACCGGTACAGCCCATCATTCCGTAAGATTGATCATCGGTAAGAATGAATATGATATTTGGTCGCTCTTGCGCTTTACCAATTATTGAAATTAATACGACTAGTATTACTAAAATATATTTTTTCATTTATAACTTATTTTCTAACTACTCTAACTCTTTTTGCCCATACATACCATCTGTCAATCATGAAAATCAATTTATCTGGATACTTAACTGCTAAATCTTTTCTTTCTGTTGGGTCTTTTTTCAAATTAAACAACTCCCATTTTTGACCATCCTTATCTCTTGACCAAGCAATTTTCCAGCTTCCTTTTCTATAGGCTTTATTTCGTCCGTGCTCCATATACCATTCATCTCTATCTAGGTTTTCACCTTCAAAAACAGGCATTAAACTTAAACCTTCCATTGGCTGAATTTTATTTCCATTGTATGAAGTCGGATAATCCGTTTTTGAAATATCGAGAATGGTTGGCATTAAATCAATGATGCTAGCAACGTCCTTTTTTATGCTATTCTTCTTTTTTAACTTATTAGGCCAATGCATAATAAACGGAGTAGCTGAACCACCTTCGTGACCAGATTTTTTATATTTCCGATATGGTGTATTACTTAAATTTGCCCAACTTGGACCATAACTCATATAACTTGTAGCAGGTCCAGGCATTATGCTTGGTTTTAATCCTGGTGTGATTTTTTCTCCTTTTAAAGTTATTGTAACCTCTTTTTCACTTACCCACTGTTCAACACCTTCTAAAATTTCTGCACAACCTCCATTATCAGATAGAAAAACAATTAACGTATTATCTAACTCTCCTTCTTTTTTTAATTTATCAACTATTCTTCCAATACCTTGATCCATATTATCAATTTGGGCAGCATAGGTTTTCATCCGTTCTAATTCCCACTTTTTATTTTCAGCAGATTTCCACTCTTTTCCACGAAAATCGCGCTCACTCAATTTGGTTTTCCTAGGAACAATTCCTAATTTCTTCATTCTCGCCAAACGTTCATCTCTTAATACATCCCAACCTTTATCAAAAACACCTTCATATTTTTCAATGTCTTTATCTAAAGCGTGTAATGGCCAGTGTGGAGCAGTATATGCAACATAAAAGAAAAATGGTTTTTCTGCTTTCTCTTTAAAATGTCTATCTAAAAAAGTTACTGTAGAATCTGAAATAGCATCGGTATAATAAAACTCATCTTCAGGTTTTAATTTTACCTCTTTATTATTGTGGGTTAAGGTATATGGATCAAAGTAACTTCCAACACCTTTAATGGTTCCAAAAAACTCATCAAAACCTCTTTGGTTTGGCCAATTATGGATATCATCATTTGTATTTGAATCTGCAACATGCCATTTACCAGTCATATAGGTTTGGTAACCGTTTGTTTTTAGTGCTTCTGCAATTGTAACTGCTTTATTGCTTAAATCTCCGTGACCGTGGCCAACCATTCCTCCAACTCCTGCTTGGTGAGGATACAACCCAGTTAAAAGTGCTGCACGTGTTGGGCAACATCTGGCATTATTGTAAAACTGACTAAATCGAACACCATTTTCTGCTAATTTATCAAGGTTTGGTGTTTTAATTTCACCTCCATAACAACCGATATCTGAAAAACCCATATCATCAGCCATTATTAAAACAATATTTGGTTGTTTTTGAGCATTGATTTGAACTGATAACAATACAAAAAATACACTCAAAAAATAATATTTACCACTCATAATAACAGTTTTATAGAATTACTTTTTTGAAATATCTTTTTCTAAAGCCTTATCATATCTAGTCATTTGCTTTAAAAGCTGTTTTGCTTTTTTTGCGTTTGAATCGATTACATTCTCTGCCTCTGATTTATTCTCTTTCAAATTGAATAATTTGATTTTAGTGTCTTCTTTGGTAAGTTTTCTCCAAGAAGTTTTTCTGTAGCCATTAATTACATATTTCCAATCACCAACACGAACTCCATCAATTTTAGTTGAATTAGAACCATAGAAATACATTTCTTTACGAGGTGATTTTTTCGATTTTCCCTTCAGAAACTTTGAAATATCATATCCGTCAAAAACTCTACCTTTTGGCATAGAAATACCAGCATACTTCGCAATGGTTGGAAAAATATCTAGTGAAGAAACAATTTCATCACTTACAACTCCTTGTTTAATTTTATTAGGCGCCCAAAAAACAGCAGGAACCCTTTGCCCTCCTTCATACGTGTCAAATTTTCTTCCTTTTAATGGTTTTGCTGAACCGTGACTATTTGGTCCATTGTCTGAAGTAAAAATCACAATCGTATTTTTATCCAAACCATTTTCTTTTAACGCTTTAAAAACTTCACCAACACTCCAATCAATTTCCTGAACTGCATCATAATAAGGTGTTGTTCCACTTGAACCTTTAAATTTATCTCCAACAAAAATTGGTACGTGAGGAAACGAATGCGCCAAATACAAAAAGAATGGTTTTTCCTTATTCTTTTGAATAAATGAAACTGCTTCGTTCGTATAACGTTCCGTTAAAGTTGTTTGATTTGTAGGATATTCAACAATTTCATTCCCTCTCATTAATGGAGGTTTATTTTTCAATGCATTTTTTGATCCTTTTTTAGACTCCACTTCAACTCTACTAATATCCGAATGCATTTTTTCGAGCGTATAGCCATCATTAAAAACTATGTTTGGCGAAATATCAATTCCCGATGCAATTGACATATTGTTGCTATATGGAATTCCAAAATACGAATCAAACCCTTGATTTAAAGGTAAATATTTTTTATCGTGACCTAAATGCCATTTCCCAACTAATGCTGTTGCATAATTTTTTTCTTTCAATAATTCTGCAATTGTTATTTCTTCAGTAGAAAGTCCTTTTTCGTTTTTCTTAGGAAATAATACGCCAGGCACACCAACTCGTTTTGGCATTCTTCCAGTTAACAACGCTGCTCTTGAAGGTGAACACACTGAAGAAGCTACATAAAAGCTCGTCAATTTCATCCCCTCATTTGCCATTTTATCAATGTTTGGTGTCTTCAATTTATTTGAACCAAAACAACTTAAATCTTCATACCCTTGATCATCAGTAAAAATGACAATAAAATTAGGTTGCTCTTGTGCACTAAGTGTCTTCAGCCCTAGAAAACAACAAAAAATAAAAATTTGGATTCTATATTTCATAATACAATTATTTCAATTTAATTTTATAAACAATTGCTGCATCACCTTCAGTAGGCTTGCTTCTTGGTGAAGTAACGACCAATCCTTCATTCGTTTTTTTCCAACGAATTCTTTCTTTACTTCCTAAAACTGAAATTGATTTAATTTTGAAGTTTTTAGCTTTTCCTGCAAAAGTTTTTAGTGTAATTTCTTTTTTAGAACCTGGCCAGCCTAATTGAATTGCATATACGTTTTTACCATTTTTAGTATAACGAATATCATCACTATTTAAATCGTTTAAACCTGCTTTAATAGCTCCATAATCATTCCATTCATCTTCTGGATTTCGTCTCATTTCAGTTGGTCCTTGACCAAATTCAACAAAAGGACGTGTATTGTAAACTGATTCTCCATATAACTGTAACCAAGCTCCAATTTCTGCCATAGTTTTGGCTTGTTCCTCAGGAATTATACCTTCAGCCATTGGCGCAGCAGCTAAAATCATCACCCCGTTTTTACTGATAACTTCAGCTAAAATTCTTATCAATTTTTTTGGATCAACGGCAGTACGCTTGTCTTTATTATAACCCCAAGAACTACCTAATTGAAAATCTGTTACCCAAACAAATGGTGTAATATCTTCCATTGTTGCTCTTTCAACATTTACGACAGCCAAATCTGTAGGGAAAAAATCTCCTTTCGTATTTACAACCACCTCTTTGTTTAATTCTTGTGCTTTATTAAAATAATTAGCCAAAAATTGCTGACGGTAATTTTCTTGTACATAACCCTGTGCAAAATCCATCCAAATATAATCTGGGCAATATTCGTTAATTACTTCATCTAATTTACCTAACCAAATATCACATTCTTCTTTGTATGACATTGTTCCATAAAGTGCACGGTATTTTGGATCTTGAGGAACTTCTGGATTTTTATAAACTACGTTGTGTTCACTTAACGGACGAAGTGCACTGTTTTCTTTTTTTGGAAAAAACATCATATGAAATCCGTGATGGAATGTTGTCATAAATTTTAAATCACGACTTTTAACTTCTTTTGCAATTTGCTTAACTACATCAATTTTCGGCCCTTTATCTTTAGAATTCCAAGGATTCACATCACTTTCCCATAATGAAAAACCATCGTGATGCTCTGCTATTGTACCAATAAATTTGGCTCCCATATTTTCGAACATATCTACCCAACGTTTTGCTGAAAATTTTTCAGCTTTCCATTGAGGAATAAAATCGTGATAATCTACATCTCTACCGTATGTTTTTGTATGGTAATCGTAAATATCTCTACCCCAAGATTTTCTACGATCTTTTTCATACATAAAACGTCCGTACCACTCGTTACCATTTGCTGGAACATTGTAAACTCCCCAGTGAAAATAAACTCCTAATTTTGCATCTGCAAACCATTCTGGCGCCGCATTGTGCTTTTTTAAACTTTCCCATTCTGGTTTAAACTTTTCTTGGGCAGTAGTCAAACTCATCGTTCCCATTATGGCTACTATAGCTAGTAATATCCTATTTTTCATTTTTATATTGTTTTCTTTATTCTTAATTTTTATCTCTTTCTCCTATTGGTAATAAATGCTTGTTTTCAAATCCTTTGAAGTAATAAGGGTAGTTATCCCAAGGAGATTCTCCTTTCATTCTAGGGTCTCCAGTCTCTTTTAAATATTCAAAAAGTTCAGCTTTTAAATCTTTACATAATTCAGCATATTTTTCTTCTGAAGCTAGATTACGTAGGTTATACGCATCTTCTTTTACGTTGTATAATTCAACCTCTGGATGTTTAGCTACTGATAAATCGAAATAATATTTCACTTCCGGATTGTCTTTATTATCTATTAAATATTCACGAGATGCTCCTGCATCAATATCTCCATAAAAACCTTGATGTGGCGATGCAAAATCATCAGTTCCTGCAGGCCATCTATCTGATTCAAAATTCACCATATACAACCAATCTCCTTTTCTAATTGTACGAATAGGGTAAGGCAAACCATTTGGGCGGCAATATGTGTGGCGTTCTAAAGCTGTAAAAACTCTATTTCTTGTTTCATCAACTTGTCCGCTTTTTCCAGAAAACAGGATATCTAGAAAACTTTTACCAGATGTTCCTTCTGGAATTTCAAGTCCTAAAGCCTCTAATAGAGTTGGAGAAAAATCAGTAAAACTGATAAAATCATCCACTTTAGCTCCGCCTTTAATTTTATTTCCCCAACAAATAGCCAAAGGCATATGGGTTCCATAATCGTAGCAAGTAGATTTTGCTCTTGGAAATGGCATTCCATTGTCTGCAGTAACAATAATTATGGTATTCTCTAATTCTCCTGCTGCTTCCAAAGATTTAATCATGCTGCCTAAATGAGAATCAAACCATTCAATTTCATAAAAATAATCAGCTATATCACTTCTTACCAAATCGTTATCAGGTAAAAACCCTGGTACTTTAATTTTAGAAATATCTTTACCTGATCTAACTCCAATTCCAGGGTTATAGGCTCTATGCGCTTCGTGAGATCCATACCAGAAAAAGAAAGGTGCATCTTTATCTTTTTTAGATAAAAACTCATCAAAATTTCCAGCATAGTCTTTATTAGATAAAAATTGAGGAACTTTATTTCTTACCTTATTATACTCTAGAGCTAATGGTTGAGTTTGATATGGTTCTTTTTTATTAGCAGGCATATAACCTTTACCACTATAGCCTGTTACGTATCCATTTTGTTTTAACAAACTTGTAAACGTTGGAAACTTTTTTGGTAAACCTCCAAACAACAAGCCTCCTTGTTCTAATTCCCAAATATTTCGACCTGTAAGAATAGAAGCTCTTGATGGAGCACAAGATGACACATTGCAATAGGCATTATTGAATAAAACACCACTGTTTGCAACTCTATCAAAATTAGGTGTACTTACCTCCGCTGTTCCTTGAATTGAAGTATGAATAAAACTTACATCATCAGCAACACAAAATAGAATATTTGGCTTTTTTTCAGTCTTTTTAGATTGACAACTAGCATTTAAAACTAAAAAACAAATAAGTAGAACAATATATCTCCATACCATTAATTGATTTCGATTGATTTCGAATAATTTCATTAAATTACTATTTAAAATTAACTCCTATTTTTTCACTTAGCTTTTGAATTTTCTTCTCTTTTAAATCTGTAGGATTGTATTTCAACTCCAATTCCAACGGTAAAATATACGCTAAAGAAGACCAACCAAAGAATGGATTCATTCCTAATCCTTCTCCAGTTTCAGCATTAAAAAATTCTCTTGTATTTTCATTATTCAATACCATATTGTAGGTTTTTAGAGCAATCTCTTTTGCCAAATCTTCATATCCATAGTCTAGCAAACCGTGACAAATCATATAGTTTGTAGGAATCCAAGTAGAACCTTTCCAATTACATCCTTTTTGACCTTGATAGTTTTGACGATAATCTGGTTCTGTAAGGGCATAACCTGGAACTGGAAATTTTGTCCAAAATTCCTTAGGATTTTTTAAATGCTCATCAACCAATCTTTTTGTTTGCTCTTTTGAAGCAACACCTGACCAAATTGGTGTAAATCCAGAAACAGATTTCACATAAGTAGTTTTTCCGTTTTCCTCATTTCTATCATAATAAAACCCTGATCTTTCATCCCAAAGGTGCTCGTTAATCAGTTTTTTCAATTTTTTAGCGTGTGCTAAATAACCTTTAACATCTTTTTTCTTTCCAATTTCTTTAGCAATAATTGCCATTGCTTGTAATTCACGAACCAAGTAACAGTTTAAATCTACACCTTCACTTAAACCTAAAGTACGTGTGTTCTGGTTATCCATTCCGCTATGATCAGCTGCTCCAGACCAACTTCCTTTTTGCTGCCCAGACCAATATGCTAAGCCATTTTTATCAGTATCATATTCAAACCAATGATTTAAATATAACTGCGTTTTTTCGTAATACTTTTTTGCCCAATCCCAGTTTCCTGTTTGACGAGAACCCAACACTATTATTTGTGCAATAAAAGGTTTAAAATGATGATCTGCACCGAAGTTTTTTGGTCCGAAAGAGCGCTTTATAAATCCATCTGGGTGTTGTATTTCAAAAAAGCCTTCTAAATTATCGAAGTTGTATTTTGAAATTCCATAATAGGACATATAGATATTTTCAAAATATAAATCCCAATCGTAAAATTGTTCGTATCTATAACCTGTTAAAAGTTTCTTATTGGTGATCGTGGTATCCAATAAAATTCCGAAATTATTAATGTCTCTGTTTAATTCTCTCAATCTTGTTTTTAAGATTATTGAATTGGCATCAAACTTTTTGTTGATAGGAATTTCTACTGGTTTCTTTTGAGCATTTATACTCATAAAAATGAATAATAAACCTATAAGTAATACCGTAGTTTTTTTAAACTTCCACATAATTAAAATTCTGTTATTTGTTACTAGCTAAAGTAGCTATTGTTAAGCAAAAAACAGGGTGTAAAAACTTATTAAAAGCGGGGGGATTTTCTAAACAATACTAACTTTCAAATAAATAACACTGCAAAACAGGTTTTCATGAGTTTTTAGAATTTTTTCTTTTAAAATCTGATGGTGAAATAGAGAATTCTTCTTTAAAGCTATTTCTAAAATATTTTAGATCTGAAAAACCTACTTCATAGGTTACATCACTCACAGAATAATTACCCGTTGACAATAATTTTGCAGCTCTTTTTAAACGAACAGATCTAATAAATGCATTTGTTGTTTTGCCTGATAAAGCTTTTAATTTTTTATTAAGAATTGTTTGTGACATTCCACATTCTAATGCCAAATATTGTACTGTTAAATCTTTATCAGAAATTTTAGATTCTATTTTTTGAAGAATTTTTGTTAGTAAAGCATCATCAACTTTAGTCATTGAAAATTCGGAAGGTTCAATATCTATAACATTTTTAAATTTTTCTTGAAGTTGTTTTTTATTTCTCAATAAACTATCTATTTGAGCTTTTAACACTTCCAAATCAAAAGGTTTTTCAACATACGCATTAGCTCCCAATGTATATCCTTTTACTTTATCTTGAGTAGCCGTTTTTGCAGTTAGTAAAACTATTGGAATATGACTATAATTTACATCTTGTTTTAATGTTTTACACATTTCAAAGCCATCCATCTTAGGCATCATAACATCACTTACAATTAAATCTGGGAAATTTATCTCACACTGTTTTAACCCTTCCTCTCCATTCTCTGCCTCAACAATAATATAATATTCATTTAAATTGTTAACTATAAATTTCCTTAACTCAATATTGTCTTCAACAATAAGCACTTTTGGTTTATCATTTTCTATTTCAACCTCAATTAAAACGGGCTCAATATTTTCACCTTCAACAATTAAAACATCTTCACTTTTGAAGGATTGAAAGTTCTTTTTCACCAATAATTCATTGCCTTTAAAATGATTATTCCCTTTAAATAGTGTTACAATAAATTTAGTTCCTTGTTCCTCTTCACTTATTAACTCAATATCTCCATAGTGCATTTCTACAAGACCTTTGACGTATGACAAACCAATTCCTGTGCCTTCAACTTCAATATCTTCAAATTTATCTGCTTGAAAAAATCGATTGAACACGAATTCTTGTTTATCTTTTGAAATTCCAATTCCATTGTCTTCAACAATTATTGAAATTTGATTGTCTTCTTCAACTAACTTAACCTCAACTTTTCCTTTTCTATTGGTAAACTTAAAAGCATTGGATAGTAAATTCATTAATACTTTTTCAAGCTTATTTGCATCAAACCAAAACGGCAGATTAGTTGTAGAATGTTCAAAAGAAAATTCAATTTCTTTTTGATCTGCCATAAAATTGAAAGACGTGACTACTTTCTGAATAAAGGCTACTAAATTCCCTTCACTCGCTTTTATGCTTATTTTATCTTGTTCAAATTTTCTAAAATCCATTAATTGATTAATTAACCTCAACAAGCTATTGGCATTCCTATTTATGATCTCATAATTTTCCTTCACTTTAAGGCCAGACATTGATTCTCTTTCTTTTATTAATTTTGAAATTGGACCAATAATTAAAGTAAGTGGTGTTCTAAATTCGTGTGAAATATTAGTGAAAAATTTCAATTTCATTTGCGAAAGCTTTTGAATTTTCTCCTTTTCAAAGCTTTCCATTATTAACTGACTTTTACGTTGAATTCCAATAATTGTAAAACGTCTAAAAAACCATAATGACAATAGAAACAACAGAATGTAGATTGTTATCGAAATTCTAGAAAACCACCATGGTGATTGTACAATTATTTTAATGGCTTTAGGGTTATTATTCCAATAACCATCACTATTTGAAGCAACAACATTTAAAGTGTAATTACCCGGACTTAAGTTGGTGTATTTTGCAAAACGTGTATTTGAACTCATTGACACCCAACTATCATCAAAACCAATTAATTTGTACTTATATTGGTTTTTACTAGGCGAAGCAAAATGCAACCCTGAAAAATAAATTGTAAAACTATTCTCTTGATATTTTAGTTCTAATAGAGCTACATTATTGATAGATTTATTTAAAATAACTCTCCCTTTAAATTCGTCTCCAACATTTATTGGTTGATTCAAAATTTCAAGGTCTGTAAAAACAACTTTATTTACCGTTGTATCAAGAGACATATCATCTGGAAAGAATGTATTAAAACCATTTACACCTCCAAAAATCATTTCTCCCGATTTTCGTTTATAACAAGCAAAATCTCTAAATTCAAAATCTTGTAATCCATCACTTACTCCAAAATTTCGAATGCTTTTATCTTCAGGATTAATACGACTAATTCCTTTATTACTAGAAATCCATAAATTCCCTTGTTCATCTTCTAAAATACCCTTAATAACATTATTTGGCAAGCCTTCTTTTGTTGTTAATGTTTCAAAATAGTACGTTCCAGTTTCATTTTCACATAATTTATTTAAACCTCCACCCAAAGTTCCAATCCATAAGTCACCTTTTGAAGATTCAAATAAGGGTAAAATATAATTATGGCTTATGCTCAACTCGTTATTAACATCATTTTTAAAGACTTTAAAATTAAGGTTACTACTTAACTTTTCTTCAAACTTAATTTTATTTAAACCTATGGAAGTCCCAATCCAGATATTTCCATCCTTATCTTCCAATAAACTTCTTACAATATCTGAAGACAATGAATTATTTTTTCCTTCAGAAAGAAATTGTGTGGATGAATATTTTCCATCATCCTCTAATTTCAATCGCCATAATCCTTTGCCATAAGTTCCAACCCAAACTATTCCTTGACTATCTATTAATATTGAAAAAACAGAACTTAATTCCTTAAAATTTCTTTTAGATAAAAAAATCTCTTTTCCTGTCTTAGAGCTAAATGTTTTTAATCCCGCAGGTAAACCTACCCAAACTCTATCATTTTTTTTATCTAGGCTTAATACGGTAACAAAAGTGTGATTTGGTAGTAATGAAATAAAGCCAGTATCATAATTATTCTTGTTATCAATAGAAAGAAAATTCAGTCCACCATTTTCTGTTCCAATCCATAAATTTTGATAGTTATCTTCTAAAACAGACCTCACTGTTTTATGTGATAAGCTACCTTCATTTTTGGTTGATGTATGATGCTTAAAAAATTGACCTTTTGGATTATACACCTCAATACCTCCTCCACTAGTTCCAATCCAAATTAACCCAGAATTATCTTTTAATAAAGATGATACATTATAATTATTAAAATCATTTTCCCTTGAATTCCATTTAACACTATTTAAAACTGCAGAAATAGGATTACCTTTAATTAATTTATATAAATAAACACCTTTTTTAAAAGAAGCAACCCACAAATTATTTGCTTCTACTAATATTGATTTTCCACCTAAAACATCTGGTAATTTTGCTGCGTTATTTCTCTCTTCATTAAATTTATATACTCCTCCATCATTTGATAATAATAAATCATTACCCCATTGAGCCATATCAACCACTGTCATTCCTAGCTTAATCTCTTTCTCTACTTTATTGGTTTTTACATTAAACTTTAATAAACCTTCTAATGTACCAACCCAAATTACACCTTCTTTATCTTCAAATATTGACCGAAGATGAGTACCTATTCCTTCACTCTCCAATACTCTTTCTACGTTATTAGTTTTAGAATTAATTACATCAATTCCTTTATTAGACAACACCCAAATATTTCCTTTACTATCTGCTAGTAATTTTAAACTTCCGTTTGAAGTTAAGAGTTTTGAATTATTTTTTCTATTAATAATTGACGTAAACTTATTTGTTGACACATTGTATTTACTAACGCCATTATCAATTGAACCAATCCACAAATTACCTTGTGTATCTTCAACAATTGAATTAATTATATTGCTTCGTAACCCTCCTTGCTGTCTTGGTGCTTTTCTAAATACTTTAAAGTCATATCCATCATATCTGTTTAGCCCATCATTAGTGCCTATCCAAATAAAACCCCTGCTATCTTGAAAAATATAATTAACATCGTTTTGAGAAAGCCCGTCAAGAGTTGTTAATTTTTGAAACTCATTTGCGCTTAATTCTATAATAAATAAGCAAAAAATTAGTATGAATATACTTTTTTTCATCAATGGAATTTAGTTCTCTTTTTTAATAAAAAAAGTAAATTTATAAATATTCTAAAATAACATATAAATTCACTTTCACCAAGTTATTCTTTATTCTTTGTAATACTTATTTCAAAACAAATAATACAAAATTCAACAGAATTAATGATTCTTATAATTCTACTAATTTAAAGCCTATCTTTTAATTATAGAATAAAATAAACATCTGTTCCTTAAAATTAATCTAAAGTGCTAGACTTTTAAAAAGTACAATTAAAAAAGGTGCTTACTAGAATTCTAGTGAGCACCTTTTTTTAAAATATATATCTAAAAAATCACAAACAAAATAATACTTTTACAGCCAAATTTAAATTTTCTTTATCTAAATTCAATTTAACTATTTTATGTATTTTTTCTATTTTCAATTGCCCATCTTTAATAGAAAGAACTTCCTCTATTTTAGGTAAACTTTTAATCTCATTAATCTCATTACTTGACGGAATTTTCTCATAATTACCCAGCCTTCCAATATTATTCCCTGAAAGAATATTAGTTTTAAAAATATGTTTAGGTAAATTATCTACACCAATACCCTTTGAAGTTATCGGTTTTGGAATTTCAAAAAGTGAATCTTCTGTAATTCTCGTGTACCAACTTCCACCCAAGCGAGCAACTAAATCTAATTTTTTAGTATCTAGGTTATTGTTTTTATCTAAATATTCATTATTTATATGAATATAAACTACTTTACAAATCACTAAATTCCCTGCTCCTCCTTCATTACCTAAAGGAATAATATTTTCAACAGTACATTCAAAAGAAACTGGTGATTCCAATACTCGCGGCGGTTTTACTTTAATAGAATTTCCTTCGGCAAAACCTGCTTTTTGAAATTCATTTACACCTTTTTCATATTCTGTACTTGTTAAAGACATTTGCTCAACAATAGGAAAATTCACAATGTTAATTACAACCTCTTTTACTTCTTTAACATTTTGCAAGGTATGTTTTGTAGTATTATCTCTAACTCTCCGAGCCGGTGAAAAAATTAACGTAGGCGGATTAGAACTAAACACGTTAAAAAAACTAAACGGACTTAAATTTACATCTCCTTTTAAATTTATTGTACTTGCAAAAGCAATTGGCCTGGGCGCAACAGCTGTTAGTAAAATATTGTGTAATTCCTTTGTTGAAATTGAATTAGGATCTATAGAAGTAACTTGTTTCATAATTAATTATTTTGAAGGTAATATTTGAGCTTTAACTTCACCAAAACCAACTCTAATATCGTCTTTTTTACAATAACCACGTATAATTACAGTATCATAATCTTCTATAAATTTACGTTCTTCACCGTTATTCAATTTTATTGGATTCTTACCTGCCCAAGATAACTCTAACATTGAACCATATGAATCTTTACTCTTTCCACTTATGGTTCCTGAAGCCAACAAATCCCCCACATTAACATTGCAACCATTACTTGTATGATGCGCTAATTGTTGCGACATATTCCAATACATATATTTAAAATTCGAGTTACTCACAACTGTTTCTTCTGAATTATTTGGAGAAATCGACACTTCTAAATTTATGTCGAAATTCTTTAAACCATTATATTCTAAATACGGTAAAACTTTTGGTGTTTGCTCTGGACCAGCAATTCTAAAAGGCTCCAAAGCTTCTAGTGTTACCACCCAAGGAGAAATAGATGAAGCAAAATTCTTTGCCAAAAAAGGCCCTAATGGAACGTACTCCCATTTTTGAATATCTCTAGCAGACCAATCGTTAAATAATACTTTTCCAAAAATATAATCTTCTGCTTTTTCTGTTGAAATTGAATCTCCAACTTCAGTTTGCTTACCAATTATAAAACCCATTTCCAATTCAAAATCCACTCTCGCCGAAGGCTCAAAAACCGGCAAAGTTTCATTCAGTTTTAAAACTTGTCCTTTTGGTCTGTGAATATTTTTACCACTAACCATAATAGATGAAGCTCTACCGTGATAACCAACAGGAATGTGTTTCCAGTTTGGTAACAAAGCATTTTCTGGATCTCTAAACATCACACCAACATTTGTAGCGTGTTCTATGCTCGAATAAAAATCAGTGTAATCACCAACTTTAACTGGCAAATGCATTTCAACATCTTTTTGAAGCACAAATGCTTCTTTTGAAGATTTCAACACTGAATTCTCATTACATAATTCATCTTGAATAATGGTTCTAACTTTTTTTGTAATCGATTTTCCTAATGAAATAAAATCATTTAAAAAGTCTGATTCAAAAATAGTTTTTGAAAAGCTTAATTGCTTAAACAAGCCTAAATCATAAACAACTGACAAATCTAAAACAGCATCTCCAATTGCAATTCCAACTTTCTTTTTTGAAGTTGGAGTTGAAAAAATTCCAAAAGGAATATTATATATCGTAAAATCTGAATTTTCGGATACTTTAAACCACGTTTTCATTGTATTTTTTTTATTTTTAAGATAGTAGATTTAAACCATCTTCAATTAATTTCTTGTATTTATTATCTTGTTTTAATTTTTCTAATTGTTTTAAAACTGCTTCTAAAAAACGACCTTCCGTTTTATAAGTTAGCTCATAGATTTCTAAAAACAGCAACCATTCTTTATTATAATTATTTAAAACTTCATTAAAAATTGTTTCAATTATAACCAAGCTTATTTGTTCAGATTCTCTCATTTTTCTTATTTCATTGTAATAAGAATGAAGCTTCAACTTATTTTTAGAATAGTTAATTTTATGTGTTTTTTCTGAAGGAACTTCGTAAATATTCTCAAAAGATTCACTTGATGCTGGTCCAGAAAATGCAGAAACAACATCTTTTCCAACTGCCATATCATAAATTCCCCATTCGGGCTTGAATAGAGTTTCATCTTGATAAGTAACCGTACAATTCTTAAAAGAAATCAACATTATTTTTCCTTGTAAATCTCTTATTCCAGTAATTATTTGTCCATTAACTTTAACTCCTCCTTCAAAAAGCAATTCAGTTTTTAAACCTTCATAAATTCCATAAGCCTCTAAATCTTTTGGAGACATATCTTCAATTGCTAAGTTTATTCCTTCCAACTTTCCAATAGGACTTCCAAATCCCTCTTTATGATATTCAACTCCGTGACCAATCAACTCTTTATCTCTTGAAGCTAAAGCCGTTTCACCTGTTGTTTGAATATAAATTGGTTTATTTTCATCACTAACAACATTCATAAAAACTCCTGAAATTTGTAGTCCAGTACTTAACTCTATAGTTCCTATATTTTTTGAAACTATTAATTTTTGAATTCCTTTTAAACCTCCTTTTCGTAGCGCTATTGTATTTGCAAACTTTTCCAAAACATAACTTAAATGAGCAAAATCTGGAGTCACAAATAACTGAGGCTGTGGCTTTGTTATATCAAAATTAATTTGTGCCGCTTTTATAGAATATGGTATCTTTTCAATTTCTTTTTGTAAACAAGTTTTACTTTCTCCTATAGAAGATAATAAACCAGCTCCGTATATTTTTGGGTTTTCTAGCTCTCCAATTAAGCCATATTCCACAGTCCACCAATGCAAATTTCTAATTTGGGCCATTTCAGATAATTCACCCATATTGTTTTGAAGAACATTTACAATCTCTGTGGCTTTATCAATTTCCTTTTCACAAGTATTTGGATCTTCTTTTATAATGGACAAATGCCTAACGGCTTCATACATTTCATAATCCTTTTCAGAAGAAATTGCCTTACTTCCAATTTCACCAAAACGCCTTAAATATTCAGCATATTCTGGATTTGCAATTATTGGTGCGTGACCAGCAGCTTCGTGAATAATATCTGGTGCAGGTGTATATTCTATATGCTCTAATGTTCTAATATCTGATGCAATTACCAATACGTTATATGCTTGAAATTCCATAAAGGCATTAGGAGGTATAAATCCGTCAACAGCAACTGCCGCCCAACCAATTTCTTTTAAAATTCTATTCATTCCTTCCATTTTAGGAATGCTATCTACTAAAATTCCCGTTTTTTCTAGGCCTTCTAAATAATAACTATGCGCCGTGTTTTTTAAATAATCAATATTTACTCGCATAACATATCGCCACACAGCTTGGTTTTGAGCTGTATATTCCTCATATGGTTGCTTCATTATAAACTTTAGTAAATGTTTTGGCAACCTTTGAGTTACAGTATTTAATTCTATTTTATGTTTAGAATTCACAAATTACGTTTTAAAGTGTTCCTCTGTTTTCTTGCTCTCTTTCTATTGCTTCAAACAATGCTTTAAAGTTTCCTTTTCCAAAGGATTGTGCGCCTTTTCTTTGAATAATTTCAAAAAACATTGTTGGTCTATCTACAACAGGTTTTGTAAACAATTGTAGCAAATAACCCTCATCATCTCGGTCTATTAAGATACCGTGTTTTTTTAAAACCTCAATATCCTCATCAATTTTTCCTACACGCTCTAACAAATCGTTATAATAATTCTCCGGAACATATAAAAACTCAACTCCTCTATCTCTCATTGCTGAAACTGAAGCTACAATATCATTTGTTGCAACAGCAATATGTTGAACTCCTGGACCATTATAAAAATCTATATATTCTTCAATCTGAGATTTCTTTTCTCCTTTAGCTGGTTCATTAATTGGGAATTTAATTCTTCCATTTCCGTTAGACATTACTTTACTCATTAAAGCCGTAAAATCAGTTGAAATATCTTTATCATCAAATGAAATTATTTGGGCAAATCCCATCACTTTTGCATAAAACTCACACCACTTATTCATTTCACCCCAATCAACATTACCAACTATATGATCAATAAATTTTAATCCTACTGGTTCTGGGTTGTAATGAGATTCCCATTTTTTATAATTTGGTAAAAACACACCTTTATAGTTTTTCCTCTCCACAAAAACGTGCACTGTATCACCATAAGTATGTATTCCTGAACGAACTACATATCCATTCTCTCCATCATCTTCACGTGTAGGTTCCATATAAGATTTCGCACCTCTTTTAACCGTTTCTTCCCAAGCTTTTTCAGCGTCTTCAACCCAAAGAGCCACTACTTTTACTCCATCTCCGTGCTTGTTAATATGCTCATTAATTTCACCACCTTTTTCTAGTGAAGTTGTTAGAACCAATCGAATTTTATCTTGCTTTAAAACATACGAAACTCGATCTTTCATTCCAGTTTCTAAACCTGCATAAGCTTCAGATTGAAAACCAAAAGCCGTTTTATAATAATTAGCCGACTGCTTTGCGTTTCCTACATACAACTCCACATAATCCGTACCTAATAAAGGTAGAAAATCTTCTGCATCATCGAATAATTTTTTTAAGGAATATTCGGTGTTTTGTAAATCTTTTAAATTTTTAATTTCTGCTGACATTATTAATTATTTTAGTTAGTTTTCCAAGATTTATAGTAATCTTCAACCTGTAGTTTTAATGCTTCTTCAGTAATAGACAATGATCTAAAAGGATCAATCATAACTGCTAATTCTTGTGTTTTCTTTTTCCCAACACTTCTTTCTATTGCTCCAGGATGTGGTCCGTGAGGAATTCCTCCAGGATGCAATGTTAACTGACCAATTTCTATATTATTTCTACTCATAAAATCGCCATCTACGTAATACAACAATTCATCCGAATCTATGTTTGAATGATGATAAGGAGCAGGAATTGATTTTGGGTGATAATCATACATCCTCGGCACAAAACTGCACACTACAAAACCTTTAGATTCCCAAGTTTGATGAACTGGTGGCGGTTGATGAATTCTGCCATTTATTGGTTCAAAATCGTGAATTGAAAATACAAACGGATAATGAAACCCATCCCAACCAACAACATCAAAAGGATGATTTCCATAGCTATACTCCCACATATTTCCATGCTTTTTAACCTTCACCTTAAAATCTCCTTTTTCATCAATTGTTTCAAGGTTTTCAGGCAACCTAAAATCGCGCTCACAAAACGGTGAATGCTCTAATAATTGTCCAAAATTGTTACGGTATCTTTTAGGTGTGAAAATTGGTTCAAAAGATTCTACATATAAAATTCTATTATCTTCAGAATCAAATTCTATTTGGTATATAATTCCCTTTGGAATAATTACATAATCTCCATATTTAAAAGAAATTGAACCATAACAAGTTTTTAATTTCCCTGAACCTTTATGAATAAATAACATTTCATCGGCATCGGCGTTTTTGTAGAAATAGGCTTTTGAAAAACCCATGGGAGCAGCTAAGCCTATATGTAAATCATTATTTACAAACAATGTTTTTCTACTCTCTAGAAAGTCTTCTTCTGGTTTAATTGAAAAGCCTTTGAAACTTAAAGCTTTCATATTTTTTTTAACCCCAATTTTTGGTGCAACTGAACCTAAATCTGTTACTTCATTTACAACTGTTGGCGGATAAATATGGTATAAAAGCGATGATATTCCTGAAAAACCTGCAGTACCAAAAAGCTCTTCTTGGTACAAGCCTCCTTCAGTTTTTACAAAGGTAGTATGACGCTTCTTAGGAATATTTCCTAAAGTGTGATAACGTGCCATTATGTGATTTTTTTAGTTTAGTATTTTCTATAAGCAATTAATTAAGTGAAATTAATTTCAACTTATTTAATGCTTTTATTAAAGCTATATTAGCCTCTCTAGTTCCAATTGTAATTCTAACTTTTCCATTTGCACCAAAATTATCTACTGGTCGCACAGCAATTCCCTCTCCAGCCAAAAACTGCACAAATTCATTTGACGGAATTGGTGGATTTATTAAATAAAAGTTAGCTTGTGTAGGGTAAAACTTAATTCCTAATTTGTTATATTCTACTTTTAAAAAGCTTTTTTCGGAATGAATAGTTTCTATTGTTTCCTTAATAAAGTTAGCATCCTTTAATGATGCAATTGCACCTTCAAGAGATAATTTTGTAATTAAAAACGGCTTACAAATTTGTCGTAAATAGGCTGCTACTTCTTCATTCATATAAGCATAACCAACTCTTAATGATGCCAATCCATACGTTTTAGAAAAACTATTAATTGCTATTAAATTAGGGTAATTAGAGATGTAAGGCAATGCTGTTGTATAATCATCTGTATTTGCAAAATGCCAATAAACTTCATCAAATACAACAACAACGTCCTGTGGCAATTCATTTAACAAATACTCTAATTCTTCTTTTGAAATATATGAACCTGTTGGATTGTTAGGACTTGTTAAAAAAATTATTCTTGTTTTTTCTGATACCGACTTTAAAATTCCTTCAACATTTAAGCTATAATCGTTTTCAAACAAAGGAACATCAACAACTGTTGCTCCAGACCAGCAAGAAAACATTTTGTAGGGCACAAAACAAGGTGTAGAAATAATAACTTCATCTTCTTCTCTTACAAAAGCTCTTATTATTAAATCTATTATTTCGGAACCGCTTGCTGCGCAAATAAATTGTTCTTTTAATAATTGCTGTTTATAATATACCTCTAATGCTTCACGTAAACGAATATCTGTTGTATCTGGGTACAAATGTAAATCACTTAAAGAGTTTTTAATTGCTTTTAAAGCAAAAGGCGACGTACCAATTGGATTTTCATTTGAAGAAAGTTTATACACTTTTTGTCCTTCTTTTTTTTGTGAAATCCCGCGCCCTCCTTTGTAACCATTTTTAACTGTTAAGTATGGTTTAAATAGAGTCTTTATTGATTTAGATGTAGTTTTCATTAGTTTAGTTTAGAAAAAAATAAGGTAGTTCTCTAAAACCAAATATAACACACTTACTATCTTTTTTATTTTTTTAATCCATTAAATATTGAATATTTAGATTTTTTAACTAATAAAATAGGGTTTAATAGATTTTTAATCCGTATAATCATAAACTTTATATATTTAACCAAACAAAAATCTCTATAAGATCTGAAATGGATAAAACTGAAATAAACATTTTAGAAAGTCGTTTAAATGAATAAAAAATTAACAGAAAAAGGTTTGTATTAAAGCAACGCTTAAACACAAACCTTTTTTTTTATGAATGCTTTTAACATTCATATTTTAATAATTTATTGATTGATATATTCCAATCTTCTTAACACTTGAGATTCGTCAAGAACTACTTTATTAATTTTATCTTTTTTAATGTTAAAAGCATACTTTTTAGCTCCATCTTTCATTAAAACAACTGAGTTTAAAATTAACAAAGCCTCTGCACCATCTTTAGACTCATAAAGTGCATTTGTCATAACTTCCGTAGGGTTTTGTTTCCCTATTAAACCTAAAAACTCAGCGGCTCTTACTTTATTAATTAATTCAGAATCTGATTTTGCTATTTCTTTTGCTGTTCCAACAAACTCGCTTGCTTGTTCACCAAAACTACTACAAGCAATTAAAGCCCAGTAACGTTTCCAAGGATCTTGAGATTTTAAATTTTCTGTAATTTTAGTTTTAGCAGCCTCAAAATTCAATAAGTTTAAATTTGCAACTTCTATATATCTTTGAATATCTTTTTTATGCTTTTGACCGAATTCAACAGGATATGAAAATGCATTTTTCTTTAAATAAAACTCTGGATAAAAAGATAAATCTGGCATTGATTTTACTCTATTATTCAAATTAACTCTTAACTGTTTTAAAATTGTTGCATTTTCAGGATTACCTGCTATATTATTAGTTTCATACGGATCCGCTTCAACATCATATAATTCTTCTGCTTGTTTAGTCTCAAAAAATTTAGATTGAGTTTTATTCAATTTACCTTCTTCATATAATTGTGCCCATTCTTGGTAAGCCAATTGTTTATAACGGTAATTATTCATTAAGCCATCAAAATTAAATGGTTGGTAGTTTCTAGTATATTTATACTTACCTTTTCTTACCGCACGAACCATATCGTATTTTTCATCAAAACGATCTGCATAACTAAATGTTTCATCACGTTTTGCAACATCTGCAGCAGTAACACCTTTTCCTAAAAATGGTTTTCCATCAATTCCTTTAGGTAAATTAACACCTGCAAGATTTAAAACAGTAGCTCCAAAATCAATAAAACTAACAAAACCATCTACTTTAGTACCTGGTGTAGCATCTACTAAATCTTTATATTTTGAAGGAATATGAACAACTAAAGGTACGTGAACACCCATTTCATTTATATATCCTTTACTACCAGGTAAAACTCCTCCGTGATCTCCATAATAGAAAATAAATGTACTATCGTACAAACCATCTTCTTTCAATTTTGCTACCACTTCACCAACTTCACCATCCATTTGTTGAATCTTATCTCGGTAATAAGCATTTGTATATTTAAATAACTCTGTTTGAGGATGATTTGGTTGCACAAAAACAGAGTTCACATCCGTTTTTGTTCCTTTTTTCATATCCTCTTTTGTAAAATGCAAACGACCTTCATGTGTTGTTTCAATATTAAACACATGGTAAAAAGGTTGCCCTGGTTTACGATCTCTCCAAGTTGCTTTTTTTGAAGACATATCCCAAACATTATCATCTTTAATAATATTATAATCTTCTTTAGCATTATTGGTTGTATGGTAACCTGCTTCTTTTAAATAAGCAGGAAACATTTCAACTCCAGTTGGTAGTGGAACTAATTCCAACTTTCTGTGATAATGACTTGCCAAACGAGGTCCGTAAGAAGCAGAAATCAATGTTGATCTTGCAGCACTACAAACAGCAGCGTTTGAAAACGCATGAGTGTAAGTTAATCCTGTTTCTGCCAAACTTTCAATATTTGGAGTTTCAATACCATGCTCATCAAACATTTTTAAATAATGTTTTGAGTTATCTTCTGAAACAATCCAAACAATATTAGGGCGTTCAATTGGTTTTACTTTTTGGCTACAAGCTGTAAAAACTTGAAGCGTAACTAAACAAAATAGTAATAATTTAAATTTCATTTTATTAATTTTATATATAAATTTTTATTTTGTGAATCCGTTTATGTCATATAGTTAATACGTCACCCTAAATTTATTTTAAGTTTTCAACTTATTGTTATTATTTACAATAATATGCGATTCTGAAACAAGTTCAGAATGACGGGTTTTATATTTTATGACTCTTTACGGTTATATAAATTTTTATCTAATCTACATGAGTATCAACGGCTCCTCCAATATTATTTTCTGTATACCCTTCTAAAGTAATTTTATATGCATGTGCATATTCTGAAGGAACAGATTTAGGAGCTTTAATTACTACACCTCTACTATCTCTTACCCACGAAATTTCTTCATTACTACCTAATAATTCAATTTTTACAATTTTTGAATTTAAAACACCAATATCAGTACTTAAAGTTTTTAAGATAGTTTCACCTTCAGGTTTATCCATTACAATTGCATAAAACACTTTATCTGATTTTTTTGTATAACGAATATCAGCGTTTTTATATACAATTTTAAGTTTTTCAATTTTATGTCCACCTTCTGGTAAACGAGTTGGTCCTTCACCAAAAACTGTCCAAGGTCTAGTTTTAAAAATAGCCTCACCATTTATGTTTAACCAAGCACCCATTTCTTTTAATAAATGAGCCATTTCATCAGGAATAGAACCATCTGGATTTGGTGGTACATTTAACAACATTGAACCGTTTTTAGCTACAATATCAATTAAAATATCAACCAATTCATTAGGTGTTTTAAATTTAGCACCTGGGCGGTAAAACCATTGTCCTGGAGAAGTGTCTGTTAACCAAACTTGATTTTTCGGTTGATTTGGACGTCCTCTTTCGTAATCTTTAATTGCTGTGTTTTCAGGAAAAGTAGATTCTTTATAACAAACAACTACATCTTTTCCCCATTCAATCCCTTTATTATAGTAGTAAGCCAAAAACTTTTCACGAGATTGTTCAGTCATGTTTTCTAACCACCAATCAAACCAAATCAAATCTGGTTGATAAACATCAATAAATTCTTTTAATTTAGCCCACCATTGATCGTAAAAATCAGCATCTGGTGTATCAGAATCTAAACTATGTGGATTTGTATATAAATCATAATCTTTTGGCTTAACACCTCCGTATTTATGAGCTGGAGCATAATATTTCCAAGTGAATGCGTGGTGAAAAGAACCCATAAATTTCATTCCTTTCGCTTCAATTTCTTTTTTTAAAGCTGCAGAAGGGTCAATCCCTCCATAATTCATAGAATTCCAACGTGTAGATTTTGCATCCCACATTGCAAAGTTATCATGGTGCATCGCTACAGGACCAGCAAATTTTGCGCCAGATTCTGCAAATAAATCGGCCCACTCTTTAGCGTTAAAACCAGTTGGTTTAAACTCTTCAATTATTTCAGTATATCCATGTCTTTTTGGATCTCCATATTTCTTTTTATGATGAATAAAATTAGAAGTTGGAGTTCCGTTTTTTGTTGGAACTTTTTTTCCGTCTTCATACATTTTCATACCATGCCAACCAGCATAATGTTTTTCTGGATCTGCACCTACAAAGGCATTTGAGACTGGCCCCCAGTGTGTATAAATACCAAATTTGGCATCTCTAAACCATTCTGGCTGCTCATTAACTTTACTTAATGATTCCCAATTTTCTTTAAATTTTTCTTGAGCTTTAGTGTTTGAAATACCTACTACACTAATAACTAATACCATTAAAACAAGTTTCCTTAGAAAACTAAACTGCATACTTTTAATTTTTGAATTATTATTTTTCATTTTATTTTTTATTCTAATAATCAAGCTTTTATAAGCTTATAAACATTCTTTTTTTTAGATTACTAAATAATGAAATTAAAATGTTTTTGAAGACCACTTTTGTCGAAAAACAAGTAACATATGGTTTTTATTTTATTTATTTGCCTTACCTCCGCTTGTAGACTTTATAAAATACTCTTTACGTTCATATTCAGTTTTGTAAATATTTTCTACATGTGTATCTGGTCGTAAAACAAAAGTCTACATTTTTTTAAATCTTTTCAATATTTTAATACTGGCAATTAATTAATCCCATTTAATGATTCAGGTTTTGGTTACTTAATTCCTGCATCACCTAAAATTATTGAAAAAACATCACACCATATTTAGTTAACTTATCTAAATATTAGAATGAAAATATCTTTACTCTGTTAAAACCTGCATCTCCCTAACCTCGATAGTTAAAAACTATAATTAATACATTTGTTTAGATTATGACACAACACTTTTACCTATTAAAAAGAATACTAGTGTAATTTTTAAAATTGTTTTTATTTTTTAGTTATGTACACATAAAAAGATGCCAAATCTTCTTTTTTATCATTTGTAAAGTAAGCTTGTAATTGCTGACGACCTTTTGAAAGGTAAGCGTTAAACTTCACTGATTTTTTTGTCATATCTACTACTTTCTCTTGTTTAATCCCTTCAATTTTTAAGGTTGCCTTTTTAAAATTAAGTTGAATTCCTGCAGGCCTAATATCTGTCCATTTTGTTTTAACTCCCTGCTGTGGAACAACTGCATTTAAAGCTAAATCTGATTCTTTTGGCCATCTTCTTAATTCTATTTCATATTCACCTCTTTGCTGAACATCAATCATCCAAAACCCTTGTGGTACGGCTGGCTTCTTATTGTAAAAAGGATCACGAATATAAGACTGATTCCAAGCTAAAGGGTCATCAGAATGTAAATCGTGGTTTGTAAGTGTTGTTTCTTTTATATGAGTTGCTCCAATTTTATACGCTTCAAAATGTCCAAAATCTTGCGAAACATAGTCCCACCAATTTTCATAAGCAGCTCTCATTTCATTTAATTTCTTAGGAAATTTCTTAGCTAAATCATCTTCTTGACCAACATCATTTTTAATATTGTACAATTCTTCCCCATCAACCAAGCGCCAATTATCATCCATTACTGCAGATTTATACCATTTAATTGGTTGTTGTTTTCTATTGCTATCCGTAAATGTATATCTGTGTGGCCAATCATTAACTTCTTGTGTTAACAAAGGTTTTAAACTTATACCATCAAGTGTTGGTCCATCAATTTTAGATAAAGAACATAAATCCATAAGCGTTGGTAAAATATCATAATTCATTGTAATGTTATTCACGTCAACTCCTCCTTTTATCCCTCCATTATTCCAACGAATAAAAAATGGCACACGATGTCCTCCATCATAAGAAGATGATTTATGACCTCGCATTCCAGCATTATAACCATAGCTTACTCCTTTTACAACTTTATGTCCTGTAGCTGTACCATTGTCTGTCATAAAAATTAAAATAGTATCATCTTGTATACCTAATTGCTTTAATTTTTTTTCTAACACTCCAATATTATCATCAATATTGGTAATCATTCCATAAAATGCCTTTTGACCTTCGGTAATTGATTTTTCGTTTTTATATAAATCGTAATATTTTTCGGGAACATTTAACGGTCCGTGTGGTGCATTTGTAGATATATAAACAAAAAATGGTTCGTCTTTTTTCTTCTCAATATAATTTATTGCTTCTTTAAAAAATACATCAGTACAATAACCATTAATTTTTTCAGGACTTCCATTTCTAGAATAAGTATCATCAAAATAATCATTCATCCAATAATCAGGAGTTTGCCCAATTCCACCACCTCCGTGACATACTGTTTCCTCAAAACCTCTATCTTGTGGTAAATATGGATAAGCATCACCTAAATGCCATTTTCCAAACATACCTGTTGCATACCCGTTTTCCTTAAAAACTTGAGGCATTGCTATAAACTTTTCTCTTAAAATACTACAACCTCCAATGGTATGCCAAACTCCAGCTCTGTTTCCGTAAGCTCCACTCATTAAACCAGAACGACTTGGCGCACAAGTTGGACCTGTATGATAATTTGTTAAACGAACACCTTCGTTATGCAAATTATCCATATTAGGAGTTTTTATTACTTTATTTCCGTTAGCCGCAATATCTCCATAACCTTGATCGTCCGTTAAAATAAAAATAACGTTTGGTTGTTTTACTTTCTGTTGTGCTTTTAGCTTAATACAAGTGAATGCAGCTAAAACAAAAACCACATAAATAAATCTATTTTTCATTATATTACCTTATTTCTTTTTGTTTTTATTTTTTTTGTCTTGCATAATTTTTTGAAGTCTTAATACTTCTTGATAATCACCTGTTAAGTATTGTTTTTTATCGGCAGCCTTGGCACTTCTATCAAAAAGAATACTATATTTTTTATAATCGTTATAATCTATAACTTCTCTTTCCATTTTTTTCAATTGCTTGTCGTATAACTTGCGCATTTTTTTTAACTGATTATTATATATTGAATTATGAGCATAATTATTCATTTCTAAACGATCATTACCAATATTATATAGTTCTTCAACTGGCTTCATTTTTTCATTAGCATATTGCCAATAAATATATTTCCAATCCTTTGATACAACAGACATTTCTTGAATTTCATCATTTCCCCACATGTTTGTTAACGTAACAGTTTTACGTTTAATCCCTTTTGGTTTATTAATTAATGGAATTAAATTTTCACCATCCATATTTTTTGGAATTTCAATACCCGCATAACTTAAAATTGTTGGAGCCATATCAATATTTGCTGTAACAACTTCTCTTCTTTGACCTCTTTTATTTTTAGGTGCACGCGGATCGTAGATAATTAAAGGAGATTTTGAAGCTTCTTCATAAGGCAATGCTTTACCTGCTAGATTATGTGCTCCACAACTGTAACCGTTATCACTTGTAAAGATGATAATTGTATTTTTATCAACTCCTTGTGCTTTTAAAGATTTACGAATCATTCCAATAGCATAATCTACACCATGAATTAACTGATTGTAACCTTTAATTGCTTTTTGATAACTCTCTTCAGAATCTCTCCAAAAATTATAACTATTGTATTGACGTCCAGATTTTGCTTGTGGAGATAAATGTTTTGCATTTTCTGCTCCATAATTAGCTGGTTTTTTATAGGTTTTATTCTTGTACACATAATCAAAATACTTATCTGGAGTAAAAGGTAAATGTGGTGCTTTAAAACTAATAGACATACAAAATGGTTTTCCTGAATTTTTTGCTTCTGAAATAAAATCATTTGCCCAAGCTCCATAAGCTCTTGAACTGTGCGGATACTCTTTTGCGTATTTTGCTATTGTTCGATTTTTATCAGTTTTATACAGGGTTTGTCCAGGACCTCCACCCCACATATCAAATTCCTCAGATGGAATAACTTTCATATTTTTATCATCCCAACCTTCTTGATTAGAAACTGGAAATCCAAATTTACCAGCAAAACCTGTAAAATACCCTGCTTTTTTTAATAATACTGGATACGCTTTTTGAAACTTTTCTTTACGTAAAGATCCGTGCATAAAATTACAACCCGTTTTATACTCATACATACCAGTCATAATAATTGCCCTACTTGCCATACAAATTGAAGTTGTGTTGTAATGGTTTTCAAACAAAATCCCTTCTGCTGCTAAATTATCCATATTTGGTGTTACAACCTGATCATTTCCATAACATCCAACTGAAATACTTGTTTGATCATCTGACAATAAAAAGATGATATTTGGGCGTGTGTCTTTTTGTGCGCAAGAAATAAACACATTTAACAACAGAGCAGCTGCTAGTAAACAATTTAATTTTTTCATAATTTATTTCAAAATATTATTTACCCAAAGTTAAAGTTTAACCGAGGCTTTGAAATAAACATATGATTTTGTTTATAGCATAAATGTTCTTTATTTATACCGCTCCCTATAAATAAGCACTATACAACTTGTATACTAAAACTCATAAACAAGCATAACACCCATTAATTCTGCTGTTATTTTAAATAAAACTGAAATATTTATTCAAATTCTACTTTAAATACTGTAGCGATATCATTCATTAAATTAGCATTTGGAGTGGTTAGTTCCAGTAATCCATCTTTAAAATTTCTTTTAATTTTTGTATTATTCCCTACTATGGATACATTCTTAATTTTCTGATTTGCATTCTCACTAAAAACATGTTGAATTTTAATTACACTATTTTCTTTAGGCATCCCTAAACAAAATACATATAATGCTTTTTTATCTTTTGAAGTTGTAAAACGGATATCACTTTCATTATATTTTACAGTAGCAGATTGACCTCCAAAATGACCTTCTTTAATTTCAGCTTCTCCATATCCATAAACATCATGTGTTCTTGTACCATAAATTGCTTCTGCATTGGCTTTAGTCCATTTTCCAATTTCAGCCAAAATAGCTCTTTGTTCATCTGGAATTACACCATCTGCTCTTGGTGAAACATTTAGTAACACAATACCTTTTTTACTCCAAACATCAATCATATTTTTAATTAATAACGGAGCGCTTTTATATTTTAAGCCATTAGTAAAACACCAACTTCCGTCACTAATTGTTATATCTGTTAACCAGTAATCTGGAGACATTTCTTTCATCCCTCCTTGTTCAATATCTAAAACTCCAACATTTCTTGGAAGATCTTTTTGCTTATAAGCAACTAAGTTTTCTTTATTATTTTTCACCCCAGAATTAAATTGATGAGCAACCATTTTTTGAAGATAACTTTCAGGAATTTGATCTAACCATGAATCAAACCAAATAATATCAGGCTGATAATTATCTACAACTTCTTCAACCTCATCCAACCAATATTGATTAAATTCATCTTCTTCCAAATTGCCGTAAAGGTATTTTAATTTAGGATCTGTAGATGATGTAGCGTATTTAGGATTGTATGGGTAATGACTTGCTGTACCTCCCCAATTTGCCGTATCTTTAGTATAACGCTGTAAAGTTCGCGCATGATGAAAAGTTGCAATTGTTTTTAAATCTCGCTTTTTTAATTCTTTATATAAATCTCCTAGAATATCTTTCTTAGGCCCCATATCCTTCACATTCCAAGGGTTTACCTTACTAGCCCACATTGCAAACCCATCATGATGCTGGGCTACTGGCCCTGCAAATTTAGCTCCTGCACTTTTAAACAATTCTGCCCATTCTTTTGCATCAAATTTTTCAGCTTTAAACATTGGAATAAAATCATGATAATTAAATACTGAAGGATCTCCAAAATGCTCTTTATGGTATTGAAAAGTTCCTTTTCCCCATTTATCTCTATTTTCTACATACATCCAACGTGGATACCATTCACTACTAAAAGCTGGCACACTATAAATACCCCAATGAAAATAGATTCCTAATTTGGCATCAGCAAACCAATCTGGTTCTTTATTATTTTTGGCTAAAGACTCCCAATTAGATTCAAATTTATCTACAACTATTTCGTCTACAACTTGTTTTTTCTCTTCTTTACAAGAAAACAACATTAAAACTCCTAATACAATTACAATCCCTTTGATTCTCATACTATTTTTTATTAGTTTTTATTATTATTTTAATATTACTCTATTAAAATCTTATTTTGAATATGGATTTAAATTAACTCTTAAAATTAAATCATCACTTGTTATAAATAAAAATTGACCATCATCACTAAAGGCACAATTACCTGTTTTTTTATTTGTTTTTATAGTCCCTAAATGGATTCCTTCAGATGATAAAATTAAAACCCCGTCAGGTCCAGCTACAAATAAATTTCCATCTTTATCAACCTTCATACCATCAGGACATTGTTTGCTTACGCTTGCTCTATGAAGTGCCGTTGCATCAAAAAATATTCTTTTATTATTTACTATTCCATCATTTACAATATCAAAAGCCCATACCTTTGGAAAATCAGAGTCAGAATCTGCAACATATAAAACTTTTTCATCCTTTGAAATAGCAATTCCGTTTGGTAATTTCACTTCTTTTGTTAATAATTTCACATTTCCTGTTTTATCTACAAAATACACACCGTTAAAACCAATATCGCTTTTTTTCCCTTTCCCTAAACCAAAAGTAGGATCAGTAAAATAAAGATTTCCTTTTGAATCAAAAACTAAATCATTTGGTGAATTAAACTTTTTACCCTTATAATCTTTAACTATTGGCTGAAAAGTGGCATTGCTGGAGTCAACCCTAGTTACAAGTCTACTTATTACCCTATCTGCAACCTGACAAAGAATTAAATTCCCTTGATTGTCTAACACTAATCCGTTTGAACCTTTTACTTTCTTTTCTAACGTATTTGGAATCATTCCTGAAGGCGATAAATAAACGCTTAAACCTGTAATATCATTCCATTGATATGCTTTATTTTCAGGAACATCAGAAAAAATTAATTTTTGACCTTTAGGTTGCCAAACAGGACCTTCAGACCAAGTAAATCCTTCAGCAATCAATTCTATTCTTGCATCTTTAGAAATAATATTATCCAATGCTGGATTTAGTCTTTTAATTTCCCCAAATGAAGGATATTTCTTTAGTGAATCTATAATTTTTTCGAACTTTAATTTCAAAAATTCTTCTTCCTTGGCATAATTTTCTAATGGATTTAATTCCAATTCATCTTCTTTGGTATTATAAAACCTACCATCTCCGTATAATTTATATTCTTTATTTAGAGCAAATTCAGAACGATAAAAATCCTTTTTACCTGCACCTGGCTTGGGATTATAACTCATATAAACCCAATCTCTTCTTTTTGATTCTTCGTTTTTTAAAACAGAAACAAAACTTTCACCATCTGTATGAAAATCTTTTGGAACTGATTTTCCTGCCAACTCTAAAATTGTAGGTAAAAAATCTATCGCGTCAATATATTCATCTGTTTCAATTCCTTCTTTCACAAAGTTTGGAAGATTAGCAATAAATGGAACCTTAATTCCTGCTTTAAT
This sequence comes from Lutibacter citreus, assembly GCF_003260195.1. Classification (GTDB taxonomy): domain Bacteria; phylum Bacteroidota; class Bacteroidia; order Flavobacteriales; family Flavobacteriaceae; genus Lutibacter; species Lutibacter citreus. The sequence goes on from NZ_QEIH01000004.1 coordinate 419,875, forward strand.
AGTTAAACCTTTACCACCTTGCACAATTTTATCACCCATTTTGGAATAAATTTGTTGATGAGTTCCATTATCCGAATAGAATAAAATTATTGTATTTTCTCTTAATCCATTCTTGTCTAAATTTTTAACAATATCTCCAACAATCTTATCGGTATATTCAACCATATCCTTAAAATAAACTGGTTTGTCTAAAAACCGTTTTTCAGGATCTTTCCATTCTTTTGAATTTGGAGTTGGAGAAAAAGGATTGTGTGTTAAAACCATTGGGTAATAAACAAAAAATGGCTTTTCTCTTTTTTTATTTACAAAATCATTTAAGTAATTCACAAAAATATCTGGTCCGTATTTTCCTTTTGTATCGGTTAAAAATTTACCATTTTGATATATTGTAGGATCTGCAAAGCGAGAACCTTTATCTTCTGTATGCCCCGTGTGCCATAAACTATACTCTTCAAAACCTGCATTTTCAACCTTCATTCCCGTATCTCTTCTATTCTCCGAACCTGGATAATCCACGGGATCATAACTTTGTAATTGCCACTTTCCAACCATACAAGTTGTATAGCCTGCATCTTGCATTAAATGTCCAAAAGTTTTCTGATCTGGATGTAAAATACCAAAAGAAGTCCAATTTCTATAATTATACTTCCCCGTCATCAATTTCACTCTGGTGTTAGTGCATAGCGGTTGTGCATAGGCTTGATTAAAAAGAACACCAGTACTTGCTAGTTTATCTATATTTGGAGTTTTATAAGAAGTCCCTCCATAGCAGCCAATTGATTCATACCCTAAATCATCAACCATTATTAGAATTATATTTGGAGGATTTTTATTTCCTTTACATGATATTCCTGTAAAAAAAACTAATAACATTATAAAAACTATAGCAATATTTAAATTGGGAAAACTCTTAGATTCAATCATTTTTAAGTTATTAAAAAATTAGTAGTTATTATTTAAAATCAGAATTTACCATTCCGTAAAACTTCAATCCTTATTCCTCTATATTAGATTAGACTAGCTATTTTCACTTCTTCAGCTACCTTCCCCCTTCAATTTTGACCCCTAATCCAGGTTATCAAACAATTTAATATATCCACCTTTAACATTAAAAACTTCTGGGTTGAACCATAATTAAAAAAATATATCCCAATTTTATAATGAATCCTTATACTATTTCTTGAATAAAGCTATTTAACACATTATTAAATTATTCTAACATTTTTAGTGCATTACCAATTATTTAAAGAACCATCATCTCTTGATAACCTTGGTATTTCAACAGGCTTGAATTCTTGATTTTTTATATATTCTTCATCTAAATCAACCCCTAAACCTGGCGTATCTAAAACAGGATATCTAGCACCTTCAAGTTTTGGCTGTATAGGATAATATTTTAAATCATTTGTAGAGGTATGTGCTCCTGAATTAACTTCTTCTAACCAACTAAAATTAGGACATGCAGCTGCCACATGAATAGTAGCAGCGGTACAAATTGGTCCTAATGGATTATGAGGCATTAAATCAATATAATGCGCCTCAGCTAAAGAAGCCACTTTCATTGATTCGGTTATTCCACCAACGTTACAAACATCTATTCTTGCATATTGGGTAATATTTCTTTCTAAAAATGGTAAAAACTGCCATTTACTTGAAAATTCTTCTCCAATGGCAAATGGAATATCTATCATTTTCCTTAATGCTTCATAAGCTTCTGGATTTTCATCTCTAATTGGCTCTTCAATAAAATCGATTGTTCCACGAGGCATTCTTTTCATAAAAGAATATGTTTCAGGTATTGTTAATCGTGTATGATAATCAATTCCTATTGTAACACTTGAACCAACTTTTTTACGCAATTTAGTTAACCAATCTGCTATTATACTTATTGACTCACGAGGTTCAAATCTATGATCTTTCTTAAGCTCTTTTTCAAATTCAGCTGGTGCTAAACGCAACATGTCCCATCCATTTTTTACAAAATAAAGAGAGCGCTCTATTAATTCCTCATACGTTGCAAATCTTACGGATGCAAAACAAGGAATATAATCACGTTGTTTCCCTCCTAATAATTCATAAACTGGCACATTAAGAGCTTTTCCTTTTATATCGTATAATGCAATATCAATAGCAGATATAGCAGCTGTAAGCACTCTTCCTCCTTCAAAATACTGACCTCTATATAAATCTTGCCAAATTGCCCCAATTTGCATTGGGTTTTTGCCTATTAACAACGGTCTATAATGTTCAATTGCACCAACTACAGCTAATTCTCTCCCAGATAATCCTGAAGCTCCCCAACCATAAATCCCAGCATCGGTTTCAATTTTCACAACTAACTGACTTCCAGAACCAACATTTATTGGATAGGTAATTATATTTGTTATTTTCATATTTATGAGTGTGATTTAATATTAATCTTTAGGAACTATTCTTTCAACTTTTCCAACAATAAAGGTATAACTAAAGAATCCTAAAAAAGCAATTGCACCTATAAAAAACAATGCCGGTCTAAAATCTCCATCTTGAACTAAATAACCAATTACGGTTGGTATTACTATTCCTGACAAACCTCCAATAAAATTAAAAGTTCCTCCTACCAAACCTAAATGTTTTTTAGGAGCTAATAACGAGACAAAAACCCAAGCTATACTAGCCAAACCTGTTCCGAAAAAAGCCAAAGCTAAAAATAGAATTACGTAAAAAGTATCATCTGTATAGTTTGCTCCAATTATACAAGTAGACAATAGCATTCCTATAATAATTGGTGTTTTTCTTGAAATTTCTGCTGAATACCCTTTCTTGATTAAAAAATCTGATGTAAACCCAGAAAGTAATACTCCAAAAAACGCAGCTAAAAACGGAATTGAGGCTAAAAATCCAGATTGTAAAAAATCCAATCCTCTATATTCAACTAAATAAGTTGGAAACCATGTTAAGAAAAATATTGTTGTTGCTCCTAAGCAAAACTGACCTATATAAATCCCCCACAGTTTTCTATATTGAAATGCATATTTTAAATCGCCCCAATTAAATTTAATTTTGGTTTTCTCCTTATTTTCAGAACCTATAAGTCCACCTCCTTTTTCAATATGCTCTAGCTCCGCTTCATTTATTTTTTTATGATCTCTTGGGTCTCTATAAAAAATATACCAAATTCCTGCCCAAACTAAACCAATAATCCCAGACACTATAAAAAGACCTCTCCACCCCATTGAATCTTGAATTGCAACAAGAACTGGAGTTAAAAATGCAAGTCCTAAAAACTGTCCTGAAGTATAAACGGCAATTGCAGATGCTCTTTCGTTTTCTGGAAACCAACGACTCACAACTAAATTATTAATTGGATATGAAGGTGCTTCAAAAATTCCAATACTAGCTCTTAAGCCAAGTAAAACAATAAATGAATTTACAATACCCTGCAATAGGGTTGCAATAGACCAAAAGGTTAAAATAAATGTATATAAAACACGTGATTTAATTTTATCAGCAATAATTCCTCCTGGAATCTGAAGAAGTGCATAGGTCCAACCAAACGCTGAAAAGACATATCCCATTTGAATGGTATCTAATCCTAAATCTTCTCTTAAGGCTGGAGCAGCTACCGAAATATTACTTCTATCTAGATAATTTATAACAACAGTAATAAAAATCATTGTAAGGATTTCGAACCTTTTTTTTGTCATTGGTTTTTTACTCATATTTTATTTCTGTTTTTCTATTATTACTGATGATTAGGTAAATATCACAAATATTTTATAATTACAAAGACTTAACTGTATATAAAAATCATTTTCATTAGTTTGATAAAGGCTTGTATTTGTTTAATATAATACGATTCCTTTACCTAATAATAACATTTCCTTCAAGAGTAGAAGGTTTTTGTTCTTTCTGATTAATTATTACTCTAATAGTTGCTAGTTCTCCAATCTCCGCAAACTTTTTAGAACTCATTTCTATAATTGTTTTTTCAAAAGGTTTTAAAGCTGGAGCATTTCCTGTAGCCAATTCAATCCATTTTCCATCTTTTTTGAAATAAATTTTCACTGGTGTTTCTATTGATGTAACCTGACCGAAATTTTCAATTTCTAAACTAACCTTTAAATGATTACCATTTAATTCCAGCACAGGATATTTACTTGACAATGCTTGCTGGTTATAATCCAACCAAGGTAAACGTGCGTAACCAAACAACATTTTTCCTTTTCTTGTTTTCCCTAATAATTTCCCTGCAAAATTTTCTTCAGTAATTCCATTTCCTAATCCTTCAAAAGTTAAAACTAAATCATTGTCAACTTTTTCCTTTTCAATTACTTTACTTCCTCCACCAAAATTCACAACTTCAGAAGCTCCAAATCTCAAAGATTTAATATTTAAATCTTTTTGAGGATTAAATCCTTCTTCTGCCTGAATTTTTAAACGAATAGTTTTAGTATTAGCATCAATTTTAGTTGTATTCAAAATTGTAATTAATTTACCAACCGTTAAAGGAATTCCAATATTTTTTGAGCTATGATTATCACTTCCTTTGTCTTGTCTTTTAATTGTGTCAGCAACGGCAAAATTAGCTTGAATTGCACGTCCGTGTATATCTTGAAATACTTTCATTCGTTCAAACTTATACCAATCTTCCAACGTTTTATCTTCATACTTTGCTATTCCTGGTAAATAAGCTTCACCGGCATCTAATTTCCAATGAATACCATCTTTAGAGCGCTGATAATAGGCTATTCTCCCCATCCAATCATTAACAATCATATGGTATTGAATATTAGTTCTCCAAATAACAGGATCTTCATAACGACCTTCATACGGCGGGTAATTACTTTTATCTGTTACCATATAAAAAGGAGGCAATCCGGTTTCACTAAATAAAACCTCACCTCCACGACTTACCATTAAATAAGAACCATCTTCACGTTGAGCAAACGTATTATTTGTAAAATGATCTAAGATTGGTTTTTCACGTTGATCGTATTCAAACTTTAAAAACCCCCATGGTCCATTTAAACTTTCTGACAAATAATAACCTCCATTTACAGAAATTACAAATCGCCCATCTTTAATCTTATAAATCTCTGGATTATGACCTTTACCAATGGTTTCAACATATTTAAAAGGACCAAATAAATTATCTGAAACTACATGTGTAACTTCTGATCGTGGCCACTCCATATGCCCTTTTTCTGAATCTTCTCTCCAACGACAAACAAATTGATGGTATTTACCATCTTCACCTTGTATTTTATTTCCTCCCCAATAAGACCAATCTTTATCTTCAATTCCGTTATCCATATAACGAGGAATTACTTCTTTTGCTCCCCAAGTATTAGAAGATTTTTTACCGATTTTTGGAATGGGTAAAAACCGATCAATAAACCTACTTCCTTCAACTAAACCATCCCATTCTTTAGGTCTTGATCTTTCTACATCTTGAGCTACTAAATTGTTAACAGTAATTATTAATAAAACTAAAATTGATAAAAATTTTGTATTCATTTTAAATTCTTTAATCATAACCTAATCGTTCCAATGTTCATTAATTATCTTTTGAATATGTGGATATTCTTTATCCGTTTCATTCAATTCTATACGTTGTCTTTTTAGTTCTACTTTTAACTCTTCAATAATTTCTTTAAAAGCAGGATCGTTATATCTATTATGTAATTCTTTTGGATCATTTTTTAAATCGTAAAATTCCCAAGCTACAGGAGTTTGAACATTGTGTCCTAATTTAGATTTTATCCAATATTGGTTTGTAAAATCTTTAGCAGTTAAATAATGTGATCCATAGTAAAATATTAGTTTATAATCTTTTGTTCTCAATCCAAAATGCGCAGGAACTGCATGGTGAATCATATGCATCCAATAACGGTAATACGTTCCTGTTCTCCAATCTTTCTCGCTTTTACCTTTTAATGTATTTATAAAACTTTTCCCTTGCATATACTTTGGAGTTTTACCTCCTGCAAGTTCAATCATTGCAGGCGCATAATCTGTATTGTTAATTAACAAATCTGTTGTTTGTCCTTTTTTAATCATATTAGGATAGTGCACAATAAATGGCATTCTCATTGCTTCGTCATAAATCCAACGTTTATCAATTAAATCGTGTGCACCTAGCATCATACCTTGATCTCCAGTATAAATAATAACTGTGTTATCCCACAATCCTTCTTTTTTCAAATAATCAAATAAACGACCTAAATTATCGTCAACACCTTTAACACATCGTAAATAATCTTTCAAATACTTTTGATAAGCTAAATGAGTACCCAATTTTGGTTCAATATCTTCACCAAAAAATCGCGCAGTATAATCTGATGCACTCACACTATTCTCATGTCTCGGCGAAACTGAAGTTCCTATAAAATGAACCAAACTATCGTTTTTACCTCTTGTTCCTTCTGAACCCCAAAAAGGTTGATTGTACATACTTGCTGGTTCAGGAATTTCAGTGTTTTTTAAATAATCTTCATAACGTGGTGCATATTGAAACATATCATGCGGCGCTTTGTAATGATGCATTAAAAAGAAAGGTTTAGACTTATCTACGTTTTCTAAATAATTAATAGCCAAATCCGTAATAACATCAGATGAATGTCCTTTAGATTTTACTATATTTTTTGGCCAGGTTCCTTTCCCTTTTTCTCTAAAAGTAGGGTTAAAATACTTTCCTTGACTTGGAAGCACCTTATAATAGTCAAATTTAACTGGCTCATTTTTTAAATGCCATTTTCCAATCATAGCAGTTGTATAGCCCAATTTCTTCATTTCAATTGGTAAATACTGCTTTTCAGTATCCAAATCCATATCTAAATCTAGCACACCATTAGTTTGTGAATATTGCCCACTAATAATACTCGCTCTACTTGGTGTACAAATTGAATTGTTACAAAAAGCATTTTTAAATAAAATTCCTTCCGAAGCTAACTTATCAATATTTGGAGTTGGGTTTAATTTTGCCAAATCACTACCATAAGCTCCAATTGACTGGGCTGCGTGGTCATCGGACATTATGTAAATAATATTTGGTTTTTTGTTTTGAGCAAATAAAACACTTGCCATAAGAAAAACACTTACTTGAATGTACTTTTTTATTGTTTTCATTTTTTATAAATTGAAATATATTATTCGTGATTTTTATTCTATTTTCTTACAGTAACAACACTAAAATCAGCAAATTTTCCATTTTTTGAAGTTACCCAAATTTTAGTTAGACCATTATTAACAGCTATTACTTCTCCTTTTTTATTAACTTTTGCAATTAAAGTATTTTCAGATTTCCAAACCAAATCTTCTTTTGAAAATTTTGAATTTATAATATTTGCTGATAGTTGTTGTTTTTCTCCTTTATACAACTCAACTGTATTGTCTGAAACTTCAATAATTTTAATATTATTTCCATCTTTAATTTTTCCTTTATAAAACCCACACCCTAAAGTTGCTGCCCACATTTCATTTGGCTTATGAATATTGAATTTTATATCTTCAATTTTATGTGGAATTGTAATATTTGTATTGTTCTTTGTCCAAGTTTCCCCTCTATCACGACTTATATAAACCCCTGGGTTTTTAGCCATATGCTCTACAGTTACAACTAATAAATTATTATCAAATGGAGAAATATCTATACACTGTGCTCCTGGGTACTTAAATATTTGTTGCCATTTTTTTCCAAAATCATCAGAATACCAAACTCCACTTCCACCTTGGCGAAAACCTGTAGTTATATACATTCTGTTTGTGTTATCCATACATATAAAGTTTACTCCTTTAATTGAAGATGGTGTATTTACTTTTCGCCAATTTAATCCTCTATCTGAAGTATAAAACAAACCTCCTTCAGCTTGTGGACCATGATAATTTATTGTATGTTTTTCCGCAGCTATAAAGAATGATTTATTCGATTTATCTCTTGGATCAAACTGAATATCCTTAATTCTTGCAGGACTTGGCAAACCATTATTTCTTGGAGAAAAAGTTTTTCCATAATCTTCAGAAATAAAAAAACCACCCATTTTAGCCTTTTTAGGATTCTCTATTATCGTAATACCCAAATACATATATTTAGAGTCAACTGGGTCAATAGTTAACGCATTTGAATAAAAATCATCCAACCAATTGTTTGTTGCAGGTGTGGCAACTCCGTAATTTTTCCAGTTTAAACCTCCATCAGTTGAACGGAAAATATTTTGTTTGTTTTCTTGTCTATTTGAAGTTGCATACACTGTTTTGGCATTGTATGGATCAAAAGCTATTGTACTAACTGTAGGTTGCGTGCTCCCAACGTATTTTAATGCTTGACGATTATCTGGACTGTCATCTGAAGGAATCCACAATTCGTGTTCTCCTGAACCCAATAAGGTAGTTTCAAATCGTTTGTCTTGTGCTATTGTTAACCCCGGTAAATTACTATTACCGTGACCTATAATTGCTCCTGAAGGTGTATAATCTTCATCCATTTGCTGCCATGTTACACCGTGATCTGTACTTAACATTGTACTATGGTCAGAAATCATCATTACGCTACCATCAACTCCAACATCCAAACCACGTGTTGAACGCAAGGCATAATCTTTACCAAAACGCATATGTGGTGATGAGTGACCTACCTTCATATTTTCGTGATAAGGATTTCCTCTTTCTTCCCAATAAGTTTTGTCTTTTGCCCAAGTTTCTTCATACAAACGTGCTGTATTTACCCATTTTTCACCATAGTTTGAAGTTGTCCAAATACGACCTGGCATAATAGAATTTGCAACTTGAGGATCTGCAAAACCAATATAAACAGCTCCTTCTCTACTTGGATCTGAACTAAGCATATTAAAATATTGCAGTGCTTGTGTTGGTAATTCTGGATATAATGATTTAGCTTTTTGAACTGAAATATTTAGCCATTTTGAAATGTATTTGTAATAATTTTTAGGAACTCCGCCCGTTAGTCTATTGATATCTAACCCTAAATCTCCGTTCATTTTAGTCCAAGATTCACCTTCATTAGAAGAATAAAAAATACCTCCTGAACATTTTGTTGTTTTTCCGTTTGGAATGTAATGAACCTGATCTATCAGGTATAAAATAAACTTACCTGATTCAGCATTGTAATAATAGTCCATATCCATTACAATGTTATTATCTAGTTTGTTTTCAGTTATTTGCTTCCACGTTGAACCACCATTATTTGAACGATACACTCCGTAATTTGAAGCAGCAAAAACCTGTTTTGAATTTTTAGGGTTTACAATTATCCTTCCAACTTGTGTTTTAGAGGTCAATCCAATATTAACTAGTTTCCAACTTTTTCCTGCATTTTTTGTTCTCCAAAGTTTTCCTTGAAGCTGCACTTCTTTTCCGTGAGTATTTTTAGTAGTTACATCTTTATAACTAGACAACCAATCTTGCCCTCTAACGTTTTCTCCACCACCTACAAACCATATTTCATCATCATTAGGATCTATTGCTAATGATGCTACTTTTTTTCTCCAACCATCTTTATCACTTCCATCAACGTCAGGTTTATACCAAGGACAATTCTTAACCAATTGCCAAGTTCTAGCAGTATCTTTTGACACCCACAATTCCGAAGAAGCAATTGCAATTGCAGTTTTAGGGTTACTTATAGAATATTCTAAATCTCGTAAATGGTAAAAAGAAGCATCTCCATCATAGTCTGTAATCCCATACCATTGTTTTCCATTGTTATCAGATTGATAGGCATTCCACATATCAGGACAAAGAGCAACTTTACCTGGTATAGTTGGATGGTATCTTAATAAATTTTCATAACCAGCATTTCCTGGTGCAACTTGCTCCCAGATAACTTCTTTACTTGATACAACTCGTTCTTTTTCTAATTTATTAAAAAAACTTTTTTGAGCACTTACAGAAATAGTTATTACTGAAAGAATTAAAACTAAATAGTATTTCATTTTATTATTTATTTAAAGAAGACCCAACTTCTAATTCCGTTATTATTGCTTTTGAACCGTTCGCTTTCAAAATTTCAATCTTCAAAAAACGAGCTTTGCTTTTTTCAAAAGAGATGTTTCTATATTTATTATTAGATTCCCAATTGTATTCTCCAACTTCAGTAAAAGATTCATTATCAACACTAGTATAAACTTTACATTTTGTAATATTCCCTTCTGCTAATGAAGTTTCTGGAGCTGGTTTACATCTATGATTAGGAACTATAGTTAAAACATCAATATCCTCCTTCACAGCTCCTAAATCCAATAAAATAGTTTGAGGAAAAGCGGCATCAGATTCCCAAGTGTAATAGTTTTTACCTGGAATTTTAGTTCCGTCAATCAAATAGCTGGCCTCACCACTTGTTGCTTTTATACTTTCTACTTGATACGTTTTAATAATTTGTTTTCCTTGGTTTGGTAATTCTGGACGAGAAGTATTTGGCTTCCACTTATTACCAATTTCAGAAAGTAAATCAATAAATAAAGGATCTAATAATCCATCACGGTTTGGCATACAATTCAACATAAAATTACAATACCTATCTTCACAATCTGTCAATTTATTCAAAATCACATCAACACCCTCATCTGCTTTTAAACCATTTGGTGTTTCTTCATTCCAAAACCAACCATTCCCTTTTACACTGCAATGTCCCAAAGCAGAAGCCATTGTATTATCTTCAGATGGATATGCTCCAAAAGGACCTTCAAAATATGGAATATCCATATGATAAGGCGCTTGCATATGCGTATGGTCCGTAATTAAACAATTTGGCTGTAATTTTCGTATTAATGATCTTATTTCATCATACGAAACTTCATTATGTCCCATTCGCCAAAACCATCCATCCATTACAAAATAATCAACCTTCCCATAATTACTTAACAACTCTATAATTTGACCTTTTATAAAAACCATTTTCTCATCCGTAATTTGGCCTTTATCAACTCCTTCAGTACTATCCCAAATAGAATAATACAAGCCAACACCTAATCCTTTTTCTCTAAAAGCATCCGTATATTGTTTAACAATATCTTTTTTATATGGGGTTGAAGCTACATCATAGTCTGTAAATTTACTATCCCACAAACAAAACCCTTCGTGATGTTTTGTAGTTAATAAACCAAATTTCATTCCTGCTGAAACTGCCGCATCAGCCCACTGATTACAATCTAATTTTTGTGGATTAAATGACTCTATCGGGTAATTAGCTTCTCCCCAACCGGCTCCATAAGACATAATATTGTAGCAAATAAACATTCCAAAACGTTTATTTATAAAGTCTTTTTTCGCTATTTCAATAGAACTGACTTGCTCTTCATCTTTAGTTGAACACTGAATAGTACTAATAATTAATATAGCAACTAAGCCAATTGTTAAAGTAGATTTTAAATTGTAAAAACTCATAGTTTAATTTCTTTCAGAGAAAAATATTGAACGCCCGTTTTTTAATACTTTTTTAGTTCCTTTTAAATCTAAATCGCTCTTTAAACGAATATCTGTTGACGAAGCGCCAACCAAAAATTCAAAATTTTCAGGTTCTATTACCCATTCATCATTTTTATACTGCACAAATTGTTGTGGAGAAACTTTAAACGTTACTGTTTTCTCTTCTCCTGCTTTTAAAGCAACTCTTTCAAAACCTTCCAATTGAATTTTATTTAATGTTGAAGTCTCACTTTTTGGAGAAACATACAACTGTACAATTTCAGTTCCATTAACTTTCCCTACATTTTTCACTTTAAACGATAATGGAATTCTCTCATCATTTACATTTGCTGAAGTTCCCATTACTAAATCACTATACTCGTAATTTGTATATGACAATCCAAACCCAAATGGATATTGAGGCTTGTTTTCTTTCGTATAACCATTCTTGTAATTAATCTCTTGTTTATCTTCTGTACTTGGATACGTAACACATAATTTTGCCGATGGGTTTACATTACCAACCAAAATATCTGCAATAGCATTTCCACCTTCTTCTCCAGGAAACCAAGCTTGTACAATTGCAGCACATTTATCTTCAAACTTGCTAACCAATTGTTGTCTTCCTCCCATAATAACTAAAACCACAGGTTTACCCGTTGCTATTAATTTCTCTACAAAAGCTTCTTGCTCACCCGGAAGTCTTATTCCTTTTCGTTTTCTACCTTCACCAACTAAATAAATATTTTCACCTACTGCTGCAATAATTACATCGCTCTCTTTTGATATTTTTAATGCATTTTCTAAATCAGGTTGGGCTACACCTTTTATACTCATCATTTTTAATTTACTCAATCTATCATCCCCCATTTCTGGTTGAATAACAGATTCTAATGCTGCACTCCAATCACAACCTCTTTCGTGTTGAATAGTAACATCATCACCTAATTTAGCTTCTAAACCTTCACTTAAAGGAACTAATTTTGGGTTGTTAGCATCAAACGGTGTACTCCACCAAAAAGAAATCATAGATTGGTAGGTATAATCTCCTAACATTCCGTAAACACTTGCTGCATTTGGCCCAACCAATGCCACTTTTTTAATATCTTTTTTCAACGGTAAAATTCCGTTATTCTTCAATAAAACTATTGACTGGCAAGCAGATTCATATGCTAATTCTCTATTAACAGGTGGATCGAAATCTAGATCTCCATCAACACCAATTTGAGGATTTTCATCTAACAACCCCAATCTTGCCTTCATAATTAAAGAACGTCTAACAGCATCATCAACCTTTGCCATTGTAGTTAAACCTTTTTCAATTGCTTCTGGCAATAGCGGAAAACATTGTCCATTTGAAAGTTCAATATCCGTTCCTGCATTTAAAGCCATTGCTCCAGCTTCTACCATAGATTTTGCTTGTTTATGCCCTTTATATGTTAATCTTATAGATCCGTAATCACTTACTACAACACCATTAAACCCAACTTTATCACGTAAAATACTAGTTAACATTTCTTTATTTGCAACTACAGCCATTCCTTTATATTTTCCGTAAGACGGCATTACACTTTTAACACCTCCTAATTTAATTACCACTTCGTGAGGCTTTAAATATTCTTCGTACAATTCTTTAGGACTATTGTTTTGTGCTCCATAACCTGCAAAATGCTTTGTTGTACAAGCTACACCATTACTTAAATCATTACTTTGTAAACCTTTAACAAAAGCCAAACCTAAAGCAGATGTTAAATAAGAATCTTCACCATAACTTTCCTCTATACGTTCCCAATGTGCAGTTCTACTTATATCTAACATTGGAGAAAGCGCATAAGTTGCTCCAGCTGCTCTCATATTTAAACGTGTAGTATTTGTGTTTTTTGAAATTAATTCTTCATTCCAAGAACATCCCATTCCTATTTGTTGGGGAAAGGTAGTAGCTCCTTGCGTTGCAAAACCTGTAATTGCTTCTTCATGAAAAATTGCAGGAATTTTAGAGTTGGTTTCTGTCATTAAATAATTTTGAACAGAACGTACAAAATCTCTTAACTCTTCAGGCTCCATAGTTAAACCTGATGAAAACTGGCTAAAATGCCCAATTCCGTTTGGTATTTTTTCTCTACATTTTTCTAAAGATATTTTTCCATCTTTCATTATTTCCATTGGTCTAATCCCTTGAATTTGAGCCAACTTTTCATCCATTGACATTTTACCCATTATGGATTCAACTTTTGCATCAATTTCTGATGTTGAAAAAGGAGTAACTAATTGAGTTTGTTGCTCTGTTTTTTTTGTTGAACAAGAAAAAACAACTAGCAGAAAAAAGGAGATTGAAAGAATTCTCATAAATACTATAATTTGATAAGTTTATTGGATGTTGATAAAAACCCTATCAAATATAAAAATTATTAAAGTTTCATTTAAACTATTTTTTCAATTAGTCTATAATACAAGGTTAAAAACCCAATTGAACAACAGTTCAACCCAAAAGTTCTATTTTCAACAACAAAAGCTATGATTATTTTATGATAAAAAATGGTTTACTCTAGTTTTTTTGATCAATTTATTTTTAAAACCTTCTTTAATATTTTTTGTTAAACAATTGTTAACAGTGTCACATTTAGCGAATATGATAGTCTTTTATATAACTGAAACTAATAAAAATAACTTAAAACTACTTATCATGAAAAAATTTAAATTAATGACTTTAGCCATATTAATTGGAACTTCAAGTTTATTCGCAATGACTTCAAATCCAGATTTAGTAAAAAAAGAAATTAGAACAGAAATTATTAATTTATTAAAAACTCCAGATTTTCAAGTTGATAAAGAAATTAATATTTTAATGACATTTACTTTTAGTTCAGAAGGAAAAATAATAGTTTTAGATGTAAATACTAAAAACAATGATGTGCTAAATTATATTAGAAAAAACATCAATCACAAAAAAATAAATAACGCAAGTATAACTGGTAAAAAATATATTATGCCTTTAAAATTAAAAGCTTCATAATATAATATTTGAAATAATAAAAAAGCTCAAACTAATAAGTTTGAGCTTTTTTTTGATAGCAAAAAACGCTATCTATTAATAGACAATATTTTTCAATTTTAGTATAATTCCTCGTAATATTGAGTAGCCATTCTAGCGCTTGTAAATTCAGGAATTGTATCATCTATACCTTTAAAAACAATTTCCTGCCATTTTTTAGGCTTATCGTAATAAGTTGGTAAAACCTTATTTTCTAGAATGTCGTATAAGTTTGCACAATCTTTTTCGTCTTGTTCCCAAACAGGTAATTTGTAATCTACTTCTGGAAGTACAAAACAATTTTCTCCATTTTTTTCAAATTCAGGAATCCAACCATCATTAATAGATACATTTACTGAACCATTAAATGCAGCTGTCATACCACTTGTTCCTGAAGCTTCACGAGTAATTCTTGGTGTGTTTAACCAAATATCTGATCCACATTTTAATTTTCTTGATAAATCCATTTCATACCCTACTAAAACTGCTAAATTTTTAGAGTTTTTAGAGAAATTTACTAAATGATTAAAAACCTCAATAGCTTGATAATCTTTAGGATATGGTTTTCCAGCCCATATAATTTGTACTGGATATTTTTCGTTTGACAATAATTTTTCAAAACGCTTTAAATCATATAAGAACATATCAGCTCTTTTATACCCTGCAAAACGTCTTGCCCAAACTAAAGTTATTACATTTGGATCAAATATTTTTTTAGTTTGATTTAAAACTTCACTAAACAATTCTTGTTTAAGTACAGTTTTTCTCTCTCTAAATTTCTTTGCACTTTTCTTTTTCCAAGCTTTTTTAATTTCTTCATCTTGCCAGAAAGATTGGTTTTGCGCATTTGTGATAGGAATAATTTCACTAATACCTTCATAACCTTTCCACATATCATTAGAAACTATGGCATGCAATTTAGATACAGCATTTGCTTTTTTAGCCATACGCAACGCAGAAACGGTATAGTTTATAAGACCATCGTTCACCATTTCTTTTCTTAATTCATCTTCTGAATAATTTCTTCCAAAAAACCCACATCTATTTAAAAGACGACCATCATGTTCTTCATTTCCAGCCTTTTCAGGTGTATGAGTTGTAAAAACCATTTGATCTTTTGTTACTCCTTTATCTCTTAAATAATAAAATGCAGGTAAAGCGTGACCTTCGTTTAAATGGTAAACATCAGCATCTCCTAAAGCTTCAACAACTTTAGCTCCACCAACACCTAAAATAATACTTTGAGAAATTCTAGTAAGTTCATTAGAATCATATAAATGATTTGTAATTGTTTTAGATAAGTGGTCATTTCCCTCTACATCAGTACTTAGCAAATACATTGGCACACAACCAAATATTTCAGGTTTTAAAATATATACTTTTACTTTAACACCTGGGTTATCGTGTATTGGAACTTCTACTTCAATTCCTGTATCTTCTAAAAAATTATATGTTTTCTCAATATAATCAGCACGTAAAGTTTGATCTTCATTTCTTGCTTGGTCATAGTATCCGTATTTCCAAAGCATTCCAATACCAATCATATTTTGCTTTAATTCAAATGCAGAACGCATATGAGAACCTGCTAAAAACCCTAATCCTCCCGAATAAATTTTCAAAGCTTGGTGAATTCCAAATTCCATACTAAAGTATGCAACTTTTTTATCAAACTTTTTGTTAATTTTATACGGATGATGCCATTTACTGTATATATTCTCCATTTAATTTTGGATGTTTTAAAATTTATGCCAAATTTAGTTTTTTACCCACTCTAAAATATATTCTATATTAACATATTACGATTTACAAATAACTAAAAAATGTGATTAAACTCCTTTTAATGTGAAAATAGAACAATTAATTAGTGCTATTTAATTCAAATATAATTTTTAGAAATATCTATTTCTGAAGCAGAATATACATAGCTTCTGCAAATTTTTCACCAAAATCAATATAGCCTTCGCTATTATAATGCCATTTATCTGTATAATTATAATTTTTTGTTGATCTAATTATTGCCGCATTTGTATCTGTTTTTGCATATTTTTCCTGTGCGTATTGAATTAGCTCTCCACAATTCCAAACTTTACCTTGTTCATTATTTCCTGAATCTGAAATTTTACCAATTACAACTGGTAAATCATCAATTCTTAATGAAGCTCTTATTAACCCCATAAGCCGAACTAAATTACCATAATATTCATTGGCTATTTCTTCATTTTTAGCATCGCTTTCGCCTTGCATCCAAACAATTCCTGATGGCAATAAATAATCTTCTTTTCCATCATTATTAATGTCTTTTACACTAAAAGCTGTATTAATTGTTTTTAAATAATAATCATATTGATTTCCTCCTACACCTATATAATCGGGATCCCACGTTTTACCTTTTGAACCTTTTAAATGAATAGATGAACCTCCTCTTGAATATTTAATAATTGCTATTTTTTGATTTGGATATAATTCTTGCATTTTTTTAGAAAATGATAATTCTACTCCAAAACGATCAGAAAGTTTGTTGTTCTTTCCATCTGAAGAAAAACGAACTCCATGACCTGGTTTTAAAACTTCCCACTTCCCTAGGCCTCCATTTGGCTGGGCATCATCTACAGGGTTTCCGTGAAAAATATAAACATCTTTCATTGCTTTTTGTTGCGATTTTGAAAGGTCTTTATTATACCCATGACCATCCATATTGGATTGACCTCCTAAGTAAAAAACTCTTATGGTATCTAATTTTGTGCTTTGACTAATTCCAACTAACGGAACTATTAAAAACATTACTATTACTAATTTAAATCTCATCTTAAAATTATTTTATTTTACTAACGGAAAAATTGTCATACGTAAATAAGTACTTCCAAGAGGAACCAATTCAATTGTTTCTTCAACAGAACCTAGTTCTATGTTATTTGGATAAACAGATAAATGCTTTGTACCTTCTAATTTCCAATTTTTTACTTTTACAGCCTTCACCTTTAATTTTGTTTGAGCATTATTTGTATACCAAGGATAATTGGAATTTTCACTTTTAGAAACTTCAATTGAATTTTCTAAATTATTCTCATCTAATTTTAATGCATAATTCCAATCGCTTTGCGGATACATAAATTTATTTGGAAATTCACTCGCTAAGGAATTTCCAATAAAACTGAAATTTATTTCTTTAGATTTAACAGGGAGCGAATACACTAAAGGGCCTCTTTCAATAGCCACTCCATCATTATTTTCACCCCATTGTGTAGCTTTTAAATGCATTGGAAGATTTAACTCAACAATATCATTGTTTTTAAAATTTCGTTCCAATTTCACAAATCCTTTTTCAATAGTAAACTTTTTTAGCTGTTTTCCGTTTACCAGAATTTTTGGATTTGCACACCAAGCCGGAATCCTTAAATAAAACGGAAACTTTACTTTATTTTCTAATTTTAAGGTGAATTTAATGTCTTCTGAAAAAGGATAATTTGTTTCTTCTACTATTTGAATTGCTTTATTATTAATTGTAGTGCTTATTGTTGAGGCTCCATACAAAGCGGCTACAACACCTCCTGTTTCAGTATCATTTAACCACATTCTACCTGCATAAACCGGCATCATTCTTTCAATATTCCCTGTACAGCATTCAGTATCGTGACCCGTTTTGTAACTCATTCTACCAAGTGCCATTCCTCCCCAATTCAGGTCAATGTTAAACTGACTAGTTTCATCAGCAGCTACTGGTTGATTTGGTGCTGAATAATATTGATGTGCTTTAAAATCTTTATCCAAAGCTCCTAACCCTGCATTAAAAATTGAGCGTTCAATAATATCTGCCCATTTCCCATCTCTTGTAGCCATTAATAAATATCCAGATGACCAACTTAAATCAATAATATCACAAGTTTCGTGAGCCATAGCAACTCCTTTTCCGCTTAAATGCTCAACAGAACTTGGGCAACCATCAACAAGCATATGATGCTTTTTTAACTTATCTAACCCATTAATAGACGCTTTTAAATATTCATCATTCCCCGTATGCATATATAAAATAGCAGGAATTTTAACCTGTTCACAAAATGAAACTCCGTGACCACTTGGGATTTTATCAGACAATAAACTACTTAATACTTTTGAAGGTTTTTTATCCATTTTTTCGTTACCATATTCACCTCCTTGATTAGTGCCAAGATTATTATTAAAGCTATTTTTAGCTAGCTGTAATAATCGTTTGTCATTTGTTTGTTGATACAACCACAAAATTTGTTCAATACTTAACAAGCCTCTACCTTCATTAAATAATCTTTTCTTCTGAAGAAAATGCGCAGTTAACTTATCTAATATCTTAGGGTTTTTAGTTACATTATATTCAGCCATTATAGCTCTAAAAAAAACCGTTCTACTCCAATCATCAGTATCATTAAACCCAATAATCCCTTCATTATTTACATTAGAAAGTGTGAAATTGATATTCTTCTCTGCCTTTTTAATTAGTAAAGAATCATTTACTAAATAACCAGCTCTTAAGATACCATCAACATAATAGCCAGTTTGTTCATAAGGCCACCACTCCATCCCTGGATGACCTTCTGGAATACGTATATCTTCCATCCACATTTTTGTATTAAATGGATATCCAGAAATTGACGGGTTTCCTCCTAAACCTTTTGCTTGTTTTTGTAAAAACTCTTGAATCCACCCTTGTGGTGAAATACTAGTTAATGGGAACTCAGAACATTTTGCATATTCCTGAGCTGTACTAAATTGAACTGTTAAAAGAAATAAACTGAATGCGATAAATAGCTTTTTCATTATTGAGTATTAGTTTAGTTGAAATTCAAATTTATAACTAAACATTTTAATTAAATTATCAAATGACTTAGAAACTATCATAAATGTTTTTTTATTAAAAATATTCAACATTTAAACATAAAAAAACTCTAAAAAGCATCTTTTAAAATACCTTTTAGAGCTCAAACTCTAACCAAACTTAATTTATTTAATGCTTTTTCTTCTTCTTTTTCTTAACCCAACTTTTTTCTTTCTTTTTAGGTAAAACTGCTCCAGGCTCTAATGGTCCATTAGGTGCCGTCGCGAACAAATCAAACCTTGGTAATATTTTGGTCAATTCATTTTTTTCCTTTTTAAGATCTTCGGAAACTGTTTTCCAATCTTTAATTTGATTAAAACTTATTAAATCTGAAGGTGTTTCACTTACATCAAACCATTTGTTAGTTCCATCTTTCAAAACCTTTTTACCTCTAATTAATTGCGTACCTGATTTGTAAGCATAAATCCATTTTCTATGCTCTTTTTTATCTGTTGTTAAATAAGGCCAAAAGCTTTCACCATTAATTTCATAATCTTCAGGAATTTCAACTCCAACAATTTCAGTAATAGTTGGTAACACATCTGAAATATTTAACAGAATATCTTGTTCTCCTTTTTTTGTGAAATTAAATCCAGGTGCATATACAATAAATGGTACGTGCACTCCTTTTTGAACCGCATTGCTATTTTTACCATAGCCGCTAGTACCATTATCCGCACAGAAAACAAGAATAGTATTATCTTCAATTTTAAGTTCTTTCATTTTTTCCAAATACAAAGAAACTTGGTAATCTAAATAATTTAAATGATTGTGTATTCCTGGTTTTGTAACTGTACCGTTTAAATTGTACTTACCATTACTACCCTTTATTTTTGGATCTGTTCTCTTATACTTTCCGTTTTTATAAGTTACAATAGGTGTACCTGGCCATTTGTTTTTTTCCGTAGGATTTAAAAAATCGAAAGCATCGTGACCTAAATGTGATGTATGATATAAAAAGAAAGGTTCGTCTTTTTTCACTTTTCTTTCCATAAAATCAAATGCAAAATCTAATTCTACATCTGGTCCAAATGTATTTACACCGTATTCTTTTTTAGATTTTGCTGTATTTGGCCACCATTCATATTTTTTTGATGAAGTAGGATGATTCATTAACATTACGTGAGGTTTCCAATACCAACTAGATTGCGGATACATTACAACTTCTTTTCCACTATCTTTATTTATAACAAACTTTTTACCATCTTTTTTAACTTGCTCTACTTCAAAATTTGTATAAGGATTTACTCCTGCCAAAGTTGTACTTCCCGCTGTAAAAACCCCTTCTTCAAATCCATATTGATCTAAATCATCATTTCTCATTTGCGTTTTTCCAACCCAAAAAGTTTTATAACCACCTTCTTGAGCAATATGCCCAATTAATTTTGGAGAACTTTTAAATAAAGGAAATGTTGCTGTTTTCTTTTTTCCTACTGAATATCTTCCAATATCACTATTTGCCCACCATTTATGAATATGTGCATATCTACCAGTCATCATCATTGCTCTACTTGGCGAACATACAACTGCCGCCCAAGCTGTTTTTATATACACACCTTCATTTGCTAAATTATCTAAAACTGGTGTTTTAGCTCTAAACTGCATATCTTGAGTGTTTCCTCCTTCTGGCGGACTCCAAGTATCTGATTTATAAATTGGTAATTCACGTGCGCTAATATCATCTGCATAAATTAAAATGATATTTGGTTTTTTATTTTTTTGCGCTAAAACCGAAAAAGAAATAGCAAATATTAAAATGAACTGAATGTACTTAAACATAGTTTTATAAATTTATTAATTGTTTAATTCTCTATTTAATTTATTGGTATTATATTTTTTGGAATATTAATTTTTTTATCATCGGCTCCTAATGCAAAGTCAGATTTATTATAATCATTTTGTTTCGCCCAATTACTTTCAATTCTTCTATCTCCTAAAGTTATATTTCCAGTTTTTTGACGAAACCAATCTGCTAATTTTTTATATCCTTTATCATTAGCAACATTGTTTCTTTCCTTTGGATCTAAACGTAAATCATACAATGCCATTTCAACATCATCTCTTGGAGCCTCTACCCCCCATTTTATTGCTACATTTGGTTTTTGCTTGTTACTTGCTTTCTGATTACTTTCTCTATTTCGCATTGAAAAAGAAAAATCTTTAGTTCTTAAATAAGCTCTAGGACCAACTACATGGTTAAATTCACCTAACACATAATCTCTTTTTAATTTTTTATTTGTTAATACTTCAGCTAAATCATAACCATCTAAAAAATCAAATTCTGGTTTAGACAAATCCGCTCCACCGGCAGCAATAATTGTTGGCATAATATCTACATATTCTGTAAATCCTTCATAAACTATTCCTGCTTTAAACTTCTTTTTATCTGATGAAACTATAATTGCTGTAGTATGATTTGTTAGTTCCCAAGGTGAAAACTTAGCTTCAATTCCTTGTTCTCCTAATTGCCAACCGTGATCTCCACACACATAAAATATTAAATACTCTTGGTTATTTTTTTTACTATACGATTTAAACTCCTTGATAGCCATTCCTATTTGAACATCTCCATAAGCACAAAACGCATAGTAATCTCTAATAGCTTGTTGTTTCTCTTCATAAGTCAAATCATCAATTTTCATTTTATCGTACAACTTCTTCAATTGAAGTGGTAACTTATCTACTTCCTTTTTATCAAACTCTGGAATTTTATACGTCTTTCCTTTAAAACGATCTCTAAATTCTTTAGGTGGCATAACTGGTGTATGCGGAAAATGATAACTTAAACTAGTGAAAATTGGCTTTTTAGTATCAGCTCCATTCATCTTTTTCCCAACAGGAGAATTATAAGTTGCTCCTTTATTTTTTAAATAATCTAAAAATTCTCTTGTTATATTACCGTCTAGTGTTTTATTTGGAGGCATTGAGTTTACCCCTCCAATTATCAATTCAGGATTACTACGTGTGTATGCATAAAGAATATCTAATTCTTTTTCAATACTAGCTTTTATTTTTTTATCATTTAAAGATAATTTCTCTCCTCTTGGAAATGATTTATGCTCTCCATTCGGATAATAAAAATTTACACTTGAGCCTAGTTTTGTATACTTTCCATTTACTGGTCCCCATTCGGTATTATTATCCCAATCTGTTGTATTTTTATTTTTTCTCAACTCAGTTGAATTCACATATTGCTGATAAAAATTTGTTTCACCTTTTATCGATTTTGGTGTCCAATTAAAAATGTAGTATCCTTTTTTACCAAACATTGCTGTTTGATAACCATTATCAGCCATTACTTCAGGCATTGTTTTATTAAAAAAATCAGTTTGATTGTGTGTTTTTTCAAAACCATAAATTCCAGAATGATGTGGATATTTACCCGTAATAATACTCCCTCTTGAAGGTGCACAAGCTGGTGAATTACAATAAAACTCTGTAAATACTGTACCTTCTTTTGCTAAAGCATCTAGGTTTGGAGACTCAACATATCCCAATGCACTCTCTTTGTTACCTGTTGTAATTTCATTAAAATAACCATTAGAATCCATCCTTTGATCATCAGTCATAATCCAAAGAATGTTAGGTTTATTTTCTTGTGCTGTTAATTTTAAACTAACAACTAAAAGGATAATTAATTTTAATATATTCTTCATAAATATTTCATTACTGTATATTCTAATCAAAGGATTACAATTACAATACCAAAAAAACAAAATTAAAATGAAGAACCTATATTCATATGTTTTAAATGATAAGACAAATGTCCTATTAAATTAGTGGAGATATTATGTTTTAAAAATGAGCTGTGTATATAAAAAGTATAATCAGATATTAATCGTTAACCATTAAATATGAAGCATTTAAAACTTTAACTAGATTTAATATGTTTAACAAACTTGGCAATTCTTGACTCAACTTCAGCCAAATCAATAGGACAATTATCAGGTTCTTGAAGCACACTAGCAATCCCAATTCCCATTGCTCCTGCATTAAACCAATCTTGAACACTATCCAATTCTATTCCTCCTACAGCAAATAATTTCACTTTATCCAACGGAGCTTTAATAGATTTAAAATAAGGTACACCCATAATATCAGCTGGAAAAAGTTTTACAAAATCAGCCCCAGCTTCGGATGCTGTGCAAACTTCTGTAGGTGTTAAAGCCCCCATTAAAATTGGAATATTATTGTTATGAGCAATTTTAATTAATGAAATATCTGTATTTGGAGTTACTATAAATTGTGCACCTGCGTTAATCGCTTTTTTAGCAATTTCTTTATTTATAACAGTACCTGCGCCTATCAACACATCTGGAAATAATTTTCTAGCCTTAGTTATTTCTTCTTCAAAATTTGGGGTATTTGAAGTGATTTCCATAACCTTCACCCCTACATCAATTAGGCTTTTTAAAACCATTGACGCTTGTTTACTATCTTTCAATCTTGTAACAAGAACTAGCTTTTCTGCTTCAATAATTTTTACAATATCTTTTCTTTCCATTAATTGTGAGTTCTAAACAATAAACATAACAAATAATTTTCAATGAAAATTAATTATAATTAAACTTAACTGCCTTATTCCCTATTAAAATTTCAAATTCGCCATTTTCAGTTACCCGTTTTAAATAGGCATTTACAAACGATAAATCGTCTTTATTCAATATAAACTCAACTGCTTTTGACTCACCAGCCTTTAAATGCACTCTATCAAACTTTCTTAATTTTTTCATAGGTGGAATTATGGAAGCAACTAAATCTTTCACAAATAAATCTATAACCAAATCACCATCCATTTTACCAGTATTAGAAACTTTAACCTTAACAGTTAATGATCCATTTTCATTCAAAGTTTTAGAACTTAATTCAATTTCCCCAAACTCGAACGAGGTATAACTTAAACCTTCACCAAACGCCCATTGAGGTTTATACGTTTTAATATTTCGAATTGGAGCATCATAGGTTAATAAATTCCCTGAATATTTAGGATACGAAAATGGTAATTTACCACTTGGGTTATAATCGCCAAACAACACATTTGCAATTGCATTTGCGCCTTCACTTCCGGGTCTATACGCCATTAAAACACCAACTATTCCTTCAATAAATTCATTTACAATTCTTGGTCTTCCTTCAGTTAAAACTAAAATTACAGGCTTATTAGTTGCAATTGCAGCTTTTGCCAATTCAATTTGATCTTTAGATAGTTCTAAATCATCAATATTACCTCTAGTTTCCGCATAGCTAATTTCTCCCAAACATAAAATAATACAATCTACATTCTTCGCTTTTTGAGTGACACTTTTAATTTCTGAAGTTGTTATTTCTTGAAACTTGTTTGGTGCAATAGAGGTAACATTTTCTTTTCCTATTTTATTTTGAATTGCTTCTTTAATAGTTAAGGTAGATTCAGCATATAAATGCTCTCTATCTCCTTGCCAAGTATATGACCAGCTACCGTGTAAAGTTGCTAAAGAATTTGCTCCAGGCCCCGCAATTAATACTTTTGAATTTTTATTTAGAGGTAAAACCGGTTTATTATTTATAGTTTCATTTTTTAACAAAGTCATACTTTGTTCCGCAGTTTTTAAAGCGGTTTCTTTATATGAAGCCAAGCCAAAATTAGCTACAGCTTCTTTTTCAGGGTACGGATTATCAAATAAACCTAAATCAAATTTTACTTTTAGAATTCTACTCACGGCATCGTCTATACGTTCCATTGAGACTTCGCCTTCATTTACAAGTTCAATTAAATCGTTATAAAAATCTAATTTCCCAGGAACCATACTCATCTCAATACCTGCATTAATAGCCATTTTCACGGCCTCTTTATTGTCTTTAGCTACGTTATGCTCTTTGTACAAATACATAATATCTTCCCAATCTGTAACAACTAATCCTTTAAAACCCCATTCATTTTTCAACAAATCAGTTAACAAGGTTTTATTAATATGAACTGGCACTCCGTTTATAGATCCCGAATTAATCATAATAGTTGGACAACCTGTTTCAACAGCCTTTTTAAATGGCGGCATAAAAATTTCTCTTAAAACTATTTCAGGAATATATGCAGGAGTTCTATCTTTTCCCGATTGTGGAACTGAGTAACCTAAAAAGTGTTTCATACAAGATGCTACATTCTTATTGTTCTTTAAATCTGTTCCTTCATAACCTTTAATAGCTTGTGTTCCAAATTCTGAAACTAACAACACATCTTCACCAAAAGTTTCTTCAAACCGAGGCCACAATGGTTGTCTTCCAACTCCTAAAACAGGATCAAAATTCCAACGAATTCCGCTTGCTCTTACTTCTTTGGCTGTAATTTCGGCAATTTCAAAAGCTAATTTAGGGTTTCGAGAAGCCGCCAATCCTATATTGTGAGGGAACAATGTCGCTTCTTTAGTATAAGTTGCTCCATGAATTGCATCAATACCATATAATACAGGAATTTGTAAACGGGTTTCTTTTGCGTAATCTTGAATTTTTGTAATTAGCTCATGCCATTCTTCCACAGATAAAGGCTCCGATTCATTTACATTTAAAATGGACCCAATACCATTTGAAATAATGTACTTTTTAAATTTTTCTTCCTGAAAAACACCTTTTTTATAAAACGTACTTAAAGTAATTTGAGTCATTTGACCAACCTTTTCCTCTAAAGTCATTTTACTTACCAAAGCAGTAACTTCAGTGTTTTTAGGTTGTGTCTCTTTTTGTTTACACGCTACTAACAAAACAAAAGCTACCAATAATAATTGATAGCTTTTTTTTAATATATATTTCATTCTTTTATTTTATTCATCTGCAATAAATTTACTAATAATAATCCCAAAAATCGAAATCCACTGCATCGATTTTATCTTTATCATCACCCAACTCAATGGCTTTGGCCTTCATTTCTTTACGCATTTCGGCAACTTTCTCTTTATATTCAGGAAAAAATGAAAGGTCTGTAGTTTCCCATGGGTCTTTTACAAAATTAAATAATTGAGTTACTCTTGATCCTGCAACAAACTCTCCTGTTTTAAAATGCTTGCCATCTGCTCTTACATATTCAATTAGTTTATAATCTCCTTTTCTATAGGCTCTTTGAAATTGTTTATAAGCGTGATATGTATAGTCTCTTACTTGTTTTACTTCATTATTAATTACAGGCACTAAACTTTTACCATCAATTGTTGATGGTTTTTCAACATGCGCTAAATCACAAATAGTTGGGAAAATATCATGAATATAACTTAATGCATTAATTCTTCGCCCTTTATCTTCAATTAAATTTCCTGAAATAATAAAAGGAACGTGAATACCATCTTCATCATACACACTTTGTTTCCCCATTAAACCGTGATTTCCAACAGCCAATCCACTATCTCCAGCCAATACAATAATTGTATTTTCATAAGCTCCAGTTTCTTTCAATGTTTTAACTACTTTACCAATTTGAGCATCCAAATGTGTGATAATTGCATAATAACTAGCCAATTGTTCTTTTGCAACATCCTCAGTTCTTGGCCAAGGAGCCAAAGCCTCATCTCTTAACACCATATCTCCATTATCAAAGGGGTGCTGCGGCATATACGATGGTGTTAAATTAATATCTTTTATAGGATACATATCCATATATTCTTTAGGTGCCTGACGTGGATCGTGAGGTGCATGAAAGGCCAAATACATAAAGAAAGGATTTTTACTTTTTCTATCTTTAATAAATTTTGAAGCTTTTTCAGCAAATACTTCTGATGTATGAGGTCCAAAAGCTTCTGTTGCAATTGGTCCACGTTTATCATCTTTTGTTAAACCTCTTCTTTTTCTATTTCCATCTTTATCATAAATTAATAAAAAAGCTTCATCTCTTGTATAGTTGCTATTTTTATTGAAATCCCAATAAGGCATTCTAAAATGATCAGTTAGATAAGCACTTCGTCCCATAATGTTATCACCTGTGTCAAATGATCTATTTAAAGTTTTGTTGTCTTGATGCCATTTTCCAACAATATGAGAATCGTATCCTGCTTTTTGGAAAGCCTCTCCTATTGTTAAATCAGTTGTTGGAACAAAACGCCCCTGTTCTTTTAAATTGAACAACTGTCTACCTGTATTTAACATATCTCTACTAGGCATGCACGTAGCTCCTGAAAAGGACCCCATTAAATAGGTGTTTGTAAAAACTATACCATCGTGTGCTAACGCATCAATATTTGGTGTTTTAACAGCCATATTACCTAAAGCATGTATTCCGGTATACCTATGATCGTCCGTATAAATTAACAATACATTTGGCTTCTTTCCTTTTTTACTTCTTTTACTTTGAGCATAATTTGGTAATACACTAAGAATTCCAATACTTAATACTAATACTTTTTTAATAAAATTACGATTCATAATTTTTTATTTAATATTTTGAATTATTGTTTTTTATTTTCTTTAACCTTCTTTTTTCTAATATAACCTGGTGCATCATGAGCACTATCGTGCAAATTATACTTAGGTAAAATAGCTTTTAATTTATCTCGTTCATTTAAATGAGTTTTAGACATTTTAGACCAATCTTTAATTTTAGGAAAACTAGCTAAATCATCTGCATCTTCAGCAACATTGTACCAAGTACCTTCACCGTCTTTCATTACATTAAAACCTCTAATTAATTGCATTCCTTTTTTATAAGAATAAATCCAATCTCTATGTTTTTTTGTTGAAGTTGTTAAATATGGCCATAAACTTACACCGTCCACAGCATAATCCTTTTCAATTTTCACACCAACAATATCAGCTATTGTAGGCATAACATCAGCTATATTAACTAAAATATCTTGCTCTCCTTTTTTGGTTAAATTCATTCCAGGTGCATAAACAATAAAAGGTACGTGTGTTCCTTTTTGGCTAACGGGACTTCCTTTACCGTAATAATGAGTTCCATTATCAGCACAGAAAATAAAAATGGTATTGTTTTCAATTCCCATCTCTTTAAACTTATTTATATACAACCAAGCCTGATAATCTAGGTAATTTACGTGATTTCTAATTCCCGGTTCAGATAAAGAGTTATTTGTATTATAAACTCCATTATCACCAGTCACATTTGGTTCAAATCTAGTATATCCGTTCCCCGTCCATTCTATTTTTGGAGTTTGAGGATATTTATTATCAGGATGCTGATTAAAAAAATCAACAGAACCGTGACCTAAATGTGTTGTATGATATACAAAGAAAGGCTTATGTTCTTTTTGTTTACGCTCCATAAAATCAAAAATTAATTCCATTTCAACGTCTGGTCCAAAAGTGTTTAAACCATATCTTTTTTTAGATTCTGCAGTATTTGGCCACCAATCTAATTCTTTATCTGAACTAGGATGATTCATTAAACGCACATGTGGTTTCCAATACCAACCATACTGTTGATAAGTATCTATTTGTTTTCCAGTATCTGCATTTATATATACCTTTTTCCCATTTATTTTTTTTGGAATAATTTTAAAATCTGTCATTGGATTATTTGGGGCTCCTTGCTCTCCGGGTGTAAATACACCTTCATCAAACCCAAATTTCAATAAATTTGATCCTTTCATTTGTGTTTTACCAGACCACATAGTTGCGTATCCCGCTTTTTGAGCAATATGACCAATTAAAGTAGAACTTTCATATAAAGGCCAAGGTCTTTTCTTACCATCTTCACTTAAAGACATTCCTAAATCTCCATTATGCCACCACTTGTGTTTATCAGCATAACGACCAGTCATCATCATTGCTCTACTAGGAGAACAAATTGTTGCTGCCCAAGCTGTTTTAATATAGACACCTTCTTTGGCCAACTGACTTAAAACAGGAGTTTTTGCTCTTAGTTTTGGATCTACAGACTCTCCATTTGAGTCTGCATTCCAAACAGTTGAATTGTATATAGGAAACTCTCTAGCACTAATATCATCAGCAAAAACCACTACAATATTTGGCTTTTGTTTTGTCTTATTTTGAGCAAATATATTCACTGTTAATAATACGACAATTGCTGTTATTGAATATTTTAAAACAATACTATTTTGTTTCATTTAAAGGATTTTAATTATTCTTAATCTTGAGAATTCAAATTTATAATTTTATAAATTCAAACATCAACTTATATAAATCTTATGTTACTACATTTAAATAAAATACTAACACATATGCTTTTTATCAATAAAAAAATCTAAATATTAGCAAAACCCAAATTAATTCTTAAAAGTAATATGTCTTATTTTTAAGACCATATGTATCAACTATTCTGTTTCTTTATTCTCATATTTGACTCAACAATAAAGAACTACTCTATTATGAAACAAATTAAATTATTACTATCGTTATTTTTTGTAGTTGCTATATCTTTTTCTTCTGTAGCGCAAGATAAATCTGCTATTCAATCAACTAAAAAGTTAGAACAACTAAAGAAAGAAATAGTTGCGGGTGATGCTACTGCAAAGTTAACAAATAAACAAGAAAAAAATTTTACTGCTGCATTTATTGAAAATCAAAAAGAAATTAAAAAAATTCAAAAAACAGTTAAAGACAAAACTGAAAAGCAAGCTCAAGTAAAAGAACTTTATAAAATATTTAGTTTAAAATTAAGAAATGATATTTTAACTAAAGCTCAAAACACGGCAAGACAAAAAGGACGAAAACTTCTTAAAAAGTAAGTTTTAAAAAACTCAATAAAAAAACTCCTTTGAAAATTTCAAAGGAGTTTTTTTATCTCTATTAATTAGAAATAGTACTATAATAAATACCTAGAACAATCTAATTCTGATTCTTAATTTTATCCAATTGCTTTTTACTTAATCCTTTAGAGAAATAATATTCTGGTTTATTGAAATTTCTTGAAGCCTTCATTCCTGAATCGTTTACATCCAAACTCAAATCACAATCAAAACGACCTAAAATAGAGTGTTGATCTCCTTTCCCATTACCTGCATTGGTAAAATGACTCAATCCCCAAGTAATACCTCTACCATCTTTAGTATTGGTAAATGCATCTGGAACATAAGGTCCTGGAGCAATAGGCATTAGCTCTGTAATAGAAGCTATTTCAAAATTCACCCAATCCTTTGCATATTGAATTGTAAAATGCTCATTACCATCACATATCACTAAAGCTGCTACGCCCTCTTTAAAAGGGAATAAACTAACTTCATGACCTGAATTTAATACAGGGTTTAGTTTATGTTTTTTAAATGGCCCCATTGGGTTATCTGCTATTGCCAAACCACCAGCTACCCAAACATTTCCAGGGCGATTAAAGGCAGATTTGTAATAAATATAAACTTTACCATTATGAACCAAAGGATATGGATCGTGAATAGCGTATTGATCCCATTCTCCCTCTGCTCCATTTTCAATAACAGCACCTTTAACTGCGGTCCAAGGACCATCTGGAGAATCGGAATATGACATTGCAACCGGACAATAATCTCCACTTTTACCACTAGCTTCCATAAAACCTTGATAATACAAATAGTATTTTCCTTTCCATTTTAATATATCCGTTGTAGAAACTGAACGCCAACCAACTTCAGGTTTTGGAGGACGATTAACAGCAACACCTTGTTCTTCCCAAGTTAGGCCATCTGCACTTGTAGCGTACCATATTTCACATAAATCCCAATCTGTTGACGGGATTTTATCCGTACTTTCATTAGCTCTTTTTGAGCCAATTGGAGGCACAATTGTATTTCGGTATGTGTACCAAACATAGTATTTCCCGTTTTCAAAAATAATTTTTGAAGGATCTCTACGTGAAATAGTTCCATCATGACCGTTATAATCAAGTCCTTTCAATTCCGTATACTTAAACTGAGAATACAATTCATTTTCTGCTGGATGTATGCCATCATAGTTTTCAAAACTACGTTTC
The DNA here is from genome assembly GCF_003260195.1 of Lutibacter citreus. Taxonomy (GTDB): domain Bacteria; phylum Bacteroidota; class Bacteroidia; order Flavobacteriales; family Flavobacteriaceae; genus Lutibacter; species Lutibacter citreus. The sequence goes on from NZ_QEIH01000004.1 coordinate 451,033, forward strand.
ATAGCTTGGCTCATTTCTCTATTTTTAGTTTCCTTAGTAATAGTGTATGGAAATGAAGAATCGTTTTTATCTTGAATTTCAATTTTCTTTCTCACACAAGATGTACAAACAATTAAACCTAATAAAGTTAATAAAAAGGTGTTTGCCTGTTTCTTTAAAAAAAGCATATTTCTTTTAAGTCTCATACTGTTTTTTTATTTCTTATGAATTTAATAAATATATTCTTAGTTAAAAGCACATAACTAAAAAGACCTCTACGAAAAGGATTTCGTATAGGGCTTTTATTCCGAGAACGTTCTCGGTATATTCTTATTTCAATTTAATAATTGAGTTAAAAGTTTTAATTACCCCTAATTTTTCGATTATTTTCAATGGTCTTATTATTATTTCTTTATAATTTTTACACTTACGGGATTTTTACTCATAACTCTAGCAATATATATTCCTGAAGGTTTATTTTTTAAACTTAAGTTTATTCTCCCTGATTCGATTAAATATAATTTAGATGATAACAAACGTGAGTTAAGATCATATAATTCCACAAAAATATTTCCCTCATTTTTAGGTAGTACTAATTGAAAATCTCCACTAGTAGAATTCGGATATGCTATTATATCCTCCTCAAAATCAACAACTTCAACAATTTCTCCTTCACAGTCTTTATTAGATGTTATTTTAACTTCATCACCTTGATTTACATCAATTACAAATGATTGATTATATGTTTCGTATTGCTTATTATTGTTTATAAATACCGTAAATGGAGCTGTACCTAAATCCATATTAACAGAAAGTTGTTTACTTTCTATTGATGTTTTACCTGAAATCTCAGATGATTCGTTGATTTCAAAATTAAAACACTGACTTTCTTCAAAATCTTTTACCGAAATACATAATTCATATATACCAGGTTCTAGTTCTTCTATATTAATCTCATTTGTGAAATTAGTATCAACATTATTAACACTTACGATATAATCTTGAGACACATCTGCAACTATATTAATTTTACCGTTATTTTCATCAGGACATGTTTCTGAAGTAGTAGTAATCGTAAACTGAGTATCTAATACCGATAATATTTTCCCTTCTCCAGAATCTTCAATTGCGTTTACACCTGCAGTCCATCTAGTACCAAATCTTTCATAAGCCCCAATATCAGGTGCAATTCCTTTAAAAGGTTTTTCGAATCCAGAAATAACCATTCCAGCATCAGTAATAGCACTTCCCGAAGAAGGCATGAAATTTTGATTATTTGCATCTTCAAACGGAGAAGTACTCGTTATTAAATTATTCTGAATATCAAAATCTGTTGATGTTTCGGTAAACCAAGCTCCTGAACTAGCAAAATTGTTGTATACCTTATTATTTTCTTGTGTGTAACCATTTACCCAAGCATCCATTGCTCTTTCTGCATTCCAAATTGTATTATGAAAAAAATCTAAATTGGTATTGTTCCAATTAACCTGATAACCACTCCATGAAATATTCCAAACTACATTGTGATGCACAATATATCCCTTACTATTGTTATCTAAATAAATTCCTGCCGCTTTGCCTGGATCTCCAACTGCATGCGAATAAGAAGGTGCCGTAGCATCATGAAACCAATTATGATGTAATTCTATATTTTTAAGATCATTATTTCCAACCGTATAAAATATACCTGAATCACTATTTATTAATTGAGAGTGAGATACATCATTATAAGCTATTTCACTATCTAATCCTCCAACAGTCATACCGTCTCTACCTGCATTCCAAATCGTATTTTTTAATACTTTTGTATTATTAGCACCAGAGTTTATTGGTTTTGTATGAATACCATTGTAATCTATATTACTTATAAAATTTTCTTCAATAATACAATTATGAGCTCCTGCCCAATTTGCTATTGTTATACCGTTCATAGAACTATGGTTTATAGTACAGCCTCTCACTATGGTATTAGCACCTAAAATTTCTATAGATGAATCGCCTTCCTGAGCAGAAGTATTTGTCAATGAATCATGACCTTCAGCACCATGCTCTATCTTACAACTAATGATTTGGTTATTATCAGCATTGTTATGTATTTTTATACTTCCTCCAAAGAAATTAATACCTTCCAATTTTATATAATCACCTTTTAATTGTGCAGCATACTGTCGGGTGGCATACTGAACACTGTCGTCTGCAGGAATACTCCCATCCGCAGTTTGAAGATATAATGTGTTAGAAGCACCATCATAATACCATTCATTTGCATAATCTAAAGCTTCCAATTTATTAAACAAGTATAATTGTCCTCTTTCGTTACCTGGATTATTTCTCCAAACCGTTGGATTATGAGGGGTAAATGGCCATTTTGTAATATCTACTCCTGTATGTGTTATAGAAGTAACTGTGTTTTCTGTAATAGCACGTGTCCAGCTAGCTCCCGAATGGGCACCTAAATAATAAACATAGCCACCTGTCCAATCTACATTTGGAATACTAGCAACTGTAAAATTTGAACCATCTCCACCAGTAACAGGTACGGTATTTAAAGTCCATCTATTATTATCCGTATTATTTGGCCATCTCGCTAAATCCATAAATTCGTTATTATGGTAAATAGCGCGAAACCTATTTGCAATAGACATATTTACATTGGCCTTGTAAATACTACCATTATGAACTTGCCAACCGTTTATTACACTTGTAGCTTTAATATCTACAGTTTCGCCATCTGCAGCTTTGAAAGTTAAATAATTACCAGCTGTACCATTTTTACTTATTGATAATTCTTCTTCATACACTCCTTCTCTAATAATACAAATATCTCCTGCAGACATAACAGATATTGCTTTACTAAAGGTTTTAAATGGATTATTTATTGTTCCATCATTGGCGTCATTTCCTGTAATAGCAACATAAATGTTTTTAGCAGAAATATTTAAGCTACATAAAATAAGGAATAAGTAAATAAAAAAACGTAATGTTTTAAGCATAGTGATACATATTTTCTTTAATCACACGAAAGTAATGCTAAAGCCACAAAAGAAACACAACAATTCGTTATTAATTAACAACAATTGATTATTTATAATAACTTAGGCCTGCGATATAAAAAAATCTGCTTCTATTTTATTTATTCAAAAGTTCTTTTTCCCAAACTTTCAATATTTCCTCATCTGAAGCATCTGGTTTCAATCCTTTTTTAGCAAATCCTTTTACCAAAAATGCGTGAGATCCTTCCTTTGCTTTTTCAATTGTTTCAGGAGTCTCAACAAGCATATTCTTTTCAATTAATTCTAATTTTGAGCTTAATTCAGTAAATAATCTTTTTTGAATTTTATAATGCTCCTTAGATTCAGATAAATTATTAAATTCATTTGGATCATTTTCTAAATCATAAAGCTCAAATTCAGGACGTTTTTCAGTCATAAATTGATTATAAGGAGCTTTTAGTTCCCCTTTTTTATCTAAAACTTTGTACAAAGTAAATGCAGGATACTGTAATTTTTTATAAGATGTTAATTGCATATAAGGTAACTCTGACATTCTATTCCAAATTAACTTATATCTTCCATCTGTTATTGATCGAATATCATCAACAGCATCTCCACAACGTTGACGAAAACCAAACATATAATCTCTTTTCTCACCATTTAGAACATCTTTTCCATGCATATACTTTGGAATTTCAATTCCCGCTAATTTTAATGAACTTGCCGTAACATCTACTAAACTTATTAAACCTTTATAAATGGTTCCTGCATTCATCTTTTTAGGATAACGAACAATTAAAGGAATTGCTAATCCACCTTCATACAACCATTGCTTATCTCTTAAATGTGGGCGACCGTGATCTCCAAATAAAATAACAATGGTGTTATCTGCCAAACCTTCTTTTTCTAATCTTTCAAGAATTAATCCAACTCGTTTATCTGCTGTTTGAACGCTTTCTAAATAATTTGCCCAATCTGCTCTAATTATTGGGTAATCTGGATAACAACCAGGTAAAGTAACCTTATCTGGATTCACCGGATTCTCTTTGTCTTCAACAAAAACTCTATGCGGTTCATGTATTTGAACCTGCGCAAAAAATGGTTGCCCTTCAGCACGTTGATTCCAATCTGTTCCATCGAAAAAATTCTTTCCTAAAAAGTTATAATCTTCTTTTCCTTTAGAACTCATTTTATGCGCCCAACCATTGGTACAGAAATATCCGCTCTTCCTAAAAACATCCATTACAGTTAAAATCCCTTCAGGCAAATTCTTCTTATCAATAGTTCTATGGTTCAATAAATTATAAGCACTTGGGTATGTCCCAGTTATTTGAGATGAACGACTAGCAGAACATACAGCTGCATTAGAATATGCATTTGTATATTTCACCCCTTGTTTTGCTAATAAATCCATATTTGGTGTATACACATCTGGATTTCCATAACAAGCTAATTCTCTACCTAAATCATCACAATTTATCCAAAGAATATTTGGTTGTTTTTGCTCTTGAGCTGCACAACTAAAAACTATATTCAGAATAAATAGTATGCTTGATAATTTAAGAATACCGCTACTTACTTTTTTCATTTTGCTATTTTTTTGAATCTTCCTTTTTATATCTACCTTCAGGATGTTGGTTTAAACTTCCCATTCCTTGTTCAAAATATACCTCAGGACGATGCCATACTCCTGTATTTTTGAAAGCTGGTTCATCGTAATCCAAACTTAAATCACAATCAAAACGAGCAATTATAGAGTAACTTTTTTCAGGTGTTCCTGCATTTACAAAATGACACAACCCCCAAGTAAAACCTCTTCCATCACCTGTATTACTAAAAACATCAGGAATAAATGGAGCTGCTGCAGTAGGAGTAAAAGAAACACTTGAAGCTATTTTAAAATTAACACCATCTTCAGCAAACTGAATTGTTTCTCTTTCATTACCATCTTTAATTGCCAATGTTGCTACTCCTCCTTTATAAGGCCAATACGTAGTTTCATGCCCTGATTGCATTACTGGATTTAAAGGATGTTTTTCAAATGGTCCAAGAGGATCTTCAGCAATAGCCAAACCATGTCCAACAAGATATTTATCTCTTTTATGTGGCCATTTATTGTAAGCAGCTTTGTAATAAATATAGATTTTTCCTTTATAAACAATTGGATGCGGATCGTGTGTTGCATTTTGATCCCATTCACCTTCTTTTCCAAAAGGAATAATAGCATCTCCACCGTGAGTCCAAGGTCCAGTTGGTGAATCTGAATACGAAACTGAAACAGGACATAAATCTCCTCTTAACCCGCTTGGCTCATCAAATGCTTGATAATATAAATAGTATTTACCTTTCCAAACTAAAATATCTGGAGTTGCAAGAGAACGCCAACCTGAATTTGGTTTTTCTGGTCTAGTAACTGCTGCTCCTTGTTCTTCCCAAGTTATCCCATCCTTACTTGTTGCATACCAAATATCACATAAATCCCAGTCAGTAGAAGGAATGATATCAGTAGCTTCTTTAGCTCTGTCCCAACCAATTGGTGGAACTTTTGTATGTCTTTTTGTGTACCAAATATAATAAGACCCATCAACCAAAATAGGACGAGAAGGATCTCTTCGAGAAATGGTTCCATCTCCATTACTATAATCAAAACCCTTTAATCGGGTGTATTTAAATTGCGTAAACAGCTCATTATCTTGTGCACGAGGTTCTTCAAAATTAAACATACGTTCAGATGACGCACTTAAAGGAATGTTTGGTTTTTCTTCTGGTACTTTAAAAGGAAATGCAGTTTGAGTTTCTTTCTTTGCCTCGACTTCTGTTTTTACATCTTTTTCTGCACAAGAAAATTGTAAACTAATAAAAATTATTGCTATTCCTATTTTTGAAATTAAACTTAAATTCTTCATCTTATACATTTTATTATTTTTGAATTTCTTCACGTTTCTTTCTTAATCCTCCTAAACCTTGTTTAAAGTACACATCAGGTTTATGCCAAACACCTGTTAATTTCATTGATGGCTCATCACAATCTAAACTTAAATCACAATCAACACGTGCTATAATGGAATGTTGATTAACTCCAAAAACACCTGCGTTTATAAAATGACACATTCCCCAAGTAACACCTCTACCATATTTTGTATTTGTAAAAGCATCAGGTGTATAAAACCCAGTTGCTGTAGGAGTTAGTGACACGCTTGAAGCTATTTTAAAATTAACTCCATCTTGAGCATACTGCATAGTTTCACGCTCATTACCATCTTTAATGGCTAAGGCAGCTATTCCTTCCTTGAAAGGAAAAAAAGTAGTTTCGTGTCCAGAGTTTAAAACTGGATTTAAAGGATGCTTTTCAAAAGGACCAAATGGAGAATTTGCAATAGCTAACCCGTGACAAACCACATATTTGTTTCGTACATCGGGCCATTTGTTAAAGGCTGCTTTATAATACAAATATATTTTCCCGTCTCTAACAATAAGATGTGGATCTTGAGTTTGGTCTTGATCCCATTCACCTTTTTTACCTAATTCAATAGCGGGCTTGTCTGTATGTGTCCAAGGCCCATCAGGAGAATCCGAATATGCCATTGAAATAGGACACCAATCTCCACGTAAACCACTTGGTTCATTAAACGCTTGAAAATAAAGATAATATTTACCTTCCCAAACTAAAATATCTGGTGTAGCAATAGATCTCCATCCTAACTCTGGCTTAGCCGGACGAGAAACAGCAATACCTTCCTCTTTCCACTTAAAACCATCCTCGCTAGTTGCATACCATAAATCGCATAAATCCCAATCGGTTGAGGGAATTACAGCTGTAGCTTCAGCGGCACGCTTCGCTCCAATAGGAGGTGTTTTTGTTACACGTTTGGTATACCATATATAGTATTTCCCATTCACGAGAATAGGACGTGAAGGATCTCTTCTAGAAATCGTACCGTCGTGATTATTATAGTCAAAACCTTCTAGCTCTGAATATTTAAAAAGAGAATACAACTCATTATCTTGTGCTCTAAGCGCAGGATAATCATACATACGTTCCATAGCTGAACTTAAAGGATAACTTGGTTTTTCCGTTGGTAATTTATGAGGAAAAACAGTTTGTACCGTTTCTTCTGAAGTCTTTTCAATTTTCGCTTCTTTTTCAGCACAAGAAATCATTGAACCTACTAATACGATAGTAATTGCTGTTTTTGATATTAAAGTTTTCATGGTCAACTAAGTTGTATTAATGTTTACTATTTTTTTTCAAAGGATAAAAGTGAAACCAGTCTACCTCAAGTGTAGAATTAGTTATTTGATCTTCTTGAATTTCTGTTTTTCCGTGCGGCATAAACAAATTTCCAATATACCAATACAACGGTTTTACTGCTTTTTTAGGGACGGTTCTCAATGAAGGAATTTCTCCATTATTAGTAAATGTAACTTTGTTACCAATTTTCACCCATTGCTCACCGTCTTTCTTCCACATTTGAAGGTAATCTGGATTATATTCCATACCCAATATCTGCCATTTATCGTGACCTTTTGTTCCAATAACTTCGCCTTTATATTTGTCCGTTTTACCATCAATCATAATGGCTTTATTCCACCCAAAAGAAGGGCCGGGTTTTACATTTACTTTTACTCTTTGACTTAGCGAATCGACCCAAATGTATGCAGGAGAATCTGAACTCCAATCTGTCGAAACCTTTGAATGCGTTGAAAATTCCATAATATCAATTTCCATCCAACTATCACCTTTTCCACTTGTTTCAGGAACCCAATTCTTTCTAGTATCATCCCAAGACCCCCAAAAAGAAGGATGCCAGGCGTTTCTTTTATTTTCATCAATACCAGTAGTTCTCCACTTGAAAACATACCATCCATATTGAAAATAGTTGTTTGAAACTATTGCACCAGCTTTACGCTTATCTTTAATACCATAACAAATCAATTTCCCATCTTTTTCCTGAACAAATTCCTTTCCTTGTCCTAATCCAGTTTTCGTAGATCTTCTAAAATGCCACTTATCCGTATCAAAAGATTTATTTGCTCTGTTTCCATTAAACTCGTCAGACAACTTTGAATTTGGTTTCGTTTTATACACTCCTCTTAAGTCTAATGGAAGTTCTTGCGCCGTAGATAAAAAACCAACCATTACAAATGCTGTAATGGAAGTTACCTTTAAAAATATTTTTATACTCATAATTATTTCTTTTACCTTATAAACTTCAACAAAATTATTTTAGACGAACTTCTTTAGTTATTTTTAATGGTATCTGAATGTTAAACGAGTGTCTAACTTTATTTACATCCAAAGTATCTGCAGCACACGTTAAAGCAATTGCCTCTCCGTTTTCAACAATAACTTGAGGACGTTCTAAATGTTTAAACTGTTGAACTCTTCCATTTTCCCACGTTACAATTCTTTCTGAAATATCATGATGTTTTGAAGCTACCCAGTCTAATCCATCTTCTGAATCATATTGAACTAATGAAAACACTCTACTTTTTCCAACAATCTTAATTCTTTTTACAATAGCTCTATATTTCCCATCTTGAAACCATATATATGGATCTTCTGCAGGAAAACGTTCACCAGCAACTTCAAAAGCTAATTTTTCTTGTTTTACAAATGGTCCTGTTGGACTATCAGAAATTGCAACCATATGAATTACTGGCCCACCATTTGGCAATGGGAATTTTTTACCCACACCTTTATAAACCATTAAAAATTTACCGTTTTGCATTTCGCAAATAGAAGGATTTGATGTCATTAAAGCATCAGGTGCAGAATCGTCTTCAGAAACATCTAACACAGGTTTATCGAAACGTGTCCAAGGTCCATTTGGATTATCAGACACAGCAACACCAATTCTTTGGTTATTTCTATGTTGCCAATTTAATTTATGTTTTCCTGGAACACCAACTATTTCACCATCTCCAGTATTACCCATATGATATAAATAGTATTTCCCTTTTGATTTTATTACTGTTGGATTGTGTGTATCCATTCCATCCCAAAATTCTTTTCCTCTTGCTGGTAATGCAACATCTTGAAATTTAAACGGTCCAAATGGAGAATTAGAAACCGCATGTGCAACTTCAGAATGTGTTACCCAAACCCATCCAGGTGCTTTTGGCCAACGTGAGTAAAACATATGATATAAACCATCTTCACCTTTTACTACTGAACCTCCCCAAACACTTTTTCCTTCTTCAGAAAAAACAGATATTGGTGATACTTTTCCAAATTCAATTTTTAAATCAATATCTTGTTTAGTTATTTCTTTTTTGGGTTTCTCTCCGCAAGAAACCAAAACAAATACTATTAATACCAATGATGCTAAATATTTCATGTTGTTTATTATATATTATTATTTGGAACGTTATACTTATCTTTAAGTTTGATTAATTCTTCTTTTAAACGTGCTATTTCTTTTTTATAGGTTATATTTTTATATTGATTTTTCATTTCTGAAGGGTCCTTTTTTAAATCATAGAATTCCCATTCATCAATTTCATAAAAGTGAATTAACTTATATCTTTTAGTTACAACTCCTTGATGTTTTTGAATATCGTGTCCGCCAGGGTAATCGTAATATTGGTAGTATAAACTTTTTCTCCAGTTTTTGGCTTTCTTGTTTTTCAGAATTGGCAATAAACTTTCACCTTGCATATCTGAAGGGATTTCAACACCTGCAAAATCTAACATTGTTGGAGCATAATCAATATTTTGAACCAATTCCTTGCTCACTTTTCCTTTAGTTACTAAAGAAGGACAATATGCAATTAATGGAGTTCTAAAAGCTTCTTCGTACATCATACGTTTATCATACCAACCGTGTTCTCCTAAAAACAATCCTTGATCGGATACATAAATAACTAAGGTGTTTTCTTCCAATCCTGCAGTTTTTACATAATCCATTAATCTACCAACATTATCATCTACAGATTTTACACAACCTAAATAGTTTTTCATAATTCGTTGGTATTTCCATCTAATTAAATCTTCCTTTTTTAAATTAGCTTTCAAAAAAGCTTCATTCTTAGGATTGAAAACTTTATCAAAACTTGCTTTTTCAGCAGTACTTAATCTTCCATATGCTCGTTTCCATAATTCACCTCCAAAATCTTCATATCTGTCTGGTTTTTCTTGCATTTCAGACCAAAGTTGACAATACCAACCCATTGGCATTTCTTCAATAGTCATATCTGTTTCTTTCACTCCCAATCCATTTTCTGAATGATCATCAAATAAATTTGAAGGTTCAGGAATATTAATGTTATCAAATGTGGTTAAATATTTTACAGGAGGCAACCAATTTGCGTGAGGAGCTTTATGCCCAACAATCATCATAAAAGGTTTCTCTTTTTCTCTAGTTGAATCTAACCAATTAATGGCTTTATCAGTAATTACATCGGTTACATAGCCTTCACTTCTGGTAACTCCTTCTTTTGTTTTAAAGTCGGAATTATAATAATCTCCTTGTCCAATTAAAACATCCCAATCAGAAAAACCAACTGGACTATTTTTTAAGTGCCATTTACCAAAAAAGGATGTTTCATATCCGTTTTTTTGAAGAATATTGGCAATAGTTGGTTGACTTCCATCAAACTTCTCTTTCAAAGTTTTTATTCCATTTAAATGACTGTGTTTACCCGTAAGAATTGTTGCTCTTGATGGTGCACAAATTGAATTCCCAACATAACTTCTATCAAAACGAACTCCTTCATTGGCTAACTTGTCAATATTTGGAGTTGGAGCAATTTTAGCTAATCGATCATTATAAGCACTAATTGCTTGGTATGCGTGATCATCAGTAATAATAAGTATAATATTTTTTTGAGAATTACTTTGACTCATACCTAAAAAACAGGAAGCGTAAAAAGCAATTAACAAACTATATTTCAACATTTTTGTTTTCATTCTTTTTTCTAATTTTTCTCAATTAAAGGAATTACTACCGAATATGACATTTCACTTTCTTTAGGTAATATGGCAATAATTAATGCTTTTGGAATTCCATTTTCCATATAAAACTTTGGCATATCCGCAGTTCTTTCAGTTTTTGTAACTGTACCATCTGTCCATTTAATTTCTCCTGCTTTTAAGACTAAAAAGTTTTTAGCTGGTTTCCAATTTAAGCCCATATCATCAGACTCAAATAACATCGTTGAACCATTAGGATAATCGCTCCAAGCACCACGTGAATCTTTTGCGATACAATAATAATTCCCATTGTAAACCCATTCTAAATGATCATCTATTGCAAAACTTGCCGTTGGATGCGTAATAAAAGGAACTCCGGTATCTACAAAAGGTCCCATTGGAGATTTAGAAAGAGAAGTGACATGCACTACTTTTCCATTTTTAAATTTTTCATTTGGCTCCACATATTTATAAGCTAATAAGAACTTACCATCTGTACGTTTTGAAATAGTTGGTGTTGAAGTCATCATTCTATTTCCTGTTACATCAATTAATGGCTTATCAAATCGTTTCCATTCTCCATTTAAATCATCGGCAACAGCCAAGCCTACTCTTTGATTATTTCTATTTATCCACCACTCTTTATCCGTATATTTTGGCATAATTGAATCTGATGTTGTATTCCAGTAACCGCTCCCTTTGTTTCCCATATGGTATAAATAATATTTACCATTGTGTTCAATTACGTGTGGGTTATGCGTACAATCTCCATCCCAATATTTATTTCCACGAGGAGGTAATACCAAATTTTTAAATTTATATGGCCCTGTTAAATTATCAGAAACTGCATGTGCAATTTCAGAATGCGTAACCCAACCTAAATGCCCTCTAGATTTTAACCAACGTGAATAAATTGCGTGATATTTACCATCTTTCCCTTTTAAAATATTTGTTCCCCAAACATTATAATCTTTTTCAGAAATAATGTTTGCCTTGTCAAATTTTTCAGGAAGCAATTCTTTAAAATCGAAATCTGTTTGTGCTAATCCAATAAAGGTTATAAAACAGAAAAATGATGTTATAATACTACTTTTTAATTTCATGATTTATATTTTCTTAATTGATTTTGATTTTTTTAATGGAATTACCAATGAATATGATATTTCACTCTCCCTTGGTAAGACCGCTATAATTAACGCTTTTGGTAACCCATCTTCCATATATAATTTCGGCATATCAGCACTTCGAATAGCTTTAGTTACAGTACCATCAGTCCAAGGAATTTCTCCATATTTAAGCACTAAAAAATGCTTTGCCTTTTTCCACACCAATCCCTTTTCATCTGATTCAAATAATACGCAAGGGTGATCAGAGCTATTACCATTTCCACTCCAAACGCTATGAGGATCTTTAGCTAGACAATAATATTTTCCATCCTGTACCCACTCTACGTGATCATCAGTAGCAAATTTGGCAGTTGGATGCACAATAAATGGAACTTCTGTATCTATAAAAGGACCTGTAGGAGAATCGGATAAAGAAGTAACATGTACTACTTGTTTCCCTTGTGAATCAGTTCCTTTTGTCACATATTTGTAAACTAATAAAAACTTACCATCTGGGCGCTGTGAGGCCACTGGAGTAGATGTCATAATTCGATTTCCACTTATATCGATTAAGGGTTTGTCAAAACGTTTCCATTCACCATTTAAGTCATCAGCAACAGCTACTCCAACACGCTGGTTGTTACGATTTACCCACCATTCTTCATTTTTCATTAAAGGCATTTCATCGTCCGGTGTACTTTTCCAATAACCACTACCATAATTACCCATATGGTATAGATAATATTTACCATTGTGCTCTAATACATGTGGATTGTGCGTACAGTCTCCATCCCAAAATTTATTTCCTCGAGGAGGTAGCACAAGATTTCTAAATTTATACGGTCCTGTTAAATTATCAGAAACGGCATGTGCAATTTCAGAATGTGTAACCCAACCATGATGACCTCTACTTTTTAACCAACGTGAATAAATTGCGTGATATTTACCATCTTTCCCTTTTAAAATATTTGTTCCCCAAACATTATAATCTGCTTCTTGAATAATATTTGCCTTGTCAAATTTTTCAGGAAGTAATTCTTTAAAATCGAAATCTGTTTGTGCTAATCCAATAAAGGCTACTAAACAAGAAAATGTTGTTATAATTCTACTTTTTAATTTCATAATTCTTTAATTTCTTATAATTTGAATTGGAGAAAAAAAATTCTTAATTTTTCACTCCATCAGTATTGTTTTGAAGTGCACACCAAACTGCTGGATGCCATACTGAGCCTTTTTCTTTACCATCATCATACATCATTTACTATTGTTCTATATGATGACCATCTAAATCTACCTTTTTTGTTCCTTCAAAAGCTTTATCTGTATTTGTTTGTATAAAATTTGGATGATGCTGTTCTTCTTTAGTTGTTATTTCGAATGACCAAGCATATTGGCTGTTCCCAAGTTTTTTAGGAGGAACAATACGAAGTCCTTCAGTAGTCATTTCCCAATCAATTTTAGCATCTGTACCCAACAAACTTACAGATTCAATATACTTACTATCCCAGCCAGCTGTTGCTTCAATAACAAAAGGAAGGGTAGGTTTAGCACATTTAATAGCATACAGTTTTTTTCCATTGGCTGTAAACGAAAGATGTTCATTCTCCTGCTGATTTACTTTCCAATAGCGTGAATTATAAATAGCCGCTCCGTTAATCTTAAGCCATTCACCCATGGCCCTCAAACGTTCTACTTGCTCAGGCACCAATGTACCATCAGCTTTAGGTCCAATATTGATAAGGAAATTTCCATTTCTGCTTATCACCTCTACCATTTCGTGTATTACGCCTTCAATGCTTTTATATTTGTCTCCTTCCAAATAACTATATGAGGTGCCAAAAGTGGTACAGCTCTGCCACTTTGGACCAGTAACTTTTAATTTTAAATTATCTTTTTCTATAGAGCCAACACCATCTGGCCAGTTTCTGCTTTTTCCTTTATTGTTTACATATACTGCTTGTCCATTTTTTGCTCCCTGATTCATGAAATCGGTAATCATACCACGAACTTGATCGTCGAAATATTGGATGATTGGCTTTGCCTTTCCCTCTCGCACATTGTTTCCGTCTTTTCTATAGATAGGGATATCGTCTATCCACAGCATATCAGGATGGTATTTATCTTGAATTTCTTTCCAACGTGCCACATAATCATCCACATATTCTTTCGAAAAACCAAAAGGACCGTAAAGAGAGGCTGCCTCATGAACACGCTTTATTTCTTCAGCAATGTCGGGCAGGGGTGTAGCATTAACAACATAAAGATCTTTGGCAAAGAAAGAGCTGTGACGCTCTCGATGGTATGAAGGTGCATATTTCAAATCCTGCTTACGAACTGCCTTGCCAAGGTCTCCAACAAGATCTCGTTTAGGTCCCTTGTCAACTGCATTCCAGGGTGTAAGATCAGAATCCCAATTAGCCCAACCATCGTGATGTTCTGCTGTAAACACAACATAGTGTGCACCTACTTCCTTAAACAGTTTAGCCCATTCGTCTGGGTTCCAATTTTCGGCCTTAAATTCAGGAATCATATCCTTGTAACCAAATTCAGGAGGATTAGCCCCCCAACGCTTTTTTACATAGGGATAATAATGCGCGGTATCACGGTATATCAATTTTGGTACATGCTCTGCGTAACCAAGCCCACCTTTTTTATAACCTATTACACTATACGGCCCCCAATGAATAAATATACCTATTTTACCGTCGTTGAACCAAGTAGGGACAGGCATTTTTTGTAAAGATTCCCATGTTCCGTCATAAATTTTTTGTTCTTTGGCTTTATCTTTAACTTGGTTACATGATACAAACGTTATGGTAACTAATGTTATCAATAATTTTAAATTTAAAAAAGTTTTGTTCTTCATAATTTAAATGATATTTATATTAAAATAAGGCTCAAATTGTTTGCAACTCTGTATATAACCATATTGACCTCCTTTTTCAAGAAAGCTATTGTGGCGTTTGTGCATTTGAAACTTGCCATATGCTTAAAAAAGCCACCAATAATATTATTGAATTTTTCATTATTTCTTAGTTTTAATTGGAATTTGAACATTAAAGGATTGAAGAACACCTTTACTATCTTTTACATCAGAAGCACAAACAAGTACTTTTGGAATTCCATTTTCTAAATAAACTTGAGGTCGTTCTAAATGTTCTACTTTTTGAACTGTTCCATCTTCCCATTTAATTTCTAATGTTGAAACCAATGCGTTTTTAGATAGTTTCCAATCAAAACCATCAAGAGATTCAAATAAAACCAATGCCTGACCTGCATCTGTAAATGCTCCATGCATATCTTTTAAAATTGCTCTATATTTTCCAGATTCATACCAAATAAAAGGATCTTCTGCAGGAAAATCGTGTCCTTTAACTAGAAAAATTGGCTTATCATATTTTACAAATGGTCCTGTAGGACTATCAGATGCAGCAACACAATGCACCACCGGACCTCCCCAAATTCCTTTTTTCTTTTTACCAACAGCCTTATATACCAGTAAATAACCTCCTTCTGGTCTTTTGGTAATTGACGGATTACTTACCATTAACGCATCAATAGCTGTGCTATCTTTACTAACATCAATTAAAGGTTTATCAAAACGTTCCCAAGGTCCGTTTGGATTATCTGCAACTGCTACACCTATTCTCTGATTATTTCTATGAATAGGGTTTAATTTTATTTCTCCAGGGCCTCCAAATACTTTTCCATCACCAGTATTTCCCATATAATACAAGTAATATTTATTGCCATATTTTTTAACCGTAGGATTGTGTATACATAAACCATCCCATAGTTTTGAATCTCGAATTCCCAAAGCAACATCTTTAAACTTAAAAGGTCCAAAAGGACTTTCAGCAACTGCGTGTGCAATTTCAGAATGTGTAACCCAAGCCCAACCTAAATTTTTTTTCCAACGAGAATAGAACATATGATACAAACCATCATCTCCTTTTGTAATAGAGCCTCCCCAAATACTCATTGTATCGCTTTCAAATTTAGACTGAAGTTTAACTTCTCCTAATTCAATTTTATAATCTTGTTTTTTTTCTTTTAAAGTTTTTTTTGGTTGTTCTTTACAAGAACTAAAAAGAGTAACTGTAATTAAAATTAATGCTAGATATCTCATTTTATGTTGTTTGATTAATATTTTTTATTGTTTTTTGTTATAATATCTTACATAATCTACTTTCATTGAAGTTCCATCAATGGCATCTGTTACAGTGCCTGACCATTTTATAATAGCAAGACTTAACCAAATAGGTGTTTCGCTATGACAAAACGTATTTTCTTCTCTTCTAATTTCTTTTCCATCAAAATAAAAAATCAATTCTTGCTCATTCCACTCTAAACCATAAGTATGATATTCATCCGCGAAATTGTAACTTTTCTCAACATCTAAAACGGCTATATCTTTCCATACACCCTCTTCTAAAAATTGTACTTTATAATCTGAAACTAAATTATGCCAATTCCCTTTTGCGTCATTCCATCCGTTGATAAACTGAACACACCCAATTGTTCTATTTTCTTTCCATTCAAATTCAATCCATTTCTCACCTTTATTTTGTGTTATCCACGAAGTATTGAGACTTCCATCGGCTAATAGATTCTCTGAATTATTGTTTTTGTATGAACCACTTGATTTTATAACAACATCTTTTGCTCTCGCATAATTTGTTAAGCTCTCAATATCATTATCTGCTGTTTTTGACAATACTTTAGGGTAATTCCCTGATTTATTTACTCCATAAATTCTAAATTCTTTTATGTGGAATTTTGATTGGCTTTTTGAGACCAACCTTATTTTTTTTGTTTTGACAGGTGTTTCTAATTGTATTGAATAATCTGGTTTGGTTCCAAATGAAAATACTTTATGATTCACTTTATGTCTCTTTTTACCGTTTTTATCAATTGTAAAATCTGACCATTGATGGATATTTGTACTTACTTCATTAGGGAAATGACCTTCATTAATATCAATTTCGAACCTTTTTCCTTCTTTAGGTTCAGGTCCTTGAGTCATCAACCAAAAAGAATTATTAGTAGCTTCTGCCCCAGCATATTTATATCTACATTCAAAATAACCATATTTGAATTTTTTACGAGTCCAAACACTACCGGAAGTCCAATCTTGACCACCTCTTTTCTCTTTCCTGTTTTCTAAATGTAAAACTCCATTTTTTACAACTGCATTTTCTCGCCAACGACTGCAATACAAACTTTTACTTGGGTGATTTGCAGAAATCCATTCTTTATCAAGAATTTCATCTTTATAATCAAACTCATCATTCCAAACCAACTTCCAATTAGAATAATCGATTTGTTTTTTTTCTTGTGCTTGTGTTTTCAAAATAAAAAACACACTAATTAAACTAAAGAATATATATTTTACGCTCATTTTTTTTAATTATTTTTTTTGATAATACTTAACAAAATCAATTTTCATACTTGTACCATCAATAGCATCTGTTACTTCACCTGCATGGTCTAAAATGGCTAAACTTAAAAAGATATTAAGTTCTGCATCACACAAACTATTTGGTATCGTTCTAATTAATTTATTATCAAAATAAAATTTAATGTCTGTTGCTGACCAATCCATACCATATAAGTGATAATCTTGAGAAAAATCATAATCCGTTTTTACATCATAACTTGCTAATTCAATCCATTCTCCATCAACAAAAGCTTCAATTTTATAATCAGAAATCATAGCAGTCCAATTACTTGCGTTTTGCCATCCATTAATAAATTGAATGTGTCCAATATTTTTTTCTGAAGTCCAATTAAATTCTAACCATTTTTCGCCACTTTTTTGTGAAACCCAACCTGTAGAAGTTGATCCATCAGCTACAGCAGATACTTTGAAATCACTACTATAAACTCCACTCGCTGTAATTGACACATCAGTACTTTTAGCAAGATTATTCAATCCAGATATGCTAGTATCAGCAGAAGCTGAAAGAATATTGGTAGGATAACAATCTAAATTTGGCTCATAAACACGAAATTCTTTGATGTGAAAATGTGAAGAATTCTTTGAAGAAAAACGAATACGTTTTGTTTTAACAGGCGTATTAAATGAGTGCGCGTAACCAGGAGATAATCCTTCAGCATAAGCTAACTGGGTATTTTCAGTCTTTCCATTTTCCCAATGATGGCGGTTTGTATTTACTTCATTAGGATAATGCCCTTCGTTAACATCTAACTCACATATTAATTCCGTACCATTAATACTTTTTGCTCTTGGAAACAACCAAAAGGAATTGTTGGTTCCGCTTGCTCCTGCGTATTTGTATTTACATTCATAATACCCATAACCGAAGGTTTCTTTAGTCCAAATGTTACCACAAGTCCAATCTTGACCACCGCGTTGTTCTTTTTTAGCTTTTAGCTCTAAAACACCATCTTTGACAACCGCATTTTCTCTCCAACGGCTGCAAAGCGTACCAGAAGCTCCATTTTGAGATGTCCAATTAGTTTCTAACTGAGAATCATCATAATTAAATTCATCTTCCCATTTTAATTCCCATTTTGTAATATCTATTTCTTCGGCAGGTTTTTGAAGTTCAAAATTATAACCAACGGGGCAATCAGTTTGTGTAATTTCAACTGGCTCCTCTGGAATAATTTCTTGTGTCTCAGTATTACCATCCTCCGAATCTGGTGATCCACAGGATACTAAATTTGTAATTAACACGTAAAAAAGAAACGTATAAAAAATATTGTTTATAATTCTAGTATTCATAATTTATTTTATTTATTCGAGACCAATTACTTTTCTTTCCGTTATTTTCTCTTTGAATTTTGAATTAATCGAACTTTTTATTCTTTAAAATCATATAATTTAAACCAATCCAATTCCATAGTGGTTACTACTTCATCGTTTCCTCCACCTGTCCATAAGTTTCCTAAATACCAAAACATTTCAGACCTACACTCTTCTGGAATTGAGTTGATTGTGCCTTTTTCCTTATCATCAAAAATGACTTGATTACCTAACTTAATCCATTCATCATTTATTACTCTCCATACTTGAATAAAACCTGGTGTATACTCCAATCCATATGTATGAAATTCTCCATCAATATCATCATTATAAAAAGATTTCATAATTGCTTTTTCTCCTAATGAACCATTTACAGAGGCATCGTTAATTTTTTTACCATTTATTCTACAAGGAGCATCTGCTTGCGTTGCCGCTCCAAACTTTCCATCTATTGTTGCGTTAGTAACTTCAACCAAATCTATTTCTGTCCAATTTTTATCTGGCAAACTGGTTCTTCCTTCTTTAGTTCCGTTTGATTTACCACTCCATAAGCCTGGATGATAACTAGATTTACTATTAATAACAAAACCTGTAACTCGCCATTTTAGAGAATAAAACCCATACTTCATATGATTTTTAGAAACAATTCCTCCTCCTTTGCCTTCCATTCCGTAACAAATTAAGTTCCCATTTTTAAAATCAATAAAACGTTCTTCTTCAGTGACTTTTTTAGTGTCCTTATTAAGCTCTTGCCTTCTAAACCATTTATTGCTATCTAAAGTACTTTCTTCAAAATCATCAGACACCAAATTGTTTACAATTGGCTCATAATTATTAGTTATTTCAATAGGTATTTCCAATACAATTGTTTCATCATTTACTTCTTCCTCAACATTCTCTTCTATTACAATGTCAACTTCATTGTTATTTGAATTACTACAACTAATAATTAAAAAAACAACAAATACTATTTTTCCGAAATACATACTTTTCATAATAGAATACACTTTTTAAATTTTATTTTTCTGCTTTTATAGTACTCGTCCAATTACTTTTCTTCCCATTATTTTCTCTTTGAATTTGGAAATAAATTTCATCTTCATTATTTAAATCAATAGTCATCATTCCTCTAACATTAGATCTAAATTCCTTATTTAAATTTTCTTTTGAAGTTCCATATCTTACAGTATAAAAAGCATCTCCAAACTCACTTGTATATCCTATTACAACTTTATTATCTGATCTAAATGCATCCCAAACTTTAGGAGCTAAAGGTTTTCCATTAGTAATTCCCTTAATTGAATTTGGTGTTTTACTTTCTCCTTTTCCATTTAAGGCAACAACACTAAAATTGTATTCTTTATTATTAGATAAACCATCTATTTCAATGGCATTTGTAATTGTTTTAAATGACTCAACTACTTCATTATTATCATTTGTATAACGAACTACATATTCAGTTGCTCCAGGTACTTTATTAAATAAAACTCTTGCTGATTTATCACCCAAATCTATTCCTGTAATAACTGGAGATTTTGGCGCTGAAAATGGTATTACTTTCTCGTATCTAACATAACCTGTTGGACTTACCAATTGAAGTCTTAAATCCAATAATTCTTTAGGAAGTTTGTTCCAAGTAATTTCACCTTTCCAAAGGTTGTCTACTGGATTTATAGTTGGTAACTCTAAAAATTTATCTTCAATTATAGTTCCGTCTAAAGCTCTAAAATTCCATTTTAATTTATAACCTGTTAAACTATAACTTGGGTAATCGTTTAATCCTCTAATTGGAATTTCAACCTCAGCTTTATTATTTGAAATAGTTAAGTTTTTAACTTTAATATTTTTAATTGGGCTAAATTCTTTAGCCACTCTATCAAACATTCTACGTTTTTGTCTCCAAACATTAATCAATCCCCAAACTCTATTTTCTTCTTGCGAAGTTGCTGCGTAACCACTTCTGTAATCGTTAAAAGTCCACAATGAACCTCCAATAACAAATTCGTTTTTACCTCGCCAATGCTCATTCCAATCTGAAAAAATTTGTTGGTCACCATCTAATGAAGTAGTTGGATACGGATCAAAACCATATTCTGAAATAAAGATTGGTTTATCTGGCCATTCACTTCTTAATTTATCAATAATAACTTGAGGTTTACCTTGCCAGCGATACATATTATGCATAATAATATCTACCTCCGTATTTGGATCTGTTTTACGATTAGAAAAACTTTTCTGACCACTATTACTCACACAAGTAACCAATCTATTTGGATCCAATTCTCGAACATAATCCATAGTAGTTTTTGCATATTCATAATGACCGCTTAATTCATTACCAACACTCCAACCAATAATACTTGGGTGATTCCAATCACGTTCAATCATTCCTTGAATCCAATGTTTTGCTAATGGATATTCAGGCGCAGTAAATTCTGGATTTCCTAAATCACGAACATTAACTTCCTCAAAAATTAAGATTCCTTTTTTATCACAAAGCTCTATCAGTTTTTCATTTTGAGTTCCGTGCATAATTCGCATAAAATTAGCTCCAGCTTCTTTCATTAAATCGACATCTTTTTCTAAAACCTCTAAAGGTTCTGAAGATCCCCAAAAACGGTGTTCACTTACACGATTAAATCCACCTAAACGAACTGGCTCTCCGTTTAATAACAGACTAGAATCTGTTACTTCAATTTTTCTAATTCCGAAATTATCAGTTCTAGTATCAATAACATTTTCATTTTCTGAAATAGTAGTTTCTAATTGATACAATTCTGGATGGTCAAAATGCCATAATTGTACATTCTTAGCTTCTAGATCTCCTTCTAAAACTGCATCAATAATTTTATTAGCAGCTACTTCAACAGTTTTATCTAGTTCTACTAATTTTCCGTTTTTAGAAATTACGGTATGAATTGAAATATTTTTAGCCTCTAAAGAATTGTTTTCCAACCTAACTTTCAATTTAAAGCTTGCAGTTCCTTTTACTAAATCTGGAGTTGCGTGTATGTATTGATTGTTAATTCTAATATCATTATTCTTCACTAAATAAACATCTCTAATAATTCCACCCCAGTTCCAAGTTGCTCCAACCTTATTTCTATTATCAACCTCAACAGCAATAATATTTTTTCCGCCAAAATCTAATTGGTCTTTTACTTCAAACTCAAAAGGAGTAAAACCTCCTCTATGATCTCCAATAAATTTTCCGTTTAAATAAACTTTTGCAACGTGATAAACACCATCAAATTTTAATCTAATTTTTTCATTTGAATCTTCTTTCCAACCTTTTGGTAATTGAAACTCTTTTCTGTACCAACCTAAACCGTTGTAATTTGAATATGAGTTGATCATTCCCCAATGACCAGGAACTTTTAAACTATTCCATTCCGAATCGTTGTAATCCGATACATAAACTTGATTTGGTTGTTCTTTTGCTTCTGTGTATTTCTCTTCTGAAATTGGTCTAAATAACACAGCATCTGCAGCAACTTCACCATCGGTAATAGCAGTAACTTCAACATAATTATTTTCTGATGCATTAAATTTAAAAATACCCAAACTTATCCATTGTCCACAATCAGTTCTTTGACTTACATATTTTGATATTTTTCCTTCTGAACTATTTATATTTATTTGAGCAGTTAAATGTGATCCAAAAGGGTAAATAACTATGGCTTCATAATAACCCGTTTTGTTTATTGTTGGTTTAAAACGCACATAATTATTTGCGGCTTCCTCTTTTTTAAAATTACGGACTAAATAGTCTTCACCATAAAAAACAGATCCTCTTCCTCCTACTTTCTTCGTTTTCCAAGTTCCTTTAATTTCTATTCTGTCAGCATCTGTATTATCAATTACAATATCAGATTCTTGTTCAATAATATTTAAAGGATTTGAACCCATTCCATAAATAGTATTGAATTTCCAATCACCACTTAATAGCATTTGATTAGTATCAGGAATGTCACTTGAATTTGTTTGTGTTTTACAACCAACAACTAACAAACTCATTAAAAGAATACTAATTTTTATTGCTCCTAATAATTTAAAATCTCTCATTTTACTTAATCTTTATATTGTTGTAATTGGATACTATTTATTTTAACCCTTTAATTTCTGACCAATCTAATTTATCCGATTTCACTTGAATAAAAAATGGTTTTTCTGATTTCCAAGGAATGTTAAAACTCCCTTTTAATCCCGTTGAAATTTCTTTTGTCAATTCTTTTGAATTAGCTCCGTATTTAAAAGTAAATAAAGAATCGGTATCGTTTACTCTATAACCTACCGTAACATTCTCTCTGTACTTCTTCAGAAAAACAATTTTTGCTTTAGCTGATTCATCAACGAGTTTTATTGTTTTTTTAATTGGAAATTCAGCTGCTTTTAGCTCAATATTCATTGATGAAATTAAACTCGCTTTTACGCCAACTGCTCCATTATCATTTTTGAATTCAAACGCTAAATTTTTATCTCCTGGATTAATAATTGGTAACTTAATTTCTTCTGAATTTGTAATAGCCCCTTTCTCGTTTATAAAATCACACTTCAATTTATAATCCTTTAAAACAAAAGAAGGAATATCTACTTTATTACGAGGTGTAATTATAACTGTAGCCTTTGAATCTGTTAATTCACATTGCATTTTAGCAATTGGCGCATATACATTTCTAATCTGATTGAAAGCTGCCTTTTTGTTTCTCCAAACATCTACAACTCCCCAAGCTCTATTTTCTGAAGCTGGTGTGTTTTTATAATTACTTCTATAATCGTTGTAGGTCCATAAAGCAGTTCCTATTACATAAGGCAATTCATTAAACAGTTTCATTTCATCCAATAACTTTTCATCTAATACATCATTAGATTCTGAACCAATTTGACCCTTTCCAATCTCTGAAAAGAAAATAGGCTTACCAGGGAACTTTTTATGAGTTTCAACCACCTTTTTTAAATGACCTCCATAGGTATTGATTGAAATGAAATCTGCTTTTTCAACAGGCTCATTTAACATATCCGATTTTGGTAAATAAGCCGTAAAACTAGCATATGTTTTTAAGCGTGTTTTATCTAAGCTAATAACGTGGTCGAACATTGAATTTACATACTTAAACTGATCTGGAGTCATTGTCATATCTTCCCATTCGCAATCTAAATTTCCTATTTCATTTCCAACACTCCAACCAACAACACTTGCGTGATTGTAATCTCTCTCAATCATTTCAGAAAGCCATTGTTTTGTTATTGGATTATTAGCAGTAGCATTGGGAGCACCTCTACCCCAAACCGGAATTTCTTCAATTAGCAGATACCCGATGCTATCACAAAATTTCAACAAGCTTTTTGAAGCAGGCGAATGCATAATTCTTGAAAAATTTCCTCCAAGGGATTTAATATCTAAAATATCTTGCTGAATTAATTCATCAGGTTCTGAATTTCCAAATAACCTATGATCGTGAACTCTGTTAAATCCATTTACTCTAATTGGTTCATTATTCAATACCAATTGTTCTCCTTTAACTTCTAATTTTCGAATTCCGAATTTGTCTAAAACAATATCTTTTAACTGATTATTATCTAATATTTCCGTTTTTAAATTATATAGATTTGGACGATCAAAATGCCATAAATCAACATTCTTTAATTCTTCTGAAAAAGTAATTTCTGTTTTTGTAATATTCTTACCAGCTATTTTTATTGAATGCTTTTTAGTCAACCAATTTTCACCGTTGTTATTTTCAATAGTTGAAACTAAAGCTAATTCAGATTCTGTATCTCCATTATTTTCGATTTTGTATTCAATTTTAAAATCTACAATACCTTTTTCAAAATTTGGAATTGCTGAAATATGTTGCCAAACTAAACGAACATCTTCATTTGTAAATAGTGAAACATTTCTGCTAATTCCTCCCCAAGCCCACCAAGCTCCACGCTTAAAGGTGTTATCAGCCATTACAACTATAGAATTCTCAGATCCATAATTTACTTGATTTGTAATATTGAACTCAAAAGGTGTATAACCTCCTTTATGAGTACCTAACAATTTCCCATTCAACCAAACTTTTGAAGTTTCATAAACAGCATCAAATTTTACACGAACTTGTCTTCCTTTCCAATTTTCAGGAACGCTTATATTTTTCTGATAATATCCTTTACCAACATAATGTGTATAATCGTTTTGAGTATCCCAATTCCCAGGAACTTCAAGTGTGTTCCAAGATTTATAATTAGAATTCAAAATTTCTTTTTCAGAAACACTATTGGAAGCTAGAAATTGCCAAGTTCCATTTAGGGAAATTTGTTCATTATTATCTGGTTGGATTTTTTCATTGTTACATGAAATTGATAAGCTTACGAGAAAAATTAAATAAAATAGGTGTTTCATAATGTCTTCTTAATTAAAATCTATTGTTCTAATGGAATTCTAATATTACATGCATGTGCTCTATGAATTCCGTTTTCCGTAATTCCCAATGCTCCAAACAAAAATACTGGTTTTCCATTTTCAAATAACAACTGTGGTCTCTCTAATTGAATTTCACTTTTTGTTCCATCTTCAAACAAAAATCTACTTCCCAAAACCATCGAATTTTCAGATGCCTTCCAATCAATACCATTTGCTGATTGCATTAAAGCTAACGCACCCTTATCTCCAGTATATTCTCCATGAGCATCTCTAACAATACTCCAATATGTTTTATTTTTAAACCATACATATGGATCTTCAGCCATCATATGTACATTTTCAGAACCTTCGTTTTCAAAAATCACTTTATTGGTTTTCGTAAAAGGTCCTAAAGGGTTGTCTGCGAAAGCAACCATAAAACGCACTTTTTTTCCTTTTGAAATTTTAAAACTATCGTTTGAATTTAAATCAATTGGTTTGTAACTTTCTCCTTTATCTACTGCTTTATACAGCATTATTATCTTACCATCATCGGTAAAACTTACTGCTGGATTGGAAGTCATAAGAGCATCATATGCTTTTGGATCTTTGCTAACATCCAACACTGGTTTATCTAATCGTTGCCAAGGTCCATTTGGATTGTCTGCAACTGCAACTCCAATTCTTTGATTATTTCTATAAATCCACCAATCCTTGTTTTTCATTGAAGTTGGTTGAACGGCCTCGGTATTGCTGGTAGTTCCCATATAATACAAATAGTATTTACCATCTTTTATAAAAACAGTTGGATTATGTGTTGTGGTTCCATCCCAATAATTTTTATCTCTTTTAGCTAAAGCTACATTTACAAAATTATAGGGTCCTTCAGGTTTATCTGCAACCGCATATGCAATTTCAGAATGAGTTACCCAAGCCATATGCCCTAACTTTTTAGGCCATCTAGCATAAAACATATGGTATTTATTATCATCTCCTTTTACTACCGATGCTCCCCAAATATTATAATCGGGATCTATCATTGTATTTGAAACCAAAGCCGGTTTTACCATTGCACCAATATTCAACTGCTCATTCTTATCTTTTTTACAAGATATTAATGAAACAATTGATAGTATTAGTATGATGATTTTTAACTTCAAATTAGTTTTCTAAAATTTTAAACTATTTACAAAGAATTTCAAAAATAGATGCTGGAACATTTTCTGATGGATGTTCTACTTCTATAAGAATTCCTTTTATTTTTGAATCAAATTTCCAAGTGTTTATTGTTTGGTAATTCCCTTCTTTTTGACCTAATACTGTTCCTTTTAAATCTTTAATTGTATAATTTCTCAAACAAAATGGAGCAACATCTTCCGGATGTCCCATTAAAGTAGATTCTAACGGATGATCGTAATCTGGATCTAAAAACAACTTAATTTCTGAAAGCTCTTTTTCCGAATCCCATTCAATTTTTAAACTTGGTTTTTCATCTTCCAAACTTGCACTCCAAGCATTTACTGCTCCCCAAGGACGTACATATCCATTTCCTATATTTGAGCTATCAAAAGCTTCAATAGCCGGAGAAATTTCCATTGCTATGTTAAACCCTTCAGGTCTTCTCTGCGGAATCCAAAATTCAAAAGTGTCTACACCAATTCCATCAGGAGGTGTTTGTTTTCCATTATTTGAAACAGCTTTATTAACTCCATTAAAAACAGATAAAACACCTGAATAACGCTTAGTACTATTTTTAAAGTACACTTTTTTATTAGACATAAATGTCACAAAAGCATATTGATTTTTAGTTACTGAACCTACAAATTCAAACTCAACTTCTTGTTCTCCTTTTTTTAGATTGATGATTTGCTTTTCAATTATAATTTCAGGAGCATAGTTTTTAGACCTTTTTGAAGTTCTTAATTGGACTTCTATTTTAGTATCTTCATCTGCTTTTAATAATACCTTAAACTTGTAGCTTTCATTCGCTTTAAAAGGTAATAATTGTGCTGCAGAAGTTCCTAAATTTGTCCAACTTCCATCAAATGGAATTTTACTTAATTTCAAATTTGAAGAACTTGTAACAGTTGCCTCATTCACTAAATTACTTTCTTGTTGAATTGGAATATTAGGAATACTCTGCCCTACTATATTCAATTCATTTTGTAGTGTTTTAAGCAATCCGTTATCTAAAATTTCCGCAGGATTCACATTATTTTCAATACAAATAGCTGCAGCCATACCAACGGCTTGAGCACACAATCCCGTTGTCGCCATAACTCTTGTAGAACCAAAAGCAACATGTGTAGCACTTATAATTCTTCCTGCTAAAAACAAGTTATCAATATCTTTACTTACAAATGAACGATAAGGAATTTGATATACTCCTTTTGAGTGCCATTGCGTACAACCAGATAATTTACTATAAACTCCTTCCGCAGGGTGTAAATCAATTGCCCAACCACCGTGAGCAATTGCATCATCAAATTTAGTTTGACCTAAAACATCTTGTTGTTTCATCATATACAAACCTTCAAAACGACGACTTTCACGTTTTCCAGGAACAGTTCCTACCCATTCCAAGGTCATATTATCCACATCTTCAAACTCTCCTGAATTTTTAATATAATCCCAAACTCCGTAAATTACTTTCCAAAGTTCATATTTTATTTCTTCTGTATCGTGAATGGTATCTCCATCTCCTCCGTACTCAAACCACCAAAAACGACAACCTTTATCGTCTTTTCCAATAGCTTTATAACGAGGAATTTTTTTTATGTCTTTCAATGCAAAATCAGGTGCCACAAACTTTACTGGCTTATCTGTATTCTTGCTATAAAAATACATTGAGTGTCCCAATAATTCTCCATATGATTTATCTGGAGCAAATAACTCTCCAAATTCTTCTTTGCTTTCTGCCCCCATTCTAAAAGAAGCTCCAGCTTTAAAAGCTACAATTCCATCACCCGATGCATCACAAAATAAAGGTGAATTTATAACGTATTCTGTTGAATTTTGAGGGTTGAAAGCCTTCACTGATTCAATTTTAGTATCACCCGATTTTAAAACATCATAAACACTTGTATTTAACAAAAGTGTGATGTTTTTTTCATTCAACACTTTCTCCAATAAGACAGTATCAAAAATTACAGCATTTCCTTCTTTATTTCTATAAAGGTTTTCAACTAAAATTTCATCCATTACACCACCTTCACGAGACCAACGGTTGTTGTTTCCCATATGTGAAGTTGCTCCCAATATCCACAATCTAACTTCTGAAGAAGCATTACCTCCAAGCACTGGCCTATCTTGAACTAAAACAGTTTTAGTTCCTTTTCTTGCTGCGGTAATTGCTGCACAAACTCCTGCTGTACCACCACCTATAACTACAAATTCACTCTGTAATTCTTCAACCTTATTAGATCTTACTTCTTTGTTAAAACCCTTAACTAACATTTATATCTTTTTTTGAATTTTTAAAAATAATATAGCTTCCCAAAATAAGTACTAACGCTCCCATTCCAGTAACCAATAGTGTTGGATTCCCTTCAAGCATTGATATAATAACAATCAATAACCCTGTTGAAGCAACTCCAATTCCTATAACTCTTCCTCCTTTTTTATTTCCTCCTTCAGACTCTTTAGCATCTTGAGGTGCTTTTGAATCAACTATTTTTAAATAGCTAGCATATTGAGATGTATCTGATTTTCTTGTTCTTAAATAGACTTCAAAAATGAATAATAATAACATTGGAATTCCAACACCTGCCGTCATTTCCATTGCTCTGTTTAAACTATACTCGAACATTGATGGCATTACAAACTTGAAAAATGAATTTATAACCAGCGAAACTATTGTTACTACTAGTACACTTTTACCTGTTTGGTATTTTGAAAATAATGCAACTAATGGCGGTAAGAACATAGCTCCACCCGTAATGGCCGCTAAACTCATAACTACCTCTACAATTCCACCCATATAAGGCACTAATAAGGCTACAACAATTGTAATTAAACCTAATCCAATAGTTGCCATTCTACCAACCTTTACTAATTTATCTCCGCTAGTTTCAGGATAAAAATGTTTATAAACATCATTTGCCAAAACACCTGCAGAAATATTTAAGGTTGTATTTACGGAACTTGAAGTAGCGAAGATCATTCCTCCTAACATTAAGCCTAACATTCCTATTGGTAATACTTCTTTACACATTAAAAGGTATGCTCCTTCATCTGCTAACCCACCTAAATCTGGATTCAATACTTTATAAATCATTGGTGGTAACATCCAAATTAGCGGGCTAATTGTATACAATCCACCAAATAACCAACCTACTTTTTTTGCATCTCTAGGAGTTGCAACACTTGTATAACGCTGTATGTAGGCCCAGTTTCCTGCAATAAAGAATAAATTATACAACCCAAAAGTTACCATAAACTCCCAGGAATATTCGGTATTTGTAAAGTTAAAAAAGTTGTCTGGTGCTTTAGCTATAAAATTGTCAATCCCACCTATTTTATCAAAAGACAATGGAACAACAATTAAAACTGCAGCGGTTAATACCACAAATTGCAACACATCGGTCACAATTACTGCCCATAAACCGCCAACGGCAGTATATATTAATATTAACACACCTAAAAACACTATACTTGCTGAAATTGGAATTCCTGTTGAAACCTCCACAATTTTAGCTACTGGATATAAAAATGCACCAGTTGTAAATACAGATATCAGTAAAAATAAATAAGTGTATATTTTTTGAGTATTGTACCCTAATCTATCTGTAATAAATTCTGCAGCCGTTAAGGCTTTTGTTTTTTGCCATTTTGGAGCAATTACAAAACCGATTATTAAACCAGCAATACACATTGTCCATTGAATTGTTACTGCAACCCAACCGCTACTGTATGCTATTGATCCCCAAACCACAAAAGTTCCTGCTGAGAAAAAACTCATAAATAATGACAAACCACTCATCCACCAAGGTAATGCTCCACCTGCTGCGAAAAACGATTTCATATTTTTCCCTGACTTTGCAAAACTCAATCCGCAAACAAATACTAACAGTGTAAAAATTAGTATAACCGCAATATCAATACTACTCATAATTGTATATTTTTCTTTCAAGTAAATTTAATCATTAGGAATCTTCTATATATAATTTATTCAAAAAACAACTATCGAAAACGTAATAGTTGGGGGTTTATTTTTTCGAGAACGTTCTCGAAACTTGACATTTATTCATACATTTGTTATTATCAATATCCTTTCAATGAAATACATAACTATAAAAGACATTGCTAAAAAACTAAACACCTCTGTTTCAACAGTTTCAAGAGCATTTAACGATAAATCGGATATAAATGCTAAAACAAAAGAGGTTGTTTTAAAAACTGCCAAAGAAATGGGGTACCGCCAAAATAGAATGGCGAAAAATTTAGTACAAAGAAGATCTTTTAATATTGGTATTGTAGTACCTGAATTTGTAAATAGTTTTTTTCCTGAAGTTATTATGGGAGCTCAAGACGTTTTATTTGAAAAAGGATATCAAGTTCTAATAACACAATCTAACGAGTGCTATACTACTGAGTTAAAAAATGTACAATCGTTAGAAAATAGTATGGTTGATGGGTTATTAATTTCCTTATCTTCGGAGACTGCCAATATAGATTATTACCAAGATTTGGTGAATAGTGGATTTCCAATTATTTTTTTTAACAGAACTTACAAAGAGATAAAAGCATCTAAAGTGCTTTTTAACGATTATAAATGGGCAATGTTTGCTACTGAACATTTAATTAGACAAGGCTACCGAAATATTTACCATTTTCAAGGAATTAAAACCCTTACTTTATCTAGAGAAAGAAGAAGAGGATTTATGGACGCTCATAAAAAGCATAAAATAACCGTAGAGCCACATCAAGTAATTACTTCTGGTTTTTTTATGGAAGATGGAGAAATTATTGCAAAAAAATTGATTAAAAACAATACCATTCCAGATGCCATATTTGCTGCAAACGATCAATTAGCAATTGGAGCTATGAATGTTTTCAAGAATAATGGATATAAAGTTCCAGAAGACATTGCCTTTATAGGCTTTTCAGAATCTAAAATGGGAAGTATTGTTGAACCTCCACTTTCCTCTGTAAAACAGCCTACTTTTGAAATTGGAAAGCAGGCTGCTAAATTACTATTAGATCAAATTGAAGCTGGAAATAACCATTCTCCGCAAACTGTAATGTTAGATGGTGAACTTCATATTAGAGAATCCTCTCAGAAAAAGATTTAATAACCTAATACTTAAATCATATATATTTTGGAGACATTGTTGCTTTATTAATAAGTTTAAATAATCAAATCTTATTCTTTTTTAACATAATTATCAGGAAAGCCATTAAAAGCACGAGCAAAAACAGCAATGTTTTTTTCATCGTTTTTATACTGATCAACCGGTTTAGACAAGTAGTAATTAATTGGTTTCATTATGTTTCCAATTACAGGTTTTGTAAACCCATACAGTCCTACTCCCGTTTTTTTTGCATGTGAAACAACTTCCAAAGGATCTTGCTGATTCCAGGAAGCCAAGCAGGTCATTATTTTGGCATGATCACCAATTAGACTTCTAGTCGATTCAGTTCGGGAAACATCTCCTGCCTCATTCATTATCCAATCAACTTCTTGTAATACTTTTGTCCCAACATATTCTTTGCTTCTCAATTCATTGGCAGACAACCAAATAAGGCAGCTAGGTTTTGTGCTTTTAGCAGCATCCCTAATTCTTCCCCAAGCCCTATCAATTGACTTTTTTCTGAATTCAATTTCAAGAGGTAAATTCATTTTATGTTTTCCAGGGAAACCCTCACCCATTAATTCTTTGTACATTATTTGTTCGCAAGGCAACCATCTTAAGGCAGGAAGTGGATCGTGACCGCCTCCGGGATTGTACAACCAATCGATCATAAAACCATCCATGTCTGTTTTAATTATGGCATCTTTAATTGACGCACACAAATAATCAAGGTATTCTGTTGTAAACGGTATTTGTATACCCCAGGTTTGGTAGCATTGATCAGGATGGAGTTCCTCCCAACGATTATTCGCCCCAATACAAAAATATCCGAACACTTTCATGTCATTTTTTCGTCCAAGCTTAACCATTTCTGTTAAAAAATCGTATTTAAGCCCAGGTTGTTCAGGTACAACACCATTCTTATACCAAGCGTAACCATTGCTCGAAACCGCAAACGTTTGTATGGTATTACATCCAAGATCTTTATACCACTTAACATGCTCTTCAGGGTTAGCATCGGCCCATAATCCAGGTATGGCAAAACCATGTGCTCCGTCACCTTTGAAATTCCAATTATAATCAATACAATATGCTTTTATTATATCATTGTTATTTTCACTGTTTGAAGAACTAAATGTAAGAGTTGGTAAATCATTTCTATTGTCCTTTTTCTTATTTGAACAACTACTGGTAAAAGTTAGTACAATCATAATAATAACCCCCCATTTTACTTTTATTCTAACTTTTTGTCTTTCCATTTTATTTTTATAATATTAAGTATTTTTAACCTAATGTTTAAGTTTTATATAACTTTCCTTATTCCTCAATTCTGTTTTCTGAAAATAGAACACTACGTTGATTAAAAACTGTTTTTTCTCCTTTAATATTTACTTCTCCGCTTAGACGAATGTCAAGACTTGATGCTCCAACTTTAAACTCATAAACACCTGGATCAATTTCCCATTTTCCCTGATTATAATAAGCTAGTTGTTCGGGAGAAACGGAAATAGTTACTTTTTTATTCTGTCCCTTTAGTATATTAGTTTTAATAAAACCTTTTAGTTCAATTGGCTCTAAACCTTTATTTTCTTTTGGTGGTGACACATACAATTGTGCAATTTCTGAGCCTTCAAAATCACCCGTATTTGAAATTTCAAACGAGATTTCAATTCTTTTATCTTGAATATTAGCCTCTTTCGGCATTGTTAAATTATTATAGTCAAATGTTGTAAAGCTTAACCCATAGCCAAAAGGATACATTGGCATATCATTCGCTTCGTAGCCTTGACTGTAAACAATTGGAGCTTGCTGATTGTTTCTGGGGTAAGTGACAGTTAGTTTTCCTGAAGGAATTTCATTACCTAATAAAATATCTGCAACTGCATTCCCTCCTTCTTCTCCCGGGAACCAAGCCTGTAGAATGGCGTGACACCCTTCTTCTATATCTGTAATTATTTGAGGTCGCCCTCCAAAAATAACAAGAATAACTGGTTTACCTGTTTCAATTAATTTTTTGACAAATGCTTCTTGTTCACCAGGTAGTCTAATATCCTTTCTGTCACGGTTTTCTCCAACTAAATACAACTGTTCTCCCATTGCCGCAATAATTATATCGCTATCCTTTGCTATTTTTATAGCCTCAGAGCTATTGGGTGCAAGTCTATTTTTAGCACTAATGTATTTTACATTTTTGGAGCGTTCATCTCCAATATCACTAAGCTCATCAATTTCATCACGTAATGATTTTGTCCAATCACAGCCTCTTTCATAGGTTAGCTTAACATCTTTTGAAAGTTTTGTCTTTAGTCCATCGTATAAGGTTATCAACTTAGGGCTTTCCTTATCTATAGGATACTCCCACCAATATGCGGCTAATGATTGATAAGAATAATCACCTAACAAAGATTCTACAGCATCAGCATTTGGCCCAACTAAAGCTATTTTTTTAACTTCTTTACTTATAGGTAAAACACCATTATTTTTTAGTAACACAATAGATTCTGTAGCTGCTTTATGTGCTCTAACCCTGTTTTCAGGTGGGTCTAGATTAATTGGCTCATCTAAATTAAGTTCTTCATAATCCAATAAACCCAAACGATCTTTTAATACCAAAACGCGCTTCACTGCAATATTAAGGTCTTCCTGGGTTAAACTTCCTTCTGCAAGTGCTTCTTTAAAATAAGGAAAACTCATTCCGAAAGGCAACTCTACATCACAACCTGCCTTTAAACTTTTTATCCCTGCTTCTTTTTCTGAAGAGGCAAATTTATACTTAGACCAAACTTGTTGTACAGACCAAAAATCAGAAACAACCATTCCTTCAAACCCGTATTTATCTCTTAGAATATCAGTTAGCAACATCTTATTAGCAGTACAAGGAACACCATTAATAGCATGATAACCAGCCATTACACTTTGAGCGTTCCCAAAACGAACTGTAGCTTCATGAGGAAGTAATACCTCTTCATGCAATGTTTTTTCATTGTCTGTTCCGCCTCCATATCCAGCAAAATGTTTAATAGTAGCAGCAACTCCTGTTTTTAAATTATCTCCTTGTAACCCCTCCACAAAGGCTAATCCCATTGTAGCTGTTAAATAAGGTTCTTCTCCAAAGCTTTCTTCAATTCTTCCCCAATGCGAGTTTCTACAAATATCCAGCATAGGAGATAATACCTGCGTCGCTCCAACTTTTCGCATTAACTTTGCAGACATGGCTGTATTTTCTTTTAAAAGTTTAGTATTCCAAGTACATCCCATCCCTATCTGTTGTGGCAATGTTGTTGCCCCTTTCGCTGAAAAACCACAAATAGCTTCATCACTAAATAATGCTGGAATTCCACTTGGTGTTTCATTTAATAGATACAATTGAATTTCATTAACTACTTTTCTAATTTCAATCGGGTTTAAATCAGTTGAGCCAGCAAATTGCCCAAAATGACCAATACCGTTTGGTATCTTCTTCCTACATGAATCTAATGACAATTCTCTACCATCTAACAAATCTTTAAGCCAAATTCCTTGTAATTGGGCTATTTTCTCTTCATCTGACATATTCAATAGAATAGCACTTATCCGATCTTTATTATAAGTAAGTTGAGTATCCTTTATTTTAGAGTTGCAAGAGAATAAAACAATACCCAATAAAGACCAAACAATATTTTTTAATTTCATATAATGTATATTTAGTTATTCCAATTTCAGAGGCTATTAACTATGTTAACCTTATTTAGAACTACACAAAATAAGCTATATTTTATAGTTTAAAATTGAATATTTCTATCATATATTTGTATATTTCTAACCTTTAATTTGTTTAAATCATAATTTAATGACAGATATATTCACTAAACCATTATTTGAAGCTCTCCCAAATAAAACAGGGGCATTCTCCACTAAAAGACTAGTTTGCACTTATTTAGAATATCCATATCATTATCACCCTGAATACGAACTAACTTATATTATTAAAGGAAAAGGAAAAAGATTTACAGGAAACAATATTGAGGAATTTGAAGCCAACGATTTTGTATTAATGGGGCGTAATTTACCGCATGTTTGGAAAAGTGATATAGAATATTATGACAACCCTAACCTTCTAACAGATTGTATTGTAATTCAATTCTCTAAAGATAGTTTGGGTAAAGATTTTTTTGAATTAAATGAACTTAAAAACATTAAAGACCTTTTAAACAATTCTAAGTACGGAATCAAATTTAGTAAAAAAATCAAAGCTAAACTTTTACCAAAAATGAAGAAAATAGTTAGTTTAAGTGGAGCAAAAAAGATTACATCTTTTATTGATATATTGGATGAATGCTCCAAGGATAAAGATATTGTATTACTTTCTAAAAAACTAATATACATTAACCCTGGAGGCAAAGACAGTCAGCGTTTCAGTAAAATATTCAACTATATTATTGAAAATTTACATCGTGAAATTACAGTAAATGAAGTTTCTACTTTGGTCGGTTTGGCAGATAATTCTTTTTCTAGGTATTTTAAAAAGCATACAAATGAATCATTCGTTAAATTTGTAAATAAGTTGCGAATTGAAGCAAGTTGTTCCTTAATAAAGTCTGGCGAAAAAAATTTCACTCAAATATGTTTTGAAGTAGGTTTTGGGAGTTTATCTTATTTTAACAGACAGTTTAAACAATATAAAAAAACAACGCCTTCTGAATATATGAGGACATTTCATAATTTTTAAAAAAAAGTATAATGGGGTGAATTATTTTGCTATTTCATATAATTTATTAGCAAAAAAAGACATTGCCTTTATAGGCTTTTCAGAATCTAAAATGGGAAGTATTGTTGAACCTCCACTTTCCTCTGTAAAACAGCCTACTTTTGAAATTGGAAAGCAGGCTGCTAAATTACTATTAGATCAAATTGAAGCTGGAAATAACCATTCTCCGCAAACTGTAATGTTAGATGGTGAACTTCATATTAGAGAATCCTCTCAGAATAATAAAACATCAAATAAACTTTAATCTTTAAAAGATAGTATATCCTAATAAGAAAGAAAAATTACTGTAATCTAAAGTGTTCTGTCCTTTCTTCCATAAAAGATTTGATGCAACTCCATATCTAACCTCGGCTGAAAACTTATTCTTATATTTATAACCTATTCCAAGAACAGAATGAACTACATGTTCAAAATCATAGGTAATATTTTTGAACTTTAAATTTGAATCACCAACAATATCAAATACATATAAATAATTTAAAAATAATTTAGATTTCTCATTTAATTGCATATAGTGCCTAACTCCAAAGGAAAATTCAACTGAGGAATAGTCAACTTCTGCTTTGTGATAAGTAACAAGATTTTCATAACCACCAATTAGTTCTTTAATATCTTTTTCAGCTTTAAAACTTTGAACCAATGGCTCAAACAACAGACTCCATTTCCCCTTGTTAAATGGAAATATAAATTCAAGCTCCGCTCCAAGTTTATAAGATAAATCCGCATCTAATGTTTGTCCTTTAAATTTTAACGTATTCTTTTTTATACCTATTTTAGGCGTAAAATTAAACGCTCCAGCCTTTTTGGATTTAACATATCTTGGATTTTTACACTTATTATAATCATCAAAAAAATTTATTAGACTTTTATTATATTGTAAATTTTCAACTTTTGCTAATGATATTTTAGAACATTTTAAATTTAATAAAAGTTGTTGTTTATATTCATAATTATGCGCAAGCATTTCAACATCATCTACTGTTGAATTATAAATTTTATGCACTAATTGTTCTATACTTCTACTAGGTATTTTATAAAAAAACCTTATTAAGTTATTATTCTCATAATAATACAAATTAGCATCTCCTTCAACTAATACTTTTAAAAATAAGGTGTCTTTTTCAAACTTAACATTTCTTGATGTATCTAAATCATCAATATTATAAACAGTTTTATCAATGTTTACCTCTGCACTAATATATTTTAGTTCATCACTTAAACCAAATTCTTTAATATTTTTAACATTTCCTATTTGCTCTTCTCCATCCAAGGATTTTTTATAAATGAACTCTTTAGGAATATTAAAAAAGTCTACATTTTTAATATAGCATTCAATTGTTTCATTTGAATCAGTAATAATGTATCCTTTTTGAAATGTAACTTGGGAAAATCCATTAAATAAAGTAAATACCAAAACGGTAAGGGTAATAATCTTTTTCATAGTGTTTTTTGTTTACACAAAAATACCTTGTTTTTAAATTTACACCTAACTATTTTAGCCGTTTTCTATTTAAAAATATATTACTCGTAAAACCATCAACTACATCATCAAAAACCAATGGAGGTCTTGAGTCATCTTTAATTGTATTTATATGAACATTATTAATACTCAAGCCTTTTATATGACGTGCATAAATACCACTTGCCGGCAATGTTTTTACCAAATAAAATTCTGGCCACCATTCTCCAAGTACATCCAATGTATATTCTTTAATTTCTTTTGAAGCATCTTCTTTTGTTCCTCCTCCTGAAACGGTAAACTGAATATTATTTAACTGAATATCTGAAATATAATTATCAGGCATTCCAGTTAGAAAAAATGCTGAATTTTTATCTAACTCCTTATTATCAACAATAAAATCGCTAAAAATAAAACTGCGCATAGCTTTCATAGGTAACATTTCAACCGGAGAATCTACTCCTGCACGTTGTTGACAAAAAGTCATAAATACAGGTCTCGGCACGTTTCTCATTACTAAATTTGTAAACGACATATTTTTCATTTCAGCACCTTCATTCATTTGAATTTTTAATCCTGAATCTTGAATATCGTGAAACGTACAATTAGAAACTGTTACAGATTCAAAATCGCCACGAGAAGCTAAACCAATTCGCATAGCCGCCCATTTACTTGTAAACACACAATTTGTTACCACAATATCTTTACAAGGCTTATCTGCTCTTGAAGTTTGTAAACAAATAGAATCATCACTAGTATCAAAAGAACTGTTTGAAACACGAACATTTGTACAGCCATCAAAATCTAATCCGTCTCCATTTCCATTAACTCTACTATGAATTTTAATTCCATCAACAACAATTTCATCACAATACAACCAAGCCGAAGTCCAAGCAGCTGGATTAATCAACGTAATATCATTCATATGAATTTTACTACAATTCAAAAAACGCATCATCATTGGACGACCACCCTTTTTTCTTGTAAAATTTTTCATATAACCATTCCCGTCAATAGTTCCATAACCTTCAAAAGCAAATGATTTAGCATTACTAGCAAAAATTAAACAACGGTCCATATGAGGTTCATTCTTATAGGTGTTTTTATGAGTGTCTGTTGTATAATCCTCATAGTCTGGACTCCCCAATAAAACTGCTCCATTTTCAATATGAAGTGTTACATAATCCTTCATATAAATTGTACCAATCATCACCGTTTTTCCTGCAGGAATTATAACTTTCCCACCTCCATTTTCAGTACAAGCATCAATTGCTGCTTGAACAGCTTTTGTATCTTTAGTAACTCCATCTGCTTTTGCTCCGTAATCTATTACGTTAAAATCTGTAGCAAATACTTGCAACTGAAACCCTATTATCAATAGAAATATTATTTTTTTCATTTTGTTTAGTTTTTATTTATATAAAAGTATCTTATTCTACAAGCGTTCCCTTCGCTTCTAGCATCTTTATTTTTTGAAATTTTTAATTCAAGTGTATGCTTTTTATTGGACAATTTACTAGCCAATGTATAATACCATGGTAAATGAACTTGCCCACTCCATTTGGTAAATAAATTTTGAGTTTCCCAATCTCCTTTATCTATTCTGTATTCAATAATTCCAGCATCTTTACCTGCTGCAATTGCAATACCAACAGTACTCCCTTCAAACTTAAATTTTAATATTTTTGCTACTTTGTTACCAATTAACATTGGCGCATCAACATAATTTGATCTTGTTCTAGTTTTATCATTCGGGTTCCAAGAATTATTAATAGACCACCCTTTTGATAACTTCACTGTTGAAATATCAACTAGTTCTCCATTATCATATGAAAACTCATTTATTCTTTTTGGTAAACCATATGACAAAATCTTATCATCAGCATCCAAATGTTTTGAATATGAACTTTCTAAAAACAGAATCATTGAATGCGCATAAATACCTTGCCCAAATGATGAAGGATGTAAATTCTTAAAATCTTGTTCCCAAGTAAACTCTCCATTATCAATTCTATCAGTTACTTCTTTTGCTAAATTTATGGTTGAAATCCCATAATGTTCCGCAATTAAATTATGATTTGTAATAACGGTTGGCTCAACTCCTTTTCTGTAAGCCTCCATTTTATCTGGATCCACAAAATGCATCATAACCAAATCCATTTCAGGATTCGTTTTTCTTAAATGCCTCACAATACCTTCCATTCCTCTAATTTGTTCTTCGGATGTTCTTTCGTTTGTGGAATCGTTCACTGCTGCTTCTTCAAATAACAAATCAATTTTTCCTTTAGACAAAACATCTCTTTGTAATCTAAATGCGCCTGGAGTACTTCCCATTGAAGAAATTCCTGCCGCAACAAATTCAAATTTGGTTTCAGGAAATCGTTTTACTAAATAAGCTGAAATACTATCTCTCCAACCTGGATTAAAAGTAATTGAACCTCCTAAAAAAGCTACTCTTCCTACTTTCTCTCTTTCAAACATAATATAGCTGTTTGAAATACCGTTCCTTTTTATATGGTAATTATATGAATTTAATTTCCCTTTTTGAATTGAATTATATTTAATAAAATCAATTACCATTTGAGGATTATCAATTTCATAATGATGCCCTTTTAATTTTTGATTTCCCTTGGAACAAGGTAAAATAGAAGCTGGCGCACCTAACTCAATATATCTCTGAATCAGTTTTAACGAATTCTCTTTTGGAGGAACAACCTTATCATTATTACTAATAGAATGTAAAATAGGAACTCTATTTTTCGCCAATGCATCTAAATTATCAATAGGATTATTTAAATAGGCTTTAGCTTCTTCATCAGATTGAAATCCATACTCTTGCTTCAAAAGTTGCCATTCATTTTTACTTCCATCACCTAACCCTAATCCTGCGGGCCAACTTTTAAAATCGCAAACAATAGCATCTGCATAAATACAAGCTACTTTTTCTGGATTTACTTTTGCCCAGTTATAAGCAAACAATCCACCTCTGCTATGACAATGAATAGCTACTTTTTTCTGAAGCTGATAATTCTTCATTAAAAAAGAATAAAATGAATTCCAAATTTTAACAGCATTTGGACTTCCAAATCTATTATTAGTATTTATATATGCAATATGAAATCCTTCGGCAACTAAACTACTATCAATTACTGTATGATATTCTGGAAAACGAGCTCTCCAAACCCAAGGATTTCCATTTAATGCCTTTTTTGGAATTACCAATCTTGCGTCACAGTTTTCAACTTTAAAATCTATTTTTTTAAAACCTTTCCAATCTGATTGAACTAACTCTTGAGCTGAAATATTCACTACAAAAAATTGTAAAAAAATTGTTGCAATAAATACTTTAAATCTTATTTTCATTTTAATATTTTTCAGAAATTTTAACGGTGTCACCAACCTTTACTTGCCATTCTTTTAATTCACTAATTAACTTTTTCACTTCGGAAACTGAAGATTTTTTATTTACCAGATTAGTAGTTTCCCAAGGGTCATTTTCTAAATTATAGTACTCTACGTCTCCCGTTTTAGGATAAACAATTAGTTTTTTATTATTAGAAACAACACCTCTTTGGTCATCAAACATTGCTAAATAAATAGATCCTCTACCTTTCGATTTCTTATTAATTAATGGCGTTAAACTTTGAAAATCTATATTTTTAGGTCCTTGTATTCCTAACAAATCAAATAATGTAGGGTTTACATCTTGTAAATAAACACGTTCTTTAATTTTAGTATTCGGTTTAATTTTTGGAGCTTTTATTATTAACGGAGCGGTTACACTTGGTTCGTACAAACAAACTTTTCCTGCAACTCCATTTTCACCAAAATTAATTCCGTGATCAGACATAAATACAATAATGGTATTATCGTAAACACCTTTTTGTTTCAACGCCTTAATAATATCACCCACTCTAACATCCATATGCGTTACCATTGCATTATTCTGCTGAACTCTAGATTGCATTGTTTTTGAACTCAAAGGATCATTTGTATACTGATATTTCACATTTTTATTCAATGGTTTCCCATTTACCACACTTGGCGGTAAAACCATATCTTTTGCAGGATATAAATCGTAATAATTTTGAGTAGTTTGTCTTGGTACGTGCGGAGCATTAAAAGCAACATACATAAAGAAAGGCTTCTCACTTTTATATTCATTTATATATTGAACAGCTTCATTACCTGTAATGTCTGTTACGTGCCCGCCAGTTGTATTGTATGTTTTTAATTGACCTGGTTGAATACTCCCTAACTTATCAAAAATGTCTTTTGGATTTTTCCCCCAAGCGTGCCATTTACCAGTCATAAATGATGAATAACCGTTTTCTCTTAAAATTTCAGGAAATGCAACTGGAGCATTGTCTTTTGTTATTTTTTGAGATTTCCAAATATGCTGCCCATAAAACAACATAGTTCTACTAGGAATACAAACCGCAGGAGACCAACAGCCCATATTGTAAGCTGCCGTAAATGAAACTCCTTCTTTTGCCAACGCATCAATATTTGGAGTTACCATTGCTGGATTTCCATAAGCACCAACTGCTTGATTGCTTTGATCATCGGATTCTATAAAAACAATATTTGTTTGAGCGTTCATATAAACACCCAAACAAATTTGTAGTACTATAAATAGTAGTTTTTTCATTGTTTGAAAAATTAGTTTTTGGCAACCTGAACTTGGTTCAGGTTCTCATCAATCTAGTAATCATTATAATGAGATTCTGAAACAAGTTCAGAATGACGGATTTAATAATTGAATTAAACAAAGAATCTTTAATCCGTTAAATAGACTTTTCGATTACGCTAAGCTTCACTCAAAATGACATATTTTATTTCAATTATTAATGCCCTCCATCTGGATGACTATCATTTGTATATCTTAACACTTTTGGATTTCCTGTTCCTCTAGCATTTGTGATTTCTGTTTTCCAAACTTTTTTTAAGTTCTCTAAAATCTCACTATTTTTTGAATCCCCAACCAAATTATGTAATTCAGCAGGGTCATTTTTAAGGTTGTATAACTCTTCATAAACCGGCTTTTCACCTTCTAATGGAGAATCAATATAACCTCTATAAACTGCAATTGCAGGATCGTGAACGGCATATAACATTTTATTTACAGGAATACCCAACATTTTAGCCGTTTCAATTTCTTTGGTAGCTGAAAAATTGTTGTTTTTATAATATCTTATATATTTCCATTCTTTATCTTGAACAGCTTCACATCGTGGATTTCCAAAATGAGTAGACCATAAATTCTCAGTATATACATATTTTCTAACCTCTGCTTTTTCACCTCTAATTAATGCTGAAATATCTTTCCCTTGAAAAGAAGCTGGTTTTTCAATTCCTGCCATTGCAACCATTGTTGCTGCAATATCTATACTTTGTACCAAAGCATCACTTTTAAACCCTCTTTGTTTTTTCTTCAATCTAGGATCTAAAACAATAATAGGTATATGTGTTGTTTTTTCGTAACATAAAGATTTTCCTCCTAAACCTTGTTCACCCATAAATAAACCGTGATCCGAGGCAAAAATAATTATAGTATTTTTTTCAATTTTTAAATCTTTTAACTTTTTTCTTAAATTACCAACCAAACGATCAATACCAGTCATAGCTTGTAATTGACGTATGTATCTTTCCTTTGTTCCTTCAGGAGTATCTACATAATTATATCCCGTTTGTCTATCTTCTGCTTTTAATAAATCCGCTGGTAATTTCGGGGTTTTTATGTCCTTTCTTGCGATGTAATTTGGTGGTAACGGAATATCTAAATCCCGATATAATGTTTTGTAAATATCATCATCATTTTTTTTCATTTTCATAGTACCAGTACTAGCACCGTGAGGTAAGTTGAAATTTATTGACAACATAAAAGGCTTATCCATAGGTCTTTCATCTAAAAACTTAATTGCACCTTTTAAACTTCTGGCGTTTGGATCAAGAAAATCATCTACACCTTCATTTATAATTTCGGGTTGCGTAAATGCAATAGCATCATTAAATATTTTATGACGATCTTTTGGGTAAAAACTTAAATGCCCGTGACCTGCATACCAATAATCAAAACTTTTTTCCATAAGTCCACTTGTATAACCACCGTCTCCAATAGGAGCATGATTTTTACCAACCCAACCCGTAAAATAACCTTCTCTACGCATAACCATTGGGTAAGATTGTGCCCAACCTTCATCAGATATACTTGTTCCCGAATTAAAGTTAACACCATGTTTACGTTCATATTGGCTCAACAATATTGAAATTCTACTTGGGGTACAAATGGCACTTGTAATGTGAGCATTTGTAAACAATACACCCTCACTTGCCATTTTGTCCAAATTTGGAGTTTGTACAATGGAATTCCCATCACACCCCATTAACCCATATTGTTGATCATCTGTTAAAACAAAAACAATATTTGGACGCTCTTGCGCATATAATGCATTAAAAATTAGACTGCAAAAAAATGCAAGTACTAGTATTCTATTTTTCATTTTATTTAAAATTTTATTATAATTCTTGTATTCTAATATTTCTATAGGTAAGTTCAGCACCTTCTGCTTGTAAAGAAATGCTTCCTTTAGTTAGTGGATTTCCATTCGCATCAAAAAGGTTTTTAATTTCGTTCACTAAATGTCCGTTTACATAAAATTTAGCCGATTTTGAACCTCTTACTTCAATTCTAACGGCATTCCATCCTTCAATTTCATAGTTTTTATATTT
This sequence comes from Lutibacter citreus, assembly GCF_003260195.1. Lineage (GTDB taxonomy): Bacteria > Bacteroidota > Bacteroidia > Flavobacteriales > Flavobacteriaceae > Lutibacter > Lutibacter citreus. The sequence goes on from NZ_QEIH01000004.1 coordinate 495,417, forward strand.
TACATTTTGAAAATATGCTTTTACTTTTGAGTCTAGAACCTTCTCTTTTCCATCACCTTCAACCACAGTTACTTTTGGGCCTTTTATTACCCATAAATCACCCGTATCACCTTCTTGAATTTGACATTCTAAACATACTGGCCATACTTTTTTCTCTCCTTGAATATGAAAACAAATACCAGCATCACGTTTTGCTTCAACTCTAGGTTCAAACTTACGTTCTCCCCATTTATACTCTAGCTCTAAATTGTAACTACTATATTCTTTATTAGTGGTTATTATTGCAAAAGGCGCTTTATTTCCTTTCCATTTCTGAAGTACTTCAATACTATTCTCTTTTACTTCAAAATGTTTGTTACCTTCTGCATTCTCTTTTTCAGACGTTGTAAAAACTGTACCGAAACCATCTTTTGGAAAAGGATTTTCCCAAACAATCTTTTCAGTTTGTTTTTGCTCAGTTGTTTCTCTTACCCATATATTTCTATACTCAACAGGATCATTATGGTATTGCAAATAAATTGGAGCTGTTTCTGGCATATTATCAGGATAAGAAGTTACCTTTCTATACAAAGTTGGTCCTTCATATACTTGATTATTCTGAACCAATACACCATTATGCAAAACAGTAATACAAGCCTTTTCTTTCATTTTACCATTTTTATAAACAGGAGCTTTAAATATAATATCGTAACTATTCCAATTACCTTGAGGAGTTGAAGCATTTACTAGTGGTGGGAATTGACCATAAATTGCACCTGCTTGCCCATCTGCATACGTTTCATTTACAAAACTTGATAATATTTGGACTTCAAATTTACCCATAATGTAAATACCACTATTATTTCCTTTTTGTCCATTAGGCTTTAAAGTATCATTCACTCTCCATTCAAGATGCATTTGCATATCCCCAAAACTTTGTTTTGAAGAAAGACCACCTTTGCCTGCAACCATATATGAACTATCAATTATTTTGAAGTTACTAGGTTTCCAAGCGTCTAAATTACTTCCATCAAAAAGAATAATTGCGTCTGATGGTGGTGCTGTTCTTGTTCCCTTACCTGGAATTACTCTAACTGGTTTTTCTCTAGTAACATCATGTAACCTATCTTTTAAATACAATCGCTTACTTTCTTGAGCATTAATTGTAAAAACTAGAATTAATAATGCTATCGTTATTGATGATTTTACTTTATTAAATATCATAATTTACTTGGTTGTTATTGAAATATTTGAACCTTCTAATCCTTTTGAATTAGCTTTAATTGAAATGGATCCTGAATTTTCAGTTGATTTCACAACTAGTAAACACATACCGTTAAAAGCGTTTCTATTTGAAGCCTGAAATGATTTTAATGATGTTTGATCACCATTACCAACTGCTGCTAAAACACCTTCTCCTTGAATATCAAAGTTTACTAAATTATCAGATAAAGGACACATATTTCCATCTTTATCTTCAATTTTTACTGTTATAAAAGATAAATCATTTCCATCTGCATCAATCTCACTTCTATCAGCAACCAAACTAATTTTAGCTGGTTTTCCTGCAGTTTTTATTTCTTTAGTTACAATTTCTTTGCCTTTGTTATATGCAACAACTTTTATACTTCCAGGTTGGTAAGGTACGTTCCAAGATAAACGGTATTTAGATTTATACATTCCTTTATCAAATTCATGATATTCTGCAGGAATCATAGTAAAATCTTTTCCTTTTACTTTTTTACCAAATGATTTTCCGTTAACAAATAATTCAACTTCCTCACAATTTGTATAGGAATAAACAGGGATAGTTTCTCCTTCTTTCCCTTCCCAATTCCAATGTGGTAATACGTGAACCATTGGTTCTGTAGTCCACTGACTTTGGTACAAGTAATATCTATCTTTTGGAAAACCACATAAATCTACTGGAGCAAAATATGAAGAACGTGAAGGCCAATCATCATTCCAATATCCGTGTGTTGAATTATCTCTACCTCCATAAGGGGTTGGTTCTCCAATATAATCAAAACCTGTCCACATAAATTCACCTAAAGATCTTGGCTCTTTTTCTTGCGCATCAAACTCAACATCTGGAGCATATGCCCAAGGTGGTCCAACAATTGCATCGTAACTTGAAACGTGATTTGTTGAATGTCTCTCAGTAAATTCAATTGGTAAATGATACACACCTCTACTACTTGTTAAAGATGAAGTTTCTGAACCATATAAAATCATATCAGGATTTGCTTCTAAAATTTCTTTGTAATTTTCTGGCCAATAGTTCATTCCAACTATATCAACTTCATAAGCTAATTTATTTGTAAATGGTGCTGGATAATAATTAAACCCAACCGTTGTAGGTCGTGTAATATCTTCATCATGGCAAATATCATTTAATACTTTGGTAATCTTCCAACCATCTTTTTTACTTTGCTCTAAAATTTCGTTACCAATACTCCACATTATAACCGATGGATGATTGCGATCACGTTTAATCATATCACGTAAATCACGTTCGTGCCATTTATCAAAAAACTTATTGTAACCGTTTTTCACTTTCCCTATTTTCCACTCATCAAAAGCTTCAACAATTACTACAATTCCTAATTCATCACAAGCTTTTAATATTTCTGGTGAAGGTGGATTATGACTTGTACGTAAAGCATTCACTCCCATACTTTGCATAATTTGCATCTGGCGTTGTTTTGCTCTAAAGTTAATAGCCGTACCCAATGGCCCTTGATCGTGATGCATACAAACACCATTCAATTCAACAGCATTTCCATTTAATAAAAACCCTTTGTCTTTATCAAACTCAATGGTTCTAATTCCAAATTTAGTTTCGTATTCATCAACAACTTTATTATCTACAACAACTTTGCTAATTGCAGTATATAAAACAGGATTTTTAATACCCCATAAGTTTGGATTTTCAACGCTTAAGGAAACGTTTATTTTTTCTTCGGACTTTGAATTAACTGTAATTTCTGAAGATTTTTCAACTACTACAACTCCTTCAGCATTTAAAACACTTGTTTGTAATTGTGCTTTTGAAACTGAAGTTCCGGCATTTTTAATTTTAGTTTCAATACTAACTTCAGCAGATTTTGAAGTTACTTTAGGTGTTGTAATATAAGTTCCGTATTGTGGAATATGTACTGAATTATTCATTTTTAAACGAACATTTCTATAAATACCAGCTCCAGAATACCAACGCGCAGCCAAATCTTCAGGAGACAATTGAACTGCTATTACATTATCTTCACCAAATTTAATATACTTTGTTAAATCTAATTCAAAACCAATATAACCATAAGGTCTTTCGCCAACATATTCTCCATTCAACCAAACTTTAGCATTATTCATAGCGCCATCAAATTCAATAGAAATTTGTTTTTGACTAAATTTATTATCTACAGTAAAATGTTTTCTGTACCAAGCAATACCGTGTACTGGTAAACCTCCAGTTCTAGCATTGTATTTTTTATCAAAAGGGCCTTCAATTGCCCAATCATGTGGTAAGTTTAATTTTCTCCAACCAGCATCATCAAAAACTATGTTTTTTGCTTCTTCAGGAGCTTCCTTTTGAAACAACCAATCTTTGTTGAAATTTTGATCTTCAACCGAATTAATTTCCTTCGAATCGCAGGAATTAAAAACAACAACAAAAACCAGCATAAAAAGCAGGTTATACAATTTTAGTAAATTCATAATTATATATATTTTTTGGAAAATGATTAATCAAGGTAAATATAATTTAAACTATTGCTTCTCTCAAAAAATCCATCGGCTATTTTACTCAAAAAAACATATGTTCTACCTTTTAAAACAATACATACATTTTAAACCTTTATTTACCTTAATTTTATGTCATAAAACTTCCTTATAAAATGACAGAAAAAAACAAATGTCTTAAACCTATAATTACTCTTCTCAGTATTTTACTTTTTGGCTTTCAATTATACTCTCAAGAATTTCTTATTGAAACAGAAAACTTTTCTAACAAAGGAGGTTGGGTAGTAGACCCTCAATTTGTAGAACAAATGGGGTCTCCTTATTTAATGGCCCACGGTATTGGAAAACCTGTTAAAAATGCTAAAACAATTATAAAAATTAAGGAAAAAGGAAATTATCATTTATGGGTTAGAACTATAAATTGGGCTCCTGGAAACTGGGAAGCTCCTGGTAAATTTAAATTAAAAATTGAAAAAAAAACGTTTCCTAAAGTTTTAGGAACTAACAAAAACTGGAACTGGGAATATGTTGGTCAGTATAATTTTAACAAAAAAGAAGCCCAAATTGAACTTCTAGATTTAACAGGTTTCAACGGAAGATGCGATGCTATTTATTTTTCAACGAAAAATATTGCTCCGCCTAATAAAAAAAATGAATTAAAAAAGTGGAGAAATAAAATGCTTCAACAAACAAAATCGCCTAATAAAACTGAAAATTTCGATTTAGTTATTGTTGGAGGTGGAATTGCTGGTTGCGCTGCAGCAATTAGTGCTGCAGAAAAAGGCTTAAAGGTTGCCTTAATTCATGACAGACCAGTTTTGGGAGGTAATGCAAGTGGTGAAATTAGAGTACACACCGAAGGCATTTATGGTTATTTTGAACGTATTCTTAAAATGATTGATACAGATCATTACCCAAATGGATCACCTGAAGCATATGACGATGATGAAAAGCGAATGAAAAATATGATATCCTATAAAAACATTCACCTTTACCTTAATTGGAGAGCTTATGATGCGGTATCTATAAATAATACCGTTCAATATGTAGATGCAAAGCATACAAGTACCTCTGAAAGAATAAGATTTAAAGCGCCTTTATTTGTTGATTCTACTGGTGATGGCTGGATTGGTTTTTGGACAGGAGCCAAATTTATGTATGGTCGTGAAAGCAAATCTACTTTTAATGAAGGCTGGGAAACTCACGGTGAATTGTGGAGTCCTGAAAAAGCAGATAATTTTGTGATGGGTTCTTCTGTTTTATGGAGAAGTAAAAAACTTGAAACGGTAACTTCCTTTCCTAAAGTTCCTTGGGCAATTGAAGTTGCTAAAGACTATGCGGCTGTAAACGGAGAATGGCAATGGGAATTTTCTAGAAATGATTTAAGTCAAATAGATGATGCTGAACAAATAAGAGATCATATGCTAAAAGCTATTTTTGGTTCATTTTATAATGAAAAACAAAAAATAGGTAATGAAAAACTAGCCTTAAAATGGGTAAGTTCTTTAGTTGGTAAAAGAGAATCTAGAAGACTTATTGGAGATTATATTTACACATTAAATGATGTGAAAAATCAGGTGGATTTTAAAGATGCCGTTGTATTAGAAAAAAGATCTGTTGATGTTCACTACCAACAAAACTTAAACAACCCTGAAAAACCTAATTTCCTTTCTGAAGCCTTGTTCTTTAGAACCTCTGGTTATAAACTACCTTACAGATCTTTATACTCAAAAAATATTAATAATTTATTTATGGCCGGTAGAGATTTTAGCTGTTCACACATTGGCCTTGGAGGGCCTAGAGTTATGCTTACAACAGGCCAAATGGGGGCTGCTGTTGGCTATGCAGCCTCTATATGCAAGAAATATAAAACAACACCTAGAGCCGTTTATCAAAAACATTTAAATGAATATATGAAGCTAGTTCTTTCTTCTTCTAATCAATCTCAAAACAATTAATTATTTATGAAAAATACCATTTTAAAACTATCTGTGATTTTTATAATAATTATTGGAATATTTTCTTCATTTAAAAATAAACCCAACCCTAATTGCTCTAAAATATTAGAGCTTCCTAGTTTAGATGGCGTTTTTATTAATGATGTTTATTTCTGCGAAACTGAAACAGAAGGTGCTTATTATTATAGTAAAATAGAAACTAGTGTTTGTAGTGATACTTTATGCCGAATTGTGAATTTAAAAGTATACTGGGATTTGGCAGGGAATTTAAAAAAATTCGATACAATTCCAGGAAAACAACTCACCAAAAATGACCATATTAATTTTACAAGTGAAGATTACAGTAAACTTTTAAAAACACTAAAAGACAATTATTCTGTAATTGGAAAAAAGCATGTTGGGGCATTTATTGAAAAAGATAAATTTAGAAAATCAGATAAAATTGACGGAGTTTCTGGAGCTACTAAACGGACTATTAAAGAAGAAGCTGTAGAAGGTGCTTTATACTCAACTCATACACTTTGGAAATTAATTAATGGAACTATTAAAAAGCAATTAAAAGAATATACAAATTCTAATTACTCTGAGAAATTTAAATTACAACTGTTAAATTCAGAAAATGGAAACACCAATTTGTTTGCTTTACAAAAACTTAAAGATGATGATTATGTTGAACAATTTGATTTAATTTTAAAAATCATGAAAAAGAAACATAGCTTGGTGAATTTTTATATTTCAAAAGCATTGCCTCAATCCATTTTTAAGGATGAAATTTCAAAACAAAAATTAAAAAATGTTTGGAGCTTTTTAGATGAAAACTCAAAATCTGTACTAATAGAAAATTTAAATTGATAAATATCTTTTTACTAGTTCAATGAGAATTCAACCTAGAATTAAAAAATATAAGTAACATATAATTTAATAGTTACCATTATAATTTAATTACAATTTAAACAGTGTTTTAAACCTTATTTTTATGGTGAATAAATTAAAAAAATGAAAACGGTTAACATCCCTTTTTTCTTATTCATAAATGTACTATTTAAAGTTCCTGCTTTTTTCAGGAATAAAAAGATTTTGCAACAAGTTGAAGATAAACTATCCTCTTTTAAAATAACCTTAAATAAATTTTCAATCATCAAAAAAGAACAAGACTCTAACAAAAGTATAAACTCTAATAAAATTGAAAATACGGTTGTTAATTTACGCTCTTATTATAAACTTAAAGTAACATGAAATTAATATTTAAAATTTTACTAAGTGTATTTGTTATTTCTTGCACAACAAATACAGAAAAAAAAACCAGTCCAAATGAACAAAAGGCATTCCCTCTTTATCTAAAAAATTTAGAACCAGACCGCGAGTTAAGTTCTGCAATGAAAAGAAGTTTTGAGCATTATGAGGCTCCAAGAATTTTGGATAATGAGTTGTATACTAACTTTAGATATACCGAATTAAAAGGTTTTGATTACAACAATGGTGATGGAACTATAACTAGACGTGACCCTTCAAAAGTAATTTTTGAAAATGGAAAATATTATGTTTGGTACACACATAGAAACACCGCTACAAAACCACAAGGATACCCCAAATGTAACGATACTATTCCTTCAGCGGATTGGGATTTATGTGAAATTTGGTACGCAACTAGTAAAGATGGATTTACTTGGGAAGAACAAGGCTTGGCTGTTCCGCGTCCTCCAAAACCAACTCCAGGACATAGATCGGTTGCAACTACAGATATTTTAAAATGGAAAGGGAAATTTTTCTTATACTATCAAGCTTTTAGTGTTCCTAGCGGAAAGCCTTCAGATGGAGGTGGTTCTGACGCTTGCCCAGTTGCTATGTCTTATTCAGATTCACCTGATGGTCCTTGGACTTCGTTAAATGAAGTTGTAATTCCGTTTGGAGCAAAAAATGAATGGGATCACAGAGTTATCCACGATCCATTTCCATTAGTACATAATGGAAAAATTTATATTTATTATAAATCTGGATTAGGTGAGCGTGATGCAAACGGAAAACATTGGGATTGTTGGGGAATTGCAACGGCAGATTCTCCTGAAGGCCCATTTACAAAACACCCTTTAAACCCAATAATTAATTCAGGTCACGAAACCTTTTTATTTCCTTTTAAAGAAGGTGTTGCTGCAGTAGTTGGAACTGATGGAATAGAACATTTCACCATTCAATACGCTAAAGATTGGGTAAATTTTGAAGTAGCTTCAACCACTAAACTATTACCTACTGCTGGTGGTCCTTATTCTCCAGATGCTTTTAATGATAGTAAAAATGCAGATGGAATAACTTGGGGCTTATCTCATTTTATAAATGCAGGAAATGATTGGAATAAAATGTATTCTAAATTAGGTCGTTTTGATTGTGATTTAAGTCAGAAAACAAACGATCCAAGTTTAAAAAGATCAAATGTTTTATTACCAAATGATTTATTTTTTAAATATGGTTTAAGCAAAAAACAACGTGAACGCATTTCAAAAGAAAATGAAGCTCTTTTAAACGAAAACAAATAGATGAAGAACTTTCAAAAAAGCCTGACTTTAATTTTATTTATTAGTTTATTCGCTTGTAAAAACTCAACTGAATTAGTAAATAACTCAAAAAAAGACGTTGCTATTTATACTAAAATTGATAGTATTCTTAGCCAAATGACTTTTCAGCAAAAAATTGGTCAATTGCAACAAAGAGTTATTAAAAAAATTGATGATAGCTTAAAAAATGAAATTAGAAACGGTGATGTAGGTTCTATTTTAGTGAATTTAAAACTTATTACCGATGCGTCAGTAAGAAACAAACTTCAAAAAATAGCTATTGAAGAATCTGAACTTGGAATCCCAATTATTTTTGGGCAAGATGTAATTCACGGTTACAAAACTATGTTTCCTATAAGTTTGGCACAATCGTGCTCTTGGGATACTTTAAAGGTAAAAAAAGCAGCTTCAATTGCCGCTAAGGAAGCTACAACATTAGGTATAGATTGGACTTTCGCTCCAATGATTGATGTTTCAAGGGATCCGAGATGGGGTAGAATTGCAGAATGTTACGGAGAAGATACTTTTTTGAATACTCAATTTGGTATTGCTGCCGTTAAAGGTTTTCAGGGTGAAGATGTTTCTCAACCAGACAAACTAGTTTCTTGTTTAAAACATTATGTTGGTTATGGTGCCTCAATGGGAGGTAGAGATTATCAGTATACTGAAATTTCTAAAAGAAGCTTACACGAAACTTATTTACCACCTTTTGAAGCTTGTGTAAACACCGGTGTTTTAACTGTTATGAGTTCTTTTAATGATATTAGTGGAGTTCCAGCAAGTGCTAATAAAGAAACTTTAAGAAATATTTTAAAAGATAAATGGCAGTTTCCTGGTTTTGTAATTAGCGATTGGGATGCTGTTGAACAATTAATTTATCACGGTTATGCTACTGACTCTATAGATGCAGCTTACAAAGCTCTAAACGCTGGAATTGATATTGAAATGAAAAGCAATACGTTTAAAAAAATGTTAGAAGAAAAAATAGCTATTAATGTTTTAAACGACGCCGTTAAAAGAGTTTTATATGTAAAGTTAAAAAAAGGACTATTTAAAACTCCTTATGTTGATGAAAACAGAAGTAAAACGGATTTACTTACAAAAGAACATAGATTATTGGCTAGAAAATTAGCAAGTGAAACAATGGTTTTACTAGAAAATAAAAATAGTATTTTACCCATTAAAAACAAGCCTTTAAAAATCTCTGTTGTTGGTCCATTTTCTAAGGAGAAAAATTTATCTGGTTGGTGGAGATCAAACGGGAATAAAGATGATTTGGTTGTTCCTTTTGAAGGGCTTTTAAAGAACGCTCCAAATAACATTAAGATTATTGATAAGGTAAATTCTTCAACCGATATTATTATAGCCTGTGTTGGTGAGGAATACAGTATGTTTGGCGAAAATAATAGTAGATCTAGTATTGAATTACCAAATAAACAAAGTGAATATATTAGTTCTTTAAAAAAATATAACAAACCAATTATAACTGTTGTATTTAATGGAAGACCTTTAAATTTAACTTCTGAAAAAGAAAACTCCAACGCTTTATTAATAGCTTGGCATCCTGGAACTGAAGCTGGGAATGCATTAGCTGATGTTTTATTTGGGAATGTGAATCCTTCTGCAAAATTAACAACTAGTTTTCCAGCGGCTACAGGTCATATTCCTGTTTATTACAATCATAGAAATAGCGGAAGACCAAAATACAATTCATATAAAAAAGAGTCTACCGCTCCACTCTACCCATTTGGGTTCGGTTTGAGTTATTCAACTTTTAAATATGATAACATTAAAATATCTTCTAAAGATATTTTAGAAAATGACTCTATTACTATTTCAGCCGAAATAACAAACATTAGTAATATTGAAGGTACAGAAATTGCTCAATTATATGTTCAAGATTTAGTTGGCTCAACCACAAGACCTATAAAAGAATTAAAAGGTTTTAAAAAATTGAAGCTGAAAGAAAACGAAACTAAAACGGTGAATTTCACAATCTCAACTTCTGATTTAACTGTTTTAAATGAAAACATGAAGCCTATAGTAGAGAAAGGCAGATTTAAAGTTTGGATTGGTCCAAATTCTAACAACGGTTTAGAAGAAACATTCAATATCAAATAAATTCATAAAATGAATAAGTTTAAAGTTTTCACCTCATGCTCCTAAATGTTTTATTAATTAATAGTTCATTTGGACAACTTAAAATTCCTCCTTTTTTTGGGGACAATATGATTTTACAACAAAATGAGGAAAATTATATTTGGGGATGGACTGAAAAAATTACAGACGTTAATATACATACTTCATGGAATTCAAAATCAATTGTAACAAAATCAGATAAAAATGGTTATTGGAAAATAGCTTTCAATGTTCCTAAAGCTGATTTAAAAGAACATACAATTAAAATTTCTTCAAATAAATCCTCAATCATATTAAATGATATTATGTTTGGAGAAATATGGGTTTGCTCCGGTCAATCTAATATGGAAATGACGTTAAAAGGGAATTTTAATGAACCTGTTACGGGCAGTAATAAAGCTATTGCAGAATCTTCTAATAAATTTATAAGACAATTTCGTTTAGATTATAACTTCGCTAAAACACCTATTAAAGATTGTAAGGGAAATTGGCAAAAAGCGAATCCGAATACAACACCTGATTTTAGTGCTATTGGATATTTTTTTGCAAATCAGATTTATAAAGGTATAAATGTTCCTGTTGGTATTATTAATACAACTTGGGGTGGTACAGCTATTGAATCTTGGATGGATAAAGGCTTATTAACCAACAATTTTAGGTACGTAAATTTAAATGAATTAGAAACTCAAAACGTAAACTTTAAATCTCCTACAGTTCTATACAACGCAATGATTAATCCGTTGGTTGGTTTAAAAATAAAAGGATTTCTTTGGTATCAAGGTGAATCTAATGTAAGTAACTATCCTAAAAATTATGTGGATCATTTCCCTGCTATGATAAAAAAATGGCGCAAATTATGGAACCAAGGAGACTTCCCTTTTTATTACGTTCAAATTTGCCCATTTAACTATTCCAAAAAAGATGCTTTACCAATAATAGAAGCACAATTAAAAACTATGGAACTGGTATTAAATACAGGAATGGTTACAACTGGTGATATTGGTGAGCAATGGAATATTCATCCTAAAAGCAAGAAAGAGGTTGGACAAAGATTAGCGTATTGGGCTTTAAATAAACAATATAATTTTACAAAAATTCAATATGGTGGTCCGTATTTCAAAAATCTAAAAATTGAAGAAAATAAAGCAATTATAGAATTCCAAAATGCTCCAAACGGATTAACACCTGCTAATACACCTTTAAATGAATTTTGGATTGCTGGAGCTGATAAAATATTTTATAGAGCTAATGCAAAAGTAAAAATTCAGTGGGAACTACCACATCATTTAAGAATCCCTCTTGTAGAAGTTTCACACGAAAAAGTACCTAAACCCGTTGCAATTAGATACGGATGGACAAACTATTTTGAAGCTAGTCTATTTGACACCGGTGGTAACCCTGCTTCTCCTTTTAGAACTGACAATTGGAATTCTTTTATTAAAGCTGATAATAATTAAACATGTTATGAAAAAATTAAAAACAATCTTATTTCTATTAATTAACGCTTCACTGTTTGCTCAAAATCCAATTACTCCTCCAGGAATGTATATTGCTGATCCTGAAGCCCATGTTTGGGAGGACGGTAAACTATATATTTATGGATCAAGAGATGAAAGTGATGATTATTGGTGTTCTTACTCCCACAACGTTTTAAGTTCTGAAAATTTAATAGATTGGGATATTACCGAAAAAGCGTTTTCTTCAAAAGGAGAATTTGACCAAGTTCCACATCACGATAATTTATTATTTGCTCCAGATGCAGCTTACAAAAATGGCACTTACTATTTATATTATTGCTCTCCTGGAAAACCAAAAACTGAAGGTGTTGCAACAAGTACAAACCCAAATGGACCATTTATAAATGGAAAACAAATAAAAGGAGTCTACAGCATTGACCCTGCTGTGTTAATTGATGATAACGGACAAGCCTATTATTATTGGGGTCAAGGAAAACCTACAGTTGCTAAACTGAAATCTAATATGATGGAAATTGATGAAGCTACCATTACACATCCTTTAGATAAAGAAGGAAATGTGGCTTTTCATGAAGGTTCTTCAATACGAAAAATTGGTGATTTGTATTATTTTGTTTTTGCCGATGATAGCCGAGATAATAGACCAACATGTTTAGGTTACGCTATTGGAAAATCACCAATGGGACCTTTTGAATATAAAGGAGTTATTATAGATAATTTTAATTGTGATCCTTCTAGCTGGAACAATCACGGTTCTATTGAAAAATTTAAAGATCAGTGGTACGTGTTTTATCACCGTTCAACAAACAATTCTCAAAAATTCAGAAAAGCTTGTATTGAACCTATTTTTATAAATAAAGACGGAACTATTGATGAAGTAGAAATGACTTCTCAGGGCGCTGGAAAACCTCTAAAAGCTTCAAAAATTATTGAAGCTGAATGGACTTGTGGTTTATCTGGAAATGTAAGAATCACAAAAATACCATCAACAGATATTATTTCTGAAGGATTATCAGAAATAAAAAACAATGATACAGCCATCTATAAATACCTTTCTTTTGAAGAAAATACTAAATCTTTTGAAGTGAAAACCTCAACAGCTTCTGAAGGAATTATTGAAATAAGAATAGATGACAAGCAAGGACAAATAATTGGAACTTGCGATATTCAAGCAAACTCTAATAAAGTTTCTTATAAAATATCTAGTTGTAAAATTAAAACAGTAAAAGGTAAACACGCATTGCACTTTACTTTTAAAACCAAAGAAAACCAGCACTTAATTATTGATTGGTTTCGATTTAAATAATCCTTCTTGGCTATAAAGCCTATAATTTTAATAAAGAATGAAATCTTTAACTTAATAATAAACATTTATGAAAAAATTCATCATTATAATTAGCCTGTTGTTTCTTAATATTTCTTGTAAAACGGATAATACCGTTAATATTATTTACAATTCCAACAGTCCACAAGTTGAGTTTGCTGTTAAAGATTTAACAAAAGCACTTTTAGAAAAAGGTATTGAAATTGATTCAGAATCTACTAATGTTATTAACTTCAATTTAGAAAAGAATTCTTTTGAAGATCAAGCTTTTCAGATTAAAAAAACTTCTAAAAACTTAATTAACATAAATGCTAGTGATCAAATTGGGTTAATGTATGGTGGTTTAGAGTTGACAGAATATATAAGAATTGGTGAAGATTTAAACTCTTTAACTCAAATTTCAGAAAAACCTTATATCAAAAAAAGAGGGTTAAAATATAACATTCCTTTAGATGCAAGAACCAATACTTTTGATGACTCAGGTGATGCAGCTCAAAACAACATAATTAATATGTGGGATTTTAGTTTTTGGGAGGAATTTTTTGATAATATGGCAAGACATCGCTACAATATGATCTCGTATTGGAATGCACATCCGTTTTCTTCAATGGTAAAATTAGATGATTATCCAGATGTTGCCTTTGAAGATGTTTGCGGAACAACTATTAAACCAGAAGATCCAGGTAGAAATTGGACCGTTCCTGAATTGGCAAGTATTAAAATAGTTGAAAACTTAAAGATTCTTAAAAAAATGACTATTGAGGAAAAAATAGCATTTTGGCAAAAAGTAATGAAGCACGCTAAAAACCGAGGTATAGATGTTTATTTTATGACTTGGAATATTTGTTTAAATGGAGCTGCTGCTCCAGGTTCAAATGAAGAAGTTGGTGATAAAAAAGGAAAATATGGAATTTCTAATGATTTTAGAAATGAAATAAGTAAGGACTATTTACGTAAGTCTGTAAAACAATTTATAAAAAATTATCCAGATTTAACAGGAATTGGCGTTACTGCAGGAGAAAATATGAGAATTCCAATGACAGATGATGACAAAGAAAAATGGCTTTGGGAAACATACGGGCTAGGTATTATGGACGTCAAAGCTGATTTACCAAACAGAAAAGTAAAGTTTATTCATAGATATTGGTGGACAGATATGACTAAAGTATCTAAATACTGGGGACAATATCCAGATCAATTTGATATGAGTTTTAAATACGCCAAAGCCCGTTTATACTCCTCTCCAAAACAGCCATTTTACAAACCATTTATAGAATGGATGGGAGATACAAAAATGAAATCTTGGTGGAATTTAAGAAACGATGATATTTATATTCATAGATGGGGAAATCCAACATATGTTAGTGATTTTATAAAAAATATGCCGTACGAACAAACGTCAGGTTTTCATATGGGATCTGATGGTTATGCTTGGGGAAGAGAATTTATTAGTAAAAACCCAGAAACTCCACGTCAGCAAGAAATGAGTAAGCATTGGTATAAGTTTATGCTTTGGGGAAGATTAGGCTACAACCCTAATATAACTAATGATAGATTTGAAAAAATTATAGCTACAAAATTTCCTAATACAAATGCAAAATTACTATTTAATACTTGGGCTACTGCTTCTAAAATAATCCCTCAAGTAAATCAATTTCACTGGAGAGATTGGGACTATATGTGGCAACCAGAAGCTTGCATGGAAATATGGAATGATTTAAGATCTGTAGATGCTTTTAGAACAAACCCAACAATGGAAGGTAGTGGAATTTTAAATCCTCGTGATTATGTACAATCAATAACAAATAAAAAATCTATTTCTAAAAAAACACCTCTAGATATTGTAAAAAATTTAAAATCTTATTCTGAAATTAGTATTAAAAATGCTGATATTTTATTAAAAAATGTAAGCTCTGATGAATTAAAGCAAACCTTATTAGATATAAAATCTATGGGCTTTTTAGGTGAATATTATGCCAATAAAATAAGTGCTGCAATTGAATTAGAGTTTTTTAAAACAACTGAAAATAATGAGTATAAAAACAAATCAATTGCATTTTTACAAGAAGCTGTTTTAAATTGGGAAAAGTACAGAGATATTAATGTAAATAGATACTTAAAGCAAACCTTTTCACGTACAAGAACTTTTGATTGGAACAACCAATTAAAGCATGTAAATAATGAAATAGATATTGTTAAAAAAGCTAAGACTTATAGAGAAGAACCATACTTAGAAAACAAAGATAAGTGGAAGTAAACTAAAAAAAGCCTCTAAGTTTAAACTTAGAGGCTTTTACTTTATACTATTTTAAAAAAAAATATATGTTTATAATTTTGTTACATAAACATAGTAAGCTGCATTTTTTTCTTGCTTTTTATTAAAGAAACTAGCCTCTAACTTTGTTTTTCCTTTTTCTAAATTCAACTTAAAAGTAATCTCTTTAGCATCATTTATTAATGTTCCTTTTTTCTCCTTACCTTGAATATTTATTGAAGCACTTACAAACTCTAAATTTTTTCCTTCAGGAATTGTTTTTTCTAAACCAGGTAAATCTTCAGGTGTAATTTCTGGCGTTGTATCGTTAATCATCAATCCAGATTCTATAGGATATCTTCTTAAAGAAAACTCATATTCTCCAGCTTCTGCAATATTTATACTCCAATAACCATCTCCAACGGCTCCATCTCTAATATAAACTTGATTCCAAGCATAAAATTCTTTCTTTTTCATTGAATGTAAATCGTGAGATGTTAAAGCAACAGGGTTTTCAAATTTTGTTCCAATAGGAATATAAACTTGTTCATCTCCTTGTACAGAAACTTGTTCCCACCATTTATCGTAGAATTCACGCATTTCTTTAACTTTTTCAGGATTTTCTTCTGCCAAATTTTTATTTTGACCTTCATCGTTATCTAAATTGTATAACTCTTTTCCATTAATTAAACGCCATTTATTTTGCATTACTGAAGAGTTTCTCCATTTAACCAATTGTTGTAAACGTTGAGAATCTGTAACTAATATTCTGTTATTTTCTAATTCTGGATTTTTAAACATTGGCACAATACTTTCTCCATCAATTGGCATCCCTCCTTTTGGTAACTCAATTCCACATAGTTCAGCTAAAGTTGGCATAATATCTAAATTAGCCGTTAACTGATTAATATCTTTTGAAACATTGATACCTCCATTCTTCCAGTGAATAAAAAATGGAACTCTGTGTCCCCCTTCGTAAGCACTTCCTTTATTTCCTTTCATACCAGCATTAAAACCAGTAGTAATATTTTTCTCTTTATTGTATTTATAACCGGCTGCAGTACCATTATCAGTCATAAAAATTAAAATAGTATTATCGGCAATATTTAATTCTTTGATAGTTTCACGAAGTTTTCCAAAATTATCATCTGCATTGGTAATCATTCCATAAAAACGCTTTTGTGTATCAGACAAAAGATTGTCATCAATATCTTTATACATATTGTAATACTTTACCGGAACATTGTATGGTCCGTGTGGAGCATTTGTAGAAATATAACAAAAGAATGGTTCGTCTTTATTGTTTTTTATAAATTTAGTAGCTTCGTTAAAGAAAATATCTGTACAATAACCTTCATATTTTTGAGGCTTTCCATTTTTAAAATAAGTATCGTTAAAATAAGTATTCCCCCAATAATCTGGCGTTTGTTGAACACCTCCACCTCGGTGCATAACAGTTTCTTGAAAACCTCTATTTTCTGGTTTAAATGGATAATTATCTCCTAAATGCCATTTACCAAACCCTCCAGTTTTATAACCTGCTTGTGTAAACATATCTGCCATTGTTTTTTCTTGCTCTCTCAATAAGCTCCATCCACCTACAGTATGCCATACACCTACACTATTTGCATATCTCCCTGTCATTAATCCTGAACGAGTTGGTGCACAAGTTGGCCCCACATGAAAGTCTGTTAAATGATAACTTTCATCATAAAAACTATCAATATTTGGCGTTTTAATAATTGTGTTTCCATGAACTCCTAAATCACCATAACCTTGATCATCAGTTAAAACCAAAATTACATTTGGTTTAGATTTATTTGGACTGTTTTCAATTTTAGTTTTTTTACAACCAACCAAAACAATAGCTAGTAGTAAAACAATTTTAAATGTTCTCATTTATATTAATTATTTATTAAAATTTAAAGATTCAATTTTTTTAATTAATTTATCAGCAATTAGTTGGTGTTCTTTAACTTTCGGATGACCTTTTGAACCTTTATAAGGCGCAAAACAAGTATATACCTTGGTCTCATTTAAACTTTTAACAGCTTTAGTTACATAACCCGGCCATTTTGAACCATCTTTAGTTATATCCATATTACCTAATAAACAAACAATTGGAGTTTTTGGATATTTGCCTCTTATTGTTTTTATAAAATTCGCGTACGATTCTATTATTTTTTCTTCAGAAGGTTTATCAGTTCCAAATCTTCTTTTAAACTCTTCATGTTTTGGTCTATTTACAATCCAAGAATCATTTTGAAATAAATTTACAACAACTACATCTGGAGTTTTCTTAGAAAAACCCCACTTACTATTTTCATCATTCGGATTTAATCTATCATACATTTCAGGCATTATCATATTAAACCAACTTACCATAATTCCAATTCCTCCACGAGCAATACAACTATATTCGGCATTAAATGCTCTTGCCGTTTTAGCAGCGTATGTGTTATAATTATTTGTTACGTTGCCTTCAGGCTTATCATTTCCACTATAATCTTCATTACCATGACCTGCTGTAATAGAATCTCCATAAAATTCAAAAAATAATTGTTTTTTAGCATCAGGCTTTAAAAGTTTTCCTTCAATCTCAAAACCAAACAGTTGAGTTTTACCAAAAGTCCATTCATTTCTTTTAGTTAATTCTACTGAATGCTTTCCTTTACTTAAATCTTTAGCTAAAACATAGGTATTCTTTCCTTTATTCAGTTTTAAAGTTTCAAATTTAGAACCATCAATTATTACATTAAAATAATTTGTTCCGTTTTCATCATCTAGAATTACTTTTGCTGTAGTTCCTTCAAAATTTATTTTTATTGAAGTTCCAGACCAATATATTTCGGAAGCTGTTTTTGTTTCATTTACTCCTAAACGACCTTCATAAGCGATGTTTTTATTAGAATGTTTTACAAAGGTAGAAGTTGAATCAACAGATAATGATTTACAACCAACAAGTAAAAATAGTAAAAAAGTATACTTAAATATATGTTTCATATTATAATTTTATTTTTTCTGTTTCCAAGTTCTAAAATACTTAACGTGGTACTCACCATTTAATCTATTATTATCTGGCAATGCTCCAAACCACTTATTAGATTCACAATTAAAATTAACTTCTAATGGTTGATGCCAGTGTGTGTTTTTTGCCTCTCTAAACAAAATTCCATCAATATAAAAACGAATAAATTCTGGTGTCCATTCTAATCCCCATACATGATAATCGGCTTGTAATTCTTTAGGGAAATAATATTTTTTAGTTCTAGAAAAATGTTTTTTCACATCTCCTTTATCTTTTGGTGCCTTAAACACGTGAATGTTTGAATTTAAATCGTGTCTATTATAATACAAACCTGGTGCATTTTCACATATGTCAATTTCAGTCCACCAATCTTTGCTTACATTAGTCATCCAAAAACCAGAGACCCAAGGTGCATCCATTAGTTTAACTTCAGCTTCAAAATAACCATACAAAAATTTATTTTTACTTTTTATAAAACCTGTAGAATGCGTAAAACCTTCTGGCAAATTTTCCTTACCATGTTTGTTAACTTGTATAACAAGTTCATTATTTTCTAAACTAACGTTTGAACTATGAAAATATGTTGGTGGTCTTCCTTTCCATTTCGGGTTATTTGGATACCAACGTTCTTCATTTAATGTACTCCCAATAAATTCATCAGAATATTTCTTTAACAATTTCCATTTTTTAGAATTTGATTGATCAGAAAGAGGAAAGGTATTATTTATTCTTTTTACAGAGTTCTCAATTTTAACAGAATCAACATAATTTTTGGGAGGAATGGTTAAATTTTGAGAAAATACAACCGAATTAATCAAAACAACAATTGTTAAAATTACTTTTACTTTTAAGCTCATGTAAAGATATTTTTAAAAGATTAAAATTAATATTTCCAACTATAGCATTAAACTACATTTGGTT
This sequence comes from Lutibacter citreus, assembly GCF_003260195.1. GTDB lineage: Bacteria > Bacteroidota > Bacteroidia > Flavobacteriales > Flavobacteriaceae > Lutibacter > Lutibacter citreus. Next base: position 514,779 of record NZ_QEIH01000004.1, read on the forward strand.
ATTATACTACTACATATGTTTTTAAAAAAAAAGAGAAATAATTAGCGTCTCTCTTTTCTTCTAATATTACTTATAATTCTCTGTATTTAAAATTACTGAACTTACATGCCCACCACTGTCTGGGAAAGTAATTTCAATACTATTTATTCCGTTTTTTAAATACGAATGATTAAATGGAATATCTATTACTCCAAAAAATGCATCCCTTGGTTTTTGATCATAACCAGCCCAATTACTCGGTACTTCAACCTCTTTATTATTTACGCGTATTTTAGGTTTTTTACTTAAATCATGTTTTCTACCAATCCCCATTTTTATACTTGCTCGTCCTTTAGCAGCTACCTCAACGTTTTCAATTTCAAAATTAATTGCTGAATTAGCTTTTATAGGTTGTAAATAAGTGGTTGAATAAAAATTATTTTCTGTAACAGTGTTTTTAAAATCTACTTTATCAACATCAATTTCCAAAATTACAGTTTCTCCTTTTTTTAATTCAAGCTTATTAACGGAACTATTATTTGTAAACAAAACTAGTTTAGGAATACCAGAATCTGCTAAATACAATCTTTTAATAGTAATATTATTTACTTGATTAATACTACTATTCAAAAATTCTAAATTTACTTGTTGTTCTTTATCAATTAAATTATTAATCGCAACGTATATTTTATTGGTTTTAGCAAAGGCATTTACTTGAATATCTGGATTATTTGAATGAATATCTATTCGGTTTCCTTCTACATCTTTCCATAGTTCATAGAATTTTTTAAGATGCGTGTATTTATAAGTTCCATCTTTTAATTTTCTTAAAATTACCCAAGGATAAGGATTCCCTTCAGAATTTCTTGTATCACTATAAAACCAACTTCCTTTACCTGTAATAAAAGGAACTGCCTTAAGTAATCTATCTGGCTTATCTAATAGCGACATTAAAATTCTATTATAAGCTATTAAGCAAGTACCGTTTAATTCAGGTGAATATGGTTTACCAACTAGGCCATTAGCTGTATATCCATATTCTGAAATTAGATGTGGCTTTACTACTCCCCATTTTTTATAACTATACGCCTCAATTAAATCTAAAATTGCTTCGGAATTACTTCCTGAACGATATGTGAAATTTCCTTTTACATTTGCTCCATCATAAATATGTGTTGAAAAAAACTTCATATTCTCACCAGCTATATCCATAAATTTTTTCATTCTAGTATTCCAATGATCAAAATCTTTCATATCAACCTCAGGCCAAGCAGAACAGTAACCACCAACCATAATATTAGGAACTTGCTCGTGAACTTTTTTTCCAACTTCATTATAAAACTTACTCATTTCAGTTACAACCATATCAGTTTCTTCCCACGTTTTAACATAATCCTTTGCGTGAACAAATGGCTCGTTTATAACCTCGTAATATTTAGGCATTATTGGGTATGCATTTTTAATATACTCTGCATTATACTCTGCAACTTTTGCATAATCTACATTTAACTGAAACCCTTGTTTTGGATGATCTGTAATAATTAACTCTGTTGTACCATATGTTTTAAACATATCGGCACTTTTATAATGCTCCGCACTTCTTTTAGCTAATATTTTAGCATCACTCAATTTTGGTAAAACAGGTTTTCCATTTTTAAATGGTGTTGGTCCTCCAAAAGTTCTTCCAAAATGTACACCCAACTTATCAAATAAATAATCAGCTTCGGAAGCTAAGGATCCATCGGTATAAGATGTATGCATTGAGAAATACTTAGCTCTATTTAATTCACTTTGATCTCCAATAAATTTCTGCGTAGAAAAATCGACACTTACTTTATTTTGAGTAAATGAAATAGTACTAATAAATAAACTTATATAAAGTAAAATAAATTGTTTTTTCATAATTTAAAACTTAACAAATTTGTAATAATCATTATCACTTGTAATTGCAAAATATGCACCTCGTGGTAGCGAAGCTATAGTAATTTTATTTGAATTATTCACCTCTAATAGCGTCTTTCCATTCAAAGCAATTATTCTAATTGACTCAAATGAAGATTTTCCCGGTAATGTTAAAATATCAGAGCTTTTATTTAATGAAACCTGAATACTTTTTTCATCAATTTCCCTGATTGTTAACCTCTTTAAGACCTTCGTTATTTGAACTCCTGAAATTTCTTTTTGAGCATATGATTTATTATCAAAAGCTTCTTGAGTTCCAAATGTTAAAACAAACTTATACTTATCTCCTTCTTTTAATGGATCTAATGAAATAGATACTTTTTTTGTTCCCATCCCTGCATTAATTTTAACTTTTTTAGAAGTAGCTAACCATTCACTTTCGTTCCAAATAGAAACTTGAACAAATTGCTCTTTACTCACGTTATATTCAATATCAAAATTATGAACAGGTGAACTCTCAAAAACAGTTGGTGTAGCTAAAGAAAATGAAGCATCATCTACAAATGGAACACTTTTTTTAACAAATTCTATATTATTAATTACTCTTGCTGCTATTGTAGTTCTCCAATCTCCTCCTGCGGGTTTAATTGACAATGTAAGTCTATAACCCGCACCAAAATCTGGTAAGTTCTCAGGACTTAATACAATTTCTTTTACACCCTGCCCTTTATTCACTTTAATCGTTTTACCTGCCCAGTACTTTGATGGACCACCTCCTAATTCAATAGATATATCTCTATTAGCTGTTGCAACATAGCCTACCTTAAAAACATAGGAATCTTGAACTTTCATAACAACAGGAACCGATTTTACAAACATAATTTTGTCTAAACCTTGGGCATTTGTATACAAGGAATTAATAACAACAAAAAATATAATAAAAAACGATCTCAAAAAATTTCTTTGTTTCATACTCTAATTATTTAATATTTTACTACTCAAATTTAACCCAATCAATATTCATTAGATATTTATCTTTTCCTTCAAATTCTAATTTAATATTTTGAATTCCTTCTATTTTTTTATTTACCTGTATTTCAACTTCCTTCCAGTTATTCCATCCTCCTGTATTTTTAACTTCAACAGTACCTAACAATTCATTACCAACATATAATTTTATGGTTCCTCCTTGTACTCCCGAAGCAACTCTAAAAATAACTTTGTTAATATTTGCACCTTTAAAACCTACGGAATTATAAGTTATAAAAGCATTTGGCTCTATATAATCTAATTGCCAACCAACTATATTACTATCTTTTAATCTACTTACTCTAACTTTTGAAGCTTTAAAATACCTATCAATTTGAATAGGTTTGTCTATTTTTGAAATTTCAACACCTCTTAATGTAGCATCTTTTTTCAAAATCATTCCATTGGTATCAAAAAACAAACTATCCACTCTCATTGAACGTAAATGTTGATTGTTTGAAATATCATGATGATGATAAAAAATAAACCATTGCTTTTTATATTCATAATTACTTAATTAAATTCCTCGATAAAATTAATCATCAGCATAAAAAATTAGAGTGTCAATTGTCCTATATTCTAGTTCTATTAATTTATCATTAAAAAAAATTAAACGAAAAAAGAGGAGCAATTACGCTCCTCTTTTTTAAATATCTTAGTATCAGTTACTTTTTATCAGCTGGTCTTAAAGATTTATTTCTTTCTGCTTGAAATCTTTTTTCTTCTTTTAAAACATTCTCCTTATGTGGATCAAACCATTGAGGATCCATATTTTTTGAATCCCATTCTTTATACGCTTCTTCTAATTCATCCATAATATCCGGATGACTAGCTGAAATATCATACCTTTCATAAGAGTCTTTTTCTAAATTAAATAACAATGTTTTGCCTTTGTAAGAACTTTTGTACAATTTATAATCTCCCCTTCTAACAGCATATTCAAAACCTCCAACAGAACGCCAAAACATAATGTTATGTGGTTTACCTGTAACATTATTATTAATATATGGTAATAAATCTTTACCTTCTAACTGAGGTTCTTTAGTTGCATCTCCTCCAGCAATATTTAACAATGTAGGAAATAAATCTAATGAAATTATTGGTTCTTCATATACTTGATTTGATTCAATACCATTTGGCCAAGAAATACAAAACGGCACTTTAATTCCTCCTTCAAAAAGCATTCCTTTATGTCCTCTATAAGGTCTATTATCAGCGTGTTCTGTTCTTCCTCCATTATCACTTAAATAAACAATAACAGTGTTATCTTTCATTCCATTTGCAACCAAAGTAGAATCTATTCGTCCAACACTATAGTCTACACCATTAACCATGGCAGCGTAAATACTTCTTCCAGCATATTCAATATGTTTTGTATTCTCTAAATATTGCTTTGTTGCTTGATCTGGTGCGTGAGGTGCATTGTATGCCAAATACATAAAAAATGGTTTCTCATCCTTATTTGTAATAAAATCAATTGCTTCATCAGTAAAATCATCAGTTAAATACGTTAATTCATTCTCTGGAACTGGTTTTCTATTTCTGTAAATAGTTTGAATTTTATTTTTTGAAATTCCCCAATAGTTCATCCCTCCAGCTGGAAAGCCAAACCAATGGTCAAAACCTTGTGCTGGTGGCCATAAATCTTCGTGATCTCCTAAATGCCATTTTCCAATTGCACTTGTTCTATAACCTAATTCTTTAAATGCTTCAGGCATTAATTTTTCTGAAAGGGGAGTTCCAACTGTTTCATCACTTTCAACATCATAAGGCATATTACAATCGTGTCCAAAACGTGCTTGATAACGACCTGTTAACAACCCTGCTCTTGAAGGACTGCAATAAGGATGCGAAACATAACCGTTTGAAAAGATAACTCCTTCATTAGCTAATTTATCTAAATTTGGAGTTGGAATGTCCGTAGCTCCGTTAAAACCAACATCTGCCCAACCTTGATCATCAGTTAGAATTACAATAATGTTTGGCCTCTCAGTATTTTTTGAAGTTTCGTTATTTACTGTTTTCTCGGAACTTTTTTCAGCACAAGAAAAACATAGTAACGCTAATAATGCTATAGCTAATTTAGATTTCATAATTAAATTTTAAATTTCAATATAAAAGTAGTTGAGTTACACCATAATAAGTAATTCATTTGTTTTTATAACTACTACATATGATTAATTACTTGAATAAAAAAAGATTCAGAAAAGCTAAATTTTCGTCAACCTGAATTTATTTCAGGTTCTCGTATGATCTATAAACAGCTAAATAAACTTCTGAATCGAGTTCAGAATAACGATTTTTAATATAATACTTTAAACGCTATGGCTTGACCACCTCCTGCAGCTAGTTTCATTTTTAATTTTTCTGCAGAAGAAACTTCTTTCTTTGAAATTACAAATGCTTCTGGATTTGATTCCCAATCTGCATCATTTGCATCTGCATAAATAGTTGCAATGTATTTTTCACCTTCTGAAAGAAAAGACAAATCAATTTCAAAATCTCTAGAATTCTCATCTGTGATACTTCCTAAATACCAATTTTCAGTTCCTCTTTCTTTTCTAGCAACTGTATAATAATCTCCAATTTTACTATTTAATACTTTATTATTAGACCAGTTTGTAGGCACATCTTTTATAAACTGAAAAGCTTTATTCCCTTCGTAATTCTCCGGTAAATCTGCCGCCATTTGAATTGGACTATACATTGTTAAATAATATGCTAATTGCTTACAAATTGTAGATCTAACTCTAAACTTATCAGTACTCCAATCTTTATCTGGTAATATCATACTAAAAATTCCTGGCGTATAATCAATTGGACCTCCTAAAATTCTTGTAAAAGGTAAAATAACTCCGTGTTCTGGAGAATTTCCTTTACTCCAAGCATTGTATTCTTGTCCTCTTGCTCCTTCTCTGGCCATTAAATTTGGATAGGTACGTTGTTCTCCTGTAAATTTAATTGGTTCGTGGTTTACAATTAGCAACTTATATTCTGCAGCTTTTTGAACCATCTTTTTATAATGGCGCACCATATATTGTCCGTGATGATGTTGACGATATGTTTTATTTTCAGTATCGTAATTTACATCGCCTGTATATCCTACCTTTACGGTTTTCATTCCTAAATCGGAACACATTTTATATAACTCATCCATTGCAGGTTCGTAATGATCAATGTCTGAAATAGTTTCGTGATACATCATCATTCTTACACCTTTTTCTTTACCATAATTACAAACTTCTTCAATATCAAAATCATCTGTTGAAGTTTTCCAGTCAAAAATCCCATATCCAGTCCAAGAACCTTCCATGTTATCCCAACCTTTATCCCAACCTTCAATTAAAACATCATGAATTCCGTGTTTTGCAGCAAAATCTATATGATATTTTGCATTTTTTGTATTTGCTCCGTGTGGTCTATTTATAGGTTTACCAAATTGAGTTTTTTCGGCCCAAGCAGATTTACCAATATGCAATTCCCACCAAATACCAATATACTTATAGGTTTCAATCCAATCTGTAGTTTTATAAGCACAAGGCGGATTTAAATTTATAATTAAATCTGACTCTACTAAATCACCAGCCGTTCTTCCCATTTGAATAGTTCTCCAAGGTGTTTGAAAAGGAGTTGAAGCTCTCACTAAATCTCCATTTAACCAAGGTGTTAAATGCGCCTTTAATTTTGTTCCTTCTAGCGTGTTTAACAAATTCATACCTGCATAATTTGTTAAATCAGCTTCGTGAATACTTATTATCATAGTATCATTTACCTCAATGGTTGTAGGTGTATTACACATATTTGCTCTTTCTTCTTTATCAGGTCTTCGAGCAAAGTTTATTGAGTCACCAATTTTACTAATTGGTGAGTTGTAATATACTTTTTCATAATTATCATAATCTGCAAAATTCCACCAAGCCTTGTAATCATCAAAAACTCGAGCAATAACATTAATTAAAATGTTAGATTCTTGTTGTTTTAAATGAAGTGTTAATTCATTGTAATGATTTATTATTGTTTCCCTTTGCCCCCAAACAGTTTTCCATTCTGATTTTTCTGTTTTCTCTTCCGAAGAAAGAATTTCAAAACCATTTTTTAAAGAATGTTTTTTAAGTTCAAAGCCTAAAGACGATGTTGTTAAAAAATCAACATTTAAACCTTTGGCCTTATAATTTAATTGACCTTCTTCATTTAAATAGAATTCAATTTTATTCTCTCCATTCGGGGAAGAAATATTTTTATTAATGTTGCTGGTAGTATTGCAACCAACAATAATTAAAGCTAAAACTACAAGAAGTTTTTTCATTTTTTAAAACTTAATCTTTTCTGGTTTCACTTTTGAAGTAAATGGCACTAAATAAAATGAATAATTATAAGATCCAGGTCCATTTAAGTATTCCTTGTGTGGTTCTGCACTTGGAGACCATGTATCATCACCTCCAACTCCAGTTTGTTTTAAATCAACATTAACTGTTAAAACATCACGATCAATTAACTCATTTGTATGTTTTGCTTCTTGTAAATTTTTAGTACTGTAAGGTACTACGCTAAAGCTTAATTTATTTTCTCCTTTTACCAAAACACCTTTTTTATTTAAGCTTTCCAATTTAAACCAACTAGTTTCTGTATGGTTTCCAAATTCTTCAGGATACACATATTGGTAACTCATAGTTTTTGCTTTTCCAGAATACAAACCAATATGAGAACCATAATTTCTATCTGCATAATTTGTATGAGGTCCTTTACCTAAATACGTTAACTTTCCATACGTATCAGAAATGTCAAACTGCATTCCAATTCTTGGTGCATTTGGAGAACCTTCTGCAATTTCTACATTATAATCTACTTTTACTTCACCACTTCCTAAAATAACATAAGATAAATTTACAGTCGTTTTAGGATTCTCAATTACACCTTTAACGTTTACTACAACTTTTCCTTTTTCTGAAGAAAGTACGGACACATTTTCAACTTTTAAGTTATCCCCTGCATTCATCCAATCTAATTCGTTTCCTTTTTTCATACTTTTTCTGTATGCTTCGTCATTTTCAGTTTCAGCTCTCCAAAAGTTTAATTTTAAAGGTGAAGCCATCATATTAACTCCTTTTGATTTATAAGAAGAAATGTAACCTGATTCTTTATTTACTTCAAGTGAAATAGTTTTGTTTTTAACTGAAACCAATTTACTAGTTTCTAAAACAGTTAATGTTGAATTACTTTTTAAATCTTCAGCATTTTTAACTGAATAATTTAATTTAAACTGCTCTTCAAACACTAAATAACCTTTGTTTTCCCACAATTGATTTTCTTTTAACTTCCCTTGAATATTGATAAAATACTCACTAGCAGTTTTTAATTTTGGCTTTTTAAAATCAATTCTTAATTTATCTGATTGAAAAGGCTTTGTACTTAAACTCAATATGTTTCCTTGCTGAATTACTTTTCCGTTTTCAGTAATACTCCAAAACAAATCATATTTAGATAAATCTGTTGCATGATGACGGTTTAAAATTTCAAACTCACCTTTTAAAGCATTTACTTCAGAAATTACAACTGGCTGATTAACTTTTTTACACTCGTAAGTTGCTGGTTTTGGAGTTCTATCAGAAGCTATTACACCATTAATACAAAAAGTTCCATCATTAGGTGTGTCTCCAAAATCTCCTCCATAAGCTAAAAACTCTTTTCCGTTTTCATCTTTCTTTAAAATCCCTTGATCAATCCAGTCCCAAATATAACCACCCAAAGCTCTGTCATTTTTATAAATAACATCCCAATATTGTTTCATATTCCCTGTTGAATTCCCCATTGAATGCGCATACTCGCACATTACAACCGGTCTGTTATCAATTGAACTAGTATCATCAATTAAATCTTGTAATTCCCAAGGTTGAGGATACATTCTACTTAACATATCTACCCAATTTGGGTCTGTTGGATTTCCTTTATCTTGCGTGTAAAACTTTTGTTTATAATCTGGATGTGTTGGTAAACCTTGAGCTCCTTCATAATGCACAAAACGAGTTGGATCAAATACTTTTATCCAAGTTGCCATTGCAGCATGGTTTGGTCCCATTCCAGATTCGTTACCTAAACTCCACATTACAATACTTGGGTGATTTTTATCTCGTTCAACCATTCTAATTGCACGTTCTAAATAAGTTTTCCCCCATTCTGGAACGTTAGAAAGTTTTCCTCTAACTCCGTGAGATTCTAAGTTTGCTTCATCCATTACGTAAATTCCATATTTATCACATAAATCATAAAAATAAGGATCGTTTGGATAGTGTGAAGTACGTACAGCGTTAAAGTTAAATTGTTTCAATAATCTAACATCTTCTTCCATATCAGCTCTTGAAAGTGATTTACCATTTGTCATATTATGATCGTGACGATTAACACCAATCATTTTTACTGGATTTCCGTTCACTAAAAATCTACCACGTTTATCAATTTCCACTTCTCTAAAACCTACTTTTGTACTTGAATATTGAATTGGATTTCCTTTATCATCTTTTACTTCTAATAAAAGCGTGTACAAATAAGGTTCATCTGATGACCATTTTTTTGGAGCTTTTACTTTTGTTTCAATCAACCCAAAATAAGTATTGTCTCTTTGTGGATAAAACTCTCCAAAGTATTTGCCCAATTTCATTTCATTTTTGGTGCCAACTTCTCTTCCATCTGCATCTACAAGCTTTGTTGTTAGTGTCCAATTATCTACCGTTGTTTTTAAAGGAGTTGTACCAAAATGACCTACTTTTTCAACATATTTATTTTTAATATTTGCTATAAAATCTGGTCTAATTTGTAATAACGCATCTTGATAATTTTCATCAAAATTGGTTCTTATAAAAAAGTTAGATAATCTTACTTTTGGAACTGCTTGTAAATAAACTTCACGTTCTATTCCACTCATTCTCCAATGGTCTTGCGCTTCTAAATAACTACCATCACTCCATCTATATACTTTTACAGCTACCTTATTCTCACCATTAACTAAATGTTTTGTAATATCAAATTCGCCTGGCAAACGCGTATCTTCACTATAACCAACAAACTCTCCATTTACCCAAACATAGTATGCTGAAGAAACCCCTCCAAAATGTAAGATTACATCTTTTCCTTCCCAAGAAGCATCAACTTCAAAAGATTTTATATAGTGTCCAACCGGATTATCATGATGGTTTATTTTTGGAAAATCACTAAAAAAAGGATACGTTGCATTTGTATAAATAGGAATTCCGTAACCTCTCATTTCCCAGTTTGAAGGAACATCAATTATATCCCAACTAGAAGCATCAAAATTAGATTTTTGAAATGTTTTTGAAGCATCTGCAGGTTTTGCAACCCAACTAAATTTCCAATCACCGTTTAATGATTTATAATATTTTGAAGACTCTCTTTCGCCTGAAATAGCTTGAGATTCATTTTCAAAATTATAAAAAGTTGCAACAGATGGCAATCTATTTATTTGATTAACATTTGGATTTTCCCAATCATTCTTTTGTTGAGAAAAAATAAAAGTTGTTAAAAATAAAGCGATAAAAGTAAGTGTACTATTTTTCATTTAAAATGGAATAAAATTTATTTAAGGTAAAAGTAATGCTGAATTAAAAACAAATCTACCAGAATTGATTTAAAAACGAAAACAATTAGTTTTTTTATAAAAAAAAAGAGCTGCAAACAAATTGCAACTCTTTTTTTTTTTAGTTTTTATAAAACTTCTTATAAATATCTGATATATCGAGAGGATCGTCCATTTGTTTCTGAAGAACCAACAACTCATCAAACATTGTTTTAATTTTCTCTTTATTTGCTGAATCTCCTGCCAGATCATTCATCTCTTCAGGATCTTCATTCATATTAAATAATAAAATCTTATCAATTTCTGGATATACCATTAATTTAAATCCATCTTTTCTAATCATACGGCTAACACTTAAGTAAGCCCCATAAATAGATTTGTAATGACTTTCTTTTCGTTCACCTTTTGCTATATCTAAGAAACTATTAAACTCTACATATGTTGGTTTTTCTGCCCCAGAAAGATCAAGCGCAGTTGCCATAACATCTTGTAAATATACGTCTGCATTAGATCTTTTATCAGCAGGGATATCAGGCCCAATAATTACCATTGGTGGACGCATACTATGATCGAATAAACTTTGTTTTCCTATTAATCCATGACGACCCATTGCCAAACCATGATCAGCTGTATAAATAATATATGTATTATCCATTTTACCCGATTTTTTCAAAGCTTCAATTATTTTTCCAATTTGAGCATCTACATGAGTAATACTGGCATAATATTCTTTTGTATGAACTTTTACAGCATATTCGGTTCTTGGAAACGGAGCTAAAGCTTCATCACGTAAATCATCACCATTTGCAATATTATGTCTGTAAGGATATTCTGGTAAAAAACTTTTTGGCACTGAAATATTATCTAAAGAATACATATCTTGATATTCTTGCGGTGCTTGTCGTGGATCATGAGGTGCATTAAACGCTAAATACATAAAAAATGGATTATCTTTTTCTTTTGCTTGATTAATAAAACCAATCGCATCATCTTTTAAAACTTCGCTCCAATGTTTACCACCTTCCCAGAAACCACCTTTTGTTGTATCAGTAGGAGACCAAGATTTATCATTTTCACTTAAAGGACGGTTATAACCGTTTGGCATAATATCCGCAGATTTTGCTCCTTTTATTTTTGAAATAGAATCAAACTTCTGTTTCATTTTTGCGTGATCCCAAGCATCTCCTGGCATTCCTCCTCTAATATGAACCGTATTTTGAAATACCAATGGAGCTGGAGCATCAACGTGCCATTTACCTGTCATATAAGTATCATACCCGGCAGCCTCCATCATTTTACTCCAAGATTTACTTAAGCTTACACTATCTTTTTTATACCAGTTCTTTCTAAATTTATTTGCTCTCCAAACAAAGCGTCCAGAATTCATCATTGCTCTAGAAGCTGCACAAACGGCACCACTCCAAGACCCCATATTGTAGGCATGTGTAAAAGTTGTACCTGCTTTAACCATGGCATCCATATTAGGAGTAATAATTTCGTTATTCCCTAAAGCATGGATTGAAGTATACGTTTGATCGTCTGTAAAAATGAAAACAATATTTGGTTTTTCATTTTTTTTCGTAGCTTCTTTTTTTATTGTTTTATTGCAACTTACAAGTACTATAAAAAGCAACACAAAGTAATTTTTTATCATTTTATTATTTTTTTAATTAACAACCAAAGCTCGTTCTTTAACAAACGAGCTTTAATTAACACTTTAATTCAATTAATTAACTTATAATCTTGATTACAAATTTGCCAAATAATAATCAATTCTTTCAATACAAATGAATTAATTATTAGAACAAATGTTTATTTTTTCAAATATCCCTAATAAAAAAGGTATTTCTTAAAAATTAACTTACATCATCAACATCAGTTACCCCCTTTAGGGTTTCACCATTTTTATTTCCTTCTCTAATATATTTACTAGGTATTACTCCAAATTGCTTTTTAAAACATTTTGAAAAATAGGATGCTGTATTAAATCCGGTCATATACATGATTTCTTTTACAGACATGTCACTTTTCTCCAACAACTGTACAGCTCTTTTTAATCTTATATTTCTGATAAATTCACTTGAAGATAGACCTGTTAATTCTTTTATTTTAAGATATAAATTACTTCTACTTAAGGCCATTTCTTTCACTAGCTGCTCAACACTAAATTCAGAATTCATCATATTATTCTCTACAATTTCAATGGCTTTTTGTAAAAACACTTCATCAGTTGATGTTACAGTAACCTCTTTTGGTTGTAATGTAGTATTTCTATTAAAACGCTTTCTTAACTCATCTCTATGTTTTAAAATATTGGATAGTTTTAAATCAAGCAATTCCATATCAAACGGTTTTCTAATGTAAGAATCAGCTCCTGTTTTTAGCCCTTCAATTTCCCATTCTTGAGATGTTTTTGCTGTTAACATCACAACAGGAATATGACTTGTTTCTTGTGTAGTTTTTAACTTCTCACAAAACTCTATACCATCCATAATTGGCATTAAGATATCTGTAATAATAATATTAGGAATTATTTTTGAAGCCAATTCAAATCCTTTAACTCCATTTTCGGCTTCGTATATATCATATTTATCCTCTAGCCCTTGTCTAATAACACCTCTTATTTCCGCATTATCATCAACAATTAATAACATTGGATTTTTTGACCTTGATTTAGAATAATTTTGATCTACAATTTCATCTAGAACTCCAATGGCATAAGATTCTGCATTTTGCTCATTTATAAATGTTTCACTTTCTGAGTCATCACTAAAAGTAATGTCCTTTTCTCCCTCATAAGCTCCTTTATATTTTGGAAGCCAAAGAACAAAATTTGTACCTTGTTTTTCATCACTCACAACATCTATAGTACCTTGATGTAACTCTACTAACTTCTTTGTAAAAGCCAAGCCTATTCCTGTACCCTCACTATTCATTTTCCTTACATCTCTATCAACATAAAACCGTTCAAAAATAAATTTAATTCTATGTTTTGGTATTCCTTTTCCTGAATCTTTTACTTGAATAACTACATAATTGGATTTATCTTCTTTGGTTTCTATTCCTTCAATATCGTTAAACTCTTCACCATCACAAATGCTAATAATTATTTTTCCATTTTTAGGTGTAAACTTAAATGCATTGGACAATAAATTATTCATTATTTTCTCTAATGCATCTGGGGCAAACCAAGTTTTAAAAGATTTAGATGTAGATTTTATTTTAAACTTAATTTCTTTTTTCTTACTCAAAAACTGAAAAGGCTCACCTACTATTTTTATAAAATCAACTATATCACTATACCCAATATTTAAACTCATTTTACCTTTATCCATCTTTCTAAAATCAAGCAACTGATTTACTAATCTTAAAAGGTATTCAGTATTTTTTCTCATTAAACTAAACTGCTCTTCTACTTTAGTCTCATCAACTTTTTTCCAGTTTTTTTGAAGGTATTCTAATGGTCCTTTTATTAAAGTTAATGGTGTTCTAAATTCGTGAGAAATATTCGTAAAAAACTCCAACTTTAAACGATGAATTTCCTCATGTTTTTCTTTCTCAAAATGCTCTATTTCTAATTGGTGTTTTTTAGTAGAACGAATAATAGTAAATCTTCTAAACCCAATCATTCCTAATAAAAACAGTAGGGTGTAAAACCCATTGGCTGTATTTGTTCTCCAAAATGGTGGTATTACATTAATTTTTAATTCTGAAGGAGTTTCGTCCCACAAACCATCATTATTAGAAACTTTCACTTTTAAAATATATAAACCAGGTTCTAAATTTGTGTAAGTGGCAAATCTCTTTTCTGAAGATGTATATACCCAATCATTATCAAAACCTTCTAATTTATATGCATATTGATTTTTTAAAGGAGCTGCATAATGTAATGCGGCAAACTCAAAAGAAAAACTATTTTCTCCATATTTTAAATCAATTTGATCTATCTCATTTATGGATTTATCTAAAATAATTCGTCCATTAACTTCTTCATTTATTCCAATAGGTTTATTAAAAATAGAAAAACCTGTTATTACCGTTTCAGCATTAATTGAGTTATCTTTAATTTCATCTGGAAAAAAACTATTGAACCCATTAACTCCTCCAAATAACATTTCTCCATTACTCTTTTTAAAACGTGCAAGCTCTCCAAACTCATCACTTTGCAAACCATCATTGGTATCATAGTTTTTAAATACCCCTGTAATTGGGTTAAACTTTGATAACCCTTTATTTGTAGACAACCATAAGTTACCATTATTATCTTCTAATATTCCTTTTATTACATTATTTGGCAAACCATCTTTTTCAGAATAAACTTTAAAGGCATCACTTTTACCATCTACAGATCTAATTAATTTATTAAGTCCGCCTCCAAAAGTTCCAAACCACATTTCACCATTATTACTTTCAAAAATTGTTAAAATATAATTGTGACTTAAACTACTTTTATCTCCAGGTATATGCTTATAAATTTTAAACTTAGGATGCTTTTTTGAAATTTCACTCTTTACTAAACGAGACAATCCGTTTCCTGTTGCAAACCATATATTACCTAACCTATCTTCAACAATATCCCTAATTATGTCATTTGAAATACCTTCAGGCCTATTAACATTATATGATAAAATATCCCTTTTATAATCATTGGCACTTCCATTGTTTAAGCACCTAGTAACCCCAGAATTATAGGTTCCAATCCATAAGTTTTTTGAACTATCTTCTAACAATGAGAAAACACTAGAAACCCCTTTTAAAAATGGACTTAAACTACTTTCTTTTATATTTTTTGAATCGGTAATATCTACTTTAAATAAACCAGGATAGCTCTGCCCACCAATTAAAACTATTTTCTTATCACCTTGTTTAATCTCTTTTATTACAAAAGGACTACTTATTTTTTTTATGTTAGTGAATTTATTATAATTTTTATTATCCTCTCGTTTCAATATATTTAAGCCACCACCCTCAGTACCAACCCATAACGTACCATTACTATCTTCAAAAATTGATCTAATATTATCGTTACTTAAACTATGCGGATCAGAAGTTTTTTGAATAACCTCAAACTGTTTACTTTCTGGATCAAAGATATTTACTCCTCCTCCATTTGCTCCTATCCAAACTATCCCTGTTCTATCAATAAATAGCGATACAATTTCATTTTTACTTAAACTATTAGCACTTTTTGGATCATACTTTAAATGATCCAAAAGAATGGGCATTTCATTTTCTTTCTTATTTTCAAAATAAAATAAACCATCTCCTCCTCCAATCCAAATGCGTCCTTTATCTACAGCAATATTATTCCCTCTAATAGGCACCTTTATAAACTTATACGACTGCTCCTTTAAATTTATTATGTGTAACTTGTTAAAAGATGTTACAAGTAACCTTCCAAAAGCATCTTCAGCAATCCCTTTAACTGCAGAAATTCGGGCATCGCCTAATAATTTAAAATATTCTTTCCCTAATTTATCCTTCGACAATTTAAATAATCCTTTCGCACCACCAACTAACAAATGATTTTGACTATCTTGAAAAACAAAGGCTATAGTACTATTACCTTTTGATGAAAGAAAATTATCTTTATTTATTTTAAGGTGATGAAACTTTAAAGAATCAATTGGTTTTGATAAATCAGCCATATCTAAACCTTTTCTAGTTGATATCCATAAACGTTTTTGATTATCTAAATAAACAGTTTTTATATAATCATCATTAATACTATTTATATCATTTTCATTATGCGTAAAGTGTGTAAACTTCTCAGTAGTTTTATCAAAAAAGTTTAATCCATTCCCTGTTGTTCCAATCCATAAATTTCCATTTTCATCACCTTTAATATCCCATATTAAATTACTATTTATACTAAATTTATCATTTGATTTTGGCTTATAAACAGAAAATTTATAGCCATCATATCGGTTTAAACCATCATGTGTACCAAACCACATAAACCCTTCTTTATCTTGATAAATAGAATTCACATCATTTTGAGACAAACCATTTTTTGTAGATAAATGATCAAAAGTAATAATGCCTTGCGCAGCACAAACACTTATAAATAATAAGTATATTATTATATAATTAACTAAGACTTTCAATTTATAATTAGACAACCTGTTTTTCATAAATCAATAAAATATTAATAAAATATACTAAATAAATTTGTTACTTCTAATGGGTACTTTTTATTTTTAACCATCATAGCAAACACTAATTTATTTTTTATTTGATGAATCTCTTACAACTAACTCTGCATCAACTAATATTTTATTTAGTGATACTTTTTTTCCTAAATTTTTCACCCTCTTCAAAAATGCGTTGGCAGCTAATTTACCAATTTGAGCACTTTTTTGATCAATTGATGAAATTGAAGGTTTTACAAAAGAAGTAAAAGGCTCATTACTAAAGCCTACTAAAGCAATTTCATCAGGAACTTTAACTCCATTCTCCTCCATTATTTGCAAAGCTCCTAGCGCTGCATAATCTCCAGCTGCATAAACAGCATCTGGTCGTTCTGGCAAATCTAATAAACCCTGCATAATTCGCCTACCTTCTTTTAAACTTAAATTACTTTCTACTATTAATTCTTCTTCAACAGGCAATTTATGCTTTTCAAGCGCATCTCTATAACCTAAAATTCTATTTTTATATATTCTAGCTTTACTATAACCCGCAATGTGAGCAATACGCTTACAATTCTGACTAAATAAATGCTCAACAATCATATAACTTGTTTTATAATCATCAATCCCCACATAGTCTACATTTAAATTATTCTCCCCTCTATCAAACAAAACAAGAGGAATTCCTGTTGCTTTAATTTTCTCATAGTAACTTAAATCTACGGTCTCATTTGCCAAAGATGCAATTACTCCATCAACTTGAGTGTATAGCAATGCATCAATATTTCTACACTCTTTTTCATAAGACTCATTAGATTGAGTAATAATAATATTATAACCCTCTTTATTTAAAACCTCTTCAATGTTTTCCAATACCGAAGAAAAGAAGCTACTATTACTTTTAGGTATAATTACCCCAACTAAATTACTTTTACCTTTTCTAAGCGCACTTGCCAAATAATTTGGTTGATAATTTAAATTTTCAGCAACTTGTTTTACCGCAACCTTCGTTTTTTCACTTATTCTAGGATGATCATTCAAAGCCTTTGAAACAGCTGAAGGTGTTAAACCTAAAACATTTGCTATATCTTTTATTGTAGATTTTTTTTTACTTCCCAATTTTTTTATACATTTGTTCAATCGTTTGAACAAAGGTAAATTCTTTTTTCTAAAACCCAAACAAATAAAAAATTAATTTTCTTTATTTTATAGGGTCTTAAAAAGAATAAAGGTCTTAAAAAAAATATTTTAAAACTTTCTTTTTATTAACTTGTTCAATCGATTGAATTAAACCGAATCTAAAATAATATTATAATAATGAAATACATTGTTTGCGAAAAACCAGGGGATTTTCAATTAAAAGAAAAAGAAGCTCCTATTAGAAAAGAAAATGAAGCTTTATTACAAATTAATAAAGTTGGAATTTGTGGAACAGATATTCACGCCTATGGCGGAAACCAAGCATTTTTCAGTTATCCTAGAATCTTAGGTCATGAATTGGCTTCTGAAGTATTAGAAATTGGAGAAAACAAAAGAGGAATTAAAGCTGGTGATAAAGTAGTTGTAATGCCTTACGTTAGTTGTGGAAAATGTATTGCTTGTAGAAATGGTAAAACTAACTGTTGTACAAACATTACTGTATTAGGTGTTCACGGTGATGGTGGAATGCAAGAACAAATTACTGTACCTGCAGATATTTTATTACCTGCTAACCATTTATCAGATGACCAAATGGCAATTGTTGAACCATTAGCAATTGGAGCTCACGCTGTAAGAAGAGCTGCTATTAAACAAGGAGAATTTGTAGTAGTTGTTGGTTGTGGACCAATTGGAATTGGAATTATGAAATTAGCTCAAATTGAAGGTGCGAAAGTTATAGCTATTGACATGAACGACCAACGTTTAGCTTATGCTAAAGATAAAATTGGTGTTGATTATGTTGTTAATGCAGGAAACGACCCTGTTGCTGCAATCTCAGAAATTACAAACGGAGATATGGCAACTGCCGTATTTGATGCTTCTGGAAATAAATTTGCTTTAGAGGCTGGACCAAGCTATATGGCACACGGAGGTAGATTTATTATTGTTGGTTTATCTAAAGGAGACTTAACATACAATCACCCAGCAGTTCATTCAAAAGAAATGAGTTTACTATGTAGTAGAAATGCTACAACTGAAGATTTTGAACATGTAATTAGTGTATTAGATCAATTCCCAACAGAATCATACATAACACACAATGTACCTTTTACTGAAATGATAGAAAATTTTGATAGCTGGTGCGATCCTAAAACAGGTGTTATGAAAGCTACTGTAGATTTTAAACTATAACTAATTAATTTTATAATACTAAACTAAATGAAAAAAGTAGTAACATTTGGAGAAATCATGTTAAGATTGGCTCCTCACGGATTTTTAAGATTTTCACAAGCAAATAGTTTTGATGTAATTTACGGAGGTGGAGAATCAAACGTAGCTGTATCTTTAGCTAACTATGGTGTTCCTGTAGATTTTGTAACTCGTTTACCAAAAAATGATATTGGTGAATGTGCTATGATGGAAATGCGTAAAAGAGGTGTAAACTGTGAGAATATTATTTGGGGTGGAGACCGATTAGGAATTTACTTTTTAGAAACTGGAGCTGTTAATAGAGGTAGTAAAGTAGTTTATGACAGACAACATTCTGCTATAGCCGAAATTCAACCTGGTATGATAGATTGGGAAAAAGTTTTTGAAGGATCAAATTGGTTCCACTGGACTGGTATTACACCTGCAATATCTCAAGGTGCTGCAGACGCTTGTTTAGAAGCTGTAA
>NZ_QEIH01000005.1 GCF_003260195.1 Lutibacter citreus
GATTTAAGACCAAACCTTAAGTTCAATCATTTTTTTGCCACTCAAAGGCTAAAAAAAATTGTTTAACTGGATAAATATGAAACGAATTAACCATTAAAAAAGGTCAACCTATTTCAGTATAATACAAGATTCGGATTTCTTAATTGAATTATTAGTATTACTTTTGAAACACTAAAATATTTCATAATAAATTCTTAGTTTATGCCATACCAAGATGTGTTTGTTCTTTTCTGGAAACAAGTAGAAGAAAGTGTTAAAGAAGGTAACTTTGCTAAATTAACTATGGCTAAGACCATTGGTAAGCCTAATTTGAAAAATATATTTGTTAGACCAATATATTCTGAAGAAGGCTTTAAGGCATTGGTAAAAATGCGTTACAGAGATAAAGAAACCGAGGATACTGAAGAGGAACTTTCATTAGAAGAGGCTTTTGTGTTCATAAAATCACATCTTAAAAAGTCTTTCTCATCTGTTCTGTTATTTAGTACAGCAAAGGATGTTACTTTTAAAATTAATAAAAAGGGAGCTGGTTCTATTACAGAGAATTCTCCAACATTTCATAACGTTACGCAAGCAGATAATAATTTATAATTGCTTTAAAAGTGTTTTTCTTACAACGATTCCGTTCTGCTTTGCCACTTCTGTATTTTCAATTGTGCTAACGCACAGATTTTAAAGTTCATTTGAGGTCAGTCTTTCAATTCTGATCCCTCAATTTTCGTCAAATTCATTTCTGTACTTTATAGGTTACGAGATTTTAATTCTTCGGCTAATACTTTAATTTTTTTTCCATTTTTTATAAAAGGATAGGTTAAAAGTAATGGGAGAAATGTAAAAAATCCAAAGCCGTTTTTAACTGTACTAAATATAAAAATACCCACACAAAAACCAATAATTATTGCATTAACCATTTTGTTATATTGTATTTTCTCTTTTTCTTTAAGTAACTCTTCGTTAGTTAAATTGGTGAATTCTTTCATCTTTATTTGTAATTAATTATTTAATTTTTAGTTAACCTATTTCAGTTTATTACAGAGCTTAAAACTGTATTAGTCAAAAGTATTAGTAATAGTATTTTTTTCATTGTTTTAAATTATTTACAACGAGTTTTTATAAGATTTGTTCGAATGGAAAATCAGTGATTTTTCGGTTGAAGCAAATTATTCCTTAAATGTTTGTGTTAGTTTAAATGCAAGCATAAATTTTATAAGTTGTTATTCACAGCATTTATCTCATTAGTTCTATTTGAAACTTTGTTGGTTTCAAATAATTCTTTTAAATATTCTGTTTGTTTAATAAAATTTTATTTTTATTCTTTGAGAACTTTAATAATTGTTTTTACTCCTACTTCATTTTTAATATCAACAAAATATAATCCTTCGTTTCCTATGATATCTAAACTCACTTTTTCAACATTATTAAAATTACTATTCAAGATATTCTGTCCAAGCAAGTTTCTTATTTTTATATTTATTTTCAAAAATGATTGATTTAAATCAATAGTTATTCTTCCATTTGACGGATTCGGATATAGAGATAAGTTTTTGCTGAATTTTATATCATCAGTACTTAAAGTGGTTTCTGTTTTTAAATGTAATATAGCTTCCTTTTGTATGTTGTAATCTGATAGAGTTTTTCCATCTAAAAGCTTTGTATCACTGAAGTACAGTGTTTGTTGGTCGGGTAGGATACTTTCTTTATCTTGAATTTTTGCTTTTACACTTTCTATAGTATCTTGTGCATCTACCTCTAATGTTATAAACTTCCCTGTAGGCGTTTTCACAAAAATCTGCATTCCAAGTCCATTGAAATGGGAAAGCATTATGAACATTATTAGAATCAAGTATTTCATAAGTTATAGTTTTTTTGATATGTTTGCTAACGGAATTGTGTATGGTTAGTTGCGTGGTTAAGCAACTAATTTAGTAAACAAATACGAACCCTAGAAAATTCCGAAGGAATTTTCCAAATAAGCACTTGCCAAAGCAATTAATTATACACGGCTTAATTTAGCATTTTAATAAAAACACTAAATTAAGACAAATAAATAAGAAAGCACAAAAGAGAGGAATAAGGTTATTATATACGCAGAGACTATAGATCTCGTCAACATTGAAAATCCCCTCTCTTTTCTACACAGATTTCGTACAGTTCTATGAGGCTTTAAGACCTCGATTTTAAGTCGTTGAAACTCGCGTAGATTGTCCTTTCAAAAAACATCTACTTATGAATAAAGATATAAAATATTTTGGAATAGACATTAGTCATTTAATATTTGATGTTACTGATTCCGAAGGGAATTACTATCAGTTTAAAAACACGGTTTCTGGTTTTAAAAAGTTTGTAAAACTCTTGAAAATTAATAGTCATTGTGTTATGGAAGCAACAGGCTATTATCATTATCAATTGGCCTATTATTTATTAGAGTCAGGGATTAAAGTTTCAGTAGAAAATCCATTAGCTGTTAAACGCTTTATACAGATGAAATTGTCAAAGATCAAGACAGATAAAAGTGATTCTAAACTTATCTGTGAATATGCAAAGCAGGTAGAATTAAAGCTTTGGAAAGGGAATTCTAAACATCAAACAGAATGTTTGCAAATGACCAGACTCCTTGCTGTATATACAAAACAAAGCACCATGTTGAAAAACAAATTACATGGCGAAGCTGTTTTAGGAAACCCAAGTAAGGCGGTTGTGAGTTCTTTGAACCGCAGTTTAAAGCAGGTTCAAAAAGAAATGAACACCTTGGAGGATAAACTAATGATATTAGTTAAAGAAGTACATAGAGATGTATTAACTCGCTTAAAAAGTATTCCAGGCATTGGAGCGAAAACATCCTTAATGTTAGTGGTTTTAACAGATGGATTTGAGCGTTTCACAAGCGGAAGTGAATTGTGCAGTTATGCAGGTTTAACTCCTGTGATTAGGAAAAGTGGAAGCAGTGTAAATGGACGCAGTAGGATTAGTAAAATAGGAAATCAAAAGCTTCGAAGTTTATTATTTATGTGTAGTTTTAATGCCTGTAAATATAACAAAGCATGCCGAGATATATATGAGCGAATAGTTGCTAAAGGAAAGAGTAAAAAATTAGCATTAATTGCAGTTTGTAATAAGTTGTTAAAACAAGCTTTTGCAATCGCTAAATCAGGATTAATATACGATGACACCTATAGAAGTACTTTAGTGAAAAATTAATCAATTTTTACTTGTTTTTTACCACAGTACTTTGTTGGCATTTCGTTGTTTTTTCAACTGTCGTTCTATTGTTAACCCGTTTATGTAGTTATATGAAACTAAATTTCATTTACCGCAGATTCTCCTGTTAAATTATTGAAAAACAAACCTGTCCAAGTGCCTTTTAATTCTAAAAACTCGCCTGTGGTATTTTCCCTGAATGTTGCTAAAAAACTAGCTTTATTTTTTCTGAGAAAAAGAGTGTAATTTGTAGTTAATGTACTTCTTGGATTAAGCATAAGGGAAGTTTTAGTATAATCAGAAAATGGGAAAAACGATTCTTCTTGTGTTAAAGGCACATAAACTCCTCCTTCTAGATAACTGTAACTTTCTGATAATAGACTCAATTCTTTTGTAACAGAAACGCGAACTTCTTTATAATTAAGCTTTGTGAATTCTAATGAATCATTAAATTTGAATATTGAACTACCTTGCCAATCTTTAAGTGGCTCAATAACTATAGGCATAGTTGTATCAGCGTCATTTTTGAAATAAAATTCGGGAATCTTTTCTTCTATTATACTTTGTCCGTCAGTTGTGTCTAATTTCCATTCTATTGAAATTAATTCGTAAGATTTTAATGTTTGTTCATCATCAATTGAACTTTCATTGCTATGGCACGAGATTAATCCAATTGATAAAAATAATCCGATAAATGTTTTGTGAATTTTCATTTTGTTTACTTTTTATAATTTGAGTTTTTTTTTCAATGAATGCCAACTCGTTATAACTATAACCAACTTGTTTTATCTCATCATTAAATAGGAATAAAAACACTTATAGAATAAATAAATTTTATTGTTGCAATTTTTTCAAAACAAATTTACTAAAAGAGGTTAATAAATTATCTGATGTTTATCATATAATAAAATTGAAATAAAAAAAAACACCTCAAAAGAGGTGTTTTAATATCATATTAAATAAGTAGTAATTTTATTGCACAGGAATAAAGAAACGTGCTTTTTCCCAAGAAAATTGAATTCCTTTTTTTAATATTTTAAAAGTCATTTCTTCTTGGTTATCATCTACCATTTTTGGTTTCACTTTAAAACGTACTAAATCGTTCGCTTTATCGTAACCGTTAGAACCCCAAGCATCATTCTTTTTACTTAAAATAAATGTCCATTGTTCTCCAGATGTTGGAATAATAAAAACTCCATATTTACCAGCAGGAACTGTTTTACCTTTCATTTTTACATCTTTATCAAATGAAATAGTTGTGTTTTCATTAGCACCAGCTCTCCATACTTTATTAAAAGGAACTAATTCTCCCCAGATAGCACGATCTTTAACACTTGGTGCTCCAAAATCTATTTCAACCATTGTTTCGCCAATTTTTTTAGCTGATTGTTTTCTAGGGCTTTTTTGAGCAAATGTAATAGTTGTTATTAATAGTAATAATAACGTAAGTTTTAATTTTTTCATTGTAGATTTTATTTTTGCCAAGCGGCAATTGATTCTTTATTCATTTTTACATAATCAGCATTGTTTGCTTTTGTAGCTGCTTCTAAAGATTTTTTAGCAGTTGCAATAGCTCCAGTTTTATCTCCTAAATCAGCTTGTATTAAACTCATTCTACGTAAATGCCAAAATTTAGCATCTTTAGCAGTTGCTTTTTCCATCCATTTTAAAGCTGTTTTCAAATCTTTACCTGATGTATGGTAGTACGTTGCTGCTTGAAAATAATCGTCTTGCGTTGGACCAGACATTGCATTTTCAATACTTTTTAAAGCTAATTTATCAGTTGGCACTTCAAAAGGAACGGTTGCTACAGTATTTTCCCAAATAAATTCAAGAGTTGCACCGTTATTAGAAATTCCATTAATATCAATAGTAAAAGATTCTACACTAAACGGAATGTTTAGAGTATTAGCAGTTGTTTTTACGGCAACTTTATTATCATCCCATTTTTGTGGTGTTCCCCAGTTATTTGTGTCTTCATAAAAAATAACTTCCCAAGAATCTTTGTTTGGAATGGTATAAATTGCATAAGTACCTTTTTTTAATTCTTTACCATCAATTTTCACATTATCACTAAATGTAATTTTTGTATTGGCATTAGCCCCAGTTCTCCATGTTTTACCAAAAGGAACTAAATCTCCAAATATAACTCTTCCTCTGGCTGCAGGTCTAGAATATTCTAAAGTAACATCTGTAAGACCAACAACTTGTTCAACTTTAGATAACGGACTTGGTTGAGGTGTTTTAATTTGAGCGTCTATTGTTGAGGAGACCCCAACAAATAATAAGGCAATAAATAATTTTTTTAGCATAGTTTTAGTTTTTGTTTAGTAACAAATATAACATATAAGAAACCCTAATATTTTGGGGGAACAGATTTTTAACAATTATTTAAGAAGCAATACTTACGGCTTAACTGTATTTTCTCTTTTTAATAAAGTTAAAAATGAGTCCAAATAACAGTAAAATTATTAAAGGAAGTATAATATTAATAAGTTGCCATTTAGAAGATTCGGTAAAGGCTTTTTCTTTGTTTAGGAAGTTTATTTTTACAGTTTTAGAACGAATATTTATTAAACCAGAATCATCTAACAAATAATTTACGGCATTCAATAAAAAATCTTTATTTCCAAAACGTTGGTTTGTCCATTTATCTAATCCTAATTCTAACGGTTGTCCCTTAGATACTTCATTTGCAATAACGTCTCCATCGGCAATTAAAATAAGTTTATTATTAACACCGTTTTCTTTTAAGTTAGAAGATTTAAATGGCTTAATACG
Source organism: Lutibacter citreus (assembly GCF_003260195.1). Taxonomy (GTDB): domain Bacteria; phylum Bacteroidota; class Bacteroidia; order Flavobacteriales; family Flavobacteriaceae; genus Lutibacter; species Lutibacter citreus. The sequence goes on from NZ_QEIH01000005.1 coordinate 5,980, forward strand.
TCCGTTATAGGCAGATTTAAACGCTCCTTCTAATAAAACAGCTAAAGGTTTATTTCCGTGCGAATATTCTTTAGGATCTGCTTTTTCACTAATAGATTTTAATGAAACTATTGATGGTACACCAACAGGTTTAGATAACGGAGAGCTTTGCAATAATACTGTTTTTGAAATGTTGTTTTTTAACGTATCTATACTACTTGTAAATTTAAAATTTACGGCTTCAATATTGTTGTTAATTGGGTGGTTGTTTGTTGAATTTACTAGCGGAAAATAATTCCATTGAAAGTTATTAAACTGTGTTTTATTACCAACATTTCCTGTGGCTAAGGTTATTTGTGAACTGTATAAATCTGTTATTAAATTAGAATTGATTCTGGCTCCATAATTAAAAAATAAATCGGTTAACCCTAAATCTCTAGGGTAGGTGAGTGATTCACCAGTTTGCATTAAACTATCTAATTCAGCTTCAATATTATCAACTAGCCAAAGAGATTTACCACCATTCATAATAAATTGGTCCATTGTAAATTTTTCTTCTTCGCTAAATTTTTCAGTTGGTTTTGCAATAATTGCTAAATCAAATTTGGTAAGTTCTTTTAATGTTTTTGTTGGGTATTTTTCAACTGAATCTAAGGTAAAAGGAGCTAATAAATAATATTCACTTAGTTTTTTTAAAAAATCGGCAATATGAAGATCATCTAATTCTCCATTACCTTTTATTATTGCAATTTTTTTCGATTTTTTTGAAGTTATTTTATGTATAACGTTCGCAAAAGCATATTCTAAATTTTGAATTGAACTTTGTAATTGTTCATCTTGCGAATTAATAAATATATCCTTTAATAAGGAAACGAATTCAGATTTGTTTTTATAGATAACTTCAGCATAAGGAAAAATTACAATTTCTGAAAGTTTGCCATTTTCTTCAATTTGTAATCTGCTTGGCTTTAAACCTTTTTGAATTAATTTTTCACCAATATCCATTGGATTTATAAATCGAAACTGAATTTTTTTATTAATGGCTTTAAGTTCTTCTAAATGTAATTTGGTTTCAGTTTGTAATCGTTTAAATTCAGCAGGAAAATCACCTTGTAAATAAACTTTTACAACAATAGTTTCTTTTATATTTTCGGTTATTTTTTTGGTAGCTTCAGAAAGGGTGTATCTGTTATCTTCGGTTAAATCAAACCTTTTATAATAGCTTGATCCTAAAAAGTTTATTAGAATTATAACTAATAAAAGAACTCCTATTTTAGAATAGTTAGTTTTCATCTTGTATTCTAATTTTAGTTAAAAATAAAAAGATGAAAGTTAAAGACATAAAGTAAATTAAATCTCTTGTATCAATAACTCCTTTGCTAATGCTGTTAAAATGTTCTTTCATACCAATATTTTGAACAAAATAATCTAAACTTCCAAAAAGATTGTATGAACTTAATGCTTCAAAACCAAAATACATAAAAAATGAAATGAAAACAGCGAGTAAAAATGATACTATTTGGTTTTTGGAAATTGTAGAGGCAAAAATTCCTATTGATGTATAGGCTCCTGCTAAAAAAAGCAATCCTAAAAAAGAGCCAATAGTAGTTCCCATTGTTATGTTTCCAACGGGATTTCCAAGTTTATAAATGCTATAGATATATATTAAAGTTGGTATTACAGCTAGCACAACTAAAATAAATGAGCCTAAAAATTTCCCTAGTATTAATTGCCAAATTGAGATTGGTTTTGTCACTAAAATTTCAATAGTACCCGTGTTAAATTCATCTGAAAAACTGCGCATTGTAATTGCAGGTATTAAGAAAATAAAAATCCAAGGAGCAATAAAAAAATAACTATTTAAATCTGCAAAACCAGCATGTAAAATATTAAATTCACCATTAAATACCCATAGGAACAAACCGTTCAATAATAGGTAAACAGCAATAACCACATATCCTATTGGTGAAGAAAAAAAGGAATTAAGTTCTTTTTGTAGTATTGGTATCATTCTTTTTTTAATGTAAACTTTCTAATTTATCAACGCTCCAAGCTTCGGGTTTGGCATTAAACAACACTTTGGTTTTTGCCCAAACATTTTTAAATAAATCAGAATTTCTATAAATATCTAAATGTTTTTCAGATTCCCAATAACTATATGTAAAAAATATTGTTGGATTGTCTTTTGATCTATATAATTCTAATAAACGGCAACCATTAAATTTTCGTATTTTTTCTTTGTTATTATTAAAGTTATTTAAGAAAATATCAATTTTAGATTCATCAAAACTCATTTTAACAATACGTACAATCATATAGTTTAATTTAAATAAATTTTACGGTTAGTACATCTCTATAATTTAAGCCTAAAAGTGATGAAGCACCACCAACAGTGTTTAAATTACTTCGGTAAATTGCTATTTCTAAATAATTAGCAGAGTTAAACAATGCTAATTTACTACCATCTTTTTGACGTTGGTTTTTTGGTAAAGAAAAATCTATAAATTCACTATATCTTGAGTGAATTTTGTTAAATGTATATTTATTGGCTGAAACTTCAAAATCACGACCTTTACCAACTTCTTGAAAAAGTTTTTGGCTAATGTTACTAATGGAGTTTCCGTAATTATCTATGTAAATTATATTCCCAAAAATAGTTTTATTGTCAGATGCTATTGTTGGTTGCAAATTTTTTAATTGTTTGCATTCTGTAATTATTTTACCAATAACTTCAAGTGTTCCTCCACGCGAAATGTGGCAGGCAACTTTAACAAATACATCTAAAACTGGAAAACTAGTTTCAAATCTGTTATGAATATTTATTTCTACTATTTTTTCGGGATTTATTTCAGCAGTTAATAAAGAAATTACACCATTATCTGCACAAATAAAATAGTGGTTATCTAATTTAACGGCTATATGTTTGTTTTCAGTATTTAATTCAGAATCTACACCAATAATATGTATACTTCCTTCAGGGAAATTTTTATAGGTGTTCTTTAGAATATAAGCTGTTTCAGTTATGTTAAAAGGAGATATGTGATGTGATATATCAACAATTTTAGCATCTGGCAACTCACTATAAATGGTGCCTTTTACAGCTCCAACAAAGTGGTCTTTAGTCCCAAAATCAGTAGTTAATGTAATTATAGACATATTAATAGCTCGCAATTATTTTTGATATTTAACAATTTTAAAATACTTAATAAAATGTTTAAAACTTATTTAGTAAGATCAATTTAATGTAAATTGATATAATTAAATTTGTTATGCAAATCTAATCAATTATTCGATTAGAGCATATACATTTTAATGAATTAAACTTAACACATTTATCATTTGAACGAACGTATTATTGAACTAACAGATATAAATCCAAGTGATTTATTCGGACCACAAAATTCGAACATTGAAATACTAAAAAAGTATTATCCAAAACTTAAAATTGTAGCTCGTGGAACTAAGTTAAAAGCTTATGGTGAGCCTAGTATTTTAGATGAGTTTGAAAAACGATTTAATATGATTGTAAAGTATTTTAATCGTTACAATAAATTAGATGATAATAGTATTGAACGTATTTTAACTTCAACTGGAAAGGAGCAAAATAATTCTAAACTAGCTGAAGGTGTTTTAGTACACGGAGTTGGCGGTAAATTAATAAAAGCACAAACCGTTAATCAACGTAAAATGGTTGAGAGAATGGATAAAAATGATATGCTTTTTGCAATTGGTCCTGCAGGTACCGGTAAAACTTATACAGCGGTAGCATTAGCCGTAAAAGCTTTAAAGGAGAAAGAAGTTAAACGAATTATTTTAACAAGACCAGCAGTTGAATCTGGTGAAAATTTAGGGTTTTTACCTGGAGATTTAAAAGAAAAACTAGATCCGTATATGCAACCATTATATGATGCATTACGAGATATGATACCTGCTGAAAGATTGGAATCTTATATTGAAAGAGGCGTAATTCAAATTGCACCATTAGCATTTATGCGTGGTAGAACATTAGATAATGCTTTTGTAATTTTAGATGAAGCACAAAATACAACGCATAGTCAAATGAAGATGTTTTTAACGCGTATGGGAAAAAGTGCTAAGTTTATTATTAACGGAGATCCGGGGCAAATTGATTTACCTCGCAGACAAGTTTCGGGTTTAAAAGAAGCAATGTTAACGCTTAAAGATGTAAAAGGAATTGCATTTGTGCTTTTAGATGATAAAGATGTAATTAGACATAGATTAGTAAAAGAAATACTTTCTGCTTATAAAAGTATTGAGGCAGGGAATGATTAAGTTTAAAAACAAAACCACCAACAACTAAAAAATAAAATGAGCAACACAATTAACAACACCGAATTTAATTTTCCAGGTCAAAAATCTGTATATAAAGGAAAAGTAAGAGAAGTTTACAATATAAATGATGAAACTTTAGTAATGATTGCATCAGATAGGCTTTCTGCTTTTGATGTGGTTATGCCAAAACAAATACCATATAAAGGTCAGATTTTAAATCAAATTGCAGCTAAAATGCTTGATGCAACTTGTGATATTGTTCCAAATTGGATTTTAGGAATTCCAGATCCAAATGTTGCAGTAGGGCATATGTGTGAGCCATACAAAGTTGAAATGGTAATTCGCGGCTATATGAGTGGTCATGCGGCAAGAGAATATAAAGCAGGTAAAAGAATGCTTTGTGGAGTTCCAATGCCTGAAGGAATGAAAGAAAATGATAAATTTCCTGAACCAATTATTACCCCAGCTACAAAAGCTGAAGATGGAGATCACGATGAAGATATTTCAAAAGAAGATATAATTGCGAAAGGAATTATTTCTGCTGAAGATTATGCGATTCTTGAAAAGTATACCAAAGCTTTGTTTCAAAGAGGTACTGAAATTGCTGCAGAACGTGGATTAATTTTAGTAGATACTAAATATGAATTTGGTAAAACAAAAGAAGGTAAAATATTATTAATTGACGAAATACATACTCCAGATTCTTCAAGATATTTTTATGCAGAAGGTTATAAAGAAAGACAGGATAGAGGAGAAGCTCAAAAACAATTATCTAAAGAGTTTGTACGCCAATGGTTAATTGCAAATAATTTTCAAGGATTAGAAGGGCAAACAGTACCTGAAATGTCTGATGAGAAAATAGTTGAAATTTCAGAAAGATATATTGAGTTATATGAAAATATTACGGGTGAAACTTTTGTAAAATCTGATGTAAGTAATATTTCTGAAAGAATTGAAAATAATGTTTTGGCTTTTTTAAAAGCTTAATTTAAAGACTATTTTCAAGATCAATTAAAATAGAAGACAGTTTATTAATAAGAAATGGCTCATAATAGTTGAGCCATTTAAAAGCTTTTTCATTTGTAGAAAAGATTTCAGTTTTCTGGTTAAGTTTTTTTTGCTTTTGTTTATATATTGTTGTTGGTACTACCTGATTTGGTGTATTGGTTATTAAAGCAATTTTTCTTTTACCTAAAAATTTAGATTTACTTTCAATAAATTCAATATATTTTTTTATATCTGAATTGGTTGTATGAAAAATAACGTTTTTTTGATCTATAAAATAATTCATATCAGGTTTGTAGAGTTCGTCTTTAATTAATTTACTCTTAAACTTAATATACATATCTAGGTCAGCTATTCCTTTGTGAAATTCTATTACAAGATTGTATTCAGGGATGATTTTGTAGTTACTTTTAAATTTTGACATTTTTGAAATAGGGGGATCTTATAACAAAAATATAGAAAAAGTCTCTTTGCAAAAACAAAAAAACTTAGAACTTAACAAACGGTAGGTTTTATCGTTTTTTTGGGTGTTTTGTAACGGTTTTTAGGTATATAAATCATTCAAAAACCTTATTTAAAATGATTGAAGGAATCAAGATTAAATAAAACACCACTATTTAGATTAAAAATTAAATTTGTTAATTTTTTTATGATTAGCTATATGTTTAAATTTTAAAGATTATCTAAATTATGCTGGCTAATAATTAATATAAAATCTGGTTATTTTTTTAATTCTTTAAATATTTCAACAAGTTGCTCTGCAGTTAAATCAGTTTGTAACCAATCTAGAGCGCTTTCATAGGTTGAAAAAATCTCAACAGATTGATTTAACTCGTTTTGCTTCATTTTGTATAAAGTAGCCGGAACAATTTGGTTTGGAGTTCTGGTTATAAAAGCAAGTTTTTTTTTGCCTAAAATTTTAGGTGTTAACTTTAAATAATTAATATACTCTACAATTTCATTTGGAGTCATTATAAAATCAACATTTTTAAAATTTATAATGTAATTTAAAGAGTTGGAGTATAATGGGTTTTCAATAATTTTTGTTTTAAAAGGCTTATAAGAGTTTATATCTAAAGTGTTTTCATGGTATTCAACAATAAGATTATGTTTCTTAAGGATTTGATAATTACTTTTCAAGTGGGGCATTGAATTAGTTTTTGTTATAAAAATAAAATATCAAAGCGTGAACTTTGATATTTTATTTAAATGTATAAAAAAAAACTTTATAACTTTATTTTTTTTTCGGTTGTTTTGCTTGTTGTTCTTGAGCCTGTTTCATAGCATCGTTTAAACGTTTTTTAAACTTGCTTTCTTTTTTAGGCTTCTTTTTATTCTCTTGAATTTTAGCATGAATTTTATCTTCATCAATAATGTAATTTTTAATAACTAACATTATTGTTATAGTAAGTAAGTTAGAAACAAAATAGTATAAACTTAAACTACTTGCATACATATTAAAGAAAATTAACATCATTACAGGAGAAAAATACATCATCATTTTCATCATCTTTTGCATATCTGGCATTCCTTCTTGCGTAGGTTGTTGCATATTCATCTGTTGACTTTGACTCATTCTCATATAAAAGAAAATTGCAATAGAAGCTAAAATTGGAAACAAACTAATGTGAGATCCATACATAGGAATATTGAATGGTAGTTCAAAAACAGAATCATAAGAAGATAAATCATCTGCCCATAAAAATGATTTCTGACGAACATCTATATTTGCTGGGAAAAATTTAAATAAAGCAAAGAAAACTGGCATTTGCAGTACTGCAGGGATACAACCAGCAAGCGGACTAACACCAGCCTTACTTTGTACCGCCATAGTTTCTTGCTGACGTTTCATTGCATTTTCTTTACCAGGAAGACGTTTGTTTATTTCTTCCATTTCAGGTTTTAAAACCTTCATTTTGGCACTAGATAAATAAGATTTATATACCAATGGAGACATAAATATTCTAACAACAATTGTCATTAAAATAATTATTAAACCGTAGTTACCAATAAAACCTTGTAAAAAGTTAAAAACAGGTATAAAAACATAACGGTTAATAACACCAAAAATACCCCATCCTAAATTGATAACATCTTTAATGCTTCTATCATATTTTTTTAGAATTTGGTAATCATTTGGTCCAATGTACCAACTCATATCAGAGTTAAATTCACCACCTTGTAAAGCTAGAGGTGCTTTTAAGTGAAATGCTTTTGTAAAAGTAGTGTCAATTTTTTCGTCTTTAGTTAACGTTTCAGACTTTAAACTTGCAGTTTTAAAACCTTCTTCATTTATTAAAATTGAAGAGAAAAAATGTTGTTTAAAAGCAACCCAGTTTACGTCTTGTTCCTCGGCATCATCTTCACCACCAATTGATAAGTAATCAATTTTTTGGTCTTCTTTTTCATAATACAATTCCGTTTGTTGGTTTTCATAACGAATACTTTTTTCGTGGCTGAATCCGTTTAAATTCCAATCAAGAATTACTTGTTGAGATGAATTTATAGAAGAACTTAAACCTTGTGAACGAATATTAAAATCAACCATATATTCATCTGGTTTAATTTCATATCTATATTCTAAAAATTTATCATTAGAAACTTTAAGCTTCATTGATAAAACAGAATTTTCTCCACTTTTAGATAAACTAGGTTCAAATAATAAATCTTTAGTATTTAAAGTTCTGTTATCATTTGTTCCAAAGTTAATGTTAAAAGATGCGTTGTTATCCTTTACTAAATATAAAGGAAGCGAATCATAAGTAACATAATTTTTAATTAAAGCTTCTTTTATTTGTCCACCTTTATTTGAAATAACTAATTTAAGTAAGTCGTTTTCTAAAATAGTTTCACTGTTTGAAACCGTTGCAGAATGTGCAAATGCTCCTAGTTGACTTTGAGCTTTAGCCATAGATATTGAATCTGTAGCTTGTATAACGTTGTCATTAGTATTAAAAGTATTTTCTACTGTTGAAGAGTTATTGGTTTCTTGAACCTGCTCGGTCTGTTTAGTTTTTTCAGCTTCTAATTCTTCAGGTGTTGGTTGATTTGTGTACATCCACCATAGCATAATTGCTCCAAGTAAAACAAAACCAATTAGTGAGTTAAAATCAAATTTCTTTTCTTCCATGTTTATTTAATGTCAATTTGTCATTTTCTTTTTGAATATTTTCAAAAAGTCCGACAAAAGTACTAAAAGTAGCGTTAATAATTAGTTTTTAATAATGATTGTGTATTAGCTCAAAGAATGTTCCAAAGTTGCTTTAACAAAATCAACAAATAAAGGATGTGGATTTAACACAGTACTTTTATATTCGGGATGGTACTGAACACCAACAAACCAAGGGTGTGAAGTTATTTCAACAACTTCAACCAAATCTGTTTTAGGGTTTCTTCCAGTAGCAATCATTCCTGCAGCTTCAATTTTATTTAAAAAGTCGCTATTGAATTCATATCTATGTCTGTGACGTTCACTAATAAGTTTTTCTTTGTAAATTTCTTTAATCTTACTTCCTTCTTTTAATTTACAATCCCAGGCACCTAAACGCATTGTACCACCATAATTGGTTATACTTTTTTGTTCTTCCATTAAATCAATAACAGGATGTTTTGTTTTTTGGTCCATTTCAGTTGAATTAGCATCTTCAAGGCCAAGAACATTTCTTGCAAATTCTATAACAGCCATTTGCATACCTAAGCAGATACCTAAAAATGGAATTTTATTTTCACGTGCGTATCTTACGGCGTCAATTTTACCTTCAATTCCTCGTTCTCCAAATCCTGGCGCAACCAAAATTCCATTTAATCCTTTTAATAAACTAGGAACACTTTCGGTAGTTAAATCTTCTGAATGAATCCATTCAATTTCAACTTTAACTTCATTTATTGCACCTGCATGAATAAAAGATTCGGTAATAGATTTGTAGGCATCATGTAATTCAACATACTTACCAATTAATCCAATTTTAACCGTATTTTTTGGGTTTTTATGACGTTTAATAAATTCGTTCCAAACTTTTAATTGAGGTTGGTTTTCTTCAGATAAATGTAATTTTTTCAAAACAACAGTATCTAAACCTTCATCAAGCATTAGGTTTGGTACGTCATATATTGTTTCCGCATCTATAGATTGTATAACGTCTTCTTTCTTAACATTACAAAATAAGGCTAACTTACGTTTAATATCTTCTGAAATATGGTGCTCAGTTCTACAAACCAATACGTCTGGGCTTACACCACTTTGCATTAGCATTTTAACTGAATGTTGTGTTGGTTTTGTTTTTAACTCACCTGCAGCAGCTAAAAATGGTATTAATGTTAAATGAATAACAATAGCGTTTTCTTCACCTAACTCCCAGGTTAATTGACGAACAGACTCTACATATGGTAAAGATTCAATATCACCAACGGTACCACCAATTTCTGTAATTACAATATCGTATTTTCCAGTTTTACCTAAAATTTGAATTCGTCTTTTAATTTCATTAGTAATATGAGGAATTACCTGCACTGTTTTTCCTAAGAATTCTCCTTTTCTCTCTTTATCTATAACAGACTGGTATATTCTACCAGTTGTAACATTGTTAGCTTGTGAAGTTGGGATATTTAAAAAACGTTCGTAATGACCTAAATCTAAATCAGTTTCAGCTCCATCTTCAGTAACATAACATTCCCCGTGTTCATAAGGGTTTAAAGTTCCTGGATCTATATTAATATATGGGTCAAGTTTTTGAATAGTTACAGAGTAACCTCTTTCTTGTAGTAGTTTTGCTAAAGATGCAGCAATAATTCCTTTCCCTAGGGAAGAAGTAACACCTCCTGTTACAAAAACGTATTTCGTATTTTTCATTATTCTTAGGTTTGCGCAAAAGTACTAACTCTATTTTAGTTGACAAAAACAAAACCTCTTAAAAAAGATGTTTTTTAAGAAGATCAGAAGTACTTTATGATGTTTACTTTTTAGTTTTATGTTAATTATAAACTTTTTGAATAATTTATGCCTTATCTATTTACAATAAAAGCTTTTAATATATTCTATGTTTTTAGGGGGAGCAATAAATATATTAATGGTATTTGTGCTTTTTTACTATAATAATATATTACCTGTATAGGCTATATTTATTGAAGATTGAGTGTTATTATATTTTTGCATATATTTGATTTTTGATTACTAATTTTATTGTAATTTTTTTAGAAGAATTATTTTTTTTAATTTTTTTTTAAAATCATTTGTCAAAGAAAAAACTAATTGTATATTTGCCCACGCTTTTAGGGAGATGATTTCTGAATAAAAGCATCAACTTAAGAATCACGATATTTAAAGATATTTAAAATGAGTAAAAGAACTTATCAGCCGTCAAAAAGAAAGAGAAGAAATAAACACGGATTTAGAGAGCGTATGGCTAGTGCTAATGGACGAAAAATTTTAGCAAGAAGAAGAGCTAAAGGAAGAAAAAGATTAAGTGTATCTTCGGACGCTAGACCAAAGAAATAATGAAACAATAGTTTTATATATAAGGTGTTACTTTTTTTTAGTAACACCTTTTTTTTGACCTATTGATAAGTATTGAAAACTATTTAAATAATATATACAAATATTATTGATATTTGAAAAATCAAAATTTATATTGAAAAATGCCTAAAAACACTAAAATTAAATCGATTTTAATAATTGGATCAGGTCCAATTATTATTGGCCAAGCTTGTGAATTTGACTACTCAGGATCCCAAGCAATTAGATCTTTAAAAGAAGAAGGAATTGAAGTTACTTTAATAAATTCAAATCCAGCTACAATTATGACGGATCCGTCATTGGCTGATAATGTTTATCTTAAACCATTAACTACTAAGTCTATAATTGAAATATTGCAAATGCACCCTAATATTGATGCTGTACTTCCAACAATGGGAGGGCAAACGGCATTAAATTTATGTATTGAAGCAGATGACAAAGGAATTTGGAAAGACTTTAATGTAGATTTAATAGGTGTTGATATTGATGCAATTAATATTACAGAAGATAGAGAGCAGTTTAGAAAATTGATGATTGAAATAGGGATAGGTCAGGCACCTTCAACTACAGCAACATCATTTTTAAAAGGTAAAGAAATTGCACAAGAATATGGTTTTCCGTTAGTAATTCGTCCTTCATTTACTTTAGGAGGGTTTGGAGCATCTATTGTTTATGATAAGAAAGATTTTGATGATTTATTAAGTAGAGGTTTAGAGGCGTCACCTATACATGAGGTAATTATAGATAAAGCTTTACTTGGGTGGAAAGAGTATGAGTTAGAACTATTAAGAGATAGTAATGATAATGTAGTTATTATTTGTACTATTGAAAATATGGATCCAATGGGAATTCATACTGGAGATTCAATAACAGTAGCTCCAGCTATGACTTTAAGTGATACCACTTTTCAAAGAATGCGTGATATGGCAATACATATGATGCGTTCTATTGGTGATTTTGCAGGAGGATGTAATGTTCAGTTTGCTGTAAGCCCAGATGAAAATGAAGATATTATTGCAATTGAGATTAACCCAAGGGTATCTCGTTCATCTGCATTAGCTTCAAAAGCAACAGGATATCCTATTGCAAAAATTGCAGCTAAATTAGCTATTGGTTATCATTTAGATGAATTAAAAAATCAAATAACTAAAACTACTTCAGCTTTATTTGAACCAACATTAGATTATGTAATTGTGAAAATACCACGTTGGAACTTCGATAAATTTGAAGGTTCTGATAGAACAGTTGGTTTACAAATGAAATCAGTTGGTGAAGTTATGGGGATTGGGCGTTGTTTCCAAGAAGCATTGCATAAAGCAACACAATCATTAGAAATTAAACGTAATGGTTTAGGAGCTGATGGTAAAGGAGAAAAAGATTACGACACTATTATTCAGAAGTTAAAATATCCAAGTTGGGATAGAGTTTTTGTGATTTATGATGCTATTCAAATGGGAATCCCATTAAGCAGAATACACGAAATAACTAAAATAGATTACTGGTATTTAAAACAATACGAAGAATTATTAACGTTAGAAAACGAAATTTCAACAAATAAATTAGCAACACTTTCTTATGAATTATTGTTAGAAGCTAAACAAAAAGGTTTTGCTGATAGACAAATTGCTCATATGTTAGGATGTTGGGAAAGTGAAGTAAAGGCTAAAAGAACTGAGTTAGATATTAACAGAGTTTATAAATTAGTTGATACTTGTGCTGCAGAGTTTGGAGCGCAAACACCATATTATTATTCTACATTCGAAAATAAAATGATTACACCTGACGGTGTAAGAAAATCAGACAATGAGAGTGTTGTAACTGATAGAAAGAAAATTATTGTTCTTGGTTCTGGGCCAAATAGAATTGGACAAGGAATTGAGTTTGATTATTGTTGTGTACATGGTGTGTTAGCGGCAAGAGAGGCTGGTTATGAGACGATTATGATTAATTGTAATCCAGAAACAGTTTCTACGGATTTTGATACAGCAGATAAATTATATTTTGAACCAGTTTTTTGGGAGCATATTTATGATATAATTGAACACGAAAAACCAGAAGGTGTAATCGTTCAATTAGGTGGTCAGACAGCATTAAAATTAGCTGAAAAATTAGAGAAATGGGGAATTAAAATTATAGGAACGAGTTTTGAAGCTTTAGATTTAGCTGAAGACAGAAAACGTTTCTCTGAATTATTACTCGATTTAAAAATTCCATTTCCACAATATGGTACAGCTACAACAGCTGACGAAGCTTCTGTAATTGCTGATACTTTAGATTTTCCAATTTTGGTACGTCCGTCTTATGTATTGGGAGGTCAGGGAATGAAAATTGTGATTAATAAAGAAGAATTAGAAACGCATGTAGTGTCTTTATTAAGAAGTATTCCTAATAATGTGTTATTGTTAGATCATTATTTAGATGGGGCAATAGAATGTGAAGCAGATGCAATATGTGATGGAGAAGATGTTTACATTATTGGTATTATGGAACATATTGAACCTTGTGGAGTACATTCAGGAGATTCAAATGCTACATTACCACCTTTTAATTTAGGTGAGTTTGTGATGCAACAAATTAAAGATCATACTAAAAGAATAGCTTTAGCTTTAAAAACTGTTGGATTAATTAATGTTCAATATGCAGTTAAGGATGATATTGTTTATATTATTGAAGCAAATCCTAGAGCATCTCGTACAGTTCCGTTTATTGCAAAAGCTTATCAAGAACCTTATGTAAATTACGCTACTAAGGTAATGTTAGGAGATAAAAAAGTGAAAGACTTTAATTTTAACCCTCAATTAGAAGGTTTTGCAATTAAACAACCAGTCTTTTCTTTTAATAAATTCCCTAATGTAGATAAAAAATTAGGACCTGAAATGAAATCAACAGGAGAGAGCATTTTATTTATTGATAGTTTAAAAGATGATCAATTTTATGAATTGTATTCTCGTAGAAAAATGTATTTAAATAAGTAATTTATTTTAACATAATAAAAAAAAAGAGTTTCCAGAAGGAAACTCTTTTTTTTTTAATTAAAAATTAAACCTTATATTTGTTTAATATTAAAACAATAACATTGAACAATATTAAAACAGAGTTTACAATTAAAGATCTTGAAAATTTTTCAGGTGTTAAGGCACATACTATTCGGATTTGGGAGAAACGATATAATTTACTTAAACCAAAAAGAACAGATTCCAATATAAGATTTTATGATATTTTTAGTTTACAGAAATTACTTAATGTATCTCTGTTGAATAATAATGGACTTAAAATATCTAAGATTTCAGATTTAACGGATTCTCAACTAACTGTTAAGGTTCGAGAAATTGTTGCTAAAAAAGGAGTGAATAGTCAAGTGTCAAATTCTTTTAAATTAGCAATGTTAAACTTTGATGAAAACTTGTTTAATGTAACCTATAATAATTTAGTTGCAACTTCATCTTTTAGAGAGATTTTTAAAAATGTTTTTCTTCCTTTTTTAGATGATATTGGGCTATTGTGGCAAGTAAACTCAATAACTCCTGCTCACGAACATTTTATAACTAACCTTATTAAACAAAAAATTCATTTAAATGTTGAGCGATTACAGTTGTCTCAGCCAACTAACTTAGAGAAGGTTTTTGTTTTATATTTACCGTTAAATGAAATTCATGAATTAGGGTTGCTTTATTTACATTTTGAGTTGATTCTTCACGGGTATCAATCAATTTATCTAGGTCAAAGTGTTCCGATAAGTAATTTAGTGGATGTTCAAAAAGTCTATAATTCAGCTTTTTTTATAAGTTACTTAACTGTTGAACCTTCAAAAATTACAGTTAATGAATATTTAGATAAAGTAAAGAATGAGATAGAATTAAATTCTGATAATGAGTTTTGGGTAGTTGGAAGGAAGGTAGTTGAAGCTGCTAATTTAAATCTTAAAGAGAAGCATATAAAGACATTCAATACTATAAATGAAATATTATCACAATTATAATTTTTTATATTGTTTAACTAAAAAATAGTTTAATTAAACAAAAAGAAGTATATTTGCTTAACATCGAATAAAAAATGTTGTTTAAGCATTTTTTTTTGATCATTTTTAAAATGTTTAACAAAATTATAAAAAAGATAAACAAAAAATAAAATATGCTAATTTAAAGACTTCAAAAGAAGTAGGCATTTAACCTAAAAAACTTATATTATGTTTTCAAAAAAAATTATACCCTTATTAATTCTTGGTCTATTTATAATAACATTTACATCTTGTGACTCTGATGATAATGATGAAATAATCATTAAGCAATTAGATATTGTAGAAACAGCTATTGGATCTAATGATTTAAGCATTTTGGTTCAGGCATTGCAAAAAGCGGATTTAGTTTCAGCTTTACAAGCAGATGGTCCGTTTACAGTGTTTGCTCCAACCAATGCCGCGTTTCAAAATTTATTAGATTCAAATGATTCATGGAATGGTCTTGATGATATTCCAGTAGATCTTTTAAAAACAGTGTTATTGTATCATGTAACAAGTGGAGTGGCTTCATCATCAGGTTTATCAGATGGGCAAGTTATAACAATGTTGAATGATGGAAATATTTCAGTTGATTTATCAAATGGTGTACAATTATCAACAATTGCCGAGCAAATGGTAACTGTTACTAATGCGGACATTTTGGTTTCAAATGGTATTATTCATATTATTGATGAAGTTATGTTACCGCTTCCAAAAGAAAAAGACATTGTAGAAACAGCTATTGGATCTAATGATTTAAGTATTTTGGTTCAGGCATTGCAAAAAGCAGATTTGGTTTCAGCTTTGCAAGCAGATGGTCCGTTTACAGTGTTTGCTCCAACTAATGCCGCGTTTCAAAATTTATTAGATTCAAATGATTCTTGGAATGGTCTTGATGATATTCCAGTAGATCTTTTAAAAACAGTATTGTTGTATCATGTATCCAGCGGAGTGGCTTCATCATCAGATTTATCAGATGGGCAAGTTATAACAATGTTGAATGATGGAAATATTTCAGTTGATTTATCAAATGCTGTTCAATTATCAACAATTGCCGAGCAAATGGTAACTGTTACTAATGCAGATATTTTGGTTTCAAATGGTATTATTCATATTATTGATGAAGTTATGTTGCCGCTTCCAAAAGAAAAAGACATTGTAGAAACAGCTATTGGATCTGATGATTTAAGTATTTTAGTTTTAGCTGTTCAAAAAGCGGGATTAGTTGATGTTTTAAAAGGAGACGGACCGTTTACCGTGTTTGCTCCAACTAATGCCGCATTTCAAAATTTGTTAGATTCAAATGATTCTTGGAATGGTCTTGATGATATCCCAGTGGATCTTTTAAAATCAGTTTTATTATTTCATGTAATTTCTGGAAATATTATGTCTACAGATCTTTCTGATACTTATGTGAAAACAAATTTAATGGGACCAAATGATGAATTTATTTCTATGCAGGTTGAAACTGTTGGAGGTGTTCAATTTAATGGTGATTCAAATCCAGTAACTGTTGATATTGAAGCAACAAATGGAGTAGTTCATGTTATAGATAAAGTAATGTTACCACCAAACGTAGTAACATTAGCTTTAAATAATTCAGGGTTCACAACATTGGTTGCGGCCTTAACAGATAGTAGACATACTACTGATTTTGTTTCAATATTATCTGGAGATGGGCCATTTACAATTTTTGCACCTACTAATACAGCGTTTCAATCATTACTTGATTCAAATGATTCGTGGAATAATTTAGGAGATATTCCTATTACAGTTATGGATGCAGTGTTGAAATACCACGTAATACCTAGTGCTAATGTTCAGGCAGACCAATTAACCGAAGGAGATGTTACAACATTTGAAGGAAGCTCAATAATGATTGACTTGGCTGATGGTGCTCAAATAAAAACAACGAGTAATCAGGTGGTTAATATTTTAGTTGGAGACGCAACAAATGACGTTCAAGGAACAAATGGTGTTATTCACGCAATTGATATGGTTTTGTTACCAAGTAGTTAGTTTTAATAATGAGCAGAAATAAGGTTTTTCTTATTTCTGCTAAAAAATATCTATCTTAAAGGTGAATATGTATATAGAAAGTCTTGCAATTTTATAAAAAATAAAAATAGCTTCTAAAGTTAATAAGAGTTTAAATGAATAAAAAGAGTAAAAAAGTTATTATCATTGGTTCGGGTTTCTCGTCGTTATCGGCTTCTTGTTATTTGGCTAGAAAGGGTTACAGTGTTTGTGTTTTAGAAAAGAATACAACTCTAGGAGGTAGGGCAAGAAAATTTGAAAAAGATGGATTTAAATTTGACATGGGACCTACTTGGTATTGGATGCCAGATGTTTTTGAGAAATTTTTTAATGATTTTGATAAAAAACCATCTGATTTTTATCAATTAGAGCGTTTATCACCAGCTTATCAAGTTTATTTTGGTAAAAATGACTCAATTACTATACCGGACACTCTTAAGAAAATTTATAAAGTTTTTGAGCAAGAAGAAAAAGGTAGTTCAAAGTATTTAAAAGAATTTTTAGATTCGGCAAAGTTCAATTATGAAGTTGCTATTAATGATTTGGTGTACAAACCAGGAGAATCTATTACAGAGTTAATAAACTTAACAACAATTTCTAAATTAAATCAATTTTTTACGAGTATAAGTAAAACGGTTAGAAGAAAAATAAAAAGCCATAAACTTCAACAAATTTTGGAGTTTCCTGTATTGTTTTTAGGTGCAAAACCTTCAAATACTCCTAGTTTTTACAATTTTATGAATTATGCAGATTTTGGTTTAGGTACTTGGCATCCAAAAGGGGGAATGTTTGAAGTGGTAAATGGATTTGTTAATCTGGCTAAATCTTTAGGAGTTGAATTTTTAACAGAACAGAATGTTGAGGAAATTGTAGTTGATAATGGTTTGGTTAAAGGGGTAATTTCAAATAATTTATTTATAGAATCAGATATTGTAATAAGTGGAGCAGATTATCACCATACCGAAACATTATTAAATGAAAAGTATAGAGTTTATTCTGAAAAATATTGGGCGAAAAAAACTTTTGCTCCGTCAGCGTTACTTTTTTACGTTGGTTTTGATACAAAAATTAAGAATGTAGCGCATCACACTCTTTTTTTTGATACAAGTTTTGATGTGCACGCAAAAGATATTTATGATACGCCAAAATGGCCAAAAGAGCCGCTTTTTTATGCAAGTTTTTCAAGTATAACAGATAATAGTTTTGCCCCTATTTCAAAGGAGGCGGCTACTTTTTTAATACCCTTGGCGCCAGATTTAAATGATATTCCTGAGGTTAGAGAGGAGTATTTTTTAAAAATAATAAATCGATTAGAAAATTTAACTGGTCAAAAATTAAAGGATAAAATTTTATTTAAAGAGTCATATTGTGTAAATGATTTTAAAAGGGATTATAATTCTTATAAAGGAAACGCTTATGGAATGGCAAATACATTATTTCAAACAGCATTTTTAAGGCCTAAAATAAAAAGTGGGAAAGTGAAAAATTTATTTTTTACAGGGCAATTAACTGTTCCAGGTCCTGGAGTTCCTCCTGCTATTATATCTGGTAAAATTGTTTCTGATATGGTAATAAAGAATAATTAATAAGTAAAACGACTAAAAAAAATTAATAATGAAGAAATTATTTGATGAAACGTCTTTTAAGTGTAGTAAAATTGTAACTAAAACATACAGTACTTCATTTTCAATGGCTGTTTATATGCTTTCTCCAAAAATTAGAGAAGCAATTTATAGTATTTATGCGTTTGTTCGTTTTGCTGATGAAATAGTAGATTCTTTTCATAACTATGATAAAGAAGATTTATTAGATGAATTTGAAAAGGATTATTATAAGTCTTATAGTCAAGGGATTAGTTTAAATCCTATTTTAAATTGCTTTCAACATACTGTAAAAAAATACAATATTACAGATGATCTAATTCAGTCATTTTTAAAAAGCATGAAAGCAGATTTAAAAAAAGAAACCTATAATACAGTAGAAGAATATAACCAGTATATTTATGGTTCTGCAGATGTTGTTGGTTTAATGTGTTTAAAAGTTTTTGTTGATGGTAATGATGAAAAATATAAAGAATTAAAATATTCAGCAATGAAACTAGGTTCGGCTTTTCAAAAGGTAAATTTTTTAAGAGATTTAAAAGATGATTATGAGTTATTACATCGCTCATATTTTCCAGGAGTAAATTTAAAAGAATTAACGGCTAATGAAAAAGCAGAAATAATTGCCGATATTGAGGCTGATTTTAAGGAGGCATTTATAGGGATTAAAGGATTGCCTATTGAAGCTAAATTTGGTGTTTATACGGCGTATGTTTATTATAAAAGATTATTAAATAAATTAAAAAGAACTCCTTTTAATGAAATATTAAATACGCGTATTAGAGTGTCAAACCCTATGAAAATTAGCTTATTGGCAAAATCTTTTGTAGTTTATAAATTAAATTTACTGTAATGAAAGAATTTCTTATTATTTGTTCATTTATAATGCTTGTTTCTTTAAAAACACCTTTGGAAAGTGTAAGAGAACAGTTTTTAAATATAAATAATTTAGAGCAAGCTGAAGGATTTATAGAGCAATTAAAACAAGGTACTACTGCAGAGGCTAAAGGTTATTATGCTGCCATGGTATTTATGAAATCTAGATTTGTGAAAAACCCTTTTTCAAAACTAAAACATTTTAAACAAGGTAAGAAAATTTTAGATCAAGATATTGTTGAAAATCCTTTAAATGTAGAAATAAGATATATTAGATATATTATGCAAAAACAGATTCCAAATTTTTTGGGATACAACGATTTTATTTCAGAAGATTTTAATGTTATTACACAAGAAATGGTAAATGCAAAATTAGATTTAGCTTTAAAAAAATATATTTTAAACAATATGTTATTGTTAGAAAGTTTAAAAATTGAAGAAAAAGAAAAGATTGAACAAACTTTAGATAAATTATGATATTTGTAATTACAACAATTGCTGCTTTTTTAATAATGGAGTGTATTACTTGGTTAACTCATAAATTTGTAATGCATGGTTTTATGTGGTATTTTCATGAAGATCACCATCAACCGAGATATCAAAATACTTTTGAGCGAAATGATATATTCTTCATAATATTTGCTATTCCAAGTATAGCATTATTTTATTTTGGTTTGCAAGGAGGTTTAAATTATAAGTTTTTTATAGGTTTAGGAATTTTGTTATATGGCATAGCCTATTTTTTAATTCATGATGTTTTAATTCATCAGCGATTTAAGTGGTTTAAAAACACCAAAAATAAATATTTAATTGGTTTACGTAAAGCTCATAAAGTGCATCATAAACATTTAGGAAAAGAAGATGGTGAATGTTTTGGAATGTTAAATGTGCCTAAAAAATATTTTAAAATTTAATGTATTTATATATTTTAATAAATGTTGCTTCTTTTTCGGTGCCATTTTTGTATAGTTTTCAAAAGAAAATGAATTTTATACAGTATTGGAAAGCTGTGTTTTTAGCAATAACTTTAGTTGCAATTCCTTTTTTAATTTGGGACGTTTGGTTTACTAATTTGGGAATTTGGGGTTTTAATAAGAACTATTTATTGGGTTTTAATATTTATAATTTACCTATTGAAGAAGTTTTATTCTTTTTTTGTATTCCATATGCAAGTATTTTTACCCATTATGCGTTATTACACTTTTTTCCGAATTTAGCATTACCTAAAAAAATTACAAATGGACTTTTAAAATTCTTTATTTTATTCTCCTTAATAATTGTTGTTTTAAATTATAATAGGTTGTACACTTTTTTTAGTTTTCTGGTTTTTGCTTTGCTTTTAATTTATTCGTTAATTGATACAAACAAGATTTTAAATTCATTTTTCATTACATTTTTAGTAGTTCTTATTCCATTTTTTATAGTAAATGGAATTTTAACAGGAAGCTTTATTGAAGAGCAGGTTGTTTGGTATAATAATGCTGAAAATTTAGGAATTAGAATAGGAACCATTCCCGTTGAAGATGTTTTTTATGCATTTAGTATGTTGTATGGAGCAATAATTTTAATTGAAAAAATGAAACCCAAAATTATAAATAAAAAGTAAATGAATAACAAAAGTGAAGTTGCTGTTTTTTGGTTTAGAAGAGATTTAAGATTACACGATAATACAGCATTGTACTATGCATTAAATTCTGGATTTAAAGTGCTTCCAATTTTTATTTTTGATGAAGCTATTTTAAATGAATTACCAAAAGATGATGCAAGAGTTACTTTTATTTATAATTCATTAAATAAAATAAATGATGATTTAGTTGAAAATAATTCTTCATTAAATGTAGAAAAAGGAAATGTAATTACTGTTTGGGAAGAGCTTCTAAATAAATTTAACATTAAAAAAGTATTTTTCAATAAAGATTATGAACCTTATGCAAATAAAAGAGACGCTGAAATAATTAAAATATTTTTTAAAAATAATATTGAAGTAAAGACTTACAAAGATCAAGTTATTTTTGAAGCTGGTGAAGTTTTAAAAGCAGATGGAAAACCTTATACTGTTTATACACCGTATAAAAACAAATGGTGGAACTTGTATAATTCCCAAAAAAATGATTTCTATCCTTCTGAAAACATAAAAGAAAATTTTATAAAATCAACATTAAGTTTCCCTTCATTAAAAGACATTGGTTTTACAAAAAGTACTATAAAAGTTAGAGAAATTAATAAAAATACAATTTTAGACTATGAAAAGTTTAGAGATTTACCAACAATTGATACATCAAACACATCTGTGTATTTAAGATTTGGATTAATAAGTATTCGCAAACTTTTTAAATACGCAGAAACTGTAAATGCTACTTATTGTAATGAACTTATTTGGAGGGAGTTTTTTATGCAAATACTGTATCAATTTCCTAAAGTTGTGAATGAAAATTTCAAATCGAAATACAATTTTATTCCTTGGAGAAATAATGAAAAAGAGTTTAAGTTGTGGTGTGAAGGAAATACGGGATACCCAATTGTAGATGCTGGGATGCGAGAGTTAAACCAAACAGGTTATATGCATAACCGGGTGAGAATGGTGGTTGCTAGTTTTTTAAATAAACATTTATTAATTGATTGGAGTTGGGGAGAGGCTTATTTTGCTGAAAAATTATTGGATTATGATTTAGCGGCTAACAATGGAAACTGGCAATGGGCTGCAGGAACTGGTTGTGATTCGGCTCCTTATTTTAGAGTATTTAATCCAACTACACAACAACAAAAATTTGATCCAGATTTTAAATATATCAAAAAATGGAATCCTAATTATAAAGATATTTCTGAAATTGTAGATCACAAATTTGCACGTTTACGTTATTTAGAAGTGGTTAAAGCTTCTTTAGTTCGATAATTTATACTAATTTAGAAATCATTCCATTAAAAACAAACCAATGAAATGGTGTTACTGCATACCAATATAATCTACCAGCAATACCTTGAGGTCTAAATGTAGCTGTTTGATATAGTATATCGTTTTCTATTCTAAACTCAAGCCAAGCTTCGCCAGGAAGTTTCATTTCAGCATATAATAAAAGTTTTTTGGCTTCTTTATTAGCATAAATAACACGCCAAAAATCTAAAGAATCTCCATTGTTTAGTTTTGTAGGATGTGTACGTCCTCTCCTTAAACCAGTTCCGCCAAATAATTTATCTAAATAACCGCGTAATTTCCATAAAAAAGTTCCGTAATACCATCCGTTTTCACCTCCAATAGACCATATTTTGTTCAAAGTATAATTTACATCTTTTAAATTTCGTTGTTTTTTATCTGTAAAGCAGCCGTAAGTTGGTACATTAATATGTTTATGTATATCGCTTTTTAAAGCGCTACTTATAAAAGAGTCCTTCCAGCTAGAAACTATACTATTTTGTTCAATTTTTAAAAATGCATTTTTTACAGCATCTTTATATGAAATGGGTTTTATGTTTAGTATTTTGTTAATGTTACTAGTGTTTCCAATAATTTCTATACCCATACTATTTACGAGTGAAGCTGCTAATTTATAAGATGTAGAGGTTACAAAATAAAGCCAGTATGATGAGAGCTTAGGAGTCATTATTGGTATTGTAATAATTCTTCGTTTAAGCCCTCTTATTTTTGCGAATTCTAAAAGCATTTGTTTGTAAGTAAGTATTTCTGGTCCAAAAATATCAAACGATTTATTGTAAAGCTTTTCGTTTCCTTTTGCTTTTTCTAAAAAAGACAATACATCTCTAACAGCAATAGGTTGAGTTTTGGTATTTAGCCATTTTGGAGCAACCATAATGGGTAGTTTTTCAACCAGATCTCTTATAATTTCAAAGGAAGAGCTTCCTGATCCAACTATAATACCTGCTTTAAATGTGGTTAAAGCATATTTTTCTGAATTTAAAGTTGTTTCAACATTTTTTCGTGATAATAAATGTTTTGAGAGCTTTGTATCATTAGTTATACCACTTAAATATATAACTTGTTTGGTTGTAGTGTTTTCAATGTGGTTTTTGAAATTTTGTGCACACTGCTCTTCTAGTATGTGAAATTCTGTTGAAGAATTTGACATTGAATGGATTAAGTAGTATGCAATATCAATATCTTTAGGGATATTAATTAAAGTATTTGGTTTTAAAAAATCTACTTCAACAATACTTATATTTTTATCATTTTTAAAATTATTGGGAGATCTATTTTTATCTCGTACGGCACAAACAACAGTATAACCTTCATTTAATAATATAGGTATTAAGCGTTTTCCAATATAGCCTGTTGCACCTGTAACTAGAATTTTCATTTTTAAAATTTATTAAATTTAAATGGTTATAATTTTTTATAATTATTAATTTTTACTTCAGTTGCTTTTAAATCAAACATTAAGTTATAAAGACCAAAAAACGTTCTGTTTATATATATAAAATGTTTGGAACCTCTATTTCCATTCATTTTTTTAAGCTCTGTATTTTTTGAGTAACGTTCTCCTAATTCTGCAATTTGTTTAAAGAAGTTAGGATTAGAAAAATCGAATGTTTCTTTATGAAAAGGTTGAGTAAACAAACTTAGCATATCGTGAAACATAGCTGTGAAAAATGCTAATTCTTCAGGAGAGTCATCATCTCTTAAAATTTCTAATTCAAATAATTTTTGTTTAAAAATATCGGTATTATTAATATTCTCCTTTTTAGCTAATTCAAAATAAGGAATGTAAAATTCATCAGGAATTGCTTTCATACAGCCAAAATCTAAAGCTATTAAATCGGCATCTTTTGAAATTAAAAAATTTCCTGGGTGAGGATCTGCATGTACTTTTTTTAAAGTGTGAATTTGGTACATATAAAAATCCCACAAAGCTTGTCCTAGTTTGTTTGATTTTTCCGTATTTGTATTATGAGCTGTAAATTCAGATAAATGTTCCCCGTGCATCCAGTCCATTGTAATAATTCTTTCCGAAGAAAATTCTGAATAATATTTTGGGAAGCGTAAATTTGGGATATGATTACAAGCAGCTGAGATTTCTTTACTCTGTTTAATTTCAATTAAATAGTTGGTTTCTTCAATTAATTTATCTTCAACTTCTTTAAAATATTTATCAGAATCCTTTCCTTTAATATTAAACATACTTATTGCAATTGGTTTAACCAGCGTTAAATCGCTAGATATACTATTGGCAATTCCAGGATATTGAATTTTTACTGCTAAATTTTTACCGTCCTTTTCAGCTTTATGAACTTGTCCAATACTTGCGGCATTTACTGAATTTGCATTAAAAGTGTCGAAAATTTCATTTGGAGCCTTTCCAAAATATTTTTTGAACGTTTTAATAACTAAAGGGGCCGATAAGGGAGGAACCGAAAATTGAGATAAGGAAAACTTTTCTACATAAGCTTGTGGTAAAACACTTTTTTCCATGCTTAACATTTGAGCTACTTTTAAGGCGCTTCCTTTTAGGTTTTTTAAACCATCATAAATGTCTTCAGCGTTATTTTTATCTAGTTTTTGTTTAGCTTCATCTTCTGTACTTACTAATTTATCTCCATAATATTTTAAATAATTCATCCCAACTTTGGCGCCGGTTTGTACTAATTTAGAAGCTCTATGTATTTTTGAGATAGGAATTGTATCTATAGTTTTTAACATATTTATTTTAGTTTGTGTTTATTTTTTCTTTGTATAAAAATTTACCCAAATCAATAATACTTTTTAAAGGAGTTGAGTTAATTAAATCAAAACTTGTATTTACAGATTTTTCAATAAAAATATCTGTTTTTTCAAAAGCTGCAGAAGTATCATTTATCCAAAATTTTAAGGTAACTAATAATTGAATCCAGGCAGTTTCTTTAATACTCTTTTGTTGAATTTGAACTATATTTTTTTGTTTAAAATCAATAGTTTCTATTTCCAGAGAGTCTATATAATTAGTAAAACTGGTTTTAAGCATAGATAATGCACTATGTTTACTAATGTCTAACTTATTAGTGTCTAATATTGAAATAATAAAACTTCTGTTTGAAGTTAAAATTTCAAAAAAAGTATAATAAAAACTTAATAACTTATTACGAGCATCAAAATTTTGGTAGTCTTCACTTTTTTCTATTACACTAATTGTATTCTCAAAAAATGCATTAAAAATAGATTTTTCAAGAGCTTCAAAGGATCCGAAAAATTGATAAAATGTAGCTTCTTCAAATTTATTTTCTTTAGCAAATGAGAAAACAGTTGGTGGTTTTAAATTATGCTCTAAAATGTAACTCATATATTTAGAGATAATTTCCATAGCATTAATTTCTTTATTTTTGGACATAATATTTTATTTTTAAATAATGTTTAACGTAAAGGTACAAAAATTAAACAAAACAACAGCTTGTATTTAAATTTAAACTATGTTAAAACTTTATTAAAGTATAGATAAAACTAATAGTGGATTATGGAAACTTAAATTTAAATGTTTAACTTTGTTAAATTGTAAGTAAACAAAAATAATAAAATACCGATAATTGATGAAGAGTGCTTTACTCCAATACATATGTGGTCTGCTTTAAATTGGGCGATTGAAAAAAATAAATATGTTTGGAAAGTGCAGTAATTGAATGCAGTAATTGAAATTATCATAGTCATAATTACCAGTTAGAATTAAGTAATACGTATTATAATTAAAGTTAAAAGTAATGTAATTGTTAAACATTTTTTCGATTTTATAAAACATAATGTATTTGGTTAAATTTGATTCTAAGAATAGAAGTGTTTAAAATTTTAGTAAAACGTGATAAAATATAACATTGGTATTTTTAAATTTTTAAACCTCTTTTAGAGGAGGATTATGAACTAAAAATTAAGCTTTATGAGACAAGAAGAAACTTTGTTGAATTTTCGGGCTAAACAAAGTGGGTTAAACGATTTGAATTCTGAAGATGTTGTTGAAGATGATTTAAAAACGGGTGTTGAGACGCCATTAGTTAAAGATGCTTTTAAATTATCTGATGAAGAAAAAAAAGAGCAAATTACGGAGTTGTTTTCGGATATAATGAAAGTTATGGGAATGGATTTAACAGATGATTCATTAAAAGAAACTCCAAATAGAGTTGCAAAAATGTATATAGATGAAATATTTTCAGGATTAAACCCTGAGAATAAGCCAGAAATAACGTTGTTTGAGAATAAATATAAGTACAATCAAATGTTGGTTGAAAAGGATATTAAATTTTATTCTAATTGCGAACATCATTTTGTTCCATTTTTTGGTAAAGTTCATGTAGCTTATATTTCATCAGGAAAAGTAATTGGACTTTCAAAAATTAATAGGATAGTTCAGTATTTTGCAAAGAGACCGCAAGTTCAGGAAAGATTAACAAATCAAATTGGATTAGAGCTTGGTAATATTTTAGAAACCGAAAACATTGCAGTAATAATAGACGCAAAGCATTTATGTGTTGCATCAAGAGGTATTAAGGATGATTCATCAACTACAGTAACAAGTTATTATAGTGGTGTATTTAATAAGTCAAAAAAAATTGTAGAACTTCAAAATTATTTAAAAATATAAGTATGGAATTAGTAGAAAAAGCGTTGGAATTTGAGCATCGTAAACTTTCGTTAAAGAGTACAAATGAAAGAATTATGGCCTCAAGAGAAGTTAAGGCGTTAATTTTAGGTGTTAATGAAATTTATAAGAAAAATAAGGATCCTGAATTAATGGACCTTATGAAACGTTTAACAGTTATTAAGCGAAAAGTTGAAAAACGATTAAAATATTAGTAGAATGATATGAAAACAATTGTTATAATTGGAGGTAGTAAAGGAATTGGAAATGCTATTGTTAATATTTTACTTAATGAATGTTTAGTTATAAACATAAGTAGAACTAATCCTAGTTTAATTCATAAAAACTTTACACATTATAATTGTAACATTTTGATTGATGAATTACCTGAAATACAAAATGTAGATTCATTAATTTATTGTCCGGGAAGTATTAATTTAAAACCTTTTGAACGATTAAAATTAGATGATTTTAAAAAGGATTATGAAATTAATTTTTTAGGAGCTGTAAGAGCAATTCAAAAGTATTTACCAAATTTAAAGGAAAGTAAAAACTCAAGTATTTTATTGTTTAGTACGGTAGCTTCCAAATTGGGAATGCCATTTCATACAAGTGTTGCTAGCGTAAAATCAGCTATTGAAGGTTTGGTAAAATCGTTAGCAGCTGAGTATGCTCCAAACATAAGAGTTAATGCTATAGCACCAACAGTTACGGATACTACATTAGCATCTAAACTATTGCGAAATGATAGACAAAAAGAGCAAATGATTGAAAGACATCCGTTAAAAAAATATTTAAATGTTGAAGAGGTGGCAACTATGGCTGCGTTTTTAATTTCAGAAAAAGCTTTATCTATGTCTGGACAAATATTTCAAATGGATTGTGGAATAACTAGTTTGAAAATTTAAAATTTTAAAAAAACTATGAAACTAATAGGTATAGTAGTAAGTTTAATGGCTTCATTTATATTGTTAATGGGATCAATATCAAACAAAAAGAATATGGAAACTAAATCGTCAATTTATAATATTTCAATAAACAGTATTACCGGAGAACCTATTAATTTAAAAGATTTTAAAGGGAAAAAAATATTGTTTGTTAACACGGCTTCAAAATGTGGCTTTACAGGGCAATATAAAGATTTAGAGAAATTAAATAAAGAATACAAAGATAAACTTGTTATTATAGGTTTACCTTGTAATCAATTTGGTGGGCAGGAGCCAGGGACATTGCCTGAAATACAATCTTTTTGTGAGGTTAATTATGGTGTTACTTTTTTAATGACTGAGAAAATTGATGTTAAAGGTGAAAACATACACCCTTTATATGCTTGGTTAACTAAAAAGGAATTAAATGGAGTGAAAAGTTCATCTGTTAAATGGAATTTTCAAAAGTATATGGTAGATGAAAATGGTAATTATATAGATTTTTATTACTCAATTACAAAACCAATGAGCTCAAAAATTTTAAATCATTTAAAATAATATGAGTACGCATATACAATACATATTAATTTTTTTAGTATTAAATTTTGGAGCCTTAGCAATTGGTAGTTATTTTATGAATAACGGGCCACAATCTAATTGGTACATAACCTTAAATAGAGCTCCTTGGACACCTCCAGGTTGGTTTTTTGGTGTTGCTTGGACTACAATAATGGTATGTTTTTCCTTTTATTTAGCCTATTTATTGGCTTTAAAACCGGGAAATTCTTTTTGGATTGTATTTGCTATTCAATTTATATTAAATATAGCTTGGAATTACATCTTTTTTAATCAGCAACAAACAGGTTTTGGGTTGATTGAAATTATTTTGTTAACTGCAGTAGTTGGCTATTATCTATTTCAATTTGGAAGTGGTTTAGGAATTAAATCTTGGTTAATTGCTCCTTATTTTATTTGGTTGCTTATTGCTACAAGTTTAAATGCGTATATCTATTTAAAAAATTAAAGGATGAAGTTTAATACAAAAGGAACAGTATATACTTTGTCTTCAAAACAAAAATTACCTATTTCAATTGATGAAGCTTGGGAGTTTTTATCAAGTCCTGCAAATTTAAAAACAATTACTCCAGATTATATGAGCTTTGATATTATCTCAGGAGCAGATAAACCAATGTTTGCGGGCCAAATAATACAGTATATTGTAACACCAATTTTAGGAATTAAAACAAATTGGGTTACAGAAATTACACATATAGTTGATAAACAATATTTTGTTGATGAGCAGAGGTTTGGGCCTTATGCACTTTGGCACCACAAACATTTTATTAAAGAAATTGATGGAGGAGTTGAAATGGAAGATATTATAGACTATAAAGTTCCTCTTGGTTTTCTTGGAAGGTTGGTACATCCAATTTTAGTAAAACCAAAACTTACCGAAATTTTTAACTATAGAACTAAAAAACTTATTGAACTTTTTGGGGATTATAGTACTTAAAGATTGTTAATTTTAAATACTTTATGCTTATGACTTTAATTGAAAAAACAGATCATACCATTGTAAAATTTACTATAAACAGTAAATTAGATAGTTGGAGACTTGTAAATGATGTAATTATGGGAGGTGAGTCTAAGAGTAACATAAGTATTAATAAAAATGGAAACGCCGTTTTTGAAGGGGAAGTATCTTTAGAAAACAATGGTGGATTTTCTTTATTAAGACATCGTTTTGGAAAACTGAATATTTCTAAATTTAAAACAATTAAAATTCGTTTAAAAGGAGATGGAAAACGATATCAGTTTAGAGCTAAAGCATCAATTTTTAAACAACATTCTTATATAGGTTTCTTTCAATCTAATGGTAATTGGCAGGTTATTGAAATTGAATTGGCAAAATTGAAGCCTACTTTTAGAGGAAGGGAATTATCTATACCAAATTTTCCAGGATCTGAATTAGAAGAGATTGGTTTTTTAATAGGAAACAAAAAGAACGAAAAGTTTAAACTTATTATTGATACAATTATTTTAGAATAAATGAAGTTTATTTATAATGAAAAAAAGACCATTAATAACAAACGCTGCTATTTTAGATAACACAAAAAAGCTTGAAAATTTTCAAAATACAACCTTACGCCCAATAATTAAATGGTTGAATGATTTGTTATTTGTGTATTTTCATAACTATATGGTTTTGAAAAAATTTGATATTGTTAATTCAACAGATATTCAAAAAGATAAATTTGTTACAACCATATTTTTAAAGGATAATCAATTTAAAAATGAGATAAAAGGGATTGTAATTGGTCATTTTACTGTTGAAGAGTATGATTTTTATAAAAACTCGACTAAACAAATAAATAAAAGAATTTTTAGTATTGTTAAGCAACGCATTTTAAGTTTTAATTAAAGGTTATTAATTAATATGAGTAATAAAAATAATAGAACCGGTTTTAAGTTTACACCATATGAGGCTGAAATAAAAAGTCCGTTTGATACGCTGTTTGATATTTTTAAAGAATTAATTACACATACTTCAGGAGATTTTGATGAAGCCATTGACTGGTTAAAAATGCTTGATAAAGAATATAAACTTACAACCAAAGAATATACAATTGAAGACTTTATTGAAGATTTAAAGAATAAAGGTTATTTAAAAGAAACCATTACACCTAATGGAGATTCTAAAAGCAGTATAACAGCTAAAACGGAAAGAGCGATTCGGAAAAATGCTTTAAATCAGATTTTTGGGAAAATTAAAAAGAGTGGAATTGGGAATCATAAAACAAAAACCACAGGAATAGGCGATGAGCATACAGGTGATTATAGAAATTTTGAATTTGGAGATTCTTTAGACCGCTTATCAATTACTGAAAGTTTAAAAAATGCCCAAATAAACCATGGTTTAGATAGTTTTAAATTAACAGAGCAAGATTTAGTTGTAGAAGATACAAATCATAAATCTCAAATGAGTACTGTGTTAATGATTGATATTAGCCATAGTATGATTTTATATGGTGAAGATAGAATTACTCCAGCAAAAAAAGTTGCAATGGCATTAGCGGAATTAATTACCACCAGATATCCTAAAGATACTTTAGATATTTTGGTTTTTGGAAATGATGCTTGGCCAATAAAAGTAAAAGATTTGCCATATCTTCAAGTAGGGCCTTATCATACAAATACTGTTGCGGGTTTAAAACTTGCAATGGATATTTTAAGACGAAAAAGAAATACCAATAAACATATTTTTATGATTACAGATGGGAAGCCAAGTTGTTTACAGTTACCAGATGGCACTTATTATAAAAACAGTAACGGTTTAGATAAGTATATAGTTGAAAAGTGTTATAATATGGCTTCCCAAGCTAGAAAACTGCACATTCCAATCACTACCTTTATGATTGCTCAAGACCCATATTTACAGACTTTTGTTGAAGAATTTACAGCTTCAAATAGAGGTAAGGCTTTTTATACAGGATTGGAAGGTTTGGGTGAAATGATTTTTCATGATTATGAAAATAACAGAAAAAAAAGAATTAGATAATATGCATACTACTATAAAAACAATCAAAGAATTAAAAGAAGCAGGTTATGTTTCTAAAAGTATAAAAGATGAACTTCGTTTAAATTTAATAGAGAATATTAAAAATAAAAAAGTATCTTTTAAAGGTATTCATGGGTATGAAAATACCGTAATTCCACAATTGGAAAGAGCTATTCTTTCAAAACATAATATTAATTTACTAGGACTTCGCGGACAAGCAAAAACTAGGTTAGCTCGTTTAATGGTTCAATTATTAGATGAATATATACCAGTAATTGAAGGTTCAGAGATTAATGACGATCCATTAAATCCTATTAGCGCATTTGGAAAAGAACAGGTTTTAAAATATGGTGATGAAACAAAAATAAGTTGGCTGCATAGAGATAATCGTTTTTATGAAAAATTAGCGACACCAGATGTAACTATTTCCGATTTGATAGGAGATATAGACCCAATTAAAGCTGCAAATTTAAAATTGAACTATGCAGATGAAAGAGTAATTCATTATGGAATGATTCCAAGAGCAAACAGATGTATTTTTGTAATTAATGAGTTACCAGATTTACAAGCTCGTATTCAGGTTGCATTGTTTAATATTTTAGAAGAAGGAGATATTCAAATTAGAGGTTTTCAATTAAGAATGCCATTAGATTTACAATTTATTTTCACCGCTAATCCAGAAGATTATACAAATAGAGGAAGTATAGTAACTCCTTTAAAAGATAGAATTGGGTCACAAATATTAACACATTATCCTGAAAATATTGAAATTTCTAAGACAATAACAAAACAAGAAGCCAAATTGCAAGAGGAAAGAGTATGTGAAATATACATTCCAGAAATAGCGAAAGATTTGGTAGAACAAATAGGTTTTGAAGCACGTAATAGTGAATACGTAGATAATAAAAGTGGTATTAGCACAAGAATGAGTATTACTGCATATGAAAATTTATTGAGTACAGCAGAGTATAGATGTATAAGTTCTGGCTCACAAAAAACTACTATAAGGTTTTCAGATATATTAGGTGTAATTCCAGCCATAACAGGTAAAATAGAGCTGGTGTATGAAGGGGAACAAGAAGGAGCTGCTTTTGTAGCTGAAAAGTTAATTGGTAGCGCAGCTAAAACATTATTTTTTAACTATTTTCCAGAGATAAAAAAATTAAAGCATGAAGAGGAAAGTGATCCTTATGATGCTGTTTTAGATTGGTTTTTTGAAAGTGGTTCATTTGAATTAATGGATGATGCTTCTGAAGATGAATACGCTGAAACTTTAAATAAGGTAGTTCCTTTAGATGCTTTAATAAATAATTATATGTCTCAATTGGATGTTAGGGATACTTTATTTGTAAAAGAATTTATATTATGGTCTTTGGTGGAGAAACAAAAATTAAATAAACAACGTATTCTAAAAGGATTCTCATTTAAAGATACTTTTGGAGCTTATTTATCAGGTTTATAAAAAAAATGAATTCTTAATTTTTTTTATAATAATAATTATTAATAAAGTTGTAATTATTTCATAAGCAGCATTAAAAATTCAATCATATTTTAGTTAATAATGTTCTGAAATAATTATAAAATAAAACAATTTTCACATTACATAAATCTAATAAAAACTTAATATTTCTATAATTTCAAAGGTTAAAGAATTGTTATTTTTGTTACAAAAGATCTTTTTGTATTACAATGAGTCTTTATAATAAGTTGAAATACAGTTACTTAAAATCATTGTTTTAAATGATTCTAAATAATTTTATAACTTGTATTTGCTGATATATATCATTATAACTCTTGGCTAAATCTTCTAATTTTACAATACTTAAATTAATAATTATTATAGTTTGTAGCATCTTCAATAAAATAATCTACAAACTATTTCATGTAAATATAAAGAAGAAATGAAACCAGAAACAAAAAAATTAATTTGTGATGCTAATGAGGCGGTGGCCAGAATAGCACACAAAACTAATGAAGTTTGTGCAATTTATCCAATTACACCGGCTTCGCCAATGGGTGAGCATGTAGATGTCTATAGTGCTAAGGGTCAGAAAAATATATGGGGAGATGTCCCGAGAATTATTGAAATGCAAAGTGAAGCAGGAGCTTCAGGTACAGTTCATGGATCTTTACAAGGAGGAGCATTAACCACCACATTTACAGCATCTCAAGGATTATTATTAATGATTCCTAATATGTATAAAATGGCAGGTGAATTATTGCCTACTGTAGTACATGTAGCAGCTAGAACTATAGCAACTCATGCATTATCAATTTTTGGTGATCATTCAGATGTTATGGCAGCTCGTCAAACAGGTTTTTCAATGATATTTGGTGGGTCTGTGCAAGAAGCTCAAGATTTTGCTTTAATTGCTCAAGTTGCAGCTTTAAAAAGTAAAGTTCCAATTATGAATATTTTTGATGGTTTTAGAACTTCTCATGAAATATCTAAAATTGATTCTATTCCTGATGATGTTATTAAAACAATGATGCCAGAGAATGATATAATGAAACATAAAAAGAATTCATTAGATCCAGACAATCCTGTTTTAAGAGGTACAGCACAAAATCCAGATGTATTTTTCCAAGCGCGTGAAGCAGCAAATACATATTATGAAAAAGTTCCTGGAATTGTTCAGGAAACTATGGATGAGTTTTATGAACTAACAGGAAGAAAATATAGCTTATTTTATTATATAGGACATCCAGAAGCTGAAAAAGTAACTGTAATTATGGGATCTGGAGAAGGCCCTGTAAGAGAAACTATTGATACTTTAGTAGAGCAAGGAGAAAAAGTAGGAGCGTTATTTGTACGTTTATACCGTCCGTTCTCTGTAAGTGACTTTATTAAAGAAATGCCTAAAACAGTTAAAAAAATAGCTGTATTAGATAGAACAAAAGAACCAGGTAGTACAGGAGAACCATTATATTTAGATGTAGTAACTGCATTTGTTGAAATGGGAGCAAGTATGCCTACAATAGTTGGTGGTCGTTATGGTCTTTCTTCTAAAGAATTTACACCAACAATGGTGAAAGGAATTTATGATGAATTAGATAAAGAAACTCCAAAAAATCACTTTACAATTGGTATTAATGATGATGTTACTCATACTAGTTTAGAATACGAACCAGGTTTCGAAACTAAAAAATCTACATTTAACTGTATGTTCTATGGTTTAGGATCAGACGGTACGGTAGGAGCAAATAAAAACTCAATTAAAATTATTGGTGAAACTACAGATAATTTTGTTCAGGGATATTTTGTATATGATTCTAAAAAAGCTGGAGCACAAACAGTATCTCATTTACGTTTTGGACCAGAACCAATTTATTCTTCATACTTAATAAGTACGGCTAATTTTATTGCTTGTCATCAGCCAAACTTTATTAATGAGTATGATATCTTAAAAAAGATTAAAAAAGGAGGTACCTTCTTACTTAATACACCTCACTCAAAATATAAAATTTGGGCAGAGCTACCAAGTTCAGTTCAAAAAAGAATAATAGAGAATAATGTAGAGTTTTATGTAATTGATGCAACAAAGGTTGCTGCAGAGGCTAATTTAGGAAAACGAACAAATACTGTATTACAAACGTGTTTCTTTGCTATTTCTGGTGTTCTTCCAAAAGATGAAGCTATTAAGAAAATTAAAGAAGCAATTGTAAAATCTTATTCTAAAAAAGGGGATAAAGTTGTTCAAATGAACTTTAATGCAGTTGATAAATCTTTAGAAAACTTACAAAAAGTTGAATATCCTTGTCATACAACAAACGAGAATGGTTTAGTACCAATGATGACTGAAGATGCTGATGATTTTGTAAAAGAAGTTTTAGGATCAATTTTAGCAGGTAATGGAGATTTACTTCCTGTAAGTTCATTTACAGCTGATGGTACGTTCCCTACAGGAACAACACAATATGAAAAACGTGGTATTGCTGATGCGGTTCCAATTTGGGATGATGCAGATCTTTGTACACAATGTAATAAATGTGTTGCCATTTGTCCACATGCAGCTATTAGAGCAAAAGTGGTTCCAAATGAATTATTAGAAAATGCACCAGCTAATTTAAAACATGTACCAGCAAAAGGAAGACCATTTGATAGTAAAACTGAAAGTTATGTTTTACAGGTTTCTCCTGAAGATTGTACAGGATGTGATCTTTGTGTTCAAGTTTGTCCAGCAGAAAGTAAATTGGTTGAAGGTATATTTGCAATTAACTTACATAAAAAAGCAGAAGTTGAAAAAGTTGAATCTGTAAATTGGGATTACTTTATTAATCTTCCTGATTATGATAGAACTAAATTAGTAACAACAAATGTAAAAGGATCTCAATTCTTACAACCATTATTTGAGTTCTCAGGAGCTTGTTCAGGTTGTGGCGAAACACCTTATATTAAGTTAATTACGCAATTATATGGAGATAGTATGGTAATTGCAAACGCTACAGGATGTTCTTCAATTTATGGAGGTAACTTACCAACAACACCATACACAAAAAATAAAGATGGTAGAGGACCAGCTTGGGCAAATTCATTATTTGAAGATAATGCAGAGTTTGGTTTAGGTATTAAATTAGCATTAACTAAAAAAGAAGAAATAGCTGTTAGTTTATTAAAATCTTTAGAAAGTGTAATTGGAAGTACATTAACAAATAAAATTATTGATAGTCCTGAAAATACAGAAACATTAAAAAAAGAAAAACTAGACGATATTGCTGAGTTAAATACAATTTTAGATACAATTGATACTTATGAATCTAAAAAACTAAGAAACCTTTCTGAATACTTACGTAAAAAAGCAGTTTGGATCTTTGGTGGTGATGGTTGGGCTTATGACATTGGATATGGTGGTGTTGATCACGTACTAGCTTCTGGTGAAAATGTTAATATTTTAGTAATGGATACTGAAGTGTATTCTAATACTGGTGGTCAAGCTTCAAAAGCAACGCCATTAGGTGCAAGTGCTAAATTTGCAATGAAAGGTAAACAAAGCAATAAAAAAAGTTTAGCATTGCAAGCAGTTTCATACGGTAATGTGTATGTTGCACAAATTGCAATTGGAGCAAAAGATAATCAAACACTAAAAGCTATTCAAGAAGCTGAAGCATATCCAGGACCATCAATAATTATAGCATATTCACATTGTGGTGAGCACGGTTATGATTTAAAAGATGGAGCAGCACATCAAGAAAAAGCGGTAGAAACAGGTTATTGGCCATTGTTTAGATTCAATCCTTTAGAAGTTAAAGGAAAGAGATTTAGATTAGATTCAAAAGCACCTTCAGCTCCGTTAGAAGACTTTATGTATACTGAAACTCGTTTTACAAGAGTTGTAAAAGAAGATTCAGTTGGAGCAAAAGTGTTGTTAGATAGAGCTCAAGAACAAGTAGATGTTCAATGGGAAAGACTAGAACTTTATAAAAATTTATAAATCAATTATTTTAAGAGTGCTAGGTATTTTATATATCTAGCACTTTTTTTAACTCTTTTAAAAATTAAGAAATGACAGACTTAAGAACTCAAGCTTTTTTAAAAGAAGCAACCAAAAATTTAGACCTTGCAAAAAATGAATTATTAAAGCCAGCTGAAGATATAGTTACCTATTCTGTATGCAAAAATTCTCAATTTGCAGTAGAAAACTTTCTTAAAGGGTATTTAAATAAAAACAATATTGAAATTGAATTGAAGGACACTATTGAAACTTTATATAATAAATGTTTGTCATTTGATGAAAATTTTAAAAACATTGATATGGGCGCAATAGGTTGTAGAAAACAACCAATTGATTCTCGTTATTGCTCTGAAATTAATTCTGTAAGCGCTTGTTTTGATACAGCTGACAGTATTGATACTTATTTAAGGAAAAAAGAAGTATTATAGAATATCTTGTTTTCATTTGAAGAAAACAAAACTTACTGTACATTTGTTTAAAATATTCAATTATTATGAATTATATTTTATTTGATGGCTCAGTACGCAATGCTTTATTGCCTTTTACTTACACAAAACCTGTGGCCGATTTAAGAATAGGAATATTAACTATTCGTGAAAAATGGGAAAAATACCTAGGTTATACAACTACTACAATTACTGAAGAATACTTGGAAGAGAAATATCCAATGGTAGAAATGGAAAGTAATGTAATGATAAATGCATCTTTTTTACCTTCAGATTTATTGGTTGAACAAGTTAAAAGCTTAAAAGAAAATCAAGCTATTTTTCAACAAGAGGAGGTTATAGCTTTCTTTACAACTGATAACCAAGATGAGGTGAGTTTTGAGGATTATGAGCGGTTCGAATTTAAGGAGCCAATTCTAAAAATTAATAATACTTGGGATTTATATTCATTGAATGAACAAGCTATACAACAGGATTTTGATTTAATTACCGAAGGAAGAACATCACAACAGATACCCGAAGGTGTAAATTTTTTAAATAAAGAAGATATTTTTATTGAAGAAGGAGCAGAAATTTTATTTTCAACTTTAAATGCGAGCACAGGACCTATTTACATAGGAAAAGACACCTTAATAATGGAAGGAAGTGCAATAAGAGGTCCTTTTAGTTTAGGTGACGATTCTGTAATTAAAATGGGTGCAAAAATTTATGGAGGCACAACAATTGGTCCTAATTGTAAAGTTGGAGGGGAAGTTAATAACAGCGTTATTATGGGATTCTCAAATAAAGGTCATGATGGGTTTTTAGGAAATTCAGTATTAGGTGAATGGTGTAATATTGGTGCAGATTCTAATAATTCAAACCTAAAAAATAATTATGTTGAAGTAAGGTTATGGAACTATGAAACGGAACGTTTTGCTAAAACAGGTTTACAATTTTGCGGGTTAATGATGGGAGATCATTCTAAATGTGCAATTAATACTATGTTTAATACAGGAACTGTTGTTGGAGTGAGTACAAATATTTACGGAAGTAATTTTCCTCGTAATTTTGTTCCTTCATTTAGTTGGGGTGGAGCAGCAGGATTTTCTATTTATCAATTAAAGAAAGCTGAAGAAACAGCTTCTTTGGTATTTCAGAGAAGAGGTTTAGAATTTGATGAGCGAGAAAAAAGAATATTAAAACATGTGTTCGAAATATCAGAAAAATATAGAAATTATTAAAAAAAAATCCCATTATTTTCATAATGGGATTTTTTTTCTAAAATATTCTTTTTAAATATCTTCAAAATTTACATCAGTAAAACTTTCAGTACTTGAAGTTTCTTCATGATTTAATTCAGAAGGCTTTTTAAAATCTTTTTGGTGACGTTCAGAAATAACTTCCTCTCCTTTTTCTTCTAAGATATAATCAGTTGCAGCTTTTAACATTTCGTTAAACTCAACAAAATCTTCTTTATATAAATAAATTTTGTGTTTTTTGTAATGGAAAGATCCATCGTCGTGTGTAAATTTTTTGCTTTCAGTTACGGTTAAGTAATAGTCATCTGCCTTTGTTGCTCTTACATCAAAAAAGTAAGTTCTTCTTCCTGCTCTCAGAACTTGAGAGAAAATCTCTTCTTGTTCTAAATGTTCTTTGTCATTCATAATTAACTTTCTATTTTATTAATCTTTTTTTAGATTGTCTACAACACAAATCTAAAAAATTATTTGACGTGATTTACAATTTTTACAATTCTTTTTCTAAAAGTTGTTGTTCGTAAAGTTCCTTATAATAACCTTCATTATTAACTAATTCATTGTGTGAACCTTGTTGAATAATAGACCCTTCACCAAGCACAATTATTTTGTCTGCATTTTTTATAGATGATATTCTATGGCTTACAATTATGGTGGTTTTATTTTTACTTATTTTATATAAGTTGTTAAGAATAATTTCTTCGGTTTCTGTATCAACAGCTGAAAGACAATCATCAAAAATTAATATTCTAGGATCTTTAATAATTGCTCTGGCAATTGAGATACGTTGTTTTTGACCACCAGATAAGGTAACACCTCTTTCACCTACAAAAGTATCATAACCTTCATTAAATTCAATTATATTATGATGTATGTATGCATCTTTAGCTGCCTGTTCTATTTTAGCATCTGACGCATTTGGTTCTCCAAATTTAATGTTGTTTTTAATGGTATCTGAAAAAAGAAATGCTTCTTGAGGAACAAAGCCAATATTTTTTCTAACATCATTTAAATTTAAATTTCTAATGTCTTTTCCGTCAATTAAAACTTCACCAGATCCAACATCATATAATCGAGCAATTAAGTTTAAAACAGTGGTTTTACCTGAACCTGTATTTCCTAAAATTGCAAGTGTTTTACCTTGTTCTATTTTAAAAGTAAGATTTTTTAAAGCTACAATATTGGTATCATCATAAGTAAAAGTAACATTATTAAATTCTATGGCACCATTAATGTTGGTTTGCTTTTCGTTTAAATTTTTAATTTCAGGTTCGTGTTTTAAAAATTCATTAATACGTTTTTGAGAAGCTTCTGCTTGCTGAACAATAGATGTTACCCACCCAACAACTGCAACTGGCCAAGTTAATAAGTTTACATACATAATAAATTCTGCAATAACACCTATGGTTATTTCACCTGAAATGTATCTTAAACCACCAATGTAAATAACCAAAATATTACTCAATCCTATAAGTAAGATCATTAAAGGGAAGAATAATGCTTGCGCTTTAAATAAGTTGATGTTTTTTTCTTTGGATTCTTCAGCTAAATCATCAAATTCGGTAATAGAATTTTGCTCAATTCCATAAGATTTTAAGATGCTAATTCCTGAAAATGTTTCTTGCGCATTAGCTGTAAGCTTTGATAAGTACTGCTGTACAAGTGTACTTCGTTTGTGAATAACTCTACTTAAAATATAAATAGATAATGAAAGAATAGGTAATGGAAGTAAAGTGTAATAGGTTAGTGTAGTATCTATATGGTACATTTTTACTATAGCAACTGCAAATAATACAACCATATTAATTGTATACATAATAGCAGGGCCAAAATACATTCTAACTTTGGTTACATCTTCACTAATTCTATTCATTAAATCTCCTGTTCTATTTTTCTTATAGAAGTTTAAAGATAGTTTTTGATATTGTTGATAAATTTCATTTTTAAGGTCAAATTCTATCAACCTAGACATCACAATAATGGTTTGTCTCATTAAAAAAGTGAAAAAACCAGATAACAATGCAGCTCCAATAATTAATAAAATATTATGAAGCAAGTCCGCTTTTACAACTTCAATATCTGTAATAACTCCATTTCTATAATCTTGAGCCGCATCTAAAGATTTACTTATAAGTTGCGGAATTTGAAGAGTTAAGTATTTAGAACAAAACGTAATAACCAATCCTATAAGTAGTCGGTATTTATATTTTATGAAGTATTTGTTTAAATATTTTAAGGCTTTCATAAGTAGAAAAAAGTATTTCAAATTTAATGTACGAAGATACATTTTTATATAATTACAGCACTTTTTTTATGATAGATTTAACTTTGAATAAAAAATGAAAAACAAAATTATATTTATAAAAAATAATAGTATTTTTGCATTTTCAAACAATAAATGTTTAAAGTTCTTTAAATGATAAATAGAAGACATATTAGAGTTAAAGTTATGCAATCAGTTTATGCTTTGCTCCAATCAAAAAGTGATATACTTGACAAGGAAGAGAAATTTTTATATTCGAGTATAGATAGAATGTTTGATTTCTACACTCTAGTATTACGTTTATTTGTTGAAGTGAAAAATTTGGAGAGAAACCATATTATTATTTCTCAAAAGAAGTATTTAGCAACTAAACAAGAATTAAATCCTAATAAAAAATTCATAAACAACGAGATTTTTAGAATATTTGAAGAAAGTTTTTCTTTAAATGATTATCTAGAAGCTAATAAAATGAATTATTGGGAGCTTGATGACGAGTACATTAAGGAGATTTTGAAAAAAACTAAAGAAAGCGAATTGTATTCAAAATATATGAATTCAGAAAAATCTTCATTTGAAGAAGATAAAGAATTTATAGCGGCTTTATTTAAAGAAGTAATTGCACCTAATGAAAAATTGGCTGATTATTTTGAAGATAAAAATATTAGTTGGGTTGATGATATTCCATTTGTAAATACATGGGTATTAAAAACAATTAATCAGCAAAAAAATGGAAAGCCATTTGTTCTTGGTAAATTATACAAAGATGAAGATGATAAAAAGTTTGTAGTTGATTTATTTAGAAAAGTTGTTTTAAATCATACCGAATTTGAAAAGGATATAATAGATAAAACTCCAAATTGGGATGCCGATAGAATTGCAGATATTGATATG
Organism: Lutibacter citreus; assembly: GCF_003260195.1. Lineage (GTDB taxonomy): Bacteria > Bacteroidota > Bacteroidia > Flavobacteriales > Flavobacteriaceae > Lutibacter > Lutibacter citreus. The sequence goes on from NZ_QEIH01000005.1 coordinate 47,606, forward strand.
ATTCTTATAAAAATGGCAATTTGTGAATTTTTAAAATTCCCTTCAATTCCATCAAGAGTTACAATTAATGAATATATAGAGATTTCTAAAGATTATTCAACAAATAAGAGTAGCTATTTTATTAATGGAGTTTTGGATAAAATTTTAAAAGATTTTACAGCAACAAATAGATTGACTAAAATAGGACGTGGATTATTATAAATTTAAATAGTATGAAAAATAGATTAATTATTTCATTATTAATGTTGAGTTTGGTTGTTTCCTCTTGTAAAGATGATGCAGCATCAAAAATTAAAACTTCAAGTTTAGAAAGTGTAAAAGAAAGAGATGCACTTATGAAATTGGGTTCGCCAATTATTGAGTTTGATAAAACTGAATATAATTTTGGTGAAGTTACCGAAGGTGATCTTGTTGAAGGTTCTTTTACAATAACAAATAAAGGTAAGGTTCCTTTAATTATTACAAATGCAAAAGCAACTTGTGGTTGTACAGTTCCAACTTGGCCTAAAGAAGAAATTATGCCGGGTGAGTCAGCACCTTTAAATTTTACTTTTAATTCTAGAGGAAGAGAAGGAAAGCAAAGTAAATCTATCACATTACAAACAAATACAGAAAAAATATCTGAGATTATTAGAATTAAAGGTACAGTAATTAAGAAAAAATAAATTTTAAAAAACAAATTAGAATGTATACATCAATTTTATTAGCAGAAGCAGCAAGTTCATTAACAAGTATGTTACCATTTTTATTAATGTTCGTAGTGATCTATTTATTTATGATTAGACCACAAATGAAGAAAGCTAAAAACGAGAAAAATTTTCAAAATACAATTGCAAAAGGTAATAAGGTTGTAACTACTAGCGGAATTCATGGTAAAATCTTGGATATTGTTGAAGGAGATAATACCGTAATTATTGAAACTGGAGCTGGGAAAATTAAATTTGAACGTTCTGCAATTTCAATGGAATTAAGTAAAAAATATGCTGCACCTGCTGCAAAAAAATAACATATAATTACATACAAAGAAAAGTGAGCCTATGAGCTCACTTTTTTTGTATATTTAATGTTTAAGAAAATTAATGAAAACGACTATTAAAACTTCAGGTTTAACATTAATAAATAATAGAAAAATTAAAGTATTTGTGTTTTTTCTAATATTAACATCTATTATGTGGGTGTTAATTGAATTATCAAAAACATATACAAGTTCTGCTATTTTTAAGGCAGAATATGAAAATTTACCAGCTGATAAATTAATACAAGTAGCACCTGTTTCTAAAATTGATATAGCTATTAAAGGTCCAGGTTTTGACTTGTTAAAATATAAATTAAGATCACAAAAAATTAATTTTAGATTAAATAATTTAGCGAAAAAAGGAAACTCTTATTATTTTTTACCAAATTTACAACTATCAAGAATTAATGCTAAAATAATTGGAGAAACAGAATTATTACGAATTTCAAATGACACTATTTTTGTTGAAATAGGAAATAATATATCTAAAAAAGTACCCGTAATTTCAAAAGGTGAAATTAAATTTAAATTAGGATATAACTTTTTAGAAAAATTAAAAATACAACCAGATTCAATAACAATATCTGGGCCCCAGAAATATATTGATTCTATAAAAGAAGTTTCAACTTCCTTTTTTAAATTAAATGATGTGTATGAGAGTATTGAACGTGAAATAATTCTAAAAAATCCTCAAAAAAATAAAAACATAAAATTTTCAAACACTAAAGTGAAAATTTTTGGTATAGTTGATAAATTTACTGAAGGTAAAATTAAAATTCCAGTTCAAATAATTAATGAACCTAAAAACATAAAGGTAAATCCGTTTCCAAAAGAAATAGAAATTATTTATCAAGCTGGATTGTCTAATTTTAATGATATAAATGAAAATAGTTTTTCAATTGTTTTTGATTATAATCAATATTTAAAAGATACAACAACACAATTTTTAACCCCCATAATTAAGCAAAAAAGTAAATTTGTATCTACGCTTAAACTAAATCCTAATAAAATAGAATTTTTATTACAAAAATGAAGATAATTGGCTTAACAGGAGGAATTGGAAGTGGGAAAACTACTGTTTTAAAGTTGTTTAAACAGTTGGGGTATGATACATATATTGCTGATGACGAAGCAAAAAAACTAATGAATTCTGATAAAGAATTAATTAGTGATATAAAATTGTTATTTGGGGCTGAAGCTTATAAAGAGAATAAGTTAAATCGTCCACATATTGCAGCAATAGTATTTGAAGATAAAGAAAAATTAGGGAAGTTAAATAAAATTGTACACCCAAAAGTAAAGCAACACTTTATAAATTTTGTAAAAGCTTCATCAGCTAAATTTGTTATTTATGAATCTGCCATTTTATTTGAAAGTGGTACTTATAAACAATGCGATTATATTATTACTGTTATTGCCAATTTAAACGAGCGTTTAGAAAGAATTGCAAAAAGAGATGGTATTTCTAAAAAACAAATAATGGCTAGGATGAAAAATCAGTTAGATGATGAATTTAAAATCAAGAAGTCCCATTTTGTAATAGATAATTCTGATATTATTGATGCCAAAAGCCAAGTTTTAACCATATTTAATATCTTTTCAAATCTTTAGAATAGTAAACATTATCTTAATTTTCTGTTAATAAATTATATTTTTAGCTAACTTTGAGTAAATAAAGGTAATTTTAATGTTAAAAGTTTAATTTTACCAAATGAGCAAAAAAATATTTTTACTTATCATTGTTCTAATGAGTATTTCATTGATAGGTATTATTACTGTTCAAGTTTTTTGGATTAAAAATACGGTTCAAATTACAGAGAAACAGTTTACATCGAATGTGCGTTTTGCATTAGCAAAATTATCTGAAGATATTAGACAAAGAGAATTTGATGATTTTTATGAAAAATATGCAGCTAATTATAAGGAGGGAACATTAATTAAAGGTTCAGACGTTAGAAATTTTATTTTTGAAAGAATTGACACCATAAATAATGAGCGTTTTACTTTTTCACAAAGTATAATAGAACAGAATTATAAAGTACCTGCTGAGTTCTTTGATAGTGACTCTATAAATTTTAAAGAAATTTATAGTAAGGAGAAAGTTTCAATTATAGACAATAACGTATTAGATAATATTGTCAATAAAAATAACTTACCAGAAGAACACCTTACAAAAATGAGAAGGTTAAAAGAAGCAGAAAAAACACTATTGGTGCAGTCTTTTGATGCTTCAAGAAAAAAATTACCTATTAATCAGAGAGTTAGTAATAATGAAATTACAACAAGATTAGATAGAGAATTAAAAAGTAAAGGAATAGATACCGATTTTAAGTATGGTATTTATAGCAATGGATTAGCAACTCAGGTAAAATCGGGTTATTTTAGAAAAGAATCGGGTAAAAGTTATATGGTTCCTATGTTTGCAGATTCAGAGGGGAAAAGCGAGTTTCAATTATTTGTTACTTTTCCTGAAAAAAAGAATTTTATTCTTTCTTCAATCTTTAAGATTTTGGGGCTTTCAGCTTTTTTTATTCTTATAATTATTTTGGCATTTGTAACTGCTTTATATCAGTTAATTAGACAAAAACAAATTTCTGAGATAAAAACAGATTTTATTAATAATATGACCCACGAGTTTAAAACTCCTATTGCAACTATTAATTTAGCTTTGGATGCTATTAAGAATCCAAAAATAATTGGTGATCAAGATAAAGTGAAGCGTTATGTGCAAATGATTCGTGAAGAGAACAAAAGAATGCATGCACAAGTTGAGAATGTATTAAGAATTTCAAAACTTGAAAAAAACCAATTAGATGTAAGCAAGGAAGCTGTTGATATGCATGATATAATTGAAGATGCAGTGGATCATGTAGAATTATTGATTAGAGATAAAGGGGGTTATATAAAAAATAATATGAAAGCTGGTTTTACTGAAATTTTAGGGAATCAATTTCATTTAACTAGTGTAATAGTTAATATGTTAGATAATGCGATAAAATACTCAGAGGAGGCACCTAAAATTGATATTTTAACGGAAAATACAGCTAAAAGTCTTATAATAAAGATTAAAGATCAAGGAATAGGAATGAATAAAAATGTTCAAAAGAATATTTTTAAGAAATTTTATAGAGAAGAAAGAGGAAATATTCATAATGTGAAAGGACATGGTTTAGGACTTTCTTATGTGAAAAAAATAATAGAAATTCATCAAGGTGAAATATTTGTAGAAAGTGAAAAAGGAGTAGGAAGCACTTTTACAATTAAATTACCAATAATTTAAACTTAAAAAAACATGGAAAATAGTAGAATTTTATTAGTTGAAGATGATCCAAATTTTGGAACAGTCTTAAAAGATTACTTATCTTTAAATGATTACAATGTTACTCATGCAAAAGATGGATTAGAAGGGTTAATTATGTTTAAAAATGATGATTATGATTTATGCATTTTAGATGTTATGATGCCTAGAAAAGATGGTTTTTCTTTAGCAAAAGATATTAGAGCAACTAATTCTGAAGTGCCAATTATATTTTTAACAGCCAAAACAATGAAAGAGGATGTTTTAAAAGGGTATCAGGCAGGTGCAGATGACTACTTAAATAAACCATTTGATTCTGAAGTTTTATTATATAAAATAAAAGCAGTTTTACAACGTAAAGAAACTGAGCAAAGTATTGAAGAAGATACGTTTGAATTTACTATTGGTAAATTTGAATTTAACTCTAAACTACGTCATTTATCATTTGATGGCGGTGAAGCACAGAAACTTTCTCCAAAAGAAAGTAAATTGTTAAAAATGTTAGCTATGTATAAAAATGATTTAATGCAAAGAGAGTTGGCTTTAACAAAAATTTGGAGAGATGATAATTATTTCACTTCTAGAAGTATGGATGTTTATATTGCTAAGCTTAGAAAATATTTAAAAGCAGATGAAAATGTAGAAATTCTAAATATTCACGGAGAAGGATTTAGGTTGATAGATAAATCATAAGAATTAAACCTGCTAACGCAGGTTTTTTTATGCTTAAAATGATTTACCTTTGTATATATTCTTAAAATTATGGCACAGTTTATTAAAATATATGAGGAAAATCCTAATGAAAAGGATTTAGATAAAGTTGTTAAAGTTTTAAAAAAAGGAGGCTTAATAATTTATCCAACAGATACTGTTTATGGTTTAGGTTGTGATATTACAAATCATAAGGCAATGGAGAAAGTTGCCAAAATAAAAGGTGTAAAATTAGATAAAGCTAATTTTTCTTTTATCTGTTATGATTTAAGTAATCTTTCAGATTATGTGAAACAAATTGATACTGCAACATATAAAATTTTAAAAAAGCATTTACCTGGTCCATTTACTTTTGTTTTGCCAAGTAGTAATAATTTACCTAAGTCTTTTAAGAAAAAGAAAACAGTTGGAATTAGAATTCCGGATAATAACATAATAAGAGAGTTGGTAAAACGCTTAGGGAATCCTATTGTTTCAACTTCTATTTATGATGAAGATTATGTGGTAGAATATACTACAGACCCTGAATTAATTCTTGAAAAATGGGAAAATATAGTTGATTGTGTAATTGATGGAGGTTATGGAGATAATAGCCCTTCAACAGTTATAGATTTATCTGAGGGTGATCCAATAATAATAAGAGAAGGTAAAGGAAGTGTTGAAGATTTTTAAAGCTATTTTTTAATAAGGTCATTATATTTTTTCTTTCCTTTTATAAAATGTGCTAAAATGATGCTATCCACTTTAAAATAATTACTCTTTTTAAATTGGTTATTTCTTTTTTTATACATTTTACCAGACATTTTATAAAAACTAATATGAGCCTTAATTATAGCTAAAGTATGTTTTGGTTTTAGTTCTATAAAAAATTTAGCACCTGCAATTCCATCTAATATAAAGCGTGTAAATAAAACTCCAAACAACATCTTTTTTGGAACATTTTTTAATAGAGTAAATAAACTGTTTCTGAAATTTAGAAATGTTTTTTGCGGACTCTCTTCCTTTAAAGTTGCAGCACCAACATGGTAAATTGTTGATGTTCCTATATATTTAATTTTGTAATTTAAGTTTTGAACTTTCCAACATAAATCAATTTCTTCTTGATGGGAGAAATAATCTTCATCAAAACCATTCAAATCGTTGAAAACTTTTGATCTTACAAAAAAGCAGGCTCCTGAAGCCCAGAATATTTCTGAAATATCGTTAAATTGATTTGTGTCTTTTTCTAATTCAGAAAATATTCTACCTCTACAAAATGGATATCCATATTTATCTATAAAACCACCTGCAGCGCCAGCATGTTCAAAGTATTGCTTATTTTTATAATCTAATATTTTTGGTTGAGTTATTACTGTTTCAGGTTCGTTTTTAAATATTGAAATGATAGGAGTTAGCCAATTTTCAGTAACTTCTAGGTCAGAATTTACAAGTCCGTAAATATCTGCTTTAACCTTTTTTAAAGCATCATTATATCCTTTTGAATAACCTCCATTTTTTTCATTTTCAACTATAGTTACCGAAGGATAATTGTTTTTAATAAAATTGATTGAATCATCAGTAGAAGCGTTATCGGCAAGAACAATTTCAACATTATCTATATTGCTATATTTGATTATTGAAGGAAGAAATTTTTCCAATAATTCTTTTCCGTTCCAGTTTAATATTACAAGGGCTATTTTCACAAATGCAAACTTACTTTAAAAATGATAAATACAGTTTAATTTTTTCTTAAATATTGTTGTAATTAGGAATATCTTTTAAAAAAATATAGCATTCATTTTCAAAATCCATTTTACAGTAAAAATGTTCTAAACCGTTTGTAGTAATTAAGTAATTTGCCTTTAATTTTAGATTATATCTTGCAATTTGATCAAAAGTATCTTGTGTAATTTTAACAGATGGGGCTTTACATTCAACAATTATATTTGGCTCTCCCTTTTTATTGAAAATTAAAATATCTGTTCTTTTGGTAAGTTTATTAATGGTTAATTTTTTTTCAACAGAAATTAATGATATTGGATATTTTTTTTCATTAATTAAATAATGAATAAAATGTTGTCTCACCCATTCTTCTGGAGTTAATACAATATTTTTTTTTCGAATGATATCAAAAATAAAATACTTATTTTCACTACTTTTGATTCTGAATTTATAAGAAGGTAAATTCAATTGTTGCATAAAGCAAAAATGCTAATTTTTTTTCATAAATGAGTGACGTTACCAAAATAGTTTCTGATATAAAAAGTGGAAATATAAAACCTATTTATTTTTTAATGGGTGAGGAGCCTTATTATATAGATAGGATTTCAGAATATATTGAAAACAATATTTTAGCAGAAGAGGAAAAGGGATTCAATCAAATGGTTTTGTATGGTAGAGATGTTACCATTGAAGAGATTATTGATAATTCTAAGCGTTTTCCAATGATGGCCGATAGGCAAGTGGTAATTATAAAGGAAGCTCAAGATTTATCTAGAACTATTGAAAAATTGGTTTCATATGCTAAAAATCCTCAACCTTCAACTGTGTTGGTACTTTGTTATAAGTACAAAAAAATTGATAAACGTAAAGCGCTGTATAAAACAATTCAAAAAGTAGGATTGGTTTATGAAAGTAAAAAATTGTACGAAAATCAAGTTGCAGATTGGATTAGAAGAGTTTTAGCAGGAAAAAAATTTCAAATAGATACGAAAGCAACCTTAATGCTTGTTGAATTTTTAGGAACTGATTTAAGTAAAATTAGTAATGAACTAGATAAACTAATGGTTGTGCTTTCTAGTGGAGCAACTATTACTCCAAAGGAAATTGAAGAGAATATTGGAATTAGTAAGGATTTTAATAATTTTGAATTAAGAAAGGCTATTGGGGAACGAAATGTATTAAAATCGAATAGAATTATTAATCATTTTGCGCAAAATCAAAAGGCAAATCCAATGGTTATGACTATTTCTTTATTAAATAGTTTTTTTACGCAATTGCTTATTTATCATAGTTTAAATGATAAGTCTAAAAACAGTGTAGCCAAGGCTTTGGGTATTAACCCGTTTTTTGTAACTGATTATTCTGTTGCTGCAAAAAATTATCCAATGCGAAAAGTATCTCAAGTTATTGGTTTGTTAAGAGAAGCAGATATTAAAAGTAAAGGTGTTGGAGCAAATTCCTTATCTCCAAGAGACATATTAAAAGAGTTGCTTTTTAAAATTATTCATTAATAGTACTATCTAAATTAAGTAATATAGATACCTGTTTTCACAGATATTACAGCTTATTGTTGAATTTTAGGATTGATTATAATTCAATTGTACTAAATTCCGTTGAAACTTTTTATTTCTGCGAAGCCACTTCGAATCTAATTAAAGTTTATTGCATTCAAAATAAGGTTATTTATCAACGGCAATTCTGTTTTCTCTATTGGCAATTTCCCAAGCAGTGTAAAAAATTAATTGAGTACGTTTTTGTAAAACTTCATAATTTATTTTATCTGGAGTATCAGAAGGTTCATGATAATCTTGATGGGTTCCATTAAAGTAAAAAATGATTGGAATATTGTTTTTTGCAAAATTATAATGGTCAGATCTGTAGTAAAAACGATTAGGATCGTCGTCATCATTATATTGGTAATCTAAATGTAAGTTAGTAAATTGATCATTAATGGTTTCGGATAACAAATGTAATTCAGAACTTAATTTATCAGACCCAATTAAATAAACAAATTCAGGTTGTTTTTCATGCGCATCGTCTACACGACCAATCATATCAATATTTAAATTTACAATTGTATTTTTAAGAGGGAAAATAGGGTGACTTACATAATACTTAGAACCTAAAAGACCTTTTTCTTCACCTGTTACATGAAGGAATAATATTGAGCGTTTTGGTCCTTTCCCATTTTCAACAGCTTTTTTAAATGCTTCAGCTATTTCCAAAATTGCTACATTTCCAGACCCATTATCATCAGCCCCATTATATATTTCATCATCTGTAATTCCTAAATGATCTAAATGAGCAGAAATAACAATTATTTCTTCTGGTTTTTCAGACCCTTTAATAAATGCCAACACATTTTCTGAAGGTTTTAAGTTAGGTTTTAAGTTTTCTGTTGGTATGTTTTGGTAATAGTTACCATAACTAATTGGAGATGGAATATTGTGATTTACATAAAATTTTTTTAAATATTCAGCAGCTTTTTTTTGCCCAGGTTCACCTGTGTTTCTACCTTCAAATTCATCAGAAGCAAAAACATACAAACGCTCTTTTAAATCAGCTTCTGTTATTGTATTTGCATATTTGGTCGCAGTTTCACCTGTAGCTTCAGCAGTTGCATTTATATGATTGTTACTAGCACAATTTATAAGGAGTATTGATGAAAATATAAGAAGTAGTGTTTTCATTGTGTGAATTTTCAATAAAACCAAAAGTATAAAAATATTAGGAGTGTTTTATTGTGAATTGTTTTAAACTTTTATTAAATTTAATTAGGTCAGAGTCAAATAGTTGTTCTAAATTATTGTTTTCAATTAAATCATTTGTTTTTCCACAAATAAAATTTTGAGGAGTCATTAGCCATAATTCATCAGCTAATTGAAGCGTTAAATTGGTTTCATGGGTTGAAATAATAATTGTTTTATTGAATTCTTTAGCTAAATTTTTGAGTAATGAAAATGTATTTACTGTGTGATGCAAATCTAAATGTGCTGTAGGTTCATCTAATACAATTATTGGAGTGTTTTGAGCTAGTGCACGAGCAATTAATACTTTTTGTAATTGTCCATCACTTAATTCATAACATTTGGATTGCATTAAGTGTTTTGTGTTGGTTTTTTCAAAGGCTAACTGAATAATTTCTAAATCGTTAGTTGTTAAGTAACCAATCCAATTTGTAAAAGGTTGTCTACCTAATGCTACCAATTCAAAAACGGTTAAACTGCTATCGGGTAAACGTTCAGTTAAAACAAGACTCAATGTTTTAGCTAGTTGATTATTGCCAACTTTGTTTATGTTGTTTTCATCTATAAAAATATCACCAGATAATGCAGGTTGTACTTTAGTTAAGGTTCTAAGTAAAGTAGATTTTCCAATTCCATTTTTACCTAACAAACCAACCATATTTCCTGCTTTCAATTGAATATTCAAATTTGAAGCTATGGTTGTAGTTTCATTTTTTGATGTATAACCAATACTTAAATTAGAAGTTCTTATAATATATTTTTCAGTTGAATTCATTAATAATATATTTTGCGTTTTCTAACCAATAACCAAATAATTATTGGAGCTCCAAATAATGATGTTATGGCATTAATTGGTAAAGTAAATTCACTTGTTGGCAATTGAGCAATACTATCACATATTAACATAATTATAGCTCCACTAATAGCAACAGCAGGTAACAGTATTTTATGATTAGATGTGCTAAAAAGCAATTTAGTTAAATGCGGAACGGCTAACCCAATAAAGGCAATAGGACCTGAAAAAGCGGTTATTACTCCGGTTAATAAACTTGTTGCAATTAATACAATGTTTCTGGTGCTTTTAACATTTACGCCCATACTTTTAGCATAATTTTCACCTAAAAGTAAACTATTTAGAGGCTTTATGATAAATACAACCAAAGATATACCAATAATAAAGGTAACTGACAATGCAAAAATTTCACTCCAGCTTAAGTTTCCTAAACTACCAAAACTCCAAAACATAAATTGTTGTAATTGGCTTGCACTACTAAAATAAGCTAAAATGCTAATTACTGCAGAAGTTAAACTTCCAAACATTAATCCAATAATTAAAATAGACATGGTATTTCTAACCTTTATGGCAGCAATCATAACAGCAGATAATACTAAAAAAGCACCCAAACTAGCGGCAATGGCCAATCCAAAATTACTAAAAGAAAAACTTGAAATACTAGCACCTAAAAATGAAGCTCCTAAAATTAAAATGGCAACTCCTAAACTTGCTCCAGAACTTATTCCTAAAACAAAAGGTCCCGCTAGTGGATTTCTAAATAAGGTTTGCATTAATAAGCCACTTATTGATAAACCAGAGCCTACAATAATAGCTGTTATTGCTTTAGGTAATCTGTAATTATAAACAATTGCTCTCCAAGATTCTTTTTCAACTTCACCATTAATTAATGAAGAGAAAATTCCTTTTAATGGTATGTAAACCGATCCTAAACTAATATTTACTAAGAAAATTATCACTAAAACAAATAGTAATAAAATAAAAGTATTTCGATATGATTTTTCTGTAGGAATCAAGAATAGCTATTTAAAAAAGTTACTAATTTTTCAATTGCCTTTCCTCGGTGACTAATCGCGCCTTTTTCTCTCATTTCCATTTCAGCAAATGATTTTGTATATCCTGTAGGTTTAAAAATAGGGTCGTAACCAAATCCATCTTTACCTTTTTTTGTTTTCAAAATTTCACCAGTGCAAACACCTTCAAAAAGATATTGTTTTCCTTCAATATTTAAAGCAACTGCAGTTCTAAATTGTGCTTTTCTGTTTTGTATGTTTTCAAGTTCATTTAATAGTTTAGCCATATTATCCTCAGAATTGCATTTTTCACTTGCATAACGAGCAGAGTAAACTCCCGGAGCATTGTTTAAAGCTTTAACTTCCAGTCCAGTGTCATCTGCAAAACAGTTTAAACCAAATTTTTCAGTAATATAATTTGCTTTTAAAATGGCATTTCCTTCTAATGTATTTGCGGTTTCAGGGATATCATCAAAACAATTAATATCAGCTAAACTAACTATTTTAAAGTTTGTAAGCATTGCCTGAACTTCTTTAAGTTTGTTTTTGTTATTAGTAGCAAAAACTAATTTTAATTTACTCATGGTGGTAAGGTTCGTTTTTTAAAATAGTATAAGCTCGGTAAATTTGTTCAACAACAAATAAGCGAATCATTTGATGTGAGAAAGTCATTTTTGATAATGAAATTTTTCCTTGTGCTTTTTTATATACTTCATCTGAAAATCCATAAGGACCTCCAATTACTAATACTAATTGTTTAATACCAGAATTCATTTTTTTTTGAAGGAACTTTGAAAAATCTATAGATCTAAATTCTTTTCCTTTTTCATCTAATAATACTAATTGATCGGTTGGAGTTAATTTTTTTAAGATAATTTCTCCTTCTTTTTCCTTTTGTTGTTGTTCACTTAAATTCTTAACATTTTTTATATCAGGAATTACTTCTAATTGAAATCCAATATAATGTTTCAACCTCTTTTGATAGTTTTCAATAAGAGATTGTAAATTTTTATCATCGGTTTTTCCAATAGCGAGTAATTTGATTTTCATTGGGCAAATATAAAAAGAAATAAAGATGAATTTTTTGAAAATAAAAAAGTTATTTTTGTGTGAAAATACGAACAAAAATGATAAGTAAAGAACAATTTCAAAAAGAACTAGATTTAATAATTGCTAATGCTATAAGAGAAGACGTTGGAGAAGGGGATCATAGCTCTTTAGCTTGTATTCCTACTGAAGCGATGGGTAAGGCTAAACTTTTGGTAAAAGAAGATGGAATTATAGCAGGAGTTGAAATGGCTAAAAGAATTTTTAAATATGTAGATGCCGATATGCAGGTTGAAACTCTTATTAATGATGGTACACCGGTTAAATATGGAGATATCGTTTTTTATGTAACGGGAAGATCTCAATCAATATTAAAGGCAGAACGTTTAGTATTGAATGTTTTACAAAGAATGAGTGCAATTGCCACAAAAACAAATGAGTTTGTAAAATTGTTAGAAGGTACTAAAACAAAGGTTTTAGATACACGTAAAACAACACCAGGAATTAGAGCTATTGAAAAATGGGCTGTTGTAATTGGTGGAGGTGAAAATCATAGATTTGCTTTATATGATATGATTATGTTAAAAGATAACCATATTGATTTTTGTGGAGGTGTTGCAAAGGCAATTTCTCAAACAAAAAAATACCTTAAAGAGAAGAATCTAGATTTAAAAATTATTGTGGAAGCAAGAAGTTTAGAAGAAATAAAAGAAATATTAGAAGAAGGCGGTGTTTATAGAATTTTAATAGACAATTTTAACTATGAAGACACTGTTACAGCGGTTAACTTAATAGGAAATCAATGTAAGACAGAATCTTCAGGAGGTATTAATTTAGAGACTGCACGTAAATATGCAGAATGTGGAGTAGATTGTATTTCGTCAGGTGCATTAACACATTCAGTTTACAATATGGATTTAAGTTTAAAGGCTGTAGAGTAACCTTTAAAGAAAAGTTTCAAAGAAATAAAGTTACAAATAGGTAAAGTGAAAATGTGAGAATGATGTTAAGTTTAATTAGAAAATTAAAAGAAAGAAGAAAATCTTAAACCTAAGTTAGTATGCAAATTTGACTCTTTTGCATCTCTGAAACTATAAAACAATGACAAAAGTAATAGAAGATAGCCTCGATAAAATTCCAATTATAAATTGGTTGGTTAAACTTGTAAAAAAAATAAAAATTCCAGGTTTATTAGGTATGTCGCTTTATGATGTTATCGAAATGTATGTTATTGGTATTGTAAAAGGAGCCTTAACTTCAAGAGCGGGTGGAATTGCTTTTAGTTTTTTTATGGCTTTATTTCCTTTTATTTTATTCATATTAACATTAATTCCATATGTACCTATTGAAGGTTTTCAAGAGGATTTTTTGGTGATGATTGAACAATTGTTACCCCCAAATACAGCTGATGCAGTTCATGTTGTAATTGAAGATATTGCAAATAATAGATATGGAGGTTTATTATCTTTTGGGTTTTTAGCGTCCATTTTTTTAATGACAAATGGTGTTAACGCTATTTTAGGTGGTTTTGAGTATTCGTACCATGTAACCGAAATGCGAAGTATTTTAAGACAGTATTTTATATCAATGGGAATGGCAATTTTATTGTCAATAACATTAATATCTACTGTGGCAATCATTATTTATTTTGAAATTGGAATTGAAAATTTAAAAAGTAAAGGTTGGTTAAAAGATGATCTTTTTTGGATTGAAAAAGGACAGTTTATGTTTTTTGTATTGTTAATATTTGTAACTGTTTCATTTTTATATAAATATGGAACTAAAGAAGTAAAACATTTTGCGTTTTTTACGCCAGGTTCCATATTAACTACCATATTAACCATAGTAATGTTTAAATTGTTTTCAATTTATGTATTAAAGTTTGCAACCTATAATCAATTATATGGATCTATTGGAACCTTACTTATTTTAATGCTTTTTGTATGGTTAAATTCAATCATCTTACTTTTAGGTTTCGAGTTAAATGCAAGTATTAGTAAGTTGCGAAAATATAAACCAAATGAAATTGATTTATAAAGATAGCAAGTTAAATTTAAACACAATTGGGAGTGTAAACTAGTGAATTCCTTATGTTGTTATTTATAAAATATTAGAGACATGAAAATTATAGCAATGATTCCTGCTCGTTATGAAGCAAGTCGTTTTCCAGGGAAGCTAATGAAAGATTTAGCAGGTAAATCAGTAATATTAAGAACATATGAAGCTACAAAACAATCAAATTTATTTGATGAAGTTTATGTGGTTACAGATAGCGATATTATTTATAAAGAAATTGTTTCTAATGGAGGAAAAGCAATAAAAAGTATTGAAGAACATGAATCTGGAAGTGATAGAATTGCTGAAGCGGTTAAAGATCTTGATATTGATATTATTGTGAATGTGCAAGGAGATGAACCATTTACAAAAAAAACACCTCTTAAAAATTTACTAGATGTTTTTAAAAACGACTTAGAAAAAGATGTTGATATAGCATCCTTAAAAATAAAAATGGATGATTTAGAAGAAATAAACAATCCAAACAATGTAAAAGTGGTTACAGATGAACATAATTTTGCAATGTATTTTTCACGATCACCAATCCCTTATCCAAGAGATGAAAAATATGCTGAATACTTTAAACATATAGGTATTTATGCTTTTAGGAAAGAAGCGTTATTAAAATTCACTAAATTACCAATGACTAAATTAGAAGCTGCTGAAAAATTAGAGAATTTACGTTTTTTGGCACACGGTTTGAAAGTTAAAATGGTAGAAACAAAAGAGATAGCAATTGGTATTGATACACCAGAAGATTTAGAAAAAGCCAATGCTGTTTTTAAAATAAAATAAAAATGGATTTTTCACCAGAAACAATTTTTAGTGTAATTATAGGAATAGGACTAGCCGCATCAGTTGGTTTTAGAATTTTTGTGCCGTTATTTGCTCTCAGTTTGGCCTCTTATTTTGGAATTATTCCTTTAAATGAAAGTTGGGAATGGGTTGGAAGTTCAACAGCAATAATAATATTAGGAATTGCTACCATTGTTGAAATTCTGGCTTATTTTATACCTTGGTTAGATAATTTATTAGATACAATTGCGATTCCTCTTGCCGCAGTGGCAGGAACTGCTGTTATGGTTGCTACAGTATCTAATTTAGATCCTACAATTACTTGGGCTCTTGCAATAATTGCTGGTGGTGGAACAGCAACAGCAATAAAAGGCTCAACAAGTACAACTAGATTAGCCTCAACTGCTTCAACTGCCGGAATAGCAAATCCTATAATTTCTACGGTTGAAACAGGAACTTCTATTGTAATGTCTGTTTTGGCCATATTTATTCCAATTTTAGCAATTATTTTAGTAGTATTTATTTTTTGGATACTTATTAAAGTTTTTAAATTATTTAGAACATCAAAAAGTAAAAAATGAGTTACACAAATCAACAACCAAAAGACTTTATAAAATCATTACAAATTATTCACGGAGCATTGTTAGCTGCTGTATTAGTATTTGGAGCATATGTTGCTTTTCAAGGAAAAGATATATTATTTTTTTCTTACGAAGATGATAAACCCTTTTTGTTTTTAGCAATTATAATTGCTTTTGCAGGGAATTTGGCAAGTAAATATTTATATGCTAAATTATTAAAGCAAATTTCAGAAAAAGAAAATTTAAATCAGAAGGTTGTGAAATTTAGCACAGCACATATATTTAGAGTTGCGATGTTAGAATTTCCAGCGTTTATGTGTATTTTCTTCGCTATGCAATCAAATAATAGCTTTTACTTTATATTAGTAGGAATCTTGGTTTTAATGATGTTAGCTATTATTCCAACAAAAAGTAAGTTTGAAAATGATGTTCCCTTAACAAATAGCGAAAAATCAATTTTAGAAAAGCTTTAAATAGTATTATTAATTTCAGATATTTGCAAACTAATTTTTTAAAATGGCACAAAAACCAAGCATACCAAAAGGTACTCGTGATTTTTCACCAACCGAAGTAGCTAAAAGAAACTATATTTTTTCAATTATAAAAGAAGTTTTTGAAGTGTACGGATTTCAACCAATTGAAACACCGTCATTTGAAAATTCTTCTACTTTAATGGGGAAATATGGAGAAGAAGGAGATAGATTGATTTTTAAAATATTGAATTCTGGAGATTATTTAAAAAAGGTTGATGATAGCCTACTTTCGTCAAAAGAAAGTTTAAAAGTAACTTCTAAGATTTCAGAAAAAGCATTACGTTACGACTTAACCGTTCCTTTTGCGCGTTATGTAGTACAACATCAAAATGAGATAGAATTTCCTTTTAAAAGATATCAAATGCAACCTGTTTGGCGTGCAGATAGACCACAAAAAGGGCGTTTTAGAGAATTTTACCAATGTGATGCCGATGTTGTTGGTAGCAAAGGATTATGGCAAGAGGTAGAATTTGTGCAACTTTATGATGCTGTTTTTAGTAAGTTAAAGTTGGTAGGAACGACTATAAAACTCAATAACAGAAAAATTCTTGCAGGTATTGCAGAAATAATAGGAGCAAAAGATAAATTGATTGATTTTACGGTTGCACTTGATAAGTTAGATAAGATTGGTGCTGAAGGTGTTACTAATGAAATGATAAGTAAAGGAATTTCAGAAGAAGCTATAGAAAAAGTTCAGCCTTTATTTAATTTTAATGGAACAAATCAAGAGAAATTAACGCAATTACAAGAAATACTTGCAGATTCTGAAGAAGGATTAGAAGGCGTTAAAGATTTACGATTTATTGTAAATAACATTGAAACTTTAGGATTGGAATCTGCCAAATTAGAGTTAGATGTAACACTGGCAAGAGGTTTAAATTATTATACAGGAGCAATTTATGAAGTGTCTGCGCCAGAAGGTGTGAAGATGGGTTCTATTGGTGGTGGAGGAAGATACGATGATTTGACAGGTATTTTTGGGTTGAAAAATGTTAGTGGTGTAGGAATATCTTTTGGTTTAGATAGAATCTATTTGGTTTTAGAAGAATTAAATTTATTTAATGAGGTTACATTACCAAAACCGAAGGTGTTATTCATTAACTTTGGAGAAAATGAGGCAGCATATTGTATGAAAGCTTTAATTGAATTCAGAAAAAAAGGAATTAAATCTGAATTGTATCCAGATAATGCAAAAATGAAAAAACAAATGAATTACGCCAATCGAAGAGAAATCCCGTTTGTTGTAATGGTAGGATCAACTGAAATAGAAAATCATAATTTTACGTTAAAAAATATGCAAAGTGGTGATCAGCAAGTGTGTAGTTTAAAAGAATTACTTACAATCACTGCATAAGTTTAAAAACTAAGTTGTAAATTTGCAAGCTAATTGATAGAAAATGTTTGAAGGTAAAGACATAATGACAAATAAAATAGATGAATTAGGAGATGATCATATTGGGTCTACTGCTAAAACTCCTTTAAGAGATGACGCTTTTGTATTATCTGATGAAGAAAAAAGAAACCGTATAGAAAAAAGTGTACGTGATATTTTGGATACATTAGGAATGGATTTAGAAGATGATAGTATAAAAGGTACTCCAAGAAGAGTTGCTAAAGCATATGTGAATGAGTTATTTGGAGGGTTAAACCCTGCAAATAAACCAAAATTATCAACATTTGACAATAACTATAAGTATGGTGAAATGTTAGTTGAAAAAAACATAGTAGTTTATTCTACGTGTGAACATCACTTACTGCCAATTATTGGTCGTGCACATGTTGCTTATATTTCAAACGGACAAGTTATTGGTTTGTCTAAAATGAATAGAATTGTAGATTATTTTGCAAAAAGGCCGCAAGTACAAGAACGTTTAACAATGCAGGTTGTTCAGGCTTTGCAAAAAGCTATGGGAACTAAAGATGTTGCTTGTGTTATTGATGCAAAACATTTATGTGTAAATTCTAGAGGTGTTAAGGATATTGATAGTAGCACTGTTACTTCTGAATTTGGAGGTAAATTTAAAGACAAAGAAGTTAGAAGAGAGTTTTTAGATTATATTAAAATGGATACTGTTTTTGATTAAATTCTAATCAGTTTCTAATATTTAAAAAGGGTTGTTTAAAAAATTTTGAATGCCGTTATACTGAACTAGATTCAGTTTCTTATTATGCAAGTAATCAGCAATTAATAAGAGTCTTAAATAAATTAAGAATAACAAATTCATTTTTTAAACAACCTTTTTTATTTCAGATCATTTTTCAAAATAATTTCCTAAAAAAAAATAGTTTAACTTCTTAATTTGGGATACTTTTTAATAAATATTTTTTGTTAGTTTTGCCGAATGAAATTGATAAGATTTATTGCTATAGGTTTTCTTTTTACTTTTTTAATAAGTAACAGCGCTTACGCTCAAAAAAGTTTGGATACTGTTAAAAAAGAGACTACTTGGAGTATGCTAAAAACCGATACAAATTTAATTTGGGGAGGTGTTAAAAATGCATATACAAGACCTTTACATTGGAAAAAAGATGATTGGTTAACTTTTGGTGGTATAGCTGCAGGAACTGCATTAATGTATTTAGCTGATGAGGAAACTAGTGAGTTTTTTATGAATCAGGAAGAAAATGCACCTCATTTACTTAAAGAAGTTGGTTGGTATTATGGGAGTCCTCAAAACTTTTTTATGATATCTACAGGTATTTATGGATATGGTTTATTTGCTAAAAATGAAAAATTTAGGCATACAGGTGTTCTTATTATTACATCTGCCGTAGCAACGGGTTTCATTCAAACAATTAGTAAAAATGCATTTGGAAGAGCTAGACCAACGGAAAATGTTGGTAGTAGTGAGTTTAAATTTTTAAGTAAAGAACCAGGTTATCATTCTTTTCCTTCGGGGCATTCAATTTTATCTTTTACAGCTTCACATGCAATAGCAAAACAATTTAAAAATATTTGGGTTAAAGGAGGTATTTATGCAGTTGGATTAATTGCACCAGTTTCTAGATTATGGGCAGGAGCGCATTGGTTAACTGATGTAACTTTGGGTATGGTAATAAGTGTTGTTATTGTTGATGGTGTAGATAAATTTCTTACAAAGAAAAAGAATGAAAACTTTCAGAAGAATAAAAAAATATCTTGGAAAGTGAAAGCAGGTGTAAAAACTATTGGACTTGTAGGAGTTTTTTAAATTAAGAACTAATTTTTTTGTTTTTGAAGAAAGAATTTTCTTGATGAATTTTAATGGCTTTTTTTGCTAAAATTAATCCAATTAATAAGGATATAATAGCACCAATTGCAACACCGGGAATAAAATTTATAAATATAAAAAAGTCATAGGACCCGTGAAAAAGTATAGCTCCTCCAAGACCTATTAAATTCCAATATGCTTTTCTATCTGAAAATTTAGCTTTACCCATAAAATAACCCATAATTACGGCAAAAGTAGCATGTGCAGGAATAGCTGTAAATGCTCTTAAAAAAGCAATATATAAGCCACCTTCAAGAACATAAAAGATGTTTTCAACCGCAGCGAAACCCATAGAAATTATTACAGCATAAATAATTCCATCAAAAGGTTCGTTGAATGCGTTTTTAGGTTGTGTGTAATACCTAACAATAATATACTTACTAAATTCTTCAATTAAAGCCACTACAAAAAAGGCTTTAATAAACTGGTCAATTACACTTAATTCATCTGATTGCGGTAGGTAATTATTATATAAAGTGTATAAAACAAAACTTATTAAAACACTTACAACTGCACCTAATAAGAAATTTTTTAAAAGCGCAATTTTAGATTCTTTTTCAAATTTATCTTTCACGTAAATGTATACGATTACTATAAGAACAGGGGCTAGTGAAGATATTAATAAAGTCATATTTAGAAAGTTATTTTGGAGCTAATATATTAAATGGGTGGATAGGAATATTTCTAAGTATCCAAAAAGTAATTATAATTATTAAAAACAAAAATAGAAATTTTGGGGAGTCTAAATAGCTTTTTAAGTTTTTGTTAAAAATTATATTTATCATTTTTATAATCAAATAATATAGTAAAATAAATAGTCCAACAATAAATAATAAATTTTGTTGTAACGCCTTCCAAATATTAAAATGTAATAATTCATGTGCGGCTCTTTGACTACCGCAGCCAGGGCAGTAAATCCCAGTTGATGTAAGTAAAAGACACTTTGGTAAAAAGTTTACTTCTCTTGGGTTTATATAAAAATAAAGGAATGCTAAACCAATTACGGCTAATAGCATTCCTAAATATTTTAATTTCATTTATTTTTAACTTGCTTGTTCAATCATTTCTTTATACATCTCAACCTGTTCTTCCCAACTTCCCGATACAATTGCATAAATTAATTGTAATACAGCAATAGCGCCAATAACAATTCCAATGATAGATGTTATTTTACCGGTATTAGCATTTCCATCACCTGAATATATTGTAGGGTCTTCATTGTGAATTGCCATTGCTTTTTTTGAATTGCTTAACCCCATAAAACCAAATATTATACCAGGAACCCCAAAACAGCAACAAGCTGTAACAATTGATGTGATACCAAAAATAAGTGAACTTTGCGCATGTGGTAATTTTTGTTTTTCCATAGTGTATAAATTAGAGTAGTTTAAGTATATAATTAGCTAATATAATTATAACATTAATTATAAATAAATATTTTAGTATTAAATGTCCTTTATTAAAGTTAAACTTTAAATGTAATCCCAAATAAATAAACATAATAATTAAAGTAAATAATGCTGGGTACATTTTAAAGGATTCAATAAATTCTCCTTTCAATAACAAAATTAAGGCTCGTTGCATACCACAACCCATACATTCTTGATTAAGGTATTTTTTCCAAGAGCAAGAAAGAAGGTTACTTTCTAAAAAATCAATTATTTTATTCAAAAAAGATACTTTTCATAAAAATAAAAAAAATTATACATTTTCTTTAACGATTTTAAATATAAAATGAATTTCACCTGCAATTTGTTTATTCAACTTAAAAAAAGTTTCAGGTTTATTATTGGGATCTTCATAAGGTAGATGAAATCCTTCAGCTTTTTCAGAGATATAAGAGCAGTTTTCTTTTGTTTTTTCGCAATGGGTAATTGTTATAAAAGGAGTTTTGTTGTGTTCATTGTCATAAATTTTTGAAAAACCAATTATTGGTTCAATATAGCCATTATAAGTTATAGAATAATGTGGGTTATGATGTGATAGCTTTAATATTTGAAAATTAAAACCTACTTTTTTTAATGTTTTAGCTGTGTTTCGGTTAAATGAGGTAGGGGTTGTGCCGCCTGAATAGTTTTTAAGGTTTTTTAACTGATAAAAATTGACAGCATATGTTGCCCAAACTTGTGAAAGCTGACTTCTACAATTGTTATTTGCACATAGAAAATTTAAATTTACGGGAGTATTGCTCTTTAATAACTTAACGATATAGTCAGCTATTTCATATAATAATTTAGATCTATTTTTATCAATAATTAATTCATTTAACGAATTGTTGAAAAAAATTTCAGTAATTGTAGCAACAGTTTTAATCATAACCTATTTTTGTGCAAATATAAATGTGAAAATTAGAATTAATATTTCTAAATAATTATTTAAAGGTTAAGTGATGAGATTTAAAATAGGAGATAAAGTAGCCGTTTTAGATGATATAATTAAGGGGAAGGTTGTTGAAATTAAATCCAATAATATTATTATTGAAACCTCAGATGGTTTTTCTTTTGGGTTTACACCAAGTGAACTTGTTGTAATTAAGGAAAGTCAGTTCGAGCTTTCTAAATATAGTGATATTTCAAATGAAGAAATGTTAGAAAAAGAGAGTGATTTACCAAAAAAGCGAAAACCTAAATTTAAATCAGATTCAAAAGAGGAAAAACTACCACCAATGGAAGTTGATTTACATATAAATCAGTTAACCGTTTCTACAAGAGGAATGGACAATTATGATATGTTAAACTTGCAAATTGAAACTGCTAAACATAAAATTGAATTTGCTATAAAAAACAGAATTCCAAAAATAGTATTTATCCATGGTGTTGGCGCAGGAGTTTTAAAAAAGGAATTAGATTATTTATTTAAGAATTATCATATAGAATCTTATGCGGCTTCGTTTAAAAAATATGGTTTAGGTGCAACTGAGGTTTACATTTTCCAAAACCAAAGATAAATTTTATTTAGAATAATCTCCAAAAGTAAATGATTCAAAATAAATGCGCTCATT
This sequence comes from Lutibacter citreus, assembly GCF_003260195.1. Taxonomy (GTDB): domain Bacteria; phylum Bacteroidota; class Bacteroidia; order Flavobacteriales; family Flavobacteriaceae; genus Lutibacter; species Lutibacter citreus. The sequence continues at coordinate 70,147 of NZ_QEIH01000005.1, forward strand.
ATCATCTAAAAATAATAAATCAGATATAGTAATTTCATAAGTATAGCCAGTTATTTCACCATCATCATTTTTATCTTCAAGGGTATTTATAATTAAAGTACCTTCAATTGCTTCTAACTCTTTTAAAACAACCGGTGATGAAGGCGGTATTTCTTGACAAAAATAATTGCTACCATTTATAGCATCATCAAAAAGTCTATAAGTAATGTTGATTGGACTTGGGATAGAATAGGTTGCTTCTCCTGCCTCAGTTCCAAGTTGAGATTCTGTTAATGAAAGAATAATTGTTTCTGTTTTTTCTGAGTTTAAAGTGTAAAGAACATATTCTCCACAACTACTTACAGTATTTGTAAATTCAAATGCAGGTACATCAAAATCACCATCATTACAAGAAAACAGTGTAAAGGCAATAAAAAGAGTAATTAATTTTTTCATTATATATTTTTAAGAAGACAAAAATAATTGTTTTAAATAATCTAACGCTAAATGGTACCAACTATTTTAGTTAATTTTGCTTTTAATGAAAAATATTTATTTAGATAACGCCGCAACCACCCAAATTTTACCTGAAGTAATTACTGAAATTACGCAATCTATGGAAACTGTTTATGGGAATCCTTCTTCAACACATCAAGTTGGTAGAAAGGCAAAATCTTTGGTAGAAACGGCAAGAAAGAAGATTGCAAAGCATTTTAATGCAACATCTTCAGAGATTGTTTTTACTGCTGGGGGAAGTGAGGCTGATAATTTAATTTTAAGAAATGCGGTTGTTAATTTAAATATTGAAACAATTATTTCTTCTAGAATTGAGCATCACGCAGTTTTACATACTCTTGATAGTTTACAAAAGGAATTTAATACTACTATTTTATGGGTAGATTTAGATGAAAATGGAGCGATTGATTATAGTCATTTAGAAAAATTACTTCAGAATAATAGTAAGGCTTTGGTAAGTTTAATGTACATAAATAATGAAATTGGCACTATTTTAAATGTAAAAAAAGTATCAGATTTATGTATTGAAAATGGTGCTTTATTTCATTCAGATGCAGTACAAGCTGTTGGACATTATAATTTGAATGTAGCTGAAGTTCCAATAGATTTTTTTGCAGCTAGTGCACATAAATTTCACGGGCCGAAGGGTGTTGGTTTTGCATATATTAAAAAAGGATTTGGAATAGTACCAATTTTACACGGTGGAGAACAGGAGAGAGGAGCAAGGGCTGGGACCGAAAATGTACATAGTATTTTAGGAATGGAAAAGGCTTTAGAGATAGCCCATTCAAGCCTTATTGAAGATGCGAATTATATTAAAGATTTGAAAAAATATTTTATTTTATCATTAAGAAAGAATTTTAAAAATATTGTTTTTAATGGAGATTCAGATAAAGAGTTAGTTAGTAGTTATATTATCTTAAATGTTCGTTTTCCAAAAGAATATTCAATGTTACTTTTTAGTTTAGATTTAAAAGGAATTGCTGTTTCAGGCGGAAGTGCTTGTCAAAGTGGTAGTAATAAAGGTTCTCATGTGTTAAATGCAATATTAAATGAAGAAGAAGCTAAAAAAACATCTGTTCGTTTTTCTTTTTCTAAATTAAATATAAAAGAGGATATTGATGAGGTTATTTTAGTTTTAAAAGGATTGATTGTTTAATTAAGGCCTAAGTCATTTAAAATTAAATCACATTCACTTCAATTTCTAAATCAATATTAAAATTAGTTTTAATTGTTTTTTTTATGTTTTGAGCTAGTTCAAATACTTCTAACCCAGTTGCATTTCCATAATTTACAAGAACTAGTGCTTGTTTTTCATGAACCCCAGTTTCACCAAAGCGTTTACCTTTAAATCCGCTTTGTTCAATAAGCCAGCCGGCAGGAATTTTAATTTCATTTTCTGAAACTATATAATTTGGAACATTTGGATACTTTTTTTGTAATTTTTCAAATTCAGATTTTGAAATTACAGGGTTTTTAAAAAAACTTCCGCTATTACCTATCTTAGCCGGATCTGGAAGTTTACTTTCTCGAATTGCAATTACAGCTTCTGAGATGTTTTTTAAAGAAGGAGTTTTAAAATCTTTTAAAACATCCTTTATAGCACCGTAGGAAATATTGAAGTTGTGATTGGTTTTGGTCAATTTAAAAGTAACATTTATAATAATGTATTTACCTTTTAATTCATTTTTAAAAACTGAATTTCTATATCCAAAATTACATTCAGCATTGGTGAAAGTTTTAATATTTCCGGTTTCAATCTCTAATGCTTCAAGTTGATGAAATGTGTCTTTTATTTCAACACCGTATGCTCCAATATTTTGAATGGGAGATGTGCCAACATTTCCAGGAATTAGAGATAAATTTTCTAGCCCACCATAATTTTGGTCTACACACCAAGTTACAAAGTCGTGCCAATTTTCACCAGCCTCAGCAGTTACAAAAACTTCATTTGTATTATGGTCGTTAATAATAATTCCGTTTAAGTTAAGGTGAACAACGAGTTTTTTTATGTTAGAAGTAAGTAACATATTACTACCCCCACTTAGTAAAAAAATGTTTTTTTCTTGCTTGATAAGAATTCTTAATTCCTCAAGAGATCTAACAGAAATAAATTGTTTTGCAGTAACATCAATACCAAAAGTATTGTATTTCTTTAAAGATATATTATCTAAAATTGTCAATTATAAAGAGTTATATTTATCTAATCCTGCTTTTAAAATTGCCACAGCTTTAATAATGCTTTCTTTCTTTAAAACATAAGCAATACGTATTTGATTTGTTCCATGACCTTCAGTTGAATAAAAACCAGCACCAGGAGCAACCATAACAGTTTCATTATTAAGACTAAAATCTTCTAATAACCATTGCGCAAATTTATCGGTATCATCTACAGGTAATTCTACAAAGCAATAAAATGCTCCTTTTGGTTTAGAAACTTTTATACCATCAATTTTATTTAATTCTTCAATTAATGTATTTCTTCGTTCTTTATATTCAACAATAACCTCATCAAAGTAAGATTGTGGAGTTTCCATTGCTGCTTCACTAGCAATGTGCGCAAAAGTTGGCGGACTTAATCTAGCTTGCGCAAATTTTAAAGCAGTTAAAATTACTTCTTTATTTTTTGAAACTAAGCATCCAATACGTGCGCCACACATACTATATCTTTTTGAAACAGAGTCAATTATAATAGCATGGTTGTCAAGTCCAAAATCGTGTAAAACAGATTGGTGAGGTTCTTCACTGTCATAAATAAACTCTCTGTAAACTTCATCGGCAATTAAAAAGATATCGTGTTTAATTACAATTTCAGCTAGTTTTTCCATTTCAGCTTTTGAATAAGAATAACCAGTTGGATTTCCAGGATTACAAATTAAAATAGCTCTTGTTTTAGGTGTAATTAATTTTTCAAAATCAGAAATTGAAGGTAATGCAAAATTATCTTCAATTGAAGATACAATAGGTACTATTTTTATATTAGCAGAGGTAGAAAAAGCAATGTAATTAGCATAAAACGGTTCTGAAATAATAATTTCATCTCCAGGATCGGTAATACTACCTAAAGCAAAAAGTAGCGCTTCAGATCCTCCAGTTGTTACTATAATATCTTTTGACGTAATTTTTATATCATTTCTATTGTAATAAGAAGCTATTTTAGATCTATAAGATTCAGAACCTTCAGATCTTCCATATTCTAAAATAGAAATGTTATTATCTTTAACAGCTTTTAGCGCAATTTCAGGAGTTTTAATGTCTGGTTGGCCAATATTTAAGTGAATAACATTAATGCCTTTACTCTCTGCTATTTCGGCATAAGGCACTAATTTTCTAATTGGCGAATTCGGCATTTTTCTTCCTTTCTCTGAAACTGTAGGCATATAAAACTAAAAATTTATGGATTAATTACAAAATTGCAAAATTAATATTTAAATAAGCTTTTTTTTGAGGAAAATATTAAAGGTTAAAATTTTGCCAAAAATTATGTGTATTTAGATGCTTTTTGTAACTTATTCTAACATAAAATGAAGGCTCTTGAAAGTAAAATGTAAATATTTATTAATTTCTGCAATATTCATTTTATATGCATCTTCATCTATTGGACAAAGAAATTTTCAATTTACAGATAACCTTACAAAACAATCTATTTCATTTAAGCTATTGAGTAATTTAATTGTATTTCCTATAGAAGTTAATGGGAAAAAATTAAACTTTATTTTGGATTCTGGAGTCGGAAAAACAATAATATTTAATTTAAAACCTAAAGATTCAATTCGTTTAAAAGATGTAAAAAAAATTAAATTACATGGTTTGGGGAGTGAAGAACCAGTAGACGCGTCAATTTCAAGAGGAAATACTTTTAAAATTAAATCTATTTTTAGTAATTACGAACAAATGTATGTTATTGATAATGATAGTTTTGACCTTTCCTCAAAATTAGGACTAACGGTTAATGGTATAATAGGATATTCTTTATTAAAAGATTTAGAGGTGAAAATAAACTATTCATCAAAAAAAATTACTTTTTATAAGAAAGGAACCTTTAATTATGATAAATGTAGAAAATGTGAAAGTCTTTTTCTTCAATTTCATAAATTAAAACCATACATAAATATTGGCGTTAAATTAACTGATTCGTTGGAAAAAATAACACCAGTTAAGCTGCTAATAGATTCAGGAGGAAGTGATGCCATGTGGTTGTTTGAAAATAGTAGCCCAGGAATAAAGCCTCCAACAAATTATTTTAATGATTTTTTAGGAGAGGGCTTAAGCGGACCTATTTATGGGAAAAAATCAAGAATAAAGGCTTTGGTAATTGGAAAATTTGAAATAAAAAAACCAAATGTATCTTATCCAGATTCTTTATCAGTTGCACACGCATTAAAATTTATTGGAAGAAATGGAAGTTTAGGAGGAACAATACTAAAAAGGTTTACTGTAATTTTTGACTACAACAGTTCAAAAGTTACTTTAAAAAAAGGGCGTAATTTTAAAGAACCATTTAAATATAATATGAGTGGAATTGAATTGGTGCACAATGGGAAAAGATTAGTTAAAGAAAAAGATAATAATACATCATCATTTTCATTAATAAATAAAGCTCAATCTTCTCAAGAAAGTATAGTTATTCTTGATTATTCCTATAAATATGCCTTCAAACCTTCTTATCGAATATTTAAAGTACGTAAAGGATCTCCTGCTGATGTTGCTGGGTTGGTAGAGGGAGACGTTGTAATTAAAATAAATGGGAAATATACTTTTAATATGAGCTTACATGAAATCACTGGATATTTTTTTCAAAAGGAGAATAAAAAAATAAGTATGGTAATAGAAAGAAATGGTCAAGATTTTGAGTATAATTTTTATTTAAAAGATATATTAAAATAAAAAAAGGGATTTCGTTAACGAAATCCCTTTTTTTATTTGTGGTTCTTTATATATTTATTTTGAAGAAACTGTAGATTTTTGTTTTGCTACAGCAGATTCAGGTTTTAAAACAATACCTTTAATTCTAATTCTTTTTATAGGCTCAGTAGCATTAGAAGTAATTGTAAGTGTTTTATTAAAACCACCAATTCTATTTGTAGCATATTTCACTTCAATTTCACCAGTTTTACCAGGTAAAATAGGTTCTGTTGGTTTTTTTGGAACCGTACACCCACAACTAGATTGTATTTTAGTTATATTTAAAGGAGATTTACCAATATTCTTAAATTTAAATACTCTAACTCCGTTTGCATTTTGTTCAATCTTACCATAATCAATAACTTCAGATGTAAATTCAAATGCAGGAGCATTAGGGTCAACTGGTTTAGCTGGTTCCTTAGTTTGTTGAGCATTCATTGAGATTGTCATTAATCCAATAAATAAAAGTGTCATTATTTTTTTCATGTTTTTTAATTTTAAAATGTAAAGTTAGTTATTTTTTTATGCTTTCAAAATATTTTGTGTTAATGCTTATAATTGTACATTTGCAAACTATATTACAAATATTAGACCAAAAATGAGTTTAGCTACAAAATACTCACCTCAAGAGGTAGAAAATAAATGGTATGATTACTGGATGAAAAATGATTATTTTCATTCTACGCCAAATGAAAAAGAGCCATATACAATTGTAATTCCACCGCCAAATGTTACAGGTGTTTTACATATGGGACATATGCTAAATAATACAATTCAAGATGTATTAATTAGACGAGCAAGATTAAAAGGAAAGAATGCTTGTTGGGTTCCAGGAACCGATCACGCTTCAATTGCTACTGAGGCAAAAGTTGTTGCTAAATTAAAAGAAGAAGGAATTAGTAAGGCAGATTTAACTCGAGATGAGTTTTTAAAACATGCTTGGGATTGGACAGATGAACATGGAGGAATAATTTTAGAGCAACTTAAAAAACTTGGAGCTTCTTGCGATTGGGAACGTACAAAATTCACAATGGATGAGGATTTAAGTGAAGCTGTTTCAAAAGTATTTATAGACCTATATAATAAAGGTCTAATTTACCGTGGTTATAGAATGGTGAATTGGGATCCTGAGGCAAAAACAACTTTGTCTGATGAAGAGGTTATATATGAAGAAAAACCAGGGAACCTATACTATGTAAATTATAAAATTGAAGGAAGTGATGATGTGCTAACTATTGCAACAACAAGACCTGAAACTATTTTAGGAGATACAGCAATATGTATTAACCCAACTGATAAACGTTTTACGCATTTAAAAGGTAAAAAAGCAATTGTACCTATTGTAAATAGGGTTATTCCTATTATTGAAGATGAATATGTAGACTTAGAATTTGGTACAGGATGTTTAAAAGTTACACCAGCACACGATCCAAACGATAAAGTTTTAGGTGAAAAACATAATTTAGAAGTAATTGATATTTTTAATGATGATGCTTCGTTAAATTCTTTCGGTTTACATTACGAAGGAAAAGACAGATTTGTTGTTCAAAAAGAAATTACACAAGAATTAAAAGAGTTAGGTTGTTTAGTGAAAGTTGAACAACATATGCATAAAGTTGGGACTTCAGAAAGAACAAAAGCGGTTATTGAACCAAAAATATCAGCACAATGGTTCTTAAAAATGGAAACTATTGTTGAACCAGCTTTAAAAGCTGTATTGGAAGATGAAGAAATAAAATTCTTTCCAAAACATTATAACAGCACTTATAAGCACTGGTTAACAAATATTAGAGATTGGAATATTTCTCGTCAGTTATGGTGGGGACACCGTATTCCTGCATTTTTCTATGGAGATGGTGTTAACGATTTTGTTATTGCTGAAACTATAGAGGAAGCTGCTAAAAAAGCTTCAGAAAAAGTAGGGAAAGAGTTTAAAGTTGAAGATCTAACTCAAGATCCAGATGCTTTAGATACTTGGTTTTCATCTTGGTTATGGCCAATTTCAGTTTTTGATGGAATTAGAAAACCTAATAATGAAGAAATAGAATATTATTATCCTACAAACGATTTAGTTACAGGACCAGATATTATTTTTTTCTGGGTTGCTCGTATGATTTTTGCTGGATATGAATTTAGAAACGAAAAACCATTTAGCAATGTTTATTTCACTGGAATTGTGCGTGATGGACAACGCAGAAAAATGTCTAAATCTCTAGGTAATTCGCCAGATCCAATTGAATTAATGGAGAAATATGGAGCAGATGGAGTACGTGTTGGTATGTTATTATGTTCTGCAGCAGGAAACGATTTATTGTTTGATGAAGAGTTATGCGCACAAGGACGTAATTTTTCTAACAAAATTTGGAACTCTTTCCGTTTAATTAAAGGATGGGAAGTTTCAGAAGAAATTGAGCAACCAGAATCATCTAAAATAGCAATTGATTGGTACCAAGCTAAATTTCAGCAAGTATTATTAGATTTAGAAAAATCATTCGACCAATATAGAATTAGTGAAGCTTTAATGAGTATTTACAAATTAGTTTGGGACGATTTTTCTTCTTGGTTCTTAGAGATGGTTAAGCCTGGTTATCAACAACCAATAGATGCTAAAACTTACAAAGCAGTTATTTCATTTTTAGAAGATAATTTAAAAGTATTACATCCGTTTATGCCTTTCTTATCTGAAGAAATTTGGCAAACAATTACAGAAAGATCTTCAGAAGAAGCTTTAATTATTGCTGAATATCCTAAAGCTATTGACGTAAACGAAAATTTAATTGATGGATTTAAAGTGGCTTCAGAAGTAATTTCAGGAATTAGAACTATTAGAAAAGAAAAAAATATTTCGTTTAAAGACCAGATTGAATTCTCTGTTTTAAATAACGATAAGGTTTCTGATAACTTTGATGCGGTAATTAAAAAATTAGGTAACTTATCTACACTTAATTATGTATCTGAAAAGGTAGATGGCGCTTTAAGTTTTAGAGTGAAATCTAACGAGTATTTTATTCCAATGGTTGGAGCTATTGATGTTGAAGCTGAAAAAGCAAAATTAGAAGAAGAATTAAAATACAACGAAGGTTTCTTAAAGTCAGTTCAAAAGAAATTAAGTAATGAGCGTTTTGTGAATAATGCTCCAGAACAAGTAATTAAAATGGAGCGTCAAAAAGAAGCAGATGCTTTAGCAAAAATTGAAACTATAAAAGCTAGTTTAAATAGCTTGTAAAAAACGGTATACTAGCTATGGCTGGCAAATATACTTTAGAAACGGGATACTCATTTATGGGTGTCCTGTTTTGTTTTTGTAATCATTCTTTGGTTTGGTAATACATCTTTATTTTGCATGGTTTAATATTAGATTATTACTTTAATATTTTCTCTTAATTGGGCTTTAATAAAGTATCTTTGAAGAAGTATTATTGATCTGTTGATAAATTACCCTTTCGCAACACTTCCGCGAATAGCTGAGGTTTTCTATATAAACCTTTATTTTGATTAATGAAACCCTAGTGGTTAACTTAATGCCTGATTGCTAGAAAATAACTATTTAATAGTAATTTTAATCTTACGATTTGCTCATTTCATTACTCTGCAATTCGTTTCAATTCAAAAAACATATGGCTTTATTAAGAATGGGAGTTATTGGAACTTCAAAAAAAGACGACGAAAGACGAGTACCTATCCATCCAGAACATTTAAATAGGTTACCCGAGGATATTCGTAGGCAACTTATTTTTGAGAAAGGTTATGGCGCTCCTTTTAATATTGAAGACCAGGAAATTAGTGACTTAACTGGCGGTATAGCAACACGAAGTGAATTATTATCTGATTTAGGTGATGTAATTATTGCAAAGCCTATTTTATCTGATTTAGAAGATCTTAAAAATGGAGGGACTATATGGGGGTATCCGCATTGTGCGCAACAAATGCAAATTACACAAACTGCTATTGATAAAAAATTAACCTTGATTGCTTTTGAAGATATGTATGTATGGAATCCCAATGGACAAATGGGGAGGCATACTTTTTATAAAAATAATGAAATGGCTGGATATTGTGCAGTAATTCATGCACTTCAATTAAAGGGAATTGATGGCCATTATGGAAATCAAAGAAAAGTAATTATCTTTAGTTTTGGCGCAGTTAGTAGAGGTGCTATTTATGCGCTAAAAGCACATGGTTTTAGAGATATAACTATTTGTATTCAAAGACCAGACCATGAGGTTAGAGAAGAAGTATTGGATGTGCATTATACTAGGCTTAGAAAAGGAAATGCAAATGAAGCGAGATTAATTGTAGTTGAGCATGATCGTTCAGAACGACCATTGCTGGATGTAATACATGAGTCTGAAATAATTATTAATGGAACTTACCAAGATACTGATGATCCAATTGACTATGTGATTGAAGAAGAAAAAAAAATATTAAAACCAGGAACACTTATTATAGATGTGAGTTGTGATGAAGGTATGGGGTTTTATTTTGCAAAACCTACAACTTTTAAAAATCCACTTATAGCAATAGATAATATTGATTACTATGCAGTAGATCATACTCCAAGTTATTTTTGGGAAAGTGCTTCTAGATCCATTTCAGCTGCATTAATTACTCATCTGCCATCTGTAATAGCTGGTCGTGAAAGTTGGAATGATAATGTAACTATTAAAAATGCGATTAATATTGATAAAGGAGTTATTGTAAAAGATAATATTCTTAGTTTTCAGAATCGTAACAGAGAATATCCGCATAAATTGAAACAATAAAAACTAGTTTAAGGAGCTTATAAAAAACAATGAACAAGCTATGGTTGGTAAATGCATAATAGAAAAGGGGGCACTCATTTTTGAGCGCCTCTTTTCGCTTTTTATAATTAAAAATTTAGGTTTTTTGGAGGAATTACATTTTACTATCTATTAAGTGAATAACTTCTTTTTCTATTGTTAAAGTGTTTTCATAAATAACCTTTGATTTACTTAAAATGTCATTGGCAAAAACACGATCTTTAATATCTTTAGCATTGACACGAACATTAAAATAAGCTCCAACAACAGCAGTTCTAGCACATAAAACTCCAACAGCAGCATCAGATAAAGAACTTTGTAAACCTTCTTTAAGCATTGCTTGCATTACTTCCATAGAGTTATATGCAGTCTCCATTACTTGAAATGGAATTTCAGTAGCATACTTTGTAGCATCTTCAATGGCTTGTTTTCTAATTTCAATTTCTTCAGTATTGCTTTTTGGCATTCTAAATCCGTCTATAATTTTATTGAAAGCATTTGTATCTTCATCAACCAAGAATAATAATTTATTCTTATAAGTTTGTCCTTTTACAGCCCATTCAGAATAGAATTCCCACTTATTATCCCAACCAGCTTTGTGAGCAGAAAGGTTAGCTACCATTGTACCAAGTGAAACACCTAAAGTACCTACATATGCTGAAATTGATCCACCACCAGGTGCAATAGATTCTCCTGCAGTTTCTTCAGCAAATTCAGAAACGGATAAGTCTATTAATTTTTTTGAATCATTTTCTAATAAATATTCAATTATTTTTTCTTTTGGATTGAATGGCTTTAAATCATCTAAACCTAAAGATTTTATCGCAATTTTAATTTTTTCAGAGTCAGAAATCCCTAAAGAACGTTGTTGTTTTTTTAAGAAATAGTCTCCCGCATCTAACATAGCTTTTAACGGAATAAGTCCAATTAATTCTGAGCCTGTTACTCTCAATCCCCTTTCTGTTGCCGCTTTTACAGTTTCATCAAAAGCAACGTGCATAGAAGTTATACTTATGTTTGTTAAATTGTAAGAAATTTGAGCAATTCCATATTCTTCAATATACCAGCCAATTCCTTTAACAGCTTTTAATTTTCCGGGGATACGAACAGGATCTCCATTTTTATCTAAGACTTTTTTCCCAGAAACACCATTTTCATATTTAACTCTACCAGCTTCACGAATGTCAAATGCAATTGCATTGGCTCTTCTTGTTGAAGTGGTATTTAGATTTACATTATAGGCAATTAAAAAATCACGAGCAGAAATAGCAATTGCACCACTTTTTTTAACGGATAAATTAAATTCAACAGGACCAAAATCTGGTTTCCAAGCTGGTTTTTTAAACTTTTCTTTTAAGCCTTCATATTCACCAGAACGGCAATTTGCTAAATTCTTTCTTATTTCTTCTTTGGCTGCTTTTTCATAAAAATAACCAGGGATTCCTAGTTCTTTACCAACACGATTACCTAATTTATGAGCGTAAACAGCAGTTTCTTCCAAAGTAATTCCAGAAATAGGTACTAAGGGACAAACATCAGTAGCTCCAAATCTTGGGTGTTCGCCAGTATGTTTACTCATATCAATTAATTCAGCAGCTTTTTTAATCAGTTTAAAAGCTGCTTCAATTACATTTTCTGGTTCTCCTACAAAAGTAATTACAGTTCTATTGGTTGCCTTTCCAGGATCTATGTCAAGTAGTTTTACTCCTTCAACAGTTTCAACAACAGCAGCAATTGCATTAATTTTTGCAGCATCTCGCCCTTCACTTATGTTTGGAACGCATTCAATTAATTGATGATTCATTTTAATATGGTTTAGATTTATCAAATTTAATAAGATATTTTTTTAGTTACTGGTACTATCTTAAAATAATTGAATGATATATTAGCTGAAAGGTTTTTAATGTTATTCTGAGCTTGTTGAAGGTTTTATTATAAAAATATGCATTTCTGTTAATTATTAAATCAGAATCTAACTTTTTCGAGCAATTAATTCTATTTTTGTAGAAATAGTGGTTTAATTAAAAAACTAATAAATTGAAAAAAGTACTAATTACTGGAATGGCTGGATTTATTGGTCATCATTTAGCCAAGCTTCTTATAAAAGAAGGGTATAAGATTGTAGGTTTGGATAATATAAATGACTATTACAACCCCAATTTAAAACTTGCTCGTTTAATTGATTTAGGCTTTAACCCTGAAGAAATTGAATATAATAAATTGTTGAAAAATGAGTCAGTTTCTTTTATAAAAATAGATTTAACAGATTTAGTAAACATAAAACAATTGTTTAAAGAGCAACAGTTTAATTTTGTGGTAAATTTAGCAGCACAAGCAGGTGTTAGGTATTCTTTAATTAACCCACACTCTTATGTAGATAGTAATATTACAGGTTTTTTAAATATTTTAGAAAGTTGTAGAGCGTATCCTGTTGAGCATTTAATTTTTGCTTCATCTAGTTCTGTTTATGGATTAAGTGAAGAAATTCCATTTCAAGAAGATAATTGCACAGATCATCCATTAGCAATGTATGCGGCAAGTAAAAAAGCTAATGAAATGATGGCACATTCTTATGCTAATTTATATAATATTCCTTGTACAGGTTTACGATTTTTTACGGTTTATGGACCTTGGGGAAGACCAGATATGGCATTGCATATTTTTACAAAAGCAATGGTTGAAGATACAGAATTTGAAGTTTTTAATAATGGAAATATGAGTAGAGATTTTACTTATGTAGGTGATATTGTTGAAAGCGTAAAAAGGTTACTTCCATTAGCTCCTAAAGAGAATAACCCGGAGTTTGACCCTAAAAAACCAACGGCTTCAAAAAGTTCAAAACCATATCAGATATTTAATATTGGAAATAATAGTCCGGTACCATTAATGGATTATATAAAAGCTTTGGAAAAAGTTTTAGGTAAAAAAGGAAAAATAGTTTTTAAACCAATGCAACCAGGAGATGTAAAATCTACTTATGCCAATGTTGAAAGTTTGTTTAAGTATATTAATTTTAAGCCTCAAACTAAATTGGAAGATGGTGTAAAAGCATTTGTTGATAAATATTTGGAGTTAGAAAAAACAATTTAATATTATAATATTAAGCTTTATTTTTTTATTTACTCAATTTTCATGGAGTTTATAAGTATTATTTTTACAATTAAAAAAGTGGATATTATGTATTTTATCAACACAAATTGAACTTTTAATGACTTATAAAAACAATCATTTTTCAATTTCTGAGCGTAAATTTGTATTGCGTTTTTTTGATGTTTTTTTTGCGATTTTAGGTGTTGTATTACTTTCTGTTTTTTTAAATTTTGAATATTTTAATTTTGAATCTCGTAGTTCTATTAAGTATTTAGTAGTGCTTTCTTTTTATGTATTATTGTTTGGTCAGATTTTTGAAATGTATAATTTAAAAGTTGCCAATGATCATTATTTAGTATTAAGGAGTACAATTTTAACAGGATTAATTACAACATTGTTTTATGTTTTTACTCCAATATTAACTCCATTATTACCTGAGAATAAAATTCAAATATTGTATTTCTGTTTAGCAATAACAGTACCTATTTATTTATGGCGTACATTATATATTCAATTTGTTTTTTTACCACTATTTTTTAGTAGAATATTAATTGTGGGTTCTAATAAACAAGATGTTGAAAATTTAATAAAATTGATACAGATAAAAGCATCAGATAATTTAATTGTTGGTTATTTTTGTCCTAATAAAATTGAAAACTTAGCTGTTAAATATTTTTCTTCAGAAGAATTAATTTCTGAAAAAATGATTTTAAAACACCAAATTAAAGAAATAGTTATAGACAGTTATAGCTCTTCTGAATTTATAGCTTCCCTTACGCCTCAATTAATTACTTTATTTAAAAAAGGGTATAAAATCACTAATTCGAATAAACTAATATCTGATATTACTGAGAAAATTCCTAAAACTCATTTAGATGAAAATTTTTATAATCATATTAATTTGAGTAATGGTCAAAAAAACAGAGCTTATCTATTTTTCCATAAAGTATTTGATATTATTGGAGCAATAATTGGTATTACTTTTTTGTTATGTTTTACTCCATTTGTTTTTGTTGGAAATTTATTTTTGAATAAAGGTAAATTGTTTTATTTTCAAGATCGTGTAGGAGTAGGAGGAGATATTTTTAAGATAATTAAGTTTAGAACAATGATTTCTGAAGCGGAGAATGAAGGTGCCGTTTGGACTGTTAAAAATGATTCAAGAATTACAAAGTTTGGTAAATTTTTAAGAAGAACACGAATAGATGAAATTCCTCAATTTATAAATATTTTAAAAGGTGAAATGAGTATTATTGGTCCACGTCCTGAGAGACCTGAATTTGTAGACGAACTTAGTGTTAATTACCCTTTCTATACTATTAGAAATGTAGTTAAACCAGGGTTAACTGGTTGGGCGCAAGTTAAGTATCCTTATGCCAGCACTAAAGATGAGCAATATATAAAACTGCGTTACGATTTATATTATATTAAAGAAAGAAACTTATTGCTAGATTTTAAAATTATAATTAAAACAATAAGTACTGTTTTATTTTTAAGAGGTACTTAATTGATTTAAAATTAGTAATTTATGTAAATTACTAATAGTTTAAAAACATGGCCTATTTTATTATATTTTTCGAGAAATTTATAAGAAATAGGTAGCGTAAAATTAGAACTACAAATAAGGGTATTAAAGCATAATTGAACACTTGAATTTTAATAAGCCAAATTATGAAAGTAATAGCAATTAAAATTATTAAGATGATGTTATAGGTAATTATCCATTTTGGTAATTTTAATTTTAAAAGATAAAAAGCTACAATAATATTAGGAGCAAAAGCCCATAAGAAATTTAGATTTTTATATGTTGCTGTATGATCAGTAGCAAACCAAAGTAATAATACAACTACCCCAACAAGACCCGTTATAAAGTACAAGAAAAAATCTAGCCATTTTGTTCTTTTATAAGATTTAAAGTTACGATATGTTAAAAATAGAATAACTAAACTTAATAAAAGAATTATAGAAAACGGAGAAGTTACTTTTTGAAGAAACGAAGCTGAATAAATATTATTTGAAGTTAATATTGTTTTTGTGTTTTTTACTAATGGTTTTTCAGAGTTATTAAGGTCTAAAACAGCATTTTCAACAGCTAAATAAATATAATCAGGTAAAAATTTATATTCATCTTTAGTTGCAATATCATCAATAACAGAACCTAAAGCTAAGTCAATTCCAAATTTACCCCATTTTTGGTTTTTTGTATAGTCCTCAATTAAATCTCTATGTGATTTTTCAGTAACTATATGGTTGTTATTAAAATGAACTTTATCATGTAAAATTGTTTTAATGATAACTTCAATTTTGGTTGAACAATTATCATAAAAGAAATCGTATTGATAATCTCTATTTTCAGGTTTTGCATTATTTTCTAAAAAATTATAAAATGATTGAACTTCATTTGAACTTAAATTTAATTCTTGAGTTTTTACCCATCTGTTTTCATACTTGTAAACTCTTAAAAAATAACTAAATGGAGATGTAGAAAGTTGGTAGGTTAATTTTCCTTTAGCAAAATTTAAATAGAAGTTAGGAGCATTAAAGTTGAACGTACCATAATTATATATTTTATCTAATTTTTGCAATGGGTCATTTACTCTAAAAGCACTATGACCAAATGTAGTATATAATTCATTTCCAGGACCGCAAGTAACTACACTAACTGTAGCTTTTTCCGAAAGTTTTTGTGCAGAAACAGAAAAAGTTAAAAGAAAGATTAAAGTAATAAGTAAATATTTTAATTTCATGTGTCTACATTTTTATTTTAGTAGGTAATTATACTTTGATTTTGTTTAGTAGATGTATAGAATTCTCTATTATTTTTTTATATGTCAAATTTGTAAATGCTCATTTCATAATTATTTAAAGTTTTTAAAATTTACTTTAATAGAAAATATGTTAGAGTATAGAGCATTTCCAACACTTCCAATGTTGGTTAAAGCATAATCTATTTGAATACCTTTATAATTAAATCCAATTCCAAAATTAGGTTGAAATGAAGTTTCTTCAGTTAAATCAAATTGCATTTCTTTTTGAAAATTTCCAAAACCAGCTCTTAAAAAAACAATATTTGTATAATCTAATTGAAAACCAATTGCAGGATCTATACTTACCAATTCAGTGGAAATAATATCATTAGTTTCAGTAAACCTTAAATTTAAATCCAATTCAGATAAAAGGTTAAAATCTTTAGAAACCTTAAATTTTCTAGCAATTCCCAACTGAGCTTTTGGCAATGTAATTTCAGTTGTTTCAGGTAATTCTTGATTTTGGTCAGGTATTGCATTTTGAATTTTTTCAAATTCTTTTTTATCTATACTCCAAGTGTTATAGGTAGTAGTAATATCCCTAAGCATTAATCCATATTTCCAATTTTCTCTTTCATATTGAAAACCGGCATCTAAACCAAATCCCCAAGAAGTTGCAAAATCGCCAATAATTCTTCTAACAATTTTAGTGTTTAACCCTATAGATAAACCTTCAATATTTAAATTTCTTGCATAGGATAAGTTTAAAGCGTAATCTGCCGCAGAAAATAAACTAATTCTGTTGTAGTCAATATTTCCTTCGCTGTCAATTAGTTCGGTAGTATTTAAGATGTCATCAACACCAAATCTCATAATTGCAATTCCAACAGCACTGTTTTCGTCAACGGGCATTGCAAAACCCGCATAATCATATTGGGCAATTCCTTCAAAATAATTGGCATGCATAATTGCACCTTCATAGTCTTTTATTTTTGTTAAGCCGGCTGGATTCCAGTATGTTGAGTTAACATCATTACTAGTAGCAACTACAGCTTTACTCATACCAAAGGCAGCGGCATCAACACCAATATTCAAAAATTCATTTGAATATTTCCTAACAGTTTGGCTTGTAAGTAATTGAGTTGTAAATAATAAAAAAATAAAATAGTTTTTCAAGATTGTTAATTTTAGACGAAAGTAAAAAAACTTTATAAGTTTAACGTGAATATTTATGAATTAATATGATTGATAAATTCTAGAATTCTGTTTTCACTCCAAAATAAATCTTTTCCAAATATAGATGTATTAAAACCAACATGACCACCATATTTTGAAACTTCAAAGTTTAAATTATTATTGTTTTTTGCTTCTTCAAAAGGAAAACAACTTTCGGAAAGAAAAGAATCATCTAAAGCGTTTAAAAGGAGAGTTGGCTTACTAATTGAATTCAAAAATTGTTTAGAACTGCATTGAGTCCAATAATCTTTTGCATTTTTATATCCAAATAAGGGAGCGGTAACAACATTGTCAAAATCATTAAAATTTTCAGAATTTAATATTGCGTCTCTATTTAAACCGCTTTCAGGGAATTTGTTTAATTTTAAAAGAGCATTTTCCTTAAGGGTCCTCATAAACCTTTTTAAGTAAATTTTATTATTCCATTTAGACAAACTATTAGAAGAACCTTCTAAATCACAAGGTGTTGAGATGGCAATTGCCGTTTTAATCTCTTTTGGAATTGACGCTGTTTCCCCCATATATTTAAGAGTTATATTTCCCCCCATACTATATCCTAAAAGTACAATATTAGTATAATTGAAATTTTCTAGAATATAATTTATAATATGATTAACATCGTCTGTTTTTCCACTATTATAAGAATAAGCATTGTTATTAGCTTCACCGCTACAGCCTCTTAAATTAACAGCAACGCAATCAATATTTTTAGAATTTAAAAAATTTACAACAGAAATAATATACTTAGATTTTGAACTTCCTTCCAATCCATGCATTGCTACAACAAGGGTGTTAGAATTATTTATTGAAAAATCTAAGTCTAGAAAATCATTATCATTAGTAAAAATTCTTTTTCTATTGTAAGAGATTGTTTGGTTATTAAAAAGAGTTTTATGTATTGTATTTAAATGGGAATTCCTGAAATATAGAGGAGGATTGTAGTTAGAATTTATAAGCGGCATTTAGGAAACAGTTTAAAAAATAAATTTAAATTAACTTACTGAAAACATTTTGTTAAATTTACTAAAATTTTAATAGTATGTTGAAAAAACAGATTCCAAATATTCTTACTTTATTAAACTTATTATCAGGTACTATAGCAGTTATTTTTGCTGTAAATAATGATTTAGTGACGGCAGCCTACTTTGTGTTTTTAGGTATATTTTTCGATTTTTTTGATGGTTTTGCCGCAAGATTGTTAAATGTGCAGGGAGAATTAGGAAAACAATTAGATTCTTTAGCAGATGTTGTAACAAGTGGAGTAGTGCCGGGAATTGTTATGTATAAACTATTACAGACAGAAAAATCATTGACAGTTTTTAATACAGAATTTCATTCCTGGAAAACGGAAGAACTTGACATTTTACCATTTTTAGGTTTATTAATAACATTAGCAGCGGCATACAGATTAGCTAAATTTAATATTGATGAGCGTCAATCAAGTTCTTTTATTGGATTACCAACACCGGCTGCAGCTTTGGTAGTGTTATCTTTACCATTAATAACCGCTTTTGGTTCTTATGATTTTGTGATTTCGTTAATAGAAAATAAAATATTTTTAATAGTTATTACAATTATTTTAGCAATTATAATGAATGCTGAAATACCATTATTTTCTTTGAAATTTAAAAATTTCTCATTTAAAAATAATAAGATTCAAATTGCTTTTCTTGCAATTACTTTATTGCTGTGTATATTATTAAAATTTGCAGCAATACCAGTTGTAATAATTGTTTATGTATTATTTTCTTTAATTGAAAATAAATTGGTTAAATAATATGCAGATCGTTTAATTGTATTTAAATAAAAACTTGTAATTTTTAATAACAAAATTCTATATTAAATACTGCATAACGAAAAATAGATTTAGAATTTTTTCTTTTTAAGCTCAAAATCTTTACCTAAATAAACACGTCTAACTGTTTCATCAGCTGCAAGTTCTTCTGGAGTTCCTTCTTTTAAAATTCCCCCTTCAAACATTAAATATGTTTTATCTGTAATGGCTAAAGTTTCCTGAACATTATGATCGGTTATAAGAATACCAATATTTCTATCTTTTAAATGCGCAACAATGCTCTGAATATCTTCAACAGCAATAGGATCTACGCCTGCAAAAGGTTCATCTAATAAAATAAATTTAGGATCTGAAGCTAGTGCACGTGCTATTTCAGTTCTTCTTCGTTCTCCACCAGATAATAAATCTCCACGGTTGGTTCTTACGTGACCTAAACTAAATTCATCAATTAAAGATTCTAACTTTTCTTTTTGTTCTTTTTTTGAAAGACCAGTAAATTGAAGTACTGACATAATATTATCTTCAACAGATAATTTTCTAAATACCGATGCTTCTTGTGCTAAATAACCAACACCTTCTTGGGCTCTTTTGTACATAGGGTAATCAGTAATTGAATGATCATCTAGGTAAATATTACCTTCGTTAGGTTTTATCATACCAACAATCATATAAAATGAAGTAGTTTTCCCTGCTCCATTAGGTCCTAAAAGACCAACAATTTGACCTTGTTCAACTTCTAAAGAGATACCATTTACAACATATCTACTTCCGTATTTTTTCTTTATATTTTCTGCTCTTAATTTCATTTTTTGCAGTCTTTATCCTTCTTAAAGAAGGAATTTAATTTTTTTAATTAGTATGGTTCGTCTGTCTGCTCTAATCTAAGACTTTTTAAGTGCCTAAAACTCTTATACAGACTTAGTGTGATATTATAAAACATAAAACAGATTCTCTGAAAAATAGAGAAAAATGTTCATTGTATTACTTTTTTGCTATTTCTAACTCTTCCCAAAATTCATAGGCTCTTCTTAAATGCGGTACCACAATTGTGCCTCCAACCAATGTTGCAATTGATAAGGTTTCCATTACTTCTTCTTTTGTAACGCCTTCTTTAAAAGCAGTTTCTAAATGGTACTTAATACAATCATCACATCTTAAAACTGCAGACGCTACTAAGCCTAATAATTCTTTAGTTTTAACGTCTAAATGTCCTTTTTTGTATGCGTTTGTATCAAGATTAAATATTCGCTTAATAACTTTATTGTCATTTGCCAATATTTTGTCGTTCATTTTTAAACGATACTCATTAAATTCTTCAACTTGATTAGGCATTTTCTTTACTTTTTTTAAGTTCGCGTTTAATAACAATTTTAGATATATATATACTTACTTCATACAATAGTAAAATAGGAATAGCGACAATAACTTGACTAATAATATCAGGCGGTGTAATAACAGCTGCTAAAACAAGTACAATTACCAATGCATGTTTTCTGTATTTTTTTAGAAAATCTGGTGTTACCAATCCCATTTTTGTTAAAAAGAACATAATAATTGGTAATTCAAAAATTAAACCAGAAGCAAGAAGTGATGAACGAACTAAGCTTATATATGAACCAATTTTAATATTTCTTTCAACCGCATCACTTATTGAATAATTTCCTAAAAAATTAACAGATAGCGGTGTAACAATATAATACCCAAATAAAACTCCAATAAAAAATAAAAATGAAGAAATAATAATAAAAGCTTTAGCTCCTCTACGTTCTTTTTCATACAGACCAGGACTTATAAATTTCCATACTTCCCATATTATAAAAGGAAAACCAATTATAAATCCAACCGTTATAGATGTCCATATATGTACACTAAACTGTTCGGCCATTGCTAAACTCTGAAATTTAAAAGGAATATCATCAATACAAAGTCCGTCGGTTCCAAAAAATTGAGAAACCATACAGAAAACTCTATATGTTATGAAATTTGGATCTTTAGGTGCAAATAAGATTTTGTTAAAAATCAAATCTTTCATTAAAAATGCAATTATTCCGAAAAAAAATATTACTGCTGTTGATCTTATAAGATGCCATCTTAGTTCCTCTACATGGTCTAAAAACGACATTTCTTTTTCTACTTTGGCCATTTTAAATTATTCCTTCTTTTAATAAATCATGCAAATGTACAACTCCTACATATTTTAAGTTGTCTTCAACCAAAATTTGAGTAATATTATTATTTTCCATTGCTTCTAAAGCTTGAATTGCCATTGCTTCAACAGAGATAGTTTTTGGATTTGCACCCATAATATCTTTGGCAACTAGTTTACTAATATCAAGATTATCTTTTAACATTCTTCTTAAATCACCATCTGTAATTATTCCTACTATTTTATCATTGTTTAGCACTGCGGTAGTTCCTAAACGTTTTTTAGAAATTTCAATAATTACATCTTTAATAGGTGTATTTAACTCTACAGAAGGTAAATTTTCATTTGAAATTAAATCTCGAACTCTTAAATATAATTTTTTACCAAGTGCTCCTCCTGGATGATATTTTGCAAAATCTTTACTAGAAAAATTATTTAGTTCTAATAAACAAACAGCCAGGGCATCTCCAATTACTAATTGTGCAGTTGTACTTGATGTTGGAGCTAAATTATTTGGACAAGCTTCTTTTTCAACATGAGAACTAAGTACAAAATCACAATTTGTTCCTAAAAAAGAAGATGTATTTCCTGTAATAGCAACAATTTTATTCCCATAATTTTTAATTAGAGGAACTAAAACTTTTATTTCTGGTGTATTTCCGCTGTTTGAAATACAAATTACCACGTCGTTTTTTTGAATATTTCCTAAATCACCATGAATGGCATCCGCGGCATGCATAAAAATAGCAGGAGTTCCAGTTGAATTAAAAGTTGCTACAATTTTTGTAGCAATATTGGCGCTTTTACCAATGCCAGTAACAATTACCCTACCTTTTGATGATAGAATATAGTTTACTGTTTTTGTGAAATCTTCATTCACAAAATTTATTAAATTCGCAATTGCTTTGCTTTCTTCAATAATTGTTAGCTTAGCAATATCAATAATTGTATTTTTATTTTTCAAAAGATTAAGTTTTACTATTAAAAAAAGTTTTATCTTTAGTATCAAACAAAAATATATTATTTAATTAGAAATTGAATAAGTATTGAGAAAATAAAATTTTTGATTGTTTAATTCGTTTAAAAATCAAGTAAGATTTTTTTGTAGTGATAATTTAATATAAATAATGGAGAGTAAAAGTGTTGATTTACACAAAGAGTTAAAAACTTATTTTGGTTTTAGTAAGTTTAAAGGTTTACAAGAAGTAGTTATAAAAAGTATTATTGCGGGTAATGATACCTTTGTAATAATGCCAACGGGAGGAGGTAAATCATTATGTTATCAGTTACCAGCATTAATAAATGAAGGTACTGCAATTGTGGTTTCACCATTAATTGCTTTAATGAAGAATCAAGTTGATGCTATAAGAGGTATTTCAGCCCAGAGAGGTATTGCCCATGTGTTAAATTCTTCTTTAAATAAATCTGAAGTAGCTGAAGTTAAGAGCGATATAGAAAAAGGAATTACAAAATTACTATATGTAGCACCAGAGTCTTTAATAAAAGAAGAGTACGTAGAGTTTTTAAAGTCTCAGAAAATTTCTTTTGTAGCAATTGATGAAGCGCATTGTATTTCTGAATGGGGTCATGATTTTAGACCAGAGTATAGAAACTTAAGAAATATAATAGGTAAGATTGATGATGTTCCTATTATTGGTTTAACAGCAACAGCCACAGAAAAAGTACAAGAAGATATTCTGAAGACATTAGGAATGACTAATGCAAATACATTTAAAGCATCTTTTAATAGACCTAATTTATTTTATGATGTTAGGCCAAAAACTAAAGATGTTAACTCGGATATTATTCGGTTTATAAGATTGCATTTAAACAAATCTGGAATAATTTATTGTTTAAGTCGTAAAAAAGTTGAAGAAGTAGCACAGGTTTTACAAGTAAATGGAATTAAAGCTGTGCCATATCACGCAGGATTGGATGCTAAGACAAGAGCAAAACATCAAGATAATTTTTTGATGGAAGATGTTGACGTGGTAGTTGCTACAATTGCTTTTGGAATGGGAATCGACAAACCAGATGTTCGTTTTGTTATTCATCATGATATTCCTAAAAGTTTAGAAAGTTATTATCAAGAAACTGGTAGAGCTGGTAGAGATGGTGGTGAAGGTTATTGTTTGGCGTACTATGCTTATAAAGATATTGAAAAATTAGAGAAATTTTTATCAGGAAAACCAATTGCAGAACAAGAAATTGGAAATGCTTTATTGCAAGAAGTTGTTGGTTATGCAGAAACCTCTATGTCTAGAAGAAAATATTTGTTGCACTATTTTGGTGAAGATTTTGATGAAGTGAATGGTTTAGGTGCCAATATGGATGATAATGTTGTAAACCCAAAGAAAAAACATGAAGCAAAGGGTGATTTAAAAATGTTATTAGAAATAGTAGTTGCAACCAACGAAAAATACAAGTCTAAAGAAGTTGTAAATACTTTAGTTGGAAACGTAAATGCACTTTTAAAATCTCATAAAACAGATGGGCAACCATTTTTTGGAAAGGGAAAAGAACACACAGATAAATATTGGATGGCGCTTATAAGACAAGCTTTGGTTGCTGGTTTTATTAGAAAAGAAATTGAACAGTATGGGGTAGTGAAGATTACTAAAAATGGTCTTGATTATATATCAAATCCAACTTCATTTATGATGACTGAAGACCATGCTTATGAAGATGGAGATAACTCACCGGTAGTTTCAAATGCTAAAAGTAATAGTGCTGCTGCTGATGCAGTTTTAGTGAAATTATTAAAAGAATTACAAAAATCTGTTGCTAAAAAAAATGGAGTTCCTCCATATGCTGTTTTTCAAGAAACGTCATTAGATGATATGGCTTTAAAATATCCAATTTCTATTGATGAGTTGAAAAATATTTATGGAGTAGGAGAAGGAAAGGCTAGAAAGTTTGGAAAACCATTTGTAGATTTAATTTCAAAATATGTTGATGAAAATGATATTGAAAGACCTGATGATTTTATTGTTAAAAGTACAGGTGTTAATTCTGGACTAAAACTTTTTATAATTCAAAATACAGATAGAAAACTACCGCTTGAAGATATTGCAAAATCTAAAGGACTGGAATTTAACGAGTTAATTGAGGAGATGCAACGAATTGTATATAGTGGTACAAGAATAAATATAGATTATTGTCTTGAAGAATTACTAGATGAAGATCAGCAAGATGAAATATTTGAATATTTTATGGAAGCTGAAAATGACAGTATACAAAATGCTTTAGATGAATTTGATGGCGATTATGATGATGAAGAATTACGTTTAATGCGTATTAAGTTTATTAGTCAGGTAGCAAATTAAATTAATATTAAACATAAAAAAAGGAGAAATGTATTAAAATACATTTCTCCTTTTTTTATGAAATTTTGTTTAGGCTAAATAAGCAACTACCATTCCAACTAAAATTGCTATAAATTTTAATAAATTAAATTTATGATCTTTAGATGTTTCAAACAATATTATTGTTGAAATATGTAAAAATATTCCAATAATAATAGCTGTTATTTCTTTTTTGTAAGTTGTTAAAATAGGTATGTTTTCTCCAGCTAAACTTCCTAATGGAGACATTAAAGAGAAAATAACTAAAAATAGTACAGCATACTTTCTTGAAATATTAGATTTTACAAAAAGCGTTGCAAGTATTATTGATATTGGTATTTTATGAACTACAATGGCCCAAAGTAAATGATCATGATGGTGGTTATGAGCTAATGGAATCCCCTCCATAAAGGCATGTATTCCTAAACTTAAAAATAAAGCCCAAGGAAATGTCATGTTCTCTTCAATATGCATATGCCCATGTTCGGCTCCTTTTGAGAAAAAATCTAGGATTAATTGTAATAATAACCCAAGGATTATGAACAATCCTATATTGGATTTACCATCAATATATACCTCTGGTAAAAGGTGTAAAATTGTAATTGATAATAAATACGCACCACTAAAAGCTAATAATAGTTGAACGGATTTGTTACTTGGTTTAAATCCATAAACTATTACTACCCCTACTAATACAGAAATAATTAAAGCTAAATATGTCATTCTAAAACTAAAATTAAACGGTCTGAAGATTCTTCATTAAATTTCTCAAGATTGTAATTTCCAAATGTATGTTTTATTTTAAAACCAACGGAATTTAAATATGAATTAATTTTAGCTAAGTTCAGAATTTTTACTTTTTCAAAGTAAGTGTGTAATTGATCATCTGCTTCAAAATTAATTTCTTTTACAATAAATCCATTTTTTACATATCTGGATATTTTAAAATTAATTCCATCTATTATTTGGGTTTCTTCATGAACAAGATTTGAAATTACTTTTTTAGCATTCATAAAGTCTATAACAGCAGTTCCGTAAGGGTTTAAACCTTTTTTTATGTTTTTTAACACCTTTATATCTTCATTATCATCTTCAAAAAAACCAAAACTTGTAAATAAATTTAAAATAATATCATATTTTAATTTTAGTTTATCTCTCATGTCATGTTCAACAAACTTCAAGGAGTTATTTTCAAATTGTTTAGCGAAATCTATACTGTTTTTTGATAAATCTGCACCTACAACATTAAACCCTAATTTATTTAAATAAATTGAATGTCGGCCTTTCCCACAGGCTAAATCTAATAACTTATCATCTTTTTTAATATTTAAAAATGAAACTAAATTCTGGATAAATTCTTGCGCTTCTGTATCATTTCTATGTTTATATAAAATATGATAATAACTGGTGTCAAACCAGGAAGCAAACCATTCTTTTTTTGTAGTCATAATTGTAAAATAGCTACAAAAATAAGGAATTGTTTAATGGATTATTTCAATATTCTAATTTTTTTGAAAATTTTAAGTAAGTAGAAGGTATTTATTTAAGTACTTTTGCAGAAATTAAAAGATTATGAGTCATAATTTTAAAATGGTTGCTACCACTATGTTTGGTCTAGAGGAAGTATTAGCAACTGAATTAAAAAATTTAGGAGCGCAAGACGTAGAGGTTGGAGTAAGAAATGTTTCATTTGTTGGTGATAAAGGGTTTATGTATAAAGCTAATATTGCTTTACGAACTGCTATTAGAATTTTAAAACCAATAAAAAGGTTCAAGGTTTTTGATGAGGATGATTTGTACAAAAAAATTCAACAAATAGAATGGGAACGGTTTATGACTGTTGAAAGTACTTTTGCTATTGGAGCTGTTGTAAATTCTAAAAACTTTACAACTAACTCACATTATATTTCTTTAAAATCAAAAGATGCAATTGCAGATTATTTTAGACATAAATATCATAAAAGACCAGATGTTGATGTAAAGCATCCAGATTTAAAAATACATGTTCATATTCAAAAGGATATGTGTTCAATTTCTTTAGATAGTTCTGGCGACTCTTTGCATAAAAGAGGGTATAGAAACCTAACAAATATTGCTCCTATAAATGAAGTTTTAGCTGCTGGTATGGTATTATTATCAGGTTATACTGGCGATTGTAATTTTATAGATCCTATGTGTGGATCTGGAACAATTTTAATTGAGGCAGCAATGATTGCAAATAATATTCCTGCTAATATTAATAGAAAAGAGTTTGGTTTTGAAAACTGGGAAGATTATGATGAAGATTTGTATTTTAAAATTCAGGATTCTTTATTAAAAAAGATTAGAAGTTCTCATTTTAAAATAATGGGATTTGATAAAGCTCCTTCAGCAGTTAAAAAGGCGAAGGAAAATGTAGAGAATGCAAATTTAGGCGATTTTGTAGGAATACACCATGTAAATTTCTTTAACTCAGTTAAGGAAGTATTTGGAAAAACAACTATTTTATTTAATCCACCATATGGGGAGCGTTTAAATATTGATATAGATGAATTTTACAAAAAAATTGGAGACACCTTAAAACATGGGTATCCAGATTCTACGGTGTGGTTTATTACATCAAATAAAGAAGCTATTAAAAATGTAGGGTTAAGAACTTCAAGAAGAATTGCTCTAAAAAATGGAGATTTAGATTGTATTTATGTGAGATATGATATTTATGAAGGAAGTAAAAAGGCTAAGAAGCTTTTAAGAAATGAAGAAGAAAATTTAGAAGAAACAGATGACTAAAAAAATTTAGTTCAAATAAACAAAAAAAGCTTTACATTTCTGTAAAGCTTTTTTTTATCTAATAAAAATTAGACTCCTCTTCTTTTTCTTGTACTGTTACTTGTGCTAGAACTTTGTCTTGTTGAAGGCTTTCTACTTATTGTTGTTTTTGAACTTGAACTACTTCTTTGTTGAACTCTAGCAGGAGTTCTTGATGATGATGACTTTGAACTTCTTTGAGCAATTGAAGGTGTTCTAGAAGTTGAACTTTTAACACTTCTTTGCTTTATACTACTCGGTTTATTAATAGAAGTACTTGAGCTACTTCTTTGTTGCGTGCTACTTGGTCTTCTTGTAGCTGTACTTGAGCTACTTCGCTGTTGTGTGCTGCTTGGTCTTCTTGTAGCTGTACTTGAGCTACTTCGCTGTTGTGTACTACTTGGTCTATTGATAGTAGTACTTGAGCTACTTCTTTGTTGCGTGCTACTTGGTCTTCTTGTAGATGTGCTTGAACTACTTCTTTGTTGTATAGAACTTGATCTTCTTTGTTGTGTACTACTTAAACCTCTATTTGATGAACTTCTATTAGAGTTAGATCTAAAGTCACTATATTTACGAGAACTTGAATTTCCTCTATTTATAATATTACTACTTTTTCGTTTAGGAACATTGTTTGTAGCGTAACGATTCTTAGAACTATGTGTACTGTGTTTGCTATGTCTGCTATAATATTTGTTGTTATTATAATATTTATTTCTTGAATGATCTCTATGGTAGGTATATCTATGTGCATTATAATGACTTCTATAAGGGTTGTAACTTACAATTCTAAAGTCAAATAAAGGTCTACTAAAATAATTATGGTAAGGATGATACACATAATTTCTATTTTGAATGTTTATATATCCTGAAAAATGTGAATATGAACCATATCTGTTATAATAAACTTGCAAACCACCTAATCTTGCCAAACGCCCATCAAAGTAATCAATGTTAATATTACCAACTCTTTCAACACGGCCATAATAGTCGTAATAAATTGCAATATCTTCAATTTGAATAATAGCTCCATAATCGTCATATTGTACATATGCATCATAGTTGTAGCCAGAATTATAACTTATATTTAATCCATTTCCGTTATAACTAGCATTTACGCCACTACGAGGATTTATATAGAAATCAAATTCTCCATTTTGAAAAACAGAAAATGTTACGCCTCTCTCAACAAATGTGAAAGTTTTACCATTATCGTTATAATAATTTAGGTAATCTGTTGTATTTGAGTTGTTAGTGCTAGAAGCCATAGCTCCTAAGCTAACTAACAAAAATGTTGCGAATAAGAATAATTTGTTTTTCATAATAGTGGGTTTTAATGTTAATACCAATAATGTTGGTTAGCATTATACACTTTTACAATTACAAACAGCGTGCCAAAAAAACATGTCCAATGTGGTTGAACATGTTTTAATAGTATAGAATTTATAAAATTATTAAATATTTTTTGGAAGTTCTCCAGTAAGTGAATTTAAAAAAGCAACTAAAGCATTTAAATCTTTTTCGGCCAAATCTTTATTTAACTGAACCTTTGCCATAATAGTAACAGCTTCCTTTAAATCGGTTACACTGCCATCATGAAAGTATGGGTATGTTTTTTCAATATTTCTTAATGAAGGTGATTTAAATACATATTTATCACTTTCCTTTTTTGTTACTTCAAATTTACCTTCATCAATCTTTTTACTTTTTGTATGTTTCCAATAATCATCATATAATCCAAATTTCTGATAGATGTTACCTCCTAAAACATTACTAGAGTGGCAGGCTACACAACCTGTACTTATAAATAACTGTAAACCTTCTTTTTCTTCAGTAGTAAGCGCATTCATATCTCCTTCTAAAAACTCATCAAATCTTGAAGGTGTAATTAATGTGCGCTCAAAAGCTCCAATTGCATTCTGAATATTTTTATAATTAATAGGGTTTTTATCTTTAGGAAATACATTGGTAAATAACGTATTGTATTCTTTAATTTTAGACAATCTTTCAACAACAATCTTTTCATTAGGCATTGCCATTTCAACGGGATTTAAAATAGGGCCACCAGCTTGTGCTTCAACATCGGGTTCTCTACCATCCCAAAATTGAGACATATGTAATGCAGCATTAAAAACAGTAGGCGAATTTCTTGTTCCTAAACCACCATCATTTCCTGGAGAAGTACTTAAATTATCAACTCCATAGTTTTTTAAATCGTGGCATGTATTACAACTTTGCGTATTATCTTTAGATAGTCTATTGTCTAAATACAATTTCTTCCCTAATTCTACTTTTTCTTTTGTAATAGGATTTTCGGGATTTTCAGCAACTTCAGGAAGTTTTCCAAACATAGTTGAAGCTGTTTTTTGTAAAGCAGTATAATCTTCTTTTTTTATTTGTTCTTTATTTTTTTTATCAGAACAACTAACAAAAAAAATAAGAAAAATACTTGCCAATAATAAATTTTTCATAATTATTTAAATTAAAGATATTGAGTAAAAGTAAAGATAATGTATAAGTTGAAGCGTAACTTAAATTACAGATTTGTTATTTTTTTAAATTGATTTGAATACTTTTACTTTTTTAAAATTTCAACTATTTTGAATTATTATACTAACGTAATATTACCTATACCGCTTCAAAAGTTATTTACATATAAAATAACCGAAGCAGAATCTAGCTTTTTAAAGCCAGGAATGAGAGTTGCGGTAGAATTTGGTAAATCAAAAGTTTATACAGCGCTGGTTTTTAATGTACATCAAACAGCGCCAGAAGGTTATGAGGCTAAAGAAATTTATCAAATTTTAGATGATATTCCTATAGTTAATGAGCTTCAATTAAAACATTGGGAGTGGATTTCTAACTATTATATGTGCTCACTGGGAGAGGTTTTTAGAGCTGCTTTGCCTTCTGCATTTTTATTGGAAAGTGAAACAGAAATTAAATTAAATACCGAATTTTCTAATGATCAAGAACTTTCTGATGATGAATTTCTAATTTTTGAAGCATTACAACACCAAACTCAATTATCTATATTTAATATAATTGAGATATTGGGGAAGAAAACTGTATTTCCTGTTATTAAAGATTTAATTGAAAAAAATGTAATTGTTGTAAAAGAACAAATATATGAACAATATAAACCTAAACTTATAAAGTATATAAGATTAACGGAAGTATGGAGTTCAAATGAAAAACTTTCTGAGTTAATTGATTCTCTTGGGCGAGCAAAAAAACAACGAGAACTTATATTAACGTATTTTCAATTAAAAAGCTTAAAAAAGCCTATAAAAGTAAGTGATTTACAAGAAAAAGCAAATTGTTCAGCTCCTGTTATTAAATCTTTGGTTGATAAAGAAATATTAGAATTTTATTTTATCCAAAAAGATAGAATAAATTTTGAAGGAAAAACATCAGAAATAAAACAACTAACTACTTTTCAGGAAGCTGCTTTTAAAAGTATTAAAGAAAATTTTGAGCAAAAACAAGTTACCCTTTTAAAAGGGATTACAAGTAGTGGTAAAACTGAAATTTATGCTAAATTAATTAAGGAAAAACTAGAAAAAGGAGAGCAGGTTTTGTATTTACTTCCAGAAATTGCATTAACTACACAACTAATAGATAGGTTGCAATTATATTTTGGGGAATACTTATCTGTATTTCACTCTAAATATTCAATGAATGAAAGAGTTGAAGTATGGAATAATATATGTGAAAACAAGAAAAAAGCTAGATTGGTTTTAGGTGCAAGATCTTCGCTATTTTTACCATATTCAAATATAGGGTTGATAATTGTTGATGAGGAGCATGAATCTTCATTTAAACAATACGATCCGGCACCAAGGTATCATGCCAGAGACGCTGCCGTTGTTTTAGCCAATATACATAAATCAAAAGTTTTGTTGGGTTCTGCAACTCCAGCGGTAGAAACATATTATAATGCAAAACAGGGAAAATATGGACTGGTTGAACTAAATAGAAGGTTTGGAGATGTGCTTCTTCCTGAAATTGAATTGGTTGATATTAAGGAAAAGCATCGTAAAAAAAGAATGACCGGTCACTTTTCAGATCGTCTAATTAAAATGATAAAAGATGCGTTGGACGAAAAGGAGCAAGTTATTTTATTTCAAAATAGAAGAGGTTTTGCACCAGTTGTAGAATGTGAAACTTGTGGTGTAAGTCCACAATGTCCGCAATGTGATGTTAGTTTAACATTTCATAGTTATAGAAAAGAGTTGAGGTGTCATTATTGTGGTTATAGACAAGCAATGCCGTATAATTGTGTTGCTTGTGGAAGTGAAAAGTTAAGCACTAAAGGTTTTGGGACAGAACAAATTGAATTAGAATTGCATCAATTATTTCCAGAAGCCAATGTAGGTAGGATGGATTTAGATACTACAAGAGGAAAATACGGTTATCAAAAAATAATAGGTCAGTTTGAAGCTCAGGAAATAGATATTTTAGTTGGGACACAAATGCTTTCAAAAGGGTTAGACTTTGGAAATGTTTCATTAGTTGGTGTTATGAATGCCGATAATATGTTGAATTTCCCAGATTTTAGAGCTCATGAGCGTAGCTATCAATTAATGGTTCAAGTTTCAGGAAGGGCCGGGAGAAATAAAAAAAGAGGAAAAGTAGCTATACAAACATTTAATCCATTTCATCAAATTTTACAGCAAGTTTCAACAAATTCATATGAAGAAATGTTTAAAGAACAACTTGATGAACGTTGGCAATATCATTATCCTCCTTTTTACCGAATAATTAAGATAACATTACGTCATAAAGATTTTAATAGAGTAGAGCAAGGCGCAAATTGGTTAGGGAAATCACTCTCATCAGTTTTTCATGAAGATTTATTAGGGCCTACAACTCCTGCTATTTCAAAAATTAGAAATTATTATATACGTCATTTAGTTATAAAGATTTCAAAAAAACAAAATTTAACTTCAACTAAGAATAATATAATTAAAATTAAAAATTCTTTTCAGGCTATAAAAGAATTTAGACCTATTAAATTTAATATAGATGTTGATAATTATTAAATAAAATTTTAATAATTAAAACTATATATAAAGTTGATTAAGAATGTTTTAGCAAAATTATTTAATTTTTTTGAAGAAAAAACAGAGTTATGTAATTAAAAAGAGGTGAAGCACTTGTCAATTAAGTAAATAACTGTATATTTGCACCCTTTAAAAGTAAAACTTAAAATATTTATTATGAATCATTACGAAACTGTTTTCATTTTGAATCCCGTTTTATCTGATACTCAGATAAAGGAAACAGTAAAGAAGTTTGAAGACTATCTTGTTTCTAAAGGTGCCGAAATGATTTCAAAAGAAAATTGGGGGCTAAAGAAGTTAGCTTACGCAATTCAAAACAAAAAAAGTGGATTTTACCACTTATTTGAGTACAAAATAGATGGACAAGAAGTTACTCCATTCGAATTGGAATTTAGACGAGATGATAGCATCATGCGTTATTTAACTGTAAGGTTAGATAAACACGCTGCAGCTTGGGCTGAAAAAAGAAGAGAAAGAGTTAAATCTACATCTAAAAAATAAGAGCTATGTCTATAGAACAACAAGCAAAAGGAGGAAAACAAGGTGATGTTCGTTACCTAACTCCATTAGATATTGACACTAAACAGGTAAAAAAATACTGTCGTTTTAAAAAGAACGGTATCAAATATATTGATTATAAAGATGCTGATTTCTTATTATACTTAGTAAACGAACAAGGTAAAATTTTACCTCGTCGTTTAACAGGAACTTCATTAAAATATCAACGTAAAGTTTCTGTTGCTATTAAAAGAGCACGTCACTTAGCTTTAATGCCTTATGTTGGCGATATGTTAAAATAAAACTGAAAGGAATCATGGAAATTATATTAAAACAAGACGTTGAAAACTTAGGTTTTATTGATGATGTTGTAGCTGTAAAGAATGGTTACGGACGTAATTATTTAATTCCTCACGGATTTGCAATTTTAGCTACTACTTCAGCTAAAAAAGTATTAGCTGAAACTTTAAAGCAACGTGCTTTTAAAGAAGAGAAATTAGTAAAAGATGCTACTAAAATTGCTGATGCAATTAAAGAATTAGAAATTAAAATCACAGCTAAAACTGGAGATGGTTCTAAATTATTTGGTTCAGTAAATAATAGTAACGTTGCTGAAGCTTTTGCTGCTGCAGGTCATGTAATTGAGAAAAAATTCATTAAAGTTGAAGGTGGAAACATTAAGAGACTTGGAAAATACACTACAACTGTAAGATTACACAGAGCAGTAGTTGTTGAATTACCAATTGAAATTATAGCTGAAGCATAATAATTGCAATATTTAGCAAAAAATAATATATTTAAACCGCCTTTTTTAGGCGGTTTTTTTTGGTTTACATTATGAAGTATAGACAATTAACAAAAGAACAGTTTTCTGAATTACATAAAGAATTTGCAGAGTTTTTAGCAACACAGCAAATAGATGTAAAAGAATGGGAAGAGATAAAAGCTGAAAAGCCATCAATGGCTGAAGAAGAATTAAATATATTTAGTGATTTAGTTTGGGAAGATGTTTTAACTAAAACTGAATATTTAGAGCATATCTCGGAGAGAGATATAAATTTATTTAAATGTACTTCTAAAGAAATTCTTAGAATTTACGTGAAGTTAAATAATAGTTCAAAGAATTTTTTAAATGAAGTAGATTTTAATTGGTTTTTACAGAACCCTACAGATGATAGCTTGGATTATTTTAAGGCTTCAAAAAAGTATTCAAAAGATAGAAATGAAGAAATTTTTAAGTTAATTGAAATGGGAAGTGTAATTTCTAAAGGAGAATTATTTACTGCTACAAGTCAATTAATTCGTTAACAACCTTTACAACTCCTGTGGTTGCTGGCTCACCTAATATTTTTAAATTAGGGAAATAATTTTTTTGAATACTAGGTTTTGGATCAATAAAATATATTGGAATATCTGATTTTACATAATTTATTAGGTTTGCAGCAGGATATACTTGCATTGATGTACCAATAATTATTAATATATCTGCTTTTGAAGTTACTTCAACCGCCTTATCCAGTAATGGAACTTCTTCACCAAACCAAACTATATGAGGACGTAATTGTGAATATTTTTCACATATATCTCCAATGTTTAAATCTTTTTTCCAATCATATATTAAACTAGAATCTTTTGTACTTCGCACTTTTAAAAGTTCACCATGTAGATGAATTATATGTGAGCTTTTTGCTCTTTCATGTAAATTATCAACGTTTTGGGTAATAATATTTACATTATAAAATTTTTCAAGTTTAGCTAAAGCTAAATGAGCATTGTTTGGCTCTACGTTTAATAGCTCGGCTCTTCTTTTATTGTAAAAATCAAGTACTAATTCTTTGTTTTTATTCCAACCAATTGGTGAAGCAACTTCCATAACATCGTGTCCTTCCCATAAACCATCTGCATCTCTAAATGTTTTAATTCCGCTTTCTGCGCTAATACCTGCACCTGTAAGAATAACTATATTTTTCATGTTGGTTAGTTCAATTTTTTTAACGATTAAAATTACCGTATAACTATTATTAAACCAATTAAAATAGAATATATTTTATTCATTTACAACTTCAATTTAAAACCATAATTTTGTATGTAAAAGTTTCACATTTTTGTATTGCTTTCAGTTTTATAATGAATGTAATGCCCAAACAAAACTTCCCCTTAAATTTGAAGTAGAACAAGTATTAACGTTTACTGGAGCTCAATATTCAAAAGACAATTTAATTATTAAATATTGAAGATGAAATACCTGATATTAGAAATACCATTGAAACTTGAAAATAAAAACCGATAAAAGATTGGAATAATGGTCATTTTCTGTAAACATTGTGGTTTTTGATAACACTACAACCAATATACAATGGGCAAAACCTTTACATCTGTTCAATATTTTGATAAACATATTAGTGTTGGGTTTATAGTTTATTGTAGTTGTGGAATTGGATTTTTGTTATTTAAAAATATGAGTTATAAAAAGTAATTCTAGAAACTTCAAAAAAAATTTGGCAACATGATATGAACCAGCGGTAAAATTAATTTTATCTTGGGGAGAAAATTACTTGAAGTACCAAAAAACTCATAAAGTTATTATTGATTATATGATGAACGGAGAAGGGGGTAACAAAAAATATTTAAAATTTTCTAAAAATCTTGCATCTATTTATTTCAATATGAGATTTAGAATTTTAACTAAATTAAATTTTAAAGAATAATTTCATTCTTTTTTATTCAGTAGTAAAATTTTATATTTGATGATTAATAAAATTATATGGTAGATAGCGATTATTCAAATTATTTAGAGCAGTTTGTTACTGAAAAAAGAAGAAATCTTTTTAGAGAGGTTTTAAGTAAAAGAACAAATCATTTTACAGTTGCTATTGAAGATCTTTTTCAGCCTCATAATGCAAGTGCTGTAGTTAGAACTTGTGATATTTTTGGTATTCAAGAAATAAGTGTAATTGAAAACAAATATAAGTTTTATGCATCTAGACATGTAGCGAAAGGAGCACAAAAATGGATAGATTTTAATTATTACAGAGAAAAAGATACAAATAACACTAAGGTTTGTATTGACGCATTAAGAGAAAAGGGTTACCAAATAATTGCAACCACACCGCACAATGAATCTTGTCACTTAGAAGAGTTTGATGTAACAAAAAAATCTGCTTTCTTTTTTGGTGTTGAAAAAGCTGGACTTTCAAAAGAGGTAATGGATAATGCAGATGGATATTTAAAAATACCGATGGTTGGTTTTACTGAAAGTTTAAATATTTCTGTTGCTGCTGCCATAATTTTGCAACGTTTTACCGAAAAACTAAAAGCTACAGATGTGTATTGGCAACTTTCTGATTTAGAGAAAGATGCAAAGTATGTTGAATGGATGGAAAAGACTATAAAAAGTATTAAAAAAATTAAGGAACGATATGAATTAGAATCAACAAGTAAATCTTAATAGTTAGTCATTGTTAGTTCTTTTTTCAAACAGTTCCGTATTTATAAAATACAAAGTGATAAAATTAAAAGCTATCGTAAAAATTATTCAATCTTAATATTTTGAATATAAGCGATAGAATCACAGTTTATAACAGTTAAAGTTATATTTTTTAATTCTTTTTTCCCTTTTATGTTATATTGATATTGACAGCTATCTGTTTTAATTTTGTTACCTAAATCAACATTTCCATTTTTTAGTATTTTAGAAATATTAGAGGTGTCAATTTTTTTAGTATTTAAAATATTTAGAGCATCATTGGAATAAACACGGTCTTTTATTCTAATATTTTTTAAAACTCTAGAATTTGGGCCATAATTAAATTCTGTACCTTTTTTGTTCCAAATAAAAACTACTATAATAATTCCTACGGTTAATCCGCCTAAATAATAAGGCAAGCGTTGTATAAATGTCATGCTACAAAAATAACAAATTTATATCTCTATATGGTAAATTAAACCAATCAGCTACTGTTTTATTTGTTAAAATACCATGATAAAAATACATTCCTTGTTGTAGGCTCTTATCATATCTTACAGCATTTTGAAATCCTCCTTCTTCTGCAATATTAACAAGGTATGGTGTAAAGATGTTACTTATTGATACTGTGGCAGTTCTAGAATATCTTGAGGGTATGTTAGGCACACAATAGTGAATTATACCAAATTTTTCTATAGTTGGGTTTTTATGAGTTGTTACTTCCGAAGTTTCAAAACAACCACCTCTGTCTATACTTACATCAACAATTACAGATCCAGTTTTCATTTGTTGTACCATTGCTTCTGTTACTAAAACAGGAGATCTTGAGATTCCTCTAGCAGCACCAATTGCAATATCGCATCTCATTAATGCCTTTTGTAATGTTTTTGGTTGTATGGTTGAAGTGTAAACAGGTCTTCCTAATCTGTGTTGAATACTTCTTAATTTAGTTAAGGAGTTATCAAATATTTTAACATTAGCACCTAATCCAATTGCAGATCTAGCAGCAAATTCTGCAACAGTACCTGCTCCTAAAATTACAACTTCGGTAGGAGGAACACCACAAATATTTCCTAAAAGTAATCCGTTTCCATTATTATCTCCACTCATCATTTCCGCTGCAATAAGTATAGAAGCTGTTCCGGCAATCTCACTTAAAGATTTTACTACGGAATATACTCCTTGTTCATCTCTTATATAATCAAAAGCAACGGCAGTAATTCTTTTACTGGCTAAAGCTTCAAAGTATTTTTTTGATTGTGTTTTTAGTTGTAATGCCGAAAAAAGAATGCTTTGAGGATTCATTAATTCAATTTCATCAAAAGAAGGTGGTTCAACTTTTAATACAATATGGCAACCAAAAGCTTCTTTTACATCATATGATATTTTTGCTCCAGCTTCAGAGTATTCTTTATCAGTAAAATTAGCACCATCGCCAGCTCCAGTTTCAATAATAAACTTATGACCTTGACTTGTAAGTGCACCAACAGCATCAGGAGTTAGGCATACCCGTTTTTCTTGGTAATGCGTTTCCTTTGGAATTCCAATAACTAATTCACCTTTTTGCTTGGTTATTTCCAAGGTTTCTTCTAAAGGAATTAATTCATGTTTGCTAAATGGTGACGAAAGTTGTTTACCCATTATTTATAACCTTTATAGTTCGTTGTTGGTTACTATCTATAGTAATTGTAATTGTAACTGCGTTTAAAGGTAGTAAATTTTCTACTTTATTTGGCCATTCAATTAAACACCAGCTATTGCTATAAAAATATTCTTCAATTCCCATATCAAGTGCTTCTTCCTCATTATCAATTCTGTAGAAATCAAAATGATAAACTTTTTCGTTATTATGGGTATGATATTCATTAACTAATGAAAAAGTAGGGGAGCTTACATTATCTGAAACGCCTAGTTTTTTAACAATTTCTTTTATTAAAGTAGTTTTACCAACTCCCATTTCACCATAAAATAATAATATTTTATGTTTTGAAAAATCAATCAACTCCTCTGCAATATGAGGTAATTGATCTAATGTGTAATTTTTTTCCATTCACTAAAAAATTTAATATAGGCTGGTTTATATTTTTAAATATACCTGGCAATTAAAATTATTTAGGTGCAAATATAGCACAAGGAATTATCATTTCCTCTAAAGAAATTCCTCCATGTTGGTAAGTATTTCTATAATACTTTACAAAATGGTTGTAATTGTTTGGGTATGCGAAAAAATAATCTTCTTTGGTGAAAATAAAAGAACTGTTCATATGAAGTGAAGGTAGCATAATATCTTTAGGGTTTTTTACAGCAAAAACTTCCTTTTCTTCGTATGTTAAACTTTTACCAGTTTTGTATCTTAAATTTGAACTGATATTTTTATCTCCAATAACTTTAGTTGGAACTTTAGAATTTATTGTTCCGTGGTCTGTAGTTAAAATTAGTTTTAAACCAAGAGATTGTGCTTTTTGAATCATTTCAAATAAAGGAGAGTTAATAAACCAGCTATTTGTTAAAGACCTGTAAGCTTTATCATCACTAGCTAATTCTTTAATAACTTCCATTTCAGTTTTAGCGTGAGAAAGCATATCAACAAAATTATATACTATTACTGTTAAGTCATTTTGTTTTATAGAATTGAAGTTGTCAGATAATTGTTTACCAGCTTTTAAATTGGTGATTTTTATATATTCAGTTTTAAGATTTTCTCCTAAACGAGATAATTGAGCTTGTAAAAATTCTTCTTCAAACAGATTTTTACCACCTTCATCTGGATCATTTCGCCATAGTTTAGGGTGTTTTTGTTCCATTTCAAGAGGCATTAAGCCTGAAAATATAGAATTTCTGGCATATTGAGTTGCCGTTGGTAAAATACTGAAATATGAAATTTCTTCTTGTTTTTTGTAAAATTTATTAATGCTTTTTTCAAAAATATTAAACTGATCATATCTTAAGTTATCAATAATCACTACAAGAGTTCCTTTAGATTTTTTTACTTCAGGTAAAATTACTTTTTTGAATAAGCTATTGGATAGAATAGGAGCATTTTCTGGGTTCTGAATCCAATCTTGATAATTTTTTTTGATGAATTTGAAAAATAATGAATTGGCTTCTTGTTTTTGACTTTCAAGAATTTCAACCATACCAGAATCGCTAATGTCTTCTAGTTCTAATTCCCAATAAACTAGTTTTTTATATACATCCACCCATTCTTCAAATGAATTAACCATAGCTAAATCCATTGAGATTTTTCTAAACTCTTGTTGATAATTAGAAGTGGTTTTTTCAGAAATTAAGCGAGAATGATCTAAATTCTTTTTTAAGCTTAAAAGAATTTGATTTGGGTTTACGGGTTTTATT
This sequence comes from Lutibacter citreus, assembly GCF_003260195.1. Lineage (GTDB taxonomy): Bacteria > Bacteroidota > Bacteroidia > Flavobacteriales > Flavobacteriaceae > Lutibacter > Lutibacter citreus. The sequence continues at coordinate 109,857 of NZ_QEIH01000005.1, forward strand.
AAATAATCTGCAATTTTATTTCCAATGGCATCTTCCATTATATATTCTTCCTCACTTTTAGTAATCATAACAATAGGAAGATTGCCTTTTTTACTTTTAATTTCGGTTAATGTTTGCAAGCCACTTAAACCAGGCATATTTTCATCTAAAAAAACAATATCATAATTGTTTTCTTCACATAAATCTATAGCGTCAGCACCATTATTACATTTAGTAACAGAATATCCTTTTTTTTCTAGAAATAGAATATGTGGTTTTAATAAATCTATTTCATCATCAACCCATAAAATGCTTATTCCACCCATATTGTTATCTTTGCAGTTATATTAATAAAGAATTTATTTTGAACGATAAAAAAACGAACAAACTTAAAATATTTAACGATCCAATATACGGCTTTATTGTTGTCCCAAACGCTTTAATTTATGATTTGGTTGAACATCCTTATTTTCAGAGATTAAGAAGAATTTCACAAATGGGATTGTCGCATTTAGTATACCCAGGAGCACATCATACTAGATTTCATCATGCTTTAGGTAGTATGCATTTAATGCAAAAAGCAGTACATATTTTAAAATTTAAGGGCGTTGAAATTTCAGATGAAGAGGCTAATGCACTTTATATTGCAATATTACTGCATGATATAGGTCACGGTCCTTTTTCTCACGCATTAGAAAAAAGTATTGCTACGGGGATTAATCATGAGGCAATTTCATTAAAAATAATGGAAGCTTTAAACGTTGAGTTTAAGGGGCAATTATCGTTAGCTATAACTATTTTTAAAGGGGAATATCATAGAAAGTTTTTATATCAATTAATAGCCAGTCAATTAGATGTGGATAGGTTAGACTATTTAAAAAGAGATAGTTTTTATACAGGTGTATCTGAAGGAAATATAAATTCAGAGCGAATGATAACCATGTTAAATGTTAAAGAAGATTATTTAGTTATTGAAGAAAAAGGAATTTATTCAGTTGAAAAATTTATTGTAGCAAGAAGATTAATGTATTGGCAAGTTTATCTTCATAAAACTGGTTTAGGAGCTGAAAAATTATTAGAAAAAATATTAAAACGCGCCAAAGAATTGGTAATGAAAGGGAAAGAAATTCATGCGAGTAAAGCTTTTGGTTATTTTTTAGAAAACCATATTAATGAAGAAAACTTTACATTAAAAACATTAAAAACTTTTGCAAGGTTAGATGATTACGATGTTTTAGGCTCAATAAAAGAATGGATATCAAATGATGATGTAATTCTATCTAAATTATCTGAGAGTCTTATAAATAGAAGGTTACCAAAAGTTGTGTTAAGGAATGAACCATTTTCAGATGCAGAATTACAGGTTGTAAAAAATAATGTAAAAGATACTTTTGGGTTTAATAATAAGGAAGTTGAATATTTTGTTTACAATGGTGAAATTTGTAATCAAGCTTATGATTCTAAAAAAAACACGATAAAATTATTATTTAAAAATGGTGAAATTAAAGATGTAATTGAAGCTTCAGACCATTTTAATATTCAAGCTTTATCAAAGCCTGTTTATAAGTATTACATGTGTTACCCAAAGTAATAGGTATAGTTATTCTTTTTTTTTACTTTTGTCGTTAAATGAAATTCAAAGCAAATCAAATAGCAGAGATATTAGAAGGAGATATTATTGGAGACGAAAATGTTGAAGTTTTCAAGCTTTCTAAGATAGAAGAGGGGACAGAAGGTTCTCTTACATTCTTATCAAACCCAAAATATGAACATCACATCTATTCTACAAAAGCTTCTGTAGCTATTGTAGGTAAAGACTTTGTGCCAAAGGAGGGGATTGAAATGACCTTAATTTTAGTGGAGGATGCTCGATTGAGTTTTTCTAAATTACTTGAATATTATAGCCAAGTTAAATTAAATAAATTAGGAATAGAATCACCTAGTCATATAAGTGATTCTGCAACTTTAGGACCAGATATTTATTTAGGGGCATTTTCATATATAGGGAATGATGCCAAAATAGGATCAAATGTTAAAATTTACCCTAATGTATATTTAGGTGATAACGTTGTAATAGGAGACAATTCAACATTGTTTTCAGGTGTAAAGATTTATTCAGAAACCAATATTGGTGATAATTGTGTAATACACTCAAATTGTGTAATTGGGTCAGACGGGTTTGGTTTTGCTCCAAGTGAAGATGGTAATTATAATAAAATTCCTCATATTGGAAATGTTATAATTGAGGATAATGTAGAAATAGGAGCTTCAACTACAATAGATAGAGCAACTCTAGGTTCAACAATTATAAAAAAAGGAGTAAAATTAGACAATCAAATTCAAATTGCACATAACGTGGAAATTGGAAAGAATACGGTTATTGCAGCTCAAACTGGTATAGCTGGTTCGACCAAAATAGGTGAAAACGGAATGATTGGAGGGCAAGTTGGAATTATTGGTCATATGGTTATAGGAGACAATGTTAGAATTCAGGCGCAGGCAGGAATTGCTAAAAGTTTAAAAAATAACGAAGTAGTGCAAGGTACACCAGCCTTTGGATATTCTGATTTTAGTAAATCATATGTTTATTTTAAAAAACTACCAGAATTGGTTTCAACTATAAATACATTAGAGAAAGAAATTAAAGCTTTAAAGGAGAAATATGAGTATTAAACAAAAAACAATAAAAAAAGAAGTAACTCTTTCTGGTGTAGGACTGCATACGGGGAATAAAGTTACTATGACTTTTAAACCTGCACCAATTAATAACGGGTATGCTTTTGTTAGAATCGATTTAGAAGGTGAACCTATAATTGAAGCAAGTGCAGAGTATGTGATAAATACACAAAGAGGAACAAATTTAGAAAAAAGAGGAGTTACTGTTAATACATCAGAACATGTATTAGCTGCAGTAGTTGCTCTTGGAATAGATAATATAATAATTGAGATAAATGCACCTGAACCTCCAATTATGGATGGTTCTTCAAAACATTTTGTTGAAGCATTAGAAGAAGCCGGGATATTGGAGCAAGATGCTGAAATAGAAGAGTATATAGTTAAAGAGGTAATTTCATATAAAGATGAAGAAACAGGAAGTGAAATTATTTTAATGCCTTCAGATAAGTATCAAATTACAGCCATGGTTGATTTTGGTACTAAAGTTTTAGGTACACAAAATGCTACATTAAATTCATTATCTGATTTTAAAGCTGAAATATCGGATGCACGTACTTTTAGCTTTTTACATGAGTTAGAGATGCTTTTAGATAATAATTTAATTAAAGGAGGCGATTTAAATAACGCCATAGTTTATGTTGATAAGGAGATTTCTGAAGCAACAATGAATAAACTAAAACATGCCTTTAATAAAGAAACTTTAGCCGTTAAACCAAATGGGATTTTAGATAATTTAACCCTGCGTTGGGCAAATGAAGCTGCACGCCATAAATTACTTGATGTAATAGGTGATTTAGCATTGGTTGGAACTAGAATTAGAGGTAAAGTTATAGCAAATAAACCTGGTCATATGGTGAATACGGGGTTTGCAAAAAAATTACAGAAAAAAATTAAACAAGAAAAAAGAAATAATGTTCCTACTTATGATTTAAATCAACCACCGTTGATGGATATTTATAAAATTATGGAAATATTACCTCACAGACCTCCATTTTTGTTAATCGATAGAATTATTGAACTATCTGACAAACATGTAGTAGGGATGAAAAATGTTACAATGAATGAAAACTTTTTTGTTGGGCATTTTCCTGGGGCACCTGTAATGCCAGGAGTTTTGCAAGTTGAAGCAATGGCACAATGTGGAGGAGTTTTAGTTTTAAGTACTGTTCCTGATCCAGAAAATTATTTAACTTATTTTATGAAAATGGATAATGTTAAATTTAAACAAAAAGTATTACCTGGAGATACACTAATTTTTAAAGCTGAGTTAATAACTCCAATACGTAGAGGAATTTGTCATATGCAATCTTATGGTTATGCTAATGGAAGATTAGTAGTTGAGGCAGAATTAATGGCGCAAATTGCAAAAAAACCAAAAGAATAATGAATCAACCTTTAGCATATATACATCCAGGAGCAAAAATAGCTACTAATGCAGTAGTAGAACCTTTTACAACAATTCATAATAATGTAGAAATAGGTTCTGGAACTTGGATAGGGTCTAATGTTACAATTATGGAAGGGGCTAGAATTGGAAAAAATTGTAGAATTTTTCCTGGAGCCGTAATTTCTGCAATTCCACAAGATTTAAAATTTGACGGAGAAGATTCATTAGCAATAATAGGAGATAACACAACAATAAGAGAGTGTTGTACTGTTAATAGAGGAACAAAAGCTCTTGGAAAAACACAAATTGGAGAAAATTGCCTTATAATGGCAACTTCACATATTGCACATGACTGTGTAATTGGTAATAATTGTATTTTAGCAAATGGGTCCGTAATAGCAGGCCATGTAACAGTTGGTGATTTTGCAATATTAAGTGGCTTAGTAGCCGTTCACCAATTTATTCATATTGGGGAGCATGCAATGGTATCTGGAGGTTCTTTGGTTAGAAAAGATGTTCCGCCATTTGCAAAAGCAGGAAAAGAACCATTATCTTATATTGGTATTAACTCTATAGGACTTAGAAGAAGAGGTTTTGAGACTGAAAAAATTAGAGAAATTCAAAATATTTATAGACTTCTATATCAAAAAAATTATAACAATACTCAGGCATTAGAAATGATTGAGGCGGAAATGGAAGCAACGAAAGAAAGAGATCAAATAATACTTTTCATAAAAAATTCTCAAAGAGGAATTATGAAAGGATATACAGGAAGTTAACAAATATAAAATATAATGGCAACAACATCAGATATTAGAAACGGTTTATGTATTAAACATAATAACGATATTTTTAAAGTAGTAGAGTTTTTACACGTAAAACCAGGAAAAGGACCTGCGTTTGTAAGAACAAAATTAAAAAGTTTATCCTCAGGAAAAGTGTTAGATAATACATTTCCAGCAGGTAGAAAAATTGAAGACATTAGAGTTGAAACTAGAAAATATCAATTTTTGTATCCAGAAGGTAATACGTTTCACTTTATGAATACAGATGATTACAATCAAATAACACTAGAAAAGGAAACTTTAGATAGTCCAGATTTATTAAAAGAAGGAGAAATTGTAACTGTAATATTTAATACAGAAGATGATATGCCTTTATCTGTTGATATGCCAGCAAGTGTTATTTTAGAAATTTCCCATACAGAACCAGGTGTAAAAGGAAACACAGCAACAAATGCTACAAAACCAGCTACTGTTGAAACTGGAGCTGAAGTTAATGTGCCTTTATTTATTAATGAAGGTGATAAAATTAAAATTGATACAGCTAAAGGAGCTTATCTAGAACGAGTTAAAGAATAAATTAGAAACTATGAAATTTCCCCGTAAGCATAGTTTAGAAGAGATTTCTAAACTATTAAATTTGAAATTTATTGGGTCAAAGGATTTTCCAATATTTGGTATTAATGAAATCCATGTGGTTGAAGAAGGGGATATTGTTTTTGTAGATCACCCAAAGTATTATGATAAAGCATTGAATTCTAATGCTACTGTAATATTGATTAATAAAAAAGTAGAATGCCCAAAAGGGAAAGCGCTTTTAATTTCAAAAGATCCTTTTTCGGATTTTAATAAATTAACGTTACATTTTAATTCATTTAAACCTTCAAATTTACCTATTGCTGAATCTGCAATAATAGGAACTGATACCATAATACAACCAAATGTATTTATTGGTAATAATGTAAAAATTGGAAACAACTGTCTTATTCACCCAAATGTTACAATATATGATAATTGTATTATAGGTAATAATGTAACTATTCATTCTGGAAGTATTTTAGGGGCTGATGCTTTTTATTATAAGAAAAGAGAAACAGGCTATGATAAGTTAATTTCTGGTGGAACTGTTGAAATTAAGGATAATGTTGATATTGGAGCTCTTTGTACAATTGATAGAGGTGTTTCTGGAATTACAACTATACATAAAGGAACAAAGTTAGACAATCAAGTTCAGGTAGGTCACGATACAATAATTGGTGAGAATTGCCTAATTGCATCTCAATCTGGAATTGCAGGTTGTGTAATTATTGAAGATGAAGTTACAATTTGGGGACAGGTAGGAACTAATAGTGGAATTACAATAGGAAAAGGAGCTGTTATTTTAGGGCAAACAGGAGTTACTAAATCTGTTAAAGGAGGAAAAACTTATTTTGGGACTCCAGTAGAAGAATCTAGAAAAAAATTGAAGGAAATGGCAGAGATTAGACAAATAATTAAAATGCAAAAAAATTAATGATTCTTCTGTTTTAATGGAATAAAAAATTAAATTTGTTATAAAAATACAGTTACACTTAAATATTACAATCAAATGAGCGTTTTAGTTAATAAAAATTCAAAAATAATAGTTCAAGGTTTTACTGGTAGTGAAGGTACTTTTCACGCCACACAAATGATTGATTATGGTACAAATGTAGTAGGTGGAGTAACTCCTGGTAAAGGAGGTCAATTACACCTAAATAAACCAGTATTTAATACTGTACAAGAAGCAGTTGATAAGGTAGCGGCAGACACATCAATTATTTTTGTTCCGCCAGCTTTTGCGGCTGATGCAATTATGGAATCAGCTTTAGCAGGAATTAAAGTAATTATTTGTATTACTGAAGGAATACCTGTTGCAGATATGGTTAAGGTAAAAGCTTATATTGAAAATAAAGATTGTAGATTAGTTGGTCCTAATTGCCCAGGTGTAATTACTCCTGAAGAAGCTAAAGTTGGTATTATGCCAGGATTTATTTTCAGAAAAGGAAATGTAGGAATTGTTTCAAAATCAGGAACACTTACTTATGAAGCCGCTGATCAAGTTGTAAAAAAAGGATATGGAATTACTACAGCAATTGGTATTGGAGGAGATCCTATAATTGGAACAACTACAAAAGATGCTGTAGAATTATTAATGAATGATCCAGAGACTGAATGTATTGTAATGATAGGTGAAATTGGAGGTCAATTAGAGGCAGAGGCAGCAAAATGGGTGAAAGAGACTGGAAATAAAAAACCGGTTGTAGGATTTATTGCTGGTCAAACGGCTCCAAAAGGTCGTACTATGGGACATGCAGGGGCAATTGTTGGAGGTAAAGATGATACTGCTCAAGCAAAAATGAAAATTTTAAGAGAAAACGGTATTTATGTTGTAGATTCTCCTGCTAAAATTGGTGATAAAGTTGCTGAAATCTTAGGTTAAGTAACAATTAAATAAAATTATAAAAAAAAACCTTTGAATTTCAAAGGTTTTTTTAGTTATAAAATGTAAGTAGATAATAGAATCTCCTACTAAAAGACGAAAAAATATAATGAATTTTAAATTTAACAAAAAATCAATTTCAAATATTGTTTTCATTTTAGTGATTGCAACTTTACTTTATCCACCTTCAAAAGAGTGGGTTCTGCGTCAAATTGCATTTTCACCTTCCGTTAATGTTGAAAGTACAAACAATATAGGTGACTATAATTGGGAACTAAAAGGACTGAATACAAAAAGTTTAAACTTAAAAGATCTTGAAAACCGAGTTGTTTTTGTAAACTTTTGGGCTACTTGGTGTCCTCCTTGTAGAGCTGAAATGCCCATGATACAAGAATTATATAATGATTATAAGGATAAAATTGATTTTATTTTTGTGACAAATGAAAATTTGGAAACAGTAAATAAATTCTTTAAAAAGAATAATTACAACCTACCTGTTTTTAATTCTATAGGTTTACCTCCGAGTAAGTTAACTGAAACAAATAGTATTCCGGCCACTTATTTAATTGATAAAAAAGGTAATATTGTTATAAATGAAGTTGGCTCTGCAAATTGGAATAGTAAAAAAGTTCGAAAAATTATTGATGAATTATTAACAGAATAATTTACAATCTTTTGTAGCGTTTTTATAAGGTTCAACGTATTAGTTATAGGATGTAGATTTTAAAGCATTCTAATAGTTCTAATTCGATTTAAATTTTATAAAATGAAGAACATTACCATAATAACCGTATTTTTATTAACCCTAGTGTCTTGTGATTTAAAAGATGATTGTGGAGCTTGTTTTACTCCTCCAAGACAGTTTAATTTTGAATTTTCTGATAAAGATTCAGGAGAAGATTTATTTGATAATGGAACCTTTAACATTGATGATGTAAAAATTACAGATGAAGAGGATAAAAATGTTACGTTTGAGGTAGTTTTGTATAATGATAGTTTTATTGTTTCAATAAATTCAATAGGATGGGAGTTAGAGCCAAAAACATATACAATTCAATTAAATGATGATACTCCAATAGTTTTTGACTTAGATATGAACACTGCAAGTGATAATTGTTGTTCATATTTTGAAGTAGAAAATTTTGAACTCTATGATTATGAATATTCAGAATCTAATACTACTGGTATTATTCAAGTAAAAATTTAATAAATGAAAATAAAATTATATATTCTATTTGTAAGTTGTTTTACAATGCTATTCTCTATTTCTTGTAGCTCTGATGATGCTGGAGAGACAATGGATAGTGTTTATATGCCGTCAGACGTTAATAATTCTATAAGACAAGATGAAGATTTTTTAGAATTTGTGAGTGCTAAATTACGTATTAATGAAGAGGTTTTTAATTCACTGGAAAAAAACAGATTAAATGAATTAGTAAAAGGAGATGATTATAAAATTAACTTTGTAAAACGAGAAGGAGATTTTATTCAAATTAATTTGTCCTATAGTGGTGGTTGTCAAAATCATAGTTTTGAACTTATTTGGGATGGGAAAGTTTATATAGATGATCCTTGTCATATGAATTTTATATTACTTCACGATGGTAATAATGATGATTGTGAAGCTTATATTACAGAGACAATAACAATAAATTTAGATGCACTTGTAGGAAATGTTTCGTATAAAAATGATTGTTCGTATTATATATTTAGTACTTATAATTCCAATAAAAATGCAGATGCGATAGTAAGAGGGATGAATTAGTTTAAATTTAAGATTAGGTTGGTTCAATTTTGGAGCAAGAAAAAAGTAAAAATATATTTTTAGAAAATATCCTAAAAAAATGTAAAGACGGAAGTGTATTACATCAAGAGATGTTATACAAACATTTTTACGGGTATGCTTTAAGTATTTGTAGGCTTTATACTTATAATAATGATGATGCAATAACTATTTTAAATGATAGTTTTTTAAAAGTATTTTCAAGTATTGAAAAGAAAGGTTATAATGATTCTGTGCCATTTAAAAATTGGTTAAGAAGAATTTTAATAAATACTGCAATTGATAATTATAGAAAAAATTTGAAACATACAAATCATTCAGATATTGATGAGGTAATTACAGTTGAAGCAGATATTAATATTATTGAAGATTTAACCGTTCAAGATATTTTAAAATTGTTAGATCAACTGCCAGAAATTCAAAGACTTGTTTTTAACATGTATGAAATTCAAGGGTTTAGTCATAAAGAAATTTCTGTAAAATTAGATATAGGTGAGAGCAGCTCAAGAGTGTTCTTAACCAGAGCAAAGAAAAAATTAAGGGTTTTAATAGGAAAAAACTTTTAAAACAATGGAAGATAAATTCGATAAAATATTAAGTAATAAAATAAAGGATCTTGTAGAGAACAACGAGGTACCTTATAACCCAGAGCACTGGGACATGTTACTTGCTAAAAAAAATAAAAATAAAAAACGTGCTTTTTTATTTTGGAGATATGCAGCCATTGTTTTATTTGGTCTATTTGCTGGAGGATTGGGAAAATATTTATATGACAATTTAGGAATAATAAAAAATGAAAACCAAGAAATTATTTTTGATACTAAAAATGATTCTTTAAGAATAGACTCTTTAAAAAATAATTTAAATATTAAAATTACCTCAATTGGTAATGATAGCTTGGTAAATTTAAACACTACTATTGCCAAAACTGATAGTACATTAATTAATAGAGCAAAAAGAAAGAAATCAGAAAAACAACCTTTTATTCTCGATAAAAGCTTAGAGAAAGTTGCTGAGAATACAGTTCAAAAAGAAAAAAAAATTATTCAAAATATTGAAAAAAAGGAACACGTTATTAAGAGTAATGTTGCTTTTAAAAATGATTTAATTGTTAATAAAGATTTTAATAGCAGAAAAGATTCAATTAGTAATAAAGTTGAGTTAGCTGTAAATGAGTTAGAGAAAAAGAAAGATTCCTTAAATTTTAAAGAAGAATTGTTAGCTCAAGTAGAAGAGGAAATATTAGATGTAAAATCTAACCAGAAAAGAATAAAGTTAGGTATTGGTTTATCTCCTATTTTAGATTATTATCAAGAGAATGAAAGTTCTAACGTTGGGTTTTCCGGAGGTGTAATTGTTGAAATTCCTTTAACAAAAAGGTTTAATATTAATACAGGAGTATATTATGCAGATCAAAAGCTGGATTTAAATAATGCAACAAATTATTTAGCAGATGGGGTTAGCGCTAAAGAATCTAAGCAGGTTGTAAATAAAGAGGCAGTAATTAAAGGAGTGGAAATACCATTAAATATTAAATATAATTTTAATATAAACGATAGTCAAGTGTTTGTTTCGGCGGGAATTTTATCTACATCTTATATAAAAGAAAATATTGAATCTGAGTTTTTAGTTAATAGTAGAACAGAGGCTAAAATTAAAGATGCTTTTGGTAATAATATAATTCAATATGGTTTGGTTCAATTATCTGAAAAATCTGTCATTGAAAATGATTCAAATGGATTTAATTTTGCGAATGCTTTAAATTTTTCAATTGGTATAGAATTACCCATAAATGAGAAACGGCAATCAATAATTATTGAACCATACTTCAAATATTCCTTGCAAACGGTAACTCAACAAAAAATAGATTTAAACAGTGCAGGTGTGCATTTACGTTATAATTTTGGTTTTAAATTTAAATAAATAATTTTTTTTGTAGCGTTTTGTATCTTTCATACGTAACGTATATAATAGGTTAATAATTTAAATTTTTACAATTAATTACAAAAATTATAGAATCTTACTGCTTGCTTAAAACGCAAGCAGTGATTTTATAAAATTCAAAACAAACACTATGAAAATTATAAATTTTAAGTTTTTAGGGAAAATTGCTTCTTTTTTAATGTTATTTCTTTTTTTAATAATTACTTCTTGTGACAATGATATTAATGATGTTGAATCAGATGTAATTAAAGACGGTGACGGTGAATTATATTCATCGGATAGTACTATAAAAGCTGGAGGAGGTTCAGGAACGGAAGGTCAAGGAAATGGTAATAATTCTGGTTTGGTAACTGCAGGAGAATGGAACGATTTGAATAATTGGGATTTTTGGACTAATATTTTAAATGAAAACGATTATTTTAAACATGTAGATTATTGGAGTTTTTATACAAAAAATAGAATTTCAGTCCTATTGAAAAATAATAACACTCCGGTTATTAATGCTGTTGTAGAGTTAAAGTTAAATAATGAGATAGTTTGGAAAAGTATGACTGATAATTTGGGGAAAACAGAATTATTTATTGGATTATATAATAATGAAATAGTTTCAGATTTAAGTAATTACAAACTGTTTATAAATAATGTTGAAAAATCTACAACTTTAAAGTTTAAGAGTGATGGAGATGTTGAAATTGAGGTTGGTAATTCTCAAAACAATAGTTCTAATAAAGTAGAATTAGCATTTATTGTTGATGCTACAGGTTCTATGAGTGATGAATTAGAGTTTTTAAAAGACGATTTAAAAGATGTAATTGAGCGTGTTGAACAAAACAATTCAACATTGGATGTTTTAACAGGAACAGTTTTTTATAGAGATATAGATGATGAGTATTTAGTGAAATCGTCTGGTTTTTCTGGAGATATTTCATATACATTAAATTATATTAATGAACAATCGGCTAGTGGTGGAGGTGATTTTCCAGAAGCCGTTCACACAGCACTAAACGAAGCTATTAATGAATTACAATGGTCAACAAATTCTAAAACTAGAATTGCCTTTTTACTTTTAGATGCACCACCACATTATACGCCAGAAATAGTTGATAACTTGCACAATTTAATTTCAAAAAGTGCTGAAAAAGGGATTAAAATTATTCCAATTACAGCAAGCGGAATTAATAAAGAAACAGAATTTTTAATGCGTTTTTTCTCTGTAAGTACTAATGGAACTTATGTTTTTATAACCAATGATAGCGGTATTGGGAATGAACATTTAGAAGCTAGTGTTGGAGAGTATGAAGTAGAAAATTTAAATGATTTATTGGTTAGATTAATTGATAAATATTCTAATTCTGCTAGTTTTTAAGCTTTTCCTATTTTATTAATAAATCAATAGTTTCTAGTTAAACTAGTATAAGAGGCTTTTTAGTTAATAGGGTTAACATATAAATATGAAAAATATAATATTAAGTATTTTAGTACTATCAGTTTTTTTTAGTTGTTCTAATGATGATGAAAGTTTAAATGATAATTTAGTTGGAAATTGGAACTGGAAGAGTTCTTCGGGGGGAATTGCAGGTATTACAGAAACACCTGAAACTACAGGAAATACTATAAATCTTGAAATTACAAAAGATTCTATATTTAATTATTTGAATGGTACTTTGAGTGGTAAAACAGCATATACTATTGAAACAAAGGAGTCGCTTTTATTTAATGAAATGTCTGATATGATAATTCGAGAGAATGGATTTAGACAAATTATTAATATTAGTAAAGATCAATTAATATTGGTTGGAGATTGTTATGATTGTTTTTCAAGTGAATATGTTAAAGAATAAAAATAGAATTAAATTTATAATAATTAAAGATATATAAGTGTATAAAAACAATAAATATTTTAAATAAAAGACATCAATGAAAAATTACATTTGGATTGCATTAATTATTGGTTTATTTATTTCTTGTGATTCAAACGAAGAATTGGAAAATGATACTATTATTTATGGTTTAGTTAAAATGAGTGGTAGAACTATTGATTCTGAAACTACTGGAGCTGAGATGGAATGGCAAGAAAATATTTGTTTTTATAGTGACGGAACATTTAAAAAATTACGTATTATTGATGATGAAATTATTGAGGCATCAGGAACGTATATCAATATAGTTATTGATAATGAAGAATTCTATGAACTCACATATAACTCTGATAATACTTTAATTGCTAGTTGTTTAGGAGGGTTGAAAGAACAACTTAAAGTTATAAATAGTTTTAGTTTAAAAGGAACCTGGAGTTATTGTGATGGGCCTAGTTTGGAATATAATCAAATGATAACTTGCAGCACTCTAAACTAAATATAATATGAGTTTATGAAAAAAACCTATAAAATTAATTTATAGGTTTTAGTTAAATTTTCATAAGAATTATTTTTAATTATGAAGTATATAAACTATATCTTCTGAATCTGTTCCATTGAATTCTTTTAGTTTTACTAAAGTTTACAATTAGTGCTTTTCGTTTTTTTACTTCTTTTTTTAATTGTTGTTTTGTTAAATTTAGAGCTTTCATAATAATGGTTTTTAAACTGTTATTGTTACTTAAATGACGTACATAATTTAAGTTTGTTACTCTAATATGTATAGCATAGTACTATATTAACAATTATTTAACCTGAAACTAGTAAATTTTAGTGGTAATGTTAATGAAAAGTTAATAGCAAAGATTAATAATCTACTAGAACCTCATTCATTGTCTCAATAATAATATTACACCCTTTATATATTTCATCATATGAAATTGTAAGTGGTGGAGTAATTCTAATAGCTTTACTTTCAAATAAAAGCCAGTAAAGAAGTAATCCTTTATCAATACATTTTAAGATTATTTTAGAAGCAATTTCAGGAGTTTCAACAATTGCAGCAAGCATTAATCCTTTACCTCTAATTTCTGAAATAAGAGGGTGAATTAATAATTTTTTAATAAGTTTTTCTTTTTCTAAAGATTGCTCCATTAAATTAGAATTTACCAATTCTGATAATGTAGCTTTTCCAGCAGCAGCAATTACTGGATGACCACCAAAGGTAGTTATATGGCCTAATTTAGGATTTTGTTGTATACAACTCATAATTTCTTTGGAAGTTATAAATGCTCCTATTGGCATTCCTCCTCCAAGTCCTTTTCCTGTAACAATTATGTCTGGAATAGCATTGTAATTTTCAAAACCAAAGAATTTTCCTGTTCTACCAATTCCAGATTGTATTTCATCTAAGATTAAAAGAGCTCCAACTTTATTACATTTTTCTTGAACCTTTTTTAAATATTCATTTTTTGGTTCAATAAATCCAGCACCTCCTTGTATTGTTTCTAATATTACACCTGCTGTATTGGTTGTAATTTTATCAATATCTACAACATTATTAAATTCAATAAATCTAATTCCTGGTATTAAAGGTCTAAAAGCACTATTTTGTTCTTCAGCACCACAAACACTCATTGATCCTTGTGTATTACCGTGATACCCATTTTTAGCAGCTATAATTTCAGTTCTTCCTGTAAATCTTTTGGCTAGTTTTAAAGCACCTTCTGTTGCTTCTGTTCCTGAATTTGTTAAGTAAACAGATTCAAAATTATCAGGTGTGTTTTCAATAAGAATTTTACAAAGATCTACTTGTGGTTTTTGAATAAATTCGCCATAAACCATTACATGGGTATATTGATCTACTTGATCTTTTATCGCTTTAGATATAATAGGATTACTATGACCTAGAGTATTAGCCGAAACTCCAGCAATAAAATCTAAATATTCTTTATTATTTGAATCGTAAACATAAGATCCTTTAGCACTAGAAACCTCAATAGCTAATGGGTGAGGACTAGTTTGTGCTAGGTATTTTAAAAAGTCGTTTTTCACTTTAATTACTGTATTACTTTTTTAATGGAGGTTTTTTAGTAGGTCTTGAAGGTTTCTGCTTAGGTTTTGGATTACCTGTTTTTTTAACTTCTTTTTCCTTATTTTTAGGAGATTTCTCTTTGGTGTCTTCCAAAGGTTTGTCCTTAATAAAAATATCATCTTTAGTAAGTGGTCTTTCATTTTCTCTCCAAACAAAACCATTTAGGAGTTTTTGATCTTCACTTAATTTTTCAAATTCTGAAGGAGGGTAAGTAGTCCCAGAAATCATTTGAAAATAATCTATACTTTTTAAATCGTTGTTTTCTAAAAGTATTAAAATATTTTTACTGCACTGCTTTTTATCAATTCCAAATAACTCATCATCTTCACTTCTTAAAAAGAATAAAGTTTCACTATTTCCAACTGCATCAAGAGAAATTAGGCTGTTGTCTTTAAACTTTCCAAACATATTTTTCCCTTTAAGTTGGCTATAGCCAGCAGAATCTTTTTTTACCATAAATCCATTATTTCTAACATATAATGAATCTAATTGCTCAGTTAATTTATTTGAAACAAATTGTATAGTATCTCCTGTAATTTGACTGCCTTCTGCCCATAATACTGGATTAATAAATAGTTTGGTGATTCCCGTTTTTTCTTCCGTAATTAATGAATCACATTTAGCCTGAATATTAGATTTAAATATTTTTACTCTTTTAAAAGCTTTAATTAATCTATCTTCAACTTTACCAGTAACCATTAGTTTGTCTCCATGAATGTAAATTGAATCATTTTCTAAAGCAGATATGGCAACAGCTCGGTCAGTTACATAAACAGAGTCTTTGTTTTTAAAATATTCAGCATATCCACCTCTAATAACAGAGTCATTAACGGTGTCTAATACTATAATGTTTCCAGTAGCTGAAGCATATTCAGTATTTCTATTGTAATATAAACTGTCTCCCGCTATGGTTCTATCACCATAAAATATTTTAGAATTATCTAAAAAATGAGAGATATTTGTTTTAGAATTATGATGCCCTTTTTCTGTATAAATAGAATTTTCAGCACTTGTAATAGTTGTAGGACCATAAACATCTGCAACACCAGTTTTAGTGAAATAATCTAGTCTTTCAGAAACTAATTTACTATCTCTGTTTGTTACATCAACATGATTAAAAGCTTGAAATTTATTGGTTCTTAAATAATAATTACCCAATTTACTTTTAAGAAGGTTTGTAGTATCTTTTATAGTTCCTCCGCAATTATAATATAAATGTTGATTTTCTCTATCAAAAAAAAGTGTGTCGGTTTTAAGAATCATTAATTCATCTTTCAAAACAACATCGCCCCAAGAGGTAGCTAATTTTTTTTCACCATCATAATCTACATATTTACTATATTGAGTTATTGTATCACCTTGATTGATAATAACATTACCCATAGCTTTTATTAACTTTTGGTCTTGATATATGTAGGCTTTATCACAACGCAGAGTAGCTCCTTCGTGCTCAATAAAAACATTTCCTAAAGATACAATTGCACCAGGATATCTAGGGTCAACCATAGTATTATCGGCTTTTAAGATTTTAATTTTTTTGGATTGAGTAAATCCTTTAAAACTAAATAACACCAATAATATTAAAAAAATATTTTTCAAGATTTAGAAATTTAAACACAAAACTAACGAAAAAGTAGTTTGTAAATTATAATACTGTGTTAAAAAAAACTGTCTAAAAAGTATAATCTTCGTCAACCTAATTTTTTTAGGTTTTCATAGTGATTGATAATCAATATGAAAATATTCTGAAACAAGTTCAGAATGACGATTTGTATTACTTTTTAGACAGCCTTGTTATTGTTATCTCATTATTGTTTGTTTTCTATCAGGTCCCACTGAAACTATTTTAACTGGAACGCCAACAAAATCTTCAATAAATGCAATATATTCTATTAATTCTTTTGGTAATGTATCTGCAGAAGTCATAGAAGTTAAATCTTCAGACCAACCTTTAAACTCTGTATAATTAGGTGATACGTTGTGAGCTTCAATGTTGTATGGTAAATGATCTACTTCTTGTCCTTTATAATTGTATGAAGTACAAACTTTTAATGTATCAAATCCTGATAAAACATCACCTTTCATCATCATTAGTTGTGTAACACCATTAATATCAACTGCATATTTTAATGCAATTAAATCTAACCATCCACATCTTCTAGGACGGCCTGTCGTTGCACCAAATTCATGACCAACTCTAGACATTGTTTCTCCATCTTCATCAAATAATTCAGTAGGAAAAGGTCCAGAACCTACACGTGTAGTATAAGCTTTAAAAATCCCGAATACTTCACCAATTTTGTTTGGAGCAACACCTAAACCTGTACAAGCTCCTGCTGCTGTTGTTGTAGAAGAAGTAACAAAAGGATAGGTACCAAAATCAACATCAAGTAAAGATCCTTGAGCACCTTCTGCTAAAACAGTTTTACCATTTTTAATAGCGTTATTCATATACTCCTCACTATCAATAAATGTAAGATTTTTTAATTCAGATACTGCTTGAAAAAATTCAGCTTCAAGTTCTTCTAAATTATATTCAAGTTTCACATCAAAGAAATCAATCATTTTAATGTGTTTTTTAGCAAGTGCTTCGTAACGTTCTTTCCAATCAGTTAATTCTAAATCTCCAATACGCATACCATTTCTACCAGTTTTATCCATATAAGTTGGACCAATACCTTTTAATGTAGAACCAATTTTAGCTTTTCCTTTTGAAGCTTCACTAGCAGCATCCAATAACCTATGGGTAGGTAATATTAAATGAGCTTTTCTTGAAATTAATAATTTAGTTTTAAAATCTAGATTAAATTTTGCTAAATTATCTAATTCTTTTTTAAATATTACAGGGTCAATTACAACGCCATTTCCAACAACGTTTACTGCATTTTCGTGAAATATTCCTGAAGGAATAGTATGTAGAACGTGTTTATGTCCATCAAAAATTAAAGTATGCCCAGCGTTAGGTCCGCCTTGAAAACGAGCAATAATATCATAATTTGAGGTAAGGACATCCACAATTTTTCCTTTTCCCTCATCTCCCCATTGTAATCCTAATAATAAATTTACAGCCATGTTGCTTTTTAATATGTTAATTGTTGTTTTGTTTTTTAGTTCCGTAGAAATATAGTGAGTGATTGTGAATCTCTATATTAAAAGTTTCTTCAATCGTTTTTTTTATAGTTTGAACTCGCGGATCACAAAATTCAATAACTTCACCAGTATCAGTTAATATAACGTGATCATGTTGTTTATCGAAGTATGATTTTTCGTAGTGTGCTTGGTTTTTTCCAAATTGGTGTTTTCTAACCAAGCCAGACTCTAAAAGTAATTCTATAGTATTGTACAAAGTTGCTCTACTAACTCTATAATTTTTATTTTTCATTTGAATATAAAGGGATTCAATATCAAAATGATCATTTAAATCATAGATTTCTTGAAGAATTGCAAAACGTTCAGGTGTTTTTCTGTGATTATTGGTTTCCAGAAATTTAACAAAAACAGTTTTTACAATTTTCTGATTTTCACTACTCATAAAATTGCTTTTTATAATTGAAAACTAAACAACAAAGTTAGCTTTATTTTTTTTATAATGTACTTGAAAATGTTATAATTATTAACTTTAATTGTGAATAAATTAGTATTTGTAAATTCTATCAACCTTATCAACACCTTCAATTTTTTTAATACTATCACTAATTTTTTGAAGTTGTGTTTTGTTTTTCACACTTACTGTAACTTTACCTTCAAATATTCCATTATCACTGGAGATATTAATATTATGAATATTAACACTCATATTTGTTGAAATAATACGAGTTATTTCATTTACCATCCCAACATTATCCACACCATGAATTTTAATAATAGCTCTAAATTCTTGTTTTGTAGAATCTATCCATTTAGCCTCAATTATTCTATAAGCATAATTAGCTTGTAGGCTAATTGCATTTGGGCAATCTTTTTTATGAATTTTAATTCCGTCGTTAATAGTAATAAAACCAAATACTTTATCTCCAGGAATGGGATTACAACATTGCGACATTTTATAATCCAATTGTTCTTCTTCTTTTCCAAAAACCAAAGAATCAAAATTATCTATAACTTCATCTTTGTCTAATAATTCTGCATTTGGTTTACGTTTTATCCTATTTTTAAAGAAATTAACAAAAGCATTATTTCTTTGAGTTATAAATTCTTTTAATTGCGTATTGTCAATAGATCCATTACCCATTCGGTAAAATAAATCTAAACTTGTTTTAAGTTTAAAAAATACAACTAGCTCATTTACAACTTTTTCAGTTAAAGTTATTTTTAGATGACGCAGTTTTCTGGTAAGAATTTCTTTCCCCTCTTCAGCAATGTTTTTCTGATCTTCGTTAAGCGCATTTTTAATTTTAGTACGTGCTCTTGCTGTTTTTACAAAATCTAACCAGCCAACGTTTGGTTTTTGATTTTTAGCAGTAATTATTTGAACTTGATCACCACTCTTTAAAATATGACTTATAGGTTTTAATTTTCCATTAATTTTTGCTCCTCTACAATTCATACCTACTTGAGTATGAATGGAAAAAGCAAAATCTAAAGCAGTTGCATGTCTTGGTAATGCTTTTAATTCTCCTTGCGGAGTAAAAACATAAATTTCTTTTGAATATAGATTTAGTTTAAAATTCTCAACAAAATCTACGGCATTACTATTTGGGTTTTCTAAAGAATCTTTAATTTTATTTAACCAATCATCTAATCCGTTTTCACGTTCATTACTATTTTTATATTTATAATGTGCCGCATAACCTTTTTCAGCAATTTCATCCATTCTTTCCGAACGAATTTGAACTTCAACCCATCTACCCATTGGTCCCATTACAGTAATATGTAAAGATTCATAACCAGTAGATTTTGGTTGACTAATCCAGTCTCTTAACCTGCTGGGGTTTGGTCTAAAATGATCAGTTACAATTGAATAAATTTTCCAAGCATCAAACTTTTCCTTTTTAATGGTTGATTTATAAATTATTCTAATAGCAAATTTGTCATAAATTTCATCGTAAGCAACACCTTGAGAAAGCATTTTTTTACG
This sequence comes from Lutibacter citreus, assembly GCF_003260195.1. Lineage (GTDB taxonomy): Bacteria > Bacteroidota > Bacteroidia > Flavobacteriales > Flavobacteriaceae > Lutibacter > Lutibacter citreus. The sequence goes on from NZ_QEIH01000005.1 coordinate 129,897, forward strand.
AATAGAATAAATAGATTTCCTTCTACCTTTAATAGTGTATTTAAAATTTTCTTCATCTAAAGAAGATTTTATGGTATTGGTGAAAGTATCTATATAATTAAGATGCTCTTCTTTACTTTGGGTTATTTGATTTGAAATATCTTTATAAACTTCTGGCTCTGTGTATTTTAACCCTAAATTTTCAAGTTCAGTTTTAATATTGTACAATCCTAAACGATGCGCTAATGGAGCGTATATGTATAATGTTTCAGAAGATATTTTAAGTTGTTTATGATATGGCATTGCATCCATAGTTTGCATATTGTGCAATCTATCGGCAATTTTTATTAATATTACTCTAACATCATCATTTAAAGTAAGAAGCATTTTTCTGAAATTCTCAGCTTGTACAGAGTCGTCTTGATCCTTTTTTAAATGAGAAATTTTGGTTAATCCATTTACAATTCGAGCTACATTTTCGCCAAATAATCGTTCAATATCTTCTAAAGTATATTCAGTATCTTCTACAACATCATGTAAAAGTGCAGCAACAATTGAAGTTGTATCTAGGCCAATTTCATAAGCTACAATTTTTGCAACAGCAATTGGGTGAAAAATATATGGTTCACCTGTTTTTCTCCTCTGTTTTTTATGAGCTTCAAGGGCAATATCAAAAGCTTTTCTAATTTCTTTTTTATCTGCATCTGTAAATGTTTGGTACGCGCCTTTAAGCAAATCTTTATATCGTTTTGCTATTTCTTTATTCTCTTCTTCTGGGCTTAAGTTGTAACTCATCGTTTAAAAGTAGAATTTTTTTATTCAGAAAACAATGCTAAAAGTTTATTTTTTTAAGTTTAGAATTCTAGCCAATAATGTTGGATGTGAATAATTAATTTTAACATACAGATTACTAGGCGTTAAATTACTTAAGCTGTTTTTTGATAATTTTTTTAAAGCTGAAATTAATGCATCAGAATTGTAATGAAATTTGGCGTAATCATCTGCCTGATACTCAAATTTTCGAGACAAGATATTCATTAATAAACTAGTAATTTCTGAAATTGGACTGTACAATATACCAAAAGCTATTAAGCCAATATGAAAACTTGTGGTTTCAACACCCAATGCTTGAGAAAGCATTTCATTACCTATTAATAAGGATAAAATATAAAATGTAAAACCGGTTAAAATTAAAGATAATGTTAAGTTATAAATGATATGATTTTTTTTATAATGTCCAATTTCATGTGCTAATACTGCAACTATTTCTTTAATATCTAAATCGTTAATTAGAGTGTCGTAAAGAGTTACTCTTTTCTGAGCTCCGAATCCTGAAAAATAAGCATTAGCTTTAGATGATCTTTTTGAGCCATCAATAACAAATACATTGTTAAGCTTAAAACCAACTTTTTTTCCAAAATTGTCAATTTCGGTTTTTAATTCTCCATCTTCAAGAGGTGTTTGCTTATTGAAAATAGGAACAATAATTTTTGAATAGAATAAATTCATAAATATTGTGAAAAAAGCTATTAAGCCCCAAGCATATAACCAAAAATTCACTGTGGTTATTTGATAAAACCAGGTTAAAAGTGCTAAAATACCTCCACCAAGTAGTATCATCATAAACCAACCTTTAATTTTATCAAGAATAAAAGTTTTTATGGTAGATTTATTGAAGCCGTATTTTTCTTCAATTACAAAAGTTTTATAATAGGCTAAGGGAGTGTTTAAAATGTCACTAGCAAAAAATATTATACCAAAAAATAAAAGGGTAATAAGGATAGTGTTTTCTGAAATATTTCTAGCAATTGAATCTACAAAAGCAAATCCATCAAATAAAAAGAATAAAACAGTAATTATAATTGAAAAAGAGCTAGTTAAAAGTGAAAATTTATAATTCTCTTTTTTGTAAGCTTGTGATTTTAGATATTCTTCATCATTATAAATACCTTCTAAAGCTTGTGGAATTTTATCATTAAAATGTTTCGCATTATTTGCATTTAGAATAGTGTCAAATGCAAATTTCACAATAATTAATCCAATTAATATATAAAAAATTAGTTCTGGAGTCATCAATATTTAAGTTTAAATTATGTTAAGCGCTGTCTTACAGCTTCAAATAAAATTACTGCTGCGCTTACTGAAACATTCATAGAGTCAATAGCTCCACGCATAGGAATAATAATATTTTTTGTGGTGTTTTTTAGCCAGTCATCAGTTAATCCAGTAGCTTCTGTACCAACAATTATTGCTGAAGGTTCTTTAAAATTAATTGTTTCATATGCAACGGAAGCGGTTAATGCGGCTCCATACATATTAATATTATTTTCTTTTAAAAAATCTATTATTTCTAAAGAAGTTCCTGTAGCAATTTTAGTTGTAAATAAACATCCAACGCTAGATCGGATAATATTTGGATTGTACATATCTGTTTTTGGGTTTGCAATAAAAACAGCATCAATTCCTGCAGCATCGGCAGTTCTTAATAAAGCACCTATATTTCCTGGTTTTTCTGGAGCTTCAGCAACAAGTATAAGTGGGTTTTCATTTTTAAATTTAATATTTAAAAGCGATAAATCTTTAAAATTAGCAATAGCTATAATTCCTTCAGTTGAGGCTCTTGTCGCTAATTTTTGATATACTTCACTAGAAATTTCAATAACTTCAATATCATATGTAATTGTTTCCAATAACGTGTTGAATAAGCTTTTTTCAACAACAGAGAAATCAACTAAAATGGTGTTAATTTTATAATCTCCTTTAACTGCTAAAGAAATTTCACGCAAACCTTCAATTAAAAAAGTTTTTGTTTTTTTTCTTAATCTAGACTTCTCCTTTAATTGAGCAAGTTCTTTTATAAGTGGATTATTTGTACTTGAAATAAGTTTGTGCATATTGCAAAAATAATGGATAATAGTCTATAATGATTCCGTTTTATAGTAATTTATTAATAAAACTACCATTTTACTATATCCTTGTATACCGTCCTTTTGTTTATTTGCCTTTAGGAAATTATCATAAAACGATTTAAAATATTTTTCAGTCCAATTATTGTAGTTTAACCAGAATTGTTGGTTTTGCTTAAAGTCTTTTAAAATTCCCTTATTCATTAAAGATTTCATTTCCTCAAAACTATTAGGGTCTTTTCTATAAACTTCAGAAATACAATATCTAAGTGCCATTAAATAACCCGAATAATTAAAGTAAATGTCTTTTGAATGTGTAGAAGCTAAAAAACCAATAAAATTAGCTTCACTTTCAGACGCATATCCTACTTGGTGGGCAATTTCATGGCAAACAGTAGCTGGATAGTTGTTTTTTAAAATTAAAGAATTTACTTGAGCTTCATTTGTTAATGGATTTATATATCCTGCAAATCCCATATAGGTAAGCGGAATACTAAAAATAGAATGTTTTATAGATGGGTTTTTATAAGAAAATTGATTGTATTTTTTTGCCAATTCATCATATGCTAAAGGTGCATTTGCTTTAATTTCTTTCTTAGATAAATTATTTTCAAAAAGTATAGAATCATTTTTAACTAGTGATTTATGAACATCATTTGTTTTTTTAATTAATTTTTTTGTAAAATGTATTAGTTCTTCATTTGAATAATCAATTGTTGAAATATTTAAAGTTTGATTAACAGGCTGTCTAAAATAATTTAATGCCCAATTAAAATGGAAAAAGAAAAATAAAATTGAGATTGTTGCTCCTAAATTAAAAAAAGTCTGTTTTAATTCCTTATATTTAAATAGATTAACTACTATTTTTAATAGAATAAAAAATATAATAACATAAAGAATATCTCCAATTGAAAAAGGTAGCCAACCAACTAAGATTCTATAAAATCTTGAAATATAAATGTAAAATCCGTTAGAATAATACCTTTCAATAAAACTAGGATATTGAGCTACAAGTTGAATGAAAGCCCATTGCATTACTAATAAGAAAGTTAATATTTTTGGGGTCTTATTTGAATTCATTTGTCAAAAATAAGAAATTATTTTCCACTAAATTCAATAACAATAGTTATTAACAAAAAAGGTACTTGTTAACAAATAATGTGTAAATAAAGTTAAAATATTGATGCAGTTTTGAGTATTAAAAATTTACATTTGCCATATCAAAAAATAATACGATTATATTGTTTATATTAAAAAGAGAAGACAATTTTTTTATATAAATCATAGTTTAATAAATAAAGGATTAATAAATAAAGTGAAAAACGCGCAACCTATACCAGCCAAGAAATTTAAAAAAAGTTCTGTAATTAATTTAGAGAAGGGTAAATTACCTCCTCAAGCAGTTGATTTAGAGGAAGCTGTATTGGGCGCAATGATGATTGATAAAAAAGGGGTGGATGATGTAATTGATATTTTACATCCAGAAGCTTTTTATAAAGAAACACATCAACATATTTATGAAGCTATTTATACGTTGTTTCAAAATTCTGAACCAACTGATTTACTTACGGTTGCAAATCAATTAAGAAAAAGCGGGAAACTTGAATTAGTTGGGGGAGATTTTTATTTAATTGGTTTAACACAAAAAGTTGCTTCATCTGCACATATAGAATTTCACGCAAGGATTATTCTTCAAAAATATATTCAACGAAAATTAATTTCAATTTCGGCTGAAATTATTGAAGAAGCGTATGATGAAACCGTAGATGTTTTTGATTTATTAGATGATGCAGAAACTAAATTATTTGAAGTAACTCAAGGAAACTTAAAGAAGGGGTCTGAAGACGCTCAAGGTCTTGTAAATCAAGCGATAAAGAAGATTCAGGAAATTTCTAATCAAAGTGGAATGAGTGGTGTAGCTACTGGTTTTACACGTTTAGATGAATTAACATCTGGTTGGCAACCATCTGATTTAGTGATTTTAGCTGCACGTCCTGGTATGGGGAAAACAGCCTTTGTAATGTCTATGGCAAAAAATATGGCTATAGAGTTTGGAACTCCTGCAGCAATATTTTCGTTAGAGATGTCTTCTGTACAGCTTATTACTCGTATGATTTCAAGTGAAACTGGAATTTCATCGGGTAAATTAAGAAAAGGAAACTTGGAGCCACATGAATGGGAGCAGTTAAATGTTAAAGTTAAAAACTTATCAAACGCACCTATTTTTATTGATGATACACCTTCCTTATCAATTTTTGATTTACGTGCAAAAGCCCGTCGTTTGGCATCACAACATGGAATTAAGATAATTATTATTGATTATTTACAATTAATGACAGCGGGTAGTGCTGCAAACGGAAACAGAGAACAAGAAATCTCTATGATTTCTCGAAATTTAAAAGCATTAGCAAAAGAATTAAACATACCGGTAATTGCACTTTCTCAGTTATCACGTGCTGTTGAAACTCGAGGAGGAAGTAAAAGACCTTTATTATCAGATTTACGTGAATCTGGAGCAATTGAGCAAGATGCAGATATTGTATCATTTATTTTTAGACCTGAGTATTATGGTATTACAGAGTGGGATGATGAAGAAAGAACGCCTTGTGAAGGTCAGGCAGAATTTATTGTAGCAAAACACCGTAACGGTGGTTTAGAAAATATTAGATTAAAATTTATTGGGCATTTAGCATTATTTGCAGATTTAGATGATGGTTTTGGAAATGAGTTTCATTCAAAAATGAATAGTGAAATTTCTGAAAGTAATTTTGCCAATCCTGAAGACGCATTTGGTGCAGCTGATAATTTAGACGATGGCGGTGTACCATTTTAATATATGAATATAAAAAAGACATTATTATTTATTAAAAAAGCGTTACTTATTTTTGTAGTGCTTTTTTCGCATTCAACATATGCTTCGTTTATTTTAATACCAATGGACGATGTTACTCAAACAAATCATTTAAAAGCCTATGGAATCACTTATTGGTCTCTTAATGAAGGGTATAAAGCTCAGTGGTTGTTAAATTATGAAGGAGGCTCTTTTTTATTAGAGGATACTGAAAAAACGAGAAATGAATGTAAAATTAGAGGGGTGTTTTTTGAAATTATTTCAGATACAGAAGCAGCTAATATATTACAAGAAATTAGTAGCCCTTCCAAAAATATGGAAGCTGTTCTATTGGAAAAAGCACCAAAAATTGCAGTTTACTCTCCAAAAGGAAAAATGCCTTGGGATGATGCCGTAACTATGGTTTTAACTTACGCTGAAATTCCATTTGATGTTGTTTATGATGAAGAAGTTTTAGAAGATAAGTTATTGTTATATGAATGGTTGCATTTACACCACGAAGATTTTACGGGTCAATATGGAAAATTCTATGGAGCCTATAAAACTGCTCCTTGGTATATAGAACAAAAAACATCGTCAGAAGAATTAGCAACAAAATTGGGCTATTCAAAAGTATCACAAGAAAAATTAGCAGTTTCATTAAAAATTAGAGATTTTGTTGTGGGCGGTGGTTTTATGTTTGCAATGTGCTCAGCAACAGATAGTTTTGATATAGCATTATCAGCTGAAGGAGTGGATATTTGTGAAGCAATGTTTGATGGTGATCCTTCAGAAAAAGATTATGAGGATAAAATAGATTATAATAAAACATTTGCATTTAAAGATTTTTCTTTAGTTAGAAACCCTAGTGAATATGAGTTTTCTTCAATTGATATGACAAGTAAAAGACGGGAAATTAAACGAACTGCAGATTATTTTGAATTGAAAGAATTTTCAGCCAAATGGGATCCTGTGCCTACAATGTTATGTCAAAATCATACTTCATTGGTAAAAGGGTTTATGGGACAAACAACTTCTTTTGAACGTAGCTCAATTAAATCAAATGTATTGGTTTTGGGAGAAATTAAATTGAATCAAGAAGCTCGTTATATACATGGAGTAAAAGGGAAAGGGATGTTTACATTTTATGGAGGTCACGATCCAGAAGATTATCAACATAGAGTTGGAGACCCTAAAACAGAATTAGATTTGCACCCAAACTCTCCTGGTTATAGGCTTATTTTAAATAATGTTTTATTTCCTGCTGCAAAAAAGAAAAAGCAAAAAACATAATAGTTAAAGACAGGTTTAGAAGTTTAACGGCAAAAATAATTGTGTCATAATACTAAAATAGTATTTTTGTGTTAGTTAATAAAAAATAAATAAATGTCAACTACAAAAGAACTGCAAGATTTTGCTCAGCAAGTGAGAAGAGATATTGTAAGAATGGTTCACGCTGTTAAATCTGGGCATCCTGGAGGATCTTTAGGGTGTAATGAGTTTTTAACTGTTTTGTATCAAGATGTAATGGTTCATTCAACTGAATTTTCTATGAACGGTGAAAATGAAGATATTTTCTTTTTATCAAACGGACATATTTCTCCAGTATTTTATAGTGTTTTGGCAAGAAGTGGTTATTTTCCAGTTGAAGAATTAGCAACTTTTAGATTATTAAATTCTCGTTTACAAGGGCATCCAACTACTCATGAAGGATTGCCAGGAATTAGAATGGCTTCAGGATCTTTAGGACAAGGAATGAGCGTTGCTATTGGAGCAGCTCAAGCAAAAAAACTAAATGGAGACGATAAATTAATTTATTCATTGCACGGAGATGGAGAGTTGCAAGAAGGTCAAAATTGGGAAGCGATTATGTATGCAGCTGGTAAAAATGTGGATAATTACATTGCTACGATAGATTATAATGGACAACAAATTGATGGTTCAACGGATCACGTTATGCCAATGGGAGATTTAAAAGCTAAATTTGAAGCTTTTGGTTGGATTGTTTTAGAAGTTGAAAAAGGAAATGATATTGATAGTATTAAGGCTGGTTTGGCTGAGGCAAAATCATTAACAGGGAACGGAAAACCTATTTGTATTCTATTAAAAACAGAAATGGGTAATGGTATTGATTTTATGATGTATACTCATGCTTGGCATGGAAAAGCACCTAGTGATGCTCAATTGGAAAATGCATTAAGTCAAAACCCTGAAACTTTGGGGGATTATTAAATAGATACTAAAAAAGTTAACCAAAGTTATAATTAAAATGTACGCATTTATATTATAACTTTTTTTTGTGATTTATTTTAATGCAAGCTGTAAGAATCCTATTATATTTACAACTAAGAATTTGATTATAGTTTTTTAATCTTTATAGTTTTTAATCACTTAATAGTTAGTATGAAAATTGGAATAGTATGTTACCCAACTTTTGGAGGTAGCGGAGTAGTAGCAACTGAATTAGGAATGGCTTTGGCTCAAAAAGGGCATCATGTTCACTTTATTACTTATAAACAACCCGTAAGACTAGATTTTATATCAAATGAAATACATTTTCATGAAGTTTTTGTGGAAGAGTACCCATTATTTCAATTTCAACCTTATGAATTGGCACTTTCAAGTAAAATGGTTGAGGTTGTAGAAATGTATGATTTAGAAATATTACATGTTCATTATGCAATTCCACATGCGTATGCCGCATATATGGCAAAGCAAATGTTGAAAGAAAAGGGGATTGATATTAAGGTTGTAACTACTTTGCATGGTACAGATATCACTTTAGTTGGTAGCCATCCTAACTACAAAACTGCTGTAGAGTTTAGTATTAATAATTCTGATGCAGTTACTACGGTTTCAGAAAGTTTAAAGAAGGATACTTTACGACTTTTTAATATTACAAAAGAAATTCATGTTATTAATAACTTTATTGATTTTGAAAAATATCCTGAAATAGGAGCAGAGGAATGTCAGCGTCACACAATTGCAAACGATAATGAACGTATTATTACTCATATTAGTAATTTACGACCTGTTAAAAGAGCTTGGGATGTTATTGATATTTTTTATAAAATACAGAAAAAAATACCTTCTAAATTATTATTGGTAGGAGAAGGGCCAGACAGAGAACGTATTGAAGGGCAGGCAAAAGAATTGGGTATTCTAGATAAAATTCTATTTTTAGGTAATAGCAATGAAGTGAATAAGTTATTATGTTATTCAGATTTATTTTTACTACCTTCTCAAACAGAAAGTTTTGGGTTGGCTGCGCTAGAAGCTATGGCTGCTCGTACGCCTGTAATTTCAACAAATTCAGGAGGACTTCCAGAAGTTAATATTAATGGAGTAACCGGTTATTTGAGTGATGTTGGTGATACTGATGATATGGCTAAAAATGGAATTTCTATATTAGAAAATGATGCTAAACTTCAACAATTTAAAGAAAATGCATTAGAACAAGCTAAAAGATTTAGTTTGCAAAATGTACTTCCGGGTTATAAAGAAGTGTACCGAGAAGTAATTGCTAATTGTTGTTAGAGTTTTAGCATGTGATAAAGTAATCTGATTTGTGTAAAATGAGATTACTTGAGTCTTACTTGTTTCTCCATTACATTGTGTGCTGTTTGCATTTAGCTTTTGGCAAAAGATAATAAGAAAGGACAAAAAAGTTAGAAGATTTTAATAAAATTTATAATTATTCTCTGTAATAATCTAAGGCTTCAATTAGTAAGTTTTTTTCAACTTTACAATCTAATTTAAATTTTTCAAGATCGGTTAGAAGTACAAAATTTACTTGGCCTCCTACATTCTTTTTGTCGTGAATTAAAAGTGCAATAATTGCATCGTAATCAGTAGTTTCAATTGAGATTTTACCGTATTTTTCAATAATTGAAGTTTTTATTTCTTTAAGAGTGTTAGATGGAAAACCTAATAATTTTTCAGATAAATATGCTTCTGTAATCATCCCAACAGCTATTGCTTCTCCGTGGGTAAGTTTTTCTTTGTCTTCAGAATCTAAAAAGTAAGATTCAATTCCGTGTCCTAATGTATGTCCGTAATTTAAGATTTTACGTAACCCATTTTCTTTAGGGTCTTCGGTTACAACTTCATTTTTAATTTCAATAGAACGGTGAATTAAAGTGCTTATATTTTTAACGCTTAGTTCATTAAAATTATTTATTTTATCCCAAATTTTAACATCATATGTAAAACCGTACTTAATAATTTCAGCCAATCCAGATCTAATTTCACGCTCAATAACGGTATCTAAATAACGCGTGTCAATTAACACCATTTCGGGATCTGAAAATAAACCAATTTGATTTTTTAAAACTCCTAAATCAACACCTGTTTTACCTCCAACAGAAGCATCAACCATACTTAATAAAGTAGTTGGGATATTCACAAAATTTATTCCTCTTTTAAAACAAGAAGCAACAAAACCACCAAGATCTGTTACTACTCCACCACCTAAATTAATGAGTAAACTTTTTCTGTCGGCTCCTAATTCTGTAAGAGCTTGCCAAACACCGGTACATGTATCCAAGTTTTTATTTTCTTCACCAGATTCTATTTCAATAATTTCTATTTCTAAAGAAGTTTCAATTTCAGCTAATAAAATAGGTAAACAATTATCGTTGGTATTTTCATCAACAAGTATAAAAATTTTAGAAGGCGAACTTGAAATTAAAAAAGCGTTCAATTTTGTGTACGCATCGTCTTGAAAGTTTACATAGTAATTATTGGATAATATAGGTGTCATTTTGGATAATATTTAAGTGCAAATTAAAGGGAAAAAAATGAGAAAATAAACTCTTTGTAATTATCTTTGATTATATACCCAATTATTATGAGGAAATTATTTGACAATACGGAAGTTGCCTTTGAAATTAAAAGTAATTCAGAGTTGGATAGAGCATTTTATTTATTTGAAATGATTAAAAGGGAACCACTAGTTAAAATAGGAACTGTCTTAACTAAATTTGCTTTAAAAACACACCTTCCTGTTGAAGGTATAATTAGGGCAACAGTATTTGATCATTTTTGTGGTGGGGTAACAGAGCAAGATTGTATGGCTATTATTGAGAAAATGTACACGCATAAAGTACATTCGGTATTAGATTATTCTGCGGAAGGAAAAGAAGATGAAAATCAGTTTGATTTAACCATGCAAAAAACATTAAATAATATAAAGTTTGGAAAAGAACTAGGCAGTGTTCCGTTTGCTGTTTTTAAACCTTCTGGATTTGGGAAATCAGAAATTTATAGAAAATTAACTGAAAATGAGCAATTAAATTCATACGAAAAAGTAGAGTGGAAGCGCATTAAAGAAAGATATGATACTGTTTGTAAAGCAGCTTTTAATATGGATGTACCTTTGTTAATTGATGCTGAAGAATCTTGGATGCAAGATGCTGTTGATGATTTAATTGAAGAAATGATGCAAAAATACAATCAAGAAAAGGTTGTTATTTTTGGAACATTACAATTGTATAGATGGGATAGATTGGATTATTTGAAGGGACTTCATAAAAGATCAAAAGAGAAAGGTTATAAAATTGGAATGAAATTAGTGCGAGGTGCGTATATGGAAAAAGAACGCGAACGTGCCAAAGATAAAGGATACACCAACCCAATATGCAAAGATAAAGAGGCAACGGATAAAATGTTTAATGACGTTTTATCTTATATGATTGAAAACATTGATGAAATGGCTGTTTTTGCAGGAACTCATAATGAAGAGAGTTCTTATTTATTAATGGATTTACTGGAAAATTCTAAAGTTAATAAAAATGATATAAGAGTATGGTTTGGGCAACTATATGGAATGAGCGATCACATAAGTTATAATTTAGCTAAAAGTGGTTATAACGTAGCTAAATATTTACCATATGGTCCTGTAAGAGATGTAATGCCTTATTTAATTAGAAGAGCAGAAGAAAATACTTCAGTTGCTGGCCAAACTAGTAGAGAACTTAGACTTTTAAAGGAAGAAAGAGAGCGTAGAAAAGTATAAAAACTGGCTGTTTAAAAAGTAATACAACTCGTTATTCTAAATTTATTTCGGAATCTTATAGTGTTGATAATTAATCACTATGTAAACCTAGATAAAAAGGAGGTTGGGTGAATTTTACTTTTTAAATGGCTTTTTTTGTTTTAATCTTCTTTAAATTCAAGGATATCTGCAGGTTGACAATCTAATGCTTTGCAAATTGCTTCTAATGTTGAAAACCGAATTGCTTTTGCTTTTCCAGATTTTAAAATAGATAAGTTGGTAGTTGTAATATTAATGATTTCTGCCAGTTCTTTACTTCTCATTTTACGCTTGGAAAGCATTACGTCTAAATTTATAATTATAGACATATGGTTAAATGGTTAAGTTGTTTTCCTCTTTTAATATATTTCCTTCTTTAAATATTTCAGCCATAATAAATGCTATAAGGGCTAAAAATAATTGGTTAAATGAAATTGAAAATCCACTATAACCTCCTTGTTCAAAATTAACAGAAGTGTACATTGTAAATAAAACGGAAACTACAATATAAGTACCTATTTTTCTGAAGGAATTAACGTTTTGAATGCCAAAAGTTTTATGACTTTTTACGGATTCAATTATTTTTTGAAATTCAGAAACAGCTAAAAAGAACATTAATAAAACGAAAGAAAGTTTAAAATATTGAAGGTATAAGGATGTTTTTGTGAGTTTATTCAATTTAAATAGTTCTTTATAAATAGTGGTTTTATCTTTGTTTTTTAACTCTTCGCTTAAATTTGTAACATGCCAAGTACTAGTAATATTCAAATCTGTATTAGAAAGGTTTAAATTTGAATTCTCTTTACTAAGTCCAAATTCTACTTTAGAATAAAAATCTTTATCAATTTGTACATGAATAAAAACAAAAGTAATTCCAATAGCAATAATGATAAATAAAATTTTAGCAAGTTGGCAAATACCTAATGAGATATTTAAAAGGGTGTTTTTATTCATAATACTTAATTTTAGAAATGTTAAAGCAGGTTATAGTGTTAACATTTGGTTTTTATAGTAATTTTATTACAAAGTAAATGTAATAAAATTATTGATAAACAACAATAAAATATTGTTAATTAATAATAAAAGTAAAATAAAGGCAATAAAAAACTCATAGATTTTAATGATTCAATCTATGAGTTTTAATATATTTTAAAAGGTTTTTTTAACCTTTTCTTCTTGTTGAGCTTTTCTTTGCGCTAAAATCTCCTGAATTAGATCGCTTTCTTCCAAATCCACCAGTGTTTCCACCACCTTCTTTTCTGTCTTTGCTTCTTCTTCTTCCGCCGCCGCTTCTTCCGCCACCATCATCATTACGACGTCTTCCTCCGCCGCCGCCGCCTCTTCCAGAGCGTTTCTTTTCGGTAATTTCAACATTAACACTTCTTCCTTCAAAACTTACATCCTTTTGTTGAAAGCTAGAAATAGTGTCTTCTGTATAATTTTTATCTAATTCAAAGAATGAAAAAGTATCTAAAATTTCAATCTGTCCTATTTCAATATTTTTTGCTATTTGTTGGTCGTTAATTAAACCAATTAATCTAGCAGGATTTAATTTGTCTTTTCTACCAATATTAATAAAGAAACGAGACATATTTTCATCATCTCTACTTTTTCCTCTATTATCTCTATCGCGTCCACTTCTCATTTGATCACTATCGTTCAAATCAGGAGCATTTTCATAATAAGTAAGGAATGTGTTAAACTCCATAGAAACAAATCTTTTAATCAATTCCTCTCTATCTAATCCTTCTAATTTTTCATAAATAGAAGGTAAAAATTCATTCATTTCAGTTTCATTAACTTTAATGTCGTGAACTTTATCAATAAGTTTTAATAATTGGTTTTGGCAAATTTCTTTACCCGTTGGTACAGGTGTGCTAACAAACTTTTTACCAATAATACGTTCAATAGGTCTAAGTTTACCTTTTTCTCTTCCTGTTACAATTGCAATAGAAATACCTTCTTTACCAGCACGTCCAGTTCTACCACTTCTATGAGTATAAGATTCTATTTGGTCTGGTAATTTATGATTTATTACGTGTGTTAAGTCATTTACATCTAATCCACGCGCTGCAACATCAGTAGCAATTAATAATTGTAAATGTTTTTTATGGAATTTTTGCATAACACTATCACGTTGAGCTTGAGATAAATCTCCGTGTAATGCATCAGCACTATATCCATCTTTTATTAATTTATCAGCAACTTCTTGTGTTTCTCTTCGAGTTCTACAAAAAACAATACTATAAATATCTGGATTTACATCCGCAATTCTTTTTAAGGCTGCGTATCTATTTCTTTCTGAAACCACATAATATTGGTGTGATACTTGATCAGAACCTTTATTTTTTTCACCAGAAGTTATTTCAACTGGTTTAGACATGTAATTTTTAGCTATAGATTCAACTTCTTTCGGGAAGGTTGCAGAAAATAATAACGTTTGTTTGTCGTCTGGAGTAACAGCAAGAATTTTATCTAATTCATCTTTGAAACCCATGTTTAACATTTCATCAGCTTCATCAAGAACTAACCATTGAACGTTAGAAAGTTTTAATTGTCTTCTGTTAATAAGGTCAACAGTTCTTCCTGGAGTACCAACAACAATGTGAGCTCCTTTTCTTAGTTTTCTAATTTGCTCATCAATATTAGCACCACCGTAAACTACGGCAACTCTAAAACCTTTAATGTATTTAGCAAATTCTTCAATATTTTTTCCAATTTGAAGTGCTAATTCTCTTGTAGGAGATAAAATTATAGCTTGCGTATCGCTGCTATCAACATCAATTTGTTCTAAAATTGGTAAACTAAAAGCAGCAGTTTTACCTGTTCCTGTTTGTGCAAAAGCTTTTAAATCATCTTTTGATGCAATAACTTGAGGAATTGCTTTTTCTTGAATTTGTGTAGGATTTTCGTACCCTAAATCGGTTAAGGCTTTAATGATGTTATCATTAAGCCCTAGATCTTTAAATGTAGTCATTCTGTATAAATTGTTGATTTACAGATGCCCATCTATAAACCGGTTAAAAACGTGCAAAGGTACACTTTAATTTTGTTTTACAATGGTAAAAATTATTTTCTTTCTAATTTAATTAATTCTGAATTGAATTTTTTAGAATCTAAATGAGTAAAACCATTGGTAACAATTCCTTTTTCATCCACCATTATAGTACGTGGATAATTACTTGTTAAATACTTTCTAGCGTAACTATTTTCAGGTAGTTTGAACTGTTTTTGATAATCAATTAAACCTATATTGGTTGAGTTAGAAAGATTATACAAATCAGATTGCATATTAACTCCAATAAATAAAATATTGGGATATCTTTTTTCAAAATATCTAATTTCTTTAAGTAAATATTCGGCATCCATATAATTTGAAGACCAGAAATAAATAACACTTTTATGATTTTCAATAATATTTTTCACACTTAACTCTCTGTCATCATATGATTTAATTGTAAAATCTTTTATTGGTTTGTTATTTAAAACATACTTGCTATCATTCACTAAATTTTGAACTTCATTTTTGTATTCTTCGTTTGAGCAATTTTTTAAAAATACATTTAAAGTTTCTTTATTAATAGAACAAGTGGATTGTCGTTTTAAAAATTCATCAACAACAATATTTTTAAGTAATGAGTTTCTAAACTCTTCAATATTTACATTTTGAACAATTAAATTTAACATATTAACCGTTAAATTATCTCTTAAACTATCTTCTTCTTTTATTTTATAACTAATATGGTATAAATAATTAGTTACATAATTTCTATAGGGGTAGAAAGACAATAAATTTTCTTCATTTAAATTTATGTGTTTTCTGAACTCATAAAATGAATCTGAAATTTTAGAAATTTTAGAAAGTTGATTTAATTTTTTATGATAAAACGGGTAAATTTCTTTCCATCTATACAGAGGGTAATTTATAGCCGCATTGGTTAATTTTGTAAATCCTTCAGAAACATTTTCATTATTATTTTTAAAATCTAAAAAAAGAGCTTCTTTTTGTTTAGTAAGAGTTTCAATTTTTTGAGAAAATTCAGTTTCATTTAAGCTGAAAAATTGACGCATTAATTTATCTTCATGTTCATTTCTTAAAAATAAATTTAATAAAAATTCATTTTTACTGCTTCCTCTTCCGCTAAAAACCATGGATTCGTCAAAATCCCAAGAGTTTAATCTAACTAAAATACTATCAGATGGTTCAAAATATATATATTGGAATTCTATACCATGCTTAAAAGTATAGAGTCCTTCCTTTAAAGATTTATATTCAGTAAGAAAATGATTGTTTTTATCAAGAGTTATGGTGTCTATAACCTTATTGTCTTTTAAAAATAGTACAAAATTTGATTTAGGATTAACTATCTGGCCACCAAAATAAGTGACAGACTCTTTATTACTAGTTCTTTCGCAACCAGTAATAAGTAAAAGTGATATGATTCCTAATAAATATTTCATTAAAATAGTATTAATCAAAAATACATACAACTTTAGGTTTTGCTTGTTAATGAGATGTTAAATGTAGAATTGTGACTCTTAATTATTTATTAAATTTATTTTGGTTGGCTTAAATATTTTTTAATAAATCCTTTTTATTACTTTTGCACGGAATTTAAAAAAATAAATATATAATGCTTTCAGTATCAAATTTATCTGTGCAATTCGGTAAACGAGTTTTGTTTGATGAGGTAAATACCAAATTTACCCTTGGTAATTGCTATGGAATTATTGGCGCTAATGGGTCAGGTAAATCAACATTTTTAAAAATAATATCGGGTCAAAGAGAAGCAACATCTGGTCAAGTTCATTTAGAGGCTGGAAAACGGATGTCTGTTTTATCTCAAGATCACTATGCTTTTGACGAATTTCAAGTACTGGAAACAGTAATGAAAGGGAACAAAAAGTTATTTGATATTAAGCATGAGATGGATGCTATTTATGCAAAAGAAGATTTTTCTGAAGCAGATGGTATAAAAGCTGGTGAGCTTGGTATTGAGTTTGAAGAAATGGGAGGTTGGAATGCAGAAAGTGATGCAGCTACAATGTTATCATCTTTAGGTATTAAGGATGATATGCACTATACATTAATGTCTGAATTAGATGGTAAAGCTAAGGTAAGAGTGTTATTAGCTCAAGCTTTATTTGGAAATCCAGATTTATTAATAATGGATGAGCCAACCAATGATTTGGATTTTGAAACAATTAGTTGGTTAGAGCACTTTTTAGCAAATTATGATAATACTGTGATTGTTGTGTCGCATGACCGTCACTTTTTAGATTCTGTTTGTACGCATATTTCTGATATTGATTTTGGGAAAATTACACATTATTCTGGAAATTATTCATTTTGGTATGAATCAAGTCAGTTAGCAGCTAAACAAAGAGCTCAACAAAATAAAAAAGCTGAAGATAAAAAGAAAGAATTAGAAGAATTTATTCGTCGTTTTTCTGCAAATGTTGCAAAATCTAAACAAGCAACAAGTCGTAAAAAAATGATTGATCGTTTAAATGTTGATGATATTAAACCATCAAGTAGAAGATATCCAGCTATTATTTTTGAAAGAGAACGTGAAGCAGGTGACCAAATATTAAATGTAGAGCATTTATCTAAATCAAGTGAAGAAGAAGTACTTTTTAATGATATTCATTTTAATTTGAATAGAGGAGATAAGGTTGCTTTAATTTCAAAAAACTCAAAAGCTGTTTCGGCTTTTTATGAAATTTTAAATGGACATTTAGAAGCTGATAAAGGTAAGTTTCAATGGGGTGTAACAACTTCACAATCTTATTTACCACTTGATAATTCAGAATTTTTTACAGATCCTAGTTTAAATTTAGTTGATTGGTTACGCCAGTATGCAAAAACTGAAGAAGAACGTGAAGAAGTATTTTTAAGAGGGTTTTTGGGGAAAATGATTTTTAGTGGAGAAGAAGCCTTAAAAATGTGTAATGTACTTTCTGGAGGTGAGAAGGTTAGATGTATGATGAGTAGAATGATGATGATTAGAGCTAATGTTTTAATGTTAGACGAACCTACAAATCACTTAGATTTGGAAACAATTCAAGCTTTTAACAATTCATTAGCTAATTTTAAAGGAACAGTATTGTTTACTACTCATGATCACGAATTTGCTCAAACTGTAGCAAATAGAATTATTGAGATAACACCAAATGGAGTAATTGATAGATATTCAACTTTTGATGAGTATTTAAGTGATAAAAAGATTAAAGCGTTAAGAGAAAAAATGTATAAATAATTTCTTTAATGTTAATTCAAAAAAAAATCCAGAGTTAATTAACTCTGGATTTTTTTTATAAATAGTTATTGTTTTTCTTGCATTCTTTTTCTCTTACCATATTCTTGCAACATCCTTTTATTAAAATCTTTTTCAGCTTTTTCAAGTAAGATTAATTTTTTAGCACTAATAATTTTGTTGAGTTCGTTTAAACGTTTAATTCTAGTTTGGGAAATGCTTTTTTCAACATTTAGATATTCAGTAATAATAGCTTGAGCTTGTTCTTCGGTTAAAGTATCTATACCACCATTTTTGTTTATTTCCTGAATTATACCATTATCAAGTTTAAATTTTAGAATTCTTAATTTATTAGAGAATTTATTATAAATAGGCCAAAACATTTCAGCTTCAGAAGGTGTTAAGCTAATTGCATTAGCGATATAAGTAGTTTTTAACATTCTAATATTTTGTTTATGCACTCTTTGTGCAGCTATATTAGTTGCTAAAAAAATAATAGATAAAAATAGTATTGTGTGTATTAATTTTTTCATGTTTTCACATTTTAATTTTCATAAATAAACTCTTCTAAATCACTTTCATTTAAATACTCAAACACATCAGAGTCTGATAGTGAATTTATAGAATTAACATTATTAATTTCAACATCTGGAAAAACTACAGATAATGTCTCAAGATCATAATCAACTTCGCCATTATTTATAAACTCTTCAATTTCAGCAGCAGCTAAAGTGTCAAAAGTTATTTTACTGTTGTTGTTATTTATTAAAAATAAGATTAAGAATGAAGCCGCAATTGCAATTGGAGCTAAATATCTAGAAATTCTATTTATTGATATTACCTTAGGTTTAGAATTTAGTTTTTTAAATACTTTATCTTCAATTGTGTTAAAATATTCATCCGGAACCGAATTTGTTGTGTTTTCAGTTAAAGATTCAGCTTTAAGCTTTGTAAGAACAATATCTTCAATTTCATTAAAATAATTTACTGGAGTTTTATAAGCATTGTTTTTTACACCAATATTTTCTGATCGAATTTGGGCAATAACACTATCTTCAACAGAATTAAAATATCCATTAGGAATTTTAAAACCAATCTTTTTAGGTGAAATTTCACTTAACGTAGGCGCTATTATATGTAATTCTTCTTTCTTCATATTATCTTTTAGACTTCAGCTATTCACTAAGGTTTAATGTGTTTTTAAAAATTCTTCAATTTTTTTAACTGCGTGAAAGTAAGATGCTTTAAGAGCTCCTACTGAGGTTCCTAATATTTCAGACATGTCAGAATATTTCATTTCATCAAAATATTTCATATTAAAAACAAGCTGTTGTTTGTGAGGTAATGTAATGATAGCTTTTTGTAATAAAAGTTGAATTTCATCACCTGAATAATCTAAGTCAGTATTTAAGCTGTTTACGGTATTTAGTTGTAGCTCAGTTAAATCTACATGGTGTTTTGCTGCTTTTTTATTTATAAATGTAATAGATTCATTGGTTGCAATTCTATACATCCAAGAATACAATTTACTATCCTCTTTAAATGAGTGAATATTTTTAAAAACTTTAATAAAAGTATTCTGAAGAACATCATCAGCATCTGCATGTACATATACAATTTTACGAATATGCCAATACAAACGTTCTTTGTATAAAGACATTAATTTACGAAATGCTAATTCCTGCGTTCTTTTATTTTTTAGTTGAGCAACTAATAATTTTTCACTATCCACACTTGACATTTGTAATTAGACGTTTAAAAGTAAGAAAGGTTTAACTTAAGTTAAATTATTTTTTAATAAAACGTCTTTTTGAATACCCGAACAAGCGTTCATTTTTAATTGTTTCAGCAATTCCTGTAGGAAGCATTTCTTCCCAGCCAGGTTCTCCGTTTTCAATCATTTTTAGAACTTCTCTAGAGAATACTTCCAGTATTTTAGGGTCATAGTCTTTAATATCTACTACTTTACCATTATACTTAAAGAATTTGTAAAGTTCTTTCATTCTAGGATGTACTCGAAGGTTTTCACTAGTAACAATTTCCCCTGTTTTTTGATTTTTAAATGGATATAAATAAACTTTTAAATCTTTAAAAAATAATTTTCCGAAGGCTTCTAAAATTCCACCACTTAAATTTCTGTAATATTTTTCATCAAAAATTTGTATAAAACTAGCAACTCCCATTGCTAAACCAATACGGGCTTTTGTAAATTCAGAGAAATATTCAACCAATTTATAATATTCCTGATAATTAGAAATCATTACATTTTGACCTAAAGAACATAGTAATTCAGCTCTGTCTAAGAAATCACGTTCATCAATTTCACCTTCAGCACTTAAGTTTGTTAATGTAATTTCAAATATAAATTTTGTATTTTCTTCTTTTACTTTGTTTTCTTTTAAAAATAATTGGTGTGCAAGATTATACATATTCATATTAACTTTTGTAACAGGTCTAAAACTACCTCTTAAAGCTAAAATATTGGCTTTGTATAATTGTTGGGCTGGTAATAAGTTTTTTCCGTCTGGACCGAACATAACTGCATTTGTCATACCATTTCTAACCAAAAGCAAACTCATTAATCTATTATCTACATATGAAAATCTTGGTCCTTCAAAATTAATCATATCAATTTCAAGTTGAACTTCATGTAAATTGTCATAAAGAGATTTTAGAAGCTCTTTTGGTTTGTCGTTTAAATAAAATGCACCATAAATTAAATTTACACCAAGAATACCGAGTGTTTCTTGTTGTAATTTAGCATCTGTTTCTTTAAAACGAATGTGCAAAATAATTTCACTATAATCTTCTAAAGGATCTAATTGAAATTTTATTCCAACCCATCCATGACCTTTAAATTTTTTAGCAAAGTCAATTGTGGTAACAGTATTTGCGTATGAGAAGAAAATTTTATTTGGATGTTTTTTACGGCTTAAACGCTCTTCTATAACTTCCATTTCATAGGTTAACATTTTTTTTAACCTATCTTCAGTTACATACCTATTATCAGTTTCAGTACCATAAATAGCATCTGAAAAATCTTTATCATAGGCGCTCATTGTTTTTGCAATTGTACCAGAAGCTCCTCCTGCTCTAAAAAAATGACGAACCGTTTCTTGTCCAGCTCCAATTTCAGCAAAAGTTCCATAAGTATGGTTGTTAAGATTTACTTTTAGTGCTTTTTCTTTGCTAGATTTTGCTACATTAATATCTTTATCACCTTTCAATTTTAGAGCCATAATATGATTTAATTTTATGTAAAAATACTAAAATTTGCTTATTTTAAAGGTGAATTATTCACATAAAAAAAGGGTGAATATTTAATATCACCCTTTTTTTATTCTATGTTTTTTAGAATTACATATTTTTAAGTTCAGCAACCAAATCTGTAAGAGCTTGTTTTGCATCACCAAAAAGCATATTTGTTTTTTGATTGTAGAATAATTCGTTCTCAATACCTGCATAACCAGGCTTCATACTTCGTTTATTTACAATTATGTGTTTAGCGTTTTCAACATCTAAAATTGGCATTCCATAAATTGGACTAGAAGGGTCATTATGTGCAGCTGGGTTTACAACATCATTTGCACCAACAACAAGAACAACATCAGTATTTGGAAATTGAGGATTAATATCATCCATTTCAATTAATTTTCCATAATCTACATTACTTTCTGCCAATAATACGTTCATATGTCCTGGCATACGACCAGCAACCGGGTGGATAGCATATTTTACATCAACACCTCTGCTAGTTAACAATTCCTCTAATTCATGAATTACATGTTGTGCTTGCGCTACAGCTAATCCATATCCAGGAACAATAACAACTTTAGAAGAATAGTTTAATAATACAGCAGAATCACTTGCAGTTGTTTTTTTAACGGTTCCTCCAATAGTTCCTCCCGATCCTTCTGCAGCATTAGATCCCGCTCCAAAGGCTCCAAAAATAACACTTGCAAGGGATCTATTCATTGCTTTACACATTGCAAAAGTTAAAATTAACCCGGCAGACCCTACTAATATACCACCAACAAGCATTACCATATTATCATATAAAATACCTGTAATTGCAGCAGCTATACCTGTTAAGGAATTCAATAAAGAAATTACAACTGGCATATCTGCACCTCCAATTGGAACAACAAATAAGAAACCATATACTAATGAAGCTGCTAATAAACTATACATTAAAATTGCGCTATCTGTATTCATTAAAACAATATAAGTTCCAAACGCTACAAGGCCAATAAATAATATGTTATTAATAAGATTGTACTTTGGAAATCGTATATCTTTTAAACTACCATTTAATTTGGCCCAAGCAACTAAACTACCTGTAAAAGTGATACTTCCTATTATTATTGCAGCAATTATAGTGGTTATTATTGAAGCTGAAGCTTTATCGGCTATTGGAACTCCAATATTTTTGTTAAACTCTACTAAACCAATTAATAATGCACTTGCTCCACCAAAACCATTAAATAGAGATACAAGTTCTGGCATTTTAGTCATTTCAACTTTTATGGCAATAATCCATCCAATAATTCCACCAACGGCTAAAGCTAAACCTATTAAAATATATATTATTAGCGGGACTTCTTTTTCAGCAAGAAAAATTGTTCCAACAATTGCTAATCCCATACCTAAGGCTGAGATTAAATTTCCTTTTTTAGCAGTCTCTGGGTGACCTAACATTTTTAATCCAACTACAAAAGTAACGGTTGCGATTAAATAGATAATACTTAAAGTAATGCTCATTATTTTTTCTTTTTAAACATTTGTAACATTCTGTCGGTAACTGCAAAACCACCAACAACATTAATAATTCCTAATACAACAGCTATAAAACCAAGTGATAAGGCTAAGTAATCATTGGGGTTGGATTGTAGCATTACTAATATTGCGCCAACAATAACAACTCCACTAAGTGCGTTTGCACCAGACATTAAAGGTGTGTGTAATACGGTAGGTACGTTTTTTATCAATTCAAAACCAATAAATATCGCTAATATTAGGATATATAGAAGTTGAAGATTTTCATTTATAAATTCTAAAAAAGTATTCATTTTATATGTTTTTAGTTTTTTCTTATTTTTCCTTCTTGAACAATTAAAGTACCATCTGTAATTTCATCTTCAAGATCCCAATTAAATTCATTGGTATCATTTACAAGATGAACTAAAAAGTTATACATGTTTTTAGCATATAAATCACTGGCATTTGTTGCAACACTTTCAGGAGCAATAGTAGTTCCAATAATTTTTACACCATTTTTTATAATAGTTTCGTTTAATTTGCTTAGTTCACAATTTCCACCTTGAGCAGCTGCTAAATCTATTATAACAGCTCCATTTTTCATTTGTTCAACTTGGTCTTTAGTAATAAGAACTGGTGATTTTCTACCAGGAACCATTGCAGTTGTAATTACTAAATCGGCTTTAAAAAGTGATTCATTAACAGCTTCTTTTTGTCTTTTAACATAATCTTCGGAAGCTTCTTTAGCATAGCCACCTTCAGCTTTTTGTTCACCAGTATTATCAACACTAATAAATTTAGCTCCTAATGATTCGGCTTGCTCTTTAGTTTCCATTCTTATATCTGTAGCTTCTACTATAGCTCCTAAACGTTTGGCAGTAGCAATAGCTTGTAAACCGGCAACACCAATTCCGTAAATTAAAACTCTTGAAGGAGTAATAGTTCCTGCAGCAGTCATCATTAATGGAAAAATTTTGGTCATTTCATAAGCTCCCTTAATTACAGCTTTATAACCAGCTAAGTTATTCTGAGAACTTAAAACATCCATATCCTGAGCTCTAGTAATTCTTGGCATTGCATCCATTGAAAATGCTGTTGCTCCTTTAGCAGCTATAGCTTCAATTAAATCTTTATTTGAGATATGGTATAATTGACTCATTAAAATATGCCTCTTATCAATCAATTTTAAATCCTCTTCATCAAAAGGGTTTATTTTAACGAGAATTGTGGCCTCTTTAAATACTACGCCTCTGGTTTCAATAGAAGCTCCAATAGCTTTATAATCTGAATTTTTGTTAGCCGAAGATTCTCCAGCTCCTTCTTCAACAATTATTTCAAATCCTTTTTCAATGAGCTGTTTGGCTATTTTGGGTGTTAAGGCTACTCTTTTTTCGCCTATTTTTTGTTCTTTTAATACGCCTATTTTCATTTTGATTGATTGTTTTAACGATTCAATAATTTATATTTGAAATCAACATTTACTAGTAAAATAATATTAAACAAAATTAGCCCCAATAGTTGAGATTTCAATTTAGATTTTCCTTTTTTTGATTAAAAAATCACTAAAAGGAAATAGTACTATATCTTCAGCTTTTTTTTATGGGTAATTTTGATATAAAAATACAAGTTTTAAAAGTTATAATGATAAATAATATAAAATTTTAAGCAAATAAATGCATTATCATTTTTTTTGAAGAATAATTATACTTAATTAACAAATTTAGGTTTATAGTTTAATATTTAAAAATTTCAATTTCTATTTGTTAAATTCATTTATACCCGTAATTTTATAAAAAATATAAAAGTGAAAATTACTTTTTTAGGAACAGGAACTTCTCAAGGTATTCCTGTTATTAATTGTGACCATCCGGTATGTTTATCAAAAGATAAAAAAGATAAGCGGTTAAGAGTATCAATTTTAGTTGAATGGGATAATTATGCATATGTTGTAGATTGTGGTCCAGATTTTAGATATCAAATGTTAAGAGCTGATGTTCGGAAAATTAATGGGATATTTATTACCCATGAACATGCTGATCATATTGCTGGTTTGGATGATATAAGACCGTTTTGTTTTCAAATGGGGGCAGTACCAATTTACGCTCAACAAGAGGTGTTAGAAAACCTAGCTTATAGGTTTGAATATATTTTTAACGATAAAAACAAATATCCTGGAGCCCCTAGGGTTATTAGTAAATATCTTAAAAATGAGCCGTTTACATTAAGTAATATACGGATATCTCCAGTTGAAGTTATGCACGGAAACCTAAAAATTTATGGTTATAGATTTAAAAATGTAGCTTATTTAACAGATGTAAAAACAATAGAGGCAGACGAAAAGCTTAAATTACAAAACTTAGATGTATTAATTATTAATGCTATTCGCTATGAACCACATCATTCTCATTTAAATATTGAAGAAGCCTTAGAATTAGTTGAAGAATTAAAACCAAAAAAAACCTATTTTACACATATTAGTCATCAATTAGGTTTTCATGCTGAAGTTGAAAAAAAATTACCTAAAAATGTACATTTAGCTTATGATGAATTGGTTTTGGAGATTGATTGATAAGTTATTCAATAATTAGTTTATATTTTTCTAACAATCCTGCAATTTCAGTTAAAGAAAATTTCGCATTTTTAATTGTATTTTTCTCAGGGTCTATAGTGTAATTTTTTGAAGTTCTAAAATCTGTTTTTTCTAAATTAGAAGCATCAAAAATAGCCTTTTTAAAATCGCATAACGTAAATATTGAGTTTGCTAAATTGGTTTCTGTAAAATCTACTTCATGT
This sequence comes from Lutibacter citreus, assembly GCF_003260195.1. Lineage (GTDB taxonomy): Bacteria > Bacteroidota > Bacteroidia > Flavobacteriales > Flavobacteriaceae > Lutibacter > Lutibacter citreus. Next base: position 155,454 of record NZ_QEIH01000005.1, read on the forward strand.
AAATCACAATTTGAAAAATTGGTATTATTAATTCTGAATTTATAAAAAGAAGATAAATTTAAATTGCAATCTTTAAAATTAGCGTCAAATAGAAAAGGATTACATTCAAAAAAAAGAACCCCAACTATTTTACATTTTTTAAAACTAACATCTTGTAAGGAGGTATTTTTAAGTTTTACGAGGCTTAAATTACAATCGTTAAAATTACATTCAATAAATTCGTTATTTGATAAATCTTGTTTTGAAAAATCACAGTTTATAAATGAACAATTATCATATTCGGCCCTTTTAAATTTTTCAGTAGTAAAGTCAATTCCTTCAAATGTTTTATTATCTATATATAAATCGGTCATTATTTTAGTTTTTTAGAGCTATTTTTTCATAGCTTCTTGTTTTAATTCTGTTGGCATTTTTTCAATGGCATATCTTAAAGCTGTTCTAGGCATTTTACTTTTGTTAGCCATTATATAATCAAAAATTAACTGTTCGTTTACTTGGCTAGTAACCTTTAATACCCATCCATATCCTTTTTGCACTAAATCCTCTTCATCTAATAATAAGAAATCAGAAATTTGAATAATATCATTATGAAACAATCCTTTTTTAGCAGGAACAATAAGAGAAACAGCTGCGGCTCTTCTTTTCCATAGGTTTTTTGAAGCAGTCCATTTTTTTAGATTGTCCAAAAAATCAGGGTACATCATAATAAATGAACCTATTGTATGATTGCAAAAAGTATCGCAAGTAGCCCAATTGGTAATGTAAGTTTCAATCCAGTTTTCAAAACGTATAAAATCAGTAGGTTTATATTGTTTTTTTAAAGCAAAAACCCAGTCACAAGCAACTAATGATTCTTCAATATAATTTGATTTAAATAACAATTCACAGCCTTCAAAAATAGTTTCTTTTGGTTCATTTTTAATTAATTTAAAATTGTCCTTTGCAATTTTATGCACACTAGCGGCTTTAACACCATGTGTTTTAATATTCTCCTTAAAAAAACGCTTACTGGCTAGTTTAACTTTTGGGTCTCCTATTTTTAAAAGTTCTTCTTTAATTTTTTCAATTAATCCATTCATTATTCTATCGCTATTTTTATGCTTTAAGGTATTGTTTTGGAAGTTTTATATTGTAAAAATAGGAGTTCCAAAAGTACAGAAATACAAGTTATAAAATTAAAGTGAAAGTAGTATAATTGAATTATTTTTTTGAAAAATTAGGACATTTTCATTTTTTTGTTAACTTAGCTTATATATTTAGCATACGAAGCTTACAAATTTAGCATTATGAATTTTTTATCAAAAAACATTAAACATTTAAGAACATTAAAAGGTCTAACTCAAGAACAATTTGCACAAGAATTAAGTGTTTCTCGTTCACGTATAAGCTCTTATGAAGAAAATAGGGCAGTACCTCCAATAGATTTTTTACTATTATTATCAGACTTTTTTGAAGTTTCAATAGATATTTTAGTTAAAAATGATCTCTCTAGTGCTACAGACATAAATTTTTTAAAAATAGGAGATAAGCGGTTATTGTTTCCAATAACGGTAGATAGTGAAAATGAAGATTTAATTGAAGTTATTCCGGTGGAGGCTTCTGCAGGATATTTAAGAGGTTATTCAGACCCTGAATATATTGAACATTTAAATAAAATAAAACTTCCGTTTTTACCCACAGGAACGCACAGAGCTTTTCCTATTAAAGGAGATTCAATGTTACCAGTAAAAAGTGGTTCTTATATTGTTGCTAGATTTATTGATGATATTAGAAATTTAAAAAGTGGAAGAACCTATATAGTGCTTACTTTAAATGATGGTATAGTTTATAAACGAGTGTTTGATAAATTGGAAGAACATAATATGTTATTGTTAGTTTCGGATAATAAAAAGTATGATCCTTATTATGTTCCTTCAGAGGAAGTTTTAGAATTATGGGAATTTACGTGCAGTATTAATACTCAAGAATATGATGAGCATGAATTAAAAATAAGCAGTATTGCATCAATGCTTACACAGTTGGGTGTTGAATTAAAAGAACTTGAAAAATCAGTAAATTAATGTACGCAATAGTAGATATTGAAACCACAGGACATAGTTCAAAAATTACTGAAATTTCCATTTTTATTTTTGACGGAGAAAAAGTTATTGACGAATACACAACGCTTGTAAATCCAGAATGTAGTATTCCTCCATTTATAACCAATTTAACGGGTATTACAAATGCAATGGTTGGAAATGCTCCAAGGTTTTATGAAATTGCGAAAAAAGTACAGAAAATAACGGAAAATTGCATATTTGTAGCTCATAATGTAAATTTTGATTATAATATTATTCATAAAGAATTTAAAGATTTAGGCTTTGAGTTTAAAAGGAAAAAATTGTGTACAGTCCGGTTGTCAAGAAAATTAATTCCCGGTTTAAAATCATATAGTTTAGGAGCGCTTTGTAGTTCTCAGAATATTGAAATTCAGGATAGGCATAGAGCAAAAGGAGATGCTGAAGCAACTACAATTTTATTTGAGCAATTATTAAATTTAGATGAACATCAAATTTTAATAAATTCTTTTTTAAATCCAAAATCAAGACAAGCTTCTTTGCCACCGCTATTACCAAAAAAAATAGTAGATGAACTATCCAATAAAACGGGAGTTTATTATTTTAAAAACGATAAGGATGAAATTATTTATGTTGGAAAAGCTAACAATATAAAACAACGAGTAATAAGTCATTTTTATGATAAAGCACGGAAAGAAGTTTCAATGTGTATGGAGACGGCAGATGTAACTTATGTTGAAACAGGAAGTGAATTAATAGCGTTGTTGTTAGAATCTTCTGAAATAAAGAAAATATATCCAAAATTTAATAGAGCGCAAAGAAGATCACCCGAAAGTATAGGGTTGTTTAGTTATGAGGATAGAGAAGGAGTTGTGCATTTGGCTTATAACCGTTTAAAGTTAATTTCTAATCCGTTAATGAAGTTTTATAATGTTTCAGAATGTAGAAGTTTTTTGGAGAAATTATGCGAAGAATTTAAACTTTGTCCAAAATATTGTAGCCTACAATCTAACGTTAGTACTTGTTTTCATTACCAATTAAAACAATGCAAAGGAATTTGTAAAGGGGACGAAAAGGTTGGTTCTTATAATAAACGGGTTGCTAAAGCAATTAAATCTATTAAATTTAAAACAGAAAATTTTGTTATAAAAGAAAACGGAAGAGAGAAAAATGAAAATGCTTATGTGTTGGTTTTAAATGGTATTTATAAAGGTTTTGGATTTTCTAAAGACTCTAAAGAATTAATATCTGCAAATGATTATAATGAAATTATTACTGGTAGAAAAGATAATCATGATGTGAATAGAATATTAAGATCTTATTTAAAAAATAATTCTCAAAACATAAGAAATTTAAGTCAAGCAACTATTGAAATTGAAACATTAGATTTGTTTTCTTTTTAGACTTCTACTCTTATTTAAATATGTTTACTTCTACATTTTGTAATTAAAAATATAAAGCGATTAAATAGAGGTAATAGTTCATAAAATAACTTAATACAGTTTTCAATATTATTTGTAGAATTCACGAAATAATAACTTGTGTTTTTTATAAATTAATGAAGTATTTTCTTGAAAAGTATTTATATTTCACTATATTACAATAAGTTATGTGTAATTTTAGCGTAATAACCCCCTATTTTTTTAGTTGAAAGTAATAATATTTTCTTAAATAAACTCCTTTATTTCAACTTCAAAAGTTAATTTGATATCATTAAATACTGATATATAATTACTAACTAAAACTTTTTATTATGAGAACAAGAAAAATTGTATTATCAATGTTCATAATTGTTGGGTTGCTCTTCAATTTAAACACAATTGCACAAGAAAAAGAAAAGAAAACTTACAAAATGGCAGAAATTACTTATATGCTGCCTAAAATTGGAATGGAGAAAGCATTTGAGGATGCGGTAAAAGGTCACAATGAAAAATATCATAAAACAGGACCTTACAAAGCCGGATTAGACCAAATATTAACTGGTGAAGAAACAGGTTGGTATGTTTGGGCAATGGGACCTTGTATGTTTTCAGATTTGGATAATAGACCAAAAGATGATGCTCATAGCAGTCATTGGGATAAAAATGTTTCACCTACAATTGAAAAATATGGTAGAAGTGAATATTGGAAATTTTTACCAGAAGTATCTGTTTATTCTGGAGAATCTAAACCTAAACTTATAGAGATTTGGATTATGGAAATTGAAAAAGAAAATGAACATTTCTTTTCAAGGTTATTGGATATGGTTAAAAAAGTTCATATAAAAAACGGTAATGAATATAGAGTTTACAATAACTTATTAAAAGAAAATAATGGAAGAGATAAAGCCATTATTTTTGAACAGAATAATTGGGCAGAGTTGGATGAAGATAGTGAATTTATGAAAACATTTAAAGAAATGTATAAAGAACCAAATTCTTGGGAGGATTTTTTAAAGGATTGGAGAGAAATGGTTAAATCAAACAAATCTCAGATTTGGAGAGTAGGAATTTAATTACTACTTATAAAGTATAAATCTAAAACACGGGAGGTAATTTTTATTTCTCGTGTTTTTTTTATTAAATTGTTATAGTTTCTTAAGTTAATAATACAATATTTGAAAGGTTTTTATAGATGATTTTTAAAAGCTAAATTCATTTTAAATAAAATAGTATATTAGCCCAATGACTATTATTTATGAACGATAAAAAACCATTTATTAAATTAGATTTAACGATGTTTGAAAACAACGGAAAGGTTGAGTTTGTTCATGTTGTTAAAAGAAATAGGTATAAAGCAGCGAAGGCTCTTACTGGTTTTTTAGTTGGATTAAAAAATGAGGCAACTGATTCTAAAGAAACATCTCGAATTATAGTTAAATTTATCTCAAATCAAAAAATAACTAAAGATGAAGAGAAGCATTTAAAAACTCAAGTTTATGATGTTTTTAAAATTCTAGGAATTGGAGTGCCTTTTATTTTAATACCAGGAGCCACACTATTAATACCTTTTTTATTAAAAGCAGCAGAAAAAAAAGGAATAGATTTAATTCCTTCAAATTTTAGAGGGAATAATGAAATAATTAATCAAAAAATTATGAGTTTAGTAACAATTAAAAGATCGCATATAGAAACTGAATTATTGGTTTTAAAAAGTAAGCTAGAGTCTGAAGGAATAAAATGCTATTTGAAAAATGAATTTACTACTCAAATAATGACCCATATGGCAACATTCGATGTTGAATTACAAGTGTCACAAGAAGATCTTACAAGAGTTAATCAAATTTTAGATGAAATAAAGAATAATTAAATAATAACATAAATTTGGTGTGATTTTTGATTTTCCTTTCCAAATTTTAAAAACTATTAAATGAACAAGATTTTAGTTACACTTACAATATGCCTATTTACTTTAATTGTTAAATCTCAAAATACAAGTGTAGAAAAGTCAATTTTTGGAGTTCAAACTGGTTTTTTAGGAATTTGGGTTCATAATGAATCTAAATTATCAAATCAATTTGCATTAAGAAGTGAAGTTGGGTTTGATACAGGTGTTTTTGAAAATAATATTTATGATAAAGCTGGTTTTATTTTAGTGCCAACTATTACTTTAGAACCTCGTTGGTATTACAATTTAAAAAAACGAGAAAATAAATCTAAACGTATAGACGGAAATAGTGGAAATTTTATAGCACTAAAAACAACCTATCATCCAGATTGGTTTATAATTTCAAATGAAGATAATATAAATTTCATCAGTGATATTTCCATAATTCCTACATGGGGTATTAGAAGAAATATTGGAAATCATTTAAATTTTGAAACTGGTTTCGGAATTGGTTATGTTCACTATTTTGAAGAACACAATTTTATTTTAATTGATGATAGTGATGTTACTATAAACTTACATTTAAGAATTGGTTATAGGTTTTAATATTAAATAATTCAATATTTCATATTGGATAATTGCTGAAAATGTAAACTATTATTCTATAATTTCTAATTCAATTAATTCACAATCCATAACATTTCGTTTTAAGCCATTTACTTCAAATAAGGCATTAAATTCTGAATCTGGTTTGGGTATTTTTTTATAAAATTCTTTCAATTTTTCTTTTGAAGTAAACATTTTTAAAGTTGCAATAACACCAATATCGTGATTTGAAGCAAAAAATAGAGAATAGTTACCATTGTCTAATTTTTGGTAAGAAACCATAGTGTATTCTTTATAATCTACCTTGCCAATATTTGGTACATAGTGTTTTGTTTTATTATCTTTTTTATAAGTATAACCATCAATTTCAGCCTTAAAAACTTTACTGTTTTTTAAAAAGATAGATTTACTTGTGGTCATATATTTTGATTGACCAATATAAATTATATTTTTATCTGCGTAATCAGAATATTGAATTTGGCTCTCTAATTCAAGATCAAAATTACTATCAAATTTTTGAAACCATTGGTCTAAATAATGAATGCCAAATGGTGCCATTTTAGTCATTATTGTAAAACTAGTCTCTTTAATAGATAAATTGGGATATTTTTTTTCATACTTTTCAAAAGTACTAGTACTAATAATATCGGGGTACATTGCAAAATGAGAATTTATTTTAGATGTTCTATCAGAAACAATAAATTTATCAGCAATTATACACAGCGAATTATTTTTTGTTAAATAAGGTTTCCATAAATAAGTTTCTTCGTTGTTTTTAATGCCGAAAAAAGTGACTAAAGCGATAGCAATAATTCCTAGAGCAATTAAAACTGGTTTAATCGGAACCCGAAAATTTATATGTGTTTTTAAAGTAGTCTCTTTTTTTTCTTCAATTCTATTATCTTGAAAAGCTAAATTGTATTGTCCTTTTTCAATATGAAATTTAAGAGGGTCATTTGCCCCTGGTCCTTTATAATATTCTGCTAATTTTTTTCTAAGATTATAAACGTAAACACGAACCTTACTACTGTTTTTTTCTACATCATAATTTTTGCCCCAAAGCTTTATAGCAATAGTTTGTTCTTTTACATCTTTGCCTTCAACTGCTTGATCAATTAGATATTTTAAAACACGTTCTAATATAGAGGATCGTTTAAAAATACGGTCAGATTTTATCTTTTTAAATGCTTTTTCTATTTCTTGAAAATCGAAATTACCTTTCATTATTTTTATTGATATTCTACTGATAATAAGATTATTAACTATGTTTAAATAACGGTTTTTAAACTGTTTAATTAACCTCAAATATAGTGATTTGTTATAGTATAATAAACATTAAGCACCTATTTGTTTAATAAATCAAGTTAAATTGTGTCATCAAATATATTTAAAAATGAGAAAACTTTATTATTTAATTCTTTTAATTCCCTTTTTAGCTACATCTCAAATTGATAAAGCTTTTTTTAAAAAAATAAAAAAAGAAAAAATCACGTCAAATTCATCTATTGAATGGAAAAATTTTGGACCTGGGATGTCTGGTTATAATGAAGAATTTTGGTGTCATCCAACAGATAAAAACGTCATGTTTATGGGCCCAGATATGCATGTTGCATATGGAAGTTGGGATAACGGAAAATCTTGGCAAACAATAAAAGATAGTGATGGTTTTGGAAAAGGTTTAGAACGTGTACTCGATATTGAATTTTCAACTAAAAATCCTGATTTTGGACTTGCTTTAGAACGAAAAGGAAAAATATTTGAAACAACCAATAGAGGAGGATCTTGGAGTTTAATTTATACAATTCCAGGTGCTACTAAATACGGAACAAATGTACATACTCAAATAGCAATACATCCAACAAACGATGATATTTGGTTTGTAGGAGCTGGAGATTTTTGGAATGTGAAAGAAAACCATAGATCTATAAAAAATATACATGGAAAGATACACCCAAGAGCAAAATACGGATATGTTTTAAAAACTACCAACCACGGAAAATCTTGGAAAAAAGTAGCAACTAATATTTCAAAAGATTTAGATGTTGCTCGTGTTATTTTCAATCCAAAAAATCCTAAACAACTTTTTATTGCAACTAATTATGGAGTTTTTGTAAGCAATAATGAAGGTGAAGACTGGAAACCAAGTGGTAAAGGATTACCAAATAATTTACCTCGAGATTTTACTTCTTATTACAATACAAAAACTAAAGAGTTTGTTTTGTATTTAGTAGAACAAACTATTTACGAGCCAAAAGGTAAAACTATTTCAACAAAAGGAGGTGTTTATAAAAGCACAAACAATGGCGAAAGTTGGGAAAACATTACGGGTAATTTAGGTGTGAATTTTAATGAAATTAAAGATGGTTCACATAGAAATAATTATCATAAAGTATTAAGTTATTTTTTAGGTGAAAATTCAAAAAAACTATATCCTCAATTTCCTGAGAATACATATTCAGAATTTAATAGAATAGTAGTTAATCCTATAAACAAAAATGAAATTTACTTAGTAGCTAACCAACGCCACGATAAAAGTTTTGGACCTGGAGATGCTTGGAAAACTGAAGATGGAGGGAAAACGTGGGTAATTACTGCACGTTCTGGTGAATACTGGTTAAATAAAAAAGATAAAGCATATTGGGAAAGTAAAGGTAATCCAACAGGAGCTAATGTTGAATTTTCTCACGTTGGTCGTTCTTATGAAGAACAAAGTGAAACTAGATTTGGAAACAGAATGTTAGCCATTAATTCAATAGGAGAAGTATTTATTGGAGTTGGGCAACAAACTCAGCGTTCTAATGATAAAGGAAACTCTTGGCAACAAATTGATGATTATGAAACAAAACCTGGCAGTAATGCTTGGGTTGGTCGTGGTGATAGTAATTTACCAGGAAGGTTTATGTTGTTGGAGACAGGAATTAAAGACCGATACTTATTATGTTCTGGAGAGCACGGTTTATGGCAAACAGCCGATTTAGGTGATTATCCAGATAAAGATGCAGTTGCAGTTACGCAAATTGAAGGGCAGGTGCACGATCATAGTGGGAATCACGGAGCACACTCAATATCTACAGTAGCTGTTCATCCAAATGATCCAAATACAATTTATATTTTATCTTGGAGACAAGAGCATAGAGGGAAACTTCGAAGAACTACGGATGGAGGAAAAACGTGGAAGAATATTTCAACAATTTTTGAAGGAAAAAATAGTCCACATCAAGGATTAGCAATGACTTACAATTTAACAATAGATCCTAAAGATCCAAATAATATGTATTTCACTTCAATTAGAAAACCAATTTCTGAAGTTGGTAGTTCTGTAAATGAAAATGTGCTAACAAAAGGAGGTTATGGCGTATATAAATCTACGGATGCTGGAATTACTTGGAGTCTTCATAACAATGGTTTACCAGAAAAAGCAAGTGTAAGAAGAATAAAAATGCACCCAGACAATTCAGAAATATTGTATGCTTGTTTAAACAAGAAAGGAGCTAAAGAACCTTCTGGTTTATATATTTCAACTAATAAAGCTAAATCTTGGAAGAAGATGAATATTCCTTCGGAAATAGAAGGTGTAAACAACATTTTTATTGATAGAAATACAAAAGATATGTATTTGTCTGCGGGATATAGAGTTGGTTCTATTGAAACTGGAGGTGTTTGGAAAAGTACAAACAACGGTAAAACTTGGACAAAGTTCTTTAAAGCTCCTTATGTATGGCAAACAGAAGTTTCTCCAATAAATTCAAAATTTATTATGGTAAATGTACCTGCTCAAGTTGAAACAAAATTTGATCAATTTAAAAATCCAGGAATTTATTTAACAAAGGATGGTGGAAAAAGTTGGGCTAAAATTAATAAAGGTATTGGTCAGCCAGATAAAATGGTAGATTTAAAATTTGATCCATATAACGAAAATATTATTTGGAGTGCTGCTTGGGGAAGTGGTTGGTTTAAAGCAATTATTAAATAATTCAATATGAAAAAAATCAACATTCTTTTCAGTTTAGTTCTTACAGCTTCATTTATTGTTAGTTGTAATCAAGATACAATTAAAGCTAAAGAAACCTTTTTTAGTAAGTTAAGAACTGAGAAGTTACAATCTGATCAAAGTATTGAATGGAAGAACTTTGGACCAGGAATGTCTGGTTATAACGAAGAGTTTTGGTGTCACCCAACAGATTCAAATGTGATGTTTATGGGGCCAGATATGCATGTTGCATACGGAACTTGGGACAATGGAAAAACTTGGCAAACAATTAAGGACTCTGATGGTTTAGGGCTTGAAATGAAACGAGTTTTAGACATAGAGTTTTCAATGCAAAATGCTGATTTTGGAATGGCTTTAGATTGGAATGGTTGGGTTTATGAAACTACAGATAGAGGTCATTCTTGGACTAAAACAGAAGAATTGGGTAAAAGCTATAAGGAAGTAGGTATAGATCCTAATGATTTAAATTCTTTTGAAAAAGGTTGGTATTACGAACAAGAAGGAACTCGCCATAGTGAATTAGCTGTTGATCCTACAAATGAAAATATTTGGTATGTGGGTGCAGGTGATTTCTGGAATGTAAAAAATAATAAAAGAACAAAAGCAAATCCATATGGTACTGTTTTAAAATATGCATCTTACGGATATATTTATAAATCTATAGATAAAGGAAAATCTTGGAAAAAGATTACAAATGGTTTACCAAAAAATACTGATGTAGGAAAAATTATAATAGATCCAAATAACAATAATAATGTTATTATGGCAGCTAATATTGGTTTACTGCATAGTTTTGACGGTGGTTTGTCTTGGGAAAGTATAGTAAAAGGTTTACCAAATAATATACCTAGAGATTTAACTTCTTATTACAATAAAAAAACTAAAGAGTTTGTGCTATATTTAGTGGAACAAACAATTTACGAGCCAAAAGAAAAAAGTATTTCAACTAAAGGCGGAATTTATAAAAGTGTTGATGGTGGTAAAAATTGGGTAAGCATTACTGGAGATTTAGGTGTGAATTTCAACAAAATAAATTACGGAGCACATAAAAATAATTATCACAAAGCATTGAGCTTCTTTTTAGGAGAGGATTCAAAAAAACTATACCCAATATTCCCTAAGAATACCTATTCAGCTTTTAATAAAATAGTTGTAAACCCTATTAATAAAAATGAAATTTATATAGTTGCAAATCAACGTCACGATAGAAGTTTTGGACCTGGAGAAGCTTGGAAAACTGAAAATGGTGGAAAAAATTGGGTAATTTGCGCACGTGCAGGTGAATATTGGTTAAATAAAATAGATAAAGCTTATTGGGAAAATAAAGGAAATCCTATAGGAGCAAATGTTGAGTTTTCTCACGTTGCTCGTGCTTATGAAGAACAAAGTGAAACACAATTTGGAAATAGAGTATTAGCAATAAATTCAAAAGGAGATGTTATTATAGGTGTTGGTCAACAAACACAAAGATCTACAGATGGAGGAGTAACTTGGCCTCAGATAGACGATTATGAAACTTCAAAAGGAAGTGGAAAATGGATAGGTTGCGGAGATAGTAATTTACCAGGAAGATTTATGTTGCTTGAAACAGGAATTCCAGAAAGAAGATTATTGTGCAGTGGAGAACACGGTTTATGGCAAACTACCGATTTGGATGGTTGGCCAGATAAACAAGCAGTTGCTGTTGAACAAATAGAAGGGCAAGTAAATGATCATAGTGGAAATCACGGAGCTCATTCAATATCTACGGTTGCTGTGCATCCAAATGATTCAAATACTATTTATTTTTTAGCTTGGCGTCAGGAACATAGAGGTAAATTGCGTAAAACTACTGATGGTGGGAAAACATGGAGCACTATTGCTACAATTTTTGAAGGAGCTAACGGTTCTTGGCAAAATTTAGCTCCGCAAAACTCATTAATTATAGATCCAGTGAATCCAAATAATATGTATTTCTGTGCTACTTCGGTAAAAATTTCAGAAATAAGTGGTTCACCAGCAGAACCATTAACAAAAGGAGGTTATGGTTTTTACAGATCTTTTGATGGAGGCTATACATGGGAATTGAGTAATAATGGTTTTCATAAAAATATGAGCGTTAGAAGAATTGCTATGGACCCAAGCAATCCAGAAACTTTGTATGCTGCTTTAAATGATGATAATGGAGGACTGTACAAATCAACAAATAAAGGTAGTAATTGGGAAAGAGTATTAATTCCTTCTGTAATAAAATCGGTGAACAATGTTTTTATAGACAGAAATACAAAAGACATTTTAATTAGTACAGGTAGAAGAACAGGTACTTATGAAGAAGGAGGTGTTTGGAGAAGTAAAAATGGAGGAGAATCTTGGGAGCAAATTTTTAAAGCGCCTTATGTTTGGCAGGCTGAAACTTCACCTGTAAATTCAAAATTAATAGTAGTTAATGTTCCTGGGCAAATAGTAAGTATGGCTCATAATTTTATGAATCCGGGTATTTACCTTTCAAAAGATGATGGTGAAAATTGGACTAAAATAAATAAAGGTTTAGGTCAACAAGATAAAATGGTTGATGTAAAACCAGATCCTTATAATGAAAATGTTATTTGGAGTGCAGCTTGGGGCTGTGGTTGGTATGTAGCTTATTTAAATGGAACAAAAGAAGGTTATTTAATTACAGAAAAATAAAATACTAATTGATTGCAAATATTTAAAAAATGAAAAACAGAATTTACACTAGAAATTTAGTTTTATTACTTCTAATTTTAGGTCCTTTATTAGTAAAAGCACAAGAAGTAGACTTTTCTTATCTAAAAAAGGATTTACCGGTTGAAGTTAGAGCTGAATTATTAGTTTCTCAAATGACTTTGGATGAAAAGATAGGACAAATGACGCATTATGCAAATGAAATTTCAAGGCTAAAAGTACCAGATTATAATTGGTGGAGTGAAGCTTTGCATGGGGTTGCACGTAATGGAGAGGCTACAATTTTCCCACAGGCTATAGGATTTGGAGCTACTTTTGATCCTGAGTTAATCGAAAAAGTGGCAGATGCAATTTCAACAGAAGCAAGAGCTAAATTCACTATTGCTCAAAGTATGGGAAACCATAGTAAATATGCAGGATTAACCTTTTGGTCACCAACAGTAAATTTGTTCCGTGATCCAAGATATGGTCGTGGTCAGGAATGTTATGGAGAAGATCCATTCTTAATGTCTAAAATTGGGGTTGCATATGTAAACGGTTTACAAGGAAATGACCCTAATATGTTAAAAGCTGCAGCCTGTGCTAAGCATTTTGTAATGCATTCTGGCCCGGAACATAATAAGCTTAAATTTAATGTTGAAGTTTCTAAGCAAGATCTTTATGAAACGTATTTCCCTCCATTTAAAGCATTAGTTACTGAAGCTAAAGTTGAAGGAGTTATGACTGCTTATAATATGGTATTTGGAAAACCTTCTTGTACTAGTGAGTTTTTGATAAAAGAAACATTAAGAGATAACTGGAAATTTGATGGGTATGTAACTTCAGATTGTGGAGCCATAAGCGGTGCTGCAGGAAACCAAGGTTATGTGAAATCAAGTCTTGAGGCTGCTGAGTTAGCTTTAAAAGCGGGAGTGAATTTAAATTGTGGTGGAACTTATAAGCAATTAAAAACGGCAGTTGAAAAAGGAATGATTACCGAAGAATTGATTCATAAAAGAGTGGTTCAGTTATTTAAAACCCGTTTTCGTTTAGGTTTATTTGATGAAGATAATAATCATAAATACACTAAAATTGGTCCTGATCAAATTCACAGTGCAGAGCACGTTGCTTTGGCAAGAGAAGTTGCTCAGAAATCAATAGTATTATTAAAAAATAAAAACAATGTATTACCATTATCACCAAAAATAAAAATTCCTTATATAACAGGTCCTTTTGCAAATTCAAATGATGTTTTAATGGGAAGTTATTATGGAGTTAGCACAGGGTTAGTTTCAATAATGGAAGGAGTTACAGGAGCTGTTTCTAAAGGTAGTTCACTAAATTATAGAACAGGAGCTTTACCTTTTCAAATTAATCCAAACCCTAAAAATTGGGCGCCAAATGTAGCAGCTGAAGCAGATGTTACAATATGTGTTGTTGGGACAACAAGGTATTTAGAAGGGGAGTCGGTAGATGCAATAGCTTCAACTCATAGTGGCGATAAAGTAGATTTAAAATTGCCTGAAAATCAAATAAGATATATTCATCAATTAATTGAAAAGAAAGGTGATAGTCCTTTAATATTGGTAATAGCAAGTGGAGGGCCGGTTTCTTTGGAAGGAATTGAGGAACACTGTGATGCTATTCTTCAAATGTGGTATCCAGGGGAACAAGGTGGTAATGCTGTTGCAGATATATTATTTGGAAAAATTTCACCTTCTGCACGTTTGCCTATAACGTTTCCTAAAAATGTAGCTCAATTGCCGTCTTATGATGCATACTCTATGAAAGGGCGTACCTATAAGTATATGACAAAAGAACCTATGTTTCCATTTGGATTTGGGTTAACATATTCTAAAACTGAATTTAAAAACATGACTTTAAACGCTGAAAAGTTGAAAGTAAAAGATGCTCTTGAAGTTAATGTAGAAGTTGCCAATACTGGTGATTTTAATATTGATGAAGTTGTTCAACTATATATTTGTCCAGAAGATATTTCAGGTGGAATTCCAATGAAAAGTTTAAAAGCATTTAAACGAATTTCTTTGGCTAAAGGAACGGCTAAAATGATTTCTTTTTCTATTAAACCAGAAGATTTAAAAGTGTATAATGAAGAAGGTGAAAAAGTATGGAGAAAAGGAAAATATAATGTTGTAGTAGGGAATTCTTCTCCAGGAGAATTAAGCATAAAACTTGGTGCAGCTGTGCCTCAGGAAATGATTATTCAACTGAAATAAAAAACAGATCTAATGAAAAAAATATTTTTCATCTTATTATTCGCTTTGGTTTTTGTGCAAACAAGTTTTGCACAAATTAAAGTTTATGAAAACACAAAAGCAAATAAAGCTATTAAAACTGTTCAATGGGAAGTAAATGATTTGGTATTTAAAACGAGGAAGGAAATTAAATCTCCACATCTTGAAAATGTTTTTGCTGTTGTAAAAGGATCTGATGGTATACAAAAAATACCATTGTTTTATAATGGAAATAAGGAATGGGTATTTCGTTTTTCAAGTTCAGTAATTGGCACAAAAACATTTGTTTTAAAGTCTAAGATTAGAGACCTAAACGGGAAAAAAGGGAAATTCACTATTTCAGAAAATAAGAAAAAAGAACGACACGGTGGAATTGTAAAAAACGATGATGATAAAAGACATTTTTATTATGAAGATGGTTCGCACTATTTTAATCTAGCATTTGAATGCGATTGGTTGTTTGCGTTGGATTATGGTCAAAAAGAGATTGCTAAAACAAAGCACCTTTTAAATTTAATAAACCAAAATGGATTCAATCAAATAGTTATGAATGTGTATGCTTATGATCCAGATGTAGATTGGGTGAAGGATGAACAATTAAAAGAGAATCCGCAACATGATTACGGTGCAAGAGAAGATATTTTTCCTTTTTTAGGATCTAACTCTAATCCTGATTATTCAGATTTAAATTACGATTTTTTCAAGCATTTTGATAAGGTAATTGCCGGAATGCACGATAAAGAAATTGTAAGTCATTTAATGATTTATGTTTGGAACAAGCGTGTTGTTTGGCCAAAAGCAGGTTCAGATGCAGATAATATGTATTATGATCACATTATTAAGAGATACCAAGCTTTTCCAAATATGATTTGGGATGTTTCTAAAGAAGCAGCTAGTAAAATTGCTGTTGCACAAAATAAAAATATTGTGCAGCATCTTGAAGAACGTATAGATAGAACCAGAAAGTTAGATGCCTTCAATCGATTAGTATCAATACATGATTTTGGTTTTTGTAAAAATCATAAAGACCAAGTTGATTTTATTTCTACACAAGATTGGAAATTATCACTTCACGAAAGCATGTTAAAAGTTTATAACCTTTTTCCAGATAAACCAGTATTCAATATTGAACATGGAGGGTATGAAGAATCTCCTTACAATGTTTTTCCTGGAGGGTTCTCTAATGCAGAAGAATGTTTAAGAAGAAATTATGAATGTTTATTTGCAGGAGTTTACACAACCTATTATTGGCAGGCGGCATCTTGGAATGCCATAATTCATAATCCGTTTGAACAACCTGAAGGAGTTATAAAACCTCGATTTGACTATTTCAAAAATATGAGAAAACTGTTTGATACAGTGAATTTCGAAAACTTTGAACCAGTAACCAAGTACAATCCGAGATCGTATACATTATCCAATTCTAAAGACGGTGTTGTATTGCAGTATTTCCCAAAGGAAGTGCATTCAGATGATATAAAACGAATGCTTAATACTGAGTTTAATTATGAAAACGCTACGTGGCAATGGTTTAATACATTAACAGGAGAATTTACAAAAGAAGAAAAGCTAGTATTTAAACATAAATATGGCTTTTGGGATTGGCGTCCTTGGAGAAATGAAGCCGATGCAATATTAATTATTAGAAATTTAGAATCAAAAAAGAATTAAAATTTATAAGATGAAACGAGCTTGCTTAAATTTAATAACTAAAGAAAAGACTAATAGCGAACGCGAGATCTACCCTATTAAAAATAAAAAAAGACACATGAAATTAAAAAATATTTTCACATTCCTATTATTTTTAGGATTGTTATCAGTACAAGCACAAAATAAGAAAGCTCTAAGCGGAGTTGAAGCTAAACCAAATATTGTTGTAATTTATTTAGATGATTTAGGATACGGAGATATAAGTTCTTATGGGGCAACAGAATTACAAACTCCAAATATTGATGTTTTTGCAAATGAAGGTGTGAAATTCACTAATGGTTATGCAACTTCAGCAACTTGTACTCCAAGTCGTTATGGTTTATTAACAGGAGTATATCCTTGGAGAAACGCAAAAGCAAGAATTCTTCCGGGTTCTGCACCATTAATTATTTCAACAAAACAGGAAACATTACCAAAAATGCTTAAAAGAGCAGGGTATCAAACTGCTATTGTTGGTAAATGGCATTTAGGTTTGGGTTCTGGAAATGTAAATTGGAATGAACATATTACTCCTGGTCCAAATGAAGTTGGTTTTGATGATGCGTATATTTTAGCAGCAACTCAAGATCGTACGCCTACGGTTTATATAAAAGATGGATTTATTGATGGACTTGACCCAAAAGATC
Organism: Lutibacter citreus; assembly: GCF_003260195.1. Lineage (GTDB taxonomy): Bacteria > Bacteroidota > Bacteroidia > Flavobacteriales > Flavobacteriaceae > Lutibacter > Lutibacter citreus. The sequence continues at coordinate 172,669 of NZ_QEIH01000005.1, forward strand.
CTGTTTTTGTTAGCTATAAAAAGAATTTTGATGGTGAACCAACGGGATTAGACAATCCAGAATTAACTACAATGAAATGGCATCACGGTCACAATAACAGTATTGTAAACGGAATTCCAAGAATTGGCTATATGAAAGGTGGAGAAGCTGCAAAATGGAGTGATGTAGACATGGCTGATCATTTTTTAGAAAAAGCTCAAGCGTATGTTCGTACTCATAAAAGCAAACCATTCTTTTTATACTATGCATTGCAACAACCACACGTACCGCGTACTCCAAACCCACGTTTTGTAGGTAAATCTAAATTAGGACCTCGTGGTGATGTAATTTTGGAAGCAGATTGGTGTATTGGAGAGTTTATGAAAACTTTAAAAGAAGAAGGTGTTTTAGAAAATACATTAATTGTTTTTTCAAGCGATAATGGACCAGTTTTGCAAGATGGTTATTTTGATGATGCTATTGAAAAATTAGGAAAACATGCACCTGCAGGAAAATTACGTGGAGGTAAATACAGTTTGTTTGATGCTGGTACTCGTGTACCTTTTATGGTATATTGGAAAGGGACTATTAAACCAAAAGAATCAAAAGCTTTAGTTTGTCAGGTTGATTTATTGGCTTCTTTTGCAAAATTGGTTAATGAGAAAGCAGATATGAGTGATAGCGAAAATATGCTACCAGCTTTATTAGGGAAAAGTAAAAAAGGGCGTGAGAATATTGTACTTGAAGCAGGAGGTAAAACTTCTTACAGAAAAGGAGATTGGGTATTAATTCCTCCTTATAAAGGGGAGAAATTGAGCTGGCATTCTTTAGTGGAAACAGGAGTTGACAGAGAATTTCAATTGTATAATTTAAAGAAAGATGTTGGTCAAACTAACAATTTAGCACCATCTAATCCTAAAATGGTGAAAAAATTATTGGCTGAATTTGAAGCAATTAGAGGAAAAGACTATTCAAATATTAAAAAATAAAATTTTCTTCAACCTAAACTTGTTTCAGGTTCTCATAGTGATTAGTAACCAGTATGATGAAATTCTGAAACAAGTTCAGAAAGACGCCTTTTACAGTGATAAGGACTCTAGATTGAATAAAAAACAAGACTTAAATGAAATTTTCAAAAACAATATCATTCATAATATTAACTTCATTTTTAGCGTGTAACACGGTTAAAAATAAAGTTACTGAAATTGCCAAACCAATACCATTTTCTACTTCAGAAATTGATTCTAAAGTAGAATCTATAATGTCTAAAATGACAATGGATGAAAAATTAGCTCAAATACAAGGAACACGTATTAGAGATATTATGGTTGATGGAAAAATTTCATTAGAAAAGTTTAAAGAACATATTCCATATGGAATTGGGCATTTTTGTCAGTTTTCTTCGGGTCAAGATCTAGAACCAAATGAATTAAGAGATTTAGTTCGTGAAATTCAACACTTATTAGTTACAGAAACAAGATTGAAAATTCCTGCAATTTTTCATGAAGAAGCAATTACAGGTTTTGCAACAAAAGGAGCTACTACGTTTCCTCAACAAATTGGTGTTGGTTGTACTTGGAATCCGGATTTGGTTAGTAAAAACACTGCTTCAACTGCTAAAAGTATGAGGGCTGCAGGAGCAACATTTGCGCTATCACCAATGCTTGACATTAGTAGATCTGCACATTTTAATAGACATCAAGAAAGTTATGGGGAAGATGCATATTTAACTTCAATAATGGGGGTGTCTTTTGTTAAAGGATTGCAAGGGAGTGATTTAAAAACGGGTGTGGCAGCAACTGTAAAACATTTTGCAGGTTATGGAACAGCTAACAATAATTCGAAAGAATTATATGAAGAATATTTAATGCCTCATGAAGCTTGTATTAAAATTGGTGGAGCTAAAAGTGTAATGCCGTCTTACGGTGTTTATAAAACAATTCCGGTAGTTGCTAATCAAATTATGTTGGAGCAAATGCTTCGCAGAGAAATTGGTTTTGACGGATTAATTGTTAGTGATTATGGATCAATTAATATGCTTTATAAAAAATATAAAGTTGCAAAAGATTCAGTTATGGCAGGAGCAATGGCTTTAAATGCTGGTGTTGATATTGAATTGTCTTCACCAACCATGTATCCAAAATTAGATATAGCATTAGAGCAAGGACACGTTACGGCAGAGCAGATTAATACAGCTGTAAAACGTTCTTTAATAATGAAAGCACGTTTAGGTTTATTAGATGAAAATCCTATTTTCGGAAAAGATGGGGAATTAGATTTTGATGCTCCTGAGAATAGAAAATTAGCATATCAAACAGCAAGTCAGTCTATTGTTCTTCTTAAAAATAATGGAATTCTACCATTAAAAAAAGATATAAAAAAAATAGCTTTAGTTGGTCCAAATGCTGCTTCTGTTCATGGTTTGTTAGGTGATTATACCTATCAAGGAATGCGTGCTTTTTGGAAACAATCAGAGTTTGACGTTAACAATCCAAAATTAGTTACACTTAAAGAAGGCTTAGAAAGTAAATTGGGTAAAAATGTTCAATTGTCTTATGAGCGCGGATGTGATTGGAGTGCGGAATTGGAAGCAAAAATAGATACCAAGAGTTTTGGTGATAGTAGAATTGAAAAATTAAAACTTTTAACCATTAAAGGACAGCCTCAACCAGATTTACAGAATGCATTAAAAATTACCAAAGAAAGCGATGTAATTATCGCGGCAATGGGTGAAAATTTGTATTTAAATGGAGAAGGAAGATGGAGAAAAGGTATTGCTTTACCTGGTCAACAAGAAGCTTTTGTTGAAAAACTAATTGCAACAGGAAAGCCAGTTATTTTGGTTATGTTAAGTGGAAGACAAGAAGTTATAAGTAAGTTAGAAGGAAGATGTGCAGCTATTATTCAAGCTTGGTTTCCGGGTGAAGAAGGTGGAAATGCAATTACTGATATATTGTTAGGAAATGTAAACCCTTCAGGGAAACTATGTGTTTCTTATCCAAAAACTGAAGAAAAAGTTGAAATCAATTATAAAGATGGCTATCAAAATGAAGAATTGATTCAATATCCGTTTGGATATGGATTGTCATATTCAACTTTTGAATACTCAAATTTTAAAATGAAATCTAAAATTTCAATATTAGATAATCGTTTTTCTATTTCATTAAATGTTAAAAATACAAGTGAAATTGATGGAGATGAAATTGTACAATTGTATATGTCTCCAGTTAATTTAAATTCAGTAATGAAACCAATTCAATTAAAAGGTTTTCAACGAATTTCATTAAAAGCAGGAGAAGTAAAAAGGTTAATCTTTAATTTTTCGCCTCAGCAATTAGCACAATACAAAAACAATAAATGGATTGTTGAAAAGGGTAATTACGAATTTAAAATTGGTGCTTCTTGTACTGATATTAGATTAAAAGGAAACATTGAATTGAAAGGAGAGAATATATTTCTTGAGAATGGAAGACAAGTTTTCTTTACAAAAAATGAAATAGAATAACATCAAAAATAGATTTAAAATGAAACTACCAATTAAACAAATTTCAATTCTAGCACTTATTATAATTGTACTTATAAGTTGTTCCGAAGTTCAAAAAAAGAAAGAAGTAGTTGCTTCAATAAAAAAACATGAACCAATAAAAGTTGATGTAATTGTTCCTGAACATGGTATGGCAGATCCACATGCTTGGGTTGAAAATGATAGAGTTTATATAATATGTGGTCACGATAAATCTTGGGATGCAACCTCTTCATTTCCAATGGATAGATGGGAACTTTGGTCTACTTCAGATTTAGTTAATTGGGAATTTCATAGAAATTTATTGCCTCAAGATACTTATATAGGAGATAAGCCAAATTGTTGGGCTGGTGATATTTGCGAAAGAGATGGGAAATATTATTGGTTCTTTTCTAACAGAAATATTGATACAGGTGTAATGGTTGCCAATGAAATAACGGGAGAATATAAAGATTTATTAGGGAAACCTTTATTACCTAAAGGAATTGTGCCTGTTCATCCTTACGATCCTGAAATATTTATTGAAAATGATGTGTATACTATATGTTTTGGTGTAAATACTTACTATATGGCAACGTTGGCAAAAGACATGAAGTCTTTAGATTCTGAACCAAAGGAAATTATTATAAAAGATAAAAAAGGAAATAAATTAAAAGCTGAAGACAAGCCTACATTGTTTAAGCGTAATGATTGGTATTATTTAGTTTATGGAAGTAGATATTCAATGTCTAAAAATTTATATGGTCCATATGAATTTCAAGGAGCTTTTTTAAGAGGTGGACACACCAGTTTTTTTGATTGGAAAGGACAAAAATATGTTTTACAAGAAAATCATGATATAAGTGCTTTTTATCGTGGAGCTAGTTTAAAACCTGTTGATTTTAATGAAGATGGAACTATTATAATTCCTAATGATGATAGAATGTACCCAGAGCCAGGAAGACCATTTGAGTTTAAAAATAGTACAATGGGCTGGAAAGCTTTAAATGGAACTTCAGCTGAATTTAAAGATGGAAAATTAACAGGAACTATTTCAGCAAAAAATGCTGTTATAAGAAGTGCTCCTTGGTTATATACAGATACTAGATTATGTTCTAAGGTTACTTTTAAAGTTAAAAATAAAAGTGCTGCCAAAGAAATGAAATTCTCAATATATACCAGAGACGAAAAAGAAGATGGTTTTTGGACTGTTGGTACAAAGCCAGTTAATTGGGCAAAACAACAATGGATAACTACTCCTATTTCTTCAAATGATACAGAATTTAAAACATACACTATTGAATTAAATCAGTTTAAAGAAATAAATAATAGATTAATGCAAATTGCATTGGAGCCAGCTTCTGATGTTGCTTCAGGTTCTTGGGAAATAGAAGAAATTAGAGTAGAATAAAAAACAAAGTCATGTTTAGAAACATATTTTTAAGTTGTATTATTTTAGTTCAGTTAACTGCTTGTAAAGCAAAGGAGATTGAAAAAACGGAACAAAAAGCACCCAACGTAATTTTAGTACTTACTGATGATTTAGGAATTGGTGATTTAGGTTGCCACGGAAATCCTTGGTTAAAAACACCAAATATTGATTCTTTTTATAATGAATCCGTTCGAATGACTGATTTTCATGTTAGTCCGCTTTGCACACCAACCAGAGGTGCTATTATGACGGGCAGATACCCTATTAATAATGGAGCTTGGTCAACGTTTAAAGGTAGAGATGCTTTAACTAGAAATACACAAACAATGGCCAATGTATTCAAAAATAATGGATACAAAACGGCTTTATTTGGTAAATGGCATTTGGGTGATAATTACCCTGTACGTCCAACGGATTGCGGTTTTGATACTGCAATTCATCATTTAGCTGGAGGTGTTGGTGAACTATCAGATTATTGGGGGAATAGTTATTTTGATGATGTATATTATGTAAATAATGTGCCACAACAATTTGAAGGTTATTGTACAGATGTATGGTTTAAGGAAACAATGAAGTATATTGATAAAAACAAAGATGCTGATCAACCATTTTTTGTTTATTTGCCTACAAATGCACCTCACGATCCATTGATAGTTGCTGAAAAATATGCAGAACCATACAAGCAGTTTGAAGGTAAAGATATAATTAGCGCAAATCTTTATGGTATGATTGCCAATATTGATGAGAATTTCGGGAAACTGAATGCTTTTTTAGAAGAGAAAAATCTATCTAAAAATACCATTGTAATTTTTATGAGTGATAATGGAACTCGTTATGGTTATAGTGCCGATGGAAAGTTAGGATACAATAGAGGTTACAGAGGTATTAAAGGAAGTAAGTTAGAGGGAGGTCATATTGCACCATTTTTTATTCGCTGGCCAAATGGAGAAATTGAAGGAGGAAAAGATATAAATACGCTAGCTGCTCATGTTGATTTAGTTCCAACATTGGCAAAGTTATGTGGACTTACAATTCCTGAACAAATGAAATTAGATGGTGTTGATTTTTCTTCATTATTAAAATCTCAAAAAGGAGGAATTGATGAGCGTACAGTTTTTGTACATAACCGTCAAGATTGGAGACCACCAATGGATGAAGATGAAACGTGTATTTTAAAAAATCAATGGCGTTTGGTTAATGGTAAACAATTGTATGATATTATAAAAGATCCAAAACAAAAACATAATATTGCTTCTGAACATCAAGAATTAGTAAAGAAATTACTTGCTGATAATTCAGAATTTTTAAAATCAACAAAACTAAGTCCAATTTATAAAGAATTCCCTGTTTATGTTGTTGGAAATAAGGCTCAAGAAGAAATTAAATTAACTATTCAACATGCAATTGGAGAAGGTGGAGGAATTTGGAAACCAGAGCAAGTTTCCGAAGGGATGAAAAATATAAATAATATGCACTCTTTGGAAATTGAAAAAGCAGGTATTTATGAAATTTCTTGTAGAAGATGGCCAAAAGAATGTCCAGGTCCAATTTGGGGAATTCCTCAAAAAAATCCTAAAAATTTATATAATTACAAATCCATCCATCCAACAAAAGCAAAAATTAAAATTGCAAATCAGATTCTTGAAAAAGAAATAAATGAGAATGATGAAGAAGTTCTTTTTAAAGTAAAATTAGAAAAAGGAAAAACCTTATTGGTAAACGATTTTATAGAAGGTAATGAAACGTATGGAGTTTACTATTCATATATAAAACCAATAAAAAATTAGAGAAATGAAAAAAAGACTAGAACTACTATTGTTTACATTGGTATTTACGTTTACATTTTATGCGCAAAACCAACCTAATGTATTATGGATTATTACAGATGACCATCGCCCAGATGCATTAGAGTGTTATAACCAAGCTACATTGGGAAAGAGTGAGAGCACACTTGGTTATGTGTCTTCACCCAACATAGATAAATTGGCAAGTGAAGGAGTTATGTTTGTAAATGCATACAATAATTCACCTGCTTGTGGACCTTCAAGAGGTTCATTAATTAGTGGTAGATATCCTTTTAGAAATGGACATTATGCTTTTGAATTAAGCCATCAAGAACCAGATTTTGTAAAACCTTCATTTCTTCAAACACTTCAAAAAGAAGGATATGTTACAGCGTTGTTTGGAAAAGGAGATTCTTATATTTTTAAATGGGGACCTGGTCAAGGATATATTGATGCGGGACACTATAATTATAAAGTTCATTTTAAGCATGATTTACAAAAAAATGATGTTGGTGATATGTGGAAGCAACCTTTTTATGAAAAAGGAAATTGGAAAACTGCAGGTGATGAAGAAAGAGTTAGGTTACCAGATGGAACTATTGAGAAGTACATTGTAAAAAAGAAAAAAGGTGAAATAAGCGATGCTGACATTAAGAAAAAGAAAGAAATAGAGGATAGGTTTGATATTTTAAGAGCTTATACTAGATATAATAAAACTTTAATTTTTGGAGGTGAAAACCCAATGCCTGCAGGACAAACTGTTGATGGTAAAATTGTAGAAGAGTTTAAGTTATATTTAGCGAATCAGAATGTAGATTTTAAAACAACTTGGGGCGCAAAACATAAAGGAGCAAATTCAAATAAACCTTTACTAATTAATTTAGGTTTTCATTTGCCACATACTCCGGTATTACCTCCAAAAGAATTTAGAGATAAGTTTAAAACTAAAAAATACAAAGTTCCAGAGTTTGGTAAAGAGAACTTAGATAAACTTCCTCCTCAATTGGTTAAGTTATACAATAATTTAAATATGAGTAGAATGAATGATGCTGATAAGCAACAAGCTATTCAAGATTATTATGCTTTTTGTGCTTATGGAGACTCATTAATTGGTGATGCAGTAAAGGCTTTTAAAGATTATTGTAACAAAAACAAACAAGAGTATTTAATAATTTTTGCAGTTGGAGATCACGGTTGGCATTTAGGGGAACAAGGAATTGAAGCTAAATTCGGTCCATGGCAACAATCTTTAAACAATGCTGTAATTTTAGTTTCTTCAGATAAAAATAAAGTACCTGTAAATAAAATTAAGCGTCAAATGATTGAGTATGTAGATATTGCACCTACAATTCTTTCAGCAAGTGGTGTTGATATTAATAATGAGAAATATAACTACTTAGATGGAATGAACCTTTTTGATTTTTTGAAAAATGATAAAGAAAAAAGAGAATATATAGTTGGTGAAATTAGTTTAGTTGCTGGTCCAAGAGCATATTTAAGATCAAAGGAATTTTCATTTTCTATGAGAACTAGATCTATTAAAAAAGGTTTACCAAATGAAAATATTAAATGGGCATTGGAATGTCCTGTTGAGAAAGCTGAATTGGCCTTATATGATTTAAGAAATGATCCGTTTGAATTAAACAATTTGGCTAATGAAAAGCAATATAAAGATTTAGCTCAGTGGTTTAGAGAAAAACTTGGAAATATAGTTTTAGGAGATGGGCGTGTAGAATGCGATTGGTCTAAGGCAAACACTTATAAAATTAGCAATTTTGCGAAAGGAGCGCATGATGGTAAGTTAAATATTCCATCACGGATTATTCCTAAAGTTTAATAAACATTACAATTAAAAAATATATTTATGAAATGTAGAAGTCAGCTATTTTACGTATTGATAATTCTAATTTGTAATACAGTTTTTGCGCAACCCAGTGCTCCAAAAGGATATAAGTGGGAAGTGGTTGAAGCATTAACAGATGAGTTTAAAGAGTTTGACACTTCAAAATGGAGTTATTCTCTTTGGAATTATCCACCACCAAATATTATGATGAAAAGTCAGGTTTCAGTAAAAAATGGAAAACTAACTATTAAAGCTGAAAAAAATTCAGATTCGGTTAGATGGATGAGAACGGGTAGAATAATGTCTAAAGCACAAATTGGCTATCCAATGTATACTGAATGTAGCATGAAAGCATCCGATATTTCGGCATACAATACCTATTGGTTAAATAATGGAAATTCTGAAAATAGGAATGAGATAGATATTTGTGAGAACAATGCAAACCCTACCAACCCGAAAACAAAACAAACCATTGAAGATTTTCCGTTTATAATGCAATCTAATATTCATCATGCAGTAAATGGAAAAAACTTGCGTAGTCCTAGTTATGCTTCAACAAAATTTCTTTCAGAAAAAAATAAAAATAGAAACAAAAATTTTACAGAAACCTACCACACAATGGGATTGTATTGGGAAGATGATCGTAAATGTCATTGGTTTTTAGATGGTGAATATGTTGGGTTTTCATCAGCTCAAAGAAAATTTACGTTGGAGTTGAATCTATATTTCGGATTATGGTCAAACACTTGGGATGGATTTGCAACAAAAGAAAGTTTAAACGATGATTCTAGAAATACAATGTACGTAGATTGGATTCACACATATAAATTGGTTAAAAATTAATAGCACATATTTCAAAATAATAAAACAATGAAAAAAATAGTATTCTTTACAGTTATAGTTGCGCTACTAAGTTGTAACGTTATTAAAGCACAGGCTATAAAAACTAAAAAACCAAATGTTCTTATCATTTTAGCAGATGATTTAGGTTGGGGAGATGTTGGTTTTAATGGTTGTACAGATATTCCAACCCCTACGTTAGACGATCTGGCAAACCAAGGAGTTGTTTTTAGCGCAGGTTACAGTTCTCACCCATATTGTGGTCCAAGCCGTTCTGGTTTGATGGCTGGTAGATATCAACAAAGATTTGGCTGTGAGAATAATATAGGCAAAGATTTTGATGGTCCGGTACCAGGTGTTCCTTTAGGTGAAAAAATGATTTCAGAAGTTTTAAAAGATAATGGTTATCAAACTTGTGCAATTGGGAAGTGGCATTTAGGAAATGTAGCTGAGTATTGGCCAAATAATAGAGGATTTGATGATTGGTTTGGGTTTTCTGGTGGTTCTCGTAACTATTGGGGTAAATCTTGGGAGGAAAACTTTTCAAACTGGCATAGAATTATGCGAGATGGAAAACCAGAACCTCGTGAGAATTTAAGCTACCTAACTGATGATTTTACAGATGCTGCAGTAGAATATATTAATGAATATAGCAAAAACGATAAACCATTTTTCATGTATTTGGCGTACAACGCTCCTCACGCACCTATTCAAGCTACAAGTGAATACTTGAAATTAACTGACCATATTGAGGACGGTAAAAGAGCTGCTTATGGAGCAATGGTTGCAGGAATGGATGTTGGTATTGGGAAAGTAATTGAAAAATTAAAACAAAGTGGAGAGTATGAAAATACGCTAATCTTTTTTTATAGCGATAATGGAGGACATGGAAATGGTACTTCGCAAGAACCTTATAGAGGACAAAAAGGAATGTTGTTTGAAGGTGGTATTCGTGTTCCTTTCTTAATGTCTTGGCCAAATAAACTTAAAAATGGTGTGCAATATGATGAGCCAGTAATTGCTTATGATATTTTTACTACCATTTTAAAAGCGGCAGATGTTAGTTGTGAAAAAGAAAATTTATTGGACGGGGTTAATTTACTTCCTTTTGTGAAAGAGGAAAAATCAAATAAAGTTCCGCATGAAAAACTTTTTTGGAGATATAGCGATGGTGAGGGTTATGCAGTGCGTAAAGGAGATTACAAATTGATAAAAGAAGTTGTTAGAGATGACCTTTTTCTATTTAATATAAAAAATGATTCATTGGAACATCATAATTTAGTTGAAGCGATGCCAGTAAAAGTAAAGGAGTTGCAAGCTGAATATGATAAATGGAATAAAGACAATGTAGAAAACCATTGGCCAGATAAGCATATTCCTAATGTTTTAAAAACTAAGAAAACACGAGAAGAAATCATTTCTAAAACAAGCGGAGGAGAAAGGAACTATAAATAAATTATTTAAAGAACAAAAATAAAAGATAAACAGATGATTAAAAGACTATTAGTTATACTCGTAATAATACTGAGTTATAGCGGATACGCACAGACTGAAAGAAGCCAAGATTTTAACTTTGATTGGAAATTTACCTTAGTTGAAGAAACAGAGAAGCCAACTCAATTACCGTTAAATGATGCTGATTGGCGAGATGTTAGATTACCACATGATTGGAGTGTTGAAGCTTCTTTTGGAGAAAATTTAGAAGGTTGTACTGGTTATTTACCTGGTGGAGTTGGTGTTTACCAAAAACACTTTAAAACACCTTCAAATACTTCAGAAAAAAACATTTTTGTGTTATTTGATGGAGTTTATAACAATGCTACTTTTTGGTTAAATGGTAAATTGTTAGGTGAAAATCCTTATGGATATTCACCAACATATTTTGAATTAACAAAATATTTAAAAACTGATGGTTCAGAAAATATTATTACAGTTCATGTAGATCATTCTCGTTATGCAGATAGCCGTTGGTATACGGGTAGTGGTATTTATAGAAATGTAAAATTAATTTCTGTAAATAAATTACACATTCCTATTTGGGGAACTTTTGTAACTACTCCTGAAATTACAAATGAAAAAGCAGTAGTTAGTATTGAAACTAAAGTTAAAAATAGTGATAGAAAAACAAAGAAATTTGTGTTAACAAATGAAATTTTAGACGGTAAAGGAAGTAGTGTTTCAATTCAGAAAAAAGAATTAAAAGTTTCTGCAGGTAAAAATTTGGTTAACACGCAATTATTATCTGTTTCTAACCCTAAATTATGGAATACTGATACACCTAATATGTATACTGTAGTTTCAACAATTACTTTAAAAGGAAAGGTTGTTGATACGTATACAACTCCGTTTGGTATTCGCAGTTTAGAAACAAATGATCAAGGGTTCTTTTTAAATGGAAAATCTACCTATGTAAAAGGTGTTTGTATTCATCATGATGGTGGTTTAGTAGGTTCAGCTGTTCCAAAAGGAGTTTGGAGACGCAGATTAGCTTCATTAAAAGAAGGTGGTTGTAATGCTATTAGAACTTCACATAATCCATTTTCTAAAGAATTTTTAGACTTATGTGATGAAATGGGATTCTTGGTTCAAAATGAAATTTTTGACGAAATGGATAACCCAAAAGACAAACAATTTAATTTAAATGAAAGAAGTGTAAAATATATAACTCGCGGTTATACGGAGCATTTTCAAAAGTGGGGAGAAAGTGATTTAACAAGAACCATTTTAAGAGATAGAAATCACCCTTCTGTATTTCAGTGGAGTATTGGTAATGAAATTGAATGGACTTATCCAGATTATAAACATGTAAGTGGTTTATGGGATCCAGAGGTAAAAGGAGGTTATTGGAATAAGATTCCCCAATTAACAGCAGCTGAAATGCAGGCTCGTTACAAAGCATTACCAGATAGAAAATACAAACTTGCTGAAACTGCAAAAAGACTTTCCAGATGGGTGAAAAAATTAGATACAACTCGACCGGTAACTGCAAATTTAATTATTCCTGTAGCAAGTTTAGCTTCTGGTTATGCGGATGCTTTAGATGTGGTTGGGTTTAGCTACCAAACAAATCAGTACAATTGGAGCAAAAAGAATTATCCTAATAAATTATTCACAGGTTCAGAAAATTCTGGTAGTTGGCAAGATTGGAATTCAATTATAGAAAATCCAATGGTGTTTAGTATGTATATGTGGACCGGAATTGATTATTTGGGTGAAGCAAATGAGAAATGGCCACAAAAAGGTTGGGATGGAGATATGTTAGATTTTGCTGGGTTTAAAAAAACTGGGTGGAATTATTTTAAAAGTATTTGGGTGAATAAGCCTCATGTTTCTATAGCTACATTACCTATAAATGAAACGGATTTTACAGTAGATGCATTAAGCGGAAAACCAGTTGCTAAATCTAAGAAAGCGTTAAGTTGGAACACTTTTACTTCAAAGGAACATTGGAATTATAAAAAAGGTGATACCGTTTTAGTTGAAGTTTCTTCAAATCATCACATTGTTGAATTATTCTTAAATGGAAAATCTTTAGGAAGTAAAAGTATGAGCGAATGCCAGGATAGAGTTTTCCGTTGGGCTGTTCCTTTTGAAGTAGGAGTTTTAACTGCTAAAGCAGGTTTTGATGGTGCTGAGGTTATTTCAGAATTAAAAACAACTTCTGAGCCAGTAAGTATTAAATTAACTACAGATAAAACAACATTAACTGCAGATGGTTATGATGTTGCTCATATTATAGCACAACTAGTAGATAAAGATGGGAATGCTGTAAAAACATCAGAAGCTAATTTAACTTTTGAAGTTGAAGGTAATGCTAAAGTTTTGGGTGTAGATAACGGCTCAAATAAGAGCATACAAGATTTTCAATCTAATAAATTAAAAACTTCTCAAGGTAGAGGGTTACTATTAATACAATCGTTACAAAAAGGAGGGGAAGTATTGGTTAAAGCCACTTCAGCTTCATTGTATAGTAAAAGTATACATATAAAAATTCAATAAACTGTATAGATTAAATATGGTAAGAATAAATATAAACTTGCCATATTTTTTCAAATTTCAAACACAAATATTATAACATTAAAATAATCTAAAACAAGAAAGCAAGTTAGGAAAACATATCTTGCTTCAGTTAAAATACAGTAATTATGAGAACAAAAAGACTAATTTTATTTTTCGCATTAAGTTTCGTTTTTTCATCTGTGTTATTCGCGCAGAAGAAAACAAATATTGTATTCCTATTTGCAGATGATGCAGGTTACCACGATTTTGGTTTCCAAGGAAGTAAAACATTTAAAACACCAAATTTAGACAAGTTAGCTACTGAAGGAGTTGTAATGAAGCAAGCCTATACAACTGCAGCTGTTTGTGGACCTTCAAGAGCAGGTTTGTTAACAGGAATGTACCAACAACGTTTTGGAATTGAAGAAAACAATGTTCCTGGTTATATGAGCCATTCTTCAAAATTAATGGGTGATGAAATGGGGTTGCCATTACATTTAAAAACCATTGCCGATTATTTAAAACCATTAGGTTATAAGTCGCAAATATTAGGAAAATGGCATTTAGGAAACGCAGATAGATACCATCCTTTAAAAAGAGGATTTGATGAGTTTTATGGTTTTAGAGGAGGAGCAAGAAGTTTTTGGCCATTAACACAAACAGAAGCTGCTGAAAGACCTGAAAATAGATTGGAAATTGGGTATCAAAAATATGAAGAACCATCTAAATATTTAACAGATGCTATTGCGGATGAAGCTTGTAACTTTATGGAGAGAAATAAAAAGAAACCATTTTTCATGTATGTTTCTTTTAATGCCGTTCACACCCCAATGCAAGCTACAAAAGAAGATTTGGCTAAAGTAAAGGGTTTAACAGGGAAACGTAAAACATTGGCTGCTATGACAATTGCCTTAGATAGAGCTTGTGGTCAAATATTAGAAAAATTGAAAGAATTAGGTTTAGAAGAAAACACACTTGTAGTGTTTTCAAATGATAATGGTGGTCCTGATGGTTCTATGACTTGTAATTACCCATTAAGTGGTTGTAAATCTAATAACCTTGAGGGTGGAATTCGTGTTCCTTGTATACTAAAATTACCAAATGTAATTAAACCTGGAACAACTTATAATAAACCTGTAAGTATGTTAGATATGTTACCAACATTTGTAAATGCAGGTGCTGGAGATGCGTCTAAAATTAAAAATATTGATGGAGTTGATTTAATACCTTACATCACTGGTGAAAATAAAGCGGCACCTCACGAAATGTTATTTTGGAAAAAAGAAAATAGAGGTATTATTCGTATGGGAGATTGGAAAATGTTGAGGTTTCCAGATAGACCTGCTGAATTATACAATATAGAAAAGGACCAAGAGGAGAATAACAACTTAGCCTATAAACATCCTGAAAAAGTAAAAGAAATGTTTACTCATTTATGGAATTGGGAATGTGAATTAGAGCGTCCACTTTGGATGTTAAAACGTGTTTATGAAGAAAACGCAATGAAGCGTATGGACGATAAAAGAACTCCAGTTTTAGATTAAAAAATTAAGAAGAGAATACTTCTAATTATAATGCATCCGGGATATTTCAATTATAAAAATTGAATATTTTGGATGCATTTTTATTAGTTAATGGTTTTGAAATTGGAAGATAAAGTAGTTTCTAACTTTTATAATACTCTCTTTTTTATTTAGAAATGATGGTGTTTAAACACTATACAAACAATATACAAATAACTGTTTTTAGAATATATACGCATAAAAAAACATACGTTTTAGTTTTAGACACATATAGCTGTCCACTCAATTTAACTTTGTTTTAAATTGC
This sequence comes from Lutibacter citreus, assembly GCF_003260195.1. GTDB lineage: Bacteria > Bacteroidota > Bacteroidia > Flavobacteriales > Flavobacteriaceae > Lutibacter > Lutibacter citreus. The sequence continues at coordinate 187,878 of NZ_QEIH01000005.1, forward strand.
ATAAACAAATTGAAATAGGTTTTATTATGAAAATAAAAAATATAGCTTTAATTTTTTCAAAGCTATTATTAGTGAAAATAAATATTTCTATTGCTCAACAAATACAGCAACCAAATATATTTTGGGTTTCAAGTGAAGACAATTAGAAGAAGTTGTATTGGTTGTTATAGAAATACAATTTATAAATAGACATCAATCAACTATATAAACATATTATGAAAAAAATCATTCTTCTTTTAGGAATTACAATCTTATTTTATTCTTGTAAAACAGCTACTAATTCAAAAAAAGTTGAAAATATCATAACCTATGATACCCCATTAACTTCAGATTTTTCTAAAGTTGAGATGAAGACACCTCCAAACATACCTAATATGTCTGGTGTTTCACCTAAAGGCGATAAAATTACAGTGAATAGTGAATATTTAACGTTAAATGATAAGCCTTGGATTCCTTCTTATGGTGAATTTCACTATCAACGTTACCCAGCTAATCAATGGGAAGATGCTCTTTTGAAGATGAAAGCTCAGGGTTTTGATGGTGTTTCGGCTTATGTTTTATGGATTATGCACGAAGAAATTGAAGGTGAATGGAATTTTTCTGGAAATAATGATTTAAGACGTTTTATTAAATTGTGTCAAAAACACGATCTTAAATTTTTTGCACGAATTGGTCCTTGGGTAAATGGAGAATGTAGAAATGGAGGTCACCCAGATTGGCTAGTATCTAGATTAGGAGATCCTAAAAATCCATTTGGGAACAGTGGTAGAGGAGGAAAATTACGTACAATGGATCCAGAATATTTAGCTTCGGTTGATATTTTATACCAAAAGTTAGCAGAACAAATGGAGGGTTTGTATTGGAAAGATGGAGGTCCAATTTATGCTATTCAATTAGATAATGAGTTTTCGCATCACGTTTCAAAAGGAAGTCCTGCTTTAATGGACTGGGAAAAAGAAACGGCAATAAAATACGGAATGGATGTTCCATTATATTCTGTAACAGGATGGGCAGACGCTCCTTTCACACAAGACAACACCATTCCTTCATATGGTTCATATACCGACTATTTTTGGATTCCTGCAGATGCAAAACATGTAACTGAGGCATTTAGTTTTAGTATTTATAGGGCCTCAAATGATGTTAATACTGAATTAAGTGATGGAGCCAAAGAAACTGAAGGTGTCCAAACTTCTTATAATTCAAATCCATATTTAACCTGTGAAACTGGAATTGGAATGGATATGGCATATCACAGAAGAACGAATCTTAATTATTTAGATAACGGAGCACTTTCACTAGTAGAGTTTGGAAGTGGAGCGAATGGCATAGGATATTTTATGAATGTTGGAGGGAACAATCCTAAAGGAAAATTAACCTATATGAATCGTGATATTGAACAAGGAGCAAATGATAACGGTGTTATTAGCCGTGATTTTCAGGCTGCTATTGGGGAATTTGGACAAGTGCGTAAAAGTTTTCACGAATTTCCTGTTCAATTAAATTTTATGACAGATTTTGGGCAGTATGTAGCTCCTTGTAAAACATTTGTTCCTAGTGAGTTAGATGAACTGAAAGGACATAAAATTAGCGATACCAAAAAGCTTCAAAGAGCAATTAGAACTGATGGTAAAACAGGATTTATTTTTGTGAATAACCATGTGAAATTAGACACGGCTTATCAATTTAACAATATTCAATTTGAAATAAAGTTAAAAAATGAAACATTGAAAATTCCAGAAAAAGCAATCAATATTCCTATTGACTCCTACTTTTATTGGCCTTTTAATTTAACACTTCAAGAAACTACTATAAAATATGCTTCAGCACAACCAGTACTTTCATTAAAAGAAAGTAATACCTATGTTTTCTTTGAAAATGAAGGAATTGACGCTGAATTTTTATTAGATAATACAAATCTTGAAGCTGTAACAGCTAACAATGCTAAAGTTTCAAAATTAAAAGAAACAATTAAAATTTCAATTACTGAGGCTGGATTGAATTGCTACTTTGATGTAAAACAAAAAAATGGAGAATTAATTCGTTTTATAGTTTTATCGCAAAAACAAGCAAAGCAGCTTTATAAAAATGAAGATAAACTATACTTGTCTAATGCAGAGGTGATTACATTTAACAATGTGAATAATACCATTAAAGTGATAAGTGAGAATACTAATAATTCAGTTTGGGTATATTCTTCAAACAATATTGAAAATGTAACCACTACAAAAGATGGCTTATTTGATAAAATTGAAGTAAATTTTGAAAAACAAGAAGTTCCAATTACCATTAAAGAAACTCAAAATGGTAAGAATTTGAGTTTTAAAAATCGTTCAAATAATCAGAAGAAAAACAACAAAATTGCACGTCCTTTAGATTCAGTTTGGCATAAAGGAACTGTTGTTGAATTTAGCTTTCCTAAAGGTATACCTTCAAACCTAAATGATGTTAGAGTTCTTGTTGATTATGAAGCAAGTGCTTTACGTTTTTACAAAAACGGAGAATTTAAATACGATAATTATTATAACGGTAATGTATGGGATTTTAGCACTAAACATTTATTGTCTGATTATTCTTCTGATATGAAATTGGAATTAAAGTTCATTCCACTTCAACCTAATGATGCAATTTATATTGATGGGGTTTATTGGCCAGAACTAAATAAAAATGAGAATGTTTTAAAAATTAATAGTATAAAAACAAAACCGATATATAATAAAAGTTTTAAATTAAAATAATCAAAATGAAAAAATTAAAGTATTTAATCTTAATTATTATAACTGTACTTATTTCAAGTAAATCTGTTCTAGCACAGCAAAAAAAACAACCAAATGTACTTTGGGTTTTAACAGATGATCATCGTTATGATGCTGTTCGTTCATTCAATAAAATGTTAACAGGAAAAGAAGAAAGTGCATTAGGTTATGTAGAATCTCCAAATATTGACCGTTTAGCCAGTATGGGTACAACATTTGTAAATACCTATTGTCAGGCTCAAGGTTGTGCGCCTTCAAGAGCATCAATGCACTATGGACGTTATCCTTTCCGCTCCGGAGTATATGAGTTTGAGTATCATAATAATAACACAGAAAATTCATATCCACATTTACCAGAACAGATGGAAAAATTGGGATATCAAACACTTCACATAGGAAAGTTAGGCGTAAGATTAAGAACAATTAAAAATGGTAAGGCAGTCTCTCCTAATATGTACCAAATAGATATTGATTCAAAAACACTTGCAAATGAAGGTTTTGCAGAATGGGGTAAGATATCTTTATTGAAAGAAATTGATGGTCAGAAATTGGTAAAACCTTTTAAAAATATTAAGTACTTAAAAACTGAAGATGGCAAATACTATTTTTTCAGTAAAGAGTTGGAAAAACAAAACCCTCAATTTGCGGGTATGGCAAAAGAAATTTATGATAAGTTAGATTTGTTGCGTAAGCACACTAACAAAAAACCAGAAACTGAATTTAATGATGGTATATTGGGAGGTATAAGTCCAAGACCAGCAGGTAAAACACGTGATGGATATTATACTACTTCTTTTAAAGAATTTTTAACTAGCGAAAACAAGGAATTTAAATTAGGTAAATTATCATTCAATGGTGTAGATACTTCTAAGCCTTTGTTTTGTCATATTGGTTACGATTTTCCTCATACTCCAGTACTTCCACCATTAGAATATCGTGAGCGTTTTCAAAAACACACCTACAAATTACCTGAATTAAGTAAGGAAGAATGGGCTAAAATGCCAAAGCAACTTAAAAAGCAGGTAAACAATGCTTATTCTAATGATTTTACAGATGAGCAAAAACAAAAAATGATTCAAGATTATTATGCTTTTTGTGCATATGGAGATGATTTAGTTGGACAATCTGTAGATGCTTTTATTGATTACAGTAAAAAGAAAAAACAACCTTGGTTAGTTGTTTATGTGAATGGAGATCACGGTTGGAAATTGAATGAACATGGTGCATATTCAAAATTTACACCTTGGGACATTGATGCTCATAACCCAATAGTAGTAGTTTCTTCGGATAAAAATAAATTCCCAGAAGGTAAAGTGGTAAAGGATTATACTGAATTTATGGACATTGCTCCTACAATTATTGCTGCAGCAGGAGCCAATATTGAAACTGAAAAATTTAATTATTTAGACGGAATGAACTTAGCGAATGTAGTTTCAGGAAAAGCAGTAAAAAGAGATTATGTAGTTGGTGAAAGTCATGCCGTTACAGGCCCAAGAGCATTTATAAGAACTAAAGACTATGCATTTTCTATGCAAACAAGACCCAATAAAAAACGAGGAGAAAATATGAACTGGGCATTAAATACTTCTTATAAAGATTTAGATCCTGCATTGTATGATATGGAAAAAGACCCACATGAGATTAACAATTTGGCTTTCAATAAAAAGTATGAAAAAGTAGCAAAAGCTATGAAGGAAAAGTTGATAAATATTGTTTTAGGAGATAATAGAGCAGAAATAAATTGGGGTAAAGGAATGAAAGCTATTAATACCAAGGTGTATCATAGTAATTTTGCTCCTGGAGCACACGATTATAAGTTAAAATTAGAAAAAATTAAGTAAAATGAAAATTAAAATATTTTTTGCATTATTTCTTTTAGCAACAACAATTAAATTTGGTTTTGCTCAAACACAACAACCAAACATTCTTTGGGTGTTAACAGATGATTATCGATATGATGCGGTTCGTTCATTCAATAAAATGCTTACAGGTAATGAAATGAGTGAATTAGGTTATGTTGAATCTCCAAATATTGATCGTTTGGCCAGTATGGGAACAACATTTATAAATACCTATTGTCAGGCTCAAGGTTGCGCACCTTCTCGTGCGTCAATGCATATGGGAAGATATCCATTTCGTTCTGGTGTTTATGAATTTGAATATTTCAATAATACAGCAAAACATTTTAAACCAACGTTACCAGAGCAATTAGCAGATTTAGGTTACCAAACATTACGTATTGGAAAATTAGGTGTTCGAATAAAAACTGTTAAAAATGGTAAAGTAAGACCTTATAATATTTATCAAAACAATCTTGATTTTAAGGCGTTAAGAAAGGATGGATTTACAGGTTGGGGTAAAGATTGGTTTTATGAGTTAGATGGTAAAAAGTTAGCGAAGCCTATTAAAAATATGGAGTATTTTGTAACTCAAGAAGGTAAATTTGAATATATTTCAAAAGAGCTGGAAGAGATGAATCCTAAATATGCAGGAACAGCTGCAAAGGCCGTAAAAAAATATGATTTATTAAGACATTATAATAAAAAGAAAGGAAAACTAACACCATTTACATCTGGAATTTTAGGAGGCGTAAGTTCAAGAAAAGCGGGAGAAACTAGAGATGGTTACTACGCTTCAATTTTTGAAGATTATTTAAAAAATGAACAAAATAAATTTACAGTTGGTTCACAAACAATAAACGGAATTGATGCTTCAAAACCACAATTCTTTTATATAGGTTTCGATTTCCCTCACACGCCAGTATTGCCACCAGCAAGTTATAGAGAGCGTTTTCAAAAGCATTCTTATAAAGTTCCTGAATTTGATGAAAAGGAATTAAAAACAATGGCAAAGCAAATGAAAAAGCAAGTTGAAGCTGGTTATACCGATCATTTTAAGGATTCAGATAAACAAAAAATGATTCAAGATTATTTTGCATTTTGTGCTTATGGAGATGGTTTAATTGGACAATCTGTTGATGCTTTTATTGAGTACAATAAAAAAGAAAACAAACCATGGATGATTGTTTATGTAAATGGTGACCACGGCTGGAAATTAAACGATCACGGTTCGGTATCTAAATTTTCACCTTGGGATATTGATGCTCACAATCCAATAGTAGTAGTTTCTTCAGATAAAAAGAAATTTCCTGCAGGAAAAGTTGTTAAAGATTATGCCGAATTTGTAGATATTGCTCCAACAATTCTTTCTGCAGCTGGTGCTAATATTAAATCTGATAAATTTAAGTATTTAGATGGTTTAGATATGGCAAAAGTAGTATCCAAAAAAGCACCTAAAAGAGATTATGTTGTTGGTGAAAGTCATGCAGTTACTGGTCCAAGAGCATTTATTAGAACTAAAGAATATGTGTTTTCAATGCAAACTCGTCCAACCAAAAATAGGGGTGAAGATATGAATTGGGCGTTAAACGCAACTTATAAAGAGTTAGACCCAGCACTTTATAATATGAAAAAGGATCCGCATGAGATTAATAATTTAGCTTTCAATAAAAAATATCAAAAAGTAGCAGAGCAGATGAAAGAGAAGTTAGTCAATATTGTACTTGGCGATAATAGAATTGAAGTTGGATGGGGTAAAAAAGCGGATGGAACAAAAATTTACAGAAGTAATTTCGCTCCTGGAGCACACGATTATAAATTAAAAATTAAAAAATAACAAGGTGATTGTCTGAAAAGTAAAATTAACGTCATTCTGAATTAAATTGAGAATGACGAATTTCAAAACTTTTTAGGTAATCGAATTAAATAAATACATATGAAATTATTAAAACTTTATTCAGTTTTATTGTTAGGCATTATTTTACTTCCACAAGTATCAAATGCACAAAAAGCAAAACCTAATTTAATTATTATTCACACAGATGAACACAATTTTAGAACGTTAGGTTGTTACCGAAATATTTTAAGTGAAGACCAAGCATTTGTTTGGGGAAAAGGTGTAGAAGTGAAAACACCAAATATTGATAGATTAGCAAATGAAGGTGCCATTTGTAATAATTTTTATTCATCTTCTCCGGTTTGTACACCTTCTAGAGCATCACTAGTTTCTGGGAATTATCCTATTGCAACAGGGTCTTATAGAAATGATATTCCAATGAAAGATGAGGTTATAACATTTGCTGAAGTATTAAAGCAAGATGGTTATGCAACATCATATTTAGGAAAATGGCATTTAGATGGAGATGCAAAACCTGGATTTACACCAAAAAGAAAATTTGGATTTACAGACAATCAATATATGTTTAATCGGGGGCATTGGAAAGCTTTAGATGATGAGAATGGAGAGCCTATAATTTATGGTAAATATGATCCTAAAACACAAAGACAAAGTGTAAATTTAAAAACGATAACTGATGAAAATTTCACAACGGATTATTTAGTAACAAAAACGTTGGAAGTTTTAGAACGTGATAAAAACAAACCATTTTGTTTAATGGTTTCTATACCAGATCCGCATACACCAAATACAGTCCGTCCTCCGTATGATACAATGTATTCAAATTTACATTTTGAAAAACCTAAAACTTTAAAAACTCCACTTTCAGAAATGCCAGATTGGGCAGGTGCTAAGGGGAAAAATCTTGTAAATGATTTAGAGCAAGATAAAATGCAACGTTATTTTGGAATGGTAAAATGTATTGATGATAATGTTGGTCGTATTCTAAAATTCTTGGATGAAAACAATTTATCGGAAAATACAATTGTTGTTTTTACCTCAGATCACGGAGATTTAATGGGTGAGCACCATAAACATAATAAAGGAAATCCTTATGAAGGATCTGCTAAAATTCCTTTTGTATTGCGTTACCCTAGTAAAGTAAAAGCGGGTAAAATTATACGTAAAGCATATACAACTGTTGATTTCGCACCAACTATTCTTGGGTTAATGGGAGCTAATCAAATTAAAAATGCTGTAGGAATGAATGGATCTGAAGATTTTACTTCAAACAAAAAAGAAGTTGTAAATGATAGAATTACTTACATGACATCTTCTAGTCAGAATTGGATTGCGGCTATTACAAATAGATATAAGTTAGTATTATCTCAAAAAGAAAAACCTTGGTTAATTGATTTAGATGAAAATCCAGATGAGGATATTAATTTTTATAATAATGCTAAATACAAGAAAATAGCTAGTGAATTACAAGTTGAACTTTTAAAACAAGCTAAAAAGTATAACGATCCTGTTTTTACTAAAGGGAAAAAAGAATTACTTTATAAGTAAACATTTCAAAACAAATGAAACCAACTACAGTAAATTCTTTTAGAAATATTTTAGCACTCATATTTTTATGTTTCGGATTGTCAAACATAAATAGTATTGCTCAGAATTTAAAAAGTGATAGTGATTTTGAAACAACTGAAGAGTTGCGAATGAGATCTGGTCTTTCAAATTTTTTTGCTAAAGTTAATTCAAGTAAAAAGGTAGTAGTTGGTTATGTTGGTGGAAGTATTACAAATCAAGAAGGTTGGAGACCAAAATCTTTTAATTGGTTAGAAAAACATTATTCTAAAGCTTCTTTTGAAATGATAAACGCTGCAGTACCAGGAACTGGTGCTGAATTTGGCAATTGTCGTTTAGAAGAAGCTTTATTAGTTCATCAACCAGATTTAGTTTTTATTGAATACCGTGTAAACGGTTCAGGAGGATTTGGTGTTCGTGCTTATGAAGGTTTGGTTCGTCAAATATGGTTAGCAAACCCGAAAACGGATATCTGTTTTGTGTATACCATTGGAGAAAATATGATATCAAATATTAGAAAAGGTTTACAGCACGGAGAAGGTAAAAAATTGGAGAGAGTTGCAATTCATTATAACATTCCTTCTATAGATTTTGGAATAGAAGTTGTTAAACAATTAGATGTAGGGAATTTTATTTATAGAAGTAAAAAACCTGTGAATGGAAAAGTAATATTTGCTAAAGATGCAGTTCATCCAAAAGATGCCGGACATCAATTATATAGCCAAATAGTTAGTCGTTCGTTTTTGAAAATGGAAAATATAGGCGAAACGGGAAATCATAATTTACCAGTTTCAATTGAAAAAAATCACTTTGTAAATTCAAAGCTAGTTCCAATTTCAAAGGCTATTTTAAGTAAAGGATGGAAAGAAGTTTCTAAAAATGATGAAACTTATAAAAATGATATTTTTAGAACAAGTCAAATGTTGGGAGATGCTTTAAAGTGTTCTTCTGAAGGAGAAACATTGCGTATTGAATGGGAAGGGAAAATTATTGGATTTTCAACAATTCCTTTAGGTGAAGGAACAGAAGTTGAGGTTAGTATTGATGGAGGAATCTCTAAAGTGTTCAAATTCAAGCAAAAAGCAAGTAAATTTAAAAATAAACCAGCACGAAAATTTGCAAATTTCTTTTATGCTCCTGAATTAAATGAAGGAAAGCATAAAGCAACATTAAAAGTTACTAAACTAGCAAAAGGAAATAATTTTTACGTTGGTCAGTTTTTAGTTTTTGGAACTCCTAAAAATTAAAAATATTCTATTAAAATTAAAAATATCTTAATTCAAAATAAAGTAAATGAATAAATTATTTAAAATATGTTTAGCCATTTTTTCTGTAATGCTTTTAACTACTTCAGTAAAAGCTCAAAAAAAACCAAATATTATTGTTGTTTTTGCAGATGATATAAGTGCAAGGGAAATACCTGTTTATAATTCTTCAAAATGGAGTGTTCCGCCTCAAGGAGGTGATACTTCAAACCCAAAATATAGAGCAGAAACTCCAGTTATGGATAAGCTAGCAAAAGATGGAATTTATATAAAATCGGCTTGGGGTGCAACAATTTGTTCGCCTAGTAGAGCTATGATGATGACAGGGAGATATGCTCATATACATAAATGGTGGCATTTAAAAGATAGAGGTTCTTTTATTGATAAAAAAGGGAAAAAAGTAAATACCTATCCGCTTTATGAAAGTTCACCATATACAATTGGTCAAGTTGCAAAATTTGGTGGTTATGCAACATATTGGGCTGGTAAAACACAAATTGATGGTGTAGATAAATTTGGCTTTGATGAAGGTTGTTTTACGCCTGGAGTAAATGATAAAAAAAATCCTAATACAGATTTTAAAATTGTACAAAAGAAAATAAATGGAAAAAGAGTGTTAATTAATGAAGATACTGGAGGCGAAGTTGAATATTATCAACAATTTGGATGGTATTGGAAACCTCATGTAGAATTAATGAATCACCCAAGTGCAAAGAGTCATTTTGAATATTGGCCAAATACTCCAGAATCAAAAGCTTCTTATGGTTTAAATACTTTTGGACCAGATGTTGAATTAGATTTTATTCTCGATTTTATGGAACGTAAACATAAAGAAGATAAACCATTTTTTGTGTATCATACAACTCATTTAGGTCACGATGGTTGGGATTTTTTAAGTAACGATATTAATAAAAAAACAAGACAAAAATGGCCAGGAACTCCAAAAGTTGAATGGAAAAACGGTAAGTATAAAAGAACAGAACCAAATGTAACAGGAAATAAAGGAAATTATGATACACACGGAACTGTAACTGAAGGAGGAATTCATAATCATGTAAAATATTTAGATTATCAATTATGGCAATATGTTGAAAAATTAAAAGAGTTAGGTGTTGAAGATAATACCATTTTAATTTTTTGCGCTGATAATGGTACAAGTGGTTATGGAAAAGGAAGTACAATTGCACAGCGTGGTCCACATATTCCAATGATTATTTATGCTCCTTGTTTAAATATGACTAAAAAAGGAGAACAAGATGTATTGGTAAATGTTTCTGATATATTACCAACAATAGCTGAAATTGCTGGTGTGATAATTCCTGAAAGTTATGAACTGAACGGAACTAGTTTAATACCGTTTTTAACTACAGATAAAGCTGAACATCGTGATTGGATTTACACGTATCATATGGAAAAACAATTGATTAGAAGTAAAAATATTTTAATTGATGGGCAAGGGAAAACTTATGATGTTTCTAAATATCCAGATGATTTAATCAGTTTTCAAGTTATTAATGATATGAAAAAAGCTTCTAAAGAAGATCAAAAGGAGTATAAGGAATTAAAAGATATTTTACCAAGATTTGATTTGCACGCTACAGAACATGATGCTCCAGTTAATGGAATTGGTAAAGTAGCACCCTTAAAAGTAAAAAAATAAACCTACAGTTTAATTAGAATGAATAAAATAACACCTTTAATTATAATTTTTTTATTGAGTTTAACAGCAAACGCTCAACTTGATAAAAAGTATTTCAAGAAATTAAATTCAAAAAAAGTTGAATCAACTGATTTGGTTGAATGGCAACAAGTAGGACCAGGAATGTCTGGTTATTGTGAAGAGTTTTGGTGTCATCCAACAGATAAAAATGTAATGATGATGTCTCCAGATATGTACAATACATATGGTTCTTGGGATGCTGGAAAATCTTGGAGTACAATTAAAGATGTTGATGGTAGTGGTAAAGATTTAGGTAGAATTAGAAAATTCACCTTTTCATATCAAAATCCTGCTTTTGGTTTTGCCATTACTGGTGGAGGAAAATTATATAAAACAACTGACACTGGTAGAAGTTGGAAAGAAATAAATACTTTTAAAGGTCGCCATTCTGAAATAACTGTTGACCCTTCAAATGATAATAATTGGTATATAGGTCCTGGAGATTTTTGGAATGTTAAAAAGAATTGGCGATATAAAAATGGACAAGTTGGCAAACTATCTAATAATGCTATTTATAGAAGCACCGACAAAGGTGAAACTTGGCAAAATTTTAAAGTTGGTGATTTTAATAAAATTGATATTGGTAGAATTATTGTTGATCCAAAAAATTCAAAAGTATTAATTACAATTACTAATGAAGGTGTTTTTAGAAGTGAAAATCAAGGGGAAACTTGGAGGTCTAGCAGTAAAGGTCTTCCTGTAAATAGACCTAGAGATTTAGATTCTTATTTCAATAAAAAAACAAATGAATTTATTCTATATTTAGTTGAACAAACAGCTTTTGAGGCTGATGGTAAAACAGTTACTTCTAAAGGTGGAGTTTATAAAAGCACTGATTCAGGAAAAAACTGGATAAATATTACAGGAAATTTAGGTGTAAACTTAAATCAGATTACGAGCAATGCTCTACAGAATAGATATTGGAAATCTTTAGCATATTGGTTTCAAACAAACGTAAAATCAGTAAGAACTAAATATCCGGATTTACCAAGTGATGTTTTAGATATATGGCATAGAATTCAGGTAAACCCTTTGAATAAAAATGAAATCTATTTATCTCATAATACAAAACATGACAAAGCTTTTTTAACAGGTGATGCTTGGAAAACTAATGATGGTGGAAAAACGTGGAAAGCAGTTGCAAGAGTGGGTAAATATTGGATTGACGGTAAGGACAAATCCTATTGGAAATCACGTGGAAATGAATTAGGAACTAACACAGAGTTTGCGCATTTACAACCAGAAATGGACACAAGAGAAGATTCTTGGGGAAATCGTTTTTTAGAGTTAAGCGCAGACGGAACCGCATATATCTGTTTAGACCAACAAGTTTTAGAATCAAAAGATGGAGGAAAAAGCTGGCAACAAATAGATGATAACGAAACTTATAAAGGAAGTAAACGTTGGGTTGGCCGCGGAGGAAGTAATTTACCGGGTCGTTTTATGTTATTAGAAACTGGAATTAAAGACAGATATTTATTAACTAGTGGAGAACACGGTTTATGGCAAACAGCTCCATTAGGAGATTATCCAGATAAAATGGCAGTTGCTGTAGAACAATTAGAAGGACAAATAAATCATGGTGGAGCACATTCTGCGGGAACAGTTGCAGTTCACCCAAACAATACAGATATTATCTACTTTTTATCGTATAGACAAAATCATAGAGGTAAATTACGTAGATCAATTGATGGAGGAAAAACGTGGGAAAACATTTCAACCATATTTGCTGCTGACACTCCTTCGCACGAACGTTTGGTATTTTTAAATTCTTTGATAATTGATCCAAAGAACCCAAATAATATGTATTTCTGTGCAACTAAAAAACCTATTTCACAAGTTGCAGGACCATATGCAAAATCATTAACCAAAGGAGATTACGGGTTTTATCGTTCAACAGATGGAGGTTATAATTGGGAGTTAAGTAATAATGGATTTGAAGAAAACTCAAGTGTAAGAAGAATTGTTTTTGACCCTAAAAATTCGAACACTTTATTTGCTGCAGTGAATGATAGCAATGGAGGTTTGTATAAGTCTACAGATAAAGGTAGTAATTGGAATAAGATTGAAATTCCTTCAGTAATTCAAAATGTAAACAATGTTTTTATTGATAGAAATACACAAGATATGTTTATTTCCGCAGGAAATGAAAACGCTACAGATTTAGGAGGTGGTGTTTGGAAAAGTAAAAACAAAGGGAAGTCTTGGGAACGGATTTTTAAATTACCATATGTTTGGCAATGTGAAACTTCACCCATAAACCCTAATATTATTACAGTAAGTGCGCCGTTACCTCCAAAATCAAAAAATGCAACTGCAAAATTAAATCCAGGAGCTTATGTTTCTATGGATGGCGGGAAAACTTGGAATAAAATTAACAGAGGTTTAGGTCAGCAAGATAGAATTGTAGATTTAAAACCAGACCCGTATAGAGAAGACGTTTTTTGGGCTTCACAAAAAGGAAGTGGATGGGCAATTGGCTATTTAAAAGGAACCAAAAAAGGTTGGTCTAAAAAGTAATAGAAAAATTCAATTAAATATTTTATAAAAATGAAATCAATATTCACACTTTTAATCAGTTTATCGTTATTTACTTCAACTACGATATGGGCACAAAACAACTACAATTTTGACACTTCTAAAACAGAAGAATTAAGAAAAAGAGATGGTTTACCAAACTTCTTTCAAAAATTAAAAGCAGGTAAAGATGTAAAAGTTGGTTATATTGGAGGAAGTATTACAAATGGAGGTTTATGGAGAACTAAATCTATAGAATGGCTTAAAGAAGCATATCCAAAAGCAAATATTACTCAGGTTAACGCTGCAATTGGAGGAACAGGTCCAGAATATGGAGCTTGTAGAATTCAAAATCATTTGTTGGTTCATAACCCAGATATGGTGTTTATCGAATATAGAGTGAATAATGGAGGTGCTTATCAAGGAAGAGCATTGGCCGGACTAATACCTCAAATATGGAAAAACAATCCGAATACTGAAATTTGTATTGTTTATACTATTTCTAAAGGAATGATTGAAGATATTTCTAATGGAAACCAAACGAGAGCTGGTGTTTTTATGGAGCCTGTTGCTAATCATTATGGAGTAACTTCAATAGAATTTGGATTGGAGGTTGTAAAATTATTAAATGAAGATCAATTAGTTTTTCAAAAAGGAGATAAACCTGCAGAAGGTAGAATTGTATTTTCTAATGATGGAACGCATCCAGTTGATGCTGGGCATAATATTTATAGAGATGTTTTGGTAAGATCATTAAAAGCTATTGAAAATCACGGCAAACAAGGACCAAATGTAATACCTGAACCTATAACGGAAAATATATTTTCAAATGCTTCTTTAGTTCCTATTACAAATGCCAAGTTTAGCTCTAAATGGAAAGATGTTGATTTAGGAAATCAAGTTGTTATTAATGATGATTTAACAGATAAAAATAATGGAACAAAAACACTTTTCGCTAAAGCTAAAAAAACTTCAAAAATAGGTGAAACGTTTACGTTGAAATGGGATGGATTCTTATTAGGGTTTACATCAATATTAGAGGCTAAAGGAGATATTCAAGTTGAAGTAACTACCGATGGAGTTAGCAAAATATTTGATATGAAATCTAGAAATGGTAAAACACAAACAAAATATATTTTTTTAGATGAAATAACTGGTGGTTCTCACACCACAACAGTAAAATTAATAAAATTGGCTCCAGAAAAAATTTTTCAAATAGGGCAGTTTTTGGTAGTGGATAATTAAGTGAAAGACTTATATATTAACACATATTGAAAATTAAAAGTAAAACAAAAAATGAATAAAAACAATCTGAAATATCTATTAGGGCTTTTTATTGTTTGTGTTGGATTCTCTAGTTTGAATGCACAAACGAAATTAGCAACTATTTTTAATAATCATATGGTTTTGCAACGTAATGCTGAAGTTTCTATTTGGGGAAAAGACTCACCTAATAAAACCATAGAATTACAAGCCAGTTGGGGAAAACAAGCTAAAACCAAAACAAATTCAAAAGGAGTTTGGAAAACTACTATTCAAACTATAAATGCAGGCGGTCCTTATACATTAGAGGTTAAAGGTTCTGAAACTATAATTTTAGAAGATATTTTGTTGGGTGAAGTTTGGCTGTGTGGAGGTCAATCTAATATGGCAATGCGTTTAAAAGGGAATACTGGTCAACATATTGAAGGAAGTAATAGAGTAATTTTAAATAGTTCAAATTCACAATTAAGATTTTTTACTGTATCAACAGCAGTAAGTGAAGTTCCTTTAGATAATTGTAAAGGGAATTGGGAGGTTTCCACCCCCAAAACAGCAGCAGAATTTAGTGCTGTAGGTTATTTCTTCGGAAAAATGATTCAAGAATATTTAGGCATTCCTGTTGGATTAATTTCGAGTAATGTTGGTGGTACACCTGCGCAAGCTTGGACTTCAAAAGAAATTATTTCTTCAGAATTCCCTGAATTTAATAAAGATTTTTCTGAAAAATTGACTACAAAATCGGCAACAGTTCTTTATAACGGAATGATAAACCCTTTAATTCCTTATGGAATAAAAGGAGCTATTTGGTATCAAGGAGAGGGAAATAGATGGGATGCAGAACAATACTCACGGTTATTCCCTGCAATGATTAAAAATTGGCGAGATGAATGGAATCAAGGAAGTTTTCCGTTTTATTTTGTTCAATTAGCACCTTACGGAAATAAAAATCTTGAAGGTTGGGTACAATTACAACAATCTCAATTAAAAACAATGCTTACTGTTCCAAACACAGGTATGGCAGTAATTAATGATATTGGTTACAAAACAAGAATTCATCCACCAAAAAAGAGAGAAGTAGGTGAGCGGTTGGCTTTTTGGGCATTGGCAAAAAGTTATGATGTAGAGGGGATTGCACATTCAGGACCTATTTATAAATCTATAAAAATAGATGGTAACAAAGCTGAAATTAGCTTTAAAGAAGCTGATTTAGGAATTACAAGTTTAGGGAAACCATTAACAGATTTTGAAATTTCAGGTGAAGATGGCATATATCACCCAGCAGAAGCTAAAATTATAATAAAGGAAAAAACAGTACAAGTTTGGAGCGATAAAGTATCAAAACGAAAAAATGTTCGTTACGGTTGGAATAGTTATATAGAAGGTTGTTTGTTTAATACAGCCGGTTTACCAGCTTCAGCTTTTAGTACTGAAAGTTGGGAAATTAAATTTAAAAATTAAGATTATGAATAAACTAAAAATAGTTGGTTTAATAGTATTGTATAGCATTTGTTCATTCGCTCAAAAGAATGAAAAACCAAATATTATTTGGATTGTTACGGATGAGCATAACTTTAGAACATTAGGTTGTTATAGAGATTTAATGGAACCTGAACAAGCAAAACAATGGGGAGACAAAGTTGTAGAAACACCAAATATTGATTGGATTGCAGATAATGGAGCATTGTTTACAAGTATGTATGCGTCATCTCCTGTTTGTTCACCATCAAGAGCAAGTATGTTTACAGGGCAATATCCACAAACTGTAAATATGGCTGTTAATAACAAAATAATGGATTTGAGCTATCCTACAATTGCTTCAGTTTTAAAAAAGAATGGTTATAAAACAGGTTATGGAGGAAAATGGCATTTAAGTGGTGATTCTAAACCAGGTTGGGCTCCTGAAAGTTATGGTTTTACAGATAATAAATATATGTATAATCGTGGGCATTGGAAGAAATTTGGAATGAAAGCAGACGGAACTCCGTTTATAGATGCTAAAGATAAAAAAGGAGAACCTTCATATAATATGAATGGTGCAGATGAAAAATCATATTCTACAGACTGGATTATGGATAGAGCTATAGAGTTTGTAGATAAAAATAAAAAAGATCCGTTTTTCTATGTTGTAAGTTTGCCAGAACCACACGGACCTGATGCTGTTAGAGCTCCATATGATACAATGTATTCAGGTTTTAAATTTGATATGCCAAGAACTTTTATGGAAGCTAGAAATGAGGATTCTCCAGCCTGGAGAAAGTTTGATAAAAGAGTGAAAGAGCCACAAAAAATGCAAGATATGATTGCAACTTATTTTGGATCTGTAAAATGTATTGATGATAATGTAGGGAAATTGATAAAATCATTAAAAGAACAACATCTTTTAGATAATACAATTATTCTATTTGCTTCTGATCACGGAGATTTACTAGGTGAACACAATCAAATTAATAAAGGAGCGCCATTTGAAGGTTCAGCTTTAATACCTTTTGTTGTTTACTATGGTAAATCAATTAAACCAGGAACTGTAATTGATAAAGCTGCAAACACGACGGATTGGATGAAAACCTTTTTGAGTATGGCAGGCATTAAAAATCAACCAAAAAGTGCAGGTAGAGATTTAACAACTTTATTGAATACTTCAAACTCAAAAACTTGGGATGATGTTACTTTTAGTAGAATTCATAAAAGATGGTTAGCAGCAATTGATGACAGATATAAGTTAGCCATTGATGTTTCTAAATCAAAACCTTGGTTAATTGATACTAAAAATGATCCAGATGAATTGATAAATCATTATGGAGAACCAGCTTATAAAAACATAGCTGTTGAACTTGCTGAGAAAATGAAGCAGTATATGAAATCTGAAAATGAACCATTTAAGGATGATGTTAAGTTTATGGAAAAGTTAGATAATGTATTATTATATAAATAAAAGAATACTTAAGAATGAAAAATAGCAAGAAATTTAGTGTAATTTATTTACTACTATTAGTAGTAACTTTTCAATCGTTTTCTCAAAACAAATTAAAAAATCAGAAGCCAAATATTATTATATTTATGGCAGATGATATGGGATATGCTGATACCGGATTTACCGGTGCAACGGATATTTTAACTCCAAATTTGGATAAACTTGCTGAAAGCGGAGTTGTATTTGAACAAGGTTATGCAAACCATTCATTTTGTGCTCCAAGTCGTGCGGCTTTACTTTCAGGTAAATATCCATATCGTTTCGGATTTGAAACTAATCCGGCTTATGACCCTGCAAATCCATTAATGGGTATAGATTCTACTGTTAAACTATTTCCAAAAAGACTTCAAGAAGTAGGGTATAAAACAGGAGTTATAGGGAAATGGCATTTAGGAGCTTCAGAAAAACATCATCCAAATAATAGAGGTTTTGATTATTTCTACGGGTTTTTAGGTGGTGGTCACGATTACTTTAAAATTGATACTACAAAACCAGTTTGGGAAGCTTATTTACAAGGTTTAATTCGAAATAAAAAAACAGCAAATTTTGAAGGTTATTTAACAACGGCATTAAGTAATGATGCAGCTAATTTTGTTGAAGAAAATAAAGAGAATCCGTTCTTTTTATTTGTGTCTTATAATGCTCCACATATGCCTTTACAAGCTCCAGCAGAAGATATTGAGAGATATAGCCATATAAAAAATAAAAAACGAAGAGTTTATGCAGCAATGGTAGATGTAATGGATAGAGGAATTGGTACTGTGGTTTCAACTTTAAAGAAAAATAATATTTATGAAAATACATTAATCTTTTTCTTAAGTGACAATGGAGGTCCGCAATCATCTAAAAAAAGCCCAACGAAAGGAAATGGTTCAAGTAACAAACCTTTTAGAGGTGGTAAAGGAAACTTTTATGATGGAGGAGTTCACGTTCCATTTATGGCATCTTGGCCTGCGAAATTTAAATCGGGCTCTCGATATAAATTTCCAGTAAATTCATTAGATATTGGTAGAACAGCTGTTGCTGTTGCAGGAGTAGAAGCTAATTCGGTAAATGATATGGAAGGAGTAAATTTAATTCCTTTTGTAACTGGTAAAGATATAAAAGCCCCTCACGATGCTATTTATTGGCGAGGTGGAAGTAATTGGTCTGTACTTGCATCAGATGGAATGAAGCACGTTAAGGACAAAGATAGTAAGAAACCTGAACTATTTTATTTGCCAAATGACGTTTCAGAATCGGAAAATATAATAGATAAGAAATCTAAAAGAGCTAAAGAATTACAAGCTAAATGGATTGAATGGAATAAGAAAAATATTAACGGAAATATGATGGGGTATAAGGCTTACCATAAATTGCGTGAAGAGTTCTTTAAAGAATCAGTTCCGAAGAATAAAAAGAATTAAAAATAACATTCAATAATGAAAAGTATTACGAGAATTTATTTAGTAATCGCAATTTTAATAGTTAGTTTTTCTGCTGTTGCACAAGTTAGCGTATCTAACATTTTTAGTAGCCATATGGTGTTGCAAAGAAATCAGCAAAATCCAATTTGGGGGACAGCAAGTGTTGGTGAAAAAGTAACCATAACTATTGATACCCAAAAACATAAAACAATTACAGACAAAAACGGTAATTGGAAAGTGAAATTGAACCCATTAAAAGTTGGAGGTCCATATAAATTGACAGTTAAAGGGAAGAATAAAATTACTTTTGATGATATATTGGTTGGTGAAGTGTGGATTTGTACAGGTCAATCTAATATGCAATGGAGTGTAATAAATTCTAATCATTCAGATTTAGAAATAGCATCAGCCAATTATCCAAATATACGCTTGTTTAGTGTTCCTTTAACTGGGAATCCTGAAATTCAAACTAAAATTGCAGATACTTCTTGGGTTGCGTGTACACCAAAAAACATTCCTGAATTTTCTGCGGCAGGTTATTTCTTCGGAAGAAAATTACATCAAACTTTAGGAGTACCTATTGGATTAATTAATGCTTCTTGGGGAGCATCATCATTAGAAACTTGGATTTCTCGTGAAGCATTAGAAGCTTCAGGGAAGCACAATGAATTATTAGAAGATTGGGATATAGCAGCTAGTGAATTCACCGATGAAAAATTAGTTGAAGTAACTAAAGCTTATGAAGAATGGGAAGCCGCAGGGAAACCTGGAGCAAAAATGCGTCCACCTCGTGATATTAGAATTGCTCAAAACAGACCTGCAAACGCTTTTAATGGAGTTATAAATCCAATTGTTGGATTTGGAATAAAAGGTGCAATATGGTGTCAAGGAGAAAGTAATTTAGGAAGAGGTTACCAATATAGAAGTTTATTTCCTTTACTTATAAATTCTTGGAGAACGTTATGGAATCAAGGGGATTTCCCATTTTATTGGATTCAGTTAGCTAGTATGAAAGAACCAGACAAAGAACCAACTTCAAGTAGTTGGGCAGAGTTAAGAGAATCACAAACCAAAACACTTTCATTACCAAATACAGGGGAAGTTGTTACTATGGATTTAGGAGAAGGTCGTGATATTCATTATAGAAATAAACAACCAGTTGGAAACCGCTTAGCACGTTTGGCACTAACAAAAGAGTATGGTTATAAATTTGCAAGTGAAAGCCCTAGATATGAGTCTATTAAAATTAAAGGCAATACGATTATCATTACTTTTAATCATATTGATGAAGGTTTGTATGCTGCTGACTTTGAAACTGTAAAAGGTTTTGCAATTGCAGGATTTGATAAAAAGTTTGTTTGGGCAAAAGCAAAAATTATAGATAAAAACAAAATTGAAATTTCATCAGAAAAAATAATAAATCCAATTGCTGTAAGATATGCTTGGTCTAACAATCCTAAAGCAAATTTATTTGATAGAAATGGATTACCAGTAACAGGTTTTAGAACAGATAAGTGGAAATTACAATCTCAAGATAGAAAAAAAGCATATAGACGTTATAAATAATCAATTATAAAAAAAACACTAACCATTATTTTAGTTTTAGCTATAAACCTTTTTTATGCTCAAAAAAAAGATGTTTTAGCTATTTCAGAAAAAAAGGCAGCAAAAAATAAAATTTGTTTTGCGTTGTACACCGTAAACGATAATACGATGAAAATGACAGCTCAGTTTTATCCTATTAAAAATTATGATCCATTTAGAGCAACACTTCAAATTAAAAAGAATTTAAAATGGGAAAATGTTCAAGAGGCTGAAATTAATTATCCAGGGTATACTGCTCATTTCAGAATTGAGGGTTGGGATGATTCTAAAGAAACGGAGTACAGAGTTGTATATAAAAAGAATCAATTTTACACAGGGATAATTCGTCAAAATCCTATAAATAAGGATGAATTGGTAATGGCAGCTTTTTCGTGTTGGTCTATTTATGAAAGACACGGAGGTCAAGAACCAGAAACTGATATTGTAGATAATTTAAAAAAGTTAAAACCAGATGTATTGTTTTTTGCAGGAGATCAGGTTTATGACCATAGTGAACATTACAAGTATTGGTTAAAATTTGGAGAGTCGTTTGGTGAGATTATTAGTAATACACCTACAATTACAATTCCAGATGATCATGATGTTGGTCACGGAAATCTTTGGGGAGATGGTGGTAGAAAATCAGAAACTAGAGATGGTAATTATGGCGGTTATTATATGCCAGTTTCTTATCTTAAAGAAATTGAACGTGCACAAACTTGGCATTTACCAGACCCTTATGATCCAACACCAATAGAACAGGGAATAGGAGTTTATTATACCAATTTAACTTGGGGTGGGGTAAGTTTTGCTATTGTTGAAGATAGAAAATTTAAGTCTGGGCCAAAAAGAGTTTTAGAAGGTAAACGATATAAGGATACGCATAATATGGATGTTTTAGAAGCAACCTTATTAGGAAAACGTCAACTTGATTTTTTAGAAGATTGGACAACAAATTGGAAAGGTGCTGAAATGAAAGCGGTGTTATCTCAAACTATTTTTACAAATTTAGCTACACATTCACCAACAATAGAGAAAAAACAAAAATACAGTGTAGATTCTAATGGATGGCCACAAGCAGGAAGAAATAAAGCCTTAAATGTTATTAGAAAAAGTTTTTCGTGTATGATTGCAGGAGACCAACATTTAGGTTCAGTAGTACATCACGGTATTGAAGATTGGAACAATGCAGGTTATTCATTTGCTGTGCCAGCTGCGGCTAATTATTGGATGCGTTGGTGGAACCCTGATAAACCTGGTAAAAACCATATAAAAGGGACACCAAATTATACGGGTGAGTATAAGGACGCTTTTCATAATAAGATTACAGTACACGCAGTTGCAAATCCTACACACAAAGATAATAATCCTAAAAATGATTTGTTAAAAGGAAGAGCTGCAGGTTACGGAATTATTAAATTTAACAAACCAAAACGTGCCATTACTTTTGAATGTTGGGAGCGAAATGTAGATATGTTTGCTGAAGGAAGTAAACCTTATAATGGATGGCCAATAACTTTTTCTCAATTGGATAACTTCAAGTTAAAGGATGCATATGAATTACCAACATTGAAAATTTCAGAAGTAAATCAAGTTGTTACCGTTAGAAACGATTACACCAAAGAGGTTATTTCTTCATTAAGAATTAATGGAAATGAATATAAGCCTAACGTAATGTATCCGGGTTCTTACACTATTGAAGTTGGAGAAGGTAAAAACTTAAAACGCTTTTTTGAAGTTGAAGCAGTAAAATATAATAAGAAGAAGTTAATAATAAATTAGGTCATAATATTATTTTAGGTATAATATATAAATTCGTAAAAATGTCACATTCTTTTCTATAATAAATGATGGTTTGTTTTATGGTACTGAAGTTGGAAATCAGGGTTATGGTACTTGTACCCACGTTTGGGGATATGTTCAGGCTATGTGTCAAAATGGTTATGAATATGCAGCATCTTCGTTAATGATGTGGCAAGATATGCCATATCATTCATTGTCTCATATTTGGTATATGCACAATAATAGATATATAGGATCTAAAAGAAATCCTTGGTGTATAATTGAATGGGGTTTACATTATTCAAGATCAATGGCAAGTTATGGTCATTTTATTGAAGCAAGTGGATTTGAATACCATGGTCCTAAAGGTTATATGGCATTTTCACCTAAAATTACTCCTTGGAATTTCAAAGCTCCATTTACCGCTGCAGAAGGTTGGGGTACTTTTGAGCAAATTCAGAAGAAAGGAAAACAGCGTAATAACATTCAGGTTAATTATGGAAAATTAAGTTTAAAAACTTGTGCTTTTGATGCAGTGAATGAGAGAAAAATAACAAAACTGAATGTATCTATTAATGGTGGAGAAGCGAAAAATGTTTCATTCATTCAAAATAAAAATCGACTAACTATAGTGTTTAAAGATAAAATAATAATCCCAGAAGAATCATTATTAATGGTTGAATTAAAATAAATAAATTATGAAAAATAAAATTGGTTTTAGTATTTCAACTTTTTATAAAACTGCATTCTTAATTTTGTTTGTATCTATTCAATGTTATTGTCAAGAAAAAAAAGGAGAACCTTATATTCCATTAGATAAAAATCTTAGCGAAGAGTATGTTCAATCTTTAACAAAAAGAGGAGAGCGTAAGGTATATTCAGGAAAAGAACTAAAATATATAGGGATGCCTTGTGGTGGTATTGGAGCTGGACAGGTTGAAATTACAGGGCAGGGAGTATTAAATTTCACAGAGTCTATTTATAATAAAATGCAACAGCCTAATGGAGGGCATGGTCTTTCTACGGGATATCAATATTTGAATCCAACAATACCTGTTTCCAAAATTGAAAATGGATTTGAAATAACTATCAAAGCTAAAAACAAAAAAGCTATTCATAACAAGTTAAATAGTGATGATTTTGATGACATTCAATTTATTGGTGAATATCCTATGGCTCAAATTTATTATCAAAAAAAGCAGTCAAAACTTCCTATATCTATACAAGGAAAGGTTTTTTCTCCTTTTATACCTCTTTCAGTAAGAAAATCAACCAATCCTATTGTAGTGTTTCATTATTCTTTGAAGAATACTAGCAATACCAATCAAGAAGTAACTTTAAGCAACAATCTTAAGAATATAAAATTTAATAGTGAAGGAAACATAGAATATGTAAATAAAGCATTTAAATATAAGGAGTTAAGTGGAGTTTCTATGGGTATGGTGACAACAGACACTACTATGGCTGTATTAAAACATCCTCAGTTAGGTGGATTTTCAATAGCTGTTTTAGATAAGAATGCTAATTTATTTTTAAATGAATCCAATATAAAAGCAAAGGATGGAGTTTCAGAAAAAACATTAGAACCTATAAAAGGGAGCATAAGTTCCACAATTAATTTAAAACCTGGCCAAACAAAAGAATTAACGTTTATGGTTTCGTGGTATTTTCCTAATTATTATGAAAATGGTAGGCGCTATAAAATTGCTAAAAGTTTAGCTCCTGGTTGGGTTGGACACGTTTATAATAATTGGTATAGTAATTCTTTTGATGTAGTGAAATATGTTGGCATGAATTTTAATGAATTATATACAGAAACAGAAGAATTTAGAAATACATTTCACGATTCTTCATTGCCATATTGGTTATTAAATAGAGTTTCTATGCCTCTTTCTACACTTGCAGCAGGTAATATTGCAATATGGAAGAATGGTAGGTTGTTTGGTTATGAAGGTGTTGGTTTTTGTCAAGGTACTTGTGGGCACGTTTATAATTTTGTAACAACTTTTGCATATTTATTTCCAGAATTAGAAAGGTCAGTTCGTTTAAAACAAGATTTTAGTAGTGAAGGAGCATACAGTGCTTATAGTAAAAGTGGACGAATTAATTTTAGAGGGTACGGAGCGAATCATCCGGAATATAAACATAGTTACGCTTCTGATGCACAGAGCGGATATATATTAAAAGCCTACCGCGAACATTTAATGTCTTCGGATAATACATTTTTAGATGCTGTTTGGGAGCAGGTAAAAGGTGCGATAGGTTATCATATTTATAAAGATGGGGCCGAAATAGGACTTGAACCTAATGGTGTTTTAGAAGGAATACAAACTTTTTGGGACCCAATGTGGTATGGGCCAAACCCTTATAATAATACCTTGTATTTAGCAGCTTTAAGAGCATCTGAGGAAATGGCAAAAATTAAGGGAGAATATAAATTAGCAAAAAGTTATAGAAATTTATTTGAAAAAGGCCAAGCTTATATGAATGATAAATTATGGAATGGAGAATTCTATTTTCATTTATATCCAAATGGTTTTAAAGCAAAACAAGCTTCAAATGGTTTTATTCCAATAGAGAACGCAGAGATCAATGCACAAAATTTCATTGAAAATTTTAATAATGGTGGGGAGCTATATTATGAAGGTGGTGCTTGCGATGCACAGCAGTTATTCGGTCAAAACTGGGCAAATCAATTAGGTTTAGGATATATTCTTCCAAAAGAAAATTGTAGTAAGGCTGTAAAAAGCATATTTAAGTATAATTGGACACCAGATATTTCAACAGTTTATAATTATCAGAAACCACATGCCCGAACTTTAGCTACTAAAGGTGAAGCAGCTATGGTAAATGGGAGTTGGCCCCATAAAAAAGCACAATCATTTGAAAATAACCATGATAAATTTAATATTTGGTCTGGTTTAGAATATGAGGCTGCTTGTGATATGATTAATGAAGGTGATGTTAAGAATGGGCTTATTGTTATCCGCTCTATTCATGATAGATATGATGGGGTTAAAAGGAATCCTTGGAACGAAGTAGAAGGGTCGGATCATTATTCTAGAGCTATGCAATCTTGGAATGTGCTTCGTTCTTTAAGTGGTTTTGAATATAATGGTCCAAAAGGTAAATTGGGGTATAATCCACGTATTACACCAGAAAATTTTAAAAGTTTTTTCTCTTCAGCTGAAGGTTGGGGAAGTATTATTCAAAAAAGGAATGGAGTATCCCAAACCAATAATATTGAAATTAAATATGGAAATTTGGATTTGAAAGAACTTTATCTAAATACGGGTGATAATACAATTATTAAAGAGATAGTTATTAATTTGGATGGTAGAAGTCAAGAATTTAAATTTATCCAAGTTGAAAATAAAATTTCAATATCTTTTAATAAAAGAATAAAATTAGAAAAGAATCAAAAGTTGAACATAACCATTAATTAAGAATAAAACTGATGAGAGAAATATTATTAAAAGTATTAAGTATGAAAGCAAAAATATTACTGTTATTTGTATTGTCTGTTCTATTAGTTCAATGTAAACATAAGACAGCTATAAAAGTATTAATTCCAAAGCAGGAAAATAAATTTGTGGAGGTGTACCAACCAAAGGGAGATAATTTTTTTGGTCCAGATACAAAGTTTCTCAAAGAAGGACAATGGTATGAAAGATGGGTGCCAAATGATCATACTTTTGTGAAAGCAGAAGATGGTAAATGGCATATATTTGGAATAACGCATCCGTATGTTGATCCAAAACTTGGAAATGTTCATGATGGTGAATATGCTTCTTTTCATGCAATATCCTCTAGTACAAATTTTAAAGAAACATTAAAAGAAGACCATTATTTAGACTTGCCCAAGATTCTTACGCCTAAACAACGCCCTGGAGAAATTACGGCAAATCACGCTCCATATATTGTAAAAAAAGATGGTTTATATAATATGGTTTATGGTCATAGTCCAATACGATTAGCAACTTCACCAGATTTATATAATTGGACTCCTAAAGGAAATTTATTTGAAGAAGAAAAAGGAGCAAGAGATCCAAATTTGTTATTTCATAAAGGAACTTATTACATCACTTATTGTTCAGAAAAGTGTGTAAGAATGAGAACTTCTAAAGATTTAATAAATTGGAGTGAAGCAAAAACGATTCTTGTAACTAATGAATTCGACCCAGAATCACCTTCAATAATTTTTTATAATGATTCTTTTTATCTTTTTGTTTGTGCCTGGGAAAAAGGATCCTGGGATGGAATAATATTACAGGGTGCTTATACTCATAAAGCATACGTTTATCTATCAGATGATTTAAATGATTTTGGGACGGATAATGAAAAAGAAATTACCATATTAAATGCACATGCTCCTGAAATTTTTAAAGATGAAAATGGGCAATGGTATATTTCAAGTGTAGTATATCCAAATGAAGGTGTAAATGTAGATAAATTGGAATGGGTTGAAAAAATAAAATAATATTTATAATTCTAAAAATAAAACGGTTAAGTTCAATTAAATATGAAAATAATTAAAAAATACTTATTTCTTTTAGGCTTTTTAACAACGCTAATGGCTGTTGGGCAAGTAAAAACAACAAATGCTTTTCCTTATAATTTCCCTGAAGAAAAACCAAATATGCCGTTAAGTGCAGCAATGCAAAGAAACTATGATAATTATATGGGTATTAGGCCAGAAACTAATGAATTATATACTCAATTTAAATACACTAAACTTAAAGGTTTTGATTATAATGGGGGTGACGGAACCATATCACGTCGTGACCCTTCAAAAGTGATTTTTGCGAATGGTAAATATTACATTTGGTATACACACCGTAAAACTCCTGTTCCTCCTATAGGTCTTCATAGAGCCAAAGAGAGTAGTGAAACAATTCCTTCAGCAGATTGGGATTTATCTGATATTTATTATGCTACATCTGAAGATGGGTTTACTTGGAAAGAACAAGGAGTTGCCGTTCCTCGTCCTCCAAAACCTCATGTTGGGCATCGTTCAGTTACAACAACTGATATTTTAGTATTTAAAGGTAAATATTATTTGTATTATCAAGGTTTTACAGAAGCTCCAGGTTTAAATGGAGGAGATTATTGTCCTGTTGCAGTTTCATATGCAAATTCTCCTGATGGACCTTGGACTGCAACAAATAAAATAGTTATTCCTAACGGGAAACCTGGAGAGTGGGATCAACATTCTATACACGATCCATTTCCAATGGTTCATAATGGAAAAATTTATTTGTATTATAAATCTGATTTTGGAAAAAGCAAAACTACCGGAATGGTACGTATGCATGGGTTGGCGATTGCAGATGATCCATTAGGACCTTTTGAAAAACACCCTTTAAATCCAATTTTAAATTCAGGACATGAAACTACATTGTTCCCATTTAAGGAAGGTGTTGCGGCTTTTGCTATTAGAGATGGCAATGAAAGTAATACTATTCAATACGCAAAGGATTGGGTAAATTTTGAAATAGCATCAACTGTTGAAATGATGCCAGATGCAGCAGGGCCATTTATTCCTGATGCATTTACAAATACAAAAAAAGGAAGAGGAATTACTTGGGGAATATCACACTTTGCAAGACCTCATGGAGATTGGAATAGAAATCATATTATACTGCTACGTTTCGATTGCGATTTAAGTTTGGATGTTGAAGATAAAGCAATGAAAAAGCATCATATTATCCGTGAGTTTGAGACTATATTAAAACATGGTTTGTCTGGAAATCAAAAAAAGAGAATAGCTAAAGAAAATGAAAAATTAATGAGACAATAAACCCTTTTAAAAGAAGATTAAAACTTTCTTCTCTTTTCATTTAATATTCTATCTGAAATAATATTATTTAAGGCAGAGTATTCATTCTAAGATTTAAAATTTTATTTGATTAAATGTTTCAACAGTCTATCATTTTTTTATGGTAGGCTGTTGTTGTTTACATCAATTTAAAATGATTATTCAGTAGCCTTTTATTCTAATTTAATAAACTAACAATTAATCCCGTTACGGTTAAATTTCTTAAATTTAAATAGCACAGTAAAAAGTTATTATAGGCCAAGTAGATTTTTAAAAATAAAAGTTAATTAGTTGGAAGTTGGTTTTTAATAAAGAGCTTATTTTAGCTGTCAATTAAATTTGAGTTATTGTGGCACTACAATTTTATTATTAACAATTAAAAATATTTAATTTACTATGTTGTTTTCTATACTTTTTGAATTATTTATTTTAACATTGTTATTTAGATTTAACTGAATTATAGGAATTGTTAATTGAAAATTAGAACCTTTTCCTTCAATAGAAGTAACACTTAAATCACCATTAAGCATTTTTGCGTAATGTTTTGATATTGAAAGACCTAATCCTGAACCTTCAAAAACATTTACATCTTCAATATCAGCTTGTACAAAACGTTCAAAAATATGTTGTTGTTTATTAAGAGGTACACCAATACCTGTATCTGTTATATTAAAAATTAAGCTTTCATTTATAATTTCATAACCAAAAACAATACTTCCTTTAAATGTAAATTTAATAGCGTTTTTAATTAGGTTTTGTAAAATACTATAAATTTTATCATGGTCTGATTTAAAAATTAAATCACTTGAAAATTCATTTAAATTAGTTAAAATAATACCTTTTTTTACCGCTTGTGGAAGAAAGAATAAATAGAGATCATTTAATGTTTTATTTATGGTTATTTCTGTAGTAGTTACTTTAACTAGGTTGGCTTCTATTTTAGATATATCAATAATATCATTTATGGTGTTTAGCATTCGTAATCCACTTTTTTCAATAATTTCAATATATTTATGCTGTTTTTCAGGTGTTAAATTTGGTGTTTTTAATAATTCAGAAAAACCTAGAATTCCGTTCATTGGAGTTCGTATTTCATGGCTCATATTTGCAAGAAATGCAGATTTTAAGCGATCACTTTCTTCTGCTTTATTTTTTGCAATAGTTAATTGACGTAAAATTTCTTTTTGTTCTGTAATATCTTCTTTAATAGCAATGTAGTGTGTAATGGTTCCTTTAGAATCATAAACAGGAGAAATAGAAGCTTTTTCCCAGAAAAACTCCCCATTTTTTTTCTTATTATGAAATTCACCATGCCAATTTTTTCCACTTTTAATAGTTTCCCAAAGTTCTTTGTATTCTTCTTCTTTTTTTTCTTTTGAGCTTAAAATACTAGGATTTTCACCTATTAATTCATTGTATGAATAGCCAGTTACATTACTAACTTTAGGGTTGCAATACTCTAAAATTCCATTTCTATTTGTTATCATTACAGAAACAGGACTTTGTTCAATAGCGTGTGATAATTTTAATAATTCATTTTCGAATTTCTTTTTATCCGTAATGTCTAAAATCATACCAACTAATTTATTTTCAGTAGTGATTTTTACATTTATTAAACAATGTTTAAGTTTATCATTTTTGGTAATGAAATCTACTTCATAATTTGTTACAAAGCCTTTACTTTTTACTTTTTTAATTAATTGTTCTCTTTGAGATTTATTGGAGTATCTATCATTAATAAATATATTATCAGATTTAGTCAATTCATTATATCCGCTTTCTTCTTGTAAAAATTTGTTAGAAAATAATAATTTACCATTTAAATCAGTTTCAAACACACCAATAAAGGCATTGTTTACAATGTTTCTGTATTTTTCTTCTGAATCTTTTAATTTTTGTTCTTGTAAATATTTTTGGGTGATATTAGACATTGAGCCAATTACTTTAATTGGATTGCCATTAGAATCATTTAATTTATAGGCGCGATCATAAACCCAGGCATAAGTTCCATCTTTTTGAAGTATTCTATATTCGTCTTCCCAATGGTTTTCTTTTGATTCAAAATAATCATAAATTTTACTAGAAACTCTTTTTAAATCATCAGGATGAATTCCTTTTTTTATGTCTTCATCTGAATATCCAAATTCCTTGTTCTTCCATCCAAAAATAGTTGCAAAATTGTTACTTCTCCAATATGTTTTATTAATTAAATCTCTTTCCCAGATAACTTCATTTGTAGCTAAAGAAGCCAATCTAAATCTTTCATCACTAAGTTTTAATTTTTCTAAAGTATTTTTAAAATTGGTAATGTTTTCAATTACACCATCATACCTAATAATTTCTCCATTAATATCTTTTACGGCTTTTGCACCCTCAAGAACTGTAATTATTTTTTGGTTTTTAGTGTACCGTTCTGATCGATAATCGGCTATTTCGCCATTTTTTTTCATTATTGAATCAAATTCTATTTTTTTTGAAACATCTACATAACTACCAGTTGATAAATCACTTTTTAAAAGGTCTTCTAAACAGTTGTACTCAAACATTTTTATTAATGTTGGATTGGCTGAAATTACTTTTCCTTTTGGTGTAGTCTGGTATAAACCAACAGTACTGTTGTTAAATAAACGTTGGTATAAGGTTTTACTTTCATTTAGTTCGTTTCCTATTTTTCTTGAAATAAAGGCATAAATTACAATGATTGTTATTATAATAATTAAGAAAAAAATAGAATTATTAATTGTACCTGAAGGTTTATTTGTTAAAATATGAGACTCAATATAGTTAACCGTTAGAATAAAAATAAGTATAAAAGGTAAAAAAGATTTTAATAATTTAGTTTGAATTGTAGATGAATGAAAAAGTTTTTTTAACGGCCAAATCTTAAATTCCATTATATTTAATTGAACAAGGCTTATTAAAAAAAAAGCAAATGCGGTAGGAATTGATAATGAAAGAATATCAAATGTATAAATAAACATGCTGTTCTTTACATAGCCCAATAAAAATATTGCACTTGAGAATGCTTGTAAATAGAAGAAAATAGAATTTATAGAGTGAGTTATTTTATGTTTTTTATTTTTAATAGTTAAAAAGAAGATATTTGAAAAAATAAATAAACTAGCAGCTAAAGGAGAAATTTCTCCAACAGGATTCTCTCCAAATAAATAAGATTTGTTAAAAAGATGTTCTTCGAAATCCCAATTTAAAATAAAAAAATAATCAATTAAACAAAAAACAGATATAAGAAGACTTATAATTGGAAGAATCAGATTTATTCTTTTAACTACTTTAGATGGCTTTTTTAAAAAATATAATAAATAATTAAAGCTTAATACAATAAACAAAATGGCTGTTAAAGGTGCTATCGGAAAGTATTTTGAAGAAATACTTGTTAATATTACCCAATTTTTGAACCAACCTAAAAGACCTAAAGAAGCAACAAGAAGCACTAATAAAATTAAATTGATTTTGAATTTTTTCATAGGTCATTTTAGATAACTAATTGAGAGGAGAATTAATTAACTATTTAAAATGTTAGAGGTTAATAATTATTTTAAAGATATATCAATAATATAAATTGAAATATGATAATTGTTAGGTTTAAATAATTTTAAGAAAGCAAAACTATTTTCTTAATTTGTTTAGTTTAAAATATAGATAATGAGTGGTTTGCGTTCTTTTTTATTTGGTGTTTATTAGTGAATAATGATAAATATTAGGGTATTTTCAGTAATTAAGAAACAAAAAAGATGCTTCCACCGTCATATAAATAATCATTTCCTAAACAAATTACGTCTTTTCCTTGGTTAGAAATAAATTTATAAAGAGCTTCACCATCATGGTGTTTTAAAATATTTCCTAAGAAAAACACCTTGTTATTTATTGAGCCCATTGTACCGCCAATAAAACCATTTTTGTGATCTTTTATTTTAATTTCTGAAGGATCAAAGTAAAAATAATCTATCACGTTTTTTTTAAGCACATTAAGAATTCCTTTGTCTGAAGTAACAACTTTATCTTTTATAACAAACATGCTACATCTGGCAAATGCTTGTGGAAGGTTTATTAATGTTTTTTGAGAACTTCTTTGTTGAATTGAAACATCAGGTTTGTTTTTTTTACAAAAAAAATGCTTTTCAGAAGTTAAACAGTTGTACAATACACTATCGTCTAAATTTTCTCCAACATTTTTAATGCCAAAGGAATAATTGATAGCTTTATTATTTAAAAATTCAATTAAACTTTTAGGAGTGTTAGGAGCTAAAACGAGTCCTTTTTCATCTTGAAATATAAATATATCGGGATGACCAGAAATAGAATTGTATGTAATCCCCTTGCTTGAAAATTCAAAAATATCATTTGTATATTTTGCAAGATTATTTTTTACATCTAAAGGAGTTCTTTTATCAATTATGGCATACATTTAATTCAAAATCTTTAAGGTTTTTATCAGCTACAAATTTAACGTCATACCCTTTGGTTTGAAGCAAATTTCTATTTCTTCCCTTGTAACCAATCGCATAATTTAATTGATTTTGTGCAACATGAATAATAGATTTTCCTTTTTCTAGTTGCTTTTCATTTAAAACATCATTCCATAATTCAGATAAAACCATTTCTTTAAATGATGGGTGAATTGGTCCTGCAACTAAGGATTTTTCAGGTTCTAATTCTTCTGAAGGATGCAATCCAACTCTTAAAACTTTAATATTAGCTTCATTAAATATTTTTAAAATTTCTTTACTCCAACTTACAGCTTCTTCTAATGAAAGTACATTATAATCTCCTTTTTTGTACATTTTTTCCAAAACGGTACCTTTTACTACAACAGTAGGATAAATTCTAGTGGTATCTGCTTTTAATCTAACAATATCTTTTGCGGTTTGTATGGATAATTCTAAGTTGTCATATGGTAAACCTAGCATCATTTGAAGTCCTAATTCAAAATTTCTATTATTAATTAAATTGGCTGCTTTTTCTATCGCGTCAAATTTATGACCTCTACCAGATTTTACTAAAACTTTATCATTAGTAGATTGTGCACCTAGCTCAATAGCTATAACGCCATACTTTTCTAAAATATCTAAAATGGGGTTGGTAATATAATCGGGTTTTGTTGAAATTCGGATTCCCTGTACTTTACCTTCTACAACATATTTATAAGCTACTTTTAAATAACTGATCATTTTTTGTTGAGGAATTCCAGTAAAACTTCCACCAAAAAATGCGATGTTAATTTCAGCGCTTTTAGGAATAGTTTCAAGGTAACTATCTATTATTACTCCTATTTCATTTGGGGTAGGTACTGAAAAAGTATTACTAATTTTTTCTTGATTACAAAAAACACATTGATGTGGACACGCAAGTTCAGGTATAAAAATAGGAATATTACAGTGTTTTTTTTTACTCATTTTTTATATGCTTATAAGTAACTACAATAATCATAAAAAGGTAGATTATTTTATTAAAGTCGCAAATTTAAACATATAAATTAATGAAGTATATGATATAAATCAATGGAATTTATTTATTCTCACCTAAATAAACCCAATGCTTATTTTCTATATAAAACTTAGAGTTTTCATGGATTACATTAATAATACCATTTTCCATAAAAAAAGCTTTAAATTCAACAGTATCTCTAGTAGATTTTAAAACTTCTAATTTTACCCAACTTACAGATTTTGTCCATTTTTCAATTTCCTTTTTTTCTTTGTTGCTAGGTCTTGAACTGCTATGATGACTTTTTTGTAAATAATTAATATTTGCCAAAACAAAAGCGCTATATCTTGAGCGCATTAAAGCTTCTGCACTGGTTGCATTTTCTATGTTTTTATGTGCTTTTTCACAACAATCACTATATTTTTTATTAGGGTTACAAGGACAATTCATTGAGGGTTTTTAATTTAAAATT
This sequence comes from Lutibacter citreus, assembly GCF_003260195.1. Lineage (GTDB taxonomy): Bacteria > Bacteroidota > Bacteroidia > Flavobacteriales > Flavobacteriaceae > Lutibacter > Lutibacter citreus. The sequence continues at coordinate 222,139 of NZ_QEIH01000005.1, forward strand.
TCACTTTCTTTGTTAATTTTATAACATCGTTCAATGCCCAAATAATTTTGGTCTGCATATTTTTCGCTCCAAAAACCATCCAACACATCTTTAGTTAAGATTTGGTAAACAACAACACCTTTAAATTTTTTTTGATTCTCACCTAAATAGTAAAAGTTAATTACCAAAATATTATTCTTAAAAAAACCAGTACCAAATTGATCTTGACTATCATTTATGAGCCAATGTGCATCAATTTTAGAATGATCATTAAGTGTTAAAGTTAAAATTCCATTGTATTTCGAATGATCTTCATTTTGGTTTTTACCCTTTACATTGTATTTGCCTACCAACTCAGTTATAATCATAAAAATAAATATTTAAACAAATGTAAATATTTTGTAGTCAAATTTTTATAAGTGAACTTAAAAAAAAGAGTTATTAAATTTACTTAGAATAGAATGCTAAAAGCCGGAGGTTTAACTAAATTATTTCCAATGAGCTTACAAGATTTCATTTTTCAGATGGAAAATGTTTTTCAATTGTAATATCAAAAAAACAAGATAAAATATTAAAAAAACGTTTTAGTCAATTCTTCTATATAAAGGATAAAATAATCGAACAATATTATAATTTCGCGGTACTATATATTTTTCAAAAAAACAAGCTGTTAAAAGCTAATTCTTGAAAAAAAGAAACCAGTTTTTAAATTTTTATTTTGATATTATGAATAAACATGATACAAAAGAACTTTCTCAATTTCTTTTGGAAACCGGAGCTTTATTAATGAGTTCAGGAGCAAATACTAACAGAATTAGAATTACAACATTAAGAATTGCAAATGCTTATGGTCATTCAGCAGAATTATTAATTATGCACAGAGCATTAATGCTTACTTTAAATAGTGAAAATGACGATAATTTTTACAGTAGCATAAAAAAAACATTACCACATGGCGCTAATTTTAGGATTGTAAGTGGTATTAGTAAGTTAAGTTGGCAAATTGCCGAAGAGAAATTAGCCTTAAATAAGGCTGTAGAAGAATTGAATCGTTTACAAGGATTACCTCATTATCCGCGCATTTTAATATTAATATTTGTAGCCTTAGCAGGAGCTTCCTTTTGTAGACTGTTTGGAGGTGGACCAATTGAAATGTCTGTAGCTTTTACTGCTACATTTATAGGATTGTTTGTTCGTCAAGAGGCAATTAAAAAGAAGTTTAATTCGTACTTATGTGTGTTTTTTGGAGCTTTTACTTCATCACTTATAGCAGGATTAACTGTAAAATTAAATATAGGTGATCATCCAGATTTAGCTTTTGCAACAAGTGTTCTTTACTTAATTCCAGGGATACCGCTTATTAATTCCTTAACGGACTTGCTAGATGGGAATATTATGAACGGAATTGTAAGAGGTGTAAATGGTTTAATTTTAGCTTTTGCAATTGCTTTAGGTTTGTTAGGTGCTATAATAATTTATAATATTGGGTAATATGGATTTATTCGCTTTTTTTGAAAAATGGATTTGGCTTGGTTTTGCAGCTGTTGGTTTTGCTATGTTATTTAATGTACCAAAACGTACATTAATAACCATTTTTATACTGGGAGCCATTGGTGGTGCTGTTAAACTATTAACTATTCAGTATGAAGGAAATATTGTTATTGGTAGCTTTTTTGGAGCTGTAGTTGTTGGTTTTTTAAGTGTTTGGGTGGCACACATAAAACATGCGCCTCCATTTGTATTTGCCATTCCTGCTGTAATACCAATGGTTCCCGGGGCTTTTTCATATAAAATGATGCTAGGTATTATTAAACTTACCAGTAATACTGATGAAACCCTTTTTATAAAAATTTTAAATGACACAATTAGTAATGGTTTAAAAGCTTTTTTTATACTTTTATTATTAGCTGTAGGCGTTTCTGCGCCAATGATTTTAACAAGAAGAGAGTCAGCTAAAGACATAAAAGTAAAACTACAATTAACACATGAAAAGTCTATAAAAAAATAGATTTAATGTTAAAGATAGAAGCATATTATTTTACTTTTAAAAGTATTAAACTTGGTAGTTTCAATTATTATCTCATTTATAGTAAACAAAAACAGATTAATAGTTAGATATTTGATGTTCTTTTGAATCATAATAAATAAAAATTTAAAAGATTGTAAAGACGTTGATATAAAAATATAGAATACTTAACAATAGAATATTATTGAATTATTAAATAATACTAAATTATATTTTATTGATTTGTATATTTGGCGACTTATTAGAAAATTGAGATATGAAGTTAAGTCCCATAATGTTTGTTGGTACCGGATCTGATGTTGGCAAAAGTATTATTGCAGCAGGAATTTGTAGAGTTTTAAAACAAGATGGCTATAATCCAGCGCCTTTTAAAGCACAAAATATGTCGCTAAATAGTTTTGTAACTCCAGAGGGTTTAGAGATAGGTAGAGCGCAAGCGGTACAGGCTGAAGCTTGTGGAATTCCTTGTAAAAGTAGTATGAATCCGGTGTTGTTAAAACCAACGTCTCATAAATCTTCACAAATAATATTACACGGTAAACCTATTGGAAACCAAACGGCAAACGAATATTTTTTAGGGAATAATAAAGAGAATTTATTTAAGGAAGCTCAAAACGCTTTCGATTCTTTGGCTGAAGAATACCATCCAATTGTAATGGAAGGTGCCGGAAGTATTTCTGAATTAAACCTAAAACACAGAGACATTGTAAATATGAGAATGGCACAATATGCCAAAGCTTCTGTTTATTTAATTGCAGATATTGATAAAGGAGGTGTTTTTGCAAGTGTTTACGGAACTATTGAATTGTTAGAAAAATGGGAGCGAGATCTAATTAAGGGAATTATTATAAATAAATTTAGAGGTGATATTAATTTATTTGAAACTGGTAGAACCAAAATTGAAGAGCTTACAGGTATTCCCGTAATTGGGGTAGTGCCTTATGCATCGGATATTTATATTGAAGATGAAGATTCTGTTGCTTTAAGTCAGAAAAATGAAATAGCTTCTTTAGAAAAAATAAATATTGCAGTTATTTTATTACCGCATATTTCAAATTATACCGATTTTAATTTATTGGAACGTGATGAACGTGTAAATTTATTTTATTCAAAAAATGCTGAAGAAATAGGTAAAGCGGATATCATTATACTTCCAGGAACGAAGAATACTATAGCCGACTTGCAATTTTTACGCACAAATGGTATAGCTCAAACGGTTTTAAAAGCTTTTGATGCAGATAAAAAAGTGATAGGTATTTGTGGTGGTTATCAAATGATGGGTGAAGAAATTAGTGATCCTTTTGGAGTTGAAAGCGATGCTACTATTATTCCTGGTTTAGGAATATTACCTTTAAAAACAGCATTAACGAAAGAAAAAACTACTATTCAACGAGATTTTAAGTTTAAAAACTTTGATGAAAAATGTAGTGGTTATGAAATTCATATGGGAACTTCAATAACAGATAAACCTTCACCATTATTACAAATAAATGATACTAAAGAAGGTTATTTATTGAATGATAATTGCTGGGGATCTTATATGCACGGAATTTTTGACAATCAAGTGGTTATTGATGATTTATTAGGAAGTGTTTCTAAAAATGAAGTTAAAAGCTATGAAGCATTTAAAAATGAAAATTTCGATAAATTAGCAGATTTATTAAGAGATTGTCTTGATATTGAAAAAATATACTCTCAAATAACAATTGCAAAATGATTAATGGGCACGGTGATGATTTGCATCAATTTAATTGTGAAATAAAATACAATTTTAGTTCAAATGTGTACTATAAAGGTTGTTCTCCTTTACTTTTAAAAGAGTTGGAAAGTAAGGTGGCTCAAATTCAAAATTATCCTTCACCTGCAGCTAAAGAACTAAATGTTTTGGCTGCCAACTATTTTGATTTAGATGAAAATCAGTTTTTATTTTCTAATGGAGCAACGGAAGCTTTTTATTTAATAGCTCAGTGTTTTCAACATAAAAAGGCAATTATTGTAGGGCCTACTTTTGCAGAATATGAAGATGCGTGTAAAATTAATAAGTTAGAACACCGTTTTATTTCAAGAAAGCAAATATTTGAAACTAATTATGAAGATAGCTTGGTTTTTATATGTAACCCCAATAATCCTGATGGAAAAATTTTAACAACTGCTGAAATTGAAAATCTACTAAAATCTTATCCAAAAGCACATTTTATAATTGATGAAGCTTATTATGAGTTTACAAATGCTGTAAATTCGGTATTGCCATTAATAAAAAAATATTCAAATATTTCAATAGTTCGTTCTTTAACAAAAACTTTTGCAATGCCAGGTTTACGTTTGGGGTATGTAATTTCAAATTCTAATTTTATTAGTAATTTATTTGCGTTAAAAATGCCTTGGAGTGTAAATAGTTTGGCTATTGCTTCGGGTGTGTTTATTTTTAATAATTATAAAAAATTAACCTTTAATATTAACGAGTTATTAGCCGAAACTTCTATTTTTAAAGCTCAAGTAAATAGCATTCCTTATTTAAATGTAATTGAGGGTTATACTACCTATTTTTTAGTTGAACTTCAAAAAGGAACAGCTTCAGAATTAAAAAAATATTTGATTGAAAACCATCAAATTTTAGTGCGTGATGCTACTAATTTTACAGGATTAAAAGGAGAGTGTATTCGTTTAGCGGTACAATCTGAAAAAGAAAATTTAGCATTAATAAAAGCCTTAAAAGAATGGAATTAACATTCGTTTATATATTAGTTTCTGGGTTTTTATTAGACCTTTTATTTGGTGATCCAAAATGGTTGCCACATTTAATTGTAGGTTATGGAAATTTAATTTCAAAAGGAGAAAAGCTATTAAATAAGGGAAAATCTCAATTTGTAAAGGGGATGTTTTTAACAATAGTTTTGGTTGGAAGTGTTTTTTTATTGCCATTTTTCTTTATTAATTTTTTGCGAAATAGCCATTATTATATTGTTGAAATAGCTTTTTCAGTTTTAATGGTATTTTACTGTTTAGCCAATAAAACATTGGTTATAGAAGGTAAAGCTGTTTTTAATGTTTTGAAAAACGAAGGTTTAGAAGCAGGGAGAAAAAGATTATCGTGGATAGTTGGTAGAGATACTTCAGCCTTGAATGAGCAACAAATTAGAATTGCTACTTTAGAAACAATGTCTGAAAATTTAAGTGATGGTATTATTGCTCCATTATTTTATTTTGTTTGCTTTGGTGTGCCAGGAATTATGGCGTATAAAATGATTAATACGCTAGATTCTATGATTGGTTATAAAAATGATCGTTACGAACAATTTGGTAAGTTTGCAGCAATTTTAGATGATGTTGCAAATTATATTCCATCAAGAATTACAGCCATTTTAATTTTAGTAGTTCAATTTAAAATTAAAGGTCTTTTCTTTGTATTTAAAGAAGGTAAAAAACATAGCAGTCCAAATGCTGGTTATCCAGAAGCGGCATTAGCATACGTGTTAGATTGTCAATTTGGGGGTCCAAATTTTTATGGAGGTAAAATTTATAAAAAACCATTTATTGGTTCTAATAATAGATTAATTCAACATCAAGAAATTAATAAAGTAGCCAAAATAAATTATGCTGCTAGTGTATTGTTTGTAACTGTTTCAGTACTTGTTTATCTATGGCTCAAATAAAAAAGAAATACATTATATCGGGTCCTCCAGGATCAGGAAAATCTACATTGATAAATGCTTTAGAAAAAAAAGGAATTAAGTGTTTAAACGAAGTTTCCAGAGATATAATTATTGATGAACAAAAATCAGGAAATGACGGAATGCCTTGGCAAAATATTGAACGTTTTACACAGTTGGTTTTTAATGAAACAAAATTAAGGCTTCATAAAGAACCAGATAGTGTTTTTTGTGATAGAAGTTTAATAGATAATATTGCTTATTTAGAACACGCAAATAAAAAAGTTGAAGCACATTATAAAAATTTCAATTTTAATAAATACTACCATAAAACTATTTTTTTTGCAAAACCTTGGAAACAAATTTATGTTCAAGACGAACAGCGACCTCAACGCTTTGAAGATCAATTATCCTTGTCTAAAATAATTAAAGATATTTATAAAAAATACAACTATAACATCATTTTTTTACCCTTTACTACTGTTGAATTAAGAGCAGAGTTTGTTTTAAAGGAACTTGATAGAATGAAGTTTTAAATTATACAAGACTGAAATATCTTTTATTAATTTTGGATGGAATTGTAAATAGTATTACTTTCGCAAAGCTTTTGGTTTCTTGTTTTGTAAAGAAATGGAATTAAAAAGGGAATCTCGTTTAAATCGAGAACTGTACCCGCAGCTGTAAGCTCTAAAAAAGCTTTTAACATTTTGTCACTGTCAATATTTTGATGGGAAGACGTTAAAAGTAGAGTAAGTCAGAAAACCTGCCAAAAAGCAAAATTTTATACAAAACTTTCGGGAATAGAAGTTGAAGTGTTTGAAAACTACCTTTAGGTTTAGTTCTTACTCTTTGTTTTATTCTTGATGAAACAAAAGTAGAATGAAAAAATCAATTTTTTTTAAACTATTTTATGCAATAAACGGAGTATTTTTTGCGCAAAAAATAGCTTTTCTAACAGTTAATATCCATCTTAATTTATTAAAGAATGGGTAAAAACTTAGCAACATCAACTACTACTTTTTTCTTTTGCGATGGAGGTTCTTGTCAAAAAGCAGGAAGTGAAATTGTAACTAGAAATGCAAGGGCTTATATTAGAAATAATAACCTTTGGAACAAAACCCATACCATTAAAACTAGATGTAACGGTAGGTGCGAAGATGCACCAACTTGTATTGTACAGTCTGGTAATTATTGGTATAAACACTTAACAGCTTCTAAAATTCAAGAAATTATAGAGTCTCATGTTAATGAACAAAAAGGAGTAACTCCTTATTTATTGTATCAAGATAATTGGGATAAAGTAATTTCAGAAAAAGAAATAAAACCATTTAAACCAAAAGGTTTTCAGCATAAAAATGATGTTGATTTGGGGATGTGTTGTATAACAAAAGGATTTAGTTCAGATCAATATTTATATCCTTTATTTCTATTTCTACTTCAAACAAAAAGTGGCGCTGTATTACAATTAAACAACGGTGAATTATTAGATTTTAAAGACTTGGTTGCCGTAAAATATGAAGATCCGTATGCTATAACTTTAGAATTTACACATAATAAAACAGTTCAATTAATTATTGGTTTTGTTCCCAAAACGGAACCTATTGAACTAGTGCAACAAAAAATATCGAGTACAGAATATTTTAGGTTAACAAGTAGTGGTGAAAAGGGAATACGATTTAAAAATAAAATAGGAAAAACAGTAGCAATAATTAAATTGGATTCAACAAAAAATACAATTTGGAATTATTGTTTAAATATTCAATTGGGGGGAATTTTAGAACCTCATATAAATGAAACAAATGGCTAAAAAAATAGCAATATTAGGCATAGGATGGTTGGGTGAATCATTAGCGATTAATTTACACCAAAAAGGGAATATAATTTCAGGAAGTTCGTCTTCTATATCTAAAACAAAAGAGCTGGCAAAGCATCCTTTTTATGTTAGTAGAATTGAAGTTTTACCAAATGAAATTAAAGGAGATTGGGATAGTTTTATTGATGATACAGCATATTTAATTATAAATATTCCTCCAAGAAGAATAGAAAATATAGCAACTATTTATCCAAGCTTAATAACACAAATTGCGGATAAAACACCGAAAAGTGTAAAAGTGATTTTTGTAAGTTCTACCGCTGTTTACGGACCTAGTGATATTCCTATTTCTGAGAATGTTGAAGCGATTCCAATAAAAGAATCAGGAGTTGCAGTTTTGGCAGCTGAAAAAGTAATTCAAAACCATTTTGGGGAAAATGCTACAATTTTACGTTTAGCAGGATTAATTGGTCCCGACAGACATCCAGGAAAGTTTTTAGCAGGAAAAAGAGTATTGAAAAATGCTGCAGCTCAGGTTAATTTAATTCACAGAGAAGATTGTATAGGTTTAATTAATGCAATAATTGAGCAAGATTGTTTTGGTGAGGTTATTAATGGTTGCGCTTCAAAACATCCTGTAAGAGAAAATTATTATAAAAATGCAGCTAAAATTTTAGAGTTAGATCAGCCTATTTTTGAGGTAACAGAAAAAATTGCTGAAAAGAAAATAATTGATAATTCTAAATCTAAAGAATTATTGAATTATACCTATAAATTTGACAATCCAGAGCAAATTTTCACAAGTGAATTTACAGGAAAGATTTCTATTATTGGAGCTGGTCCTGGAACCATAAAACTATTAACACTTCAAGCGTTTGATTTAATAAAAGATGCCGAAATTATTTTACATGATAATTTAATTAGTGAAGAAATTTTAGAGATAAATACAACTGCAGAAAGAATTTATGTGGGACGAAAATTTGGAGATAAATTCTGTCAAATGAAACGTCAAGAAAACATCAACAATTTATTTAGTAAGTATTATTATTTAGGGAAAAAAGTTGTCCGTATTAAATCTGGTGATCCATATATTTATGGAAGAGCAGGTGAGGAAGCACGGTATTTAACCAAAGAAAAAATACCATTTAATGTTGTACCAGGTATTTCGGCGGCATTGGCAGCTGCAAGTTATTGCAATATACCTATTACTGAACGTCAAAAATCGAATGCAGTTTTAATTTGTACAGCGCATACCGCAGATTATTCATTTGATCAGCTAAAAGGAATTGCATCTTTATTAAAAGCCGGAAATTCATTGGCTTTGTATATGGGTCTAAAAAGTTTGGATAAGTTAATTCCAAAACTAATTGAAGTTACTGGAAACCCAAATATTCCAATAAATGCTATTTCCAATGTATCTAGAGAAAACGAGTTGTTGTTAAGTTCAACATTAGGAGAAATAGAAGCAGCAATAAAAGAAAATCCATTACCAATGCCAGTAGTATTTTTAATTGGAATAGAACCAATTCAATAATTATGAAAAAAGGAATTTTATTATGCGGTCACGGTAGTAGAACCAAAACAGGTACTTCTGCATTTAAAGAAATGGTAGATGCTCTTAAAGCAAGGTATACAGATTATGAAGTAGATTATGGTTTTTTAGAATTCAATCATCCGTTATATGAAGCTGCAGTAGAGCGTATGTATGAAAAAGGAATTCGTGAAATTTATGCGTTACCAATTATACTTTTTGCAGGTTCTCATGCAAAAAATGATATTCCGTATGAATTAAATACGTTACAATCATATCATTCAGATTTAACAATAAAAATGGGTAAACATTTAGGTGTTAGTTCTTTTTTATTGGATTTATCTCAGAAAATTTTGCTGGAAAAGGAACAAGAATTACCAGTAATTCCAAGAAAAGAAACAGCTTTAATTGTTGTAGGAAGAGGAACAACAGATCCAGATGCAAATTCTGATGTACACAAATTATGCAGTATGCTTTGGGAAGGAATGGGTTTTGGATTTGCAACCGTTGGGTATAGCGGTACGGCATATCCAAGTGTTAAAGAATCGATGGAATTTGTTGATAAATTAGGTTTTAAAAGAACGTATGTAATTCCATTTTTCTTTTTTACAGGAATTTTGTTAGAACGCATTTATAAAGCTGTTGAAGATTTTAATGAAACAACCACAAACAAATATATTTCAACAAAACCTTTTGGAAAAGATGAGTTGATTTTAAAGGCTTTTGATGAACGGTTAGATGAGGCAATTAATGGTACTGGAAATATGAATTGTCAGGTTTGTAAATACCGTAAGCAAATTGTTGGTTTTGAAGAAGAGATTGGAAAAGAACAAATTGGACACCATTTAAATGTGAAAGGGATTTTGTTTGAAGAAGATGAAAAAGTTGGTGCTAAAAAAAGCATTTCAAAAACATTAAAAAATATTTTAGGAATTTAATTAATTCCAATTAAAAGATAATAAATGAATACAGAATCAATAATTTATGGAGTTTCATTAGGTCCGGGAGATCCTGATTTAATTACATTAAAAGGATTAAAAGTTTTACAAGATGCAGATAAAATTTACTATCCCGGATCTTTGTTTAAAAATGGCGTAAAATCAAGTTACTCACTTAGTATTTTAGAACATTATAAATTAGATGAAACTAAATTTGAAGGTTTTTATTTAGAAATGGATTTGGCACGAGTTAAAGTAAGTAAATTATACGATTTAACTTTTGAACAAATTATATCAGATTATAAAAAAGGCTTGAAGATAGCAATAGTAAGTGAAGGAGATGTAAATACATTTAGCTCTTTTTCATATTTGTTAGAAAAAATTAAAAAAGAAAATTTCAACGTAGAATTAATTCCAGGAATCACTTCATATGCTTTAGCCGCTTCAGAACATTTAACGCCGTTATGTTTACAAAATGAGAAGCTAATTATTTTGCCAAGAGTTCAAACTGAAGCAGAATTAGAAGAAGCTTTAACACATTTTGATACCGTTGTTTTAATGAAAATTAAATCGGTGATGGATGTGGTTAATAATGTGCTTTCAAAAGGAAATTACGCTATTAATTATTCTGAGAAATTAGGAACAAAAAATCAATTTATAGCTTCAAATTTAGAAGAAATCAACAAAAGAGATATTCCATATTTCTCTTTAATAACTATTAGAAAATGAAAATTACAGTAGCAGGTCTTGGACCAGGAGATAAAAATTATATGTTACCCTTAGTAAAAAATGCGTTGGCATTGGCTGATGTTGTTATTGGGTACGATTATTATTTTCAATTTGGAAAAGAATTTTTTAAAGAAGATGCAGAGTTAATCTCAATGCCTTTGGGAAAGGAAGAAGCACGTGCCGAAAAAGCAATTGAAAAAGCAAAAGAAGGTAAATATGTTGTTGTAATTGGTTCTGGTGATGCTAGTATTTATTCAATGGCAGCAATTGTTTACGAAATGGTTGCTAAACGAGATATAGAAAATCTTGAATTGGAAACCTTGCCTGGTATTTCAGCATTTTTAGCATCAGGAAGTAAATTAGGAGCACCACTTGGTCACGATTTCTGTTGTATTTCATTGTCGGATTTAATGACACCTTGGAATGTAATTGAAAAACGAATTAGAGCTGCTGCAATGGGAGATTTTGTAACTAGTTTGTACAATCCAAAAAGTATTAAAAGACATTGGCAGTTAGGGAGATTGCAAAAAATATTTTTAGAAGAAAGAAGCGCATCAACTCCAGTTGCTATTGTAAAACAAGTTACACGTCCGGATGAAAATATTAAAATTACGACGCTTGGAGAATTCAATCCAGAAGATGTAGATATGTTTAGTTTGGTAATGATTGGGAATTCTCAAACATTCCAGTTTAAAAACTATTTGGTAACTCCTCGTGGATACTTAAATAGAAAACCGCATACAGGAAAAGAAATTCAGCAAGAAAGTTTTAGAATAGTTACAAATCATATTCAGGATTTGGACTATGCTAATAACGATAAATGGGCAATTACACGTGTAATTCATACCACAGGAGTTTTAGACGATCATCAGTTTTATAAATCTACTGAGAATGCAATTTTAAACTTGCATAATTACCTAAAAAACGGAGGTGAAATTATTACGGATGTTACTATGGTAAAAGCAGGAATTACGAAAGCTTTTAGTGGGCAATATGGAACAAGTATTCATTGCTATTTAAATGATGAAGATGCGCAGGAATTAGCCATAAAAGAAAATATTACACGTTCTCAGGCAGGAATTAGAAAAGCTATTGAGTTGCATCCAAATGCGTTATATGTTGTTGGAAATGCACCAACTGCTTTAATGGAAATTACAGATCAGATTAGAACGAATAAAGATTTTAAACCAACAGGAGTTATTGGAGCACCAGTAGGATTTGTAAATGTAATTGAATCTAAAGAACAATTATCGCAGGTAAAAGATACTGATTGGGTAATTATTGAAGGAAACAGAGGAGGAAGCAATGTTGCAGCAGCAATTGTAAATGCAGCTTATACATTAGAAGAAGCTTCAACTTATTTTGAAGAATAGTTAAAGGTATGTGCAAAAAAGCATTCGATAAAACACATTGTTTTGATTTTTATATTGTTGGAATAGGAAATCATTCCAAACCAATTATAAGCAAAGAGGTTTTGTTATTGATACAAAATACTTCGGTTTTTTCTGGTGGAAAAAGACATTATAAATTAGTAAAATCAATATTACCAAAAAAGCATACTTGGATAGAAATATCGGGTAGAATGGATGTTGTTCTTCTAAAATATGGAGAATATAAATTACCAATAATGATTTTTGCCTCTGGAGATCCATTTTTTTATGGCTTTGGAAATACGCTAAAACGGTATATGCCTGAAGCTAAGATTAAATCATTTCCATATTTCAATAGTATTCAACGGTTGTGTCAAAAAACAACAATTGATTATAGCTTATTGCGTTCGGTATCTGTTCACGGTAGATCTTGGTCAGCTTTAGATATTGCTTTAATTCATGAAGAGCCTTTAATTGGAGTTTTAACCGATAACAAAAAAACGCCTGCGGCTATTGCAGCACGATTGTTAAAATATGGTTTTGATAATTATAAAATTACAGTAGGCGAAGAGTTAGATGGAGAAAATGAAAAAATTAATACCTACGATTTAATTGAGTGTAAGTTTTTAACGCATCAAAATTTAAATTGTGTGCTTTTGGAACGAAAGTTTGCGAAAAACAGCTTTTTTGGAATTCCAGATGCTGAGTTTATTTCACTTCCAAATAGGTCGAATATGATTACCAAAATGCCTATTCGGTTAAGTACATTAAATGCTTTGCAATTAAAAAACGCGGTTACCTTTTGGGATATTGGTTCTTGTACGGGTTCTGTGGCTATTGAAGCGAAAAAACATTTTCCACATTTAGATATTATAGCTTTTGAAAAAAGAGAGGAATGCGGAGAGATTATTCAGAAAAATAAAGAACAATTTTCAGCACCTGGAATTAAAGTTGTAATCGATGATTTTTTCGATTTAAACTTGTCAGAATATCCAACTCCAGATGTTGTTTTTATAGGAGGTCACGGAAATAGATTGAAAGAAATGATTCATAAAGTATATGCGTTAAATCCTTCAGTACGATTTGTAACCAACGCAGTAAAAGAAACAACCAGTTCAACTTTTATAAATGAACTTACACAGCTGGAATATTCAATAGATAGTATGAATATTCAGGTAAACGAACATAATAAAATCACAATTCATTCAGCAGTGAAAAAATAGAAAAAATGAAAAAAATAAGCATTATAGCAATTACGGATAAAGGGATTGAACAAGCCTTAGTTTTACAAAAACAATTTCCAAAGTCATTAATAATTACAACGCGTACATCTGATAATGAACATGTATCAGTAGTATCTTCAATTTCAGATTATCTAGCTGATAATTTCTCAAAAATTGACGGCATCTGTTTTATTAGTGCACTTGGTATTTGTGTTAGAACTATTGCACCATTTTTAAATGATAAATATAAGGATGCAGCCGTAATTTGCGTAGATGAATTAGGATTAAATGTACAGTCTGTAATTAGCGGACATACAGGTGGAGCAAATGATTTTGCTGTTAAAGTAGCTCAGTTATTGGGTGGAAAAGCAATTATTTCAACATCAAGTGATGTGCAAGAAATTTGGGGGTTGGATACTCTTGGAAAACAATTTAATTGGAAAACAGAAAGTGCTTCAACGTTGAACGAAATAATGGCATTATTTGTAAACAATAAGCCTACCGCTTTATTGTTGGATATAAAGGATAATGGAACAGAATTCTTAGAAAAAACGTTGCCAAATTTTGTGACTGTTTTTTATAATGTAGCAGATATTGATTTCACTAAATTTGAATTATTAATTGCAGTAACTTATAAAGTAATTACAGCTACAATTCCTGTATTGTACTATGTTCCTAAAGTGTTATCTGTTGGTTCTGGTTGTTCAAAAAGTTTAGATGAACGTTTATTTGATGAAACTTTTAAAGCGAAATTTGAAGAAAAAGGATTGTTGTTTTCAGCAATTGAAAATTTTGGATCTATAGATATTAAAGGAAAACAAAGTGCTTATTTAGATTGGAGTACAAACAATAATATTCCGTTTAAAACTTTTACTTCTGAAGAAATTGATACTGTAAATGTGCCAAACCCAAGTTTAATGGTACAAGAAAAAATTGGTGTTGACGGAGTTTCAGAATCTACAGCTATGTTATTGTCTAAAAACAATAATTTATTGGTTGAAAAACAAAAAGTTATTCTTGATAATAACGAAAAATTTACGTTTGCAGTTGCTTTAAATTCAAAGGTTGAAAGAAAAGCTCAAATAGCAATTATTGGAGCTGGTCCTGGAGATGAAGAATTGATTACTGTAAAAGGAAAACAATACTTAGAAAATGCTGATTGTGTACTGTATGCAGGGAGTTTAATTCCTGAAGAAATGACAAATTGGTGTAAAAAAGGTGCTGTAGTTCGTAATTCAGCTTCAATGACTTTAGAAGAACAAGTTGCTTTAATGCAAGAACATTATATAAAAGGAAATTCAATAGTTCGTTTACAATGTGGTGATCCTTCAATTTATGGCGCTATTCAAGAGCAAATGACCATTTTTGATGAGTTAGGAATGGATTATTTTATTGTCCCTGGTATCTCTTCATTTAGTGCAGCTGCAGCCGCATTAAAATCGGAATTTACAATTCCAGAAGTTGTACAATCTATTATTTTAACTAGAGGAGAAGGTAAAACACCATTACCAGAATCTGAAAAATTAGTTGAAATGGCAAAACACAAAGCAACAATGTGTTTGTTTTTAAGTGTTGGTATTGCTAAGAAAGTTCAAAATCAATTATTAGAACATTATGATGCTACAACACCAGTTGCTGTAATGTATAGATTAACTTGGAAAGATGAAGAAATATACCAAGGAAAACTGGAAGATTTAGCTCAAATAGTTAAGGATAGTAAAAAATCGAGAACTGTTTTAATTATAGTTGGAGAGGCCATTGGAGCAAGAAAAAATAGATCACATTTATACAGTCCAGAATGGAAACATATTTTTAGAACCAATAAGAAATTTGTTTTAAGTGAGTAAATAGAGCGCACTTAGACAATCTCAGGGAGACAACTTTAGAAGAGAGGATAGAGAAGCACTTCGACAGGCTCAGTGTGACAATTAGAAGAAATAAAAGAATTTAGATAATAGAGATGATATTAGTTTTTGGAGGAACAACAGAAGGTAAACAAGCAATTGAGGTGTTAGATGCACTTCAATTGCAGTATATCTATTCCACCAAAACAGCAATAAAAGTGGAATTAGGTAAAAATGGATTGTATCGTTCTGGTGCTTTTTCTGTTGAAAGTTTAGAACAATTTATTTCTGATAAAAAAATTACAGCCATTATTCACGCATCACATCCTTTTGCTGAAGAATTACATAGAACAATTGATGTGGTGGCTAAAAGATGTGAATTACCAGTTTATAGATTACAAAGAGCATATCCTGAGAGAATAGAAAGTTCAATGATTTATTATGTGCAGAATTATGAAGACTCATTGAAAGTGTTGAATGAAAAATTTAAAGGAAAAATTTTATTGGGATTAACAGGTGTTCAAACAATTGAGAAGTTTGAAAACTTTTGGGAAAACAACTTGAGTTATTTTAGAATTTTAGATAGACCATCTTCAAAAGATATTGCGTTGAAAAGTGGTTTTCCTGAAAATCAATTGATTTTGGGTTATCCAAATACTTCAGTTGAAGCTGAGGTTGAACTTTTTCAACAAAAAAAGATAGCAGTTGTTATCACTAAAGAAAGTGGAAATAGTGGCGCTTTGTCTGTGAAGATTGATGCGGCAAAACAATGTAATATTCCAATTATAATTATAAAAAAACCTAAGTTACCAACATCTTTTCAATTGGTGAACAATAAATCGACTTTGTCAGAAATTTTAAAAACAACAGTTCAATAAAATGGGATTAAGAAAAGTACCAGACGGACCTTTAAGAGATGGTTTTACAACCGGAACTTCTGCTACGGCAGCTGTTAAAGCAGCGTTGGTATCTATTATTGAACAAAAAAAACAGTCGAAAGTCAACGTTCATTTGCCAATTGATAAAATATTGGAGATTAAAATTCATACCAATGAGTTTACAAATGATAGCGCAAAATGCAGTGTTATAAAAGATGCGGGAGATGATCCTGATGTTACAAATGGCGCTGAGGTTGGGTGTGAAATTCAATTGACGGAAAGTAAAGAAATTAAGTTTGTTGGTGGTGAAGGTGTTGGTACAGTTACATTGCCAGGTTTAGAGTTGGCAGTTGGCGAACCTGCTATTAATCCTGTTCCAAGAAAAATGATGACAAGTGCAGTTCAAAAATTATTGCACGACTTTGATTTAGAATGTGGATTGGTAATTTCAATTTTTGTAACCAATGGAAAAAAATTGGCGAAACGAACCTTGAATGAACGTGTTGGAATTTTAAATGGTTTATCCATTTTAGGAACTTCAGGAATTGTAAAACCATATTCCTCATCATCTTATATTGCAAGTATTGAACAAGGAATTGATGTTGCAGTTGCTAATGGAATTAACGAAGTTGTTATTAATTCTGGAGCGAGAAGTGAGAAGTATTTACGACAATTATTTCCCAATTTAACAGAGCAATCTTTTATACATTTTGGTAACTGGATTGGAGAAACTTTACAGAAAATAAGCACTTCAAAAATAGAAAAAGTTACGATAGGAATTATGTTGGGGAAAGCTGTAAAATTAGCTTATGGAAGAACAGATACACACAGTTGTGTTTCTAGTTGGAATAAAGAGTTTGTTGTGAGTGTTGCTGCAGCCTGTGGATATGATTCAGCAACAACTGATAAAATTTTGGAACTAAATATGGCAGGAAGATTAACTGAAATATTTCCATTCAATAATGATGAAATTTTTTATCAAAAGCTATTGGGAAAATGTTATTTCCAAAGCAAAGGAATAATTAATAAAGTAGCATTAGATGTGTACTTAATAGGTAAAAGTGGTGAGTTTATTAAATATAAAAAAATATGAGTATAGTTAGTTTAGTAAGACCTTTAATGGCGGGTGTTTTACACTCATTTGAGCCAGATCACGTTACGGCAATTTCTGTATTAGCAACAGAAAACGCAATAACAAAAGAAAAAACATCTTTTAAAACGGTATTAAAAGCATCCCAATGGGCTTTGGGGCATTCGCTAACCTTATTATTATTTGGAGTTGTAGCGCTTGTTTTTAGATCTTCTTTAGCCCTTTTTATTCACGATATTTCTTATTGGGCAGAAGTCTCTGTTGGCCCAATTATGATTTGGTTAGGAGTTACCGCTATTAGAAGAAATCATAGAATTAAAGAGATGATTCAAAAGCATAAAGAAATTGAAGAACACGATCATTTAGATTCAAATTTAATCCATTTACACGGAAAAGGTGGTGAAGAAATAGCTATGAATCCAATGAATAAATCTTTTTGGGTTGGTATGTTACACGGATTGGCTGGTACTGGAGGAGCGTTAACTTCTGCATTGGTTATTAGTGCTGCAACAATTACGGATGCTGTTATTGTTTTAGTGGTTGAATGCTTAGGAATTATCATTGCAATGGGTGTTTATAGTTATTCCTTAATTGCTGTAATGAGCCGTTTTATAGAGAAAAATCTTTCCATTTTTAAATGGATGAATGGTGTTGCTGGTTTGGCTTCTATTTTAATTGGTTCTTATTGGATTTATAATACAATTTTCGCAGTATGAAAACATTAAAAAACACATTTCCATTTTCTGCAATTGTTGGTCAGGACGATTTTAAACTAGCCTTAATATTGAATGTTATTGATCCTTTATTGGGTGGTGTTTTAGCTATTGGTGATAAGGGAACAGGTAAAACCACTTTAATCCGTTCTTTGGCTCAATTAATTAATGCTGAAGATTCGTTTCCTTTTGTGAATTTACCAATTGGTGTTTCTGAAGATCGGGTTTTAGGACACGTGAATTTGGAAAAGTTGATTAATGAAAAGAAAGAACAAGTACAACTTGGATTATTAGCAAAGGCAAACAAAGGCTGCCTATATATTGATGAAATTAATTTGTTAAATGATTATTTAATGGATGTTTTATTAGATGCATCCGCTACCGGATCTTACCATTTAGAAAGAGAAGGAATTTCAAAAACTATTGAAAGTCGCTTTTGTTTAATTGGATCAATGAATCCTGAAGAAGGCGATTTACGTCCGCAATTAAAAGACAGATTCGGATTAAGTGTTGTTATAAAAACAGCTGTTTCTTTGGAAGAGAGAACTCAAATTATTTCGAACAGATTGCAATTTGATGATGATCCACAAGAGTTTGTAGCTAGCTATTCAGAAAAGCAAGAAAAAATATATCATCAAATTAAAAACGCTCAAAAAAACTTGAAGTCTATAAAAATAGATGAAAGTTTATATGAAATAGCAGCTAATTTGGCCTTGTTAAATGAAGTTGAAGGACATAGAGCTGATATTTTATTATTGAAAACAGCAAGAGCGTATGCAGCGTATTTAAATGATACTACGGTTGAAGAGTTTCACTTGCAAAAAATTGCTCCGTTTGTATTGAATCATCGTTCAAATAATGGCGATTTTTCTAAAGAACAGAATAATTCTCAGGAAGAACAAGAACAACAAAAACAAGAGCAACAAAAAGAAGAAGAATCTTCAAATAGTTCACAACAAGAACATACGTTTCAATCTATCATTCCAGCCAATGAACGTAAGCATTCAAATGGTGTAAAGACTGGTTCAAAAAATGGAGCGAATACCAAGAGTTATCATCAGCAAAATCAATTGACTGAAAATCCTTCAGCATTGAAAAATATTGATAATCGAAAAACGGTTTCTCAATATTTAGCGACTGATAAATTCGAAATAAAAAACAAATTTCAACAAAGTAAATCACAACCGCATCTAATATTTTTATTGGATTCAAGCGGATCCATGTTAAAAGAGAAAGTGGTTGCTTATGCTAAAGGATTGGTAGAGAAATTCGCAAAATTAGAAAGTGGATTAAAACCAATATACTCATTAATTTCATTGTACAATGGTGATGCCGATTTAGTGCAAGAAGGATCTAAGGATATTGATGAATTATTAGAGAAACTGAAAGATATTAAAACAGGTGGAAAAACTAATATAGTTCCTGCTTTTAAGAAAATTAAAGCGTTGACAAACAATTCAAAAGATATTAATTATGAATTAATCATTATTACGGATGGGAAATTTAATACAGCTACTGAAAATGCTTTTGATGAAGCCGTTATTGCTTGTCAGACGTATTGTAAATCTGTACATCAATTAACAGTTGTTGATGCTGAAAAAGGTTTGGTGAAATTAAATTTAGCGCAAAAATTTGCAACAAAAATTAGAGCGAATTACGAACCTTTAATGCTACAAAATGGTTAAGCAAATTCCTCAATTTATTATAGCTGCACCTACAAGTAACTCAGGTAAAACGACCATTACTTTAGGTTTACTTCGTGCTTTAGAAAATCGTGGTATTTCCACACAATCTTTTAAAGTTGGGCCAGATTATATTGATCCTAAATTTCATAAAGTTGCCTGTGGGAAAAATGGTTTGAATCTGGATTTATATATGACAGATACCGAAGATATTTTAGCAACCTATGCTAAATATGCTAAAAATAAAGGAGCTGTTTGTGTTGAAGGAGTTATGGGCTTATTTGACGGTGCCAGAAGATCAAAAGGAAGTACTGCAGAGGTTGCAAAAATATTGGATTTACCCATTATTTTGGTGGTTGATGCAAAATCTGTTGCCTATTCTGTTGCTCCGTTATTATACGGTTTTAAAAACTTTGATAAAGCGTTGAATATTGCTGGTGTTATTTTTAACAGAGTGAATACCAAGAGTCATTATCAATTTTTATTAGAAGCTTGTGAAGATGTTGGAATTCCGGCTTTGGGTCACGTTCCATTTCTTCCAGATTGTGAAATTCCATCCAGACATTTAGGATTGTCTATTCAAGAAATGCAAGGTTACGATTCCGTAATTGAAAAAGTGGCAAATGCAATGGAAGAAACAGTGGATATAGATTCATTATTGGACTGTTGTTTATTAGATGAGAAGTCAACTAAAGAAATCCCAATTATTTCAACTTCAGAGAAAATAAACATAGCCGTTGCGGAAGATGAAGGATTCAATTTTAGCTATGTTCAAAATATTGAATGTTTAAAAGAGCTAGGAAACGTTGTGTTTTTTAGTCCGCTAAAAGATGAAAAATTACCCAATGTAGATTTGGTGTATTTACCTGGAGGTTATCCAGAATTTTACACAAAACAATTATCTGATAACAAATCAATGCTTCAAAGCATCAAGAATTTTGCTGATGCAGGAGGGAAGATTATTGCTGAATGCGGAGGGATGATGTATTTGGGGAAATCTATTATAGATAAAGAAGGCAATGAATTTGAAATGGCAAATGTTTTTGATCTCTCAACTTCAATGCAAGCAATGAAACTGAATTTAGGTTACAGAACCATTCAGTTTGATGATTTTCAATTAAAAGGACACGAATTTCATTATTCAACAATAATTCAGCATAAAAAATTTAAAAGTATAGCAACCGTGTTTAACGCAAGAGAAAGCGAAGTAGATACGGTTGTGTTTCAATATAAAAATGTTTTAGCATCCTACATTCATTATTATTTAGGACAAGAAAAACTATTAAAAAACCTATTAAAATTACTTACTAACTAAAAAATTAAAAGAGATGAAAGTTTACACTCGAAAAGGAGATAAAGGACAAACAGGAGTTTTTGGAGGAAGCAGACAATATAAAGACTCACCAAGAGTGGAATGTATTGGAACTATTGATGAAGCAAATTCGACCATAGGTTTATTAAGAGCCAAATTGGGTGAAACACACGAATGGCAACCAAATTTACATAAAATCCAAAAGGACATTATGAATATGATGTCTCATTTAGCACGTCCTTCAGATGCAAGAAAGGTAAATGAAAATCCGAGACCGGAAGATGGCGCAGCATTTTGTGAACAATGGATTGATGAATTGGAAGGTGCAATGAGTGCTTCTTCAGATTATTTTTTATTACCTGGAGGAAATGAAATCTCTGCATTATGTCACGTTTGTCGTACACAAATTAGAAGAGGAGAACGTAAAATGGTAACATTAATGCGTGAAGATCCTGAAAGTGTACACGATTATATTGCAGCATATATAAATAGATTGTCGGATTTGTTTTTTACAATGGCAAGAGCTGAAATGGACAGGCAAGGAGTTGCTGAAGAAAAATGGAATTTATTTTTATATAAAAGAAAAAAGAAAACTACTAAATAAAAATAGCTACAAATGAAAAAAATACCAATTACTGTTATAACGGGTTTTCTTGGAGTAGGAAAAACTACGTTAGTTCACAATATGATTAAAAATGCGAATGGTAAAAAAATTGCTGTTTTGGTAAATGAATTTGGTGAAGTTGGAATTGATGGAGATATTATAAAATCGGGTTGTGGAGATGATGAATGCAACTTAATTGAATTGGCAAATGGCTGTATTTGTTGCACAGTTCAAGAAGAGTTTTTACCCGCCATGTTAGATTTAATTGAGCGTAAAGATGAAATAGATCATATTGTTATTGAAACTTCCGGTTTGGCAATGCCAAAACCTTTGATTAGAGCTGTAAACTGGCCAGATTTAAAGCCACATATTACTATTGATTCTGTAATTACGGTTGTAGATGCAGTTGGAATGATTACAGGTGAATTATGTGACAGAGAAAGAGTTCAAAAGCAACGTTTGGCTGATGATTCTTTGGATCACGAAACACCAATTGAAGAATTGTTTTTAGATCAGTTGTCTTGTGCAGATTTAGTGTTGGTTAGTAAAACAGATTTATTGGAAGCTGATAAATTAGCTGAGGTTAAAGAATTAATAATTAAAAAAGCGAGACCAAATGTGAAGATTATTCCTGTTCAAAATGGATTAATAGACAATGAATTGTTATTGGGTATTGAAGCAAGTACGGAAAATGATTTAGATAATCGTCATTCAATTCACGAGCATCACCACGATCATCATCACGATCACGACCACGATGATGACATAAATACAATTGTGGTTGAAACTGCTGAAACTCCTGATATAAAACTATTGGTAAAAGAATTAAAAGCAAGGGTTCAGCAAGAAGAAATTTATAGAATAAAAGGTTTTGTAAATATTCCAAATAAACCAATGCGTATGGTTTTACAAGGAGTAGGAGAGCGTTTTGATTACTATTTTGATAGAGCTTGGGCTGTAGATGAAGAGAGAAAAACAAGCTTGGTTATTATAGGAAGAAATATTGAAGAAGCAACAAAAACTGAAGTATAGTTTTTAAAAAATAAGAAGTGCATAAAAACATTAAACTTTTATTATTAACCTCTATTTTAATACATTCAGGAGCTAATTTATTGGCTCCTATTTATGCAATTTTCATTAAGCAAATTGGAGGAGATTTAATTGATGCCGGAATAGCAATTGGTATTTACGCCTTATTAAAAGGTGTTTTTTATTTTCTATTTGGAAGAATAAAAGAAGAGTTATTCAGTAAAAGAATAATGATGTGTATTGGTTATTCTGTAATGGGAATTGGCTATTTGGCATATATTTTTGCTGCAAAACCACTCGATGTTTTTTTAATTCAAATTATTATTTCATTGGGAGAAACGGTTATTAATCCGTCTTGGAGTGCAATTATTGCAACTTCATTAGAAAAAGGAAAAGAGCGTCATTTGTATGCTAATTTCTTTGGATATCGTTCAATTTTTGAAGGAATAGCAGCCATTTTTGGAGGCTTATTTGCAATGAAATTTGGATTTAATGTGCTTTTTGGAATTATGGCAGGATTTGCTATAACATCAGGAATACTTTCATTATTTGTAGAAGAAAAACCAATTAAAACCGAAGTCAATTGCATTTAATATCAACTATACCTGGAGGCTGGAATCCAAATGATGAAGGTGTTTTTTATGTACAACAAAAACCTGGAGATGTGCTGTTTTTATCGGCAGCAGATACCGATTTGTACATTCTAAATAAAGTATATAAAAAATTATATGCTGAAAACAACAATCTTCCAAGTTTAAGATTGGCGAATCTCACCTATTTTAAGCAGGAATTAACCATTGATACGTATATTGAAGAGGTAGTTTCAAAGGCAAAAGTGGTTGTTTTGAAGTTGTTGGGAGGTACTGCATATTTTTCCTATTTATGTGAAGCTATTTCTGATTATGCTGAAGAAAATGACATTCAGTTAATCTTTATGCCTGGAGATGATAAGCCAGATTTAGAATTAATGCAATTGTCTACACTTCCATTAACAGAAGTAGATAGTATTTGGAAATATTTAATTGCTGGTGGATCGGATAATACAGAAGAAGCCTTAAAAAAAATATTGAATTCAACTTTAGCTGTTGAATTTCAAATTAAAGAAAAAATAAATACTCCAGATTTGTTTTTATTTCACCCAAAAGAAGGTGCGTTAACAACAGATTATAAACCAACAAACCTACCGTTGGTCATTATTTTTGGATATAGAAGCTATTATTTAGCCGATAATTTAGATCCAATTTTAAAACTTACTGAAAAATTAGAAGAAAACGGAGTGTTGGCCATTACCGTAATGGCATTATCTTATCGCGATAAAAATATAAAATATAGTATTTTTGAATTATTAAAAGAGCATAATTTAAGCACGCCAAAAGTAATTATTAATACCACTGGGTTTTCAATTCAGTCGTTTAATGAAACTACTGAAGACGGCTTGTTTGATACGTTTAATGTTCCTGTAATTCAGGGAATAATGGCAAGTTGTAATAAAGAAACTTGGGCTGAAGGTAGTTTTGGATTACCACCAACGGATGTTGCAATGAATATTGCTTTGCCTGAAGTTGATGGTAAAATTATTTCAACAGCTATTTCATTTAAGGAAGCTTTGGAAAAGGATGATTTAACCGATTCAGAAGTGGTAAAATATGTTGCTTTTGATGAAGGTTGTACTAGGGTTGCAAAGCAAGCGAAAGCTTGGATTACCTTGAATGCTAAAGAAAATAACCAAAAAAAAATAGCCATTGTTGTTCCTAATTACCCGAATAAAAATAGTCGATTAGCGAATGGAGTGGGATTGGATACGCCGCAAAGTACGGTAGATTTAATTCACGAATTACAGCAAGTAGGTTATGATTTAGGAACTGAAATACCAAATACTGTTGATGAATTAATTACACGGTTAACGGATGCAATTACCAATGATCCAGATTCGTTGCATTCAGCAAAAGTGAATTTAACAATTCCGGTAAGTGACTTTTTTGCCTATTACAATAATTTGGCTATTTCACTTCGTGAAAAGGTTGAAAAACAATGGGGAAACCCAACAGATTCGCCAAATTACAGAAATGGTAGTTTTATTATTCCAGGTGTTTGTTTAGGCAATGTATTTGTGAGTATTCAGCCGAGTAGAGGATATGATATCGATTTACAAGCTACGTATCACTCACCAGATTTACCGCCAACGTATGCGTATTTGGCATATTATGTTTGGTTACAACAGTATTTTAAAGCCGATGCTATTATTCATATGGGGAAACACGGAAACTTAGAGTGGTTGCCCGGTAAAAGTGTTGCTTTAAGTGAAGAAAGTTGTTTTCCGAGTGCTATTTTAGGTGAAATTCCTCATTTTTATCCGTTTATTATTAACGATCCTGGCGAAGGAACTCAAGCAAAAAGAAGAACGCACGCTATTATTTTAGATCATTTGATTCCTCCAATGACGCGTGCTGAAAATTACGGGGATTTGTTGAAATTAGAATTGCTCATTGATGAATTTTATGAAGCTGCTTTGTTGGATCCTAAAAGAGCCAGTTTGATAAAAAGCAAGATTGAAACATTGGTAAATACGACTCATTTGAAATCGGATTTAAACAATGATGGTAAAGATATTGATGCACTTTTAGAAGTAATTGATGGTTATTTATGTGAATTAAAAGAAGCGCAAATTAGAGGCGGACTTCATATTTTTGGAAAACATCCAGAAGGTGAAAAATTAACCGATTTAATGGTAGCCTTGCATCGTTTACCTTCAAACAATACCTTAGGAATTACACAAGCCATTGCAAAAGATTTAGGCTTAGATTTTGATCCGCTAAATGTTGATTTTGAATTAAGTTACAACCAAAATGTGGGTTCAATTCAATGTAGAACGTTTGGTCAAGCCGTTGAAGTTTTAGAATTGAAAGCGAAGAATTATATTGATGATTTATTAAATAATGAATTAAATAAAAAATTATTAGGTATTGAAATACAGAATGTTATTAACGTAATAGAAAGTTCTACTTTAATTAAGATTTTCCGTACGAAAGATGAAATTACAAATCTTTTAAAGGGCTTGAATGGTGGTTATGTACCGCCAGGAGGTTCAGGTGCTCCAACACGTGGTAGATTGGATATTTTACCAACAGGGAAAAACTTTTACTCCGTAGATACAAGAACAATTCCTTCACAATCCGCATATGAATTAGGTGTGAAAAGCGCCAAAAATATTATAGAAAGGTATGTACAAGATCAGGGAGAATATCCAACTTCAATAGGGATTTCAGTTTGGGGAACTTCAACAATGAGAACTGGTGGAGACGACATTGCTCAGGCTTTCGCTTTACTTGGTGTTCGACCAATTTGGTCTGGAATCAACAGAAGAGTAACCGATTTTGAAATTATTTCATTATTAGAATTAAAACGCCCAAGAGTTGATGTCTTATTACGAATTTCAGGATTTTTTAGAGATGCCTTTCCTGATGTAATTTCATTATTTAATGCAGCCATTGAAAAAATTGCGATGTTGGATGAAGATGATGAAATGAATCCTATAAGAAAACGATTCAATGCTGAAAAAAAGGATTGGGTTGCCAAAGGATTATCTGAACAACAAGCAGAAGAACGTTCGCTATACCGCGTTTTTGGATCGAAACCAGGAGCTTATGGAGCTGGATTACAAGGTTTGATTGATGGAAAGAACTGGGAAACACAAGAAGACTTAGCACAAGTTTATATCAACTGGAGTGGTTTTGCTTACTTCGGAAATAAAAATGAAGGAAAATCGGCTCACGAATCTTTTGAAAAGCGCTTAGAAAATATTGAAGTTGTAATTCAAAATCAGGATAACAGAGAACACGATTTATTAGATTCTGACGATTATTACCAGTTTCAAGGAGGAATGACTTCCGCAGTAACAAAAGTTAAAGGAGAACAACCAGAAACTTTTTTTGGAGATCATTCAAGACCAGACAATCCGAAAATTAAAACGTTAAAAGAAGAATTGCATAAAGTATATCGATCACGCGTTGTAAATCCGAAATGGATGAGCGGTATGCGTGATCACGGTTATAAAGGTGCTTTTGAAATGGCTGCTACAATGGATTATTTGTTTGCCTATGATGCTACCACAAATTTAATTGAAGATTTTATGTATCAGGGAATTACAGAATCTTACTTGTTTGATGAAGAGAATAAAGCATTTATTGAGCAAAATAATAAATGGGCTTTAAAAGATATGTCTGAAAGAATGTTAGAAGCTATTCAAAGAGGAATGTGGAAAAATCCTTCAGAAGAAACTGTTGAAAAATTACAGAATTTGTTTTTAGAATCTGAAAACGAGTTGGAGTAAATTAAAAGATTGATAATATGAGAAAAATAGGAATTGCTTTATGTATTTTAATAATACCTTTTAAAGGATTCAGTATGCATATTGCTGAAGGTTTTTTACCTAAAGAATGGGCCTTGTTTTGGATGGTTGTTTTTTTACCATTTTTAATAGTCGGTTTTAGAAAATTAAAAAAACAATTAGAAGATGTACCAAAAGTAAAAATGTTATTTGCAGTTGCAGCCGCATTTGTATTTGTATTATCATCATTTAAAATTCCATCAGTTGCAGGAAGCAGTTCGCATTTAACAGGTATTGCATTAGGTGCTATTTTGTTTGGAGCTTCAACTATGTCTGTTGCAGGAGTAATTGTATTATTATTTCAAGCTTTATTGCTCGCTCACGGAGGAATTACTACGCTTGGAGCAAATGCTTTTTCAATGGCTGTTGTTGGAGCATTTAGTGCCGTTTGGGTATATAAATTAGCTTCAAAACTAAAATTATCTCAATGGTTAAGTATTTTTTTAGCTGCATTTGTATCTGATATTTTAATATATGTTGCAACTTCATTACAATTAGCTTTAGCGTTTCAATCAGAAACAAATAGTTTATTGGAAAATGCTACTAAATTTATGAGTGTTTTTGCTATTACTCAGGTTCCATTGGCTTTAATTGAAGGTGTTTTTACCGCTTTTGTATTTAAACTTATTATGAATTATAGCAAGTCAGAACTACTATTAATTAACCCTTTATTAAAATGAAAAATAAAAAGATAATTAATATTACAATTATTGTTGTTGCCTTAGGACTAATTGCAATGCAGTTTTTTTTGGCAGATATTGTATCCAATTTTGAAGGGACAGATGATCAAGCTGTTGGAATAATTAATGAATTAGCTCCTAATTATAAACCTTGGGCTGAAAGTATTTGGGAACCATCAGGAGAATGGGGTGAAACACTTTTATTCGCTTTTCAAACAACTTTAGGGTTAGGTGTAATTGCATTTTATTTTATTAAAAGAAATTCAAAACAAAAGGTGTAAATGCTAATTGAAGATTTATATAATTACAATCACAAATTATCAAAAACACCTGTAGTCATAAAAAGTCTATATGTGTTGCCTGCATTTATATTGTCAATTATTTCAACTAATTTATTTTTTCATAGTAGTATTATTATCATTTTTTTAATAGCAATTATATATGTAACACAGCAGCCAATTTTAAAATTATTAAAATTGTTTTTAATACCAAGTGCTTTTATTTTTTTAGGATGTTTAACATTACTTATATCCATTAATTTTAAAGGGAATTGGAGCACTTTTATTTATTTTAACAAGGAAACATTACCTGTTGCTACAACAATTTTATTTAGAAGTTATGCAATTGTAAGTGTTGTATATTTTTGGTTATTAACGCATACAATTTCAGAAATAGCAGAAATTATGTATGCCTGTAAAATACCAAGGTTATTTGTGGAGTTGTTTGTACTTATTTACAAGTTTATTCATATGCTTATGCATACTACTAAAACTATGTTAATTGCTCAAAAATGTAGAATGGGATATTCTTCAATTCGAAAAAATTCAATAAACTCATTTGTCAATCTTTTTGGAGCTGTTTTTAAACAATCTATGCAGCAAACTTCACAAATAGAAATAGCAATGGATTCGCGTTTAGGAAATAATGAATATTTATTTGTGAAACCTAAAGTAGATTTTAATTTAAAGAAAATAATAATTCCGTTAGCAGTAAATATTATAATTATCTCTGTTTTTATATTTTGTATTATATGATTGAAAATATTATTAATTTAAACAATATTAGTTATACCTATCCAAATGGTGATACTGCAATAAATGGAATTAATTTAGAAATTCCAATAGGA
The DNA here is from genome assembly GCF_003260195.1 of Lutibacter citreus. Lineage (GTDB taxonomy): Bacteria > Bacteroidota > Bacteroidia > Flavobacteriales > Flavobacteriaceae > Lutibacter > Lutibacter citreus. The sequence continues at coordinate 250,743 of NZ_QEIH01000005.1, forward strand.
AAAAAAATTGCTTTGCTTGGTGGAAATGGAGCTGGAAAATCAACTTTAATGTTGTTGCTTAATGGTATTTTAAAACCTACAAAAGGAGATTTATTATATAAAAATGTTGCATATAATTATAACAAAAAAGGGTTAAGAGAATTGCGGTCTAAAATAGGATTGTTATTTCCAGAACCCGATTATCAGTTAATTGCACCTACAGTATATGAAGAGATTTCTTTTGGTTTGTTGAATAAATTTAAAGATGATGAAGTTGTTCGGCAAAAAGTAGAAAACATATTAAAGGATTTTTCTCTTCAAGATATTGTTAATAAGCCACCACACCAATTAAGTACTGGGCAAAAAAAACGAGTATGTTTAGCTTCTGTATTAGCTATGGAACCTGAACTAATTGTTTGTGATGAGCCTACTTCTAATTTAGACCCTATGTATTCAAAATTAATTTTTAATTATTTAAATGAGTTGCATAATAAAGGGAAAACTATACTAATTTCAACACATGATGTTAATAAAGCTTATTCTTGGGCTGATTATGTTATTATTATGAATAATGGTAAAATTCTAGAAAAAGGTTTGCCAGATATTGTTTTTGAGAATAAAGAATTATTAAAATCAGCAAATTTAAATCAGCCATTTATTTTTGGCTTTTTAAATGAATTGGGAGATGGTTTTAAAGATGCATCAAAAATTATTGATGAATGGAAAAAATATTATAAAAAAAGGTGAGTTTTAAAGTGATTTTATATTTATTAAAAAGTACTTAAAAATACTTTTAAATTTAGAACTTTAAGGCCCAAAAAAAAGATTCAACAATTAATTTTTAACAGAAATAAATTGTTGAATCTTAAATATAAATTTTTTTTTATCTAAATTTTATTCATAAATAATGACTGAACGTCTTATTTAATTCAATAATTCAGGATTGTTTAGAATTAATTCTATCTTTTTTATAATTACCGTAATTTGATTCATTTGTATTTCTATATTTCTGAAATAGAGGCTAATATCTCTGTTAACCCAACTTTCAGAAATAACCCTTGCTCCTAAACTAATTCTTAAGATAGCACTTTCAATATCATTTCCATATTTTACATTAACTGCCTGTCCTATATGACATTTTTGAGCAGCAAGCCTAATAATTTCTAAAGGAGAGTCTTTAAATTGATCAGATAAATCAGAATTTAATAATGTATATAGTTTTTTTACTTTATCAATTGGTAAAACTTCTTTGTCTTTTAGAATAAAGAAAGGGAAAATTGTACGGATATTTCTTATTCCAAATTCTTTACTATTATAACTATTTGTTTTTGTTTCATTCTCATAAATAGGTTCTAAAAATGTTGCGTCCTTAATTGAATCTTCAGCGAAATTACAAAACATCTCAATACCCATATTTCTATATAAAATTGGTGTTTTGAAGTATCTTTCCATTTCAACTATTGCAGCGTTCCAACGCATATAAGAGCCGTAATTATATCCATCGGATAAATCATTTGAACAGAACCAAGAAGTTGGCCAATCAGAATGATTGTAGTATTTTGTTAAACCTTTAGGTAATGGATTTTTTACAGAGAGTATTGATTTACTAACACATTCAGGTAAAATTAAAGCACCAGAATAAGGAGGTCCTGTAAAGTATTTACTTCCTGTTATAGTAACAATATATCCTTTATTTAAATAATTTTGAATGTCTGTAGGGTCTAATCTAAGTTGAGCAGCATCTACAATAACCTGCATTGATAAATTCTTGAGCGTATTTAACTTTTGCATCATCTTTTCACTAGGGGATTGATAGCCTAGTTTAGATTGGTCCATAGTATGAAGTACTACATGTCTGCCTAATTCATTGGTTTTAGAAATGGCTTTAAAAATTTCATCATCTAATTGACTGGCTGATTTTAAAGCGCCATTTTCATCTCTAAAAGGAACTTTAATTAAATCAATATCTCTAAATCCATCAATTTTATCACCTTTTTTTACCGGATGATTTAAAGCTGTGGTGTTTTCAAAATGACATCCTTTTAATGCGGCAGGTACACCGCTACCAGTTTCATCTGAAGCAACTAAAACATGTGTAATGTCTTTAGTTGAAATAATCTGTGTGATTGCCGCTATTTGAAGAGCAGAATCTGTACCAGATGGTGAAAAAATTATTTGACATTCGTCATTTAATTTAAATATTTTTTTAAGGTTGTTTTTTAGTAATTCCGAAAACTCGATTGTAGCATTTTTTAACCCATTTTGTAAGCTGTTTTTTATTAGTATACTTCTAACTTTGTCTGTTTTATCAAAGGCAAAATTAGATACACTCGTAGCTGTTGAAGAAGCAAAAGTAAATGCTTCAGGTCTTGGAAATGGGCGACAACCATATTTATTTAACAAATCAATTTCATCAATATTCAATCTAAGGTCACCACCATCCATTAATAAATATTCAGTAGGTTTTGCTAGATTTTCAATAATAGATTTCCACGATTGTTTAAATATTTTATTGGTATTATTTAAAGAATGAAAAGCTTGTAATTCTTCATAATTTAATAAATGTTCGGCATTTAAACCTTTATCATTTTTAATTAAATCAATTAGGAAATAATCAAGAGATTTTAATTTTTCTTTATCATTTTTTGGTAATAATTTATAAAATATCCGAGTAACTTCAAGTGCAGCTATATCACATAAACCAGTATTATGTTTTTCATTACCCAAAGCTTTATACCAAAGTTGCCATTCAATACCATATCTTAAATAAACTAATGCTAAAACAGGTTTGTTTAAAAATAAAGAACCAATTATAATAGATTTATTTGGTACAATTTTAAAAATATTAGGCTTACTATTAGATGTAATAATATTTATATTATTTATTTTCGGGACTGTATTAAATCTTTTTAAAACGCGAACTAAATAATTCACATTTTCTTTTTCAAATAAACTTGTTCTTTTATATTGATCTTCAATAAGTATATTATTTGTCATAGGTGTATTAATGTAATCTTCTTTAATAAGGTGTAATTAAATACACCATGATATACTAAATAGAGTTTTAGGGGTGTAAAAATAAGAAAATAAACCTATAAAATAACTATAATTAAAAGAAGTTAAAAGAAAGGTGTAGATTTTAAATTGTTGTTTATTAAGGTTATGTGATTATTGATCTCTTTATGTATCTTATGTTACCGTAATAATTAAAATTTATAAAGGGACATTTAACTTATAAATATGGGTAAATAAGATATTTGAATTATACTATATTCAAAACAAATAAGATTTTAGCTAATTATTCTAAATCAATAGTTAAATTTGCAACTGAGAAATCAAAATTAAAAGCAATTGATTGATGAAAAAACTGAATGACTTTATTTGGGAAACACATGGTATTCATGCCGGAACAGAGCAAGATCGTGTAAAACATGGAATTGATAAATTAGAAAAGGTTGTTGATAAAGCAATAGAAGCAAATCACCCTAGCATTACATTTATAATACATTCTCCTCGCTTAACAAATTTTAGATATATTGCGGAAAGAGAAACAAACGTAAAGTTTATTAGAGGTAATAGATCTTATTTAAATTACCCAAAACGTATAGCAGGATTGCGTGAAAAGTACGAGGGTAAAATAAATATTAAATATGGTGTTGAACTTGAATGGATGGGCGCTGATTTAGGTTTACAGTGGAGCCGTTCAAAAATATTTCAGGCAGAAGATGCCGATTATGTTATTGGATCAGTTCACTTTGCTCCAGAAGGATTACCATATGATGGTTCAAAAGAAGAAGCGCTAGAATTGTTAAAAATTAGAGGAAGTCTAGAAGCATATTGGGACGGCTATTTTAACGAAAATATTCAAATGATTGAATGTTTTGGGGATATGATTCAGATTGTTGGGCATATAGATTTACCAAAACTGAATGTTGATATGCCTGAAGCATTAGTGAATTTTGAAACAAGTTCACATCCTTTAGCAAACAAGTTTAGAACTCTATTAGAGTTGATTGCCGATCGTAATTTATCTTTAGATGTAAATATGGCTGGTAAATTTAAAGGAGTAGGTGTTTATCCAACTCAAAATATTTTAAGAAGAGCAAATGAACTTCAGATTCCGGTTTGTGTAGGAACTGATTTACATCATGTACGCTATTATGGATTAAATTTTAAGGAAAGTCTTGAATATATTAGAGAAGCCGGATACGAGAGCTATGTGAGCTATTCAAAACTAATTCCTGAAAATCGTACCATTTATAATGATCACGATTTAAAATTGAAATATACAGTCTTAAATAAAGGTATTGAATTACTAAATCAAAGATTGGATACTACCCACAGAAATATTATGCCTGATTTTTCTTTTGGTGGCTCATTTTTAGAATTTGTAGATATTTATAAAAATTCTACAGGGATGGGGGATTATAACGCTATTAGAATTCGTAAATGGGGAAAATCAATTACAATTACAAATGAAATTCCTGAATCTACAAATCGTATTGTAAATGGATTGTTTTCGGAACATTTAGATGAGCCAGGAGTTATTTCTTCACTATTTAATACTTTAGCATCTGAAGGTATAAATGTTGAAACGGCAAGATTAAAGTCTAATAATGACGGTACTGCTGTTGCATTTTTATCAATTGAAAGTGATAATGGAAATATTAAAAATGCCATTGACTTTATAAATGGTACAAGTGCCGAAATGTTCCTTAATTTAACCTATAAAGAAAATGCTAAATTACCTAATTATTATCATGATGGTGTTTATTTATTAGAAATGGATGGTGTTAAATTGAATATGGCATTAAGTGAAAAAGTAATACTTACCAAACATAATAATGCTCCAGGAGTGCTGTTGATATTACTATCTGCTTTATCTTCAAAACAACTTAATATTATAGATTTAAGATTAGGTAAATTAAATAATGTAGGTTATTCTGCCATAGCAATTGATGGTGATAGTAATGTGATTAGAAATTTATTAACCAATTTAGGAGAGCAATATTATGAAGCAAATTTGATTGAATTTCATAGTATGTAATCTTTTTTTTTATAAAAATTAGAAAGTTGAACATTAGTAGTGTTCAACTTTTTGTTTTTAATAAAGGTTCACCATTATTTATAGGTAGAAAAGATTTCTTGCATATTATACAAAAGCAGATGAAAACTTACTAAATACAACTACTTAAAAGACTAACTTATTAATAAATATATTAAAACCTGTAGTCTATATTTTAAGATAAAACATAATAAAAATCGTATTATTGTAGTACTCTATAAATTATTTGTTTAAGTGAATTTTATTAAATCTATATGCGTTCTTTTTCTTTTTTTTACTGTTGTAATTTTAAATGCACAAGAATTACCACCTTTAGTTAATTACACACCTCAAGATTATTCGGGGAGGAACCAAAATTGGAAAATAGACCAATCTGCAGATAACTATGTATATATAGGTAATAATAGTGGTTTGTTAGAGTATAATGGATCGAACTGGAAATTATACCCATCTGAAAATAACTCAAGCATAAGAGCCGTAAAAGTTATTGGTGAAAAAGTTTTTACCGGTTGTTATATGGGGTTTGGTTATTGGATAAAAAATGATTTTGGGAATTTAACATATACCTCATTAATTAATAAATTAACAATTCCACTTTTAGAAGATGAAACTTTTTGGAATATTTTAAATTTTGAAGAGTATGTTTTGTTTCAATCCTTAAATAGGATTTATATATATAATTTAAAAGACGAAACATTTAAGGTAATAGAAGCTGAATCAAAAAGAGCTGTGCTTTTTCAAGTTGAAAATAGTATTTATTTTCAAAAATCAAATAAAGGTATTTTTAAAATAGAAAATGGAGAAGCCGTATTAGTTTCGGATAATGAAGTTTTTAAAAATCAAGAAATTGTAGGAGCTTTTTTAATTAATAAGGAACCATTATTTTTAACTAATAGGGGGAAGTTTTATTTTTATGAAAATAAAAAACTCATTAAATGGAATGTTAATTCGGAAGAAGAGTTAAAGGCTAAAAATATTTATAGCAGCCTGCGTTTATCTGATGGTAGTTTTATATTAGGAACTGTTTCAAATGGAGTGTATCATATTAGTTCAAACGGAAATGTTCTAAAAAATATAAATAAAGAAAAAGGATTATTAAATAATACCGTTTTATGTGTTTACGAAGATACTGATAAAAATGTATGGTTAGGATTAGATAATGGTATTTGTATAATAAATTTAAATTCTCCTTTTAATATATTTAATGATATAAAAGGAAATTTAGGAGCGGTATATACATCTATAATATTCAATAATAGGCTTTATTTAGGAACTAATCAAGGTTTGTTTTATTCAACATTAAACTCTAAACAAGAACCTGTTTTTATTAAAGAAACTCAAGGGCAAGTTTGGTTTTTAAAGAGTATTGATGGAACATTATTTTGTGGTCATAATTCTGGAACATTTATAGTTAATGAAGAAAAAGCCACTAAAATATCTGAATTTCCTGGAGCTTGGGATATTAAGAAAATTGAAGGATCAAATGATTTATTATTAGAAGGTAATTATAATGGTATATGTATCCTAGAAAAAGTAAATAATAAATGGAAATTTAAAAATAAAATAGAAGGTTTTGATATCTCAAGTCGTTTTTTTGAATTTATATCACCTAATGAATTATTAATTAATCATGAATACAAAGGTATTTTTAGAATTAAGATTAATAAAGATTTTACCAAGGTAACTTCTAAAAATAAATTAAAGCCATTTGGAGAAGAGTCTAGTTTAGTTACTTATAGAAATAATATTTTACATGCATCTAGCAGTGGAATTTACAAATTTGATAAAAGTAAGAATGATTTTGAAAAAGACACAGTTTTATCTTCATTGTTCTATCCAAAAGATGACCCCATAAATGGGAATTTAATAGCTGATAAAACAAACAAACTTTGGGGTTTTTCAAAGAAAAATATTGTATTTGTAAAGTATGATGATTTTAATAATAAACCTAAACGGGTAAATATTCCTGTTGAAGAATCTTACAAATCAAGTAGAGTTATATCTGGATTTGAAAACTTAAATAATTTGATAGGTGAAAAATATCTTTTAGGTAATTCCAGCGGATTTACAGTTTTAAATTTAAACAAGCTTAAAACAAATTCATATAAAGTATCAATTAATTCGGTTTATAAACAAGAATTAAACTTTTCAAAAGAACAACTAGTTCTTAACAAATTAAACCATCTAAGCGCAAGTGAAAATAACATTTACATTTCCTTTAATGTACCTGAATTTGATAAAAATACGGAAGTAAATTTTCAATATAGATTAAAGGGCTTTTATAACGAGTGGGGAGATTGGACTAACGAGTCAAATACAACATTTAAAAATTTACCTTTTGGAGACTATAATTTTGAAGTTAAAGCAAAAATTGGAAATGTAATTTCAGAAAACATAGCGACATATTCTTTTAAAATTGATAGACCGTGGTATTTTTCAAATTGGGCTATTGTATTATATTTAATTTTCTGTATTCTTTTATTCTTATTAATTCACACATTATATAAAAGGTATTTTAACAAACAAAAATTAGCTTTAGTAAAAAAGAAGCATAGAGAATTTGCCGTAGCTCAATTAAAGAGTGATAAGGAAATTATGAAACTTAAAAATGAAAAATTAGTAAACGAGGTAGATAGTAAAACGAGAGAATTATCGGTTTCAACAATGAGTATAATTAAAAAGAATGAATTGTTAAATACCATTAAAAAAGAATTATTGGTGTTAAAAAGTAATAAAGAGATAACACCTGTTATAAAAATTATTAATAAAAACCTTTCACCTAATAGTGATTGGGAAATGTTTCAAGAAGCATTTAATAATGCTGATACTGATTTTTTAAAGAAGATTAAAGATGTTCATCCAAATTTAACTCCAAATGATTTAAGGTTATGTGCGTATTTAAGATTAAACCTTTCATCAAAAGAAATAGCACCATTATTAAATATTTCAACAAGAAGTGTTGAAATAAAAAGATATAGATTACGTAAAAAAATGGAGCTACTTCATGAAAAAAGTCTTGTGGAGTATATTTTAGAGGTGTAATAGACTACTACATTATAAAAAATTACCACAACATTACCACAACATTGCAGTAACTACAAGGTTTTAGCTGAATTATTTTAACATTAGTTTAACCTTAAATTTTTATTTAAAAAGGTGTCTTAATCTTAAGTAAACATTAGAAAGTTGATAAAAATTACCCCATTTAAATGTTAAATTGACATTTAAATATAATTAGATTGTATGATTTTTGTATAGGTGGGTTTTAATAAAAGAACTACATAAAGAGTTAATTTTATTGAAACTTAATTCAACAAATTTATGAAGTCATTTTTATTATCAATTTTTCTAAGTTTTATGGGAGTCACATTAACTGCCCAAACTTATGAAATTAATGGAACTGTTACTGATTTAAATGGAACACCTTTACCTGGTGTAACTATATTAGTAAAAGGCACAGTAAAGGGTTCATCAACAGATTTTGATGGAAAATTTAACATTAAAAACGTAGAAAACGGAGAAACTCTTGTTTTCTCATATGTAGGGTTCTCTAATAAAGAAGTTGTAATAAACAGCTCTAACGTTTTAAATATTCAACTTACAGAGGATACAGAAAGTTTAGATGAAGTAGTAGTTATTGGGTATGGTACCCAAAAAGTAACTAAAGTCTCTGGAGCAATTTCAACTGTAAAAGCGGAGTCTATTGAAAAATTGAAACCTTTAAGAGTAGAAGAAGCACTTCAAGGTAGTGCATCTGGTGTTTCTGTAATACAAGGTGGGTCTCCAGGAAGTAAACCAACAGTATTAATTCGTGGGATTCCTTCTTTTTCGGGTGTTGATCCAGTTGTTATTATTGATGGTGTACCACAATCTTTAGATGATTTAAATTCTATAAGTTCTGCAGATATTCAATCACTTAATATTTTAAAAGATGCTGCATCAACAGCAATTTATGGTGTTAAAGGTGGTAATGGTGTAATTGTAGTAACTACTAAAAGTGGTAGAAAAAACCAAGAAACAGAATTTAATTTTAATTCTTATACAGGTGTTCAAAGCGTATATAGAAAAATTGGTTTATTAAATGCTTCAGAATATGCTGTTATGGCTAATGAAGGTAGTGCAGCAGCAGGAGGCAATATAATTTTTCCTAATATTTCTAATTTAGGAAAAGGTACAGATTGGCAAGATGAAGTTTTTAAAGATGCTAGCATAATATCAAATACATTATCAGCAAGAGGTGGATCAGAAAACATAGGTTACTTTTTATCAGCAGGATATTTAAGCCAAGGTGGAGTTGTAGGAGGTGATGATAAGTCTAATTTTAAAAGAGTAAATTTCACAGCAAATTTAGATTTTCAATTAACTTCTAAATTAAAATTCTTACTTAACACAAGTTATGCGAACATAAAATCTAAAACAATAGCGGAGAATTCATTTAATTCTATTTTAGGGAATGCTATTAATTTTGACCCTACAGTTTCTCCATATAATACAGATGCTAACGATTTTGCTTCCTACGGTTATAGTAATTTATTATTATCAGAAATTTTTAATCCAATACAAAGATTAGACAATACTTATAATGAGAATAATGGAGATAAATTATATGGTAAATTTGAATTTCAATATGATATTTTAGACAATCTTAAAATTACATCTCGTTTTGGTTATACTAAATGGGATCAAGTAAGTAAAGATTTCACTCCATTAGCATATTATGGACCTAATAATGTTTCAAGTCAATATTTACCTGATGGTACAGTATCATTGCAAACAGTAGATAATGGAGATGGTACAACAAGTATAATTCCAACATATAATAATAGTGTTAATGAAAAAGAGGAATCTAATTTTAGTTATACGTTTGAAACTTTTGCTAATTATTATTTTAGTTTAAATGAAAAACATAATTTTGATGTTGTTTTAGGTATTTCTAGAAGTAAATCTACTGGAGATGACATTAGCACTACTAGACAAGATGTAAGAGATAATTCTTGGGAATGGGCAGATATTAGTGCCGCAACTGGGGTTAATACCAAGTTAAATACAAATGCATACACAGGCGAAAGTAAACAAGATTTAGAACGTAGAAATATGTCTTTCTTTAGTAGAGTTAACTACGATTATGATGACAAGTATTTGGCTTCATTTTCAGCAAGACGTGATGGTTCTATTGCTTTTGGTGATGATAATAAATATGCTAATTTTTATGCAGGTTCTTTAGGTTGGGTTGTAACAAACGAAGATTTTTTCGATTCAGAATTTATAAATTTCTTAAAGATAAGAGGAAGTTATGGAACTGTTGGTAACGAAAATGTAGACCCACAATATGTTAGTATTACTGTTGGTGGTCCAAGTTATAATTCAACAGCAAATAGTAATGGATATACTTTTGGGTCTGAATTTGTATCAGGAGCCACAGTAAATTCATTTAACAACCCTACATTAAGTTGGGAGGAGCAAACGCAATATAATTTCGGTTTTGATGCTACACTTTTTGGCAACTTATCAATAACTGCTGATTATTTTAATAAATCTGTTGATGGGTTATTATTTACAGATGCACCATCACTTTATGCTGGTACTTCTGAACCAGTAACGTCTAACATTGGTAGTACAGAAAGTAAAGGTGTAGATTTAACAATAGGGTATAATACAAGTGGAGAGGATTTGAAGTTTAATACTTCTCTAACATTCACAACTTCTAATAACTTAGTAACAGAAACAAATAGTGATGGTACAGCATTTAAAACTGGAGGTTCTTATTTTAATGGTCAAGCCCACGATGTTACGCGTTTCCAAAAAGGTTTTACACCTGGATACTTTTATGGTTTTCAAACCAATGGTTTATTTCAAAATCAAACTGAAATTGATGCACATGCAACTCAAGCAGGGGCTCAACCAGGAGATATTCGTTTTGTAGATATTAATAATGACGGAATTATTAATGATGACGATAAAACAAAAATTGGAGATCCTTTTGCAAAATTCACTTTAGGTTGGAATGTAGGTTTTGAATATAAAAATTTCGATATGAGTATGTTTACATACGCTTCTGTTGGTAATGATATTTTTAGAGCTTATGAACGTAATTCGTTATATACTAACAAAGATAGAAGTATTTTAAATAGATGGACTGGAGAAGGAACAACTAACAATGCTAAAAATCCACGTTACACATTTGCAGATTCAAATAGTAATATTAGACCTTCTGATAGATATGTTGAAGATGGAAGCTTTATGAAAATTAAAAGTTTAATAGTAGGTTATACAATGCCAGAAATGGCTAATAATATTTTTAGTAAAGTACGTATATATGCACAAGCTAAAAACTTACTTACACTTACTAAGTACACAGGTTTTGACCCAGAGGTAAATGGATTTACTGGTGCAGAAGGAACTTCACAAGTTTTAGAGGCTGGTGTTGATAGAGGAGCTTATCCACAAGCAAGAACATTTCTAATTGGTTTAGACCTTAAATTTTAATATCCAAAAAATATATTAGTATGAAAAATATAAAAAACAGTATTGTGTTTATCATTATACTTTCAATCTTTGTTGGTTGTTCAGATGTTGTTGAGTTTGATCCGCATGATGAGTATGCTGTAACAGAAATAGATTATCTACAAACAGCGTCAGATTATAAAACCATGGCAGTAAGTTGCTATACACCTACACAATGGTTAAATGGAATAATGGTTATTGGAGATATTGCATCAGATAACGCAGTAGCTGGAGGAGAAAATGCTTCAGATGTGTTGACATTGCAAAATATAGATGATTATGATTATCAACTTTTAGCAAATAATAGTACACTAGAGGATTTATGGAAATCAGCTTACGAAGGTGTTAATAGAACAAATTATTTAATTAAATATAAAGATGCTAACCTTTTAGGTAATACAGTAGATTTTGATGGTAAGGAAGCTCTTTATGGTGAAATTTTATTTCTAAGAGCTTATTACTATTTCAATTTAACAAGAATGTTTGGAGATGTTGTTTTGTTTACAGACGGTAAATTAGGTATTTCAGATTTTGGAACTTTACAAAGATCACCTCAAGCAGATGTTTATGCTCAAATTGAAAAAGATTTAACGGATGCCATAAGTGTTTTACCTTCAACGGCAGCACAAAATGGACGTATTACAAAATATGCTGCACAAGCCTTATTAGGAAAAGCTTATTTATATCAAGAAAAATTTGACTTAGCAGCTTCTATGCTTGAAAATGTAGTGAATGGTCCATTTAGTTTAGTATCAAATTATGATGATATCTTCTTATTAGAGGGTGAAAATGGTCCAGAATCAGTTTATGAAGTACAGTATTCAAATGGTTCTCCATACTATAACTGGGGAGGTCAAACAAGAGGTCAAGGAAATTATGCGGTACAACAATGCGGGGTAAGAGGTTTAAATGGTTCTGCAGATATGCCTTATAATTCTGGTTGGAGTACAAATTTACCAACACAAGATTTAGCATTAGCTTATGAAGATGGCGATCAAAGAAAAGATGCTACTTGTTTTGATGTAGCTGCTTATGCTGCTAATAACCCAAGTCTTAATGTAACTTTCAACGTTGCACCTTTTAAAAATACCGATTTATATAATAAAAAGTATTTACCAAGAAAAGGGCAAACAAGCGGACAAGTTGAGTTGAATTATGAAAACAATCAACGTATAATCCGTTATGCAGATGTATTATTAATGGCTGCAGAAGCAAATTTGAGAGCTGCTTCAGCTAATTCAGGAAAAGCACAAATATATTTAGATAGAGTGCGAGATAGAGCTTTTGGAGATGAAGATCATAGAGTTACAGCTACAGTGCAAGCTGTTTGGGATGAAAGAAGACTAGAATTAGGTATGGAAGGTGATCGTTTTTTCGATTTAGTTAGAACAGGTCAGGCGGCTACAGTTTTAGGAAGTGGTTATAGTACAGCAACAAAAGGGTTGTTTCCAATCCCTCAAAGAGAAATTGATATTTCTGCCTTAACTCAAAATGATGGCTATTAAAAATTTAAAAAATAAATAATGAAAAAATTAAAAAATATATTTAGCACAATCTTAATTATAGCTCTGGTTTGGAGTTGTGAGGATGATAAGTTTGGCGAAACAGGTTTTATAAATGACATTGCTACTCCAGCAAATATTTCTGCTGGTGTAAATGTAATTCCTGATAATACAGGTCTTACACAAATATCACCCATAGGTGAAGGAGCGGTAAGTTATATAGTTGATTTTGGAGATGGATCTGAATTATCTGACCCGGTAACACCAGGAGATTATGTAGAGCATATGTATGTTGAAGGTTCTTATGAAGCTAAAATTACAGCTACAGGTATTACAGGTAAATCTGCTATAGGCACAAAAACAGTAACTGTATCGTTTAGAGCCCCTGAAAATATCGCTATCACAGCAGATATAGATAGTGCAAATCCATTTCTGTTAAATGTATCAGCAAGTGCTGATTATGCATCTAGTTTTTTGGTATTCTTTGATACTTCTAATCCAAATGAAGTAGGAACTCCTTTGGAGTTAGACGGAACTTTAAGTAATGAATATGCTGGTGTTGGAGACTACACTATTAAGGTTGTTGCCTTAAGTGGTGGAGCTGTATCTAGTGAGTTAGAAAAGGTAGTAACTATTTCGGCTCCTGTAATATTCCCTATTGATTTTGAAGTTTTTGATGCTTCTACATTTATAGGTTTTGGAGGAGCTTCAGCTAATGTAGTTGACAATCCTGATACAAACGGAAATTCATCTGCTAAAGTTGGAAAAATTGCAAAAGGCGGACCAGAAGTATGGGCAGGAAATGTTATTACTATGTCATCTCCAATTGATTTTAGCCTTAAAAAAGCAATGAAAATGAATGTTTGGTCTCCAAGACAAGGAGGGAAACTTATAATGAAACTTGAAAATCTTACCGATAGTAATATTTTCATTGAAAAGGAAGTTACTTTAAATGGGAATAGTGCTTGGGAAGAGGTTATTTTTAATTTATCAGATGTTGATGAATCTCAATCATATCAAAAACTAGTATTTTTCTTTGATTTTGGTGCTGTGGGAGACGGTAGTGCAGACTGGACATTTTATATAGATGATATTAATCAATCTATACCCGCAAGTGGTGTTACTGGATTACCTGGTAAATGGGTAATGTCACCAGAAGGAGGTGCTTTAGGTGTAGGTCCATCTTTTGGAAGTACAGAGTGGTGGAATTGTGATACTGATTGTGTTGGAGAAAGAGCTTGTTTTTATGATGATGTTTTTATTTTTGGACAAGATGGATCATTTTATAATGATTTAGGAGTAGATACTTGGATTGAAGGTTGGCAAGGAGGAAATGATTCTTGTGGAACTCCAGTTGCACCGCATGACGGATCAAATTCGGCAACTTATATTTATAATGAAAGTGCTGGAACTGTAACTTTAAATGGGGTTGGTGCATTCATAGGTATTCCAAAACCTTATAATGGTGGAGAATTATCAAGTCCTGCAGATGCTCCTGCTTCAATTACTTATAGTATTGAGTTTTTAGATAATGACACTATAGCCGTAGATATTGATGCTGGTGGAGCTTTTTGGCATTTTAAATTAATAAGAGCAGGTGTAGTAACTACTCCCTTAACCGGAACTTGGCAATTAGCTAATGAAGGAGGCGCTGTAGGTGTTGGTCCATCTGTTGGAGATGTTAGCTGGTGGAATTGTGATGCAGCTTGTGCAACAAGCAGAGCATGTTTCTATGATGATTTATATGTGTTTGGTGAAGATGGATCGTTTAAGAATGTTTTAGGTTCTGAAACTTGGACTGAAGCTTGGCAAGGTGGAACTGAATCTTGTGCTGCTCCGGTAGCGCCACATGATGGATCTATCCCTGCAACATATTCATATGACAGTGAAGCAGGAACATTTACACTTCATGGTAAAGGATCTTTTATTGGTTTGCCAAAAGCAGTTAATGGAGCAGAACTTTCTGATCCAAATGACGCGCCAGATGCAGTAGTATACAATGTAGAGTTTGTTGACCCCAACAATATAAACGTAAATGTTGATGTTGGTGGAGGTGTTTTTTGGCAATATAAGCTTGTAAAAATCTAAAAAAAATTAAATAATGAAAAACATAAAATATTATATCGGATTATTTTTAACGCTAACGTTAGTGTTTATTGGCTGTCAAGAGGACGATGCTACAGTTGGAGATATCATAGCGCCTACTAACGTTACTATTTCTGCAGAAATTGTAGGAGTAGATGCAGATAATCCTTACGGAGATGGTAGTGGAATTGTAAATTTTACATCTACTGCTGATAGTGAAATAACGTATCAATTTAATTTTGGTGATGGAAAAAGTGATCTAGCACCAACTGGTTCCATAGAACATAGATTTACCGTTACTGGAATAAATAGTTATACAGTTGTTGTGAACGCTGTTGGTACAGGTGGAGTTTTGTCTAGTACATCTATGAATGTAGAAGTATTTAGCTCATTCTCTGATCTTGATGCTGTAGATATGTTAGCAGGAAAAGCAATTGGAGGAACTAAAACTTGGTATTGGGCATCAAATATTCCGCTTCATGTAGGTTTAGGTCCTGTAACAGATGACTACGGAAGTGGTGAATTTGCATGGGAATCTTGGTGGAATGCTATTGGGCCATGGGATGAAGAAAAATCATGTATGTATACAGACGAATTTGTATTTACAAGATTAGAAGATGGTCTTACTTTTGAGCAAACTGTTGGTCCTGCGTTTATTCCAGGTACTTATGCTTCAGTTCTTGGTTTAGATGGTGATACTTGTTACGATGAAAATGTTGCTACAACAATGTTTGGTGTTAAAAATGTATCATTTGCTCCTTCATCTTCTAAAGCTGCTTTGGAAGGGACATATAATGAAGAACCTTATAGAGGAACAACATTTGAAATTTCAGATGGTGGTTTTATGGGGTGGTATGTTGGTGCAAGTACTTATGATATCATTTCAGTTACAGATGATTTACTAGAAGTTAGAATTATTGAAGCTGGAGGAGGAAATGCTTGGTATCAAAAGTTTACTTCTATTAAACCAGTTCAAGCAACTGAAACTTTAGTATGGTCAGATGAATTTGATACAGATGGAGCTCCAGATGCAGCAAATTGGACATATGATCTTGGCGCAGGAGGCTGGGGTAATGGTGAAGCTCAAACATATACAGATAATGCTGAAAATGTAGCAGTTTCTGATGGTGTGTTAAAGATCACAGCAAAGGCTGATGGAAATGGAGGTTATACATCTGCAAGATTGAAAACTGAAGGTTTACAAAGTTTTAAATATGGAAGAATTGAAGTAAGTGCAAAGTTACCAGCATCTCAAGGAACTTGGCCTGCAATTTGGATGTTGGGTGATAATTTTTCTACAGTTGGATGGCCAGCTTGTGGAGAAATTGATATAATGGAGCAAACAGGAGCAGATAAAAATACCTCATTAGGAACATTACATTGGTTAGATTTAGCTTCATCAACAAAAGCTAGTTATGGAGAAACAACTGCTATAGAAAATGTTTCAACAGAGTTTCACACGTATTCTTTAGAATGGACTGAAAATTCAGTAAAAATATTAGTAGATGATGTTCAGTTTTATTCATTGACTAATAATGAAGATTTACCTTTTAATGAAAACTTCTTTATGATTTTTAATATCGCAATGGGAGGAAGTTTAGGAGGAGATATTGATCAGGCATTTACAGAAGATTCAATGATTATAGATTATATAAGAGTTTACCAATAATTTGAGTTTAGGTAAAATTTTGACTAGTAAAGGTTGGTTTATCAAAACCAACCTTTCATTTAAATTTAAGTAAACTTAGTTGTTGATAGAAAGAAGTACAGCAATCAAATTTTTTACAATAAGTTACAGAGTGAATTTCAATATGTGTTTTAGAATTACACTAAAACAAAATTGAAGTAATAACTATTGTTTAAGCTTTAATGCGATAACATTTTTAGTTTAGAATATAAATATCACAAAGCCAAGAATAGGTTTTAAAATAAATTTCAAAAAATGAATAAGCAAAATTCAATGTTTATAGGAGGTACAAAAATTTCTTTTGAAGAAAATGAAGTAAAAGGGAAACAAGTTGTAATTGGGGATGAAGATTATTATAAAATTTCGAATGTAAACGAAATGCGTCCTTTTTTTATGAGTATTGTTAGTTACTCAAACCATTGGATGTTTATTTCAAGCAACGGAGGTTTATCTGCAGGTAGAAAAAATAGTGACAATGCATTATTTCCTTATTATACTGATGATAAAATAACAGAATTTGCTGAAATAGCAGGAAGTAAAACAATTTTAAAAATTGAATTAAAAAACAAAACTTATTTATGGGAACCATTCTCAAATAGGTATGAAGGTATTTATAATATTCAAAGAAATTTATATAAAAACAATTACGGTAACAAAGTAATTTTTGAAGAAATTAATATTGATTTAG
This sequence comes from Lutibacter citreus, assembly GCF_003260195.1. GTDB lineage: Bacteria > Bacteroidota > Bacteroidia > Flavobacteriales > Flavobacteriaceae > Lutibacter > Lutibacter citreus. The sequence goes on from NZ_QEIH01000005.1 coordinate 268,253, forward strand.
GGCTAACTTTTAAATACAGCTGGAATTCTAGCGAAAAGTATGGTTTTATAAAAAAATCTGAATTAATAAATAATTCAAAAGAGATTAAAACTGTTGAGGTTCTTGATGGTTTACAAAACATTGTTCCTTATGGAGTTGGTGAAAATTTACAAAACGCCTACAGTAATTTAGTTGATGCCTATAAAAGAAGTGAGTTAGAGGTAGAAGTAGGGTTGGGGATTTATGCTTTAAGTGCAATAATTGTAGATAAAGCAGAACCTAGTGAAGCATTAAAATCTAACATTGTTTGGTCTTTAGGAATAGATAATCCACAATATTTAGTTTCATCATTACAATTAAATAATTTTAGAAGAGGAAAAGAAATTCAACAAGAGATTGATGTAAAAGCTGAAAAAGGAGCTTATTTTATTCATTTTGAAATTAAATTAGAAGCTGAAGCTAAAAAATCTTGGTTAATAATTGCTGATGTAAATAAATCAATTACTGCTATAAATCAATTAAAACATAAAATTAAAAATGAGCAAGATTTAGCTAGTTTAATTCAAATAGATATTAAAAACGGAACTCAAGAATTAGTTGAGTTAACCGGAAATGCTGATGGTATTCAACTAACAGCAGATAAATTGGTAAATACCCGCCATTTTGCAAATACTCTTTTCAATGCAATGAGAGGTGGGATTTTTGATGACAATTACCAAATAGAAAAAGCTGATTTTGTTACTTATATTTCAAAAGCAAATAAAGAAGTTTATAACCTTAAAAGTAAATTGTTAAATGAACTTCCAGAGTTATTTACTTTAAATTCTTTAAAACAAATTGTAAAAAAAGATTTAAATATAGATTTTAAAAGACTTTGTTTAGAATATATGCCGTTAAAATTTAGTAGAAGACACGGTGATCCAAGTAGACCTTGGAACAAGTTTTCTATTAATACAAAAAGTGAAATTGACGGTTCAAAAATATTAGATTATGAAGGTAACTGGCGTGATATTTTCCAAAATTGGGAAGCGTTAGCACTTTCATATCCAGAATTTATTGAAAGCATGATACATAAATTCTTAAACGCTACAACTTTTGATGGTTATAATCCTTACAGAGTTACAAAAGGTGGTTTTGATTGGGAGACTATTGAGCCAGATGATCCATGGTCTTACATAGGTTATTGGGGAGATCATCAAATTATTTATTTATTGAAATTTTTAGAGTTTAGCGAAAAATATTACCCAAATAAGCTAGCCGAATATTTTGGAAAAGACTTGTTTGTTTATGCAAATGTTCCTTATAAAATTAAGAGTTATTCAGATATATTAAAGAACTCAAAAGATACTATAGATTTTGATCAGAATGCTCAAGAGGCAATAGAGAAAGAAAGAGAACTAATAGGAGTTGATGGAGCTTTATTGAAAGATAAAAACAATACTATTTATAAAGTTAATCTTATTGAAAAATTGTTAGCTACAGTATTGGCTAAAGTTTCAAACTTTATTCCTGAAGGTGGTATTTGGATGAATACGCAACGCCCAGAATGGAATGATGCTAACAACGCATTGGTTGGTAATGGAGTTTCAATGGTAACACTTTATTATTTAAGACGTTTTTTAAGTTTCTTCAAAAAAATAGTAAATAATACTTCAATAGAGAATAACGAAGTTTCAACAGAACTTGTAGAATTTTTTAATGGTATAGTTTCAACTTTAGTTAAAAATAAGGAAGTTTTATCAGGGAAAATTACTGATATAGATAGAAAAACTGTTCTTGATGGATTAGGAATCGCTGCAAGTAATTATAGAAACACCGTTTATAAAAATGGTTTTTCAAATGCTAAAGAAACAATTTCAAAAAGTGATTTAGTAGTATTTATTGAAACAACTTTAAAATATATAGATCATACAATTAAAGCAAATAAAAGAGCAGATAATTTATACCATGCGTATAATTTAATGACTGTTAAAAATGAAACAGAAGTTTCAATTTCATACTTACCAGAAATGTTAGAAGGTCAAGTTTCTGTATTAAGTTCGGGATATATTTATGGTAAAGAAGCATTGGAATTATTAGATGCTTTAAAGAGTAGCGCACTTTTTAGAGAAGATCAATTCAGTTATATATTATATCCAAATAAAAACTTACCAGGATTTAGTGTTAAAAATAATATTCCTTCAGAAAAAGTACAAAAATCTCAATTAGTAAAACAACTTGAAAAAGATGGTAATAAAACAATTGTAGAAAAAGATGTGTTTGGAAATTATCACTTTAATGGATCTTTTAACAATGCAAGTAGCTTAAAAACGGCTTTGGAGAATTTACCAGAACAATACACTAGTTTGGTAAAAGAAGATTCACAATTGTTGCTAGCTGTTTTTGAAGAAGTGTTTGATCATAAGTCATTTACAGGTCGTTCAGGAACTTTCTTTGGTTATGAAGGTTTAGGTTCAATTTATTGGCATATGGTTTCTAAATTATTATTAGCTGTTCAAGAAGTTTGTTTAAAAGCAGTTGAAGATAAAGAAGATGAGGTGTTAATTGGTCACCTTTTAGATCATTATTATGAAATAGAAGCAGGTATTGGATTGCATAAATCACCAAAATTATATGGTGCATTTCCAACAGATCCATATTCACATACACCAGGAGGAAAGGGCGCACAACAACCAGGTATGACAGGGCAGGTTAAAGAAGATGTGTTGAGTAGATTTGGAGAATTAGGTGTTTTTGTAAATGATGGAAAAATTCATTTTAATCCAAGATTGTTAAGAGAAAACGAATTTTTAAAAGATGATAATACGTTTAAATACCAAGCTATTTCTAAAGAAAGTAAAGAAATTGAACTAAAAGAAAACTCACTTTGTTTTACCTACTGTCAGGTGCCTGTTATTTATCAATTATCTGATAAAGAAGGTGTTAAAATTAAATTTAACGATTCTAGTTTAATAGAATTAGAAGCACTTGAAATTGATAATGAAACAAGTTCAAAAATATTTAAAAGAACGGGAGAAGTAAATCAAATTACTGTTTTTATCAAAAAGAAATAATGAAATGTAAGTCTTTACATATACCTGGTTTGGAAGAAGCAGGAATTGCTGAAGTACTTTTTGAAGATTACAATTTTAAAGGGAAATCACCTCATTTTTGGCCAAAGTTGGTATCAGATTTTAAAGGGGAATATCGTACTAATTTCTGAGGGTTTGTCAATTAATCTTATGTTTCCATTTGGCTTTGGATTGCTTTATGAAGATAAAAATTAATAAATATGAAGATAAAAATATTGATAGGGTTTATTTTATTGATGCTTGTAAGTTGTTCTGAAAAACAAGAAAAGAAAGAGTTGTCTGCTAAAGAAATTTTAGGCAATCCAGCCTATTTAGCAATTTCTTATGGTGGTTATAGAGAAAATACAAGAGATGTTCAGCCAACAATTGAGGAGTTAAAGGATGATATGAAAATTTTATCAGCTATGAATGTTAAAATTATAAGGACTTATAATGTTCATTTAGCACAAGCTTCAAATTTATTAAAAGCTATTAGTCAGTTAAAACAAGAGGATGCAACCTTTGAAATGTATGTAATGTTGGGTGCTTGGATTGATTGTAAGAATGCTTTTACAGATATGGAACCTGATCATAATCAGGAAAGCGATAGAAATGCTGAAGAAATTGCAATAGCAGTTAAATTAGCAAAACAATATTCAGATATAGTTAAAATTATAGCAGTGGGTAATGAGGCTATGGTGCGTTGGGCTACAAGTTATTATGTGCAACCAAGTGTTATTTTAAAATATGTAAATCATTTACAAGGATTAAAAAAGAAAGGGGAGTTACCAAAGGATTTATGGATTACTAGTTCAGATGATTTTTCTTCTTGGGGAGGCGGCGATCCAACTTATCAAACCAAAGAATTAAAAGAATTAATTAAAGCTGTAGATTATGTTTCAATGCATACATACCCTATGCATAATTCTTATTACAATCCACAATTTTGGGTAGTGCCCAAAAATGAAGAAAACTTAACTAATGCTCAAAAAATTGATGCAGCAATGTTACGTTCTATTCAATTTGCTAAACAGCAATATAAAAGTGTTTCAACATATGTTAAAAGTATAGATTCAACCAAAACTATTCATATTGGAGAATCAGGTTGGGCAACGGTTTCAAACGGTCATTATGGTGTTAATGGTTCTAAATCGGTTGATGAGTATAAAGCAGGAGTTTATTACAAACAAATGCGAAAATGGACTGCTAAAGAAAAAATTTCATTGTTTTATTTTGAAGCTTTTGATGAGCAATGGAAAGATGCTAATAACCCACAAGGATCTGAAAATCATTTTGGTTTAATAAACTTAAAAGGACAAGCTAAATACGCCATTTGGGATTTAGTAGATAAAGGAATATTTAAAGGTTTAACAAGAAATGGAAAGCAAATTTTAAAAACTTATGAAGGTGATAAAAAGGCACTTTTAAAAGATGTTTTGGTTCCTCCAGCGAGTATTTCAGAAATTAATAAAGAATAAATTTTAAAAGCAAAATGAAGTTTTATAAAATCATATTATTAGTTGTTGTAGGGGTATTTATTTCCTGCGGAAGTAGAACGGATATAAATGAAGTTTCAATATCAAATAAAAAATTGTTAGTAAATAATAAACAATATTTAATAAAGGGTATTTGTTATCATCCAGTTTCAAAAGGGAAAGTTAAAAGAAGTTTTGAAAAGATAGATGAAGATTTAGCTTTAATGAAAGAAGCAAATATAAATACCATTAGAGTTTATGAACCAATTGATAATGAAGATATTTTAGATAAGATTAACAGTGCAGGGATAAAAGTAATTATTGGTTTTGGATATGATCAAGATGGAGTTTTTGATATAAAATCAGGAACTTTTATAGATTATGTAAATAAGTATAAGCATCACAAAGCTATTTTACTTTGGGAATTAGGAAATGAATATAATTACCATCCAGAGTGGTTTAAAGGAGATATTAACAATTGGTATTTAGCTATGGATAAAGCTGCACAGCTAATTCATAACAATGACAGCAATCATCCAGTTTCAACGGCACACGGCGAATTACCAAGTGATTTAGTTATAAAATCTTGTCCAAATATAGATGTTTGGGGAATGAATGTATATAGATGGGACAACCCTACTACAATATTTTCGGAATGGGAAAATATTAGCTCTAAACCAATGTATTTATCAGAAGCGGGAGGAGATAGTTATATGACAATTACTAAAGAAGGTTTTAACAAAGGAAACAATGAAAAAGCACAAGCAGCCGCAAATAGAAGCATTTTAAAAGCAGTTTTTAAAAATACAGAAATAGGTATAGGAGTTACTATGTTTTCATTTACTGATGGTTGGTGGAAAACCGGTAATCCTAGTTTGCAAGATGTTGGGGGTTGGGCACCAAATAGTAGCGGAATCCCTTATGATGGATCGCCAAATGAAGAGTACTGGGGAATAGTAGATATAGATAGAAATAAAAAATTAACGTTTGATGTTTTAAAGCAAGCGTTTAAATAATAGAATAATGAAAAATAATAAAACTTACATCATTTTGTTAATAGTGTTTGCCGTAATTTCTTCTTGTAAACAAGAAAATAAATTAAATGTTGAAGTGTATGAAACTTCAGCTGCAGGAAACCAATTAACACCAATTACAGAATTTAAAAAAGGTGAAATTTCAGCAGAAATAGCATTAAATGAAAATGAGAAATTTCAAACCATAACAGGTTTTGGAGGTTCTTTTACAGAATCTTCTGCTTACTTATTAAATAAACTATCTAAGAAAAAAAGAACTAAAATTTTGGAAGCTTATTTTGGTGAAAACGGAGCGCGTTATTCATTAACTAGAACACATATGAATTCTAGTGACTTTTCATTAAGTAACTATTCATATTCACCTGTAGAAGGTGATAAAGAGTTAAAGCATTTTACTATTCAAGAGGATAAAGATGATATTATACCTATGATAAAAGATGCTATGAAAATTTCAAAAGATGGTTTTAAAATAATTTCATCTCCTTGGACCGCAGCTCCTTGGATGAAAGACAACAACAATTGGGTTGGAGGAAAATTATTACCTGAATATTATGATACTTGGGCATTATTCTTTTCAAAATATATAGATGCTTACAAAGCTGAAGGTATTGATATATGGGGTTTTACTGTTGAAAATGAACCTCACGGAAATGGGAATAATTGGGAAAGTATGCATTATTCTCCTGAAGAGATGACAAATTTTGTTCAAAATTATTTAGGTCCAAAATTAGAATTAGATGGTAAAAAAGACGTGAAAATTTTGGGATATGATCAAAATAGAGAAGGCTTAAAAGAATGGGTTGATGTAATGTATAAAAACGAAGAAAGTTCTAAATATTATGCAGGTACTGCCATACATTGGTACGAAAGTACGTATGATTTTTTTCCTGAAGCATTACAATATGCACATTCAAAAAATCCTAATAAATATTTAATTCAAACAGAAGCTTGTGTAGATTCTGAAATTCCAAAATGGCAAGATGATGCTTGGTATTGGTCTAAAGAAGCTACAGATTGGGGTTGGGATTGGGCTCCTGAAGATCAAAAACATTTACACCCAAAATATGCACCGGTAAACCGTTATGCAAGAGATATAATTGGATGCCTAAACAATTGGGTAGACGGTTGGGTAGATTGGAATATGGTGTTAGATAAGCAGGGTGGACCAAACTGGTTTAAAAATTGGTGTGTTGCTCCGGTAATTGTAGATCCAGCAAAGGATGAGGTTTATTTTACACCAATTTATTACACATTAGCACATTTCAGCAAATTTATAAGACCTGGAGCAGTTGTAATTGGCGTTAAAAATTCAGACAAAGATTTAATGGTTACAGCGGCAAAAAATCCGGACCAATCTATTTCGGTAGTAATTTTTAATGAGCTTGATATTGAAAAATCAATAAGCTTAAAATTAAACGGTAAAACTGTAAAATTATCAATTGCAGCAAAAGCAATTCAAACGGTAGTAATACCAAAAAACTAAATTAACCTAATTATTATGAGCTCAAACAATACTAAAGTTTCATTCGGACAAAAAGTAGCATTTGGAATAGGAATGCTTGCCAATCAAATGTTTCCTGCTGCCTTAGGGATTTTTATGGTAGTTTTAGTTCAAGACTTGGGATTTTCGGGCTGGATGTGGGGAGTAATATATTTTTTCCCAAGAATATTTGATGCTTTTACAGATCCTATAATGGGCTTTATTTCAGACAACACTAGATCTCGTTGGGGGCGAAGAAGACAATATGTATTTTTAGGTGCTATAATTATGGGAATTTCATTTATCATAATGTGGCAACTTTATAGGGTAAACGGCATTGATTATAATTTTACTTATATCATGATTTGGTCGTTTTTATTTTATTTAGGATTAACTATTTTTAGTGTTCCTTATGTGGCTATGGGTTATGAAATGAGTAACGATTTTCATGAGCGTACCAATATTATGGCAATTGCACAATGGATAGGGCAGTGGGCCTGGGTTATTGCCCCTTGGTTTTGGGTAATTATGTATGATGAGAGTTTGTTTCAATCTGCAGATGTAGCTACCAGAACTCTTGCAGTATGGGTAGGGATTGTTTGTATGATTTTTGCTATGGTACCAGCTATATTCATTAAAAGTAAATCTACTTTAAATGAAGACTATTCGCCGCTTAATTTTAAAAATATAAGAGGAAGTCTTTGGAAAATATTGTATGGTTTTGTAGAGGCATTTAGAATAAAACCATTTAGACAACTTTGTATAGCAACCTTTTTAGTTTTTAATGCGTTTAATACAATTGCATCATTTACCTTTTTTATAATTGTGTACCATCTTTTTGGTGGTAATGCTAGCGCAGCTGGTATTTGGCCAACGCTTTTTGGCTCTCTGGGTGCTCTTGGAACAACTTTTTTAGTAATTCCTATTGTAACACGATTGTCTAAAACATTGGGGAAAAAGAAGGCTTTTATACTTTCGCAGGGAATATCTATTATAGGTTATATAATGCTTTGGTTTCTTTTTATTCCAGGAAAACCTTATATGTTCATATTTGCATTGCCATTTTTTTCATTTGGTATAGGAAGTCTATTTGTATTAATGATGTCCATGACTGCAGATGTTATAGATTTGGATGAATTGAATACTGGAAAACGTAGAGAAGGTACATTTGGTGCTATTTATTGGTGGATGGTGAAATTTGGTTTTGCTATTGCGGGAGGTTTAAGTGGAGTGATTTTAAGTTCTATAGGATTTGATTCTGGTGCAGAAACCCAAACTGAAAGTGCAATTATTGGTTTGAGACTCGCTTTTTCTGGGTTGCCAATACTAGGAACACTTATAGCAATGTTTGTTATGCGAAATTATAATGTAACTGAAGAACGTGCTAATGAAATAAGATTAGAGTTAGAGCAAAGAAAGGCTGTTATTTTAAATGAAAAATAGAATTATTTTCATAAAATATTTTAACTTTATTTTAAATTAACGTAACAATAAAAAATAGCTAAATATCATTGCCTTTTTAATTTTTTTTATTATAAACTAGTATACTAATTGCATATGCTTGTGTTTTATATTTTGCAATTAAAATGTAAAAGAAGTTATAATAAAAATACTAAATAAGAGCGGTTATCCCAGTTTTTGAAATGATAAACAGTATTTTTTAAAAGGATATGACGAGTTGTATACAATTTTGAAACGAACATTTAGTAAAAAATAAAAATTGTAGAAAGATTAAAAATGAAAAAGAATAATTATCTGATTTTATTATTATGTATTGGACTGATTTACTCTTGTGGAGAAAAGAAATATGAGGATTATGACGAGAATGAATTTAATGAGGTACAAGGAGTAATTACTAAAGTTAAACAGAGCTCAAGCCCTTTTGATTCTTCGAGAATAAGAGATATTGAATATTTCTATTATTTAGGAGAAAAAGAACCTTTCAGAGGTGGAGAAAAAAATATTGATTTATATTTAAATCCTGGACAACCAATTGTTGTTTTAGTTCATAAGAAAGATTCAACGATTAACTTTTATGGTTATAACGAAACGATAAATATCAATGATTTCGAAAAGGAGCAAAATACATTAGGAATGAGACAAACTTACTGAATGAGTAAAAAAATAGTATACAACACCTCATAAAATTTATGCTTACATTTAAACTAAATAACGAACTGACAAACATTTAATTAACGATTTGCTAGGGCAGAAAAATCTCAGATTTTCCAGTCTCACAAATCTTATAAAAATTCGTTCTATGTAATTTAAGAGAAATCGTTAATTATAAACATATACATTATGAAAAAAATATTTTTATTATCATTTATAATCCTTTTCGGACTAAAATCATTTGCTCAAGAAACGGGGAATGATAGTTACACAATTCAACGATTATTAATTTATAATCAAAAAGGAGAAGTATTATTGGAAAAAAACGATTTTGGCTGGATGACTCCTGCATTAAGACATAATTCTAAAACAACAATTAAAGATGGATTAATGAATTTAGCATCTGAATTTGGAGTGAAAGTAAATAGTCCTAAAATAGCTGCAATTTTTATGTTTATGTCGGACTATAAGCCGATTTCACAATTTAGATAGCACTATAGTTGTAATATGGTTGATGGAAAACTGAAAGTACCTGAAAACAAAAAAGATGCTCAATGGTTTTCAATTAGTAAAGCAATTGAAATGATGTCTTTACCAGACACTAAAGCACCGCTTGTAATAAGAGATATGACTAAACAGTTATTATATTATCCTGAAATAATTTGGGGAGGAACATTTCTTTTAAGTAAAAACGAAGGGAAAATAACATACAAAACAACAGAGGAATTTTATCCTTTGAAATAAAAAATGCCAAAGAACAAAGTATAAAATTTACGCTTATTTTTAAACTAAATATTAACGATAAAAATCTATCAATCCGATTTGCTAAAACTGAAAAATGTCCAATTTTCCAGTTGCATAAATCTTAAATTAGACCCTTATAGTCAATTAACTACCTTGAATAGAACTATTTCAACAATTATAAATTAACAATTAATGTTTGCATTACAGAAACCGAATATTACTCTTTTACAAATACTAACTATATTAAGTTTAATTTACTCCTGCTCTCCTACAAATAATGATTATGTAGTTGATGTATATCAAACTTCACAATCTGGAGACAATCTTAAATTAATTACAAAAAACCAAACTACACAAACAGTTGGGGAAATCAAAAAAGTTAGTTTACAGATTAACCCCAACCTGAAATTTCAGGAGTATGTTGGTTTTGGGGCTTCTTTTACGGAATCTTCAGCATGGAACTTGGCTACTATTCCAAAAACACTTCGTAAGGAAGTATTAACACGTCTTTTCAGTCCAACAGAAGGTGCTGGTTTTTCCCTTACACGCACACACATTAATAGCAGTGACTATTCAAATAGTCACTACACTTATGTTAAATCGGGGGATACGAGCCTTTCTACTTTTAGTATAAATGAAGACATGAAAGGTTTTACAGGTAAAGAAAATGATCAAGTGAGAGGTATTGAGTTGATAGAACCTAATTATGACATTATTCCAATGATCCTTGAAGCAAAAAGTATTAAAGGAGCAGATTTTAACATTATTGCCTCACCTTGGAGTCCACCGTCGTGGATGAAATCTGGAGAAACTTCAGAAATGACCAACGGTACTTTACTTCCTAAATACTATGGCGTTTGGGCAAAATATCTTTCAAAGTATGTAAGTGCTTATGCAGAACAAGGCATAGACCTTTGGGGAATTACTCCGCAAAATGAACCGCTACATGCACATAATGCACGTTGGGATAGCAATGGGTTTACTGCTAAGCAAGGGCGCGATTTTTTACGGGATTACTTAGGTCCTCAACTTGTTAAAGATGGCCATCTGAAACTTAATGATTTAGATGCAGGATTACGAGTGTTAATATATGACCATAATAAATCTTCAATGAATGATTATGTTAGAGTAACTTATAGCGATGTTGAGGCAGCTAAATATGCGTGGGGTACAGGGTTTCATTGGTACGCGAACTCAGAACTTGAAGAGAATAATTGGTTTAAAGATGAATTAGATATTTTGAGAACAACTTGGGCTAACAAAGGAATGATTCATACTGAATCGAGCATTGACATTGACGCTAACAATCCCATAGGTCAATATTGGAGGGAGAGTACTGACTATGCAGGTACTTTTGTGCCTTTCGATACTTACGCTCTCGATATAATCACAGATGTAAATCACGGAGTTCAAGGTTACATTGAATGGTGTATGATTCTAAGTAATAAAGGTCAGCCAAATCCTTATGACAACTTTAATAGTGCACCAGTATTAATTAACCCAGTTACTGACCAAGTTATTTATACGCCTCTCTATTACTTAATAAGTCATTTTAGTAAGTTTATAAGACCTGGAGCACACAGAATAGAATTGGTTGGCGAAGAGCTTGAGGGGCTTGCATATACAGCAGCAATAAACACTGATGGATCCATTGCCGTAGTTGTCTTTAATAGAACCTCAGAACCTCTTGAACTGGAAATAACTTTGCAATCTACAACCCATAAAATACAAATTGCACCAAGGGCTCTACAAACAATTAATTTTCAAAACAATAAATTAGATTAAAAGAAACTTTATAAATGAACTTGGCTATACAAATGGGTATGAAAAATAGCTGAATTCAGTAAAATAGCTGGATAGAAATCTGTACTCAATAACTTAACGTAACAAAACTAAATTTATAGATTTGGTAATATGATACCTAAAAAAAAGTTGAATTATCTGAAAGATTTTTTGAGCTATCTTTTTGGTGTAATTTCATCTATCATTATTTTAATTTTAATAGAGATTTTATTGGGAAAATTAATAAAATAGCAGTACCTATATTTAAGGACAAGACATCCATAATTAGTATGTTTTTTTGGGGGGGTAATAGAGGTGTTATTTTTTTATAATTTGAATGAAACTTATTTAAGTCTAATAAATTATCTTTATTTTTATGACCATTCTTGAAACATCAAGAATTTAAAGATTAATATTTATTATGCTTTAGGTTATATGATTAAATTAATAATGCGCTTAACGTTTATTATATTTGGGTTATTTCTTCTTATTTTTGCGATTTATAGATTTTTTCCATTTAAGGATAAAGTGATTGATACTGAAAAAACAGTCTATATAAAAAAAAATGGTGAAAACTTTAATATTATAAGGAATGGTGAAAATTTTTATATAAAAGGCGCTTCAGGAAAAAAGTATTTAAAAGAATTATCGAGTATTGGAGGTAATACTATTCGTGTATATGAGACTGAGAATCTTGAGGCAATATTGGATAGCGCTAAAATTAATAATATAGCAGTAATTGTTGATATTTATATACCAAAATTTTTTAAAAACGATAACTTTTATTCAATAAAAGAAAATACTTCTAAGCTAAGTCAAAATATTCAAGAATTAGTAAATAAGTATAAAGATCATCCCGCTCTTTTGTTTTGGAATTTAGGTAATGAGGTTAAATATCCTAATGTTATAATAAAAAATGATTTTATAAATACTTTTAATAACCTTATAAATCTTATACATACCATAGATCCCAATCATCCAGTATCTACCTCTATTATAGCGAAAAGAGAAATCTTTAGTATGCTTTTACATTCTCCTGAATTAGATTTATTTGGTTTTAACATTTTTGCTCATTTAAAGCATTTAGAATCGGATATTAGAAAAGCTAATTTTTTAGTAAAACCATTCCCTTATTATTTAAGCGAATATGGAAATGCTGGCCCTTGGGAAGAAGAACAATTAACTGCTTGGCATGTTCCTGTAGAGAAAAGTACAACAAAAAAAGCTGAACAATATAGAGATCAATATGAATTATATATAAAGTCAGATAAGAAATCTTTGGGTAGTTTAGCATTCTATTGGGGGTATAAGCAAGAATATACTCATACTTGGTTTAACATATTTGATGAAAAAGGAAGGAAATCTCATATTTATTACGCCTTAGAGTCAGTTTGGAATAACAAAAATTATGATGATAGTAATACTTCAGCAAGAATAAAATATATGTTGATAGAAGGAAAAGGAGCTAAAGATAATTTAATCTATAAGCCCAATGAAACAAAATCTGCGACTTTATTTTTTGATGGAAAAGTGGATTCAACTTACACCTATAAATGGAATATTTATAAAGAAAAATGGTATGATAATGATTCTTCTGTTGTTACAATTAAACCATTATTAAGTTTGGAAGGTATACCAAATACTAATAAATATTTTTTTACTTTTAGAACCCCCTTAACAGAAGGTCCTTATAGACTTTTTGTTAATGTAAATGATAATAAGGGCAATTTTGCTTCAACTAACACCCCCTTTTATGTCTTAAGCGATAATGAATAATTTAAATAAAATAAAGGGACCCAAAAGAAAACATAGATTTACAATTAGGTTACTTATTATTCTTGGTTTATTAAGTATTCTTAATTTTTTCTATTGGTTCACAAAACCAGAATTAATTGAGAATAAATTACTGTTTTGGTTTTTAACGGCTGTTTTAATTTTCGACTCCTTAAGAATTATTTTCTTGTGGTATCATTATTGGAATATTACGATTCCTGCAAAGTTGGAGCCTAAAAAAAAGTTTTCTGTTGATATTTTAACAACTTATTTTCCTGGTGAACCATATGATATGGTAATTACAACCTTAAAAGCCATAAAGAAAATAAATCATTCTCATACTGTCACTACATATTTGTGTGATGAAGCTAACGATGATTATCTTAAAAGGTTTTGTATAGATAATGATATAATTCACGTAACTAGAGACAATAGGATTAATGCTAAAGCAGGAAATATAAACAATGCACTTAAACAAGCAACAGGTGAAATTTCTTTAATATTAGATCCAGATCATGTTCCTTTTCCTAATTTTTTAGAAGAAACTATACCTTATTTTGAAGATGAAAAAATTGGTTTTGTACAATCTGTGCAAGCATATTATAATTATGACGAGTCTAAGGTAGCTTTAGCAGCGGCACAACAAACATTTCATTTTTATGGACCAGTTATGATGTGTATGAATGCTTATGGAACGGTAAATGCAATTGGAGCTAACTGTATTTTTAGACGAAAAGCCTTAGATTCAATTGGAGGCCACGCTCCAGGACTATCAGAAGATATGCATACAGCAATGCAACTTCATGCTAAAGGCTGGAAATCTACCTATGTACCTAAAGTATTAACAAGAGGTTTAACACCTGCAAGCTTAACTGCTTATTACAAGCAACAACTTAAGTGGTCAAGAGGAACTTTAGATTTGTTAACAACTGTTTATCCTAAGTTATTTAAAAATTTTACTTGGCGACAAAAATTACATTATGGGTTACTGCCAATACATTATTTATCAGGTATTTTCTTTTTAATTGGTTTCTTAATTCCAATCTTATCATTACTAAATGCATCATTACCTTGGAAAGGTAATATTACTAATTTTGGACTTATTTACGCGCCATTATTTGCTTGTTTAGTAGGTATTCATATTTATGTTCAACGTTGGTTGCTTCATAAGAGTGAAAGGGGGCTTCACGTTTTAGGTGGTGTTTTAATGATTTGTACATGGTGGATTTATCTTCTCGGTTTTATTTATACGGTAATTGGGAAAAAAGTACCGTATTTACCTACACCAAAGAATAGTGATGGAGTTACAAGTTTTAAGTTATTAATACCTAATCTTGTTGTGGCACTAGCATCGGTTTTTTCTATAATTTATGGACTTTCTATTGACTTTACGCCATTTACTATTTTTATGGCTTGTTTTGCAGCTATTAACGCCTTTTTTATGCTGTATACTTTAAAATTTGCTTACGATAAACCTTTAGCTGAAAATGCAGCTTTACAGAATTATGATAAACCATATTTAAAAACTATTAGAAATAAAGTTTTTAAAATTTTCAATAAATCTGTTGTTTCTATTGTTGTTTTAATTGCATTAACTTGTGGGTCACTTCAATATTATGGCGATTATATTAAATGGAAAGGTGTTTCTCCAGAAATTAAAGCAAAAAATAAAATAAGATATTTAGGTACTTTTACCCCTAAGTATGATAATGGATTAACAGATTTAAAAGAATTAAAAAAATCAGCTCAATTTAGAGAAGATGAATTTGATTTAATCTCTTTGTATTTAGCTTGGAATAAGGATATTGAATCTAATTTTCCAAGAACTTTAATAGATTCAATTTATAAACAAAACTCAATACCTTTAATTACATGGGAGCCGTGGTTAAATTCTTTTGAAAGTGATGAAAATACATTAGATAAAAATTTATATGAACAAATAGAAGAAGGACATTTTGATGAATATTTACATCATTTTGCAAAAGTTTTAAAGAGTTTTAACCGACCAATTTTTATCAGGTTTGCGCACGAATTTGATAACCCGTTTTATCCTTGGTATGTAGAAGGAGAAAAAGATAGTAAAAGCTTTAAAATAGCTTGGGTTCATGTTTATGAAATTTTCAAGAATTCTGGAGCAGATAATGTGATTTGGATTTGGAATCCTTGGAAAGCTGAAAATGTTAAAGACTATTATCCTGGTCCTGATTATGTAGATTGGATTGGAGTTGATATTTTAAATTATGGTAATTTAAACAAAGATGGAATAAATCATTACTTTAAAGATTTATATAAGCCTTTTCATGACGAATTTAAAAAACTTCCTAACACACCGGTTATTATAGCTGAATTCGGATCTTTAAAAAATACTAAATTTAAAGAGGTGCAAGAAAAGTGGATAGATAGTGCATTTCAAAATATAGAAAATGATTTTAATGAAATAAAATCAGTAGTTTATTTTAATAGTAAGGTAGATAATAATTTACCACAAGGAGAAAGTTCAAACATATATTTGGATTGGTCTGTAACATCAAAACAAACTTCAGTTAATATATTTAACAATAAAAAAGTGCCTAGTTATGTATTACAACCTTTTAAAAAAGGAAGTAATGAAATTAGTGAGTATGAAAACAACAAGAACCCCGAACAGATTAATAATATAAAGGGTGTAAATTTTAAAAAGGGACATAATTGGGATAAAGATTATCATGTTCTTACAAGAAATAATTTAATTTCTGATTTTGAAAAGTTATTTAAACTTGGAATTAAAACAGTTAATTATTTAGGTAATTCGGTTTATGATTATAATGTGCTAAATGTAAGTAAAGCTAAGGGTGTTGATATTTCATATAGCTTTTGGGTGCCAGAAAACTTAAATTTTGTCCTTGATACATTAAAATCTAACGCATTAAAAAAAGAAATATTAAATAAAATACATTATTTAAAAGATAATAAACAAATTTTTAGATGGAGTATAAAAAATGATGTGTTATATAATCAAAAAGATTTTTATCAGAAGCCAGAACTTTTATACCAGAATGAGGCTTATGTATTATGGATTAAAGATTTGTTGAAACGGATAAAAAAAATAGATTCTAAAAGATTAGTTGTTTTAGATATTGAAGTAAATAAACAAACTAAATACCACATTAATTATATTCTAAAATATATTAAAAATATAGATATTATTGGTTTAGTAGCAAAAGATGCTGAAGGTTTAGAAGATGTTATAGAATTTTTAGAAAAAACAAATAGGCCTTTTATCTTCAGTGAAATAGATGTAGAAACTATTAAAACTCATAAAATAATTGAAAGAGAAATACCATTTTATGTTAGTCAGTGGCAAGATAAGCATGAAAGTAATTATCTTAATTTTAAAGGGTTAATAGATAGAAAAGGCAGATTTAAATCTGAATGTTCAGAATTTTTAGCTTTACTTGGTAAAAGTAAATTAGTTTCCAATAATGAAAAGTATAATATCTTAAAACCATCTAAATATATTTTTGATGGTCAAGAAAACACTTACCGAGCAGTGGTTTATAATGAAGATAATGGATGGGGTTTTACATCAAAGTATAAGGATTTAAAGTATGAATGGTCATTAATAAAATGTGATGAGTTTGGTAATTATTTAGCTATAAATGAAATAGGGGAAGGGTCTGAATTGGTTTTAAAATTACCTAAGTCGCATGATTTATATAGGCTGCACTTGGCAATAATAAAAAAAGAGAATGTTATTGCTTCAATTGTAACTGAACTAAATACACCAATTATATTTAAGTGATTTTTGAGTTTAAGCTTCAATGATTAAATAATTATTTAGTTTATATTTTTTTACTATAATCAATTAATAAACTTTGAATAATAACTATAGAAAAAACCAAAGTAAACAGATTAAAAATAATTGCAGATTAGACAACACAGAAGCCCATATAAGATTTAGAGCAAAAGAATTTATAGCTCACATAAGAAATTACAAATCCAATAATAATAATAATAATAATAATAAATATTAAGGGATAGAAAATGGAAGAAATATATTGGTTGTTTAATTACTTTATAATATTATGTTTCAATCTTTGTTTCTTAAAATTGCTTATTTTACAAAGAATTCTCCATTATTAAATTTCATTCTTTATTTAGAGTATTTATAAAATGGTTTAAAGTTTCTTTAGAAATACTCCAATTTGGTGGCTCAATATCACCCCAAGCTTTAGGTGTGTCAGACATGTTAAAATAATTAGCACCTATTACTTGTGAATCGTTCTTAAGAGTTTTTGCAGCATTTTCTATCCATTTTCTTTGATAAGAATCAGGCCCTTTAACTCCAAATTCGGTTATAAAAATAGGTTTATCTAAAAATCTTATTCTTCTTTTTTTCATGTTAAAAATAGATTCAAATGATTTCTGCTTATTGGGGTCTGTTATATTTTTATCTGGTAACCCATATATTGCAAAACTTATGATATCTACAACGTCATTTCCAGGCCAAAACTCTATTGAACCCCTATCTCCTGCAGGTCCCCAAACTCTTTTTATATGAGATGGTAGTGTGTTTTTATAAGACATAAAGTATCTAAATGCTTTTATATAGGTAATTGGATTTTGGCTTTGCCATGGGTATCTTTTTATGGGGATTTCCATTTCATGTCCAAATCTTAAATAAACTTTTTTGGAAGTTTGCGAAATTATCGAATATAGCTTTTTTATTTCATCATCATATTCATTCTTGAGCATATCTTTAAGCACATCCATATCGTTTCTTCCTTTGGAGCCCCAAGGTTCAATTGTTACTATTACATCATGATTTCGGGCTAAGACATTTTTAAAATCTTTTTCAAAATTGCCATTATACAAACTAGAAAAATCGATAAAAAGATGTTCTGTTGAAACAGATGTTTCGGTATTAAGTAAATCATTTGGGTCATAGAGTCCAAATTCAAATGTATTGTGAAAAGACCTTTTAGTTTCACTTTTTGGTGTTATAAAATTATCTTCAGAATAAATAATTTCCTTTTCTGAATACACTTGTTTTTTCATAGAGTCTAGCAATTCTTGAGTAATGTTTAGTTTATCATCCTTTGGAGAGCCAAACACAAAAATAGGTTTATCTAAAAATCTCAATCTATGTAGTCTTCTAAATAAATCGTAATATATAGAACTATATTTGGGGTAATAATTTATTCGTTTTTCAGATTTGGAAGATAATACTACCGAAGCTATATCAACTTGCCTATCATCTGGGTAATATTCTAAAATTCCGGGGTACCCTGCTCCACCAAATATATGCTTAATCTGAGGAGCATAGGAGTTGGTTAAATTTGTTAAATGCTCAAATGCCTTCTGATAAGAGAGAACATAGCCTTGCCATGGGTAAGTAAAACTAGGAACTTCAATCTCAGGATTTAATCTAAAGTAAACATTTGGTCTGTCACCAATAATAGAAACACAAAACTCTTGAATAAGTTTATCATATTTTCCATTATATAATGATTTCATCTCATCTTGTTTAAACGAAAAATAGCTGTTTACACTCCATGTTTCTATGGTAAATATTAAAGGGATTGAAGGATTATTTATATCTTTTATTTCATTCCTATTTATATTAATCGCTGATGATTTAACTAGTTTAATTTTATAATGAACTGATTTTTCTATCAACTGAGATTTATTTAAATCCTTAAAAGAAAAAACAGCAAACAGTTTTGAATTGTTTGCTAATTCTATGGTATTGTTTAGGTTTAAATCAAACAAGTTTTTTAAATGATACCTATACTTCCATAAAAATGGTGAGCTTAAAATTATAAGAATAAAAGATACTGTTAGTATTTTCTTCCAATGCTTAATTACTTTTTTTAACATTTTTTTAGTTTAATAAATTTTCATTCACGAATTTATCTTGGTATTGAACCCAAGAAGCAATGCGTTTTTTTGCACTATTTATTTCTAATTCCGTAATTTCATTTGCAATATTAAACTTTTCGTCAGGATCATTTAACAAATCAAAAACTTCAACAGTTTTTGTAGTTTCATTAAAAATAAATTTTTTATTTTCTTTTCGATAACCAAACAAATAATCCGAGTATGGGGTGAAAAAAAATACCTCATCGTGATGTGTAGAAATGATATCCCTTCCATGCCATGTAGGTGGAACTTCAATATCTAATAATTTTAAAGTTGTTGCTGCGATGTCTTTCATTGAAACAATATCTTCTCGCTGTTCTCCATTAAAAAGTAATGGGTTTATAAAATACAATGGAATCTTTATGTTTTCTTCATAAATAGTTGATGCATGACCGTGGTTATTATGCTGATTAAAAGCTTCTCCATGGTCTCCAGTTACAACAATTAGTGTTGATTCGAATAATTTATTTTCTTTTAAAACCTCAATAATATCACCAATCATCTGATCGCAATGTTTAATGGTGTTTAAATATCTATTAAAATAAATATTGTTAACATTAAAATCTTCCTCTTCCTGTGAAAAGAAATATGGATAATGTCCTTGAACAGTCCAAATTGTTGAGAAAAAATTGTCTTTACTATTATTTTCTAGCCAAACCTTAAAACGTTGGGTCAAACAGAAATCGTCAATAGCATTACCTTCCTTATACATTTCCTGCCTATAATTATTATCACAATTAATATCAGAAAAGTCTTCAATTGTGTCAAATTGGTGATTTTTTAAAAATTGATCTCCTTTCAAATAACTTAAATCTGCAGATGTGAAAAAGGATGTTTTATAGTCGTGCTCTTTTAATAATGATGGTAATGTGATGTGATTAAAATCAGGTTTTTCGTTGGTTAAACATTTATAAGATACATAAGGATATATTCCGCCAAACAGAGATATCATTGATTTCATTGTAGCTGGGGCATGGGCATAAGCATTTTTATATAGAATGGCTTTATTGGCATAAGCATTCAAATTAGGAGTAATATTATATTTGCCGTCGTATGCATCAAAATATTTTGCTCCTGATGATTCTAATATTATAAAAATTACATTTTTAATAGCCTTCTCTTTTGAATAATTTTTTACTTTAAGACTAGTACCTTCCCTTGGCTTAAATCTTTCATTATCATCTAAAGGAAGCGTAAAAAAAGAGGTTACTTTATCATTATTAATAATTGAAGCTCCCATTGCTAAAACAGCATTTTCAACTTTCCCTTTGTCGTACTTTTTATCTAGTCTAAATGAAGCGGTTACTAAAAATACTATGGATAAAAAAACAAGTAGATAACTAGGATGTTTTATGTATTTATTGGCGTTTATGAAGGCGTCTATGAATTCCCATATTTTCTCTAATAAAAAAACGCTCGTTGAAATTGCTACCAGATTTATAATTGTAAGTAGTGTTAAATTTTCTTTTATTGCATTTATGGAATCTTCACTTCCTAAAAAGTCAGAATAATAGAACCATTCATAATTAAAAGGATGACCCAATAATATTACTGTTGTTATGTTTGTAAAAGCAACAAATGCAGATATAAATACTATGACTTTAAATATCCAAAGAACAATATTTCGAAGCTTGTTCTTTTTAATAAAAAATAATGTACTAATAACTGTAGATATCAATATTAAAACATAAATGAGATCCTTGAAACTAGCTTTAAAAAGTTTTATTACATTACCCCAATCATAGAACAAAGATTTTGGGTTTAACCTTATAATTTCACTTCTAGCCAAAACGTGAAATAAAAACAAAGCTACGCCAAGGAAAACCACCTTTTTAATCATTGAAGTTTTCTCAAGATTTTTGAACCATAAACCTTTTAACGAGTAAAGAATTAATAGGAAAAGTGATAAAATCAGAAAAATAAGCCATCCGTATGGCACTACTCGAGATTTTTTACTTTTTTCATTTTGAGAATAAACAACTTGAAACGTTAGTTGCTCTTGATTGTTTAAGGTTACTTTTTCTTTACGCCAATCCCATAAATCTTGATAAACTCCAGATGTATTTTTCGTTATCCAAAATCCATAATAAATTTTTGAATCTTTGGGCATCGTAATCGAAATTTTAAATTGGCCAATATTATTTTTTAGCATTGGTGCGTACACAAAATTTTTAAACACTTTGGCACTCTTATTCAATTTAATTACTTTTTCATTAGAAAAATCTTCTGAAAACCAACAAAAATTGACAATTTCAGATTTAGGAGCGTTATAGACAATCTCGTTAGTGATGAGCTCATTCAAATTAATACTATCTGTTAACACCAAGTACGACTCACTATAATTTAGAGAAGTGTTTTTCTTAGAAGTCCCATCTGCATTAACACTATCAAAAGAGCACAAAAAAACAAACAAGAAAAAAAGTAATCTAAAAACTTTATTATATTTAATTAAGTTAACTTTTTTCAAGTTCATTTTTTATTTATTAAATGGTCAATTTATTTAGATTTTCTTTAACTATAAGGCATCTGAAAATTTTGAGTTTTTTGGTAACTTTATAATAGCAATTATTAGGGGGGTATTTTATAAATGTACAATTTTAGCTTTAAGTAAAAAAAAAGTTAAAGCTAAAATTTAATAAAGTAGATTAAAACTAGTTGTATTCAGTTTAAATTAAAATTAGAGCTATAATTTTTTTGAATTCAAATTTTTATTATTGATTTATACATTATGTTTCTAATATTAAATAATTGATTTAAAATATTCAATAGTTTTAATTAAGCCCTCATCTAATTCAGTTTTTGGCTCCCAATTTAATTCCTTTTTTGCAAGACTAATATCTGGCTGTCTCATTAGAGGGTCATCAGAAGGTAAAGGTTTATTAATAATTTTAGAATTTGAACCTGTAAGTTTTATTACTTTTTCTGCGAGTTCAAGAATTGTAAATTCATTAGGGTTTCCAAGATTTACTGGCCCAGTAAAACTATCAGGCGCGGCCATTGTTTTAATCATACCTTCAACTAAATCATCTACATATTGAAAACTACGAGTTTGCTGTCCATCACCATAAATAGTAATATCCTCGTTTTTCAATGCCTGAACTATGAAGTTTGAAACAACTCTACCATCATGTGGATGTAAACGAGGACCATAAGTATTGAAAATTCTGATGATTCTAATATTTACATTATTGTGTCTTTTATAATCCATAAAAAGAGTTTCAGCAGAGCGTTTTCCTTCATCATAACAAGAACGTATACCAATAGGGTTTACATTTCCCCAATATGATTCTGATTGCGGGTGTACAAGAGGATCTCCGTAAACTTCACTAGTAGATGCCTGCAGTATTTTTGCATTAATTTGCATTGCTAGATCTAGCATATTTATGGCCCCCATTACTGAAGTTTTTATTGTTTTTATAGGATTGTATTGATAGTGTATAGGAGATGCCGGACATGCAAGATTATAAATTTCATCTGCTTCAATAAGAAAAGGATTTGTAACATCATGCCTAATCAATTCAAAGTAAGGATTGTTTAATAAGTGAACAATATTCTCTTTTTGTCCTGTGAAAAAATTATCAAGAGAAAAAACTTCATTGCCTTCATTTAATAATCGTTCACATAAGTGAGAACCAACAAAACCAGCTCCACCGGTTATGAGTATTTTTTTTCTAACCATAGTTATTTTAATATGAATAATTTTATAATATGTTGGGATTATCTTATCCTGAAATATAGCTCCAGGTTAAAATTAAATTTAGGGTTTTAATTGATATACAATATTACTTGTTTTATAGTTTAAAGATAAGTGTAATCTTATCTCATTATAAAATTTAATTGTATTTTTTGAAGCTCTTTTCTATTAAGCTACAAATAGAGGTTGGTCGAGATAAACTCGTTTTTTAATATTTCGTAAACTTTTTCATAAATAGCATTAATCTTAAAATTGATTTTCTTTATTATAATAAAATTAATCTTTTTTTTTATTTAAGCTAATTTTTATAGTAGGTTTATTTTTAAAGTGTTTAATCTACTTTCGTTGTTAGCTTAAAGGAAGCAAAGTAAAAGTTAATTAAATGAAAAAGTTGTTATTTAGTTTCTTTTGTTAGATAGGGTAAATTAGAAATACAATAAGTAATAATCCCTTATTTAATTGGATAAACAGAATTAAGGGTAAATAAAAATTAGAGGTTAAAAGTTTATTGTCATTATTGGAGAACCCTAATAATAAATGTAAACCAAGATTACTTTAAACTTAAATGGGAGATATAAAAAAAGCTGATAAGTAAATTAAACAGTTTTCAACTTTATAGAACCGCACAGATATTGTTACTTTTTAATAAAAGTTATTTGGTGCTATTTTTTAATGTAGTAAATTAGATGTCTAAATTATTAGTTACACTAAATTGTTATGATAAAATACCCAGATTCTCTTGTTGGTACGATGAATGAAAAGAATGTAAAATATCCAAGTTTTATTAAACATTTTATTTGTGGAGGAACTGATTTTAAAATTTATACTAAAAAGATCCTAAGGAATTAAATTATATATAAGGATCCTACGTACAAATCAGTAATTAAAGATTTAAAGAACGAGTTAATAGTTTTAAGGAAAAAATAAATTGAAAAAGCTGTTTTTATAGATGGTATAAATAATATTAAAAAAGTATGACTACAAAATTTTTAAAATTAGTAATAATCAACTTTATAATTTTTGGAGTAATTGGATGTAACAGTTCTAAGCTATCTAAAAATACTGATAATTATTCAGTTGATTTTACATTACAAGATAAATATCCTGTTGGTGAGAGTATTATTAAAAGTCAAAATTGGATTTCTCCGAACGGAAATGAAGTATTTAAAAGCAGTGAAAAAGGAGTTTTAGTTTCATCAGAAAAAGAAACAGCTTTTAATTATATACAATATGTTAATGCTATTTCTGCCCCTAAAATTGGTGATGCAGTAACGGCTAGAATTAATTTCACCTATGACCAAGTCAAGAAAAAAGCAGATAAGGAAGTTATCCGTGTAGGTCTAGGCAATGGTTCAAGTAATTTAATGGCAACTTTTAATCGCAAAGGATGGGGAGATTATCATTCTATAGGAATGGAGGATTATGTAGTAGGGGCTGTAATTTTTACTCCAGAAATTGGATTCAAAAACAACGCTTCTATTGGAACTAGTGACCTGCTTCAATTATCTATAACATTAACCCGAGCTAAAGATAATTTATGGGATATGGTTGTCCTATTAAAAAATCTTAAATCAGGATCAGATTGGTCTAAACGTTGGGAGAAACGTGATGTTGCATTTAAATCAGGAAGTACAGATAAGTTATTTGGTGTTATTCAGGCTGGGGCTTCTGATGTTGATGCAGGTATTTCTAATCGAATAATAACTCGTTTCGAGTTAAACAATGATAAAGCACCATTGGGTATTGCTAAAACTTGGAATGGTGTTGATTTTAAAAAATATATACTTCCAATGGAACCACAAGGACCCTTAGTACATAAAGGAATTTGGGGTGAGTCTATCTTGCCTCGTGATCCCAAAAATGGATTGGAAGATCCTACTATGAAGAATTGGTGCTATTGGGATGGAAGTATAGTAAAAGATGATTCCGGTAAGTATCATATGTATGCTAGTCGTTGGACACAAACCGCACCACATGGTAATGGATGGAAAGAGCATTCTAAAGGAATACATGCCGTTAGTGAAAATATTATGGGCCCTTATAAAGATTTAGGATTAACTTGGCCTGAATGGAAAGAGGGACTTGGACATAATGTTGTTGGGGTTCGAATGTTTGACGGGCGTTACGCAATGGTTACTAGCGATAGAACACGTGGAGAAGTGTTTGTTTCTGATAACCCAAATGGCCCATTTAAATTGATGGGGGAAATTAAAGTTGATCCTAATGGATTTAATCCAGGATTGGCGCGTTACCAAAGTGGTTCATCAAAAGGAAATA
This sequence comes from Lutibacter citreus, assembly GCF_003260195.1. Lineage (GTDB taxonomy): Bacteria > Bacteroidota > Bacteroidia > Flavobacteriales > Flavobacteriaceae > Lutibacter > Lutibacter citreus. Next base: position 293,554 of record NZ_QEIH01000005.1, read on the forward strand.
TGTCTAATGTTATGATTATTCCAAGAGAAGATGGACGTTATATGATTGTTGGACGTTCTACAGCTATTTTGATTAGTGATAATGGAATTCTAGGACCATATAAAATTATGTCTGATCGAATTTACAAAGATATGCCTGAGATTCCACAGACACGGATGGAGGATCCTACAGCTTGGTATAGTGGAGGAATGTATCATATGTTAGTAAATCATTGGCCAGGAAAAACAACATATTATTTTTCTTCTAAAGATGGTATAACAGATTGGAGGTACCGTAGCATTGCTTATAGAAAAGATGAATCAATATTTAGATACACAGATGGTACAGTTGACGAGTGGTATATTGTACAGCGTCCAACTGCTTACACAGAAAATGGACATATTACTCATTTTAACTTTTCTGTAATTGATGTAACTAAAGGAAGTGATAAGGGAAATGATAAACATGGTAGTAAAATAATAGTAGTTCCATTTGATGGAGAAACTTTTGATAAAGATATGCAAGCAATTATTAGCTCTGAAAATAACTAATCTTAATATTATTATCTCATACATCTTATGTCTAATTCAATTTTTAGATAAATGATTCTATATAAAAATATGCTAAGTGTATTAATAGCTTATTTATTAGGGGAATAATATTTAAATCTTAATAAAAAATGAAGTTAAAATCGATTTTCATAGGTATAGCTATTTTATTAATATGTAATTCTTTAGTCGCAAAAGAATACTTTGTATCTGTAAAAGGTTCCAACCAAAATCCAGGAACAAAGAAATTGCCTTTTAGAACCATACAAAAGGCTGCAGATATTGCAATTTCAGGAGATATAGTAACTGTTGAAGGAGGTACTTATCGAGAATGGGTATCACCAATGCATGGAGGTTATCATAAAACTAAACCTATTATTTATAGAGCCGCTTCAGGTGAAAAGGTTCATATAAAAGGTTCCGAGGTTGTAACTAATTGGAAGAGATTTAATAAGAATGTTTGGAAAACAACTGTTGATAATTCTCTTTTCGGAGATTTTAATCCATTTGATAGATTCGTTAAAGGGGATTGGTTATTAACAGCTAATAAGTATCATCTTGGAGAGGTATATCTTAATGAAAAATCTTTATATGAAACAGCCTCATTGCATCAATTAGATAACCCTATAGCACATAAAAAAGCACAAGACAAAGAAGCTGCAAAGTTGCAATGGTTTGCAGAGGTGAAGGATGATGTAACAATTATTTATGCAAATTTTGGAGAAGGTGTTAATCCGAATAAACATCTTACTGAAATCAATGTACGTCCAACTTGTTTCTTTCCGAAGAAAACAGGTGTAAATTACATTATTGTTCAAGGGTTTTATATTTCACAGGTCGCTACCCAATGGGCTCCTCCTACAGGAGAACAAATTGGTGCAATTGGCCCACATTGGAGTAAAGGATGGGTTATTGAAAACAATGTAATTCGTAACTCTAAGTGTACAGGTATAAGTTTAGGAAAAGAATTTGCTTCGGGTGACAATGAATTTTCTAAAAGAAATAATTTGAGAGGATTTCATCGCCAGATCGAAACCTTAATAACAGCTATTGATTTAGGATGGAGCAAGGAACGTATTGGGTCACATACAATTCGCAACAATACCATTTATGAATGTGGTCAGACAGGGATTTGCGGACATATGGGGTGTGCATTTAGTACCATTTCATACAACAAAATATACGATATCAATAATAAAAGACTAATCTTTGGTGCTGAGGTAGCAGGTATTAAATTACATGCTCCCATAGATGTATTGGTGGCTCATAATTATGTAATAAATACCTACAAAGCTATATGGTTAGATTGGCAGGCAGAAGGTACCCGAATTACAGGAAATTTGTTTGCAAATAATGAATGGCAAGATGTGTTTGTAGAAGTTTCTCACGGGCCAACGCTTATTGATAATAATATTATGCTTTCACATAGTTCATTAACTACTGCTTCTCATGGTGTAGCTGCGGTGCATAATTTATTTGGGGGAACTATGCGAACGTTGCCAATTCTTCACAGATATACTCCGTATCAATTACCTCATTCAACAAAATTAAAAGGTGTTGCTGCTATTGGAGGAGGAGATCATCGTTTTTATAACAATCTATTCGTTTCAAATGAGGATTTAACTAAAAAATTGGATGCTTCCGGATTGGATGCGTTTAACGATTATCCGGTTTATTATGATGGTATTTATGATACTTATATAGGTAAAACAGCTACAGGTAAAAAAACTACCTGGTTTAGTTATCCTGTCTACATTGGCCAAAATATATACTATAATAAAGCAAAACCATATAAAGATGAGGCAGGAAGTATAGTAACAAAACAACAGGCAAAAGTGCACTTAGATAGAAAAGAGGATGGTTTTTACTTGTATATTGATTTGCCAACAGAGAAATTGAAAGCGCTAAATACAGATTGGATCACCACAGAAAAGTTGGGAATTACAGCCATTGGGGAAGCGAGCTATGAGAATACTGATGAAACTTCTTTAAAGATTGATACGGACTTTTTTGGAAATACAAGAACAGGGAAATTACCATTAGCTGGTCCCTTTAACGAAATTAGTTCTAAAGAAATTAAACTGTTTACTATTGAATAAATTAAAGATGTTCATACAGAAAGACTAGAATTTTTATTTGAACTATATAATTTTAAGAATGATATTGGTGAAGAAAATAATTAATAATATAGAATTAAGAAATTAAAGCTAAGTTGAAAAATGCTTTTCTGAAGCAGAATAAAAGTCTAATAAATTAAAAAATATATTAATAAAGAAAATTGAATGAAAACAATAAAAGAGTTAATCAAATTAGTAGCAAATTTTTCACTTATTTGCAGTTTAGTTTTGTTTTTTAGTTGTACAGAAGTAAACGGCCAACAAAATTACAAAGATGCAAATACAAAACCAGAGGATAGAGCAAAGGACCTAATTTCTAAAATGACTTTAGAGGAGAAAGTAGCTCAATTAAATGGTTTAGGAAATGGACATGGTGTATTTGGAGATAAAAAAGCAGGTGTTTTTGGTACTAAAGGAAATGAAAAATTAGGAATTCCTACGCTTGTTATGGGACATGGTATTACAGGAGTTAGATCTGGCCGTGATGTTTCGGTAAAGTCAACTTATATGCTTGCACCTATTGGTATAGCAGCAACTTGGGATACAGAATTGTATTCACGTGCAAGTGTGGCTATTGCAAAAGAAATGGTTGCATTGGGTCAAAATCTTAATTTGGGAACAACTTTAAATATTATTCGTCATCCTTTAGGTGGGAGAGGTTGGGAGTGTTTTTCTGAAGACCCATATTTAACTGCACAATTGGGAGTGGAACATGTGAAAGCAATGCAAGCTAATGGAATTATAAGTGGACCTAAGCACTTTGTAGCGAACAATCAAGAACAAAATAGACACGATATCAATAACGTGTTAGAAGAGCGAACTTTACGTGAAATTTATCTTCCAGCTTTTAAAACTGCAGTTGTTGAAGGTGGAGCATTAAATATTATGGCGGCTTACAATCGTGTAAACGGTACTTTTATGTGTGAAAACAAATGGCTGTTAACTGATATATTGAGGGATGAATGGGGGTTTAAAGGTTTTGTTTTGTCGGACTTTGGAAAAGGAGTACAATCTACTGTACCAACGGCTCTTGCAGGTATGAATATAGAAATGAGTTCTGCGAAATGGTACGGTTCTAAATTAGTTGCTGCTGTAAACAATGGGGAAATTAAAGAATCTATAATAGATAAATTAGTTTATGATAAACTTTTTACCATGTTTAAAATGGGATTGTTTGATAATAAATGGAAACAGCCTAAAGAAGTTGTTCATAGTCAAGAACATCAGAATATAGCTTTGGAAGTTGCTCGTAAGTCGGGTGTACTTTTAAAAAACAAAAACAATGTATTACCATTAGCATTAAAAAAAGGCAATAAATTAGCAGTTATTGGTCCAAATGCAAAGCGATATGTAGGTGGTGTTTATTCAGAATTTCTTCAAGGAGGAGGTAGTGGAGGTTGTTATTATTTTGAAGATGCAGTAACAAACCCTGTTGATGAAATTGCAAAAATTGCGAATGTAATGGAAGTTAGTTATGCTCGTGGTTGTCATATTGAATTGAAGAAGAAACAAAAGAAAATTGAAGCGAAAACGTTGATGCCAGATGCACTAGATTTAGCAGATGTTAAAAAGGATGACAAACAATTAACTAAAGAAGCAGTTGAATTGGCTGAAAAATCAGATCAAGTAATTTTGGTTGTAGGAATAACAGGAAGTCAAGAATCTGAGGGTCGTGACAGAAAATCAACAAGATTACCAGAAAATCAAGAAAAACTTATCAATGAAGTAACGAAAGTAAATAAAAATGTTATTGTAGTAATGGTTGGAGGATCATATTTTGATACTTCATCTTGGATTGATAAGGTTAATGGTGTTATTAATTATTTTTATTGTGGAGAGAAATTAAGTCAAGCAATGGCAGAGGTTTTATTTGGAAAGGTTAATCCAAGTGGTAAGTTACCTATATCATATCCTAAATCGGCTTCTCAATATCCAAAAGGAAGCATTTTTCAAGGAGGTAAGTATAAAGAAAAAAAGGAGAGCAATATATATTCAGAAGGAATTTTCGTAGGATACCGTTATTTTAATAAAAATAAGGAAGAGATGCGTTTCCCTTTTGGTTATGGGTTAAGTTATACCAATTTTAAATATAGCAAACTAAAAGTAAAAAAAGGAAAAATAGTTGAAGTTAGTTTTACAATTAAAAATACAGGGAAGATTTCAGGAGATGAAATAGCTCAGTTGTATATTCATGATAAGGAAAGTTCTGTTCCTCGTCCAATTAGAGAGCTAAAAGGTTTTAAAAGAGTTTCTTTAAAGGCAGGTGAATCTAAAAAAGTACATATAACACTTAAAGATGATGCTTTTGCCTTTTGGAGTCCAACAAAAAAAGACTGGACTGTAGAGCCAGGAGAATTTGATATTCAAATTGGAGTAAATTCAAGAGATATTAAGTTAAGCAAAATAATAAACAAATAATTTAATTGAAGTTCTATTTTTATACAATACCTGTGATAATAAAGAAATAAAGCCAAAAAATATTAATGTGAAAATTAAGATTTTATATGAAATTTAATCGAATACCACTAATTGTAATTATATCATTAATCTCTATGAGTACTTGGGGACAAACAGTGCCTTATTCCAAAGGTAGAATTGCGATGAGTTCTGATGGAAATGCACATGATCCAGATGATTGGGGAGCAACGGTTGCAAGTCTTGGTATAATTTCATCAAGAAATTTACAAGATAAACTGAGTCTCTATACATATGCAGATCATGTATGGAGTAGTAAGGAAAATCATATGACTCAAATTACTAAAAGTGCCATTACGGGGGGAATTCAATTTGGTTTTGATGTAAGTAGATTTATTCCTGCAGTTGATAATCCAGAAATAGCCTATGGTAAAATGAAGGATGAAATTATTAAATCTACTTCTGAAAATCCATTAACTATTATAGCCGCGGGACCTATGCAAGTAGTTGGAGAAGCACTTAGTTTGGCTCAAAAAGAAAACTCAAATGCTTTAAAATATATTAGAGTTATTTCTCATTCTAAGAGTAATAATCAACATGCAGACAGGCCAAGTAAAAATGAAAAACCGCATGAGGGTTGGCATTGGGATGAGTTGAAAAAATCTTTCTCTAGTGATGGAGTTGTCTTTGATCTTATTTTAGATCAAAATGACAAGAAAAATAAATTCGTTGGTTTTTCATCTAATAACGCAGGGAAAGATGGTAAGGCAGATTGGAGTGTTTGGAACTTTTTAAAAGGCTATAATAATCATTCTATAAGAGTAAATAATGGGATTCAATTGATTTATACACAAATGAAAGCTTCACACAAAGCAGATATTTCAGATGCAGGAATGCTTTATTATTTGTTTACTGGTGATGTGCATGGAGGCCCAGAAAAACTAAAAGCAATTTTTGACAATGGATTTATAGGAGAAAAAGATTTTCAAACTATCTTTAATGGGCAGAATTTTGAGGGCTGGAATTTAAAAATTAGGAATGGTGATTCTGAATTAGCAAAAAAGGTTTTTGCAATTGAAGATGAGCATGTACATGTTTTTAATGATGAATTTCCTGCACGTTATCAACTTGGCGGTAAAGATTGGAAAAAGAATAAAATACCAGTGAATAATCAGAATCGGACACATGGCTTGTTTTATTCTAAAAAAAAGTATAGCAAATACATTCTTCGTTTTGAATATAAGTGGGGGAGCAATATAGCAAATAACTTTATTAGATGGCAATACGATGCAGGATTATATTATCATGTTGTGGATGATAAAGTTTGGCCAAAAGGAATTGAATATCAAGTTCGTTTTAATCATCTAACCAATCAAAATCACACAGGAGACTTTTTTACAGGAGGAGCTTTTACTTGGTTTGCAAATGAAGAGGGAACAAAGTTTGTGTCTCCAAAGCATGGTGGAAAAAAATTTGAAAATAGAAAGAGAGGATTAATAGCTTCGTCTCCAAAAAACTTTCATGCCTTAGATGGTGAGTGGAATTATTGTGAAGTCATTGTGATGGGGAATGAATATACAATTCACAAATTGAATGGTGAAATTGTAAATATGGCAACGGATTTGCCATTTAGTGAGGGAATAATTGGGTTTCAATCAGAAACAGCAGAAGTCTTTTATAGAAATATAGAAATTAAGGAATTTGATAAAATTGTTCCAATAGATGAAATTTTAAAGGAGTAATTAAATTTTAATTGTGGTGTTAGTTGCATATTAAGGAGATAAGTGGATATCAGAAAAAGGTGTGGTTGTCTGGGACTTCAGCGTTTAAGAATGTTATAATTATACCAATAAAACAAATAAGAAATTAGTTGTTAGAAAAATTTATAAAGACGTAAAAGTAAAAGAGATTGAAGTTTCTGTTATTACATGTTTCACTTAAATAAAGGCTGATGTTGGTGCTTTGAAAGAAGCACTAATGTGAAATGTAAATGGGTACATAAACTAAAGAAGCAAGTATTAATGTAATAGAAAACGGATACTTTAATAAAAGGACTGTTTATTAGCTCTTTATAGTGTTTTGTTTTGCTTACTTACCGATACAAAAGTTAGCAAAAATATTTCCTAATAAATCTTCGGTAGTAACTTCTCCTGTAATTTCACCTAAATGAAATAGCGCTTGACGAATATCAATAGCAAAAAGATCAGTACTAATGTTTAAATCAATACCTTTTTGTACTTCTTTTATAGAATTGTAAGCATTATTTAATGCTTCAAAATGGCGAGAATTACTTACAATTGTTTCATTGTTACTTAAAGCTCCTTTATTAGCTAATTGTGTAAGGGTAGAGGTTAGCTCGTGAAGTCCTAATTTTTCTTTAGCTGAAAGAATAATTAGGTTAGAAAATTGTGATTTTAACTGTTTTATTTCTTCATTTGAAAGTAAATCAGCTTTATTAACAATTGTCAATATTTTTTTTGTAGGATACTTTTCTTTTAATTCAGCAATTTTTATTTCAAGTTTATCAATGTTTGAAGCATCAATTAAATGCAGCACCAATTGCGCTTTTTCAATATTTTGGTAAGTTTTTTCAATTCCAATACTTTCAACAATATCTTTTGTATGTCTAATTCCTGCAGTGTCAATAAAACGATATGCTACACCTTCAATATTTATTTCATCCTCAATCGCATCTCTTGTTGTACCTGCAATATGGCTTACAATGGCTTTTTCTTCATTTAAAAGTGTATTTAACAATGTGGATTTTCCAACATTTGGTTCACCAACAATAGCAACTGGGATTCCGTTTTTTAATACATTTCCTAATGCAAAAGAATCGATAAGACGTTTTAAAACAGCACTTATTTTATTAATTAAATTGTTAAATTCGGTTCTATCTGCAAATTCAACATCTTCTTCAGCAAAATCAAGTTCAAGTTCAATTAAACTTGCGAAGTTTAATAATTGCTGACGTAAATTTTCAATTTCGTTACTAAATCCTCCACGCATTTGCTGTAATGCAACTTGATGGGATGCGGCAGAATTTGAAGCTATTAAATCGGCAACTGCTTCAGCCTGACTTAAATCCATTTTTCCATTTAAAAATGCACGAAGTGTAAACTCACCAGCATCTGCATTTCTAACACCATTTTTTAAGAATAGTTGAATAATTTCTTGCTGAATATAAACTGATCCGTGACAATTTACTTCAACAACATTTTCTCCTGTATATGAATTTGGATTTTTAAAAATAGAGACCAAAACTTCATCAATTACACGATTTCCTTCAATAATACTTCCTAAATGAATGGTATGAGATTTAACCGAAGTTAAATTTTTATTTCCAAATTTAGATTTAAAGTGATTATTTACAATTTCAATAGCTTTTTCTCCAGAAAGTCTTATAACTGCAATTGCTCCAACACCTGCTGAAGTTGCTAAAGCAATAATTGTATCGTTTTTAATTGAATTCATGAATGCAAAAATACGCTATTTGTTATGAGTTAGAAAGCTTTTTTTAGAAGAATGAATATGGTAATTTGTTTAGTGTTAGCTGAATTTAGTAAACTGAGAAGTATTAATTTTAATAAATAGCTCTTTTAATGAAATCTTCAAAATCTTCATAAAATTCCTCAAACTGATGCATTGTTAAATTGAAAAATTCATAAGTATCTCTCCAAGTATTTTTATCATATATATTAAACTTTTGTTGATGTTTAACATAAACTCGATGAATAATTTTCCCGTTTTCTAATTGATAATTTGGATCAAAAATTACTTCAGGTAAATAATCTTCAATCAAAACAGATTTAACATCTAGAAGTTGTTCATACAATAGTTCATTTTTAGTTTTATCATATGATTCAATATCTAAACAAACCATGGCTTGTTTTTTATCTGCAACAAATTTAAAACTAAAATCTTTTATTTGTGTATTGTATAATAACCATTTTCTTGGAAAAGATTTTCCAAAACTAGTCCAGAATTCTTTTCTTAGCAATGCAGCTTCATCTTTACTAAACATTTATCCGTGAATTTTAGCTTTAATTCCTCTTTCTTTCATAAATGCGGCTTCATATTCCAGCAAACCTTTCCATTTTTTATCAACTAAATTTCTATCTTGATATTTTCTTGCAAAATTTATAAAAGTTGTATAGTGGTTAGCTTCAGAAGCCATTAAATCTAAATAGAATTTGGAAAGTTCTTCATCCTTCATATTGTCGGCAAATACTTTAAATCGCTCGCAACTTCTTGCTTCAATTAATGCTGCAACTAATAATCTTTGGATTAAACTTTCTGATCTATCTTTTGTTTTTGGAAAATAATTTTGAAGATGTGCGGCATAATCATTTTTTTGACCACGTCCTAAAACCATCCCTCGCTTTACCATAATATCATGAACCATTTTAAAATGCTCCATTTCTTCAATAGCAATTAGTGCCATTTCTTGAACTAATTCTGTTTCTTCAGAATAATTAATAATAATAGATGTTGCATTTGCAGAGGCTTTTTGCTCTGCATAAGCGTGATCAGTTAATATTTGTTCTAAATTATTTTTGGCAATTTCTGCCCACGAAGTTTCAGTTTCAAACTGTAATCCTAACATCATTATGTATCAAATTTAAATTTTAAATCTTCTAAACTATTTTCTGAACCAACAAAGGTAATAATATCACTTAAACGCATTCTTGTATATCCGTGAGAAACTAATAATTGACCGTTTCTTCTAACAGATAATACCAATACATCAGATGGTAAACGAAGGTCTCTTAAACGCATTCCATGTATATCTTTGTTTCTAATTTCAACATCCATTGTTTCTTGTCCTTCGTCCATTCCAAGTAGGAGTGAAGTGGCATTTGGAGACCTAACAAAATGATCTAATAAACTTACCATTGCTGTTGCAGGTTCAATTATTAAAGTTCCTAATTTATGGAATTTTTCAAAGTTTTCTCTTTTATTTAAGCGAACAATTACTTCTTTAGAACCTAAATGCTCGTAAATAAGTTCTGCAATTTTATAATTATCATCATCATCAAGCATTAATATTATAGCTTCAGTTTTTTCAAGATCTAATTTTTTAATAGCGGTATAACTAATTGATGAAAGTTGTACAACATCAAAATCGTTAACTTCTATTGTATTGTTACTATCAACTTTAACTATTCTGGAATCCCATTTATTCTTTTTTAATTGTTTAGCTAGAGCAATAGATTGATCTTCTAATCCAAATATTAAAGCATCTCTTGTACTTTCTAAGTTCGGAATTTTTCCTTTTAAATGACTTTCATTTAAATAATTTAAAACCCATTTAAAAAGAGGTGGACCTACTAATTGGTTTATTACAATTATAGCAATAACAATAGTTTGAAATTTATGTCCCCAATCTGGGAATTCATTAGAAATTAGTGTTGCTAAACCTAAAGCTACACCTGCTTGTGTTAAATATGGCATCCAAGCAACAAAAGTGTATTTTTTATTGTCTTTAGCCGCTAGAACTCCAAATATCCCTCCAAAAAACATTGTAATTAATCGTAAGAAAAAGAGTGCAACTGCAATGCCAAATACGCTCATTAAAGTTTGAACAGATAAGGATGCACCTGTTAATGTAAAAAAGATAATATAAATTATTGGGCTTATATTTTCTAATACTTCTGAAAATTCAATTCTGTGTTTGCTATAATTTGTTAGTACAAAACTACCTATAATACAAATTAATAAAGGTTCAAGTACAAAATCATGATGGAAAAATTCCATTGATTTTACTTTAATTAAATGGGCAAATAAGTAAACACTATAACCAATTAAAACAATTGCAATTCCTTTTAATTGTTTGTCCATTTTTGTTAAAAATGGTAATTGTAAAATCTTACCTACTATATAACCTAAGGCAAACGATGCAATAAGTTCAAAAAATAAGATTATAAAAAATAAAATATTAGTTGGCTCATTATTAATTAAAGCTTTTGAAACTGATAAGCAAACAGCAAATAAAATTATAACAAGTACATCTTTTAATACGGTTACTCCCATTACTGTTTTTGTAAAAGGGCCGTTTGCACGCATTTCATTTATAACTGCAATGGCTGAAGAAGGTGATCGGGCAACGAAAATGGTACCAAATAAAATTGAAATTCCAAATTTATGAGCAGAAGGTAAGTTGGCCATAAACGGAATTTGTTCAGCTACATAATAAATTACGGCAGAACTCATAACAAATGTTATTATAAGTTGACCAATGGTCATCCATTTAATACTCTTTATTCGGCTTCTTAAATCATTTAAATAAAGCTCAGAACCTGCTGAAAATGCAATAATTGATAAAGCTATCTCATTTAAAAAATTAAGATTTTCTAATGCTTCTTTATTTATAAAGTTTAAAACAGATGAACCAGCTATGATTCCTGTAATAATTAATCCTGTAATAAGGGGGAATTTTATTTTTTGAAAAACTTTGGCAATTTCATTGGCAGCAATTGCTACAATAAGAAATCCAATTAAAAAAGTTACTAATAATTTTATATCCAAATTAGAAAAGTTTAGGTGTTAAAGATAGTAATTGGAATTTAATAACGAGATTCTATAAATCTAAATCAAAAGTTTTTTTTAATAAATCTATAGCTTTGTTTTTTTCTTGAAATTTTAAGTATTTTTCTTGAGGAGTATAGGCATATTTTTTAGCCTCAACTTCTTTAACATTTATAATTAAATCAACCTTAAAATTGTTTAAACCTTCTCTGATAAATTTTAATAAAGGATGTTTTCCTTGCAGTAATTGATCTTTCATTAAATGATTTGGAAGATCAAAATGAATGTTTTTTTCAACAATTTTGGGAGTGTTAGTATTTAATACAGACATTAAACTCTTTTTCCCCTTTTTTAATAAAATATCAGAATATTTTTTCCATAGAATAATTAAGTCATTTTCAGTAAAGTCATCAGAAGGTAATCCATCAACTTGATCGTACTCAACTTCAATTTTTTCAATTTCCTTTTTTCTATTAACACTTTTTAAAGTAAGTGCAGATCTTCTTCTAGACTTTAAATCAATATTTGGTTTAGGCTTGGGAAGTTCTTTTTTTACAACACTTTCAGTGTTTTTATATACATTTTTATGCTGTATAATAGTTTTTGGAACAGCAATAGGTTTAGTTTTAGCTCTTCTTTTTACTTTAGTTTGAAAATGAATTGCCGCTATTATGTAGGGTTTATTGTTTTTTTTTTCTCCATCAAAAGTGATAGAGGCTAATTGCATTAAAGTAAGTTCAACTAAAAGTCGCTGGTTTTTACTGCTTTTATATTTTAAATCACATTCATTTGCCAATTCAATTGCTTGCAATAAAAAGCGCATTTCACTTTTTTCTGATTGCTCTAGATATTTCTTTTTGGCATTGTCTCCAACTTCCAATAAATCTAGCGTTATTTTATCTTTTGCAACTAATAAATCTCTAAAATGGGAAGCCAAACCATTAATAAAATGATGCCCCTCAAAACCTTTAGACAAAATGGTATTAAAATGAACTAATACTTCTGGTATTTTATTTTGAAGTAATAAATCTGTTGTTATAAAATATTCATCATAATCAAGAACATTTAAGTTTTCAGTTACCGCTGTACGAGTTAAATTTTTTCCTGAAAAACTTACTACTCTATCAAATATAGAAAGTGCATCACGCATTGCTCCATCAGCTTTTTGAGCTATAATATGAAGTGCGTCATCATCTGCATTAATTCCTTCTTGTTCTGCAATTTTTACTAAATAGTTTTTAGCATCAATAACACCAATTCTTTTAAAATCAAAAATTTGACATCTTGAAAGAATTGTAGGTATAATTTTATGTTTTTCAGTGGTTGCTAATATAAAAATAGCGTGAGCAGGCGGCTCTTCTAAGGTTTTTAAAAATGCATTAAAAGCGGCTTGAGATAGCATGTGTACCTCATCAATAATATAGACTTTGTATTTCCCTATTTGTGGAGGAATACGAACCTGATCAGTTAAACTTCTAATATCATCAACAGAGTTATTTGATGCAGCATCTAATTCAAAAATATTAAAAGCAAAATCATCTTCACTAGTTTCTCCAGCATTTTCATTAATTTTTTTTGCTAAAATTCTAGCGCATGTTGTTTTACCAACACCTCTTGGTCCTGTAAAAAGTAATGCTTGTGCTAAATGGTTATTTTTTATAGCATTTTCAAGCGTATTTGTAATTGCTTGTTGCCCAACTACATCCTCAAAAACTTGAGGTCTATATTTACGTGCAGATACTATAAACTGTTTCATTTGTTAATTTTATGGGTGTGATACAAAAATATAAAAACAAATGGTATAGAATAATTTTATTACAAAAAAACAAGATTAAGTTATCAACGAAACTTAATCTTGTTTTAATTTGAGTTTTTAAATAGAATTAATCTTGTAATTTTAAGTTAACAGCATTTAATCTGCCTAAAACAACTTCTTTAATTCTTGGGATAACGTCTTTCATTAAATATGGAGGATAAGCAGCAGAAATGTCTTTACCAATTTCATTGTAAAGTTCTCTCATATAAGTAGTGTGCACAATTGTACCAACGTTTAATTTAGCAACTCCCATTGTAATTGATTTTTGAATGTCTTCATCAGGTATTCCTGTACCGCCGTGTAATACTAAAGGAACTTTAACAGCCTCAGCAATTTCAGCTAATCTATCAAAATGAATTTTAGGTGTAGTAGGAGTAAACCCATGTGAAGTTCCAATACCAACAGCCATAATATGTGGGTTTGCTTCTTCAACAATTGCTTTTACGTCTGCTACGCTTGCTAAAAAGTCTGCATCAGATTTTACAACAACATCACGGCCCATAATTTTTCCAATTTCAGCTTCAACTAATACACCTGCAGATTCAGCATATTTTACAACTTCTTTGGTCATTGCTATGTTTTCTTTCAAGCTTTTTTGAGAACCATCAATCATTACAGAATCATAACCATCATCAATTGCTTGTTTACACATATCTACAGAAACACTGTGATCTAAATGTAAATAAATTGGTTGTTTTGTATATGGTTGAATTCCATCTACCATTTTTCTACATAAAAGGCTAGAATTTAAATCTACAACAGGTGGATAGGTCATCGCCATTACGGGACAATTTGCTTCTTCAGCAGCTAAAGCAACTGCTTTTAAATCGTAAATATCGTTTATATTAAAACCGATTAAACATTTTTGTTGATCTCTGTAATTGTTTAATAATTGTATTAAATCTGGATTTTTCATTTTATTTATATGTTAGTAGTTTAAATTTTTTTGAATACTTCTTCCTGTAGTTGCTGCTTTTACAAAGTCTAAATCTTTAATGTTAGACCAATGATTAAATTCTTGTAAATCTTCTTGAATATGCCCTCGGCCAATAATCCAATGGTGGTCTAAGCCTTTACTTAATATTGTTCCAACTATAGCTGATGCTTGTACATTTTTTGGTGAAACTTCACCGTAAGCTCCTCTAAAACGCAAAGGAGAATTTACTATTTCACCTTCAAAAGAAAGCATACTTGATGCGTGTGGATATTGATATTTAGCAATTGTTATTGCTCCTTTTTCTAATAGGAATTCTAATAACATTCCGTAAGATTGTTCTTCGTCGTAATTATCTAAAACACTGTGGTTTCTAATTTCAAAACTAGTTCCTTTGCGCAGTAATTTAGTTGCGGAGCCACCACAATGCCACATTCCTAATTTATTTTCATCTGTATTTAAAATGGATAAATCTGTGAGTGTAGGTAAGGCTTCTCCATTACTAATTTCATTCATAGTAATCATGGTTAATAATCCTCCCATATCTGATTCATCAGCAACTGGAATTCCTAAATCCTGAACTAAAGCTCCTGCACCATCACCTGCAATTTGGTAGTTGTCAAACAATTCTGGCCAGTTTTTTAAGGCTACAGCTAAATATTCACCTTGGCGAGCGTAATCTGCAATAGCTAAACTAAAACGAACAGATAAATACAATTCACGTTCACTTACTTTAAGGAATTTGCAATCTTTAGAATTTATTAATTTTTGAACAATGTTATTTATATCTTCTTTTTTGAATTTATCTCCGTGTTTCCAAACAGTTTCAATATCAACTCTATCAACACCTAAACCAAAATGTTTAGCAATTGAGATTTCGTTTAATTCACAATCATAAAAACCAGGAACACGCATACCTCCAATCATAAGCATATTGGCGTGTTGCATTCTTTTTTTAGCACTTACAACTCGTATAAAACGATCTAAAATAGTATCTAATTGTTTTGTTTTTGGAGCATTTAATACCCAAGAGTATTTAACCTCTAAAGAGTTTAAAATATTTAATAAAAAGTTTTGCCCACACAATCTGTTGGCAGTTAATCGGCCACCAGTAACTTCACCATGAGACCAACTTAATAAAGGTATTTTGTTCTCACGAAGCCAATTTCCTAGTGCAAGAGCTAAATCTCCAGCAATGTAAGAAGCTTGATAAATAATTAATCCGCTCATACCTTCAGCATTAAAATTATTTAAGACTTTTAATAATTCTTTTTTAGTTTGAAGTGGTTCTTTTAAAGCTAATAATTGATTATTTGAACCAAAAACACTTTTGGTTTGTTCTATTGCTTGAGTGTAAGATTGTTTTGCTTTTTCCCAATCAAAATGTAATTCAAAACCAATTCCAATCAATCCAATTTTAACATCTTGCTTTATTGGAGCTTTGCAAATAAGTTTTTCCATTTCTTCTGCAACTACACCTTTTCGTTGCAATATATCTAAATTCAAATCTATTGAATTGATAACAGGTTGTTCTAATATATCTGTTGCCATAATTTAATTATTTAATATTTTTTGTGCTACTTCTTCTTTATCTGGAAAATAACTTCTACCTCCAAAATGAGTTGCAATTATTGATGCATATGCAGAGGCATATTTCATGCGCTCAACTAATTTTTTATTGTTTAAAAGGGCAGAAGCATAAGCTCCGTGAAATGCATCTCCACATCCTGTAGTGTCTACAACTTTAGTTGGAAAAGCAGGTTGGTGAATTATTTTTTTATTCTCTAAAGCCCAACTTCCATTTGCTCCATCTGTTATAATTAATTGTCCTTTAGTTAATGTGCTTAATTTTTTTAAACATTCTTCAGGAGTATTAAATTCGCTAATCATTTGAGCACCTTCTAAAGGTAAAATAATATGACTTCCAAGTGAAATCATTTCTTTTAACACTTCTATATCTCCGGTTTCTATATCTAATACTGAAGGAATATTATATTTATTAGCAATTTTTAAAAGTTCTAAATTTCCAACAATATCATAACCATCAACTAATAACAGTCGGCTGTTTTTAACCCAATCTTCATTAATATCTTTTGGTTGAAGTGGTTTATAATTATTTGTAGAATAAAATACTGTTCGGTCTCCGTTTTTTGGATTTACTTCAACAACAGCTATTGCTGGTTGGAAATTATCACTCTCAATTAATAGAGACGTATCTACGTCGCATTTTTTTAATTCTTCATTAGCAATTAAACTTAAGGTGTTAGTTGCTTTATAGCCTAAAAAAGCTGTTTTTAAATTGTTTTTGGCAATTACGCAAGCTGCATTTCCAGCTGGAGCACCACCTTGAACAATTATTTTTGAAACTTCGTGTTTTGTTCCTGTTTTTATATTTGAGGGAACTTCAGATAAAATATCTACAACCATCATTCCTGAAACTATAACGTCAAATTGCATATTGTTTTCTTTATAATTAAAGGGTAAAAGTAATATTAGTTACATAAGAGTATTAAATACATATTTGGTATTAAAGTGTACTATTTTTCCTTATTTTTGTTTTTGAATGTTGTTAATATGAAAATATATACATGATGAAGGCCGTTTTTGAACCTATATCTAATTCTTTAAATCAATCTTTTCACTTTGGTGTGTTCGAAAAATTGGAGTTTGAAACTCCATGGCATTATCACCCAGAATGGGAATTAACATATATAACAGAGAGCACAGGAATACGAAGTGTAGGTAATTCTATACAAGCTTATCATCCGGGAGAATTGGTTTTACTGGGGCCAAATTTGCCACATTGTTGGAAAACTAATAAAGCAACTAAACAATTAGCAAAATCAACAGTAATACAATTTAAGAACGATTTTCTAGGAGAGGGCTGGTTGGAAAAGGATGAGTTTTCTCTGGTTAAGAAAATGCTTGATAAAAGTAATTATGGGTTAATATTTGAAAACTTAACTGCAAATGATATTGGAGAAAAAATGAATTTAATGAAAGAAATGTCTCCAACGCTTAGGTTAATTGAATTTATAAAATTACTTCATGAATTATCTTTAGAAAATGCTAAAGTTTTAAGTTTAGGAGCTAGTTTTAATGTTAATTCTATTGGTTCAGGTAGAATAAAAAAAATAATTGATTTTGTAGATAAAAATTATCAAACTAAAATAGATTCCACTCAATTAGGAGATCTGGTTTTTATGACGCCAGTTTCTTTTTCAAAATTTTTTAAAAAGTCATTTAATAAAACATTTACGTCTTATTTAAATGAGTACAGAGTTAGTAAAGCTTGTGAATTATTAAAGGAATCTGATATTTCAGTAGAGCAAATTGCTTTTGAAACAGGGTATCCAAACTTGTCTTTTTTTCATAGACAATTTAAGCTATTCACAAAAAAAACTCCAGCCAATTATAGGCTAGAGTTTTATAAGTAAAAAAGAATTGTATTAATTTTCTATTCTTTAATCTCATATATTTTGTTATACAAATCTTTATATTTTTTTAAGATTTCTGTTCTTTTAGGTTTCATTGTAGGAGTTAATAAGCCGTTTTCAATTCCCCAATCATCAGGAGTTAGTTCAAACTTTTTAATTTTTTCCCATTTTCCAAATCCTTTATTTCCTTTTTTTATCTCTACTGCTATACGCTCAATAATATGAGGGTTTTCAATTAAATCTTGATTGCTTCCTGGAATTGGTTCATGGTGAATTCTTGCCCATTCTCGTAAAAAATCAAAATTAGGTTGAATAATTGCTGCTGGTAATTTTTGTCCTTCTCCAATAACTAAAACTTGTTCAATAAATCGAGATTCTTTCATTGAGTTTTCTAACAATGCTGGTACAATATATTTTCCTCCAGAAGTTTTAAAAATTTCTTTTTTACGTCCTGTAATAGATAAAAAGCCATTTTCATCAACTTCACCTTTATCACCGGTATGGAAATAGTCACCGGTCATTACACTAGCAGTTTTTTCTTCATCTTTATAATAACCCAACATTACATTAGGGCCTTTCACTAAAATCTCTCCATCTTCAGCTATTTTAACTTCAACATTTCTAATTACTTTTCCTACACTACCTACTTTAAGCATCTCATTTTGAATCATGTTTACGGCAACAACAGGAGATGTTTCAGTTAAACCATAACCTTCCATAATAGGCATTCTTGCAGCAGAAAATACTTTTGCTAATCTAGGTTGTAAGGCAGCACTACCAGAAACCATAGTTTTTAAATTACCTCCTAAGGCATCTCGCCATTTACTAAATATTAATTTATCCGCAATTGCTAATTTTTTTTCATAAAACCATCCATTTCTTTCATAAGGTTCCCATTTTAATCCTAAATCTACTGCCCAAAAGAACAATGCTTTTTTTATTCCTTTTAATTCAGAACCTTTATTTATAATGCCATCATATACTTTTTCAAGTAACCGAGGAACTACAGTCATAAAATCAGGTTTAATTTCTTTTAAATTGTCTCCTATTTTATCTATTCCTTCAGCAAAATAAATTGAGCAGCCAGAGCATTGATATAAATATAATAGCATTCTTTCAAAAACATGGCAAACAGGTAAAAAGCTCAATGCTTTAAAATCTCCTAATTTTAAGGGTAGGCGAGGCATACAATCTAGAACATTACTTACAATGTTTTGGTGAGATAACATAACCCCTTTTGGTCTTCCTGTAGTACCAGAAGTATATATTATAGTAGCTAAATCTTTAGGTTTAATACTGTCTTTAATTTTTTCTATTTCAGGTTGCGAACTTTTATCTTCGCCTAAATTTATTATTTCTTCCCAATTTTTACATTTATTAACTTTATCGAAACTATAAATTTCTGTAAGTGTAGGGACTTTCTTTTTTACTTTAGAGACTTTTTTATACAAATCAGAATCAGAAATAAAACAAATTGAAATTTCTGCATGATTAAAAATATATTCAAAATCGTCTTTTGTAATAGTTGGATAGATAGGTACTCCAATAGCACCAACTTGTAAAATACCTATATCAAGAATATTCCACTCAGTTCTATTTGTTGAAGAAGCAACGGCAATTTTATCGCCAGGTTTAACTCCTATTTTTAGAAGACCTCTACTAACAGCATTGGCTTTTTCTATATATTCTTCTGTTGAAGTAGCAATCCATTTACCATTATGTTTAGTGTTAAAAGCATTACTAAGATTGTAATTTTCCAGTTGATATTGTGGAAAATCAAATAAGCGAGTTATTTTTTTGGACATATTGAGAATTTGATTAAATGCAACGTAGCAAATTATGAAATTTATAATACTTTAACAAATGAGTTTAAGATAATTATTCTGAAGGTGTAAATGTGTACATTTTTAAACATAAGTGATTGTATTACTATTTAATAACTTAATGTTTAATTCTAAATTTTTAAATAAAAGGACTAATTTTTAGAGTTTATTTTATTTAAAAAGCTGAAAAATAAATATTTGAGCCCTTATTCTACTAGTGTTTATTGAATTTTAGAGTTTTTTTTGAATTTAATTAATCTTTGATTATAAAATTAAATACTTAAGTAAATTATAAATGTAAAATGAATTTGTAATTATTAATTAAGACCTTACAATTTTAGGTTTATTTTTATTTAGTGGGTTTTTTGTTTTGAATTTGCACAAAAAGATATACAGTTTTTACTTAATTTTAGTTTTCGGTTTTTATGTGAAAATCATTAATAATTAGATGAAATATTTCGAAAAACGGAAAAATACCGTTGAAAATAGCGTTCAAAAAGAATAAACCTTAAAAAATAGAGCGTCTTATTTACCGTAATTATATGTAAAATTAACTTTTTTTAAAGATGTTAAAAATATTTTTTTTGAAAAACCTTATACTTCAAACGTTTTAGTAAACCTTTTAAAATATAAGAGATAAACAAGCCTTTTTTTTAATGATAAATGTCATTTTTATAGGTTTTTTATCACTTATTTTTGTAATCTAAAATTGAAACAAATAGAACTAATTAAAAGTAATTATATGATAACTGAAAAATTTAAAAAAGGTATTTGGAACGATGTTATTAATTTAAGAGATTTTGTAACTAATAATATTACTCCGTATTACGGAACACATGATTTCTTAGTTGGCCCTAGTGAGAAAACAAAAAAATTATGGGAAATCTGTAAAGAAGCAACTCAAGAAGAAAGAAATAATAATGGAGTTCGTTCAGTAGATACAGAAACTATTTCAGGTGTAAGTTCTTTTAAAGCTGGATATATAGATCAAGAAAACGAAGTTATTGTTGGTTTACAAACAGATGAGTTATTAAAAAGAGCAATGAAACCTTTTGGAGGATTTAAAGTTGTTCAAAAAGCATTGTCTGAACATGGTTTAGAGCCAAATAAAGATATTACAGCATTATTTACAAAATATGTAAAAACACATAATGATGGTGTTTTTGATGCTTATACAGCAGAAATTAAGAAATTTAGATCTTTAGGATTTTTAACAGGTTTACCTGATAACTATGCTAGAGGACGCGTTATTGGTGATTACCGCCGTATTGCATTATATGGTATTGATAGATTAATTGAATCTAAAAAAGCTGATTTAGCTTCTATTGGAGGTCCAATGAGCGATAAAGTAATTCGTTTACGTGAAGAAGTTTCTGAACAAATTAAAGCATTAAAAGAAATGGTTGTAATGGGTAACTATTACAATTTAGAGTTAAATCGCCCTGCTCAAAATGCTCAAGAAGCAGTTCAGTGGACATATATGGCTTATTTAGCAGCTGTAAAACAACAAGATGGAGCAGCAATGTCTTTAGGTAATGTATCTTCATTTTTAGATGTTTATATTCAAAAAGATTTAGAGGAAGGAATAATTAATGAAGTTGAAGCTCAAGAATATATTGATCAGTTTGTAATGAAATTGAGAATGGTTCGCCATTTAAGAATGGAAGCATATGACGAAATTTTTGCAGGAGATCCAACTTGGGTAACTGAAGCAATTGGAGGTATGTTTTCTGATGGAAGAACAAAAGTTACTAAAACTTCATTCCGTTTCTTACATACATTATATAACTTAGGCCCATCACCAGAGCCAAATATTACTATTCTTTGGTCTTACAGCTTACCTCAAAATTTTAAAGATTACTGTGCAAAAGTATCTATTGACACATCTTCAATTCAGTTTGAAAATGATGAGTTAATGAGAGGTGTTAGAGGTTCTGATGATTATGGTATTGCTTGTTGTGTTTCTTACCAAGAATTAGGGAAATCTATTCAATTCTTTGGAGCACGTACTAACTTAGCAAAAACATTATTATTAGCTTTAAATGCTGGTCGTTGTGAGTTTTCTGGAACTGAAATGGTTAAAGGAATTCCTGCATATACAGATGAATATTTAGATTACGATAAAGTAATGGCTAACTTTAAAATAGCTATGAAAGAAGTTGCAAGAGTTTACAACGACTCAATGAATATTATTCATTATATGCACGATAAATACTACTATGAGAAAGCTCAAATGGCTTTAATTGATACAAATCCAAGTATTAATATTGCTTATGGTATTGCAGGTTTATCAATTGTAGCAGATTCACTTTCAGCTATTAAATATGCTAAAGTAAAACCAATTAGAAATGAAGAAGGTTTAACTGTTGATTTTAAAATAGAAGGAGAGTTTCCAAAGTTTGGTAATGATGATGATAGAGTAGATTTATTGGCAAGTGCAGCTGTTGCAGATTTTAATAATGAATTAAAAAAATTACCAGTTTATAAAGATGCAGAACCAACAATGTCTGTATTAACAATTACATCTAATGTAACATATGGTAAAAAAACAGGAGCAACGCCTGATGGTAGAGACCAAGGTGTACCTTTTGCACCAGGAGCAAATCCAATGCACGGACGTGACTGTAACGGTGCTATTGCTTCATTAAATTCTGTTTCTAAAATTAATTATAACGACTCTAAAGATGGTATTTCTAATACTTTTTCAATTGTACCTAAATCTTTAGGAGCAACTGAAGAAGAACAAATAGAAAATTTAGCAAGTACTTTAGATGGTTATTTTTCAAGAAATGCACAACATTTAAATGTAAATGTTTTAAATAAAGAAATGTTAATGGATGCAATGGAAAATCCAGATGATTATCCTCAATTAACAATTAGAGTTTCTGGTTATGCTGTAAATTTTGTACGTTTAACAAGAGAACAACAATTAGAAGTAATTACACGTTCGTTCCACGAATCAATGTAATTTATATTAAATATTATTATTCTGAAAGGTTGATTTTCAACCTTTCAGTTTGTTTTCTAAATACTACTACTAACTAATAAATAGAAAGCTTATCAAAACTGAAGAGAATATATTAAGAGTCCATTCGATTGAATCTTTTGGAACTCATGACGGGCCAGGAATTCGGTTGGTGTTATTTTTACAAGGATGTAAATTAAAGTGCTTGTATTGTCATAACCCAGATACCATTGAAAATTCTGGAGGTACTGAATACAAAATTGAAGATTTAGTAAAACTAGCCATAAAGATGAAACCTTATTTTGGTAAAAAAGGTGGAGTTACAGTTTCTGGAGGAGAGCCATTGTTACAGGCAAAAAATTTAATCCCATTTTTTAAAAGATTAAAAGAAGAAGGTATTCATACAAATGTTGATACCAATGGTAGAATTTTAAATAACCATGCTAAAACATTAATGGATGAATATGCTGATTTGGTAATGCTAGATATTAAGCATATGACCGAAGAGGGCTATTTAGAATTAACAGGTAAGAGTTGTAAAGAAACTACTTTCAATTTTGCTAAATACAGAGAAGATTCTGGAAAAAAAATGTGGCTGAGATATGTATTAATTCCTGGGATTACTAATAAACCAGAATTACTACATGCTATGGGAGAACATTTTAAGAATTATAATACTATTGAAAAGATTGAAATTCAACCTTACCATAAATTAGGAATTCATAAGTGGGAAGCCTTAGGATGGGATTATAAATTAAAAGATGCAAGAGAAAATACTCCTGAAGAGTTAGAAGAAGCTGGAACTATATTAAAAAAATATTTTAAAGAAGTAAAAATCAACTAATAAATGTTGTTCAAAACAGCATACCCATAAAAAGATGAATAGCCCTAAAGAAGTTATAACTATAGTAAACGAGTTAGCAATAAACAAAGGAAGTTATAAAGCTAAAAAAACCCTAATACTTGCTTTTTTGGCAGGAGCATATATTGCCTTTGGAGGGCTTTTAGCTATAATAGTTGCAGGAGGATCACCTGGTATTGCAGCAGAAAATCCTGGTATTACTAAATTTCTTTTTGGAGCAACCTTTCCAATTGGTTTAATACTTGTTGTAATAGTTGGTGCCGAACTTTTTACAGGTAATAATGCTTATTTTATACCAAATGTTATGAATAAAAAACAAGGTGTAAATGCAGTTCTTAAAAATTGGGGATTGGTATATGTAGGTAATTTTATTGGAGCTGTATTTGTGGCTTATGTTATTACTCATTTAACTCATATTGTACATGATTCACCATTTGTAAATTCTGTATTTAGCATTGCAGAAGGAAAAACTAGTCATACTTTTTTAGTAACCTTTATAAAAGGTATTGGAGCTAATTGGTTAGTGTGTTTGGCAGTTTGGCAAGGTATGGCGGCTAAAGATACTACGGGAAAAATACTTGCAATTTGGTTACCAGTTATGGCCTTTGTTGCTATGGGATTTGAGCATAGTATAGCTAATATGTATTTTATTCCATTGGCTATTTTTGAAGGTGCAGATATAACTTGGACTACATTTATTGTAAAAAACTTAATTCCAGCAACATTAGGAAATATTGTTGGAGGTGCAGTTTTTGTTGGGATGTTTTATGGGTATTTATTTAAAAAATAAAATTCAATTTAAAAATCTTAAAAGCCCTTATTTAATATTAAATAAGGGCTTTTTTTTATAATAAATTTAATGGAGAATAATATTTTGTAAGCGCTAATTTACGGAAGTATCTCTAAATACTCCAGCAAATATAAGACCTCCTATTATACCCATTAAAATAAATGCAACTTGTTCAAATAAATTTGATGTATTTATTATGGTTGAATTAAAAAAGGAACTACTAAGTCCCAAAAAAGATTTACTTCCCGGAACCAACATAATAATTCCCTGAGTTAAGTAGATAATTTTAGGAGTTTTTGTTATTTTATTAAATAATCCACTAATCAGAACAACTGCTATTGTACCAATAAACGTACTAATTAGAATTCCATACCCAGAGAATATTACAGGAATAAAAAATCCAATGGCACCTGTTAAAACACCAAATAACATATCTTTTTTTCTAACTTGAAAAATAGGTAAAAGAGTTATTGAAAAAATTGGTACAGCACAAAACATAATCCATATAGGCATTTTAGAGATGTGAGTAAGTAATTTAAAATCTATAAAAGACGACATTAAAGAGATTCCTAATAATACCCCAAAAAATTGTTTGAATAACGAAATTAACGAATCAAATAATTTTGCGCCTCCAGAAACTAAGCTTTTAGAGGTGATTTCTTCTAAAGCTGTTGTAATAGCTAAACCAGGGATAAATATAATTATTGATGAAAGTATACTAATACCAACATTAAAATCTGGGAAAACTAAATAGATTAAACAAGCTAAAATAGTTACTACAAATGAAACTAAAGACTCAAGAGTATTTTCTAAATAGTTAGATTTTGTTGAAAGAAAAACAATAAGATATACAATAGCACCCAACAATAAAGAAAAAGCGATAGAAAGCCAATTGGTTCCTATCATTATACTAAATGCTCCAGAGGCAAACGCATAGGCTAAAGTGAGTATATAATGATTTACTTCTTTAGTTTTTTCGTGAATTAATTTCAATTCATCTTTTATAGAAAAATCATCATTTGTATCTTCAATTACTTTATTTGTAACTTCAACAATACTAGATAATGCACCTAAGTTTAGGTTTCCTGGAGGAATACATTCTACATAATTGTAAGAGTTTTCATCTTCATAAAAAGTATAATTTATCCAAGTAGGTAAATCCATAAAAACACCTTTAATGCCTTTTTGTTCTGCAACTTCAGATAAATAAGATTGAATTTTATAGGAAGGAACTCCATAAATATGCAAGGCTTTTCCTAATTCAATAATAAAATGATACTTTTTAGGTGGTTTCATAAGCAGTTTTAGCTGTGTTTTTATAAATTGAAAACAAAGTAATTGTTGTTGCAAACATATATAAAATTTGAATATTTTTCGTAGTAATTTATTTAGAATAAACTAATTAAGAATTACTTATCAAAAAAGTGATTTTAATAAACATAATTAAGCAGAAGTTTTAAAATATTCAATTACTTATATCTTTCTGTCTTTTTTTATATAGACTATAAATGTGTTTTATTAATAGGCTTCTATGTCAATTGTATAATTCAGTTTTTTATATGAGAATGCTATATGAAAAAGTTTATGAATTTTTTTTGAATAGGAGGAAATACTAAATAATTTGTAAGGTTTTTGCATTATGCAGTTTAAAATAAAATGTTGAAAAGGGAATATTTAGATTAATTTATTTTATATCTTCGTAAATTATAACTGGTTAACCAGTTTGGTTATCCAGTTGAATTGATTTAAATTCTATTTTAAAAAATAACATATATAAGTATGAGAAAAAATTACTCACAGAAGATTCTATTCTTTTCTATTGTTTTTGCTTTCTTATTGTCCTCAATCAATATAAATTCTCAAACCACATATAATATTAATGACCCTGAAGAATTAGAGGATCAGACATACGTGGCGGGAGATGAAATTATATTAGCAAATGGAGTTTATGATACTGATGAGCGAATAGATTTTGTTGGTAATGGTACAGCAGATAATCCAATTACTTTTAGAGCGGAGTCACCTGGAGGTGTTGTTTTTACTGGTGGTTTAGCAATGAATATTGGTGGAGATTATGTGGTTGTTGATGGATTTCATTGGCAAGGAGGCTATGGAGCTAGCAATTTTATTCAATTCAGAAATGGTTCTACATATGCTAATCATAGTACAATTCAAAATTGTGCAATAGATGGCTTAGCTTTAAGTCCAGATGAAATAGCCGATGATGGAACTACTTCAATAACAAAACATAGATGGATTGTTTTGTATGGAACTTACAATTCTGTAATTAATTGTTCATTTATGAATAAAGCAAGTGCAGGAGCTTTGGTTTTAGTAGAGCTTGGTTATAATGCATCTCCTGATAATGGTGTTACAAATACTCGTTGTAATGTAGTTGGTCATACAATTAGTAATAATTATTTTTATAAATATGATAAAATTGATAATACGTTAAGTAATTCTGGAGATAGTGAAACTATTAGAATAGGTTCTAGTGGTGATCAAAATGTAAATAGTAGTACTACAGTTAGTAATAATTATTTTGTTGAGACTGATGGAGAAAATGAAATTATTACTAATAAAAGTAAAAACAACACATTTATTAATAATACTTTTAGAAGATGTAGAGGCTCTTTAGTACTCCGTCATGGTTCTAACGCTACAGTTAATGGAAATTACTTTTTAGGTGAAGATATTGAAGGTACTGGAGGAGTTAGAATTTCTGATAGTAACCATTCAATTACAAATAATTATATTCAAGATTGTATTAATGTTGCATCGCAAGCTCAATGGAATAATGGTATAACATTTATAGGAGGAAACGATAACGCTGCAGTTGTTTGTTCGGCTACTTCGGGGATAACGAATGGTTATCAAAAAGTTGAAAATATTAACCTTTCTAATAACACAATTATAAATACAAATGCTCCTTTGTATTTTAATACAGCTAAAGGATCAACAGATCCAACAGGAACGGTTGATAATAACTTAATTTATTTTGCTGCTAGTGACTCAAATTTAACAGATGTTATTAAGGGTGATTATACAAGTCTTGGCACAGCATTATCTTACTCTGGAAATGTTTATAATGGATCTGATTTAGGAGTAACAAACACAGGTTTTTCTGATGATACAGGAATTACAGCTATTGCTGATGGTGAAATTTTTACTTTTACAGGAGCCGGGTCTAAAGATAAAGGTGCAGATATGGGGGCTTATATGCCAACAACTGATGGTATGGTTGGTTATGGAATTGGAGCTTGTTTTTTAAATAATTTAGGAGCTAATATAAGTGATGGTACTTGCACTATTGTAATAGGTGAATATTTAACGGTTAGTAGTTTGCCAACGTTTACTAATGTTGCGTCTAGTAATAATGTTTCTATTAATACTAATGTAAGTTGGACAGCTACCTCAAATGATTCTTGGATTACTATTGATAAAAGTTCGGGTAATGGTAATGAAACTATTTCAGTTTCAGTTACTGAAAATGTAAATACAAGCAGTAGGACAGGTAGTGTAACTTTTACGCAAGATGCAGGAGGTGATGATATTGTAAGAGATTTAAATGTAATCCAAGAATCGGCTCCACGCTTAAATTTAATTAATGATGGTTCTGTAGCCGACCCGGTTACTATTAATTTTGTTTCAAAAGAAAATACTTCTAAATCTGAATTAGCAATTAATTCTTTAGATAAGGATATGGGTTCTGTTTGGACAGCTGATGATGGTGCTGTCTTAAATGGAGATTACAAAGGTGATGGAGAATTTGTTATTTATGATTTAGGGAGTTCTTATACACTAGATTTTATTCAATTTAACACTACAAATAAATCAGATGCTTTTGGAATTCAAATTTTGGTGTCAACTACAGGAACAGATCTTTCAGATTTTTCAATAATTTTACCTGAAACAGGGGATTTGTTATTGACAGCAACAGGAACTACAGAATTTAATAAATATGAAGTCAATACAGATGCCCGTTATGTTAAATTAATAGGTTATGGCAGATTTAATAGTGCTGGAGATACCAGAGCAAGCGCTTGGTCTGCTATTGGAGAAATAGAATTTTATGGAAATGAAGCAGGTCTTTCAGGTGATGATGATCAAGACGGTGTAATGAATAATACAGATAAATGTTCAAATACACTTTTGGGTGAAATAGTAGATGTAAATGGGTGTTCAGATAGCCAATTAGATGATGATTCTGATGGGGTTATGAATAATATAGACCAATGTAATAATACAACTGCGGGAGCCAATGTAAATGAATTAGGATGTTTTACACTTTTGGAAAACAATTTTAAAATTGAAACAGTTGGAGAAACTTGTCCTGATAAAGACAATGGGAAAATAATTATTTCTGCAATTGAAAATTTGAATTATTCTACTATGATTAATGGAATTGAATATAATTTTAATGATACTTTAGAAGTTGATAATTTGGCTCCAAAAACGTATGAATTCTGTATTGAAGTTGATGGAGAAAGCTATGAACAGTGTTTTAATGTAACAATTGAATCGGGAACTACAGTTTTAGGGAAAACAAGTATTTTATTAAACAAAGTAACTATTGATATTACACAAGGTTCAGCTCCTTTTAATATTTATTTAAATGGACAAGAGTTATTCCAAACTTTAAATAATTCATTTTCAGTTGATGTAGTGCAAGGAGATTTAATTCAAGTTAAAACCGATGTAAATTGTGAGGGGATTTTTTCAAAGAAAATAGATTTATTTGAAAGTATAACTGCATATCCTAATCCAACAAAAGGAAAAATATCAATTAATATACCTAGTGGTAAGAAAGAAGTAATAATTGAATTGTACAATATATATTCCCAGTTGATTTTATCAAAAACATATACTATTAATTATGGAAAAGTTGAAATTGATATTGAAAATATGTCTACAGGAATTTACTTGGCTAAGG
This sequence comes from Lutibacter citreus, assembly GCF_003260195.1. Classification (GTDB taxonomy): domain Bacteria; phylum Bacteroidota; class Bacteroidia; order Flavobacteriales; family Flavobacteriaceae; genus Lutibacter; species Lutibacter citreus. The sequence continues at coordinate 322,701 of NZ_QEIH01000005.1, forward strand.
TTATGTTAGATAAACCTGTAACAATTAAAATTGTAAGACATTAGTGTTTTTAAATTTAGTATTAAATAAAAAAAGCGCTTTCAAATTTTGAAAGCGCTTTTTTTATTTAATATATATTGGATTTATTTATTAGAATCAATCCATTTTTTTGCATTTACAAAAGCTTCTGCCCAAGGAGAAACTTCATCGTTTCTATGTGCTGGGTAATTCGCCCAGTTCCATTGAAAAATAGAACGTTCAATATGTGGCATCATTACTAAATGACGTCCATCTTTACTACTCATCATTGCAGTATTATAATCTGAACCATTTGGATTTGCTGGATAACTTTCATAACCATATTTAGCAACTATGTTATATGCACTTTCTTCCATTGGTAAATTAAATTTACCCTCACCGTGAGAAATCCAAACTCCTAAAGTACTTCCTGCTAATGTAGAAAGCATTACAGAATTATTTTCTTGAATAGTTACAGAAGTAAAATTACTTTCGTGTTTATGTGAGTCGTTATGAAGCATTTTTCCGTGAACTTTATGTTCTGGATTAATTTCTTCTAATTCCATAAATAACTGACAACCATTACAAATACCTACAGACAATGTATCTTCTCTTTTAAAGAAGTTTTGTAAAGCCGTATTTGCTTTTTCATTGTATAAAAATGCTCCAGCCCAACCTTTAGCTGAACCTAAAACATCTGAATTACTAAATCCACCAACAGCACCCACAAACTGAATATCTTCCAATGTTTCACGACCCGAAATTAAATCGGTCATATGAACATCTTTTACATCAAAACCAGCTAAATACATAGCATTTGCCATTTCTCGTTCAGAATTAGATCCTTTTTCACGAATAATTGCAGCTTTAGGTCTTGGTTTACTTTTGTCAACTTCAGGAGTTTTACCAGTAAAGTGAGTTGGGAACGTATATTTTAAAGGTTGTTTTTTATAATTATCGTAACGATCCTTAGCTAAACCATTTGCAGTTTGCTTATTATCTAATAAATATGATGTTTTAAACCAAATATCTCTATATGTAGGAATATCTAACTTACAAGGTCCAAAATCTAATGTTTCTTCACTCGTTACAGTTCCTAATTTGTAAAAAGAAACGTAATTCTCTTTTAGTTTGTTTTCAATCAGTTTATCTTCTTTGGCTTGGAAAACAATTCCAATATTTTCAGAAAATAAATATTTGATAATATCTTTTTCTTCAAAAACAGAAAAATCTATTTTTAAACCTAAGTTAGTATCAGCAAAACACATTTCCAATAAAGTTGTAATTAAACCACCACTTCCAATATCGTGTCCTGCAAGAATGTTACCTTCTAAAATTAATTCCTGAATTGTATTGAATGCTTTTTTGAAAAAATCGGCATCTTTAATTGTAGGGGCATCACTACCAATTGCATTTAAAGTTTGTGCAAATGAGGAACCACCTAATTTAAATTCATCTTGAGAAAGGTTAATATAATAAATAGAACCACCACCTTTTTGTAAAACTGGCTCAACTACTTTTTTAACATCGGTACAATTTCCAGCTGCAGAAATAATAACCGTTCCAGGAGCAATTACTTCATCATTTGGATATTTTTGCTTCATGGAAAGAGAATCTTTTCCTGTAGGAATATTGATTCCTAATTCAATTGCAAAATCTGAACAACTTTTTACAGCTTTATATAAACGAGCGTCTTCACCTTCATTTTTACAAGGCCACATCCAGTTTGCTGAAAGTGAAAGTCCATCCAAACCATTTTTTATTGGAGCCCAAACAATGTTAGATAAAGATTCAGCAATAGCAGTTCTGCTTCCTGCAGCAGGATCAATTAATGCTGCAATAGGTGAATGACCTATAGAAGTTGCTATTCCTTCTTTTCCATTATAATCAAGCGCCATAACACCACAATTGTTTAATGGTAATTGTAATGGTCCTGTACATTGTTGTTTGGCAACTTTACCACCAACACAACGATCTACTTTATTAGTTAACCAATCTTTACAAGCTACTGCTTCTAATTGCAATACTTGTTCTAAATAAGTTGAAATATTTCTTATAGAATATTCTAAATCACCATAATTATAAGTAACAGTTTTGTCATTCATAATAGTTTTTGGAGAACTACCAAACATATCGTTCAATTCTAAATCCATTGGTTTTTCACCGGTAGTTTTAGATTGAAATGTAAAACGATCATTATTTGTAACTTCTCCAACTTCATAATAAGGAGAACGCTCACGATCTGCAATTCTATGAAGGTAATCTGCATCTTTTTCACCAATAACCAATCCCATTCTTTCTTGAGATTCATTACCAATAATTTCTTTTGCTGACAGTGTAGGGTCACCAACTGGTAATTTGTCTAAATCAATTAATCCTCCAGTATCTTCAACAAGTTCAGATAAACAGTTTAAATGTCCACCAGCACCGTGATCGTGAATAGAAACAATGGAGTTTACATCACTTTCTACCATTCCACGAATTGCATTTGCAGCTCTTTTTTGCATTTCAGGATTAGAACGTTGAACGGCATTTAATTCAATACCACTTTCAAAAGCTCCAGTATCTGCAGAAGAAACTGCAGCTCCACCCATTCCTATTCTATAATTATCACCACCAAGAATCACAATTTTATCGTGTTCTTTTGGCGTGTCTTTTAAAGCTTGTTCTTCTTTACCATAACCAATACCACCCGCTTGCATTATAACTTTATCAAATCCTAACTTACGCGCTTCTTCTTTATGTTCAAAAGTTAAAACAGATCCTGTTATTAAAGGTTGTCCAAATTTATTTCCAAAATCTGAAGCTCCATTAGATGCTTTTATTAAAATATCCATTGGAGTTTGATACAACCATTCACGTTCTTGCATTCCGTTTTCCCACGGTCTGTTTTCTTCTAAACGAGAATAGGAAGTCATATAAACTGCAGTTCCTGCTAATGGTAAAGAACCTTTTCCACCTGCAAGTCTATCTCTAATTTCTCCTCCAGAACCCGTTGCAGCTCCGTTAAAAGGCTCTACGGTAGTTGGAAAATTATGAGTTTCTGCTTTAATAGAGATTACAGATTTAAAATCTTTTTTCTCGTAAAAATCAGGTTTGTCAGCTGTTTTTGGAGCAAATTGTTCAACGGTTGGTCCTTTTACAAAAGCAACATTATCTTTATATGCAGAAACGATATCGTTAGGGAATTGTTTAGAGGTTTCTTTAATTAATTTGAATAAAGAAGAAGGCATTTCCTCTCCATCAATAACAAAAGTTCCGTTAAATATTTTATGACGACAGTGTTCTGAATTTACTTGTGAAAATCCAAAAACCTCAGAGTCAGTTAGTTTTCTGTTAATTTTAGAGCTTAAATTATTTAAGTATTCAACTTCTTCATCACTTAAAGATAAACCTTCTTGTTTGTTGTAAGCTGCAATATCTTCAATATCTAAAACAGGTTCTGGTTGAATATGAATATCAAAAATTTCTTGGTGTAGCTTTTCATACTTTTGAAATATCATTGGGTCAAAATCTTCTTCCCCGTTTGAAGTTGTGAATTCTTCAATTCTTAAGATTCCTTCAATACCCATATTTTGAGTAATTTCAACAGCATTGGTACTCCAAGGAGTAATCATTGCTGCACGTGGACCAATAAAAATAGCATCAATAGATTGAAGTTCTAGTTTTTCTTGATTACCAAAGAGCCAATTTAATTTTTGAGTAGTTTCTTGCGAAAGTTCTTTTGACGTTTTCACAGCAAATATTTTACCGTTTTTGTTCCCAAAGAAATGAATCATACTTAAGTTAAGTTTAGTGTTTTGTTAGAAAAATGCAAATTTAATTAAATAATATAGAATGAAGTAGATTTAAAGGATAGAGATTTGGTAACTTATTAAAATAGTTTTTAACAAAAAATATGAATTTAGTATATTTTAGGTTGTTGATTAACAGTTTATTATTGGTGTTTGTAAAAATAACGCAAACTAAAATATTTAAAAATGAATGAATGGAAATTAAATATCCTAAGAGTTTTCTTCTTTAGAGATGAGTTTAATAAGGAAATAATTATAAGAATCTTATAAAAATTGTTAAATAATTAACATTAGAATAAGGGTTGTAATTTTTTTTAAAATAATAATTAAATATTAAGTCAATTTGTTATATTTGCAACTCAAAATAAATAAGAAATGTTATTAATTCAATTACATCATCGTCATCATTTAAATACTTGCAATCAAGCGAAGTGAAGATGTATTGAATTTAGTTAAAATATATTATAAACCCGTTTGAGTAAATCAAGCGGGTTTTTATTTGTAAATCAAGCACGTTTACTTAAACACATTATTAAAAATAAGATGAATAAAATTAAAATCGCAGTTCAGAAATCAGGAAGATTAAACGAAGATTCATTAAAATTATTAAAAGATTGTGGAATTTCAATTGATAACGGAAAAGATCAATTAAAAGCTTCATCTAGTAATTTTCCTTTAGAAGTACTGTATTTACGTAATGGAGATATTCCTCAATACTTAAGAGATGGAGTTGTTGATATTGCTATAATTGGTGAAAATGTATTAATTGAAAAAGGTACAGATATTGGAATTGTTGAAAAACTAGGTTTTTCTAAATGTAGAGTTTCAATTGCAGTACCAAAAGAAGTTGAATATAAAAGTATTCAAGATTTAAATGGAATGCGTATTGCAACTTCATATCCAAATACAGTATTAAATTATTTTAAAAAGTTTAATGTAACAGCTGATATTCACTTAATTAATGGTTCTGTTGAAATTGCTCCAAATATTGGATTGGCAGATGCTATTTGTGATATAGTTTCAAGTGGAAGTACATTATTTAAAAATAACTTAAAAGAGGTTGAAGAAATGTTGACAAGTGAAGCTGTATTAGCAGTTTCTCCAAATATTTCTGAAGAAAACCAAGTGATTTTAGATAAATTACAATTTAGAATTCAAGCAGTTTTAAAAGGACGTAAATCTCAATATGTTTTAATGAATGCGCCAAATGATAAAGTTAAAAGCATTATTAAATTATTGCCAGGAATGAAAAGTCCTACAGTGTTACCATTGGCAATTGAAGGGTGGAGTTCTATTCACACAGTTGTTGAGAAAAATTCATTTTGGAAAGTTATTGATGACTTAAAAGCGAGTGGGGCAGAAGGATTGTTAGTTATTCCAATTGAAAAAATGGTATTATAATTTTTGTTAAAGAATTGGTTTGTTGAAGCAATTAACTGTTGAAATTTAAACAATTTCACAATTATTATTTTATACAAATCAATAATTAAACAATTAAACAGAATTTTAAATGAACAAAATAATTAATCCTCCAAAATCTGAATGGTCTCAAATTTTATTAAGACCAACTCAAACTGTTGAAGATGTTGAAGCAACTGTTACTGAAATTTTCATGGATGTGAAAAAAAATGGTAATGAATCTGTTAAAAAATATACATCTAAATTTGACGGTGTTCAATTAAGTAATTTATTTGTTTCTGAAGAAGAACTTGCAAGTTCAGAGCAATTAGTTTCAGAAGAATTGAAAGAAGCAATACAACTTTCAAAAGCAAATATTGAAAAATTCCATACAGCTCAAAAAACAGCTAAAGTTTTAGTTGAAACAACTGTAGGTGTTCAATGTTGGCAAGAAAAAAGACCTATACAAAAAGTAGGTTTGTATATTCCAGGAGGAACAGCACCTCTTTTTTCAACAGTGTTAATGTTAGCAATTCCCGCTAAAATTGCCGGATGTAAAGAAATAATATTAACAACGCCTCCAAATAAAAAAGGAAAAATTAATCCTGCAATTATTTATGCTGCAAAACAATGTGGTGTAACTAAAATTGTAAAAAGTGGAGGAATACAAGCTATTGCAGCATTAACTTTTGGTACGGAAACTATTCCACAAGTTTATAAAATATTTGGACCAGGAAATCAATATGTAACTGTTGCAAAACAATTAGCAACTAAATATGGAGTGGCAATTGATATGCCAGCAGGACCAAGTGAATTATTGGTGGTAGCCGATGATACAGCAAACGCGAGTTTTGTTGCTTCAGATTTATTAAGTCAGGCAGAACACGGAACTGATAGCCAGGTTATTTTAGTTACAACTTCAAAAAATAAATTAAATGAGGTTGAGGAAGCTTTAGAAAAACAAATTGAAGATTTATCAAGAAAAGAAATTGCAAAAAAAGCGATTAAAAATTCTAAACTTATTTATGTTGAAAGTAAAGAAGAAGCTTTAGATATGATAAATGAATATGGTCCAGAACACTTTATTGTTTGTACAGCTGACAATGATTTTTACGTTGATGGGATTGAAAATGCAGGTTCTGTTTTTATAGGAGATTATACACCAGAAAGTGCAGGAGATTATGCATCAGGAACAAACCACACGTTACCTACAAATGGGTATACAAAAGCATATTCAGGTGTAAATTTAGATTCATTTTTAAAAGCTATTTCTTTTCAGAAAATTTCAGAAAAAGGAATTAAAAATATAGGTAATGCAATTGAAGTTTTAGCAGCAGCTGAAGGGCTAGATGCACATAAAAACGCAGTAACTTTACGATTGAAAAGTTTAAAATAAGTATAATAAAAAGGAAACTAAGTAAATGGTTAGGTTGTATAACTTATCTTGTCTAAGTTTTTAAGGAGTAAAATAAATGTTATGAATATTATAGATTTAGTTCGTGAAAACATAAAGGTATTAAAACCATACTCTTCTGCAAGAGATGAGTTTAAAGAATTTAATTCTGATATGATTTTTTTAGATGCAAATGAGAATCCGCACGAAAACGGAGTAAATAGGTATCCTGATCCTCAACAAATTACTGTAAAAAAAGAGTTATCCAAAATTAAAAAAGTTAAAGAGAATCAAATATTGTTAGGTAATGGAAGTGATGAAATATTGGATTTAATTTTTAGAGCTTTTTGTGAACCTAAACAAGACAATATAATTACATTACCACCAACTTATGGAATGTATAAAGTTTTGGCTAATATTAATAATATTGAAGAAAGAGAAGTTTTATTAACTAAAGACTTTGAACCAAATGTTAAACATATTATAGAAGCGATAGATGAAAACTCTAAAATATTGTTTTTATGTTCGCCTAATAACCCAACAGGAAATTCTTTTTCAAAAGAAAGTGTAGAAGTTTTATTGAGTACTTTTAAAGGTTTAGTTGTGTTAGATGAAGCTTATATAGATTTTTCAACCCAAAAAAGTTGGTTAAAGAAGTTAAATGAATTTCCAAATTTAATTATAACTCAGACTTTATCTAAGGCTTATGGGATGGCAGGTATCCGTTTAGGGATTTGCTATGCTTCTACAGAAATAATAGCAATTTTAAACAAAATTAAACCACCCTATAATGTTAATGAATTATCCCAGCAAAGAGCATTAAAACGGTTGATAAATGTGGTTAAAGTTAAGGATGAAATTAAGAAAATTCTTAAGGAAAGAGCTCGTCTTATAACACAATTAGAAGAAGTTACTTTTGTAGAAAAAGTATATCCAACAGATGCAAATTTTGTTTTGGTAAAAGTAGATGATGCAGATAAAAGATACAAACAACTTATTGATAAAGGAATTGTAATTCGCAATAGAACAACACAACCTTTATGTGAAAATACATTGCGATTAACAGTTGGAACAAAAAGAGAAACAAAGCTTTTAATTAAAGCACTTAAAGAAATTTAATATGAGTAAAAAAGTATTGTTTATAGATCGTGATGGTACTATGATAAAAGAACCTGCAGATGAACAGATAGATGCATTTGATAAACTGGTTTTTTATCCAAAAGTATTTACTTATTTAGGTAAAATTGCAAAAGAATTAGATTTTGAATTGGCAATGATTACCAATCAAGATGGTTTAGGAACAGACATTTATCCAGAAGATACTTTTTGGCCTGTACATAATTTTATAATGAATTCTTTTGAAAATGAAGGAGTTGTATTTAATGATGTATTTATAGATAAAACATTTCCTCATGAAAATGCTGATACTCGAAAACCAAAAACTGGATTGCTAACAAAATATTTTTCAGAAAAATATGATTTAGAGAATTCATTTGTAATTGGAGATAGATTAACAGATATTGAATTAGCAAAAAACTTAGGAGCTAAAGGGATTTTTATTAATGATAATACCAATCTTGGAACGGATGAAATTTCAGTAAAAAGAAATGAGTTAGATTCGTTTATAGCATTAGAAAGTAACGATTGGGAAAAAATATATGAGTTTTTAAAGCTAGAAAATAGAACTGCTGAATTAACGCGTAATACGAATGAGACGAAAATTTATATAAAATTAAATTTAGATGGAACTGGTAAAAGTGAAATTTCAACAGGAATTGCATTTTTTGACCATATGTTAGATCAAATTTCTAGACATGGAAATATGGATTTAATCATTCAAGTAAAAGGTGATTTAGAGGTAGATGAACATCATACTATTGAAGATACTATGATTGCTCTAGGTGAAGTATTTGCAAAAGCATTAGGAAATAAATTAGGAATTGAACGTTATGGTTTTTGTTTACCAATGGACGATTGCTTAGCGCAAGTTGCTATTGATTTTGGAGGTAGAAATTGGCTAGTTTGGGATGCAGATTTTAAACGTGAAAAAATTGGTGAAATGCCAACTGAAATGTTTTATCATTTGTTTAAATCATTTACAGATGGTGCACGATGTAATTTAAATATTAAAGCAGAAGGAAATAACGAACATCATAAAATTGAAGGAATCTTTAAAGCGTTTGCAAAAGCGATTAAAGTTGCGGTAAAACGAGATTCTGAAAAAATGATATTGCCAAGTACAAAAGGAATGCTTTAAATTAATAATTGTTTAGTCTTTGCTAAGGAGTAATGACTGTGGCAATTTGATAATAAGAAATAAATGAAAATAGTAATAATAAATTACGGAGCAGGAAATATTCAATCTATAAAATTTGCAATTAAACGTTTAGGTTATGAAGCTGTTTTAACGGATAATGAAGAAGAAATAAGAAATGCAGATAAGGTAATTTTCCCTGGAGTAGGTGAGGCGAGTAGTGCAATGGAAAAGTTAAAACATACTGGGTTAGACAAGATAATACCAACCTTAAAACAACCTGTTTTAGGAATTTGCTTAGGTATGCAATTAATGTGTAAACATTGTGAAGAAGGAGATACAAATGGTTTAAATATTTTTGATGTTGATGTTATTAAGTTTGATGATACTAAAAAAGTACCTCAAATTGGTTGGAATCAAATTGAAAATTTAAAATCAGATTTGTTTAAAGGGATTTCAGAAAAAGAATATATGTATTTAGTGCATAGTTTTTATGTTCCAATTAATGAAGAAGCAATTGCGATTACTAGTTACGGATTAAAATATGCTTCAGCATTACAAGAAAAGAATTTTTATGGTGTGCAATTTCACCCAGAAAAAAGTAGTAAAGCAGGAGCGCAAATTTTGAAGAATTTTTTGGAGTTGTAACTCGTCATTTCGAGGAGAGATAACGACGAAGGCTAATTAAGAAAAGATTGCCGCAGTAAATAAAAAATTTGCTTCGCAATGAAGGTGAGAATGTAACGTCATTACGAGGAGAGACAGCGACGAAGTAATCTGTTAATTTATAACTAAAAACAAACAGATTACCACAGCAAATGAAAAATTTGCTTCGCAATGATAGTTAGTAAAAATAAATATTAAGAATAAATTATCGTCACCCTGAACTTGTTTCAGGGTCGCATCAAAATAGGATTTGTAATGATGAGATACTGAATTAAGTTCAGCATGACTAAATTGAAAATATAATTAATAAACAATGAGAATTATACCAGCAATAGATATTATTAACGGAAGATGTGTTCGTCTTTCAAAAGGAGATTACGCAACAGAAAAGGTTTATAATGAAAACCCGTTAGAAGTAGCTAAAATGTTTCAAGATCACGGTGTTAAACATTTGCATTTGGTTGATTTAGATGGCGCAAAAGCCAGTCATATTGTTAATTATAAAGTATTGGAAACAATTGCTTCAAATACTGATTTATCTATAGATTTTGGAGGTGGGTTAAAATCTGACGAAGATTTGAAAATTGCTTTTGAAAGTGGAGCTAATCAAATTACAGGAGGAAGCATTGCGGTAAAGAATCCAGATATATTTAAAAGTTGGTTACAAAGATTTGGTGCTGATAAAATTATTTTAGGTGCTGATGCTAATAATGAAAAAGTTGCTGTTGGTGGTTGGTTAGAAGAATCAGATAAAGAATTAGTTCCTTTTATTCAAAATTATGAAAAAGAGGGTGTTAGCTATGTGATTTGTACAGATATTTCAAAAGATGGAATGTTACAAGGACCTTCATTTGATTTGTATCAGAAAATTTTAAATGAAACAAATAATATTAAATTAATAGCATCAGGAGGAATTTCAACATATGATGAATTACCTAGGTTGGCTGAAATGGGTTGTGAAGGAACAATTGTTGGTAAAGCCATTTACGAGCATAAAATTAGTATGAAGCAAATAGAGAGTTTTATTTTAAATAATTAATTGTCATTACAAGGAGAAACGAAGTGGTAATCTGTTTTTTTTAGAAAGAGATTGCTTCATTTTATTCACAATGACGAAATAAAAGAAAATGTTAACAAAAAGAATAATACCTTGTTTAGATATTAAGGATGGAAGAACTGTAAAAGGCATAAATTTTGTAGATTTACGTGATGCCGGAGATCCTGTTGAATTGGCTGAGATATATGCAAATGAAGGTGCCGATGAATTGGTTTTTTTAGATATTACGGCAACGGAACAAAAACGTAAAACATTAGCTGAATTGGTAATGCACGTTGCGGAAAAAGTAAATATTCCGTTTACAGTTGGTGGAGGAATTTCATCAGTTGAAGATGTAGATTTATTATTGAATTCGGGAGCAGATAAAGTTTCTATAAATTCTTCCGCAGTAAAAAATCCTCAGTTAATAAATGATTTAGCGGCCAAATTTGGAAGTCAATGTGTTGTTGTAGCTATAGATGCTAAACAAATTGATGGTGAATGGATGGTGCATTTAGTTGGTGGGAAAGTGCTAACAGATATTAAATTATTTGAATGGGCTAAAGAAGTTGAAGAACGTGGAGCTGGTGAAATTTTATTTACATCAATGGATCACGATGGAACTAAAAATGGATTTGCAAATAAAGCGTTGGCTTATTTAAGTGATTTAGTTAATATTCCAATTATTGCTTCTGGAGGCGCAGGGAATATGCAACATTTTGCAGATACTTTTATTGAAGGAAAAGCAGATGCAGCTTTAGCAGCAAGTGTATTTCATTTTAAAGAAATTGAAATAGTAGATTTGAAAAAAGCATTAAAAAAGAATAATATACCGGTAAGATTATAATAATATCGTTATTACAAGAAGTAAAATAACGAATTAATCTTATGATTAATAATTAAAAAATAACAAATTGCCATGGCAAATGAAAAATTTGCTGAGCAATGACAAGACGCAATTATGAATATAGATTTTAACAAAAACAGTGATGGTTTAGTACCTGCAATAATTCAAGATTTTGTAACAAGACAAGTATTAATGTTAGGTTATATGAACAAAGATGCCTACGATAAAACTGTAGAAACTGGAAAGGTTACTTTCTTTAGTAGAACTAAAAAAAGACTTTGGACAAAAGGGGAAGAAAGTGGTAATTTCTTGAATTTAGTTTCTGTAAAAAATGATTGTGATAGTGATAGTCTTTTAATTAAGGTGAAGCCCGCTGGCCCAACTTGCCATAAAGGAACTGATACTTGTTGGGATGAAACAAATGAAGCTTCATTTGGTTTTCTTTCAGAGCTTGAGTCTGTGATAACAAGTAGAAGAATGAATGCTGATTCTAAAAAGAGTTATGTAGCGTCGTTGTTTGAAAAAGGAATTAATAAAATTGCTCAAAAAGTAGGAGAAGAAGCTGTAGAGATTGTTATTGAAGCGAAAGATAATGACGACAATCTATTTTTAAATGAAGGAGCGGATTTACTGTTTCATTATTTAATTCTTTTACAAGCAAAAGGGTTTACATTAAAAGATATTGTAAAAGTTTTAGAAGGGAGACATTAGTCTATCCTTTAGTAATAGAATATCTCAATGATGTTCAGCAATTAAATACTGAAGAGTATCATTGAGATATTTGTACGTCTATTAAGGTCGTTCTTTTTATAAATGGAAAAGTATAGATAAACCTTAGTTATTTTTATTTTTCTTCTTTTTATGTTTTTGGATCTTTACAATTCCGGAGTAACTACAATTGTTAAGTAATTCATTATTGGAAGCAACATATTCTTTATTTTCCATAACTCCATCAACTAAGGGGAAACCTTCCATTTTAAAATTAGGCATTTTAATAGTGTAAAAACCTTCACTTTGCTCAGTGCCTCCTTTTGCAAAGTAAATAATTCCGGCAACTGTTGGTCCTTTAAAACTTTCATTGTCAATATTTCTTTTTTGAGCTAATAATTTTCTTTGGCTACAAGGAACAAAACCACGTCTTTGAGATCGTAATTGAGCGTTAGTTCCGTAAACAACAGTTAAGTTAGATATAATAGAGTTAGAATCGAAATAACCAAATTGATATCCAGGCATAGGAGCTCCTTGTTTATTCTTCTCGCCTTTTTTAGCGCTTAAAAAGCCACTTGCAATAATTGCTCCAGCTTCGCAGCTTTCAGCTCTTACATTATCAATGGTAACTAAACCATTATCAACAGTGTGTGGAGATAGTGTAACAGCCGCTTGACCATTTTTACAAAAAATATTATAAGCGTAAATATTATGTAATTTAATAGAATTATCAATAGCATGAGGTTTTCCTATAGCTCCAGTTTCAAGTCTAAGTGTAGCTCCACCTTCTCCTTGTAAATTTCGGTATAAAATGTTTATTCCAGCTTGGTTTTGAACAGTTCCATATCCATAATGTCCATTTTCTGTTTTTAAATGCTCTATAATTCCATTATTAGCAAAAAGAAATTTGGTTTTAGAAAGTAGCTGTAGATTAATTGTTATTGAAGAAAATGATGTAAAATTATCTTTTACGTGAATATCTGAAATTTTAAAATTTTCAACACCACCAAGTGAAACTGCAATTGCACCTCCATTTTTTTCTCCAGAAATACGTTTAGAAAAATCAACTGTGAAATATGATTTTGGATTAGTACATGACATACTAAAATTAGAAATAAGAGTTGTCCCTTTTTTACCTGCGGAAAACAATGTTATTTTTCTTGGCGATGAGCTTGTGAAAATTACATTTGGTGCTACACGGATATGAACATTAGATTTTAATTGAATTTCTTTATTAATTTTATAAACATTGTTTTTAGATGAAGCTTTTATTGTTAAGGTTCCTCCACCAGCTTTTGCAACGGCATCAATTGCAGTTTGTAATTGTTTAAAGTTATCTTCTACATTATCTGGTTTTTCAATAGTTTTATTGAATTTAGCAATAGTAGGGTTATAAAAATTTGTATCGCTCGGGAATGATATTTTTTGTGCATTTACTGTTGTGGTGAAAATGAATAGGGTAAAAGCTAATAAAAGTATATTTTTCATTTTTGTGTATTTATAAAATTTAATCTTAATTCTTGTTTACTTAAAAGTTTTCTATTTTGAATGAATTTAACTTGTAATAATTATTTTACAAAAGGAATTTGACCTTTAAATTCTAACCTTATAGGATATGCATATTTGTAGGTAGGTTTTTTAGGCAAACTAATTTCTAATCCTTCCACAGTTTGTTTAATTTTCACACGTCCTTTTTCACCAATTAATTTAATAGATTTTAATGTTTTTAAATCTAAATTGGACAATGATTTAATTATTAATTTGCAATTTTCAGGCCATTTTAAAGAGGTAATATATAAAATAGTATTTTTCTTATTACGAGTAAAACGAACATCTTTTGTGGTTGCAGTGTATATTTTATGTCCTGTTTCGTTTTTTTCTCCCCATTTTTCACCAACATCACCAAACACTTCATAAGGACGAGTTTTATAAACTGCTTCTCCGCATATTTTTAACCAAGCACCTAATTCATACATCATTGTTTTTTGTTCTTCGGGAAAAGTACCATCAGGTCGCGGAGCAAAAGACAACATTAAAACACCTCTTTTACTAATAATATCCATTAACTGGTCTACTATCATATTTGTTGGTTTAATAGGTGTTCCTTCAACAAACCCCCAATTATGATCGTCATAAACACAATCATCTGTTTGCCAAACCATTTTAGCAATATCGTTCATACCACCACGTTCAAAATCACGTACAGCAGAGCCTTCAGCATAAAATTTCGATTTATAATTTAATACAACATTAGGATTTCCATATTTACCTTTCCCTGCTTCAATTGCATTATTGTAATAAAATGCACCAAATTCTTTTTTACGTGATTCCCAAACAGGAAGCTTAAATCCCCAATCGAAATAATATAAATCTGGTTTATACATATCAGCTAACTCTTCAGTACGAGCCAACCAACGATTCATATCACGCTCACTAGGTTTAACCAAGCCTCGAGAACGAGGTATCCAAGTTTTACGTTCTTCGCCATCATAAATTCGAACAGTATCTGCACTTTTCTGTACAATTGGATTTCCATATAGGTCTTGATATTCTGGGTTGGTAGCATCATATCTATTTATATGATTCCATTGAAAAAAAGCATAGTTCCAAGCAGTATGGTTTGAAACTCCAAATTTTAAACCTCTTTTACGAACAGCTTTTTCAATTTCACCAACTAAATCACGTTTAGGTCCCATATTAACCGAATTCCATTTACTTAATTTAGTATCCCATAAACAAAAGGAATCGTGATGAGCTCCCATCATTGTAAAGAATTTTGCTCCGCCTTGTACACATAAATCAGCCCATTCATCTGCATTAAAATTTTCGGCTTTAAACATTGGAATAAAATCTTTATAACCAAATGTTTCTGGGGGGCCGTATGTTTCGTTGTGATGTAAGTGTGTAGCTAAACCTTGATTATTTCTACTACTTTGATCTTTTTGAGAATACATCCATCTTCCATACCATTCTGCAGCGTGGTTGCCCTTAAAAGCAGGAACTGAATAAACACCCCAGTGTACCCAAAAACCTAATTTAGCGTCTTCATACCATTCAGGAGCTTCATAATTTTGAAGTGATTCCCATTCAGGTTTGTACTTTTCAGAATTGGTTTGTGCAGAACTTATAATTGATATGCTAACAAAGAGAATAAACAAATAGCTGAAGTTTTTCATTTTAAAAGGTTCTTGGTTTTTATATAAAAGAATTGATTGTTTCTTATAGTTGAAAAAATGTTCTTGAAATCTAATTATGGTTTATTTTTCCTTTAGGTAATTGTCCATTAAAATCTATTTTAATAGGATAAGCAAATTTATAGTTTGGTTTTTTAGGCATGGTAATTTGCAGGCCTTCCCGTGTTTGCTTCCATTTTAGTATTTTGGTTGTACCTAGAAGTTTTATTGATTTTAACTTACTTAAATCAGCTTTGGCAAGTGTCTTAATTAGCATTTTTTCTCCAGGCCAAACCAATGAGGTTGCATAAAGTGTAGTATTGGCTTTATTCCGAGTAAATCGAATATCTTCTGTAGTAGCTAAAAAAAGTTTATGTCCATGCTCATCTTTTATTAGCCATTTTTCACCAAGTTCCCCAAATACATCATAAGGACGAGTTGAGTAAACAGCTTCTCCACATATTTTAAGCCAAGTTCCCATTTTTTTTATGAATTTTTTTTGATTTTCTGGAATTGTACCATCTGCTTTAGGTGCGATAGCTAGCATTAAGACTCCACGTTTGCTGATTACATCTATAAATTGGTCTATAACCATGTTTACAGGTTTAATTTCTATTCCATCGGCATATCCCCAATTATGTCCAAAATAAATAGACTCGTCTGTTTGCCATACCATATCACTAATACTATCAAAGGCACCATGTTCAAAATCACGTACGGCAGAATCAGCTTCAAACATTTTATTTTTGTAATTAATTACTACATTTGGTTTTCCAAAATTACCGTTTCCTCTTTCAACTGATTTATTGTAATAGTGAGCAGCAAACTCCTTTCTATACGGTTCCCACACAGCTGTTTTAAATCCCCAATCGAAATAGTGTAAATCCGGTTTATATAAATCTGAAACTTCCTTTGTTCGCTCTATCCAACGGTTTAAATCGCGTTCGCTAGGTTGAACTGCATCTCTGGAACGTGGAATCCAAGTTTTACGTTCTTCTCCCTTGTATATACGAATTGTATCTGCACTTTTTTGTACAATTGGATTTCCATATAGATCTTGATAATCCGGGTTTATTGCATCATATCTGTTGATATGATTCCACTCGAAAAAGCAATAATTCCATGCAGAATGATTTGATACTCCAAATTTCAAACCTTGTTTTCGACTTTCCATTGCTAATTCACCTACAATATCTCGTTTGGGGCCCATTTCAACAGAATCCCATTCTGTAGAAGGAGAATCCCACATACAAAAAGCATCATGGAAAACAGCTAGAGCAGTGAAATATCTGGCACCACCTTCTTTACATATAGTTATCCATTCTTTGGCATCGAACTTCTCTGCCGTAAACATTGGGATGAAATCTTTATAACCAAATTTTCCTGGAGGTCCATAAGTTTCATTATGATGTAAATGCGTTGCTAACCCTTGATTATTTCTACTACTTTGATCTTTTTGAGAATACATCCATCTACCGTACCATTCGGCAGCATGGTCTCCTTTAAAAGCAGGAATAGAATATACACCCCAAATTGGCCAAAAACCCAATTTTGCATCTTCGTACCATTCTGGAGCTTCATAATTTTGAAGTGATTCCCATTCAGGTTTATACTTTTTAGAATTGGTTTGTGCAAAACTTACAATTGATATGCTAACAAAGAGTATAAACAAGTAGCTGAATTTTTTCATTTTTAATGAGTTCTTAATTTTAATATAAAAATACCTTAATCTAAAGTGCAGCTTGTTGTTTGTAGTGTAAACTTTGTATTTTTCAGTTTATTTAAGTTGTATATATAAAGTATAATTCTAATAGTCGCTGTTTAAATGACTTTAATAGATAGATGAATTTGAATTTTAAAAAGAAAAAAGCACCCAAATTGGATGCTTTTTTTAATTTCTTAA
This sequence comes from Lutibacter citreus, assembly GCF_003260195.1. Classification (GTDB taxonomy): domain Bacteria; phylum Bacteroidota; class Bacteroidia; order Flavobacteriales; family Flavobacteriaceae; genus Lutibacter; species Lutibacter citreus. Next base: position 339,870 of record NZ_QEIH01000005.1, read on the forward strand.
TAAAAATTAACAGGATGTTATTATTCAACGCAAGGATTTTGAACTGCGTTTTTTGCATATTTATTGTAGTTAGCATAGTCGTATTTATTTAAATCCACGATTAAAATTCGGTCCATACTAAATTCAGATGATCTTCCTGTAATTGTAAGTGTATAAGTTTCCCCTGCTTTAAAGTTATATGTAGCCCAAGGTTTAACGTTATGCAAGTCTAATTGTCCAGCTGCGTTTTTAAATTCACCATCGCCACCCGTACCAAAAAATTTGGTATCTTTTTTCAATGCGTTTGTGTTGGTTGAGTTTCTGTCAGCATTTTTAAGGCAGCTATGCATTTCACCTGCAATAAAATCTCCCTCCATTTTAATAAAACAATCGTTATTTGCATCTGAAGCTACACCATCTGGTTTTGAGCTTCTAATCATAAATCGATAAATTCCTGCATTTTGAATTTTAAACTTATAAACTAGTGGAGAACTACCAGTAAAAGGTCCTTTATACCTTAAGTAACCAGTTCCTCTATAATTTGGAATTGAAGTTTCATAAATCCATTTGTTAAAATCTGATTTTGTGTTTTCAGCTTCAAAAATAAGGAGTCCATTTTCTTCTAAAAAAGTATCACATTTGTTATCAGTAGGAGTTACGTTGGTATCAATATATTCAGGAGTTGGTTGAATCTCTCCATCGCAGATAGCAATTCCTATTTTGTTAGGTTCTTCTTCTTCTTCTTCTTCTTCTTCTTCGTTAACTTCCTCATTAGGAGTTACCTCTGTTTCGGACTCCGTATTTTCTATTAAATCTATATCATCGTTAGATTTTGAACAAGAAAAAATTAATACAAAAAGGGATAATAGTAGCGCACGAGAAAGCTTCATATAATATAGGTTTTAATTTTTTTAAAAATAATGTATCATTTAGAATGATAATGAAAGGCTAGACTAAAAAGGTATTACATATGTCTTTTTTTAGAAACAATTATTGTTTAAAAAGGATTATGTTATTATAATACTATCTTATGATGGGGTATTTACAAAAAAGTAATTTTAATTGGTAAAAAATTATTCTTCTAAATATTTTTATATATTCACAATCCAAAAAATATATAATGGCATTAATAGATAAATCTATTTTAAATATATTAAACGAGTTAAAGGAAAATAATAGTAGAGAATGGTTTAATGAGAATAAACCTCGCTTTCAAAAAGAACAACAAAAAGTTAAAGATTTTTATAATTCTTTAATGGAACAGTTAAAAACTCACGATAATATTGATAAGTTTAAATTTTTTAGAATTTATAGAGATGTGCGTTTTTCAAAAGATAAAACACCTTACAAATCACATTTTGCAGGTTCTTTTTCAAGATCTTCAAAGAGATTAAGAGGAGGATATTATTTAAGAATTAGACCAGGTGAAACTTTTTTAGCAGGTGGTTTTTGGGAACCAAATAAGGAAGATTTGTTACGTATAAGAAAAGAATTTGAAATGGATTCAACAGAAATACGTGAAATAATTAATAACAAATCCTTTATTAAATATTTTGGAAAACTAGAAGGAGATTCATTAAAAACAGCACCTAGAGGGTTTGATAAAGAGCATCCGGATATAGATTTAATTAGAATGAAACAGTTTATTGTAACAAGAGTTTTTTCGGATAAAGAAGTTCTAAGTCCTAATTTTTTAGAAGAATTAGATGGTACTTATAAAGCAATGCGTCCATATTTTGATTATATGAGCGAAATTTTAACAACAAATTTAAATGGAGAATCAATAATATAAATTAAAAGAGGTTGTTTGGAAAGGTGAATTTTGTTAACCTGAATTTATTTCAATTTTTCATTTTTATTTAAAATCAATTTAAGGAGGTTCTGAAATTAATTTAGAATGAGACGGGGTTTAAAACTAACATAACAACCATTTTTATTTAGGTTTAAATAATTAAAATTACCTTAAAAATTCTTTACATTTGTTTCCTGCAAAAATTAAACAAATTTTATGGTTTTTATTGATAATGAAGGGTGTACTGACCCTAAATTAAATTTAGCATTAGAAGAATATGCGTTAAGGAATTTTGATACTTCTACAGATTATTTATTATTTTATATTAATAAACCATCTATAATTATTGGGCGTAATCAAAACACTTTAGAAGAAATTAACCAAGAATATATAGATGAAAATGATATACAAGTTGTTAGGCGAATTTCAGGCGGTGGAGCAGTTTATCATGATTTAGGAAATTTAAACTTTAGTTTTATCACTAATCATGATGGAAAAAGTATTAGTAATTTTAAAAAGTTTACCGCACCGGTAATACGTGTATTAAATGACATGGGTGTTGAAGCCGAGTTGAAAGGGCGAAATGATATTTTGGTGGATGAGAAGAAAATTTCAGGAACTGCTCAATTCTCTACAGGAAAAAGAATGATTAGTCATGGTACTCTATTATTTGATACTAATATGCAGGAAGTAACGAGGGCGCTTCAAGTAAAAATGAGTAAAATTCAGTCAAAAGGGCATAAATCTGTTAGAAGTCGTGTAGCAAATATTAGTGAGTTTTTAAATACTCCTATTACAATGGATAATTTTAAAAATCAGTTGCTTATTGGTTTGTATGAAGCTCGTGAACATTTCGAAATCTATAAGTTAACTGAAGCTGAATGGAAGGCGGTACATCAATTAAAATCTGAAAAATATAATTTATGGGATTGGAATTTTGGGCATTCGCCTAAATTTAATATTCAACGTAACAAACGTTTTTCTATAGGAGAAATTGACCTACGTATTTTTGTTGAAAAAGGACTTATTTCAGATTTTAAAATTTTTGGAGATTTCTTTGGAAGACAGCCAGTTAGAGATCTTGAAGATTTATTAATTGGTGTTCCTTACGATAAAAATGAAATCAGTAAAAAATTAGAGAAAATAACTATTGAAAATTATTTTGGAAAATTAGAAAAATTAGATTTTGTAAATCTTGTTTATGGTAATGATTAGTTACTTGTAATTGAAAATTAATTTTAAAATAGAATAAACGTTATTACGAGGAATTTTTATGACCAAGTAATCTCACGATAATGCACTAGTTCCAAATTAACAGATTGCTTCAATTGTTCCTCTTTCGCAATGACGGGTTTAATTACTTAATGTATTAAGATTACTTCGTTTATTATTTAATTATTGCTTTTATTCTACAATTAATCTTTTTGTTGAGTAAGTTTTATCATTAAATACTTTTATAATATAAAAACCTGAAGGAATATTTTCTACTTCAATTTTATTTTTATAGGTATCTGTATTTTTAATGTTTACAATTAATTGCCCTAATAAATTATAGAATTGAATAGCATCTATAGTTTCATTATTTTTAACGGAAATAGTTGCACTATTTGTTTTTGTTGGGTTTGGATATACATTAAATAAATTTTTAACAAATTTTTGTATGGATAAAGAACTTAATGTGTGACTGCCTAAACCAGAAAAAGTATCAATTGGATAAATATCCCATTCACTTACTGTATAAGTTGTATTTGGTGAAGAGATTGTGGGTTTTCTTCTTAATGTAACCTGTGGTGCATAATCTACATCACTTGCAACAACTCCTAAAAGATCTATTAAAATATCATTTTTAAAGAGACCTATAGCATCATTACCGCTAAATAATAAAGGAGCAGTTGAAGTAGTTAAATCTGCTTCGGCAAGAATTAATGGGTCTGCAAGCGAATTTGCAGCTATAAAAACATCACCATTATTTAAAGTACCGGAAAGATTTAAAATTGTCGTATCCCAATCTGAAGCTCCATTCACGTTTATTTTTAAAGAATATATAGATAAATCTATAGCACTACCCGTGAAATTAGTAATTTCAAGAGCTTTATTTTCTAAACTACCTTCAATATATTCTGAAATAAAGAGTTCCGATGGAGTAGAAGAACCTGCCAATGTTGTAAAAGTTTCGGTATTACTTACCAAAGAAGTATTTCCTGCAGCATCTTTTGCATACACAGTAAAATCATAACTTGTACTTCCACTTAAACCAGGAATAGTATAAGAATTTGTAGGTGAAGAAGCTAAAAATACGCCATCTTTAAAAATTTCATAAGAAGTAACACCAATATTATCTGTTGCGGCAGTCCAAGTTAAATCAGCAGAATTACTCATTACATTACTAGAACTTAAACCTACAATTGTACTTGGAGCTTCAGTGTCAGAAATTGCAAAACAAGACCATGAAATATCATCAATTATAACTTGTTTTCCTTTGGTATTTCTAATCTCAATAATAATATCTCCAGAAATATTAATTCCACTAATAGTAAATGTTTGAACGGATGTATTATCCCAAGCACTTGAAGTTCCTTTTAATACATCATTTACATATAAAGCAACTTGTCTGTCACCACTTCCAGTAAATCCTTTAAGTAGACTACAGGTGAATTCTCCAATTCCATTAGAAACAGTTGAAGATATTAATGTACTGGATGTATTTCTAAGCATAAAGCTTGTTCCAGTAATTGAGTATCCTCCATCATTACGAGATTCTGTATATGTCCAAGTAACTCCATTATCTCCAGTAAAACTACTATCATTATAACTACTTGTTGCATTTGAATTTGTAAACGTTTCTGAACCACAAAAACTCGGAGTAGCAGTTGTTGTTCCATCTACAGCAATACTTAGTGAAGAAGATTCATTATCAGAAGTATCTCTAGCCAATACAGAAAAACTATAAGTTGTTGAAGGAATTAAACCACTTGCAGTGAATGTAGTAGAACTTGTAGTTGACTCTAAAATACCATTAATGTAAACATCATATTCTTTTATAGCTTCATTATCAGTAGATGCTGTCCAAGATAAATCTATAGATGTATTAGTTTCATTACTAACAACCAAGGCTGTGGGTATAGAAGGATTAGTGGTATCAATAATATTTGTAGTTGTAAAATTTTCAGGATTACTTACTAAAGAAGTATTTCCTGCAGCATCTTTTGCATACACAGTAAATTCATAACTTGTATTTATAGTTAAACCCGAAACATTGTAAGAATTTGTAGTTGAAGAAGCTAAAAATACTCCATCTTTAAAAATTTCATAAGAAGTAACTCCAACATTGTCTGTAGAAACTGTCCAAGTTAAATCAGCAGAATCGTTCGTTACGTTACTAGCACTTAAATCGGCAATGGTACTTGGAGTTTCAGTATCAGAACTTGAAAAACAAGACCAAGATAAATCATCAATACTAACTCTGTTACCTGAAGTACTACCATCAAAAACTATAGTTATAGAGCCACTTATATTTATATTTGGAATTGTAGTAGTTGTAGCAGAAGAACTGTAAGGAATGTTTCCTACAATAACATTATTAACTTTTACATTTATACTGCTTGCTGAATCAGAAAATGGAAGTTTAGTAGTAACTGTTAATTCTCCTATTCCGTTAGCTGTTGTAGGAGTTGTTAATGTTCCGTTTTTAATTGTTATAGCTTTTCCTGTTATAGTTTGATCGGTTCTTGCACCTGTTGCATTCCAAGTACCTCCACCATCACCAGTCCAATTAACTGATGTATATGAAGAACTACTAGCTCCAATATTTGTAAACGTTTCTGAACCACAAAAACTCGGTGTAGCAGTTGTTGTTCCATCTACAGCAATACTTAGTGAAGAAGATTCATTATCAGAAGTGTCTCTAGCCAATACAGAAAAACTATAAGTTGTTGAAGGTGTTAAACCACTTGCAGTGAATGTAGTAGAACTTGTAGTTGACTCTAAAATACCATCAATGTAAACATCATATTCTTTTATAGCTTCATTATCAGTAGATGCTGTCCAAGATAAATCTATAGATGTATTAGTTTCATTACTAACAACCAAGGTTGTGGGTATAGAAGGATTAGTGGTGTCAATAATATTTGTAGTTGTAATATTTTCTGTATTACTAACTGTTGATGTATTTCCAAAGGCATCTTTTGCATAAACAGTAATATCGTACATCGTATCTATAGTTAATCCAGTAAGTGTTGTTGAAGCTGCAGTAGAAGTAGCATATGAAGAACCGTCTACAAAAATTTCATAACTTGTAACACCAACATTATCTGTAGAAACTGTCCAATTTAAATCTACAGTTGTATTTGTAATATTTGAGGCTGTTAGATTTGTTGGTGCAGTTGGTGCTTCTGTATCAGGAGTTGTACTCCAAATTAGGGCAACATACTCAGGATGATCAATAAATGGGTTGGCATTCCCTTGTCTATTGTATATTGCTTTATTTCTTTTTGTTTCTGTATCACTAACAGGGTCATTTGTATGCCAGGTCATCAAAAGAGTTAGAAAAGAATCTGTAAATACCTGATCAGTTGTTCCATTAAACATACCATAAGATACTCCCCAAGTTGTTAAAACATTTTCATACCGAGTTGCAAAGTAAAAATACATTCTTGCAATATCACCTTTAAATTCATCTATTGGCTCAAAAACAGTTCCTGTATATCCACTAACAGATGAGGTACCCCATTTTGATCCATTTTTAGAAGGAGAAGAAGATGCTTGTGTTCCAACAGTACCATGCGGGTAGTTGGAACGATTACTATTTACTTTACCATCTGTAGGTACTACAAAATGAGCATCATTACGCATTGGTGAATTTTCTTTAAAAACAGATTGCGGAATTATATGTTCTCTGTTATAACAATCGCCTTCATCTGCATATATACCACATTTTTTTACTCCAAATGCATAATTATAGAGATCAGTACCAGAAGGGTTTTCAGAATACATATCTAAAATAGTATTGTCATTTTCATAATAAGTATCTCTATCAGAAGTTTCATAAGTATCATATAAACCATCATATCCAAAATCTGTATGATCTTTAATTATGTTATAAAGTTGGGTCTTTAATATATATCCACTATCTGTAGCAGCATCATAGTAATCTGCTGGAATTTGACTGTAAAGAGAAAATGATGTAAAAAAAAATAGGAGTAGTAATTTTTGCATATAAATGGGGTTTTACAAAAACAATAAATGTATTTAATTATTGTGGGATTAAACTAACTTTTACACTTATGAAAATATATAAAAAACCGAGCGGACCTATTTTAAATAGTTTATTTATATAAATTGGGGAATTGTAAAATTAGTTTATTTTTCACAAACTATTTACTTAATTCTTAATTTTTTTAAGGTATAAATAAATAGTATGCAAACATAATAATTAAATAGATTTTCATGATGTTTAAAACCTATTGTTTATGTGAAAATTTAACTGTCACATTCTAGTAAAGCCATATAAAAGCCATCATAACCTGTTTTAAATGGAGATACTTTATGATCTTTAATAATTCTAAAATTAGGATTATTCTTTAAAAAAGTTTTTACTTGTTTTTCATTTTCAGAAGGTAAAATAGAGCAAGTAGCATATACTAATTTACCTCCAACTTTTACAAGTTGAGAATAACGTTGTAATATATCGGCTTGTGTTTTAATAATGTTTTCAACAAACTCAGGTTGTAATTTCCATTTACTATCAGGATTTCTTCTTAAAACACCAATACCACTACATGGCGCATCAATAAGAACTCTATCTGCAGTGCCTTTCATTTTTTTAATTACTTTGGAGTTTTCAATTACTTTGGTAGTAATATTATGAGCTCCAGCTCTACGAGTTCTAATTTTTAGTTTCTTTAGTTTACTTTCGTAAATATCAGTAGCAATTATATTTCCTTTATTTTCCATTAAAGCAGATAAATGCAATGTTTTACCTCCAGCACCAGCACAAGTATCAATAACACGCATTCCTGGTTTAACATCTAAATAAGCTGCAACTAATTGAGATGAAGCATCTTGCACTTCAAATAATCCGCTTTTAAAACACTCAGTTCTAAATACGTTAGCACGTTCAACTAATCTTAAAGCGTCTGGATAACCATCAATAAATACAGTCTCTATACCTTCATCCGCTAATTTTTTTCGTAAAATAGCCTTATTGGTTCTAAGTGTGTTTGTACGTAAAATAACTTCAGCTTGCTTGTTTAGAGCTGTCATTTCTTTAGACCAATGTTTTTCGCCTAATTCTTTTATACATAATTCATCTAACCAATCTGGAATAGACTCTTTAAAAACACGTATTTTCTGAAGTTCATCAAATTTGCCTTTAATTCTTCTTTCAGGAACACCGTGTAATTGAGGCCAATCAGGTAAATCATAACCTTTTAATGTTGCAAAAACGGCAAAGTTCTTCCAAACATTTTCAGTAGAATAGTGATCTTTCGTACCTGCAATTTCATTGTACAATCTTTTCCAACGAACCATTTCATAAATGGTTTCGGCAACAAACTTTCTGTCTCTTGCTCCCCAACGTGCATCACGTTTTAACGCTTTTTGTACAACTTTATCGGCATATTCACCTTCATTAAAAATAAGTTTTAATGAATCCACAACCGTAAACACTAAATTTCTATGTAATCTCATATAAAAAAAATAAGTGTGCAAATATACGAAATTAGATGATAAGAAATTGTTATTTCCCTTTGAATTATTATCTTCGTTTTATTAAAAAAATGAATGCCTGTTTATAGCTTAAATACTTCAATATCATATTTAAAAGGTGTAGGCCCAAATAGAGCAGATTTATTAAAATCTGAACTAGGGATCTTTACATTTGGTGATTTGTTGAATTTTTTTCCAAATAGATATATTGATAGAACACAATTTTTTAAAATTAGTCAGTTACAACAAAATTCGGCTGAAATACAAATAGTTGGAAAAATCACTAATATAAAAACGGTAAAACAGAAGAGAGGAAGTAGGTTGGTTGCCACTTTTAGAGATGAAACAGGAGCAATGGAACTTGTTTGGTTTAGAGGAGCTAAATGGATTAAAGATACTTTAAAAATTAATGAACCTTATGTGATTTTTGGAAAAACAAATCATTTTAATGGCTTATTTTCTATGCCACATCCCGAAATGGAATTGGTGGTAGATTACAAAAAAAACTTAAGATCTGCTATGCAACCAGTGTATCCATCAACTGAAAAGTTAGTAAATAAAGGGATCTCTAACAGGGTAGTTTCAAAAATGATTCAAAGTTTATTTGAAGAATTAGGAGCTAAGTTTCTTGAGACGTTATCAACCCCAATGGTGGAAGAATTAAAATTAATTTCTAAAACGGAAGCTTTATTTAATATTCATTTTCCAAAAAATCAAGAACTTTTAACTAAAGCACAACGTAGGTTAAAATTTGAAGAACTGTATTTTATTCAACTTCAGTTAATACGGAAAAAATTAGTAAGAAAGGCAAAAATTAAAGGTTTCAACTTTACAGAAGTTGGCGAAAAATTTAATGGGTTTTACACTAATAATTTACCGTTTTCATTAACAAATGCTCAAAAAAGAGTATTAAAAGAAATTCGAAAAGATTTAGGTTCTAATGCTCAAATGAACCGATTATTACAAGGAGATGTAGGTTCTGGAAAAACAATTGTAGCTTTATTAACAATGTTAATTGCTTTAGATAATGGTTTTCAAGCAGCTTTAATGGCTCCTACAGAAATTTTAGCTGCGCAACATTTTAATTCAATTGAAGAATTGTTAAGTGGTTTAAATATTAATGTGAAATTACTAACTGGTTCAGTAAAAACAAAACAACGAAGAATAATTCATTCAGAATTAGAATCTGGTGAATTAGATATTTTAATTGGTACTCATGCATTAATTGAAGATAAAGTAAAATTTAAAAATTTAGGTATTGCAATTATTGATGAACAACATAGGTTTGGTGTAGCACAACGTTCTAAAATGTGGCAAAAAAATACGTTGCCACCACATATTTTGGTAATGACAGCAACTCCAATTCCACGAACTTTGGCAATGAGTGTTTATGGAGATTTAGATATTTCAGTTATAGATGAATTACCACCAGGTAGAAAAGAAATAAAAACGGCTCATAGATATGATTCAAATAGATTATCTGTTTTTAAATTTTTAAGAGAAGAAATTACAAAAGGGCGTCAGGTATATATTGTATATCCATTAATTAATGAATCTGAAGCAATGGATTACAAAGATTTAATGGATGGTTATGAAAGTGTTGTACGTGAATTTCCTTCACCAAATTATCAGGTAAGCATTGTACACGGAAAAATGAAACCTGCGGATAAAGAATATGAAATGCAGCGCTTTATTAAAGGTGAAACTCAAATTATGGTTGCTACTACGGTAATTGAAGTTGGTGTAAATATTCCCAACGCAAGTGTTATGGTTATTGAAAGTGCAGAGAGATTTGGATTATCTCAATTACACCAATTAAGAGGAAGAGTAGGGCGTGGAGCAGAACAAAGTTATTGTATTTTAATGACTAGTTTTAAATTATCGTCTGATGGGAAAACACGTTTAAATACAATGGTAGATACTAGTGATGGATTTAAAATAGCTGAAGTAGATTTAAAATTAAGAGGTCCTGGTAATTTAATGGGAACGCAACAAAGCGGGGTTCTTAATTTAAAAATTGCAGATATTATAAAGGATTCAGGAATTTTAAAAACAGCAAGAAGAATTGCTATTGAAACCTTAACTATAGACCCTGCATTAAATTCTTCAGAAAACTTACCAATAAGGCGAGCATATCAGAAAATTAGTAAAAACAGTACAATTTGGTCTAACATTAGTTGATACTACTATTTTTAAATATGTAACTATTTTGTAGATTTGAGTACTAACAAGTAAAAACAGAATTATTATGGGAATATTTGATGATATAAAGAAAAAGTTAAGTCACGAATTTATTGATATAATTGAATGGTTGGATTTTACTGATTCTACAATTGTTCATAGATTTGAACGTTATCAAAACGAAATAAAAAACAATGCTCAGCTTATTGTTAGAGAAGGGCAAACCGCAGTTTTTATTAATGAAGGTCAACTCGCTGATGTTTTTACACCTGGAACATATACGTTAAACACAAAAAACTTACCAATTTTAACAACTTTAAAAGGTTGGAAATACGGGTTTAATAGTCCGTTTAAGGCCGAAGTTTATTTTGTAAATACTCATTTGTTTACAGATGAAAAATGGGGAACAAAAAATCCAATTACTTTAAGTGATGATCGGTTTGGGTTGGTAGAAATTAGAGCTTTTGGAACTTATGCTTTTAAAATAAACGATGCCGGAAAATTTATTATTGATATAGTTGGAACAGATGCCAATTTTACAAATTATGAAATTAATGAACATCTTAAAAGTTTAATTGCAACTAGATTTACTGATACCGTTGGAAGCGCAAACCTACCTATAGAACTGTATGCAACCAATATAACTGAACTTTCAGAAACGTGTAAAGAAGTTATGCAACCCGAGTTTAATTCCGTTGGGATTTCATTGGAGAAGTTTTTTATAGAAAATGTTTCAATGCCAGAAGATTTAAAAAAGGAAATCTTTGAATACAGTAGAATTGATAAATTAGATTTAGATAAATTAACTAAATTTAAAACAGCCAAAGCAATTGAAGTTGCGGCAGCAAACGAAGGAGGAACAGCAGGAGCAGGAATGGGAATGGGAATGGGGTTTGCATTGGCTCAGCAAATGGGAGGAATGATGAATCCTGCAGCAACGCAGCAACCAAATATGGCTACTCCACCACCAATGCCGGTTCAAGTTCAATATTTTTATGCAGTAAATGGTCAGCAAATGGGACCTGTTTCTTTAGAGCAGTTAAAAGGTTTTTTTGCAAACCGAACAATTAATAAAGATTCATTAATTTGGAAACAAGGAATGTTAAATTGGACGGCTTTAAAAGATATACCAGAATTACAGTCCTTTTTAGGTGGTAGTATGCCGCCTCCATTACCAACAGTTTAAAATATATAGTATACCTAATTTATTAAAGTCATACAATTGGTCTTGCTGAACTTGTTTCCGCATCAATTAATAGGTGAAACTCAATAAAATTTTGATGAGACCCTTAAACAAGTTCGGGGTGACGATTGTTAAATGATTTATTACATACATTTTGAAAATATCTAAAATTGTTATTAGCAACAAATGGAAGAACTTAAAAAAGCAACTTTAGAGAATAAAAAATCTTGTTCCCAATGTGGGGCCGAATTATTATATAAACCCGGTTCTACCGTTGTACACTGTGATTATTGTGGAAATGATGAGGAAATTATAGTTAATGAAAACGGATTTGAAGAATTAGAACTCAAACCTTATTTAGAAGAGATGGGATCTTTATCCCATTCAGAAGAAATTTTAATGTTGCGTTGCAATAGTTGTGGAGCAAATCAACATATTCAAGATAATTATAAATCTTTGAATTGTGTGTATTGTACCATGCCGTTAATTCGTGATGATGCTAAATTGGAAAGCTGGATTTTACCCGGAGCTATAGTTCCATTTCAGTTAGAAGTTGAAAAGTCTCACAGTATATTTTCAAACTGGGTAAAAGGATTATGGTTTGCGCCAAATAATTTAAAAAAGGCAGCTTTAGATTTAGAAAATACCAAAGGATTGTATTTGCCTTATTGGACATTTGATGCTCAATTAAATGCGCAATATGAAGGTGAAAGAGGTGATTATTACTATGTAACTGTTTCGTATACTACTAATGAAAAAGGAAAAACAGTTAGAAAAACTAGACAAGAGCGCAGAACTCGCTGGACATATGCTTCAGGAACTATAAATGGATTTGTAGATGATACATTGATAAAAGCTTCAAACCAAAAAAAGAATACAATCCCTGCAAAAATTTCTAATTGGAATTTAAAAGAACTAAAGCCATTTAATTCTAATTTTTTATCTGGTTTTATTACTGAAAAGTATACAATCCCTTTAAAAGATGGTTATTTTACAGCTACAAAAGAAGCAAAACAAATAGCAAAAAGATGGGCTTGTAGAGATATTGGAGGAGATACTCAACGAGTTAGTAATTTAGATATGAAATTGAGTGAAGAGACATTCAAACATATTTTATTACCAATTTATATTAGTTCTTATAAATATAAAGGCAAAATTTATCAGTTTTATATAAACGGTCAAACAGGAAGTTATACAGGGTCAAGGCCTTATTCTTACTTCAAAATTGCGATTTTAGTACTATCTATTATAGTTGTAATTGCAATTATTGCAATGCTTAGTAAACAATAAAGAACTTTTAACTTCAAACTTTTAAGATTCAACTTGGTTTGATTATCTTTGCCATTCGAAAAAAATAATCATATAAAATGAAGATATCATACAATTGGTTAAAACAGTTTTTAAAAGTTGATTGGGAAGCTGAAAAAACAGGAGAATTGTTAACCGATTTAGGTTTAGAAGTTGAAGGAATTGAAACTGTTGAATCTATAAAAGGAAGTCTTGAAGGAATTGTAATTGGTAAAGTTTTAACTTGTATTCAACATCCTAATGCAGATAGACTTAAAATAACAACTGTTGATTTAGGCGATGAAGCACCAATTCAAATAGTATGTGGAGCACCAAATGTGGCTGCAGGACAAACTGTTCCTGTTGCAACTGTTGGAACGGTTTTATATGATGATAATGGTGAAAGCTTTAAAATTAAGAAAGGTAAAATTAGAGGTGAAGAAAGTCACGGAATGATTTGTGCCGAAGATGAACTTGGATTAGGAAAAAGTCATGATGGTATTATGGTGTTGGATGAAGCTTTAAAAGCTGGAACGCCTGCTGCTGAAGTATTCAATATTGAAAAGGATGAAGTTTTTGAAATTGGATTAACACCAAATAGAGCTGATGCAATGAGTCATTTTGGTACGGCAAGAGATTTACGTGCTGGACTTATTCAAAATGATGTTTCTTTAGAATTAATTTCACCTTCAGTTTCTAGTTTCCATATAGATGATAGAAGTTTAAGATTTGATGTTGTAGTAGAAGATGTTGAAAAAGCACCTAGATATGTAGGGGTAACTATTTCAGATATTACAGTAAAAGATTCTCCAGAATGGATTCAAAATAGGTTAAAAGCAATTGGATTAAAACCTATAAATAATATTGTTGATGTAACTAATTATGTATTACACGAATTAGGACAACCATTACATGCTTTTGATGCTGCTAAAGTAAAAGGAAACAAAATTATTGTTAAAACATTACCGGCAGGAACAAAATTTGTAACTCTTGATGAAGTTGAACGTGAATTACACGAGGAAGATTTAATGATTTGTAATGGTAATGAAGAGCCAATGTGTATTGCAGGTGTATTTGGAGGCTTAAACTCTGGTGTTACAGAAAATACAACTACAATATTTTTAGAAAGTGCTTATTTTAATCCAGTTGCAGTTCGTAAAACAGCAAAAAGACATGCTTTAAATACTGATGCTTCTTTTAGATTTGAAAGAGGAATTGATCCAAATATTACTGAATATGCTTTAAAGCGTGCGGCAAATTTAATTATTGAAATTGCTGGAGGGAAAGTTTCTTCTGAAGTAATGGATTCTTATCCAACTAAAATTGAACCAAATCAGGTTTTTCTTTCTTTTGAAAAAATGGATCGTTTAATTGGAGCTAAAATTCCAAGAGAAATGGTTAAAAATATTTTAGCATCTTTAGATATTAAATTTAATAGTGTAACTGATGGAGGTATTGGATTAACAATTCCTGCTTATAGAGTTGATGTTACAAGAGAAGCAGATGTTATTGAGGAAATTTTACGTGTGTATGGTTATAATAATGTTGAATTTTCACATAAATTAAATACATCAATTGCATTTTCAGATTTTGATAATGTAAAAATAGAAAATGTAATTTCTAACCAATTAGTTTCTCAAGGTTTTAATGAAACTATGGCAAATTCATTAACAAAAGCGGATTATCTTTCTTTAACAACAATGTTAAATGAAGAGCATAATGTAGCTATGTTAAATCCTTTAAGTAATGATTTAGGTGTTATGCGCCAATCAATGTTATTTAGTGGTTTAGAATCTGTTATTTATAATATTAATAGAAAAAACAGCTCAGTAAAATTCTTTGAATTTGGTAAAACATACCACAAATTTGAAAGTGGATATTCAGAAGATAAACATTTAACTTTATTTGTTTCTGGTAATAGAACTAAAGAACGATGGAATGTAGCTTCAAAAACTTCAGATTTCTTTTATTTAAAAGGAATTGTAGTTACTATTTTGCAGCGTTTGGGAATTCAAAAAGTAAAAACTACACCAACTAAAAATGATGTTTTCTCTGAAGGAATTACATTAAGCCTAGGGAAAATTAAATTAGTTGATTTAGGTGTTGTTAAAAAATCTATTAATAAAGAATTTGGAATTAAACAAGAAGTTCTATTTGCAGATTTTAATTGGGCAAACCTTATAAAAGTTGGAGGGAAATCTTCAATAAATGTATCAGGTTTACCTAAATTTCAAGCTGTTAAACGTGATTTTGCGTTGCTTTTAGATAAAGAAACTACTTTTAGTGAAATTTACAGTTTGGCATTTCAAGCTGAAAAGAAATTATTAAAAGATGTTGATTTATTTGATGTTTACGAAGGTGATAAATTAGAAGAAGGTAAAAAATCTTATGCCGTTAGCTTTTTATTGCAAGACGAAAACAAAACCTTAAATGATAAACAAATTGATAAAATAATGCAAAAGTTACAACAAACATTTGAAAAGAATGTTGGAGCTAGTTTAAGATAAACAATTAAAAACTGCCTAAAAAGTAAATTTACGTCTACCTGAATTTATTTCAGAATGACGGGCTTCAAAACTTTTTAGGCAGTTTTTTTTACTAATTTTGCACAAATATTACCATATGTACAAAAGTATTATTCGTCCTTTATTTTTTCTTTTTGATCCAGAGAAAATCCATCATTTTATATTTTCATTAATAAAAACGCTTTCAAAAATCCCTGGTGTTTCTTCAATATTTAGAAGTTTATTTCAAATAAATGATAAAAAATTAGAACGTAAATTATTCGGCTTAACATTTAAGAATCCTGTTGGTTTAGCTGCTGGTTTTGATAAAAATGCAGTTTTATATAATGAATTGGGCAATTTTGGATTTGGATTTGTAGAAATTGGAACTGTAACCCCAAATGCACAAGAAGGAAATCCTAAAAAAAGAATATTTAGGTTAAAAGCAGACAATGGCTTAATTAATAGAATGGGTTTTAATAACGGTGGTGTAGAAGCAGCTATTGAAAAATTAAAACAGAATAAAGGCAAAATTATTATTGGAGGGAATATAGGTAAGAATACGGCTACAATGCCTGAAAATTATACAAAAGACTATTTAGAGTGTTTTAAAGCACTTCACCCATATGTTGATTATTTTGTTTTAAATGTTAGTTGCCCAAATGTTGGTAGCCACGCAAAACTTAATGATAAAGATTATTTGTTAGAACTGATTACGGCAGTTCAAAAAATGAATAAAACTTTTGATATTCAAAGACCAATTTTATTGAAAATTGCACCAGATTTAAATGAAATTCAATTAGATGAAATTATAGATTTGGTTGATGAAACTAAAATTGACGGTATTATAGCCTCAAATACCTCAGTAAACAGAGAAGGATTAATAGCATCTAAAGAACAATTAGAAACTATTGGTAACGGAGGTTTAAGTGGAAAACCAGTAAAAGATAGAAGTACAAAGGTTATTAAATATTTAGCTGAAAAATCGAACAAAGCATTTCCTATTATTGGTGTAGGTGGAATTCATTCAGCTGAGGATGCTCTTGAAAAATTGAATGCAGGAGCAGATTTGGTTCAAATTTATACTGGGTTTATTTATGAAGGCCCAGGATTGGTTAAGGAAATTAACAAGGCTATTTTAAATGATTTAAATTAGTTAACAGTTAATTCTAAGATAAAATCATCCATAATAAATCCATTTCCAATATCAGTTTTTACAGTATCGGTTTTAATAAATCCAAATTTGTGATACCATTTTATGGAATTGGAATTATACCTATTTACAGTTAACCATATTGTTTTAAAACCATTTTCTTTAGCAAACTTTATTGTAAAATTTAAAAGTTGTGCTCCAAAACCAGAACCTTTTTTATTCTGGTCCACATAAATTTTACTAATCATTAATTTTTTAGATTCAGGATTAGGAACTATACCTATATAACCAACAGGTTTAAGATTATTAGAAATTATATAATAGTCATATCCTGTATTTAATTGATTGGAAATGGCTTTAAAATTTTGAAATTTGTTAAGCATATAATCAACTTGTTCTTGTCCAATAATAGGAGTGTAGTGTGCATTCCAAATTTCAAAAGCTAGTTTTTCAACAGCTAATATATCAGTTTTATTAATTACTTTTTTTATCATGTAAAAACCTTTTTTGAAGAATTAAAAGTAAAAAGTAAATCCCAAATATAATAGCATTAATGTATTTAAATTGAAAGTAATTTATATCTATTCAATTTGTATATTTGGAGTTGTATGAATAAGGTGAAAATCATAGAATGTCCTAGAGATGCTATGCAGGGAATAAAAACTCATTTTATACCTTCAGAGGCAAAAGCGCAATATATAAATGCCTTATTAAGAGTAGGTTTTGATACTATAGATTTTGGAAGTTTCGTTTCTCCAAAGGCTATTCCTCAGATGAGAGACACATCTAAAGTACTTTCTTTACTAGATTTATCTAAAACAGAAAGTAAATTGTTGGCTATAGTTGCTAATTTAAGAGGGGCTCAAGATGCTTCTAAATTTGAAGAAATTAATTATTTAGGATATCCGTTTTCTATTTCTGAGATATTTCAAATGCGTAATACAGGAAAAACTATTGCGGAATCGGTAGTTATATTGAACCAAATTTTAGAAATAGCAGATAAAACTTCAAAAGAGGTAGTTGCGTATTTATCTATGGGTTTTGGGAATCCTTATGGAGACCCTTGGAATGTTGAAATTGTTTCTAAATGGACAGAAAAACTTTCAGAAATGGGAGTTAAGATACTTTCATTATCTGATACAATTGGAAGTTCTACACCAAATGATATAGGACATCTTTTTTCTAATTTAATTCCAAAATACCCAAATATTGAATTTGGTGCACATTTACACACAACACCTAATTCTTGGTTTGAAAAAGTTGATGCAGCTTACAAAGCGGGTTGTCATCGTTTTGATGGAGCTATTAAAGGGTATGGAGGTTGCCCAATGGCAAAAGATGAACTAACTGGTAATATGCCTACAGAAAAGTTAGTTTCTTATTTTAATCAACAAAAAGCCTATACAAATGTAAATGCAATGTGCTTTGAAAGTTCTTATAATGAGGCTTTAAAATTATTTAATTCTATTTAATAATCTAATCTTTTTTATTATCAAATTTAGGATTAAAACCTTGTAACTACATAATAGTAACTTTAGTTTCAAAAACTTTTTTCATTATTCTTGTTATTTCTGTAAAAACGGAATCCATTTTTTTGTGAGTACTCTTCCTAAGTTTGAATCACAACCGTTTATCTCTATAGAACTCTATTCTTTAAAAAAATATACACTTCAAATTTAAAAAGTTGTTTAATTATTGAATATATGACATCTGTCATACTATTTATAGTAATTCTAAATAAGCTATTGTTATGTTACTATAGTTACATATATTTGCTGCGTAATTTAAAATAAGTCTAAATAAGAATAACTAAGTAAACATGAAAAATTTAAAATTATTAGTAGTAGCATTATTAATTGCAGTAGTAGGTTACTCACAAGATCAACAAACAAATTTATATCAAAATTCGGGAAATAGATTATTAAACAACCAAACACAAAACGGAATTACAATTGGTGGTTATGGTCAGATTGATTATAATGAGGGAGATGGTTCTAAAGCTGGAAATTTAGATGTACATAGGTTAGTTTTATTGTTTGCCTATAAATTTAATGATAAGGTTAGTTTTTTAACTGAAGTTGAATATGAACATGTTAAAGAAGTTTATGTTGAACAAGCTTTTGTAAAATATAGAGCTACTGAGAGTTTAAATGTTTTAGCTGGTTTAATGCTTGTACCCATGGGAATTGTTAATGAATTTCACGAGCCAACAACTTATTATGGTGTGGAACGTCCAAATGTTGATAAGTATATTGTACCAACAACATGGAGAGAATTAGGAATTGGGGTTTCAGGAAGAATTGATAATGCCTCTTTAAAATATCAAGCATATTTATTTAATGGATTTAAATCTTTTGGTGATGGAGCAGGAGTATTAAGAGGATCAGATGGTTTAAGAAAAGGTCGTCAAAAAGGAGCAGAATCTGTAATTAACTCTCCAAATTTTTCTGCTAAATTAGATTATTATGGAATTAGAGGATTAAGGGTAGGTTTGTCCGGTTATTTTGGAAATACGCAAACAGATGATGCTTTAGTAGATGATTCTACTGTTGGTGTTTCTATGATTGGATTAGATGCCAGATATAAATATAATAATCTTGAATTAAGAGGCCAATATATAAATACAAGTTTATCGGATACCGAAGAATATAATTTGTTAACTGGTAAAGATTTAGGTTCTAAAATGAATGGTCTTTATGGTGAAGTTGCTTATAGTTTTGATTTGAAAGGTGTTGAAAAATTAACTCCTTTTTTAAGATATGAGAAACACAATACACATGCAGAAACTGAAGGAAGTTTAGTTGCAAATGAAGCATATGATAGAGATGAAATAATTTTTGGATTAAATTATAAAGTTGCAAACGGTGTAGCCTTTAAAGCTGATTATCAATTAATGAACAATGCTCTTTCAGGAAGTGATACATCAAAACAGTTTAATGCAGGTGTTGCAATTTGGTTCTAATTTAATATTCAGTTTTATGTCATATTGAGTTTATTGAAATATTTTAAGTTCGATAAGCTCAATTTGACAATTATTTATTTAAAAAATAGTATTATTACATTTCAATTTATGAAACGAGCATGCGAAAAAGTTTATTCTTCAAAAGAAACGATAAATAGTAAACAAGATGTATTTGTTGGGAAAAAAATATATGAACACATGAAAAAAGTAATTTTTATAGCGGTTTTATTGGTTGTTTTTTCTGGATTTAAATCTTTAAATAGAGTAGATAAAATAATAGCTAAGGAAATTAAAGAGGTTTTTGAAATTGAGAATTTTAATAAAGAGATAGTTGAAATTCCAATTGAAGTAAATTCTTCTTTACCTGTAAAAATATCAGAAACAAATTTTTATAAACTGACTGCAAATCAAGAATATATTGGTTATTATTATTTCGGGCAGGCATATGGAAAAGCTGATTTTTTCGATTTTATTGTAATTTTGAATAAAGATTTAATAGTTTCAAAAGTAAAAATTATTACCTACAGAGAAGACCATGGAGGAGAGGTTGGAAGTAAGCGTTGGCTTAAACAATTTATAGGTACAGATTATAATCAAGAGTTAAAATATCAAAAAGATATTGCTGCAATATCAGGAGCAACAATATCGGCAAAATCAATGACAAATCAGGTAAACAGATTTCTGAAGACAATAAGTATGTTACATAACAAAGAGCTTTTATAATGGAATTTCATGGTTTAATTCACTTATTTCCAAGAGAAGTAAAAGTTGTTATTGCTGCTTTTATTTTAACACTTAGTATTGGGTTTTATGGAGGTTTAAGTTTTGTAAGATCAACAACATCAATGTCTTCAGACGGAATTGAAACCCGCTACTTGGGTAATGAAGATGATGAGAACGCTGATGTTATGAAATTTAAAAAAAGTAAAGGAGAGATTCTTACTGTAGTTCATAATCATATTCTTTCTTTGTCTGTAATTTTCTTTTTATTATCATTAATTCTTTCAACAACTTCAATAAATAAAAAGCTTAAGTACTTTTTAATGATTGAGCCATTTTTTTCATTGGTACTTACCTTTGGAGGTATTTATTTATTATGGAGTGGTATTATTTGGTTTAAGTATATAGTTGTTTTTTCTGGTATATTAATGACACTTAGTTTTGTATTGGCTACTATTTCAATATTACACCAGCTTTTCTTTTCAAAATCATAAAGTAATTTTTAGTTTTCTAGAATTATCTTGTATTTTTAAGGTTCAATAAATTGAATCATGAAAAAAATCACTTTTTTATTATTTTGGGTTTCACTTATTTTGATTTCTTGTACAAAGAAATCTGAAACTATCAATTTTACTTTTATTCAGCTAAATGATGTTTATGAAATAGCACCTTTAGAAGGAGGGAAGGTTTGTGGAATGGCTAGAGTTGAAAAATTACATAAAGATCTTTTAAAAGAAAATCCAAATACGTTTATGTTTCTTGCAGGTGATTTTTTAAATCCGTCGTTATTAGGAACTTTAAAATATAAAGGAGAACGCATTAAAGGACGCCAAATGATTGAAGTTATGAATGCTATGAACTTTGATTTAGTGGCTTTTGGAAATCATGAGTTTGATTTAAATGAAAGTGATTTACAAAAAAGATTGAATGAATCAACGTTTCAATGGATTGCAACTAATCAAGTTCATAATGTAGGAAATTTGACAGAACGATTTGCAGTTATTAAAAATGGTAAAAAAGTTGAAATACCTAAGACTGTTACTTTTAATGTTAAAAACAAAAGTGGGAATTCAATAAATATTGGTTTTTTTAGTGCTTGTTTAAATTCAACACCTAAAGATTATGTTGATTATGGAGATTTTTATGAGTCAGCAAAATTTGCATACAATAGTTTAAAGCCAAAAACAGATATTGTTTTTGGACTGACTCATTTGGCAATTGAACAAGATAAATTGGTTGCTCAAATGTTACCAGAAGTACCCCTAATTATGGGAGGTCATGAACATTTAAATATGTCGGTTCCTGTTGGGAAAGGCAAAATAACAAAGGCAGATGCAAATGCAAAAACTGTTTATGTTCATAGAATTTCATTTAATACCAAAACCAAAGAAACTACAATAAATTCTGAATTAGTTCCTATAACTCCAGAAACAGGTGAGGATGAGAAGGTTGCAGGAATTGTTCAGAAATGGAATATACTTTTAGATGATAAAATTAAAGAAATTTTACCTGATCCTAATGAAGTTATTTATGTGGCAAAAGAACCATTAGATGGTAGAGACACTCCTGTAAGAAGTAAACAAACTAATTTAGGTGCAATTATTACAAAAGCAATGGCTTATAGTTTTAATAATGATGTTGATTGTGCTATTGTAAATGGAGGTTCCATAAGAATTGATGATCAATTATTTGGAGATATTACTGGGATTGATATTTTTAGAGTATTACCATTTGGAGGTGAAGTATTAAAAGTAGAACTTAAAGGAAGTCTGCTAAAAAAAGCATTAAATTATGGTCGTTTAAAAGCAGGTAAAGGGGCTTATTTACAAATGTATAATGTTAATTATGAGAAGGATAATAAAAAATGGTTGGTAAATGAAGTTGAAATAGTTGACAGTAAAATTTACAAAGTAGCAGTAAGTGATTATTTAATGAAAGGATTTGATATTCCATTTTTAAAGCCAAGTAATAAACAAGTTATAAAAGTTTATAAAAATAATGGAGGTGATTTAGCTAAGGATATTAGAAAGGCTATAATCAGTTACTTACAAAACTTATAAGATAATTTTAGGTATTTAATTTAAATAGTCTAAATTTGCACGCAATTAATTTCTAAGTTGATTGCACCATGATTTCAGACACTTCAAAATTTGTAGGAGAAGGATTAACCTACGACGATGTACTATTAATACCAGCATATTCGGAAATACTTCCAAGAGAAGTAAATATTCAAACTAAATTTTCAAAAAACATAACTATAAACGTGCCAATTGTTTCGGCAGCGATGGATACTGTAACCGAATCGGAAATGGCAATTGCTATGGCTCGAGAAGGAGGAATAGGTGTTTTGCATAAAAACATGACTATTGAAAAACAAGCCAATGAAGTTAGAAAAGTAAAACGTTCAGAATCAGGAATGATTTTAGAACCTGTTACAATAACTAAGGAGGCTACTGTTTCGGAAGCTAAAAGTATCATGAAGGAGTATGGTATTGGAGGTATTCCTGTTATAAATGGAGAAGGAACACTAATAGGAATTGTTACAAACAGAGATTTAAGATTTGAAGGTAACAATTCAAGAAAAATAGAAGAAGTAATGACTTCTAAAAATTTAGTTACTGTTTCTAAAGGAACTTCTTTAAAACAAGCCGAAATTATATTACAAGATAATAAAATTGAGAAATTACCTGTAGTAGATAAAAACTATAAATTGGTTGGTTTAATTACTTTTAGAGATATTATAAAAGTAAGTGAAAACCCAAACGCAAATAAAGATACTTACGGGCGTTTAAGAGTTGCAGCAGCTTTAGGAGTTACGGGTGATGCTGTTGAACGCGCAGAAGCCTTAATTAAAGCTGGTGTTGATGCATTAATAATTGATACAGCACACGGACATACAAAAGGTGTGGTTTCAGTATTGAAGAAGGTAAAAAGTAAATTTCCTAATACAGATATTATTGTAGGAAATATTGCTACAGGAGCTGCCGCTAAATATTTAGTTGAAGCAGGAGCAGATGCCGTAAAAGTTGGAATTGGACCAGGTTCAATTTGTACAACACGTGTAGTTGCAGGAGTTGGGTTTCCGCAATTATCTGCAATTTTAGATGTTGCTGAAGCTTTAAAAGGAAGTGGAATACCTATAATTGCTGATGGAGGTATTAGATATACCGGTGATATTCCAAAAGCAATAGCAGCTGGAGCAGATACAGTTATGTTAGGTTCATTATTAGCTGGTACAAAAGAATCTCCAGGTGAAACTATTATTTTTGAAGGTAGAAAGTTTAAATCTTATAGAGGAATGGGATCGGTAGAGGCTATGAAACAAGGTTCTAAAGATCGTTATTTCCAAGATGTAGAAGATGATATTAAAAAATTAGTACCTGAAGGAATTGTGGGGCGTGTACCTTACAAAGGCGAAATAGGTGAAACAATGCATCAATTTATTGGTGGTTTAAGAGCCGGTATGGGATATTGTGGAGCTGTAAGTATTGAAGCTCAAAAAGAAGCTCAATTTGTGAAAATTACTTCAGCAGGGATGAGAGAAAGTCATCCGCATGATGTCACTATTACCAAAGAAGCGCCAAATTATTCAAGATAGTATTTGAAACATATTATAATAAAAAAATCCAGTGTTATACTGGATTTTTTGTTTTATGAAACCTTAAATGTTCTATAGTTTGTTTTATTTAAAAAATTAAACTAAAAATATATAAGTCAAAATAAATTTTCCTTTAAGTTGAAGTTTTAGGTCCTAAAGTTTAATGTAAATAAAAAAATAGTTAAAAATTTGTTAGATGTTTTAGTTACTACCGACGAAGCATTTAATTTTACTATTTTTATAAAATAATAGGAAGTTACTATAATTAGTAAAGAAACATATTTAAATCTTATTTAAAAGAATTAATAAATTTTAATGAAAATACATACCATACCATTTCAAGAAACAGGTTATTTTTCTAGTTTAATAGGTGATTATTTAAATAAAGATGGAAAAATAAGTGATTTTTACGGAAATTTTCCAGACATAGTAGGTTTTAAAAATCAAATAAAACTTAAAGAAAATTTTCTTTCTGAAAAAAGGGAACAATTGGTTAATACACTTA
Organism: Lutibacter citreus; assembly: GCF_003260195.1. Lineage (GTDB taxonomy): Bacteria > Bacteroidota > Bacteroidia > Flavobacteriales > Flavobacteriaceae > Lutibacter > Lutibacter citreus. The sequence continues at coordinate 364,439 of NZ_QEIH01000005.1, forward strand.
ATAAACAATGCAAAAGCATAAATTTAAGTGAGAAATCGCAAAATAATATAGACGCTTTAATAAGTAGTAATACATTTACAATTACTACAGGGCATCAATTAAATATTTTTACAGGGCCACTTTATTTCTTGTATAAAATTGTTTCTACAATAAATTTAGCTGAGCAATTAAAAACTGAATTTCCTGAAAATAATTTTGTCCCAGTTTATTGGATGGCAACTGAAGATCACGACTTTGAAGAAATAAACTACTTTAATTTTAAAGGTAAAAAAGTTGTTTGGGATAGAGCTAGTAGTGGAGGTGTAGGAAGGTTAGATACAGAAGGTTTTGATATTGTATTTGAATCTTTTTCTGAAGAATTAGGAAACTCTAACAATGCGAAGTTTATTAAAAATTTATTTAAGGAAGCTTATCTTCAACACAAGAATTTAACTGAAGCTACACGATATTTGGTAAATAAACTTTTTGGACAATACGGTTTAGTAATTGTTGATGGAGATGAAAAAGAATTAAAAAAACAATTTTCTCCAATTGTAAAAGATGAATTATTAAATAAAACCTCTTTTGCAGAAGTATCTAAAACTAATGAAAGGTTAGGTGAAAATTATAATATTCAGGTTAATCCAAGAGAAATTAATTTATTCTATTTAAAGGATAATCTTAGAGAACGTATAGTTTTTGAAAAAGAATTATATAAAGTTAATAATACAAATCTTGTATTTTCAGAAGATGAAATTATTAATGAATTGAATAAATACCCAGAAAGGTTTAGCCCTAATGTAATAATGAGGCCAGTTTATCAAGAAACAATTTTACCAAATTTATGTTATATTGGTGGAGGTGGAGAATTGGCTTATTGGTTTCAATTAAAGGATTATTTTAATAAAATTGACACTCCGTTTCCTATATTGTTACTTCGTAATTCTGTGTTGTTGGTATCAGAAAAACAAGTAATAAAATTAAAAAAGCTGAATGTTTCAATATTTGAGTTATTCAATAAACAAGAGTTATTGGCTGATAAAAAAGTAAAAGAAATTTCTAATATTAAGATAGATTTTTCTGAACAGAAAGAAGCTTTAAATAAGCAATTTGAAAAATTAAAACAAATAGCAAAGTTAACTGATGCTTCTTTTATTGGAGCCGTGTTGGCACAAGAGAAAAAACAAATTAATGGCTTAGAAAAATTAGAAAAAAGACTTTTAAAAGCTCAAAAAAGAAAATATATTGATACACTAGACCGGTTAAAAATAATTCAAGATGAATTGTTCCCAAACCAAAGTTTAGAAGAGCGTACTAGAAATTTTTCAGAGATTTATTTAAATTTAGGAGAAAAATTAATACCAATGATATTTGATTCTTTAGAACCATTAAAATTGGAATTTACAATAATAGAATATTAATCTTTAATCTCTGCAACAGCTTTTTTAAACTCTTTCCAACTAATTAGCCCGTCGCCATCTTTATCATATCCCTCAATTAATTTTGTAGAGACAAAACCTCGTATAAATCCATTAATTTCTGCTTGTTTTAATAAATTTACAATTTCAGTTTTAGATAACTTTCCACTTCCTTTTTTATCAAAAAAGTTAAAAGCATCTTCAGGAGAATCAAATTGATTGGTTATTAATATTTGAATTTTCTTTAAAATTTTCTTTTTAGAAGCCATTTTATAAATGTTTATTAAATTGTTTTAAGAGGTAAAGAAAGCGTATTTAAGTTAAAAAGAATTGTTTCAACCTTTATAGTTTTAATTTTATCTGCTTCAGATTCGTTTAGTTCAAAATCAATTTCTGTATAATATATATTAGTACCTTTTATTTTATTTGATTCAATATCTGTATTATCAGAATTTAATTTAAGAATGTCATTTTTATTAAAATTAAAGGAAAGGGTACATCCAATTCTTTTAATTTTAACAGAAGTATCACCAATAATTATAGTTTTTAAATAAGGGAATCCTCCAAGTTCTTCAATATCCACATATGCTATATTACTTTCATTTAATGCATATTTTGTACCACCTTGAAAATCGAGTTTATCTAGTGTTTCTAAATTTACAATAGTTGGAGTTTTTGATTTAAATAATTTTGAAATTGAGAATGCCATTTTATTTTATAAAATTAAAATTAGTTATTATGATATGCTGAGTTGTGGGCTAATTCATTTCCACATGCTTTGCATTTTTCAGCCGATCCAGCACCTCCTGGGCAACCATTACTACAAGTATAATGAAATACTCCTTGAGCATTCTGAATTGGTGAAGGAGCTGTTGCATTTAGGTTTTCATTTTCAATTGGTATGTTACTTTTCACTTTTAACGGACCATTTTTTAATAAATCGTTATTGTGAAAAGCTTGATTGTGCACATACGGTGTTTTGCAAGTAGGACAAATTGCTTGAACATCTCCACCGCTATTTTCACACTTATTGGCACAAATATAATGTTTTTCTTTTTTTACAATTTTTCTAGAATTTGTTTTAGGTTTTTCCTCTTTACAAGAAATAATTAGAGTAAATACAAGCAATAAAAATATTTTAAATGTTTTCATAAATTGTTGTTATAATTTATAGGGAAAAAAAATTATGTTCAAATATAATAAATTAATTTTTTTATCTATACCAACTTTATATATTCTATAAAGTTACTTGATTATTCACTTTAAATAAAAAAGCTCAAACAACTAAGTTTGAGCTTTTTAATGTATGTTTAATTAATTTTATAAGTGAATTACTTCATCATATGCGGCAGCAACAGCTTCCATTACAGCTTCACTCATAGTTGGGTGAGGGTGAATAGTTTTTAACACTTCGTGTCCTGTAGTTTCTAATTTTCTACCTAAAACAGCCTCAGCAATCATATCAGTTACACCAGCACCAATCATATGACAACCTAACCATTCTCCGTATTTTGCATCAAAAATTACTTTAACAAAACCGTCTGGAGTTCCAGCTGCTTTTGCTTTTCCTGAAGCAGAAAAAGGAAATTTACCAACTTTAATTTCGTAACCAGCTTCAATCGCTTTGGCTTCAGTTAAACCAACACTTGCAATTTCTGGAGATGCATAAGTACATCCAGGAACATTTCCGTAATCTATTTTTTCAGTATGTAAACCTGCAATTTTTTCTACACAAGTAATTCCTTCAGCAGAAGCAACATGTGCTAAAGCTTGTCCAGGAACAACATCACCAATTGCGTAATAACCAGGTATGTTAGTTTGGTAATAATTGTTTACTAATATTTTATCTCTATCAACAACAATTCCAACATCTTCTAATCCAATGTTTTCAATGTTAGATTTTATTCCAACTGCAGATAAAAGGATATCTGCTTCTAAAATTTCTTCTCCTTTTTTTGTTTTTACAACAGCTTTTACGCCTTTTCCTGAAACATCAACTGATTCAACAGAAGAATTGGTCATTACTTTAATTCCAGATTTTTTTAGTGAACGTTCAAATTGTTTTGAAATATCAATATCTTCAACAGGAACAACATTTGGCATAAATTCAACAATAGTAACATCTGTTCCCATTGAATTGTAAAAATGTGCAAATTCTACACCAATTGCACCAGAACCTACAACAATCATTTTCTTTGGTTGTTTTGGTAAATTCATTGCTTGGCGATATCCAATAACTTTTTTACCATCTTGTGGTAAATTAGGTAATTCACGTGAACGAGCACCTGTAGCAATAATAATATTGTTGGCACTATATTCAGTTACTTTTCCATCAGCATCAGTAACATCAACTTTTTTACCATTTTTAATTTTTCCAAAACCGTCAATAATATCAATTTTGTTCTTTTTCATTAGGAATTGAACTCCTTTGCTCATTCCTTCAGCAACACCACGACTACGTTTAATAATAGCTTCAAAGTCTTTATCAATAGCTTCTGCTTTTAAACCATACTCATCAACATGTTTTAAATAATCATAAACTTGAGCACTTTTTAATAAAGCTTTTGTAGGTATACATCCCCAGTTAAGACAAATTCCTCCTAAATGCTCTTTTTCTACTACTCCAACTTTAAATCCAAGTTGAGATGCTCTAATTGCAGTAACATATCCTCCAGGACCACTTCCAATTATTAAAATATCGTATTTCATGTTTTAAATTTTATTTTTTATAAATAATTGCTGATTTAATACAGCAAATTTAATTATTTTTTGCGTGAATTAGTTTGAATATATCTCAATTCTTTGACTGTTAAATTTTTAATTCTTTAAAATTTTCACAAATCCTACATTCTTTCAGGTACATCAATACCTAATAGACGAAAAGTTGTTTTAATAATTACAGAAACTTTTGAAGAGATTTGAGTTCTAAATATTTTTTCATTTTCATTTTCACATCCTAAAATAGGAACTGTTTGGTAAAATGAATTATATGTTTTTACTAATTCATAAGAGTAATTTGCAATAAGTGCAGGACTATGATTTTGAGCTGCATTTTGAATTACTTCAGGAAACAATTGTATTTGTTTTATTAATTCCTTTTCTTTTTCGTGTAAAGAGAATTGATCAGAATTTAATGTAATGCTATAATCAAAATTAGCTTTTCTTAAAATAGACTGTATTCTTGCATATGTATATTGTATAAAAGGACCAGTGTTTCCAGCAAAATCTACAGATTCTTCAGGATTGAATAAAATTCGTTTTTTAGGATCTACTTTTAAAATGTAATATTTTAAAGCACCTAAGCCAATTGTATTGTAAAGTTTTTCTTTTTCTTCGTTAGAATAACCTTCTAATTTTCCTAGTTCTTGTGAAATATCACGTGCGGTATTTGTCATTTCAACCATTAAATCATCAGCATCTACAACAGTTCCTTCTCTCGATTTCATTTTACCGCTTGGTAAATCTACCATTCCGTAAGATAAGTGATATAAGTTTTTAGCCCAATCAAAACCAAGTTTTTCTAATATTAAAAATAGAACTTTAAAGTGGTAATCTTGCTCATTACCAACAGTATATACTAGTTCTTGTAATTCAAAATCTTTAAAACGTTCAATTGCAGTACCAATATCTTGCGTCATATAAACGGCAGTTCCATCTGAACGTAAAACAATTTTCTCATCCAATCCTTCATCGGTAAGATCTATCCATACAGAGCCATCTTCTTTTTTATAAAAGATGCCTTTTTCTAAACCAGTTGCAACAACATCTTTACCTAATAAATAGGTGTTACTTTCAAAATAGTTTTTATCAAAATCTACGCCTAAGTTTTTATAAGTTATATCAAACCCATCATAAACCCATTGGTTCATTGTTTTCCATAAAGAAACAACTTCATCATCTCCAGATTCCCATTTTCTTAACATGGCTTGAGCTTCTAATAAAATTGGAGCTTCTTTTTTAGCTTCTTCTTCTGTTTTTCCTTCTGAAATAAGTTGAGTAATTTCTTTTTTATATTCTTGATCGAATTTCACATAATAATTACCAACTAATTTATCTCCTTTTAGTCCGGTACTTTCAGGAGTTTCTCCATTTCCAAAACGAGACCAAGCCAACATACTTTTACAAATATGAATACCACGATCATTAATAATTTGAGTTTTGTATACTTTTTTACCTGAAGCTTTAATAATTTCAGCTACAGAATAACCTAATAAATTATTTCTAATATGGCCTAGGTGCAAAGGTTTATTAGTGTTGGGTGAAGAATATTCAACCATTACGGCTTTATCATTTTCATTTGGTGAAATAATTCCAAAATCTTTTTGATTATTTATTGAATTAAAGTCATTAATAAAATAAGAATCAGAAATAACTAGATTTAAAAAGCCTTTTACAACGTTAAAATCGGCAATTTCTTCAACATTTTCTTTTAAATATTCTCCAATCTGAGTTCCAATCTGTACTGGATTTCCTTTTACATATCTCAAGAATGCAAAAACTACTATGGTAATGTCTCCTTCAAAATCTTTTTTAGTTGCTTGAAATTCAACAGATTCAATGTCGGTTTTAAAAATTTCTTTAAAAGCTTTTTTAACCGCTATTTCTAAATTGGTTTGCATATTTTTTCGCTAAATTATTTCGAAGTGCAAAAATACTAAATTCAATATTATTTTCACTGCTTTATAAACTCAAATTCTGAGAAGTCAAAATCTGGATTGGGAACATGAATATGAAGTTTAGATACTAAACCATTTTTATTTAAATCAAACCATAATTTACCTTGAGGTAAAGAAGTTAAGTTTTTGTCAAATCTAAATGTAAATATATTGTTATTCCAATGGTATAAATCTGCATTATAAATTGGAGTTTTATCCATTGAAAAATGAAGTTGATTATTTTTAATACTTACTGAAACCGTACCGTATATTTTGTCTTTAAAAATTCCTGTATAATTTTCTAATTTTAAATGATTTGGGTTTAATTTACCTCTTAATTTATTATTTTTGATCAACTTTATGTTTTGAATACTATCTTGTTTCTTTTTAAAAGTATAGTAATCTGCCGACCAATCTTTTCCTTCCAAATTATTGGTTAACAAAACATCTAATATTTTATTTTTTAAAATACCAGCTAGCCAGTTTAAGTTATTAGTTAAAATAACTACACCTATTCCTTGTTCTGGTAAATAAAAAGTCTTAGAAATCATACCATCATATCCACCTCCATGAGAAACTACTTTAGCACCATAATAATCTTGTATGTACCAACCTAATCCATAAGATTTGAAATGTACATTCTCATTTTTACTAGGGAAAGGTATATTTATATGAGGAGTTGTAATTGTTTCAAAACTATTTTCAGAAAAATATTCTTTATCATTTAATTTTCCTTTATTAATATTTAATTGAAGCCATTTTGAAAAATCATTTACTGAAGAAATAAGTGCGCCTGCAGGAGCAATATTATCCCAATTAAGCCATTTTAACTCATTATTTTTTCCATTTTCATAATAATAAGGTGTAGCAATATTATCAGTTTTATTAAGTTGGTTAGTACTTGTTAGCGTTCTATCCATTTGTAATGGATTTAAAAATGATTTTTGAATATAAGTTGACCAATCTTCTCCTGTAACTTTTTCAATTATCTGTCCAGCAGCTAAAAATGCTATGTTTGAGTATCCAAAAGTGGTTCTAAATTCTGTTTTGGGAGTTAAATATTGTTGTGAATTAATAATTTCTTCTGGGGTTTTTGTTGTACCAAACCATAATAAATCACCACTAAAAGTCGGTAATCCACTTCTGTGGCACAATAAGTCTTCAATAGTAAAATGATTGGTTACATAATCATTATACATTTTAAAATAGGGTAGGTAATCAATAACTTTATCGGTCCATTTAAGCCTGCCTTGTTCAACTAATTTAGCAATTGAAGTAGCTGTAAATGCTTTTGAATTAGAAGCTAAAGCAAATAAAGTGTTTTCATCTACTTTTAGTTTTTTTTCAATATTTGCAAACCCATAACCCTTGCTAAAAACAATAGAATCTTTGTTAACAATTGCAATTGCCATTCCTGGAATATTCCATTCTTGTAAAGATTTATTAAAATAAGAATCTAAATGTTTTAATTGCTGAGCATTTTGACCAAAACTAATTGATGTAAATAAAAATAGACCAATTAGAATTTTGATAAGTTCCATATTAATTTTTTTACGAATTTAATAATAATTAAACATTACGCATAAAATAATTAACATTTATATATTTGCATATGGAAAAATTTCTAAAAGAATTACCAGAATTAGCTGAAGAAAAATTAATTGAAAATAAAAAATACTTTCAAAAATTAAAGAAAAGGACTCCAAAAAAATTGGATCTTATAATGAAAGAATTACATGATAAAGAATTTAAAAAAACAGATTGTTTAACATGTGGTAATTGTTGCAAGACAACTAGTCCAATTTTTACGGATAAGGATATTGAACGAATTGCTAAACACTTAAAAATGAAGGTTGTTAAATTTATAGCTCAATTTTTAGAGCGAGATGCAGATGATTTTTACATTTTAAAATCGGCACCTTGTACATTTTTTGATTCAAATGATAACACTTGTTTTATTTATGACGTGAGACCAAAAGCTTGTAAAGAATATCCTCATACAAATAGAAAAAAGTTTATTCAAATTACAGATTTAACCATTACAAACGCAAGTATATGCCCTGCTACATTTAATATAATTGAGGCTTTAAAAGAAAAATTACCTTTATAATTATTTTTATAAAAGGTAATAATAATAGTTGTACTTTCGATATAGAAAAAATATAGATAATTATACTATGAGTAAATCATTAATTTCTACAAAGGCAAACTTTGGTACTTTGCCGGTGTTTTTAACAGCTATTTCAACTATTTTGGGGGCTGTAATGTTTTTACGGTTTGGTTTTTCTGTTGGGTCTGTTGGGTTTTTAGGTACGCTAGCCATTATTTTTATAGGTCATTTAGTTACTATACCAACAGCTTTAGCATTGGCTGAAATTGCTACCAATCAGAAGGTTGAAGGAGGAGGGGAATATTTTATTATTTCTCGTTCTTTTGGTATTAATATTGGAGCAGCAATTGGTATTACATTGTATTTATCGCAAGCTATTAGTGTTGCTTTTTATGTAATTGCATTTGGAGAAGCTTTTGAAGCAATAAAACCTTGGGTAGCTGAAACTTTTGGTTACGAATTATACGATAATCGTTTATTTACAATTCCTGCATTATTACTATTAATATGGTTAATGGTTACTAAAGGTGCTGATTTAGGTATGAAAGCCTTATATATTGTTGTTGCTATTTTAGCTATTTCATTAGTATTATTCTTTTTTGGATCAACTTCATATTCTGAAGTTTTTGACTCAAGTCTTTTATTTAAAAAGGCAGCTTCAAATAAAGATTTCTTTTATGTTTTTGCCATTATATTTCCTGCATTTACGGGAATGACAGCTGGTGTGGGATTGTCTGGGGATTTAAAAGACCCTAAAAAATCTATTCCATATGGAACATTGTCTGCTACTATTATAGGAATGGTTATTTATGTTTTTATTGCCTTGAAATTAATTTCATCTGCAAGTCCAGAAGATCTAGTGAACGACCAATTAATTATGAGTAAAATAGCACTTTGGGGACCAATAATTCCTATTGGGTTGGCTGCTGCAACAATATCATCAGCTTTAGGGTCTTTAATGGTTGCGCCAAGAACTTTACAAGCTATTGGTGGAGATGGTGTTTTTCCAAATAGTAAATTAAATTATTGGTTATCAAGAAGTACTTCAAAAAATAATGAACCTAGAAATGCAACTATTTTAACTAGTTTTATCGCCTTATTTTTTGTTTTAATGGGAGATGTAAATGCGGTAGCAGAAATAATTTCAATGTTTTTTATGGTTACCTATGGTTCTTTATGTTTAATATCTTTTATGCAACATTTTGCTGCGGATCCATCCTATAGACCTTCATTTAAATCAAAATGGTATTTTTCATTATTGGGAGCCGTTATGTGTGTGTTTTTAATGTTTAAAATTAATACAACGTATGCTTTTTCAGCCCTTATTTTAATGACATTAATTTACTTTTATATAACTATAAAAAGTAATACAGAAAAAGGAATGGCTACTATTTTTCAAAGTGTTATTTACCAATTTAGTAGAACTATGCAGGTGTTTCTTCAAAAAGCAGAAAAAGAAAAAGTATTAGAATCATGGCGCCCAGGTGTGCTGTGTTTATCTAAAGATAGTTTTGAAAGATATGGTGCTTTTGAAATGATGAAATGGATTTCTTATAGATATGGTTTTGGTTCATTTATTCATTTTGAAAAAGGTTATTTTTCTAAAGAATCTAAATTGATTGCAGAAAATAAATTGAATAAATTAATAAAGAAAGCCTCTGAAAGTAATTCAAATGTATTTTTACAAACAATCATTTCACCTTCAAATACAGCCGCAATTGTTCAGGCAATTCAGCAACCAGCTATTTCTGGACAGGCAAATAATATGATGCTTTTTGAATATAAAAGAGGTGAAAATGAATGGCTTTCTACAATTATAGATAATTATAGTTTGTTAAAAACTGCAAATTATGATTTATGTATTTTAGATAGTTCAGACAAAGGTTTTGGCTTTAAAAAAGATATACATGTTTGGATAAGAAAACAAGATTATGAAAATGCAAATTTAATGATTTTACTGTCCTATATTATTTTAGGCCATCCAGATTGGAAAAAAGGTAAAATTAAAATATTTGCTACTTTCCCTAAAGAATCTATGGCTATTGAAGAGAAAAATTTAATAGATTTAACAGCTTCAGGAAGGTTACCAATTTCGCCAAATAATATTAGAGTATTACCATTGGATCATGATAAAAGTTCAAAAGATTTAATTAATGAATATTCAGCAGATGCAGATTTAACATTAATTGGTTTTCATGAAGCTGCTTTAAAAGCTGAAAATTCTATTGAAATATTTGGAGGATATTCTATTGGAAATATACTTTTTGTAAATACTTTAAAAAGTAAATTTATTAAATAGTATCCAAATTAAAATTGAATAAAAATTAAAATTAATTTAGATAGAATAAAGAATAAAAAGAGATGAAAAAAATTAATAAAAGTAACAAGGGTTTAAATTCACAAAAAATTATTTATTTAATAATGGTACTATGTTTTCCGTTATTTATAAATGCTCAATCTGTACTTTATGTATATGGTGATGTTTCTGCAGATGGAGATATACCTTCAGGAGATAAAGCTCCGTTTCAACAAATGCGTTTAAATGACAATGGAAATGAAGGGATGAGTCAATTTTTAGAAGCTTTGGAAGAAGTGAAATTAAAAGTTTCGGAAGTTTACGATCAAGAAATTGAATTTACTTCAAAAAGATTAAAAAATGTTGATGTGTTAATTTTAGCGTCAAATCAACGAATGTTTTCTAAAGACGAAGCCAAAGCTGTATATAATTGGGTTAAAAAAGGAGGAGGATTGGTTTGTTGGTCCGATAGTGCTTTTGGAGGGAAATATGATGTTGTTGGAGTTGATAATCCTTTAGGAAGAGATTCGGACAATATAATTATGGAACAATTTGGAATGCATTTTTTAGTAGATAATGGCGCTGGAAATTATTTAGTAAAAGATTATACTCAAAATCACTTTTTAAATGCCAATAATAAAGATGGTGGAGTTAGGTTTAGAGGAGAAGGTGTAAGTTTTGTACGTGTTTCGCCTCCAGCTATAGTATTAGCAAAAGCCCAAGAAGGAGGGTTAGGTGGCAAATTATGGGTAAATAAGAAAGACGGTAAATTAAATATTGAAACGGACGCTGCATTGGCAATTGCAAAAAAAGGAAAAGGTAGAGTAGTGGGTTTATTTGATAGAAATTTATTTTGGAATGCAGGAGGTGGAACGCGTATAAGTCATTCAGATAATAAAGAATTTACACAACGTTTAATGTTATATGCAGCGGGAATTGAAGATGAAAATAGAATTCCTTCAAGAAAGAATAAAGAAAATACAGGAGTTAATAATCCGCCAGAAATTTCAATTGATTATGATTTAATTGAAAATACTTTTGTAAAGGTGACAACTATTATTAAAGATAAAGATACAGATCAAATTACTCCTGAAATTAATTGGAAACAAATTGAAGGACCAGCTGATGGAATTTTTGAAAATAACAACCCAAATACATTAACACCAGTTATTGAATTACCTGAAAATGGAATGTATAAATTTCAGGCAACCATTAATGATGGTGAATTTCATTTTACAAAAAACATTAAAATAGAAAGGAATTAATTTAGTTTAATTCCTTAATTTTTATATTTTTAAAAAGTACTCCTTGTCCTTCAGATTGTAAACCAATATAACCTTCTGTTAATGCTTTTCCATCAATTTTTATAGCTGGATCGAAATTTTTAACCACTTTTCCACCAATAAAAGGTTTACTGTATTCTAAAACTACTTTGTCATCTACCAAGTGTTTTATTATTGAATCTTTATAAACAATAATTTCACCTTTTACCCATTGTGTACATGGGTATGTTTTAGAAGAAGAACTAATACAGTGTCTAGGTGAAATTTCACCTTTATAATATACTTCAGTTGCAGGAGAACACATATTTCCCGTTGGTCTATCTCCTTCATCAGCATCAGCTAATAGTTGATATTCTATAGAAATTGGCCAGTTCTGATTTTTTAATATAGTTTTAGGATCTTGAGAATGAAACATAACACCACTATTTCTAAAAGTATGAATTGGACCATCTTTTAACCATTCATCTGTAAATTTATATTCAAATTGTAAATGAAAAGAAGAGAAAGATTTTTTATAAAATAAATGTCCAAATCTATCTTCTAATTTCCCATTGTAACCGTCATAATTAACTTCTATTACTCCGTTATTTACTCTAAATGTATTGGCAAAATTAACTCCTAAATCATAATTGTAGATTTTTGCAACCCAACCATCTAAATTTTTACCATTAAATAAATTTTCCCATTCAGATTTTTCTTTTTTTGTTGAAACCGATGAACAAGAATTTAGGATTAAGGCTAGGCCTATTATAAATGCAATTTTAAGATTATTCATATAGTAAATATTTTTTTCTAATTAATTTGAAATTTTCAATTTTAGGTTGCCAAGACTTTCTAATTTCTTCAGCTGACTGTCCATTTTTTATTTGCTGTTCAAGTTTAGTGTTTCCTGCGTGAATAGTAAAAGTATTTCCAAAGAATTTTTCGTTTTTTGGTGTTTTATTATGGGCATCAATTAAATAATCTAAATTCACAGCATTTAAATAGTTGGTGTTATTTAAATTAACACCATAACACAATTTACCATTATGCTTTGGGTATTTAGAGCCAAAATTAGGTTTTGGAGTAAATTTAAATTCACTTTTAGGAAAAAAAGGTGCACCATATTGCTGAAATTGATTTTCAGTTCCTCTTCCTGCGTTTATAGTTGTTCCTTCAAAAAAACCTAAACTGGGATATAAATTTATAGCAATCTCATTGGGAAGATTAGGTGAAGGTCTAATAGGTAATTTGTATTTACTTTGGTGAGTGTAGTTTTTTAATGGAATAACTGTTAAATTACATTGAACGCCATTTTTCAGCCATTTTTCACCATTTATCATTTGTGCATATTCACCTATTGTCATTCCGTAAACTAGCGGTACCGGATGCATTCCAACAAAACTTTTATGCTCTATTTCTAAAGTAGGACCATCTATATAATGTCCGTTAGGATTTGGTCTGTCTAAAACTAAAACAGGAATATTGGCTTCTGCGCAAGCTTCCATAATATAGTGCATTGTAGAAATATAAGTGTAGAAGCGCACTCCAACATCTTGAACATCAAAAACTATCAAATCTATTCCATCCAATTGTTCTTTTGTAGGTTTTTTGCTTTTTCCATATAAAGATATTATTGGTATACCTGTTTTTAGATCAACACCATCTGCAATTTCTTCACTGGCATCAGCTTCTCCTCTAAATCCATGTTCAGGGGAAAATACTTTTGAAATATTAGCATTTAGTTTAAATAAGCTGTCAACCAAATGTGTATATCCATTTTTGTTAAATATTACTGTTGTTTGGTTTGCTATAAGTGCAATTCTTTTATTTTTAAAAAGTTTTAAATAAAGTGATGTTTGTTGTGAACCAGTAAGAATTTCGTTTGAAATTTTTTGAGTTTTATTTGTTATAGTTTTAGTTTTATTTGTGGGTTTAGGTTGACCACAGGAAATGAAACTAAAAAACAATAAAAAAACCAATAAGAAATATGTATTTTTGAACGATATTGAAATCATAAATTAAATTGAATTACGAATTATTTATTGCTAAAAGGATTATTGCTGCTAAAGAATATAAAAGTAGTATATCATCACCAATAATAAAAATTGCAATTATAGCTATTTCATTAGGAATTATAGTTATGATGATTGCAATTGCTACTGGTTTTGGATTACAACAAAAGATTCGTGAGAAAATATCAGGTTTTAACGGCCATATAAAAATTACAAATTTTGATAGTAATAACTCTAAAATTACTTTAAGTCCAATATCAAAAAATCAAGACTTTTATCCAAGTTTTAAGAATATCAATAATATTAAAAATGTACAAGTATTTGCTACAAAAGGTGGGATTATTAGAACCCCTACAGATTTTGAAGGCATTATTTTTAAGGGAGTTGGGAGTGATTATGATTGGACATTTTTTAAGGAATACCTTGTTGAAGGTGATATTCCAAATTATAAAAATGAAGTTTCTAATGAAGTTTTAATCTCAAAAGAAATTTCAAACAGATTGAATATAAATTTAGGAGATAAGTTTAATATTTTGTTTGTAAAAGACCAACCAACAAAAGCGCCTTGGTTAAGAGTAGTTACGGCTGTTGGTATTTATAATTCAGGTTTTCAGGAGTTTGACGAGAATTTTGTAATTGCAGATATTCGTCATATTCAAAAAATGAACAGATGGGAAGAAGATGAAGTAGGAGGGTTTGAGGTGTTGTTAAATAATTTTGAAGATATAAATACTAAAAGTAGTGAAATTTATTCTGAAACTGCATCAACCTTAAATAGCCAAAGTATTATTGAAAGTTATCCAGGAATATTTGAATGGATTAGTCTTTTTGATACCAATATTTATCTGATTATTGTAATAATGATTTTGGTTGCAGGTATAAATATGATTACGGCTTTATTGGTGTTAATTCTTGAACGGACCCAAATGATTGGTATTCTAAAAGCTTTAGGAAGCTCCAATGTTAGTATTAGAAAAGTATTTTTGTACAATGCAGCTTATTTGGTATTGAAAGGTTTATTCTGGGGGAATTTAATAGGATTAGCCATTTTATTTATTCAAAAGTATTTTGGGGTAGTTACTTTAAATCCAGAAACTTACTATGTTAATGAAGCTCCAGTATATATTGATTTTTGGTATATTTTTATACTAAATGTAGGGACCTTATTATTATGTTTATTAATGTTAATTATTCCATCATTAATAATTTCTAAAATAAACCCTGCAAAATCTATAAAATTTGAATAACTACTTTAACAAAAACAAATGAAAATAAGAAGAGCAACAGAGAATGATCTTTTTAAAATAGTTGAAATTCTTGCTGATGATGAACTTGGTAAAAAAAGGGAAGTATTAAAAACACCTTTGCCAACCACTTATTTTGAGGCGTTTAAAGTAATTAATTTAGATAAAAATCAGGAGTTACTTGTAGTTGAAGATGGCAACCTTGAAATTATTGGAACCTTTCAATTAACATTTATTCAATATATTAATTACAATGGAGGTTTAAGAGCACAAATAGAAGCTGTTCAAGTAAGGGAAGATAAACGAGGTTTAGGAGTTGGAAAGTTAATATTTGAATGGGCCATTAATAAATCTAAAGAGAAAAATGCTCATTTATTACAATTAACTAGTGATAAAAAAAGGCCAAAAGCTATCAAATTTTATGAGAATTTAGGATTTATAGCTTCACATGAAGGAATGAAATTACATTTATAAAAAAATAGAGTAAGAATTTCTTACCCTATTTTTTTTATAAAATCTTACAGCTATTTAAATTCACTAGTAAAGTGCAATTTAACTGTAGGATATTTACTCTGTGTCATTTGAATTGTAAATGCTGAATCTGCTAAAAACACTAATTGACCTTGTTTGTCTTTGGCCATAAAACGTTGTTTAACACGTTTAAATTCTTTAAATTCTTCGTTTTTAGGGTCTTCAGGTTCAACCCAACAAGCTTTATGTACGGGTAAGTTTTCGTAACTACATTTAGCACCGTATTCATGTTCTAAACGGTATTGAATAACTTCATATTGTAATGCACCTACTGTTCCAATAACTTTTCGTCCATTTAAATCTAAGGTGAATAATTGAGCCACACCTTCATCCATTAATTGATCTAAACCTTTAAATAACTGTTTAGATTTTAAAGGGTCTGCATTATTTACATAACGGAAATGTTCTGGAGAGAAACTTGGGATCCCCTTAAAGTTTAAATTTTCTCCTTCTGTTAATGTATCTCCAATTTTAAAGTTTCCAGTATCTTGAATACCAACAATATCACCAGGGAAAGATTCATCTACAATCTCTTTCTTTTCTGCAAAAAAGGCATTTGGACTAGAAAACTTCATTTTTTTGTTTAAACGAACGTGTAAATATGGTGAGTTACGTTTAAAAGTTCCCGACACAATTTTTATAAAAGCTAAACGGTTACGATGATTAGGATCCATATTAGCGTGTATCTTAAATACAAAACCAGATAATTTTTCCTCTTTAGAATCTACCAATCGCTCTTCAGATTTTTTTGGTTGTGGAGAAGGAGCAATTTCAATAAAACAATCTAGCAATTCTTTAACACCGAAGTTATTTAATGCAGAACCAAAAAATACAGGTTGTAAATCTCCATTTAAATATTCTTCTTTGTTAAATGGCGGGTATACTTCTAGTACTAATTCTAATTCTTCTCTAAGTGTTTCGGCTGCTTTGTTTCCAATTATTTCATCTAATTCAGGAATCGAAATATCTGTAAATTCAACTCCTTCAGAAACAATTTGTTTTTTATCACCTGAAAAAACATTTAATTTTTTTCCGTAGATATTATAAATACCTTTAAAATCGTACCCCATTCCAATAGGAAAACTTAATGGGGTTACTCTTAAACCTAGTTTTTGTTCTACTTCATCTAATAAATCAAAAGCATCTTTACCTTCTCGGTCTAATTTGTTAATAAAAACAATCATTGGTATTTTACGCATTCTACAAACTTCTACCAATTTTTCAGTTTGTGTTTCAACACCTTTTGCAACATCAATAACAACAATTACACTATCTACTGCAGTTAAAGTTCTAAAGGTATCTTCAGCAAAATCTTTATGTCCAGGAGTATCAAGAATGTTTATTTTTTTGTCTTTATATATAAAAGCTAATACAGAAGTAGCAACAGAAATACCACGTTGACGTTCTATTTCCATGAAATCGGAAGTAGCTCCTTTTTTAATTTTATTATTTTTTACAGCTCCAGCTTCTTGAATAGCACCACCATAAAGTAATAATTTTTCAGTAAGTGTTGTTTTACCCGCATCAGGATGTGAAATAATACCAAAAGTTCGTCTTCTCTTTATTTCTTCTAAAAAATTCATTTGTCAAATTTTGAGGTGCAAATATATGGTATTCTAATTAAAAGATTAAAGAATAACACAATTCAAAAGTGTTGTAGATTTCAGTTTTTAAATTATTAAAAATTGAATAATCTTTTTGTAAATTTGTAACAATTGAAAAAATAATGAAAGAAGAAAAGGTTATATTAGTAAACGAAAACGATGAGCAAATAGGATTAATGCCAAAAATGGAAGCTCATGAAAAAGCGATGTTACACAGAGCCTTTTCAGTTTTTGTATTTAATAATAAAAATGAATTAATGTTGCAGCAAAGGGCAGGAGATAAATATCATTCTCCTTTGTTATGGACAAATACATGCTGTAGCCATCAAAGAGATGGAGAAAGTAATTTAGAAGCAGGGAAAAGACGTTTACAAGAAGAAATGGGTTTTGTTTGTGAGTTAGAAGAAAAAACTTCATTTATTTATAAAGCACCATTTGACAATGGTTTAACAGAACATGAATTGGATCATGTTATGGTTGGTTTTTATAATGAAAATCCAATTATAAATAGAGATGAAGTTGAAAGTTTTAAATGGATGACTTTAAAGGCTGTAAAAAATGATATTGAAAATAAGCCTGAAATTTATACAGAATGGTTTAAAATTATTTTTGATAAGTACTATGAATTTATAAATAAGTAATTGCAATGAAAGTAACAGTTAATAGAAAAGCACATTTTAATGCTGCCCATAGATTATACAATGCAGATTGGACAGATGCTCGTAATGCAACTGTTTTTGGAAAATGTGCAAACCCAAATTATCACGGTCATAATTATGAATTAATAGTTTCTGTGAAGGGAGAAATACATCCAGATACTGGGTTTGTTATGGATATGAAGGTTTTAAAACAACTAATTGAGACTGAAATAGAAGATCAATTTGATCATAAAAATTTAAATGAAGAAGTTGAAGAGTTTAGAAAATTAAACCCAACGGCTGAAAATATTTCAGTAGTAATATGGAATAAATTACGTTCTAAAATAGATGCTAATTTGGAGCTCTCAATTACATTATACGAAACACCAAGAAATTTTGTAGTCTATTCAGGAGAATAGACGAGAGTTTTATAGACATAAAAAAGCCTATTCAATTTTGAATAGGCTTTTTTATGATATATAAGGAAGAAATTAATCTTTTTTCTGCTTATTTAATTCATCTTGTAATTTACGCATTGCTTTTTGTTCACGTTCTAATGCTTTTCTTCGGTGATCATCATATTCTACTTCTAATTCTTTAAAATCTTTTTGAGATTGTTTAGTTACAGTATTACTACTTTTAAACTTTGAAATAAACAATGCCAATAACAATATTAAAACACCTATTATAGAAAACATAATTGTTTTAAAAAGATCTTTTTCTACTTGAATCCCAAGCAAAGAAATGCTTTCAATTTTACTGTTTAAGGTTGTTATTTCATTTTTTGAATCAGCTAAAGAAATATTTAAACTGTCAATTGTTTTTAATTGGCTGTTTATGGTATTGGCTGAACTTAAAATTTCTTTTTTAGAAGCAACTAATGAATCATTAATGTTCCCTTTTAATTTTAAAAGAGAGTTAAGTTTTATAACTTTATAATCTTGATATTTGTTTGAACTATTAATTAAGCTCTCAAACTGATCGTTTACTGTGCCAGTAGGATTAAATTTATTTTTAGTTTGACAAAATGTAATATTCGATATGAATAGAAAAATTGTAAAGATTAATACAGGTATTTTCATTGGGTTATAATTTGTTTTGGGTTCAAAGGTCTATATTTTTATTGTAATAAACTTCTAAATCATTTAAATATTGTTCTTTTTTATCATCATTTAAAAAAGAATATTTAAATGAATTTTGAGCCATACCATATATATCAAGCTTAGACAGGTTTAAAGCTTGTTGAATTTTCTGATAATTTTTATTAATATGTCCACCAAAATATGCTGGATCATCAGAATTTATGGTAATATTAAGTCCTAATTGAAGCATTTCTTTTAAAGGATGATCTTCTAAGTTTTCAACAACTTTAAGTGAGATGTTTGATAGCGGGCATATTGTTAATGCTATATCTCGTTTAATTATTTCATTAACTAAGTTAATATCTTGTAAGCAATTATTACCGTGGTCAATACGTTTAATCTCAAGTAGATTAAGTGCTTCCCAAATATAATCGGAATTACCTTCTTCACCAGCATGAGCTACAGGTATATATCCTTCCTTTACAGATGCTTTAAATACATTTTGAAATTTTGAAGGAGGATTGTCTTTTTCTGAAGAATCTAAACCTACAGATGTAATTAATTCTTTGAATGGTAATGATGATTGTAATGTTTTAAATGCTTCATTTTCACTTAAATGGCGTAAATAACTCATTATTAAAATAGAAGTTACACCTAGTTTTTCTTCAGCCATATCACAAGCTCTTGAAATTCCACTTATTACAGTTTCAAACGTAACTCCACGATTTGTATGAGTTTGTGGATCAAACATTATTTCAAGGTGTTTTACATTTTGTAAAGCACTTTTTTCAAAATAAGAATAAGTTAAATCAAAAAAATCATTTTCTGTTATTAAAACTTTAGCTCCTTGGTAATAAATGTCTAAAAAATCTTGTAAACAATTAAAATCATAAGCATTTTTAATCTCATTTATAGTTTTATAAGGTAATTTAATGTTATTTCTGGTAGCTAGTTTTAGTAGTAATTCAGGTTCTAGGGTTCCCTCAATATGCACGTGAAGCTCAGCTTTTGGTAGGTTATTTATAAATGTATCCATCGGGTAAATATAAACTTTTGAATAAATTTTAGCTTATAATTTTTAACAAAATCTATTTTTAGAAAAAAAATCGAAAAATAGAGAATATTTTTTGTATTTAATATAGTGTTAGATTTTATCAGTAAAATTCATATTCTCATCCATTTCTTTTTTTAGATCTACTGCTTGAATATAAATTGACATTTTACTTCTAAGAAAATATAAGATTACCATTATTAAAACAGCAATTGGAACAGTGTAAATAAATTCAATTTCATCAACATATAGTTCACTATCATTTATAACGGCTATTAATTGAAATAGGTAAACTGAAATAGGGATTATTAAGACATGTACCCACCAATGCTTATTGGTAATAAACCAAATTATTAAAAATAAAAAAGGAACAAATTTTCCAAAAAAAGTATATAAAAAACTTTGTACATCTCCATAATATCCGCCTTTTAAGGTGCCGAAAAACATATCATATGTTTCAATATTAGGAGGGATTGCTCGGTATAGATATAAAAGATATGGGGTTGATATTATTAAAAGAATAATGAAACTTCCTAATAATAAAGATTTTCTCTTTTGATTTTTCATTATTAAATTTTACACTTTTTATTTGAATCAAATATAAATAAAAAAACTAGATTTAAAAGATAACAACAAAAAAACCATAATATTAATATATTATGGTATATGATTTAAAAGAGATTAAGTAATATTATCCTTGTCTAGGTATAATTATTTTATCTTTTCTAATTGCTTGATTGTCTGAAGAATTATTAGTCATTGCAATAGTTGCGAAAAATCCTGCAACTAGTAATATTCCGAAAATTAATTTTATGTTTTTCATTTTGCTAAGGGTTAAATAATTAATAATAGTTCAAATATATAAATATTTTAGATATAAGCATAGAAAATCCTACTCTATTTTTAAAATTTTTTAAAAATAAAGACACTAGGGCTTTTAAAAAACTGTAATACAGTGATTTAAAGCGGTGAAATTTTATTTAATAAAATTCCTATTTTGGAGAACTTTAAAAGCAATACTAAATTTTTAAAAAATGAATGATATTTATGTTTTTTAGCGAATTACAAATTCTCTCCGTAACAATTTGTAATTATGGGGAAGGCTTTTAATAATGCAAAGATATTGAAAAAAATAAATAAAAAATCTATTCTTTTGGGTAAATTATGCGTTTTATTTCAAAGCTAAACCTTATGTTTTCTATTTATTTTAGTATTATTAGGTGAAATGTGATTGGATTTAGTAAATTCATATTAGTTTATTTAAGTTTTTCTAATTTATTAACTTTTTGAGTAGTTTTATAAAGCGAGAATGTTTCTCTTTCAATATTTATAGCTTTTTAATATAGTGTAGGAGCGTAGTGAAAGTAAAAGTAGCACTAGCATAGAGAAAACTAATTGTAATAAAACAATAGTTATAGGTTAAAATGAAAAAAACCACAATAGTAAGTATTGTGGTTTATGATTTATGAGACTTAAAAACCAGCCATTTCCTAAATGGATGATTTTTATAATAGCTTAATCACTTAATATGCTGTTGCTTAATGTAATTATTGAGATAAATTTAACAATAAGTCTAATTCCAAAAATTAATTTGGTATTAAAAAAAGCAACTTTTATAAAATAAATTAGCTGCTATAATAGCTACATTATATAAATAAAGGTTAAACTACTGGTTTTTGATTTGCTTCAATAAAGCTAGTATCAAAACCAGAGAATTCTTTTAAATAATGTTGAAGCGAAGAGCCGTAAGCATCTTTAAATGTATTTTGTCCGTAACTTCTCAAATATTTTTTCACATTACCAGCGCCTGCTAAGTGAGCTGCAGCTAAAATACCAGATTCTGTAATTTCTACTCCGTTTATTTTTTTTCCAACACTTCTCTTAATGTCTTTTCTTAATATCCATTTGTTTAATGAACACAAAGCAACAAACGCCTCTTCTTGTAATTCAGGATTGTTAAGAAATGTTGTTGTGTTGTAAATTTTGAAACGTTCTAATGTAGATTTTCCAAATTGATACTTTCCTAAATAGCCTAATGTGTTTACTGTTTCATATTTACCTTGTGATTCTTTAAAGCCAACAGCTTCTCTAAAACCATTAAATGAATTTCCGGTAAATGGTATGTTAATAGATTCTGAATTACTTTCGTCTTCGCTAGGAACTGAAGATTTGTAAAAATGAACATTTTTTGAATTCAAATTAAAAGTTTTGCTTTCTGAAAAACTAGAAACAAAAACAATTAATAGAAGTAAACTTAATAATATTTTTACTTTTTTCATAATTTAAAGGTTTTAATATCCTTGTAAATTTAAGCCTGCAAAATTAACATAAATATTAATACCTGCAACAAATACCTGTTAAAATATTTTTTGTTAATACATATTTAACAAAACTCCTTAGTTATTGTGAATTATTTAACATATTGTGGTTGAAAATTAAAAATTTCAAAAAAAATATAAATTATTTATTTGAGAAAACTATAATTTATCTATTAACACCTTGTTTGTTTAACCAATTTTGATATTTAAACGCATTTTTGTTGTGTTGTGATAACGTTTTCGCAAATTCATGTTTACCTATATTGGTAACGCTTGCGCACATAAAATAGTATTGGTGTATTGCAGGATTTAGAACTGCATTTATAGATGAAATATCTGGCATTGAAATTGGGCCAGGAGGAAGACCTTGATTTTTATAGGTATTATAAGGGGAGTCTATTTCTATATCTTTTGTTAAGACTCTTTTAATAACAACAGTATTGCCTAATTTTTTTTTCAAAGCAAAAATTATTGTTGGATCTGCCTGTAAAGGCCATTTACCTTTAAGTCTGTTTAAATATAAACCAGCAACTATAGGTCTTTCGCTTATATCTGCTGTTTCTTTTTGAACTATAGAGGCTAAAGTTATTACTTCAAATTTAGATAAATTTAGTTTTTTTGCTTTTTGTAATTTTGAAGGACTCCAAAAATGATTAAACTCTTGAAGCATTTTTTTTCTAAATTCATTAGCAGATGTATTCCAATAAAACTCGTAAGTATTAGGAATATACATGCTTAAGGAATTATTTTTATGAAACCCATTTTTAATTATAAAATCAGTTTCTGTGAAAGAATTTAATAATGAAATTGAATCAGCTTCAATTTGCTCAGAGATTCTACCTGCTAATTTTTCAAAAGAGTCTTGATTGTTGAATGATAATTTAACTGTTGTTTGTTTTCCGCTTCTTAAAAGGTTTACTAAATCATTATTATTCATTCCTTCCTTAATGTGATATTTACCAGGTTTTATAACATTATGGTAATTTTTTTTATTTGCAACCCACGTAAATGGTTTTACTCTTTTAAGAAAAGGACGTAGTATATTTTCAATATCTTGGTAATTACTATTGGTAGGAATGTATACAAAACCATCTTTTACAGTATTTGGTTTGTATATTTTAGTGTAATAATTAAAAGCTAAAACTCCACCAATAATTAGTAATAGACTAATTATTAAAATAATAATTCTTTTTAAGTTCATTTTATTTTTTAATTAATTGGTAAAGGATTTCATCTTTATAGGTTGAATTAGAGAATATCCAATCTTTTTTTACACCTACTGGTTTGAAATTAAATTTTTCAAAAAGGGTTATGCTCGTTTTATTTTCAGAAGTAATATTAGCAAATATTTGATGAACATTTAAATACACAAAAGCATAGTCAATTATTAGTTCTAAAGCTTCTTTACCAAACCCGTGGTTTTGATAATTAGGTAAAATTAAAATTCCTATACCAACTCTTTTATGCTGAGGGTCAAAGTCAAACAAATCAATCATGCCTACAGAATTGCTATCAGTATCACAAATTACAAAACGTAATTGTTTGGCTTCATAAATATCTTGATGTGCATTTTCTAAATATCTTTTCAGAATATATCTAGAAAATGGTGCTTGAGTACTGCTAACTTCCCAAAAGTCCTCATTATTTTCAGTTGAAAATAAGAAGTCAATATCTTCGGGCTCTAGAGCTCTTAAAACAATATTTTCACCAACTAGTATAGACATTAAATATTGATTTCCGCTTCAAAAACAAATTTTGCAGGTCCTGTTAAATAGACATTTGTATAAGTGTTTTCATTTACATCAAATGAAACCTCTAAATTTCCACCTAATACTTCAAGTTTTATTTGATTATTAGTTGTTATGTTTGTTTTGTGAGCTGCAATTGCAACTGCCGTTACTCCAGTTCCACAAGCTAACGTTTCATCTTCAACACCTCTTTCATAAGTTCTAACTTTAAAAGAATTTGAATTAGTTTTTTCAGCAAAATTTACATTTGTCCCTTCCTTAAAATAAGGAGCACCATATCTTATTTGAGCGCCTAATTCTTTTACATTAATATTAGAAACGTTATCACAAAAACTAATGTGGTGTGGTGAACCTGTATTTAAAAATGAATATTCTTCTGATACTTGAATGGTGTTTACATCAATCATTTTTAAACTTACAATGCCGTTTTTAATTGTTGCGTGATGTAATCCATCAATAGCATCAAATGTGGTATTCTCGTCTATGATATTAAGCTGTTTTGCAAAAGCAACTAAGCATCGTCCGCCGTTACCACACATACTACCTTCATTCCCGTCAGCATTAAAGTATACCATCGTAAAATCTTCTTTTTTAGAAGGTTCTAATAAAATTAAGCCATCAGCTCCTACACCAAAACGTCTATCACATAAACTATTTATAAGATTTACGTTCTCTTTTGGAAATGACAAATCTCTATTATCAATCATGATAAAATCATTTCCTGTTCCCTGGTATTTATAAAAATGTACATTCATTGTTGCAAATGTAATAAATTCAACTAAATTATTTTAGGTAAATTATTAAGAGAAATCTATTGGTGTTAAAATCAGTTAAATGAGCGTTAACAAAGAGTTAAAGCAGTTTTGTGAATAGAATAATTCTTTAATTTTGAGTGTTAATTTATAAAAAAACCATAACAATGAAAAAAATATTAAGTATTGTGCTGTTTTCGGCACTGGGTGGAGCTTTAACTTTAGGGTCTTATAAATTATTTATAGAAAAACCTCAAGTTGTATTAGAAAATACTATGGAAACAAGTCCGGTTACTGTAGCAACTAATTTCACAAATACAAGGGCAACATCAATTGAAAATACGGATTTCACTGTCGCTGCAGAAAAAACTTTAAATGCAGTTGTTCACGTAAAGAACACTTCTTATAAAACTGTAAGAGATCCTTTTGCAGAGTTATTTTACGGGCAGGGGAGTGGAGCTAAAAAATATTCACAGGTAGGAACAGGAAGTGGAGTAATTTTCTCTTCAGATGGATATATAATTACAAATAATCATGTTATTAAAGGAGCTACAGATATTGAAGTAACTTTAAATGATAAAAAAGTGTACAAAGCTAAATTGGTAGGTTCAGATTCTAATAATGATATTGCATTGTTAAAAATTGATGAAGATGATTTATCATATATAACTTTTGCAAATTCAGATAATGTAAAAGTAGGTGAATGGGTATTAGCTGTTGGAAATCCTTATAATTTAACTTCAACAGTAACAGCTGGGATTATAAGTGCAAAGGGTCGTGATTTAAAAGGAAATGGAAATATTACAGATTCTTTTCTACAAACAGATGCAGCCGTTAATCCAGGAAATAGTGGTGGAGCACTTGTTAATTCAAAAGGAGAATTAATTGGTATAAATACTGCAATTTCTTCAACTACGGGATCATTTGTGGGGTATTCTTTTGCAGTACCTTCAAATATAGCTAAAAAGGTTATTGAAGATTTAATGGAATTTGGAAATGTTCAAAAAGCAATTTTAGGTGTTCAAGGAGGAGAGTTAAATGGTAAAGTTGCTGAGAATTTAGATATTGATTTAGCTGAAGGATTCTATATATCAAGCGTAATTGAAGAGTCTGGAGCAGAGAAAGCAGGCTTAAAGAAAGATGATATTATAATTAAAGCAAATGATGTGAAAATTACTTCATATGCAGATTTAACAGGTTTTTTAAACACAAAAAGACCGGGAGATTCAATTAAGGTAACTTTTGTGAGAGATGGAGCGGAGAAGAGTACTAATGTAGTTTTAAGTAAAAACGAAATGAGCAAGGTATCTTCTTTAGGTTTAGAATTGAAAAATTTAAATAAAAAAGAATTAAATAAGTTAGATATTGAAAATGGAGTGAAAATTTCTGATATTACAAATAAAGAGTTATTGTATTATGGAGTTGAAAAAGGATTTGTAATTATAGCTATAAATGGAGAAAAAGTTCATACTGTTGATGATGTAAATGATATGATTACTGGGAAATCTGATGGTGATGTTTTAAGAATTGAAATGTTAAATAATGATGGAGAATTAGAACGCTATATTTTTAGATAAATCATAATTTATAATACACTACGTTTATTAAAATAAAATAACTCAGGATTGAATTCAATCCTGAGTTATTTTTATTCAGACATTTTATGTGATAATTTAGAAGTTAAATATTTAACTCTTTTTTTAAACTCTTTTTTAATCCATTTTTATGAACAAATATTGAGATGGTTTTTAACTTAAAGAAGGCTTTACTCATATAAACATAACCATTGTTCCCAATGCGTTCACTATTACCTCCCCAAGAGTTTTTAACCTTATAGTATTCATTCCCTTTTTGATCTTTTACCATACCAACAATATGCATTAAATGGTCATCTGTAGTATTATAATTTTCAAATTCATGTTGTCTAAACTCCGGAGTAATTTCTTTTTCTTTTACAATATAAGTCAATCCTTTTTTATTGTTTTCTGGATTATTTGGAATTATAGCAATACCATTTTTTGGAGAAAATGTTTTTTCTGATACATCACAATCTAAAGCAATAGTAAATCCTTTTTTTAGAGCTCTATCAGTAATTGATACCAATTCATTTAAAGGGATATTGTAAAACATTCCGTTTGAAAAATTATCAGGAATATTTAGAATAAAGCTACTATTATATGGTTGGTGTAAAAAAGAAGTTAACGTAACATAATCAGTTGTTTTTACTTTAGTTTTTTTAAGGAATGATTCAGGGGTATAAGTAATACCATTGTAAACAAAAGATTTAGGTACGTTTCCTAAGTGGCTATTTAAAATAGAATCTACAGATGATTTCCAATCAGGGTATTTAGAATTACTACCATTTTTTATGTAAGCATCTAACACCTCTTTTATTGCAGGTACAATTAAAGAATGGTCATATTTTGTTGCATTATTTTTTAAACCTGTAAAAGCATTTTGAGGAACTAAACCATAATTTTTAACAGAATTAAGAACATCATGAGCTAAACCTCCTTCGCTAAATTGAATTTTTCCTTGGCGCATTACATAATCCCAAGCTTTTGTTGGGTAGGTTTGTCTTACAGTATACATTTCTGAAAGATCAATTAATTCACCTGTGTTTCTAAAAATTTCAGATTCTAGAAAGGATGAACCAGAAAAACTCCAGCAAGTTCCCGTATTTCCTTGGCTTTTTACGGCAGATGCTTCAATATCTACAACAGTAGTAAAATTATATTTTTGTGCTGATGGTAAATTTACAGTTACTGCATTGTCTTCTTGAGCGTAAAATAAAAATGAGTTTAAAAATAAAGCGAGTGTTAAAATAGTATTTTTCATTAGTTTTCGTTTGGGGTTTCTTCAATATAAGTACCATCTCTTTTTTGCAGTACTCTTTCAATGTTTTCGTAATAGCCATCAGAATTTGGATCTCCTTTATGAAGTTTCATATATCCACTTTTAAAATAACGTAAGGCCATTTTATATTTTTTACCTGTTTCATAATATCTACCAATATAATAGTCTCCAATGGGAGAATCTGGATGGAGTCTATTAATCATTTCTCCAAAACTTTTTAGATAATCACCATTTTCTTTATCTAAAATAATAGATTCTATTACAAATATATCCTTTTCTCTAATTTTTAAATTACTTCCGAACAAGTAATCTATTTCAACATATTTTTTTTCTAAATAAGCAATTGCATCGGCAGGGGAAAGGTCTTTAATGTTCTGATCAAATTCTTCTTTTGAAATAGAAGAGTACATTTCAAAAATAAATGCCAAGGCTCCGGGTATTGATTTTCCAATAGATTCTGTTTTAGTTGAGTTTTCAAATTTTTCGTATTTGTATCTGAAATTTTTATTATTTAAAGAATCTAACAAAGAGTTTGCATCATCAATAATGGTACTGTATTTTTTAGGATTGTATTCTCCATTACTTAAATAATAGTAAAAATTTTCATTTTTTATTGAATTTGCTTTTCTGTTAAGCATTAACGGAATATCCAATCCATAATATGGGTTTATATTTATGAAAGCATTAAAAGTAGGATACTCTTCAATAAAAAAGTAATTTGTGTAATTAGCTGTTAAGGTATTACCAACAATGGTTTTAAAAGGAGATATTCTATAATTTTCTTCTAAATAATCCATTAATTCAAGTTTAATAAACTGATAAAAGGCTTCTCCATCACTTGTTGGTAAGCTATTTTCATCATTGTATGAGCAATCTTCATAGCGTTCGTTATTTTGGTTTTGATTTATCCCAACAATTATTTGCTCAGGTGCGTTGTCCTTGGCTGAAAAAAGGATTGAATTACCAACATAAAGATTAAATAAAAGTTCTGCATCCATTACAATTGTTAGCGGATACATTTCCGATCCTTCACTAGAATAACCAGGTGGAACATATATTTTTAAAGATCGTTCAGTTTGCAGTATTTCAGAATTAATTTTTCGCGTTTTAATATTCTGAGAGAATACTTGAGTTGAAATAAATACAAATAGAGATACTAAAATAAAATTTTTCATAAATTAATTTTCAAGTTTTTAAAAACCAAAGCCCAAACCAAATTTAAAATAAGGACCTTCAGTAGAGTTAAATACACCTATATTAAGGTTAATCATATCAGCGCCAACCATCCATAAGCCGCCACCATATGAAGTTTTCCAATCATTAGATTTTTCATTATCTAACCATACTCTTCCATAATCAAAGCCACCATAAAAACCAAGTTGAAGAGGTACTAATTCGGTTTTTACTTTTCTTAAATCAAATCTTAAATCAGTATTTTGATAAAAAGATTGATTACCAATAAATCGTTGATTTCTATATCCTCTTAAGCCATCATTTCCTCCAATACTTGCCGCATTATAAAACTCAAAAGTATCACCAATTATTATGTTACTTTTTAGTTTAGTTGCTAAAACAAGTTTTCCGCTAGGAATTAATTTATAATTAAAGCTTAAAGAGGGGGTAATATATCCATTATTTTCTTTAGAATTGTTGATGTTTGTTTTCCATCCTGCTTTTAGAGAAATACTCATTCCTAAGGTTGAAAATGCTTTATTATTGCTGTTTTCAAAAAGATAGGAAGTGTACAATCCTGCATATGTTTTATGTTGTTCAATAAAATTAGGTATTATATTAATGTATCTATTTTTGGTGTTTTCAGGTTCAATATCTTTAATTGAAGCTCCTATTTTAATTTGAGCTCCCATTCTACCTGTCCATTTGGCAGACATTTTTATTTCTTTTTGACTGATTTTTACACGGTGGTAATTATCATTAAAAATTTCTTCATAATTTATAGTTTCATTTCCAAAGCCATAATGATTAATACTAAAGTTAGGACTTGTGAACCGAGATTCGAACAATAAGTTCCAATTTTTAAATACGTTTGCAATTTCAACATTGTAATTTAGATCAAACCCACTTGTTGCAAAGTAATATTGAGCATTTAAGGTGTGTTGTTGTGTAAACGGATTTCGATCAAAACCATACACGGTATAAATATTGTTAATTCCAATTTTAAATCCATCATCTGGATTTGAACCTATAGAAGGAATTAGTTGATTTTGACTGTATTTAATTTTTTTATAATCGTAAATATTCGTTTTATAGTTGTTTGTTAATCGTTGTTTTGCGTTATTAATTTTAAACGTATTTTGTTTTGATTTGTAATCGTAAATTGTTATACGTTTTCCATTTTTTATTTGGTAAACATCATTGTTTTGACCGCCAACAATTTTTATTGGTATTAAATTGTTTTTAACTCCAGTAGCAATAAAAGTATCTTCATCATCAAGACCATAAATCCAAATTTCGTTAGTTTCTTTTTTGAAATAATCTTTTTCAAATGTTTTAGTGCCTTTTTCTCCTTTTTTAATATTAAAAATTTTAACGTTTGTTACTCCATTTTCAAGTCTTGTTATTTCAAACCAATTATCCTTGTCATTTCCTTTAACAACAGCATACTTAGAAAAGTATTTATAATATGTCTTTGCTGTTTTTTTAAGGTTTTTTAAACGTCCTTTTAATTTTGTTTTAATTTCAGTTGTTGTTTTGCCAATAACCTCAGGTGGCATTTGATTTATGGCATTATTAATAACTTCATCAGTAATATTTTTTTGAATATACTCAGCTTCTTTAAGCCAATCTTTATAGGTAGATTTGTTAATAAGTGAAATATCTAATGGATAAGGTTCTAAATTAAACCACTTTACATTTCGTATTTCACTATCATACACCTGCATTAATTTTAATGCAGGAATAGCTCTGGTTAAAAAGCCTAAAATTAATCCATCATTTTTAGAGAATGCCTGATCTCTATCTCTAGGAACTGGTTTGTAAATAGTTTTTTTACCATCTTTAAATTCAGCCCAACGCCATTGATCTTCATGTCTGTCCCAATCACCAATTACCATATCAAATAAGCGGGCTCTTATATATGTTTTTTCATCAACACTATTATCGTCAGATTTTCTTAATTCTTTAAGTAAGTCATCAGTACTTATTAAATCTTTAGAATACCCAAAACTTGCTAAATCACTATGCCCTTTAGTTGTTCTTTCTTCAATCATATATAACTCGTTTCCAAACTCATTATTAAATTGTTTTAAGGCATTTTGCTTTG
This sequence comes from Lutibacter citreus, assembly GCF_003260195.1. Taxonomy (GTDB): domain Bacteria; phylum Bacteroidota; class Bacteroidia; order Flavobacteriales; family Flavobacteriaceae; genus Lutibacter; species Lutibacter citreus. The sequence continues at coordinate 395,278 of NZ_QEIH01000005.1, forward strand.
GAATATAATATAATTTAGGGTTGGTATGGTAAATATCAATGGCATCTGCTAAAGTACCAATGGTAAAAGGAGCGTAAGGATGTGCAGCTGTGTAAATATCCAACAATAAACTTTCGGCATAAGTATCATCAAACTGACCTTCAATATATTGGTTTTTAAATGCAACGGCTTGCATGTATTGTGTTGCGCTTTTTCTTAAGGCTCTCATTACATATTCCTTTCCATTTTTATCTTCTAAACGTATTGATCTGGATTGGTTTCCTCCTCCTTTTCGAGTTGGTGTTAAGCCTCCCATTAATGTATCTAAGTTAACCGTTTTTGCAGAAATTTTTGAACCATAATAATTTCGGTAATGATCTCCCCAAAAGAATTTGTGAACGGCACTTTTATTAATTTCTTTTGTTGTGTAAATTGAAGAATTAATAGTATCTGAAAATTGTTTTGGGTAATTTATAAATTCAGTGTCCTCTGAAGGAGGGAAAATTTCAGTTTTGTAGATTATTTCTTGTTTGTTGTTATTTACGGCATAAAATAAAACTTGTGAAGCGCCATTTTTATACTTTACTAATTTAGCATATCCTTTTCCTCCGTAAGAAAATAAACCACCATTTATAGTTCTAGCAGCATTTATTTTAGAGCCACTACCACTTATAATTTGTGGTTTTCCGTCTTTTTTAATATACTGTAAGTTATGATCATGCCCAGATATAAAAATAGTTTTTGAGGCTTTTTGAGATATAGTAACCAACCGTTTTTTTAATTCTTGATAAATAGGATTGTTTATGTCTTGAGGTGAAATACCACTCGTTTTTCTTATAACGTTTATTAAAGAACCTATTATAGGTAATACTATTTTGTTATTTATTGGGTACAAGTGTTTTTTTATAGAATATTGTCCGCCATGTGCCCCATTTGTAAACATTGGATGGTGTAAAGCAATTAAAACAGTTTTTGATTCATTTTTTTTAATTAAACTTTCAAATTCATCAAAAAAGGCAGCTCTAGATTTAATATCACAATCATCGTTTATTGTAGGGTTTTTGTCCCAATCTTCTAAATACCATTGAGAATCAACAATTATTAGAACTGTTTCATCAGATATTTCTACTTTTTTTAAGGGACATCCATCTTTTGGAAGAAACGTATTTTTGCCAAGATGCTTAGTTATGTACTCTTCTTGTCGTTTTAATCCTTTAATTCCATTTGAATAATAATCATGATTACCAGGGATAAAAATTGTATTTCCTTTATAATTTTTAACTAAATCAAATTGAACATTTAATCTGTGTTCTGCTAACTCTCTATTAGGGTTGTCTTTTTTTACAAGCCCATTTGGGTATAAATTATCTCCTAAAAATAATACAGTTGAGTTTTTAGAAGCTTCATTTAATTCATTTTTAAGAATGTGTAGATGAGAAAGTTGTTCATTAAAACTAACATTACCAGCATCACCAATTAAATAAAAAGTATGTTCAATATCTGAAGAATAAGAAGGGGTGTTGGAACTCCAATTTATTTCATTTTTATTATACTGTGCATCATAGGTAGCGCACCCATATAACAAGATAAATAATGTTAAAATTGAAAGTTTATCAATAAAATATCGACTCATGTTTTACTATTCATTTAAAAAATTTAAAAGTACATAAAATTATGTACTTTTGAATAATACTATTTTTGAAATATGTTAGAAAATAATTTTTTTAAGGAAGTAAAAACATTTGTGTTTAATACTTTTAAAAAGGAACTGCCCGTTGAAGCAGTTTATCATAATTATAATCATTCTGTAGAAGTTGTAAAAGCTGCAAGTGAAATAGCAAACGCATTAAATATTTCTGATGAGGATAAGGAAGTTTTGTTTCTTGCTTGTTGGTTTCATGATATTGGAATTATAAATGGAGCGGAAAAACATGAAGAGGTTAGTAAAAAAATTGCTTCAAAATATTTAAAAGAAATTAAATTTTCGGAGACTAAGATAGCCAAAGTTTGTTCTATTATTGATGCTACAAAAATGCCTCAAAAACCAAAATCTCTACTTGATGAAATTATTTGCGATGCAGATTTGTTTCACATAGGTACAAGTGATTTTAAAGAAAAAACAAGTTTATTAAGAGTTGAATGGGAGCAGTTTTGTAATAAATCGTTTACAGATGTTGAGTGGTTGCAACAAAATCTTAAATTTATTGAAGAGCATAAATATTTTACAGATTATGTTTATAATAAATTAAATAAGCAAAAGATCTCAAATTGGTTAAAAATAAAAAAAGATCTTAAAAGAGAAGAAGATCTGAAAAAGAAAAAGAAACAAAAAAAGAAAGAGATAAAACGTAAAAAAGAGAAAGATGAGCGTCCTGAAAAAGGGATAGAAACAATGTACAAGGTTACATTAAGAAATCATATTAAACTTAGTGATATTGCAGATACAAAGGCAAATATATTACTATCTGTAAGTGCGATTATTTTGTCTATTGCTCTTTCAAATTTATTTCCAAAACTTGATAAACCTGATAACGCTTATTTAATAGCTCCAACTTTATTGTTTTTGGTTATAACTGTTATAACAATGATATTTTCAATTCTTTCAACAAGGCCAAAAGTAACTTCAGGAGAATTTACTAAAGAAGATGTTGCAAATAAAAAAGTGAATTTATTATTTTTCGGAAACTTTCATAAAATGCCAATTGAAGAATTTCAAGATGGTATGAATGAATTAATGAAAGATAAAGAATACCTATACAAATCACTAAATATGGATTTATATTATTTAGGATTGGTATTGCAGAGAAAATATAAATTACTAAGAATTGCTTATAATATTTTTATGGTAGGTATTGTGTTATCAGTAATTTCATTTATTATTTCTTTTGCATATTTAAATAGTGCTTTATAACCTAATTACTATTTAACTTTTAGGTTCAGAAATAGTCTCTATTAAATCGTCAATTGAAGTTTCACTTTTATTTACTTGATTATAATTTACATTAACACGTATTGCTTTTAAACCTGTTATACCTTGTAGGTCTTGTAAATCTAAAAATTCAATAGGATCGGATTTTAAGAAATTATTTGATTGTAAGTAGTTAATGTACTTCAAATATTCTTGAACATCTTTATGCTGGCTGTAAACAATTGCAATTTTACCAGGCTGGGTTAAACGCTCTTTTGTTCCTTTTATTAATGCTTTATCAATACGTTTTTTAATTATTTCGTAACGAATATTGTAAGCGCCATCAACATCAAAACGTTTTTCATCCATTCTAAATTTAATAGCTAGTGGTGTGCTATGTATTAAAATTAAACTAGCTACTTCTAAAGGGTGTTGTAATTTAGATTGTAAATTAAAGGCAACATTTTCTAGTTCGCACATCATTTGTAATTGCCACAAACGAAGGTTTTCTAAATATATAGGATTATAGGTTTTATCTTTAACTAATGATTGGCCTATGTACATATTATAATCTACACCATCGGTTTTATAACGTTCAAAATAATGAGGGAACATTTCTTGAGCTTCATCCTGCTTTTGATCAATAAATTTAGCAAGTTCCTCATTTAATTTATTTACGCTTTTTTCATAATCTTTTCGTTTCTCATAAACAACATGGATATCAGGATCTATATGAGACATATAATCGTTAACAACATCTTTAAATTTAGGGTCTAAATCTTTTAAATGATTAAAAGCAGGATAAATATCTCTTTGTAAAAAATCGGTTAATGAAACTTCATCACCAGAATTTAATCCTTTTCTTATGTTTTGTAAACACTCATTTATTCTAAACAATAAATCATTATAAATAGGTAGGTTGTAAGTTATTTTAGCTTTTTCAATAACTTTTGAAGCTAATTTTAATTGTTTAACTAAATCAAGTTGAATTGCTTCATTTCTTGCTGTTGATGAACCTTTAATATCTGATTGACCATATAAAGGCACAACATTTTCAAAAATAATATCTTTTAGGTTAATTTCTGCCTTTGGATTAGAATCTAATTTATTAAGGTAATCTTCAACTTCTTCAAAAAACTTCCATTTTACTGAAGGATGTAAAGAAGTATAATTTTCTTGAATTATAGATTCCAATTTATTCTCATATTCCTCCATATAGCGTTCAACCGCAATTTTAAAAACAGGAACAACATCTTCTAATTTATTGGCATTTATAGAATTTAATTCATATTTTTTGGTAGAAACTAATTCTAAAATTCCCATAGTATTATATTTTAACTTAATGGGAACTAAAATAATGCTTTCAATTAATTGGTCTTTTAAACTTTTATAAAATTTATTGTAATTAGTACTTTTTCCGTAAGTTTCAATATTAGAAATAGCAAGAATTTCGTTTTTTTCAAAAACATTACCAATAATAGCATCACAGAAAAATTCTTCACATAAATCACTACATTCATTATGCTTTATAAAACTTTTTTCGGTTTTATGATGGTCAAAATTCACTTTATTCTGACCAATACTATAAGTAGAAAAACCTAATTGAATAGTTTGAGAATTATATAGCTTTGAAATACTTTTTTCAAGTTCTAAAAATGTATTTTCATCAACACGTAATAAATCTTCCTTAATTTTTGAAATGGATTGATCGGCTGAAACATCAAATAAATTCATAATTCCAAATCCTTCAAATAAATAACTATCAGGAGGGAATTTTTCTAACCATAAATCAATATTGTCAAAATTATCCATTAAAAGTGCAATATCCTCTTTTGTGATTTTCGGAGCATTTTTAAGCGGTGTTACTTCAAAAAAATCTCCATTATAAAGTGATCTATAACATTTTTCTATTCCGTTTTTATCTGGAATTTCATAATAAAACGGTCTTCTAAAATCTATATTTGTATCGTAACAATAGGCTAAAATAAAAGTACAGGACATGATAAATACCTGAGATTCATCATAATTTTTAACTTTAAATTTATAATTTTCACCAGCTTCATTAATTATATTTTCAAAACGTTTAGAAAGTTTAAAAGAAGTAAAGTCAAAAGGAATGGTTACAGCCTTTATTTCATTTGTTTGTAAAATATCTGGAAACAAAACATCTAATAATCTGTCAATTTGGCTGTTATATTTTTCTAAAATAGATATATCTTCAAATCCCTCCTTTAAGATAGGGTAGGCTTCCATTTCTTCTAATAAGTTTTTAGCTGATGCTTGTAGGTAATGTTTTTTATCTTTAGAAATAATTTCTAAATAATTAAAAACAGCCTTAAAACTTACTTTCATTTTTAAAGGTAACTCCCAATCACGGTTATATGCAGACTTTAATACTTTCATTCAAATGTGTTGTAAATAACAGGTTAGTCGTATTTATTCGACAAAGTTACTATTTTATTTTTTTTTCTTAGTTTCCATCTAATTTATTGGTCAAAAAAGAAGGGCTAGAAGCGTTTATTTTACTTATAGATTCCCTTTTTTTTAATTGGTTGCTTCTCATTTTTTATTTTTTCAAAAAAATTGACTTTGTTAAAGAATAAATTAGATTATTTTTACATCTAAAATTATACCAAATATGAGCGATATTAAATGGAAAATAGTTAAAGAATTTGAAGATATAACTTATAAAAAAAGTGGAAATGTTGCACGTATAGCATTTAATAGACCAAATGTTAGAAATGCATTTAGACCAAAAACAACAAGTGAATTGTTAGAAGCCTTTCATGATGCGCAAGAAGATTTAAATATTGGAGTAGTATTGTTAAGTGCTGAAGGGCCAAGTACAAAAGATGGTGTTTATAGTTTTTGTAGTGGAGGAGACCAAACAGTAAGAGGTCACCAAGGTTATGTAGGTGAGGATAAATATCACAGATTAAATATTTTAGATGTACAACGTTTAATAAGGTTTATGCCAAAAGTTGTAATTGCTGTGGTACCAGGTTGGGCCGTTGGTGGTGGACATAGTTTGCATGTAGTTTGTGACATGACATTGGCAAGTAAAGAACATGCTATTTTTAAACAAACTGATGCTGATGTAACTAGTTTTGATGGTGGTTATGGGTCTGCATATTTAGCCAAAATGGTTGGGCAGAAAAAAGCACGTGAAATTTTCTTTTTAGGTAGAAATTATTCTGCACAAGAAGCTTTTGAAATGGGAATGGTAAATGCAGTTGTGCCCCATGATGAGTTGGAGGATACAGCATATCAATGGGCGCAAGAAGTTTTAGAAAAATCACCAACATCTATTAAAATGTTGAAATTTGCTATGAATTTAACTGATGATGGTATGGTAGGGCAGCAAGTATTTGCGGGTGAAGCAACACGTTTAGCGTATATGACAGAAGAAGCTAAAGAAGGTAGAAATGCCTTTTTAGAAAAACGAAAACCAAACTTTGAAAAGAAATATTTGCCGTAGGGTAGTTTGTTTATTATGAAAAATTAATTGTTAAAAGAGAGGATTATGATTGTACAATTAGTTGATTAGTAGAAAAGAAAAATGAAGTAGGTGCCGAAATTTTAATTAATAAAATTAGCAAAAAAATATAAAATTTCATAAGAGTATTTAAACATATAATATAATTTATCATTGCGGTAAAGTGCCTATTTCTATTAATTTAAGCCATTGCAGCTCTCAATAACTTAAAGTAACAAATTTAAATTTATTGAAAAAATTAAAGATTTTAACATAAGCCAAATTCCAAAAAATTAGAAAGAGACATAGAATAGAAATAAAGTTGAAAGCAATTTAAAATTTATATTGAGGTTTAGCATATTTATAAATTTCATGAGTTGTTTTTTAGTAAATATTTTATTTACTAATTTAGATGTTTAAAACTTTTTAAACAAAACAATTAAACTTTTTCCCTTCGGAGAAATTAAAAAAAGTGAATTATGAAAATAATTTGTATTGGTCGTAATTATGCCAAACATATAGAAGAATTACAAAACGAAAAACCAGAAAACCCAGTTATTTTTTTAAAGCCAGATTCGGCAATTTTAGCAAAAAAACAACCATTTTTTATACCTCCATTTTCAAATGAAATTCATTTTGAAGTAGAAGTATTGGTAAAAATAAATAAAGTAGGTAAATATATTGATGAACGATTTGCACATAAATATTATGATGAAATTGGTTTAGGAATTGATTTTACAGCTAGAGATTTGCAAAATCAACTTAGAGAAAAAGGATTGTCTTGGGAAAAATCAAAAGCTTTTGATGGCAGTGCAGTAATAGGTGATTTTTATGCTAAAGAAAACTTAGGAGATTTAAACAATTTAGAATTTACATTGCATCAAAATTCAACTTTAGTGCAGGAAGGAAATACAAATGCAATGCTTTGGAAAATAGACGAATTAATAGCCTATGTCTCTCAATTTTTTACATTAAAAAAAGGAGATATATTGTTTACCGGAACACCAGCAGGTGTTGGAAAAGTTTATGAAAATGATATATTAACTGGAACTATTTCAAAAAATGAAGCGTTTTCAGTAAAAATTAAATAATCTTAAAAATTAAATAAAATAGGACCATTATATTCAGGAGTTTTTTCACGATGCTCTTTCAATATATTATAACCATAATGTGTTTTTACTAAGTTTTTAAAATTATATCTTAACCTTGGAAAATCACGTAATATTTTCTCAAAACTAGCATTCTTAGTTGTATTTTGAATGAAATAATATAATATCTCAGTGTAGGCCTTAGTTAAAGTGTAGTTAAATTTATCATTATGAAGGGCATTTTTATAATAGTTTTCTTTAATTTCAATGTTTTTATTTATGGCTTCTTCAATGCCATATTTTTTAATTAAAATATAAGAAAGTCTTAAGAGAACTTCGTGTGTTAAATAAGTAGGGCTCAAGGAGCAATCAATAATATTTTCAAGCAGTTCATTGTCAGATAATTCATTTGGTGAAATCATAGCGGTATCAATTTTATAATTAGTCTGTTATTCATTAGATGTTTATGAAGGCAAAAGGTTGCGTGAAAAAAGAAATAATTAATAAAAAATATTTATATAATAATGCAGGCAGAAATAATTACAATAGGAGATGAAATTTTAATTGGTCAGATATTAGATTCAAATTCAAAATGGATAGCCGAAGAATTAAATAAAATTGGTGTTTCCGTTTATCAAATAACTTCAATTCAAGATAATAAAGAGCATATTATTAGCGCATTAACTCAAGCACAGTTAAACAGTGATATTATTATAATTACAGGAGGTTTAGGACCTACAAAAGATGATATTACAAAGCTAACCTTGGCTGAGTATTTTAATGATCACTTAGTTATAAATGAAGAGGTAATTGAAAATATTAAAGCTATGTTTGCTAAGTTAAATTATCCCTTTTCAAAATTAAATCGTGATCAGGCATTGGTTCCCTCAAAGTGTATTCCTTTAAAAAATAATTGGGGAACTGCTCCAGGAATGTGGTTTACAGTTAAAAACAAAGTAGTAATTTCATTACCTGGCGTACCAAATGAAATGAAAGGGTTAATTAAAGATAGTGTCTTACCTAAAATAGTTAAGACATTTAAATTGCCTTATATAATTCATAAAACCATTTTAACCTATGGTATGGGGGAGAGTTCACTTGCTTTAAAAATTGAAGATTGGGAAGATCAACTTCCTTCAAATATTAAACTTGCGTATTTACCAAATTATGGAAGGGTAAGATTGCGTTTATCTGCTAAAGGGCAAAATAAAAGTATACTAGAAAAAAGTGTTGAAGATGAAGTTGAAAAATTAAAAAAAATTATTCCAGAATTAATTATTGGTTATAATGAACATGATACAATTGAAGTAGCAATAGGCAAGTTATTACAAAGTAAAAATGAAACATTAGCTACAGCAGAAAGTTGTACGGGAGGTAATATTGCTAAACTTTTAACGGCAATTCCGGGAGCTTCAACATATTTTATAGGTTCTATTGTAGCTTATAATTCAAGAATTAAAGTTTTAGAATTGAATGTAGATGAAAAATTAATAGAAAAATATTCAGTAGTTAGTGGAGAAGTAGCTGAGGCCATGGCGAAAGGAATTCAACAAAAATTTAATACAGATTATGCAATTGCTACCACAGGTAATGCAGGCCCAACCACTGATTTAACAGATAAAACAGTAGGCGTTGTTTTTATTGCAATTGCAACACCAACTAAAGTTTTTTCTGAAGAATTTTATTTTGGAAAACCTAGAGAAAGGGTAATAGATAGAGCTTCTGTGAAGGGGTTGGAAATGCTTAGAAAAGAAATTTTAAAAAACTAGTAAAATAAGTTTGTTTATTTAGATTTAAAGAATTAATTTTGCATCTCGTTTTGAGAATACATTAAAAAAGGTACAGAATTATGTCTAGAGTTTGTGAACTTACTGGAAAAAAAGCAATGGTTGGGAACAATGTTTCTCACGCCATGAATAAAACAAAAAGGAAATTTGACGCGAATTTAATAAAAAAGCGTTTTTACATTCCTGAAGAAGATAAGTGGGTTACTTTAAAAGTATCTACATCTGCTTTAAAGAATATTAATAAAAAAGGAATCTCTGCAGTTGTTAAAGAAGCAAGAGAAAAAGGTTTCTTAAAAAAATAATTAGGTAATGGCAAAGACTAAAGGAAATAGAATTCAGGTAATTTTAGAGTGTACAGAGCATAAAGCTTCTGGTAAAGCAGGAACTTCTAGATACATTACTACAAAGAATAAAAAGAATACTCCTGATAGAATGGAAATTAAAAAATTCAATCCTATCTTGAAGAAAATGACTGTTCATAAAGAAATTAAATAATATAGGATCATGGCAAAGAAATCAGTAGCATCATTGCAAACAGGAGCAAAAAGATTAACAAAAGCAATAAAAATGGTTAAGTCTCCAAAATCTGGAGCTTATACTTTTGTTGAATCTATTATGGATCCTGCCAACGTAAAAGCTTTTTTGAGCAAAAAATAAATTTTGCTTTCAAAATAATTTATAAAGCTACTTTCAATTGCATTGAAAGTAGCTTTTCTTTTATATATTTACAATGCTAAATTGTATGAAACATCTTTTATCAATATTTTGAAAACTTTAATAAGTTTAATTTAAGATGTTCTATGTGACATTAAGGGAAAAATAAAAAATTGACACATAAAATGAGTTTATTTAAAAGAATATTTTCAAAAGAAAAAAAAGAAACATTAGACAAAGGTCTTGAGAAAAGTAAAACTTCATTTTTTTCAAAGTTATCAAAAGCAGTTGCGGGTAAAACTAAAGTTGACGATGATGTATTAGATAATTTAGAAGAAATATTGGTTTCTTCAGATGTTGGTGTTGAAACAACTTTAAAAGTAATTGATAGAATTGAAAAACGGGTTGCTAAAGATAAATATTTAGGAACTGATGAATTAAATTCTATCCTTCGCCAAGAAATAGCAGGTTTATTAGCAGAAACAAATGTTGGTAATGATACCGAATTCACAATTCCTGAAGGTAAAAAACCTTACGTTATTATGGTTGTTGGTGTTAATGGAGTTGGTAAAACTACAACAATTGGTAAGTTGGCTTCTCAATTTAAAAAGGCTGGTAAAAAAGTTGTTTTAGGTGCAGCAGATACATTTAGAGCTGCCGCAATTGATCAATTACAAGTTTGGGCAGATAGAGTAGATGTGCCAATAGTTCGTCAAGAAATGGGAAGTGATCCTGCTTCGGTTGCATTTGATACGTTAAAATCTGCAGTAACACAAAACGCAGATATAGTTATTATTGATACAGCTGGAAGATTGCATAATAAAGTTAATTTAATGAATGAATTAACTAAGATAAAACGAGTGATGCAAAAAGTTGTTGACGATGCGCCTCATGAAGTTTTATTGGTGTTAGATGGATCAACCGGACAAAATGCATTTGAGCAAGCAAAACAGTTTACATTGGCTACAGAAGTAACTTCGTTAGCCGTTACTAAATTAGATGGAACCGCTAAAGGTGGTGTTGTAATTGGTATTTCAGATCAGTTTCAAATCCCTGTTAAATATATTGGAGTTGGAGAAGGAATAGATGATTTACAAGTTTTTAATAAAATAGAATTTGTAGATTCTTTTTTTAAGTAAAAACTACAATTAAGTTGTTTCTAAAAGAATTGACTAATATCCTTTCTTGAATTTATTTTTAGTTTTGTGTAAATATTATTTATATGAGTTTTAACGGTACTTATACTAATAAATAAGTTTTCTGCTATTTCTTTATTAGCTAAACCTTTATTCATTAATTCAAATATTTTTTGTTCTTGTTTAGAAAGTAATTTTCTATAATCTATAGTGTTCTTTTTATTTTTTCTTAAAATTAAAACTATAAAGGCTATTAAAATTGCTATTAAAAATACAAGTAAACTCACAAGATAAGAACTTTTCTTAGCAATATGGTAATGTTCATCCAGTAACAAATCATTTTCAAATTGAGAAGTGTAAATTGAAGTTGGGTATTGTTCTTTAAGTCTGCTTAGTAAACTATTGTAATAATTAGAATTTTTTAAATCCTTAATGTATAATTCTCTTGAAAAAGAAGTTCTACTAGCGTATAATTGATATGCATAAAGTTCTGTAAGTGGTTCATTTAGTGAGAAGCTAAAATTTTGAATTTTTTTAATAAATTCATTAAATAAGATTTCTCTTTGTTTTTCATTTCTAGAATCTTGTAAATTGTATAGAAGTACCTCTTTTACTGAATCAATTTTTTTTATTGCAATATTTTGGGTTCTGGAGAACTCTAAAGAGCAAAACATTTGATCAATATTATTTAAAGGAAAATAAATAGTATCGGAATTATTTGCAATAAAAATAATAGAACTACTATCAGCACAATTATTTAATAAATGTTTATAATCACTAATGCTATTATTGCATTGATCAATATGAATTTTATAAAATTTATTTTGATTGGATAGAAAATTACCTGAAAATTGAAAAAATCCTAAGCTATCAACATTTGTTTCTTGAATAATTTGATCAGTTAAAAAAAGATTACCTTTTTTATAATCATCAATTAGAATTAAGTAGGCTTTTGTTTCAAAGAAATCATTATTTACCTGACCTTTAAATTTAAACTGGCTAAATGTGTTTAAACTGAAAAGGAAACAACAAAGAAAGATTATTCTATATTTTTTAAACATTGATGTAGCAATTTAAACAAAAATAATTGAGTAAAAACCAGTTTAAATAAAGTGTAGATAATTAAAGACATTTAAACTGGTTTTTAATGTTAAAGACACTACTTTGTTGAAGCAATTACATTACCTTTTATTCTTAATACTTTTACCTTCTCTGTTGCATTTGAGTATAAGGAAACAGATTTTGAAAACTTACCAATATTTTTTGTGGCATATTTTACATCAATTTTAGCACTTTTCCCGGGAAGTATTGGTTCAGATGGTTTAGTAACAACTGTACATTGGCAACTTCCCTTAACCTTATTAATTGTAATAGGTGTTTTACCAATGTTTGAAATTGTAAATGTACGTTCACCGTTAGAGTTTTGAGCAATGTCTCCATAATCTATAATTTCATTCTCAATTTTTAAAATACCTTTTTCTTCTTGAGCAAATAAAACAAAAGTTGAAAGGAAAAGTGTAATCATCATAAATTTTTTCATAATTATAATATTTAAAGTTAATAGTGATTCAAATATCAATTATTCAAAGGATAAAATATTTATTTAGGGAGTGGAATTAGGGTCTAGTACTAGGTTGAAATAATATTTACCCTTGATTTCACAATGTCTTTGGAATCATTTTTTAAGTCTAGATAGAAATAATTGACCTTCAGTTGTAAATGAATTTCCATCTGAAGTGATTTTATTTTTAGCATTTCCTACTATATTATGATTTAATGAAATAGTAACTTTAGGATGATTTTCAATGAAATTCGCTAAACTATCAAGTGCCGAATAATAATTTATTTGTGAACTATGATTTTGATTTCCATATTCTGTAATCCATAATTCCTTAGATCCTGTTCCGGCAGTATTGATAATTTTATTAAATTCTAATTTTCGAGATTTAAAAGTACCATTTTTGGCAATATAAACATGGTAAGTGTAGGCGTCAATCACATCTTCAGTTCCATTTATCACTTTTAAGTTCCATTCATTAAATCTCCTGTTTTTGGATTTAGAGTTTCTACATTGTAATACAGCAGAAATTTTAGCATTTGGGTACTTTTCTTTTAATTGTAATGTCCATTTTTTAGCTTTTTCGGCATATTCTTTTCCAGAAGGAAATTTTTGAACGTAATTTTCATCTTTTGAATAAAGCTCATTTCCTAATTCAATATATTTAATTGCCAAGCCTAATTCTTTAATAGAATTTAACATTAATAATTGATCATCAATAGTACTATGTACAATATCTAAAACATAAATCATTTCAACATTTGTGGCATCAACTAACTTTTTTATATCTTCTATAGGATGCGTGTTTGAATTATTAAGCCCTTTCTTTTTACCTGTTTTCCAATTCCATTTATGAGTAAGCGTTCCTCCAGGATATCTTATCATTTCAGGTTTTAAACTTTTGATGTTTAATAGTAGATTGTTATCTAATTTTGGTAAAAAAGCCCAGTTTTGATTAAAGCCAATAATTGAATTTTTTAATGCATAATTTTTAAAACTAAGAAATGATAGAATTATAAAAAGTACTATAACAAAAGCAAATTTTTTCATTAAGAGTATATTTAATTGATATTATGAAAGATAGTATTTTATTTAGACTCTGTTGAATTAAAATGGTTTAACTACTTTTGCAGAAATTAAGAATTCAAAATTATTATTTGTGCGTACAAAATCAAAAAAAGAAAATAAAATTAATGTTGTTACCTTAGGTTGTTCTAAAAATATATACGACAGTGAAGTTTTAATGGGGCAATTAAAAGCAAATGACAAAAATGTTGTTCACGAAGATGAAAATGACGATGGAAATATTGTTGTGATTAATACTTGTGGTTTTATTGGAGATGCCAAAGAAGAGTCAATAAATACTATTTTGCATTATGTAAATAAAAAGGAGCAAGGTGAAGTGGATAGAGTTTATGTTTCAGGTTGTTTAAGCGAACGATATAAACCAGATTTGCAAAAGGAGATTCCTAATGTAGATGAATATTTTGGAACTCACGATTTACCAAACCTTTTAAAAGTTTTAGATGCTGATTATAAACATGAGTTGGTAGGAGAGCGTTTAACAACTACACCAACACATTATGCTTATTTAAAAATTGCAGAGGGTTGCGATAGACCATGTTCATTTTGTGCTATTCCATTAATGCGAGGAAAACACGTTTCAACACCAATTGAAGATTTAGTTATTGAATCTACAAAGTTGGCTAAAAAGGGTATAAAAGAACTTATTTTAATTGCTCAAGATTTAACCTATTACGGATTAGATATCTACAAAAAAAGAGCCTTGGCAGATTTACTAAGAGAATTGGCTAAAGTAGAAGGTATTGAGTGGATTCGTTTGCATTATGCATTTCCAACAGGTTTTCCGTTAGATGTGTTAGAAGTTATACATAATGAGCCAAAGGTTTGTAATTACTTAGATATTCCATTACAGCATATTAATGACGATATTTTAAAGTCAATGCGAAGAGGAACTTCTCATAAAAAAACAACTAATTTAATTGCTGAATTTAGAAAATCAGTTCCAGATATGGCCATTAGAACAACCTTAATAGTTGGTTATCCTGGTGAAACTGAAGAAGCTTTTCAGGAGTTAAAAGATTGGGTTAAAGATATGCGTTTTGAACGTTTAGGTGCATTTGCATATTCTCACGAAGAAAATACACACGCAGCAAATTTAGAGGATGATGTTCCAGAAGATGTAAAACAACAACGTGTTAATGAAATAATGGATATTCAAAGTCAGGTTTCTTTTGAATTAAATCAAGAGAAAGTAGGTAAAACTTTTAAAGTTTTAATTGATCGAAAAGATGGAAACGAATTTGTTGGAAGAACAGAATTTGATTCTCCAGATGTTGATAATGAAGTTTTAATTGATGCTACCAAACATTATGTACAAATTGGTAAGTTTGCAAATATTAAAATTATATCAGCTACAGAATTTGATTTATACGGAGAACCAGTGTAATTTCAAATTTTATTTTATATAAAAAAAGGCTGTTTTCAAAGTGAAAATAGCCTTTTTTATTTAAGCAAAAAGTTAAAAAACTATATTATTCTTGTACTTTTTTAGCTTTTTTGCCTCCTTTTTTTTGATTGTTTCTTTTGTCAATCATTGTTTGTAATTCAGATTTAGAAATCTCACCATTTTTATCAGCATCAACTTTATCGAATTTTTTAAAAATACTTTGGTTTTTATTTGCTTCTGCTTCCGCTTTGTTAATTGAACCGTTTTTATCAGTATCAAAATTTTTCAATAATTTTTCAGGTGTTGGAGCTGGTTTTACTTTTTTTACAGCATCTTGTGCGTTTACAGAAATAGCCATTGAGAAAACTCCTGCAAATAAAATTCCTTTAATTAAGTTTTTAGTCATCATATTTATTTTTTTTAATTCAGTTTTTTAATTCAACGTATTTGAATTTGCATTTAGACCATTCTGAAATTAAAAGGTTTAATTTAAGTTTAAAAATATATTAAAGTAAATTAAATAATTTTTTATATAATTGATAATCAGTGTGTAATAATTCAAAATAATTAATAAAAACTTTTGTTAATTTTTATGTTTTAAACTTATTATTACCTCAGATTGAGAAATATTGAGTGAAAAATAGTATTTAGAACTATCTCTTTTAACCAAAAACTATTTTAGGTTTTATTTTTTTGTCTAAAACAACTGAAATTCACTATAATTAACATAATACCAGTGGAATAACTAATAGTTAACTAAAGAAATATTTAAGCTTTTGTCATAAAAATAAAAAACCTAACACGTTTTTAAAACGTGATAGGTTTAAATAAATATTTGAGTTAGGAGAAGACTTTTATTTTAAGATACCTTCAATTTTTTGTAATTCTTCTTTATTGAATTTAGTGTTTTCTGTAGCTTTTAAACTATCTAAAATTTGTTCAGTTTTACTGGCTCCAATTAATACCGAAGTAATTCTATCGTCTTTTAAAATCCAAGCTATTGCCATTTGAGCCAAACTCTGTCCTCTTTCTTTTGCAATTTCGTTTAATGCTCTAATTTTATCTAATTGGGTATTAATTTGGTCAGTTTTTAAATAACGACCATCTTTTACGGCTCTAGAATCTTCAGGGAAGCCATTTAAATATTTATCAGTTAACATTCCTTGTCCTAAAGGAGAAAAAGCAATGGTACCAACACCTTCATTTCCTAATAAATCTAACAAACCACCTTCAACCCAACGATCTAGCATACTATATCTTGGTTGATGAATTAAACAAGGAGTTCCTAAATCTTTTAAAATTTTAAAAGCTTCAGCAGCTCTTTCAGGTCTGTAATTTGAAATACCAACGTATAAAGCTTTTCCTTGACGAACAATCAGGTCTAAAGCTCCCATAGTTTCTTCTAGAGGAGTATCATTATCTGGACGATGGTGATAAAAAATATCAACATAATCCAATCCCATTCTTTTTAAACTTTGATCTAAACTAGAAACCAAGTATTTTTTAGAGCCTAAATCGCCATAAGGTCCAGGCCACATATCGTAACCAGCTTTTGAAGAAATAATTAACTCATCTCTATACTTTTTAAAGTCCTTTTTTAAGATTTTACCAAAAGTAGTTTCTGCAGAACCATAAGGAGGACCGTAATTGTTGGCTAAATCAAAATGTGTAATTCCATTATCAAAAGCACATTTTAATAAGTTTCTAGCGTTTTTAAAATCATCATTTCTACCAAAGTTATGCCATAAACCTAGCGAAAGTTCAGGTAATAATAAGCCGCTATTACCAGTTCTACGGTAATTCATTTTCTCGTAACGAGATTCGTTTGCGATGTATTTTTTCTTTTTACTCATATTCTATATCTTTTTACAACGTCATGCTGAAATCGATTCAGGATCTCATAAACTCAACTATGATATAGTGAGATACTGAAACAAGTTCAGCATGACGTAGGAATTATTTTTATTTATAATATTCATTATTTTAAAGCCTCTTTTAACAAAGTAATTGGGTGTTTGCTCTGTTTTTTTGTTCCATCTTTAATTTGATGTCTACAACTTGTACCTGCAGCTGAAATTTCAATTTCTTCAGTTAGATTTCTAATTTTTGGAAACAGTGTGTCTTCACCAACTTGCATAGAAACGTTGTAATGTTCTTTTTCGTAACCAAAACTTCCTGCCATTCCGCAACAACCTGTATTTAATATGGCAGGTTTGTAGTTTTTAGGAATATTAAGCATTGTAAAAGTAGCTTCTGTGGTACTTAGAGATTTCTGATGGCAATGTACGTGAATTTTAATTTCTTTGGAATTATTGTTGAAATCAGAACTTTTAATTTTTCCTTTTTCAAATTCAGCTTTTATAAACTCTTCAAAAGTAAAAGTATTTTTAGAAATATTTTTTGCTGCAATTTTATCATCAGCCAATCGAATATATTCATCTCTAAAGCCTAAAATAGCTGAAGGTTCAATACCAATTAGCGGTTTTTCTTCTGAAATTAAATTCTTGAAAACTTCAATATTTTTATCAATTACTACTTTTGCCTTGTCTAAAAAACCTTTTGAAATTGCACTTCTACCACTTTCTTCGTGATTAACAATTATTGCTTTATAACCTAATTTGGTTAATAGTTCAATGGCGTCAATTCCAATAGTAACATCATAATAATTAGTGAATTCATCACAAAATAAATATACTTCACCATTTTTAAAATCTTTGGAATGCAATTGATTTACATGCTGTTTGTACCATTTTTTTAGTGTGGTTTTATATAATTTAGGAATGCTACGTTGTGTTGCAATTCCTAGTGTTTTTTTAGTCACATAATTATCTAAAGCAATATTAGTTAGGGAAGGGAATATGCTTCCTAGTTTGTTGTATTTAACATTGTCTGCAAAAAGCTTAGTTCTTAAAGAAGGATTATTGGTTTTGTAATATTGGTGTAAGAATTCAGCTTTTAAAGCTGCAATATCAACATTGCTAGGGCATTCACTAGCACATGCTTTACAACTTAAACACAAGTCAAAAACATCTTTTAGTTCTTCATAATCAAACTTATTAATTTTATCAGAATTTGTTAGAAACTCACGCAAAGCATTTGCTCTGGCTCGTGTGGTGTCTTTTTCATTTTTTGTTGCTCTATAACTAGGGCACATAGTTCCTCCGGCAGAAACTGGCTTTCTGCAATCTCCAGAGCCGTTGCATTTTTCGGCAACACGTAAAATACCTTCACTATCAGAAAAATCTTGAATGGTTTCAATTTCAGGTTCAGTTCTATCAATTTTATAACGAAAGCTTTTATCCATAGGAAAAGCATCTACAATTTTTCCTTGGTTAAAAATATTGTTCGGATCAAAAGTTGCTTTTATTCGTTTTAGCAATTCATAATTGTTTTGGCCAATCATTAATGGTATAAATTCAGCGCGCAGAATTCCATCTCCGTGTTCACCACTAAAAGAACCTTTGTACTTTTTCACCAACTTGGCAACTTCGGTAGTTATAGTTCTAAATAGTTCAACATCTTCATTCTTCTTCAAATTTAAAATAGGGCGTAGGTGAATTTCGCCAGCTCCGGCGTGTGCATAGTAGACTGCATTTTGACCGTATTTTTTCATCATTTTAGTAAATTCTGAAATGTAATTTGGCAAGTCGCTTACAACAACGGCTGTATCTTCAATACAAGCTACGGCTTTTTTATCGCCAATAATATTACCTAATAATCCTAAACCAGCTTTTCTTAGGTTTACAGCTTTTTGAATTTCGTTGCCTTTTAAAATAGGGAAAGCATATCCAAAATTGTTGTTTTGTAAATCGTTAATTAATTCTTGAGCAAGATTTTCAACTTCTTTTTTTGTAGCGGCCTTAACTTCTAACATTAAAATTGCAGCAGGATCACCTTCAACAAAATCTCTGTTTTTAAGTTGTTCTCGGTTATTTTTTGTGCAATCTAAAATGGTTTTATCCATTAACTCGCACATATATAAATTGTGTTGTATAGTTACAACAACAGCTTTCATACTTTCTTCAATACTGTTAAAATGAGCAGCAACCAATATACTTTCAGCAGGAGGTAAGTTGTCTAGTTTTAGAGTGATTTCAGTAGTAAAAGCCAAAGTTCCTTCACTTCCACATAGTAGTTTTCCAATATTTAATTTTTTTTCAGAATTTCCAAAAACATTGGTTTCAATTAATTGGTCAATAGCATAACCTGTATTTCTTCTGTGAATTTCAGGTTTTGGAAATTCGTTTCTAATTTCTTGTTGAACGGCTTCCGAAGAAAGCTCCTTATAAATAGTTTTATAAATATTACTTTCTAATGAATTACCTGCTTTTTTAAGATTGAATTCATTTTTGGAAACTTCATTAAAAATAGCTTCAGAACCATCACTTAAAATGGTTTTTAGCTGAATAATTTTATCTCTTGTTACTCCATAATTAATAGAGGTTGTTCCTGATGAATTATTACCAACCATACCGCCAATCATACACCTATTGCTAGTTGAAGTATTTGGACTAAAAAAGAATCCGTATGGTTTTAGAAATAGATTTAACTCATCTCTAATTACTCCTGGTTGAACCGTTACTGTTTTATTTTTCTTGTTAAGAGTAATAATTTTTGTGAAGTGTTTTGAAACATCAACCACAATTCCATCACCAACACATTGTCCGGCTAATGAAGTTCCTGCAGTTCTTGGAATGAGTGTAATCTTATTTTTGGTTGCAAATTGAATAAGGGTTTTTAAATCTTCAATATCTTTTGGAAAAGCAACGGCTAAAGGAATTTTTCTGTATACAGAAGCATCTGTTGCGTAAATAGTTTTATGTAAATTATCGAAAACTAACTCACCGTTTAGTTCTTTAGAGAGCGTTGTTAATTGTTGTTGAATCACAAATTTTATTTTAGTAATTCAAATATAAAGAATAGGTAGAAAAAAAACTTCTTTTTGGTTAAATCTATTTAAGAAACTTGTTCACCATTTTTTATTTCAATTGTTGAAGATTGCAATAAAACAACTTCGTTTTTAGAATTATAAATTCCTAAGACCAAACATTCACTAAAAAAGTTAGCTATTTGTTTCTTTTTAAAATTAACAACTGCTGTAATCTGTTTGTTTACTAATTCTTCTTTGCTATATAAGTTTGTTATTTGCGCACTTGAATTTTTTACACCAAGCGCTCCAAAATCTATTTTAAGTTGATAAGCAGGAAATTTAGCTTTTGGAAAATCATTAACTTTAATAATTGTCCCAATTCTAATATCTACTTTTTGAAAATCTTCAAATGTGATTTCTTTTTTCATTTTAAGGAATAACTATAAATTCTGTTCTTCTGTTTAATTGATGTTCTGCTTCAGTACATCTTACTCCATTTGAACACTTATTTAATAATTTAGTTTCCCCAAAACCTTCACCTGTAATTCGGCTTGAATCTATACCTGTTGAAATGATGTATTTTACAATTGATTGTGCTCTGTCTTCTGAAAGTTGTAAATTGTAACCATCTGGAGCTCTACTGTCTGTATGTAGATTAACCTGAATTTTTAAAGTTGGATATTTTTTTAAAGTTGCAATTACTTTTTCTAATTCAACCGTTGCTGCTTCTGTAATATCTGAATTATCAAGGTCAAAATAAATTGGTTTTGTTTTAATACTTTTAATGTTTTCTGCTAATTCAAAAACTTCTTCAGCAACTAAAAGAATAGTTTTGCTAGATGTAATATTAAACTTAGATACTTTATTTATATTCCATACAAATGTTTTATAATTAGTTGCTGAAATTTTTATAGAATATGAAAGGTTACACTCAAGCTCAGTTTCAAAACTTCCATTTTCATCTGCAGAAATTGATTTTATTTTATTTTCTTCATTGAAAATGTTAATTTTTGTATTCGGAATAGGTAATTTAGTAAGGTTATCAATTACTTTACCTTTAGCAATTTGCGAACATTTAAGAGGTGTAAGGATAATAGATTTTTCTATTTTTTGATTTAGAGTTTCAGAAGTTGTTATTTCTATTTTAGAGCTTTTATAATTAGCTTTTTCTACCAAAAGATAATAGTTACTATTGCATTCTAAAACAAAATTAAATTTTTTGTTGTTTACGGTTAAACTTTTTGTTTTAATATCATTTTTAAATAGTGAAACTTGTAAGTTATTTAACTGAATATTAGTTTGTTCATCAATAATAACTCCTGAAATAAATTGATTACAAATAATAGGTTTTAAAAGTATATTTTTAATACTTTTATTTTTATCTGTTGAATCTGTACTTACTTTTATTTCAGCGTTTTCAAAACCATCTTTTTCAGCAACTATTTTATAGTTTTCATTGCAAACAACATTAAAGTTATATTTATCTTTAGAATTTATGATTTGCGAATTAATTTCTTCATTATTTTTATATAGTATAACTTTTACATTACTTAATAATTCTGTTGTAGTACTGTTTTTAACAGTCCCAGAAATAAATTGATTACAAGGAATTGGTTCTAAATTAATCAATTTTTCAAATTCTAAATCACGTTCTTTTGAAGTGGTCAAATCAATTTGTACAGTTTTAAAACCATCTTTTTGTGCTGTAATTTTATATGGTTTATTACACTCTAATTTAAAAATGCTCTTTTGAGCACTTCCAATATTTTGGGTTTTAATTGCTTTACCATTTAAAAATAATTTCAATACTACATTAGTTAATGCAACATCTGTTAATTTATTATTAGCTGAAATAGAAATTTGTTGATTACATTCAAAAGGAATAAGTGAAATATTCTGAGTATTAGTAAAATCAGGTTTATTTTTTGTTGAGAAACTTATTTCTGAAGATTTAAATTCATCTTTTTCAGCAACTATTTTATAGTTTTCATCACAAACTACATTAAAACTATATTCCCCTTTTGAATTAATGATTTGAGAATCAATTATTTCATTGTTTTTATAAAGTATAATTTTAACGTTATTTAATAATTCTGATGTATTGCTATTTTTAATTGTTCCGGTAACTAATTGATTGCAAGAAATTGGTTCTAAATTAATTAATTTATCAAATTCTGAATCATGCTCTTTTGAAGTGGCCAAATCAATTTGAGCAGTTTTAAAACCATCTTTTTGTGCTGTAATTTTATATAATTTATTACACTCTAACTTGAAATTGATCTTTTTAGAACTTCCAATATTTTCGGTTTTAATTGTTTTATCATTTAAAATTAATTTCACCAATACATTTGTTAGTGCATCATTTGTTAATTTGTTATTCGCTGAAATAGAAATTTGTTGATTACATTCAAAAGGAATAAGTGAAATATTTTGAGTATTATTAAAATCAGGTTTATTATTTGTAGAGAAACTTATTTCAGCAGATTTAAATTCATCTTTTTCAACAATTATTTTATAGTTTTCATCACAAGACACATTAAATTTATAAATGCCTTTAGAATTAGTATTTTTAGAATCTACTATTTCATTGTTTCTGTAAAGTGTAACTTTTACATCTTTTAAAACGTTTTTTGTATTACTATTTATAATAGTTCCAGAAACTATTTGATTGGAAGTACAAGGTGCTAATTCAATAGATTCTGAAAATTTTAAATAACGTAAAATGGAAGTGTTAATTTCTAAGTTAGTTGATTCAAAACCTCTTTTTTCAGCACTAATTACATAGATCGAATTACATTCAAGTTGAAAGTTTATTTTTTTACTATCGGTAATGTTTTCAGTTTGAATTACTTTTCCCTTTTGACTTAATTTTAAAGTGATATTATTTAATGATTCTTTAGTTAATTTATGAATTACAGTAATAGTGACTAATTGGTTGCAATCTAAAGGATCTAATGCCAGGTTTTGTGAAATTGTGAAATTGTTTTTATTATCAGTATTAAAATCCTTTTCATAGGGTTTATAATCTTTATTGGTAGCCATTATTTTATAAGTTTCATTACACTTAAGTTTAAAACTATATTTATTATTACCCTCAATAATTTGAGTTCCAACTAATTCATCATTCTTATAAAGAGTTACTTTTACATTTGAAATAGACTCATCGGTTTCCTTATTAAAAACCGTACCTGTAATTAATTGATTGCAGTCTACAGGAGTTAATTCAATAGTTCTTGTCAATTCTAAATTGTCTTTATCTTTAGTGGTAAATTCAATTTCAATTGGCTCAAAATCAGTCTTATTAATTAATAATTTATAAGTTTTGTTGCAATTGAGTTTAAATTTAAAAGTTGAAGTATTGTTTAGTTTTTCGGTTCTTATAATTTTATCATTTTCAATTAATTTAATGGTAGAATTAATTAAAGGTTCTCCATTATTTTTATTAACTAAATTGGTAATTAAGAACTGAGAACAAGTTTGAGGTGTTAATTCAATATTTTGTACTTGTGCTTCTCCAAAATTGCTAGTTGTTTTAATTTTTATTTCTGAAGGTGAAAAACCAATATTGTCTGTAACTAATAAATACTGACTAAAACATTCTAAGTCAAACTTAAAACTTCCATCTTCAAGAGATTTAATTGTCTTTACAACTTTACCTTTTTTTAATAATTTTATAGTTTTATTTTTTAAAACTTCTTTGGTATTTATATTTGTAACAAGCCCTTTTATTGTTTGATTACATTCTAACTCTTTTATTTGTAGGTTTTCATCTATTTCAAAACCATCTTTATCATTAGTATCAAAATTATATTCTAAAGAAGTAAAATGTTCTTTCTCTACAATTATTTTATAGTTTTTATTACATTCTATTTCAAAAATATATCTTCCATTTTTAAGTGTAGTAATAGAAGATATTAACTTATTTTCATCGTTGTATAATGAAACTGAAGCATTACTAAGTTTCATTTTTTTATTTAAAACTAAACCACTAATAAATTGAATACATTTAATTTCTTTTTCAACAAGATTAAAACCATAAATATCTGCATCACCTTTTCCACCTCTGCGGGCTGAAGTAAAAAAACCCGATTTTTTATTTGTATCTATTACAAAAGCAAAATCATCAGATTTTGTATTTATTGGAGATGGTAAGGTAGTTGCTTTTTTAAAATTACCATTTTTAAATTCACTTTTAAAAATGTCAAAACCACCTTTAGAGTTATGACCGTAAGAAGAAAAGTAAAGAGTATTATTAGAATCAATAAAAGGAAACGATTCTGTTTTATCAGTATTTACATTAGGGCCTAAGTTTCTTGGTTTTCCATAGGTTCCGTCACTATTTATATCAACAACATAAATATCGGTATAACCATAACCGTTAGGCATATCCGAAACAAAATAGAGCTGTTTACCATCTGCACTTATTTGAGGTTGCATTACAGAATAATCATTACTATTAAAAGGTACATTTTTAATGTTTGAAACTTCTAAGTTACTATTAACATTAGCTTTTACAATATGTAATGTTTTCCATTCTTCAGAATCTTTTTTACTTGTGGAATTGTAAAAATTATTCCAAGTAAAATAAGTTGATTTTAAATTTTTAGAAAATGTTATATCTGAAACATAAAACATATTGTCTATGTCATTTGTTAATCGTTTTGATTGAATAATATCACCGTCTTCATTTATAACTCCCTTATATAGATCAACATATAGTTGTTGGTTGTTACTTTTGGGATTTTTATTAAAGTTTTTTTCTTGATTTGTTTTTTTAGATGAAGCAAAAATCACATTGTTTGCATCAATATAAGTAACACCTAATTCTGCATACCTAGAATTTATAGATGTATTAAATGTTTTGTATTCATATTGCTGTGAAAACATATGAATAGTTGATATTAAAAAAAGAAATAAAATATTTTTTTTCATAGTATAGTAAGAACTATTTTTTTGATATTTTTTCAAACACCCAAGCTGGGCCAATTAATAAAAATTGTAAATCCTTAAGAAAGGACGGTTTTTTACCTTCTAATTTGTGGCCATAAAATTGGCCTATCCAGGCTACAATAAAAATTATTAATGAAGTGTAAAATAACGGAAATAAATTGGATATAAAGTAATTACCAACTAAACAAATAATTGAAAATGTAAGCATTTTTACAAAGATTGAAAATGACAGACGAATGTAAAAAATCATTATAATAAGTAATATTAGAGCTGCCCAATTTTCAATAAAAGGATTATTAATATTTAAAAATGTTGAAATTATTTTTGAAGGAATACTCATAAAAAGTCCAACAATACTAAAAAATATTGCAGGTACACAAATATAATGAATCAGTTGATTCGTTTCATTCTGGTGACTTTCAGAATATTCATTAAACCATTCTTGTTGTTTTTTCATGAATTAAGGAGTGTTAACAAACGTTAACTAAAATCATTTAAATTTATTGTTTTTTTATTGCAAATTTGCGGTTAGATAATTAAGAATAAAATATAAATATAACCTTTTATTTATTGTTTAAAGAAAACGAAAAACCATGATTAAATATTGCAAAGAAATAAAAATTATTTTCCATTTTTTTATGTTACTATTTTTAGTACAAGTATCATATTCTCAAAATGTTAAAGGAATTGTTGTAGATGAAGATAAATTACCTTTAGAATTTGTTTCTGTAGCACTTTTACAACCATCAGATTCTTTATTGGTAAAATATACTTCAACTGATGCAGATGGTAAGTTTGATATTTCAGGTTTTAAGGAAGGTAATTATATGCTTCAAATATTTTTAATGACCTACCAAACAAGTCAGAAAGTATATTCATTTTCAAAGGAAATGAAAGATTTAGGAACTATAGTGTTAAAAAAAGATGTGAATCTTTTAAATGAGGTAACCATAAACGCAGTTATTCCAATAAAAATAAAACAAGATACTGTGGCTTTTAATACAAAAGCTTTTAAAGTAAAGCAAGATGATAATGTTGAAGATTTAATAAAAAAATTACCAGGAATTCAAATTGGAACAGATGGAACTGTAAATGCTCAAGGTGAAGATGTAACAAAAATTTTAGTAGATGGGAAAGAGTTCTTTAGTAATGATATGGCTATTGCTTTAAAAAACTTAAATGCAGATGCAATTAAAAGTGTTCAAATAATTGATGAGGAAAGTGATGATACTAGAACAACCGGAATTAAAGATGGTGAAAAAAGTAAAATTATTAATTTGGTTTTAAAAGAAGGTAAAAAGTCTGGATATTTTGGGAAAGTTGGTGCAGGAATTGGTACAAATGATAGGTATTTATCGGAATTTGATATAAATAGATTTACTAAAAACACACAATTAGCCGTTTTTGGAAAATTAAATAATATAAATAATACCGGAGCAACTGTTTTTAGAAGAGATGGAAGTAGAGGTGGAAACAGTGGGTTTTTAACAACTGGTACTGCAGGGGCAAATTATAATTATGAATTTAAAAAAGATTTAAATTTTAATTTAGATTATCATTATGGTTATTCAGATAGGGAGGAACAGGAATCTTCAACAAGAACACAATTTACTCAGGATAAAATTTTCACTTCAAAAAAGGAAAATGATAACCAAAATATATCAAACAATCACAATATAAATTTTAGTTTACGAGATAGATCACAAGAAGGAAAATATTTGGTTTTAAGAGGTAATTTTAAAAATGATTCAAGAGAATCGGATAGTAATGCTTCTACCAAGTATTTTGATGAAAATGAAAATTTAGACACCAATAGTGATAGAACTACCAGAAGTGAAGATTTGAGAAATAACGGAAGTTTAGCACTTTATTATAGTAAGAAATTAAATGAAAAAGGACGAAATTTTAGGGTGAAAAGTGGAATTTCATTTTCTGATAATTCAGATTCAAATTTTCAAAGGTCATTAAATAAATACAATCTTTCAGATAGTTCTAGTATTTCAGAATCTAATGAGGAAACCAAAAGAGAAGAGGATAATAAAGGATTAAACTATAATGTTTCAATTAGATATATGGAACCTATAATTGAACATCATTTAGTTAGTTTTTCAACTGAATTTAAAAACCAAAATAGTGATGAAAAATTAGATCAAACTAAAAAAATTAATAGTATTGACCAAATTCCTTTTATCTATCAATTAGATTATAACAAGCAATTTATTGAAAATCAATTAGGCTATGTTTTTAGCAAGGATAAAATTCAACTTTATGTTTCTGGAAAATTGGAAAGTATTAAGCAAGAATTGGATGTAGATAATACGTCTTATATTAATAATAAATTTGATAATGTTTTACCTAGAGTATCTTTTAGTTATGAATATAAAAAAGGGAAAAGGTTAAGATTTAAATATGAAAAGGAAATTTCTTTACCAAGTTCTAACCAAGTTACTCCAATAGTTAATGACTTTAATCCGTTATTTATTACTGTTGGTAATAGCAATTTAACACCAGAAAAAAATTCTGAATATTCTGTGATGTTTTATTCTCATGAATTTAATAAAGCAACTAGTTTCTTCTCATATTTAGGATTTACTAAAACTACCAATGCTATAATAACAAATAGAAGTATAGATGATAATTATGTACAACTTTCAACTTTTGAAAATTATGGAGATAAAAGCAGGTTTAGAGGACATTTAAATTTTAGTAAAAAAATAAGTACTATTGGATTACGTTATAATTTAAGACTAGGAGGAGAGATTAACGAATACAATACTATTATTGATAGTGATTATAATGAAACAAATAGCAAAGGTTATAATTTTGGATTAAGTTTTAGTAATGAAAATAAGAATAATGTTGACTTAACAATAGGTGCAAAATACGATGTTAATAAAACAACGTATTCTTTACAAAATACAGATAGAGACTATTTTAAGCAAAATTATTATACAAAATTTGGATTGGATTTAACCAATAGTTTAACATTTAATACTCAGTTTGATTATTCCTTATATACCGATAATAATTTTGATTCTCAAAATGTACCTATTTGGAATGTTTCGTTAGATTACGCTTTTTTAAAAGGGAAAAGAGGGAATTTAAAATTACAAGTCTTAGATATTTTAGATAAAAATGTTGGGATAGAAAGAACTAGCTCAGATAATTACTTTGAAGAAACAATTCAGGAAAACCTAGGAACTTATGCTATGTTAAGCTTTACATACAGCTTAAAACCTCCTACGGGTAAAAGTAGTAAAAGAGGAGGCGATAGCGGAAGAAGACGTTATCATCATTAAGAATTAGTAATCCAGTTTTTACTTTTCATTAAGTTGTAAATATGTGCATAATGGTGGTTGCAATGCCAAGCATAAATACCAATATTTGTTTTTAATGAAATATAGTTATTTCCTTCTGGATGAATAAATTCTTTATTTAAATCTTGGTCTGAAAGACCTCTTAACAAATAAACCCATTTAGCGTGTAATGCTGAAAGCATATTAATAGAAAGATTAATAGGACCGGATTTACCATCAAATAATTCGGCCCACCTTTCTTCATAATATGCTTTTATTACAGGAGTATCTTCTGTTAATGTCCATTTAAATCTTGAATAACTATTATGGTGACTGTCTGCACAATGATGAATTACTTGTCTAATTGTCCAACCATTTTGTCTATATTTTGAGTCTAATTGTTCGTTACTTAAATCTTTAACAAGGGTTTCAAGCTTAATTGGAAATTCCTCAATTGTACTAATCCATTCTTTAATGTGAACTTCTGAAATTTTTGTAGGAATATTAGCTTGGCCTATTGGATATTTTAGTTTTTCAATCATTTAGTAGTGATGCTGTATTTATTAATAAATTTTTTAGCCCTTTTATTTCCAGAATCTATAGCTAAAGATTTTTTATAATATTCTATAGCTTTAATTGTATCGCCTGACTTTTTTAGCGCATCAGCATAACTATCATAAACATTAGAGCTGTTAGGATGTAATTTCATGTTAATTTTAAAAATACCCAACGCTTTAGTGAAATTATTGTTATTTAAAGCTCTATAACCAAGTTTGTTGAAGTTTTTTTCACTTACGGACTTATCTAATGAATCATTTTTTTGAATGGTTAAATAACCTTCAAGTGCTTTATTAAAATTACCTTCCTTTAAAAAATCATTGGGAATTTTTTCATCCTTTTTTAGCTTTCTAAATTTAAATTTAATGGAATCATTTTCTTTTTTAGGAACTAAAATTATATAATTTTCTTCAGTTTCATAATTTATTGAAAATTGAATTTTTTCATTCATTTCTTTAATAAAAAAAGTATTTTCATTAATTATTAGAGGTTTTATTTTTGTTGCACCTCGCCATTTTAAAAACATATCATTTTCAATAAAGAAAACTTCTAATGTTTCATCAGAATTGTATAAGTATTTACCTGTTACAGCATTTATAAATTTGGGACTATTAGTAGGAGAGGAACACGAAATAAGATAAAATGAAAATATTGAAAGTAATAATTTTAGTCTCATAGTATTAAATTTCTAAATGTAAATATAGAAAAAACGTATAAATGAAAGCATTTAGACGTTGTGAAATGATATTTTAAACAGTAATTATCCCAATTTGCTAATTTGCTGTAGTTTATTTAGATCTAGAATCTCAATATGTCTATCGGAAACTTTAATTATATTTTCTTTGTTAAATTTAGACAAGGTGTTAATTACACTTTCTTTAGAATATCCCAGCATATTAGCAAGTTCTTTTCTAACCATTGGAATTATAAAAGAATTTGAATTGTAAATTTTAGCAAAATCTAATAAAATAATTGAAAGTGCCCCATCAATATTTTTCTGTGAAAGTGTTGTAATTCTATGAAAAATAGCATTGGAAACTCCAGACATATGCTTCATTAGATCCAAAGCAAAATCCCCATTAGTTTTAATGAAGTTTTCAAATACTTTTTTATCTATAAAACTCACTTTTGATTTTTCTAAAGCAGTGGCAGTAAAATCAATATTTTCAAAAGCGAAACAGCATATTATACCAATAAAAGAATGAGGCTCTATTAAGCCTAAGGAACAAGGAGTACCATCATTAGAAATTTCTAATTTTACGAGACCTTCATTTAAGTATAGAATGTTATTCACGTCCATACCGCGTTTAATTATAGTTTCACCAGATTCAAATTCAATATCAGATTTATGCTTTACCAATTCATTCTTTTCTTCAATGGTTAGCTTATTTAAACAGCCTTTTGCATTTAGTAAAGTATATTTAAGATGGTTCTCTTTATTTAAAAAATCTGGCATAGAATTTAATTTAAAATAAAACTACATTTTTAGTAATGTAAAATTACATCATAAAGAATAAAAAATACCTTTATAAAGTTGTTTTTTAAACAAAAGAGTGTAACTACATTTACATAAGAATTATAGTTGGTTTGTACTTTGAAATATAAATAGAATTAAATTAGAGGTTTAATTTTTAAATTGAATTATTAGATAAACATTATTAAAATTATTGATTGTACTTTCACTTATAATATTTGTTGATATATTATTTAAGTTGTTTTTGTTTGTACAAATTGTTTGGTTGGGTTTTAAAATGAATTTCACCAATTTACTATTGGTAAAGTTGTGATGTTTTCTTCAATCTTAACAATTATGTTTTTGTAAGGTTATAAATTAAAGTTCGTTTAATTATAAAAAAATTCAATATTAAAAGTTAATATTTATTAATCGATTCTATTTATATTTTTAAGTATTTATTATTCAAAAAAAAAGCATTGAAATTATTTCAATGCTTTTTTACTTTTATATGTTTAGAGAATTTTTATTTAACTCCCACTAATTCTACATCAAAAATAAGTGTAGCATCTGGAGGGATAACTCCACCAGCACCTTGTGAACCATATGCTAAGTTAGAAGGGATTACTAATCTGGCTTTTTCACCAACTTTTAATAATTGAATTCCTTCGTCCCATCCTGGTATTACTTGACCAACACCAATTGTAAAATCAATAGGTTCTTTACGTTGGTATGAAGAATCAAAAACTTGACCATCAACTAATTGCCCTTTGTAGTGTACAGAAACCTTACTTCCTTTTGTAGCAGGTTTTCCCTCAGCAGTTTGTAGTATTTTATAACGTAATCCGCTTGGAGTTTCATCATAACCAGCAGCTATTTTATCCATAGCTTCTTTTACTGCATTTTTAGCTTCTTCTTCACGTTTAGCTCTAGATCCTTCAAAAACTCTAAAAGCTTCTACAGCATTAAAGTTTTCAGCATCAGCACCAACTCTTACAATTTCTAAAGTTTCAAGTATATCATCTTGAGCTATTGTATCAACAATGTCTTGACCTTCAACAACATTTCCAAAAACTGTATGTTTGTTATCTAACCAAGGAGTAGCAACATGAGTAATAAAAAATTGACTTCCGTTTGAAGCAGGTCCAGAGTTTGCCATTGATAAAATACCAGGTCCACTATGTTTTAAATCTGGATGAAATTCATCATCAAAACTATAACCAGGAGAACCAGTTCCAGTTCCTAGAGGACAACCACCTTGAACCATAAAATCAGCAATTACTCTATGAAATTTTAAACCATCATAATAAGGTGTACCTTGTGGTTTAGATTTGTTTTCTAAATTTCCTTCAGCTAAAGCAACAAAGTTACCAACTGTTCCAGGAGTTTTTTCAAATTCTAAGTTTACTAAAATAACACCTTTTGAAGTGTTAAATTTTGCGTATAATCCGTTATTCATTTTCTTAAATTTTATTGAAGGCAAATATACATACTTTCATTTGAAATAAAAGCATTATAATATTTTTGTATAAAACAAAAAAAAATCTGATAAAAACCAGATTTTTAATAATTTATGAAATTTATTAATTATTCAGCTTCAGCTACAATAATTGATTCATTTGTAATATTTTCAATTTTTGAATTATCACTTGTTAATCCACAACCTTTGACAGATTTGCAAGAGGTACATAATAATGTAAATGTAATTGCTAGTATGGTAAAAGTTATTTTTTTCATTTTATTAGGGGTTATTTTGAGATTTATTAAAGGGGAAATATACAAAAAATTATGAACAAAGTTTATTTAATGTATAGATAATTAGTTCTTCTACAGGTTTATAAGGGTCTTCGCTAAAAGTTCCATTTGCTCTGTTAGCTATAATTGCATTCATAGAACAAGCCTCATGTCCTAGTAATTTAGATAAACCATAAATTGCTGAAGTTTCCATTTCTAAATTAGTGATTCTAAGTCCATTATATTCAAAACTATCAATTTTATTGTTTAATTCTGGATCTTGAATTGGTAATCTTAAAACCCTACCTTGTGGTCCATAAAAACCTCCTGCAGTAGCAGTTACACCTTCAAAAACCCCATTTCCAGATAATTTCATACCTAATGTTTTACTATTCTTTACAATATAAGGTCTTGCTTTTCTTGGGCTCCAGTTTGTATGTTTAATTAGCGCATCTTCAAAATCTGGTTCTAATATGTGTTCACATTTATAAGAGTGAAGCATACCATCTAATCCTAAACCATATTTTGCAAGTACAAAACTATCTACTGGAATATCATTTTGAAGTGAACCAGATGTTCCTATTCTAACAATGTTTAAGGAAGTGTGATTCTTTTTAATAGTTCTGCTTTCCAAATCAATATTTACCAAAGCATCCAATTCATTCATAACAATATCTATATTGTCTGGTCCTATTCCGGTAGAAATAACTGAAATTCTTTTTCCTTTATAAACACCTGTAATTGTTCTAAATTCTCTTTTTTGAGTTTCAAATTCAATAGAATCGAAATAATTAGAGATTTTTGGAACTCTATTTTGATCACCTACAAAAATAATATCTTGAGCAATATTTTCGGGTTTTAAATTTAAATGGTAAACACTACCATCAGGATTTAAAATAAGTTCTGATTCTGCTATTTTTTTCATATTTATCCGCCAACGCGTTTTACATTATAACCATCCTTTTTAAGGATTTCCATTATTTTATCTCTAAATTTTCCTTGAATAATAATTTCACCATCTTTAACACTTCCTCCAACTCCACATTTTTGTTTCAACATTTTCCCTAAAGATTTTAATTCATCTTCAGAGCCTTCAAAACCAGTAATAACAGTTACTGTTTTACCTCCTCTTGCTTTATTTGAAAAATGGGCTTCTAAATGCTGTTGGTTGGGTTTAAGGTTTTCTTGTTGATTTTCTTTTTCGTATTCAAAATCATTATTGGTTGAAAATACAAAACCACCTAAACTATCTAAACTATTTAATTTTTTTTTACCCATTGTTAAATTGCGAATTATTAGTACAAAGCTACTTAAAATGTATTTATTTTTTAAGTTTATTCCAGATAAATACAAGGGCAGCCAAAAGTTCAAAAACTAAACCAATTGCCATAATTAAATTTGCTTGTGGATTGTTTGAGAATTTTAAAATTGCACCTGCTATTAATAAAAAAACACCAAATGTAAATATTGATATAACTTTTTTTGAGATCATTTAATAAGGCCTAATTCTTTTAAACGTTCATTTAAAAATTCACCTGCAGTAATATCATCGTATACTTTTGGACGCACATCATCAATACATTCTTTTAAACAATTTAAAGGCATTTCACTTATAGGATGTGTGAAAAAAGGTATTGAATATCTTGGTTTATCCCATTCTTCTCTAGGAGGATTTACAACTCTATGTATAGTAGATCTTAATTTATTGTTTGTTAACCTTTCTAACATATCTCCAACATTTACCACTAATTGTTCTGGTAATGCGGTAACAGGAATCCATTCACCTTGTTTATTTTGTACTTCTAGGCCAGAAGCTGAGGCTCCCATTAAAAGAGTAATTAAATTAATATCTCCGTGGGCTGCAGCTCTAACAGCACCTTTTGGTTCTCCTTTTATAGGAGGGTAGTGGATTGGGCGTAAAATACTATTTCCGTTAATTACATAATTGTCAAAATAAAATTCATCTAAACCTATATAAAGGGAAAGTGCACGTAATACGTATATTGCTGTTTTTTCCAAATTTTTATATGCTTCCATTCCTATAGAATTAAAACCGGGAACTTCATTTACAATTACATTTTTTGGATATTCTGCTTTTAATTTATCATTACCAACTACTTCTTGTCCAAAATGCCAAAACTCTTTTAAATCTCCTACTTTTTTTCCTTTAGCACTTTCTTTACCAAAAGATGTATATCCTCTTTGACCTCCAATTCCTTCTATTTCATAAGATTCTTTAATCTCATCTGGTAAATTATAAAAATCTTTAACTTTAGCATACAAATTGGCAGTTAAGTCATCTGATAAGAAATGACCTTTTAAAGCAACAAAGCCAATTTCTTCATATGCTTGACCGATTTCTTTTATGAATTTTTGTTTTTTTTGTGGATCATCAGATAAAAAATCTGATAAATCTAAACTTGGAATATTTTTCATTTTCTAGGTTTTGGAACCTAAAATTAACAAAATTTATTTGAATTTATTAATTAAAGGTATGTTATAGCTTAAAGTATAAATAAACCCAATTCCCAAATCATTTGAAAATACACGATTAAAGCCAGGAACATATAAGCTTTTAAAGTTTTCAGGATCATCTGCACTCATCATTTTATTAATACTTACTTGAGCTCCTAAATACAAGTTGTTAAGGGTTTCAACCTTCATTCCAAATACAAATTCAAGCCAATGGGCATTTAAGTCTTTATATTCTGTTCCAACTTCAATTGGTGATGAAGTAAAATAAGTTCCATCTGCATTAGGAGTATAATCAATAAGTGTTTGTTCATAAAAACTTAAACCGTAACGTAAACCAAAAAATATTTCGTTATCCATTCCTTTCCAGTTTTCATAAGCATTATAATTAACCCCTACCTTTAAATAAGATCCTTTAGCAGAAAAATTGAAATAATCTTCTTCTCTGGTTACATCATCAAATCCAAATTCAAAGGCAGCATAATAATTAGTAGCAACTTTTAAATCACCTACCAAAGCAAATCCTTTTGAATCTTCATCAAAAAAAGAAATTACAGGTTTGCTAATATCGGCACCTACTCTTAATCCATAGCTTACTTTTGTTTTAATTGTATCTTTAGTTTTTTCTTCTTGAGAAAATGAAGAAAAACTAAGTAATAAACTAATGGAGAATATTAATATGCGAAATGGTGTCATTATCTATAGTTGTATTATTAATATTAAATCCTTTAATCCAATGGTTTGTTGTGCTTTCTATTTCTAAATCTTCAAAAATGGTAATATAACCACAAGATCTTGAAACAAAAACATCATTTCTATGATAGTTAAATACAATAGTGTCTGAAGTACCATTAGATGAAATTTTATAAGTTGTTGTGTTTTCATTAAAGTCTAGCGGAATGCTAATAGAATCCAACGAAGAAGCCTGAAAAGACTCAATATCGTAGGAGTTTAAAGCTCTAATACTATCAATAGTAATCTCTTTAATAATAGTGTCATTTTCAAAACTAACAAATTTCAACACTAAATTTGGTGTTGTGTCTTCTAAACATATATCATCTTTATCACAACTAATAACTAGAGTGAAAGATAAAATTATAACTAAAATATATTTTTTCATATTGAGTTAACTCAAATTAAATTACCTTTTTATAAGGTATGTTTCAAACATTAAAAACAACAATTTATTGCTTATTAAACTGATTAAATAGGATTAAGACTGTTTTATTTATTAAGTGTCTTAGGTTATTTTTTATTTGAGCAAATATAGGAAAGAAAAAGTAAAATTTATAAGTAGAAATTTAATAAATAAACAACGTTATTTTTTATGGTTAAGGTTCATTTTTAATACCATTTTCATTGTTTTTTAAAGAATAGTTATTATTGAAAATAGATTAATATTTGAAGATTTAGACTTTCTTATTTAGTCTTTATTTGGTGAAGAGTTTGTAATATTTAATAGTGATTTGGTTTTATATAAATAAATTCATTATTTTTTATTTAGCTATATATTAGTATCTTATGAGTGTGTTTGTTGGTGGGGATCTAAATTAACTGATTTTTTGTATTTAATTCATATTAAAAAGAATGTCGTATGAAGCATAAATTGAAAGAGCAAGAGGTGGCAGACCGAAGTCGTCCTGCAATGGTGAAAAGTACGCGTTCACGTGGAGTTTTATATCGTAAGATTAGTAATTTACTTATGATCTTTTTTTTCATATTTCTTATTAATTCAACGTCATTAATTCCCTTTTTTAATGTGCAAAATCCACTTTATGATTTGGTACCTATACCCAAACCTTTATTTATTTTATTAGCAATACTCAGTGTTTTAGGAGTTATTATCTTAAGAAAGAAGGCACGTAGACACAAATCGCCTCGTTTTGTTAAACTTGAATCTGCACCAGGAGTTCTTTTTTTACGCCCATTTTCTGAAGACACAGATTGGAAAGTTTATTACAGTTGGGGAAGAGATCGAAGACCAACAGCTTTTTTGGAGCTATTAAAAGTTCAAAAATTTGAGTTAAAATTATGGTTAAGAGGTCTCCGAAGACAAGAAAATTATGAGTTTGGAGAGATTTTGTCAGAACTCACACTTAGTTTTGGTAATATAGCTGCTATTGGAGAGCCAGGATCACCACCTATAATTGGAGCAGATAATGTTTATGTCTCAGATGATAACTGGAAAGAAGAGGTTTTACAAATGGCCAGAAATGCAAATCTAGTTATTTTAACAGTTGGAATTACGCCAGGTGTTATTTGGGAAACAGAAAATATGATTCGTTTAATTCCTCCATCTCGTTTATTGCTAAATATTCCGGGAGGAACTCCTTCAAAAAGAAGAAAAAATTATGCAGAGTTTCAATCTGTTGCGGGAGATTTATTTCCTGCTGGATTGCCAAAAAAATTGAAAACTCGAGCAATCTCATTTAAAGAAGATTGGTCTACTATTGAAGATACCAAGAGGCAGCCACTTGTGGGTAGTTCTGCTCATGTTGCTTGGTGGATGTCTCGTGTATTACCTTAGAAAAATTAAATATTCTATTAGAATTCAGCTTCTTTATAGAATGTCATTTTTTCTTTAGTTATTGGATGTTTAAATTCTAATGTATCAGCATGTAAATACAATCTATTAGATTTTTTACCATATAAATCATCACCAATAATAGGAATATTTAATCCTAAAGAATGGGAAGCATGTACACGTAATTGATGTGTTCGCCCAGAAATAGGGTAGAAGTGTATTTTTGTTTTTCCGTTTTTCCGTTCAACAACTTCCCAATTTGTTTCAGCTGGTTTTCCATGTTCAAAACAAACCAATTGTCTTGGCCTATCATCTAAATCAACCCGAAGTGGTAAGTTAATTGTTCCATTATCATCAGTTACAATACCATCTAATAAAGCCGTGTACCTTTTTTTTACGGTTTTATTTATAAATTGACTTTGTAAGTTTTTGTGTGCTTTTTTGTTCTTTGCCAAAACTAATAATCCAGAGGTAGACATGTCTAACCGATGCACAATAATTGGACCGGTAATATTTTTAACTTGTTGTTTAATTCGTGTATAAACCGAGTCTTGAATGTGAATTCCAGGAACCGATAAAAATTCGGCAGGTTTGTAAACCACAATTAAAGATTCATCTTCAAAAATAGTTTCTAGCTCCTTACCAATTGCCGGATTTTGTAACATCGGGTTTGTATCCATTTCAATTCTAGCCAACATATGAGTTAATATTGGTTTGCACTTTCCTTGACAAGCAGGATAAAATTGTTGGTGTTTTCTTATTTCTTTGTTTGGTGATTGTCCCCACCAAAATTCAGCCATTGCTATCGGTTTTAAATCGTGTAAAAATGCATATTGCAATAATTTTGGAGCTGTACATTCTCCAGAGCCTGCAGGTGGTTTTTGTTCAGTAGTATCAATAAATAATTGAGATAAATTTTTGACTTCTTTTTTTGAATTGAGAAACTGATATTGTTCAAATAAATATTGTTGTAATGCTGCTGATTTTGTTTTACGTTTATCTTTTAATAGTTCTATTTTATTGGTGAAAACTGATAGTTTTTCTTTAACAGATTTTAAGGTATGTTTCCAATAACGATTTACATTATTAAAAAAATATTTTGTTTCTAAACTCTCTTTGCTTAAAGTCTTTTCAAAAAGAGTATAATCTTCTAATGATAATTCTAATTTTGCTTTTTCTCTACGTGAATTCCTGTCTTTTTTAGCAGCTTTTAAGGCTTCTTTTTTTTCTTGAATATCAATATTTGCTTTTTTATTTTCTAACTTTTCTTGTGCTAGCAATACTAAATATTCAGTGTTATTTTCTAATTTTTCTATTTCTAAATTAATGTTATTTAAAATCGTTTCTTCTTTTAGGAAATAAGAATCCTTTGTAAGCATATCATAAACAGGAGGGACAAACTTTTTATGCTTATTTTTTTCTGCCAACTTGCCTGAAACTGCTGTAATATATCCAATTTCATTTTGCTGGTTTTTCACTACCAATACACCAAACATTTTTCCAATAACCAATCCTTTTTTAGAAATGTCTAAGCCAAAATTATGTTCAAAATCGGTTTGATTTTTTAAGTAATTTTGAACTTCAGTTGCAGCTAATTCACATAATGGGTGAGGCTCATAGTAAAAGGGGAATGTAAATTTACTTGGTAATTTTATATGGTTTATGGTAGTTGAGAAGTGTTGAAAATGTGTTTGCACAATAAATTGGGTAAAATTTTGAGCAAATATACTTTTTTTGAAATTCACTTTTTTAGAATAAGAGTCAATTTATATAATCATATAGAATACAATTAGTTTTTGTTTATTATTATTCAAATTACTTTTTGGAGCACTAAAATAATTTGTAAATCATAAAAAGTATTATCTTTCGGAGAGAAAAAATAAACCGAAATATTTTAATAATGAAAAAACAAATCTCTTTACTAATTCTTTTTATATTAACTGTATTTATTACTGAATTGCAAGCTCAAAAAATAGATGGAGAATTAAAAAAATGGCACAAATTAACATTAGTTTTTGATGGTCCGGAATGTTCTGAAAATGATGAGTTTAATCCGTTTTATAATTACAGATTAGATGTTTCTTTTAAACATAACAAGACAGGGAAAACATATTTAATTCCTGGTTATTTTGCAGCCGATGGAAATGCAGGACAAACTTCAGCAACTTCAGGGAATAAATGGAAAGTTCATTTTTCACCAGATGAAATAGGAGAGTGGTCTTATAGTGTGAAATTTATTAAAGGTAAATGGGCTGCAGTTAGAACTCGTGAAAAAGGTGCCCCATCTGGTAAATTTATGGACGGTACAAAAGGAAATTTCACAATTAAACCTACGGATAAAGTTGGTAGTGATTTTAGAGGGAGAGGTAGATTGAAATATGATGGTACCCCATATTTAAAACTAGCAGAAAAGGGAGAGGTATTTTATAAGTGCGGATCTGATGCTCCTGAAAATTTCTTATCATATTATGCTTTTGATGGTGATTTTGCATCGGATGGACATAAAGATAATTTGGTAAAAAAATGGTCAGCGCATCTTAAAGATTGGAAAAATAATAATCCTATATGGAAAGACGGTAAAGGAAAGGAAATAATTGGAGCAGTAAACTATTTGGCCTCAAAAGGTATGAATTCAGTTTCCTTTTTAACAAATAATATATCTGGAGATGATCAGAATGTGTTTCCATATATAAACTATGATACTTTTGATCGTTTTGATTGTTCAAAATTAGATCAATGGGAAATTGTTTTTGAACACGCACAGGAATTAGGAATATTTTTACATTTTAAAACCTTAGAATATGAAAATCAAGGATTGTTAGATGCTGGAGCAATTGGAGGTTTAACTAAACTATATTACCGTGAATTAATAGCGCGATTTGGACATCATTTAGCTCTAAACTGGAATTTATGTGAAGAAATTGGAGATTGGGGTAATTATGATAAAATCCCTACAATGCCATTAGATGATTATCAGCGAAGAGCTTTGTCTGAATATATTTATAGTGTTGATGCTTATCACCATCATATGGTAATTCACAATGGTAATTGGTATGATGCTATGTATGGAAATAAATCAAAACTAACAGGAGCTTCATTACAAACTAATAAAGCTGATTTTAGTAAAGTTCACGAACAAGTTATTAAAGTTTTAGCAGAAGCTAAAGCAGCAGGTAAAGTTTGGGCGGTTGCTTGTGATGAGCCTGGTGATGCACAGCATTCATTAATAACAGATGAAGAAGATCCTGAACATTATTTTGCTAGAACCAATGGATTGTGGGGAGCAATGTTAGCTGGTGCTTGGGGAACAGAGTGGTATTTTGGTTATAAGCACCCACATTCTGATTTGTCTTGTGAAGATTATCGTTCACGAGATAAGTTTTGGGAAATGGGTAAAATATGTTTAGATTTTTTCACTAAGAATAATTTACCTGTAGATAAAATGACAAATAATGATAGTTTAATTTCTAACAAAAATGATTATTGTTTTTCTTTAGAAGGTGATACTTATGTAATACTTTTAAAGAAAGGTGGAGAAGCCAAGTTGAATTTAAAATCTTATTTAGGTGAATATTCTATACAATGGTATAACCCTAGAATTGGAGGTGAACTTCAAAATAGTAACATAAAAACCGTAAAAGGTGGAAATTTGCAGTCCTTAGGAAATCCACCAAAAGATATGGATAAAGATTGGGTTGTTTTGGTAAAGAAAATATCCTAATCAATTAAATAAATTCAAAAAAATAACTGTTTAGAATTATCTAAACAGTTATTTTTTTTGTGTAAAATGTAGACTAATAATTTATGGTGTTGATGAAAAATCATAAACGTAAATAGGTCCCTTATTTAAATCTTTTAATTCAATAAAATCTAACATTCCACAACCTTTAAAAATATTTTCAATTCCTACAATTTTACCATTTGTGGTATTGTAAATATATTCAAAAATTAATTTATTATTTATATAAATTTTTACTTTTTTGTTTTTAACAATAACATTAAATAAATTCCAATTTTGGGTGTCAAGTTTAAAAGAAGAAAGGTTAGTATCCATTCCGTTTATTACTTTTTCACCAATTTTAACTCCAGAATATTGCGAACAACCATTTTCCATTAAACTGAAATAATTTGTTTCATTGGTACAAAAAAGTTTCAAATTAAAATTATAACAAGTTATCCCTCCAATATCTTCGGTGTTTTTAAATCTCGCTTTTAATTCAAAATTATCTCCATCAATTTCAAATTGTTTAAAGAGTCTATTTACAACATAAAATACAGGATCATTAAAACCATTGTTTCTAATTCTTTGAGGGCTGTAATACAATGAACCATTTTCAGAATGCGATTCAATTTTACGATTTATCCAAAATGTTTGAGAATCTTTTTCAGGCATTATATAACTATCCCAACCATCGGATAGGGCAAGAACTTTTTTTGAATTTATAGTTTCACCATCAACTTTTAAATCTACCTGATAATAACCTGGTATTTGATATGTGAAATTGTTTATAAACTTAGATTTATTTAATTTGGTTGTACGAGGGCCTCTAATTGGGTTTTTAAAATTATAATCAACAATTATACTATCTGTGTTTATTTCGCTTATATTATAATTTATAGATATTGTATAGGGTGTTAAACCAATTGAGTCTTTTAAATCAAATTTAAAATTGTTATTTATTTTAAAAGCTTGGGGAGAAATAAAAACCATATATAAAAATGCAATAACCAAAATACTTACAGAAATTAAAACGAGTTTTAACCAATTTTCACTTAGAGTATATCTTTTCGGGTTGTTTTTGTTTTTAGAATTATCACTATTAATAGAAATTCTTGTTTCTATAAAATCATCCCAATTTTTGAATCCAATAAAAATAGACAAAGCATCTTTTGTAGCCTGTTGTGGGTTATAGGATTTTACATATTTTATTTTACCAAAAAGACGTTTTAATGTATGTGAACTAATTGAAATATTAGATTCAGCTGAAATGATTTCAGATAATTTTATAAAATCTCGATCTTTCCATAAGTTTGGTTTATCCCAGTTAAGTTTTTTCTCAATTTCAATTAAACAATATTTTAGATAATCCTTATCATTCATATGAGGTTAAAAATAGAAAAACTTTAAATAAACTTTGCACAAAGTTTGCAAAAACTTTGAACATAAGTCTGTGGAAGGAAATTAAACTTTAATTGCTAAATTGAAAAAGCAGTTAGTCTTCTGCTTTTAATTTTAAACTAATTATTTAACCAAATATAACTTTTATGAAATTTATTAAACCATTAACAAGTTTTTTAATGTTGCTTTTTATAAGCACATTATTTGCACAAAAACAATCTGTAAAAATTAAAGTTTTTAAAAAGAATATTCCTACTTATGATATGGGAGCAGATGATCCTAATGCTTATTTAAAGGATTTTAAAATTGAGGGCTTAAAATATTTTAGGGATAAAAGATCTACGTATCCATATTCATTTCAGAATGATTATAAACCAACAAAAAAAGAGGTAGAATATGAAGTTGTTCGTTTAGAAAATGATTATATATATGTGGATATAATTCCGCAATTAAGAGGAAGAATACAAGGAGCTGTTGATAAACGAAACGGGTGGGATTTTTTATATTATAATAATGTTATTAAACCAGCAGAAATTGCAGTGCGCTCGGCATGGTTATCAGGAGGGTTGGAATACAATCATCCTGGAGGTCATGGATATACTCAAATGAATAAAATAACTTATGATATTAAAGAGAATTCAGATGGTAGTAAAACTGTGATAGTTGCAGAAATAGAACCTGTGAGAATGATGAAATGGGAGTATGAAATTATTTTAAGACCAGATGCATTGTTTGTAGAAACTAAAGGAAGGTTTATAAGTACGGTTCCTTATATGGTACCATTTGTATCGTCTAATAATGCGGCGATGCATGCTACAGATGAGATGGAATTAATCTATCCTCAAGAAACATATGCAACTGGACATGGAATTAGTAATTTAAAAAAATGGTCTGAATATTCAAAAGATGGTACAGATTGGAATTGGGTAAAAAATGTAAAACATTCACTTTCTGCTTTTACTGATGGTACAGGAACGGTTATGGATTATTGGGGAGTTTATTCCCATGATAAAGGTATTAATGCTGGTTCAGTTGTTGTTGCAGATCATAGAGTTGCTCCAGGAAAAAAATACTTTACTTGGGGAACTTCAGAAAGTGGTAAACAATGGGATACTTTTTTAAGTGATAATGATGGTGGTTATATTGAGCTGCAACATCAGGCTTTTAATGAAAGAATGAATCACGGATACGGTGTGTTACAGCCATTTGAAGTTAAAGAATTTTCTATTTTTTGGTACCCTATTAAAAATACTTCAGGATTTATAAAAGCAACAAAAGAAATTGCCGTTAATTTTAAAAGAATTAATGATAATAATTATAGATTGGATCTAGCACCAACACTTAATTTGCCAAGCTCAGTAATTACTATTTTGAAAAATGGTAAAAAGATTGAAGAGTTGAATTATGATTTTAAGGTAGGTGAAATTTATAACAAAAATTTAAATCTGAAATCAATAGAATCAGATACTTTAGAATTGATAATTGTAGACAATACTAAAAAACCATTTTTTAAATATGTAAATAAAATTAAATCAGAACTACCTGTTCATCATAAGATTTTAGAAATAGATAAAAAAGAATTGACTATAGATCAGCTTTATACAAAAGCAATGTCTAATTATTTTGATTTTTATGGTACAGATGCAGATGAATATATTGAAGAAATTTTATTAAGAAATCCAACAGAATCAAGAGCTCTTAGGTTAAAAGGAACTATTCAAGTTAAGAGAGGTGAGTATAAAAAAGCCAATGAAACATTTGCAAAGTCATATATAACGGGTCATTTTTACGGTCGTTCAAGAGCTGATTTTTTAAATGGTTATGCATATATTCAGTTAGGTGAACTTGATAATGCTCATAAATATCTTGCTAAATCTTCTAGAAATAGGGGAGATTTGGATAATTCATTGTTTTATTTGGCGCAGGTTGAGGTTTTAAAAGGTAATTTACATGAGGCATTGAGAAGGTTAGAGGAAGTTCCTTTATCATATCTTACACATCCTAATATTTATAATCTTTTCACTTATGTTACAAGAAAATTGGGTGATAAAAATAAAGCTCAATTTTATCTTGCAAAATCATTTGAAAGAGACCCACTTAATTTTGTGGGTTATATAGAAAGAATGGAATTAGAAGGAGCAACCGAGCAGCTAATTGATAAAATTAATTTTTTATTCGATAGAAAAGATAAACTTTTTCTTGGTTCACAAAATTATATGGAGACTGCAATATTCTATATGAATTTAAACGATTACACTGAAGCCTTGAAAGTTTTAAGAATTGCAGAAGAAAATTATGCTTCACAAAAATCTATGTATCCAATGGTAAATTACTATTTGGGATATTGCTTAATGCAAATGGGGGGAAACACAGAAGCTTTAAATTATTATAAAAAGGCATCAGCAACAAATACTAATTATGTGTTTCCGTTTAGGGTAAGTTCTGTTCCAGTTTTAAAAGATGTTTTAAAAAACAATCCTGAAGATGATATTGCAATGATGTATTTAGGAGACTTGTTATATCATTTAAGACGTCATAAAGAAGCCATAACATTATGGGAAACTTCAAATAAATTAAATCCGAATAATAGTAGAGTAAATCGAAATTTAGCAATAGGTAGACATGTTGAGAAAGTTGATGATGTTGATGCTACAATTTATCTAATGGAGAAGTCTTTTGCAAATTCAAATAATAGTTTAAGAACGTTTAGTGAATTAGAGTTTTTATATATAAAAAAAGGGAATAATAAGAAACTAGAAGAGCATTATGATAATAATCTAGAGTTATTGTATCGTAAGGGGG
Source organism: Lutibacter citreus (assembly GCF_003260195.1). Taxonomy (GTDB): domain Bacteria; phylum Bacteroidota; class Bacteroidia; order Flavobacteriales; family Flavobacteriaceae; genus Lutibacter; species Lutibacter citreus. The sequence continues at coordinate 440,111 of NZ_QEIH01000005.1, forward strand.
AATCTGCACTTAATGCTGTTGATTTTTATAATAAAGTTGGAAGGTATGTTGATGCTCAAAATATATTGAAAAATTCATATTTTAGTGCGGTTGAGAAATTATTGGGTATACCGTTTCGTCATGTGCGTTATTCAGAAGCATTAATTGGGAACGGTAAAAAAATGATGGAAGAAGGTAATTATAAGCAAGCAATTGAAGAATTTCAAAAATCTTATTTATACCCAAAATACTTAAATGAGGTTATTGTAAATCATCCAGTTTTCACTCGAACAGATTATTATGTTGGGTTGGCTTATAAGTTGGATAAGCAGACCGAAAAAGCAAAAAAGTATTTTAAGAAAGCTATAAATCAGAATATGAACCCTATTTCTGTTGCTACAGTTTTTAAAGCAAAAGCATTAAAAGAGCTAGGGCGTAAAAAGGAAGGTGATAAAATTGTTAAGAAGCTGATTAGTGAAATAGAATCAATGATTAAATTGAATGAAGAAGAAACCCTTTTAAATGAACGGGGAGGTAATAATGCTGCTGTTAATGATTATATTTTATCATTGTCTTATAATTATTTAGGTGAAAATGATAAAGCCCAAAAAATTATGGAATTAGCTTTAGAAAAGGATTATAATGTAGCATATAATGCTATGTTGGCTTCAGTTCATATATATGCAAGAAAATTCACATTAGAATAATTTTACTAGTGAATTAATTTAAAATTATTTCTAAATTATTCTAAGGTTTAAAGTAAAATTTCAGTAGTGAAGACTTTAAAAAAAAGGTTTTTATTACTGGAGTTTTCTTTTTTGTTTATTGAATATTAACCAAAATTATTTTGAACTGTTTTTCTAGCATCAATGATAATTTCATCTGGATAATCATATAATTCTAAAATTTTAATAGCATTTCTAGTTTTTAGTTTACCCGGTTTTAATTTGTGATCAAAAATTAGTTTTCCGTTTTCAATACTTTCGTTAAAATGATATAATTCGTAACTATCGTTTTTAAGTAGTTCAGTTAATTCTACATCATGAGTTGAAACTAATACAATGTGATTTTTTTTATTTATAAATGTTAAAATTGCTTTTCCACCAGAAATTCTTTCAATTGTATTTGTTCCTTTAAAAATTTCATCAAGCACAAATAAACAAGGATTTTTATCTTCAGAAGCTTTAATAAGTTCTTTAATTGTTAATACTTCTTTTAAATAATAACTGGTATCATCCAGTAAATCATCAGTTATTCTAATTGAAGAATATACCTTTAAAAAAGGAGCTGAATATTCTTTAGCAAAACAAATATTTAATGTTTGAGCTAAAATAGAATTTGTTGCAATGGTTCTAATAAAAGTAGTTTTACCAGACATATTTGAACCCGTTAACAGCAAACTTTTATTAATTAGATTTAAATTATTTGGAATACAATTTTTAATTAAAGGATGTTTAATTTCTTTGGTAGTAATTTGTTTGTTTAAAGTGAAATTAGGAGCGCAAGTTTCTACCTGGTCTGCTTTTAATGATGCCACTGAAATTGCAGCGTCAATTTCTCCAATAAATTGAAATAGTTTATCAATACTTTCTTTTTCTTTTGAAATATCATCAACAAAACTATAAAAAACAAGATATTCAATCATAAATAGAATTTTCAACAATTCAATAACAAACCAAAAGAACAATGCATATTCATTACTTATTTGTTTTTCAAAAGCAATAAATTCAGTTTTATTTTTTATTGTACTTACTTTTTTTAGAAAGGACACATCTGAAAAATAGTTATTTATTTCTTCAATTTTAGAAAGTTTTTTACCAACTGTTAAAGCTTTAGAAAGTTGATTTACGGCACTAATATAATAAGTTATATTTTCTTTATTTTTATAATGAAAAACGGTATTTATAAAAAATACGGGAATTAAAAAAAGGAAAAATATAGGATTAAAAAAGCCAGAAATAATTAAGAGAATTGATGTTAAAGAAGAAACGTAAATAAGTTTTAAATAGGTAGGTTTTTCAATTGGTTTATCATTTATTAAATTTTCCAAATCATAAGCATTGTTAGAATTTAGTTTAGATAAAATTAATTGACTTTTAATTCTTAATGTTTTATTATTTAAGAACAAATTACTTAATGTGTCAAAATTTTTTAATTTTTCAATAGTACCAATTGTTCTAATTTTATAATAAAGATATTGTTGACCAATTTTAGAAGTTGTTCGGTCTATAAATTTAAAAATTTCATCTATATCTAAATCTTTACTTGTTGGTTCAGTTATTAAGTGGAATGATTTATTTTTATGAATACTATTTTTAAAGTATTGTTTAATACTATAAAAATTAAAATATTCGTTTTCTTTTGGCTTTCCCCAATTTATTAGGAGTGTATTTTTTAATCTTTTAATTCTTTTTTTTCTTGAATAACTACTAATTATTGAAATTAAAACAAGAATAAAAATTATTATAGTTAAAATAAATATTTTATTTTCCATTGTTTGTTTAAGGGAATGGTTTGATTGAGGATTTAAAAGTATGGTTAATTAACCAATATTCACATTAAACAAATAACCAACTGCAGCTGTTAATCCCATTGCAATTGTTCCCCAAAAGGTAATTCTTATAATTGCTTTTCCAATATTTGATCCACCAGTTTTAGCTGATAATGCTCCTAAAATTATAAGAAAGAATAAAGAAAAACCATAAAGTGAAAATTCCATGCTTTTTAAAGGTAAAAAGATTGTGACTAAAAAGGGTAGGAGTCCTCCAATAGTAAATGCTGCACCTGAAGCCATTGCCGCTTGAATGGGATTTGCTTCATTTATCTCATTAATTCCTAATTCATCTCTAACATGAGCTGCTAAAGCATCTTTTAAAGTAAGTTCTTTAGCAACAATTAAGGCAGTTTCTTTTTTTAGGCCTCTTTTTTCATAAATGTCTGCTAAACGTTGTAATTCAATTTCAGGCATTTCTTCTAATTCTATTCGTTCTCTTTCAATATCTGCCTTTTCTACATCAGTTTGCGAACTTACCGAAACGTATTCTCCGGCTGCCATGGATAATGCTCCGGCAACTAATCCTGCTAAGGTTGCTAAAATAATAGGTTCTCTTATATCAGTTGCCGCAGCAACACCAATAGCAATACTTGCAGTAGATAAAATTCCGTCATTTGCTCCAAGAACTGCAGCTCTTAACCAATTGCTTCTATGTATGTAGTGATTATCTAAATAATTATCTAATTCTTCTGAATTTTCGTTCATTTATTTCTTTAATTGTATTAAAAATCTAATTAAAAGTAACGTTTTGTTTTTGATTAGTACCTCCATAAAAACAGAATTTAAATATTTTCATATAAGCCTAGTCTGTTTTTTAAAGTCTTAATTTCTTCTCGCAGTGCTTTTTCGTTTTTTAAAAGATTAAATACTACATCAATACCTTCTATATTTACATTTAACTCGTTATGAATTCTAATTATTTTTTCAAGATCTCTTATTTTATCTTGTTGAATGAATTTATTATGTTCATATATTTCAATTTTTATAAGCCCTATTTTATCTAAAGCATCAAAAAATGAAAGTTCTATTTTATACTGTATACAAAGTTTTTCTATAAGTATTAAATCTTGTAAAGCCATTTTATTGTAATTTTTGTAATTCAACAAACAATTCTTTTTCCTTATCATTTAAATTGGTAGGTATTTTAAGCTGATAAGTGATTATTAAATCACCAAATTGATTGTCTTTTTTGTAAATAGGAAAACCTTTTCCTTTTAATTTTACTTTTGTAAGATTAGCGGTTTCGGGGGCAATTTTTAATTTTACTTTGCCTTTAAAACTATCAATAGTAATCTCTCCTCCTAAAATAGCAGTGTATAAATCTAAATCTACAAATGCATATAAATTGTTTCCTTCTCTTTTAAATTTAGTATGATTTTTTATAGAAAATTTAATATATAAATCTCCATTAGGTCCTCCATTTATTCCTTCTCCACCTTTTCCTTTTATTTTAATAACCTGGCCATTTTCTACTCCAGCAGGTATTGTAAGTCTTATTTTTTTATTATTAATAGTAAGTACTTGTTTATGAGTTTCAAAAACATCTTTTAAATTTAAGTGAAGCTCAGTGTTAAAATCTTGCCCTCTATATTTTCTATTTCCTTGTTTATATGATGAGCTATTTCCACCAAACATAGAGCTAAAATAATCAGAAAAATCTTGTTCTGAATATCCTTGCTGTCTTTGGGAGCTTTGGCGTTGTTTTTCTTTTTCAAACTGTTCACTATGTTTCCAATCTTTACCGTAATTGTCGTATTTTATTCTGTTTTCAGAATTACTTAACACTTCATTAGCCTCATTAATTTCTTTAAATTTTTTTTCGGCTTCTTTATTGTCGGGATTTAAATCGGGATGGTATTTACGCGCTAACTTTCTATATGCTTTTTTAATATCTTTATCAGTTGCGGTTTTTTCAATACCTAATATTTTATAATAATCTACAAATGTCATTTAGCAATTTGTTTTATGGTTCTTATTAATTCAACATTCTGATTATGTTTTGCACTATAGGACATTACCATTGTTCCTTTTGTACCATCATTAGCAATTATAGCAAAAAGTTCCGTATCATCTTCTGGACTGTCCATGCCGTCAAAACGATAGGTTTGGGTAATTTTAAGTTCTTTTGGTAAATATTCTTTTTTAGAATAGAGAGCTACAATAGTTTTCTCTTCAGCTTTAAAATCTTCAGTAAATCCATTGTTGGTTAAAGAATCAACAGCTTGTGAAAGTGTATCAAAATTTATAGTGCCCATCATTTTTAAATTTAATTCAATAATTACGCTTAAAACTAATGAATAAGTAATACCACAGTTTTTTTGAATAATAAAATTAGTTTGTTATGATACTTGTATTATTAATAACATATTAAAGTTACAAATAAATTATAACTATTGAAGTTAATTATTATTCAATTTTTAAAGCTTTTATTTGCTTTGTAAACTCTTTATTATTGGGTAATATTTATATTAAATTAATTTGAAAAAGATAATTGAGTATTAATATTATTAATTATTTTTAAAAGTAGTTTTAATCATTTTAAAGGTAAAGTGAATTTAAAATTACTTCCCTTGCCTAATTCACTCTCAACCCAAATTTTCCCTCCTTGGTTTTCTATAAATTCTTTGCAAAGTATTAAGCCTAAACCAGAACCTTTTTCATTTGCTGTTCCAACTGTTGTTTCATTGGATTGAAATTCAAATAATTTATTTAAAGTTTCTTTATTCATTCCAATTCCATTATCTGATACCGTAATTTCAATAAAATTATTTTTTTCCAAAGCACTAACTTCTATGCAACCTTCTGAATTAGTGAATTTTATAGCATTAGTAATTAAATTTCGAATTATTATTTTTAGCATATATTGATCTGCAAAAACCTCAAGACCATTACTTTGAAAATGTTTTAATGTTATGTTTTTAAGTTCTGCGGCTGGATTTAAGACCTCAATTATGTGCGTTATTAATGGTTGTAAATTTAATTTTACAGGATTAAACATAATTTGCCCCGTTTGTGATTTTGCCCAATTTAATAAATTATCAAGTAAGGTAAGTGTGTTTAATGCTGCGGAATTTATATAGGAGCTAAATTTTTCAACTTTTTCAGAATCATAATTTTGTGTATTGTTAGCTAACAAATTTGAAAGACCTAAAATTGTATTAAAAGGGCTTCTTAAATCGTGCGCAATAATGGAGAAAAGCTTGTCTTTTGTAGCATTTAGTTCTTTTAATTTTTTTTCACTTTCTTTTAATTCTTCTTCTTTTAATTTTTTTGAAGTAATATTCTGAAAAGAACCTTGAAGCATAACTATATTCCCTTTATAATCTCTTACAGCTTTGCCAGTAGTACGTACCCATATTTTATTTCCCTTAGCAGTTGAAATAATCATTTCTTCATCGTAGGGAATTCCTAATTCTAAACAATCTTGGAATACTTTTGAGATTTTATCACGATATTCTGGTTCGTAAGCTGCGATTCCGCTTTTTAAATCAGGAGAAAAACCTAATGGTTCTTCTCTCATAATTGCAATTTCATCACTCCAATGTATTTTTTTTTCTGCTACATTATAATTCCAGCCTCCAAATTTTGCAGTTTCACCTGCAATTCTAAGCAAAGAATAATTAAATTTAAGTTTTTCTTCTGCTTTTTTCCGTTGAGTAATATCACGTACATTAAGAACTATAGATTTTATTGCAGTATTTTTTAATTGATTAGTCCCAAAAGCTTCTAGATAAACCCAACTACCATTTTTATGACGATGGCGGTATTGCTCACCACCATTTGTTTTATTTTTAACAATATTTAAAAAGCCTTTTAATGCGGACTCCCGGTCATCTGGATGAATCATTTTCTCAATAGCAGAAATATTGATTAACTCTTCTTGCTTATAACCCAGTATTTTCTCACATGACTCACTAATATATTGCTGAACTCCTTCTGAATTTAAAAGAACAATCATATCAAAAGAATTTTTGATAAGTTGTTTAAACCTTTTGTCTTCACCAAATAAATGGTCTTCTTTTAACATTTTGATTTTTATTTATTGTTCAAAATATAGAGCTTTCACGTACTATGTGAATGTCATAAAGGGTAAATATAATTCTTTTGATTAATAAATTACAAAAAGGTTGAGTTGCTTTAGTTTTATGATAATATTTATGTTAGAAAGTGCTTTGTTTATTCTTAATGTATTTCTTAAAAATTTTGGTGTAAAAAGATTATAAAATAAATCTTTAGAAGAGAATTTATTAAAAACTAGGGATACCTTTTTAAAATAATTATTGATATAAATGAGTTTTTAATAAATTCGTTAAATGTGTTAGTTCTTTGTATGAGTATTATTTTTTAAATATTATATTCTTAAAGTTTTGTCCTGATAATTTAAAACCTTCAACAAGGCCTTTTTCGTTATAAGTAAAATCTAATTTTCCTAATTCTGAAGAATAAAAGCTTTTTAAAGTAAGTGGATTTAAAATAATAGTATTTCCAAAAGTACGCTTAAGGTTAAGTTTGTTTTCTACTATAAATAATTCGTAAATTATATTGTGTTCTTTATTTATAAATACTCCTGTTAAATTAGTTAAGTCTATTTCATCTAATTTTGGCTGTTGTATTTTGGTTTTAAAACATTCATAGGTGAAATCTGCAATGCGAAAATCAAATTTATTATCAGAAAAAATAAATTTAGAATATGGAATGTATGGAAACTCAAAAGTGTTTTTATCTAAAGAAGGTAGTGGGCTTTTGGTTTTTGAACCAAATTCCTGAAAATATAGAGTGTCTTTTTCTGCAATGATATTAAAATAAACTCCTGGTTGAAACTCATAAGTTCCTTCATATTTTTTTAGTTGTTTTATACTAGGTATTGTTACTTTTTTAGAAGCTTCTATTGTGTAATCTTTTAAAAGGATATCTATTGTACGGTACACTAAATCTAGTGCTGAAAAATCGTTTGTATTGGCTAAAATTATAATTGAAAGTTTGTGTTTTGGTACATGTAAAATATAAGAGCGGTAAGCAGCTGTTCCACCTCCATGAAATACAATTTCTACCCCTTTGTAAGAATCAAATTGAAGTCCTAAACCATAATTAATTATTTTACCTGAATTAAGTAATGTTGCTTGCTCCATTTTGTTATAAAATGATCTACTACCAATAATTGGGTTTTGATAGTTTTTTGCCCATATAATCATATCATTAATAGTTGTATTTATGCCAGAAGAACCTATTGTGGATAATTTCACAGGATAATTTTTGTAAGTGTTATTTATTAATTGATAAGAGTAAGCTTTATTAGGAACTACTATATTTATATCATCAATTGCTTTTGAATGATTCATACCAAGAGGTGCAAAAATTCTTTGTTGTAATTGATCTTTAAATGGCTTTTTTTCAATACGTTCTATAATTTCAGAGAGTAAAATATATCCTGTATTATTGTATTCATATTTGTCCCCAACTTTAAAATTAGTCTGTTTAATGTTTAATAACATCCTTACTACTTGTTGATGAGTCATTTTTCCATTGGGTAAAATACCTTTAAGATATGCCAACTCATCAGTATTTGGCAAACCATGTGTATGAGTAGTTAAATCTTTGATTGTTATTTTGTTGGGTAAGTGATTTAATTCTGGTAAATAAGTTTTAATATCATCAGAAAAAGAAAGTTTGCCCTCTTGTTCTAAAAGAAGTGCTAAATAGGTGGTGAATTGTTTGGATATTGAAGCAATATTAAATACTGTAGAATCAGTTATAGGTAAATGATATTCTACGTTTGCCAATCCCTTAAATTTTTTATAGGTAGTTTCTCCATCTTTAATTATAGTAAATGCAGCACCTGTTGTATTAGATTTGTAATGTGAATTGAATAATGAATCAATTTTAGAATAAGATTGTTGTTCTAGACTATTTGTTTGACCCGAAACAAATATTGATTGGATAAATAGAATTGAGATAATAACGATTTGATGTTTCATTTTTATTATTTTTTGTTCCAGACAAAAGTGAAACATAAAATCAAGTAAAGAGTTTGACAATAGGAAATCGGACTGATTTTATAGCTAAAAATGTGTTCGACTTTAAATCGGACTATCCTAGTTCTGCTGATTTTCTATATGCGGTAGGCGTTTGATGGGTTTCTTTTTTAAAAGCTGTATAAAACGATGATTTTGAATTAAAACCTATTTTATAAAGTATTTCTAAAACGGTTAAGTGAGGTTGATCTTTTAAAAGAGTTTTAGCATCATTAATTCTAAATTCATTAATATAATCAAAAAAATGTTTTCCAATATGTTTATTAATGAGTTGCGAAAGTTGTTTTTCTGGAAGGTTTAAACCTATTGCTAATTTTTGCAAACTAAGTTCTGGGTCTAAATAGGGTTTTTCGGTAGTTAGATATTCAGAAAGTAATTGTAATGTTTGTTCCGTTTCTGCAGTTAAGTTTTTAACAGTTTTAATTGTGGTTAAATTTTTGTCAATTCCTAAAAATAATTTTGGTTGATATAAAGCTTTTAAAACAAACCAACAAATAACAAATAAAGCAAAAATACTTATTAGTAAGTTTATGTTTGCCAACATAACGCTGTTTTGCTCTGGAAGCAAAAAAGATCTGAATAGTACAAAACAATTTCCTATTAAAAATAAAATGGTAATTTGAAACAACCATTTATGGATTATTTTATGGTTGGTGGCATAATTTTCTTGATACAGTTTTTTAAAATGACTCAATGTAAAAAAGACAGCGATTATATAATAGTAATATTGCACTTTAGCTATAATTTGAAAAATATCATAGCTTTTTTCAGAAACTTGGGTTACAAATAGTACAATAAATAAACCGATAAACAGAAGTGTATGTAAAAGGTGCTTTCTTTCTAGTTTAAAATTAAAATAACAAACTGATTTTACATATAAATAGTATAATGGCATTTGAAGTAAAACAGATGCTATTTTTAAGCTATTTAAAGTGTTATTAGGAATTTTTAATAGAAACATTCCTGAAAAATGAAAAGCTGTAACTAAAAGAAATGCAGCAAATAAATAGTTAGATAGTTTCTTGGTAGATTTTACAGTAATTAAAAAAATGGATAATAATATCATTAAAAAAACAATGATTTTTCCAATGTCATTAATCAGTAATGTAGTTGTCAAATTAGTTTAATTTTTTATGATCCAACGAGTTTTTGTATTGTTAATATAAATTTTTAAAAAACCAATTTAGTAAATAAAAACCATATAGAAAATCTCCTAAGTATTTTTACAAGTTTGTTAAAAGAAAAATGTAAAATAGAACCAGTTTTTTAGCTATTCAACAATTACACTTTTAATTATCCAATCTGCATTTGTTTTACTAGGTACAGGTTGAATAGCTAATTGATGAAGATGTTTTTTTCGTGTTTTAAATTGTGATAAAGGAATGATAATTTCTTGCCATTCATCAGTAACTTCAACTTTAGAAGAAACCCATTCTTCGGAGCTCCAATCAACTTTCTGAGGTGCAACACGTGTAAAGCGGGTTGGATCATCGTATCCGTTTAAGGCTAATTTAATAGAATTAGTTCCACTTATATTTTTAGTAACAATTTTTACCTGATTACATAAATAAATTGGAGTATGAATAAATGGTGTTGTAGCAATAATAGCTCCTTTAGACTCTGATTTACCATAAATATAAACAGGTTCTTCATTTCGTATTAGGTCAGTTCCTTTTTCACTTCTCCAACCTTGTGTAGTATATTTAAAGTTATATGTACGCCCAGGTAAAGGGTATTCAAAATTATTTTCAGGAATATAAACTGTATTATCATTGTTAAAATATAGAGGTCTTATTTGTACACCACGATAAAAGGCATTGGTTTCGTGATTTTCCTGAATGCTATACCATTGATCTTTCCAAACAAACGCACTACCATGACCACCATCTATATAATCACCTTTAAATGTGTAAGGTCCTTTTAAGTTCTTAGACATAGAATATTTATTACCCCAAAATAGATAATACCATTCACCACGCTTAAAAATTGCAGGTTTATCTCCAGTTGGTTTTCTGGAGCCATCATCATTTAGCACCATTAGTTTTTGTGGTTTATCTGCTAAGGAAACCATATCATCTCCCAGTGTGGCAATGTAATATTGTCCAGCACCAAAAATGATATTATATACTCCGTTTTCTTCGTAAACTTCTGGGTCGTAAGACTTTGTAGGGGTAAGGGAATCAGGTAAAAGAGGTTTTCCTAAAGCATCTTTCCAAGGTCCATTCATTGTAGGAGCTTCCATAACCCCAGTATTAAAGTTACGATTTGAAAAGTACCAGTAATATTTACCATCTTTAGTAGCAAGGTCGCCTGCCCAACAATTGTCTTGATTTCCAATATAGGTTTGAGTTGGTAAAATATTTAGTTTGTGATCCCAATCTGTAAGGTTGTTAGAAGCCCAAAGTTCCCAATGATCCATTCTACAAAAATCAACAATATTCCAATCACGATCGTGTCCACACATAGCGTATATACTATCACCTACAATAATAACATGTGGATCAGCAAGTCCTCGGTCCGGAGCAATAGAGTTAACTGAAATAGCACTTGGGTTGTAACCAGGAATCTTATTTTCAGCTGTTTTTTCTTTAGTGCTACAGGCGTAAAATAAAATGATTGATAAACTCAAGGTTATTAAAGAATGTTTCATATAAATTGTTTTATAAGTTAGATAAAATATACTAACTATTTTGCGTATGGTTTTCAATGATTTTTAAACTACTAATTTAGCAAATAAAACATTTGTAGATACTTAAATTTAGCGAAAATATTTATCGAAAAAAATTACATTAGCAAGATAACTGAACTTTAAAATTAAAAACTAATGAGTAACCATTTGTTAATAACGGATTGATTTTAACATATGATGAAATATTTTTGAAGGAAAAGGAAAGCTTTGGAATACTGAAAACCTTCAATGGAATTGTTGTTGTAGACGGCAGGTTTTTAGAAATGTTTTTATTTTGAATTTATTATAGGGACATTGACCCGTTTCAATTTTTTATCGGCAGTAATATAAAGTGTTTTTCCATCGGCTGCTAAAATACAATTAGACGTAAGTGGTCCAGTAGAGATGGTACCTATAGCGCTTCCATCGGAGCTTAAGACCAACAAAAGATCTGATTTGTATAAAGCTAGAAAAACCTTTCCATCTTTTGCTATAGCCATACCATCAGGACTTTGAAATCCCATTTTTCCAATATCGGCAAAGAGTTTTAGCTTCCCTATCTTTCCCTTTTTAATTTTTGCATGGTAAAGTTTATTGCTTCTATCCCCAATAAAAAGTCTACTCCCTTTTGGAGAAATTGCTATACCGTTTGGGCTTATAAAATCGAATTTAAGGGTATCTAAGTGTTTGTTTTTCATATTAAAAGAATAGACACGGTTTTGAAAAATCTGACGTGTTGTTCCTGTATCTTTATGAATGTTTTGTAGCCAAAATTCGCTAAAAAATATGGTTTGATCTGTCACTGTAATATCATTGGGAGAACCTAAACTGTCTCCTTTATAGGTGCTAACTAATACTTCTCGTGATTTTGGACCTAATTTAAGATTGTATCTGACTATAGATCTTCCAAGAGCCTCACAAGCGTAGAGATAATTATTTTTTATAAAGAGTCCATTTGATCTACCACTTTGGTTTTGCCAAACCTTAGTATTGTTGGTAAGGGGATTAAACTTGATGATTTTTCCGTTGTCCATATCTGAGAAAAAAAGTGTTCCATCAATTGCTAAAGCCGGACCTTCTGTAAAGCCATAACCTTCAGATACGGTTTCTATGGGCCAGTCCAATTTGGGGATTTGTGCTCTTAAAAGCATAATAGAACCCAAAAAACAAGCAACAAACATAAAGACAATACGATTCATATTTATATGGAATAGATTTTTTAAAATTAAATTATGCTATAAAGTTATATTAAACTAAATATAGATGGAACTTTTTAGTTGTTTTAGAATTGTAATTTTCCGATTGTAAGTTTTGTGTAATAAAGTTAATTAATTATAGTTTTATGGAACAAATTTAGTTGTTACAATTTTTTTATAATCTCATTTAATCCATTTTTTATTTTTAAAATAAACAATTGCAATTATGAAGCATAATATCATTAATCCTATAGCTATTGGATATCCAAACTTCCATTCTAGTTCAGGTATGTTTTTAAAATTCATTCCGTAAATTCCAGCAATAAGTGTTGGTAAAGAGATGCATACGGTAATAATTGTTAATGTTCTAAATATACTATTTTGTTCTAAATCAATTTTACTATTTATATTTTCCTTTAAATCATCTAGCCTATTAAAATTAAATTGAATGTGGTCTGAAATTACTGAAATATCATTAAGTTCTAAATTTATTTTACTTGTTATTGTCTTTTCTTCAAATTTGTTTTGTTTTAGTAAAACTAGGATTCTTTGAAAATTACTGATTGATTCTTTTATCAATAGATTATTATAATTTAAAATCATTATTAAATTTAAATCTTTTGAAATAAAATCTTTTGAATTTAAAATATCTTCATAAAATTGTTTTATTTCTTTCGTTATTATTTCTGTCAAATCTGCATAATAATCTGAAATAATACCTATTTGAAATACAAAATGTTCTAAATGAGAATTAAAATTTATACTACTTAAGTCATATCTAGTTTTTGATAGATTTATGAAATTTTTATCAATGTATGAAGTTAAAAAGTAATAGACTACTTGGTTTTTTATTATTATAAATATTTCCTCTTCTTTAAATAATGTATTTGAATTGTAATTGGGTATTGAAAAATTAAAAGATAATTGGTCGGATAATTTTAAGTAATGAGAACTTATTTCAATATCTCCCTTTTGATTAAAAATTGATAAGTCAATACCAAATTTATCAGAAATATTATTTAATTCTTTTTCAGTAAAATCAATTATACGAACATTAAATATGTCTTTAGCCTTATACTTGATTTCGCTTACTAAATTTAGTTTTTCTAATTTGTTACTTTTCAAATATAATTCTATCATAATCTTTACAGTTGTTTAAAAATGGTTAGTCTTAAATTATGACTACAATTTAATATACTAAAACAAGCGTTTTTTAAAACACCTTTTTTGTATATCTAAATATAATGTGTTTGTATTTCCAATCTTTTGTGTAAAATGTTTTTTTGTGAAAATCCTCAGGTCTAGGTTAGAAATTGTTTTTTTATCTTTTACTAATCACTAAATTTTATATTTAGCAGACTTTAATTAATATCACAGAACTTTTGTTTAGAACAAACGAGCAATGTTTTTATATGTTTTGCATACCCAATATGGATTTATTTTCCTTACGAAAATAAGGAATTAATCAATAGGGGCAAGTACCTAATAAACATTAGTAATGGCTAAAACCTTTAATAATTTACAAGATTACAACTCGTACGCTTGAATTGAATATGGCTAAAAAATAATCATACAAGGTATTGGTGTTATTTGTACTCCTAAAATAAGTATTATTTATTTTTTTTATAAAACCGATTGATAAAAGTAACAGTTATTGGAATGGTGAGATAGGTTAAAACAGACCATAAGGCTAAATTTTCAGATAATATAAGGGCTAAAAAAGTAGCAACTAACCCAGTAAAGGAAACCGCTGCCAATAGGGTAATTTTATTTTTTGTTTTATGAACTTCAAATTTATTCAATTTCAGAAAAATTCTTTTAGAGTATGCGCGTAAGTACAAAAGTGATATTATTCCTGCCATTGCAAAAAGGCCAATACCGTAAATAACAAATAATCCAATTAGTTCACTTTTGCTTTTAACTTCAAATGTTGAAGGAAACCACCCATTACTTAACCAAGCAAAAAGATTGGAGAAAATTAACCGAAGTGGATACATATATATAAGTAAAATAAATATTAAACTAATACTTAAAAAAATGGTATTCTTATCTTCCAAACCATATCTTCTGCTCCAGGTTCTATGGCTTAACCAAAAAGTCATTATGATAAAAAAGCTACACACAAATGCCGGAATTTCTTTTAATGAAATTATTAATTCGGGATAATTTTTAGGTATTGTTCCCACAGAAATAACTAACATAGTCATTGCAAAAGCAAATGCGGCATCCATAAATGTTTCTAACCTAGTAATTTGAGTTCCACGCATCTTAAAATCTTCACTACTCGAGAGATTTGTTTGTTTACTTTCAGATTTAGTCATAATTGTTTTTTGAATTCTATAAACTCTAAAATATTTAAACTTCAATATAATAAGATTTAGGTTAAGTTTTATATAAATCTAAATTTTGAAAAGATTATTTCTTTTAATATTAACATTGTAGGGTAAGTTCCTCTGTTGTTTTGAGTATAAATTTTTCAATGAAAGATTAAGTTAGAGTAGGAGCTTTTTTGAAAACGTAATTTTCAGGTGTATAAAATATTGTTTAAAAAAATCAATTTATGCTCTCGCATTTTCGTAACTTTTAAATGGTGTTTTTCTTTTGAATTAATTGTAAAAGATATAAATATATTAAAGTTAAAAGCGTGAATAAGTTCTCATAGTTTATTTTGTAAGTATTTAACTTTCTATATCCTAATAAAATAAACTTTTGCCTTTTTAAATTTGTAGAGTAAAAAGTAGTGAAGGTCTTATTCCATAAGGGCAAATTGAAAATAAATTCAATAGTATAGCCCTTTTTGGAATAAAATTGTAATAACACGTAAATTTAATTATTTCGATAAATATGATTGATGATTTTTTGTATAATTAACAGAACTTATTAACAAAAATATAAGGTGATTTAAACAGAATTATTAAACCTCAATCTCTCAGTAAATTATGAGAAATTGAGGTTTATTAAATAGTTTTTTAATATAAGTGATTTGTTTAAGCTTTTAGCTCAAGTAAAACAACATTCTCTACATGGTGTGTTTGTGGAAACATATCAACAGCTTGTGTTTTAATAATGTTGTATTGGTCTTTCATTAAAGATAAATCACGTGCTTGGGTAGCAGAATTACAACTTACATAAACAATACGTTTAGGTGCAATTTCTAATATTTTGTTAACCACATTTTTATGCATTCCGTCTCTTGGCGGATCTGTTATTATTACATCTGGCTGACCGTGCTTAGCAATAAAGGCATTGTTAAAAACATCTTTCATATCACCAGCATAAAACTCAACATTATCTATGTTATTAAATTTTGCATTTAATTTTGCATCTTCAATTGCTTCAGGAACAGATTCAACACCAATTACCTTTTTTGCTTTTTTAGCAACAAACTGAGCAATGGTTCCAGTTCCTGTATAAAAATCGTATACAGTTTCGTTTCCAGATAAATTTGCGAAATCACGTGTTATTTTATACAATTCATATGCTTGGGTAGAATTTGTTTGATAAAATGATTTTGGTCCAATTTTAAATTTTAACCCTTCCATTTCTTCAAAAATATGATCTCTACCTTTAAATAATATAATATTCTGATCGTATAAAGTATCGTTTCCTTTTCCGTTAATTACATATTGTAAAGATGTGATTTCAGGGAATTTAGCTTCAAGAGCATTTAATAAACCTTCTCTTTTTTCTTTATCTTCTTTAAAAAATTGAATTACCACCATTATTTCTCCTGTTGAAGAAGTTCGTAACATAATAGTACGTAATAAACCAGATTGTTCTCTTGGATTGTAAAATTCCAATCCGTTTTCAATTCCGTAATTTTTTATAAAATTACGAATGTCGTTTGAAGGATCTTCTTGTAAATGACATTTAGTAACATCTAAAATTTTATCCCACATTCCAGAAATATGAAAACCACAAGCATTTCGGTTATCAATTTCTTCATCTGAATTTATTTCTTCCAACGTTAGCCATCTACTATTTGAAAAAGAAAATTCCATTTTATTTCTATAGAAATATTGTTTTTCACAACCTAAAATAGGTGTAACCTTTGGCAATTCTAAATGTCCAATTCTAATTAAGTTATTGGTAACTTCCTTTTCTTTATAAGCTAATTGGTGTTCATAGCCCATATTTTGCCATTTGCAACCACCGCAGTGTTCAAAATGTTCGCAAACAGGTTCAGTACGTTTGTCTGAAAGTTTATGAAATTTTATGGCTGTACCTTCAAAATAAGCTTTTCTCTTTTTTCCGGTTCTAATATCAACAACATCACCAGGTACAGTGTTTGTTAAAAAAATAACACGTCCGTCTGGGGCCTTCGCTACAGTTTTACCTCTTGCTCCTGCATCTATTACTTCTATATTCTCAAAAATGAGTGGTGTTTTTCTTCTTGCCATTTTGCAAATGTACTATTTATATAGAAAAAAACACATCTTAAATTGGATGCCTTTTTTATTTTAATAATGAGCAATATAAATTAACTTTGGCACACTTAAATTTACATATGGCTTTAATAAAATCAATTTCAGGAATAAGAGGAACAATAGGAGGGACAGTAGCAACAAATTTAACACCAATTGATACTGTAAAATTTGCAGCAGCATATGGTATGTGGCTTAAATCTCAAACAAATAAAGAAAAATTAACGGTAGTTGTAGGTAGAGATGCTCGTATATCGGGTAAAATGGTTAGTAGTTTAGTTTGTAATACACTAGTTGGATTAGGCATTAATGTAAACGATATTGGCTTATCTACCACACCAACGGTTGAAGTTGCGGTGCAAATGGATGGTGCTGATGGAGGTATAATTATCACAGCGAGTCACAATCCAAAACAATGGAATGCGCTAAAACTATTAAATGGTAAAGGTGAATTTTTAAATGGAGAGGCAGGAGAAAAAGTATTAGAAATTGCCAAAGATGATGCTTATTTGTTTTCTGAAGTAGATGATTTAGGAAACTATAGAAAGAAACAAGGATACATAAATAAACATATTAAAGAAGTTTTAGCTTTAAAATTAGTGGATGTTGAAGCTATTAAAAAAGCAAACTTTAAAGTGGTTGTTGATGCGGTAAATTCTACAGGAGGAATTGCCATACCAGCTTTGTTAGAAAGATTAGGGGTAGAATGTATAGAATTGTATTGTGAACCAAACGGACAATTTCCTCACAATCCAGAACCTTTAAAAGAACATTTAACTGATATTTCGGAATTGGTAGTTAAAGAAAAAGCCCATTTAGGGATTGTTGTGGATCCTGATGTAGATCGTTTGGCAATTGTAAGTGAAGACGGATCTATGTTTGGTGAAGAATATACATTGGTTGCTTGTGCAGATTATGTGCTTGGTAAAACTAAAGGGAATACAGTTTCTAATTTATCATCTTCAAGAGCTTTAAGGGATATTACTGAAAAACACGGTGGCAACTATCAAGCAAGTGCAGTAGGAGAGGTGAATGTGGTTGAATTAATGAAAGCTTCAGATGCTATTATTGGTGGTGAGGGAAACGGTGGGATTATTTATCCAGAATCGCATTATGGTAGAGATTCATTGGTTGGTGTTGCATTGTTTTTGTCACATTTAGCAAATCTTAAAATAAGCTGTAAAGAATTAAGAGATAGTTACCCAAGTTATTTTATGAGTAAGAATAAAATTGAATTAACACCAGAAATTGATGTAGATGCTATTTTAGAACAAATGGCTGCTAAATATTCAAATGAAGATGTAATAACTATAGATGGTGTTAAAATTAATTTTGAAAGTGAGTGGGTACATTTAAGAAAATCTAATACTGAACCAATTATTAGAATATATACAGAAAGTACATCTCAAGTAAATGCAGATGAATTGGCTGTTAGGGTTATTAATGAAATTAAAGAAATTTCAAAATAAAGTTTTATGAAACGGGCATGTCTAATTTTGGCACGTATTGGTATGGCTAATAATAAACAAAATGTGTCACCTTATTAAAATAAAATTTAAACAAATGAAAAATATATTTACAACACTTTTAGTGTTGTTATCAATTGCAGGTTATTCTCAAGAAGAAATTAATTATAATGATGCGGGCGCTAACAAAGGGAAAATGTTTGCTTATTGGGGTTGGAATAGAGGTCATTTTAGTAATTCGGATATTACATTTAAAGGAGATAATTATAATTTCACATTATCTGATGTTGCAGCAAAGGATAAGCCAAAGCCTTTTGGAATTTATTATTTTAAACCAGATGAGGTTACTATTCCTCAAACAAATTTTAGAATTGGTTATTTTTTCAAAGAAAACTATACTGTTGCTATAGGTGTAGATCATATGAAATACGTAATGACAAATAATCAAACTGTAAAATTTAATGGAGATTTACCATTAGGAAGTAAAATTTATACTTCAACAGGAAATAATATAAATTTAACAGAAGATTTCTTAACCTTTGAACATACCGATGGTTTAAACTATGTAAATGTTGAAGTGAGTAGATTTGATAATTTAGATAACTGGTTAAAATTTCCAATTAAAAATATTGATATTAACTTAACCGAAGGAGTAGGAGTTGGTTTATTGTATCCAAAAACAAATACAAAGTTGTTAGGAAAAGAACGTCATGATGATTTTCACGTTTCTGGTTATGGAGTTTCTGCGCACGTAGGATTAAACTTAACTTTTTTCAAATACTTTTTTATTCAATCTAATTTAAAGGTTGGATATATAAATATGGGTGATATTAGAACTACAAAAAGTAATAGTGACTCAGCTTCTCAGCATTTTACTTTTTTAGAAAATATGTATGTATTTGGAGCTAGATTTAATATTTCAAAATAATAATTATATAAGCTATTATTTTAATCAATAATGAAGAATCTTACTGATTGCTAAATCTAAGATTCTTCATTTTGTTATAGAATACATTCAGAATTACAGATTACACGAGTCTTTTTGAAAGATTGTTCCAAAGATTAATATAAGTTGGTTACAACGAAGTGTTTCCACATTAAAGTAAATAGATGCATAATTTTGTAAAAACTGCATTTATAATAAGTTACAATTGTCATTATATGAATAGCAGGGCAGAAGAAATTAAACTTTAGGAGCTTTATCTTTATGTTTAAAGCGCTTGTGTGTCCAAAAATAATATTCAGGTTGATTTCTTACTTGTTTTTCAACCAAATCTGAAAATATATCAGTTAGCTTATAATCATCATACGCAGTGGCATTATCAGTAATTAAACTAAAAGTAGTTTCATAATAGCCTCGTTTTACTTTTTTAGTGTTCATAAAAACAACATTCATATCAAAACGTTTGGCTAGCATTTCAGAACCAGTATGAATTGGAACATTTTTTACACCTAAAAATTCACCCCAATAATAGGTTTTTTTAAGTTGAGGTGATTGATCACTAAGCAAGCCATATATAGATTGAATATTATTTTTTTTGTTATTTTTCATTTCAGAAATAATTTTTGAAGTTTGAACTAAACTAGTACCAAATTTAATTCTAGACTTTAAAATAGTATTGTTGAAATAATGGTTATTTACTTTAGTAAAGGCTGCATATCCTTTATACTTAACAAAAGCCTCTAAACTCATAATCCATTCCCAATTAGCATAATGTGCACCAGTTAAAATAACACTCTTACCATCTTTAAACAACTCTGTAAAAAAATCTATATTGGTGAATTTATAACGTTTAAAAACTTCTTCTTTGGAAACCGTAAAAGATTTAATCATTTCAATAAAAACATCAACAAAATGATGATAAAATTTCTTACGTATTAAAATATTCTTTTCTTTTGAGTTTTCAGGAAACACAAGCTCTAAATTATGTAGAACAACTTTTTTACGATATCCTATTACATAATATAATAACAAATAAATTATGTCAGATATAAAATATAAAACACGAAATGGTAGTATTGACAAAAACCAAATTAAAGGGTAAACAAGTATGTAGACTAATAAATTCATAATATAGATTGCAAATATCGTATTTAATTTTTGAATGATTATTAAACTTTAAAATCATTATCATCATTTTTTTATACATTCGCTACAACAAAAAATAGTAATAAATGAATATTGATAAAATACTTTTAATTATAATTGTTGCAAACGTAATAGCATCTATTAAAGGATTTAGTGATCGTCTTTTTTTTGATAAATATAAATTTCAAATAGGCGCCATAAATAGGGGAGAGAAAATAAGAATGTTAACTTCAGGTTTTTTGCATGTAGATTATATGCATTTAATTTTAAATATGTACGTTCTCTTTATATTTGCACCAAACATTATTGCAAAGCTTGGAATTGTAAAGTTTTTAATAATTTATTTTGGAAGTTTAATTACAGGTAGTTTATTAACACTTTTTTTTCATAAAAAAGAATTGTACTATACAGCAGTTGGAGCATCTGGAGCAGTTGCAGGAATAATTTATGCTGCAATATTACTGGAACCAAATATGAGTTTATTTATGTTTCCATTACCATTTCCAATTCCTGGTTATATTTTTGGAATAGGGTATTTATTATATTCAATTTATGGAATGAAAAAGCAACTTGGCAATGTTGGTCACTCAGCTCATATAGGAGGTGCTATTGGTGGTTATACACTAATTTTATTAGTATATCCTCAAGTATTTACTATAAGCTTATCTACGGTTATTATTCTGGGAGTTCCAATAGTACTTTTATTACTGTTTGGAAATAAATTATAATAAAAAAAGCCAAACAAATGTTTGGCTTTTTTTTGAGCGAGAGACCGGGCTCGAACCGGCGACAGTCAGCTTGGAAGGCTGAAGCTCTACCAACTGAGCTACTCTCGCAATTGGTGCTGCAAATATACAATCCTTTTTCACTTCTGCAAGACTTTATTGATGTTTCTATTACTATTTTTAATTATTGGTTTTGTTTTTGTAATTTAAAAAGAACTTAGTAATGTTGGTTATCTATCGTATTTAGTTGGGTAATTGAAGGTTAGGCGCCCGTTTTGTTATTTTTTCGTCTGGAATTTTTTTCAAGTATGTTTACCGTAATTATTTTTGTAGTTTAAATAGTATTTATTCTTGATAAGAAATAAGTTAAAATAACTATTAAATAGAGAGTGTAGAAATAAAAAAAGCCAAACAAATGTTTGGCTTTTTTTTGAGCGAGAGACCGGGCTCGAACCGGCGACAGTCAGCTTGGAAGGCTGAAGCTCTACCAACTGAGCTACTCTCGCAATTGGTGCTGCAAATATACAATCCTTTTTTACTTCTGCAAGACTTTTTTACATAAAATTAAAAATATTTTATGTAGTGATAACCTAGCTTTTTGTAACCCTCATTTTCATAGAATTCATGTGACTTCACGTTAGAGATATAAGTGTTTAATTCAGAAGCTTCATAACCAATACTTTGTGCGTAATTATAAATCCAATTGAACAAGATTTTACCCAGTCCTTTGCTTCTATATTGTGAAGTAATTATAACATGATCTGGCTCTAAAATTTTTCCACAATAAAGTCTTGTTAAAAACCAAAGTCCCGAAATTCCAACTAATTTATCAAAATGATAGACTCCAACACACTTATAATTTTGAGATGTCATATCTAATAATCTAATTTTAAGTATATTTTTTTCAATTTTCGGATTCAATTCTTCTAAAAGAGGAAGAATAATTTCAATTTTATCAGATGGTATAATTTTAATTTCAATATTTTCCATTTAAATAGTAAATTAGCATTGCAGAGCTCAATATTATGAAAATTATTTTAGAAACGAAGCGGTTGTATTTGAGAGAATTTGAATCTTTAGATGGGGTTCATTTTTTTCATTTGAATAATAATCCTGAAGTTTTAAAGTATACAGGTGATTCTGCTTTTAAAAATATTGATGAAGCAAACAAGTTTATAAATAATTATTCAGATTATAAGTTAAATGGATATGGTAGATGGGCAGTTTGTTTAAAAGATACAAATGAATTTATAGGTTGGTGTGGTTTAAAGCTTGATAATTATGAAGTAGATTTAGGTTTTCGGTTTTTTCAAAAATATTGGGGGCTAGGGTACGCTTCCGAATCTGCAAAAGCTTGTGTAGAATATGGATTTTCTAAACTAAAGATTAAAAAAATAATTGGAAGAGCTTATATAAAGAATAAAGCTTCAATAAAAGTATTACAAAAATGTAATTTAGTATTTGAAAAAGACTTTGTATATGATGGTAAACCAGCAGTTTTATACAGTATAAAAAATGATAAGAATAGTTAAAATAGAGACTAAAGATACTTACGCTATAAGAAAGGAAGTTTTAAGAAAAAATATTCCATTACCTTTTATGTTTAATGGGGACGATGCAATTGATACATTTCATCTTGGAGCATTTAAAAAGGATAAATTAATAGCTGTATCAAGTTATATGAAAGTTGAAAACAAAAACTTTAAAGGCAATCAATATCAATTAAGAGGAATGGCTACTCTAGAAAATTTTCAGGGTTTAGGAGCTGGGAAGTTAATGCTGATAGAGGCTTTTAAAATTTTAAAAGAATTAAATATTGAATGTTTTTGGTGTAATGCTCGTTTAATTGCGGTAAAGTTTTATGAAAAACAAGGATTATCAACTTTTGGTGAGAAATTTGATGTAAAGCTTATTGGTGAACATTATGTAATGTATAAATATTTAAATGAATGATTAAAAAATTTATTTGCTTTTTGTCTGCGATTCTTGTTTTTGGAATTGCCTTTTCTCAAAAAAAATATTCTGTTAATGCTTTAACAGGACAAGGAGACATTGAATTTATTGGGAAAACTGTAAAGTTGCAAAAGGAAACGTATAATGCTTTTGAAAAAATGAAAAAAGCAGCATTAAAAGAAGGAATAAATTTAAAAATTGTTTCAGGATATAGAAGTTTTAATAGTCAGAAAAATATTTGGAATAGAAAGTATAATAGATTTATTTCACAGGGTTTTTCTCCTAAAAAATCAATAGAAAAAATAGTAGAATATTCAACATTACCTGGTACGTCTCGTCACCATTGGGGAACTGATATTGATATTATAGATGGTTCAATAAAAATTCCAAAATCAATTTTAGTTGAAAGTAATTATGAAGGAAATGGAGTTTATTCTAAATTAAAAAAATGGATGGATGATCATTCACAAAGTTTTGGGTTTTACTTGGTTTATACAAAAGATAAAATTAGAAAAGGTTTTAAATATGAACCTTGGCATTATAGTTATAAGCCGTTATCTAAGAGTATGTTATCTCAGTATAAGGAAATAAAATTAGATGATTTTTATAAAAAGACTAAACTTAACGGGAAGAAATATATTGATGCAAAATTTTTAAATATTTATACTGCAGAGAATATATCATCTATTAATCCAGCACTAGATTAATTTAATATTCTAAAAAATAGTGTTACGTTTGTAGCGTAAATATTTGAAAATCTGAAGAGAAGGAATTTCGAACACTTATTAACCCCAGTTTAACCCCAATTTACCCCCTATGAAAAGAATTATTCTTTTTTTTCTATCGGTGTGCTTTTCCTTTGCAGTCTTTTCGCAGACTAATAAAACATTTCCGGATGAAAAAACATCCAAATTACTCATTAAAAGAATTGATACTTTACAAGTTGAAATATTATTAGAAAAAGCAAAAGTATTTTTTAATAATAAAGAACTAGACTCTGCAAATATTTATTATAAAAAGGCATTAGTAGTAGCGAAAGGCACTAAATCTAAATTACATATTGCAAATTGTTTGTTTTGGATTGGTGATTTTTATCAGGGCATAGACAGCTATAAAGAGGCAATAATTTATTATATTAAAGCTATTGAGGTTTATAGTGAAATAGGAGATGTAAAAGATGTGGCAGAGGTTCAAAATAAAATTGGGTCGAATTATATTAGTTTATATGAAGAAAATAATGCCATAACATATTTTTTTAAATCTTTAAAAAATTATGAAAGTCTTAATGATATGAATGGAATTGCAGTTAATTATATTGACATAGGAAATTTATATTACGAAATTGAAAATTACGAGTTTGCTAAGAGATATTTTACTGACGCTTTGAAGATATGTGAAGAATTAGATGATAAATATGGTATTTCAACTTGCTATACAAACCTAGGTAATGTTAGTGCAGATTCTGGAGATAGATTAAATGGCGTAAAATTCTATTTAAAATCTATTGAAATTGAAAAAGAACTTAATAGAAAAGATGCTTTTGCTGCAAATTATAATAATATTGGTGATTGTTTTTTAATTATGGGTAAGCTAAATAAGGCTAAAACTTATTTTTTTAAATCATTAAAAATTATTAAAGAAATTGATGATGCAGAGTTAGAAGAAATAGTTTACTTAAACTTAGCTGATTTATTTATTAGAAATAAAAATTTTCAAAAATCCATTCATTATGCAAAAAAAGGATTGGAGTTAGCAAGAATTAAAAAGTCTTTAGATATTCAATTAGAGTTATTAGATTTTTTAGCTTTGGGTTATGAAAAACTGGGAGATAAATCTATGTCTCTTCAATTTTTAAAAGAATGTAAAAAATTAAATGATAGTATTAATACTGTAGATAAGATTAAAAAGGTTCAATTGTTTAATACATTAAATGAATTAGAAAAGTCTAATTTTAAAATAGATGAACTTTCAGAAAAAAGTGAGTTAGCAGAATTAAGGTTGGAAAATGAAAAGAAATTTAATTATTTTCTGGTTATTTCAATGGTGGGGTTTGCGGTGCTAATAATTATATTATTATTTCAGCATACTTCTATAAAAAAGGCCTATAATTTGTTAGAATTTAAAAATCATCAAATAAACAAAATGAATGATGAAATTAAAACTCAAGCAAATAATTTAGCGAAAATCAATCAAACAAAGGATAAGTTTTTTTCAATTATTGCTCATGATTTAAAAAACCCATTCAATTCTATTATGGGGTTTACAGATTTGTTAATGGAAAACATAAGAAATTATGATGAAGAAAAAAGATTGAAATTTTTAAAAATCATTAAGGGATCGGCTACTAAAGCTTCAGATTTATTAAGTAACTTATTAATTTGGGCAAATTCTCAATCTGGTAATTTAAAATTTAGTCCTGAAAAAATAGAAATTGTTAAACAAGTAGCTGATGTTATTTCGCTTTTAGAAATTCAGGCAATTAATAAGGATATTTCAATTTATAATAATGTGCATCATAATATGTTTGTTGCTGCAGATAAAAATATGCTTAGTACAATTTTAAGAAATTTAATTTCAAATTCAATTAAGTTTTCCAATCCTGGAGATAGTATTACTATTTCTACTTTTTTGGATAAAAATAGTGTGAACGTTTTAATACAAGATCAAGGTGTAGGAATGAGTGAAGAAACTATAGGTAATTTGTTTAATGTTGAAAGTAAAGACTCTAAGATAGGTACGGCAAATGAGCAAGGGTCTGGTTTAGGGCTTGTTTTATGTAAAGATTTTGTAGAAAAACATGGAGGAGAAATATCGGTAACATCTACAATAAATAAAGGGAGTTTATTTAAGTTTTCATTACCAAAATATGAAGAGTAAAGTATTATATATTTTTTAATATTAGATTATTTTGAATTAGAAAAAATACTTATACTAAGATAATACTATTCATTAGATTTAGCTTTTAGCTCATGCATCTTTTTAACCATTTCTTTTAAACGGTTCTCACGAGCAATTTTATCATCACGTAATTTGTTGGTTTTTCTAGCCATTAATTTAGAATGTTTTGCCTTGTTTTTTGTGTTTTTGGGAGACCCTTTTTTAGCCATAAAGAAATTTTAATTTTAAAACTATAAAAATACTAAAAATAAAAGAATATGAATTTTATTTATTACGTTAAGTTATTGAGTAAAGTATTCTAATTAAGAAAGAGTTAAAATGTTTTTTGAATAAGGTTTACAAAACTTAATTTTATTTACAGATCAATATTTTCAATGCTTTTTTTATAATTTAAAAAATTAGTTATTTAAATATAAAATTAGAAAATTGTATGATGAGATTTTTAGATAAAAAGGCGATTTATTGCTTTTTAGGATAATATTAATTTAGTTGATTGGAACAGTAAAATAAAATGAAGAGCCTATATTTTCAGTAGATTCAATCCAAATCTCTCCTCCAAACATTTTTACATAAGATTTTGAAATAGATAAACCTAAACCAGAACCTTGATGTACCTGCCCACAGGGTAAATCTACTTGAATAAATCTATCAAAAATTGAGGATTGTAGAACTTTAGGAATTCCAATTCCGGTATCAGATACATTAAAAATTAAATAACCGTCTATTAATTTTACCCCAAGTTCAATACTACCAGTATTTGTGAATTTTATAGCATTTTTAATTAGATTACTTAATATGGCAAACAATTTATCTCTATCTATATTAATTATTATTTTATTTATCTCTTTTGGTTTTATTAATTTTAGTTGCAAGTTTTTATTGGATGCTTCTGGCAAAAAGAATGAATGTAAAATTTCTAATTCTTCATTAATATTAGTGTCAACATAATTTAATTGTACTTGTCCGGTTTCAAGTTTAGAAATATCCATTAAATCATTTAATGTATTTAACATACGTTCACCGCTTTTTACAATAATATCTATAAAAGATCGTTGTTTTTCTTCAGATAAATTTGGGTTTTTTAACAAATTTGAAAAACCTAGAATACCATTCATAGGTGTTCTAATTTCATGACTCATATTGTGTAAGAAAGCGGTTTTTAATTTATCGGATTCTGTTGCTTTTTCTAACGCTAAAATTAAATCTTGTTCTATTTTTTTATTTTGAATAGAAAGTCCAATTTGATCTGATATAAAAACTAATAAATTTTTATCATCCTCAGTGAAAACAACATTTTTATTATAGCTCTGTACAACAATAACTCCAGTAATTAGTTCTCCAATTTTTATTGGAACACCTAACCATTGTTTTGGTAAAGTACCTGAGATTTTTAATTTTTTATCATTTTCTAAAGCTTTTAGCTCATCACCAGAAACTAACAAAGGTTTTTTACTTTTTACTATATATTCTGTTATTGAATTTTCTACAAGAATTGTGTTAAAACCATCCTGTTCATCTTGAAAAAATGGAAGTTGTATATGTTTTTCATCAGCATCAAATAAAGCAATATAAAAATTTGTAGTATCTATAATGCTATTTAGTTCATTTTTAATAAATTTAATTAGTTGTTGTATATTTTTTGTAGAATTTACAGCATTAGATATTTGATATAATACATTTTGAATTTTTTGATTTTTAAGTCTTTTAGAAATATCACGTTGAATAGATATAAACCCAATTAGTGTATCATTAGCATTAATAATTGGTTCAAATGAACTTTCAATTTGAATTAAAGATCCATCTTTACATTTATTTATATGATTATATCCAGAAACACCTTTTTTATTTAAAAGTGCAGTCCATATTTTATTAAAGTCAAAATTATTAGGACCATCAAACTTTAAAATACGAGGAGTAACTTTGTCTATAATTTCTTCAGGTGAATAACCATACAGTTCAGTAAATTTAGGATTTATAAAAGTTATAATTCCATTTATATCAGTCATAAAAGTTGCATCATTTGAATTTTTAAAAATCATATTCATTTTTAAAAGATCTTCTGAAGTTTCTTTGTTGATTCTTATTTCTTTTTTTAATTCGGCTGTACGCTCATCAACTAATTTTTCTAAATTTTCATGGTATTTATTTAATTCTTTTTCAGACCTATAACGTTGTAGCGTGTTTTTTACGGTCATTGGAAGCATTTTTAAATAAAAGCCATCAATATCTTTAATTAAATAATCGTAGGCACCCATTTTTAAGGCATTTACGGCAATCTCCTCGCTTCCTGTTCCTGTTGTAACAATTATTGGAATATCTATTTTTAATTCAAGAATTTCAAAAGCATTCCCATCACCTAAAAAATAATCGGAAATTATGGCATCAAAGTTTGTAGTTTTAATAGCATTTTTTGCATCTTTTATTGAATGCACTAATTCATATGTATAATTAAACTCAGATTTTTCTGCAAATCGTTTAATGGCCATTTGATCTACTTCGTCGTCTTCAATAAATAAAAGATGCTCCATATAAAAAATTAATTTCTATTAGCTAATTCACTCAATGTCCAATACAAGTCTATTGTTTTAATTACTTCAACAAACTGTAAATAATCAACAGGTTTAATCATATAACCTGCAACGCCTAATTTATAACTTTCAATTTTATCTTGTTCGGCTTTAGAGGTTGTTAAAACTATAACGGGAATTAATTTTAACCAATCTATTTTTTCACGTTCTTGTAAAAATTCTAAGCCATTCATTTTTGGCATATTTAAATCAAGTAAGATAATACCAGGAGTTTTATTACTAGCATTATTAAGGAAATCTAAACCTTCTAATCCGTTTTCACATACAGTTAAAGGGTTTAATATTTTTAGCTCTTTAAAGGCTCTTTTAATTGTTAATACATCAATCTTATCATCTTCAAGTAATAATATTGATAGTTTAGAGTTTTTCATAGAGTTACAATTTATAAATTATTTATTAATTGGTAAAGTAAAAAAGAAAATTGTTCCCTTGTCTATTTCAGATTCAATCCAAATTTTACCTCCATAAATTTGTAAAATTCTTTTAACTAAAGTAAGGCCTACACCAGTTCCTTCTTGATTATCACGAGATTCTAATCTTTGAAATATTTGAAATATTCGGTCAAAATATTTTTCTTCAATTCCTGGTCCATTATCTGAAACATAAAATTGCCAATTTTTATTTACTTGCTTGCATCCAATATTTATTATTCCTTTTGGCTTGTTGTTAAATTTAATGGCATTATTAATTAGGTTTTGAAATAATTGACCAAAACGTGTAGGATCTCCTAAAATTTGTGGTAATGTGTTTTCTAAAGTAATGGTGATATTATTTGGAGGGTTAAGATCTGTAATTACATCATTTACAATAGTATCTAAATTAATTGCTATTTCTTTTTCACGTGCTTTACCGGCTCTAGAATATTGAAGTACGCCTTCAATTAAATCGTCCATTCGTTTTACTCTGCTAACTAACATTTTTAAATATTCTTTTCCTTCAGCATCTATTTTATCTGAATAGTCTTCGGAAACCCAATAGCTTAATTGACTAATGGCACGAAGAGGAGCTTTTAAATCATGTGAAACAATTTGAGCAAAATCTCGTAATTCACCATTTGAAAATTCTAATTGTGCTGTTCTTTCTTTTATTTTTTCTTCAAGATCTTCAGTATATTTTAAAATTTCACTTTTTAAGTTATTTTGTTGAATAAGAATAGCAAGTTGGTTTCCAATTTCTCTAATTATTTGAACATTACTGTCTGTAAATATTTTCATTGATTTTGAAAAAACAGCAAGTGTTCCAACCATAATATTTTCTGAAATAAGAGGGAATATCATAAAAGATTTTAGTCCAAAATCTACGGCTTTTTTCACTAAATCCGATTCAATATTGTGTTTACTTAAATCTTCAATAATTTGAGTTTTACCTTTAAATAAAATGTTGAAATCTAAAAAATTAAAATTAGACGCTGGTATAATATGTAGAGGAAGTTTAAAATCAGGAATAATTGTATTTACACTAATAAATTTAAAAGCATCAATATCTTTAGAATATTCAGTTATTGAAATATGGCTAAACGGTATAATTTTTTTTAATTCATTTAAAACATTATCAGCAATCTGATTAATGTTGGTTACATTTAAAATGGCCGAATCTATATCATGTAATATTTTAAGTCTGTTATTATATTCAATTAATTTTTCTTTAGCAATTTGTTTTTCGGTAATATTTTGAAAAAAGATGGATATTCCATTTTTAGAAGGAATAAGTCTATTTTCTACCCAAATATTTAAAGTTTTAGAATAAGCTTCAAAAACTATTGGTTTTTGAGTTTCTAATGCTTTATGAATATTTTTATGAATAGGTTGGTTAATTGCTTCAGGAAAAACGTCCCACATATTTTTATTTAGAAGATTATTTGAGTTTTTCCCTAATAAATTAGACGCTTTTTTGTTTACAAAAATATAATTGCTATTATAATCTAAAGAAACAAAACCATCATTCATGTTTTCTAAGGTGTTTAATAACATGTCTTTAGTTTTGTTAAGATCATTTTCTGTCTTTTTCTTTTCTGTAATATCTAGCCCAATTCCAATTTGTGTTCCATTTTTTAATTTAATATTTGTCCATTCAACATTCTTTATTTTACCAGATGTGCTTGATACAGGAAATTCTTTCCACTCATTAGGTGCTTTATCCATAAAGTCTATAGCTTGTTCTCTAATTATTTTGTCTGGATAAAACAGTTTCATGAAATCTATTTGAGAAGCTTCTTTTGCAGTAATTTCTAGTTTTTTTTCAAATTCCTTATTTAAAAAAAGTAGATTAATTTCTGGATTATAAAGTGTTATTAAAATCGGAATATTATCAATAATAGCTTTTAACTGCGTTTTTTCATTAAGTAATTCTGTTTCAAGTTCTTTGCGTTCGGTAATATCTTTTACCAATGCTAGTAGGTTACCATTGGGCATTGGAGTAACACTTACTTCAGCGGAAAAGATAGAGTTGTCTTTTCGTTTAAATTGCCAAACTCTAAAATAAGAATTATCGGAGTTTATAATATCAAGCGCTGGTTCTATATGTTCAATTTCTGTTGGAATTATAATATTAGAAGCATTTAAACCAATTAATTCTTTGTGGGTTAAGCCTAACATTTTACATATGGCAGTATTTGCATCAATATAATTACCATCTGCATTTGCAATTAATATTCCTTCAGGAGCATACTCAAACAGTGTTCTATATTTTGCTTCATTTTCTATCAGAATTTCTTCAGTTTTTTTACGCTGTGTAATATCTTCACCAGAACTTAATATTGTTTTAATATTTCCTTGGTCATCTAAAATTAAAACATTGGTCCAAGCAATTAATCTTTTATTCCCATCTTTGGTAAGTATTTCATTTTCATAGTGCTTTAATTCTTCAATATTACCTTTTTTTATTTTTTTTAAAACTTCTTTAATATTATTTGAGTTAAGTTTAGGAATAAAGTTATCGAACCAATTTTTCCCAACTATTTCATCTTCGTTATAACCTAGTATTTCACATCCTTTAGGATTTATCATTTGTATAATCCCTTCAGTATTAATACTAAGTAGCATTACTCCAGCTACATTTAAATAATTTTGAGCTTTATTTTTTTCCTCCTTTAATTTGTCTTGAATTATTTTAGAATCAGTAATATCACGAACATTTACAATAAAACCGGTAATTTTTTTATTTTCATTATAAAATGGAGTATATCTTGCATCCATATATTTATCTTCAGAAGCAGGAAATTTAACCCATTTTTTAGATTTTACATATTCCCCATTAAGGCAGCGATCAGCTTCTGGTTTAATAATATGTTCAAAAAAATCTTTCCCAAATACATTTAATGCATTAAAACCGATAATTTTATTTTTGGTTAAATTAAAAGCTTTAGCATAGGCATCATTTACAGTTAAGTAGTTGAAATTCTCGTCTAAAAAGGCTATCATATCTAAAGATGATTCAACAATTAAAGCATATCTTTTTATGTCTAATTCTTTTTGTAAACGAATTGTAATATCCCTAGCCTGAGCAAAATATAACATTTCATTTTTCCAAGAAAATACTCCAAAATTAATTTCAACGGGGAATGAAGAGCCATTTTTATTTTTATGATTACCATAAAAAATAGAGGGTGCGTTTTGCTTGGTTTTTGCCCATTCTAATTGCGCCTTATTTAAATTAAAATTTGTTTCAATATCGGCAACATTCATTGTTAATAGTTCTTGTCTTGTATATCCCAAGCTTTTACAAGCACGTTCATTTACATCAACAAAATTTCCATTATAATTATGTACAAAATAAGCGTCAGAAGCTTGTTCTACAAGTGTTTTAAATCGTCTTTCATTTTCTTTTAATTCTTTTGATTTAGAAATATTTTCTTCATAAATATGTTCATATTTTTGTCTAAATGTTAGCGTGTGAAAAATATCTTTAAAAGCATTAACATGATTGTTAATTAATAGACTTTCTTTTTTTTCATTATATTTTAAATAAAGCGTAAAGATTATAGTATAAATAATTGCTGCTATATTTTTGGAAACTAATCCCGCAATTAAGATTCTTTGAGCTTTTCCAGTACCATAAAAAGCAAGAAAAGCAAAAGCTATGGAATCTAAACTTAATATTGTTATTGTAGTAATTAGAATTCTTAAAAAAAGGAATTTTGTATATTTTGAAACAAATTCATAAATAAAAATAATTAGAAAGGCGTCTATAAATAAAAGTAAGGCACCAGAAACTGAAATTCTAAAATTTTGAGTAAAAAGATCTCTAGGTAAATTATAAATGTTTAAAATTCGGTCTTCATTAAACCCTAAACTAATAGTTCCTTGTAAAATTATTAATGCAATATTTGCTGAAATAATTGCATAAATTAATTTTCGAGCTTCTTGTGTATCTTCTTTAATATATACCATTAAAATAGCAAATAAACTACCTGTGAATAATATGGATGATCCTGATGATACATAAATTCCTTCAATAATTTCAAAATACAATGTATTGGCCAAAAATACTTGCATATATTGAAAAACCCCTAATACTGTAAGTAATAAACTCAAGCCAAAAACTGTACGTAATCTAAATAAGGATAGTAATAAAAAAGCGACAATTACAGATTGAAATATTAAAAAAAGAATCTGATCAAAATATATATTTGGCATAAATTTGGGGTATTCTTAGAATTATTATTTAATATAAGATAAAATTAGTAATTATTTGGCTAAAATTATCATAGTTATTTAACTCTTAATAAATGTAAATAATACAATCATAGGTAATAAGAGTATATTTATTGGTAGTAAAGAACAAAAAATAGCTACACTTAATTTGTTTAAATTAAATGGTTTTTTATGATCTTTAGATTAAATTAAGAATCTTATTATACTTTTATTGTATTAATTTTATAGCGATGAAATATCTAATAGCCGAAGACGAATTTGATTTACAACAATCAATTGTAACATATTTGCAGCGAGATGGAAATGTATGTGAAGTTGCTTCAAATTTTGAAGAAGCATTTGAAAAAGTTAGCATCTATGATTATGACATCATTGTTCTTGATATAAACCTTTCAACCGGCAGCGGACTAGATATTCTTAAAACTATTAAAAAAGAAAGAAAACGAGCGGGAGTAATTATAATTTCTGCAAACAACTCTTTAAATGATAAACTAGAGGGGTTAGATTTAGGAGCGGACGATTATATTACAAAACCTTTTCATTTGGCTGAACTTAATTCAAGAATTAATGCAGTGTTAAGAAGAGGTAAGTATGGAGGTGAAGAGGTTATTGAGTTTAATGAAATTAAAATAAACACAAAAGCAAGAGAGGTTTATATAAATGATAAGTTAATAGCACTTACTCGAAAAGAGTATGATTTGCTTGTTTTTTTTATTTCAAATAAAGGCAGGGTATTATCTAAAGAAATTATAGCAGAACACCTTTGGGGAGATAATAGCGATTTATTGGATAATTTTGATTTTATTTATGTGCATATTAACAATTTACGAAAAAAATTGACTGCCGAAGGTTCTAAATATATTAAAACAACTTATGGTAGTGGTTATAAATTTATTGAAGAATAATACATGGCTAACAAAATAAAACTTATAAAAAAAATGTCTAAAATCTTTCTTGTAACAGGGTTGGTTTTGGCAATTTTAAGTGTTGTTTTACTTTATTTTTATACTAAAAATTTACTTCAAGATGAAGTTGAAGAAGAGTTGTTTTCAACAGAAGCAAGAATAGTAAGTGCATTAGAAAATGGAGAAATTGAGTATTCATTGCAGCCAGTAACAGAGGTGAAAAGAGTATCTGTACTGAAATCTCTTATCTTAAAAGATACCATAATCTATGATCCCAGTCAAGATGAAATGGAACTTTTCAGGGAGCTATCTACATTTAAAAATATTAATAAAATAAATTATAAAATTACAGTTAGAACACTTGTTGTAGAATCTGAAAACATACTTATAGCTGTGGTTGTAGCTTATTTAGTGGTTTTTTCATTGGCTTTTTTATTTTTATATTATTTAAATACATCACGAAATTTAAAATTATGGAATCCTTTTTTTCAGAATTTAGAGCAAATGAAATCTTTTTCATTATTATCAAATAAACCTTTAAACTTGGTTGAAAGTGATATTTTAGAATTTTCTGAATTAAAAAATGAAATAGTAACCTTAACAGAAAAGGTAAAAGCAGATTACGAAACATTAAAACAATTTACAGAAAATGTTTCGCACGAAATACAAACTCCATTAGCAGTTATACAAGCCAAAATAGATAATATTATTAATGGTAGTTCTATAAGTGAAGTTCAGTTTAAGCAAATAACTTCAATACAAAAAGATATACAACGTTTAAAATCATTGAATAAACGGATTACTTTGTTATCTAAAATAGATAACAATCAATTTGTAAAACTGGAGCAAATAAATTTAAATTCATTCATTAGCAATAGTGTAGAAAATTTTAAAGAGTTACATAACTCTAATATTTCGTTTGATTTTAATAACGATTTAATTGTTTCTATGGATTCTTATTTGGTTGAAATTCTTTGTAATAATTTAATTTCAAATGCAATTAAATACAGTACTAATAAAGATTGTATTTTAATTAAAATTAAAAATCAGACACTTACCATTTCTAATTTTGGGGAGGAGCCTTTGCATAACCCAGAAAAATTATTTCTTCGTTTTTATAAGGAAACAAACAACAAACAATCTACGGGACTAGGACTTGCAATAGTGAAAAAAATTTGTGATTTGTATGGTTATAAACTTACTTATTATTACAAAGAGCATAAGCATTTCTTTTCTGTAAAATTTAAGTAGTAAAATTATTAAAACTTAAGATTAACTTAAGATTTTAAAGGTATTTTAGTCGAAAATTTAATTCAAATGCTAAAAAAGATACTTTTAATAATAACGGTTATATTATTTTCTACAACCGTATTTTCTCAAAAAAGTGTAGCCATTTCTGGAACTGTAATAGAAAAAAACACTCAAAATTCAATCCCGTTTGCAAGTGTGGTTCTTAAAACAAAATTAGAAAATGTTTTTGTAACAGGTACAGCAACTAATGAAAACGGACTTTTTATTTTAGAAAACACAAAACCGGGAAACTATATTTTAGAAATATCTAGTGTGGGTTTTATTACCCACAAACAGCCACTTTTTGTAGGTAGTTTGTCTAATTTTTTGGGTATAAAAACCATTGAACTTAATGATGATGTAGCGAGTTTAAAAGAGGTGGTTATAAATACAAAGCAAGAAGAAGTAAGTGTAAAAATGGATAAAAAAACGTATTCATTAAGAGATAATATCAATCAAAGTGGAGGTTCAGTTTTACAAGCCATGCAAAATTTACCAAGTGTAACGGTACAAGATGGTAAAGTTAAATTACGAGGTAATGATAAAGTAGTTGTACTTATAGATGGTAAACAAACAGCACTTACGGGTTTTGGGAATCAATCTGGTTTAGATAATATTCCGTCTTCTGCAATTGATAGAATTGAAGTAATTAATAATCCATCTTCTAAATATGATGCCAACGGAAATGGTGGTATTATTAATATAATTTACAAAAAGAATAAAACGCAAGGTTTTAATGGGAAGGTTGGTTTTACAGGAGGTTTGGGTGCTTTATGGGAACGAAAAGAAAACCTACCAACTATAAGACCTCAATACACGGCAACACCAAAATTAAATCCATCGTTGTCTTTAAATTATAGAAAAGATAAAATAAATGTCTTTTTTCAAGGAGATTATTTATACACCGAAACCTTAAATAAAAATGAGTTTGTAACTAGAACTTATAATGACGGAACTGTTATAAAACAACAATCTAAACGAAATAGAGATACAAAATTTACAACACTAAAATCTGGAATAGATTGGAATTTAGACGAGAAAAACACTATTAATATTTCAGGATTGTATGGTACTGAAGTTATTATAGATAATGGAGATCAACCTTTTTTTAATGAAGATTTAAGTGAACGTTTACGTCTTTGGAAATTTTTGGAAGACGAAGTAAAAATAACAGCGATGGCAACGGCTAGTTATTTGCATAAATTTAAAGAAGCTGGACATAATATTACTTTTGGCTTTAATTATACATTTCATAGAGAAGATGAAAAGTACTTTTTTGATAATATTTTACCTAACGAGCCAGTTAGCGAAAACTCATTTAAATTACTTTCAGATGAACAGGTTTATGATTTTAATATTGATTATGTGAAACCATTAACCTACGGAAAACTTGAAACAGGTGTAAAACTTAGAAAAAGAAATATTCCTATTAATATGCAATTCTTTCCGGGAACAAACACACCGTTAGATATAGATGCAGGTGGTGAAGCAGAATATAAAGAAATTATACCAGCAATTTATGGGAATTATATTTTTGAAAATGAAAAATATGAAGCTGAAATTGGTTTACGTGTAGAATATGTGAATTTAGATTATTATGTAAATCCTGACCACAACACATACAAAAGCGGAGGTTATGATTATTTTGAACCTTTTCCAAATGTTAGATTAGCCAAAAAGATTGATGAAAATAATAAAATTTCTATTTTTTATAACAGACGTGTTGATAGACCAAACGAAGTTGATATTCGTATCTTTCCAAAATATGATGATGCAGAAATTATTAAGGTTGGGAACCCAAATTTACGTCCGCAATTTACTAATTTATTAGAGCTAGGTTACAAAAATAGTTGGGATTCGGGGAGTTTATATTCCGCTATTTATCACCGTTTTGCAGATGGTACTATTACAAGGATTTCTAGTACGGTTGGTAACGATCCTTTAATTTATGCTATTTTTCAAAATGCGGGTAAAAGTTATAACAGTGGTGTTGAGATGGTTTATGAGCAAGAAGTATCAGATATCTATTCCTTCAACTTAAATGTCAATGCTTATAGGAATAAAATAGATGCTTTTTCTGTAGTGAATTTATATCCTAGTGAAAATACTTTTTCAGCAGATGAACAAAAAATAACTTCAGGAACTATAAAATTAAATAATACATTTCATTTTATTAAAAAGTTTGATGCGCAACTTACTGCAAGTTATTTAGCGCCAGATATTATTCCGCAAGGTAAGCGGGAATCTATGTTTTCTTTAGATTTAGGTCTTAAAAAGTTAATTCAAAAAGGTAAAGGAGAATTGTTTTTTAACGCTACAGACTTATTAAATACTATGGTTGTTAAAAAAACAATTGAAGGAGAAACGTTTAATTATACAAGTAATAATTATAATGAAACACAAGTAATTCGATTAGGTTATACTTATAAGTTTTAAACATGAAAATCACTATTTTGAGATTGGATTATTAATGAAAATAAAATAAAGAATGGATAATTTTATTCATTTTTTATTTTCTAATAAGATGTTGAGAATACTTTAAAATTTCTTTAGAATTGAATACTAATTTTGTAAGGTTCAATAATTGAATTTAATATTTGATGATCATAAAATTATTTCCTTCTCGTTTTAAATTGTTAAAGATTTTTATAATCTTATTTTTACTTATATCGTTTTTAGTAAGATTGAGTTTCTTGTTTTGGAACTTTTCAGAAATAGATAAAGGGGTATTTAAATTAGGTAATACTTTTTTTATAGGTTTCCTTTTTGATATTGCAACTATTTCCTTTTTTACCGTACCGTATCTTATATATCTTTTAATAATTCCTAAAAAATTATATGGTACTTTATTAGACAAGGTGCTTACTTATTTTGGGTTTTCCCTTGGAGTGCTCATTTTATTCTTTTCTTTTTTTGGTGAAGTTACTTTTTGGGATGAATTTGAAAGGCGTTATAATTTTATTGCGGTAGATTATCTAATATATACCTATGAAGTTGTAAAAAATATAAATGAGTCGTACCCTTTGCCATTACTTATTTCTGCAATGTTAGCTCTAGTATTAGCTAGTATTTTTATTTCCTATAGATTAGGTTATTTTCGCAAAACATTTACAAGCGAAACAGGTTTTATGGCTAAAGCTATTGCTTCAATTCCTTGGTTTGCAATGGTAATTATTTGTAGTTTATTTATTACCAATAAACAAGCTGATTGGTCTGGAAATAGATATAATAATGAACTTTCAAAAGCAGGAATTTACTCATTCTTTGCTGCATTTAGAAATAATGAATTACCGTATAAAGATTATTATAAAACCATACCCAAAGAGCAAGCTTATAAAACGGTTAAGTTTAGTTATGAAAATACGGAAAATACATTTTTAAAACCTAGTGAAGATAAGATTTATAGAAGCGTTATAAATTCAGATAGTATAAAAAAACAATTAAAACCAAATGTTGTTTTTATTTGTATAGAAAGTTTAAGTGCTAAATATTTAACAACATTTGGAAGTAAGGCTAATATAACTTCCAATCTTGATGCATTAGAGAAAGAGAGTTTGTTTTTTACTAATTTGTTTGCAACAGGTACACGAACCGTTCGTGGTATGGAAGCTATTACTTTATCAATTCCACCAACACCAGGACGAAGTATTGTTAAGAGAAAAGATAATCAAGGTTTATTTACAATTGGTGAAGTGTTTAAACAACAGGGGTATAGCCGTAATTTCTTTTATGGTGGTGACGGTTATTTTGATAATATGAACTCTTATTTTGGAGGTAATGGTTTTGATATTATTGATAGAGGTCGTGGATTTTTATTAGATGCTAGTATTAAAACAAGCCGAACAAATATTGAAGATAATGAAGTAACCTTTGAAAATGCTTGGGGTGTTTGTGATACAGATATTTATAATAAAGTTTTAAAAGAGGCGGATAAAGCTCACGAAACTGGAAAACCGTTTTTTGATTTTGTAATGACAACATCTAACCATAAACCATATACATATCCAGAAGGTAGTATTGATATTCCATCAGGAAGTGGTAGAAATGGAGCAGTAAAATATACAGATTTTGCAATTGGTGAATTTATAGCAAAAGCAAAGAAAAAACCCTGGTTTAAAAATACTGTATTTGTTATTATGAGCGACCATTGTGCTAGTAGTGCTGGACGTTGGGAACTTGATATACAAAACTATCATATTCCAGCATTAATTTATAACTTACCAAATATTAAGCCAATGAGAGTGAATAAATTATGTTCACAAATAGATATTTATCCAACGTTATTTGCATTATTAAGCTGGGATTATAATTCTAACCTTTTTGGTTTAAATATTATGGATTTAAAGCCAAAAGAAGAACGAGCTTTTATAGGTAATTATAGAAAATTAGGTTACTTAAAAGATAATAAAGTTATGGTGCTTGATGAACAATCTAATGCTAATTTTTATGATTGGAATCCAATAGATAATAGCTTAAAGACAAGAGAAATTGACAATAGATTTTTAAATAAAAGTATTTCGTTTTACCAAGTAGCTGATGATTTGTATAGAAATAACGGATTAAAAATTAAGAACAAATAGTTTGATAGATATTCATTTTATTGTAAACCCAATAGCTGGTTCAGGAAACCATAATTTTTCAGAAACTTTTTTTCATAATTATTTTGAAAGAGATACTTATAAAGTAACAGTAAAAAGTTCTAAATATAAAGGTCATGCAATAGATTTAACAAAGGAATCAATTAATCAAGAAGCAACAATTATAGTTGCTTGTGGTGGAGATGGTACTATTAATGAAGTTGCATCAACCTTGGTTGGTATTAATATTCCAATGGGAATTATTCCTGTTGGTTCCGGTAATGGTTTAGCTTCAAATTTAAAAATTCCTCAAAAAATTAATAAAGCGATTGAAGTTGTAAAAAATAATGTTCAAACTAAAATAGATGTTGGCTGTTTAAATAACCATTATTTTTTCAGCAATACAGGTTTTGGTTTTGACGCCAGTGTTATTGAAAACTATGAAGCTTCTACTAAAAGAACATTATATTGTTATTTAAAAGCTACCTTAAAATCTTATAAATATTTTTATAATAAAAAGGTTGTAGCCATTGAGATAGATGAGGTTGAAACTATTTTTAATCCTTTTTTAATTTTTATTTCTAACTCTAATGAAATGGGGTATGGTATAAGTTTAACTCCAAAAGCGTTATTGCAAGATGGTTTGCTAGATGTTGTTATTGTGCCTAAATTAAATAAGGTTAAAATGTTGTTTTTTGGAATTTCAATGCTTTTTAAAAAACCTGATTTATTAAATAATGTTAGGTGTTATCAAACAAAAAACATTAAACTTTATAAAAAGAAAGGTGATTTTTTACAATCTCAAATGGATGGTGAGGTTTTAAAAATTAAGGATGATTTTGTAGCTATTTCATTAAAAGAAAAATCGTTATTAGTTATTGTTTAGTAGGTTTTAAATAGATGTTTTTACTTAAAGATTTCTTTAGAATTCAATATTAGTTTTGAGGTTTTAAAATAAATTCTATTAATTACTTATGTATTTAAAAAGCCTTTTAATTTTCTTTATAGGTTTAATTTATTTAAATACTAATTTGGTAAAAGCACAAAAATCTACAATAGAAACAATGGGTGATATTGGGCTTATTGTAGTACCTCTAGCGGCAGTATCTACAACCTTCATTAAAGGTGATAGGCAAGGTTCTTGGCAATTTACAAAAGGGTTTTTATTGAATCAAGTACTTACCAATCATTAGTGAAATTAGGAATTTCTACAATTTCATCGGTTTTAAAATTATAGTAGGAGTTATTTCCGCAATTAAGATTTTCTGCAATTTCTATAATTATACTTGACTTCAAATTTGTTTTTATTTATCATTATTAAATTAAAATTAATAACTTTTTTGGTTAAAGTAGCAATTTGTAGTTTAAAGTTAACTCTTTG
The DNA here is from genome assembly GCF_003260195.1 of Lutibacter citreus. Taxonomy (GTDB): domain Bacteria; phylum Bacteroidota; class Bacteroidia; order Flavobacteriales; family Flavobacteriaceae; genus Lutibacter; species Lutibacter citreus. The sequence continues at coordinate 481,488 of NZ_QEIH01000005.1, forward strand.
TTGGGGTTTTCTTTCGGTTTATTAGTATTTAGTAATTTTAAAATTTTATATTTGGCTAATAATTTAAAGAAAATTTAATTCATGTTTTGGTTTCATCAAGATTTAAAAGGGTTAGAAAATCAAATTCAAGAATTAGAATATGATCCTAAATTGGTTTTTTATGGTAGTTCTACATTTACTTTATGGAGTGAATTAACAACTATTTTTAAAAAACACAAACCTATAAATTTAGGTTTTGGAGGCTCAACTTTAGCTGCGTGTACTTGGTTTTTTGATCGTGTTTTTAAAAATATAAAAGATATAGATGCTATAATAATTTATGCTGGAGATAACGATTTAGGAGATGGAAGACACCCTGAAGAGGTGCTGTTATTTTTAGAGAATTTATTATTAAAAATAAGAACAAAATATGGAAACATAAAGTGTACTTATATTTCTATAAAACCTAGTATTGCTCGTGAAAATCTGCTAGAAAGTATTCATTACACAAATTCAAAGATAAAAGAATTAGTATTTAAAGATGATAATTTTTATTATGTAAATATTTACGATGCTTTATTAGATGAAAATGGAAATCCGGATATAAAATATTTTAAAGAAGACGGACTACATTTTAATACTAAAGGCAACCAAATATTGGCAAAAGCACTTAAATTACACCCTGAAATTTTCCCTGAAAAAAATGCTCGAGAAGATCTAAAAAAACAGTATCTTACTAAAAAGAATTGTTTTTTGCATGAAAAGAGAGTATCATAAATGGTATAGTCATAATCTTGAAGAAGAAATGGAACTTCTTGTATTTGGGTTTGCAGGTGAAAAAGTTTTATTTTTCCCTCCAAGAATGGGACGTTTTTTTGATTATGAAAACTGGAATGTTATTGCAGCTTTAAAAGAGGAAATTATAAATGGAGAATTGCAAATATTTTGTGTAGATAGTGTAGATTTGGAATCTTTTTATAATAGTTTTAAGCATCCTGGATATCGTATTTATAGACATATTCAATACGAAAATTATGTTCTTGAAGAAGTGCTTCCGCTTGCCAATTCAATTAATTCAAACAAAAATGTTATATCTGCAGGTTGTAGTTTAGGCGCATATCATGCAGTAAATATAGCAATGCGGCACCCTCATTTATTTTCTAGAGTTGTGGGAATGAGTGGTCGTTATGATTTAACTAAATCTAGTGGCTATTTTGAAGATTTATTAAGTGGTTTTCATAATGATTTTGTTTATTTTAATATGCCAAATCAATTTTTAAAAAATTTAAATGACCCTGTTCTCATTCAAAAATTATGTAATATGGATATAATATTAGCTATTGGGAAAGAGGACACATTTTTAGATAGTAATTATGAACTATCTAATATATTTAATGAAAAGGGAATTCCTCATCAGTTGTTTGAATGGGATGGTGAAGCACATAAAGCATATTATTGGAGGAAAATGGTGAAAATCTATTTAAAATCCAATTATTAAAAACATAAGTGCCTTCCTTATAAAGTGGTAAACATTTAAAAGCTTAAGAGTATAAAATTATTTTAGTTGCAAAAAAACAAGTATTATAGTGTTGCCATAAATTTTGAAAGATTTATAGAGTTATCTAAATTCATTTTTTTTCGTAGACGATACCTCGCAGTATTTACACTTTCCATTGATATACCTAAAAGTTGAGATATTTCTTTACTTGAAAAGTTTAGTTTTATTAAGGCGCATAATTTATGATCTCTCTGTGTTAGCTCAGGATATTGTTCAGATAATGTTTTATAAAACACTTTGTTTGTAGATGTAAACCGAGCATTAAACTCAGTCCAATCCTGAGTTTTATTAATTCTTATTTTGGTTAAAATTTGATTGATTATTTTGTTTTCAGAACTTTTTAACTGAATTAAATTATCTTTTATGTTAAGTATTAATTCATCTTTTTGAATTAATTGGAGGGCAGAAGTAGTTAGTTCCTTGTTTTTAAAGTTTAATAATTCTTCATTTTTTTCCTTATTTAGTTTTTGTTTGTTTTTAAAAAAAAGTTGCTCAGATTTTCTTCTTTTGTACAAGCCCCATATAATTATTCCTGATATTATTAATAAAGAAATAAATGAAATAGTTAGTAACATATTTCTTAAAAAAAGATTTTCTTGTTTTTGTTTTAATTCGTTAATTTTAGTTGCATTTAAAACCTTTTTTTGTTCTTCTCGTTCAATTCTGTAGGTATCTTTTATTTCAAGAATACCACTGTTTTTTTTACTTCTAGCGCCAAAAAGTTCATCATTTAAAATCTTTGAAATTTTAAGGTTTTTATAAGCCAAGTCCATTTTATTCATTTTAATCTGTACGTCTCCTAATTTTTCATATACATTAGGCACGTAGTTTTGATGACTTTTAAATTTGTCTGAAATTTTGAGCGATTTTAAGTAACTTTTTTCGCTGTTAATGTAATCACTTTTCTTAAAATAAATATCTCCTAAAAATGAATAAAAAATTACTAGATATGTGGGGTTTTTATTTATAAACTGTCCTTCAAGACTGAGTAGAATTTCCAGAGCTTGGTCATTTTTGCCAAGATGATGTAATATATATGCTTGTTCTGCATCTTTAAAATGGAAATTACCAGATCCATATTCTTGTTGTCTAATAATTGTACAGCTATCCAAATATTTTTGAGCTATACCATAATTTCCATTCTCCCTATTATGACTTGCTAATAGATGATAAGTATTACTCAGCGCTTCGTATTGTTTTTTAGAAGTAATTGGATGTTTTTTTTGAAGTGATAATGATAGATTAAAATACTTTTCTGCTTTCAAGTTTTTTCTGAATACACTGTAAAGCATACCTAACTCCGTATAAATGCGATGAGCATATGTATTGTCTTCAATATTATTAGAATAAATTAAAGCCTCCCAGTAACCGTCATACGATTTAGAGTAGCTACCCGTATTGGCAAGCGCTCGTGATATTTCAATAATTGAACTTATAGCCTTTAAAGTATCACCATTCTTTAGATATTTTAGTTTTTCTAGTTGAAGTTTTGATATTGAACTGTCAGAGTATTTTAAAATAAATTGCTTGGGAATTTCTTTTTTGTAAGTGCTATTTTTAATGTTTTGAGCATTAACACTAGTAAAGTAAACGGCAAATAGGATAGTCAATAATAAAAGGTATTGTTTCATTCTGTTTTAAATTAAATCCATGTATCAAAAGTAGGTATAAATTAATTGTTGAAGTTGATTTGTTTTTAAATAGTTGATATACATAATTATATATGTTTTGTTATATAGCTTTGTCTATATGTAATCTATAGGTTTTACTTGAATGTCTATATTATAGCTATACGGAAATTTAGTTTTTTTTGATTTAAATTCTCAATTTTGATTTAAATTATTTTACAAGAATAGTCTTTATAAGATTAGTGAATGTTTTTGTTTAACCAAAAAAATATAAAATATGAATTATAGCTTGAGAATTATTTTAATTACTAGCCTTTTATTAATTGGGTTAGTAACTAAAGCTCAAAACAATGAATCAATCTGGGATGGTCAAAAACAGTTGGTAGTAACTGATTTTGAAAAATCAAATTCATTGTCAATTATTCAAGAAATTTCTTCAGAAGTACAAATAATAACAAAGAGAGGAGTTACTAAAGGTAAAAAAGCTTTGAAAATTAATTTTAAAGAGGACATTGAATTTTCTGGAATTGAGATTAAACCAAGAAAACCTTGGGACAACAAAAATCTTGATAATTATTGTTTAGTTTTTGAAGTTACCAATCTTTCAGATATTTCGGTACATTTAAGAGCAAGTGTTAATAATGTTAAAGGTGTTGGGTTTTCACGAGGAACTTCAATTGCTGCAGGAATAACAAAAACTTGTTTTTTTGAAATAAAAGGTGAAAATGTTGGTATAGATAGAGGTTTAAGAGATGATCCTTCACCTTGGGTTACTGAAGATAATCGAATGATTATTCAAGGAGGGAAAAGTTCTGGAGATTTCAGTGTAATTTCAAAATTAAGAATTTCTGTAAAAAATCAAGATAACCCTAAAACTGTTGTTATAGATAATATTCGTTTTGTTAAGAATCCAGAATATAATGCAAATTACTATAAAGGAATTGTAGATAAATTTGGGCAAAATAATAAAGTTGATTTTGCAATAAAAGTTCATTCAGATAAAGAATTGAAAGAAATTGCAGAAAAGGAATTACGTGAGTTAGCAGTTTCAAAGCCTATGGCAGACCGTAGTTTATTTGGAGGTTGGAAAAACGGACCAAAATTGAAAGGAACTGGATATTTTAGAACAGAAAAAGTGGGTGATAAATGGGCAATGGTAGATCCTGAGGGTTATCTTTATTTTTCTACGGGGATCGCAAATGCGCGTATGGCAAATTCAACAACTTTCACCGGAATTGATTATAAAGATGAATCTATAAAATATCGTGACCCTGAAGATTTAACTCCCGAAGATTCAAAAAATTTGGTAACGTTGTCTAAAGAGGTAACCAATACCGCTTTTAGAGCTTATCCTAAGCGTGCTGATATGTTTGAAGGTCTTCCAACATATGATGATCCTTTGGCAAATCATTACAGTTATAGAAGAGAATCACATAAAGGACCAGTGCCAAATGGAGAAACATATAGTTTTTATCAAGCAAATTTAGAACGCCGTTATGGAGAAAGATATCCGGGTTCTTACATTGTAAAATGGAAAGATGTTACCATAGATCGTATGTTGGATTGGGGATTTACTTCCTTCGGAAATTGGGCAGCGGAAGATTTTTTTCAAAATAAACGAATTCCATATTACGCGAATGGTTGGATTATTGGTGATTTTAAAACAATGAGTTCTGGTTATTGGGGACCAATGCCAGATCCTTTTGATCCTGAATTTAAGCGTAGAGCTAAACAATCTATTGATGTAGTTGCAGATCAAGTTAAAAATGATCCTTGGTGTGTGGGGATTTTTATAGATAATGAAAAAGCTTGGGGAAATATTAAATCAACACAATTAAGATTTCACATTGTAATAGATGCTTTAAAGCATAATGCTTCAGCGTTACCAATGAAACGTGAAATTGTAAAAATGTTGAAGAATAAATACAACAGTGTAAATGAAATTTCTAAAGCTTGGAATGTGAAAATTGCATCTTGGGAATCTTTTTCAGAAGGAGTTGAAGTAGATAAATCAAAAAAGTTCAGTAAAGGACTTAAAGATGATTTAGCTGATATGACTGTTATGTATGCAGATAAATATTTTAGTATTGTTAATACAGCATTAAAAGAAGTATTACCAAACCATATGTATATGGGGGTTCGTTTTACAAAATGGGGAATGACACCAGAAGTTCGTAAGGCAGCAGTTAAATACATTGATGTGTTTAGTATTAATTATTATGAAGAAACCATAGGTGAAAAAAACTGGGAGTTTTTGAAAGAGTTGGATATGCCTGCTATTATTGGAGAATATCATATTGGCGCTTTAGATTCTGGATATTTTAATCCAGGAATTATTCACGCTTCAAATCAAGTTGATCGAGCAAGAATGTACAAACGTTATACGGAAAGTGTTATAGATAACCCATATTTTGTTGGAGTTCATTGGTTTCAATATACCGATTCACCTATTACAGGTCGCGCTCACGATGGTGAAAATTACAATATAGGTTTTGTTTCTTCAACAGATATACCATATCCTGAAATGGTAAAAGCGGCAAAGGAAGTTCACAAGAACTTATACCAAAGAAGATTCGGGAATTTAAAAAAAGATTAGTTTACAAATTTATAGAATATGAAAACATTTAGTATGAGATTAATATGCGTTATAATTGGCGTTATTTTTTTTCAAACTGTTTCAGCACAAAGAGAAGAAATTCTGAAACTACCAGAAAATATTAAGCCTAAAGATAGAATTGCATTTGCGTTATATACTGTTCATGAAAACACAGTAAAAATTACTGCACAGTTTTATCCAATTCATAATATGGAGCCTTTTGAGGCAATATTAGAGATAAAAGAGAATGGAAAATGGATGGTTAAAAAAACTTCAGATATTCTTTATCCCGGTTATACAGCTCATTTTAGAATAGATAATTGGGATGATACTAAAGATCAACAATATAGAGTTGTTCATAACCGGAAGGCGTTTTTTGATGGGATTATTAAAAAAAATCCAAAGAATAAAGAAAACTTTGTAATGGCATCATTTTCTTGTATGTCCATTTACCCAAAACACGGAGGACAAGAATCTACAGATGATATTGTTGAAAATTTGAAAAAATTAAATCCAGATTTACTATTTTTTGCAGGTGATCAAGTGTATGATCATAGTCAACATTATTTGTATTGGTTAGAATTTGGTAGAAGATTTCGTGATGTAATGAGAAATACACCAACTATAACAATTCCAGATGATCACGATATAGGTCAAGCAAATATTTGGGGAGCAGGAGGGAAAAAGGCTACTGCACGTAATGGAATGTCTGGAGGTTATTATATGCCTGTTGCTTATGTGAATGAAGTACAACGTGCACAAACTTGGCATTTACCTGATGCTTATGATCCAACACCTATAGAACGTGGAATTACTGTTTATTATACAGATTTAAAATGGGGAGGTATGAGTTTTGCTATTTTAGAAGATCGCAAGTTTAAATCAGGTTTAGAAGGCGTTATAGAGCAAGTTGGACCCCAGTTAGATGCTGTTTTAATTCCAGGAGTAGACCCAAAACAATTTGATGTAGAGGGAGCAACACTTTTAGGTGAACGACAATTAAAGTTTTTGGAAGATTGGACAACTGACTGGAAGGATGCTAGTATGAAATCTGTTTTGTCACAAACCATTTTTACGTATGCAAGTACGTATTCTGGAGTTTACGGTAAACAAGTTTATGCAGATTTTGATACAAATGGTTGGCCTCAAACAGGAAGAAATAAAGCATTAGCGGTTATTAGAAAAAGTTTTTCTACTATGGTAGCTGGTGATCAACATTTAGGTTCTGTTATTCGTCATGGTATTGATGATTGGGGTGATGCTGGTTATTCTTTTGCTACACCTGCAGTTGCAAGTTATTGGGTGCGTTGGTGGGAGCCAAAGCAACCAGCCATAAAATCGATAAAAGGGAAACCTAGTTATTGTGGAGATTATTTAGATGGTTTTGATAACAAAATTACAATGTTAGCAGCTGCCAATCCAATATCAGCAGATAAAAGCAGTAAAACTGAATTGTTGAATTCACGTGGAGCAGGTTGGGGTATTGTACGTTATAATAAAAAAGAACGTACTACTACTTTTGAATGTTGGGAACGTAATGTGGATGTTACAGCACCAGATAGTAAACCATATGAGGGCTGGCCTATTACAGTTAATCAATTAGATAATTTCAATATAAAAAAGGGATATCAACTACCTAAATTAACTATTTCAAAAGAAAACCAAGTAGTTACTATTCGTAAGAGCAGTGATAGAGCAGTGATTTCATCTATTAGAATTAAGGGAATATCTATTCAACCTAAAGTACTTACAGAAGGAAACTACACTGTTGAAATTGGTGAAGGAGATAATAAGCAGTTATTTTACAATGTTAAGGCTCTAAAAAAGAATAAAAATAAATTGGCAGTTAGCCTATAAAATATATCATATTAATATGAAAAAAACACTTTTAATAGTTTTATTAGTCTCTCAATTTGTATCAAATGCACAATTGAAGAACGGAGCGGAAAAACTTGGGTGGACTCTTTCAGTTCATACGGTCAGTTTTTCAGAAAAAAACACCATTGAAAAATCACTCGATAGTATTAAAGCTATTGGGCTAACTCAAGTTGATACTTATCGCGGTAATCAGTATGTGGGAGGTGACATTGACACCCTTCATTACTGGTTGGATAAGAAAAAACTGGATAAAGTGAAAATGCTTTTTAAAGATAAAGGTGTTGAGTTAAATCATTTTGGTGTTATTCAAGGTGAAGACGAAAAAGAATGGCGTGAGATATTTGAGTTTGCAAAATATATGGGTGTTAAAATGCTGATTAGCGAACCTCAATACGAGCACTTAAAACTAGTGGATAAACTGTCGCAAGAATATGGCATACCGGTAGGTATTCACAATCATCCAGCACCAACAAAGTATTGGCATCCTAACACATTTATGACCTATGCAAAAAACCTAAAACTCAGCAAAAACATAGGAATATATCCTGATATTAACAATTGGGTTTATTCGGGTTTAAACCCAGTTGAAATGTTGAAGTTATGTGAAGGTCGGATTATTGGAATTCAGATTAAAGACCATATTGATGGAATTGGAATGGTGCAATGGGGAACGGGAACGGTAAATGTTCCGGGAATTTTTCACGAGCTGAAACGTCAAAATTTTAAAGGTAATATCTCTTTTGAGTATTTTGGAGATTTCAGCAAGGTAGATTACATATCAAAATCAATTGATTACCTCAATTTTTTCAGTAAACAATTCAATAAGTAAAATATATTTAGATATGAAAAAAACACTAGGTTTAATTTTGACACTTTGTTGCTTTCAAATTATTCAAGCTCAAAAGAACCAAAAGTCTGTAGCGAGCAGCTTATCCAACCCAAATATTTTATGGATAATTACCGATGATCAAAGAGCTGATGCTCTAGAAGTATACAATAGAGAAACCATAGGTAAAAGTGAAAGTAGTTTAGGGTATGTAATGTCTCCTAATATTGATAAATTGGCTTCCGAAGGAACCTTATTTACAAATACGTATTGTAATTCCCCAATGTGTGCAATTTCAAGACCATCAATGCATATGGGGCGTCACGCCTTTCGTTCAGGACACTATAAGTTTTTTTCTCACCAAGAAGCTGATATTTCAAAACCATTTCTTTCTCAAATTTTAAGAAAAGAAGGTTATGGAACTGCTGTATTTGGTAAAACCCATTTTGCAACACAAAGTAAATTGAATCCTAAAGAGCGAAAACCAAATGATATGTTTGATTTGGTTGTTGAGTTTAAAAGAGATTTAAATAATAAAGGTTTTGGAAGTATTTTTACAAGTGGTGCAAAACAAATATTTATTGATGGTGTTTTTCAATTAGTTAACAAGCACGAAACAGCTACGTATCCTGATGGAACTAAATATGTCTATATGACAAATAATAGTGAAGGTGAAATTCCAAAGGAAGATAAAAAAATGTTTGACAAGGTGAATAAAGATTTTAATATTTTGCGTGCCAGAACACGTTTACATAATACCTTGATTATTGGAGGAGAAAATCCTAAAAAAGCTGGTGAAACAGTAGATGGTTATATAGTTAAAGAGTTCAAAAACCACCTTTCAAATGCTAATAAAAAATATAAAACATATGGAGGAAGAACTGTAAATGGAGTAGATACAACTAAACCAGCGTTTTTAAATTTGAGTTTTCATTTACCTCATACACCCGTTTTACCTCCTAAAAAGTTCCGTGATATTTTTAAAAATAAAAAGTATAAATTACCAGAATTTACTACAGATGAACTTTCAAAATTTCCTCCACAATTAGTAATACTTTATAACGAATGTAAAGCAGATAGATTAACAAATGAAGAAAAACAGCAGGCTATTAGAGATTATTATGCCTTTTGTGCATATGGAGATTCATTAATTGGTGAGTCTGTAGAGGCTTTTAAAAAATATTGTAAAGAGAATAATCAGGAATATTTAATTCTATTCACTGTTGGAGATCACGGTTGGCATTTAGGTGAGCAAGGAGTAATGTCTAAATTTGGTCCTTGGAAACAGTCTGTGCACAATGCTACTATTGTAGTTTCTTCTAATAAAGATGAATTTCCGGCAGGAGAAGTGTGTGAAGAAATTACAGAATATGTAGATTTTGCACCAACTATGTTAGCTGCCGCAGGAGTAGATATTAACCAAAAAGAATATGATTATTTAGATGGTTACGATTTAAATAAAGTACAAAAGGGTACAACTACACTTCGTGAATATGCGTTAGGAGAACAAAATATTGTGTGTGGGCATAGAGCATTTATGCGTAATGGTGTTTTTGCTTTTTCAATGCGTACACGAGATGAATGGGATTATTTTAAAGCACCAGATCTAAATAAAAACATTACGTGGGCATTAACTTGCGATCGTCCAAAAGCAGATATGGCTTTGTATGATTTAAGAGTAGATCCGCTTGAGAAAAATAATGTAGCTAATGATAAAGATTATGTAGCATTGGCAGATTGGTTTCGAAACAAGTTAGGAACAATTGTTTTAGGAGATAGACGTGTAGAAGCAGATTGGACAAAACTAAACAGTTATAATGTTAGTAGTTTTGCTAGGGGAGCGGATGATAAAAAATTAGATATTCCACAAGAAATTATTCCTAACGTAAAATAGTAATATAAAATGGCAAAAAAAATAATTGTAATCACAGGAGCATCGGGTGGAGTTGGAGGAATGTTAGCACTAGGTTTAGCTAAAAAAGGAAATCACATTGTTTGCTTAGGTCGTTCTAAAGAGAAATTGATTAAAATTTACAATAAAATTAATAGTGAATTAAAAGAATTTGGTGGAAGTGCCTCATATGATGTTGTTGATATGATGGACGATAATAATGTAATAGCTATAGGTGAAAAAATTAAAGAAGAATTTGGCAAGATAGATGTTTGGATAAATAATGTAGGTGTAAATAATCACAATGCCATTGGCCCAACATGGGAAATTGAACCGAAAAATTGGAGAACTGAAGTTAAATTAAATTTTTATACAGCCTTTATTGGTACTCATACAGCAATTAATTTGATGAAACAAAAAAATTATGGTTACATTATCAATTTAGGTGGTGGAGGAGTTCAGGAACCTAAACCGTATGGGTCGTCTTATGGTGCTGCGAAAACGGCTATTGTGAAATTTACAGAAACTGTGAATATTGAATTAGAAGAAGAAGGTTTGAATATTAAAGTTTTTTCATTCAATCCAGGTTTTATAAAAAATGATCGTACTGAAATGCTTGTTGAATCTGATGTAGCTAGAAAGTATATGCCAAAATTGGAGCAGATTTTAAAATATGGTAAAATGTCAGAAGCCCAAGATTCTATCGATTTGATTGACGCTTTAATTAGTGGTAGGGCAGATAATCTAGCAGGAAAATACTTTTTCTCGGATGATAAAAATATAGAGGATGCCATTAAAAATAGTAAAGATTTTATAAAACAAGAAAGAAATTTATTAAGAGTTAAGTTATAAATTATTCAGAAGAATATGAGAGAAAAGAAAATAATTTATTTTTTGCTATTGACCTTTATAATGGTATTATTAACTTCCTGTATGTCCAGGGAACAAGAAGATTTATCAGTGTTGGTAGTTCGTGGAGGACATCCATATGATACTCCAGAATTTGAGGAAATGTGTTTAAGCTTGGAAGGTATTAAGGCAGATCTAGTTCTTACTTCCCATATGGAAAGAATGAAGGCTGCTGAAATTAGTAAGAAGTATGATGCTATTTTATTTTTAAATCAAAATAAGCATTATACATCGTATGATTGGAATAGAAAACAATATATGGATCTGGCAAAACTAGGTGTTGGAATGGTATTTTTACATTTTACATTGTCGTCGCAACCAGAATGGGATGAATATCATAAATTAGTAGGAGGTAAGTGGTTTTTGAAGAATTATACAGAAGATAAAAGTTTACACTCTACTTATTTTACAGATCTTACACTTGATATTGAAGTAAAGGATGTAAATCATCCAGTAACAAAAGGATTGAAAAATTTTAGAATGACAGATGCTTTTTATGGGAATATTTACATTGAACCAAACGTACATGCTTTGCTGGGTACAAATCATGCTGGTATTTCAGAAACAATTGCTTGGACACACAAATATGACAATTCGAAGGTAGTTTATGTAATGCCTGGATATACAAAAAAAGCTTATAAAAATAAACATTATAGAAGGTTGATTACCAACTCGTTAAATTATGTTGCAACAGGTGTATATCTTGAGCAAAAAGTGAACTGATTTAATAATGTTTACCAGGGAAAAATAATGTATTCATTCGTTTAAATTGAAACCAACTTTTGGTTAAAATTGTGCAGCTCTAATGTCAAAATTTAGATTTGCTTTTACAACTATAAAATCAGCTAATTACAATTTTTTAAATGATTTGTTGAACGGCGTTTTTACTGATTTCAATTTTATTTAGCTAAGAGCTATTGTTTCCCACTCTGGTATTGTTTCATTATTCAAAATGTTTATTAGTTCTTCAAAGGTTTGGGCTGATTCTTTAGTCTTATCAACATTAAAGTAAATAACCTTCTCTAAGTTGTCTTGCTCTCTTAAATTAGCTATCCATTTTTTAGCTTCCTGCGCATAAAATCTTAGGGCTTCAGTGGAAGTTGGAATCTCTGACGCTGCAAAAACTGATAATGGCAGGCCACCTCCAATTACCCAGAGACGGTCATCCATATCATCTGAATCGGGTAAAATTTCAAAAGATAATACTACAAGGCTTTCAGAACTTCTTTTATCTAAGTATACATTCTTTATTTTATTAACCCAATGGGCTTTAAGTATAAAGGAAATTCCCGTCTCAATAGCGACTCTAAATTCGGGTGGTTGTATGTTGGGAATATTTTCGGGGCTTAATTGTACAAATACACTATCATTATTAGGAGGCATAAATAAGTGGTTGTTTTCTATTTCTTCAAAAATTTCTTTTGAAGCAGAGTTCATTTTCTTATTGGTTGAATTTGCAATAATCAAGTCCTTCCCTTCGTAAAAAATATCCCATCCCAACATTTGAAATAATTTACGATTTGGCAAAAATAAAGAAGCTATAATGCGATCTATACTCTTATGATAAAATTCAAACGGTTCATCTAAATTATTATAATAATCCCAATTTTTTTTTAATATTGGAATATCAGATCTCTTTTGGAATTTAAGTAGCTGTTTTTTAATTTTTATTTGAGTTGGATACGTATCAAGCAGGCTCCAAGAATTATTAACAAGCTGTTTAAATTTTTTAGAATGCAATAGTTCCTCCTCCGGAAGCGTCAAGGTTTCTCCCATTTTAAATAGAAGTTCTTGTTTGGCATTGGCTTCCTTCCTTTTCTTGGCCTTCCTATTAAATATATCGTATACCATTTTAAAATTATTACCTACACCAGTAATCGTGTCTTTGATTTCATTTAGTTCACTTATACCAGGAATTGATCCAAATACAAATTTTTCAAAAAAACCACTTCTTGACGTTGTTTGATAAATAATAAGTCTCTTATTACTCAGTACAATCAAACCTTCGTTCTGATAAATATTTATATGTGCCGTTAACAACACTTTTTCAGTATCTGATTGCAAATACGTTTCTAATTCACCATTAATCAATTCAGGATGGATACATAAAAAAGGAAAGAAAGGATTGATATCTTTATTGTAATTTATTAGAGACATATTCGATTGTATTTATAGATTATTAAATGAGTTGCAATTGAATGTTGAAATATATACCGGTTACAGCGGTTTCATAGCGGTTTTATAGTTAGTTATTAGTTTTTAATTAGAAAAAACGCACTTAAGAACTATTAATTACATTGTTTAATTATGTAATTGAGTAAATAAAAATCGAATATAAAATCTGTTAGTATTTTGTAAGTGGTCTACAACCAATTAATAAATGGGGTTGGTGGTTGTAATTAGTTTTTTAGTATTTCATTAATATATATTGAACGGTATTTTTCTGGGTATTCAATTTGTACTCCGTGCGTTCCATTTTTAAATAAAAACCATTTTTTAGATGGTGCAACAATTGAATCAAAATATGCCTTTGCAACAGACGTTTCTGTAAAGTGGTCATTGTCTCCTTGCAATATATAAACGGGTACTTTCCATTCCGGAATATCGCGTATTAGGTTTATATTGATAGCTGTAGATTCTAAAATTTTAGAAGCAGGATAATAGGATTCAGGATTGTTTATCATATCAGTAAATTTTTCCTTAAACGTTAATCCATTATTCAAAAACATGTTCTTAATAAATTTAAAATCGGTTTCTAATTTTAGCGGTGCATATTTAAGTACAATGGTTCGTTCTATTTCAAAGGCTTCAGTTATTCCATTACTTGAATTATTAGAATAAGGCGGTTTACCAATTTGTTTTAATTGATTGATGGAAACAGTATCATTTCTTTTTTGTGCTTCTGTCATTACAAAATTGTAGGACAATTTTCCAGAAAGTGATTGATTAGCCATTAAACCACTACCAATAAAGGCATGAAATAATTCAGGTTTTTTCTGAACCATTAATGCGCCTACAGCAGTACCCCAAGATGTTCCTTCAATATAAATTTTATCCTTTTTGAATGTCTTTTTTAAGTAATTTGAAAGTTCCAAACCGTCATCTACAATTTGGTTTAAGGTAATTGATGAATCTGGAATGCTATCATTATAGGCAAGTCCAGAACCTCTTTGCTCCCAATAACAAACCGTAAATAAATCTTCTAAATCCACATTCAAAAGTTTATAAAACACAGGTAAAATAGGAGCGCCTGGTCCACCATGTACCATTAAAAGTATAGGGTTATTCATGTCTTTTCCTCTAATTGTAACCCTTTGTGGAACTCCATTTAAGGTCATATTCTCATGCATAGCTATACTATTTGGAAGTACATTACCTTGCCCATCTAAAAAAGGCTCTTCATTTCCAGAACTATTGATTTGGATTATTAATAAAAGAATTAAAATAATCCCAACAATTGCTCCCAAAAAAATCAGAAGCCATTTTCTTATCTTTTTTAATATTTTCATGTGCTCTTAATTAGTAGTTTCTTGTTTTTCTTATTACCGCTAAATTGATTGTGTATTATTAGTTACATTTTTTATGTACCTAATTTAGCAAAAAAAAGTTGAATATAAAATTCGTGATAAATTTTGTAAGTTGTCTATAACCAGTTAATTAAATGCACATGGATTAAGTTTATATTTTTTAAAATTTAAACAATAAATAGAAAAAACAAAAGAGTGAGATATTCCGTTCAGATTTGTGAAACACTAGATCTTGATTTTAAGTTTTTAAAATGTGAGTAGTTTTGTTCATTCCAAATTTCAGTTTTTATGGATAATTATGAAGAAATTTATGTTATCTACATTAGTAAAGCTAAGTAAATAGTAACAAAAAAAGTTTATTAATAAGAATAATAAATTTAGAATTATTATTCATATTATTATTTCAAAAATAAAGAAGAATTTACTTGTTTTTCCCCACAGTACTTAATATTTATACTTATTAAAAGGTGCTGAGTTTTTTGGATTAATAGGCCGATAAAAATTATTGCTGCAATCTCCTGTTTCAGCTACCGCATTACCACCATCTCCAAATGTTATAATGTTATCTGCTATAACACAGCTACTACTATTGTGTAATCTAACAACCGTTTGACTAATAAGTGTATGTATTATGTTATTGGAAAACATTAACTGCTTTGCGTTGTTAAACTGAATAAAAGATTGACCATTTGGTTCTGTATCTATAGTTCGTGTTCTTTTTCTACTATCTATATACTGTGTAATAGAGTTTCCTGATATATTCAGGTTTGTTGAGTTTTTTACATAGCAAAAAGAGCCATAGGCTGCAGCTCCAGTTGATATCTTCCAATTATAAATAGCATTACCCGTAATAGTTGAATTTACGATATTGTCAATTTCAAAACATTTGCTTAAATAGGCAAAAGTATTATTATGAAACGTTGAAAAAATAGGTTTTGCGAGCACCAACGCTGTTTCCATATCTGCAAATAAATTGTTGCTAACCATCATTCCTTGACCATTGCCATGCAGTCGTATTCCATAAGTAAGCTGTCCAAACCAGTTTTTATCAATATAACTAACATCACAATTAGCAATATCTATAGCAACATATAACTCCGTAAAATAGCATCCTGTTACTCTTAAAAGTTCACATTTCGAGACGCCTTTTCCTTTGGGTGCTTTTGGTAAAACTATGGCTTTCTGACCTTCTGTTTCAACTTCTTTATATCTATCTTTTGCAGGATACCAATGTAATCCTCTAAAGTTTGGTTCATCCCCTCGAAAACGGCTATACCCATCTGCTGTATTCACTCCTGTATTGTTATAACCAACAAAAGACAGGTTTTCTAATTCTACCTTTAGGTTTTGATTGTGCCATGGAGATTCACCCGAAGGGAAAGCTTTACTTCGTCCTGCATAGTCAAATGTTATACAATTGGGAGCACAGTTTTTTCCGAGTCGAAAAATAGTACCGCTTTCAATATTTGCACCATGAATATCAATACCTCCATGCCCATTTCCTACTAATTTTATGCTTGCCATTTTAACTACAATGGGGGCGTCTAAAAAATATACTCCAGGTAAAAAGGTAATAGTTGCAGAGACATCTTTTAAAGAGCAAAGTTCATCTAAAATAGTCTGTAACGCTTCTGAAACATCAATATCTCCTTTATTATTAAGGTGATAGCTGAATTTTCCGTGATTTGTTAAGGCCTCAACTGTTGCAAACCTTTCAGTTGTTACTTTTAATGTTGAAGGTTGTTGTTTCTTAAATTGTTGCCCAATAGCACTCATACTCATAACTGAAAGGAATAGGGCTATCAAACCATTTTTTTTTATTTTATATAAATTCATTTGCTTAAAATTATGTTACATTCTATTTTTATGAATATCCTACAATGAGTTTTTATAAGATTTGTTAGAGTGTTTGTTGTTTGTATTATTTCAAATTTAAGAATATATTTTATGAGGTGTTTAGATTTCGTTACTATTTCAAATCCAATTTTAACTGATCAATCATTATGTTAGTTTTATAAAGTCGCATATCGTTAAAAAATTTTGTTTTTAAATTTAGCTCATAATAGGTATTTAATAAAGTAATAAATTGAATTTGAACACTATTCCAGTCAACATTATTCCAAATTTGGTCATATATTTTAGAGTTAACTACGTTAATTTCTGATTGTTTATAAGGAATAGATTTTATGAAATCAAAATATAATTCATTTTTGTTGTTTATAATTTCGTTTATCATAAAGGAATACTTTTTAGTATATCCATAAAAACTAATTAATTCTTCTTGTAATTTGTTATCGAGTAAAGTAATTTGACCGGAATTTTGCATTGTTAAGAAGGTATTGTTGCTAACAATAGGGTATTCTGTAGACGCTACCATAATGTAAGGTTCTTTTCTAATAAAAGTTATTCCTTTTTTTATGAGGTTATTTAAAGAGTTAATATTATAATTTGGTTTTTGAATAATTGTTCTAAGACTGTCAATACTTTTGTTTTCTACTGAGCCAGAGATAAATGATATTCGAAATGGTAAACGTCTAACTCTAAATCATTTAGTAGCTCAGATTTATAAATGGAAACTAATTTTTGGTTATTTCCGTTTTTATTCCAATTATTGATTGAAAGTGCTATTAAAATTCCAATAACCACGAGTATAATTTCTCCTATTGCATAAAGCAAGTATTTTCCAAACTTACTTTCAGTTAGGTTTTTATAACGAATTTTTCTAAAGAATTTTATCATTGGTTAGTAGTTTGTTATTTAATCTAAATTTAAAAATAAATTTTAGGAGTTGTTTGAAGTTGACTTTTTAATCATAATAATTATAAATTTTTGAATGTGAGATTTTATAAAGATAGGTTTTTGTTATCTTCGTATAGAATAGATTGTATTTTTTAATTATTTAAAAACTTAAAGTTACATCTCTTATTCTATTTTTTAGGGAACCATGAAACTATAACATTCCAAGAAGGAATTACTTGATTACCTTGAGGTTTCAGCATTAGTATTTCTATGAAAAAGAGGAACGACTAAGAAGTTTACTATGAGTGGACTAGTACAATAAATTGTTGAGTAAAGTTGTTACGTTTGTCCTTGTCACAACTATCACCGTGAAAATTGTCTCACGCTAGAAAACAATAACTTTAAATACAATGGTCAATCGAAAAGTGCACTTTTTTACAAAGGACAAACTTCCGAGCTTAATATGGTTATTTATGGAGGGCAGGATTATAGAATATCTTTTTGTGCCGAACCTGAATTGGGTGATAAAATTGAATTCAAATTGAAGGATTCTAAGACGAATGACGTTCTTTACGACAATACGATTGATGAGTATGTTCAAAAGTGTTTGAATTCTCTTGTGCAAAAACTCGGCGTATTATTGTTGAGGTAACTGTTCCTGGTGATAAAGCAGCAAAGCTTAAACCTAGAGATATGGTATGTCTCGGTGTACTTCTTGAGCAAATGCCTACTCCGGATAGCAGTTTTCCTAATTAACTTTTATCATATTTACCAGCACTAAGTTTGGCTAAAATTTTTAATTTATATGGTTAATTGTAACGTATAGTTACTCTGTCTTTTTTATACGTAATGTTTAAAATTATACAACCTTTATTCGGGATAAATTACTTTCCATTCATTTCCATCAATGTCATTGAATTGAACAATTCCAAATTCATAATCATAAAAAATTTTGTTTACGTTTTGAAGAAGAGGGCCAAAAGAAAAATTATTTTGACTTTCATTACTTTCAGAATCAATAACAACTACTTCTTTAAATAAATGGTTGTTGATGCTAATTTGTGTTTTTTGAATTTCATTAAAGTCTGACAAAAAAACATTAACATTATCTTGTAATTCATTAATGCTATAAAATAGAGTGATATTCCACATTGGAAAATTCAATCCATTAACAAATTCGTTATTGTTTTTGGAAAACACATAGTTAACTTTTGAATAATCTCCAGAACTTGAAGAGTTACCTTGGTTCTCCATAATTTCCAGTCTAACTATTTTACTATCGTAATAATTTCCTAATATTCCACCACCCCCAGAAAAAGTACCATTTGAATAAGAACCTCTTTTTTCAGTAATATTAGAAATTACTCTAAAATTAAGTTTTTCATTAAACTGATTTTCATAAGTAATTATTTGATTAGGAGTATAATTGTATTTAATTAATAGTGTTTTGTCTTCATTATTAAATCTATAGTATGGATCTATTTCTTCATTATGATCAATTTCACATCCTGAAAAAATAAAAATTCCGATACATAGAATTAGAAGTCTCAATAAATTTTTCATAGTTAAAGTCTTTATACTATTAACGAATTTTCTTTCAGCTTGTTGCCAAAGAGTTTTTATATGAAGTATGAAACTAAGAAATTTGAAGGTTTTAGGACATAGAAAATTAGTTTTTTAGAGTGTTCGTAGGATTGTTATTTAGCATAAATTTTATACATGGTGGGGCATGTTATTCGTATTTAAGATACATTATGTGATTTGGATTTGATCGCGTTTCCGATATTTTGAAGTTATATTTTCCTGCAATCTTAAATCCTAATTTTGTGTAAAAATTTATAGCTCTTTTATTTTCTACCCAAACTGCCAGCCAAATTCCTTTCTGATTTTGCTTTTTTGACAATTGAATATTAAAATCAAATAGAGATGAACCTAATCTTTGTCCATAAAATTCTTTTAAAAGATATAGTCTGTCAAGTTTAGTTACGTTTAACTCATTTATATCTTTGTTAGAAGTGCTCAATTCAATTTTAGAGAATCCAGCAACTTTATCATTGAAATGGATAATATGGTATTTAATTTTCGTGTTTTTAAACTCTTTAGATATATTTTCTTTATTGTACGTTTTAGAAATAAAACTATTAATATCTTCGGTAGATGCGCTGTTTCCGTGAGATTCTAAAAATGATTTTTTTCCAATTTCAGCAATTAATTCAGAATCTTCAATATTTGCTTTTACTATTTTAATCATTGGTTTAATCATTCATTATTTTTTACTAGAAATCTGTAAAATTAATATTTTTAATTCGCTTACCTTGGGTTTTTTAACTTGCTATACTGTGAATTAGAAATAAAGTTTTGAAGTTAATGGTAGTGTGGCAATTAATTATTTCTGGTGTTAACTTTAGTTTATTTCTATTTCATTTTTTAGCATAATAGTAAGTCTAGCAAGGGCAAACATTGATGCTGCTTTACTTTCTTTAGGAGGGAAATTTAAGTTATCACTTTTAGTATATAATTGGCCAGTTGTAGAGCGAGATTGCATCCATAACATATAGTCTGCACGTGTATTGGCCCATTCATATGCTGATGTTTCCGTTAAGTTGTCTAACCCCATTATTGAACATTGAATATCAAACATGAAAAAATTATCTACAAGGTTAACTGACCAATCAGTGCCATTAGGATAATAAACTGTAGCATAAAGTTTGTTTGCATCTTTACGGTAAATTGTTCCTCCAGGGGCATCATAAGTTGGGCTTTTCCATTCAAATTCTACAAGTTGTTTGTAGATATAGTCCATATTCCAAAATGCTGCCTGTAAGCCTTTTTGTTTGGATAAAGCAAAAACTAATGGATTCCATAAATTTATATTTGCTGCAGCAGTGTAGTCCGGATGTATGCGATTGTGATTATAAACATATCCATCTTCATGCATGTTCCATCCCGTTATCCAATTATTTATTGGTTTTCCATCAATAATAGTTTTTCTTTCTAAATCAGATTTGCGAGCATATGCAGAAAGCATCCACTGGCTTGCTCTATCTTTCCACCATTTGGTATTCTCATGTTTTGGCATTGTAGCTAATGCTAAGGATAAAATATTGGCATTCCAGGCATTTTCTTCAGCTTTTGTATCATTGGTACAATTGTTACAATACGGAGGTTCTTTATTGAAATTATCAGCTTCCATAATGATCATTTTATTTAATTGTAATTGTGTCTCTTTATCCAATAGATCTATAGATATCCAAGCTCCAAAGCCACTATAAAATGCCCAATGTGCGCATTGCCAACAATTCCCCCAATTTCCTCCATTGGCTTTATGTTTTTTTAAAAGTGATTTAATTAATTTTTTTTGTATTTCTTTTGCTTCAGAATTCGATATTCCTACAATTTCCTCATCATAAATATCTAAAGATAATGCAATTCCTAGCGCTAAAACTGTTTGAGCTGGTGGTCGAATAGAATGTTCATTAATTCCATTAAATTCGTATAAACCAAGAGAATCTTTTTTTAGGGTATTTATCTCATTATGAAGTACAAATTTTAATGCATTATTTGTCAGGTTGTTAATTTTTAAAGTTAAACTGTCTTCTGTTTTTTCTAAATTTAATCTATTCCATTGAGGTGGTATTTGTCCAAAAACATTCATTTGGAACATTGATAAAATAGACAAAACTATGATCATTATTACACTTCTCATATTCAATTATTTTCTTTTTTCACTTTAATTAATACTAACGGAATTTTATAAGATTTATGGCGTGTTTAAGCATCTAATTTAGCAAATAAAAACCGAATAGAAAATTCATTAATATTCTTGTGAATAGGCGAGAGGCAACAATTTATCGCGCAGAATATTAACCTTAGGAGTTATGTTTTTTTAAATAATAATCCCATAATTTTAAATCCTTTAATTTCATTATTGTTATTTCTAATAAATTCAATTGGACTTATGGATATTTCAAGCAAATCTTTTGAGAGGGAATTCATTTCTTTTTTCCAAGCACCATTTCTGTAATAGTAATTAAGTTTTCCATTTTCTAATTGAATTTTTTTACTAATTTGAAACTCTTTATTAAAGTATTGTCCTTCATATTCCTTTAATTCTTTTTCTGAATGTTCGTAAGGATGAAACGTTTTAAATAACCAAGGTTTTTCATTTTCAAATTCATTGTAGGTGAATTGTTTTTCGTTTTCGCTAAAATTGAATTTAATAATGGCATTGCCATCTTCTCCAAATAAAAATTTATTATTTCCTAGTGGAATTAATTTTGCAATTTTATCACCATCTAAAGTGAAAACTTGTAGCTGATCGTCTATTAGCTTTATATTGTTAATTTTTCGATCCACATCATTGTAATAGTATAAATAAGAACCTTCGTATTTTTTTAATTCTTTGCTTGTTAGTTTTATTTGTTTATTATTAGATGGTTTTATTTCAGTTTCTTTATTTGGAGTAATATATAAATCAATCAGCTTAAAAAAACGGTCTTTAAAATCCCAATTAAAGGTATTTTGGGTTGTGAAAAAGGCAAGGTCTAATTCTGGGAAATAAAGGTATTTTGATACAAAACCGCTACTAATCATACCGTCAAATCCCATTGCTTTGTAACCGTTGTGTGTTTCAAATTCTACACCTAAACCAAAATTGATGATAGTTCCATCATTCAGCTTGGCTTTTGTAAACATTTTCTTCCAAATTTTAGGTGTTCCTATGGTTGAATTTTTAATATTCTGATGCCATTGAAACATATCTTCAGGATTTGTTATTATTTGTCCATCACCAGCAAAATACAATCCGTATTGATGTGTTTTATAAAACTCACATTCGTCTTCTGTATAACCAATAGCCCTATTTGGAATTGTTCTGTAAACGTCTATATTTAAAATAGTATGTTGCATATTAAGTGGCTTGAAAATATGGTCTTGCAAGTAGTTTTCAAACGACATTCCAGATGCCTTTTCAACTATTGAAGCCAATAAAATATAATTTGCATTGGAGTAGTAAAAATAGTCACCTGGTGTAAAGTTAAGTTCTTCAATATTTGTAATAATATTAACGAGCATTGAATGTCTTATATAATCTCTCCAATGAATATCGCACACTTCAAGATAAGGATCAATCTCTTTTATACCACTTGTTTGGTTTAATAAATGCTCAATGGTTGGGTTTCCTTTTTTATAGCGAGGCAAGTTTTCAATGTATTTGTATGCAGGATCTTTAATAGATAGTTTTCCTTCTTCTTCTAATAATAAAATAGCTGCAGATGTAAATTGTTTTGCTATTGAGCCAATGTCGAAAACTGTTTCACTTGTTATAGGAATACTGTAATCAAGGTTAGCATTTCCATATTGTTTTTCAACAATGATTTTATCTCCTTTAAATACTGCAACAGAAAACCCGGGTTCGTTATTATTAACTTTATATAATTTGTCAATTTCAGCATCTAAATTTTGGGAATTTACAAAGTTGGTTAGTAAACAAAATGATATTAAGGTGAAAATAAACGCGGTTTTATTCATATTGCTGGTTTTCTTTAAAAGACTATATTATTTTTGGATTGTTACAGTTGAGTAAGTTTTTATTACGGCTAACGTGTTTATGTATATTATAATTAGTATTCCTGTTTTAATCCTTGTTACATAGTTTGTTTCAAATTATTGCAAAAGAGTTTTATATGGTTTGTTGAATGGTTAAGCAACTAATTTAACAAATTAAAACCGAATAGAAAATTTGCTAGAATTAGTTTTAAACTAGATATTACTTAAGTTATATACAGTTTAGTATTTTTTTTCAATTTTTTTTACCTGTTCTAATATTATTCCAATCAGAATAAAAACTAAACCTACAATTGTTGAAATTAAAATTTTTTCTCCTAAAACAAAGAAAACAATAACTAAAGAAAGAAATGGAACCAAATATATGAATTTGCTCACTTTTGCAGTTGTTACAGATAACTGAAGAGCTTTAGACCATAAAACAAAAGTAATTCCCATTTCAAAAACACCAATGTAACTTGCTCCAAGCAATCCTTTTAAATCTGGGATTATAAGTTTAGAATACGATAATGTTGCAATAAAAATATAAATAAGTCCAAAAGCAAAATTCAGGAATAGTTTTGTGGTTTCATCTCTTTTATCTTTTGTATTATATATCCAAAAGAAAGCCCAAATTACAGCCGTACTTAAAGCTAAAAAAGCACCAAATAAATTTGTAAAACTGAAACCCAAAATATCTCCTTGAGTAGATATTATTAAAACTCCAAAAAAACTAACAATAATTGCTACAATACTTTTTATGTTAACTTTTTGATTAAGTATGGGTATTGATAGTAATATTAACATTATAGGCCAAGTATAATTTAAAGGTTGTGCTTCTTGTGCGGGTAAGAGGGAGTAGGCCTTAAATAATAATATATAATATAAAAAAGGATTTAAAAATCCTAAAAGAGCAGAATGTAGGTACTCTTTTAAAGAATATTTCATTAAGCTTTTCATTTTATTCTGAGTAATTAATATAACCATAAGAGTTATGGTTGAAACAAAAGCAGAAATTAATAACAGTTGTAAAAAATCTAAATATTGTAAAGTTAATTTAAAGGCAGAAGCAACAGTAGACCAAATTAGGACGGCACAAATTGCATAAAAATATGCCATTTTTTGATTTTTCATTATATACCTTATTTTTAGTCAAACATATAAAATAAAAGAGTACAATATATGTGTAAATTAAAAAAGTACAAATTTTACAATGGCCTCAACTTAATAGGAAAAATGAATACTTTATTTTCTAAATATATTTTTTAGAAACTAAAGTTTAAAAATATCATATTTTAAATTTTAAGTTAGTAAGTTATGATAGTTGCGCTTAACAATTTTGTATGATAATTGTGCCATTGGGAAATAAAAGTTTTTAATTAGAAAAAAACAAGTAATTTGAAGAACTAAAGAGATTGCAAAAATATCCATTCCACTTTTAAAGCTATCCTCAATTAATTTAAATTCTAAATGGTTTTTGTTAGGTGTTTTATTCATTCTTAAATGCAGTACAACTATCTATAATATCTTCGGATATCCCAAAATTAATTAGGGATAACAATTATTAAATACTAATATTTTAGCAATTTTATAGTAGTAATTCAAATTTAAATAAAAAAGTTAATTTACTAATAGGTGATTAGTGGATAAGTTAATTGAAAATTTAGGTGGCTTCTACTTTTTTTTGCCACAGTACTTTTTTTTGTGTAGTTATTTCTTCAATTTATTTATTCTTTCATATTCAGATTCCATTTTTTGAATTTCAGTACTTCGGTCTTCTTGGTTTCTTTTTAGTATAATTAATAATTGATTAATTTCTTTAATTGCATTATCGTAAAGTTTTAGGCTTTCATATATTTCAATTTTTATTCCGTAAATCCATTCATTGTTTTGGTCAAGTTCTTTGGCTTTGTCCGCTAATTTTAATGCATTTGCTAAATCAATTCCTCGATAAGCTAAATAACCAGAAGCACCGGCGTAATTGTCCGATACTTTGTTTTTTCCACTTATTAATTCCTCCCTAATTAGTTTTTCAATGTTTTCGTTAGTTGATGTTTCAATATCAAAATTAATTTGAATATTAGCCCAAGAAATATACATTCTTGCATTATGTTGGTTTAATTCAATATCGAAATTTAATGTCTCGTAGAAACGGCTTGATTCTGATGGAATTACTACGAAGCGTGCAATGTCATTTTTGAAATCATAGTTGTAGCTTCCATATAGTGAAGTATCCTTATTAATAATTACAATCCATTCCTCTAGGTTTGGTATGGTGAATATTGAGTAATTTCCAGCTGGTACTTTCTGACCTTCAATTTTAACATCTTTGTCAAATTTGATTTTAGTACAATTTCCAGCTCCAGTCCGCCATACTTTATTCCACGGAACTAATTCACCAAAAATTTTCCTTTTTCGAACAGATGGTCTTTCGTATTCAACTTCTATCAGAGTGTTCCCTACAGTTTGAGAAATATTCCCTTTAGGGCTAAATGAAGGGTAGTTGAAATCTGTTTCCTGTCCGTTAATTTGAAAACTTATTAATACTAGGCTTAAACTTATTATAAAATTTTTCATTTATAAAGATTGGTTTTTAATTACGCACAACGAGTTTTTATATGATTTGCGCGACTGGAAAATCTGAGATTTTACGGTTGTAGCAAATCGGTTTGTTAGAATGTTTGTCGATTTGTAATTTAGTTTAAATGTAAGCATAAACTTTATAAGTTGTTGCTGGGAGTATTTTTATCATTTCTATGATTATCAAATGTTTCAACTGCAGTTTTTAAAAATCCTATAAGACCAATTCCTAAAACTATAGCTCCAAAAGATAACTCATTAATATTCTCGTTTTTTGTAATAAAATAACCGAAAATTCCGAAAGATAATATCAAAAAGGTTGTCATTGAAATCATAATAATTATTATTTTTCCTTTTTTCGGGTTTTCCCATATTTTCTTTTCGAATTTGAGCGATGTTTTTGAAGTGTCTTGAAGTGTTGAAAAGCTAATTGCTAATCCAAAAAAAATGAATAAATAATTATAGTTTTCAAATAGAATGCTAATATTTTCAATTAAATACTCCATTCCATTAAAATAGGGTTTAATTGAAAAATATATAGCAAGTATTAACAATGGATATTGTAAATAACTTAAAATATGGAATATTTGTCTAGTACTTTTCATAGAGTAATTATTTTCTTGATTCAATTTCAGATTTAATATCATTCAGGTTATTATAAAAAAGAATTAAAAGAGGAAGTAATGTAATTGGTATAATAATTATTGCTGTAATTCCTTTTTTTACAATTGAATAAATAATTACTCCAATAAGGAAGCATAAAACTCCAATAAATGCAAAAAGAATCATTTTAAGATTTTTTTCATTTTTCTTCAATTCTTCAAAGCTTAATTTACTCAATTTATTTTCTTTCATAGTTTTTATTTTTGAAATTAGATTTTTTTTAATCCTATTACAGTGGAATTTTATAAGAATTTAGGGAATAGAAAATCTCTGATTTTTCCATTGTTGCTAATTGTTAATTAAATGTTTATCGTTAAAATTTAGTTTAAAAGTAAGCATAAATTTTAGGAATTGCTGCCTAACGATTTTTATTCCGTAATGATTATACCTTCAATCATTTCTTTTTTATTTGGTTTTTCGAACCAGTTTTCCATAAAGTTAAAATCTTCTTTGCAGACTTCAAATTCAAAAGTTTCTCCTTTTTCTGTATTTCTTTTAATAACTCTATTCAACCTAGTTTCTTTTGATATATCTAAAAAATGTATTTTTAATTTGTAACCGTTCAAATCTGCATATTTTCTAAATTTTTCACGATGTTCAAATTTTGAGAGTCCTAAATCTAGAATAGAATCAGTTTTTGAGTTTTCGAGCTGACTAACTATATCCATAATTATTTTTTCAGATCGTTCTATTCTTTCAAGAAACCATTTTAGTCCATCAGTCGGTTTTTTGTCATCAAGAAAAAGTGTTTTGTTCCACTTGTCAATTGAAAAAATAATTCCTTGAGTTTTTCTTTTCAATTCTAATGAATATGTTGTTTTCCCAGAGCCTGTATTTCCAACTATTAAATGTATCATTTTGTTTTTTCTAATGTTTAACGAAAGCGGTATATCCTAGTTTATTAAGCCATTCAGCTATCTCATAACCTTCTAAATCAATAGCCAGTATATTATACCCACCACTAGGGAAAATGATTATTCCGACATCGGAATTATTTTGTTTAATAGGTTCATAAACCACTAAAGCAGGGTTTGTAATATTGGTTAATCTAACCACGTTACCTTTTGTATTATCTATTTGTACAGGTGCACGTTTTTTTTCTTTTTCTCCAGGTACTTTATCTGTCCATAAAAAAAATGTATCTCTTGTTTGAGCTTGAATTATTGAAAAGAAAAAAAGCATAATAACTGTTAAAAAAAACAGTTTATAATTTCCCGAATATTTTTCTAATAAGTTCATATTTTAAATTTCTAGTTGAGCTTTTTGTAAGCGGTTTAGTGTATTAGTAGTAGCAATTTTGCACCAACCTTTGTTTTATGATTATACTTTAATCACTTATATACAATTTTAGCACACGTTTTTATTCGTCATAAATGTACAATTAATGGTAATTCAGGTCGTAAATCATATGATTTTCCCTGAATATTATTATCAAAAAAAAGCTCCATCAAATGTTCTTTTCCATTTTTAACTGTTACATTTTCAATTCCGTTTACTACTTTAATTGTTTCTGTATTTAAATTTAAATCGTTTGAAGTAATTATAATATCAGTTATCTTTTGTGCTCCGTTTGGATGCTTGTAAAATTCTCTCCAAAGTGCATATTCTTCTGGAATATTCTTTAAGGCAGATAATGTTTCAAATCTTTCCGATTCAATTTTAGGATAGACAACAAAAATGGAAGGTTCTTTAAGGTGCGTTTTTGAATTTTCTGCGGAATATATGTTTGCGTTTTCTTCCATCCAATCTTGATGGTAACGAATTTTTTTAAATGGTATTTTTTCTACGTTATAGTCATTTACTTTTAAAGCAATGCTAAATGGGGAAGCTCCATTTTTTTGAAAGTTGGCTCTTTCAATAAAATCTAACTTGTTATTTTTCTTATTATTTTCCTCCAACTCGTTTTGGCCATAAACAAAAATTAGTTCGAGATAACCATTTAAAAAATTGAAATATCGTCCTGCTGTTCCTTGTCCTTTATGAACTTGCGAAAGTGAGTCGGGAACAGAAGTAAATCCAATGTTGTTTAATCGTTCTTTTGCTTTTTTAGGATTTGTAACCCAAATATTGAAATGGTCAACCTCTAAATCGGATGAAATATTCAAAGTCGTTTGGTTTGTTTTGAATTCGTTTTTTTTTTCGTTTTTACAAGAAAAGAGTCCGATAAATAGAATTAAAATTATTATGTGATTATGTTTGTTCATACAAATGTGTGTTAGCGGTTTGAATAAACGCCCGTTTTAATAGCATTTATTTATTGTTATACAAAGTTGTATTTTGTTTTTTTGAAAATTTTTCAGTTAATAAATCCCATAGCTCAGGGTAACCATTATCATATCCTAGCGCCCAGATTCCAACCCCACTTATTTTGTTCTTTTTTATCCAATCGTATTTAATTGATAGTGATTTCACGTCTTCAAAAAACAATTGTCGATAGTCTTTAACACTATCTTTAATGACAATATAACTTGAAGAACTTTTAGAGTCAAAGTGTAGTGGAATATTTAAAGAATCAATATAATACTCCCTTATTGACTTATAAGTTGGATGAGATTTGAATCTTGTAACAATTGCTCCCATTTCAGAATTTTTGGTGTACCATTCAGCTCCGTAATAAGGTAAGCCAACAATTAATTTATTGAGATGAACGCCTTTATTTTCATAAGCATTAACGGATTCTTCTATACCATTACCAAATTTCATACTTTTTTTAAGAGGCGATACAGGTCCAGTAGTTTTACTAAACCCTCCATAATAGTCATACCCCATTAAAGTGTAAAAATCTACATGTGAATCAATAGTTTTAATATCAAAAATATTGTTCCAATCTTCTGCATAGAGGCAAAGAGAAATCATATATTTTGGATTAACTTGTTTGAGCTTCTTTGAAACTTCAAGAATAAATTTTGTAAAATCCTTTTTATTTTTTTTTGATACTCCTTCAAAATCAATATTTATACCATTAGCATCTCTTAAAGCTAACAAATTTGTTAAACTATCAATTAGTGTTTTCTGAGCCTTTGAGTTTTTTAGAAAAATAGAATTATTATCACTTCCAAAATTAGAAACGGAAAGAAATACTTTACAACCATTCACTTTTGCACTGTCAATTAAGGCAGTTGTTTTCCACTGATGTATGCTTTTATAATTACCAGTTTCTGGTTGTATTGCGTATGAAAAGTAGGATAGCCCCCATAACATAGGGAAATTGTAATTTTTCCATGAAGAACCGTTAGAGTAAATGTGCCAGCCAAATGTGCGGATGTCAGGGTGAACTTTCCCTTTTTTGTAAAGTACTTGTTCAAGAGAAATATTATTTAAACTATCCCATTCCTGCTCATTCTTGAATTTAAAATCGCTCATTTTATTTTCGTGTAAATGGCGTTGACTTATAAATTCTTTTTTGTCTGATATACCTTTTGAGTTTTCATCTTTGCTCGTATTAATACAACCTGTTATAAGAATTGATGAAGTAAGTATGATTATTAATTTTTTCATCTAAATTTTGTATAGCGGGTTTTGTAAGGTTAGTTGCGTCTGGAAAATCGGAGATTTTTCTGCCGTAGCAAATCGTTAGTTGAATGTTTGTCGGTTTGTTATTTAGTTTAAAAGTAAGGATAAATTATTCTTATTGTTGGTTAAAGGTTATTTTAATCATTTTGTCGAATTGTTTTTGTTTCTCAATTTTCATAGAATCAATTTGTTTCATTAAGACATCATTTTGTTTTTTTATTGAATCGAAACCTTTTATCAGTAAAATATTTTCCTTTTCTATTATTGAATTATCTTTCTTTAAATCGTAATTTAAATTAGCAAAATAAAACATTGTTACAAATGAAAGTAAAGCAATAACTATCGGAATAATTTTCAGCTAAGGCGTTTTTGGTTTTAATGATTTTTTATATTTCAAATTACCTCCAAAGTTTTGTGCTTTTCTTCCTTCCTCTGTCAGTTTAAACCAATCATTTTCTTTTGTTGTAGCCTTGAAGTAACCTAACTCTTTACCATATATTTTACAGAATCAACTACTTTAAAAAAAATATTTTTTCTCTTCAGTTGTATTTATATTCAAATGATTTTCAGCGAGTATATTATTTAAGCTAAAAGGACTCATTCTTGAAACATCTTTTAGAACTATATCTAAATATTTCTCATCTATTTTCTTTTCTATCTACTTTTTACAACGAGATTTTATGTGTTTAAGTGCGACTTAAACACTTGTTATTTTTCTTTTAATACAAATATAGTTAAAGCACTTGTTAGTTTGTTATATAGTTCGAATGTGAGAATAAATTATATGAGGTGTTGTAAAGCGTTAATCTATTCCTTTTATTTTATTCAATGTTTCAGTTTTCATTATGTCTAATTCCATTTCATAATTATATTTAGGTAAAAACACCCAATATTTTTCTGCGTTATTAAAATCTCTTTCTAATTGGATATTTAATGTGTCATTTTTTGAAATTATACTTACTAAATATTTTGTCTCTGGATGAGAATGATTATTAAAATAAAAACTATTCACATTTGATAAATCTGTTAAAAGTTCTTTCTTATTCAAGTTTTTTTCTTCTTTTCCATTTATTAATATTCTTGAATCGTTTTTAAGAGCAAATTCTGATTTTTCAATTATTTCATTTCTCAATGTAGTACTTATTATCATATTCAATCCAATTATCAAAAAGACCATAAAAATTATAAATGCTATTCCAAACAACGTATTGTTCTTTGGTTTTGAATGAAATAAGAAAGCTATTCCAAGTAACCCAATGAAAAATATTGATAAATATATAAACAATAAATTTTCTCTTACTTCTATCAAAAACTCAATCATATTAAGAATGCTGCATTCAAGGTTCTAACGCATCAAAAGTTGCTTTTTTTTAGCGATTTTAAGCAACCAATTTAGTAAATAATATTCATTTTTGCCACTAGTTATTTTTTATAGATATTGTTGTGTCAGAAAACTCTGATTTCCATTTCCATAATAATATATTCCAATCAGTAATTTAGTTTCGTGCGGAATTATAATTTCTTTACCGCTTTCATAGCTTGTCCATTTTGTTTTACTTAAAATACTTATCAACTTATTGTCAATCTCATTTTCAAATCCGCTTACTGTACTTATACTTTTTATGTTAAAATTATTGGAAAAATTTATCTCATATAGACCAAATCTTTTATTAAGTTTTACACCTTTAAAATTTTCCAAATCCTTGTATAGATTTGATTTTTCTTGATATCTAATTTTGTTAACGTATTGAATGTTTTTACTTTTTAATGTATTCAGTATTTCAAGTTCTCTATTTTCTTTTTCTAATTCTCTTTTACCTTTAAGAGTCTTTTTTTTGAAAAATTGAGAATAATTTAGATACATAATTCCTGAACACATTCCAATACCATAATTTCCGTCTTTGTTTTTTCTGGCATATGCTATTAATTTTGTTTTTACAGGAATAAAAATATCACACGAAGTTCCAAATCCATTATCACTTCTCCCGTAAATATAAATTGATTTTAGTACATTTCCTTTATATAATTCGTTAATTTTTATATCAGCTTTATATCCAAGTTCATTTTCTTTATTTGGATAAATTTTCACTATTGTTATGTTTGCAACAAAATCTGACTCAATATATTTCTCTGTAATCTTTGGAGGATCGCAATCACAAGCAAAAGCTCCGCTTGAAAATAGAATTATCGTTAATAGCAAAATCTTTTTCATAATTAGTGGCAACGGTTTGGAGCATGATAAGTTACGAGTTTGAAAACGCAATTTTCCGATGTTTAAATTTAAGTTTTTATGTTTTAGAAACATTCTGTTTTGTTGGATTTAGCATTTTTTTCACCCATTGTGCCTGTTGCACAAACACGAGTAAATATAGCCAAAAAGTTGTAAAAAAGGGTTAAATTTTGTACTTTCATGGTATGCAAGGCAAGAAAGAATATCAAGAAAAATTGTTTGCAAACTTTCAATTAA
>NZ_QEIH01000006.1 GCF_003260195.1 Lutibacter citreus
GCCAAATAAAATACCTAAGACGGTTACGCAACCATTCTTCTAACTTTTTAAGTTTACTTTGAATAGATGCTAGTTTAAAGTAATTAATCCAACCTCAAATTAACTGATTGATCCGTAGAATACGCTCTTCAAAACTAACGGGAATTGTCTTTTTGGTCAGGTATTTAAGTTTTGACTTAAACACTGCCCATTTTAACTGTTTTACCACTAGTTGATATTTCCCTTTTTCGTTCTTCTTATAGGTGGATACAAAACCATAACCTAGTAAGTTAAATGTTGAGGGTCTACGTATACCACTTTTCTCTCTGTTTATTGGAAGTTGCAGTTTGTCTCGCAGAAATTTGTAGATACTATTACCTACTCGTTTTGCGGACTTCTTACTTTGAACATAAACACTAAAATCATCGGCATATCTTACATAACGATGCCCTCTCCCTTCTAATTCTTTATCCAACTCATTGAGTAGAATATTAGAAAGTAATGGGCTTAACGGTGAACCTTGCGGAACGCCTTTTCTTCGCTTTTGTAATTTACCTCCTATTAATATTGGTGCTCGTAGAAAACAACGCAATAACTTCAAAGTAGCTTTACACTTTACCTTTTTGTATATCAATTCTAGCAAAACATAGTGCTCGACTTCATCAAAAAATGATTTAAGGTCGATATCTACAATATCTTGATATCCTGAATTAATGTTTTCAAGGCTTTGTGTAATAGCTCCGTGAGCATTACGCTTTGGTCTGAATCCGTAACTATGCCTTTGAAAGTCTGGCTCAAATACAGGTTGCAATACTTGATGTAATGCTTGTTGAAATACCCTATCTACAACCGTAGGAATACCGAGTAATCTCTGTAAAATCCTGAAATAGGTTGACTAAAAATTAAACCATTAATTATAGTCACCTATGAAAACACAAAATGAACACTGGCGAAAAAAAAAAAAAAGCTACCAAAAAGTAACTTTAGAAACCAAACTTTTAGTCGTTGACCAAATTCTAAACGATCAGATATCAACAAACTTTGCTTCTAAGAAATATTACGTTCCCAGAACAACTATTACTTATTGGTTAAGAAAACACATTACATTAGTACAACAAAATACTGGTATGAGTAAACTAGATGAAATTAAAAAACTTAAGGAACGTATCGAAGAGTTAGAGTTTGTAAAAGACTTCCAACAAGATATCATTGCTGATATGGAACTCATTACAGGAGTCGATATGTCAAAAAAGTCATTGCCCAAAACATTAGCAAAAGAGATAGAGAAAAAGAAACAAAACCGTTTAAAAGAAAATGGTTAATCGAATGTTTTGGGATATCTAAACAAGCGTTTTATAAACGATTAAAACCCTATCAAACCAAACAAAATCAAGATAAATTATTAATTGAATTAGTGAGAAATTGTCGAAATGATGTAGGGCAAAAAACAGGAGGAATCAAACTATTGAAACTTCTTAAAAACGATATGAAACTGTTGAATATTAAAATAGGAAGAGATAAGTTTTTTAAATTCTTAAGAACTCATAACCTACTGATAACAAAAACTAAACGTCACTTTATCACGACAAACTCTAAACATCATTTTTATAAATACAAGAACCTAATTAAAGATAAAATACCAACACGACCAGAACAACTTTGGGTAAGCGATATAACATATATAAAAACAGAAAAAGGACATAATTATTTAGCGCTTGTTACGGATGCTTATTCTAAACAAATAATGGGATATAAACTAGATAACCATATGAGAACAGAACTCAGCTTAGACGCCCTTAAAATGGCTCTGAAAAATAGAAATTATCCTAACCAAAAACTAATTAACCATTCTGATAGAGGTTTACAATATTGCAACCCAACTTATACAGAGTTTGCTCAACAAAATGGTATTAGTTTAAGTATGACTCAACAATATGATCCTTATGAAAATGCAATTGCTGAAAGAATAAACAGAACATTAAAATATGAATATGGTTTGAAACAAATTATAAAAAACACTAAATTAGCTCAAAAAATAGCTAAAAAGGCTGTATACATTTATAATAATCTAAGACCGCATTTAAGCCTTGACTTAAATACTCCTTCTTTTGTTCATTTAAACAAAAATGTAAACTACAAAAGCTATAAAAGAAACAAAATTTAGAAATATTAACCATTTAAAAAAATCAAAAAAATGGTCAACCTATTTCAGTTTAATACAGTTGCATAAAAAAAGCATCTCAAATGAGATGCTTTTTGCGGTCTGGACGGGACTCGAACCCGCGACCCCCTGCGTGACAGGCAGGTATTCTAACCAGCTGAACTACCAGACCGTTGCTCTTAGCGGATGCAAAGATACACTTTTAATTAAATACTTAACAATAAATCTGTTTTTTTTTAAAATAAATTTAAAATACAAAAAAAGCATATCTTTTGAATACCTTAATTCTTGAAAATGATGAAGTATCTCAAATGTTAATTTAAATTGAACTAGCAAGGAAATACTTAAAGCAAACTGTTTTTATACTTTACAAACTATTCACATAAAACTAATTTTATGTGAATAGTTTAATTAGAATTCTTTAAATAAAGATAAACAGATTTTTAAAATTGTATTTTTAATTTGAGTAATTTTTTAACCAGTACCTTTAAGCCCTCCAGACAATGCATTTACAAGCAATAACAGTTCCATTAAATAACTATCACTTTCTTTTGGTTTAGTGTCTTTAAGGTTTCTCCACTTCGTTAAATAGTCTATTTGAATTTCGTGCAATGCTCTCAATGAGTTATTTCTTAATTTGTTATCGTTTAACTTAGAAATTCGTCTCACCTCTACTGAACTTTCCGAAATTTCTTCAATTTCATCTAAACAACTTTTATAATCATTTAAAATTAAAGTCATTAATTCTTCTTTAACCTTTGGGTTTTTAACAAAGTTGGTAAATGAGTTCATTATTTCAATATCAGAATTCAATAAATTTGATTCGATTTGAATAAGGCTGTATTTTAAGAAAGGCCAATCTTTTGCCAATGATTTTAATTGTTCAAAATCATTTGGATGCTTTTTCTGAAACTCTACTAATGCAGTTCCTGTTCCAAACCACCCACTAATATTAAACCTAGATTGATTCCAACTAAACACCCAAGGAATAGCACGAAGATCTTCCAACGATCTTTGACCTGTTCTGCGAACTGGCCTTGATCCAATTTTACTTTGCTCTAAAACATCGATTGGAGTTACAGCAGTATAAAACTCTATAAAATTCGGATGATCTAATAATTTTCTATACGTTGTTCTAGTAAGCTCAACAATTTCATCCATTATTTTATAGCGCTGCTCATCTTTAACTTTAGATTCTTCAACCATAGCTTGTCTTGCTGTTCCTGCAACAAACATTTCTAAATTATATGCAGCGGTAAGACGGTTGGCAAATAAGTTAGCGATAGATTCTCCTTGCACAGTCATTTTAATTTGCCCACTCATTGAGCCAGCAGGCATACTGTCTAAAAATCTATGAATTTTCCCTCCACCTCTACTAATTGTTCCTCCTCGTCCGTGGAAAAAGCAGAGCTTCACATCAAATTCTTTAGCTACTTTAGTCAGGTTTTCTTCTGCTTTGTATATATTCCAACGGCTTGTTAAAATACCACCATCTTTATTACTATCACTGTATCCCAACATTACTTCTTGAGTAAATGATTTAGAAATTAACCGTTGTTTTTCAACAATTGGATGTTTTAAGAAAGCAGTCAAAATTTCTGGCCCAGCAATTAAATCATCAACAGTTTCTAAAAGAGGAACAACCGGAAGATTAGTATCTTGCAGCCCTACTTCTCTAAGTAGTAAAAACACTACTAATAAATCACTTAAACTGCGTGTCATACTAACAATAACAGATCCAATTCCATTTGTTCCATATAAATCTACATAAGTTTTAATTTCACGTAAATAACCAAGAACATTATCAGCCTCTGCTCCACAAGAAACACCTGCTACTAAAAACGGACGTTTATTTTTTAATTCTTTATTTAAAAAAGCCAATCTTTTTTCTTCATTCCAATTTCCATAATCAAAATCAGTAAAACCTGATGCTGCTAATATTTGACTAATTGCTTTTTCGTGGTAAGCACTATTTTGTCGAATATCTAGTTTTGTTAAATGAAATCCAAAATTCTGTACTAATCTTTCAATAGGAAATAACCACTGTTTAGCAATTTGAACTGCACCTAAATCAATAAGTAGTTGTCTTAATTTTTTAAGTTCAACATCTAAAACATCAGCCGATTTAAAATAACTGGCTTCTCCTAAGGTATGATTATCTTTAATTGTATTATTTAATTGAACCAATAGTAAATTTATAAATTGACGTAGTGGTTCTGATGGGTTTCGTTTTAAAGCTTTTTCTCCTTTTGCGCCAAATAAAGTGGCTTTTTGTTCAAGTTCATTAAGAAAGTCGGGCGCTATTGTATTTTGTAAACTTGAAAAACTAAGTTTAGCCGCTAAATCAACTAATTGTTTTTGAATCATTTTCAACATCAACCTACGATGCAACCTTAATGTTGAGGCCGTAAATTCGGATGTTACAAACGGATGTCCATCACGATCACCTCCAACCCAACTTCCAAACTGAATTAAAGGAAAATGTTCAGGCCATTCTAATAATTCTGGAGAAAATTCCATTTCTTCCCAAGCATCTTTCAATCGTTGATCTGTTAATTTAACCGCTTCAGGAAAAACATTATTAAAATAATGCATAAGATTGTTTCTCTCATCTTCAAGACGTGGTTTTTCAAGATAAATTTCACCTGTTCTCCACCAACGCTCCATTAGGCTAATAATTTCCTGTTTTAAAAGTGATTGCTCTGAAGTTGACCAATTTGGATTTTCTTTTTTAACCAAAAGCAAATATAACTCACGGTGAATATCAATCACAGTTAAACGTTTTGCTTCAGTTGGATGAGCGGTTAAAACTGACACTACTTTAACCTCTCTTAGTTTTTGAGCAATTTTACACTCATTAATTCCATCCGTTTTCCATTGATTTAAGGTATACCCCCAAGAACCTTTTGTAGATGCTACACCAAACTGAGTTTCAGATTTTCTCCTATATTGAGTGGCGGCATTTTCTTCAACTAAATTTAATAACTCAAAACACATCCCAATTGCTTGTGTAAATTTTTCATTGGAATAATTAGTGGTCTTTTTTACCGAAAAATTATCAATTGGCAACCCATCAGCTAAGCTACTTTCTCCAATTGAAGTCAACATTTCTTTAAATAAAGTTATTAAGTATTGGTAATCTTCTCTAATTTTTTTTAATCCTTCTTTTTCAAGTAACTCATTGGCCATTTCAATATAATTTAATTAGTAATTATTAATTGCTTCCAAAAAATATCACAAATTGAATTATAGCGACTTAAATCTTGAAAGCAGTTCCTAAAGTTATATATTTTGACTAGAATAGCAAGTCAAAAACAATGGTATTTAGTAATGTTTTTGTTAATTTTTTATAACTATAGAAAGATTTATAATTCCGTTACATTTTAAAGATTCAGGAAACGTTTCAATAAATTCTAATTTATAAAAAAATCAATCCCCCCTTAAAAACAAAAAACCTTAATAATCTCATATGAGATTGTTAAGGTTTTAAAAAGCGGTCTGGACGGGACTCGAACCCGCGACCCCCTGCGTGACAGGCAGGTATTCTAACCAGCTGAACTACCAGACCGTTGCTCTTAGCAGATGCTAAATATAGTCGTGTTTTTTATATATGCAAAAGATTTTTAAATAGAATTTACAAAAATTTATTTCTTCTTATTAAATACGCTATTAATACCTGCTCAAATCCTTTATTAATATCCACAGGAACATATTCAATTTTATATTGCATACACTTCAATTTCAATTCATTAAAGTATTTTGAAATTTCCAAACTATATTGTTTTTTAACCGACGAAGCATATAAATTTATTTCTTC
Organism: Lutibacter citreus; assembly: GCF_003260195.1. Classification (GTDB taxonomy): domain Bacteria; phylum Bacteroidota; class Bacteroidia; order Flavobacteriales; family Flavobacteriaceae; genus Lutibacter; species Lutibacter citreus. The sequence goes on from NZ_QEIH01000006.1 coordinate 5,958, forward strand.
TCCTGTTTCAACATCAACAAACTTTTTTGGTGAATTTTCAAAATCGAAGTTTAATTCTCGCTTTCCATCAAAGGTATGAAACAAAACAACTTCGTGTTTATTGTGTTTTAAATGCCGTAAGGCTTCAAATAATTCTTCCTCATTTTTATCTGTTTGAAACATATCTGTAAATAAGAATATAAGTGATCTCTTATGAATCTTCTCAGATATTTCGTGCAATACCTTATAAGTATCTGTTGTTGCTTTAGAATTACTTTTAAGTAAATCATCTAACTGAGAAAGTAACATGCGTCTATGTCTATCACTTCCTTTTGCTGGTGCATAATAATTAGTTGTATCACTATAAATACTTAATCCAACAGCATCTCGTTGCCTTCTTAAAATTTCCATTAAAGCGGCAGATGCTATTGAAGAAAATGCAATTTTTGATAAATTATCAATTGAAGGGTTTTTAATTACCGGATAATGCATTGAAGCTGAATTATCTATAATTAAATGACAACGTAAATTAGTTTCCTCCTCATATCTTTTTACAAACAGCTTTTTTGTTTTCGCATAGAGTTTCCAATCAATATGCCTAGTACTTTCACCCTTATTATACAATCTATGTTCAGCAAATTCAACAGAAAAACCATGGAACGGACTTTTATGCATTCCAGTAATAAAACCTTCAACAACCTGTTTTGCTAATAATTCAAGATTATTTAATTCAGTAAGATGTTTTACCTCTATGCTAGCCATTTCTAATTTTTAATATGCGTAAATATAATATATAAAAAGAAAAAGCCCGACAAAATTGTCGAGCTTTCAATATTATATTCATTTATAATTTCTACAAATGTGCATCAATTTTTTGAGCGTAAGTAGCTTTTGGAGCTACTCCAACTTGTTTTTCAACAACTTCACCGCCTTTAAACAACAATACAGTAGGTATATTTCTAACTCCGTATTTTGCTGCAAATTCTTGATTAGAATCTACATCAACCTTTGTTATTACAGCTTTACCATCATATTCAGTTGTTAACTCATCCATTATTGGAGCTACCATTCTACAAGGTCCACACCATGCTGCCCAAAAATCAACCATTACCGGTTTGTCTGACTTTAATACAACTTCATCAAATGTTGCATCTGTTACTTCTAACGCCATATTATATTTTTTTAATTATTACTTTCTTTTAACGATTACAAATGTAAACAATTAATTATCCAAATCAATTTTACATTTATTACTTTTCTTTATTAAACTATCAACAATTTAAATACTAGCTGTTAATATTAAAAAACCTCTTTTGCAATTGCTTTTATATTATCTGATTTACCCATTGAGTAAAAATGTACAACAGGAGCTCCATTTGCTATTAATTCCTTAGACTGCATAATAGCCCATTCTATTCCTATTTGACGAACTTCTTTATTATCCTTACACCCTTCAATTCCTTTAATTAAATCTTCAGGCATATCCAACCTGAAAATTTGAGGTAATATTTGCTGATGTCTTTTTACCGCCACAGGTTTAATTCCTGGAATTATTGGAACCGTAATTCCTATACCTCTTGCTTTTTCAACAAAATTAAAATATTTCTGATTATCAAAAAACATTTGAGTCACCACATAATCTGCTCCCGCATCAACCTTTTCCTTTAATCGGCGCAAATCTGTTTCCATACTTGGCGCTTCCAAATGTTTCTCTGGGTATCCTGCTACTCCAATACAAAAATCTGGTTTATTATTTGTTTCAATTATATTGTGTAAATATTTACCTTCATTCAAATTTTTAATTTGCCCAACTAAATCTGAAGCAAAAACATTCCCTTCTTTTGTTGGAATAAAATATTGTTCATGCTTCATTGCATCACCACGCAAAGCCATAATATTATCTAAACCTAAATAATGACAATCAACCAAAACATACTCCGTTTCCTCTTTTGTAAAACCTCCACAAAGCACATGAGGAATTGCATCTACATCATATTTATATTTCAAAGCAGCGCAAATACCAACTGTACCGGGCCGCATTCTAGTCATTTTTTGCTCTAATAAGCCATTTTCCTTTTTTATATAAACATATTCTTCTCGCGAAGTAGTTACATCAATAAAAGGCGGATTAAATTCCATTAACGGATCTACATTATTGTATAAATCCTGAATATTCTGACCTTTTTGAGGTGGAACAATTTCAAACGAAAACAACGATTTTCCATTTGCTTGTTTTATATGATCTGTTACTTTCATTTTCTTCTTTAATCTTGGGCGTTACCTTTCAGGTCGCGCTATCCGTTATATCTTTTTCTACGTTACACTTCAAAAAAGGATGTCACTCCCATCGCTAACGCAATAATCTAATCCGCTAAATTAGGGTTTAACCATTTTTTAGCAGTTTCAAAATCCATATTTTTTCTTTCAGCAAAATCTCTTACTTGCTCTTGCGTAATTTTACCAACACCAAAATATTTAGATTTTTCATTACCAAAATAATATCCTGAAACAGATGCGGCTGGCCACATAGCCAAACTATCCGTTAATTCAACACCTATTGTTTCTTTAACACTCAACAAATCCCAAATAGTTAACTTTTCAGTATGATCCGGACAGGCAGGATAACCAGGTGCTGGACGAATCCCTTTATAATCTTCTTTTATCAATTCGTGATTAGATAAAACCTCATCTGAACCATATCCCCAGTATTCTTTTCTTACTTTTTCGTGTAAATATTCTGCAAAAGCTTCCGCTAATCTATCTGCCAATGCCTTAATCATAATTGAATTATAATCATCGTGATCTTTTTCAAATTCAGCAGCTAATTCAGCAGTACCAAAACCTGTAGATACACAAAATGCACCCATATAATCCTGAATTCCAGTTTCTTTTGGCGCAACAAAATCTGCCAAAGCAATATTAGGAATTCCTTCTTTCTTTTTTAATTGTTGACGCAATGTTACAAATTGAACATTTACATCATTTCTTTCAGCATCCCCATAAATCTCAATGTCGTCATCATTTACACTATTTGCAGGAAAAATTCCAAAAACAGCTTTTGCTGTCAATAGTTTTTCATTTAAAATTTGAGCCAGCATTAATTTTGCATCATTAAATAAATTAGTTGCTGCTTCACCTACAACTTCATCTTTTAAAATTGCAGGATATTTCCCTGCTAATTCCCAAGTTCTAAAAAACGGACTCCAATCTATATAATCAACTAATTTTGTTAAATCAAAATCTTCAATAACTTGAACTCCTTCAAAATTTGGCTTTTTAATAGTTGTCTCACTCCAATCAATTTTGAACTTATTTTTTCTAGCTTCTGTCAATTTCACATATTCTTTTCTACTTGATCTATTTGCAAAACCTTTACGAACCTTAACATAGTCAGCTTTTATATCTCCAACATATTTTTCATTGATTCTTTTATTCAATAAATCACCAACAACAGTTACAGCTCTTGAAGCATCATGAATATGAACAACTGCATTTTTATATTGTGGATCAATTTTAACAGCGGTATGCGCTTTTGAAGTTGTAGCTCCTCCAATTAACAAAGGAACTTCAAAATTTTGACGCTCCATTTCCTTAGCTAAATAAACCATCTCATCTAAACTTGGTGTAATTAAGCCACTCAATCCAATAGCATCTACATTTTCATCTTTTGCTGCTTGAATAATTTTTTCTGGAGCAACCATTACTCCTAAATCTACAATATCATAATTATTACAGCCTAAAACTACACCAACAATATTTTTACCAATATCGTGCACATCTCCTTTTACAGTTGCCAATAAAATTTTACCATTTGCCTGGCTCACCCCTCCTTTATCTAGTTCAATATAAGGCAATAAATAAGCTACTGCTTTTTTCATTACACGTGCAGATTTTACTACTTGAGGTAAAAACATTTTTCCTGAACCAAATAAATCTCCCACTACATTCATCCCTATCATTAAGTTACCTTCAATAACTTCAATTGGTTTTTCTGCCACTAATCTTGCAGCTTCAACATCTTCAATAATAAATTCATCTAAGCCTTTTACCAACGCATGTGTTATACGATCTTGTAATGGTTTTTCACGCCAAGACATATCAACTTTACGCTCTTTTGCAGTGCTTACAACACTTTCTGCAAAATCTAATAAGCGCTCTGTTGCATCATCTCTTCTATCTAAAATAACATCTTCTACGTGTTCTAATAAATCTTTTGGAATATCATCATAAACCTCCAACATTGCAGGGTTAACAATTCCTATATTCATTCCTGCTTTTATAGCATAATACAAAAACACCGAATGCATTGCTTCACGTACAGCATTGTTTCCTCTAAAAGAAAACGATACATTACTAACACCTCCACTTACATTTGCATTTGGTAAATTTTCTCGAACCCAACGCGTAGCTTCAATAAAATCTATTGCATTTCTTCTATGCTCATCCATTCCAGTTGCTACTGGAAATATATTTAAATCAAAAATTATATCTTCGGAAGCAAACCCAACTTCATTCACCAGAATATCATAAGAACGCTTAGATATTTCAATTCTACGTTTATAATTATCAGCCTGCCCAACTTCATCAAAAGCCATTACAATAACGGCTGCTCCATACATTTTTATTTTTCTTGCGTGCTCTTTAAACTGTTCTTCTCCTTCTTTTAAACTAATAGAGTTTACAACACATTTACCTTGCGCAACTTGCAAACCAGCTTCAATAATTTCCCATTTAGAACTATCAACCATGATAGGAACACGCGCAATATCTGGTTCTGCAGCAATTAAATTCATAAAACGAACCATTGCTTCTTTCCCTTCCAACAAACCATCATCCATATTTATGTCGATAATTTGTGCACCACCTTCAACCTGATGACGTGCAATTGCTAATGCTTCATCAAATTTCTCTTCTTTTATCAATCGTAAAAACTTACGAGAACCTGCAACATTGGTACGTTCACCAACATTTATAAAATTACTTTCTGGAGTAATTATTAAAGGTTCAAGTCCTGATAATTTTAAATATTTTTTTTCTGAATTCATTCTAATAAGTATGAGATTCTGAATCAAGTTCAGAATGACGAAAATTTAATTTTTTGAATCAACTTTACGAGGTTCGAAACCTTCAGCCACCTCAGCAATTGCTTTTATATGTGCTGGAGTTGTTCCGCAACATCCACCAATAATATTTATCAATCCTTTCTCCAAATATTCTTTTATTTGGCTAGCCATTTGATCTGGCGTTTCATCGTATTCACCAAAAGCATTTGGCAAACCTGCATTTGGATGTGCTGAAACTCCAAAAGCTGCTTTTTGCGCTAACACTTCTAAATGTGGTGTTAATTGTTTTGCTCCTAAAGCACAATTAAACCCAACAGTTAATAATGGAATATGTGATACTGATATTAAAAATGCCTCAGCAGTTTGACCAGACAATGTTCTACCACTAGCATCAGTTATTGTACCACTTAACATTACTGGAATATCAATATTTCTTTCTGCTTTTATTTCTTCAATAGCAAATAAAGCTGCTTTAGCATTTAAAGTATCAAATACTGTTTCAACTAGTAAAACATCTACCCCTCCATCAATTAAAGCTTCTGTTTGTTGTCTGTAAGCTACTCTTAAATCATTAAAAGTAACAGCTCTAAAACCTGGGTCATTTACATCTGGAGACATACTTGCCGTACGATTTGTTGGTCCGATTGAACCAGCAACAAAACGAGGTTTATCAGGATTTAATGCAGTAATTTCTTGTGCAACTTCTTTTGCTATTTTAGCCGATTGATAGTTTAACTCATATACAAACTCTTCCATTTTGTAATCAGCCATTGCAATGGTAGTACTTGAAAAAGTATTGGTTTCAATAATATCAGCTCCTGCATTTAAGTATTTTCTATGAATTTCTTTTATAGCTTCTGGCTGCGTAATTGAAAGCATATCATTATTTCCTTTCACTGAAACTTTGAAATCTTTAAATTTTTCACCTCTATAATCTTCTTCAGTAAATTTATACTGTTGAATCATTGTTCCCATTGCGCCATCTAACACAAGGATTTTATTTTTTAATATGTTGCGAATGTCTTCCATTTTATACATTTTACATAAACACGCGGAAGTTATTAAGAAGTAATTGTTATCTGTCCATTTATATGGTAGAACGTAGCACCTTCTTTAGTTTTAAAGGGTTGCTAAGGCTTCAACAGGTCTATTCCCTCTGCCTTTCTTAATAACTAATAAGTATATTTATGAACTTTGTGCAAATTAACGGCATATTCTTTTGAATTACAAACAACTATTGTTTTATTTAAGAATTTGGCAAGTTTATATTAATTGTAACACGAGTTCCATTATTTTTTGAAGAATTAATAAAAATCCGTCCATTAATGTAATTTATTCGTTCTTTCATGAAAAAGAGCCCCATACCTGATTCGCTTTTCTCTTTAAGTAGTTTTTCAGCATCAAAGCCTTTTCCGTCATCATCTATTACTATACTCAATACCTGTTCTGAATGACTTATTGAAATTAAAATATAATTAGAATCTGCATATTTTAAAGCGTTATTAACAGCTTCTTGAACCACTCGATATAAATTTGTTTCCACCAAAGAATCAAAACGACCTTTAAAATCAGTCTTATTTTCAAAAAAGATTTGCTTCCCTGTAAATCCTGATAATTTTTCTGCCAATTTTTGAATAGTTGGCACAATACCATAATCAATTAATTCTGGAGGTGTTAAATTAAAAGTCACGGCTCTAACTTCTTTAATTAAACTACCTAATAAATCTTTTAATCTACCAACTTTTAAAGTGGTATTTTCGGTATTTTCAGCATTAATAGATTCAATATTAAATTTTAAAGCAGTTAACATTTGGCCAATACCATCATGAATATCTTTGGCAATACGTTTTCGTTCTTCTTCTTGCGCTTCAACAATTTGACTTGCTTGTATTTTTTGACGATTTACTTGTTCCGTAAATCGTTCTTCATTTAATAAATCTATCTCGTTTTGAGATGTTATCCGTGTAGTAATGTCTGTACATAAAATTAAAGCTCTTTGTTTACTCCCTAATTGATTCATTGGAATTATAGACATTTCTAACCACAATTTCTCTTCTTTCCTTGTTGTTATTTGCAACTCACCAACCCAAATAGACCTTCTTTTCCCCTTCAATAATTCTGTTACTGTATGGTTCTCACTATCTTCAAACAACAATAAATCCTCTAGCTGTCCCGCCTTAGTATTCTGACTATCAACTCCTAATAATTTTTTAAACTTTTTACTTATATGAACTACTGACCCATCTTGAGCAACACTCACAAACAAAGCCGCATTATCCAACGCGTAATTTAACCCTTTTAACTCTTGAATTGAAGCATCTTTAGCAATATACAGTTCCTCAATTTTCTGTGCTTTCTCCTGCGCTTCCTTCTTTGTTTGAATTAAATCTCCGATTACCTTTTTAATATGAATTGAAATTGGTTTAAATAAAAACAGTATTTCAAACACTAAAATTAATAGAGAAACTACTAAAAGAATGTATTCTATTTTTTGTAATTGTTTTACTTTTTGATGACTCACCTCATCATACTTAAAAACAATCTCATTCATTGTATTTAAGAAAGGCTTTTCAGCACTTTTTAAAACCTGAAAATAAGGAAATAATATATTGTTTGAAGTAGATGGATTATCTTTAACTAACTGAGTAATAGAATTACAAGATTCAATTATTTTTGAATGATGAATTTCTATATCTTGAAACAACCTTTTTAACTCAGGATTGTTTTGTGTTAACTCTCCTAACTCATTAAATTCATCTTGTAAATTATGATGAGAATTTAAAAAAGTTTCTGCATCATTTTTTATAATTTCAATACTTTTTAATTTCTCTTCTTTTGTAGAATTCAATAAAAAAAGAGATTCCTTCACCAATTTCTGACTCAACATACGCTGCCTACCAGCAATATTAATAATTCGAGAATCGTTTACTTGAGAATTTAAATGTTTTTGAATTAAAATTTGTGCAATAATAATAGTTCCAGCAATTAATAATAACGCTAACAAATACAGCCTTCTAAATTTAAAGAAGGTTGAATTATCTAATGAAATATCATTATTTATATCACTCATAAAAGTAAAATTATATTTATTTTACTAACTCAGTGCTTTTGTAATTAGCGCCAATGCATCTTGAGGAAGGTTTAATTTTAAAGCTGCTTCGTGACCTTTTTCCGACATTTTTTTCCAGGTTTTCTGAACAATGTCAATCATTTTTTCTTCTGAATATTTCTTAGAAAACTTCAAAAAATAGAACTCTAAAAACACCAAGCAAATCACATCTTCTAATGTTTGTGTATCTGCATTTTTCTTTAAATGTTTTTTCAATAATAAAATTTGAACTTGTGCTATTAACTCATCATCATAACCAAGAGAAGCTAATATTTCCGAGGCTTTTTTAGCATGAAAATCTTTTAAATCTTTTCGCCAAGTTAAATAACCTACACGATTCATCTCATAAGAATCTCTTGCTATTTCCCATCTACAAATATGCTGACAACGAACTGTTAATTGCAATGCTTCAGATGAATTTGGAGCAAACTTGTTTAACTGTTCCGTCATTCTTACTGCATACAATAATTCCTTTGGAAATTCAGTTCCGTTATATAATTCTTTATTTGGATCTAATGAATTGGCTTCATCAAATAACTCAATAGCTTTATTAAATTTTTCTAGTTGCATTTTGGTTTTATTAAGAAACCAAATCTATTCAGAAAATCCGATATACACAAAGTTGTCTACTATTTTCACCGGATAAGTTGCAATTGCATTCAAATCTCCGTTCAAATTCTCACCCGTTTCTAATGAAAAAGTTTTTTTATGCAACGGACAAGCAACTTTTGGAATTCCATTCTCATCGCCAATCATACCACGTGATAACACATTTTCATTTTTTTCAGGAGATAAATTTTGACAGGCATACCATTTATTTCTTCTTTGGAAATTAAAAACTGCAATTTGCTTGTCTTTATATTTTACACAAACACCTCCGTTTTTTGCAAATTTGCCTACTTCAGCAGCCTTAAACCAAACTGAAACTTCACTTTCTTTAACTGTACTATATGTATTTAAAATTGTATCCATTTTTTAATTTTTTTTTGGTTATTCACCTAATTGAATGTAAATTTTTAATTACCCCAAGCTGAAGGTTGTAATTGTTCTCTCATTGGAACAAACAAAATATTATCATCCGTATCTTCTGAATTCACAAAATGTTGAAATCTTGAAACCATATCATCATTTTCAATAGCTTGTTTCCACTCACATTGGTAAGCATCTACCAAGCCTTGCATTTCAGATTCTAATTCAAAAGCAATATTTAATTTATCATCTACCACAATTTTCTTTAATTGTTCAATTCCACCCTCTAATTTATCTAACCAAGTTGAAGTTCTCATTAACGGTGCAGCAGTTCTTATATAATACATAAAGAATCTGTCTAAATATTTTATAACTGTTTCATTATCTATTTGCTCCGCTAATAATTGCGCGTGTCTTGGAGTTGCTCCACCATTTCCACCTACATATAAATTCCAACCACCTTCAATAGCAATAATTCCAAAATCTTTTCCTCTAGCTTCAGCACACTCTCTAATACAAGCTGAAACACCACCTTTAAATTTATGAGGAGAACGCAAACCTTTGTACCTATTTTCTAATTCAATAGCAAAACCTATACTATCTGCCATTCCGTATCTACACCAAGATGAACCAACACAACTTTTAACAGTTCTTAATGATTTTCCATAAGCGTGCCCACTTTCAAAACCAGCATCAATTAGTATTTTCCAAATTGCAGGTAAATCATTTAACTGCGCTCCAAATAAATCGATACGCTGACCACCAGTAATTTTAGTATATAAATTGTATTTTTTTCCAACTTCACCAATAACAATTAACTTCTCTGGTGTAATTTCACCTCCAGGAATTCTTGGCACTACGGAATAGGTTCCGTTACGTTGAATATTTGCTAAAAACTTATCGTTTGAATCTTGAATTACCTCTTCTTTATTAGCAGTATCATTGTATAAACTTGCAAAAATTGAAGCTACTAAAGGCTTACAAATTTCACAACCATCGCCTTTTCCACACGTATCAATAGCTTCATCAAAGGTTTTTAATTGCTTTATTTTTATAATTCCGAATAATTCTTGACGCGTATATTCAAAATGCTCACAAATAGTTTCTTTAACTTCTTTCCCTAAAGATTTTAAAGTTTCATTTACCAAATCAACAACCATTGGCTTGCAACCTCCACAACCAGTTGTCACCTTTGTTTTTGCAATTACATCTGCTAAATTATTACAACCGCCTTCAGTAATTGAACTACAAATTGCTCCTTTTGTAATACTTTCACACGAACAAACCTGAGCAGCATCCGGAATATCCATTGCACTTCCAAAAGAAGAACCTCCTTCTCCTCTACTACCTATAATTAACTCTTCCGCATCTTCAGGAATTGGCAATCCGTTTAAATATATTTGATGAAACATATTATAATCTGATGCATCTCCAATTAAAATTCCTCCTAATAATTTTTTTCCATCGTGACTTATATTAATTCTTTTGTATAAATCTTTCGTTTTATTCTCAAATAAAATAGAATAACCTTTTTCAACAGGCATAAATGGCTCTCCAAAACTTGCTACATCCACACCAATTAACTTTAATTTGGTAGACATATCAATGTCAGCACTCATTAAAGTTTCTGTGGTTCCTAAAATTTGATCCACAGCAACATCAGCCATTTCATAACCTGGAGCTACCAATCCATATATCATTTCATTATACAAAGCAACCTCTCCAATTGCAAAAATTTCAGGATCAGAAGTTTGCATTTTATTATTCACAACAATCCCTCCTCTGGTTCCCATTTTTAAATCACAGGTTTTCCCTAACTCATCACGAGGTCTAATTCCTGCAGAAATAACTAACATTTCTACATCAATTTTATCATATTCGCCAAACTCCATTCCGGTAATAGTATCCTCTCCTAAAATTTTATTTGTAGCCTTAGACAATAGGATATTAATACCCATATTTTCTAATTTATTTTGCAAAACGCTACTCCCTCTTTTATCTAATTGTCTTGGCATTAATTTAGAAGCAAATTCAACTACGTGAGGTTCTAATCCCATATCCATAACTGCTTTTGCCGCTTCCAAACCTAAAAGACCACCACCTAAAACAGCTGCTTTAGCTTTTGGATTTTTCTTTTTAAGATTCTCGGCATAACTCATCATACCTTCCAAATCTTCTATAGTTCTATAAACAAACACTCCTTTTTTCTCTACTCCTTTTATTGAAGGAACAAATGCAGAAGACCCAGTTGCTAACACTAAATAATCATACCCATATGTTTTTTCAGAAATAGTAGTAATTGTTTTATTAGTACGATGAATATCTGTAACTCTTTCATTAGTTATCAATTCAATATTATTTTTTTCATACCAAGATCTTGGTGCCATCTCCAATGCTTTCGCATCACCATTTTCAAAAAACTCACTTAAATGAACTCTATCATAAGCAGGTCTTGGCTCCTCACCAAAAACCGTAATTTTAAAATCTTTTGAATATTCTTTTGCTACAAATTTTTCACAAAATTTATACCCAACCATTCCATTTCCTATAACTAATACTGATTTCATATTGCTACTGTTTTAAGTAATACAATGCAAAACTACGTATTTTTACTTAATTAAACTACGTATTTAAGTATTTTTTACGTATTTTCGCAAAGAATATTAATTAACATACTTATATTTACCTTATTATGTCAATAAAAAACAATACCCCAAAAATTACTTTAGTAGGCGCAGGCCCTGGAGATAAAGACCTTATTACATTAAAAGGAGTAAAAGCTATTGAACAAGCTGATTGTATTTTATATGATGCACTAGTAAATCCAGAAATATTAGAATATGCAAAAAAAGACACTCCTTTAATATATGTAGGTAAACGTTTCAATAACCACAGATTACCTCAAGACGAAATAAATCAATTATTAGTCACAAAGGCTCTAGAATTTGGAAACGTAGTAAGACTTAAAGGCGGTGACCCTTTTGTTTTTGGCAGGGGCTCCGAAGAAATAGACTATATAGAGTCATATAATATACCTACAGAAATAGTCCCAGGAATTAGCAGCTCTTTGGCAGTACCTGCAATGCAAGGAATACCATTAACTAAAAGAAATGTAAACGAAAGTTTTTGGGTAATTACCGGAACAACATCTAATGGTAACATTTCAAAAGATATTAAATTAGGCGCACAATCTTCGGCTACACTGGTAATTTTAATGGGACTACGTAATTTTACACTTATTATGGAAGAAATTAAGACCTACAGAAACGAACTCACTCCGTTTGCTATTATTCAGAACGGATCACTTCCAAACGAAACAATTGTAATTGAATCTATAAAAAACTATAAAAACACCATAGATACAATAGATTATTCCTCTCCTGGAATTATTATTATTGGAGATGTAGTTGCAGAACATACTTCTTTTCTTGATGAAGAAATTCAAAGAGTTTTAAATTCTTCATTTTAAAAATAATCAATCATTAAAGTCTGAAAAATGAAACCATCTATAATCAATTGCGATTCTTGCTTAAATACAAACTGCTTAATTAAGAAGAACTTAAATTCTACTTTAATGCAGCAGCTTGCTAAAGCAAAAAACACTATAGCTTGTAAAAATAATCAACATTTTATTTTAGAAGGAACACCTATTAATGGATTATTTTTTGTTTACAAAGGTAAAGCCAAAGTATTAAAAACTGGTATTTATGGAAAAGAACAAATTCTTAGATTTGTTAAAGACGGAGAAATAATAGGTCATAGAGGCTTTGGAATTCAAAAAAATCATTCAATTGGAGCTGTTACTTTAGAAGATACCGTTTTATGTAATTTTTCAAACGACATTTTAAATGAAATGCTTCATAAAATACCTAGCTTAACATTAGATTTTATGAAATTTTACGCTGAAGAACTAAATAGATCTGAATCTAAAGTTAAAACAATAGCACAAATGACCGTTAGAGAAAAAGTAGTTGACACACTACTTTACATTCATCGTAAATTTGGAACAAACCATAAAGAATTCTTAAACATTCAATTGAAAAGAAAGGAAATAGCTGATTTTGCAGGTACCACAAACGAACAAGTAACTAGAACTATTTCTGCACTAAAGAAAGAAGGTTTATTAACAATACAAGGAAAAAAAATTGGAATCCCAAACCTTAAAGAACTACAGAAAGAAATTTCTGAACATAATTATTTTTTAGATAGTTAAACTCCATTTTTTCAGAGTTGATTTCAAAAATACGTAGATACATTAATGTTCTGCGTATTTTTTTTATACTGCTACCTCACAATTCTTTAACACTCTTAATTTGTATTTTCGCATTCTTTTTTATGTGTATTAATTTGTTTTTACAATGCAAATTACACAGTTTATAAAACTACATACTTATATATTTGCCACATCTACGTATTTATACGTATTTAACTAAAAAATTAAAAATATGAGCACTGTAAAAAAAGCAACAAAACTAGAATTATTAAACTTTAAAAACCCAGCAACTAAAACTTTCTGGATAACATCAATCGCATTTTTCCTATGCTTTTTTGCTTGGTTTGGAATTGTACCTTTTATGCCTGATGTAGTTAGAGATTTAGGTTTAACTCCTGATCAAAAATGGAACTCTATTATTTTAGCCGTTACAGGAACGGTATTTGCCCGTTTATTAATTGGAAAACTAACAGATAAATATGGACCACGTTTATGTTATACTTGGTTACTAATTTTAGGAGCAATTCCTGTAATAGCGATCGGTTTTGTTCAAACACCAATACAATTTTTAATTTGTAGATTATTTATTGGGTTTATAGGAGCTTCATTTGTAATCACACAAGTTCACACATCAATCATGTTTGCGCCAAGCATTGTAGGTACTGCAAATGCAACATCTGCCGGATGGGGAAATTTAGGCGGAGGAGCAAATAGACTAGGAATGCCAATAATAGCTGCTGCAGTTGTAAGCTTTGGTATTGCTGACCAAGCTGACGCCTGGAGATATTCAATGATAATTGCAGGTGTAATTTGTTTTTTAATGGGAATTGTTTATTACTTTTTTACGCAAGACACTTTAAATGGAAATTATAAAGAATTAAGAGATAGAGGAGAATTGCCAAATAAAAAGAAAGATCAAGTTGGATTTATAGAAGTATTAAAAGATTATAGAGTTTGGATTTTATTTTTGGTTTACGCCGCCTGTTTTGGTATAGAATTAACCGTTTACGGAACAATGGATGATTACCTACAAAACACATTTCAATTAAAAAGAGCTACTGCAGGAAACATTGTAATGTCTTTTGCTCTAATGAATATTTTTGCCAGAACTTTAGGTGGATTTTTTGGAGATAGGTTTGGTAAAAAGTTTGGTTTAAGAGGTCGAGTTTTATTCTTAGCTGTAATTCTAGCTGCAGAAGGAATTATGCTTGCAACTTTCTCAAGTATATCAATTTTATCCGTTGCAATTATGTTCCTAGTTGCTTTTAGTTTAACAGTTCAAATGGCTGAAGGAGCAACATTCTCTGTGGTTCCTTTTATAAATAAAAAAGCAATCGGTTCTATTTCTGGAATTGTAGGAGCTGGAGGAAATGTTGGTGCATTTTTAGCAGCAATGTTATTAAAATCTAAATCTGCTTTTGCTGAAAAAATCGCTATTTCTGAAAATCAAGGAATGGCTCAAGAGGTAATTGATGCTGCTCAGTCTGCAGCTTCTTCATCAGCAGTCTCAAGCGGATTTTTTATAATTGGAGGAGTTATTATTCTAACCTCAATTGTAACATTGGCTATCAAATTTTCAACTGAAGAAGAAACCGAAGAAAGTGAATTTTCAGTTGCACCACAACTAATAATAGCAGATAAATAATCATCTTCACTTTAATAAATATGAAAACAAAATTATCACTTTTAGCAACCTTGTTATTAATAACATTAACAGCTAATGCACAGTTCTCACTTAGTGGAGAATTGAGACCAAGAACAGAATATAGAAGTGGATTTGGAAATTTAATCGCTGAAGACAACGACCCCGGATTTGGAATTTCAACAAGAGCTCGTTTAAATTTCGGATTTAAAACTGAAGGATATAATTTATTTGTAAGCCTACAAGATGTAATGGTTTGGGGAGAAAACAGACAAATACTACCATTTGATCAAAACAATTCATTTGCTATTTTTGAAGCTTGGGCTGATATTAAATTAGGTGAAGGAACTTCAGCAAAATTAGGTCGTCAATCTATAGCTTATGATGATCAAAGAATATTTGGAGGACTAGATTGGGCACAGCAAGGCCGTAATCATGATGCTGCAATTTTAAAGCATAAAAAAGGAAGCTTCTTATTCGATTTAGGACTTGCATTTAACCAAGATTACAATAATCCTACTGGTTTTATTTCTGAAGGAAACAACTACAGCACAACTGGTTTTTTCTCTTATAAAACAATGCAATATGCCTATTTAAAAAATGGTTGGGATGCCTTTTCAGGAAGCTTATTAGTTTTAAATAATGGTTTTCAAGAAACTGAAGATATAAGTTATCTACAAACTATAGGAACACATTTAAATTACAAAAAAGGAACATTTGGAGCAGCAGCTAACTTATTTTTACAAACTGGAAAAAGACAAGGTGAAGTTGATGTAAAAGAAGCTTATTTAGCTAGTTTAGATTTCACATTAAAAACTTCTGATAAAATCACTTTAGGTATTGGATCTGAAATAATTAGCGGAAACGATGCAGATGCAGGAGAAACAGGAGCCTTTTTCCCACTTTATGGAACAAACCACAAATTCAATGGATTTATGGATTACTTTTATGTTGGAAATCACGCAAATTCTATTGGTCTTTTTGACATTCATGCAAGTGCAAATTTTAACTTAGGAAAAGGATCTAGTTTACTTGTAAAGGCTTTAAATTTTTCAGGAGAACAAGAATTACCAAGTGGTGATAAATCTTTAGGTACCGAAATTGATTTAGTATACTCCAAAGCTCTAAAAGGATATACATTAAAACTTGGATACTCACAAATGTTTGCTTCAGACGGAATGTATGAGTTAAAAGGACTAAACAAATCGTTAGCCTCCAATAGTCAGAACTGGGCTTGGGTAATGCTAGTTTTTAAACCAAATTTTTTATAATTTACTACCTCACGAGCCTGCCTTTAAATAAAGTTTTACACAAAAAGCTTTTTAGGCAGGCTCATTTTTTCATATTTCACACTTTTCTACGTATATTTTAAAATTACGTATTTAAACAGTATATTTGACTGAAAATTAAATTTAATCTTTTGAAAAATAAAATATCCATTGTATTAGTTGATGATCACGCAATAGTAAGAGACGGGATTAAATATTTACTAGAAGAAGATGAAAATTTAACTGTAATTGGTGAAGGTTCAAACGGATTGGAAGCCATTGAATTGGTTAAAAACCTACAACCAGACCTTTTAATTATTGATGTAAGAATGCCTGAAATGAATGGTATTGATGCCGTTAAAGCAATAAACAGCACAGACACCAAAACCAAATCAATTGTTTTATCAATGCATGATTCTGAAGAATACATCCTAAATTCAATAGATTCAAAAGCAATGGGCTACCTTTTAAAAGATGCTAGTAAAGCCGAAGTTTTAAAAGCAATTCACACTGTTTATAATGGTGAAAAATATTTTAGCGGAGACATTAGCAATATTATCGTAAACAACTTAATGAAAAAATCATTAAGCAGCACTTCAGAGGATCCAACTACTGAACTAAAATCTAACTTCGTACCGAAAAACACCTACAACCTTACAAAGAAAGAGATTGAAATTCTTCAATTAGTTCTGAAAGGAAAAACCAATAAAGAAATTTCAGAAGAATTAAACAAAAGTAAGAGAACCATTGAAACTCACCGTTTTAACTTGATGAAAAAAATGGAAGTCAAAAACTTAATTGAACTTTCAAGCAAAGCAAAAGAGTTTAACTTAATATCATAATTCTTCAAACACTTAGTTTTTTTTAAAATAATACGTATTTAACTACGTATTTATACGTATTTTTAATATCTTTGCAGTATTGTTACACCTAGAAAACTATAAATATGTCAAAAAATAAACCACATAAAACCATTTGTTCATATTGCGGAGTTGGGTGTGGAATTCTTGTAAATCAGAATTCAAACGGAAAGATAAGCGTAGAGGGAGACCCTGATTACCCTGTAAATAAAGGAATGCTTTGTTCAAAAGGCATGAATCTCAATTACGTTGCTCAAGAAACTTCAGACAGAATTTTATATCCAGAAATGAGATGGAGTAAAAACCATCCTATGCAAAGAGTTTCTTGGGATGATGCATTTACAAGAGCAGCTTCAGTATTTAAAAGTATAATTGACAAACATGGCCCAGATAGTGTTGGTTTTTACGTATCTGGTCAATGTTTAACTGAAGAATATTATCTAATTAATAAATTAACCAAAGGGTTTTTAGGAACCAACAATGTTGATACAAACTCAAGACTATGTATGAGTTCTGCGGTTGTTGGATATAAAAAATCTTTAGGTGATGATATGGTTCCAATTTCATATGAAGATATTGAATTGGCAGATACATTTTTAATAGCAGGGGCAAATCCAGCTTGGTGTCACCCTATTTTATTTAGAAGACTTGAAAAACATAAATTAGAAAACCCTAATGTTAAGGTAATTGTTGTAGACCCGAGAAAAACTCAAACATCTTCTATTGCCGATTTACACTTGCAAATAAAACCAGGAACAGATGTAGTTTTATACAATGCAATTGCAAGAAGGTTATTTGAGAAAAATAGAATTAACAAGTCCTTTATTCAAAATCATACTGATGGTATTGATAAATTAAAAGAATTAGTTTATCAAACTTCATATAGAGATGCCGCAAAAATATGTGGCATTGAAATAAGCGAAATAAAAAAAGCAGCCAACTACATTGGTAAAGCCTCAAGCTTTATTAATATGTGGACCATGGGATTAAACCAAAGTGTAATTGGAGTAGATAAAAATGTTTCTCTAATAAACCTTTCATTAATAACGGGTCAAATAGGAAAACCTGGATCGGGTCCTTTTTCTTTAACTGGACAACCAAACGCAATGGGTGGCCGAGAAGTTGGAGGAATGGCAAATTTATTAGCTGCTCACAAAAATTTACAAAGCGAACAAGACAGAAAGGATGTAGCAAACTTCTGGGGAAGTAATCCTATTTCTCCAAACCCCGGTCTTACAGCAACTGAAATGTTTGATGCACTTGACACTGGTAAATTAAAAGCTATTTGGATTATTTGTACAAACCCTGTAGTAAGTTTACCAGACGCTAAAAAAGTTGAACGCGCTTTAGAAAAAGCAAATTTTGTAGTGGTTCAAGAAATATCTCATAATTCTGAAACCACTAAATATGCAGATTTATTGTTACCAGCTGCCGGTTGGATAGAGAAAGATGGTACAATGACAAATTCAGAAAGAAGAATTAGTTATTTACCTAAAGTAATTGACGCACCGGGTGAAGCACTTCCTGATGTAGAAATATTATGGAAGTTTGCACAAAAAATGAATTTTCAAGGGTTTGAATATGAAAATTCAGGAGAAGTTTATGAAGAACATTGTGCTTTAACTAAAGGTACTAATATGGATATTTCAGGATTATCCCACAAAAGATTAATTGAAGAAGGAAGTTTTCAGTGGCCTGTACCTCACAAAACACACCCAGGAACACCACGCCTTTTTGAAGATAAATTATTTGAAACACCTAATAAAAAAGCTCAAATAAATACACCTCAACATATTTTAAATCAATCTGAAAAGATTTCCGAAGAGTTCCCTTTTATTCTTACAACAGGAAGAATTAGAGACCAATGGCATACAAGAACTAAAACAGGAAAAGTAAATAGACTTACCACTCATATTCCATCTCCCTATCTTGAAATGAATAAGATAGATGCTATGGCTTTAAATATAAATGAAGGTGATATAGTTGAAATACATAATAAAAGAGGAAGTGTTAAAGTAAAGGCTCAGTTAAATTTTGACATTAAAGAAGGTGTTGTATTTTTACCAATGCATTTTGGTAAAATTGAAGGAAATGATTTTGGGCGCGCCAACAATTTAACTAATAATTTAATTGACCCCGTTTCCAAAGAACCAGATTATAAATTCTCTGCTGTTCAAGTAACTAAACATAAAAAAGAAAAAGAAAAAATTTGTGTTATTGGAGCTGGAGCTGCAGCATATAGGTTTGTTCATACTTATAGGTCTTTTAATTCTGATGATGAAATTTCTGTTTTCTCTAAAGAAGAAGATCCTTTTTACAATAGAGTATTATTACCAGAATATGTAAATGAGGATTTAACTTGGGAGCAACTTCAAAAGCTAAAAGAAGGTGAAGTAGAAAAATTAAAATTAAATCTACATACTGGAATTCATATAACAAAAATAAATTCCAAAGAAAAATATATTATAGATAGCAATAGCGATAAACATTATTTTAACACTTTAATAATGGCAACTGGCAGCAGAGCTTTTGTACCAAAAGATGCCCAATTACAATTGCCCGGCAGATTTACAATGCGTAATAAAACAGATGCCGATAATTTAAGGAACTATCTAAAATCTACAGGGTTACCAGAAAACGAACAACATGTAGTAATTGTTGGTGGAGGTTTATTAGGTCTTGAGTTAGCTGCTTCATTAAAAAAGAAAAACATTAATATTACAATTATTCAAAGAGCACCAAGATTAATGGAACGTCAATTGGATAGAGTCGCCAGCACACTATTAGCCGAAAATGTTCAAGAACGTGGAATACAAATATATTTTGATAACGAAGTAAGCACCGTTTTTGAAGGTGAAGATATACCAAATAGAATTTCTATTTCATTAAAAACTGGTAAATTAATTAATGCCAACGCAATTGTTTACGCCATTGGAACACGCCCAAATATTGAGCTTGCCAAAGGTTGTAATATTGCATATAGAAGAGGTGTTATTGTAAATCAGTATTTACAAACTAGTGATCCAAGTATTTTTGCTTTGGGTGAAATAGCCGAATTTGAAAACTCACTTTTTGGTATTACTTCAGCCGCAGAACAGCAAGCAGATACTGCCGCAAAATTTATATTAGGAGATTTAAATAGCATTTACAAAGGCTCCGTTTTAATGAACATATTAAAGTTTGAAGACCTCGACTTATGCAGTATTGGAATGGTAAACGCTCCAAAGAATGACACTTCTTACGAAGAGGTAATCCTAAAAGATGTTAATCAACATTTTTATAAAAAATGTATTATAAAAAATGATCTTTTAGTGGGGGCAATATTAATGGGTGACAAAAATGAATTTGCTGAATTTAAACGATTTATTGAAGGTAAAATTGAACTCTCAGAAAAAAGAACAGAATTATTAAGAGGGCAAAATGAATCAACACCAGTTTTAGGAAAACTTATTTGCTCTTGCAGCCAAGTGGGTGAAGGCAATCTTTTAGAAGCAATAAAAGGAGGCTGTAAAGATTTTAATGAATTATGCTCCCAAACAGGAGCAGGACTAGGTTGTGGTAGCTGTAAACCTGAAATAAGTGACATTTTATTAACTGCTAAATAATACAATTATGAACCGAGCATGTCCAATTTCAACAAAAACTGCAATAACTAATAACGAACAGCACGTACCACCTACTAAAATAAAAATCTAAACAAATGAAACGCAAATTACAACGTATTTTTATAAAGGGTGGGGTTTTATCTCCAGGTGAAATGAAGCAAATTATTAAAATGGCTGAAGAACTTGGCAACTCAACTATAAAGTTTGGATCAAGACAAGATATTTTAATACCATATAAAGATTCAAATAAGTCATTTACAGATTTATTTCCTTCTATTAACACTGAAAAAGATTTAGTACACAATCGTCAAAATATAGTGAGCTCTTATGTATCATCTGATATTTTCCCAGCAACATCATGGCTAAAAGGTTCCACTTATTTATATATTCTTGAACAATTTAGATTTAACCCTACATTAAAAATTAATATTGTTGATCCAAAACAACAATTAGTTCCTATATATAATGGACAAGTAAATTTTATTGCTTCAGAAAACGAAGACTATTGGCATTTAAATTTAAAACTTCCTAATTGGGAAAGCCAAATTGATTTTCCCGTTTTGGTTTATAGCTGGGATATCCCAAAAATTGCTGAAGCGATTGAAGAATTTTTTGAAGAAACTACTGATATTTCATTATTATTTGACTTAATAAATGAAAAAATTGAAACGAATCACAGAACTATTGAAAAGAAATTAGAAATCCCCTTCCACCCATTTCCTTATTATGAAGGAATGAATAAAATGGGCGATAACGAATATTGGTTAGGCCTATATTGGAGAAATAATGAATATGACATTGAATTTTTAAATATTCTATGTGATTTTTGTTTAGAAAGTAGAGTTGGTAAAATTTGTATTACACCTTGGAAATCATTTATTATTAAAGGTATTAACAGAAAATACAAACTTAAATTAGAAAAACTATTAGGAAAAAACGGTATTAATGTTAGGCATTCTTCTTTAGAATTAAATTGGCATTTACCTGTTGAAAATAAAGAAGCTTTAGAGTTGAAAAAATTCATTGTACGCAACTTTGATCAAAACGATATAAGTACTTATGGTTTAAATTTTAGCTTTGCCAACATTGCAAAAAATGAAACTTATTTTACTTCTGCAGTTATTGAAAAAAATAAAATCCCAACCATTATAAAAGATTATAAGGTTCGTCCAACATTCAATGTATTATATTGTAAAAATTTCAACCCTAACACCAAAGAATATATTACATATGCACAAGACGTGGATAAAATGGAACTACCCGGTTTGTTAATGGAACTTAGTAAGTTGTATTTTGAAAAATTAGGTGAAAATGATGAAACTGACACAGATAAAGAAGAAAACTTAAAACTAGAAAAAGAAGTACATCAATGTTCTGAATGTTTAACTGTATATGATGCAGATTATGGTGATAAATTAGCTAAAATAGAAGCTGGAACTACTTTTAATAATTTACCCGATGATTATAAATGTGCCGTTTGTGAGTCTTCAAAAGAAACTTATAAATTAGTTACATTGTAAATTACCATATTATCAACCAACAGGTTGTTTATTTTTTATTTTCACATTTTATTGCTTATTTACTATATTTTGGGTTAATAAAATATCTTTTTTATTGAATTATTTATATATTTACTAAAATTAGAAATTTGAAAAATAAAATTGAACTACCGTTATTCTCTTCTTATGAATTTAATTCAAATTTTTATGATGAGCTTTTTAGCAAGAATAAAAAGACAAGAGAAATATACAAAAGACTTTTTAAATTATTTAGTCAATATTCTGTAAATGAATTTAACGCCTTAAATAATAGAGCGAAGGAATCTTTTTTCAACAATGGAATTACATTTCAGGTCTATAATTCCAACCAAGTTTCTGAAAAAATTTTCCCGTTTGATTTATTCCCTAGAATTATTAATAATAAAGAATGGTCTACTATAGAAAAAGGTGTATTGCAAAGAAGCAAGGCTTTAAACCATTTTTTATGGGATGTATATCACGAACAGAAAATTATAAAGCAAGGTATTGTACCTCTCGATTTAATTAGTTCTTCTGAAAACTTTTTACCTCAAATGGTTAATTTAGATCCTCCGGAAGGTATTTACAACCATGTTTCTGGAACCGATTTAATTAAACATTCTGATGGAAATTATTATGTTTTAGAAGACAATATACGCTGCCCTTCTGGTGTTAGTTATGTTGTTGGAAATAGAGCTGCTGTAAAACATGCATTATTTGGAGTCTTTAATGAATACAATGCACATACTGTTGTAGATTATGGCTCTAATTTATTAGACATTATGGAGTCTGTAAAACCAAAAGGAGTTGACAACCCAGTATGTGTTGTTATAACTCCAGGAGTTTACAATTCTGCCTACTATGAGCATTCTTTCTTGGCCAAACAAATGGGAATAGAATTAGTTGAAGGGCAAGATTTATTTGTTGAAAACGACTTTGTTTACAAACAAACCATTTATGGCCCCGAAAAAGTAGATGTAATTTATAGACGAATTGATGATTTATTTATTGATCCTTTAGAATTTAGAAAAGATTCTGTATTGGGTGTTCCTGGTTTATTTTCAGTATATAAAAAAGGAAATGTATGCTTGGTAAACGCTCCTGGAACTGGTGTTGCTGATGACAAAGCTGTTTACACATATATGCCTGAAATAATTAAATATTATTTAGATGAAGATCCTATTTTAAATAATGTACAAACATATCATTGTAGTCGAAAAAATGAATTGAGTTATGTTTTAGATAATATTGATAAACTTGTAGTTAAACCTGTAGATGAATCTGGTGGTTATGGAATTTCAATTGGTAATAAATTAACCAAAGAAGAAATTCAAAAAGTAAAAGAAACCATTATGGAAAACCCAAGAAAGTATATTGCACAACCAATTATGGCTCTTTCTACACATCCAACATATATAGAAGAAACTCAATCGTTTGAACCTAGACATGTTGATTTAAGAACTTTTACTTTATTAGGAAAAGATAAAGATTTTGTTTTAAAAGGAGGGCTATCTAGAGTAGCACTTAGTAAAGGAAATTTAGTAGTAAACTCATCTCAAGGTGGTGGATCAAAAGACACTTGGGTATTAAAAAAATAATATAATATGTTAGCAAGAGTAGCAAATAACCTATTTTGGATGGGTAGATATATAGAACGCTCAGAACATTTGGCAAGGTACTTAAATGTCAATTATTTTTCATCATTAGATGCTCCTAGCGAATTATCGCAATCTCGCGAATTTGTGTTGAGATCAATAATGTTTATGGCCAGTAATGAAGTTGTAGATGCTAAGGTTAAGTTAAAGGAAAAAGACGTTCTATATAATATAGGATTAAATATTAAAGAACCATATTCCATTATTTATTCTTTTCATTCAGCACATGAAAATGCTAGAAGCTCACGAGATTTACTTTCAACTGAACTCTTTGAATCATTGAACACAATAAATCATCGAATAAAAAATTATGATGCCAAAGCTTTTGTTAAAAGCGGCTTATATGATTTTACTTCAATAGTTATAAAATCAACTTCTGAATTGCGAAGCAAAGTACAAGGGACTTTATTACATGATGACCTTTATGCTGTTATCATGTTAGGAATATACTTAGAAAGAGCTTTACAAATTACAAGAATTATCAATTCAAAATGTAGCGATGCTACTGTTGAAAAGTTGAAAGACAAAATCCCTCAAGAGAATGGTCATTTATGGGCTACATTATTAAAATGTGTTTCAGCGTATGACATGATGAGAAGATTATACAAAA
Source organism: Lutibacter citreus (assembly GCF_003260195.1). Classification (GTDB taxonomy): domain Bacteria; phylum Bacteroidota; class Bacteroidia; order Flavobacteriales; family Flavobacteriaceae; genus Lutibacter; species Lutibacter citreus. Next base: position 30,448 of record NZ_QEIH01000006.1, read on the forward strand.
AAACACCTAAACAAAATACAACATTAGAGTTTTTAATCTTAAATCCTCAATGCCCTAGATCTATAAAAAATTGTTTAAGTCAAATGGAAAAATATGTTGATATTCTTTCAAAACACCATAAAATTAAAACTGATTCGGCTGCATTTCTAATTAAAAAATTAAATGCCGAATTTAAATATAAATTAATTGATGATATTGAGAGTGATATTGAAGATTTTTTAAGTGATTTAATCGATAAATTAGTATTCATAGGAGAAAGACTAGATGAAGATTATTTTAAAGTAACGGTTTATCCTATTATAAAAGAAAAATCTGTTTCTTCAGTACAAACTCAATAAAATAGTTTCTTAAAACTATTTAAAATTCCTTCGCAGGTCTAATATCAACAGAAACCTCCATATTGGTTTTACCTGAACTATAGGTAACTCCTTTTAAAGGGGGAACGTCTAAATAGTCTCTTCCATGAGCCACAACTATATGTTGGTTTTTTGGAACTTGATTATTAGTTGGGTCAAAATCAACCCAACCAAATGTGGGAATATAAACTGAAAACCACGCATGTGAAGCATCAGTTCCTATTAACTTTTCTTTTCCTTCAGGCGGTAAAGTTTCAATATAACCACTAACATATCTTGCTGATAATCCTACGGAACGCAAACAAGCAATTGCTATTTGAGCAAAATCCTGACAAACCCCTTTCTTTTCTTTCATTACCTCATCTAAAGGTGTGGCAATACTTGTAAAACCAGAAACAAAATCAAAATCAGTAAAAATACGGTGCATTAATTCAAAAGACGCCTCATATAAAGAGCGTTTAGACTTAAATGAAATTTTTGCATACGCTTCTATTTCTTCAGAATTAATTGAAATAAGCGGAGACTTTAACAAAAATTGTTTAGCATTTAAAACCTCATCATCTAAACCTTTTAGCAATTCTTTAGCTTGTTTTACCGTAACTGATTTACATTTATCTAAATTAGAAACCTCCTCTTGTTCTTCATAATTTCTATACACCTTACTTTTAGCTGTTACCTCTAATTCTTCATGATATTGCTGAATTGAAAACCTTGCAATTGTATTCCCAAAAAAATCAACTCTTTCTGAAAATTCATTAGGCGTTGGACTTATATTTAAATTATATTCTAATAGTTCTTGTCCAGGACCGTTTTTAGGTTTTAATGTAGCCAAATTATGACAGAAAGAAGCGCCATTTTCATATTTATAGCGTGTAGTATGAATTATTTCAAAAACCATAAATCTATTTATTTAATTGAATTTAATAGTTGGGTTTGTTTGTAGGCGTGGTTAAAGTAAGTATTTGAAATTGATAATGATGCATCATGTAACAAATCACTTAATTCCTCTAAAGATTCATCTAATTTTAAACGCATATTAGACTTTAAATCTACGGTTTTTAACTCAGCAACAGTTAAACTATTAATTTTATCGAATGCCTTATTAATATTTATTTGACATTCAGTAAATTCATTACTTGTATTATTTGGTAACTGATCAATATCCTTTTTTATTCTCCTAATTTGATATGATAACGATTTGGCATACTCTTTATCTAACAAAATTAAGTTTATTACATTTTCTAAACTTAAATAAGATTTATAACTATATCTGTAAATATTTAAACTCTCATGGCTACTAAGCAAGGATTCTAATATTTCATATTCTAGTTCTTGATTATGATTTACTATAATTAATGACCTAATTTTAGCAATTGTCATGGTTGCTTCTTCCATTTGAAGTCCAATAAAATAAAGTAAAAGCCCTTGTTTCACCAATATACATTCTTCAGAAAGTGCTCTAAAAGCAATTAATCTAGTAATTATTCTATCAAAAAATTTAACTATAACAGGGATAGAATAATTTTCTTCATTTTTAAAATTTTCCCAAAGTTTTTGTATCCCATCAAAAACACGCCACATATCTCTAGACCATAAATTTCTACGAGAGTAATATGCAAAATTAAAACTTGAAATAGTTTGAGCAAAACTTCCATATCTAGTTTCATCTAATATTACAGACTCAATTTCTTTTAACGGGTTCTTCATTGCCTCTAATTCATTTTCACCAGTAAATCCGGGAAATGTAGAGGTTATGTTTGTAATTGAATTAAAAATGATTTTCAAACTTTCAGATTCAGATTTCCTATGATTAAACTGTACATTTGCCATCTGATTTAAAGCCATTCTTAAATACCTAGCAGTAACTATAGTTCTTCCCAAATACCTTCCAGACCAAAACAAATTTTCAGCAGTATCACTTGGAACATCATTTATTCCTGTAAACCTATTTGAGCTGGTTTGGTTCCAAGAGTAATGTTGAATTTTACTTTGACTTTTATCGCTTACTACCCAAAAATCTTTACTAGTTCCTCCTTTTTGATTAGAAACCAACAATTCCTCTCTTTCAGCTGCAACTCTAACCAACCCTCCAGGCATAACGCTATACCCCTCATTTTTAGCTACCGAAAAAGTTCGACATACTATTTTACGAGGTTCTAATTGCCCATTAACAAAATTTGGAGCAGTTGAAAAATTAATTTTTTCTTGAGCTACAAACTGATAAGGCGTTTTTAAAATTTCAATTTTAAGCTGTTTTAACTCTTTTTTGTTTAAAAATTCACAAAAATAGATATGCTCCCTATGTGTTTTATCTATTCTTTTAACTACAAATGAAGATAAATGTTTTAAAACATATGTTCTTTCTTTTTTTTGTCCACACCACCATGAAGCTATTTGAGGCAATAATAAATCTTCGTTTAAAAAATACTTACAAATAGCATTCAGAAAGGGAATTAACCCTGGGTTTTCAAGAATTCCACTCCCTATAGGATTTACAATTGCAACATTTTGAAGTCTAACTACCTCCATTAAACCTGCAACACCTAAATATGAATCTTCACGCAATTCTAAAGGATCAATAAAAACATCGTCAACTCTTCTGTAGATTACGTCAACTTGCTTTAACCCTTTTAAAGATTTCATCCATAATTTTCCTCCTCTAACAACTAAATCACTTCCTTTTACCAAAGGATATCCTAAAAATGATGACAAATAAGAATGCTCAAAATAAGTTTCATTATGAGGACCAGGAGTTAAAATAACCACTGTTGGATTTTCCTTATTTGATGGAGCCGATGACAATAAAAGTTGATTAAGGTCATTAAAAAAAGCCGATGATTGCTCAACATTTATATCTTCAAAAATTTCAGGTAACATTTTACTAATAGAAAACCTATTTTCTAAAGCATATCCCATACCTGAAGGCACTTGAGCTCTATCATTAACTACCCACATACGTCCATCAGGACCTCTTGCTAAATCAGCTGAATGAATAAGTAATTGTTTGGATGTTTTATACTGAATCTGATCACAAGCTCGTAAAAAACCTCTATGCGCAAAAATAACTTCATAGGGAACAATTCCCTTTTTTATAAGTTCTCTTTTTCCATAAATATCTTTTAACAGTAAGTTTAAAACTTCAGACCGTTGTTGAATGCCTTTTTCTATAGTTTTCCATTCCTCTTTTTGAATTAAAAAAGGGACAACATTTAATTCCCAAGGACGGTTTAATCCTTTTGGATCGTTATATACATTATACGTAACACCATTTTCAGATAATAACCAATCTATCTCACCTTGTTTAGAAATTAGTTTTTCACGACCAATTTCTGAAAGATTATTTAGTAATTTATCCCAATTTTTATCAATTCCTAAATCTGAGGCAAATACCTCATCATATCCTCTATAATCTGTAAAATAATTTCTAAATAGTTTATTTGTGCTCGTTGGCATTCTTGCTTTTATTTTTTCCTTAAATCTAAGGTATTTGGAAATTCAAAGTTAATCGGAATTTCCTTATATCTAAACTTTTTCGAACTTCCTTTTTCTTGCACAGTTTTGGTTGAATCATCACCATCTTGTAACGTTTCTTCAATAGGATCAATTTCACCTTGTGTATGGCCAAATTCCCAAAAACGATTAATTCTTCTTGACTCTGCTTCATTGCTGTTTACAGGGTATGTATCATAAGATCTTCCACCTGGATGCGCCACAAAATAAGTACAACCGCCTATTGATCTTCTATTCCATTTATCAACAATATCAAAAACTAATGGTGTATCAACACCAATTGTTGGATGCAACGCAGAATACGGATCCCATGCTTTGTACCTTATCCCTGCAACAAATTCACCTTTTACGGTTGTAGCGCTCAACTGAACTTTTACACCATTACACGTTAAAACATATCTTTCTTCTACAAAGTTAGATACTTTAACTTGAATTCTTTCTAATGAAGAATCTACATAACGTGCTGTTCCTCCACCTGTCATTTCTTCTCCTAAAACATTCCAAGGCTCAATAGCTGCACGTAATTCAATATGAATATTATTAATATCAACCATTCCATGTAATGGAAATCTAAATTCAAAAAATGGATTGAACCAATCTTCTTTAAATTTATAACCTGCTTTATTTAATTGCTCTACAATATCCTTAATATCCTCACGTACAAAATGTTCAATCAAAAACTTATCATGTAATTCTGTTCCCCAACGCACCAAATCATGTTCGTATGGTTTTTTCCAGAACCAAGATACTAAGGTTCTTACTAATAACATTTGCATTAAACTCATCTCTGGATGTGGTGGCATATCAAAACCTCTAAGTTCTAGAATTCCTAACCTTCCCGAAGAAGAATCTGGTGAATATAATTTATCTATACAAAATTCCGCACGATGCGTATTCCCTGTTAAATCTGTTAATAAATGTCTAAATAAACGATCCGTTAACCAAAACGGCACTTCTCCATCTTTTGGAATTTGACTAAATGCAATTTCCAATTCATATAAATTTTCTAAACGTGCCTCATCAACTCTTGGAGCTTGACTCGTTGGCCCAACAAATGAACCCGAAAATAAATACGATAATCCCGGATGATGTTGCCAAAATGTTAATAAACTTCTTAATAAACTCGGTTTTCTTAACAATGGACTATCAGCTGGTGTTACACCACCTAAAGTTACATGATTTCCACCACCAGTTCCTGTATGCTTGCCATCAAGCATAAATTTTTCTGTACCTAAACGTGCTTGTTTTGCTTCTCTATAAATAGTAAACGTATTTTCCGTAAGTTCTTTCCAATTATGTGTTGGGTGTACATTAACTTCAATTACTCCTGGATCTGGCGTAATTTTCATAGACTCTAATCTACTGTCTTTTGGCGGCTCATAGCCTTCCATAATAACAGGTATTTTTAATTCTCTTGCAGTTAATTCAATAGACGAAATTAAATCTAAAAATATTTCTGCACTATCTAATGGTGGTAAGAAAAGATATAATTTACCTTCCCTAACCTCAGCACAAAGAGCTGTTCTCACAAAATAATCATGTTCATTTTGTAAAACACCTTCACTTAAATATTCCCTATGTCTTTTTAAAACATGATTTTTAAAACTTGGTAATTTTTTCTTTTTAGAAAAATTATCTGGCTCAAATTTAGGAAACTCATTTCCTGGTTTTTCAATTAAAGATTCTAAAGGTAATCTTAACCCTACTGGTGAATTTCCAGGGATTAAAAAGGCATGTTGCCGTCTAAACTCCCATTTATTTGTATACCATTGTCCTTCTGAATTATTTAAAGGCAATACATAACCAACAGCTTTATCGGTACCTGATTCTAAGATTTCATTTAACTTTTTACGTACAAGTGAAGCGTCTTTATCTTTAGCAGGATCAATATCAACAGGTAATTTACCTTGTTCCCATAAAAAATAAAATGCGTCCTCATAAGTTGGTAAAATATGTTCACTAGAAATTCTTAAATAATTGGTAAGCTTTTCTAAAAATAATAAATCCGCATTTTCTGGTAATACTACATTTTCAGAAAAAGCACCTAACCATTTTTTATTATGCCAAATTGGTTTTCCATCTTTTCTCCAACAAATTTCAATTTGCCACCTAGGAAGCGGCTCACCAGGATACCATTTACCTTGAGCGTGATGTAAAACTCCTCCTTTGGCAAATTTTCCATATAATTTTTTAGTAAGATTGGCTGCTAATTTTCTTTTATGTTCTCCATCAGCATCAGTATTCCATTCTGGAGATTCCATATCATCAATAGAAACAAAAGTAGGCTCACCTCCCATTGTTAATCTTACGTCTCCTTTTTCTAATTCTTTTTCAACTTTAAAACCAAGTTTGTAAATTTCCTTCCACTGTTCTTCCGTATAAGGTTTGGTTACACGTGGAGATTCAAAAATTCTTTTTACTGTATTTTCATAAAAGAATTCCGTTTCACATATATCTGTTAAGCCTTCCACAGGGGCCGCACTTTCAAAATTTGGAGTACATGCTAAAGGAATATGACCTTCTCCCGCTAATAAACCTGAAGTTGCATCAAAACCAATCCAACCTGCTCCAGGAAGGTAAACTTCTGCCCATGCATGTAAATCTGTAAAATCTTCTTCTGGCCCAGAAGGTCCATCTAAAGACTTTTCATCAGATTTTAATTGTACCAAATAACCCGATACAAATCGCGCTCCAAAACCTAAATGACGTAATGTTTGAACAAATAACCATGCATAATCTCTACAAGAACCACTTTTACCATTAAGTGTTTCTTCACAAGTTTGCACACCAGGATCTAATCTTATATTGTAATTTAAATATTCATAAATCTTTCGATTGATATCAATTAAAAAATAAATGGTTTTTCTGGGGGTATAATCTATTGTTTTTAGAAAGTCTTCTAAAAGCTTTCCTTTTTCTGTAATTTCTAAATAAGGAGATAATTCCTTTTTTATAGTTTCAGTATAGTTAAATGGATATTCTTCCGCAGCTTCTTCAACAAAAAAGTCGAATGGATTAATTGTTTTTAAATCAGCTAAAATTTCAACTTCAATGGATAATTCTTTTGTTTTATCCGGAAAAATTAACCTCGCCATATAATTTCCAAAAGGATCTTGCTGCCAGTTAAAAAACTGATTTTCAGGCTTTATCTTTATTGAGTAAGATTCAATTGGAGTTCTACTATGAGGAGCTGGCCTTAATCTAAAAATATGAGGTGATAATGAAACCAAACGATCATATTTATATACTGTCTTATGTGAGATTACAATTTTTAAAGCCATATGTACTATTTTATAAAAATAATGTGATTTGTATTTGGCACTTCATTATTTTGAATTTTTAATTTAATAACAAATAAAGTCATCTATTATTGAAAATCTTATCAAAAATAATAGAATCAAAAATTTGAGTTTTTACAAAATAATATATTTTAACAGCACCTTTATTTCTTTGGTATTTTCTTATTCAAATCATTCAAAAAAAAGAATAATTACATTTTAGAACAAGATAATGCGAAATTACCAATATTTCAACAAATATTAATTTTTAATGAGTTTTATATTTCATTATATATGAATTATTAAATATAATTGCACATATCATATAATATATTTTCAATATCAGAATTTTAATTTATGAAAATTGAAGTAATTACAAAATAATGAAATATCTTTAGGAAAATAAGTAGAGATTAATCTTTTTTATTAATTATTCCTTTGGTAAGTGTGTTTAATGTTGTTAATTTTTCTTGAAAATCACCTTTAAGTGTTTTTCTATAAGTATTTAAATTCTTAGCTAAATCATCAATATTTTCAGGTATTACATCTTCAAAAAACTGACGCAAACGTTTTGCCAACGTTGGTGATTTTCCGTTTGTTGAAATTGCTATTTTAATATTTCCTTTAGTAACAATTCCACCCATATAAAAATCGCAATATGGTGGATTATCTGCTACATTAACCAATATAGTTCTCTCTTTACAATCCTTATAAACTTGAACATTCACATCAATATTATCGGTTGTTGCGATTACTATATGCCTTCCATCTAAATAAGAAACTTTATAAGAATCCTCAACAAGCTTAACATCATGTTTATTAGCTAACTCAATTAATTCTGGTAAAAAAGTTATAGAAACAATGGTTACATTTGCATTAGGGCTGGATTTTAACAAGAACGTTAATTTTTCAAGTCCAACATTACCACCTCCAACAATTAGAACATTTAGTTGTGCTACTTTTAAAAAAATTGGGTATAACTCGTTTTTTTCCATAATTTAATACTGGTTCACTTCAGAATTTTGAATTGCTACGTTTTCATAAAACGATCGCAATTTAACACTTTCTTTTACAACCTCACCAATAACAATTATTGCAGGAGAAGATAATTGCTGTTGTTCAACAACTTCTTCAATAGTATTTATTGTTCCTAATCCTATTTTTTCATTCTCAGTAGTTCCATTTTGAATGATTGCTATTGGAACTTCTGTTTTATTAAACTTTTTAAATATTGCAATTATTTCGCTAAGCTTACTCATTCCCATTAAAATAACAATGGTTGCTGTTGATTGCGCTGCTAAATAAACATCATTAGATAATTTTCTTTCTGAAGTTGTACCTGTAATTACCCAAAAACTTTCAGAAACCCCTCTTTTTGTTAATGAAATACCCTGACTTGCAGGAACTGCCATTGAAGAAGAGATACCTGAAATTACTTCGGTTTCAACATTAAAAGACTCTATGTAATCTATTTCTTCAGAACCTCTACCAAATACAAAAGGATCTCCTCCTTTTAAACGAACTACATTACCATATTCAAAAGCACTTTTCACAATTAGCTCATTTATTTCATCTTGAGTATAGCTATGTGAACCTTTGCGCTTGCCAACAAAAATTAATTTTGCAGTAGGCGCATAGGTTAACAATTCTCTATTAATAAGAGCGTCATATAAAATAACATTAGCTTTTTTTAAAGCCTTAACACCTTTTACGGTTATTAAATCCGGATCACCAGGACCCGCTCCAATTAATGTTACTTTATGTTTTATATTAGCTTTCATCTGAAACAACACTTGCTCTATAAGTATCTACTTTTTTATAAAAAGATTGCGCATCAATTAAATAATTTTCAGCAAACTCTTTAGTAGGTTCATTTTTTTGAATTTGAAAAATAAACTCAGAAAAAGGAACATCTAATACTATTTTTGATGCAAAAACTTCTTCAAACTGAGAAATAATTCCGGCGTGTGTATTTGTTTTTTTCCCTTCTGAAATTAGCAGTGCTTTTGCTGTATTTACAATACTTAAATATGAATAATAAATACTATCTGCATATTGATCTTTTTTAAATGATTCTGAGGCATTTTCTAATTTCTCTTCACTTTCAAACAACAAAGTTGCAATTAAATCAATAACAACACCCGCACATTCTCCAACTCCTACTGCTTTTACATATGCTTCATCTGCTCCCCAATCAACAAAATCACTTTGCTCTAAATTAGTAACATCAGACAATGGTTTTAGTAATGTATAAAAATAGCGCTCACCTTTACGATCATAATAATTAATAAATGTCTCATCTACTTTTACATTAGATTGATAATCATTTAAAATTTCACGTAAAGCTTGCGGCCCTCTTTTACTAGGGATTTTCAATACTTTATCTGCAATTCTTCCTTCTCCATTTCCTAAAATACTTCCACCCAATAATACTTGTAACGCTGGCGCTACTAATTTCCCAGATTTAATTGACATTCCCTGAAAACCAATATGTGCCATTGTATGTTGCCCACAAGAGTTCATACAACCACTAATTTTTATGGTAATATCTTTATTATTTATAAATTGAGGATATTCAGATTTTAATACTTTTTCTAATTCTGCAGAAACTCCAGTACTACTTGCAATACCTAAATTACAAGTATCAGTACCCGGACAAGATGTAATATCTAAGGTGCTTTCATATCCTATATCTACAAAACCTAGTTTCTGTAATTCAACATAGAAAAATGGCAATAACTCATTTTTTACATGACGAATTAATATATTTTGACGTAATGATAAACGAATTTCATTACCTGCATATTTTTTAATTAAATCTGCTAAAATTCTAGCTTTATCTGTATAAAAATCTCCTAAATGGACTTTTATCCCAATTGCGCTTAAACCTTCTTGTTTTTGAGCAATTACATTTGTTGCTTTCCAAGCATTATATGTTTTTTGATCTTCAATTTTAACTGTAGGAATTTCAACATGAGATAAGTTAATTTCTTCATCAAAACCAGTAGCATCAATAGGGAATGATTTTACTGACAATGCTTTTTGCTCATCTTCAACTAATTTTACAAAAGCATCAAAACCAATATCTTTAATTAAGAATTTCAAACGAGCCTTTGCTCTTTTAGAACGTTCTCCATATCTATCAAAAACACGTAAAACAGACTCCGTTAAAGGAATAATTTTATCGGCTTCAATAAATTCAAATAAGGTATCTGCTAACCTAGCTTGAGAACCTAACCCACCGGCAACCATCACTTTAAAACCAACCACACCATCTTTAATTTTAGCTATAAAACCTAAATCATGCATAAAACTTAAAGCTGTATCCTTATCTGTACCCGAGAAAGAAATTTTAAATTTCCTTCCTAATTCCTGACAAATAGGATTACGTAAAAAGAATTCGAATGTAGCGTGTGCGTAAGGAGAAACATCAAAAGGTTCATCCACATCAATTCCTGCGGTTTCACTTGCCGTTACATTTCTCACTGCATTACCACAAGCTTCACGCAATGTAATATCATCTTTTTCTAATTCAGCCCAAAGCTCAGGTGTTCTATCTAAACTTACGTGGTGAATTTGAATATCTTGACGGGTAGTAATGTGTAATCTTCCTCTAGAATACTCATCAGAAACGTTGGCTACTCTATGTAATTGTTCGCTGGTTAATTTACCATAAGGTAATTTAATACGAATCATTTGAACACCAAACTGACGTTGACCGTAAACACCTCTTGCAAGACGTAAACTTCTAAAACGCTCTTCATCAATTTCACCTTTATAAAACTGTTGAATCTTTTTTTCTAAGTCAATAATATCCTTCTCGACGATCGGATTTTCGATCTCGCTTCTAAAACTTTGCATTCTTTTTAATTTTTTTAGTTAGTAAAAAAATTCCTAACCCACACAAATGTGCAGGTTAAGTGTATTATATGTTTTTGATTTTTAGTATGTTTTGTTATTCAATAAAACCAACACCAGCAGTACTATTACTTTGTGGATCTATTAAAATAAATGCTCCATTTGTTCTGTGCTCTTTAAAAGCATCAAAAAATATTGGTTTATTTAATTGAAATGAAACAGATGCAATATCATTCATTTGCAACCCTGTAACACCCGTTTCAATACCAGAATAATCTGGATTAATTTTATTGTTAATGGCACTTACTTTTGCCAATACTTTATTTACACCATGCTGAAGAACATACTTAGACCCTGGAACTAATTGTTTAGCATCCATCCAAGAAATTGTAGCTGTTAATGTTTTTTCAACCTTTGGTAATTCACCAACTTTAACAATCATATCTCCTCTACTTACATTTACATCATTTTCCAATGTTAATGTAACTGAAGACCTACGTGCAGCAGTTTCATATTTTTTGTCGTAAAAATAAATTTCTTTTACTTTAGTTTTTGTTTCAGAAGGCAACACAATTACCTCATCACCTACACTAATAGAACCTCCATATACTTTTCCTGCATACCCTCTATAATCGTGATATTCTTCGGTTTTAGGGCGTATTACATATTGAACTGGAAAACGAGCTTTACCTCTATTGTAAATATCTGCGGTATCAATCTTTTCTAAATGTTCTAGTAACGTGTTCCCACTATACCAAGACATTATTTTTGACTTGTCAACAACATTATCTCCTTTTAAAGCACTTACAGGAATAAACGTAATGTTTTGATCTTCATAGTCACTTTTTTCAACTAATTTTTGAAATTCATTTTTAATTTCATTGTATCTTTCTTCAGAGAAATCAACTAAATCCATTTTATTTACAGCAACTATTACATCTTTTACACGTAATAGGTTATTAATAAAAAAGTGACGGTATGTTTGCTCAATTACACCATGACGAGCATCAATTAAAATAATTGCTACTTGAGATGTTGAAGCTCCTGTTACCATGTTACGTGTATATTCCACGTGACCTGGAGTATCTGCTATTATATAACTTTTTGTAGCTGTTGAAAAATATATGTGAGCTACATCAATTGTAATTCCTTGTTCGCGTTCTGCAACTAAACCATCCGTAGCTAAAGAAAAATCTAAATAATCATATCCTTTTTGCTTACTACTACGTTCAATTGCTTCTAATTTATCGGATGTTAATGATTTTGTATCATACAATAACCTTCCAATTAAAGTACTTTTTCCGTCATCTACACTTCCTGCTGTTGCTATTTTTAAAACTTCCATTTTCTGTTTAGCTATGTGCCATTTGCTTTTGCTACTGGCTTTAATTTTATTTTTTATTAATCAGCTAATGAATTTAAATCCTTAGCTTTAAGACAAATTTTCAATTGAAAATTTTAAAAGTACCCTTGTTGCTTGCGCTCTTCCATAGCTGCTTCAGATCTTTTGTCATCAATTCTAGCTCCACGCTCAGAAATACTTGAATCTCTAATCTCCTCAACAACCTTACTAATTGTAGTAGCATAAGAATCTACAGCTGCTGTACAGCTCATATCCCCCACAGTTCTAAAACGAACCATACGCTCTTCAACTTCCTCTTCTTCATCTCTATAAACATGTTCTGACGCAGACCATATAAGTCCATCTCTTAAAAAGACTTCACGTTTGTGTGCAAAATAAATAGATGGTATTTCTAAAACTTCACGTTCAATATAAGTCCAAACATCTAATTCTGTCCAGTTTGAAATAGGAAAAACACGTACATTTTGTCCAAAATCAATTTCACCATTTAACATATCGAATAACTCTGGACGTTGGTTTCTTTCATCCCATTGACCAAAATCATCACGTACAGAAAAAATACGCTCTTTAGCTCTTGCTTTCTCTTCATCTCTTCTTGCACCACCAATACACGCATCAAATTTAAACTCTTCAATAGCATCTAATAAAGTAGTTGTCTGCAACATATTTCTACTTGAATATCTTCCAGATTCTTCTTTTACTTTACCTTGATCTATTGAATCTTGTACGTTACGCACAATTAATTCCAATCCTAATTCTTCAACTAATCTATCTCTAAATTCAATTGTTTCAGGAAAGTTATGGCCTGTATCAATATGCATTAATGGAAAAGGAATTTTTGCAGGATGAAATGCTTTTTGAGCCAATCTCACCAATGTAATTGAATCTTTTCCACCAGAAAATAATAATACTGGTTTTTCAAATTGAGCAGCAACTTCTCTAAAAATGTAAATTGCTTCGTTCTCAAGTGCGTTAATTTGAACTGTTTCTGTCATCTTTCTTTTTTTATGAATGCAATCCACATTCTCTATTCGACAATACCTTTGTTGGGTCGAAATATTTAAATTCGTTTGGTAAATTATTTTCTTCTAAATAAGCATCTAATTGCTCATCGGTCCAATTATAAAAAGGACTCACTTTTAAAACACCATCTTTACTTAATGATACTACGCTAATACTATCTCTAAAAGCTGTTTGCCCTTTACGTAAATTCGTAAACCAAACATCTGGTTTATGTTCTTGCATTGCTCTATTAAAAGGCTCTAATTTTACTTGCTCAGTAAATATCTTATGCAATGAATCTTCAATTTGAGGAATTCCTATTGTTGCATCTCTATGCGAAGATGTTTGCTGCGGAACATATAAATGAACATTTAAACTTAGTGAATGTATTAATTCATTTGCATGTTTATATGTTTGCGGTGTGTTATAACCTGTGTCGCACCAAATTACCTTTAAATTTCCATCTACCTGCGTACAAGCGTGTAATATAGCAACCTCGTACGGTCTAAAATTAGTTGTAACTACAGGTGCTTTTGCTATACTAATAGCCCAAGCAATAATTTCTTGAGGTGATTTATCTTGTAAATCTTTATTTATTTGTTCTATATCTAAATTTCTCATTATTTCCACCATTTTATATAATTCCAAATTCGTTCATGTCCGTAATACAAAATCATTTTAGTTACAACTTCAATAGATCCAATGGAAATTGCCATTGCTAATTGCCCTGTCACTATCCAAGAAATTGCCATTGTATCAAGTGTTCCGATAATTCTCCAGCTAATTGCTTTTACAGCACTACGAATTGGTTTTTCAGAAGTTTTAACGCTTTCTACGCTAACATCTTGTTTCTGTTTATCCTGTATAAAAATTTGATCTAGCATCATTTTAAATAATTTACATCTATTTTTTGCTGATGCAAACATACATGATTTTTATTACCCTACCAACTTGATAGACTTATAGCCCGTAATTTTTTGAAAGTTTTATTATATTCTCAAAAAATTATGTTAAAAATTAGTTATTTAACGCTTGTGATATGTCTTGAATTATATCATCAATATTTTCTAAACCAACTGAAATACGCACTAAGCCAGGTGTTATACCTGCCGCAAGCCGTTCTTCTTCACTTAATTTACTATGTGTAGTAGATGCCGGATGTGTTACAATAGATCTTGTATCACCTAAATTTGCCGACAATGAACACATTTTAATAGCGTCTAAAAAATTTCTACCAGCCTCAATACCTCCTTTAATTTCCATCGCAATAATATTCCCCCCTAATTTCATTTGCTTTTTCGCAATTTCATATTGAGGATGCGATTTTAAAAAAGGATATTTTACTTTAGAAATCTTTTCATGACCTTCTAAAAATTGAGCTAATTTTAATGCATTTTCACAATGTCTATCAACTCTAACCGCTAAAGTTTCCAAACTTTTACTAAGCACCCAAGCGTTAAATGGTGATAGTGCTGGACCTGTATTTCGAGAAAATAAATAAATTTCTCGTATTAAATCTGAATTACCAACTACAATACCACCCAACACACGACCTTGACCGTCCATTAATTTTGTTGCTGAATGAATAACTAAATCAGCCCCATATTTTATAGGTTGTTGAATATATGGAGTTGCAAAACAATTATCAATAACTAGTAATAAATTGTGCTTTTTTGCAATTTTACCTAATAACTCCAAATCTATAATATCAACTCCTGGATTTGTAGGCGTTTCAGCATATAAAAATTTTGTTGAAGGTTTAATTAAACTTTCAATTTCATCTGGATTATTAATATCAAAATAAGAAGTCTCAATATTCCACTTAGGAAAATACTTTGTAAATAACGTATGCGTTGAACCAAAAATTGATCTTGCAGAAACAATATGATCTCCACTACTTAATAATGCCGCGAAGCTTGAATACACCGCTGCCATTCCGGTAGCAAAAGCATAACCATCTTCCGCTCCTTCCATTTTCATAACTTTTTCAACAAACTCTGTGGTATTTGGATTGCTGTAACGAGAATAAATATTTCGTATTTTCTCTTCAGTAAATGAAGCTCTCATATCTTCTGCATCGTCAAATACAAAACTTGAAGTAACATACATTGGTGTAGTATGTTCTTGAAATTGTGAACGTTCTAATTGCGTTCTAATAGCATCTGTTTCAAATTTGTTATCGCTCATTATATCTGTTATTTATTCTAAAAATCTTAGTATTATTTTTTTTGCGTTTCCTTTCAGATCGTATTTATCATTATCTCTTTTCTCCATTTCACTTCAAAAAAAGATACCACTACTTTCACTAACGCAATTTTAATTAAGGTTTCAACTATTAAAAATCACCTCAATAACATTTTTTAATATTCCTTATTAATTCTTTTCTGCTAATCTTAAAATATCACCAAATACACCTCTTGCAGTTACTGCTGCTCCTGCTCCTGCTCCTTGAATTACAATTGGTTTTTCACCATAAGATTCTGTAAATACTTCAAAAATAGCATCTGCACCTTGTATTTGTCCTAAAGCACTATTTGCTGGAACGGAAATTAATTTCACTTCCAAAACTCCTTTATCTTCTTGTAAATTACCAGATAAATCACCTATATACCTTAAAACATGACCGTCTTCTTGGTTTTCTTTTATCTTTTTATAGTAATCATCAAATTCATTTAATTTACCTAAAAATTCTTTTGCAGAACCTTCTCTTAAATTTTCTGGAATTAGATTTTCAATTACTACATCCTCAAATTCATTTTGTAAATCAAGCTCACGTGCTAAAATTAATAATTTTCTTCCAACATCATTTCCACATAAATCTTCACGTGGATCCGGCTCTGTAAAACCACTTTCAATTGCTTCTTTTAACACAGAACTAAACGGTCTATCTTCAACAGAATATGTATTAAATAAATAACTTAATGACCCAGAAAAAACACCTCTAATACCTGTAATATTTTCACCTGAATCATGCAATAATTTAATTGTATCAATTAATGGTAAACCAGCACCTACATTAGTTTCATACAAATAAGCCTTCTTATTTTCGCTTAATTTTTTACGTAATTCTTTATAGAATTCATAGCTCAATGTATTTGCTATTTTGTTTGAAGAAATTAAATCAAACCCGTTTTCAACAAGATCAATATAATTTTTAACAAATTCGCTACTTGCAGTATTATCAACTGCTATTAAATTCTCTAAATGATATTTTTCAGCATATTCAAGAATATTCTGAAGGCTATTTTCAACAGTTGATTCACTTAAATCTTGTTCCCAATTTTCAGAAACACCATTTTTAGATAGCAATACTTTTGAAGAATTTGCTACTGCAAAAATATTTAAGTTTATATTCTTTCTTTTAACAATATTTTCTTTGCTCTTTAATATTTGATTAATAAGTGTTCCACCCACTAAGCCTTTACCAAAAACAGCAATATTTATATTTTTAGAAACACCAAATATTTCTCCATGAATCACATTTACAGCTTTCTTTAAATCTGATTTATTAACAACCAAACAAACGTTTTCACCTGTAACTGTATTATTAATTAATATTGGAGTAATATGGTTTTTAATTAATGCGCTATATGGCTGATTAAATGAATATAAACTTTGCCCAATTATTGAAATAACAGAAACATTTTCTTTAATATAAATCTGACTTACATCTTTACTTTGAAATTCATTTTTAAATTCATTCTCTAAAACTTTTTTAGCTTTATAACCATCTCTTGCTTCAACAATAAAACCAATACCACGTTCTGATGATCCTTGTGAAATAATACTTACACTAACATTTTCTTTCCCTAAAGCACCAAATATTCTACCATCTACACCAACTTTTCCTAACAAACCTCTACCAACTAGATTTACTAAAGCTACATCTTCCTGAACAGACAAAGATTTAATACCTCCACGTTCAGTTTCTGGACCAATTAAGGTTCCTTTATTTTCTTTATCAAAAGTATTTAATATTCTTAATGGAATGTTTTTTTGAATAAGAGGAATTATAGTTTTTGCATGTAAAATATTTGCACCAAAATTCGCCATTTCATTAGCTTCTTGGTAAGAAAGTTTTTCAATTTTCTTTGAGTTTTCAACTAAATCCGGGTTTGCAGTATAAATTCCATTTACATGGGTATAATTTTGAAATTCTGAAGCATTTAAAAAGTTAGCTATTAAAGCTGCCGAATAATTACTCCCATTTCTACCCAGTGTAGTTGTATCTCCTTTTATATTTGAACCAATATACCCTGTTATAACCTGAACTTCACCATCTTCAATATTTCTAAAATGCTCAATTACATTTTCTTCTGAAACACTTTCAAATACAATAGCTTCACCAAACTGATTATCAGTTTTAATTAATTTTCTAGAATCTACATATGCAGCCTTCACATTATTTTTATTCAATAAATGTGCTATTACTTTTGCAGATAAAATTTCACCTTGCGCAAGCACTTGGTCTTTTACTTTTGCACTGTAATCTCCTAATAAATTTACCCCCTTAAAAATCTCATCTAACAATTTAAATTCTGCAGATACATTAACTGATGAATCAGGCTCAAGTTGAAATTCTTTTAATTGTTTAAGCTCTTCTAAATAAGGCAAATCATTTTTTGCTTTTTCTAAAATTGATTCTAATTGATCGGTGGTTTTTCCTCTTGCCGAAACAACTAAAGCTATTTGCTCATTATTGTCAACTTTGCTAGAAACAATACTTAGAGTACTTTCTAAACCTATACCATTTGCAAGGGATTTCCCTCCGAATTTTACTATTTTCATTTTATTCTTTTTAGAACTTTGATTAAAAACTGAATCAACAATTTTCTCTAATTGTTTGTGCTCAATTAAAAAGGCATCATGCCCGTGCACAGAATTTATTTCATTATAAGTAACACTTGGATTTGTTAAAGCCAATTGTTTGTGAGTTTCTTTATTTTCTTCAGCCGTAAAAAACAAATCCGAACTAACACCAATTATATGAATATTAGCTTTTATTGAATCTAAAATATGCTCATCTCTACCTTTTGTAGCATCAATTGTTCTTAATAATTGATTCATTAATTTATAGGCTGAAAGTTGAAACCGTTCCTGCAATTTTGCACCATGGTGTAGCAACCAGCTTTCAACATTAAAAATCTCTAACTCTTCATTTTTAGAACGCTGAAAACGTTCTTTAAAAGATTCTGGAGTTCTATAACACAACATTGCATGCATACGCGCATCGTGAACAGGATTGCTAGAATTAGATAAAAATTGTTCTTGAATTTGACAATTAGCAATTAACCAATCTGTAGATTTCCAGTCTGTTGCTATTGTTATTAAGTGCTTTGTAATTTTAGGGCTTAAAACAGCCATTTCCCAAGCAATTCCGCCTCCTAAAGACCCTCCAATTAACGCAAACAACTCTTCTATATTTAATATATTAAGTCCTTTTAGGAAAATTTTAGCGATATCTCTTGCAACAAATTCCTTGTAGTTTTCTATTACAAAACCATCAAATCCATTTCCTGGAATATTAAAAGCTAAAACTGTATACTCTTTAGTATTTATAACTTTATTATCTCCAATTAAATCTTTCCACCAACCATTTTCACCCGCAACTTCAGAATTACCTGTTAATGCATGATTCACTAAAATTATAGGAGCACTATGTAATTCCTTACCAAAAACCTGATAAGAAAGTTTTATATTAATAGGTTGCGTGCCTTTTTCTGGAACAAAACCTGTTAATGAAATATTTTTAAGTTGACTCATTAATAATACAAATTAATAAAAACTATTAGTTTAAATTTTTTCAGTTGCTTAACGATTAATATTATGAGAGAGGTTTTAAATTACCTGCGGTAATTTGCTTGAGTTATCTATCCATAATGGGTAGAATTTAGCACCTTCTTTAATAAGTAAAGGGTTGCTAAGGCTTCAACGGGTCTATTCCCTCTGCCTTTCTTGATAACATTATTCAATAAGATTATGAACTAAGCAGCAAATTAACGCAATAATTTTTTACCATACAATACTTTTAATAAAAATTTAATTTACTTATATTTTTGCTTCAACAAAAGCTTGTTCTAAATCATTCTTCAAGTCTTCAATATCCTCAAGACCAACAGATAATCTAATTAAATCTTGACCTACACCAGCTCCTGCTTGTTGCTCAGCTGTTAGTTGCTGATGTGTTGTACTTGCAGGGTGAATTATTAACGATTTTGTATCACCAATATTGGCTAGCAAAGAAAATATTTTTGTCGCATCTGTTACTTTTTTAGCTGCTTCAAAACCACCTTTTAAACCAAATGTAACTAAACCACTTTGACCTTTTGGTAAGTATTTTTTTGCCAATGTATTATATTTACTACTTTTTAAACCAGGGTAATTTACCCAAGCCACTTCTTCTCTATCTTCTAACCATTGAGCCAATTCCAATGCATTTGCACTGTGTTGTTTAATACGAACAGGCAACGTTTCCAAACCTTGAATAATTTGAAAAGCATTAAAAGGGCTTAAAGCTCCACCAAAATCACGTAACCCCTCTAAAATTAATTTAAAAGTAAAAGCTGCCGCTCCTAAAGCTTCACTATATACTAAACCATGGTAACCTTCTGAAGGCTCTGTAAATTCAGGGAATTTTCCATTTGTCCAATCAAAAGTACCAGCATCAATAATTGCTCCACCTAATGAACTTCCATGACCTCCAATATATTTAGTTAAAGAATGAATAACCAAGTTAGCACCGTGTTTAATAGGATTTAATAATGCCGGACTTGCAACTGTATTATCAACTATAAATGGTACTTCTGCAGCTTTAGATTGTTCTGCTATTGCTTCCAAATCTAACACATCTAATTTTGGATTTCCTAAAGACTCTACAAAAAATGCTCTTGTATTTTCTTGAACAGCATCTTTAAAATTTTCTGGATTTGAAGCATCAACAAAAGTTGTTGTAATTCCTAACCTTGGTAGAGTAACATTTAACAATGTAAAAGTTCCTCCGTATAAACTGCTTGAAGCTACAATATGATCTCCAGCTTTTAATAAGGTTAATAAACCTGATGAAATTGCCGCTGCACCTGAAGCAAAAACAACTGCTCCTACTCCACCCTCAATAGCTGCTAAACGTTGTTGTAAAATATCATTAGTTGGGTTATTTAAACGTGTATAAATAAACCCTAATTCTTTTAATGAGAATAAATTTGCAGCATGTTCTGTATTGTTAAAAACATACGATGATGATTGATAAATTGGCACTGCTCTTGTTCCTGCCGTGCTATTTGTATCGTGTCCTGCGTGTAAAGCTAATGTTGAAATTTTTTGAGTACTCATAATATCCTTTAATATTTTTTTAGTTTTAATTTTATAATAAAAAAAGTCTCTTTGGCTTTAGGTATTACCAAAGAGACTTAAATATACTATTTAATTTCTGTTTAGTTTAGGCAATACCATTTCATTGTATTATGCATCATTCGCATAAACATCTCAAAAAAATTAAGAATATAAATATGGTTTATTAAATTCATTTTTATCTTTATTAAAACAAAAAACCCCTGATAATTCAGAGGTTTCTATTTATTTATATTATTAAATTTTAAACAATAGCACCCTCTGCGTATAAATTACACATCATCCAACGCTTTTTGTTAAATTTAATATTCATTTTTTCTTGTTTTATTGATGCAAATGTAATCACAAATTTTTAATTTACAACATATGTCACTTTTTTTTAATAAAACTCACGGTTACTATAAATCTTAAATCATCCTTAAATATTCTAAAAAAATGGTTGTAATACACTATTTCAAAACCGTTTATAAATAAAACTTTAAAAAATTTAAGATTTATTTAGCATCTATTTTTTATTTAGGTTTATATTTTTCATAGATTTGCACACGAAATAATTAGAGGAAGAATTTGAACTGATTGCAACCTCATTAAAAAATGCTAAAGCAGTAAGTTTTTACTTCTTTTAGCGACTATTGCAATCAACTTATTTTCTTCATTCATTTTAAAATAAAAATATTATGTCATATTTATTTACTTCTGAATCCGTTTCTGAAGGACACCCAGATAAAGTATCGGATCAAATATCAGATGCCTTGGTTGATAATTTTTTAGCCTTCGATAAAGATTCTAAAATTGCTTGTGAAACATTAGTCACTACTGGTCAAGTAGTACTTGCAGGTGAAGTTAAATCGAAAACCTACTTAGATGTTCAAAAAATAGCAAGAGATGTTATTAATACAATTGGATATACTAAAAGCGAGTATATGTTTGATGGAAATTCTTGTGGTGTATTTTCAGCTATACACGAACAATCTCAAGACATTAACCAAGGTGTAGACAGAGACTCTAAAGAAGAACAAGGAGCTGGTGACCAAGGAATGATGTTTGGATATGCTACCAACGAAACTGAAAACTTTATGCCATTGGCTTTAGATTTAAGTCATAGAATTTTAATAGAACTTGCTGAACTAAGAAGAGAAAACAATGAAATCTCATACTTACGTCCAGACTCTAAAAGTCAAGTAACTATTGAGTATACAGATGACAACGTGCCTTTTAGAATTAAAGATATTGTAGTTTCTACACAACACGATCAGTTTTTAGAAGATGACAATGAAATGTTAGCTAAAATTAAAGCTGATATTATAAACATTTTAATTCCAAGAGTAATTGCTAAGTTACCTGACGCTATTAAAGCTTTATTCAATGATAATATTGTTTACCATGTAAATCCTACAGGTAAGTTTGTTATTGGAGGACCTCACGGTGATACTGGATTAACGGGAAGAAAAATTATTGTTGATACATACGGTGGTAAAGGAGCTCACGGTGGTGGAGCTTTTTCAGGAAAAGACCCTAGTAAAGTTGATAGAAGTGCTGCATATGCAACAAGACATATTGCTAAAAACTTAGTTGCTGCAGGTGTTGCAGATGAAATTTTAATTCAAGTTTCTTATGCTATTGGAGTTGTTGAACCTATGGGTATCTATGTGAATACTTACGGAACTTCAAACGTTGATTTAGCAGATGGGGAAATAGCTGAAATTGTTTCAACTATTTTTGACATGAGACCTTCAGCTATTGAAAAGCGTTTAAAATTACGTCAACCTATGTATTTAGAAACTGCCGCTTATGGCCATATGGGAAGAGAAAACAAAATAGTAAATAAATCATTTAGAAATGTAGATGGAACTGAAATCTCTCTAGATGTTGAATTATTTACTTGGGAAAAACTTGATTATGTGAACAAAGTAAAAGAAGCTTTTAAATTATAATAGTTAACCTAAACACTATAAAAAAAGACGATTTTTTTAAGAAAATCGTCTTTTTTTTATACAATTATTTTATTCGTCTTTGTGATCTTCAATTACTTCTTCATCTCTATATTTACAACAATTATGCAAACCATTATAAGCTTCATCAGAAGCTTTCAAATCTTTCATATCGTGACCAACATTGGCAACGCTATTTTTTATTGATTTCACATCCGTTTTACGTTCATCAAAAATAAGACTCAATTCATGAGTTTTCACATTCCACACTGCAGATTTTACACCCTTTGTTTTTATACAAGCTTTTTCAATTCGCTCTTTACACATTAAACATACACCATCAACTTCAAATGAAGTTCTTGCATTTTTATTTTGCGAATAAGATAATGCCCCCACAAAAAACACTAATAAGATTACTAATTTTTTCATTTTATTTATATTTAATTTAATTTATACCTAAGTCCTGTATAATACATACTTCCAAAAATTGGACCATATACTAAAGTAGTATCAAAATGTGCTCCAAACGGGTTTTCCGCACTTATTACAGGATTTTCTTGTTTAATATTTGTAATGTTCTCTCCTCCAAAATAAACTTCTAATTTAGGTGAGAATACTTTTGTTACTTGCATATTTAGAGTTGCCAAAGTTGACGAATACTTATTTAATTGATATTCTACATCACTAAACTCTGTTGAAGGAAATCGCTGTTTGCTTAGCCAATTAAAGGTTCCATCAAATTTCCAGTGGCTTCCATTTTTTTTTAATGAAGTTTCATAAGAGGCATTTGCAAATATTCTACTTCTAGGAATTAAAGGTGACAACTTTTTTCCCGATTTATATTGAGTTTTAACATCATAATATTTGTATGCTAGTTTTAAGTTAAATTTATTAAAAGGATTGTATGAAAACTCTGCCTGAAAACTATCTGAATAACTTTCTCCTTCTAAATTATAAAAACTAATTTCTTTTGAAATTTCCCAATCTACAACTACCTGATTTTTAAAATCTGTTCTATAAAAATCTATATTTAAGTCTGCTTTTCTTCCAAACAAATTGAAACCTTGCAAATATGAAACACCATAATTCCAGGCAATTTCAGGATCCAAACCATATATTTTCCCTCCTGAATTTAAAATATTAATAGTTCTTGAAGTTGCAAACATTTTTTGATTTTCCGCAAAAATATTAGCACTTCTTTTCCCTCTCCCAAATGAAGCTCTTAAAGCCGATTTCTCCCAACGTGAATATCTTATATGAAACCTTGGCGTTACAAAAGTCCCTAATAAATTATTATGATCAATTCTTATTCCCGCAGACATATTAATAGCTCCTAAATCATCATAATTATATTCAAAATATCCATCTACATTATTTTCATTTCTATAATAAATATCATTTAAAACTATTTCATCATATTTATCATACGAAAATCCAACACCAGTTTTAATCTTATGCCTAGAATCAGAAATAATGGTATTATAAATAAGATTTGAATATACACTCTGTTGTATAATATTAAAATTATTTAACCCAAAATAAGAATCTTGTTTATGATTGCTATATGCCATCTGCAAACCAATACTCTGATAAGGAATATTTGGATTTACATAACCTAATTTAAAAGACACTTCCAATCTTTCTGTATTAATTTCACTTCCCCAAAAATTAGTAGTTAATTTATCTTTTTCAGGACTAAAGCTAACCTGCCCAGATTGTTTTTCATCTTTTAAATATCTTAAATTTAAAAAACTCACAAAACCAGTTTCTGTATTAGTATATTGCCAACGGTTCATTACATTTATTTGCTTAGCCAATGGAATATCTAAAAATGAATCGTTATTATTATCTATTTTTTTATCTCTAAGATTTCCATGTAAATATAAACCTGAACTCCATTTTTCACTTAGTTTTTTATTTAAATGCGTATTCAACTCCAACCTGCCGTTAGCAGAAGCATAAGCATTTACAAATAATCTATCATCTGAAATTGGTTTTTTAAGTTCTGCATTAATTTGCCCCGCAATACTTTCAAAACCGTTTACAACACTTCCAGTTCCTTTTGTAATTTGAATACTTTCAACCCAAGTTCCAGGAATAAAACTCATACCGTATGCTTGTGAAGCACCACGAATTGAAGGTATATTTTCAGTAGTAATTAAAATATTTGGGCTGGTTAATCCTAACATTTTTATTTGGCGAGTTCCCGAAACTGCATCAGAAAAATTAACATCTATAGATGGGTTAGTTTCAAAACTTTCTGCCAAATTACAGCAAGCAGCTTTTAATAATTCATCACTACTAACGTTAATTACATTTAGCGATTTTAAATACGAAACTGATGAAGATTTTTTTTGTTGTGTTAATACAACTTCATCTAACATACTTTTTGGTTTTAACCAATGTTTAATTTTGGCTGAATTATTCACCAAAATTGTATCTGTTTTAAAGCCAATATAACTCACAACTAGCTTAGTGTACTCTTTTTTATATGGTAAATTAAATGCCCCTTTAAGATCTGTTACAGCACCAATAGATTGGTTTAACCAGTAAACATTTGCTCCTGGCAATACTGCTTTTTTATTGTCCGGATCCTCTTCATAAATAGTTCCTTTTAACCGCTCTTGCGAAAAAATAAATAAGGGAACTATAAACAATAGATATAGTATTTTTTTCATTCTTTTAATTTTAAATCATAATAATTCTATTTCAAGGAGAATTATATAGTCCTTGATTAACTACAATTAATTTAAAATCAAATTATATAAACTTGGTGTAATACGTGTATGTCTGCCACAACAATTGGTGGTATATACTCTTCAAAAGGTAAGGATTTATTTTGAAAACCTTCAAATAGATTCGCATAAGATTTAATAAATGAAGCTATAAATATCAACTAGAAAATCTCCACAATAATGCATATCAATTGTAAATGACATTGTAGATAAAAAAACTACGAATGCCATTATTATAGCTGATATTTTAAGTGTGAATTGCTTCATTTTAAATGCAAAATTACAAAATATTCTTATGAATATCTTATTAAAATTTAATTTACACCTTAAAACAAGAACTATTTTGTTAATAAAAACCAGCTCACTATGTTCTGAATAAAATTAATCACTTTTAAAATTAACCCCTCTTTTAATCCTTTTTTATATTATTTTTAAGAAGTTTATTCTATACATTTACCAAATATTATATTCTAATTCTATTTAATAAAATTCATTTTTTAACAACCGAAAATAAATTTAAATGAAAAAAAACCTAGACAAGACTGATCTTAAAATACTAGATATTTTACAAAACGACTGTAGGATAACAACTAAAAAAATAGCTGAAAACTTAAATTTATCTACAACCGCAGTATTTGAGCGAATTAAGAAACTGGAAAATCAAGGATATATAGATAAGTACGTTGCTTTATTAAATGAACGCACCATAGGTTTAAAACAAACTATTTTTATTGGTGTAAAATTAAAAGGTCATACCAGAAGTTATTTACAGAAATTTTTAGCTCAAGTAGATGAATTCCCCGAAGTGTTGGAATGCTATCAGGTATCCGGGAATTTTGATTTTTTACTAAAAATTGTTCTGGCAGATATTGATGCTTATGAAACCTTTGTACAAACTAAATTATCGCTTATTTCTGAACTTGGAAATGTGCATAGCTATATTGCAATAAAAAAAGGAAAAAACACAACAACATTAGATTTAACTTCAATTGGTAATTAAAATTATTAATCACATTTAAACAAAAAAACAACTTTAAATAAAGTTGTTTTTTTGTTTAATTTTTTTACTAACTAATTATAAAAATAGCATAACTATAGTTAAAATAATCCCTCCTAAAGTATAGTACAATCCTTTTTTAAAAACCTTAGTTTTGGGTAGAAACATCCAAAATGCAGAAATAGAAAAGAAAAACAACGAGACTCCAAAAAATACATTTAGATAAAATAAAGGTTGTTTTGTAGTTGCTTTATGTAAATGAACAAACTTCTCTAAAATATAAGGAAATTCTTTAGAAGTATAATTTACTAAACCTGTTTCCTTATTATATGTTCCATTATTAAAATAAACCAAATCCCCTTCAGTTTTTGTGATTTTAAAATCACGTATTCTTAAGGCCCTACCAATCTTATTAATTTCAGTATTTGGCTGCAATTTTTTTTCTACCTTTTTTTCTACTTTTAAAAATTCTGTTTCTCTAAAAATTAAAATAACACCACTTATGGCATATACTGTCATAATTCCCGCTAAGAAAAACCCTAAATAACGGTGTACAACTCTCATATAGAAACCTGTAGACTTACTTTTACTCATTTTATTTAAATTTATAAATTATATTTTACTGACAGCATTACAATTCTAGGCTGTATATAGTATAAAGAGGTAGCATTACTATCAACAATTTGATTGTAACTATCTCTATTTATTGTTTTATTATTAGTTAAATTATTTGCCGAAAGCTTAAACTCCCACTTACTATCTTTTTGCTGATAGTATAAATTAGCATTTAAAAATGAATAGGTATTTTTAACAGTATCTTCATCATTTCTATAGTTATAATAACTGTAGTCTGCTGTTAATATAAAGTTCTTTAAAAAACCTATTTCAATATTCCCAAAAGGTCTATCTGTTGTACTTCCAGTGTTTGAATACTCATTAAATGACTTTTCAAATCCTATTTCAAAATTTGGAGCATCTTTAAACTTAGTAGCTACGCTTGCCTGATAATTATGATTAAATGTTTTTGATTCTATTTGTTCATTATTTACAATATTATTAAATATTGAATTGGTAGCACTAGCTCTAAAATTAGTCTTTAACTTATTATACGTTTTCCCATATCTAAAATTAGCTGAGAAAGTTTCATCAGCAAAAATAGAATTAACAGGAAATGAAATTCTATCAACACCAATTAGCTCGCTATTGTTTTTTATCCCATCAACATTTTTTGTATAATTAATTGAAGCTTGAATGTTTGTAAATGAAAACATACTAAAACTAAAATAGCTTAATGAATATTTATGACGAAGTGAATTTTCAATATCTCTATTTCCTCTTTTTAACGATCTATAATTATCAAGAACATAACCTTCGGAAACATTATTTATATCTGAAAATTGAGATGTTATTGAATAGTTAAACCTCAAACTTTCTGAAGATTTAAACTGTAATCTAGCATAAACATCTGGTAATAACATTGTTAAATCATCTTTATTTACAGACCCCAATTGTGTATCTTTTATTGAATATTGATGTAAACTTACACCTGGTTGAAAAGTAAGTATACCCGAAACCATTTTGTAATTTGCACCGATAAAGATATCAGAAAAATTATACTTTACATCATTATTTAAAGATGAATCTGTAAAATTTAATGAGGTACCATCATCTAACTTTTGTGAAATATTCGAATCAAAATTCTGTCCGCTAAAAGTTGTTCCTAATGATATATTAATATTACTTTTTGGAGTTAGCAGATAGTAATAATCAAATTTTGCATCAAACTTATTAGTGCTTGTTTTTTGTTCCTGAACAATATTAAATAACTCTTCAGAATCTGAAGAAGGTATTGCTTGAAACGGCTGTGTTGAAGCTAATGAATTATACAATGGCTGATCTTTTTCATATAAATGTTGCACCTCAGCACTAAAAATATTTTTATCATCAATAGTATAATACAAGTTAAAATTCTGATTTAACGAAACTGGTTTTTCCTCTAAATTGGTATCTAAAGATCCTCTATTTGTTGAAGTCACATCATTAAATTCAGTTTGTTCAGAAATTTTACCAAAAATATCATAATCTATATGAACGTTGGTATTTGGCCTATAAGTTGTACTAAATTTTAACAAACCTAATTTGCTTTTTTGAACCGCTGAATTTTCACTTCCCTCAATTAAACCAGATTTATTATATATAGTATTTGATTGCGTAAAAATATCAGTCTCAGATTGATTTATAATTGCAAATCCATTAAAATCAACAGTCTTCTTTGGTACTAAACTAAAGTTTACCGCTCCAAACTTTGAAATAATTTCTTGAGCTCTATTGTTTTGAGTTGTTAAAAAACCAAGGCCACCAGATTGTATATTAAAACTTGTACCGCTTCCTCTCATTGCCCCTCTTAACCCTCCGGTAAATCTAAAATAATCCCTCATTGTAAAAGGTGTTTCACCTATATTATTAATATCCCCTAAAATATTAACACTTTTCTCTTTACTATAATAGAATAATTTTGGTTTAACAATATATTTTTCATTTTCACCTGCTCCTGCATTTACTTCACCAAACCAAAATCTATCTTTTCCTATTTTCAATCTAATATTTAAAGCAATATTATCTTCATTATTGGTTACACCTCGCATTCCTGCAACTTCATTATAATTTTTTAACACCTCTACTTTATCAATTGCACTTGCCGGAATATTTTGAGTTGCCAGCTTAGAATCTCCATCAAAAAATTCTTTTCCTTCCACTAAAACTTTTTGAACCTTTTTACCTTCAACTTCTACCTCTCCATTATCATCAATATCAATACCAGGTAACTTTTTAAGAACATCTTCCAACTTTTTTTCTTTACCTGAAGTAAACGAATCTGTATTATAAACAATTGTATCACCTACAATTTTTACAGGCATTTCATAGGTTATTTCTACGGTACTTAACTCCTCACTAGATTCAGATAAAACAATATTTTTTACAATATCATCTGAAGTATCTTCAACAAGTATATCTATATTTTTAGTATCAAACCCCAAATAACTAGCTTTAAGAGTATAACTTTCGCCTTGCTCTAAACTTAACTTATAATTCCCTTTTGAATCTGTTATAGAGTAAGATTGTAAAAATTGAGTTCCCTTTTTAAAGGCTATAACATTTGCCATTTCCAAAGGATTTCCATCTTCATCATTAATTACGCCTTCTAATTTTACATTTTGCGCTATTAAAAGAAATGGTGTAATTAAAAATAGCATAACAACTGTATACTTATTCATTATAAAAATATTTTATTTAAATTAAAAATTATAGCTTTTGAGTATGCATTAAATTACTTATAATTTTAACCACGCATTCTCATTCCAGGACCATCATGACCTCCTTTTTCACGTTCATTTCTAAATCGCTCACGCATCTCTTTCATTTTTTCTCCAATGATTTTATCATATTCTTTCTGGCTAACAATCTTTCCTTTTTTAGGTTCTTTAATCTCAACTTTATCTTTTGGGTTCATTACAATTTTTGTACATAAAATATTTGTATTACCATATGCCACTTCCAAAATTAAACCAGGCAAACCCCAAAAATCATCAGGACCGTGACTTACAGGGATTCCCAATGTGTACCAAGCAGTTACAATAACTTGTTCCATCTCTGGTTCCTGTTCCTCTTTATCATCTTCTTTTTTATTACCTTCAGGTCCTCTTCTACCAAACCTCATTTCTGTATTTTTAACAGCCATTTCTATAACTGTTGTTGCTTTAAAACATAAATTTTGACCAATCATTTTTGTATCCTGCTCCATTTTCCAATCGTACGTTTTTAAACCGTCACTTATAAGAAAATTCTTACCACTAAATTCACTTTCTTTTTTGGATACTTTTGTTTGTATATTCTTATAATGATTTCCTGCAGCGCCACCGCCCATCATCATACGCATTCCTCCACCTCCTGGACCACCACCCATCTGCTCTAACTTTTCTTCTTCTTTATATATTGATGCTGTTTTATTAAAGGTTAAAACAAAGGTTTTTTCTAAAAACCCTTTCATACGTTCCTTTATCATTTTTATTCTATCAGCTGGTATACCGGTTCCCGAAAAATCCATATCCATTGTAGATTTTGTTTGGTAAATGGCTTTTCCTTGAAAATCTTGAGCACTTAATGATGAGATTGCAAACAACATTAAAATTGGAAGACTTTTTATAACGATATTTTTCATTTTCTGAGATGTTTTTTTTATTACAGAACAAATATAGTTTCAATTTAAGTAAACCATAGTTAATTAATGTTAACTACTGTTAACCGGTTGTGATATTAATATATGTATAACTATCTTTGAGATATGAACAACAAGCGATATCAATGGATTATTTATCTAATTGCAAGTGTAATTGTAATTACTCTTGCTGTACAGGTTTATTGGAATTATCGAGAATATCAAAATAATAAAAAGCAATTAATTAATAGAATTAGACAAAGTTTAGACAATTCTGTTGAAGATTATTTTGCCAACTTAACAAAGTCTAGTTTTATTATAACTTCAAACGACTCTATTAATTCAGAGAAAAAAAATGACACTATAAAATTTCGTACTAAATCCCGAAAACTTATGTTTCAAAAGGTTGATAGCACCTTACAAAAACTAAGAAAAAAGGATAGCACTAAGGTGATTTTTATAGGAAAATCAGATTCTAAATCCAATCAGAAAGAAGGCAAAAAATTTCCATATTTTAGAGGTCCCGATCAATTTATACAAAATCTTGATAGCATTATCTCTAAAGTTGTTGTTTCATTTTCCAAAGACACTTTAAATATTTATAAATTAAATTCTTATTTAAAAACAGAGTTTAAAAGACAAAATATAAATGTTAAATACGCCTTAAATTTAAGATACCATCACTGGTTTGAAGTTGATAAAACTGAGATTAAAACACAATCTATAAACTTAGAAAACTTTCCAGAAAAGCATTTAACAGTAACAAATAAATCTCATTATTTACCACATGGAAGTAAACTTGAAATTTATTTTACAAACACAACAAAAGATGTACTTAGAGACTCTTTAGTGAGTATTTTATTATCGTTATTATTATCCGCTAGTATTATTGCTAGTGTTATTTATTTACTTAAAACAATTAACAGTCAAAAACAATTATCTGAAGTTAAAAACGATTTAATAAGTAATATTACACACGAATTTAAAACCCCAATTGCAACTATTTCAACGGTTCTTGAAGCAATGAAAAGTTTTAATGCATTAGAAGACAAATCAAAATCAGAAAAATACGTAGAAATGGCAACTGCACAGACTTCTAAATTAAATTTAATGGTTGAAAAACTATTAGAAACTGCCTCCTTAAAACATGAAGATTTAAAACTATCAAAAGACGTTATTATTGTTAATGAATTATTAGAAAGTATTGTTAAAAAATACCGAGTTTTAAACCCTGAAAAACAATTTAATTTCAGTAATAAGAATGGAGACATTACTGTAAATGCTGATATCTTTCATTTTGAAAATGCCATTTCAAATATTATTGACAATGCCGTAAAATATGGCGGAAACAATATATATACAGAACAAAATAAAACTAACAATGGAGTAGAAATTTTAATTTGGGACAATGGAGAAGGAATTCCTAAAAACCAAAAAGATAAAGTTTTTGAGCAATTTTACAGAATCCCCAAAGGCAATACGCATAACGTAAAAGGCTTTGGAATTGGATTGTATTACACAAAAAAAATTATAAATCAACATAACGGAAAAATTTCAATAATCTACAATTCAAAAGGTGAAACCGTTTTTAAAATTGAATTACCAAATGAATAACTCAATTAAAATATTATTAGCTGAAGATGAGCCTGCTTTAGGTCAAATTGTAAAGGAAAGTCTTGAAACTAGAAATTTTGAAGTATTACTTTGCGCAAATGGTGAAGAAGCATACAAAACTTATAAGGCTGAAAAACCTGAATTATTGGTATTAGATGTAATGATGCCAATTAAAGATGGTTTTACCTTAGCTAAAGAAATTCGCATGGAGGATCCTGATATTCCAATTATTTTTTTAACAGCAAAATCTCAAACAGAAGATGTTGTTGAAGGTTTTAATTTAGGAGGTAATGATTACCTTAAAAAACCTTTTAGTATGGAAGAGTTAATTGTTAGAATGAACGCTTTATTAAATCGAAAAAAGAATTACACAACTACTAATGAGCCAATTAAATTAGGCAATTACACTTTCCATTTCAAAAAACAAACATTAACTTTAAATGGTTCTATAGAAAAACTTACGCACCGTGAGGCCAATCTTTTATTTCATTTAATACAACATAAAAATCAAGTTTTAGACAGATCTTTTATTTTGAAGAAACTATGGGGTAATGATGATTTTTTTAATGCTAGAAGCATGGATGTATTTATTTCAAAACTTAGAAAAAAGCTAAATTCAGATGAATCTGTTCAAATTATCAATGTTAGAGGTTTTGGCTATAAGTTAATTTTTTAATGCTCTGAAATTGATTTCCGAATTCAAAAAAAATTTAATTAACTTTATCCCCTTATTATACTTTAAAAATTGATTATGCATGTAGCCATTGCTGGTAATATAGGAGCGGGTAAAACCACTTTAACCAAACTTTTAGCAAAACATTATAAGTGGGAACCGCACTTTGAATCGGTTGAGGGAAACCCTTATCTAGATGATTTTTATGCTGAAATGGAGCGTTGGTCATTTAATTTACAAGTGTACTTTTTAAACAGCAGGTTTAGACAGATACTTGAAATTAGAGAAAGTGGAAAAAATATTATTCAAGATAGAACCATTTATGAAGATGCTCGAATTTTTGCACCAAACCTTCATGCTATGGGTTTAATGCCTAATAGAGACTATCAAAACTACGACTCTTTATTTGAATTGATGGAGCGTTTAGTTTCACCTCCAGACTTATTAATTTACTTAAGAGCTTCTATTTCTACTTTGGTAGGACAAATTCATAAAAGAGGAAGAGATTACGAAAATTCAATTAGTATTGATTATTTAAGCAGATTAAATGAACGATACGAGGCATGGATAACTACATATGATAAAGGAAACCTTTTAATTATTGATGTTGACAATTTAAATTTTGTTGACAACCAAGAAGATTTAGGATTTATAATTGATAAGATTGATGCTCAAATAAACGGATTATTTTAATCTTTTTTTTATTTTTTAAATATAAAAAAAGCTCGCCAATGGCGAGCTTTTTATTTAACTAAGATTAAATTTAGCTTATTATAATTGAGGTCCGGCAGCTACTAAAGCTTTTCCTTCTTCATTGTCAGTGTATTTTTCGAAGTTTTCGATAAATAATCCTGCTAATTTAGTTGCTTTTTTAGTCCAATCAGAAACATCTGTATAAGTATCTCTAGGATCTAAAATTTCAGTATGTACTCCTGGTAAAGAAGTTGGTACTTCTAAGTTGAAAATTGGAATGTTTTTAGTTTCCGCTTTTTCAATAGAACCATCTAAAATTGCATTGATAATTCCTCTTGTATCTTTAATAGAAATTCTTTTTCCTGATCCATTCCATCCAGTGTTTACTAAGTAAGCTTCAGCTCCGTTAGCTTCCATTCTTTTTACTAACTCTTGACCGTATTTAGTTGGGTGTAAAGTTAAGAAAGCAGCTCCGAAACAAGCAGAGAATGTTGGAGTTGGTTCAGTAATACCTCTTTCAGTACCTGCTAATTTAGCTGTAAATCCTGATAAGAAGTGATATTTAGTTTGTTCTGGAGTTAATTTAGAAACTGGAGGTAAAGTTCCAAATGCATCAGCAGATAAGAAAATTACTTTTTGTGCGTGACCTGCTTTAGAAGGTACTGCAATGTTTTCAATATGGTTAATTGGGTAAGAAACACGAGTGTTTTGAGTTACAGAACCATCTGTAAAATCAATTTTACCATTAGCATCAACAGTTACGTTTTCTAAAAGTGCGTTACGTTTAATTGCTCCAAAAATTTCTGGTTCAGCTTCACCATCTAAATCGATAGTTTTTGCGTAACATCCACCTTCAAAGTTAAATACACCTTCGTCATCCCATCCGTGCTCATCATCACCAATTAACTGACGACTTGCATCTGTAGATAAAGTAGTTTTACCAGTTCCTGATAAACCAAAGAAGATAGCTGTATCACCTTTTTTACCAACGTTAGCAGAACAGTGCATAGCAGCAACTCCTCTTAATGGTAAATAGTAGTTCATCATTGCGAACATACCTTTTTTCATTTCACCACCATACCAAGATCCACCAATAACTTGTACTTTTTCAGTTAAGTTAAATAATACAAAGTTTTCAGAATGTAATCCGTTTTCTTTCCAGTTTGCATTAGTTACTTTTGAACCATTCATTACTACGAAATCTGGTTCTCCAAAGTTTTCTAATTCTTCAGCAGTTGGACGTAAAAACATATTTGTTACAAAATGTGCTTGCCATGCTACTTCAACAACAAAACGTACTTTTAAACGTGTATCTTCGTTTGCACCACAAAATGCATCAACAACATATAATTTTTTATTAGATAATTCATCTGCAACTAACGCTTTAAGCTCATTCCAAACAGCTTGAGTTGTAGGCTTGTTATCATTTGGTGCAGTTTTAGAATTCCACCATAATGTATCTTTAGTTACGTCATCTTTTACAATAAATTTATCTTTAGGAGAACGTCCTGTAAATTTACCTGTCATTACATTAACAGCATCTAATTCTGTTAATTGTCCTTTTTCATAACCTTCTAATGAAGGATCCATTTCCGCGTCATATAATTCTTCATATGATGGGTTGTAAACTATTTCTTGAACATCTTTGATTCCTAAATTTTTTAGGCCTTTAACAACTGAATCTCTTAATACTTGCATATTGTTGTGATTTTATTTATGTTTATTATGTTTAATTTCTTGAACAAATTTACGCATAATTAGGAGTTGTTTTATATGACATATGTCAGTAAAAACGCACTATCTACTAAAACGTTTTCCGAAACTTAAACACTTAATAATCAAGGATTTAAGCATACTTGTTGAAAGTGAAATTTTCTCGAATACGATTTCGAAAGATCCAATTAAAACTCATAAAAATGCTTATTCATTAAAATACTTAATAATTAAACACCTTTATTTATAGTTTTTTCATTAAAAAAAGAAAAAGCTAGCAAAACCCAGCCCAAAATAAAAAGGAACCCTCCTAAAGGAGTAACAAACCAAATGTTTTTTGCTTCAATACCAAAAACAATGGCGTAAATTGATCCTGAAAAGAAAAGAATACCAAACAAAAACAGCATACTTATATTTTTTTTCTGTTTTATTGTAAAAACATTATAGCTATTTACAAATAATAAGACAAGTACATGATACATTTGATATCGAACAGCGGTATCAAAACTTTTTAATTCTTGCACATTTAAAATATCTTTTAAAGAATGCGCTCCAAAAGCACCTAAAATCACTGTAATAGCACCTAAAAATGCTACTAAAACCAAAATCTTTTTCATAATATATAATTTAAAACTACAAATATATAATAGATTTTTATTCTAAAAATTAGTATCTTTAAGTAAAATAAAAAATCATGAAAAATCAATCAGAATCTTTAGTAACAGTTTTAACAGCTAGTTTAATTCATGAAATTCATATTGCAAAAGCTCTTTTAGCAAATAACAATATAACCAGTTATATTTTTGATGAAAATATTATGACTACAATAGGAACTGCCTATGTTGATGGTTATAAATTAGAAGTTGGAGTTGATGACTACGAAAAAGCAAAACAAATTTTAGAAGATGCAAAAAACGCAGAAGCGTAGGATTTTAAATATACCTTATGAAATAATAAATATTTAATATACTCTTAAACTTAATTAAGATGCAAAATATTTTAATAATTGGTGCGGGAAAATCAACTGCATCATTAATAACCTATTTACTTAACAATGCAAAAAAACACTGTTTTAAGGTTACAATTGGGGATCTTAACTTAGAATTAGCAAAAAAAATTATAAACAACCACCCTAACGGGGTAGCAATTTCATTAGATATTTTTAATGAAATTGAATTAAATAAGGCAATCAAAAAAGCAAACGTTGTTATTTCAATGCTACCTGCACGTTTTCATATGATTGTAGCCGAAGTTTGCTTACAAAATAGCAAACATTTAGTTACAGCCTCCTACGTTTCAAAAGAAATGGAAGCTTTAAACACTAAAGTTGCTGAAAAAAACTTAATATTTTTAAATGAAATAGGCCTAGATCCCGGAATTGATCATATGAGCGCCAAACAAGTATTAGATTCAATAAAAGATAAAGGTGGTAAAATATTACTTTTTGAATCATTTACAGGAGGTTTAATAGCTCCTGAAAGCGATAACAACCTTTGGAACTACAAATTTACCTGGAACCCTAGAAATGTTGTTTTAGCTGGACAAGGTGGAGCTTCAAAATTTATTCAGGAAGGAAAATATAAATATATACCATATCATAAACTATTTAGAAGAAGTGAAATACTTCATATTGATGGTTATGGGAAATTTGAAGCTTATGCAAACCGAGATTCTTTAAAATACAGAAGTATTTATGGCTTAAATAATATTTTAACCTTATACCGAGGCACAATTAGAAGGGTTGGATTCTCAAAAGCTTGGAATGTTTTTGTTCAATTAGGAATGACTGATGATAGTTATACCATTGAAGGCTCTGAAACTATGAGTTATCGAGATTTTACTAATTCATTTTTAGCCTATAACCCAAATGATTCAGTTGAATTAAAATTAAGACATTACTTAAAAATTGACCAAGATGATATAATTTGGGAGAAACTTCTTGAATTGGATATTTTTAATGCAAATAAAAAAGTAGGTTTAATAAATGCTACTCCAGCACAAATATTAGAGAAAATTCTTAAAGATAGCTGGACATTGAAAAAAGATGATAAAGATATGATTTTGATGCAACATATTTTTGGGTATGAAATAAATGGAGAAAAAAAACAAATTGAAAGCAGCATGGTTTGCATTGGAGACAACCAAACTTATACTGCAATGGCTAAATCTGTAGGATTGCCTGTTGCAATTGCCGCCCTAAAAATTTTAAATGGCGAAATAAAAGCTACGGGTGTTTTAATTCCTGTTTCAAAAGAAATTTACGAACCAATTTTATTAGAACTTACTAAATATGGAATATCATTTACTAATAAAGAAGTTCCTTATTTAGGGTATAATCCTGATGTTATAAATGGTTAAAAAAAGTTCTTAGTAAAGGTTTATTAAATTTTAGTTTTAATAGTGAATAAACCAACTTTTTAAATGTAGAAGATTCCACATTTAAAACACTCATAACGAAAATGGAAATCCAATTTTAAATTTAATTAGGTAAAATTTTTATTCTAATCTTATGGGTTTTAATCTCAAAAAAAATAAGGTATATTTATGTAATGGAAAATTCATTGAAAAACAAAAAGACTGCATTATTAATTGGTAGTGTTATAGCAATTTTAATATGCCTTAGTCCATTTTTATTATATATACATAACTTAATTCCTGATCATTTAGAAAATTTTGAATCAATTTTTGGAACAATTAAAGGGGGCCAATTTGAGAATGCCTAAGTTATTGTTTTTATGTTTTTTAATAAATTCGTACCTCTTTTTTTATTATCTCTTTTATACATAACTAATAAAAACTGGTGGAGTAATGTTATTTTAGTACCAATTGCCACTTATGTATTTCAATTAATTTCTATTGTATCTAGTTCAGAATCTTCATTTGACGAAATTGAATTTATCTATATTTTTCCAATAACTATTATAATACTAACACCTATATATTTTATTAAAAAAAATTTAGAGATTTACCTAAAAGCTTTGGATTTAAAAAATGAGATGAAAGAGCTGTTCAAAAAAAAAACTAAAAACCAATAAAACAACTACATTTTTAAATAAAAATCTTGAACTAATTTTATATAATCTTCTGTATACACATGACGGTCTATTTCAATAACTAATTCATTTAATTCAATATCTTTTTCCAAATAAGACATTTGTAATAAACTACGTTTAATTTTAGAGTTTTCACTTCCCTTAACTCTCGTGAGTTTATTTATAAATAATCCAAGTTTATTAGCTTTAGAAACAAAATCCTTTTCTTCATTAAAAGGAATAATAAAAGCACAGCTTCCATTTTTAGATAAAAGCTTTGAAACCCCAGTTAATAATTCGCTATAACTTAAACTCTCAGTATGTCTTGCCTGAGCCCTATTTTCATCCATTTCTTTATATGTAGAAGTATAAAATGGAGGATTTGAAATTATTAGATCATACTCATCATCAATCTCCTCTGCAAACTTTTGTAAAGACGCATGGTAACAAAACAGTCTATCTCCCCAATCACTTTGTTCAAAATTTTCAACAGTCTGTTCGTATGCTTCTTCATTTAATTCAATAGCATCAATAACTTCTGCTCCACTTCTTTGAGCCGCCATTAAAGCAATAACCCCCGTTCCAGCTCCAATATCTAATATGCTAAAAGGGTTTGAATTTAAACTCACCCAAGATCCTAATAATACACCATCGGTTCCAACTTTCATAGCTGTCTTATCCTGATGGATTGTAAATTGTTTAAATTGAAATGGTTTTTCTGACATTATTAATAAATATGGAATTATTGTAAAAATAAAAAAACCTATAAACAATAAGTTAATAGGTTTAAATATTATTTTATGCAAAGACGAAGAAACAAAAAATATTTCAAACTTCCCTTATTTTATTAAATGCATTACTATTCTGCTTTTGGAATATGACAATAACTTACAGGGTTTTTGGATTTCGCAAAATCATATCCATCTTTCCACCATTTAGTCATTTGTTTTGGATTGAAGACTAGAGGATTATCAGTTAATTCAGTTGGAGAATAATAAAAATTAATATTTACCTCTCTATTCAAACCAACCAACTTACCTAGAACTATATCTTTACTACTATTTTGTTGATTTATAAATTCAAAAGTTCTAAACAACAATGAAAATGCATTATTAATTGGATCATGATTGATATTAACCTTTTCTTCTTCCAAAATAATAACATCAATCTCACTCGCTCCGTTTTTAATGGCATATAAAATGGGTACAAAATTCCCAAATCCTCCATCGGCATATTGACAGTTGTTTTTAGTTAAAATACTCATAAATGGAATAAAATTACAAGAGGCCCAGGCCCAATCACAAAAATCATTATAATTCCATTGGTCTGAATGAATATACTCAACCTTATCTTTTGTTAAGTTTGAAACAGTAAAAATAACTTTTTTATGAAGTTCATTAATTTCATTGAATTCTTCTTCTGTAATACTTTTTTTAATTAGTTTTCGTAAATTCTCACTTTCGCCAAAAGTTAAACAACCTTTAATAAAGGTTCTTAATGTATTAAAATGATTAATTTTTGTAACAAAACCATTCTTAGTTTTTCGAATTTTAAAAGGAGAAATATTGAAAATATCCCTTTGAGAAACTGAGGTATAAATTTGTTTAATTTTTTCAATTTTACCCAAAGCCAAATGAGGCAGCAACAAACTACCCGTTGAAGACCCAACAAACATACCATAATCATTACAGCAATCATTTATAAGATATTCAGCAACACCGCCCGCAAAAGCACCTTTACTGCCACCTCCAGAAATAATTAATGCTTTCATTTTTTTATTTTATTTTATTAGAATAGCCAAAGCATAAACCCTGAACTCTTTTTTTTTGTGAATTTATGATTTTATTTATAAATATCTACCCACCCAAATTATAGTAATATTCCCTACATATTTAGTATCCTTTTTATTAAACAATTAATAATTAGCTACATTTAATGAAATAAACCATATTTTAAAGGACAGAACCAATCTATTACTATTATTTAATTTTCACTGAATTGTTCTTAGAAATCAGTTTCAATTTTGAATTATTAACACCAAACAAAAAACCTTGATTTCCTGATTTTCCCAACTTTATTGAAGCCGTTGATTTTACTTCACCCAATATCATAACTCCACTTTCAAATGCTGGTACTGGAATGAAATCTCCTTTAGCATCTC
This sequence comes from Lutibacter citreus, assembly GCF_003260195.1. Taxonomy (GTDB): domain Bacteria; phylum Bacteroidota; class Bacteroidia; order Flavobacteriales; family Flavobacteriaceae; genus Lutibacter; species Lutibacter citreus. The sequence goes on from NZ_QEIH01000006.1 coordinate 70,927, forward strand.
CTAACAACACCAAACCGATTCCTGCATCATTCCGTATGGTTTCTACTCCAGAATTATATAAATTTCCGGCAACTAATAAATCTAAATATTGATCATTATTATAATCAAATACTTCAATAGAGTTAATTGATGATAACTGGGCTGATCTTGGTAACTGATGCATTACAAACTTTTGATTTCCTTTATTTTCAATCCAACAATTAGCAAAGGTATTTGCTTTATAATGAAATGATTTCATTAACATACCCTCTCCATAAATTTCAGCCATATCTGCATTTGCAAATGCTTCGTATGTTTTAAACCGCTGTTGTATTGCGGGAACCTGTATTGATGAATATTCTCTACCTCTAACAGGAAGTCCATTATAACTTAAAACAATATCCAAGTGATCATCTTCATCAAAATCATTTAAATAAATTTCGAATGGAGAAGTTTCACTTGCCTTATAATCATAATTGAGCCCCAGATTTCCAGCAATAAAATCTTTATCCCCGTCATTATCTATATCAACTTCCTTAAGGCTATACCACCATCCTTCTGTATTTTTCAATCCAACCTCATCCGTGATTTCAACAAATTTCCCATCTTCATTTTCAAAGAAACGTATTGGCATCCATTCTCCTGTAATTATCAATTCAGGCAGATTGTCATTATTAAGATCACTCCACACTGCAGAGGTCACCAATCCTGCACTCATTAATTCAGGCGCTATTTCTTCTGTAACATCTTTATATCTTATTTCCTCATCTTTTCCTCCCTCATTACGGAGTATATAACTCTTTGCTGGTAAAGGATAGATTCCTGGTGAAATTCTACCACAAACAAATAAATCTAAATCGCCATCTCCATCATAATCACCAGGGACTACTTGTGACCCACTTGAAGAAATTAGGGGTAACGCACTATTAGATTTCACAAATCCATTTTGAGTATTTACATATAGTCTATCTTGATAATACTTATCTCCTCCTGTTAAATTGTTACCACCACTAACAACATACAAATCCAAATCATTGTCATTGTCAGCATCAAATAATAATACTCCTGTGTCTTCAAAATTTGAATCTTGTTCCCAGGGCCCTTTCATTTTAATAAATTCTCCAGATTCTAACTGAAGATACATAGCAGCAACAGCACCTTTAGCATTCCCTACAAAAAAGTCTTCATAACCATCACCATTCACATCTCCAACTGTTAACGGCGGTCCTAATTTTGAATTCATGTGAGGTAGTAATGGCTCCCGTTCAAGATCATCAAAAACATCTTCAATATGCTCAAAATCAATGCCATAGCTAGTAGTAATATCTTTAAAGACAACCGGTGTTTTTGAATTATCTTGTGGTTTTACCTTAGCATCTTTATAAAATACTTTTAATAATTGATTAGAATTTACGTTTTTTAATACCTGAACTTTTCCATCTGGCCATTGAACGTTTATATCAGATATGAGTTCAATATCTCCTAATCCAAAGTGAATTATAGGCTCAACACTAGATTGAAATCCTCTAGAAAGAGTTAATTCCTGTGTCTGTTCAATCCCATAAGATTTAATCGTAATTTTAGTTCCCAATCCCAAAGTGTTTTTTTCGGAACCAATTAATTTTATTTTCAAGTATCTATTTCCATATTTATTGGCTTCATTCTCAATAATTGATGCCGCTTCATCTATATTATTTATAATAATATCAAGGTCTCCATCATTATCAAGGTCTCCATACGCAGCTCCATTTGAAAATCCTTCATCACCCAATCCCCATTCTTTGGTCACATTTGTAAATGACAAATTAGAATTATTCCTAAAAGCATAATTCGCAACAGGTTTGCTTGGGTAATCCGATAATTTTTTTCGTTTATTATTAAATGGGTTATCAATTTCCGAATGAATTATGTCATTATTATTTATATCCCTTTTTATACCATTTGTTATGAAAATATCTTTCCAGCCGTCATTATTCATATCCATAAATAAAGTAGACCAACTCCAGTCAGTTGCATAAGTATCTGTAAACCTAGAAATTTCACTAAATATTGGAGTACCATTATCTGTTACACCATTATTTAATTGGAAACTATTAGTCATATATTGATAATGGAACCCCAATTCAACTCCTTCACTGAAGGATTTATATTTCATATTAGACAAGTTAAGAAGTGCTCTTTTGTAATCTTCAGGCACCATATCAGTTTGGAACAAGTCTATCCAACCATCATTATTAAAATCCGAAGCATCTAAACCCATTCCAAAAAATGATGTATGACCAGTAGATTCTTTAATTTTCTCACTGAATGTAGAATCTCCATTATTTATATATAAATAATCAGGAACATTAAAATCATTTGAGATATATAAATCTTTCCATCCATCGTTATTTAAGTCTGTTGCAACTACTCCAATTGCTAATCCAAAATTTTGTACACCTGCCTCCTTTGTAACATCCTGAAAAAAACCATTTCCATTATTCTTGTATAGATGACCTGATAACTCTGGATCATTTTTTTTCATTTCATTATAATAAAATTTATTACCCATACTTAATGAAACCTGCGGATAATTACCAACAAAAAGATCTATTAATTCATCATTATTATAATCAAAAAAAGTAGCTTGTATAGAAGGAGTACTATCTGCAATTCCATATTCTTCCGCTTTTTCAATAAATGTCAAATCTCCATTATTAATATATAATTGATTTTTTGTATTTCCATCCATTCCAGAAACACATACATATATATCAATCCAGCCATCATTATTCACATCTGCCATTGTTACTCCTGTATACCAACGCTCATCACCAGTTATTCCTGCTGATAATCCAATATCTTCAAATTGCATTCCTCCTTTGTTGAGATACAATTTATTTTCAACCATATTACCCGTAAAAAAAACATCTGATAAACCATCATTGTTTATATCTCCAATCGCAACTCCCCCACCCATATAAAAATAAGGGTCATTGAAATTGAAATTATCAGGTTCAATAATTTCATTGGAAAAATAGACTCCTGTTTTTTCAGTTTCTAGAGGCCTAAAATGACAATCGTTAAATTCGGCTATTTTATTTTCATTATTACAGGAAAAACAAAGTAAAACTGTAAAGATTAGAAAATTAAACTGAGTTATTTTTTTGATTTTTTTCATACGAATATTTTTTACCTGATCACTTAATAATAAATTTGTTTTATTTTAAAGAATACTGTGATGGTGGTTTCCCAAACATTTTTCTAAAACATTTTCCAAAATAATTAGGATCCTTAAAACCTACTTGATAGCATACCTCAGTGACACTAATTTGACCTTGCCCCAACAATTGCTCTGCTCTTTTAAGCCGTATCATCCTCATAAAATCATTAGGTCCTAAACCTGTTAATTTTTTTATTTTTCTAAAAAACGTAGATCTACTAATATTCATATCTGCAGCTAATTCATCTACCCAGTAGCTACTATTAGACATTTGTTTCTCCATTAATTCCATAATGCTATCCAAAAATAGTTGATCAATAGAATTAAGTTCAATTTTATCTGGTTTTATAGTATCTTGTATCTTAAATCGCTTATAAATTAACTCTCTAGTCTCTAACAGCTTATCCACTCTAATTTTTAATAAATCCATTTTAAAAGGTTTTGGTAAATAGACCTCTGCACCAGATTCAATCCCATCAATTCTATGTTCTACAGCACTCAGGGTAGTTAGCATTATTATAGGAATATGGCATGTTCTAATATTGCTCTTTAATTTTTTAGTTAATTCAATACCATCCATAATTGGCATTAATACATCTGTAATAATTAAATCTGGTATTTCCTTTTGAGCTATTTCATATCCCATTTTACCATTTTCTGCTGCCAATATTTCATAATTCTTAGCCAAACCTTCTTTAACAATTGTTAAAATATCTTCATTATCATCTATTATTAAAACAGTATTTTTATTTTTAGAAGTGTTCTCTTCTTCTAGTTTATTTTGATCTATAAGCGGAAATTCATCTTCTGATTTTATTATTTTTTCGTCTTCTCTAGAAACACCTAGCATTTCTTCTGCTGCCAAATGGGATTTACCCAATGGAATTTCTATAATAAAGACTGATCCACTCCCTTCTTCAGAATTAACAGATATATTACCATAGTGTATCTCTACTAAGTCTTTTGCTATTGCTAATCCTACACCACTTCCTGATTTTAAATTTTGATTTTGATAAACCTCTTGAACCTGATAAAACCTATGAAAAATATTTTCTAACTGACTAGAAGGTATACCCCTTCCATTATCTTTAACTTCAATCCTAACTATTTCTTCAACTTTTGAATTTATATTGTTTCTCTTATTAAAATTAACAGACTTTTTTGAGGCCATTTTTGAAACCTTTATCACAATTTCACCTTTATTTTCTATACTTTTAAAAGCATTTGACAACAAATTATTTAATACTTTTTCTAATTTATCCCAATCAAACCAGGTAATTATTTCGTCATATTCACTTTCAAAAACTAATTTTATATGTTTTTTACTGGCCAATTCTTTAAATGAATAAGTGATTTTTTTAATGAAATTGATGATATTTCCCTCTGCGGTATTCAATTTTGTTTCACCTAATTCAATTTTTCTGAACTCCATAAGTTGATTAACCAATCGTAACAAATAATTAGCGTTTCTATAAATCATTTCAAATTTAGGTTTTAACTCTAAATTTTTTGAAACTGACGCCAATAATTCTTCAATAGGGTTAATTATTAATGTGATTGGGGTTTTAAAATCGTGTGAAATATTAGTGAAAAATTGAAGTTTTAGGTCGTTTATTTTCTCTATTTCTTTTTCTCTAATTTGAGCCTCTCTATTTTTTCTTTTTATTAATAAAAAAGATCTTATTCCCCAAGCAATAAATAAACATATTAAACTATAAAATATATACGCCCATATACTAAACCAATAAGGTGGGATTATTTTAATTTTTAAAACTGCTTGTTTATCACTCCAAAGGCCATCGTTATTTGATGCCTTTACTTTAAAAAAATACTCCCCATGAGATAAATTAGTATAATGTGCAAAATTAGATCCTGTTGTATAATTCCAATCATTATCCAGCCCTTCTAATTTATATTGAAATCTGTTTTTTTCTGGGGCTACAAAGTGCATTGCTGAAAAATCAATAGTAATAGAATTTTGAAAATGATCCAAAATAATATCATTTCTATTTTTAGAATCACATATTAATACTCTGTCCTTTTCGGATGCATAAGGGATTCCATTTATTTTTAATCCAGTTATATGAACAGAAGGAAGTATTTCATTATTCTTTAGTTCTTGTGGGTTAAAAATATTCAGTCCTCTCAGCCCTCCAAAAAACATATAACCACTATTGTTCTGATAGTATGCGCTTTTTCTAAAATTATGACTTTGTAAACCATCACTCGCATCATAGTTTTCAAATTTCTCGGTATTCTTATCAAAGCAAGAAATACCATCATCTGTACTTAGCCATAATCTCCCTAAATCATCTTCTAAAATTCCATATATCGCATTATTTGCTAATCCATCTTTTTGTCTAAAATGTTTAAAAATTGGTGTTTCCTCTATATTTTCTGAAACAATCATTTTATTAAGCCCACCACCAAAAGTACCAATCCAAAAAACACCTTCCTTATCTTGATGAATGGAAAAAACTGAATTATGACTTAAAGAATTGGCTTTTGAATTGTTTTGTTGATAATTAATAAACGTATCTGATTCACCATTTTTTCCTTTAACCCTTAAATTAAGTCCTCCATCAAGAGTTCCAATCCATAAATTTTTATTGTTATCTTCATACATTACAGAGATAGCATTGGAAGATAAACATTTATAACCTGAATTATTTTTGCGGTAATGTGTTACTTTTGATTCTTCTGGAAATTGCGAATTTTTAGTTTTCTTCCATTTTACAAGTCCATCATTAAAAGAAGCAAACCAAAGATTTTCATCATCATCTACTAACATATTATAAACTTCAGAAAGTTCGAATTTCTCATTGAAAAAAACTGATTTTTTTAGTTCTCCATTAAATCTCATCCTAGATATGTGATCTCTTTCAGCAATCCAATAATCTCCTTCATATTTTATCATTGATAAAATAGCATTAGAGGTCTTTTTACCATTTATAAAATACTGTTCAATCTTGGGGTTTTTCAATTGATTATTTTTAAAGGACAATAAATTCAATCCATTTTCTGTGCCTACAAAAAATGTATTATTATCCCCTTCAGTAATTACATTAATTGCTCCATTACTTAAAGTATTGTTGGAAGTTGGAATAGATTCAACATGATGAATATTCTTTCTATTCAAATTAAATTTATGTAAACCGCCAGAGGATGAACCTACCCATAAAACAGACGAAGAATCAACAATTAATTTTGTTACTCTATTATTATATAACGAGTATGGGTTTTGGGGATCATTTTTATACAATTTATAACTCCCAGTATTTGTGTTCAGCAGAGCCAATCCATAGTTAGATATCACAACCCAAATAAGCTCTTCATCTTGCTCCAAAAACATATTTGTATAAATCTCTTTCTCTAGCCTACTTGACCCAATTAAGTAATCTCTTTTTTTTGAATTTTTATCAATAAACCTATTTTCATTTAATTGAATACAGGACACTACATTTCCATAGGTACCTAACCAGAACCTATTTTTATCGTCAATATGTATGGATACTATCTCTTTTGTTTGAAGTGGTGCTTTTTTAAAACTATAAATACCATCCTTTTTTATAACCTTGTATAATCCATTTTCACTTCCAACCCAAAGATCATTAAACTTATCTTTAACAATAGCAGTAATATTACTACTCATTAAACCAAACTCAGCCCCTTTTATTTTATTAAAATGTAGTGTTCTTTTCTCTCTAAACACAAAGATTCCAGAAAACTCAGTACCAACCCAAATATTATTAGATTCATCAAAGTTAATTGTTGTAATATGATTATTGTTGGCTTCATTATAAATGCGTAAAAATTTCCCTGACTTTTTCTCATATTTACACAATCCATAAGTTGTCCCAATCAAAACATCCCCAAAGGGATCTAATTTTAATACTATAATGGAATTATCTATCAGAGAATTCTTATCATCAAATTTATTTGTGTGAAGTTTAAAGTTATTTCCATCATACTGGTACAAACCATTAGGAGTTCCAATCCAAATATAACCATCATTATCTTGTAAAATATCTTCTACACTATTTTGATTAAATCCTTTTTCGTCTAAAAAATGTTCAAATTTTAAATCCGGAAATTGAGCATACAATGTTTGCATACCAATTATTATGAAACTAAATTGAATAATCTTTATGATGTTTTTTATTTTTAACTTAAAATTCACAAATAAAATGGTCTTATAATTACTCAAATACTTTCCAATAAACAAAGAATCAAATATAATATTACTCGTTAGATAATACAATAAACAATACTGTTTTAATTTATTTTCTCAACTTGTAATTTAAACCTATATTTCTAGAACTTAATACAATTCTAACATTATAAAACCCAAGCTCTAATTATTATCTATAATATAAAAAACAGATAGCCCGAGTTTTTTCTAAACTATAATTTTCTTTTAAAAACTACTTTTTCCTTTAATAGGTGATGTTAGCTTTTAATTAGAAAGCAATAGTTTATAACGCCCTAACTTAAATCAATTATAGCATTTCTTTTACTTACTTTAAAAATAGCACATTTATTCTCTAATGAAAATTTAATTTCTTACCGTTTAGTGAACCCAAACCAGACTTAAAATAAACTTTATATTCTAATGACACTTTTTGTTTAGAAATGAAAAATCTCAAACCATATTTAAAACAATATGATTTGAGATTAATACAAACTAAACTTAAGTTTTATTTTATTCTAAAACACCAAAATGGGCAAAAATTAAATGAATACCTTTCTTATAACCGAAGATATTTTAACGCTTCTTAGCTTTTATTTTTATTTGAACATTATAAAGATAAAATATTTCAAGTTATTAACTTGGTTATCACTGGTCAACAACAAGTAATATTTAACCAAATGTTAGAAAAATAAAATTTCTGATAGTGAACTTGTTACAAAATGACTAACAAAGAACTAAATACTATTGTTTTCTTACAATTCGTTTTTTATTAACTTTTTAAGTTAAACTAACTTAGTTATATTAAAAAGAACAAGATGCAAACTTATTTGTTAAATTGGATCAGTTTTAAGTATTCACTATTAATTGAAAATAAATAGGCATCCGTAGAATTATTATTTATTTTAATAGGAGCTAACCCTCTTACATCTCCCTTTACAAACAAATTACTTTCAGAAGGTGTAACTACATTAAAAACCTTATTTCCAGTACCCGTTAATACAAGTCCTAGGCTAGCATCACCTCTTGGCGTTTCAACTTCGGATCCATAAATATTTCCAGCTAATAAAATATCTGGATATTCATCTCCATTATAATCAAAAACCTCAAATTTATTTATAGCTGCTAATTGAGCTCTTTGTGGTAATTTATGCATTTTAAATATTCCATCTCCCTTATTTTCTATCCAATAATTTGCAAATGTATTTGCGGAATAGTGCAATGATTTTTCTAACATTTGCTCCCCATATATTTCTTGTAAATCAGCATTCGCATAAGCTTCATAGGTTTTAAATCTAACTTTAATTGCATGTACTTGTTGTGATGAACATTCCCTACCTCTTAATGGTAATTGTGTTCCTTCCTTCTTATAACTCAATACCACATCCATACTATTATTTTCGTCAAAATCATTAGCAAAAACTTCAAATGGCACCTTTTCACTTGCTTTGTATTTATAGTTTAAACCTAAATTTCCAGCTAAATAATCATTATCTCCATCTCCATCCAAATCGGCCTTTTTTAAACTATACCACCAACCAGTACTTTTTTCAAAACCAAACTCTTCAGTTTTTTCCTTAAAACTTCCATTTGTGTTTTTAAAAAAACGAATTGGAGTCCATTCACCTGCAATTATTAAATCTAAAGTACCGTCGTTATTAAAATCGTCCCAAATTGCAGAAGTTATTAATCCTGCTTCATTTAACTCTAGTAAAACTTGGTTAGTAACATCTACAAAACGTAAATCTAAATCTTTACCCCCATTATTCTTTAAAATAGAACTTTTAGCGGGGAAAGGATATTTTCCTGGAATTATTCTTCCTCCTACAAATAAATCAGTTAACCCATCTTTATCAAAATCCCCCGGACTAACCATTAAACCACTAAATATTATACTTGGTAATACTTTATCTCCTTTCACAAATCCATTTTGAGTATTGATATAAATTCTATCTTGAAAAAAACTTTCCTCTTTTCTCTTATCATTACCACCACTTACAACATACAAATCTAAATCATTGTCATTATCAAAATCAAACAGTAAAACTTCCATATCTTCATATTGAGCGTCTTGTTCCCAAGGCCCATTCATAATTGTAAATTTCCCTTCAATATTCTGTATATACATTGCTGCCGAACTTCCGGTAGCATTACCTACAAAAAAGTCTTCTAAACCATCTCCATTAACATCTCCAACGGTAACACCCGAACCAAATTGAGAATTCTTATGAGGAAGTAAAGGCTCAAATTTAAAATCGTTATAACTATTTTCGGTATGTTTAAAATCAATCCCTTTTAACGTTGTAACATCCTCAAATTTATGAGTAATAACCTCTTTATATCTATTTACTTCTAACGCATTTTTATAGTTAACCTTTAACTCTTGATTTGAATTTACATTGCTAATTATTTGCTCTTCACCTTTTGGCCAAACAACTTTAACCTCATCAACTTTTGTAACATTATTTAAACCAAAATGAATTTTAGCGTCCACACTAGATTGAAACCCTCTAGTTAATGTTAATTCTTGTTTTTGAACTTCATCACCAGTTTTTATAACTATTTTAGTACCTAATCCTAATGGATTACTTTCTGACCCTATTAATTTAATATCTAAATAATTTTTATTCGTAGTTTCAGTTTTATTTTCAAACACTGATGCTACATCTCCTAAATTGTTTATTACAATATCTAAATCACCATCATTATCTAAATCGGCATATGATGCACCGGTTGAAAACCCTACATATTTTAAGTTCCATTCATCGTTTACTCTAGAGAAAGTAAAATCTCCGTTATTCTTAAACACGTAGTTATCAAGTGGTGTACTAGGATATTTCAAATAATCTAAATGATTCGTTTTCCCAAAAAAACTTTTTGAACTAAATTCATCATTTATGTCGTTATTGTTTACATCTCTCATCATACCGTTAGTAATGATTATATCCTTTAATCCATCATTATTAAAATCGGCAAATAAAGCTCCCCAACTCCAATCTGTTGCGTGAATTCCTGCTATACGCGCAATATTACTAAATATTGGTACATTGTTATAAGTACCATTATTTAGTTGTAAACTATTTTGCATATATTGGTAATGAAAACCAAAATTTACACCTTCGTAAAATCTTTCAGGATTCATACTTGCCATATTGGTTTTAGATCTTTTATGAGTGGAAGGAGTCATTTCCATCTGAACAATATCAATCAAACCATCATTGTTAAAATCGGCTGCATCAGACCCCATACCAAACATTGAAATTTGATTCGTTGCTTCTTTTACAGATTCTTTAAACGTACCGTCTCCATTATTTAAATAAATAAAATCTGGCACATTAAAATCATTTGAAACAAATAGATCTTGAAAACCATCATTATTTAAATCTGAAGCAACAACCCCTAAAGTCATTCCAAAATTCTGTACTCCAGCTTCTCGTGTAACATCTTTAAAAGTTCCATTTCCATTATTTTTAAATAAATGACCAGACTCATAATCTAAATTATCATCCATTTTCACTCTATAGTACGCATTTCCCTGACTTACTTGAACATGTGGGTAATTTCCAACAAATAAATCTACAAATCCATCATTGTCATAATCAAAAAAGGTTGCTTGAATGGAAGCTGAACCATCTGCAATACCAAATTCCTCCGCTTTTTCAGTAAAAGTTCCATCGGTATTATTTATAAATAGTTGATTTTTAGAAGATCCAAATTTCCCTCCCGAACAAACATATATATCTATCCATCCATCATTATTTACATCGGCCATTGTTGTTCCTGTATACCACCTACTATCTCCTTGTGTACCTGATTTTTTTGTAATATCCTCAAACTTCATATCTCCTTTGTTCAGAAATAATTTATTAGGAGTCATATTACCCGTAAAATAAATATCAGAAAGACCATCATTATTTATATCACCTATTGAAACCCCAGCACCCATATATAGGTAAGGAAACTTAAAATAATTTAAAGTATCATTCTCTACAATATTGTTAGAGAAATTAACACCTGATTGATCAGCATTTAAACTTATAAATGTAGTTGTATTATTTCCTTCTGTTTTCTTTGTTTCACAAGAAACGAAGGCTAAAATTATTAATAGAAAATTAATTCTATACATGAGATTATTGTTTATGGGTAAAAATAAAAAAAAGGAACCATGTAAAACATGGTTCCTTCAAAATATTAAAAAAAATTAATTTTTAGTAACCAGGATTTGGTACAAAATTTGGGTTTGTATCCAACTCATTCTGTGGAATAGCGATATATTCTCTACCCGCTTTGTATGAACTTGTTCCTCCACTTTCAGATTTCAACTCAGGTTTGTTTACAATATATTCAACAACTTTACCCCAACGTAAAATATCAAAGTATCTTGTACGCTCTAAACTAAGCTCTTTAACTCTCTCATCTTCTATATCTTGCATAGTAATACTTGTAAAAGGTGGCATATCTACCCTTGCTCTTACTTGATTAATTGCATTTAAGGCAGCAGTAGTTGAACCATTTGTCATAAATTCTGCTTCTGCATACATTAATAAAACATCAGCATATCTTAATATTCTTAAGTTATTTCCTGAACCGTGCCATCCACCATCTTGAGAATTTGCACGTCCGTTAAATGCGTGATCTAAATGTTTATTTGCCCACACTAAGTCTCCACCAGGGAATACTTCTTGATATGTTTTATCTGTATAGGTTCTAGGAGATAATACATTACCTTGATAAGTAGTTGTCTCATCAGTATCAAAGAATAATGTTGTAAAAGTTCTTGGATCAATTTCTCCATTCACAGTTCTTTCATCTAAAAACTTATCTAACACCCATTGGTTAATTCTAGTACCATCTTGTCCTGTAAAACCTCTTGGTGCTAAATCTGCATGGAACCCTGCTCCCTTTCCAGAACCTGGTGCATCACTTCCCCAACCTTGGTTACCATCATTAATCATTTGAATTTCAAATAATGATTCAGAATTGTTCTCTTTAGTCTCAGTAAAGTTATCAGCATAATCAGCTGTTAAATTAAAACGACCATCCATTATAGTTGAAAATGCTTCTTTTGCACTATCGTAATCTTTTGTATATAAATATGCTTTTCCTAACATACCAATAGCACCACCAGAAGTAATTCTACCTTTTTGACCATCAGGCCAAGCATTAGGTAATAAATCTCCTGCCATTTTTAAATCTGAAATAATTTGTACCCAAACCTCTTCTGGAGGTGTTTGTGTAATATCTCCAATAGGATCTGCAATCTCACTTATTGGCAATGTAATTAATGGCACATTTAACCAGCTCTGAACTAAACACATATAATTATATGCTCTAATAAAATAAGCTTCTCCAAGAATATTATTCTTGGCAGTTTCATCCATATCAATATTTGGCACATTAAATAAAACTTCATTTGCTCTACTCACTCCTTTATACATAGATGCCCAAACCCATTTGGTTCCATTTGAATTTGAAACTCCGTTGAATGAACCTAAAGCAGTTCTTTCAGACGTTCCGTAAGGATTAGTTACATCATCTCTATAATCTGATGCGAAAATTTCAAATCTAGAGTAATACCAAATATGTGTAAATGCACTATATGCACCAATAATACCCTTTTCTGCATCAGACTGATCTAGCCAAAATAAGTCTGGCGTAAATGCATTTGGATTTGGTTGATCCAAAAGATCTTCTGCGCAATTAACTGATAGTAATAAAATACCAGTCATTGCAATTATAGTTTTTAAATAATTATATTTTTTTCTCATTTTTTAACTGTTTTTTATTATTAAAATGACACTTGTAATCCTAATTGGTAAGTTCTTGGCACAGGATAAGACCCTTCATCTACACCAGAATTGAATATTTTTGTTGAGTTTCCTCTTCCTCCTCTTCCAATTTCAGGATAATAACCAGTATAATCTGTAATTGTAAATAAATTTGTTGCAGAAACATAGAATCTTACTTTAGCTATTTTTATTTTCTCCAACACATTTTCTGGTAAAGAATACCCAATTTGTGCATTTTTCAATCTTAAGTAAGATCCATTTTCTAAATAAAAATCTGACATTCTTCTGTTAAATCCAGGGTCACTCAAAGTGTTTCTTGGAATATTAGAAGAAGTATTTTCAGGTGTCCATGCATTTAATGCATCAGCCAAATAGTTTCCTTCCGTATCAAAATATCCTCTGTATTTAACTCCATTTAATATCTTATTCCCAGATACACCGTTAAAGAATAAACTAATATCAAAATCTTTATAATCAGCAGAAACATTAATACCATACATAAAGTTTGGTGTTGGATTTCCAATATAAGTTTGATCATCTACATCTACATCCCCATCTCCATCTAAATCTTTAAATCTTATGTCTCCAGCTTGTGGATTTGCTTGATCATTTGCTGCATCTGCCTCTGCATCTGTTTGATAAATTCCATCTCTTACATATCCAAAGAATGAAGAAATAGGCTCACCAATATCAGTTTTTGTTCCTAATAAACCATTAGATGTAAATCCACCAGCAATTATTGGAGTTGCATTACCAAGAGCGGTAACTTCATTATTTATAATAGAAAAGTTAGCTGAAGCATTAAAATTAACTTCACCAAATTGATCATTATATCCAGCTATAAATTCAAAACCTTTATTTTTAATACTTGCCGTGTTAAAAGGCACATCATTATCAAACCCTGTATATAAAGATGGACGTAAAGCAACCAAAACATCTTCAGAGTTTTTAATAAAGTAATCCATTGTAACATTCAATTTATTATCTAAAGCCTCAAATTCAAGACCAATATCTGTAGTTTTTGTTGTTTCCCAAGTAATATTACTATTTACACCTTTTGTTATAGAGTAACCAGGATATCTAACTTGAGGATCACCAAGAACACTTTCACTATTTAAGTTTAATTCAGGATAAATAGCATAAATAGCAACGTTATCAGAACCTATCTCACCATAACTACCTCTTAATTTAATATCAGTAAGTGTTTCAAAATTTTCCATAAATTTCTCGTTACTTATATTCCAACCTAAAGCAGCTGAAGGGAATGTTCCCCATCTTAAATCTTCTTTAAACAATGAAGATCCATCACGACGTATAGTAGCCGTTAATAAATATCTTTCATCATAGCTATAACTAACTCTTCCAAAATATGATTGAATCCCTTTAGTTAAATCTTCTGAAGGCATTTGAGTAAAATCTGCTGCTGCTGATGCCACTCTAATATCGTTATTAGGAAAATCTCTAGCTACAACACCTAAATACCTAGTGTTAGAAACTTGCTCAGTATACCCAGCAATTACATCTACTTTATGATCTCCAAATTCTTTTTTATAGTTTAATGTATTCTCAACTAATGTAGATAAGTAATTTGTATTTGTTTCCTTAAGTTCTGCATAATCAGTATTACCTTCTGAAGCTTCATTAAACACATAAAGAGGTGTAAATGTGTAGTTATTATTGGCATAAGACTCTAAACCTAGGTTCAACTTATATGTTAATCCTTCAATAATCTCTAAAGATGCTCCAATATTTCCAATAATAGCATTTCTAGTTACAGTTCTATCTTCAATAGAAGCTAAACCTAAGGAGTTAATTGAACTACCAACACCGTAATAAGATGAAAATGATTCATCAGGAAAATCTGTAGCACTCCAATTTCCATCATCATCTTTTGTTCTTATCGTTGGAATCAATCCTCTTTCTTTATTAAAATAATTATTCGGATTGTTTTCTGTTCTTGTTAAACCTACAGCTGATTCTAATTTAAAAATACCTTTTTTTAATCCAGCATTAAATCTTGCTGTAGTTCTTTTATAACTAGATTCCCTAACTATACCGTCTTGATCAAAATGATTTAAAGAAACACTATATGTTCCATTTTCACCACCTCCATAAAACCTAACATTCATATTTTTTACCTGTGCAGTTCTTAAAGATTCATTTTGAATATCACTTGTATATGCAGGATTAAATGCTGTGTCATTTGCCGGAGCTCTATCAATACCATCATTATCTCTTGCTCTATTAGAAATTGCAGCATATTGTTCTGCCGTTGCATAATCTATAGTGTTAATAACTTTTTGTATTCCATAACTCACATCTGCGTCAATTCCAATTTGTCCCTTAACACCTTTTTTAGTAGTTACTATAATAACACCATTTGCTGCTCTAGAACCGTAAATTGCACTTGCAGAAGCATCTTTTAAAACAGAAATAGATTCAATATCTCCTGGGTTAATAGAACTCATACTTCCTGTTAACATACCATCAATAACATATAACGGACCTGCATCAGAAAGAGTACCAGACCCTCTAATAGTTACAACAGGACCTCCTCCTGGAGTACCTCCTGGAGCTGTTACGCTAACACCTGCCATTCTACCTTGTAATGCCTCAGTAGCATTACTATAAGTATATTTTTCAATTTCCTTTGAGTCTACAACACCTACAGAACCTGTTACATCTGATTTAGATTGTATTCCGTAACCTACAATAACAACCTCATCAAGACTATTAGCATCTTCAGCTAAAGAAACATTTATTGATTTTTCACCGTTAATACTTATACTTTTAGTTACAAACCCAATAAAACTAAATACTAATTTTCCATTACTATCTGCAGTAATAGTATAGTTTCCGTTAAAATCAGTTTGCGTACCAATTGTGGTTCCCTCTAAAAGAACATTTGCCCCGGGCAATGGCTGATTTTGTCCGTCAGTCACAATACCAGTAATGGTAATGTTCTGTGCATTCATATGATGCACTGATAAAATTAATAAAAACAGCAACAATGTGCTTGTTTTTTTCAATTGCTTAAATAATGTTTTTTTCATAAATATAATATTTGGTTAAAATAAAAATTTGACACCATAAATCTATTAATAATTAATTATTCAAAAAAAACATTCGGATCAAATGATGCAACAGATGATTTAGCACGGGTGAAATATGACCATTATAGGGTAATATCTGACTATTTCTAAAGTGACAGGATGTTTTTATCTTATTCTAATTTTAAACATGCACAAACTTTAAAAAAACTAGAACAAACTTATACCTTCTAATTAAGTGCATTTTTCATACTATTCTTTTTTCTAATTATTATGAAATAGAAGCTCTAAATATTCTATTAGATATTACTAAATAAAACAAAATATTTCCACTTAAATAAATCAGATTGAATTCCCAAAGCACAAAACCTCAAATAGTGGCGAAAGAAAAAATCATTCAAATTTTAACAGTTTGAACACATCAAAAATTAGCAAATAGTTTAACAGATGATTATCAGTGCGCTACACCTTTAAAACTTGTTATGAGATAAAAAAACACAATACCTTCACCTTAAAATATTTTTCAAAATACTGATTATCAATATAGTAGTTTAATAAATTTTTAATCATTATATGATTTAAATCATACAATGATTAAAATCAATAATATATTTTTGCTAAGTATTTATTATTTTTAGATTAATAAAAAAATGACTAGTAGTAGCTATAATTAGTCTAATTAAAAAACTCTCAAAAATATAATTAATCTAAGTATTAAGCTTTTTTAGAATAGTAAATATTAAAATAATAGAGGTTTTTATAAAAGAAAATAAAGAGTACTTTTTCTTTTATTATAATTAAAACAGCATAAAAATAGATTATTAATATAATGCACATAAAAAATTATAATTTCAGATATTCAAATAAATACAACTCTTATATTTTCCTTTTAATAATAGTAATTTTTACTGGGTGTAATTTAAATTCTAATTCTCCATCTAATTCAAATAATAAAACCGTTTACACAATTCCAGAAGAAAATAATGAATTTTTTCAAGAGATTGGTCAAGAAATCGGATTGAATTTCACACATTCCATTGGCTCTAATGATATGAAAAATATTATAGAATCAGTTGGAGGCGGAGCTGCTTTTCTTGATTTCGATCAAGATGGTTATATTGATATTTACACTTGTAATGGAATTTGGTTGGAAGGTTTTAGTAAATGTGAAGAACCTGATAATTTACCTAAAAACCATTTATATAGAAATCTTCAAAACGGAACATTTGAAGATGTAACAGATAAAGCAGGAATTGATAATTCTACATATAGCATGGGAGTTACAATTGGAGATTATAATAATGACGGTTATCCTGATATATTTTTGAGTAATTATGGCGTTAATTCATTATTTAAAAACAATGGTAATGGAACTTTTTCAGATGTAACCAAAAAATCTAATCTAGGTGTTGGAAAAGCATGCAGTGTAGGAGCTGTATGGTTAGATTTTAATAATGATGGTTTATTAGACTTGTATGTTGGAAACTACTTAAGTTTTGACCCTGAATACAATTATTATTATGCTCCAGATGGATTTCCTGGTCCGTTAGCTTATGACAGTCAACCAGATGTTTTGTTTCTTAATAATGGAGATGAAACTTTTTCAGATGTAACCAAAGAAATGGGAATTGTTGATATTGATGGTAGAGCAATGGGAGTTGGAGCTGCAGATTATAACGATGATGGATTTGTAGATATTTACGTAGCTAATGATCACACAGTAAATTACTTATGGCAAAATAATCAAGGAAAAGGATTTATTAATAAGGGAACAATGTCTGGAACGGGATTTAGTCAGGCAGGTGAAGCCACTGTTAGTATGTCTGTAGATTTTGCTGATTATGATGGTGATGAATTATTAGACATGTTTATTTCAGACGATAATTATTGCTCGTTATATAAAAATTTAGGAAATGGAATATTTAGCGATAAATCCTATGTTGCTGGAATTTCAGTTGCTTCAGGTCAATTTGTAGGTTGGTCTTCTTCTTTTCTAGATTATGATAATGATGCAGATGTTGATATTTTTAAAGCAAATGGAGAATTGAAACATTTATATGGACAGGAAGATCAAATTTTTGAAAATGTAGACCTAGGAAAATTTAATGATGTTTCTGTAAATTTAGGAGCGTATTTTAAAGAAGAAAATGTAGGCCGTGGTGCTTGTTTGGGAGATTACGATAATGATGGTGATATAGATATTTTTATAGTTAATTTAAATAGTGCAAGTACATTTTTAAGAAATAATAAAGGGAACAATAACAACTGGATTACTTTAAACTTAATTGGCGAAACAAGCAATAGAGACGGAATTGGATCTAGAGTAAAAATTTCTTCAGGGGGTAAAATTCAAACCTCTCAGAAAAAAAGCACTTCTGGTTATCTTTCTCAAAACGACTCTAGATTACATTTTGGAATTTCTCAAAACGAAATTGTTGATTTTATTGAAATTAAATGGCCTTCTGGTAAAATTCAAACACTAGAGCAAATTAAGGCAAATCAGATTCTCACAATTAAAGAACCTAAATAAGTTTAAATGTCTAGAATTAATATAAATACACAATTGTTTTATTCCATAAGTTTATTTCTGATTTTATTAATGTCTTCTTGTAGTAAAACTTCATTTGAAGGTGAAATTATATTCACACAAGTTAAAGGTGATTTAACTGAAAGCAGTTTAAAAAATATAAATTGCAATAATTATTTCTCTAAATCTAGTATTGCTGCAATAAACCCAGTTAAAGGTAATGAAAGTTTGAAAATTCTTACGAAGGATTTTTACTCTGCTTGTGCGCCAAAAATTTCTTTTGACGGAGCTTTAATGATTTTTTCAGCTCAAAAAAATAAAGGTGACAAGTGGCAAATTTGGCAATTAGATTTATCTAATTTAAAATTTCAACAATTAGTTTTTTCAGAACAAAATTGTATTGATCCAAATTATCTTCCAACTGGACAAATTGTATTTAGTAAATATGTTTTAAGTAATGCAGAAAACGGAGGCTATGCTCTTTTCACTTGTAATTTTGATGGTTCTGAACTGCATCAAATAACCTTCAATCCACATTCTTATTTTTCCAGTATTGTACTTAAGGATGGACGATTATTAGCAATTAGTAAGCAATATTTCCCTGAAGATAAAAAAGGAGTGTTAATGATATCTAGACCTGACGGAAGTAAGCAAGATGTTTTTTATAAAAGTTCAAATACATATAATTTAATAAGTATTGGTTGTGAAACTGATAAAGGTGAAATTTTATTTATTGAGCAAAATACTTCGACCGAAGAATATAGAATTGTTTCAGTAAATTATAGTAACCCGTTAAACACTAGGGTTGAATTATCTAAAACTATTAAAGGAAGTTTTCATTTTGTGAATTCAAAAAATGATACTGAATTTGTTACATCATTTAAACCATCGTCTAATGACAGGTATGGAATTTATGAATATAATTCAATTAAAAACGCTATTGAAAAAGAGATTTATACAAATAGTGATTTTAATATTATTGATGTTGTATTAGTTGAAAAGAGAGAGCTCCCAAGAAAATTACCTAGTGAAATTAATCTAAATAAGAACACCGCTTTAATGGTGTGTCAAAACGCTAATCTAACTGATATAGAGACAATTGAAAACACTGACAACTATAAATCAAATAAAATTGAATTTATAGGTATTGATAAATCAATCGGTACAATTAATTTAGAAGATGATGGGTCATTTTATGTAAAAATGTTGGCTGATGTCCCGTTTAGAGTTCAAACTTTAAATAGTGAAGGAGATATTGTTAACGGACCAAGTAGTTGGATTTATTTGAGGCCGAATGAGAGAAGAGGTTGTGTTGGATGTCATGAAAATAAAGGGCTAGTTCCAGATAATATACAACCCCTTTCTGTTAGAAAATTTCCAATTGTGTTGCCTTCCCAAGAAAATAAAATTAATGCTAAAAAAGAATTAGTAAAATAGCTATGAAAAAAACTAGATTATTAATATTATTTGGAATTATACTTCTTCTTGTAGTTATAATTGCTTACCCTGGTAGAAAGTTAGCAAGAGCACATGTAAATGAAAGAACTGCAGTAACCGATCATCCCCTTTTGTGTAGTTCATGCCATTTGTATACTTCTCAAAACAAATACGTTTCTAAATTTATTAATGAAGATTATTTGTCGCCTTTTAATCTTGATATAATGAATGATGGCGAAAAACTTCTTGTTGTGGCTCAAGATGCCAATGCGTTGTTAGTTGTTGATACAAAAAGTAAAAAGGTTTTAAAAAATATAAATGTTGGTATTCATCCTCATAGCGTTATAATTGGTAAGGAGGAGAAATTTTGTTATGTAAGTAATCAATGGTCGGATAATATTTCAGTTATACATCTTAAAACATTAGCTGTTGTTGATACTATTAAAACGGGAAATGGGCCATCGGGTTTATCAATAAGTAATTCAGGAGAATATTTATATGCGGTCAATACATTTGGTTCTGATGTATCGGTAATAGATTTAGTATCAAAAGAAGAGATAAAAAGAATTTCAACAGGAAGTGATCCAACTGGCATTGCTTTATCTCCAAAGGGTAAAAATTTATATGTAACAAGCAGACGTGCTAAAATTGCTCCATATGGTGATCCCTTAATAAGTGAATTAACACTAATTAATGATAATACACAAAGATTAACAAAACAGATTAGTGTTCCATCTGCTTATTTAATGGAAAATATTGCATTTACACCATCGTCCGATTTAGCAATTATGACGTTAACTCGACCTAAAAATTTAGTACCAAGTATACAAGTTGAAGGTGGGTGGATGATGACTCACGGTATTGGAATTGTTGAGCAAAAAGAAGATGGTAAAATTATTCAATTATTATTAGATGAACCAAATTCTTATTATCCCAACCCATTTGATATAGTTATAACTCCAGATGGTAAAAAGGCTTTCGTCTCAAGTTCAGGTGTGGATTATATTTCTGTAATTTCAATGGATTCAATTAAAAATATTTTAGCCTCAACACCTGCCAAAAAGTTAAAATTGTACGCAAATACATTAGGAATTAGTAAGAGATTTGTTATAAAACGTATTAAAACAGGTGCAAATCCAAAAGGTCTTAAACTTTCTGCAGATGGAGAATTATTATATATAGCAGAGAATTTAGAAGATAAAATTGGAGTTATAAATACCAAAACATTAGAAAAAGAGCAATCTATTGATTTAGGTGGGCCAACTCGAATAACTGTAGCTCGTAAAGGAAGAAGACTTTTTAATAATGCAGGACACACTTTTCAAAATCAATATGCTTGCTATACATGTCATCCCGATAATCACGAGGATGGATTAGTATACAATATGGCAGGGAAAGATATGGGGAGAAATGTAACAAATACACAGTCTTTACGCGAAATTAAAGGAACGGCACCATTCAAGTGGAATGGTAAAAATCAAACTGTTTATAAACAAGATGGAATCCGATTTTCAACGGTCCTTACAAGAACAGAACAATTTAGTTATGATGATTTAGATGCGATAACAGCTTATATAAAAACAGGAATTAAATACCCTCCTAATTTAATGAACAACCCTTCAGGGGAATTAACTGAATCTCAGTATAGAGGGAAAAAACTTTTTAATAGATCTATTGATAATTCAGGTAAAGAAATACCTGAAAATGGCAGATGTGTTACTTGTCATCCAGCACCATTTTACACAAATTTACAGTTGGCGGATGTTGGTACTTTATCAGAAAGTGATGATCCAATTTTATTTGACACACCTCATTTAAATAACATTTATTCTTCTGCTCCTTATTTACATGATGGACGTGCCGAGACACTGGAAGAAATTTGGACGCTTTACGGAGAAGAAGATGAACATGGCTATGTAAATGATATGACTAAAATCCAATTAAATGATTTGGTTGCATATCTAAAATCTTTAAGAGGACCCGAATATGAAAAAAGCAAACCAGAAAGTTATGCTAATGTTCATTTAACTAATAAGTAAAGGTTAATATTATGATATTTACACGATTTATAAAATATTTAAAAGTCACAGTTTTAACAATTGTTATTTTTTCTATTTGTTTTTTGAAGTTTGATTTAAATGCTCAAAATTCATCAATTCCAGTTTTTGGTAATTGGAAAAATTTCACTGTAAAAGATGGTCTTCCTAGTGATAAAACCTATTGTGTTCGTATAGATGGAGATCGTGTATTAGTAGGAACACATGATGGTTTAGCTGTATACGAGAATAACACATGGAAAACCTATACTTCTGAAGATGGCCTTGCACATAACGGAGTTTTATCCATTGATGTTTGTAAATTAACTGGCGATGTTTGGATTGGTACTATGGGAGGATTAACACGTTGGGTTTCTGGTAAATTTGAAAATTTTAATCAATTTAATAGCGGAATGCCAAATGATTTAATCTATTCTGTTATCTGTGATGAAAAATATGTTTGGGTTGCAACCGGAGGAGGCGCAGGACAATACAATACACACACTAAAAAATGGGAAATATTTACGGAAGAAAACGCTCCAATGCATGAACCTTGGACTTATGGCGTTTGTGCTGGAGACGATAATATTTATATTGCTGCTTGGGGTGGTGGAGTTATTGAATATGCAAAAAAAACAAAAAAATTTAGAGATCATGTAGATCCAGATGGGAATATGGAAATTGATCTTTTTCCAGACGATGGTGTTGTACATGATATAACAACAGGAACTTCTTGGGCAAATGGAAATTTATGGGTGGCAACTTATTTTGGTTTGAGTAAATATGATGGTGTTCATTGGAAAGGTTATTTTGACCATGATAGTGGTTTAGCAAGTAATTTTATCAATTATGTTAAAGCAGAAGGTTCTGTAGCATATCTATGCACGGATAAAGGATTGAGTTGTACAGATGGCACAAATTGGGTAACCTATACTAAAAATAAAAATAACGTAAATGGAAAAGTTGTTTTTACCAAAGGAGAAAACATAAAAGAAATAACAATGTCACCTTCAATATCTCACAATTTCACTTTAGGTGTAGATATTAAAAAAGATGTTATTTGGGTTGCTACTTCAAAAGGGATAAGTAGAGGGGAATTAAAAAAGTAAATTTAGTTAAATAAGATTTCTAAATCTCAAAATTTAAATAATAACAAAACATTAGAATTATGAATGATATAGTAGATAAAAAAGATAGTAAAGAGATGTTAATTGATCTATCAAAACTTACTGATGGAGAAATTATTGAAATGAAAAAATTGGGAATTTTAACCGAAGATCATAAAATTAGTGAGAATATATTCCCTTCAATTCATGACGAAAGACCACCTATTGAAAAGCATGTTGTTAATGTACCTCATACACTTAACGAAGCTTATAATTATGAAAAACCATCTTCATTTTCTAGAGCTTTACGTTTAGATTTAGGAGGCTATAAAGTGCTATTAATTTCTGGTACAGCAAGTGTTAATGATGAAGGGAAACCTGAACATATAGGAGATTTTAAAGCTCAATTATGGAGAACCTATGTTAATATTACCAATCTTCTTGAGGCTGAAGGAATGTCTTGGCATGATGTAGTTAGAACAACAAATTACCTTAGAGATATAGAAAGAGATTATGATGAATTCAATAAAATACGCACATCATTTTACCGTTGGTTAGGATTGGATCCTTTACCAGCTGCTACGGGAATTCAAGTAAGATTATGTTGGGAAACCTTATTGGTTGAAATAGAAGTATACGCAATTTGCAAATCAAAATAAACTATTAAAGAATGAAACGTCACTACTGGGTATTTGGAATTTTCATCTTATTTTTCATGTTTCAGGGTGAAAAAATAATTGGTCAAGAAAAAAAAGAAAAAAAGGTTATGTATGGGAATACACCAGATGATTTTTTCCCTTATAACAATTTTCAAAAGGCTTATAAATATCATTTTCTCGAGCCTGTTCAATTTTATGGAGCAGGTCGCGAGAAACTACCGCCAAAAGATATAAAAGAAGTTCGAATTGGTTTTTTAGGTCCTCTAGATGGTTCTCCTATTGTTCCTTTAGGGAAACAAATGTTAAACGGAGCAACTTTAGCTATTTTAGAGGCAAACAGAAAAGATGGCTATAACGGTATTCCATATAAACTAATGATTCATAATGATGTTGGCTTATGGGGCGCTGCTGCCAATGAAGTTGTAAAAATGGATGGTGAAAAAGTATGGGTTTGGTTAGGTTCCATTGATGATACTGTATCTCATGTTGCTTTAAGAGCTACATTAAAAATGGAAATAATGATGGTCTGCACAGGAGATCCAGATCCTACTTTTACAGAAACAAGTATTCCTTGGATGATTCGTGTTATAAGTGATGATAGACAAAGTGGTTATGCGTTAGCTTCGTATATTTTTAATAAAGAGAAGCATAAGCGTGTGGCTGTAATTAGAACTAATAGTCGTTATGGCCGCGTGGGTATTATGGAGTATTCAGAAGTTGCTACTCGATTAGGGCACCCAATGATGATTGAGGAGCGATTTAATGAAGGTGAAGAAGACTTTAAAATGCAATTAGCAAATATCCAAAGATCAAAACCAGATGCTGTACTAATTTGGGGAAATGCAAAGGAATCAGCGCTTATAGTGAAACAAATTAGAGCAATGGGTATGGCATTACCAATATTTGCTTCAGATAGAGTTGTAAGTGAAGAATTTTTAAAAATTGCAGGCTCAGATGCAGAAGGAATTGTATCTACTAGCCCTTATAATCCGGATGCTGATAATCCAAAATTGAAAAAATTTAGAGCGGATTATATTAAACAATACAACCAAGAGCCAAATGCTTTTGCTGCTCATGCATATGATGGAATGAATCTGATTATTAAAGCAATTCAAAAAGTTGGATTAAATAGAGTTTTAATAAGAGATGTACTAACAGATTTAGAAACTTTTCAAGGCTATGAAGGCGTTACAGGAAAGATTATTTTAGATGGAAGTTGGAATGACATTGGAGATGTTTTTATAGCAAAAATGAAAAATGGAAAATTCAATTATTCTTCTACACCCAAAATGAAAAGACATTCTAGTAAATCAGTTGGTTATTAAATTGTATTATTAGTATTTATGAATTCATTTAATTCTGTTTTTTTATTAAGAATAATAACATTTATTATTCTTTTAAATGTACCTAAACAAGTTGAGGGGCAAACCATAAATATTGGATTATTAATTAATGATGAGAGTCATATAAACGCGAAATATGCGGCAGAATTGGCCATTGAGCAAGCCAACTTAAAGCCTGGATTAAATGGTAACAAATTTAATTTGGTAACTCAATCAATGGAAGGTCCATGGGGTACTGGGGCTAAAAAGGCTGTTGATTTAATTTTTCAAGATAATGTTTATGCTATTTTAGGATCTCATGATGGGCGCAATGCACATTTAGTTGAGCAGGTTACAGCCAAAACACGTACTATTTTTTTGTCGGCTTGGGCAACCGACCCTACCCTTTCAAAAGCTTTTGTGCCTTGGTATTTTAATAGTGTTTTTAATACTGAAAAACAGGCTACCTCTATAAGTAATGAAATATATCAACATAGAAAACTGAAGAAAATTATTTCAATTTCAGATAATTCTTATGATTCAAATCAATTTTTAAATAGCTTTATTCAAATTTCAGAAAAGAAAGGTTTGCCAAAAATGGTTCAACTTTCATATGCCAACGCTTCTAATAATTTCAGTAATCTTTCTGAGCAATTAAAGAAAGTAGAATTTGATGGTATTGTTATAGTTGGAAGCTCTTCAGATACTAATAAAATAGTAAATCACATTAGAAAACTTAAAATAAATAAACCTATTTTCAGCCCTTCATTATATTTTGGAGCTAATAAAACTATTTCTAAAGATTATGAAAATACAATTTCTATTGATGCCAATTTATCATCAAATTCAAAATGGATAAAGTTTAAGATAGCGTATTTTAAAAGGTTTAAAAAAGAACCTGGTTTGATAGAAGCCTATGCCTATGATGCAACCAATATTATTATTGAGGCAATTACAGAATCTGGCTTTAATAAGGAAGAAATACTGCATTCTTTAGCAATTATTAATCACAATGGTGTTACAGGGAATATTCAATTTGATCAAAATGGAAATCGCAAAGGTGAAGTCAATTTGTTAGAAGTTAAAAATGCTTTTATCACTAAAGTTGTACGGTAAATTACCTTTTTATTTCTTATTTTTGATTTTATGAAAAAAATATTCATCACTTTTTTATTTATTCTTATTTCAACTACTTTTTTTAGTTGTAAAAAAACTCAAAAAGACCCTAAGCAAGTTAAACTTGATTTAATGTCAGCTCAAACATTGGGGCTTGCTTATCTTGAAGAATTTAATCTTGAATTAGCTAAAAATGAGTTTCTAAAAGTTATTGAACTTGCACCAAATAAAAAACGTGGCTATGCTAATCTGGGTTTAACCTATTTGAGAATGGGGAATAATATTGAGGCTGAAAAACAATTATTAAAAGCAATTAAAATAGACCCTAAGGATGCAGACGTAAGGTTAATGCTTGCAACTGTTTACCAGATGAAGAACAACAATGAAAAGGCCAAGCAAGAACTTAAAAAAGCTCTTGAATTTGATCATTCTCACGTAAAAATACTATATAATTTATCGGAATTATATTCATTAAACAATGATGAATCTTCTCGTAAAGAACGAAAATTATATATTCTTAAACTAGTTAAAAATGCCCCAGGAAATATAGTTCCAAAATTAGACTTAACAACTATTTTTATTCAGGATGGTGAAACTGATGCTGCAATTAATCAACTAGAGATTATTCAAAAACAATTTCCAGAATTCCCAAAAGAAGCTGTTGAATTTTATGATAACACACTTCAGTTTTTGAAGAAAAAGGATAAAGAAAATGCTTTGGTGCAATTTACTATTTTTCAAAATTATTTAAAAGTTACATTTCCGTACCAGTCGGGTATAAAAGACTTAAAAGGACCTGGAGGATCATCTATAGGATTTCCTTTAATTACTTATAACCACGCCCCCTATCAGGTAGTAGAAAATGAATCAATATTAGATGTAATTAAATTTGTTAAAATAACAGCACCAATAGGTTTAGAAATTGTTCCAGTTTTTAAAGATGAATCTAAAAATGAGACGTTAAATTCTACTCAGGTAGAAACAGCAGATTATGATGGTGACGGAGATTTTGATTTATATGTAAGTAGTTTTGATGCTTCAACTTCAACCTATAAACACTTTCTTTTTAATAATGACATGGTTCAGTTTAATGATGTTTCAGAACAAGTTGGAATTAATCATACCGGTGAAGATACTTTTGCCAAATTTGTAGATTATGACAATGATGGTTTTCTAGATTTATATATTGTTCGAAAAAACGGAGATATCTTATACCGAAATGAAGGTAAAGGAGCATTCAAAAACGTTACAGATAAAGCAGGGATTGACACTAAAGGAGGAAACAAAGCTTTATTTTTTGATTATGACCATGACGGTGATTTAGATTTATTTAAAACAACTTCAAGTTTTAATATTGTATATAGAAATAATGGAGATGGGACATTTAAAAACATTTCAAATACTATTAATTTTTCAGGAAAAGCTAATTCAAATTCAGTTGATGCTGCTTTTGGAGATTTTGATGATGATGGTGATATTGATTTGTTGGTAATTAATTCTAATGAAAGTGCTTCACTGTTTTCAAATCAAAGAGAAGGTCGTTTTAAAAATTTAACAGATAAAAGTGGGATAAAGGATAATCTAAACTCAAGTAATGTTTCTGTTGGTGATTACAACAACGATGGATTTTTAGATTTATTTATTACCTCCTTAAAAGACGGGGGAACCTTATTCGAAAATAAAGGGGAAGGAAAATTTGAAAAGGTGAAAAAGTCTGGAAAAATGGAAAACTCCCTTAAAGGTGTTAAAGCATATGATTCTAAATTTTTTGATTTTGATAATGATGGTTTTCTAGATATTATTGTTGCTGGAGAATCTGAAATTACGGGTAAAAGAGGTCTACAATTATTTCATAATGATGGGAAAAATGAATTCTCAAATGTTTCTCATCTACTGCCTGAAGATACAAAATCCGCAAAACAACTTACGCTTTTAGACTACAATAACGATGGAGATTTAGACTTAATAATAACAGGTTTAGATGGAGGTGTTTTTCTTTTGAGAAACGATGGAGGTAGTATTAACCATTATGTTAATGTGAAACTTGTTGGATTAAGAAACGGTAGTGCAAAAAACAACTATTTTGGAATAGGTGCTAAAGTTGAAATCAGAGCTGGAGATTTGTATCAAACTATGGTAGTTACAGATCCAAATGTGTATTTTGGTTTAGGTCATAGGGCTAAAGTTGATATTATTAGAATAACCTGGACAAATGGTGTTCCTCAAAATATGCTATTGCCAGATGCAGATCAAGCACTTATTGAATCTCAAGTATTAAAAGGTTCTTGTCCATTTTTATATACCTGGAATGGAAGTGAATATGTTTTTGTTAAAGATATTACGTGGCGAAGTGCATTAGGTATGCCTCTTGGAATAATGGGTGGTACAACATTGCATGCATTTCCAGATGCTTCTGATGATTATATTAAAATCCCAGGTGAAATGCTTCAACCTAAAGATGAAATGTATTCTTTAAAAATCACTTCAGAATTGTGGGAAACTATTTATATGGACAAAGTTCAATTAGTTGCAGTTGATCATCCCGATTCAATTGATGTATTTATTCCAGAACAATTTACACCCCCTCCTTTTCCAGGGTTAGATATTACACAAGTTTATAAAAAACACACACCAGTTTCTGCTAAAAATTTATATGGCAATGATGTTCTTTCTTTTATAACTGAAAAAGATGATAAGTATTTGTCAGATTTTAAACTTGAAAAATATCAGGGATTAACTGAAATGCAAGAAATTATTTTGGATCCAGGAAATTTAGACTTCAACAAGGAGGTTTTTATATTTTTAAATGGATGGATTTTTCCTTCAGATGCTAGTATTAATGTAGCACTATCACAAACAGATAAATTAAAAGTATCTTTTCCTGTAATTCAAGTAGTAAATAAAAAAGGTAATTGGGAAACGGTAGATAAAAATCTTGGTTTTCCAATGGGTAAAGATAAAACAGTAATAGCAGATCTTTCGGGGAAATTTCTATCAAACGACCATAGAATAAAAATTAAAACGAATATGGAAATATATTGGAATCAGATATTTTTCTCAAATTCAAATCCAAATGTGCCAATGGAAATAACCGAGTTAAATCCAGACAATGCAGAAATACATTATAGAGGCTTTTCGCATAGTTATAAAAAAGGAGGTCGTTACGGTCCTCACTGGTTTGATTATTACGATGTAGATAAAACAAAAAAATGGCGTGATTTAACAGGTAACTATACCCGGTATGGTGATGTACTTCCGCTTTTAAAGGAATCGGATAATAAATATATTATTTCAAATGCAGGTGATGAAACATCGCTTAACTTTAGTGTGAGTAACTTTCCAAAGTTAAAAGTTGGTTGGAAAAGAGATTTTCTAATTCATAGCGTTGGTTGGGTAAAAGATGGAGATATTAATACTTCTTTTGGACAAACAGTACTTCCATTGCCTTTCCATGGAATGGAGTCTTATCCACCTTCAAAAAATGATATTTACCCTAATAATTCTAATCTTAAAGAGTACAATCAAGAATACAATACTAGGATCGTAAAAATGGATGATTATCGCAATTTAATAAAAAAGAATAAACAAGAATGAGATTGAAAATAAAAGGAATTATTTGTATTACATTATTAATGAGCGTTTCAACAATTTTAATGGCTCAGAATAATAAAGTTGTTTTTACCAATGTAGCAAAAGAAGTAGGTGTTAATTTCAATTACACTTTTGGAGATAATAGTTATGAGAATATTTTAGAAAGTAGTGGCTCAGGTATAACTGTATTTGATTACAATAATGATGGCTTGATGGATATTTATATGATGAATGGAACGTATCTTGAAGGAATTTCAAAACCAGAGGGTAAAAAGTTTGAGGGTACTTCAAATAAATTGTATAAAAATAATGGCGATGGAACGTTTACTGAAGTTGCTCAAAAAGCGGGTGTTGATAATAAAAATTGGAGTATGGCTGCAGGAGCTATAGATTTGGATAATGACGGTTTTCAAGATTTATACTTATTAAATTACGGACCAAATATTTTCTATCACAATAATGGAGATGGAACTTTTAGTGATATTACAGCTTCTCTCGGGTTACAAGGACCTGATGACTTAAACGGGTTCACAAAATGGAGTATTGGAACTTCTTTTTGGGATTACAATAAAGATGGAAGAATGGATTTAATGGTTGGGAATTTTCTTGCCTTTGATCCCGAATATATATCTACCCAAACACCTGGAATGATGCCTCACCCATCTGAATATAAAGGACAAGCATCAATGTTATACGAGCAACAAGCCAATGGGAAATTTAAAGATGTTACTGAAGAAAATGGGCTATTATTTCCAGATTCTAAATGCATGGGGTTAACTGTTTATGATTATGATAACGACAACGATTTAGATATTTTTCAGGCAAATGACCATCAAATGAATTTTTTGTTTAAAAATAATGACGGTGTTTTTAAAGAGGTTGGAATTGGAACTGGTATAGCTACAAATAGTAAAGGCCATATTACAGGTTCCATGCATGCAACTATTGGAGATGTAGATGGAGATGGGTTAATTGATATTTTAGTTTCGGACTTAAAATATGGTGCATTGTATAAAAATCTTGGGAATGGCGTTTTTAAAGATATTACTGAATCAAGTGGAATTGCAACTCCAATGGCAGGTAAAGGAAGTTGGGGAACGGCTTTTTTGGATTTTGATAATGATGGAGATATAGATATTATTTCTGCAAATGGAACAGCTGAAGAATTAATTTTACAGTACCCTCTTTTGTTAGAAAATGATGGGAAAGGAAATTTTAAAGATATTGGTCAAAACCACGGTTCTTATTTTTCAACAAAACGTTCTGGAAGAGGTTTGGCAATTTCAGATTACGATAATGATGGAGATTTAGATGTTATTATTTCTCATGTTGATTTAAAAGCTGATGCTGCCTTATTAAGAAATGATGGAGGAAATAAAAATAATTGGTTAGCTATTACATTGTTAGGTGAAAATGGTTTATCATCTGGCATAGCGGCTAAGGTTTCAATAGTTTCAGGAGGAAAAAAACAAGTTTCTGTTAATCAGTGGACAACTGGATATTTATCAAATAGTGAGCCTCGCTTACATTTTGGACTTGGAAATAAAAAAATTGTTAACAAGATTGAAATTGTTTGGCTAGATGGAAAAAAAGAAATGTTTGAGAATGTAAACGCTAATCAATTTATAACAATTAAAAAAGGAACTGGAATTATAAAATAAAATAGTATTTTTATCAATTCAGTAATTAAAAATATTAAATAAGTAATAATGGATATAGAGCAAATAAGTAAAAATAATAGCATGTATGTGAGTAAGGTTATTGACCTTACAAATCCTGAAAAGAATGTTATTTATAATATGACGCATGAAGAGGCCGTAAATATTGTGAAATCTGGAGATGTTGAAGCTGTTCGTAAAATAGATGGTCAGTTTTCACTTATATCTGTAGAAGAAAAAACAATTCGTATGGCAAGATCTATTGGGCGTCCAATTCGATATTTTATTGCCAAAAGAGCTGCTGGACCACAATTAATTATTGCTGAACGAATAGATGTTATTTTTGATTATCTAAAAAAAGAAGGAATGGACGATCAATTTCACCCTTCTTATACACGTATGGCTCCTGCACATTACATAACTAAAATAGAGTTATTAGGTTGTCCAGACCCAAACCCAATTTATACACGATTTTTTACTCCTGAACGAAACAAATATGCTCCAAATAGTATTAAACAAATTGGAGCGGATTATATAGGAGCCGTTTATAAAGAAATAAAAAAATGGCTACAATATAGAGCTACAGAAGGCCCTATTGGAGTTACTTTTTCTGCAGGTATTGATAGTGGTTCAGTTTTTTTATTAATGTATCATGCATTAAAAGAATTGGGTGAAAGTCCTTCAAGATTAAAAGCGTTTACACTTTCAATTGATGGTGATGGTGCCGATTTAATGCAAGCACGAAAATTTTTACAAAAGTTAGATCTTGAATTGTTTTTAGAACCAATTGAGTTGGATTATAAGGCGTTAAACTGGAAAGAGGCTATTTCTGTAGTGGAAGATTATAAACCATTAGATATTCAATCCGCAACAATGAATTTATCCTTATTACAAGGTGTTCGATCTCGTTATCCAGATTGGAAATATATAATTGATGGAGATGGTGGAGATGAAAACTTAAAAGACTATCCAATAGAAGATAATCCTGAATTAACAATTCGTAGTGTTCTAAATAATTTAATGTTGTATCATGAAGGATGGGGAGTAGAATCTATAAAACATTCTTTAACATATTCAGGAGGTTTAAGTAGAGGTTACATGAGAACATTTTCACCTGCAGATTTGTTAGGTTTTGAAGGTTTTAGTCCATATACGCTGCCAAATGTAATTGAAATTTCTGAAGGTGTACCATATATTGATATGACCGATTGGGATCATAAAAAATTATATGACCTTAAAGGTCAAATTGTATTTGAGGGTGTAAAAGCCATTACCGGAATGGAAATGCCAATTTTTGAAAAAAGACGTTTTCAACATGGAGTAGCATCAAAAGATAATTTTAATAAACATTTCCCTGAGAAAGAAATTACATACAGAAAAGAGTTCCTATCAAAGTATGAGTAAAAATGAAAGAGCAGTAATAGACACAAAATGGATAGTTTCTCATCGTGGTAAAAAAAACCAGGTTAATCCATTAGTGCCCTATGCTTGGTTGGTTGAAAAAGAATTAACTTCTTCAGGAGAAATTGAAGATACAGCGATTATTTTTTTAACCAACCGAGAATGCCCTTTTCATTGTTTAATGTGTGATTTATGGAAAAACACAACAGATAATCCAGTTCCTTTAGGAGCCATCCCTACTCAAATTGAATGGGCGCTCTCTAAAATGCCAAAGGCAAAACATATAAAACTTTATAATAGTGGTAATTTTTTTGATGAAGCTGCTATACCCCAAAAAGATTATCAAAAAATAGCTGATTTACTACAAAATTTTGAAACAGTTATTGTTGAAAGCCATACAAAATTAATCAACCAAAAATGTTTACAGTTTAGAGATTTGTTAAAGCCAAAACTTGAAATTGCTATTGGATTAGAAACAGTTCATCCTGAAGTTTTGATGCAGTTAAATAAACAAATGACCTTAAATAATTTTGCAACTGCTGTTCAATTTCTTACAAAGAACAATATTAAATCTAGGGCATTTATTCTTTTAAAACCTCCTTTCACTTCAGAGGAAGAAGGTATTTATTGGGCTAAAAAATCAATAAATTATGCTTTTAAAGTAGGTATTGATTGTTGTACAGTTATTCCTGTTAGAGCAGGGAATGGAGCTATGGAGGTTTTATTAAAAAAAGGTGATTTTAGTTTACCAAAAATAGAATCCCTAGAGACAGTTCTAGAATATGGTATTAATCTCCAATCTGGTCGTGTTTTTGCCGATGTTTGGGATTTAGGTCTCTTTTCAGCCTGCCCAAAATGCATAGACCAAAGAACAAATCGATTAACCTCTATGAGTGAGACGCAAAAAATGATTAAACCTATTATTTGTAATTGTAACAATCATAATAACATTAACTGTTAATTTCTTCAATCTTCTCCTTTAAAAAATATTCAATTTCTAAACAAGTATGTATAATTGGATCCCTTATAGATCGTAGAGTATTGGAATGAAATAGCGCTAAAAATTTAAAGGCGTATTATTATGTATTAAATTACTTGCCGTTTTTAACATTTTAACTATACTAATCTTTACATAAATATATTTAAAACCAGTAAACTTCTTTACTTATAAAATGATATTTTTAATTTCATTTTTAAAAATAATTTCTTCATTACCAAATAATTCAAAAATGGTTAACTAAAAGAAAAATCCTTTTAAAATCATACTTTCTATTACCTATTGCAACAAATTTGCTATCAATTGCACTTTTCGTTTCAGCTAAATAATGGCTATAGTTGAAAATTAATAATTTTTTATTTTAGAAGCATTCTATTTTACTGAAATAAGCAACCTTTAATGTGCATTGATGCAACAAGGGCTTATTTTTTCTTAGTTCTTTTTACTTCATCATTAAAGAAATTTTTTAATTTTTCTTGACCAAATTGAGGAGCTTGCATATCCATCACCATTGTTGTCATAAAAAACTCAATAGGGCCATAAGTTTTTGAACTTGTAAATGATCGAACAAGCCAAAGTGTAAATTTTCGTATCCAATCTGGGAAGTGGATAATTTTAATTGGTTTTGAATAAGCTTTAAGTGCTAACTCAGCAATATCATTTTGAGAAAGCAAATCAGGCCCACCTATATTTATCTCTTTTTTTTCTTGACTTATGGCATTAACAACCTCTTTAGCTAAGTCTTTTCCATGAATTGAGTTTAATTTTAATTTCCCATCTCCAAAAAGATAAACTTTTCCACCCTTTGCCATTTTTAGGAATTCTCCCATATCCGAGAAAAATCCATTTGGTCTAATAATGCAATAATCCAATCCAGAAG
This sequence comes from Lutibacter citreus, assembly GCF_003260195.1. Lineage (GTDB taxonomy): Bacteria > Bacteroidota > Bacteroidia > Flavobacteriales > Flavobacteriaceae > Lutibacter > Lutibacter citreus. The sequence continues at coordinate 105,866 of NZ_QEIH01000006.1, forward strand.
ATTTTAAATAATCTCCTAATTTCTCTTTAGCCTCACAAATTTTTAGATGTCTAAGTTGTTTACCATTTAAAACCGAAATGTAAATAAATTTTTTTGCTCCACTTTTTTTTGCTTCATCTATCAAATTTACATTTGCTTGATAATCAACATCCATATATGTTAATCCATCTTTTTGCCTTGTAATTCCAATTGAACTAATAACTACATCTATACCTTTGCATATTTCACTTAATGTTTTAGGTTTAGTTACTTGTGCTTCTAAAATTTCAAGGTTTGAAACATTAATTTTTATCTTTTCTTTATTGCGAACGACTATTTTAGTATCATAACCTCTTTCAATCAATTCTCGAGCTATGAATTTACCTAAATATCCTGTTGCTCCAGCTACTAATATTTTTTTCATCTTTATTATTTTTTATAAGACAAAATTATAGCTTACAGATCATTTTTTTACAAACAACAAAAACTCTTTTTATTGAATATTCGAGTTTTTATTCTGCTTAAAGTTTCTGGATATACACCTAAAAAAGATGCGATATATCGCTTTGGTACTCTTTGGAATAGTTTTCCCTGAGTATTTAACAAATCAATGTATCGCTCTTCAGTTAATTTTGTTACAAACGAGTCTATTACCTTTTAACTTGTGATTAATTCATTTTCTGTTACAATTCTGGCAATCACCTAAAATTTGGAAAATTCTTTTAATAATATTTAAATTTTTGATTTTAATATAGATTTTCCTCAGTTTTTAAAACGTTACTTAACTACTCAATAATAAGGATCGTATTCGGTTGGTGGTGATACTACTTGATATTCCGATTGAAGAAAAGTAACAAGATCAATAAGTTCCTGAACAGTCATAACTTCATTGTAATTCTTCATCTTAGAAAAGTTATCTTCAGTAGAGTTTTTTTGATTGTATAACGCTGCTACTTTGTGAGAAGGATTAATTACTGAAGTTACCAAACCTCCATAGCTTTTTAGAGATGATACTTCACCTCCTAGATCTATTTTTAGATTATCTTTCCCGCCCTTCCATTCAATATTTGGAATACTATGACATTCATTACATGCCAACCTCTTATAGATTACTATTCCTTTATCAATGTCTCCTTTAGGCAATGCAAATTCACGTGCTTGCCTATTGCAACTGCTTATTAGTAAGCTCCCAAATAACAAGACAAACACCATTAAATAATTTTGAAAATTAATTAAAAATTTATTTCTTAAAGTCATAACCGAATGTTTTAAATTAGTCTTTTAATGCACCTTTGTACATTTAACAAATTAAAGGTAGAGATTAAGAAAAATAAAGGAAATGATTATCATCAGTCTTGAAACTGATTTTTATCAAATTTTACGCAATCTCTGGATATGATTTATAATAGTGTTATTATCTTTTAATTTTTTATTTCTAAACTTTTTATTGGAACGCAATAAATTATCAAAGTTAGTACAATAGAATAATTGAGGTTTCTTAGATAGATATAAGAAGTTTTAAACTCTTTAAGCACAAATTCACTAAATACCTTTGTGTATTATTTATAAAGCCATAAAGTTTCTTTATGGAACTTATTAGCTGTATTTTCATTGTATTAATCAATTTATATTTTGAAGGAAATAATATTGTTCTCTATTCCCGAAAACCTAGATTTGATTGCATGTGAAGTAACTACTTTCTTACTTTAAATAAGTCAGGTTTGTTGTTTTTTGATTGTGAAGCATTAATGCTGAAAAGGATCGAAAAAGTGTTTTTTATCTTCATAGTTGTCAACTTTTAAAGTTAAACTCTATAAAAGGCGAAAATCAAATCAATTATGAATATTTATGTTAATTCTTAAAACATAAAACCTAGTAAAATCAATATTTTACTAGGTTTTGATAAAATTTGTTTTCTTTTTAGCAGAGAGGAAGGGATTCGAACCCTCGATACGTTGCCGTATACACGCTTTCCAAGCGTGCGCCTTCGACCACTCGGCCACCTCTCTAAAATTTAATTATTAAGATATAAATCTATTAATCCGTCAGGAGTTTCAACTATAATCTTCTTATTTTCTCTATCAACTTTTTTAATAAAGTCATCAATCATAGGAATAAACACTTCCGTTCCATTGGCATTTATTTCAAATAGAGCTTGAGCCGAAGAATCATTTACGCCAGTAATAACACCAACATAGCCATGATTTACATCTTCAATATCAAAATTTATAATCTCGTGAAAATAAAATTTGTTACCTTTTAACTTAGGTAAAAACTCTAAAGGTAAATACAATTCAGAACCTAAAATAGCATCTGCATCTGCTTCGCTATCTACATCCTCAAAACTAATTCTTAATTGATTTCCTTTCTGAAGTAAACTTTCTTCAATAAAAAATGGAACCAGATCATTGCCTAAAGCAACAAATACCGATTCCAAATTTTTATAAAGTTCAGGTTCATCTGTATCCAATTTGGCTACAACCCCACCTTTAAAACTGTGTTTTCTTACGATTTTGCCTAAATAAAAACAATCTTCTTTATGCATTATCGAATGAAATTAATTAAGCTTCTTCGCTTGCAGCGTTTTGAGCATCGTCAATAGACTCTGGGCCTTTTTCTTCTACAGGTTCTGCATTTGCAGCAGCTGCAGCAGCTTTTGCGTCAGCCTCAGCCTTAATTGCTTCTTCTTCTATTTCTTTAGCAGCAGCAGCACGGTCTTCATTTACTTTCACTTCAGCTTCTAATGCTTTTGATTTTGCATCAGCTTTTGCTTTTGCTAAACCATCAACTTTATTAGCTACTTTTCCAGCTTTTTCATCTAACCAAGCTTGAAATTTTGCATCAGCTTGCTCTTCAGTTAAAGCACCTTTTCTTACACCACCTACTAAATGATTTTTTAGCATAGCTCCTTTATAAGATAAAATAGCTTTTGCAGTGTCAGTTGGTTGTGCTCCATTTTGCAACCAATTTACGGCTCCATCAACATCTAAATCGATTGTTGCTGGATTTGTATTAGGGTTATAAGTCCCTATTTTTTCTAGGTATTTACCATCTCTTTTTGAACGTACATCTGCTGCAACGATCCAATAAAATGGTTTTCCTTTCTTACCGTGTCTTTGTAATCTAATTTTTACTGGCATTCTTTTTTAATTTTTAAGGTTCTCGACCTTGGTTATAAATTTAAGTGCGCAAATATAGTGAGTTATTTTTAATATATTGAGCTTTAATGTATAAAAGTTTAGTTTTTAGGAGACTGTAGTTCATAGTTTGTAGTTGAGTTACAGAAGTTTAAGAAAAATCACTTCTTTCAACCTTTCACCTTTAAAACTATCTACCTAATTATACCAATCCTGTAAATCCTAAAAATGCTAAAGATAATAATCCGGCAACCAATAAATTAATTGGTACCCCTTTCATTCCTTTAGGAATATTAGCTAGCTCTAAATGCTCTCTAATACTTGCAAAAAGTATTAATGCTAAAGCAAAACCTATAGAATTTGAAACTGCAAAAAATACAGCTTTTAACAAACTACCGCCATCCAATCCTAGAGCTAAAATAGCTACCCCTAAAACGGCACAGTTTGTTGTAATTAATGGTAAAAACACACCCAATGCTTGATATAACGGTGGACTTACTTTTTTTAGAATAATTTCAACCATTTGAACTAAGGCTGCAATCACTAATATAAATGTTATGGTTCGTAAATAATCCAATCCGGCAGGTACTAAAATGTATTGATGTAATAAATAAGTTACCATTGTAGCCAATGTCATTACAAATAATACTGCTCCAGACATTCCTACTGAAGTTGAAACTTTACTTGAAACTCCTAAAAACGGACAAATTCCTAAAAATTGTGAAAGAACAATGTTGTTTACAAAAACCGCCGCTATTAAAATAATAATATAATCCATTTTCTAATTTGTTTTTGTTGTTAGTTTATTGAATAAAACGGTTAAATAAGCTAAGGCAATAAATGCCCCTGGAGGTAAAATAAATAAGATAAATGTATTTGCATCATCTGGCACAAATTTAAATCCAAAAATACTTCCGCTTCCTAATATTTCACGTGTTGCACCTAAAATTGTAAGAGCCAAAGTAAACCCTAACCCCATTCCTAAACCATCTATTAATGATGATATTGCGTTGTTTTTAGACGCAAAAGATTCTGCTCTACCTAAAATAATACAGTTTACCACAATTAGTGGAATAAAAATTCCTAACTGCTCATATAAAAATGGCACAAATGCTTCTAGAATCATTTCAACAATGGTTACAAACGATGCTATAATAATTATAAATGCTGGGATACGAACTTTACTAGGTATTTGTGTTTTCACTAACGAAACTACAATGTTACTCATTATTAAAACAAACATTGTTGCAACTCCCATTCCCAATCCATTAGAAGCTGATGAAGTAACACCCAATGTTGGGCACATACCTAATAGCATTACAAAAATTGGATTTTCTTTTACAATTCCCTTTAAGAAATTGTCTTTTTGATTTACTGTTTCTGCCATAACTAATCTTTTTTAGGTTGAGTAGTTGAACTTTCTTTCTCAAAAATATCATACGCCATTTGCGTTGCTTCACTAAAAGCTCTTGTTGAAATTGTTGCTCCAGTTAAAGCATCTACATCACCTTGATCCTTTGTTGGTTTTAATTTAAAAGTTGTAGGATTTTTATCTCTAAATTGTTGTAGAAATTTCTCTTCCTTCATTTTTGTTCCTAAACCTGGCGTTTCTTTTTGTTCCAAAACTTGAATATTTTGAATACTTCCATCTGGTTTAAAACCAACCATTAATCTCACCAATCCACTAAATCCTTTTTCAGAAGAACCAATAATAGCAGTCCCAACATTTTCATCTCCTTTTAAAGCTGAGTAAATCTCAACACTATCTTTAGCTAAATCAGATTTAATCATTTTTACATTCTCAACAGGATTGTTATCAAATTCTGGTAACACCAATTTTAATGCTTTAATTTTCTTGGCAATTTTCGCGTCTTTTATTGGCTGTACAGTTAAATCGTTTACAAAACCTAACGAAAATCCCGATATTATGGTAATCACAAATAATGATACCACCATATTTATAAATGTATCTTTCTTTTTACTCATAATTACACAATTTTAACTTTAATTTTTGAACCAAACCTTCTTGGTTTAAAATAGGTATTAATTAAAGGTACAAAGGCATTCATTATTAAAATTGCAAATGAAACTCCTTCTGGGTATGCACCAAATAATCTTATTATTACTGTTATAACTCCAATTCCAATTGCAAAAATTATCATTCCTTTTTTTGTCATTGGACTAGTTACTAAATCAGTTGCCATAAAAAACGCACCTAATAAAGCTCCACCAGATAAAATATGAATTACCGGACTCGCATAATGCTCACCATCTACTAACCAAAAAATTCCAGTCATAACAGCCATTGTTACTAACATAGTAATAGGAATGTGCCAAGTAATTACTTTTCTAATTATTAAATAAATTCCTCCTATTAATAACGCTATTGCAGACATTTCTCCAATTGAACCGCCGGTAATACCTAATAACATATCTATAGCTGAAGGAATTCTAGATCCAATTTCAGACATTGTTTCTCCAAACATTAAACCTTCTTTTATAACCCCCAAAGGAGTAGCTCCTGTAACTGCATCTGCTAAAGCAGTTTGATTTTCAACAGCTGTAGGCCATGTTGTCATTTGAACTGGAAATGAAATCAACAAGAAAACACGCCCAACCAAAGCCGGATTAAAAATATTAAATCCCAAACCTCCAAATGAAAGTTTACCAATTCCAATCGCCACTAAACTCCCCACTACAATCATCCAAATTGGGATGCCTGACGGCAAGTTAAATGCTAATAAAATTCCAGTAATTAACGCTGAACCATCTCCAACGGTGATTTCAGATTTTAATAAATATTTTTGAATTAAATATTCAAATACTAAACAAGATATTACTGCTGCCGCAGTAACAATTAATGCGCCAATTCCAAACACATATAGTGATACTAAAAATGCAGGAATTAAAGCGATAACCACATCATACATCAGTTTTTTAGATGTTCTATCTGAATGTACGTGCGGTGAGGCCGATACTATAATAGGTTGACTCATTTTAATTTTTAGAGGTTTGTAATTTTTTAACAATATTTTTTCCGAAGCGGATATAATCTAACAAAGGCCTGTTAGAAGGGCATACATAACTACATGAACCACATTCTATACAAGTCATTATATCTTCATTGGAAGCTTTTTCATACATTCCTTTTTCTGATAAATTCATTAACAAATGAGGTTCTAATCCCATAGGACAAACAGAAACGCACTCACCACAACGAATACAATTTTCAGACTTACCCCTACTTGCTTCATCTTCTGAAATAACCAAAATACCTGATGTTCCTTTAGTAACCGGTACATCTGTATTTTTAATGGCTTTCCCCATCATTGGTCCTCCATTTACTAATTTCCTAGTTCCTTCAGGTAAACCGCCAACTTCAGCAATTAAATCTTTAATTGGTGTTCCTATCTTAACCCAAAAGTTTGAAGGGGTTTCTAAATGTTTCCCTGTTACAGTAACAACACGTTCAGTTAAAGGTTTGGTATGTTGAATAGCTTCATAAATTGCGAAAATTGTTCCAACATTATGTACAATTACACCAACATCTAATGGCAAACCATTTTTTGGAACCTCTCTTCCTAAAATTGCTTTTACTAATTGCTTTTCTCCTCCTTGAGGATATTTTACTTGTAAAGCAGCAACTTGAATACCATCTTCTTTTTTAATAATATTTTTAAAAATACTAATGGCATCTTTTTTATTGTTTTCAATTCCAATAACAGCTTTTTTCAAATGCAAAGCTTTCATTAAAATTTTAATTCCAACAACAATTTCTTCTGCCTTTTCTAACATTAACCTATGATCAGCCGTTAAATAAGGTTCACATTCAACACCATTAATAATAAGGCAATCTAATTTTGTCCCTTCCTTTACATTTAATTTTACTTGAGAAGGAAATGTCGCTCCACCTAAACCAACAATACCAAAATCAGAAATTCGTTGAATAATTTCTTTTGGTTCTAGTTTAATTTCTTTAAGAAGAGGATATGTAACTTCTTCAAAATTTGCTTCATTTTTAGCATCAGTTCTTATAACAATACATTGTTTTTTATAACCACTTGTATCAATAATCTGATCTATTTTGGTTACAGTACCTGCAACTGGAGAATGTATATTGGATGAAACAAAACCGCCAGATTTTGCAATTATCTGACCAATTTCAACTTTATCTTTTCTATCAACTACAATTTCCGCAGGAATACCAATATGCTGTGCAATTGGAACATTTACCACTTTTGGCACTGTCATACGTTTAATTCCAATGGATGAAGTAATTTTATTTTCTGGAGGATGAATACCTCCTTTTGGGAATGTTTTAAGCATCCGTTTTAGGGTTTTCTAGTTTAACTTTAGCTACTATTTCTTTTTTTACAACAGCAACCTTTTCCACTTCAGTCTTTTCAGCTTTAACCTTTTCAGCTTCAACTTTTTCAACAGCCTTTTCAATAATTTTTTTTACAACAACTTTTTTAGGCTTTTTTTGCGGAAAATTTGTAGCAATAATAGAATGTGTTGGACAAACATCTACACATTTTCTACAAAGAGTACAAAGATCTGCATCTATATAAGCCAAATTATTATGCATTGTAATTGCACCTTTAGTACAAACATCTTCACATTTTGAACATCCAATACAAGCAACTTCACAAGATTTTTTAGCAATACCTCCTTTATCTTCATTTAAACAACCAACAAACACTTTTAAATCACGTTTGTTTTTTGGACGCATTTCAATTATATCTCTAGGACATGCTTTAACACAAGCACCACAAGAAGTACATTTATCAGTATCAATAACTGGCAGACCTGTCTTCTCATCCATATACATGGCGTCAAAATCACAAACCGCAACACAATCACCGTCTCCTAAACATCCATATTGACAATCGGTTTCACCACTATAAACCATTGCTGAAATAGCACAAGTTCTTGGCCCTTGATATTCTGTTGTCTTTGGCCTGACATCGCAAGCTCCTTGGCAACGCACTACTGCCACAGTTGGGGCTTTTTCTGCAACTTCTTTTCCTAATAGTGCTGCTACTTGTTTCATAACATCATTTCCTCCTACAGGACAAAATAAATCTGAAATATCTTCAGTGTTTACCAATTTCTCAGCAAAAGATTTACATCCAGGAGAACCACAACCAGCACAATTTGCGCCAGGTAAAATTTCATCAACCTCTGCGATTAATGGATTTTCATACACATAAAACTTTTTTGAAACTATATACAACACAACTGCCGCAATAACCCCTAAAGAAGTTAACAACAATACACTATATAATACTGAATCTGTCATTCTTATTTAAATTTTAATATTGAAACTTGAAATGCTTTTTTAAACCTATCTTTTAATAAGTAAAGCATAAAATAATACGGCACTAGAATAAAAAGAGATAATAAACCGGCAATCCATTCTTTAACAAAAAAAGTAGCAGTTACCAAAACTACCATCATTAGGATAAAAGGAAAAACATATGCCCAAAACACTGCTTTTAAACCTAATTCTCGTTTTAACATTACATTAACTGATTCATTTAATTGAAAAGATTGTAGTGAATTTGAAACTTCTATTTCTTTATCGTTTGAGTCTGACACTCCACAAGCAGACTGAGCCTTACAGCCTTCACAATCTACATTACCCTTCAACGAAATCGTTATCGCATTTTTCGAAATCTTAGATACTATTCCTTCGTGCTTAACTAAGTTTTTTGTTTTGTTTTTATAACTGTCTAAATCCAGCTGAGTCATAATGAAATATCTACATTATTTTAATGAAGTAAAATTAAGTTATCTTTTGAGTAAAAAATATGACTATTGTTAGGGTTTTATTTAAATATATTAGTATGAAACAATTGTTACTTAAAAATTTGAAACAACTTTAACTAATTAAGGTTATAAATTACCAATATAAAACACCTAGATATTGTTAATAAAAAAACCACTTTTTAAAACGTCGAAAATTAATTAATCCATACTTTTAAAAATTAAATTTTATCCAAAATCTAACAGCTATATATGTTTTTAATATTTGATACTGAAACTACTGGTTTACCTAAAAAGTGGAAGGCACCAATCACTGACACAGACAATTGGCCAAGATGTATTCAGATTGCTTGGCAATTACATGATAAATACGGGAAACTAATAGAGCATCAAGATTTTTTAATTAAACCTGATGGATTTAACATTCCATATGATGCTGAACAAATTCATGGTATTTCAACTCAACTTGCAGAAGAACAAGGAGAAGATTTAGAAAAGGTTTTGTATTTATTTAACGAAGCTTTATCCAAAGCAACTTATGTTGTAGGCCAAAATGTTGGGTTTGATGTTAACATTATGGGCTGTGAATACTACAGAAATGACATTCAATCTGAAATGACAACTATACCTGTTTTAGATACCTGTACTGAAAAAACAGCTACTTTGTGTCAAATCCCAGGTGGTAGAGGTGGAAAATTTAAATTACCTACTTTAACTGAATTACATCTTCATTTATTTAATGCTCCTTTTGCTGAAGCGCATAATGCAACTGCAGATGTTGAAGCAACTACAAGATGCTTTTTAGAATTAATTAGATTAGGAAATTACACTCAAGAAGAAATTAATATTGAAGAAAATTTTCTTGAAAACTATAAAAAATTCAACACAGAACTTACCAAAATTATAGGTTTAAATCATTTAAATCTAAAAAAGGAAAGCTCTAAATTAAGAAAAAAAGAAAAGGAAGCGCCTAGTAAATCTAGTTCCGTAACAATTTCAAAAGAATTAGCTAAGGCCTCATTTGCCCACTTACATTGTCATTCTCAATTTTCTATTTTACAGTCTACATCTAGTATTCCAGTGCTTGTAAACTCAGCCATAAAAGGAGGTATGAATGCACTTGCCATTACAGATATTGGAAATATGATGAATGCCTTTAATTTTGTACAAGCAGGTTTTAAACATTATACTGAAGCAGTTAATCACAATAAAAAAATAGATTTCACTAAAGACCTTAAAAAGCGTATTGCAAATGGTGAAGAATTAGATATTGAATATACTAAAGGAGATGAAATAGTAAAGTTTGATATTAAAAATGCTGAAAAAGAATATCAAGAAATAAGAAAAAGGATTGAAAAAAAGGAAAATATTAATCTACAATATATTTCTATAAAAGAGGACGAGAAAGAAAAAGAACCTATTGATTTTGACTACGACCAAAAAGAATACAGAATACCTTTTAAATCAATTGCCGGTTCCGAGTTTAATGTTTGTGAAGACCATACTAACAAATCTCAAAAAGACAATGGTTACCAAATAGTAATGCTTGCTAAAAACAAAAATGGATATCTGAATTTAGCTAAAATGTCTTCTCAATCTCATACTCATGGTTTTTATTACGTTCCTAGAATTGACAAAAAAATTATAGAACAACATAAAGAAGATGTTATGGTTCTTTCCGGGAATTTATTTGGAGAAATTCCTAGTAAAATATTAAATGTAGGTGAAGCTCAAGCTGAAGAAGCAGTAATTTGGTGGAAAGAACAGTTTGGTGATGATTTTTATTTAGAATTAATGCGTCACGGACAAGAAAATGAAGACCATGTAAATGAGGTTTTAATTAAATTTTCAAAAAAGCATAATGTAAAATTAATTGCTACTAACAATACTTTTTATACTAAACAGGAAGAATCATATGCACATGACATTTTACTTTGTGTAAAAGACGGAGAAAAAACAGCCACACCAAAAGGTAGAGGAAGAGGCTTTAGATACGGTTTACCAAACGACCAATATTACTTCAAATCAGAAGATGAAATGAAGGAATTGTTTAAAGACATTCCCGAATCCATTATAAATATTCAAGAAATAATAGACAAGGTTGAAGTTTTTAAATTAAGTAGAAATGTTTTACTTCCTAAATTTGATATTCCTAAACAGTTTATTGACCCTCAAGACGCAATTGATGGAGGTGTTAGAGGTGAAAACGCCTTCTTAAAACATTTAACTTTTGAAGGTGCTAAAATAAGATATGGAGATGTTTTAGATGAAAGTACTATTGAACGATTAGATTTTGAGCTAGAAATTATTAAAAAAACTGGATATCCGGGTTACTTCTTAATTGTATGGGATTTTATATTGGAAGCTCGAAAAATGGGAGTTTCCGTAGGCCCTGGTCGTGGTTCGGCTGCTGGTTCTGCGGTAGCGTATTGTTTATGGATTACAAATATTGATCCTATTAAGTACGATTTACTTTTTGAGCGTTTCTTAAATCCCGATCGTGTATCAATGCCCGATATTGATATTGATTTTGATGATGAAGGAAGACAACGAGTAATTAGTTTTGTAATTGAAAAATACGGAGCATCACAAGTAGCCCAAATTATTACTTACGGTAGTATGGCGGCCAAATCTTCAATAAGAGATACCGCAAGAGCTCTAGATTTACCTTTACATGAGGCCGATAAAATTGCTAAATTAATACCAGGTGTTAAATTGCAGCATATTTTTGGAGAAGATGCCAAAAGTATAGGAAAAATAAAAGGTTTAAAAGCTGAAGATTTAGTTGGTGTAGAAGAATTAAGAAGACTTTCTGCTGGTAATGATTTGGAAGCTGAAACTATTAACCAAGCAAGAAATTTAGAAGGTTCTATTAGAAATACAGGAATTCATGCTTGTGGTGTAATTATTACTCCAGAACCTATTACAAACTTAGTCCCTGTCTCCGTCGCTAAGGATAGTGACATGTATGTAACTCAGTTTGATAATAATGTTGTTGAAACTGCTGGTTTATTAAAAATGGATTTCTTGGGGTTAAAAACATTAACCCTAATTAAAGATTCTATTAAAATTATAAAAGCCATTCATGGTATTGAATTAATCCCTGATGATTTTCCTTTAGACGATAAAGATACCTATGCATTATTCCAAAGAGGTGAAACTATTGGTATTTTCCAATATGAATCTCCTGGAATGCAAAAACATATGAAATCGTTGCAACCAACCGAATTTGCCGATTTAATTGCAATGAATGCTTTGTACCGTCCAGGTCCAATGGAATATATTCCATCTTTTATTGATAGAAAACATGGGCGAGAAGAAATTGCCTATGATTTAGATGGTATGGAAGAATACCTTAAGGAAACTTACGGTATTACAGTGTACCAAGAGCAAGTAATGCTACTTTCTCAAAAACTAGCTGGTTTCACTAAAGGTGAAGCCGATATGCTTCGTAAAGCAATGGGTAAAAAAATATTTGCCATGCTAGAAAAGCTAAAACCAAAATTTATTGATGGAGGTATTAAAAAAGGGCATGAAAAGAAAATATTAGAAAAAGTTTGGAAAGATTGGGAAGCTTTTGCTGCCTATGCCTTTAACAAATCACACTCAACATGTTACGCCTATATAGCGTATCAAACTGCTTATTTAAAAGCGCATTACCCTGCTGAATATATGGCCGCTGTGCTTTCAAATAACATGAACGATCTAAAGCAAGTTACCTTTTTTATGGAAGAATGTAAACGTTCAGGTATTCCAGTTTTAGGACCAGATATAAATGAATCTTATTACAAATTTTCAGTTAATAAGGAAGGTGCAATACGTTTTGGAATGGGAGCTATTAAAGGTGTTGGAGGTGCTGCTGTAGATTCTTTAATTAATGAGCGAAAAGAAAATGGAAATTACACATCTATTTTTGATATCACTAAACGTGTAGATTTACGTGCTTGCAATAAAAGAGCCTTTGATGGTCTTGTTATGGCCGGTGGTTTGGATTCTTTTCAAAATGTACATAGAGCTCAATATTATGCTACAGATGAAAAAGGAGTTACTTTTATTGAAAAAGCGATAAGATTTGGAAATAAATATCAAGAAAATAAAAACTCCGCTCAAATATCAATGTTTGGAGAAACTTCAGAAGTTCAATTCCCTGAGCCTGAAGTTCCTATAGCTGAAAAATGGGGTATGATGGAAGAGCTCACTAAAGAAAAAGAGCTGGTTGGTATTTATATTTCTGGCCATCCTTTAGACGATTTTAAAAATGAAATAAAATATTTTTGCAATTCTTCTGTTTCTGTATTTAAAGAAGATCTAAATAAATATGTAGGATCAAACATAACATTTGCTGGAATATTAACTGATGTTCAACATAGAGTATCACAAAACGGCAATGAATGGGCTTCTTTTACAGTGCAAGATTTTGGAGACAGTCATGAATTTAGAATATTTAAAGATGCGTATTTAAATTTCAAACCATATCTTTATGAAAATGCATTCCGTCAAATTAAAGTAAATATTGCTCCAGGTTGGAGAAATAAGGACGGAAATATTGGAGAACCTAGAATTAATTTTACCGATATTCAAATTTTACAAGACGTATTAGAAAAACAAGCGAAAAAATTAACTTTACATCTTGATATTGCAAGAATTAGTGAAACATCAATATTTAAATTAAAGAAATTCCTTAAACAAAATGAAGGTTCTGTTCAAGTTGATTTTATAGTGTATGATTTAATAGAGAAAACAAAAATAACAATGCCCAGTAGATCAACTAAAGTTAAAGTTACAAATGAATTTTTAAAGGATTTAAAAGAAATAAATCCAAGCTTCAAATTGAGTTAAGTTTTTTATGAAGAAATTTCTATTTTTATTAATAACAATTGGTTATTATTTTGGCTATAGCCAAAATAACTCGAACTATTTTCAAGCTGATTATTTTTACGGTAATATTTTAAAACAAAATCCTGATGCGGCAGTTCTTTTACAAGGACATCCAACCGGATTTTTTATAAGTTATAATAAAAGATCATTTGGAGAGGAAAGCTGGCAGGATTTATACAATTATCCAGATTTTGGGTATTCAGTAGGTTATCAGGATTATAAATCAGAAATATTAGGGAAACTTTATTCCATTTACGGACATTATAATTTTTATTTTACAAATAGAAAATCTAAAAATCAATTAATTCTAAGAACAGGAATTGGATTGGCATATAATACCAATCCTTACAACAAAGTAACCAACAATAAAAATACTGCTTTTGGTTCAAGCATAAATTCGAGCACTTATTTTAAATTGTATTTTCAAAGAGAGCGTATTCTTAATAATTTAGGATTAAATGCTGGTTTAACATTTATTCATGCTTCAAATTCTAATATTAAATCTCCTAATTCAGGAATGAATGTTTGGGCAGCTACATTAGGTTTAAATTATGATTTAGACAATAATTCTCAAGGAAAATCATTCATACCTTCTTCTGAAGGAATGTATTTTAAAGAACCTATAAAATTTAATTTAGTGGTTCGTGGAGGTGTAAATGAAAGTGAAATTATAGGAACTGGAGTAAAACCATTTTTTGTTTTTTCAGCTTATGCCGATAAACGATTAAATAGAAAATCTGCCATTCAATTTGGTGCAGATCTATACATATCGCCAATATTAAAAGATTATTATGAACTGAGCTTAACCATACCCCAAACCAATTTAAAAGAAACTTCAGATTTTTCAAGAATAGGAGTTTTTATTGGTCATGAGTTATTTATTAATAAAATTTCAATTGAAACACAATTAGGATTTTACGCTAAATACCCTTTTGAATATGGTGGAAGAGTTTATGAAACTCTTGGAATAAAAAGATACATTAATAATAAATGGTTTGCTGCTTTAAGGTTAAAAGCCCACGCTGCTGATGCTGAAACTGTTGAACTTGGAATCGGTGTAAGATTATAATTGAAATTTATGAAAAACCTACTTTTAATTGTTTCACTATTGCTTTCAACCATTTGTTTTTCACAAGCCAATAGTTTTCAAACCGACATCTTTTATGGAAGGCCTATTGAACATGATAAAAAATTAAAAGATGCGATTGATGGAAATTCATATGGAATTATGTTTAGTTTTAATTCTACACGATTAAAAAACAAAAAATTTAGTTCATTATATAATTCGCCCGAAAAAGGATTTTCATTTTTATATCAAAATTTCAATTCAGATGTGCTAGGAGAAGTGTTTGGAGCATATAGACACTTTAATTATAAATTAACAAAAAACACCAGTAGTAAATTAGAATTAGCAACCGGATTTGGGATGGGCTATGCAACAAAATCATACAACGCTGTAACTAATAATAAAAACCATGCAATTGGATCAAAACTTTTAGCTTCGGCATATTTAAAATTACAATTCTTTCAATTAATTAAAAAAGAACGATTAAGTTTAAATACAGGCGTAAGTTTAATTCATTTTTCAAATGTAGCATTCAAAAACCCTAACTTAGGAATCAATACCATAAATTTAAACTTAGGAATTAATTATTTACTTGAACCTATAAAAAAAGAACGTTTAAATCCTGAAATTGAAAATATAACCGTTGATAAAAAACTTTATTTTAATTTAATATTAAGAGGTGGCTATAATGAATCTTTAATAATAGACAGTGGTTTATTCCCTTTTTACACCGTTTCATTTTATGGTAGTAAAGCAATAAATAAATACTCTACATTAACATTTGGAACAGATTATTTTAGATCAGAATTTTTAAAAAATCATATTAAAAATATAAATATTGAAGAAGGTAAAACCTATAATGAAAACGATTACTCAAGAGTAGGTATTTTTGTAGGTCACGAATTAATTCAAAATAATTTTTCATTTATTTCTCAAATTGGATATAATGTATATTATCCATTTCCTTATGTTAGAAGAATTTATGAACGTTTTGGGTTAAAATACAAATTGAGTAAACATTTGTTTTCTGAAATTTCAATGAAAATAAATTTATTTAGAGCGGAAGCTCTTGAAATTGGACTTGGTTACAAGTTTTAGAGAAAAATTAAAAAAATGAAAAAATTAGTTTATATACTTTTTATTATAGGATTAATAAGTTGTAATAACGAAGATTCCGGTGATTGTTTTCAAACAGCTGGAAAAATAATAAAACAAGAATTTGAAGTTCCAACATTTAATAAAATCCTAGTTGAACAAAGGGTAGAATTAATTATTAAAGAAGGCCCTGTTCAGAAAGTTATTGTTGAAACTGGTAAAAATTTACTACCTGATATTAACGTAGAAGTTACGGATGGAATAATAACGCTTACAAACAATAACACTTGTAATTTCCTTAGAGATTATGGATTAACAAAAGTGTATATTACATCTCCTGATATAAATGAAATTAGAAACGGCTCTGAGCTAAACGTAACTTCAGACGGGCTTTTAACTTATCCATCATTATATTTAAGATCAACAGGTGAAGGTCATAAATTTTTAGCTGTTGGAGATTGGCATTTAAACATTGAAAATAATAGTTTAACAATATTAAGTAATGGTATTGCTAATTTTTATATGAACGGAACAACCAATAATTTAAGAATTCTTTTTGCTGATGGAGACACCCGCTTTGAAGGTGAAAAATATATTGCTAAAAATGTTTCTATTTTTCAAGTGAGTTCAAATGATATTTTAGTTAACCCAACTGAAAGCCTAAAAGGAACCGTTCAATCAACTGGTAGTGTAATATCTTATAATAAACCACCAATTGTTGAAGTGGATGTACAGAGTATTGGAAAATTAATTTTCAAGTAGTTAATTCTCTAAATAAACTCTCTAAATTTTTGTTTTTAGCGTTTAATTTAAGAGTTTTCAATCCATTATCTTTCGCAAAATCAAAAACTGCAGATCTCATATCAACTTTAGTAGAAAATGTTAGTTCCCAAGTTGTATCATAACTATTATTAGCTATTTTTAAATTGGGAATTTTTTCAATAAATTGTTTTTCAATTTTAAAATCAAATTCTACTTCTATCAATTGTTCTTGGTTTTCCTTTAAATCTTTTAATAGCTCATCTGCAATTATTTTACCTTTGTTAATTATAATTACCCTATCGCAAACAGCCTCTACCTCTTGCATTATATGCGTTGAAAAAAGTACTGTTTTCTCCTTCCCTATTTCTTTAATTAAATTTCTAATTTCTAGTAACTGATTTGGATCTAATCCTGTTGTAGGCTCATCTAATATTACCACATTAGGATTATGTAAAAGTGAAGCTGCCAAGCCTACACGTTGTCTATATCCTTTTGAAAGCTGACTTATTTTCTTATGACTTTCATTAGTCAGCCCAACTTTATCTATAATTTTTTCAATATTACTTTTAGGTATTTTATGAATCCTTGCATTGAACAACAAATATTCTTTAACATACATATCTAAATATAATGGATTATGTTCAGGCAAATAACCAATGTTCTTTTGAGCTTCATTTTTTGATATATGTAAATTTAAATCATTTACAAAAACCTCTCCTTCTGAAGCTTGAATATAACCTGTTAAGATTTTCATCATTGTTGATTTACCAGCTCCATTTGGCCCCAAAAAACCAACTATTTCTCCCTCTTTTATAGAAAAACTTACATTATCCAGCGCTAATTGGCTTCCGTAACGTTTACTTATATTTTTTACTTCAATAGACATTTAACAAAAATACATTTTAATTATAATTTACTGTTACAAAATAACGTTGTACGCGTCATATAATTTTAGGAACTTTGAAAAATAATAAATATGGGTTGTTTTAGAGTATTATTATGTATTATTTTCCCGCCTTTAGCAGTAATTGATAAAGGATGCGGGTCTATTATTATTGTTTTTATTTTAACCTGTTTGGGTTGGATACCTGGAGTAATTGCAGCTTTAATAATAAATAACAATCCAGAAAACTAATAAAATGCAAAAAGTAAAATTAATTGATTTAGGTTTAAAAGACTATAAAGAAACTTGGGACTATCAAGAAGTTGTTTTTCAAAAAACTATTGATATAAAAGTTGATAACAGACATAATAATTTAAACAACCCTACTTCAAATAATTTTATTTTTGTTGAACATCCTCACGTATACACACTAGGAAGAAGTGGAAATTTAAATAATTTATTATTAAATGAAGAACAACTTTCTCAAAAAGGAGCTACCTTTTATAAAATTAATAGAGGTGGTGATATTACATACCACGGTCCTGGGCAAATAGTGGGTTACCCTATTTTAGATTTAGATAATTTTTTTACTGATATTCATAAATATCTTCGTTTTTTAGAAGAAGTTATTATAAAAACGTTGGACGAGTATGGCTTAAAAGCCACTAGAAGCGAAGGTGAAACTGGCGTTTGGCTAGGTGTGGGCACTCCATTTGCTCGAAAAATTTGTGCTATGGGAGTTAGAACCAGCAGATGGGTTACAATGCATGGTTTTGCACTTAATGTTAACGTTAACTTAGGTTATTTTGATAATATTATTCCCTGCGGAATTAAAGGAAAAGCAGTTACTTCTTTAGAAGCAGAATTAAATAGAAAGGTTCCTATGGAAGAAGTTAAAAGTAAAATTTTAAAACACTTTTCTGAAATATTTGAAGTAGAATTTATTTAAAATTTTTACTCTATATAGAATTATAAGTGATATAAATTGTCTTATTTTTTTTTAACTTTTATAATTAAAAAAACAAAAGGTGATTATTTAAATTTTAATTAAAGTAATCACCCAGCTTTTTAAAACATCTAAATATCTACTTAATCTTCTTCATTGAAGAAAACTTTGTAGAATTTCATTTTTTTATCTTCATCGTAACCTTTTTCTAAATATTCACTTGATGCATCTGGAGCATCAATATCAAGTTTTATTTGAATATTTGTATCAAGTTTTATTTCGGTTTTCATTTTTGCTTTCTGCTTTTTCAATACTATATCAGAAATTGCAAACTGATTTCTTACCAAAACATCATTTATCTCTTCAAATTGTTTTTTATAATCGTCAAATAAAGGTTTTAAGTCTTCATTTTCTTCAAAAACTTCTTCTTTAAAATCTTGAATATTTACATCTTCATTTTCTTTAAAGAAATCAACTGTTTTAGCTAAAAATTTAGATTTTTCTTGAGATCCATAATCTTCCTTAATCTCTTCAGAAAAATCTTTACACATTTCAATGTAATTTTGTGTATGCTGGTTATTATCATCAGCATATTTCACATTTAAAAAGTTTTTAATCCAGTATTGCGCGTCATAATTATTATTATCAACACTTAATACAACTCTTCCCTCTCCATCTGTAGAGTTAACAATTAAACAACCTTTATCTAGTTTTTTAGTGCTTATTCCTTGTTGCACAAATACATCTAAACTATCTTTTTCCATGAAAGTTTGAAAAAAGTTAATTTTATTTTCAATTTTAAAAATCCCAAGTGCTTGCGTTACCACATCTTTATATTCAACATCTTCAAACAAAGCTATAATTACATCTCCTGTTTTTATTTGCGCAGAATTAGATTGTTCATATAAATGATTCACAATATGCTTCGATACTTCAATAAACTCAGTATCATCAGTAAAAATTTCGGTTGAATAGTTATTTATTTCATTCAACTCAATATTAGCATGATGATTAAAACGAAAACTTTCAGCTACATTGGCAAATGGTTTAAGCAAAAATGGCTTCATTAACTCATAACTTTCTTCATCAAAAGTAATTACGTTTTCAGAAAAAATATTTGTTGCACTATTAAATTTATTTCCAACTTTATGGATAATAAATTTTGAAATTCCAGCTCTGGTTCTTTTAATCATTGTTTACATTTTATAGGAACGCAAATGTAATTTTAAAATATTAAAAAGTAAATGTTTATAATATAAAAAAACCGAGCTCAAAAGTTCAATTTTAAAAAGTGTATTTAATGTTCTAAAAAAAGATGTTTATTTTTTTAAATTAGTAAGTACAGAATAACCTATTAGTTTCCCTTTTTTATTAAAATTTTCATTTTTCACCATACCAATTCCTACTGAAAGCCATTGCTTGGATATCATAGTAGATTTAATACCCATTTTCATTTCAGTTTTATTTGTAATAACAACACAATCAAAAGTTCCGGCCGGTGTAGTTATGGTTTCTTTGCCTTCAACTTTTCTATCTATTATATTAATTGATGATTTCATTTTAATTGGAGTGATTATTATCTCCATATTAACTTTAGCATCAGGTAACTCCTGCCCTGCTATAAGTTTATTAGGTATACTTAAATTTGTCCCTGTCATATTAATCTCCATATCTTTATATTGTTTTAATATATCTCCAGAAATTAAAGATTTAAAATCTACAGAAACCCCATCATTTACACATTCAACATTGTATTCTATTTCAGAAATATGCTTCCCTTTTTCATCTTTCATATTTGTTACAAACACAGCAACATTATCTTTTACATCCTTAACAAGATGACTGACTACTCCAGAATTTTTACCTTTTTTATCATAATTAGTTATTTCTACTTCTACTCCCTTTTTAAATGGATAATATGTACTACAATTATTTTGGCTTTTGGCGCCAATAAATATAAACACAAACACAACTGTTAAATAAATTTTGACTTTCATACCACTTGATTTTAATTAGTTAATATATAGACGATTATAACAAATATAACAATTTATATCTACCTCCTAATTAATTTAAAACTGAGAACAAAACAATTTTCTGTATTACAAATCTAATTTTAATTGTTCTGGCAATAATTTAAATGATTTTCTATGGTATTTGTTAGGTCCAAATTCTCTAATAGCAGCTCTATGTTGTTTGGTTGGGTATCCTTTATTTTTTTTCCAAAAATAGTTAGGAAATTCTTTATCAATCTTCTCCATAAACTCATCTCTATAAGTTTTTGCTAAAACTGATGCTGCGGCAATACTCATATATTTTGCATCACCTTTTATAATTGTTTCGTGAGGAATATCCCTAAAAGGTTTAAATTTATTACCATCAACAATAATATGTTCTGGCTGTAAAGAGAGTTTTTTTATAGATTCATGCATTCCTAATATTGATGCTTGTAATATATTTATTTCATCAATTTTTTCTTCAGAAATAAATGAAACTCCATATGCTAAGGCATTTTTTTCAATAAACGGTCTTAAAATATCACGTTGCTTTTCAGTTAACTGCTTTGAATCATTTAAAAGTGGGTGCACAAAATTGGGTGGTAAAATAACTGCTGCAGCTACCACTGGCCCTGCTAAACAGCCTCTTCCGGCCTCATCTGTTCCTGCTTCTAATATGTTTTTTTTATAATATTTTTTGAGCCCCATTTATATGAAATAAGTACGTAAAATTAATAAAAGTTATCATTACAATTTACTATTATTATTTTCGTTCAATTATTTTACCTTTGCCACTTAATATTTTATATGAAAAAAATAGTATTATTCGTATTCTTTAGTTTTACCATCACTTCTATTTGTGCCCAATTTGACAATCAAAATGGACAAGGTAGCTCACAAAATAATTCTGGAGGAGGAATGTTTGGTGGCGGCAATAACAATCAATCTTCTACGGCTAGTGACGATACTACGATAAAACTTAGTGGTGAAACAAAATACACAGATTACAAAATGTTTTCTGTTAATAATGATACAACCTATATTGACACAACACTAACTTTAAAAAAAGATTTTAAATTTAATTATATTAGAAAAGATAATTTTGAATTATTAGCTTTTCACAATCAAGGACAAACATTTAATAAATTAGGATATAATTTTAATAATAAAGGTATTTTTCCTTTAATGGGAATAGATGCAAAACAATTTAATTATAAAACTGTTGAAGATATACAATACTATTATGTTCCTACGCCAACAACCGAGGTACTTTATAGAACAGGACTTGAACAAGGACAGGTATTGGATGCATTTATAACAATGAACACTTCTAAGCAATTTAACTTTTCACTTGCATATAAAGGTTTAAGATCGCTTGGTAAATATCGCCAAGCATTATCAAGCCATGGTAATTTTAGATATACATTTAATTATCATTCAAAAAATGAACTTTATAATTTGAAAGGACATTTTTCATCTTTTGATTTTTTAAATTATGAAAATGGTGGATTGACTGAAGAATCTATTAATTATTTTGAAGGTAATGACCCAAATTATATAGAAAGAGGTCGTTTAGACGTAAATTACAGTGATGCAGAAAGTCTTCTTGAAGGAAAACGATATTACATAAACCAATCTTATTCTTTATATTCTAAAAAACATTCAGTAAGAAAAGCGTTTTCTTTTAAAGAAAATATTCAAAAAAACAGATTAGACTCAATAAACAAATCCATTTTAAAAATACAAAAAGACTCTATAAGTGCAGATTCAATAAAGGAATTAAACATTAATTTAAAGAAATTAAAAGCTTCTAAAGTTGATACTTTGTCTATAAAACCTATTGATTCTATAAATATAGATTCAATAAAGCAATTAAATATTGATTTTAAGAAACTAGATACTGCAAAAGTTGATAGCGTATTTATTCCAAAAAAACAAATAGACTCTTTAAATATTAAATCAATTAAAAATGACACCTTAACAAAGCCTGTAATTAAAATTGATTCATTAGAAGTTGTTTCTAAAAAAACTGATTTGTTAGCACCTCTAGAATTCACCCTAGATGAAGTAAAAATATCTGAATTAAGAACATCTTCAAAAATTATAAAAGATTCTTTAAAAATTAATAAAAAAGATCTTGATTCCCTACTTCAAATTACGGATATAGTTGAATTAAATTTGGGGCACATATTTACGTATGAAACCAAACATTATAGATTTACTAAATCCTCTGCAGGGTCCGTTTTTGGAGAAACTTTTGGCTCATCTCTTAGTGATCACACTTCATATCAAAATATGGAAAATCAGCTTTATTTAGAGCTTAAAACGCCTAAAATTGGGGTGCTGAGAACAAAAATTAATCATTATAAATACAATTATCATTACAATAGTATTTTGTATTATGATGATTTAACAATAGAAGACAAATTAAAAGGAAATACTATTGCCGCAGGTGCAAATTGGAAAACATCAATTGGAAAATTCTATTTAGATGCTGATGCTAATTCAATAATATCAGGTGATTTTACAGGTTCTTCAATAAAAGCATCGCTTGGTTTTAAGAAAGATAGTGTTTATAATTTTAAAGGTTTTGCTGAAGTAGCTTCAAAATCTCCAAGTTTAAATAAAATACTATATCAAAGTTCCTATAAAGATTACAATTGGTCTAATAATTTTAAAAATGAAGACGTTAAATCTTTAGGTGTCGAGTTTAAATTGAACAAGTGGGGAAGTATTAATGCCTCTTATAATTTAATAGACAACTACACTTATTTCGATACTATATCTAAGCCAACCCAAGCTTCAGAAACGCTAAACTACCTTAAGGTTAAAGCACACCAATATTTCACTTACAAAAAATTTACCATTGATAATACAGTAATGTATCAAAATGTTTTGGAGGGTGAATCATTTTTTCGTGTACCACAGATAGTAACTAGAAATACAATATATTTTTCAGATTACGTTTTTAAAGGGGATCCTTTATATTTACAAACCGGAATTACTTTTAAATATTTTACATCATTTAAATCCAATGCCTTTAACCCACTGCTAAATGAATTTGTTTTACAAGATGATACTGAAATTGGAAATTTCCCAATTCTTGATTTCTTCTTTAATATGCAAGTTAGAAGAACACGTATATATTTAAAAGTTGAGAATTTTGGAGCTAGCTTTTTAGGAAGAAATTATTATTCTGCACCAAATTACCCTTATAGAGATCTTACTGTTAGATTTGGACTTGTGTGGAATTTCTTTATTTAGAAACTAATTCTTTAATTTTAATTCTGAAAGCTGCAAAAATTAATGTCATAATAGGACTTAACCAGTTGAAAATCGCGAAAGCAAAATAATCTACAACAGGCACACCTAAAACACCACTTTGGTAGGCTCCACAAGTGTTCCAAGGTATTAATACAGATGTTACAGTTCCCGAATCTTCTAGAGTTCTACTTAAATTTTCGGGAGCTAAACCTTTATCTTTAAATGCTTTTGCATACATTTTACCAGGAACTACAATTGCTAAATATTGATCTGAAGCAGTTCCATTTAACACAACACATGTAAAAACCGTACTGGCAAATAACCCGAAAATAGAATCAAACATACTTAGTATTGATTTACTAATTCTAGCTAATGCACCAATGGCATCCATAACACCTCCAAAAACCATGGCACATAAAATCAACCAAATTGTTCCTAACATCCCTTTCATTCCTCCAGAACTAAACAAATCATTTAACTCAGCACTTGATGTTTCAACAGAAGTATCAACAGTAATAGCATTCATTACACCTTTATAACCCGCAATAAAATCTAAATTTTTTGCGCCAGAAACTTCCAAAACAATATCTGGTTGAAATATTAAAGCTGCAATACCGCCCAATAATGTACCTCCTAATAAAGCAATTAATGGAGGCGCTTTTTTTATAATTAGAAAAATAACTAAAACCGGAACAGTAAATAACCACGGTGTAATATTAAAAGCCTCATCTATAGATATTAATTTATCAGAAACATCAGTTACTCCAGCAGTATCAATACTAAATCCTATTATTATAAAAACTATTAGTGTAATAATTATTGTTGGTACCGTTGTATAAGACATATACTTTATATGATCAAATAAATCGCCTCCTGCCATTGCTGGTGCCAAATTTGTAGTATCACTTAAAGGTGACATTTTATCTCCAAAATAGGCGCCCGAAAGTACAGCTCCAGCTGTCATACCTAATGAAATTCCAAGAGATTCTCCAATACCAATTAAAGCAATACCAACTGTAGCTGAAGTGGTCCATGAGCTTCCTGTTGCAAGAGAAATAATAGCACAAATAACAACACAAGCTGCTAAAAATATAGTTGGATTTAAAATTTGAAGTCCATAATAAATCATAGTTGGAATAATTCCACTAATTAGCCAAGTTCCTGCCAAGGCACCTACCATTAACAAAATTAAAATTGCTCCTGCAGTTGATTTAATATTTTCAGATATTTCTTCAACCATTATCTTATAAGAAACCTTATTAAAAAAACCAACAATGGCTGCTACTGAAGCTCCCAATAGTAATATAAACTGATTACTTCCACTTAGTGCGTCATCTCCATAAACATATACATTAAAAAAAAGCATTGAAACCAATGCTAAAACAGGAATAAGGGCTTCCCAAATATTTAATTCTTTATTTACTATAATTTTTTGATCCTCAATTTTTATTTCTTCAATATTTGAGTCCTCCTGCATATATATTATTTTGATTGGTAATATTACGGAAATTTAAAAATTTACACAAATCAAAAAGCCTCACACAATTTAATGAGTGAGGCTTATAATTTATAAAATCATTATATTCTTAAAGTATTCCTACTTTTTTCATACACATTCTCATTGCTCTATAGGTACGCTCAATATCATTATCCAAACCAATGGAAAAACGTACAATTCCATCTGAAAGCCCCATTTTTTGTTGTTCTTCTTCAGGAATTTCAGATGAAGTACTAGTTCCTGGAGCACTAAATAAGGTTTTATAAAATCCTAAACTTACAGCTAGATAACCCAAATTTTCATTTTGCATTAACTCCATAAGCTCATTTGCTTTTTCTATGTTTCCAACGTCAATTGTTAAGATTCCTCCAAAACCATATTCTTTATTATAGATTTCTTTAAAAAGATTGTAATCTTTATGACTTTTTAATCCTGGATACACAACCTTTAATCCATCATTTTCAAAATGCTCAGCTAAATAGAGGGCGTTTTCGCTATGCTTTTTCATTCTTATATGAAGTGTTCTAAGATTTTTTAAAACACTTGCAGATCTTAAACTATCCATAACTGGACCCAATAACATAGCTGCACCGTTGTTCACACTTCTTAAACTATCTATAAATTCTTGGCTACCACAAACTACACCTCCTACCGTATCATTTGTACCATTAATAAATTTAGTTAAACTATGAACCGTAATATCTGCTCCTAATTTTTGAGGTGAAATAATTAAAGGAGTAAATGTATTATCTACAACAAGTAAAATATTATGAGCTTTTGCAATTTTTGATAATTCTTTAATATTAGCCACCTCTAAAAGTGGATTGCTTATGGCTTCACAATAAATCATTTTTGTGTTTGGCAAAATTGCGTCTTCAATAGCTTTTAAATCTGTAATATCAATAAATGATGTTGAAATATTAAATTTTGGCACAAAGTTTTTTAAAAATGCATAACTACCGCCATAAATTGTTCTACTTGAAACTATATGATCACCTGCCCCGCAAACCTGCATAATTACAGATGTAATTGCTCCCATACCAGAAGCTGCAACATTTGCTGTTTCTGTGAATTCCATTGCAGCCAAAGCTTCACTTAAATATAAATTACTTGGGCTTGTATGCCGTGAATACAAATAGCAACCTTCTGCATGACCTTCAAAAGTATCAAGCATTGTTTTTGCGTGTAAGAATGTAAAAGTGGCAGAATCTGATATTGAAGGGTTAACCCCTCCATATTCTCCGAAATATTGTAAATCTTGAATTTTATTTGCTGGTTTATTGCTCATGATAATATACTTTATCTTATAAATTTACATAACATATATAATAATATCTACTAATATGCTTATATTTAGATAATATTACTTCTATATTATATTTTAAAAGATTTATTTTCTATATAATTTAAAATAAATGGAAAATTTCAGAAAAAATCACTTTATATGAATTCATTAGATACAACCGATAAAAAAATATTGAATATTCTTCAGCAAAATTCCAAAGTAAATATTAAAGAAATTGCTATAAA
The DNA here is from genome assembly GCF_003260195.1 of Lutibacter citreus. Taxonomy (GTDB): domain Bacteria; phylum Bacteroidota; class Bacteroidia; order Flavobacteriales; family Flavobacteriaceae; genus Lutibacter; species Lutibacter citreus. Next base: position 132,670 of record NZ_QEIH01000006.1, read on the forward strand.
AATTGGTTTAACACAAACACCAACATATGAAAGGATTAAACGGATGGAGAAATCAGGTGTTATAAAAAAATACATAGCCACTTTAAACAAAGAAAAAATTGGTTATACAATTGAAGTATTTTGTCAAGTATCTTTATTAGTTCATTCCAAAGAATTGATAAACCGATTTGAGAAAGCTGTTAGTATTATGGAAGAGGTTATTGAATGCTATCACGTAGCTGGAAACTATGATTATTTATTAAAAGTAATTGTGAAGGATATGAGTAGCTACCAGAATTTTTTAAAAAACAAATTATCTGTTTTAGATTCTGTAGCCAATGTACAAAGTACTTTTGTAATGAGTTCTACAAAGGAAAACTCTTATTTTAGGTTATAAAAAAAAGGCTATTTAAAAAGTAAAATTTTCATTACTTTTTAAATAGCCTTTTATATTTTTAAAATTACTACTAGTTTGAAACTAATGTAACTTGTAATTCAAATTCATCATTAATAAACTTTTCTTTTAAATTATTAAAAAATGATTTAGACTTGTACTGAATATTAAAATCAGCTCTGTTTATTTTAATAACATCACTTTTAACAGTTACATCATCTCCAGATTTAATTACTTCAGCTAAAAATGAAATCTCTTTTGTAATTCCTTTAATGGTAATATCCCCCACAATTGTAACTTTATCCGCTTCAGCATTTTTAACATTTGTAATTTCAAATTTTGATGTTGTAAACACTTCAATTTCAAAAAAATCTTTAGACTTTAAATGACCTTCTAATTTACCACTTCCATCTGCATCTTTTATTGTTGTCATATCTGCTATAAAAGAGCCTCCTTTTAAATTATCTCCGCTCATTTCAATAGTACCAGATTGCAATTGAACAGTTCCATTATGTGATCCTGTAGGCTTAAAACCTTTCCAAGTTACACTTGATTTTGCAACATCAACATTTAACGGCTCTACTATGTTTGTAAAAGACATTGCTATAAATGCAGTGACTAATATTAAAATTCCTAATTTTTTCATTTTTATGTTTTTTTAGTTATGTAGATAATTAGTGTAATTTAAATAATAAAACTTACAAAAACACAAATTTTATTTACTAGCTTGCTTATACTAGTTTTTAGAAACTAAAATGTTGATAGAAATTTCAAATTCATCATCAATAAATTTATCCTTTAAATTTTCAAAAAACTTTTTAGATTTATACTGAATGTTATATGCTGTTCTATCTATTTTAAATGTTTCACTTATTAATGCAACTCCATTTTCTTTGTTTTCTAATTTTGCTGAAAATTGAATTGGTTTAGAAATTCCTTTAATAGTTAAATTTCCTTTTACCATTTCCCCATCAATTTCAGTTATTTCAAAAACTGAAGTTGTATTATTTTTCACATCAAAGAAATCTGCAGCCAATAAATGATCTACTAATTTTTTATTATACTCATCATCCGCAGGAATATCTAATACTGTAATTGATGACATATCAATATTAAATTTCCCATCTTTTATTTTTCCTTCAGAAATTGTTAAACTTCCGTCTTTAACTTTCACAGTTCCGTTATGGCTTCCTGTTGGTTTAAATCCTTTCCAATTTAAGGTTGAAGCTGCTGCATTTACTGAATAAACTCCATCACTTATTTTTACTGCTGATTTTTCAGATTTGTTAACTTCTTGTTTAACTTCTGGCTTATCATTCTTTTTTTCTGGTTTACAGGCTACAAATAACACACCTAATACAAGTGTAAATAAGAATACTTTTTTCATTTTCGATTATTTTTTGTTAATTCTTACAATTATACAATTTTAATATAAAACTATTTATTTCAACTTCTGTTTTTAATAATACATTAACAAACCTTAAAACTAGTTAGCTAATATTTTTCTTAATACAATTTGTTCTGCATTTTTTTTAACAATTTCCTTATAAAAATCTTTTAATTGCTGATAATATGTGGCTGGATAAATTACAGTATCAATGGATAATTCCGTTAACACATTAATTGATTTTCCGCTTTGAGTAATTTTAAACCTGTAAACTCCAAACTCATTCGGTAACCCAATCGCAATATCTTCTGGTACAGATTCTATTTCATACCCTTCAGGAATTTCTATACTTGATATATACTTTTTAGAAAATTTAGTATTGAAATTTACAGGATATTCTCTATTCTTTAACTTAAAGCTATTTTCATTAATACTGTTAAAAAATAATGGTTTAATGTAGTATCTATCACCTGCGGAAGTTATTGCATCTTCAGCCTCAAAAGTAAATAATTCATCTATTGGCTTATAAATATCCTTCTTGGCTCCAATTCTAATATTCCCTATTTCAATCCCTCCTTTTTCTTCTTCTAACTTGGAAATTTGCTCTTCTTCTTTCAAATGGTTATATGTATTTCTATAACGCATCGCATAATAATTTAAGTACTTAGTTCTACTCATCCCACTTATTGCTCCTTCTTCTCCAATCTTTATGGATAATGTTGAAGATATTTCTGACTTTTGTGAGTTTGTTAAAGAAATTTTATTAAAATAACCTTGTTCTCCAACAACAATACCTTCCCAATTCATGGCTCTTTTGGGTAAAATATTTGGCACTGCATTTTTCTCCGTCGCATCAAACAACAATAATTTTCCATCAATTTCTACAGAAGACAACACATAATTTAACCCGTTTAGAGTTGGAAAAATTGGAATCCCATTACTTCTAGTACTTGATAAGACTGGGTTAGAACTTAAACCCGCTTTTTTGAACATTGCCGTTAATACTAGATTTATATCTGCAACATTCCCCACACCAGTAGTATATGCTTTTCGAACTCCTTCATCTGTGGTAATTCCATTGTATTCATTCCATTTTATTTTACTCTTTACAAATTCGAAAATTGCAATTGCTTTTTCAGAATCAGATGAAACTTTTGAAAGAATAATTTCTAAATCATCCTTAAAGTAACTGCTTCTATTCAGTTCTAGCTCAAAATGACCCTCTTGGTAAATAGCTTTAGCAACATCCTCCCATGTTTTTGAATAATGTTTAATAACAGCACCAGGCATGTCTACAGAAGCTAATTCAAAAGATAAACTAGATTTATAATTATTAATATTATCTACATAATCCTCTTCAACTATTGCTGGTACATCTTCATTATCAATTAGAGTAATATTCTCTAAAAATTCAATTACCTCATTCGAATACTCAGTCTTAATTACTTTATCACCAGTTCTATTTTTAGAATTTAAGTTTATTCTACCATTCTTAGTCTCATTAGTTATATCAATTGAGCTATAACCGAGTTGCTTTCTATTATACTTATAGTATTCTGGGATCGTTATTTTACTTTGAATTTTTTTTATTGGAATTTCATATTGCAGTTCAACTTTATCAATACTTCTATAAGGTGAAGAAATTTTATATTTCCATTCAACAATACAGCCATCAGTTATATTTGGCATTGTAAACTTTTTAACTGATCTAAACTTATTTAGTTTTTCTTTAAATATTTCATTTTTTTTAAGCTTATAAACTTTTATTTTATCATTATTAAGCTCATAAGTTCTTGCATCGATTGAATGGACATCTTCATCCTCTCCCGTTTCGGGAGCATAATACCTAATTCTTTTAGTAGCCCAATCATATCCTTCTTTATTGTAAATTTTAATACGTTCATGTATATCAGTATAAACATAAAAACCTTCGTTTTGTTTATACCTAAAATAGGTTTTACGGTCTTTAAATAAAATTGCCGCATTCGCAGAAGAATCTAGTGGGTACACTTTTTCTTCTAATTCTATTTTTGAAATTTTTCCAAATTTATAATTTTGTCCTTTCACTGAAACTAAGGTAAGAACAGTAATCAATGTTAATAAAATCTTTTTCATAGTATAAAGTAATTGTTGATTTTTTGAAAGTTTGGTATTTTATTTATAATTCTGAACTTTTCTTTAATACAATCTGTTCCGAATTTTTTTTAACTATCTCTTTGTAAAATTCTTTTAATTCTTGATAATAACTTGCAGGGTATATAACAGTATTAATTGTCAACTCTGATAATGTAGTTATTCTGTTTCCTGCTTGCGAAATTTGGAACCTATAAACTCCAAAACTTTCTGGCAACCCAAAAGCGATACTTTCAGGTAATGATTCTACCTCATAACCTTCTGGAATTTCAATAATTGAAGTATTTTTTTTTGAAAATGTAGTTGTAAAATCAACAGGGTAGTCCCGATTTTCAAGTTTAAACTTATTTTCTTTTATACTATTAAACAATAAGGGTTTTACAAACATTTTATTATTAGAAGTGATTACCAGGTCTACACTACTAAAGGTAAACATCTCTGAAAGCGGCTTGTAAAGTTCTTTTTTGTTAGTTACTCTAACATTCTCAATTTCAATATTATCATTTGCTTCTTCTAATTTCGACATTAATTCTTCTTCATTTAAATCTCCGTAAGCATCTCGATAAAGCATTTCATAATAATTTGAATATTTTGTTTTACATAAACCTTTAATTCCTCCTTCACCATTCAATTTTGTAGATATAGTTGAACTAATTCCCGCTTTTTGAGAATTTAACAATGAAATTTGCTTAAAGTTACCTTTTGCTCCAACAAGAAGTCCTTTCCAATTTACAGCTCTTTGAGGAAGAATATTAGGTTTCGAATTCTTTTTACTGGCGTCAAATAAAATTATTTCTCCATGCATATTAACCGAAGCTAAAACATAATTAAGACCACTTAAGGTTGGAAAAATTGGAACCCCATGATTTCTTGTACTTAAAACAACAGGATAAGCACTTAAACCTGCTTCTTGAAGCATTGCTGTTAATAATAAATTTACATCCGCAATATTACCTACACCTTTATTATATGCGCTTTTAACTCCTTCATCTGTGGTAATACCATAATATTTATTCCATTTTACTTTTCTTTTTACAAACTCAAAAATTAAATAAGCCTTTTTTGTTTCATCTGTTACTCCCTTTATAAGTTCCGTTAATTCATCTTTAAAATAATTACGTTTTTCTAACTCCCCTCCAAAATCACTATCTTTATAAAGAGTTTCTACTACATCTCCCCAAGTAGTTGAAAAAGATTCGACAGGTTCATTTGGCCATTGAACACTAGACAATTCATAATAAACTGAGGATTTATAATTATTAATATTATCCACATAATCTTCCTCTAATATAGCAGGTACTTTCTCCATATTTATCGTTGCTATATTACTTGTATACCTTACAATTTCTGTAGAATAATTAGTTTTAACAGCTCCTCCTCCTTGACCAGTTCTTGATTTAAAAATTAACGAAATTTCATCATTTCTATCACTAATAGTCTTGTTTATGGATAGATACCCCAACTCTTTTATACTATACTTAAAGTATTCTGGAATCGTAATTTCACAAACTACTTTTTTAATTGGTATAGTATATTGTAATTCAACTTTACTAATTCCTTTATAAGGCGAATAAATATTATATTTCCATTCAATAACACAACCTTCAGATAAATTTGGCATTGTTATTTTTTTTTGAGACCAAAATTTATTCTTCTTTTCATCAAAAATTTGACTTTTTTGTATTTTATAGCCCTTTACTTTACCTCCTTCTAATACATACGTTTTTGCAGAAATTTTTGATACACTTTCATCATCACCAATATCTGGCTTATAGTATTCAATATTTTTAGAAGCCCATTTATACCCCTCTTTATTATATATTTTTATTCGTTCATGAATTTCAGTTCTTTGTTGAAACCCTTCTCCTTGGGTATAATTAAATGATGTTTTTCTACTCTTATATAAAACAACCGCATTTGCTGAAGAGTCTAACGGATACACTTTTTCTTCTAATTCAGCCTTTGAAACCTTTCCAAATCTATAATCTTGTCCTTTTGCTGAAATTAAGGTGAGAAAAGTAATCAGTGTTAATAAAATCTTTTTCATATTAAATAATTTTAATTTTAGATTATATTGATAGAATCATTTTTGAATTATCATACCTCTTAATTTTTTTCAAAAAAGCTCTATATAACTCATAATCTTCTTTGGGGTAGTTACCTGCATCTATTTGTAATTTCCTTTTAAAAAGAATATTACTTTCATCTACTTTTTCTATGGTTAATGAATAAGAACCATATTTAGAAGCTAACTCTGTACTTTTAGGTAAATAATCAAGCTTTAAATTATTAGGTAATTTTATAGTAACCTCATCAACATCTAAATAACCTCTTGAAATAACAAATGGCAACTTTCTATTTCTAATTTTTTTTGGAACAGAATTTAACATGTTAAAAGCGTTGATAGGAACTAATAATTGACTATTAGTTTTAGAACCATAATTTGTTGCTGTAAAATCTAGCTTCTCTATGAATTTACCTTCTTTTTTGTTGTTTAAAACTTCAATATTTGAGAACTCAATATTATTTATGTGCGACAAATATTTTTTAAACAGTACATCCAATTCTTTTGGACTCTCTCCATCATTTCTCATTAAATTATCATCATATTGAGTACCTGATGATTCAATAATTAAACTTGCTTCAATACTTCCGCCTTCTTTTAGAGAATAACTTCCTTTTGTAAATTGATAATTCTCTTCTGATTTGTATATTTTAGTATGCTTTATCTTCCCCCCTTCTGGCGTTACAACCAAAACATCTCTATCATCAGTAAAACTCCCCAAATGTCCAAAAGGATTTTTTTGACTTGTACATTCTAACCATATATCACCATTATCCGTTGGAAGGTTTAAAATAATATGATTACCCTGAACAGATAAAAATTCATTAGAAATATCTCTTTTTGTTCTGCCTCCGTAAATTATAGTATAATTTGATTTTACTCCGGCAGCATCCATTAACGCTTTTGTGTAATTACTTAAAGCCTTACAGTCTCCATAACCCAATCTATCAACATCTGCTGCCAACATTGGCTTAAAACCTCCTATCCCAACTTGTACGCTTATATACCTTACTTTATTTTGAACAAATTCGTAAACTATTTTTGCCTTTTCAACTGGATCGACAACTTTAGCAGTTAAACTTCGTATTTTTTGTTTTGTTCCTTCATCTAATTCTTGAGTGTTTTTCAATAAATTATCATAGTACCATATTCCAAAATCTTTCCAATTTGTGGCCTCGCCATCTACTCCTTCTAAACTAAATTTATTTATTCCAAATTGTACAGTTGGTAACACTTTTCTTAATGACGGTGTATAACCTTCACTTTTTAAGGCAAGTATTTCTTTAATTTCATATGATAAAACACCTGGTTTTTCAACTTTTAAAACATCTGAACCTTCAAAGTTTTTTTCTACTTTATTTAAAGTAATTCCAGAAGGATACTTAATCTCAAATTTTGCATTTTGAATACTTTGATAGTAGCTTCCATTTAAAATCCAATCAGGTATAAAGGCAGTATTTGAAGTTTTTATTTCGTACCTATAATAAATAGTATAGGGATACGATATAGGAGTATAGCTATAATATATTAACCTACCATCATTAAAAAGTGAAAAGCCATCTTGAGCGCTGAAATCTTTAAACTCGCTTTTTTTTATTTTTTTTATTTCTTTCCCTGTAGCATTATAAATATAGGCTTTTACATTACTATAAGACCTTCTCTTATCATAATCAATTCTGATATTTGCATATTTATCAGCTAACTTATTATAAATTGTCACAGCCGTTTCAACCTTTATTGTCATTTGATCTTGAGATTCTACCTCAATGAAAAAATTATCTAACCTTACAATACTATTAGCATCTTTTTTTAAAGTTTCTGGAATTAAGTTTACGTTAAAATCGTAATCTTGAGTATAAGAAATAGTGGAATACAGCAGCAAAGCTACCATAGCAATCTTTATGGAGAATTTCATAGAATTATTTTCCTACAAAAAAACAAAAAAAAACAAAATTCCTCTATGATTTAAGTCATATTACAAATCTAAACCCTATGTTTAGTATCTATAATAATAGTTACAGGCCCATCATTAATTAAAGAAACCTTCATATCTGCACCAAATTCACCGGTTCCAACTTTCTTCCCAAATTCTATTTCGAACTGGTTTACTAATTGATTATATAAAGGAATGGCAACATCAGGTTTTGCTGCGTTTATATAGGAAGGTCTATTACCTTTTTTTGTGCTTGCTTGCAAAGTAAACTGACTCACAATAATTGCTTCTCCATCAACATCTCTTAATGACTTATTCATTACTTCATTTTCATCATTAAAAACACGAAGATTAGCTACTTTTTTAGCCAACCAATCAATATCTGTTTTGGTATCATCAGATACAATACCAACTAAAATTAAGAGTCCGTCATTAATTTTACTTACAACTATATTATCTATTGTTACTGAAGCTTCAGAAACTCTTTGAATAACAACTTTCATTTTTTAACTATAAATATCTGTTCTATAATGTTCTTCATCTCCTTCAACCATTTGTATATAACTGGCATACCTAGAGTAAGCAATTTCACCATTTTCAACAGCATCTTTTACAGCACACTTTGGTTCATTTATATGCATACAATTATTAAATTTACAAGCTGATTTTATTTTAAAAAACTCTGGAAAATAATCTGTAATCTGATTTGGCTCAAAATCTACAACTCCAAATCCCTTTATACCAGGTGTATCAATTATATATCCTCCAAAACTCAACTTAAACATTTCGGCAAAAGTAGTTGTGTGCATACCTTGTTTATGTTGTTTTGAAACCTCTTTGGTTTTTAAATTAAGAGAAGGTTCAATAGCATTTATCAATGTTGATTTTCCAACACCAGAATGACCAGAAAACATTGTAGTTTTGTTTTCCATAAGTTCTTTTACTTCATCTAAACCAATTCCTTTAGTAGCAGAAATGGCAATGCACTTATAACCAATATCTGAATATGTTTCATCAAGCATTGCTAATTTATCTAATTCCTCATCAGAGTAAGAATCTAATTTATTAAAGAGAATAACCGATTTTATATTATATGCTTCAGCAGTTGCCAAAAACCGGTCTATAAACCCCGTAAATGTTGGCGGATTATCAATGGTAACAATTAAAAAAGCAATATCTATATTTGCTGCAATTATATGTGTTTGTTTTGATAGGTTTACAGATTTACGAATAATGTAATTTTTTCTATCATTAATTTTATTAATAACTCCTGTTTCTTTCCCTTCTTCATATTCAAATTTTACAAAATCACCAACTGCAACAGGGTTTGTACTTTTAATTCCTTTAATTCTGAATTTACCCTTTAACCTACAATCTATCGAATTATTATCATCATCAATAACTGTATACCAGCTTCCTGTAGATTTTGTTACAACTCCTTTCATAAATTCCCTTTAAATTTCAACAAATATAAACCAAACTATTAAACTTAATAATAGTTACATCCCAAATAAACTAACTTTCTAAGTTAATGATTTATAAAATAAAAAATGACTTTTATATAAAAGTCATTTTTTTAAGTTCCTTATTTTGAAAAATTATTTATTCCTTCAAAATTTTTACAGTTATTAACGGTTCGTTTTTAAGTTTAATTTTCGCAATATATACACCTGTTGGATAGTGCTCTAAATTTAATTGAATTTTACCATTTTGAATTTTAATTACTTTTGTTGAAAGTTTTTGAGATTGAAAATTAAACAATTCTACTTCAACTAATTTTTCTTCTACATTTAATGGTATTTCCACATAACTCTTTGTTGGGTTTGGAAATGCCTTAATCATATATTCATTTAATGAACCTTCACAAGTTACATTTGATTTTACAGAAATTTTATCACCCGTTTTAATATCAATTAAGAAATTATTCATAGAGGTATTCAATACATTCTCACCATTAACTTGAACATTAAACGGTGCTGTTCCTTTTATAATTTCCACTGAAGCTTTATGGTTTAAAAAACTGATTTTCCCTGAAATTTCTGAAGCCTTTTCCACTTTTACCTTATAACATTGCTCTAAACTATTTAAAGATTTTATACATAAAATATAAGAACCAGGTGCTATATCTTCAAATTCAACTTCATTTGTAAAAACCTTTTTCACACCATTTAAATCTGCTGTAAATTCTTCATCTCCATCAATTGAAATTTTTACATTTCCATTTTTTTCATTTGGACAAGTTTCTCCAATAACTTCAATATTAAAATTTTTAACCGCAAGTTTTTTTTCTGAAACAGCCAATAAAAGAACACCCTCGGGCTTCATAATAAATGGAGATTTTATTTTTTCTCCAGTAATTAAATTAGTTATTTCCGAATTTGATATTCCTTTTAAAACCAACTTAACAGAGGCGCTTTCTTTCCCTACATTAACTATTGAAACAACATTTTCACCTGCATTATTTTTATAAGACCTCCATGTACACCCTTTTAAGTTTAAACTGTTAGATTCTGTTAAAATCACATTTGGCAATCTGTTTTTAGCTTCCATTAAATCTAATGCTTTTGAAGAAATATCCCCAAAACTTGATCCTGAAATTAAAACACCTCCATTATCTGTATTTAAACTTTTCGTATGAGGTTCACCATATTCATTTTTCTTTAAACTTTCTGAATCTAAAATAATAGTTCCTCCATTATTTAAATATTCTTGTAGTCCATCTAATTCACTTTCTGTAACAAACTCTGTATTATAAACCAACACTACATCCCATAAAGAGTTATTTTGTTTTTTTATAATGTTTTCAGTTGCAAAACCAAGGGATAAACCTTCAAAGTATAGCGATTCATAAAGCTCAAAAATACCATCCATATGATTGGTTTTATTTAAAGCTGATGCCTCGGAATAAAAAATACGAATTGGTTTTCTTAAATTTTGTAAAACTGTAATATCTTCTGAAAATGTATTTAAATCCATTAAAGTTGATGCCACTTCATTCACTACTCTTGGTTGCTGATTGTTGGAACCTGCATATCCTTTATCTGAACTATTTCTTACAGAACCATCTTCTCTTCTTGACCAATACCACGTTTGAACAACATTTAAACCTTGAACATATGCCAACCAATAAGTCATACGCGCATATGATTTTTTTTGATATAAATCTCTTGATTTAGTTGTTGATAAGAAATGTCCTTCTGAATTATAATTTATTTTATTTAGACTTATTGATTTGAAAAAATCATAAGACATTGCCAATTCTCTCCATTCAAAATTATAACGACTTTCCCATTCTTCAGTTGGTCCCCACATATAATTATTATGCGAGCCTGCATCGTTTCCTAAAATTTCACTCTGGCTCATTAACGCTTCAAAATCCAATCCATAATCTCTTGCGTTTCCACTCCACATTTTAGGAATTAACTTAATATGGGTTTTAGCTTTGGAGTCATGTTTTTGAATTTCACTTCTTAAAAATGAAAACCATTCTGTTACCCGATCCATATTAAATCGTTGCCAATCGTACCACATTGGTGTTCCTCTTAAAGATATTTCAATAGGAATATCAATTGTAATGTCATTAAATGATGAAAAACTCTTACCCCATAAAGCATTTAAATCTGAAATTGAAGTATGCTTTGTTTTCAGCCAAATTCTAAACTTAGCTTTTGTAAATTCTGAAACAGGTCCGCTAGCCCAAACTTTTTTACTTCCATCTTTTGTGGTAATAAAATGAGGTTCATTGGCTAACATATAACCCAATTCTGTATATTTTTTATTAGCCATTTGAGGTACAGTTCCACCAAGTAGCAATCCTTGCATTTCTAGAGCTCCGGGATTATCAATATCATAAGCCGTATAAGTATCTTCTCGCATTTTAAAGCCAGGACCGTATTTAGTTTCTGCCCAATTAGGAACATTTTTATGATTTAAAAACACACTTCCAAATCTCCCTCCATCCGTTTTGCTTTGAATATCGTTGAGTAAATTATCTTTTATAGTACCATTGGCATTTGTTACAGAAGTTGGAGTCATAAAAACCCCATCTTTATCACCAAAATACTCGGTTAATTCAGGTATACTCGGTTTCCAAGTATAATCATCTAAAAATACTGGTTTCCCATTTTGAACAACTTTATTACCCTCTATTGAAACCTTTGCCCAATCAATTTTAGGAATTGGTTTTCTCTTTAATTCACCATTAATTAGTTTAGTTAAATATGTTGTTGCGTCATCTAACATTAAAACAATTTCATTTCTTTCAAAATCTGGTAAATCTGCCGCCATTTTAGCTGCATTATCTCTATAAATTTGAACTTCGTTAAAATAACTAGTGTTTTCAGTTAAATGGTTTTCATCCCAATTTGCATATTTAAGAAACACTTCAGCAGTTCTAATTGTCATTTTTTCTTTGGAAGCATCAATCCCTGCTTCTTCTGCTTTTTCAATAAGAACCTCTAAATCTGTTATTTTAGATTTTGCAGTTTGCTCTAGTTGAGCATATAAACTATTAGTCACTATTAAAAATAAAAGCAACACAACTAAAGTAGTATTGCTTTTATATAAACATTTATTTAATATTTTCATGTTCAATCTTAAAATGGAAATAATTCTGATGGTTCACTTGCATCAACCATTAATTGCTTTAATTCTTTTACTATTTCTGGATGATTTTTAGCTAAGTTATTGTTTTCACTAATATCTTTCGATAAATCATACAATTCAAATTCCCCTGGTTTTTTTGCTTTTATATTGTACCAAACACCTTTCCAGTTATCTTTTCTTATGGCTTTTCTACCATTTTGAATACTAAATTCCCAATACAAATAATCGTGTTGTTTTTGTGTGTTTTCACCTAATAAAGTAGGTAATAATGAAATTCCATCAATATCTTTTGCTCCTTCAACTTTAGTAATATCAGCTATTGTTGGCATAATATCCCAAAATGCAGAAACAAAGTTAGATGTGCTACCTTCTTTAACTTTTCCCGGCCAAACAACTACAAAAGGAGTACGAATTCCTCCTTCATATAAATCCCTTTTTATTCCTTTTAATCCTCCTGCTGAGTTGAAAAATTCTGGATCTGCACCTCCCTCAGCATGAGGCCCATTGTCACTTGCAAACATAATTATAGTATTATCTGCAATCCCCAATTCATTTACTTTATCAACTATTTGACCAACATAAACATCTAACCTATCTATCATTGATGCAAAAGCTGCATGAGGCATTTCTTGAGAACAATATTCTTTAGGAATAATATCTGGTCCATAATCTGATGTATAACTAGCATCACTTGTTAATGGTGTTTCTTCAAATTTCCCTTTATATTTATTGAAAATAGAATCATTTGGTGAAATAAGTTCTGCATGTGGTAACACAAGTGGTACATAAGCAAAAAATGGTGTTGCTTTATTTTCTTCAATGAATTTTAAAGTTGCCTCTTGAATTTTATCCGGAGCATAGGTAACCGTATTTATCCAATCATTACCTTCTAATAATACTTTATTCTGATTTTCCCAAAGGTGTGGAGGATAATAACGGTGTGCCATACGCTGACAATTATACCCATAAAAAACATCAAACCCTTGATTGTTTGGATCACCTTCATTAAAACCCAATCCCCATTTTCCAAAAGCACCTGTTTTATAACCTGCTGTTTTTAATACTTCTGCAATTGTAACAGATTCAGCTGGTAAAGGAATTTGCCCCTCTTCATTTAATTCTTTATTTCCTCTAATTGGTGTATGTCCTGTATGTTCACCAGTCATTAATGAAGATCTAGAAGGTGCACAAACAGCAGAACCAGTATAATGTTGTGTAAATTTCATCCCTCTGGTTGCTAAAGCATCAATATTTGGAGTTTTAATTTTTTGTTGACCATAACAACTTAAATCACCATAACCTAAATCATCCGCTAAAATATAAATGATATTTGGTTGTTTAACTTCTTGTTTTATTGCTTCTTCTTGTTTTTTTGCTTTACCGCATGAAACGGCCAAAAGCAGACCTAAAAGCATTAATAGAAACTTATTCATAATTTTTATTTTTGGTTCTCCATTTTTTGTTATTACATTTCCTTGTACTTCGAATGTGCTCAGCAATCGGTCACTGATTGCCTTTCAAACTAAGCACATAATAAACTTTTGCCCAAGTGTTATTATTCATCCTTTGTTTTTTTAAAATAAGGTATTTGTGATTCTTTAATTTTAAAGCCTTTTTAAATATTTTTAATTTTAACAGTGTGAGATTCTTTACTACTGTTCAGAATAACATAAATAACGACTTTATTAAATTTAATAGGCATACATTTTCTAATCTAAAAATTCTCCAATTGGAAGTTCTTTATCAAATTCTTTAATTTCTATATTTCTGTAAAAAATTTCAGCAGTTTCAGATTGAAAACCAATTATCCCTTCACTAACTTTAAGATTTACTCCCATGTTTACTATTTCACCATTTAATTTATGGATACAATATTTATCTCCCATTACAATAACTTCGCACTTATTCCACTTATCATTTAATCCGTTAAATTTAGATGGTTTAGAGGCTAAATGCTCTCCGTTTTTCATTGGTTGAAGAATACCTCCTTTATCTGGATTTAAAAAAGTATTTCCGCCTTCTGCTGTATACCATTGCAATAAATTTCCAGCCCAAAAGTCTCCTGTATGGTTTTCATTTTTAATATGATTGTACCTTACTTGATATTCAATTCCTTTAGGCCAAATTTTATCATCTGTAACATGGTAATAACAACCCGCATCATATTGAAATTTATCGAAATTATTGGCTATTTTAGTCCCCCATTTGTATTCGAATCTCAAAATAAATTTACTGTATTTTTTTTTGGTATAAAACAGCCCATGTGTATCATTCTTGCCTGTATTTAAATTTATTGAATCTGGAAATTGATCATTAAATACATGAATCATATCATCTTCTATGGAATACACTTTGTTCGCCATTTCCATATCTCCACTTCTAATTTTCAGATACCAACCAGTCCAGTTTTTACTATTGTGCAATTTTACAAAACCATTGTTTTGATTCTTGTTTTTACAAGAGATAATAAGAACTCCAAATACTGCAATTGCTATAACACTATTTACTAAATACCTTAATTTCATTTTATAATTTTATTAAAGTTAAAAAATCTGAAGTTAGAAAAACATTTTTCAAAACTACAGACTTTTCATAATAACATTTGCCTTAAATAATGAGTTTGATTGCAAATTACAATCAAACTCATTTACTTATTAAGTTCTAGGAACCAATGGTATCCATTTTACAGCATCAAAATACATTTTTTGAGCACCAGAAACTCCTGGATTATTAGATATATCAACCTTCAAATCAAAACGTTTCCCTGATGGTATTGCACCAGTTGTAACAACTTGACTTATTTCTACCCATTCACCTCTTGGTAAATTTTCAATGTCCCATTCTAATAATTGAAAAGGTACTTGAATTGCTGTTGTAAACATTTTCATTGTATTTCCAGGTTCCAAATATATCATGTAAGATATTCTATAAGTTCCTTCAGGAATTCCGTTAGGTTTAGAAAAATCTGAACCTTGTAATGTCATATTTTTAGATAAATCAAATTGATATACAACGCTAAAATTACCTTCAAATACTTTCTCATCTGTTTGTTGCCAAATTGGAGCTGAAGTTGATCCATTATCATCATTAGAATTACCTACCCAATATCCAAATAGCATAGCCGATTTCCAAAAATCTGCTCTGTTCTTCTCATAACTACTCCAATCATTATCAAGTACATTTTCACCTAAATCAAATTTAACCGGAACTGCATCAAAATCTACCAATACTCTTTCATCAACAGAAACAATATTACCTCCATTAAATGAAACTTCTATTTCATCTGTATTAAATACAGCATCAACTAACTTTATTTCAATTAAAGTTGCATCTTCTTTATTTATTGAAACAGATTCAATTGCTACATTTTGATCAAATCCTGCTGCTTCATTTGTAACATGAACAGTAAAGAAATCTTTCTGATTTACAGCTTCAGCAGCCTCACCTGTTACAGCGAATGAAATAACACGATCTTCCAATTGAGCATTACCACCTATTACAAATGGTTTTGTTGAAGGCAATACTTCAATATTTAATGGAATTAATTTATTTCTAGTATATTTTGGTATTGAATCTCCAGCTCTCGAAGACTCCATGTTTGCAGTAAACACACCTAATTTATTATATTTAATAACAGCTGTATCTTTAGAACTTACATCTGGTTTTCCTCCATTTAAATAAAACTTTCTAGAAGAAGGTCTCCCAATTGTACTTTTATCTACATATACTAATTCCTCACCCGCTTCAATAGAAACCGTTGGCCAGCTACTTGCTGATTCTTCAGTTGGATCTTGAGAAGCATCTAAAGTTATTACTTCAACTAATGTTGGGTTCTCAGGGTCTACACTATAATCATATTTAAACACTTTACACTCAGGATTTGTGTTTTTAAAAACATCAATAGTAAATACTTTTTCAACTTGCCAATAGTCTCCTACCAAAACAGCATCAGTTACTGAATCTTTAAATGTATCAAAAAGTATAACTTCTTTAACTCCTGCCTCCGTAAAAAGCACATTAATTAAATCATCATTTGAAACTAATGAAGTAGAAGGAACAATAAATTTATCATAAATAGAATCTGTTTCTGTAAACTCTTTATTCAAAAACTTCCCAGATTCTGGAATAGTCCATTGGTGACTTAATGCATTCTCAGACACATCGAAAAAACCAACGTAAGTATCTAAATTTATTACTTTTTCACTTTCACGAGAGGTTGTTTTAGTTCCACTTGTGTACCATTTAAAACTTGAAAAGTCATCACTAACTCCAATAAAATCTTCCGCCAGTGAAATATCATCATCTGTACAACTTGTTGTGAAAGTAATAACGCTCAACAACAAAATTGCCCATGTTTTTATTTTTGTATTCATAATTCTCGTTTTTAATTTACTTCTTGGTTATACAATAATTCATCCGTTGGAAGCGGTAAATAAGCGTGTAAAGATTCAATAAAATTTACAGCAGCTTCATCAAACTCTTTATTTACATCTAAATTATCAGTTACAGTAGGTCCTTTTTGAATTAAACTTCCTTTACCCGTTGTTCCATCTGCTTTTGTGAAAGCATAATTTACTAAATTATATTCACTAGCCGCTAACTCTTCAAAACGCTGTTTTGTAACTCCCCATCTTCTTAAATCGATAGCTCTTTCAGCATAACCTTCTAAAGCTAATTCCAATGGTCTTTCTGTATACATTAATTCATTCATTAATGTTTCTTTTGTGTATGTAACACCATCATAAGATCCAGTTCCATCATCTTGCCCTAGCAATAATAATCCCCATCTATTTCTAATAGCGTTGATATATTTTAATCCTCCATCAATATCATTTTGTTGAATTAAACACTCGGCAAGCATTAAATAAACATCAGCCAAACGATATACAATTACATTTTTACCTGACACCCAAGATGATGATAAAACTTCATCTTCATTCGCAGCTATATCATGATTTGTTAATTTTTTAAAATATGAAAAAACAGTTCCTCCAAAAGATGCCACCTCATAACCTGGCGTACTATTATAATATTTAGATTCTTCGTCATTAACAACCGCAATCATTTGAGCACAGCGTAAAGGCACACTTTTTTGTTTATTTGTACCTGTAACATAATTACGAATATCATTTGTATTTATTGGTTCGTTAGAATATGCATATGTTAGCCAAGATGTTGGAACAAATTGACCTGACCCTCCACCTAAGGAGTTAGGAGCCGTATATCTTGCCCATCTTGTTGTATAAGCTTCTTCATCCCAAGCATCAGAAGATAAAATAAGTCTTTGATGTTGGTCTGTATAATTAATCTCTAAAATAGATTCTTTATTATAATCTCCGGCATGTGTAAATAATAAACTAACATCATCACCTGTTAATAAATCATATCCATAAGGACCATCAATGGCATCTCTTAATAGTGGGATGGCTAAATCATACTCTTCCGTATATAAATAACTTTTTCCTAAAACAGTAGCTGCTGTACCCTTAGAAACTCTTGTTTTTTTATCCTGAATATCTGGTAAATTATCATATGCATATTTAAAATCTTCTCTGAAAAATGCAATTGCTTCTTCTGAAGTAGAAAGTGGTTTTGAATATTCAGCTAAACTTGTAGGTATTTTATCTCTGATAATAATTTTCCCTTGGTTATAATTAGAATGTGCATAAAAATGCATTAACCCTCTCATAAACCTTGCCTCAGCCATTTGAGTAGTCCAACGTTCTTGACCTTTAAATAGTTCTTCCATTCCATTTAAACCTTCAATAACTTGGTTGGCTCTCCAGATTACTCTGTACATCGCATTCCAATTTTTAAAATAGTGTGTAGAAACAGTGTTTGTAAATTGTTGTGAATGCCACTCATAACCCGTAGCCAAAGGTCTTATTCTGTCTTTTGGAAAACCAATATCACTTCTTAAAGCTTCGTTGTCAATATTCCATAGATATTGATTTAATAACCCACCATAAACTGATGTTAAATTATTTTCTGACTCTGTTAAATCAGACCAATAAGTATCTGAAGAAACTTGGTTCGGATTTATCTCCTCTAAATAAGTTTCTGTATCGCAAGATTGTAAAGACCCTAAAAGTGCAATCAATCCGACTATATATATTTTATAATTTTTCATTTTTTGTACTTTTTAAAATTTAAGATTAACACCTAAAGTATATAAAGCTGTCAATGGATATCTTGATGTATCCAATCCTCTTCTAATTACACTTCCTCCAATTTCAGGATCATAACCTGAATAATTTGAAACTGTTAATGGGTTTTGAGCAGTTAAAAACACTCTTAATTTAGAAATACCCATTTTCTCTGTCACGTTTTTTGAAATTGTATACCCTAAGGTAGCTAATTTTAAACGTAAATAATCACCGTTTTCTACCCAGAAATTAGTATTAGACTCAAAATTATTTGTTCCAAAATCTCTATGGATTGGAATATCTGAATTAGGATTATCAGCAGACCACATGTTTAAAAGATCTCTATGTCTTCCTTTATTGTATGCTTCTAATTTATTACCATTAATAATTTCAGCACCTACAGACCCAAACCAGTTCATACTTACATCAAATCCTTTGTAATACCATTGAATATTTAAACCACCTTCAAAATCTGCCATACCACTACCAGAATATTTTTTGTCGTTTATGTCAATTTCTCCATTATTATTAATATCAAGAATTTCCATATCTCCCATTTTAGCTGTTGGGTCAATTAATTGATACGCTGCTAAACGCTCTTCGGTGTTTAAAGCTCCGTTTGTTTGATATAACCAGAATGCACCGGCTTCATAACCTTCTGCAAATACCGTCATATCCTGAGAATTAATTCTAGACCCAGTATTAAATATAATATTTTGGCCTGCAGTACTTGTTACTTCATTTTCATTTTTAGAGAATGTAACGTTTGTAGTTAATTTACTTGCACCAATGTTAGTACGGTATTTAACTGCTATTTCAAATCCCTTATTGGTCATATTACCAACATTTAAAATTGTGTTTACATTACTAGCACCATCATAGGCTCCTGCAGACCCAGGAAC
Source organism: Lutibacter citreus (assembly GCF_003260195.1). GTDB lineage: Bacteria > Bacteroidota > Bacteroidia > Flavobacteriales > Flavobacteriaceae > Lutibacter > Lutibacter citreus. The sequence goes on from NZ_QEIH01000006.1 coordinate 152,214, forward strand.
TCTCACTGGGAATAACATATCTTTATTAGTTGCGTTATAATAATCTGCACTTATGCTAAACTTATTTTTGAAAAACGCCATATCAAAACCAATATTATTCTCTGTCTTCGTTTCCCATTGTACTTTAGGATTAGCATAACTATAAATTGCAGCACCATTTGTTAATACTGCATCTGTTGGATCAAATATATAATTTGAGTTACTCTGTATGGTACTTTGGTATTCGTAATTATCAAAACGATTGTTACCTACAGTACCTCTACCTCCTCTAATTTTAAAATTGTTAATTGTTCCTTTTAAAGAACTCCAGAAGTTTTCATCTGAAACATTCCATCCAAAAGTAACTGAGGGAAACGTTGCCCATTGATTTTCTGGGCTAAATTTAGAAGAACCATCTCTACGCATTAAAGCAGATAACAAATACTTCCCTTTAAAATCATAAGTTACCCTACCTAAAACACCTATTTGTGTACTTTTGTAGTTATTTTGTGAATCTGCAACTGGATTGATACTTGTACCATCTAATACAGAAACATTGTTATCTAAAACTCCTTGTTTACTAGCTGTAAAGCCTTCAAAAGATTCTTCTTTAAGTGCATAAGTAACTTGGGCTCCTACATTATGATTTCCAAATTTCTTTTTAAATTTTAAAGAAGTATCCAATGATAAGTTAGTTCTTCTAGAAGTTATAGCTGTAACCGAACTTTTAATTGGGTCCGTTTCTGAAGGGTCTCCATTTAAAAATACAATTGTGTATTTTGGTGAAAACTGATTTCTAAGATCATCAGTAATTGCTGTACCAACTGTTGTAGTTAAACTTAAAGCATCTGTAAAATCTCTAGTTACACTTAAACTTGCATTAATTTTATCTCTTGAACTATTATCTTGTTTTTTTAATGCTTGAGCTAAAAGTTCTAATGGAGTTCTTACACCTCCATCTCCTGTGTTACCAGTTGAATATATTACATCCGAAGCTGTATCAACAAATGGATAAGAAGGAGAATAACGCTGCGCAACTGCAATTAAATTATTCCCTACTCGCTGTCTTTTTTCTGTTGTAAAAGCAACACTTGTATTAATTCTCCAATTATTAGATTTATACGCAGTTGTTGCACGTGCATTAATTCTTGTAAAACCTGAATTAATAATTGTCCCTTCTTGATCAAAATACCCCCCAACAGCATTGTAAGAAAAACCTTTAGTTCCTCCCGAAACATTTAAAGTATGCTGATTAGTCTGAGCTCCACTATTTAACACAAAATCATCAAATGTATTATCATTGTTTAACCATTCTGGATACTTTGTTGGTCCCGGATCGTAGGTAGATGCATCATTGTCAAATTGAGTAATATTATAAAACAACTCTTCTTTAGTATTCATTAATCGAATCCCATCTCCTAAAGTTTGAACACCATAGGTAGAATTTACCGTTACACTCATTTTACCTTCTTTACCTTGCTTGGTAGTAATTAAAATTACACCACCAGCACCTTCAGTACCATAAACTGCAGCAGATGCGGCATCTTTTAATACATCAATAGATTCAATTTCATTTGGACTCAAACCAGGATTACCTGTTTGCGCAACACCATCAACAACAAACAAAGGTTCGTTTGATCCAATTAAGGATGAAACCCCCCTAATTTGAATACTTGCCGCTTCACCTGGTTCTCCACTTGAAGCTGCAATATTTACCCCTGAAATTTGGCCTTGTAAAGCCGAAGCCAAATCGGGAGTTACAAACTCTTCAATTTGATCAGATTTTACTTGTGCAACGGCGCCTGTTAATTCTTTCTTTTTTACAGTACCATAACCAATTACAACTACTTCTTCTAATCCTTCTACATCAGGTGTCATAGAAACATTTAAAACAGCACTTGTAACTTTTCTTGACTCTTCGGTCATTCCTAAAAAACTAAATAAAAGCACATCTCCTTTATTCGCATCAATAGAATATTTTCCATCAAAATCAGTAGATACACCTTTTGAAGTTCCTTTTATTAAAACTGTTACACCAGGAATTGGCATAGCATCATCTATACCTATCACAGTACCCTGCACAGTAATTTTTTGCGCTTGCGCATCTATATTGCAAAATAGCAACGCAAATAAAGTTATGAGAAAATAACGACTCATAATTTTATTGTAATTTGTAAAATTTTTAATTTTCATTTGGTTAAATTTAGTTTGAATTTTTTTTTACTTTTTAAAGTTGAGTATCCTAAAAATTTTATTGTATTAAAAAAATAATTTGCTCCTTTATCCTAAATCCAGGACCTTTCTTAGTAGTAGAAAATTTTTATTCATTGTTTATTGTTTAAGTTTAGATTATTCAAATTTCAATACCGAATTGGTTAGGTCGGTTTTTAATATTTCTTTAGCTTTCCCAGAGTATTTATTCCCTTTAAAAATAATGTTCTTTGAAGATTTAATTGTAATTGCAGGATTTTCAGGATTTAGTTGATTAAAAGTACCTGAATTTGTAATCGTATTTCCTGCGAATTTTAATCCATCAGTATTTGCCAATTCTAATATTAGGTTATCAAATTGATTAAATTTATTATTGCTAATAGTAATATTATTAAAAGCTATGTTTTCATTATCATCATCCGTTACAAAACGAATTACACCGCGATTAAATCCACTATGTTGACAATCTTGAAATGTGTTATTTTCAATTACAATGTTTGCTCCATTTCCAGATTCGTACCAATGTCCACTTTCAACAGGAATTAAAATTGCTTCCATTTCTGTATGAAAATAATTGTTTCTTATTATTGTGTTTTTTGGTGAAGAAAGCAACAAACCTCTTGCTCTGTTTCTACTTATAGTGCAGTTCTCAACTAATAAATCAGGATATCCATCCAAGTTTTCAATTAAATCTCCAACTTTTAAATCCGTTGGTAGATCTTTATTAAAAGTTATTAGCATATATCTGCTATTTATTTTTTGTACACTTTTTATTGTATTCTGATCATAAGAGAAAAATGATTTACTTAATCGTACAAATCCAATATTATCATTAGGCTGTCCAATTACAAATCCTTGTTGTTGATAATGTCCCATTCTAACTCCAATAGTTTTAGAGTTTAAAATTTCAACAACTTCTTGATAGGTTCCATGAACGTTTGTAGCATCATCTAATTGATTGTTAAATGTGCAGTTTTTTAACTCTACCTTACCTCTACAACCTACAAAATGAGTGGCATCAGCAGTTGTTGAAACCATTCTTCCATGTGAAGGTGTAATGTTGAAATTATCTAAAATTAGGTCTCCCGAATTTTCAGCAATAATTCCCATTCCACCTGCGTGATGTATATTTACATTTGTACCGTTAAAACCATAAGTATGCGTAACTCTAAACGCCGGAGCCAACCTGTTTTTATCTTGTTCTCCTTTACAAACCAAAATCATCCCAATTGGTGGTAATTTCTTTTTATGGTTATAAATTCTAACCAATCCTGGTTTTAACTCTTCAACTTTTAAATTGTTTTCTTTTCTTAGTTTTGAATTTTCAGGATCTCTAATATCTATTTTATATTTGTATGAAATTTTATCTAAATTTCTACTCACTTTATTTTTCCCTGTTAGAGATAACCCTGTATAAGACTCAGTATCAAAAGCTATTGCTTTGGTTTTAGGATCAAACAAAATTGCCTGCCCTAAAGTGTGCTCATAATATTCTTTAACAAAAATTAATTGGTCATTTCTAATTTCATATGGATATTCATCTGAAATTTCCATATCAAAAGTATGATTAGCCACATCATGTGCAACTATTTTCCCTTCACTATGAAAAGACTCAGCCCAATCTACTGTTAGATTTTTAACAGTAATATTTTTTGAATCATTAATAAAAAATGGAATCATTACTCCATGAAATATAAAAGTAGAACCCTGCCCGTCAATAGTTAAATTTTCAAAACCATTTATAGGAAAAGAAGTTCTAATAACTTCATCATTATGATTTGAAATATGTACATAAAATTCTAATCCTCTGTCTGGATAAAAATGATATGTTCCTTTTTCAAACTTAATTTCTGAAATAGGTTTTTCTGAAGCTTCTAAAACTCTTGCCAACACTGCTGGAGTTGCATCTGCTGCTATTTTTAAATTAAAATATACTGATGCTTCTTTTTTAGTTTTTGTTTGACTATTACAACTTGTAAATGACAGAAGTAATAATGCGAATGTAAAAACGATTAATTGAAAGAATTTTATGTTTTTTCTTTTGTGCACAATAAATTAAATTTAATTAAATATTAGATTATAAAATTGATGATTTAACCTCCTAACATTGTATATACACGTAAATAAAATGTATTTACTGGTAAATACATCGCTAAACCTACCTCTGCTTAACAAAGAATGGTGTAATAGTTCCTATTAGACCTATTACACCATTCTTATAACCTTAATTTCTTTGAATTCCTCTAAAACTATACGAAAATCACTACTTTTTCACCTTTATATTCACTGCTGCAGGTTTTACCCCCACAGAATTAACAGTTATTTTTGATACATTTAACATAGAATTAACCTTGGCAATCACTAATAATCTTCCTTTTACTGTTTTTCGAGATGTTTTATTAGAAAAACTAGTAGTATCTTTCATATCTCCATTAGACAAACCTAAAATTTCGCCACCCTCAACACTCAAATTCAACAATAATGAAGAATCAGCTACTGTAGTTCCTTTTCTATCTTTCACAAAAACTTCTATCAATACAACTTCTTCCGGTGAGGCTTCTGTTTTATCTATTTTTAAATCGAAATGATGTGGTTTACCAGCCGTTTTCAATTCAAATTCACAAACTTCTTTTCCAGCTATAACTCCTTTTGCTTTTAAAGTTCCTGGTTGAAATTTAATTTTTCGCCATTTCATTATAAAATTTGAAAAATCTGTTAGTTTTTTATTACCTATTTTCTTTCCATTTAAATATAAATTAACCGACTCACAATTTGTATAAGTAACTAAATCATAGGGTTTTCCTCTCTCCAAATTCCAATTTTCATTTGTTGGAGGCGTTCCCCAGCGTCCTGAAGTTGAAAAATCATCCGCACCTCCTTCATATACTGCAATTCTAACCATAGGTTTATCTCTCCAAAAGGCTTCATATAAATAAGAACGCTCCTTTCTAAACCCTGCCATATCCATTAAAGCACAATCAGTTCCTAATCTAGGGAAATTATTAGATTCACCTAAATAATCAATTCCTGCCCATAAGAATAAACCCATATTATGCTCATTATCTAGCACATCTAACCAAGGAGAACGCTCAATATTTGGGAACCTTTTTTCAGGTGAACTATTAAAATACACATAACTTTCTGTGCTCACATAAGGTTTTCCAGGTTTACGTTCTCCAATTGCCTTACACCATTGTTCTCCATAGTTCATAGCTACTAAATCCATATATGAACAAGATTCTATAATGTTTGAAACTTTTTCATTTGGATTTGCATCTTTACCACGTTCCATTCCAGAAATTACTGGACGCGTTGGGTCCAATGAACGTACAAACGATGTATATTTTTTTAAACCAACAATTTGCTGAACAGTACCCGGACTATGATTTTCGTTTCCAACACTCCAAATAACAACACTTGGGTGGTTTCTATCACGTTTAACTGTTTCACTATAATTATTCTTCCATTCCATTTCAAAATAAGGATCTGCAAAACCTTGTGGATTAAAAAAATTGTTTGGGTCTTTCTTTTTCATATAGGAATCACCATGATTGGTCCATTTATCAACAAACTCATCCATTACTAAAAATCCCATTTCATCACATAAATCCATAAATTCTGGCGCAGTTGGATTGTGCGCCGTTCTTATAGCATTACAACCCATTTCTTTCAACGTTTTTAAACGACGTTGCCATACTTCAATTGGTACAGCAGCGCCTAAAACACCAGCATCGTGATGCAAACAGACACCTTTCATTTTCATATTTTCTCCATTTAAGAAGAATCCTTTTTCAGCATCAAACTTAATAGTTCTTATTCCAAATGTACTTTTGTAATCGTCCACAACCTTTCCATTAACAACTACCTTAGTAATTGCTGTATACAAAGTTGGGGTAGCAACACTCCATAGCTTTGGAAAACTAATTTCTAACACTTGATTTATTTCATAATCCTTTAATAAATCAGCTTTAATTTCTGTTGAATTCGATGTAATCTTTTTTCCTTCAGAATTAAATATTTCAGTATTTATTGTTGCATTACTTGGCAACTTTCTAAAGTTTTCTATAGTTGATTTAATATTTACAACTGCTTTTTCTTTTAAAACTTGAGGTGTTGTAATATACGTTCCCCAATTTTTTACGTGAAGAGGATTAGTAACAGTTAACCACACATTTCTGTAAATTCCAGAACCTGAATACCAACGGCAATTTGGCTGCACTGAGTTATCTACTTTTACAGCAATTACATTCTCTTTATCAAAATGCACAAACGGTGTAATATCAAAATAAAAACTTGTGTAACCATCATACTGAATTCCAACATGCTCCCCATTTACCCATATTTGAGAATGCCTGTAAACGCCATCAAACTGAATTTCAATATGCTTATTTTTATCAATTTCTGCTAATGAAAAACTCTTTCTATACCATCCAATTCCTCCAGGAAGCCAAGCATTTCTACCTGAATTATTCTCGCTAAATTCAGCTTCAACACTCCAATCATGCGGTAAGCTTAATTCTCTCCAATTAGTATCATCAAATTCAAAAGCACTATACGTACCTTTATCATCTAATTTAAACTTCCAATTTTTATTGAAATTTTCTTTTTTTCTAATTTGAATTTCATTTGAGTTTTGCCCAATTAAATTCCAGCTAAAGAAAGCGATTACTACAATTTGAATAAGTGTTTTGTTTTTCATTATTTAATCTATTAATGAGAATATTTTATTTGGAAACTAAATTCTTAAACCATTTTCTAAGATCTAAAGTTGAAGGTCTATTGTCTAAAAACATATCGCAAGCGTGAGCACTTAAACCAGAATTAACAAATGTAGTTTTAACAGTTGCATTTGAAAGCATATTTTTAGGCTCATCACCTTTTGCATTGTCTGTTTCAAAAAACGACTCTCCTTTAAACCTTTTCAAACGCTCAATAGCATCATCCATTTCTGAACCTCCCCAACCGTCACCATCATAATGTTGACAAGCGTGAATTCCTTTCCATAAACCGGCAATTGTGTCATTTCTTAATCCAATATACCCGCAAGCAATTGCACCTCTAGAAAATCCAGTTAAAATCAAATTATTTTTATCTCCTCCAAATTTTTCTGCAATTTCATTTACAATTTTTACTGTATAATCAGCAGTATCATCGGGATTACCCCATCCGCTTACAGCTATTTCATCTTTTTTATAATCAACAAAAGGCATACTTACCCATATTGCGTTTTCTCCTTTGGCCATTCCATAACCAATTACACATTGCTCTGGTCTCCCAGTTGAATACACCGTATTTGTATAATATATATTCCCAGGAAATTCCACAATTACTGGATATTTCTTATTGTGTTTGAAATTTTTAGGTAAATACAAAACAGCATATAAGTTTGAATTCTTATCTAACTTATAAGCAACTCTTTTGCCTGGTTTTGGGTTACATAATTCCATATTTGGAACTACTAGTCTTTGTTTATTTCGTTTGAATTTAGAAACAGTTCCATTTGCAATTAATTTTTGAAGTTTAAAAGTTGAACCTTCTTTTGCTTTCATCAACATTAATTGAACTTGTTGAATATTAGAAGGATTCAATCTCGGTGTACCATCAGGAAAAGTAGCTCTTATTGCACAAGAAACTATTTTTGTTTCATTGGGTTTAATTTCAACAGTATTTCCAACGGCATTCCAACCTTTATCAGCAACAACCCAAAGCATTATACTTAAGGAATGTTTGCTTGTGTTTTTAATAGTTGCCTCAATATTTTTTGAAGTTTCTAATTGTTTAACTAAAGATGAAACGGGAATAGCAAACCAAGAATATTTCCGTTTTTCTAAATCTTTCTCTTTTAAAACTGCTACACTATTTTTCTTACTAACCTCAACATTTAATCCATTTACATTTTCTAAGTTTGAATTAGAATGAATTGATTGTAACAAATTAATCTCATTAGATTGTGAGTAAATAGTGTTCAAACAAACTAATGAGATTATTATTAAAATATATGTTTTCAAATTTTAAAAATTATTTATTGAGCGTTAATGTTAATATTTCCTTTTAACTCTTTTGATGTAGCGGAAACACCTATTTGTCCTTTTGATTTTCCAACTCTAATTAATGCCGTTGCAATTCCAGCTTCAGCCTTTATTTTTTCAACATTCATTATTTCAACATCTCCATTTAAATCTAACTCAATTTCATCAGAAAAATCAGGAATTATAGTTCCATTCTCATCAACTGCTGCAATGTATAAAAACAATACATCTTTAACACCTGCTTTTGGAGCTTTACCACTTTCATCTAACCAAACCTTTAAACTTGTTGCTTTTTTAGGAGTTTTTACAATCGCCTCAGAAACTTCTTTCCCGTTAATTATTCCAACTGCTTTTAAAGTACCTGCTTCAAAAGAAGCTAATTTAAATGTAAATGGCGGATGATTTAAATTTGTTGAAATTTCATTTGAATCTGGTTTTTGTGTTGCAATTAACTTATCATTCAAAAATAATGTTACTTCATCACAATTTGAAAACACTTTTATGTCTGTTGGTGATTTTTCATTCCAATATGTTGCTAATTTTAACACAACTCCATCTTCAACATCTTTCTGACTCTGATAAAAGTAATAACCAAACTTTGGTATTCTAAAAATATCCATCACTCCAGATCGCTCAATATCATCATGATAACCTCTATTATAATCATACATTACCCAATAACTATCCGAATAAGCGGCTGTATTTAAATTATCATTATGAGATTCTTGCAAATTATAAACTTGCTGTAATAAACGAGATTCTCCAAACTCTCTAGCTTGCCTACTACTCATTTCATCTCTTAAATCATTTGGTAATTTATCTTGATTTAATCCAGCATTTTTAGAATAATATTCCCAATCTCCATATTCAGAAACCGAATAAGGTTTGTCTTTTAATTCATGCGGGTGCATTATTCTATGTTGGCGAGCTTGTAAATAAATATCGTAAACATCATCCATCCATCCACAAGAAAATGTGTTTTTTCCAGGATATTCAGCGTGTACTATTTTATCTAATTCTTCCATAAAAAATACAGGCATTTGAGTTTCATTTAAAGAAACTTCCCAAGCTAAAACACATGGGTGATTACGGTCTCGTCTAATTAATTCTGTAGCAGAACGGTAACAATACTCTCTAAATGAATCTGTATCCGCATAAAATTGCCATCCCATTATTGCATCAATTACAACAAGTCCCAATTCGTCACAAGCATCTATAAATGCAGGTGATTGTGGGTAATGTGATAATCTTATATAATTAAACCCTCCATCTTTTATCTTTTTTGCATCACGGTATTGTGCATTATCAGAAAGAGCATATCCAACAAAAGGATATTCTTGATGTCTGTTTACTCCTCTTAAAAATGTTTTTTCTCCGTTAATATATAATTCGTTATTTTTAAATGAAAATTTTCTGATTCCAAAACGAGTTGTTTCTTTATCAATTTGCTTTCCGTCTTCAAAAACTACAGTTTCTAAATGATATAAATTTGGATCTTTTGGCGACCATAAATTTGCTGCCTGAAGTGATATTTTTTCGTTTAATGTTAAATCACTGCCTGCTTTAATTGTTACTTTTGAAGATATATTTTCTTTAATAAGTTGGTCTTTATAAAATATTGATTGACTTACCTCTATAAGTTTATCTTCCTTTTCTTCATTAACAATATGAGTTTTAACCTGAACAACTGATTTTTCTTTAGTTACACTTGGATACGTTATAAAAACTCCCCCTCCTGCAACTTTATTTGCTAAAACCGGATGAGATATATAAACTTTTTCTTTAACCGTTACTGAAGCATTTCTATACAAACCACCGTACATATTAAAATCTAATCTTTCTAGTGGTTTTGGGCCAGTTACCAAATTATTTGTGTTGTCTAGCCTAATGGCTACAACATTTTCTCTTCCAACTTCAATATAATTAGTAATATCAACCACAACTGGTAAATAACCCCCTTGATGTGCAGTAACTTCCATACCATTAATCCACATTTTTGAAAAATTCATAGCCGCTTCTAATTCTAAAAATACTTTTTTGTTTGAAGTATTACTTGGAACTTTAAAACTTTTACGATACCAACATATTCCTTGCCATTGATTGTTTACAACAAGAGGTTCAATATTTGCTGTATGTGGTAAACTTACTGTTTTCCATTTTGAATCATCAAAATCTACATCCTGAAATTTACTATCTTGAATTGAAGTTTCGTTTAACAATTTAAACTTCCAATCCGATTGTATTTTTATATTCCCTACTTCTCCTTCTGCACAAGAATTTACAAGAACTAAAAAACAAATTAAGACTATTATTTTAAACGTATCTTTCAGGTTAGATATTTTCATAATTTCTATTTTTTCTTGTTTTGAGCTTTCTTAAATTCTTTTCCCCATTTCTTAAATCCAACTTCAACTCCTTCTTCCATTTGTTTACGGATTTCAGGTTTTTCATCTTTAATCCATTGTACCAAATCAACTGTTTTTTGAACAGAAACTGGTTCATAAACATTTGATACAGGTTTAAATTCTTCATCAAAACTTTTTGTTTTAGCTCTTAAATCTTCTAAAATTGAAGCATATTTTGGATTATTAGCTAAATTTATCAACTCTTGAGGGTCATTTTTTAAATTATATAATTCTTCAACAGGTTTAGTATCTTCAAAAAAGAAACTTTGATTTTTATTTAATTTACCCTGTTTTTTTAAGCCTCTCATAATATGAACTGCAGGACGGTAAAACTCTAAATAAGCTTGATGCGCATCAAAAGGAATTTCAGGTTTATCATTTCTAATATATTTCCATTCTTTTGAAGTAATTGCTCTCATTTTCTCTGGAATTTCATCCCATAAATCACGTGCAGAATATACATACTCACGTTTAAAATTATCAGCAAACATTGGTCTACCTGTCATATAACTAGGAGTTTCAACTCCTGCAAAATCTAAAATTGTAGCTGTAATATCTGTTGAACTCACAACATCATCTCTAACCTGACCTCCTTTTAAACCTTTTGGATAATGAATAATATAAGGGATTCTTAACCCCGGATCTTGTAAATATCCTTTCCCTCTAATGTTACAACGTCCATTATCTCCTATAAAAATAACAACGGTATTATCTGCAACACCTTTATCTTCTAATTCTTTAAAAATCATTCCAACTTCATTGTCCATATATTCCACTTGGTCTAAATATTTAGCCCAATCTAAACGAATAGCAGGATGATCTGAATAATACTCTGGTAATTCAACATCATTTGGGTTTACTTGATGTTTCGATTGTTCTCTCACTTCGTTCCACCAATCACCTCTATGTGTAACAACTAATTGAATTTGAGCAAAAAATGGTTCGTCTGATTTTTTTATAGTGTCATATCTATCAAACAATCCAAACTTGGTTTTTCCGTCCCACTCACCTAAAGGTTCGTGTTTAAAATTCACATCAATTTTTCTACCATTTCTCATTACAGATTGATTCCCTAAAATAGTAGTGTAACCAGCTTCTCTTAATTTTTGAGTAAATGGCGTAAATTGAAGATCCAGTGGCACGTTTCTATTACTTCTGTGGTTGTGCGAATTTGTTTTTACTTGATGTGTACCAATCATCATAGCCGATCTACTAGGCGAACAAATAGAATTCGTAACAAAACAATTGTTAAACAGAATCCCTTCTTTTGCCATTTTATTTAAATAAGGAGTTTTTACAGCTTTCATACCATAACACTCCAAATCTATACTCATATCTTCAGCCATAATCCAAACAATGTTTGGTTTTTTAGCTTTAACCTCTTCCTTTATTTGTTCTTTACAACTTGTAAAGTTTATTCCTAAAATTAACAATAACGAATACGCTAATACATTTTTTTTCATAAAATTAGTCTTTGAATACACCTCCTGAATAAGGCCAATGTATATCTATAATACTTTCTTTTTTTAAAATTTCATTTGCTTTTTTAACGAGTTCTGGATGAGCTGCTGAAATATCATTTTGCTCATACAGATCCTTTTCTAAATCGTAAATTTCAGTATGATAATTATTTCCGTATCTAACAGCTTTCCAGTTTCCAAAACGTGTTGCTTGATGAAAACCTTTTACACTTGCACCTTCTTGAATTTCCCAATATAAATGGTCATGTTTTTTTTGTGGTTTCCCTAACAACTCTGGTAATATTGAAATTCCATCTGTTTGTTCTGGAGCTTCAATTCCAGCAACCTCAGCAAGGGTTGGCATAATATCATAAAAAGTTGAAGGATGATTAGATTCACCAGGTTTAATTTTATTTTTCCAATAAGCAATCATTGGAACTCTTACACCACCTTCATATACATCTCTTTTAAAACCTTTTAAACTTCCTGAACTATTGAAAAATTTATAACTATGATGATTTTCATTCGTTGGTCCGTTATCACTAGAATATATAATTAATGTATTTTCTAATTCTCCTTTTTCCTCTAGCTTATCAAACAACCTTTTAATCTGGGTATCTAACATTGTAATTCTAGCCGCGTGACGTCTTTCAATTTCTGGCCATTCTTCAATTTTATCTGCATACAAATTATTTTTACTTAAAAAGAATTCGTGTGCGTGTGGCGTTCTATAAGACATATATAAAAAGAAAGGTTTGTCTTCATCTTTTTGATCTAAATAGTCCAATGCAAAATTGGTTCTAAACTCATCTAAACACTTGTAATTATTATAGTTATAGAAAATAGAATCTTGATTGTTATTAACCCAATGAACACGTTCATCTATTTCATTTCCATTTTTGTCTTCTCCCCATTGCTCTTGAACCGCATAATCAAAACCACGGCCTTTAGCCCAAGTACTTATATCTTCAGGAACACCTAAATGCCATTTACCAATCATTGCAGATTGATAACCTGCTTTTTTCAACATTTCAGGAATAATTATTTCAGATTTCTTTAAAGCTACTCTATCCCATTTATTTTGAAGTTTCCCTTTATTTCCGCGAATACTTGTATGTCCTGTATGCATTCCTGTCATTAAAACAGCTCTTGAAGGTGAACACACCGAAGTACCTGCATAAAAATCCGTAAAACGTAAACCTTTACTCGCTAAATCATCTAAAAACGGCGTTTTAATTATTTCTTGTCCGTATGAACCTAACTCACCATATCCCATATCATCTGCTAATAAAAAGACAATGTTTGGCTTAGATAATTTTTTCGCTTTTTTTACAACTTTTGAGATCTCCGTTTCTTTACCGTCTTTCTTAACTTCTCTACATGAGTTTAAAGTAAAAAATCCTATAGCTATAATTATAAACTTAAATATTTTCATAATTTTCTTCTATTTTTTATAAACAGGAACAGCTTCTTTTTCCCAAGCAGCTATTGCTTCTTTTAGGGTTTTCTCAATTTCAAGATTTGTACCTATTAAATCGTTTTTTTCACTAATATCTTTAGTAACATTAAATAACTGAAATTTTCCACTATGGTATTTCACCAATTTCCAATCACCTTCAATTACCGCTGCATATTGATCTTCGTAACTTCTAAAGAAAAATAACTTACGTTTTGCAATAGTTCCACCTTTTAAAAGAGGCATTAAACTTACCCCATTTATTTGTTTCTCTTCACATTTTTCTCCTGAAGCAATTTCCATTAAGGTAGGATATAAATCTATTGATTGAACAGGAACAGCAGTTTCTGTATTAGCTTTTGTAACACCAGGATAGTATACCATAAAAGGAACTCTTGCTCCTCCTTCTCCTAAAGTATTCCCTCCTTTTTTACCTCCTGATAAAGGTGCGTTTGTAAATGCTCCACCTTGATCTGATAACACAATTACAATTGTATTATCTGCAATTCCTTTTTCTTCTAAAGCTTTTCTAACTCTACCAACAGATTCGTCCATAGCTTCAACCATTGCATGATGATGTGCATATTTATCTTCGAAACCTGCGTCCTGATATTTTTTCAATAAATCTGTTCTTCCTACAGAAGGCCCATGTACTGAATAATACCAAAACGACAACATAAATGGTTGTTTCTTGTTATAGTTCTTTATAAAGTCAACTGCCCCATTGGTTAATTCATCAGTTAAATAATCTCCTTTTTTGTAATTTTTCAAAAAGCCTTTTGGATCTTCATTATTTTTAAAGAATGGGAAATAATAATTTTTAGGATGACCAGAATTTGTAGTTCCAAACATTTCATCAAAACCTTGACGATCTGGATAATGAGATTCATGACCTAAATGCCATTTCCCTATAAAATAATTGTAATAACCATATTCTTTCAACCTTTCAGCATAGGTAATTTCTTCAAGTGGTAAATAATTTCTAGAAGGCATTTGAACAGGATCTGTAGGCCATAAATTATATTCAGCATCTGGGTGATTTTCATCAATTGAAATATGTCTTGGCATTCCCAATCTAATTGCTTCTTTTCCGGTTAATAATGAAAGTCTACTTGGACTACATGTAGGTGTTGGAATATAAGCTCTTGTAAAATCTAAACTTTCTTTCTTTAACTGATTTAAATTTGGTGTTTTAAAAGAAGAATTCCTATATCCAATATCTGCCCAACCATAATCATCAACAAACAATAAAACAATGTTTGGTTTTTCATTTTGTTTAACTTCTTCTTTTTCCTTTTCTTCAACTTGTCCCTTACAAGCAAAAATGGTTAGCATCATTAAAACTGAAAATGCTTTTAATAAATTTTCTTTTGAAATCATTAGTACTTTAGTTTAATATTAGAGTAATTGTATTTTGTTCTAGCCATAAAAGATTTTAATTTTCAAATACAGAATTACAATGTAAAAATGCTCTTTTATTCAGGAAAATTTGTTCTTTTAAGTTTAGAAAATGTATGTAGCCGTAAATTTATTAGAAAACACATTAAAATAGTTACAAAAAAATACCTAATTACAAATAGAAATTATCTGTAATTAGGTATTCATTAAAAATATAGACTTTCAAATAAACTCTATTAAAACTTAAATTTCAATAAGTTAATTAAAATATCGTTCATTATTTTGTAGTTATTTTAATTTCAGTAGCTTTTAAACCTTCTGATGTTGCTTTTAAAATAATTTCTCCTGGCTTATTTTTAATTGAACGAACAACTACTAAAGCCAAACCATTAAAAACTTTTCTATTTGTAGCCTGAAAAGATTCGTGACTTGTAGCATCTCCATTTCCTACTGCTACAATTTCTCCCGGACCTTCAATATTATAATTTACACTATTATGAGTTCTTGGAACTACATTCCCTTTTCTATCTTTAATACTTACAGTTATGAAAGTTAAATCTTGTCCATCTGAATTTATTTCATTCCTATCAGCCATTAAACTAATATTTTTAGCTTTCCCTGTTGTTTTAACTATTTGTTGTGCCCATTTTTTTCCATTTTTATAGGTTACAACTTTTAGCGTCCCTGGCTTATAAATAACATTATCCCAACGAAGCCTATATTCATATTGTCCTTTTTTTCTTTTACCTAATGATTTTCCATTTAAAAACAACTCAGCCTCGTCACCTGATGTATAAACAAAAACTGGTATTTCTTTCCCTATACGCTCAGGCCAATTCCAATGTGGTAAAATGTGAGCCATAGGAAGTTCTGGCATCCATTTAGATTGATATAAGTAATATCTATCTTTTGGAAATCCACATAAATCTACAATTCCAAAATAAGAACTACGAGGAGGGATATTTCCTCCCATTTTAGCCAATTCCGCTTTCATTCGTGCCTTTTCAGCTGGATCTGTAAAATTTAATAAATTGGTTTTATCTTTATTATAAGGTGTTGGTTCTCCTAAATAATCAAATCCTGTCCAAACAAACTCACCAAAAACCCAAGGATACTTATCCTGAGCTTCAAACTCAATATCTGGTCTGTAAGCCCAATTTGGTGCGGAATAATCGTAACTACTTACTTGAAAATTTCCTCCGGAACCTTCTTTTTTATTTTCAGAGAATGGAAAGAAATATTCTCCACGACTACTAATTGTTGATGCCGTTTCACTTCCATATAAAGGCATATTTGGGTTTGCTTTTCTAAATTCTTCATATAAATGTGGCTTATAATTAAAACCAAAAACATCTGCAGTTTTTTGAAATCCGTTTGTTGAACCTTCTGGTCTACTATTTCCAAAAGTTGTTGGGCGCGTTGTATCAACTGAACGAATAATATCTGCTAATTTTGCTGCCATTGGTGCATCATTACTTTCTCTTAATTCAATCATTTCGTTACCTGTACTCCACATAACTACACTTGGGTGATTTCTGTCTCGTGTAACCATTGCAATAATATCCCTTTCATGCCAAGCGCCATAAAGCGTTGAATAATCATTCTCTACCTTTTTCTTTTCCCAAACATCAAAAGCTTCAACTTGCACTAACACTCCCATTTTATCACATAATTCTAAAAATTCTGGTGCTGGTGGGTTATGAGAGGTTCTAATTGCATTTACGCCAAATGATTTTAAAATTTCAATTTGACGCTCTATTGCTCTAACATTTATTGCCGTGCCTAAAGGACCTAAATCATGATGCTGACAGACACCATTCATCCTAACTTTTTTACCATTTAGAAAAAATCCTTCAGCAGTATATTCAATAGATCTTATTCCAAAAGTAGAAGTATAAACATCTATTTTTTCCTGATTTCTTATCAAGGTGGTTTTTACTTTATATAGGTTTGGATTATCTAAACTCCATAAACGTGGATTTGAAATTTTCACTTTACAAGGAGCATAATAAGGAATTTTAATTTCAGTAATTTTTTTTCCTCCTAATTCATCAACAAATATTTCATGAATAATTTCAACACCTTCAGTATCACCAATAATGTCAGTTTTAATAGTTACTTCTGCCTCTTCTGGAGAAACTTCTGGTGTAGTTATAAATGTACCCCATTGTGCAATATGTGTTGGATTTACTTTTACCAAACGAACATTTCTATAAATCCCACCACCTGGATACCAACGTGACGATTCCGCTTTGTTATTTAATCGAACAGCTATAGTATTTTCACCTGTTTTAAGATATCTAGATATTTCAAAACTAAAAGAAGAATACCCATATGGCCATTCACCAACAAAACCTCCATTTACCCATAGTTTTGTTCCAGACATAGCACCATCAAATTCAATAAATATTTTTTTATTTCTATCGGACTCAGAAGATTCAACCGTTTTTCTATACCACCCAATTCCTGCCCAAGGTAATTTACCTGTTTGATTTGGTAGATCAGCTCTAAAAGGTCCTTTAATGCCCCAATCATGCGGAACATTTAAAACTCTCCAATCAGAATCATTAAAATTTACTTCATCCATGTTTTTTGGCTCTTCTAATGTAGAACCATCAGGCATTGACCCAAAACGAGCAAACTTCCAATTTTCATTAAATGATTCTATATCCCTTTGAGCAAAACTAGTTGCTACACATAAAAAGCATACTAATATAAAAAGTTGTTTTTTTATCATGTTTTATTTTTTTTAATATTTACAAATAACTACCAATTTAATAAGCCGGCATAAATACTTTTCTTTTGTAAAAGTAATTAAAGAATTAAATATTATTAATCAAAATTTACCTATCTAAAAAAATTAATTACCCAATTTAAGCACTTAAGATAATGATAGTTGTAACCTTAATGATTCTCATCAAATTCAATCTGTTCCTTTTCTTCTTGCTTTAATTTTAAATCAATCAATTTTTTCTGAAGTTCTTTATTCTGTTTCATTAAACTTTCAACAGAAAGCTGCGTATTGGTTTTAATTGAAGTTGTTTTTGTTTTTTCTGAACCAACATCTGAATATAAAAACTTGTTTTTTGAAGGGTTACTTTTAATAATCAACTCACCTGCTAATGGTGTACTTTTACCCTCGTTAAGAAGTGATACTTTTATTTTAATTTCACCTGATTTATTTGTTGCTCTAACTAATAATGGAGCAGTTCCCCAATCCAATCTTTTTGGATTTGCTGAAATTGATTCATCACCAATTATTGCACCTTCTCCTTCAACTTCAAACTTTACAGTATTTTCATTCAAATGTTTTACAACACCATCTTGATCTACCATAGAAGCTACAACTAACACAAAATCCGATCCATTTGCCGTTAAAGGTA
This sequence comes from Lutibacter citreus, assembly GCF_003260195.1. GTDB lineage: Bacteria > Bacteroidota > Bacteroidia > Flavobacteriales > Flavobacteriaceae > Lutibacter > Lutibacter citreus. The sequence continues at coordinate 170,535 of NZ_QEIH01000006.1, forward strand.
AACCGCTATTCTCAATACTCAATTGAAGTCTTGTAGGTTTTTTAGCGGCTACTTTTCGTTCAGAAACTACTACTTTTCCATCAACTAAACCTTCAACCAACATACTTGATTTACTTTTACCTCCACCTCTATGCAAGTATTTTGTATCCATAAAATCAAACACGTTTTCAAATGTTACAATTGGATGTGGAATTTTCTTAATAGGTTTTATAATTCTTAATTTAGGTTGACCTCTTCTTATCAACTTTAATTCTGTTTCTGTTTTGTGAGTCTTTTTTTGATACACAGCCAATCCTTCGTGTAAAGTCAATCGTACTTCATCACAATTTGTATACACATTTACATCTGCTCCAGAAAACGGAGTCATTTCGTGCGCAACAAAAATAAATGGCTTATTTTTTTCTGAAATATCACGTTGACTTTTAAATAACTGATATGAATATTTTGGCTGACGAAATACATCTGCTAATCCTCCATAAAACGGATCACAATGATACCCTCTTTGATGATCAAAACCAGCCCAAAGCGTACCACCAACATGTTGTGGAGGCATTGCGTGTAACGATTCTAACGTAGTATGAACATAATCTACATCTGCATAAAACTGTGCTTGTATAATTTGAGGTTGTTCTCCCCAAGCTCTTGCAACTCTACTTGGTGAATTTTGAGAATTAAAATCATCTACATTATCACCAAATTCACGCGTAAACGTACAACGTTTTTCTGTTAAAAAATCTATATTATAATCGTGTGCATATACAATATCAAAATATTCTTGTCCATCAGCTTTTTTATCACAAACCGTAAAAGCTCCTTGCATTGGATATTCTTCGTGAACTACATTGTGCGCTTTTTCAGCAAAATAAGATGGGTAACGAGACTCATTTAAAATTGGCTCCCACATAATTACAGACGCATAATTTCGATCTCTACGAACCATATTCCGAATATCTTCGTACACTCGTTTTTCAAAAATTGGATTTTCTTCATTCCAAAATTGCCAACCTGGAGTTGCTTCAATATAAAACAACCCTAATTCATCACAAGCATCCATAAAAGCAGGATCTGCCGGATAATGAGCAGCACGAATTACATCACTACCACCTTCTTTAAATATTTTAGCGTCTCGCCATTGTCCGTTATTTGGAATAGCATTTCCTACATAACCGTGATCTTGATGACGATTAACACCAATTAATTTCCCCGGATATGGTTTATTATTTAAGTAAAAGCCATCTTTTCCCTTAAACTCTATTTTTCTAATTCCAATTCTAGATGCAACTGCATCAAACCTAGTTCCTTTTTCATCTTTCAAAATAACTTCTAATCGATATAAATTTGGTGACCAAGGCGACCATAATTTAGGATTTTCAACAGAAAAAATATGCTTAATTTTTGTTGATTTACCAGCTTTCATTGTTATTTTTTTTACGCTCTTTAAAACTTCTTTCCCTTCAGTATTAATTAAAACCAAAGAAGCCAATACACGTTTACTTTTCAATGCATCGTTTTGTATATCTATACTTGCAGAAACTATTGCTTCTTGTTCTGAAATAGATTCAATGTGTGTAAAAATTCCACCTCCAGAAATTTTATTCACAGCATTTGGATTTGTTACATATACATTTCCTGTTTCAACCATCCAAACATCACGATAAATCCCTCCAAAATAAGAGAAATCTAACCGTGTTTGTGGTTTTCCTGGCGGATATAATGGATCATCACTATTATCAGCCATAACAACCACAACATTGTCTTTCTCGAAATTTAACTTGTTTGTTAAATCTATTTCAAAAGGTAAATAACCTCCGTAATGGTCACCTAGTAATTCTCCATTTAACCAAACTTTACATTTTCCCATTACAGCTTCAAAATGGAGCTTAACCACTTTATTTTTTGAATTAGCGGTAGGTTTAAAATGTTTTCTATACCAAGCAACACCTTGATAATTTCCACTCCCGCTAACTTCACTTGAATTGTATTCTAATCCGTTTGGACAGTTAACAACATCCCAAGATGAATCATCAAAATTTTGTTGAAAAGCTTCTTCATTTTCACCTAAATAAAAGCGCCAACCTATATTAAAATTATAAACAGTTCTTCCGCTATTTTCTACTTCCCAAAAACCAGCTTTTGAAAACTCTGGAGTTTCTTGAGAGCAAATTGTTTGAAATGAAAACAAAATTACTACTATGCAATAAAAATATTTAGATAGATTATAGTTCATTTTACTGGGTTTTATCAATGTTTTTTAGATGCTCTTTTTCTTAATTGATTTTCTGTTGGAATTGTAATAAATGGTCTTAACACTTTTTCATCTGCCTCACGCATTACATAAGGCTCCCATTTTTTTCGTGCTATTTCCCAAGCTTCCAAGTTTCTTGTAGGAAACCATTTTGGCCAACCGGTAACATTAAAATCGTAATTTTTCTCATTTGCTTTTACCCACTCATCTACAGTTGAAGTAGGACAATTTTCTGGAAAAACAGTTGCCGCTCTAAACTCTTTAGAAACACCTTTATCTTTAATTACATTTGTACGCCAATTTTCTAATTCAGCAAGTAATTCTTTTTTAATTGAAGCATATTCTGGATTATCAGCAACATTGTTAATTTCAAAAGGGTCTTTCTGCAAATCAAACAATTCAATTTCTGGTTTTGTTGAAGCAAATAAAGCCGCTTGTGCAGGAGTTAACTTTCCTTTCATATTTAAAATATTCATTTCAGCCAACATTGGGTAAGCTCCTTCTTTGTAATTATTGTATTGTAAATAAGGACGCTCGGGCATTAAATTCAAAATTAACTTATATTCTTTTGATCTAATTGCACGCATTGCATCGTGGGTTTCATCCATTTTATCACGTGCCGCAAATACATATTTTCTATTCTTAACAGCATTGCTAAATAAACTTTTACCGTGCAATGCAACAGGTTCTTCAATTCCTGCAGCTTCTAAGATTGTTGCACAAATATCAATAGACATTACCATTTTATCACTTACTGTATTTGGTTTTACTTTTCCTGGCCAACGCATAACCATTGGAATTTGGATTCCTCCATCATATAAAAATTGTTTTCCACGTATGTGACAACGTCCGTGATCACCAATAAAAAATACAATAGTATTTTCCGCTAAACCTTCATCTTCCAAACGCTTTAATAAGGCACCAACTTCACGATCTACCAATTGCATTTGCTCTAAACCATTTGCCCAATCTCTTCTATTAAATTCCGTATCGGCATAATATGGAGGTAACTCAACATCTTTTGTAGCAATAGGATTTTGAGGATCACGATTCCAAGAACGATGTGTTCCTCCAAAAGTAATTCTAGCAAAAAATGGCTGTCCAGGTTTACGGTTAGACCAACCTGCTTTTCCCTCTTTTACCCAATCAGTTGTATCCATAAATAATTCACTACTTTTATTCGGAGTGAAATTACAGTCCGTTTTCCAACTCATTAAACTAGTATAATAACCTGCTTCTTCAAATATTTTTGGAATGGGTTTAATACCGTATGGTAATGGTTTTTTATTGTGTTCTCTATGTTGATTTGCACCAATGTAATTTTGATAAAACCCGGTCATCATTGCTGAACGAGATGTTGAGCAAACCGGTGAAGTTGTAAATGCTTTTTTATATAAAACACCTTCAGAAGCTAATTTATCAACATTTGGAGTTGAAATCCCTTTGGTTCCATAACAAGATAAATCTGGCGACCAGTCTTCTATTGTTATCCATAAAATATTTGGTCTTTTATCTTGTGCTTTTGAGGTTACAAAAGCAAATAAACACGCAATTATAATCAGTTTTGAAAACTTATTTTGCAGCATAATTTTAATAATTTAAAGGAAATACTATTTTTTAAATTCAATTTTAAAAGAAAAAGCAGCCTCACAAGGCTTTTTCCCTTCAACATTTATTTGAAGACCTTTTTCAGTTTGTTTCCAATCAATTTTATTGGCTCCACTAATAAATTGAATTGATGCTATTTCTCTAGACTCATATTCATTTCCTTTAGCTAAAGATTTAATGTTAAAAACACCATTATCAGCCCAACCTAAAGAGGTAGCATATAAAATATCATCTTTTGTAGTGAATCTAATATCTTCAAATCCAGATTCTTTATTGTTTTTTTCTGAATGATGACCTTTACTTACTTTTGTTGGCCCTTCTCCAAATATTTTCCAAGGTCGTGTGTTAAAAATGGCTTCATCATTAACAGTTAACCAACTTCCCATTTCTTCTAAAATAGTTTTAGCTTCATCAGGAATTGTTCCATCAGCTTTTGGACCTACATTCAATAATAAACATCCATTCTTACTTACAATATCTATAAGTTCGTCAATAAGATAATCAGATGTTTTATATTTTTCGTTATTTATATACCCCCAGGAAATAACACCTACTGAAGTATCTGTTTGCCAAGGGTATTTGTAAATATCATCCATTCTACCACGCTCAATATCCAACGTAATCAAATCTTCAGGAAAAGAATGATTTTTCATGTTTTTATCTTGAAAAACAACACCTTTATCCCAATCCAAACCTTTGTTATAATAATAAGCCAATATCTTTTTGTGCACAGATTCAAACCCAGGTTTATCGAAACCAAAATCAAACCATAAGAGATCTGGTTCGTATTGATCTATAACATCTATGGTTCTGTCCCACCAATGGTCTAAAAATTCTTGAGATGGTTTAGATTTCGGATCTTCTGGTTTCCAATACAAATCATAATACTCTGGATTGTTAACATCCCAATCTGGGTTAGATTTATTGTAAAAAACACGATTTAAAGCATAGTGAGATGACACTCCAAACTTTAAGCCTTCTGCAGTCACAGCATTTTTAACTTCTCGCATCACATCTATTTTAGGCCCCATATTGGCAACATTCCAGCGTGTGTGTTTTGCATTATACATTGCAAACCCATCATGGTAATCTGCAACATGAACAACGTATTTTGCCTGAGCTTTTTTAAATAATTTAGCCCAAGAAGCAGCATCGAAATTTTCAGCTTTAAAAAGAGGTACTAAATCCTTATAGCCAAACTCTTCTGGTTCTCCATAATGGATACGGTGATAAATTGATGGATACATTCCGCCTTTTTGCCATTTTTCAGAATAAATTCCTTTTGAGTATTTCTCACTACTAAATGCAGGAACGGAATAAGGACCCCAATTAATAAAAATACCAAATTTAGCATCTCTGAACCATTCAGGGATCTCATATTTACTTCGTATTGATTCCCAATTTTCTTGATAACGAAATGCTGTTTTTTCTTTCTCTTTTTTTTCTGTTTTTTGTTCCTTTTGTTCTTCTTTCTTCTCTGTACAAGAATTAAAAACTAATGCAACTAAAATTAGTAATGCTAATAACTTTTTCATTTTATTCTAAGTATCTATTTTTAAGAAATGCCTTTGTACTTTTTAACTTGTTTAAATGAAATACTATTTTTTGAATTCAATTTTAAAAGAAAAAGCAGCCTCACAAGGTTTTTTCCCTTCAACATTTATTTGAAGACCTTTTTCAGTTTGTTTCCAATCAATTTTATTGGCTCCACTAATAAATTGAATTGATACTATTTCTCTAGACTCATATTCATTTCCTTTAGCTAAAGATTTAATGGTAAAAACACCATTATCAGCCCAACCTAAAGAGGTAGCATATAAAATATCATCTTTTATAGTGAATCTAATATCTTCAAATCCAGATTCTTTATTATTTTTTTCAGAATGATGACCTTTACTCACTTTTGTTGGTCCTTCTCCAAATATTTTCCAAGGTCGTGTGTTAAAAATGGCTTCATCATTAACAGTTAACCAACTACCCATTTCTTCTAAAATAGTTTTAGCTTCATCAGGTATTGTTCCATCCGCTTTTGGGCCAATATTTAATAATAAACATCCGTTTTTACTTACAATATCAATCAATTCATCTAACAAATAATTAGATGTTTTGTATTCTTCATCTTTAATATATCCCCAAGAGATTTTACCGATAGAAGTATCAGTTTGCCAAGGATATTTATAAATACCATCCATTCTACCACGTTCAATATCCAAGGTAATTAAATCTTCAGGAAACGATTTTCCTTTCATATTTTTATCTTGAAAAACAACGCCTTTATCCCAATCTAACCCTTTATTGTAATAGTATGAAAGTATTTTCTTGTGCATTGGTTCAAAACCTGGCTTATCTAAACCAAAATCGAACCATAATAAATCTGGTTGGTAATTATCAATAATATCAGTTGTTCTGTTCCACCATAAATCTAGAAACTCTTTAGATGGTAATGAATTTCTTTCAACTTTTTTCCAATATAAATCTTGATATTGAGGATCATTCACATCATAACTTGGATCTGCGTGATTGTAATACGCTCTATTTAAAGCAAAATGAGAAGAAACTCCAAATTTCATCCCTTCAGATTTACAAGCTTCAGACAGCATTTGCATAACATCTTTTTTAGGTCCCATATTTACAACATTCCAACGTGTAAAATTTGATTTATACATTGCAAATCCATCGTGATGTTCAGCAACAGGAACTACATAACGAGCTCCAGCTTTTTTAAATAAAGAAGCCCATTCTTTAGCGTCAAAATTCTCTGCTTTAAACTTCGGAATTAAATCTTTATAACCAAATACAGAAGGATCTCCGTGATGCTCTCTATGATGAGTCCAAGGATTCATCCCTCCTTTGTTCCAACTTTTTTGATAAATTCCTTTTGGATATTTTTCACTACTATAAGCAGGCACAGCATATGGACCCCAATGTAAAAATATCCCAAACTTAGCATCTTTAAACCATTCTGGAACCTTATAACCACTTCGAATAGATTCCCAATTTTCTTGATATCTAAATGCTGTTTCTTCTACTTTTTTCTGTTTCTTTTTCTCTGTGCAAGAACTAAATCCTACTACAGCAATAATTATCAATGCTAAAAAATATTTCTTATTGAAATATGACATATATATCTTTAAAGCTACTAAAAACGTGTTTTTTGAAATCATCTATAATTATAATTTTGTTGTGGTTATTTCTTTTAATCTCTAGCATATTATTTCTATCTGCTGAATAAATACAATTACACCAATGTGAAAATGCTTCAATATTAAAAAACATTTGTTCCCACAAGTATAGAAAATGTATTTTGAAGTAAATTTATTTAAGAATACTTTATACTAGTAGCAAAAAAACACCTAATTACAAATAGATTTTATCCATAATTAGGTAACTACAATGAAATAACAGTTTTTTAAAACTTTTTTAAATTCCTTTATTACCCTTAACTTTTATGTTTGTCGAATTATCTGTCTTTTCAATTTTTAAAGGCCATGTATAATTTTCAAATTTATTCTTCTGAATAGAGACATCTTCACAATAATCTAAAGATATAGTTGGTAAATCGCATCCGATTGGATATTTATCACTTAACTCTACTTCATTCCCTTCAACTTTAAGACCTTTAACTGAAAAAGCGTGCACTAACAAACCATTAAAACTTTTAATTTTATTGTTTGAAAAAGTAATATTGTGATGGTATTTCTCATCTCCAATATGTTGGTTTGGCAAAAATAATGGCGCTGCATATAACGGGTAATGCTCACCAGAACCATAACCAACATTGTCAAAAATATTATTTGTTATTGTAATATTTCTAACTCCACCAGACTCATACCAAGCCTTGTTATCACCTTCAATTAAAATACCGTGCATTTGAGATGAAAAGTAATTATTTTCAATTAGTACATTTCCTTTTGTTGTAATTAAAGCTCCTCTTGCTCTATTTTCTCTAATGGTGTTATTTCTCATTATTAAATCTGGGTTCCAAGTAATATTTTCAAAAGAAAGTGGACCAGTAGGCATTTTTTTAGGCAAATCAGAAACTGTAATTAAAACTCTTTTTTCATTTAAAATTTTAACCTTCGTAACTGAAGTTTCATAAATTGGCAACACTGTTTCTCTTGAGGTAAGCATTATTTTATCTCCCGGTTCAGCAAAAACCAATCCCCATTGTTGACTATGGCTAATTTCACATAAAAATGTGTTCTCACCCATATATTTTTCCACTTTTATATATGCTCCGTGAACATTTACACCATCGTCCATCATATGCTCTAGCAAGCAATTTTCAATTTTTATTAAACCTTTACAACCTAAAAAATGTGTAGCATCTGCTCTTGTTGCAAAATTACGATCATCTCTTGATGTTACCATCAATTTATTTAAGGTGATATTCTCGCAACGCTCCGCGATTAATGCCATTCCTCCTGCCGCATACACGGTTACATTTTCAATGAAATTATCTTTAGATCTATCTAAATGAATTGCTTGCGCAAATCTATTTCCTCCTGGACTTGGACCGTATGTTGCAAAAATAGTTCCTACAGGTGGTGTTACTTTTGTAATATTTGTGAATTTAGCTCTGCTATTATCTAGTTTTTCAACTTTGGATTTCCCTTTGTTATTTAATGAGTAATTTCTGGTGTGCCAAATTGGAGCTTTAGTTTTTGAATCAAAAGCTATATTTTGACCAATAACATCTTCCCAGTCATAATGTTGAAATAATATTTGATTGTCTTCAACTCTAAAATCAAATTTACCTTCATTAATTTCAGCAATAAATGAATTTTCTTTTGTATTATTTTCAAGTACCTTCATTTCATTTACAAATGAATGTTCCCAATCTATTGTGAAATTTTTTAATATTGTATTTGTTGAACCTTCAACTGTAATTGGACAAATTTTACCGTGAAACATAAATGTTGATCCATTTCCATCCAACGTAAAATTTTCAAATCCAAAAATTGGAATTGCCAATCGTTTTAAACTATTATCATGGTTTGTAACTGCTCTATATTGTTCAATCGCATTTTCAGGATAAAATTCATATTGACCCTTTGGAAAAAATAAGGTAACATCTTTTTTCCCTTTCAAAGATTCTATTAATTGATTTACTTCTAAGGTTACATCTTTTCCCGGTTCAATTCCGTAATCGGCAACATTAATTTTTTGAGCGTTTGTATTTATAGCAAATGCCAAAAGCATTAAAAATAAGATTTGTACTCTTTTCATTCGATTGTTTTTATAATTTTTTACTAATTGAATAGTTATATTCATTTTTGATTATTTCAAGTGTATAGTTTATTTTTTAATAATTTCTTTAATAATAATATTTCGATATCTAACTTTGGTATGATCTCCTTGCAAATAGATTGGACCTTTTTTTGTTACATCTGCATGTAAAGCACCATTTGTACATCCAAGAATAGGCTCATTATCAATTACTTTTTCACCATTTAAAATAACGGTTACATGACGGTCAATTAATGTGATATTATAATGTTGCCATTCACCACCATCTTTCCCAAAATTTCCTTTTGGTATAATTCGATTAAAAATAGATCCTACTCCATGCATTCCTTGCATTCTACTATCATGGTCAACAACCTGCACCTCATAAAGTCCTCTTAAATATATTCCACTATTACCTCCTGTAGGAACATTAAATTCTAGATCTAAATTAAAATCAGTAAATTCTCTTTCCGTTCTTAGATTACCATAATGAGCAAAAGGGTTGAAGGTTTTTTTAGGTGTATCATTAAACAAAACACCATCAACTGCTTTCCATTTATTTATTTGATTTGGGTTTGTTAGCTTCCACCCGTTCAAATCTTTTCCATTAAATAACTCTATTGGCTCTCCATATTCAACTTGACTTAAATCTGGTTTAGGAGGTGTTGGTGCAATACGCACACCGTTAAATTTCACTTTTTTGAAAGTTCCATCATTTTTTGGTACTTCAACTTCTATATTTAATTTATCACCTATAATTGTTGCTGAATGCCTAAGGGCTATTTTTGGACCAGAGGCAGGACCGTCTTTATATTTCCGCTCACCAATTGAACGGTTATGAGTAAAATACAGTTTATTATTTTCAACTGAAATATTAGATAAAGGTTTAGGTGCTCCTACCATCCAAAGTTCTCCTTTTAAATTCTCATCTTTCTCGGTAATAGACAGCCATCCAGCAGAACCATATGGCATAGACAAGGCCCAATTGCCTATAAAACGATAAGCTTTATTCTTCGGATTTAGTTTTTTCAATTCAATTTTTCGAAATTGAATTGGGTGACTCTCAGATTGTAATGAAATGGTTCCTTTATTTATTAAAATGTTATTGTTTTCAATAAATGGTAACACTTCAGGTAAACGTTTATCAAACTGTGGTTTAAAATATTCTATAACAGTTTCCCCATCAATTTTATACCGTATAACATCATTACCATGTACTTCTATTTCTACCTCAACCCATTGATCTCCATGAAAAGTTTCTGAATTACTTTTAGTTATCGGTTTTTTAATTAATTCTCCTCCAATTTCAACATTAGTTCCTGGGGTACATAGATTTAAATTTGAACGATCATCTTTACCATTTCCACCGAGTAATTGAGCTTCTAATGAAATAGGAAATTTTTGCATCTTTTTCATCTGGGATGGATCTTGACCATGAATCATAATACCGCTATTACGAAATGCCCATTCTGGCCCATTTTTTATTTGATCACCAATAAAACGGTATTCCACTCGCAGAATATAATGAGATAAAAGTTCTTTATAGAAAAGGTGTCCAAATTTGTCAAAAGTACTCTTCCCTTTACCATCCAAATTCTCTAAATCTGCTTCTTTATATTTATCATAAGACACAGTTAGCAAACCTTCTTCAACTCTAAAGGTATCAGCATAATTAACCCCAATATTATGACCTCTAATTTTTGGAATCCAACCTGTAAGATCTTTTCCATTAAAAAGTTTAATCCATTCTGATTCATTTTGAATTGTTGCTACTTGATTACTATTTATTAAATTCTTTTCGAAAAAATCCACTACATTCTGATGCAATTTTTTTTCTTTGAAAAACCCATGACCTGCATCTGGAACAAGAATCAACTTCGTATCCACATTTGCCACTTGCAGTCGTTTATGTAAATTTTCACTTTCTGTACAAGGAACATTCGAATCTTGTTCACCATGCATCAATAAAAAAGGCACATCATCTTCACTAACATAATTAATTGAACTAGCCATTTTAGCCTTAGAAATATTTTTTTGAATTACTCCTCCAATAAGCTGTACAACTGGGTCAACCTCAGGTTTCAACTTTTTTATGTTATACGCACCCATTTCAATCATATCTGAAGGCCCAAACCAATTACATGCTGCTTGTACATTACTAGACACATTTGTTATACCAATAGATCCTTCTAATTCTTCAACTCCATTTGTTGTCCCCAAAAGAGCTGCTAAATGTCCACCCGCAGAGGAGCCCCAAACTCCAATTTTATCAGGGTCAATTCCAAAACTTCTTGCATTTTTTCTTAAATAGCGAATTGCAGCTTTACAATCATGAATTTGAGCTGGATAAATATGTTCAGGTACGAGACGATAATTTATAGAAGCTAATGCAAAACCATGTTTTAAGACAAATGCATTTCTCTCAATCATATTTTTAGACCCTTTTTTCCAACTTCCACCATGTATCCAAACTATTAACGGTAAAGATTCTTTACTTGAAATTTCAGGTAAATACAAATCAAGTTTTTGAAGAGAATGTCCATCTTTTACATATGGTAGATTTTTAAAAATTTTAGTTCCTAATGGTATCAAACTCTCATTATCTACAACATTATTCTTCTGAGCATTGGATGTAAACGCAATACTCAAAAAAATGACCAATACAATTTTTAATAATTTCATTTAGTTTTTTTAATTACCCTTGCAATTTCGCTAACTTATTTCAACTAAATGTATTCCTTAATTCAAAATACGTATGTATGTGTAAACAATAGTGCTACAATCAGTTAAAAATTTGTTACAAATACTCTTTAACTACTTTTAATTGCGGCCATTTTACATTAGGATCTTTTACGTCTGTAGGTTGATTTTCACCTTCTGTACTACGCCCATTTTTAATAACTGCAGCTAGTTTTTTCTTTAATTTCTCAACAACTTCTGGATATTTAGCTGCTAAATTAATATTCTCAACAGCATCATTTTCCATATCAAATAACAACAAATCTGCAGTATCTTTAATTGGCTCACTTTCTCTTGGATCTCCCCTTTTAGAGCCTCCAAAATTATCAAACATTAGTTTCCATTTTCCATAACGTACAGAAAAAACACCCACATCTGAATGATGAACTACAGCTCTATCTTTTAATTCAGGAATACTTTTATTTTTTAAGGCTGGCAAAAAACTAACACTATCTTCTCCCTCATTATCATTTAAATCAAAATTTAAAACTTCAGCACAAGTAGCCATTAAATCGGTTGTACAAATAAGTTGGTTAGAAACTTGATTTTTTTCAACTTCATTTGGCCAACGCACTACAAAAGGAACTCTATGACCACCTTCCCAGTTTGTACCTTTCATTCCTCTATAAATCCAACTTGAATGATGTCCTTTTTTTGCCATTACAGGAAAACCTGCTTTTGGCGAAGTACCATTATCTGCCGTAAAAACAAGTATGGTATTATCTGCAATTCCTAATTCATCTAATGTTTTCATTACTTCTCCAACAGCCCAGTCAGTTTCCATACAAAAATCACCATGGTCATTTAATTCGCTTTTTCCTGCAAAATCTTTATTAGGAACAATTGGTGAGTGCGGTGCATTTAAAGGCATATACACAAAAAATGGCTTGTCTGAGTTTTTTCTAATCCAATCGCATGTTTTTTTAGTAAATGTTGGTAAAACCTGATCTTGCTCAAATTCTTTAGCTGACCAACCTGGTTTTGCTCCAATATAACCACGTTTTTTTAACGCATCTTGATCTTTTAAATACTCAAAAGTACCTTGAGCTTTATCATTTTCAATAAATACATGAGGATTCATATTCAATGAAGCAGCAATACCAAAATAATAGTCGAAACCATTAACATTTGGACCATTTTTAATTGGTGCATTCATATCTACATTGTTCGCTTTTTTTCTTACAGATTTTGATGCTTCAAGTTGTTTCCAATCCATTCCTAAATGCCATTTACCAACACAAGCAGTTGTATAACCTTGCTTTTTTAACAAACTAGCTACAGTTTCTCTTGAATTATTAATTAAATGCTCGCTATGACCACCTAAAACTCCCTTTTTTAATGCTGAAGTTCTCCAAGAATATCGTCCAGTTAAAATTCCGTAACGGGTAGGTGAACAAACTCCAGAACTTGTATGAGCATCTGAAAATTTAATCCCTTCTTTTGCCAATTTATCAATATTTGGCGTGGGTATTTTAGAGTCTTTATTATATATCATAACATCTCCAACCCCCATATCATCAGCCAAAATATAAACAATATTAGGTTTTTTCTGAGCATTGATATTAAACATCGTAAAAACTACAACAGCTAATTTTAATAAAATTTTTAAATTTGTTTTCATCAATTAATACTTTAAATTATTTTCTTATTTCTTATTTCTTGTTTCACTAGTCTCTTTATATACTTATCAAAAGATTCTCCCTTAAAGGAGACTACTAAATAACTGCTTTTACAAGAAAAACATGTCTTTAAGAGTTCTTTAAATGTTGCTCTTGATTTAAGAATGATACCTAAAACCTAACCTATATGATTTTTCTCATGAGTTTAACTAAAAAACACACCTTATTAAAAAAGTGTGTTTTTTTTATATATCCTATAAATGAAATACTACCCGTTCTCCATTTAATTAATTAAAATACATCAATATAAATCACTGTATTTTTAACAGAACCATAGAAAGTGCTCTAAATTTAAACGTGCTATTTTCTTTCCTTTTTATTTTTCTTTTTCTCCTTTTTCACTTTTGTTCCCTTAATTTTCTTTGTCTTCTTTTTTCCTCCAATCTCTGTTGAAAAATTAGGTGATCCCCCACAACTATAATTAGTATTTATAGAAATTGTCTCAACATTGCTTCCAAAACCTTGTCCAACAATTGTAGTTTCATCTATGTTAATACGATAACCTCCATCACCAATTTCTCCACTTGCAGCAGTGTAATGAAAAGGAAATAAAGAAGGTCCAACTCGGGATTCAAAATCTAAACCATTTTTTGTACTTAAACCAACGTTAGCTTGGTTTGTACCTCTGTCAATTCTTAAATTACAAGGAATATATCTAAAGTTCTTAGATTTAATTTGAGCAAATTGTCCAAATTCAGCAACAACATCTGTAACTGTAGAATTACTTGCAAATGAGCCTTTTTCAATTCCGAATTTAGAAACTTCTAATCCTGCTTTTTCTTCTCTCTTAAAATTATTGATAAAACCTTTACTTACTTCACCTCCAGCTTCGCAACTTTTGGTTCTTATTTTAGAAAGAAACACACTTCCTTGTTTTACTGTGTGAGGAGACATTGTAAAAGCAGCATGACCATTACTACAGCTAATGTTGTTAGCATAAACTTGGTCTATTTTAGGTTGTTTATCAATAGTTAATGGTAATTCAATCCCATCAATAACATACGTATGTGCAGAACCAACGGGTCTAAAAAGTTGATTTATATTTAAACCAGATTCTAATCTTAATGTAACACCACCTTTACCACTTAAATCTCTGTAAACAACATTATTACCAGCTTGCATTTGTATAAGCCCATAACCATAACTTCCGTTTTCGTTGTGCATTTTTTCAATGATTCCTTTACTTGGTACACCAAATACTTCATTAATTAATTTAGTTCTGTTACTTTTCTTACCCTTTTCATTAAAAATATTTACACTAGTAGCATCCGAAGCTAATACTACTGAAGCTATTTTTGTGAAATTATCTAATATAGTAACGTTAGATATCTTAAAGTTGGTAACATAGCCTAGAACAATAAAACTATTTTTTTTAGAATCGGTTTCTGAGTTGCCATATTTAAAATGAACTTTAAACGGATCTGAATTTTCTCCTTTTATTCCTACAATACTAAAGTTAGAAACAGGTTTTCCTTTTGTTGTACTTCTTGCATTAAAGATTACTCCAGTTTTGTTCATATAAAGGTTAACGCCAGATTCTATATGGATATGCACATTACTTTTTAATTCTACACCTTCTTTAAAGTTGTAATCTCCTTTTTTAATGGTTATAATTCCTCCTCCTTTTTTGTTAACCTTATCAATAGCCTCAGTTAACTCTTTATCTATAAATCCTTTATCGCCTTGCTTTGCTGTAATTGTGATATCATTATTTCCGTAAACTGGATTAAAATAAAAATTATCAGCCTTTTGAGTTTGTCCAAATGAATTTGAAACAACGCTTATTGTGAATAAAAGAATGAATGTAAATTGTTTTTTTATATTATGCATAGGTGTATTTTTATGATTAAATAGTATTTTTTAAATATGTATGTAAATATTAAAAACTGTATCTTAATTTATTAATATTTCATCAATAAACACTCCAGTATCTTCAACAGAAATAAGCTTTATCGTATTTGCTCCTCTATTTAATTTAATTGGTACTTTTACTTTATTCCATCTACCTCCTTGGCTTCTTGTATTTCGTAAAAACAGTTTATCTTTTACTATTTCTCCATTAACAGAAACTTTAATATAAGTTCCTCCTTCACCATCAATTTTACTACTATAACGAATATATAAATCTGCTTCTCCAGCGCCACCATCATTCTCTTGATACCATTCAATTGAAGCTCCTATCTTTTTATCAAATTTCACATAACCTTTTCCATTATATTTTGATCCTCTTTTAGAAATTTCAGCATCTATTAATTTTGCGTCTTCGGCTTGCTCACCTGCTATTACATATTCATTCTGAATTTCATTCCAAACAAAACCTTCATTTTTAGCAAATCTCTCTTCTAATTGCTGAACTTCTTTTCCGTTTAAAACAACCAATGCTTTTACAGTAGTTCCTAATTCAACAGAAAATGATTCTGTATATTTTTTTGAATTCTTAGTTGGAATTGAACCATCAACCGTATAAAACACTTCAATTTCAGCCTTCGGAAGATTTCCTCTTAAAGCTAATAATTGAGTATCAATACTTACCTTGTTTGATGTTATTTGTTTCTTTTCTCCAAGAATACAGCTTGCTAATAATGTAATAGGTTCACTACCTTCAAAAGACTCAACATAAGCACGTGTTAAACCATAAAACGCAATTCTGTTTTCAGCTTCAAAATGTTGCTCTACATCAATTGGACTTCCATTATCTAACGCTTTAATTTTTCCTGCACCAAGCACTTTAAAATAAGTTCTATTTTCTCCATAAGGATACATTTCCCCATTTTCATCTGTACTTGTAACACGAACTTGAACAATGTCTTTTCCCTTTGAAGTTAATACATCACCATCAACAGATAATTTAATTTTTGAAGGTGCATTCGCAGTTCTAATTATTTTTTCTGAAACAGCTTTTCCATTATTGTAACCAATTGCTTTTAATTCTCCCGGTTTCCAAGGCACCATCCATTGGCATTGCATTTTATCCCATTTTGCACCTGGCTTTATTTTACCTAAAGATTTTCCATTGAAAAATAATTCAATCTCATCACAATTTGAATACACCCAAACCGGTATTTCAATTCCTAGTTCAACTTTTGGATGTGTCCAATGCGGTAATATATGCACCATTGGTTTTGATGTCCACTGACTTTGGTATAAATAGAATAAATCTTTTTCAAAATTTGCCATATCTATTGCTCCTCCCATAAACGATTTAAATGGCCAACCACCGTGAACATAACTTGCTTCTCCAATATAATCATAACCAGTCCAACGAAACGAACCAGCATATTTTGGAATATCTCTTAATTGCTCAATATTTAATCTAGATGAAACACGAACCATCGCATTATCATAACTAGAATTGAAAATTTGCTTAGGATTTAATCGCTCTAAATTAGAAGTCCAATCGTGAGAAAACACCTCTTTTTCAGTTAAATCTGGAAGCGGATATGGTTTTTGCTTTTTACTTGGGAATCCATCTCTAAACCAAGTTTTGGTTCGATAAAAACCTCTCACTTGCCAAGTATGCGTATTTTCTGTACCAATAAAAAATTGGTCATCTTCTAATTCATCAAAGAATCCCATTTTTTCACTGTGGCCGTTAACTCCATACACATCCATATATTCTGAACTTGAATGTCCAGAAGTTACCAAACGTGTATTATCTAATTTGTGACAAGTTTCAACTAAGTCTTTTCCAATTTCACCGTGAGTTTCATTCCCAACACTATAAATTACAATTGATGGATGATTTCTATCTCTTTTAATCCAATCTGTAACATCACGCTTCCACCATTCATTAAAACTATGTGCTCCATAATCATTGGCTGCTTTTTTTAACCAACCATCAAAAATTTCATCCATAACCATCATACCAAGCTCATCACATAAATCGTAAAAAATTGGAGTTTGTGGGTTATGAGAAGTTCTAATTGTATTCACACCCATATCCTTCAATTGCTTAATTCTAAAACGAAGAATTTTATCTGGAACCGCAGCTCCCAAAGCTCCAGCATCTTGATGATTACAAACACCTTGTAACTTCACGTTTTTACCATTTAGCCACATTCCTGTTCCTGCTCTCCATTCAATATCTCGAACTCCAAATTTGGTTTTTTTAGAATGAAGAATTGTTTTTCCAACTTTAACTTCACTTAAAACCGTATACAAATTAGGAGCTTCAACAAACCATAATTTCGGATTATCAATTGTTAATTCTTGCGTTATAGAACCCGTATTTTTAAGTTTTATTTTTTCTAAAGTATTGGCTATTACTTTTCCTTCATTATTTAAAATTGAAGTACATAACTGAACCTTTTTAGATTTTGAAAGTTCACTATTTAATTCGGTTTCAATAGTAACTTTATTTCCTGTTGTTTTAATATAAATCCCATCTTTTGGAATATAAATATCGTTTTTAACTTCAATCCATGTATGTGCGTAAATACCACTACCGGTGTACCAACGCGCTGATGGTTGCTTGTCATTATCTACACGAACGGCAAATGTTATTTTGTTTGAATTATTAACTTCTTCAGTAATATCATAGTTAAAAGAAATCCAACCATATGGTCGTGTTCCTATTTCCCTTCCGTTTGCCCAAACAGTACTATTCATAAAAACTCCATCAAATGAAATTTCTATGTGTTTGCCTTTCCATTCTTTAGGAACTTCAATGGTTTTTCTGTACCAACCAAATCCGGCAGGTAAATAACCACATTGTCCACCCATTGGGTTTTCTTCATTGTATTCACCTTCAATACTCCAATCATGAGGCAAATCTAGCGTTCGCCAAGTAGTATCATCCCAACTTACTTGCTCAGCTCCTTTAACATCTTCTTGAATAAATTTCCAGTTTTCATCAAAATTAACACGTTGTTGCGCTATAAATGACATAGAAAAAAGTAACAGAAAAATAGTTGAATAAATCTTCATATTTATTTTTGTTTTGGTTTAAATGGAAACAATTCAGAATCTACATGAGCAGTTTTCATAATTTGAGCAATTTCAGCTACAATTTCAGGATGTTTATCTGCTACATTATTACTTTCTGAAGGATCTTTAGCTAAGTTGTACAATTCAATTTTTGCTTTTTCATTTTTTAAAACATTGTAAACAACACCTTTCCAATCACCTTTTCTAACAGCTTGTTTACCTCCTTTATGGTTAAATTCCCAATATAAATACTCATGTTCTTTTTGATTTGGTTGTTGTAATAGACTTGGTAAAAACGAAATACCATCCGTTGTTGAAGGAGTTTCTACACCAATAATTTCAGCAAAAGTTGGCATCATATCCCAAAATGCTGAAACGTGATCTGATACAGTTCCTGCTTTAACCTTAGTTGGCCAAGAAATAATAAAAGGAGCTCTTACACCACCTTCATATAAATCCCTTTTAATTCCTCTAAATCCTGCTGCACTATTAAAAAATTCAGGATTTGCTCCACCCGCATTATGCGGGCCATTATCACTTGTAAAAATTATAATTGTATTATCTTCAATACCTAATTCTTTCACTTTAGCAACAATTTGACCAACATAAACATCAGTTCTATAAACCATTGAAGCAAAAGCAGCAAAAGGTTCTTTTTGTGTACAATATTTATCTTTTACAATATCCGGACCATAATCCGAAGCATACGGCTCTGTATATGGAACTTCTTTAAACTTTCCTTGATACTTTTTAAAAATAGAATCTTGAGGAGAAATCAACTCTGCGTGTGGCAATACAAGTGGTACATAAGCAAAAAACGGCTTATTCTTATTGTCTTCTATAAATTCTAACGTAGCATCTTGAATATTATCAGGAGCATAGGTTACTGTATTTGTCCAATCGTTTCCTTCTAAAATATCTTTTTCATCATTCTTCCAAAGGTATGGTGGGTAATATCTATGCGCCATTCGCTGGCAATTGTAGCCATAAAACTCATCAAATCCTTGATTTATAGCATCTCCTTCAGAACCAATATAACCTAATCCCCATTTTCCAAAAGCACCAGTTACATACCCTGCTTCTTTCATCATTTCAGCAATAGTATAAGAATTTGCAGGCATAGGAGTTTGTCCTTCTCTACCTTTTAATTCTTTGTTTCCTCTAATTGGTGTATGCCCCGTATGTTGACCTGTCATTAACGAAGAACGAGATGGAGCACAAACAGTAGAGCCACTATAATGCTGTGTAAATTTCATTCCGTTTGCTGCCAAACTATCAATGTTTGGTGTTTGAAATTTCTCTTGACCATAACAACTTAAATCTCCATACCCTAAATCATCTGCTAAAATGTATATGATATTAGGTTTTTTAACATCTTCTTTTTTGTTCTTTTTTGTTGAATTACAAGAAGCTAAACCAGCTACTAAAACAACCAAAAAGATAAGGACTTGATTTCTGAAATACATACTTTTCAATTTTACTTTATTTTAAAAAATAAAATTCGCCTTTTTACAATAAAAATATGTTGTTATTGATAAATAATTTGTTCTTTTAAGTTTAATTGACATCTAAAACGAATATCGATAGATACAAATTGATTCTATTTTAGGCTTAAACAATAAAAAGAGTGTATTTGCTAGTACAAATACGCTCTTTATTCAATATTCTTTTACTATTAGACTTTTATCTACACTTCAATGGTCATTTAGTACATAGTTACTTATTAAAACAACTAGTTATACTGCTTTATAACTTTCATCATTTTAGCAACCATTTTAGGGTTTTCAGACGCCATATTATTTTCTTCACCTAAATCTTTCGATAAATCATACAATTCAAACGGAGTAACATGTTCTGGTGATTTACTTGTTTTATTATAATTTATTAAAACTCCTTTGTAATCTCCAATTCTTACAGCCACCTTCGTTGTTTGCCAATTTGTAAATTTCCAATACAAATAATCCGCTTTTTTTTGTTTTGATTTTTTTCCTAATAACGTTGGTAAAAATGAAATTCCATCACATTGCTCAGGAATTGGTTGATTTGTAAGTTCAGAAGCTGTAGCCATAACATCCCAAAATGCACTCGGATGATTAGTTACACTTCCTGCTTTTATTTTACCTGGCCAATAAGCTAGCATTGGAGCTCTAATTCCTCCTTCATACACATCTCTTTTCCCTCCTTTTAAATTTCCATTTGAATTCCAAAAATTCGGATCGTGACCACCCTCATGATGTGCTCCATTGTCACTCGTAAAAATGATAATTGTATTATCATCAATACCTAAATCCTCAAGAATCGTCATAATTTCTCCTACCTGAGAATCTAAATGCTGTACCATTGCAGGAAAAGCAGCTACTGGATTTATAACTTCTTTTACATATTGATTTTTCCCTATTGTATATTTCCCTATTTTTTCTTCAAATTGAGGTAATTTCTTTCTCCATTTATCATGCAACTTTTTAGGAGCGTGCATTGCAGCATGAGGTATTGCTGTAGGAATATAACAGAAAAAAGGCTTGTTTGCAGCTGCATTTGTTTTTATAAAGTTAAAAGCTTTATCCATAATTTTATCATGAACATAGGTTCCTTCTTCCATTACAACTTCTTCTCCATTATGCACCATTACTTTTGGATAATAAGTATGAGCCTCAGATTGGGTTTTCCAACCATAAAACTCATCAAATCCATTATTTAAAGGATTTCTATCTCCTGCTTCATTAGTATAACCAAGTCCCCATTTTCCATATGCTCCCGTAGCATAACCAGCATTTTTAAAAACCTCTGGTAACACTATCATTTCTGAATCTAATGGCGGTTCTTCTTTTGAATTCCCTGTTATATATACATTTCCAGGATGCTGCCCAGTCATTAAAACAGCTCTTGAAGGACTACACACCGAATTACCAGAATAATGATCTGTAAATTTCATTCCTTTTTCAGCTAACTTATCAATATTTGGAGTTTTAAATTTCTCTTGTCCGTAACAACTTAAATCTCCATAACCCAAATCATCTGCTAAAATGTAAATAACATTAGGCTTTGATGTATTATTCTTATTTTGACTATTAATTTCAACAAACGAAAGCAGCATTAAGATAAGTACGGTAAGCAATCGAATTCCTTTTTTATTTTGTAACATTTTCAATCTTTATTTCTTATAAAATTCTGATATTATTTTTCGTTCACCTTTTGCATAATCCCATAAGTAATCACCTGTTTCATCTACACATTTTTGACTAATATGATGCGGTAAAACAGAAACTAGCGGATAACCCGTTTTACCTTTAAACATTGCTAAATGCTTTAAATATTTTTCTTCAGTTAAAGCTTTTTCAGAAGAATCGTTACCTCCAATATGATCTAAATTAATACACCTTCCTGGTGAAGATTTATACGTTACCTTATAATGCGTTTTTACACGTGCAGGCCAATTATATTTATCGTTCAACCAAACATCATTAGTTCTAGTTACATCTGTAAATTTAGTAAAGAAAATATCTGGAACGTGAAACTCCATTTCAATTGTTGGGTCTATTGCTTTTGCTGCTCTATACAATTCTTTATGAATATGTAACATATCAGATTTTGTATTATATGACATGTCAATTTTAAATTTTCGTACACCAATTGAATAAAATCTGTTTATTACTTCGGAAGCATACTCAAAAATATCTGCCTTTGGATTTAACCAACGTTCATCTTTTTCTTTATCTATCTTTTTATTTACTCTCCAATCACCTAACATATCGGGATATTTCTGAGCAATTGAACTTGCATGATGAATTTTAGGAAATGCAATCCATAAACCAGGAGTAAATCCTTTGTTTTGAATCATATCCATTGTTTTTCTAAAATCTGGAAACTTTTTAGTATCTGCATGCCAAGTACCAAAACCTGAGTTTAAGCTTCCATCAGGAAATTGTCCCCAACCGTGATCGAGTGTCATTTTTCCTTTTGGATACCCAAATTCTATAATTTTATCTAAATACTTCTCTACAAAATCATGTGTTAATAAATTAAAATGTCCTCGTCTAACTTTAGATGCTATTTTTTGTTCAACCCAAGTGCAATACTCAACTTCTCCCCAAAATTTTGGTGTAGAAGTGTACGGTTTAAAATTTAACCGTTTCATCATTATTGAATTATATTGCATCCATGCTTCATCTCCATTTTCTTTTTCATCAATAAACAATTCTTGACCTTCAGGTACTGAAATTGTTAATGTTTCAACACCATCAAAACTAAAGGTTGAATTTTCAAACCCTAAAGATGTCATAAAACCAACAAACTTTCCTTTAGCATCAATAATTACTGGAGAACCAGACATTCCTGACGCAGGAATTGTAAACGGATTGTGTTCAAAAGATTCACTTTTATAATAATGTGCTCCACCACCTTTTTCTGCTGCAGTAGATAAACTATGATAAGGTAAAAACAACGGTGTAGTTACTTTTAAGGTAACCTTTTCAATAGTTCTTCCTCCTTTTACAACAGCACCTGAAGTATAACCGTCTTCAGATTTTTCAACATTTATTGAAGGAGCTCCACAACCAACTAATCCAACACCTGCAATTCCTAAACCAGCCTTTTTTATAAAGTCTCTTCTGTTTTTCATAGTCTATTATTTCAGTTTGCTTAAATCTCTTGTTTTTTTAATTGATGGATCAGCATCTGCATCTACATAATTTTTCATTTTATCGAAATGAATTTTACTTGGAACTTGACGCTTTTTAGGAACTGATTTTTTTAATTCATTTGCAATAGATCTATATTTAGAGTTTGAAATTAAGTTTGTCCATTCCATTGGATCTTCTTCAACATTGTATAATTGCTCTGTACCGTTTAATTCTAACAAATAATGCCATTTTCCTTTTAATACTGAAGCTCCACTTGTTGTTATGGTAACTCCTGAATATTCCCATTTTGATTTTGAATTTTTCAATATTTTAGAAAAATCATGTCCATCAATGTTCGCCTTTTCGGGCAATCCACACAATGAAACCAATGTTGGATATAAATCTATTAAACTAACATTATGATCTACAACCTCAGCTTTTTTCATTCCTGGAAGTCTAACAAACAAAGGTGTTTTAACAGCTTCTAACCAAGTAGTATTTTTAAGGTAACGCTGTTTTTCACCTAAATGCCAACCGTGATCTCCCCAAATAACGACTATGGTATTATCCGCATGTCCACTTTTTTCTAGCGCATCCATTACAACACCCAAACAAGCATCTACATATGAAATACTAGCCAAATAAGCTCTTGTCGCCTCCTTTTCTAATCCGTTTTTTTTAATCCAATTATACTCTCCTGAAGGTTGAAATGCTTTTTCTCCATTTGGTTTTAAAATATCATCCAAATCATTTTCAGGAACAATTGGTGCTTTAATTTTATCAACATCATACATATCAAAAAATTCTTGAGGAACAATCCAAGGTAAATGCGGTTTTATAAACCCAACACCCATAAAAAATGGTTTATCAAAATCTTTTTTCAATTGCGTTTTTGCCCAATCGGCTACTTTATAATCTACCGTTTCTTCAAAAGAATCAATAGTTGGACCCCAACTTAATTTACTTTTCTTCCCTTTAAATTCAGGCTTTTTAACTCCGTTTATAATTCCTGCTTTGGAAGCTGTGTATCTTTTTTTATCTATAGGATCTTTTTCATATCTACGAGCACGTGCAAATTCATCCCAAGCCCAATGTCCAAAATCAGTACCAAATTCAGCACCGTGTTTATGGAATATTTTTCCATTAGCCATTGTATGATAGCCGTTTTTTGAAAAATATTCTGGAAGTGTAGCATTCTTTTTAACCAATTCAGAATAAATCATATTTTGAGCATTCCCGTAAACACCGCTTCTATTTGGCATAAAACCAGAAAGAATTGCAGAACGTGATGGGCCACATATAGGTGCTGCACAAACTGCATTTTTAAACACCATTGCTCCTTGTTTGGTGAACTTATCCATATTTGGAGTTATAGCTTGCTGATTTCCATTTAAAGGCCCAACCCAATCGTTAATATCATCAATGGCTATAAATAATACATTCGGTTGTTTTTGTGCTGATACATGGAATATTCCAAGTGTTAAGATTGCTAAAAGAATTATTTTTTTCATTGTTATTTATTTAGTGCTATTACTTAACTAGTTCATTCAATTCTTTTCTAAACTTTTTTAAAATCTCCTTATTTTTTGGATCCTTAGCTATATTATTCCACTCCATTGGATCTTCTTTTTCATTGTATAATTCTTCAAAACCATCGGTATAAACAATATATCTATAGCTTTCATCTCTTAACGTATGATTTCCTAAGCCTTTAGTTGTTAAAGCGGAATGATTCCATTTACCTTTTGGGTTTTCTACTAGGTGTTCAAAACTGTTTCCATCTAAATCTTTCTTCTTTGGTAAACCACATAAATCAATTAATGTTGGATATACATCTATTAATGAAACCGTTCTTAAGCTCACTCCACTTTCACCTTTTCTTGGATCGAAAATAATTAACGGCGTTTTTGCTGATTCTTCCCATAAAGTTTGTTTAGACCAATGTTCTTTTTCACCTAAGTGCCAACCGTGATCTCCCATTAGAACAACAATTGTATTTTCTTTGTAATTACTTTTACCAAGATTATCCAACACATGACCAACACAAGCATCTGCAAAAGCTAAACTTGCCAAATAACCTCTTACAGCCGATTTCCATTTATTATTTCTTAATATTTCAGCATGTAACTTTTCACTAGCCCAATTTTCCCCAACTTTACCAACATCTTTTAAGTCGTTCTCTAATACTGTCGGAAGTTGAATATCTTCTTCATTAAACATATCAAAATATTTTTTAGGCGCATATAATGGTAAATGAGGTCTAAAAATTCCGCAGGCTAAAAAGAATGGTTTATCGTGTTCTTTTTCAAGAAATTTCACTGTATAATCTGCAGTTTTCCAATCATTTGTTTCTTCATCCTCAACATCAACAGCTCCCCAATCAAATGATCTAGTTTTACTACCTTTTACTCCGGCTCTTTTAAAATCTATTCCGTGAGTAAATCTTTTTTCAGGATATGGAGTTCCTAACCCTACTTTATTTTCTATTTGAAATGAGCCTGGATCACTTCCTTCTTTTGGCTCTTTTGCTGTTCCTCTAGGGCTATGAAATATTTTACCAGAAGCAACTGTTTTATATCCATTTTTTGCAAAATACTGCGGTAAGGTAACCGTATTTTCAAAGCCTTTCATGTCTCTAAAAACTTCTTTATTACCATAAACTCCTGTTTTAAAAGGCTGGTAACCGGTAAGCATACTTGTTCTAGAAGGATTACATAAAGCCGCTGAACAAAATGCATTTTTAAACACGGTACTTTTTTTTGCTAACTTGTCCATATTTGGAGTTATTGCTTGAGGATGACCTCCAAATGCACCAACCCAATCGTTCATGTCATCAACCATTATCAACAGTACATTTGGCTGTTGTTGAGCATACATGAAAATTACATTTAACACTACTAATGCAGTTATAATTCTTTTTATCATTTGAACCATTTTAAGTTTACTAAACAAATATCTACAATCAATATAAAAACGTGTATTAATTGGTAAATGAATTGTAGCTAAGGGTATATTGTGTTAAATTACTCTGAAATACATAAAGAAAAAGACCTTGTTTAATAACAAACAAGGTCTTTTCACAATCAATTAAAATAAAACTCAATAATTTAATAAATACTTTTTTGTGAGCTTTATTATTAATGTTTAGACTTGACTTTAATTTTTACCTTTTTTTGAGGGTTATTCACGTACATATTGGATTGAACAGTTTTTAAATACTCATGAGAAATCTCAATAGCTCGCTGCTTATGCTTTTCATCATAATCCCAATATTCATCTATTACTTTGTTAAAAGAGAATTTAGGATCATCTTCACCATAATCTTTTCTAAGTTGTTTAAGTTGTATTTTTAAATCTGCTATTACATCTTTGTATTTTGGATTATCATAAATATTATAATCTTCTGAAGGGTCATTTTTTAAATCATACAGCTCCCAACCTGGAGGTGTTTGTGGTTGATCTCCGTTAATTTTAGTTCCGTAGAATTGAATTAATTTAAATTGTTTAGTTCTAATAGCAATATGCCCTGGATTGTCATGACTTGTCATATGCATCCAATAATGGTAGTAAGCTGCTTTTTTTGAATCCTTAGCTTCTTTTCCTGTTTCTAAAATTGACTTAAAACTTTTACCATGCATGTATTTAGGTGTTGAAACTCCTGCAAAATCTAACATTGTAGGTGCATAATCTATATTTTCTACAATAGCATCAATTTCTCCTGGTTTAATAGTTTTAGGATAACGAATAATAAAAGGCATTCTCATAGATTCTTCATATGCCCATCGCTTATCCATATAATCGTGTTCACCTAAATAAAACCCTTGATCTCCAGTATAAATAATTACCGTATTGTCATAAAGATCATTTTCTTTTAAATAATCAATTACTCGTTTTAGGTTATCATCTACTCCTTTTACACAACGTAAATAAGCTTTCATATAACCTTGGTATGCATCTCCGTGAATTTCTTCGTCGCTTTTAGTAAAATCTAACTTTTTAGACCAAGCTCCAGAATTTGTATAGTTTCTTCTTGGATTTCTTTTCCCTATTGAAGTTCCTATATACTGCTCCAACTCATTATTATAACCTCTAGTTGCAATAGAACCATTTTCTTTTCTATCTCGCATATTTGAAGGTTCAGGAATTTTAACATCAGCTAAATAATTTTCATAGCGCGGTGCGTACTCGAACAAATCATGTGGTGCCTTAAAATGAAGTTTCAAAAAGAAGGGTTCGTTTGGATCTCTTTTTTCCTTAAACCATTCAATTGCAGAATCACCAACACAATCTGAAGAATGGCCTTTCATTCTTGAACCTTTTTCAATATTATATTTTTTCCATTGAATTTTCTCCTTACCATCTATATCATAAAATACAGGGTTAAAATAAGAACCTTGCCCTGGAAACACTTTATAATAATCGAAAGATTCAGGAATTTCATGTAAATGCCATTTTCCTATAACTGCTGTTTGATATCCAGCTTTTTTCATTTCAATGGCTAAATATTGTTTATCCTTTGGTAGGTGATCTGCCAACGTTGGACAACCATTTACGGCACTACTTTGCCCAGTCATAATTGAAGCTCTACTTGGTGTACAAATAGCATTTTGGCAAGAAGCATTGGTCATTACAACACCTTCAGCAGCAATAGCATCAATAGTTGGAGTTGGGTTTAGTTTTGCCAACCTACTTCCATAAGCTCCAATTGCTTGTGATGTATGATCATCAGACATGATAAACAAAATATTTGGTTTTTTCTTTTGTGCATGTAAATTAACTATTGTTAAAACAGTAATACATATTACAATAAACTTTTTCATTTTAATTCTATTTATTTTTAATTTTTAAACTTAATTCTCGTTTAATACCAATTCTATTACCTGTAATTAGTAGCACCTTATTTCATAGAGTCTACCAACCTTTTTACCATATGTATTTTTCAATATAACTTTTACCGCTGTTGCTTTAATTGAATCAAAACTAAATTTGATTAATCTGCGCTTGTTTTTCTTTATGTCTCCTACTTGAATCCATTCACCTTTAACTCTAGCTTCAACAGATAACGACTCCATTAGTTCTGGAGGAACAGTATTTATATTTTTATCACCAACTTTTGAATCATGCCTCATCATTATATTCTTCCTTGTATTGGTATCACATTTAATTTCTATTTTCGAAATATTTTGTGGTTTTATCCATTCTAAAACAACGTCAGCTGGTAACATTTCTGATTGCCAATGGTTTAATTCTTCTCTTTCCTGAACATCTCTAGAGTACCCATTTAATAATAATTTAGGATCACCTGAACTTGTTGAACTAGCAACTATTAAAGAAGCTTTTTTTGCTAAATCTTTAGTGTCTTTTGCCGGCCGATTTGGAATATAAGCATCATCTCTCAACAATTGCTCTTGTAATTCATTAATATGCTTTTCTCTTAATGTGCGAGCATCTATACCTTTTTCAACACAAAGTACAGCTGCCGTACCTACTGCTTGCCCCATAGTAGCGCAGGTTCCTTGAAGACGTGTTGATGAAAGTGCAATATGGCTAACACTTACATTTCTACCAGCAAACATTAAATTTGGTACATTTTTAGAATACAAACTGCCAAATGGTATTTCATAAACTTTATTAAATCTATGATGAAAAAAGCTTGGAGGATCACTTAAGTTTTCAATTCCTCCAGGATTATGTTCATCTAAAGACCAACCTCCATAACCAACTGCATCATCAAAATGACGAAAATTTAAAAGATCACCTTCTGTAAGAATATGATCTCCCATAAACCTTCTAGATTCTCTTCTACCAGGAAATGAGCCCACCCAATCAAGGGCTATATTTTCAGATTCTAGATGATTTCCAGAGTTCTTAATATAGTCCCAAACACCATACATATGTCCCATTATTCTTTGTCTAATATCATCCGCCTCTGCAATAATATCGTCATCACTACCCACTTCAACCCACCAATATCCTTGCTTAAACTGCTTAATTTTCCTATCTTCTTTTGCAGCTTCCTCAGCTTTAAAAGGAATGGTATAATGTGGTGCTTCAAATGGCATTGGTTTTCCCATGTCTTTGGTACTAAACATAAGTGTTGATCCCATTTGCCAACCATCTGGTTGGTCTGGAGCAAATTTTTCATTAAACTCTTCTTTTCCTTCTCTACCAGTCCTATACAAAGCACCAGAAGTAGCAGCCATTAAACCATCTCCAGAACAATCTATAAACTGTTTGGCATAAATTGTAAATGTCATTTCAGTTGTAGACTGCCAGCATTTTACTGATTCTATGCGTTCCCCTTTCATTTTAGCCTCTATAGCTTGAGTGTTCATCAAAACCTTTAAATTTGGTTCTTCTGTAACATAATTGTACACAACATGATCCCAAACATGCCATGATTCTTGAGGATTATGAAAACGATTGGCTAATAATAATTCTTCAACAACTCCTGTTTCCCTCTCTGGATGTGCTCCCTTTAAATGCGTAACACCATTTAAATGTACTCTTATTTCACTTGAAGCATTTCCTCCTAAAACTGGTCTGTCTTGAACTAACATTGTTTTAGCTCCATTTCGAGCTGCGGAAACTGCAGCACAACAACCAGCAACTCCACCACCAGCAACCAATACATCAACATATATGTCTTTATTTCTTTTAGGAGTTCCCGTTTTTTCGGACTCCATATGTTTCCACTTATCATATTTACGATTGTCTGAATTTGAAACTTCAGAAGACGCAGCAATTACACTCATTGGAATTATAGATGCAGCTACTGCCCCTGTTACTCCTTTTTTAAAAAAATCTCTTCTTTTCATTTTTGTAATTATAATTAGTGAAAATCAATAAAAACTATTTTTTCTTTTTCTTTTAAGAAACTTCATCCCTCAAATTAAGGTTTTATAACCGCAATAAATGTTGTTTAAAATTTATACAATGTATCTCTAAGTCCAAAACCTAGTATACAGTTACTTTTCCACTAGCACGCACATCAACATATGCTTCAAACATTTGTTTTATTTTATCAGAGTATTTAGGATTATTTATTTCATTTTCCTCTTCCTTTTCAGTTAAATTTTCATCTAAATTAAAAAGAGCTATCGGTTTCAAGTTCTCCATTTTATTAGGCTTAATCCCTTTAATTATCAACTTCCATTTACCATCTCTTATAGCGTACGTTGGGCCACCCTTAGATTGATGTATTAAATATTTATGAATTGGTTTATTAGTTTCCCCTAAAAACACAGGTAACAAGTTAGCTGAATCAAAAACTTTTGTTTTATCCAATTCTTGATTAGACAACTCTGCAATTGTAGCAACCATATCTTGCCCAACAATTGGTACATTTGAAACAATATTAGATTTAATTTTCCCTGGCCAAATTGCAAAGAAAGGAATTCGATGTCCTCCTTCATATATTGAACCTTTACTACCATTTAATCCATTACTTGTAACATGACCCGCTTTGGTCATATCTCTATCAAATGAAAGTCCACCGTTATCTGACGTAAACACTAATAAAGTGTTTTTATACAAACCAGCATCTTTTAAAGCTTTTACAATTAAACCAACCTGAATATCAAGCTCATAAATCATATCTCCATGTTTACCTGGCGTAGCTCCTTTTATTTTCTTCCCGTTAAATTCTGCAGGTGGTTCGTGTGGAATATGTACAGCCTGACTACAGTAATACATATAAAATGGTTTTTTAGATTTAGCTTGATTTTTAATATAATCAACTGCCTTACCCACTAAAACTGGGCCTGCTTGTTTTGGATCCCAATTAGAATCTCCAACACCTCCACGAGTTTTATGTTTTTTTGAAGTTGAATATCCTGTTTGATCTGCATCTAATTCTTTTAAAACTGAATCTTCTTTCAATTTCATCCAAACTTGATTTTCATAAAACGCATATGGTTTATTTTGGATACCTTCTGGAAGTTCAACCGCATAATCAAAACCATACGTTAACGCACCACCGTCTTCTTTTTCCCAGTTAACTTTATTTTTTATTTTCCAAGAACCTCCTAATCCCCATTTTCCAAAAAAGGCAGTTGCATATCCTCCTTTTTGGGCTATGCGAGCAATAGTTGTAAAATTGTTTGAATCTATTAAAGCATCCGCATCTGGAGACCACACTCCATACGGACGTTGATTTCTGAATGAATAATTACCCGTTAACATTGAAAAACGAGTAGGCGCACATAAAGATGCTGGTGAATGTGCATCTGAAAATCGCATTCCAGCCTGAGCTAATTCATCAATATTAGGTGTTGGCACAACTCCATTATTACCTGTTCTTTCTTTATGATAAAAATTAATATCTCCTAAACCAATATCATCAGCCATTATTACCACAACATTTGGTTGTTTTTGAGCTTGAATTGGAACTATTAAGAGACTTAATAATAAACTTGTTATAACTATTTTTACACTAAATTTCATATTGATATATTTTGTTTTTTCTTGTTTTTTCTAAGCTCGTAAAATAGGATCTGGCTCTATAAAAATTAGATTTAATTAATTCATTTTCTCAAGAAAAATACCATCTAAAGAGTTTAAAATAATTTTATCTCCTATTATTTCACCTGTATTATATCTTGGGTTAAAAAAGCCTTTTATTTTTTTAAATGATTGGTTCGGGTATTCTTTCTCTAAATCAAATTCAAAAGATTCTAAGGATGGATTCCCTATAACAATTCCATTTTCAAATTCTCTATGAATAATGTCTGGAGTATTATATAATCTCACCCATTCTATATTCGCCGATTCAATTCCTTCAATAGTGAATTTTAATTTCACTTTACTATCAGATATCCATCTAAAATAAGCTCCATATTCCTGTCCTTTTTTATCTACATAAAATTCTTGACGGTACGGTGTTAAAGATTTAATACCTTTTTCGGGTAATTTATTTTTAAATGAAGATGAGTTTTCTGGAAAGACTTCAACACTGCATACTCTAGGAATATTCTCTGGATAATTCTCTAATGGTTCTCCTTTAATTTTAAATCTAACATAAAACTGTTTTCCCTTTATTTCAATATTATTTAATATGATTTCTGAAGCAGGCATTTCCGTCTCGGTTAATTCATTTATTTCTTTAAACTCTAAGTTATTTACTTCTTTAAAACTAGTTTCCTCTGTTGCTAATGTCTTTATACTACTTAAAGGTTCCCCTAACCAACCGCTAAAATCATTTTCTATTCCTTTGGACATTTCATCAGTAAAACCAACAACTTTCCCTGTATTATTATCTAGCACATATTTTGCAGTATGCGCCGCACTTTCGCAAGCAGCTGCAACTTGAATAAGTCGCTGTTGACCACTATTTAATGAGCCTACATTTACATTAAACTGAATAAGTTTGTTCGAGGTGTCATCAAACAAACGGTCATTAATAAACTCATGTCTTGCCAATCCTGTAGACCATTGTAGCAGAAATTCACCATCCTTCTTTTGCGGCCACCCTTCGGACTCTGTCCCATTAAGATATGTAAAACTTCTATTGTGAAAAGCAGTTCTTGAATCTGCCATAACAATAAAATCTGGTCCCATTTTTGTTCTAATTGTCTTGAAAAAATCATCGTAACCAATCATCATTTGATTTACTCCATTTTTAAACCCAAATTTTTCAGGAACTCCATCAATATTCAAATCAACATTACCATCAAAATATTTGAATGGGGCTGTAAATGATGCTGCATCAAAAATAACTCCATCAATCGCTTTTAATTTTCCGTTTTTTAATGATTTTATTTCATCAGCTAAAGCTTCATTAGAAGTTCTTCCATATTTATCTTTTGGAGAAAGCTTAGAGAAGTTATAATAAAGACGATAATTTCCTTTACGCTCAAAAACGGCTAATTCAGCAATTCCGAAATCATCTTTGTATTCTTTTGAAATAGATTTAAAATAGCCTCTATCTACTATAATTTTATTATTCTTAAAGTCAACATCTGTAACTTTTACATATTCGCTGTGGTAAAAATCCTTAACTTTATTCTTAACTGCATATAAACAAAAAACAATATTCTTTTTCTTAAAGTTCACTCCTTTAAACATAGAAACATCTTTAAGTACAAATGATTTTTGTTCTTTAGAAATAGCTCCCCTTTGTATAATTTCATTTGGCACTCTATATAACCAATGCCCAGGATAAAAAGGTTCATTCTTATTTGTCAGAAATTCAGGTCTCCTATTTCTACCATTAAAATGAAGAATCACTTTACTTTCAGGGTTCTCTTTTTTAGAAAACGAATAACCCTTTAACACCTTATTTGTACCACCTGTTCTCTCTTCGTCTACCATTTTCCCCATTATTACAGGAAAACGAGACATATCTCGAGCAAATTGAACCTGAGTTATTTTTTTTCCATCAACTTTGTTAAAAGCAGAATCCACTACAAATATTTTTTTTCTAAGAGCATATTCCGTACTTCTAAAAGCTACTGTTTTAGGATACCTATCCTCTGCAATAGAGGAAAAACTCTTCTGTGAAAAACTATTACTACAAACTAACGCGAGTAATA
Source organism: Lutibacter citreus (assembly GCF_003260195.1). Taxonomy (GTDB): domain Bacteria; phylum Bacteroidota; class Bacteroidia; order Flavobacteriales; family Flavobacteriaceae; genus Lutibacter; species Lutibacter citreus. The sequence continues at coordinate 204,112 of NZ_QEIH01000006.1, forward strand.
TTAGACAAATACAATTCTTACTATTCATTAACTTATTAATTGATCAAACACAATGCACATATTCCAAATGACATTTATAAAATTTTATCCACTAAACCTATATCTAGAATTCCACCTTTTAAAGGAGTATTCGCTATCACTGAAATTTTATGTTTCCCAGCTTTCAGATTTCCTAAACGTTCTAGTATTGGAATCAAACGATAATCTTCATACCCTTCTTCTAATGTTAAAACTCCTTTTCCATCAATTGCAATTGAAATTCTACCTGCATTTTCTGTAGAAAGTTTAGCCGTTTGTTTTAGATAAATATGTGGATTCATTAAACCTTCCTTTGGAACTTCAAACTCTTTTGTTAGGTATACCATTTTACCTTCCCAATTACCCGTAGCAGTTTGTGTGGTTGTAAACAAAGGTAGTTTTGTAGACTGCCATTGGTCACTACTTTTCCAATTATCTGACAACACATTGAAAGAAGCATTAACCTCTTCCCCTGGTACACCACTTCCTCTTTTTTTCTTAGTCTGTGCAATTTCTTCCTTAAACAAGGTTTTCCATTCAGCACCACATTGAACCAGCTCCTTTAATTTTGAGTTATTATGAATATCTTTTATATAATACCATTCCGCTTTTTCCTCGTATATTTTCCCATTCTTTGATGAACTAACAATAATTTTATTTTCTCCAACTTTCAACGGTACTTCATTCCAACGGTAAATTCCATAAGAAGCATTTTTTAGCGTTCCGTAATCAACACCATTTATTTTAAGTGTTGCATTATCAAGATTAGAGTATACGGTTACTTCTGCATTGTCTTTTAATCGGATATCAAATTGTTTGTATGCTAAATGAAAAACTGGTTCTTTTTTCCAATTAGCCTTGTAGAAATAATACACATCTTTTTTCTGAATACGATTCTCACCAACTAATCCTTTATCGTGAAGATAAGATGCTCTACCTTGATCATATTTTGGAACCAAAAACTCAGTTAATGTCCAAATGAAATTCCCCCACAACCAAGGTCTTTTCTTCATTTCTTTCCAATGTTCTTCGTGACTATAATTATAAAAGTCTACAGGATGAAACTGATCTTGATTATACGGTGCTGATTTTCTATTTTCATCAAAATGGTTGATTGCGCCACCTCCACCATATTCTGTAATACCCAATTTACGATTTGGAAATTGTTCATGCATTTGATCCAACCATGTAAAATCGTTTGGACCACCCGGATAAGCATTCCAATACCAACCTTGGTAGCGGTTCCACCCAGAGATATCCGCAACATCATTTCGTTTACCTGCTTTCCAACTTACTCCACAAGTTGGGCGGGAGGCATCAATTTCTTTAGCCAACTTATTCAATCCTTCTACAATTGGCACCCCATCAACTCCTTTAAATGTATCGTAACGTATTTCATTAAACAATCCCCAAATAGCAATTGAAGGATGATTATATAACTGATAAATCATCTCCTTTACTTGTTGTTGACAATTCCCTACAAATGCTTCTGTTCCAAAAAACTCTTTAATAAAAGCCATTTCAGAAAAAGCTACAATTCCATATTTATCGCAAAGATCTAAACGGTATTCACTATGTGGATAATGAGAAAGACGCACTGCATTAACACCCAAATCAAGCATTAACTCTAAATCTTCATCAAAGTGTTCCTTATGCATTGCCGATCCAACACCAGGATAATACTGATGGATTGCAATTCCATACAAAGGGAATGATTTTCCATTTAAGAAAAAGCCCTTATTCTCATCAACTGAAACATAACGAAATCCTGTTGTTTCAGTAACCGTATCCACTAATTTATTATCTTGATATAAATCTACCTGTATAATATATAATGCTGGATTTTCTTTTGCATTCCATAAAACTGGATTTTTTACTGATATTGGTATGTTTACATTCCATTGCCCAGCTTTTGTAGATTTGCCTTTGTAAGTTTCTTTTGCTACAACTTTTTTGTTAGCATCAATAACTTGACATACAATCTTATAATTTCCTTTTGAAGTTACAGAAGAATTTAATACTGTTTCAATTTCCAATTCCGCTTTTTCTTCTGAAATATTTAATTGCTTACAATAAACTCCACTTGAAGCATAGTGTAACGGACTAATACAAAATTCATCCTTAACTATTAAAGAAACAGGCCTAGTGATTCCTCCAAACTTGATATATCCACCTCCCAAAGGTGTAATGTCTGGACTATACTCGTTTGATACTCTAACTGAGATAAGGTTATCCTGACCATATTTCACCTTGTTTGTTACCTCAAAAACAAAAGCGGAATACCCTCCTTTATGGTTTCCAATCTTTTCACCATTAATGTATACGTCAGTATCTATGTATGCTCCATCAAAATGTAGAAACAGCCTTTTCCCTTTTAATTCCTGCGGAATATAAAGATCTTTACGATACCACGCAGGGCCTTGATATCCTACTTCTTCTTTTTGATCTCGGTAAATTTCTGCAGTTCCTGAAGGATTAAACGTATGTGGAATTTCAACCTTCTGCCATTTACTCTGATTTATATTTTTGGACAAAGCATCAGACACCTCACCCTTCTGAAAAAACCAATTAGCATTAATATTTTCTTTTATTTGCGCCAACATTTCTGTTTGCTGAAAACACATTATGAATACTGTTAATAATACTAGTTTCTTTAAATGTTTGAATGCTTTTATTTCCATTTGATGAATTCTTAATATGCTATATAAATTAAACACAACCAACCTGTTGCAAAATTTTTAACGTTTCTCTTTTGGCTTTTTAGTTAGAACAATCTGTATTCACAAACTCTTCAGGTATAATATTTTCTTGATATAAAAAACCAGTTACTTCAATTGGCTCTTGCACAAAAACTGTTTGTTCTCCTGCTTTACAAGTATAATTTGCATCTGCTAAAATTGCAGCTATAGATGGTCCAATTGTTATAGCATCATCATACGAACTTGAAGTACTTGGATCAGCAATCTCCGATGGATACCAACCAAAATGCTTAGACTTTAACTCTGCATTTTCACCATAGGTAGCTTTTACATCTTTTACGTAAACAAACTCAAAAGTACCCTGAGTTAAACCAATAGTTTGATCGTATTTGTTTGAAATAAAACCAGATTCTATTCTTACTGCAAATCCTGCACTACTTGTTGTAACTCCTTCAATATCTACAACTCCGTTATGCATTGCATGTGGAGATATCATTACTGCTGAATTTCCATTTGTACACGAAATATTTCGACCTACAATTTTATCTAAACCACCAACTCTTGGTTGCCCTACTACTTGTAAATCATTTAATCCTGTAAAACCTGTTTCTAATCTTAAAGTTGCTCCTCCAACACCTGATAAATCTTTAAATAAAATGTTAGTTGCAGATTGAGTTTGTACCGTTCCGTAACCATAATGTGCATTTTCAACATGAATATTTTTTACAATTCCATTTTCAGGAATTTGATAAGAATTATTATAATCATCACCTCCCATAGTAACTACAGAAAACTTTGTATAAACATCGTCAACCATAATATCTGATATCAAAAAATTGGTAACTTTATTGCAATTAACTACTTGTACATTTGGGTTATTAACTTGTGTAAAATCAACTTTAAACTTATTTCCGTTTGTACTAGTTATTGAAATGTTTTCAATTGGTAATTGATTTTTTACTCCTAAATGAAAAATAGAATAGTTCTTTGTATCATTTCTATCTGTTGGTCTAATTACAGCATTTTCGTCAATTTTAAGATGAACATTGGATTTTAAATGAATATCATCAAAAGAAAAATTTCCTTCAGGAATAGTTAAAATCCCACCTCCGTTTGCTGACACATCATCTATTGCTTCTTGCAGTATAACACTATCATCTGTTGAAAAAATAATATCAGCGTTATAATCTGTCACCAGATTTTTATTATAGTTTGAATTTGATACAATTGTATAAAAAAGATCTTCATCATCTAAAAGTCTAGGAACATCCACAACTTCTACCTCCTTCTCTTCTTCAACCTCTTCAATCTCTTCAACCTGTTTCTCTTCTTCAATTAAATCTACATCTTTCATATCATCTGAAGAACATGATGGTATTGCAAAAAATAATGTAAAACAAAACCAGATTGATATTGTTACTAAATTACGTGTGTTTTTCATTTTAAAAAATTTAAATTAATAAGCAATATCAATAAACCTAATTGAACCTGCAGGTACCAAAAATTTAGATGTATTATTAATTATTTCTACAGTTTCATTACTTAAAATATCCGTAGCTGATTTCGGTTTTCTATGTTGAAATATTACAACTACTTTTCTTTCTTGAGGATTGATATAACCAGGATCAACTAAAATTAATCTAGTATGATTATCATCTATTTTAACAGCACTCCAAGATGCTCCCTCTACAATAATTGGTAATTTATCAGCGCCTTCTTTTACTGTTTTAGTTATGGTTGACCCAAATTGTTTTGCCTCAATTTTTTCTCCGTTCACAAACCCAACTTTGGCATTAGACACAAAATATGGTTTGTTCTGCCCTTCAACCAATTTCTCACTTTCAATTGGAGCAACAGGCACCATTCCGTAAGGCATTATTGGCATATAATTTAGCCAACGGTATTTAACACCTAAAGCAGCATTTGAAAAATCATATTCTGGTACACTTGCACCAGCCCAATGCATTTGTCCTACTGAGAAAACTGCATTGTCATCATCCTTCTTATAATGTTTTAAATTATGGTGATCATCTACTGAATGAATTAAATGTGCATCAACTTCTTTTATTAAATGCCAAGATCCTATTGATTGAATGTTTTCTTTTTCAACAACAGGAAGCACTCCAGATTTCATTAATGCAAATAACACATTTAGCCCTGGTCCTTTTGTGAAGTTATTATCTATAATAATTCCATAACGAGCACCATATGCTGCCATAACAACACCTTGACGTAAATAAGGAGAAATTGAATTTTGCCCTCCAGGAGTTAACGGTCTCCAACTAGTTGGATTATCATCAACCAAACGCATTGCAAAATCATTTACATAACCACCAGACATCATTCCTACTCTTCCTGCTAAATTTAAATCTTGAATACGGTTACTTGTATCTTCTGATGCTGGAATAAGAATATCACTATATTTTCCTGAGAAAAACATTTCTTTCCACAATGGTAAATGTGATGTTGCCGCCCAAAACATATTTTTATATCTAAAATATAATTTGGCTCTATTATTTTTTCGAATTGCTTTTGCCAAGCGAGGTAAATATTCTTTTACAAAATGAACAACTCTTGGATCGTCAACATTTGCCATTTCAGCATATACAAAGCCATAACAAGTTGTTGGTGCTACTTCTAATATTTTTTCTAAAGTTTCAATTTGAATATAAAAAGGATCGTTTCCGTGTCCTGCCCAAAAAGTAAAAGGTTGTCCTTGCGCTTCATAATCTCTTGCCATTTGAACAATTTCTTCTCTGGTTTCTTGATATTTACCACGCTTATCTTTCTTCAAAGCAGTTTTCCCGATTTTCGCAACTAAATGTGAGCGATCAGTTCCTTCTTTTGGTGCTTTTTGAATTACAAATTTAATATCTTGCCCCTTTAATTTTTTAACTTTTGAATCAATTTCTTTTGAAGTAATCATCACCCAATCCTCATCAGATTTTTTTTGATAACTTGGAGGTGTAAACATTAATGTTTGCTGATAAAGCTTATCAATATTTTTTTCAACCTCTAACATTCTACCTTGCATTTTGTGAGTTGTATTCCACCAATTATTTTTACTTACATCGTAAAAATATAATGTGTTTCCTCCATCAACTTCACCTGCAGCAATTAACTGATTAGACTTTGGTTCAAATACAAAATCGTTGTAAACCATAGCTCCGTATCGTTCCCCAGATTTAGCAATTAATTTTCCTTTTGAATCTAGCACAAATAAAATCCCTCCATTTTGAAACATTATTTCATTTCGCTTTGGTAAAAATGTTCCTTGAGAATGTGCATAACGCTGTGTATCTTTATTAGAAGCTTGAAATTGAACAATTACATTAAAATCTGAATCTAATCCAACAACTAATGCCTTAAAAGAAACATCTCCAAAAAACAAAATATCATCTTTACTATCTCCATTAATATCCGCAATTTCAACATCTGTAACCATTGCTTTTCTTAATTCTTTTAGTCTTTTATCATTAAGAGAAACACTTTTAATAACTTCTTTAGTTTCAGCATCTATAAAACCCATAAATTCCCAACGAAATTTATCATGATTATAAGTGTATACAAATAAAGATTGCTTTCCATCTCCAGTAAACCTACCTGCTTCAATTTTTCTAACAACACCTTTAATTGGAGTTGTTGAAACTAATTTTCCTTTGGAATCTAATTCGTACAATTTATTATTATTTCCACCTGCAAAAATTTGAATTGTTCTATTATTTACAACAGCAACTTCTGAAAAACGAACTTTAACCTCAGGTGTAAATTTCCACAGTAATGATCCATTACTATCCCAACAATAAATATTTCCGTCTCCACTTGCTGCAATTAAATCATCGTTTCCATCTTCATTTACATCTACAGCATTAATTTCAAACAACACAGCCTCTTCATCTGTGGCATTCCTCCATAGGTTTTTCCCTTCTAATGTGTATGAAGAAACACCTCCACTTAACTCAGATAAATAAAATACATTATTACCCTTTACATTTGCTATAATACAGTTTCTAATTCCGTTTTCTTTTGTTGAAAAATTTTGAGCACTACAACTAACTGAAAATAAAATAATTACTAGTATTATAAATTTGTTTCTCATCTTTCTTTTGGTTTGATAATTATAAAGTTAAAATTCATCCTTTTAAACATTCTTGTTATATGTATGCGTAAATTATTTGTATTTTTAAGTCAATCTTCTCTTTTTACTGAAAGATACATTTCTTAATAACTACCTTATAAATCTGGCTTACAAAGCATAAAAAAAAGGAAAACCTAAATGGCTCCCCCTTTTTTATTTAATATTTGAAATGAAAATTTATTTTTTAAACTGATCGTATTCAGGATTTATTTTTGCATCTCTAAAACGAGGTCTGTCTTTCCACATATCATATGTGGCTTTTAATTGTGCTGAAGCTTCAGGATATTGACCTTGATCATCTGTTTCTTTTATCCAATTTTCTAAATAATCTCTGTGATCTTTTGCAACAGTTGCATATTTAGGGTCATTTACCAAATTATTCATTTGGTTTGGATCAGCTTTAAGATCATATAATTCTTCTGTTGGTCTAATTCCAAACCAGTGTTTATCTTGATAAGGTGATAATTTTCCTTCTTTATGTAATTTTTTTAAATCAGTAACAATAGGTTTTAAATCTCTATAACCTGCTTGCATCATTGGTCTATCTGGAAAGAAATTTCTAATATATCTGTAATCTTCAGAAACTACTGTTCTAATTCTATCAATAGTATAATCACAACGATCTCTTGCTCCAACAACATATTTTGGTTCTTTGTAATTTTCAGCAAATAAATCTTGACCGTCTAAATAATCTGGCATTTTTGCACCCCCTAATGATAGTGTTGTTGCAGATACATCTAGTAGTGAAACTAAATCGTTTCTTACAGTTCCAGCTTTTAAAGCCTTATTATTTCCTTTTATCATTAATGGCACTAACATTCCACCTTCATAACAAAATTGTTTATGACGTAAAGATGATGGACTTCCGTGATCGGAAAAGAAAAATATAATAGTATTTTCTAATTCGCCATCGGCTTTTAATTGATCTAAAATATGTTCAACAGTAACATCAGAACCTCTATTTGCATTGTAATGCTCTGTCCAAGCTTTGCGTTGTGATGGAATATTTGGAAAATAAGGAGGCAAAGGAACATCATTAACAGCTAACCTTTCACCTTCACGAACATATTTAGCGTCTTTTTTCCCTCCCATTATTTGAACTTGCCCAAACCAAGGTTGGTTTTTATCTGGTCTAGAGCTCCAAACATAGTCTTTTACCGTCATATAATCAATTGCCATATTCCCTTGCCAACCGTTCATACCAGCAACATAATCTTCTTTTGTACCAACATCATACAAAGCTCTCCTATCGTAATTAAAGTTGTAGTCATCCTTACCACTATTAAATGTAAAATAACCAGCTTCTTTCATTAACACAGGAATTGTTTTCATCCCTTCAGGTAGCTTAATTTGTAATTCTTCCGGAACAATTTCCCCATCCGTAAATCTACTAGACCTATGATTATGCGTACCTATAGTTGTTGCCATTTTCCCAGTAATAAATGCTGACCTTGCGGCTGAACAAACCGGCGCAGTTGAATAAGCTCTATTAAACAAAACTCCTTCTGAAGCAAATTTATCAATTACAGGTGTATGACCTTTGTTAATCGAATCGCCATAACAGCCCATAAAAGGTGAAAGATCTTCAGCCACAATCCAAAGAATATTTGGTTTTTTTACAATTTTTTCTTTTGTTGAATTATTACCTCCACACGACAATAATAAACAACTTACAATAACAATATAGAAATTTTTATACATCTTTAATTTATTAATACACTAACAAAAATACCTTTCCTACAACTTGATTTGTTGTTATAGATAAAAAACTTGTCCTTTATAGTTTAAAGCCCCTTTTAATTTGCAATTTATAACTGTTTTTTAATCTTAGATTACTCATTTTATTCTTTCACTTACACAATTAATTCATAAAAAACTACGTATTATTTTAAATGTAGGGTCTATTCATTTTTAAACCAACTCTTTAAATTTTTCATTTGAACGAATAAGGCTTCTCCTTTTTATCAAGAACTAATTTACACCTGTTACTTACAGCAGAAACCCACCAGGTTTTTAAAAAGTGTATATAACAACATAACTTCTATACATTAATAAAATCAAAGTAACTAGTAGGAGTACTATTTTTCTTATAACTACTGCTATACTTTATGTTTAAAACACTTTAAAGCGCTTCTTTCAATTCAATATCTAAAAACACAAACAAACCGCAAGGAACAGCTACTGTAGCATTTTCCTTGTTAAATTTCAACTCTTCATTTGTTATTAAATTGGTGATTTTTTTCACTTTTGCCGTATGAAAATTAATTATTGCAATTCTATCATTTGGGTTCACATAACCACCATCAACTAAGGTTAATCTTAAGTGTTTTGGTGCTGTTTGCGCCGTAACCCACGCTACACGTCCATTAACTGTTAAAGGTAATTTTTTAGCACCTTCTTCAATGGCTTTTTTAACTGTAGTGTAATAAGTATCTGCTCTGTAAGTTGTAGTCTTATTTTTATCAGAATAGTAATTTTTTCCATCCATAAAAATTTCAGTTGTATTGTTTTTATAAATTGGATTTAAATGACTTTCTAATGTTCCTCTCAATGATTTTTCATCTACTGGCGGTGTAGTTAATACCAATCCGTTTGGATAGGTTGGTAAAAACTCTAATCTACGCTCTTTAACTCCAGCTGCATATTTAGAAAAATCCCACTCAGTTACCGGTCCACCTGCATAAACACCTTGAGTACGTCCAACAACCATTGGGTTTTCTTTTTCAAACTTTTCATCATAAAGAGTTACATCTTTTACTTCCTCCCCCTTAAGAAATAAAGGATGTGGATCTAACATACTTAAATGAACAGGATTAATACTTAATATTTCTTTTCTTGTTGGCACATATAATATACCAGAAGAAATCATATCCCATAATACTTTTTGATACTTAATATTTACTGTTGTGTGGTGAACAACAGAAGCTCCGCTTGCTATTTGATGCACAAGCATTCTCAATGCATGATTTGGTACTTTTTGATATGATAATTGGCGTAACCGATCATAACATGGATTGTCTCTTGTAAAACGAGTTCCCCACTGATTCATTGAGCCAGCAGCCCAAAGTCCTATTCTGCCAGAAATACTCATATCCATTACCTTACTATTTGATTCTTCCATTGATGACACAAAAGAATCGGCAAATTCGCCTGAAACAAGTCGTTTCCACATTGGAGTATAAACTACAGATTGCCAAAAAGTAAATTTATTTCTTATAGAAATAAAACTATTTGTTCCTTTCATATGAGCTGCCAATGGATATATAAAATCTTCAACCATCCACTCAGCATCTTTATCATGAGCTCCTAATTCCGCCAAAATTGGAATCACAATTTTATCGCCTGCTGCATCAATTACTTTTTTAGCTGTAGGTAAAGAATAAAAATAAACATCCCTACCATGTCCCTGCCAATATTGAATTCCTGATGGAGCAGCTTCCAATCCTTTTTTGAATCTAGCTAAAGCCTCACCACCTGTTAAATCATATTTTTTACGATGGTCGCGAGTTTCTCTTGACACTTTATTTTCCATACCTGAACGATCCCAGTTTTCAACATGTGGATATAACTTTTTTACACCATCTATGTTAATAAAATTTTTAGTATTTCCACCTGATAAAGCTGCCACCTCTTCACTACTTATACCCGACGACATTACTTTTACAGCTACTTTATGATTTTCCCATTTAGGGATTTTGAATTTTTTTAACTTTTTACTGAACTCTTTTGTATTTTCTAAAATCTTTGCCATTTTCCCTGAAGGCTCCAATTTTTGAAATTCCTTTTTCCAAGAGTCGTTTGTGTAATCAATTATATGAATACAACTACCACCACTTTGTACACTTCCTAAAATTAATTTTCCATTATCTCCATCTTTACACATATCATTAAAAGCATAGTTACTTTCAATAATTTCAGTTTCTTCTCCATTTTTTTCTGCGGAAACCAAAAACATTCTATTTCCAAAAAGCACATAATATTTGAATCCATTTTTATAGGGAATTGCTTCAACAGAAGCTAATCTATATCCTGGCTTCCCTAAACTATTTCTTTCATTTTTAAATTTAAAATCCATTTTTTCAGCCGAGCATTTTTCAGCAGAAGCAACAGACACTTGCATTTTAGCCAAGCCATTTCCTCCTAATAACACTTCAGTATTTCCAGTAATAATATCATTTACAGAAAAAGTCCCTGGGCAAGAACCTCCGCCTCCTTTACCTTTCATTTTCGCAGATTGGTACGGTTTATCAGCAAAAGGTTTAAAGTAATACAATACACCTTGATCGTAATTTGTATTAAAAGCACTTAATACTACCAAAACATCTTTTCCGTTTTGTTCAATTTTCCTAAGGTAATTTATAGCGTGATTTGGATGCTTTTTATCAATACTATAAGATGCTGACGGAATAGATTTTAACAAGGTTCCTTTTGTAGATAAATAATGAATATTTTTATCATAACCCCCACAAACTACATAATTGGTTTTATGTGCACTTACCATAGTTGCCGTTAATATTGGTGCTGAGTTTTTTTTGAACTTCCATAATAATTCACCATTATCATCTAAACAATATAAAGTTCCATCTGCATTTGCAGCTAACACCTCATCCTTACCATCATTGTCTATGTCTGCACAATAAATATCGTTGTTCATAAAACCAGAAAGTTCATTTTTCCACTGTAATTTTCCAGAATAATCATAACATACTACGGTACCTTCATAGCTAGTTCCAATAATTCTAGTTTTGCTTTTATACTTCATGATTCTAACTTTCATGATGGTATAATCTGTTTCTTCACTTTGAATTCCTCCAAATGCCAATACACTTTGTAAACTAAAAAGTATTACAAAAAAACATGCAATTTTTCTCATTTGTTTAATTTTTATTTCCTTCTGGATTACTTCTTAATTCCATTAATTGCTGATCTTTACCAACTAATTGCAGTTTTAACATTTTAACTTCTTCTTGAAGTTTTTTAATATTTGTAGGTAATTTTTCTTCTTTAACTTGTTCTATTGTTACTTTATCTTTGTTAACCTTTTTAGAATTTGAAACATAATTTTCATCAAAAAGCATTTTCTGTTTTGAAGGTTTTGATTCTAAAGTAATTTCATCTGATTTTAACCCTTTTACATAGGCACGAACCTTAATAACACCAGGCTTATTAGTAGCTCTTATTAATGTAGTTGCAATACCAAAAGAAGATTTAGCTGGGTTACTCATATTTTGAATTCCTCCAATAACTTCTGCAGGGCCTTCAACTTCAAAGTAAACAAATTCTTCTGCCAATACTTTCTTTGTTCCATTTAAATCTGCAATGGTAGCTCTAATAGGAATAAAATCAGATCCATCTGCTATTAATTCTAATCCTTCATCTGCTATGCTTAATTCTATTTTTTCAGATCTCATGGCATAGGGTTTTACATTTTCCACAACCAATTCACCGTTAATAAGACCTTCAGCAATCATATATCTAACTGCACCTCTCTGATCTTCTTTTCTATGACGAATTTTATCTAAATAGAAAACATCCTTAAACACAAAAGGCGGATGCGGTAAACCATCATATTTTGGGTCTGTAGATGGTTTTTGAGTTCCAAAATTTTCTCCCATCCAAGTCAATTTTATTTCATCACAATTACTATAAATAATAACATCACTACCTGATAATTGCGTTAATTCATTTGTATTATAAATCATAGCACCAGTTTTAATACCTTTCAATTTATAATCTGCTGAATTTTGACTTTGATACAAATAGTACGTATAACGAGGCAATCTTAACACATTTAAATGCCCTCCCAAAAACGGATCTGGGTGGTATCCCCTTTGGTGGTCAATTCCTGCCCACATTGCACCACCAATACGAACCTTATCTGTTTTAAATCTTTGTGATAATTGTTGAGCTTGTCTTAATGACTGATCAAGCATTGCTTTTTCTCCCCATTCACGTTTTACTCGTACAATTGAATTTTGCGAATACCAATCGTCAACTTCATTACCATCTCCAAATTCTCTATTAAACGAATTCACCGTTTTAGAATTCCCATGATAATACACATCTAACCCTCCTTTTTCAGCCTCTTCATAGTCTGTTACTGTGTACATTCCTGGAAAAGGATATTCTGAATGTGCAGCCTTGTGCATATTATTCATTGCGTGATCTGGCTGAGAAGGTGTTTCATTAATAGCTGTTTCCCACAATAAAATTGAGGGTCTATTTCTATCTTTTCTAACTAAATTATGAGAATCTTCATATAAACGTTCTTCAAATATCTTTTCTTTAAAATTGAAAAAGTGCCAACCCGGATTTGCTGTTGTTGTTAACATTCCTAATTCATCACAAGCATCATAAAAAGCATCGTCTTGAGGGTAATGACCAACTCTAATAATGTGACTACCTCCTTCGCGTAATAGTTTTACATCTCTATAATGACTTGAATTTGGAACGGCATTACCAACATACGCATAATCTTGATGACGATTTACACCTACCAGTTTTTTGCCTATATATTTATTGTTTACAAACAATCCTTCCGCTCCTTTCATTTCGAACAATCTAATTCCAAAACGAGTTCTTGTTTGATCTACAATTTTTCCATTTACAATAATATCAGTTCTAATAAAATGCAAATAAGGATCATCTGGATGCCATAAATGAACATTTTCTACCTTTAAATCTTTTGATAATTGTTTGGATTTTCCCGCTTGTAATCTAACCGATTGTTGCGTTGATTTAATTTCTTTAAAATCTGAATTTTCTAAAACAGATTTAACAATTATAGTTTGTGTTTTATTCGAATTATTAGCAATTTCTGTTCTAATTCCAATTTTAGCATCATTCCCTTTAATTTCTTTTGTTCCAACAAAAACACCACCGCCAGCAACTGTTTTACTAAGCTCTGTAAGTGTAATATGAATTGGTTTTGTTTGAATTAAATAGGTATCTCTATAAATTCCGCCTAAATAACTAAAATCCAACCCACCTTGTTGTTTCCCCGGAGGATATAGTTTACTATCGCTATTATCAGCCAATACAGCAACAACATTTTTTCCTTTTTTCAATACTTCTGAAATGTCAGCAGTAAAAGGCAAATAACCTCCGTAATGTTCTGCTACCAATGATCCATTTACCCATACTTTACCGACTCCCATTACAGCCTCAAAATATAAAAATGTATTTGAGGAAGTTGAACTCTCTTCAACTGAAAATTCTTTTCTATACCAAGCCTTCCCTTGGTAATTTCTACCTCCACTGGCATTTTCTGGTAAAATTTCTAATCCGTGAGGTAAATTTGCAGCTTCCCAATTTGAATCGTTAAAATCTATTGTTTCTGCACCTTTAACATCTCCTTTATAAAAACGCCAGCCAATATTAAAATTAAACACCTTTCGTGGACTATTTTCTACTTCGTAAAAACCTGCTGTAGAAAATTTTTGTTGTGCTTCTGTTCTATTTGAAATTACTATTAATAATAATACAAATAATCCTAATTTTAAAAACTTCATATCTTTTAGTTCTCTTCTTTTATTTTAGAAATTGATTTGGAAAATAAAAACCACATTCCTAATAATATTGAAACTGTAATTCCTATAGAATAAGACAATCTATAATTTAATTTAAATCCTTCTGGAGCCACTAAAATATATGTTGTTACAACTGCTGTCATAAACATTGCTGGAATTAAAATAAACCCTGATTTCTTACCTTGAGTTTTCATATAAACGGCAGCTGCCCATAATACTACTGTCGCTAACATTTGATTGGACCATCCAAAATATCTCCAAATAATAGCAAAGTTAATTTGAGTTAACCCTATAGCTATTATAAAAATTGGGATAGTTACCATTAATCGTTTCACTAAATTACTCTGATTGATATTAAATGAATCTGCAATGGTAAGTCGTGCACTTCTAAAAGCTGTATCTCCAGAAGTAATTGGAGCTGCAACCACACCAAATATTGCTAGAATTCCACCTATTTTACCAAGCATTGTATTACAAATAATATTTACAACCCAAGCTGCATTATGTCCCTCTTGTGCCATAGTTTCTCCCAACTCACGAACACCTCCAAAAAACGCCATAGCAACAGCAGCCCAAATAAGAGCTACAATACCCTCTGTAATCATTGCTCCAAAAAATATTTTTTTCCCGTGAGATTCATTTGAAATACAACGTGCCATTAATGGCGATTGTGTTGCATGAAATCCGGAAATCGCCCCACAAGCAATGGTTATAAATAACATAGGAAATATGGGATATTTATCTGGTGAGCTATGCATATTAATTAAATTTTCAGGGGTTAATTCAGGAATTGTATACCCTTGAGTTAACAATGCAATAAACAATCCTACCGCCATTATTAATAACGACAACCCAAAAATTGGATAAATTTTCCCAATTAATTTATCAATAGGAATCATAGTTGCTAATAGATAATAAACAAATATTATCACAACTAGAATTGAAGCATTTATTCCTGTTAATTCTTGTAAAATTGTTGCGGGCCCTTTTACAAAAACAACTCCAACTAAAATAAGCAGTACAACCGCAAAAACTCTCATAAAGTGTTTTACACCGTTTCCTAGGTATTTACCAACAATTTCGGGAATACTTTCTCCATCGTGACGAATAGATAACATACCCGAAAAATAATCGTGGACTGAACCTGCAAATATACATCCAAAAACAATCCAAATAAATGCTACTGGTCCCCAAAGCGCTCCTGCAATAGCTCCAAATATTGGACCTAATCCTGCAATATTTAAAAACTGAATTAAAAATATTTTTCGCAATTTTAAAGGTACATAATCAACACCGTCTTGTTTTGTTATTGCAGGTGTTTTACGATTTACATCTATTCCAAATTTCCTTTCTACATAAGTTCCATAAATAAAATATCCGGCAATTAATACGGCAATGCAGATTAAAAATGTAATCATAATACGTTGGTTTTTTGGTTAAAGTTGATCTTGGTATTCTTTATAAAAAATATTTAATTGTTGTTCTTGGTTTTTGTTTAATTGTTGTTTTTTTAAAAACCAATACACATTTCTAGAAATTAACAAATCACTTTTTAATAATGGTATTAATTGCGATACTACTTCTAAAGAGTTTGGGTTTTTACTTTTCATTAATCTTAAAAACAATGAAATTTCTTGGTATGATTTTAAATTTGAAATAAGCAAACTCAATTCATTATAATATCCTTTTGGAGGAACTAATTCTGACTTCAATAAGGAATTCAATGAAACTATTTTTTGTGATTCATTTCCTTTTTGAAGTAGTTTTTTTATTGCCGAAAAATATATTTTAGAATCTGAATTTTCAAAATAATTTACAGCAGTTTTTAATAATTTATTGTTGCTTGTAGTCTGTTTAATAACTTCTTCAATAAGAATTTTTTTATAAATTTTTCGTTCATCTAACTGTTCTACAGCAAACAATTGTTTGTCTACATTTTTACTATTTAACAGCTTTAAAAAATTTTGTTTTTTTAATGATTCGCCTGCAAAATTTCTAATAATAGTTTCAATATCTCCGTGTGCCCAATGCCAAAGTGTAAAACAAGTTAAAGCCGCACCAGGTACAGTATCTTCTTCATCTAATTCCAACGCAGTAGCTCCGGAAACTGCATCAGCATCGTTATGCGTTTCATCTACAACTGTTAAAATTTCATCAATTCTTACATTTTTAAATGGGGAATCTAAATCCGAAAGTATACTTTGTAATTTTACATAATCTTCTTTTTCAAAAAGGTCGGCTTCATATTTTTCTAATGTTACACCTTTATCTAGTTCATATTTTTGATACCCCCCTAAATTGTTCCAATAAATACGAACAGGTACAACTTTACAAACACTTTTTACACAAATAACCGATTCTACGTTCATATAGAATTCAACGGCCAATCCTTTTTTATTTCTAACCTCAACAAGTATTGACTGTTCCAATCCATTATCCTCATTTCCAGGATGCCCAACTGTTATTTGGTGTTCAATTTTTTTTATTTTTGAAAAAGAACTATCCTCTCCATTTTGGAAAAAAAACCAAATTGGAAAGAATAGCAAAATAAGAATTTTATTGAAATTCATATATTAATTAATAACAACGTATTTCAAACATTTTTATACTTTCTGCTCCGTGAGTTTCTTTCAATTTAACACGAATGGCGGTAGTTTTAACTTCATTGAAATTAACTTTTACCAATCGCGTTTTATTATATTCTACTTTTCCTACTTCAACCCAATCACCTTTAATTCGAGCTTCAACACTTAAATTTTTAATTAACTCTGGAGGAATTCCAATAATTTGTCCTTTGTTTTTTTCAGGGTCTTTATGCATCATCATTTTACGTTGCAAGTTTGTATCAAACTTCATTTCAACGCTTGTTAAATTTTGAGGTTTACTCCATTCTAACTGTAACTCTTCATT
This sequence comes from Lutibacter citreus, assembly GCF_003260195.1. Taxonomy (GTDB): domain Bacteria; phylum Bacteroidota; class Bacteroidia; order Flavobacteriales; family Flavobacteriaceae; genus Lutibacter; species Lutibacter citreus. The sequence continues at coordinate 221,406 of NZ_QEIH01000006.1, forward strand.
TAAACCTTCAGATTGCCAATGGTGAATTTTATCGACTTCATCACGTGACACACCATCTAACAATAATTTAGCCTCTCCAGAAGATGTAGAAGACGCAAAAATAGTTGCCACTTTTTTAGCTTTATCTTTTGGATCATTAGCTGGTCGGTATGGAAAATAAGAATCATCACGCAATAATTGCTCTTGCAATTCATTCATATGCTTTTGATATAAACCTCTTGGATTTACACCTTTTTCTGCACACATTGCAGCTGCAGTTCCTGCTGCTTGTCCCATCATAGAACAAGTTCCAATAATTCTAGTTGAAGATAGTGCCATATGAGTAACACTTACATTTCTACCTGCAAATAATAAATTAGATATGTTTCTAGAATATAAACATCTAAAAGGTACTTGATATACTTCGTTAAATCTAGAGTGAAAATAACTAGCAGGTTCTTTAAGATTTTCAATTCCACCTGGGCAATGTTCATCTAAACTCCACCCTCCAAAAGCAATAGCATCGTTAAATTGAGTATTACCTAACAGATCTCCTTCTTTTAAAATATAATCTCCCATAAATCTGCGAGATTCTCTTCTTCCAGGAATAGAGCCAATCCAATCCAACGCAATATTTTCTGCTTCAGGAAAATCTCCCGAATTTTTAATATGGTCCCAAACTCCATAAAAATGCGCCATTAATCTATGACGAATTTCATCTCTTTCACCAATAATATCAACTTTACTACTTAATTCAACCCACCAAAATCCTTCTTTTACTTGCTTTACTTTTCTATGCTTGTCTTTAAAAGCTGTTTCAGCATCAAAAGGAATAGCATAATCTGGCGCATAAAAAGGTACAGGTTTTCCCATGTCTTTGGTAATCATCATAAAACAATCTCCCATTACCCATCCATCTGGCTCATCAGGTGCAAATTTCTCATTAAATTCTGCCTTACCTTCACGTCCCATTCTAAATTCAGCACCTGCTGATGCGGCCATAAATCCGTCACCTGAACAATCGCAAAACATAGCTGCATTTATGGTAAAATCTGTTTCTGTAGTTAATTGTCTACAAACAACTGATTTAATTTTATCGTCATTCATTTCAACACTTAATGCTGAAGTATTCAATAATAATGTTAAATTCTTTTCACGGATAACATAGTTATATAAAACGTGATCCCAAACAGGATAAGATTCTTGTGGATTGTAATGCCAATTTTCAATTAAAAGTTCTTCTACGATACCTGTTTCTCGTTCAACTTTATGTTTGTTTTGCAAGCTAGAAACTCCATTAACAGTAACCCTCATTTCACTGGAAGCATTACCACCCAAAACGGGTCTATCCTGCACTAAAACTACTTTAGCTCCATTTCTAGCTGCGGAAACGGCTGCAGAAATACCAGACATTCCACCACCAATAACTGCAACATCAACATTTAGTGTTTTTCTTCTAATTGGATCTCCTTTAATTCCTTCCACTCCTTCATTCCAATTAAATAATCTTTTATCTGAACTACTTGAAGTTTGTGCAGTAATATCTCCCATAATTGGAAATAATCCTGCGGCTAATGCTCCTTTTGCTCCTGTTTTAAAAAAGTTTCTACGTTTCATTTTTAGGTTTTATGTTTCAATTATATAAAAATCATCAATTATTTTATTACAATGTAATGTTTAAGTAAAATAAATGTACTTCTCAGTCCAAATATCGAAGATTTAATGGGTGAAAGCCTAAAAAGAAGCATTACAAAAACTTAACAATGTAGCTTAAAGCCTCTATTTTATAGATTATTGTTATTAAAGGCACTTAAAAACAATAATGTAATCGATAGCTTATAATCTGCTATTAAACCATTAAATACAAAGAAAAAAATCTATTAACGCTTAGTTTTTTCTACGCTCAGCCTTAACAATTTTATTCATGTGTTTATCAAATGCTTTACCGTTAAAAGGTACAACTACAATTTTACTTGCGTGATTATCATTACCTCTATCTTTACCTTTAAACACATCAATCACAGAAAAAATAAAATGAGTTACATGTCCATTTTCTACATATGCAGTTGGTCTCTCTATAAACTGCCAATCGTTAATAATACCATTGGTATATTTAAATATTTTAGATTCTTCTTTTTTAAAAGCGATTCCTCTATATTTCCAATCAGAAATTCCATCCATTGAAGAAAAATGATGAGATGTTTTTGTTGGCCAGTGATTATAAACAATATGATACATTCCTCCACTAAACCATATTGTTGGATCTTCATTTTTTGTTTGGGGCAATTCAGGGTAGTTTTTGTAAATACGATCTCCCATTATTTTATAAGGGCCTAATATTCCATTTTTACTTAACATTGGCGCGGTAGATCTTCCAATAATCATATAATCTCCATCCGGTCTCAGTAATATTTTAACATTGGACATATGTCCATATGACGCCTGTTTTTTGTTTTGATACCTTGCTAAACCTTCATTAAAACCATTTGGATCAACCTTAATTTTACCTAATAACTTAAAAGGTCCATCAGGCGAATTAGAAACAAAGACTTCTCCTTCTGTAATTTCGCTCGTTACAACAGCATATCTTCCATCATGCATTCGTAATCCAATAACATTATGTCCCATGCCTTCTTTCCAATTAGGGTAAATTAAACCTTTATCAACATAAGGTCCCATAATATTATTACTAACTGCGTGCATTCCTTTTGACCCTAAATGCCAACCTTCACTATGCGACATTTTTTGATCCCAACGACTTGCATAAATATGATAGTTACCATCATCACTTTTTACTATTCTTCCATCCCAATAACAATACTTTTTAAGTTTAGCATCTTCTAAACCATTAGCTGTATCACGTGGCATAACAACTTTATCTCCCCAAGTTCCTTTTAAAATAAGATCAGATTGAGGTTCCATAGGTAGAAAGAAATCTACTAATGATTTTTTAGATTGGGCAGTTATTCCAAAAGACGTGGCTAGAACCAAATAGATTCCTACTAATGAAATTCTTAAAATTTCATCTTTAAAATGTTTCATTTTCCTTATAATTATTTAATTATATATGGTCTATTTGATGTTAACCCAGGTTCTTTGAATTTTTTCATTTGAAGAAATAGTTCTTTTTGCATTTTTGAAGCAATTTCTTTGTATTGTGGATTATTATAAAAGTTAATCAACTCATTTGGATCTTTTTCTAAATCGAATAAATAAGGCATTTCTTTTTTGTCTAGCACTAGTTTATATCTATCACTAACAGCAGAAACCCACCATCCACCGTTTTTGGCAAAGTATGTTATTCTATCACTTGTAATTTCTTTTTTTGAATTTAAAAAATCTTCAGAAGTATCAGTACCTTGAAAGTTAGCCGAATAATTTACACCCATTATATTTAAAATAGTTGGAGCAAAATCTACATTTGTATAGGCTGTATTTAATACTTTACCAGCTTTAATTTTATTTGGATAACGTATTACAAAAGGAATTTTAGCTGAAGCCTCATAAGGTACTCCTTTGTTTCTGCGATTATGCTCAAAAAACATATCTCCGTGATCCGAAGTAAAAATTATAATGGTATTTTCAACCAAATCATTATCTTCTAAAAACTTTAGTATTCTACCAACACTATCATCAATATGTTTTACCATTCCAAAATATTGTTGCAATGCTTTACTATCAAAAGCTTGTTTACCAACTGCCTCATTTGAATCTGGTTTTGACCCTCCAGATTTTGCCCAAGCAGGTTTAATTGCTGTATATTTCGGATCCATTGTTAATGGTTCTTGAATATCCATATCCGCATACATTGTATTGTACGGTGGCTTTGCATAATCTGGAGTATGTGGATCAGGAATTGAAAGCATTAATGCAAACGGCTTGTTTTTATCACGCTCTAAAATTTCTAATGTTTTATCAGTAAAAAAGTCAGTGGCATGGATAATTTCTTCCTTAGGTAATTTTGCTGCAACTTTATCATTAATACCTTTGAATTTTTCACCTTTTATATGAAAATAAGGAGCGTGTCCACCACGCATCATATAACGGTTATCATCAAAACCTGCTTTATACTCAATTCCAAATGTATATTTTTCGTGACCTGCTAAATGCCATTTACCAACATATGAAGTTGAATATCCTTCATCTCTTAAAATAGTTGCAAATGTTGGGATATCTTCACGAATATGCATTCCATTTTTTGGCGCTCCAGTTGCTTGTGGATGCAATCCTGTAACTAAAGATGCTCTAGATGGTGTACACACCGGAGACGATGCATAATAACTTGTGCAAATTGCACCTTCCGTTGCAATTTTATCAATATTTGGCGTATTTACATTGTTTCCTTTTCCCCAAACAAAAGCTTGATCTTCACTCATTATTTTTTGATAACAACTTAGTGTTCTAAAGTTATGCTCATCTGTATGAATAATAACCAAATTAGGTTTCTTAGCTGTTTTATCTGACTTTTTTTGAGCCACACAACTCGTATTTAATAACAAGCAACTTATTGCGATTAGATATAATACTTTTGTTTTCATCTGTTTTTTTTATAAAATAATATTTCACGAAGAAAATAAAGTTTCTTAACAATAGTGTCTCTTTTAGTTTATGAAATGTCTGTTAAGGCTCAATAAATGTCTTTATCAGTAAAAACTTAGAATTCTTCTTAAAGCTCCTTTTTTAATTCTATATCTAAACAAACAACAGAATAACAAATACTTAAACCTAAGTTACATGTTCATTTTCGATGTATCCAATATTCTTAGTTCCCTCTCTAAATCCTGATTGAGTATGAAATTTTCGTTCTCAACATACTAGTCTGACAGCGATAAACATACTTTAGTAGGTAAAACTATTTGTTAGTAGAAAGAACAAAATCAACAGCTCCTGCATTAGTATGATCTACTGTTACTGTCAATTCTTTTTTCCCTTTATTCCATGATTTAGTGATTGCAGACATTTCATTACTAGTTAAGTCAGGCTTAGTTAAACACTTAAATTTCATAACAGAAGGATAACTAGGCAAGCTGTACAATCCTCCTTGCAATGATGGTATTGAAACATATCCATTCACTTGAAAAAATACTGATTTATCATCCGTTCTACATTTACCCATAACATAGCTCATTAAATCGATATTACCCGATAATGATTGAATACCAGAACAATTAATATCTACGGTATACTTTTGTCTGATATCATGGTTTTCTGTAGTATTAAAGACAAAAATAGATTTATCAATTTTCACAGCATAAGCTTCGTTATCACTTTCTGGATAATACTTATTGAGTTTTTCGTCTATATTTTTTTTAGATCGTAATTCTGAAAGCTTCACAACATCTAGTGTTCGTCCATTAACTACCGGTGCAGGTATTCCTGGTTTCGCAAGAAAAGGAACCCCAGAAGGGTATCGATCTGTATTAGGTATTACTTCTAAATATGCCGCTTGAATGATCTCTCCTGAACTTGTGTTCACAACATCATTATATCCTGGAATTTTAGAAATACCAAAGGTATTAGTTAAGTAGTCGTTCCAAATAGTCCCTGGCATATAAGTAAGCCAAGGGCCATCATGCATCTTACCAGATTTTAGACTAGGGTCTACTACAATATTAAAATTATCATTAATTGATTGTACACTAGGTATAATGTTCTCTTTGACAACCGCTTTATAAAAAGGTAACAAGTATCTAGAATACAATTCATTTGGCTCACAGGTATTGTAATGAGCCCAGGTAGAAGGTTCAAGTGCAAAAACCGTACTTCCAAATGTCATTCCGTAGATATACCATTTAAGGTTTTGAATGTAAGGGAAATTTTTCTGACCACCCGTACCATGCCTTTTCTCTAGGAAATCGCCAAGAGCAATAGTATCGACATCTCCAAATTTTTCCCAACACCATCCATCGCTCCAGATTCCTATATTCTTAGTCATCCCTGATAATTTCATTCCCTGTAGCGTACTTATACAAGTATGCGCTCCCCATGGGCTAGTTGTCTTATATACGGGATGAAAATAATCTCCGTAGCCTTCCTTTTCAAATTCATCATAAAAATTATAACTAAAAGTAGGCCATCTAGCTGTTCTCCAATTAATATCTGCCAATTGGAAAGATTTTCCGTATTTTTTTGAAATAGCAAGAGCTCCATAAAATACAGAGTTGCTAGCTTCGTCTGACTGATAGTCATAAAACCTTTCGGTTATTGATGCTCCAATACAATTTGGTAGTTCTCTAGCTATTTTTTCATATTCACCTAATAACCCAATTCTATCTGGTCGCAACTGACTTCCTAAATCATAATAGAATTTATATCCAGCATCATTAAAAAGTTTTGCGAATGCATATACAGATCTCTCACCTGGAATAGAGCTTAGCGTATTGCGAAGATCAAAAACAACATACTCTTTTAATTCCTCAGGTACTATTTTAGCCAACACTTCCTCAGGGTTATTAAAATCAAAAACCTTACATCTTAAACGCATATGGAAAAGAGGCTTGTTTGGACTCGTAAGTCTTTCTGGTTCTTTTCGCGTATGTTTATTATTTACAATTAGATTCCTTGTTGCACTAAATGTAGTTCCGTTATCTCCAGAAACTCTCCAATACCAGGTTCCAGGATCTAATAAAAATTTTTCATTCGAGTGTAATTTCCCTTGATACGTTAAGAAATACACTACATCCATTTTACTTTTAAACTGCTTCTTATGTCCTGTAGGTTTGTGTTCTAACACTCGACCAGAAAAGTCCTGTTGCTTACTTACTTGTAAAATATAAGGACCATCTTTAGTAATCTTAGCTTTAAATGCAACTGCTACATCAGTAAGATTTTCGTTATTATCTGGAAAAAGTAACTCAACACCATTTTGAGCGTTTAAGTAAAAGCTCAGTATAAAGGTTAAAAGAAATACTATTTTTTTCATATTCTAAAATTCTAATTTTCCTTCTTGAAGTTTAACAAGTATAGGCGTAACTATTCTAAACCAATTGTATAAATCTCTACCGTGTTTTCTATAGTTAAATTTTCTTTTTTGTGAAGCAATAACTGGACAGATTCTAATTCACCGATATTAAATGCTGTTCTCAAACTAGGTTTGAAATTATACACCTGAAACTTTGGATAAGCTCTTGGCAGCAAAGGATACTTATCAAAAACTAATTCATCTATTGAAATGGAATATTTCCTTAATTCCGTTCCAACCTGAATTTTCCCTGAATAAGCGCTTCCATCTTTCATTAATAACTGAACAGTAACCGCATTATCTTTGCCTCCAATGGACTGACCATGAAATATAATTTTGTTTTTCGTAATTAAATCCTTCTTTCTTCCAATTATCTTATCCGCACAGTAATATTTAAAACCGAATTCATCCCCATATTTATTTTTCTTAGGATAAGTAAATCGTAGTTTATATAGGTTCGGTATTCCAGATGGATAAACATTTATTTTATCAGACCTTCCCATCTTGGTAATGTTCTCCCAATCATCTGTTGCGTTAAATAAAGTTATCGGTGAACTTGATTCCAATACACTGATAACATAAGGCTTTTCATCATCTAAGCTTAAATCATCACTATAAATACGTCTATCCAACAAATAAGTGTCTTTTTCACCTCCGGGATAACTATAGTAGTCCCCGTTTATTTTACAGCTGATATAATATCTTATCAACTGACTCGTTTTTAAATAATTTTTAGGAACTGCCAATTCATACTTAAATCCGTTGTCCAATTTATGCAGAGGAAAAACTTCTTGTTTTCTTTGATTTAAAATAATAACCTCAACCTGTTCAATGTTATTTTCAGTAATAACTTCAGCTTCTAAGACTAAATTCTCTCCAACAGAAACTGTTTTTGGCGCGTGATGTAACACATAATTTTGTTTGGGTTTATTAGCAGGAATATGGAACTCTTTTAACTGCTCTTTAACCGAATAATTTATTTCTTTAGCTTGTAACAAATAAACTCCTGGGCTAACAAGAATTGAAAATTCATTAGCTGAAGTACTTGTTACATTTCCTTTGTTAATTCCATTTGACCTAAAATTGCTCCCTAGTTCTGGAATATTTATTTTCATTGAATGCTCTCTAGAAATTGTTACAGCAACTTCTCCATAGGTATAAGGCACAAAAAAAGGATCTTTTACCCAATGAGCATCTGGCATAACTTCTAGCCTCCAAACTCCTTTTTCTAACTTATCTAAAAAGTATGCACCTGTACCTAAATACTGAACTATTGGTGAATTACCAGTTCCAGCAATTTTCTCTAACTTTTTAACACTCTTTGGAAGTGTTTCTGTTGAATTACTATACAAGAATTTTTTATCGCTATTCATTTCAGTCAGATCATTTTCATAACTCAAGCTGAAATCATCAAATTCATTGTTATCAGGGAAACGACCGAAACTTTTATTTAGCGCCACTTTATGAAAAACTTCAGAAGCTATCATTAAACCAATGGCTTTTTTTGGCGTATATGCCAAATTTAAAAAGTGGGTTTTATACGCAACATTTGTATGAGCAGCATGCAAGGCGTCATAAGAGAAATGAGCCACAAATTGAAACCCTGCCTCTCTAAAACTTCTTGCCATTGCTGGGTACATATAAGCACCTTTAGTATCTGAAGGACTAAATTCATAAACAAATTTTGGTCTTTTAGATTCTGTTAATTTATCTTGAAACGGAACAATATATTGATCTACATTTGGTAATAAATTACCTTTTTGTTCGTGATTTGAAGTTAAACCTGTAGGGTACCATTGAAAACTTCCTCCATCAATTTTTGTATCCAAAACATCATCTATAAAATCTGAACAAGTTGTCATATTGTACATAAGAGGCTTATCACAACCTGTGCTTCTGATTGCTTTGTACATTTTACCAATGTACTTTTTAATCAACTTTGGTTCTTTCCAATGTTTAGGTTCATTTACAATTTCAAAAGCAATGATATCCGGATCGTCTTTGTAAGCAATTCCTGTTAATGGATTTATATGAGAAACAAATTGCTTTAGATAGTTTTCCTGAGCAGGAAAGGCTTTTTCATTAGATAAACATCCAACACCCATGCCGTATTTTGCAGTAAATGAATTTGTGTTACCTCCACCACCTAAATACATTGGGGTAATATACATTTTTATCCCTCTTTCCTTTAATTTAAACAATAAATAATCAAATAATTCAAAATGTTGATTGTATATTAAGTTTCCTTTTTCATCAACTATAAAAGATTCCATTACATGAATTCTAAATCCATCAATTCCTAATCGAGCCATATGATAAACATCTTCATCAATTGCTTTTTTATGGTTATCACCAATTAAAGGAGCACGTTGATTCCAATAGGCAAAAGGCACCGAATAATTAGTTCCAAAAACACAAACCTCTTCTTTGTTCTTTGACCAACGCATAATTCCATTATCATCTATATAGGTTGAAGACTGACCAAATGATTCCATTGAAAAAATAAAAGCAAAAAGAATTAAAACTATTTTTCTCATAAGTGACTACATTAATCTAATATTATAGTGCTTCTTCTATTCAACATCTAAAAAGACAAACAAACCACATACTCATTTTGGATTAGACAAGGTTCTATACATCCCTTTTTTTTATGGTCTTTTCTAATTTTTGACCTGATTACCTTTCCCTTTTTTTATAATCAAATCTTTTCCCTTATTAAATTTTGGAGCTGGCAACCTTTTTCCTGTTTTATAATCAAGGCCTTTACCATAATATGGATATTTATCAAAAATAGCTCCATTTCCTAATGTACGAGGATCCCCTTGCAATGTTAATTCGGCTTCCATCTGAGCTCTCATTTTTTCACTTATTCCTATAAAAATTGGTGAGTACGCTAAATTCACCATACAATGTGGGTCATCTTCAATATTGTACAATTCATCTTCTTGTCTTTTCCCAAAACTCATTATAAAATATTGATATTCTGCATTTTCAGGTTTTAAATCAGTTAAATATTTTTTAGTAGGTGATGCATCACAGTTTAAAAAGCCAAATTCTGGGTTCCCAACTGGCCATCTTTCTGGTTTTATATTATGAACATACAAATATTTACTTGTTCTAATAGCACGAACTGGGTAGGACAAATCTGTACCATCTTGATTGGAACGCCCTACATCATGTCTTTCTCTACCTAACAGTACATGGTCTCTTTTTTCATCTATTTGACCTGATTTATTTGAAAACAATAAGTCTTTAAAACTGTTCCCTGTCATTTGTTCGTGAGGTTTTAAACCAGCTAATTCCATAAATGTTGGAGCAAGGTCTGGAAAACTAATAAAATCTTCAACAACGCGACCAGATTGTATTTTTCCTTTCCAATAAACAATCATAGGCACATGAAAACCTTCTTCATAAATTTGTCCCTTTACTCGTGGAAAAGGCATTCCGTGATCAGAAGTAATTACAATCATGGTATTTTCTAACAAGCCTTTTTCTTCTAAAATTTTAATAGCTTTTCCAACATGAGAATCAAACCATTCAACTTCCACAGCATAATCTAAAATATCACCTCTAACCGTTACATTATCTGGATAAAAAGGAGGTACTTTAACATCTTTTAACTTTTTATGTTCCTTTTTCCATGAGTCTAATTCATAAAAACGATGTGGCTCTTTAGTTCCTAACCAAAAACAAAAAGGAGTATTCTCTTTATCCTCTTTTAAAAATAATTCAAAATTTGAAGCGTAATCAATATTACTTATTCCTTTATGTGGCGGATGTAATTTAATGGTATTATACTCTGGTCCTGCGGGATTGTATTTCCCTTCATATATTCCTGGGCCCCAACCTTTACCTGAAAAACCAACATGATACCCTTTTTGCATTAATAAGTGTGGGTAAAACTTAAATTCAGAAGGAAATTTTGGATTGTGATTTGTTGCTGCTTTTAGTTGCCAACTGTATTTCCCGGTCACTATACAAGCTCTTGCAGGCGCACATTTAGGATTACAGTTATAGGCATTTGTAAAAACTAAACCTTCTTTAGCTAATTCATCTATTGAAGGCGTGTTTATAAAAGTATCTCCATATGCACCAAAACTTTTCATTGAAGCATCATCGGCAATACAAAATAAAATATTAGGCCTTATATTATTTGAATTTTGTGCTTGAATTTTTACATTAAAAAAACTTGAAAAAAATACTAAAACAATGCTTGTAACTTTTAATTTAAACTTCATTTATTATAATTATTAAACTTAAACTCTTTGATTCCTAACAATTTATTTACCATAAATAAATCCAATATATATTTACATCATTTGACTAAAAGCACTCCAAAACAACTTTCTTCTTAATATAAAATTTAGAACATTCAACAATACTAACCAGTTCTAAATTTTAAATAAACCGAAAATTAATTCCAGAAACAGCTACGCCTTATGATGATAATTTTAACATCCCTAAAACTTGAAATAAAATTAGTAACATCTTTTTAATTTCTATCAATTTACTAGGGCTTTTAGTTGTTCTTTAATTTTTTTTAAAACTTCTTCATTTTTTATTGTTCGATTATATTGTACCATTCCAACGGATTAACTCTATAATCATACAATTATCCAAAAACTTCTGTAAAAACAATATCTATAATCTTCATTTCTTAAGATATTATTACTTCTCATCTTTTTAAGTTTTTCTAAAATAATTTTATACAAAAATGCCCTTTTAAACTAAAAATTATGTGAATTGGAGTAAATGAAATGTAGCTGTTAGTAATAATGAATAAACTAACTTTTCTACTGAAAGAAACATTCTCCCAGCTTAAAAATATACTTATCTCACTAATTACAAATCCCTCACCTAAGAAATTAATTTTAAAACTGTAATCTCTAAAGAATAAGACAATCTATATCTATTTTTATCTCTTTCACCAATAATATCTAAACATTAACCTATAACACATTTTTTATTAAATAAAAAAATCTCTTAACAGTTTAAATCTCTAATACTGAATTTGGAGGTAATGGTACTTTGTTAGCTTTTCTCCATTGAACCAATTCTGCCAACATCTTTTTTGTGATTTCCTCTTCTTTTTTAGCGATATTATCACTTTCAGTTACATCATTCACTAAATTATAAAGTTCTAATTTACCTGTAGCTAAAAACTGAATTAATTTATAATTTCCTTTTCTAATTACAGAACAAGTTCCGTGTTTCCATTGGCTATTTATTTGCCAAAACAATGGTCTTTCAATAAACAACTTACTATCTTTCTCAAAAATTTCAGTTACAGAATTTCCATCTAAAATCCCATTATAATCTTTTATTCCAGCAACATCCATTAATGTAGGAAAAATATCTAAGCATGTAACAGCTACATCACTTCGTCTTGGTGTAACTTTATTTGGCCAGTTAATTAACATTGGCACTTTTATTCCTCCTTCATAAATATATCCTTTTGAATCTCTCAATAACTTATTAGAACTTGTATTTCCATTCTGGCCATTATCTGAAGTAACAATAATTAATGTATTTTCACGAAGTCCATTTTTATTTAAATAATCAACTACACGGCCAATATTATCATCAACAGATTCTACCATAGAAGCATAACCAGCCATTTTTTCTTTTATTTTTTCATTTGCAGCAATTCCTTGTCCCGTAACAGAATCTACAGGTTTTGTTAAGTACTTTTGAAGTAACTCTTCACTTCTTGCTCTTATTGGACGATGAACTGCATAAAAGTTTAAGTTAATTAAAAACGGTCCATCTTTATGTTCTCCTATAAACTCAATAGCATCATCAGTTAATCTATCTGTTAACCAATTATCATTTGGTTTTTTTTCAATAAATGGATTGCTAAATGGCGCCCAATATCCTCCTGAAACACTTTTATAACCATTTACTTCAAGCGCTGGATCTCCCCTATAAGTTCCACCAACATTTTTTATAAAACCTCTTCCTTTAGGATAATATTGTTGAACTTCTGGTAATTTATGAACCTCTGCCCAATCATAAACTCCGGGATCTGGCTGCGTTAATTTCTGCTTAATAGGAAAATGCATTTTCAATTCCTCTTTTGGATTTGGTCCAACTATATGCCATTTACCTAAATGAATAGATTTGTAACCAGCTTCAGCCAAAGGCTCTGCATAAATAGGATGTTCTTTCCCAACCGTCCAACGCGAAAATATATTTTCTTTATCTGTACCTTTTTCTAAAACAGGCACCGTATAAACTCCAGTTCTAAAAGATTGTTTCCCTGTAAATATTGCTGTTCTAGAAGGCGAACAAGTTGGATACATATACGCATTATTTAACACTAAACTTTTTTTAGATAAAGCATCTAAATTTGGTGTTTCAAAAAACTTTGACCCATTAAAACCAACATCTGCATATCCTAAATCATCAACTAAAATGAAAACAATATTTGGTTTTCTAGCTTTCTCCTTTTTCACTTCCTCTGAACTTTTACAAGACGAAAAAATTGACAGAATTAACACAAAACTTACTAACTTAAATTGATTCAAATTCATATTTATCTTAATTGAGTTACTTCAACAAAAAACACCTCATTAGGTTTTAATGTTGGGTTTGAACTTACCTCTATTCCTTTTATTAAATCTTTACAAATTATTTTACTTGTATTGTTTAATTCAATTTTTAACGTTGTTTCCTTTTTACCTAAGTTAACCGCAGAAATCACGTAGTTTCCTTTGCTATTTTTTACAGCTTTCCAAGTACACACTTTTACGCCTAACTCATTAGTTTCAGAAATAGTGATTTCTGGCAGTGAATTTTTATCTTTCAAAATTGAAAGTGCTTTCGTTTTTATTTCAGAAACACTATTTAATTTTATCAATTTACCTTTACTTCCATTTAACTCAACCAACGGTTTTCCATATTCGCTTTTCTTTAAACTTATTTCATCAATAATTACAGTTCCGCCATTATCTAAATAATTTTGAACCGCTTTTAATTCTGAAGTTGTTACAAACGGTGTTTTGTAAACCAATACGGCATCCCACTTATTATTATCTTGCTTATTAATAATATCTTTTGAAACAAAACCTAACGGAGTTCCTTCAAAATTTAAAGCCTCATACAAATGATAGATATCATCCATATGTTTTTCTTTATTTATTGCTGAAGTTTTTGAATAAAAAATTCGCAACGGTTTTCTTTGGCGCTGCATTGCCATAATTTCTTCAGAATAAGTATTTAAATCAATAATAGTAGTTGCAACTTCATTTGTAACTCTAGGTTGTTGATTGTTTGAACCTGCATAACCCTTACCTGCTTTTTTAGGTACAGAACCATCTTCTTTTCTAGGCCAAAACCAAATCTGACTCGCAGTCATACCATATGTATGAGCCAACCAAAATGTTGCTCTAGCATATGCTGGCTGTAAATCTAAGTTTCTTGATCTTCCTGTTGATAGGTAATGTAATTCTGAATTAAAATTTATTTTATTTGGGCTTACCGATTTCATAAAATCGTATCCCATACATAACTCTCTCCATTCAAAACCGTAATGCTCTTCCCATTCATATTTTGGCCCCCACATTCTTGTATGTTCTGCTCCAGAATCGTTCCCAATAATACCACACATTTCTGTAAGTGTTTCTAAATCTATACCGTGAACACGTTGATTTTCGGTCCAAAGATTTGGCATTATTTTTAAATGAACTTTAGCTTCTGGATCGTACTTTACAATTTCAGATTTTAAAAACTTATACCACTCCGTAACTCGATACATATTAAATAAAGTCCAATCGAACCATTTTGGAGTTCCACGTAAACTTGTATCTATTGGAATTTCAATAGATACATTATCAAAACTTGCAAAACTTGTTTCCCATAAGTTATTTAACTCGCCAATAGAACTATGCTTGTTTTTTAGCCAAACTCTAAATTTCTCAATTGTATATTTAGAAACTGGTCCAGATGCCCAAGCCAATTTTTCACCAGTTTTTTGGGTATAGAAATGTGGCTCGTTACACAACATATACCCTAATTGAGAATAATTTTTACCAGCCATATGAGGAACAACTCCACTTAATAACTTTTGTTGAACATCTCTTGCTCCAGGATTATCAATATCATATGCCGTATATGTATCTTCTCTCATACTAAAATTTGGACCATATTTTTCTTTAGACCATTTTGGAACACCTTTATGATTCATAAAAATGAAACCCAAAGAACCATCTGGCTTAGAGGTTAGCTCTTTCATTCTTTTAGGATTGATAGTTCCATCTTCTTTTACAACAAAAGAAGGGGTTAGAAAGAAACCATCTTGATTTCCATGATACTCAGTTAATTTTTTACTATTTGGTTTCCAAGTATAATCTGCCAAGAAAACTGGTTTGTTTTTATATGTAAGTTGATCCCCTTCTACTTTAACTTTTGTCCAATCTACATGAGGTGCAGATTTTCTAAATACTTTTTTACTCAACAGTAATTTTAGATAATCTGTAGCTTCATTAAGCATAAGAATTACATCATTACGTTCAAAATTGGCTAAATTTCCAGCCATCTCTTTAGCTTCTTTTTGGTATCTTTTTACCTTTTTAAAATAATCTTCATTAACATCTAAATTTTTTTCATCCCAAGTTGCAAATTCTAAAAACATTTCAGCAGTTCTAATTGTTGTTTTTTCTTTTAAAACATCAATTCCTTTTTTCTCAGCCTTTTCAATAAGTTTTTCAAGTTCAGTTATTTTTGTTTTTGCTTGCTCGTCTAATGATTGCGCACTTGCAATTACTGATGCAAATAAAAAAGCTATTACAAATCCTCTTTTAAACGTTTTAAATAATATCATAATTATATCGAAGTCTATTTATCAATAATCAAATTAACAATTAAACATGAAAATGTATGTTATTACAAGTTCATAAAATGTATCTTGTAGTTTATTTCAAAACAAAAAATGAGGTAAACTTAGCGTTTACCTCATTTGAATGTATTTCTCAATACTATTTGGCTTAATTATTTAAAATCCTGCAGCCTTTTTTATTTTCTTAGGAAATTTTTTAATTGGTCTAATATATATTCCTTTAGCATAACATGCCGCTCCTTCAGATTGAATTTGAATTTGACCAGAATCTAGTTTTTTACCTTCGTGAGTACGTGCATCTTTTAAAGCTAAAACTACTTTACCATTTATAACGTGAACTGCACTATCTTCAATCACATATAAATCAATACGAGTCCATTCCCCTTTTGGGCTTTCTGCGTCGACAGATCTTTTTGCAGTTTTTGAGATTTTAGTTCCTTTTGGATCCCAATGATTAGTTTTATCTGCTGTAACATTAGATTTCGTTCCTGCCAAACAATATAAATCTCCCATATCACCTTCTTGAATTTGCAATTCTAAACAACGTTTCCAAACATTCCAAAATGCTCCGTGATCTCCATAGCAATGGTATAATAAACCGTTATCCCTTTTTGCTTCTAAACGAGGTGCCCACTTTTTTTCTCCCCATTTAAATAACATTGTTAAATGATAGTTTCCATATTCTTTTTTTGAAGTTAACCCAGCGTACACTTCTCCTGAAATATTTAAAACAGGTGCTCCTTTTTCATCTAAAGTAACTTTATAAACTCCCATTTCATTACTTAAACCAATAGCTTCAACTGGTTTTCCATCTTTAGGAATTACATAACCAGCAGGAAAATTTTTAACCGTTTTATCTGGAACACCAGTCCAAACATCCCAATTAGATAATTCTTTATCTAAAAGAGGTTTCCAATTTTTTGAAGATTTTCTTTTTGTAGGAACCTTTGATTTTGTTTGTGAAAGCATAGGTAAACTAATTGCAAGGCAAAAAGCAACTATTCCTATTTTTAAGTAACTATTTTTCATTGTTCAAATTTATTATTTAAGTTCAAATTTTCTACCCATAGCTTTTTCCTCTGTAGGGAAATCATTAGGGATAGGTAAGGTAACTTTTCCTGTGGCAACCCACTCAACCCCTCTTTTAAATGTTGTTATAAAACCTACCCCCTCAAAAGAATAATCATCGTGCCCTAAAGTTGTATGAAATACGTGTCCCTTTCCGTAATCTAAAACCATTAATATAGGTTCGTTTCTATCAGATTTAACTGAAGGATCTTTCCCTGTTGCAAGAATTGTCATATTTTCTGCCGGGCCACGTAATTTTGCATAACACTCATCTTTTGATGTTAACCATACTTTTGGCATTCCTTTAGTAATTGGGTGTGGTTCTCTTAATGTTAAAGGAAACTCTACTTTTTGACCATGTGAGCCACATTTCCCTGGTGAATTATCAATCACCCTTTTACCATTTTCGGTATAATAAACATATGGGCCGTGCTTTTCACTTCTGTCCCAACCACCAAGTCCTGTCATTTTATTATATTCTTCCCAAGCTGGAAAACAATTATCTGCTGCATGAACCGAGACAAAACCACCTCCATTTTGAATATATTTTTCAAATGCTAATTCAGTTTCTTTTGGCCAATTAGCTGCTCTCCATCCAAAATTAGAAACTACAACTGCATATTTCTCAAAATCTGGTTTAAAATTAGGATCTGTTTTAGCTTTATCTACAGCCTCTTTTTCTCCAACACCTGCTAAAGGTAAAAATGCCGCTTCTCTTTTTGATTTCCAAATAAAATTAGAACGAGCAACATCAACAGTAAACATTCCCGTTTCTTCTAAATATTGTTTCATCATTATTGTTGATTTTGGCCAAACATCGTGGTTATTCTGACCATCAATAATTAAAACTTTTATTTTTTCTTTTACCGAAGTGGTGCTTTTCGAATTATTACAACCTAAAAAAGCTACTGACAAAAATAATATCACAGTAGCTCTATTTATTTTTTTTAATAAAAACATATTCATTTTAAAATTTTGTTACCGCAAGATAAAACACTTTAATTATACTTGCTACTTCAAAACTTAATATTT
The DNA here is from genome assembly GCF_003260195.1 of Lutibacter citreus. Classification (GTDB taxonomy): domain Bacteria; phylum Bacteroidota; class Bacteroidia; order Flavobacteriales; family Flavobacteriaceae; genus Lutibacter; species Lutibacter citreus. The sequence goes on from NZ_QEIH01000006.1 coordinate 239,282, forward strand.
CTTAATTAGGAAAACTAATTTCCCCAATTATCTGTTCTAAAAGACGATGCTGGCAAACCTGCAGTGTTAAATAAAGAGCCGTTAATCCAAGCATCCCAACCGTAACGCACTGCAATAGGGTTTGGCACATTTTTACTCCATACTTCCAATTTACCTTTAGTTATTTTAGCCTCGGCTGTATGAAAAATTTTATTTGCTCCTGCAACTTGGAAACCAGACATTTCTTTTCCAAAATTCACAATGCCATTTGGGGCATAATCAAACTCAACAGTCACTTTATCCTTATTAACTTTTATAGATTTATAAACAGGCCCACTAAATTGAATATCTTTAAAACCATAATCCTTTGCCAAAGCCCATAACCCCAAACGTTCTCCTACTTTTTGTTTTTCAGCAGGATGGATACAAAATTCCTCTCCAATATCTAATGTAACGGCCATTCCAGTATTTGGTACGGTTAACATTGTTTTTAACTGTTTTTCACGTAAAAAGGCTTGATCAACACCACCCCAAGCTAATGGAGCAATTTGCACAAAATAAAATGGAAAATCTCCTTGATTCCAATTAGTTCTCCAACTATTTATCCTAGATGAAAATAACTTAGTATATGATTGATGATATGTTTTATTAGCCTCACCCTGATACCAAATAACTCCTTTAATTGTGTATGGTTCCAATGGATGAATCATAGCATTGTACAATTGTGAAGGCAATTTCTGAGGAATTGAAGTGTCTGTTTTCCAATGAGTAAACTCTTTTAATTCTGTTTCTAAAACTTCTTTTGGTGTCCAAGCTTCTGCTGGAGTTCCTCCCCAACTACTAGAAATCAATCCAATCGGCACACCTAATGTTTCTTGTAATAGTCTTCCATAAAAATAAGCTGTAGCACTAAAATTTTTAACTGTTGATGGTGTTGCCAAACTCCATTCACCTTTACAAGATTCTAAAGGTCTCAAAGCTGTTTCTTTTCCCACTTCAAAAAATCGAATTTGTGAATTTTCACTTTTCAAAATAGCTAAGTTACTACCATTTATTGGCTGTCCTTTATTTCCTTTTACGGGCATTTCCATATTAGATTGTCCAGAACATAACCAAACTTCACCAACTAAAATATTTTCAATAACAATTTCGTTTTGCCCTTTAATTATCAACCTAAACGGACCTCCTGCTTCCGATTTATCTAAAAATACCTTCCAATATCCATCTTTAACTTTAGCTGTATATAATTTTTCCTTAAAAACAATTTCAACTGTTTTTTCTGACACTGCCTTACCAAAAACTGCAATTGGCTGATTCCGTTGCAGTACCATATTATTTTGAAATAATGAATTTGGTGTTACCTGCGCTATTGCTAATTCAGCAATTAACATAGCTATTAAAAGATGACATACTCTCATAATGATAAATGAATTTTTATTTGTTATTAAACCAACTTAAAACTTCAGAAGTAATTTTGCTCGGCGCAATTTTATGACCGCCAGAGTGAGAAAAATGCTTTACTATACAGTTGTTTTTCAAAAGTGTTTTTGTATCAATATCTTTCCAATTATTTGCTCCCTTATCTTTTTCTCCATTAATTATAGCTACAAACATCCCTTCTTGATACTGTTTATCCCGATAGTCTTTTCCTCCTAACCAGCCTCCATATGCAACAATCCCTGCATACTTTTCAGGTCTCCGAGTTGCCAATCCATAAGCTCTCATAGCACCACCAGAAAAACCTGCTAAATAAATCCTATTGGAATCATGTGGGATATTCTTTAAAATATCATTCATAACTTCATCTTCCATTTTTTCCTCCAACGCAACATCTTTCATTCCATTTTTAAGTTTATCACATCCTACCAAAATCCAACCAAATTTCTCAGCACTTTCTTTCATTTGATTTAAAATTCCTGTTCCATTTCCTGCTGGACTAAAAGCAATAATTATTGGTGATAATTTTGATTTTGTATAAGTAGTTGGAGTATAAACATTGTAAATCATATTGGTTTCACCCAGCGCCTTTACTCTTGTTATTGAGCCTGGCTTTAATGACTTTAAGCCTTGAAATAACTTAACATCTAATTTCTTCTGAATTTCAAAAAATGAATTTGCGAAAGCAACTCCCAATCGTTTTTGACCTTCAGTATTATAATGAACATTATCTGAATGTTTTGGAAAATCTACCCAAGAAGTATCCGTTGAAGTTTTTATAAGTGCTGCATAATAATCCTGATAAACAGCATTAGCCATACCTTTTCTCACTATTTCAGCACCGCCTTCAATCCCATATCTCGAATTTATTTGGCCAACAACAAAAGGCAATTCAGGAACATTAAATTCTGTTCTATAAGCCTTTATTAAACTCTTTAAATTATTACGATAACTTTTTGCAGAAGCTTCTAATAGTGCATCATTTTCACCTTGCATCCAAGCCAAACCAAAAATCTTATATTCCTTATGATTTGAGTTTAAACTATCAATATTATTACAAATATCTTCTACATGTAAGCTATAAAGTTTCAGATTTTGTTTTTTGTCCCCTTTTTCAATCTCTTTTGCTTTTTCAGCTGACCATTTCGGATTCCAGGCGCCATATAAAGCAGTTCCTCCCTGGGATCTTTTTATCAACAAATATTCATTTGAAGGATTCTTTTCGGCTAAGGTTAAACCTAATAATAGTTCTGGCCCAAAGCGTTTTGTAAAATTATATTTTTCTGATGGTTTATTGCTATAAAACGATAAAGGCTTTGCTGGAGCTCCGTTAAAACTTAACGAAACTCTATTAGAAACTTTTTCAATCCTTTTAACAAGTCTTTCATCTAATTTATCATAATTTCCTGCTCCAGCCATATTTGATTGACCCGCCAATAAAACTATTTGAACTTTTGAATTTAAATGAATTGCTTTTTGAAGTTTTGATTTACATCCAACCAAAAACAAGACAACAATTAAAACTATAAACTTTGTGATTTTCATTATTTAAGTTTTGGCTTAAATCCTTTATTCTTTTTAAGTTTTAAATTTTTTCTTGAAGCTTTATCTGCTTTTAAAACATTTGAACAAGTTCCGTTGTATGTATTTTTACTTATTTCAACATTATCACAATTTTCTAAATCAAACATAAAAGCATTAGGATATTGCTGTTTTTCAGTTGTTGTTTGTTTAATTTTATTTCCTCTTATAATTAAACCGTCAACTCTATCTGCCCAAATAATTCTATTATCAAACGTTTCAATTGTATTGTTCTCAAATAGAATATTACGATCATATGTTGCAGTTTGGTTGAATGTCTTTCCCAAACGAGGTGACACTTTTAAAACGGCGTGTTCTGCTCCTCCATAAGCACAATGTACAAAGCGATTATTTCGAATTATTACATCTTCAACATTTCCAGATTCAAACCAATAAAATGTTTCTCCACGTAACATTATTGATGACATCATTGATGATAAATCATTATTTTCAATAATAATTTTCTTTGGTGTTTTTATAATAATATTTCTAGCTCTGTGATCACGAATAGTATTTCCACGCATTGTAAATACAGGGTTCCAAGTTTTATTTTCTAAAATATCTCCCGGTTTTAAATCTGTTGGCACATTCTTTTTAAATGTAATATCTGAATAATAATCATTTATAACTTTTACTGATTTTACAGTGTTTACTCCATCTCTTTTAGGGTTTGGATTTTTAATAAACCAAATTTCATCTCCTTTTCCTGCAAATTGGAAACCCATTTGTTGATCGTGTTTTAAAGCAACACGCACTGTATTTGCATTTAATACCTTTTCTACTTCAACATAAGTTCCGTGTACATTTGTACCATCGTCATACATCCCTTCTAACCTACAATTTTCTATTAAAATATTCCCTTTACAATTTGCAAAATGAGTAGCATCGGCAATAATAGAAATAACTCTATCTGAACCTTCACGAATATAAATACCACTATTTAAAATCTTAATATCTTCAGAACGTTCAAACAAAAACCCCATTCCTAATGCATGATGAATAACTACCTTATCAAATATAATATTTTTAGAATTTCTAACTAAAAAAGCAGGTGCATAACGATTATTCTTTTTATCTCCTTTAGATTGTAAAACAGAACCAACTCTTGGAAATTTTTTCATGTTCTCATCATAAAAACGTAAATTTCCATTCTTTAATTTCTCTACATAATTTGGACGTAAAGACATATCAAATGCGCCGTAATCAACTGCTTTTGTTTCTTTATTATGTGATAACGTACTTCCTAAAGATTCAAAATCGAAATGATTGATTCCTGGAAATAAAATACGTCCTTTAGATAATTTCCAAGAAAAACCGTCAGTATATGGTTTTAAATCGTAATAACCTTCAGCCTTATTTACAGCAATTACATCTCCTTGAAAACTGAATGGGATATCCCAATCTATAGTTAAATTTTTAACTGATATTTTTTTACATCCCTCAAACACCATTGGCGCCGCCTGACCTCTAAAAATAAATTCAGCTCCATTTCCCTCTATTTCAACAGAATTAAAACCTTCAAAATTGAAAATAATTTTTTTAAACCCATTTCCATGATTTGTTATATATAAATATTTTCCTATAGCATAATCTGTATGAAATATATAGTTTTCCTTTTCGAAAATAAGTTTAATATCTTTATCTTTTGCGTTCTCAATTGCATTTCGAACCGTTAAAGTCATATCTCCAGGTACGTGATTTATGCGAATAATTTCAGTAGCAAAAGTTTGAAAAGAAATGCTTAAAAAAAGTATTGAAATTATAGTAATAAGTTTATTTTTCATTTTAAAAATTTTAATTTATATTTTTTATAAGTTTACACCTGTTCCTTGCATAGAGGAATCGTGGCTCCACATAATTTGCCAAGGATCACGCGTTTTAATTTGAAAATCTTTTAATTTAATTTTCATTGTTTCTAACTTTTCTCCAAATTCTTTTTGATTTGCCAAATTATTTAATTCATTTGGATCTTTAGCTAAATCATACAATTCAAATTCTGGTCTAAATAAATAATCATCCACTTTTTTAGGTCCATAATATTCATTGTTATTTCTATAAATACTTTGCCAAGTTGAAGACGCCCATAAATCTGATGCAAATGGATATTCTAAACGCCAAGCAATGTTCCAAATTAATTTGTAATTATCTTTTCTTACAACTCGCATTGGGTAATACATAGTAATTTCGTGAAAAGTATGTGAAGCATAAATTTCATTCCACCCTTTAGGATTTTGTTCAGGAATAATAGTTTTAAAAGATTTACCATGAAAATCTTTTGGTTCATAATTAACCTTTGCCATATCTAAAATAGTTGGCGTTAAATCAACCCAAGAAATCATAGCATTATTTACGTTCCCTTTTGCTGAATTTGTAGGATCTTTTATGATACAAGGTAGTTTTATACCTGGTTCATTAACGGTAGTTTTTGCTCCTGGAAACGCCATTCCATTATCTGAAATATACATCACAATAGTGTTATCCGCTTTTCCTGTTTCCTGTAACATTTTCATTAGCTTCCCAAAACCTTGATCAATTCTTGAAATACTTTGATAATATTGTGCAATTTCCTCTCTACTTTGTTTGGTGTCTGGCAAAAAACTTGGCACCAACACATCTTTAGGGTCATATACTACAGTTTCAACTCCTTCATACCCTTCAACTTTGTTTCCAAAGCTATTTGGTAAGTCCCATTTTTCTGGAGTAAAAGGATGCCCTCTATGAGGATCATCTGTACAGAAATATAAAAAGAATGGTTTGTCTGAATTTAAAACATTTCCACATTTTCCAGCCATTTCAACCGTATTTCTAGGATCTGCTTTTAAAACTGTATTAAAATGATAAACCGATTCTGGAGCAACGTGATATTTACCAATTCTTGCAGTTTCATAGCCGTCTGCTTCTAACAAAACAGGTAATGATTTTACATTATCAAACGTACTAAAATGATGATAATCATGCACGTGACCATAAGAACCTGTGGCGTGTCCAAATTTTCCTGAAAGAATTACGGACCTACTTGCTGCACAACTGGCACTAGTACAATATGCATTTGTAAATAATGTACCTTCAGCTGCAAGCTCATCAAGATTTGGGGTCTTTATAATATTATTACCATAACATCCTAAAGCATCAGTACCGTGATCATCTGCCACAAAAAGAATTATGTTTGGTTTATCTTGTTTTAGATTTTCTTCTTTTGGAGCAGATTTTTCCGCACAACTGGTGAGTAATAGTACTGCAACAACAAATAAAGTTTGTATTATTTTTAACATTTTTATATTTATTTTCATTATTAATTTATCTATATTTCTATTCAAAATTAAATAAACCTTTGGCTAAATATTATTTAATTAGAATTTTTTTAGTGAAAAAATTACGACCTACAAACACTTGCACAAAGTACACCCCTTTTGATAGGTTAGAAACATCAATATTACCTTCAAATTCACCTAGTTTATCTATTTTATTCAGCATAATACCGCCTGAAGCATTAAAAACTATAACTGCTTCTAAAGGTCTTAAAGATTTAATTCTTAAAACTTCAGAAGTTGGATTTGGAAACAATTCGAAAAATCCTTCTTCAACCGAATCACCTATACCCAGTGTTGAGCAATTTAAATTAACATATTCTTCAGGAATAACTGGCTCTTGATAATCAAAACCATTTGCAACTATAGGCGCTTCAATAACCACCGTTTGTATTCCATTGGTACAAGCATAATCTGTTTCTGCTAAAACAGCCGCAACAGATTCACCTATATACACTCTTTTTTCTCCAGCCTCAAGATACGAAGCCTCCGTAGTTGAACCTGTAATTTCTGGTGGGTAATATTTATAATGTTTAGTTTTTAATTCAGCTATAACTCCATAAGTAGCCGTAACATCTTTTATACGCACACTTTCAAAAGTTCCATCTGTTAAACCAATTGTTTGGTCATAATCATTAGAAATAAATCCACCTTCAACTCTAACAGCAAAACCACTACTTACCATAGTTACACCTTCAACATCTACTGTACCATTGTGTATAGCGTGTGGCGAAATCATTACAGCGCTATTTCCATTAGTATTAGAAATATTTCGAGCCACAATTTCATCTAAACCTCCAACTCTTGGCTCCCCAACAACTTGTAAATCATTTAAGGCTGTAGCTCCTGTTTCTAAACGTAAAGTTGCTCCTCCTGTACCAGATAAATTTTTAAATAATATATTTTTAGCAGATTGTGTTTGAACAGTTCCATATCCATAATGAGCATTATTTATATTAAAGTCTTTTACAATACCATTTGTAGGAAAAGCATAAACATTATTGTAAAAATCACCGCCCATTGTGACTGATGAAAATTTAGTATAACTATCTTCAACATTAAAATTTGCCACTAAAAAATTGGTAACCTTAATACAATTTACAACAGCAACATTTGGATTAATATTGTGTGTTAAATCTACTTGAAATTTTAATCCACTAGGATTAATAATACTAACATTTTCAATAGGGTTTGTATTTGAACCCAACTTAAAAATCGCATAATTTTTAAGCTTCCCACTTGCTGGAATTTCATAAAAAGGACGAATTACGGCATTCTCATTAATTTCTATATGAACATTAGATTTTAGATTTACATTACCAAAAGAATAATTACCTGCTGGTATAGTTAAAACTCCTCCTCCATTGGTTTCAATTTCATCAATATCATCCTGTAAATCATCACTATCATCTGTCGCAAAATTATTATCTGATACAAGAGTTAAATTATAATCTGCATTTCCCACGACTGTATAAAAATTAGCCTCATTATCTATTTGTGCAGAAATACTTAAAGTAAACAATGTAAATACTAAAATACTAAACTTATTCATTTTTATAATTTCTCTTTTAACTCAACATCAATAAATCTAAAACCTCCTAAAGGAATATTTATAGTAGTTGATGCATTTGTTTGTTGAAATTCTTCGCCACTTAAAACATCTTTTATTTTAATAGGTTTTATTGTATTGAATTTAACAAATGCCTTACTCTTTTTAGGATTTACATAACCATTATCAATAATTGTTAATCGTAAATTTTTTGGTGAGGTTTGCGCAACAACCCAAGCAACATCACCTGAAACCGTAATTGGTAATTTTTTTGCTGATTCCTTAATATCTTTTTCAACTACTTTATAATATTCATCGGCTTTAAATGTTTGTTTTCCATCTGCTGAAAAATAATTACGACCATCGGTAATATATTCTTTCGCTATATCTTTATATAATGGATGTAAATGATTTACTAATTTTCCTCTTGGAACATCATTTTTAGCAAATACACCATTTTGAGGTGGTGTAATTAAAACCAATCCGTTTTGGTAAGGCGCTAAAAAGTTCAATCTTCTTTCTTTAACTCCCGCAGCATATCTCGAAAAATCCCATTCAGTAACTGGTGCACCAGGCCAAGTCCCATTTAATCTACTCATTACAAATGGATTGTTATTTTCAAATTCCTCATTATAAAAAACTGTCCATTTAACATTTGCACCATCATTTAAAAAGTGATGATCTGGATCTTTCATACCTAAATGAACCGGAGATATACTTACTATTTCATTACGTTTTGGAACGTATAAAGCTCCTTTAGCAATCAACTCCCAATAAACACTCATATATTCTTGATTAACAGGAAAATTATTAATGAATTGCGCTCCATTTGAAGTATGAAATATTAACATACGCAAAAAGTGATTTGGCAATCTTTGGTAACCTAATTGCCTTGATCTATCAAATGAAGTATTATCGGGCACCGATCTGGTTCCCCAACCATTTACTGCTCCACTAGTCCACATTCCCATACGACCTGCAAAACTTAATTCCATAGATTTATCCGTTGTTTCTTCCATTGAAGGCACAAAAACATCGGCAAATTGACCTGACATTAAACCTGACCAAGATTCTAGATAGTTTGAACCTAACCAAAACACATTTTTAGAACGTAGAAACACATTTGTATTTTTACCTTGCGCATATTTAGCTAACGGATACAATAAATCATTCACTAAAAAGTCTAAATTTTCTTTATGATGATCTTCAACCTCTGGATAAATTAATACTGTTTTTTTACCTTTTGCCTCATCAATAACTTTTTTAGTAGTGTTTAAGCTAAACATAAACGGGTCGTTTCCGTGTCCCGCCCAATAAGCAATTCCAGGCTCATTTTCATATTCTTTTGTAATAGTTTCAATAGCTTCGTTTTGCGTTAGAGTATATTTTTTTCTTCTATCTCTGGCTTTTCTGTATTTTTCATTTGCTAAAGATGATCGATCAAATTTCTCTACATTTCTTAAAAATATTGAGTTTAAAAAAATAGGATTTTTATACTTTCTATCTATTTCATTTTTTAATGCCAATTCACTATTTGGCACACTTTCTGTCATTAAATAAACAGGTTGTGAGTTATTTTGAGTTGATGGCTTTTTAAACTTTTTTAAATTTTCTCTAACTGAATTTGTATTGGAAATAATTTCAGCAATTTTACCTTTTGGCTTTAAATTTTCAAATTCCTTTTTCCAGTTTTTGTTATCCGTATTTATAATATGAATACAGCTTCCTCCACTTTGTGAACTAGCTAAAATTATACGACCTGTTATTTCATCTTTAACCATATCGTTATAAGAATAGGTACTCATTAATCGCTCAACTTCTTTTTGTGTTGAATTTGCAGTATACAAATGAATTTGACTTCCTGCTCTTGTTAAATAAGTGTTTTTACCATTTTGATTAATAATTGCATTATGCGCTATATCATATCCAAACTTTACTTTTGTAATTTGGTTAAAACTAAATTTATCTTGAGTTAAATTATATGTTGAAACCAACAAATCATTAGCGTGAGCAGAAGCCCCTAAAATTATTTCTTCATTACCATCATTATCAACATCTGCAACTTTAAAATCGCCCAAAGGTCTAATTCTAATTTTCTTTTTCAGTTCTTTTGTTGCTTCAATCTTTACTTTTTTAAATGGTAAATCTTCAAAAACATTGAAAAAGTACAATGTCCCAGGCACATTCATATGGTTATTTGTACCTAAAACAACCAAAACCTCGGTTCCATCAGATTTTTTAATAGATCTTATAAAATTAGACGTTGAAACATTACTTTCTGGCATTTCCTTTTTATACTTACTCCAAGGTTTTTCAATAGAAAATGTTTTAGATTTTATTTCCTTTATCATTTTTCCTTTTGAAGACAGATAATAAATACTTTTATCAAAACCTCCAGCTACCACATAGGTTTCTTTTCCTTTTGAAATTCCATAAACAGCATACATTGGAGCATCATTTTTTTTGAAACTCCACAAGGTTTTTCCATTAGAATCTAAACAATAAATAGTACCGTTAGCATTGGCTACTAAAATTTCATCCTTACCATTACCTGTAATATCTTTACACCAAATATCGTGATTCATAAAACCCGACAACTCATTCTTCCATAGAACTTCACCCTTATAATCTACGCCTAAAACTGTTCCTTCAAAACTTGAAGCAACTATATATGATTTTCCTTTATTTTGAGCTGCTCTTACTTTTAAAATTGTTAATCCTGTTTCTATGCTTACAATTGCTGGATCTCCTTTTATTTCACTATTAAAGCTAATTGTATTTGCATGAATTATTGATGTAAACAACACTAATATAACTGCGTAAAAATTTTTTCTCATATGTTAATTATTGAAGAGGTTTTTCTAATTCTATATCTATAAATTTGAACATTCCACAAGGAATATTTATGGTAATTTGTTTTGTTTTATTAGTTTCAAAATTCTCGCCATTTAAAATATCAACCACGTTTTTAGAATTAATTGTATTAAAGGTTACAACCGCCTTTCTATCATTTGGATTTAAATATCCGTTATCTACAATGGTTAATCTTAAATGTTTTGGTGACGTTTGCGCTACAACCCAAGCAACGTTACCTTTAACAGTTATAGGCAGCAATTTAGCACTTTCTTTAATACTTTTTTCAACCGTTTTATAATAAGAATTTGCCAAAAATTGTTGTTTACCGTCTTTTGAAAAATAATCTTTCCCATCGGTTAAAAACTCCTTCATTATATTTTTATAAATGGGATGTAAATGATCTGTAAGTTTGCCTCTTGGAGCAGCTTTATCTGCAAAAACCCCGTTTTGAGGAGGTGTAATTAATACCAATCCATTTTCATAGGAAGGCAAAAAATTCACTCTTCTATCTTTTACACCTGCTGCGTATTTTGAAAAATCCCAATCCGTAACTGGGGCACCAGGCCAAGAACCATTTAAATGACTAAACACAAAATGATTATTTTCTTCAAATTCCTGATTGTAAAAAGTAGTCCATTTTGTATTGCTACTTTCTTCTAAAAATTGTTCATTTGGAGGAAGCATACTTAAATGCACTGGTGAAAAACTAACTATTTCTTCACGCTTTGGAACATACAAAGCTCCCTTAGCAATTAACTCCCACAACATACTCATATATTCCTGATCTACTGGAAAATTGTGTAAATACTGAGCGCCTTGTGAAATTTGATATACCATTGTTCTTAAAAAATGGTTTGGTAACATTTGATGTGAATGTTGTCTTAACCTATCTAAACTAGGGTTGTCTCTTGCACAACGCGAACCCCAACTATCAGTAGCTCCACTTGTCCAAATTCCTAATCGAGAAGCTAAACTTAACTCCATAGATTTATCGGTTGTTTCTTCCATTGAAGGAACAAAAACACTAGAAAACTCACCAGACAATAATCGAGACCACATTGGTAAATATACATTCGCTTGCCAGAATGAATGTTTGGTACGTACATAAATTTGACCATTTTTATCACTCGCGTGTTTAGCTAACGGATAAAAATAATCTTCCATTACATAGGCAAAGTTGTCTGAATGATCTTCCAATTCAGGGAAAATCTGCACTGTTTTTTTACCGTTTGCACCATCCAATATTTTTTTATTTGTACTTAACTGGTACATATATGGATCATTTCCATGACCACCCCAATAAGATATTCCTGGAGCGTTCTCATATTTTGGAAGTACTTTTTCAAGTATTTCATCCTGACTTAAAATATATTTCATTCTACCATCTCTTCGCTCTCTATAACGTTGGTTTAAAATACCTGAACGATCCCATTTTTCTTTATCTGAATTTGCTCCATTTAAAAATACTGGGCTCGAATAATTGGTTTTAATATCTTCAACCAAATCTTTAACAGTACTTGGAATAGATTCAGACATTAAATATACTGGCAAAGGAGTTCGCTCTCTTTTTGGAGCTTTAAAAATTTTTAAACTCTCTCTAAGAGATACAGAGTTCTTTAAAATCTTAGCTATTTTTCCTTTAGGATTAAAATTCTCATAAGCTGTTTTCCAATGCTTATTCTCAGTATTAATTATAGAAATACAACTACCTCCACTCTGAGCACTTGCTAGTATAATATTACCAGTTTTAGTATCCTTCCACATATCATTAAAAGAATATTTATTTACTAAAACCTGGGTCTTGTTTATACTAAAATCTAATGGTACCAATAAAATTCTAGCACCAAATAAAACAAAATATTTAGGCACTCCATTATCAGAAATTAATTCTGGTTGAGCAATGCGATACCCAAATTTATCAATTCCATTTTTTATAGCATTAATATGATATTGACTTTGAATATCACTATTTATATCAACTTTTAATAAACTAGCAGTTTGAATCATTCCTGTACTTCCTACAATAAGCTCTTCATTCCCATCACCGTCTGAATCTACGCTACGTAACTCTCCTAAAGGCCTTACCCCTTCTAAGATAATAGTTTTATAAGGCTTCTCTTCTAACGGATTGAATAGATAAACAGAACCTCTAGCTTGAATTGCCATTGTATGAATAACACCATGCACAGCCAACACTTCTTTTCCATCTGCTTTTTTTACTTTTCTAATAAAATTAGCAATATGACACGTACTATCTGGAATAGCTTTTGGATAAGGTTGCCAAGGATTTTCGACTGAATAATTATATGAAGAAATTTCTTTAACTAACTTTCCTTCTGAAGACAAATAATAGATGCTTTTATCATAACCTCCACAAACTACATAGTTTTTATCATCTTTTTTTATGGTACAAACAGAATACATTGGAGCATTATTCTGCTTGAATTCCCATAATAATTCACCTTTATTATTTAAACAATATAACGTTCCGTTTGCATTTGCAACTAAAATTTCATCAATACCGTTACCCGTAATATCTTCACACCATAAATCGTGGTTCATAAAACCTGATAGCTCATTTTTCCAAAATACTTTTCCACTATAAGAAACTCCTATAATTGTTCCTTCGTAGCTAGATGCAACTATATATGAAGTAGCCTTATTTTGGGCTGTTCTAATTTTTGAAATTGTATAACCTGTATCAAAACTCAAAAACCCATTATTAGAAACAGACTTTGCGTTTTGAGCATTTAAATTAGCTTGAAACAAATTTGTAATTAATAGAAATAAAACTATTAAAAATTGTGATATTTTATTCAACTTCATTTTATATCTTCTTTATAATTAACCTCTTTTAAAGAATTAATTTCAACATGAAAATCAGCTCTTAAATTTTTATTATAATTTAAGATTGAAACTTCAGTATAAAAATAGACTTCTTCATATAGATGTTAAAATAACAACTACTAGTAAAATGTTTTGTATCTGTTAATCTTTTTAATGTATGTATGGGTATAAAAAAAGGAAGCGCAAACTTCCTTTTTATAACATATTAATCAAACAAAATAACATGAATCTTTAACTGTATTAAATACATATTCTAAAACTTAAAAACATCTTATTTTTACAAAGTTTAAAAGTATAACAATCTCTAAATGAATGTGTACCCCTTAATACATATTTTGTACCTATGCGTAAAAAAGACCACCTAATTAAAATAGACAGCCTTTTTTTGTATTCTTAATAAAAAAAATAAATTCTTATTTTATTTGTATTTTCTTACTATAAAACCTTCCTTCAGATTGTACTTTTACAATGTACAATCCACTAGACAATTCTTCAACTGGCATTCTATAGCTTTTATTTGCATTTTTAATGTTCTTTACTTCAACACCCTTTAGATTATAAACGCCAATTTCACTTCCGTAAGGACAGTCTATACTTAATTCAGCACTAGCTGGATTTGGGTAAATATTTACACCTTCTAATTGTTGATAATCTTCAACACCTAATGTAGCTGCATAAACAATTTCTCCTGTAGTCCTTTGCGCTAATGCTCCTGGAGCACCATCATGAGTAATATAACTTAATTGTGTTGGAGTAAGTGTTGTGGTAAATTTTAGCACATCTTCCTTGAAACCTACAATATTAAGTTTTACCAAAGTATATGCTCCTTCAGTAGTTATATCCCCTGCAGTTACGTTTAAAACTGTATTCTTAATATTTAAGGTTAAGGTATTATTATCTTGTTTAAAATTAAAACCTTTAATATTATCTTGGTTTGCATTAATATTTATTGTTAAGTCGCTACCATCTTCATCTGCTGTTGCTGTGATTTGGCCTTCAATTGAATTCGCTCCATTTATGGTTACTGAACCTCCGTTGTTTCTTAATAATAATTCTGTATTAACATCTCTAAATAAATTTATAGAGTTAATTAACACATCATAAATACTTCCAGATGAAACGTCCCCTGAATGATTAGTTAAATCAGATCCACTTCCAAATACTATATTAGAATTAGTTTGTTTATGAATAAAAATGTTTCCAGCTCCTTCAATTATACCATTAAATTCCATCACATTATTAGATTCATTGTCAATTCTTAATGTTTTATTTATTATTGTTAAGGTTTTATTGGCTGAAAAAATAATTTTATTATTGATATGACCAGCTGTTGTTTCTATAACTGCAGTAGTATTACCAGAAGGATTTGTATCAATTTCTAGATCACAATTAAAATTTAAAACTGCATTTTGTTGATTTAAAATAACATATTCTTGATCCAAACATTTTAATGTTAAAGTAGTACCCATCACACCTGTTATTGAATGATCACCACCAACACCCAAAACTATACCTGAAGCTACGCCTGGAACATTTAGAATTGGACTTGCCTCAAGAGTTACCAAATCGTTTGCATCCGGAATTCCTGCAGACCAATTACCTGGTGTATCCCAATTACTATTACTAATATCTGCATTTGTAAATGTCGTTTGCGCATTTAAGTGAATATGCAACCCTACAACTATAAAAAGCAATAAAAAAAAATTACGTAATTTTATATCCATATTATGTATAATTAAAAAAACGGGGACATTTTATTAATGTGGGAACTTTACAAAAATAGAAAAATTTGTAAAGCAACAAGCCATAATCTCTCTATATATACCTGAAAACACTTAAGTTACTAAATACTATCTTATTATAATTTTTCTTTTAAATGAATTCTCATTATTAATAATATTCACGGTATACAATCCTTTAGATAAATTGCTAGTATCAATAATTACAAAACCATTTGATTTTTCTATTCTCTTAACTAAAGAGCCTAAACTATTGTGCATTAAAACAGTACTATTTATTGGCGTTTTTATATAAAGAAGACTTGAAACTGGATTTGGATACACTAAAATGTCATTTAACATATCCACATTTTTCGCAAAAACACCTTCACAATTAATGGTTGTTGATACCTCTAATAAATCACCAGGAAGAACGTTAATTTCAAAATTATAAAACTGTGTTTCTAAAACAGTTTCACCATTAATTTTCACATTAAAAGGCGGTGTCCCCTTTTCTATCTGAACACTTGCTTTATTAGCTTTTATTGAGGCCTTTCCAGAAATTGTATTTCCTTCTTCAATTTTTACATTAAAACATCTTTCAAAGTTTTTTTCGGCTAAAAAGATACAAAGTACGTATTCACCTGGATTTATATTTTCGAGAATGGTTTTATCAGAAAAAGTACTTTTATGAATACCATTTAATGTAATTGCATAGTTTTCTGTTGAACCTGCATCAATTTCAATGGTACCATTATTTTTATCTGCACAAGTTTCTCCTGTTGTTTGTATGGTGAATTTATCATCAAAAACTTCATTAGCCTTCAATACTATAGCTATATCATCTATATAAAAATTTCCTTCTCCAACTCCAAAAATTGTATCCTCTATTAATTGAATTATTAATAATCCTCCTTCAACTGAATTATCAATAGAAAATTCGTTTGTTAAAGTAACCCATTTACCGATTTCAATATCTTCAAATTCCCAAACTAAAGATTTCCCAATAGGCTTTATAGTTGTTTTTATTCCTTCAATATAAGCATTAGGTTCAACCCAAACTTTTAAAGACATTTGGTAAGATCCTTCTTGCAAATTAAGTTTCGCATCTTCTACTGATTCGCCTCCAATAATTTTATAGGTAATCTGATTGTATTTTTGAGAATACAACTGAGCTGAAATTAACAGAAACCCTACAAAGAAAGTAAAAAAACTAAGTTGTTGTTTTTTAAAATTCATTTTCAATATTATTAATTGTATTGTCTTTTTTTATCATTTAGTTGTTGTACCAATTTATACTTCGGCTTTGCTCCGCAACCTGGAACTAATAGAAGTAGAAGTGTGTCTTTTTTAATAATAATGTGCACTTTTAAGTATCTGTAACATGGACTTCTTAACCCTTGTTAAGAATCACAAACCTTTTATATTTATAATATTTAGCACACATTTATTTTTTATAAATCTAAAACGGGCTTGTTAATTCTATATCTATAAAGCGAAACATTCCGCAAGGTATTTCAACATTTAACATAGAATTTGATGTTTTAAACTCTTTTCCATCCAAAACATCCACTATTTTTTTAGGAACTATATTATTAAAACTTACAAATGCAATTCTATCATCTGGATTTAAATATCCGTTATCTATTATGGTTAATCTCAAATGCGTTGGTGAAGTTTGCGCCACCACCCAAGAAACATCACCAGAAACTGTTATTGGCAATTTAGAGGAGCTGTTTTCAATATCCGATTTTATTGTTTTATAATATGTATCTGCGTTGTATTGAGTTCCACCAGAAGAAGCCGAGAAATAATATTTCCCATCCGTAAAATATTCCTTCATTTTATCCGCATAAAACGGATGCAAGTGATCAGTTAACTTTCCTCTAGGTGATTCTTTTCCTATTACTTCACTTGGAGGTGTAATTAAGACCAATCCGTTTTTATATGTTGGCAAAAAATGTTGTCTTCTATCTTTTGCTCCTGAAGCATATTTAGAGAAATCCCATTCCGTTACAGGAGAACCAGGCCAAGTTCCATTCATTCTACTAAAAACTCTTGGTGTATTTAACTCAAAATTTTCATCATAATAAGATGTCCATTTTACACCGCTTCCATCCAACGCATAATCTGCATCTGGCTCCAACATACTTAAATGAACTGGTGAAATACTTAATATTTCATCTCGTTGTGGAACATACAACGCTCCCTTTGCAATCAGTTCCCACAATAAACTCATATACCCTTGATCTACAGCAAAATTATTAATATATGTAGCTCCAGAAGCAATATTATAAACCATTTGACGTAAAAAATGATTTGGTAATTTCTGATTTGAAAACTGTCTCAATCTATCAAAACTTGGATTGTCTGGAACACTTCTTGCTCCCCAATTATTAACCGAACCACTTATCCAAACACCCATTCTCCCAGCAACACTAAAATCCATGGTTTTACCAGATGTTTCCTCCATTGAAGGCACAAAAACATCTGCATATTCTCCAGAAACTAATTTTGACCATAGCGGCATATGCACATGAGACTGCCAAAAAGTATGTTTTGTTCTAACATAAATTTTATTTTTACTTCCTTTTGAATATTCTGCTAAAGGATAAAAATGATCATTTAACACCCAAGCAAAATCATCGGAATAAGATTCTAGCTCAGGATAAATCATTATATTATATTTACCTTCAGTTTTAGCTACGTCAATTATTTTTTTAAGCGTAGGTGTATTAATCATATAAGGATCATTTCCGTGACCACCCCAATAGGATATACCTGGTTCATTTTTAAAAGTTGGTATTAATATATCTTGAACTTCTTGACTTGTTAGCTCATATTTTTTTCTTCCATCACGCTTATTTTTATAAACCTCATTTGCCAATCCACTTCTATCCCAATTTTCTACTTTGGGCATAAATGTCGATTTTAAAAATAACGGCGATGTATAATTCGTTTTTATATCATCTACAATTGATGCCACTTCTGAAGTAATGCTTTCTGTCATTAAAATAACTGGTTCTGAATTTTCCCAACTAGGCTTTTCAAAATTTTCTAAATTATTTCTAATTTTCTGAGTATTTTCTAATATCGAAGCAATTTTTCCAACTGGTTCAATATTTAAAAATGAGTTTTTCCATCCATCAATCTTTGTATTTAAAATATGAATAGCACTTCCACCAGATTGTGCACTTGCTAAAATTATTTTTTCAGAAGAATGATCAATCCACATATCATTAAATGCATAATTAGCAGTTAAAACCTCCGCATTATTAACATTTCTATCTGAGGAAATAATAACTGCACTTGTACCCATTAATACAAAATAATTATATGAATCACCCACTTTAAAAGCATCTGCCTGAGCAACTCTATAAGGCGTTTTATCCGTTTTTGGTCTTAATGTCTTCAGTTCAAATTTTATTTGCTCTTGATTGTTTGTATTAAACTCAACAAAACTAGCATCGTTTAAATGACTACTAGTTCCCATAAAAATTTCATCTACGCCATCATTATTGGTGTCAAAAACTCTTAATTCTCCTGTAGGTTTATTGTTTTTTAATTTAGTTGAACTACTTGGTAAATTTGCTAAAACATTAAACAAATACATACTCCCTTTAACCTGCATACTATTATTAGTCCCCAACACAGCGAGCATATCACTTCCATCTGCTTTTTTAACTTTCCTTAAAAAATTGATTGAATGTATATTATTAGCTGGTTTATGATCCCCAAAAGCAGTTTCTATGGAATATGTTGAAGAGGCAATAGTTTTAACCAAATCTCCAGTGGATGATAGGTAATAATAGTTTAAATCATACCCACCACAAACAACATAAGGTGTGTTATCTTTACGTACCACGCAAACTGCATTCATCGGAGCAATTGAAGGCTTAAATTCCCATAATTGTTCTCCTTTACTATTAAGGCAATATAAAGTTCCATCTGCATTTGCTGCAAAAATTTCATCTATATCATCGCCTGTAATATCTTCACACCATATATCATGATTCATAAATCCAGATAATTCATTTTCCCAAACAATTTTCCCATCAAAACGTACAGCCAATAAAGTACCTTCATAACTAGAAGCAACAATATAATTGTTCTTCTTACTTTTTGCTACGCGTACTTTTAAAATGGTTTTTTTGGTATCGAAACTTATTAATGGATTAACTTCAGTTAATGAAGAAAATTTTAAACTATAATCTCCTGAAGCTTTTTTTGAAGCATTGAATTCCCAATTTTTAGAGTTATCCGTTTTCCAACTTTCTGTTCCTTTTTCAAAACCAAAATAATCCTGATTTAGAAGATTTGTATTTTGAGCATCTACACTAAGCAAAGCAAATAAAAACACAAAAATTAATAATATTTTTACACGGAAACCCCCCATCTATAATACATTTTATTTAAAGCGTAAAATTATTACTAAAAGGTAAAACTTTGTAGCTACTAATGTATTTAATGTTTCTTAGGGTAAATTATTTAACTTCTGCTTCAATTAATCTTCAACATGTGAAGCATATTTCCCCGGAGAAATATTATAGGTTTCTTTAAATAATTTACTAAAATGAGTACGGCTTTTAAAGCCTGTCATTATATAAACTTCATTTACAGATAATTTCTTATAACGTAAAAATTCAGCTGCTTTTTTTAACCTAAATGCTTTCAGCAGTTCAAATGGAGTTTGATCTGTTAATGCCTTCACCTTTTTATAAAAATGAGTTCTATTAAGGTATAATTCTTTTGCAAAACTATTTAAATCTAACTCTTGATTATCCAAGTTTTTATCCATTAAATTATACAGCTTTTCTAAAAAACTTGCGTCTTTAGAGCTTTCTTTATTATTTTCAAAAGATAATGGTAATTCAATTTTAAACCTTTGTCTAAGTGTTTTTCTACTCTTTAAAAGCGCTTCTGTTTTAGTAACTAAATACTGTATATTAAATGGTTTCTTTATATAGGAATCTGCACCATATTTTAACCCAAATAACTCATCTTCAATTGATGTACTTGCTGTTAATAGAATTACTGGAATATGACTTGTTTTAATATCTGATTTAATTTGTTTACATAGATCAAACCCATTTAATTCTGGCATTAAAACATCACTAATTATAATATCTGGCCACTCATTTTCTAAAGCATTTAAACATTCTTTTCCATTTTCAAAAGATTTTACTTCAAAAAAGTTAGATAGAATACTACAAACAAAATTTCTCATTTCGTAATTATCTTCTGCAAAGAAAATTTTAGCATTTAAAAATTCTTTATCCACATCCAGACCGGAAATATTTACATCATTATCAAACTCTTTTTCAATATTAGGTGTATATGTTTTTTCTGCAGTTAATATTTTTAATTCAGCCTCATCTTCATCTTCAAGAATTAAATTTTTTACTATTGGTAAGACAACAGTAAACTCACTTCCTTCATTTAATTTACTAGTTGCATTTATATATCCATAATGCATATCTACCAATCTTTTAGAAAACGCCAATCCAATTCCAGATCCGCCGGTATATGCACTATGTTTTTTTTGAGATTGATAAAATCTCTCAAAAATATGCTCTAAATCATCTGTATCTATACCTCTACCTGTATCTTTAATATGAATTATTAAATTATTATTATTTCGCTCAAAATGAAGCAGAATTTTATCACCTGCCTTTGTATATTTAAAAGCATTGTTCAATAAATTATTAATTATTTTCTCTAATTTATCTTTATCTGCAGATACAAATATTTTTGATTTTCCTTTTACTACTTCAAATTCTTTTTTATCAATTTCAGCCATAAACTTAAAATCTGAAGTAAGTTCCTCAATAAAATTATTGAAATTAAAACTTGAAAAATGCATTTTTAATAAATTGGCATCTGCTCGTTGAAAATCATGAACTTGATCAACCAATTGCGATATTTTCTTAGCCTGTCTTTGAACAATTGATAGTTTTGAGCTTACATCACTATTACTTTTAAACCTATCTACTAGTATTGAAATAGGACCAGAAATTAAAGTTAATGGCGTTTTAATTTCATGAGAAATATTTGAAAAAAATCGAAGTTTTGCTTTATTCAAATCCTTTACCGTATCAATTTCTAATTGTTCAATTTCAACCCTATGATTTAAAGTTTGAATTTTTAAAATAACATATACTGCAATGAAAATTAATAAGGCTAATAATGAAAAATATAAAAAGTATGCCAACCCTGTTTTCCAGAATGGAGGAGCAATAGTTATTTTAAGTTTTTTAGGTGGTGTCCAGTTTCCTGCAGCATCTGAAGCCATAACGTTTAGCTCATATTTTCCAGCTGGCAAACCATTATAATGAACTGTATTTTGATTAGAAGGAACCTCAATCCATTCTTCATTTATTGGCTCTAACCTATATTTTAAATTGTGATTTTTTGGGTTTGAAAAATGAAGGGAAATCAAATCTACCGAGAATACATTTTCATTATGTTTCAATTCAATATTATCAATTTCAGCTAAACTTGTATTTAAAAGCACCCTATTGTTTACAGTATCTCCAGGTGAAATTACATTATTAAACAATTTAAATGCTCCAAACTCTAACCTAGGTAAAGCTTCTTTGTTTGAAATTTCTCCTGGTTGAAAATAACAAAACCCATCTAGACCAGAAAAAACCATTGATTTTTTTCCAACTGAATTTGCCGCATATGAAAAATCTTCAAAAGGCAATCCATCTTCTTTTGTAAACCTTCTTATACTAAAATCTTTAATATTTACTAAATTTAAACCAATATTAGTAGCTACCCATAAATTATTCTCTTGATCGTATAGTATATTTTTTACAGTGTTATTTGATAAACCATTTTTTTCTGTTAACGGCATAAACTCTGGTTCTGTTTCGCCATTTAAAACTTTACAAATTCCACCTCCTTCAGTTCCTAACCATAATTCTTTATTTGGTAGTCTAATAATTGAGGTTACGAAGTTACTTGACAATGATTTTTTATTATTTATATCATTTACATATTGTTTAACTTCTATATTCTCAAATTTAGTATTTCCATCACCAATATCCATCCTATACAAGCCGTCAGAATCATCTCCAATCCAAATAAAATCATATAAAGGATCTGCATAAACATATCTTACAAGAGACAATTTATTAGTTTTAAAAAACGGATGCTTTTCATTAAAAGATTCAATTTTCTGAACATCTCCTTTTTTATTTAAAGATATTCTATGAATATCAGATATGCTACCGGTCCATATATTTCCATATTTATCTTGGGCAATAGTTCTTGGTTGAATATCACTAAATTTTTCAGGAAAATTATCGGTAATCTTTTCTATTTTATTACTTTCATGCTTTATTCTACACAAACCAAACCCAGAAATTTTAACCCATAAATTTTTCCTTGAATCAACAAAAGCATTATTTACGTTTTTATTATGTTCTTTTGGTATTTTAAAATCTAGAGGCTCAAACTTATTTTTTGAAATATTAAATAATCCAATTCCTCCATGACTTGCCGTTACATAGAATCGATTCTTATCTATTGGTGATATACTTAAAACATTATTAGACTGTATGGCATCACTATACCCCATACTTGTATTATAACTCTTAAATCCACTCTCTTCAACATCAAATTGAAAAACACCCTTATTAAAAGTGGTTACCCAACAACCACTATTTGTTCTAGAATTTATTGAACTTATTCTTGTTAACCCCGATTTTAATATGAACCTAGATTTTTCATAATTTCTTCCATTAATAAAAGATTGAACATTATTTATTTTTATAACCCCTTCATCGTTGGTTCCTAGCCAAAGATTATTTAATTTATCAATAGAAGCACTTGTGAATTTAAATTCTTTTAAGTCAATATTTTTTAGTCTAAAAGTATCATCGCTTGGTTTATAAACAATTATTCCAATACCTTTTTCTAAAGTAACTAGAATTGTATTTTTATTTGCGCGAATTATATTATTGGTTGGAACTGTAACATCTAATTTATTGTGAAGAATTTTTTGAAATTTCTTAGTATTTATATTGAATAATTCTAATCCTCTTTGTGTAGAAAATAGATATTTTTCATTATCTAGTTTAATTCCATTATAAAACTTTCTCTTATTTGCCTTATCAGATGTTGTATAACTCTTAATAAAAGAATAATTTTCATCAAAAACCATTACCCCATTATCTTCTGTTGCACATAAAATTAATTCATTATGCTCATCAATAATTATTTTTCTAATTATTGGTCCATTTACACCCTTATTTAATAAATTATTTGAATATATATTTTTGAATTTCTCAGTTTTGTAATCGTAAATAGTAATTCCACGATCTGTACCAATCCATAAGTTACCTTTAGTATCCTCATTTATTGCTCTAACTCTATTACTAACCAGTATTTTTTCATCAATTGTATTTTTATAAGTCTTAAGAGTATAACCATCATATTTGTTTAACCCATCATATGTTCCAAACCACAAATAACCTTTTGAATCTTCTAAAATTGAAGTAACCCCATTATGAGCTAAACCTTCATAAATAGAAAGTTGATTTGAATACTTCAATTCTTTTTCTTGAGAAAACAAGCTAGAGACTGAAAACACTAGTATGAAAAATAACTTAAATGCTAATTTTAACATAAATAAACTTAACCTTAAAACAACATAATTTTGCTGAAATTGAATAAAATACTGAGAGAAACAAAAGTAATTAATTTAAAGTTAATATTTAGGGTCACTTATATTAAATATAGTGAAGAATACTAGGTCTTTAAAGCAATACATAATAATAGCTCTATTAAATTACCCATTAATAAAATAGAATCAAATTTAAATAAAATATGAAACTATTAAATTTAACTAAAAAAAAATAGGACCTTGAAAATTATTAAAAGAAATATTTATTTTTAATTAAATAATCTAGTATCTTTGACCCTAGTTGTGGGTTATTTTTCCCACAATCTTTTTCATAGCAATTTACCCACCTCTCAACGATGTGGGTTTTTTTATTTCAAAAAACAGTTTCAATTAATCTTCTGATTTATTTTATTCACATATGAATAGAAATATCTAAACTTAAAATATATTTAAATTTAAGACATAAAAAAACCACAATCCTTAAGAAAAGAATTGTGGAATATAGCAGTTGACCTACAAGGACTCGAACCTTGACTGACGATACCAAAAACCGGAGTGCTACCATTACACCATAGGTCATTTTGCGGGTGCAAATTTAGTGGAAAGTTTGAATTCTGCAAATAAATTTCAACTTTTTTTTCAACTTTTTTTTAAAACATAGAGTTTTAGTACATTATTAACTAATAGTACAAAGCTTATTTTCAATAATTACGTTTAATTTTATTAAATTCGCCACGTACAAAATAAACCATATGAATTCATTCAATTTTACTAAATGGAACACCATTCTTGGATGGGGTACATTTGCTATTGCATTAATAACCTACACCCTTACTTTAGAACCAACAGTTAGTTATTGGGATTGTGGAGAATATATTTCTACTGCAGTAAAATTAGAGGTAGGGCACCCACCAGGAGCTCCTCTATTTCAAATGTTAGGTGCATTTTTTGCCATGTTTACAAGTGAAGTAACCGAAATAGCAAAAATGGTAAACTTTATGTCTGCTTTAGCAAGTGCTTTTACCATTTTATTTATGTTCTGGACAATTACAATTCTTGGGAGAAAATTAGTGAATAAGTCTAACGAAATTTCGTCAAGTTCATCTATTGCTGTTTTAGGAAGTGGTGTAGTAGGAGCATTAAGTTACACATTTTCAGATAGTTTTTGGTTTAGTGCAGTTGAAGGTGAAGTATACGCAATGTCTTCTTTTTTAATGGCTCTATTATTTTGGCTAGGCTTACGATGGGAAGCTCAAATAGGAAAACCAAATGGCGATAAATGGTTATTATTAATAAGTTTTGTAGTTGGTTTATCCTTTGGTGTTCACATACTCTCTCTTTTAGTAATTCCTTCAATTGTATTTTTATACATCTATAAAAAATATAAAAACTTAAATCCAAAACAATTTATTTTAGCAAATATTGCTTCAATTTTAGTCCTTGTTTTTGTATTTAAAATGCTATTTCCTTATACTTTAAAATACTTTAGCGCCTTAGAATTGTTCTTTGTAAATTCAATAGGATTGCCCTTTAATTCTGGAACTATTATTGCAGGAATATTGTTAATTGCTGTTTTTTATTTTGGATTAAATTATACCCACAAAAAAAATAAAGTAGAAGCTAATACATTAATTCTATCTATATTATTTATAATGATAGGTTTTTCATCTTGGCTAATGTTGCCTATTAGAGCAAATGCAGATACTACCATAAATGAAAATAATCCGTCAAGTGCGCGAGAATTATTAGCCTACTATGATCGTGAACAATATGGTGATGCAAACGTATTTTACGACACCTATTACTCAGTTGTTTTTAATAGAGATATTGATGAAAACAACCCAACAAAAGACGACAAACCGAAGTACGAAAAAAACGAAAAACTAGGTAAGTATGTTATTGTTAATCATTACAAAGATGCACTTCCAAATTACAGTGACAAACACAAAGGTTTTATTCCTAGAATGGTAAACCCTAGCGCTTCAGTAGTTAAAAATTACAAAGCTATTGCCGGAATTCCTCAAAACAGTAAAAGAAGACCAACATTTATTGAAAACATCAAATTTATGCTTGATTTTCAATTTGGGTATATGTATGGAAGATATTTTTTATGGAATTTTGTAGGAAGACAAAATGATGAACAAGGTCAGTTAGATTTACAAAATGGAAATTGGATAAGTGGAATTAACTTTATTGATGAAATACATTTAGGTCCGCAATCTAAATTACCTTCTGAAGTTAAAAATAATAAAGGAAGAAATACTTATTATTTCCTTCCATTAATACTAGGTCTTATTGGGTTCTTTTTTCATCTTAAAAAAGATAAAAATGACTTTTACGTATTACTATTATTCTTTGCTTTTACAGGTTTAGCCATTATTTTTTACACAAATCCAAAACCATTTGAACCACGTGAACGAGATTATGCAGTAGTAGGCTCCTTCTATATTTTTGCAATTTGGATAGGGTTTGGAGTATTAGCTATATTTGAAAAACTAAAAGAATTTGCCAATAAAAACACGGTTGCAATAGCTGTTTCAGTTATTTCATTGTTAGCCGTTCCTACTTTAATGGCGTCACAAAATTGGGATGACCATGACAGATCTAATAGATATACATCTCATTTAAATGCAAAAGCTTATTTAGATTCTTGTGATGAGAACGCAATATTATTTACCATTGGTGATAACGATACTTTTCCTTTATGGTATATGCAAGAGGTTGAAAATTACCGAACTGATATGAAGCTTGTAAATACTAGTTTATTTCAAACCGATTGGTATATAGACCAAATGAAACGGAAAACCTATAAGGCTGATCCTATCCCTTCTCAATTAACTCATGACAAATATAAATGGGGAACTTTAGATGTGGCTTATTATTTTCCAGAATTATTCCCTCAATTAAAAGATTCTGTTGTTAGTATTGATTATTTCATGAAATGGGTTGCAAGCGATAAAGACATCACTTATTATGATTTAGATGATGATGGAATTAAAGAAAAAGTGCTCCCTGCAAATAAAATTAGAATTCCGGTAAACAAAGAAACTGTTTTAAAAAATGGTATTGTAGCCCAAAAAGATGCAGATTTAATTGTTCCTTATATTGATATTAAATTTGAAGGAGCATTAACAAAAAATAGAATTTTAATGCTAGATATTTTAGCAAATAATAACTGGAAGCAACCAATCTATTTTACAGGTGGAGCTCAAGCAGATGAAGAATATATTTGGCTAAAAGATTATCTACAATTAGATGCAATGACCTATAAATTGGTTCCAATTCATACTCCAAATAAAGGTAACTTTTTTGAAATGGGTAGAATTAACACAGACATTATGTATGAAAATGTTAAAAATTGGGATTGGCGAAATATTACAGATGACAACATCTATTTAGATGTTGAAACCCGAAAAAACTCAGTGACCTACAGGAACAATATGGAACGTTTAGCAAGAGAGTTAATGAAAGAGAAAAAGTTTGACAAAGCTGAAGAAATTCTTGATATATCTCTAGAAAAAATGCCCGTTAATAAATTTGGACACTATAGCATGTTAATTTCTTATATAGACTTATACTACGGTTTAAATAAGCCGGAAAAAGCAAGAAAATTAGTTGCTGAATTAAAAATAATTTTTCAAGAAAGATTAACATATTACAGCCAATATGATGAAAATAATATTGATACTGTATTTGATGAAATTGAGAGAACATTTTTAATGTATGATCAATTGGTCAGATCTTCAGTTAAATTTGAGGACGATGAAGAATATGGTAATAAAATTAAAGATGAATATGTTGTATTTTTAAAACTATTCGACTTTTTAATGCCTAATAAAGAAACAGCTCAATAATGAAACCTTACTTTATTAAAACTCCAAAACTTGTTAAAATCATTTTCAATAAATGGTTTTGGAGTTTTAATAAAAAAGAAAAAACAATATACCTAACTTTTGATGATGGTCCAACTCCTGAAATTACAGATTGGACATTAAATGAGCTCAACAAGTTTAATGCAAAAGCAACCTTTTTCTGTATTGGTAAAAATGTAGTGAACCATCCTGAAATCTTTAAAAGATTAACTGAAAACAAACATGCTATTGGAAACCATACCAATAATCATTTAAATGGCTTTAAAAATTCAAAAAAAGAGTATTTAACTAATTTTCAAAAAGCGGATACAACTTTATCTCACAATAGTTCAAATCTGTTTAGACCTCCTTATGGTAAATTAACTCTAAAACAAGCAAGAAACATTAGGAAACAAGATTATAAGATAATTATGTGGGATGTATTAAGCGCAGATTTTGACCAAACTATAACTCCTAAAAAATGTTTGGAAAACGTTGTTAAAAACACAAAAAACGGAAGTATTGTTGTTTTTCATGATAGTATAAAAGCAAGCACCAATTTACAATATACGTTGCCTAAAATATTAGAATATTACACAGCCAAGGGCTACAGTTTTAAAAGTATAAATTAACCTTTTTTAAACGTATTGTTGCACTAAACTAATTAGTGAATTAGCATCTTGCTCTCCAGACTGCCTCCATTTCATTTCACCATCCTTATAGATAATAAATGTTGGATTTCCCTTGATTCGTAATGCATTTGCCAACATTTCATTCTTTTCAATATCAATCTTAATCACTTTAGCACTATCTCCTAATGCTGCAGCAACATCACGCAATATAGAATGTAAACTATCTGTACCGTCTTCCCACTCTGTATAAAAATCGATTAAAACAGGAATCTCAGAGCCAATTAATTCTCCAAATTTTGTCATGAATTTTTAATTTTTTTTCTCTTCAGCTTCAAAATAACTAAAGTTGCTTATATACAAATGTAACATTTTAATTTAAAAAACTATAATTACTTCTTTTTCAAAGTAATTACTGTAATTTCAGGCCAAATTCCTACCCTTCCTGGAAAAGCTAAAAAACCAAAACCTCGGTTCACATTTATATACCGCCCAAACTCATTGTAAATTCCTGCCCAATATTTATAAATATATTGTACAGGACTCCATTTTATCCCTGGAATTTCTATTCCAAACTGCATTCCGTGCGTATGCCCACTTAAAGTTAAGTGGTAATTATTTGAGTGGTTTTTAACCTCCTGCTCCCAATGAGAAGGGTCGTGGCTCATTAAAATTTTAAAATCATTTTTATCTATTTTTGATGAAGCTAATTGTAAATCTCCTGCTTTTTTAAATCGTGTACCCCAATTTTCAACACCTATTAATGCAATTTTATCTGCCCCTTTTTCTAAATAAATGCTATCATTTAATAATAAATTAAAACCTATTTTTGGGTGAATATCCTTTATTAATTTAAAATTTTGTTCCTTTTCTTCTATGGTTTTCCAACTAACATATTCTCCATAATCGTGATTTCCTAAAACTGAAAACTTCCCATCTTTTGATTTAAGTTTACTAAAAAGAGGAATCCAAGGAACCATTTCATCGGCAGTATTATTTACAATATCCCCTGTAAATAAAATCACATCAGATTCTTGCTCATTAATTAAATCTATACCAAGACTTATTTTAGCCTCATCATCAAAACTACCACTATGTATGTCTGAAAGGTGCGTTAATTTATAACCATCAAAAGCTGTTGGCAAATCATTAAAGTATAGCGTATGTTTAATTACTTGGTAATTGTATTTTCCTTTTACCATTCCATATAAAACAGAACTGAATGGTATTGCCGCCAAACCTAAAGCTAGTTTGCTTACAAACGATCTTCTTTCAGGAAAAAATTCAGATGTTTTAGAGATTCCAAAATAATTAAATCCGGTTTTAAAAACTCTAAAAATATCTTCACCAAATAATACTAAAAGTGCAACTATTTTTGGTGTTAACACTAAAATTAATAACCCAAACGCAAGCATTACTTGCTGGCTTAACCCTTTGGATTCTCCAATAGAATTAATACTATAAATTACATTAGCTATTACTACTATAGAAACTAACCAATAACTAATAAACACAATTTTATTTCTTGTAATTGTTTTTATACTTTGAAAAGCATAAAAATCTATAAAAAGTACAATTACTATAAAAATGAACCATCTAACCATAAAAACAAATCTAACTTTATTTTATGATTCTTATAGAATTGTATTTTAAAATTATGAGGTATTTAACACTTGTTACTTAGCAATTTAACTTTGTGAAAAATCTATTTGCTAACATTTATCATATTTTAAATTGTATGTTTGCGAATTAATAAATACTTAACCCCTAAAAAAATTATCATGAAATTAACCGTTATTAAAAAAAATTATCACCCCTCTTCACTCATTTTAGTGTATTCTTTTTTATTTTTAACCACTTTTAGTGCATTTTCACAAGTTGGTATTGGAGAAACATCTCCAACTGCTGTACTACATTTAAAAGCAGGCACAACAACTACAGGAACGGCCCCCTTAAAATTCACAACACAAGTAAGCCCACTAACAACAATTGAAGAAGGTACTATGGAGTATGTTGGTCACTCTCTTCAATTCTCTCAATTTTTAAAACGTAGAGGTATTGCTATGAGTGAAGATGTTAGAATAGAAACTACAGATTTAATAAATACCACCTCTGAAACCTCCCCTCCACTTGCAATTGTTCAGCATGGTCCTAATTATCTTGAAGTTGGAAAATCAGAAGAGACAGTAATAAGAGGAATTATTGAACAGAAAAGCAATAATGGTAATTTAACCTTTCGCGTTAAATATGCAGGTACAACAATACATACCTTAGAAACAGAAGACCTTAAAGGTATCTCTTCTAATACTCCTTTTGTACTTACAATAATAGCAACTTGCCGAAGCATAGGAACTAACGGATCAATACAAATAAATTCATTTTTAGAAGTAGCAGGAGAAAAACCTGTAGGTGGAAGTACTTTAGTAAACCCTATAAATACTAAATTAGAGGAAGACACAACTATAACAGCTAAATGGAGTGTTGCAAATACATCAAATAGTTTAACTGTTGAGCAATCTAGAACCTTATGTATAGAACCCAATAAATAGTATAAAGATTTTTAAACTAGTAAAAGACTATTTGTTTTAACAAAAAATTCCAATCATCAAGATTTTAAAATAGAAATATTTCCCTATTAAAATAAAAAATACCTCGAAAAATCGAGGCATTTTTTATTAATTTATTACCAAATTAAGTGAAACTGTCAATACTCTTCCGTTAGTACCACCATTTCCGTCTCCATCTCTATATTTTTCAACCCACACTTCAATAAAATCACCTTCTTCTAGCTCTACAGAACCAACAATAGCTAAAGCTCCTACATCAAAATTTGCTCCGACCTCTCTATACACTCGGGTACTTTCAACTACGGTTGCATTTGTATCTCCATTATTTCCTTTTGCTATATAAAATATAAATAAATCATCAAGTAAATTACCCTGAAATGACAAACTTGTATTAATATTGAAATACCTCTTTTTTTCACCATTATAAACAAGTCTATTTTCTCCCACTGCTGAAAATCTAAACAAATTAGTTGAATTTGTATTACCTGACAATTTTGTACGACTACTAGTCCCTGTATCATTAATTGAAAATGTTGTTGGAGTTCCAGAACCAACAGACCCGTTTAAATTAATATCACCAATTGCAACATCGTCTTTTTCTGTAAGTATTCCCGGGCACTCAACCTCCCATTTATCATTAAATTTATATCCAGCATAAATTTCGGGTGCATACCCCGCAACTCTAGTACCAACACCTGAAAAGCTAACTTCAGACAAGGATGCAGAAACTGTAATTGTTGGGTTTGCACTCACATCCACCCCTGTTTCTCCAGTATCAGCAACTACCCTTCCATTAGCAATTTGTAAATTTCCAAACGTTCCAGATAGCTTTAAAAAAGTTCCTGAATTACTACCTGTCCAAAATATTTTATCCATAAAAAAAGAAGTAATATTAGAAACATCAAAACCATTATTACTACTTGTAACTTGTAATACTTCAAAAAAGACTGAAAACAAATCAGAAATTATTCCAAGCGAAGAAGCATTTTTTACTAGAACGCTATATGCTGCAACACTGCCAGCTCCAGCACCACCTGTAATATTAAAAACTTGCTCACCTCCACCTTCAATCACAAGATCTTTAAAACGTGCTCCTTTTGCACCAATAAAAAAAGTTGATCCTGACCCATTTCTCAAAATATCTTCTCCCGTATCTCTACCAATAATATTAGCACCATTTAATTCTATAGGTTTATCAAAAGTAATATCACCATTAATTTCATAAGTAAAACTATCTGATAGTAGATATTTAGAATCACCTCCATTTGATAACTCATCAGCCAAATCCGCAACACTTTTAACTAGTTTATAATTATCTCTTTGAATAGCTCCTTCTAATTTCACCCATACACTACCATTAAAGTAATAAAATGAATCCTCAATAGTATCAAAAACAAGCAAACCTTTTGCTGGACTAGAAATACCTGTTCGTTGAGTACTTGTCATTCTTGGTGTTAAAACACCTTGTGTAGTTGAGGTCAAATCTAAAACAGAGGATCCATGGGGGCTTGTAGTTCCTATTCCTACTTGAGAAAATATACTCAAGTTAAAAAACACCAATAGCATAGCTATTGATAATATTTTTTTTGATTTCATAAGTCTTTTTGTTTTAATTAATTAAATTTCAGGGTTTTACTAGGGTTGATTTGCGCTAAACATAATACATTATTTTTTATTAAAGCAATATTTAAATATAAAAACCACTATTTTTTAGGAATTCTCAAAAATTATATAATCTAACATATATATTTTGCATATTTCATAAATATTTGAGTCACAAACAATTATGAAATCGTATATTCAAATTGTTTTCATACCTTTGAACTTTTATAATTTGTATGTACCCCTTATAATTATAATAAAATTTAAACCCCAAATAATATGACTCCCCAAATAAAAAACTCAATCTTTTTTGTTGCTTTTATACTTACATCTTTTTGCTATGGGCAAGATTTAAGCATTGCAAGCTCTGAATCTATCACAATAAAAAACGGAACAACCTTCTATGTAAACGGCTTAGGATTAACCCCTACAGAAGATCTTACAATTAATGGAGTAAACGCAATTACAAAAACATCCACAGCTTTATCAGCTGAAACTATTGAAAGGGTTTTTACCTTTGATAATTTTATATCAGGTTTTAAAGGAGAACTTGTGTTATTTTATGAAGATACAGAA
Source organism: Lutibacter citreus (assembly GCF_003260195.1). Classification (GTDB taxonomy): domain Bacteria; phylum Bacteroidota; class Bacteroidia; order Flavobacteriales; family Flavobacteriaceae; genus Lutibacter; species Lutibacter citreus. The sequence continues at coordinate 272,414 of NZ_QEIH01000006.1, forward strand.
TTAAATGGCCTAACAGAAGGCGACCTTGTTCTACAAGTTAAAAACGATTTAGGTGCTTGGAATCCATATTCAGGTACACTTAACACTACGGATAACACACTAGCTTTTACATTTGGATCTCTTGTGAATTTCTCAACTGTAACTGCAAGTTCTCCTAGCGCTACATTAGCTATTAAAGATTTTGCTACATTAGATTTGCAAGTTTACCCTAACCCTGCAGTCTCTATGGTTAATATAAATACAAAACTAGATATTGAAATTAAGGTTTATGATACTATTGGACAAATGATTTTACAAACACAAGAAAAATCAATAGATATTTCTCAACTAGCAAGAGGTTCATATTTTTTTATAATAAAAGACCTTTCAACTAGCGCTTTAAATTCTTACCAAATTGTAAAAATTTAATATTTATAAAAATACGATTACCCACAACTTAAAAATATTACTTTATAATTCCATAAATTTATTTTATATATAAATTTGTAAAAGACATGCTTTAATGCATTGTTAAAATTGATTTTATTACTTTTACTCAAATTAAAAATTTCAATTTAACTAGCAATGTCTTCAAAAAAACGCCTTTTCTTATTAGATGCCTTCGCCTTAATATTTCGTGGTTATTACGCACTTATTAAAAACCCTCGAATTAACTCAAAAGGAATGGATACTTCCGCTATTTTAGGATTTACAAATTCCTTATTAGAAGTAATTAAACGAGAAAAACCTGATCATTTAGCGGTTGCTTTCGATAAAGGTGGTTCACACAGTAGAAATGAAGCTTTTCCCGAATACAAATCTAACCGACAAGAAACTCCCGAAGCCATAAAAATTGCAGTTCCTTACATTCATAAAATTTTGGAAGCTATGCATATTCCAATTATTGAAAAAGAAGGTTTTGAAGCAGATGATTTAATTGGAACCCTGTCTAAACAAGCAGAAAAAGCAGGTTTTGAAACATATATGGTTACTCCAGATAAGGATTTTGCGCAATTGGTATCGGAAAATATTTTTATGTATAAACCAGCCCGAATGGGAAATGGTATTGAAATTTGGGGAATTCCTGAAGTTCAAAAAAGATTTGAGGTTGAAAGACCTGAACAAGTTATTGACTATTTAGGAATGATGGGGGATGCTGTTGATAATATACCCGGACTTCCTGGTGTTGGAGACAAAACTGCTAAAAAGTTTCTAAAACAATATGGAAGTATGGAAAACCTATTAGCAAACACTCATGAGCTAAAAGGTAAAATGAAAGAAAAAGTTGAAGCCAACAAAGAACTTGGTTTACTTTCTAAAGAATTGGCAACAATAATATTAGATTGCCCTGTTCAATTTCATGAAGATGATTATTTATTAAATCATCCAAATACCGAAAAAACCAATGAAATATTTAAGGAATTAGAGTTCAGAAGAATTGCTGAAAGATTACCATCAATATTTAAATCTTTTCCAGCTTACGGACAAGAAGTAATAGAGAAAATAGCAGAACCAACTACTCAAAACTCAACTGCTACACCAACTCAACAATTCGATTTATTTTCAACACCAAACGAAGAAACTACTGAAACACCCTCGGGATATCTTTCAAATGATAATACCAGTCATTTTTATCAATATGTGAATACTTCACTGTCAAAAAAACTATTTTTAAAAAAGCTACAAGAAAAAACTTCAGTTGCATTTCATATTGAAACTATTGGTAACAATAGTTTTGAGTCTCAAATTATTGGAATTTCATTTTCATATGAAAAAGGAAAAGGACATTATATTCCAATTTTCAGCAATGAAGAAAATGATAATTTAAACCTACTTAAAGATTTTTTCGAAAATGAAAAAATTGAAAAAATAGGTCAAGATTTAAAATATGCAATTAAAGTTTTACACAAAAACAATATACAATTAAAAGGAAAATTATTTGATACGCAATTGGCTCATTACCTAATACAACCCGATATGCGTCATGATTTAAATGTACTTTCTGAAACTTATTTAAATTACCAACCAAAACAATTAACTGACCTTATTGGTAAAAATGGTAAAAATCAACTTTTAATTCAAGATATTACTCTTGAAAAACAAACACAATATGCGGTTGAAATCTCAGATATTACTTTTCAATTAAAAGAACTTTTTGAAAATGATTTGGAAAAATTAAATCTTACTAGTTTATATAATGACATTGAAATTCCTGTATTAAGGGTTTTAGCATCAATGGAATTAGAAGGAATTAAATTAGATGAATCATTTTTAAATTCATTATCAGAAAAATTAACAGAAGACATTAACAAATTAGAAAGTACAATTTATGCTGAAGCAGGAATAGAATTTAATTTAGCATCTCCAAAACAATTAGGCGACGTACTTTTTGACCATTTAAAACTTGTTGAAAAACCTAAAAAAACAAAAACGGGCCAATATGCAACAGGAGAAGAAATCCTATCTAAATTAGCTTCAAAACATACTATTGTTCAAGAAATTTTAGAATGGAGAGGTTTGGTAAAATTAAAAAACACCTATATTGATGCATTACCAAAAGAGGTAAACAAAACAACAGGTAGAGTGCATACAACTTATAGCCAAGCAGTAGCTTCAACAGGAAGGTTAAGCTCTAACAATCCCAACCTTCAAAATATCCCTATTAGAACAGAACGAGGCAGACAGGTTAGAAAAGCATTTGTTCCAAGAGATAATAATTACACTTTAATAGCAGCAGATTACTCGCAAATTGAACTTAGAATAATTGCAGCCTTAAGTGAAGATGAAAGTATGATTCAATCATTTAAAAATGGAGAAGATATACACGCGGCCACAGCAGCAAAAATATTTGGAATTGAACTTAGTGAAGTAACCAGAACTCAACGTGGCGAAGCTAAAGCTGTAAACTTTGGTATTATTTATGGCCAAGGAGCGTTTACATTAGCGCAACAATTAAATAAATCAAGAAAAGAAGCAAAGGAATTAATTGACAATTATTACAAAACATTTCCAAAATTAAGCGAATACATATCTAATCAGGTAAATATTGCCCGAGATAATGGTTATGTAGAAACTGTTTTAAAAAGAAGACGAAATTTAAAAAACATCAATTCTCACAATGCAATTGTTAGAGCTGGTGACGAAAGAAATGCTGTAAACGCACCAATTCAAGGAAGTGCAGCTGATATTATAAAAATCGCAATGATTAATATTCACAAATTTTTAACTGAAGGAAATTATAAAACCAAAATGTTACTGCAAGTACATGATGAATTGGTTTTTGATTTACATAAAGATGAAGCTTCCGAATTAAAACAAATTATAAAAGAAAAAATGGAAAATGCCTTTAAACTTTCGGTTCCATTAACTGTAGATTTAGGTGAAGGAAAAAATTGGTTGGAAGCACATTAATACTAAATATTTCAAAATTTAAGTTAATCCATTTTTAATCATTACTTTAAGTAATATATTATACTAAGCATATAACATAAAACGTCTCTATTAAATTCAATTATAAATAACTGTAACTTACTGTTTATTATATAAATAATAATTGTACATTTGCACTCCCTTTTTAGAGGGATAAAATAAATGTTTAACTATAACAAAGAATTTAATTGTGAGTAAATTAAGTTACAAAACAGTGTCAGCTAACAAAAATACCGTTACTAAAGAGTGGGTATTAGTTGATGCAGACGGCCAAACGTTGGGTCGTCTAGCTTCTAAAGTAGCAATGCTAATTAGAGGTAAATACAAGCCAAATTACACTCCTCACGTAGATTGTGGAGACAATGTAGTGGTTATCAACGCAGAGAAAATAAAATTAACTGGTAAAAAGTGGACTGACAAATCTTACATTCGTCACACAGGATATCCAGGTGGTCAAAGATCATTAACTGCAACAGAAATGTTTGAAAAAGACCCAACACGTCTTATTGAAAAAGCAGTTAAAGGTATGTTACCTAAAAACATTTTAGGGAGTGCTTTGTTCAGAAACTTATATGTTTATGCAGGAGCAGAACATAAACAAACTGCCCAATCACCTAAATTAATTAACGTAAACACCGACCTTAGATAATTATGGATACAATTCACAAAATAGGTAGAAGAAAAACAGCTGTTGCTCGTGTTTATGTTTCTGACGGAAAAGGAAACATTACCGTAAACAAAAAAGAATATAAAGATTACTTTACTACACCACATTTGCAATATAAAATTATGCAAGCATTAAATTTAACTGATAATGCAGAAGCATTTGACATTAAAGTAAATGTATTTGGAGGTGGTATTACTGGTCAAGCAGAAGCTATTCGTTTAGCTATCTCAAGAGTTCTTATTGAAATAGACCCTGAACACAGAACTATTTTAAAACCAGAAGGATTACTTACAAGAGATCCAAGAATGGTTGAACGTAAGAAATTCGGTCAAAAGAAAGCAAGAAAAAAATTCCAATTCTCAAAACGTTAATCGTTTTATACAATTATTGGTACACCAATTTACTTGGTGGTTCATTGAAATTAAAAATAAAGTTGTCGTTGATCAGTCAATGACTGTACAAAGTTTAGCATCCAAATAGGGAAGATCGTTTTATCGCTACTTCCCTATTGCTAAGTCTCAACGGAACGTAAACTAAATACAAATGGCAAATATTGAAATTAAAGAATTATTAGATGCAGGTGTACACTTTGGTCACCTTACTAGAAAATGGGATCCAAACATGGCTCCTTACATTTATGGAGAACGTAATGGTGTTCATATCATTGACCTTTACAAAACTTCTGCTAAAATTGAAGAAGCTGCTGAAGCTTTAAAGAAAATAGCAATTTCTGGTAGAAAAATCCTTTTTGTAGCTACAAAAAAACAAGCAAAAGAAATTATTTCTGACAAATCTAAAAGTGTTAACATGCCTTTCATTACTGAAAGATGGCCTGGCGGAATGTTAACAAACTTTATTACTATTAGAAAAGCTGTTAAAAAAATGGCTACTATTGATAGAATGAAACAAGATGGTTCTTTTGATGCACTTTCAAAAAGAGAAAAATTACAAATTAACCGTCAACGTGAAAAACTTGAAAAGAATTTAGGTTCTATTACTGATATGACACGTTTACCAGGAGCAATTTTTGTTGTTGATGTAAAAAAAGAACATATTGCTATTGCTGAAGCTAAAAAATTAAACATTCCAATTTTTGCAATGATCGATACAAACTCTGATCCAAGAGGAATTGATTATGTTGTACCTGCAAATGATGATGCTTCTAAATCTATTGAAAAAGTATTAGGTTTTATTATTGATGGTGTTGCTGAAGGTTTAGCTGAAAGAAAAGCTGGTAAAGACAAAGTTGCAGAAGCAAAAGCTGAAGCGAAAACTGAAGTAAAAACTGAAGTAAAAAAATAATTATTGTAAAATAGTTGAACCCTAGTTCAACAAAAAAGATTTATAAAATGGCAAAAATTACGGCCCAAGAAGTAAATAAATTAAGAAAATCTACCGGAGCTGGTATGATGGACTGTAAAAATGCACTTGTTGAAGCAGAAGGAGATTTTGACAAAGCAATTGAAATTTTACGTAAAAAAGGACAAAAAGTTGCTGCAAAAAGAGCTGATAGAGATTCTTCAGAAGGTGCTGTTATAGCTAAAGTAAATGCTGATAACACTAAAGGCGCAATCATTTCATTAAACTGTGAAACTGATTTTGTTGCTAAAAATGATGCTTTTGTTGCTTTGGCTCACGAATTTGCTACTATTGCACTTAACACTAATTCAAAAGAAGAGTTTTTAGCTGCTGATTTTGGAGGAATGACAGTTGCTGAAAAATTAATTGAGCAAACTGGTGTAATTGGTGAAAAATTAGAAATTGGTGGTTTTGAAGTTGTTGAAGGTGGTTTTGTAGGTTCTTACATTCACGCTGGAAACAAAATTGCTGCTGTTGCTGCTTTATCTGATAACGTTGATGGTGCTGATGTAGTTGCTAAAGATGTATCAATGCAAGCTGCTGCAATGGGAGCTTCTATATTATCTTACAAAGATTTTGATCCTGAATTTGTTGCTTCAGAAACTGAAGCTAGAATTGCTGTTATTGAAAAAGATAATATTGAATTAGGAAGATTAGGAAAAACATTAAAAAATATTCCTACATTTATTTCTAGATCTCAATTATCTGATGAAGTAATTGAAGCTACTAAAGTAAAATTACAAGAAGAACTTAAAGCTGAAGGGAAACCAGAAGCAATTTGGGATAGAATTCTTCCTGGTAAATTAGAAAGATTTATTTCTGATAATACTACTTTAGATCAAGAACAATGTTTACTAGATCAAAACTTTATTAAAGACGAGAAAAAAACCGTTGCTGAGTACGTAAGCACTATTGGTGTTTCTGTAACAGGATTTAAAAGAGTTTCTTTAGCTTAATAAAGTACTTGAAATTATATATTAAAAGCCTCGCAAATTGCGAGGCTTTTTTTTTGATAAAATGTTTCAATTTTTACTTTAACCAGTAAAATAATTATAAAAGAACATTTTCAAAAAGTTACGTAGTAACAATAATTTAAATTTTCTTATAAATTAAACTGAAGTATTACTTAAAGAGAATATGAGTATTTGAAATTACATTTTAAATATTAAATAAATTTTATCCTACTATTTCATATATTTGCATAACTTTCAAATGAATTATGACTTATAAACGAATTTTACTAAAATTAAGCGGTGAAGCACTAATGGGCGAACGCCAATACGGAATTGACCCTAAAAGACTAAAAGAATACGCTATTGAAATAAAAAAAGTTGTTGATAAAGGCGTTGAAGTTGCAATTGTTATTGGTGGAGGGAACATTTTTAGAGGTGTTGCAGCAGCTAGTAATGGTATGGATAGAGTTCAAGGCGACTATATGGGTATGTTAGCTACTGTAATTAATAGCTTAGCACTACAAAGTGCACTTGAAGAAGAAGGTATTAATACACGATTGCTAACTGCAATTAAGATGCAACAAGTAGCCGAACCATTTATTAAACGTAGAGCTGTAAGACATTTAGAAAAAGGTAGAGTTGTAATTTTTGGAGCCGGAACAGGAAACCCTTACTTTACAACTGATACAGCGGCGGTTTTAAGAGCTATTGAAGTTGATGCTGAAGTTATTTTAAAAGGAACTCGTGTAGATGGAATTTACAATGTTGACCCTGAGAAAGATAAAAACGCCATTAAATTTGAAAATATTTCGTATAAAGATGTAATGAATAAAGGCTTAAAAGTTATGGATATGACTGCTTTTGCCTTGAGTCAAGAAAATAATTTACCTATTATTGTATTCGATATGAATACCAAAGGAAATCTTGAAAAAGTAGTTTCTGGTGAAACTATTGGTACCAAAGTTGATAAATAGATAATTAATATAATTTTTTCAAACATGAATGAAGAATTAAGCTTCATAATAGATAGCACAAAAGAATCAATGCAAAATGCTATTGAGCATTTAGAAAAGCAATTTAGAAACATTAGAGCTGGAAAAGCAAGTCCATCTATGTTAGGAAGTGTTACTGTAGATTATTACGGCTCACAAGTTCCATTAAGTCAAGTTGCCAATGTTGGAACTATGGATGCTCATACAATAACTGTACAGCCATGGGAAAAAAACATGCTTCATGAAATTGAAAAAGCAATTATGATAGCTAACCTAGGATTTAACCCTATGAATAATGGTGAAATTGTTATTATTAATGTCCCTATTTTAACTGAAGATAGACGTAAAGATCTTTCGAAACAAGCAAAGGCTGAAGCTGAAATTGCAAAAGTGAGTGTTAGAAATGATCGTAGAGAAGCAATGAATGAAATTAAAAAAACCGATGCTTCTGAAGATATGAAAGCTAATGCCGAAGTTGATATTCAAAAATTAACTGATAAATATAGCATTGAAATAGATAGTTGTTATAAAGTAAAAGATGCAGAAATAATGAAAGTTTAACTATCTTAAATTTATCATAAAAGCAAAAAGCACTCAATCGAGTGCTTTTTTAATAAACTATATTTGTTCACATCACAAAAATTACAAAATGAGAAGGGTACTTTTTATCATTTTTATTATTCCCTTAATAGCATTTTCTCAAAAACAAATTCAGGGTGTTGTAATTGATGGTGAAACAAAAAGCCCACTTCCATTTGCTTCAATAGTTACAAATACAGGTTTTGTAACATTAACTAATGCTGACGGAACCTTTTTAATCAAAACAAAAAATCCATTTAACACTCTAAAAATATCATATATAGGGTATGAAACCTTTTCTGTTTCAGTAAACTCAGATAATAAATATCTTAAAGTAGAATTAAATACTACTGTTGAAAGTTTAAATGAAATTTTAATTACAGCTAAAGAAAACCCTGCGCTAAATATTATTAGAAATGTTATAAAAAACAAGCCTAAGAATGACATAGAAAAATCTTTAAACAGTTTTAAATTTAACACTTACAATAAGATTTTAGTAACTGCAAACCCAGATTCTATTGACGGTAAAATAGATTCTGTTTTTATTGTTTCAAAAAACGGAATTAAAGAATTTGAAAAACTTGACTCTTCTAATTTTAAATTTAAGAAGGATATTATAAAACAACATCTTTTTATTTCAGAAAAAATTTCAGAATATAGATTTCAAAAAGGAAAAAAGGAAAAAGAATTGGTTCTTGCCTCTAGAATGGCCGGGTTAAAACAACCAATTTATGAACTTTTAGCCATAACGTTTCAAGACCTTTCATTTTATAATGAAGTATACACCTTAGCAGGTACAAAATACACTAACCCTATAGCAAATAATGCTCTTAAATTATATAATTACAAAATTTTAGACACTGTATTTAACGGTGTTAATAAATCCATTTTAATTCATTTTAAACCAAAACATAAGAAAAAATTTCTTGGCATTGAAGGTGTTTTATACATAGATTCTAAACAATTTGCAATTACAAAAGCTATTGCTGAATTAAAAGGTATGGTAAATGTAAAGGCAACACAAAACTATAGCTTTAATAAAAGTTTTAATATTTGGTTCCCAAAGGATATGAATGTTGTTTTAAAAAAGGGTGAAAATGATGAAAGAATTGCTTTATTTGGAGGTGCCGTAAAAGTATCTAAGGACAAGAGAAAGGATTCAATTATTAACACCAAAGAAAAAGATGAAAGTGATATTACCTATTTTATATCAAAATCCAGTAATTCCAACATTTTAATAAACACACCTGTTGTTGTAAAAAACTCATCCGCTACAATTGATTTTATGGATGATGCCAACAAAAAATCAGAATTATTTTGGAATTCATATAGAACCGATTCCCTTTCTAAAAGAGGAGAAACAACTTATACCTTTTTAGATAGTTTAGCAAAAAAAGAAGGTGTTGGTAAAAAAATAAATATAGCTAGAAATATTTTAAAAGGCTACTACCCTACTAAATTTATAAACCTAAATTTAGGTAAGATTTTAAACCTAAATAATTATGAAGGATTACGGTTAGGTTTTGGAGGGGAAACTAATAGTAATTTTTCTAACACGTTTAAAATAGAATCTTATGTTGCTTATGGAACTAAAGATAAGGACTTTAAATATAGTTTTGGAGCATCAACTCGTTTAAACAAAAATTCTAACACTTGGTTAGGAGCTAAATTCACAAATGATTTAAAAGAAGCAGCTGCCCTTAATTTTATAAAAGAAAATAATTCCTTTTCCCCAATTAATCCTAGAAATTTAAACATTGATAAATTCTACAACTATAAAACTATTAGCGGATTTTTAAAACATGATTTTCAACCAAATTTAGAAACTAAATTTCAATTCAGTACAGGAGATTATTTACCAGTTTTTGATTATAACTTCATCTCTCCAACAAAAAATATTATTGAATATACATTATCAACTGCCACTATTGGATTTCAATACAACCCAAAAAGTGAATATATGAATTCGCCTTTGGGAAAATTAACAATTAAAAATAGATATCCACAATTCACTTTTCAAATAACTAAAAGTTTTGAAGACTTATTTGAAAGTGATTTTGAGTTTACTCAATTAAACATCAGAGTTTTTCATAAAATAAATAGATTAAGAAAAGCCCAAACTACAATTCTAGCAGAAGGTGGTATTGTATGGGGAGAAGCTCCAATTTCACATTTATTTAACTCAACACCTAATTATACATTTAAAAGTCCGTGGGCAAAACGTATAACTTTTGCGGGTAAAAACAGTTTTGAAACAATGGGCTATAACGAGTTTATTTCTGATAAATTTGCATCTGTACATATAAAACATCATTTAAAAGCCTTTAACATAAGCACTAAATTTAAACCACAACTTACTTTGGTATCTAGAGCTGCTATTGGATCAATACAAAACCCACAATATCATTTTGGTTTGCAATTTAAATCCTTAAATAAAGGATATTTAGAAAGTGGTTTAGAATTTAATAGTTTACTTAAAGGATTTGGTTTAAGCGCATTTTACAGATATGGTGCTTATAAAAATGAAGAATGGAGCGATAATTTAGCTTTAAAATTAACCTATAAATTAAGACTTGGTTTTTAATAATCATCTAATTAAAAGCTAAACTATTTTATTACCTTTGCAAAAATTTTTTTATGGGTTTTTGGAATCAGGTTTCAAGATTAATTTTAAAAGGGAGATTTGTTATATTAATTATAATAGCCGCTTTCACGTATTTTTTATCTACACAAATGGAAAACATGCGTTTTTCATACACAGAAGCAAATCTGCTTCCCGAAAACCATGAAGTAAACATTAATTATGATAAGTTTCTTAAACTTTTTGGAGAAGAAGGAAATTTAATAATTTTAGCTGTTCAAGATTCAACAATTTTTACGGCAGATAAATTTAATGCTTGGAATGAGTTATCTAAAAAACTTAATGCATTTAATGAAGTAGATTTTACGGTTGCCATTGGTGATATTCAAAAATTGAAAAAAAATTCTGCTGAACAAAAATTTGTTGTTGAACCATTATATGACAAAATCCCAACTACAAACCAGGAAGTTTTAAAAATTAAAGAAGACCTTTTTGAGAACCTACCCTTTTTTGATAATTTTCTTTTCAATAAAAAAACAGGAACAATTAGAACTGTGGTTTATATGCATAAAGATATTGTTAACACTGCAGCCAGAAAAGATTTTATTTTTGATTCGTTAAATCCAACCATAGAACAATTTGAAAAAGACAACAACATAGATGTTCGCATATCTGGTATGCCATATATACGTACTATGAATGCCCAAAATATAATTGATGAAATAGGTATGTTTGTTGGTCTTGCCCTTGCAGTTACCGCAATTATTTTCTTTTTCTTTTTCCGTTCTTTTAGAGCTACATTTATTACGTTACTTGTTGTTAGTATTGGAGTAATTTGGGCTTTTGGTTTTATTGGTTTATTTCAATATGAAATAACTGTATTAATGGCTTTAATACCTCCTTTAATAATTGTAATAGGTGTTCCTAATGCTATATTTTTAATTAATAAATACCAGCAAGAAGTAAAAAAACATGGAAACCAAGCAAAATCATTACAACGTGTAATATCAAAAATTGGTAATGCAACGTTAATGACAAATGTTACTACTGCCTCTGGATTTGCAACCTTCATTTTTACAAAAAGTCAGTTACTTAGAGAATTTGGAACAATAGCTTCTATAAATATTCTAGCCATTTTTGTACTTGCATTACTAATTATACCAATATTGTATAGTTTTTTGCCTTTACCTAAAGAAAAGCATTTAAAACATTTAGAACGTAAATGGATTGATGCAATAGTTAAATGGATGGAATCTATTGTTAGAAACCACAGAATTGCTGTTTATATTACTACTACTACAATTATTATTATTAGTATGATTGGAGTTTATATGATAAAAGTTTCTGGTAGTTTAATTGAAGACATGCCAAAGGGCAAACAATTTTTTAAAGATATAGTGTTTTTTGAAGAAGAGTTTGGGGGAATTATGCCGTTAGAAATTTTAATTGACACCAAAAAAGAAAAAGGCGTAATGAAACTTTCCACACTAAAACGTATGGATGAGTTGAACGAAACTATTGATGAAATTCCTCAATTATCAAAATCTATTTCCGTTTTAAACATAGTTAAATATTCAAAACAAGCTTTTTATAGCGGCAAACCTGAATATTACCAACTCCCTAACAATCAGGAAAAGAACTGGATACTTTCTTATATGAAAAATTCCAGTGGAAATTCAGATTCAGACATGTTAAAAAGTTATGTAGATTCAACAGGAAGATATGCTAGAATTACCACTTTCATGAAAGATATTGGTACTGATAAAATGGCAAAAATTGAAGATCGCTTACAGCAAAAAATAGATAAAGAATTTCCTAAAAAAGATTATACCGTTTCTATGACAGGTGGAGCACTTGTGTTTTTAAAAGGAACCACATTTTTAATAAACAATTTGGTAATATCACTGTCGTTGGCAATTATTTTAATTGCAGTATTTATGGCATTTATGTTTAGATCGTTTAGAATGATTTTAATTTCACTTCTACCTAACATTTTTCCATTATTAATAACTGCAGGACTTATGGGATATTTAGGAGTACCTATTAAACCATCAACTATATTAGTTTTTAGTATTGCTTTTGGTATTTCGGTAGATGATACAATTCATTTCTTAGCAAAATACAGACAAGAATTAAAAGTAAATAATTGGAGAATTAAAGAATCCGTTTATGCTGCCTTAAGAGAGACAGGAGTTAGTATGTTTTACACTTCAATAGTGTTGTTCTTTGGTTTTTTAGTATTCACTGTTTCAAGTTTTGGAGGAACAATTGCATTAGGAGGTTTAGTTTCAATCACTTTATTATTTGCAATGATTTCCAATTTAATCCTTTTACCGTCATTATTGCTTTCTTTAGAAAAAAGTATTGCCAATAAAAAAGTTTTTAAAGAACCTATTTTAGATATTTTACCTTCGGAAGATGAAAATGAAGATGTATAAAAACGTTAAAATTCTCTATTAAAATTTTTACTTTTCATTGGTAACTTTCCTTTCCAACTTTCATTAGTTAATGTATATTTGTTATTCCTAAATTTCAGATATGATTAGAAATAATGTAGCGGAACTTTTAAGTTCAAAAAATTACTTACAAGAAGTAAATTTAAAAGGATGGGTTAGAACTTTTAGAGCAAATAGATTTATTGCTTTAAATGATGGGTCTACAATAAATAATATTCAATGTGTTGTTGATTTTGAAAAAACAGACGAGAGTATCCTTAAACAGGTTACAACAGGTGCTGCAATTTCTATTACAGGAACACTAACAGAGAGCCTAGGAAAAGGGCAATCAGTTGAAATACAAGTTTCAAAAATTGAAGTATTAGGGACATCCAATCCAGATGAATATCCAATTCAACCAAAAAAACATAGTTTCGAATTTTTACGTGAAAATGCTCATCTAAGAATTAGAACTTCAACATTTAGCGCAGTAATGAGATTAAGATCTGCATTATCATTTGCAGTTCATAAATATTTTACAGAAAATGGATTTTACAATTTCCACGCTCCAATTATAACTGGTTCTGATGCTGAAGGTGCAGGTGAAATGTTTCAAGTTTCTACTTTAGGCTTAGAAAATACACCCTTAAATGAAGATGGAAAAGTTGATTATAGCAAAGACTTTTTTGGAAAAGAAACAAACTTAACGGTTTCAGGTCAATTAGAAGCTGAAACTTATGCTATGGCCTTAGGGAAAGTATATACATTTGGGCCAACTTTTAGAGCCGAAAATTCAAATACAACACGCCATTTAGCAGAATTTTGGATGATTGAACCAGAAGTTGCATTTAATAATTTAGATGATAATATGGATTTGGCAGAAGATTTTATTAAATCTGTAATTTCATATGTTGTAGAAAATTATCCAGATGATTTAGCTTTTTTAGATAATAGACTAACACAAGAAGACAAAACAAAACCGGCAATTGAACGCAATGACATGTCTTTAATTGAAAAATTAAAATTTGTTGCTGAAAACAATTTTAAACGAGTAAGTTATACTGAAGCAATAGATATTTTAAGAAACTGCAAACCTAACAAAAAGAAAAAATTTCAATACATTATTAATGAATGGGGCGCAGATTTACAAAGTGAACATGAGCGTTATTTAGTTGAAAAACACTTTAAATGTCCAGTAATATTATTTGATTATCCAGCAAATATTAAAGCTTTTTATATGCGTTTAAATGAAGACGGAAAAACAGTAAGAGCAATGGACGTTTTATTCCCTGGAATTGGAGAAATTGTTGGTGGTAGCCAACGTGAAGAGCGTTTAGACGTCTTAAAACAAAAAATAAGCGACTTAAATATTGATGAAAAAGAGCTTTGGTGGTATTTAGATACTAGAAAATTTGGTACAGCTGAGCATAGTGGTTTTGGCTTAGGATTTGAGCGTTTAGTTCAATTTGTTACCGGTATGGGAAACATAAGAGATGTAATTCCATTTCCAAGAACACCGCAAAATGCAGACTTTTAAAAGTAACACAAACAAGAGTCGTTTTCATTATAATTTGTTTTTTGTATTTTTATAAAAAAAGCAACAACATATATTTATGCTTAAACAGAGCTTACAGTTTAAATTATTACAAAAATTATCTCCTCAGCAAATTCAATTAATGAAATTGATTCAATTGCCTACACAAGCATTTGAACAAAAATTAAAACAAGAATTAGAGGAAAACCCAGCTTTGGATAGCGGCAAAGAAAATATTGATGAATTTGAAAACACTCAAAATGATGAATATGATGATGACGGGAACGATAGTATTAGTGCAGAAGATATAAATATTGATGAATATCTAAGTGACGATGAAATTCCTAATTATAAAACACATGCCAATAATTATTCTTCAGATGATGAAGAAAAACATATTCCTTATGCGTCTGGAACTTCATTTACACAGCATTTAAAAAGCCAGATGAATACCTTTAGGCTTACCGAGGATGAAGAAATTATTACTGATTTTTTAATAGGAAGCATTGATGACAGCGGTTATATAAGAAGAGATTTACTTGATGTTTTAGATGATTTAGCATTTACACAAAACATATTTACTACAATTGAAGAATTGGAGCGACTACTTAATCTTGTGCAACAATTAGATCCTGCAGGAGTAGGAGCACGAAATTTAAAAGAGTGCCTAATTCTTCAATTAAAAAGAAAAAAAGAAAAACCAAGTAGAATTTTAGCTATTGATATCTTAGTTAATTCTTTTGAACATTTTGCAAAAAAACATTATAAAAAATTATTACAAAAATTTCATATTTCTGAAGAACAATTAAAAGAAGCAATTTCACAAATAGAAAAATTGAATCCAAAACCGGGAGGTTCATATGTTGGAAACAATAAAATAGCAGAACAAATTGTACCTGATTTTAATATACGAATTGTTGAAGGAGAATTAGAGCTAACTTTAAATTCTAGAAATGCTCCTGAACTTCATGTTTCCAAAGAATACAATGATTTAATGTTGGGTTATAAAGATTCTAAAGAAAAAACTAAATCTCAAAAAGAAGCTGTTCAATTTATTAAACAAAAGCTTGATTCTGCAAAATGGTTTATTGATGCCATAAAACAACGCCAACAAACGTTGTTGTTAAATATGAATGCCATTATGAATCATCAAAAAGAATACTTCTTAACGGGTGATGAAAGGAAGTTAAAACCTATGATACTTAAGGATATTGCAGATGTTATAAATATGGATGTTTCTACAGTATCAAGAGTTGCAAATAGTAAGTATGTTAATACGCCTTATGGTACTATGCTTATTAAAGAATTTTTCTCTGAATCTATGAAAAACGATCAAGGAGAAGATGTTTCAACTCGTGAAATAAAAAATATATTAGCAACTGTGGTTAAAGAAGAAAGTAAAAAGAAACCTTTAACGGATGATAAACTGTCAATTATTCTAAAGGAAAAAGGGTATCCTATTGCTAGAAGAACTGTAGCAAAATATAGAGAACAATTAGATATTCCTGTTGCTAGATTAAGAAAAGAGATTTAGAAGACAGCTATGAAATTTTCAAAATTTATCTCTACTTTTTTTCATCCAATAAATTTCCCAATAATTGGGACAGTTTTATACTTTTTGTTTGTACCTAAACACATTTATAAACCCCAAGAGCATATTATTTTAACAGTTATTCTTATTGGAACTTATATATTCCCACTTGTATTTTTATTTCTTTTAAAACGCTTTAAAATGATAAATAGCCATCATTTAGTAACCATTGAAGAACGTAAATTTCCAACATTACTATTTATTGCTATATCTTTTATAATTGCTAATTGGCTGCTAAAAACAAGAGTTGTTAATTTGTTATCTCTACTTTATTTTGGGTATGGAATAGGATTTATTGCTTCTTATATCTTTTTGTTTTCTAAACAAAAAATTAGTTTACATACTGCAGCAATAGGAGGTTTAATCGGTTTTTTAGTTTATTTTAGTTTTGAATATAAAATAAACATATTAGGATTTTTAATTGGATTTTTTATTCTTAGTGGTATTATTGCTTCGGCTAGACTAAGATTAAAGGCTCACAATATAAATGAAGTTTTTTTAGGATTTGTTACAGGTCTTCTTACTCAATTTCTAGTTTACGGAGTTTTTTATTACATAATGTAAAAGATTAATCCTACTTTTAAATCTTTAGCATCTATAGATTCATTAGACACAACTACATCATTAAATATTGGATTTAACCCATAATAAATAAACAAATTCCAAGTACTATATCCTGCTGATAAAGTTACTCCATACTTCCATTCATTAATTTCATCAATATTTTTAATTTTTAATTTCTCAACTGAATCTGAATAAACAGATTTAGATGAGAATATGTAAGATGCTTTTACACCTGCATAAACTCTAAAAAATTTATATTTGTTAATTGTCGAATTTCTAAATCTAAATTCAAAAGGAATATCTATTGAATGTAATCTTAAAGAATTTGTTTTATAATCGGTAACAAACTCAAAATTTGTATTGAAATTATTTTTTGAAATTTTCAAGTTTTGAATATAAACATCATAACTATAACCAATTCCTAAAGCAATCCCTTTTGATCTTTTTTCATTAAAAGGAATATCTCTTATAAAACCAGCAGAAAAACCTCCAGAAAAGCCATTTTGAGAAAGACTAAGAGATTTATCTAACATATTATTATAAGTTAAGGTTAAATATATTTGATCTTCTAAATAAGCATTATCTAGGCTGTCCTTACTCACTTGACCATTCATTAAGGTCAAATTAAAGAGAAACACTATTACAAGAATTATATTTTTTATCATAAATACAAAGATAAGTCTTAAACACAAAAAAGGCAATCATTACTGATTGCCTTTTATCTAAAATTATTTAACTAATTTTTATTTCTTAAAATTAGTACTTAAGTCACTTCCTTTTGAAGTAGAAAAACTAACTTTTAAAGCATTTATATCTCTTAATTGCTCTTTAATATCTAAAATAGTACCTACGTTTGCTTCTTTATCAGCTTTAATAGAAGTAGTCATAAATTTAACTTCCTCTTCTTTTCTTATAGCTCTTTCAGCAAAAATAAAACTAGGAACATCTTTTACATCAATGATTTTATCATTAACCTGAATTTTATCACCAGATATTCTTTTATCTTTAGATTTACCAACATAAATAGTACTTACCAAACTTTTGTGCTCTAATTTCTTTACTTCACTAGCAACAGGTAATGTAGGTTTCTTTATTAATAAATCTGTCTCTCTCATAGTAGTTGATACCATAAAAAAGAATAACAACATAAATACAATATCAGGTAAAGATGCCGTAGAAATTGCAGGTAAACCTTTTTTCTTCTTTTTAAACTTACTCATATCTGATATTATTTAATTGGTTCTGGTTCAGAGATTATCTGCGGATAGCTATCTTTCAATAAATCTATTTTCGCTTTTAATTTCTCACCTCCATTATCGTTGTACTCTTTTAACATCTCCTTATAAGACACCTTATATTTCTGCAAAGCTAAACGGTTTCTTAAATCATTATATGCTGCTTCAATTTCATTTTGAATTGATACATACATACCATAACTAGTACCTCTATCACTTTGTAAAGAAATAATTGCTTTAGATGGATGATCCGATGATGCTGGATCTTTTGCTCCCTGACAATAATCACATGCCTCTCCTGGTTTATCTCCTTTTGGGGCAGAAAGACCACCACCATTGTCAATAAAATCCATTGCTATTTTTCTTAAATCTGAAACTTGAATAAAGTCAGTACCTTCAATAAGAATTTGATTATTTCTGTTAACAGTAATATCTAAAACATTCTTTTCTTTAATAGTTACTTCTGGAGTATCCTCAGATTTCTCAGGTAATTTTCTAGAAATACCAGAATCTACATCCATAGTAGTTGTTACTAAGAAAAATATTAAAAGCAAGAACGCAATGTCTGCCATAGAACCAGCATTTATTTCTGAATTTTCTCTTCTTGCCATAGTTCTATTATTTTACTAATCCTTTAACAAAATCTAATAGGAAAAACACTAAACCAATAGCTCCTAAGATAAAACTAAAGTTTATTCCTGTACTTACCCATTTTGAAATACTACCTGCTTCTCCATCTGGTAAAACTCTACCACTAACATCTAATACAGCTCCATCAGGTGAAACAGCATAAGCAATTACAAGAAATACAGCTAAAGCTCCAAGTCCTATTAATGTTCTTTTAAGTCCTTGTGGATTCTTTACTAAATTTACAAATGAAAATACTACAGTAAGAATACCTGTGGCAATTAAAATAAATTTTGCAAAGCTAATAAACGGTGAAACAATGCTCGCTTGTACATCGGCATCTGTTTCTATTGTATCATCACCTATCATAACAATTCTAATGAAAAAGTAGAAAGCTACTAATCCAATTAAACCTGTTACCAAGGTTAAGATTTTTGATAATTTCTTATTCATAATAACTCTTATTTTTTGTGTCTAACCAAAAGGTCAACAAGTGAAATTGATGCGTCTTCCATATTATTTACAATACTATCTACTTTAGAGATAATGTAATTATAAAAAATTTGAAGAATAATTGCAACAACCAAACCAAATACTGTTGTTAATAAGGCTACTTTAATACCCCCAGCAACTACTGTTGGAGAAATATCACCCGCTGCTTGAATAGAGTCAAATGCACTAATCATACCAATTACAGTTCCCATGAAACCAAGCATTGGTGCTAAAGCAATAAATAAAGATAACCAAGAAATGTTCTTTTCTAACAATCCCATTTGAACTCCACCGTAACCAACAACTGCTTTTTCAGCTGCGTCTACACCTTCGTCCATTCTATCTAAACCTTGATAAAATATTGAAGCTACAGGTCCTTTTGTATTTCTACAAACCTCTTTTGCTGCTTCTACACCTCCAGAAGCTAAAGCTTCATCTACTTTATTCACTAATTTCTTAGTGTTTGTAGTGGCCATATTAAGATAAATAATTCTTTCAATTGCAATTGCCAACCCTAAAATTAAGGCTACTAATACAATTCCCATAAAAAATGGTCCACCTTCAATAAAACGTTGTTTCAATTCTTGGTGAAATGTTTTCGATTCCGCATCAGCAACTTGTTCTGTTTTTGCTGAATCTTGTGCAATAGCTTTAGGAGCTGCTCCAAATAACAATAATCCTGTAATTGCAAGGATAGTAAATACTCTTTTCATCGTGTAATAGTTAATTATTAATTTTATGGTTTAAATATACTTAATTTTTCAAAAGCAAAAGAAATTTAACAAGAGTAAATTTATTCATCAAAAAAATCTCATCAATCACAGCTTTTGCGAATGGCAAGTAACAAAAAAATGTTGAATTTTGAAAATTTTAAAGCCACTTTAAATTATTTTTTTTTTAGCTTTAGGTTTTCAATAAAACTAAAAATAAATTGAGTAATTGTAATTTTTATTACAAAATTAATGATAAATCCAAAAATTGATTGCAAAATTTTTAATAAATGGAGACTCGAATTTTAATTATTAACTGATTTCTCCTCTCAATGAAGTTTCAAATAATTCTTTAAATCTCAATTTCGGAATATCTTGACCTAATAAGTACATTAATTTCGCTAAAGCGGACTCTGTTGTTATGTCTTTTCCACTAATTATTCCCATATCTCTTAGTCTTTCACTTGTCTCATAATGCCCCATAATAACCGCACCACTATTACATTGTGTAACATTAACAATTTTCAATCCTTCATTTAAATATTTTTCTAAAAGTTCTAAGAACCAACTTTCAGTTAAAGCATTTCCAGAGCCATAAGTTTCCATAATTACTCCTTTTAAATTCTTAATTGACAAAATACTTTCTACCATTCTTTTCTGAATTCCAGGGAAAATTTTCAAAATTACAATATCATTATTTAAGTTTTTTCTAACTACTAATTGTTTAACTGTTATTGTCTTTTTAAGTAACTCTCTATTAAATTTTAAATAAACTCCACTTTCAGCCAAAGGCATTAAGTTTGGAGACGAAAAAGCTTCAAAATGTTCCGAATTAACTTTTGTTGTTCTATTTGCTCTATATAATTTATATTCAAAATACAAACAAACTTCGGATATAACGGGTAATCCACCTTCTTGAGATGAAGCTATTTCTATTGATGTTATTAAATTTTCCTTTGCATCTGTTCTTAAATCTCCAATAGGCAATTGAGAACCCGTAAAAATTACTGGTTTCGACAAATTTTCTAACATAAAACTAATAGCTGAAGAAGTGTAAGACATGGTATCGGAGCCATGTAAAACCACAAAACCATTAAAATCCTGATAATTATCCTCAATTATTTCACAAATAGATACCCAATGCTGTGGATTCATATTTGAAGAATCAATAGGTTTTTCTAATGAAACACTTTCAATTTTACAATTTAAAAAATTAATCTCCGGTATTTGTTTTAATAAATTATCAAAATTAAATGCCTTTAGAGCTCCAGTTGTAAAGTCTTTTACCATACCTATTGTACCTCCAGTATAGATCAAAAGAATTTTAGGGATTTTTGTCATTTTGTCTTATTAATTAAATTGGAATAATTTATGTTGTAAATTTATCAAATTAATACATATTAACTAAAAAATAAAAACATGATAGGTTATTATATTATAATTGGTCTTATATCGCTTGTAAGCTGGTTAGTAAGCCAACAATTAAAAAAGAAGTTTAAAAAATATTCACAAATTCATTTAAAAAATGGCTTAAGTGGTCGTGAAATTGCAGAAAAAATGCTTCACGATAATGGTATAAATGATGTTTCTGTTATCTCAACTCCAGGTAAATTAACAGACCATTACAATCCTACCAATAAAACGGTTAATTTAAGTGAATCTGTTTACAATGAAAGAAATGCTTCTGCAGCCGCAGTTGCATCTCATGAGGTTGGCCATGCCGTTCAACACGCAAATGCATACAAATGGTTAACCATGCGTTCTCAATTAGTTCCAGTTGTAAATATCTCTTCAAAATTTTCAATTTGGTTAGTAATTGGAGGTCTTGCTTTAGGAGCTGCACAATCTTCCGGTTTAGGTTTTTATGTTGCAATAGCGGGTTTAATTATGATGGGGCTAGCCACATTATTTAGCTTTATAACTTTACCCGTAGAATATGATGCAAGCAATAGAGCGTTAGCTTGGTTAAAAACAAATAATATGTTAACTAATTCGGAACAAGATGGTGCTCAAGACGCGCTTAAATGGGCTGCTAGAACATATTTAGTAGCTGCAATAGGCTCTTTAGCAATGTTATTTTATTGGGGATTAAGACTTTTAGGATCAAGAGACTAGTCTTAAATTTTAATTAATCTACTAATTTCTGATCTAATCATATAAAAATTTCGGCATGAAAAAACCTTTTATACATTGAATATCTTAGTTAAAGATTCTTATTAAACATTTATTGTCTTTGCATAATACTTATTTAAAACAGACCAATAATTTAATGTATAATGATTTTATATAACCTTTAGAATTTCTTTAATTCTTTTAATTAATGAAGAATATTTAAAATAAACGTATAAAAAAAAGGATATGAAAACTCATATCCTTTTTTTTATACGTTTATTAGAGAAACTAATCTTCTTCTAATGGAGCAATTACAAAATCCTCCATGAATTTAGTAGTATAATTTCCTGATAAATACCCTTCATCTCTCATTAATTGTCTATGAAAAGGAATTGTAGTTTTAACACCTTCAATTACAAATTCATCCAAAGCTCTCCTCATTTTACTAATTGCTTCTTCTCTTGTTTGAGCAGTAGTAATTAATTTAGCAATCATAGAATCGTAATTTGGTGGTATAGTATACCCTGCATATACATGAGTATCAACTCTTACTCCGTGACCTCCTGGAATATGTAATGTTTCTATTTTACCAGGATTTGGTCTAAAATCATTATAAGGATCTTCAGCATTTATTCTACATTCAATTGAATGCAATTTAGGAATATAATTTTTTCCTGAAATTGGAATTCCCGCAGCAACTTTAATTTGTTCATATATTAAATCATAATCTATTACCTGTTCTGTAATTGGATGTTCTACCTGAATACGAGTATTCATTTCCATAAAATAGAAATTTCTGTGCTTATCTACCAAAAATTCTATTGTACCGGCTCCTTCATATTTTATAGACTCAGTTGCCTTTACAGCTGCATCTCCCATTTTATTTCTTAACTGGGCAGTCATAAATGGTGATGGTGACTCTTCTGTTAATTTTTGATGACGACGTTGAATAGAACAATCTCTTTCTGATAAATGACATGCTTTTCCAAATGAATCTCCAATAACTTGAATTTCAATATGGCGAGGCTCTTCAATTAACTTCTCCATATACATTCCATCATTAGCAAAACAAGCAAAAGCTTCTTGACGAGCAGCGTCCCAAAGTTCTCTTAAGTTTTCTTTTTTCCAAACGGCTCTCATTCCTTTACCTCCACCTCCGGCAGTTGCTTTTAACATAACAGGAAAACCCATTTCATCTGCTAAAGCTTCTGCTTCTTCAAAAGTTTCTAAAATTCCATCAGATCCAGGAATAGTTGGTACTCCCGCAGCTTTCATTGTAGCTCTAGCGGAAGCTTTATCTCCCATCTGGCTAATCATATCAGCTGTAGCTCCAATAAATTTGATTCCGTGTTCTTCACAAAGTTTAGAAAATTTAGCATTTTCAGCTAAAAATCCATAACCTGGATGTATTGCATCTGCATTTGTAATTTCGGCAGCTGCTAAAATTGATTGCATTTTTAAATAAGACTCACTACTTGGTGGTGGTCCTATACAAACAGCTTCATCTGCAAATCTTACATGTAAACTTTCAGCATCAGCGGTAGAATAAACTGCCACTGTTTTAACTCCAATTTCTTTACAAGTTCTTATAACTCTTAAAGCAATTTCACCTCTATTCGCTATTAAAATTTTTTTAAACATAAATTCTTCTAATTTTCAATATTAAAAAAACAAATTCCAAAAACATTTTTGGATTTTGAGAATTAAAAATTGTGATTTATATTATGATGGATCTACTAAATATAGAGGCTGTCCAAATTCAACCGGTGTACCATCTTCTAAAAGAACTTTAACAATTTTACCTGAAACTTCCGCTTCAATTTCGTTAAATAACTTCATAGCCTCAACCATACAAACAACAGTATCTGGGCTTACAGAATCACCTACTTCAACAAAAACAGGTTTATCTGGTGATGGTTTTCTATAAAAAGTCCCAATAATTGGTGATGTAATTTCAATATATTTTGATTCAACTTCTGAAACTGCATCTTCCGTTGAACTAACTTCTACTGGTGCGGCTGGTGCGGCTGCCATTGGCATTTGCTGCATTCCCATTGGAGCTTGCTGTACAATTGTAGTTTCAGTTTTTTCTGAACCTGTTTTAATTGTAATTTTAATGTCCTCCATTTCTAACTTAACTTCACTTGCTCCCGATTTGGCAACAAACTTTATTAAATTTTGAATATCTTTTAATTCCATATTCATTAAGTTTTAGTTATTAATTTAATTTAAGAATTATAAGCCCATTTAAGATAGATTGACCCCCAGGTGAATCCACCTCCAAATGCTGCGAAAATTATTTTATCTCCTTTTTTTAATTGCTTTTCATAATCTGCAATAAGTAGTGGTAAAGTTGCAGAAGTAGTATTTCCGTAATTCTGAATATTCATCATTACTTTTGAACTATCTAGTTTAATTCTATTGGCAGTTGCTTCGATAATTCTCTTATTTGCTTGGTGTGCTGCCAACCAAGTAACATCTTCATTGGTTAAGTTATTTCTTGTCAATATTTTTTCAGCTACATCAGCCATATTGAAAACTGCATTTTTAAATACCGTTTTACCTTCTTGAAATATATAGTGTTCTTTTTTATCAAAAGTATCTTTATCCCACGGGTAAGAAGACCCACCTCTTTTTGCTCTTAAGAATTCTCTTCCTGTACCATCACTTCTTAAATATTCATCTTGAACACCAAATCCTTCTTCGTCTGGCTCAAACAATGCAGCTCCTGCCCCATCACCAAAAATAATACAAGTAGCTCTATCTGTATAATCAATAATTGAAGAACATTTATCTGCTCCAATTAATAACACTTTTTTATAACTTCCTGATTCTATATATTTAGCGGCTACTGACATACCGAACAAAAAACTAGAACAAGCAGCATCCATATCAAACCCAAACGCATTAACTGCTCCAATTTCTGAAGCAACATAAGCAGCTGTTGCAGCGGCTTGCATATCTGGAGTTGCTGTTGCAACTATAACGAGTTCAATTTCAGCTGGATCTAGGTTCTTCTTTTCAATTAGCTCTTCGGCGGCTTTAATAGCCATATATGAAGTTCCTAATCCCTCTCCCTTTAAGATTCTTCTTTCTTTTATACCCGTTCGTGAAGTAATCCACTCATCATTAGTATCTACCATCTCCTCTAACATTTTATTTGTTAAAATGTCTTCGGGCAGGTATTTACCCATGGCTGTAATTGCTGCAGTTATTTTTGTCATATATTATATCTTTTAATAAAAAAAGAACGTTCAAAGTAATGAAAATAAATTTACTTTTATGTTGAAAAACATCATAAATAAACGAATTCCACTCTAATAAACAAAAAAAAACCCTCAAAATGAGAGTTTTTTAACTTCTTTTAATCAATAACTATTAAGCTTGAACTACTTCTTCAGAATCAATTACAATCTGACCTCTGTAATAAAGTTTCCCTTCATGCCAATGAGCTCTGTGATATAAATGAGCCTCTCCTGTTGTAGGATCAACTGCAACTTGAGGAGTTACAGCCTTGTAATGAGTTCTTCTTTTATCTCTTCTAGTTTTCGATATTTTTCTTTTAGGATGTGCCATTACTATTATTTTTTTCTATTAGTATATTCTTAAGTTTATTCCATCTTGGGTCAATTTCTTTTGAGTCATCAACCTCCAAATTCTCATCTTTATCTTTAATTTCAAATTCTTTTAATTTTTCTAACATGTC
The DNA here is from genome assembly GCF_003260195.1 of Lutibacter citreus. Classification (GTDB taxonomy): domain Bacteria; phylum Bacteroidota; class Bacteroidia; order Flavobacteriales; family Flavobacteriaceae; genus Lutibacter; species Lutibacter citreus. Next base: position 297,959 of record NZ_QEIH01000006.1, read on the forward strand.
CGATTTTAAAGTTCCATCCTCAACTCCCGGATGTATTCTTTTTATTGGAACACTCAAAACAATTGCTTCATAAATATATTGAGCAATGTTAAGTTTAAATTCTGAATGAGGTAGTATTAATAATTCCTCATTATCATCATTATATTCTTCTCCAAATTTCACAACTAAATAAAAACTTGTTTCTATTGGCTGGTGAAATAACTCGTTTGTTACATCACAGGTAACTTCAACCCAACCAGAAAAAGTAAAATTTAATTCAAACAGTGTAGGCTTCTTTAAAAAAGAAACATTCACATTTACATTTGAATTGTAAAACTCTTCATACTTAAAAAAATCAAAGAACTCTTTCTCTATTTTATAATCAAACTGATAATTCCCCTCTCTTAAACCGATAAAAGAAATATCAAAATCTTTTAAATCTTTCATAATAGAACTACAATTTGAGCGTGCAAAGATATAAATTATAATATAAAAGAGTAAAAAAAAATGATTTTTTATACTTTTTCTTTTGTTTGTTTTGTTTTTAAAACGTTTTCCGTCAAACTTTTATACTCTTTTCTTGTTTTAAACACCTTAATAGCTGCGAAAACAGCTTCTTTAAATGAGTTGATATTTGCCTTGCTCTGCCCTGCTAACTCATAGGCTGTTCCGTGATCTGGCGAGGTTCTAATTTTACTTAATCCCGCAGTGTAATTAACTCCTTCTCCAAAAGATAAGGATTTAAAAGGGCCTAATCCTTGATCGTGATACATGGCAAGAACTCCATCAAAATTCTTATAATTTTCTGACCCAAAAAAGCTATCAGCGGCATAAGGACCATAAATAAGTTTCCCTTCGCTTTGAATTTCGGCAATAGTTGGTCTTATTATTTCATCATCTTCATTTCCTATAACACCATTATCTCCACAATGTGGATTTAAACCTAAAATTGCAATCTTTGGTTTAGAAATTGCAAAATCAGCTATAAGAGTATTGTATAAAATCTCGACTTTCTTTTTAATTAATTCAGGAGTAACAGTTTCAGATATTTTAGAAACTGGTATATGTCCCGTAATTAAACCAATTCTTAAAGAATTTGTCATTAAAATCATTAGGCTTTCACCTTCTAATTTAGATTCTAAATATTCAGTATGTCCCGGAAAATGAAATTCTTCAGACTGAATATTATCTTTATTTATTGGAGCTGTTACCAATACATCAATTTCATTATTTGCTAAAGCATTTGTTGCTGCCTCTAAAGATTCAAACGCTAATTTACCAGCTTCTGAGGTTGCTTTTCCTAATTCAAGATTTACATCATCTCTCCAAAGGTTTAAAACATTTATTTTCCCTTGAATAATGCTATCTAAACTTTTAATACCATTTACAGGAACATTAACATTAACTCTTTTTTTATAAGATGAAATTAATTTTGTACTTCCAAAAATTACAGGTGTACAAAAATCTAACATCCGCTTATCTGAAAAGGTTTTCAAAATAATTTCTATTCCAATTCCATTAAAATCTCCTATAGAAATTCCTAATTTTATTTTTTCAAATTCGTCCATAAATACGGTTATAATGCTTAATTTTGAGCTTACAAAAGTAATGAAATAAATTAACAAACTATGTTTACAGGTATAATAGAAAGTTTAGGTTTAGTAAGAAATATTGTTAAAGAAGGTGAAAATTTGCACATAAGTATAGAATGTGATTTTACTTCTGAACTAAAAATTGATCAAAGTGTTGCTCATAATGGAGTTTGTTTAACAGCAGTTGATATAACAGATAACATATATACGGTAACAGCAATTAAAGAAACTCTTGATAAAACAAATTTAAAACATCTTAAAATTAATGACAAAATTAATTTAGAACGCGCTATGATTTTAGGAGATCGTTTAGATGGGCATATTGTTCAAGGCCATGTAGATCAAACGGCTGTATGTACAGAAGTTATTGAAGAAGATGGTAGTTGGGTTTTTAGTTTTGATTATGATAGCTCATTAAATAACGTTACAATTGAAAAAGGTTCTATTACTATTAACGGAACAAGTTTAACGGTTGTAAACTCAAAAAAGAATAGTTTTTCTGTCGCTATTATTCCATATACATATGAACATACTAATTTTCATACTTTTAAAAATGGATCTGTAGTAAATTTAGAGTTTGATGTTATTGGTAAATACGTTGCAAGGCTATTAGAAAAATAAGAGTTGTTTTTTGCTGAAAAACAACTTCACTAAAGCTTTTGAATTAAAAAATATTGAGATAACAACATTAATTTATTTCAAATAAATCGTTTTGTTCAGTCTATAAGTTGTTATTTAAATATAACACATAGGATAGCGAGAAATACTCTTCAATTTTAGACTGTTTATTTAACTATTTAATTAATAATAAAGAAATTAACACATCCCTTAAATAAGAAAGCCTTACAAACATTATATTTGTAAGGCTTTACGTTTCATAAAAGTGGTCCCACTTGGACCTATATACAATAACAGCTACTTACCCCACATAACACCCTACAACCTTATTATATAAAGGATTGTTGAATGTTTTAATTAAAAATTAACATAAGCTGATATAGGCTATACACAAACTTTTTCGTCACAATAAGCGTCACAATATTTATATTTTATATATTTGTCTTGGTTTATAATTATACTTTATGGCTTCAATAAAATTACTGCTTAGAAACACTAAATCATTAACACCCGTATCTGTTAATTACGATGTTCATATTTCGGGAAACACAAGACTAAGAGGATCTACAAACACAAAAGTATTGCCAAAGTACTGGGATCAAAAAAAACAAAAAATTAGAAATGTAACTGATCTTTATTCTACTAAAGATAAATTAAATAGAGATCTATTAAATTTCAAGAAATTTGTCTTAGATCAATTAGCTATTTATACTACCAATAATTTAAATGAACAAAAAGAACTTTTAAAACAAGATATTGGAATTTATTTTGGTAGGATTGAAGCTCCAACTAATGAAGAAATGACTTTCTATAAATTTGTTGATATTTTTATTGATCAAGCAGACAACAGAATAAACAATAGTACAGGTAAAAAATTATCCAAAAGAACTATATTAGATTATAAACTAGCAAAAAAGTTAATTGAAGATTTTGAAAATTTATACAAATACAGAATAACATTTGAATCTATAACTTTAGAATTTTACTATTCATTTATTGAATATTTAGAAGATAAGCATAGTTTTTCAGTTAATACTATTGGTAAATACATTAAAATACTAAAAGCTTTTCTACGAGCCGCAACTGATGAGGGGTATAACAATAATTTGAGTTTCCAAAATAAAAAATTCATTAAACCTACAGCTCCTTCTGAACAGATTTATTTAAATGAAAATGAACTTTTAAAAATTATTAAATTAGATTTAACTGAACTTCCAAAAACTAGTAACGCAAGAGATTTATTTATAATCGGAGCCTATACAGGTTTACGTGTATCAGATTTTAATAATCTCACAAAAGAAAACATTAAAATAATTCAAGGAAAAAGAATGTTTGGGTTAATTGTTCAAAAGACTGGAAATTATTTACCGATACCTATTCATCCTCAAGTTGAAAAAATATTAAAAAAACATAAAGGTAACCCGCCACAAACAATGAAACCTCAAGATATTAATGATGAATTAAGAATTATTGGCAGAAAAGCTAAAATAAAAGAAATTACAACCATTAACACCATTAAGGGAGGTGAAAACATTACGAAAATGGTACCGAAATATAAATTAATTAAGAATCATACAGCTAGACGTTCATTTTGCACCAATGCCTATATTGCAGGAATGTCTACCTTAGATATAATGGCTATAAGTGGACATACTTCAGAAAAAACCTTTCTTAATTATATAAAGATAACAGCAGATGAAAGGGCAATAAAAATTGCTGAAAATCCATTTTTTAATCCAAAATTAAATTTAACTTAAAACTTAATAAAATATTAACCCTGTAATCATAATTAAAAGTGTATTCTGTCAAACATTCCAATCAATTCATTATTCTTACAAAAAAATTTTTAAATAATTTAAATGATCAAAAAATAATAGATTTCTCTTTAGATTACATTCTAATGCTATGTGATGATAATCTAATCTCTTATTCAAGAGAATATATAACAAGTCTCTCGGATAAAGATTTATTAATCTTTATCCGAAAATTCATAAAAAGTTTAAATGAAAAAGACTTTTCAAATTTCTCTAAAAACGCTATAATATTTTCCAAAGGAATTGGCTTCACAGGTTTCTCTAGAGAATATTTAGATAGTTTAGAAACGTATTACGACAAGTACAAAGCAAATATATATTCTAAAGACAAGATACCTTCATATCGTTACCCATTCAAGTTTGAGGACATCTTAATTGATGATAAAATTGATGAACATTTAATGTTAACAGCATTTCTAAATTGGGATGATATCACTTTTATGCAAAAAAAGGGGATGACTATAAAAGAAGCTGAAGATTATATTAATTACTCAAATTATATATTCAACCCCAAAATAGTAGATCTCGTCTATGATTATTATTTAGAAAACATTAGAATTTATGATGAGATGGAGGAAGAGTCACAAGATATATCTAGATTAAAAATTTCATTAAACTTTGCTTTGGGTGAAGATGACAGAATAAATATTATAAAAACAGAACATCGAAAATATTCTGAAAAACTACAAAAAAACCAATACTATTTAGACTATTTCAATGACTTTAATAAAAAAAATATTTACAATGAAGATGGAAAAACATTTGACAACGATTTCATTAAATTATTTAAACGTAATCTCGGACAAAATGATGATTTAATGATGGACTATTTATGTGATGGATATACATATAATTATGAGGAATTAGCATATACTGAATTTGAACCAATACAAGAGTTCGACATAATCCCAGTAAACAAAAAGCCCGATTGTGACGTCTTTGACATCTTTAATTACAGAGAGTTTCGAGGAGTTTTACATATAACAGATTGCTTTAAAGCTCTTAATTTCTTAGAATCCGAATTAAAAAATAAAATTGATAATTCTGCAGATAACCAAATAGATAACAAAATATTTCATGATAAAATTTTCAAAACAATTGATTCACAAAATATTTTTTACAAAACACTAGATTACACAAATGTCCTCAACAATAATGGTAAAGCAAAAAAGAGAGGTTTTCAGCCTATCTGTGATGCTATATTTAATAAACCCTTTTCTTTTTTCGATGAAATATTCAAATATGGAGTAACAAAAAAAGACTATATAATATATTTAGAAAATGAATTTGATATATCTATTCCAGATAAATCTAAACTTTCAGATGGATCGAGACACACAGAAAATGTCAAAGATTTTATTAATTCTTGCTTAAAAGAACAAAATAAAACAAAGGAATAACTCTATACTCATAAACTCCGAACAAAGTCTCTTTTTTCCCGAACAAAGTATTTATCACTTTTGCATCATCAATTTTAAAACATAAATTATGAAGGAAGATGCAACATTAGTACACAACATTTCAAAAGATGAATTAGTTCACAACATCCTACAAGGTTTAGAAGTTAAACTAAAAGAATTTGAAACTAAATTCCAACCAAAAGAACCTACTACTTGGTTAACTAAAAAAGAAGTTGCTACAATATTATCAATATCTACTGTTACAGTTGATGATTGGAGTAGAAAAGGTATTCTAAATCCATTTCGTATTGGAAATCGTATAAGATTTCAACGTAATGAGGTTGAAAAAAGTTTAATTAAAATAAACGAGTAGTTATGAAAGACCATACAAATATTAAGAAAAACTCTTTAGCCTTAATTGATCAACTTTTACTAAACTTAAATCAAGATATTACATTCATTCTTGATCAAAACACTAAAAGGCAGTACACTAATTATATTAATGAATTAAAACATATTAGAAATTCAGTAAAAGCAGACCCGAGATTTCCTTATCAAATTATTCAAAACCAAATAGATTATCAATTGCGCACCGATAAATTCTTAAAAGTATTTCATGTGGATTTACATCTTGATGGTTTAATTAATAATGATTTTTTCACACCAATTGTACATGGTAGCAAATAACTCGAACCCATTCCCTTATGAAGTTTTCCCTACCGAGATAATGATATTCTTAGAACAAGCAGAGAAAACATTAAACTTTCCTATTGATTTTTTAGGAAGCTCTATTTTATCAGCTTGTTCTGTAGCTATTGGAAATACCTATAAGGTTAAAATTAAAGAAGGCTTTTACACAAAAGCTAACTTATATATGGTAATTGTAGGTAACGCTGGAGAAGTAAAATCACACCCATTAAGCCTTGCTTACGCTCCAATTGAAAAAAAAGAAAAAGAAAGTTATCTCAACTATAAAAAAGAAATAGAAGAGTATGATTCTTTAAATGATGATGAAAAGAAAATAAGTTTAAAACCATTTTGGAAAAAACAAATTGTAAAAGATTTCACTCCAGAATCATTAATTAAAATTCATTCTAACAATTCAAGAGGTGTTTCAATACTTTCTGATGAACTCTTTGGTTGGATAAAAAACTTTGGCAGATACAACAGTTCTAGCGAACAAGAAACATACCTAAGTTTTTGGAACGGAGGATCTATTTCAGTAGATAGGAAAAGTGACGAACCCATTAGATTAGACAATACTTATGTAAATATTATTGGGACAGTACAAACAAAGTTATTATCTGAATTAACAAAAAACAATAGAGGTGACAATGGGTTTATAGATAGATTTCTATTTGCATTCAATCAAAATCCTAAACCAGTACTTTGGAATAATGAAAATATTAATAAAGAATCAATAGAATATTATAACTTTTTAATTCAAAGATTATTTTCTCTAGAATTTAACAATTTTAATTCAAATATAATTTGTTTCTCACCAGAAGCAAATGAGCTTCTCATAAAATGGCAAAACCAATCACGCCGTGACTGTTTTAATGACCCAATAAAAACAGGAATATTAGCTAAATACGAGGTTTATGTTGCTAGATTTTCGTTAATCATTCAGTTAATGCATTGGGCATTAAATAATAAATCAAATAATAAAATTGAATTATTCGCAGTTGAAAATGCTATTAAACTAATTGAATACTATACCGTTAATGCTATTATTATAAATAATAAAATAAACAACATTAACCCTTTAGAAGAACTAACAATTAATAAGAAAGAATTATATAATAGTTTAGATTCCAATTTCACAACAGTTCAAGCTTTAAAACAAGCTGCTTTTTATAAAATAAATGAACGTGCACTCTTTCGTTTTTTAAAAAATAGAACTCTTTTCAAAAAAGAAAAGCAAGGTTTATATTCAAAACAATTAATAATTTAATACTCGGTCAATCTTGTCAGTTTTGTCAGTTTCAAAAGAAAATTGAATAAATACTGTTAAAACTGACAATAATGACACAACATTACAATCATAACATATGGAAAAAATAAAATTTAAAATAACTAGATTCACTGAAATACCTATTGAAATACCTCTTGAAAATCAAAGAAAATTCCCTATCCATTCTCATTATTTAAAAAGAATTGATATTTCTTATAAAATATATGAATACCTACCAACAAAACATTTAAATGAAAAAAATTACAAGGAATATATGGTAAAATACCTTTCAGAGAAGTTAACTACAAATAAAACCAGCGTTGAAATAGAAGTTATAAACTAATATTAAAAAATTAAACTATGTAATATAATTTTTTTGTTTAAATTTAACTCCTAGTAGAAATATTTCTACTATCTTTTTCATAGCAATTTTTTTTAAAAGCTCTCATTCTTCGAGAGCTTTTTAAATTTTCAATTATAGCTATTTTAATGTACAGCAACAAATGTTGCAACAATATATGATTTCAATCCTACTTCAAATTTAGATATCCCTAATTATAAAATATATCTTTTAAAACTACTAAATAAAATATATAATACTCCTTCTTTTAAATCTGAAATAATAATTCTGAAAGATTAAAACTGATTGCAACTGGATAGCAATCACTAGATATACACTACAAACCCCGATATTATAAAGGTCTTATTGTATATCTAAGTTGGAATTTTATAAAGATTTAATAATTTATTTCCTATATTTAAAATTATTGCAGAGCAAGTCTCTGTAATCTTTTTCATAGCAATTTTTTTTAAGCTCTCATTTTTATGAGAGCTTTTAAATTTTAAGGAACTAACTTTGAGTGCATGTTTTGTTGCAACGTTTGTTGCAACGTTTGTTGCAACGTTTGTTGCAACGTTTGTTGCAAGTTTTGTTGCAGCCTGCAACTGTTAAAATTAAAGCGCTAAATAACAATAAGTTAAGCTTCAAAAGATAGTATTCCTTTAAGGTGTTGCAAGCTGTTACTTTTGTTGCAGACTGCATTTATTTTAATGAAAACAATAACTCTTGTCGCTACGGCTTTTAACAATAAAATAATTTAACTATCTTTTAAAAAAAATGATTGAAACATTAGTCGAAGCTATTGCTAAATCAATTTCAATGGGTAAATCATTTGGAATACCAATTGCGTTCATTGCTTTTATTATTACTATTTTAACTTATTTTCAAAAGCAAGGAGAAGAAGCAAGGCATAGAGATTTACCTGAAGAAGAAAGAGAAAAAGTAGAAAGAAAAAAGCAAGAAATTAGACTTAACCGATGCATTATATCAATAATTGTAGTGATTGTAATAATCATATGGCTGATTTATGAATACTTTTCATCTTAAAAAAATATCTCTAATTATTTCTTAACTCAAGTTTTAATTTCCATTCTTCAATCATTCTCAACTTTTCATTATTTAAATAAGTTCCCACACCATTGATTGAATTGACCCCAACTACATAAAACTCACCATTCCTTTTTACCATAATTGGAGACCCACTATTACCTTTCAATGTTTTAAGGCTATGTGTAAAATACCCCTTACCAACTTTTATAACTATCGAGGTATCTAAAGTCATTAAATACTTACCTCCATAAGGTTCTTCGGCTGGATATCCCGCACAAAAAATAGTATCCCCTTTAACTAATTTTTTACTACTATCCTTAAGTAGTTTTAAATATCGAAGTGAATTTAATTTTTTATTCTTATTTAAAATTTCATCTGGAATATAAATTAAAGCTATGTCATTATCTTTTCTCGTCCAAGGAAAATAAAAAAAATACTTCTTTGGGTATTTAATATTTTTTCGATATCTAATTTTGATAAATACTGAATCTAATAATTTATCGCTTCCAATTCTTGACGGGAATAACGTTAGCTTTTTAACAGAATGAAACGGCAACTTTGTTACGTTATGAGCCGAAGTAAGCAAGAAATTTCTTGAAATAAAAAATGCTGTTGAGTTTTTAATACTACCAGTAAATGGGAATCGTCTTACATCTTGGTATGAAATTGAATTAAAGCCATTTAATTCAATTTCTTCTTTAGAAATTTGATCAATAAATAAGGTCTGAGAATTACTTTTTCCACTTATACAAAGAGCCAATAAAAAAATAATCACAATCTTGTTGAAGTTTGAATTTGATGTTTGAGCAAATACCATAATAAAATATTTTTTTATTAGACATATATATTATTATTTATTCTTTTTATTAGTTTTAGATAGATTAAATAAGGGTATATCTACCATTAAGGCAAGGCTTGTTCTTAATACACTTTTTTCATCTAGAACATTGTTAATTTCAATTTCTCTCAATAATGGTGTGAATTGGCAACCTAAAGAAAGTGCCAATGGTGCATTCTTAAATCCATAAATAAAATAAAAACCTGGTGAAAATATTTGTTTCCATGTTATATTTTCTGGAAGGCCTTCTGCGGAATCATTTTTAAACCTATAACTAAAAGGCGCTCCGATATCTATTATTGAAAAAAACAAAGAACTTGATGAAGATAATTCAGCTTCTGGGGTTAATTTCTTATTACGGGTTGAAACAGAAAATCCAATTGGTGCGGTTATTCCAAAATTTCCACTTTCACTATTGGAGTGTTCATATCCAAAATATAATCCAGGATAAGCACTAACATCTATAGAATAATCGAACCGTCTTTTTATTCGATAAGAACCAACAGGCAAAGCATAATTATTTATAATTTCTTTTATATCTACATTTTTATTCTCAGAAGCATTAATAACATCAACTAAAAAATTACCATAATAAATCAAAGAATTTATTAGCTCATTATCACTATCTACATCCGATACATGTTTCAAAAAACTTATAGTTGATAATAAACTTTCTCCATAATTTTCACTTCCAATACTTCCAAAAAATATTTCAATATCTTTTGAAATAGGTAAATATTTTTTATACAAATTAGAACCATAATAGTCCTCATCATTATAAAGTTTAAATGAAATTTCTATAGAATTATTTAAGGCTTTCAAAACAGAATTTAAATAAGAAAAATAGATCTTTAAGCTATCCTCACCTTCTGTTTTCTTGGTTATTTCTAGAGTGTTTTTAACATTATTTAATTCGGATACAATTTTTTTCACTCCATTATATAATATGTAATAATTATCTTTTGTTATTAATTCTTTTAATGTAATTACGGTATTATTATTCTTTACTTTGATATTTTCAAACAATTTGCTATTCACTCCTTGTTGATATATAAGTCCTAAAAAATATTTTGCATTATATTCATAATCATATTCCAAAATATCTGACATATTAATCCAATCTTTCTTATTCTCAAATTCATCAACTTTAGTACAGTTTTTTGCTACTAGACTAAATAAACCAAAGTATGTGTCAAAATTATTTATATCATAATCTAAATTGGAATAATTTATATCTTCCAGAATTTCAATAGGATGATAACCTTTTTCAACTTTGTCAATAATCTCATAAGTAAGTAAGAAATATTTTCCTATATCAGAGTTTCTAAACTCTTTATTCTCTTTAATTATGTTAGCAGATGTTTTTGGTAAATTATTAAGATCCTTTTTAAATGCGGTAATCCAAGTTTGACCTAAAGACGGAACGTCAAAAAATTGCCTGTTATCAATTAATAAAAATGTATTTGGCAACAATGTTTTGGCTTGAATATTAATATTTATTGTGTTGTTGTTTAATTTTATAGGAAAATATAATGTATCACTTAGTTTACTCCTAAAATTATCAAAAAATGTCAATGTTAATTCTTGTTTTGTCCTTTCAACTAAAAATCGAGACATTGCATCAATAATTTCGGTTGGTAATGATTTTCCAGAACTTGCTGTAGAATTACTGATCAGATCATGATTGTTAGATCCAACCACAAGAACCTCATCTAAAATTAGTGAATCAAGATAAATAGGAGCAATTTTGGTAGTCTCAATATTTACAGCTCTGATATCCTTAATTATTTTCATTAATTCTTTCACATTAATTTGCTCTAAATCTTTATTAAAAGGATTGTCAAGAAAAAATCTGAAATTATTTAGAGCGTTTTTAGTTTTAACATCTATAGGATACTTATTATTTACACTTTCGGTACTAATAATAACATCTTGAATTTCGTGAACTCCATAATCCTCAATAATCATAGATTCCAAATATGCATTTTGTGAGTAAGAATTTAGATTAATTAAAATAATAAATGAAAAGTACAGCAATACATTAGTGAAGGTTTTCATAGTAAATTTTTTTGGTTAGTTATTATTTAACAACAATCACTTTCAATTAAATAAAAGATAATAATGCGTTTAAATAATGAACTAAATATACAAAAAAAATTTAAACAACTGATAATCTATCGTTTATAGATTTTAAATATTTATATTTTACTTGAAACATGACTATAAAATTCTGCCAAATAAATTGGAATACTTTTATTTAATAGATATTTGATTAAACCAACTTTTACAGTATCGTTTTTAATTAACAATACTTTACCTCCAATTGGAAATTCCATATAGTCTAATAAATTATATTTGAAATTATTGCAGAGTAAGTCTCTGTAATCTTTTTCATAGCAATTTTTTTTAAGCTCTCCTTTTTTGAGAGCTTTTAAATTTTTAATAAAAGCACTTAATAGAAGATACACACTCCGTTTTAAAAAGTAATGTAGGATTATTACAACTTTAAAAATGAATTTTGTTGCAACAAGTTTAATTATGATATCTATTTTTACCCCACCATTGGCCAATCACTATATTGCCCTTCTGCTTGTTCTATAACTTCTTTCAATAATTTATCCAAAGCAGAAAATGGAACCTTTCCTTTAAGTTCTTTTTTTACTGCTAAACGGATAGCTGCACGAGCATCTTCTTTCTTTCTCCAATCAAGTTGTAGATTTTTCTTTACTGAACCCACTACTTTATGTACTAAATCTTGCAAAGGTCCTTTTTGATTAAGTAGTTTTTCATTAGCTGAAAGTAAGTCATAGAATGCTAACTCATCTTCTGTTAGGCCTAATTCCTTAGTTCGTTTATCATCATTTTTAAACTCAGTTGCAATGTCTAACAAGTGTTTTATAGCAGCTATGGAATCCAGACTGTTTTTGTGATATTTACCCAATACCTTATCAAGCTCTTCTTTTAAACTTGTCATCTTGCGAATGTTTTTATTCATTCGAACTTTTATCTCATCGTTGATGATCCTTCTAAGTAATTCAACTTTGATATTCTCGCTTCCTTTTTCTTTTACAATGGCTTGAAAACGGTCATCTATAATAGATATATCTATTCTCTCTAAATCATACATTGCTGCTAAATCCACAATTTCTTGTGATTCAATAGACTTACTTATCAAGTCTTTTATTCTGTCATTTTTGGTGCGCTGTGCCCCTGGAGGTACTTTAATTTTTCGAATGACTTGTCGTATTTTCTGTATCACTCCAACTTCTTCCTGTATTTCCCAAATTCGTTTATCAGAATTGGTCATTGCGACAAGTTCTGTTAGCTTTCTTTCTTCGTGTAAAAACTCATCTGTAACTGGGTCTGATTGTAATAATTTATCAACCAATCCATTAGACCATTTCAGTTTATCCATAGCGGACATATTATTAATGGTTTCAATACTGAAATTATCCATTAAGTCCATTACTTTCTCAAATTGCGCTAAACACAACTCAACAGCAGTATCAATATTTATGGTAGGTTTTCCTTTTCCACCACCACTTGTATATTTTTTTGTAGCAGTCGCTAAGAATCCTGATATACCAATAAAATCTACTACTAAACCATTTGGTTTGTCTTCAAAAATTCTATTTACTCTAGCAATGGCTTGCATTAAATTATGCCCTTTCATTATCTTATCTACATACATAGTATGTGCGCAAGGAGCATCAAAACCTGTAAGCCACATATCACGAACAATCACAATTTTTAGAGGATCTTCGGGTGTCCGGAAACGCTTTTTCACAGCTTCCATAGCATCCTTTGTTCTTACATGTGGATTCCATTCCTTAGGGTCTTTACTGATATTACTTGTCATAATAACAGCAATTTCCGGGCAACCTTCTAACGCTGTAATGGCATCGTACATTTTTACGCAATTTCTTCTACTCATACACACAATCATTGCCTTGCCATCCAAGGTTTTTATTCGTGCATTAAAGTGTGTTAAAATATCGGTTGCAACTCTTTTTACTCTGTCTTCTGCTCCTGCAGCATCTTCAATAGCTGCCCAAACTGCATTGGTACTGTCTTCTTCTCCTTCAGCAACCTCTTCTAAATCTTGCGTATATTCAGCCTTGATATTTAAAGGAACCATTTTAGGCTCATAATAAATTGGTACCGTGGCACCATCTTCAACTGCTTGTTTTATATCGTATGTGTGAATTGTGGGACCAAAAACCAACTCGGTATCTGCATCTTTGCCATCTACAGGTGTTCCTGTAAAGCCGATAAATGAAGCATTTGGTACTGCTCTTCTTATGTTTTGTGCAAAACCACCATCATTAAAACCGTATTGGGTTCTGTGCGCTTCATCAGCCATTACTATTAAGTTGTAACGCTCTGACAACACCGGATGTTGAATTTCTTTTCCGTGCTCTAAATCTTTTAACCTAAATTTTTCTATAGTGGTAAAAATAACACCTCCACCATCTGCGCTTAGTAATTGTCTCAATTCATCAGTAGTATCAGCGTGTTGTACATCGCCCACCAAATCTTTGCATAGCACAAAGTTTTCATATAGTTGTTGGTCTAAATCGGAACGGTCTACCTGAATAACAATGGTAGGATTCTTCATTTCCGGTAACTGACGTAAAATACCTGTTAAGATTGCCATAGAAATGCTCTTACCTGAACCTTGTGTATGCCAAATTACCCCTAAACGTCCATCGCCTTTTGGTTTTATGTTTTTAACAGCGCTTTTTACAGCTTTGGTAACTCCCCAGTACTGATGGTACTTGGCTGCTTTTTTAATAATTTTCCCGTTATGGTCTTCGTGAAAAATAAAGTTTTGTATATAATTAAGCAGTGTCTCTTTTGGAAACAAACCATTTAACAAGGTTTCTAACTGAAAAGCTTCGTCCTGCTCTATATCGTCGCCTTTTAAACTTTTCCAAGGTGCAAACCATTCTAATGAGGAATTATACATACCGTGATATGTTTCCCTTCCATCAGAAATTACGGTAAGTGCATTGTAATCGAACAGTTGTGGAATATCTAAAATATAATGTCCTATTTGACGGTGTGCATTGTCTACGCCTACTTCTTTATCGAACATATTTTTAAACTCAAAAACAATGACCGGTAAGCCATTGATGTAGATGAGCAAATCTGTTCTTCGTGTGTTTTTGCCTATAATGGTAACCTCATCGGAAACCACAAAGGTATTTTTATGGGGCTCTTTATAATTGATTGGATATACGTGTTTGGCTTGTTCATTCCCTTGGGCATCTTTCCAACTTATATCTACTCCTTGTGTTAATTTGCGGTGGAAATCTCGGTTACGATGGTCTACATCCATTCCTGCGTGCTGTGTAAATAAAGCCATAGCCTCATTTATTGCAGTTGGTGGAACTCCTTTGTATGTAGTTTGTAAAAAAGAGCGTAATTCTTCTTCCAACACTACCTTTTTAAGGTCTCTTTTTAGTGCATTTCCTTCTATGTGGTTGTACCCTAAAGCCTCCAACATTTCTATTGCAGCATTTTGAACCGTTATTTCTATTAAGTTGGTCATAACATTTGAGCTATGGTTTGTTCTATGTCTTTAACCCGAACTTCTCCACTGATGAGTTTTGGTAATAGGGTGTCTCGTAAAGTGGTGAGGGTTTCTGTTTCTATTGAAATATTTTTTATCATCTCAAATAATGCATTTATTTCATGTTGAAAAGGCTGCACACTAGATGAGACAGGGACAATTATTTTCATCCCCTTTACAGTTTTGGAGTTTACTGCAGTTGCAATAGAGGATGTGCTAGCAAGTGAGTTGTAATCAAAAGACTTCAAGGCTAGATACAAATACTCACTAGTAATGGTCGTCTTTTTACTTTTTACAAAATGAGCAATTGCCTCATTTGACACCATATTTTCTGTTGTAATAGACACCCTTCCAACTGTCAACTTAAAACTAAGAATTACCGTATTCGCAGGAACTAAAGGCACATTCTTGCTTTTCACAGCTTCTTCTGTTAAATACTCGGATACGTTAAATATATAAGTGTTCGCATTCCCCATATCTCTTATGGATATCCATTTGACTCCAGAAACAGTTGAAAACCATTTCTTTTCTTTCCTTGGTGGTGTTCTTCCTATCGAGATATTAAATTCGTCTTCAACGTTCTTCACATCCCAACCCTTCGGTATCATACCCAACTCAGAATCTACAAACTCTCCATTTTGGAACGGACCGAAATCTACAAACCAATGTTTGTATAATGCCATAGCCATATCCTCCAAGGTTTTGTTCATTTGCAGGTTGAGTTCTATTTTGTCGTCAAGTGCAGAAAGTATGGATGCGATGGCTTTTTGTTCTTGGAGGGGTGGCACAGTTATTTCAAAACTGTTTAATAAACTAGTTGTCAAACTAGGAACTGCTGAGCCAACATCTTTAGATGCGAAATCAACTGTTTTTAAATTGTAATATAGGTACTTAGGAAATATTAATTCAGTGTTTACTTGAGTCCAAAATAGGGTATCCACGGTCCAAAAAGGTCTATCAACATAATAAATATTGTTTAACGAACCCTTTCTTGGAATTAAAACAGACTCTTCATTGTGCAAACATTTATCAACATATCGCATTATTCCTCCAGTACCATAGCATGGAAATGTACCTTCTTCTAACTTCTTATGATCTTTACCATATTTAATTTTGGCAACTTCTGAGAGTTTATATGTTTTCCAGTTTTGTGGCATAGATTATATATTATTAAAAGTAAAACGGTTTATAAAGGTATTGTGCTTTCTAAACGCATCTTTCGTTTGCTTCATAAATTCTATATTACTGCCTTGTAGGACATTTATTAACTCAAATCTTAACTCATCTAAATTCTTTTCTGCAGTAAAAGAGAGTAAGTTACTTTCATCATTTTGGGAGTTTTTTATAAACCGTTGAAACGAACTTGCTAACTTTTTATATTTACCAAGAGGCAATGCTATTAAAAACATAACAGATAAAAGCTCACCTTCTTCAGATTCATTAGTATAGTTAAAATCTTCATGTGCTTTAATCACTCTGTAAATATTAACAAACCGTTTTAATGCTCTTGGGTTTGCCCCTAAAATCTCAGACATGCTTTGAAGCAATTGAATTTCTTTATCAGAAAATTTAAGTGACTCTATTGTTTCCTCAATCGAAATGATATGTGCTTGTCTATCAAAACCCTCTTTTAACTCTTCGTCTTCAGCATCATAATAACCCCCAGGCTCTCCTTCTTCATCATATATAAAATTTTCGTCAACTATTTCTGATTCTGGTCGCGATTCTGCCAAGGTTTTAAGCATGTGTTTTACACTATCATCGGTAGCAGATTTTAATTGAAATGGAACCTGGAATATCTTTTCCAAGTATGCAGATGGTTCAATCATTTCCATGTTGTCATTCCTATCTCCATTATTACTAAACTGCAATTGATGCTTTTTTATTAAAGCATTTTTTACCCATCGAGGGTCGACACCAACCACAACTACAAATAATGGATAAGCCATTAGTAAATTAACAGCTTCAAGAACTTGTACAACACGCTCATCTGAACAGCGATCTAAATCGTCTATGTATAATATAATACGTTCTAAAGGCTTGTTAAATTTCTTTTTAAATTCTTCTGATTCTTTAGAATTGTTTAATTCATCATGATGACCGCTAAATAGTTCGCTTAAAATTTCAAAATCTTTACGAATAATTGAAACAATTCCTAAGTGTTTTTTATAATCGTCACTAACTGAGCGTTTTTCAATAAAATTAAAAAGCGCTTCTGTTGTTAAGGTATTTTCTAGTCTATATTCTATTTCTAACTTAGACTGTTTAGCTTGATTAATTTGCTCATTAATAGTCTGTATTTCGGTTTTATAGTTTGCTATTTCAAATTTCAGAGCTTTTTCAGCTTGATTAACTTTGAAAATAGCGTCTTTTTTTTGTAGCTCGTAATCTTCCTTAATTTTCCAGAATGAGGAGATTAGCGGTTGTAAATGTTTGAATGTTTTATAGTTTCTGTAAATAAAAGCCCCACTTAAAGATATATAATACCATGCTTTACTGGGAAATGTAAAATCTATTATTCCTATAAATTTGGCTCCAAGAAACACTATGGTTTTCATTGAAATAACTAATATAAGGATAATGCAAAACCATGCTATACTTTTTTTCCAATTAGCGCCTTTAAAAAAGGTTCTTACAAATGTGTATTTAGATTTTGTTTTTTTATATAACTCTGTTGGATTTTGCCAATATTCACGTGGCACTATTTCACTGAAATTATCAGCAGACTTGTTAAAGGAATCATTTGAAGATAATGCACTTGATACTTTTTCTGAAATTTTAAAAGATTCATCTAATTTATTTAAAACTGTTTTTATTGATTTGCTTTTAATCTCATCGATCTTTCCTTTAAGAACTCCTTCTGCTTTACCTTTTTGAGATTCTAAAGTTTTAATTTTCTTATCTACGCTCTGTTTTTGATGTTCTAAATCGGTTATTTCATCATGAGCTATGTTGAGTTTTTTTGTTAGGGCTTTTTCAATTTCTTTTTTATTGATGCTAGCTAAAGAATCGTTAGTAATGTACTCTTGTAAACCTTCAAAAATCTTAGTTATAATTCCAGCCCACAAATTTGAATCCATATAAGACCAAGCATTAAAATGAACATGAGCAATACCATTACAATAAGCATTTTGAGTATTATTACTTTTTGAAAGGTTTTGTATACGCTCCTTTAACTTTCTCATAAAAAAGCTTTTTCCAGACCCCCATTTTCCTAAAAGAGCAATTGCTAAAGGTGGACTAAAACTTTTTGCAGACATTACTTTTGCAAATGCATTAACGTCTTTTGAAATATCTAAGTAATCTTTTCCAGAATCTGCATCACTTATTAATCCTGCTATAGTAGTGATATTTACAGTCGGTTCTGTTTCTTTTTGTAGAGGTTTTTCCGATTTAGTTTTTTGAGTTAAACTGTAATATACATTCTTAAAATCTGGAATTTTTTTTACTACATTTCCTAATATTTCAGAAAGATCATCTTTCATAATTCTAGCAAATGTGCTTCTATATTTGCTTAAGCCTTCAATATCTATCTGGTTTTTGAACTTATACCAGTTAACATCTAAATTATGCCCATCTTCTTTGTTAGAAGTAATAACCCCAACTGATTTAATCCTTAAAATTCCGACGTTTTTTTTTGCGAAGGATGATTTTAAGAAGATAACATCACCTTTTTTTGCTGTGTTAACTAAATCTGTGTCAATATTATCATGTCCATTTTCCCATACATTATCCTTAATGAAACGTGGCATTTGATTATTATCTCCCCAAATATGACCCGCTAAAAAGTAATTAACATTAACTAAATTTAAGTATTCTAATTCGGCTGTATTTATTTTATTCTGTTCAAAATCATCTTTTGAATTAGTTTTTTTATTTGTTAATGCTCCTGTGACAGTTGATTTTCCTCTAATACTCCCTTCAATAGAATTTGAAGTTAATTCATCACCTTCTTTAGATCTTAAATTATAAGTCTTAAAATTATTTATAAACTCATTTCCTCTTTTATCATTGGGTATCGAAATTGTAAAATTAATTTGTGGGAATTGCTTTAATACTCCGATTGTAGTATCATAACTATCTACAAATTCCATACCGCCAGCACCAGTTGCCATTAATGGCACCCAGACCTTTTTAGATTTCAATAACTTTTTATTCTCTTCTAGTGCTTTTGTAAGATTGTTTTTAAGGCTAATTCCAGGATTCCCTTTTCCAACAGTAACAATAAAAATAATAGGTTTATTTCTTTTAGTGTCTAATACATAATACCCATTAGAAATATCAATTTCATCAATATCTGAAGTGCTATAACCATATGTTTTAATAACTGAAAGGTTCAATTCTCCTAAAGAACCTCTTGAATTTATGGGAACTATAGCTAAATTAAAACTGATTGGAGAGACTCCTATTTCAGTTGTGATATGTTTATATTCATCTTCTATCATAATCTAGAATTTATTAAAATTCCTTAATATTTGTTCCTGCAACTCATTCCCTTTAATAAATTGTGTGTGTAATTGAGCTTTTAAAGTTTCCATTTTTTCTTCAAACGGAATACCATCATCTTCTTCGGCTTCAGTACCTACATAAATACCTGGTGTTAGTTTGTAGTCTTGTTTTTGCACATCTTCAATAGTTGCTGCTTTGCAAAAACCATCTATGTCTTCGTAAATATCTCCAATGACTCTCCAGTTGTGATAAGTTGTAGCAATCTTTCTAACATCGTCATCTGCAAACACACGTAACTTACGGCTTGCCATAGTTCCCATTTTAGAAGCATCTAAAAATAATATTTCATTATTGCGTTCTCTGTGAGTACCGTCTTTTCCATCTCTGTTTTTACTGAGAATAAACAAACAGGCAGGAATACCCGTTGTTAAAAACAGTTTGTCTGGTAAGCGAACAATAGCATCTATCATACTATTATCAACCATATGTTGGCGTACATTTTTCTCACCTTTCGTATTCGAGGTCATCGCTCCATTTGCCATTACAATTCCGGCTGTTCCGGTATCACTTAAATGGCTCCAAAAGGTTTGCATCCACATATAATTGGCGCTTCCATCTGTAGTAAATTCTTCTTTTGGACCAAATAAACGAGGATCACCATCAGGTAAATCTTCCGGGTGCCAGTTACTCACGTTAAACGGTGGATTGGCAATAATGTAATCTGCTTTTAATTTTGGAAATTTATCATCCAACAAGGAGTTTCCTAGTTTGATATCAAAAGATAAATCACGTAACAATAGGTTCATTAGGCACAAACGCAAAGTTTGAGCTGTCATTTCTTGTCCGTAAATAGAAATATCACTTTTGTTACCACCGTGCTCATTGATAAATTTCAAACTTTGCACAAACATACCCCCACTACCACAAGCAGGATCAAAGATCCTTCCTTTATAAGGCTCTAATAATTCAACCAACAACCTTACAATACTTCCTGGTGTAAAGAATTGTCCAGCACCAGACCCTTCAGCCATTGCAAAACGACCAATGTAGTATTCATAAATACGACCTAGAATATCACTTTCAGGATTTTCCTTTTCCGAAAATTTTGGATGCGACAGTAAGTTAATAATACCTCCTGTTTGCTTTGCAGATAATTCACTACGAACAAAAATACGTGGCAGTAAATTGTTAAGCTGTGAGTTATAATCTGTAAGTAAATCTTGTATTACGTCAAAAGCATCATCTATAATTACCTTTATATCGTTTTGCTCTGCATTGTCTTTAAAGTATTTCCAAGATGCTTTTTCAGGAATTACAAAGGTATTCCGAGAACGGTATTCATCTTTATCTTCCAATACATATTTTATCTCTTCATCGTCTGTAGTATAATAGTCTGACTTTGGATCTTTTATAAGATCTTCTAATTCGTCATGAATAATGTCATAACGCTCACTTAGGTGCTTTAAGAACACTAAGGGTAATATGTAGTTTTTATAATTATTTTCAGATACAGCACCTCTTAATTCGTTCGCTGCATCCCATAGTTCTTTTTCAAAATCGATATCTGCTTTTGCCATGTATTTTATAATTCTATTTTATTGATGTGAGAACATCTTCTATACCAGAACTAGAACACCTGTATTACTGTTTCTTACAACCAAAAGCACACTTGTACTTTAGCAATTATGGCAATGCCTCTATAAATTTGGTAACCTCACAATTTTTTTAATTTATAAAAATACAAATTATGTATGGAAATTAGTAAGAAGAATACAAGTTTGTTATTACTCTAAATAGCAACACTTTTAAAGTAAGATGTGATTTGCGATATCTACAATATTAATGTGGTAAAGCTCTAGCCAAAAAAGGTTAACACAATAACTTATTAGAATACTTTATGTTTGAAGTTTAACTTCGTTTGTTGTTGATTAATTTGATAATGGGACTGAAACAAAAATTAAAGAAAACAAAAGCACTCGTAGTTATAATAATAAATTATTAATATTGAACATTTAATCGGCAACGATAAATCTTTCATTAAACCCTTGAAGTAACAACATCTATCTCCCCTTTTAATGATTTAAAATCAGTATCGTTTGTCACCACCTTATATCCATTCGTTTTTGACACTTCAGCTATATAAGCATCGTTAAAATCCACTAAATCGAAATAAACAAACACATTATTAATATCAATCGAATTGAAATCATCTGGCTTTCTAATTAAAACAGAAAGTGATAATATTTTATTAATAGAATCTTTAATAGAGGTAACCATACTAATATAACTTTCACTTCCAACATAATCCCTTTTAAAATCTTTACCATAGTTCCCTGTAGCATCAATCCATTGATTAAAATCGATCCTTAAAAGAACATTTGCAAATTCAGAAATAACCATAGATGTTATATAAATTGCATTATCTCTAGATATAATATCCGCTAACAAGTTAGAATACAATCTTTGATCCTTTTTTTGATAGCCTGCAACCGTTCCAAAAATTAGTAACCAAATATTTGTATCAAAGAAAAACTCATCTCTAAATTTTATTGGAAATCCATCGACATCAATTACTGCCATATATCGAGTCGTTTGAGTTTTTTTCGAATCCTTCTTTATCAGCAAAATATTCTTTCGCTCTCTTTACAACTAATGAGAATAAATGTACATCTTGATCCTGCACATTTTTTAGAGTAATATTCTTATTCAAAAAATCACTAGAATACTCATTATTACCATAAAGTTGACCAATTGCAGCATTCAAAAATGCCGTAGTCATTAAAGTTACCCCTTGAAAATTCAACGTAACTTCTTCTTCTTTAGAAAAGGATTCATTTAACATATGAAAAATTTTATCCCCGTCATCAGTACTAACTGCGAACCCAGAATTTATAAAATCCTTAATATCTATCATCATGAACTTAAATTTATAATATGCAAAATTAAAAAATATTATCTAGATCTACTACTTCATCGGCGAATTGATACAATTCATCCTGACTTAAATTAAACTCTAAATTAGCGATTGTACCTGAGAAATAAAAATCTAAATTCATTTTTCTTTTCTTTCCCCCAATCAATTCCCAATATCCATTTGACGACACGACCTGAATTTTACCTTGATTTAAACGTATAAATTGAAACAACAAACCTAGACCTAAGCCCCCTGGTGTATTACCTTCCTTTGTTGTATTATTCATCTCCATAGCCCAATCTATACACTCACAGGCTTCTAAATCAATTTTTAAATGCTTTCTAACATTCTTAATAATTGTTGTTCCTGTATCCACAATCGTAATATTTAACTTCTTCTTAATTGGATAAAACTGCCCACAAGTATGTATATAACTACATTCTCCATGAGTTCTTGCATTCTCGAACAGCTCAAAAATATTTCGTTTAATTTCACCTCCCAACCGTCTACTATGCATTGGAAAAGCAGAGTTATCTAACAACTCCGCTTGTATATAATCATTATACAAGTGAGGTTCACTTTTCCTAAACATTTTATATGATATTTGAGTATTACCCCCACTAATACCATGAATATTAAGACCATGACGTGGGAAAAATCCATTTCGATATAAAACATTATTAATTACGGAGTAATTGTCAACCTCCACTATACTTACATCATTTCTCTTCCATTCCAAATCCTCAATAATAGCACCCAACACAGCTACTAAATTAGCTTCAAACCAAATTACATATAAAAAACTAATTTGAATTTCTGCGTCGGAAAAACCTTTTAAATCATCTTGAAACCTCAATAACAACTCATACCCCTGCATTCCAGATGTTATCTTTGAGGGAATATATACCTTTTTCATTAGTAATTTTAAAGTGTAAATTTATTTATTTTTTATAATTCCAACATTTTTTTATCCATTTTTTTAAAAAAACAAATCAATACAGTCACAAATATCGTCACAAATAAAATAGTCTAAAAAATAAAAGTCTTGTAATCAGTAGATTACAAGACTTCATGAGTTTTAAAAGTGGTCCCACTTGGGCTCGAACCAAGGACCCTCTGATTATGAGTCAGATGCTCTAACCAGCTGAGCTATGGGACCTGAAACTGGGTGCGAAAATAATACTTATTTCTATTCTGCACAATATTTATTTAGAAAAATAATTCTAAAAAATAAATTAACTTTGTTAAAAACAGATAACATGCACAAAACCTTACTATTACTTGGTTTATTAATTTTTATAAATTTTAACTTATCTAGTCAGATTACAGGTTTAAATACGCCAAGTTTGTTAGATAATGTTAGATTTGGAGGCGGTTTTAACGTTGGCTTTGGCAATTCCTACTCTACATTTTCTATTTCTCCAACTGCTTTATATGATTTTTCTAATGAGTTTAGTGCTGGTTTAAGTTTTACATATGTTTATGTTAAAAACAAATCTAACGAGCAATCAACAACTAATATGTTAGGTGGAAGTTTACTCGCATTTTACAAACCATTTTATAATTTACAGTTTTCTAGTGAATATGAGAATTTAAATATCAATTCTAAATACGCTTTTAAAAATAAAACTAATAGATGGCAACCCGCTCTTTATTTTGGAGCTGAATATGTAACCGGTAATTTTGCAATGGGCTTACGTTATGATGTATTGTTTAATGAAGAGGAAAACCTTATTTACTCATCGGCTTTAAATCCCGTATTTAGGTATTACTTTTAAACCATACTTTTTGATATTCACGTTTTAAAATTAAAAAAGTAACCTGCTCAATTTGAGTTGCAACATCATTCTCTTTTATTTTTAACAGATCTTTCTCTGAAACATCAACCCTATATAAAAGGTTTAAATAATCATCATAACTAGTATTAAAAAGAGTTGAAACAATAATATTCAGCTCACTTTTTAAATCATTTAATTCTATAAATTCATCAAACTTCTCATCAATATTTGCCAAATAAAAGTCTTTATTTAATTGTGCTATTAATTTTTCAAATAAATTGTCACTATTTATTTGATTAAACAATTCAAACATATTATTTGGAAGTACCATTAAATAGTGCGGTTCATTAAATTAATTCCAAAGTCTTTAAGTAATTCCTTTTTATCTTCAGAAATAGATAAGTCTGCAAGTATCTCAAATGCTTTATTGGTATAAGTTTTAATTTCCTTTTTTGTGATTTCAGAAATATTATTTTTATTAAAAAGCTTCACCACTTCTTTAATTTTTTCTTCAGATGAACTTTTAAAACTATACAAATTTAACAATTTATCCTTGTCTGCTTTATCGCAAACTTCAATAGCTTTTAAGTATAAAAATGTTTTTTTATTCTCTAAAATATCACCTCCTATTTGTTTTCCAAAAGTACTTTCATCACCGTAAGTATCTAAATAATCATCTTGTAATTGAAATGCTACCCCTAAATTTAAACCAAACTGATATATTTTTTTAGTAAAATTATCATCCGCGTTGGCTATTATTGCACCCATTTTCATAGCTGCAGCTACTAAAACAGATGTTTTATAGGTTATCATCTTAATATATTCATTAATGGACACATCATTTCTAATTTCAAAATCAACATCTAATTGCTGTCCTTCACAAACTTCTAATGCCGTTTTATTAAACAATGTAATCAATTGTTTAAATTTATTTGGTTCATAAGTTTCAAAACACTGTGAAGCCAAAATCATCATTGCATCACCAGATAAAATTCCGGTATTAATATCCCATTTTTTATGTACAGTTTCTGCCCCACGTCTAATTGGTGCACTATCCATAATATCGTCATGTATTAATGTGAAGTTATGAAATAGTTCAATTGCCAAAGCAGCATCATATGCTTCTTTTACCTTACCTCCACTAATTTCGCAGGTCATTAATGTTAATATTGGTCTTAAGCGCTTACCTCCTATTTGCAAAATATAATGTATTGGCTCGTATAGATTTACAGGGTCTGAAATGAAAATTTTATCATTTAAATATTCAAGAAAATCTTTTTTGTAGGCATCAACTATATTCATTCTAATAATAATTTCTGTAAAAATACATGATTAGAAATTATAGAACTCATTTCAAATAAATTTTTGAATATTATTTTATTATCAAAACTGTGGAAACTTTTTTTGTTTCTAAAGTTTCCTTTTATATATTTGCGCTCGATTTTATTTAAAATCAATTTATATGAAGCAATCAATATTAGATAAAACAGCTGACATTTTTTTAAAATTTGGCTATAAAAGTGTAACTATGGATGATATTGCCAATGATTTGGGAATGTCTAAAAAAACACTTTACAAGTATTTTAAAAACAAAGAAGATTTAGTGGATCAAGCAACTTTATGCTTTCATGAAAGATGCCTAAACAAAATTAATGGTATCTGCTCTTCTGGTTATAATGCAATAGAAGAAAACTTTGAAGTAAAAAAAATATTTAAAGATTTATTACAAACATCTGATGAATCTCCAATGTATCAACTAAAAAGGTACTATCCAAAAACATATAATAAGGTAATTGGCAAAGAATTTAAAGAATTCCAAAATTGTTTAATTGAAAACCTTAATAATGGAATTAAAGAAGGACTGTATCGCACAAATATTAATAAATCTGTTTTATCAAGGTTTTATTTTGCACTCATATTTAGTGTCCATGATGATGAATTATTTACATATAAAAACAATTCACTTAGTAAACTAGAAATAAATGCTCTAGAATACCATACAAGAGCCATTGCAACTCCAAAAGGAATTAAAGAATTAGATAAACAATTAGCTAAACTAAATCAATAACACAAAATGAAAAGAAAACTAATACTAACCTTTGCTCTACTTTTAAGTATGGTGATAAATGCACAAGAAAGCATTTCTTTATCACTTGAACAAGCAATAGATTATGCTTTAAAAAATAGCTATTCAGCTATTAATTCAAGCAGAGATATAGATATTGCAAAAAAGAAAAAATGGGAAACCACAACAATCGGTTTGCCCCAAATTAGCGCTAAAGTGGATTATCAAAACTGGATTAAACAACAGGTTTCATTAATCCCTGCTGAACTTTTTGGAGGAGAAGCGGGCAAATTTGCTGAAGTAAGTTTTAACACTAAACAAAGTATGACAGCCACAGCAACTTTAAACCAATTAATTTTTGACGGTTCCTATATTGTTGGACTTCAAGCTGCTAAAGTATATTTACAAATATCAGAAAACGCTAAAGAAAAAACTGAATTAAGTATAAGAGAATCAGTAATTAACGCTTACGGAAATGTTTTAATAAGTGAAGAAAGTGTTCAAATTTTAGAACAAAATCTGGCCTCGCTTCAAAAAACATTAAATGAAACCACTGAAATGTATAAAAATGGTTTTAATGAAGAAGAGGATGTTGAACAGCTTCAAATTACCTTAGCTTCTGTAAAAAGTAATTTATCTAAAACTAAAAAATTAACTAAAATTGCTTATCAAATGCTAAATATAACTTTAGGTATTGATATTAAAACGACTGTTATTTTATCAGAAAAACTAAATGATTTAGCTCTAAAATCTACCGAACTTAATTTTGAACCTCAACCTTTTAATATTGAAGACCATATAGATTATAAAATTGCAAAAAACACTAAACATTCAAATGAACTTTTAGTTAAACTAGAACAAAGCAAAGCCCTACCAACATTAAGCTCATATATTAATTTTGGTTACTCTGGTTTTGGAAATACAGGTTTTGAATTTCTAAAAAAAGAACAAAAATGGTTCAATTCTTCATTATTAGGTGTTAGTTTAAATGTTCCTATTTTTAGTAGTTTAAGCAGAAGTGCTGTAACTCAACAAGCAAAAATTGAACTAGATAAATCTAAAACAGATTTAATTCAAACTGAACAAAATTTATTATTAAAAATTGCTTCTGCAAAAACAGAATACAACTTTAATATAGAGGAGTTAAATACATCAAAACAAAACTTGGCATTGGCTGAGCGTATTGAAAACAAACAACAAATAAAATTTTTTGAAGGTATATCTAGTAGTTTTCAACTTGCTGAAGCTCAACGACAACTATACAGTATGCAACAAAATTATTTACAAGTTATGCTAAATGTAATAACAAGTAAAGCAACCTTAGATAACGCATTAAACA
Source organism: Lutibacter citreus (assembly GCF_003260195.1). GTDB lineage: Bacteria > Bacteroidota > Bacteroidia > Flavobacteriales > Flavobacteriaceae > Lutibacter > Lutibacter citreus. The sequence continues at coordinate 325,664 of NZ_QEIH01000006.1, forward strand.
AGCCAATAAACTAACATCCAATAGCTAAAAAATGAACACTAAATTAAACATATTACTTATAACTATCGCTGCACTTATTAGCAGTTGTGGAGGAGGTGAAAATTCACAAGCAATTAACGCCAATAAAATTGAAAAATTAATTGAGAAAAAAGATTTAGGAGCCTTAAAATCTGCTAAAGAAAAAGTAACTGCAAATTATTCAGACTTAAGAAATCAATTAGACAGAATTAACGCTGCATTATCTAAATTAGATACAATTACTAAGGCTTACGATGTTACAGCTGTAAAAATAAAAGAATCTTATTTTAAACATTTTGTAGAATTTCAAGGTAATGTAAAAACAAAACAAAATGTAGTAATTCTTTCAGAATATGGCGGGACACTAAGTAAAATTTTTGTTAAAGAAGGACAACAAGTTTCTAAAGGACAGATTTTGGCAAAAGTAGATGATGGAGGATTAAGCCAACAAGTTGCACAATTGCAAGCACAAGCAGATTTAGCAAAAACTACTTTTGAACGTCAAAAGAAATTATGGGAACAAAAAATCGGTTCCGAAATTCAATACTTACAAGCAGAAACTAGCGCTAAATCAACTCAAAACTCGGTAGATCAACTAAAATCACAATTAGCAAAAACAACCGTTCGCGCACCTTTTTCAGGAACTATTGATGCTGTTATTACAGACCAAGGTTCTGTTGTAGCTGGAGGAACTCCTTTATTTAGAATTGTAAACTTAAATAGTATGTATGTTGAAGCTGAAGTTCCAGAAAAATATATTACTTCAGTTAAAAAAGGAACTTTTTCACAAGTTTATTTACCAATGTTAGGAGAAACTTTTGAAAGTAAAATTCGCCAAGTAAGCAACTTTATAAATCCTAACAACCGATCTTTTACAATTGAAATAGCTGTTCCAAACAAAAACGGAATGATAAAGCCAAATTTAACTTCTAAAGTAAGTATTAACGATTACAATAATGAAAAAGCAATTTTGGTTCCACAAAGTGTAATTTCTGAAAATGCTTCCGGCGATCATTACGTATATGTAGCTACAAAAGAAGATGGAAAAACAAAAGCGAGAAGAGTTATTGTTAAAACAGCAAAATCACAAGATGGTTTTATTGAAATTACAAACGGACTTACAACTAACGATAATTTAATTATTGAAGGAGCAAGATCAGTTAAAGACGGACAAATAATTAATATAAAATAACAAATGGCTAAGAATAAAACTGAGAAGGAATTTGGTTTATCCTCGTGGGCTATAGACAATAAAACAACTATCTACGTAATTGTAGCTATATTTTTATTTGTTGGTCTGTCGGCCTACTATAGTATGCCTCGTGAGAGTTTTCCTGAAATTAAAGAAACCAAAGTATACATAAGTTCCGTATACCCAGGGAATACCGCTGAAGATATTGAACGTTTAATAACCGACCCTCTAGAAGAAGAAGTAAAAAATGTTTCTAATGTAGTTGAAGTAACTTCTACGTCACAAGAGGATTATTCAATTATTACTGTTGAATTTGATGAGAGTATTACCGTTGAACAAGCTTTACAAAAAATAAAAGATGAAGTAGATGGTGTAAAAGCTGGTGAAGATTGGCCTACCTATAACAATGCTAAAATTGAACCGAATGTTTTTGACTTAAACATTGCTGAAGAAACTCCAATTTCTAACATTAATATTTCTGGTGATTATCCAGTTCAAAAATTAAAAGAATATGGAGAGTATTTAGAAAAAGAGATTGAAGCATTTCCTCAAATTAAACAAGTTGATATTAGAGGTGCACAAGAAAAAGAAGTGGAAATTGCTGTAGACATTTATAAAATGACTGCTGCAAAAATTAGTTTTGACGATGTTATAAACGCAATTGCCGGCGGAAATGTAACCATTTCAGCAGGTAATCTAATTTCAAGTGGACAAAGAAGAAACATAAGAGTTATTGGAGAAATTGAAAAGCCAATAGAGCTTGAAAATTTTGTAGTAAAATCAGAAAATGGAGCTACCTATTTAAAAGACATCGCTAAAGTTTCTTTTAAAGAAGAAGAAAAAACCACCTATGCACGTTCATATGGTGATAATGTAGTAATGTTAGAAGTAAAGAAACGTTCTGGAAAAAATATGATTCGTGCTGCGGAGCAAATTGACGAGTTAATTACCAGCGTTAAAAAAGACAATATTTTTCCACCAGATGTTAAAATTGAAGTTGCCAATGACCAATCTGACATGACTATAAACCAAGTTAATGACCTAGTGAATAACATTATTTTTGGTATTCTACTTGTAGTTGGTGTATTAACTTTCTTTTTAGGTTTTAGAAACGCATTATTTGTTGGTTTTGCAATACCAATGTCCATGTTTATGTCATTTATGATCTTAAACCTATTAGGTTATACCCTAAATACAATGGTACTTTTTGGTTTAGTTATGGGGCTGGGGATGTTAGTAGATAATGGTATTGTAGTTGTAGAAAACGTTTACCGTTTAATGGATGAAGAAGGCATGAGCCGAACTGAAGCCGCTAAAAAAGGTATTGGAGAAATTGCTTTCCCAATTATTATTTCTACAGCAACCACGGTTGCAGCTTTCTTACCATTAGGTTTTTGGCCTGGAGTAATGGGTCAATTTATGATGATTTTACCAATTACACTTTCTATAGTTTTAGGTTCTTCATTATTTGTTGCTGTATTCTTCAATTCAACGTTAACCTCTAACTTTATGAAGGTTGATCAAGGTGAAAAAGATGAAATAAATGTAAAACAATTAATATTATACAGTGGAATTTTATTTGTTGTAGGTTTAATAATATTTATTGCAGGAGGAGCTATAAAAGCCTTGGGTACATTAATGATATTTATGAGCATAATGCTTTGGGTATACAAATATGCCTTGAGTAAAGTGGCAGATTATTTTCAAAATGTAGTTTTAAGAAAATTAGAGATTTTTTATAGAAAGTTTTTAAAATTTGCCTTAACAGGATTTATGCCATATATATTTTTATTTGGTACTATCGCATTATTACTTATCTCATTTGTAGTAGTTGGAATTGCACAACCAAAAGTTGAATTTTTTCCGGATAATAAACCTAATCAAATTATAGTTTATATTGAATATCCAGAAGGAACAGACATTGCTAAAACCAATGAAATAACTAGAAAAATTGAACAAGACGTATATAAAGTTATAGAAAACTATGTAGATACTGACGGTTACAATTATATGGTAGATTCTACGGTTTCACAAGTAGGTGAAGGAGCTGGTAATCCTCAAACTGATGGTGGTTCTAGTGCTGAAATGCCGCATAAAGGTAAAATTACAGTCGCTCTACGTGAGTTTAAATACAGAAGAGGAAAAGATAGTGAAGAATTACGTAAAGAAGTACAAGCGGCCGTAAAAGGTTATCCTGGAGTATTAGTTTCTGTTGAAAAAGATGCAAATGGACCTCCAGTAGGATATCCTGTAAATATTGAAATTTTAGGTGAAAATTACAAAGATTTGATTGCTACAGCAGATCAAATGAGAACGTTTTTAAACCAAAAAGGAATTTCGGGTGTTGAAGAATTAAAAATTGACGTTAATAAAGACAAGCCAGGCATACAAGTTAATGTAGATAGAAAAAAAGCAGGTGAACTTGGCATTTCTGCAAGTCAAGTTGGTATGCAAATGCGTAGAGCTTTATTTGGTGAAAAAGCAAGTGTTTATAAAGAAGGTGGTGAAGATTACGACATTAATGTTCGTTTTAATGATGAAAATAGGTATAATAAAAGTTCTTTATTCAACCAAAAAATAACTTTTAGAGATCCTGCAAATGGTCAAATAAAAGAAATTCCTGTAGCTGCTTTAGTTTCAGAAAAAAACAGCAACTCATTTAGTGCTATTAAACACCGAGATTTAGAACGTGTTGTTTTATTGTATTCAGGAGTATTAGCGGGTTACAATGCTAATGAAGTTGTAGGTCACGTAAAAGCAGAATTAAAAGGTTATGATATGCCTAATAATGTGAAATACAAATTTACGGGTCAAATGGAAGAACAAGAAGACAATATGACCTTCTTAATGGGAGCCTTAATGACTGGACTTGGTTTAATTTTACTGTTATTAATTTTTCAATTTAACTCTATCTCTAAACCATTAATTATTATGATGGCAATTTTCTTAAGTTTTATTGGAGTATTGTTTGGATTGGTAATTTTTAGTATGAATTTTGTTATTATGATGACAATGGTAGGTATTATTTCTCTTGCCGGAATTGTTGTAAACAACGGTGTGGTATTACTTGATTATACAGAGCTATTGATGACTAGAAAGAAAGATTCAATGGGATTACCTGCAAGCTATCAATTGCGTAATGAAATAATTTTTAATTTAATTGTTGAAGGTGGTAAATCTCGTTTACGGCCGGTATTATTAACCGCAATTACAACAGTTTTAGGACTTGTTCCTTTAGCAATTGGTTTAAATATTGATTTCTTTTCGCTATTTAGTGAATTTGACCCAAAAATATATGTTGGTGGTGATAACGTAATATTCTGGGGGCCATTAGCTTGGACAGTAATATTTGGATTAACATTTGCAACTTTCTTAACATTGGTAATTGTACCTGTATCATTTTACCTTGTAAATAAATTAAAATATAGAATTAAACGAAACAGACAATAGTCATTAAAAATGTTTGATAAAAAAAAGTCTCTTTTACAGAGGCTTTTTTTTATTTTTACACTAATGAAACAGCAAAAAACATATACTGTTAGCGAAGCAACAAAAGCATTAGAATATTTTTGCGCTTACCAAGAACGCTGTCATAAAGAAGTTGAACAAAAACTACGTGATATAAATATGATTCCTGAAGCTAGGGATCACATTGTTTTACACCTACTTCAACACAATTTTTTAAATGAAGAACGTTACGCAAAATCCTTTGTAAGAGGAAAGTTCAATATAAAAAAATGGGGTAAAATTAAGATAATCAATCAATTAAAATTTAAAGAAATTTCATCTTACAATATTAAATCTGGTATATCAGAAATAAATGAAGAAGATTATTTAGCCGCTTTAGAATCAATAGCTGAAAAAAAAATAAAACTGATAAAAGAGCCAAATAAATTTAAAAAAAACTCAAAACTTGCTTCTTTTTTAATTTCAAAAGGATATGAATCCTATCTTGTTTTTGACCTAGTAAAAAAAATGACGTTATAAAAATTAACTGATTTCAGTCATAAATTTTCATTCAGAAAAATTATATATTTAATTTTTAAACAACATTAAATATATTTTCTAATGAAAAAATTGCTACTCTGTTTTGTATTTTTAATTTTTAGTTCATTTTCGTATTCACAAAACACAAAACTTCCAAAAAAAACAAAAAAAGGTGATTTGCAAGAAATTATACTTTACTATGATAATGGCAATGTAATGCAACATGGATTTTATACAAAAGACGGGAAATTACATGCCTCCTGGAAAAGTTACAATATGGATGGTACAAAAAAATGTAATGCTACTTATAATTATGGAGTTAAAGAAGGAATTTGGACTTATTGGAGTAAAAATAAAACAATAAAAATCACGTATAAAAATAATAAAGTTATAAATATTGAAGAAATAACTGACCTTGAAAAGCCAAAAATTAATGAATAATTTTTCCATTTTCAATACAAAAACTGAATCTTATTTTTTAATCAGTTATTTTATTGGTTTATACTTTTTAGGTCTTTTCTTAAATCTCTCACGATCTAATTTTTCAAGCTCAAGAGGAATTTCTGTATCTACTTCCAACGCGTTTTGAATATCTTCCGCCTTATAAATTGTGTTTATTTTAGAATTTACAGCTGAAAATAAATCAATAATTTTTTTTACTTCTTCTTTAACTTCTTCCTTAGAAATTGAAGGGATATTTGCCATATCAGCCAATCTTAATGTTTCATTATGCAAAACATTAAACCTTGCAACAACATTCTTTTGTTCTAACTTTTCAATTCTTATAGAATCTTTCATTAATTTCACTAATTCAGAAAGTTCCTTTGCATTATTAAGCGCTTCAAGATTAGATACATTGTAATATTTCAACATAAATTCGTCCACATCTTTATACTCCTTCCAACTAAATAAAGTTTTTTTTGCATTAGGAATTAATGTTTCACTAACATTATTTATAATCCTATCAGTATCAACTTTTAAAGTATCAACATTATCTGCAACTTTTTCAACATTTCTATGTTCTCCACAAGAAATTGTAAGAAATATAATTAATAATAAAATAGAATATAAATGCTTCATTGTAAATGTTATTGAGCCCAAAAATACTAATAAAATAACTGTTTTAAATAAAAATTATTATTTTCATAAAAAACATCCCACAATAGATTGAGTATTTTAATTCTGTATATTTGAATATGTCAAATATGATTTTAAATTAAATGAATAAACGCGTTTTAATAATTGGAGCTTGTGGGCAAATTGGATCTGAACTAACCTTAAAACTACGAGATATTTACGGCAATAAAAATGTAATTGCCTCAGATATAAGAACTGGTAATAAGGAACTTATGAAATCGGGCCCTTTTGAAATTGTAAATGCAATGGACTATGATTCCATTGCTAACATAGTTGAAAATTATAATATTACCGATGTTTATTTAATGGCTGCTATGCTTTCAGCAACCGGAGAAAAATTCCCAGATAAAGCTTGGCAATTGAATATGAATTCTTTGTTTAACGTTTTAAATTTAGCTAAAGAAGGAAAAATTAAAAAACTATTTTGGCCAAGTTCTATAGCCGTTTTTGGCTCAACAACACCAAAAGAAAACACTCCACAAGAAACCGTTATGGAGCCATCTACAGTTTATGGAATAAGCAAATTAGCTGGTGAACGTTGGTGTGAATACTATCATAATAAATTTGGTGTAGATGTTAGAAGTGTTCGTTATCCTGGTATAATTAGTTGGAAAACAAAACCCGGAGGAGGAACTACTGATTATGCTGTTGAAATTTTCCATAAGGCATTAATTTCAGGAAAATACACGTGTTTTTTAAAAGAAGACACAAAATTACCAATGATGTATATGAACGATGCAATAGACGCTACATTAAAAATAATGCAGGCTCCTAGTTCACAAATTAAAATCCGTTCATCATATAACTTAGCTGCATTTAGCTTTACACCAAAAGATTTATCTGAGGAAATAAAGAAAATTGTTCCTGAATTTGAAATTTTGTACAACCCAGATTTTAGACAAAAAATAGCTGACAGCTGGCCTAAAAGCATCGATGATTCTAGATCTAGAGGTGATTGGGGCTGGAATTACAAATTTGACATCAAAAAAATGTCTGAAGAAATGTTAAACAATTTATATTTAAAATACGAAATTGTTTAAATATTAATACTTTCTTTTAAACTTCATCAACTAAAACAGGGTGTAGTTAATTCTCTTAAAATATTTATTCAAACTAAATAAATAGCAATAATAACAATTATAGGTAATTGATTTTCAAACCTCGAAATCTACTAAAACGTTTTAGTAGATTTCGAGGTTTTATGACATCCATCATATCTTAAAATTAAGAGTTCCTCTAATTTTGTAGGGGAAAATTAATCATTAAACAAAAATAACAAACAAAATATATAATTATGAATATTTCACATATTGAACATATTGGGATAGCAGTTAACAATTTAGATGAGTCTATAAAATACTACGAAGGTGTTTTAGGTTTAAAATGTTATTCAATTGAAGAAGTAGCTGATCAAAAAGTTAAAACCGCATTTTTTATGGTGGGTCAAACTAAAATTGAATTATTAGAAAGCACTTCTCCTGATGGACCTATCGGAAAATATATTGAAAGAAAAGGACAAGGAATACATCATATAGCTTTTGCTGTACCTAATTCTTCAGAAGCTTTAAAACAAGCTGAAGAAAGAGGAGTACAATTAGTTGATAAAGTTTCTCGTAAAGGTGCAGAAGGATTAAATATTGGTTTCCTTCACCCAAAATCAACACAAGGAGTACTTACTGAACTTTGTTCAAAAGAATAATTGACAAGAAAAACACATATATAAAAATGGCAAACCAAGAAAAAATTAATGAGCTCATTGAAAAAAGAGCTAAAGCGAAATTAGGTGGAGGTGAGAAACGCATCGATTCACAGCACGCTAAAGGAAAATTAACAGCTCGTGAACGAATTGACATTCTTTTAGACGAAGATAGTTTTGAAGAATTTGATATGTTTGTAACACATAGAACTAAATCTTTTGGCTTAGATAAACAAATTTATCTTTCAGATGGTGTTGTTACTGGTCACGGTACAATTGATGGAAGAATTGTTTATGTGTTCGCACAAGATTTCACTGTTTTTGGAGGTTCTTTATCTGAAACTTATGCATTAAAAATATGTAAAGTAATGGATATGGCAATGAAAATTGGAGTTCCAGTTATTGGATTAAACGATTCAGGTGGAGCACGTATTCAAGAAGGTGTAAGATCTTTAGCTGGTTATGCTGAAATTTTTCAAAGAAACATTATGGCTTCTGGTGTAATCCCTCAAATTTCTTCAATTTTAGGCCCTTGTGCTGGTGGTGCAGTTTATTCTCCTGCCCTTACAGATTTTACAATTATGACAGACAAAACAAGTTATATGTTTGTTACAGGACCAAAAGTTGTACAAACAGTAACTGGTGAAGTTGTTACAACTGAAGAGTTAGGTGGTGCAAAAATTCACTCAACAAGATCAGGTGTATCTCACTTCTTAGCTGATAGTGATGAAGAAAATTTATTGTTAGTTCGTAAAATATTAAGTTACTTACCTTCTAATAATTTAGAGGAACCACCAGTAATTACTTGTAATGACCCTATTGATAGATTAGAAGATGCATTAAATGAAATAATTCCTGAAAATCCAAATCAACCTTATGATATTGTTGATGTAATATCAATTCTTGCTGATAACGGTGAATTTACTGAAGTACATAGAAGTTATGCTCGTAATATTTGTGTAGGTTTTGCTAGATTTAATGGTCATCCAGTAGGTATTGTTGCCAATCAACCAAAATATTACGCAGGTGTATTAGATATTGAAGCTTCAAGAAAAGCAGCACGTTTTGTACGTTTTTGTGATTGTTTCAACATTCCACTTGTAACTTTAGTTGATGTACCAGGATTCTTACCTGGAACAGGTCAAGAATATGGAGGAATTATTTTACACGGAGCAAAATTATTATTTGCTTACGGTGAAGCTACTGTACCTAAAGTAACTATTACTTTACGTAAATCATACGGTGGAGCTCATGATGTAATGAGTTGTAAACAATTACGTGGTGATGTTAACTACGCTTGGCCAACTGCAGAAATTGCTGTAATGGGAGCTAAAGGGGCTGTTGAAGTTTTAGAAGGATCTAATATTAGAAAAATTGAAGATGCTGATGAAAAACAAGAATACATTCAGAAAAAAGAGGATGAGTACACTAAAAAGTTTGCAAATCCATACGAAGCTGCAAAATACGGTTTCATTGATGATGTAATTGAACCAAGAAACACTCGTTTCAGAATTATTAGATCTTTAGAATTACTTCAAAACAAAAAAGAAGTAAACCCACCTAAAAAACATTCAAACATTCCACTATAATGACTATACTACCACTAGTTACTGATCAAATTAGCGAAGGATACGTTATTTTGATCACCGGATTATTAATTGTTTTTGGCGCATTAGTAATTTTGGCGTTGTTCTTTAATTTTGGATTACCTGTTTTACTTTATGTGTATAAAATAATCACTAAAAGAAAAGACAAAAAGATTAGCGAAATTAAAGTTGAAGCAGATCACGACTTTACAGGAGAAATTGCTGCAGCCATTGGTGCTGGTATTCATATGTATATGAATGAACAACATGACTTCGAAAGCGCAATTTTAACAATTAAACAAGTTAAAAAACCATATTCACCTTGGAGTTCTAAAATTTATGGAACTCAAAATAGATTATAACAAATGAAAAGCTACAAATTTAAAGTAAACGAAAACGGGTATACCGTTAATATAAAATCACACGAAGACAATATTATTAACTTAGAAGTTAATGGTACTTCTTATGCTGTAAAAATGAAAGAGGAGATTCAAAAAACGAAGACTCCTACTCTAGTTAGAGCTGCATCACAAAGACCTGCAGAACCATTAAAAGTTAATCCTAAGTCTCAAAAAACTAGAATTGTTGCACCTATTCCAGGAATTGTATTATCTATTGATGTAAAAGTTGGTGACACTCTTAAAGTTGGTGATAGAATGTTAGTTTTAGAAGCAATGAAAATGGAAAATAATATTGTTTGTGAAAAAGCGGGTACAATTACTGATATGAAAATTAGTGTTGGACAACAAGTGTTACAAGACGAATTAATGATAGAACTAGAATAAAACTTTAAACATGAAAAAAGTAATAATAATATTTTGTGTTTTATCATTGTTGATCTTTATTAGACCAGCACTTGGATTGGGCACAAATACAAGCTCAAATAATTTAGACGATTCTGTTAAAACTGAACAAGTTGAAAAAACAGTTGAATCTCATTCTTATGACGGAGCTTTTAAAGGAATTAAACAATTTTATAATTATACTGGTTTTGCTAATGTAACATCTGGTCATGCTACTATGATTGTTATAGGGATCATATTTATATTTTTAGGTATAAAATATGATTATGAGCCTCTATTATTAATCCCAATTGGAACAGGTGTAATCCTTGGAAATATACCTTTTGTAGCAGGAAACCAAACTGGAATTTACGAAACAGGATCGGTATTAAATTATCTGTATTTTGGAGTAGTAAAAGGGGTATATCCTCCTCTAATTTTCTTAGGAATTGGCGCAATGACAGATTTCTCATCTTTAATTGCAAATCCAAAACTAATGCTATTAGGAGCTGCAGCACAAATTGGTGTTTTTGCAACTTTTATGGGAGCTCTTTATTTAGGGTTTAACTTACCTGAAGCTGGTGCAATTGGAATTATTGGTGGTGCCGATGGTCCTACTGCAATTTTCCTTTCATCTAAATTAGCCAATGGTGTTAATATATTAGCTGATGGAACAACTGTTAAAAACTTAATTGGTCCAATTGCTATTGCGGCATATTCTTATATGGCTTTAGTTCCTGTAATTCAACCTCCATTAATGAGATTATTAATTTCAAAAGAGGATAGAAAAATTAAAATGAAACCACCAAGAGCGGTTTCTCAAAAGGAAAAAATGATTTTCCCAGTTGTAGCTTTAATTTTAACATTGTTTATCTCTCCTAGTGCATTACCATTATTAGGTATGTTATTCTTCGGAAACTTATTAAAAGAATCTGGAAGAACAGAAAGATTAGCAGATACTGCAAGAACTAAATTAATTGACATTGTAACTATCTTATTAGGTGTAACAGTAGGAGCTTCTACACAAGCTGATATTTTTATAACTAAAGATTCTATGTTAATATTTGGACTTGGAGCAATATCGTTTGTAATTGCAACTTGTGGAGGATTACTTTTTGCTAAATTTATGAATCTATTCTTAAAAGGAGATAATAAAATTAATCCACTTATTGGTGCGGCAGGTGTATCTGCAGTTCCTGATAGTGCGAGAGTTGTTCATACTGAAGGATTAAAATCAGACCCAAGTAACTATTTATTAATGCACGCAATGGCTCCTAATGTTTCTGGAGTTATCGGTTCTGCAATTGCAGCGGGTATTATATTAAGTTTCTTAGGCTAGTAAAAAATATTATTAAAACAGTTGTTTAAACAACTCATATTAAATAATAAACATAATGAAAATACCAAATTCAATGACAGCTGAAAATGCTGTTAAGTTAATAAAGTCAGGAGATAGAGTATTAATTCAAGGTGGTTCTGCAACTCCACAAGCTTTAATTAAAGCTATGGTAGCAAGAGCTTCAGAATTAAAAGCTGTAGAAATTGTACACTTACACACAGAAGGTGAACATGGTTATACAGATCCTGCTTTAAGAGAAAGTTTTCATACCAATGCATTTTTTATTGGAGGAAACATTAGAAAAAACATAGGTGATACTGCAGATTATATTCCAATTTTCTTAAGTGACATTCCAAGTTTATTCCGCGAAGGATATATGGACTTAGATGTTGTATTGGTAAATGTATCTCCTCCAGATAAGCACGGGTTTTGTTCATTAGGTGTTTCTGTAGATATCGTTCTTGCAGGTATTGAGCAAGGTAAAAAGGTAATTGCACAAATTAACCCATTAATGCCTCGTACTTTTGGAGATGCTCAAATTAACATTAATAACTTTGATGCTTGCGTTGAAATAGAGGAAGAGATCTACGAAATGAAATTTGTAGAACCTTCAGCAACAGAAAGTGCTATTGGTAAAAATATTGCTGAAATTATTGATGATGGAGCAACGCTTCAAATGGGTATTGGTGGTATTCCAAATGCGGTACTTACCTTCCTACATAATCACAAAAACTTAGGTGTTCATACAGAAATGTTTGCTGAAGGAATTGTTGATTTAGTAGAAAAGGGAATTGTTAACGGTTCAAAGAAAAAAACAAATCCTTACAAAATCGTTTCTGGTTTTGCTATGGGTACGCGTCGTTTATACGATTTTATGGATGACAATCCTGAAATTGAAATGAGAGATATTGCTTATGTTAATGATACGTCTGTAATTCGTCAAAACCCATCTGTAACTGCTATTAATTCAGCTATTGAAGTTGATTTAACTGGGCAAATTTGTGCTGATTCTATAGGAACAAGAATGTTCTCTGGTGTTGGTGGACAAATGGACTTTATGCGTGGTGCAGCTTTATCAACAGGAGGAAAACCAATTTGTGCTATTACTTCAACAACTGCTAAAGGTGTTTCTAAAATAGTTTCTTCCTTAAAACCTGGAGCTGGAGTTGTAACTACACGTGCTCACGCTCGTTTTGTAGCAACTGAATATGGTGTTGCCGAATTATTTGGTAGAAACTTAAAACAAAGAGCAATTGCTTTAAGAGATATTGCACACCCAGATTCAAGAGAAGAATTAGACAAAGCTATTTTCGAAAGATTTGGTAGCAGTTTAATGACAAAATAAATTTATTGAAGTTAAAGTTCCTAAAATTTGTAATTTTAAGAACTTTAACTTTCTAATATTAAATAAATTCACACATAATGAGCGATAAAAATAAAGCACTTTTTTCTGAATTCCCTCCTGTATCAACAGAGCAGTGGATGGAAAGAGTGACCGCAGATTTAAAAGGAGCTGATTTTGATAAAAAACTTGTTTGGAAAAACCTAACTGGTATCAATATTCAACCTTGTTATAATATTGAAAATAAAATTACACAGCTTAAAAACACAGGAGAAAATTCTCAATCATTAGTGAATTACCGTAGTATTGCAGTTACAACTGCTGAAAGCGGTAACAAACTAGCTGTTAAAGCTGTTGAAGAAGGAATGAACGGAGTTATTTTTCAACTAAAAGAAAATGTATCTGTTGCAACTCTTTTAAATGGAATTGATTTAAACACTACAACTGTTTCTTTTGAAATAAAAGCTAATGCTGTCGCTTTTGCTACAGATTTGGTTGCTTTTGCAAAAGATAGTAATTTAAAAGGTTACATTAATACAGGAATTATTTCTAATTATGTAACTACAGGTTCTTTTGACGCTAGTCAAATTGAAGTTGCTGCAGAATTAGTTAAACTAACCGCTAATTTTCCAAATTTCAAAGCAATCACAGTTTCAGGAACTGAATATTTAGATTCAGGTGCAAACCAAGTTCAAGAAATTGCTTACACTTTAAACTCTTTAGTTTTCTTAATTGAAAAACTTTCAGAAAAAGGTGTTGAAGCTCAAACAATATTTAACAACTTAAACTTTAAACTAGCAATTGGTTTAGAATACTTTGTTGAAATTGGGAAGTTTAGAGCATTCAACAGTTTATTAGCTGAAATTGCGGCTAAATATGGAGTTACTGAAGTATCAAACACTATTACAGCAAAAACTTCTATCTGGAGTAAATCTGTTACAGATGCAGAAACTAATTTATTACGTTGTACTACTGAAGCAATGTCAGCTATTTTAGGAAATGTTGATGGTATTTTAATTGATGCTTACGATAAAGAATTTAAAAACCCTTCAGATTTCTCAAGTAGAATTGCTGGTAATATTACTACAATTTTAAGAGAAGAATCTTACTTTGGCAAAGTTTCAAATCCAGTTGATGGATCTTACTATATAGAAGAAGTTTCTTCAAAAATAGCTGAAAAAGCATTAGTATTATTCCAAGCTATTGAAGCTGATGGTGGTTTTTATGCTGCTTTTGAAAACGAAACAATTCAACAACAAATTGCTGACATTCGTTTACAAAAATTAAAATTAATTAGCCAACGCAGAACTCCATTAGTAGGTGTTAACAAATACCCTAACTTAATGGAAACTGTTGCTGTTGATATTCTTTCAGAAGGAGGAGCTGACAATTCTAAAGTATTAACTCCAAGAAGAGCATCTCTAGAAATTGAAGCTTTAAGAAGAAAAACTGAAGAATTAGTAGCTGATACTAACGTACGTCCAATTGTACAATTAGCTAGTTTTGGAAACTTAAATATGCGTAAAGCTAGAGCAGCTTTTGCTTATGACTTTATTGGTGTAAGCGGTTTTGACGTTCACCAAGAAGAAAGTTTTGAAAGTGCTGAAGCAGCTGCTACTAAAAGTGCAAAATCAGACTCTCACGTTGTTGTTATCTGTAGTTCAGATCAAGATTACGATGAAAGTGCTATTGCATTTATAAAAGCATTTAGAGCTATTGCAACTGATAAAGTATTATTATTAGCTGGTGCTCCTAAAAATATGGATGAATTAACTGAAGCTGGTTTAGATGGTGTTGTTAATATGAGATCAGATGTTCTTGTAACACTTTCTAAAATTCAGAATAAAGTTCAAAAAACATTAAAATCTTAAGAAGTATGAAACCAGATTTTTCAGATATTAAATTAAATTCAGCTGTACAACAAACAGCTGCAACTTCAGAGAATCAAGACGTTTGGAATACTCCTGAAGGAATCCCAGTAAAAAAACAATTTGCAAAAGAAGATATTTCAGAAGCTGAGCATTTAGGTTACGCTGCTGGTATGCCTCCTTTTTTAAGAGGACCTTATAGTGCAATGTACGCAATGCGTCCTTGGACTATACGTCAATATGCAGGTTTTTCTACTGCGGAAGAGTCAAATGCTTTTTACAGAAGAAATTTAGCTGCAGGTCAAAAAGGACTTTCAGTTGCTTTTGATTTAGCTACACACCGTGGATATGATTCAGATCACCCACGTGTAACAGGTGATGTTGGTAAAGCCGGTGTTGCTATAGATTCTATTTTAGATATGGAAATTTTGTTCGATCAAATTCCATTAGATAAAATGTCAGTTTCTATGACAATGAATGGTGCTGTATTACCAATTATGGCCTTTTATATTGCTGCTGCAAGAAAACAAGGTGTTTCTTTAGATAAACTTTCTGGAACTATTCAGAATGATATTTTAAAGGAATTTATGGTTCGTAATACATACATTTACCCACCATTACCTTCAATGAAAATTATTGGTGATATTTTTGATTACACCACTAAAAATATGCCTAAGTTTAACTCAATCTCAATTAGTGGTTACCATATGCAAGAAGCTGGTGCAACTGCAGATATTGAATTGGCTTACACATTAGCAGATGGTATGGAGTACATTAGAACTGGATTAAAATCTGGTTTAAAAATTGATGAGTTTGCTCCTCGTTTATCGTTCTTCTGGGCTGTAGGAATGAATCACTTTATGGAAATTGCAAAAATGCGTGCTGCACGTATGCTTTGGGCAAAAATCATTAAGTCTTTCAACCCAACAAATCCAAAGTCAATGGCATTGCGTACGCATAGTCAAACTTCAGGATGGAGTTTAAGTGAGCAAGATCCTTTCAATAACGTATCTCGTACTTGTATTGAAGCAATGGCTGCTACGTTAGGAGGAACTCAATCTTTACATACAAATGCATTGGATGAAGCTATTGCTTTACCAACAGATTTCTCTGCAAGAATTGCACGTAACACGCAAATCTTTATTCAAGATGAAACGCAAATGACTAAAGCAGTTGATCCTTGGGCTGGTTCTTACTATGTTGAGTACTTAACTCAAGAAATAGCGAAGAAAGCTTGGAAATTAATTGAAGAAGTTGAAGAATTAGGTGGAATGGCTAAAGCTATTGAAACTGGAGTTCCAAAATTACGTATTGAAGAAGCTTCTGCTCGTAAACAAGCTCGTTTAGATTCTTGTCAAGATATTTTAGTTGGAGTAAATAAATTCAAAACTACTGAAAAAACTAACATTGAAATCTTAGATGTTGACAATACAGTTGTAAGAGACTCTCAAATTGAGCGTTTAAACAAAATGAAAGCTGATCGTAATTCAGAAGTTGTTGCTGCCAATTTAGCTGCATTAGAAAAATGTGCTGGAACTGGAGAAGGTAACTTATTAGAATTAGCTGTTGAAGCTGCTGAAAATTTTGCTACTTTAGGTGAAATTTCTGATGCTTTAGAAATTCATTTTGGAAGACATAAAGCTGAAACTAAATTAATAAGTGGTGTGTACGGTAAAGAAGTAAATAACGATAGTACGTTTGCAAAAGCGCAAAAATTAGCAGATAAGTTTGCTGAAATTGAAGGTAGAAGACCAAGAGTAATGATTGCAAAAATGGGTCAAGATGGTCACGATAGAGGTGCAAAAGTTGTTGCATCTAGTTTCGCTGATTTAGGTTTTGATGTAGATATGGGATCATTATTCCAAACTCCTGAAGAGGTTGCAAAACAAGCTATTGAAAACGATGTTCACTTTGTAGGTGCATCAAGTTTAGCTGCTGGTCACAAAACATTAATTCCTCAATTAATTGAAGAATTAGCTCGTTTAGGAAGACCTGATATTATGGTATTTGCAGGTGGAGTTATTCCAGCGCAAGATTATGATTACTTATTCGAAAGAAAAGTAGCTGCTGTATTTGGTCCTGGTACTGTTATTTCAGAATCAGCGATTACAATTATGGAAAAATATTTAGAGCAAGAGTAAGCTTTAAATTTCAACTATATTAAAAGCCCAACATTAAACTGTTGGGCTTTATTGCGTTTATAATTTATCTAAACTCATTCTGTAATCATTGGGTGAAAACTTAACATATTTCTTAAATATTTTACAGAAATAGGTGTTACTATTGAAACCACATTGGTATCCAATTTCTTTGCACGAATATGATGTTGTATTCAGTAATAAGAGTGCTTTTTCAATTCGTTGTCTATTGATATAGTCAATGGGGTTTTGCTTTGTTAACTCCTTAAATTTTCGAGTAAAATGATCTGATGACATCGAATATTTTGCTGACAAATCAGATACCGTAAGGCGATTGCTAAGATTTTGATGAATAAACAAGATAGATTCTGGGATTCTATTCATTGGTTCAGTTTTCAATTCCATTTTAGTCGAGTTTATGAACTCAGAAAGTAATAAGCTAATTATTCCACTTGAAACCAAATTCTCTTTTGCTCCACTTTGCTTATTCTTAAGTGCATTCAAGTTCATTTTCTGGTAAATTAAAGGATCACCTGACGGTAGACTCATATTAGGATTTGCTCCACACAATCTTTCAAACAATTCGTAATGAAATGAGCTCGCTTTAATTTCAATATTGAAGTAATACAATTGGTAAATGCTTAATTTATTTGGAAGCTGAATGGTAAATGTTGAATAATATTGCTCCATAAAATCATTACACTGATAGCTGCATTGCTCAAAACTTGGAATTAAGTATAGGTAACCTTTTCGAAGCTTAATTTTCTGATCCCTCAAATAGATATACGCTTCCCCATCTGTAATGAGGTATAATCTTGTGAATGGGCTTGTGATATTTGAATAATCCCACTCTCTACCAAGTCGACAATGTTCAACAAAAGACACATTAAATGATAGTTTTTGTAAAAGACCAATATTATCCATTTTTACTATATGACTATATTATTATACGAATATCTTCAAAAAAAGTTAAAATTAAAACACAACACGAAGTCGGTTTTGTTAAATTATTGAAAGTATTTGTTCAATTTGGTATTCCTTATAATATTTACCTTTGTTAATGAGTATTATAAAACTTTGAACATGAATTTATTAAAGAAAACATTAATTATAGTTACTTTATTTATTAGCTGTCAATTTATTTTTGGACAAGATAAATATGAGGCCAATTGGGAATCACTTTCACAATATGAATGCCCCGAGTGGTTTCAGGATGCCAAGTTTGGAATATACACACACTGGGGTGTTTATTCTGTTCCTGAATGTCCTTCTGATTGGTACGGACATTATATGTACAATAAAGAACACCCTAACTACCTTTCTCATAAAGAAATCTATGGAGATCAAGACAAGTTTGGTTATAAGGATTTAGTGCCTCTATTTACTGCTCCTAAATTTAACGCCGATGAATGGGCAGATTTATTTGTAGAAGCAGGTGCTCGTTTTGCTGGCCCTGCAGGAGAACACGCTGATGGTTTTTCTATGTGGGATTCAAAAGTAAATCCTTGGAATGCCGTTGATATGGGGCCAAAACGAGATGTGGTTGCCGAGATGGAAAAGGCCATTCGTAAACGGGGCTTAAAATATGTCGTAAGCCTACACCACTCGTGGTTATGGGGATGGTTCCCAACTTGGAATGAAAGCACCGATTGTGCCAACCCTAAGAATGCTTCTTTATATGGTGAAAAAGTACCAGAAACAGCTTGGAGAACAAAAGACACCAAAGGTTATTACAAAGTAAATCCAATGCCAAGTGACCAATTTGAACGTGTTTGGCTAGAAAAAGTGAAAGAAGTAGTTGACGGTTACTCACCCGACTTACTTTGGTTTGATAATCGAGTACAAATACTATCGGAAAAAGTACGTCAGGAGATGATGGCTTATGCGTACAATCATGCAGCAAAAAATAATCAAGAATTTGTATTAACGTTTAAACGCCCTGACTTTCCACTTGGAACAGGAACTGTTGATTTGGAGCGCAATCGTATGCCAAAAATATATCCAGAACCTTGGTTAACTGACAATTCAATATCCAAAAAGTTATGGATTTGGCACAAGGATTTAAAATGCTACCCAACCAACAATTTGATTGACGATTTGGTAGATATTGTTAGTAAAAACGGTAACCTTTTACTAAATGTTGCTCCACATCCAAACGGAACTATTCCTGAAGACCAAAAACAACATTTAAGAGAAATGGGTAAATGGTTAAAACTGAATGGAGAGGCTATTTATGAAAGTCGCCCTTGGCTTATTTACGGTGAAGGTCCTACAGAAACAAAAACAGGACATTTAGCTGATATGCAATTTGATGGTTTTGGTGATGAAGATATCCGTTTTACCACTCGTGATGGACAATTATATGCAATTGCATTAGGTTGGCCTGAATCTGGAGTTCTTCCTATTAGATCATTGAGTTCTACAAGTTACAATGGTAAAATAGAAAAAATTGAATTAATTGGTCATGATTCAAAATTGAAATGGATACAAACTGAAAATGCATTGGAAATTCAATTACCAGCTAAAAAACCATGTGAACACGCCTTTGTTTTTAGAATAAATTAATTAGTGATTCTAACAAAAATATATTAATAAAAAAAACATTTAAAATTAATAGATATGCCAGAAAAAACACCTCTATCACAGCATAAAGACATTCCATTATACAACACAGAAACATGGATGTATGAAGATTTTAAAGTAGGTCAAAAAGACCGATCAATAAGTAGAACAATATCAGAAGGAGAAGCTATGATGTTTAATGGATTGGTATTAGATATGCATCCATATGTTGGGGATCAAGTATTTGCAGAAAACGAAGGACTTTTTGGTAAAAGATTAGTTGCAGGAGCCATGGTGTTCAGTCTAGGTTTGGGCTTAATGGCAAATAATAATGTCAACACTTTTAGTTACGGCTACGACAAATTACGATTTATTAAACCTGTATTTATTGGTGATACCATATATACCGTCCGTACTCATTTACATAAAAAACCTAAATACGAAAAAATGGGTTTAATAACAGTAAGCTATGAAGTTTATAAACAACCAGGAGAATTGGTATTGTATTGTGAGCATTTACAAACAGTAAAATATAGAGAAGTAAAAAATGTATAAATAGTTAAAAACATTAAATCCTCTGATATAATTGTCTGTAAGTTTTAGGTGATACTTGTTTATACTTTTTGAATTGTCTATAAAAAAAAGACAAATTATTAAAACCGGACTCATACCCTACTTGGGATACTGATAAATCAGTCTCTATTAACATTTTACTTGCAATTGTAATTTTATATTCGTTAACATAATTTGAATACGTTTTATCAAAAGTTTTTTTAAAAAATCTACAAAAAGCTTCTTTACTTAAAGATAACTTATTTGATAATTCAGTTAGAGTAGGTTCATTTTGATAATTATCTTTAATATAGCTGTTAATCACATTAACTCTAGTACTTTCTTTTAAAGAAAGATCTTTACCAAAACTTGGACCTGCTAACAATTCAATAGTTGCATTGGTAGCTAAAACATTTAAGATGTTTAAAAAAGTTAAAATGCGTTCAAATGGGGTTTGGCTATAAATAGCACTAAATGAGTTTTCAAGAGAAAGAGCAGTTTTTATATCGAATGAAATTCCATAACTCGATTTTAAAAGCATTTTTTTTATACTTGTAAATTCAGGCTTATCAATCCAATTATTAAATAATGAGTCATCCCATTGAATAATAACACACTTAACTTGTTCGTTTTTTGTGTCAATAGTTTTCCAAGAATGTGGCACATTTTTACCAACTAAAACTAAATCACCTCTATTAAATTGATGCATTGAGTCTCCAACATATCTAATCCCTGTACTTTGTATCATAAAGGTAAGTTCATATTGTGGATGAAAATGCCATTCTGCCTTAAATTCTTTCTCCTCAAATAGTTTAACTTTAAATGAATTATTTGGTGATGTAGTAACTTGTTTTAATTGAGCCTTCATAAAATAAAAATACTAAAAAATGCAAACTATTGATGTAAATTTAAAAGCAAAATCAATATTAATCAATATAGTACATAGTTAGTGTAATATTCTATATTAATTCAACAAACAAATTAATGATATTTGCATCAATAAATACCTAATTTAAAATGAAAAATTTAGAAATAAGAGACCTTAAAATTTTTAAAGCATCTACACCTTTAAAAAAACCAATTTCGGATGCCACTCATACACTCACTGAAATTTCTTTTATTGTTTTAAGAATTCAACTTGAAAATGGAATTATAGGTGAATCATACCTATTATCATTTCAATATTCACCCAATGCAATAATTGGAGCTTTAAAAGATTTAATTCCTGTTGTAAAAGGATATAAAGCCTATGAAACTGGTTTGTTGAGTAAGAAATTAGATGATTTATTTGAATATTTTGGAAATCAAGGTTTATTAAGCTGGGCACAAGCAGCTATTAATATTGCAATGTGGGATGCTTGGGGCAAAGCTCAAAATCAACCTATTTACAAATTATTAGGAGCCACTAAAGAGAAAGTAAATATTTACGGTAGTGGAGGTTGGATATCATATAGTATAGATGAACTAATTGAAGAAGTTACAGATTATGCCAATAGAGGATTTAAAGCTGTAAAAATTAAAGTTGGCTCACCAAAAGTTAGTACAGATTTAGAACGTTTAAGAAAAGTTAGAGAAGCTGTAGGAAACGATATAGATATTATGATGGATGCCAATCAAGGAATGAATTTACCATCAGCTATTAAACTAGCAAACGGAGCTAAAGATTTAAATATCAATTGGTTTGAAGAGCCTGTAAATCATCAAGATTTTCTAGCTTATCAAGTTTTAAAAAATCAAACAGGTATATCTTTAGCAATGGGAGAAAGAGAATTTGATTCTTTACCGCTTCGAGAATTAGTTACAAGAAATGCCTTGGATATTTGGCAACCAGATATTTTAAGAATTGGAGGTGTAGAAGCTTGGAGAGAAAGCGCAGCCTTGGCGCATAGTTTTCACTTGCCAGTATTACCTCATTATTACAAAGATTACGATGTGCCTTTATTGTGCACAATTCCAAATGGTGTTGGTGCAGAATCTTTTGATTGGGTGGATCCATTAATTGATAACCCAATGGTAATAGAAAATGGTTATGCAAAACCACATAATTTACCAGGTTGGGGATTTAACTTTATAGATGATTATTTAACTGAAATAAAATAATATGGGATTAGAAGTTTTTTCATTAGAAAATAAAATTGCTTTAATTACTGGAGGAGGAACAGGAATAGGACTTGGTATTGCAAAAGCATATCATGAAGCTGGAGCTACTGTAGTTATAACTGGTCGTAGAAAACAAGTACTAAAAGATGCAGTTGCTGAATTAGGAGATAATGTTCATTACAGAGTAAATGACATTACCAACAAAAAGGAAATTCCAAACTTAGTAAAGGATATTGAAACTAATATTGGACCTATTGAGGTATTAATAAACAATGCTGGAATCCATTATAAAGGAATGGCTCAAGAAACATCCGATGAAGATTTTGAAAAAATCTTACAAACCAATGTAATTAGTGTGTTTGCTTTAACGAGAGAATGTGCAAAATATATGCTTCAAAGAAAAAAAGGGTCAATAATAATGATTGGTTCTATGGCTGGTATATTTGGTATTGATAAAGTTGTTGCTTACGGAACGTCTAAAACTGCTTTAACGGGATTGGTAAATGCATTAGTCACAGAGTATTCAACTAGTAATGTTCGTGTAAATGCAATTGCTCCTGGTTGGATAGAATCTAATATGTTTTTAAATGCAATAAATAACGACCCGCAAAGAAAACAACAAATTACTAATAGAATTGCTATGGATCATTTTGGACAAACAAGTGATATTGGTAATGCGGCAGTATTTTTAAGTTCTGAAGCTGCAAAATATATTACAGGAGTTGTATTACCTGTTGATGGTGGTGCAACCGTAAATTTCTAAATAAAAAACAATGAAAAAACCAACATATATAACTGGTGATTACACTAAAAGTTCTGCTTTTAATAACGAGAGCCGATTGGTTTACGGTACTTCTGGTTTAGGTGGCGTTTGGGGAAAAGTAGAACAAAGAGATTCCATAGATGCTTTAATTTATGCTTTTGAAAATGGAATAGAAGCCTTAGACACTGCTCCATCTTATGCCAATGCAGAATATTATGTAGGAATGGCTTTAGCAGAATGGAAAGGAAAAAAACCTTTTATAAGCACAAAAATTGGACGTTTAAAAGGAAAAGATGCTTTTGAAACAAAACTAGATTATAGTTCAGATGGTTTGAAGCGAAGTCTTGATAATAGCCTTCAAACTTTAGGTATAGATAAAATAGACTTATTGTTTTTACATGAACCTCAATTGGTGCCTATTGAAAAAATAAACGAAATATTAAATACTTTACAAAATTTTAAATCGGAAGGATTAGTTAACTCAATTGGTGTTGGAGGAAATCCTTCTCTTGAATTTGAGCCATTTATCACCAAAGAAAATTTTGATGTAGTTTCTGGTTTTTTACATATGGATGCATGTAATTTATCGGCTTTTAATGGTGAAATTCAGAAATATCAAAAAGAAGGTATAGCATATTATGCGGCTTCTGCTTTACATTTTTCTTTATTAGGAAATCGCTTTGACACGTATAAAAATGAAGGTGTTGATGGAGAGTGGATAACACAACAAGATTTAGAGAATGCTTTTCGTGTAAAAACTGTTGCAGATAAATACGGAATGTCATTGGCTACCCTTTCTCAACGTTATTTATTTTCAATAAAAGAAGCTGACAGAGTAGTAATGGGTGCAAGAACACCAGAACAAATTAAAGCAACTATTGACGACTGGACTGCAGGAAAATTATCAGAAGAAATATTTAATGAAGTAACGAATTGTATTCTAAATAAATAAACAAAATGAAGATAATAAGATTAAAAGAACCTGGTATTTGGGAACAATTAAACATTGAAAAACCTACTAATAAATTATCATCTGGAAATGCACTTTTAAAAGTAAATAAAATTGGAGTTTGTGGAACCGATTTACACGCATTTAAGGGGCAACAACCATTTTTTAGCTATCCTCGAATTTTAGGACATGAATTGGCCGTTGAAGTAGTGGCAGTAGCAAATGATGTTACTAATGTTGCAGTTGGGGATAAATGTTCTGTAGAGCCATATTACAATGATATTGTTGGACAAGCTGTAAAAAGAGGTAAAACTAATTGTGGAGAACACTTACAAGTTTTAGGTGTACATGTAGATGGCGGAATGCAAGAATATTTTGAGTATCCAGCTAAATTTTTACACGTAACAAATTCTTTAACAGATGATCAATTGGCAATGATAGAACCTTTAGCTATAGGATGTCATGCTGTTGACAGAGCAAATATTAACGAAAAAGATATTGTTTTAGTAATTGGAGTAGGACCAATTGGTTTAGGTACCATTCAATTTGCACAATTAAAGGGAGCGAGAGTAATCGCAATGGATATTGATAATGCTAAACTAAAAAGATGTCAAGAAATTACTAAAGTAAAAGACACTATTAATGCTTTAGGAAATGTTGAGGAAGAATTAACAACTCTTTTAAACGGAGACTTACCTACTGTAATATTAGATGCAACTGGTAATTCAACTTCTATGATGAATACCTTTAAATATGCAGCTGCGGGTGGAACAATTGTATTTATTGGTCTTTTTATGGGAGATGTAGTTTTTCACGACCCTTCGTTTCATAAAAAAGAACTAACACTTAAATCCAGTAGAGCAGCAATGGGTGAAGATTTTGCAAGAATTATAAGATTAATTGAGTCAGGTAAAATTGACGCAACATCTTTTATTACACATCGAATGAGTTTTAATGATGTTCCTACAGAATTTGAAAAACTTTATACTCATAAAGATTTAATTAAAGCTATAATTGAATTTTAATAACAAATCAAAATCTAACTATGTCCACATCAAAAAGTATAACAACTTCAAAATATTTAGTTCCATTAATCATCATCATGTTGTTGATGTTTTTTTGGAATTTGAGTAGGAATATTAACGATGTATTAATTCCACATTTGAAGCGAGCATGTGAATTAACAGATTTTGAGTCTTCATTAGTCCAATCTGCTTTTTTTGGAGCTTATTTTATTATAGCCCTTCCGGCAGGATGGTACATTCAAAAAAAAGGATATCGTACTGGTATAATTACAGGGCTGGTAGTAGCAGCATTAGGAGCATTTTTATTTTTTCCAGCTGCAGAAACTAGAATCTATTCTTTCTTTTTAGCCGCATTATTTATAATGGCGGCAGGTTTTGCTATTTTAGAAGTAACTGCATCTCCATACATTACAAAATTGGGAGATCCTGATGGCGCTTCAAGTAGACTTAGTTTATCTGCTGCAATAGGTTCGGTAGGTGCAACTATTGCGCCCTTTCTTGCCGCAAAACTCTTGTTGCACGAAGTAGATATTGAACAAACAACCATTGATGCTTTTTCGAATGAAGAATTACAAACTTTTTTAACAGGTGAAGCAGATTTGGTTAAAGCTCCTTATTTAATATTAGGTGGTATTCTTGCCTTAATAGCAATTGTTGTACTTTTTGTTCACTTACCTGAAATTAAAGATGGCGACGGTGATTCCTCAGAAAAAAAGCCACTTAAAGATATTTTAAAGTTCAAGCATACGCTTTATGGAGTAGGCGCAGAATTCTTTTATGTAGGTGCCGAAGTTGGTATTGTTAGTTTTATCATTCGTTATGCAAAATGGTTGAATATCCCAGACTTAACCGAGCAGAATTCGGCGATATTTATTACCATATTTATGGCATTAGTATTGGCTGGTCGATTGGCAGGAGTTTATATTTTAAATATATTTAAACCAGCACGAGTTTTAGCTTTCTGTAGTATTGGTGCTTTTATTATGGTATCTATTGCTATGACAACAAGCGGCTATCTCTCTTTAGGATGCTTAGCTTCTGTGGGTTTGTTTACTTCAATAGTATATCCAATTATTTTTAGTTTGAGTATGAAAGATTTAGGTGGATATACAAAAACAGGCTCATCAGTATTTCTGTTGGGTATTGTTGGTGGTGCTATTGTTCCTCCATTAATGGGTTATATTTCTGATGTTTCTAACATTCGTTATTCGTTCATTATTCCACTAATTTGTTATGTGTACTTATTGTTTTTTGCTATTAAAGGTCATAAAGTTAATATTAAAGAAATCGCTAAAGTTTCAAATTAGATTTTATGAAATATTTAGTAAATCAATTTAGGCGTTTTACATTTTTCGTAGATACCAATTCCAAAGATACCATACATCCCTTTTTAACGAATGATGCAGTAACGTTAGGTACTTTAGGAATTCTTAATTTGGAAGGATATCAAAAGGAAAATCAATATTTTTTTATTGTAGATGTACTTCCAAACATAAACTTTTTTGATATAAAAAAAATGTTTAGAATTGGCCAAGTTCAATTAGAACCTTTAGAACGAATTTATGAATTTAAACAAAAAGAAGTTTACGCTAAAAAAGAAGGACAGTTGAAAATAATGCTAAGTGAGAACAAAAGGTTTGTTTGGACATTATTATTAAAAGAGGATCCCGAATTAATAACCGAATACAAGAAAATACATAGTATAGGGTTCGCTTGGCCAGAAATAACAGCAAATATGAAACAGGTAGGTGTTAAGGATATGGAAATATATTTAAATAATAACCAAGCCTTTTTGATAATGGACACCAAACTAGATTTTAATTTAGAAAAAGTAGGCCCTTTATGGCAGAAACTTCCACGTGAAAATGAATGGCAAGAGTACGTGGCGAAATTTCAGCGTACAAATGCAGAAAGTTCTATCCAAGAAAAATGGTTAGATATGGAAAAAATTAGCTTTTCACAATGATAGAAAATCACGTATAATATAAAATTGAAACTTATGAAAATCACATTCCATAAATTAATAATTCTTTTACTTTTTACTTCAATAGTTGCTTGTAAGGTTACTAAACCTGAAAAAGTTGAAAGCAAGGTTGAAAATAAAATCACCTATGAAGAAAACTGGGAAAGCCTTGAGCAATACAAGATTCCGCAATGGATGAAAGATGTAAAATTTGGAATTTTTATTCATTGGGGACCTAACTCAGTTGCTGAATTGTACACAGATT
This sequence comes from Lutibacter citreus, assembly GCF_003260195.1. GTDB lineage: Bacteria > Bacteroidota > Bacteroidia > Flavobacteriales > Flavobacteriaceae > Lutibacter > Lutibacter citreus. The sequence goes on from NZ_QEIH01000006.1 coordinate 352,928, forward strand.
GGTATCCTCGTTGGATGTATTTGGATAATGGAATTATAAATCCGCAAACAGGAGAAGTAATCAATGAAAAACCGCACCCAGCTTTTGCTTATCATAAAGAAAAATTTGGCGATCAAAAAGAATTTGGATATAAAGATTTGATTCCAAAATTTACTATGGAAAAATTCAATCCAAAAGAATGGGTAAGTTTGTTTAAAGAGGCTGGTGCTCAATATGTTATTCCTGTTGCAGAACACCATGATGGTTTTGCATTGTACGGATCTAGTATTACTCCCTATAATTCAGTTGCAATGGAACCAAAAAGAGATATTTTTAAGGATTTAACTAATGAAATTAAAAAGCAAGGTTTAATTAGCGGAGCGAGTTCTCACTTGGCTTTTAACTATAATTTTTACAACCAACAAGATTATTTTGATACAGGAAATCCTAAATATGCCGATTTATATGCGCCTCCTCACCAAATGGGAGATTCTGTAAGTTCAGAATGGCTAGCAAAAACGTGGTGGCCTAGAACAAAAGAAATAATAGACAACTACCAGCCAGATATTTTATGGTTCGATTTTTATTTAGACAGACCTGAGTTTGTTCCGTATCATAAAAAGTTAGCGGCTTATTATTATAATTCAGGGAAACGCAGAGGAAAAGATGTTGTGTTGCAAACTAAAAACTTCAATTTTGAATCGTATCCAGAAGGAACACATATGTTCGATTTGGAAAGAAGTAAATCAGATAAAATTAGAAAAGAATATTGGCAAACAGATACTTCCATAGGAAAAAATTCGTGGTTTTATTCAAAAAACTGGATTCCAAAATCTGCTGAAGAATTAATTGCTGACTTGGTAGATATTGTAAGTAAAAATGGCTGTTTATTGTTGAATATTGGTCCTAAATACGACGGAACTATCCCTGAAGATCAACAAAAAACATTGCTTGAAATAGGGAAGTGGCTAAAAATTAATGGAGAAGCTATTTATGGCTCAACCTATTGGGAAGTGTTTGGTGAAGGACCAACAAAAGCAGCTCAAGGACATTTGGCTGAAAGTAAAGACAAAAAATTTACATCAGAAGATATTCGGTTTACACAAAACAATGGAAATATTTACGCTTTTGTATTAGTACCGCCAACCAACGGCGAGATTTTAATCAATTATTTGAATACTTCAAATATTAAAATTAAGTCAATTGAATTATTAGGCTATAAAGGAGAACTGAAGTTCCACCAAACTGATGAAAAACTAACAATTGAAAAGCCAGCAGATGTTGCGCTTGATTATACTTGGACTTTTAAAATCAATTAAAGGGTTAACTCCATCCTAAATCTTTAGAAAGTATTTATGAATTTGAACAGACTGAAATTTACTCAACAGAAGAAGGACAATTAAAAACAAAACTGGGCAACTTCAAAAGGTTTTTTTGGACGTCTCTTTTAGAAGAAGCTCCTGAATTAATGACTAAATTCCAGTGTGAAAGTTCAGAAAATTCTATCCAAAAAAAATATTTAGAAATGGGGCAAATTAACTTTTTACAATCATATAAAATCACCAATAATATAAATTGATATTTATGAAAATCACATTCCATAAATTAGTAATTCTTTTAATTTTGAGTTTAGTTTTTCTTTACTCTCCAATTTATTCTCAAACTACAAAATCAATAAATAGTGGTAGAGAACTCAATATTGGAAATTCACAAGAATGGTTGGTTTGGCTGGATAAAGAGGCGGAATGGCAAAACGACACCCTCTATTTACCCTATGAAGTAGCTATTGAAACCATTGGAGTTAAAGCTCCTTCTTGTGGTTGGGAAAGTGTTTATAAAAAAGGAGTTGTTACCCAGCTACCAGTTGTAGTTGAAGAACTTTTTAGTAACGGTAATCCTGAATGGAGTTATCATGGAGTAAGTTGGTTTACAACACGTGTTCATGTACCTAAAAATTGGAAAAAGAAAATTGTTCGTCTTTCCGTTGGAAAGAAAAATACACGAATTGAGATTTATGTAAATGAAAAATTGGCGGGCTACGATATCATCGCTAATACACCTTACAGTTGTGACATCACAAAATTTTTAGTACCAGGTAAGGAAAACAGCATAGCTTTTCGTATTACAAATCCAGGAGGACAAAGAGGATGGAATGATTTTCCGTTAGTGAAATGGGGTAAATACAATTTTCCTCCACAGCACGATTTTGGAGGAATAGGAGGCGATGTGAAACTGTTAGTTTCTGATAAAGTTTTTATTGAAGATATTTTTGTTAAGAATGAGTTGCCAGCAAAAGCAAATAACATTGAGATAATTGCAGAATTAAACAATCATACAAATAAAAGCATAGCGTCTAAACTAAAAATTGCTATTCAATCTAAACGCGATGGAAAAACTATTTTTACTGCTGTCTATCCAGTAGTTATAGAAGAATATAATAAGACTTTTTTTACAAAAAAAATACAAGTCCCTGATGCTGAAATGTGGAGTGTTACCAATCCTGAATTGTACACTTGCAAGCTCTCGATAGAAGCTGATAATTACAGTGATACAATGAATCAAACCTTTGGTTTTAGGGTTTTTGAGGTAAAAGCCAATGAAAACAATGAAGAAAATTATTATTTGAATGGAAAGCGATTCAGACATTCATCGGCTATAGATTGGGGATATTATGCACACCATGGTTATTATCCCACCGATACAATGGCCAAAAAAAGTGTAGAAAATGCCAAAGCTATAGGGCACAACGGCATAAACTGTCATAGAAATATGGGAGACCCTTTGTTGTTTAAAAATGCTGATGAGCTTGGCTTAGTAATTTTGGAAGAGCCAGGTGGTTTTGATCAAAGGATTAAGTTGTATAACGAAATTGGAGGTGTTTGCATTAAAACCTTCGAGGGTGAAATTATGAGATATAGGTGTCTTCGAATGGCGAAGCGCGAACGAAATCATCCTTCAGTAGTAGGATATATTCTTGCCAATGAGCGTGATATTTTCGATTTATTGAGAAAAAATACGATGCTTGACATGCATGATATCGATAACTCTAAACTTATTGTAAATCAATCTGGGGGTGTTCCTGGCGGACCATCTGGTCAAGTTCCTCATCTTCGCCCTTATGATAAGAAGTTCAGGTTGGATTATATGGACGACCATACTGTTGGATCAGATTCACGTTTTTTAGAAGTAGAACTCCTGTCACATCAGAGTGCTAACGATAGAGCTAAAAATGGTATTTTTGGTAGAATTGACCCTTCGCATCATGAAAATATTATTTATTGGGGAGAAGTACGTTGCTATACAGGTCCTGATAATTGGGTTAGATTAAAAGAACAAGCCAAAGAACTTCCACTAAACAGAAAAGGTTATAACATTTCAACAAGTTCCGTTTTGGCTACAAAAATAGAAACCTATTTTCATCAGAATAATTTATCAGAAACAGGTAGTAAAAATATATTAACTCCTTCGGATGTTAGTTTACAAGCTGGCAGGGGTCTTATGTACATAAATGGCCGCTTGGACCAAACGATTATGAGCAATAATGCTGAGGATGGATTTGCCATAAACGGATGGAGCGGCGGAGCCAGTAAACTACCTTCCGAACATGGTAAAGTAATGGAATGGTATTCTGCTATTGTTGATGAAGGTCGAAATTTAAAAGGACCTGCAGAAGATTATAAGTACTGGAATCGTCCTTTACAAGTTGCTATTTTTAGAAAGAATGGTAAGTATTTTAATCCAGGAGATACTATGCAATTTGGAGTTCACCTGATTAACGAAAGTAAACTTGAATCGGGGGAATACGAGTTTAATTTGAAGTTGAAAGATGGTAGCGGGCAATTTAGAACATCTTTATTAGATACAATTATTCAAATCAAAAGTGGAGATACTTATGCCCAAACTATAATGGAAACACTATCGGTTCAAGTTGATAAAGAATTGAAAGCCGGTTATTTAACTATACAAGGAACTGTTTTAAAGAATGATCAAGTAGTAGCGTTTGGAACTGAACAGGTTTTGCTAAAAAACAGAGCTAGCTTTAACGAAGATCTTACTGATTTACATATAGAAGTTCTAAACTGGCCTGCAGCTGAAAAAGCAGTAAAAGATGCAGGAATAGTTACGAAATCAGAAGGTGTTCAAACTTCTGAGAATAATTCAGTGCTAATTGCCGGAGACATTCCCGAAAATGAAAATATGAAAAGACTTTTGGAAAAAACTTCTAAAGGAGCAACACTACTTATTAAGTTTGATGAACAATGGGCTGAAAAACTATACCAATTAAAAATCTTAAAAACTCCAGTAAACCAATGGGGAGGTACCCAAATAGCCTATTGGCATGGAAATGGTTGGGGATATATCGATCATTTTATTGGTGATCAGGTCATACCTTCAAAAAGCACAATAGGTACAAATGGTTGGGAGGTTCCGGGTAATCCAAAAGGATTCTACCCTTTTGAAACTAATTATCCGCAAAAAGCTTACGGTGCTTGGCTTGCAAGACCAGATAAGCTTTTAGTATTGATGGGAGAAATTAGTTATGGTAAAGGAAAAATTATACTTCATCCTTCATACAACATTGACGCTGAAAATGCTTTTAACGATTTGCTTTTTTTTAATATTTTAAAATCTGGTCATACGAAATAGAAAAAATATGAAAAAAATTATTAATGTTACGGGAATAATGATGCTCCTTTGTGTAATTCAATTATCAGCACAAACTAGCCTCCCGCATTTTTTTAGCGATAATATGGTATTGCAACAAAACGATACTATTTCTATTTGGGGCATGGATAAGTCCAAAACAAATATTACTATAAAAACTTCGTGGGGAGAAGAAGGAAATACTAAAACTAGCAAAAATGGTAAATGGCTGATAAAGCTAATTACTCCAGTAGCTGACAACAAAGAACATGAAATTATAATACAAGGGTCAAGCACTGCGACCATTAAAAATGTGATGTTGGGCGAAGTTTGGTTTGCAAGTGGGCAATCTAACATGACCATGCTAGTTAAGGGTGGATTTAATCAGCCCCTATCAGGGAGCAACGATGCTATCTTGCATTCAAATAATAGGCGTATTCGTATGTGGACATCAGATTTGGTAACAGCTAATAAACCAAATGATAATATTGGTGGTTCATGGGAAGTGGCGAATGTTAAGAATACGCCTAACTTTAGTGCTGTAGGTTATTTTTTTGCTGAAAAATTAGAGCGCGTTCTAGATGTTCCTGTAGGTATTGTTTTGTCTGGTTGGGGCGGAACACCAATTGAATCTTGGATGGACAAAGAGAGCCTAGAGTCGTATCCTGAATATTCATACCATACCAATTCTGACACGCTAAGATTTCGACAGCCATCAGTACTTTGGAACTCCATGATTCATCCGTTTTTGGGTTTGAAGGTAAAAGGGATGTTGTGGTACCAAGGCGAATCAAATTGGGAACACCCTTTTGAATACGCAGAATTATTTCCAAAGATGATTAATACATGGAGAAACCAATGGGGAGATGGAGATATTCCATTCTATTATGTTCAGGTTTCACCGAAAGATCGTTCAGATGTAAACACAGCCTTTCTTCTCGAGGCACAGGAAAAAACAATGGACGTGACAAAACACACAGGTATGGTGGTTATTCATGATATTGGCGAATGCTGGCAAATTCACCCACGAGAAAAACAAACTATTGGCAAACGTTTGGCTTATTGGGCATTTTCAAAGGATTATGGAATTGAGAATATTGGATATCAAAGTCCTCGCTATAAATCAATGACTGAAGATGCAGAAGGTCGACTCCTGCTGGATTTTGAAGCTGATGCGGGAGGGTTAAGTACGTTTGACAAAGAACTTACTGGGTTTCAGGTGGCAGGATCTGACAGGATCTTTTACAATGCAAAGGCTCATATTAAATGGAATACTTCAAAAGTTATAGTTTGGAGCGAAAAAGTAAAAAAACCTATTGCAGCGAGTTATTTGTTTGACGACTGTGGTGAAACAACTCTTTTCAGTGGAGCTGGACTTCCGGTTGGATCATTTAGAACTGATGATTGGCCTGATGAAATTTTATATAAATAATAAATAAAAGTTGAAAACACATGAAATATAATTTAGTAACACTATCTATTTTTCTTTTGTGCCTGAATATAATGGCACAAAACAAACAGCCAAATATCATTTTTATCATGTCTGATGACCATGCGGCACAAGCAATTGGCGCATATGGTAGTAGATTGGCTAATTTGGGATTAACCCCTAATATTGATAAATTGGCACAGGAAGGTATCCGATTTGAAAATGCATATTGTAACAATTCCATTTGCACACCGAGTCGAGCCTCCATTATTACTGGTCAATACTCACAAACCAATGGTGTATTGGATTTAGATATCTCATTGGATACTGCCAAACAGTATCTTCCAATAGAGTTGAAAAAATTAGGGTACACTACTGCTATTATTGGAAAATGGCATTTACACAATGAGCCAGTAGCTTTTGATTACTATAAGATTTTACCTGGACAGGGAGAATATTTTAATCCAAATTTCCATGAAAAAGGGCAAGGAAAATGGCCCAATAACATTGTAAAATCGGAAGGTCATTCAACAGATGTTATTACAGATTTAACCATTAATTACCTCAAAAATTTAGACAAATCAAAACCGTTTTTTCTGATGCATCATTACAAAGCACCTCATGATATGTTTGAGTATGCACCAAGATATGAGGACTTTTTAGCTGAAACGGAAATTCCGGAACCGGCTAGTTTATATTATCAGCCAAATTGGGGGTCAGAAGCCACCAGAGGGAAGAATGATTCACTCATAAATTATATAGGCACATCCATTTCTGATCGCCATAAAGATAGAAATTACAATAAACTATTCCATAAAGACACACTCAGTGGTAAGGAATCTGCTCATCTTGGTTATCAAACCTATATGAAAAGATACCTTCGCTGTGTAAAAGGAGTTGATGACAATTTAGGACGATTATTTGAATATTTGAAGTCGGAAGGTCTCTGGGATAATACGATAATTATATATACAGGAGATCAGGGGATGATGTTAGGTGAGCATGATTTGCAAGATAAACGATGGATGTATGATGAAGCCATGAGAATGCCATACATCATGCATTATCCTAAAATGATTAAGCCAGGTTTGGTCTCGGATCTTTTAATTAATAATACAGATTACGCGCCAACTATAATTGAGTTAGCAGGAGGTAAAACACCTAGTTATATGCAAGGGCGAAGCTTTATAAACACCCTTAAAAGTAAAGAAGAAAAAGACTGGAGAATAGCAACCTACTACCGTTATTGGATGCATATGATCCATCATTGGGTTCCAGCGCATTTTGGTATTCGAACTAAAGATTACAAATTGATTTTTTACTATGGTAAGCACTATCTGCCTTCAACAGAATTTAAAAATCATTATTGGGGAAAAACTTCGAAAGATAGTTTAAGGGTGCAATCTCAAACGCCTCCAGCATGGGAGTTTTATAATCTCAAAAATGACCCAGAAGAATTAAACAACAGATACTATGACCCTGAGTACCAAGGTATCATAACTCAACTTAAGGAAGAGTTAAAAAAACAAAGGATAGAGTTGAATGAAACGGATAATAAATATCCTGAGACTCAGAAAATTGTAAATAAATATTGGAATAATTGAATGGTTGGTGGGCTGGAATTTACACCTATAATAGGGATAGTATTGTTGTTCCTGCCCGTGGTATTTATGCCCGTCATGTAAGAGGGTTGAAATTAGATAATGTAAAAATATCTACAAGAACCCCAGATGAGAGGTTACCGATTGTAATTGTTGATGGCGACTGTTACGTATAACAAATTTAAATTTATAAAAATGGAACAAATAATATTTATAATATTATCTTTTTTTTTTAAAAAACAAGTTGTAAACAAAGTAACTGAATAATTTATTTTTGTTATGGGTAGTTATTTAAAGTTCTTTTTTAGGGCGTAGGCAAATTAATTTTGATAAAAATTAAAATAATGATAAACAATTATGAACATTCTATTTTAGATGAAAAAGTTAATTTTAGATTTGATGGATGGTTTAAAATAAGAAAAAATCACTTACAAGAAACTTCTATTATATGGATAAAAAATGATAAAATGATGTTTGATGATGGCATATATAATTCAAAAACACCAATAATGTTTTTTTAAAAATTAGTTGTAACCTTTTTAATATATAAGTATTTCAACAAAATAAAATGTATGAAACAATTGACTCCAACACAACAACTTACAATCATTATAGGATTATTAGTATTAACTCAATCATGTACTCATTCAGAATCTAGGTTAGAAAAAAAACCAAACGTTATTTTAATAATGACAGATGATCAAGGTTATGGAGACTTGGCTTGTCATGGTAATCCAATTATTAAAACTCCAAACTTGGATGATTTCTATTCTGAAAGTATCCGGTTCACAGATTTTCATGTAAATGCTTTTTGTGCACCCACAAGAGCCGCGTTAATGACAGGTCGCATGTCAGATCGGACTCATGTTCGTTCAACAGTATATTCTCGTAATCACTTAAATAGGGAAGAGACTACAATGGCCGAGTTTTTTAAGGCTTCCGGTTACCATACTGGTCTTTTTGGAAAGTGGCATTTAGGGAGAAACTATCCTTATCGTCCTATTGATAGAGGCTTTGAACAATGGGTTGGTCATGGTGATGGAGGAACGGGAACAGCAAGTGATTATTGGGATAATGACAAAATGAATGACACCTATATTCGTAATGGAAAATGGGAGAAATTAGAAGGTTTTGGGAATGATATTTTTTTTAATGAAGCACTAAATTTTATATCCAAAAATAAAGATGAATCTTTTTTTGTATACTTAGCAACTAATATCCCTCATGCACCTTGGAACATTCAAAATGAATGGAGTAAAACCTATAAAAATATAGACAGAAAAAACCCTAATTGGGAATCTGAAATGGATTTTTTATCTACAATTTCTCAGTTTGATAAAAACTTTGGTAAACTCAAGGAATTTTTAAGTACCAATAAATTAGATGAAAATACGATCATTTTATTTTTAACCGATAATGGAACTGTTGCAGGTGATGTCATTTATAATGCAGGAATGAAAGGAAAAAAGGGTTGGCTTTATGAGGGAGGACATAGAGTTCCCTTATTTATACATTGGCCCGCCGGAAAAATGAATGAACCAATGGATATTGACCAACTCACATCACATATTGATATTCTACCTACTTTAATTGATTTATGTGATTTAAAAACACCTGATCAAGGACATCTTAAATTTGATGGAAGAAGTTTAGTTCCTTTAATCAAAAAAGAAAAACCTGAGTGGGAAAAACGTGTGTTATTTCAACATTCACAGAATACAAGTGAAAATTACATTAAATGGAAAAATAGTCTTGTTTATACAGAAGGTTGGCGACTTTTAGGCAAGAATGAACTTTATAACATTAAAACGGATCCAGAGCAAGAAAACAACCTAGCTGATCAGTATCCAGAAATCGTCCAAGAATTATCAAAAAAATATGACGCTTTTTGGGAAGAAATACAGATTGCAAATAATCCATACCCTCGTCCAATAATTGGTTCCGGGTATGATGAGGAAACATGGTTAACATGTGATGCCTGGATTCTTGATGATCCAAATATTCCAACATGGGATCAATCACATGTTTTAAGTGCAGTTAAAAATAATGGACTATGGCCTATTGAAATTGCTTCTGAAGGGGAATATCAATTTGATGTAAGGCGATGGCCAAAAGAAATTGACCATCCTATTTCAGCGGCACTTTCCGCAAAAAATAGTGGTGACATTTTTAGTCGAGGGAAACCAGTGATAAGAAAAAAAGGAATAGCAATTCCAGCAGTTAAAGTACGTTTGGAAATTGGAGAGAAAAAACTGGAAATAAAAATTAAAGACATAGATAATAGTGCGGTATTTAACGTGCAATTGCCAGCAGGACCAACTAACGTAAAGGCATGGTTGATTGATATTGATGGAAACGAACAAGGGGCATATTACATTTACGTTAGCAAAACAAAAACTTAAATATATTTAATGATATATTAAAGCTATTTTAAAACCTCACGTTTATAGAATTAGTTTAAAATAATTAAGAAATAGAGAATGAAGACATTACGAATAAAATTAACTTTTTTATTGCTGAGTTGCTTGCTATTTGTTTCAAACAATTTCGGACAATCGGCTCCCGAAACATTTAAAAACCCAATTCTACCAGGTTTCTATCCCGACCCATCCATTTGTCGTGTTGGAGATACGTATTATATGGTGAATTCTAGCTTTGAATGGTATCCAGGATTGCCTATTCATAAAAGTAAAGATTTAGTGAATTGGGAAAAAATTGGGCACGGTTTACATCGTTCTAATCAAATAATGTATAAAGATGGTCTAAAAAATTCCAATGGAATATTTGCTCCAAGCATTCGATACCATAAAGGAACATTTTACATTATTACAACTATGGTAGGACAAAAAGGTAATTTTATAATTACTGCAAAAAATCCTGTGGGACCTTGGAGTGACCTAATGTGGATAAAAGATGCTCCTGGAATTGACCCTTCTCTCTTTTGGGATGAAGATGGTAAATGTTATTATACTGGAGCAGGTATTATTGACGGAACAAATAGAGAATGGCCAGGTAAAAATGGAATTTGGATGCAGGAAATTAATCCTAATAAAGGAATTTTATTAGGGGAGCCAAAACAATTAACTTATGGTCATGCATCAAATGCTCGTTGGGCTGAAGGACCACATTTGTATAAAAATAGATGGAGAGTATGTGTTGTTGATTGGAGAAGGAGGAACGAGTGAATTTCATGCTGTAACCATTTTTAATAGTAAAAACCTTTGGGGACCTTATATTCCGAATCATGCAAATCCAATAATGACCCATCGTCATTTAGGTTATACGTATCCAATTATTCAAACCGGACATGCAGATTTAGTTCAAACTCAAAATGGAGATTGGTGGTCGGTTATGTTAGCAAAACGACCAGTTGATGGGTATTCAATTTTGGCACGTGAAACATTTTTGGCTAAGGTGGAAATGACAAAACAAGAAAGTGGTATCACTCCAATTTACAATCCTGGAAAAGGGTTGCTTCAAATTGAACAAAAAAGACCTAATTTACCTTGGACTCCTGTACCTCAACTTAAAACTATAGATGAATTTGATTCTGAAAACATAGATTTAGAGTGGAATTGTCTTAGAAATTATAAAACTCCTTGGTTTAAACAAGTAAATGGTAAAATGGAAATCAACCTACGTCCACAAACTGTAAATGAGTGGAAAAATCCATCATACCTAGCTAAAAGGGTTAAATCTCATAATTTTGAAGTGACAACGAAAATGGAGTTCTCTTCAAAAAAAGAAAATGAAAAAGCAGGTTTAGTAATGTATCGTAAATCTTCAATTCACTATCAATTACTTAAAGAAAAGAATAATGTGGTCTTGATAAAAACAATTGCAACAAAAGTGAATGCTGAAAAAGGAATTAGTGAAATAGTTGCAAGAAAGCCCTATAAAGAGAAGGAAGTAATTTTAAAAATTGTAGGCAAAGGCATCAATGCAAAATTCTATTTTGGTGCAGAAAAGAATAGCCTACAGCAAATTGGAAATACACAAGACTTATCTAACTTTGGAGATGAAATTGCTTGGGGATTTAATGGAACCTATGTGGGAATGTACGCTACATCATTGGGTGAAAAAAGCAAAAAGAAGGCTTTATTTAATTGGTTTGAGTATAAAAATTTAAAGTAGAATTATTAATCAGATTTTTATCTTCAAAACACAAATTGTTGTATTCTTAACAACAAATAAACTAAAGAACACTATTTTTACTGCTTCAAATTAATATATGGATTTTTCAAAAGTAAAATTAGTAGTAACAGATATGGATGGAACTTTACTAAACTCTAAAAGTGAAGTGAGTTCTAAATTCTTGAATATTTACAATGAATTAAAAAAACTTGACATTAAGTTTATTGCCGCAAGTGGCAGACAGTATTTTAGTATAGTTGACCGGTTTGATAAAAGTATTCAAAATGAAATAACAATTATTGCTGAAAATGGTGCTTTTGCAATGCTTGGAGATCAAGAATTGTTTACTTTAAGTTTACCGTCAGAATATATTCTAAAAAGCATTAATTCTTTACGAGAACTAGAGAATGTTTATATTGTTTTATGTGGAAAAAAATGTGCTTATATTGAAACCAAAGATGAGAAATTCATTAATATGTTTAAAAATTACTATTCTGAATACACAATAGTAAATGATTTAACCAAGGTTAAAAACGATACATTCTTTAAAATAGCTGCTTTTCATTTTAAATGTTCTGAAACTCATATTTATCCTGCTGTTAAACATTTTGAAAACGACTTACAAGTTATAGTTTCAGGAGAAAATTGGTTAGATATTTCTCATTCTAATGCAAATAAAGGTTACGCTTTAAATATTTTTCAAAACGATTTAAATATTTCTAAAGAAGAAACTATGGTTTTTGGAGATTACAACAACGATTTAAAAATGATTGAGCTTGCAGATTTTAGTTATGCTATGGAAAATGCTCACACTAATGTTAAAACGGCTGCAAAATTTCAAACAAAAAATAATGATGAGCAAGGTGTTGAATTCATACTTGAACAGGTTATAAATTCTAGAAAATAAAACATTCTATTTCCTATTTTAAGCTGTCATGCTAAACTTGATTCAGCATCGCATAAACTGGATGAGACTCTGAATCAAGTTCAGAATGACAAAAAAATCCTTAGATTAAAAAGTTTTTTTAAACTCCTCAAGAATATTTTGAGCTGCTTTAACAGGTGAAATCTTTGCAGAAACAATATCTTTTTCAAGTACTTTTAATTGGCTTGAAATCTCTTTAGAGCCATAAAACAAGTTTTTCAACTCTTCATTAATATTGTTGTACATCCAATCTATTTGTTGATGATTTCTATTCTTTACAAAATAGCCATTTTCATCAACCAACTCTTTAAAGTTTTCAACTTCATCCCAAACATTATCAATCCCAATACCTTTTATTGCTGAAGCCGTACTCACTACCGGGCTCCAACCAGATTCAGACAAGGGAAATATATGCAATGCATTTTGATATTGTAAACGAGCCATTTCACTCATACGAACATTATCACCATCAGCTTTATTTATAACAACCATATCGGCCATTTCCATAATACCTTTCTTAATTCCTTGTAGTTCATCACCTGCTCCTGAAAGCATTAATAACAAAAAGAAATCCGTCATACCGTGTACAGCTGTTTCTGACTGCCCTACTCCAACTGTTTCTATTAATATAACATCATAGCCGTTAGCTTCACAAAGCAGCATTGTTTCGCCCGTTTTATTGGCAACACCACCTAGTGTATCTCCAGATGCAGATGGACGAATATAAGCTTCCTGCATATTTGCCAATTCTTCCATTCTGGTTTTATCACCTAAAATACTTCCTTTAGAACGTTGGCTACTTGGATCAATAGATAAAATAGCTACTCTTTTACCTTTGCTTACTAAATGTTTACCAAAAGCTTCAATAAAAGTACTTTTACCAACTCCTGGTACTCCTGTGATTCCAATTCTAATAGATTTACCTGAATACGGTAAAATTTCTTGAATTATTTCTTTTGCAAGAACCTTATCGCTTTCTAAATTACTTTCAACAATAGTAATTGCTCTTGATAAAAGAACTCTATCTCCATTTAAAACTCCTTTAATATATGCAGCAGGTGTTAACCTTCCTTTTGGCTTGTAATTTTTCATTAAATCTAAAGTGTAATAGCTAATTATACATTAACTTATTCTATACTATTTACCTTCAACAAAGATACACATCTTTACAAAAAGCTTTAAATTTTAACTAGTTTGTTTAACAATAAAATTAATGTAGAATTATTTTCTGCTACCAAATATTCTTAATAAGAACAAGAATAGATTAATAAAATCAAGATAAAGAGATAAGGCACCTAAAATGGCACTTTTCTCCATACTATCTTCATTTTGAAAACCATTAATAGCAATTCTTTTTAATTTTTGAGTATCGTAAGCAACTAGACCTACAAAAATTAAAACACCTAAATAAGTAATTATCCAATACATCATTGTGCTTTGCATAAACATATTTACTACTGAAGCTATTATTATTCCTATTAAAGCCATTATAGCAATGTTTCCTAATTTTGTAAGGTCTCTTTTTGTGTAATATCCAAACAAACTCATTGCACCAAATGTACCTGCCGTAATTATAAATGTTGAAGTTATTGATGCTGATGTATAAACCATAAATACAAACGACATTGTTAATCCATTTAAAGCGGCATAAAGAATATATAATGCAATTGCTGTACTTGTAGTTAGTTTATTTATCCTTGCAGAAATGTACATAACCAACCCTATTTCACCTAATAAAAGGCCGTAAAATAAAATTTTATTTCCGAATATTAATTGAATTAATTGTTCCGAACCTGATACAAAATAAGCAGCTACACCAGTTATTAGCAAGGCAATTGCCATCCAATTATAAACCTTAGTTAAGTATACTGAAATACTATGACTAACATCTAATTCTTTCTGGCTAAAATTTGTATTTGATAAATGATTTTCCATGAGGTGTTTTTAAAATTTATTTACAAAATTAAAACTCTAAATCAATAAGTAAAGTATTTATTTAATAATCTTTCTATTTTAATTTTTTAATTCGTTCTAAACACTGAAAATACCATTAAAAATCTAAATTTATTCATATTTAAAAAAGTAATTAAACTCTCCAATATTAATTTTAACTTTCAGAAAATAAAATTTGCTAGGTTATGCTTGTAAGAATTATTCTTAGCACTCGTCAAAAGCTATATTAAAATTTAAATATGATGGACAATTTAATTGAAAACAGCATTAACAAAGCGATAACATATACAGAATATAGAAACTTGGTAAAGCATTTATTATCTGAAGGTAAGTCTACAGGAAATATTCAAAATGATGATATGCTTAATTACAGCACACTTAATGATAAAAGAATGGATAGGCTTGATAAAAAGCTGAAGTTGAATGAAGAAACAGAAAAATTTATTAATAATTTAGATAAAAATGTTACCCTCTTAACAATTGCAGAAGGTTGGTGTGGAGACGCTGCTCAAATATTACCAATGATAAATCACATATCTAAAAATTCAACTAAAATTGATTTAAAAATTGTATTAAGAGATGAAAATGATGATTTAATAAATAAATTTTTAACTAATGGAGGCAAAGCAATTCCTAAACTAATAGTTCTTGATGAAAATAAAAACGTAATCGATTCTTGGGGACCAAGACCTTCTATTGCCACTAAAATGGTAAATGACTTTAAAGAAAAAAATGGAGGGCTTAATGCTGAATTCAAAAAAGATTTACAAATTTGGTATAATAAAGACAAAGGAAATAACACTCAAAATGATATCCTTGAATTATTAAAAACTACTTAAGCTTTAGCTCAATTTATTTAAATACCTTTGTCACTTAAACAATAAGTAATGATCGTAGATTACAAGGATATTCCTAAATGGGGGAAATTGTGGATTTTCCCATCAAATAGAAAATTTTATGCGCAAGAAATTCCTGAAATAAAGGAAGCTATTGAAGATTTTTTAAATAAATGGACACATAATGGGCAATCTTTAAACTGTGCTTATAAGTTTAAATACGATAGATTTATTATTGTAACTGTTGATGATTCTCAAATTAGTTTAAGCCTAGAATCTCATGATAAATTAGCTGCTTTTATTCTTAAACTTGAGAAAAAATATGAAGTTGTGTTGTTAGACAGAATTAATGTTTGTTATAAACAAGGTGAATTTGTGCAGTATAAAGATGTAGTTGAATTTAAAAAAATGATGAAAAGCAAAGGTGTTTCACCAAAAACCACCGTTTTTAACAACATGATAACTACCAAAGGCGAATTATCTAATGATTGGGAAATAAATATTATGGATAGTTGGTTAGGACGTTTTCTACAAAAATGACATTCCCAAACCAAAGGATAAACTGTTTAATTTTCCATTTTTAAAATTGGCTATTTTCTTTTGGTGAAAGTCCATATTAATAATAACACTATAATTTTTCATTGTTGAAATATAGTATCCAATTCCTGCTGTATAATATTTACCTCGGTCAAAGGCTCTGCTAATTTTTAATAATTTACCAACTCCTGCAGTAAAATAAAACTTATCGTCATCCATTTGAAAAATAGCAATTTTAGAATTTAAATAATAAGGAATTGCTAATACCTCTAAATCTGGATGCCAGTCAAAACCTAAATTAATTCCGGCAGTTAAAAAACTAGTTACATTTACATCAATTCCGTTGCGTAAGATAATGGCTCTTGGAGCTAATAAAGACCAATCAACCTCATCATAATACTCATCGTATTCACCAAAACTTTCATTGGTTGTAAAAGTTGTATTAATAGTGAAATAATAATTAAAATTATTTTGTGAATATGAAATTAAACAGAAAAAAAGTGAAATAATTAGAATATATCTCTTCATAAAATTTATAACTACACGTTAGCTATAAACTCATCAATAGTTGTACCGTTTTCCACTTTAAAATCTCCAATTTTAGTTCTTCTAAGTGCAGACAAATGACCTCCCGAATTTAAAGCCAATCCAAAATCATATGCTAAAGATCTTATATAAGTTCCCTTGCTACAGACAACTCTAAATTCTACTTTCGGTAAATTTATTGCGGTAATTTCAAATTCAGAAATAGTGATCTTTCTAGATTTAATTTCAGTAGTTTCACCAGCTCTTGCTAATTCGTACAAGCGTTTTCCTTCTTTTTTAATAGCAGAAAATATTGGTGGTTTTTGATCAATTTCACCAACAAATTGTTTAGTTGTTTCTCTTATTAAATCTTCAGAAATATGATCAGTTGAAAAAGTTTCATTTATTTCTGTTTCTAAATCATAACTTGGTGTAGTTGCTCCTAAAGTAATTTCACCAGTATACTCTTTAATCTGACCTTGATAAATATCAATTTTTTTTGTGAATTTCCCCGTACAAATTATTAATAATCCTGTGGCAAGTGGATCTAAAGTTCCTGCATGGCCAACTTTTATATTTTTAATTTTAAACTTTTGTTTAATATTCCAACGCAGTTTATTAACTACCTGAAAAGAAGTCCAATTAAGTGGCTTATCAATTAGTAAAACCTGACCGTTTTTATAATCTTCTAAAGTCATTATTTGTTATAAAGAGTTATTGATATTGCTATTACTCCAACTATAAAACAATACAAAGAAAAATAAGATAATTTACTTTTCTTAACTATTGCAATCATCCATTTACAAGCAAATAATCCTGCAACAAATGAAGTTATAAAACCTATGGTTAAGTAACCGATTTGACTACTTTCAAAATTAATTGACCCAGACATAACATCTTTTCCAATTTTTCCAAAAATTAAAGGAACTACCATTAAAAAAGAAAATCGAGCTGCTTTCACTCTATCAATTCCCAATAAAACGGATGATGATATAGTTGCTCCAGATCTAGAAATACCAGGTAAAATAGCTAAGGCTTGAGAAACACCAATTACAGCAGCATTAAAAAACGATACATCTTTTGTAGTATTTTTAGCCTTATCAGCAAACAATAGTAATAATGATGTTATGATAAGCATAAACCCAACTAATAAAATTTGACCTCCAAAAAAAGCTTCAAATTGATCTTCAAAGTAAAGACCAGCAAATACAGCTGGAATCATTGAAATAATTATTTTTAATGAAAATTGAAATTCTTCATTCCATTTAAATTGAAATAACCCTTTAAATATTTGAACCACTTCATTTCTAAAAACAACTAAAGTACTTAGCGCTGTTGCAAAGTGTAAAACTACGGTAAAAGTTAAACTTTCACTTGGTAAAGTATCATTTCCAAAAAGTGCTTTTGCTATTTCCAAATGCCCACTAGATGAAACGGGTAAAAACTCGGTTAACCCTTGAATAATCCCTAAGATTATGGCTTCAATATAATTCATTATTTATTTTGAATTTTTAGCCATTATAGCATAAATTTCAATTGCCAACCCAATTAGTACAAGTGTTGGTGCTAATCTTATTCTTCTAAAATTATAAATATCTTCATTAAAAACTTCAGGATTATCACTTCCGCCTCCGGCCATTAAAATAAACCCTAAAGCAATAATTCCAATACCTACTAGCATTAATGTATAATTCTTTTTTCCGAAAAGAAATTCGCTTTTATATTCTTCTTTTTTATTATTCATTATTTTAGTAATAAAGTTCGTCTGTTCTTAAATTTAGAAAACGCTGTGTAGCAAAAAACGTACTAATCCAAGTAATTAGTATACCCATAAGTATTATAAATGCAAATAAAATACCTAGTACTTTATAGTCTGCAAGTAATTCTATTTCTGGAACCATTTTATTCACATATAATATAAAGCCTAATAAGGCTAAAATAGCAACTATAGCACCTAAAACCCCTAACTTGATACTTTTCCAAATAAACGGTTTACGTATAAATCCTTTTGTTGCACCAACCATTTGCATAGTTTTAATTGTAAATCTTTTTGAATACACTGAAAGCCGAATAGAACTATTAATTAAAACCACTGCAATAAGTGTAAATAATGCGCTAAATAACAACATCCAAAAACTAATTCTATTAATATTTTTGGTCAGCAATTCTATTAAAGATTTATCATAAACTACCTCTGCAACAATACTTCTATTCAACAATTGCTTTTCAATAGAAGCCATTTGTTCAGGAGTTACAAAATCAGATTTTAAACTAACATCAATTGCGTTTTTTAAAGGATTACTCCCTAAAAAATTAACAAAATCTTCGCCAATTTCTTCCGAATACTTTTTAGCGGCATCTTTTTTTGAAATATATACAACTTCTTTTGAATATTCTGCTTTTTTTAATTCAGCTTTAAATATTTCAACATCATTTGATTTTGCATTATCCGTTAAGAAAATGGTAATCGCAACTTTTTCTTTAAAATGCTTTGTTATACTATTAGTTTTCAACAAAATAAGACCTAAAAACCCAACTAAAAACAACACCAATCCAATACTTATTATTACTGAAAAGTATGAAGACCGTAATCTTCTTTTCTGATATTTATCAAATGAATTATTCAATTATGAGGTGTTTTATAATAATTTGCAATATACAAATTGTAGTCCGTTTTTTATTTTATAATTTTTTTAAAAATTAAATCACTCAAAATTAATAAAATAATGATCTAAAATACTTGTTAAAGTTTCTATTTAACGTAATTTTTTCTATAAAAATATTAAAGTCTAAAAATTTGAAAATTATAACCACTATCTTTGCACCATGGAAACGAACAGACAAAAGAAAATAGCAGGAGTTTTACAAAAAGACTTAGCAGATGTACTGCAAAATGCAGCTCGTGATGGTATGAAAGGAGTTATTATCTCTGTTACCAAAGTAAATGTTACCTCTGATTTAGGACAGGCAAAAGTATATATTAGCGTTTTCCCACAACTAAAACGAGAAATTATTTTAAAAGGAGTTAAAGAAAACACTTCTTCTATTCGTTATGAAATGGCAAAACGTACAAGAGATCAATTGAGACGTATGCCAGAATTGTCTTTTTATATTGATGATAGTTTAGATTATATTGAAGATATTGACAAGGCTTTACAAGGCAAAAAAGGAAACCCAATTAAAAATCCTGATATTTTAGACAAACGTCAAAAACGATAAGTTGAATTTTTCCTTATACATAGCTAAACGATATTTATTCTCAAAAAGCAGTAACAACACCATAAACATTATTACAATTATTGCTGCTATTGGAGTAATTATTGGAACCTTAGCTTTGTTTATTGTATTATCTGGTTTTTCTGGTTTACGAGAATTTAGTACCGGATTTTTAAACACCTCTGATCCTGATGTTAAAATTACTTCTGTAAAGGGAAAATCTTTTATATTTAATAATAAAATTAGTTCCTATTTAAACGAACAAAAAGGTATTGCTTCTTATACTAAAGTAATTGAAGAACGTGCTTTTTTTGAATTCAACAAAAAAACCCATATTGCATATATTAAGGGCGTTGACACCAATTTTACCAAAGTTAACAGCATAGATTCTACAATATTTATCGGTACTTGGTTAGATAAAAAAATACCTGCAGGAGTAGTTATAGGGAACGGAATTTCAAACATCTTATCCGTAGGTGTATTTGATTTCTTAGAACCTTTAAAAATTTATGTTCCAAAACCTGGAAAGGGATATGCAATAAATCCAAAAAATGCTTTCAATCAAATTGAAACTCAGCCAATTGGAGTATTTTCTATAACCGAAGATATTGACAGGAAATTTACGTTTGTACCTCTTAAATTAGCGCAAAATTTATTAAATTATAAACAAGAACAAATTTCAGCAATTGAATTAAAAGTAGTAAATCTTGATGACAGAGAAGATGTTATTACTGATTTAAAAAACAAACTTGGACCAGATTTTAATATTGAAACCAGAGAACAGTTAAATGAGCTTTTTTATAAAATGTTAAACACTGAAAATTTAGCATCTTATTTAATTTTTACACTTATTTTAATTATTGCCCTATTCAATGTAATTGGAGCAATAATTATGATGATATTGGATAAAAAAGACAACTTAAAAACTTTATATAATTTAGGCGCAACTATAAAAGATATTAAACGTGTATTTATTTTACAAGGCTTTTTATTATCTTTTTTTGGCCTAATAATAGGCCTTTCATTGGGAGTTATTTTGGTTATATTACAAAAAGAATATAGCTTATTTATGATAACCCAACACTTGGCTTATCCCATTAAATTCACGTTTCAAAATTTATTTACAGTTATTGTAACAATTTTGGTACTTGGGTTTATTTCCTCTAAAATTGCGAGTAGTAGAATTTCAAAAAAACTAGTAGAATAACTTAAGGTTTTTTAAAAATGTAAAGTTTATTTTCTGAATCACTTACAATATATATCTTATTGTTATGAATAACAATTCCTTCAGCTTTATGAACCGGAATTGGGAAAGTATTAATTAATTCTCCATTTATTGAAATTTCATAAATTTTTTGTGATTCATCACTTACCAACCATAAATTATTGGTTTCAACATCAAAACAAATTCCCGATAAATCATTTGCAAAATCAATCTTAAAAGAATCCTTTTCTTTTCCTTTTGTTGAAACTTTTAAAACTTCTCTTGGTGAACTCTCATTTACAATAAAAAAACAATCTTCTTTTTCAAAATAACAAACACCTTCTAGCCCACTATTATTCTTTTTTTGATTTCCTTTTATCTTGTATTTCTTATCTGTTTCTCCGTTTGGCTTTATTTTAATAAAGGTTCTTTTTTTCTCATTTAAAACAAATATATCACCCTTTTCATTAACCGCAACACCTTCTAAATCTGTAAAATCCGTAGGGATTTTCTCAATAACCTTTCCATTCAAAGACGTTTTATAAACTACTCCATTATAATCACTTGGTATATAGAGATGATTTTCATAAAACGTTAATCCCGAAGGCTCTTGGATATTTAACTTCACAATATTTAAAGCAATTAATTTTTTTTGAGGAACTACTTTACAAGAATAAAAACTTAAAGTTAAAAAGAATAATAATAAAAGATTTTTCATATAAAAAATTTAAGAAAATTTTTGAAGTACTTCTTCAAAAACATTAAATACATCTTGAGCAACATCTGAAGTTACCATTTTTAAACGATATTCCTTAAAATGAGGAATTCCTTTAAAATAATTAGTGTAATGTCTTCTAGTTTCCATAACCCCAACAATTTCACTTTCTTTCCAGTCAATTTCCATTTGTAAATGGCGTTTTGCCATTTCAACTCTATCAGCAATGGTAATTTCAGGTAAATGTTCACCCGTTTCAATAAAGTGTTTTACTTGTTTAAAAAACCAAGGGTTTCCAATACTCGCACGTCCAATCATTGCACCATCTAAACCAAACTTATCACGCATTTCTACTGCTTTTTCTGGCGTATTCACATCACCATTTCCAAAAACAGGAATATGCATTCTACTATTATTTTTCACCTCGGCAATTGGCGCCCAATTTGCACTTCCTTTATACATTTGAGCTCTAGTACGCCCATGGATAGAAATAGCTTTACAACCAACATCCTGCAAACGCTCAGCAACCTCAACAATTTTTATAGAAGCATCATCCCAACCCAAACGCGTTTTCACCGTAATTGGTAAATTGGTGTGTTTCACCATAGCTTCGGTTAGCTCAACCATTAAATCTATATCTTTTAAAATACCAGCTCCAGCACCTTTGCTCACTACCTTTTTCACAGGACAACCAAAATTTATATCAATAATATCAGGGTTTGATTGTTCAACAATCTCAACCGTACGAAGCATTGATTCTAAATTAGCTCCAAAAATTTGAATACCAACTGGACGTTCTTTTTCATAAATGTCCAATTTTTTTCTACTTTTAGCTGCATCTCTAATTAAGCCTTCACTTGAAATAAATTCGGTATACACCACATCCGCACCTTGCTCTTTGCACAATGCCCTAAATGGTGGATCACTCACATCTTCCATTGGAGCTAACAACAATGGAAAATCATTCAACTCTATATCTCCTATTTTTACCAAATCTAAATTTTTGGGCAAATTTAATAATATTTTTGAATAGTATATTGTTAATGAAATTTAACCCAATTTACAGAAACCTACAAAACCAATCTTTTTTATATAAATATTAACTTAAAATTAGATTTAAACACCTAAAATATCTTTTTAGAATAATATAAAACCTAACCTCAATTAGCTAATTATTTTTATTAGTTTTGGTTATTAAAACCAAAACAGCCCCTTTCTATGAAACTTTCTAACTTTTTAATAGTTGTCGCAACATTTACAATTATGATATCTTGTTCGGATTCTGACTCTGATATTGATGAACAACCTGAAATAATTAACGAACAACCAGAAGAAGTATTAGAAGAGGTAGAAGAAACAGAAGAAGAGAATGTTAGCTCTGTAACAATTGTTGAAGGCATAAAATATGGTCCTGATTTTATTGTTTTTGAGCCAGAAATCACAAAATCAGATTTAGGTTTATGGGTTAAAAGAACTCCTGAAGATTCAAAATATTATAAAAGTGAAGATATTGAAGCTATTAACAAAACCTATTTAGAATTTACAGGAAACAATTTAAACGGCGGAAATGCAAAATCTCCCCTAACTTACACATTTACAGCTCCAAAAACAGCAAAATTCAGAATTGTAATGCGCATGTACCAACCATTATTAGATGGTGAAGCAGGAGACAAAAGAAATGATATTTGGATTAAATTAGCAGGAGATTTTACTTCTGCTTGCATATACCCTACCGAAGATTTAAAAACAAACCATAAATTTTGGGGAAGAGGCGTACGCAAATGGGGTTCTCTTCATAACTTAGAAGGCCATGTAAACGGTGTTAAAAAACTTGCTAAAGTAGTTTACAATTTAAAAGAAGGAAAGACCTATACACTTACAATTTCTGGCAGAGCTCAAGGATGTAGCATAGACTACATTTTACTTTATGATCAAAATTTAGGTTTCAACATTGTAAATCACACAGATTTAGCTAAAGAATTAATAGAATTATATAGACCTGAAATTTTAAATTAATAAAAAAGACACCTAACTGATTGCTTATTTTTTAAAGCTATTTTATAAAAAACGCAATTAATAAATTGATTTTTCATTAATTAAAAAATATTTTACATAAGTATTGTTTCTCTTTTAATAATTAGCAATAACCCATTAAATCTTGTATTTTTGAATTAATAAGAATACATATATGAAAACTTACAATTGGGCCATTTTAGGCTGCGGAAATATTGCAAAAAAGTTTACTACAGAATTAAAATTATTACCAAATGCTAATTTATACGCTACTGCATCAAGAAGTTTAGAAAAAGCTGAAAATTTCGCCAATGAATTTGGTTTTAAAAAAGCATATGGATCATACCCAGAAATGATAAACGATCCCAATGTTGATGCTGTCTATATTGCTACTCCTCACAATTTTCATTTTAAACATTCCATTTTATGTTTAACTAATAAAAAAGCTGTTTTATGTGAAAAACCATTTGCAATTAATACTAAAGAAGTTCAGCAAATGATAAAAGTTTCAAAAGAAAATAACACCTTTTTAATGGAAGCTTTTTGGGTTCTTTTTAGACCTAAACTTAAAAAAGTTCAGGAAATAATTGCCAAAGAAAACTTAGGGAAATTAAAATTTGTGAAATCAGATTTTATGTTCAATGCTGAGTTTAACCCAGATGGAAGACTTTATAATGTGGATTTAGGAGGTGGTTCTTTATTAGATATTGGTATTTATTCAATATTTACTGCACTTGTATTTTTAGGAGTACCAGATGATATTATGGCGTTACCCCATTTTAGCCCAACTGGCTCTGAGGAAAGTATTTCTATGTTATTTGGTTATAAAAACGGAGCAACAGCCGTGTTAACTTCAAGTATAGATTCTAGTTACAAAAATGAATCTGAGTTATGTTTTGAAAATGGGATTATTAAATTTGATCGTTTTTCAAAAGACAAAATCATCTTGATAAAAGATGGAAATACTAAAGAAATCAACTTTGAACCAGGCCCAAATATGGGATATCAATATGAGGCGATTCATGTGATGGAATGCCTAGATAAAAAATTGATTGAAAGCCCTATTCTAAGCCATAAATTAAGTTTAGATTTGATAAGAACTTTAGACCGTGTTAGAAATAAAGCCGGTATTATTTTCCCAAATCACGACTAATTTTATTTTCAATTTTGAAACAATTAATTAGTTATCTTTGCGCAAAACCAAGTTGAAAGGAATACGAAGTATGAAAAACATTAGAAATTTTTGCATTATTGCTCATATTGATCACGGTAAAAGTACTTTGGCCGATAGGTTGTTAAGTTTTACAGGAACAACAACTGCTCGTCAAGAACAAGCTCAGTTGTTAGATAGTATGGATTTAGAGCGTGAACGTGGTATTACCATAAAAAGTCACGCTATTCAAATGGATTACATATATGAAGGTGAAAAATATGTATTAAACTTAATTGACACTCCTGGTCACGTAGATTTTTCATATGAAGTTTCGCGTTCCATAGCTGCTTGTGAAGGTGCTTTATTAATTGTAGATGCTGCACAAAGTATTCAAGCACAAACTATTTCTAATTTATACTTAGCATTAGAAAATGATTTGGAAATTATTCCAGTCTTAAATAAAGTTGATTTACCAGGTGCAAATCCTGAAGAAGTTACAGATGATATAGTAGATTTATTAGGCTGTGATCCTGATGAAGTAATTCACGCAAGTGGAAAAACTGGATTTGGAGTTGAAAATATTTTAAAAGCTATTATTGAAAAAGTTCCGGCTCCAACAGGAAGTGTTGAAGAACCTTTACAGGCATTAATTTTTGATTCTGTTTATAATTCATACCGTGGAGTTGAAACTTATTTTAGAGTTTTAAACGGTGAAATTAAAAAGGGCCAACGAGTAAAATTTATGGCAACGGAGAAAGAATATATCGCCGATGAAGTTGGAACTTTAAAATTAAATCAAGTACCTAAGCCAAGTATAAAAGCTGGTGATGTTGGATATTTAATTACAGGTGTAAAAGCAGCAAGTGAAATAAAAGTAGGAGATACCATTACAGATGCTGTAAATCCAACCCAAAATATAATTGATGGTTTTGAAGATGTAAAACCAATGGTTTTTGCAGGTATTTACCCTGTAGATACTGAAGATTATGAAGAATTACGTAATTCTATGGAAAAGCTGCAGTTAAATGATGCTTCTTTGGTATTTATACCAGAAAGTTCAGCTGCTTTAGGTTTTGGATTTAGATGTGGATTCTTAGGAATGTTGCATTTGGAAATAATTCAAGAACGTTTAGAACGTGAGTTTGATATGACTGTAATTACTACGGTTCCTAACGTATCTTACCACGCATTTACAAATAAAAATCCCGATGAAATATTATTAGTAAACAATCCATCGGATTTACCTGAACCATCAAAATTAAACAGAGTTGAAGAACCATTTATAAAAGCAACCATAATTACCAAATCTGATTTTGTTGGACCGGTAATGAGTTTGTGTATTGAAAAACGTGGACAAATAGTAAATCAAAATTATTTAACTCCAGAAAGAGTTGAATTATCTTTTGAAATGCCATTAGCTGAAATAGTTTTCGATTTTTATGATCGTTTAAAAACAGTTTCAAAAGGATACGCTTCTTTTGATTATCACCCAACAGGATTAAAGGCTTCAAAACTAGTTAAAGTTGATATTTTATTAAACGGACAATCGGTAGATGCACTTTCAGCATTAATTCACGCAGACAACGCGTATAATATTGGTAAAAAAATGTGTGAAAAACTACGTCAATTAATACCTCGTCAACAATTCGACATTCCTATTCAAGCGGCAATTGGTGCAAAAATTATTTCTCGTGAAACAATTAAAGCACTTAGAAAAGATGTTACCGCTAAATGTTATGGTGGTGATATTTCTAGAAAACGTAAATTATTAGAAAAACAAAAGAAAGGTAAAAAACGTATGCGCCAGGTTGGAAATGTAGAAATTCCACAAGAAGCATTTATGGCAGTTTTAAAATTGAATGATTAAGTTTTAACTTTTTTTAAAATAATATACAATAGCCTTTGATATAATCAAAGGCTATTTTTTTTTGCTATTAAATTAGAATTTATATTTTTTGTCTAAAATTTCACTGTTTTAAAAGAAAATGATCAAAGAAAATAATATCTAAATCATTAATTACAACTTAAACTAAAAACAAAAAGCCCTTAAACTTAAGTTTAAGGGCTTTTTGTTTTTGAAAACGACTAGAGAATTACTCTCCGTGCATCCAAGTTTTCTTTGCTAATAATTGCTCTTCAGTTTCTACGTGATCTTCATCAGGAACACAACAATCAACTGGACAAACAGAAGCACATTGAGGCTCATCGTGGAAACCTTTACATTCAGTACACTTATCAGTAACAATAAAATAAAACTCATCTGATTTCGGTTCATGCATTTCATCTGCATCAACTTCTCCACCACCTGGTAATGTTACAGTACCACTTAATTCAGTTTCATCTGCATACGCCCATTCAGTATCTGGTTCGTATATTGCATTGTTTGGACATTCAGAAATACATGCATCACAATTAATACATTCATCTGTTATTTTAATAGCCATATTATCTTATTTTAATTTAATACTAAATACAAATTTATAGATTTTTTCACAATTTAGTGTGATAAAAGTCATTTATAGATTTAAAAAGTATCTATAAATTTGAGATAGTCAACACAGTGTGGAAAAATTTCTATAAATTTAAATAAAATTTTCTAATTAGCATAAATTATGATTACAGCTAAAACAAAGGATCAACCTGAAGTACTGGAAGCGGTCATTATCCGTTTTGTTGGTGATTCAGGGGATGGAATGCAATTAACAGGAACACAATTTTCAGACACGTCTGCAATGTTTGGAAATGATATAGCAACTTTTCCTAATTACCCTTCTGAAATAAGGGCACCGCAAGGAAGTTTATATGGAGTCTCCGGATTTCAAGTACACATTGGAAGTGTTGAAATAAGCACTCCTGGTGATGAAGTGGATTTATTAGTGGCAATGAATCCTGCAGGATTAAAAACAAATTTACATGCTGTTAAGCCTGGAAATACAATTATTGTAGATACGGACTCTTTCACTAAAAAAAACCTTGAAAAAGCGCAGTATGCAACAAATCCTTTAGAAGATGATAGTTTAGAGAATTATCGTGTTATTCAAGTTTCTATGACTTCTTTAACCAAAGAATCTTTAAAAGGTGTTGAAGGACTCGACAACAAATCAATAACCAGAAGTAAAAACATGTTTGCTTTAGGGATGGTTTATTGGATGTATGACAGATCAACAGAACATACTGAAGAATTTTTCAATAAAAAATTCAAATCAAAACCAAGTATTATAGAAGCAAATACAAGAGTGTTAAAAGCAGGCTTTAACTATGCAAACACTTTAGAGTTAATTCCAAATTCTTATACCATCTCACCTGCTAAAATGTCTCCTGGTACTTATAGAATTATTATGGGTAACACGGCAACAGCTTGGGGGTTTTTAGCTGCTGCAGAAAAATCAGGCTTAAATTTATTTTTGGGTTCATATCCTATTACACCAGCTACAGATATTTTACATGAATTAGTAAAACATAAACATTTTGGAGTGAAAGCTTTTCAGGCTGAAGATGAAATTGCTGGAATTTGCTCTGCAATTGGCGCCTCTTTTGCTGGAAATTTAGCAATAACCACAACATCTGGGCCTGGTTTAGCTTTAAAAGGTGAAGCATTAGGTTTGGCTATGATGATTGAATTACCGCTTGTTTTGGTTAATGTTCAACGCGGTGGGCCTTCAACAGGATTACCTACAAAAACAGAACAATCAGATTTATTACAAGCTATGTATGGTAGAAACGGTGAAAGTCCGGTAATTGTTATTGCTTCAAGTACGCCTGCAGATTGTTTTGATTATGCTTATCAGGCAGCAAAATTAGCCATAGAACATATGACTCCGGTAATTTTATTAACGGATGGTTATATTGCAAATGGCTCTGCTCCTTGGAAAATTAAATCTGTTTCAGAAATGCCCGAAATTAAAAATAATAAGGTTACTGAAATAAAAGAAAATTGGCATCCTTATGATAGAAATCCAGATACATTAGCCAGAAACTGGGCTATTCCGGGTACTCCAGGGTTAGAACATAGAGTTGGAGGTTTGGAAAAAGATCGAGTTACGGGGAATGTTTCTTACATACCAGACAACCATGAATATATGACTAAAATTAGAGCTGAAAAGGTAAAAAGAGTTCAAAATTATATTCCTGATATTAAACCTGAATTTGCAGAAACAGGAGATTTATTAGTTATTGGATGGGGAGGAACTTACGGATCACTTCATTCTGCAGTTAAACAAATAAACTCAGAAGGTTATACAAAAATAGGTTTTGCACATTTTAATTTTATTAACCCACTTCCTAAAAACACAAAACAACTATTATCAAAATTTAAAAAAATAGTAGTTTGTGAACTAAATAATGGTCAGTTTTCAAAAATTTTAAGCGGTCATTTTAATGGAATTGAGTTTTTACAATTCAACAAAATACAAGGATTACCTTTTGGAAATACAGAGCTAATTGAAAAATTTAAACAACTAGTACAATAATTATGGAAACAGCTGAAAAAAAATACACATTTAAAGATTTCGCCAGCGATCAAGAAGTAAGATGGTGTCCTGGTTGTGATGATTACGTTATTTTACGTTCAATGCAAAAAGCACTTCCAGAAATGAATGTTAAAAGAGAAAACGTTGTTTTTATATCTGGAATTGGATGTTCATCTCGTTTTCCATATTATATGAATACTTATGGAATGCATAGTATTCATGGTAGAGCACCTGGAATTGCTTCAGGAGTTAAATTAGCCAATCCAGATCTTAGTGTTTGGATTATTACTGGTGATGGTGATGCTATGGCAATTGGAGGAAATCACTTTATTCATTTACTTAGAAGAAACATTAATTTAAACATTGTTTTGTTTAATAATGAAATATATGGTTTAACTAAAGGTCAATTCTCCCCTACTTCATTAGTAGGTCAAAAAACAAAATCTTCTCCTTATGGAAATACACAACCGCCATTTCAACCAGGCGAATTAGCCCTTGGAGCGCAAGCAAGATTTTTTGCAAGAATTGGAGGAAACAATCCAAAAGATATGTCTAAAATTTTTATTGAATCTCATAAATTCAATGGAACATCTTTAATTGAGATATTACAAAATTGTGTAATTTTTAATGATGGATGTTTTAAAAATGTTACAGATAAAGAGGTTAAAGAAGACAAACAAATTTATTTAGAACAGGGTAAACCAATGATTTTTGGTAAAAACCGAGATAAAGGAATTGTACTTAATGGTTTAAAATTAGAAGTTGTAACTATTGGTGAAAATGGAATAACGCAAGAAGATTTGTTAGTACATAACGCTAAAGAACAAGACCCAACATTACATCAAATGCTAGTTCGTTTACAAAATCCGATTGCAACCGGAATTATCCGAAGCTTTGATGATATTACGCTTGAAGAGCGTGTTGATGCCTTAACAGTTGAGGTAAAAGCAAATTCAAAATTCAAAAAAACTGACGACCTTTTCTTTTCTGGAGAAACTTATGAGGTTGAATAAAATACTATTTAACAAATTACATTAAACTTTTTAAGCCAAAAGTAAATTCGTACTTTTGGCTTATTTAAAATAAATATAAATAATATTTTAATTTAATCAATTAATCTACTACTTTTGTAGACTAATAAAAAAAACGCATATTAATGGGCTCAGAGGCAATTATTGTATTTCTGTTAGCTGGCATTGTTCTTGTTGCTGGTGCAAATTTTTTATCGAATTTAATTTCGCATAAGTCAGACAACCCTCAAAAAAGAGAACCTTACGAAAGTGGTATGAAAACTATTGGACCTACTTGGGTACAATTTAAAGTTGGCTATTATTTATTTGCTATTCTATTTTTAATATTTGATGTTGAAGTTGCTTTTTTAATTCCTTGGGCAGTTGTTTTTAAGGATCTTGGAACGGTTGCTTTTATTGAAATATTGGTATTTCTTTTAATATTAGGGTTAGGTTTGTTGTATGCGTGGAAAAAAGGAGCATTAAAATGGGAGTAGATAAAAAACGATTTATAAGTGAATTGGGAGATGACGGGAGAACTCCAGTAATTCCAAAAGATTTTCCAGGTAAAGTAATTCCAGCAGGAAATGGAGCAAATGTAATTGTTACTTCATTGGATCAAATAATTAATTGGGGAAGGTCAAATTCATTATGGTCGCTGTATTTTGGTACAAGTTGCTGTGCTATTGAAATGATGCAAACGGGAGCTGCAAAACACGATTATTCAAGATTTGGATTTGAAGTAGCACGCCCTTCACCTCGTCAAGCTGATTTAATTATTATTGCAGGAACCATTGTAAATAAAATGGCGCCAGTATTAAGAAGGTTGTACGACCAAATGGCCGAACCAAAGTATGTAATTGCAATGGGAGCTTGTGCTATTTCGGGAGGACCATTTTTTTATAACACGTATTCTGTTGTTAAAGGAGCAGATCATGTAATTCCCGTAGATGTATACGTACCTGGTTGCCCACCACGTCCTGAAGCTTTGTTGGAAGGAATGTTAATGCTTCAAGACAAAATTAGAACAGAAAGTTTAAAACATAAAGAAAATCCTATTGATGGATTTGATGAAGGTAAATAATACTGAATTTATATGACGAACGAAGCATTACAAAATTTAATAAACAGTTGGATTCCTGAATTGGAATTTACTGAAGAAGGCTCTCAGTTTTTAAATATTTCAGTAAAACCTGAACAATTACACCAATTAATGTCGCAATTAAAAAGTAACACTGAAACAAGTTTCGATTATTTATTTTGTGTGACTGGTATGGATTGGGGTAAAGAATTAGGTGTAATTTATCATTTAGAATCTACAACACATAGGCATATTATTGTTGTTAAAGTACAAACTGAAGACAGAGAAAATCCAACTTTTGATACCGTTTCAAATATTTGGAAAACTGCAGATTTTCACGAACGTGAAGTATTTGATTTCTTCGGAATAAAATTCAATAACCATCCAAATTTAAAACGCTTGTTTTTAACGGATGAATGGGAAGGTTTTCCTCTTCGAAAAGATTATGTAGATGAAATTAATATGGTTATTAAATAAATAATAATGGATACAAATATTGCAAACAGCAACTTAAAATCTGAAGATTATTTTATAAATATGGGACCTCAACACCCTGCAACTCATGGTGTTTTGCGTTTATTATTAACCATAGATGGTGAAATAATTAAAAAAGTGGAGCCAGATTTAGGCTACATTCATCGTTCTATTGAAAAAATGTGCGAGCGAGATAGCTATCAACAAATTGTTCATTTAACAGATAGAATGGATTATTTATCGTCTCATATTAATAACGAAGCAGTTTGCTTAACGGTTGAAAACGCTTTACAATTAGAAGTTCCTGAGCGTGTAAAATTTGTTAGAACTATTATTGGTGAATTAACAAGAATTGCATCTCATTGTTTATGGTGGGGAGTTATGGGAATGGACATTGGTGCATTAACAACTTATTTTTACGGTTTTAGAGATCGTGAAATGATTAACGACATTTTTGAAGAAACTTGTGGTGCTCGATTAACAATGAACTACAATATACCAGGTGGTTTAATGTTTGATATTCATCCAAATTTTGTGAAAAGAACCAAGGATTTTGTTGCACATTTTAAAACTAAAATCCCTGAATACGATAAATTATTAACTGGAAACGTGATTTTTCAGAAGAGAATGAAAGGTGTTGGAATTTTATCTAAGGAAGATGCCATTTCTTTTGGTGCTTCAGGCCCTGTTGCTCGTGGTTCTGGTTATTCTTGCGATGTTAGAAAATATCATTCATATAGTGCTTTGGATAAAGTAACATTTAATGAAGCATTAAAAACTGAAGGAGATAGTTTAGCTCGTTACGAAATTAGAATTCAAGAAATGTGGGAGTCTCTTTCAATTATAGAACAGCTAATTGATAACATTCCTGAAGGAGAACACAAAGTTGCTACAAATGCGGTAATTAAATTACCTAAAGGTGAATTTTATCAAAAAGTTGAAACAGCAAGAGGTGAATTAGGCGTTTTTATAAACAGTACTGGAACAAAAAACCCTTATAGGTTAAAGTTTCGTTCTCCTGGTTTTTCAAACTTATCGTTGTTAAATCATATTGCTGTTGGAGGTAAAATTGGAGATTTAGTAGCATCTATGGCAACATTAGATTTGGTAATTCCAGATATTGACAGATAAAATTAATACAATGAATATAACATTAAGTATTACAACAACTATCTACAAATTTCTTTCAGAATATATGTCTGAAGGAGCAGCTAATATTGGAGCAATGGTAACAATTGCATTAATATATCTGGCAATTTTTGCTGTTGCAGGTTTGTATTTAGTATTACTTGAAAGAAAAGTAGCTGCTTGGTTTCAATTAAGAATTGGACCAAACCGAGTTGGACCTTGGGGATTGTTACAAACTATGGCTGATGCTTTAAAATTGGTTTCAAAAGAATTAACAGGAACCGTAAAAGCAGATAAATTTTTATACAACTTAGCTCCTTATTTTGTAATTATTTCATCATTAATGGCTTTGGCTGTTTTTCCTTTTACTCAAGAATTTCAAGCTTTTGATATAAATATTGGAATCTTCTTTTTAATTGCAATTTCATCTATTGGTGTAATTGGAATTTTATTAGGAGGTTGGGCAAGTAACAATAAATTTGCTTTAATTGGCGCTATGCGTAGTGGAGTCCAAACTATAAGTTATGAACTTTCTGTAGGCTTATCATTAGTAACAATGGTATTATTAACAGGAACTTTACAACTTTCAGAAATAATTGAAGTTCAAAAAAATGGTTGGTTAATTATACAAGGTCATTTTCCTGCAATTATTGCATTTATGATTTATATGATTGCCGGAACTGCAGAAACTAACAGAGCTCCTTTTGATATGGTTGAAGCTGAAAGTGAATTAGGAGCTGGTTTTCATACTGAATATTCAGGAATGAAATTCGCTTATTTCTTTTTAGCTGAATTTATAAATATGTTCATTATTGCTGCAATTGCTGCAACTATATTTTTCGGTGGATGGCTTTCTCCTTTCGGAATAACAGAATCAATCCCTTGGTTAGGTATTTTCTGGTTTTTAGGAAAAACTTTTGTCTTGGTATTTTTAATGATGTGGTTTAGATGGACATTCCCAAGATTAAGAGTTGACCAATTATTAACATTAGAGTGGAAGTATTTGTTACCACTTAACTTACTAAATATAGTGCTTATGGCATTAATTGTTTGGTTAGGTTTAACAATTCAATTATAGATTATGAGTTATTTTGGAGACATATATAAAGGAATAAAAACACTACTTGCCGGTATGAGTGTTACTGGTAAGGTTTTTTTAAATAATAAAAACAACACCATTACTCAGCAATATCCAGATAACCGTGAAACCTTAAAAATGTTTGATCGTTTTCGAGGGGAAGTAGTAATGCCTCACGATGAAAATAATGAACATAGTTGTACCGGTTGTCAGAAATGTGAAATTGCTTGTCCAAATGGTTCTATTGAAATTATTTGGGACAGACAAGTGGATCCTGAAACAGGGAAAAAGAAAAAAATGATAGACCAACATATTTACCATTTAGGTATGTGTACAATGTGTGGTTTATGTATTGAGGCTTGTCCAACGGATGCTATTTTATGGGCTCAGAATTATGAAAATTCAGTTTACGACAGATCAGCTTTAACTAAAGTTTTAAATCAACCAGGTTCTAAAATAATGCCTGGAGTAGAAGACTAAACGTATGGAAAGATATATATTTTACATTTTAGCAGCCATTATAATTGTTTCGGCAATTGCTTCTGTTACTAGCAAAAAAATGTTGCGCTCGGTTATTTATTTATTATTTACACTGTGCGGTATTGCAGGGATTTACTTTTTAATAGATTATAATTTTTTAGCTGCCATTCAATTAACGGTATATGCCGGTGGAATTATAGTTTTAATCATATTTTCTGTTGTTCTTATTCATCATATAGAGATGGAATTAGAGGTTGCAAAACTTTCCAAAAAAATAATTACAGGTTTAGCTTGTGCTATAGGACTTGGAGTATTTTTAACAACTATATATTCTCATCAATTTAACGTTGTTGAAAACTTTAATTCAACAACAACCGAACAAATAGGACTTAAATTATTGAGTTACGAAGCGGGTGGTTTTATTTTACCTTTTGAAGTAATTAGTATTTTGTTATTAGCTTCAATGATTGGTGCAATTGTAATTGCCAAAGGAAAAAAATTAACCGATAAAAACGAATCAAAATGATAGCCGGAATTAGCATTTACGAAATACTAACCGTTACCTCTATCCTATTTTTTATTGGTGTGTACGGTTTTTTAACCCGAAAAAATTTGATTTCAATATTAATGTCTATTGAATTAATATTAAATGCATCAATTATAAATTTTGTAGTCATCAACAAGTATTTATATCCAGACATGTTACAAGGAGTTGTTTTCTCCATTTTTATAATTGCTGTAGCCGCTGCAGAAACTGCTCTAGCCGTTGCAATTATTATTAACCTTTACAGACAAATTGCTTCTGTAGAAGTTAAGGACACTGAAATTATGAAGTATTAATAGTTAAGAAATATGGATATAACTTATACAATATTAATCCCACTAATTCCTCTAGCAGTATTTTTACTCTTAGGAATTTTTAGTCAAAAAATTAAACCAGCCGTTTCTGGGCTTATTGGTGTTGTAGGTTTATCAACCTCTACATTATTATCATTTTATACGGCTTACCAATACTTTTTTGTACACGGTAAAATAAATGGTGTTTACCAAGCAATTGTTCAAAAAACAACTTGGATGAACTTTACTGATAACCTACATATAGACATGGGTGTTTTAATTGACCCAATATCTGTAATGATGCTAATTGTAGTTTCAATAGTATCATTAATGGTGCATATTTATAGTATAGGCTATATGAAAGGTGATGATGGTTTTACACGATTTTTCTCTTTTTTATCGCTATTCTCATTTTCTATGTTTGGATTAGTTTTAGCAACAAATCTTTTCCAAATTTATATTTTTTGGGAGTTGGTAGGTGTTTCATCTTATTTATTAATTGGATATTATTACACCATACCATCAGCTGTTTCCGCAGGAAAAAAAGCATTTATTGTAACTCGTTTTGCAGATTTAGGTTTCTTAATTGGAATTTTAATTATTGGGTATTATACAGGAACATACGATTTTGAAACGCTGAACAACCCTGAAGGAGCTGCCATTTTAAATTGGACATCAACATCATTTATGGGATTGTCAGTTTTAACTTGGGCATTAATCTTAATATTTATTGGTGGTGCTGGAAAATCAGCTATGTTTCCTTTACATATTTGGTTACCCGACGCTATGGAAGGTCCAACACCAGTTTCCGCTTTAATCCACGCAGCAACAATGGTTGTGGCTGGGGTTTATTTAGTTGCTCGACTTTTTCCAATGTATTATTTTGTTGAAGATGGTTTTGCCCTAAACATTGTAGCTTACGTTGGTGGATTTTCTTCATTATTTGCCGCTATAATTGCAATCACTCAAACAGATATTAAACGTGTTTTAGCATTTTCAACAATGTCACAATTGGGATATATGATGATGGCTTTAGGAGTTTCTGGTTATAATGGTCACGAAGGAGTTGGTTATATGGCTTCTATGTTTCATTTGTTTACACACGCAATGTTTAAAGCTTTATTATTCTTAGGTGCAGGTTCTGTAATTCATGCCGTACATAGCAATTATTTAAAAGATATGGGAGGTTTACGAAAGTATATGCCTATTACCAATGCTACTTTTTTAATTGCCGCTTTAGCAATTTCTGGAGTATTTCCTTTATCGGGTTTTTGGAGTAAAGATGAAATTTTAGTTGCTGCCTTTGAACACAATATGTTATTATATGTTGTTGGTGTATTTGTAGCTGGTTTAACCGCGTTTTATATGTTTAGAATTTACTTTGGAATTTTCTGGGGAAAAGATACACAATACAAACACGCTCCGCATGAATCACCATTATCTATGACTATTCCTTTAATTGTATTGGCTTTGATAACCATTTTTTCAGGATTTATTCATTTTAGTGAATTTATAGCTCCTGATAGAATAGGTTTTGAGGCACATTTAAACTATCCTTTAGCTGCTATTGCCACTGCGGTAGGTTTAACAGGAATAGTACTATCATACATATTTTATAAAAAAGAAAACGACTTAGCAGATAAGTTTGCAAACGCATTTGGAGTGTTTTATAAATGGACTTACAATAAGTTTTATTTTGATGAGATTTATTTATTTGTAACCAAAAAAATAATATTTAACCTAATAGCGGCTCCTATTGCAAAATTCGACAAGAAAATTGTTGATGCAACTATGGAAGGTATAGGAAATAAAACTGTCGTTATTTCTAAAAGAATAAAAGGAATGCAATCTGGTAAAGTTCAAGATTATGCTTTCTCTTTTATTGCAGGAACTGTAATACTTGCAATCGTGTTTATTTACTTATGGACAAACTAACAAATTAATATGGATATTTTATCACTCTTTGTTGTAGTACCTGTACTAACAATAATTGCCTTGTTTTTTACAAAAGGGTTAAAACAGGCTCGCTTAGTTTCAATGGTTGGAAGTATATTTCAACTTGGGATGGCTATTAATTTAGTTTTTGCTTATTTTAAAGAACGAGCTATAAATGATAGCATCATGGTTTTTACAAAAAACTATGTTTGGTTTAAGCATTTTAATATTCACTACGCCACAGGTGTAGATGGTATTTCAGTTGCATTAATAACTTTAACTACCATTGTTGTGCTTGCTGGTGTATTTATATCATGGAAGATACCAGATTTACCTAAAGAATTTTTCATATCTCTTTTAGTATTAGCAACAGGTGTTTATGGATTCTTTATTTCAATAGACCTGTTTACCATGTTCTTGTTTTACGAAATAGCCGTAATACCAATGTATTTGTTAATAGGTATTTGGGGAAGTGGCCCAAAAGAATATTCAGCAATGAAATTAACCTTAATGTTAATGGGTGCTTCGGCTGTATTAATGGTTGGTATCTTTGGAATTTACTTCAACTCAAATGCAGATGGAGGTCCTTTAACTTTCAATATTTTAGAAATTGCTCAAGTAAATATTCCTTTTGAAGCTCAAAAATTATTTTTCCCATTAACTTTTATTGGCTTTGCAGTTCTTGGAGCTTTATTCCCTTTTCATACTTGGTCACCTGATGGTCACGCTTCAGCACCAACCGCAGTATCAATGTTACACGCAGGTGTATTAATGAAATTAGGAGGTTATGGTGTATTTAGAGTTGCTATGTTTTTATTACCTGCAGGAGCAGTTCATTGGTCTTGGTTCTTTATTATTTTAGCAGCAATAGGTGTTGTTTATGGTGCTTTTGGAGCAATTAGACAAACCGATTTAAAATATATAAATGCGTATGCATCTGTTAGTCACTTAGGGTTGGTTTTATTTGCTTTATTAACGCTAAATAAAATTGCTTGGAACGGAGCAATACTTCAATCATTATCACACGGATTGCTAACAGCCATGTTCTTTGCACTAATTGGAATGGTTTACGGAAGAACGCATACAAGAGATATTAAAAAATTAGGTGGATTGATGAAGGTATTACCTTTTATTGGAGCAATTTATGTTATTACTGGTTTAGCTTATTTAGGGTTACCCGGTTTTAGTGGTTTTGTAGCGGAGATGAATATTTTTGTGGGAGCTTTTGAAAACACAGATATATTTCATAGAGTTTTAACTGTTTTAGCTGTTTCATCTATAGTAATAACAGCTGTTTATATTCTTAGGTTGGTTGGTAAAATTATGATGGGACCATTAGTAAATGATGATTTTAAAGATTTACCAAAAGTAACTTGGTATGAAAAAACTGGAATATTATTGTTATTAATTCCTATTATAGGAATGGGAGTTGCGCCACTTTGGTTAAGTGATATGATTTTAGAGAGTATACAACCGTTTATTCAAGGAATATTATAATATTTAAAATAGATAACTAAATGAATTTTAGTAATTTTTTATTAATGAGACACGAAATTTTACTGTTAGCAATAACCCTATTGTTGTTGATAGGAGAAATTTTCATACATAAAAACAAGAAAGGAAGTCTTGTGCACTTGGCAATATTTTTATTTGGAATTCACACCGCTGTTGGATTTTTACAAATTGAAGAAAGCTCATTGTTTGGCGGAATGTTTAGAACTAACAATATGATTCATTTCTTTAAAAATGTATTGAATATTGGAGTTTTTATTCTACTTCTACAATCTGCTGATTGGCTACAAGAAAAAATTGTAAATCAGAATAGAGGAACAGAATTCTTTATTTTATTATTCTCATCGTTATTGGGAATGTATTTTATGATTTCTTCTGGTGATTTCTTAATGTTTTATATTGGTTTAGAATTATCTACACTTCCTGTTGCCGCTTTAGCTGCATTTGAAGTGTCTAAAAGAATTTCAAGTGAAGCAGGCATCAAATTAATTCTTTCAGCTGCATTAGCTTCCGGAGTATCGTTATTTGGTATTTCATTGTTATATGCAACGTCAGGCTCCATATTTTTTAGTGATATTATTGAAGTAATTTCATCTAATGATTTAACTATTTTAGGTTTTATACTATTCTTTACCGGATTGGCATTTAAAATATCATTAGTACCATTTCACTTTTGGACTGCCGATGTTTATGAAGGCGCACCCATTAGTGTTGCCTCCTATTTATCCGTTATTTCAAAAGGAGCAGCAGTATTTATTTTAATGATTTTAATGTTTACTATTTTTAAACCATTAATGCACGTTTGGGAAAATATGGTATATGTAATTGCTTTAACAACTATGTTTATTGGAAATTTATTTGCTTTACGTCAAAAAAACATGAAACGTTTTTTAGCTTTTTCATCAATTGCTCAAGCCGGTTTTATTTTGTTAGGTTTAATTACTGGTTCGCAATTAGGTGTGGCAACTATTGTATATTTTGTATTGATTTATATATTTTCTAATCTTGCTGCTTTTGGAGTTGTTCAGGCAATTTCACTTAAAACAGGAAAAGAAAATATGGATGATTATAATGGTTTGTATAGAACCAATCCAAAATTAAGTTTGGTGATGATGTTAGCTTTATTTTCTTTAGCTGGTATTCCACCAGTTGCCGGTTTCTTTGGTAAGTTTTTCTTATTTACTGCTGCTGCAAGTAAAGGTTATTACTTATTAGTATTTTTAGCTGTTGTAAACGTAACAATTTCATTGTATTACTATTTATTGGTAATTAGAGCAATGTTTATTAGAAAAAACGAAAACTCTATTCCGTTTTTCAATAATAAAATTTATATGAGATTGGGGCTTCTAATAAGCGTTATTGGAATTTTAGTGTTAGGATTATACAGCCCGCTGTATGATTATATTTATGAATTAAGCAGCGTTTTTAATTAAGAAATTATGGCATTAGCAGGAAAACATACCTTTGGAAGTATTGGAGATACTAGAGTTACTTTTGTTGAAAAAAAGATAGATGAAAATCGTAAAAACTTTTTAAAAGCATTATTAGAACACAATGGTTTAGAAGTTATAATTCAAGAGGAAAAAAGAAAAACGGAAGAAGAACCTCAACTGTATACAGTTGCAGTAACGGATATGGTTTTTAATCCAACTATCTGGGTTTTTGAACGCAAACTTAAAACATTGGACGGCAGAAAAGTAACGCAAGATTATTGGAACCAAAAAACGGATGACACTAATCCACATTATTGGAATTACGCCAATTAATTTACATCCTTTTTCGTTATGCTAAATTTAGTTGAACATCACAATCCAATTAAATTCTAAATATTCCCTAAAATATTATCCATAACCCAACTTGTATGCAAGGCTGTTTCACCTGTTGAAGGATGCGTAATGTTATTCAATAAACATTCTTTCATAGCTTTTACATGGAAATATTGAACCTGTTCTGGGTGCTCAATATTTAATTCATAAGTTTCATTTTCACTTATTAATTTTATTGGATTTTCTTCAAAAACAGAGAATTCTATTTGACCTTTTTCTCCATAAATTTCAACTTTATCTTCTTTTTTAAAAGTTCCAAAATTCCAACTTCCACTACCTGTAATATTATTCTTATGAATCCAACTTGCCGTAACGGCGTCTTTAGCCGTGTATAATTTTTGTTGATTTACACTTATTCCTTTAGCTTCTTTAATATTTCCTAAAAAATAAGTGAACAAATCTAAACTATGACTTGCCAAATCATCAAAATAACCTCCTGGAGCAATATTCTTATCGGTTCTCCAATTGTAATCTTTTGATAAATCAACTTCTTTTGGCGGAATATGAAGTTTACAATTTATATGTCTCACTTCACCAATAGCTCCAGAATCAAGCCATTTTTTTACTTGTTGAAACCTTGGCAAGGATCTTCTATAATAAGCTACAAATAATGGTAAATTCATTTTTTTAAAAGCTTCAACTATCTGTAAACTCTCTTTATAACTTGGTGACAAAGGTTTTTCAATACAACAAGGTTTACCAGCTTTAGCAACTTTTACAGCGTAATATTTATGACTATCTGGTGGAGTTGCAATATAAATTGCATCAACATCATTGTTATTTATAAGATCATCTGCATTTGAATAATACTTTGGAACATTATGTCTTTTCGCATAATCTTTAGCCTTGTTCTCATCACGCCTCATAACTGCTTCTAAAAAAAAACCTTCAATTTTATAATAAGCAGGACCACTTTTAATTTCAGTAACATTTCCACAACCTATAATTCCCCAGCGAATTTCTTTCAATGATTTTTCTGAACTATTCATATTTACCCTTATGTTAAAGTTATAAAAGATAAAAATACGAAGTTTCCAATTTTTGAAGCCATAATCTAAATATAAATCAGTCCTTTTTAAATAAATAAAAATTCATCTTCAACAATATAATCGTATAATATATGATCTATTATTTCTTGAGTTTCATTCGGAAAATCAAGCTCAACTCGATTATTACTCTGAATCCAATTTTCAATTTTTGAAAGGTGTTTTTTCTTTAATGATTTTAAAACAGGGACTCCTAATTCTTCCAAAGCAACCGCATTAAAATGTTGCTCATATTGATTTTTCATAGGAATTACCATCAATTTTTTCTTTAAATAAATGGCCTCAGAAGGAGTTTCAAAACCAGCTCCACATAAAACACCTTGACAAGAAGCCATGCTTTTTTCAAACTTTTTACTATTAATTGGTTTTACATAAACATTCTTTTTTTGATAATATTTAGTTGTTTTTTTTGAAAAAACCTTCCATTTTACATCCTTAATTTTAGATAAAACATCAATAATTTTCTCATCAGAATAAGCAGGTAAATAAACCGTATAATGATCTTTTTCTGTTCTCTTTATTTCTCTAATTGTATTTCTAATTATTGGCGAATAAACATTCTTATTATATTTTTTAAAATGAAACCCATATTTAAAATTACTATTCGCATAATTTTTAATAATAAATTTCCCAATAACATCTAGGCAACTCGGTTTTGGTACATTGTTGGAATATAAAGTAGCTTG
Organism: Lutibacter citreus; assembly: GCF_003260195.1. GTDB lineage: Bacteria > Bacteroidota > Bacteroidia > Flavobacteriales > Flavobacteriaceae > Lutibacter > Lutibacter citreus. Next base: position 395,354 of record NZ_QEIH01000006.1, read on the forward strand.
GTGACTTAATGAAATACATTTAACGCCTCTTAATTTACAAGCCCAAGCAGTTATTGGTTCAAAATCATTAATCACCAAATCATATTCTTCTACAGGAGCTTTTAAAACCTCTGTTACCACTCTTAATAAATTAATTTCTTGAAGTGTTCTAACAAAATCTATACCTCCTCTTTTTCCAAAGTAAAAACTCAAACCTTTGTATACAAAAGTTATTTTTTGTTCTAATTTAACTTCAGCTTGATTTCCGCTTATTAAAATATCAACTTGAGCTCTATTTAATAATGCCGGAATTACTTCCTTTGCCCTGCTTAAATGCCCATTTCCCGTACCTTGTATTGCGTATAATATTTTCATAAACTCTTAAAATTAAAATCGGCTAACAATTCTCCAAAAATTTCTTTTGATGTTTTATCTAAAATATCATTATCAATAATATCAATTACATCATCCTTTCTATAGTCTCTCTCATCATACTTATAAAGTTTCCATTCTTTTTTTGAATATTCTAGCGATGTTAAATTTTCAACCCAATCTCCTGAATTTAAGTAAGTAACACTACCATTATTTGTTTTAATTTTTTTAATCGTTGGTTGATGTATATGACCACAAACCACATAATCATACTCATTATCTATTGCAATTTTCACAGCAGTATCTTCAAAATTATTAATAAATTTTACAGCTGATTTTACGCTATCTTTTATTTTTTTTGATAATGATATTTTTTCTTTGCCCATTAAAGAACTAAAATAATTAACCGCTTTATTTATAAGAATTAGAGTGTCATAACCAACAGCGCCTAATTTCGCTAACCATTTTGAATGTTGCATAGTTACATCAAAAACATCACCATGAAAGAACCAAGCTTTTTTACCGTTGAGCTCTAAAACTACTTTGTTTTTTATTGCTAAAGATCCTAACTGAAAACCTACAAATTTTCTCAACATTTCATCATGATTTCCAGTTATGTAATAAATTTCTTTGCCTTGTGAAACCCAACGAATTAAATACTTAATAACTTTCATATGTGATTTTGGCCAATAACGTTTACTAAATTGCCAAATATCTACAATATCACCATTAAGAATAACGGTTTTAGGGTTGATACTTTTTAAATACTTTAATAATTCTTTTGCGTGACAGCCATAAGTTCCCAAGTGAACATCGGAAATAACAACTACATCTAGTTTTCTTTTGCCTTTATTAAATTTCAAAATATTTATAAAATTATTAATATTAGCAATTAACAACAAAATTGTTGCTTATAAGTTTACAAACTATTATTTAAAAGTTATTAAATTACAATAGGCAATGATGAATATATCTAAATGTTAAGTTAATTCTTGGATGAACTATTCTTTTACTTTTAGGTACGCTATGCATCCAATTTTCTTGAGTTGCTCCTTTCATCGCAATTAAACTGCCAGCTTCTAAAAACAAATCTACTTTCTGTTTGGTTTTATTATGTTTTAAAGAAAATTTACGAGCTGAACCTAAACTTAACGAAGCAATTACTGGATTTTTACCAAGTTCTTTTTCATCATCTGAATGCCAACCTAATCCTTCATCTCCTTTGTGGTATAAATTTAACAAACAAGAATTAAACTTTTCACCTGTTTTTTCTTCAACCAATTTTTTTAGAACCAATAATTCTGGAGTCCATTTTAAGGCAGTTTTCTTTGTTCCAGAATAAGTATATTCAAAATTATCATCGCCAAACCAAGCTATTTTTCTAGAAGTTACAATGAGTTTTCCAAAAATAATTAGTTCGTCTTGTTTCCAAAAATCTGCAATTAAAAAATGGGCTAAATAGTGTTTGCATTCTTTTATACTTAATACTAAGCCATAATTTATCAACTCTCCATCAAAAGGCAACCTATTTTGAAGGCTATTTGTATTAAATAAATCCATCTTAATAATAATTTGAGGACCTATTTTTAAATTATTGTTTTACCAATATAAACAAGAATATTTCCTTTTTCTATTTTAAAGGATTCTTTTAATGATGAAATAATATGAATTACACCTTCATTGTCTTTTAAGAAAACAGGTATTGAATGTGATTCTTCATTAATTTTATTTAACAATTTTAAATAATGTTCAGGAGAAGACACTATTATTTCATTTATTAAAGGAAAATCACGTACTACTTCACTTAAATTTAAATAATCATCTTTATGAGAAAATAGTTTTTCATTTGGTTGAATATTACCTTCCTTAAGTTCATCGGTTGACACTAATCTAAAGGCTCCTTGCTCTCCAAAAATTGGTGTAAATTTCTCTATTGCATATTCATTTATTGATTCGCTTCCTGTTAAGGCTAATAAATACCCTATATCATTTAACTCAACATCTTCAAGTAATTCATCAGAATAAACATTTCCTTCAATTGCCTCTAAACCTAATGAAACTGCATTTTCAATATGTCTGCTATTACTATCAATTAGCACTACTCTTCTTCCATTTTTCTTCAAATAAGTAGCTAATAACCGAGCAAGTTTTGAAGCTCCAATCATGATAATACCATCTGAAGATTTTAAAAACACACCTGCAACCCTAGCAAATAAACGTGCTGTTGTTGCATTTAGTAATACAGTTCCTAGCACTATCATAAATACTAAAGGAGTAATATACTCAGCTCCTGGTTCCCCTTTCATTGCTAGCTTTAAACCAAATAACGAAGCAATCCCAGCTGCAACTATACCTCTTGGTCCCACCCAACTTATAAATAATTTTTCATTGAATTTTAGCCCTGACCCAGCGGTACTTAAAAATACAGACAGTGGTCTTAATATTAAAATCACGACTAAGAATAAGAAAAGCGTTTCCCATCTATAAAGCAACATCATATCTTCAATATTAATGTTTGCAGCCAACAGAATAAATAAAATTGAAATTAACAGTATGCTTAATGATTCTTTAAAGTATAAAATTTCTTTAAGTTCATCTACCTTTAAATTTCCAATTACCATCCCCATAACTACAACAGCAAGTAATCCTGATTCGTGTGCAAATAAATCTGACAATACAAAAACCATTAAAACTGCGGCAAGTGTTATTACGTTTAATAAATAATGAGGAATTAATTTAAATTTTAAGGAATAAAACAGTGCATAAGCAGATGTAAACCCTATTGATAGGCCTATAATAACAATCTTTCCAAATTCAATTAAAGCTTCTCCTGTATATTCATAACCCGCTTCAACGCTTATAAATTCATAAACCAATACAGCAACAAGTGCTCCTATTGGGTCTATTAAAATACCTTCCCATTTTAAAACTGCAGATACATCTTGTTTAAGAGGAATATTTCTTAATATAGGTGCTATTACAGTTGGACCAGTTACAATTATTAATGCTGAAAATAAAAATGAAATTGCCCAACTTAAATCAAAAATAAAATGAGCTGCAACTCCAGCACCTAAAAAAGTAATTAACGATCCCAATGAAATTAACTTTACTATCGCCGGACCAACATTAAGAATTTCATCTTTCTTAAGCGTTAAACCTCCTTCAAATAAAATAATACTAATTGCTAACGATACAAAGTTGAAAAGACGTTCTCCCGGAAATAATCCTTCGGTTCCGTTCCAAACAGGTTCAATCCATTTTGTTCCATCTTCTGAAATAAGCGTAGATATAGGGCCTACAAGCAATCCTATTAAGATTAATGGTAATATGGCTGGAATTTTAATTTTCCAAGCAAACCACTGAGCTAAAATCCCTAAAACAATTATTCCTGCTAATTCAACCATTCTTTATTTATTTAATGTCAATATAATTATATTTTACCACTTATTAAACGGATTTTTGGCTATAACAGAATTGTAATATTGTTTTTTTCCTGTTACTTCCTGGCCTAACCATTTTGGTTTTTCAAATTTAAAATCTTCTGAAGGTAATTCAATTTCAGCAACTACCAAACCTTTATTTTCACCAAAAAATTCATCCACTTCAAAAAACAAATTATTGTTAGTTGGAATAATATATCTATTTTTTTCAATAATTGAAGGTTCACATATTTTTAGTAAACTTTCAGCTTCAAGAACATCAATCTCTTTTTCCCATTCAAAACGAGTTGTTCCTGATGCATTTCCAATTCCTTTTACCGTTATAAAACCTTTTCCATTTTTAATACGAACTCGAACTGTTCGCTCTGGAACAGTTGATAAAAAACCTTGTGCTATTTTATAACTTTTAATGGAGACTTTTTTAAAATCTCCTTTAACTAAAAATTTTCGTTCAATTTCTTGATTCATTTAATACAGTTTACAAACATTAAAAATTTACTCAATTTCAATTACTTTTGAAGCTCTAAAAAAATTAGTTTACTTATAGTTAATCATTAAAAAATTAATATAATTATTCTCTTCAATGTTATCATAAAAAAAGAATGAAAACTAAAAGAAGACCACTGAATTAAATTCAATAGTCTTCTTTATTTTATATAAATCCGTTTAAAATTAAAGTTCTAATGCTTTTTTAGGATTGTTATCCATTAATATTTCAATAGGGTTTTCCAGAGCTTCTTTTACAGCAACTAAGAACCCAACAGATTCTTTTCCATCTATAATTCTATGATCATAAGATAAAGCAACATACATAATTGGTCTAATAAGCACTTCACCATTAATGGCTACCGGTCTTTCTACAATATTGTGCATTCCTAATATACCACTTTGAGGAGGGTTTATAATTGGTGTAGATAGCATAGATCCAAATACACCACCATTAGTGATTGTAAATGTTCCTCCAGTCATTTCATCAACTGTAATTTGACCATCTCTAGCTCTAATTGCTAATCTTTTAACTTCACTTTCAACACCTCTAAAAGATAAATTTTCTGCATTTCTAATTACAGGAACCATCAATCCCTTTGGACCAGAAACTGCAATTGAAATATCTTGAAAATCATGAGATATTTTATAATCTCCATCTAACATTGAATTAACATCAGGATACATTTTTAAAGCTCTTACAACAGCTAACGTGAAAAAACTCATAAACCCTAAACCAACTCCGTGTTTAGCTTTAAAATCCTCTTTAAAATCTTTACGTAAATCAAAAATAGGTTTCATATCTACTTCGTTAAAAGTAGTAAGCATTGCTGTTTCATTTTTTACAGAAACTAGGCGTTGAGCTACTTTTCTACGCAACATAGAAAGTTTTGATTTTTCAGAACCACGAGAACCTCCTGCAGGAGTACCCATACTAGGCACAGCCTTTACAGCATCGTTTTTTGTTACTCTACCATCTTTTCCTGTTCCAGAAATCTCAGAAGCGCTTATACCTTTTTCTTCTAAAATCTTTTTTGCAGCAGGTGAAGCACTTCCACTTGCATAGGTTGTTTTAGTTTCAGCTGGTTTTTCTTCAACTTTAGGAGTTGCAACTGTTAAAACTTCTTTCTCACCTGAACCTTCAGGTTTTTTAGCATCCATATCAATTAAACAAACAACAGCACCAACTTCAACAGCATCTCCTTCTTCTGCTTTAAAGGTAATAATACCACTTTCTTCAGCAGGTAACTCTAAAGTTGCTTTGTCTGAATCTACTTCAGCTATTGGTTGATCTTTTTCTACATAATCTCCATCTTCAACAAGCCAAGCAGCAATTTCTACTTCTGTAATTGATTCTCCCGGTGAGGGAACTTTCATTTCTAAAATCATTTTGTAAATATTTTAAAGTCTTTTCTAGACGAATTTTTAATTAGTTAGTTTAAATATTCCATCAATAATACGTTGATGTCTCCTCTTAAATCTTGCAGAAGAACCAGCTGCTGGAACCGCATAAAATGGTTGAGAGGCAACTTCTAAATTTACCAATCTAAATCTCTGAAGCATATAACTCCAAGCTCCCATATTTTCAGGTTCTTCTTGAGCCCAAACATAATTTTCAACATTTGGATAACGATCTATTATACTCTGAAGTTTCTCTAAATGCAGCGGAAACAATTGTTCAATTCTTACAAGTGCAACATCAGTTCTTTCTAATTTAGTTCTTTCTGCCAATAAATCATAATAAAATTTACCAGTACAAAACACTAACTTCTTTATATTTTCGGTCTCTAAAGTGTCATCTATTACCTCTTGAAAGCTTCCATTTGCAAAGTCATTTAATTTTGAAACCGCTAATGGATGACGTAATAAACTTTTTGGAGTAAATACAATTAAAGGTTTTCTATAATCACGTTTCATTTGACGACGCAATAAATGATAAAAGTTAGCTGGATTGGTACAATCTGCAACAATCATATTATCTATAGCACATAATTGTAAAAAACGCTCCATACGCGCCGAAGAATGCTCAGAACCTTGCCCTTCATAACCGTGTGGTAATAAAACTACAATACCATTTTGCAATTTCCATTTAGATTCTGCAGCAGATATATATTGATCGAACATTATTTGAGCTCCATTACTAAAATCTCCAAATTGAGCTTCCCAAATAGTTAATGTATTTGGATTTGCCATGGCATAACCATAATCAAAACCAAGAACTCCATATTCTGATAACAAGGAATTATAAATATACATTTGCCCTTGTTTATCTCCCAATCTGTTTAGTAAGTTAATTCTTTCTTCTGAAATTTCATCACGTAAAATTGCGTGTCTATGACTAAAAGTACCTCTTTCAACATCCTGACCAGATATTCTAACATCAAAACCTTCTTCAAGTAAACTACCATAAGCTAACGTTTCTCCCATTCCCCAGTCAATAGCATCGGTTTCAAAAACCATATTACTCCTATCTTTCAATATTTTTTCTGCTTTTCTAAGGAATTTAACTCCTTCAGGAACTGTAGAAACCACTTTTGCTATATTTTCTAATTTTGCTTTTGGAAAACTAGTATCATCTGCAATTAGCATATCATCCAATCTTCTTCTTGTAAAATCTATCCAAGTGTCTTTCATGAATTCCCTTACTTTGGATGTTTCTACTTTTTTAGAAGCCTGATATTCTACTTCAAGTAAGTCTTTAAATTCAGAAATAGTATTATTTAAAAAAGCAGTATCTATAACTCCTTCTTCAATTAACCTTTTTGCATAAATATCTCTTGGATTTGGATGCTTTGAAATTGCTTTATACAATTTTGGTTGAGTAAAACGAGGTTCATCTCCTTCATTATGACCATATTTTCTATAACCACATAAATCAATAAAAATATCTCTTTTAAACTTCATTCTAAAATCTAACGCCATTTCAATAGCGTGCACCACAGCCTCAACATCATCTGCATTTACATGCAGTACTGGCGATAAAGTAACTTTTGCAACATCAGTACAATAAGTACTTGAACGAGCATCCAAATAGTTTGTAGTAAAACCAATTTGGTTATTCACAACTATATGAATTGTTCCTCCAGTAGTATACCCATTTAATTGACTCATTTGAGTAACTTCATATACTACTCCTTGACCAGCAATGGCCGCATCTCCGTGAACAATTATTGGCAACAACTTTGAATTATCACCATTATATTTTCTATCAATTTTGGCTCTTGATATTCCTTCAACAATTGGCCCAACTGTTTCCAAATGCGATGGATTTGGAACTAAATTCATTTTTAGCTTCTTATTATTTTTAAGAGTTTTTGAAGTAGTTAAACCTAAATGGTATTTTACATCACCATCAATAGTTTCATCTTCAAAATCTTTACCTTCAAATTCGCTAAAAACGTCACGAATTGGTTTTCTAAAAATATTTGTTAGCGTATTCAATCTTCCTCTATGTGCCATTCCTAGCACAAATTCATCTACATCATAAATCTCAGCAGCATTTCTAATAACAGAGCTAATAGCGGGTATTAATGTTTCTCCTCCTTCTAAAGAAAACCTTTTTTGACCTACATATTTTGTTTGTAAAAAACCTTCAAATGTTACAGCTTGATTTAGCTTTTTAAGAATGTATTTTTTTGACTCTTCAGAATAATTAGGATGATTTGAGTTTTTAGTAAGTTGACTTTGAAACCATTTTATTTCTTCAGGATTACGAATATACATATACTCCACACCAATAGAATCGCAATAAATGGTTTCTAAATGGGCAATGATAATTTGTAATGTATTTTTTCCACAACCTACTAAATTACCAGCATCAAAAACTGTTTCTAAATCTTTTTGTGATAAGCCAAAATTCTCTATGGCTAAGGTAGGAGAATATTGTCTTCTTGTTCTTACTGGGTTTGTTTTAGTAAATAAATGACCCCGTGTTCTATATCCGTTTATTAAATCTATTACTTTAAATTCTTTTAAGACATTATCAGGAACTTCAACTTCAGCATCATCTAGCGAGTATTTTTCATTTGCAAAATCATATCCTTGAAAAAAACTTCTCCAACTAGCTTCAACTGCATCAGGGTTAATTAAATACTGATCATATAAATCGGATATGAATTCCGTATGTATAGCATTTAAAAATGAAAATTTATCCATAATTTTAGTAATATTCTTAATTATTTAGTGAACGTAAAAATACAATTTTTACCTAAACAACACTTTTAAATAAGGGTTTTTTAAAATAATTGTATTATTAACAAAAATCACGTCAATACAATATTAAAGTAATTTTTAAAAAACTCTATTTTCATAAAAACTCAAAATAATGTAAAAAAAAGTGATTTTTTTAGACGTCCTAAAATTTTAATTTACAAGGGTTTATATTTTAAATAAAAAAAAAGTGATTTTTTTTATCAAAAAAGATTGCAGAAATAAGAAAAGCTTGTATATTTGCACTCGCAAAAGCAAATTGCATTCCTCCTTAGCTCAGTTGGTTAGAGCATCTGACTGTTAATCAGAGGGTCCTTGGTTCGAGCCCAAGAGGGGGAGCTAAAAAAGAGTTACAAAATTGTAACTCTTTTTTTATTTAAATATGATTCTACCTCTAGTAAAAAAAATAACCCTAATCATTATTTTTCTAACAGCCTTTCAAATAGCTGGTCAAGAAATAGGAAACATATATAAGAACAACCATTTTATAAAACTTAATAAAACAGCTTCTGATTTTTGTTTAATTTATTCAGATATTAATTCTAATAATTTGTTTTTTGAAAACTCTATTCAATTTTCAAATAAAGAAACTATCTATAATATTATTATAAATGGTTTTAAGAAAAAAAATAACCATCAAGTATTTATTAAAACTAATAATAACATTATTGTTAAGTTAAAATATATTCACCTTCGAGGTGAAAAATTACTATCAATAAAGCACAATAATTTATCTAATAAAACTCGAGGACAAAGTCACTTTTTTACTCAAGAAGATTTTGAACAATTGTTTAGCAGCACCATCTAAGTTAATTTATTTGAAGTTTACTCTTCAAAAAAAAATGAGTAAATTGATTTAGGCAAGTATTTATTTTACACCTATCTAACACCTTATTCTTCAGCACTATAACCCTAGGTATTTCTAATAAAAACTTACACATTGAATCTTCTGGATAAAGAAAAATTACACATAAAACAGCTTTAAATTTAAAACAATAAACCAGCAATAGCTATATAGCTTCTTTAGATATAGCAAATCATTTGAAACTGCTAGTTTTGGAATGTTAGTAGAAGGATTTTACACTAAACTAAATAACTCATTTACAAATGAATACTCTAGCCCAAATAAAAATGGAGATGTAACATACCAAAGAATTAATGCTTCTGACGGTGCATTTGTAAGAGACATAAATTTTAAATTAAATAATAGCCATTTTAATTTTAATACTGAGCCGAACATTAAATGTTCGGCTTTAATTTATAGCATTAATCCATATCAAATCTAATTCCTAATGAAATATTATTCTGCTTAATTTCCTGATCTTTAAAAATAGGAGACAAATCATACTTTGCGTAAACAGCAACATCTTTAAAAGCCACATATGTACTTAAACCATAAACTAAATTACTAGCATTATAATCTCTTTTTAACTTATCTTTTACTTTATCCCCATTAATAGAGTATTTTAATTTCTGGCGAGTTCCAATATTAAAACCTGCATAGCCACCAACTCCTATCTTAAATTTATTTGAAGTATCATATCTAAAATAATTATCTTTTACGTTTTTTTTAGATGGACCAAATTCAAAATGAACAGGAAAAACCAAATTTGTTATACTTAATTTAGATTTTTTTAAATTGTATGTAAATTCTTCCAATGAAGTTTTTTCGTTTTCACTAACAAAATACTTATTATCTGTAGGTTTATATCCATTAATTTGAACAGAAACTCCATATTTGAAACGTATAAAATTAGTTTTTTCAAACACTCTTGTTTTCCAAGCCCAACCTAATTCAAAAAAACGAGAACCTCCAATTTTATAAGGTGAATCATCTAATTTTTCACCATCAATAATAGCGTTATTTAATCCAAAAGCTACTACCAAATCACTATATGTTCTTCTATCATATTTTCTAGGTTTATTATTGCCTTTTGTTTTAATCCCAATAAGAGTACCGCCATTACCTCCAATACTTATACCACCAGAAGAAGTTTCCCCTTCATTGTCATCATAACCATTATAATTCCGCTCTAAAAGCGCAATTTTATTTTCAATAATAGCTGTTCTATTTTCAATATTTAAAGCCCTTTTTTTTGCGGCACTTTCTTTTAACTCTGTTGCTTTTTCTTCTGTAATGTCACCTTTTTGTAAACGCAATAAAATATTTTCAACCTCACTTTTTAAAAAAGCACGTTCTTCGTTCATTATGCTTTCTTTATGTTCATTTAATATTTTAATTCTTAAACTATTATTTTGTTCTTGTGCTGTTATAAATTGTGCACTTAAAGTTAAAACTATAAGTATTATTAAACGTGTTATATTAATCATTGTGAATGTTTTTTAAATTGTTATTTTAATTATTTCGTTGCGCAATCACAGTTTTCATACTTTCATAATTCATTTTCAAAGTCTCTAAAAATTTAACTCTTGTAGACTTGTCTAAATCTGCCTCAACGTCTTGAAGCAATTTATAAGCATCAACTATTTTAATATTTTCATTATAAATTTTTTGTAAAGCCAATTCTTTCTGAGCATTTTTCAACAACAAATCAACATCTGATGTTGAAACTGAAAAATGATTTGTCTTTAATTCTTCAATTTTATTAATTACAAGTTCAATTTCTTGATTTTCATCATCAATATTAGAACTTACCTCTAATTCTTCCTTAACCTCAATTTTAGAGATATCATTAACTTTTATAATTGGTTTTTCGGTATCAGCAGCTGCAATTTTAGATTCAATTTCGGCCTTATAAATTGGTTTTAACACTGATTTTTCTTGAGTATTATTTTCATTACTCTTTAATTCTTCAATATGCTGCTCTTCAACTACTAATTTTTCTGCCTTAATTTGAATAGTAGATTCTTTCTTTTCATGAGCAGGAACAGTAACAACGGTAGGCATAATCTTTTCATTCTCTTTATTAAAAAATAACGAAACAATAAATAATACCCCAACAATACTTGCTGCAACACCCATTAAAATTAACAACTTGTTTTTTTTCTTATCTTCTTTATATTTAAGAGAATTAGCCAAAGAATCCCATGAACCTTTAGTTGGTTTTATAGTTCTTTTTTCAAGCTTATTTTTTATGTCCTGTTCAAATTTATAAGGTTCCATTGCTTGTCTTATTTAATTTTATAATTTTTTGTTGAAGGATTTTACGCGCCTTAAATAATTGTGATTTTGAAGTACCTTCAGAAATATTTAGAAGCTTTCCTATTTCACTATGCTTATAGCCTTCAATAGCATACATTACAAAAACCATCCTATAGCCATCTGGAAGAGCATCTATTAAAAACTGAATTTCCTCAACATTCATATCTGAATAAACAGTATTTATAGACGCACCTTTCAGTTCTATTTCTTCAACAGAAAATTCAATGTGTTTTTGTTTTCTTAAAAAGGAAATTGATTCGCGTATCATAATTCGCCGAATCCAACCTTCAAAACTACCAGAATACTCAAACTTATGTAAATTGGAAAATACTTTTAAAAAGCCGTTGAGCATTGCCTCTTCGGCAAAATGAATATCTTTTATGTAATAACGACATACACTCAACATTTTAGGTGCGTGCAAATTATAAAGCTGTTCTTGTGCACTGCGCTTATTTTGCATTGCCTTTTTAATTAGCTTTTCTTCGTTATTAAAAAAATGTATGATTTTCACAAATTACGTTTTTTAACCTCTATATTTATAAAGACGCAAATTACATGCAAAAGGTTGCCTGAAGAATATTTTTTTTTGAAATAAAATAACTGTCTAAAACTTATAAACAAGCTTTTTTAAATAAACGCATTTGTTCTTATAATCAATTATAGCTTTTCCCTTTTCTAGAATATCTGCACCAATTATTCCGTCTATAGCTTTAGCATTATGCTCGGTTAATGCCATATTTACATGAGTTAAATCAAATAAAACTAAACTAAATTTATTATAACTCCAGTCTTTCAACTCAATTTCATTATTGTGAGAAATTTTGGTTTCCATTCCAATTGCACCGGCTCCTGCTGCTTTAGTCTCAGAATCCTCAACATTAACCATTTTAAATTTATCTTGTAATGAAATTTCTATACATGAATTTGAAGCTCCAGTATCTAAAATAAACCTGCCTTTAACACCATTAATTATAGATTTAATCTCGAAGTGATTGGTATTAATTTTTTTTAATTTAATTCTTACATAACCCTTTCTTAAAAGAATGTTCTTTAATTTCATGTGTTTTTTTATTATTTTTGATCATACTTAAACATTAATAAGCAACAGTCATGTTGTTCTTTATTAATCATCTCATTGGGTGAGATAAGATTAACATTTCTTTTAATATCATCAAGTTTCAGTCAAATCTACTTCTTTTTCAAAAAATAATAACCACTAAAAACTATTAACACAAAAAATAATAACCAGTAATAAGTATAGTTTGATTCTTTAACTGGAGAGATTTCTCCCATATAAATAAAACTTGCCCAATAATAAGGTGATTTTTTAGAGTTTGAAATATTTTTATCTTTTAAATAATCTAATTTAGAAAGGTATAAAGCTGTTTCTTTACTTGAAACTTTTCTTAAATTTTTATAAAAACCAGACATCAATTTCTCGGTAGATTTATCATTCACTTTCCAAAGTGAAACAACTAAATTCTTTACTCCTGCAAATGAAAAACCTCTTGCTAAACTCATAGCTCCTTCGCCTTTTCTTAGCTTTCCTATACCGGTTTCACATGCACTTAAAACTACCAGATCCAAATTTAATTTATATCCATAAATCTCAGATAAAAATAAAGTATTGTTATAAAACTCTATTGAAGGAAGTGAGTTATACCCTCCCGCAGTTGCATGTGTTGACAAATGTAAAATAGAATATTCTTTATTGAGCTTGTTAAATAATTCTTTTGAAGCATCTTTATAAAGTAAAAACTCACCATCAATTTCCCTTTCTATACTTTTAGCTTCTTGTTCTGTATAACTCAGCTCGGCCAAACCTCTATGATTGTTTTTAAAAACAGGGAAAAACCCAAGTAACTTTTGTTGTTCGTTATACCTAAATTTTAAATCATTTAAAAGAATTGTAGCAGAATAAGCATAACTAATATTTGAGGTTTTTAAGAAATAAGGCAATTTTTCAAAATTAGTTATTTCACTTTTCTCTGTTAAAAGAGCATCAAATGGAATAAAAGAAAAAATACCATCTGGAATTAATAAAATATTTCCCGGTACTTTATTTGGAAATAATTTAGTGTAAATTTTATGTGCCAACACCCTATATTCCTTAATGTTATTTTGAATAGCAGATCCTCTTTCATCAGAAAACAGTGCTATAAATTTGGTTATTTGATTTACAAATTCAGTGCTTTTTTCTATTCTTAACATTGAAATTTGTTTATTTTGTGAAACTGAAAACATATAAAAATAGGTATCCCCTTCAAAAAACTCCATTAAAAGTTGATCTTCTAGTAAAACTTCATTGAGTATCTTATTTAAAGAAACCTTTTTCTTAACAGATTTTAAACTTGGATATTTAAAGTCTATTTTCTGTTGTAAAAGTTGAAATTTATTGGAAATCGCTTCTCGTTCTGCGGTTAATGTAGTAAGGTTTTGAATATTGGCTTTATTTCCTTTTAATTGCCCAAGAGCTATTTTAGTATTTAATTGCGCTTTTTTCAGTAACAAAATTTTCTCCTTAACAAACAAGGTATCACCACTAAAATCTGATTTACTTAAAGACAATTCTTTATTTTCTAAAAGCACTCTAGATTTTGTTTCTTCAGAAAAATAAAACGCTTTTTCAACCCAACTAATATTACCCGATTCTTTATAAAGTGCATAACATAATTCTATACAATCTTCACTCCTTTTTCTATTTTCTTGTTGCTGTAATAATTTAGAATTTTGATTTAAATAGGTACTTCTCAATTCATCTTCAATTAAAAAAGACAACTGATAATTTTGTAATGCTTCTGAAAATTCACCAAAACTCGCCAATACTTTTGCTCTACCATCAAAGGCTACTTTTAGTGTGTTTTCTGGATAAAAATAAACTGTTTTAGGATTCTCATAAATGGTGCTTGGCTTATAATTTGGCAATAATATTTCGATTGCTTTTTGATAATTTCTTAACGCATTTTCTAAATTATTTTGCAATCTATAAACTTCTCCTATTTGGTTTAATATTTTAGCAATTTCACGATTATTACTGCTATAATACTTTTTTGAATATTCTAAAGCAACTTCAAACTCGGATAACGCAATATCAAATATTCCTTTATTTAAATAACACCCACCTAAAGTATTTGCGTTTCTAATAGTTACCGAAACATCTTTATTTTTATTGATTTTATTAGAAATTGAAATATACTTTTTACAATTTTCAAAATCCTTTAAAAGAAGGTAATTAATAGCTAAATCTGAATTTATTTTAGCCTTTTGCTCAGCTGAGTTAATAGCTGATACAGCCTCCTTTAAAAGCTTAATAGCCTGGTTAAATTGCCCTTTAACACGATAAGCAGCGGCTAAATTTAAATAAGACGCCCCTAATTGATCCTTTCTGTTGTTTTTTATAGAATTTTCAATTGATACTTTTAAAATATCTTCTGCTCTTTCCACATCACCTAAACGAGTATAATTATTTGCCAATGGTTTTAAGCAGAATTCAATAATGTCATAGTTTATATTATTATTTTTATAAAATGAATATGCTTTTTCATAATAATCAATTGATTGATTTATAAACCCAAATTGCTTTAACTGAAATGCATAATTAATATAGAAATATAATTTAGCAACTGATTCTTTAGATGAATTGGCATCTCGCCATAATCCGGTCTCTAAATTTTTGAATATTTTTAAGTTTTCAACAGATGGATTAATAACAAATTCATCTAAATGAGCATAAATATACTCTGAATAATTGTCTTGGCTTTTTAAGTTATCAACTTGAAGTTGAAAGGAATTATTGAGTTGTTGCGCTACACTAAAAATAACGTTGAGTAGAAGTAATAAAACAACCCATTTTTTACGCATAACAATTCTTATAATTTCCAAATTACATAAAAATGGAGTTGTGAATTAGGCTCATTAAAATTGTAAATATAACGTGCCCCAATACTAGGTCCAATTCGTGAAGCTCCAATTGTTATATCACCAAAAAGTCCATATTTAATATCTGATAAAGGATTATTTTCTGATGTAGTTGTTGTTGATGAAGCAGCTTCAATTAATTTTCCTTGCTCATTATTACTAATTAATGTGTAATATTCTGTTTTAATTTCAGATTCAGTTTCATTAGAAATATCTAATGATATCTGCGGACCTACACCCAATCCAATTACTCCGTTTAAATTATATCGAAATGAAACTGGGACTACATCAATATTTATTTTTGTAGTTATTATATTTCTGTCTTCCACTTTTAAAACTCGGTCAAAACCGGTTCCATCAGGGAGTTCAAGTACATCAACCTGCTCATTAGCGCTAGATATTTCCTTTATTTCATGGTTACCAACCATTAATTCAGCTTGTAAATATTTTTTATAAGATTTATAAGGAGAAATAGTTGCCCCCACAAAATAACTTTTTGAATCGTTTAAATTTGGAAAACTATTATAACCTGCTTTCACACCAATTGAAATTCCTGGAGAAAATCTTGAAGTTGAAGTGTTAGTTATAATAGGTTCATTTTTATCGAAAATGATAGATGTTTTACTTTTTGAAGATTCTTTATGAAATTTTTTACCAAATTTTAATGAATATTTCACAAAACCCTTGGTTGAATCTTTTTCTTGAACTCCTTTTTGCTCAGTACCTGGTAAATAAATGTTTTTAAATTGAAAAGATATTTTATCTTTTGAGATAATAGTATCCAAACAACTATAGCGAACTTCTTTCTCATCAGGACAAATTGGACATTTCGGATACATATCCACCACCTTTAAACTAGTTTTATCCAACATCTTAGGTATTTCCACATTTAATTTAATTAAACGCGCTGGTCCTTCCCCATTATTTTGAAATCTAACTTTATATTTTAACCTTTTAAACCGAACCAATCTATAATTTAAACGAGTATCATATACGGCCATTTTATTAGGATCATGAGACGTTACAATTTCCATTTCTTTTGTTAATACTTTATGCTCATCCATTCCTCTTTCTGGAACATAAACACTTCTTATTGAAATTACAGCGCTCGTATCTTTTAACATTTCTGGTGTAGTTTTAAATGTAAAAAACATATTGCGATCTTCATTAGGCTCCATATCGTTAAAATCATAAACTTTTACACTGTTATAATATGCCTTAGAATCTTCTAATGTTAACGGTAAGTTTTGTTTTAAAGAATCTGTAACTATTAAGTTTGCATCCATAAAAGTTGAAATACCGGTAGTTTGAATAAGTTCATCCTTTGAAATTGAATTATATTTAGAAGCTATTATACCTTCTTCAACCTCAATCTCGTTATTGTATAATCTAGCGTCAATTAATTCAAAGTTTTTACTTTTATACTTTTTCTCATTAAAAAAAAGATATAGCTTACCTTTAGTTGCGTAATCTTTATCATTGCCATAGCTAACTACCATTTGAATTTCTTCATCAGGTACTGGCTCTCTATTGGTTTGAAGTCTAAATCCATTAAAGGCGCTTACTAAATTATGTCCTGAATTTAAATCTGTAGTAGTTTCACTAGATAAAACAGCAACTTCTTTTGGTCTTGTAGTTGGCGGCTTACCATCATCATAATTATTTGTTATTGATAATTGAACTTTATAATTACCTTTTTCTTTATATGAATGTTTTGGTTCTTTAGAAAAACTATAATCACCATCTCCAAACTCCCAATAATAAGTATAAAATGCTTTTGGAGCTCCCGCTATTTGATTTAATATAGGTGTATCTGCATTAAATAAAACTTGATTTCCATTAGTATTGTACACAATTTTTGCGGTTCTAATTATTGTATCATTTTCAACAGTTTGTGCATTTGCAGAATAAAAAAACAACATTAAAACTATAAATATCAATCTACTTTTCATAAAACACCTTTTAACAAATATAAAAAAACATTCCACATTATCGGTTAAAGTGATTAATAAGCAAAAAAAAAGACCGTTTTTAAAAACAGTCTTTTTTTTATTATTCAAATTTTTTATCTATTCAACTTTAAAAGCAATAGGTAAACTATATTTTACACCAACAGGTCTTCCTCTTTGTTTCCCTGGTATCATTTTTGGCAATAAATTTACAACTCTAATTGCTTCTTCTTGCAATCTCTTATGAGGTGCACGAGCCATTACATCTGTAATATTACCAGATTTATCAATTTTAAACATTACAAAAATACGCTTAACTCCAGGAGCTAAACCTAAATCTGATGCTAAATCTGCATTAAACTTTTTATTAACGTGTTTTGTTATTTTTTCTTGAAGACAAGCTCTTAATTGTGCTTTACTTCCTTTACAACCTGGAAATACTGGTACATCCTCAATAATTGCGAACGGTACATCCTCAATTACTTCTTCAACTTCTTCAACTTCAATAATTTCTTCAACTTCAACTGCTTCATTTTCATCAGTTTCAGTAGATTCAATTACTGTCTCTTCAACCTCTACCTCATCTTCAACAACTTCAATTTTATCTGGAGTTGGTGGTGGTGGAGTTTTTGGCTCTGGCGGCTTCACTTGTTCAATCTCAATGGTCTGTTCTTCATCGTCCATATTTAAAACTACTGGTCCAAGATCGGCAATTACCCTATCGTATGTTTTCTTTTCAATGGCTAAATAAACCACCAATAAAGCTAAAACTAAACCTAGTTGCATAAATATTTTGCTGTAGTTCTCTAGATTTGCTTTTGGATTCTTTTTAATCTGCATCTGTAAAATATTTTATAGTTTGCTAATTTAATAATTTTAAAACAACTTTTGCAATAATATGATTCTATTTAAAAACTTTTTTTTGTAAGATATAATTAAAAATTAAAAACGCGGTAAAAACACCAATAAAATTCGCTAATATATCTATTAAATCAAATTGTCTATTTACTGTAAATAGATATTGAATGACTTCAATAATTATGCCATATAACAATACCAATCCAGATATTAACAATGTAACTTTCAGTTTTTTACCTTTACGCTTAAAAACTAACAAAAAAAATAGGTTAAGTAAAAAATAGGCCGTTAAGTGTATTAACTTATCTGAAACATGAATACGCTCAGGTAAACTACTACCAGCAGAAATTAAACTTCCCCAACCTATTAAAAAGGTTAAGATTATTGCCCCAAAAAAGTAAAACTTACGCTCCAATTAGTTCTGAATACTGTTCTGAAGTAAGTAATTGATCAATTTGAGAAGCGTCTGAGATTGATATTTTAATCATCCAACCATCTCCATAAGGATCTGAATTTACTTTTTCTGGTTCATCTTCCAGTTCTTCATTAAACGTTGTTACCTCGCCTGATAATGGCATAAATAAATCTGAAACTGTTTTAACCGCTTCTACGGATCCAAACACCTCATCTTTTTCTACTGAATCATCAACTGTATCAACATCTACATAAACAATATCACCTAATTCGCTTTGCGCAAAATGTGTAATACCAATTGTTGCTACATCTCCTTCTATTCTAACCCATTCGTGGTCTTTTGTGTATTTTAATTCTGTTGGAACACTCATTTTATTATATTTATTATTATACTTAGTTAATTTCCTAAAACATATCTTACGCTTAACCCAGAACTAACTGATTGTCTTGGAAAAGTTGTTGATATTGCATATTTTGAAGAACTTTGATCGAAGTAAAAAGATGCTGTTAAATTTTTATTAATTGCATAATCTGCAAAAAACTTAAAAGACAACAATCTTTGACCTCCTGTTACTTGGTTATTATCTTCATCTATAGCTCTTATTACTGTTATATTATCTCTTAAAGATAAATCAGCTCTTAAATCTAAATCTCCTTTTAATTTAGTTAATTTCCCTCCAAATCTCAATTTCATTGCCAAGTCTTTAATCCTATATCCCATTCCAATCACATATTCAGTTCCTTTCATTTGTGTTATAGTATTATTATTGAAATTTAAAGTAAGTCTTCTATCCTTATCTATTCGTCCAGAAAATGAAATTGAGTTTTTCATTTTCATATCAACTTTTAAAAGCGGACTAAACTCTTCAATTAAATCTACACTTGTAAACAAGGTTTTATTATAAAAATTACCCACTAAATCTGTTTCAGCAAATGGATCATTTTCATTATAATCCATATTATTACTAAAACTTAAGATAGAATATCTAGAATCATAACTATTAGACAATGAGAAACTTCTAAAGTTTTCTTTAAACCAATCTAACTTCATTAATCCTTTATAATTAACTTGCCAACTAGGGATTGGAACATCTCTAAAAGCTGTTAATTTAACGCTTTCTGCATCTTTACCTGTATAAGCGGCGATAAATGCAGGTAATGAAACTTGCTGGCTTGTTTGTCCAAAACCATCTATTGGTTGTCCAGATTTTTGAGCTAATCGTTGAGCGATAATAACTCTATTTGCTTTAAATTTTTCAAAATTAGCATCGCTATTACTAAAAGCCGTATTTAACATATTGTAGCTAATCATAAAATTTCCAACCTCTGAAATTGGTGAATCGTTACTTAAAACATTATCTACAACATCTAATTGCTGAGACGTGTTTTTTGTATATGTTTTATTTCCTCTCAATTCTATATCAAAATTCTCAAATGGCTCAACACTAATAGTCATATCAAATTTATTCATATGAGTACGGCTATAAGTTTTATTATAATATGGATCATCTTCACCTCTAGAAATTAACCACCCGTTTTCCATAGCTCGCTCCCTAATATCTATTTGGCTCCCAAATACAAAACCTAATGATGGTGCAACCCCTCCATTATAATTATCCTGCCCCAAAAATCCTATTTCAGGAATATAACCAGGTAAAAAAGTTCCATTATTTTCTGAATAATTAAATCTCGCTTTTTTAACTGCTGTTATTAAATTATAAAAACCATCTTTAAATTTCTCTCCAGTAGATCTTCTTTTTTTGGATGTCTTAGACTGTGGTCTTTTTATAGCTGATTCTGGTTCTTTCTTAGATTTAGATTTCTTACTACTAAACAATCTTGTTAAACCAATATTTTTATAAAACTTATTAAAATCTATATCAGTACCAAAGTTATGGGTATTAGAATTTTGAATAACATTACCAACCTTACTTACATAAGATTGTGATGCAGCCTGCCAATCAAAATCTGCTGTATATGTATAATCTGCATTAATAAAATCTAATAAAGGCAATTTATTTATTGGTAATTTATAAGTTCCATTTAATGATTGGTGATAATGATCTGGCCTTCCTAAAGAGAAAAAATTATCGAAAATTTGAATATCATCAGCTGCAGTAAAATCATCATATATATTATTATTTGCTGCTCTAAAATTAAACTGTAATGATTTAGTTATATTATATCCAATGTTATAATCCCAATCAAACATAAAATAACGTTGTTTTAAAGTTGGTAATTGAGGTAAACCCTCAATTAAACTTCTAGACAATTGCTCATTATATGTTCTAAAAATATTAGAATTTACAGATACGGTTGATGGAATAAAATTAACATTTAAATCTTTTATAAATTTAAAATACTTACTATTTAACGCTTCCCAATTTTTAAAAGGCTCAAGACTTTTTGGTTCAAAACTATAATTATAATTGGCCGATGCTCTAACATTTTGATCAACATATTTTTCTACATTGTAATCTCTATGAAATGTTTCATTAAAAGCATAGGATACTGATAAATTTTCAACATTATAAAAACGTTGTTTCTTTTCAGAATTTGGATTAAATTCTTTTCGAACATTAATTAAACTAATGCTTTTACGTTTTGTATAATCTTGACTACTTTCTCTATTTGGGCTATTTTCAATAGTTGTATCTTCATATAATACATCTTGATATTGTGAATCGTATTTTGGATCTTTAACCTCTTCTGAAACACTATAATTTAAAGGCAGTGATATTCCCCAAGTTTTTGGCAATAACTTTCCAACATTAACATTGGTTATTAAATCGTATAATTTTGTATCTTCTTGGCTACGCTCATTAACTCTTTGTTCTATTCCTCCAAACCCTTTAGTTTCCATTCTTCCAGTAACAGCAACATCCGCAAAATCTGCAATATTTGCATCTGCACTAACAACTGCTGCCCATCCACCATCATTATCAAATCCGGCAACACGCATTTCATTAAACCAAACTTCCGCACTTTGACTTGAGTTAGATACGTTTTTAACACCCAACATTATTGTTTTAATATTGGATAAATTAGGACTTCCTTTTACTCTAATTTCATACCCTTCTAATCCTTCAATTGGAGAAACAACCCCTTCTTCAGGGTAAATAGTACTTGGAGCAATACCTTCTTCAAATCTCAATAATTTTAATTCCCCTAAATATTCTAATAAAGCATTAACATTATTCTCTTCTGGCCAAATTTCTAATTCATCTGAAGCTCCATAATCTGAAATGGTAAGTAATTTTTCTATTTGATAGTAATTACTATTTAAATCACTACCCATTCTAATTATAGCTTTAAACTCATTATTTTGAATTTGCGGTCTTGTTTGAACTCCCTCAGCATGTAAAAACAATTTTAAATGTTTGTACATCCTTAAATCTACTTTTACATTCTTGTACATTGCCCTTGTATCATTAGGCTCAAGATCTGTAACTTTTAATGATAAAGATTGTTCATTTTGTTGTTGCAAAGTAGTACTACCTCTCAATATCTCTCTTGTTATTCCTGGAGGCAATACATATGGAATTGGATTTCTATCCTCATTTTCTTGAATATTAACAACTCCTACTTCAAAATTTTGTAAATCATCTTTTGTTAAGTCTTGTGAAGGAACAATGTTTTCATCTAATGTTTTTGTAAACCTTCTCCAATCTCCTCTTACAAGTTGAAGTTCTCCAAATCTTAAAACTATTGGCATTTTAAACTTGGTTAAAAACATTCGCATAAAACGAATTGAATTAAAACCAGTAATATCATTTACAACTTCGTCTGGTGTACTTACTTGAATTCTAAATTGCAACCATCTAGTTTGTTTAACACTACCATCTTGAAGGGTTACACTCACAGTTTTTTCATCAACAATATGGTTATTCCCAACTACTAAATCACTCTTATTTAAAGAAACTTTATATTGGTAATAACTCTCAACAGAATTCATTGTTTGATCCTTATTAATATCTTCCGTATCTGGATATGTTGTTGCCGATGTCGGGTAACTCTCAGTAGATAAGTTGTTTGTAGGTGAATTACCTTGAGTATTATTATATTTCTTATATCTAGTTAATATAGAAGCATCTGTATTATCATATTCTGAAGATCTAAAATATTGGTAATTATCATTTGCTGGATCCGATCCAAAACTAGTACCAAACTTAGCTAATTCCTCTTCATCATTTAAACCATCAAAACCTATATCTTGATTTAATCGCTCATTATCATCATCACTAAATGCATATAATAAAGATTGATTTGTAGGTATTTTACCCCAAATTGTTTCATCTGTATTATTTGTACTCAACGGATCTTCTGGCAACCCATTTTCATACATTTTTCTTCCATCTTTTAAAACATCTTCCGAAATATTACCAAGATTAAAATACAAATCTCCAACTTGGTTAGATGGATCATTTGGATTCACATTTGTTGGTAATCCTTCTTCATTTGTAATTGAATAATTATCATATGGATCCATTAACCAAAACTGAATATATTCAACATTAGATTGCTCAAAGTTTGTAGTATTTAATGCTCTTGTAATTCCCCCCCATCTTTCTTCTGGGTTTGTAAATTTACCATTTGCATCTACATTACTTTTATCATAATTATAACTTCCTCTTTCATTTGGAAAGTATGCTAAATCAAAAGTTCTAACAATAGTACTCTGAGTTAAATCTAAATCTTGTTCTGGAAAAAGCTCCTCGTAACGCACTCTTCTAACTTCTGCACGAGATAATTCTGTATTATCTATATTTCCTGGTTTTAATGAAGACCCTCCATAAAAAAGTGGATCTATAATATACCAAGATAATTTAGCTCTTTTATAACCATATGAAATATCTGATGCATTTCCCCCTAAATCAAATTGTGTTTGATATTGAGGAGTACTTGCCATATGCCATTGTTGAATAGATTTAATTTCTAATGGTATTTGAGACCCTTCAAAATCATCTACATATGATGTAGCTTCACCATCTAATTCAATTCTACTTGGTGAACCTGGTTTTAGATATGCAAAATCTCCTCTTATAGAAAAATTTGACTCATAATCCGTATCAATATTTGGTAATTTATTTGCAAGCTTTGTTAAAAAAGGAACTTCGGTTCCGTAATTTGCATTTAGTCCAAAAATGGTATTATTAATAGGTTCTTGTCCAAATAATGCTTTTTGAGTAATTGGCTTTTCATTTAAATTTAAAAATGTGGCACCCAATATAAATTTATCTGAAAATTTATGTTCTATATCTACTCCAAAAAAACGTTTTGTTTGTAAATTAAATGCGGCATTATTTTCTACTGAAACATTAATAGGAGCATTTGAAGCCTCTAAACTAGGGTTTACAATTTGCACTCTACCCATTTGGTAATCTACAACATAATCAACCCCTTCAACTAATTCTCTACCACCTGTTGTAACACGAACCGATCCTTGCGGAACGTTAAATGCTCCTAATGGAATTCCACTAGAACTTTCAGATTTATGATATCCTTTTATTAAATATTTATCTTTTTCTTGATAGTTATTTCTAGCTTCAGATTGTGTAATTTCATACAATTCATTAAAAATATATGTTTTATCAGCTGCGTCTGTTAATTTTGCTTCTAAATCACTACCAAATGGTTCAACGGTTGGAAAAATAATAAGTCCTTTTTCCGACAGAACTGTAGACCCTTCAACATAATCAAAATACCCATCACCTTCAGGAGTACTAAACTGACTTTGATCTAATCTATCAATATTTAACAAATTTAAAAGCGTTCTATCTGATACACCAGCAGTTTGCGCATTTTGAAGCATATTTATTGAAACTCCTGTTGCATCATCTTGATATAAAAGCTCCAATCTAAACCCTTCTTGTTCCATTCTATACGTTTGAAGAGAGTATACATTTTTCATCATTAAATTCCACATAGGAATTTTTGTACTTATTATCTCACTACGCAATAATTTTACAACAATATTATCTGGTGCAATTATTCCATCACTTGTAAATTCCCCTACTCGGTATATTTTTGATTCTCCACTAACAGTATATTCAAATGAAACTGCCAAAACATCAGAATCTGCTAATCTTCTATTTAAAGAAATATATCCTAATTGTGGATGCAGTACAAATTCATCTGGTCTCAATTTAATTGCATTTTCTAAAACAGAATAATCTCTTCCCTGTTGCATTGCATAAGGAGATAACCCATTACCAACTGTTGAAATTTTTCTTACCGGATTAGATGCTACAAGTATTGAATTTAAATCATTCGCCTCGTTCTCTGGATATTTAAAACCTGAAACTGGAGTAACATTGGCGGGACCAATATTAGTTACATCACCTTCTCCAATATCTGATAAAGCAACAATATTTCTAATATCTTCAGTTGTTGCATTTCTATTTGTTACCCAAACCTCAATTTTTGTAATATTAATTGGGCTATTTATTAATGGATAATCTTTTAACGCATTACTATAAGCATCTCTAAAGTATTGAGAAAGAAAAAAGTGTCTGTTTGCATCATAATCTGTAGCCTGCAACTCAAACTCTTGAATTGTAGAACCACCTTCCGCAGCCACCGATCTTGTTTGAGATTTTTGTTCTGCAAATACTCCCGTAACCGTTGTTCTTCCAAATTGCAATTGGGTTTTAACACCAAATAAACTTTGTGCACCAACAATTAATGAGTTTTTCAAAGGCATACTTACATTACCAACTTCAATTTTTTGTAAAATATCATCTTCCGTAGGTGAATATTCTAATTTAATTTGGTTTTGAAAGTTAAAAGTAGATTGAGTATCATATTGAGCTCCTACTTTTAAACGTGTTCCAACTTTAGCTTGAATACTAGCACTAATTTCTTGATCAAAGTCAAAAGTAAGACTACTTCTATTTCTCTCGGATAATTGAGGATTGTCAACATTTTGATATAACATTCCCATTTTCACCAAAACAGATCCTTGAGGATTTACTTCTATTGTATTCCCTCCAAATATTGATTGAAAAAAATCGGATTCTACATAATAAGTTGGTAATAAATTCTTTTGGGCATCAACACTTCCTAATTTTTTACTATTTGTTGCACTAATCTTATCCTTATAGTATTGCAACATGTCCTTTTTAAGCTTATACTTTTTATATTCCTCTTGAGACATATAAACAGGACGCTTTAAAGAATAATTTCCTATTTGCTCTACAATAATATACTTACCTAGTTCAGTATCATAAATTATTTCTGATTCTGCAGGATCGGATAAAAATAAACTTCCTTCTTGATCTTTTTTAAATGGATACTTTAATTTTGTTGAATCTTTTTGTTTTTCAACTTTTAAAGAATCACTCTGAATTCCAATAGGTGAAGTTTGAGAATTTACTGTTGTACAAACAAACAACAATAAAAAAAATGAAATATATACATTAAATATAAATGGTTCCTTTTTCAAATCTTATAAATTTTTAAGCGCTTTTTTTATTAAAACCTCAACACTAGCGGCTGAATCTTCTAATAAAATTTTATCTAAAACTTTCTCACTAAGCTTTTTATTAAAACCTAATACTTCTAGTGCAGTTAACGCTTCATCTCTACTCGTATTGCTTTGAAAGGTTGATATTTCGCCATCTACAACAATAGTTTTCGATATTTTATCTTTTAAATCTATAATTACTCTTTGAGCAGTTTTTGCTCCTATTCCTTTTACTGATTGAATCACAGCTACATTTCCGGAAGCTATAGCCTGCTGAATTTCAATAGTATCCATAGATGAAAGCATTGTCCTAGCTATACTTGGTCCTACACCTGAAACAGATATTAACAACCTAAATATTTCTCTTTCAACTTTATCTATAAAACCAAATAATGTGTGTGAATCTTCCTTTACATAAAAATGCGTATATAAAAATACATTTTCTGAATCTGATAATTTAGAAAATGTATTTAAAGATATATGCAATAAATATCCAACACCGTTAACTTCTACAACAGCATAGGTAGGATTTTTTTCTACAAGTTTTCCTTTTAAGTGAGTAATCATTTTTTGAGGGTAAATTACCCCCCAAATGTAGTAAAATATTCTTTATTATTATTAGCATTTTCTTGCGCATCAATCATAGCTACACAAACCATATTTACTATCTCATCAACACTACAACCTAATTGCAATATATGTACTGGTTTTTTCAGTCCAAGTGCTATCGGGCCAATTACTTCACTTTTATTTAAACTCTTAATTAATTTATGACTTATAGTAGATGAATTTAAATTTGGAAAAATTAATCCATTAACTTTTTTATCACGAATTTTAGTAAAAGGGAAATTTTCCTTTCTTAAAGTACGACTAAGTGCAAAATCTGCCTGAATCTCCCCATCAATATTAACTTCTGGATAATCCCTATGAAGTATTTTAATAGCTTCAGCTGCTTTATTTGCTGATTTTGATTTAGCTGACCCAAAATTTGAGTAAGATAACATCGCTAAAACTGGATCAATACCAAATAACTTCATCACTTTATCAGTCATCCTAGATATTTGAACCAATTCGTCTTTACTAGGATTAATATTAAATGCTGTATCTGAGAAAAAATAAGGTCCTCTTTCAGTCATTACAATACTTGTAGCTACAACTCTATCAACACCTTCAGCCATTCCAACCAATTCAATCATTGGTTTTGCAACAGCGGGATAACTTCTTGAATAACCTGTTACTAATGAATCTGCCTCTCCTTCATTTACCATCATAGCTGCAAAGTAATTTCGCTCAAACATCCATTTTTTTGCATCTATTAAACGAATTCCATCACGTTTACATTTTTCCCAGTAAATTTTTGCAAATCTATTTCTTCTTTCTGCTTCCTCTGGAGATTTAGGGTCAATTATAGGTATATCTGCATCAAAACTTAATTCTCGCATCAATTCCTTAATAATTTCTTTATCTCCTAGTAAAATAGGTTTCCCTATCCCTTCATCATACACAGTTTGCGCTGCTTTCAACACATTTAAATGGTCTGCTTCTGCAAAAACAACACTTTTAGGATCTGCTTTCGCTCTAGAAGTTAATAAACGCATTAATTTACTTCCTGTTCCTAATCTTTCAGCTAACTCTTCTTTGTATGCTACCCAATCTTTAATAGGGTTTTTAGCAATTCCTGAATCCATTGCAGCCTTAGCAACAGCTGGAGGTATTTCAGTAATTAATCTATGATCAAAAGGTTTTGGAATAATATACTCTCTACCATATTGAATATTTTTCTTACCATAGGTAATATTCACTTGCTCCGGTACAGATTCTTTAGCTAATTCAGCTAATGCAAGAACCGCTGCCATTTTCATTTCTTCATTAATTTTAGTAGCTCTAACATCTAAAGCTCCTCTAAAAATAAATGGAAAACCTAATATATTATTAACCTGATTTGGATAATCAGATCTTCCTGTTCCCATTATAACATCTTTTCTTGTTGAAATTGCTAAATTATATTCAATTTCGGCATTTGGATTTGCCAGTGCAAACACAATTGGATCTTTAGACATAGACAGTAACATTTTTGGTGTAAAAACGTCAGCCACTGATAATCCTATAAAAACATCGGCATCAATCATTGCTTCCTCTAAAGTGTGAATGTCTCTACTAGTTGCAAATTGTGCTTTTTGTTCCGATAAGTTTTCAATGTCTTTTCTAATTACACCTTTACTATCGCACATTACAATATTTTCAATTTTAGCTCCTAAAGCTAAATACATACGCGTGCAAGAAACTGCCGCAGCACCTGCTCCATTAACAACAATTTTGGCTTCTGATATTTTTTTCCCAGCAATTTCAATTGCATTTTTTAATGCTGCAGCTGAAATTATTGCAGTTCCATGCTGATCATCATGCATTACGGGAATATCCAATTCTTCTTTTAATCTTCTTTCAATTTCAAAAGCTTCTGGAGCTTTAATATCTTCTAAATTAATACCTCCAAAAGTTGGGGCAATATTTTTTACTGTTTCAACAAATTTATCAACATCCTTAGTATCTACTTCAATATCAAAAACATCAATATCTGCGAAAATTTTAAAAAGCAATCCTTTTCCTTCCATCACTGGTTTTCCTGCTAAGGCTCCAATATCTCCCAAGCCTAAAACCGCAGTTCCATTAGAAATAACAGCTACCAAATTACCTTTGGCAGTATACTTATATGCATCTTCTGGGTTTTCTTCAATAGCTAAACAAGGTTCTGCTACTCCAGGAGAATAAGCTAGTGATAAATCTTTTTGGGTTGCATATTTTTTAGTTGGAACAATTTGTATTTTACCCGGCGTAGGGTATTGGTGATAGCGTAAAGCTTCACTTTTCTTTTTTGATTTACTCATTTGGACTAAATATTTGAGATAAGAAACCAAATTTACTAATTTTTTATAAATAAGATGCTTTTGATTATATAGATAATTTTAAAAATGTAATAATTGTAACATACCTATAAATTTCATTAATTATTAAAAAAAAATATTTGAGATTAAAAAATGGTATTTTTTTAATCTCAAATATTTTTGTGTTTTACTACAGACTTTTGTTAAAACAACTTTAAATTATATTCAGTAATTATTTACAATTTATTTTACCTCTTATCTCATTAAATTTAAATATTCACATCCTCTAAAAACCAATAGAAAGCAAGCTTTTTAACTATTTTTCATCTTCTTTTTTAATATAATAAGTTGATTCGTCTGGTCTAAAAGCTCTATCAAACCATAAAGGTCTTCGTTCTCCATTTGGTCCTGGAGCTGGTCGTGTCATTGCTAACCATTCCTTAAATATTTTATGTGATTTATTTGTATCTACAAATATATCTCCATAATTTTCGTCTTTTCTTGGTTTTTCAATTCTAACTTTTTGATGCCAGCAATGCATACCACTAATTGGATCTGGATGTACCGCATGTGTTATATTTTGGTGCACTCCTCCATCTTTCCAAAAAATTCGTTTCGAATCCTTATCGCTAGATTCAAAAGGTTTTATACCCGAAATAGTATTCATTTTCCAAGCACCTTTTCCGTCTCCTTCAATTTTTACAGTATTTGTTGCCCAACGATTTCCTATTTTATCTTGTGGTCTTCGCCAACGCCCAATATGATGCGAACAAGCCACAACACCTGGTTTCATACTTTGTGTAACCCAAACTTTATCAATAAAATAACCAATATCAGTATTCATTTTCACTAAATCCCCAGTTTTAAAGCCCCATTTGGCAGCATCATTTGGATGCATCCAAATTGGATTTCTATTTGAAATTTCTACCAACCACTTAGCATTTCCTGATCGCGTATGAATTAATGTTGGCAATCTAAAGGTTGGAACCAATACATATTCTCCTTTTGATTTATCCAATTTATCATTATGAATATGACTTTTAATATACGTTGGTGTTGCATATTCTGGCCATTTCCAATCTACCATGGTTTGTGAATAAAACTCATTTTTTCGAGATGGTGTAGGAAACCCTATACAGGCTTTTCCTTTTACCATAACACCAATTGGTTTTCCTTCTTTTGAAATGACATTGGTTTTTGAATCAACTTTTGAACCTTCTAATTGTTCTTTTGAAAGTTCTTTTTCATTTACTTTATATGATTCTCCTTTTTCAATTTCAAAAGCACCATATTTTTGCATATACTGCAATTCTGTTAAGCCTTCTTTTTTTGCTTTTTCAGGTAAACCTTTTACACGCTCAAAAATGTATTGATAATATTCGTCTATTGTAATTTTTTCTCCTGGTCTGTAAGGCGATTCAAAATGTTTACGAATTCCCATACTTCCATCAGGGTCTATTCTCCAAGACAATTCTATAAAAAATTCATCTTCTTCCCATACTTCTCCTGGATTGGTTTCATATGTTAACTTAACAGGCTTACCGTTTCTTCTAGCTGCTTCGCGTAAAACTGGTTGACGGAAAGCAACCCAAGTTCCTCCATGTGTAGCATAACTATTTAAATCATGTCTCTCCGAAGCTAAACCCATTGGTAAAACAAAATCGGCATAAAAAGCAGTTTCGTTCCAAGTTGGTGTTAATGCAGCATGCAAGCCAAATTTAGATTCATCGGCATACATTTCCATCCAAGTAAATCCATCAGGATAAGTCCAAACTGGATTAAACACTCGTGAAAAATAAACATCCATTTTACCTCTTCCTTCTTTTAAGAAATGTGGCAGTAATTGACTCATTTCAAAAAACGATAATGGATATTCTTTTGGAAAATGTAATTCATTCCATTTTTTTTGTGGTTTTGGCGGATTTGGTTGTGTAGGTTTAAATTTATTCCAACTATTTGGAGATGTACCTCCTTTTGCTCCAACTGCACCAGTTAGTACAGTTAAAAAATGTAAACATCTAGCAACTGCCCAACCACCAAGGTTTGAAGCTCCAGCTGCACGCCAGTTATGGGATGCAAATCGTTCTCCAGCTTCACCAATTTTCACAGCAATTTCTTTGATCATTTCTGCTTTTACACCTGATTCTTCTTCCGCATATTCAGGTGTAAACTCTTTGTATTCATCAATCATCGCAGCAATATAATTCTCAAAAGTTATATCTTTATCTGAATGTCTTGCTTGTAAATACTCTTGCCAATTAGTCCAGTTTTCTAAATAATCTCTATTGTACAATCCTTCTTGTAAAATTATTAAAGCCATTGCCAATAAAACCGCAGCTTCAGTTCCTGGGTATGAAGGCAACCAATAATCAGACATACTTGCTGTATTAGACAAACGAGGATCCATAGTTGCTAATTTGGCTCCTTTCATTTTTCCTTCAATAATACGTTGTGCATGTGGATTAAAATAATGGCCAGACTCTAAATGTGCAGATACTAACAAGATAAACTTAGCCTCTGCGTGATCTGGTGATGGCCGGTTGTAACCATACCATAGATTATAACCAAAACGAGCTCCAGAAGAACAAATATTGGTATGTGAATTATGACCATCAATTCCCCAACCTTGTAATATCCAGTTCATAAATTTTTCTTTCCCTGGTCTTCCTACATGATATGCAATTTCATTGTGTCTATCTTCTAAAATAGCTTTTCTTATTCTGTTTGCAATAGTATCTAAAACTTCATCCCAAGAAACACGTTCCCATTCCCCATCACCACGTTTTCCTTTTCGTTTTAAAGGAAATAATATTCTATCAGGATCTGTAATTTGATTGATTGAAGCAGGACCTTTTGCGCAATTTCTACCTCTACTTCCTGGATGGTATGGATTCCCTTCAAATTTTTTAACTTCTTGAGTTTCCTTATCTATAAAAGCTGTTAAACCACAAGCACTTTCACAATTAAAGCAAGTTGTAGGTATTATTTGATAGGTTTTCTTTTCCTTTTTAGGCCAAACTTTCGGGTTGTATTCCACCCAATTATCCCACTTTTCTGGTGGAGGAAAGTTTTCATACATTTTGGCCACCTCTTCATCTGAAAAATGACGCATATCGCTGTCAAATTTTTGATACCCTTCTTTATGAAGATCTGGAATTAAACCTAATTTCTCTGCAATATTTTCGATAAATGATGGTTTTTTATATCCCATTTTGAAATTTTTTATATTTTTTTATCATACTGAACATCACAAAATATCTTTTTTAGATTCTTCACTTTGTTCAGAATAACAGTACTTTATGCCAAAGGAACTCTTTGTGGTGCTTCTACCCAAATTTTCTCTGTTGCAATTATCCCTATTAAAACCATTACTGAAGACCCTACTAATAGCGGCATTGAATTTCCTACTAATAAAAATACTAAAGGAATAATGTTTCCAACCATAACAGAAATAACCCAAAACATATTTTTATATCTTCCTTTGGTAATCATTTCCACTACTTTTTTTGCTGAAGTAGTTGGGTGCGTAATTGTTAATTCTGTAATTAAAGTGAATAAATTAACTACCAATGCAATAACCATTGTGTTTTTTAAAATACTCATCCAATTTTCAGTTCCAAAAATTAAAGAAGCTAATACAAAAATGGCTGTTCCAGCCATAACACTATGCACTAACATATGTAGAGGTAATGTTGGGCTTTGCCAAAAATCACGTCCTTTTGCTTGAGCAAATAAAAATGCTGTGTAAACCGCTAATAAAATGGCAAAAAATGCTGTTACCCATAATAATATAGTTTCACCTATTTTAATTTCAAAAAATGTCATTGCTGCCCAAACCGTTACTAATAATCCAAAAATTGTAATTGTATAACCTCCTTTAACTAACCAAGAATTCCATTGTGGACGCAATAAAACGTTTAAAAACCGATCTGGTCTATCTAAATCCATTACTAAGAATAAACCTGTTAAAGCTAAACCTACTAGTGAAATTCCTGCTGACCATAATTTTGCGGTTGAAGAAACTTCATATCCTAAAACAATAGCTATAAACGGAATTAAAAATGCTCCAGCCGCAATTGCTTTTGTAAACACATATGCAGAAACTTCCCAACCCCATAAAATACCTTTATCTGGCGTATCGTAAACTCTACGTGCTTTTCCGGATAAAACATCTATATAATTTGGGTTTTCAGATTCTTTACGTTGATATGCCGCCTCAATTTCATTATCTATTGACATTTGTAATAAATCAATATCATTATTTGTATGCATCATTTTTTCAGCTGCTTTTGCAAAATGACCAACACCTCTTGCTTGCGAATTCCATAAACCAGGTCCAGATTTATCCGTTGCTTCAGGAATTAATGAAGAATCATCACCATCAATATAAAATAAGTTTGGATTGGTTCCTTTTTCTGGTTTTCTAACTTTTACAGCTTGCCTTGCCAATAATTGAGAAATTTCAGTTTCAGGGTTCTCCATATCTCCTGCTATAATTGCATGCTCAGGACAAACAGTTACACAGGCTGGTTCACGCCCAACATCTATTCTATGTGCACAATAATTACATTTTGCCGCAGTATTATTATCAGGATCAATGTATAAAGCATCATAAGGACAGGCTTGCATACAGGATTTACATCCAATACAACGATTGTTGTCAAAATCTACAATACCATCTTCTCGTATATGTAAAGCTTCAACAGGGCAAATCTCCACACAAGGAGCATCAGTACAATGATTACAACGCATCACTGAAAATATACGACGGGTATTGGGAAACTCTCCTTTTTCAACTTGTTTTACATATGTTCTGTTTACACCAACGGGAACATCATGTTCAGATTTACAAGCTGTTGTACAAGCATGGCAACCAATACATTTCCGATTATCAATAATAAAACCGTATTTCATTTCG
Source organism: Lutibacter citreus (assembly GCF_003260195.1). Taxonomy (GTDB): domain Bacteria; phylum Bacteroidota; class Bacteroidia; order Flavobacteriales; family Flavobacteriaceae; genus Lutibacter; species Lutibacter citreus. The sequence goes on from NZ_QEIH01000006.1 coordinate 429,407, forward strand.
AAAAATATTTTGAGTTCTATCAAAGTTAGGTAATCAAAAAGCTAACTTTGTAACCAACATCACACAAGTAATTTTTAGGATTTATTTAAAATGAATCTAAATAAAATTGAATTACTTTTACACTAAACAAATAACCTATGGAAATTCAAGTTTTGTTTTTTGGAATATCAACAGATTTGGTAGGGGAAACTAAAAAAACCTATTCTTTAGAAGAACACGCCTCTGTTAAAGATTTAAAAAAGTTTCTTCAATCTCATTATGCCAACTTAAATAACTTAAATGATTTTGCAATTGCCGTAAATGAAGAATATGCAAATGATAATTTATTATTAAAAGATAATGATATTATTGCTATAATCCCACCTGTTAGCGGCGGATAATTTTTAGTTTAATAAACTCATACAACTATGGATAAAACAATTATTCAATACCTTATATTAATTTTTGGAGCATTACTTTTTGCTGTAATTTTAAGTTTTATTTTAAAAAAAATATTAGGCCTAATTATAAAAAAATACTCTGAAAACTTAAAAATAATAAAACTAATTTCGCTTTTTTAAAAAACTCTGTTAGTTTTATTATTTTTACGCTAGCAGTTATTTTTATTTTTTACAAAATTCCATACCTAAATTCAATAGGAAAAGCTCTATTTGCAGGAGCAGGAGTTATAGCTGTTGTTGTTGGTTTTGCTTCTCAAAAAGCTTTTTCGAACATTATAAGTGGTATTTTTATACTTATTTTTAAACCATTTAAAATATCTGATATTATTGAGTTTAATAATGGGCAAAAAGGAGTTGTTGAAGACATTACGCTACGCCACACATTAATTAAAGATTATGAAAACAGAAGAATTGTAATTCCTAATAGTATTATTAGTGAAGAAACTATTATAAATTGTAATATTCAAGATGAGAAAATTAAAAAACATATTATTTTTTCAATAAGTTATGATTCCAATATTGATAAAGCTATTGAAATTATAAAAAAAGAAGCACTTAAACACCCACTTCTAATTGACAATAGAAGTGAAGAAGAAAAAGAAAATAATGTACCAATTGTAATTGTGCGCGTAGTTGAATTATCTGATTTTTCAATTGATTTAAAAGCGTACGTTTGGTCATCAAATAATGATGAAGGATTTTTAATAAAATGTGATTTACTGAAATCGGTAAAAGAAGAATTCGATAAAAATAATATTGAAATACCTTTCCCTTACCGAACTATTGTTTATAAAAATGATATTAAAAATGAAGAAGAAAAGATTAAATAGAAAAAACCAAAATCCTTTAAATTTTATTTTTACTGGTTTTCAATATGAAAAAAAAGTTGAACTCCAATTATTTGAATATTCTCAAGACTATTGTCTTGAAACACCTAATTTAAAAGCGAATGATTTTAAAAGTTTTTCAAACGAAAATAAACAATATTGGTTAAATGTTCACGGAATTCATGAAGTTGAAACAATTGAAAATATCTGTAAAAAAGTTGGAGTTCATAATTTAGCTATTCAAGATATTTTAGATGTAAACCAACGTCCTAAATTTCAAGAATATGAAAGTTATTGGTTCTTTTCTATGCAATCTATATTACCTTCAAAAACCGATGAAATAAATTCGGAACAAATTAGTTTTATACTGGGGAAAAACTATTTAGTTTCATTTCAAGAAAGAAAAGCCGATCATTTTAGCCATATTAGACATAGATTAAGAGAGAAAATAGGAATTTTACACGAAAGAACTGCCGATTATTTATTGTATTTACTTATTGAATCTATTTTAGATAATTACTTTAAAACAATTGAAACTATTGATTCTGATTCTGAAAAATTTAGTCTTATTGATATAAATAATGATCCCTCTCCCGAAATTTTAAGGGAAATTGAGATATTTAAAACCCAAATACATCATCTTAAAAAAACAATAAACCCAATAAAAGACTTTATTACAAAAATTGAACGTGAAGATTTTGCCCTAATTGACAAAAGACACATTAAATACTTTTTTGAATTAAAAGATTTATGCTTAACTATTATTGATAATTGTGAGAAAATTGAAAACAGATTGGCAAGTAGTATTCAATTATTTTTCTCTGTTCAAGGGCATAGAATGAACCAAGTTATGAAAACCTTAACTGTGGTGTCTTCCATTTTTATTCCATTAACTTTTATTGCTGGAATTTACGGAATGAACTTTGTAAATATGCCCGAATTACAATTTAAATGGGGTTACTACATTGTTTGGACTGTAATAATTGTAATATTTGGTACAATGATATCTTACTTTAAAAGAAAAAATTGGTTTTAAATAACTACAAAAATTAATCTCTCAAGTATTTTTTATCTATATAAAATGTTCCAAAAGGAATTACAGATGCTAGCAAAATAATGATGAAGGTTTTGGGTTTCCAATTTAGCTCGTATTTTAATATAATAGCTAAAACAACATACGTTAAAAACAATAGCCCATGTGGCATTCCCAGAATTTTAACAAATAATTCATTTCCAACCAAATATTTTATAGGTGTTGCAATAAAAAGTAATAATAAATAAGATATTCCTTCTAATATACTTACAATTCTAAATGTTTTTTTCATTATTTCAATAATTTAGTAGTTGCCGCGAAAATACATTTTAGATTTCTTAAATTTGTATATATTTAGTTAAAAATGAAAAGTAGAACCTCAATAATAGTAACTTCTGAAATATTAAACTTAAATGAATGTTACAATTTTGTGCAAGATGCATCTTGTGGAGGAATTGCATTATTTGTTGGCACCGTTAGAAATGCCACTAAAAATAAAGAAGTTACCTTATTAGATTTCAGTTCTTATGAGCCAATGGCAATTAAAGAAATGCAAAAAATTGCAAACCTAGCTTTAGAAAAATTCGACATTCATAAAATTGCAATTCACCACGCACTTGGCAAACTTAAAATTGGTGAAATCCCTGTAATTATTGCTGTATCTTCTGCACACAGAAAAGCCGCTTTTGAAGCTTGTGAATTTGCTATTGACACCTTAAAAGAAACTGTGCCAATCTGGAAAAAAGAACATTTTGAAGATGGTGAGGTTTGGGTGAATGCACATCCTTAAACTAGCATTCATTTCATAATTCGAGTTAAACTATTTCCATCTTTTTTAAAAGAAAGGAAGCATTCATATTTTTACAAATCCCGTCTTTTAGTTGATAATCAAAATTTAGCTCATCATCTATAATTTCAGCATCAAAATAATAGTTTTTAATTTGTGGAAGTTCATGTTCAATTTCACACAAACTCAAATCGTGCGTTGCAATAATACCTGTTGAATTAGACGCTACTAATTTCTGTACAAATTTCTTTGAACCAATAGCTTTATCAGTACTATTTGTACCTTTTAATATTTCATCCAATATTATAAAATAATTATCCTCTTTTATTTCATCAACAATAAACTTCAGTCTTTTTAATTCTGAAAAGAAATAAGATTCATCATCTGCTAATGAATCAGAAGTTCGCATACTTGTTATTAATTTAATAGGGCTGTATTGAAAGTTTTTAGCACAAACAGGCAATCCCATATTAGCCATAACAATTGATAAAGAAACAGTTCTTAAAAAAGTACTTTTCCCTGCCATATTTGCTCCAGTAATAATAAAAAACTGCTGATTTTCTATATTAAAATCATTATCAATTCTATTGTTTTCTTTCAATAAAATATGTCCTAGTTTTTCAGCTTTAATAACCTGTTTATTATTGTTAATTTTTGGAAACACATAGTTTGGATGATTAAATTTAAAATTAGCCAAAGAATTTTGAGCATCAAAAAAGGAAATAACTTTAAACCACTGTTCAACATTATCTTTATATTGTACAATCCACTTTTCTATTTTATAAGATTGTTGTAAATCTCTTAAAAATAAACCATTCCCGAAAATTGCAATAACCACATTGTTTCGTTGATCTAAAGCATCTAACAACTTTGAATATTTTTGAAAAATAGCAGAAGCCTTTTCAGATTCAGTTTTAATTTCTTGTTGTCTTTTATTTAAAATTTCAGAAGTAAAAGTGGCATTCTCAATTTCATTTAATAATTTTGAATATTGTTTAAATGTGTCTTTTGCATTACTTGTATTTTGGTAAAGTTCATTCACTTTTTTCAATTGTATTCCTGAAATCCCCAAACCTATAAAAAGCCATAACAATAATAAAACTTCAGGTATTAATTGAAAACCATATAACACAATTAACCCTATAGATATTAAAGAAAATACCTTTGGCAAATAAGATAAATAACCTTTAAAAACGGGCTTATAATTACAAATCCAATTCACAATTTCAGTTGCAGGATGTTCCACTTTAACCAAAGTAGCTATTGCAGAAAAATTCTGACGCCAAATAGGTATTTTACTTAATTCATCTATCCCTGATTGTTTATCTTCAATTCCAATTATATTGTTTGACGTTAACTCGGCAACCAATTCATTTCGTCCTTCAACTGTTTTAGTTCTGTTACAATATTGATAAAAAGAACCTCTTCCAAATAAATCTATATCGTAGCTATATAGGTGTTTTGGATTTATAAATTCACTTCCGTCATCTAAATCTAAATAATCTCTATTTAAAGCCTTTAATTCGGTTTTATTAATTGAAATTAATGCTTTATTTAAATTTAAATTGTATTGCAATTTTCCATGTTTACTTAACAAGTAAATAAATAGCACTACTCCAACTCCAATTATTGAAATTATTAATGGAATATTTCCAAAAAAAACATAAATCCCTAAAACTATAGCTATAAAAGTTGCTAAACGAATAAGGCTTGAAACTGCTAATTTCTTTTTTAATTCTTTTGATTTTTTCTCAAAAGTATGTATTTGATCCTTATAAAACTCTAATGGTTGTTGCATTTAATATTTTTCTATTCCTTCAGCTAAACTGAATATTTTTAAATCTGGATATTTACTTTTTAACACTTTTGTAACCTTGTAACTTGAAATTCCTTTATTACAAACAATTACATATTTTTTAGCGAAATCTGGCTCAAATGCCTCTACATTAAATGAAATAATTGGCATTTTAGACTGAACTTGAAATGGTAATTTTTCATTTTTATTATTAATTACACTTATTATTTCTAAATCATCATCCGTTAATTTCACTTTTAATTCTTCTGAAGAAATCAATAATGAGTTTTCTTGAGTTTCACAAGAAGTAGCTGAATATTTGCTGGTTTCAAAAATCTCTACAAAATTAATAGACTCATTCTTTTTTAATTTCATTTTAAATTGAGAATTCTCCAAAGCATTATATATTAATAACTGATTAGTCAACAACTTCCCCTTATTTGTTACAATTTTTATTACTTCATTTACTTGTAACAAAGCAATAATTCCAACAATAGGATTCATTGTTCCTGCTTCTTCACAGTTTGGTATATCAATAGCAATTTCCGGAAAAGCATCTCTTAAGTTACACGAGTATGTTCCATCTTCATTTAAAACATTAAAAGTAGCTACATAACCATCAAACTTATACAAAGACCCGTAAACTAGTGGCTTTTTAGCAAGAACGCAAGCGTCATTTATTAAATATTTTATATGTAAATTATCCGTCCCATCAACAACAATATCAAAATCTAAAATTAGATCTAAAATAAATGATTTATCAACAGCTTTATTTGTAAAAGTAACTTTTGTGAATGGCGCTTTTTTTGAAATTTCAGTTGCAAGTGTTTCTGCTTTTGGTTTTTCTATAGCTTTAACATTATAAAATACTTGTCGGTGTAAATTAGAAATTGAAACAGTATCAAAATCAACTAAATGTAAATGCCCAATTCCACTTGCAGCTAAATAAACTGCAACTGGACTTCCTAATCCCCCACAACCAATTACTAAAACTTTGGAATTTTGAAGTAATTCTTGTCCTTCTTCTCCTATTTCAGATAAAGTAGTTTGACGTTTAAAATATTCAGTCTTAGAAATCTTCATTATTTATTATTATTACAACATATACCAATCAACATGAACAAAAATAATAAATAGTTCTTTTTCATTTTTTTGTTTTTATTAATGTTTGCTTTATAAAATATATTAACCGTTTATTTCTTTATGTGCTTTTTTAAACTCTTCTGGTGTATTAATATTTCTAATAAAACTATCGTCTATTTCAACAATTTCCACATCAGAATTTATTAATATTTTTCGAGGACAGGAATATCCCTGCGCTAAATAATTCAACAGAATCTTATAACTTTTAGGTTCCCAAATTGTAATTAAAGGTTCTGAAAATTGTTTACCTATCCCTTTAATTGTAGTTGCTACTTTTGAAGGGTTTCTATGTTTCAACAACTTTTTAATTACCTCATTATTCACAAATGGTAAATCTGTAGCAATTACAAGCCAAGCAACATCAGGATTAAATAAAAATGCTGAACAAATTGCTCCAAACGGTCCCAATCCAAGAAACTTATCGGTTATTTTATTTTCAATAGAAACTTCTTGTTCTTCTCTAACTGATAAATATGTTTTTAAGTTATTATTTTCTAATAAGTCAATAGTAACATCACGCTGGTTTTTTCCAAAAAAGTCTAGAGTACCTTTGTCAGTTCCCATTCTTGTGCTTTTCCCACCAGCTAATACCAGCCCTTGAACAAGTGCTATTTTTTCTTGAATTAAACTATCTATATGTTTTGAAATTTTATCAACTTCAGAAATATAGTAACATTGTAAATTTTTAATTTGCGGATTATGTTCTTCTAAAAAGTTAAAATAGTTAGATTCTTCATTTAATTTTATAACAAACTGAATATTATTTAACTGTTCCAAACGTTTTAAAACTGAAGCTTCTTTTTCATTATCCAATATTAAAATTTGTTTTGCTCCTTCATAATGATTTCCATTAATAAACACGTAATCGTATTGAGAAAATTGAATCCGTTGATTAAATTTATTAACTTCTGAATTTATTGAAATTTGAGCGGTTCCTTTATGGTGAAACGTAAAAGTATCAAGCTTTAAGTCCTGTACATCTTTGCTATGAGAGGCATCAAAATAAGCCAATTTATAATTCTCTAATTTTTCAGAAACTTTTGTAACCAAGTTTGATATATTAGAACAATTTGTTCCAACTAATGAAATTTCATTTGGTGCAAAATTATCATTATCTTTTAATTTAAATTTTGCGTGTTTTTGATGTTTACTCATTTTTAATGTCGCTTTTGCCTCCTGATTTCTTCAATAATTTAACTTCTTTAATCACCATTTTTTGTGATATAGATTTACACATATCATACACTGTTAATGCAGCTATATTTGCACCTGTTAAAGCTTCCATTTCAACGCCTGTTTTACCTTCAATTGAAACTGTACATAAAATTTCTATATGAGTATCATCAACTATTTCAATATCAATATCAACTCCATTAATAAGTAATGGATGGCACATTGGTATTAATTCTGAAGTTTTTTTAACTGCTTGAATTCCAGCAATAATTGCGGTTTGAAAAACTGGACCTTTTTTGGTTACCAAATCTTCATTATTAAAATGTGAAATTATTTCTGAACCTAAAAACATTGAAGCTATTGCTGTTGCTTTACGTTTAGTGACTTTTTTGTCACCAACGTTTATCATTTTAGGCTGGTCTTTATCTCCTAAATGTGTGAATTCTTTCAAAATCTAAAATTTAGTTTTGGTGGTTTTCCGGATTTAAAACCACATTATATCTTTTTATTATCACTTCTACTCCACTCAATAACCAATAAATTATCTATAGGTTATTAAAGGGAAAATTTCTCCTTTTGTAAAATTAGTTCTATCATCTGGCAATTCCAAAAAAGCATCAGCATCAACTAAATTTGCCAAATCTCCAGATCCTTTTCCAGATATAGGTGTTGCTAATAATTTACCTTCTTTTTGAATTAATTTTACTTGTAAAAAATAAGTTAAACTTGGTTTAAAAATAAAATCTTCATTTAAAATAGCTTGTTGATTGTTTTCAGCATTTAAACCCATTGATTTATAAAACCAAGGATAAAAATATTTTAAACAACTAACATATGTTGAAACTGGATTTCCTGGAAATGCAAAAACTGTTTTATGGCCTTTTTTCCCAAACCAAAAAGGTTTACCAGGGCGTTGTTTCACTTTGTGAAATTGCTTCTCAACTCCTAATTCATCTAAAACTTCAGGAATAAAATCAAATTTACCTTTTGAAACAGCACCGCTAAAAATTAAAACATCAAACTCTTTTAAAAAACCTTCAATTTTTGCTTTTAAAACCTTTTTATCGTCTAAAATATGAGTGCTTTCAGCATTAATATTTAATTTTTTTAATACAGAAACCAATGTATAAACATTACTTCTTCTAATTTGATGTTCTTCAGGAATTTCATTAACCTCAACCAGTTCATTTCCAGTTGAAACTATCATTACTTTAGGTTGTTTTGCAACTTTCACCATTAATTTTCCTACTGTTGCTAGCACTCCTATTTCGGCTGAAGAAATTACTTTATTTTGTTCAATTAAAACATCATTAACTTTTCTATCTAGTCCTTTTTTATGAATATTTTGAAAATCTCTGACTTCTTCTAAATTTATTGTTGCAACACCATTTTTAATTGTAAGTAATTCATATTGAATCACTGCATTGGTATTTAAAGGAAGTACAGCTCCTGTCATTGCTTCTATACAATTAGCAGTGTCTTTTAACGTTAATTGCGGACTCCCTGCTCCTTGAACACCTTCAATCTTAAAAGATCGCTGGCCTTTATTAAAAGAATCAGAATTAAAGGCTATTCCATCCATACTAACTCGGTTGAAAGGAGGAAAATCTCTATCTGCTTTTATAACCTCTTTTAATACTCTTCCGTTAGATTCTAGAAAATTCACTTCTTCAATCCCAAAATCTTCTGTTTTATTTAAAATTATTGAAACTGCTTCTTTTACTGTTGTTAAATTCATAACATAAGATTCCTGCCTTTGCAAGAATAACATTTTTAATTACTTTAATAGTTTTGATAAATAATATTCAACATTTATAAATGCTTCTACTATTATTAATGAGAACCTAAAACAAGATTAGGTTAACGAACGTTGACTCTGGTAATAATTTTTAATTATCAATTGCTAATCGGTTTCACCCTCCTATTGTAGACATGCTTTCTGAAACATCATTTCCCCTATTTTTTTCAGCAACAAATCCGTTTTCTGGCTTTTTATGAACCGTTTTAATAAACAATGCTTTTAAATCATCATCACTTGCTCCTTCTCTTATAAAATCTCTCACATTAAACACGCCTCCATCAAACAAACAGTTTTTAAACATTCCTGTAGCTGTAATTCTAATTCTATTACAATCATTACAAATAGTTCTTGTAAAAGCAGGTATTATTCCAAAACTACCTTTATAATTTGGTATTTTGAAGTTTTTTGAAGTTGAAGATTTTTTAGATTGTAATGTTTCTATTTCTTGATAATGATTCTTAATATGATCAATGATTTTAGAATAATTCCACTCTTCGTCTATCTGTCGCTGTCCTTTTCCATTAAAAGGCATTTCTTCAATAAAACGAACTACAATATTTTTATCCTTTGTAAACTCAATAAAATCAATAATTTCATCGGTATTAAATCCAGATTGAATTACTACATTTAATTTTAAATTAAGATTACTCTTATCTAGCTTTTCAAAAGTATCATAAACATTTACAAAAACATCTCTTCTTGTAATTTGAGCAAATTTTTCTCTTTGAAGACTATCAATACTTAAATTAATAGAATTTATCTTTAATTCTTCAAGTTTATCTATATGGTTTGAAATTAAGGCTCCATTTGTAGTTATATTAATTTCATCCAATTTATCATTATATGAAAGTGATTCTAAAAATTTTACAAAATCTTTTCTTACAAATGGCTCTCCACCAGTTAACCTAACTTTATTAACTCCTAATTCAGAAAGCACACGTGTTAAACGGTACATTTCTTTATATGTAAGAAGTTCTTTTTTATCAACAATATTAATTCCCTGAGCAGGCATACAATATTGGCAGCGCAAGTTACACCTATCTGTAACTGCTAATCGCAAATAGCTTATTCTTCTACCAAACTTATCCGTTAACTCCATTTTTGTTTAGGGTAATTTTATTTCTACCAAGTGTTATTACTCCACTTTTTTCGAGATTTTTAAGAGTTCTAGAAATTGCCTCTCTTGAAACTTTTAAATCGCGAGCTATATCAAAGTGCTTTCTGGGTATTAATTTACTATTATGTATTAAACTTGTATTTTTAATATATTTTAAAACTCTAAATTCTAAACCTTCAAAGGCAATATCATTAATCTTTTCAATTAAATAAGAGGTTTGTAATTGATTTACTTTCAGATAGTATTTTCTCCATAAATCATAACTATCAAACCACAAACTTACAATTTTAATAGGAACTGCAATATAGGTAATATTCGTTTCTGCCTTAATTCTTATTTCGCTCTTTTTATTTTGAAGACCATAAGAAATTGCAATGGTACTTAACTCTGCTTTTTTTAAATAATGCAATAAAATTCCATTTCCTTTACCGTCTCTTCTCATTACTTTTGCAATTCCAGAAACGATTATTGGAATAAATTGTACATCTCTTCTTATTTCAAGTAATATTTGGTCAGGTTCAGCATTTTTTAAAATCCCATATCTACCAATTTCTTCAATTAATTTCTTTTCTAATATATTTGAAAAAAGTTTTAGAACAATTTCACATACCATCATAAAAGCCTTTTTTAATGAGGCAATTTATTTTTAAATGCTCCGTATAAAAAAGCACCTAAAGTTGCTCCAAAAACAACAACTAATATAGATATTACGCCCTTTCCTAATAGAACAAACATAGGCCCCGGACAAGCTCCTACTAATGCCCAACCTAAACCGAAAAGAGTCCCACCGAGTAAATTTCTAGCAAATCCTTTTTTCTTAGGCGCTACAAGAATCTGATTCCCGTCAAAAGTTTTAACAATTCCTTTTTTAAATAAAAACATAATAACCGTTCCTAGAACTACCGCTGAACCTATAACTCCATACATATGAAATGATTGAAACTTAAACATTTCATAAATTCTATACCAAGAAATTATCTCAGCTTTAGTCATTACTATCCCAAAAATAATCCCTACAAATAAAAATTTTATATACTTCATAATTAGAATATTAAAGGTAAAATTAACCAAATCATTATCAGACCTCCTATAAAAAATCCAATTACTGAAATTAAAGAAGGAAGCTCTAAATTACTTAAACCAACAATGGCATGACCAGAAGTACAACCACCAGCCCATCTAGCTCCAAAACCTACCAGTACTCCACCAAGTATAAGTATTAGAAATCCTTTAAAGCTTAACATTGCATCAACACTAAAAATTTCATCAGGCAAATAGGAATCACCTGCATTTTTAACTCCAATTGCTGCTAAATCTTGCACAGTTTGAGGATTTAAATCTACAATTTCGCTTGAAGACAACCAATGCGTTGCTATAAAACCGCCCAATATTGCTCCTAAAACAAATATTAAATTCCACGTATTCTTTTTCCAATCAATTTTAAAATAATCGATAAATTTTCCAGCACCTCCTATTGTACAAAATGTTTCTAAATTGGATGAAACGCCAAAACGTTCACCAAAATAATAAAGTAAAAACATGATAAACGCAATAATAGGACCGGCAACATACCAGGGCCATGGTTGAGTTATAAATTCCATAATTAAATTTATTAGTTATTCTACAAAGTATTCTTTAAATTGAAATTCACTGTAACCAATGTTACAAAACTCTAAAATTGTAATATTTCAATTCTATTTCTATTCAACTTAATTTTACCCTCATTCTCTAGTTGCTTTAACAATCTTGAAATCACAACTCTTGAAGTATGCATATCATATGCTATGTCTTGATGCGTAGTTTTTAAAGTGGTTTCTCGCAGTATTTGAGCTTTATCTGTAAGATATTTATACAAACGTTCATCCATTTTCATAAAAGCCAACGTGTCAATCGTCTCCATCATTTCATTAAGACGAATATTATAACTATCAATTACAAAATTTCTCCAAGATTTATATTTTACCAACCAATCATCTAATTTCTCTTTTGGTAAAAAAATAATTTCTGATTCTTTTTCGGCAATGGCTCTTATACCACATTTTCCATTAGAAATTGCACTAGCAAAAGAACTGGCACAAGTATCACCTCTTTCTAAAAAGTATAATAGTATTTCTTCACCTTTTTTATCTTCTCTTACAATTTTTATTGCACCATCTAATAACAAAGGAACCCCTTTCATTTGATCACCCAAATCAACCAGTAATTCATTTTCTCTTAATTTTTTATAGACTCCTACTTGCTCAATTTCATCTAATAATTCCTTTTCAAATACAAACGAATAAAACTCCTCTAGTTTTTCTCTAATCATCTTAAATATTTTAGTAGTGTATTGGTAGCACCTATTTTACTTTTCACATAATCTCCCGCTCGTCTACCTGCTTTTTTTCTCTTTTCATCTTCCTGAAAAAACTCTTTTAAAAGTACGGTAATTTTTTTAGAATTATCAACTACAAAACAAGCTTCATTATCAACTAGCTCAACTACTTCATTAAATTTACTATAATTAGGTCCAATTACTATAGGAATACCAAATGTTGCAGGTTCTAAAACATTATGAACACCAGATTTTGTATAACCTCCACCAATATAAGCAACATCTGCATAACTGTATATTTTTGTTAAAATTCCTATTGTATCTACTATAAAAACTTGAACATTCTTTAAATCTGAATTATCCTTTTCTGAAAATAGTACAACAGTTTTTTTAATTGAGTTTTTTAAATGCGTAATATCTTCCGTTTTTATATTATGTGGAGCAATTATAAATTTTTCTTTTTCTGAAGCTTCATTATTAATGTAATTAACCAACAAATCTTCATCTTCCTTCCAAGTACTTCCCGCAACCAGAGTATAACAATTGTTTTTAAATTTAGATATATACGCTAAGTTATTATCTTGTTTTAAAATTTCTGAAACTCTATCAAAACGAGTATCTCCACTAACTGTTACATTTTTAAATCCGGCTGTATTCAAAAGTTTTTTTGAGGCAGGTTCTTGCACAAAAAAATGTGAAAAAGTTTGTAAAGATTTCCGCATCCAACCACCATACCATTTAAAAAATGCTTGGCTTTCTCTAAAAATCCCAGAAACCAATATTGTTTTAACTTCTCTCTTTTTTAACTCATTTAAAAAATTTGGCCAAAACTCATATTTAACAAATATTGCTAATTCTGGCTGCACAATATTCATAAATTTTTTAGCATTGTAAATTGAATCTAGCGGAAGGTAACAAACAACATCTGCTCCGTTATAATCTTTTCTTATTTCATAGCCTGAAGGAGAAAAAAAAGTTACAACTATTTTTTTTGAAGGATAAATTTCCCGAAGCTTTTCAACAATAGGACGTCCTTGCTCAAATTCTCCTAAAGAAGCACTGTGAATCCAAATTACTTGGTCTTTTTTAGATATTTTAGATGATAATTTTAAAAAAGATTCTTTCCTACCATTTACAAAAAGTTCAATTTTTTTATTAAAAGGAACAATTAATTTTAGGATAAGACCAACTATATAAACAACAATATTGTATAGGTAATACATAAGTAAGCAAATGTACAAAATAAGCATAAAAAAACTCCCATACTTTTCAGTAAGGGAGTTTAAATTTTAAATAGCGTATATCTTAAGCTTCGAAAGGCTCAATAGAAACATACGATCTATTATTTCTTTTCTTTTGGAATTTTACCAAACCATCAACTTTAGCGTGTAATGTATGATCTTTTCCCATATATACGTTTTCACCAGGGTGGTGTTGAGTTCCTCTTTGACGGATAATAATGTTCCCTGCAATTGCAGCTTGACCACCAAATATTTTTACTCCTAGTCGTTTCGATTCTGATTCTCTACCATTCTTCGAACTACCTACTCCTTTTTTATGTGCCATTTTACTAAGTTTTTATAAGTTAAACTTTACAGATTTATTTTTCAACGCCTCCGTCTAATCTATCTTGTAATTCTTTTAATTCATCCCACTTACCATTAGCAGCTAAATCAGCCTGTTTTGGCCAAGTATCAGTTACTAAATGTGCTAATCTTGAACTTGCTTCTGTTAAGATTTCCGCTAATTTTTTAGGATCAGCTTTTGCTACTTTTGCAAAAGTATCAATCCCTGCGTTAACCATTGCTTCAGCAGCTTTTGGTCCAACTCCTTCAATTTTCTTTAAATCATCTCCTTTAGAAGATTTTTTTGCTTTTGCTTTTGCTTTTGGCTCTTCAACAGCTTTCGCTTTTGGAGTAGCTTTTTTAGCTCCATTTGCAACAATTCCTTCAATTTGAATTTCAGTTAAAGCTTGGCGATGACCATTCTTTTTTCTGAATCCTTTTCTACGTTTCTTTTTGAAAACGATTAATTTATCACCTTGTAAGTGACGTAAAATTTTTGCCGTTACTTCGGCTCCTTCGATAGCTGGGGCGCCAATAGATACAGTACCTTCATTATCTAAAAGAAGAACTTTATCAAAAGAAACTTTTGCTTCTTCTTCTCCTTGTAAACGGTGTACATAAACCTTTTGGTCTTTTGCTACTTTAAACTGCTGCCCTGCTATTTCTACAATTGCATACATACGTATAGTTTTTATTCGCTTTATTATTAATTAATTACCTTTTCAATTAAGGCGGGTGCAAATATAAAGTTTTTTTTACTATTTAACAAAACAAAAATCAATAATAGAAATTACTCATTATTAATCTATTACAATTTAAATAATGTATTAAAAATTTAAACTATTTTAGGGTAATTAGTGCTTAAAATATTTCAAAATAAAATAACATAAAAACTTTTAATTTATTTAGCTTTATTAACAATATATACTCCTAAAAGAATCACAAACCCAGATAAAACTTGCAACAGTGTAATTTTTTCACCATCAAACACACCCCAAGTAATTGCCACAATTGGAATTATATATGTTACTGAAGACGAGAATATTGGCGTAGATATTTGAATTAACCTATTGTACATAATTTTAGCCAATCCGGTTCCAATAATTGCCAGAATGGTTAGATACATAATTCCTTCTAAATTTTCTGGTGTAGATTTAAATGTTATAAAAAAGTCTGTAAACCACAATACCAAAAATGCTGGAATAAGCATTAATAAAAAATTCCCTACAGTAATACTTAAAGCATCTAAATCATGTAAATACTTTTTTAAAATATTTACATTAAAGGCATAACCTACGGTGGCTATTATTATAAAACTAGCATAAAAATAATCATGGCTTGGATTTATCTCTGCTCCTTTTAATATAAGCATAACAGTACCAATAAGCCCCACAAAAACACCTATGAGTTGACGTTTTTTAAAACCAAACCCAAAAAATAACGCTCCAAATATTAAAGTATTAAGAGGCGTAAAAGAATTTAATATTGAAGCAATGGAACTATCTATTTTATCTATAGCGTAGGCAAACAAAAAAACAGGAAAAAAAGTTCCAATAAATCCATTTAGCGCTAAATAGTACCAATGTCTTCGTTTTATTGTTAATATTTTTTTAAAACCTATAATCAATAAAAATATTGCTGTAATTAGTATACGAATAGCCCCAACTTGAATAGGCGACAGACTCACCAAAGCATATTTCATTAAAATAAAAGAACTCCCCCAGATAATAGCTAAGGTGAACAAAAATACCCAACGTAAATTTTTATGCTCCATTTTCTTAATAAAATGCAAAAATCGGTTAAAAATTCGAAATTAAACTTATTATTTATAAATTCGCTGAGTATAATTTATTTAAACTCTTATGAAAAATATTTTCTTTATTTTAATCTTCTCTATTGCCTTTGTTTCTTGTAAAGATTCAAAAAAAGCAAATGTAAACGGAAACAATTCAACAGCAACTTCTGAAGTAGCTGAAAACTTAAAAAGTATTGAGGTTGATATTGAAGGTATGACTTGCGAAATTGGTTGTGCTCGTTTAATTCAATCTAAACTTTCTAAAGTAGATGGTGTAACATATACAAAAGTAGATTTTGAATCTAAAAAAGGTGTTTTTACTTTTGATTTAAACAAATTAAGCTCTAATGACATATCGGAAAAGATTAAAAATATAGCAGGTGGTGATTTATATTCGGTTTCAAAGACTATTGAACTAGATAAAATCATACTTAAAAGTCCTGAAAATTAATGAATTGATTTTTTTTAAGAAATATTTAACATTTTTTTGTTTCTTTGTTAAAATAATAAAAATCAATCTAATATGAAAACAATCAAATTACTAATTGCAATTGCATTAATTAGCATTATCGCTATTTCTTGTAAAGAATCTGAAAAGAAAGAATTAAAAGACGCTGTATCTACCGGAGTAGAAAATGTTAAAAACACAACTGAAGCAGCTACTAAAAAAGGAGCAGAAACTATTGAAGGAGTTAAGGAAGGTGCTGAAAAAGTAATTGACTCTATTTCTAGTAATGTAAAAGAAGGTGCTAATGCTGCTGAAAAAGCATTAAAAGATGGAGCTGATGCTGCTGGAGAAGTATTAAAAGACGGAACTGATGCTGTTAAAAAAGGAGTTAAAGATGGTGCTGATGCTATGAAAGAAGGAGCAGATAAAGTTAAAACAGAAGTTAAAAAAGGTACTGACGCTATTAAAGATGTTACAAAACATTAATAATTAGTCTTTAAAACATAAAAAACTCCAATTGAAAAATTGGAGTTTTTTTTTATAATATTCTATCTTTAACTATTTATACAATATTCTTCCTTAAACTATAAGATAAGAACAATAAACTCATAAAGTACAACAAACCTACTAACTGGTGACTAACACCTAAAAATAAGGGTATTTTACCTTCAACATTTAATACTGTTAAAATCCCCAATACAACCTGTACAATTACTAAAAACAAAGACATATTTAGCCATTTTTTTGGCTGAACTTTTATTTTTTTTCTTAAATCGAAAAACATATAGAACGTTAAAAAAACCAATAAATAGGCAAGAATTCGATGCGTAAACTGAATAAATGCTGGAGCAAATAAATAACTATCATAATTAACCATATTTGCCCAAGTCCAATTCTCTTTATTTAACAATACAGCTGGCATTAATTCACCATTCATATCTGGCCAACTAGGGTAATATAAACCTGCTTTCATACCAGACATTAATCCGGCAAATATCATTTGAATAAAAGTTACACCAATTATAAACGTAACAACACTTCTTAATTTATAAGATTTACTTCCTCCAAAATTATAAACATCGGCAACCGTTTTTACCATAGCAGCAACTACCAGTAATGCCAACATAAAATGAATTGTAAGCTTATATGCATTTACCCATGGTCTATTAACCAAGCCACTTTGTACCATAATCCAACCTGCCGAAGCAGTTAAAATTGTTAAAAGCACTACAATTATTAAACGTTTCACCAAATAAAAATCAATTTTTCTCTTTAAAAGAAATATTATAAAAGGAATTAAAAATATAAACCCTAAAGATCTTACCCAAAGTCTATGAAAATACTCCCAAAAATAAATAAACTTAAAATCCCCTAAATTAAATGCTGAATTTAATTTATGAAATTGAGGCGTTTGCTTATATAAATCAAATGCATCACTCCATTCTTGAGCACTTAATGGCGGAATTACACCTGTTATCACATCCCACCTAGTAATTGAAAGACCTGAGCCTGTTAACCTTGTTATTCCTCCTAAAACAACTTGACCAATTAGCATTAATAAACCAAGAATTAACCAGTTTCTAATAAGTTTTGAATATTTATAATCTGTTTTCATTTTTATTTCCATTCTAAAGTTTCTACCAAATGAATTAAATCTTTCTCTATGTATTTTACTGCAGGTAGAATTGAATCATAATTTGGTTTTGCGTAAAAATAAAGTGATCCAGCCAACACATGCTTTAAACTATCTGTAGCCACAAACTGAACATTAGAGGCCACATTCCCTTCTACATTAAATATTTTAGCGAATACTCTTTTTTCATTATTTTCATAAGGAAGAGCATTAGTAATCGCGTCAGCTTTTATTGTATGTTCATATGTAAGTTTCTCAACTTCTTTTAAGATTTCATTTAAATTATTAGAAACTTTTCTATAAGTAATATATATACTTCCCTTTAATTTGGGGTATTTAATAATTGCCCAACAATTAGACTTAAAACTTATTTCAGCTTCACTTGAATGTTCAAAAACATATGGGCAGTTACTATCTATTTTAGAATATGTTGAAACCGGATATTTTAATTTTAAAAAAGGTTTGGGCTTAGGGAGTGCATCACTAGTACAAGAATAAATTAAAAAAGTTCCAATTAAAATTACAATTAAATTTTTCATCTTATAATCTTATAATTCTCGGTGTATTGTAACCTTTATTCGCTTAATTCTTTTTTTATCCATAGATTCAATCTTAAACGAATAATTTCCAAATTTTATAAGCTCATTTTTCTTTGGAAATTTCCCGCAAATCTCTAAAATAAAACCCGCAATAGTTTCAGATTCGCCTTTATTATTATCAAATAATTCTGAATTCTGAATTTCTATAATTTTATAAAAATCTTTAAGATTTGTTTTGCCTTCAAAAACATAATTATTAGCATCTAATTTAGAGTAAGAAATATCATCCTCATCAAATTCATCATTTATATCTCCAACTATTTCTTCAATAACATCTTCTAGAGTTATTATACCACTAGTACCACCGTACTCATCTACAACTATCGCTAAATGATTTTTCTTTTCTTGAAATTCTTTAAGTAAATCGTCCAATTTTTTATTTTCAGGCACAAAATACGGCTCTCTAATAAGCGTTTGCCATTTAAAATTGGTCTTATTTAAATGAGGCAATAAATCTTTTGCATATAAAACACCTATTATATCATCGGTATTTTCACTATAAACAGGATTTCTTGAAAACCCTTTATTAATTATTCTTGAAAGTACTTTATCATATTCTTCAATATTAGAAATGGCAAAAACATCAATTCTTGGAGTCATAATCTGACCTGTTTCTGTATTTCCAAAATTCACAATTCCTTCTAAAATCTTTTGCTCATCTTTAGTTGTAGCTTCATTTGAAGTTAATTCTAAAGCTTGAGACAATTTTTCAACAGACAAACTAGATTGTCGCTGTCCTAGTCTATTCTCAATAACATTGGTTAAACTCATTAAAGGAGCGCTTAAAACAATTAAAAGCTTTCCTAATATTTTTAACGGAAAGGCCATAAATGTTGCAAATTTCAAAGAGTTTCTTGTTGCATATACCTTTGGTAAAACCTCTCCAAAAAGCAAAATTAAAAAAGTAACAAGTACAACTTCTATTAAAAATTTTAATAATGTTGATGAAATGTGACTAAATAAATGTTCTCCTATATAAGCAAAGATTAAAACAATTAAAATATTTATAAAATTATTTGATATTAATATAGTAGCTAAAAGCCTTTGAGGAGCTTGTAATAATTCTACAACAATTTTATGTTTCCCAAAATTAGACTGCGCTACTTCGGTAATTTTTTCTTTTGAGAGTGAAAAAAAAGCAACTTCTGCTCCAGAAATTAAAGCTGAAAGTATTAACAATAAAAAAAGTATGATTATGCTCATTATTAGCCATAAATCTATACTATTAAAAATATTAATTAATAAAAATGTGGGTTCAGGATCCAATTACTTCTAATTTAATTAAACTTAAAATGGTAAATCATCATCTTCACCAGCCTCGTTTACTGAAACATCCTTTTTAGGAGTTTCAGGTTTTACCGCTGTATTTTGAGCCGGAGCATTTAACTCACTTTTTGTAGATAAAAAAGTCATATCCACAACATGAATCTCAGTAGTATATCTTTTTGTTCCATCTTCACCATCCCACTGTCTTGTTTTAATTCTCCCTTCACAATAAACTTTATCGCCTTTATGTAAATATTTTTCACAAATTTCAGCCAATTTATTTCTTACTACAATATTGTGCCATTCTGTAGTTGTAACTTTCTCTCCGGTTTGTTTATTAGTGTAAGTTTCATTAGTAGCCAAAGGAAAACGCCCAATAGAGTTACCACCTTCAAAATAATGCATTTTTAACTCATCACCTAAATGTCCTATTAGAATTACCTTATTTACTGTTCCAGCCATTTTTTATAAATTTAATAGTCAAAAATACTAAAAATTAGTTGAATTTATAATCGTTTAAAAAATTATCAATCAAAACTGGTACAGGTAATTTTTTTATAGCATCCCAAGATAGATCAAATTTAATATTTGAATCTACATTAATAATCCAAAATTTAGTATAAATATGTTGATGAGATAATTTATGAGTCTTTGGGTTATTTTTATAAAGTTTCAAATTCACATTACTTTTTCCAAAAATATCATTAAATCTTTCGGTATTGATTAATTCCTTTTCATCTATTGGTTTTTCAGATTCTACAAGAGGAAATTCATACATGTTTAACCAAATACCACTATTACGCTTCTCCATTTTAGTTAAATTATCAGGAGCGTGAATTACCAAATAATTAAAAAATCGCTTTCTAATTTTAATTTTCTTTTCCTTAACCGGCAAATCTTTAATTATTCCTTTACTTAATGCCTCACAACTATTATTAAGCGGGCAAATATTACAATCTGGGTTTTGGGGTTTACACATTGTAGCTCCAAACTCCATTATAGCCTGGTTGTGTGTTCCCGGATCCTTACTATTTATTAGTTCTTGCGCTAAACTTTTAAACTCTTTTATTCCTTTTGTTGAATTTATAGGTGTACTAATTCCAAAATAACGCGATAAAACTCTATAAACGTTCCCATCAACAACAGCCGTTGCTTCATTAAAACAAATTGATGCAATTGCTGAGGCTGTATAATCACCTACACCTTTAAGTTTAATAAGGTTATTATAGGTGTCTGGAAAAACACCATCTAACTCTTCTACAATATATTTAGCAGAATAATGCAAATTCCGTGCTCTGGAGTAATAACCCAAACCTTGCCAAAGCTTTAAAACTTGTTCTTCGGAAGAATTTGCCAATAATTGAACGGTAGAAAAATGCTTAACAAACTTTAAATAATACGCCGTTCCTTGGTCTACTCTTGTCTGTTGTAATATAATTTCTGACAACCATATGTAATAAGGATTATTAGTTGTTCTCCATGGCAAACTTCTTTTATTTTGTAAATACCACAATACTAACCGGTTAGAAAAATTCATCACTTTATTTAAGAAATGCAATAATACATGTTTTAATTGATTAAATTTTAATGAATTAACTTTTTGATATTGATTTATATATCCTATATTTGCCGTCTTAATTTTATAATAACATTTATAACTATATTAAAAATGACGAAAGCAGAAATCGTATCGAATATTTCAGATAAATCTGGAATCGAGAAAGCAGATGTTTTAGCAACTGTTGAAGCGTTTATGGACGAGGTAAAAAATTCTTTAGAAAAAGGAGATAATGTTTACTTAAGAGGTTTTGGAAGTTTTATCATTAAAACTAGAGCTGAAAAAACAGGTAGAAACATTTCAAAAAATACAACAATTAAAATACCTGCACACAACATTCCTGCATTTAAACCTGCAAAAATATTTGTAGAAGGCGTTAAAAGCAACGTTGAAGTAGCTTAAATCAAAAGAAATTATTAACATAACAACATTTTATTATGCCAA
Organism: Lutibacter citreus; assembly: GCF_003260195.1. Classification (GTDB taxonomy): domain Bacteria; phylum Bacteroidota; class Bacteroidia; order Flavobacteriales; family Flavobacteriaceae; genus Lutibacter; species Lutibacter citreus. The sequence goes on from NZ_QEIH01000006.1 coordinate 451,145, forward strand.
GTGGTAAAAAAAGAAAAAGAGCTAAAATCTCTACTCACAAACGTAAAAAAAGAGCAAGAGCAAACAGACACAAAAAGAAAAAGTAAGCTAAGCTTACTTTTTCTTTGAATACACAAAGTTCATTGAAATAAATATTTGCGAAATCGCAAATATTGTTGGGTAAAATTCCTGAAAAACTTATTATAAATCGTTCAAGTGTACGTGTTGTATAAACGTATATTGAACATAAAACAATTCAGAGTGAAAACAGAATTAATTATAAGATCAAATTCCTCTGATATTGATTTTGCCTTATTAAAAGATGGAAGATTAACTGCTTTAAATAATGAAAGCAACGGAAATAAATTTTCAGTTGGAGACGTTTTTTTAGCCAAAATAGGTAAAGTATTATCCGGTTTAAACGCCTCGTTTGTTAACGTAGGTTACGAAAAAGACGGTTTTCTACATTATCATGATTTAGGAGCACAGTTACTCTCTTTAAACAAATTTATTAAGGGAATAAGCACAGGTAAAATTAAAGATTACACTTTAAAAAACTTTCAACTAGAAAAAGACATTGATAAAAATGGAAGTATAGCTGATGTATTAAAAACAGGTCAAAACTTATTAGTCCAAATTGTAAAAGAACCAATTTCTACCAAAGGTCCTCGTATGAGTTCCGAACTTTCAATTGCTGGTAGATATTTAGTTTTGGTTCCTTTTTCCGATAGAGTTTCCGTTTCTCAAAAAATAATGGATTCAGACGAAAAAGAAAGATTAAAACGTCTAATAAAAAGTATTAAACCTAAAGGTTTTGGAGTTATTATTAGAACCGTTGCCGAAAATAAAAAAGTAGCGGAACTAGATAAAGATTTACAAAACTCTTTAGAAAGATGGGTAGTTATGTGCAAGAAAATTAGAAATTCTAAGACACAACAAACCCCAGTAAAAGTATTAAGTGAATTAAACAGAGCTTCTTCAATTTTAAGAGATATTTTTAATGATTCCTTTACAAGCATAGTTACAAATGACGAAACAATGTATTTAGAGACTAAAGAATATCTTGAAGAAATTGATCCTGACAAAGAATCTATTGTATCCTTATATAAATCTAAAGTTCCAATTTTTGAGAAATTTGGTATTGAACGCCAAATAAAAACATCATTTGGAAAAACGGTTTCAATGAGTAAGGGAGCATATTTAGTAATTGAGCATACAGAAGCACTTCATGTAATTGATGTAAATAGCGGAAACCGCTCCAATAAAGCCATGTCACAAGCTGACACAGCGTTAGAGGTAAATTTAATTGCAGCAACAGAAATTGCTAGACAATTACAATTACGAGATATGGGAGGAATAATTGTAGTAGATTTTATTGACATGCACACAGCTGAACATAGACAAAAACTTTATGATCATCTAAGAAATGAAATGGCATTTGATAGAACAAAGCATAAAATATTACCTCCAACTAAATTTGGCTTAGTACAAATTACAAGACAAAGAGTAAGACCTGAATTAGTAATTAAAACTAAAGAACCAAACCCAAGTGGGAATGGTGAATCTGAAGTTGAAGCTCCAATAGTTATAATAACTAAAATTGAAGCTGAACTAGAAAAACTTATTAATTTGAAAGGGCATAAAAAGATTATACTTAATGTACATCCTTTTATTGCTGCTTACTTAAAAAAAGGTATTCCATCAATACAACATAGATGGTTTACTAAACACAAAAAGTGGATTAAAATTTTACCAAGAGATGCTTTTCAATATTTAAATTTTGAATTCACCAATAATACTGGTGAATTAATTAAATAAGGCACACACAATATCTACAAAAGTCCTGCTTTTTGCAGGGCTTTTTTTTAAAACCAATACCCAACATTAAAATACCAACTCTTTTGGGAATGATCTGGAGACCAGCTGTAATTAATTTCAATAGGTCCTAAAAAAGTATCTAACCCATAACCTACCATATATCCAGAATACGTATTCTCAAATATTCTTCCTTCATTAAATAAATCTTGATCTACTCTAGAAAAATTCGCAGTTGCTGAAAAGTAATTTTTAGGTAAAAACTCATATCTCATTGTTAATCCAGATTTTAAAAATGCATTGGCACTTAATTCTGCAAATTCATATCCAATAAACGGGATAAAAGTATTAATAAAATTTTCACCATAACCTCCTACATTATAATCTAATATCCTATTTTCATTTTCTCCTATTGTTATTCCAGCCTCAGAATTAAAATGAAAAGTTAATTTATTATAGAAGGTATGAGCCAATCCCAACCTTCCTGTTAATTGTGAAAATGAATTGAAATTATGGTTATAATCAGATGAGGCTAAATACCATTTTAAGCCTACATTTAAAAAGACTCCTTTCTTTTGAAAATACTTTTTATCAAAAGTATCTATTTTTAAATATGCAATTAAACTTAAATAATCAGAATTATCAAAATATAATTTATTAGCACCATTGGCAACAACCTCGTTTTCAATAGATGAAATAGTCTCTGTTAAAGCTTTTAAATGTTTATATTCTCCTCCTACTCCTATTGCAAATTTTCTATTAAATACAGTTTGGAAATATATTTCATTTGAAAAATCTTCATAAACCAAATCAATTTTATTTACGTTACCCTCATCAAAATTCACATCAGTATTAAAACTATTATATCTAGATTTTATTCCAAAACTGGTATAAAACCCATTATCTATAAAATAATGTAAATTATATCTAATATTGTCTCCTAAAATAAAATCGGTTGATAATATATCATTCTTAACCAATAAATGTTTGGTTAAACCATTTATAATAATTCCAGTTTTATATATATCATCAAAGTGTGCTCCAAGTTGAAAATAGTTAAAAATGGGGTTTTCTTTTACTTTTAAAGCAATTGTAGCTCCATCAGCTTCACTTTTAATTTTATATTGTACGTTTGTAAAATTACCTGTGCCAAATAAATTATTTACACTTGAAATTAATGCATTATAACTTGTAGTATCTCTTTTTTTTATATTTAAATTACCTAAAATATAAGCTCTTGTATAATTTTCATTTCCTTCAAGTTCTATTTTTTTTATGTGAAATTTTTGAACCTTATGAAAATTAATTTTCTTCTTTGGCTTTATTATTTGCTCTGCTGCAATTTCTTTAAACTTATTAATATATTTTTTTACTTCTTCATCTCCAATTTTCATGATTTGATCTATATCATTAAAAGAAATTACATTGTAATCCCGTAGGTTTGGCCTTATAAGTACATCTACAGTTTTTCTTTTCTCCTCTATGGTTTTATACATCTGAAAACCAACAATTTGATTAATAATTGTTGGGGCAGAATTTAATTCTGATTTATCTTTCAAACCATCTTGAATATCAACTCCAATAATAATATCAGCACCCATTGCTTTAACTTCTTCTACAGGAAAATTATTCACAATTCCTCCATCTGAATAAAGTCTACCATCAATTTCCACAGGAGCTAATAGCGTAGGAAATGATCCACTTGCTTTTACAACTTCAGGTAAAAAACCCTTTCTAAATACCTTTTGTTTTCCAGATTCTAAATCTGTTCCAATACATAAAAATGGAATTGGCAACTCATTAAAATCTTCAATATTATTAACATGTTGGGTTAATCTGGTTAATAAATTCATTACATTTTGCCCCTGAGTTAAAGCTGAAGGAATTCCAACTTTTCGGTTTACTACAGGAAGAAGTAAGGCATATTTCTCCCCACTTTCTTTTTCATAATATGGTTTAAATTTACGTGGCAAACCGTTAGAAATTGTTTCTGAAAAATCTATGGTTTTAACAATAGAATCTAACTGATTCGCATTATACCCTGAAGCATATAACGCTCCAACAATAGCCCCCATACTTGTTCCTCCAATAAAATCTACACGAACTCCTGCTTTTTCTAATTCTCTTAAAACAGAAATATGCACAAACCCTTTTGCTCCTCCTCCACTTAAAACCACTCCAACCTTTAGGTCTTTTTTGCTAATATCCTCTTGAGAAAAAACAACTGTTAATGAAAGTAAAAAAATTAGCAGTAAACTATTTTTCATTGATTTTTTTTATTTTTGTAATGGTCATAAATTATTTTCGCTCTGTTTGAACCAATAACTTGTTCTAATTCTTTAAAAGGAGTTAATGAAACTCTTTTTGCTGATTTAAATTTCCTTAATAAAGATACAACAGTTTGCTTACCTATCCCAGATATTTGTTCAAGCTCATTTTCTAATGCGCTTTTACTTCTTTTATTTCTATGATGCGTAATACCAAATCTATGTGCCTCGTTTCTTAATTGCTGGATAATTTTTAAACTTTCAGACTTTTTATCTAAGTACAACGGTATTGGATCTTCTGGATAATAAATTTCTTCTAATCTTTTAGCGATACCTATTATTGCAATTTTATTTCTTAACCCCAACACATCTAAACTCTTTAATGCTGATGATAATTGACCTTTTCCGCCATCAATAACAATTAATTGAGGTAATGGAAGGTCTTCTTCTAATAAGCGCTTATAACGTCTAAAAACAACTTCTTCCATAGATGCAAAATCATCTGGACCTTCTACAGATTTTATATTAAAATTCCTATAATCTTTTTTACTGGGCTTTCCATTTTTAAACACAACACAAGCTGCAACCGGGTGTGTTCCTTGAATGTTTGAATTATCAAAACACTCTACATGTCTTGGTTCTTCACTTAACCTTAAATCTTTTTTCATTTGAGCCATTAACCGATTTACATGACGATCTGGATCAACAATTTTTATTTGTTTAAATTGTTCTTGTCTAAAATATTTAGCATTTCTAATACTTAATTCAACAATTCTTCTTTTATCTCCAAGTTTGGGGACAGTTACCTTTATTTTTTCGCCTAAATCAACTTTAAATGGAACATATATTTCATTAGATTGGGAATTAAATCGTTGTCTAATTTCAACTATAAAAAGCTCCAAAAGGTGCTTATCTGTTTCATTTAATTTTTTCTTAATTTCAGTTGTATGTGATTGTATTATGGCTCCATTCGATATTTTGAAAAAATTTACATAGCTAAAACTTTCATCAGAAATAATAGAAAACACATCTACATTAGTAATTGATGGGTTTACAACTGTTGATTTTGCTTGGTAATTGGCTAATAAATCTATTTTTTCTTTAATTTTTTGAGCCTCTTCAAACTCCATTTTATCAGCAAAACACATCATTAAATTATGAAAAGACTTTATTGATTCTTTAAAATTTCCTTTAATAATATTTCTAATTGCTGTAATATTATTATTATAATCATCCTCCCTTTCAAGTCCTTCACATGCGCCTTTACAATTTCCTATATGAAAATCAAGACACACCTTATACTTTCCCTCATTAATATTATTCTCACTTAAAAAATAATTGCAAGAACGTAGTTGATATAATTCTTTTATCAAATCTAACAATGCCCTGGCAGTTCTAACAGAAGTATATGGCCCAAAATATTCCGAACCGTCTTTAATTACATTTCTAGTTAAGAATATTCTAGGAAAACGCTCATTTTTAATACAAATCCAAGGATAGGTTTTATCATCCTTAAGCATTACATTATACCTTGGCTGATACTTTTTAATTAAATTATTTTCTAATAATAACGCATCGGTTTCAGTATTTACAACTATGTGTTTAATATCTGCAATCTTCTTTACAAGAACATTGGTTTTACCATAATCGTGCGTTTTATTAAAATAAGAAGCTACTCTTTTTTTTAAGTTCTTTGCCTTTCCTATATACAGGATTGTCCCGTTTTTATCAAAATATTGATAAACTCCAGGTTGCGTTGGCAGTGTTTTGATTTGAATTTCTAGTTCCAAAAAAAATAATTTTCTAAATAAGGGAATAAAAGTACTACTTTTTAGATAGTTTTTAGTTTATCCACAAAAATCTATAATTAATAAAACGTTACGTGGTTTATATCTTTAATTTTGTGCCGCTCTCAAAAATAATGAGCTATAAAATTAAAATAATTCTCAATCCTTATTAAAATGAAATATTGGAAAAAATATTCTAAAGAAAAACTTATTAATAGAATAGATAAAGCCTTAAAATCTACAGTAGATTTTCAAAATAGTAAATATTTAGGATATCCTGTATCTAATTTAGACGAGAATGTTTTTAATACAAATGGACCCTTTTTGAATGATTCACCATTATTAAAATCTTTTATAGCAAATCCAAATAATATTGGCTGTCATACCTTAGGGAAAAGCGAGTCTGCTTTTAAAGGCTCTCAAAAGTTAGAAAAAGAAGTTATTAGAGTATTAGCTGTGGATATTTTTAAAGCAGAAAAAAACAGTTACGATGGTTATATAGCAACTGGCGGAACGGAGTCAAATATACAGGCATTGTGGATTTACAGAAATTTATACAAAAAAGAATATGGTGCTACTTTGCAAGAAATGGCAATTTTATCTTCTGAAGACACTCATTACTCTGTAAATAAAGGATCTAATATATTAAGTGTAGACAATGTAAGCATACCGGTAGATTTTAATTCAAGACAAATTATTAAACCTGAACTAGAGAAAATTATTAAAAACCTTATAACTGAAGGGAAAAAATATTTTATGGTAATCTCAAATATGGCAACCACTATGTTTGGTTCTGTAGATGATCCAGATTTATATGCTGAAATTTTATCCAAATACAATGTTCCTTTTAAAATTCATGTGGATGGTGCTTTTGGAGGGTTTATTTATCCCATTTCAAATAAAAAATCAACTATTAATTTTAAAAACCCACATGTTTCTTCAATTACTATTGATGCGCATAAGATGTTACAAGCCCCTTACGGAACAGGTGTGTTTTTATGCCGAAAAGGACTAATTGAGAATGTATTAACAAAAGAGGCGCAATATGTTGACGGTATGGATTTAACTTTGGTTGGAAGTCGCTCTGGAGCAAATGCAATTGCGGTTTGGATGATTTTATTTAGCTATGGATATTATGGTTGGTTTGAAAAAATTAGCACTCTATTATTAAGAACAGAATGGTTTGAAAAACAATTAGAAGCTTTAGATATAGAATTTTTTAGAGACCCTTTTATGAATATTATAACTCTAAAATCCGAATTTGTCACCGAAAAACTAGCCGAAAATTATGGTTTAGTTCCTCAAAATCATGAAGGCATAAATAAATGGTATAAAGTTATTATTATGGACCATGTAGAAATTGATGACTTAAAGAAATTTATAAAAGAACTTAAAAAAGTTAGAGTTTATAATTAAACCCAATCAAAAAACGAGGCATCAATTGAGGTTGATTGATACTTTTATCTGCATCCTTATAATTAAAAGATACATTTCCATTTTGATTATCATTTCTTGGATTCACATTATCATTATCCACACTATAAGAAGTGTCATGACCATTTAATGTTGCATTTAAATAATAATCTAAACCAGTTGTTAAAACAAAATCTAATTTAGCATTCATTTTAAAATGACTCTCCGCACCAATCCCCAATCCAAATTGTTTAGAGGTTACATCAAAATCTTCATTACCTCCTATATATTTAAAATTTGCCCTAAAACTTGAATATCTGGGTCCAAATATAAAATACGATTCTTCAAAATTAAAAATTGAAGCAGGCACCAAAACATCTATCCTATAATCAAATGATTTTCCTTTTTCTTTAGGAACTCCATTAGTGGCATTATTTATAAATATTCTTCTAGCATCAGATGAATTTCCTGGGTTTAAACTTGTATAACCAATACCAAAACGGATATCAACATTCGAAGATTCTAGAGGTTTATGAGCTGTTAAATTTGCTTGAAATCCCAGTCCTCGATTATATCCTGTAAAGAATCCTCCTGAAAAATGAACTGCCCCCAAAAAGTTAGACACTATTTGAGAGTATATTTATGGGTAGAAAAGTCAAGTATAGTTACGATTTTAAACTTCGTTGCGTAAAAGAAGTATTGAAAAATCACAAAACAGTAGATGCT
>NZ_QEIH01000007.1 GCF_003260195.1 Lutibacter citreus
CAGTATATAAAATATTATAATAATGAAAGAATTAAACTAAATTTAAAAGGAATGAGTCCGATTCAATATCGAACTCATTATTATCAAAATTAATTATAAATTTGTCTAAACTTTGGGGTGCAGTCTATCATCTTTGAGTTCTTTCGAAACTACAATTAGAAAAGTTTGTGATGGGTCCATATTATTTGACTTAGTTACTATTTCAATCCCTAATCTCTCATAAGCCTTAAAACAAGGTGTATTTATACCTCCAGAAAAATAATTTTCAACTTTTCTACCAGTAGCATAATAATTAGCTATTGCCATGATGGGTTTTGATGGATACAAAGTTCCATCAATTTTTACATCATAATATTTAGAAGAGTTAAATCCATCTGGTATACCTTTTTCTTTAAGGTCATTAACCGCCGTTTTTACATTTTCAAGGGTTACTTTATTGAATAGCATATCTTTTATATTTGAATATTTTTTTAACCTCCTTTCAAGTTTATTCTTCATAGCACAAAACTCTTTTTGAGTAATTCTGTGCGCTACAAAATCAGGGTTTCTTTTTTGCTCTTTTAAAATATATTTATCAACTAGTGGTATAATAGTTGTTAAATCTTTTTCAACGTCAACTAATAATTCTTCAATCGTTTCATAGTTTTCTTTTTTACGATTTGGTATAAAAGTAAAAATTTTATTATCTGGTTTACTTTCATAGCTAAATCCAAACTTATTTACCAAAGGATCCTTTAGGGATTTAAGAAGTTCTAAGACTGATAAATTTTGATCATTTTCAGGTGAATTAGTTTGATTAAATTCAAGATAATAGGAGTAACCATTTGATGTTTGTTTAAAAAAAAGATCAATACAGTCTGAAGATGATCCTGGATAACCCACTGGTATAGCCTAAAATGTTGTGCCAAAATAACGAGACTTTTCAGTACCAATAAAATAATCTAATTCAGCTCCTTTAGACCCTTTTATTCTATGTGAAAACGTAAAATTAGGGTCTTGATTGTTTTTATCAATTAACCAATTATATACTGTTTTTTCGTATTCTTTATAATCTATCATTGTTATTTTTTAATTATTTTTCTCCATAACTGTCTCCATCTTTCTTCACAACCATACCCAACTTATTATTAGTTATTATATCATAAGATTGCTTCGTACCTTACAATGACGTTACTGTTACCTGCACATTCATTAAAGTGGATAATAACCAATTTCGCAGCTCGTAATTTTTTTGAAAACCTTATCTTTAAACAAAAAATAAAGGCTCTTTTCTAGTTGAACAATTGAGTAAGAGTCGCTCTCTAATTTCATTTATTTTTGGATGATCAAATGTTCTCGCTTCTTCCGGACAATACTTTACACAAGCACAACATAAGGTGCACAATTCACCGTCTGTTATAACTAAATCTTCTATGCTAATTGCATTGGTAGGACAAACATCAACACAAATACCACATTTATTACATCGTTTATTATCTGTTTCTGGATGAACATTTGCAGGTAATTGTTTACGCTCTTTATATGGGTAATTACCTGGTATTGTAGGTGCTGTAAGCTTACTTATATGCTTTATTTTTTTAATTACCAACTTGGAAAAATCCTTGCATTTTTCTAAATCTTGTTTATCAGGTCTGTTCTGCGCTATTGGTTTTTCATTGGATGAATAGGAATGTTCTCCAATAAAAGCAGCGCCAGCAATTACCTTAAATCCACAATTATTTGCTATTTCTTGAAGCTCTAAAAGTGAATCATCGTAATCTCTATTCCCATATACAACCACAATTACCGCTGGAGATTGATTTGATTGAAACTTTTTCAATGTTTCAATAGCAGTTAATGGTAAACGACCACCATATACAGGAAGTCCAAATATTGTTAAACTATTATTTAAGACAGGTATTGATTCTATTTCATTTTCTGAAATATTATATTCTGAAATACGCTTTACTCCTAAATTCTCACCAATTTCTCGAACAATTTTTTGTGTAGTTCCTGTCGGTGAATAATATATTAGATTTAATGCATCCATAGTTTTTTTTGAGGTTATTTTTTATCTAATTTTTTTTCTTTTATACCTTTCTCCATCTTTCGCAACCATACCAAACTATTATTTTCGTTCTGTTTATAAGATTGCTTCTCACCTAGTAATGACGTTACAGTAACCTGCCCATTCATTGACTTAAATTGACATTACCTAATAGAATTAGATGCAGTATAGACGGTATTTTGACTCTTAAGTCTTCGTTAAATATTATAGCTTTTATGGAAAAGAATTATTTAACATGTTAAATTAATTTAGCAATTAAACGAAGGTTAAATGTATGGATATTTTTTGGTTTAGAACGATAATTGAAACCTAAAAATAACATTAATATTTGTTGAAATAAAACAATAAGTATTAACCAAATCATTTTAAATAATTTAGCCACATAACAATAGCTTTTTAAAATGAATAGATAAAAAGAGTTACTAAATATTTGTGTTTATTTTCATAGAGATTCTTAGATTTTACAAAGTATTAAAAGTAAGAAATCTAATTTATTTCGCATTATGGAAAACCATAATTCAAAAGAGATACCGTTAATCCTACTTAAATACATTTTAAAGCTAAATTTCAGGCCTCTTTTCAATCCTTTTTGATTTTGTAACCTTCTACAAGCTTTAAAGCTGCCTGTCCATATTTGGACATATTAATCTTCATATTTCCGTAATTTTATAAAGTCAAAAAATGTGCTAATATCTTAATTAAGGTAAAAGTTAATTAAAGGAACTATACAAACAGTTATCACTCCTCACTGGCAATTATTTTTCTTAACTCCTAAAAAAATATTTTTTAATTTCAGTTATTATACTATAATTGACTTCTAGACCTTAAGGTCTAACTTTTTCATAGCAATTTACCCACATCTCTACGATGTGAGTTTTTTATTTGTAAAATTCACAAAAACCAGTTTTTTTCTAATTTTTAAATTAGAACTATAAATGATCCCAAAAAGAAAAATTCTTCATTAATTATTTCCAAAAAGTCTGAAATGAACCTATTTTTTAGATAATTCGATGTAGAATTGTGAAATACACCTTTTTTGTAGTTTGATTATTTGACAAAATATTTAAATTATCATTGCATTTTAATCGACAAAAAACCACTTATTATGAGAAATAAGAAGCCGTTTTTGTGCAAATTTTGTGCACAGATTATTTTTTAAAGAAAACAAAAACGTCTAAAAACAAAATAACCTACTGAAATTCAGTAGGTTATAACGTGATCGCGATAGGATTCGAACCCTATCCACAAGCCCTTAAAAATAAAGGGATTAACTTTTCCTTGTTGCGTTTTGTTGACCGATTAGCTACCATAATATTTGATAATACTTCAATCGATTTGACCTTCGGTCTAATTATAAAGATACAAAATTAGCACTACTAAACAGCTATAAATAGCTTCAAATTTTATGGGCTTTTTCAAAAAAAATCTATAATTTAGGATTTAATCTTCTAAAAATATTTCTTTAAACTGACCTTCAATACTAATAATTTCATCAGCTGTTAATTCCACAAACTCATTCTTTTGAGCTCTCTTTGAAAGCAGCCCTTGATTCTGTTCTAAAAAACGAATTAACAAGGCAACCATTTTATCTGGCATTTCAAATGTATTCTCCAGAAAATACTTCATTTCATCAAATTTGCGTAAATAATTCACCTCATCAGGAATTACATTTTCTAGAGTATCATTCACACAATCATATAAAAATTCAGCTTGCAATGTAGCATCAAAATATTTATATAAATCAATTGTATTATTTAAAACTTCAACATTGTTGTTTTCAGTTTTTTGCCATTTTATAAATTCTAATAACGAATGTGAATACGATTCTAACACCTTTCTATAATCGGTAATATGGTTCAATATTGAAGCTGAGATTGGAAATATTATACCCTGTTGAGCAAAATTCATTTTGGCTAAAATATGATGAATTAAATACCGATGTATTCTCCCATTACCATCAACAAATGGATGAATGAATACAAAGCCAAAAGCAATATTAGCAGCAATTAAAACAGCATTAAAGCTTGACTGTTCCATTCTTTCAAAACTTTCTATTAGTCCATTTATCAACTCTTCAACATCTTGCCATTTCGCAGAGATGTGTTCCGGTATTGGTTCTCCTGACATTCTATCGTGCTCCCCTACAAAACCAGCTTCTTTCCTAAACCCCATTTTAACAAACCTACTATTCTCTATTACCATTTGCTGCAATCTTATCAGCTCCTCTTTGCTTAAGTTTTTGGTACCCGCCTGCCCTATTGTCTTTCCCCATAGAACTGCTCTTTTATTTGTAGGATTTTCACCTTCAATTGTAAAAGATGCTTTAGAATCTTTTAATAATAAAAATGCTGAAGCTCGTTGCAAAGCATCTTTTCTAATATTTTTCAGATAATCACTCTTTTTTACCTCTAAGTTAGCCTCAATATATTTTTCTAGCTTTTCAGTCTTAAAAATTAATGGACAAAAATTAGGTGTTCCTGGTAAATTATTTACAATACGTTGTCTTGAAACATTTGAACCTTGAATTGCATATTGAATTTTACCATCTATCAATGCTACAAAATTTCCCGACTTTAAATTTGGAATGTTTAATTGTTGATTAAATAACCATTCATATAAAAACCATATTTTACGACTATATTGTCCTAAAGGTTCTATTTGAACCAACTCCTCTATTTCCTTAACAGATAATCTTTCAAATAGTTTTTTAAAAAATAATAAGTTAACACCCTCATATCTTAAAGCAAATATCAATTGCTTATAAAGAGATTCTGCTGGTCGATGTCGCGGTGTAAATACCTGCCATTCCTCTGTTTTATATTGTCGGTTTTTAGTACTTATTAATGCTAATTTAAATGGCATAGGTATTTCTAGTTTAAATACCTCTATTAATGCTCCATACCCCACTAAACTACCAATTTCAGGAACAGTTCTCCCGTGAAAAACAGTTATATTTTGTGAAAAAAACTTAATTTCCATATCTATTTGTGAAATATAATTAAATCAAATATACGTGAAAATCAATTATAAGCTATGAAAAACACTTAATATTATTTAATATTTATGAAAAACACTTATATATTTTAGGTTTTAAGGTAGATCGAATGCTATAAATTATATGCAAATAAATACAATAATATCTATATCTACCTTTTTATATGTATAAACATATAAAAAAATTTAAGATACCTTACTCAGATATTCATTCACAATTTCTAGTTTAATACCGCTATAATCTGAGAATTCTTCTGAAGTTATAAATTGGTGTTTCTGTTTTCCGAAATGTAATTTCATTGTATTTAAAAGTTTACGCCCATATCTTTCACTACGCCCAGTGATGCACTGAATATCTTTTGGATATATACACGTTCTTACAATTTTCATACACTATCTATACTTTATCCTACTATAATACTAAACGAACCTATACCCTATTTCGGAATTAAAAGTTCATTTCGGATTGAATGGATTCCTATTTTTGATTTTCCTTATAAAGATAGCTTCATTTGTTTGAATTTAAAAATTTATAACATTATGGCTAAACAAACTGGTATTATTAAATTAAAAGGAACCATTGGTGGTATTTCCTTTTATAAAACAAGTGATGGACACCTTGCTCGTGAAAAAGGCGGTGTGGACAAATCTAGAATTGCAAACGATCCTGCGTTTCAAAGAACTCGTGAAAATGGTTCTGAATTTGGTGCTGCAGGTAAAGGCGGTAAAACACTTAGAAGCGCAATTCGTATTTTATTACAAAATGCAAAAGACAAAAGAGTTGTTAGTAGATTAACTACCCAACTTCTAAAAGTTGTTAAAACCGATACATCAAACGCGCGTGGTTTAAGAACTATTCAAGATGGTAATATGAGTTCTTTAAAAGGTTTTGAATTTAACTTGAATGGAAAACTTGGTTCAACTTTATTTACTCCTTTTACAACTACTTTTGATAGAGTATCTGGAGATGCGACATTAGATATTGCGGCATTTGCTCCTATGGTTAGAGTTGCTGCTCCTGCAGGAACAACGCATTTTAAAGTTGTGGCTGGTGTATCTGATTTAGATTTTGCAAATGAAAGTTCATCTTTTCAGAATGATGAAACTGCAATTTTGCCTTACGATAATGCAAACACAGCAACGGCTGCGTTAACAATGAGTGCTCCTGCAAATTCAACCCAACCTGTAATTATTGTTTTAGGTATTGAGTTTTACCAAGAAGTAAATGGACAAATGTACACTTTGAAAAATGGTGCATATAATGCTTTATCAATTGTAGAAATTGATACTGTATAATGCATTTCCTTTTACATAGAACTTATTTAAAAGAGGGCACCAATGGGGTCCTCTTTTATAAAGGTGCCTTCTTTGGTTTTATAATTGAATTGCCTTGGAAGGAAAACAAACGATCCTTTTCTTGTATTCCTGAAGGTGTTTATACTCTAAAACCTCGCTTTTCTGAAAAGTTTAAACATCATTTACAGTTGGAAAATGTTGAAGGTAGAAGCTTAATATTAATTCACCCTGCTAATGATGCTAAAAAAGAATTGCGTGGTTGCATTGCTCCTATTAGTTCACTTACAGGAATTGGAAAAGGATTGACTTCAACGCCTTTATTTCAAAAAATTGTATCGCTATGCTACCAAGCATTTGAACGAAAAGAAAAAGTAATCTTAACCATTAAATCATAAATTATGAACTTAAAACAACGTTATAAAAAACCTACTCCTCCATTTTTTAGAAAATTAAGAAACATTGGAATTGCATTGGCCACAGCTGGTGGTGTTATTATTGCTGCTCCAATTTCATTACCTGCTGCAGTAATTACTATTGCAACTTATTTAACAGTTGCCGGAACGGTAGCTACGGCTGTAAGCCAAGCTGTTGTTTCTGATAAAAAGAAAGACAAAGATTTAGATTCTAAAATTAACTAACTCATAAATTTAGAAATTGAAGTGGGAAACAATATTCAAATAAAGTCTGGGGTTATAGGTGGGACTTTGCTATCCACTGTTTTAAATATAAGCTTAAACGATGTGATTTTTACTGTTGTTATGGCTGCTATTGGAGCTGTTGTTAGTTTTTTTGTATCTCTAGTTCTAAGAAAACTATTTGAAAACAAAAAAAAGCCTAGCTAAATTTTAAGTCAGGCTTTTTTTATATGCATTGTTAGTATATTTGGCGAAACGATTTGCTAATAATAGAATTTTTCTATTTTCTGAGATTTGTCTGTTGTGAAATTAACCGTAACAACTTTTAAATCCCACGATTCAATTATTACCTTGTTTGTTGTTTTTTCGATCTTACTTGTAATTATACGTGTTGTTAGTATTGGTTGTAAATTCAATTATTATTCTGACGCAGTTCTAACTTTTAACCGAATAATTGCGAACATTACGCTTTGAAATACAGTAATGAAACTATTGAGTAATTCATCAAAATCAGTAATTTTATCGCTTCTATAAAATCGAATTTTCCCTTTATTATCTGCTCCATATATTCGACAAGGATAATCTTCAGAAGACCAATTCGTTGATTTCAAAGTCATTTTTTCTATTCTTTTTGATTCGTAGGTTATTTGTGTAACTGCTATAAAATCTTGAACGTCCCATCTGCATTCCTTATCTCTAAAATCAACGGTCAGAAATCCATAACTATTATTAAGGTTGATTCCTGTTCCTAAGAAATTTTTCACTTCAAATTGAATGTTGTCAGTGTTGACTACCTCTTCAACTAATTCAAGTTGTTCACTCATAAATTTTTCTATAAAACTCAGCCAAGCTTTACGTAGATCATTTTGTGAATTCATATTTGTTTTCTCTATTTGTAATCATTTTACCGTTTAATTTTATCATTACTCTTTTTGCTCTAAATCTGAATACTTTAAAAGGCTTTTTCTACTGTAATTTGTCGAACGAAAATATCAGTCGAGCCATTTATACTAACGATTTTTGGTATGTTTTGTTGAGTGTTTAAGCACTAAATTTAGTAAATAATTACTGACCAAGAAAATCCCTTTAGGATTTTCGTAAGTGTGCTAGAACCAAACAATAAAATATACCAGTTGTGTGTGCCCAGCATGGGCATCTTTAATTTACTGAAAGGTAAATAATTAATCTAGAGGGTGCAAGTCCCTTATGGGCAAGGGTAACGCTTTGAACCATTAGTAAGTCGCAAGGTTGTTAACCGTGAGGTTAGAATTGAAGGAAGCGAGACTACAAAACTCGGTACTGACGAACAGGAATCGTATATGAGGCATATAAACTTGGGTAAGCAAGCACATCATTGTAACGCCCAACGAATACCAAAAGGGTTTATATGTAGATACGGCAGTAATTGAGAGAAAGAAGATGTTATTACCTGGGGAGGTCTCTGTAATCACGAGTTGATATAGCAGAGAAGTCAGCAGAGGTCATAGTACCTACCAGAAATGAGCTGTGTAAAATCACAGAGGTCTCACAAGTAGGGAAGGACTGAACATTAATCTTTCTGAAATTGAATTGGGAGTAATTTCTACGTTACTGATAGTATTCTAGTAGAATTATAGCCTTTTATAAAAGTAGGAAATAGCTTCAACTGGTGTAAAGAGCGGTTGTAGAGATGATTAATGAACCGCCGTATACGAGACCCGTATGTACGGTGGTGTGAGAGGCGCACTCCGTTCAATTATGGACGGAGCCGTCTACTCGATTAGAGCACGTTGTTACCGGTACAATTTAAAAATATCAAAATTCCAATAATTAAAATCGGTGGAGCAACAATCATAATTGTATACCAACCATAAATCTGCCAATTATACCTTCTCCTTACTTTCTTAATATTTTTTGGAGTAGCTTTACTTGGTGCAATTTTTTTAAAATATTCAATATTATTTATCTGAAATAAATCATAATCAATTGGTGAATGATTTTGATAATTCCTCAATACTATTTGATATTTATTAGACAAATTTTTCACAAAGCTATAAGTTTCATATTCTGAAGGTTTTTTCTTTTGTGTTTTAAATATTCTCAAATCATTATAAAGTTCAGATAAATCAAGTCCACAATCGTGAAATATTTTAGCCTTTAATTTATAATCTTGAGCATTTTCAAACTGACTGAATACAAGAACTAAAATTGAAAGTGCAGTTATGAAATAATTAATGATATTCTCATCATTTCCTGAATTTATATTATAAACAGAAATCAAACTGGCAATAATTAGATATGCAGATAGAATAGCCAAACTAATATTCGATAAGTTAGCTTTTATTTTTAATCTTTTATCCGCATTAAATCTTGCTCCTTTTGTAGACCAAATTTTATAGTTTAATTCCTCTAAAAAACTTTTTTCAAGATATTCTTTCGGACTAGCTAATTGATTCTTATTCTTTTCCATTGTAATTTTTTATCATAATGTGCCCTAACTTGTTATATACAAACTAACTCCACTAGTTATTAAGATAAAACAAGGGATAAACCAAGGTTTCACCTATTTTAATAAAATCAATACGATATAGCTTGCAATTATTTTGCTACTAAATTACAGTAAATGAAATTATATTTCAATAAAATTTATTTATTTAAATTGATTATTGATACAGGTTATTTTAGAATGCTTTTTAATAACAACTAATTTTCAAGAATAAACCAAATTGTTCTGATAAATCAATCATATTCATAGTGCCTCTACTTTTCCCATCCCAAAAGGCAATTAAAGCATCGGCATAATTTGCCATTTGTTCATTACGTTTTGGTCCTGCAGCTTTTCCAAATCTTTTCCAATCTGCAGGAAACTTTGTTACAATATATCCTCTTTCTTTTGCGTATTGCTCTCCAAGTTTGTCGGCTCCTTTGTAATAAGCTCCAGATACAATTTCAACATTGTTTTGATCCTGGAGAATGTTATCACATTCGGCACATAGCTTTTTATAATCATTGAAAGTACGTCCTCCTGCTATTATTAGTTTCATAGTTTTTAGTTTTAAATGGTGAGATTCTGAATCAAGTTCAGAATGACGGACTCCTTGATGAAATCACAAGTCAAGTCCAGGATGACACTTCGACTGCGCTCTGTGCAGGCTCCAATAATTTTAGGACCTCAATAATGCAATTTTTAATTGTGCAATTGCTGCGAGTTGTTGCTGCAGGTTTTCTTCAAAAACGGTAATTTTTACCAGTTTTTTAACCTTAGTTTCCCATTGCTGTTTCACGTAATTATTTAATGCTGTATTAATAACCATTTTAGTATCGGTTATACATATAAAAGGAATGACACTTCCTTTTAAATAATAGAGGAAGTACTTTCCAACTTTAAGAGATAGGCATAAGTAAAAAAGCTGTTCTCGTTGCTCCTGATTTTGAGTAGTTACTACAAAACAATTTGGACAAGATTGATCAAGTGGCTTACCACTGTTCAAGCCTTTGTTCAAAATAAAAAAGTGTGGTGCACTGTAGGTTCTTCCTACCTGATGGGTTCTGATTTCATAAGTTGACATAGTTCTCCAATTAAAATTATATGCTTCGCTAGCGCTTCGCGCATTAAACTTTTGGAAGAAGAAAAAAGACAGCTATGATGCTGGTTGTGAGGAGAAGGCTGTCAAGGTTTTTGGAAAAAATACAACCTGTATAGAATGTTGAAACGAAACCGAATGTATATGAGGTGGAGATTTTTTTCAAAACCCGTAGGGCTAGACCTTAATTGCATTAGTGTGGCTGGTGAAGGGAACAACCTATTTTAGCTATCTTTTTTATTTTTACTTTAAATCTAAATTATAGTATTATGGAAAACCCTTTTGAAATTATTGTAGAGAAACTAACTGTTATTGAAAAAAGACTTGCATCAATTGAACACAAATTAGAAACTAAATATAATGATGATGGTTATAAAGAAGTTATGAACTTAAAAGAGTTATGTGAATATCTTGGGCTTTCTAAAAGTCATATTTATAAATTGACAAGTACTAGAGAAATACCACATTCAAAAAATAGAGGTAAAAAACTTTATTTTAATAAATATGAAATTGATAAATGGGTATTAGAAAATAAAGTTAAGACGATAAAGGATATTGAACAAGAAGCTAATGCTAATTTAATGAGAAAAAAAAGGTAAAATCAAATTAATTAACGATACTGAAGTTCGAAATATGATATTAAAAACTGTGTTTAAAGTTGATATTAGCAGGTAATCGCGAAGCATTAAAGCGAGCCGCCTAGCGAGTTGAACGAAGGGTGTTGGGGTAAAAGTACGTTGCCAACGGCATAAGTACGTGCAACAACTACGTGGTACACGCAAGGTTGGCGGAGTTTTTGCTGTACTTTTTCGTATTTAAATTTATGAAGTTGGAAAGGCAAGTGCAAGATATGAAGTGGTTTTCATTTACACTATGTTCATTTTACTCACGGACTCAATTATTTTATTAAGTGTTCGTGATGTGCTTCGCAGTAGCCTTGATGCAAAACGAACCAAAAAATCAAGACTTATTAAAATAGCCTAGAATACTACGTTACCTCACTTTTGTATCCAGACCGCTTAGCTCTTTGGATTACTCATACGTTTCGATAACTTCTATTTCTACAGCTATTTTAATAGGTCGTTTTGGTGAGTTGGGTTTTAAAGTAAATGTTGTTTTAAAAGTATGATTTAAACGGAATATGTTGCTCTTGTGAGCGTTTGCAATATGGTTTAATCTCGAGTGGCAAGGAGTGGTTAAATAATATGCAAAATGGGTTTTCTTTTTCTGAAGTAAGTACTGCAAAAACTGTGACAACCTGATTAGCCCGAAGTGAGCAGCAGGCGAGCGAAAATAGTGTAATAGCGGTTTGCCCTTAATTAAAAGACTTGCGTGGCAAAACCTAAAAGGATTTTAAGGGCAAAAGATAGCTATGCGTGAGTAATACATGGAATGTGTGTAATAAAATAATTGAGTGTGCTGCAATGAGCACCCACTGGAGCACAAATTGTAGTGCAATGAATGGCAAGTACAAGGGGATTACAAGTTGAAATTTTAGTTCCGAATTGTGAGATTGCTTCGCTTCGCTCGCAATGACGTTTTATTTAGAATGCCCTTGTAATTGTATTTTACGGAACTAAATGGAGCGTGTGACGAACACCTTATTACCTGCACGGATGTTTCTGGTTTGTTCTACTTTAATTAATGGAAATGGATTTGTTGGTAGTTCGGATTATGAGACCTCCAGTCAAGATGAAGGTGACGTTAGGGCAAAGGCAAAAAGTAAATACCACTTTTTCAGTGGTTTTTACTATGCGGAATTGGAAGCTGTATGTAGTGGAATGTAATGGAACGGAATACTGCTGGAGATGGGGAACAAATTACTTGTTATATTTAAACACGATAAATTTATAAGAAACAAAAAACAACCTAATTTAATGTTCATTTAGATTATTCCGATTTTAAATGCATAACATTTTTGAGCAATAAGAACTTAAATTGTTAATTTTTAAATGAAAAATTACCGACAAATGATAGTAAACCAGAATGGTCACTTGCATTAGATGATTTTAATACAACATTGGGAATAACCTCTCCAATTAATAAAGGAGAAATTTTTTATTGAATTAAGGCTATTCTGAAATTTACTTTTTATTCCTTTTTAAATTTATAAATACCTATCTGCCCAAGTTGCAATAATGTTTCCAACATATTTAGAATCCCTTTTGTTGCTCAATAAATGGTCTGCGCCATTTAATGAAATAAAACTTTTTGGATGCCTTGCCGCTGAATAAATTTCTGCTGCATTTTCAATTCCAACGGTTGTATCTTGTGGTGAATGCAATATTAAAATTGAATTTCTAAAATTGTTTAAAATATGTTTCAGGTTATTCTCTTGAATATCTTCAATAAATTGTTTTTGAATAGTAAATTCCCTTCCTCCAATACTAACTATAGCGCTTCCCATCTCCTTAATTTCATTAATACTGCTATGAAATAAATGAGAAACATGTTTTGGATTTGAAGGTGCTCCAATTGTTGCTATGGCTTTTACTGATGGAATTTTTGCAGAGGCATAAATTACTGCAGCACCACCTAAAGAGTGTCCAATTAAAAGTGAAGGTGCCTGATAATTTTCTTTTAAAAACTGTGCTGCACTGTATAAATCTTCAATATTTGAAGAAAAATTAGTATGTTCAAAATCGCCTTCACTTTCTCCCAAACCAGTAAAATCAAAACGTAAAACTGCGATATTTTTTTCTGTTAAGGTTCTTCCTATAGTGCGCACAGCGGTTAGGTTTTTATTACACGTAAAGCAATGTGCAAAAAGCGCATACGCAGTTGGTTCGTTTTCAGGTAATTCCAATCGAGCAGCTAACACCATTCCTTTGGTATTTTTAAAGGTTATTTTTTTAGAAATCATATATTTATTTTATTTTTTATAGGTCAAAAACTTTGTAAGAAATTGCAAAAGCAATTACAGAAGTAATAATACCAATCATAAAAATTGTGTATTAATACTTTTTTCAAATCTGTTTTCTGAAATTATTTTTTGATTCGCTTTTTTTGTTTCTTTTTCAAGTTTCTTTTTTATTGAAATTAAGTTTTCGTTTTTAGCAATATTCCAATTTAAAATGGCAAATTTAGTATAATATTTATGTTGTTTGAAAACGATAATATTTTCCTTCATCCATTCTATATTTGTGTAAGTGCCGCAATCAGTATTTTTAAATTCCTCCCGCAATTGATTTGCCAGTTTGTTATAATTTTTTGAGGCAAAATGTGCAAAATCGGCATCACAAATAATTTCTTGAAGTAGGTTTAAAGGCGTTTCATTTAATTTTGTAGCATTAATACACGCCAATATTTGCTGTATTTTATATTCATCATATCCTTCTTTTGTTAAAAAATCTTTTGCAATTACAATACTATTATCTTCATGTTTTGTTTTGTCTACAGTATATCCAATGTCATGAAGCCAACCAGAAAGTAACACAATTTCTTTATCTTCATCGGTTATATTTTCATTTTTAATGATTTCATTTATTTTAGAAACTACAAATTGTGTATGGCTAAATGTATGATAAACAAAAGCGCTTTTTAAGTTTTTATTTAAACTCTTAAGCACAAAGGTTTCTGCTTTTAAAAGTATTTCTTTCATACTATAAAATTTGGGAATTGTTTTTTAAAACCAATTGTAGTTCAAACAGTTTATTTTTCCATATTTTTTTAATCATTCTGTATATATTCGATTTCATAAAAGCACCTAGTGTATTTAATTCCAAATATAAATTCACTTCCACTTTTGTTTTATTTTTATCTATTTTATGGAGTTTTATTAAATATGAAAAGTTTTTAGCAAACATTAAGTCTTTAGTATTTTCACCATAAACCAAATCATCTGAAGTAGTATTTGCAATGGTTTCAAAATTCAGATTACCAACCTTAAGTATGCAATTGTGTTGGGTGCCAATTCTGTTTACTCTGTTTTCGTCAAATTTAATTTTTTTGACTTCTTTATCCCAAAGATGGCGGTATTTTAATTCACTGATATATGTATAAATTTCTTGAACATTTCCATCAAAATCTTCTTTAATAGTTATTGAAGGTTTACTGATTTCTTTGTTTTTAATTTCATTTTTTTCATCCACTAATTCTACATTATTTTGAATATTTTCTAGATTTTTATAAAAATATTCAAGCTGTTTTGAATTATAACTTTCGTTTATTTTAATCCAAGTTTCATCTACATTATCTTTATACAAATCGTAAGCGTTATTTGTTAATAAAATATACTCATTAACTGGCACCTTGTTTTTTAGGGAACTGTGAATTTTAATTACATCTTTGCCATAGGGTTTTACGATATCTTTTACTTTTATAAAAGCCAAATCACCATAATGCACCAAAAATTTGAGTTCTAGGTTAGTTGTAGTTCGGCAAGATCCGCAATTGCAAATTCGTTTCGATTCGTAACTTTTAGTGTGTTTATGAAATTTTTTAAGCATAGCGGTTGTTTGTTCTAAAAGTTGCCCGTAATCTGGTATTTTAGATGTAAACATAAATAAGGCATCACCTTCAATTTCAACCAATTCTAAATTTATAGTGGCACTGTCAATTAACAATTCCAGCAATTCTGCAATAATATGAATGCCGTGTTCAATCTCCGTATTATTCACAAATTTTGTAAATCCGCTGATATCTGGCATAAAATAAAGTGCTTTTTTCATTGTATTGAGTTTTTAATCCTTCAATTGGAAAATTACTTTTTGATTCTTTAAAATTATAATTTCAAATATTTTATCAAGCGCTTTGGGTATTTTTCAAACAGAATTTGGTTTATTTAAATGCTAGATTTTGCATTTGTTTAAAGTAGTTTTCGGTTGCTTTTAACAAGTAATAAGTGAGCTAAAAATATTAAAAGGGATACTTAATTTTATTTATTAATTATTCCTTCTTTTTATAAAGCAAACTTGCTATAATTATAAAACCAACACCTGTAAGTGCAGGAGGAAGAATTTTTGCTGAAATACTAATTGCAATCATAACAAATGCAATAATGATAAGTCCAATTAATAAGCTGTTTTTCATTTTTGAAGTTTTTAAAATTGTTTTTATAATTGTAATTTAATTTTTAATTATACACTTTCAGAATATAATTCTTGATAAGACACTAATTTATTTGGTCCTGTTCTATGTAAAATATGTTTTCTGTTAATTTCATTCGATTTTGTCAATCCTGCTGCGGATAACATTTCAACAAAACTGTGAATAATATTTTTATGATAATTGCTTACACGTATGTATTTTTCATTTACATCCAACCCTTTCATTAAACTTTTATTTTGAGTTGCAACGCCTACAGGACATTTATTTGTGTTGCATTGCAACGCTTGAATGCATCCAATAGCCATCATCATGGCGCGCGCACTATTTATGCCGTCTGCCCCCAAAGCCATTAAGCGAATCATATGAAAGGCAGAAAACACTTTTCCCGAAGCAATTACTTTTATATCTGTTTTTAACTCATATTTTTTTAAGGCATTTACCACAAAAGACAATCCTTCACGTAAAGGCAAACCCAACGAATTTGAAAATTCTACAGGTGCAGCACCAGTACCACCTTCACCACCGTCAACAGTTATAAAATCGGGTGAAATATTTGTGTTTTTCATTGCTTCGCACAGTTCAATAAACTCTTCTTTGCTGCCAACGCAAAGTTTAATACCAATAGGTTTTCCGTTGGAAAGTTCTCTTAATTGTTGAATAAAATACATTAAGCCTTCTGCATTGCTAAAAGCTGTATGATAGGGAGGAGAATGCACATCTGTAAATGGTTTTACATCTCTAATTTTAGCAATTTCTTCAGTGTTTTTAGCTGCGGGTAAAATACCTCCGTGACCTGGTTTTGCACCTTGAGAAAGTTTTATTTCAATCATTTTGACATTTTTCTGCATGGCATTTTTTTTGAAAGTGTCTTTACAAAAATTACCTTCAACTGTTCTACACCCAAAATAACCAGTACCAACTTGCCAAATCAAATCTCCACCACCTTCTAAATGATAAGGACTTATACCGCCTTCACCCGTATTGTGGGCAAAACCACCTAGTTTAGCTCCTTTATTTAAAGCTAAAACGGCATTTTGGCTTAATGCTCCAAAACTCATAGCAGAAATATTTAAAATACTTGAATTATATGGGAGTTTACAATTTTTACCTCCAATCGCTATTCGAGGATTTGGATCTAAATCGGCTTGTTTTTTAGGATATAAAGAATGTGTCATGCACTCGTATCCAATTTTGTATACATCAGTTTTAGTTCCAAAAGGAGTGGTATCATTTTCATTTTTAGCTCTTGAATAAATTAAAGATCTAAAAATTCTATTTACTGGAGTACCTTCCATATCAGTTTCCACAAAATATTGTTGAATTTCTGGGCGAAAACCTTCCAATAAATACCTGAAATGACCAATTACTGGAAAATTATTTTTTATAGTATGTTTTTTTTGAAGGATATCTTTAATTCCAATCAAGATTAATGGAATAATAAATAGCAAACTCCATAAAATTGGTTTCCAAAAAAATGAAATGATTGTAATAAATAATAAGATTGAAATAGCTGTTGTGATAAAAATTTCTCTTGGTTTCATGCTATAATAATTTTTTTTTTTGATTAGTGAAAAGGGTATTTACTTTTAAATATAGAATAAACCCAACAAAATAGACTCCTTTTTAAATTTTCCCTGACATTTATATCGATATCTTTAGAAAATATTTTTTAGTACATCAAATAATTATCACTGATTTTTTACTTAATTCAATAATTTTTTAATTTAAATTCGCAATAATGTCAGTCATTTTTGATCGTTTTTTATAATCTGGGTCAAAATGTCTCCATTTTACTTTCATTTCTTTTGAAATAATAAAAGTTGCAGGAATTGGTAATTGTTCGCTTTCGTCAGTATGGCTTTCTTTTAATTTTGCACTTAAAATAGTATTATATATAAAACGCATAACTTTACTTGGACGAAAAAGCACATTAAAAGCTTCCGCTATTTTATAATTTTCATCATATAAAATAGTGAATTCAGCTCCTGTTTTTTTAATGGTTTTTTTGATGAATTCAGACTTTTCAGGAGTTACAACCACTACCGAAGCACCTTTTTCATAAATCTGATAAAATTGTTCTTGTAATTCTTTTAAATGTTTGTTGCAAAACGGACACCATTGACCACGAATAAAAATTACAACTAGGTTTCCATTTTTTAATGAATTACTTAATTTAAATGTTTTGTCAAAAATATCTTTTGCTGAAAAATCTTTTACAATTAAGCCTACACTTATCCCTTTGGCTTGATTTACAGTTTTAAAAATAGCATTTGTATTCATATTTAAATTTTTATTTTAATGGTTTTTTGTTTTAAAGTTGCATTGTTATTATTCCTTTTCAAAAAGAAATTTATGATTTGAATTAAAGCTAAAGCAGAAAATAAGATTGTAAAAATGATGTTGAGGTATTTGCTAATAATGGCTTTTTTATCAGTTAAAAAATAGTTGCCCGCTTCAGTAAATAAAATCATTCCTACAAAAGTACCAACGAGTGCACCTACAATAAAAAAGTTATTTTGATTGCTATTTGGTTTTATTTTTTGCGTTCTAAATAAATATAAATAGACCCCAGACCAATAAGGCCACTGCATAAAATTTAAGATATTTAGTGTCAATCCCAATACAAATGGTACTTGAATTAATTGTAATTGTTTTAAACTAAAATTTTGTTCATTTCCAATTGTAGCATAAAAATAGAAGGCTGAAATTGAAAAGAATAGTATGGTGAAAATATCAATAAATAGTAATAATTTTTGTTGTTGAACCAACCACTTTGATCCATAACTCACCACTTTTAAAACAAAAAACTCTATAAAAACTATACCTAAAATAAATTGAATGGTTGCCAAATGTCCATTTTCCAGTAACAATTGTAAACCAATTACATTAAGGTAACCCAAAGGTAAAGTACCTATTAAACTAATTAGGAACCCAACTACTAACGGTTTGTTTTTTGGTAAGTGTTTTTGAATATTGTTCAATTTAACTAATTAGTTTTAGGCTGTATTTTAAATTTTTACTTTCTTTTATCATTATTTTACATTGTTTAATACTTAAATAGGGATGTCCTTTTTTATAATTATAAGTACTTATTTTATATAAAATATTGTAATGTTTTATAATTTCTTTCCACGCAAAAAAGATAGAATGCTTGGGGTCGTACATGTGTGTAGGTTCGCTACCTGCTCCATTAAGTTCTATAATTGAGAAATTTTCACCTTTTTCTAAATCTTCTCTGGATTTAAACATAATATCTAATCTACCAAAATAAAAATCAGGTATTTGTAAACAAATGTTATTAAAGGTTTCCGTTAATTTATCATTTATCCAATGGCTTACATCGGTAAATTTACTGCCACGAACATGGTTTCCAAATGGCACTAAATTAAGGTTTTTATCTTTTGGTAATATTTCATTTAATTTTTCTCCAAATCTTTCTTTTAAGGCATCTAATTGCAATGCAAATCTTGGGTTTTGAATAATCAACTCTTGAATTGTATTTGTTCCATTTCCTTTTACAATTAGAAAATCTTTATATACAATACCTGTTATTTTCCCTTTTGTTTCATTAGGCATTCTATAATAAAACAGTCCAATTTCTAAAGGAAATTCTGAAAATTCTTGAATTAAAAAATCGTGATTTGCATTTTTTAAATATGCTGTTAACTCTTTTTTAGAATGGATTTTTTCAACTCGAAGACCCTGCAAGCCAATGTCTGGTTTTATAATAAATGGAAATTTAATATTAGAATTATCTATTTCTTTTAAGATTGTTTCTAACTTTTCGTTGTTATTAAAAAGCAATGTTTCAGGATAATATTGCTTCGGAATTAAATCATAAATTTCTTTTTTACTTTCCATTGCAAATCCTCCATTTTTAATTTTAGGATTGCTAGCATTAAAAAAACCTAATGATTTTGCTTTTAAACTTAAAAAAATCCAATAGAAATAAATTGGAAAATAAACAACGTTCATTGGCCAATATTCCCAATTTAAAATTTTATGAATGGTGTTTTTTAATTTTCTCAAAACGCTAATTTTTCTGTTTTTTCATTATTGTTCATATCAACATAAGTCAATTCAATTTTATTATTCTGAGAAAATAACTGAGTAATGCTAACAGTTTTAATGCTATTATCTCTGTTTATTACCAAGCCGTAATTTTCATTTTCAGGATGTGTGTTTTTATGAAAATAAAGTGTGTCTTCAGGGGAAATAGGGGCGTTTTTTTGTTTATAATTTTCAAACCAAAGTTTACGTAAATTCCGTTGCTCTAAATTATATAGAGTTGAAGATGACCAAATATGTGCTTCTGTTGTTGTGTGCGGAATTGCATATTTCTCGATTTCATCCCATTTTAATTCCATTAATTTATTATTTTGAAAAACAATGAGAGTAAAAGGTTCAACACCTTTTAAAATAATAGAAGAAAAATGTTTTATAGGATTTGCAGATGCTATCATTTCCATCAATACTTTTCCTCTGCTTCTTGTGTAATTGGCTTTTAATTGGTGTTTTTCAAAAGCACCATTGAGCAATACTATACATGTTCCGTCATTTTTTGCAACAATCCAAGTTCCACCAGCTTTCTTATCTTTCGGGTACATTAATTTGTAATGTAAATCTTCGTATATTTTAGGTGATATAGTTGGTCTATTTATCTTTTCATCTCTATTGGATGTGAAAATAAAACCACTTTTAATAGGAACAAAGGTTACTGTACACATACCTTTTTATATCTAATAGTTGCAGGAGCTAACCCAAAAGTTTCATCTATAAACGATGCGATGTTTAACTCCAATAAACCAACTTTTATTAAAGCCTGATGATGAATACTGTGTTCTAAACAATAAGCTAATTCTCTAAAAACTGTAGTTTTTATTTGATTTTCATTTCCTTCATTTGCAGAAAAATTACCTTCCAAAAAGCATAGTGTATCTGTTAAATCCATTGCTAGTTTAAAACAAATAGTATCAATCATTTCAATGGCAACGTCTTTATCTGTTTCAATCAGCAAATTTCTTTTTCGGTTGTCGTAATTTATAATTTTTGAATCTAAACCATTTAATACGCTTTGGTAAAATTCTAAAATATGACGAACATGTTGTCCAATAGAGGTATCTGACAGTAATTTAGCACCATAAGCATATTGTTGATCAGACAATTGAATTACTAACTTTTTAATTTCTTCTAAATTTTGTTGGCAATAGGTTTTCATTTTAGTACAAATTATATTTATTCAGGGTGTATAATTAGTACGTAGGATAAAATTAGATATTCAATAATATTTTTGAATATGAACTAATTCTATCCTACGAATTTAATTGGGGTTATTAATAATTTGCGTGCACTGTTACTTCAACTGTTTTTGCAATATTTGTTGAAGGTTTTCCTTTTTTAAATGCTACTTCATAATCTGCAAGAGTAACATTCAATTTAGACATTAATGATATTTTTCCGCTTTTTACACTAATTGTAGCTTTTTCGTTAATAGCATTTGTAACACCATTAATAGTTAAATTTCCAGTAACATTAACGGGATAAGAACCATCTTTTGTGAAATTTACTTTTGAAATATCTGTAATTTTACCTACTAGTTTTGCTTTTGGATTTGCTTTGGTATCTAAAAACTTTTTACTGTTAAAATGCTCTTGCATTAATGCTTTTTCAAATTCAAAACTTTGCATTGGAACTGAAAATACAAGATCTCCAGTACTTGTTTCAATAGTACCCACCGCCTTGTAATTATTAGCTTCAATGTCTTCCGCAGGTGTTGTTGAATAGAATTTAAAATGTGTTGTTGAACTTACTAATTTTTGAGCCGAAGCTGTTATTGAAGTTAATGAAATTACCACTACTGTAAGTATTGAAAGGATTGTTGTTTTTTTCATTTTAAAAATTTTTAATTTATTGTTATTTACTTTATTTATTTGACACTATGTCACTTTTTTCTATAATTACGTTTTCGTACATTTCTAAATCTTCATCAAAAGAAGCACCTGAGCGAATAACACCTTTAATGGTAATTTTGTCTCCAATTTTAATATTTTGTGTATTAGCATTTGTTTCAGGAGTAAACGTGCAACTTACGCCGGCTTTGTCTCCCTCAGCTTTTAAAAGAATAACTTTTTGATTATTAAAATCTTCCGAAATTTCGGAAGCAATCCCAGTTATTTCCAACACTTTTGATTCTCCATTCTCAGCTAAATATTTATCGTTTGCCATTTGGGAATCGGTTAAATATTCGTTTATAATTTCACTAGCATTATAACTAAAATCGGTTTTGGTATTTTGAACATCCCTTGCCGGTTTGTTGAACATATAATATCCCACACTTCCTCCAATTAATATTCCCACTCCTATAAGTATGAGTGCAATTTTTAAGATTTTCTTTTTTGTTGTCATCTTTCAGTTTGTTTATTTTGTGTTAACTGAATGAATAGACTTTAGTAGTTTTATTTCCTGACAAAAAATAAATATTTTTTTATTTACTGTATTTAATCGCCTTGTTTTTAAGGTGTTATGTTGATGTTTTTTTATTTAATTTGAAGTGTCTTTTACTATTGGAAAGTTATTTTCTTTCCATTCTTTAATTCCATATTGTAAATTATAAACTTTTGTATAGCCATTTTTAATTAATATTTCAGCAGTTTTTTTACTTCTGTAACCGGTTTTACAATACACATAAATCGGTTTATTTTTTGGTAACAAAAGCAAATTATCTTTAAAACTAAAGGAATAGTAATTTAATTGATCGGCTTCTTTTAAATGGCCATTTTTAAATTCGTATAGTGTGCGAACATCTAATAGTATACCATCTTTTTTGGTAATTAATTTTTTAAATTCGGTTGAATTAACATTTTTAATTGTTGCTTGTTGTGCGCTTGGAAAAAATACCGTAGTTAGTGCAGCTATTGTAAGAAATAGGTTTCTCATAAATTATAAATAAATTATTGAAAATTAGGTATAAGATTCAATTCTGCACAAGCAACAAAAACAGAATAACTTTAAACTATTTTTACTTTTCTAATTGTTTTAAAATCTGTTCCTTTCTTTCAGAAGAAAGTTTTAATTTTTCTTTAGTTGGCTGATGAATTTCAGCAATGCTATTTTCAATAATTTCACTTTGCTTTTCGTAGGCTGAACATTGGCTGCAAACAGCAGTATGCATTTTTAATTGAATTTTTTCAATAATTGATAATTTAATAACCAGTCTTTTTTCAATTAATTCGGTAGCTTTTTTACAAGAAAGCATTAATATGTTCATCATTTTTTTCATTTGCTTACCCAATTTAGTTCTATACATTTTTTTAATAACAATTTAGCTCTATGACTTATTTGCCAATAATTAGACTTAGAGATTTCTAGTTCCTGACATATGTCTGCACTTTTCTTATCTAAAATATATTTAGATTGAATAATAAATTGCCAATTTTCTGGTAGGTCTTTAATACAAGCTAAAAGTATACTATTAAACTCAGGATTGTCTAACCAATGTTGTTCGTTGGTGTCAATTTCTTTTTTCCATTTGTCATGTTCATCAAAAAAATTATTGGTTGTTTTTATTTGTTGTGAGTAATCGTCTGAGGAAATAACAAATTGTTTCGATTTTTTTCGGTAATAATCAATAATTTTATTGTTTAAAATTGTAAATAACCAGGTTTTTGGTTGACTTTTACCTTTGAAAGAATCTATATTATGATAGGCTGAAACAAAAGTATCTTGTACTAAATCTTCAGCAGTTTCTTTAGAAGATGTTTTATAATATGCCCAAGAAAAAAGTTCGTCACTAAATTGGGCAACCCAATTTTCAAACATAACTTTTGTAGTTACTTTAGTTTCTTCCATTAATTTAATTAATTAAATTTTTGTGATGATAAATATATTATTTTTTTAATATAACTGATTTGTTTATCTTAAATTGATAGTTATTTTAACTTTTAAAAAAGTAAAAAAAAATATTTCGGTAATTTTTAAAGTTTTAAAACGACTTATGTGTTAATTTATAATTATTAACATTTACTAACGATCCAATGACTTTAATTTTACACTTTATTTTAGGATTCATCACTTCTTTTTTAGGTACTCTAACTCCCAGTATGTTAAATATGAAAACCGCCAAAATTAGTTTGGATAAAAGTAAATTTGAAGCCATTAAATTTGCTGCAGGTGTTTCAGTTATTGTATTAGGGCAAGTTTATATAGCTATTTTATTTACTAAATTTTTAAGAAACAATCCTGCTTTTGTACAATCGCTTCAACAAATTGCAGTTGTTATTTTTGCGCTATTGTCCTTTTATTTTTATCGTCAATCCAAAAAAGATAAAGCCCCAACAGAAACGGTTAAAGAAAAAACTGGCAACAGTTTTATGGTTGGTTTACTACTTTCCGTATTAAATATGTTTTCTATCCCTTTTTATTGTGGAGTTACAACTGCTTTAGATGTTGCAGGATGGTTGCAGTTTACACAACAAAACATATTCATTTTTGTTATAGGCTCTGCACTTGGCACTTTTGCATTGTTATATATGTATGCCCATTATGCAAGGCTAATACAAAGTAAATCAAAAGGTTTGGCAAAAAACTTAAATTTGGTATTAAGTGTTTTAACGGGTATACTAGCTTTTATTACACTTGTTAAAATTTTGAGCTTGTAAGTAATGGTATTTATTTCGACCTACTAAAAATGAAAAAATCAACAGACAAACTATTATTTATTTCTGGAATTCTTGGACTTATTGGCGCTATTGGAGTGGGAATTGGTGAGTTTTTATTGCACTATTCTCCTGGAGGGATTGGTTACGACGGAAGTAATTTCGAATTTTTTAATCAAATTCCTTTAAGCAGATTAACGTTAGGGCATTTTGTGGCGGTTTCATTTGTTCCGTTTTATATTGCCGGTTATTATCATTTATATTTGGTTTTCAAAGAAAAAAATCCAAAAATAGCTACAGCAATTTTTGTTTTGGGAGTTATCGCTTTTATGATTGGTGGTATGTGGATTTCCTCAAGAGCACAATTGGGTTATTTGGTGCATAAAATAGCTGAATTTCCAAATGATACCGCTTTGCAATCGTTAATAGAAGTTTATAAAAATCACGCTGAAATTTTAGTGAAATCGTTAAGAGTTTGGGTTGCAGCAATTTCCATATTATTTGTAATTCCAATTTTAAAAGGCAATACCTTATATCCAAAATGGATGGCAATATTTAACCCTATTGTTATTTTACTTTCAGTATTGGTTATCTACAAAATAATGCCTTCCTTAGGGTTTATTATTGGTCCAATTGCGATGAATGTGGTACATTTTATAGTATTTGGATTGTCATTGATACTTATAAAAATTAACTCAAAAAAAATATAAAATAAAATGCATCGCATTTTAAAACCCCTTAAAAATAAAATAACATTATGAGAAAAAGATTAAAATGGATTTTACCGTTAATAGTAATACTACTTATTGGAGCTTTATTAACCTATTTTTGGAAAGACACTATCAACCCTTATGTTGCAAGTCCGCTATCTATTAAAGGTTGTGATTTAACCGTTCCCGATTCCATAATACCAAAATTTAGTGAAGCAAGTATAGATTTTACGCACCAATTTAATGATGAAACTAGTTTGCCAGTTTTAGGTTCTTGCCTTATTGATATAGATAATGATGGTATTGATGAACTTTTTATTGGAGGTGGAAGTGAACAGGAAGATGGTTTATTTCAATATAGTGATAAAGCCTTCAAAAATATTTCTAAAGATGTAAAATTACCTTCAAAAATAGGAAATACATTAGGTGCTGTTTCCTACGATTTTAATCAGGATGGATTTACAGATATTATAGTTACTAGAGACAGTGGTGTTTTTGTTTTATTGAACAATAATGGTACTTTTTCTTCAGAAGAAATAAATGTGCATTTGAATGAAAAAACAACACCAATTTCTGTGACGTTAGGAGACTTTAACCAAGATGGATTTATAGATCTATTTGTGGCAGGGTACATTAAAAAGGAATTAATGGAAGGGCAAACCATTTTTAACGATAAAAAATACGGTGGTTCTAGCGTATTGTTGTTGAATAATGGCGACAATACTTTTACTGATATTACGAAATCTGCAGGATTAGAGTACATTCACAATACATTTCAAGGTATTTTTGTAGATGTAAATAATGATAGTAAACTAGATTTAGTGGTAGCGTATGACACTGGTGAACCTCGAATATATATTAACCAAGACGGAACATCTTTTAAACTGAAGAGTAACCCTTTAACTGGAAAATTTGCCTATCCAATGGGGATTGCAGTGGGAGATTATAACAACAATAATACTCCTGATTTCTTTTTTTCAAACACAGGAACTTCCGTACCAAAAGCTTTAGCAAAAGGAGATTTAAAAGAAGATCAAGAACTTTTTACAGACTGGATTTTATTTAGTAATGATGGAAATGGTGCTTTTACAAATACATCAAGAAACACAAACATCGCAAAATTTGAATTTTCTTGGGGAGCTATTTTTGAAGACTTTAATTTAGATGGAAAACAAGATTTGGTGGTTGCAGAAAATTATATTGCATTTCCTCCTCAAGCACTTTTTAAATTACCATGTCGTTTTTTAGTACAATTAGATAATGGAACTTTTGCTGCAACAGAAGAGCAGGCTAATGTGGTTAATAAAAATTATGCAATTACACCTTTAAGCAGTGATTTTAACAATGATGGTTATCCAGATTTGGTTTACGCAAATTTAAACGGAAATGCTAAAGTGTATATAAACAATGGAGGGAAAGCAAATTTTGTAAAAGTTAGAATGCAGGATAAAGCTGAATTAATTGGTGCTGTTGTAACTGTCACCACAGAAAATGGTTCACAAACAAACTACAATGTTATTGGCGAAGGATTGTGCAGCGACCAGTCTAATACACTAATTTTTGGTTTGGGCAACGCTCAAAATATCTCGGCGATCACCATAAAAGATTCAAAAGGAAATTCGCAAGTATTGGAAAATGTTGCTATAAACACTACTGTTAGTGTTGGAAAACAGTAATGTATCTTTAATAATGAAGAAAATTATTAATTATAGCATTTATCTCGTTTTTATTTTTGGTATTCTAGGTGCCGGAAACTTGGCCTATACGGAATTTTTACATGAAGGAACCTGCCCTAAATTAGGTGTAATACCAGCTTGTTATATTATTTTCGGTTGTTTGTTAATTCCTTTTGTTGCCCATATTTTTAATAAAGGAAAAGTGATTTATTTTTTGTTCACCTTAGTTGCTTTGGCTATTGCAACTTATGCAACTATGGGTCAGTTATTAGGAAATATACAATGCCCAAAAATGGAAAACGGTTTTCCAATGTGCTATATTTCCTTTGGAATTTTCTTTAGTTTGGTGACTTTAAAAATACTTCAAGGCAGGAAAATATAATAATTTTAGCTTTAAAATACCAAATCTAACAGGTTTTAAAACCTGTAAGCAAACATAAAAAAGAGATCTTTTACTAAAGACGAAATGAGAGCCGCAATGAAACGACGAGGCGAATTTATGCATCGAGACGGCAACGCAAAATTAATGACGGCAGCCGAATTGATAAAGTTAGGTAATGAACAGAAATAAATGGCTAAGGTGTTACGGCTAATTACCTGCACGGATGTTTGTACTTTGTTCAGCTGTTTGTTTTGGAAACGAATTTCAATTGTTGCTATTATGATGAGATTTTGAACACATTTCGACTCCGCTCAATGACCGTTGATAGTGACGAAAGTTAGCGCAAAGGCTAAAAGTAAGTACCACCTTTTCGGTGGTTCTTACTGTGCGGTAATTGGAAGCTTTATGCAATGAAGTGCTAACGGAATGGAATAGTGCTGGAGATGTGGGAAAATAATTCGTGTTGAACAACCGAGTATTTCTAGCTTGTTGAATTATTATAAATTTTGAAATAATTCTAATTTTAGATTTCGTTAGCTAAGAACTTCGTTCTATGAAGTTTTAAATACACTTCCATTTTGAGGTTATGAAAATTTAATGTCATATTTTCATTAATATTCAATTTATGTAAATCTGTTTCATTCATTCGTTTTGATAACATTATTTTCCCTGAATTATCAAATGATATTAAAAACTTATCAAATAATTTATGAATTGTAGGTGTTAGTATAATGCCGTTATTCAAATCGTAATATTCATTATTATCGCATTCACAAAAGGGTTTTATATGACAAGCCTCTAACAACTCTTTTTTTGAAATATTTGTTAAGCCACATTTATTCTCCCATTTCCCCATCAAGTTATCTCTATATTTAGTTTGAGATGTTCTAATCTTTACGATTGCTTCTTTATAAGCTATTGGATTTTGATGGTTCGCTAGAATAATGGAATCTAACTCGTTATTAAAATTAATTGCTTCTAAGTTATCTGAATATTTTAACTTTTTTGAAACTGAAGATTTTAAATGCTCAATAAATAAAAGCTGAATTAAATCATCAATATCTTTTAAAGAATTTAAATTAATGGTGATTTCGTTAGCTGAATTGGTTTTAATTTGATTTTTAAAACGAAGCTGTAACTTTTCTGTTAAAAATTCATTAGGTTTTTTTCTAATGTAAAAAAGAAGATTTTCATTATTAGTTATGAAGGCAAATAAGTTTACTACATTTTTTGAAAGCTTAAATCTAGCCCTAATTAATTCAGATTGTAATATAAAATTTGTACTCGTTTTTCCTTTTACTCCCTCTTTTGGATAAGATGTTAACAGGGTAAAATCTTTTGAATTAATTAAATTACTGACAAAATATTCTTGAAATTTATGTCCTTTGGTTGTGTTATTCATTTTAAACTTAATTGGATATTTAAATTAATATTATCAAAGTAGCCTAAACATATTTTATGATTTCTCTATTTCATCCTTATATGTTTCCATAAACCATTCTAAGGTTTTACCCTCTTTTCCATGTTCCCTTGTTAAAAATTTTTCTCTAATTGTTTTTTCAATTCCTTTTTCTTTTCTTTCAATTCTTTGGATTTCTGATTTTTCAAATTCGATGTTAGCTTTAAATCCCTCCCAAATTGTACTCTCAACTCGTTCTTGCTCTATTCTAATGTCTCTAATGCTCCATTCAGCTGCTTCGATTTGGGAATTAACAGATGTTCGTATTTTTTCTTCAATGTTATCGTTCTTAATTCTAATTTCTTCGATTCCTCTTTCAATCATTTCTGTTTCTGGGCTAAATTGATCCCAAATTTCTTCTCCCATTCTGCTTTCATCAAGTCCAGCTCTTCCTTCGAATTTTTCTGTTTCTCTTTTAATATTGCAGATAAGAGTTTCCTCTCTGCTAATTTGGTATTGTATTGATTCTCTAATTCGCTGGTCGGAATTATATTCTTCGGTAGCTTGCTGAAGTTCTTGATTTTTATCGTTATATCTTTTTTCCAAATCTCTGTATTTGATTTTAATTTGTCCGTGAGACTCTCTATTTCTATCAAGTGCTTCTTTTCTATATTGTTCTTCCAAATCTCCCAATCTTTTTTGAGCTGATTCTGTATTCCCCTTAACTCTTGATATTTCAGAGTTAAAGAGACGTTCAGTTCGTCTGTAAGATTCTGAACGTAAGCACTTGTTAATGTTGCGTACAAGATTGTTAATTTTTGCTGCTCTGCAGGAGTAAGATTCTTCAAA
Source organism: Lutibacter citreus (assembly GCF_003260195.1). Taxonomy (GTDB): domain Bacteria; phylum Bacteroidota; class Bacteroidia; order Flavobacteriales; family Flavobacteriaceae; genus Lutibacter; species Lutibacter citreus. Next base: position 29,255 of record NZ_QEIH01000007.1, read on the forward strand.
AAGTTTTCTTTGGATTTCATCAATTGGTGGTACTCCTTCTGTATTTCCTTTGGGAATTGATATGTATTCGGTGTTTGCTTCGAGTTCATTATAAATCCATTTAAATTTTCTTGATGATTTTAATGCTTTTTCTATTTCTACTTCGGGTACTTTCGGAATAATTATTTGAACCGTATTTATACCTAAACGACTTAATTTTACTTTTTTTTCTTCTGATAATTTATGTGTAACCACAAATTCGATAAACAATATTGCTTCATTTTTTTCATCAAAAAAAGTCACATCTGGTCTAACCAATAAATACCTATCTTCTATTTTTGGATTTTTACCATGTAGAATATTTCCCTGTTCATCTTCATAAAAAGTAAGTTCTGAAACAACTTTATGAGCTTTTATAGTTTCTCTGTCTTTTAAAAACATTTCTAAGCCCTCTTCTTTTAATGGAGGATACTTATAAATAGGAGGAACATTGATAAACTTAATACGGTTTAAAATAAAAGCCGCTAAACGTTCTCTGTAATTTCTACTAGCAACAACGCACTCAGTTTTTTCTTTATCAATATTTTTAGCGTGATGTCTAAAGTAAGATTGGTATTTAGGATTTTTAAATTTTACTGCCTGCATCTCCTTATCACACCCCATACAATAGTACCCATTTGCACCGCTATTAGCATTGTTAATATGTATAGGCTCACCTTTTATATCCTTAGCCCAATCATTTTGATAATCACTTTTATTTTGTTCTTTTTCTTCATATGCCATAGCGTAGCAATTTTGGATTTTATTTCATTACAATTTTCTCAAATATATCTTTCCCAATATCCAAATTGAGTTGGTTGTTTTCATCTAAAACATTTATAAAACCAACTTTACATTGGTTTGTTCTATCATATTCAATTTCAACATCTTTTTCGTATTCTTTTAACTCTCTACCTTTATGATAATTTCCAAAGCCTTCTATTATTGATTTTGAGCTAGGATATAATAGCATACTTTTTTTTGCATCCCAATACATATTGTAAGCAAACATTTGTTTTAAGTCGTTATCACTGGGTTTGTTGGCTTCAATAATTTTCCATTTAGTATCAATAATATAGGTTTCTGAAATATCACTGTTTTTATGTGTTATTACGATATCTGGTCGAATTGTTCTGTTCTCCCAAAACTTTTGATTGTCTTGGGGAGATACGTTAAAAACCTCTGATTTACTTCGTATTAACATTCTATATATATATTCTTCCCACAATTTATTCATATCAAATAACAGTGTTAACATATTCTCTTGACCCGAAATTATGTCTGGTGAATAGTTCAAAATTAACATTTTAGCTATTTGTAAAGCCTTACTATAAGGCACTATTTTACGATTATCTTTTATCTGTTCAAAATGATGTTTTTGAATTGAGATTTCCTTAATTTCAGGAAAATTTAAATTAACCCTATTAATACGATCACTTAGTATAGAATTATTTGTTAAGGATTTTAATATTGTTAATCCTCTCAATAAAATTTGATTGACAATATTCTCATAATCATAAATTTGATGACTTGTGTAAAACCGTTCTTGATGAATTAAATTTTGTTGAATATTTTTATTGAAATCTAATCGACCCTTTAACGCTAAGATATTAGATGAATATTTACGGTATTTTTTAATTAACCCAACACGTAATAACTGCTCAACCTCATCTAAATACATTTCGAAATACAACTCTAATATTGAATTGTGTTTCTTTTTTAAATTAGCTTCAGACATTGAGGTTATATTTATATGTTTACATATTCGCAACATATTTATTAACGCTTTATGCCAAGTGTTATAGTCTTCTTTGATTGATTTATTTTTATCTGTTTTTGGTAATATCTCAATGGTAAGCCCTCCTATTTGAATAACACCCACAAAATTTTTGAATTTTACACCATCACGAATTCCTGTAAAATAACAATTGTCATTTTTATCATTGAATTCGTATAGTTTTTCCAGTTCTTTTTTTGTTAACTGACGATCTAACTCATCTTTGTGAATGGTGAGTTTTTCAAATTCAAATACTTGTATTACTCTAGACATTTAAAACTAGTTTATTTCATAAATACTTTCAAAATTCCAATTTTCTTGAGGCGTAATTTCAAACACATTTCTTTCTAATAAGTCATTTACAATTGAAGGATCGTATTCATCAAATTTTGCGAATTTCATTTCTGATTTATTATTTTTAGTAATAAATGAATTCCCTAATATTAACCCAATTTTACCTAAATCACCGAAGAAATATTCTTCTAATAATGGAATAATTTCGTTTTCAAATACATTTATTAAATCTTCTTTTGTTTCAATAGCTAAAAAGTATGAATGCCCAATTTTATGATCCTTATCAATTAACTTTTCAATTCGATTGTTAATGGTTTCTAAAATCTCTACCACATCAATTGTTCCTATTTTACCATTTTGTAATTTACTATCATTTAAAATTAATGACGCTTTTGGAGGCATTTCTTTAAAAGAAAAACGTCTTCTAAGCGCTGTATCTAAAGCTTCAATACTTCTATCTGCAGTATTCATTGTTCCAATAATAAATACGTTTTGAGGTACTTTAAATTCCTTTTTCGAATAAGGAAGAATTACACTTAACTCTTCATCACCGCCAGCTCTTTTATCTTTTTCAATTAAAGTGATTAACTCACCGAATATAGATGATACATTCCCACGATTTATTTCATCAATAACTATGACATAATTTTTGGGGTTCTTTGGTAATCTAAGGGTATCTATCTTTTTTTCTTTTACAAAAAACTCTTTTTTAATTTCAGTTTTCAGTAGTTTATAAATGGTTTGTTGAGATAAGTTTTTATGATAAATATCTTTTGAAGCAATTTCTTTATCATTAAAAATCCACTCCACTTTTCTAAAATGATTGAAAGTAGGATTATTTGGGAATGGTGATTCATCTCTGTATTCATAATCCCCAATAACTCTCCCAATAGCTCTTACATAATTATTACCGTGAGAAATGACTACAAAATTTCCATTTTTTAAATAGTTTTTAAAAAGGTTCATTGCCTGAATAGGAAAGGCTTCCAGATTATTATCTTTTCCAAAGGTTTTTAAATCTTTTTCATCTAAACCTGAAAAATCTAAATTATTTCCAAAACCTATGGAAATGCAATTATTTTGAGCACAATAGTCAAAAATATCCTGATCGTCATCCTGTTGTGAATTTCCTAAGGACATTTTGTAAAAATTGGATTGATTGAATTCTTCTTCAGAGATAGAAATTAAAGTATCTGAATTTACATCAACAGCCTTTAAGCTATCACTAGCCATCCTGCATATTTTTTTAAATACACCTTCTTGTATTTCATATTTTAAATATTCATCACCTTCTTTTGGTTCTGTTGGTTTTATACCTTCTACAAAATCCTCATAACTAAATGATTGATGAAAGGTTGTAAACGCAATTTGCCCATTTCCTTCGTTATCCGAATTTAGCAACAGTAATTTGAAGCGTTCTTTTAATTTATCTCTATTGTTTTTATTTAATTCATAAAAATCAGGATCTGCAATTTTAATAGCTTCATTTATGGTATGATATGTTTTACCTGTTCCAGGAGGGCCAAATAATATTTTGTTTAAAACTAAATTAGATTCTTTTTCCATAGTATTTGTATTCTTCTTAAAATTTAATATTGCTTCAAATTCTTCTTGAGTAGCCCTAAAATTGGTGCCCTGATTTCCAGCCTTAAAATTGGTGAATTCGGGCATATTTTTTAAGTCTTTCCATAAAATAGGACTATCAGCGAAATAATTTGTGATTTTTAACTTTACCCGTTCTGAACTTTTAGAATTTTGCGGTAATTTATAATACAATAATTCAAAATCCTCCTCTTCAAATTTATCAACTTTAGAAGTTACTTCAGCTAAAGCATAACAACCTGCATCTTCACCAGTTTGCCATATAATAACTTTATCATCTATTTTAATATTGGATTTATGCGCTGTAATTTTCCAACTTTTTAAATGACCTGCTTTTAATGCATTGGTAATATTATAAATTGTTGGATTTCCCTGAAAGATCCAATAATTTGTTTTATCTCTTGTGTTATTCCATTTCCAAGCATCATAAGAAATTTCATAAAAAGGCTTTGAGGTTATTTGACGAATACTTTCTAGTATTTCTTGATATTCTGAGTAAGTATTGAAATTTGGATCAATACCAAAAATTTCTTTCAAATAAGGTTTTGTTGGTCCGTTTATTGGAAAAAAAGCATCAGGATATACATCAAACATTCCTTCAGATAGTTTTGTTTTACCCGTACTATTAATTGTTAAGATGTCTGAGAATTCTTCCTCAGAAATAGTATTATTTAATGTTTTTCTGAAAAAGGCCCAAAGTCTTGCAATTTCATTGTTGTTTCTAAATTCTTTAAAAGGAAACAAACAAACTTTTAACGGTTGAACAGATGGAATACCAGTATCGTCTGTTGGTATAGTTAAGTGTAGTTTTTTAGCAATATTTTGTAAAATACTAAGTCTTCGATCAGGGCCATATTTATAAATAAAAAAGAAAAATGTAAAAGGATCCATTTCTTTTAACTCTATTTCTTTGCCATTTTCTTCACCATCTTTAAAGCCTGACACACTTGCAGATTTTAACAAATCTATTAATTCAAGTTGGTTATTTTCTTTTGTTAAAAGATATTGCGCTAATTCCTTATGTGTTTGAACCCACGTAAAGAGATTACTGCTTTTTGAATTATTTTTAGTATTAAACTTTTCTTCTAGAAATTTTACGTAATTATTTTTACCAACAACTGCTTTTGGAATTCCATTACTATGAAACTGATCATATTCTATAAATTTAGGTTTTTTTAAGCGTTCTTTCTTTTTTAAGCTAAATAGAATTTGATTAATCAAACTAGAATAATTGGTTTCATTCACATTGAAAAAATCTAGTTCTGGAAAAAACTCTTGAATTTCATTGAGACGTTCAATTACTGATTGTGTTGAACCTCCTAAATATTGATTGTAGGAGTCAGGAGCGTTTTTTAATAACCAAGATGAAAATTCTAGTTTTGTATTTATCTTAGTTTCAATTTTTGTTTTTTCCTCAACTATAAAGCCATTGTCTCTTAATACTTGAAAGCATTCTGTATCGTCACCTCCTTTAAAGTAACGTTCAACTTTTCTACCGGAAGCGTAAAAATTAGCATAAGCCATTACGGCTTTTGGAGGATACTTTTTTCCTTTAAACAAAAGATCATATGATGTTGAGGGACCAAACCCCTTTGGCAACCCTTTTTCTTCAAAGTCTCTGATTCCAAATAGTATGTGCTCGGGTTTAACTTTATCAAATAGCATTTTTTTAATGTTTTAGCAGTTGTTACGGATTAACTTAATTTAGCTAACACTTCTTTTTGTTTAGGTTTAATTATAAGTGCATTACGTCTTAAATCTAAGACTAAGTTAGGTTTGTTTTTTATCCAATTCAAACTTGGCGACTGCCCTTCAGGTGCATGACAGAAAGTTTTAAAAGCATTACAAGCTGTACTTCTTTTTTTATTAAAATAGGTGCTTACCACATTTGCATATAACTCACTTAATGAGTCAGCGTCAACATTTTGAAACTCTAGACCTAATTCACCTTCAATAATTTTTGTTGTTTTACATATACATTTGCATAGCGTCCATTTATTTAAATCTTTACTTTTAATGTATAAATCTTCATCTAAAACAGCATTGAATAGAAATTCACTTTGAATGTCTTCATTACTAGGTTTCCCTAATCCAATTCTGTAATAAAGCACATCGCCAGCAGTCCCTATTTTTTCAAGTTTGAAATTTTTATGTCTTTTTTGTAAAGACGCTATTTTTTTGTCTGAAGAGAGCGGAATAGCTTTTACTTGTTTATTTTCTTCTATTATAAAGCTATCGTCATCACCTTGAATATAATAGGTGTTAAAAGGCGCTAGGTTTATTACTTTTCCTGTTTTTTTATCAATTAGTAATCCGTTTTTAAATGTTATTTCAAAATTTTTCATAGTTGGGGTTATATTTATATTTTATAAATTGTTTGATCTTTGGCTCTTAAGTAATTTCTACCATCTGGTTTTTTACATACACGAACATTTTCTGTTTTAAATTTAGTGCCAATAGAATATGCCTTGCGTTCAGCTGCACTACATTCAATAACTATTTTTGTAGGCACCCCTTAAGAGGTCTAATTCTAATTCTGCCAGTTCCAATGTCTTTAAAACTTTCACATTCTACGTTTTCAAAGTAATTTCCAATTGTTAGCATAGCTTTTTTATGAATTATTGAATTTGAAATACAGTTCTATCAGCTTTAAGCCTTCTGTTAATTGAAGAGAATGGTATCAATTCTAATTTCTCTAAGCTAGAAATTAAATCTTCTATTCTTATAATTTTTGGATTATCTGAATTAATTTCGGAAACAAAATACAACCTATAATTCTTTCTGTTTTCTAAGTAGAATTTCCACTCATTTTTAGTAAGATAGAACTCCTTAGAACTTGTAGATGTTCCTTTACATTCTATAAAAAAATATTCCCCTTTAACTTTTACCCTGATGTCAAATGGAGAGCCTTGTTCCTCTTTTTCATTGAGCCATAATACTTCCTCGCAATTGTCTTTTTGAAAATGCTTGTACAGGAAATTTTCACATTTTCGCCCTATTTTTTTGTTGTGCTCTTCATCTTCATCAAATTCAAATTCGTTTGTTAAGTCACCTGAATTTTTGGAAGTTCTTAAATATTTCAATTCATTAACAATATTGTCTAGTTGATTAGAAATTAATTGTAATGATTTACTGTTTTCTGCAACCTTTTCTGAAAGTTTAATACTTTTAGGCTCTTCAACTTTTTCATTATTTTCAATATTAACTTTAATTGGTTTCTCTTCTTCTACATTCTCCTGTAGTTCAGTAATTCCAGAAAGTGCAGTACTAGTTAATGTTGTTTTGAAATCGAATAAAAGACTCTCAAATTTACTTTCATCATAGTTCATAATATCTAAATTGACATAGAATCCACCTGTTGAGCTTGCTAGATTTTTTGATTTTTTAATTGCTACTTCATCCTGGTCTATCCCAATAAAATAAATTTTACATTCAATTTTTTTATTCTTAATTACATTTAATATTTCAATATCAAATTGAGTTCTATCATTTGCATCTCCATCGCTTAATACAATTATATTAAGTGATTTAGAAACCGATTTATTAATTAGAATTGCCAAAGCCCAAAAAAGAGGTGTTCCTCCTATATCCGGGTTTATAATTTGATTGATTGAACTATTTATTAAATCTTTATCAAACTCCCCTGAATATATTGGTTTAATATTTGGGTAATCTTTATAGCTATTATTCACAACAATTCTTTCCCCATTTTTGTCTAAGTTAAATTCATTTCTGAAGGTAGAGATCTTAAAAGTATTTGCAAAACTTAATTTAGGAACTATGCTGTTTCCTAATATTTTTTTTACTAAATCTGTTCGTGTGCTTCCATCTGGGAGTAGGTATTTATTTTCGTATTCTTTTGAGCCCTTCATATAGCCCATACTACCTGAGGCATCAATTAGTATTTCAAAATGTGTTTCCATAGCTAATTTGATTTTTCAAAACATTTTATTCTATTTTCTTCACTGAAATTATCACCCCATTCAAAAAGCTCATCTTTATCAGATCTATCCGGACCATAAATAAACTCACAGAAATGATCCCTTGGATGTTCAAAAGCGTTATGAATTCTATTATCATCTAATGGAATATTATGCAACATTCTATAATAAGTGAAGAACCTATGTTTTTTACCTTTCTTATCCCAATTCTTCCCGAAACCGCATTGATAATTATAATAAAGTAGCAATTGTTCTTGATTTGAAAGTTGTGCTCTTAAAATTTTTAAATACTGTCTAGCATCTTTATATTCTATAACTTCATTATTTTGACTTTCCACTGTATATTTTACAATTTCATATAGGTGCCTGTAATAGTGTGCCAAACGTGATTCGTGACCAGAAAAAGGTACATGTCTAGTTCTAATTTCAAAAAGTTCGCTATAAATTGTCATTGTTCGTTTCTCACTTTCAGAGTTTCTAAACCTTCCTTTAAGTCCTTTTAGTCTTTCAACCAATTTTATAAGAATTTTCTCTTTAGATTTAATAGGTTTAACGTGCTCTGAATTACTACCGAAAAAAAAGATTTGATATGCTAAAGTATTTAGATCCTCCTTTTTTTTACAAATATCAATTTTGTGGATTTTATATACAATATCTAGTATTTTATGAAATTCTTCAACCATTGAAAGAAAAACTCTTCTACCATTAATTTTTGATTTCCCATTTATACCTGTTTTTGGATTGTATTCAAATCGATCTATTTGTAAGGCTTCAACATTTCTAACATGAAGATCAAGCATTTTAAAGAAATGACTTTCAAATTGTTGTTTTTTAAATTGCCCTTGAATTTTTTTATTCGCTTCATATTGCACCATAAATGCAGCAAAAGTTAAAAGAGCAGCACCTATAGCAACGAATGGTCCAATTAGTCCGCCAAAAGCAGCACCTAATTTATTTCCAGACTCAAAATTTACTTCAGGAAATATATTTTCTTTTAGAAGAAAGTATGGAGCCAAAAGGGCTCCTAAAACAAAGGCTAGTCCTACAATAATAATTAGTTTAAGCCAAAATTTATTCCATTTCATATTTTTTATTTTAATAAAAATTTATTACTCTTTTTATAAGTTCATTCTTTATTCCAGATGGAAGAATACTGTGACCAATTAAGCTGTGTATAATTATTTTTTATAAAAGCTTGAACTAATTTTTTACCAATATTCATACTCATTTGACGCTTCTCATTTAAATCAAGTTCCAAAACATTGATTGATTCAATAAAATTTCTAAAATTATCCCAGCCTTCGGCAATAAATAATTTATATAACTCCTTATTATCAGGATTTGCCATTAATTCATCATATGTTCTCTCTTTTGAAAAAACTTGCGCAAAGAAATAATTAGGTTGCCATCCATCAAATTCAAAATCAGTTTCAACCATCGGAATAGTTGACATAAAATCAAAATAATCTGAAGATAAATAAGTTCTAAATCTTTGTTCTATATCTAGCCTTAATAATTTATTTGCTTCTTTTGATTGTATAATTGTTTTATCCGAAACTATTTTTTCCGTATGTAAATGGTAAGCTTTAAAAACAACTATTGGATCTGATTTTTGCTCAATTGTATATTGAAGTTTACTTAAAAGTATTTCTTTTAACTGAACTGAACTATAAGGATTATTTTTATATGTAACTATTCCTGCACCATAATTCTGTTTACTTTTCTTTCTTTCAGCGTTAATATTTAATTCACTTAAAAGTTGCTCCAGATAATTAATATCAGGGTTTAAAATAAGTTTAATTATATCCTTTACTAGTTCATTTTTGTCTTCACTATAAAAATCTAAATAGCCTTGACTAATAATTTCAACTACTTTTTGATTATCACTGAAACCTTGATTAAACGAAATAATGTTTAATGATTTTAATGAATCTATAAATTGTTCTTTTGACGTTGTCTTATTATTATAAATAAATTGTTTAATTTCATTTAAAAGTTGAGGTTTTGACTGAGATTTTGAACTAACAAATTTTTTAGAAAAGGAAAAAACATCATTTTCTTCAAAGGCTTTTTGAAGTTCAGTAATTGTAATTGCTGCCCCTAGAATATTATTTCTTAAATAAATATTAGTATAATAAATTTTTGAAATTGAGTTTTGATTTAATTGATAGTACTCTTTAGGTTTTTCAGAAAACAACTTACATATAACAGCATTAATAATTTCAATGTTTTCGGTAGAATAGATACCATCCAAAAGGTTTATTAAATTATTCTTTGACTCATTATCGTAAAAGTAAATATCATTAGATATTGAACCTCCAAAAACTTGAATTTTATTATTCTCAACATCAAGTTGACCAGATTTTAAAATTTCATTAATCCGGTCAAAGACTAGGTTTGGTAATTCCCTATATTTAAAAGTTAGTAATTTTAATAAAATATATTCCTCAGCTATTACATTTTTCTCAATTTTAGTTAGCGTTGCATTAAATTTAAACTCATTCACAAAACGTTTCACATCCCTATAAGTTTTAAAAAAATCCTTATAACTTAGTTCATAATTTGAACAATTAAACTTATTTGAACCTAAAGCAACATCAATATTTATATCATCGATATTTAATTGTTTTTTTGTAAATAATTCTCTAAAACCACTATTGAAACCAACAAGAGCTTCCTCATTTTTATTAATAGAGAATGCAATGTCAATTTGCCTTAATAGTTCATCTTGTATTAATTGATAATCGAAAGGCAATAAATTTATTTCAACATTGAAAATTTTATCTAAATAATTATCTTTAGACTTCTCAATTGTTTTAACTACATATTCTCTATCATACCCTGCAATAAAAACAACATTATTAAAGTCTGATAATGTTCTAATTAATTTAAGTGAATTTAATATTTCATCCTTCTCTAATCGATCTAAATCATCTAAAAGTATTACAATTTGTTTATCAATTTTTTTGATACTATCATTTATACTTTTATGATATTTTTCTAATGTCTGATTTTCTGAAAGTACATCCATACCAACAGAAATAACTTTATTTAAATCACTGTTAGAAAGGCTCAAAATAGATTTTACATAATTATTAATGTCTTCAGAAATTTCAGCAGAATAAGGTTTTAAACTTTGTTTTAATTCATCAAAAAAGTTTTCTATAATTGCTGTTGACCCTTTATTTTTCCATATATGGTACCAAAAAACAATAGACTTTTTATTATTTTTTTTGTATATTTTTTCAAACCTTTCTAAGAAACTGCTTTTCCCATACCCCCAAACAGCATTTATACCAATACTAAAAGCAATTTCTGGTTTAAAACCAGTAACAACTTTAATTAATTTTTGAAGTATTGCTTCATTGTCTATTTCTTCATTTTTAAATACTTTATCTTCAATGAAAAAATTTGGATCAACACCTGTTAATTCAAAATTTAACCTTTGCTTTTTGTAATTCTCTTCTCTTTCAATTTCTTTTGTCCATCCTCTTATTAAATTTATTAAATGAGCTGCTGCCAACAAAAATATTAAGTCTAAAAAAATAAATGATCTCTTCTGCAATAAAACACCAGTGTGATTTGTAAAAACAAGTCTTATAAAGAAATAAGTTGTAACCGAATAAAATATTAAAAAAGAAAGACGTTTATTATGAATAAATGCTTTATCAATTAGATATAAATAGGCTAAAATTAGAATAATAAAGATTGAATAACCTCCTAATTTAAAAGAAGTTGAATCGTAATCCAAAACTCTTCCTAACAGTAATAATAAATTACTCAGTGGCGCAATAAATATTAATGAAAGTGATACTGAAATTATAAAAACAATAAAAACTTTTAAATTATCTTTTAAAAAATTCATAGCTAATTTTTTACTTCCTTTTATTCTATTGTAAATGCTTCATATTCCTCTTTACTCATACGTTCTGAAAATTCTGGCTCTATAATTAAAACTTCTTCATAGTTTAATTCATATAAAATGTAATATAAAACATCTATTTCATTCATTCTTTTTTTTATATCACAACTGTTAGTCAGATTAATAATTTGATTAGCCTTATTTTCAAATAAAGAATTAATTTTGTTATCAAAATTTTGAATAGGAATATCAGATATAGGAGTTATATACATTTCTAAAACTTCTCCTTTTCTCTTGCCTTTATTATATAACCAAAAATAAACAAGTCTTGAGTTTAAAAATGTAAGAAGAGATTTAATCGATTGATTAGATTTGTTTTTTCTTATAAATAAAACATCTCGACTACCATATACGGCTTTATCACTATAAGAGAATGTGTTTATTTTACTTCTATAAGGAAATATTATTTTATCACAATCTTCAAATACCTCCCTTGTTCGTGGTCTATTTAATGCAAACCAAGGAAATTCTTCTTCATAAGAGATTATTTGGTCATCAAGAATAGGTTTAAATTTCCTCATGTGCTTTTTTACATTTGGAAAATTATCAAGGTTATGACTTTTGGTTAAATAAATTAATTTGTTATCACTTAAATTAGAAGTGTAGTTTTTAATATCACTATTTTTAATAAATGGTTTAACAATTTCTTCTTCAAGACTATTACTTTCAATTTTGTTAACGACAAAAACACCATCTCCTTTAGAAATATTTAGATTTGGATAATCTTTAAGGTGTTTAGGAGATATTTTACCAATAGTTACTCCTATACCAGCATTTACTTTGAACACCTCTCCAAGCGGTTTCGATTTTTTCTTTAACTTTTTAAAAACCCCTTCTTTTGGAGAGTTAATGTCTTGGTTGTAAAGTCTAATATAGTTTTTTTTGGACTCAAACAATGAACCTGAATATGATTGGAAATTTATCATATTATTTGATTTCCCTTTAAGAAAATCTATTACGTTTGATAATCTAAAGCTGTTTTTAAAAGTAGAAACTTGAATTTTTGATTTAATCAATTGCTCTTTATCTTTTTTTAGAAAGGTGATTAAATTATGCTGCCCTAGCGCTGTTTCAAAAATACGAAGTTCATTAAAATTTAACATTTTTATTATTTGAGTTCTATCTCTTATATCAGTTCTTAATTTGATTGCTCCATCAGCAGTGATAAAATAATTTGTAGTAATAAAACTTAGAACTCCTTTTGATTTTAATATGTCCAAACTTTTATGAAAAAAATAATAGAATAAATCCATTTGACCTTTATAGAACCTTCTTCCCAATGACGAATATTGGATTGGTCTAAATATTGGTTTACTCCCTTTCTCTCCAAGATATGGTGGATTTCCAATTATAATATCAAACCCACCATTGTCGAACACTTCTTTAAAAAATAAATTCCATAGAAAGAAAGGACGTTCATTAGAATTTGACAATTTTCCTAAGGCAATTTCTTTATTGTTTAGCTCGTTTAATGTTTTACTTATTTTCGCTAATTCCTTTGCATCTTTACTTGTAGTACGTATTTTTTCTTTTTGTTGCCAAGTGCTTGCTCTTCCTTCTTTAAAATTTAAATCTTTTTTAAGTTTTTTACTTATGGCTTGTAACTCCTTTTTATGTTTTAGTAATGTGAATTTTATGTGATTTATTACTTGTTTATCAATTTTCCTATGAATTTCTTTCTTCTGATTTGGATCATTGGCATTGAAATATTGCTCCATTAATGCATTTACATCTTCATAATGTAGGGAAATTTGTACCTTTTTTTTAGCTTCACCAGTAAACATATCTATTTGAGTAGTTTCGTAAATACCTTCATAAGCCTCGGCATTAGAAATTTGGCTTAAATCAATACCTTCAAAACTTTCTAATAAGCTATTGCCCTGCATAATTTTGTAGTCTAAATTAGGCAAAGGCAAAGGTTCTGTTTCATCTACAATTAAGGCTAACCAAAAACGTAGGCGAGCAATATCTACGGCTCCACTTTCAATATCCACCCCATAAATACTGTGCTGTATAATATTCTTTTTTACTATATGTGGTTGCCATTCAGACTCGCTTATTTGCCAAATAGGTGCTACCGCATCAGGTTGTACAATGTGTAACTCTTCAATTATTTGGTAAATTTCATTTAGCATTCCCATAGGGAAAGCACCAGAACCGATAGCTGGGTCACAAATCTTCACTTCATATAAAGCCATTGCAATAAGTGTAACCGCATCAAAGTCTGAAATTTCTTGGGCTAATTTTTCACGTACCAATTTTTCAATAGCGGCTTGTTCCTCTTTTTGTGTTTCTTCTATATTTAAACTTGTTTTTAAATATTCTATCAAACTTTCCTGGCACATATACTGTACAATGGCTTTTGGTGTGTAAAAAGCACCTTTGTCCTTATTGTCTTCCAGTAAATTTTCAAATATATGCCCTAACATTTCAGGATCAATCCCAACCTCGTGGTCGTTTGGATCGTTTTCATCAATGGTGAAATTGTATTGTCCAAAAAACTCGAATAGGTCTGTGAAATACGTTTCTGGAAAATCTATTTTTTTAGAAATATTAGCATCTGTATCAAATAAACCACCGTTTAAATACGGGATTTTCGTATTGTTTAATTGCTTGAAAATACCATCAACTGTAAAAATATCATTCCCTCTTTTTTTATTTAATGCCTTAAAAAATAATTGGTATAAATAATGGCTATGAAAGGTTTCTTTGTTTTCAGCATCTTCAAAAAAATGTTGCATAAATTGCTTATCGCCATCTTGCCAATCTTTAAGTGAAGGATTACAACCCATCCAACCTTTTTTTTGTAAAAAATGAAGAAAAACAATACGGCCTAAGAGTTTTTTAGTAAAATCTCTAATTTTTAGTTCTTTCTTATCTTTATCAGAATGGTCAAATAATTGCGCATATTCTTTTTTAGCAGCAATATAAGTCCAAAACTTTTTAAATTGCTCTGTATATTTTTTGAAAAATTCTTTAGAAACTTGTTCTACAGAGAAAGCATTTTGAACGGATGAGATATCTACTTCTTCCTTTTTTTGACTTAATTGAAAAAAGCGTTCAGAAGGTGTTTTACAACTTTCGTTTTTACCCAATAAATAGGTAAATCGTTTTGTATCGGTTTTTTTGGTTACAAAATCACTTTCTTCTTCATCAAACTCGCTGCTTCTTGCTGAAAATGTAAAACGATAATCGTCATTCCCCTGCTCAAAAACAGATAGTATTCCGTGAATTTGTTCCTGATCAATATGATCTGATACAATTTTGTTTAAAGAAACTCTATTTTTCTTAAGGTTTATACCTTCATTTAACATTAGCTCAAAAAGTGCTAAATTTTTACCATCAGATAAACGCACATTTCCTAACTGACAAAAGCGTTTTATTCTTATATCGTTATGAGGTATATCTATTTGACTTGAAAATATTGATACATTAGGAAACACAAACTGTACTATTTCTTTCCAGTTTTCTTGTTTATAAGGTTGATTTAGTAATTTTTGTAATTCTTTTTGATCCATCGTATTTTTTAACTAGCAATTGTTATTTATTATCTGAAAATGATTCGGATATAATAATTTCAGGTTTTAATTTATCTAAAGATTTGATTGATATTAAAGGTTGTTCTTCAAAATTACCAGACTGCATCACGGGATATAGGTTAATAATTTTTATCATTGCATCCATTAAATCAACAGCTTTTAACTTGGTCACTTTTGTATTTCGTTTCAATTTGTTTACATCTCGTTGTAATTTTTGAAACTTTCCTAATTTAATAGCTTGTTTCGCTGCTTTAATTAGATTTATTTCTTCTTCTGAAGCAAAAGGAAAAGTTAAAAACCCATCTAAATAAGCTAAGGCTCTTTTTTCATTTGGCCCTTGTGTAGTGTCTACTACTTGTGCACTTGCCATTTCTTGTTGCACTTTATTATGAAAATCGTTTAATGCAATATCAATTTGCTCGTGGTGATTATTGGGCAATTTAATTGATTTTTCGTTAGCCAATGCTCTAAACTCTTTGGCTGTTTCAATAAACGTAAGCTCCTCTATAGAATTGTCGTGTCTTATATAATAAAACGCATCTCTACGTTTATTTTTCATATAAGAAATGGTTGTTTTATTCAATGTTTTTGAGAGTCTACCAACTCTGGCTCTTAAAGGGAGGTTTTTAATTTTACGGAATAATTCAGGACTTTCAGCCTTAAACTTTCTAAGCTCCATTAAATAAATTAGTTTTTCATCTTTGTCTTCATCTACATCTTTTTCAAAGAGTCCGAAGGATTGTGTTTCTTCATCAGGAGAATAAATTTCACTGTCTTCTCCCAAAGCGGAGTGAAAAGCTTGTAACTTCATTATTGCCTTTTTTTCTAACTCTATATCGCTATTTACTTTTGCTGTAGGATAAAAATTAAAAATATATACTTTAGGCGCTATAGAACCAATACGGTTAACTCTACCAATACGTTGCATTAACCTCGTTGAATTCCAAGGAGTGTCATAATTTACAATGACATTTGCCCTGTGTAAATTAACACCTTCAGCTAATACCTCTGTAGCAATTATAATATTGAAATCAGATTTATATTGTTCACGAGGGATATTTGCATCAAAATTTTCACGTACTACCTCTTTTAACTTATTTCTATTGTGAGAATGAATTTCTAATACATCTGTTCTACCACTATCTTTTAAATGTTTTGCTAAATAATTGGTGGTTTCTTTAGATTCAGAAAACACCACTAATTTTTGCTCTGGGTTGATGGATTTTTGTAATAATTCATTGTCTAAACGTCTAATAAATTCATCTAATTTAGGATCTTGATCTACCCCTTTCCAGCTTTTATTTAATTCTTTTAATATTTCAGAATCTCTTTTTAACCCCTCCAAGTATGCAGGTAAAAAATCATCAGGTGTACAAATTTCAATTGTAGGATCTGTTTCTTTTAAGGCTATAAGTTTGGTTAATAATTCCTCTTCCTTTTCTTCTAATATATATTCATTCACATTGACATTTGGAGCGATGAAAATAACGCCTTTTTCAAACATTTTAATCATTGCTTCCGTTGCTTGTGCAAAACGGTTTAATGATTTTTTAAATGCATAAAAACTACTGTCTATTCGTTTTACCAACAATGTTTTCATTAACTTGGCTAATGCTTCGGAAGCAACATCGGCATTTTTGTATTTTAATTTTTTATCTTCTACAAGAAACTTAATAGCTTGATACCTAAAATATTTTATTCCTTTAAATGAATCACTTAAGAGTATCATTGTTTTATCGTACAATTCATCTAATTCATCATCTAATTCATAAAATATTTTTTGAGGTTTTTGAATGTCTGGAAACACAATTCCTTGTTCTACTAAATCATCTTTATACTGAGCGTGTTCATTTAAATCACTTCTTGTTCTTCTTACTGTTAAAGGTTGAATTACCTTTTCACGAATGTCTTTATAGATTACTTTTACTTCGTCTTGTACAGCTCTTATATCTGGGTTGTTTTTTAATTTTTTATATTGATCTATGCGTTTTCTGAAAAAATGCTGCAAATTGGAAATTTCAAGTGTTGAGTCTTTTGAGTCTTGAAATAAATACACCTGATTGGCAATATCTTCTGGTCTATTGTTTAATGGAGTTGCAGAAATTAAAATTACTTTTTTATCAGCAAAAGTGTTATTCTTTAAGCGTCTTTTCGTTTTAGTTTTACATAATTTCTGAAGCTCATTATATGCTTCAGCAGTATCATTTCTAAATTTATGAGCTTCATCAATAATAATTAAATCATATTTTTTAGGATCTCTGACTTTATGTAAACTTCCATTAGTTACAATTCTATAATTACTTAATTGAAATTTATCTAATGTTTCTCTCCAGTTGTCTTTTAGTGCTGGAGGAACAATGACTAATGTATTTGATAAATGTGTGGGGAAATCATTCGAATGAAAGAATTTTCTTGCAATTAAGGCACCAACAACTGTTTTACCCAAACCAACAACATCCGATAAGAAAAAACCATTGTGTTTTTGTAATAATTTATATCCTTCGCTAACGGCATCTATTTGATAGGAGAGTCTTTTAAAACCATCTGGTAGATCTGTAATAGAATTAGGATCGAACTCAACGCTTTTCCCAAAATACTCTATTAAAAATTTAATGTAGACCTCAAAAGGTGTAAACTCATCATTTAAATACGTTTCATTTTTAATTTTTGAAATTTCAAAAGGTAGAATAGGAATTCCTTCAATCCATAATCGCTCAAACTCTTCAGATGCAAATTGTACATCATCAAAATCACGTAATTGTACATTAAACTCGTAATTGTGATTGTCATTTCCACCAATACCATTTTCAGTTAAATTACTGGACCCTGTAATTACATTACCTGGTTTGTGTTCATTCCATCCTTTTGGCTTAAAGATATATATCTTTGCATGTAGTTTCTTACTTGGGTGTGCCTTGATTTGTATTTTTTTTGAGGAAATGTCTTCTATGAATTGTAAAATACCATTTTCAACTTCCTTACTATATTTAGCTTCTTGGATGTCTTTTTTAGTATCGCTTAAAAATTCTATCAAGGTTTGATTTGCATCTCCTTTGAATAGTAATCCTTTAGATTGATATTTCGCCAATATTTCATCGACATTAATACCTACCAAGATTCTAATATTTGGCACTTTTTCTAAAAATGGTCTTAATTTAAAATAACCTGAAGCTCTAAAATAACCAACTAATGCATCAAAATTTTCGATATCTGTATTGTGTTCAAATATTCCTTTGAATTTATTTAGTAATGTATTTTGATCTTGATTGGTGAAAAATTTAGTTGACATTTATAAATTATAACTTTAATTATTTTTGATGAAAATTGTGCGTTTTTTTAATTCAAAAGCTATTCAATTATAAATTAAGTTTGAATTATTGTTAAAAATTAAGTTTGTCCTTTTTCTTCAACACACAAATAAGGTTAAAAGTACTTAAAAAATATGAAGTGTTTTATGATAAAACTTACTTTTTTAGTTAGATTGGTATTGATTGTTTCTTTAGGTTTAAAAGGTTCATTTTTTAAATATTTCGTATTAAACAAATTAAAGTAAATAGCGTTAGATTTTATTATGGGAATCCGTAGTGTTTTATTTAGAAACTGCTGTCATCCAATAAAGCTTTAATATTGAATTTTCATAGTCAATCAGCTTTCTGAAGTAATTTTCTGCAATTTTATTCAAAATTAAGAAAACAATTAGTTGTAAGCAATTACAAATATGAATATCATTTAAAATTAAACGCTACGAAATGTAATGGCATATTCAATTTTATAATATCATTTAACAAGTTCTATGCGTGCATTGTTAAAGTTGTATTAAAGAGATTTATTTATATTAATAATAGCTATATTTGAATTGTTAGGTTTTCATAGACCTAATCTTTTTAAGCTACTGTCTTTTATTTTTTTTAGTGTAGCTTGAATTCGCTAAATGTGATTTTAACAAAATAATCTTCGAGCGAAAAGCTCATTTTTTAAGAGCTCTTTTATTTTATATTTTGGACTTAAGGAATTCACTTATGGAAAATCCACTTCTAAAATTTAAATAGTTAAGCTCATTTCATAGCAATTTTCCCCACCTGAAAAGGTGGGGTTTTTATTTTCTTTAATTAAAACTTAAGTATCTTTTTTGAAATTGTTTCATCAAATTAGAGAACTGTTCATTTTTTATATTACTCGTTCTTTTAACAATCTCGTCTAAAGAAATTTTAAAAATATTTTCTTCGAGTTTAATCATATGCTTTTTTAATTCATCTAACTCCGTAACTGATATTTTATCTTCTTCTGGAGATATAATTACATTTGTGAAATTTGAAATTTTATTCTTTTTTGCATAAGCATACGTCAGTAAAAAATTTCTATGTATTTGCTTATATCCTTTTTCTTTTAGTTCACTCATTAAAGATTCATCGAAAAACTTTCCTTCTTTTACTATTTTATTTTTTGTATCTGAATCTTTTGCTGTGTTGCTGCCCAATAAATCTGTGTATTTTGTTTCAATGCTAATTAAACCCTTTTTTCCATTTTTATCTTGGACTAAAATCATTGCATCAAATGCAGATTTATCATTTATATAATGAGCTATTGGTGTTGGAATAAATTCAACGTCGATATAATTAACCTGATCTATCCAGTCGATTTCTTTAAACATCAACTTTACTATTTCTGTTACTTCTTTTGTATCTTTTAGTAACATTTTACGTAAGTCTGCAAACAAATTAAAACACATTGGCATACTACTTAACATATTGTTAAATAATCTGTATTCGTCTATTGTTAGGTCTTTATTTATTTGCTTATCCTTGTTTTTTTGGTGCGCAAATTCAAATGCTTACTTTGATAAAAAATTAGCTCCGGTTTGCTCTCCATTCACTAGCATATTTCCATAACATTTTTTACTGTTTTTTGTTGGCCCTTTTCCAAATGGTTCTTTTAAAGTTTCTATACGGTATTTTGATTATAGTGCTCTACATTTAGCTGTAAATTTGTTTTCATTTACAGGAATTGTATAATTTTCCATTTCTTCTTTTTAAAATTTAGCAATTACCCAAAGGTAAGAATTAATAGAATTTACTTTAGCCTTATAAATGTTTTAAATCGATTCTAAATAGTTCAAGTTAAAATAAATGTTTTTATTTTCTTTTATCTCTAGAATTTTCATCGAAACTAATTAGGTTAAACATTGCTCTCATTCTGCTTCTTACTCGGTTTCCGTATCGTTTTTCTATTTCTTGAGCGTTGAGGTTTGTTGTGATGTGAGTACAGATCCTTCGCTGCTGCTCAGGATGACAAAATAGATCATATCTAGAAAGTAGGATTTCACCCATTACATTGCATTCTTTTGCGTAATGAGAGCCTGTTGGTTCTACTCCTAAATCATCAAAGCAATAGTTTATATTTTGGTTGTAGTTTTCTATTACATCAAATCCGGATGCATTGAAATTGAAAACAATGTTTCGTGTTGGAATAATTTCATAGTTTGTTTTGTGAGGTGCTAAATGCATTAATAATTTCATTAAAGAAGTTTTACCTCTGCCTACAGGACCCGATAATAATAATCCTTTGTTGGTGTCGATTCCCATTTGTGCACAGCTGTTATGGTCTTGAATGAAGTAGCAGCATAGTTTAAATAACAGAGGTTCGTCTTCTTTGTGGATTTTAAATTTTTTTCCAAATAATAAATGGCCTTTTATGTTGAAGTAGGTTTTTATTTTTTCGAATTCATAGTGAACTGTATTGTTTCTTATTTCTCCTATCTGGAATTTTGAGTTTCCTTCGATTTTTATGTGTGGTTGTGAGTTCATAGTGGTTTATCTTATTTGTTTTATTCATTTTTGATTTAAACTTTCTTTTTCCATTGATGAAAAAGAAACAAAAAATCTAGCCTTACGAACCTATCTCTAAATTTTTTAATCAAATTCTAAATTTCAGAAACTCGCCAATAAAACTTGAAATAAAAAGTGAAATCTATTTGGCTCAAACAGCCTGAAACTTTACGAATTCTCTTTTCAAATTTTACGAGATATGCTCGGTATGCCGAGTTTGATTCAGATTAAATTGATAAGATCCCCAGTCAAGCTGAGAATGACGTTTAAAGTGGTTCATCGTAATTTTTGTTTTGATTGGTGTGGAGGTTGTCTTGATTTTGGTCAAGTGGTAAAGCGTTTGGATTGTTTGTTCTCGACTGCGTTCGAACTGATAAATTCATTTCTTCAGATTTTAGCATCCAACTCCTGGCCGTTGCTTGCCAATCTACAATTTTTGATTTTCCACCTACCTTCCATCCTATCCCCTGGTAATGATTGAAAAACTTTTTAGCTTCCAATTCTGGATAATTTTCTTTTTTAAAAAAATCTAAAATCAATTTTTCTTTTGCAATTGCCTCTAGTTTAATAAAGTTTATATTATGTTTATTAATGTTTATATTAGATACCAATGCTTGTCCTTTTATGGGATTGTTTAAATCCACTTCTTGACTACTAGTTGTTTTAGAACTTGTCTCAAATTTGAACATCTTAACCCGACTTCCTTTAAACGGATTATGAGATGGACTGTAATTAATATATTTCCAATTACTTAATTCTCTTATACATCTGTGATATGTGGATTTTGAGCCAATTTTAGAAAATGACATAACTTCTTCTCGATTTATAAAAAAATCTTTTGGAAACCTGTTGTAGTTCCACATATGAAATAATGCTATATATAGGCTTATATGCGTCGGGTTTAATCGACTGTCTTTGGAGAATTGAAGAAATACACCGTTTAGGTGTGTTATGTAATTCATAATTTAAATATGATGAGGTTCTGAAACAAGTTCAGAATGACGTTAGAATTAAAATTTGTTGTGAATACTGTTCTCTTTCATCACTTTTTCAATTTCTTCTGCATCATAGAAAATAATCCCTCCAATTTTTGTGTATGGTAGCGTTCCGTTAATTCTTAAAGTTTGAAGTGTTCCTGGACTTACTTTTAATAACTCCATTAACTCGGCAGATTTCAAATACTTTTTTACTCCTGATGAAGTTCTTTCTGATAAGAGTTTTTTAATGTCTTCTAATAATTCAATTTTGAATTCTCTTAGGTCGTCTGTAGTGATAATTTGTGTTGGCATTTTTCAGCTTTTTTTTAGTTAATAAATTTTATAGCGATTTGACTTTCGTGCTACAAAGCTGAATTGTTTAGTTGAGGTTTTTTAGTAATTACTAAGAATACTAAAAATTTTAACATTTAAAATTTTGTATATTACTGATAAACAAATTCATAACATCTTCAAAAGTATAAAACATCGTATTTTTTTAGTATTTTGGCTTAAATTTTCTCTTAAAAAGAGAAATTATTCTCTACAAATAAAGGGCATTTTTCACAAAAAAAAGATTCTATTATTCTTTTAGTATTTTTTAGAAATACTAAAAGAATTAATTTAAGACACTGTATATCAGTATTTAAAAAAGTGTATTTTTCTTATTATCAAGAAAAAATACACTTTTAGTATTATATTTTATAAAAAGGGGTGAAAATGCAATTTTTTAAAATTCTAAAAACTTTTTTAAAAGAGATGAAAATCTTTAAAGCTCTTAAATATCATCAAATTTTATACTTCAAAAGTTAATTCTTTTGATAAAGAGATTGTTAATTTATTTAAAAATTTTGTCAAATCCTTTTTTCTTGATTTAATTTGCTCTAATGTTTTATTTATGTTTCCTAATTCTACATTAAAAAGTTTTTCAGCTAGCTCCACTGTTCTTTTTAAATCTGAATTACCATTTCTTAAACAATCTGAAGAATGTAATGCAAAAATTAACTCCAGTAATTCTGTTTTAGTCCCGGTCCATTGTAGATCCTCAAATATAATAGGTTTGATATTTTCATCTATTACATTTGATTTCTTCTTTTTAAGTGCTTCTAACTCATTAGAAAAAAATGTAATTAATAAATCTTGTGCAACTATTTTGGACACAAGGTAATCGTGACTTGTAGTAAATTCAGGATCTTTAAAATGATGTGATGTATCGACAAATAGTTCTAATTGGTCTGAACTTCTCAAAAAATAAATATGATCTAACTTCCTTTTTTTTAATCTATAATATTTTACAAATTCTAATTGTTTACATTTTCTAGTGTCTATTTTCTTAAGCTCATTTACAATAAACTTACGTTGCTTTGAAACACCTAACACTGGTCTTTCTAACCAATAATTACGTAAACTTTTAAAATACAGTAGCCTACCTTCAATAAAAGGTTTCTGATACTTAAAAAAAGTAATTTCATTTCCTTTTGAAGAAAATTTATTTGACCTAACTAAAATACTAAATTCGTTTAAACAAGTTCTGGATATTTTTATTCCCTCATCTAAATTTTTAATATTTTGGAGATCTGATTTTTCAATTTCAGCAATAGCTTTTTTGTACTTATTAAAGGTTAATGTTATACTTTTCATAATGGGGTTTTCAATTTTTTTAGCACCCTAAAATAATAAAAAAAACTAAATAACACCTAACTACTTGATTTACTATCATTTTTCTTTGACCGTTGTATTGATTTACTGTTTAATAGTGTTTTCAAAGCATTCATATCATTACTAACCTTACTTTCAATTACTCTTGCATAAATTTGAGTTGTAGCTATCTTTGTATGTCCTAACATTTTAGACACTGTTTCAATTGGTACTCCGTTTGATAGAGTTACTGTTGTTGCAAATGTATGACGAGCCATATGGAATGTTAAGTTTTTTTTTATTCCACAAACGTCCGCTATTTCTTTTAAGTAACTATTTGTTTTTTGATTGGAAATTACCGGGAATAACGTTTCAGTTTTATTGGCTCTAATATCATCTTTGTACTTTGCAATTAGTTCTTCAGCTTTTTCCAATAATGGAACTTTCACTGACGTATCTGTTTTTTGTCTCTTTGTTACAATCCAAGTATTGCCATCTATTCCTATTAAAACATTATCTGGTTTTAATTTAATTATATCTATATATGAAATACCTGTATAACAACTGAATACAAATAAATCCTTAACTATTCTGAGCCTTGTAATAGTAGGGTTATAATCCATAATATTTTGTAATTCTTGTTCTGTTAAAAAGGTACGTTCACTTTTTGTAAATGATGATTTAAATTTTACAAAAGGATCTCTTAAAATCCATTCCAGATGAAATGCCAAGGTTACCATTTTTCGTAACCTCTGAATATGTTTCATTATAGTATTGTTTCCTATTGGTCTTCTATTTTCAGATAGCTCATAGGTTCTCAAAAAATGCTCAAACTTTACCAAAAAGGCATAATTTAGATCTTTTAGATAAATATCAGATGATTTGTATTTTTGCTCAACAAATTCCATAATATACTTTTGACTCGTTTTATAATGTTTCATAGTATCTTTATGAAGTTTTTTACTAAATGTAGTATTGTGATAATCAATTAAATCTTGTATCGACTGATATTCCTTATCGGTTCCTAAATATCGTTCTTTAATAGCACTTGAAGTAATCATTTTACCTTCACCTTTCAACTCCTGAAAAGCTTGAAATAATTGCGCTTTTACTTGATCAATATATTTGTTGGTTAATCTTGCATTTTGGTCACGATTTGTCACCATTGCTTTTTTCGGATCCCATACGGTGAGATTTACTTTTCTTTTTAATCCAATACTTACTCGTTTTTGGTTTACAGTTACACGGGCATAAAGCAGTGCTTCATTATTTTTTGCACGTGATACATTGGCCCAAATTAGGACTGAAAAGGTTTCTGAAGTCTTCATAGTTGTCGTCTTTTTTAAGTTAAACTTTATTTAAGACGAAAGTCAAATCAACTATGTTAGTGTTTCAAATATCAAAAACGTTTACCTTTTTTAATAATCTAAGAGATAATAGACGTTTCTTTTACTAGCTAATTTTAATACTATAAATATATTAAAACCCTTATTTTATAGGGGCTAAGCTTGCAAATTGGTAAACAAAATTTACATTTTTAATCTGTTTACCTTTTAGCTACCACAATATATGAAATAATATTAAATTATATGATGGTCTAAAAAACAAAAAACCTTGTAAAACATAAGGTTTACAAGGTTTTGAAGTGTTTTGAACACTGTAAAAGTGATCGCGATAGGATTCGAACCTATGACCGTCTGCTTAGAAGGCGTATCGTCTTACTTATCACCTCTTATCAAAATTTATTTTTACTACTGTTTATCAACTATTTATACTTTTTTAATGAATTTTATTTTATTAAAACTTATCTTATATTATATTTTTTTGTGCAAATTTTGTGCAAATTTTGTGCAAATTGGATTTTATTCATTTACTTTGTAATACAATTATTTTTATGGATTTTAATACTTCAATTTATTTAGACTCACGAAGAGCTGTAAAAGGATCTACTAATATTTTTCCAGTAAAGCTGAAAGTATATTCAAAACTAACAAAAAAGAAAAAACTTTATAGCACCAATGTTTCATTAACTGAAATTCAATTCGGAAATATATTCAACCCTAAAAAAAGGCTCAATAAAAAAGATAAAGATATTCAGTTATATCTTAATGAGTTTGAAGAAAGAGCAAACAATGTTGCGAAAGACCTAACTCCTTTCACCTTCTTAACTTTTGAAAAGAAATTATTCAGAAATAAAACTGCTGGAATAAGTGTTTTATTTCATTACAAACAAAAAATAGCTTCATTAAGAAAAAACAATCAAATTGGAACTGCTAGTAATTATGACCTTAGTTTAAAATCTATAGGAACATTTGTTTTAAACAAAGTTGAATTTATTGATTTGCAACAAAAAGAGAAAGAAATAAATAAAGCTGTTAAAAACCTCACATTTTATGATATTAATGATCAATGGTTAAAGGATTATGAGAACTTTATGATTGTTGATAATTTAAAATCGACTACTACGGTATCTATGTATTTACGATGTCTAAGAACCATCTTCAATGATGCTATAAGCCAAAATGATATTAAACAAGATATCTATCCTTTTGGAATTAATAGGGGGAAATACCAAATACCTGTTTCTTCAAAAACTAAAAAGGCTCTAAAAAATGAAGAAATCTCACTTTTATTTAATTCTAAACCAAATACCAAGGAACAAGAAAAAGCAAAAGATTTTTGGTTTTTAAGTTATGCGTTATATGGAATGAATTTTAAAGATATTTTACTTTTAAAGAAAAAAAATATAATAGAGGAAAGTTTAGTGTATTACAGAGAAAAAACAAAAACTACGAAAAAAGGAAATCTAAGTGAAATTTCTATTCATTTAAATGATTATGCCAAATCAATAATTAATAAATATGCTAAAAATATTGAGTCTGATGATAACTATATTTTTTCAATTCTTTTAGAAAGTGATGATGCTTATGAGCAAAAAAGAAAAATTAAAAATTTTGTCAGCTTTGTAAATCTTCATTTTAACAAATATGCTAAAAGTTTAGGTTTCAATTTTAAAATCTCCACGTATTGGGCTCGACACTCCTTTGCTACATTATCAATTAGGAATGGTGTATCTATGGAATTTATTAGCGAAGCTTTAAACCATAGTAACCTAAGCGTTACAAAAAACTATTTTGCTGGATTTGAAGATGACACTAAAAAAGAATTTTCTAACAATTTAATGAATTTTTAAATGACCAATAACTACTTGGATACCTATAATAATACTTTCAACAGGGTTAAAAATATAGTTCTATATTACTTTATTAAAGAATTAAGATATCATTATAATGAGGAGCTATATATCACAGATGCAATAGATAACTTTGAACTTAAATTATATAATACACACCGTAAAAATATTGATTTGTTAAATTCAGATTATTTAGATATTTACAAAGACTATCAAACTGGTACATGTAAATATCGAAAAAATCATACAGAAAATTGTTTAAACAAGTATTTATTGGATCAATATAATCTCAAAAAAAAGCAATTGAAAATCGATTACATTGATTTAATAAAAAAAATAGCAATCATTAAGTCTTTAGAAGAATATAAGTCCCTTATAGATACTAATAGCCACATTTATGAGACACTTGCGAAGAATAAAAGGTTTAACGAAATAGATTTTATCAAAATAAAGGATCATAAAGAATATTTAAAAATTCAGGATGAGCCTAAGGATTTCAACTTTATGCCTAAGCTTTCAAACAATCTTGTGGATACAAAACTAGATTCACAAATATTAGATATTAAACAATCAGATATACAACTTGAAGTAGGGAAAATTAGTGAAGATGAAAAAATATTATTACTGCATTTATTATTTGAGTCTTCAAAAAAAAATAAATCTGAAATACCATTGGCAGAGTTTCTAAGAATAATAACTATTACACAAGGTATTCAAGAATATGAAATATTCTCTAAAAAACAAACTTCTAAAATAACATTGTATAATAAACTTTCAAAAGGTATTGACTATTACAATTTAAGTAGACAAAAAAAAATAGCCAAAATAGAATTACTACAGAAAAAAATTACATCATTAAATCTAAAAAAAACTAAAGAACTATTAACAATAATAAAAAATAATATATAATAATAAACTATTTTATCAACTTAAAATAGAACTTTTAATAAATCTACTTAACATAAGCCACTCATTTTCTTCACTTTAAAAAACCTAGGTCGTACCTAGGTCATACCTACACACCACAATTTAACTTAAATATGTGCGGAAATTTGGGGTATGATTAATACAATAAACAAACTCTCTGACGAAGGAATAAAAGTACTTTCAGAGAAAATTTTAGAAAACATTTTACCATACTTGGAGAATGGAAGTAGAAACAATTTCAAAGATTTTGAAATTGAAAGACCTATTAGCATTACTGAATTATCCAACTATTTAGGATACGCCAAACAAACTATTTACGGAAAAGTTAATAGAAATGAAATACCATTTCATAAGAAAGATGGTAAACTTTATTTTTTATTAAGTGAAATTAAGCAATGGTTAATAAGTAGTTCAAAGGTTAATACTCCATCTGAAAAATTAGACAAATTTCTATCAAAAAAATCAAAATAAAAGTATGAAAAATAAAATTACCATTAGGATTCCAGATGATCTTAGAGATCAATTGGATGAAAAAGCACAAGCAGAGGGAATTTCAACTTCTGAATTAACACGAAGTATTTTAGAAGAATTTTGCAATCCTAAAAATGATTATCAAGAAGAGGATATTGATGTCGATGATCAGGAACTAAATGAGATTAATGAAAATGAAATTGATTATGAAGAAGAATGTAATACTGTCAAAAATGAATTGTATGAATTAGAGAATAAATATGAGTTATTAAAGACAGAAAATAAAAAATTAGAAGTGGTTTGTGAAGATCTAAAAAAAACGGATGTTGTTTTTTCAGTAGATTTTTTAAAACTAGTCTGCTGGATTTACTATCAGCGATCAGCTTCAACAATCCAATTATCAAATGAACAATATATGAATTTCCAAGAAACAATTATTAATATTCATTCTAGTGAAAAGATAAATTCAAACTTAAAAAATGAATTTAAAAAAGTACTTGCTGACTTAATAAAAGTTCAACAGAATATATTTTTAAAGTATAATCAATTGGATTTTTCAAAAGGAAATTTTCCAAATTTCAATTACTCAACATTAAACTATTTCATATTCAACAAGAATTGTGGAGTCAAAAATGTAACACTTTAATCTGAATTACGATGATACAGTCAATTAAAGAGGTCAAAGATAAATTAGATGATTTATCACAAGACAGAAGGGGTAAATCTATTGAAATGTTAAACCAAATTCTGAAACAACTTCCAAAGGAATACTCTGAATTAATAAATCAGGCTTTTATATATAAAAGAATACCTAAAGAATATTTATTAAGCTCAATATTGTTCACAATTTCTACAGCAACTGGACTGACTTTTTATATAAAAGCGTTAGGCTATAAAAATTCTGCAAATCTCTACTTTACTATAGTTGGAAGTAGAGGGGATACAAAATCAGAAAGCTTAAAACTTGCAACTATTCCATTAAAAGAGTCGGATGATAAATCTTACGATGATTACTGTTCTGAAATAAAAAATTATAATTCAGAAGCTGAGGAGGAACCAATTAGGAAACAATTATTGATTCAAAATTCAACAATTGAAGCTGTGCATAAAATTCATTCAGAAAACCCAAATTCTATCGGAATCTTTATCGATGAAATTTACACTCTGATAGAAAAAATGGGAAACCCAAACAGCAGAGATGGATTAGAATGGAGAGATTTTTTACTTTCAGGTTATACAAATGGTCATGTGGATATCTCAAGAAAAACAACTAAAAGTTTTAGAATTAAAGAAACTAGTCCATCTTTATTAGGGGGAATACAAAGTGAATTTGTTACAAAATTTATTACTAATGGTAATTTAGAAAGCGGATTTTTTGATCGTCAATTATTTACTCCTAAACTTACAAGCAATAATAAATTAAGTAGGGGGCAAATATCTTCAGAAGTGATAAGCAATTACACTAAGTTAGTTCTTAACATTCTAGCTTATAAGAAGGAAAGTGAAAACACCAATCAAGAAAAGAAACAGTTTAAAATAAATCTTACTAAAGCTGCGGACGAAAAATTGTTTAACTATACACAAGAATTAATAGATAAAAAAGAAATTTCGAAACCTATTATTCAGGGATATTTAGCCAAAATGCAAATATCCATTCATAAGTTTTGCTTACTTGTTCATATGATGAAAATATCATTCAATATGGATTACACTAAAGTTTTAGATGAAAATACAGTTGATTTAGCCATTTTGTTAAATGAGTTTTATTTTAACAATTTCAAAATAATTATTAATGAAAATTTGAAAATTATTAAACAAGAACCAACACTTGATAATGTTGTTCAATTGGCAAAGAAAAATGGAGCCAGTCAAAAAGCTGTTTCAGAAATTATGGGGTGTAATAAAAGTACCGTTTCTAAATGTTGGAATAAGGGTAAAAACAACAAGCAACTGGAAACTTCAAACACACTCAACAATACAGGATAAAGTACTTAAATATAAAGACTTATACATAATTATCAATAAATTAAAAGTTTCCAGTTTCCAGTTGTGAAAAATAAATTAAGTAAAATAGAGCTGAAATTAGAGTTTAATCCAAAAAGGAACTATCAATTAGTTACACCTTGTTGTCATAAATCGAATAAGGATGGTAAATTTTCCAATTACAAACATTTACCAGAAAAATATGGTTATTGCCATTCTTGTGGTAAATCAACCTTACCCCCCACTCGCTATAATGATGAAAATGGATTGCAATATGAATGGAATATTACAAATAATTGTTTTGAACCTGTTGTCTTACAGATGTACTCCCAAAATGTACTACAAATGGCTGACCAAGCAGTCGGTCACTGTAAGACAGCTAAAAATTTTGTTGCAATTGAGCCTAAATACATACCAAAAGCCCTAATTTTAAGGTATAAAGACCATAAACCAGAAAATAACTTGTTGCAATACATTCGTCTTACGTATGGCAATAAAAACACGGAATTAGTTAAAAAGTTGTATTACATAGGTTCGAGTA
The DNA here is from genome assembly GCF_003260195.1 of Lutibacter citreus. Taxonomy (GTDB): domain Bacteria; phylum Bacteroidota; class Bacteroidia; order Flavobacteriales; family Flavobacteriaceae; genus Lutibacter; species Lutibacter citreus. The sequence continues at coordinate 59,900 of NZ_QEIH01000007.1, forward strand.
AAGATGGTGGAACTGTTTTTTGGAATATCAACAAAAATCAAAAAGCACAAAAAGCAAAGGTTTCATATTATACAAAAAAAGGAAAACGAACTAACAAATTTAAAGTCCCCTTTAAAAATAGTGATGGTTATTACAGTTGCCTTTTTGGAGAGCATTTAATCAATTTACCTGAAAATAAAAATAAAACGATAATTCTGGCTGAAAGTGAAAAAACAGCAATTATTTGTGCTCTATATATTCCAGAATATACCTGGTTGTCTTACGGAGGTATAAATGGGTTAACCAGAGACAAATTAAATGTATTAATTGGTCGAAAAATAATACTGGTGCCAGACCTTAGTGAAAATGCAGTAACTATAATGAATAAAAAACTACCTTTTTTAAAAGAACTGGGGATTGATGCAAAAGTTTGGGATATGACCAATGGGAAAACTGATGACCAGTTAAAAAATGAAGGCTGGTATAATTGTGATCTAGAAGATATATTAAGAGGTTTTTCTAAATGATCACTATAAATTTTCATTTTTTACGCTTCAAACCTTCAAATATCTTTGGGTCATTAGTTCGTAAATACAACAATATTTTGTAATCCTTTAATTTAGTTTTGATATTTTCAATTGCATTTTGTTACTGTATCTAAATATAAAATCTACTAACTAGAGGGAAAAAGTATCACTTTAATTAATTATATTTGGTTTTCATTAATTGCTATAAATAATGAGCACCTCAAAATTTAACTTTTTAAAAGATAATTACCCTGAATTATTTACAATTTCGGAGTTAGCAGAAAAACTAATTTATATAGATCCTAGTTCTTCATTAACAAAATCAAGATTACTTTCTGAGAAATTAAGTTTATTGATCTGGAAATTTGAAGATTTAGATTTTTTTGATGGCAATCAAATTGAACGTATTAATCAGTTGTCGTATAGAAATTGTATTCCAGAAATAATCAAGGATATATTGCATGTAATTAGAAAGTCTGGTAACAAGGCAAGTCATGATGGAAATGGATCATATTCTGAAGCCTTATTTGTTTTAAAAAAATGTTTTCAATTAACAAGGTGGTTTTATGAAACCTATGAGAATGATTATTTAGAGCAAGATAAATATGAACTACCAGAAAATGCTGAGCAAAATAATATTGATGAGCTTAATGCTGAATTAAGTCGCTTATCAATAGAGGTTATTGATTATCAGAAAAAAATAGCTTCACTAAATGTATCTCCTCAAATAATTGAAGAACGTAAAAAACGATCTGTAAAAAGTGCAAACAATATTGAGAAAAGCGAAGCTGAAACAAGGGAGATTATTGATGAAAAATTGAGATTAGCTGGCTGGGAATGTGATACAACAGAATTAAACTATAAATCAAAAAAAACATTGCCTGAAAAAGGTAGAAATATAGCTATTGCAGAATGGCCTTGTCAAAAAAAATGGGCAGACTACGCATTGTTCGTTGGTACTGAATTATATGGAGTAGTAGAAGCAAAAAAATATGCGAGTGATATTTCAACAGATTTACGGCAATCAAAAATTTATGCAGAGTTAGTTACTCCAAATGATAATTATAAGATATTAAATAAATGGAGAACATATAATGTGCCTTTTCTTTTTTCAACCAACGGACGACCTTATTTAGAGCAATTAAAAACAAAAAGTGGTATTTGGTTTTTAGATGTTAGAAAAGAGTTAAATAGAGCTGATGCTTTAAGAGGATGGTTTTCTCCACAAGGCCTAGTTGATTTATATGAGCGTGATGTTGAAAATGCAAATAAAAGATTACTTGAAAGTGATTATGATTATTTAAAAAGTGACAGGGGTTTAAGTTTACGTTACTATCAAATTGATGCTATTAAAGCTGTTGAAAATAAATTAACTACACAGCCTTATGATAAGCGTTCATTATTGGTAATGGCTACTGGAACCGGAAAAACAAGAACTGTAATTGGTTTAGCTTATCGTTTTATAAGGTCAAATCGTTTTAAACGAATTTTATTTCTAACTGATAGGCGATTATTAGCCATACAAGCCATTGGAAATTTCACAGATAATAAAATTGAAGGTATTAATTCATTTGCAAATGTTTATCAAATGGAAGGTTTAAAAATTGCTTCTCCTGAAGACACAACACGTGTTCATTTTGCAACTGTACAGAGTATGGTGAAACGTTTGTTTTATTCAGAAAATGACATACTACCTATTGATACTTATGATTGTATTATTATTGACGAGGCACATAGAGGTTATAATTTAGATAAGGAAATTGATGAAGGAGATTTATCGTTTAAAGATGAAAACGATTATGTAGGACAATACAAACGAGTTATTGAGTATTTCAATGCTTATATTATTGGATTAACGGCCACACCTGCCCTTCACACTACTGAAATTTTTGGAAATGCTGTTCATAATTATTCTTATAGAGAAGCTGTAATTGATGGTTTTCTTTGTGATCACGAACCACCATACCTTTTAAAAACAAAGTTAAGTGAAAATGGCATTTTGTGGCAAAAAGGGGAAAGACCTAAAGTATTTATAGCTGAAACAAATACTATTGAAGAGCTAGCTGCATTAGAAGATGAATTGCTTATTGAAATTGAACAGTTTAATAAAATGGTTATTACGGAGCCATTTAATAGAGCTGTCATAAAACAACTAGTACAGAAATTAGATCCGGATAGTGATGAAAAAACGTTAATTTTTGCTGTAAGAAATTCTCACGCGGATTTAATTGTAAAATTATTATATGAAGAATTTTCGGCTATTGGAGTTGATTTACCAACGGGAGTTATTGAAAAAATAACTGGAAAGGTTTACGATCCAGAAGGTTTAACCAAACGTTTTAAAAACGAAAAGTATCCTAACATTGTTGTTACAGTTGATTTATTATCAACTGGAATTGATGTTCCTGAAATAACAAATATTGCATTTATTAGAAGAGTACGTTCCAGAATTTTATTTGAACAAATGATTGGGCGTGCTACTCGTTTATGTCCAGAAATTGACAAACAATATTTTAGAATTTATGATGCCGTACGTGTTTATGAAGCCTTAGAAGGATACACTCAAATGAAAACAGTCTCAAATCCTTCTATTTCATTTTCCAAATTAGTAGAGGAATTAGATTATATTGAGGATCCGGATCGTGCTAAAAAACAAATTCAACAAATTATTGCAAAATTACAACGTAAAAAGAAGTCTATAGTTCACGATAATTTAGAACAATTTATTTATTTGTCTAAAGGTGATACTCCTGAAGATTTAATTGAAGTATTAAAAACTATTGAAGGAGACAAAGCAAAAGAAATTTTAGGTGGTTTTAGTAATTTATGGCAATTTTTAGATGAAAAAATTTATCAACCTAAATATCAGTTACTTTCTGAACATGAAGATGAAATAATTGCAGTGGAACGTGGTTATGGTAAATCAGTAAAACCAGAAGATTATATTGAAGCGTTTAAAAAATTCATTCAGGAGAATAGAAATAAAATAGCTGCTCTTAATATTGTTTGTTCAAAACCTTCTGAATTGGACAGAGCATCTTTAAAAGATTTGAAACTGCTACTAGAGCAAGAAAAATTCAATGCAATGTCCTTAAATACAGCTTGGAAAACTACTAAAAATGAGGATATTGCAGCTGATATTATTTCTTTTATAAGAACAATGGCCTTGGACACTCCTTTGGTCAATCATGAACAAAGAATTAAGAATGCTGTTGAAAAAATAAAACAGTTAAAACCTTGGAATAAAATTCAATTAAAATGGATTGAACGTTTTGAGGCTCAATTATTAAAAGAAACTGTTTTAAATTTAGAAGACTTAAACAAAAAACCTTTTATAAATGATGGTGGTTTTAAACGATTAAATAAGATATTTGACAATGATTTGGAAAACCTTATTGTAGATTTGAACCAAAATTTATACACTGCTTAAATTAATTTAAAAAACAAAAAAATATAGATGAGCGCAGATGAAATAGCCAATAAACTTTGGAATTTATGTAATGTATTACGTGATGATGGAGTTACCTATCACCAGTATTTAAATGAACTAACCTATATTCTTTTCTTAAAATTATCGGAAGTTAAAAATTTTGAAGAGCATATTCCTGAGCAATACCAATGGAAAACCTTTGTAAATGAACACGATAATAATGAAGCCTTTTTACAATATCGTAAATTTTTAGCTGAAATTAGTGCTTTAACTACTAGTGAAAGTATTAAAGAAATTTATGCTGATGCTTCTACCAGTTTACGTAAGCCTGTTAACTTTAATACGCTAGTACAAGCGATTGACAAACTTGACTGGTATGAAGAAAACGATCGTGATGTGATGGGTGATATTTACGAGAGTTTATTAGAAAAAAATGCGGGTGAGAAAAAAAGTGGTGCAGGACAATATTTTACACCTAGGCCATTAATTAATGTAATGGTTGATTTAATGGTGCCTAAAATAGGTGAAAAATGGAATGATCCTGCTGCTGGTACTTTTGGGTTTATGATCTCAGCCGACCATTATTTAAGAAGTAAAAATGACGACTATTATAAACTTTCTGAAAAGGAAAGAAAGTTTCAAGAAGCTGAAGCATTTAGCGGTGTTGAATTGGTTGGTGATGCGCATAGATTAGCATTGATGAATGCACGCTTACACGGAATGGAAAGCCGCATTTATTTAGGCGATACGTTAACCGATTTAGGGAAAAGTCTAAAGAACTTTGATGGTGTTTTGGCAAATCCGCCTTTTGGAACAAAACAAGGTGGAGATCGTCCTTCTCGTGATGATTTTACCTTTCCAACAAGCAACAAGCAATTAAACTTTTTACAACATATTTACCGTAGCTTAAAAAAAGACGGAAAAGCGAGAGCTGCTGTAGTTTTACCTGATAACGTATTATTTGAAGATGGTGATGGGCAAAAAATACGCCGAGATTTAATGGATAAATGTAATTTACATACGATTTTAAGATTACCAACTGGTATTTTTTATGCTGCTGGTGTGAAAACCAATGTATTATTTTTTACACGTGGTACAACCGAAACTAAGAATACAAAAAATGTTTGGTTTTATGATATGCGAACCAATACACCAAACTATGGGAAGCGCACTCCTTTTGCCGAAAAAGCCTTTGAAGATTTTATTATAGCATATACTGGAGGTATTTCATTTAATCATGTAGAAGAAAAATATGATGGCATTGTAAGTGATGAAAAAAGAAAAACAATAAAAAACGAACGTTGGCAATGCATCCCTCGTGAATTTATTGCAAAAAAAGGAGATAGTTTAGATTTAGGGTTAATCTCAGATAGTAGTTTAATAAATAGTGAGGACTTAGGTGAACCCATTGATATTGCCAAAGAAGCATTAAAAGAATTGCAAAGTATTACCAAGCAATTAAATGCTATTATAAAAGAATTGAATTAATGGAAAATCAACTACCTAAAAATTGGATAGAAGTTCCTCTAAAAGAAATAATAAAATCTGTAAAAGGAAAAAAGCCAAAAATACAATCTGAAATTGAATTTGAAAACTCTACTCCTTATATGGATATTAAGGCATTAGAGCATAATATAATTAGGCAGTTTGCTGATAAGGAAAGTTCTAAATTATTTGAAAAGGGCGATGTTGCAATGGTATGGGATGGAGCAAGAAGCGGGTGGGTTTCAAAAACAAATTTTGGAGCAATTGGTTCTACAATTGTTGCAATTAAGCCATTATGTTTTAAAGCAGATTATTTATTTTATTATTTATTAGAAAAATACCCTTTTATCAATTCTAATACAAGAGGTGTTGGAATACCTCATGTAGATCCAACTGTTTTATGGAGTTTAAAATTTCCACTTCCTCCAATTCTAGAACAAAATAGAATTGTTAACAAATTAGACGCTCTTTTTTCACAATTGGAAACTATAAAAACCAGTTTAGAAAAAATACCATTATTGCTTAAAGATTTTCGTCAGCAAATACTTACACAAGCTGTTACTGGAAAGTTGACTGAGGAATGGAGGAAAAGTAAAGATATAGCTGGCTGGGATAAAGTTATCTTAAAAGATTATACTACTAAAATCGGTAGTGGTTCTACCCCAAAAGGAGGTTCTGAAAATTACAAAACAGATGGAATACCATTAGTTCGGTCAATGAATATTCATTTTAATGGAATAAGATTAAAAGGACTAGCTTTCATTGATGATGAGCAAGCAGAAAAATTAAAAAATGTTATTATTGAATATAATGATGTTTTATTAAATATCACTGGAGCTTCTATTGGTAGAGTTTGTTTAGCAGATAAATCAGTTTCAGGTGGTAGAGTAAATCAACACGTTTGCATAATTAGACCCACTAATGATCTTATTCCGGGATTTTTGAATATTTATTTAGCTTCATCCATAATTCAAAACTACATCTTAAATGAAAATTATGGAGTAACTAGACAGGCATTAACAAAAGCACAAATACAAAACTTAGAAATTCCACTTCCTCAAATTAAAGAACAGACTCAAATTCTAATTTCTGTTGAAAAATTATTTTCAAAAGCTGATGCTATTGAGCAACAATACAAAACTTTAAAAGAAAAAATAGATAGTTTACCACAAGCATTATTGCACAAAGCGTTTAAAGGAGAGCTGGTTCCTCAATTAGAAAGTGATGGAGATGCTAAAGATTTGTTGGAGGAGATTAAGAAGCTTAAGGAAAAAGCTAAAGAGACTACCAAAAAAACAACTAGAAAGAAGACTTTAAAAAGTCCAAAATCATTACAAAAGAAAAAAACAGTTAGCCTAGTTGGTAAATCAGAAGGAAGATCACAAGTTAAAGCTCAGCTTAATATAAAAACTCAAGAAATTAATAATCACAAAAAAATATTAGAATATCTAAGTGAAACTTTTGGAAATAAAAAATTTACTTATGGAGAAATTTCAATTCCTTTTAATCATAGCTATGACAGTTTTAGAATAGCATTATTTAAGCTTATGGATGGAGAAATCTCTGAAACGAAGCCTAAATTAAAACTATTATTTGAAAAAGGAAGTTTATACCTCAAATTATATAAATAATGAAGTTAATCCATTTTAAATATAACAATGCTAATAGTTCTCACCCCTTAAATGGATTTGACGAAGCATTTAGAAATGAAAACTTTTTGGAAGAAGGATTTCATCCTATTTGTTTGGTTGGGATTAATGGCTCTGGTAAATCTAAATTATTAGAGTGTATAGCTCAAGTTATGGAGCATTTGGTTGGTGAATATTCTGATTTTATCACAGAACTTGATAATAAAGAATTATCCTTTCAAATAGACTATCTAATTAAAATTAAAAGAGGTCATAAATATGTAAGGTTTATTAAAACTATTGCTAATAAAAAGTCGCAATGCTATTTGGGTAGCAACCAAGATAATTTAGAATTGTCTTTAGATAATAAGGAAATTAAAAACTATCTACCAGAAATTGTAGTAGGGTATACTTCAGGAGAAAACGAATCATTGAGCAAATTTTTTAAACCTTATAATGAAAGATTTGCAAAATATTATCAGGAAAGGGCAATTCCAACCTATAAGGAAAAGAGAATTGATAAGTTACCTGAGTTGCCTCATTTTCTCTGGGTGGATTTTACAATGAATAACTTGGTTTTTATAGCTAATGCAGTTCTAGGATTTACAGAAGAGTCTGATTGGTCTAACATTTCCAAAGTAATTAATATCAGATCTTTAAGATCATTTAGAATTACAATAAAACTTAAGCCTAAGAATGGGCCTTCCAATGGAATTATACCTGCAGAAGAGCAAGAGGAAATAATTAATAAATTAAAGCGTTGCGCTACAACCACCACGAATTTATCAAAAGAGAATACTCTAATTCTTGATTTTTATAATTGCGAAGCAACCGAAAAAGCTTTTATAAAATACTTCAATAGCAAATTGCAATTATATATAGACCTTTTTCAACTTGATTTGTTAAATCATGTAATTATTAGATCAGATTTAGATGAAATAAGAAGCATCGAGAAAAATACTGGAGAAGTTCTAGATAGACCTATTGTGCCAGATTACCAGAAAGCATTTAGTATCTCTCATATAAGACTTAATCATAAAAATAATAATGCAATATTGAATTATAACGATTTGAGTGATGGAGAACATCAATATTTACATGTTTTTGGCACATTAAACATGGTAAATAAAGACAATGTCTTATTTCTCATGGATGAGCCAGAAACACACTTTAATCCACAATGGAGGTCTGCTTTTATCTCTAATATGAAAAGTGCTACTGGGAAAAACAAACAAGAGTATCTCATTACTACCCATTCACCATTTTTACTTTCTGATTCCAAAAGTGAAGATGTCTATATTTTTAATAAAACTAAAAAAAATATAAATATAGAGCAACCCGAAATTCAGACCTATGGAGCAGCAATTGATAAATTGTTGGAGATAGCGTTTGGAGTAGCTCCGCCAGTCGCGAAGCTATCTGTTGCTGCAATTTCTAAATTAATAAACAGCAAAACTAAATCTATAGAAGAATTGGAGAAAGAAGCATTAGGCTTTGGTGATTCTATTAAAAAAATGATGCTTTATCATAGAATTGAAGAAATGAAATCTGAGAAAGAAAAAAATAAAAAGTAATTATGCTTCAGGAGTGTATAGACATAAAAAACCATCCAGTAAAAGAGCTACAAGTTTCTGTTCAAAATTATTTGAATACAATTCAAAATTTACCAAAAGGCACTATTTTTAATCCTAGTCATTGTGATAAGAAACTTTCGGGTTTTATAGGTATTAAAAGAAAGACTAAAAGTAAAAACACAAGAGATTTAATTGAAGAATTTCAAGAGTCATTTCTAAATTTAAATCAGGGAGATCGAAATCGGTTCATCCTAATATTTAATCAAACTAATGATGTAAGAACTCAATTTGCAAATCCAAATACAGCTATAAGATTGCCTAATTATCCAAATGGTCTAAAGAAATCTTCAAAAGCTTTGTTTTTAAATCTATATGAAAAAATTTTAAATAAATATGGGATAAAAGATCATTATAAAAAGGTTTATAAAGAGAAGAGAGATTCTTGGTGTCCATTCTGTGGAATGGAAAAGTTTATTTCATTTAATAGATTTAAACAAGACTATGATCATTTACTATACAAGGCAGTTTATCCAGTTGCATCCATAAACATGTATAATTTGGTACCAATGGGTATTAAATGTAATCGCATTCATAAAAAAACAAAAGATCTACTAATGGATGACAAAGGGAATTACAGGTCAGCTGTAAACCCCTATTTTGATATAATTCAACCTCGTTTTGACCTAAAAGGTAGTAATATGTCAAGTGATCCATTAAAAAGGATTTGGAAAGTAAATATCACGCCCAATTCAACTGAAGTCAAAACTTGGGATAATGTTTTTGATATTACTGCTAGGTGTAAAGAAGATTTTTTGGAAAAAATAGATAAATCAAAACATGAAACTGAGTGTGATAAATTAATTAATGCATTTAGAATTGACAAAGCGAATAGGGTTCTTTTTGAGAAAGAAAGTGGTATTTATGTAAAATGGAATTTAAAAAGATTAGAAGCTGAAATTAAGTTGAAAAGAATGAGTTTTAACACCAATTATTACCATGAATACAACTTTATAAAGTACGCTGTATTTGATTTTCTATTGACAGATGAATGCTTGAATTATCGGAAAGCAATTTTAAAAATGATAATTTAATATTAAATAAAATGAGTATGAATTGGCTTTCTTCAGTAACAAATATTAGTGTTTTAATATCTTCGTTAGGCGACTTAGTTAAGAAAAATCGCGCTACAAAAGACATGCTTCTTAGAGAGTTAAAATTAAACTTAAAAGCTTTTGAGACAGCACAAAAAAGTAAAAAAATTGATAATGATAAGCTATTATCCTTACTAGAAAATGAAAAGATTAAGCAAGCTAGAGAATCCAGTTTTAGGTTCAAAACTATTAAAGCAGGTAATATCCAAGAAAAGCATATAGCCGACAAAAGAAACAAAAAATATATTGGAAAAGATTGCCAGTGGTTATTTAAAAACACTTCATTAACCCCTCTTTTACCGAATAAAGAGATCGAAGAGCTGTCAAAAAAGAGCTACGATCAAATTCTTGATGAAATTGATAATTACGGGGAGTCTCATTCTAAAACAATGTTATATAAAAGGTTAATTGAATTAGACAACAAATGATAACTGAAATAAATCAAGTTGATTCGAATTTAAAAAGAATCGAAGAAATCCCTGATACTTTTTTTAAAGAAGTCCCTAATTATTCTATTTTCGGCTACGAATTGTTACCTGATTGGTTCAAGGATAAATATGGAAATAGACAGGATGGATTATATAAAAAGGCAAAGCTATTTTTTATTGAAATTAAAAAATCGAAAAAAGAAGAAGATATAATTGCTGGATATACAAATTCTAAAAATATATCAGAACACTGTAAGGATGTTAACTCTACTTTATTTTACTGTGAAAAAATAGATCCAAATTTATTTGATACAGCGAAAAATTTTTTCATAGCATTGTACAGTTCTTTAGACTCTGATTGGTTAAATAAATGTACTGAGACAAAAGTACTTGAGTATTTAAAGAGTTTCAAAAGAATAAATAGGTTACATATTTGCCCCGTATGCCACAACGAACCATTTAAGTCAAACAAATACGAAAATAGAGGTGCTTTAGATCATTGGTTGTGTAAATCCAAATACCCATTAACATCTGTTCACTTCAATAATTTAATTCCCTTAGGTGATGGTTGTAACTGCTCTAAAGTCAAAGGTGAAAAGGAGATAATTTGGACGGATGACAAAAGATCAAAAAGGCAAAGTTTTATGCATCCATATAGTTGGAACGGAGAACTTGAAATTAGTCTAATATGCCTCAGGGAACCTACCCCTAAAGTTGATGATTTTGGAGATTGGAAATTTAATTTTAAAGGACAAGATGCTAACCATCAAGATTTAATTGATAAATGGAATAATTTTTTCAAAATTAGTGATAGGTGGATAGAAGAAACTTTAATTCCATTTATTGAAAATTGGACAGGTCTTTTTTATGATTATATTCTAGCAGAAGAAATTATAGATATTGATAACGATTATGATCAGGCTTTAAAATCGTTTAAAAACTCCATCATAGGTTTTTATTTAATACCTTATGCTAGAGTACATTGGTTTTTTTTAGACTTTATAATTAATAAAGCATCAGTATCGCTTTATGACTCATACAAAACTGAATTAATGAAATTATCAACTTTATAATTATAAAATCGATAAACTATCTTATTGTGAAATGGTAAAGCAAAATATTAGGATAAGATAAACAAGAAATATAATTAGAAGAAATTGCTAATGTTTCAATAAAATCTAAAAATTTAGTATTAAAAATGGTATTTTGGAATAAGCGATTAAGTAAGTGAAATTTACAACTATGAATAGATTAAATTATTTCAACCCTTATATTAATAAAACAAATAATCACGAAGATAGATTAACAAGAGCTTTTTTAGTTTTATTAAGGTATTCACCATCTTCATTTAGTTTTTTTTATGAAGCAATAAAACAACGCTCTAAGTTTAGAGAAGAGCTTCCAAATTTATATTCTTTAATTAATAAGAATATCGAGATTCAAACACAAGTAAGTAGTGCTAAATTTGAGACAGTTAAGTTGTTATCAATACTTATTACAAATGATTATTATACAGATGACATATTAATAAAACCGAGTTGTAGAACGGCAACTTATGATGGCGTAATTACTTTAGGGGATAATCTTACAATTATTATTGAAACTAAACCAGATAGGAATAATGTTTGGCAAGATCAGCTTTGTCCATCAAAGGAAAATTTAAGTGATGACATTGAAATTATTTCTATGCCTGTCGTTATTATGTGGAGCAGTATCATAACTTGGTTAAATGAGTTTGCATTTTCAAATCAACATAATTATTCGGAAAGGCTTATAGTTGAAGATTTTTTATCTTTTGTTAATGAGAATTACAGTTATTTAAATCCATTTGATAGATTTGATCTTTGTAAGGGAAATCACTCCTTAATTTTAAAGAGAATTAGTACAATATTAAAATTCATTGTTAAAGACGAAGATAAAGTTAAATATCATCAAGGGTGGGGTTTTTATATTGAGTTGCCTTATAATTCTATTAGAAAAATTGGTTTAATTTTTCATCCTAAAGAAAATTGTTTAAAATTGAGCCTTTATTTTGCTGACACCCAGGGTCAAGCTAGAGGGTTGTATCCTGTAAATATTGATATCAATGAATTTGAAAAGGAGGGTTGGATAATTCATCCTAATTTTCATTTTGGATTTATGACTTCAAATATAATATGGTTTTCTTCAAATGACATTAGAAAGTACATTGATTATTGGAATCAAAATACTGAAAAACTAAGGCAAATACCAAATCACATTGAGCTAAAGAAGTTTGTAAGAGAACTTGTAATAGAAGACGTTATTAATAATGATGATGAAGGTTTAAAAAATAAAATATACAATAGTAAAATGGAAAAAATAAATGTATGTCCTGGTTTAGCATTCATTTATGAAATACCATTAAAACGGGCTGAAGAGTTAGATCAAAAAGGTGAATTATCAGACTTGATAAAAAATAAGATTGATTTTTGTTTAAAGAATGTAATAAGTAGAAATTCTGTTGAACTATTAAATGGTTAATTTTTATAAATATAAGTCCTCAATAATCAATTGAAATTCATTAAAAAAATTGACTCTAGTTTCCAATTCATAAAATTAAAATAATTACTAATTAATATCTTGAATTTAATGGATTTATGTAATGTTAAAAAAGTTAGCTTATACAAAGCAAATCTGCACAAGTACTTTGATCCTGAAATAAATTATGATGATAAGATAATTTCACATGAAGAATTTGTTTTATTTTATGAATATCCAGATGGAGAGAATGATTTGATTTATCTTTTCGATCTTGAAAATAAAAAGATACTTAAGGAATTTAAAAATATAAAAGAGGTTGACTTAAGGCTGTTTCAAAATCTGGAATACATAGAATTTGGAGGTTTATCATGTCAATTAGCAGAATTTGAAATTCCACGATCAGTTTCATCCGTAAAAATTACAGCATACGATGATTTTTTGGATATTATAAAAAATAATGACTTATTATTTAAAAGGTTTATAGAATTAAATGCAAGAATAGAAGAGTCAAAATTCGTTTTCCATTCTAGTGAGAATAAGCAAAAAATCACTAATTTTTTGAACATTCATAATAAATTTACAGAAGAACTTAAGCAAGAAAAAATTGATACAGGTATTGGTGAGTTTTTAAAGAAAATAATTACATCAAATGTAACTAGTTTAGAAATTCAATCATTGTATCTAACAGATAATGATTTAAACGTAATTTCTTTTTCGGAAGGCATTACGGACCTTTCATTAATTAATAATTACAACAAAGTCATTACCAATTTACCAATAAGTTTGGAAAAACTAAAAATTCAATTTTTGTATCCAATGAAAGTAGAGGACATTAATCTTAGTAATTTGAATTTGTTATTGTTGGATTTGGATAATAATGCGATAAATGTTCAAGAAGCTATTAACGGATTAGCGAAGCACACTAAAAACTTATTGTTAAGTAATAACGATACAGAGCATTTTCGTATTAGCCATATTCCATTGAGGTTAAAAGGTCTTGCACTAGACAATAATTTTTTAAAGTCATTCTTCCTGCTTCCAGATAAAAATTATATTAATAATTCTTTAACTTCTTTAGATCTAGATAATTCTGGATTCGAATTTACCTCGAGAAACTGGAATATACTTAGTAATAGCTTCCCTAGATTAAAGGAATTATATTTAAATAACAAAAGAATCTCAATTGAAGAAATATTTAAATTTTTGAATGAGAGTGAAATAAATAAATCTTGCTCCCAATCAGATGTTATCAACAAAGTATCAAATCTAACTTTTGATAATGATAAAATATATTTAAAGTGGTTTGCTGAATTTCTGCCAGTTATCCCAATTATGAGAGAGATTAAATTACAATTTCAAATGTTGTGGCAGGAGATGGATAATGTTGAATTGTTTAATTATGGTATAAGTTGTGATTTGAAACATAAAAATTATTCAATTCTAATTTATGGAGACCCCAATTTGGAAACAATAATTTTAGAACTTAGCACGAATGATTATAAATACCTTTACTTATATTTTTATAAAATAATTCCTGAGATTAATAAGATAATTTTTAAACATCAAAAGGTTCCATTGCCAGCACAATTAATTTTTCCAAAAACAAAAGATATTAAAAGAATTAATAAAGCATATAAAAGGGATTTTATTAATTTTTATAATAGAATTTATAGTTTTGATATTGATAAGTCCTCGAAGCCATATCATTTTATTAAGGTGGAAGGAAAATGCTCTAAAATATTGATACAGCATTCTCATGGGAGAAATGATTTATTTGAGGATGTAAGTAAAATCGCCTTTTTTTTACATTTAGCAAAAGCTACATACCCTGTTCTTATTTCAGAAAACGGAAAATTGAAAAACACTAACTTATCAAATGAAAATTTTAAAATTAATCATAATAAAGAAGTTTTAGAAGAAATTCGATTGAAATTATCAAACAAATATTTGGGGGAATTTGGTTTTAGAAATTTTTTTATAAAAATTCATTCGCCTAAAAAAGCAAAATCCAGTGTTTCACCACTAAGGCTGTCTTATAACCCTTCTATATTCCATGTTAAAAATGATAAACTAGTTTGTTATAATAAATTGGTTAACTACAATACAACTCCAGTTGAAATTTGTGGGGATAGTAAGGATTATAAAATTGTTATAGAAAAGGGGGTCCTTTTGGTAAAGAATTTAATATAGTCCGTTCTTTCTTTAAGAATTTTTAAATATTACAAAGTCTTTTCTGCACAGATTGGTTTTTAACTATTCGCAATTACGTTTTAGTTTTGACCTGTATTTGGTAACTAAGCTAATACTTAAAATTAAAAAACATGAAAGATTTTAATGAAGAATTTCAAAACGGGCAAAATGATTTTAGTCAAAACGATTTAAAAAGAATTTTAGAAAAAAGTGAAGAACTAAATTCTAAATTTAAAGAAGAAGGAAAACTTCGTAAATTTTACAAAAAATTTAAACTTTTTATTTCAATGTTAAAAGATTATATTTCTGGATCTTACACAGAGGTTCCTTGGTATGTAATTACTGTAATTGGGTCTACCTTTTTATATGTAATTAACCCAATTGATCTCATTCCAGATTTTTTACCATTTATTGGTTATGTTGATGATGCTGCTATTATGGCAATATGCGTTAGCTTTGTTAATGAAGAAATTCAAGCCTATGAAAAATGGAAAATTAGAGCTAATTAACACCCTATATATTGTTAATGGAAAATCTTTTGGTTGTAGATTGTAAAATTAAAATTGGTTAATGTTAGTGTTTCACCCAATTTTTAGCTAAAAAATTGGCACTTAAAAAAATGTAAAACACTACATACCAACCATACAAACCATTTAAAAGCACCTATTCGAGGCACTTATAAAACCTGATAACCTTTTTTTATCAGGTTTTTTTTAACCTCTCTAAAAATTAAAATTGAGCTATTTTTCATACTAATTACATTCTATAAACGTATTTTTAAAATTTATTCATTAATAAAAATATGCTCTTTATGATAATCAAAATTACTCTTCTCAATTGTATGGTTTTTATGAAGGCTTAAACTACCTTCAATACCAACCAGAGATAAATCGTTCTCAATTGCAAAAACACCTTTATCAAACATCACATGATGGTTTGGACATAAACAAATTAAATTTCCTGGTTGATCGTTTCCATTATGAGGTTTCCCTAAAGGTTTAATGTGAGCTGCTTCTGCATACCTAGCGCCTCTTACAGAAATTGTTGTACCACAAATTTGGCATTCGTAATTATATAACTTCTTTATCTCTTTAGAAAGTTTAGTATCTCTTACAATTCTTAAAACTTCAGTTGCTATTCTTTTTGAATTTTCATTGCCAAGTGGTAATTCTTTTTTTACCAGATTTTGCCAAGTTTCAGATGGTGAAACTTTCTCTAGCTTATACCTACATATTACAAAACCATTTTTCCCTTTTTCTTCAAAATGATCTGTTACATAGTACAAACCACCATATACATATCCTTCTTTTGGGCTAAATTTAGATTTATGTTTAAAGCCTCTAGTAACTCTAATTGGCAATCCTTGCATTTCACTTACAATAAGTGCTTTATTCCCTGTTGCATCCCAACTTTGATCCTTTATTTGTTTTTTGGAACTAGGATCATTCCCTCCGTGACCTGTATATATAATTTCGTCTCCAAGATCTAAATCATCCACATAACCTCCGTTAAGCACTATGGATGGCGCACCTACTCGCGGATTACCGTCAATCCCTGCAACTGGAGCCAAATGAATACCAGCATCTCTTAAAGCCTGCCTATTTACGAATTTATCACCTTCTTTTACATTTTCTATATTTCCAAATTGATAATCAGCCATAATTACAAGTTTTTACATCCTGCATCAAGTAAAACTTGATAAGTATTATTTAGTATATTTTCATTAGGAACAAATATTATTAAACCATCTCGTCCTCTTGTTAAAAGGACTCTATAACTATTCATTCTTAACTTATTTGAATTTTTCGCCTTCTTATTTGGAACCCTATCAATCCAACCATTATTATAAACCCAATCACCCTCCCAAGCTAGTATTGGCATATCCAATTCTAAACCCTGACAGCCGAACTCAGTAACAACACTTGTTAAATTACGACAATAAAAAGGACAACCTGATTCAACGTAATATTGTGATACTGAAAATATTTTCGAAGAATTATAGTCATTTTTCACTCCGTACTTAGGCAAGATTTTACTTTTTGAACTTGAAATTAAACCAAATGTTTTATTAGGTTCTTTGTCATATTTTAATTTGACATAAGATTTAGCCTTTTCAAGTTCCCTAGTAACATAAATAGGATAACCTTCTTCAAACAATTTACTAGCTAAACTTTTTGATGTTACAAAATTACCTTCAAGCAAATTTTCAACCCAACTTTGTAAGGTGAGTGCTTGATGTGTTCTTAAGGACTTTGTTAAATTAAACTCCTTTACAATTTCAACATTTGATTTTTGAAAATTATTTTGCAGTTTTTCAGGGCAATGAATAGTCCAATTTACTTTTGATTGTTCTACTGCGTCAGACCATAACCCAATGCCACTCTCTTCTCCTAAATATATTTCCTGCCCCTCTCCTATTAAACCAACTAATAAACAATGATTTTTTCTATTTCCAATATTTATAAAATCGGTTGGTTCAGCATTTTTACTATCCCTACGAGAATTAGAAACTTTTTCAGAATCCCAAGCTCGTTGAGCCTCATCATAAATAATAACATTTTCAGAAGGATTTTTATCAGAGTGAGCATATTGCTTTAAAAACCCATGTACAGATTGTACAAAATGATTATTACCTAAACTAAATTGTAATACTTTCACCAATGGCCCATTTCCAGATAAAAACACACCAGTTTGTATCTTATTTTGAACATACTTTTCGAATACAAATTGTAATCCAACAAGCGTTTTTCCAGCTCCAGGGACACCTGTTATCAATGCTAAATTATGAGTTTTTTCTAAATTTGATTTTTGAATAATTTGATCTAATTTTTCTAAAACCAAAGGAATACCTATGCTTTGTGCTCTTTTAATTTGAGGAAATTCATTTTCTTTAAATAATAACTGAGCAGATTGAATTAATGAAGGTAATGGTGCATATTCACTTTCAAACCAAGCATTAATATTCTTGAATCTGGTTTCAGTCAAACTTTCTAAAAAAAGATGTAAATTATCTCTAGATATTATCTGAACTTCATCAGATATATGGTTTACTTCTGTTGCAGCTGCTAACACTAAGACAGGAATAACATTTAATTTATGTGATTGCTCATGATAGTTTCTTAAATCTCTAGCGTAGTGTTTAGCCTGATCAATTTGCGCTTGATTTTCTAGAGAATATCCTTTAAATTCTAATACAATTAAATTATTACCACTTAATAGCAAAACATCAGGACGACGCCCTCTTTCTCTTGGCAATTCATATTCAAATATTACAAAAACATTTTCAGCTAAATCTCGGCTTAAATCAAGTTTAGTAAACTCTTCTATTAAAATATTATAACAATCAAACCAAGCCTTTCTTTGAGAGTAACTGGCTGGTTCATCCATACAATCAATATGATGTTCTTTCAACAAACTACCCCAGGTACTTACATCAACTTTTAAAAAAGAATAAATGGAATAAACAGTTCTTTGAAATTTCTTATTCATTGTTTAAAGCTTTAACAAATGGAATATCAGCAGGTGCTAATTTATAATTTTCAAGATCTGATACTTCGGACCACTCAAAAAGATCATGATCATTCAATTGAATTTTTCCAGAAATTAATTCACACAAATAAGCCTTTAAAATTATTTTTTTATCAGAATAAATATGTTCATTTTCCATAAAAAAAGATCGAACATTTATTTCTAGTCCTAATTCTTCCATTATCTCGCGCTTTAAACAATCTTCAGGTGTTTCACCTTCTTCTATTTTTCCACCCGGAAATTCCCAATAACCTGAAAGGTGTTTATTAGGAGCACGCCGAGCAATTAAGATCTTATTTCCTTTTTGAATTATGGCAGCAGTAACAATGTAAGTTGGAAAATTAGTTTTCAATTTATATTAAAGGAGGTTTAATTATAAAAAACATGAATAAATTTTTAAAAGAATTATACTCAAATATAATAATTTCTAATTGTTTAAATTATGTTATCTATTATTAAATAGACTTTAATTAATTCTAATATATAAATATTAAAATTTGTAATATTGGTGATTTTTTTGTGCAAATTATGTGCAAATGGTTTTTTGAAGAAATTACAAAACGTCCTAAAACAAAAATAACTCACTGAAAAACAGTGAGTTATTAAGTGATCGCGATAGGATTCGAACCTATGACCGTCTGCTTAGAAGGCAGATGCTCTATCCAGCTGAGCTACGCGACCATTAGGATTATATAATAATCCAAATAGATATTGTCGGGGTGGCAGGATTCGAACCTGCGGCCTCCACGTCCCAAACGTGGCGCGATAACCGGGCTACGCTACACCCCGAATGGTTATCTTTATTCTGCGGAGAGACGGGGATTCGAACCCCGGGTACCCGGTTAGAGTACGCTTGTTTAGCAAACAAGTCCTTTCGGCCACTCAGGCACCTCTCCAAAAATATGTTTATGAACCTATTTTTGCGAGTGCAAATATAGATTTCAAATTGCATTTACACAACATTTTTTTCACTTTTTTTTACTTTTTTTTTTACTTAATTACTCAGGGTACTCAATTCTAACATGATAGATGTTTTTTAATTTCTTTTTTAACACCTTTTTTATTATCTGTAACTCCTTAAAAGTAATATCTGCGTTCATAAATTGCCCATCTTCCATTTGCTTATTCACAATTTTTTCAACCAAAGTATCAAAAGCTTGGGCGCTAGGTTCTTTAATACTTTTAGAAGCGGCTTCAACAGAGTCACACATCATTAATATAGCAGTTTCTTTAGAAAATGGAATTGGTCCTGGGTATTGAAAATATTTAGCCTCTACCTCTCCTCCAATAAGTTTTTCTTCTTGCTTATAAAAATAATATACTAATGATGTACCATGATGAGTTCTTATAAAATCAGTTATCCTATCTGGTAATCTATTTTTCTTAGCCAATTCAACTCCATCAATAATATGATTAATTATTATTTGTGCACTATCTCTAGGCGTTAATTCATTATGTGGATTTACATTTGTAGATTGATTTTCTGTAAAATACATTGGGTTTGCCATTTTCCCAATATCATGATACAATGCTCCTGTTCTTACTAACATTGAATTTGCATTAATCTCATTGGCTGCTGCCTCGGCTAAATTTGCAACTTGTAATGAATGTTGAAAGGTTCCAGGGGCCTTTTCTGATAATTCTCTTAATAGTTTAGAATTTGTATTTGAAAGCTCTTTTAATGATTCATCAGAAACAAGTCCAAATAGTTTTTCAAAAACATATATTAAGGGTAAAACAAATAATGTAGCACCTCCGTTAATTGTAAAATATATATATTTTTCCCAATCTAAATTTTGGGCATTTCCTTCCTGAATAATTGCAAATGCAAAATATGCTATGAAATAAACAAACGTAATTTGAAATACTGAAATAAATAAATTAGCACGTTTATACAATTCAGAAATTGTTAAAATTGTTACAATCCCTGCTATTATTTGTAAAAAGATAAATTCAAAACTATTGGGTACAATAAAACCTAAAAGTAATACTGTAAGAACGTGTGTAAAAAGACCTAAACGGGCATCAAAAAAGGCTTTTAAAACTAAAGGTAGTATTACAATTGGAGCTATGTAAATGTATTTTGCATCATATTTAACTATTAATGTAATTAGCAATACAATTAATATAATGTTAAAAAATATGAATGTTACTTTAGTGTTATTCTCAAAAATATCTTGTCTATATTTTCTTAAAAATAGTAACAGCATTAAAAATGCCAATGCCACTAATAATGTATAACCAAAAACAATCCAATTATAATTTGATTTACTCCAAACCTGCGATTCAAATTCACTTTTTATTGAATTTAATTTTATTAATTTATCACCTTCAACAATATCTCCTTTAAATATAATTCTCTCATTTTCAGATACAAGCCCTTTTGTATAAGAAATTTTATCCAAATTTTCTTGTAATACTCTATCTGTAAAATCAGCATCAAAAGTCACATTAGGTTTTAACTCATCATACAAAATATTCATTATTGCATTTTCCTCGCCAAAATAAGGTAAAATACCTATTTTAGAATTTATAAAGTTTAAAATTTGTGACGCTTTAAAAAGCTTATTTAATTCTACTTCAATCCCTTTTTGTCCTTTTCGAAGAGTTATTAAATTATAACCTTCGTTTACTTCTGCACTAACATTTAAATAACCGTATTCATAAATACTTGCCACAACATCATCAACCAAATAATTAAGTTTGTTTTTCTGTTCTTCACTTAAAGTTGAATTAGATAATAAAGTATTAACTTTTTCTTTTATTGCCGCTTTAACAGTGGTTACAACACCTTCATCATAATTATAAAAATGTTTAGATGCTTTAGTTATTTGTTGCTTTTCTAATGTAATTTCATCTTCTGATTTTTGAATAGCAAAATCAAAGGGTGCATAATAGTTTTCAAATTCCCAAGGTTTTCCTTTTTGAAATTCATACTTAAACTGTCCTCCCTTAGGAAATAAATAAACTACTAAAACAATAGTACCTATGTATAAAAACAGTTTATATAAAAACGAATGATTTGCAAGTAATTTATTTATAATGTTTTTCACGAAGTTTGCTTTAGCACTTCAAAAATAGTAATTATTATTACAATAGTATTTCCTTCATTCTATTTTTTATAATTTTCTCTATTGTAATAATTTACAAAAGCCGTTTCAATAATAATTCAACATACTTTTACAAACTAAACTTTAAAACAAAAAGATTGTATAAATTTGATTAAATTCGCAATTAGTAATTAAAAAAATCATGAAAGAAGTTGTAATTGTATCTGTTGCTAGGACACCAATTGGAAGCTTTTTAGGAAGTTTATCCAATATTTCGGCTACCAAACTTGGAGCCACTGCAATAAAAGGTGCCTTAGATAAAATTAGTTTGGATCCTAACTCTGTTGATGAAGTTTATATGGGAAATGTAATTTCAGCAGGATTAAAACAAGCACCGGCTAAACAAGCTGCTATTTATGCTGGAATTCCAGATACTGTGCCTTGTACTGCTATTAACAAAGTATGTGCTTCAGGTATGAAATCAATTATGTTAGCTAGTCAATCAATTGCAATTGGTGATGCTGATATTATTATTGCTGGAGGAATGGAAAGTATGAGTAACATACCACATTATTTATCTGGAAGAAAAAGCACAAAATTTGGCAACATTAATGTCTCCGATGGACTTTTAGTAGATGGTTTAACTGATGTTTATGACCAAAAACATATGGGAACTTGTGGTGATTTATGTGCTTTAGAATACAATTTCACAAGAGAAGATCAAGATAATTTTGCTATTGAATCTTACAAAAGATCTGCAAATGCCTGGAAAAACAACTTATTTAAAGATGAAATTGTTCCTGTAGAAATTCCTCAAAGAAAAGGTGATCCAATTCTTTTTTCTGAAGATGAAGAATATAAAATTTTTAATGAAGAGAAAATCCCTTTTTTAAAACCTGTATTTAGTAAAGATGGTACAGTAACAGCTGCTAATGCTTCAACTTTAAATGATGGAGCCGCAGCATTAGTATTAATGAGTTTAGATAAAGCAACCGAATTAAATTTAAAACCAATAGCTAAAATTAGAGGCTATGCTGATGCATCTCAAGAACCGAAATGGTTTACCACCGCACCTGCTAAAGCGTTACCAAAGGCCCTTAAAAAAGCCGGAGTATCAATAAATGAAGTTGATTACTTTGAGTTAAACGAAGCTTTTTCTGTTGTTGGATTGGCAAATATTAAACTACTTGGTTTAAATTCTAAAAAAGTAAATGTAAATGGTGGTGCCGTTTCTTTAGGTCATCCATTAGGAATGTCTGGAGCTAGAATTGTTATTGCTCTAACATCAATATTAAATCAAAATAATGCGAAAATTGGAGCTGCAGGAATATGTAATGGAGGTGGCGGTGCTAGTGCAATTGTAATTGAACGCATGTAATTTTATTTTATGCAATACGGTATTTGTAATTTAAGTATTATCCCTGTTAGAATTGAACCCAATGATGCTACAGAAATGGTTACACAGCTATTATTTGGAGAGCATTTTAAGGTTCTAGAACAGCGAAAAAAATGGAGCAAAATTAGAATTGCCTTTGATAATTATGAAGGCTGGGTAGATAATAAACAATACGAAGAAATATCTGAAGAAACTTATAATAAAATTAAAGACTCAAGCACTACTCTTGCTGGGGAGTTAATTGATTTTGCTACAGATATAAATGAAAAATTTTCAAATGTAGTAATTGGTTCGCATTTACCATTTTTTCAAAGTAAAAATCTTGTAATTAACAATACTAGTTTTCATTATGAAGGAATGGTATTCAACAGCCTACTTTCAAAAGATTCTATTGTTGAAGTTGCATTTAAATTTTTAAACACTCCATATTTATGGGGTGGAAGATCGCCTTTTGGTATAGATTGTTCAGGATTAACACAAATGGTTTATAAACTGTGTGGTTATAAATTGTTACGTGATGCTTCTCAACAAGCTACACAAGGTGAAGTTTTGAGCTTTATTGAAGAAAGTGAACCGGGAGATCTAGCTTTTTTTGACAATAGTGAAGGTGTTATTACTCATGTAGGAATTATTATGAAAGATAATTATATTATTCATGCCCATGGAAAGGTAAGAATAGATATGATTGATCATAGCGGAATATTTAATCTCGACACTCAAAAACATTCTCATAAACTTAGAGTTATTAAAAAAATAGTATAAAAAAAACCTCTCAATTTCTTGAGAGGTTTTTTTTATACTATTTTTAAGTACTATTTTAATTTTTCATACACTTCTTTAATAGCAGATAATTTATCTTGCATATCTAAGTTTTCATACAATCCCATTAAAGTTTGTACAATATTTAAATTATCAGAACTTAACTCATAAGCCTTTTCGTAATAAGGTAAAGCTTCTTTATATATCTCAAATTGTTCAGCTTGTAATTTATCATATTTAGCAAAATCTGATAAATTCTTATTCATTTCTTCAATAATTGGAGCTGCTTTATCTATAATTGCTGCACCAATATTGTTATAAGAATCAGCATAAGTTGGATTTAATTCTATAGATTTTTTGAAATATTTAATAGCTTCCTCAGTATTTCCTTGATCCATGTTCATTACCCCTACATTATAATATAAAGTAGGCTCAGTTGGATTTAAACTAATTGCTTCTTCTAATTTTTCTTTAAATTTATTATTATCTCCTGCATTATAATATAAATTAGCCTCATCAATTAGTAAAGAATAACTTTTAGGAAATTCTTTTCTACCTTCAGCAATCACTTCTAAAGCTTTTTCATTATTTTCTAATTTAGTATAATTTTGAGCTAAATTTTTGAAGATTAATTCACGTCTTGAGTCTTTAACTTCTTCTCTAGGATCTTTAGCCAAACCAAGTTTAACTTGTAAATCCATACTCTTTTTATCAGGGTAACTAACATCTTGCCCTGTTTGTTTATTAGTAGCAATATACTCAGTTGCAACACCTGTATATCCTAATTCTAAAAGTTTAGAATAAGACTTTTTAGAATTTTCATAATCTTTCCCTAAAAAATAAACTAAAGCTGCATTATCTAAAAAAGATGTATCTGAAGGACTTAAAGTATAAACTTGCTCAAATCCTTTAGCTGCTTTTACAAAATCTCCAGGTTCTTTTGATTCTGATGCTTTTTTATAATTTTCAGAAGCTCTTGTAGCTGTTTTTTGAACTAAAGCACTTTTTAAACCTTTAATTTCTTTAGAGTATTTTAGTTTATTTGTTTCTTTTTCAAATTTAATTAGATCACTAAAAGCAGAAGAAATTTCTTTAACATTTGTATTTTTTCCTCCTTCATACAAAGCCATCGCTTTTAAATAATAGAACTTAGCCTTAGTTTTTTGATCAGCATTACCAATCAACCCTTCTGCTTGTTTAATTGAAGAAATTGCAGTAGCAAAATCCGCTATTTTAATAGCCTTCTCTGCCGATTTAATTTCATTTTTTTGTCCGAAAATTGTCATGCTTATAAAAAAAGCAGACAGAATTAATAGTTGTTTTCTCATCCTTGTAAATTTATTCTTAATATATTATTCTTGATTTGTACTCTCGTCATTGTTTGTTTCAATATCTGTGCCATTCTCAATTTCCGTATCATTTTCATCCTCGTTTTCATCCTCATGCAACACTTTAGCTACAGCAGCTATTGAATCATTTCCTTTAATATTTATTAGTTTAACACCCTGAGTTGCGCGTCCCATAACTCTTAAATCTGCAATTGCCATTCTAATTGTAATACCAGATTTATTAATTATCATTAAATCATCATCATTTGTAACATTTTTAATAGCAACTAAACCTCCTGTTTTTTCTGTTACGTTTATAGTTTTTACACCTTTACCTCCACGGTTTGTAATTCTATAATCTTCTAAACTTGAACGCTTACCATAACCATTTTCTGAAACTACAAGTATATTACTATCTAAATCATTAACAGCAATCATTCCTACAACTTCGTCTTGTTCATTTGATAATCTAATACCACGAACCCCTGAAGCATTTCTACCCATTGGACGTGTTTTACTTTCTTCAAAACGAATAGATTTACCAGATTTTAAAGCAATCATAACTTGGCTATCACCATTTGTTAATTTAGCTTCTAGTAATTCATCACCTTCTTTAATAGTAATAGCATTAATACCATTAGTTCTCGGACGAGAATATTGTTCTAATGAAGTCTTTTTAACCTGACCTTTCTTAGTTGCCATTATTATATAATGATTATTCACATACTCTTCATTCTTTAAATCTTCAGTAACCAAGAAAGCTTTTACCTTATCATCCTTTTCCAGATTTATTAAATTAACAAGCGCTCTTCCTTTTGAAGTTTTACTTCCTTCTGGAATTTCATAAACACGCATCCAAAATACTTTTCCTTTCTGAGTAAAGAATAGCATATATTGATGATTTGTACCTATAAATAAATGCTCTAAGAAATCTTCATTTCTGGTTGTAACACCTTTTTGTCCACGTCCACCTCTATTTTGAACTTTATATTCATCTAAATTAGTCCGCTTTACATAACCTGCATGTGAAACTGTAACAACTACGTTAGAATTTGGAATCATATCTTCAATTGATAAATCTCCACCAGCATATTCAATTACCGATCTTCTTTCATCCCCATATTTATCTCTTATGGCAACCAATTCTTCTTTTATAATATCATACCGTCTAACTTCATTTGATAAAATATCTTTTAAATCAGCAATTAATTTAATAATTTCATCATATTCAGCTCTTAACTTATCTTGCTCAAGACCAGTTAACTGACGCAGTCTCATTTCAACAATTGCTTTTGCTTGAATTTCAGATAATTCGAATCGTTCAATTAAACTTTCTCTAGCTTCATCTGCATTAGAAGAAGCTCTAATAATTTTAATTACTTCATCAATATTATCACTTGCAATTATTAATCCTTCTAAGATATGTGCTCTTGCTTCTGCTTTTCTAAGTTCAAATTCTGTTCTTCTTACAATTACTTCATGTCTATGTTCAACAAAGTAATGGATTAACTGTTTTAGATTTAATTGCTCAGGTCTACCTTTTACTAATGCAATATTATTTACACTAAATGATGTTTGAAGTGCTGTGTATTTAAATAATTTATTTAAAACAATATTAGGAATGGCATCTCTTTTCAATATATAAACTACACGCATTCCATTTCTATCAGACTCATCTCTAATATTTGAAATACCCTCTAGTTTTTTCTCATTAACTAAATCGGCAGTTTTTTTAATCATATCTGCCTTATTAACCTGATAAGGGATTTCTGTAACAATAATGCACTCACGTCCTTTTACCTCTTCAAAAGAAGTTTTAGCACGCATTACAATTCTACCTCTACCTGTTTCAAAAGCTTCTTTTACACCATCATATCCATAAATAGTACCTCCTGTTGGAAAATCTGGAGCTGTAATATGTTGCATTAACTCTGAAATCTCGATTTCACGATTATCAATATAAGCCAATGTTCCATTTATAACTTCTGTTAAGTTATGCGGCGCCATATTTGTTGCCATACCAACTGCAATACCAGAAGCTCCATTAACTAATAAGTTAGGAATTCTTGTTGGTAAAACTGTTGGTTCTTGTAAAGTATCATCAAAGTTTAATTTATGATCTACAGTATCTTTTTCAATATCAGCAAGCATATCTTCCGATATTTTTTGCATTCGAACCTCTGTATAACGCATTGCTGCAGGGCTATCACCATCAACCGACCCAAAGTTACCTTGACCATCAACCATCATATATCGTACGCTCCAATCTTGAGCCATACGCACCATCGAGTCATACACCGAAGTATCTCCATGCGGGTGATACTTACCAAGTACTTCCCCAACAATTCTTGCCGATTTCTTATAAGATCCTGTTGCTTTAATTCCTAACTCATGCATCCCGTACAATACCCTTCTATGTACTGGTTTTAAACCATCTCGTACATCTGGTAATGCTCTTGAAACTATTACCGACATTGAATAATCAATGTACGCAGATTTCATTTCATCTTCTATGTTAATTGGAATCAGTTTTTCTCCGTCTGCCATTTGTTTTTTAATTTATTTTAGTGTCATTTTTTAACAAAGCAATATACAATTTTTCATTTTTTTAGAACTTATTTATCCAGATGTTTTTATAAAATTTATCAACATTAAAACATTATTTATCTACTTGCGTAATCTACTGATATTCAATACTTTTAAACTGACATTTAGACATACTTTTCACATAAAGATAAAACTGGTGTTGTTTTTGCAATAAAAAAAGAAAAAAATCAGTTAAATTTACAATATAAACATATACATATGGACGATAATTTCTCACCAAAAGTTAAAGATGTAATTGCCTATAGCAAAGAAGAAGCGCTAAGATTGGGTCATGATTTTATTGGCACTGAACACTTAATGTTAGGGCTAATTAGAAAAGGTAAAGGCAAAGCTATTGATATATTAAATACATTAGATATTAATTTAGATCATTTAAGAAGAAAGATTGAAGGACTTAGTCCTTTAAATCCTACAATAGAACCTACTATAGACCCAAAAAATATTCGCTTAACTAGGCAGGCTGAAAAAGCTTTAAAAACTACTTTTTTAGAAGCTAAATTGTATCACAGCCCATCAATAAACACAGCACATTTGTTACTGTGTATTTTAAGAAATGAAAACGACCCAACTACAAAATTGTTACATAATTTTGATACTAGTTATGAAGACGTTAAAACTATTTTTAAACAGCTCTTTTTAAATGAAGAAATAGATTTACCAAAAGCTGAAAGTAGATCTGACGATGATTTTGACAAACCAAAATCAAATCCTTTTGAACAACCAAAAGGAGATCAAGGGGCTCAAAAGAAGTCTAAAACTCCTGTTTTAGATAACTTTGGACGTGATTTAACGCGTATGGCAGAAGAAGGGAACCTTGACCCTGTTGTTGGTAGAAAAAAAGAAATAGAACGTGTTTCTCAAATTTTAAGTCGTAGAAAAAAGAACAATCCAATGCTTATTGGAGAACCTGGAGTTGGGAAATCTGCAATTGCAGAAGGTTTAGCTTTAAGGATAATACAAAGAAAAGTTTCAAGAATTTTATTTAATAAACGTATCGTATCACTTGATCTTGCCAGTTTAGTAGCAGGAACAAAATACCGTGGACAGTTTGAAGAGCGAATGAAAGCTTTAATGAATGAACTTGAAAAAAATGAAGATATAATTTTATTCATTGACGAAATTCATACAATTGTTGGTGCAGGTGGAGCTACTGGATCTTTAGATGCTTCTAATATGTTAAAACCAGCATTAGCTCGTGGTGAAATTCAATGTATTGGAGCCACAACTTTAGATGAATTTAGAACAAATATTGAAAAAGATGGTGCTTTAGAAAGAAGATTTCAAAAAGTAATTGTTGAGCCTACTTCTGTAGAGGAAACTATACAAATATTGCAAAATATTAAAGATAAATATGAAGACCACCATAATGTTGATTACACTGATGACGCTATTAAAGCCTGTGTTAATTTAACAAATAGATATATGACAGATAGATTTTTACCAGACAAAGCTATTGATGCTATGGATGAAGCTGGATCTAGAATTCATATTACAAACATTGTTGTTCCAAAAGAAGTTCTTCATTTAGAAAAACAATTAGAACAAGTAAAAACAGACAAAACTGCAGCTGTTAATGGCCAAAAATATGAAGAAGCTGCCAGATTACGTGATGATGAAAAAAGAATTGAAAGTTCTTTAAAGATTGAACAACAGAAATGGGAAGAATCATCTAAACTTAATAGAGAAATTGTAACTGAAGATAATGTAGCCGAAGTTGTTTCAATGATGACTGGAATTCCGGTTAATAGAGTTGCTGAAGCTGAAAGTCATAGACTTCATGATTTACCAAACCTTATAAAAGGTAAAGTTATTGGTCAAGATGAAGCTGTTTCAAAGGTTGTTAAGGCCATTCAACGTAACCGTGTTGGATTAAAAGATCCTAATAAACCAATTGGGTCATTTATTTTCTTAGGTCAAACAGGAGTAGGTAAAACACAACTTGCAAAAGTATTGGCTACCGAATTATTTGATAATGAGGATGCTTTAGTAAGAATAGACATGAGTGAGTATATGGAAAAATTTGCAATTTCTAGATTAATTGGTGCTCCTCCTGGATATGTTGGTTACGAAGAAGGTGGTCAACTTACTGAAAAAATTAGAAGAAAACCATATGCTATTGTATTATTAGATGAGATTGAAAAGGCACATCCTGATGTTTTTAATATGCTATTGCAAATTTTAGATGATGGACATATAACTGATAGTTTAGGAAGAAAAATTGATTTTAGAAATACTATTATCATTATGACATCTAATATTGGTTCTCGTCAATTAAAAGACTTTGGTACTGGTGTTGGTTTTGGAACCTCTTCTAAAAAAGATCAAGCAGATGCAAACGCTAAAAAAGTTATAGAAAATGCTCTTAAAAAATCTTTTGCACCTGAATTCTTAAATAGAATTGATGATGTAATTGTATTTAACGCTTTAGAACGTGAAGACATTCACTCTATTATTGATATTGAATTGCAAAAATTAATAAAACGTATCGAAGGACTAGGATATAATCTTAGCTTATCTTCTGATGCAAAAGATTATATTGCTAATAAAGGATTTGACAAACAATATGGGGCAAGACCTTTAAAACGTGCAATTCAAAAATATATTGAAGATGCTTTAGCCGAAGAAATTGTAAATTCAAAACTAAGTGAAGGAGATTCCATTTTTATGGAGTTAGATAAAGAAAAAGATGAATTATCAATTAAAATAAAAAAAGGAAAAAAGAAAGCTGAAAAATAAATAAATTTTAAACTTTCTAAAAAATCCTGCTAAAAATATTTTTAGCAGGATTTTTTTATTAAATCTATTATAAACGGCATTTTTTAATTCTTAACTAATAATCCTTTTAAAAAACCCAAGCCATACCCAAAAAACTGAATTATTGAAGTTAAAACACTTACAAAAGCTACCTTTAAATTTTTACTATTTAATAAAGAATCTACAAACAGTATTATAAAATAAAAAGCATAAAAATATAAAAAGAAATGGAATCCAATTAATGAACAAGCTATTGAAAAAATTAACCCTAAAACAAATAATGAAGGAAACCAATAGGTTAGTTTTGCCGTTTTTGGGTACTTTCTATTTAAAAAAGGTCTTCCATTTCCAAATGCAAAGGTTTGCTTAAAAAATTGCTTAAACGTAGATCTTCTTTTATGATAAACAAAGGCATTTTCAATAAACTGAGTTTCTAAATTATGCTCCCACAATCTAAAAGTTAAATCTATATCCTCTCCTATTTTCATTTTACTAAAACCTCTTGTAATTTTAAATGCTTTTTTTGAAATACCAAGATTAAAACTTCTAGGCTGAAATTTATCAACTGCTTTTTTACTTCCACGTATTCCTCCAGTTGTAAAAAATGAAGTCATACTGTAATTTATTGCTTTTTGAATAATTGTAAAAGAATCATGAGCTGCATCCGCACCTCCATATGCATCTGTAAAACATGTGGTAAGAGCATCTTCAACTTCAACTAAATAATTGGGTGGAATAATACAATCTGAATCAAAAATAATAAAGTAATTCCCGGAAGCTTTTTCCATTCCAAAATTTCTACTTGCTCCTGCCCCACTATTTTCTTTAAAATAGTATTGAATATTTAAGTTCTCAACATATTTTAAAACTACTTCATTTGCTCTAATTGTAGAGCCATCCTCAACTACAATAATTTCAAAAGAATTAGAATAAGTTTGCTTCATTAAACTAGACAATAACTCATCAATTTCATTTGGTCTATTATAAACAGGAATAATTATTGAAAATTGAAACTTCACAAAATTTAATTTTTAGTAGGTCAAATTTAATTTTTTTAATTTTAAATAACACGCTTTAACTTTAGATTTTAAAGGCTGTTTTTATTTCTAAAATTAAGTATAAAAAAAAGCGATAATTGAAAAATTATCGCTTTTTTTAAAATATCATAATAAACTATTTTTATTCAGATTTTGCATCTTTAGGAATTTCTTTTTCCATAAATTCATTCATAATTCCTGTACTCACTCCCATATTTGAAAATCCACCATCGTGATATAAATTTTGAAGTGTTACCTTTTTTGTAAGGTCTGAAAATAATGTTATTGTATAATCTGCACATTCCAATGCACTTGCATTACCTAGAGGTGACATTTTTTCTGCATAGGCAATAAAACCATCAAAACCTTTAACTCCACTTCCTGCAGTTGTAGGTGTAGGAGATTGAGAAATTGTATTTACTCTAACTTTTTTATCTCTACCAAAGAAATAACCAAAACTACGTGCAATTGATTCTAAATATGCTTTATTATCAGCCATATCATTATAATCTGGAAACACACGTTGAGCAGCCATATATGATAAAGCAACAACACTTCCCCATTCATTCATTGCATCTTTTTTGTATAACACACTCATTACTCTATGAAATGATAATGCTGATACATCAAAACCTGTTTTTGTAAAATTATAGTCTTGATTAGTATAATGGTTTCCTCTTCTTACATTAACTGACATTCCTATTGAATGTAGTACAAAATCAATTTTACCACCTAGAATCTCCATTGATTTATCTACAAGATTTTCAAGGTCTTCCATTGAAGTAGCATCTGCAGGTATAACTTGAGAACCAGTTTTTTCAGCTAATTTAGATATTGTTCCTAATCTCATAGCCACAGGTGCATTTGTCAATACAAAAGTTGCACCTTCTTCATGTGCACGCTCTGCAACTTTCCAGGCTATAGAATTTGAATCTAACGCTCCAAAAATAATC
The DNA here is from genome assembly GCF_003260195.1 of Lutibacter citreus. Classification (GTDB taxonomy): domain Bacteria; phylum Bacteroidota; class Bacteroidia; order Flavobacteriales; family Flavobacteriaceae; genus Lutibacter; species Lutibacter citreus. The sequence goes on from NZ_QEIH01000007.1 coordinate 92,206, forward strand.
CCTTTTTTACCCTTTAATAAATTATACATAGTTGTTTTTTGGTTTCAATTTTTAAGTTAATTGGATGCAAATATAGCAAAATCTTAGTTTAACAATTGTTTTGCATGTTCAATTGCAGTTTCAGAAGCATTTTTACCACTTAACATTTCTGCAATTTCATTAATTCGCTCCTCTTGATTTAGTTCTTTTAATTTAGTTACTATATTATTTTTTATGTCTTCTTTGTAAACTTTATAATGTTGTTTTCCTTTACTAGCAATTTGAGGTAAATGAGTTATTGTAATCACTTGCATGTTATCACTCATTTGTTTCATAATATCTGCCATTTTTTGCGAAACATCTCCTGAAACTCCTGTATCTATTTCATCAAAAATTATAGTTGGCAAATTAGAATATTCTGAAAGAATTGCTTTTACAGATAACATTATTCTAGATAATTCACCTCCTGAAGCTACTTTTTTTAATTCTCCAAAATTAGTTCCTTTATTTGCTGATATAAGCAACTCTAATTCATCTTTACCATTTAAAAAATATTGATCTGAATGAATTAAATTCATTTTAAACCTTGTATTCTCCATTCCTAGATTAAACAATATTCCTTCTAATTTTTTAATAAAAATTGGAATTGCTTTTTCTCTTTTTGAATAAATGGTTTTTGCCAATTTATCAATCTTTAATGAAACATCTTTTATTTCATTTTCTTTTTCTGTTATTATTTTTGAAGAATTTTTTACAGCATCTACTTTTACAGAAAGAGCTTCCTGTATATCTAATAAATCTTCAATAGTTGAAACACTGTGCTTTTTTTGTAAATTATATATTAATTGTAATCTATTGTTTAGTTTCTCTAATTCAATTGGATCAAATTCAACATTTTCATTTAAAACTTCAATATCACTACAAATATCATCTAGTTCAATTTTTAAACTTGAGACTCTTTCAAACAATTCTTTATATTCGGGAGCAAAAGATTTAATTCTATTTAAATTAGCAGAAAAAGAAACCATTAAAGCCTGTATACCAACTTCTTCATTAAGTGTTGTTGCTTGAGCCTCTGTTAAATTTAATTTAATTTCTTCAACATTATTAATTTTATCTAAATTTTGCTCTAAAACTTCTTGCTCATCTTTCTTTAAACTGGCAGCCTCTAACTCTTCATATAAATGCAAATTATATTCGTAAAGTTCCTTTGCCGATTGCTCAGAATCCTTAAGAGATTTCAATTCTTTTACCAATTGATTGTATAACTTTAAACCTCTTTTATATGATTCAATTTTATTATAATTTTCAGCCAAAGCGTCAATTATTTGAAATTGAAAATTCACATCAGAAAGTTGTAATGTTTGATGTTGTGAATGAACATCAATTAATTTTCCACTTAAAACCTGTAATACTTGTAAAGTTGTAGGAGTATCATTAATAAACGCTCTTGATTTTCCACTCGGTAAAATTTCACGTCTTACTATTGTTTCTTCTTCAAAATCAATATCATGTTCTTCAAAGAAACCTTCTAATTTATAATTTAAAACTGAAAACTTTGCCTCAATTATACACTTACTTTTAGAATCTTTTAAAGTTCCTAAATCGGCACGCTTTCCTAAAACCAGACCAAGAGCACCTAATAAAATAGATTTCCCTGCTCCTGTTTCACCTGTTATAATAGATAAATTATCTTGAAAATTAACAGATAAACTTTCAATTAAAGCATAATTTTTTATGGAAAGGTTTGTAAGCATTCTATCTATTTAAAAAAGTTACTTTATTTTATTCCATTTTGTTCCGTTCAAAGGAGACATTTTTAACAGATCGTCTTTTAGTTTACTTGTATCAAATCTTGGACCATCAGAAAAAACATCAACTATTTCATCTGATTTTGAATCCATAAATACACGTAATAAAAATGCGTTAGGCCTAGAATCGTAAATTGATTTTAAAGTTAAAACAGATTCATATATAGATTGTTTTGCTTTTTTCTTGTCTTTACTCATCATATCCAACCCTTTTAAATGGTATTGAAACATTGATTCTCTAAACAATTTATACGTTGGTGACAACAAGTTATCTATTAATGTAAATCTTGTTTTAGATCCATCACTTTGATTCCATCCTTTATAACCACTTTGCTGTGCTTGCACAACAACATTTTGTGCTTTTGTATAATAAGGCGTTCCTCCATTAAGTGTAAAAGTATCAGCATCCATCCCTAAAATGGTATATACATAAAAAGTAACAACCGATACTAAATTAGACTCAAAACTATTTTCATTAAATTGAATTGGTTCATATTCTGCGTAATTAAACGATACATTATCATCTTTAAAATTAAAAACGGGTGTTAAATATGTAGAATTATAAACCGGTCTTGAAGACTGTATTTGAATATGTCCTTTAAAATCCCCTCCATTATATTCTAAAATTGTTAATGTTAAATTACAATTTATTAATTCTTGAGATTTATAATTTAAATTTGTCCATCTCTTTTGATTTACAAATTCATTTAATGAATTTTGAAGCGTTGTAAAAACCTGTTTATTTGATCCAGGAATTTTATCTGCATTCACAGTTATAGTACAATTTAATTCTTGAGAATATAATTGAACACTAACAATAAAAACAATAAGAAATTGAATAATTTTACGCATAATTTTTTTTCAAAATCACATTAAATATGTCTTCAGCAACTTTAGATTTAGATTTAAGCCCAAATTCCGAAATATTTTCTAATTTATCAATAATTGTAACTTTATTTGTTTCTTTTTTAAACCCTGCTCCTTTATCTTGAAGTGAATTTAAAACAATTAAATCTAAATTTTTATTGTTTAATTTCTTCTTTGCATTTTCCAGTTCATTATTTGTTTCCAAAGCGAAACCTACTAAAAATTGAGATTTTTTTACTTTACCTAATGAAGCCAAAATATCTTTGGTTTTAACCAAATCTATAGACATTTCTTCTGAAGATTTTTTAATCTTTTTATCTGATACAAATTTTGGTTTATAATCTGCAACTGCAGCTGAAAGAATCGCTATATCTACTGAATTAAAATATTTATGTACTTCATTATACATATCTTCAGCACTAATAACATCTATTCTATTAATACGTTTATTTGATACAGTTTCATTTGAAGGACCTGATACTAAATAAACAGTAGCTCCTAAATTAGCTGCTTGTTTTGCTAATTCAAAACCCATTTTACCAGAAGAGTGATTTCCTATAAAACGAACAGGATCTATAGCTTCATAAGTTGGTCCAGCAGTTATCAATACTTTTTTATTGATTAAAGGAAGACTTTTAACAATATCATTTTCAATAAATGAAATCATATTTTCTGGTTCCTCCATTCTACCTTCACCAATTAACCCACTTGCTAAAAAACCTGATGACGGTGAAATAAATACGTTTCCAAAACTTTGTAATTTTGCAATGCTCTTTTTTGTAGATGCATGTTTATACATATCCAAATCCATTGTAGGTGCAAAATAAACTTTGCATTTTGCCGATAAATAGACTGCTAACAATAAGTTATCACAAACCCCATTGGACATTTTAGCCAATGTATTTGCCGTAGCAGGAGCAACTAACATATAGTCAGCCCAGAGGCCTAATTCTACATGACTGTTCCATTCTTCAGTTCCCTGTTCACCTTTTTCGTAAAAAGAGCTATATACTGGATTGTTTGATAGTGTAGATAATGTTAATGGTGTAACAAAATCTTTTGAAGCAGGTGTCATTACAACTTTAACTTGTGCACCTGCTTTTATAAAAAGTCGTACTAAATGTGCTGTTTTATAAGCAGCAATACCAGCAGTAACTCCTAAAAGTATGTTTTTACCGCTTAAAACAGACATAATTATTCTTTAATGTCTGTTTCAGGATTTCTATGATAAACTTTACCTTCTAACCATTCTTCAACAGCAATGGCAGTAGATTTTGGTAATTTTTCATAAAATTTAGAAACTTCAATTTGTTCTTTATTTTCAAAAACCTCGTCTAAACTATCTGTATAAGTTGCAAATTCTTCTAACTTTTCAATTAGTTCGCTTTTTAAATCACCAGCAATTTGCTCTGCTCTTTTTGCTATTATTGTAATAGCTTCATAGATGTTTTCAGTAGGTGCTTCAATTTTAGTTTTATCGTAAGTAATAGTTGATGAAGCAGCTTTTGTGTTTTTATAATCCATTTGTTTCAGTTTTTAGTGCAATTACAGAGTTTAACTCCTGTTCTAAGATATTATCTAATTTAATTAATTCAGGCATATAATCAGACTCTGGGTAACTTCTTTTAAATCTATCAAAAGCTTTAACAGCTTCTTTTATTCTAGTTTCTTTTTTCAAAATAAAACTATTCACACTTAATTTATAAGCTGATTTAAATTTAAGATACAAAGCTTCTTCTTTATATGAAGTTCCTAAATATTCTCCTAATAAATTATCAAATGCTACAATTGCAGCAATATAATCTTCAGTATGATAGTATTGTTTTGCTATTTCAAATGATTTTTGTTCTAATTTTTTTGTTAGAATTTTTATATTGTCATTTGCCTCGGCAATGTGTTCAGATTCTGGATACTTATACATAAAATTCTGTAAAGAAGTAATTGCTTCATTAGTATCTTTTTGATCTAAACTAAATACTGGCGATGCTAAAAAATGACTATGAGCTGAAAAATATGCAGCTTCCTCTACTTTAGAACTTTTAGGATAATTTTTCACAAACTTATCATAGTAATATGCTGCTAAAGTATACAGTTTAACATTATAATGAGATTGCGCTACCATAAATTGGATACGCTCCATTTGAGGTTTATTTCTGTATGAAGGTGTTATTTTCTCAAATAATTGAATGGCTTTATTATACTTTTGTGCTTCGTATAATTCAGTAGCCATTGCATATTGCTCTTCTACTTTACCTTTATTCAATACTTTTTGGTATTCACCACAAGATGAAATCCCAAAAGGTATTAATAAAATAAGTATATAAATTTTATTTTTAAGCATTTGGCAAAAATAGTTATTTATTATGGATTATTAAAATGATTTTTTAACCTTTAGTAAACCACAAAAATAACTTGCTTTTACTATAGTAAAGTATACAGCTATCTTAATTGTTTGTTAATGTTATGCTCCAGGTGCTACAGAGCTAACAACATTAAGTTGTTTTATATCATTATCAAATAAGTATAAACCACCTTTATCGTCTCCAATTAAATTTATTTTATCTAAAATAGTTCTTGCTTGCGCTTCTTCTTCAATTTGCTCTGCAACATACCATTGTAAAAAATTATGTGTAGCATAATCTTTTTCTTCTAATGTAATATGAACTAGCTCATTAATACTTTTAGACACAAAAACTTCGTGATTAAATAAAGTTTCAAACATTTCTTTAATTGAACCAAATTTTAAAGCTGGCTGACTTAATTCAGTAACTTTTGCATGTCCTCCACGTTCATTTACATACTTAAACATTTTTAACATATGTAAACGTTCTTCATCAGAAGCATCATACATAAATTGAGATGCACCTTCTAAACCTTTACTTTCAGCATAAGAAGCCATTGCTAAATATATTTGAGAAGACTCTGCTTCTATTCTAATTTGCTTATTTAATGCAGCTTGCATGTTTTCTGATAACATATTTCTTATTTTAAAATTACTTTAATTAAAACCGAAGTAAAATTACTAATAATTATCAATAAAACTATTAATTTTTTCTTGTAATTCTTCAGAGGCTTTCACCAGTGGTAAACGTACTTCTGCAGAACAAATATTTAATTTATTTAGCATTGCTTTAATTCCTACAGGATTTCCTTCTTCAAAAATATAATCAATACTATTAGCTAATTTATAATGTAAATTAAAAGCTTCTGCATTTTTACCTTCTAAACCTAATTGAATTAATTTTGAAAAGTCTTTTGGTAATCCTTGTCCAATTACTGAAATCACACCAGAACCACCAGCTAAAATAATGGGTAAAGCAATCATATCATCTCCAGATATTACCATAAAATCTTTTGGCTTGTTCTGAATAATATTCATTGCTTGAACCAAATTACCCGCAGCTTCTTTAACAGCAACAACATTTTCAAAGTCATTTGCCAATCTAATAATAGTCTCAGGAGAAACATTTTGTCCAGTTCTTCCAGGAACATTATATAAAATAATTGGTGTTTTAGTACATTGTGCTATCGCTTTAAAATGCTGATACAACCCTTCTTGGTTTGGTTTATTATAATAAGGTGAAACAGATAAAATAGCATCAAAATTACTTAAGTCCGAATTTTGTATTTCTGCAACTACACTTAAGGTATTATTACCTCCAATACCAATTACTAAAGGTAACCTTCCGTTATTAGTTTTAATTATTGTAGCCTTTACTAACTCCTTTTCTTCGGCAGTTAAGGTTGCAGCTTCAGCAGTTGTTCCTAAAACAACTAAATAATTTACACCATAGTTAATTTGGAATTCTACCAAACGCTTTAAGCCTTCAACATCAACAGATTTATCACTATTAAATGGTGTTACTAAAGCTACTCCGGTTCCTAATAATTCTTGCATTATAATTTATTTAATATCGTTAAGTATTTTTTTAATTCCTTATTAAAAAGACTTGTTTTTGTTGATTTACAATCTATAAGTAAATCATAAAAACGATTGTCTAAATGTGCAAACCCTACTCTAAATGAAGATTTACTCTGCAATAATACTAGGTTGTTATATAAATTATCAATTTTGCTGTAGTTAATTAACAAATCGTATTTTTTTGTTAAAATATTTTTTAATTCTTCTGATTTAATTTTCCCATACCAACCAAAATCTTGAGGATAAAAACCTATTTCATCCTCTTTGTTTTTATTGTTTTGTTGATGGATCACTACTACTTTTAACCCCTTCTCGTTAAGATTTAATTCTTTTTTCAACTCTTTAACAAGAGTTTCATTTTCATTAATATCATCTAATAAAACAATAACATTTTTTATTTTTCCCGAATTTTCATTCACGTTATTTTCAACAAATTCTTTTGCTTTCTTGTTAAAAAATAATTGATTGCTTTTCCGCTTTATTCCTGTAAAAATCATTTATATTTACGCTTGATTCACAAAGCTAAATAAAATCTATAGTATTTTAACAATGAAAAAATATATTCTTTTCTTTTTATCAATAATTATCTTAAATAGTTGTAAAAAAGAAACTCAATCTTTAGTAAGAATTGAAGGTAAATTACTCCCAATTACCAAAGAAATAAAAAGCGTTCAACAAATTGATTCTTTTATTTTACCTTACAAATTAAAGGTTGAAAAAGAGATGAATACCATACTCTCCTATACTAAAAAAGATTTGGTACGCACTGACGGAATATTAGAAAGTTCTTTAGGTAATTTAATGGCTGATATGTGTTTTGAAAGAGCCAACCCTATATTTAATTCAAGAACTGGAAAAAATATTGATTTTGCACTATTTAATTATGGAGGAATAAGAGCTGGTATAACAAAAGGAGACATTACAACTGCAAATGCGTTTAATTTAATGCCTTTTGAAAACTCTTTAGTAGTTGTTGAATTAACGGCTAAAAAAGTTAATGAATTAGTTCAATATTTAATTGATAAACATATAGCAAACCCAATTTCAAAACATATTAAATTAGCAATTTCTGATAATAGTTATGATTTAAAAATAAAAAATAAAAAACTTGACCCTGCCAAAACCTATTTTGTGCTTACCTCAAACTATTTACAAAAAGGTGGAGATCAAATGACTTTTTTTAGCAATCCAGTTTCTATAAACCTTTTAGATTATAAAGTGCGTAATGCTATTATTGATTATTTTTCAGAAAAAGACACCATATATTCAAATTTAGACAATAGATTTATTCAAATAAAATAGCAGATGAAAAGAAGAAATTTTATACAAAAATCTACAGCTACAGCGGCATTTTTAACCTTAGGTGGTTTAAGTTTAGAATCATTTGGTAAATCAACCAGAAAACATATTACAATATTGCATACAAATGACGTTCATAGTCATATTCAACCTTTTGATGTAAATCACTATAAATACCCAAATTTAGGAGGTGTAGCAAGAAGAGCTACTCTTGTAGAAAATATTAGAAAAGAAAATCCAAATACATTATTATTGGATGCTGGTGACATATTTCAAGGAACACCTTATTTTAATTTTTACGGAGGTGAATTAGAATTTAAGCTAATGAGTATGCTAAAATATGACCTTGCTACTATTGGAAATCACGATTTTGACAATGGAATTAATGGATTATATGCCCAACTACCTCATGCTAAATTTAATTTTGTTTCAGCTAATTATAATTTTAAAAATACAGTTTTAGATACGCACGTTAAGCCTTATAAAACATTTATTAAAGATGGAATTAAAATTGGAATTTTTGGTTTAGGAATTAAACTAGATGGATTGGTTGAAAAAGATTTATTTAAAGAAACTAAATATCTTGATCCAATTGAAATAGCCCAAGATATGAGCCGTATTTTAAAAGATGAAGAACATTGCGATTTAGTTATCTGCCTTTCTCATTTAGGATACTATTACAAAAGTGCTCCATCTAAAATTAGTGATTTAAATTTAGCAGCAAAAACAAAAAATATAGATTTAATAATTGGTGGCCATACCCACACTTTTTTACCAAAACCTACAGTTACAAAAAACAGTATTGGTGAAAATGTTTTAATAAATCAAGTTGGTTGTTACGGAATAAATGTAGGGCGCGTAGATTTTTATTTTGATAGTAATAAAAACATCGCTAGTAAAGGAAAAAGTATTATCGTTTAAAATAAACAATAAGTTAAATAAAATAAAGATGAGAATTGAAACAGGATTGAAGTTAGGTTTTAAAGATGTAATGATTAGACCTAAAAGATCCACACTTAGCTCAAGAGCTCAAGTAGCATTAGATAGAGAATTTACTTTTTTACACAGCAAATATAAATGGAATGGAGTTCCAATCATGGCTGCCAACATGGACACGGTTGGTACTTTTGAAATGGCTAAAGCTCTTGGTAAACATAAAATTTTCACTGCAATTCATAAGCATTATTCAATAGAAGAATGGAAAGTATTTATGGATTCTATAGATGAATCTATTTCAGAATACATTGCCGTAAGCACTGGAACTAGCGAAACCGATGCAAAAAAAATATCCATTATTTTTGAGCAAAATCCACAGTTAAAATTTATATGTATTGATGTTGCAAATGGTTATTCAGAACATTTTGTGAAGTTTGTAAAAAAAACACGTCAAAAATACCCTAACAAAGTAATTATGGCTGGAAATGTAGTAACTGGAGAAATGGTTGAAGAACTAATTCTTGCCGGTGCAGACATTGTAAAAGTTGGTATTGGACCTGGGTCTGTTTGCACAACACGTGTAAAAACGGGTGTTGGTTACCCACAACTTTCCGCCATTATAGAATGTGCAGATGCAGCGCACGGCTTAGGAGGTCAAATTGTATCTGACGGTGGCTGTAAAGTTCCTGGTGATATTGCTAAAGCATTTGGAGGTGGAGCAGATTTTGTAATGTTAGGTGGTATGTTAGCTGGTCATGAAGAAAGTGGCGGTAAAACTATTGAAATTAATGGCGAAAAATTTAAACAGTTTTATGGTATGAGTTCAGAAACGGCTATGAATAAACATGTTGGTGGTGTTGCAAATTATAGAGCCTCGGAAGGAAAAACAGTTGAAATTCCGTTTAGAGGACCTGTTGAAAATACCGTTCAAGATTTTTTAGGTGGACTAAGATCTACCTGTACCTATGTTGGTGCTAGTAGATTAAAAGAACTTACAAAAAGAACTACTTTTATAAGAGTTCAAGAACAACATAACCAAGTGTTCTCAAAATAAATTATTTTTATAATTAAATGTCTGTGATTTTTCTATTTCACAGACATTTATTTTTTTACAAATCCTCAATACTTTCACATCTTTCTTTAGGTTTATTTTAAATTACAACACCTTTTATAATTAAAACCGCAATAAAACCTATTATTTAGTAAATCTTCTTATTTTTAGCATTACTAATTAAAAAAGAATGAAAGAAAGTAAAAACCTTACAATTGGAGTTCCTCCAAAAAGTGCTGCTGGAATAAAAGCTGTTTTTATTTCAATACAACAAATTACAAAAAGAATGTCTTTTTATAATACTTTTAAAGCACTCAAGAATTTAAACCAAAAAAAGGGAACTGATTGTCCAGGATGTGCTTGGCCTGATCCTACCCATAGATCTAAATTAGGTGAATTTTGTGAAAATGGGGTTAAAGCAATAGCTGAGGAGGCTATGGATAAAAGGGCAAATTCTGCTTTTTTTTCTAAATACTCATTATCCGAATTAAAAAAACAAAGTGATTATTGGCTAGGTCAACAAGGACGATTAACAAATCCCATGATTATTGAATCTGGAAATTCTAATTACGCTCCAATTTCTTGGGAAAAAGCTTATAAAATTATTGGCGAAAATTTAAACAATCTAAGTAATCCTAATAAAGCTACATTTTATACTTCAGGAAGAACTAGCAATGAAGCTGCTTTTCTATACCAATTATTTGTTCGTATGTATGGAACAAATAACCTGCCAGATTGTTCTAATATGTGTCATGAATCTAGTGGTGCAGCTCTATATAATACTGTTGGAATTGGAAAAGGTTCTGTAACTTTAAATGATCTTTATAAAGCCGAATTAATACTAATATTTGGTCAAAATCCTGCAACAAATCATCCAAGAATGCTTGTAGCTCTTGAAAAAGCTAAAAAAAATGGAGCGAAAATAGTTTCTATTAATCCTCTAAAAGAAGCGGGATTGGTGAATTTTAAAAATCCACAAACAGCAAAAGGAATTATAGGAAAAGGAACTACAATATCTGATTTATACTTACAGCTTAAAATAAATGAAGATGTAGCCTTATTAAAAGCAGTAATGTATAAATTGTTTAAAAAAGCAGCTACCTCCCCTTCTATTATAGATTCTAACTTTATCAATAATAAAACAATAGATTTTGAAAGTTTTAAGAAAGAAATAACCTCGCAAAATATTGAAGAATTAATAACTAGAACAGGACTTAATGAAAGTGAAATAGATGCTTTTGTTGATTTAATTGTTCCAAGAAAAAAAATTATTGCTTGTTGGGGAATGGGATTAACACAGCACGTAAACGGTGTTGATAATATTCAAGAAGTTGTAAACCTTTTATTAATGAAAGGAAGTATTGGTAAAGAAGGCGCTGGTACCTGTCCTGTGCGCGGTCATAGTAATGTACAAGGAGACAGAACTATGGGGATAGCTGAACGACCATCAAAACAATTACTTGAAAAAATTAGTGAAAATTTTGGATTTACCCCACCAAAAGAAAGTGGTCTATCAGTAGTTGAATCTATTGCTGCTATGCATCAAGAAAAGGTAAAAGTATTTATAGCTATGGGTGGTAATTTTTTATCAGCAGCTCCAGACACTAATTTTACAGAACAAGCATTGGAAAAATGTGATTTAACAGTTCATATTTCAACTAAATTAAATCGTTCTCATTTAACTCATGGAAAAATTGGATTAATTCTTCCTTCAATGGGTAGAACTGATAAATTCATACAAAATGGAAAAGAAGAATTTGTAACTGTTGAAAACTCCATGGGAATTGTGCATTCTTCACAAGGAAAACTTACTCCACCATCTTCAATGGTTGAAAGTGAACCTCTTATTGTCGCTAATATTGCAAAAGCAACCTTAAAACAAAGTAAAGTAGATTGGGATTTTTTAACCAATGATTTTGGAAATATTAGAGATTTAATTGACAAAACAATTGCAGGTTTTGAAAATTATAATGAACGCGTTAAAAATCCAATTGGGTTTGAATTACCAAATGGTGCCAGAACAGGAAACTTTACAACCCCAACAAAAAAAGCGAAATTTACTGTAAATAAAGTGAGCCAAACAAAATTTGATAATAATGAATTTATTATGATGACTACAAGAAGTCACGATCAATTTAACACAACAATTTATGGATTAGATGATAGATATAGAGGTATTTATAATGGAAGAATGGTTGTTTTTATGAATGAAGAAGATGTTGCAAATCTAAACCTACAAAAAGGAGATTTAGTAAGTTTATATAATAATTATAGTAATACAAAACGTGAAGTATCTGGTTTTGCCGTAGTTCCTTACAATATTCCAAAAGGTTGTTTGGCTACTTACTTCCCCGAAGCAAATCCGTTAGTTCCATTAGAATTAACAGCCCATATTAGTCATACGCCTTCTTCTAAATCTGTAAAAGTAAAAATTAAAAAGATGGAAGTTTAAAGGTAATACCTTGTAACTCTTAGAGTGCAAAAGGAAATTACCACACTTGAGAATCTAAAATAAGTTACTTTTTTAATTTCTACTTACTTTTCAATTCCCAGGTTCTAACCCAATCAATTTTCATAGTATTTATTGAAGTGTCCAGTAAATCATTTTTAACTGCAAGGCCACCTAACCAATCTACATCAAATGTCCATAGATCCCAAATAATATTTAAATCTCTTGTAAAATCTCTTTCAGAAACAACATTATCTGCAGGTTCACCATCTAAATAAAATTGAATATGAGTAGCATCTTTCCACCAAACACCTACTGTATGGTATTCTTCATTCCATTTTTTTCCTTTTAAAGGATTCTTTTCTGATAAATTTCTATTATCAAAATTCCCATCATTTCTTTTAACATCATTATCTACAACATGAAAATATTGAGAATTCATCTGCCAAGGAAAATCTTCCTTACAATTACATGATGGATTAGAGTTATTTTCAATTATGTCAATTTCATTTCTATCAGCGCTATTACCATTATTCAACCAAAATGTATTAAATGCAGAAATATGTGCAGTTTTTATGCTACTTTCAGTATACATTGGATAATTAATTTGCGTTCTTGATTGTACTCTAGATGTATTAAACCATCTTTCATCCCCCTCTTCAAGCGTTGCTTTTATCCATAAATTACCCTCAGAAACTCCTGAGTTTTCAGCTTTCATTTTTACAGGAACACCATAATTCCATAGAGGTTTAAACCATTTAGTAGAATTCCATGAATCAAATTCATCTGATAAACTTTCTACTTTCACCCATTTCATATCATTAGGAGTTGTATCATCTATGGATACAAAAGAAGGTTTGTTTGGATCAATATTAGTAAAATCAACTTCATCTCCACCTTCATTATTTAAAGTATCTTCTTCTTCATTAATTTGAGTATTATCATCTTCATCAATTGCATTATCATCGCTGCTACAAGAAGTAAATAAAACTACGGTGATTATAATCAAAAACACTCTATTCAAATTCAATTCTATATTCATGTACTTCATAAGTATTAAACTATTTTTATAACACAAAAATAGTCTTTGGAAGTAAAAAAATCCGTAACTATTATTTATTTTAGTAGAACAGATAATTTTTATTTACTTTTAAACAATTTACCTTTAACAACTAAAACACTCAAAATAAACCTTTTAAAAGTGAATCCTCAACCAAATTTGGAAGTGTAACTTTTAATTCGGGTCTACGTTTCATTTCTCGTTTAATAGCAAATAGCGCCTCATTATTTCTGGCCCAACTTCTACGTGCAATTCCATTATTTACATCATAAAACAGCATGTTTTTTAAACGTTCATCAGCTTCTTTGGTTCCGTCTAACAACATTCCAAAGCCTCCATTTATAACTTCTCCCCAACCAACTCCACCTCCATTATGAATTGAAACCCAAGTTGCGCCTCTAAAACTATCTCCAATTACATTCTGAATTGCCATATCTGCTGTAAATCTACTGCCATCATAAATATTACTGGTTTCTCTATACGGAGAATCTGTTCCACTTACATCATGATGATCACGACCTAAAACCACTGCTCCAATTTCACCTTTTGAAATAGCATTGTTAAAAGCTTCTGCAATTTTTGAACGCCCTTCAGCATCTGCATATAAAATACGAGCCTTTGAGCCAACTACTAATTTATTTGCTTTAGCATTTTTAATCCAAGTAATATTATCTTGCATTTGCAATTGAATCTCTTTTGGAGATTCAATCATAATTTCAGTTAAAACCTTCATTGCAATTGCATCTGTTTTATCTAAATCTTCTTGCTTTCCTGAAGCACAAACCCATCTAAAAGGACCAAAACCATAATCAAAACACATTGGCCCTAGTATATCCTGAACATAGGAAGGATATTTAAAATCTATATTATTTTTGGCAAACACATTTGCTCCAGCACGAGACGCTTCTAATAAAAAAGCATTTCCATAATCAAAAAAGTAAGTACCTTTTACGGCATGTTTATTTATAGCATCAGCCTGACGAACTAACGAAGCTTTTACATGTTTTTTGAATTTTTCTGGATTATTTTTAATTAAAATATTACTTTCTTCAAAAGTTAAATCAACCGGATAATATCCTCCTGACCAAGGATTGTGCAAAGAAGTTTGATCTGAACCAACGTGTATATAAATATTTTCTTTATCAAATTGCTCCCAAACATCAACAACATTACCAATATACGCAATAGAAACATCCTCCTTTTTAATTTGAGCTTGTTTCACTTTTATTACTAAATCTTTTAAATTATCAGTTAAAACATCTACCCAGCCTTGTTCATATCTTTTTGTTGCAGCATTTGCATTTACTTCAGCGCAAACTGTAATGCAACCAGCTATATTTCCTGCTTTAGGCTGCGCACCACTCATACCGCCTAAACCGGATGTTAAAAATATTTTTCCTGTAGAATTTTCATTTGTTTTCAATATTTTTCTAAAGGCATTAATTAACGTAATAGTTGTCCCATGAACAATCCCTTGAGGTCCTATATACATAAATGATCCTGCAGTCATTTGCCCATATTGAGTAACTCCTAAAGCATTAAATTTTTCCCAATCATCTTGTTTAGAATAGTTGGGAACCATCATCCCATTTGTAACCACAACTCTAGGTGCACTTTTTGAAGAAGGAAACAATCCCATTGGGTGACCCGAATACATATTTAAGGTTTGCTCATCTGTCATGATAGCCAGATATTGCATTGTTAAAAGGTATTGTGCCCAATTTTGAAAAACAGCCCCATTTCCACCATAAGTAATTAACTCATTTGGATGTTGCGCTACCTCTGGATTTAAATTATTTTGAATCATTAACATAATACCAGCTGCCTGTTGTGTTTTTGCAGGATATGCTTTAATGGGCCTTGCATATAAATCGTAATTTGGTTTAAAACGATGCATATAAATTCTACCAAATGTTTTTAACTCTTCAGCAAATTCAACAGCCAAAACAGCATGCCATTTACTAGGGAAGTAACGTAGTGCATTTCTAATTGCTAATTTTTTTTCTTCAATTGTAAGAATATCTTTACGCTTTGGTGCTGGATTACCATTTTTGGGATAAGCTTTTTTATTAGGTAATTCTATTGGAATACCTTGAAGTATTATTTCTTGAAAATCAGTATAAGTAGTACTCATATTGCTGTATTAATAAGTTTCAAATTCAGTATCAAACTCGCTATAAGAATTTATATTTTGTTTTGTGATTTCTAATAAAGAATTAGATTTTAAAATTGCTATTGCTTTTTCAATATCTAAAGAAAAAATTCGATCTTCAGTTGCATGTTCAATTTTTGAACGTACTAAATTGTGAACCTCATCTAATGTTTTACTCGATTTTAATGGTTTTCTAAAATCAAATGCTTGTGCTGCACACAATAATTCAATTGCTAAAATTTTTTCTAAATTACCAATAACCTGTAATGCTTTTCTACTGGAAATAGACCCCATACTTACGTGATCTTCTTGCCCTAAAGAAGTTGGTATACTATCTGCACTTGACGGAAAGCACAAGCCTTTATTTTCACTAACCAAAGCAGCTGATGCATATTGTAAAATCATAAACCCTGAATTTAATCCTGTATCTTTTAACAATAATCTTGGAGTTCCCTCATATTTCCCTCCTAAGGATAAATAAATACGTCTGTCTGAAATACTTCCTAATTCCGCCACCGCTAAACACGCATAATCTAAAGGCATTGCCAATGGTTGTCCGTGAAAACTACCTCCGCTAATAATTAAATCTTCTGAAATAATTATTGGATTATCTGTTACAGAATTCATTTCGGTTTCAACCATTTCTTTTAAATGCAACCAAGCATTTCTTGAACTACCATGAACCTGAGGAATACAACGCATTGAATAAGGGTCTTGTACTTTTCCACAATTTTGATGAGAGGCTCCAATTTCAGAATCCTTTAAAAAAGTTCTCATTCTACTTGCTACATGAATAATTCCTTTAAAAGGACGCGTTTGGTGTAATTCTTTATAAAATGGTGTTTGAGACCCCATTAAACCTTCAATCATTAAACTACCTATTAAATCGGCATGCGATAAACATTTGTACATTTTGTCAACAACCATAACTGCATGCGCCAAAATAAACTGAGTTCCATTTATTAATGCCAAACCAGCTTTTGGATGCAATATTATTGGTTGAAGTTTAAACTCTAATAAAACTTGTTGAGTTGGTACTAATTCATTTTTATAATACACTTTACCTTCTCCAATTAATGGTAAAAATAAATGTGCCAACGGACAAAGATCTCCTGATGCTCCAACAGAACCTTGCTCAGGAACCATAGGTATAATATCATTTTCTATAAACCATATTATACGGTTTAATATTTTAATTGAAATACCCGAATACCCTTTTGAAAGTGAGTGAACTTTTAAAATAAGCATTAGTTTAGCTAAATCCTTATCAATTGGTTTCCCAACACCTACAGCGTGACTTAATAGAATTTTACGCTGTAAAATACTTGTATTTTCTTTTGAAATAATGGTATCACATAAAGGTCCAAAACCTGTATTAATACCATAAACTGCTTTATCTTTTTTTGCTGTAGCAATAACTATATCATGACATTTTTTAATGTTGTTTTTTGCCTCATTAGTTATAACACCTTTTAGTTTTCCTTTAAGAATATGTAACACCTTACCAACAGTAAGAGAATCTAGCCCGTATTTAAACATATATATATGGTTTTTCTTATAACAAATTTACCATTATATTTGATGCTTATTAATACCATCTTTATCAATATTTAATAATTATGAGTTATCAATTAGAATTGAGACATCTTCGTTATTTTTTAGCCGTTGCAGAAGAATTACATTTTAGGAAGGCGGCTGATAAACTATTTATTTCACAACCTGGATTGAGCAGACAAATAAAACAAATGGAGCAAGATTTAGGCATTGTTTTATTTGAACGAGATAATAGAAATGTAACTTTAACAAAAGCTGGAGAATATCTTCAAAAGGAAATATCCATAAATTTAAAGGTTTTAGATACAGTTTTAAAAAATGCAAAACGAATTCATAAGGGAATTGATGGTAATTTAAATTTTGGTTATGTTGGCTCGGCAATGCAAAATATTATTCCAGAACTTTTAGTTAAAATACGAAGTAAATACCCCAATATTCATTTCAATTTAAAAGAAATGGACAATCAAAAACAACTAGACAACCTACATACGCAAGAAATTGACATAGGGTTTGTAAGATTGGAACGAGTTCCTAATGAATTAAAAATTCAACCTATTTTAGAAGATACTTTTTCATTGGTATTGCCCAAAAATCATAAATTAAATTCTAATAATTTTAAGGATTTATCTCAACTAAAAGATGAACCTTTTATAATGTTTGATCCATCTTACAGCCCAAACTATCACCAAAAAATAATGCAAATTTTTGATTATTACGGTTTTACACCTATTATTTCTCACAGAACAGTTCATGCATCTTCAATTTATAAATTGGTAGAACATAACTTTGGAATTTCTATTGTTCCTACTTCTCTTCAACTTGGAAATACTTTAAACGCAAAATTTATTGAACTAAAATCTATTCCACAAAGAACAATTTTATCAGCTGTTTGGAGTAAAAACAATCGCAATCCAATTTTAGAAAAAATTATTGAGTTTTTAGTTGATTAAACCTAAAATTTAATTTTCTAACAAACTATATTAATTACAAATTAAACTTCTGTCTATCAAATTTTTAAACGTTAATCACTTACTTTTAAGTAAAAAACATTAATTATTGTAATTTTATTAAATAACTGATATAATGGAACCTACAAGTATATTTATGGACAAAACTGTAATACCAACAGAAGCCGATTTAATTGAAAAATTAGGTGATTCATTTAAATTGTGGAAGAATATTTACGATTTAGTTTTCTTCAAATATCCAAACGGTTTAGCTCAGTGGAACTTTCCAGGTAAAAAATATGGATGGAGCTATAGAATAAAAGATAAAAAAAGAGCGATTATTTACTTTTTACCTCTTAAGGATAATTTTAAGGTAGCTTTTGTTTTTGGAAATAAGGCTTTTGAAGAAATCTTAAAAAGTAATGTTTCTGAATTCATTAAAAATGATTTAAGTGAAGCTAAAAAATATACTGAAGGAAGAGGAATAAGAATACCTATAAAAAATGAGACTATAATTTCTGACATCTCAAAACTTATTGATATTAAGTTACAATTTTAACAACTTCAATTTTAGATATTTATATTGGTAATTGTAATAATTCTACAAAAATTCGTCTAAACCTAAAACTTTAGACAATGAACAAAAAATTACTGCTTATTATTAGAATTGTTATTGCAATTCTATTAATTCAAACTTTACGTTTTAAATTCACCGCACACCCAGATAGCGTTTACATATTCACAAAAGTTGGATTAGAACCATTTGGTAGAATCACAATTGGAATGATTGAATTAATTGCAGCTATTTTAGTTCTAATTCCTAAAACAGTTTGGGCAGGAGCTTTATTAACTTTTGGTGTTATATCTGGTGCAGTTTTAATGCATTTAACACTACTTGGAATAGAGATAAACAATGATGGAGGTTTACTATTCTTTATGGCCTTATTCTTGTTTTTATTGAGTTTAATAGTCCTTTGGTGTGAACGGAAAAAAATCCCTATAATTGGAAAATTAATAAAGTTTTAATCCCAATTTGGCAGCACGCATTTATCACTAATTTGGTTCATTAAAGGTTTCAATCCTATTATTAAACTTTTATTCATTACTTTAGAATCTTCTTTATGGCATTGTAAACAAGCCCCAACTGTTAATAATTCTTTTTGTTCTTTTAATGTAAACGGTCTAAAATCTGTTCTGGTTGAATTTACCTGTCCTATTGAACTTTCGGTTAAAAATGGCACCCAAGCATCTTCTGGTAAATTATCATTCTCATTTAAAGCGTATTCAGCTTTAAAATGCCACTTACCTACTCCTTTATTAATTTCATAAACTAAAGCTCCATTTCCATAACCTAAAGTAGCTGGGTTTGAATGACAGCTTTTACAATCTCTTGCCTTTGAAATAGTTGTATGTGGTGAATTTGGCGCATACAATCTATGAAAAGATACATCATCGCCAAGTTCTTTTCCTACATAACTCCCTTTGTCAATAGTTAAAATCATACCAGGAACAGCAGGTTCAATTTTCTTTACCTCTCCATTCTCGCGAACTCCCATAGCAGGAAGAGATGAACTAAATTCGGCTACAAATTCTTTCCATTGTCCTTTTTTATACTTTTTATCTAACAAATCAAAGGCTCTTGGCTCATTTTTATCATATTCATTATGACAGCCAATACAACGTGAAGTCCAAGAAGAATGACAAGTAGAACAACTAACATTTTTGTGTACATTATCTCGTGAACATATTTCACTTTGAGGGTTCATTTTATGTAATTCCCCATCTTTTTTACCTATTAGAAATGCATTCCCAACAGAATCAATAAAAGTATTTACAAGTGGATGCCCTCCATTTTTTACCGAAATAATTTGTTTGTCATTATGAGAATATTCTCTATGCATGAATACCAATATACTTTCAATATCTAATGAATCATAAGGCATGGTATTAGGCTGATCTTTAAAGTGACAATCCGAACATTGAACCATAACTGCTTGTTCTTCATGTGTATATTTTTTACCATCTCCCATAACTTCATGAGAAGAATGACAATCAATACATAACAATCCTTTAGTATGGTGCACATCTTCCTCAATATACTTATACACACGCTTGTCCTCCATTACTTCATAGCCAGTTTTATCAATAATTTCATCTTCATCTAATAAAGTTTCTTGTAACCCTTCATAATTTGTGGAAATTCTACTAGATCTACTATGACATCCAAAACAATGCTCATTTGTTATAAAAATATCTGTTGATGGGTGCGCCTCTGGTAATTTTGTTTTGTTCGAAGTAATATATGTCTGAAGATCTTTTGTTGCTTCTGTTGAATAATTTAAATGACAGGCATTGCAACCTCCACCTCTACTTAATTGAGTAATTGCCCCAAAATCCTTTTTCTCTGCTCCCAAATGACAATTTGCACATAAATCACGTAAATGGTTATCAGATGCTGAATTCTTAATTTGTTGAATATGATACTGATAATTTGGTGAATCAGCCTCTCCAAAAATATATTTATCTACTGCAACCAAACCACTATTGGTAGTCATTAAAGAATTTTTAATTTTATGAAGTTCTTTTGGGTGACATTTTCCACAAGTTTGCCCTGCATCATTCAGATTTCCCGGAATTAAAACCATTCCTTTATGTGATTCAGCCTTATCATTTGTGGTTGTATTCCCTAAATGACAACTTGAACAACCAATTAAATCTGGATTATGATACTTGGAATATCCCTTTGTATTCTCATGACATTTTAAACAAGATTCTTTTAAATTGTTTTCAATAATTGTATAATTTTCATCTTCAACAATTATGGAATTTATAGTATTCACATTCTTAAGAATATAAAACAATGCAATTCCAACAATAACAACCAATAAAAACCAAAATATAGAACCCTTTTTCTTCATAAGTAATACTTATAACAAAGCTACAACATTTTAAAATCTTCAATAAAACTGAAATTATCGCATAAACACCTTAGGATTAGTTGTTTTAGTGGGTTTAGCTACATTTGTTACATTTTAAAAACTCAGTATCAATGCCTTATGTAACCTATGTTACTATGCCTGTTTAGGTTTTATGACTTTTGTCATACTATAAAGTTACTCTTGTAAATATCTTTACATTAAAACAAACAAATAACCATATGACTACTTCAAGAAGAAAATTTATTAAAATTTCAGCTTTGGGTTTAGGAGGTGTTGCAGCAACAACAAGTGCCATTAATATGTTTGGTTCAAATTCATATTTAAATACGCTTGTAAAAGAAAATGTTGGTGAAAAATTTAAAATTACTCCTACTTATTGCGAAGTTTGTTTTTGGAAATGTGCTGCTTGGGCATATACCAACGAGGACGGAGAAATCAAAAAAATTATTGGTAATGAAGATGACCCACACTGTCATGGACGCTTATGTCCTAGAGGTACAGGTGGTGTAGGAATGTATACTGATGAAGACCGTTTAAAAACTCCATTAATTAGAACAACTGTTAATGGCGAAGAAACTTTTAGAGAAGCTAGTTGGGATGAAGCTTTAGATTTAATTGCCTCAAAATTTAACGGAATAAAAGAAAAACATGGTGCCGAATCTCTAGCTTTACTAAAACATGGATGCCCTGGTTGGCATTTTGAACATTTATATAAATCTCTTGGTTCTGATACTATAGCTGAGCCTGCTTACGCACAATGTAGAGGTCCTAGAGAAACTGGTTTTGCTTTAACTTTTGGTTCTTGGGTAGGTTCTCCCGAACCAACTGATATTAGAGATACAAAATGTTTGGTGTTAATAGGCTCTCATATTGGAGAGAATATGCACAATTCTCAAGTACAAGAAATGTCTGATGCTATTGATAATGGAGCAACCATTATTACTGTTGACCCTCGTTTTTCAACCGCGGCAAGTAAATCAAAACATTGGTTAGCAATTAAACCTTCTACAGACATAGCATTATTACTTTCTTGGATGCATGTATTAATTAAAGAAGAATTATATGATAAAGAATATGTAGAAAAATATGGTTTAGGTTTTAATGAATTAAAAGAATATGTACGTCAATTTACACCAGAATGGGCCTACGGAATTACAACAATTAAACCAGAAGAAATTAGAAAAACTGCTAGAGCAATGGGGCATGCAGCTCCAGCTGCAATTGTTCATCCAGGCCGTCATGTGGTTTGGTATGGAGATGATACCCAACGAGAAAGAGCCATTGCTATTTTAAATGGTTTATTAGGTTCATGGGGAAGACGTGGTGGATTCTATTTTAAAGAAAAAATTAATGTTCCTAATTTTCCACATCCAGCATATCCAGAACCAAAATGGGGTTGGAAAGAAATTGGAGAAAATTTTCCATTAGCTCAAATGGGAATCACAAATGAATTAATAAACGCCTCAATACCAAATAAAAACAACAAATACCCTATTAAAGCATGGATGGTTGCTGGAACAAATTTAATTAAATCAATTCCTGATACAATACAATTAAAAAAGGCAATGGACGCTTTAGATTTTTTAGTTGTTATAGATACTATGCCTACAGACATTACTGGTTATGCTGATGTTATTTTGCCAGAATGTACTTATTTAGAACGTTCAGATATTGTACGTTCAGCAACCAACAGACAACCTTCTATTGCTGTTAGATTTGCCGCTGTCACTCCTAAATACAACTCTAAACCAGGAGCTTGGATAGCAAAAGAAATAGGCGAACGTTTAGGCTTAAGCAAATATTATAATTATAAAGATTTTGATGAGGTAATTGATTGGCAACTGAAAGAATTAGGAACTTCAAAAGAAGAGATGGCAAAAATTGGCGTAAAAAGATACCCAAGAAAATCTGGACCAATGTATTTAAATGAGGATGAAACACATCAATTTGGAACAGCTAGTGGCAAAATAGAATTTTACTCTCAAGAATTAAAAGATCTAGGTTTTGACCCAATGCCAACCTATACAGCACATCCTGAACCACCTCAAGGATTTTATAGATTAAACTATGGTAGATCTCCTATGCACACTTTTAGTAGAACAGCAAATAATCCTAATTTAAATGCCCTTAAAAGTGAAAATAACCTATGGGTTAACCCTAAAGTTGCTCGAATTTTAGGTCTAAAAACCAATCAAAAAGTTTGGTTAAAAAATCAAGACGATATTATTTCAAACTTTTCAATAAAGGTTAGAGTCACAGAAAGAATACGATGGGATTCTGTTTATATGGTGCATGGTTTTGGTCATGATAATAAAAAATTAACACGGGCTTATGGGAAAGGAATAGATGATACTAAAATGATTTCAAAAATATTTGTAGATCCAATAATGGGTGGAACAGGTATGAGAGGAAACTTTGTTTCAATTTTAACTGAAAACCCACATAAAAACACTGAGATATGAGATATGCAATGGTTATAGACACGCTAAAATGTGTTGGGTGTAGTGACTGCGTAGTTGCTTGTCAAACAGAAAATGATGTCCCTATTGGATATTGTAGAGATTGGGTAACAGAAAACGTAAGTGGCTCTTATCCATCTATTGAATTAGAACTAAAATCTGAACGATGCAATCATTGTGAAAATGCACCATGTGTACGTTGTTGTCCAACAGGAGCAAGTCATCAATTAAACAATGGAATTGTATTAGTTACAGCCGATGAATGCATTGGTTGTGGGGCTTGTATTGAATCTTGTCCTTATGATGCTCGTTACCAACACCCAGATGGTTATGTTGATAAATGTACTTTTTGTCATCATAGATTGGAAAAAGGTCAACTTCCTGCTTGTGTAGCTGTTTGCCCTACAAAATGTATGTATTTTGGAGATCTAGACAATCAAAATAGCGAAGTTTCTAAATTGTTAAAAAACAGAAAATGGAAAACTTTAGCCCCTGAAGCTGGAACAAAACCTAAAGTTTATTATCTAATTTAATCGTTCAATTATGCAAGAAGAATTAATTACAAGCGGAAGAAATATTCCCAATATAGATCCTTTTTTAGATATTTGGCATTGGCCTATTTCAGTCTATTTATTTTTAGGAGGTTTAGCTGCTGGACTATTATTTTTTGCAGCTTTAATTACAATATTAAAAAAGGATAAAGAATATCCTGCTGCAGTTAAATTTGCATCCATAGTATCTCCAATAGCTTTAACCTTAGGATTATTGGCTTTATTTTACGATTTAACTCATAAAATATATTTCTGGAGATTATATACTACTGTAAGAATAGAATCTCCAATGAGCTGGGGAGCTTGGGTACTTTTAATTATAACTCCTGTATCTTTTTTATGGGTATTAAGTTATTATTCTGAATTGTTCCCTAAATTTAAATTGAATTTTAAATTTTTAAAGAAATTTGAATCATTTCTTCAAAAAAACAGACTCTTAATGGCTTATATTTTATTACCATTATCTGTTGTTTTAGGTGTTTACACTGGTATTTTACTATCAGCATTCAATGCAAGGCCACTATGGAACAATGCTATTTTAGGCCCGTTGTTTTTAATCTCGGGATTATCTACCGGAGCTGCAACAATTATATTATTATCAAAATCAACAAAAGAACGTCATTTATTTAGTAAAATAGATTTAGGCTTGGTAATTTTAGAATTAGGATTAATTGTACATATGATGATGGGAATGTACGCAGGTTCTCAAGTACAATTAGAAGCTATGCAATTATTAATAGGCGGAGAATTTACAATGATGTTTTTTGGATTTGTTGTAATTCTAGGTTTAATAGTTCCTGCAATTTTAGAATTTTTAGAGTTAAGAGGTTTTAAAATTCCCGTAGCAGTTCCTGCCCTATTAATATTATTAGGAGGTTTAATCTTCCGTTTTGTTATGGTTGAAGCTGGTCAAATTACACGTTATCTTTATTAAAAAACATATAACTATGAAAGTTACAGAAAAAAATAGACATATTTATTGGAACCCATATTTTGGAGGTTTTCTATTAGGTTTAATTGTCCTTTTCACCTTCTATACAACAGGAAGAGGTCTTGGTGCTAGTGGCGCCATGAAAAGTAGTGTTGTTGCAGTGGTTGAACAAGTTGCGCCATCACATGCTGAAAACAATGCGTATTACAGCAAATTTATAAGTGAAGATAAATCGCCATTAAATACCTGGTTAATATTTGAAGTTATTGGAATGTTAATTGGAGGAATGATTTCAGGTGGATTATCTGGAAGAATAGGCTGGAGAGTTCAACATTCACCTAAAATTACAAAAAGAAGAAGATTGTACTTTGCATTAGGTGGCGGAATGCTATTTGGGATTGGTGCCCAAATTGGTAGAGGTTGTACAAGCGGTGCTGCTTTAAGTGGTATGTCTGTATTATCTGTAGGTGGTTTTCTAATTACTATTACCATTTTTGGTACTGGTTATTTAGCAGCTTATTTCTTTAGAAAAAACTGGATTTAATTAATTAAAAAATAATATTTATGGGACCTTTAATTCCAAACGGTGTAATTCCTTATGAATGGAATAACATTTTAGCCATTTTAATTGGTATTGCCTTCGGGTTTGTTTTAGAATCTTCAGGATTTTCTTCGTCAAGAAAACTTGCTGGAGTATTCTACGGTTATGATTTTGCAGTGCTTAAAGTCTTTTTTACAGCAGCTGTTGTAGCCTCAATTGGCTTATACTATATGGATTACCTTGGGTATATTAGTGTAGGAGAATTATATGTTCAACCTACTTATTTATGGGGAGCAATAATTGGAGGAGCAGTTATGGGAGTTGGATTTGTAGCTGCAGGATTTTGTCCCGGAACGGCAATAACATCTGTAGCAATAGGCAAAATTGATGCAATGGTA
Source organism: Lutibacter citreus (assembly GCF_003260195.1). Classification (GTDB taxonomy): domain Bacteria; phylum Bacteroidota; class Bacteroidia; order Flavobacteriales; family Flavobacteriaceae; genus Lutibacter; species Lutibacter citreus. Next base: position 118,052 of record NZ_QEIH01000007.1, read on the forward strand.
TACATAGTTGGAATAATGATTGGAGTTTTCATTTTTTCTGAATTCTATACACTTTTCCAACCTTTATATGAAGGATCTTATTTAGGAAATATTACAGTAGTTGACTACTTTGGAGTAAATCCATATATATTTATTTTCTGCTTAACTATTGTGGCTTTACTAGCCTTCTTCTTTACTGATATGATAAGAAAAAAAGTTAAAAAAGTTTTTTATTAATACAACCTATTGAATTATGAAAACAAAAAAATTAATAGCTCCAAGATACCTTTTTCTTTCAGCAATTCTTATAATACTTGCGGGAGGTTTGGTTTTAATACCAAAATTTGAAAAACATGAAGGAATTTCTCCTGAATTATTATTAAGTAATGCCATTAGTCCAGAACGTTATATTTCTACTGATGAATTAGCCGATAGATACATTAGCAGAGATCCTACAATTTTATTAATAGATGTAAGAGATGAAAGTAGTTTTAATGAAAATACGTTACCAAATTCCGTAAATATTCCTTTAAATAAATTATTAGATGAAAATTTTGATGCTTATTTAAACCAAACAGCATACGATGTTATTTTATTTTCTAATGACAGCTTTAAAGCAAATCAAGCTTGGATTTTATGTAACAGATTAGGCTACAAAAATTTACACGTATTAAAAGGAGGAATAAACGAATGGTTTAGTACTATAATTAACCCAAAAGAACCAACTGAAAACATGCCAAAAACAGCATTTGAATTGTATTCATTCAGAAAAGCAGCAAGTATGTATTTTGGTGTAATGTACGAAGATCAACTAAAAATAGCGGTTCCTAAAAAAACTAAAACAACTCCAAAACTTGTTATTCCTATAAAGAAAAAGAAGAAAATACCAACTGAAGGAGGTTGTTAATTTTAACGCTAATTTATAATAAAACAAGTATGTACAATTTTCATACATCAGGGAATTACTAATAGCGCCACCCTGTGTTACCTATTAAAATAAAAATGTAGACACATGAAAGAACTTGAAAAAACAAAAAATATATCAATAGCTGCTGTAATTACTATTTTACTTGTAATAATTGCTTTACTTGCTTATAAAAAACCGAAACATTTATATGCAATTAATACGAAACAAGCTTTAAAACAAATAGTTGAAAACCCTCCTATTCAGTTAAATAATTACAATCCTAAAACTGCTATTTTAATAGACATTAGAAATCAATATGAATATGAAAAAGGTCATATAGAAAATGCTATAAACATTCATTCTTCAGATATTTTAGATGATGCTAACTCCATATTTTTTAAAAAACTTAAAGAAGATAATAAATCCATAGTTTTATACGGTAATGAACCTTCCGAGGCAATAAGCGCTTCAATGATTTTACACCAATTAGGATATAGTAATGTTAAAATATTAGCAGTAAATAATTCATTAAATCAAGATAAGTTAATTACAACTCCTGTTGAAATTGAAAAAAAAGGAGAAAACATAAATCAGTTTATAAAAGCTTCTATTAAAAAAGTAAATGAATTAAGTGATGTTCAGATAAAACCCAAACCTATAAAGGTTATACCCAAAAAAGTTATTCCTATAAAGAAGAAAAAGAAAATGCCTACCGAAGGAGGTTGTTAGTTAAAAAAAAAAGAGTGGTTATGTATAACCACTCTTTTTTTTATATCAAATAAGTACCATTTTTTTTATCTTTTTTTTGTTTTTATCCAAGTATAAAAAACTTCGGTCTAATTAACCAATTTGTTATCCCCTACTCAAAACAACAACCTATAGATTATTTATTGCTAACTCCTTATGTAACTTTAGTTCCAAAAGAGAATGAATATATATAAGGTTTTATATGATAAAAATCATAGAGCGAAAACGTTTTCGTAACTATATTTACATAAGACAAGTAAAACAATTTAAAACAACATCTTATGAAAAAATCAACATTTTATTTTGTGCTATTTTTTGCAGTTACATCTATATTTAGCAGCTTCAAAAATTCTGAAAAACAACCCGACCTACCTCTTTCTGAATTTGAACTTTTAGTTCAATATTTAGAAAATAATGGAAATTTTATAAATACAGTTTCACCTGCTTTAGTTGATGCTCAAGAAATTAAAGAAAATTTAAAAAATGAAAAATATCTAGTATTAGATATTAGAAGTGCTGACTGGTTTGATTATGGTCATATTAAAAAATCTCAAAACCTTAAAGCAGAAGAATTATTAACATACTTAGATAATAAAATTAATGCCGCATCTTATGATAAAATAACTATTGCTTGCTATTCAGGCCAATCCGCAGCATATTATACAAGTTTACTCCGTTTTTATGGATTTAATAATGTGTATAGCTTAAAATGGGGAATGAGTTCTTGGGACCAAGAATTTGCAACAAACAGTTGGGTTAAAAATGCTAAAGATGAGTTTTCTGACCAATTAGAAAAAACTACAAATGCAAAACCTGAAAAAGGAGTAACTCCAATATTATCTACTGGTAAAATGGATGCTCAAGAAATTTTAAAAACTCGTATTAAAGAAGCCTTCACAAAGCCTTACAAAGAATCTTTAGTGAAATCTGCAATTGCAATTGAAAATCCTCAAGATTATTTTATTGTTAATTACACTCGTAACGAAGTATATAGTGCAGGCCATATAAAAGGTGCAATTCATTACGAACCTAACAAATGTTTAAGTTCTAAAACTAACTTATTTACGCTTCCTTCAGATAAAAAAATTGTTATTAACTGTGATACAGGTTTACATGCAGCGTATGCAGTAGCTTATTTAAAAATACTTGGGTATGACGCTTACAACATGCCGTATGGTTCAAATAGTTATATGAATTCAATAATGGTTGAAAAAAACTGGAATGGTTGGAGTAAAAATGAAATTAAAAACTTTCCTGTGGTAGAATAAACTCAACATAATTACAAGGTTAACATCCAAAAACAAGCAAATCATGAAAAAAATATCTTATTTATTAATCGCTCTTTTTATTGTTCCCACACTCCTTCTTACTTCTTGTGATAAAGGAGATGACACTTTAGTTGATAGCACACCTGCTTTTACTTTAATGAAAGATTATTTAATTAACAACGGTATGGATATTAATAAAATAATAACCAATGCTGATGGAGAAAAATTTGTGGTTGGGCCACCAGCTACTGCAACTGATGTTCCTGCATATATTGCAAAATATACGATACTTGATATTAGAAGTTCTGAAGATTTTAAGGCTGGACATATTGAAAGCGCTAAAAACATTGCTTTCAAAACTATTTTATCTGAAGCCGCAGTTGCCTCTAAACCAATTTTAATGGTATGTTATACCGGACAAACCGCGTGTTATGCAACAGCTCTATTACGCCTTTATGGTTATACACATACTAAAGCTCTAAAATGGGGAATGTCTGGGTGGAACCCAAATAACGCCGGTCCATGGAATAGTAAAATTAATGCTCAAGAAGCTTACGGTCATGCAAATTGGACTTATGGAAGTACTCCTTCTCACAATGTTTTTGGAGACCCAGTAATTACTACCTTAGCTACAAATGGTTTAACAATTCTTAAAAACCGTATAGAAGCAGCTGTTGAAACTGGTTTTAAAACTGTTAAAGGAACAGATGTTCTTAATAACCCAAACAATTATTTTATAAACAATTACTTCTCTGAAGCTGATTACGGTGCATTTGGTCATATTGATGGTGCTCATAGAATACTTCCATTAACATTAGCTGATAATAGTTATAAAGGAATAGATCCAACTCCAGGAGCAAAAATAGTTACATATTGCTATACTGGGCAAACTTCAGCTGTAGTAACAGCTTGTTTAAATGTACTTGGTTATGATGCTTATAGTTTAACATTTGGAATGAATGGTATGTTTAATACAAATACAGCTTGGAAATCAAACCAATGGGGTGTTGACAGCAATCCAAAAAATTTACCCTTAACAAACTAATATTTTAAATTAATTAGCCCAAAAATTAAAGAATTTTAAGGCTTTTAAAGATCTATAATTATGAGAACAAAAATAACTATTATACTCGCTTTTATTTTTGTGTTACAATTCAACACAACTTTTGCACAGGGGTGTGAAGATGATGTTACACCAACAGGAACTACTGGAGTACCATCAACAAGTAGTAATACTTTTTTTGGATATATTCAACCAGAATATGATTCACACTTCACAGACCCCAGTGAAAATACTTTTAAATTTAAAAGAGCTCGATTTGGTGTTCGCGGAAGAATAAACAGATCCTTTTCTTACTATGCAATGATTGAAACTAGCGATTTTATTGCTTCTGATGGAAATGTTTATTTAATGGATGCCTTTGTTACATATGATAAACATGAATGGACTAAATTCTCTTTAGGATCTTTCAAACAACCATTTGGATTAGAGGTTAGCACAGCTTGTCATTCTTTATCAACAATTGATAGAGCAATAGTTTCAGATCAAATTGTTGCACCTCAAAGAGATTTAGGTTTAATGATGTTAGGTGGTACTAGTAAAACAAAATTCCGTTATTCTATAGCTTTAATGAATGGAACAGGGTTAGGTTTAAAAGATAACAACACTAAAAAAGATATTATAGGACGAGCTTCTTATAAATTATTTGATTTTATGACTTTAGGAGGAAGTTTTAGATATGGACATCCAAATACAAAAGATAAAGATAGAACTACTTATGGCGGAGAAGTTTTAATTACCTATAACGCTTTAAAAGTTCAGGGAGAATACATTTATGATGAAGGTGATTACAACCGCGCTGCTGAAGGAGGATGCGGATCTGTTCCTTTAGAATTAGGAGATGAAAGAGCGGGAGCTTATGTTATGGTAACTTATGATATAGACGAAAAAATTCAACCTGTTTTTAAATATGAATACTTCGATCAGGATTTAGGTATTAAGAAAATAGGATATCAAGAAATGATGACAATTGGTGTAAATTATTTTGTAAGTAAAAACACTAGAATACAAGTAAATTATCAAAATAAAATTGAAACAGGATTAACAATTGATAATGATGCTCTATTAATGCAACTACAAGTTAAATTTTAAAAATATAAGATTCTATGAACTTAAAAACTCCTTTGTAATATAAGGAGTTTTTAATCCTTATTTTTTTTGTAAATTTGATTTAAAATAAAAAAGAAAAAGATGACTAATGATAAAGTTTTACTTAGAGAAAAATTAGATGATTATTTCACTTCAATTTTTGAACCTAAACTAATAGATGAAATTATTGATAATGGTATATTCAGAACTATTGAAAGTCATGAATTATTACTAGACATTGGAGATAAAATGACACATGTTCCATTAATTATAAGTGGGGCTGTAAAAATTATTCGTGAAGATAAAAACGGTGATGAGATTTCTTTATATTTTTTAGAAAAAGGTGATACCTGCGCTATTTCATTTATAAATTGTATAAACAAAACAGAAAGTATGTTTAGAGGTATTACTGAGGTAAAAACTGAGGGTATCTTTATTCCTGTTGATAAGATTGATGAATGGCTGGTAAAATATGAAACTTGGAGACATTTTATTATAGATAGCTATCATTTAAGATTGATTGAAATGGTAGATTCTATTGATAGTTTAGCCTTTATGAAACTAGATGATAGACTTCATAAATACTTAACTGAAAAAGTTAAAGTGCTACATGACAATATTATACATATCACTCATCAAGAAATTGCTGATGATATTAATACGTCAAGAGTTGTTGTGTCTCGTTTATTAAAAATCTTAGAAAAACAAGGTAAAATAAGAATTAAAAGAAATAGAATAATTATAGATCATATGGAATAATTACTCTATTTCTATTATATTTTTAATGGGAATCTCCGTTTATTAATTCCAAATATTTTTCCTCTGTAATTATTGGAATACCTAAACTTTCTGCTTTTTGAAGTTTGCTTGGTCCCATATTTTCACCTGCAATAACAAAACTAGTTTTCTTAGAAATTGAGCTTACTACTTTACCTCCATTATCTTCAATAGACTTTTTTAAATCATTTCTATTAAATATGGTAAAAACACCTGAAACCACAAATGCTTTACCTTCTAAAATGTTAGATTGATTCTCTAATACCTCTTCTGAAATTTCTAATTGAACCCCATAAGATTTTAAGCGATCAACTAATTGAATATTTAGTAAATTTTGAGAAAACTCAACAACGCTTTCCGCTATTCTATCTCCAATCTCATCTACTTTAATTAATTCTTCTTGTGAAGCATTCATCAATGAATCTATACTTTTAAAATACTTTGCTAATTTCTTTGCGACAGTTTCACCTACAAATCGAATTCCAAGGGCAAATAACACTTTTTCAAAAGGAATATCAATCGACTTTTTAATTCCTTCTATCATATTTTTAGCAGATTTTTCTGCCATTCGTTCAAGCGGAATTATTTGTTCTATTTTTAATTCATACAAATCTGCATAATTTTGAATCAAACCTTCCTTAAACAACAATTCAACTGTCTCAGCTCCCAAACCATCAATATTCATTGCTTTTCGGCTAATAAAATGCTGAATTCTACTAGTTATTTGTGTTGGACAACCATATTCATTAGGACAATAATGCTTAGCATCTCCCTCTGTTCTTATTAGCTCTGTATTACAATCTGGGCAATGGGTTGCATAAATAGTAGGTTCGGAATTTATCGGTCTTTTCGATAAATCAACACCCACAACTTTTGGAATAATCTCCCCTCCTTTTTCTACAAAAACAGTATCTCCTACTCTAATATCTAATTTTTCAATTTGATCAGCATTATGCAACGAGGCTCTTTTAACTGTAGTTCCAGCTAGTTGTACAGGCTCTAAATTTGCTACTGGTGTAATGGCACCAGTTCTACCAACTTGATAGGTAATTTCATTTAAAACGGTACTCTCCTGCTCTGCTTTAAACTTATAGGCAATTGCCCAACGGGGGGATTTTGCTGTATAACCCAATTCATCCTGAAAATGTAAAGAATTTACTTTAACTACAATTCCATCGGTTTCATAAGGCAAATCAAAACGTCTTGTATTCCATTTTTCAATAAACTGAAAAATTTCGTCTATTGATGAACAAATTTCTATAGTTTGAGGTACTTTAAAACCTAAATTACGAACTGTTTCTAAAGTTTCAAAATGTGTTTTTTTCGGATTGTCATTGGCTATTACTTGATACAACAAACAATCTAACGGACGCTTTGCAACCTCCGAGCTATCTTGTAATTTTAAACTTCCACTAGCTGTATTTCTTGGGTTTCTATAAGGCTCTTCACCAATATCAATCCGCTCTTCATTCATTTTATTGAAACCTTCAAACGGTAAAATTATTTCACCTCTAATTTCAAAGTTTGGAATAAATTCATCATTTAAAACCAACGGAATTGACTTAATAGTTCTAATATTTGCTGTTACCTCATCGCCTTCAAAACCATCACCACGTGTAACTGCATTTTTTAACATGCCATTTTCGTAGGTTAAATTAATAGAAGCTCCATCATACTTTAATTCACAGGTATAAGTAATATCTTCTGAACCAATAATTTTTTGAATGCGCTTTTCCCAATCCAATAAATCTTCTTTTGAATAGGAGTTCGCTAATGAATACATTCTATTTTTATGAACTACCGTATTAAAATTTTTAGTAATCTCACCACCAACTCTTTGCGTTGGAGAGTTAGCATCAAAAAATTGTGGATTTTCTGCTTCTAATTTAGCTAAATCTTTTAATTTTAAATCAAAATCATAATCAGAGATTGTTGCATTATCTAACACATAATAATTGTAATTATGCGTACGAAGTTCTTCTCTTAAATTTATTATTTGCTGTTCTATAGACATTGATTAATGTGGATTTTCCGTTATTAAAAATAACAACAAAACGAAGTGTATTTTACTGTCCTAATTTTATTCCTTCTTCAGAAATAGTAATCAGTTTTTGACGAAATAAACCTCCAATTGCGTTTTTAAAAGCCTTTTTGCTCATACCTAATTGATGTTTTATATCATTCGGATCACTTTTATCGTGTAAAGCAATTTCACCATCATTATTTCTTAAAGCATTTAAAATAATAATTTCATTTTTTACAATGGTATGTTTAAAACCTAAAGCTTGTAAAGTAACGTCTAGCTTTTCATCTTCTCTAATTTTCTTTACAAAACCAACTAATTTTTCTCCTTCTGCTATTTTTTGGTAAAGCTCATTTTTATAAAGCATCCCTTCAAATTCTTCATTTACTAAAACTGTAAATCCTATTGCTGAATTTCTTACAACTATTAAATCTACTTTATCTCCTACTTTTAAATCCATTCTATTTATTTTAAATTGTTGAAATATGCTTTTAATATTTTATCGTTTTCTTGTTGAGGCGTAAATACCTCCAATAATTTAGGTCTTTCTGAAGTTGAATAAAAATCATTTAACTCGTTTTTTAATTCTTCTTCATTTTGTACAGAAAAATACTCAAAATTATACATTTTACACAAATGTTGAGCAGTTAAATTATGTGGTGTTTCAAAATAATCTAACGCATTAGTTTTTTGAGGGCCAGGAAGAAACCTAAAAATACCACCTCCACTATTATTTACCAACACAATTCTAAATGTTTTTGGAATGTAATTATTCCAAAGAGCATTACTATCGTAAAAGAAACTAATATCACCAGTTAAAAATACCGTATTACTTTTTACAATTACAGAAGCTCCTATGGCTGTACTTGTACTTCCATCTATTCCACTGGTTCCTCTATTGCAAAATATACGAAGCGATTTATTTATATTAAACAATTGAGTATATCTGATAACCGAACTATTTGCAATTTGCACTTGCGAATTATCTGGTATTGATTTTAAAACAACATCTATTGTTTTTAAATCTGAATAATCACAGTTTTTTAAAAACTCATGATGCTTTTTTAACCTTAGTTCTTTCTTTTGCAACCAAAAACTGCTAAAATTACTTTGCTTTGGCTTTGTTAAAAAGAAAAACTGACTAAAAAATAGTTCTGGCGATATCTTAAAATGTTTACTTAAACATTGGTAGGTATCAAATGCTCTTTTGCCATCTACATGCCAATGATGTTTTGGTTTGTATTTTCTTAAATGTTGTTTTATTTTTTTTGAAACTATTAACCCTCCTAAACTTAATAAAATATCTGGTTGAAATTGGGTTAATAAATCATCTTCTAACGGGAAAATTAACTTATCAATACTATTAATAAATTTTGAATGAGAAACATTTCCTGTATTTTCAATTAATACTAAAACTGAAGGATCTTTTGTTAAATGCTCTAGTTGAATTTGCAACAATTCACTAGGAAAATGTTCACCAACCAGTACAATTTTCTTTTCTGAAGTATTCCAAATTTTAGCAAAACTATCTAAATAGTCAACATCTAAAGGTTCTTCTTCAAAGCTATTATCAACAGTTTCTAGAGTTAATATATCTTTAGTTGTTTCATATAACGGTTCATCAAAAGGAATATTAATATGCACAGGACCTTTTTTTAGAATTGCTATTTTAATTGTTTCAAAAAGCATTTCCTGTATATTCCCATTAATATTTAAACGATCATCTAAACTAATAGACTCTAAAATGTGATTTTCAAAAACATTTTCTTGTCTTATTGTTTGTCCGTCACCAATATCTATTAAATGTCTAGGTCTATCTGCCGATATTACCACCAATGGTATATTACTATAAAAGGCTTCTGCAATTGCGGGATAATAATTTAACAATGCAGAACCAGAAGTACACACAATTGCAACAGGTTTTTGAAGTTGTTGCGCCATTCCTAAGGCAAAAAAAGCTGAGCATCTTTCATCAACAACACTATAAGCTTTTATGCTATTATGGTTTTTAAAACCAATTGTTAATGGAGCATTTCTTGAGCCTGGAGAAATTACAACATGTTCAATATTATTAGCTACACAAGAAGCTATTGTTAGTTGAGCAAGTTCATTTTTTGGAAACTGAGACATTACTTAAATATTCATTTTTAATGACTGCAAAGTTACATAAACTTATCCTTGTTTTTTAATGGTTTTTAATTAGTTATTTTAACCAAATAAAACCAACTAATTAAAAAACGTAATTGTAGTAAAAGTTAACTAAAAAACTGCTTTTTAGAACCTGTTATGCGATTAGATCTTTAGAAATTATTCCAACTACCATTCTAAAACAAATAAATATTCTTACCATTAAGTATAAGCTTATAATTTGTTATAAAACTTTTTTCATAACCTCAGCTTTATCCACCGTTTCATTCCATTCATTTTGTGCAATACTACTTTTGGTAATACCACCACCAATATAAATTGAAATTTGAGATTTTTCAACCTCCATACAACGTAAATTCACATAAAAATTAGTAGAATTATTTATATTTAATTCGCCTAAAAAACCTGTATAATAACTTCTATTATACCCTTCGTTAGCTACAATAAAATCTTTAGCTAATTGCTTTGGCAATCCACAAACCGCTGGTGTAGGATGTAATTTTAATACTAACTTTTCAATTAAATTATTTGATGTTACGGGCGCTAAAATATCAGTTCTTAAATGCAATAAACTTCCAGCTTGTACAGTATAAGGACCTTGAACTTTTATTTCTTTAAAAACATTTTTTATAGAATCAATAATAAAATTAGTCACAAATTGTTGTTCTTCTTTTTCTTTGGATTTCCAAACTACATTTGTAGTGTTTTTGTAAACTTGAGTACCTGCTAAAGAAATAGTTTTAAACTCGTTATTTTCAATATTTAAAAACCGCTCAGGTGAGGCTCCCATCCATAAACCAACTAATGGATGAAACCAACAATAGGCAAAGGCATTTTTATAATTGTTAAGTATTTTTTTATAGGTTTTAAGAACATCAAAACTTTGTTTCTCTATTGTTTCTTTTCTTGAAACTACTACTTTTTCAGCTTCAGTAGTTTGTAAAAAACTAATTGTAGTATTCACTAAATCTATATATTCACTTTCATTTTTTGAGGATGAAATAACATTAAATAAATTTTCACCTTCTTTTGTTTGATTTAATTCAGAATTTGAAACTTTTATATCACACTTTTCTAAAGGAAAAATTACGTTTACTTCTTTATTAGTAAATGGGGCAAAAACAAACCCTTTTTGATCATAATCTTTAAGCTGAAATAATTCTTTAGACTGCTGAATGTATAATGTTAATTTCGTTTCATTTGGTTTTCTAAAAGCTACAAAAGGAACTTTTGCAGTTAAAGATTGTTCAATTTCGCTAAAAAAATTTTCTAACTGTAAATGCAACATTTCTAATTTAATTGTTGTTTTAAAACTTGTTTAATATCTTCAAAATTACTCCAAATCAATTCATGACCAACATTTTCAAGTGTTATTAATTTAAACTGTTTTGAAGGGAATTCTCCTTTTAAAATAGTGGAATTTTCATACGGCACTATCCAATCTCCATTTCCTTGCACGCAAATAATAGGTGTCTGATTTTCGTTCCATTTATCATCATAATTTAATAAATCTTTTTTATGAGATAATTTTTCTTTTGAAGCTGCTTGCCAGGCTTTTGGTAAAATCCATCTTGTTGCTTTCCATTTATAAAAATTAATTGCCCAAGGCATTGGTTCAACCCTTGCAATAACTGCAGGAGCTAATAACACTATTTTTTTATATTGTTTTTTTGAAGCAAGCGCTATTGGACCGCCATAAGAATAACCTACTAAAATAGGATTTAAAACGCCCAATTGTAAAATTAAATCTTCTAATAAAGCAGTTTCAAATTTTATAGATTCTTGTACTTCACCTGTTTGATCTACACCATAACCTACTCTATCATATGAAATTAAGTTTGCCTTTGATTTTAACTCAACATCAAACATGTATTTTTTAAAATCTAAAGAAGAACCTATTGATCCGTGAACAAAAATGATTGTTGGTTTTAATGAATCAATTTTTTTTTGAGTTTGTAAAACACGAAATTTAAAATTTTTAAATTTTAATCTATTAATATAAACTTCCGTATTGTTTTCCGAAAATTCTTTTTTAATTGATGTATCACTTTTTGGAGTTGAAAAGCGATATAGCACTATAAAAAAGCCTACTAATAATACTAAAATCAGAATTCCAATTATTTTAAATATCTTTTTTACAACGCTATTCATATATTATCTATTCGCTAAAATATAATTAGTTATTTTACAAATAGATATAACTCTATCTCTATCATCGGTTACTATTATTTCAACTAAATGAATGGTTTTCCCTTTATGAATTATTTTTGCTGTTGCCGTAACCACTCCTTTTCTAACACTTCTTAAATGATTGGCCGAAAACTCAATTCCTCTCGCACTATATTTACTTAAATCTATTGCTAGCATTGAAGTTGGACTTCCAACACTTTCAGCTAAAGCCATTGTTGCCCCTCCATTTAAAATACCTTCTGGCTGATGCACTCTAGAATCTACAGGCATTGTGGCTACTAGATAATCCTCTCCACAATCTGTATATTTTATGTTTAAAGTTTCGTTTAATGTGTTTTCACACATTTTGTTCAATTTATTTAAAATTGCCTCTTTTGAATCCATAATTAAAAGTTAGTTGGTAAAAATAAGAATTAAAACTATAAATACTACCTTTGCATTTTAAAACTAAAAAGTAAAATGGCCTACAAAGTAAGAGCAATATTAGATGTTGAACAGGATGTATTTAGGGATATTATTGTAAATGAGGCTATTAATTTAGAAGAATTACATTTTACAATTGCCAAATCATTTGGATTTAAGGGGCAAGAAATGGCTTCATTTTATTTAACCGATGAAGATTGGGAGCAAGGTGAAGAAATTCCTTTATTTGACATGTCTGAAGATGCTAATTCCTTTTCAATGTCTACTTGTATTACCTCTACAGTGCTTAGAAAAGTTGGAGACAAATTAATTTATGTTTATGATTTCTTTTCAATGTGGACCTTTTTTATTGAACTTTCAGAAATAATTGAAAATCCAGAAAAAGAACTTCCTTTTATTGCAATTTCAATTGGAAATGTTCCTGATGAAGCTCCTGAAAAAGAGTTTATTGGAGAAAATACAGACGAAGATAATTTTGACGCCTTTGATGATGAAAGTAATTTTGAAAACTTAGACGATCTTGATTTAGATAATTATTAGTTTAGAACTTGTGAAAACAAGCTAAAACACAAATACTTTTAGTAACTTTTTTTATCCTTAACAAAAAACTAAGAACGTTTACCTAATAATATAAGTATTCACATTTTCATAGTTTCTTGTAACAAAATCAAAAGCAACTTTTAAAATATCACCCATAGTTTTACATGATTTAAACTTTTTATCTTTTGTATACTTCTGTAAATCTTGTTTAAGTTGCTTAATTTTTTCTGGAGTTGAAATCTCATCTTTCTCCATACAATCTAATAAATCATTAACTCTTTCATTTGCACCTTTAAGTCTACGAGCAATTGCTGAACGCTCTTCTTTTTTATACTGCTCAACAGATTCATTTCTTAAATTATCCGAAACCATTTTTACAAACGGAAAATTTTCTTTAAAATATTGAGGAAAATAAACTCTTAAATTTCCTTCAAAACTCTGCTGGTCAAAATCCATAGCTCTTATTCTATATTCAACCTGATCAAAATCATAAGAAGCTACAATTACATAATTATAAGCACGCATATCTCCCAATAAACGAATCATACAACGTTCATTAAATTTCACAAACTCTTTGGAAAGTCTTTTTAATCCACTTTCAGATACAGTACCTAAATTTTCTGCTATAAACTGATCTCCTGGAATTCCTAATACATGTTCTTCAATAAGCGTATCCTTATACACTAAAAAATTAATGTTATTAGGAGATAAAATATGTTCTAACTCTAAACCATAAACCCTAGAAGCATCAGCTTTTTTAATATACAAATAAGTATGATTATCATTCAATACATTTCTAACTTTAATTCTAAAAGGTTTAGAATTACCAAACGTACAATAATCAATAGCATCAACAGTTAAAAAGGAAATTGAATCTTCACTACCATCACCATGAAGAATTAAGTACATACGTTTTAAACTTAAATCAATTTCATCACGTTCGTGTTCTGCATAATATACTCTAATCCATAAAGTATCATCACCATTTTTATCATACACATTAATTGCACCTGCAAAACGTAATAAATCATCATAAAAAACCGGAATTTTAATATTTCTATTATACTCCGTTAAATAATCATATAACTTCTGATTAATAGGGAATGCTGGTTTTTTTTGTGAAATTAATTTCTGTTCTTCCATTATAATTACTTCTGTTTTGCCAAAAATAGTATATTGCTGTAACAAATTTCAATAATTGTCGTCTTAATTTTAACTAAACAAACTTATATTGGAAACTATACTCTCATTAAAAAATCTCGACAAACGATTTGGTACTATCCACGCTGTAAACAATTTATCCTTTGATATTCAAAAAGGAAATGTTTATGGTATTCTTGGTCCAAACGGAAGCGGAAAATCAACAACTTTAGGAATTATTTTAAATGTGGTGAACAAATCATCCGGTAATTTTAGTTGGTTTAATGGCAAATTATCAACTCACGAAGCATTAAAAAAAGTGGGTGCTATTATTGAGAGGCCAAATTTTTATCCATATATGACAGCTGTTCAAAACCTTGAATTAGTTTGTAAAATAAAAGGAATTAAAAGTTCTAAAATTGAAGAAAAATTAAAGACAGTTAATTTATTTAAACGAAGAGATAGTAAGTTTAGAACCTATTCTTTAGGAATGAAACAGCGATTAGCTATAGCTTCTGCCCTTTTAAATGATCCTGAAATTTTAATACTTGATGAACCAACCAATGGTTTAGATCCTCAAGGAATTCACGAAATCCGACAAATAATTAAAGATATTGCTGCTAACGGAACTACAATTTTGTTGGCATCACATTTATTGGATGAAGTAGAAAAAGTTTGTACCCATGTTGTTGTAATTAGAGAAGGTGTAAAATTATATTCAGGAAGCGTGGATGAAATGACAGCTTCACACGGTTTATTTGAATTAAAAGTTGAATCTAATCAAGATAAATTAATTAGTCTACTATCAAAATTTGAAGGAATTTTATCTACAAAAATTGAAAACGAAACTGTTATTGCCACACTAAACAAACCAGTTTCTGCAGTAGAGATAAATAACTACTTATTTAAAAATGGCGTTGTTTTATCACATTTAGTAAAACGCAAACCAAGTTTAGAACAACAATTTTTAACACTAACTAACAAAATATCATAATGTTACGACTTCTTAACATCGAAATACATAAATTAAAATACAATAGAGCAAGTAAAATTTTAATTTTAATATACTTTCTACTATTAACCTCAATAGCCTTAATTGCCGCCATTAAATTTGATGTTGGCCCCGTTAAATTTCACCTAGCTGAACAAGGAATTTTTAATTTTCCATATATATGGCACTTTAATACCTTTATAGCATCAATTTTTAAGTTTTTCTTATTATTAGTTATTGTTTCAATGATGGCTAATGAATACAGTAACAAAACTTTAAAACAAAATTTAATTGATGGACTTAGCAAAAAAGAATTTATATTATCTAAGTTTTATACGGTAATTGCATTTGCACTTGTTTCAACTATTTTTGTTTTTTTAGTATCTATAATTTTAGGTTATAGCTATTCTGACTTTACCGAATTTTCAATTGTAACTACAGATTTAGAGTATTTATTTGCCTTCTTCATCAAACTAACCGCATTCTTTTCTTTTGGGTTATTTATGGGCATTTTGGTAAAACGATCAGCTTTTGCAGTTGGAGGTATATTAATTTGGTTTTTTGGTGAAAGTATGCTAAAAGGTTATTTATTTTGGCAATTTAAAGATTTAGAAAACACTAGTGAGCGTGTAAATAGTATTATGCAATTCCTTCCTTTAGAATCTATTTCAAATTTAATAAAAGAACCTTTTACTCGTTTAAGTGCCGTAAAGACAGTTGCTAAACAGGTAGGTGAAAATTTATCTAAAGATTTTTCCGTTCAACCTTTAGATTTGTTAATAGTTATGGGGTGGACAGCATTATTTATTTATTTCTCATATGCTTTACTAAAAAAACGAGACCTTTAACCATATGTTTCTATTTTTAGTATATTATTTATCCTAAATATTAAACTTTTACATGTAAATTTGGTTTAACCAAAAAGACCATCTGTGAATAATTTTTCTTTTAATCATCTACTTTTCACTTTTTTGTGTTTGGTTATAAGTCAAATTAGTTTTGCTCAATTAAGTAAAACGCATTATATACCGCCACTTACATGTTCTGAATTTGGAAATGCAAATCCCGAAAGTCAGTATATCTACATTTCAACACCAAGTGAAAATGAGGTGCCATATACTGTAATTCCTGTAGGTGGAATAGGTGGTAATATTTCTGGATTTGTTTCAAAATCTACACCTAAGGAAATTTATATTGGTACTGGTTATTCTCAACTATTTGTACAATCAAGCAAAACAAGTAGCATAACTAACAATAAAGGATATATAGTTGAAGCAGAAGGGGTAATTTACGTATCTATAAGAATGAATGCAGGTGGCGGAGCTCAAGCAGGCGCACTTGTGAGTAAAGGACTTTCAGCACTTGGTAAAGAATTTAGAGTTGGAAGTTTTACTAACGAAAACCCACAAGACAATTATCTAAATTTTGTATCAGTAATGGCTACTGAAGATCGCACTAAAGTTGATTTCAGTAATCTTCCTTCGGGATTAATTATAAAAAATTATTCTGGTACTACTCCCGTATCAATAAATTTAGACAAAGGAGAAAGTTATATTCTTGCAACAAATAGCTTTTCAAGTGTTATTAATCGTGATGGTTTAATTGGCTGTCTTGTTTCTTCAGATAAAGATATAGTTGTTAACTGTGGTTCTGCAAATGGTAGTTTTCATAACGGAAATGGAAGAGATTATGGTATAGATCAAATTGTAGGAATTGAAAAAGTTGGAACTGAATACATTTTTGTAAAAGGAGATGGACGCGATGAATGGGAGAATATTTTAATTGTAGCTCATACTAATGGTACTTCAATAAAAATAAACGGAACAACATCTGGACCAACATTAAATGCAGGTGAATACTATTTAATTGAAGGAAATATTTACAACTCTGCAGGAAACATGTATGTTGAAACTTCTGCGCCTGTTTTTGCATATCAAGGTGTAGGTGCTACAACTTCTGAAGCAAATCAAGGAATGTTTTTTGTTCCTCCTTTAAGTTGTGAAACAAGAGGAAATGTAGATAATATAGCTGCTATTGAAAGTATTGGAACAACTTATTTTACAGGAGGAATTACTATAGTTACTAAAAAAAATGCAACAGTAACAATTAATGGTAATCCAATTAGTAATTATTCATCTATTGGGCCAAGTAATGTTAATGGGAAAGCCGATTATGTAACTTATAAAGTTACTGGTCTTTTTGGCAATGTTTCTGTTGAATGTGATGATGAATTATATTGTTCCTATTTTAATTATAATGGCTCAGCAACTTCTGGAAGTTTTTATTCTGGTTTTCCAACAGCTCCAGAAATAAATTTTGATGCTGTTTTTAAAACAAAAGGTATTTGTATTCCAAACATCACATTAGAAGCCTTAAATTCTGAAAACTTTGACACATTAGAATGGTTTTATGATGATGGTTCTGGTTTTAAAACTACCGGAAATAAAACCAATGAATTAATTCCTCTTAAACCTGGAAGATATAGATTAGATGGATATATAAATTGTACCAAATTAATTTTACAATCTTTTGAAGTTCCTTTAGGTTATTGTCCCGATGATATTGATGATGATGGAATTATTGATAATTTAGATATAGATAATGACAATGATGGAATTTTAAATTGTACTGAATCTAAAGGAGATGTAGTATTAAATTTAACTAATACTGCTAATCCAATAGCTATTTTTAATGATGGATCCACCCTTTCAAATTTAGCAACAGGCTCTTTAAATTCTTCAAATAATTCCAGTACACTAAATAGTTTTACAGGGAATTCTAATGGAAATTTTAAAAGTGTAATTTCTGCAACCTCAGATGGAAGTAATAATTATAAAATTTCGTTTACAAAAAATATTAATTTTAAATTTAGTGAGAATACTACAATTTCACATTCAATTATTGAAGGTGAAAAATTTATAGTTAGAATTGCTCCAACAGATAAAAATATAACTTTAATTGACCCTGACAATAGACTCTTAGTAGACACAAATTTTGATGAAATATTTGAAAAAGGAGTCTCAAAAATATCTGGGTCTGAAATTCATTTTAAAGTAAACCCATCACCTACTGGAAAGACTCCCTTTCAATTCTTTGCAAACAGCGTTTCTGGTTTTTCATTTATTCATGAATTAAAAAATACGAATAAAGCATCTACATTTAATGGTGTGTTTTCACTCACTTGCTATTTTAAAGACAATGATAATGACGGAATTGAAGATTCTTTAGATTTAGATAGTGACAATGATGGAATTCCGGATATTATAGAAAATTCTGGTAAAAAAGTGATTTTAAGAGGAGTTGATATTGATGAAAACGGATTAGACGATGTTTTTGATATCATATCAATTCCTATTGATACAGACAATGATAAAATAGTAGATTTTTACGATTTAGATAGCGATAATGATGGAATCTATGACTTATTTGAATCAGGAAGTAACTTACCCGATACAAATTTTGATGGAATTATTGATAATATAAATAAAACCATTGGTTTAAATGGATGGGATAACAATGCTGAAAGCTCTCCTGACAGTAACATTATTGGTTACACATTAAATGATAAAGACAATGATTTAATTTTTAGCTACATAGATTCGGATTCAGATGGGGATGAATGCTCCGATGTTTTAGAAGCTGGTTTTTCTGATTCAAATAATGATACTTATTTGGGTAATTCAACAGTTGTTATTGATGAGAATGGAATTGTTTCAAATGCAACGGATGGTTATACTCTTCCAAATTCTAATTATGGCACTTTTTCAGAAATTATTATAATAGAGCAACCAAAAGATCTCGCTTCTTGTATATTTTATGATTCAGTTTTTGAAATAACCACAAATTCGGTAAATTCATATCAATGGCAAATAAGTAAAGATAATGGCACAACCTGGAACAATATTGTTAATGATGAATTTTATGCTGGTGCTGAAACTGAACAATTGATTATAAAAAACACTCCTTTTGAATTTAATAATTACAAATTTAGAGTACAATTAAAAAAAGATGGAAATTTTTGCGGTGCTATTTCTGAAGAAGCAAAAATAACTGTAAACCCAGTGCCAATAGCTAATTCGGTTTCAAATATAGAACTTTGTGACAATCTAAACGATGAAGACGATACAAATGGGATAGTTCAAAATTTCAATCTAGAAACTCAAACAAAATTAATTTTAGGAACTCAATCAGAAGCAAATTATACAGTAACTTATCATTTAAATAAAGAAGATGCAGCTTCTGGAGAAAATCATATTATCAGTCCTTTTGAAAACATATCAAGTCCACACTCTCAAACTATATTTGTTAGTGTTTTAAATAACAAAACACTATGCCGAAATTATAACCTTACGTTTAATCTAATAGTTAATTCACTCCCAAAAGCCAATGCAGCAACAGATATTAAAGAATGTGATAATTTAGAAGACGGAGATGATTTTAATGGTATTGTTCAAAGTTTTAATTTAGAAAGTAACACCAATGTTATCTTAGGAACTCAACCAAAAGAAAAATTTTCGGTATCATATCATTTATCAAAAGAAGAAGCTATTACAGGAAACAACCCATTATCTAGTCCGCATTCAAATAAATTAAGTCCAGATTTACAAACAATTTATGTACGAGTTTTAAATAAAACAACGGGCTGTGTAAATCCTCATTCAACTTTTAATGTAATTGTAAATAAGCTTCCTATAGCAAATCTTGTTAATGATTTAGAAGAATGTGATAATTTAAATGACGGAAACGATACTAATGGAATTATTCAAAATTTTAATTTAGAAAGTTTAACAAGTGTTATTTTAGGAACTCAAAATAATGCAGACTTTAAAGTAACTTATCACTTAAAAGCTGACCAAGCTATCTCCGGAAATAATCCAATATCAAGTCCGTTTGAAAATAAAAATAGTGCCCATACTCAAAAAATTTATGTTAGAATTTTAAATAAAATAACTGGATGTGTAAATCCTCATTTAAGCTTTAATATAATAGTTAATCCATTACCAATTTTAAAAAATAAAACTGTTATTTTAGAACAATGTGATGATGATGAAATTACAGATGGTTTTAGTATTTTTAATTTAAACGAAGCAAATCAACTCATTTCTAAAGATTATTTAAATGAAACATTTGAATTTTATTTAGACAATGGATATTCAACTAAAATTGAAGATCCTATCGCTTATAAAAATCCATCAGCAATTAATAGCGTTGTTTTTGTGAAAATAATTACAACAAACGGATGTGAAAGATTTGCTAAAATTCTTTTAAAAGTTGGTGTAACTCAAATCCCTCCAGATTTTGAAGTATTAAATTATTATAAATGTGAAAACCTTCCATCTAATAACCAAGACGGTAAAACCTTTTTTAATTTTAGTGACGCAGAACAAATAATTAAGAATAGTAACCCCCTATTTTCATTACAATCTGTAACAATTTCATTTTATGGAAATTTAGAAGATGCACTTTCAGAAATAAATAAAATAGAAGACATTTCAAATTACCAAAATACAACAAAGTGGTTTCAAAAAATATACGTACGCATAGATAGTGATGAAGTAAATGCCTGTTTAGGATTAAATCATGTTGTAACATTAAATGTTGAACCATTACCTATTGCAACTCCAATAACTATTAAAAGACAATGTGATGATAATCACGATGGTTTTTATCCTTTTGATGTTTCAACTATTGATTATAAAATTAGAAATGGACAAAAAGATGTTACAATTAGATACTTTAATGAAAAAGGAATTGAATTACCTAGCCCTTTACCTAATCCCTTTTTAACTAAAAATCAAACTATCAAAATTAAAGTTACAAATAACAATACCAACACAACAAATGGTCCTTGTTCTGATGAAACAGAATTGATATTTATTGTAGATGATTTACCTCAAATTTATCCTTTAAATGTTGTTCCAGTATGTGATGAAGAAGATAACAACGACGGTATTTATGATTTTGATACATCTAGTATTCAAACTACATTATTAAGAAATCAAAAGGATGTAGAAATTCATTATTATGATCAAAAAGGAAATGAATTATCAAGTCCGCTACCAAATCCATTTACAACTTTCTCACAAACTATTTCAGTTGAAGTAATAAATCCAATTAATAGAACCTGCAAAGCAAATAGTTCATTTGATTTAATTGTTAATGAATTACCAGAATTTGAAGTAACTACACCTCAAATAATTTGTATTACAGCACCTCAGTCACCTCTTGTTTTAACTCCCAATATTGGAAATTTAGATCAAAATTCCTTTGAATATTCTTGGCATAATGAAAATGGAAAATTACTTTCAAATGAATTTGAATTCAACGTTTTTAAAGCAGGCCTTTACTATATAACACTTACTAAAAATGACGGGTCTTTTTGTTCAAGAACTAAAGAAATACAAGTAAATCCTTCTGCAGTTGCCAATTTTGGTATTTTTGATATAGATATAGTTGATGATTCTGAGAATAATACTATCACCATTAAAACAGATAATTTAGGTATTGGAGATTATGAATTCTCTCTAGACAATGAAAATTTCCTATACCAAGATAAACCATTTTTTGAGAAAATTAAACCAGGAATACACACTATTTATATCAGAGATAAAAATGAATGTGGAATTAAATCTGTTGATGTTCCAATAATAGGATATCCAAAATTTTTCACTCCAAATAATGATGGTCACAACGATACTTGGAAAGTAATTGGAGTAAATGACCAATTTTATGGAAATGCAAAAATTTACATTTTTGATAGATTTGGAAAATTAGTTCATCAAGTAAAACCAAACGAAAATGGTTGGGATGGAACATTAAATGGCAGACCTTTACCTTCTTCGGATTATTGGTTTACTGCAGAATTAATTGATATTAAAGGGAATATTAGAATTAAAAAGAGTCATTTTAGCCTTGTTAGAAGGTAACTCTTTTATTCTCTTACTTTAATTTTTTATATTTACTAAATACAACTTTAGTATAAATGAAAAAAGGACTCCTTTTAATCACTTTGTTTACTTTCCTAAATTCTTTTTCACAAGGAGAAGCTAACATTTGGTATTTTGGAGAAAAAGCTGGATTAAACTTTAATTCTGGCAAACCCGTTTCAATAACCAATAGTGAATTAAGTACACGTGAAGGTTGTTCATCTTTTTCTGATTCTAAAGGAAATCTACTATTTTATTCAGATGGAACTACGGTATGGAATAAAAATCACATTCCAATGCCAAATGGAAGAAATTTAAAAGGTGGTTCTTCAAGCTCTCAATCTGCTATGATTATTCCAAAACCAAAAAGTTCAACTTTGTACTATCTTTTTACTGTGGGATCTTTAGCAAATGAAAACCCTGGTTTTAACTATTATACAATTGATATGACCAAAGACAGTGGTAATGGTGATATTGTGCAAGGCCCTATTGATTTAAATGAAGGTAGAGAATTTGAATGGTCGGAAAAAATAGCCGCAATTAATGGTAAAGAGTGTGAAACCTTCTGGGTAATTTCTTATGTTTCTAATGAATTTAAAGCTTTTAAAATTACAAAAGATGGTGTTGCTGTTAACTCAATATCAACAATGGTAGATTTTATAGCTAATGATAGAAGAGGTTATTTAAAAATATCTCCTAATGGAAAAAAAATTGCAATTGCTCATATGAATGATAAAACGTTGGTTTTATATGATTTCAATAACAGTACTGGAGTAGTTAGCAACCCTCAATATTTTGAATTCCCCCAACCTGCTGATAGCCCTTACGGTATTGAATTTTCAGGAAGTGGAGATAAATTATATGTACATACCAGTAATGATTTTTTCAGTCAAGAGGAGCATATTTGGAACAATCCAGAAAACCATAAATCTGCATTATATCAATTTGATTTAACATTTACCAACGCTTTTCAAATTTCAAATTCTAGGGTACAAATAGATTCTCAAAACCTATATAGAGGCGCGCTTCAATTAGGACCAGATCAGAAAATTTATAGAGCACTTTCTTCTTCTTACAATAATGGTACTAACTATTTGGGTGTTATTGAATACCCTGAAAATAATGGCTTAGAATGTTCATATAAACATAATGAAATTAATTTGGGTTTAAAAAAATCAACTCAAGGACTACCACCGTTTATTGCTTCAATATTTTATCAAATTGAAATATTAAATGCATCCAAAAATGATGAAATTGTCACCAATAAAAAAATAAAACTATGTGTTGGAAGTAATTATACTTTTAATACTGAAAGTCTTTCTGGAACTCCTACCTATGAATGGAAATTAAACGATTCTATAATTAGCCATAAAAGTAATTTATCCATAAAAAACATTCAAAAATCTAGTGAAGGATTTTACCAACTAGAAGCTCATATTGTAAATGATTGTGGCAAGAAAATTATTTACAAAGGTAAATTTAATGTAGCTGTTTTTGATCCTCCAATTATTCCTACTAAAATTATTTATAACCAATGTGATATTGATACTGATAGTTTTGATGGAATTACTCAATTTAATCTTGAAAACAAAATTCCAGATATTATAAATAACAATCCTAATTTAGAAGTAACTTTTTATAAGTCTGAAAGTGATTATGAAAATGAAAAGCCTATAGAAACCCCTTCAAATTATATATCTTCAACAACAAATAATTTACTCTTTAAAGTTAGCAACTTACAATCTGAATGTTCGTCTATTGGTAAAATGGAATTAAACGTGTCTCCCACTAGTTTAGAAAACTATAATACTATATATGTTTGTGAAAATGATAATGGACTAGCAACTAAACATAGTCAATCTAGCGGTGTTGGAAGTTTTAATTTTGAATTAAAAAGAAATGAAATAAAAGACTTATTTAACACATCTGATATTAGTGTAGAGTTTTATGAAACTTCTAAAGACGCACAACTTCAGCAGCATCCTATTTCAGGTACTAAAGAATATGCAAATCGTGAAATATTCGTTAATTTCTCTAATAAAAACAGCTGTATTTCAATAGGTAAATTTAATCTTGTAGTTAACAAAATACCTACACCAAATTTTATTGAAGAGGATGTTATTTTATGTGTTGGAAGTATTGATGATAATCCATCTCAAGAATATTTTATCGCTTTAGATGGAGATTCTCATGTAAATACTGATACATATAAATGGTATTTTAATGAAGAACCAATTTTTGAAGCTACAAAACCTATTTATTATGCAAATAAAGAAGGGAATTACAGAGTTGAAGTTACTAGAACATTTAAAAATGATATTACTAATAATCACGATACTACACAATGTGAAGGGTTTAGTATTTTTAACGTAATTGAATCTAACAATCCTGTTTTGTATCCTAAATTTATTACAATAATTGATGATTCTTCAAACAATAGTATTACAATTGATAAGGATAAATTGGGTATTGGTAATTATCATTTCTCTTTAGATGATCTTTATGGCGAATACCAAGATGAACCTGTTTTTGAAAATGTTTCAACAGGTTTTCATACCATTTACATTGAAGATAAATATGGTTGTGGTTTTGATCAATCTACAGTTTCAATAGTTGGATTCCCTAATTTTTTTACACCTAACAATGATGGTATAAATGATTATTGGAGAATTTCAGGAGTGAATAGCAATTTTTACCCATCTTCAAACATTCATATTTTTAATAGATACGGAAAAATAATAACAATTTTAAATCCAGATTCTTATGGATGGAATGGTACTTTTAACGGTAAACAACTCCCCTCTTCGGATTACTGGTATTCTGTAGAATTAACTGATAAACTAGGAAACAAAAGGTATAAAAAAGGGCATTTCAGCTTAATTAGAAGATGATTTTGATTATTTTTCACAAAAATTATTAATAAATACCAATTGAAACGTTTAGGTTTAATCATATTATTTTTATTTATAAACTCCTCTTTGATTTTTGCTCAAAGAGAAGCTGGGATATGGTTCTTTGGAAAAAACGCTGGTCTGGACTTTAATAGCGGATCACCAGTAGCTCTAAATGGCGGTCAATTACAGACTACCGAAGGTTGTTCAACAATATCTGATAGAAATGGAAATCTTTTATTCTATACTAACGGATCAACTGTTTGGAATGCAAAACACCAGATAATGCCAAATGGAAATGGTTTGTTAGGGCATAAATCTAGTACACAATCCGCTATAATAATCCCAAACCCGAGTAATCCTGATATATATTACATATTTACTGTTGATCAACCTGATGAAAAAAATGCTGATGATATCCTAACAAATGATATAGATGATGGTATTAATGATGGCTTAAATTATAGTGAAGTTAATATGAGTTTAAATGGTGGATATGGTGCTATAAATTCTTCAAAAAAAAACATCCATTTAGTAACTTACAATCCAAATAACCCTAAAGAGGTAGCTTATAAATGTTCAGAAAAAATAACCGCAGTTCAACATTTTGATGGAGACTCTTACTGGGTAATAACTCATTTTATTAACAAGTTTTATGCTTTTAAAGTATTAAATTCTGGAGTACAACCAACTCCTGTTGTTTCTACAACTGCAACAGAGGTTTCTACTGTAGGTTACAAAAACAATGCAATTGGCTATTTAAAATCATCTCCAAATGGTAAAAAACTGGCCATTGCACATGCTGGTACAAAATCTTCAACTCAAACAGGTCCAAAAAATCAAATAGAAAGAAAAACTGGAAAAGTACTATTGTATGACTTTGACAATGTAACTGGTATTGTCTCAAACCCAACATCTTTATTAAGTTCAACCAATCCTTACGGTCTTGAATTCTCTCCAAAATCTAAAAAATTATATGTAACTGTTAATCATTTTGATGATGCAGGAATTACTGAAGGCAGTTCTCTTTTTCAATTTGATTTAGAAAAAAATGAAATTGCAATTAATAAAGTTTTAATAGTTAAAAATGAATATTCTGCAGGAGCATTACAAATGGCTATTGATGAAAAAATTTACAGAGCGGGATATGTTCCTTTCTCTAGTGGTAGTAAAACTCTTTCTGTTATTAATTATCCAGAAAAAAACGGAAGTGAATGTGATTATAAATCTAATACAATTAATTTAAATGGTAATATTGCTTTACTTGGTTTACCTCCTTTTATCCAATCTCTTTTTCTATTCAATTTTAAATTTGAAAATACTTGTTACGGAGATTCAACACATTTTTATATAACTACTTTAGAAACTATAGATTCCGTTTTATGGGACTTTGGCGATGGTTCAACATCAACAAATATTGAAGCTTATCATACATATAAAAATCCAGGAAAATATACTGTTACATTAACAAAAACAGTTAATGGCGAAATAAAAGAGCCTAGTATTAAGGAAATTATTATTAAAGAAAAACCATTAATTTTAACTTCAATTTATCAATTAGCACAATGTGATTCTTATGATAGTGACCCTAATGATGGACTGGCTATATTTAATCTTAAACATAGTATTGAATCATTAACCTTAAACAAATCAGAAGATTTTGAGGTCTATTTTTATTTAAATAATAATGATGCTGAAAATGATATTTATAATCAAAACCCATTGCCAACATCTTATAAAAATACAGTACCTAACCAAATAATAACTGCAAAAGTAATTTACAAAGATTCTAATTGCTTTAGTTTAGGAAAAGTACAACTTTCCGCAAATTCGAGTATTTCACTTCATACAAATGATATAATTAGTTGCGATTTAGGAGAAGGAATTGCCGAATTTAATTTAACAACTAAAAAGAATGAAATAATACAGACATTAAACCTTCCTAATACGGTTTCCTTTTTATTTTTTGATAATGAAGAAAATGCTATAAACAATACACTTCCTCTAAATGAAATTTACATATCAAGTGAAAAAACAGTGTATTTTAAAGTAGAAAATAATGGTATTTGCTATGGTTCTGGTTTGTTTAATTTAAAAGTAAACTATTTTCCTCCAGTAGAATTAAATGAAAGCTTATTTATTTGTGAAAATAATTTTCCAATAAAAATAAGTCCAAATATTCCTATAGACCAACAAGGGAATTATGATTATAACTGGAGTAATGGCGAAAAATCACACGAAATTTCAGTATCTAATGAACAACAAATTTCAGTTACTATTACAGATAAAATTTTATTATGTAAAAAAATAAAAACATTTAAAATTATAAAAGTAACCGCGCCAAAAATTATTGATATTGAAATCAATCAAACCAAAAATGAAGTAAAAGTTTTGACTGAAGAGAATCATGATAATTTATACATTCTTAATGATATTAATGGAATTTATCAAACTGAAAATATTTTTAGTAATGTTAGAGCTGGTACACACACCGTTTATGTGAAAAACAAGTACAACTGTGAAGTTTCAACTAAGAAAATTTTTGTTTTAGGATTTCCAAAATTTTTCACTCCAAACAATGATGGCATTAATGATGTATGGGAAGTAAAGGGTTTAAATTTTAAAGAATTTAGATATTCCAAGATTCATATATTTGATCGTTTCGGTAAATATTTAGCTACTATAAATCCAAACTCAAGCTGGAATGGTTTTTATAACAATGCTTATTTACCTTCAACAGATTATTGGTTTTCAATAAATATTACTGATAAAAACAATTCAATAACAAAAAATTATAAAGGGCATTTTAGTTTAATTAGAAGATAATTTATTAGGCTCTAATAACAAGATACTATAAATAAGTTTATTTTTGTAAAATGCTTTTCAAATTAGAATCTAAATTTAAACCTACAGGAGATCAACCAGAAGCTATAAGACAGTTGGTTGAGGGAATAAACTCCAATGAAAAATACCAAACACTTTTAGGTGTAACCGGATCTGGAAAGACTTTTACGGTAGCCAACTTAATTGAAAAAGTTCAAAAACCAACATTGGTATTGGCTCATAATAAAACTTTAGCAGCTCAATTATACTCTGAGTTTAAACAGTTTTTTCCAAATAATTCGGTTGAATATTTTGTATCTTATTATGATTATTACCAACCAGAAGCATTCCTCCCAACCACAGGGACATATATTGAAAAAGATTTATCTATAAATGAAGATATTGAAAAACTACGTATAAGTGCATCTTCTGCACTTCTTTCGGGGAGAAGAGATGTTATTATTGTGGCTTCTGTTTCTTGTATTTATGGTATTGGAAACCCTGTTGAATTTAAGAAAAATATCATTTCAATAGAAGTTAATCAAGAAATTGCAAGAACCAGATTTTTAAAACTTTTAGTGAATAGTTTATATTCTAGAACTGAAACTGAAATTAGTAGTGGAACCTTTAAAGTTAAAGGAGATACCATTACTGTATATCCTTCATACGGTGAACACGCATATAGAATACATTTTTTTGGTGATGAAATTGAAGAAATTGAAAGTTTTGATGTAACCAATAATATGGTTGTTGAAAAATTTGAACAGTTAAAAATATATCCAGCAAATTTGTTTGTTACATCTCCTGATGTACTTCAAAACGCCATCCACGCTATTCAAGAAGATTTAGTGAAACAAGTAGACTATTTTAAAGAAATAGGCAAACACTTAGAAGCTAAACGACTTAAAGAAAGAACAGAATTTGATCTTGAAATGATTAGAGAATTAGGTTATTGTAGTGGTATTGAAAATTATTCAAGATACTTAGATGGTAGAAATCCAGGAACCAGACCGTTCTGTTTATTAGATTATTTTCCTGATGATTATTTAATGGTTATTGATGAAAGCCATGTAACTGTACCTCAAGTACATGCTATGTATGGTGGAGACAGATCTAGAAAAGAGAACTTGGTTGAGTATGGTTTTAGATTACCTGCAGCAATGGATAACCGACCACTTAAATTTGAAGAATTTGAAGATATTCAAAATCAAATAATATATGTTAGCGCCACTCCTGCAGATTACGAACTTGAAAAAACTGAAGGGATTTTTGTTGAACAAGTAATTCGCCCTACAGGATTATTAGACCCCGAGATTGAAGTTAGACCAAGTATCAATCAAATAGATGATTTAATTGAAGAAATTCAAATTCGTGTAGAAAAAGATGAACGAACATTGGTAACAACTTTAACCAAAAGAATGGCTGAAGAATTAGCTAAATATTTAACTAGAATTCAAATTAGATGTCGTTATATACATTCTGATGTTGATACTTTAGAGCGCGTTGAAATAATGCAAGATTTAAGAAAAGGGTTGTTTGATGTTTTAATTGGAGTAAACCTATTAAGAGAAGGTTTAGATTTACCTGAAGTTTCTCTAGTTGCAATTTTAGATGCTGATAAAGAAGGTTTTTTACGTTCACATAGATCATTAACCCAAACAATTGGTAGAGCTGCAAGAAATGTAGAAGGAAAAGCCATTTTGTATGCAGACAAAATTACAAGAAGTATGCAGCAAACAATGGATGAAACTTCAAGAAGAAGAATAAAACAAATTGAGTACAACACTTTAAATAACATCACTCCTACTCAAATTAAAAAAAGTATAGAAAATACATTAGCTAAAAATACAGTTGCGTCTTATAACTATGATAACGCCACAAATTTGGCCGCTGAAGGTCAATTAGATTATTTAACTAAACCACAATTAGAAACTAGAATAAAGGAAAAACGTAAGCAAATGGAAGCTGCTGCAAAAGCCTTAGATTTTATAGTTGCAGCAAGTCTGAGAGATGAAATAAAATTATTGAAAGAGAAAATATAATTGCGTCTTTACTAAAGCCACACAGCTGAAAGTTTATTTTCAATTACAAATTAATTACATTTTATAATGATTCATTATCAATTTTTCGTACATCTTGCTTGGTAATATTTTCTTTAGAACTATTGAGAATTTTTGCATAAAGTCACCAACCTTATAATGCACTTTAGGCTTACCTGTATTTATTATTTTAAAAATTGCTTCGGCCATTTCAATTGGATCACTTCCTCCGTTTACATGGGCATCCATTAAATTTAAATTTTCCTGATACTTTTGTTTGTAAGGAGAATCTTCAATAACAGGAGTATGATATCTACCAGATGCAATATTTGTAGCAAAATCGCCCGGCGCAACATTAGTCACTTCAATTCCAAAGTTTTTAACTTCCATTCTAATTGCTTCAGTAACAATTTCAAGAGCTCCTTTAGTTGCAGAATATATACCTCTAAAAGGTAATCCCATATAACCGGCAATAGAAGTTACATTAATAATTAAACCACTTTCTTGTTTTCTCATTTGCGGTAAAACAGCTTTCATAACATCAACAGCTCCAAATAAATTTGTATCAAAAACTTTACGCATTTCATCTGTAGGTGTTTCTTCAATAGGACCTGTTATTCCCATTCCTGCATTATTAACCAATACATCCAATCTGCCTTCATTTTTAATAACTTCTAAAACAGCAGCATTAATTGTTTCAATATTTCTAACATCTAAGGCTACTAATTTAAAGGGATGGTTTTTAATATTTATAGGATTCCTACTTGTTCCATAAACAACAAATCCTTTTTTAGTTAAAAACTCACCAACAGATTTCCCTATTCCGGATGAACCTCCTGTTATTAATACAACTTTAGACATAAATAGATAATTAATTTGAAAAATTTGGTCAAAAGTACGTTTTCAAACTTTATGAAAACAATTTAACCTTTATTTTATTTGAGAGAAAATTTACTTTCAGAACAAAAGTAAAGTGCATAAAAAAAGGCAAGCTACCTACATCACACTGCTACAACCTAATACCTTTGCTGCGTTCCCGCCCTGGAGGATTCAAAGGGAGCTAGTTGTGTAGGACTTGCCGGCTGCAAAAATACAATCAATTTTTAGTATAAACAACCATTTTTCTATAATTTTTTGTAACATTTTTAATTAACTGTTTACTAATATATTATTAACGAAAAATAATTAATGTTAAACAAAAAAACAGTGTACTAAATGACTATTTAGTATATTTGTTTTTCAAAAATCACAACTTAAAATCATGGAAGACCAAAAAACAACATCATCTAAACAAGTAATGTTAAACTACGGCCTAATATTAGGGTTTGTATCAATTTTAATTGCTCTTACAAATTTTGCTATTGGAGATATTTATAAGCCACACTGGAGTATTACTATTGTTTCATTAGTTGCAACAATTGTTATTATTGTTTTAGGATTTAAAAAAATTAAAGAAAGTAATGGAAACCTATTAAGTTTAGGGGAAGCCTTAAAAACAGGATTAGGAATTGCTCTAATTTCTGCTATTCTTTATATTATTTACTTTTATATATTTACAAACTTTATTGAGCCAAGCTATTTTACAAACTTAGCTAAAGTTCAAGAAGCAACTTTGATAGATACTTATCCAAATTTCACAGATGAACAAATGGAAAGTGCTATGGAAATGTCTCAAAAATTTTCAGGTTTTGGTATGATTTCGGCAATTGCACTTATTATGAGTCTTTTCTTTGGATTTATTATTTCTTTAATTGCTGGTTTAATTATGAAAAGAACTGAAGAAGATTAAAACAACAATATTAATATGGATATATCAGTAGTTATCCCACTACTTAATGAAGACGAGTCTTTAAATGAATTACACGATTGGATTGCAAAAGTTATGCAATCCAATCGTTATTCTTATGAAATACTTTTTATTGACGATGGTAGTACAGATAATTCTTGGAAAGTAATTGAAAACCTTTCAGAAAAAAACGAATCTGTTAAAGGAATTCGTTTTCAAAAAAATTACGGAAAATCGCAAGCGTTAAACGCCGGTTTTAAAGAAGTTAAGGGTAATGTTGTAATCACAATGGATGCCGATTTACAAGACAGCCCCGATGAAATCCCTGAACTTTATGATTTAATTATAAAAGATGGTTTCGATTTAATTTCTGGGTGGAAGAAAAAACGTTACGACTCTAAAATTCGTAAAAATATTCCCTCAAAATTATTCAATGCCGCCGCCAGAAAGACTTCAGGTTTAAAATTACACGATTTTAACTGTGGTTTAAAAGCTTATAAAAATGAAGTTGTTAAAAACGTAGATGTTAACGGAGAAATGCATCGTTATATTCCTGTTTTAGCAAAAAATGCCGGTTTTAATAATATAGGTGAAAAAGTAGTAATTCATCAAGCTAGAAAATACGGAGTTACAAAATTTGGAATTGAACGTTTTATAAACGGATTTTTAGATTTAATTACAATTTGGTTCTTATCTAAATTTGGAAAGCGTCCAATGCATTTATTTGGCCTTTTAGGAACTATAATGATGTTTATCGGGTTCTTATTCGCTTTTTATCTTGGAATAGATAAATTATTTTTAAACCCTGAAGGCAGATTAATAACTCAAAGACCACAATTTTATATATCCCTTGTAACTATGATGATAGGAACTCAATTTTTCCTAGCTGGATTTTTGGGTGAAATTATTTTACGTTCAAAATCAGACACAAAACGATATTCCATTTCTAATAAAATCAATTTATAACGTTTTAGTAAAAACTTATTGAAGTTAATACTAATAACATTATTTTTGTATAAAATTTGATTAAAATTACAATTATGAGCACTATAGTAGAAAAAGCAAAACTTTGGTTAACTGATACTTTTGATTCTGAAACTCAGAAAGAAATTCAACATTTAATTGATACAGATCAAGATCAATTAGCAGAAAGATTCTATAAAAATATGGAATTTGGTACTGGTGGAATGAGAGGAATTATGGGTGCCGGAATTAACAGAATTAACAAATATACTTTAGGTAAAGCAACACAAGGTTTATCTAATTATTTAATAAAAACAGTTGAAAACAAACAATTAAAAGTTGCTATAGCCTTTGATTGTCGTCACAATAGTAAACCATTTGCTAAAATTGTAGCTGATGTACTTTCTGCTAACGGAATTAAAGTTTTCTTATTTGAAGATTTACGTCCAACTCCAGAACTTTCATTTGCTGTAAAACATTTAAATTGTGATGCAGGTATTGTATTAACAGCTTCACACAATCCACCTGAATATAATGGTTACAAAGTTTATTGGGCTGATGGCGGACAAATTGTTCCTCCACAAGATGGTGAAATTATTGATGAAGTAAATAGCTTAGCTTTTGCTGATGTAAAATTTAGCGCTAATGAAGAACTTATTGAAGTAATTGGAGAAAAAGTAGATAACGCATTTATTGATGCTTCTGTAAAAAATGGAACGTTTCCAAGTACAACAGGAAGAGATGATTTGAAAATTGTATTCACTTCTTTGCACGGAACATCTATTACTGCAATTCCCCATGCTTTTGAAAAAGCAGGATATTCTGATGTTAATATTGTTGAAGAACAAAGAGTACCTAATGGAGATTTTCCTACGGTAGCTTCTCCAAATCCTGAAGAACCTGCAGCTCTTAAAATGGCAACTGATTTAGCAAATAAAATTGGAGCTGATATTTTAATTGGAACAGACCCTGATTGTGATAGATTAGGTATTGCAGTAAGAGATTTAGAAGGTAATATGAAGTTGTTAAACGGTAATCAAACTATGTGTTTAATGACTAGCTTCTTAATAAAAAAATGGAAAGAAGCAGGTAAACTAAACGGAAAACAGTTTGTAGGTTCTACAATTGTTTCTACAAATTTAGTAAACGAAATTGCAGCAAGTTATGGTGTTGAAACTAAAGTTGGTTTAACTGGTTTTAAATGGATTGCTAAAATGGTTCGTGAAGCTGAAGGAAAACAAGACTTTATTGGCGGTGGAGAAGAAAGTTTTGGTTATATGGTTGGAGGTTTTGTTAGAGATAAAGATGCGGTAACAGCAACTTTATTAGCTTGTGAAATTGCAACTGAAGCTAAAGCAAAAGGAAGCTCTATGTACCAAGAATTATTACAAATTTATGTTGATAATAATTACTATAAAGAACATTTAATTTCTTTAGTTAGAAAAGGAATGGATGGTGCCGAAAAAATAGCACAAATGATGGTTGACCTACGTAAAAATCCAGTTTCTGAATTAGATGGTTCTAAAGTAAAGTATGTTTTTGATTATGAAGCTTCTACTAAAACAGATTTAATAACTAATACTGTTGAAACCATTGAAATCCCTAAATCTAATGTTTTAATTTACGAAACTCTTGATGGTACTAAAGTCGCTGCTAGACCAAGTGGTACTGAACCTAAAATTAAATTTTATTTTAGTGTAAGAGCAGATTTATGTTGTATTGAAGAAGCTAAAAATGTAGAATCTAAATTAGACGCAAAAGTTCAAAGAATTATTTCTGAAATGAAATTATCTTAATGAGCAGTTTTAAAAAAGTTATATCTTATACCAAACCCTATAGGAGGTACGCCATTTTAAATATCATATTTAATATATTATATGCCATATTTAATGTTTTATCTGTACTAGGATTTATTCCTGTTTTAGGAATATTATTTGGTCAAGAAGAAAAAGTATACGAAAAGCCTGTTTATTCAGGCATTTCGTCTTTATTTAAGTATGTTCAAGGGTCTTTAAATTATAAAGTAACTGAGCTAATAGAGTCTGGAGGAATTGAAAAAGCTTTACTTTTTATATGTATTCTTTCATTTAGTTTATTTTTTCTAAAAAATGTCTCACGTTATTTAGCCTCTTTCTTTTTAAACTTTTTAAGAAATGGAGTTATAAAAGATTTGCGTGATGGTATTTATCACAAAATTTTAGTGTTACCTCTATCTTACTTTTCTGAGAAGAAAAAAGGAGATATTATTGCTCGTATGACTTCTGACATACAAGAGATTGAATTTTCATTTTTAAAACAATTAGAAGTTGTTGTTAGAGAACCCTTAACAGTGGTTTTAACATTAATTTCAATGTTTGCTATAAGTGTTAAATTAACATTATTTGTATTTATATTATTACCTGTTTCAGGAGGGATTATTGCTTTAATTGGTAAAAAATTAAAAGCAAATTCAATATTAGCTCAACAAGAAACTGGTAATTTTATTTCTTTTATTGAAGAAACCTTAACAGGATTAAGAGTTATTAAAGGTTTTAATGCTGAAGATAAGATTGAAGGTAAGTTCACACAATCTACCACTAAATTCAAACTCCTAATGAACAGCGTTTTACACCGTAAAACATTAGCTTCTCCTATGAGTGAGTTTTTAGGTTCTGCCACAATTATTGCTATTTTATATTTTGGAGGAAGATTGGTTTTAACCGATAACAGCCCTATAAAACCAGAAGAATTTTTTGGCTATATTGGTTTGTTTTATTTGGTTTTAAATCCAGCAAAAGCAATCTCAACTGCTTCTTATGAAATTCAAAAAGGAACAGCATCTGCAGAACGTATTTTTAGTGTTATTGAAACTGAAAATACTATTGTAGACAAACCTGATGCTTTAGAAAAAACATCTTTTGAGAATAATATTTCTTTTGAAAACATTTCATTTAAATATAAAGATGAATATGTACTTAAAGACTTTTCATTAACTATTAAAAAAGGAGAAACCGTTGCTTTAGTTGGTCAATCTGGTAGTGGTAAATCTACCCTAGCTAATTTAATAACTCGTTTTTATGATGTTAACAAAGGTGCTGTAAAAATTGACGGTATTGATATTAGAGATTTAAAACAAAAGTCTCTTCGTAATTTAATGGGGATTGTAACTCAAGATTCTATTTTATTTAATGATACAGTAAAAAATAATATTTGCTTAGGAGTTGATCATGCAAGTGATGAAGCTATTTTAAAAGCCAGTGAAGTTGCAAATGCTTATGAGTTTATAAAAAATTTACCGGAACAATTTGAAACCAATATTGGTGATAGTGGGAATACACTTTCTGGAGGCCAAAAACAACGTTTAAGTATTGCTAGAGCCGTTCTTAAAAATCCACCAATTATGGTATTAGATGAAGCCACATCTGCATTAGATACCGAAAGTGAACAATTGGTGCAAAAAGCGTTGGAAGAAATGACTAAAAACAGAACTTCTTTAGTAATTGCTCACCGTTTATCTACTATTCAAAATGCAGATAAGATTGTAGTTTTAAGAAAAGGTAAAATTGTTGAGCAAGGTAAACACGATGAATTATTAGCAAACAAAGGTGATTACTTCAAATTAGTGACAATGCAGTCTTTATAATTTCATCTGAAATAAAAAACATTTAAAAAGCCTAAAGATAATTTCTTTAGGCTTTTTTTAATCCCAAAATTTCTGCTTTTTTTAGCATAACATTAAAAGCTTGGTCAAAATCATTTTCAATTTTACCATCTAAAATTGCATCTTTAATTGCATCTTTAATCTGACCAATTTCTCTGCAAGGTTTTAAATTGAAAGTTTCCATAATTAACTCACCTGAAATTGGTGGTTGAAAATTTCGTACGTGATCGCGTTCTTCAACTTCTTTAATTTTATCACGAACAACTTTAAAATTGTTATGATATTTTTTAAACTTAATAGGGTTTTTTGTTGTGATATCAGCTTCACACAATGTCATTAAACTATCAATATCATCACCACTATCAAAAACCAATCTTCTAACAGCTGAATCTGTAACATCCGTTGCTAAAACAATTGGACGAGAACTTAACATCACTATTTTTTGTACAAATTTCATTTTTTCATTTAAAGGCATTTTTAACCTTTTAAATAATTTGAACACCATTTTAGAACCAACAAATTCATGCGCGTGAAATGTCCAGCCCACAACTTTATCGAATTTTTTTGTTGGTGCTTTTCCAATATCATGTAATAATGCCGCCCAACGTAACCATAAATTATCAGTGTTTTCGGCAATATTATCCACAACTTCTAACGAATGATAAAAATTATCTTTATGTTTTTGTCCTTCTACCTCCTCTACTCCTTTTAAAGCAGTTAATTCCGGTAAAAAACGCTCTAACAAATTAGTTTTGTTTAATAATAAAAAACCAACAGAAGGTTTAGATGATTCTAAAATTTTATTAATTTCAACAACAATTCTTTCTCTTGTAATAATATCAATTCTTACTGCATTTCTTGTAATTGAATTCAAAGATTTCTCTTCAATTTTAAAATCTAATTGCGTTGCAAAACGAATGGCACGTAACATACGTAAAGGATCGTCTGAATATGTAATATCTGGATTTAGAGGTGTTTTAATAATTTTACGTTCTAAATCTCCAATACCATCAAATGGATCTAATAATTCTCCATAATTTCTATCATTTAAACTTAACGCTAATGCATTAATAGTAAAATCACGTCTATTTTGATCATCTTCTAAAGTACCATCTTCAACAATTGGATTTCTGCTATCTTCATTATAAGATTCCTTTCTTGCACCAACAAATTCAACTTCTAAATCATTGAATCTCAACATAGCAGTTCCATAGGTTTTAAAAACCTGAACTTTAGGCTTGTTAGGTAATAATTGAGCCACTTTTTTAGCCAATTCTATACCGCTTCCTATAGCAACAACATCAACGTCTTTTGCTTTACCTCTTTTTAAAATAAAATCACGCACAAAACCTCCAATAACATATGAATCTATGTTTAATTCAGCTGCTGCTTGTTTAATATAATTGAAAACTGGATGCTTTAAGGCATCTAAATAAATAGTATTATTTGTCATAGATTAAGGTCGAAGAATGGTTATTTCTCCATTTTCTTCAACTTTTAATATTGTTGAAGATTTTACATTTTGTTGTTCTCGCTGCAAACTTACAATATAGTCTACGCTATCCAAAAGAGTTTTACTAATTTCAGAAAAATTTTTAGGAGTTTCTTCTCCACTTATATTTGCCGAAGTTGAAACAATAGGTTTTCCAAATTTAGAAATCAATTGTTTACAAAACTCATTTTCAGGTATTCTAATTGCAACAGTATTATCATCTGCAATAACATTTTTAGCCAATCCTATAGGATTTGAATAAATAATAGTTGTTGGTTTTTTAACAGTATTAAGTAAGTTAATAACTGGTTTTGGAATTGTTGGAATATAAGTTTGTAACATTTCTACAGAAGAAACCAAAATAATTAAACTTTTACTTTCTGCACGTTGTTTTAAATCAAATATTTTATTTACCGTATTTTTATTAGTTGCATCACAACCCAATCCCCAAACCGTGTCTGTTGGATATAACAGAACTTCCTGGTTATTAAGGGTGTTTAAACTATTTCTAATTTCAACATTCATTTTACTGTAAATTTTTAAAATGCAAATATATTGTTTTAGTATAATTTATTTGAATAAAAAATCCTACTTCGTTAAAAACAAAGTAGGATTTTTTTAATATTTTCTAATTAATTACTTCTAAACAGCAACCTCGTTATCTCTTAACGCATTATTTAAAGAAGTCTTTTTATTAGTACTTTCTTTACGCTGACCAATAATCATAGCACAAGGAACGTTAAATTCACCTGCTGGAAATTGTTTTTTATAACTTCCAGGAATTACTACTGAACGAGCCGGAACTCTACCTTTCATAATAACTGGTTCTGCTCCTGTTACATCAATAATTTTTGTACTCATTGTTAATACAACACCTGCACCTAAAACTGCTTCTTTCTCAACACGAACACCTTCAACAACAATACATCTAGACCCAACAAAAACATCATCTTCAATAATAACTGGAGCTGCTTGTAACGGTTCTAAAACTCCACCAATACCAACTCCTCCACTTAAATGTACGTTTTTACCTATTTGAGCACAACTACCAACTGTAGCCCAAGTATCAATCATTGTTCCAGCATCTATATAAGCTCCTATGTTCACATAACTAGGCATTAAAATTACACCTGCAGAAATATAAGCACCATAACGTGCAACTGCATGTGGTACAACTCTTATTCCTTTTTCTTTATATCCTGTTTTTAATGGAATTTTATCATGATATTCAAAAATCCCTACTTCTTGAGTTTCCATTTTTTGTATTGGAAAATACATAACTACTGCTTTTTTAACCCACTCGTTTACTTGCCATCCACCATCAATTGGTTCAGCAACACGTAAAGTTCCAGCATCTAGCAATCCTACTACCTCTCTAATAGTTTTTTGAACTACTTCATCTTTTAGTAATTCTCTATTTTCCCAAGCGTTCTCAATAAGTTGTTTTATTTGTTCCATGTTCTGATTTTTCTAATTTTTTCACAAATATATTACTTATATCGATATGTAGTTGAAATTGATTAAATTTGCACAATTTTAAAATTTATGTAAAATTTTGGCACGCATTTTAGCTTTTGATTACGGTATAAAAAGAATTGGTTTAGCTGTTACAGATGAACTTCAAATTATAGCATCTGGATTAACAACTGTTAACACCAAAGAAATATTTTCATTTTTAACAAAGTATTTAAAAAATGAAAATGTTGAATTATTTGTTATTGGTGAACCTAAACAAATGAATAATACGGTTAGTGAAAGTGAACAATACATTGTTGTTTTTATTGAAAAATTAAAAAGTACTTTTCCTAAAATTCCAATTGTAAGGGTTGATGAACGTTTTACGTCTAAAATGGCTTTTCAAAGCATGATTGATGGTGGTTTAAAGAAAAAACAACGACAAAATAAAGCCTTAATCGATGAAATTAGCGCAACCATTATTTTACAAACCTATTTAGAACAGAAATGAAAAACAACATATTTAGAAAGTTAATTGTATTTATTAGAAGAAAATACCGCGTCTTCAATAAAAAAAAATATAGTGAACGTGACATTGAATTATTAAAAGATAAGAATTTTGTTATTGTTTGTGATAATTGTTGGGCAGGATCTGTATATCAATGGTTAAAACGCCCTTATAATTCACCTTTTATAAGTATTGGTTTTTATGGAGATTGTTATATAAAATTATTATCCAATTTTGATCATTATATGAGTCTCCCTATAAAATTTATTACTGAAAGTAAATATAAAAATAGAGAAATTACATATCCCTTAGCCTTATTGGGAGATATAGAACTTCACTTTACACATTATAAAACTGTTGAAGAAGCCCAAACAAAATGGACAAGAAGAACAGCCAGAATGTTAGAAGAAACCAATAAAGACAACTACATTTTTATGATGTCTGATGCTTGGTACGCCAAAGAGAAAAATTTTGAAGATTTTGGAAAACTACCTTATAAAAATAAGCTGTCATTTTCAAATCATAAATTTGAACATTTAAATTTAAAAAACCATTATCAAGTTTTAGAAGTTGATAAAAACTTTAAAGACAGAGTTCCTAACGGGGTAAAACTTTTTAAAATAATGTTTATTTATATGGATTTATATAAGTGGATGAAAAATAGCCTTTCCTAAATTATTCAATTTAGATACTTTTTTTTGCTTTCAACATATTATTTGTACTTTTGCACCCTCTAAAATAATAATATAATGATTTTACCTATTATTGCCTATGGTGATCCTGTTTTAAGAAAAGTAGGAGTTGACATTGATAAAGATTATCCTAATTTGGATGAACTTATTGAAAACATGAAAGAAACAATGGTTAATGCTAGTGGTGTGGGATTGGCTGCTCCTCAAATTGGAAAAGCAATTAGATTGTTTATAATAAATGCAACACCTTTTAGTGAAGATGAAGAGTTAGAAAAAGCGGAAAGAGAATTTTTATCTAAGTTTGATAGAGTTTTTATAAACGCTAAAATAATTAAAGAAGAAGGTGATGAATGGGCATTTAATGAAGGTTGTTTAAGTATTCCAGACATTAGAGAAGATGTTTTTAGAGAAGAAAAAATAACAATTGAATATTTAGATGAAAATTTTGAAAAACATGTTGAAGAAATAAATGGCATTGCAGCCCGAATTGTTCAACACGAATATGATCATATTGAAGGTATATTATTTACCGATAAAATATCATCATTAAAGAAAAGATTAATTAAAAAGAAATTAGAAAATATTTCAAAGGGGAAAATAAAATGTGATTATAGAATGAAGTTCCCTTTATTAAAACGAAGATAAATTTATGGAATTAAAAGATATTGTATCTGTAAACGGTAAACCAGGGTTATTTGAAATAAAAGCTCAATCCAAAGGTGGAATTATTGTAAAATCATTAATTGATGGTAAAAAATTTCCTGTTACTGTTACACATAATATGAGTGCTTTAAATGAAATAGCTATTTATACTTATGAGGAAGAAGTTCCACTTCGTATAATATTTAAAGCTATTGCTGAAAAAGAAAATGGTAAAGAATCAATTAGCCATAAAGAAAGCGGAAAAGTATTAACTTCTTTTTTTAGAGAAATTTTACCAAATTTTGATGAAGAACGTGTTTACACTTCAAACATTAAAAAAATATTACAATGGTATAATTTATTAGCATCAAAAAATTTCGATTTCACAGCTATACAAGAAGTGGAAGAAGAAACAGAAGAAGCATAAATTATGAATTCCCGCGAACAACAACTTAAAGCCTTTGGCAGGTTATTAGACATTATGGACGAATTGCGTTTAAAATGTCCGTGGGATAAAAAACAAACTTTTCAATCTCTTCGTCATTTAACAATTGAAGAAACTTATGAATTAGGAGACGCCATTCTTAATAACGATTTAGAAGAAATCAAAAAAGAACTTGGTGATGTTTTACTTCATATTGTTTTTTATGCAAAAATAGGTTCGGAAACAGACTCATTTGACATTGCTGATGTTGCAAATGAAATTTCAGAAAAACTTATTTATCGTCATCCACATATTTATGGAGATATAAAAGTTAAAGACGAAGAAGAAGTTAAGCAAAACTGGGAAAAATTAAAATTAAAAGAAGGCCGAAAATCAGTTTTAGAAGGAGTTCCAAAATCGCTTCCAGCTTTGGTAAAAGCGAACAGAATTCAAGATAAAGTTGCTGGAGTTGGCTTTGATTGGGAAAAACCAGAACAAGTTTGGGAAAAAGTACAAGAAGAATTATCTGAATTAAACGAAGAAATAAAAAAAGGAAACACAGATAAAATTGAAGCTGAGTTTGGAGATGTTTTATTTTCAATGATTAATTATGCTCGGTTTATAAAGGTAAATCCCGAAAATGCCCTTGAACGCACCAATAAAAAATTTATCAATCGATTTCAATATTTAGAACAAGAATCTAAAAAAATAAATAAATCTCTTCACGAAATGTCTCTTGAAGAAATGGATGTTTTTTGGAATGAATCTAAAAAGTTCTATAAATAATTTTAAATTAGCATAGTAAAACAACCACTATGCAAATTAAAGCAAATAACCCAAAAGCATATATTACTCAAATTCCGGAAGATCGGATTTCCTTTTTTAAAAAACTAAGACAAACTATTTTAAATAATATTCCTGAAGGATTTGAAGAACAAATGAGTTATGGAATGATTGGTTATGTTGTTCCAAAAAGTATTTACCCTGCAGGTTATCATTGTGATACTAGCTTACCTTTACCTTTTGTTAATATAGCATCTCAAAAGAATTTTATAGCGCTGTATCATATGGGGATTTATGCAAATGAAGAAATTTTAGATTGGTTTATTACCCAATATCCAAAACATTGTAAGCGAAAATTAGATATCGGAAAAAGTTGTATTCGTTTTAAAAAAGCTGAAGAAATTCCATTTGAATTAATTGCCGAACTTATGCATAAAATAACCGTTAATGATTGGATTAAATTATACGAAAAGAATATTAAAAGATAAATGGAAAAAGTTGTAATTATTACTGGAGGCAATAAAGGTATTGGATTTGGACTTGCCAAAGAGTTTCATAAAAATGGATATAGAGTTATTTCAATAGCTAGAAATAAAATTGAAAAACTATATACAGTTGAACAATATCAATGTGATTTAAGTATAACTGAATCAATTGAAAATGTTATTGATGAAATATTTTCTCATCTAGACAGAAGTTCTACAAAACGATTAATGCTTATTAATAACGCCGGAGATTTAGGCCCAGTAGATACATTGGATAATATTGATCCAAAAACTATTGAATACCTCATTAAACTTAATTTAACTGCACCGTTAATTTTAAATTCTCTATTTATAAAATTATCTAAGGGATGGGAATGTAAAAAGAAAATAATTAACATTTCATCTGGTGCTGCAATTAACCCTTATGAAAGTTGGACTTTATACTGTTCCGCAAAAGCAGGAATAGATATGATGACAAAAGTTCTATCAAAAGAACAAAAAGAAATTAAAAATGGTGTTAAGGTAGTTTCTATTTATCCTGGAGTTGTGGATACTGATATGCAAGCCAAAGCTAGAAACACTCCTAAAGAAAAATTTAAATCAGTACAACGTTTTATAGATTTCTATGAACATGGAGAATTATTTACTCCTAAACAAGTAGCTGAAAAAATATATAGATTGCAAACTAAAGGCAAATTAAAAAACGGTAAAATTCTAGATATTAGAAATGTAGAATAAAAAAGGCAGCCAAATGGCTGCCTTTTTTATTTATAATTTTTTAGCATTTTTCACTTTCTGCTTTGTTAGCGCTATATCAATAACCTCAGTCATTTCAGTAACATAATGAAATTTTAAGCCTTTTAAATAAGATTCCTTAATTTCTAAAATGTCCTTTTCATTTTCCTTACATAAAATTAATTCTTTAATATTTGCACGCTTAGCCGCTAATATTTTTTCTTTAATTCCTCCTACTGGTAACACTTTACCTCTTAAAGTAATTTCACCTGTCATAGCCAACCTAGATTTTACTTTACGCTGTGTAAATACTGAAACTAACGATGTTAACATTGTAATCCCTGCGCTTGGTCCATCTTTTGGTGTTGCACCTTCGGGAACATGTATATGAACTTTATAATCTGTCAATACTTTAGCTGGAATACCAAAGTCACTTGCATTTGCTTTAATATATTCCATTGCAATTGTTGCAGACTCTTTCATTACCGTCCCTAAATTACCTGTAATGGTTAATCCTTTACCTTTAGAAATAATAGATTCAATAAACAATATATCTCCTCCAACGCTTGTCCAAGCTAAACCTGTAACTACACCAGCAACATCATTACTTTCATATTTATCACGTTCTAAATGAGAAGGTCCTAAAACTTTTTCTATTGTTTCAATGGAAATATCAATATCATACTCCTCCTCCATTGCAATAGATTTAGCCGCATAACGAACCATTTTAGCAATTTGTTTCTCCAAACCTCTAACTCCAGATTCTCTTGTGTAAGCAACAACAATTTTTTCTAATTGTTTTTTACCTATTTTAAGTTGTGAAGTTGTAATCCCGTGCTCTTTTAATTGTTTAGGCAACAAGTGTCTTTTCGCAATTTCAACTTTCTCTTCAACAGTA
Source organism: Lutibacter citreus (assembly GCF_003260195.1). Classification (GTDB taxonomy): domain Bacteria; phylum Bacteroidota; class Bacteroidia; order Flavobacteriales; family Flavobacteriaceae; genus Lutibacter; species Lutibacter citreus. The sequence goes on from NZ_QEIH01000007.1 coordinate 162,516, forward strand.
TATCCTGAAACGTTAATAATTTCCATTCTATCTCTTAATGCCCAAGGAATAGTTGATAAACTATTTGCTGTTGCAACAAATAATATTTTAGATAAATCGTAATCTAGTTCTAAGTAATTATCATAAAATGTTGAATTTTGCTCAGGATCTAACACTTCTAACATTGCTGAAGAAGGGTCACCATTATGACTAGATGTAGCTAATTTATCAATCTCATCTAAAACAAAAACAGGATTAGAGGTTCCAACCTTTTTTAAGTCTTTTATAATTCTACCTGGCATTGCTCCAATATAGGTTTTTCTATGTCCACGTATTTCTGCTTCATCACGAACTCCACCAAGAGACATACGTATATATTTTCTACCTAAAGATTCTGCAATAGATTTACCTAAAGAAGTTTTACCAACACCTGGAGGTCCATATAAACAGATAATTGGAGACTTCATATCACCTTTAAGCTTTAAAACAGCCAAATGTTCTATAATACGATCTTTAACTTTTTCCAAGCCAAAATGATCACGATCTAATATTTTTTGAGCTCTTTTTAAATCAAATTGATCATTTGTATATTCATTCCAAGGCAAATCCAACAATAAATCCAAATAGTTTCTCTGAACGGAATATTCAGCAACCTGCGGGTTCATACGTTGTAAACGTCCTAATTCCTTTTCAAACGTTTCTTTAACCTCTTTACTCCACTTCTTTTTGTGAGATTTTTCACGCATTTCTTCCAATTCTTCATCGTAAGAAACACCTCCCAATTCTTCTTGAATTGTTTTTAATTGTTGATGTAAATAATATTCACGTTGTTGCTGATCCATATCAGAACGTGTTTTAGATTGAATTACATTTCTCAATTCTAAACGTTGAAATTCTTCATCCATCTTTTTTAAAGTAAGAAGCGCTCTTTCCTTTAAATTTTCTGTTTCTAATAATTCTTGTTTCTCTTCAACTTTCAAATTCATATTTGAAGAAACAAAATTTATTAAAAAAGGTTTACTTTCAATATTTTTTATTGCAAAAGAAGCTTCAGTTGGTAAACTTGGGTTGGCTTTAATAATTTTAGTTGCCATTTCCTTAATTGAATCAATTATAGCTTCAAATTCAGGCTCTTTCTCCTCTTTTCTATCTTCTAAACGCGGTTTAGTAATTGCCTGCATATAAGGATCCTCTTGAACCATCGTATCAATCTCAAAAGGTTTTTTTCCTTGAATAATAACAGTTATATTACCATCAGGCATTTTAAGCATTCTTAAAATACGGGCCACAGTTCCTACCTTGTAAACATCTTTTGCTGTTGGATCTTCAATAGCTTCATTTTTTTGAGCTACAACTCCAATAGTTTTATTTCCTTTATTAGCTTCTTTTATTAGCTGAATAGATTTATCTCTCCCTGCTGTAATAGGAATCACAACCCCTGGAAAAAGTACCGTATTACGCAAAGGTAATATTGGTAAAACATCTGGAACTTGTTCATTATTTATTTCCTCTTCATCTTCAGGAGTCATTAACGGTATTAAATCCGCATCTTCATCCAATATGTTCTGTAATGACATATTGTCTATATTTAAAAAATTTGAATCACTCATAGTATGTATATGGTCATTTTGTCATTTAAAAACTATTTCCTTTTTCAATTAAAAAACACAAAAGGAAACACCTTATTGATTTACAACACTTTATAGCGTTGTTTCTACATTTTACAATTATTAAATTTCAATTGTTATGCCAAATTGAATTTAACTGCAGCAATTTATTTTTCGTAATTTTAAACAAAAGTGTAACAGTAGTAAAAATCTATTGTCTTTTAAGTAGAAACTATTTTTTGAAAGAGAACAATCAACATAGTAACCAGCTAATTGAGAAATGTAAAAAAGGCGATAAAACCGCTCAATTTGCATTATACAAGCAATATTATAAAGCTATGTATAATACTTCTTTAAGAATAGTTAATAATAGTTTTGAAGCTGAAGATATAATGCAAGACTCATTTTTATCTGCATTTACAAAATTAGATTCTTATAGTGGTAATGTAACTTTTGGAGCTTGGTTAAAGAGAATTGTAATTAATAATAGTTTAACAGCGCTAAAGAAAAATAATAGAATAAAAACAATATCTCTTGAAAAAACAAGAGAAATTCAAGAAGAAATTGAAAGTGTTGATTATTCTAAATTTAACTCTAAGGAAATATTAATTAACATGAATAAACTAAAAAATAATTATAAAGTCGCTTTAACACTAAATTTAGTAGAAGGTTACGATTCTGAAGAAATTGCTAGTATTATGGATATTTCTTATGAAAATAGCAGAACAACAATTTCTAGAGCTAAAAACAAATTAAGACAACTTTTATCTCAACAATATGAAAGACAACTTAGATAACATATTTAAAAATATAGAAGGAACTTTTGACATTGAAGAACCAACTATAGGTCATTTTAATAGGTTTGAAGCTAAACTAAATAAAGTAACAACTAAACCTTTAAAAAGAAGAAAAAAAATATATACTTTTATGGCTATAGCTGCATCATTTGTATTGTTTTTTGGTATTTGGATTGGAGCTAACTTTAACAACTCTGGAATGGAATTAGCCGAAATTTCTCCAGAAATGCAAGAAACCCAAAGTTATTTTGTTTCTCTTATTGAAAAAGAATTAGAAACAATTGAACTTGCACGAAATAATAATACAGAGGTACTTATTTCTGATGCTTTAAAGCAAATTAATAAACTTGAAAATGAATACAAACTACTTACTTTAGAACTAAAAGAAAGTACAGAAGATAGACGAATAATTTTTGCTATGATTTCAAATTTTCAACAACGTATTGAATTATTGCAATCCCTATTGCAACAAATTGAATATGTTAAACAATTAAACCTACAAAACAATGAAATATTTTTATAAAATTATCATCCTTACAATGTTTATTCCGCTTGCTACGTATGCAACAGAAAGAGGCAAATACAATAAAAACAAAGTAATAAAAAAGGAATTTACAGTAAATAAAAACGCAACATTAAATGTTTCAAATAAATACGGAAACATTGATATTGTAACTTCAAACACTAATAAAATTATAATTAATGTAAGTATTACAACCAATGGAAATGATGAAGAAAAAGTTGCAGAAAAACTGAAACATATTAATGTAATTTTCGATTCAAATTTGAACTTTGTTTCAGCCAAAACTAAAATTGAAAAAACATCAAATTCCTGGAGTTTATTTGGTAAAAGCAACAATGTAAATATGCAGATTGATTATACAATTTATATGCCCGTTACAAATAATTTAGAAATTTCAAATGATTATGGAGGAGTTCGTCTTGATAAAATTGAGGGCTCTACAAAATTTAATGTAGACTATGGAGAAATTTCCATTGGTGAATTATTAAATTCAGATAACAATATAAATATTGATTATACTAATAATTCAAATATTGAATATATGAAAGATGGACATATTAATGCCGATTATTCAACTCTTCACATTGAACGTTCTGAAAAATTAAATTTAAATGCAGACTATTCTCATTTATCCTTTGGCAAAGTATCTAATTTAGATTTTAATTGCGACTACGGAAGCTTAAAAATAAACCAAGTTGGAAATGCAAATGGAAACACTGATTATATTTCAGTTAAAATAAATAAATTAAATGAATCTGGAGTATTTGTTGCTGATTATGGCGGATTAAGTATTGGTAATTTAGGATCTAATTTTAAATTCTTAAAAGTAAATGCAGAATACGCAGGTGTAAAAATTGGAATTAACAATGAAACATCTTTTAACATAACCGCTTCAACAAGCTATGGAAACCTAAATTTTGGAGATGGTTTTACTTTTTATAAAGAAATTAAAAAAAGCTCATCTAAATATTATGAAGGTTATTTTGGAACCGAAAACTCAGGAAACCGTATTGAGTTAAAAACAAGTTACGGAAATATTTCACTAATAAACTAAATCAACTATGAAATTTACAACAACATTTTTAGCACTATTATTTTTTGTTTCACTGAACGCACAATGGAATAAAAAAGTTAAAGGAAACGGATCTATTACAACGGAAATACGATCTGTATCAGATTATGATAAAATTAGTATTAGTGGAAATTTTGATGTTTTACTTGTTAAAGGAAGTGAAGGAGAAATTTCAATTAAAGCAGATGAAAATTTAATGGAATATATATCTTGTGAAGTAAAAAAAGATCTACTTAGCATAAAAACAAAAAAAGGATATTCTTTAAAAAGTAGTAAAACTATTGAAATTATAATTCCTTTTAAAGATATAAACTCAGTTTCTCTTGCGGGTTCAGGTAATATAAAAACTGAAGACTCTATAGAGACTAACAATCTAAAAATAAATCTAGCCGGTTCTGGAAATATGAATATGGAAGTTTCAACAAGAAAAATTGATACACATATTGCAGGTTCAGGTAATATTAATTTAAAAGGTGATTCCAATGAATTTAGTTGCAATATTGCTGGTTCAGGTAATTTAAATGGAGAAAGTTTAAAAACGGATATTGCAATTGCTAAAATTGCAGGCTCTGGAAATATTAAAATAAAAACCAATAAAGAAATACAAGCTAAAATTGCTGGATCAGGAAATGTTTTCTACTATGGAAATCCAAAAATAGTAAAATCTAATTCCATTGGGTCTGGCTCAATAAAAAAGAAAGGCTAACAATCTAAAAAAAAGGCTTAAACAAATTGTTTAAGCCTTTTTTTTATTCTTTATGTATAATAAATATAGTTGGTTTCTTAACTAAATCTGGTTTTTCATTTTTCCAATCTTTTATTTCCAAAGTTCTAATATATTCATCTGCCAAAGTTATATTACAAGCAATACACAGTTTAGCTGTAGGAGTTAAAGTACTCTTTAAATCCGTAAACATTTTATCGTTTCTATAAGGAGTTTCAATAAATATTTGAGATTGATTTTTTTCTTTTGACAACCTTTCTAAACTTTTAATTGCCTTTTTTCTTTCAGCTGTATCAATTGGTAAATAACCATTAAATGAGAAATTTTGACCATTAAATCCTGAAGCCATCATTGCTAAAATAATTGAAGATGGGCCAACTAATGGTATTACTCTAATATTTTTTTCATGGGCTAATTTAACAATCTCCGCTCCTGGATCTGCAATAGCTGGAACACCAGCTTCAGAAAGCAAACCAACAGAAACACCTGTTTCACAAGTATCCAAATATGTTCTAACCTCTAATTGATCTGCATATTTATCAAGCATTAAAATAGTTAAAGATGGTTGAGACTTTCTTGGAGTAATTCTCTTAATAAATCTTCTTGCAGTTTTTTCATTCTCAACAATAAAACAATCAATTTCTTCAATTATTTTTTTTACCGAAATAGGCAAAACCTCCAAAGGTTCATTGTCTCCTAAAGTTGTTGGAATTAAATATAATTTTCCTTTTTGATTATCCATTATTATTTATTCTTTTAGCAATAATATCACATGCCTCGTCTAACATATCATAAACATTTTTAAATCCAGAATCTCCACCATAATATGGGTCAGGTACATCTAAATTCTCCCCAGGAAATACTTCATTTAAAATAAATCGAACTTTTGATTTATCTTCTTCATTTTTAGCTAAAGAGACAATATTTTTATAATTTGAATTATCCATAACATAGATAAAATCAAACAATTCAAAATCTTGTATAGAAAATTTTCGAGCTTTTTGATCAGTAAGATCAATTCCGTTTAATTTTGCAATGGCAATAGATCGTTTATCTGGCTTATTTCCAATATGGTATGCTCCAGTACCAGCAGAATCAACAAAAGCTTTTAAACCTTCTACTTTTGATTTCAAAATCCCCTCTGCTAATGGTGAACGACATATATTGCCGAGACAAACCATTAATATTTTAGTCATCTTATTTATTAAAAAGTAAGTTTCTTAGTAATATCATCAACGTATCTTCTAAACTGCTTATCTGTCTCTGTTAAATTATCAACAGTTTTACAAGCGTGCAGAACAGTTGCGTGATCTCTTTTCCCAATTTGAGAGCCAATACTTGCAAGTGATGCTTTAGTCATACGTTTTGCAAAATACATTGCTAGTTGACGTGCCTGTACAATATGACGTTTACGAGTTTTAGATTGCAAAGTGGCAACATCTAATTCAAAATAACTTGAAACAATTTTTTGAATATACTCTATAGACACTTCTCGTTTGGTATTCTTTACAAATTTGTCAACAATTTGTTTTGTTAATGAAAGTGTAAATTCTTTTCTATTAAAGGATGCTTGTGCAATCATTGAAATTAAAACACCTTCTAATTCACGAACGTTAGATTTAATATGTTTCGCTATATATTCAACTATTTCTTTTGGCATTTCAACACCATCACGATATAGTTTATTTTCTAAAATTGAGACTCTAGTTTCATAATCTGGTGCTTGCAACTCTGCAGACAATCCCCATTTAAACCTAGATAGTAATCGTTGTTCAATATCCTGCATATCAACAGGAGCTTTATCTGAAGTTAAAATTACTTGTTTTCCATTTTGATGTAAATGATTAAATATATGAAAGAACACATCTTGAGTTCCTGTTTTACCAGATAAGAATTGTACATCATCAATAATTAAAACATCAATCATTTGATAGAAATGAATAAAATCATTTCTAGTATTTCCTTTTACGGAATCTATATATTGTTGTGTAAATTTCTCAGAAGAAATATACAATACTGTTTTATCTGGATATTTATCTTTTATTTCAACACCTATTGCATGCGCAATATGAGTTTTACCTAAACCAACACCTCCATAAATTAATAATGGATTAAAAGAAGTTCCTCCTGGTTTATTTGCAACTGCCATTCCTGCAGAACGAGCCAACCTGTTAGAATCACCTTCTACAAAACTTTTGAAATTATAATTTGGATTCAGTTGAGATTCAATCTTAACTTTCTGAATTCCAGGAATAATAAAAGGATTTTTTAATTCTCGCTTATCAAAATCAATTGGTACAGTTACTCCCTGTGCTTTTATAGGATTTCTATTTGAACTTGGAAATTTAACAGTATGTGGATTATTACTACTGTAATTATTTTCCATTCTAACATCATAAATCAGTTTTGCATCCTCACCTAATTGTTTTACTAAAGCAACTCTTAATAATTTAATATAGTGCTCCTCAAGCCACTCATAAAAAAACTTACTAGGTACTTGAATAGTTAATGCCTCACCCGACAATTTAATAGGTTTAATAGGTTCAAACCATGTTTTAAATGCTTGTTGTTTAATGTTGTCCTGTATAAAGGAGAGACATTCAGTCCAAACTGATGATGCAGTTTTATTCATTGCGGATTTATAGCTTTTTTTAATTTAATTTTACCCTCTAAAATATAGAAATACCTAATGCTTTTTCGGTGTACAAAAATGTGAATATTTTTCGTTATAAAAAAATCAAACATCTATTGATTATTAATTATTTTTTATGTAAATAACAGTTTTTAAATATACAAAATGATTTCGAATAAAATAGAATTTAGAGTCAGATATAATGAAACTGATCAAATGAGTTACGTCCATCATGGCAATTATGCGCAATACTTTGAAATGGGAAGAATTGAATGGTTAAGGGCCATGGGGGTCTCTTATAAAAAAATGGAAGAGGATGGTATTATGTTACCTGTAATTAATCTTAATATAAATTACATAAAGCCAGCCATATATGATGATTTACTTACCGTAAAGACTTCTATAACAAAAAAACCATCAGTTCGAATACAATTTGAATATGAAGTTTATAACGAAAAAAAAGAATTAATTACCACAGCCTCAACAACTTTGGTTTTTGTAAATTCAGAAACAAGGAAGCCAACTAGAGCGCCTCAATATTTATTAGATAAATTGGATGAAAACGAAATTAAATTTCTTTAATTTTTAAACATCGTAAATCTGTAAAGAGTTTTTTAATTCTTATTGAATTTTTCTTTCTAACAGGAATTGTAAACTCACAATTCAATTCCATTTTTTGAGGCGAAATTTGAAGGTTATTTTCCTTCACAATTCGCATCACTTTATTCATATGCGCATATTCAAAAATTAATTCAAAATGAACATCAATTGTTTTTTCTACAATTTTCGCTTCATCCAAAACCATTTTTGCAGAAGTTCTGTAAGCACTAATTAAACCTCCTACTCCAAGCTTTGTTCCTCCAAAATAACGAACAACAACTACTAAAATATTGGTAATATCTTTTGATAATATCTGTCCGTAAATTGGCTGTCCTGCTGTATTACTAGGCTCTCCATCATCATTTACACGATATCTTATTGTATCAATTCCTATTTGATACGCATAACACCAATGCCTAGCAGCATGATGTTTTTTCTTTAATTCTTCTAAATGCAGTTTTACTTCATCTTCATTAAAAACAGGAAACACATAACTAAAAAACTTACTCCCCTTCTCTTTAAAAAGCACATCTCCTTTGCCAATTTCAATAGTATTATAAGTGTCTTTTTCTGAATTCATAGTTTTAACCGAACTAAATATTTGTAAAGTATGTTAATAGATCATTTCCTATTTTATTTATTTCTGAAGAAGATTTTTTAATTATAGGTGCATTCAATCCTTTATTAAACAAAACATCTCCAGTAAAAACAAAAGCTTCATCCCATAAATTGGTATCAATAAAGCTTTGTAAAGTCTGCTTTCCTCCTTCAATAATTACCGACTGAATTTCATATTTAAACAATACTTTACAAATTTGTTGTGGTACATTATTTTTAAAATCAATTCTTTCAAAAATTACGTTACCATTAGAATCTATAATATGTTTTACTTCAGAAAAAACAATGGTTTTAATTCCATCACTTAATAAATTATAATCTCTTGGTATTTTTAAACTTCTATCTAAAACAACTCGAATAGGATTTTCACCACTCCAACTTCTAACAGTTAAACTAGGATTATCATTTAAAGCCGTTTTTGTACCAACTAAAATAGCCTGCTCTTCAGCTCTCATTTTATGCACAAACTGCTGAGAATATTCATTTGAAATCCAATTTGGTGTATTTTCCGCAATATCATCTCTAAACTTATCAATAAAACCATCTTTAGTTTCAGCCCATTTTAAAATTACAAACGGTCGTTTTTTATTATGAAACGTAAAAAAACGTTTATTTAAGCTATAACATTCATCCTCTAAAACACCAACTTCAACCTTACAGCCATTATCTTTTAAATACTTTACTCCTTTCCCACTAACTTTACTATTAGAATCTACAATTCCAATGACCACATTTTTAATTCCGCTATTAACAATTAAGTTTGCACAAGGGGGAGTTTTTCCAAAATGAGAACAAGGCTCTAGACTAACATAAATTGTAGCCAGTTTTAAAAGTGATTTATCTTTAACTGAATTTATTGCATTTACTTCTGCGTGTGGCTCTCCTGCTTTTTTATGCCAACCCTCTCCAATTATTGCATTATTCACAACAATTACACTACCTACCATAGGATTTGGATATGTAGTTCCTAAACCATTTTCGGCAAGTTCAATGCAACGTTTTATGTATTTTTCGTGTATATTCACCACGCAAAAATAATACTTTAAAATGACTCTTTCAGATTTTAACATTAGAGAAATTCAGCAAAAAGATAATCCGAAAATCGCAACAGCTATTCGTGAAATTTTAATTGAATATGATGTTCCAAAAGTAGGAACTGCCTATGCCGATAAAATTTTAGACACATTATTTGAAGCTTATAATTTCAACAAAACAATTTATTATGTAATTGAAAAAAATGGAGAAATTTATGGAGGTGCAGGAATTAAGCAATTAGACAATTTTGACGGTAATATTTGTGAGCTTCAAAAAATGTATTTTAAAAATGAAGCTCGCGGAATTGGTTTAGGCAGTAAAATGATGGATATTTGCCTACAGAAAGCCAAAGATTTTGGCTTTGAAAAATGTTATTTAGAAACCTTACCATATATGGAAGAAGCCAGAAAACTATACCGAAAAGTTGGTTTTAAAGATTTGGACGCTCCTATGGGAAATACTGGTCATTTTTCATGTAATTTATATATGCTTAAAGATTTATAATGCTAATAAAAGAATTTAAAACTCAGTTTTTTACTGAACTTAGTGAGTTATATCCTCAAACCGAAATACAATCATTTTTTAATATAATTATTGAATACAAACTAAATTTAACTAGGATTGATGTTGCATTACAACCTGATTTTGAAATTAAATCAGTTGATTTAAATTTTCTTAAAAATGCCTTATCAGAATTAAGCAAATTTACACCAATACAATATATAATAGGTGAAACTGAATTTTTTGGACTAAAATTTAAAGTGAATAAAAACGTATTAATTCCAAGACCTGAAACGGAAGAATTAATACAGTCTATTATTGAAGATTCTAAAAACTTGGGTGAAATTAAAATTCTAGATATTGGAACTGGAACCGGATGCATTGCAATTTCATTAGCTAAAAACTTACCAAACGCAACCATTTTTGCTCTTGATATTTCTTCTGAAGCTTTAAAAACCGCCAAAGAAAATGCACTTTTAAATAATGCTTCTGTAAAATTTATTGAAGCCGATATTTTAAATTTAGATGAATTACCTTCAACCTATTCAATCATTGTAAGTAATCCTCCTTACGTAAGAGAGCTTGAAAAACAACATATGCAGAAAAATGTGTTAGATAATGAACCTCATTTAGCTTTATTTGTTGAAGATGACAATCCATTATTATTTTATAACAAAATTGGTGATTTAGCTAAAAAACATCTTTCTTCAAAAGGAAATCTTTATTTTGAAATCAATCAATATTTAGGAAAAGAAACAGCTGAATTAATTAGTGAAAAAGATTTTAAAAATGTTCAACTAAAAAAAGACATGTTTGGTGAAGACAGAATGTTAAAAGCTAGTATTTAATTGACAATTGTTGGTTATTATTCTTTTAAATAAAATAGTAAGTGTTATTACTTTAAGATTCATGAACTCCAAAAAGGCACTAATAATTGTATGAATAAAACAGAAATCTAAATCAACTTTTTAAGGATTCTTTCCTTCACAGAAATCACAAAATACCTTAACATTTAGAATTAAAAGAGTTTCACAAAAAATTTAATTTATTCAACACTTTACTTAATTTCTCCAACCTTCTAAATTACAACTAAAACAAGTACCTTTGCCAAATGGCAGAAAACATAAAAAATCAGCAAGCAATTTTATCCAAATTAGGAATTGAAAAATTGAATGCAATGCAAGAAGAAGCTTTTAACACCGTTACTTCTAATGCAGAAACTATATTATTATCACCTACAGGAACTGGAAAAACATTAGCATTTTTATTACCTTTAATTGATGGATTAAACCCAAACATTAAAAATATTCAAGCTTTAATTGTTGTTCCATCAAGAGAACTCGCCATACAAATTGAACAAGTTATACGTGAAATGGGAAGCGGTTATAAAGCCAATGCCGTTTATGGTGGAAGATCGGGATCAAAAGATAAAGTTGAATTAAAACATCCACCAGCAATACTTATTGGCACACCTGGAAGAGTTGCAGATCATATTGAAAGAGAAACTTTTGAAATTAATGATATTAAAACCTTAATTTTAGATGAATTTGACAAATCTTTAGAAGTAGGATTTGAAGAAGATATGAAATTTATTTTACAAGAATTATCGTCTGTAAAGAAAAAAGTTTTAACATCAGCTACTCAAAAGGTTAAAATCCCTTCTTTTATGGGGCTTAAAAATCCTAAAAGAATTAATTATTTAACTAAAAAAACTTCCAACTTAAAAATTCAAACTGTAGTTGCTAACAAACCAGACAAATTAGATTCTTTAGAGAAATTGTTAGGTCAGGTTGGAAAAGGAAGTGGAATTATATTCTGTAATTTAAAAGCTAGTATTGAAATTGTTAGTAATTTTCTTTACAATAAAAAAATAAATCACGGTTGTTTTTCTGGTGATTTAGAGCAATTGGATAGAGAAAGAGCTTTGATAAAATTTAGAAATGGAACACATAAAATACTGGTTGCAACAGATTTAGCTGCCAGAGGTATTGATGTTCCCGAAATGGACTTTATTATACATTATGAATTACCAACAAGACCCGATGAATTCATTCATAGAAATGGTAGAACTGCCAGAATGCATAGTAATGGAACAGCTTATATCTTAAAATCTCAACACGAAGAATTACCTATTTTCATTAAAGATTATGAAGAACTTCAGATAAATTCTATCAAAAATATAGCAAAAAGCAACTGGAATACAATTCATATTTCCGGTGGAAGAAAAGACAAAATTTCAAAAGGAGATATTGCAGGATTATTTTTTAAACAAGGAAATATTAACAAAGAAGAACTAGGTGTTATTGAATTAAAACAAGATTGTGCTTATGTAGCTGTTTCAAATTCAAACATTAATGAATTAATAAATAAGTTAAACAACACTAAGCTTAAAAAGAAAAAAGTTAGAGTTAGTATTTTAAAATAATAAAACCTCTAAATTTTAATCAAAAAAGTAACTTTGCAACATGCGATTTGATATAATAACAGTTTCACCAGAATTAATTAAAAGTCCGTTTGAATTTTCAATAATTAAACGTGCAATTGATAAAGAATTAGTTGAAGTTCATTTTCATGATTTAAGAAATTACGCCTTAAATGATTACGGAAAAATTGACGATTATCAATTTGGAGGCGGTGCAGGTATGGTTTTAATGATAGAACCAATTGATAAATGTATTTCTAAATTAAAAGCTGAAAGAGATTATGATGAAATAATTTATATGACACCAGACGCTCCAACCTTAAACCAACAAACGGCCAATACACTTTCATTAAAAGAAAATATGATTATTCTTTGCGGACATTATAAAGGTGTTGATCAAAGAGTAAGAGAATTGTTTGTTACAAAAGAAATTTCTATTGGTGATTATGTATTAAGTGGCGGAGAATTAGGCGCAGCAGTTTTATGCGACACCATTATAAGACTTATTCCTGGTGTTTTAGGCGATGAAACTTCTGCACTTACAGACTCATTTCAGGATGATTTATTATCACCTCCAGTATACACCAGACCTTCTGAATATAAAGAACTTAAGGTACCTGAGATATTGTTATCTGGCAATTTTCCTAAAATTGAAGAATGGAGAAATGAACAAGCTTTTGAAAGAACAAAAAAAATTAGACCAGATTTGTTGGAAGACTAATTTTTTTAGTTAAATTTGCACACTCAAAATCAACCTCTGACGAAAATCGTGAATGTTGGTCATTGAAAACCATTAAAATTAAAAAAATGGAAAGTTTAGTAAAATTTGTACAAGACGAATATGTACCAAAAAATGAGTTTCCTGAATTTCACGCTGGAGACGCTATAACAGTTTATTACGAAATTAAAGAGGGACAAAAAACTCGTACTCAGTTCTTTAAAGGTACGGTTATTCAAAGAAGAGGTTCTGGTAGTTCAGAAACTTTTACTATTAGAAAAATGTCTGGAACTGTTGGTGTAGAACGTATATTCCCTATGAATTTACCTTCTATTCAAAAAATTGAAGTTAACAAACACGGTAGAGTTCGTAGAGCTCGTATCTTCTACTTTAGAGGATTAACTGGTAAAAAAGCAAGAATTGCTGAAAAAAGACGTTAGTCTTATTTCAATAAAAATTTAAAAACCACTTCTATTCGAAGTGGTTTTTTTAGTTATTAACAATTGTTAATAAGTCTAGTTTATATATTGTTAATATATAAACTTTAGTTAATTTGTTAACTTAGTGTAAAAAGACGTATCTTAGAGTAGAATTAATTAGGAAGTTAGTTTAAACATTAAGATGTAACTTTTTAAAGTTTAAAATATTTTTTAATTGATTCTAAAATGTTCTTGAACATACGTTTTTAAAATCTAACTTTAAATAGGTAATGTGCCCAAGTATTTAGCATAAATAAGTGGAAACATGATTTTAGAAGCATTTTTAAAACAACTCTCTAAGCGAGTAATATTTAGTTTACTAAATTTTGCAACAAAGTTTTAGGAGTTCTTTTAAACGAAACAACTAGTTTAATAAAAAGTTACAATTCTTTGAAAAGTAACTAATTAGATGAACATTAACTATGTGATTTGAAAAAATGGCAAAAATGGTTAAATTCATTGAAACTTATTAAAAAAAGTATTTCAGCAAAAAGCCATAATAGCGAGAAATCAGTATTATGGCTTTTGTTTTTTACCTCTTTACGAATCTCTTAAAAAACATCCCTCATTTTTACACAATTTCCAAATTGAAACCTCGATTTATAACGTTTTCGAGGCTTGTATTTTATTGATATTTATTACATTTGTTAAAGACAATTTAAAATTAATATCAATCTTTATAATTGTATTTAACAACAATTATTAATTAAATAACTTACAAGATATTATGAGCACGACTCCTAAAATATTTTACACAAAAACTGATGAAGCTCCAGCTTTAGCTACCTATTCCTTTCTTCCAATTGTTAAGGCTTTTACAAAACCAGCCAATATTGATATAGAAACTAAAGATATTTCTTTAGCTAATAGAATTTTAGCTGTTTTTCCTGAATACTTAAAAACTGAGCAAAAAGTTGAAGATACATTGTTGGAATTAGGAGATTTGGTAAATAAACCAGAAGCAAACATTATTAAATTACCTAATGTATCAGCTTCTGTACCTCAGCTTATTGCCGCAATTAAAGAACTTCAAAATTTAGGATATGCAATTCCTAATTACCCTGAAGAAGCTGTTTCGGATGAAGAAAAAGAAATTCAAAAAAAATACAACTCTATTAAAGGTTCTGCTGTAAACCCAGTATTACGTGAAGGTAATTCTGACAGAAGAGCTCCTAAAGCTGTGAAAAACTTCGCTAAAAACAACCCGCACTCAATGGGTGCTTGGTCTTCTAATTCAAAAACTCATGTTTCAACAATGAGTGATAATGATTTCTTCTCAAATGAAAAATCAGTTACTGTAAAAGAACCTACAAGTATTGATATAGTATTTACAGATAAATCTGGAGTATCAACAACACTAAAAGAAAATTTAGCATTACTTAAAGGTGAAATTATTGATGGAACTTTAATGAGTAAAAAAGCTTTAGTTTCATTTTTAGAAGAACAAATTAAAGACGCTAAAGAGAAAGGTGTTTTGTTTTCATTACATATGAAAGCAACAATGATGAAAGTATCTGATCCAATAATTTTTGGACATGCTGTAAAAGTCTTTTTTAAGGATTTATATAAAAAACATGGTGCTTTATTAGAAGAGTTAGGTGTAGAAGAAAATAATGGATTTGGAGATTTACTTTCTAAAATTCAAACATTACCAGCCAACAAAAAAGCTGAGATTGAAGAAGACATAATTAAATGTTATGAAAACGGACCAGCTTTAGCAATGGTAAATTCTGAAAAAGGAATTACTAATTTACATGTACCAAGTGATGTTATTATTGATGCGTCTATGCCTGCAATGATTCGTACTTCTGGTCAAATGTGGAATTCCAAAGGAGAACAACAAGATACTAAAGCTGTAATTCCTGACAGTAGTTATGCCGGTATTTACCAAGCTACTATTGATTTCTGTAAAAAGAATGGTGCTTTTGACCCAACAACTATGGGAACAGTTCCTAACGTTGGTTTAATGGCTCAAAAAGCAGAAGAATATGGTTCACATGACAAAACATTTGAAATAAAATCAGATGGAATTGTTAAAGTAACCGATGCTTCAGGAAATGTTTTAATGGAACATAAGGTTGAAGAAGGTGATATATGGAGAATGTGTCAAGTAAAAGATGCTCCAGTTCAAGATTGGATTAAATTAGCAGTAAAAAGAGCAAGAGCTACTAATACACCAGCTATTTTCTGGCTTGATGAAGCAAGATCTCATGATAATGAAATAATTAAGAAAATAAATCTTTATTTACCAAATGAAGATACTTCTGGATTAGATATTCAAATAATGGCTCCTTATGAAGCTACTATTTTCACACTTATTAGACTTAAACAAGGTTTAGATACAATTTCAGTAACTGGAAATGTTTTAAGAGATTTCTTAACCGATTTATTTCCAATTTTAGAAGTTGGAACAAGTGCTAAAATGCTTTCTATTGTTCCTTTAATGAATGGTGGAGGTTTATTTGAAACAGGTGCTGGTGGATCTGCTCCTAAGCATGTTCAACAATTTATAAAAGAAGGTCATTTACGTTGGGACTCATTAGGTGAGTTTTTAGCTTTAGCTGTTTCTTTAGAATATTTAGGCGAAAACTTTAATAACTCAAAAGCATTGGTTTTAGCAGATACATTAGATGAAGCTACAGATATGTTTTTAGAAAATAAAAAATCTCCTTCAAGAAAAGTTTATGAATTAGATAATAGAGGAAGTCACTTTTATTTAACCTTGTATTGGGCTGAAGCTCTTTCTAAACAAAGTAAAGATGCCGATTTAAAAGCTTTATTTAGCAAAATATACAAAGAGTTACTAAAAAATAAACCGAAAATTTTACTTGAACTAAATAGTGCTCAAGGAAAAGAAATAGATCTAAAAGGATACTATATGCCAAATACAGAATTAACTAATATGGCAATGAGACCTAGTGATACATTTAATAAAATTATCGCTTCAATTCCTGCAGAAAACGTATTAATGTAATCCACAATTTATATAAATATAAAAGCGAACAACTAAATCAGTTGTTCGCTTTTTTTCTCTTTTTCTTATTTCTCTAAACTTTTATTTTGTCATAGTAACTACACGTTGAGGGAAAGGAGCTTCATACCCTGCCTCTCCTAAAGCTTCTACTATTTTCTGACGAGTATCCCAATAAACATCCCAATATCCTTCAACACTTGAATAAGGTAATGCCAATAACTCAACTCCATTTGGCCCTAAATTATTAACTGCAACTCTTGGTTTTGGATCTGCTAAAACATTTTTATCATTAGATAAAATATCATTAACAATTGATTTTGCCTTATTAATATCGGTTCCATATCTAATTCCAAAAGGCATATCAACCCTTAAGTTACCAATAGTTGTATAGTTTATAATTTTATTAGCTGTTATAGAACCATTAGGTAAAATTGATGTTTTATTTTGAAATGTTTCTAAAATTGTAACAAAAACTGATATTTCCTTAACAAAACCTAATTCCCCATTTACTTCAATTAAATCCCCCACTTTAAAAGGTCTAAAAATTAATAACATTACACCTGAAGCTAAATGTCCCAAAGAACCATTAAATGCGGCTCCAATAGCAATACCAACACCTCCTAATAGCACTGCAAAGGATGTCATAGGTACTCCAACTATTTGAGCAATTGTTATAAATAATAAAGCTTTAAGAGCAAAACCTATTAATGTAATTAAAAACGGTTTTAATGTATCATCAATTTTTGATTTCTCAAAAGCTTTGGATATACCTTTCATTATAATCCTAATAATCCAAAACCCAATAATTAAAGAGACAAAAGCTCCTATTAAATTTAATCCCCAATCTCCTATTCCTTCTGAAATAGAATTAAAAAAACCTGACAATGAATCTGTAATATTTCCCATAAACAATAATTTAAAATTTGTTAGTTATATAAAATATGACACCACATTTTTATTAAGGTCACATTCATTAATAGTTTTCAATTCACTATTTTTGAAAAATGAGTTTTATAAAAACAACAGAACAATCTTCAAAATACAATCATTTAGAAAAAATGACTCTCAAAGAGTTATTATCTAATATAAATAATGAAGATAAAACTGTTCCTTTAGCTGTTGAACAAGTTATTCCGAATATTGAAAATCTTGTTTATCAAATTGTTGAAAGAATGAAAAAAGGTGGACGTCTTTTTTATATTGGAGCCGGAACTAGTGGACGCTTAGGTATTTTAGACGCTTCAGAATGCCCTCCTACCTTTGGTGTATCTTATAATTTGGTTATTGGAATAATAGCAGGTGGAGATTCCGCAATAAGAAAAGCTGTTGAATTTGCTGAAGATTCAAGAACTCAATGTTGGAAAGATTTACAAGAATACTCCATTAACTCTAATGATACTGTTATAGGAATTGCGGCTTCGAGAACCACACCATATGTTATTGGAGCTCTTGAAAAATGCAATGAAAATAATATTTTAACTGCTTGTATTACTTGCAATAAAAATAGTCCAATGTCTAAAGTTTCTAAACATCCAATAGAAGTAATTGTTGGACCAGAATTTGTTACTGGAAGCTCAAGAATGAAAGCTGGTACTGCACAAAAAATAACTCTAAATATGATTTCTACTAGTGTTATGATTCTTCTTGGAAAAATAAAAGGAAATAAAATGGTAGATATGCAATTATCTAATCAAAAATTAATAGAAAGGGGAACTAAAATGCTTATAGATGAGTTGGAAATCTCACAAAATGAAGCAAAGAGTTTACTTTTAAAACATTTGAATGTTAGGGACGCTATAAATTATTATAAAAATGGGAACAGATAGAAAAGAACTTGCTAGGGGAATAAAATATGAATTTGCCGCTTTACCCCTTTTACTTATTTCTCCTATATTAATTACAATAGGATTTAAAGCTATTAAACATCAAAATAATTATATCTGGTTAATTCTTGGAATTATATTAGCTATTATAGCAATAATAATAGGATTTATTGGAATACGTATAATATTAAATGCTTTTTTCAATTCAAAATAGATGAGATTACTTAAAACAAAACCTTTTAATAACTGGGAATTTTGGCCTTCTTATATGTTTTATATTCCCATACTTCCATATGCCATTTATTTAGCTATAAAAGCAAGAAATTTAGTTTTTTATTCGGCCACAAACCCAAGTATAAATCATTCTGGTAATGGCAGTGAATCTAAATTTAAAACTTTAAATTTAATTCCGAATGAATTTATACCTATTTCCATTTTTATAAAAAAGAAAGAAGATTTAAATTGGGTTCTGAATGAAATTTCTATAAAAAAATTAACGTTCCCTCTTATTATTAAACCAGATATTGGATTTAGAGGTTTGCTTGTTAAGCAACTTCATTCTAAAAAAGATTTACAAAATTATTTATTAAAGTACAATTGTATAGATTTAATATTGCAAGAATTTATTGATTTTAAAAATGAATGTGGTATTTTTTATTATAGAATACCAAATGAAAAAAATGGAGCAATTAGTTCCATAACTTTAAAGAAATTTTTGACTGTTATTGGAGATGGTTCTTCTAATTTAGAAAAATTAATTAAAGAAGATAAAAGAGCTTTTCATTATTATGATTTTCTAAAAGAACTGCATCATAAAGATTTTAAAAACATCCCAAACAAGAATACCAACATTCAACTAAACGTTATAGGAAACCATTCAAAGGGAACTCAATTTATTAATGGCAATCATCTTATATCAAAAGATTTAAATAAAATTATTGATCAATTTATGAAACAAATACCAGATTTTTATTACGGTAGATTAGATCTTAAATTTAATTCTTTTGAAAACTTAATTAAAAAAAATGAATTTAAAGTTCTTGAAATAAATGGTATTATTTCAGAACCCACTCATATTTATGATTCAACTTCTATTAATTATTTCAACGCTTTAAAAAGTTTAAAACTTCATTGGGGCATTATCTATAAAATAGCTGTGAACAATAATAAAAATGGTGTGAAATATGATACAGTGCCTGTTTTTTTAAAAAGCTTAATAGATTTAAAAAAGTATACTAAAATTATAAAAAAACTAGTTTAGCGTTTTAAATAAATCCAACCTTGCCAATTAATATCTTCATCATGAAATTCTAAAAAGTAAAAATAAGTTCCTACTGGTAATCCTTTACTTTTATTAAGAGTTAAATCATGCTCAGAAACTCCTCCCCAGGAATTATCATAGCCTTTTTTAGAGTAAAGTAATGTTCCCCATCTATTGTAAATATAAATTGTATTATTTGGTCTCTGCTCAATACCTTCAATTACAAAAGTATCATTTAAACCATCCCCGTTTGGTGTAATACCAAAATTATGACTTTCAGTAACTGTAACTCCCTGCACCTCACGATGATCAGTTCCAATTGTTAACACTTCATAATCATCAGGAATAAAAGAGGTTGATTTTATTGTACCAGAATCAATATCTCCTTTAATTTCTTCCCCTCCTAAATCTACCCATTTTCCGGTTGCTTTAGACCAACCAACCACACGTAAACTCTCAATATCTGACGTTAATTGATCTATATTACTTTCAGTATTCCAAGTTAAAATTAATGAAGTTTCAACAGAACCATTTAAATCCCAAAATTCAGTATCGTTTATTTTTTCTAATATTAATTGTTTTGTATCTGTATTAAAGGATTTTGTAAAAACCGAAGGGTTATTTGGATCTTCTTTAAAATAAGCTCCTTTATAAATACTATTTTTTACCTGATTTGGAATAATCATTGGTCTAAAGGAGTCATTATCTCCAATTGGAAAGATAAATTCACCTTCGCTTACTATTTTAGCATAGCCATCTACATGAGTATAATCTCCTTCACCTCCATATAACTGATGATTTAAAAAATCTAGTGAAATCTCATTATCATCTCTTGGTGTTACTACTTTACCTGTAATAAATGATAAATTATTAGATACTCCCAATGATGTTTCTAAAAACAAATTATCATATACATCAATCTCTAAATCATTAAAAATAGCCTTATTACTACCCGAAACTTTTAAAAAGTTATTTAGACTATAAAACCCTACTGAACCAGAATTTTTATCGAATTTACCATTATTTACCAAATCTATATGAAAACCTATTGCTCCATTATCATGTATTTGTATATTACCATTATTTTGAAATGCAGATTGTGCAAAACAAAAATGACCAACAAAAAATATCACAATAAAAAATAGATCTCTCATTCTTTTCTATTTATAAGCTGTATAGAAAACTAGAACTTTTTCTTTTTGAAATTGCCCCCAATTAGCAGATCCTTTTTCATAATCTGGAATAATTGTAAATCCATCATTTGTTAAAACCCCTAATTTACCTCTAATAACTCCTAACTTATTTCCATCTTGATCTCCATACCTTAAACCAATGCAATATGACGAACTAGAATATCTAGAGATATCATTAATTGAATTACCATTACCTCCAACAAAAATAACTCCTTGTTTAGTACCGTTTATAAAACCATTCATTGTTCCAAATGAATTATTAAAACCTGCATTATTATTTCCGCTACCATTATTACCATCAGTACCAAATACCTCAACATTTGCATGTGCCACAAATGTAATTTGGCTCGGTTTAAAACCTAAACCTGAAACTGAAATACTACTATTATTACTAACTGTAAAAGAACCTGTATAAACACTTTGTCCTCCTTCATTACTAACCCAGTTTGTACCATTATAAACCATCATTTTTTTAGTATCTGTATTATAGACTAAGGCTCCTTCTTCTAAAGGTGTAACCGAATTTATTTCGGTAGTTGAACCTAAAGGAATTCCCATAACAGAATATTCATCTAATTGAGAAAAAACTATTAAACTATTAAAAATAAAAAAAAATATTAATATATATTTTTTCATAATTATCTTGTATAAAATGTAATTGTTATGGGTGCAATATTACTCTTATTATAATTAGTACCTGCAGGTGAAGGTTTGTTCCCATTAACAGTTACGCTAGAATAAGGACCTAATGATGATGTACTAGTAATTAAATGATTATAGGTTCCATCCCCATTATCTGCTGAATTTAGCGTATAGCTACCTGAAGATATATTAGGAATAGTACTATAAGGTGTATTACTAATCAACACTTCATAATCTATTGATGCTCCTTTACTATTTCTAAACTGCATGTGAAAATCATTTGCATCCCCAAAATCATCTAAAACCAACGTACTTCCATCAATTGTACCTATAGGTGTTACTCCTACAGTTACAGGTGGATTATTAGTTTCTGTTACCTGAATATCTGTTATAATTTCTTTTGTTGCTGAAGTATTAAAAGACCAAACTTCATCTACTAAAACATCTGCTGTAGTACCATTATCACCTGTAAGAATAATCACATCGAAACCTTTTGCTGTCTGTGTACCTGCTACAACTGAAACTATTCTTGAGTCTCGTCTATTATTAGCATCTTCTACTTGCGCTCCAAAAGTAATATCATAATTAGCACCATTTGGGTGTTTTACTCCAAACTCAACAGTAAACCTTCCAGTTTCAGTTTTAGAAACCTTACAATTAATATTAAAAGAATTATCTCCATTAGCTTGTACTTGTGCAGCCGCAAATACATAACCAATAGTTTCTTTTTTAAACTCAATTTTAGGAGAAGTTCCATCCGCTCCTGCTGGTCCTGCTGGACCTTGAGGACCTGATTCTCCCGTTATTTTTCTAAGTTCTCCTGTTTGTATACCAACGTATAATTCATCCGTATCAGTTGTAATATAGTGGTCTCCTTCACCCGCATTTGAAATAATCGATACTTCTGAAGATAATATTTTAATTTGAGAATACCCAAAAATAATACCTCCTAATAAAAATATAATAGTTAGAATTTTTTTCATTTGTAAATCTATTATTTAATTCGTTTAACTATTAATGAAGATCCTTGATCAATCATAACAGGTATACCATTATTACTTCCACTTGCATTACTAAATCTTTGTCCTTTTATTTTAATTGTAGCATTTGCAGCTAACTGAACAATTTTAGTAACCGTTGCTGTAGAACTTCCAACATTATTATTTCTTGAATAAGTATAAGCTCTTGTTCCTGGTAATTCAGAACCACCAGCCTCTAAATAGAATTCTGCACCTGCTCTTGCGTTATTACTTGTTTTTGCAGAAACTCTATATATAATTTCATAACGGCCAGCATTTGTAACTGTAATGGAATTTGAAGAAGTTGTATAATCAGGATCCACAATTCCACCTGTATTTAATTCAATATCGTTAAATGTATTTAGTGCTAAAATTTGTCCACCAATTGCATCATAAATTTCAGCTACTGTTGGTGAAAATACATTTATCCATTTAGTTCCTGTGCTTGTTGAAGACAACACTTGTCCTGCCGTTCCAGCATTTCCATCTGAATCTAAATAACTACCTACTACACTTAAATTTTTGTGAATATTAACTTGTTGATTAGCATCTATTCTTAACGCTTCTGTTCCTCCAGTTGTTAATGCCAACTCATCATCTACATTACTAAACATTCCTGTATTAGAATCATCTGTAAATCTATAAGATGGCTGCCCTGCAGTTCCTCTAGAATTATTTAAACCACTGGTTCTTGTTGTTCCTCCTATATTTAAAGTATTAGATCCTGACAATGCTGAATTACCTATATACAATCTACTATTTGTATTATTCCAAAATAATTCGGAATTATTTTCTGTTGGTTTTCCATCAGACCCTGCAAAAAATACAGAACCAGTTGTTCCTGTATGCGCTAAATCTGTTAATGGCAGTGTAGATGCAACTCCATTTATAGTACTTGTCAAATTCCCTGAGACTACACTTAATGCGTTTGTATTAATTATTGGAGCTGATAAAGCTCCATTTGAATCTGTAACTGTTAATGTGTTTGCCGATGAAGTAAAACCTGTATTAATTTCGTTTGTTATGCTACCATCAACTTCAGTTCCTAATATCTCATAAGGACTAGTTGAAGTACCTAAACCCAAAACTTGGTTAATTCCTCCTCCAGTAATTTTTGTTTCTGATCCATCTGCTGCCAATGATGATAAATTCACCATTTTAGGAGTTCCTCCTGATTCTATACCTACTTGTAATTCATAGGTTGAACCATTAAAAGCAAAAAAGTCAATTTCTTGATCATCTGAAGATATAGTACTTATTTGATGCCAATTACTACCATCACTTTGTATTTGTAATGAAGATTCATCAACTATTGTAGTAGACGCAGAATTTGTCATATCTAAATATGACGTTATTGTTCTTGTACTCCCTGAGTTATTTTTTAAAATATAAATTCTTCCTTCGCAAGTATTTGCGTTTGGTAAAGTTATATTGTGATTTCCAGCAATAATAACACTATAATGATCTTCACCTAATGTTAAATTACTTGTTGTTGTAAAAATTGATTTTGAAATTGATCCCTTTACTTGAAAAGTACTATTTGCAACATTTCCTGTATCATTTCCATTATAAGTTCCATCTATAGGAACACCTGTAGGATTAATATTAATACCAAATCTAGGTTTTGCTCCTGATGAATTAACACTTCCTTGCACTCTAAATAACTCTTTGTGAGTTTTATCGTAGTAATTGTAACGTTTAAATATAAAAGGCTCTGCTCCATCATCACCAATAATAAACTCTAATCGTCCATTATTGCTTGCCCCTGCTGAACCAATTTCAAATAAATCTGAACCACCTGCACTTCCTTTTAATCTAAAACTCCCATTAGTAGTAGTATAAAACATTGGTTTATAAAACGAAGCTCCACTAGCTGCAAACTGTAATGCTGAAGTTGAACCATTTCCATTTACAAAAACCAAAGGCTGATCATTATCTGTATAATCAGGATAAGATTGAGTTAAATTTAATATTTGCCTTCTTCCAAACTCTAACATTGGCAAATTATTTGATCTAATTTGCATTTTTACATCATCTGTAGTTCCTAAGAAATTAGTTCCTGATGTTAAACCTGAGTTTCCTGTTAAAGACCAAAAATCACTCGCAAATGATAACCAAGTAGTTCCATCCCAAACCTTAACTGCGGTTGGAGTAGCATTGGTATCAAACCATAAATCATCTATTTGAGGATTTATGGGAGCTGAATTTGAAGTTGTTACTTTATTATTAGTAACGTTAATTTTTGTCCCTTTTTGATTAATAACAGTAACCTGTTGCGCAAAACCTATTTGCACAAAAGCTACACATAGTGTAAATAATAAAAATCTTATGACTTTTTTATAAAACATATTTACTATTCTATTAATCTAAATTTTAAAAATTAACTATTTATTATTTTTATTCCTTGTTTGAAGAGTTGATTACAAAGCAACCAACTCTTCATATATTTTAAACAAGAAATATAATTTAGTGATTAAATTATTTAATATATTGGATTTCAATTATGTCTCCAACATAAAATGGAACCTCTGCATTATCAAAAGTAACAGTCCCAGCTGCAGCAATTGAAAAATCTGTTCCAAAACGTAGTTTAGCCCCATTTCTATATACAAATAATTTAGCAGCTGTACTAGTTGCTGTTAAAGTTGGTAACCCAACAACTGCAATATCAGTAGTTCCTGAAGTTACATTAGCAGTTTGAGGAGATTCTAATCTTATTCCACTAACTAAATCTGAAGCTAACATTTTTTTAGTTACTCCAGTTGCTTCATCTCTAACTAATAAAGTATAACCAGTTGTTGCTGTCTCATCTGCAGCTGGAACATCGGTAGCAGCTATATAATCTATTCCTTGAATTTTGAAAGTACCTCCTGCAGCACCATCAACTGTAATTTCAAAATCTTTATCACCAGTGTTTATATTTGTATTTTCTGTTAATGAACCTCCTAATTGCCAAGTTGTAATTACTCCTCCATCAGGAGCGGTATCAGTAAACATTGTTATACCGTTATTTGATTGTAAATACTTAATAGTACCTTTATTATCAATAACTTTAACTGATCCTCCATTTGAACCTAACGCAGCCGCGGTAGCTTTTCCTATACTTCCTGAAGTTGTTTGCGCACTAACTGCACCTATAGACAACATAAATACCGCTACTAATGCTAATTTTAATCCATTTTGTAATCTTGTTTTCATCTTTCTTTAATTTTAAATTTTGGGTTGTTTATTTATTTATAATTATTTTCTTTTAATAAAACTGTACTATTCTAACTTTATCATTTTTATAACATATAGCTTCAGGTTCTAACTCTATGGTAGTATTATTTACAACTGTAAAATTAATCCTTACTCCATTTCTATACACATCAATTTGTTTTGGGTTTGCAATTGGATATGGCGGAGAAAACTGACTTTGCCCTTCTTCTGCTATAACAACAATTTCTTCTTCTCTTAACAAATTAGACGCTTGCATTTTTTGAAGAACTCCAGTGTTTTTATTTACAACTACAATTTCGTTAGCGTTAGCATCTATAGTTTTTTCTAGTCCTTTAATTGCTAATGTATTTGTGGCGTTTGTTTCTAGTGTAGTTTCTTTAGTTAAAGCACCTCCAAGTTCAAAAGAATTTTCATCCGTTTTAACAATTCCATTGGCTGCAGTATATTTACTATGCTCACTATTGTTTAACCACGAAGTTCCATTAAATGAGAAAATATCTCCCGATGTTTCATCTACATAAATATCACCTGCCAAAGGATTTAAATTTGTTTGTGCTGTTGGTAATCCTTTACCTCTATTAGGGTTAGAATTTATAGGAACCCATTTACTACCATTCCAAATACTTATAAGTTCTTTTGGGTTAGAATTATCAATCCAAATATCTCCTGAATTATTACCTAGAGGAGCTGTTGTTGATGTTGTAACTGCTACATTGTAACTATCACAAAGACTTTTCCATATTGTTCCTTGAAAAATAAATAAACAGTTCTCATCACTATTATAAACCAAAGCACCTTGTAAAGGTTTAATTGCATTCATTTCACTATTATTCATCTTATTCAATACAAATACTTTATTAGAACTTTCTAATTCTAATAACGAGTTTATATCAATCTCGGAAGGATTATTTCCTACCTTAACTTGCGCAAAAGCAGTTAAGCCGATAATGGATAAAAATAAAAATACTAAATACTTCAAATTATATTTTTTAACAAATTTAAATACTACTGCAAAAGTAATCCAAAACACAGTGAAACATAAGTGTTTTCGTCTGGCTCTAATTTTATGTCGGTGAATGGTATTTACCTATCGATGAATGAATTTTAAACAGTCTACAATAATAGGACTCTACACTAATTAAAAAGTCACTTTTCTAAATTTTTATTTTTCTGGGAGTAGTAGGATTAAACCCAAAATCAGCATCTGGCAAATCAATTTCTAGTTGGCAAATTACATAACCAACACTCGCAAAATGATGAATTGCATGGCTATGAGCTTGTATCAAAATTCCTCCTAAAGTATAATCTGCAGATATAACACCTAAACCTAGGTTATCAGTAACTTTAACTATTTTATTAAAGTCCTCTCCTTCCAAAGTTTTTAATTTATTTAATACTTCATTGAAATAAATAATTCCTTGTGCGGTATAATTTTCAGCTTCAACATTTCTCTTTCTATTAATCAGATTTATTTGATTTGATGGCAAACCTTCAAAAATACAATCAAAAACGTCAAGAACATGTCTCATATGAACCCCAATACTCGAATAATAAGGTGCTATTGAAGCATTTCTGTAATTTTCATCAGAAATATATTGTAAAAGTTGCACCCCTCTATTCAAATTCTTTTCAATGGATTTAATCATATTTCAACTAATTATTTTAAGTTTTGCAAATATAAAAATAAATTACTTCAAAATCTTAATTAACGTAAAAACTGCCTATACTATAAACAAGATCATTATTTCACTAATAAAATAATTATTTTAACCATTTGTTTCTCAGGCCTAACCCAATTATAAGTGAAAAATAAAAAATATAGACAACCCTATAAAAAATTCAAGTTTATTTAACCAACTAATTACCAATATTTATTATTAAAATATTCTGTAAAACACAACACAATACCCACCTAAAAAACTACATAAATACAGAAACTATAGAACATCTTAAACTTTTCGATTCTCTTATAATTAATCTTATTTTTAAACCCCACATATTAAGCATCCCTGAAAAAACCAGGCCTAAATACGGTATTAAAACGCTTTAAAAAAACATTAGTTAAACACTTCATATATTCAAAAATATTATTGTTAAATTATTTAAATATAACACTTTAACTATATATAAGTGCAACATTAATTACAATTAATGTTGCAAAAAAGACTCTAATAGAACTTTCTATTTTAAAATTTTGAAAATAAACTATTAATGTCTTCTGAAATTTGAAATTTCTTAATTAAAAACACATAGATTAAACAAATTAATAATCCTTTAAGAATTATATTAAGAATAGGGTTAAAATTAAATACCCAAAAATTAAAACCAATATAAACAAGTAAAATAATTAGTAATATTTTGAGTGTATTTCTCCCAAAAGGTTGAATATTTAGTTTAAATTTAATGTATGCCAATTTAACTAAACTATACAAAAACACCACTATTAATGTAGCTAAAGCGGCTCCATTAATTCCATACAAATTAATTAACCAATGGTTTAAAAAAATTACACTTATTGCCATTGCCAATGATAAATAAAAAAATATTTTATAATATTTAGAATTCACTAAAATAGCATTTGCGGTTCCCTGCGCTAATTCAATTAACTTAGCAATAGAGATTATTAAAACAATCCAGATTCCTTTTGTAAACTGAGGTTTATCAATAATTTCATACAGATCTGAAATATTTATATTTATCAATAAAAAAAATAACCCTCCTACAACTAATAAATTTATTGAAGTTTGTTTGTACAAATTTTCTACTTCAACAATATTATTTGCATTCATTTCTTTTGCTGTAATTGGACTTGTAATTTGCTGCATTGCTCTGGTAGGAATTGCTATTACACTTGCTATATAAATTCCAACAGAATAATAGGCAACTTCTGCAATTTGCTTTATTTGAGGAATCATAAACTTATCTATCTCTAACAATATTCCTGAAGCCGAACCTGCAATTATAATATAAAAAGAAAATGATAAAATTTCTTTGATATTTTCAGGTATTTTAAACTTTAATACGGGTTTATATACAAAAAACGCATATAGTTTCATTATTAATGTTCTCAATCCATATACTACTACAATAGCATAAATAAATTCTTCATTTGTTATATACTTAAAATAAACTGCAAGCAATAAAAAAGACGTGCATAAACGAGCAAATACTTCTTTTATAAAATTTCCAAATACTGAGTTAAATTGAACTTTGGTCCACGAATGAAACACTTCAAAATATCCCATAAAAATTGCAAGAATAAATATTAAATAGGTATAATCTTTAATAAGAATGTTCTGTGAAGATAACCAAGAAGCAATAATATTGTAAATAAAAACACCCACAAAAGCTAATGGTATTATAATTAGCAGTGGTAATATTAAGGTAGTCATTAAAAAACCATCCTGCTCTCTTTTAGTCTTGTAAGATGAATAAAACTTAATAATGGTATGTTGCATCCCAAAAACTAATAAAGGCATAATAATATTAGCCGTTGAAAGCAAAAAAGTTATCAATCCAAAATAGTCTTCATGTAAAAAATGAGTATATAAAAACAGTACATTTATTCCGCCAATAGCAAATCCTAAAAATAAGATTACCGTATTATTAAACGACTGTTTTAAAACAATTCCCATTACAATAAATTAAGAATTTCTTTGTGAATTTTCTCTCCAACATTATTACCAAATAAATTTATTGAAAAATCCATTTTTGAATTTTTAAATCCTTCAAACGCCAACCACATTTTAGTAGAATCACTACCAACAATTTTAGCAAAACCGTTTGAAACTAATTCTACCCATTCTGTTTCTTCACGCGCAATTATACAATGTTTTTTATTGAAAAATGCTTCCTTTTGAAGTCCTCCACTATCTGTAACTACTAAACTACAATTTTTCAGCAATTCTAACATATCAAAATATCCTACTGGCTCTATAACAGTTAAATTATAAGCCAATTTATTTTTCTTTAAAATAGCTTTAGTTCTTGGGTGTAATGGAATAATTACTTGTTTGGTATTATTTATTTTTTCAAGTCCTTCAAAAATAGATTTTAAACTATTAATATCATCCGTATTTTCTTGACGGTGAATTGTAGCTAAAACAAACTCATTATACTGAAGGTTTAAATTAGAAATAATTGAAGATTTCTCTTTTGAAGTTTCACTATAAAACTCAACCGCATCTTTCATAATATCACCACATTTTACAATTTTTGAAGGAATGTTCTGAAAACCTTCAAGTTGTAAATTATCAATAGCAGTATCTGTAGGGCATAATAATATATCTGAAATTCTATCTGTTAAAATTCTATTTATTTCTTCGGGCATTTTCATATTAAAAGAACGCAAACCAGCCTCAACATGTGCCACTTTAATATGCATTTTTTTAGCCGCCAAAGCACCCGCTAATGTAGAATTTGTATCTCCATAAACCACCACTAATTCTGGTTTTTCAATCTCAAGAACTTTTTCTATTTCAGTTAACATTTGCCCTGTCATAGCACCATGACTTAATCTATTAATCGCTAAATTATATTTTGGTTTAGGAATATTCATTTCTTCAAAAAAAATAGCACTCATATTGGTGTCATAATGTTGCCCAGTATGTATTATAATCTCTTCTACATTATCATGCTTTTTAATTACCCTACTTAATACAGCTGCCTTTACAAATTGTGGACGCGCTCCTAAAATGGTTACTATTTTTTTCATTTTGTAATTCTATAAATAATTTCAGCAACTTTTTTTGTCAATTCTCTTCTATGGTATTGTTCAATGTTTTTTGAATCTACTGCTAATTCACCATTTTTAAATTGCTCATACAACTCTAAAATACTGTTTTTCAATAAATTTCTATCTTTAAAACCAACTGTTTTCCCCGAATTTGTTTGTTTTAAAATAACAGCCAAATCACCATCTGTTGGAGCAATGGCTAAAATTGGTCGTTTTGCCATTAAATACTCAAATATTTTACCTGTAATTATTCCTTTGGCACTGGGAACATTATTTACCAACATTAGCAGTACTTGTGAACTTCTTTGATAATCGAGCACTTCATTGTGCGAAACGTAACTGATAAGATTTACGTTCTTTTCTAATTTGTTTTTTGAAATTTGCTGAATTACAGACGGATCAACTTTACCAATTAATTTTAATTCAAAATCTTTTGCAAAATCATTGTTTTCTGAAACAATCTCAGCTAGAACATCCCACAATATTTGTGGATTTCTATCTGCATTCATTAATCCTATATGGGTTATTGTAAACTTTTTATCTAATTTACTGCTTAAAGAATTTATAGCACCATCAAAGCCGTTTGTTACGGTTTCAACAACGTTGCTAAACTTAGCATAACTAACTTTCATTGTATTCCCAACAACTAATACACTATCGGCATTTTTAAGAACTTTTTGCTCTAAAAAATGATGCTTTTTTATAGCTTTTTTTGATAAAGGAAGTTTATGAAAATAATCTATCTCAGTCCAAGGGTCTCTAAAATCTGCAATCCATTTAACATTTAACTGCTTTTTTAATTCCAAACCAATTAAATGCAAACTGTGTGGTGGACCTGTAGTAATAATAACATCAATATTATTTTTTGAAATATATTTTTTTAAATAATTTACTGATGGTTTCACCCAAAACTTTCGTGCATCAGGTATAAAATAATTTGCTCTAATATATTGTAATACTTTTCCAAAAAAAGTTGGATTTGGATTTAAAAAACCTGCACTTTCTGCTTTCTTTTTTCCGAATAGTGATAATAAATTATTTGGCTCCCAAATTAGTTGTTTTAAAACCTCTATACCCTCTGGAATATCATTTTCTAAAGAACTGTCTATAATTGGATACTTAGGATCTTGAACAGTATAAACTACTGGCTCTACTTTAAAATCACGAAAATACTTGACAAACTTTAACCAACGTTGCACTCCAGAACCTCCTGATGGCGGCCAATAATAAGTTATTATAAGAGCTTTTTTCATTCTTTAATTTGAATATAATTGTACTAAATCCTTTGAAGTTTTCTCCCAGAAAAATTCATTTTCAATAAATTGTTTTCCGCTTTCACCCATTTTTTCTTGAAGTGTTTTTACTGTATAAAACTCCAAAACTTTTTCGGTAAAATCATCATGATTTTGTGCAATATGAACCAACCCAGCTCCTGCTTTTTCAACAATATTTTTCTGAGAAACAGCATCACTAACAAGCAATGCTTTTCCAAAACTCATATATTGAAAAATTTTATTTGCATAAGTTGTATCGTGATGTAAATTTCTGTGTAATGGAGAAATACAAATAGCACTCGCTTTTATATATGAAGGAAATAACGATTCATTTTTCCAACCTTCAAAATCAACATAATCTTCAATTTTTAACTCTTTTACTCGAGCCTTCAATACTGAATCTGAAGTATTACTTCCAACTATAACCAATTTAATTGAAGGGATTTTTTCTTTTAATTTTGCAATACTTTCAATTGCAGTCAACAACCCTCTACGCAATCCTGTATCACCAACATATAACAAAACAAATTTAGATTTATATTTATTGGCTATTTCTGAATTAAATACAGCATTTTCATAATACGTTTTATGAACCGTATTTGGAACTACAATAATATCTTTTGAATCTTTTCCTACTCTTTTTACAATCTCTTCCTTAGCTTCTTGGGTAACTACAACAATAGTTGTCGCCTTTTGTATAAATTCCTCTTCTTTTAGTTTCCATTTTTTTGAAGAAATTAAAAACTTTCCAGGAAATTTTTGCAAATGAGGATAAAACTTCATTATTTCAGGTCTGTTTTCATGTAAATCTAAAACCGTATTTAAATGAAGATTTTTATTCGCATTAAAAACAGCTTCGGCAATTTGAATATCATGAATGTGAACAGTTTCAATTTTATTGGAAGTTAAAAAATGTGCTATTTTTTTAGACATTATTTTAGAATAAAAAGGAATTGTATAAACTAAAGCCGATAATTTATATTCTAATTTATTAGATAAATAACGTCTTACATTAATACCTTTTACAACTTCTTTTTCCTTTTCATTGTTATATTTTAAACAAAATAGAAAAACTTCATGACCTTTCTTAATTAATGATATTGCTTCATTTTCTACCCGAGGATCAGGAGGGTACACTTTATCTAATATCATTCCTATGCGCATAATTTCTATTTTTCTGCGTACACAGCGTAATAACGAGGTGTAAATTTTCTTAAAATAGGTCTAATTCCAATTTTATTAATTGGGCTAGTCCATTTTTGTTTCTTTTTTATATCCCAACCACCTTTTTCAAGCAACCAATCAAACTGCCAATCTTCAAATTCATGATAATGACGATCTCTCATATCAACTGAACTTCTATAAGCTTTAGCAAACCATAATTTTAAAGGTATTGTAGTTATAATTTTATTAGCTTCAATAGCCTTTAAAACAGCCAAAGGAGATACCAAATGTTCAAATATCTCAAAAGATGTAACGGCATCAATTTTATGTTCTTTTACAATTTCAGGAACTTCATCTAAATCTTCACCTTTTGTATTGTAAACTGTATAACCGTTTTGTTCCATAATTTCAGAAAACGGATTTCTTACACCTAAATCTAAAACTGTAGCAGGTGCTGGAAGTACACTTTGTAAAAATTCTAGTGTATGTCTGTAGCGTTTAGCTGGTAATTTATTGTACATCTTTTTTCTTTTTTTCTATAAAAAACCAACCTATAGGAATTATTAACAACAATAAATAGGATGCTAATGTTATTGTATTACCTTTTTTAATAACCGTTGGTTGAAACTTAAACGTAATTTTATGATTTCCTTTTGGAACTTCCATTCCTCTTAACACATAATTTACATTATAATAAGGAACTTTATTACCATCAATATATGCATTCCAACCATTTTTATAATAAATGTCTGAAAACACAGCAAATTGATCGCTGTCTGAATTTGATTGATATTCTAATTCATTAGCTTTATAAGAAATTAAATCAATACTATTTAAAGGATTTAGCTGGTAATTCGTTTTAAAATTTTCATTAATAAGCGCTTTATTAATAACCGCTTCAGTTTTGGTATTTAAACTATCTAATGCTAAAATTTCTTCATCTGCAGAATTTACTACTTTTAAACTTGAAACAAACCAAACATTACCGTTTGCCCCTTTATTTAACTCATACCCTACTTTTCCATCTTTACCTGCACCAATAATATATTTGGTATTTAACATATTTATAACCTCTCCATTTCCAGATTCAATATAAAAATCATACAGTTCTTGGTAACGTCTTGGTTTAGCAGCGTGATAACCTCCAATAGATTTATGAAAATATGAAGTAGTACCGTCAGCCATAATATTCTTAGTGAAATTTGCTACACGATAATAACTTCTATCTTTCATAATTTCCTTATCAATTGCAGTAGCTTGAAATGGTTTATCTACTTTTCTTGCAGCTATAAAAAAGTCATCATTTACGTATCTTTTATCAACATTTACCAAATCAAATAGCATTAAAACTACAAATCCCAACAATGCTATATTTTTATTTATTTTTTGTTTAATAAACAACCAAAGTATTGCTGCTAAGGCAGAAACTAATATAAGAGAGCGTAAACTATCATTAAAAAATAATGTTTTTCTATCAGCGGTAACAGCATCTAAATAACCTGCCAATTGCTCATCAATTTGAACATCTAAAGGTCTTTCAAACGAAAATAATCCTGTTCCTGCAACAGTAAAAATTAATGCTAATCCTGCAACAATAATTGTAGTAGTTTTTAATGCTTTTAGTTTTTCTTCGTTTGTTTTTACTGAAGAAAATAATTCTTTCAACCCTAAAATTCCTAATAGCGGAATACAAACTTCAGCAATTACTTGAATTGAAGATACTGCTCTAAACTTATTATATAAGGGAACATAATTTATAAAAAAATCGGTTAAAAACGATAAATTCTTACCCCAACTCATTAAAATTGAAAAAACAGTTGCAGCAACTAACCAATTTCTTAATTTTCTATCAACTAAAAATAACGCTAATACAAACAAGAAAATAAATAATGCACCAATATATGCTGGTGCAGCAACAATTGGTTGTTCTCCCCAATACATGGAAGAAATTCTAAAAATGTAATTGGCATCTTCAGCTTTTAACCCTTTGCTTATTGATTTTTGTAAAAAACTTTGAAGTTCACTATTTTTAAGCTCTTCATGACTAGTACCTCCCATAAAACGAGGTATAAATAAATTAAAAGTTTCGGCTTTTCCATAACTATATTCAGTAATATAATCATTACTTAATCCAGATGTTGACTCCTTTATAGATCCATCAGGGTTTATAGTTAATTCACTTTTACTTCTAGTACTTTCTTTAGAATATTCACTTGTTGCTAATAAAGACGTGGCATTTGTTCCAATCCCTAATAATACCGCAACAATAAGTATTGAAACACTTTTAACAAATTCAGGTATTTTATTATTCTTTACAGCTTCTATTAATTGTACAATTCCAAGAATAATTACCAAAAACATTAAGTAATATGTCATTTGAATATGACTTGCACTCAGTTCTAAAGCCATTGCCAATGCTGTTAAAACAAAACCTAATATATATCTTTTCTGAAAAACTAATAATATTCCAGCCAAAACCAAAGGCATATAGGCTATAGCGTGCGCTTTTGCGTTGTGACCAACTCCTAAAATAATTATTAAATACGTAGAAAGTCCAAAACCTAATGCTCCTACTAAAGCTAATTTCCAATCAACTTTTAGCACCATTAATAGTACAAAAAAGCTTAAAAAATAAAGAAATAAATAATCTGCTGGTCTTGGTAAAAACCTTATAATACTATCCAACTTTTTAATAAAATTGTTTGGATAATAAGTACTTACCGCATATGAAGGCATTCCTCCAAAAGTGGCATTTGTCCAATAAGGTTCTTGATTATTCTCTTTTCTGAAATCAACTATTTCTTTTGAAGAACCAATAAATTGTGTAATATCACTTTGTTGAATCTTTTTCCCTTCTAGAACTGGAGAAAAATAAGCTAGAGATACAACTATAAATGTGGCAATTGATATTAAATAAGGAGCGACTTTTTTTATAGAAAAATTCATTAAAATTAATCTTTTATCTCTTCATAATCCACATAATCACCAACATCCTTATTGCTTTCTTTAACCTGAGAAGGTTTTTTAGCTATTATAGTTTCACCAACTTCACCTTCTGGCTTTTGTTCGTATTGATTTTGTTGTTCTTTATATTTCTTTTCAACATTATTTATTACCTTTTTCAAAAATATAGGCGCAATATATCGACTAAAAAATTTAAATGCATAATAAATAATTATAAGAATCGCAATTGTTCTTAAAAATCCCATCTGATACTGTTTTATATAATTTTCAAAAATAACAATTTGAAAGTAACTAAAACGTTTAAATATATAAAATCTTATATTTGACCCCTTAAATCAACACCTATGAAAAGAGTTTTAACATTTCTTTTAGTTTTATTTTGTTTTCACCTAGCTTCAGCTCAGTATACTGAAATTATTAACTCTAAAAGACCTGGGTTTTCAGAAAGCCCATATAGTGTAGGTACAAACATTTATCAGCTTGAAACTGGACTATTCTATAGAAATAATGACAATCCTTCTATTTTAACCCATCCAAATATTTTTGGTACTAATTTACAATTAAGATATGGTAAGTTTTCAGAAAAATTAGAATTCAATTTAAATTTGGCCTACCAAGTAGATGAAATTCGAAATCCTCTTGGAAAAAATGTAACCACACAAGGAATCAGCGATCTTACTATTGGAGCAAAGTACTTAATTAGACAACAAGAATTTACTGATAATTCTACAGAAATAAGAAGCTACAAAAAACGAATGGCTTTTGATTGGAAAAGATTAATTCCTTCAGTTGGAGTTTATGCTGGCGTTCACACTCCTTTTATAAGTAAAGATTATAAAGATGATAACACTAAAATTAGTTACAAATTAGCTGTTTTATTACAAAATGACATTACAGACAGGTTTGTTTTATTAACTAATTTAATTGCTGACAACTATTCTTCTGACGATGAATTTTACGCATATATAGTAACTATGACCTATGCAATTAATCAGCGATGGTCCTATTTTGTTGAAAATCAAGGAAGATATCAGGATCTATACGCTCCTCAATATCAATTTGGAACAGGCTTGGCTTATTTAGTAAATGAAAATTTACAAATTGACGCCTCTGCTAGAACAAATTTCTTTGACGATTATTCATATTACTATTTTTCAACTGGATTTTCTTGGAGACTTGACCGTCACTATGATACATTTAAATTTAAAGCCGCTCCAGATAAATCAAAGAAGAAAAAGAAAAAAAGAAAAGGATTTTTTGGAAGATTATTTGACAAATTATTTCATTAAAAAAGAAAATAATTGCATCTTAGACCTATGATTACAATTAAAGAAATGGTAACAAAAAAGGACCTTAAAACTTTTGTTAAGTTTCCTTTTAAATTATATAAAAATAACAATTACTGGGTTCCTCCAATAATTAAAGACGAGCTTGAAAGTTTTGATAAAAACATAAATCCTGTTTTTAAACATGCAGCAGCACGTTTTTTTATAGCTATAAAAAATAATGAAATAGTTGGCCGAATAGCTGCTATTATAAATTACACAGAACTACATGAGCAAAAATTAAAAAAAATGCGCTTTGGTTGGTTCGATTTTATAGATGATATTGAAGTTTCAAAAAAACTATTAGAAAAAGTTGAAGAAATTGGAAAGGAAAACCACCTTAAATTTATGGAAGGTCCGGTGGGATTTTCAAATTTAGATAAAGTTGGTGTTTTAACCGAAGGATTTGATCAAATTGGTACAATGGTTACTTGGTACAACCATCCTTATTTTCAATCACATTATGAAAAATTAGGCTTCACAGTTGAAAAGGAATATTTAGAAAATAAATTTCCATTTAAAAATGTTCTTCCAAAACCATTAAGAAGAATTAGTACTATTTTAGAAAAACGATACCAACTAACTCCACTAAACTTTACAAGAACTAAAGACATAATGCCTTATGTGGATAAAATGTTTGATTTATTCAATAAAAGTTATGCTACTTTACCTTCATTTGTTCCTATTTCTGATACTGAAATAGACTATTTTAAGAAAAAGTATATTTCATTTATAAATCCGGAATATATAAAATTTGTAGTTGATGAAAATAAAGAAATGGTTGCTTTTGCTATAACAATGCCTTCCTTTTCTTCAGCTTTGCAAAAAGCCAAAGGTAAACTACTTCCTTTTGGTATTTTTCATTTATTAAAAGCTAAAAAGAATAGTAAAGATGCAATTTTCTATTTAATAGGCGTACATCCTGAATACCAAGGAAAAGGAATTCATGCGTTAATTTTTAACGAGTATCAGAAATCTTTTGAAAAAATTGGAATTGTTAATTGCATAAGAACTCCGGAATTAGCTAGTAATAATGCTATTGCGGCTGTTTGGAAGAATTTTGATCCCGTTACATATAAAAAGCGTTGTACGTATAAAAAAAGTCTATAAATGCAGTTGTTCTATAATCCTGAAATTAAACAATCAACCAAAGAGTTTACTTTTGATAAAACTGAAAGCAGACATATTGTAAGAGTTTTACGCAAAAAAGAAGGTGATCATATTTATATTACAAATGGTTTAGGAGATTTATTTACTTCTGAAGTTGTAATTGCTAATGATAAAAGATGTTTGGTTAAAATTAACACTTTTGAAAACAAACCTAAAACTTGGAACTATTATTTACATATTGCCATAGCGCCAACAAAATTAAATGATCGCTTTGAATGGTTTTTAGAAAAAGCTACAGAAATTGGAATTGATGAAATTACTCCTATAATTTGTGATCATTCAGAAAGAAAAGTTATAAAATTAGATAGAATGGAAAAAATAATTCATTCTGCAGCAAAACAATCTTTAAAATTTAATTTTCCTAAGTTAAATGAACCAATAACTTTTAATCAATTTATACAATCTCAATTAGATGGAGATTTGTTTATTGCTCATTGTGAAGAAACAAATAAAGCCAACCTAAAATCTAGCTTAAAACCTAATGCAAAATCAACAATTCTAATTGGTCCTGAAGGAGATTTTTCAACCAAAGAAATTAATCTAAGTTTGCAACATAAGTTTATTCCTGTATCTTTGGGAGAAAGCCGATTACGTACAGAAACAGCAGGTTTAGTTGCTGTTCACAGTGTCGCATTTATCAATCAATAAAATTCATGAAATTTTTATATAAATTTTTTATTAAATCTAAAAGCTTCCTTTTTTCAGTAATTGCCGTATTTTTTTTGTCATATTCTTCAAATTGTCAACAAATTGCAATACTAAAATATAATGGTGGTGGTGATTGGTATGCCAACCCCACAGCATTACCCAATTTAATAAAATTTTGTAATGAAACTGTTCATACTTCAATAAAACCAAATATTGAAACCGTTGAAACCAATAATATTGATATTTTTAACTATCCAATAATTTTTATGACTGGACATGGGAATGTTATTTTTAATGACGATTCTGTTGATAATTTAAGAAATTATTTAATTTCAGGAGGTTTTTTACATATTTCTGATAATTACGGTTTAGATAAATTTATTAGACGAGAAATTAAAAAAGTTTTTCCCAATATAGAATTTCAAGAAATCCCTTTTAATCATCCAATTTTTCATCAAACTTTTCAATTTAATGAAGGTGTTCCAAAAATTCATGAACACAACAATAAACGTCCTCAAGGGTTTGGTTTATTTTATAAAGGTAGGTTAGTTTGTTTTTATGATTATGAAGCAGATTTAAGCGATGGTTGGGAAGATGAAGAAGTACATAATGATCCAAGAGAACTAAGAGAAAAAGCCCTAAAAATGGGAGCTAACATTATTGAATATACCTTTAAGAACTAATATGCTAGAAAACCTCGATGAATTAGAAATAAAATTTGGAACGGATGGTCTTTGGGTAATTAATATTATACTTGCGGTAATAATGTTTGGAGTTGCATTAGGTATTACAATTACTGATTTTAAACGGTTATTTAAAAATCCAAAAATCCTTTTAACAGGAATAACATCTCAATTTATATTATTACCATTAGTAACTTTTATTTTTATAAAATTAGTAAACCCAATGCCTAGTATTGCATTAGGAATGATGATGGTTGCTGCCTGTCCTGGAGGAAATATTTCAAATTTCATGACTCAAATGGCTAAAGGAAATGCGGCACTATCCGTAAGCTTAACTGCTTTTGCAACTGTTGTTAGTTTAGTTATGACTCCTTTTAACCTTCAGTTTTATGGAAATTTATACGCTCCAACAGCTGAAATTTTACATAGAGTTGAACTAAATCCTTGGACACTTATTAAATTGGTTTCATTAATTTTAGGAGTTCCACTTCTTTTAGGTATGTGGGTTCGCCAAAGAAAACCCTTAATAGCTGATAAACTTTCAAAAGTATTAAAACCTATCTCTTTAATAATATTTATGCTATTTATTGTTGTTGCCTTTTATGATAATTTCGATATTTTTATTAAATACATCCATTATGTTTTAGTTTTAGTAATTGCACACAATATTTTAGCTTTAGCAACGGGTTATTATGCCGCAAAAATCATGAAATTATCTAAAGAAAATCAAAAAACACTATCTATTGAAACCGGAATTCAAAATTCAGGGTTGGGCTTATTATTAATTTTTAGCTTTTTCAATGGTTTAGGTGGTATGGCTCTATTAGTTGCTTTTTGGGCTATTTGGGATATTTTTTCCGGCTTAGCTTTAGCTGCATATTGGTCTAAACAAAAAACATATTGATCTAAATTGGAAAATCTTTTGTATTACATAATGCGTACCTATATTAAAACTGGGCTATTTTTCCTTCACAAGAGGATTAAAGTTATAGGTAAAGAAAACATCCCTAAAAAAGGAGCAGTAATTTTTATTGGAAATCATCAAAATGCACTAATAGATGCAATACTTATCCCAACTACAAATAATAGAAATATTCATTTTTTAGCAAGAGCTGCCGCTTTTAAAAACAAACCAATAAGTTCATTTTTAACTTCTTTAAATATGATCCCTGTTTATAGAATTAGAGATGGTTTTAAAAAAGTTGAAAAAAATATTGAAATTTTTGAAAAATGTGTAGAACTTTTAAAAAAAGGAAAAGCAATTGAGATTTTTGCCGAAGGACAACATCATTTATTCAGAAGAATAATGCCCCTAAAAAAAGGTTTTGCGCGAATAATAACTTCAACATTAAAAAAACATCCAGATTTAGAAATACAAATTGTTCCTGTAGGTATAAATTATGATTCTAGATTAAAATTCCCGGCAAGTGTTTCAATTCATTATGGAAAACCAATTTTAGCAAACAATTTTATTAATATTGAAAAGCCCGATCCAAAGTTTTCGAAAATTATGTGTGAAGTCTCTAATGCGTTAAAAGGGTTAACTTTACATGTAGACGATTTAAAAAATTATAATACAATCATTTCAAAAGCAAACTCTTTAAATGTTGATTTTACCAACCCGATTGAAGCTAATACTATTGTAAAAAACATAGAAAAAAGTAAGGTTAAACCTAGCACTAAAAAAATTAATTGGTTTTTACCCTTGCATATTATTACAAAAATAAACAGTGCCTTTCCTTTATTAATTTGGAATTATCTGAAACCAAAAATTACGGAAGTAATTTTTATGAACACATATAGATTTGCTCTTATATTAACTATTTTCCCGCTTTTTTATTTAATCCAGACAGGAATATTAGGTTATATTTTTAATAGTACGGTAGCTCTCTGTTATCTAGTAATTACAATTTTACTTGCAATTATTACCTCTAAAACTTCACCCATTAATTAATAATAGCATCTTCAATAAACTGCTGAACATCGGTTCTAATATTATATCTAACTAAACCCATATTACTAGCCGTTGGAAATACTCTATTGGATAAAAACACATATACAATATGCGTTTCTGGATCTGCCCAAGTATAAGTACCTGTAAAACCACTATGCCCAAAGCTTTCACCAGAAACACAACCGCAAGTAGCTTTTTCTACCTCTCTAATTTGAGGCTTGTCAAAACCTATACCTTTCCTTACCTCTTTATCTGCATAATATCTATGGTTAAACATATCAATTGTTTCAGTTTTAAAATATCTTTTCCCTCCATAGTATCCTTTTTGCAAATACATTTGCATCATTTTTGCAACATCATTTGCATTGGAAAAAACACCAGCATGACCACCTATACCACCCTGCATTGCGGCTCCCATATCGTGTACATATCCATGTACTAACTGATTTCGATAATAATCATCTTTTTCTGTAGGTACAATTTCATTTTTCGAAAATCTCTTTAACGGTAAATAACCTATTTTATTTGCTCCTAAAGGCTTATAAAAACGCTCTTGTGTTAATTTATTTAAGTTTTTATGATAATAATTTTCAAGATATTTTTTAAACAAAAAATAGGATAAATCACTGTACTTGTACCCTACTCTTTCACGCTGATCTGCTTTTGCTATTCTATCAAAAATAGAATCTTTATAAGTTACTTTTAAATATAAATTCTTAGCTACTTGAATTGGGAATTTTTTAGATTTTTTTTGTCGGTAATATTTTTCAGAAGGTTTTTTAGTAATACTATCTAATGTACTTACATAAAAAGGAATCCAAGCTTTTAATCTACCATAATGTGATAAAACTTCTTTAACGGTTAAGGTATCTTTATTTGAGCCTTTTAATTCGGGAATTAAACTACCTAATGTACTTTCTAATCCCAATTCTCCCTTTTCCTCAAGCTCCATTATCAAAGGTAATGAGGCCAATATTTTTGTCATAGAAGCAATATCATATACATCATCATTTTTCACTTTTACTTTCTTCTCATCTGTATGATATCCAAAACTTTTATTATAAACAACTTTTCCCGACCGTGCTACTAAAACTTGTAATCCTGGAGTCATTTTTTTATCAATAGCTATTTTTGCTAATGAATCAATTCTTTTTAACTTCTCACTACTTAAACCAACATCTTCAGGAATAGAATACCCTAATCTTTTTAATGATGTAGACATTAAACCATGTCCTTCAGAAAAAACATTTTTAATAGAAACAGGTAATTTTCCTTTTATCTCTATAGCTCCAAATAACATTTGCGCCGAAATTTCTTGTGAAATTTTACTGTTTTGATAAGAAACTAAAAGTCCATTTATATTTTCAAAAGTTTTTATTTGCAACAAACTGTATGGACTCGCAAAAACATCTAATATTATATTATTTGTTCTCGCAATTTCTTGAAGCCATACTAACTCTCTATTGGAAAATTTAAAAGACTTCCAAGGGTTACTATTTGATTTATGAAAACCAACAATAACTAAATTATACTTCTTTAATTTAAGTAATAAGTTATCCAAATTACCATCAGAAATTACATCTACATCCCCATAATTCTTTAACATATTTACAAAATAATTATTATTCGAATCACCTAATTTTACATATGCAATTTTTCTTTTTTCCAGATTTTGAATAGGAAAAACCAATGACTCATTTTTTAATAATGTTATTGAACTTTCAACTAATTTTCTATGAAGCAATTCATCTTCAATTGAATTTAAATCTTCATAAATATTATTAATTTCAACTGGTTTATAATTATTCAAACCAACTAAATATTTTGCCTGTAAAACTTTTTTCACTGAAATAGCTAAACGTTCTTCAGTAAGTTCTTTTGACTCTAAAGCCGTTTTAAATCGCTCTACAGTTTCTGGTATTTTTAATGGAACATCTAACAAATCATTTCCAGCTAAAATTGCTGCTAAATTTATTTCTTCCGAAGATGCAAAATCTGCTGAAGCTTTCATATTTAAAGCATCCGTTATAATTAAGCCATTGTATCCTAATTCTTCCTTTAATAAATTAGTAACTACATTTTTAGACAGCGAGGATGGTAATGTTGTGCTCGATTCAAGGCTTGGGATACTTAAATGGGCAACCATTACACTAGCAACTCCCTTTTCAAAAATTTTCTTGTATGGATACAATTCTACTGAATCCAATCTTTTTTTAGAAAAATTAATTGTTGGTAATTCATAATGAGAATCTTTAGAAGTATCTCCGTGACCAGGAAAGTGTTTTGCGCTTGCAATAATACCTTCACTTTGCATTCCTTGAGTGAATGCAATTGCTTTTTCTGCAACATTAATATGGTTTTCACCAAAAGAACGGTTTCCAATAATAGGATTGTCCGGATTTGTATTTACATCAACCACAGGGCCAAAATTCATATGAATCCCCAAACGTTTACAATGTTTTCCTACTTGTACCCCAAATGCTGTTATTAAAGAATTTTCTCTAATTGCACCTAAAGTCATATTCCAAGGATATTTGTAAGTATCCTTTAAACGCATGTTCAATCCCCATTCTGCATCAATTCCAATTAGCA
Organism: Lutibacter citreus; assembly: GCF_003260195.1. Lineage (GTDB taxonomy): Bacteria > Bacteroidota > Bacteroidia > Flavobacteriales > Flavobacteriaceae > Lutibacter > Lutibacter citreus. Next base: position 206,863 of record NZ_QEIH01000007.1, read on the forward strand.
ATGGAAGTTTAGATTTTGATTGGTATCGATTGGTTAATTCAGCCTGCTTAACAGGATCATCTTGAAAAAAGATTAGTGAACCAATATGGTATTTTTCTATTAAATTAAGAATAAAACTCTCATGATTTTTATCTTTATTTGAATATGCCGCAACCATAAACAACTGCCCTATTCTTTCTTCAACAGACATTCCATCATAAACAGAATCAACCCATTTTTGTTGAGCAATACTATCTTTTGTTTGTAAAGGGTAAATTGTTTGCGCTTTAAAAAAAGCACTATTCAGTACTAAAACTATGAATAGAATTTTTTTAATCATAAAGGAAAATTCTGAAATTTATAATTAATATGAAATTATTATACCAAAAAGCGTTTGTGCCAACTTTTATCTGCAGTTACCTCCCAATTTTCTTCAAATTCTTTAATTGTAGTTACCATATTATTAAATACGATAGTATTTGAAGTAATTTTATCTTGTTTTACAAATTTTTGAAAATCAACCATTTTAACAACGTTAATATTGTTATTGTCTTTAAATGAAATATTCATTTTATTAGTTAAATCAACTGAAAATTTAGTTTCTAAATTCTTTATTAAATTAACTGAAGAATCAATTGAACAACCAGAAACATCATTAAATTTTTCATCTACAGCTAGCACAATAAACTGATTATATTTAACAATATATGAAGCTTTTAAATCATCTCCGTGACGTTGCCATGTTGAAATAAAATCTTCAACAATTGGCCCCAACATCTCCACTTCATTTTCTGTAAATTCTCTATTGGACTGGTATATCCAAATCCTAGAATCTTTATCTAAATCTTCAAATTTCACTAACATAATTAAAACTTTTGATTGAATTTATTTTGTAAATCCTCTAAAGTACTTTCTTTTTTATTGTCAAACATTTTGTCTTTTATACTTGCCAATACTTTTTTTGTATATAAAGGAAAATCAGCATTTTGAATCCAAGAAAAATAACCTTTATCTTTCTTTAAAATATCAACAACTTTCTGACCTCTATATTTACCAAAAGTAAATATTTCTTCATTGTCTTCATCAAACATAATAAAACCGGCAAAATCTGCTCTTTTATTATGCGTAGAAAATTCACTTAAAAAATTAATATCATTTTCTAAATCTTCATATTTATCTAATTGCGCTTCAAGTATTTCAAAAGTTGCCATTGTATCGGCCTCAGCAGAATGTGCATTATCTAAATTTTTACCACAGTAAAATTTGTAACCGGCACTTAAAGTACGTTCTTCTTTTTTATGAAAAATAACTTGTACATCAACGGCTACTCTATCTTTCATATCAAAATTCACCTTTGCTCTCAGCATTTCTTCTGCCAACAAAGGAATATCAAATCTATTTGAATTAAAACCAGCTAAATCACAACCTTCTATTATTTTACTTACTTCCTTAGCAAGTTCATTAAATGTAGGCTCTGTAGCAACTTTCTCATTTGTAATACCGTGAATTGCTATAGATTCTTTTGATATTTCCATTTCTGGATTTACCAACCATGTTTTACTTTCTTTATTTCCGTTTGGAAATATTTTTAATATAGATATTTCAACTATTCTATCTTTTGCAATGTTAATTCCTGTTGTTTCTAAATCGAAAAATATAATAGGTTTTTTTAACTGTAATTCCATTTGTAAGCTTTATTTTTTTTAAAACGTAAATATACAATATGCAATTTACTATTTTAGATTTACAAGCTTAGTTATCAAGTTTTTTTTAACAAAGATTTAATTGAATATTTCTATTCATTTTCTAATTGATTTTTATAATTCTCAATTTCAACTTTATATTTTTGAGGTAATTCTGGTTCTTCAAAATTATATTTTTTTAAAGTGTTTAAAATAATTTTTGCAACCAACAAACGTGCAGTTGGTTTATCATCTGCAGGAATTACAAACCAAGGAGCCTGCTCTTTAGACGTTTTGTTTAACAACTCTTGATAACAATATTGGTATTTATCCCAAAGTTTACGTTCTTTTAAATCTCCAGGAGAAAATTTCCAGTTTTTCTCTTTTAATCTTAATCTTCTTAATAGCCTGTTCTTTTGTTCTTCTTTTGAAAGATTTAAAAAGAATTTTAATATTATGGTTCCGTTATTAGCAATCTGACTTTCAAAATTGTTGATTTCATTCATTCTACTATTATAGAAATCATCATTTAAATCTTCTAAACTTTTTACTGAAGGAATATTTTCACCAAAAACATATTCTGGGTGAACTCTAGTAACAAGAACGTTTTCATAATGAGTTCTATTAAAAACTCCTATTTTCCCTTTTGCAGGAAGTGCAATATAATGGCGCCATAAATAATTATGATTTAATTCTAATTCTGTTGGCACTTTAAAACTATGTACCTCAACACCTCTTGCATTTACCTCTTTAAAAACTTCTCTAATTAAACTATCTTTTCCTGAAGTATCCATTCCTTGTAAGCAAATTAAAGCTGCATACTTGCCTTCAGCATACATTGTATCTTGAATTTTACTTATTTTTTTACGAATCTTTTTTAACTTTTTTTCGGCATTTATGTCAACTTCTTTGGTTGGGGAATCAGACAAATTTATTTGAGATGTAACTTTATACTTTTCCATTTAAAATATTTTGTCTAAATATATTACAATTGAATATTTTATAAAACAAAAACTAATGTTTTAACTCTTTATTTCAATTTTCATACAACATAAAAGTTAACAATGAAGAGTTCCAAATTTAGAAAACAGATAAACAAGCAACAGGCGGTAGCAAATATTAATAATGATGGAGAAAAAGAATCTAGGTCCTAACTAGTTTGAATTCAATTGAAAAAAACATCTTGCACTCAAACTATATATTTATATAAAATAAAAATCCCGAGCTATAAACTCGGGATTTTTATTTTTGATTTTTTTAGTAGTAAATTAATTGTCAATAGAACCTAAAACACGTTTCATAAAAGTATTTAACGCTTCCTTTTTAGGCATTCCACCTTTCACCATTTTATCAACCTCAATTGCTCCATATAAATTAGAAATTATTTCTCCAATTACATCCAATTCTTCATCTTTTAATGAAGAAACTTCAGTTAAAGCTTCTAAAGTTTCAATAGTTTCTAAAACATAATCTTCATCGTTTTCTTCGATAAAATTAGTTAAATGCTTAATTACTGGTAACTTCATTTACTAAATCTTTTAAAATTTCGAATTTATTTGTTTGCACTTGATTAACAAAACTTCCTCCAGTAAAAGTTGCAAATGTAGGCAGGTTATCAACTGTTGCTAGTTTACGAGTATTCGGGAATTTTTCTGCATCAGCCAATACAAAAGTAGCATCTGGATTTTCCGATGCTAATTTTTTAAACTTAGGCTTCATGATTCTACAATTCCCACACCAAGTAGCAGCATATTGAACTACCACTGTTTTATTATCTGCAACAATTTGTTCTAAATTATCTTCTGTTAATTCTTGAAACATATTATAAATTTTTAATGTGAAGCTAAATATTCAGCTGTTCCTTTTGCATTTGGTGCCATTGCATCTTTTCCTTCTTCCCAGTTTGCTGGACAAACTTCTCCTTTTTCTTGAACGTGTGTATAAGCATCAATTAAACGTAAATATTCATTTACATTTCTACCAACTGGCATATGATTAATTCCTTCATGGTAAACTAAACCATCTTCATCTATTAAATAAGTTGCTCTATAAGTAACGTTATCTCCTTCAACTTGAACAGTTCCTGTTTCTTCGTCATAAGTTTCATTTGCAATATCTAAAATACCAAGAATACTTGATAAATTACGATTTGAATCTGCTAAAATTGGATACGTTACACCTTCAATTCCTCCGTTGTCTTTTGGTGTGTTTAACCACGCAAAATGTACTTCTGGAGTATCACATGAAGCACCTATTACAATAGTATTTCTTTTTTCAAACTCTCCTAAAGCAGCTTGAAAAGCGTGTAACTCTGTAGGACAAACAAATGTAAAATCTTTAGGGTACCAGAATAATAATACTTTCTTTTTATTATTAACTGCCTCTTCTAATACATTAACTTTAAATGTATCCCCCATTTCGTTCATTGCGTCTACGTTTAAATCTGGAAATTTTTTCCCTACTGCTGTTGCCATTCTTTTATTATTTTTAATTATTAATATTCTTTTTTTGCTCTACAAATATAATCTCAAATTAAATTATAAAACAAAAAACCTTATGCTAATTATTTATATTAACATAAGATTTTTTTATACTAAAACTATTTCTAAATAAGGTTTAGCTATTTACTCGCAAACATTTTTACATCTGCCTTTGAAACTTCTTTTTCACCTAATATAATTAGACGTTCTACAACATTTCTAAGTTCTCTAATATTTCCTGTCCAATCATATTCTTGCAACAATTTTATTGCTCCATCAGAAAATGATTTTACCGAGTTTCCTTGCTCCTTTGCTACTTGTTCAGAAAAGAAACTTATTAATAAAGGAATATCATCTCTTCTTTCATTTAGTGCTGGAACTTTAATTAAAATAACAGCCAACCTATGATAAAGATCTTCTCTAAACTTTCCTTCAGAAATTTCTTTTTTCAAATTTTTATTAGTTGCTGCAATTACCCTTACATTAACCTTTATATCTTTATCGCTACCAACCCTTGAAATTTTATTTTCTTGCAAAGCTCTTAAAACTTTGGCCTGTGCAGACAAACTCATATCTCCAATCTCATCCAAAAATATAGTTCCTCCATTTGCAGCTTCAAATTTCCCCGCTCTATCTTTATTTGCTCCTGTAAATGACCCTTTCACATGACCAAACAATTCACTTTCAATCAATTCTGAAGGTATAGCCGCACAATTCACTTCAACCATTGGAGCTTTTGTTCTATCACTTTTTTCGTGTAACCAATGCGCAACTAGTTCCTTCCCTGTCCCGTTTGGGCCCGTTATTAAAACTCTAGCATCAGTTGGAGCTACCTTTTCAATTATATTTTTAATTTGAGTGATGCCTTCGCTATTGCCAATCATCTCATACTTTTTACTTACCTTTTTCTTTAAAAGTTTATTTTCTACAACAAGTTCTTTTCTATCTAAAGCATTTCGAACTGTATTTAATAAACGGTTTAAATCTGGTGGTTTTGATATATAATCAAATGCTCCCAAACGCATAGTATTCACAGCTGTATCCAAATCTCCATGACCGGATATCATTACCATTGGAATTTCTGGTTTTATTTTTTTAGCTTTTTCTAACACTTCAACACCATCCATTTTTGGCATTTTAATATCACATAATACTAAATCGAAATCAGATTTAGCAATCATTTCAATCCCCATTAAACCATCTTCGGCTTCTTCAACTTTGTAAGAATCATTTTCTTCAGAAATAATTTTCATTAAAACTCTGCGAATTGCAGCTTCATCTTCTATTATTAATATTTTTGGCATATTTTTTTTATATTTATGATAGAATATTTATAAGATTATATTCTTTCAATCTTTCTTTTGAAACAAATGAACATCTCTCTGCGGGAATGGAATTTGAATTTCATTTAGTCTAAACTTTTCATCAATTTTAAAACGCAAATCACTTTTTATAAAAAGATGAGAAAAGCTATCGTTTATTGTAAATAATAATCTAAAATTTAATGAGCTATCCCCAAAGTCCATAAACAAAACATTTGGTTTTTTACTTTTTAATATTTTTGGATGTTCATTTGCTACTTCTATAAGTAATTGTTTAACTTTTTCTACATCACTTCCATAGGCAACACCAATATCTATTGATTCTGTTGTTTGCTTTCCATTTTGAGTCCAATTAAAAAGAATATTAGTTAAAAACTTGTGATTCGGAATTATTAGAACTCTATTATCTATAGTTACAACTCTTGTTGTCCTTAATTTTATTTCAAAAACTTTGCCAACTTTTCCGTCAATTTCAATAATATCATTTATTAGTAGTGCTTTATCTAATAAAATAAAAATTCCTGAAATAATATCTTGAAATAAAGTTTGAAGTCCCAATCCTAAACCAACCAATAATGCAGCAGAACCAGCTAAAATAACACTTACATTAGCTCCTGAAGACTCTAAAACTACTATTATCACAAAAACATAAAGAACATATTTTAAAAAAGAAATTACTGTTCTAAACTTTCCTTTATCTTCTTCCTCTAATCTTTTGTTTATAAGTTTTCTTAATAATTTTAATGAAATATTTATTAAAATAAAAGCAATTATTAAAATTAACAGCGCTTTTACTGTAATAATAATTTGTTCACTATCAATTAAACGATAATTTAATATTTTGCTTAAATTTTCCAATTTTAATATTTTAACCATCTATACAATTCTTTATAAGTAGGTTTTTTACCATACATTAAAATCCCTATACGGTAAATTTTTGATGCAAACCAAACTATTGCAATAAAGGTAATAATTAAAAGTACCATTGAAATGACAATTTGCCACCAAGGTACTCCAAAAGGAATTCTCATTAACATTACAATTGGAGATGTTAAAGGAAATAATGAAAATGCCAAAGCAATAGGCCCATGTGGATTCTCAATTACAAAAAAGCCAATATAAATAGCGATCATTAGCGGCATTAAAACAGGTATCATAAATTGTTGAGTATCTGTTTCACTATCAACAGCAGCACCAATTGCGGCATAAATAGAACTGTAAATTAAATATCCTCCAATAAAATATATAATGAATGAGAAAAATAATGTAATAATTGGTAAATTCTTAATTTCAGCTAAGACTAATTGAATATTGTTAGAAGAAGAATGCTGAATCTGCTCCATCATTTCTGGAGGAATATTAACTCCTCCCGAATTTAAACTAGTTGCTCCTGGACCAAAAATAAAAGTTACTATAATAAGTAACAGTCCTGCAGAAACCATCCAAATAACAAATTGTAAAATTCCGGCCAAAGCATTTCCTATAATCTTTCCTAACATTAGTTGAAAAGGTTTAACAGAAGAAATAATTACTTCAATAATTCTGCTTGTTTTCTCTTCAATAACACTTCGCATTACTGAAGTACCATATATAATAATGAACATAAAAATAAGGTAACCAAAAGCTCCTCCGGTAAACATTTTTAATACGCTTCCAATTTTAGAAGATTTTTCTCCTTCAAAGTTTTCAGTGATAAAATCTACATCAGTATCAGTAGATCTTAATTTTTCCAAATCAAAATCCATTGCTTCCAAACGTAAATTTTGAATGCGTCTTTCAAATTTACTTTCAATAGCACTTACCAAACTTAAACTTGGTGTTTCATTGGAATAAAAGGATATTTTATTTGCTAATTTTTTAAGACTATCTACCTTTGGTATGTATATTAAACCATAATAAAATTTATTTGTTTTATTTTTAGCTTCTTCAATCCCTAAGGCTTTTAAATCTATATATTTTATATGCTCTGTATCTTTAAGAATAGTAGCTATTTGTCCACTTTCATCTATGTAGCCAATAGTTCTAACATCTTCACTGTTTTTCTGATTTAAAAATACAATTAACATTACAAGTCCAACCATTAAAACAGGACTTAAAAGTGTTAATATAATAAATGATTTATTTTTAACTTTTGCAAAAAACTCTCTTTTTATAATTAGTTTTAACTTATCCATTATTTGCAACTGCTTTTAAAAATATATCATTAGCACTAGGAATAACTTCGGTAAAATGAGTTATATGGGCCTTATTATTTAAAAATTTAATTAAACCTGTTGAATCTTCATTTTTTGGAAGTTGTATTCTTAAACCCAAATTAGCACCATTATAGTTTTTTGATTTTTCAGTTTTAAATTTTTCTGTAATTGTATTATATAATAAATCTGGAGTATCTGATTTTAAACCAATTTCAAATTGATTTTCTTTAAATTGATTTTTTATATCACTTAACTTACCATCTAAAATTTTATTGGATTTATTTATTAATGCAATATGCTCACACATTTCTTCAACAGATTCCATTCTATGGGTTGAGAAAATAATACTTGCTCCTTCATCCCTTAATTTTAAAATTTCGTCTTTAATTAAATTTGCATTTATTGGATCAAAGCCACTAAACGGTTCATCAAAAATTAACAATTTAGGTTTATGCAATACAGTAACTATAAACTGCACTTTTTGAGCCATTCCTTTAGAAAGTTCTTGAATTTTTTTATCCCACCAATCTGAAATATCAAATTTTTCAAACCAGTATTTAAGTCTAGTTTTCGCTTCAGATTTAGAAAGCCCCTTTAATTGTGCTAAGTATAAAACCTGTTCTCCAACTTTCATGCTTTTATACAATCCTCTTTCTTCTGGTAAATATCCTATTTGATGCACGTGTTCTGGAATTAATCTTTCTCCATCTAAAAATATTTCACCAGAATCCGGTAATGTAATTTGATTGATAATTCTAATTAATGAAGTTTTACCAGCTCCATTTGGACCTAACAATCCAAATATGCTTCCTTCAGGAACTGATATGGAAACATTATTTAGCGCTGTAAAACTTCCATAATTTTTACATACGTTTTCAACTTTTAAAACATTTTTCATTACGCATTATTAAATAATAAAACGAAAATACTTTTATTTTATTAGAAACTGACCACTTCCTGAAAAATTAATGTAGTTTTTGTTCGAATCTATCCTTTATTAACTGAATACTTTCTAAAGAAAATTTAGGTTTAACAATTCTTAAAAATTCTTTTATCCCCCCATCTATGTATACAATCCCTTTTGCAACATCATAACTTTTATCTGAACTGTTGTTCTTAATTTCAAAAGTAATTTTTCTAAACTCCTCCCAAGTTATATATTTTGAAATAGTTACATAATAAACATCTTGTTCCATATTCGATTTAAATACCCCTTCAGCTAACTTTTCAATATCGAAAAAACGATTTATTCTAATTAAAGAATCTGTGTCTTTAAATTTTTCACTTTTGGCAAAATCATAACCAGCATCTTTATAATATTGTTGAATTTGTTCAATTTCAGTATATCTATTAATTCCTTTTACACGAATTCCATTTAATTTTCGTGAACCTATTGTTACCTCGCACTTTGCACTATCTAAACTTAAATTATACTTTTCATTAATAGCTGCTGTAACCCTTAAAATTTTCTCAAAAGAATTTGGGGTTTTAGTTACAAAAATAATTGAATCGGGTTTTTTAATATCCGTAAACCTACTATAATATGAATTAAATGGGTTTGGAACATTTATCACAAATGTTCTAGGGATTTTATTTTCATCAACCGTATCTATATTTTCTTGTTTAATAATTTTCCCAACATATTCTAATGATGCCATAAATTCTGTTTTAAGTTAGTTGGTTAAACTTATCCTTTTTTTTTATAAAAACCAAACAAAAAACGATTGTAAAACATTTTTTTTAATTTTATTATGCGTGCATAGTATTTTTTTATATATTTGGGAAATGCAGAAAGAACTAACTATTGATCACGTACTTAGAGCAACTTGGCAAACAGTTGCTAAAATGTACAATGAACAAGCAGTAAAATACAACAGTACAATGGCCATGGCTTTTGTACTTTTAAATATAGATTCTAAAAATGGAACTCCATCAACTTCGTTAGGACCACAAATGGGAATGGAACCTACAAGCCTATCACGCATATTAAAAAGTATGGAAGAAAAGGGAGCCATTTACAGAGAAAAAAACCCAGTAGATGGACGCAGTGTTTTAATAAAATTAACACCTTTTGGAAGAGAAAAAAGAGAAATTTCTCGCGAACATGTAATTAAATTTAATGAGACTGTTAGAAAGTCTATCTCTGAAGAAAAAATAAATCATTTCTTTGAAGTTACTGAAACTATAAACAATTTAATCTCAAATAAATCTATATTTTCAGAATCAAAAACAACAATATAAAAAATCAAAACAATGAAAAGACCAATAAAAAAAGTAGCAATAATTGGGTCAGGAATTATGGGCTCTGGTATTGCTTGTCATTTTGCAAACATTGGTGTTGAAGTTTTACTTCTTGATATAATTCCTCGTGAATTAAATCCAATAGAACAATCTAAAGGACTTACTCTTGAAAGTAAAATTGTTAGAAATAGGCTTGTTAATAATAGTTTAAAAGCAGCCTTAAAATCTAAACCATCACCTATTTACAATCAAAAATTTGCATCTCGAATTTCTACAGGAAATTTAGATGATGATTTACACAAGATTAAAAATGTTGATTGGATAATTGAGGTTGTTATTGAACGTTTAGACATTAAAAAATCTGTATTCGAAAAAATAGAAAAATATCGCAAACCTGGAACTTTAATAACTTCAAATACTTCTGGAATTCCTATTAGTCATATGAATGAAGGAAGAAGTGAAGATTTTCAAAAACATTTTGCTGTTACTCATTTTTTCAATCCACCACGTTACTTAAAACTATTTGAAGTTGTTCCTGGTCCAAATTGTTCTCAGGAAGTTATCGACTTTTTAATGATGTATGGAGAGAAATTCCTTGGAAAAACTTCTGTTTTAGCAAAAGACACTCCTGCTTTTATAGGTAACAGAGTTGGTATTTTTGGTATTATGAGTCTTTTTCATCAAGTTAAAGAATTAGGTTTAACAGTTGAAGAAGTAGATAAATTAACTGGTCCGGTTATAGGACGCCCTAAATCGGCAACTTTTAGAACTGTTGATGTTGTTGGTTTAGATACTTTAGTGCACGTTGCAAATGGAATATTTGCAAACTGCCCTAACGATGAATCACATGAATTGTTTAAACTTCCTGCTTTCATTAATACAATGATGGAAAATAAATGGCTTGGAAGTAAAACCAAACAAGGTTTTTACAAGAAAGTTGTTGAGGGAGGTAAAAAATCAATATTTGCACTAGACCTAGACACATTAGAATATCGCCCAAGTAAAAGAGCAAAATTTGCAACTTTAGAGCTAACTAAAACTGTTGATAAAGTTATTGACCGTTTTAAAATTCTAGTAAAAGGAAAAGACAAAGCTGGAGAGTTTTACAGAAAGAATTTTGCAGCTATGTTTGGCTATGTTCAAAATAGAATTCCTGAAATATCAGATGAATTATATAGACTAGACGATGCTATGAAAGCTGGTTTTGGTTGGGAACACGGTCCTTTTCAAATTTGGGATGCTATAGGTCTTGAAAAAGGAATTGAGTTAATGCAGGCTGAAAATATTCCTGTTGCAACCTGGATAACTGAAATGGTTGCCAGTGGAAATAAATCCTTCTACACTGTTTGTGATGGAGCTAAATATTATTATGATATTCCTTCAAAAAATCAAGTTAAAATTCCTGGTCAAGATAGTTTTATAATTCTTGATAATATTAGAGAAGCAAAAACAATCTGGTCAAATTCCGGAGCTTCCATACAACATTTAGGCAATGGAATTTTAAATGTAGAATTCCAATCTAAAATGAATACACTAGGTGGCGAAGTTTTACAAGCTATTAATAAAGGTATTGATTTAGCTGAAACTGAATATGATGCCGTAATTCTTGGAAACCAAGCAGCTAATTTTACTGTTGGCGCTAATTTAGGAATGGTTTTTATGATGGCTGTTGAACAGGAATATGATGAGTTAAACTTCTCAGTTAAATATTTCCAAGATACGGTTATGAGACTTCGCTACTCCTCTTGCCCAACTATTATTACGCCACATGGATACACCTTTGGTGGTGGTTGTGAATTAAGTATGCACGCTGATAAGGTTATTGCAGCTGCCGAAACTTATATTGGTTTAGTTGAATTTGGAGTTGGAATAATTCCTGGTGGAGCCGGTTCAAAAGAAATGGCTTTAAGAGCTTCAGAAGGTTTATTAAAAGATGATGTAAAACTAAATAAATTACGTGATTACTTTATTAATGTAGCAATGGCCAAAGTTGCAACTTCTGCACACGAAGGGTATGATTTAGGTTTCTTTAAAGAGCATAAAGATATTGTTGTAGTAAATAAAGACCGTCAAATTGCAACAGCCAAACGCCATGCAATTCAAATGCTTGAAGATGGTTACACACAACCAGTTCCTAAAAAAGTACAAGTTTACGGACAACAAGCATTAGGTATGTTTTTAGTTGGAACTGATAGTTTAGAAAAAGGACATTATGCCTCTGAACACGATAAAAAAATAGCCAATAAACTAGGTTATGTTATGGCTGGTGGAGATTTATCTGAGACAACAATGGTTTCAGAACAATATCTATTAGATCTTGAACGTGAAGCTTTTATGAGTTTAATGACAGAACGTAAAACTTTAGAGCGTATTGAGCACATGTTAAAAACAGGTAAACCTTTAAGAAACTAAAAAAATGAAAACAGCATATATAGTACAAGGATATAGAACCGCAGTTGGAAAAGCTCCAAAAGGAGTTTTCAGATTCAAAAGACCTGATGAATTAGCTGCAGAAACTATTGAACATTTATTAAAAGATTTTCCACAATTAGACAAACATAGAATTGACGATGTAATTGTTGGTAATGCAATGCCCGAAGCTGAACAAGGTTTAAATATTGGACGTTTAATTTCATTAATGGGATTAAAAATAGAAGACGTTCCTGGAATGACAGTAAACAGATATTGTGCATCAGGACTAGAGACTGTAAGTATTGCAGTAGCTAAAATTCAATCTGGAATGGCAGATTGTATTGTTGCCGGTGGTGTTGAGAGTATGAGTTATATTCCAATGGGTGGTTATAGGCCAGTACCTAATTATAAATCTGCTAAAGAAGGAAATGAGGATTATTACTGGGGAATGGGTTTAACAGCTGAAGCTGTTGCTGAACAATTTAAAGTTTCTCGTGAAGATCAAGATGAATTTTCTTTTAAATCCCATATGAAAGCTTTAGAAGCCCAAGCTAACGGAACTTTTAATGATGATATTGTTCCTATTACAGTTGAAAATATATTTTTAGATGAAAATGGTAAAAAACAAACTAAAAATTATACAGTTTCTGCAGATGAAGGGCCACGTAAAGGAACTTCAATGGAAGCATTGGCTAAATTAAGACCTGTATTTGCTCAAGGTGGAAGCGTTACTGCTGGTAACTCTAGTCAAATGAGTGATGGAGCCGCATTTTTATTAGTTATGAGTGAAGAGATGGTAAAAGAATTAAATATTGAACCTATTGCTCGTATGGTCTCTTTTGCCGCAGTAGGTATTGAACCTAGAATAATGGGAATGGGACCCGTTAAAGCAATTCCAAAAGCTTTAAAACAAGCTAGCTTAACACTTAATGATATTGATTTAATTGAGCTAAATGAAGCATTTGCTTCACAATCATTAGCTGTTATGAGAGAACTTGATATAAACCAAGATATAGTAAATGTAAATGGAGGAGCTATTGCTTTAGGTCACCCACTTGGTTGTACTGGAGCAAAATTATCAGTCCAGTTATTTAACGAAATGCGCAGACGTAAAAACAAATATGGTATTGTAACTATGTGTGTTGGTACTGGTCAAGGTGCAGCAAGTGTTTATGAATTATTAAAATAAAACCTATCTAAAAAAATGGCAACAATAAAAGGAGGAGAATTCCTAATAAAAGAAATTAAAGCAGAAGATATTTTTATATCCGAAGAGTTTAATGAAGAACAAAATATGATGAAAGATGCGGTTATAGATTTTATAGACCGTGAAGTTTGGCCTCATAAAGAACGTTTTGAAAATAAAGATTATGCACTTACTGAAGAAGTAATGCGTAAAGCCGGTGAAATGGGTTTTTTAGGTGTTTCAATTCCTGAACAATATGGCGGAATTGGAATGGGATTTGTTTCAACAATGTTGGTTACAGATTATATTTCATCTGCAACAGGATCTCTAGGTACTGCTTTTGGAGCACACACAGGTATTGGAACAATGCCAATTTTCTTATATGGAACAGAGGCTCAAAAAAATAAATATTTACCTCTTTTAACTTCTGGTGAAAAATTTGGAGCATATTGTTTAACTGAACCAGGTGCTGGTAGTGATGCAAATTCAGGTAAAACAACTGCAGAATTAACTAAAGATGGTAAGCATTATAAAATTAACGGTCAAAAAATGTGGATTTCAAACGCAGGTTTTGCCGAAATATTTATTGTGTTTGCACGTATTGAAGACGATAAAAAAATTACAGCTTTTATTTTAGAATATGATAAAGAAAATCCGAATGGAGTTACTTTAGGAGCTGAAGAACATAAACTTGGAATTCACTCCTCCTCTACTAGACAAGTATTTTTTAGTGATACTCTGATTCCTGTTGAAAATATGCTTTCTGAAAGAGCTAAAGGGTTTAAAATTGCAATGAACTCTTTAAACGTAGGGCGAATTAAATTAGGTGCCGCTTGTTTAGATGCAAGTAGAAGAATTATAACTAATGCCGTTCAATATGGAAATGAACGTAAACAGTTTAATACAGTAATTTCCAATTTTGGTGCAATTCAGAAAAAATATGGTGAAATGTGTGCTAAAACTTTTACTATAGATGCTGCTTGTTATAGAGCTGCAAAAGACATTCAAAATATGATTGATGCAGGTTTAGCTGAAGGTAAATCTCACCAAGATGCTGAATTAGCTTCTTTCCAAGAATATGCTATTGAATGTGCAATTATAAAAGTGTACGCTTCAGAAGTTTCTCAATTTGTTTCTGATGAAGGAATTCAAATTTTTGGTGGAATGGGATTCTCAAAAGACACGCCAATGGAAAGTGCTTGGAGAGATGCTCGTATTACCAGAATTTATGAAGGAACTAATGAAATTAACCGTTTATTAACCGTTGGAATGTTGCTTAAAAAAGCAATGAAAGGAGAAATTGATGTATTAACACCTGCAATGGAAGTTGGTAATAGCTTAATGGGAATACCTTCATTTGACACACCTGATTATTCTGAAGTACTTTCAGAAGAAAAAGCAATGATAGCTAAACTAAAAAAAGCCTTTTTAATGGTTGCTGGTAAAGCAGTTCAAACTTTTGGAATGGATTTAGAGCAACATCAACAATTAATTTTAGCGGCAGCCGAAATTATGATTGAAGTTTATATGGCTGAATCTGCAATTTTAAAAGCTGAAAAATTAGCTAAATCTACTTCAGAAAAAGAAGCTGAAATTCAAATTGCTATGGCTAAATTAAATTTATTTAATGCTGTTGAAACTGCTAACAGTTTTGGAAAAGAGGCTATTTTATATTTCGCTGAAGGAGATGAACAAAGAATGATGCTAATGGGTTTAAAACGATTTACAAAATACACAAACAACCCAAATCCTATAAAATTAAGAAAAGCAATTGCTGAAAAGTTAATTGCTGAAAACAAATATTGTTTCTAAGAGACAATTAATTCGATCAATCAATAATTCAAATGCCATAACTTAATTGTTATGGCATTTTTTATTTAATTCAAAAGAGCTTATCTAAAAAGTAAATTTTCTGATAACTTAAACTACGTTCAGGTTTTTATAATTAATAGTTAAAATTAGAATAATAATTTCTATCACTATTTAGTTAACTTCTTTTTTTAAGTAGATTATTTTAATTCACAATGGTTGCTAATGAATTTATAAAAGCTTCGTGTACTTCATTTACACTAAGAATTTTTCCTTTAGGAAATGTGTTTTTAGCTAATAAATAACCTTGGTTTGCAGCTTCAGCTCTTTGTAATGGTGTTCCGTGATGTCCATCACTTGTAAATCCACAATCACCTATATTGAAAAACAATTCATTAAAATCTTGAACTCTTTTCAAGTTATATGTTGCTCCTCTTTTATGAGTTAAATAATACGCAGCAATAAAATCAGCTTCTAACTCTGTAGTTCTAGTTGCTTCAGGAACATTATCTGCTGCCCCATTAGGATACCATTCACTTCTATTATTAGTTTGTATTTGGTGTGCCCATTCATGAGCTAAAATACCATTCCATACAACCTTAGCGTCAACTCCTGCTTCCGAAGCTAATTCAACTAAACCATCTCCAATAACAATAAGATCTCCTTGCCCCAAATACCCATCTAATGATATTGCAAAACCATCAAACGAAATTAATGGAGTTTCTATTAGGAATGTGCTTTCTAGATTTACATAATTTATAAAAAAATCAGCATATTGTTCCGCAACTTCTTGAGGATAACCGTACCAAAATGTTAAAATTTCAATTATTTTTTCTGGATCATTTAAAGTATTATTATGTTGACCTCTTACTTCAATTTCATTTGGCATATTCCAAAACTTTTCTAAGTTTCTGGTTATCTTTTTAACTAAGTTGGTATATTGCCCTTTATCTCCAAAATACTGTTTACTTTCATCTGTAATTGTATAATAAAAATTAAAATCAACATAATCATAATAATAATCAAATCCTAATTGATCTAAATTACTACTTACTGATTGATCAATTACCTCATTAAATAAGGTTGGACCACATTCACTTTCTGATATCGCATCTTCAATATTGAAAGAAAAATCTTTACTAAAGGTTAAATTTAAATTACGTGTAGCTATTAATCCAGGTTCTGGATTAGAAACACCTTTAGCACTTAATTCTTTTTCGACCGATTGAGGCATAACATCTTCTCCTGAATCTGAACAAGAAATAGAAATTAAACTTGAAACTAAACCTACAACAATTAACTTTTTTAAATTTTTTCTCATATTTATTTGTTTTTTTAATTAATAAGGTCTCAATATAAAATAATTATTTGACAATAAACAACACCAAATCAAATATTTGCATCTATTCACCTGGGAATTAAACATGTTTTTTATAATTACATTAAAAAATGTAATAACAATTAAGTTATTGTATTTTTTGTGTTTATTTTCTTTTCAGTAATTTTTTTTTGTAACTTTATAGTAGTAAAAAATACTTTTTCTACACCAATTGTATAATCACTTAAATTAAAGATTATGAAAAAAAACATTGGAATTTGGATAGACACAAAACAAGCTATTATTATTAATTATCCTTACAACAGTAAAAATTCTGTAAAAAAAATTGAATCTAATATTGAAACTCGTGAGCGAGTTAAAGGAGAATCAAAAAAATTTGGAAGATTTGGGGGGCAGTATTTAACCTATGAAAAAAATAGGCTGAATAGAAAAAATCTCCAAACAAATTACTTCATTAAAGATTTAATTAAAGAAATAGACAATTGTGATGGATTGGTAATCTTTGGACCTTCAAAAATGAAAAATTTACTTGAAAAAGAAATCTCATCTAATATGCGTTTGTCAAAAAAACTTTTAGGCGTACAAAGCTGTGACTTAATCACTGAAAATCAAATGGTTGCTTGGGTGAAAAATTATTTTGAAAGCAGAAAATCTTAAGAACTAAAAAGGTTAGATTTCTTTTTAATCTATTTGGCATAGAATTGGCTTTAGTAATTAATGTATATTTATTATTAAAGCTAATTAAAATTATAAAATGAAACTTAAAATACTCCTATTTTCTCTGCTATTATTAATTATAGAAAGTAATTTTGCTCAGAACAATTATGATGAAATTAAAACGACTAATGGTGTTTTAAAAATTTATCCAATTCAACATGCAAGTTTAGTTTTATCACATAATAATAAAATTATAATTGTTGATCCTAATGAAAATTCTGAATTTTATAAAAATTTTAAATCTCCAGATATTATTTTAATTACGGATATACATGGAGACCATTTAAACTTAGAAACATTAGATAAAATTGATACTTCAAAAAGTATTTTTATTGTTCCAAATGCTGTAGCTGAAAAACTTCCTTCAAAATACAATTCAAAAATTATAGTTCTTAAAAATAAACAAGGAATACATAGATTCAATTATTTTATACAAGCTGTTCCAATGTACAATTTACCTGAAGAATCAAATTCTAAACATCCAAAAGGTAGAGGAAATGGCTACATATTAAATATTGATAATAAACGGATTTATATTTCAGGAGATACAGAAGATACAACTGAAATGAGATCTCTTCAAAATATTGATATTGCTTTTGTTTGTATGAATTTACCTTATACAATGGATATCTATCAGGCTTCTTCAGCTGTTTTAGAATTTCAACCAAAAATAGTTTACCCTTACCACTATAGAGGAAAAGATGGTTTAAGCGACGTAAAAAAATTCAAAGAAATGGTAAACTCTAAAAACTCAAACATAAAAGTGAATTTAAGAGATTGGTATGGTACAAATTAGTTTTTCAATAAATTAGTACCTATTGCACAATTTAAACATAGGTTTTTATTACAATATTCCTTTTTTAAATGTAATAATGCTTGAGTAGTAAACGCATTCTCACTTTTTATTTTTAACATTTCAAAATTTGAAATTATTGTGTTTTTTTCTGGCTTTATTTGCTCCATTAATTCTAATAATGAATTAAAATCACTTTTACCCATGCTTTTTAAATAGACAAATTTTAAAGGAATTATTGTGTTTATAATTAATAAATCTATAAAAGATTTGGTGAGTTTTTTTGTACTCTTCTTAGATTCAGTTTCAAAAGTATAGTGCGTTTCCCAAAATGGTAATGTTTTTACTTCAAACAAATCATAAAACTCATTTAAAGTCTCGGCTGCAATAATTTTTGAGAATAAATTTTGATGCACACTATACAAACTAACCAATTGGGAAAGCCTTATACTTGGAAAATTGCTTGGACGTAATCTAAAAAATTGAATTTGAGTTATAGCTATTGGATTTAAATTAAATTTAGTCTTTAAATAATCATATTCATTTTTAAGTTTTGAATAATAATGAGACTCGCATTCTTTTGAAAGTAGAGCCGCCTGCCCAAAGAATAATGCTTCTAGTTGTTCTTGGTTACCAAATAATTTTCTAATAATATTAAAATCAAAGGAATTAGCAAAATTTAAAAATGATTCTCCATTTACTTTCAAACCAAAACCTTTAGCTAACAATTTAAATAAGGTAGCTTCCCAATGATTATTATTGCTTTTTAACAACTCTAAAACTAACTTCGATTTTAATTCTAATCTATCAATAAAAAGACGCTCTGTCCAATTTTTTAAAACAAACGAATCAATACTTCCTATTTCATTTTCACAATTTATCCATTTCTTTTTATCATTCATTAATTTATAATACTTGTTTAGTAACTCACTAGATATTAAATTCTTTAATTCTAAGGTTGGTATTTTTTCATTAGATTTTCTAAAAATTTCAACATCATGCTCCCAAACAACATGTAGAATTACAGAATCATAGTTAGAATCTAACTCATGATTGTGCTGATACCAATCTGATGAATGAATATGAATTTCAACATTCCCTGCCCAAACTTGATTATTAATTTCAATTTTCGAATTAAAAAAATCTGGCCCAGAATTTAAATTATGAATTCCATTAGAAATAATTCTAATTCTTTCTCCTTTAGTTGTAAATATATTTTCATTAGGAAACAACCTAAGTTTCCAAATAAAATGCAGTAAGTTTTCGTTCATAGCAATTGAATAACTTTATAAAGTTAAAAATTAACTTTTACTTATGAAAATTGAAAGTAGCTATTACTTTATTTTTAATTAATTTGAAGTAAATTTGTATTTAAAACTTTATAAAATATGGATATAATTAATAGTTTAAAATGGAGATACGCCGTAAAAAAGTTCGATTCTTCAAAAAAACTATCTAATGATAAAATTGAGACTTTAAAAAAAGCCTTTAATTTAACTGCTACTTCATTTGGTTTACAACCTGTTAAAATGATTGTAATAAGCAATAAAGAACTTCAAGAAAAATTTGTTGAACATTCTTATTACCAACGCCAAGTTGCAGATTCATCTCATTTAATTGTTTTATGTATTAATAATGATACAACTTCAGAAGATATTAACACCTATTTTGATTTAGAAAAAGAAACAAGAGGAACTTCAGAAGATGTAATTGGAACTTTTAGAAAACAATTAATAGATATGTATAAAAATATGTCTATTAATGACCGTCAATTATCAGCAAATAAACAAGCCTATATTGTTTTAGGAAATTTATTAACCGTTTGCGCAGTTGAAAAAATTGATAGCTGCCCTATGGAAGGTTTTGTTTCTACTAAAGTTGATGAACTTTTAAATTTAAAAGAGTTGAATTTAAAATCTGTATTAATGTTACCTGTTGGATATCGTGCTGATGATGATGTTATGAATGGTACAAAAAAAGTTAGAAAACCATTAAACCAAACAATAATAGAAATAAATTAACAAATCAAAAATATAAATTTTAGTTATGAGCAATGATATAAGATCTATAGAGCCTAAATCACTTTGGAATAATTTTGCAGATTTAAATGCAGTTCCTAGAGGTTCTAAAAAAGAAGAAAAAGTAATTCAATTTATGGTTGATTTTGGAAATAAATTAAACCTAAAAACTGTAGTTGACCCAGTTGGAAATGTAATTATAAAAAAGCCTGCTTCTGCAGGAATGGAAAATAGAAAAACTGTGGTTATGCAATCACATTTAGATATGGTTCATCAAAAAAATTCTGACACTATTTTCGATTTTGATAATGAAGGTATTAAAATGAAAATTGAAGGTGAATGGGTTAAAGCAGAAGGAACAACTTTAGGAGCTGACAACGGTTTAGGTGTTGCAGCAATTATGAGTGTTTTAGCTTCTTCTGATATAAAACATCCTGCAATTGAAGCTTTATTTACTATTGATGAAGAAACAGGTATGACTGGAGCTATGGGATTACAAGCCGGATATCTAGATGGTGAAATACTGCTTAATTTAGATACAGAAGAAGATGATGAAATAGATATAGGTTGTGCTGGTGGAATTGACATTTCTGCTGAAAACGTTTACAATGAAGTACATACACCATTAAACAGTTTAGGATATTCAATATCTGTTATTGGTTTAAACGGTGGGCATTCAGGAATGGATATTGACAAAGGCTTAGGAAATGCGAACAAAATAATGAACCGTATTTTATATGAAACTCAAGATTCCATAAGAATTTCTGAAATTAATGGAGGAAGTTTAAGAAATGCAATTCCTAGAGAAAGTTTTGCTATTATTTCTGTGTATAAATCACAAAAAGATATCTTTTTAAGAACTATTAAAAAAGTTACTAAACACATAAAAAAAGAATTTAAAACAGTTGACCCAAACTTAGAAATTGTATGTGAAGAGCGCGAAACACCAAAAAGGGTTATGACAGCCATTAGTCAATCTACCTTACTTAAAACAATATACTCTGCTCATAATGGGGTTTATAAGATGAGTAATGAAATGGAAGATTTGGTTGAAACTTCAAACAATATTGCTAGAGTTATTGTAAAAAATGAATTAATTAAAATATTATGTCTAACAAGGTCTTCAGTTGAATCTTCTAAACAAGATTTAGCAAATTCATTAACATCAACTTTTGAAATGGCGGGTTATACCGTTATTCTTTCTGGCTCATATCCTGGTTGGAAACCAAATGTTGATTCTCCAATTTTAAAGGTTTTATCTAGTCATTACCAAAAATTATTTAATAGTAAGGCTAATGTTGTTGCTTGCCATGCTGGTTTAGAATGTGGAATACTTGGAACAAACTATCCTGAAATGGATATGATTTCATTTGGACCTACTATTCAGGGAGCACATTCACCTGATGAACGAGCTAATATAAAATCTAGTCAAAAATTTTGGAAATTTTTACTAACAATTTTAGAAAATATTCCTGTTAGAAAGTAAAAAACAAAAGCGATTGAATTTTCAATCGCTTTTATTTTTTTTTAATTCTTTGTTAACAATATTACCTTTCAAAAACCATAAATAATTGTATTTTTACATCTTAAATAAATTCTAAATTCTTTTATGGGAAAAATTATTGCAATAGCCAATCAAAAAGGAGGAGTTGGAAAAACTACTACTACAGTTAATTTAGCTGCAGCACTTGGTGTGCTAGAAAAAAAAGTCTTATTAATTGATGCTGACCCACAAGCAAATGCTTCTTCTGGTTTAGGTGTAAATGTTGAAGATGTTGAGTTTGGTACTTATCAGTTACTAGAACATAACATTTCAGCAAAAGAAGCAATTGTTCCTACAAATTCTCCAAATGTTTCTCTAATTCCTGCACATATAGATTTAGTTGCTATTGAAATTGAACTAGTTGATAAAGACAACCGTGAGTATATGCTTAAACAATCTTTAAATGAAGTTAAGGATGATTATGATTATATTCTTATAGATTGTGCACCTTCTTTAGGGTTAATAACATTAAATGCCTTGGTTGCAGCAGATTCTGTAATCATTCCTATTCAATGTGAATATTTTGCTTTAGAAGGTTTAGGTAAACTATTAAATACTATTAAGAGTATTCAAAATATTCATAATGCAGAATTAGATATAGAAGGCTTATTACTAACTATGTATGATTCTAGATTAAGATTATCAAATCAAGTAGTTGAAGAAGTAAAAAAACATTTTCAGGATATGGTTTTCGATACCATTATTCAACGTAATGTAAGATTAAGTGAAGCACCTAGTTTTGGTGAAAGCATAATTGCATATGATGCAACAAGTAGAGGTGCCGTAAATTATATTAATTTAGCACACGAAATATTAAAACAACACAACAAATAAAATGGCAAAAGCAACAAAAAAACAAGCTCTTGGAAGAGGCCTATCTGCCCTATTAAAAGAAAACAGTTCAAATGTTACTTCAGCTAATGATAAAAATGCAGACAAAGTTGTTGGAAGTATTATTGAAATAGAATTAGGTAAAATTGAAATAAACCCTTTTCAACCAAGAAGTTATTTTAATGAAGAAGCTTTACAAGAATTAGCTAATTCAATTAAAACATTAGGTGTAATTCAACCAATAACGGTTCGAAAATTAGATGTAGATACATTTCAATTAGTTTCTGGAGAAAGAAGGTTTAGAGCTTCTAAATTAATTGGAAATGAAACAATTCCGGCATACATAAGATTGGCAAACGACCAAGAAATGTTGGAAATGGCTTTGGTTGAAAATATTCAACGTAAAGATCTAGACCCTATTGAAGTTGCATTATCTTATCAAAGATTAATTGATGAAATTGATCTTACTCAAGAAGAAATGAGCCAACGTGTTGGAAAAAAAAGATCTACAATTACAAACTATTTGCGTTTATTAAAATTAGATCCTATTATTCAAACAGGAATGCGTGATACATTTATTTCAATGGGACACGGAAGAGCTCTAATTAATATTGATGATACTGAAGACCAAATAAAGATTTACGAAAAAATCTTAGAGCAAAAATTATCTGTTAGACAAACAGAACAACTAGTTAAAGAATTTAAAAGCGAATCTGAAACAAAACCTGCAGCTAAATCTAAAAAAGTAGATACTCCTAAATTTATAAATAGTGGTATAAAAACTTTTAGTGAATACTTTGGTCATAAAATAGACGTTAAATTATCTGGAAAGGATAAAGGAAAAATAGTTATTCCTTTTCATTCTGAAGAAGATTTTAACCGTATAAAAAAATTATTAGAGTAGTGTTTACTAAAAAACTTTATTTTTTAATTGTAATAATTTCATTTGCAACTTTTAAGAGTTTTGCTCAAGACAATCTTATTATTACAGCTCAAGATTCAATTCCTATAAGCCCTATTGAATTTGATATGCTAGCGCCTTCAAGAGCTGCATTTTATTCAGCAATATTACCTGGATTGGGACAAGCTTATAATAATAAATACTGGAAAATTCCAGTTATTTATGGAGCCTTAGGTACAAGTGTTTATTTTTATGACTTTAACAACACACGCTATAAAAGAGCACGAACTGCATTTAAACTTATGCAAGCAGGAAAACCTCATGAATTTGATGGTGTTGGTGATAATATTACCTTATCTGAAACAGCATTAATAAGTGCTCAAAAATCTTATAAAAAAGATCGAGATTTAACAATTTTAGTAACTCTGGGGTTGTATGTGCTGCAAATATTAGAAGCAAGTACCAACGCTCACTTATTACAACATAATGTAGATAATAATTTATCATTATCTCCGCAAATAATTAAAGATGCTGCAAATAATAAATCTACTTTGGTTGCATCTCTTAACTTTAAATTTTAAAAATGAAAATAGCTTTATTAGGTTATGGAAGAATGGGTAAAACAATTGAAAAAATTGCTTTACAGAGAGGACATGAAATTGTATTAAAAGTAGATGAAAATACAAAAGATTATGATATTTCAACTGCTGATGTTGCTATAGATTTTAGTATCCCTTCAGTTGCTTTTAACAATATTACCAACTGCTTTAAAAATAATGTTCCTGTTGTTTGTGGTACTACAGGTTGGTTAGATAAATATAACGAAGCAATAGAAATATGTAATTCAAATAAAGGTGCATTTATTTACGCTTCAAATTTTAGCTTAGGAGTAAATATCTTTTTTGAATTGAATGAACAACTTGCTAAAATGATGAAAAATTTAGGTCAGTATAATATTTCAATGGAAGAAATTCATCACACAAAAAAATTAGATGCACCAAGCGGAACAGCAATCACATTAGCTGAAGGCATTATTAATAATACTTCAAAAAAAGATTGGGCTTTAAATGTAACAAATGACAAAGATGTTATACCAATAATAGCGAAAAGAATTCCTGATGTTCCAGGAACTCATTCTGTTGAATATACTTCAGAAGTTGATACAATTGATATTAAACATACCGCTCATAACAGACAAGGTTTTGCTTTAGGAGCTGTAATTGCTTCTGAATGGTTATGTGACAAACAAGGTGTTTTTTCAATGAAAGACGTTTTAGGTTTAAAATAAAATTAAAATATATTTATTATGACAATGATTGAATGGTTTATCTTTTTTTTAATTATTCAAGTTATCCATTTTTTAGGAACTTGGAAATTATATGTTAAAGCAGGTAGAAAACCTTGGGAAGCAATAGTGCCAATTTACAATGCAATTGTCTTAATGAAAATAATTAAAAGACCTTCTTGGTGGGTTATTTTGTTATTTATCCCTATTATTAATTTATTAATGTTTCCTGTTATTTGGATTGAAACTGTAAGAAGTTTTGGAAAATACTCAACTTTAGATTCATTTTTAGCAGTACTATCATTAGGATTATACAACTTTTACTTAAATTATTTTGAAGATGTAAAATATGTTGAAGATAGAAGTTTAAAATCTAGAACCGAGTTAGGAGAATGGGTAAGTTCAATTGTATTTGCTGTTGTTGCAGCAACATTGGTTCATACTTATATAATGCAACCTTATACAATTCCAACTTCATCATTAGAAAAATCATTATTAATTGGGGATTTCCTATTTGTAAGTAAATTTCATTATGGAGCAAGAACTCCAATGACAACTATTGCCGCTCCAATGGTTCATGATTCATTACCTTTTTTTGGTACTAAATCTTATTTAAATAAACCACAACTTCCTTATTTTAGACTTCCTGGATTTCAAGATATAAAAAGAAATGAAATTGTTGTATTTAGTTGGCCAGTTGATACGGTACAAAGATTCTTTGATACATCAAAAATACATATAGATAAACCTATTGATAAAAAATCTAACTATGTAAAACGTTGTGTTGGTATTGCTGGTGACTCATTAGAAATTAAAGATGGATACATTTATATTAACGGTAAAAGAACTGTTTTACCAGACAGAGCTAAACCACAGTACATGCATAAAGTTGAAACCAACGGTCAACAATTAAGCAGTGCTACTTTAAAGAGATATAACGTAACTGAAGGAAGAAACCTTGGTGATTATTACATCCTAAATTTAACAGATGAAAATGCCGCTAAGCTAAAAAACAACCCTTTAATCAAAAAAATAACCAAACAAATTAATCCTGCAGGAAAATACAATTCTCGTGTATTCCCTCACGATGAACGCTATCCATGGTCTGAAGATAATTATGGTCCAATCTATATTCCTGAAGAAGGAAAAACAGTTGAGTTAAACTCTGAGTCCCTTCCTTTTTATAAAAGAATTATTGAAGTATATGAACACAATGATTTAACTGTAAATGGAAATGAAATTTTTATTAATGGAAAATTAGCTACAACCTATACATTTAAGCAAAACTATTACTGGATGATGGGAGATAACCGTCATAATTCTGAAGATGCTCGTTATTGGGGTTATGTACCTTTTGATCACGTAGTAGGAAAACCCGTATTTATTTGGTTTAGTTGGGACACCAACGGAGAAGGAATTGCCAATAAAATTAGATGGGAAAGAGTTTTCACTACCGTTCATGGAGATGGTAAACCAGTGTCCTATTTATACTATTTCTTAGGTGCTTTAGTTCTTTGGTTTGGTTATAGTTCATATAGAAAACGTAAAACTAAAGAAGAATAAAATATTAATATTCTTAATATTTAAAAGCTAATTAATTGATATGATATTGCTCCAGCCTACTTATTTTTCACCAATTAGTCAGTATGTAGCAATATCAAATTCTGGTAAGGTAATTTTTGAAGTTGAAGATAATTTTCAAAAACAAACTTACCGCAATCGTTGTTATATTTATACTGCAAATGGTAAACATTTACTCAATGTTCCTGTACAACATAATAAAGGTATAAAACAACAAACAAAAGACGTTAAAATTGATTATAAAGATGATTGGAATAAATTACATCTAAAAACCTTAAAAACCGCCTATAGTTCTTCTCCTTTTTTTGAATTTTATATTGATGACTTATTACCTATTTTTAATAAACAACATAGTTTTTTATTAGATTTAAACCTATTATCTCATTCAATAATTATGGATGCTTTACAGCTTCATATTCCTTATTTAAAAACAAAAGAGTATCAAATAGAAACTGAAATTACAGATTTAAGAAAATTGGCTATTGCCAAAGGTGAAAAGAGTTACAATTTTCAACGTTATATTCAAGTATTTGAACAAAAAAAAGGCTTTATATCTAATTTAAGTATTTTAGATTTACTTTTTATGGAAGGCCCTAATGCTCTAAATTATTTAGAATCTCAAAAAATCACATTTTAGAGTTGGAATTCATTCGGTTTATTACACATTACGGAATGCATTTTTTAGTTCCGGGAATTATTGCTTATTTATTTTTTAAACAAAACTGGAAAAAAGTTTGGGTAATATTTATTCTAACAATGTTTGTTGATTTGGACCATTTAATTGCAACTCCTATTTTTGATCCTGAAAGGTGTAGCATAAATTATCATCCACTCCACTCTTATACCGCTATTGGAGTCTATTTTATTCTTCTTATCCCTAGCAAAACAAGAATAATAGCTATTGGCTTATTATTTCATATGCTAACTGATTATTTAGATTGTTATTGGATATAAAAAAACTCCCAGAAAAACTGAGAGTTTATAGTATAAAATAAGAAACAACTAATTTATCTAATCAATTTCTTATATTTAATTCTTTTTGGAATCAAGTCACCTCCTAATCGTTTTTTCTTATTCTCCTCATAATCAGAGAATGAACCTTCAAAGAAATAAATTTGAGAATCTCCTTCAAAAGCTAAAATATGAGTACAAATTCTATCTAAAAACCAACGGTCGTGACTAATTACCACGGCACAACCTGCAAAGTTTTCTAAACCTTCCTCTAAAGCTCTTAAAGTATTAACATCTAAATCATTGGTTGGCTCATCAAGTAATAAAACATTTCCCTCTTCACGTAAAGTCATAGCTAAATGCAATCTATTACGTTCACCTCCAGATAAAGTACTTACTTTTTTATTTTGCTCACTACCAGAGAAATTAAAACGACTTAAATAAGCTCTTGAATTTACTTGCTTACCTCCCATAGTAATCAATTCTTGTTCATCTGAAAAGTTTTGCCAAATTGTTTTTTCAGGATCAATATTTGAATGACTTTGATCTACATAGGCAATTTTGGCTGTATCCCCAACTTTAAATTCTCCTTTGTCTGGAGTTTCTTCGCCCATTATCATTTTAAAAATTGTGGTTTTACCAGCTCCATTTGGACCAATAATCCCTACAATTCCTGCTTGTGGTAAATCAAAATTTAAATTTTCATATAATAATTTATCACCAAATGCCTTTGATACGCCAGAAGCTTCAATTACATTAGTTCCTAAACGTGGTCCGTTTGGAATGTATATTTCTAATTTTTCATCTAATTGCTTTTGATCTTGGCTCATTAATTTATCATAATTCTTCAAACGAGCTTTTTGTTTAGTTTGACGTCCTTTAGCTCCTTGACGAACCCATTCTAACTCACGTTCTAATGTTTTTTGACGTTTTGATGCCGTTTTAGATTCTTGCGCTAAACGTTGTGATTTTTGATCTAACCAAGATGAATAATTTCCTTTCCAAGGAATTCCTTCTCCTCTATCTAATTCTAAAATCCAACCCGCAACATTATCTAAGAAATATCTATCGTGCGTTACTGCAATTACAGTTCCTTTATATTGTTGTAAATGGTGTTCTAACCAATGTACAGATTCAGCATCTAAATGGTTAGTTGGCTCATCTAATAATAATACATCTGGCTCTTGTAATAGCAACCTACATAAAGCAACTCTTCTACGTTCCCCTCCTGATAAATTTTTAATTGGTGTATCACCTTCTGGAGTTCGCAAGGCATCCATTGCAATTTCCAATTTGGTATCAATTTCCCAAGCGTTAGAAGCATCAATCTTATCTTGAAGTTCTGCTTGTTGTGCCATTAACTTTTCCATTTTATCAGCATCCGAATACACCTCTTCTAAACCGAACATGTCGTTTATTTTATTGTATTCATCTAAAATAGCTATAGTTTCAGAAACACCTTCTTTAACAATATCCAATACTGTTTTATCATCGTCTAATTTAGGTTCTTGTGATAAAAAACCTACTGAATAACCTGGCGCAAAAACTACATCTCCTTGATAATTTTTTTCTAAACCTGCTATAATTTTTAATAAAGTAGATTTACCTGATCCATTCAAACCTAGAATACCAATTTTTGCTCCATAAAAAAAGCTTAAATAGATATCTTTTAATACTTGTTTATTTGCCCCTTGATAAGATTTACTTAACCCGGACATCGAAAAAATTATTTTCTTATCGTCTGCCATTTTCTATATAATATTTCTGAATATACTTCAAATTTTGAAGTTTACTTAATTATTTTAAACTCTACCTTTTAACGCATTAAATACCCACGCAATTGCAAAAAAACCAATTCCAACGGAAGCAAATCCCCATCCAGCAACATCATCATATCTAAAAGCGCCAAGTGCAATTAATGCCAATCCAACTATTATCATAATTGCAGTTGC
Organism: Lutibacter citreus; assembly: GCF_003260195.1. Classification (GTDB taxonomy): domain Bacteria; phylum Bacteroidota; class Bacteroidia; order Flavobacteriales; family Flavobacteriaceae; genus Lutibacter; species Lutibacter citreus. The sequence continues at coordinate 236,080 of NZ_QEIH01000007.1, forward strand.
CCAAGCTAATACTGTATTTTTATTCATATTCTTTAAATTTGTTACGGTTAGTTTTCTATAAAAGAAATTTGTAGAACGCAAATATCGTAAATTTTAATTTAGAACCATAAAAAACGCACTTTTAATAAAGAGCGTATTAAATATAACAATAATTCCTTTTATTTAACTAACACTTTATTGACTAAAATATTATAAATAAAGAAAATTCTAACCCGAAAACGCTAAACTTTAAGTAAGTATATAGTAATCAAGAATTAACTATACAATTAATATTAATGCAGTAATTAAATCTTTAAAAGCATTACTAAATTCTATATATCAAACCTTTAGATTCATTTATAATTACCGTTTCTCTAAAAAAAACCAAGATCTTATTCTCCATATTATTTTTATTAAATTTGCCAAAAATGATTTATGTCATCACCCCAAAAATTGGTTTTAAATAAACGATTACCTATAATTTACGCCTTTATTGTTTTTACAGTTTTATTTATAGCTGCTTTAAACTATAATAGGTTTACCAAAGGTCAATGGGAAAAAGACGAGCGTTCCAATTTATTGGACATGATGACTAGTAAAAAATCCAATTTAGAAAAAGCTTTATACTCTCGAATTTATTATACTCGTGGTGTTGCTGCTTATGTTGGATTAAACCCTAAAATAACAAATGAAGAATTTTACCAATTAGCAAAAGAATATGTTAAAAATGACACCGTAATCAGTTCAATGGCTTTGTCTAAAAATTGTATTATTAATGCCATTTACCCATTAGAAGAACATGAATCAGCAATTGGATTAAATTTATTGGAGCATGCAGAACGAAAAGACATTGTTGAGAAAACCATAAAAACAACACTTACTTTTGTAGCCGGTCCTTTAGAATTAGTAGAAGGTGGAAATGCTTTTATTAGCTACACTCCTATTTTTAATAAAAAAGAAATAAACCCAAATCAATTTTGGGGAATAACTGATATTGTTATTAAAGTAAATAGTTTATTTAAAGAAGCTAAACTTTCTGAACATGAAAACGGTTTTAAATTTGCATTAAAAGGTTATAACGGAACTGGTGATAATAGTGAAACATTTTGGGGAGACCCTAAAATTTTTGATAAAAACCCTGTTTTAATTGATGTAAACTTACCTATTGGGAATTGGGTTATGGCGGCGATCCCTAACCATGGATGGGGTTCCTATTTAGATCAAGATAAAACTCTGCTTATAATTTTATTATTTAGCTCATTTATTATTAGTTTATTAATTTGGGTTATTGTTCGATCTTTTTTAAGAATTAAACAAAATGAAAAAGAATTAAAAGCCATATTTAATTCTTTAGATAGTTTAATAGTTGAATTTAATTCAAAAGGAGACTATTTAAAAATAAATTACAATAACATAAATTTATTATATAAACCAGAAAAAGATTTAATTGGTAAAAACATAAAAGATATTTTTCAACCTGAAAAAGCAACAATGTTACTTAATGCTATTCAGCAATGCTTAAGTACTAAAAAACTAGTTATTATTGAATATCCACTAACTATAAACGATAAAATAAAATGGTTTTCTGCTAGAATAACGTTTAAATCTAATGAAACCGTAATATTAAATGCTTTTGATATTACTGAAGAAAAAAGAAAGGAAGATGAACTGAAAAAATTAAATGCAATGAAAGATCAATTTTTCAGTATAATTGCACACGATTTAAAAAATCCTGCAGGTACCCAAAAAGCATTTATAGACCTTTTACTTGAACGTTTTGATACATTTAATGTTGAAAAACAAAAAACATTACTTCAAACTATTCAAAAATCATCAAATCAACTATTTAACCTTCTCGAAAATTTATTAAAATGGTCATTGTCACAAACAGGTATTATTACAGCTAAAAAAGTTTCTTTCAGCATATATGACAAAAATCAAGAACTTTTTTCACTATTAAAAATTCAAGCAGATTTAAAGGATATTAATTTTTCAAATATAATTGACCCTAAAATTAAAGTAAATGCAGATCCCGATTTAACAGCAATTATTATCCGTAATTTAATTTCTAATGCTATTAAATTTACAAACCGAAATGGTTCTGTAACTATTTCTTCTGAAACAACATTTGAGAATGGTGAGAAATATTTAAAAATTAATATTTCTGATACTGGAATAGGAGTCCCAGATGAAAAATTTAAAAAACTATTTAATATCAGTAAAACTCAATCTACACCAGGTACTGAAAATGAAAGGGGGTCTGGATTAGGGCTTTTATTATGTAAAGATTTTTCTGAAAAACAAGGAGGTAAATTTTATATTAAAAGCCAAATTGGAAAAGGTAGTATTTTCTCATTTACACTACCTATTTCAAATTAATTACTTTATAAATTCATTGGGATTTCAATAAATAACAATTGAGACTTTGCTTTTGAAATTACTTCAAAATCTTTAGTTTGGTCAATACCAAAAGCATCTCTTTTAGTTAATTTTTCATTTTGAATACTAATCTCGCCTTCAATTAACATTACATAAACTCCATTAATTTCAGAATTTAAATGATATATAAATTTAGTATTTTCATCTAAATCTATTCTAGAAATTATTGCATCTTGATGAATAGTTAATGAGCCTTCTACTTTATTATTTATTGATGAAACTAAAGTTTGCAACTTATTTTTTCTTTCTGAAACTTTAAATACCTTTTGTTCATATCTTGGTTCTACATTTGTTTTATTAGGTACAATCCAAATTTGAAATAAATTTACCTCTTCATTCGGATGATTATTCATTTCCGAATGTTGAATCCCCTTACCTGCAGACATAACTTGAACTTCCCCTGTGTTTAATGGAATCCATTTATTAGACATAGAATCTCTATGTTTCATTGTTCCTTTTAATGGAATTGTTATAATTTCCATGTTATCGTGCGGGTGCGTTCCAAACCCCATTCCTCCATCAATAAAATCATCATTTAAAACCCGTAGAACACCATAATTTAATTGTTCAGGATTGTAATAATTTGCAAAACTAAATGAGTAATTTGCTTTTAGCCAACCGTGGTTAGCTGTTCCTCTATTACTTGCTCTAAATATTTTTGTTCTCATTATTCCTAAATTTATCTAATAAATTATTTAATAGTTTAGCTTCCTCATCTGATAAATTACTGAAATTACCATTAAAATTATCTACCTTAATTTTATTAAGTAATTCCAAGCCTTTTTCATTAATTTGTACATAAACAACCCGCCTATCATTTTCACATCTAGTACGTACTATTAATCCCTTATCACATAACTTATCCATTAAACGTGTGGCATTAGGAGATTTTTGAACCATTCTCTCTTTAACAGTTTTTACTGTAATGGCTTTTTTAGCGCCTCTTAAAATTCGCAAAATATTATATTGCTGCGATGATATTTTAAAAGGCTTAAACATCATATTTTCTATATTCTCAAAATAATTTGCAGTAAATTTTAAATTTAAAAATGCTTTAATATGCTCATTTTTAAATTCAGAATTTATTTCTTTAGAGAATTCTGCCATAACTATAACGCTTTATCAAAATCTTCAACTAATTTTAAAAGATTTTCTTTTAAATCAACATCTACTAATTCTCCTTCTTTAAAATTATCAAAAAACGAAGGAACGGATAAGCTACCTATAATATTCCCACCCATATAAGGAAACCTTCCTAACGCTATTTCTAAAACCGTTTGTCCTCCTCGTGCACCAGGAGAAGTTGCCATTAACAACATAGGTTTATCTCTCCACACTTTTCCGTTTATTCTAGATAACCAATCATAAGCATTTTTAAAAGCTGCTGAATATGCTCCATTATGTTCTGCTAAAGAAATTATAAAACCATCAGCCCCTTCAATAAGATTATTTAATTCTTGCGCTTTTTTTGGAAATCCATTTTCGGCTTCAACATCAACAGAAAATAAAGGCATTTCATAATCGTTCAAATCTATTTTAGTTAATTCAACATTAGAAAGTAATTCACCAGAATATTCAGCTAAAACTTTATTAATAGATTTTTTACTTGTACTACCACCAATTGTAATTATATTTTTCATTTTATAAAGAATTAAGAATTGAATACTTTTTTCCCGAAGAAATAAGAAGTTAATAAAAGAACCATTGCAATTATTGCCGCAGTTTGCTCACCATCACCAATCATAACATGTGCAAAAAATGCCAAAATAAATTCAAAAAATAATGCTGAATATGCCCATTCTTTAATATTTGATCTTTTTAGTGTTAACAACACAATTACGGCTGCAATTTTAAGAGCTGCCAATGGATAAATAATATATGTTGGATAACCAAAGTTAGTAAACATTCCTGCTACTTGTTCATTATTAAAAACATACATTCCTGCAGACATTAGTAACAATGCACTTAATAAACCTGTACTTACCCAATAAATAATTTTTTTAGTTTTCATTTTTTATAATTTAAATTCACTGCAAACATACAATAATTAATTTTAATTACCCGGGTATTTATTGTTGTGGTATATTTTTAACAATATTTAACATTCATTTTGTACTTTAGCACTATAAATAGCTATTACGGTATGGATATCAACTTCAATAAAAACGAAGACTATAACAAACTTCAACTCAAAGAATTAAAAAAGAAACTTCTAAAAGTTTACAAAGGTGGTGGAGATGTTAGAATTGAAAAACACAAGGCAAAAGGTAAATTAACTGCGAGAGAACGTATTGATTATCTTTTTGATAAAGACAGTGATTCTATTGAAATTGGAGCCTTGGTTGGTGATGAAATGTATAAAGAGCATGGTGGTTGTCCTTCTGGTGGTGTTGTTGTAAAAATTGGGTATATTAAAAGTAAACAATGCATAGTTGTTGCAAATGATGCAACAGTAAAAGCTGGTGCTTGGTTTCCAATTACAGGAAAAAAGAATTTAAGAGCACAAGAAATTTCTATAGAGAATAAATTACCTATAATATATTTGGTAGATAGTGCTGGTGTTTACCTGCCTATGCAAGATGAAATTTTCCCAGATAAAGAGCATTTTGGAAGAATTTTTAGAAATAATGCAGTTATGAGTAGTATGGGAATTACACAAATTTCTGCGGTTATGGGAAGTTGTGTTGCCGGTGGAGCTTATTTACCTATAATGAGCGATGAAGCAATGATTGTTGACAAAACTGCTAGTATTTTTTTAGCAGGAAGTTATCTTGTAAAAGCCGCCATTGGTGAAAGTATTGATAATGAAACTCTTGGTGGAGCTACTACTCATTGCGAAATTAGTGGTGTTACTGATTATAAAGCTAGTGACGATAAAGATGCATTAGACAAAATTAGAAACATAGTAGATAAAATAGGTGATTTTGATAAAGCTGGTTATAACCGTATTAAATCTAAAAAACCGACAGAAGATCCAAATGAAATATTTGGAATTTTACCAAAAACAAGAACAGATCAATATGAAACAAGAGAAATAATTAAACGTATTGTTGACAATTCTGAAATTGAAGAATACAAAAAAGACTACGGTAAAACTATAATTTGTGGGTATGCTCGTATTAATGGTTGGGCTGTTGGTATAGTTGCAAACCAACGTAAAGTTGTAAAAAACGGTAAAAAAGAAATGCAATTTGGAGGGGTAATATATTCTGATTCTGCTGATAAAGCAACACGTTTTATAGCTAATTGTAATCAGAAAAAAATTCCTTTAGTGTTTTTACAAGATGTTACTGGTTTTATGGTTGGAAGCAAAAGTGAACACGGTGGAATTATAAAAGATGGAGCCAAAATGGTAAATGCAGTGAGTAATTCTGTGGTTCCTAAATTTACTATTATTATGGGGAACTCATATGGAGCAGGAAATTATGCCATGTGTGGAAAAGCTTATGATCCTAGATTAATTGTTGCCTGGCCATCCGCTAGACTTGCTGTTATGGGTGGTGCACAAGCTGCAAAGGTTTTATTACAAATTGAAAAAGCTTCATTAAAAAAGAAAGGTGAAGAAATTACTGAAGAAAAGGAACAAGAGATTTTAGCTTCTATTCAGAAAAAATATGATGATCAAACCTCTCCTTATTACGCAGCTGCTCGTTTATGGACAGATGGAGTAATTGATCCTTTAGATACTAGAAAATGGATTAGTATGGGTATTAAGGCTGCAAACCACGCTCCTATTGAAAAACAATTTAATCTTGGAATAATACAAGTTTAAATAACTTACAAAATAAAAAACTCCCAACTTTTCAGTTGGGAGTTTTTTTATAAGAAAATTCTTAATAATATCTAATTTATCTTAAAAGAGAGGAAAACCGTCATCCTAAATTTATATCAGAATCTCCTCCAGTTGACTGCTGGTTGTTATGAGAACCCGAAACAGGTTCAGGTTGACATAAATTATACTTTTAAGACAAACTCTTTTTATATTTTAACTTATCTCAATCTAAAATTTTCTGATTGAGGAGTCGCAGCACCTAATCTTTCACTCAATGCTGAAGGTGAAGAATTACCTACAATAACTTTGTAATCACCTTTTCTCCAAACTTTTTCTCCTTCTGAATTAATAACTTTTAACTCATTAGCTAAAACCTTAAATTCAACAGTTTTTGTTTCACCTTTTTTAAGTGAAATACGTTTAAAACCTTTTAAACTAGTTAAAGGTAAATTATCAGTATTTACTAAAGGACTGATATATAATTGGGCTACTTCATCAATATCAAAATTACCTGTATTTGTTACCTCAACTTGAACATTTAATTCATCTTTACTTTTTAGTTTTTCTTTATTTAAAGTAATGTTTTTAAATTCAGTTGTTGAATATGTTAAACCAAACCCAAATGGAAACATTGGCTCTTCTTTCATATACTTATACGTTCTTCCTTGCATAGAATAATCGTCATAGGCAGGAAGTTGAGCTATACTTTTTGGAAATGTAATTGGTAAATGTCCTGATGGAGAAACATTTCCAAATAAAACATTTGCAACAGCTGCACCACCTTGCTCTCCAGGGTACCAAATTTGTAAAATTGCATCGCAATCATCTTCAACATCTACTAAAGAAATTGGGCTTCCACTTGCCACTACTAAAACTATTGGTCCTTTTTTATTTTTTGCTAATTCTTTTATATAATGAATTTGATTTTCAGGTAATTTTAAATCTACCTTATCCCCTATATCTTGAGAGGCAATTGCATCAACTTCTTCACCTTCTCTATCGGCAGTTAAACCAACCACACAAATAGTTACATCAGAATCTCCAGCAACAATTGGTGCATAATTTTTCGGGTTTATATTTTTATGAAATGGTAATGCTCCACTTCTATAATTTAATGACGTTCCTAATGAAACAACATCAGCCACACCTTCTAAAATAGTAACCATATTTGAGCTCACACCATAATAACTTCCCATTAACATATCTGCTGAATTTGCAAAAGGACCTGTTAAATAAGGAATTTTAATATCTTTAGGTAAAGGCAATAAGTTATTCTTGTTTTTTAATAATACTATAGATTTTTCAGCAGTTTCTAATGCTAATTGAATATGCTCATCACTATGAATTTCTTCAACACCTAATTTTAAATAAGGATTCTTATTGTCTTTATCAAACATTCCTAATCTAAAGCGTGTTTTAAATAATTGCTTTGTTCTATTATTTATAAGTTCTTCTGTAATTAAACCTTTTTCTAAAGCCTCCGTTACGTGTTTATATGTATTACCACAATTTAAGTTTGTTCCTGCTTTTAAAGCAATTGCTGCTGCCTCAACCGGAGTCTTCACGTATTTCATTTTATATGTAATACCACCTATTGCACCACAATCTGAAGTTATATAACCATCAAACCCCCAAGTATCTCTTAAAACTTCTTTTAACAAATATGGACTTGCAGCTGCTGGTTTTCCGTAAACTGCATTATATGCAGCCATTACACCTTCAACTTTACCTTCTTTTACTAACGCTTCAAATGCAGGGAAATAAGTTTCATATAAATCTTGTTTATTAGGCTCAGCATTAAACGTGTGTCTAATACTTTCAGGTCCTGAATGAACAGCAAAATGCTTTGCGCAAGCCGCTGTTTTTAAATAATTAGGATTATCACCTTGTAAACCACTTACAAAAGCCACACCCATTTTAGACATTAAAAAAGGATCTTCACCATACGTTTCTTGACCTCTTCCCCAACGTGGATCTCTAAAGATATTTACGTTTGGAGTCCAAAAAGTTAAACCTGCATATTTACTATGGTTTCCCATACTTTGTGAAACTGCATATTTAGCTCTTGCCTCATCAGAAATTGCTGATGCTACACGTTTTGCCAATTCAGGATCAAAGGTTGCACCTAATCCAATACCTTGAGGAAAAATTGTTGCTTTTCCATTACGAGCAATACCGTGTAAAGCTTCGTTCCACCAATCGTAATCTGGAACATTTAAACGGTCTATTGCTGGTGCAGAATTTACTAACTGACCCACTTTTTCTTCTAATGTCATTTGAGACACTAAAATATCTACTCGTTTTTCTATTGAAAGTGAAGAATCTTGAAAAGAAAAATCTACTTCTTGCGCATTCATTTTTAGTTGACTTACTCCACAAACAATTAGAAATACTAAAATTTTGTAACTTATTTTATTCATTTTATTCTATTTATCCTTAATATTTAATTCTTGTAAACAAATTTAAATTCATCTGTTACAATCGCTTTTTTCTCGTTTGGTTGTCTAACATAAATTCGAACAACATAAGTTTCGTTATTTTTTAATTTGTTATTCAACTTTAATTGAAAATCTTTATTTCCAAACCCAGCATAAGCAGTATGTTTTGCTTGAAGCACTGACTTTTTATTTTTAAACACCTTAATTGAAACTTCTCTATCTACATTAGACATATATGAGTAGCTTAAATCTATATTTTTTTCTGAAGTAATTTCAGCTGGTTTATTATTGAAATTAATTTTATCATTGAAAATTTTTAAATCTTCTGTTCCGTTTTTTGAAACTTTCTCGTCAATATCAATTAAATTGTAAACTCTCACCCAATCGTAATAACATGTATTTTTTGTTGGATCAGCCAATTCTTCATCATTTGGTAATTTAATCCAAGGAAAAGGATACGTTTCAGAAACCATATTTAATCCCATTGTTTTATTAAATGGTTTTTTAGTAATGGCATCGTAAAAATTAACAGTTTTAACCTTTCTATCATCTAAATAATAGCTCACCTTACTTTCATTGTGCCACCAACCACCATAAGTATAAAAATCTTCTGAAGGCATTGTTTCAGTTTCAATTTTAGATTGTGGCGCACGATAATCATGTCCTTCACCTTCACAGTCTGTATACCAATAATGAGAATTAGAGTTCATTCCTTTGGCAAAATATTTACCCTCAAAATCTCCTTCTCTCCCAATACATTCTTGAAAATCTAATTCTAACCCATATTTATCATTATCACAATCTGCTGGTCCTTCTGAACTTCCTCTTGTTGACATCCAAAAGGTTGTAGACATCGTGGTTTTAGCAGCCTTGAATTTACACTCGTAATACCCAAAATAAGCATCTGTAGTTTTAGAAACTACTGCGCCACCAGCAATGTTATAAATTCTTTTTGTTCCATCCTTTTTTAATTGAATAGAATCTTTCTCCAATTTTTTTCCAGTAATAGACATGTACCCATTCCCTACTTTTACTTGAGAAGGTAAAAATACTCCCGGTTCTCTACCACTCCAGTTTGGGTGGTAATCATACCATTTTGTAGCATCTAATTTGTTTCCATTAAATTCATCAGAAAATTTTGCATTTAACACCCATCTTTTACCTACTGGTGGATCTGGTGGATCTGCTCTCAAAACTGAAGTCATTAAAGAAACAACTAAAAGTGTTATTAGCTTTTTATACATTTTACTTGTTTTTTAACGCTTTATTTTCTTCACCAATTCTTTTTTTCTGTTTACCATTTAATCCCAATTTATAGTAATATTCTGGTCTATGGTATACATGTGTTTTTTTCATATCAGGATCATTAACATCTAAACTTAAATCACAGTCAAAACGTGCTAAAACTGCGTGATTCGTAGTCCATCCATTTACTGCCGTAAAATGTGAAATCCCCCAAGTAATACCTTTTCCATATTTAGTATCTGTAAATGCATCTGGAATAAAAGGTCCTCCTGCATTTGGCATATCTGCTGTAATTGAAGCGATGTTAAAGTTTACACCATCTTTTGAATATTGAACTGTATTATGTTCGTTACCATCTCTAATAACCAATGCTGCAATTCCTTCTTTAAAAGGAAATAATGTAGTCTCATGACCTGAACTAATAACTGGATTTTGAGGATGTTTTGTAAACGGTCCTAATGGGTTATCAGCAGTTGCTAATCCTTGCATTCTAATTAAATTAGGCTGTCCATTAGAATCTGACTTATAATACAAGTAAATTTTCCCCTTATAAACCATTGGATATGGATCGTGAATTGAAAATTGATCCCACTCTCCTTCTGCTCCATTTGGAATTACAATTTTATTATAAGGTGTCCAAGGTCCATCAGGTGAATCAGCATAAGAAACAGCAACAGGGCAATCATCACCACGTTTTCCGCTAGCTTCCATAAACCCTTGGTAATACAAATAGTATTTCCCTTTCCACTTTAAAATATCTGTAGTAGCAACTGATCTCCAACCTACATTTGGTTTTTCTGGTCTTGGTACAGCAACTCCTTGTTCTTCCCAAGTAAAACCATCTTCACTGGTTGCATAAAAAATATCACATAAATCCCAATCGCTTGAAGGAATTACGTCTGTACATTTTTCTGCACCTTGAGGTGGTGTTGGAGTTTCTCTATGCGTGTACCAAACATAATATTTACCATTTTCAAAAATTACTTTTGAAGGATCTCTACGTGTAATTGTACCATCATGATTGTTATAATCTAACCCTTTTAATTCAGTATATTTAAATTGAGAATACAACTCATTATCTTGCGGACGAGGAGCCATATATTGCGTATAATTACGTTCCATAGCCGCACTTGTTTTAATGTTCGGCTTTTCATTTGGAAACTCATAAGGAAAAGTTCCTTCTTGCAATTCTTGTGTTTGTGCTTGTTGTGCTTCTTCTTGTTGCTTTGGTGAACAAGAAACTATTAGTAATGTTACTAAAATTAATAAATACTTCATATGTTATAATTTTGCTTGTTTTTTATATTTTCTAGGAAATTTATTTATTGGTTTAATTTGAATGTTTTTATAATAACTTTCAGCAGCTTCAGATTGAATTTGAATTTTTCCACTTTCAATTGGAGTTGTTTTTCCTCCAATATCATATCTAGCATTTTTAATAACATTTACAACATGTCCGTTTACAACATGCATACTAGTTCTTCCAACACAAATAATTTCAATAGTATTCCACTCTCCATTTGGATTTTCATATAACTTACTTTTTGAAGCTTGCCCATCCTCAAATCCTTCTGCCCATTTTAATGGTGTTAACTTCCCTTTTGGATTGTAAACAAAATAAGGCTTTCCATTTTCTCTTAATAATTTATCAACTGTAACATCTCCATAAACATCGTTTAACGCAATAAAATCCCCACAATCTCCTTCTTGAATTTGACATTCTAAACTACTCATCCAAACATTCCAAAATGCACCATGAGGTCCATTACAATGGTATAGAATCCCGTTATCTCGTTTACTGCTTAAACGTGGAGCCCATTTTTTTTCGCCCCATTTAAACTGTGCTTTAAAATGATAATTACTATATTCTTCTTTTGATGTTAAACCTCCATAAATTTCACCAGTTATATGAAGTACTGTTTCTCCATTTTCTTTAATTGTTGAAAATACATTTTTAGGATCGTTATTAACTCCAAGTGGAGTGCCAGTTTTACCATCTTTACTTTTTTCAATCCCATCTAAATCAACTGAAATATGAGGAACTCCCATAAATTTATCCCATTTAGAAAGACTTGTATCTAAAAGATCTTCCCAATCTTTATTCATTTCAACGTTAGTTCTACTTGCTGCCCAATTTACTCCTGCAACTACATGTTTTATATAAACAGGGTTGAAAAAAATTTCTTTAGTATGCCCCATTCCTGTATAAAAGATTCTTCCTCCTTCATAGTATTGATACCAAGCAATAGGATGATTTTTCTCCATTTGCTTTCCTTCGTATGAACTTTCATCTAAAGTTAACAACACATTTACTCTTGGTAAAACTTCATCTTTAAAATTGTACCATTCATCTTTTACCGTAAAAGTATCTTCAAAATGTTTTATTGAAGGATGATTACAAGTATGGTTAACATCCATAGTTGCTGTTTGCGTTTTTGGATGATTTATAAACTGAGCGCCTATCATTTGGTGGTACCAAGGCCAATTATATTCTGTATCTGTTGCAGAATGAATTCCCACAAAACCTCCACCATTATTTATGTATTTTTTTAATGCCTCTCTTGAATCTTTATCTAAAACTTCAAGAGTTGTATTTAAAAAGATTAAAACTTCAACATCTTTTAAATTTGCATTTGAAATATCAGCTGTTTTTTCAGTTAATCTAACTTTCCAATTTTCTTTGGCGCCCCATTTTTTTATCTGTTCCTGACCTGTTTCAATAGATTTATGTCGCCAACCACTTGTTTTAGAAAATACTAAAACATCAATTGCTTTCTGAGCATTAACTTCAGAAATAAGCAACACAAAAACTAGTATTGTTATAAGTTTTGAATAATTCATTTAATTCTTTTTAATTATCATTAATACCTTTCCAAATATACAGCTAACATATTGTTTTCTTAATTTTATTTAAAGTACTTATAGTTAAAAATAGCACACAAATGTTTTTTTCTTATTCAAATTGTCTAGTTACTCCTAGACTTAAATATTTTAACTGTAATCTAATTGTAAAAACACTTTGTTATTTCTACATTTGCATCACTTAAATAAAACATAAACATGGGAAGAGCATTTGAATTTAGAAAAGCTAGAAAAATGAAACGTTGGTCTGCAATGGCAAAAACCTTTACACGTATTGGTAAGGATATTGTAATGGCTGTTAAAGAAGGTGGTCCTAGCCCTGAAACTAACGCACGTTTAAGAGCTGTTATTCAAAATGCAAAAGCGGCGAATATGCCGAAAGAAAATGTAGAACGTGCAATTAAAAAAGCAAGTGATAAAGATACTGCCGATTATAAAGAAGTTTTATTTGAAGGTTACGCACCACACGGAATTGCTGTAGTTGTTGAAACTGCAACAGATAACAACAATAGAACTGTTGCAAATGTAAGAGCGGCTTTTAGTAAATGTGATGGTAATATGGGAACATCTGGATCGGTTGTTTTTATGTTTGACCATACTTGTAATTTTAGAATTAAAACCGAAGATTTAAAAATGGATCTTGAAGAGTTTGAATTAGAATTGATAGATTTTGAAGTTGAAGAAGTTTTTGAAGATGAAGATGGTATATTAATTTACGCTCCGTTTGAACAATTTGGTGCAATTCAAAAATATTTAGAAGAAAATAACTTAGAAATTCTTTCTTCTGGTTTTGAACGTATTCCTACAACTACAACTACTTTAAATGAAGAAGAGCAAGCTGATGTAGATAAATTATTGGAGCGGCTTGAAGAAGAAGATGATGTGCAAAACGTATATCATTCAATGGAAGCATAATTATGTTTTTAGCAGGAAAAAAATCAACAATTTTAAAGAGTGAGACTTCAAAAAATATCACTTGCCCAGAATGTAATACCCAAAAATCAACAAAAGTTTCAATTCTTGGGTTTTACAAGCATTTATTTCATGTTCCTTTTATATCTGGAGGAAAATCAGGAATTTCAGAATGTAATAAATGTAAACATAAATACAATTTAAAAGATATGCCTGTAGCTATTAAGTTAGCTTATTTTGAATTGAAAGAAACCACAAAAACTCCTATTTGGTTCTTTACAGGATTAATAGTTATTAAGTCACTTGTACTTATAAAAATATTTAGTAAATATATTTAGTGTTTTAATGAAAAAGGCAGTAATTAAATTACTGCCTTTTTTTATTTATATTGATTCTACTAATCTAATAAACTCGGCTCTGTAACCTCTTTCATCATTTCCTCTACCTGCTTTTGCTAGCTCAATAACTTTATTAAACTTTGCTTTATTTGTAAATTTAGATTTTGTTAAGTTCATACCAAATAAAGCTACAGCTGAAGAAAATTTAAAATCTGTTGATGCTTGCTCAAAAGTACCATTAGAATCTTTTACAACTTTAACTAACTCAATACTTTTATTTCCATCTGGTTTTTTATATCTAAATTTCACAGTAAATAATTCATCTGTATAATTATTATTTAATGCCTTGGTATATTTTAACTTGTCAACACCTTTTAAATAATCACTTTTTATACCAACCGGAATAATTTCATACAAAGCAGTTACTGTGTGGCCACTACCTAATTCACCAGCATCTTTTTTATCATCTTTAAAATCTTCTGCATTTAACAATCTGTTTTCGTAACCAATTAATCTATAAGCCTGAACTTTTTTAGGATTAAATTCAACTTGAATCTTCACATCTTTTGCAATGGTATACATTGTACCTGCAAACTCTTCACCAAAAATTTTGTTGGCTTCTTGCATAGTATCTATATACCCATAATTCCCATTTCCTTTATTTGCTAAAGTTTCTAATTTAGCATCTTTTAAATTTCCATACCCAAAACCTAAAACAGTTAAAAACACTCCTGATTTTCTCTTTTCAACAATTAAATTTTCCATTTCAGAATCGCTTGACGCTCCTACATTAAAATCTCCATCAGTTGCCAAAATAATTCTGTTATTACCACCTTTAATAAAATTCTTTTCAGCTAATTTATAAGCTAGCTTAATTCCTTGCCCACCTGCAGTAGAACCGCCAGACTCTAATTTATTTAAAGCTGCTATAATTTTTTCTTTGTTAGCTCCAGAAGTTGGTTTTAAAACAACACCTGCTGCTCCTGCATATACTACAATAGAAACCTTATCAGTTTCACGTAATTGATTTACTAATATTTTAAACGCTGATTTTAATAAAGGAAGTTTATTGGAATTATACATTGAACCAGAAACATCTAATAAGAATACAAAATTAGAATTAGGTATATTTTCTTTATCTAGTTCTTTACCTTGCAAACCAATTTTAACAATTTTAGTAGTTTTATTCCAAGGAGTTTGAGCAACTTCTGTGTTTATTGAAAATGGGTGTTTACTATTTGGCTGAGGATAATTATACTTAAAATAATTAATAAACTCTTCAATTTTAACGGCATCCTTTGGTACCTTTTGCCCATTATTTATTATTCTTCTAACGTTTGTATAAGAAGCCTTATCCACATCTATAGAAAATGTTGAAAGCGGATTTAATTTAGAGTTCTTAAATACATTTTCATTAATTTTTTTATAAGATTCATTTGAAGAAACTGTATTTTCATAATTCTGCACTTTTTTATTTCTATAAGATTTTCTTATTGACGACATTCCTCTTATTCTAACACCTCTAACAGCACCTGTAAGACTTCTTTTTTTACTTGTTCCATAACCAATTACAACAACTTCTTCTAAAAGTGCAGAATCAACCGTCATTTTCACATTAATTTCAGTGCTATTTTCAACTTTTATTTCAACAATTTTAAATCCTAAACATGAATAAACTAGAGTGTCTCCTTTTGAAGCTTCTAAAGAATACCTTCCATCAAAATCGGTTAAAGTTCCTTCCATTGTTCCTTTAATAATAACGGAAGCACCCGGTAACGGATTTGAATCTTCAGAAATAACCCCTGTAATAACTTTCTTTTGAGCATTTACTTGAAATGCAATAAATAACGATAACAATAATGGCAAATAGGTTTTCATAGTTGAATGTTTTAACAATTAATACTTAAAAGTATATTGTTATAAAACATTTAAATAATGAAATTGAGTAACTGGTAAGTTTCAATTAGTAAAAGCTACTTTTAAGCTAGTTTAGATTTAATAAACGTATTGTTTTTTGTCTATTAATCTTTTTTGTAGGTGTTTCAATAAACTTGGCTATAAAGTAAATTTCTTTAGGTTTTTCAAATTTTAAAAGTGATTTTAGATTTCTCACTTTTTCTTCATATTCTTTTTGGTGATTAAGAGGAATCGAAATTATATTTTCAGATAAATTATTATTTGAAATAGAACTTTTACTCTTCTCGGTAACCAATTTCTCAATAATTAATACTAGTTTTTCACCCAAAACTGAATCTTTAAAACCAGCCACAAAAAATCGTTCAGAAATTATACTTGATAATTTTTCTTCTATTTGTTCTGGAATTAATTTTATTCCACCAGAATTAATTACAGAATCATAACGACCTAACCACTTAAATTCACTTTCTGAAATTAGTTCAACTATATCGTTTGTATTTACAACTTCCGAAGAAACATTTAGAGCTTTTATAATTAAACAACCTCTAATATCTGCTGAAATTGAAATATTTGGAAGAACTTTGTAATGAGATTGCTTAGTTTCACTCGCAATTACGTTTTTTAAATTATTTAGTTTTTTAACGGCAATATGCGTTATAGTTTCCGTCATTCCGTAGGTTGCAAAAATTTCAGTTTCAACATTTTGAATTTTACTTAGTAATTCATTTGAAACCACACCTCCACCAACAATTAACTTTTTAATTGTATTTATTTCAACTAATGAATTATTTAATTGCAAAGGAACCATTGCACAGAAATCATAAACTTTATTTCCTTTTAAAGGATTGGAGCTTGGAGCAACAACATCTAATTCCCAACCTAGGGTTAAGGCTCTAACTAGCATCATTTTTCCTGCTATATAATTTACAGACATACATAGCAAAGCTGAAGTATATTCACCCAAATTAAAATAGGTACCTGTTGCCAAAGCACTATTTATCATAAACTCTTTTTGAAGTTTAATTAACTTTGGAGTTCCTGTTGAACCTGAAGTTTTAACTTGAACATATTTTTTTGAGTTAAACCAATTACATAAAAAATCATAAACTTCAACAGAAATTGATTCTGAAAATTCTAATAATTCTTCAACATTTTTAAATGAAGAGCCTTGTAGTTTAAAGTTTTTATGAAAATGTTGTTTATTCATTTCTCTTAAATGTAATTTCTACTCCAAACAATTATCAAACTATGCTATAAATTCATCTTCATTTAATACTATAGGCTCTCTAATTGTTCCTAATAGTTTTCCTTTCCAATTTGACCAACCATATTTTTTTGAAAAAATAAAAAGTATTAAAGGGTATAATATAAATACAGGAACAAACATTAAAAGATCTAATGAAGGTTCCGAAACATCAATTAATAGCGCATCTGTTTGAAAAACTGCCCAATTAGAGCTAACTAAAACCGCTGCAACTATATTATTTGCTGCGTGAAAACCTAAGGCTAATTCTGTACCTTCATCCATTAATGTAAAAACACCTAAAACCAAACCAGTTCCTATATAATAGATCATAATAATCCAACCTAGTTTTTCTACTTCTGGATTTAAACCATGTAATAAACCAAAAATTACTGAAGTTAAAATTAACGCCACAAAAGACTTTTTAAACCAAACCCCAAAAGCTTGCATTAAATAACCTCTAAACAATAGCTCCTCTAAACTTGTTTGTATAGGTAAAAATATTATGGAAATAAATAATAATCCAAAAAATGGAGCAGGTTTAAAATTCCAAACATAATTATTAGGAAACATAAAATAATCAACCCCAATCATTATCACTCCAATAGAAAACCAAACAAAAAAAGCATAAAAAAAACGGCTCCAATCTACTGATTTTCTTGATGTTATTATTGTCTTAATTTTCCTTTTATGCAATTTACTTACAAATAGAAATAATAATATTAACAAAAATAAAAATGGTAATAAATTAGCTAAGAAATCTGAATTACTAGGTTCCCTTCCCTCCATTTCTTTATACATAGTATCCAATAATTCAGGAAAGAATAGGTAAATTACTACATTCATTAAGAACGGAAAAGTAACAATAGATATTGTTATTAAATACGCCCACCAACTATTATTACCTTTATAAGCTTCTTGTATAAATTTCATAGTTCTACTTTCCAGTTTATTGTGTTATTATAATGTAAATACCCTTTTTTAACTTCTAACGGGCTCTTGATATTATTAGTAAATAAGCTTCCTGTGCCCAAGCCTTGCGGCATTTTATTACCCAAAGAATAAGTCCATTGGGCAATTGCATTTAAACCTATATTACTTTCTAAAGCTGATGTTATCCACCAACCAATTTGTTGTTTTTCTGCCAAATTAATCCATTCTAAACTTCCTTTAAACCCTCCAACCAAACTTGGTTTTAAAATTATATATTGCGGATTAATTGTTTGTAGTAATTCTTGCTTTTTTGTTACATTAAAAACACCAATTAATTCTTCATCTAAAGCAATTGGTATTGGAGTTTTAGAACATAAGTCTGCCATTTCCTCTATTTGGCCTTGTTTTATTGGTTGTTCTATAGAATGAATTTTAAATTCAGATAATTTTTTTAATCTTTCTAAAGCTATATTTGGGTTAAAAGCTCCATTTGCATCCACTCTTAATTCTATCTGTTCTGAAGAAAATTCTTTTCGAATACTTTTTAGTAATTCAAGTTCCGTTTCAAAATCTATAGCCCCAATTTTCATTTTTATTGTTGAAAAACCAGCTTTTAATTTATCTGAAATTTGTTGTTTCATAAAAGCTTCACTTCCCATCCATATTAAACCATTTATATTAATAGCATCTTTAGATTTTGTAAAATTGGAAGGGAATATTTCAAATGAATTATCTTTTTTTAAACTTAACAACGCCTGCTCTAAACCAAATTGAATGGAAGGAAATTGTATTAACTCATTTAGTAAATATTCTTTATCTAAATGAATGTTTGCACATAACCACTGTAGTTTTTCTTCATAATCTGGTCTATCATCAATACTTAATCCCTTAAATAAACCACATTCTCCATATCCAATTTTTTCTTCATCGTAAATAATTAAAAAATAAGTTTCTTTAGTTTTTAAAATTCCACGAGAAGTTCCACTAGCTTGTTTAAAATTTAATAGGTACTTTTTATAGGTTGCTTTCATTAATAATTTAAAAAACGGAAAAGTACGAATAATTAATTTTTAATGAATATTAGCTATCTAAAAACTTAGTTAAAATCTACTTTATTAAAAAGCAATATAAGTCTTTGAAAATAATATATTTTATACAATTTAATTAGTTGAATGCAATGCCATTCTATTCCCTTCGGAATCAATAAATGCCCCCATAAAACCAATTTTTTCGGTAATTTGCATTTTTTCAACAATTACTTTTCCTCCTGCAGCTTCTATTCTACTTAATTCATCATTCAAATTATTAGTTTGAGAGGCAAAATAAATAAGTGTTCCATTCGGATTTGGCTTGTAGTATTTTGGGTTAAATATTAACTGCCCGCCAGCATTGGGTGCTGTTTTATCTTCTGAAGCAGGAAACCATCCAATTAATTCTTCACCAAAATTTTCAACTTTAATTTTTACACTAAATATTGTTTCGTAAAATTTGACAGCCCTAGCCATATCATTTACAGGGATTTGAAACCAACATACTAAATTTTTCTTCATGAATTATCTTTCTAAAATAATTTTTAATTTGTTTAAACCATACTCAAATTCTTTACCTATAGATTTATCCATATTCATAAACAACATCATAATACTTACTGGGAATTTATTGTTTCCCGAAAATCCCCAAATTACCTTTGTCCCATTCCCTTCTTTTTTCACTTTTAAATAAGCATTGGAAGTAGATTTAAATGGTTTTAAAAATCGAAGTTGAGAATTTACAACTTCATTTTCAACAATTCCAGTAATTTCTTGTTCTCCTTCCCCAACATCTTTGTTTCCTACCCAAGCAGACAAAAAACCAATTTCGCCATCAGTTCCTTTAAATGTCTTTTTCATATTTGGATCTTTTTCCGCCCATGGTGACCAATTATCTTGATTTTTTAATAATTTTAAATATTGAAAAACTTCAGGTAACGGTTTACTAATTGTTATTGATCTATTAACGTTATAACTTTTTGGCGCAATTAACCCCAACACAATAACAAGAAATATTATTGCTAAAAAAATATAGAGTAAAATACTCATAATAAATGTTTAATATTAGCAGTTAAGATAATTTTAAATTTTAACATTTTCACCTATAGGTAATAATATCAATTCTTTTTTAGCTTTTGCAAACTTATTTATTGCTGCCACTTTATCAATTTTAATAAATCCAAAAGTATCAAAATGAACTCCTAAAACTTTATTACAATTTAAAAAAGCACTCGCCTTCATAGCTTCCTTTATTCCCATTGTAAAATTATCTCCAACCGGTAAAATAGCTAAATCTAACTCACCAATAACATCTGGAATTAATTTCATATCAAGAGTTAAAGCTGTATCTCCCGCTACATAAATTCTATGATGACTTGTTTCTATTACAAACCCTCCTGGTTGCCCTCCATAAGTTCCATCCGGGAATGAACTTGAATGAATTGCATTTGTAAAATGCACAGTTCCAAAATCAAACTTCCACTTTCCTCCATGATTCATTGGGTGGCCTTCAATTCCCATTTTTTCAAAATGAGTTACAATTTCATAGTTTGAAATTACCTTAGCCCCAGTTCGTTTAGCAATAGCTTCAACATCTAATATATGATCTTCATGTGCATGAGTTATTAAAATATAATCAGCTTGTAGTTTATTAATATCAATGTTTTTAGCTAATTCATTTCCTGTAATAAATGGGTCTATTAATAATGTTTTGTCTTTTGTTTCAATACTGATACAGGCGTGTCCTAAATAAGTTATTTTCATAGTGAAGTTTATTATTGTTGGTTACTGCAATTTAAAAAATATTTTCCACAAAAAAGAACCGCAAAAGAATTAATCTTTGCGGTTCTTAACAAATTAACAATTATTATTTAAATTTAAAACTTATACTTTAAATAAGTAGTGAAATTTCTACCTGGTTCATAAATACGACCGGAAAGAGTGCTTGAATTTGCATATGAAAAATTTAAATGCTCATAATATGTTTTATCAAAAATATTAAGAATACCAACTCCTATTGTTAAATTTTTAAAAGGCTCTATACCTGCCCTAAAATCTAACGTTTCAAAACCTGGAGTTTCCTGTTCCATAAATGAATCAGATACTCTACTTTGTTTTCCTACAATACGACTATTTAATGAAAGCCAATAATTTTTATTTTCAAATTTAACTCCTAAAACTGTCATAAAAGGTGGTATTTGAGCTAAAGGCTCATTTAAATCTTCATTTTTAGCATACGTATATGACAATTCTGAATTAAACTTTAATTTACTTGTTATATTATAATTAAAATTAAATTCAACACCTGATTGCGAAGCTTTATCAATATTAATAAATTGCTTTGCTTCAATTGGTGGAGTTGTTGGCATAAATTTTCTAGGAATACTAGAATTTACTACTGGCACAATATAATCTTCCAAAAAGGAATGAAATACAGATGCTCCAATTTCGACCGTTTTAAACCTTTTATTAATTGAAAGTTCAATTTGATTATTAATTTCCGGATCTAAATTTGGGTTTCCTACATATTCATATGGATCTACACCTACTGCAAAATGGTTGATAAATCGTTCAATCATATTTGCCGTTCTTACTCCTCTACCAACAGCTAACTGAGCTTGAAAACCATTATCTTGAAATTTAATAGCTGCATTACCACTTATATTTGTTTCTGTTTTATCATCAATTTCACCACCATATAACGCTAAAAAATCAGCTGCTGGATCATTTATTACTGCTTTTATAAAATCTGCTCTAATTCCAGTTGTTAAAGTTAACTTATCTGCTACTTTAAATTTACCTTCAGCAAAAATCCCAAAATCATTTAATTTAGAATCTTGCCAAATTTTATCAATAAATACTTTAGGTTCTGGTAACATTGAACCATTCATTATTTTAACAATTCTAGTTCTTGAACCATCTCTTTGAATAAGATTCGCATCTACACCAACAAATATTTTCGATTTTACACTAGGCGTTAATACAACTTCTGCTTTTCCTCCATAAGTTGAAACTTCAACTGGAGATTGAGCATCAACCATATTAAAATTAGGACGATTTGTATTTGTCATTAAATGATCAACATATGAATAAAAAACTTTTGCATTAAAATTTTCTATTTTTTCTGAAATGTTTTCCCATTTATAATCTAACCCAGCTAAATAACTATCATCAAATGGAGAATCCATAGGTAATCCGGCGTGTTTTATATCCCTACCAAAAGATTGTCTCCAAGTAGCTTGCAAACGTTGATTTTCTGTTGGATTTAACCCTATTTTTAATGAATAATCTGTAGTTCTAAAAGAAGAAGGAACTTCATCTCCATTACCATCTTCATAATCACCAAATTCACGATAAGAACCTGTAAACAAAACATCATAATTATCTGCAACATACAATAAAGATGCTCCAGTAACTAAATTACCTCCGTTAGATTCATAACCTCCTTCAACGCTTCCTTGTAATCCCTTTTTCCCTTTTGAAGGGTTCTTACTTACCAAGTTTATAATTCCTCCAAAATTCTGTCCAAATCTTACTGTAAAAGGACCTTTTACAATTTCTATTTTTTCAATTTCTTCTGGAATTACATGTGTAGTAATTGGATCCATTCTATTAGGACAAGCGTTTAACATTTTAAATCCACCATCATATTGAATATTTAATTGTTCATATTTAAACGAACGAAAAACAGGTTCGGAGGCATATGCTCCTCTTTTAGCAATACCAAATCCTTGAATTTCTTTAAATAAATGTCCAACACTTCTTGGTTGACTTATTCTTTTTTCAGCATCATTAATTACTGTAGATTGTGAAATATCATTTAACGGATTTGCCGAAACTATTATTTCACTCAATTCAATTTGAGTTGATTCTAATTTAATTTTAATGTTTTGCTGAAGTTTTACAATTTTAGTTTTATATCCTAAATGAGATATTTTAACTTCATCGTTTCTTTTTCCTTTTATAGCAAATTCCCCCTTCGCGTTTGAGACTGTTTTAGTACCATTATTTAAATTTATAATTGATACATTTTCAATTGCGTTGAAACTATCCTCATCAATAATCCCCCCTTTTATTTGTAATGTTTGCCCATATATTGTTATAGCAAACAACATTACTGTAAAACTTAGTAATACGTTTTTCATTTTTATTCTAAATATTGATTCATTAATTTATGTAGTAGGTATAAATATTTACTAGGTATTCTTTTTAAAATACTTAATTAAAAAATTTATACAATAAAGTAAAGTGAATCTTGGGGCGGTTTAAATAAGGTTGTGAAAAAACTCTTTGGTAATATATTAACATGTGCAAAATTTGCAACAGTGAATTCCTTTATGCCCTTAATCTCATATAAATATTGAGTAACCGGGCTTATTGGATAATCTTTAAAACTAATTTGAGGAATATTTGATTTATGATCGTGTTGGTTATTCGTTAGTTTGTTTAATTGTTTTTCTAAATAACACTTACCATTACACTCCAAATATGGTCTATCTCTGTTTTCGCAAAGTACTGAAGCTATATAATCATAATTGGCATAGTACTCCATTATTGGAACAATTGGTCTAACCATTGCCAACAAATAGAGCATGTAAAAAAAGATGCCGAAAAATTGATTCTTCATTAAATTACAATAATAAAAGCCAAAGATATCTGTTAAATTGACAAAAACAAACCTAACCCAAATAATACTGAAAAAACAAATGTACTTATTGCTAGTTTTTTTAGTTCAGGGTCTAATAACTTAGATTCTTTATTTTTAAAAACAACTATAAAATGTTTTATAATAGGAATATATGCAACTACAAAAAGAAACTGATAAACAGATTTATAATTTATAATGGTGAAAACTAAAGTAAAAAGAAAAGAGGTAATTAATAAAAAATAATGGTAATATTTAGCATTTTCACTTCCAATTTTTACGGCAATTGTATTTTTATTTGTCTTAATATCAGATTCTCTATCTCGCATATTATTTAAATTTAATACACCAATACTTAAAAAACCAATAGTAACTGCAGGCAATAACACGAAAGTATTTAACTCCTTAGTCTGTAAATAATAACTACCGACTACACTTACAATTCCAAAAAAAACAAATACAAAGAAATCTCCAAAACCGCTATAACCATATGCTTTTTTCCCCATTGTATATTTAATTGCAGCAACTATACTTAAGACCCCAAGAATAAAAAACACAAACAGATTAAGAAAATCGTCTTTACCAAAAGAAGTATAAATTAAAAGAATAGCAATAAAAAAAGTTATAATTACTGAAATTTTTATTGCCAATAACATCTGATTTGGACTAATAACACCACTTTGAATGGCACGCTTTGGCCCAATACGATTATCATTGTCGGTCCCTTTTACACCATCTCCATAATCATTTGCAAAATTTGAAATAATTTGAAATCCTATTGTTGTTAAAAGTGCTAAAACAAATATTTTCCAATTAAAAATATTTTGAAAAGCGGCGATTGAACTCCCCACAATAATACCGGATACAGACAAAGGTAAAGTTCTAAGCCGTGCTGCTTCAATATAATGTTTTATCATTTAAAAAAAGTAGTACTATTAATTTAAAGGTCTTCAGTATTCGCTATAAGTTCAGCAATATCAAGAACTTTTATATCATCTTCTTTATTAGTTGCTTTAACACCATCCGTCATCATAGTATTACAAAAAGGGCAACCAGTTGCAATAATTTTTGACTTTGTTTTAATGGCTTCTTCGGTTCTTTCAACGTTTATATCTTTAGTTCCTTTTTCCGGTTCTTTAAACATTTGGGCTCCTCCAGCTCCACAACATAAACCATCTGATTTACAACGCTTCATTTCAACCAATTCAGCTTCTAATTTTTCAATTAAACTTCTTGGTGCTTCATAAATATCATTTGCTCTACCTAAATAACAAGGGTCATGAAATGTGATTTTTTGCCCCTTATATTTACCTCCTTCAATAGAAAGCCTTCCATCATTCAATAAAGTTTCTATCAATTCTGTATGATGAAGAACTTCATAATTACCTCCTAGTTGAGGATATTCATTTTTAAGTGTATTAAAACAGTGCGGACAAGCTGTTACTATTTTTTTAATTTCATAACCATTTAAGACCTCAATATTAGTCATAGCCTGCATTTGAAATAAAAATTCATTTCCTGCTCTTTTAGCTGGGTCTCCTGTACAACTTTCTTCTGTTCCTAAAACGGCAAATTCAACTCCAGCTTTATTTAAAATTTTAACAAATGCTTTTGTTATTTTTTTTGCTCTGTCATCAAAACTTCCTGCACAACCAACCCAAAATAAAATTTCTGGTTGCTTTCCTTGTGCCGTCATCTCGGCCATTGTAGGTACATTCATACTAACTATTTTTAATATTATTCGTGTTTACCGTTTTTAAAAACTTCAATAGTAACATCTTTAAGTACTTAATCTATAAATTTCTTCGGTATCTTGTTGCTATTACTAAGTAATTATTTTTTTTATTTAGTATTACTTTTCGTCTTTCCAGTTTAATCTATCCATTTGGTTATACTGCCATGGAGCACCATTATTTTCAACATTTGTCATCATCAAATTTAATTCTTGTGGTGCAGCTGATTGTTCCATTACTAAATACCTTCTCATATCAAGAATAATAGCTAACGGATCAATATTTACTGGACATTCTTCAACACAGGCATTGCAACTTGTACACGCCCATAATTCTTCTGGTTTTATATAATCATTTAATAATTGTTTGCCATCATCAACAAATTTTCCATTTTTATTGATGTTTTCACCTACTTCCTCTAGCCTATCACGAGTTTTCATCATAATAGCTCTTGGCGAAAGTTCTTTCCCTGTAATATTTGCAGGACATGCCGCGGTGCATCTACCACATTCAGTACAAGTATAGGCGTTTAATAGTTGAACCCAATTTAAATCCTGTACATCGCTTGCTCCAAATTTTTCTGGAATTTCGTCTGCAGCTCCTTCGGGTTGAGCAGCAAATGGATCTATTGTTGGATCTAACATCATTTTTACTTCATTAGTAACACTTTCTAAATTTGTAAATTGTCCCTTTGGATTAAGGTTTGCAAAATACGTGTTTGGAAATGCTAATAAAATATGAAGATGTTTAGAATAATATAAATAATTTAAGAAAATTAGTATACCTGTAATATGCAACCACCAAGCTGTCCGTTCAACTATAAATAAGGTTGAAGCGTTAAATCCTTCAAATAAAGGAACCAAAAATTGACTAATTGGATTACCTATATCGTTTTGCTGAAAAGGAACGTCCGTAGCATTCATTATAAGAAACAAAGACATTAACACCATTTCAAAATACAGTATATAAAGTGCATCATTTTTTGGAAAGCCTTTCATTTCCTTATTCCAAAAACGAGGAATTTTTAACACCATTCTTCTAATCCAAAAAATAGAAACAGAGACTAGAACTAAAAATGCTAATATTTCAAAGGATCCTATTAAAAAACTGTAAAAACTACCTAAAAAGGACAATACTCGATGAGTTCCAAATAAACCATCAATTATTATCTCAATAACTTCAATATTTATTATAATGAAACCTAAATAAACAATAATATGAAGTATTCCGGCAATAGGTCTTTTCACCATTTTTGACTGCCCCAAAGCAATCTTTGCCATATTTTTCCAGCGAGCGCTAGAATTATCTTTTCTATTAATATCTTTTCCTAGCTTTATATTTCTTATAAGTTTTTGAAAGTTTTTCACAAAAAAACCTACTCCTAAAAAAAGAATAATTGCAAATGCTATGTTGTCAATATAATTCATTTTACTTTTTATAGATGATTCCAATTACCAATAATTAGAATTATAATTTTCCGAATTTCTTAAAATATCATCTTGAGTATTTACTCTCAAACTTAATATTTTCTATTTGATTAATTAAAATATCCAACTTCCTAAGTGATTTTCAATATTTCACTTTTATTAAACTCATGTTAATAAAATCTTTTAAGGAGCTTTTTTAAATCTTTCAGGATTTAATTATCAATTTAGTGCAATTTAATGTTTTCTCTTATTTAATAATAAATATTATACAAAAAAAATCAGATTGTAAATTTAAAACAATCTGATTAAATTTAGTTTTGTCATTAAAAAGTATTTCTAACACTAATAAATGTTGCTAAACATAACGTTATTTACATTATTATTAGATTCTATATTACAATTGTATAATTTTTTTTAGGTTTAGATTACCTTTTTAATATGAAACCCCACTAATAAACTTATTAATTATTATTTTTCTACTTGGTTAGGTGCATAGCCTTTTTCTTTTTTACCAAATAATGAAAAATGAACAAATCTCTTTGGATGTAATTTCATTTCTCTTAATAATTCTTCTAATTCTTTTGAAGCATTGGTAAGGTTATTATACATTTCTTCATCTTTTAATAGCTTACCTAAAGAACCATCTCCTTCTTCTAAACCAGATAGAACTGAATTTAAATTTGCTATAGTAGACTCAATATTTTTAATTGTTAAACCAATATTTGCATTTACCAATGTATCTGAAAGTTTAGATAAATTTTGAGTCATAAGATTAGCATTATCTAATGTTTCAGATAATTTTTCATCATTATTTTCAATTAATTTATTTACAGATTGAGAAGCTGTTTTAAAATTAGAAATAGTTTCACCTAATTCTTTAATACTTAATTTTAAATTTTGTCTGCTTTTCACGTCCAAAATATTGGTTAAACCAGTCATTAAAGAATCTGCACTTACAATTACATTTTCAACTTTAGCTTGTAAAGGATTTAATTTTTCCGTTACTGATGAAAATATATCAGATTCAATTTCTCCATTTAAAAAATCACCCGGATGTGCTTTTTCTCCTTCATAAGAAGGTACAACAGCTAAAGATTTCCCTCCCATTAAGCTAGCGCTATAAATTTTGGCAATACTATTTTTAGAGAATTCAAAATCTTGTTCAACACTAAATTCTACAATTAAATTCCCTTGTTTACCTTCTTCTTTACTAAAGTTAATATTAATCACTTTACCAACTTCAACACCATTTATAGTAACTACACTTGCAGTATTTAACCCCTGAACATTATTGTACTCTGTAAAGTATGTTTTTATTGGACCATCAAACAAGTTTTGTCCTTTTAAATAGTTATAACCCCATATAAATAATGCAATTATTACTATAGCTATAAATCCTGTTTTAAACTCTCTTGAAATTTTCAAAATTCTATAATTTTTAAAGCAATATTACTAATAATTTTTGGTTGTAAACGGCAAAAATACTACGATTTTTTTAAAACCTCGTCTATTGAAATTTTTTCACCGTTTTTAAATGCGACTATAAATGCTGATTTATAGCCCTTAGATTTTGCTAATGAATGCAATTCTTTAATTCTAGAATAATCTGATGTATTTCCTAAATAATATTTATAACTCCTACCAACTTTAACTCTATCAACATTTTTCAACCCTTTAAAATTATATGATTTAGTTTCAAGTTTTCTAGAACCTGATGCAATCTGAACTTTAAAAGCTACGTTGGAATAATTGGCAACAATATTTGACTTTTTTTCAGATTCAGCCGTTTTTGGAGTAATTTTATGTTCAACCGCTATTGTATTCAACTCTAATTGATCTATATACTTAGAAACCCCACTATAAATAGTTTCCGAGAATTTTGATTGACCTGATTTTGAACCTAAAAACACGCCTTCTTTATAATTTGTTATAAATCCTGTTTCTATTAAAATACTTGGCATATAGGTTTGGTATAACACAACAAATCCCGCCTGTTTAACACCTCTATCTTTTCTTTTTAATTTATTGGTAAATTCAGTTTGAATAATACTAGCCAATTGTATGCTTTTATCTAGATATTCTTCTTGAATTAAAGTAAGTCCAATAACAGACTCAGGTGAATTAGGGTCAAAACCTTTATAATTAGTTTTATAATTATCCTCCATTAAAATTACAGCATTCTCAGCTTTAGCAACTTCAAAGTTTCTTTGGTTAGCATGCGTTCCTAAAACCCAAGTTTCAGCGCCAGAAGCTTGAGAGTTATGAGCATTACAATGAATAGACACAAATAGATCAGCATCTGCTCTATTTGCAATTTTTCCACGTTCCCATAAATCAACAAATACATCTGTTTTTCTGGTATAAATAACTTTTATACCTTTTCTTTTACTTAAAAGTTTACCTACTTGAAGTACAATTTTTAATGCAATATCTTTTTCTTTAACCTTTTTGTATCCTACTTTCCCAGGATCTTTTCCGCCATGACCGGCATCTAATACGACAACAAATTCTTTTTTCTGAGCAAAAAGAGTATTTTCGCCAAAAAGAAATACAGTTAAGAATACGAAAAACACTATGCTTTTCGTTGTTAATTTAAATTTGCAAAAGAGTTGTGAGTTCATCAATATTTTTAATTATTTTTGGCATCTGTTATTTGGTAATACAATTATTGAGCCATACATTTATAATGTTAGAAAAATAAGGTTGATTGCTTAAAAGCTAAAATAAAAAAACTTATGGGATCGACCCAATTTTATATAATGATTTTACAAATATTTTAATTATTAAAACAATTAGTAAAAAAATATGTTTTATCTTTTTTTTGATTCAAGTGTTTCACTTGTTCAATGCAAATGGATATGCACAAGAACTAAACAAGATTTCTAAGGATACTATTCCTAAAAGAGCTATAGACACTTTAATTAAACCCGTTAGAGATAGTCTTCAAATTTCTAAAAAAGACTCATTACTTATTAAAAGCAAAGATTCTATAAAGAAACCTAAAGAATTATTAGAAGGTATTATTGAGCATAGTGCAGATAGTTTAATTAGACAAGATGTTTTAAATAATAGAATTATTTTATATAAAAATGCTCATATTCATTATAAGGATATAGATTTAAATGCAGGATATATAGAAATTAATAACAATACTAGTACCGTAATTGCTAAAGGTATAAAAGATAGTATTGGCCAATATTCTGAATTACCTGTTTTTAAACAAGGAGAACAAGAATCTACTCAAGACACCATAAGTTTTAACTTTGAATCTGAAAAAGCTAAAATTTGGAACTTAAGAACTGAACAACAAGGTATTATTATTTTAGGTGAAGAAAGTAAAAAGTTTAATGATTCTATTATATTTATAAAAAACATAAGATTAACATCATCTACCAAAAAAAATCCTGATTATTATATTAGAATTCCTAAAGCCAAATTTATAAAAGATAAAAAATTGGTAGCTGGTACAAGCCAACTTGTAATTGCTGATATACCAACTCCTATTGTTTTACCTTTTGCATATATACCATTAACAAAAGGAAGAACGTCTGGTTTTTTAATGCCTACATGGGGAGATAATAACAGTCAAGGTTTCTTTTTACAAAATGGAGGTTATTATTTTGTTCTTAATGATAATTTTGATTTAGCCGTTTTAGGTGATATTTATTCAAACGGTAGTTGGGGTTTACGTGCCGAATCTAGTTATAAAAAAAGGTATAAATATTCCGGGAATTTTGATGTTAGATATGAGAATCTAAAAAGTAGTTTAAAAGGATTTGATGATTACTCAAAAGCCACAAATTATAATATTAGATGGAGCCATTCTCAAGATGCAAAAGCAAGTCCTAATTCAAGATTTTCAGCATCTGTAAATTTAGGTAGTAGTCAATATTTTAAGCAATCTAATAATGAAATAAATACAAATGCGTTCTTAAATAACACAATGAGTTCGTCTATTTCATATTCTAAAACATTTGTAGGAACTCCTTTTAATATGTCTTTGTCAGCAACTCACTCTCAAAACACCAATACTGAAGCGATTAATATGACTTTGCCGTCTTTACAGGTTAATATGGATAGAATTTACCCTTTTACGGGTAAAGGAGGAAAAAAGAGTAATGCAATTCAAAAAACAGGGTTATCTTATACTATGAAAGGTGATAACAGAATAGAAACTACTGAAGAATTCTTTTTCAAAAAACAGATGTTTGATGAAGCTAAATCTGGTATTCAACATAATTTAACAATGAATACCAATATGAAAGCATTGAAATTTTTTACTATTTCTCCAAGTTTAACATATAAAGATGTTTGGTATTTTGACAGACTAAAGAAAACTTTTGATGATGTAGAAAATGCAGTTGTTACAGATACAGTTAGCAGTTTTAGTCGTTTTAATGAATATTCCACCTCCGTTTCTTTGAGCACTACTTTTTATGGTATGTTTAAATTTAAAAAAGGAAATATTGAAGCAATAAGACACGTTGTAAGGCCTAGTATTTCATATAGTTACCGTCCAGATTTTAGTTACCAGAACGAAGAAGTTCAAAATAGTGAAGATCCAACTGATATTATTGAATACTCTCCTTTTAGTGAAGGTATTTTTGGAAGTCCAGGATCAGGGCTTTCAAATAGTTTAAACTTATCTTTAAACAACAACCTAGAAGCTAAATTAAGAAAGAAAGACTCATCAGAAACTGAAGCTAAAAAAATTATATTGTTAAATAATTTAAACTTTTCAACCAGTTATAATATGGCTTCAGACTCCCTAAAATGGAGTCCCGTTAGTATGAATGCAGGAACTAAATTATTTAATGATAAATTAAATGTTAATGTTAGAGCAACCTTAGATCCTTACGCTTTAGATGTAAACGGAAAAAAGATTGATAAGTTTAATTTTGATAATGGAGGAAGTTTATTTAGGTTAACAAACGCTGGTTTAACACTTAATTATTCTTTATCTAGCAAAAAAGAAAATGAAAAAGGAATATCTAAAGAAGAGAAAAACGCTAAAGCTAATAATTCTGATGGGATTTTTGGTGAAGATATAACTACCTCAAATAGAGACAACAAACCTGATAAAGGAAAATCTGGAGGTTCAGAAGTTAAATTATTTGGAGCTAAAATACCATGGACTTTACAATTGGCCTACGCTCTTAATTATACAAATACTTCACGGGAAAAGAATATTTCATCTAACTCTTTAATGTTTAATGGAGATTTAGAACTAACGCCTAAATGGTCTATAGGATTTTCATCGGGTTATGATATTAATGAAAAAGGATTTACTTATACAAATTTAAAATTCTCAAGAGATCTTGATAGTTGGAAATTAAACTTTAATTGGGTACCCTTTGGAGATAGACAAACCTATTACTTTTTTATTGGTATTAAATCATCAATGTTAAGCGATTTAAAATACGATAAAAGACAAATACCAGATAAAGCACTTTTTTAATATGAAACAAGCATATCCAAATTTGACACATATGGAAATGACTAATAGCGAATGCCCTGTGTCACCATTATCATAAAAATGTAAACACATGAAAACAATTATTAATACAGAAAATGCTCCTGCACCTATAGGACCTTACAACCAAGCAATTTTAGTTCAAAATACATTATATACTTCTGGTCAAATTGCAATTAATCCAATTTCTGGAGATTTAGTTATAGAAACTGTTAAAGCTGAGACAAAGCAGGTTATGGAAAACCTAAAAGCTGTTTTAGCAAAAGCTGAAATGAATTTTGAAAATGTGATAAAATCAACCATATCCATTACTAATATGAATGATTTCTCTGAAATAAATGAAATTTATGGAAGTTACTTTAATGCTGATACAGCTCCAGCACGTGAAACTGTAGAAGTATCTAATTTACCAAAATTTGTTCATGTTGAAATCTCAATGATTGCGATAAAATAAATCACTTTATAATTGAAGTCAAAAATTAAAGAAAGTATCAAATTCTAAATAGACTTAATTAAAAGTTGAGCAGTTGATGGGTTTGTAGCTAAAGGTACATTATGTACATCACATAAACGCATTAACATTGCAATATCTGGTTCATGAGGATGCATTCCTAGCGGATCTCTAAAAAACAAAACCATATCAGTTTTTCCTTCCGCAACTCTTGCTGCTATTTGAGCATCTCCACCAAAAGGACCAGATAAAAATTTAGTGACTTTAAATCCTGCTTTTTCTGCATTCTTACCAGTAGTTCCAGTAGCAATTAATTGAATTTCTTTTGAAATTAATAAGGCTTTAAAATCCATTAAAAACTGAATCATTTCTGCCTTTTTACCGTCGTGTGCTATAATTGCAATTTCCATAACTTTTTATTTAAACTATTCAAATATAGTTCAATTATTTTATTTTAATGATGCTGAATATTCTATTAAATCAACAATTTTTGTTGAATACCCAAATTCATTATCATACCAAGAAATAATTTTAAAAAAATGATTATTCAATTCCATTCCTGCAGATGCATCAAAAACTGAAGTTCTAGTTTCTGAAATAAAATCTCTAGAAACCACCTCATCTTCTGTATAACCTAAAATTCCTTTTAAATTATTCTCAGATGCAGTTTTCATTGCTTTTTTAATTTCAGAATAAGTTGTTTCTTTTTTTAGCCTTACAGTTAAATCTACTAATGACACATTTGCAACAGGAACTCTTACTGCCATAGCTAAAATTTTCCCTTCAATTTCTGGAATAATTTTAGTTAATGCGTCTGAAGCACTAGTTGAAGTAGGAATCATATTATTTAATGCGGCTCTTCCTCTTCTCCATTTATCTGATTCACCATCAACAGTATTCTGACTTGAAGTTGTAGAATGCACCGTAGTCGCTAACCCTTCAATAATACCAAACTTATCGTTTAAAACTTTTACAATTGGAGCTAAGCAATTAGTAGTGCAAGATGCATTTGAAAAAACTATATTTTCTTTAGTTAATTTAAAATTATTAACTCCCATAACAAACATAGGAGCATCTTTAGACGGAGCAGATATTACAACCTTTTTTGCTCCAGCCAACAAATGCAATTCTGCTTCTTTTTTTGTGGTGAAAAACCCTGTGGATTCAATTACATAATCTACATTTAAAGCTCCCCAGTTAATATCTTTAGGATTCTTTTCTGAAGTAATTCTAACGTTCTTTTTATTTACAATTAAATTGTTTTTATCTATTTCAATTGAACCTTTAAAGGCTCCATGTACAGAGTCAAACTTTAATAAATAAGCTAATTGATCTACTTCTTGTAAGTCATTTATAGCAACAACTTCAATACCTTCTCTTTTTATAATGGATCTAAAAGCTAGTCTTCCTATTCTTCCAAATCCATTTATTCCAACTCTTATCATTTACTAAATTTAGCTGAAGCTTTTAATCCCATTTTAAATAGACATTATATCACTTACACGAAGTAATTCTTTATTAATTTCGTGACGCCCTTTAACTGCGTTATCTAAATTTGTTGTTTTTACTTTTTCATTAATAAGCCCAACCATTAAGTTCGTTTTTCCTTCCAATAGTAATTCAACTGCTTTTACACCTAATCTAGAAGCTAAAACACGATCAAAACAACTTGGAGAGCCTCCTCTTTGCATGTGTCCTAAAACTGACACTCTCACTTCATATTCCTTCAAATTTTCCTCAACATAATCAGCTAACTCAAATACGTTTTTACCAATTTTATCACCCTCAGATACAACAACAATACTAGATGATTTTCCAGATCTTTTAGTTCTTTTTAAAGATTCTAAAAGTCTTTCTAAACCTAAATTTTCTTCTGGTATTAATATTTCTTCGGCTCCTGCTCCAACACCTGCATTTAAGGCTATAAACCCTGCATCACGCCCCATTACTTCAACAAAAAACAATCTATTATGTGAACTAGCTGTGTCTCTAATTTTATCAATAACTTCAACAACTGTATTTAAAGCTGTATCATACCCTATTGTATAATTAGTTCCAAAAATATCATTATCTATAGTCCCTGGAATTCCAATACAAGGAAAATTATATTCCTCATTAAAAATCATTCCTCCTGTAAAAGTACCATCACCTCCAATTAAAACTAAACCATCAATTCCTTCTTTTACCAGTTGTTCATGTGCCTTTTTACGGCCTTCTTTAGTTCTAAAATCTTTTGATCGAGCTGATTTTAGTATTGTACCTCCGCAATTAATAATATTACTTACATCTCTTGCTGTCATTGGTTTAAAATCTCCTTCAATTAAACCTTGATAACCTCTATATGCTCCTACACACTCAATTTTATAATATGAACACGCACGAACAACTGCTCTTATAGCAGCATTCATTCCTGGTGCATCACCTCCTGATGTAATTACACCTATTTTTTTTATTTTTTTCTTCATAATTAATGAGCAAATTTAATACTAAATTTTAATTAAACTTTATTTATTTGCTACTAGTGTCATTTTTATTTATAGAGCTTACCACAAGTTTTCTGGATAAACCTTTAATGCTTTTAATTTCTGAATTTCAGAGGTTACATAATCTTTATCTTCCTTGTAAGTAACTCCAAACCAACGAGCATTGGATTGTAAAACTTTCATAGTTGCCGTTTTATTCAAAATAGAATTATTAACAACCGTTGGAATAAAAAATTCCTTTTTTGGCTCTTTGTAATTCTTTTCTAAAAAATCTATAAACATAGATTCTGATAACTCGAAATATTTTGGTGTAAACCCAAAGAAGTTCATAGCTACAACTGTTTCTTCTGATATTGGGATTAATTCTTCATTTTCATTTTTAAACTTTAAAACACCATCTACTTTTTCAATATGAGTTCTCTCGGTTATTCCCGTTAAATAGTCGTTATTATCAACTCTACATTCTCCTCTAGAAACAAATCCATAATCTGAAATTGTATTTTTAAGAACATATGCCATCATATTAAAGTTGGTTGAATTTTCATCTATTGAATTTAAAGCTAAAGCAATCCCTTCAAAAGCCTCTCTTCCATAAAAATCATCCGCATTTATAACTGCAAAATTTCCAGGAACTGCATCTTTTGCCATTAACAAAGCATGTCCTGTTCCCCAAGGTTTTTCTCTATTATTATCCTTATACTTTTCTGGAATATTATCAATTTCTTGAAAAACATATTCAACATCTATTTTACCTTCTAATTTGAGGTTGAAAAAATCTTTAAAATCTTGTTCTATACTTTTTCTAATTATAAAAACAACTTTTCCAAATCCTGCCTGAATAGCATCATAAATTGAAAAATCTAATATTGTATCTCCTTGAGCTGAAAATGTATCTAATTGCTTTAATCCACCATACCTACTTCCAATACCCGCAGCTAAAATTACTAATGTTGGCTTGTTCATAATTATTTTTCTTTACTTTTTATATTAATTAACTTGGTTACTCTTGTGTTATATATTGAATCCTTTTTTGATACAGTGGTAGTATCAATTTGTTTTTTCTTTTTTAACCCTAATTTTTCAAAAAGCTCCCTACTACTATCAAAATCAATCTGGTAGTTTAACCCTGCTCCTTGTGTATATCCTTCTTCGTCTTGCTCTGAATATTGTATTTCGTTTTGACGATTAAAAATTGAAGACGTTAAAGTTCCTTCATCATTCATTAGAAAATTAATTGTAACCTCACCTATTACACTTGTTTGTTCTTTTGAACCTATTGGAACACTAGCTTTCCCGTTTATTATAATTTTGTCATTAACCTGATAATCAAAATCTAGCCCTAATTGATCATTAATATTTAAATTATCAATATTATTTTTTTCTCCAAAGGTATAAACAGGTTTCAATTTAAACTTATTATTTCCTTTGTTTACAATATTATCAAACGCATTTGACAATAAATCTGAGGTTGTTCCATATACTAAACCTGAACTATTAACACTTAAATTACTTTCATTATAAAAACTACCTGTAGCTAATAAAGCCATGAAATGAATAGTTTTACTATTTGTATCATTATTATTTAATTTAAAAGCTAACTCAGAAGCTACGGTTGAACTTGAATTAGGTATTTCTATATCAAAAGTACGTTTTGAGTTAAATAATTCTCCAGAAAAACGAGTTATCAAATCAATTGGTATTTTTCTATTTGTTGTTATATTTTCTAATAATGATTTTGGATTGGCAGAAACACGATATACGGCTTCAATATTAATATCTGCAGTGTAAGGGTCTCCACTCCAAGATACACTACCACCTCTTTGAACATTAAAAGGTTTATTTATTATACCTCCATATTTAAAATTATAAATTCCATTATCAACAATAAAATCTCCATACATCTTAAATTTATCTTTTGTATCTAATTCTATTTGTAAATTACCTGTTCCACTTCCCTTTAAATAACTACCGGTAGCTTTATCCAATACCATTTCTACAACGGCATCTTTAGTTACTTCTATATTAAAGTTAATGGATAATCCTTTTAACTTTTCAGAAAGAAATTCTTTTCTAGATTTAGAACCTTTAACTACAATTTCTGAATTTGAAAACCTTATTAATTGAGATTCGCCCAATGTTTTTACATCGCTTATTGGAATTACAAAATATGTCCCTTTATTGGTTTTCCCATTTACATCAATCACCAACTTATCTGTTAAACCTTTTATGGTAGCACCTCCTGATAAATAACCTTTCCCATAATATACCGATGTTTCTTCCTCTTCTGTATTTAATATTAATAAATTTGAAGTTACTAAATCTAAATCTAGTTTCCAACGATCAAAATATTTATGAGAAATTGAACCATTTAATTTAGCCTTTGTTTTTTTTACATTATCTTCAATTAAAACATCTTCAAAATTAAAAGATTGGCCTTTTAAAGATACAACACTTGTTCCGTCAAAATTATAATCGACATTTAAATAAGGAAATTTTAAACCAGCTTGATCTAGATATAAATCTCCCAACATATTAGGATTATTAATTGGACCTGTTAAGTTTACATTTCCATAAGCAAAACCTCTTATATTGGTTAATACATCCTCTCCTAATGGACTAAATGCATCTAATTTAAAGGCTTCAAAATCGACAATAATATCCATTGTTGGTTTTTCTGGCTCAAAATCTAACTCCCCAACAGCTGAAAATGTTATGTTTTTATCTCTCTCCAAAGACATTTTAACATCATACTTTGTTAAGGTATTCTCCCCTTCAATATTAATCTTTAAATCTCCTTGTTGAGAATTGTTTACTTTAAAATTAGCTACTGTTAATTTTGCATTTGGTTTAATTTCTTTTTTAATTTGATTATAATTTAAAACACCATTAATTATTCCTTCAAGCTTTAAACTATCAATATTTGGCGTAATACTTGATAATTTTACATCTTTAAATTTAAAATTAAGATCCTTGTAAGTTGAATCTTTTAAGCGTCCATAAAATTCAACTTTTTCATTATTAGATTCAACTAAAAAAGGACTTATATTATATTCATTTATTTTACTATCGTAAATAACATTATTCTTTAAATCATTCAAGGGATTAATAATCCACTTGTTATCTTTAAATGTAAAATTTGATTTTTGAATACCAAAAACAGATTTATTTTCCTTGTTAAAGGTGTGATAAAAAGATAAATTAAAATCTTCAGTTTTATCTGTACCTCCTTTAAATTCGGTTCTAAAATAAAGCGTATCACTTAAGGTAATATTAACCAAATGCAAGTTTGAAATATCATAAATTGAAGAGTTAATTTTATCAACTGTTAGCTGTGTATTAAAAAGTGGATTTTTATTGTCTATTTGTAAACTTAATTTTTCAATTTCATTATTAAATGCATCAACTTTTGGGGACTTTACATTTAATTTAAATAAATTATTATCCGAATTTATACTTCCTCTAATTGTAGTAGTTGGAGACAATATTACCTCGGGATAAAATACTTCTACAATTTTATTATGAACATTAAACTTAAAATCTAATTTTTGATTTGCAGCAACAATAAAAGGTTTATAATTTGAATAAATACTACCTATGGAGTTTTGGGTTAATTTCCCAAGCTCCTTAAATTTAAAATTACCTACAATTTCTCCTGTAATTATTTCTGGAGAATTAATTGTAATAGTTCGTATACTATCTGTAAATAAAGATGTAACATTAAAATCTTTAAAGAAATAGTTTCCTTTTTGATTTAAATAAAGTGAATTTTTAAAATTAATATTACCTTCTAAATCATCAATAGAATTTCC
The DNA here is from genome assembly GCF_003260195.1 of Lutibacter citreus. GTDB lineage: Bacteria > Bacteroidota > Bacteroidia > Flavobacteriales > Flavobacteriaceae > Lutibacter > Lutibacter citreus. The sequence continues at coordinate 275,207 of NZ_QEIH01000007.1, forward strand.
TTTTAAATCAATAATTATATCTCCCTTTATTTTTGAAATACTATCACGTTTAAAAAGATTAAGTGTGTTTAAATCACAATAGTCTACTGAAGTTTTAAAATCAAACTTATATATTTCTTGAGATAAATCTGCTAACCCATTAAAATTAAGCTTAATATTATCATCATTAACTTCCATTGCTCCATCAAATAGTTTGTTTTTAAACACCCCATTTAAGCTTATATTTCTATATGTATAATTTTTATATTGATGTTTAGATACTTTACCTTTAACCGAAGTGTTTAAATTTTCAAGAGTAAAACCTTTACCATCAATATCAGCTTCCATTGATAGTAAACCTACCAAACTATCTCCCATTACTTCTCCTAACTTAAAATCTACAACCTGAATATGACCTTTATAAGAAGCATTATCAATTTCATCAATATTAGTCAAAACCAAATCCGAAATAGAGGTGCCTAAATCCGTTTTTAATAATAATTGAGCATCTATTTTTTTTGGAGTAATATGAGATTTTCCAATTATTGTAAATCTCCCTAAATCCTTAAAACTAGATGGTAATGTATTACCCAAAACTCTAGGTAATAGTGTTTTTAAATGATTATAATCTGAAGTTAAATTTAAAAAATCAGCATCTAAAGCAAAACCATTTTCTTGATTAAAAGCATTTTTAAAATTTAAATCACCATTAATAATAGCTTTTTTATCCGTATTTAACTTTAAGTTTTTAAATGTGAAATTATTTAATTTCCCCTCTAGATTTCCAGAAAAGTGCAACACATCATGGGTTCCAAATTCTTTATAAAAACTTTTTAAATCAATAAGTGAAACATCTGCACTTTTAATTTGGGCATTTAAATTTACCAAATTATTAAAATCTGAAAAGTCTTCTCTATTATAAGTGAATTTTAAATCTGTTAAAATTTTTGAAGATGCAGTTTCAATTTCAGTATTCTCAAAATTCATAAACTCTTTAGTATATGTAAACTTACTACTAAAGTGTTTTACCTCTAAATTATGATTTTCAACAAAACTAAAATTATTAATTTTCACTGAAACATTTGGCCCTTCAACTTTAAAATCTTCTGCGCTTCCAATTATATTTTTAAAATATATTGGTTTTGGATCCTCATCATTTTCGTCTAATATTTCAACAAAACCATTTTTTAATTTCAATTTAGTACCTGTAAGTAAAAAAGTAGAAGGTTTTGTACTTGTAGATCCATCATCAAATTTATCTACAAAAACAGTTAACCCATCATCATTTTCATTTTTATATGTTTTAATATTAAAAATAAAATCTTCAAGTGAAATTGTTCCAAATTCAAGTTTATTATTTATAATATTTTTATAACTAAAAATTGATGTTTGTAAATTTTCAGCATATATTAATGTATCTAAGTGATGGTCTTTTATAAGAATTTCTTTAAGTTGAACATCTCCTAAAAAAGACAAATCCACTTTACTAACATTAATATCAACTCCAAAATCTTTTTGAAGATAATTTGTAGCCGCTTTTCCCAAACTAGTTTGCACAGCAGGAATGCTTAATAACAGGCTGACAATTACTAAAATTAGAATTAGTGCCAGAAAAATTTTAACTACTATTTTTTTAATTCGTTTGATATGCGCTAAATTTGCATTTTTACGGCAATTTTCGTGCCTTTATTTAATAATAAATGATTAAAAATAAACCAATTTACATTCTTGGTATTGAATCTTCTTGTGACGATACTAGTGCATCCGTTATTTGCAACGGAAAAATACTATCAAATGTTGTTGCAAATCAAGAAATACATACCAAATATGGCGGTGTTGTTCCTGAATTAGCTTCACGTGCACATCAACAAAACATTGTTCCTGTTATTCAACAAGCAATTCACCAAGCAAATATCGACAAAAAAGACTTAAATGCCATAGCTTTTACGCGTGGGCCTGGATTAATGGGTTCTTTATTAGTTGGAACCTCATTTGCCAAGTCACTTTCATTGGCTTTAGACATTCCTTTAATTGCTGTAAACCATATGCAAGGGCACGTTTTAGCTCATTTTATTGAAGACGAAAACCATAAAAAACCACCATTCCCTTTTTTATGTTTAACAATTAGTGGAGGACATACTCAAATTGTTAAAATTTCAAGTCATTTTAAAATGGAAGTTTTAGGTGAAACTCTTGATGATGCAGTTGGAGAAGCCTACGATAAATCAGCCAAAATATTAGGACTACCCTATCCTGGCGGACCGTTGGTAGATAAATATGCCCGATTAGGAAACCCAAAAGCCTTTAAATTTACCAAACCAAGAGTAGATGGTTTAAACTTTAGCTTTAGCGGATTAAAAACAGGTATTTTATACTTTATTCAAAAACAAGTAAAAGAAAACCCAAATTTTATTGAAGAAAACTTAAATGATGTTTGCGCATCTATTCAATACACAATTGTTGAAATTTTATTTGACAAGCTAAAACTAGCTGTGAAACAAACTGGAATTAAACATATTGCAATTGCGGGAGGTGTAAGTGCCAATTCTGAAATAAGAAAAGTTTTAAAAGAAAGTGAAGCTAAACTTGGCTGGACAACCTACATTCCAAAATTTGAATACACTACCGACAATGCAGGTATGATTGCTATTGTAGGTTATTTAAAATATTTAGAAGAAGATTTTTCAAAAGAAACTATTTCTGCTACGGCAAGACTAAAAGTTAGTGAATCTTAAATAAGAATCTATTATAAAAAAAGAAGCCAATTTTAATAAATTAAAATTGGCTTCTTTTTTTATAATTAATATTGATTATTCTTCCACATGACTTCCTTTAATAGGAGAAGATTTACTTGGTAATACAAGGTTTAAAACAACACCAACAATTGATGCTAAGCCAATACCTGCAAGTGAAAAATTACCATAACTCATTTGAGCTCCACCAATCCCAATTGTTAAAATAATTGATACAATTACTTGATTTCTAGTTTTAGAAAAATCTGTTTTAGCATCAATTAATGTTTTAATACCAATACTAGCAATCATACCAAAAAGCAACAACATAATCCCTCCTAAAACGGCAGGAGGAATGGTTTTTAATAAAGCACTAATTTTCCCAACCAATGAAAAAACAATGGCAGTTACAGCTGCAATACGTAAAACTCTAGGATCTGTAATTTTTGTTAATGCTACAGCTCCAGTAACCTCGCTATATGTTGTATTTGGTGGTCCTCCTAAAAATCCTGCAAAAGCTGTCGCAATACCATCACCAAGTAATGTTCTATGCAATCCTGGATCTTTTACAAATTCTTTATTTGCAACTCCTCCAATGGCATACATATCTCCAATATGTTCAATAATTGGAGCAACAGCTACAGGGATCATATATAAAATAGCTCCCCAGTTAAACTCAGGTGCTGTAAACTTTGGTAACGCAAACCAAGCTGCTTCATTTACTGATGTAAAATCTACCAAACCAGCAATAATTGATATAATATAACCAACTACAATACCAATAAATATTGGAATTAATTTTAATATTCCTTTTGCATATACAACAATAACAATTGCAGTTATTAAAACCGCCATTGCTATTAACCAATTGTTTTTAGCCATATCTACCCCTACAGAAGCAAGTGATAAACCAATAATCATAATAACTGGCCCAACTACAATTGAAGGAAATATTTTTTCAATAACTTTTAATCCCCATAGTTTTACAATAGCAGAAACTACTCCATAAACAATACCAACAGCAATTAACCCTCCAAGTGTTCCTGGATAGCCATATAATTTTGTTGCCGCTACAATTGGTGCTATAAAAGCAAAACTACTTCCTAAAAATACTGGAACTTTACCTTTTGTAATTATATGAAAAATTAGCGTACCTACACCAGCTGTAAATAATGCTACCGAAGGATCAACATTAATTAATAAAGGAACTAATACAGTTGCTCCAAAGGCAACAAATAAAAATTGGATTCCAATAATTATGCGCCTGGCAGGACTTTTAATGTTTGAAATGTTTTGGGTTTTAGTTAGTTTCATCTTGGGTTTTTAATTTTAAAATCCCACAAAACTAATTATAAAAACAGAACAATCTAAATATCAGGCTTTAGATTGTTCTGTTAACTCTTAATTTAGAATTAATCTATCTTATTTATAGGTTAAATTTTAAACTTGTTATAAAATTTCTCCCCATATTTTCTATCCCGTTGATTTTTAGACGAGATAGATGTGAAAGATAAGATTTGTCTAATGCATTATTTATGTTGAAATTAACATCAAAACTTAACTTATTTAGTTTTATTGTTCCACCAATTCCTAAATTCAACAAATTATAAGCATTACTTTTTGTTTCATAATTGCTTAAATTATTTTGTTCAAAAGTACTTTCTAATGTTGCTGAAGCAAAACCATTTTGTAACCATTTAATACTGTTAATTTCTGCTCTAATAGTATTTGTTAATTTATTTGCTGGAATTAAAGGTAAATAATCTCCATTGTTTTGTTTACCAATTACCATTTCAAAATTACTATGTAAATGCAGCCAGTCTAAAGGATGTGGGTGCAGATGTAAACCAAATTCTCCACCATATAACTTTGCATTGTCTTGTGTGTAACTATACACTTCAAAATCGTCTTCAATTTCACCTGTTGGAGCAATAAATATATAATCGTTTATATAATTGTAAAAACCATTTAAAACTAGTTCAAAATGATCTGTTTTGTATTCAAAAGAAATATCCGATTGATAATTTTGTTCTTGTTCAAGTTTATTGTTTCCAAGTTCAAATCTATTAGAACCGTGGTGCACCCCGTTTGAAGTTAATTCAGCTAAATTAGGAGCTTTAAATCCTGAAGCTAAATTAATTCTACTAGTTATTTTGTTAAATAGTTGTGTTTTATAACCTAATGAAGCAGAAACATTATTGAATGATTTATCAATAGCTTCAAAAATATGAACTTCATCATCGTGAGGAACTTCATGATAATATGTTTTTAAATTTCTATTATCAAATCTAATTCCTCCTTGAATACTATTATTATTAAAAGTGTGCATTGCCGTAGCAAAAACACCAATATCATTTATATCTGCATTTGGAATTAATATTTCTTCGCCATAATTTCTGTTTTCCTGGTACATACCTTGAACACCAACAACTGTTTCAATATTTTTAAATGTTGGTAATTGCCATTTAACATCATAACTATAGGTATCTAAGACTAATTGTAAGGCTGCTTCTAAATCTTCATCTTCGTGTTGTTCTTCCTCTTCTTCGTGATCTTCATCATCGTGATGCTCATCTTCGTCATCATGGTGTTCTTCAAATTCATTTCTATTATTTCTAGTAAATCCAAAAACTGTAGAAATTTTAGAATTATTTAAAAATATAGTATTACTTAAACTAACCATTTTTGTTGTTAACCCTTGATACGGAAATAATTTATCTTTTGAAGCAGTTTGATCTCCAATCTCATCTGGAATACCAATAGTGCTTTTGCTGTATAAAAAGCGTAAAGTACTAGAAATTAACTCGCTGTTGTAACCAATAGCAGAGTTAAAACTGGTTTCGTTAAAACGTGTATTAGTAACTCGATCATTATTGGCAGTTTTATAATCGCTATGTGAATTGTAAGATCCATTAGCTAAAAATTTCCATTTACTGAACGATTGTTTTGCGCTAATTGCTGTGTTTGTTCCTTCGGTATTCGAATAAAAAGTTTGAGACCCTGAAAGATCAAAGCTATTTTCTGAAGCAAATTTCACAGGGTTAAAATACAGTACGCCACCCAAAGCATCTGAACCATAAAGTAATGATGCTGGTCCTTTTATAACTTCCATACTTTCAATACTCGAAGCATCTACACCTAAGCCGTGTTCATCTCCAAATTGTTGATTTTCAAGTCGTAATCCTTGACTGTAAACCAATACTCGGTTTCCACGTAAACCTCTAATTACAGGTTTTCCTATTCCTATACCAGTAGACATTGTTGAAACTCCAGGAATAGTACTTATGCTTTCGCTTAAAGTTACAATTCCTTTATTTTTTAATTGTTTAATGGTTGCTTTTTCAACTTTCATTACATTTTCACTTTGCAATTTATTGAAAGGTGTAGAGATAATAACTTCATCCATTTTAAACACACTTTCTTTTAAAATGAAGTTTAAAGTTGTTATTTTTTTAGTTAATTTAATTGTTTTTATTTGTGTTTTATAACCAATATAGGCAACAGTAATTTTTAAGGTATTGCTTGGGAGGTTTTTTAATTCGAAATAACCTTTTTCATTGGTTGAAGTACCTTTATGAAGTTCATTAATATAAACTTCAACACCTAGTAGTTTTTCTTTTTCAGTATTTGTAATGGTACCTGTAATTGTGTTTTGAGAATGCAAAACAGCAGATAATCCTAAAAATAGGATTATGATATATGATTTCATATATAATGTATTTTATTGTTAAAATATTCTAATAATTCTATTTAAAACAATAATGTAGGTGGTGCTCTTGAAGCTTTGTAAGTTGTTGAAATTGAAGCTAACTGTGCTTCTGAAGAAATAATTATTTTATCTGAAATAAAGTGTTCAGTTATTACTATTTCCGAAGAAAATTCTATAGAATTCTGATTGATTTTAAAATGAAAAACCGAACAATCAAATTTATGTTTATCAATATGTAAATCACTAACAGTACATACATCATGAGAATGATGCTCAAATGAATGTACAAACTGTACTGCAAAAGGAAGCAATACAGCTATTGTTAGTACATTTATTATAATATGTTTTACTATGTTTTTAATTATCTAATATTTGCGGCGAAATTACAAGAAATTAATCTTTAACTCCTAATTTAGTTAATATTATTTCTAGCAAACACCATTTTGTAATTCCACGTTGAAATAAATTTGCACCAACAAATGCAGCCAACCACAACCAATTAATATTTAATTTTATAGCTAGAGCTAAACTGATTAATACTAAAGCTCCTGGAATTATGTTCATTAATCTTGATTTCATCTTTTTTTAAATTTTAGTTTATATATTTTTCAATATCTAAAACAATTGCTTTAATTGGATTAGAGTCTGATTTTTCAGCATTAAATTCTTTAACACCTTTAAAAATAGTATCAATTTTTTCTTCTGATGTAAAAGAAAAATATAGCTTAGAATTAACCGTATCCTGTTGTGCAGAAAACCAATTAGTTTGTATATCGTTTCCTTTAAAAAATTTATGCCCTTGAATTTCAGAAGTACTATAAACTATTACTTCTGCTTTCTTAAAAAGTTTACAAACTTCTTTTTCAAATTCTAATACGCTTGTTATTAATAGTAGTTTCATTTTAGGTGTTTTTGGTGAATAATGCTATGCTTTTTTATTCGTCATTCTAAACTTGTTTCTGGTTCTCATAACTATGGTAATCAATACGATGAGATTCTGAAATAAATTCAGAATGACGTGTTTTTGTTTTCACTAAATTCTTATTTTTTATCCTCGTGTTTATGTTTTTCAGTCATATAATACACTAATGGCACCACCAATAATGTTAATACAGTTGCTGTAATTGTACCTCCCATTAATGAAATTGCTAATCCTTGGAAAATAGGATCAAACAAGATTACAAATGCTCCAATTACAACTGTTCCTGCAGTTAATAAAATTGGAGTTGTTCTTACTGCTCCAGCTTCAATTACTGCTTGTTTTAAAGGTATTCCATCTTCTAAACGTAGTTCTATAAAATCAATTAATAGCACCGAGTTTCTTACCATTATTCCTGCTAAAGCAATTACACCAATCATTGAAGTTGCTGTAAAGAAAGCTCCTAAAATCCAATGACCTAACATTATACCAACCATTGAAAGTGGTATAGCAACCAACATTACTAATGGAGCTTTAAAGTTTTGAAACCATCCAACAATTAATAAGTAAATTACAAATATTGCAATGGCAAAAGCGGCACCTAAATCTCTAAATACTTCAAAAGTAATTTGCCATTCTCCATCCCATTTAATAGTATAATCATCTTCGTGTTCTGGTTGTTGATTAAATTCTTCGTTTAAAGTATACCCTTTAGGAACTTCAATTTCATTTAAACGATCGCTCATATTTAAAATTCCATAAACAGGGCTTTCCAATTTACCAGCCATATCTGCAACTACATAAACAACGCGCTTTTGGTTTTTACGGTAAATAGCTTTAGCTCTTACTTTTTCTTCAACCTTAATTAAATCTCCAATAGGAATTGCCACTCCCATTTGTGAAATAACTTTCACCTGCTTAATATCGTTTAATGATGATTTTTCTTTTTCATCAAAAGCTAAAACCAAACCAACTTGCTCATTAGCTGTTTCTTTATACATTGTTGAAATTGGTTGTTCAGAAAGTGCCATTTTTAACGTAGCTACAATTTGCTGAGGAGCAACTCCATTTAACATTGCTTTTTCTTTATCAATAACAAAATTGTATTCTGTTTGATCAGCCTCAACCATGTCATCAACATCAACAATATCATCAGTAGTAGCAACAATATGTTCTAACTGTTTTGCAATTTTAATTTGCTCTTGATAATCCGGTCCGTAAACTTCAGCAACAATAGTAGAAAGTACTGGAGGTCCTGGTGGAACTTCAACTAATTTTACATTTGCATTAAATCGTTTTCCAATTTCTTGAATATCTGCTCTTAATTTTTTAGCAACATCGTGACTTTGTTCTGATCGTAAAGATTTATCAATTAAATTTACTTGAATATCTGCCATATTAGATCCTCCACGTAAATCGTAATGACGAACTAAACCATTAAAAGTAATAGGCGCAGAAGTACCAACAAAACTTTGATAATTGTCAACTTCTGGTCTTTGAGACAAGTAGTTTGCAATTTCTCTTGTAACAGCTGATGTGTTTTCTAATGTAGCACCTTCAGGCATATCTACCACAACTTGAAATTCATTTTTATTATCAAAAGGCAACATTTTTACTGCTACACCTTTTGTATAAAACAACGCTAATGAACCTAATAAAAGTATGAATGTAAACCCTAAGAATGCCCAACGCTTCTTTTTGTTTTCTATTAAAGGTTTTTCAAATTTGTTATAAATTTTATAAATTAAAGTAGTTTCTAAACCTTTTACTTGTTTCTCTTCTTGAGTTTCTTTTTCTCTTAAAATATAGTATCCTAAATATGGAGTAATTGTTAATGCTACAAATAATGAAATAATCATAGCAATTGAAGCTCCAATTGGCATTGGACTCATATAAGGCCCCATTAAACCAGATACAAATGCCATAGGTAACACAGATGCAATTACTGTAAAAGTTGCTAAAATAGTTGGGTTTCCAACTTCGTTAATAGCATATAACGCAGCTTGTTTAAAAGGCAATCGTTTCATTTTAAAATGCCTATGCATATTTTCGGCAATAATAATGGAGTCATCCACCACAATACCGGTGACAAATACTAAAGCGAATAATGTAATTCTGTTCAATGTATAATCTAGCATATAATAGCTAAACAATGTCATAGCAAACGTAATTGGAACTGATAGAAATACTACCAAACCACCACGCCAACCCATTGCTAACATAACAACAATAGTAACGGCTAAAATAGAACCAATTAAGTGCATTAATAATTCCGAAACTTTGTGAGATGCTGTTTCACCGTAGTTACGTGTAACTGTCATATGCACATCGTCAGGTAATAAGTCTTGTTTTAAATACTCAACTTTATTCAGTATTTTTTCTGAAATTTTCATTGCATCGGCACCTTTTCTTTTTCCTATTGAAATGGTTACTGCAGGATATTCCGAAGTATAAGTTTCTGATAATTTATTTGCTTTTCCATAACCAAAAGACACATATTCCTTTGGTATTTCAGGTCCATCTGTAATGGTCGCTATTTGTTTTAAATAGATAGGCTGATTTTGTTGTACACCAACTACTAAATTTTCAACATCTTCAACATCACTTAAAAAGTTACCTGTATTTACTAGGTATTCAGTATTGTTGTTATCAAAACTACCAGAAGTTAGTTGTTGATTGTTAGCTTGAATTTTTTGTGTAATACTTAATAAATCTAAACCGCTTTCTGCCATTTTATCTTTATCTAACACCACACGAACTTGCCTGTTTCTACCACCAATTTTTTTAGTAATAGCAACATCGTTTATTTTTTCAATTTCGCTAGTTAACTCGTTTGCAACTTGCTTTAATTGAAAATCGTCATACGTTTCGCTCCACAATGTTAATGCTAACATTGGCACATCATCAATAGCTCTGGTTTTTACTAATGGCATAGAAATACCTTGTGGCATTTCATCCATATGCTTCATAATTTCGTTATAAAGCTTTACAAACGAACGCTCAATATCTTCACCAACATAAAACTGAACAATTAACATTGCTTGTTCGTTCATTGAAGTAGAGTACACATACTCAATACCTTTAATGTTCGAAACAATTTTTTCTAAAGGTTTAATAACTCTAGACTCAACCTCTTGCGGACTTGCACCTGGATAGCTAACAAAAATATCTGCAATTGGCACATCAATCTGAGGTTCTTCTTCTCGTGGAATTAAAAATGAACTATAAACACCAATAACCATAAACATGATCATTAGTAAAATTGTCAATTTTGAATTTATAAATACTTTGGCAATACTACCAGCTAATCCTTCTTTCATAATTATTGGATGTTAAGTTTTGCTCCGTTAACTAATTTACCGTCAGATGATAATACAAAGTTTTCAGTTGCAGATAATCCCGATAATATTTCTGTTTTGTCTCCAAATTCTTTACCTAAACGTAACCAACGTAATAAGGCTGTTTTAGATTGACTTACAACGTAAACACCTCTTAATTCACCGCGTTTTACAATTGCTGAAGTTGGTATGAGAATTGTTGAAGATTTTTCGTTTTTAGTAATTGGAAATTGAACCGAAGCAAACATTCCAGATAAAAGTTTAATAGCACTTTTATCTAAAATCACTTTTACTAAATATTGTCCTCCTGTGTTTTTTGTTGAAGTACTCACCTCTGTAACTTTTCCTTTTAAAACATCGTTTGTAGATCTTATAACTACATTTACATCTGTCCCGTTTTTTATTGAAGTAATTTCACTTTCAGGAACCATTGCTATTACTTGAAATTTATCAGGTGTTTCAACACTTATTAATGGCATTCCAGGGTTTGCCATGTCTCCTTTATTAATAAATTTTCCCGTTACAACTCCCCTAAACGGAGCAGTTATGTTAGAGTAAGAAAGTTGTGCGTTTATTTGGTTTTTCATCTGCGTAGCAGCTTCTACACGTGCTTTAGACATTTCATAATTGGCAGTCATGTCATCCATTTCTTTTTGAGATGCACTATTCTCATTAAATAACGCTTTATAACGGTCATAATCTTTTTTTGCTATTTTTAAAGCCGCTGTAGCTTCAGTTATAGAAGCACTAACTTGTGCTTTTTGAGCGTTTATATCTGCACTGTTAATGCTTACTAATAACTGTCCTTTTGAAACTTTTTCACCTACTTTTACATACACCTTATTTACATAACCCATCATTCGTGTGCTTAAATTGGCATTTTGCACAGCTTCAACTTTACCACTTGCCGAAATAAATGTTCCAATTTCGCTACCAGGAGTGCTAACTTTTACATTCACCGTTGGTCTGTTATCTGCAGTTGTAATTTTTTCTTTTCCACAACTAGCAACAATAAGTAACGCTGCTATGATTAATAATTTTGTTATATTTTTCATTTTTTAGAAATTTTCAATGTTTGATTTATGGTTGAAGTTTTTTAGACTTATTTAGTTAAGAATTCTACGTATGTTTTTGTGTAATTGTAATTAAAAACAGACTGTAAATACTCTAGTTGTTTTTGTAAATATTGCGTTTCAGAAATTAATAGATCTGATGATTTTTCTAAACCTTGTTTAAAACGATTAGTTCTAATTCTTAAGGCTTCTTCAGATTGTTCAACCGCTAGGCTTGTTAAATTCATACTGTTTTCAGCATCTTTTAATTGTCGTTTAGCTTTGTTAAACTCTAAGTTGCTCTTATTTTTATATTGATCTAAACTTAATTCTGCCTTATCTAAATTTGCTTTGTTTTTTTGAGTTTTTCCTATTCTTTTAAATCCTTCAAATAAGTTCCACGATAATTGAGCACCTACTAAATAACCTTTAGCATCAGCATTAAATACTTTGTCATCATAAAATTCATAACTTCCAAAGGCATTTAAGCGAGGTAAATAACTCATTTTTGAAGCTTTATACATATTTTCATAAGCATCAGTACTTATTTCCATAGCCTCAATATCTGCTCTAGAGTTTGAAATTTGATTATTGTAAACCTCTAAGTTTAATTCAGAAACCAATTCAGAATTCGGTATTAAAGTGCTGTTTGAAGTTTCTCCCATTAAAAAGTGAATATAATCTGATGCATTTTCAACATTGCTTTTTGCTGTAAACAATTTATTTTCTACTTCAGAAACATAAACGTTAACCAATAAAACATCTGCTTTTTGCATATAACCTTGTTTAAAATTATTGTCTGCTATCTTTTTATTTGCTAATGCCGTTTCTTTAGCTTTTTTTAGAACTTCAACAGCTTTATAAGCTAATTGTAACTGCATATATGCTTTGGTAACTTCTAGTTTAATACCATCAGCAGTTCTGTTTGTTTGCAATTGCATAGCATTCATTTTTGCTTTTGCGGCTTTACGCATAAAAATACCATCAGCATTAAAAATTGGTTGTAATACTTCAATTTTTGTTGAAAAATTTTGAATGTTATCTGGATCATTTAACAATGCTGGATTAAAATCTTCAGAAGTTAAAATTTCCTGATTTAGTTTTGAACCAAAAGCCATTAATGGGTTGTTGGTTGAAATACCAGAATGCGAAACAGAAATGTTAGGCAAAAAAATTGAATTAGTTTGATTATAATCTGCCTTTGAAGCTTTATAATCTTGCTCAGAAATTTTTATAGTGTAATTGTTTTCTGAAACTTTTTGTAAAATGTCATTTAATGAAACCAACTTAGTTTCCTGAGCATTTACAATTACTACAGTGAAAAATAAAGTGATAATTGTTAAAATATATTTTCCTCGCATTTTTTTATTCTTTTTAATTTAATGCAAAGGTATACGAGGTGTGAGCAGCTAGTTGTAATAAACATTACAGTGCTATGTAACAAATATAGCACTGTAATAAAACTATGTAGTATAGATAGGGTTTTTTAACACTTTAATTTAAAAAAAACATTAAAATTAAATCTTTAATCATTTTATTATAAAATATATTCAAGTGAAATATAAATTCAACATAAAGATTAATAAATAAAAATACAAAATACTGAATATTACACAAATACAGAATTTATTCCTTTATAGTATTGTTTTTTATAATTTCTAATGAAGCCTATTTACTATATTGTTTAGCTTTTATAACCAAGAGGACATATTTTTTGTAAATTTGCACCATTAAAAATTTGATAATGGCAAAATTTGAAGTAAAGCTTCCAAAAATGGGTGAAAGTGTAGCAGAAGCTACAATAACTTCTTGGTTAAAGCAAGTTGGAGACAATATTGAACTTGATGAATCAATTGTAAGTATTGCTACTGATAAAGTTGACACTGAAATTCCTAGTGAAGTTGAAGGTACCTTAATAGAGGTTCTTTTTGATGAAGATGATATTGTTAAAGTTGGTGAAACTATCGCAATTATTGAAACTCTTGATGAAGAAATCAATACCACCGATAAGAAAATAATTATTGAAGAATTAGAAAATAAAGAAATTGTAAAAGTTGAAGAAGAAGTTAATAAAACTATTGAATCTTTAAGTATTGAAAAAATATCTCCTTCTGGTAAATTCTTCTCTCCTCTTGTAAGAAACATTGCAGAAAAAGAGGGGATTTCAATGAATGAATTGGAATCTATTATAGGAACAGGAATGGACAATAGAGTAACTAAAAACGATATTCTTGCTTATTTACAATCTGACAATAGTAATAACAATAATATTGAAAAACAAAAAACAGTTATTGAACAGCCTGTTAAAAAAATAACGACTGCAACTAAAGCACCTAAATTAGAGCTAAAAGCTACTCCCGTATCTGTAAATGGAACAGACGAAATTATTGAAATGAGTAGAATGGGAAAATTGGTTGCAAACCACATGGTTCAATCAGTACAAACCTCAGCTCATGTACAGTCATTTATTGAAGTTGATGTTACTAACATTGCTAAATGGAGAGAAAAAATAAAGGATAAGTATTATGCACGTGAAGGTGAAAAAATAACTTATACTCCTATTTTTATGCAAGCAGTTGCAAAAGTAATTAAAGATTTCCCTATGATTAATATCTCAATTGATGGAGATAAAATAATTAAAAGAAAAGCTATTAATTTAGGAATGGCGGCTTCTTTAAGCGATGGAAATTTAATAGTTCCTGTTATAAAAAATGCAGATCAATTAAATTTAGTTGGTATGACTAAAGCTGTAAATGATTTAGCAAATAGAGCTAGAAATGGACAACTAAAACCTGACGAAATACAAGACGGGACTTATACAGTAACAAATGTTGGCAGCTTTGGTAGTGTGTTTGGAACTCCTATTATTAACCAACCTCAAGTAGCGATTTTAGCGCTAGGAACTGTGAGAAAAGTTCCTGCTGTAATTGAAACTCCTGAAGGTGATTTTATTGGTATAAGACAGAAAATGTTCATGTCTCATTCTTATGACCACAGAGTTGTTAATGGCGCATTAGGAGGTTTATTTATAAAAGCAATAAAAGATTACTTAGAATCTTGGGATATTAATATGGAATTTTAATTTATAAAATCTGTCATTTTCAATTTAATGATTTCCTGAAAGTGAAATTTACATAAGCCTAAAAATGTTTGTGTATTCATTTTTCATTTAGAAAGAATTTAAAATTATTTAACCCTACATAATTTAAATAATTAAAATACAGTGTTTTAACATACTTAATCTAGTTTAATATATTAAGTTTTGTTACTTTTAAAGTAGCCTCATTATAAACGGCTTTTTAAATTCATATTTTACTCATTTCATTACTAAATATATATAGATTTTAATAAAAGTTAAAACATTCAAAAAAATATGATTGATTCTATTCAATTTATAGATTACGTTAATTTTATTAAAGATGCTTTAGTAAACAACGGAGTGTCTGATTATTGGGCTAATTTGATAAATGTAATTGTTGTAGTTAGTATAATTGCGTTAGTAACATATTTTTTTGATAGAATTTTAAGAAGAATAATAATTAAAGCATTTAAAGTATTTTCAGTAAAAACAACTACTACTTTTGACGATTTTTTAGTGAAAAGTAAGTTTTCAAGATACATTGCTCATATTATTCCACTTATTTTTTTAAAAGAAATTATTCCATCAATTTTAAAAGATTTTCCATTTTTATATAAAGGCTTTGATGATGTTATAAGTATATACGCAATTATTTTATTTGTAAAAATTGTTAGAAGTTTTTTAAGATCAACACAAAGGTATTTAAGAACTAAAGAACGTTACAAAGACAAACCTTTAGAGAGTTATATACAAGTTGTAATGATTTTTTTATGGGGATTAGCAATTATCTTTATTGTATATCAGTTAACAGGAAGAGATATTTTAAGTTTTGCAACATTAGGGGCAGCTTCAGCTGTAATCTTGTTAATTTTTAAAGATACAATTTTAGGCTTTGTAGCTTCTATTCAGGTTTCAGTTAATGATATTGTACGAATTGGTGATTGGATTGTTTACACTAAATTTGGTGCAGACGGAACCGTTACAGATATTAATTTAGCATCAGTTCGCGTACAAAATTGGGATAATACATTTACTACAATACCAACGTATAGTTTAATTTCAGATTCTTTTCAAAATTGGAGAGGAATGGAAGAGTCTGGAGGAAGAAGAATAAAAAGAGCTGTATTAATTAAGCAATCTTCTATAAAATTTTTAACTAAGGAAGAAATTGAGGATTTAAAAAAAATTGATTTAGTAACAGAATACCTAGAAAGTAAATACAACGAAATTACAGCGTATAATAATAAAATTGGCACAGATAAGTCTGTTTTAATAAACGGAAGAAACCTGACAAATTTTGGTGTTTTTAGACAGTATTTAGATACCTATTTAGAACAAAATTCTTCAGTAAGTAAAGAAATGTTTTCTATGGTGAGACAATTAGCACCAACTTCACAAGGTATCCCCCTAGAGATTTATTGTTTTAGCAGTAATAAACAATGGGCTAAATATGAAGGAATAATGGCAGATATTTTTGACCATGTTATTGCAGCTATCCCTTACTTTGATTTAGAAGTTTTTGAAGAACCGACTGGTAAAGATTTACAATCTTTTGTAAAACAAATTAAAAAATAAGAGTTTTCAATTTAAACAAACACCTCAACTCTACCGTACTAAACTCATTATCAAATTAATAAATTGTTTTAAAAAACATTTTACAAGCAGAGCCAGAATTTTGTAATTAAAACCCTTTTTCTAAATTTTAAAGAACGGTTATTTTAAATTTTAATTTCAGTTAGTTCCACTCCTAGAACCTTTTTTGATATCTTATTTAATTCCTCTTTAGCTCCTTCAAAATGAAAAATTGTTTGTCTATGATAAATTTCTTTGTTTGGTTTTAATTCTTTTTGAGATGATAATGTTTCCATTTCATAAAAAGGCCAATTTCTATCCAATTCTTCATTTACTTCACCATTAAAAATAT
Source organism: Lutibacter citreus (assembly GCF_003260195.1). GTDB lineage: Bacteria > Bacteroidota > Bacteroidia > Flavobacteriales > Flavobacteriaceae > Lutibacter > Lutibacter citreus. The sequence continues at coordinate 291,939 of NZ_QEIH01000007.1, forward strand.
TTATAACATCTCCTTTATATGGTTTAGAATGTCCCCAAACACAATTTGCATAATAATCCTCGTTTTCAATAAAATTAAACGTACAAATAGTAAGCAAGTTTATTTCAGGTGAATAACTTCCAAATACATTTTTAATATTCTCTTGTTGAATTCCTATTTTATTCATATAATTGGTATCTGCCTTATAAAAAACAACGCCATTTTTAATGTTTACTCTATCGCTATTTAAAGGCGTAAAGTAATTTGTAACCTCTTCAATCTTATTTTTGGTAGGAATAATTACAATTGTTTTGGGAGATGATTTAATGCAACCTATATCCCAAATGGAAAGTAATCCTTTTTCCTTATCCCATTGCTTTTTACCAATATTCCTCACCCAACTTTCCGCACTAAATGCAACAGCTTTTAAATTATTATTTAAAGTTATCTTTAATTCATCTTGAATTTGAGAATTAGTTTTTAATGATATTTTTCTTTTTACATTTAGCTCAAAAATATATGAATTTGCATTTCTAATTTGCATTTTATTTCCTGAAGTAATTGACAGATTAGTTCTATCTAATTCATTAAATATTTTACTTTTCATATCAGGTGACGGAGAAATAGTATTTGCAGTCTGTTCCGTATTTGGCGCAAAAAAAGTAGCATATTTACCAACTTCCGGAGCAAATATTAACCTTCCTTCCCCTCCTAAACTTGTAAGATTTGTTTTATATTCATTATTTTGAATCAATCTTTTATTAAAATAGCCATAACTTCTGCCTTTTATCCCGTTAGAAGTACTTGTAAAAACTCTTGCTTGATAAGTGCCAGACACTGCAATCATAGCATCATCATTTTTTAAAATTGTTAAGTCTTCAATCTTTTTTAAAACTTCAATATCTTCTTCAAAAGTTGTTGTTTTAGGCAAACTATTACAGCTTATTATTAAACACATAAATGAACTTACTACAATTAAAGTATTTTTAAACATTCCTATTATGCTTTAGATTATAATTCAAAATTAAAACTGAGCTAAAGTTATTACTTTTAAATCTTAAACAAAAAAAGAGTGTACAACAATTGTACACTCTTTTTTATTCTGTTTTTATATTTAACTAAACATAAAATTTAATAATAAATAAAATTGCAATTATATACATAATTGGTTTTACTTCTTTAAATCTTCCTGTTAGTACTTTTAAAAATACATAAGATAACATCCCAAATACAATACCTTCAGCAATACTATAAGTTAATGGCATCATAACTATTGTAAAAAAAGCTGGAATAGCTTCTGTAAAATCGTTTAAATCAATTTTCATTATTGGAGAAATCATAAATAAACCAACAATAATTAAAGCAGGAGCAGTTGCTGCCGCAGGAATAATCATAAATACTGGTGCAAAAAATAAAGATAAAGCAAACATTATTGCAACTGTTAAAGCTGTCATACCTGTTTTACCACCTTCTGCAACACCAGCAGCACTTTCTACATAAGTTGTAACTGTTGAAGTCCCTAAAATTGCACCAACAAAAGTACCTATAGAATCTGCAAATAACGCTTGTTTTACTCTTGGTACTCTACCATCTTTATCTAACATTCCAGATTTTGAAGATACACCAACTAAAGTTCCAACGGTATCAAACATATCAACAAATAAGAACGTAAATAATACTAAAAGCATATCTAAAGTAAATACTTGTGAAAAATCGAATTTAAAGAAAATTGGTTCAATTGAAGGAGGTAAACTTACAAATGTAAAACTCTCAGGAATTACTGTAACACCAACAAATAAACCTAAAATAGTAGAAGCTAAAATACCAATTAAAATAGCTCCTTTTACTTTTTTTGTTAAAAGAACACCTATTAGAATAACACCTGCCAAACCAACATAAACTGCTGGGTTTTTCATGTCTCCTAATTGCACTAAAGTTGCTGGGTTATCTGTAATTAATCCTGTTCCTTTTAAACCAATAAAAGCTATAAACAGACCTATACCAACTGATACTGCATGTTTTAAATTTAATGGAATAGAATTTACAATTAACTCACGAATATTAAATGCTGTTAAAATTAAAAATACAATACCTTCTAAGAAAACAGCTGTTAAAGCAAATTCCCAAGAATATCCCATTCCTAATACTACTGTAAAAGCAAAAAATGCATTCAACCCCATTCCTGGTGCTAGTGCAAAAGGTAATTTAGCTACTAAAGCCATTACTAAAGTTGCTATAACTGCTGATAAAGCTGTTGCCGTAAAAACTGCATCTTTATCCATTCCTGCCGCACTTAAAATACTAGGATTTACGGCTAAAATATACACCATTGTCATAAATGTTGTAATCCCTGCAATTATCTCTGTTCTTAAGGTTGACTTATTTTCTGTTATTTTAAAATACTTATCTAACATAATTTATTTTTTTAAATATTCCATTTAATAGCTAAAGTTGGTCTTCCTTTTATAGAACTATTATCCACCCCAAAGTTTGAAGAAATTTCAAATTCACCACCTACAGAAAAGGTTTTATTTAAGTGATACCATAATTGTGGCTCTGTTAAAAATACATTATTATCTGTTAACCCATCTTCAGTCCAGTAATCTGCAAAACCAGAAAAAGTTAATTTATCAGCAACTACATTCCAGTACCAAGTACCTGTAACTTGAAAATTCCCTTGTCCTTCTACTCCTGTAAAAGCCTTGTAACCAGCATATGTAGAAAACCCCCACTTTGCGTTACCTTTACTATAGTTTGCACCAAAAATCCAAGCTTCATTAATTGTATAACCAAATTGAGTATCAGGAATTGTAAATGTTCCTAAACCTCCATTATATTCAATATGAGCTCCTACTGGCATTTTTTCAGTTTTTAAAACACGTGCAATTTCATAATAAGCTCCACCAATTCCTGTTTTAGCATTATAATCTAAATCTACAAAGGTATAAGTGTTACCGTAATTATCCACTTTAAATAATTCAAAAGTAGTTGTAAATTGTTCTCTTTCAAAATCACGATGTAATTGAAAATTTTGAGCAGTAACCGATACAGTTACTAAAATAGTAAAAAGAGTAATTAGTTTTTTCATTGTGTTGCGTTGTTAATTGTTGTTAAAAATTAAGCGGCAAAAATACTATAAATCATAATAAATTTTCCTAACGGTTGTCAGCTTTTTTAACAATTGGTTAACATTTTGCTAATTTATATTCATTCTAAACGCTAAATTTTATTTAAACTGTAATATTTGTGAGTAATTTCTATATTATTTTAAGTACAACTCCTACTAAGCTACATATATTTCAAAAAAACCTGAATATAAACTAGTAAATTATCAAATACCTAATAACACCTCCACCTAAACAAACTTATTGATAATCAGCTATATAATTTGTATATTTAATATTATAAATTCATTAAATATGGAACGTAAAAGACTATTAACTCGTCTTTGGCAGTTTCAGAATGATTTTGGTTATATACCCCAAGTTGCCATAAAAGAACTTGCTGAAGAACTAAGGGTTTCAAAAATTGAAATTGAAGGAGTCATTTCATTCTATCACTTCTTTCACCTTAAACCTACTGGAAAATATATTGTTTATTTAAACAATAGCATTATTTCTGAATTTAAAGGATATTCTGAAGTAAAAGCTTCTTTTGAAAAAGAAACCAATTGTACTTTTGGAGAATATCAAAAACCTCTTTTTTCACTGTTTGAAACTTCATGTATTGGCCTTAGCGATCAAGAACCTGCAGCTTTAATTAATTTTTATCCATTTACCAATTTAACTCCTCTAAAAGTTAAAAAAATAATTGAACAATTAAAAAATGGAGAAAACATTGTTAAAATTGCGGATAATCCTTCAAGTAAAATTCAATTTAAACCAGAAGAAGATAAAACTATTTTTTTTCGAAATTATAAACTTGGAGAATCTTTAAAATCACTTAAAAACAATACACCAGATCAACTGCTTAAAATTATTTCAAAATCAAAACTAGAAGGTCGTGGAGGTGCTTTTTTTCCAACTTCAACAAAATGGAAATACTGTAAAGAAAGTTCTAGCCTGAAAAAATATATTATTTGTAATGCTGATGAAGGAGAACCAGGAACTTTTAAAGACAAAGCATTATTAAATAATTTACCAGGTCTTGTTATTGAAGGAATGATCATTGCAGGTTATATTACAGGAGCAACAGAAGGAATTATTTATATACGTGCGGAATACATGTACTTAATTAATATGATTGAAAACACCATTTCTAAATTTTATGAAAAAGGTTTATTAGGAAATGATATTTATGGTATTCAAGATTTTAATTTTAGTATAGAAATACAAATTGGTGCAGGCGCTTATGTTTGTGGTGCTGAAACTGCTTTAATAGAATCTTTAGAAGGTAAGCGAGGAGAACCAAGAATACGAAAACATTTTCCTACTGAATATGGCTATCTAGGTTTTTCAACTGTTGTAAATAATGTTGAAACCTTTGCACTTGCTGCTAGAATTATTGAATTAGGACCTGAATTTATACTTAACATTGGTACAAAAGAAAGTAAAGGAACTAAATTATTAAGTATTTCTGGCGATGTTGCCAAACCCGGTATTTACGAAATTGAATGGGGTATAACAATTAAGAAAATTATTGAATTATCTCAAGCAACTTCCCCTAATTATATTCAGATTAGTGGCCCATCTGGCGAATGTATTAACAATACAGAATTTAACCGAAAAATTTGTAAAGAAGATCTTAGTTGTGGAGGTTCAATAATGATATTTAATAGGTATAGAAGTATTGTTCAAATTCTTGAAAATTTTATCACTTTTTTTATGGTAGAATCTTGTGGTATTTGCACACCTTGTAGAGCAGGAAATCAAATTATTCTTGATAAAATTAAAAAACTAAAAAGAGGAATTTGTACAACAAAAGACTTAACCGACATTAAGAATTGGGGGAAAATTATGCAGCAAACAAGTAGATGCGGCTTAGGAACTTTTTCAACAAATAGCTTTAGAATGGCACTAGATAAATTTGAAAGTTATTTTAATTTAAAAATTTCAAAATGTGATGCTGATTGTGAAATTGAATTTGATATGGAATCTGCCGTTTTTGATTATGACCAATTAATTAAAACTACTCAATAAAAATTAACAATAAACCAGTAAAAACAACATTTTATGTATTTAAACCAATTAATTGATAAAAAACATAGCATTTATTGAACAATCATTAAAAATAGAATTCAATAAAAAATACTATTGTTTAAATAAACTATGTTTTTTTATAAGTTTTATTATTTAATAAAAAATGGATACTAGAATAATTTCAAAGAATAATAAATCAACTTTAACAACTTAAAATACAACAAGTAACAGTGTTTTTTTCGTAACTTTAAGTACAACCAATTTTAATTCATTTCTTATGGACAGAACATTTCTTTTATCCACACTTTGGAAATATCAAAAAGCAAAAGGTTTTATTTCTGAAAATGATATTTTAAAAATAGTGAAGAAATTAAAAATCTCAAGTATTGAAGTTGAGAGTGTAGTTTCATTTTATCATTTCTTTCATAAAAAACCAACAGGAAAACATACTATATATTTAAACAATAGTATTATTTCTGAAATTAAAGGTTTTAACAATGTTAAAATTGCTTTTGAAAAAGAAACTGGTTGTTCTTTTAATGAATATGGTAATGAAGAGTTTTCCCTATTTGAAACTTCATGTATTGGCTTAAGCGATCAAGAACCTGCTGCTTTAATTAACTTTCACCCATTTACAGATTTAACTCCTAAAAAAGTAAAATTAATTATTCAAAAAATTAGAAATGGAGAAAACGTAAAAGATTTTTCAAGCAAAACAAAAAGTAAAATTCAAAATACTCCAAGTGATGATAAAACGGTAATTTTTAGGCCTTACAAAATTGGAAATAGCATTAAAGCTATTCATACAAATACACCTCAACAAATTATAGATAAAATTGATAAATCTGGACTTTTAGGTTTAGGAGGTGCGTTTTTTGGAGTTGGTTACAAATGGCAATCTTGTAAAAATAATGAAGATGATGCCAAATATATAATTTGTAATGCAGATGAAGGTGAGCCAGGAACATTTAAAGACAGAGCTATTTTACAACATTTACCCGGTTTGGTAATTGAAGGTATGATATTAGCGGCTTACGCTACAGGTGCTAAAGAAGGTATTATTTACTTGCGAGCGGAATATCAGTTTTTTAAAGATGATTTAGACACTTTAATTCAAGAATTTTATAGTAAAAACCTACTTGGTGACAATATACTTGGCAAAAAAGATTTCACTTTTAATTTAAAAATTCAATTAGGAGCAGGATCCTATGTTTGTGGAGCCGCCTCAGCATTAATTGAATCTTTAGAAGGCAGACGTGGAGAACCGCCGGTGCGAATGTGGAGCGCTACCAAACACGGTTATAAAAGAAAACCTACTGTAGTTAACAATGTTGAAACACTAGCTTATGCTTCTCGTATTATTGAGTTAGGTGAAGATTATTTTCTAACTCTTGGAACTAAAAAATCTCCAGGCACCAAATTAATTAGTATTTCAGGTGATGTAGCAAAACCTGGTATTTATGAAATTGAATACGGAACCACCATACGTGATTTATTAAGTATTGAAATGAGTCAGGCCACCTCGCCTTATTTTGTTCAAGTTAGCGGTCCTTCAGGAGAATGTATCTCTCCAGCTGAATTTGACCGCAGAATTTGTATGGAAGATATTTTATGTGGTGGATCATTTATGGTATTTAATAGAACTAGAGATATTTTACAAATATTAAGAAATTTTATGGAGTTTTTTAAAGAAGAATCCTGTGGCGTTTGCACACCTTGTAGAGCTGGAAATTTTATTTTAAATGAAAAAGTAAAAAAAATGCAACGTGGTTTGGCTTCTCAAGAAGATGTAAATGAGATAAAGAAATGGGGAAATATAATAAAACTAGCAAGCAGATGCGGTTTGGGAAAATCATCTCCTAACTCATTAATTTATTCCATAGATAAATTTAAAGAATATTACAATCTTAAAATTGCACCTTCAAACGAATTCCAAAACGTAGAATTTGACATGGAAGATGCTATTCACGAATTTGATTGTGTTATTAAAGACACTCAATTATAACCTTATAAAATGAAAAATATATCATTTAAAATAGACGGTAGAAATTGCACAGCTGAAAAAGGTCAAAATTTAATTGAAGCGGCAAAACAAAATGGGATTTTTATTCCAACGCTTTGTCATTTTAAACATTTAAACCCTCTTGGAAGTTGCAGAGTTTGTACAGTTAAGCAAAATGGAAAAACTTTAGCTGGTTGTACCATTAATGTAGATGAAGGAATAGATATTGAAGTAAACACACCTGAACTATTAGACACGCGAAAAGCAATTTTAGAAATGATGTTTGTTGAAGGTAATCACTTCTGCCCTTCTTGTGAAAAAAGTGGCGATTGTGAAATGCAAAACTTAGGTTATGAAACAGGAATTAGATATACACGTTTCCCTCATTTATTTGTTGATAGAATTGTAGATGCCAGACCAGAAAGAATAGTTGTTAATCAAAACCGTTGTATAAAATGTAAGCGTTGTATTGAAGAAATTTTCACAAATGATGGCTATAGAGTGTTTAATTTCACCAACAGAGGTAATAAAACAGTAGTTTCAGTTGATTATGAGCAAGAAGCTAAACTTTCAGAAAAACAAGCTGAGCATGCCATGCATATTTGTCCTACAGGATCTATTTTAGTAAAAGGTAAAACGTTTTCAAAACCTTTTGGAGACCGACAATTTGATAATTCCAATTCCGATAAAAATATTTCTTTGCACGATATAAAAAAACATAAATCTACTAATAAAAAGAAAAAACGCATTGCAACAACTTCATTAGCGGGTTGTTTTGGATGCCATATGTCTTTATTAGATATTGATTTAGGAATTTTAGACATTATTGAATTGGTTGAATTCAACAAATCTCCTTTAACCGACATTAAAAAATTCACAAAACGTTGTGATATTGGCTTAATTGAAGGCGGCTGTTGTAATACTGATAATATTGAAGTGCTACGAGAATTTCGTAAAAACTGTGACATTCTAGTTTCTGTTGGTGAATGTGCAATTTGGGGAGGCTTACCCGCTTTAAGAAATACTATTTCTCTAGAAGATTGTTTAAAAGAAGCTTATTTAAACTCAATTACCAGTGAAGAAGGTGAAACTGTAATACCTCATCATGAAGATATTCCTAAAATTTTAAACAAAGTATATTCTAATCACGAAGTTGTAAAAATTGATTATCACATTCCTGGCTGTCCTCCAAATGCCAATCATATTTGGAATGTTGTGAAAAATATTTTATTTGATGAAGAATATTCAATTTCTTATCCTGATTTTAAATATGATTAACTAAGACTTAAAAAAATGAATAAACGAAAAATAATTATTGAACCTGTTACACGTGTTGAAGGACACGGAAAAGTAACCATTAAAATGGATGAAAATGGTAAGGTAGATAATGCCTTTTTACATATTGTTGAATTTAGAGGTTTTGAAAAATTTATTCAAGGTCACCCCTATTGGGAAGCACCCATTTTAGTGCAACGTTTATGTGGTATATGTCCTGTTAGTCATCATATAGCAGCAGCAAAAGCCATTGATCAATTGGTTGGTATAGATCCAGAAAACTTATCCCCAACTGCTACAAAACTTCGTAAATTATTGCATTACGGTCAAGTTTTTCAATCACATTCCTTACATTTTTTCTATTTAGCTTCACCTGATTTATTATTTGGAATAAATGCTCCTGCTGAAAAAAGAAATATTGTTGCCGTTGCTACTGAAAACCAAGAATTAGCAAAAAAAGGAATTTTAATGCGAAAATTTGGTCAGGAAATTATTAAAGCATTGGCTGGTAAAAAAATTCACGGAATATTAGCTGTACCAGGTGGTGTTCATAAAACTTTTACAAAAGAAGAAAGAGAATATTTTTTAAATGGAAAACAAATTCCAAATATAGATACAATGATAGAATGGTCTAAAGAGATTATAGACTTTATGAAAAACTATCATATAGAAAATGCTGAATGGATAGATAATTTTGCTAAATACCCATCAAATCATTTAGGCTTAGTTGATAAAGAAACTGGGGCATTAGAATTATATGATGGAAGATTACGATCTGTAGATTCAGAAGGAAAAGAACTTTTAAATATTAAAGATATTGAATATAGTTCTCATTTTAAAGAAGCTGTTGAACCTTGGACTTACTTGAAATTTCCATATATGACAAAATATGGAAGAGAAAATGGATGGAACCGAGTGGGACCATTAGCTCGTTTAAATACTTGTTCACACATAAGTACTCCATTAGCTGAAATTGAACGTCAAATATTTAAGTTAAACACACAAAACAAACCTAATAATATGACTATGCATACACACTGGGCGCGTTTAATAGAAATGCTACACTGTGCAGAACTTATGAAAGAGCTTATTTTGGATGATGAAATTATGGGGAATGATTTAATTAGAAAAGGTACTCCTAGAAATAAAGGAATAGGAATTATTGAAGCTCCCCGCGGAACTTTAATTCACGAATATCATACTGATGATAAAGGTTTAATCACAAAGTGTAATTTAATAGTTTCAACTACCCATAACAACGAAGCTATGAACAGAGGTGTTAAGGCTGTTGCTCAAGAAGTATTAAATAACAAGCCTGAAATTACTGAAACTATGTTAAACCAAGTTGAAATAGCCATTAGAGCATACGATCCTTGTTTAAGTTGTGCTACACACGCTTTAGGACAAATGCCTTTAATTGTGCAATTAGAAGATGCTAACGGAAACTTAATAGATGAAAAAATTAGATAATATTCTTATTATAGGAATTGGAAACAATACGAGGCAAGACGATGGTCTTGGTTGGGCTTTTTTAGATAAATTAACTGCCTTAGGTTACAATAAGGAGAACTTACTGTATAAGTATCAGTTAATGGTAGAAGACGCTGAATTAATAGCTAATTTTGGGGTTGTTATTTTTGTTGACGCCTCTAGATCGCAGCATAAAGGCGGTTATAAAATTGAACGGATTTACCCTTCTAAACAGGTTGCTTTTTCAACTCATGCTGTTCCCCCAAATCAAATTTTAAATCTTTGTAAAGCTATCTATGAAAAAAATCCAAAAGCTTATGTGGTAAAAATTGATGGCTATAATTGGGATATTGAAATAAAATTGAGTGAACAAGCTAAAAAAAACCTTAAAACTGCTTTAAATCATTTCAAGAAAATACCTATAACTTAAACCAATAATTATAGCAAACCCAAAACTTAACAATGTACCTATAAGAATATATTCAGTTAATTTACGATCATCAGAATTGGTTAAATCACCAAAACGAAATATTGATTTTGCCGCAAGTAAAAAACCTATTGAACTCCAATTATTTGTAATTATAAATACAAAAATTAAAAGACGCTCTATAATCCCAATATATTTTCCTGCATCCTCTAATGATTTTTTGTTTGAACTGCTTTTTATTTCCCATTTTGAAATTATTACTTTCATAACAATAGATGAAACAACCGTTACTAACAAAACTGAAATTACAAAAAGTAATATTTTTGGTGAAAACAAATTACTCAATTCCACTTGAAATGGTTCATATATATAAACAACAATACCCATTACTAATAAATGCGCCAATTGATCCCATAAAAACAACCATCTATAATTTATTTTCTTTCTTAAATTTAATTTTAATAAATCAATTATATAATGAGAAACTATAATTATTAAAACACCTAACCAATAGGTTATATTAAATTGAAGAACAATTTCTAAAGCTATAAAATGAATAAAAATATGCCAATATAAATAAGGCGATTTGTGTTTTTTCTTCTCTTTACTTTTTACCCATTTTTCAGGTTGAAACACAAAATCACCAATTACATGAGCTAGCAATAATTTTAAAGCTAATATCACCATAATTTAGATATTTGATTTCTATAAAATTTTTCCATTCTCATAATCTCATCGTAACCAGCAATTTTTAAACCTTTATTTATAGTACTCTGAGATTTATTTAGTAATACTGATAATTCTTTTTGAGTTTTGTTAGGATGTTCAATAGCCGTTTTTACAACTTCAGCAGATTTTTGAGACCAATTATTTATTGTTAATTGAGCTAAATCAAAAAATAAATTCATTTCTGTATTAAAATCTTCATTTGCTGTTTTTATTGCCAAATGACTTTTCTTTAAATTATCAAAGCACTCTCCAGAATTAACAAATGCGCTTCCATTAGACTCTGTAATTTTTTGTGTAGAATAACTCTTTTCTCCAATTCCAATAGCCAATCTAACATCAAGTCCTTTTACTAACTTAATAGTTGCTTTAATTAAAATAGCAGCCTTTAATGAATTTTCACTAGCTACTTCCAATTGAAAACTATCTCCCCTATAAATTTCCCATTTTTCAGGTTCCAAACCAAAAACACTCAATATACTTTTAAGTTTAGGCATCCATTCTTTAGGTTCAATTGCTCTTGAGTTTATAATATCCCCTGTTATTATACCAATCATATAGTTAATACTTATTTAATCAAATATAATCTAAATACGTTCCAAAACAAAATAATCGATTAAAAAAGCGATAATTAAAAATATAGACTTAAAAGACGATAATTAAACATATAGACTTATAAGAAAATAATTAAACTCCAAAAGCTGTTAAAACTAACTTTCTTGAACCGCCATAATCTCTATGTTCACATAAATAAATTCCTTGCCAAATACCAAGGTTTAACTTTCCATTAGTAATGGGAATTTGAATTGACGGTCCTAACAGTGATGCTTTAATATGTGCAGGCATATCATCAGATCCTTCATAAGTATGAATATAATATGGCATATTCTCCGGAACCATTTTGTTAATATGACTTTCAAAATCTACTCTTACTGACGGATCTGCGTTTTCATTAATAGTTAAACTAGCAGAAGTATGTTTTATAAAAACTTGTAACTGTCCTACAGAAATTTGCTTTAATTCAGGTAAAGCATCTATAATTTCAGAAGTAATTAAATGAAAACCTCTTTTTACAGGATTTAGATTTATTTCTTTTTGAAAATAATTCATAATTTAATTAATTACGTGTTCTATAATTTCATCTGCAATTGCTAAACAAGCAGTTGCCGCAGGTGAAGGAGCATTAATTACATGAATATTACTATTGTGTTTCATAATTTTAAAATCGTCAACCATGTTTCCTTCAAAATCTATAGCTTGAGCTCTCACTCCTGCCCTTGCTGGCTGCACATCATTTACCGTTATTGATGGCATTAATTTTTTAAGCTCTTTTACAAATAACCTTTTTGAAAATGCTCTTTTATATTCATCAATCCCTTTGCGCCAATGCTTACCAAACAACCTCCAAGTTCCTTTAAAAGATAATGCCTCAAACGTATCTATTAAACTAAAACTTGTACGTTTATATCCTTCTCTTTTAAAGGTAAAAACAGCATTTGGTCCACATTCTATACTTCCATCAACCATTCGTGTAAAATGTACACCTAAAAATGGAAATTTTGGATCTGGAACTGGATATACTAAATTTTTTATTTTATGAGTAGCTTCTGGAGTAAGTTCATAATAATCACCTCTAAAACCAACAATGCGAACATCTAGTTTTAAATCATCTTTTTTGGCTATTCTATCAGATTGTAATCCTGTGCAAAAAATAGCTTTTTTGGTTATAAAATCTCCTTTTGAAGTTTTTAATATTGAAAAATCTTTTTCTGAAATTACTTCTTTAACTTCACAATTTGAAATAAACTTACTTTCAATATTTGTTCTACTTATATTTTTCACAAAAGCTTTACAAAGTCCAACATAATCAATAATACCAGCTGTTGGTACCCAAATAGCTTTTACACCTTTAATAAATGGTTCTTTTTCTTTAAGTTCTTCCGAAGATAAAAAACAAATGCCTTCAGTTTTATTTTCAATTCCTCTTTTAAAAATATTTTCTAATATTGAAATTTCACTTTCTTTTGTAGCTACAATTATTTTTCCGCAAACATCATGAGTTACATTGTTTCCCTTACAATATTCAACCAATTGCTTATGACCATTTTTACAATTTTTTGCTTTATAAGAACCTGGTTTGTAATAAATACCAGAATGCATCACCCCTGAATTCCTACCTGTTTGATGTTTTGCTACTTCAGACTCTTTTTCAATAATAAGAATTGATTTATTCGGAAATTTAAGTTGTAATTTATATGCTGTTGCAAGACCAACAACACCGGCTCCAACAACAATAAAATCAAATTTATTGGACATATTTTGTTTTTCCAACAAAGTTCAGCAAAACAAAGGAAATTAAAAAGAAAATACCTAAAAACAACACACTCCATTGCATAGACCCAGTAATGGCAATTAAAAAGCCAAATACTAACATTCCAAATACAATTGCTATTTTTTCGGTAACATCATAAAAACTAAAATAAGTAGCATGATCTTTAGTTTTAGGCAATAATTTTGAATATGTTGATCTAGATAATGATTGAATAGCTCCCATTACCAAACCAATTAACGCTCCTAATCCATAAAAGTATAAATTCACATTTTCTTGAGATTTATCTAATAAAAAAGCAACCAAACAAACAGCTGCCCAAATTGCTATAGTAATTTTTAAAGAAGTAATATTACCTATTTTGTCTGACAATCTTGAAAATAAAAAAGCACCAATAATACCAACAAATTGAACAACCAATATTACAGCTATTAAATCTAAAGTTGGCAAGCCCAATTCTTTACTCCCAAAAATACCTGCCATTAAAATAATTGTCTGTACACCAACACTGTAAGTAAAAAAAGAAATTAAAAAGAACTTCAATTCTGGACGAACACCTAATTCTTTTAAAACTATTTTTAGCTCTTGTAATCCTTTCCAAATAAAATCATTGGCTGGTTTTTTATCGTATACATTATTAGGTAAATATCTATAAGTAATTTGTGCAAAGCCAAACCACCAAACACCAACAATTAAAAAAGTAATTCTTGATGCCATTGCCGCACTTTCTAAGCCAAAAAATGATGGGAAATTAATCATCAACAAACTTATTATTAATAAAATAATAGACCCCGTATAGCCCAACATAAATCCTTTAGCGCTAACTTTATCTTGATCTTTAGGATGTGCAACCTCAGGTAAATATGCATTATAAAAAACTATACTTCCCCAAAAACCTATACTTGCTAATATTGTGAAAAGGATTCCTACCCAAAGAGTACTTTCTCCTTTAAAAAAGAACAAACACATTACAGATAAAGAGCCTAATAAACAAAACATTTTCAGAAACTTTAATTTATTCCCAATGTAATCAGCTATCCCTGAAAGTATTGGAGAAATAAAAGCTACTACTAAAAATGAAAATGCCAGCGTGTAATTGTATAATGTAGTTGGATTCCATTGGGTACCTAAAAAACTAATTTTATCATCTATATTTGCAAATGATTCTGTTAAACTACTATAGTATATTGGAAAAACTGCAGTACTAATAACCAATGAATAAACTGAATTTGCCCAATCATAAAATGCCCAAGCATTTATTAATTTCTTATCTCCTTTTTTCAACATATTTTATAAATAAAAAACCGCTCTTTAATTAAAGAACGGTTTACAATATACTATAATAATTCGAAATAATATTTATTACTGAATCAATGTTTTATTGGTATTAATTATACTTTGCTGCCAACTTTACAGCTTCAGGTAAAAATGCTTTTAAATTTTTAATTCTACTTTCATTTGAAGGGTGCGTACTCATAAACTCAGGTGGTGCTTCTCCCGCACTAGCTCTCTGGCTCATTCTAATCCATACATTAACAGCTTCTTGAGGATTATAACCCGCCATTATCATAAATACCATACCTAATTTATCCGCTTCAGTTTCATGATTTCTACTAAAAGGCAACATTATACCATATTGAGCTCCTAATCCAAATGCAGTATTCCATATTTCTTGAGATTTTGCATCTTTGTTTGCTGTTCCAAGAGCCACAGCTGTTCCTCCTAATTGCATTAAGGTTCCTGTAGACATTCTTTCTTGCCCATGTTTAGCAAATGCATGTGCTACCTCATGTCCCATTACAGCTGCAATCCCATCTGTATTAGCACACATAGGTAAAATACCTGTATAAAAAACTACTTTACCTCCTGGCATACACCAAGCATTAACAGTTGGATCATCAATTAAATTAAATTCCCATCTGTAACTATCTGCTTCAGAAACCATATTATTAGCTCGCATAAATTTATCCACAGCCTTTGAAATTCTTACTCCAACTGATTGAATTTCATTGGTAGTTTTTAAATCTGTAGAAATTTTATTTTCTTTTAAAAAACCTGCATATTGCTCAAAACTTGTTGGTAAAACTTCTGCATCACTAACAAAATTTATGCGTTTTCTACCTGTTATTGGCACCGTACTACAACTAATTATAAATAATAAGACTATTGATAAAGAAACTATTTTTTTCATTTTTAAATTTTTCTATTGTTGTTACTAAATTAAATACAAATTTTATATTTACAGGCAAAATAAACATTTTAAAATGAGTAAAACTAAAAATTCTACAAAACCCATAAATAATGGAATGCAAATTCCAAAGATTATTATAGTTTTAGGACACACATTACAAGCAATAAGTCACTCTTTAGCTACTTTATATGCCATAAAATTATTTAAAACTCCATTTAAATTTAAAACTCCATTAGCTGAAAAAACAATGGAGAATAACACCAAGAAAAAAATTGTTTCTATTCCTGAAATTAATAAGGAAATAATGGTTTATACCTATGGAAACTCAAAAAAAAAGGTTTTGTTAGTACACGGATGGTCTGGAAGAGGAACGCAATTATTTAGTATTGCAAATAAACTCGTAGAAAATGGATATATGACTATTAGCTTTGATGCGCCTGCTCACGGAAAATCAAAAGGAAAATCTACCATGATGCCCGAATTTATAAGTTGTATTTTACAATTAGAAAAAGAATTTGGACCTTTTGAAATTGCTATTGGACATTCATTAGGTGCAATGGCTGTTTTAAATTCAATAAAAAAAGGACTTAATGTAAAAAAAGCTATAACTATTGGAGCTGGAGATATAATAACAGATATTATTATAAATTTCATTGAAAAAATAGATTTAAAACCTATTATAGTTCAAAAGATGAAAATTTACTATTTAAAAAAATTCAATTTTGATATTGATACATTATCTGCTAGTGTTGCAGCCAAACAAGTTAAAATCCCAATACTAGTTATTCATGATAATAATGATAAGGAAGTTTCCGTAAATTGTGCTTACAACATAGATAAAAACTTAGAAAATGGAGAAACGTTTATTACCAATAATTTAGGGCATACAAGAATCTTAAAAGATAAAACTGTAGTACAAAGAGTTCTTGAATTTATACTTCAAAATGACCAATCATCTAATTAGTTTTTATTAAATTTACTTTTTTATTTTATATTTAATCTTTTAGTTACATTTACTAATGAAAATATCTTTTTACCCTATTATTTCTTCAATAAATAAAAGCTTTTTTTATCTATTTTTTATTTTTATTAGTTTTTACTCTTGTAAAGAAAAAGAAACTTATTCTCCACTTGAAATTGCTCTAAAAAACCACAAACATGATGAAGGTTTTATTGGTTCAGCAAGATGTGCCGAATGTCATAAACCTGAATTTAAAGATTGGATGGGATCTGATCATCAGCTAGCAATGCAATTACCTACTGATAAAACAGTTTTGGGTGATTTTAATAATGCTGAATATACTATTTATGGTGTAACAAGTAAATTTTTCAAAAAAGGTAATGTCTTTTATGTAAATACTGAAGGACCCGATGGTAAATTTAAAGATTTTGAAGTGAAATATACTTTTGGTGTTTATCCACTTCAACAATATTTAGTGATATTTCCAAAAGGAAAATTACAAGTTCTTACTCCTTTTTGGGATTCACGCTCAAAAGAAGATGGTGGTCAGAAATGGCAACATTTATATCCTGATGAATATATAGCGTCTCATGATGAATTAAACTGGGGAAGATCTTTACAGAACTGGAATTACATGTGTGCTGAATGCCACTCAACAAATGTAAAAAAAGATTACAATCCTGAGACCCTAACTTACAATACTCATTTTGACGAAATTAATGTTTCTTGTGAAGCTTGTCACGGTCCTGGTGATGTACATACAAAGTGGGCTGAGCAAGGTGAAAAAGAAGATTTAGCAAATATGGGGTTAGTTTTTGATATAATGGATAGAGATTCTGCGCATTGGAATATTGACCCAAAAACTGCATTAGTTACAAGAAGTAAAGAACGTAAAGATAAAATGCAAGTTGAATGGTGTGGCCGTTGTCACTCAAGAAGAACTCAATTAACTGATGAATATACTTTTGGAAAAGTTTTAGAATATACCCACATGGTTTCTACATTAGATTACCCTTTGTATAATGATGACGGTACAAATAATGATGAAGATTATGTTTATGGGTCTTTTACACAAAGTAAAATGTATAAAAAAGGGGTTATGTGTAAAGATTGTCATAATGTACATAGCGGAAAATTAAAACTTCCAAAAGACAATGTTTGCTCACAATGCCATATGCCAGATAAATATCAATCTACATCACACCATAAACATATTGAAGGTGGTGAAGGAGCAAGTTGTATTAGTTGCCATATGCCAAAAATTACAATTATGGTTGTAGATCCAAGGTCAGATCATAGTTTACGTATTCCAAGACCAGATATTAGTGTTGCAACAGGAGCAACAAATGCCTGTAATAACTGTCATAAAGATAAAACTAATGAATGGTCTTTAAAATACTTTAAAAAATGGTATAGTAATAAATATGACACCATTTCTCACTATGGGTTTGCTTTTAATAAAGTACGAAATAACAAACCTAATGGCCAAAATGAATTAAATGCTGTTATAAAAGATAAAAATGTATCGAATATTGTTTTAGGAACTGCCATTAAATATCAAGATTATCAAAATAACCCTTTGGCTTATGAAAATCTAAAAATGGCATTGCAATCGCAAAGTGCATTGGTTAGAAGGTCAGCTTTAGAATCTATGAGACCACTTCCAAAAGATGTTCAGCAAAAGTATGCTTTACCATTAGCAAAAGATTCTATTACTAGTGTTAGACATATAGCTAACAGTTTTATTTATGATATGCCTATCGAAAATTTATCACCTGAAAACCAAAAAACTATTCAGCAAGCTAAAAAAGAATATATTGAACAATTACTATACTGGCAAGATCGCTCTTTAGGGCAATCTTCATTAGGTGTTGCTGCTATTGGCTTAAACAAACTTGATCAAGCTGACGAATACTTTAAAAAAGCTGTTGAATTAGACACTTTAAATTTAATTGTTCAAGTGAACTACGCCGATCTAAAAAGGTTAGAAGGAAAAAATGAAGAAAGTATTAAACTTTTAAAAAATGTACTTTCAATAAATAAAGAATTCTCTATAGCTTACCAAGCATTGGCCTTCGCTTTTATTAGAGCTAATAATAAAGAGAAAGCACTAAAAACATTAGAATTAGCAACTAAATTTGCTTCAACAGATCCACAAAATCATTATTATTATGCTATAATGCTAAATGATATGAAACAACCATATAAAGCTATTGCAGCTTTAAAAAATGGCTTAAAAATTAATAAGGATAATGAAAACTTACTGGTTTTAATGTACTCAATTTATAGCGACCAAAATCAAACTAAAAATGCTGTAGAAATTGTAAAAAAACTTGTAAAAGCTTTTCCAAACAACAAGCAATACCAGCAAATGGCTAAATCCATTAATTAATTTGTAAGTTCTTTTACTTTTTATCGACCTAAATAATCTAATAATTTAGGAATGAAATATTTATATTTAATTGGAATTCTATTAATTAGTTTTAATAGCTTTTCTCAAAAAAAAGAAACAAAAAAAATGTCGAAAAAAGTTATAAAAACGGAACAAGAGTGGAAACAAATTTTATCTCCTCAAGAGTATTTTGTTTTGCGTGAAAAAGGAACTGACAGAGCTAGTGAAGGTGGTTTAACTTCTCATTTTGAAAAAGGAACCTACCATTGTAGAGCCTGCGACACAAAACTTTTTAAATCTGGAAGTAAATTTGAATCACATTGTGGTTGGCCATCTTTTGATGATGCTATTGAAGGAACTGTTGAATTTGTTTTAGACAAAACACATGGTATGGTGAGAACAGAAATTATTTGTACTACGTGTAATGGTCACCTTGGTCATGTATTTAATGATGGACCAAAAGAAACAACGGGCCAAAGATATTGCGTGAATACTTCATCCATAAAATTTGTTAAAGACTAGAATAATTTATTTTAAATTTTAGAAATTACATTAAGGATCAATAAATAATATTCGTGTAAAAAAATAAAACACCCAAAACTTAAAAAAGTTCTAGATGTTTTATTAAACAAACAAATATCTCTAATTAATATTTTCTAAAATTGGTTCTGGAATAATAACTTTATTACTGTACATTTCCCATAGTTTATAACCACCAGCAATATTTACAGTATTTTTAATACCATTATGACGTAAAATTAATTCAGCCAAATAACCTCTTAACCCCTTTTGACAGAAAATTAAAATTGGTTTATTTTGAGCTTTTATAGTTTTAATATGAGCTCTAATACCATCTAAAGGATAATTTACGGCTCCAGGAATAGTCCCTTTTTCATATTCTACTACATTTCTAACATCAAGTAACAAATAATCTGAATCCTTTTTTTCATTTAAATAAGATTCCAATTCTTCAACCGAAATTTGCGTACTATTATTATTTAATACATTTTCTGTTACATAACTAGTAACAACAATAGGATCTTTAGCTGGCGAATATGGAGGTGCATATGCTAAATCTAATTGTGCTAAATCTGTAATTTTTAACTTGGCATAAATAGCAGTACTTAAAACATCTATACGTTTATCTACTCCTACTTCACCAAATAATTCTGCTCCTAAAATTTCTTCAGTTTCAGCATTATAATAAATCTCTGTAATTAAATCTTTCTGACCAGGATAATAACCAGGAGTAGAACCAGCAATAGTTAAAACAGTTTTAAATGGAATATTTAATTGTTTTAAAGCTTTAGGATTCATTCCTGTTCTTGCCACTGTATATTCAAAAACCTGAATTATAGCAGTCTTGTATGCTCCATTAAATTGAATGTTTTTCCCTACAGAATTTGCTCCTGCAGCTCTACCAGCCTTATTAGAGTGAGTTCCTAAAGGAAAATAATCATACTCCCCTGTTTGAAGGTTTTTTATAGCTACATTATCTCCGGCTGCATACACATCTTTAATTGATGTTTCCATACGCTCATTTACCTTTAAAGCTCCATTACCAATATGTTCTGCCCCATTTTCTAGCAATAGTTCAGTATTTGGTTTTATACCAACACTTAAAATTACAAAATCAGTTTTAACGGTTTTACCATCTTTAATTTTAACACCTTTAATTTTCCACTCATCATCTAATTCAAACTCAGACACCAAACCTCCGGTAATTACTTCAATGCCTTTTTCTTCTAATATATGCTCAGCAAAATTTCCGAATTTTTGTTGCCACATATTTAAAATTTGACTATCTCCTTCAATTAAAGTAACTTCTTTTCCTGCTTCTTTCAAATTTTCAGCAACTTCAACTCCAATTAATCCGGCTCCAATTACAGTAATATGTTTTGAATTTGAAGCAAGACCTTCTTCTGTAATTTTATCAAAATCTACCATTGATCTACAAGTTGACCAATTTGTAGCTTTTTTAATATTTTTAATTGGAGGCACTATAGATTTAGCTCCAGTTGCAAACACCAATGTATCATATTCATAATCTCCTTTTTTAGAATAAACAACTTTATTCTTAGGATCTATTTTTATAATCTCTTCATTTAAACGAACATCTATATTAAATCGATTTTGTAATAATTCAGGAGCAACAACTATTAAATTACTTCTATTTTCAATTACTCCAGAAAATGCATATGGCATACCACATGTTGCATAACTTATATTAGCTCCTTTTTCAAATAAAATTATTTCCGCAGTTTCATCCTCTCTCCTAGCTTTTGCTGCTGCTGAGGGACCTGCTGATAATCCTCCTATAACTATAATTTTTTTCATTCCGTTTTAAATATTTATGCAAATTTCAGCTAATTATTTAGAACTCACAGTGACTAATATTACTATACCGTTTTCGTAACATTTGTATAATAACACTCTAAAATAAAACTAGTTATTCAAATACATTATTAAATGAAGCTTCAATTAACTTTCTCGCTTAGTAAGTTGTTTATCTAAAACTAAAAAGAAATTAATATTTAATGCATGCGATAAAATGACCTTCATAAAAATATTTTCTTATCCATTTTTATTATATTTGCAATTCTCAAAATTAAAGCAAAAACATGTTTAATAATTTAAGTGATAAATTAGATAAAGCCCTCCACGTATTAAAGGGACACGGTAAAATTACAGAAGTTAATGTAGCCGAAACTTTAAAAGAAGTACGTAGAGCTCTTTTAGATGCCGATGTTAACTTTAAAATAGCCAAAAACTTTACAAAAACCGTAAAGGAAAAAGCTTTAGGTGAAGATGTATTAACATCTCTTAATCCTGGGCAATTAATGGTTAAAATTGTGAAGGATGAATTAACAACCTTAATGGGTGGTGAAACTGTAGGTGTAAATCTTTCAGGAACGCCAACCGTAATTTTAATGTCTGGTTTACAAGGTTCAGGGAAAACAACTTTCTCTGGTAAATTAGCAAATTACTTAAAAACTAAGAAAAACAAAAATGTTTTATTAGTTGGTTGTGATGTTTATAGACCTGCTGCCATTAACCAATTACAGGTTGTTGGAGAACAAATTGGTGTTGAAGTATATGCTGAAGTAGGTAATCAAAATCCTGTTGAAATTTCAAAAAATGCCGTTAAGCATGCAAAAGAAACAGGTAAAAATGTTGTTATAATTGATACTGCCGGTCGTTTAGCTGTTGATGAAGCTATGATGACCGAAATATCTAACATCCATAAAGCTGTTACACCTCAAGAAACCCTATTTGTAGTGGATTCTATGACTGGGCAAGATGCAGTAAATACAGCTAAAGCTTTTAACGATATTTTAAATTTTGAAGGGGTAGTTCTTACAAAATTAGATGGTGATACTCGTGGTGGTGCTGCATTATCAATTAAATCGGTTGTAGATAAACCTATTAAATTTATTGGTACTGGTGAAAAAATGGAAGCTATTGACGTTTTCCATCCTAACCGTATGGCCGATAGAATTTTAGGAATGGGAGATGTTGTTTCTTTAGTTGAACGTGCTCAAGAACAATACGATGAAGAAGAAGCTCGAAAAATCCAAAAAAAGATTGCCAAAAACCAATTTGGTTTTGATGATTTCTTGAAACAAATTCAGCAAATCAAGAAAATGGGTAATATGAAAGATTTGATGGGAATGATTCCTGGTGCTGGAAAAATGATGAAAGATGTAGATATAGATGATGATGCATTTAAAGGTATTGAAGCTATCATTCACTCAATGACACCTAGTGAAAGAACTGAACCAAAAACAATTAATGCTAGTAGAAAAAAGAGAATTGCGAAAGGTTCTGGAACAACTATTCAAGAAGTAAATCAATTGCTTAAACAATTTACTCAAATGAGTAAAATGATGAAGATGATGCAAGGCGGAGGCGGCAGACAGATGATGCAAATGATGAAAGGAATGGGTAAATAAAAATAGATTTTAAAGGCAGATTAATAGTTTGTCTTTTTTTAATAGAATATTATGATACTACTCGACGGAAAAAAAACTTCGGCAGATTTAAAAGTTGAAATTGCTGAATCAGTTAAACAAATTAAAGCTAAAGGGGGAAAAACTCCTCATTTAGCAGCTATCCTTGTAGGTACAGATGGAGCCAGTATGACCTATGTAAACGCTAAAGTTAAAGCTTGTGAGTTGGTTGGGTTTAATTCTACTTTAGTTGATTTACCTGAAGAAACATCTGAAGAAACATTGTTAAATGAAATAAAAAAACTTAACAATAATGAAGATATTGATGGGTTTATTGTTCAATTACCATTACCAAAACATATTGATGAACAAAAAGTTTTAATGGCTGTAAATCCAGATAAAGATGTTGATGGTTTTCATCCAACTAACGTTGGTAGAATGGCTCTTGATTTACCTTCTTTTTTACCAGCAACACCTTATGGAATTCTAGAATTATTAGAAAGATATAAAGTAGAAACTTCAGGGAAAAATGTAGTTGTTATAGGAAGGAGTCATATTGTTGGACGCCCTATGAGTATCTTAATGAGTCAAAAAAGACCTGCTGGAGATGCAACCGTTACCGTTGCGCACAGTAGAACAAAAAATTTAAAAGAATTAACACTAAAAGCTGATATTATTGTTGCAGCTCTTGGAATACCAGAATTTTTAACAGGAGATATGGTTAAAGAAGGTGTTACTATAATAGATGTTGGAATAACAAGAGTTAATGATACTTCTAAAAAACGTGGATACAGATTAGCAGGTGATGTTGATTTTGCAACTGTAAGTCCAAAATCTGCTTTTATTACTCCAGTTCCTGGAGGTGTTGGTCCAATGACAATTGCAATGTTAATGAAAAATACATTATTAGCTTGTGAGCGTAAAAACTAATTAGTTAAAATATATTATCAGAAAAAGGCTTCAAAAATTTTGAAGCCTTTTTTTATTCCTCTCTATTTACTAAATCCATTGAAAAGGCAGGTAAACATATTGCTAAATATTCGCACTCTTTATCAAATGGGTTTGAATATTGAACTCTTGTTCCTTTTATTATTTTAATAGATTCTCCTGCGCTTAATGTAACAATTTCACCTTCAATATTAAATTGCTTTTTCCCCTTTATAATATAAGTATATTCATCAAAATTTGGGGTTTGAAAAGGTTCATTCCATTTTGCAGGTGCAACCATATGGGCAATACTTAATTCAGAAGAAATACTTGCAACACCAAAATGCTCTTCTATTAATTTACCATCTGTAGTTGGTACTATAAATGGTGATTTTTGTATTTTATATTTTTTCATTCTAAATATTTTTAAATTCAAAAGTAATATACAATTTTACTTTAAGTAATTATTTTACCATCTTCCATTTGTATAATTCTATCTGTTTGTTTTGCAAAATCATCATCATGAGTTACAACTAATAAAGATAAGCCTTCCTCAATACTTAATTTCTTAAATACATTAAATACATTTTCCGAATTGTGACTATCTAAATTTCCTGTTGGCTCATCCCCCATTATAATAGACGGATTATTAATTAAAGCTCGAGCAATAGCAACTCGCTGTTTTTCTCCACCAGAAATACGAGAAGCTCTTTTTTTTGCTAAATGTTCAATATTCAACATTTTTAATTTTTGCATAGCTTCAAATTCTATTTCCTGAAATGTTTTTTCACCCAACTTTTTTGCAGGTAACATTACATTTTCTAATACCGTAAATTCTGATAATAAATAATGAAACTGAAATACAAACCCAATATGCTTATTTCTTATATAAGATAATTCTTGTCTAGAATTTCTTGTTATTAATTTATTATTTAAATATAATTCACCATCATAATCGGTATCCATTGTTGATAAAATATATAACAATGTAGATTTCCCACAACCAGATTTCCCCATAATAGATACAAACTCACCTTCATTAATATTCATTGAAATATCTTTTAATACGTGAAAAAGTACTGGCTTTTTAAAATACTTATTAATATGTTTTGTTTCTAAAACTTTTCTCATTTTATTGACCTCTTATAATATCTACTGGATCTATTTTTTTGGCTTTTTGAGAAGGTAAATATCCAGCAAAAAATGTAGCAATTAATGCAAACGAAATACCTATAATATAATACCAAAAATTAAAATTAACCGGATACGTTTTTACTCTTGGAAGAGCTTCAGTTTCAAAAGGAACATTGTCTATTAAATGCGATAATCCAAAACCTAAAATTAATCCTAAAACACCTCCTACAAAACCAATAATAACTGCCTGATACATAAATATTAGTTGCACATCTTTACCTGAAAAACCTATAGCTTTTAAAATAGCTATATCATTCATTTTTTCATAAATAAGCATATTTAAAATATTATAAATTCCAAATCCAGCTACAATTAATAATGTAATTGAAACAGCGTAAGTAATCAAATTTCTTATTGAACTACCTGTATCAAACTGTGCATTTGCTGTATTAATATCCATCGCTGTTAAACTAAATTGCTTTTCAATGTCTTTTGCCATTAAAAAAGCTTTATCAATATCCTTTAATTTCACATTAATATCTGTGATGTAATTTTCAGGTTCACCTAAAATACGTTGAACAGTTTTTATATTTGCAAAACTTTGTATTACATCAACATCTGCAATTCCACTTTGATAAAACCCTACAATTTTTAAAGGGAAAACAGTTCCAGAAACAGTCCCAATTTGTACCCTATCTCCTACATTTAATGACATTTTTTTAGCAATTTCAATTCCTAATAAAATACCATTACTACTATTATAAAGAGCTTCAGCAGAACCATTAACTATGTAATCATTTAATTTAAAATAAGTTGCCTCTTCAATAGGATTTATACCTATTAAACTTCCTCCTAACTCAATAGTTCCTGCTATATAAAATATTTGAGATTTTAATTGTGGTAAAACCCCTAATACATTTTTATTTTGTGCTAAATAATTAATTATTGGATATGCATTATGAATTTTTTTTTGATTCATTTTTGGTTTTATAGAGTGAACTATATTAAAGCTATTCTTAAAATCATCATATAAAGTAATTGGTTGTTTTTTTGAAGGTTGAATTTCATTATAGATATGAATATGCGGTGTTAAATTTAAAATTAAATCATCTAACATTTGATTTAACCCTGTCATAAAACTTACCATTATTATATAAGCTCCAATACCAAAAGTAACACCTAATGCGGCCGTTGCAGTTTGTTTAATTTTTGTAAGCAAATGCGTTTTTGCAATAGATAATATTACTTTTCTATTTATCATTTATCTGGTTTGTAAATATTTGTATTTTCTGAAATTCCTGAAATAATTTCAATAAACTCTAAGTTTTGCAATCCCGTTTTTACAGTTAAAACACCATTAACTGTTTTTACTTCATTATTTTCATTTATATATATTTTAGGGACAGTAAGTACATTTTTTTTAGAACCAATTACAATATTTGCTTCCCCAGATAAACCTGGATACAATACTTTAGGAGCTTCCTTAAAAATAGCTTCAACCTTAAAAGTTTGATTCCGTTCATCTTTTTTAGGATATATTTTTGAAACTTTACCCGCAAAAGCCTCTCCTTTATAAGCGTCTAAACTAATAATCACCTGTTGTCCTTTTGAAATTTTAACAATATCAACTTCATCTACCAACATTTTAATAGTAAATAAAGTTGCACTTCCAATAACTGCAACAGGATCAAAATTTGTTACTATTTCCCCAGGTTCTTTTGTTAGTTCATATACTTTTCCTTTCATTATACTTTTTACCGTATAATCATTTGTATTTACTAAGCTAGATTTATAACTGTTTTCAGTTTGCTTTACAGATGTGAGCAACTCTTTTTTAGTTCTGTCAAATTTATTCTGAAGTAAATTTAAATTGCTTTTAGACAATTGATAATTAAGTTTACGGGTTTCAAATTCAAACCTTGAACCTATTTTTTTATTCCAAAGCCTTTGTTGTCTATAGAAATTTACTGAATCGTTTTTAAATTTAAGTTCTGCGGCTGTAATTTCATCTTTTATACCATCTAAAATTGCTGCATTTCCAAAATAATTTTCCTTCGCTAAATCAAACGCTAATTTTGCATTATTTGAGTTTAATTTTGTAGCTGTATTTGTAATTTGGATTAATTTTTCACCTTTAATCACCAAATCTCCTTCTTCCACAAAATTCTTAACTAAAATACCAGAAGCCACACTATAAACGTTATATAAACTATCTGGTTGAACAATTACAGATGAATAAACAGATTCTACCAAATCCCTTTTTATTGGATGTGTTTTTTCTTCACTATTACTGCAGGAATTAAATAAAAAAACTACAATAATTAATATTAAATAATAGAAGATTTTATATTTAAATAATGAATACTTCATAAGTAAATCACTTATAATGAACTATTAAATTTACATATAAATACGTTATATAACAATTATTAAATTCATTTAATTTTTTGTAAATTAGAAGGACAAACTAGATCCAATTTAATTTATTAAAAAATGAAAAAAATGAAACTTACTTTTTATGGTGGCGCTGGTACGGTAACAGGGTCAAAAATATTACTTGAAGTTAATTATAGAAAAATTTTAATTGATTGTGGTTTATTTCAAGGTATTAAAGAGTTACGAAATAAAAACTGGGAGCGAATGCCCTTAGATTTAAATAAACTGGATTTAGTGATTTTAACTCACGCTCATTTAGATCATTCAGGCTACTTACCTCTATTAGTAAAAGATGGTTATAAAGGTAAAATTTATTGCACATCTGCAACTAGAGATTTAGCAGAAATAATCTTATTGGATAGTGGTAAAATTCAAGAAGAAGATTCACTTAGAGCAAACAAGCATCAATACACTAGACATAAACCATCATTACCATTATACACTGTTGAAGATGCAAAAACAAGTCTAGAGCAATTCAAAGTTTTAGAATCCAACCATTGGCATAAAATTGAAAGAGGTATAGAACTTAAATTTGTAAATAGTGGGCATATCTTAGGTAGTGTTTTTGTATTAATAAAAGTAGATGGTAAAACTCTAGTTTTCTCAGGAGATATCGGTAGAAAAAACCCAATTCTTCTTCCTCAATATGAATATATTGAAAAAGCAGATTATTTAGTAGTTGAATCTACTTACGGAAATAGATTACACGAAAAAACTCCAATTAGCGAGAAACTTTTAGATTATATTGAACACACTTATAAAAAAGGTGGTATTTTAATTATTCCAACTTTTTCAGTAGAGCGAGCTCAAGAAATAATTTATTTATTAAGTATCTTAAAAAGAGAGAAACGACTCCCAAAAATTCCAATATATTTAGATAGTCCAATGGGAGTTAATGCTACAGAAGTTTATTTTAAACATAAAAACAATCATAAATTAACTTCTGAAGATGTAAAAAGTATGCTTGAAACTGTTCAACTTATTAGCGAAGCTAGTGTATCTAAAACAGTTGTAAGTGATAACAGCCCTAAAATTGTATTAGCCGGAAGTGGAATGATTACTGGAGGTAGAGTATTACATTATTTAGATAAATGTATTGAAGATGAGAAAAATAGTATTTTAATTGTTGGTTTTCAGGCTGAAGGAACAAGAGGAAAATCATTACTTTTAGGTGATCCTGAAATTAAATTTTTCGGAAAATATCATGATGTAAAGGCTGAAATTTTCAAAATAAACGCTTTTTCTGGTCATGCAGATCAAAGTGAATTATTGGATTGGCTAAAACATTTTAAATCACCACCAACATTAACTTTTATAAACCACGGTGAATCACATCAAAGCCAAGCTTTAAAAGTTAAAATAAGAACCACTTTAAATTGGAATTGTACTGTTGCCGAAATGAATAAAACCTATACTTTACTTTAACTTTTATTTTTAGTTAAATTTAATACGCTCTTAGGGCTTTTAATTTCTTCTTTTAGTGCAAGATCAGGAATTGGATTTCCATATTTTGTTTTAATAGGAATTACTCCTGCCCAAATAGGCAATTCATAATCTGCCCTGTCATCTATTGGTGGACCTTTTCTAATTTTTGCAGAAGCTTCTGTAATAGGAATTCTAATAACTTTAGTAGCTTTCATTTCTTTTTTATTTGGAAGACGAACTTCCTCCCAACGATTTGGAATAATTTGATCTGAAATAATTTTTAAAGCTTCCATCCTTTCATCTTCACTTAAAACTAATTCTGCATTTCCAAACACAGTAACAGATTGATAATTTAAAGAATGATGAAAGGCAGAACGAGCTAATACAATTCCATCCATTTGAGTAATACTGAGTGAAATTTGAAATCCCTTTTCTAATTCAACCAACATCCTACTTACTGTTGCCCCGTGAATATAAATAGAATCTCCTTTTCTGCCATAAATTGTTGGAATAATTACAGGATAACCGTTATGAACAAAAGCAACTTGACAAATAAAATTGGCATCCAAAATTTTATGGATAGTTTCCTCATCGTAAAAACCTCTTTTAGGGGCTCTTTTAACTTTTATCCTATCGGTTTTCTTCATATTAATTAAACCAAATAGTGAAGTATTTTATCTTAGCAATATCTGGGATTTGATCAATTGAAATTTCATCTCTACTAAAACTATTTAAACCTAATTCTTTTTTATCTATTGAAATTGTAGCGTTTAATTCATCTATAAAAAGAGTGGCTGAAGTTAAAGTTGTTTCAACTTTATTCACCATATAACTTGCATTTATATCTTTAAAAGTAGATTTTAATGAAATTCCTTTATCTGTAATATAATTAGAATCAAATATTTGAATACTTTTTATTTTAACTATAGAGTCGCTATTTTCAACAGGAACAATCTCCAATAACTTCTTACCTTCTTTTGTAAACACATAATACTCTTCGTTATCAATAAAAATTTCTTTATTTTTAACACTCTCTGAATTATTCAAAGAAATTGAATCATTTTCAAATATTAATTTTAACTCCTCTAAAGTAGTTTGTTTATTAATATTACCAACATTCCCTTTATCTATAAGATAATTATTATTTTTTGCACATTGAACAAACACTAACGACACAACTACTATAAAACACTTTTTTAAAAATGACATAAATATAACTTCAATAATTTTTAGATTTCTTTATTAACGCTTTAATCCTATTTTTATTGGAACTTAAATAACTCTCTTTAAAATTCCCAATACACCTCTAATAAAAGTGGCACTTGTAACTACTTTTAAAATTGGATTCATTCGAGTACTCTTTCTACTTTTACTTGAAGTTCTAGAAGACTTAACAGCTGCTTCTTTCTTTTTTTCAACTTCTTCTTTTTCATTAATTAATTCAATTTTTTCATTCAATAATTCATAGGCGCTTTCTCTATCAATATTTTCATTATATTTATAATACAATCTCGAATTATCTATTAATTGTTTTAATTCTTTATCAGATAAAACATCCATTCTGCTCATTGGAGCTCTCATCATAGTTGCTACCAAAGGAGTTGGAATCCCTTTTTCATTTAATGCCGAAACAAAAGCTTCTCCAATCCCTAACTGTGTTAATGTTTCATCTATATCATAATAATCAGAATCTGGATAATTTTCAGATGCTAATTTTATAGCCTTTCTATCTTTAGCAGTAAAAGCTCTTAATGCATGTTGTACTTTTAAACCTAATTGAGCTAATACATCTTCTGGAACATCTTTTGGGTTTTGAGTTACAAAAAATAACCCGATTCCTTTTGATCGTATTAACTTAACAATACTTTCTATTTGAGAAAGTAACGCTTTAGATGCTTCTTTAAAAATTAAATGAGCTTCATCTATAAAAATTACCAACTCCGGTTTTCCGCTATCTCCTTGTTCTGGAAATGTAGCATAAACTTCTGCTAACAATTGTAACATAAAAGTTGAAAACAATTTTGGTCTATCCTGAATATCTGTTAAACGTAATATTGAAATAATTCCTTTTCCGTCTTCATCTGTTCTTACTAAATCTTTAACATCAAAGGAACGTTCTCCAAAAAATAAATCACCTCCTTGTTGCTCTAATTCAACCAATTTCCTTAAAATTGCACCTGTACTCATAGATGAAATTCTTCCATATTCCGATTGAATTTCTTCTTTTCCTTCTTCAGTAGAAAATTGTAATATTTTTTTAAAATCTTTTAAATCTAATAATGGTAATTTATTATCATCACAATATTTAAATATAATAGAAACAATACCACTCTGAGTTTCTGTTAAATCTAAAATTCTAGATAATAATACAGGTCCAAATTCTGAAATAGTTGCTCTTAATTTAACTCCTTCTTGTTCAG
This sequence comes from Lutibacter citreus, assembly GCF_003260195.1. Taxonomy (GTDB): domain Bacteria; phylum Bacteroidota; class Bacteroidia; order Flavobacteriales; family Flavobacteriaceae; genus Lutibacter; species Lutibacter citreus. Next base: position 323,121 of record NZ_QEIH01000007.1, read on the forward strand.
AAATTGACAATATTTCAACTGGAAATTTTTTTGCATTAAACGGTAAACCAATTGCTTCATGACGTTCATCAATTTTTTTATGACCAGCGCTAGGCTGAGCTAATCCACTTAAATCTCCCTTAATATCCATTAATAGTACAGGAACACCTTTTTCTGATAAATTTTCAGCCATTACTTGAAGCGACTTAGTTTTTCCTGTTCCAGTAGCTCCAGCAATTAATCCATGTCTATTTAATGTTTTTAAAGGTACATTTACAAAAGCATCTTTCAATGTTTCTCCATCTAAAATGGCAGATCCAAATGTTAAATAATCTCCTTTACATTTATAACCTTCAGTTATAATCTCAAAAAAATCGTCCTTTCTACTCATACTATATTTTTTGATAAAAATAACATATATAACTCGAACTAAAAATTACAATAGAAATTATATTCTATTATTTTAATATGAAGTGAATCACTATATTTGCAAAATGATTAGTACCCAAATACAAGAGGAAATAAACAAAGGTGAAATGCTTCCTTTAATGGAAGAGTTTTACACAATACAAGGTGAAGGTTTTCATACAGGAAAAGCTGCCTATTTTATTAGAATTGGTGGTTGTGATGTTGGGTGTCATTGGTGCGATGTTAAAGAAAGTTGGAATGCAAACTTACATCCTCCTACAAAAACAAATACAATTGTAAAAAATGCTTGTAAACATGCTAATACAGTTGTAATTACAGGTGGAGAACCACTTATGTGGAATTTAGATTATATTACTTCTGAACTTAAACAAAACAATATGAGAATTCATATTGAAACTTCAGGAGCATATAAATTAAGTGGAAAATGGGATTGGATTTGCCTATCTCCAAAAAAAACTAAATTACCTTTAGAGGAAATATATAAAGAGGCACATGAATTAAAAATTATTATTTCTAATAAACATGATTTTAAATTTGCAGAAGAACAAGCTGCCAAAGTTTCTGACAACTGTGAATTATATTTACAACCAGAATGGAGTAAAAGAGAAATAATGACACCACAGCTAGTTGAATTTGTTATGAAAAATCCAAAATGGAAAATATCTTTACAAACACATAAATATCTTAATATTCCTTAAGATTCATTTATCCTTTTCTGTACAATCTTATAAATAAAATTAAACTGATCTTTTAAACTTAAATCAGAATTATCAATTTCAATAGCATCTTCAGCTTTATACAAAGGTGAGTCTTCTCTTGTAGAATCTATATGATCTCTATATTGAACATTTTTTAAAATTTCATCAAAAGATACATTATCTCCTCGATCTATTAATTCATCATAACGTCTTTGAGCTCTTTTTTCTGCAGAAGCATTCATAAACAATTTTAACTCAGCAAAGGGAAAAACCACAGTTCCAATATCCCTTCCATCCATTACAACACCTTTTTGCTTCCCCATTTCTTGTTGTTCTTCAACCAATACTTTTCTAACTTCTGGAACGGTAGCTACTTTACTAACCAGTTTTGAAACATCCAAAGAACGAATTTCTTTTTCTACATTAACACCATTTAAATACATTTCGCCAAAACCTAATTTATCGTTAAATTTAAATTCTAAAATTATATTTTTTAAATTCTTAAGTAATTCATTAACATTAAAAAAAGAATCGGAAATTATTCCAGATTTCATAGCATAAAATGTGACGGCTCTATACATAGCACCTGAATCAACATAAACATATTTTAATTTATTGGCTAATTGCTTCGCTACAGTACTTTTACCTGTAGACGAAAAACCATCTATTGCAATTGTAATTTTTTTCACGTTTAATTTAAATTAATTAGTAGACTAAATGTACTAGCATTTGATGCAGGGTGATATTTGGAAAATACATAATTAAACTTAAATTTATTCATCTTAATACCAAAACCAACGGTAAAACCTGAAAAAGTTCTTTTATCAATTAATTTGAATTCCTGAGAACGCCTAAAATTATATCCTAACTGAATATTAAATGCACTTTCAGAAAATAACTCTGCTCCAATTGATAAATGCCTCATAGCATTATCAATAAAAGATATTTGCTCTTCATTACTATTTCCATCAATATCAATTTGTTCATTTGAAGGGTTACTAACAGCTAATTTCCATTTTTGAAGATTATCTATAGTAAAATACCATTTTAAAGGTACATTTTCAAGTCTATAAGAAAGACCAAAATCAATTTGACTTGGTAAATCTTCCCTTTCTTCATCATATACACTTATTTGAGATCCAATATTACGTACCACCAATGAAACTATATAAGGACTATCTTCATTATAATAACTTAAACCAAAATCTAAAGCAACTCCTAATGAAGAATAATTTTCTATTACAGAATTAATAAATTTAATATTACTTCCTAAATGAACATCTGAATTTGAAATTCTATATGAATAACCAATAATAAAAACAGCATCATACGCCTTAAAGTTTCCCGTTTCAATTCCATCTTCATCAGCCCCTACAAACTTTCCATAATTTAAATAATTAATTGAAGAATAGATTGTACCAACCTTATCATTTATTTTTAAAGCATAAGCAACTGATAATAAATTAACATCACTTATATAATTCAAATAATTAACTCCAACTTTATTACTTAAATTTTCATTAATTATTGAAGGATTCCAAGATGGTTGATTTATATCATCAACTAAAGTTAGTATTTTACCACCTAACGCTGTTTGTCTTGCAGATCCGGTTAAATTTAAAAAATTATAAATACTTTCACCACCAACCTGAGCTGAAACAGTACTAATCGATAGCAATAAAATAATTATTATTTTTCTCATAAACCGTATGCAAAATAAAACTAATTATTTTTTAATAACTATTTTAATGAATAAAAAATTAAAAAAAGGGCAAAAAAAAACCTTCAATAATTAAATTGAAGGTTTTTCAAAAGAAAGGCGGTGACATACTCTCCCACCTAGTGGCAGTACCATCTGCGCTGATAGGCTTAACTTCTCTGTTCGGA
>NZ_QEIH01000008.1 GCF_003260195.1 Lutibacter citreus
TCCGAACAGAGAAGTTAAGCCTATCAGCGCAGATGGTACTGCCACTAGGTGGGAGAGTATGTCACCGCCTTTCTTTTGAAAAACCTTCAATTTAATTATTGAAGGTTTTTTTTTGCCCTTTTTTTAACTCAAAACCTTCGTTTAATTCATTCTTAACCTTGAATTATAGGTGTATTAGCATATACCACTATTAATTTAAATACTTTTGTTGTTATTAGTTACCTAAATAGTTACCTAATTTTGTTTAACTTTAAAAATAAATAAACTAATAAAAATAATTTATGAAACATCAAAATTTAGAAAATCACGGTAGAATTGTAATAGGTTTTCACGGTTTAACATTCTTAGCTATTATTGTATTGTTAATAGGCTCCATTATGTCATTGGTAAAATCAAATGAAGAGACTTTATATACTGCTTCATTGCTTGTTTTGATTGCAGTTATTTTGTTGATTTTATCTTATTATATTAGAGGATTTGCGTTAAAAGCTCAAGATAGAGCAATTAGAGCTGAGGAAAAGTTAAGATATTTTATATTAACGGGAAAGGCAGCACCGAATGAGTTAACTACACGTCAGTTTATTGGTCTTCGTTTTGCTCCTGATGATGAATTTGTAGAGTTATGTAAGAAAGCTATAAAGGAAAACCTTTCTGAAAAAGATATTAAAAAATCTATTAAGAATTGGAAAGCTGACAATTATAGAGTGTAAATTTTTGTACCTAATAACTTAATTAAAAAATCCTTATAATTTATTTTATAAGGATTTTTTAGTTATATTTTTTCGCTCTTTAGTTGATTGTAATTTTAATGTAATTGTAGCTAGTACAAAATAAATAAGGGCTAATAACCATAAGTGATTCCATTCAGGTGAGACTTCACTAAAAGATGCTTTCATTTGTGTTAGTTTTACAAATCCATTGATACCTGGTGTTGAAGGTATTGTTTGAGTAATATATTGGTAAAATTTAGGAAATCCTTCCATAGGAAAGGATAATCCGCTTAACATTAAAGATGGTATTGACGTTAAAACTATAAATACAACAGAATCTTCTCTTCTTTTAAATAATGAACTCATAGCGATACCAAAAAATACCACAGCTAATAAATAAGGTAAAGAGAATATATAGACCATCCATAAAGAAGATCTAACAGGTATAGAAAATAGAGTATACACAATACCAATTTGGATTGGTAAAATAATTGAAAATAAAGCGGTATAAACAAATGATTTCCCTAATAATACTGGAATCGTTCCACCTTTGTGAAGGATTCGAGGGAAATTTGACAACATGTTGTTATCCTCATGTCTTGTACCATTTATGATACCTATAGCCATTAATAAAACTAATTGAACTATTAATGCAGTTAAAACGGGAATTAAATAAGTAGCATATCCTGAAGATGTGTTAAATAAACTGGTTGTAACTGTTTGAACAGGAGTATAGTTAGCCTTCGCTTGTGCTATTGAATTTCCCTTTGCCATATTTTTTTTAATGACAATACCTGCGTTAAAATATCCTGTAGCAACCGTTACATCTCCTATTACTTCTTTGTAAAAGAGCATATTTGAAGCATCAGCATAAGTTGTTATGGTTGTTTGTCTCCCTCTCCTAAGATCTTTTCCAAAATTCTTAGGGATTATTACAACTCCCATAATTTTGTTCGAATAGAAATGCTGTTTAGCTTCTTGTAAATCGGCATAATTTGTTTTTGTATCTATACCTTTTGAAGTATTTAGCATTGAAATATAATCCCTACTTGTTTTAGAAGCATCTTGATTTACAATTGCTATAGGTACTTCTTTAACAACTTCGTTCGAGTATAAATACGTGTAAACAATTAAAATTATAAATGCTACCGATAAAAAAGTACTAACTAAAGCTTTGTCTAATTTTATAGCATTCCATTCTGTAGCGACAGAGTTCCAAAATGATATTTTAGCACGATGATATTTTTTATAAAATGATTTCATATTTATGTACGTTCTAAAAATGAACCTCTCTTTAATAATTTGTTTAATTTTTTATAGCTAATTAAAAAAACAAAAACATTTATAAATATTAATATTAATATTGGTTTAAAAGAAAAGAATATGGGGATTCCTCGTTGTGTTTGATCTACAAATAATTCAAAATAATGTGTAAAAGGGAATATTTGACTTAAATATTGTATGAATTTAGGCATCCCAAAAATTGGAAAAGTAATTCCAGAGAAGGATAAACTAACAGCTGCAAATCCCGATCCGAAAGTTAACGCTTCCCTAAAACTTCTACTTACTGCTATAAATAATAGCGAAAAAGCTTGTGTAGAAGTAATTAATAAAAATAGCCCTAAAAGAAGTATTATTTTATTCCCGGTTAAAGGGAAATCTTGTAAAACAAACATACTATAGTACATTAAAATACCTATAAATAAAAACCATAATGTGTATGGTAATGTTTTTGCAAATATAATTACTGGTAAATTTTCTTTACCTATGTTATATAGTTTTTCTCCTTTATTATATTTTAAATCAACACCAAAACAATAAATGGTAGTTAATATTACAAATATTTGTAAAAAATAGGTTAAAAAACCTGAGTTTAAATAATAGGAGTAATTGGTGTATGGATTGGATAAAACGTGATTATCTGAAGTTATAGGTTGGAAATTTGCTTTTGCTTGGCTTATTGAGGTTCCATTAGCCATTTGTTTTTGAATATTTACACCAGCTGAAAATGTTGCTACGACTTTTCTAAAAGCTTTATTTTCTAAACCAGAAGGCAATAAAACATTGCTATTATATTGGTTTATTACTTTGGTTTGTTTGCCTTGTTTAAGATCACTTGCAAAATTAGCAGGAATAATGACTAAACCATATGCCTTTATTTCTTTTACCAAGCGCTCTCCTTCTAATTGATCGATTGGCTTATATTTTACCAATATTTCAGGAGTAGCATCTAACTGACTTATTAAATTTCTTGATATGGAAGAATTATCTAAATCTAAGACAGCTATTGGTAAATCTCTTGCAACTCCTTTACTTAGTAGGGTGTTAAAAAAAAGTATAGCTATAATCGGTAGAATAACTGCAAAAATAAAAATTGCTTTATTATGAAAAAGCATTCTAAATTCACGGTTAATGATGTTTAAAAACGGTTTCATTTTAGTTTTTAAATTGAGAAGCATCAATTAAAATACTCATTCCTGGGCGTAATTCAATTTCTGAATTTACAGGAGAAGCCTTAATTTCAAAAGTTCTAATGTCAAAATCTCCAGTTGTTTTTGTTGCGTTCCAAGTTGCGAAATCTCCTAGGGCTGCAACATAGTATATTTTAAATGTCACGGATTTGTTTTGTAATGCAGGGATTGTTGCTGTAAATTCTGAACCTTTTTCAAAATTGAATAAACTAGTTTCCTTCACATTTACAACAGCAAATGAATTTGATAAATCTACTAAATGCACTACAGGATACCCAGCTCCAATTAATTCTCCTTGTTCAGGTAAAAAATCCATAACTTCAGCATCAATAGGGCTAGAAATGAATTGTTCACTTTTATAACTTTCTAATTCATCTAAAGCTCCCTCAGCTCTTTTTAGCAATGCATTTGCAGCGGCAATATCTTCTTTTCTGGCTCCTTTTAAAGCAATTTTGTATTGTTCATACGCAGCTTCTTGGTCTTTTAATGCAGCATTTTTCTTTGCTAGAATTTCATCTCTTTGTTGTTCAGAAACCACACCATCTTTAAATAAATTTTCAATTCTATTGTAAGATTTAATCATTAAATCTGCTCCAACTATGGCTTTTTCATAAACACTTTTGTATGCATTTATTTCTTCAATTCTAGCTCCATTTACTGCTTTATTTTGTTGTGCACTTGCAGCATCTTTTGCCGCCAATGCTTGTCTTTCTTTAGCATTAATTTCAGGGCTTTCAAGTGTGGCAAGTAGTTGACCTTTTAAAACACTTGAACCTTCTTTTACTTCAGTAGTTTTTAAACGTGAAGGTATTTTTGCTGAGAGATATATTTCTTTAGCTTCAATTCTACCTTGAAAAACCACTTCTTTAGGTTTATTTATTAGCCAAATACTTATCAGTAATAATATAGCGATAATTAAAATGCTTACTATTAATTTTATAGGTTTTGAATTTTTCATTTTAATATTAAATTTTATTCAAGAATTTTTCTGTTTTGTTGATATTTACCATTAATTCTCCATAAGTTTTGTTGTAATGGTAAAGCGCTTTTATTTTGTATAACTTTATTTCAGTTAGTTGCAAGGTGGCATCTATAACTTCTAGGGATGTTCCTGTACCTTCTTCAAAGGCACGTGTACGCATAAATTTAAGTTTTTCTGCAAGTGCTTCATCATTTTTTAAACTATTGTATTGTTCAAGTTGCTTTTCTAATTCATTGTAAAGTTTTTCTGTATATGTCAATAAATTTAGCTTTGCTTGTTTTTCGAGTTGTTGAACTTGAATAACCTTATGTTTTGCAGCTTTAATTTTATGTTCTCTTTCAAAACCATTAAATACATCCCAAGAAGCACCAACACCAACTATCCAATTAAGATCTACTAGCGATAAATTATCTTTCCATAAAGTATGTTTTCCAAAGAGTGCAACTTTAGGAAAGTATTCGCTAGTTTCAACTTTAACTCCGATTTTAGCTAGTTCTTGATTTTTTTCTAGGAATTTTAGTTGTTCATTTTCTTTAATCATTTCAGTTTGAAATTCCTTTAAAGAAGTTTGTATTGAAGGAATTATAAAATCTGATGAAGTAGTATTAAAATCTTTACCGCCAATTAAATTTTTAATAGCTGTAGTAGCGAGTGAGACATCTTTTTCAGCGGCTAATAATTCTCTTTTTGCGTTTGAAAGGGCTACTTTAGCATTTAAAGTTTCAACTTCAGGAATTATTCCATTTTCAAATAATTTTGTTGCGTGATCACTATGTATTTGAATTGTTTGGTAAACTTGTTGCCGTAATTCTTTAGCTTCATTTGCTAATTTTAATTTATAATAATAGTCTATTAAGTTAATTATTAGCGAATTTTCTTTAATTGTATGACTATTTTCAGAAAGTTCATATTTAATTTGGGAAGCTTTATTGGCAGCATTTATTTTTCCACCAGCAAAAATTGGCCAATTAATATCAGCAGTAGCAAATCCTAAATTTTTTTCAAGGGCTGTAAAATTCCAATCACCAAGTACTGTAGGATCTGAAATACCAAGAAGTCCGCTAGCCATATTCCGTTGTTCGTTTAAATCAAATCCGATATCATTTTGTAAATGTACATAAGTACCAGATAGACTAAGAGAAGGATAGCGCAATCCTTTAATAGCTTTTTGTTCCTCTTTTTTTGCATTTACTTCTTGTTGAGAAGCATTTATATCTCCATTTTTTAAAATCATTAATTCGTAAGCTTCTTTTAATGATAATTCTTGAGCATTAGTAAAAGTGCTTAAAAAAAGTAATAGGAGAGGGATTGTTTTAGCTGATTGTTTTAACAGCAATTTAAAATTGATAAACATTTTAATTATCTTTTTTTAGTATGTTTAGTATGTTTTCAGTTAAATAAATAACATCATTATTATTTATAGTTTCAATTCCAAAATTGTTTACCTTTTTAAAATTAATATAATCTACTACGTAAATAAAAAGGTGAAAATGTATTTGTAATATGTTGATGTTTTTTCCTATTTCACCAGATTTTTGGCCAATACTTTTAAGGTTTTCTATTAGTAGTAAGTTTCGTTCTTTTAAACTTTTATCAACCTTAAAATTATTGTTGTGAAGTAATTGGTAATAAAATTTTGAAGCTTCAGGTTTGTTTACGGCATAATTAATTCTGTTTTTAATAAAAGCTGTAACAATTGCAGTTACACTTGTTGGATTTGAATTAATTAAAATTTCTAATTCATTATTAATTGAAACAACTTTATCGAAATAAAGTTCATCTATTAAGGCTTGTTTACCGCTGTAAAGTCTATATAGATATCCTCCACTAACATTGGCATTTTTAGCGATCATTGCAATGGTGGTTTTTTCTATTCCACGATCAACAATAGTTTTCATTGTAGCTTTTTTAATTCTTACAAGCTTATCATTATCAATTTTCCGAGCCATTACACCTTTTAAAATAGAGTGTAAATGTATGAATAAACATTCATTCATTAATAAACTATATCATAAAATTTTGTTATAAATTTTAAGTTTATTGTTTGAAAAAACAAAAAAAGTCTGCACTTTTAATGCAGACTTTAAGTATTGTAAGGTATTGTGGAAATTATTTACCTAATACGCTTCTTGAAATTACTATTTTTTGAATTTCGGAAGTTCCTTCGTAAATTTGAGTGATTTTAGCATCACGCATTAATCGTTCTACATGGTATTCTTTAACAAAACCATATCCCCCGTGAATTTGTACAGCTTCAATAGTTACTTGCATAGCCATTTCCGCAGCAAATAATTTAGCCATAGCACTACTTAAGTCATAATTATTTCCTTGATCTTTATCCCAAGCAGCTTTCATACAAAGGTGACGAGCAGCCTCTATTTGTGTGGCCATATCTGCTAATTTAAATGCAATTGCTTGATGTTTACTAATTTCTTTTCCAAAAGATTTTCTTTCTTTTGAATATTTTAGAGCTAACTCATAAGCACCGGAAGCAATTCCTAATGCTTGAGAAGCAATTCCTATGCGTCCACCGGCTAAAGTTTTCATTGCAAATTTAAATCCAAATCCATCATCTCCAATTCTATTTTCTTTAGGTACTTTTACATTAGTAAACATTAGTGAATGCGTGTCTGATCCACGAATACCTAGTTTATTCTCTTTTGGACCAACTATAAATCCTTCCATTTCTTTTTCAACAATAAAAGCATTAATTCCCTTATGGCCTTTTTCTTTATCCGTTTGGGCAATTACAATATATACACTTGCAGTGTTACCATTTGTAATCCAATTTTTTGTTCCATTTAATAAGTAATGGTCTTCTTTTTCAATAGCAGTTGTCTTTTGTGAAGTTGCGTCAGATCCTGCCTCTGGTTCACTTAAACAAAAAGCTCCAATAATATCACCTTTAGCCAATGGGACTAAATATTTTTGCTTTTGTTCTTCTGTTCCATAAGTTTCCAAACCCCAACAAACCAAAGAATTGTTAACCGACATAACTACAGAAGCGGAAGCATCAACTTTAGAAATTTCTTCCATTGCAATTACATATGAAACAGCATCTAAACCACTACCACCATATTTTGGGTCTACCATCATCCCCAAAAAGCCAAGTTGTCCCATTTGTTTAACTTGTTTGGTTGGAAATTGTTGGTTTTCATCTCGTTCAATAACACCTGGTTTAAGCTCATTCTGAGCAAAATTTCGAGCTGCATTGCGTATCATTATATGTTCTTCAGATAATTTAAAATCCATAATTGATAAATTTTTTAGAAAATTGATTGATGTATCTCAAATATAGTTTTTTTTTAATAGTTTTTTATTAAATATGCCTATCAAATAGGTACAAAAATTTGAGTTGGAGAAACATTTAGTAATAAAACGAAATTAATGGTTGTTTGTTATTTTAGAATTTAAGATTTTGTGTTTGGAAGGTAAGGAACTCCTTTATTACTAATTAGAGATTTATTATTATTTAATTATGTTTATTATTTAAGTTTAAAAGGATTTTCTTTTAACATTTACCAATTAAATTTTTTAGGTTTTAAAATAGTAAAAAAACTAATTTTATTAATAATTATAAATTATCTATTGAAGCTGTTTTAAGAATTTTTATAGAACATATTACAAAATAAACCTTGGTAATTATTAATACTAATTCTACAATAAAAATATTAATCACTAGAGCTAGAGTGACCAATAAATTTTTTATTTTAAGAATAATAACCTTGGTAAAATGTATAAATGGAATACCTAATACATTATTAATTGATTAGGAAGAAGTTCTAGTTTTAGTATTATTAGAAGTGTTAAGTATTGAAAATGAGGTTGATTGGTTAAACGATGTAACAGTGTCTATAAAAAATAATTCTTCATGTAAAATCATTATATATTAACCATGAAGTTTATTATATTTGTTATTCACACAAATTCTAATTAATCAAATATAGAGGTTTAAATAATTTAAATTTTAAAGGGACTTAATATAAAATTTATAATAACCTATATTTACAGCAAAACAATAAATTAATAATAACAAATGGATACACTAATAATTATAATTTTTATTTTAGGTTATTTAGCGATAACCCTTGAGCACAATTTAAAATTGGATAAGTTAATTCCTGCTTTAGCAATGATGGCAATTCTATGGGCATTAGTATCATTTGGGATTGATGATTTTACCAGCTGGTTTGATTCTGCTGGACATAAATTAGTAGAAGGGTTTTCAGGTTTTACTAGTGAAGAAAAACATCATTTACTAGAGGAAACATTGTTACATCATTTAGGGAAAACAGCAGAGATATTATTTTTCTTATTAGGAGCAATGACTATTGTTGAAATAATTGATTATTTTGATGGTTTTGCAACTTTTAAAAACTATATAAAAACAAAGAAAAAGAAAAAATTATTATGGATTTTTGCTGCATTAGCGTTTATATTATCTGCTATTATAGATAATTTAACGGCTACAATTGTTTTAATTACAATTCTGCAAAAAATTATTAATGATAAAAATACAAGGCTATGGTTTGCAGGATTAATAGTTATTGCAGCAAATGCTGGAGGAGCTTGGAGTCCTATTGGAGATGTTACAACTACAATGCTTTGGATTGGTAAAAAAGTAACTACTTTTAAATTAATTGAATACTTAATTATACCATCTTTATTATGTGTTTTAGTTCCTGTTTTAATAGCTTCATTTATGAAACCATTTAAAGGAAGTTTAGATGTTGTTGAAGGAGAGACAAATGGTAAACCTAATAAATATGGTCCAATAATGCTTTATTTAGGTTTATTTGCAATCATATTTGTACCTATATTTAAAACAATTACGCATTTACCACCATATGTTGGTATGATGTTGTCATTATCTGTTGTTGGTATTTTTGCTGAAATTTATAGTAGATCACAATTTAGTATTTCACATGCAATAGATACAGAAGGTGATGATTCTCAAGGGTTTCATAGCCCAGTTCATCAATCATTATCTAAAATTGAAATGCCGAGTGTCTTGTTTTTCTTTGGAATTTTAATGGCGGTTGCCGCATTAGAATCTTTAGGAATGTTATTTATTGGTGCAGAACATTTAAAAGTAATTATACCTAATAATGATATTGTAATTCTTTTACTAGGTATAGGATCTGCAGTTGTAGATAATGTACCATTAGTTGCAGCAAGTATGGGAATGTTTCAAGCTGGTATAGATGATCATATATGGCATTTTATAGCTTATTCGGCAGGAACAGGTGGTAGTATGTTAATTATTGGATCAGCTGCAGGTGTTGTTGCAATGGGAATGGAAAAAATTAATTTCTTTTGGTATTTTAAAAATATTGCTTGGCTAGCAGCTATTGGTTTTTTAGTTGGAGCACTCGCTTTTATGCTATTAAGAAATTTTTAAATAAATTTTAACCCAAGAGTTTAATTCTTGGGTTTTTTATTAAAATATTATTAAACAATTTTCAGAAATTTTATTCGTTAAAGAAACATAAAAATTAAATTCATGTTATTAAGTATTTTACAAAATCCCCCAGAAGAATTAGCAGAAGTAGTTTCAGAAGAGAAAACACTTTCCATTTATAAATTAATAATGGATGGAGGTATAGGAGGACAAGTTATAATTGCCATACTAACTGTTTTATTAGCAGTGGCTTTATATATTTATTTTGAAAGGTTTTTTGCAATTAAAGCAGCTTCAAAAATAGATAGTAACTTTATGAATCAAATTAGAGATTATGTTTCAAATGGAAAATTAGATGCTGCTAAAGCATTATGTTCTCAAGCAAACTCTCCAGCTTCAAACTTAGTTGAAAAAGGAATTTCTAGAATTGGAAAACCCCTGGCAGACATCAATTCAGCTATTGAAAATGCAGGTAGGTTAGAAATATATAAATTAGAGAAAAATGTTCCGGTTTTAGCAACAATTGCAGGTGCTGCTCCAATGATTGGGTTTTTAGGAACTGTAATTGGTATGATTGTGGCAATTCATGAAATTGCAAATGCAGGTGGACAAATAGATATTAAAATGCTGTCTGATGGATTGTATACGGCAATGACAACTACTGTAGCAGGACTAATAGTTGGTATTATATCTTATATTCAATACAACCACTTGGTGGTGAGAACAAATAAGGTGGTGTACGAAATGGAAGCCAAATCTGTTGAATTTCTTGATTTATTAAACGAACCTATATAGTTGATGGTTTACAGTTTCAGTATAAAAATAAAACTATTCAACAACAATAAATAATAGCAAATGGATATTAGAGGTAGAAATAAAATAAATCCGAATTTCAATATGTCTTCAATGACAGATATTGTGTTTTTATTACTCATATTTTTTATGATTACTTCCACATTGGTAACTACTAGCGCATTAGATATTTTGTTGCCAAAAGCCAGTGGTAAAACGGAAAACAGAAAATCTGTATCTGTGAGTATAACTAAGAAACTCGCTTTTTATATTGATAATAAAAAAGTAAGTGAATCTAAATTGGAACAAGATTTGTTATCTATTTTAGCAGGTAAGGAAAGTCCAACAATTGTTTTACGAGCTGAAGAAGGAGTTCCTATTGAAAAGGCTGTAAAAGTAATGGATATAGCCAATAGAAATAGGATTAAAGTTATTTTAGCTGTTAGACCAAAATAAGAATATGTCTACATTATTAAATACAAAACATAAAAGAAAATCAGCTGTTATAACAAGTGTTATAATGAGTTTGTTATTGATAGCAATTTTTTTTGTTGGAATGAAATATATGGATCCACCAGCAGAATATGGAATTGCTGTTAATTTTGGAACTTCAAGTGTTGGTAGTGGAAATGTTCAACCTAAAGAACCTTTAAAAGCCGCTTCAGAAGAGAAAATAGTTGAAGAACAACAAGAAGAAATAAAAGAAATTAGTGAACCTAAAGTTGTGGAAGAAACATCTGAAAAAACTGAAGATGTTGCAACTCAAGAAAACGAAGAGGCAATTGCTATAAAAAAGGAACAAGAAGCAAAAAAAAGAGCTGAAAATATTGCTAAAAAAGCTCAATTAGAAAAAGAAAGAATAGAAAGAGAGCGACAAGCCGAAATTGCAAAACAGAAAGCTGAAAAAGAGGCTAAAAGAAAGAAATTAGATGCATTGATTGGTGGTGTAAAGAATTCTACTGGAACTGCAACCGGAGGAGAAGGAAACGATGGTGTTCCTGGTGATAAAGGAAAAATTACTGGAGATCCTAATGCTAGTGGTTACTACGGTAATGGTGGTGGAGGCGGTAATGGAGATTACAACCTGGGTGGAAGAAAACCTTTAAGTAGACCAAAACCAGCATATATTTGTAATGAAGAAGGTTTAGTTGTTGTTAGAATTGAAGTTGATGTTAATGGTAGAGTAATTAAAGCAACACCAGGTGTAAAAGGATCAACAAATACAGCTTCTTGTTTGTTAACACAGGCAAAAGTAGCTGCATTAAAAACCAAGTGGCAGCCAGATTCTAAGGCACCATCTAAACAAGTTGGAACTATAAAATATAGATTTTCATTATCTCAATAACTTTTAATGGATTATAAGAATACCGTCAATTGGATGTTTTCGCAATTGCCAATGTATCAGAGGCAAGGTGAAACTGCTTTTAAAAAAGATTTATCTAATACTTTAAAACTTGCAACATATCTTGGAAATCCGCAGAGGAATTTTAAGTCTGTTCATGTAGCGGGTACCAATGGAAAGGGATCAACCAGTCATATGATTGCATCTGTTTTACAAGAAGCAGGCTATAAGGTTGGTTTATATACTTCACCCCATTTAAAAGATTTTAGAGAACGAATTAAAATAAATGGTGAAGTAATTTCAGAAAGTGATGTTATTAATTTTACTGAAGCAAACAAATCTTTTTTAGAAGAAAATAAATTATCTTTTTTTGAAATGACTGTAGGTTTAGCTTTTAATTGTTTTGCCAATCATAAAGTAGATATAGCAGTTGTTGAAGTTGGTTTAGGAGGACGTTTAGATTCAACAAATATTATTTCACCAGAAGTTTCTATAATTACAAATATAGGTTTAGATCATACACAGTTTTTAGGTGAAACCTTACCCGAAATAGCCTTTGAAAAAGCGGGTATAATTAAAGATTCAATTCCTGTAGTAATCGGTGAGTATCAAAGTGATGTTTATACTGTTTTTAAGAATGTTTCAGAAGATAAAAATGCAATTATTTACAATGCGTTTGATTTAGAGGGAAATCCTTTTAAAACCGATTTACAAGGTGATTACCAAGAGAAAAACATTAAAACAGCTGTTCAGGCAATTGAAGTTCTTAATTTAAAGAAGTACAATATAACTAGGCAACAAATTGAAGCAGGTTTATCAAATGTTGTTAAAAATACAGGACTGTTAGGTAGATGGCAGGTTTTAAATGAAAAACCAAAAGTAATTTGTGATACAGGACATAATAAGGATGGGTTAACCTATGTATTTAATCAATTAAAAAAACAAAATTATAAGAAATTGCATATAGTAACTGGAGTTGTAAATGATAAAGATTTGAAATCAATTTTACCATTGTTTCCTAAAAATGCAATGTATTATTTTTGTAAACCAGACATTCCTAGAGGGCTTTCAGAAAAAGATTTACAAAAAACAGCTTTTGAGTATGGTTTAATAGGAGATACTTATAAATCGGTAAATGAAGCTTACAAGTTTGCTCTTCAATCTGCAGATAATAATGATTTAATATTTATAGGAGGAAGTACATTTGTTGTAGCTGAAGTAGTTTAATTTTAGGTGAAAGAAATTAAATTTAATTACTAAAATATTGAAATTAAAGAGGTTGTGTTTTATTGTGATTTTTTATTAAAAATTATTTCAAATTAGCTTTGTTACTATGATAATAGACTGTATATTTGCATCCGCTTAGGGCAATTAGCTCAGTTGGTTCAGAGCACCTCGTTTACACCGAGGGGGTCGGGGGTTCGAATCCCTCATTGCCCACCAAAGTAAATCCTACTATTTCTAGTAGGATTTTTTTATGCTTTATATTTTGGGAATTAGCTTATTTAATTGGGTTTAAAACTATGATGGTAAATCAATTCAGATTTAATTGTTTTTAAGAATGACTCTGTCACAGTATTATCTCAACAATTTCCTTTATACTCATACTTTGAGTAATTAGTTTATTTGTTTTCTAAATTCTTTACTGGCATATTGGATTCCTTTACACGAATAAAAAAGCAACAATCCAACAACAGTAAACTGCAACTAATAAGAAGAAAATACCTATGGTAACGGAACAGAAAGCACATAATTTTTTGAGGATTAGTATATTTAATGTAAATCCAACAATAATAAAAAAATAAATATTAAAAGTCTATTTAACCGCAAATAAGATGTTGAAATTTCAAAAACCTATGAAATTGAGTAATTATTTATTTGAATTATATGGCAACACATAGTATTGTTTACTTTGATGATTAAAATTACTTAAATCCAGCCAATACTATTTATTAATTAGGCCCACTACTACGTGAGATTTAAAATAGAATCCGTTGCATCTTTTAAAATAGAAGTAAAAGATAAGCAACTATATTTAAAAGAATGCATCTTAAAAGAAAAGCTAATCCTTTATTGGTTTAAAGGACTAGGCAAAAATCAAACTAAACTCAATTAAATACTGTTACCGTATCTAATATTTAAGATGCGGTAACTTTATGCTTCTATTTCGTACCCTATAGAAATTAAATTGTTTTGATATTTATTCTAAATTTAGAGGGTAATGTTTTTTTGTGTTTTTTAAAAGTTCTAATAAAATGAGGGATGCTATTAAAGCCGCAACTAAATCCTATTTCAGATAGGCTCATTTGATTTTCTTGGATTAATCCACAGGCATAATCAATACGTAATTCATTTAAAAATTCTTTAAAAGTTTTTCGAGTATGTTTTTTGAAATATCTGCAAAAAGCATTTGGTGTTAAATGAGCGATATTACATAATTCCTGTATAGTTATATCTTTTGTGAAATTATCTGAAATATAATTAATCACATTATTTAATCGTGTTAAGTTTTTATCATCTAAAGAGAAATTTACTGATGACGACCCCAAGATACTTATACCCCTATCCTTACTAAGAATATCTAATATTTCAATAAAACCAATAATTTTTCGGGATTTAGATAATTCTTCAAGTTTATACAATTTTCCAAGAACAGACTGTGTAATTTCCGGACTAAATAAAATACCTTTACTTGATTCATCTAGAAGTTTCTTAATTAAATTCATTTCAGGAATACTCCAAAAAGATTCACCTAAAAAATTTAATTCAAAATGTATGACAAAAGCATGTGCTTTAAGTTTTGATTCTTTGGAAAAGTGGGTATGGTCATTTTTCCAACAATGGGGTACATTTGGACCAACAAGAACTAATTCACCAGGAAGAAATTTATGAATACTATTTCCAACGAATCTAGTGCCTTCACTTTTAATAATATACACAAGTTCTAATTCATTATGATAGTGAAAAGGATTATAGAAAAAAGGAGTTATTTCATTCACTATATAAAACGAAATATCTGTTTTATTTGGAACTTGGATTAATTTAGGCTTCATATAAATTACTTTTTCAATCAAAAATAATCATTTAATTAATACATTTAAGGTAGAATACTGCAATTTTGTGCTTATAAACATAAATTATTTAAAAATATATTTTAATAATTTTGTTATCAAAGAAGTGAATTTAAATAAAGAACCTAAGACTGAGTATGAAAATAAAATCAGAAAAATTAAATTACGAGACAAATCGCTCAAACTTTTACTTATGGTTTATTTGTATAATAGCTGCTTTTGGAGGACTCCTTTTTGGATATGATGCAGTAGTAGTATCAGGTACAAATTCACAAGTGGTTGAGCAGTTTTCTTTCTCAAATGCTGAATTAGGCTTTTATGTAAGTTGTGTTCTCTGGGGATGTGCAATAGGTTCTGCTATCGCTGGGCCAGTTTCTGATACATTTGGCCGTAAAAAAACTTTAATGATTGCTTCAATATTAATTTTTATATCTGCAGCATGGAGCGGTTTAGCAAGTACTCCAACGGATTTAATAATAGCTAGGTTAATTGGAGGGTTAGGAATTGGTTCTGCAACTATGGTTTGCCCTTTGTATATTTCAGAAGTATCTCCAGAGAAAATGCGAGGTAGAATGGTTACTTTATTTCAGCTAACCATTACTATTGGTATTGTTATGTGTGTATTTGCTAATTGGGGGATTTTCAATTTTAAAGAAGTCAATTCAGATAGTATAACCGGAGATACAAGTATCTCTAAACTTTGGAAATGGGTAATAATAGATGAGAATTGGCGTGCAATGTTTATGGCTGAAGCACTACCTGGATTACTTTTCTTAGGATGTACATTTTTTATACCCGAAAGCCCTAGATGGCTTGTGAAAAAAAATAGAGGACAAGAAGCTGAAAATATTTTGGCTAGAATTAACGGCCCAAAACGTGCTAAGGAAATAAGAATGGATATAGAAGATACACTTACTGAAGAAGGAAGAATTAATTTTTCAGACTTATTCAAAAATCGCCTGCGCCGTCCATTAATTTTGGCAATTTTAATTTGTATATTGTCTGAAGCTTGTGGGGTTTCAGTAATATTTTATTATGGACCTCAGATTTTTGAAAGTGCAGGTTTTGATTTAGGTGGATCATTAGGTGGCTTTGCAAGTATTGCTATCGTAAATTTTATAGCAACACTTTTTGCTCTAGTATTTATTGATTCAGCTGGAAGACGAAAACTACTAGCAGTTGGAACAATAGGAGCATTCTTTTCGCACATTGCTATTGGTTTATTATTTATGAATGGTTCTACAGGTTGGCCTATTGTACTTGCTATTAACGTATTTATAGCCTTTTTTGCTTGTGCTATTGGTCCAGTAAAATTTGTGATTGTATCTGAGATTTTTCCTAATCAAGTTAGAGGAAAAGCCATCGCATTGGCTACGTTTTGTATTTGGATAACTAGCGCTGTTGTAGCACAGGTATTCCCTATAATTGAGGCATCAACACCAACAGGGACGATTTATTTCTTCTTTGCGATTGAACTATGTATATTACTTTTGGTAGTGAAGTTCTTAATGCCAGAAACAAAAGGGCGAACAATAGAAGATATTGAACGGTCTTGGTTAAAAAAAACTAATGAATAAATTTTTAAATATGAATCTTTGGAAAAATGACAGTGAGTTATTTCAACTTGCAAAAAAAGAACTTTTTGTAGCTCTTGTTGGTGATGTAATGGATAAAATGGGATTGTTACACCAATTCTTACCACAACAGATTAAGCCTTTGAATAGTGAAATGGTTGTAATAGGTAGAGCAATGCCTGTACTTGAAGCAGATGTGTTTTCAGAAAAACTAGAGGGCACGGCAAATCCAATTATGGCAAAACCTTTTGGTTTAATGTTTGAAGCTTTAGATAGTTTAAAAAAAGATGAAGTTTACATTTGTTCAGGAGGTTCCTATAATTATGCTATGTGGGGTGGATTAATGAGTACAAGAGCAACAAATTTAGAAGCAGCGGGAGCAGTAGTAAATGGTTTTTCAAGAGATACAAATGAAATACTACGTCTTGACTATCCTACATTCTCTGGGGGTACTTATGCCCAAGATCAAGGACCTAGAGGAAAAGTAATTGATTATGGTATTCCAATTGAGTTTGGTGGTATTCTTGTAAATCCAGGAGATGTGGTTTATGGAGATCGAGATGGAGTACTAATTGTACCTGCCGAAAGAGTAGAAGAAGCTTTTTCCTTGGCTTTAGAAAAAGCTAGAGGAGAAAAATCTGTTCAGATAGCATTGGAAAATGGGATGAGTACCGTAGAAGCTTTTGAAACATTTGGAATTATGTAATTTTAAGAAATATGGCTAAAAGTAAAATTATTATACTGCATCCATCTGATAACGTAGGAGTAATAATATCAGATGTTAAAAAGGGTGAATCTATTGAAATTAGTGGGGGAATAATTAAAACAATTTCTGATATAACTTTTGGGCATAAAATGGCGCTTAAAAACTTATCTAAAGGAGAAAAGGTGAAAAAATATGGTGTACCTATTGGGATAATTACTTCAAATGTTGATGCTGGTGGTCATGTTCATATTCATAATATTGAGAGTTTGTACATGAAACAATATACAAAATAAAGAAATGTTAAGAGGCTATTTAAGAAAAGACGGTAGAAAAGGAATTCGGAATTATACACTTGTTGCGTATACGGTTGAATGTGCTCACCATGTAGCTAGAGAAATACAATATCCATTTAGAGATAAAGGTGTACATCTAATTGGATTTCATGGATGTGCGCCAAACGATTACGCAAATCAAATGATGCAATCACTTTGTACGCATCCAAATGTTGGAGCAGTACTTATTGTGTCATTAGGTTGTGAAAATTTAAATAAAGAATTACTTGAAGAGAGTATAGGCAAGGCAGGTTTACCAGTTAAAACGATAACTATCCAGAAGTCAAAAGGAAGTAGAACATCTATTTTATTGGGGCAAGAATGGATTCAAGAACAAATTGAAATTCTTAAAGAAGTACCTACTGTTCATATGGCAGTTGAAGAATTAGTGGTTGGAACAATATGTGGTGGATCTGATGCAACTAGCGGAATAACAGCAAACCCAGTTATTGGTAAAGTTTTTGACAGCATATTAGCTCAAAAAGCAACAGCTATTTTTGAGGAAACAGGAGAATTGATCGGTTGTGAACATATTATGGCTGAACGTGCCTCTACTCCTGAATTGGCAGAACTACTCATTAAAACTGTAAATAAAGCCAAAGATTATTATTTAAAAATGGGCTTTGGAAGTTTTTCAGATGGTAATGCAAAAGGTGGACTTTCTACAATCGAAGAAAAATCAATGGGAGCCTATAGTAAAAGTGGGAATTCGAAAATTGATGGTATTTTAAAACCTACAATACAACCAACAACGAAGGGACTATTTTTATTAGATGTGGTGCCAGATGGTGATCCTTTATTTGGTTGGCCTAATGCTAATGATAATGCCGAAATAGCAGAGTTAATAGCTTGCGGATCGCACTTAGTTCTTTTTTCAACAGGAAGAGGGTCGGTAGTTGGATCAGCAGTAGCTCCTGTAATTAAAATTTGTGCAAACCCAGAAACCTATGACAATCTTTCTGAAGATATGGATATTAATGCTGGTAAAATTTTAAATGGAGATACAACTATAGAGAAAGTAGCTAAAGAATTGGAAGATTGTATAATAGATATTGCAAATGGAAATTTATCAAAATCTGAAGAACTATTGCATCAAGAATTTCAGTTAGCGTATAAAAAATTTAACAAACTAGAACCTGGTTGTTTACCAGGATAAAAAACAAAAAATGAATTTATCACAATTTAGTTTAAAAGGAAAAACCGCCTTGATTACAGGAGGAGGCTCAGGAATTGGCCTTGGAATTGCAAAATCCTATATTGAAGCTGGTGGGAAAGTAATAATTATTGGAAGAACAGAAACTACACTAAAAGAGGCTTGTGAAAATCTAGGTGAAAATTCTGCTTATTATGCTTTTGATATCACTCACCAATTAGGAATTAAAAATTTAGTAAATCAAATAGAAACCGATCACGGCGCAATTCACATTCTTGTTAATAATGCAGGAATTCACTTAAAAGCTTCGGTATCTCAAACTACAGATGAAAGTTTTTTGAATGTTATTCAAACCCATTTGTTAAGCTCATTTACATTAAGTCGAGAGGTAATGGAATCGATGAAAAGAAATAACGTTAAGGGCTCAGTAATAATGATTAGTTCTATGACTGGAATTATGGCAATGACTCAGGTTGTTGCTTATACAAGTGCAAAAACAGGTATGTTAGGTCTTATGAGAGGTTTGCTTGCAGATTATGCAGAAGATGGTCTTCGTGTAAACTCTATAGCTCCAGGTTGGATTGAATCTAAAATGTTGCATCAAGCATTGGACAATGATGAAAAGCGAAAAAATAAAATTTTAAACAGAATTCCATTTAAGCATTTTGGTAACCCTGAAGATATTGGGAATGCTGCTATTTTTTTAGCATCAGACGCCTCAATTTATATTAATGGGGTTTTATTACCTGTAGATGGTGGTGCGGCAGTAGGATTTTAGTAAGTCCTATTTCTTTAAACTTTTGAGACTTTTTTAACTATTTTGAACTATATATTAAAACAATGAAAACTATCTTCTTAACTTCTTTACTAATTGTTTTATCGGCAACACTTTTTGGTCAAGAAAACAACGCCCCAACCAAAGTCGAAATTGAACCAATTTCTGATAAACAATACAATAACGATTGGGCGGAAATAGACAAACGTCCCTTACCTGGTTGGTTCAACAAAGCCAAGTTTGGGATATTTGTAGTTTGGGGTCCTTACTCAGTTCCATCTTATGCACCCGTTGGACCAAATGGTTATGCCGAATGGTATTGGGCACGTCTTTTAAATGGAGATAAATCCGTAGAGAAATTTCATAAGAAAGTATATGGAGACACAAAAGTTGAAGACTTGATTCATGATTTTACGGCAGACTTTTTTGATGCGGATGAATGGTGTGATTTATTCGAAAAAAGTGGTGCAAAATATGTTGTAACTACTGCAAATTACCACGATGGTTTTGCAATGTATCCTACCGAATATTCGGAAACACAATCTACAAAAGAATGGAATAGTATGGTTGTTGGCCCTAAACGAGATGTCATAGGGGAACTGAATGATGCTGGCAATAAATTAGGCCTAAAAATGGGGATATATTATTCTTTGTACGAATGGTATCATCCTCTTTGGCTCAGCAATCGCGATAAATTTGTGACAGAACAATTCCACCCAAAACTGAAAGAGGTGGTTACAAAATATAAACCTTGGAGTATCTTTTTTGATGGAGATTGGGCTATGTCAGGTAAGAAGTGGAGAAATAATGAATTAGCGAAATGGCTTTACAACGAATCTCCAGTGAAAGATCATGTGGTAGTGAATGACCGTTGGGGAAGTTCACGTGGTATAAACGGTGATGTTTTTGAAAGTGAATACGGTTATGGGAAATGGACTTCTCCTGAGCATCCTTGGCAAGAAGATCGTGGAATTGGACAAAGTTATGGATATAATCGAGAAGAGAATATTAACGATTACAATAGTGCAGATGAGTTGATTGAACAATTGTGTTTAGTCACAGCAGGTGGTGGAAACTTCCTTCTTTGCGTGGGCCCTACAGCCGACGGTCGTATTCCTGTAATTATGCAGGAGCGTTTACTTGAAATAGGTGATTGGCTAAAGGTAAATGGTGATGCAATTTACGATGCAGGCTCCAATCCATTCTGGCCAAGAACATTCGATTGGGGAACAATAACTTCTAAAACCGATACACTTTATGCTCATGTATTTAATCCGAAAATCAATAAAATTACGATTGATGGCTTTTCAGGAAAAGTTACTGAAGCTTATTTCATTGGAGAAAATGGAAAACAGCCAATTAAGTACAAGTCAAAAAAAGGGATGCTGAAACTGCAATGGTCAAACGAGGTACATCTTAGTTCTGTGAGTGTTATTACGCTAGTTACTGAAGGAGAATGTACTTACGATAAGATTCAACGTCAATCGAAAAATGGTGAACTTTTTTTAACAGCTCGTGCATTTTCTTTCTCAAATTCAGAAATAAAACCGATGTATGGAGGCTTCCGAGATCGTATGAAAGTAGTAAACTGGAATAACAGGGATGATTTTGCTACTGCCAATGTAATTATTTCAGAACCTGGGAAATACAAGGTTTCATTAACTTATATGGCAACGGCCAACAACCAGACTGGAAGTGAGCTGGAATTAAGTTTTGCGAATAAAACCTTTCAGCACACAACCATTCTTTGCAAGGAAAATGAAGATTTTATTTTCGAGCCTAAAACCTTAGGAGAAGTTCAAATAGGTAAACCTGGAAGATACACTATTATCATTAAGCCTAAAAAAGAAGGAGTATGGAATGGCTTAGGTCTACAATCGTTTAAAATTGAAAAGATAAAATAATGAAAAATCTAATAATTGTAGTTGGGATAAGCTTGTTTTTGTTTGCATGTTGCAGGAATAAAACCGAATTTAAAACTACTCAAAAAGAAGAAGAAATAAAAGCTTTCTGCCTCGATGTTAATTGGCGTATTGCCAGTGATAAGAGAAAAGAAAATATTAATTCTTTTGCACCTCCAGGAGCATGGGCCGATCTTGATCCTGCGGAGCATGTAGCATGGTGCAAAGAATTGGGTGCCAATGTAATTCAAACCTTTGCTGTCTCTTGTAACGGTTATGCATGGTATAAAGGAGGGGAAGTACCTGAACAACCGGGATTGAAAACCGACTTTTTAACTGAAATGGTTAAACTTGGACATAAAGAAAATATGAAAGTGTTCGGCTATTTTTGTGTAGGTTCAAATACTCGATGGGGACTAGAGCATCCAGAACTTAGTTATGGCACACCCAGCCGACCACATATTCCCTTTACAAAAGAATACAATACCTTTTTAGGCGAATCCATAAAAGAAGCTTTTGAACTTACAGAAATGGATGGATTCATGATTGATTGGTTTTGGAATCCAACAGTAGGTCTTGGAGGGCCAGCTCTACCAACACGGTGGTTAGCTTGTGAGCAAGAAATGTATGCCGAGTTAATGGGCGAACCCTTTCCTGGCAAGGAACAAGTGAGTGACTCCCTTGAGTTGGAATTTAACAGAAAAGCCATAAATCGTTGTTGGCAGCATATAAAAAGAACAGCCAAGACGGTAAAATCCAATGGTGTTATTTGGTTGTCGTGCTCAGAATTAACACATCCCGAGATGCAAAACCACCCCTTAATTAAGGAAGTAGATTGGTTACAAAATGAAGCGGGAGATAAAGAATCATTTGATATAATCCGAACACAAACTGGTAAGCAAACACGATTAATAACCACATTTAGCGCAAATTTCTTTAAACGAAATAATTTGAAAGGTGAGGAAGTGGCTACATATGCTCAAAAAGAAAACATTGGCATGTACTGTTATGCTGGTCCTAAATCATACGATTATGCATTTCCACCAGTTGAAGATTACATTTCCAAACCTTTAGAGTCGTTCACCGATTTAGATGAACGTAATATTGCGATTTTAGCGAGAGTTTTTAATA
Organism: Lutibacter citreus; assembly: GCF_003260195.1. Classification (GTDB taxonomy): domain Bacteria; phylum Bacteroidota; class Bacteroidia; order Flavobacteriales; family Flavobacteriaceae; genus Lutibacter; species Lutibacter citreus. Next base: position 22,342 of record NZ_QEIH01000008.1, read on the forward strand.
ATTTACCCTTTGACAAATAGGTTAAATTATTTCTGAATATAATTTTATACAAGTACCATTATGAGAAATTTATTGATTTTAATTATTTGCCTAGCTTTTTATGCCTGTAATAATCCTAACACCGAAAGACCAAATGTAATTATCATTTTAACGGATGATCAAGGATATGGTGATTTTAGTTGTCATGGAAATCCGATACTTAAAACACCTAATGTGGATAATTTATATAATCAAAGTATTAGGTTTACAGATTTCCATGTCTCATCGATTTGCACACCTACACGAAGTCAGCTGCTTACGGGTCAAGATGCTTGTCGTAATGGTGCTTTTGCTTGGGCCTATAGCCGTGAAATAATTCACTCGAACATTCCAATGATGCCAGAAATATTTAAAGAAAACGGGTATAATACTGGACAATTTGGTAAATGGCACCTTGGGGATAATTACCCATATCGACCTATGGATAGAGGGTTCGACGAATCGGTAAAACATGGTGGAGCGTCCATTTTTCAAACGCCGGATTATTGGGATAATGATTATCAGGATGATTTTTTTGAACACAATGGTGTAATGCAACAGTACAAAGGTTATTGTACCGATGTGTGGTTTGAGGAGACCAAAAAGTTTATTCAAAAAAGCAAAAATGATGGTAAGCCATTTTTTGTATATCTGCCCACTAATACACCCCATTCACCAAATATTGTACATGAAAAGTACAGTGAAAAGTACCGAGATACACTGAATCAAGGTTACGAGCCTGTTAAAGAGTTTGCCGAAAATAAATTTCACGCTGATGGTATTTCATGGTTTTATGGTATGATTGCCAACATTGATGAGAACATTGGAAAAATGGATGAGTTCCTAAAAACAAATGATCTTTTTGAAAATACTATTTTCATTTTTATGACTGATAATGGAGGAACAGGTGGTTTGCGTGTTTTTAATGCCGGGATGCGCGGTGGGAAAACTAGTTTGTATGAAGGAGGGCATCGTGTACCTTTTTTTATACGTTGGCCCAATGGCAACCTGTCAAAACCTAAAAATATTGATAAGTTAACTCACTCGCAGGATATTTTACCTACGTTGATTGATTTATGTAATTTGAAGTGTGATGAGCAAGACTTTAATGGTGTTAGCTTGAAAAAATTAATGACTGATGCAGATTCGGAATTGGAAGAACGCATATTAGTGATGCAGAATGCCCAATCTGCACTGCCAAAGAAATTCGATGCTACTGTAATGTGGGGTAAATGGAGATGGATCAAAAACAATGAGTTATACAATATTAAATCCGATCCGGCACAACAAATCAATATTGCAGATAAGTATCCCATGGTAGTAGAAAAGATGAGAGCTTACTATGAACAGTGGTGGTTATCGGTTCAACCTTCATTAGAAAATGTACCTGCATTTCCGGTAGGAGGTGATAAATGTGAGGAGGTAACCCTAACTTGTTTCGACTGGCACGGTATTGAAGGTGCAGGAAATGTAACAGTTCAACCTACAATTCGTAAAGGCCAATCGGCAAATGGTTATTGGAACATTGAGATAGTAGAGGATGGTGAGTATGAAATTCGCTGTTCCCGTTGGCCTGCTGAAGCCAAAACACCTATAAGAGCCGGATTACCAAAGCATGAAACTATGACCATTACATATCCAGAAGGGAAGGCTTTGCCAATTGCTTCTGCACAAATTAAAGTAGGGGATGCATCAAAATCAATTAAAATAGAAAATTCTGATTTGTTTGCTTCTGAAAGATTTATTTTGTCAAAAGGTAAATACAAACTAAAAACTACCTTTTTTGATAAAGATGGAGAACTTGTTTGTGGGGCATACTATACCTATTTGTATAAAATATAAATTTCTTAAGAAGGTAAATATAACGTTTGATATAACAGTCAGGACTGTTATATTAGAATTAGAACCTAACAATTAAGAAAAAAATAAATTTCTAATAAAGGGTAATGTGTAGTTATTAATGATTTATTCTAACCCCCAAATTTTAAAGTTCTTATATCTTGCACTTCTTGTGTACATATGCCTTAAACCGACCCTTCCAGATTTGCATGAAGTAAATTTTGAAACATCCCATTTACAAACTAATCGGTCCTCAGCATTCATTTTATTTTGAACGTACATTTCAATTGTATTGTTAAATTTAATGACTTCAACATGATATGTCACATCTGTTTTAAAAAGTCCCGTTTTAAAATGGTCTCCTAGAACATAGGTTCCTTGAAACCTTTTAAGACTTGGGACATATCTACGTAATCGAATATAATCACTCCCTTTTGAATACTTGTTTGCATCAAAAGCAGCATAGCTTATGTGATATGTGTTCATATTCTTAATATATGTACTCATATGCGGTACTGTTCTTTTATTATTCCAAAGTGATATATCCATTGGATATGATGAATCGCCTTTTCCCGTAGCAAGAAAGTATAGAATATTGACACAACGTGAAGTAGTATCGGTACGCGTATAATCGTATTCAATAGCTATGTTTCCCTTGAAGCTTTTTTTTGTCCATAGCACCATGTGACATGTGTCATTACCATGCTCTGTTCCGGCAATTAACTCCATTCCTTTATCTGAATTTTTAACTTTAGATTTCTCACCATCAAGCATCCATTTTTGCTTCCAATTACTTATGCCCTTGTCTTCAAATAGCAGCTCCTTTTTTGACCATTTAGCTTTTCGTTTTTCCTTATTTGAACAACTATAAAAGCTACAAGTTAAACAAAGTGTGAAAAATAAAAAATAGATTTTAGTCGGCATATTTATAGTTTTTAAAATATTGATTCAATGTATTAATTTTATCATTTTCCCAATTATTTTTCATTCTACTTTATTAATTACTCAAAGATATTCGATCTTGGATATTTAAGAATTGGAAAGATTCTATGCGTTTTCTTTATGGTTTTACAAATTCAGGAGAATAACCATGAAATACACGAGCCAGTAAGGCAATGTTTTTTTCTACTCCAGTATCAAAATCAGTCAGCGGACGTGTTAAATAACTTTCAACAGGCTCGAAAAATTGGTCATAAGTTTTTAAACTTGTGTAGCAATAAATACCAATATTATCTTCTAGTGCATACTTTACAACATCTTCTGCTCGTAAATTCATTCGCTTTAAAAAAGTAGTTGATAATGTCGCAAGTAGACGGGTATGTTCACCTATTTGTTTGCGAGCAAAATCTACAGATTCTTTGTCACCGGCTTCATTTTGTAACCAATCTACCTGTCTTAGTAAGTCGGAATTTGTAATCTCTGGATTTTCAATTTGAGAACATGAGAGCCAGATAACACAATTGGGTTTTGTAGTTTTTGTTGTTGTATAGATTGCTTTCCAGCAGCGATCAATTGCTCTTCTTTTGTATTCTAGTAACTCTTGGGAAGTTACATTGTCTTTTCCTGGGAATGGTTTTTTCATTAGCTCAACATACATCTGTTGCTCACATTTCAACCATTTTTGCTCACGTTCCGGACCACATACTGCAGCTGTTGGATTCCAAAGCCAATCGATCATAAAACCATCCATATCTGTTTTTTCTATTGCATCTTTTATAGTAGTAGTTAGATAATTCAGGTATTCGGTAGTAAATGGAATATGTGGTTGATGCGGTGTTCCATAACTTAGATCAGGGTGTTCTAAACCCCATTTTTCGTTTGAGCCTACACAAAAATAGCCAAACACTTTCATGTCATTTTCACGTCCTAATTTTACCAAGTCTGTAAGAAAATCAGTTTTTAAGCCCGGTTGCTCAGGTACTACACCATCTTTATACCAAGCATAGCCATTAGACGAAACAGCAAAAGATTGAATAACATTACATCCGAGGTTCTTAAGCCAATCTACTTGTTCTTTTGGGTCAAAATCCGCCCAAGCTCCCGGAGCCGCAAATTTATTGCCATTTGTTTCTAGAGTATCACTTTTAGTTCGCCAATTGTAATCGATGCAGAAGGCCTTAATAGAATTATTTGTTTCAGTCTGACATGAATTTCCAAGGATAATCAGAACTAAGTACAGTGTGCATTTTTTCAATTTTGCATAAATGTCGTTCATATGTTTATTGTTATAGAGTTATTCATCTTTTATATCTAAAATTACATCTTTCTCCCGTGATAGTGGTGTTACTATTGTTTCTTTAATAATTTCGTCTTTAAATATACACTCTACACTTGTAATGTTAGGTTCTGTCACATCTGTTAAATTTAAGTATAAAGTTTTAAACTAATTTATTTTTTAAGATGCTAATGATATAAATGATTTGTAGGTTGAACTTTTAGGGTTCAACACTTGATTTTTCTTTATCATTCTAACAACTTCTATTCCTGATACGGTTTGCTTTGCTGATTCAAATTCTTTAAAACCTAAACATAACATTATACGCCACTTTATCATTGGATGATTTTGTTCTGCAATATTAATCAAATACTTGCATTGCCTTATTTTAATGTTTGAATAGTTGCATGATTCACTTTAACCCCCCCCCGCCCCGCCCCTAATAAATAAGAGTTCCTCTACATCTCTATAGCTATGACTAAACCTTAATTTAAAATAAACCGCTTGTAATATGATTGCCTTGGGGAAACAATGACTTTTAAACATCTCTTTTTAAAGTAAAGATAGATTTTTAGGTTTTCTTTAAACTAGATGCGACAGAACCGAATATTAATAGTAAAGAGCAGAACAAGGTCAATGTAAATTTTTTCATTTTAATAATTTGCCCTATGATTATTAATATACTCGGTTACATAATTAAAATAATCTACCGATTTACTGATGTATTCAACATTACTATTACTAAAATATTCAAACGAGATATTCCCATTAAAATTCTGACGTTTTAGTTCGTGTAACATTCCTATTACATCCATACAACCAGTTCCCCAAGGAAGAATACCTTCTTTATCACACCTGTCTTTTAATTGAATTCCAATAACCCTGCCTTCGCAAAGTTTAAGCATTTCCAGCGGGTTTAAACCTGAATAGGCCCAATTATTAGTATCAGGATAAATACCAATGTTTTTACTCAATTTTAATGTTTTGAAATAAGACATAATAGTACTAGGGTGCCAATATTTTGTTGGTGCCGGGTGGTTATGAATACCAACTGGAATACCATATTCTTGCGACAGTTTATCTACTAATTTTAGGTCCTTATATTCGGGTTCACTAATCAGCATTTTCACCCCCATATATTTAGCAAATTCAAATATATCACGCCATTCTTCTTCGCTTTCACCTTGAATAACACCAAAATGATTTAGCTCCATGCCTTTATCTTTAAAAAGCTTTTTTACCTTGTCCAATTTTTTCTTATCCAACCAATAATGAAGCGTATCAATTCCTAATCCCACATGCTGAGTACCACGATAAGTATCAACTTTTGTTAGCCCAGTAGCTTTTATGCTATCTAGCGATTCATTAATAGTATTTTCTTTTATAAAACTAACTGTGTGTACTGAAAGTGTCCAGTTTAGTTTTTCTGCCCCGCTTTTTGTTTGTCCAAATCCTACTATATGAATAGCGAAAAGGATTAATGTAATCATGTAATATTTCATCAGTAATATATTTAATTTATAAATCAATATTTAAATGGGCTTCACCACCAAACCCGACTTTATAATCTTTGTCTTTAGTGCAAACTATCTACTGTTATGGGCTAGAGTAAAAAACTATCACAGAATAACCCTAAGTAGGTTTTTTTCTTGTTTTACAAACTCTTTTTCATTTAAAAGAACCTCTTCAATATTTTTATCATCCGAGAAAAAATACTTACCTGACAATTTATCTGCTCTCCCACTAATGAGAGCAGAAATTAAGTCAATGGAATCTTGAGCATCAGACATTTTTCCATATTTAAGAATTTCTTCTAGTTTGGGCATGTATTTTCGACATACATCGGATTCTACTAGGTCCTCTGTACGTTCATTTTTTATAAAACCGGGATTAAAGCTAAATGCTTTTATATTTAAATTTTCTTCTTCTAATTCAATATTAACCGTTTCTGTAAATTTCACTATTGCTGTTTTTGCAGCACCGTAAGCAGAACCAAATGGCTTTGGCTCTTGAACTCCACCACCACCTAAATTAATTATATATCCAGAGTTTCTATTTTTCATAAGGTTAATAGCTGTTCGCGTACCTATAAAAGCGGTATAAAGATTTAAAGATACTTCGTTCCACCAATTTTCAGGTTCTAGCTCCCATGTTGGGCCAATGGCATTATGATTATTAACACCTACGTTATTAATCCAAACGTCGACTTTACCAGTGTTTTTAATAATTTTATCGCTAGCGTCTAAAACCATCTGTTCGTTCATCATATCTACAATATTAAAGGAAGCACTTCCTCCTAGAAGTTCAATATCTTTTACCAATTCCTCTAGACGATTTTTATTACGTCCTAAGCAAATAATATAATTTCCTTTTTTAGCTAAGCCTTTAGATATCATGCTTCCAACACCTCCACTCGCTCCAGTAATAACGATTATTTTATTTGACATTTTTATTTGTTTTTTTAGATAATACATTCTGTATTTGTTCTATGCTCATGTTTTTTGTTTCTGGTAAATATTTTATTAGTATAGCTAAACCTACTAATCCAAATAAAGCGTAACTCAAAAAGATATAAGCTACCCCCATATTTGCTAATTGCCAGGGGAAAAATAATTGCACTAAATAACTTGAAATACTAGTTAAAAACGCAAATGATGGAATCGCAATACTACGTAAAGAAATTGGAAATATTTCAGAAAACAATACCCATAGCACAGGGCCTATAGAAAAATGAAATGCGGCTATAAAACTTAAAATTCCAAATAAAATTAGACCTATATTTAACTTTGCAGCCTTTTGAATAATTGAGCTAGAATGTATTTTAGCTTCGTCTTCCCCTAATAGAAGTATAATTTTATCTTTAAAAACAGTATCACTTTCAAATTCTTTGTCAGCCAAAGAATTTAACACATGTTTATTTTTGATATCACTTAATTGAGAGACATCTTCCGTAGATAACTTATAGGTAGCGGCTTTAAATCCATAAGAACAGATGCTCAAACTTATAATTATCCATAAAAGCCCCCATATTACCATAGGTCTTCTGCCAATTTTATCAATTAAAAAGATGGCCAAAACAGTAAATAAAAGCCCGGTAAGTCCTACCCAAATAGCCTGAACAAAAGCAGCGTCTGTTCCAACTCCTAATTGCTCAAATACGGTAGGGGCATAGAACAAAACAGCATTAATCCCGGTTAGTTGTTGTACCAATGCAATGGTTACTCCAATGATTAATGTAAGTCGCATTGGCTTTCCTAAGATCTCTTTAAATTGAATCCAGATAGATTGATTTTGCTCCGTTTTAGACAAGTTTTCTTGCATGTCAATAATTTGATTATCGACTTCATTGTCTGGATAAATCTTTTTCAAAGTAGCTTTTGCGGCTTCAATATTATTGGTTAAAACTAACCAAGATGGACTTTCTGGAATAAAAAACAATAATATGAACCATAACAACGCAGGTAAAATTTCGGAACCCAACATCCATCTCCAAGTTTGCTCTTTCATTCCCCAAGAATCTATCCAAAGAGCATCACTGCCAACAGCTTGAATAATCAAATAATTTATAAAATATGCCGCCAATAAACCAATTACAATATTGATTTGATTTACAGAAACTAGCTTTCCTCGCCATTTGGGTGGAGCAATTTCGCCAATATACATGGCTGCAAGAGATAGCGAACAAAATGCCATACCTCCTAGAAATCTAGCGACAACTAAACTGGCATAATTAGGAGCAAAAGTGGAGCATACAGCAGAAATTAAATATACCAGAGCTACTAACTGTAGCGCTTTTTTTCTTCCAAAACGATTGCTGAGATATCCTGCTAGGGGTAAAGCGGGTAATACCCCCAAACCGGGTGCGCTTACCACAAAGCCTACTTCCCAATCGTTTAATAAAAATTCTTGAGTTATGTATTTAATTGTTCCTGAAATAACCGCGGCATCTAAACCGAAAACAAACCCTCCTAAAGCTACAATTGCAGCAAATGTAAATGCATTAATTTTTTCGTAATTTCTCATTTAATATTTTCAGTTTCTATTTAAACCAACGTAGTAGAGCGCATTGGTAATTAATTTTTTATAAGATGTATTTTCGTAAGCTTCTTTTGTAAATCCAGGCATTACATACACAATTTTTGATTTATTATAGTAATGACTCCAAGCGATTACGCTAGAAACGTCTGAATGATTACTACCTAGCAAAGGATGTACAGAGGGATCTCTATAAATATTTCCGTAATAAGCATCTTTTAGTGTAAAGTTCTCCAGTGCTTTCGTTACTGGGTGATTCTTATCAATTACCTCAATATCAAGTGTCATGTCTGTGAAATAAGTAGAATGCAGTTTTTCATCTTCAGTATAATTCTTTAAAAACCATTTTCCACCAATCAAATCGTGATACTCATCCCACTCTGGTTGAGAGGAGAGTGTAAAATGAAGAAATACCATGCCTATACCATGCTTTGTTAAAACGATATACTTTTTTTTATTCCAATCGTATTCAGAGTAATGTTTATTCTGATTGAGAAAAAGTATAGCGTCATATTTTTCCTTTATTTCATCTATTTTCATATCATAAAAATGTGAGTTAAGGACCAATGTTGCATTTACACCATCAAGATTGGAACACATATTTTCAAAATCTGGCGTATCATATGTATGACCTCCTCTAACCACCAAAAGGGATAATTTATCTTCTTTAGCTCTAAAACAAGACAGCATCAAAAGTGAACAAAGAATATACATCAATGGTGCTTTAAATATTTTAACTAACATGTTTCATCTAATTTTATGATTTTGTTTTGAAGGTGATTTCATTGGCATATTTAACATCTATTCAGACATAATATGCTTCTTTTTCTTCTCTTTTTTTAAATCGCCAAAACGTCTTGTATATAAATTTTCATGTAATTCTTTAGCTGCTTTTACCATCTGCGGATAGGGGATATCTGTCCCTGTAACGAAACCAACATTATAATTTTCACCATCATGGGCTCTTCCTGATATTGGCGAATCTGTGTATTGAAACCAATGAGCTCCTACGAAATAAGGGTTGTCAATAACGTCTCCAGTATATTGTTTATACATGCGAGCTCGATCTTCTTGATTTGTTGCATGAACAATACCTGGATGAAAAAGCCCTGTATCTAAAGCTCCAATATGATATTCACCTATAATTGCAGGCTTATCAAGTTTTTCAAGAAATCCCCAAGACTTTTTTCCGATACTCTCTCTATAGTAATTTATACTAAAAACATCAATGTATTTAGCGGCTGCCTGTCTTACTTCAGCAGTCATGCCCCAAGGGGTAAATCTAACTCCCATATAAAGATGATTTGGAAGTTTTTCTTTTAACTCTTCATTTACAATTCTAAAATATTCAGAAGCGTAAACTACAGTCATTTCTGCTAAATCGTCTAATAATCCTTTACTAAAAACGGTGTTATTATCAACTGCGACTCCCTTAGCTAAATCATTCCAAGAATTAATTTTTATACCCCAAGACTTACTCAACGATTTTATATTTTTATACTTTTCTTTAAGCAGTTTCATATAAACAGCTTTTGTTGGTTGTTCTTTCGCATTTTTCTTTAAAGCATCAATAGCTATAATAAAGCGTTCTTTAGGACTCGTATGATTTCCCCAACTTTTTTCGTTGTCAATAAAAACTCCAATACACCAAGGGTTACCTTTCACCTCATCTGCGACAACTTCTATGGACTGTTTTGCTCTTCTAGCAAACTCAGGATCAAATGGGTCTGGCATTGCTCCCCAATAGCCTTTACTTAGTGTTTTAAAATCACCAATAATCCATCCATTAGCAAAATATGGCATACGTTTGCTGCCATAGAAATCTTCAGCAGCCCAATTACCAAATGAAGTGAATCCCCAATCTAGCATACGGTCAATAGTTATATCTCTCCATTTAAGGATATAAGAGCCTGGATATTGCTCACCATATTTACGTTCTAAATTTGCTTGGTAAAAACTATAGGTTTCACCATGCTTAACAGGGCCTTTATGTGTTTCTCTGCGGTAACTGTAATGATTTGCTAATGGGTCGTTGTAGTCTGGAAGTCCAACAAACATATCGTTTCGATTAGGGTAAGCCCTGTATGCCGTATTTGTAATTTTCTCATTAAGCGTAACAATCCCTTTCGAATCTTCTGGAGTAACATCTTCAGGGTCCACATAACGTACAGAATCGTTTTTATAGTCAATCCCCGTAAAAGTTGTGGTGTTAGCCATACGAGCGTTTGCTATTCCTGTCGAGAAAAACAAATACCCTTCAGGATCGACTAAAGCCCACTTCTTTCCAACTTTTTCGGTTCTAAAAAACCCGGTTGCCTTTAATTTTGGACCATCTTTCCACCCGCCATAAGTACTACGGTCTGGCATTGGTTTAGATACCGCTAGTTCTCGTAATTCTTTTTCTGCAATTTGCCTTAATTCTTTATCCGATTTAACCTTTAAAGGGAAATCTAATTTATTACTTTGTCCGTATTTATCTACGATATTTTTTAAATAATCAGGATCAGTTTCGGGACTTTCGACCAAACGGATATTATCTAAAACTACTGTTTTATCCTTAAAATTACTTTTTACAAAAAACTTTATTTTTGAAATTTCTGAAAAATTAAGATTGTATTTCCATCCATTAATAAGCATTTTAACGGCTTCTGTTTTAAAAGCAACAGGATCGTCTCGTAATCCATAATCTTCACCAAGGGATTTGCCTTGGGCTTCTAAATAGTATGTTTTAGTTTGCCTTGAAGGTAATGCTACAGAACGTGATATGTTTTCATTATTAACGCTTTCAACACCAACATGTAATTGCACAGAAACATCTGTTAAATTAGTAGCATCGAAAACCAAACAAAAATTCTTAAACTCATTAGTAATCCATGGGGATTTAGGTTTCAAACTAACCCCCGAAGTTGACTCGTCTCCTTTAAAAGTTACTTTTAAGGCCTTATGACCTAGAGTTACTCCTTCTCCTCCAACAATTTCGGATGTGCCTTTTTGATATTCAATATCATATAAAATGTTTTTTGATTCGAAATTAAATAATTCCTTTTGCTTTTGATCTGCCCAAATCATTTCATTATTTTGTCCGTGTGAAATTATTGCGAAGCCATAAGCACACAGAACAATCATTTGTTTTATTAAATGTTTCATCATAATATTTTCTTTTATTAATCTTGATACTTTTATCTTAATGGTTCTAAGTATATTCCTGTTTTAGTTTAAGTAAATAGATAAAACGATTAAAATATAGGTATCTCAAAAATAACAGAAATAGAATTAAAAAATTAAAATTACTTATGTATTTAATATAGACATTTTGTAAAATTCAATAAAAATAATATAGACAAATTGATTATTTTTCTATTACAACCCCTTTTATTTTCTTACATTTAATAATTACATTTATTTTGATGATTTTTTTAAGATAATACTTTTTAACAGGGATTCTAACAATCAAAGATTTATTGACTAATGGTGTTTCATACTGCTTTTATTTTATTAACATTCCTTTATCAATTCGGTTCTAATTTTACTGAAACCGGATTTGAATCATTTGAGGTAAATCAAAGTCATTTCAATCAAGAAATTTTAGGCTCCGATAGTATGTCTTCTAATAGACAATCTCAAATAGAATACTTTGCTAAAATAGATACCTTACACGCAATTGATTCAATTATTAAAGGAGCAAATACTAATGCTTCCATTGGGAATTATTCAAAATCTTATGATGGTTATTGGGAAGCTCTAATTTATTCAAGTGAAATATCAGATAGTACGAGTATTGGTGAAATATATACAGGACTAGGCGTTCTATATAGCATGTTTGGAAGAAGTGTTGATGCTGAGAAATATTTCAACTTATCGTTATCATTACAAAAGAAAGATACAATAGAATCTGATAGAAAATATGGTTTACTTAGTAATACATATTATATGTTGTCTTGTCATAATAGAGAAAATAACAATTATGGAATTGCTCAAAGCTACTTAGATAGTTGTTGGGTTTTAATTAGGCAAAATCCATTAAAAATAGAAACCTATTTTTTGGAGGCAGAGCAAGGTTATCTTTTTTTTTATAAAGGTGAAATAGATAAAGGACTTGATCTTTTACTTAAGACTGAGAATGAATTTATTTCAAAAAACCCTTCATATTTAGTGATTCTTTATTATTTCTTAGGCAATATGTATTTTGAGAAACGAGATTATAAAAACAGTGAAAAATACTATATAAAATCATTAGAGTTTGCTGAAAAATATAATAGTCATCAAAACTATGTGCCAAGAACTTATCAAAAACTGGCAAATCTATATGTTCAAATAAATAGGGTAGACTTAGCTTTTAAAATTTACAGTTATCAAAAGATTTAACAGAACAACTTTTTAGCGCTAGGAGTAAAACAAATGGAGATGTTTTGGAAATTAAAGATGATTTTAGAATAAAAATCGAACTTCAAAAAAAAAAGCTAGAAACATCTAAATACAATGAATTGAAGCAACAGCAGAAAAATTTATTTTTAAAAAATGTAGTATTATCTATTTCATTTGCTTCTTTAATCATAATCTTGAGTTTTATTGCGTGGTATCTTTATAAAAGAAGAAAAACGGAGTACGAGAACTTTTTGATTAATCAAAAAATGAATGAAGAACGTACAGAGGAAATTATTGAATTTAAAAATAAGGAACTTACCTCATCTGCTCTTCAGCTTATTCAAAAAGATGAACTTATTCTTGAAATTAAAGAAATGTTAACCATGGTGAGTAAATCCAGTAGTAAAGAAGTTAGCCCGATTTTAGCTAAAATAAAGGTTAATAAAATCATGGATTGGAAAGAATTTAACACTCGGTTTACAACGGTAAATAAATCCTTTTATAATGCATTGAAAAATCAGTACCCTGAATTGAGTAATCGTGATCATAGGTTGTGTGCTTTAATTAAGCTCAATTTCTCAAGTAAAGAAATCTCTAGATTAATTGGTGTTTCAATGCAAAGCGTAAATACATCGCGCTATAGACTTAGAAAAAAAATGAATTTAAGTAAAGATGAAAATTTGTCTGAAGTACTGTTTCTTTTTTAATACAAAATCAATTTTATAATTCTTTCAGATTCTATATCATGTAGTTAAATGGAAAACTAAAACTATATTCAGATACGATAGAACCATATATGGATTCTGTCGCATCTGTTAAATCTAAGCATAAAGTTTTAATCTAATTTATTTTTTAAGATGCTAATGATATAAATAATTTGTAGGTGGAACTTTTAGGGTTCGACAGTTGATTTTTCTTTATCATGTGTACAATTTCGATTCCTGAAATAGTTCTTTTGGCTGATTCAAAATTTTTAAAACCAAGACCTAGCATTATACGCCACTTTATCATTCGATGATCTTGTTCTACAATATTATTCAAGTACTTACATTGCCTTATTTTAATGTTTGAAAAATTTCTCCGATTGTATCGCTTTATCGCTGCTGTATTCGACTCGCTCTTATCGATGTTTATCAGTTCTGGCATAACATCACTTTCGAGGACTTTAATTAAAAATCTTTGTGCAGATATTCGTTGTCTTCTTTTGGTTAACAAAAAGTCTACAGTATTACCATCTTAATCAACCGCTCTATATAAATATCACTGTTTCTATTAATAAGATTTAATTAAGAGGATAACTCATTAAAGCGTATATAATACTTTAAATTATGATTCTGAGTGTTTTTTTATGTATTCAGTTGGACTAATACCATATTCTTTACTAAAACATTTACTAAAATATTTTTGATTATTAAAACCAGTCATAAAAGCAATTTCAGAAATGTAAATTTTATTTTTCTTTAGTAACTGAGCGGCTCTTTTCAATTTAATTGTTTTTATAAAGTTTACTGGTGTATCATTTAAAATAACTTGAACTTTTCTGTAAAGGTTGGCTCTACTCATACCTATTTCAGATGCTAGAAACTCAACATTTAAAATGTTATCACTTATATTATCTTCAATTATTTTTATAAGTTTTTTTATGAATTTTTCATCATTTGAATCTATTTGAATATCTGTAGGAGCAGTGGTTATTAATTTACTGTATTTTTCTTTAAGCTCTTTTCTTGTTTTAATAGTGTTTTTTATTTTCCATTTTAAAAACTCAATGCTAAAAGGCTTTTCTATATGATCATTTGCACCAAGACTTAGACATTCAACTTTTGTTTCACTCGAATTTTTAGCGGTTAACATAAAAATTGGAGTATTATTAAATATTGGGTTTTTCTTAATCTGTTTAAGCATTGAAATACCGTCTTGTACTGGCATTAAAATATCGCTGATAATAAGATCTGGTTTTTCTTTTACAGCTACCTCATAACCTTCTTTTCCATTTGAAGCTTCAACTACATCATACTCTTTAAACAATTCTTCCATAATCATTTGTCTTAAATCATCATGATCTTCTACTATTAATATTTTTGTTTTATTGGTTTGTTTCTTTATTTCATTGTTAGGGTAATTTACTAATTGATGGTCGATAACCTGAAATTCTGAAGTCTTAATGAAATTCTTTTTTAAAGGCATTCCAGTTTCAATACGTTCATTTTTATGATATCTATTTTTTGATATAGGAATGTAAAAGGTAAATTCTGTATAAACATTTTCTTCGCTCTCTACCATTATTACTCCGTGGTGTGTTTCTATTAGTTTATAAACCAATTCCATACCAATACCTGTTCCTGGAATTTGTTTTTTTTGTGGTTTTGTTGCTTGATAGTAGCGGTTAAATATATTTTTTATATCTTTTTTTGGAATACCAGTACCATTATCTCTAACACTACATTGTAAATACTTTCCATCTATATTATGGTTGCCAATTAATATATTATCAGCTTTTAAAAGGTTTAAGTTTACTGTTATTTTTCCTTTTTCTCCTTTTTCTTTGGTATACTTAAATGAATTAGATAAAAGGTTAAATAATATTTTTTCTAAAATATCAACATCGTACCAGCCTTTTATTTCTTTTTCTTCAGATATGAAATTATACTTAATATGATAAATTTTAGCAAAATCATTAAAAGCGTTTTTAATGATATTTATATCTTTAACAATATCATTTTTAGAAATATGTAATTGAAATTTACCTTCATCAAATTTACGAATATCCATAATTTGATTAATAAGTCTATGCATTCTTAACGTATTGTTATATATGCGCTGCGAAGTAATGGGGTTTAAAGTATGTGTTTTTTCTTTAATTACTTTTTCAATACTTCCAAGTATTAAAGATAATGGTGTTCTTAATTCATGTGAAATATCAGTAAAAAAGGTCATTTTCATTCTACTATGTTCATTGTCTTTTTCTCTACTAATAGTTTCTTTTAACAAGTTTTTCTTTAACAAATACCATCTTCTAATTAAGAACGTACTTACGTATATAATAATTAATGCTAATAAAACATATATTAAAATAGCCCATAAACTTTTCCAAATAGGAGGATTTATTTTAAAGGTTACTTTAGATGGTACTTCATTCCAAATACCATCACTATTTGAGCTTTTAACCATAAAAGTATAAGTTCCTGGAGCAAGATCATTATAGTTTGCATTTCTATTAAATGCGTTGGTATAAACCCAATAATTATTTAAACCCTCTAACTTATAAGCATATTCATTTTTATTAGGAGCAGTAAGGTCTAATGATGAAAAATTTACATATATATTGTTTTGGTTATATGGTAAAACAATCTGTTTATCAGAGTAAATATTTATTTCGTTTACGGGGCTTAATGCATTATCTGCATTATTTTCATAAACCTCACCAAGTGTAGAAAAGCTAGTAATTGCTGTTGTTGGAACAATATTTTGGGCAATTAATTTTTTAGGATATACACTATAAAAACCATTAGCGCATCCAAAATATAAGATTTTTTTTTGTGGATTTGAAGCACTGGAATTAAAAACAAATTGACTTTCATTTATTCCGTCTTCAACACCAAAAGACATAAATCTTTCAGTTTCTAAATTCAACAAAGCAATTCCGTCTCGGGTACTCATCCAAATATTACCATCAATATCTTCCTCTATTGCCGAAATTATATTTGGATTATTTGTTTTGGTTTCTCTGAAATTTTTAAACTTTTTTATTTTTTTATCATACATATTTAAACCGCCACCCCTTGTGCCAATCCAAATATTTCCATTTTTATCTTCATAAAGACTTAAAATGGCATTTGAAGTTAATCCATTTGCAAATGTTGGTAAATAGTGGTTTATACTCTCTTTAACAAGATCCACAATATATAATCCTTCTCCTCTAGTGCCAATCCATAATTTATTGTCTGATGTTAATAAAAGTTTTGAAGTGTGATTATTTTTTAATTCTTCTCTAACTTGTTTTTTAAAATCTGATAAGGAATTTTCACTATTAATAATATCTAAACCAGAGCCCCATAATGCAACCCAAACTTCATTTTTATTAATTGCAATTATGTCTTTAATTGGATTATTGTAAGTCTTAATTTTAACCAGATCAAGTTTAGATTTATTGGGCTTGTAATTTTTAGAAGTGTAAATATTAAGATTATCAGCAATTAAAAGTTCTGTTTTATCAAAGTTTTTTGTAACAACATTAACTATTTCAAGATTGGTTTCAATCTTCGAGTAGCTTTTGTTTTTTTGATTAAAGTTAAATAATCCATTTAGGGCTACTAAAGTATTATTAGAATTTTGATTATTAATACTGTGTACTAAATTATTTTGAGAATAAAATTCATAAAATTCAAAAAGAGGTGTTCTACCTAAATATTTATTTACTCCTTTAAATGAACCAATCCATAGATTTCCATAAGTATCAAAAATTGTTGAAGTGATATTGTTATTTAGTAAATTAATATTATTAGATTCTTTTGAATAATAAGAAAAATCATATTGATTATTTTTTCTGTTACCTTTAATTAATCCAGAAGATGTTCCAATCCAAAGATCACTGTTTTTAGGGTTAATTGCTATAGTACTTAAAGTTATATTTGAGTCAAGTTTTTTTAATATTTTAGAATAATGTTCTCGCACTTCCAAGCTACTATCCGATTTGTTATAGCCTAAAATGTATATGTCGTTTGGAGTTATAGAAATAATTTGATTATTTCCATAAAGTTTCATATTTACTACGTTTTCTTTAAATTTTGTTGGTGAAATTTCTCCCTTAGCATTTAGTTTGTAGATGCCATCTTCTGTTCCAATCCAATTTCTTCCAAAATTATCTTCAACTAATGAAATTTGCTGTTTTTCAATTTTATAAATGTCTTTTATTAATTGAGAACTAAATTCAGCGTTTAATTTTATTTTGTTAATGTCTTTTTCTGATTGGATTTTTAACAATCCATAATTTTCTAATTTCACCCATATTTTTCCATTTTTACCTTTATTTGTAACAATAGATG
Organism: Lutibacter citreus; assembly: GCF_003260195.1. Lineage (GTDB taxonomy): Bacteria > Bacteroidota > Bacteroidia > Flavobacteriales > Flavobacteriaceae > Lutibacter > Lutibacter citreus. The sequence goes on from NZ_QEIH01000008.1 coordinate 39,859, forward strand.
TTCTGTTTTTTAAGAAACCTTTAAACTTATTCTCTTTTCTATCAAAGCAAATAAGATAACTTTCACTACCTATCCATAAATTATTAAAATCATCTTCAAAAATTGAATTTATATTATTATTGGGAAGGGAATTTGGGTTAAAAAGATCATACTGATATTTACTTATATTATGCCCGTCATATTTATATAAACCAGAGTTACTACCAATCCATAAAAACCCAAAACTATCTACAAATAAAGTGTTTACTTTTTTATTGAATAGTACTCCATGAATATCTAACTTATGAAGATTAATTGAATTAGTCTGTGAATAGATTACTGTAATACTTAACAGTAAAATAGCTCTTACAAAATATTTTTTAAACATAATGTACTTTATTAAATTTTAAAAAAATGAAAGAGTAAAAATGTTTCACTTTTTATGGTTATAAGATTTAAGGCAATTTACATAATGTTTGTCTAATTTGCTGAGTTTTTAGAGCTATTAGATAGTGAAAATGTCTATAATGATGGTTAATAATGTTGCAATTTATTGTTTTTACTACTGTTTCGAGTTTTTGCAACATTTATAGGGAGTGTTTGGTAATATCTTTCATAATTACTGTTGTAAATTCGTTTTTGTTAAATAATCTAACAGTACAAAATAATACGAGTATTTATATTAGGTGTTTCTTAAAAGAGTAAACAGACTAGGAATTACAAAAAAAAATCAGTTAAATACAATGTTTTAATAGAAGCTAGAACGTTTTAAAGGTATTTAATTTTGAATGGGTTTTATTTAAAATTTATTAAATAATATAACATTACTTATGACTTATAAGGGCATAAAATTAAAAGACATGAAAGTGTTTTTAATGTTAGAATTACAGATGAAGTATGTAATTTTAAACATCTAGATTTTATTTAGATGGTTGATGAAAAAAAGTTTGAAACAGGATATCATCTTATCTAGATTAAAAGATCTCATAGGCTTACAGATATATCAATTTCAAGAGTAAAAGTTAATTCAAAATATGCACTAAAAGGTTTTGTTACAAATAATGGTAAAACAATTGAAAATGCTTTTGTAAATAAACATATAACGAAAAAATAGAATCAAATATATAACCAACAAATAATAGAATTACAAATGAGAAAAATTTCCTTAATACTGTTACTGTTTTTTGTAATTGGAGCTTGTAAATCAAAAAGAATAGCTGAAGTAACTTTGTCTGTAGAAAATGCCACAAATAAAAAACCTAATATTATTTTAATTTTTGCAGATGATTTAGGGATTGGATTATTAGGTCAAAATGGGCAAAAAATCATAACAACTCCAAATATTGATAAATTAGCAGAAGAAGGAATTACTTTTAAAAATACGTATTCAAATATGTTATGTGCTCCATCCAGAGCGTCCTTAATAACGGGACTAAATGATTGCCACGCTAACAAGTTTGATATAACTTCAGGTGGAGTATATAAGAAATTAAGTACCGGAAAAGCTACGTTAAGTGAAGTTGAAAAAAGCATTAACAAAGTGCTAAAACCTATTAATGAAGATGCCGTTTTTCTAGGTGCAGTTGCTAAAGAAGCTGGTTACAAAACTGCTCAAGTAGGAAAATTAGAGTGGGGGTTTTCAGCAACTGACACACAAATGAAACGTCACGGCTGGGATTATTATTTTGGTTATTTAGACCACGAAAGAGCACACGGTTTTTATCCTTCATTCTTGTTTGAAAATGGAAAAAAGGTTGATATTTCGGGGAATTTACTTGTAAATTCAGGTAAATCTCACGAACCTGAAACAGCCGAAAGTTATAAAGAAAGACATGATATGACTGGCAAAAAGGTCTATTCTCAAAACTTATTTATGGAAAAAGTTTTAAGCTTTATAACTGAGAATAAAGAAGATCCTTTCTTTTTATACTTTCCCACACAATTACCGCACGGGCCTGTTTCAATTCCTAAGGTACATTTAGATTTTGTGAATGATGATAGACTAACCCCAATTGAAAAAGAATATGCTTCAATGGTAAAAATGTTAGATGATAATGTTGGGCAAATTATGCAGAAATTAAAAGATGAAAATATAGCTGATAATACCATTGTAATATTTATGTCTGATAATGGGCACGAAATTTATTATGGACAAAAAGGAAGAGTTCAAAAACCATATATGAATATGAAAACTGGAGAACGCTTTGATAATTTAGAACGCAAATATTACAGCGATTTAGGAGGTGATGTTTTTGATGGTAATGGAGGTAGAGCAGGTTTAAAACGAAGTAATTTACAAGGAGGAATAAATGTTCCTTTAATTTTTAATTGGCCAAATAAAATAAAGCCGGGCACTACAAGTAATAGATTGGTGGCTAATTACGATATACTTTCTACAATTGCAGATATAACAGGATTTAATAAGCCAGTTAAAACTGATGGAATCTCTTTTTATAATGAGCTTATAGGAAGTGGAGAAACAAAATCACATGATTTTGTTGTTTATTCATCATACACTGGCCCAACATTAATTACAAACGAAGGCTGGAAAATAAGAACATATTTAAAAAAAAATGTGTTCGAACTTTATTATTTACCAAATGATTTTAAAGAAGAAAATAATTTATCTGACGAATATCCAGAAAAATTAGAAGAACTTAAACAAAAATTATTAATAGCCTGCGAAGGAGATTTTAATAATGGGTTTTATTCTTCAAAAAATAGCGAAATAAAAATAAATTAATTGACCATTTTAACTATACAAAATGAGAAGAATATATAGTATTACTAAAAAAACTTCATTACTAATTGTTATGGTTTTTATGTTGGTTTCTTGCAATAAAAGTAACTTAGAACATAAATATAAAAATCAAGTGTTATGGTATAAACAACCAGCACAAATTTGGAACCAATCCTTACCGTTGGGTAATGGTAGAATTGGTGTAATGGTGTTCGGGAAAACTTCAAATGAACGTATTCAATTGAATGATGACTCCATGTGGCCAGGCTCAAACGGCTGGGATGAGCCAGATGGAAATAAAGAAGATCTTCAACAAATAAGAGAACTTCTATTTGCTGGAGATAATAAAAGTGCAGATAAACTTTTTGTTGAAAAATTTTCTCGAAAAGGAGTTGCTAGGTCTCACCAAACTTTAGGTGATTTATATATTGATATTAATCACGAAAATATTACAGATTATCATAGAGAATTAAATATTAGTAATGCAACTTCAACGGTTTCCTATAAATCTAATGGTGCATTAATAACTGAAAAAGTATTGGTTTCACATCCCGATCAAGCAATTATAGTTGAATTTGAATCTAAAGCAGAAAATGGTTTAAATGGAAAAATTCGTTTAACAAGACCAGAAGATAATGGTTTTCCAACTGTTGTTTCTAAAACAACTGAAGACAAGCTTCTTTTAATGACAGGAGAAGTTACTCAACGAGCAGCAGAATTCAATTCAGAGCCAAATCCAATATTAGAAGGTGTTAAATTTCAAACTTGTTTAAAAATTAAAAATGAAGGCGGGGAAATTATTAAAGGAGATGATTTTTTAGAGTTGAAAAACGTGAAAAAAGCTACTTTTTATGTAGTTTCTAACTCTTCATTCTATTTTGAAGATTATGTTCAACAAAATAAAATTGAATTAGCTAATGTAATTCAAAAAGACTTTAAAACTATTGAAAAAACTCATATTGAAGATTATAAAAGCTTATTTGATAGAGTTAGATTTGAGCTTCCTGACACTGGTTTAGATTCAATACCTACGGATGAAAGAATTCAAAGAATTAAAAAAGACAATATAGATTTAGGTTTAGAAGCTTTATTATTTCATTATGGCCGTTATTTACTAATTAGTTCATCTCGTGATGGTACTAACCCGGCTAATCTTCAAGGTTTATGGAATGAGCATATTATAGCTCCTTGGAATGGAGATTATCACTTAAATATAAACCTTCAAATGAATTATTGGTTAGCTGATGTCACTAATTTGGGAGATTTAAACGCTCCGTTGTTTGATTATTTGGATAAATTGGTTGAAAATGGCAAAACTACGGCAAGTAAAAATTTTGGATGTCGTGGTTCTTTTTTCCCCCATGCAACTGATATTTGGGCACCAACCTGGTTAAGAGCTCCAACGGCATATTGGGGTTGTTCGGTTGGAGCTGGAGGTTGGATGATGCAGCACTATTGGCAACATTATGAATTTACAAAAGACACTATCTTTTTAAAAGAACGTGCTTTTCCGGCTATAAAAGAAGTTGCATTGTTCTATAGTGATTGGCTAATTGAAGATCCAAGAGATGGAAAATTAGTATCTGCTCCTTCTACATCTCCAGAAAATAGATTTTATAATGAGAAAGGTGAATTAGTAGCTTCTTGTTTGGGAACCGCAATGGATCAACAAATTATAGCAGAAGTATTTACTAATTATATAAAATCTTGTGAAGTTCTAGGAGTTAATAATGATCTTTTGAAAAAAATAAAGTCTCAATTAAAACAACTACGATTTGGTTTTGTAATTGGTGATGATGGTCGAATTTTAGAATGGGACAGACCGTATGAAGAACACCAAAAAGGTCATAGACATATGTCTCATTTATATGGATTCCACCCAGGAACTAGTGTTTCAAGAGATAAAACACCAGAAATATTTAATGCGGTTAGAAAAACGTTAGATTATAGATTGGCAAATGGTGGTGCAGGTACAGGTTGGAGCAGAGCTTGGTTAATAAATTGTAGCGCAAGATTGTTAGATGGGGAAATGGCACAAAAACACATTCAATTGCTGTTTAAAAAATCTATGTATCCAAACTTGTTTGACGGGCATCCACCATTTCAAATAGATGGTAATTTTGGTTATACAGCAGGTGTAGCAGAAATGTTGTTGCAATCTCATGAAGAAAATACTATTAGAATATTACCAGCTTTACCAAATACTTGGAAAAAAGGACAGGTAAAAGGATTAAAAGCAAGAGGAGGCTTAACCGTTGATATTTCTTGGAGCAAAAATAAATTAGAAGAAGTAATAATTACATCAAAATTTGATACTAATCTTACTTTAATTTATAAAGATACTAAAACACCTATAAATTTAAAAAAAGGTCAAACATTTGTATACCAACCATTAAAAAATTAAAATGAAAAATATATTTTTATTTACAATTGCCTTACTTCTATTTAGTTGTGCTAAATCTAAAAATAAAACAATTAAAAAAAAGAAGCCTAATATTATTTATATAAATGTAGATGATTTAGGTTGGATGGATACGGAAACCTATGGAAGTTCATTTTATGAAACTCCAAACATTTCTAAACTAGCCAAAATGGGAATGAAATTTACCCAAGGTTATGCTTCCGCAGCAAATTGTGCCCCAAGTAGAGCTTGTTTAATTAGTGGTCAAAATACACCTAGACACGGAATTTATACAGTTGGTAATTCAGATAGAGGAAATAAAAAAACACGTAAATTAATACCTGTAGAAAATACTGAAATACTGCACGATAGTGTTTTTACTTTAGCTGAAATGTTTAAAAAAGCAGGCTATGTTACTGGAACTTTTGGTAAATGGCATTTAGGAGAAGATCCTACAACACAAGGGTTTGATGTAAATGTAGGTGGTGGTTTAAACGGTAATCCAGGTTCTGAAGGTTATTTTAGTCCGTATAATATTAAAAATATTGAAGATAATACACCAAATGAAAATTTAACGGATCGGCTAACTTCAGAAGCTATTAAGTTTATTCAAAAAAATAAAGAAAAACCATTTTTTGTGTACCTTCCTTTTTATGCAGTTCATACACCTTTGTCTACAACATCGTTATTAGAAAAAAAATATACAGATAAGGGAGGGAATCAACTTCAAAATAAAGCGGTTTATGCTGGAATGATTGAAACAGTTGATACAAATATTGGCCTTCTATTAAATACTTTAGAAAAGCTAAATTTACAAAATACCCTTATAGTATTTACTTCAGATAATGGAGGAATTAGAGCCGTTTCGTCTCAAGAACCGTTAAGAGCAGGAAAAGGTTCTTATTATGAAGGAGGTATTAGAGTTCCGTATTTAATTAGTTGGAAGGGAGTTATTAAGCCAAATACAGTTTCTAACGTTCCAATTACTAACCTTGATTTTTACCCAACTTTTATGGATGTAATAGATGTGAAATTACCAAATAAAATTTTGGATGGTAGATCAATTTTACCAGTTTTAAAAGGGAAATCAATAAATGAAAGGGCATTATTTTTTCATTTTCCAATTTATTTACAGTCCTATGCAGGAAAAAAAGATGATGCTCGTGATCCATTGTTTAGAACCCGTCCTGGTTCTGTTATTATTGACGGTAATTGGAAATTACATCAATATTTTGAAGATAATACTTTAGAATTATACAACTTGAACACAGATATAGGAGAACGAACAAATGTTCTTGATGTTAACCCAAAAAAGGCAGCAGAACTTTTAGAAAAATTGGATAATTGGAGAAAAAACACAAATGCGCCAATACCAACGGAAATAAATTTAGACTATGATTCTAATTTTGTAAGTAAAAAAAATAGATGAATACAAAACTGAAATATATTTTTATAAGTTTCATTTTTCAATTTTCTTTTGGTCAAAAAAAAGAAGCTTTAAAAATAACTGTTTCTCCTAAAGTTGAGTATCAAACCATTCATAATTTTGGAGCTTCAGATGCTTGGACTACACAATTTGTAGGTAATTGGCCTTTAAAGAAAAAGAGCGCAATAGCCGATTTATTATTTGGTTTAGATTTCGACTCTACAAATTCACCAAAGGGAATAGGGTTGTCGGCTTGGCGATTTAATATTGGAGCAGGAAGTTCAGAACAAGCAGAGCTAAGTGGTATTAAGGATCCTTGGAGAAGAGCGGAAGGTTTTTTACAAAATGATTTGAGTTACAATTGGAAAAGTCAATTGGGTCAACAATGGTTTTTAAAAGCAGCAAAACAAAGAGGTGTAAAAGATTTTATAGGTTTTGTAAATAGTCCTCCGGTACAATTAACTAAAAATAAAAAAGCGTATCCATCAGATCCAAATTCATCAAATCTTTCAAAAGAAAATTATAAATCTTATGCTGTTTTTTTAGCTGAAATTGTTAATAATTTTAAGAATCGTTTAAATATTGAATTGAACTATATAAGTCCTTTTAATGAACCTCAATGGGATTGGGTTAAAGGAAATCAAGAAGGGTCGTCTTGGAACAATGATGAATTGGCAATGGCAACAAAAGTTATTGATTCAGTTTTTAATAATGAAAATATTAAAACAAAGTTAGAGCTTACTGAAGCAGGATCTATTGATTACTTAACTTCAGAAAAAAATAAATTAAAAAATAGAAGTAATCAAGTAGATGCATTTTTTAATTCAGAAAGTAGTAATTATCTGGCTAATTTAAATTCTGTGGCTTTAAAATTTGCAGGACATAGCTATTTTACAACTTGGGATATTTCAAAATTAAAAGAGGAACGAGAAAAGATAGCTCAGAAATTAAAACAATATACTAATCTGGAATATTGGATGACAGAATATTGCGTTTTAGAAAATAATGAGGAAATAAGAGGAAAGGGAAAAGATTTAGGAATGAAAACAGCGCTATATGTTTCAAGGATTATTCATTCAGACTTAACAATTGCAAATGCAAGTGCCTGGCATTGGTGGATTGCATTAAGTGCTTATAATTATAAAGATGGATTAATTTATGTAGATAAAAACACCAATAGTGGTGATTTTGTAGATTCTAAATTGTTGTGGGCATTGGGTAATTATTCACGGTTTATTAGACCAGAAGCGAAAAGAATAAAAGTTGATTATAAAGAATTAAATTTAATAGATAATTTAAAAAATGGACTGTTAGTTTCAGCGTATAAAAATATTGATAATAGTGTTGTGGTGGTTATTGTTAATCAACAAGAAGAAGCTGTTTCTATAGATTTATTAATAGATGATGTTCCTGCCTTTAAAGCTTTAAAAATGTTTACAACAAATAAAACTTTAAACTTAAAAAGTGTTGAAATAAAGAAAAATAAGCAATTTTTGGTTTCTGGTAAGTCTGTAAATACTTTAATTTATACAAAATAGCTTATATTTTCTGTTACATATTATTAATTTACATTTTCAATATTAATCTTTATTTTATCTTGTATTTCCATAAAAAAAATAGTGTTAAGAGTTACACTATATAAGAATGAGACAAACATTTAAAAAAAAGCCTAGCTAATTTTATTTAGTTAGGCTTTTTTAATTATTAATAGCTGTATTTTTATTTTTTACTTTCTAGCTTGTTATTAATCAATTTGTTCCATTTTTGTATTGATTGTAATTCTCCACTTAATTGAAAACTCTCTTCTGAATTATAAAATTCAAATAAAATATTGCTTTGATTTTTATTAATAGGAATAAAATCTAAATTTAATTGTTCAATTTCTTTATCATTATAGGAATTAGAGCTGCTATAATTTGCGAGTTTACATTTTTTAATTGTTGCAAGATCAATAAATTGCTCCTTAATTACATTTTTATTTTTTAATTGAAAGAAAACAAAGTTTTTAGTCTCGTCTATACCAATGGCATAATTCCCACAAGTTTCGTATTGTGTTATTTCACTATCTTGTTTTTTTGCCAATTCTTTTAGCGACGATATTAGTGCTTTTTCATTTTTTTTTCTACTTCTTGTTGTTATTACAAAGGGTATTGCACATACCGTTGTACTAATAATACCTATTAGGGCTGTTCCTAAATCCATTTTTTTAATTTTTTAATTTTAATACAATAAGTTTTTTGCGAGGTGGAAAGCCACAACGCATTTAAATAGTTTATTTTAATACCAAAAAAGTATTACCAAAAATTATGAAAAGGGAAAATAAGGTCGGATTTTCTATTTCTTATAAGTACATTTTTAAAATAGTTTTTATATTGTCTGTACTTATTTTTAAATATTAATTCACTTGAAACTACGGTTTCCCAAAAGCTTTTGTAGTGTAAATTAAAATTAGGTGTTATATATTCTATATTTTCTGAAACTAAATTTTCAGATTGTTGTGTGTGAACAATTGGAGCTTTATATACGTTTGTATAGTACTCTTTCTGTTTCTTGTTTTGTTCAATTTTTTGAGCACTAGAATAGGCTACTGTTTTTACAGGTGCAAAAATGCCAAAACAATAAATTGAAATGAGCAATAATACTTTTAATATTTGATGTAACTGGTTCACCTTTAATTTAATTTTTTTTATAAAGTAATTATTTACTTCTAAAAAAATTGATAATTATTAATCTATAAAATTCGTGTAAAAAAAATCAACAAATAAAAATATTTCAATTTTTTAATTGCTGTTTACTTTTTTTTCGAGAGCAAAATTAGTTTTTTTATTAATTATTATAATTAAAATTATTATTTATTTTTAGGTTCTAATTAATATTTTTTTCAATTAATATAATTAGTTTAATAATTTCATTATTATCAACTCCATATTTATCTGGCGCTCTTGCTATATTTAATAATCTTTGTTCAATTTCTTCAATTATTTTAAGTTTTAAACTTAAACTATAATCTTTTTGTGTTCGCTTTCTTTAATTTTAATCTTGTATTTTCATAAATAAGTTGTGTTAAGTGTTAAACTATATTAAGATTAGACAAATACCTTAAAAAAAGAACTCATAATTATATTTAAATAAGATTTTCATGCTTTTCAAATACTAGAGATATACAATATTATAATAAAATAAAAACATTAGTTTTTATTTTATTGAATGATATGGTAAAAGATTAAAAGTATTTTAATAGTTAAATTAAATTTTCTGTAATTATATAGATTTAGAATGTTTTAATAGATGTAAAATTGTTGCAGAGGGTTTAATATTTGTTAATTATTGCAATTTGCAACATAAGTACCCCTTTTTAGAGAACCTTACTTGTTATTTATCTTCTAAATTTGTTTTAATCATTTGTTATAATGATGCAACCAAACTATAAATAAATATTAAGTAGTATGAAATTAAAACTAAGTATTTTATTACTGTTATGTTGTGGTTTTATGTCCTTAAAGGCACAAACAATCATTTCAGGAACAGTTACAGACAACACAAACCAGCCTTTACCAGGAGTTAACGTTTTGGTGAAAGGAACAAATCGGGGAGCAAGTTCCGATTTTAACGGGAATTATTCTATTGAAGTTTCTAAAGGAGAAACTTTACAATTTTCATATGTTGGATTTGTTATCCAAGATATTTTAATTGGTAATCAAAAGGTATTGAATGTTACCTTAAAAGGAGATTCACAACAATTAGATGAAATTGTGGTAATTGGGTACGGAACTACATCTAAAAAAGATTTGGTTTCTTCAGTTTCCTCTGTGAAATCAGATGTTTTAGAGAATCAACCAGTTGCAAGATTAGATCAAGCATTGCAAGGTAGAGCAACAGGTGTTTCAGTAACATCTAATAGTGGTGATCCTGGTTCAGGTTCAACTATTAGAATTAGAGGTACAAGTTCAATAAATGGAAATAACAACCCATTATACGTTGTTGATGGATTTATTGTTGGAACTGGATTTAACTTAAACACTTTAAACGTAAACGACATTAAATCTGTTGAGGTTTTAAAAGATGCTACTGCATTGGCGATTTATGGAACCAGAGGTGCTTCAGGGGTTATTTTAGTTACAACTAAAAATGGTACTGAAGTTTCAAAAGGAAAACCAAAAATTAGTTTAAACCATTATAACAGTATTCAAGAAGTAGCTAATGAAATTGATATTGTAAACGGACAAGATTATGTAAATTATATTAATGAAGCAGGTCAATTTAATCCAAATTTAAATAACGGATTTGGGGGTACAGATGCTAGTTTACCATTATTGTTTGATGAGCCAGGAGTTGTTGAAACAACTGATTGGCTAGATCTTGTTTCTCAAACGGGTCATGTAATGAATACTGATTTATCAGTAATGGGTAATTCAGAAAATTCAAATTATTATATTTCTTTAAATCATTTTGATCAAGAAGGGATTTTAAAAGGTTCTGGTTTAGAAAGAGTTACTTTTAGAACTAATATTGATGTAAAACTTTCTGACAAGTTTAAAATGGGAATTCGGTTAAATGCTACTCATTATAAAAAAGAGAATAATAAAGTAAATTATTCAAATATTGTTGATCAAGTTTTACCAATAAGAACTGTGTATGATGCAAATGGGAATTATACAGGAATTAATCCAATAAGTTCAGCAACTGAGCGAAATCCTGAAGCGGATATTCAATTAAGAGTTGACCATGATTTAATAACAAAACTTGTTTCTAATGCATACTTTGAGTATGAGTTATTTGAAAACTTTAAATTAAAATCAACTATTGGTGCTGAATTAACACATGCTAAATACAACGATTATCTTCCTGGAACTTTACCAGATAGAGTAATTAGTAAAGGTGGTACAGGATATGGTAAAGTAGCAACAAACTTTGCTAAAAGTGTTTTGAACGAAAATACATTTACTTATGATCTAGATTTAGATGATCATTCTGTTAAATTATTAGGAGGATTTACTTGGCAAAAAGACAATAATGAAAGTACAGTTTCAGAAGCTGATGGTTTCCCTAATGATGCGGTATCATTTAATAACCTGTCTTTAGGAGATGCAGAACTTTATTTTGCTAATTCAGGATATAGCCAAAGAACTTTAACTTCATTTTTAAGTAGGGTAAATTATGGTTATAAAAGTAAATATCTTTTAACATTAGTTGGTAGATATGATGGTTCTTCAGTTTTTGAAGAAGGAAATAAATATGCATTTTTCCCTTCAGTAGGTGCTGCTTGGAATGTTACTGAAGAAAGTTTTATGGAAAATGTTGATGTTATTAATAAATTAAAAGTTAGAGGTAGTTACGGTATTGTTGGAGAACAAGGTGTAAACCCTTATAACTCTATTGCAACATACAATAACACAATAAATATTTTTAATGATAATGTTGTAAATGCGGTTCAATTAGGATCTGTACCAAGTGATGGATTAAAGTGGGAAACTACTAAACAGTTAGACCTTGGTTTTGAAGTAAGTCTTTTAGATGATAGAATTTCATTTGAAGCAGATTATTATAACAAAACTACAGAAGATTTATTATTAGCTAAAGCTTTATCAGCTCAAGCGGGTGGTGGAACTCAATTACAAAATGTAGGTTCTGTAAGAAATAGTGGATTTGAGTTTTCATTAAACACTATTAATATTGAGAAAAAAGATTTTTCGTGGAATTCAACATTAACAATTTCAACAAATAAAAGTGAAGTTATAGAATTAGATGGTAGAGATTATATTGATTTGCAATCTACGGGTAATCAAGGTGGTACTTCAGCAAGACTGATTGTTGGTGAATCTATGCCTGTATTTGTTGGTCTTAATTATTTAGGTACCTATAAAACGGCAGAAGAAATAACTGCAGATGGAAGAGAAGGAATGTCATTTATTGGTGGTCCAAGATTTGAAAATTTAGATGATAACCCTACTTGGAATGATGAAGACGCAACTATAATTGGTAGCCCTGAGCCAGATTTTTATGGAGGTTTTAGAAATACATTTACATATAAAGGACTTTCCTTAGATGTCTTTTTTCAAGGTCAATATGGAAGTGATATATTTAATATAAGAACTCAAACTTCATATTACGGTAGAGGTGAAAAGAATTTAGATTCAAGAGTCTTAGATCGTTGGCAAGAAGGAGTTAATGAAAGTTCAGATGTTCCAAGAGCTGGAGCTTCTACAAGTTTATTTAATCCAAATAGTACTGTTAATATTGAAGATGGTTCATTTTTAAGATTAAAAACTACTACTTTAAATTATAATCTTCCATTGGAGAAATTAGGATGGAATGATACCTTCAGTGCATTTAATGTTTATGTTACAGGTTCTAATTTATTTTTAATCTCTAAGTTTAAATTAGGAGATCCAGAAACAAATAATTTTAGCTCAGGTAGTGGTTTTGGATCAGTATCTCAAGGTTTTGCTGGTGGAACTTACCCGTATGCAAAGTCTGTTACATTAGGATTAAAAATGGAATTTTAAAAAAATAATAAAATGAAAAACATACTAAAAAATAAAGTAGTCCTAGTATTATTAGGTTTATTTGCTATAATTTCATGTGATGAATATTTAGAAGAAGATTTGAGGGATGCAATTACTCCTGAGAACTTTTATAATAATGACAAAGAGGCTGAATTAGCTGTAAACGGAATTTATAGAATATTCCATGATAATAATTTATATAGACAAAGAGGATTAGATAATTATTATACACATGGTGCTGATGTAGTTGGACCAAATAGAAATGTAAACGGATCTATTCACAATTATTTAATTGCAGAAGGTGTAGCCGACGGAAACGGTACCTGGGCTCAATTATATGAAGTAGTAAATGGAACAACTGAATTTTTGGCAAATATTGATGGTAATGAAAAACTAACTGAAGCCAATAAAAACCAAGCAGTAGGAGAGTTGTTATTTTTAAGAGCCTTAGCTTTTTACCATTTAACAAATTTATGGGGAGATGTTCCTTATTTTAGAGAAATGTTAAATCCTATAGAAGCAGGAGAATTAGGTAGATATGATAAAGATTTAATTAGAACCGATATGAAAGATGATTTAACAAGAGCTATATCTTTGTTACCATCATCATACAGCGGTTCAGATTTAGGAAGAGCAACAAAATGGGCTGCATATGCTTTAAAAGCAAAGTTTCATTTATTTGACAAAGAATGGGCGTTAGCTAAAAGTGCTTGTGATGAAATTATTAATAATTCACCACACACTTTATTAGATAATTATGCAGATGTTTTTAACCAATTAGATCCTACAAATGCAATAAATAACGAACATATATTTATTATTGATTTTAAAGCAGATGAGCTTGCTACAACAAGAACTGATGATTATAATCCTCGAATAAGAGATGAACCTTCAAATAGAAATGGTAATGCTGTAGACGAGTTTGGAAACCCAGTTCTTAAAGCAAATGGTACACAAATGAAACGTTGGGAATATTTTCAAAGTTTAATGTTAGAACAAGAAGAAGATATGCAAGGGTATGGTTGGTCTGTACCTTTACCTGAAATAGCTGACAGAAACAATTGGCAAGAAGGAGATTTACGTTATGACGCTTCTATTGTAACCGAATATTTAGGTTTTCAACTTGCATTCCCATATTACAGAAAAAACTGGAATTTAGATCAAGTTAACTCACTAAGAGGAAATCACCATGAAAACTATATTGTTTTCCGTTTGGCAGATATTTATTTAATGGCTGCTGAGGCAGAAAATGAAATGAATGGACCTGCAAATGCATATGCATACGTAAATAAAGTTCGTGAAAGAGCTTTTGATCCTGATCAACCTTGGAGTGGAATGTCTCAAACTGAGTTTAGAGAAGCTATGTATTCTGAAAGAAAATTTGAACTTGCTGCCGAAGGACACAGAAAAATGGATTTAATTAGATGGGGAATATTGTTAGACGTAGTTAAGTCTACAGTTCACAGAAATTGGAATAATCCAGCGGCAAATATTCAACCGTATCATGTGTTACTTCCAATACCACAAGCGCAAATATTGCTAAATGAAAATTTATTAACATCAGATCCTTCAAATAACGGTTACCGTTAAAATACCAATAATTTAAAGTCAGGGTGTAAATGTTAATTGCACTCTGGCTTTTTTAAAATATTCTATTTATGAAAAGATTACTGCTTTTTACACCCTTTTTATGTTTTTTAATTAGCGTTGTTTCTTGTTCTAATAAGAAAGAAAAAGATACAGATTTAATTACAGTACAAAAGAGTTCAAACAAACCTAACATCATTTATATTCTTGCTGATGATTTAGGTTACGGAGATTTAAGTTCCTACGGGCAAGAAAAATTTACAACACCAAACATTGATAAACTGGCCTCTGAAGGTTTAGTTTTTACACAACATTATGCAGGTAATACTGTATGCGCACCATCAAGGTCTGCGTTATTAACTGGAATGCATACAGGTCATACGCCTGTAAGAGGAAATAAAGAAATTCAACCAGAAGGACAATATCCAATACCTGCAGATACTTATACTATGGCAGAAGCTCTTAAAAAAGGAGGTTATGTAACAGGAGCATTTGGAAAATGGGGATTAGGTTACCCTGGTTCCGAAGGAGACCCTGTATATCAAGGTTTTGATACTTTCTACGGATATAATTGCCAACGTTTAGGGCATAATTATTATCCTTTTCACTTATGGTCTAATAGAGATTCTATTGTTTTAAGTGGTAACAAAGGACACCTAAAGGAGCAATACGCTCCAAATTTAATTCAAGAAAAAGCTATTGAATTTTTAGAGAAAAATAAAGACACTACATTCTTTTTGTATGTACCAACTATAATTCCTCATGCAGAATTAGTTGCGCCAGATTCAATAATGAATAAATACAAAGGTAAATACCTTCCTGAAACAAAATATGAAGGAGTTGATGGAGGGCCAGATTACAGACTTGGTTTTTATGAGTCTCAAGATGAACCACATGCCGCTTTTGCTGCTATGATTGACGTAATGGATACTCAAGTGGGAGAAATCATGAAAAAAGTTAAAGAACTGGGAATTGAAGACAATACAATTTTAGTATTTGCCTCAGATAATGGCCCACATACTGAAGGTGGTGCAGACCCAGATTATTTTAAGAGTAGCGGACCTTTTAAAGGAACAAAAAGAGATTTATACGAAGGAGGTATTCGTGTTCCAATGATTGTTAAATGGCCTGGAAAAATTAAAGCAGGAACAAAAACAGATTTAGTTTCAGCTTTTTGGGATGTGTTTCCAACATTTTCAGAAATAGCAGAAATACCTGTACCAGATAATTTAGATGGTATTTCATTTTTACCAACATTGTTAAATAAACCTGAAGAACAAAAACAACACGAATATTTATATTGGGAATTTCACGAAAAAGGAGGAAGACAAGCAGTTAGAAAAGGGAATTGGAAAGCCGTTAAGTACAATGTTTTAAAACATCCAAATGCTCCTATAGAATTATATGATCTTTCAAAAGATGAAGGGGAAACAAATAATATTGCAAGTAAACATCCCGAAATAGTTAAAGAAATGGAGCTTATTTTAAAAGAAGCGAGAACTCCTTCAGATGTTTTTACATTTAGTCAAAGTACTTTTGTAGCAGATTAATAAAAGAATATTGTGATTATAAATTTAATATCAATGCAGTTTAAGAATAATTTATTTATCACAATATCTTTATTATTGTTATTGTCATGCGGCGGAAATAAGGATGAATTATTAAATGAAGAATCTGAATTTGAGCAAGAAGAAACAATTATAACAACAATAAATAGCGTTATTACTTTTAATGAACCAGGTCAGTTAATAAATGTGTTTTATTACGATGTGAAATTTGGTAATAAAGCTGTTACATCTGCTTCTCAAGCAAAAGAAATTTTTGGAATTGATGATTTAAACGGAATTAGAATACCCATTTTTGGTAATATTAATAAGCCGGCTCATCCTAATGAAGGAGTTATAATTGATTCCTATTATGAAGGTATTATTAACTCAATAAATTTTGCAAAAGAGGCCAGAGGAACTAAAGAATTTAAAGTTTTTGCTAGTAAAAAATTGGACGGAGCAGATTCTTTTCCAGATTGGGTAAAAGATGATAATGGTATAGTTCCAGAGAAATATGCTATTCTGTTAGCTGATTTTATTGAGTTTATGAATTCTGAAAATATACAAATTGATTATTTAGGAATTGATAATGAATTTATTTACAATGAAGGAAATATTACTCCAGAAAAATATTCTGAAACAATTGATTTTTTAAGAAATATAGCTTTAACTCGAGGTTTTGAAATGCCTCTTTTATTAGGTTACGATGATTATGGGCCAAATAAAAGAAATTGGGTAAAAACCTTGATGGATAATAATTGGGGAGATAAAATGGATGTTTATGGAACACATTATTATCCAGAATGGAGACCTAAAACCAAATTGTTAAATGATTTAGCCTTAATAGGAAACCGTCCATTTTGGTCTACGGAACCTCACTGGAATGCTAAATCTGATGTAAATGATTTGGACGAAGCTGAAGCAGGAATGGTAAGTCTTTGGGATCAAATAGATGTGGGTATGTCTGGTTTTATGTGGTGGGGTTATGGAACAGATAACTCTTTACGAAGTAATTTAATGAGAGCGGCTTCTGTTCCTTTATTAGGGTCCCGACCAATAAAAATTACAGATGTAGATGGAGAGGATATTACTGAGCTAGGTAAATTACAAACAAGAGCATTTATTGAAGATAAATCTATTACGGTTTACGCAATTAATATGAGTTCTTCTAATAGTTTTGAAAATTATACTTTTAAACTAGATGGAGGAATAATTGAAGAAAAAGTATATTGTAAACAATGGTCTAATGTATTATCTAATGAGGGTGATACTCATTTAATTAATCCAATTGGAGATAATTCAAATGTATTTTCAATAACATTACCAAAAAGATCAATTTCTAGATTTGTATTTACAATAAAGTAAGTTTTATAAATAGTTAATTAACAATATTAACTTTCAATTATATGAGAAAAATAACAAAAATAATATTCCTTTTAGCGTTTGTTTATTCAACGTTGTGTTTTTCGCAAGTTAAGTTACCATCATTCTTCAATAATAATATGGTGTTACAACAAAACACCTTAGTTTCTATATGGGGAACTGATAAACCAGCATCATCATTTAGAACTGATAATTGGAAAAATTAAAAAAATATTAAATCAAAAATAGAGTATTATGCAAAAGTTTTATTACCTAATATTAATCACTGTTTTATTTTCTTCGTGTGAGAATAAAATAGAACGACCGAGTTATGTTGCCGAGAAATGGGAAAATCCAGAATGGGAAAATCCAGAAGTTTTTCAAATAAATAGAGAAGAACCTACTGCTTCATTTTATAAATATAATAAAGAAGATGCAGCATTAGAAAATGAAAACTGGGAAAATTCTTCATTGTACCAATCATTAAATGGAACTTGGAATTTTTATTATGCAGATAGCGTGCAAGCGAGACCGGTAGATTTTTATAAAAACGATTTTGATATATCTGCATGGGATAACATTGAAGTTCCATCAAATTGGGAAATGAAAGGATTTGGAATTCCAGTGTATACAAATAGAACTTATATGTTTCCAGCAAATCCTCCTTTTATACCTCATAATATTAATAATGTAGGTAGTTATAAAAGAGATTTTGAAATTTCTGAAAATTGGGATGGAAAAAATATTTACCTTCATTTTGAAGGCGTAAGTGGTGCTATGTATATTTGGATAAATGGAGAAAAAGTTGGTTATAATGAAGGTAGTAAAACAGCCGCAGAATTTAAAATAACAGATTTTGTTAAAAAAGGAAAAAATACTGTTGCAGTTCAAGTATTACGTTGGTCTGATGCCAGTTATATGGAAGATCAAGATTTTTGGAGATTGAGTGGTATTGAACGAGATGTTTATGTTTATGCAAGTGATAAAATAACGTTAAGAGATTTTAGAGTAACCTCTGATTTAATAAATAATTTTACCGAAGGCGTTTTTAAAGTAGATTTAAAAGTTGATAATAATACAAGCAACACTATTGAAAAAGACGTGAAAGTTCGGTTATTGGATGGTAGTAAAGAAATTTATGCGGCAACCAAAAAAGTAAATTTACAACAAGGTAGAAATACTATTGTCTTTAATAAAAACATTTCAAATGTAAAAACGTGGAATGCAGAAACACCTAATTTGTATACACTTTTAATTAGCGTGAATGGCGAGTCAACGGCTATAAAAGTTGGTTTTAGAAACATTCAAATTAAAAACAATCAGTTTTTAGTAAATGGAAAAGCTGTTTTGTTAAAAGGAGCAAATCTTCATGACCATAGCGATACTGAAGGACATGTTATTTCAGAAGAATTAACAATGTTAGATTTAGAGGTGATGAAACAAAACAACTTAAATGCTATTCGTTGTAGTCATTATCCTAAAAATCCACATTTTTATAGATTGTGTGATAAATATGGGTTTTATGTAGTTGATGAAGCAAATATTGAAACCCATGGAATGGGAACAACAAATCAAGGTTTAGATAACGATGAAAAAGCGAAAGCTATTCATCCAGCATATTTACCTGAGTGGAAAGAAATGCATTTGGATAGAACAGTTAGAATGTTTGAACGTGATAAAAACTACCCTTCTATTGTAACTTGGTCTTTAGGAAATGAAGCTGGGAACGGAGCTAATTTTGTTGCAACTTACAATTGGTTAAAAGAAAATGATACTACGCGTCCAACACAATATGAAGGAGCTACACAATACAGTAATACAGACATTCAAGCACCAATGTATTGGACTATTGAAAAAATGAAAAAATATGCTGAAAATAATCCTACTCGTCCATTAATTCAATGTGAATATGCACATGCAATGGGGAATAGTGTTGGTAATTTACAGCAATATTGGGATGTAATAGAGGAGTATGATATTATGCAAGGTGGATTTATTTGGGATTGGGTAGACCAAGGAATGCTAACCAAAAATGAAGCTGGTGAAGAGTTTTGGGCGTATGGCGGAGATTTAGGAGCTCAAGATTTACAAAATGATAAAAATTTCTGTTTAAACGGAATTGTAAATCCAGATAGAACAGCACATCCTGCTTTGTATGAAGTGAAAAAAGTATATCAATACATTAAATTTAAAAATGTAAATGCTAAAAAAGGAGAAATTTCAATTAAAAATATTTATGATTTTATCAATTTAAAAGAATTTGATTTTACTTGGAAACTTTTAGAAAACGGAGTTGAAGTATCAGAAGGAACAATTCCAGTACTTGATATTGAGTCTTATAAAACCAAAACTGTAAAAATAAAACTTCCTAAATTAAGTAATTCTTCAGCTGAATATCATTTAAATGTGTATGCATTAAACAAAAAAGAAACTGATTTAATGCCAGTTGGACATATTGTAGCTTTTGAACAGTTTCAACTAACAAATAAGAGTTTACCTGTTTCAAATAGTGAAACAACAGAAGAAATAACTGTTATTTCTAAAGATAATATTGCAACTATTTCAAATAATAATTTTGAACTAAAATTTAATACAAAAACAGGTTTAATGAGTTCATTAGATTATGGTAATGGAAATTTATTGGTTAAAGGAGTTACTCCAAATTTCTGGAGAGCAACTACAGATAATGATTTTGGAGCTAAATCTCCTGAATTATTAAAAGTTTGGAAGCAGGCTTCGGATAAGCAATCTCTAGTTGAAGTTAATTTATTAAATAATTCAAAAAAAATAGAATTAACTGAAGAACCAAAAGTATTTAATACAATTGAAATTCAAACTTTATTTAATTTACCATCAGTTAATGGTCAAATTATTGTGAGTTATGCTATTAAAAATAACGGAGAAATTTCAGTTAGTAATCAGTTAAAAAATATAAGTTCAGAACTTCCAATTTTGCCGAGATTTGGTAATAATTTTATTATAAATAATCAATACCAATCTGTTACGTGGTTTGGTAGAGGTCCTCAAGAAAATTATAACGATAGAAATACAGCGGCATTAGTTGGGTTATATAAAGCTTCTGTTGAGGATTTATACTTCCCGTATATTCGTCCTCAGGAAAATGGAAATAGAACAGATGTACGTTATATTGAATTTACCAATACTGAAGGGAAAGGAATTAAAATTGAAGGAAATCCATTAATTAGCTTTAGTGCACATCACCAATATAATAGTGATTTTGATGCCGGAGAAACTAAACAACAACGCCATACTACCGATATTAAAAAAAGAGATTTTATTAATATTAATATAGATTATATGCAAACCGGAGTTGGAGGTGATAATAGTTGGAGTTTAAAAGCAAGAGCTCATGAACAGTTTAGAGTTAAACCTGAAAATTTAAAATATTCATATAAAATTACACCAATAAAATAATGATATTAATTAAGTTGAGTTTAATTATTTTAAGTTAGTTTGATTGAAGAATTCTCTGTCTGTTAGCAGAGAATTCTTTCTGTTTTATACTTAGGTGAGTTTGGGATATAAATCAATTCAGTAAAGGGAAATCATTAGGTATATTCAATTTTAAGTAAATAATTTAAACATAAAGTAATTGATTATTATAATTAAGCGTATTACTATTAAAAGTTATAAAATAATGCAAAAAACAAACTTTATCTTATTTTTTGTAATCTGTTTAATCCTTAGTGGATGCAATTCTAAATCAGATCAAATTAAAAGGAATCAGAAATCTAGTTTTAATTCAAATTGGAAATTTATTCAAAAAGATGTTGATGGAGCTGAACAAATTGAGTTTAACGATACATCTTGGAGAACGTTAAATTTGCCACATGATTGGAGTATAGAAGGTGAGTATAATGAAAACAACCCTATGGCTGGTCAATGTGGTTATTTACCGGCTGGATTTGGATGGTATAGAAAAACTATTTCAGTTCCAGAATCGTGGAAAGGACAATATGTAGAAATTGCTTTTGATGGTGTATTTATGAATAGTACTGTTTGGGCAAATGGTAAAAAATTAGGAAACAGACCTTATGGATGGATCTCATTTTCTTATGATATTAGTGAAATAGTACAAAATTCAAAGAAAATAACATTTGCCGTACGTGTAGATAATGACAAACAACCATCGGCACGTTGGTATACAGGAAGCGGTATTTATGCACATACATGGATAAATGTAAAGAATAAAAATCATATTTCTAGAGATGGTATTTTTGTTAGAACAGAAGAGAACAATATTTTTGTTGATACAGATTTAACAAGTATAGATGAACAAGCAAAAAAAGGAGTTCTAATCACATCTGTTATAGATAAAAATGGGAAAATAGTAGCAACTGCCGAAAATAATTTAATGTCTAGTGAAGATTTAATAGTTAAAACAAATTTAACATTGAATGATCCTAAACTTTGGTCAACTAATTCTCCTTATTTATACACTTTAAAAAGTGAATTAAAAATAAATAAGGAAATAGTAGATATTGTTGAAACCAAATTTGGTGTTCGTGATATTAAGTGGATTGCCGAATCAGGAATGTGGTTAAATGGAGAAAATATTAAACTTCAAGGAGTTTGTAATCATCAAGATGCAGGAGCTTTAGGAGCGGCAGTTCCAGATAAAATACTTCGTTTTAGAATTCAACAATTAAAAAACATGGGTGTGAATGCAATTAGAACTGCTCATAATCCGCAAACTCCAATCTTTTATGACATTTGTGATGAACTTGGAATGTTAGTAATGGATGAAATTTTTGATGGTTGGAAGAAAAAAGCTACAAACGATTATGGAGCACATTTCTTTGATGATTGGTGGAAACAAGATTTAACAGATTGGATAAAACGAGATAGGAACCATCCTTCTATAGTTATTTATAGTGTTGGTAATGAAACAGGAGGTGCTATTGGTAAAAATTTGGTGGAAGCTTGTAATAATTTAGATCCTACGCGTCCAGTAACTTCAGGTCATTCAGGTTCAGAATATATGAATGTTTTAGGAGTAAATGGAAGTAGTGAAAAGAAAGGTTATTTAGAAAATTTAGAAAAGAATCAAAAAGGAAAGGTTTTTATTGGAACTGAAAATACACATACATGGCAGGTAAGAGGTTATTATAGAACTAAGACCTGGTTTAGAGATGGTTTTCCAAATAAAAACCAAAGACCTTATGCTATACCGGATCTAACAGAAAAAGAGGTATTTAAACATGATTGGATTGAAGAACTTGATAGAAAGAATAGAAAGCAAATTTTTAATTCAAGTTATGATAATGCAACTGTACGTGTGTCATCACGATTAAATATTGCTCAACTTCGCGATATTCCAGCCTATGCAGGTTCGTTCCGTTGGACAGGTTATGATTATATTGGTGAAGCTAGTTATGTGCATGGGGGTTGGCCATTTAAGGCGTTTATGGGAGGTGCTATAGATTTAGCAAATTTTGAAAAAGATTTGTATTTCTTATACCAAAGTCAATGGACAACGAAGCCAATGGTTCACATTTTACCACATTGGACACACCCAAAAGTTGATCTAGGTACAGAAATTCCAGTTTGGGTTTATTCTAATTGTGATGAAGTTGAACTATTTTTTAATGACACATCCTTAGGGAAAATGAAACCAGCTAAAGCTTGGGATAAAATGCAATGTCAATGGTTAGTTAAATGGCAGCCTGGAACTTTAAAAGCTGTAGGTTATAAAAATAGTAAAGTTGTTTCTGAAGAAATAATAAGAACAGCTAATGCACCTTCAAAAATTAAATTATCTATTGATGGAGAACCTTTAGAAGAGACTAAAAACGATATTGTTCAGGTTAGGGTTACAACAACAGATGATACAGATGAGTTTTACCCTTATGGAGAAAATAGAACTTATTTTAATGTAATTGGTGCTGGAAAAATTAAAGCATTAGATAATGGAAGCCCAGTAGATGTTGAACAACATGTTGGCCCAAATCATAGAAAAGCCTTTTATGGATTAACACGTGCTTACATAGAATCTTCAGATGAATCGGGCGCTATTAATCTTTTAGCAAGTTGTATTCTAGGCGAGAAAAAACAAGTTACTTCTAATAAAGTAAGTATAGATACAAAAATTATTAATCTAAGAGGTACTAAAATTAATCCTAAAATTGAAATTTTTTACACTACTAATGGTGATGTTCCAACACTTAACTCCAAACGATATAAATCAAGTTTTGAAATTGCTCCAGAAACTACAGTAAAAGCATTAATAGTTGTTGATGGTAATTCAGTTCAAATTTTAGAAGAAAAATTTGGCAAGAAAGAAGGATTCACTTGGAACAAAAATACGGGAAATAATAACCAAATAGGAGAACAAGCTGAAGAAGCTACAATAACCAAAGGAAGAGTTTTAACGAATGGTAAAAACTTTAAAGGTAAAGGTTATGTAAGTTTAGATAAAAAAGCGGGGGCGTCTGTAGCTTGGTATCAAGAAAATGATGGAGGAGCTGGTGAAGTAGATTTATATATTAGATATAGTTCAAAAATTAAAGATGCTTCTGGTACTTTTATAAAAGTTATTGTAAATGATAAAGTTATAAAAGAGAAGCTTTTCTTATCAAATACAGATAATTGGGGTAGTTTTTGGAGTAAAGTAAAAGTGCCAATTCAAATAAACCGTGGAGCAAATACTATAAAATTAGAAACACTTGAGAACAAAGGTCTTTTTATTGATGAAATTATTTTTAAATAAGGAGTGTTCTTCATTTTTTTTGAGGATGTAACCATTAATTATTTGTCAAATTTTTTTAAAACATTAACTCATAATTAAACTAATGAAAAATATAAATATACTTAATAAATTATGCTTTGTTTTTGTAATACTATTTATTAATAACAATGGCTTTAGTCAAAACACCAATACTGTTTCTGTTCGCAATAAGGTTACCCTTAAAGAAGCTCATAAAGGAGATTTAGCTATTGACACTATGCTACTCGACAGCTACGGGCTTTTACCAGAAAACATTAGACAGTTTTATATGGAATCTCGATTTATTTTTTCTGAAAATAGAGATGCTAATTTTACTAATATAAAAATTTTAGCATCTGCAAAAAAGCATAATATGGCTTTAATAGGCGGGCCTATGCTAGGAAATTTAAAACAAGATAAGGTAACCATTTGGTTGCGAAAATCCTCAACAGCACCATTAACAGTTAAAGCAATAAATTTGGATAACAACATTGAAAAAATTTATTATAAGAAAAATATTGATCCAGGAGTGGAACAACGAATTGTATTGGATGGATTAGCAGCTAATTCTGATTATAAATATGAAATTTATGAAAATAAACTTAAGATTGCAGAAGGGAAATTTACAACAGCTCCAACCTCTGAAGAAAAAGGTTTATTTAAACTAGCCTTTGGGTCAGACTTTCATAAAGTTGGTTTACATAATCCAAATTTAGTAACTCAAATTATAAAAAGAGATCCTAAAGTAATGTTATTATTGGGAGATATAGCTGTTGATGATAGAGAAAACAAGATTAACATGCACAGATCAGATTATCTTTTACGGGATATGTCTAAACCTTGGAGATATCTTTCTGCCAATATACCATTATACACTGCTTGGGACGATCACGATTATTTAAACAACGATCTTAGCGGAACTCCTGAACGTTTTACTACTGATGATGTTGATGCACTTCGAGCTATGTGGTATCAGAATTGGAATAATCCTAAATATAAGGGAGAAGGTATATATTTTAGTACTCAAATAGGACTTGTTGAGGTGATAATGTTGGATACCCGTTCGTGTCGAAATGTTGAAGCACGAGGACAATATGGTTGTTATTTAGGTATGGAACAACAAAACTGGTTAAAAGAAACTTTAAAAAACTCTACAGCTCCTTTTAAGATTATTTCAAGTGGAACTATGTGGAGTGACGATATATCCAATGGAAAAGATTCTTGGGGCACGTGGGATACCTTGGCAAGAGAAGAAATATTTAACCTTATTGAAGTAGAAAATATTTCAGGTGTATTATTAATTAGTGGAGATCGGCACGGTACACGGGCATTCAACATTCCTAGACCATCAGGATATACGTTGTATGAATTTGAAGCAGGAACATTAGGTGGCGTTCCTGGACCAGAAGCTATGGCAAAAGACACAACAAATCAACTTTTTGGCTATGCAGGGACCGATGTTATTGCTTTTGGTGAGTTTATCTTTAACACCAAAATAGATAAGCCTGAGGTTACTTTTAGGCTAATTGATGAACATGGTGAAATTTTAGAAAAACATGTATTAACATATGATCAGCTAACACCACAAAAAAAATAAGAAAGCTTAACGAATAATCTGTTTGAATAAGTAGAAATAAAAAATCAAAAATACAATTGAGTTAACAACTCCAACAAAATTTCTAAAAAAATAACCTAAATTAATATTATTAGTAATGAAGAAAATATCCATTTTATTATTAGTCGCACTCACTTTTCTATGGAATACTTATGGTCAATCACTATCTAGTTCAAAAGACTATAAAAACGCATCTTTATCAATTGATGAAAGGGTAGAAGCCTTATTGCCTTTAATGTCTTTGGAAGAAAAAGTAGCTCAAATGCGAATTTTTCATGCAGGTATTGGAGTAAGGTCAGATAAAGAAGGGAATCTAAAACTCTCTAAAAATGTTTTAAAGAAATTAAAGTTAGGTATTGCAGGTATCAAAAATCCTGGAGAATATTTAAGTGCTGTTAATTCAGCAAAATTTAATAATAAGCTTCAGAAATTTATTATTGAACAGAATCGTTTGGGGATTCCCGCTTTGTTTGTAACTGAATCTTAT
The DNA here is from genome assembly GCF_003260195.1 of Lutibacter citreus. Classification (GTDB taxonomy): domain Bacteria; phylum Bacteroidota; class Bacteroidia; order Flavobacteriales; family Flavobacteriaceae; genus Lutibacter; species Lutibacter citreus. Next base: position 66,236 of record NZ_QEIH01000008.1, read on the forward strand.
AATGGAGTAGATGCAGACGATGCTACAAAGTTTGGTAGACCTATGACATCTGCAGCATCATTTAACCCAAGTTTAGTAAATCGTATTTGGGATGTTGTAGGCCGTGAAGCAAGGTTAAGAGGAATGCATATGTGTCATTCTCCTGAAGCAGATATAGTGCGTGATCCTCGTTTTGGGAGAATGAGCGAAGCATTTGGAGAGGATACATATTTAACAACACAAATGATTAAAAATGCTGTTATTGGTGTTCAAGGAAATTATAAGGGTTTAGGGAATGGTACTCATATTGGTGCAGTTACAAAGCATTTTGCAGGATACGGACAAGTATTAGGAGGTTCTAATTTTGCTGCTATAGAAATTTCACCAAGAACATTAATTGATGAAATATACCCGCCTTTTGAAGCCGCAGTAAAAGAAGCAAAAACTTTAGGTATTATGGCTTCTCACGGAGATTTAAACGGAATTGCAAGTCATGGAAATCCAGCATTATTAACGGGAGTGCTTCGTGATGATTGGAATTTTAAAGGTTATGTAGTTTCCGATGCAAATGATATTGGTCGTTTACATTATTTTATGAAAGTAGCAGAAACTCCTGAAGCTGCTGCACAAATAGCATTAGAAGCAGGTGTAGATATTGATTTATACGCAGAAGATGCATACGCTTATTTACCTGAAATGGTTGAAAAAAATCCTGAACTAAGAAAGTTTATAGACAGATCTGTAAGACGTGTTTTAAGAACAAAATTTATATTAGGTTTATTTGACAATCCATATATTGATATTTCAGAAGTTGAAAAAGGTGTTCGTTCTCAATCTTCATTAGATTTGGCTAAAGAATCAGACTTAGAATCTATCATTCTATTAAAAAATGAAGAGAATACACTTCCTTTAAATAGAAATAAATCCATAAAAATTGGACTTTTAGGACCTTTAGTTAAAGAAAATACGAAAACCATGTTTCAGTCTGTTGTAGGTAATAATATAAAATTTGTTGCAGAAAAAGGTTTTAGTTTAACAAATGGAGATAGTGCAATACCAAAACTTTTAAAAAGAGACCCAAAATCAATTTCAAATTTGGTAAACATTGCAAAAGGTAATGATGTAAATATTTTATTTTTAGGAGGAGATAAGTACACTTCAAAAGAAGCATACTTTGAAGGTACTTTAGGAGACAGAACTTCTATTGAGCCTCTTGGGCCACAAGACGAATTGATAGAAAAAGTGAAAGCTTTAGGGAAACCAGTAATTGTAGTTTTAAAACATAGAAGAACATTAGCAATAAATACTATAGCAAAAGAAGCAGATGCTATTTTGGATACTTGGGATTTAAGTGAGTTTGGAGATGAATCTACAGCAAAAATTATTTTTGGTGAAGTTTCTCCTTCTGGAAAATCACCTGTTACAATACCAAGATCTATTGGGCAATTACCTTTCCATTATAGTATGAAAGAAATTAACTACAAAAAAGGATATTTATTTATTGAAAATGGTCCAATTTACCCATTTGGTTATGGATTAAGTTATGCTGATTTTAAATATTCAGATATTAAAGTTTCAAATTCAGAAATAACACCAAATTCAGAAATTGAAGTGAGTGTAACGGTTACAAATTCTGGAAAAATGAAAGCTAAAGAAGTTGTACAAATGTATATTAAAGATATAATAGGCTCAGTTACAAGACCAGATAAAGAACTAAAAGCGTTTGATAAAATTGAATTAACTCCTGGTGAAAGTAAAATAGTAACATTTAAAATTACTCCAAAAATGTTAGAGTTTACAGGTGTTAAAATGGAAAAAACTTTAGAGGCTGGAGATTATGCCGTTATGGCTGGGACATCTTCTAAAGAGTATTTAGAAACATCATTTAAATTAAAATTATAAAAAAAACAATATTTGCACTTTTTGTAATTATTATATTTTTCAACTATTCTATAACGCAAAATATTTTTAATAATAGTTGGCGAAATTTTGAAGCTGAAGACTAAGATTTTTAATCTTATTTTGTGAAAATAATGTTCTACTTTAATGCAAAACGAAGAAATAGCAAAAAATGGTTGAAAAGCTTTCTCATTACTTCAATAAATAAAAGTCAATTCAATTTTTTATATAAAAACCATCCTATATTTCATCTAAACATGAATAAAACTAGGTTTTTTACATTTTAAGCAACATTTTGAACCCCCATGTGAGAAATTTTTAACTTAATAAAACACTAATTTTATATCTATAAAGTTAGTATCCAATTCTATTTATCATTTTTTTAAATATGAAAGTTAAATTATACATACCACTATTAACAGTTATATTAATGGCTCTAGGTTTTAGTTGTAAAAGCAAACAAAATGAAGTTTCAAAAGCTGTTAATACAAAGCAGAAACCAAATATCATTTTTATTATGGCAGATGATTTAGGTTATGGGGATCTAGGTTGTTATGGTCAAACCAAAATTAAAACACCAAATATAGATAAAATGGCATCAGAAGGAATGATTTTCACCAATCATTATTCCGGATCAACAGTATGTATGCCTTCGCGTGCTAGTTTATTAACTGGTTATGACCAAGGACATGCAAGTGTTAGAGGAAACCCTGTTTGGACCAAAAGCGGAACCCCTGTTAACCTTAAACCAAATGAACTAACTGTTGCAAATGAACTTAAAAAAGCCGGATATAAAACAGCTATTATTGGGAAATGGGGACTTTCAGAAGGTAATACTAAAGATAATATGCCTTCTAACCACGGTTTTGATTATTTCTTAGGATATAAGAAACATAGTGATGCGCATCACTATTATTGGGATACTTTATACCGTAATAATGATCCTTATATTTTAAAGGAAAATAACTTTTCATTGAAACAAGGAAAATACACACACGATATATTTGTAAATGAAGCATTGAGCTATATTGAAAAAGAAAAAAACAACTCTTTTTTTCTGTATTTAGCGCTTACTATTCCACATTTGGAGCTAACGGTTCCTGAAGATTCCAAAAAACCTTATCAAAACCTGGGGTGGCCTAAGCGTAAAATGAATACGAATGGGCATTATAAAAATGATGATGAAGGAAACGCCACGTATGCTGGTATGGTTTCTCGTATGGATAGAGATTTAGGTAAACTATTTGAAAAGTTGAAAGAATTAGGAATTGAAGAAAATACGATTGTTGTTTTTACAAGTGATAATGGTCCTGAATATGAATCGAAAGATCGGTTTTTTAACAGTAACGGAAAATTAAAAGGAGGAAAAAGGGATTTGTATGAAGGAGGAATTCGTATTCCATTTATTGTTAAATTTCCAGGTAAAATTGCTCCTGGGTCTAAAAGTGAACATATTTCAGCTTTTTGGGATTTTTTACCTACAGCTTGTGAATTAGCAGGTATTGAACCTTCAAATAATGATATTAATGGAATTTCTTTAGTCCCTGAATTAATGGGCAATACAGAAAAACAAAAAAAACACGACTACCTATATTGGGAGTTTAATGAGCGTGAAGGACCAATTCAAGCAATTAGAAAAGGTGATTGGAAATTGGTTTGGAAACTAGAAGGTAAGCCCGAATTGTATAATCTTTCAAATGATATTGGAGAATCTGAAAATCTAGCTTTAAAAGAACCTGAAAAATTAAAAGAAATACTCGGTTTATTAAAAAATGTTAGAACTGAAAATAACGAATTCCCTTTAAAAACAAGGGCATTAGCAGTAAAAAAAAGAGGTGAAAAGTAAGATTAAATTAAAAATTAGATAAAAGTTTAAAAAATAATAATATTTTAAATAAATAATGAAGAGAATAATTTTAACTAGTTTACTGTGCATAGTGTATTTATCATCAAATGCACAAGAGAAAAAAATATTGAATGAAACTGTGAACAAAAAACGACCAAATTTTCTGTTTATATTAGTTGATGATCAATCTCCTTTTGACTTAAAAACTTATGATGCAAAATCGATATTAGAAACACCAAATATAGATAAACTTGCAAAGGAAGGAATCGTTTTCGATAGTGCACGTAATATGGGGGCAATGAATGGTGCTGTTTGCACACCATCACGTCACATGATAATGTCTGGACGTACCGTTTGGAATTTGCCGCGCAGTGCAGGTTATAATAAAAACATAAATTGTCCCGATAGCCTTCAACTTCAAACTATAGGAGCCGTATTTAATAGAGATGGATACAAAACCATGCGGACATGTAAAAAGGGAAATTCATATGCAGCAGCAAATAATCAATTTTCAGTAATTCACGATGCAGTTAAACGAGGAGGTACTGAAGAAACAGGTAGTGCCTGGCATTCTAAACAAGTGCTTAATTATTTAGAAAACCGAGAGGAAAGTAAAGAAGTAAATCCTTTTTTCATATATTTTGGTTTTTCTCATCCACATGATGAGCGTAATGGAACTCCTGAACTACTAGCAAAATATGGAGCTACCAATCATACTGACCCTAGCAGTCTTCCTCCAAAAAACTCAAAACAACCAGAATTACAAGATAATTACCTTTCTGCACACCCATTCTTTCATGGTCATAAAAATTTAAGGGATGAAGAACGTGTAATTGGAGTTTGGAAGAATAGAGATGAACAAACTGTTAGAAATGAATTGGGGCGCGAATATGCTTGTGATGAAAATATAGATATTCAAATAGGTAAAGTTCTTAAAAAGCTTGAAGAAATGAACGAATTAGATAATACTTATATTATTTATACTTCGGATCACGGAATAGCAATTGGACGACATGGACTCATGGGAAAACAAAATTTATACGAACATACTTCTCGAGTACCTTTTATTGTTAAAGGGCCAAAAATAAAAGCAGGACAACGTGTTAAAGGAAATGTTTATTTATTAGATATTTTACCAACAGTTTGTGATTTAGCAGGTATTGATATTCCTAAAACAGTACAAGGAGTTAGTTTTAAACCTTTATTAGAAGGTAAGAGAAGTATAATGAGGGATGTAATGTATGGAGTTTATTGTGGAGGGTCTAAACCAGGAATGCGCAGTGTAGTTAAAGGTGATTGGAAACTAATAAAATATGACCTTATGGAAGGTACAATTAGAAAAACTCAACTTTTTAACCTTGCTAAAAACCCGAATGAATATTTACAAGAACATAAGAAAACTGGTGAAATGGAAACCAATTTAGCTAATAATCCCATATATGCTGAGAAGTTAGCTGAAATGGAAAAATTATTATTGGAACAAATGATAGAAAATAACGATCCATATAGATTATGGGATCAAGTAGATTAATAATTTTTTAACGAAAGCACAATAAAAATATTTAGTAAATATCATTACAATATAGAGAGTATTTGAACTAAAAAGATTTATAAAAGTAATAAAAAATAGGAAAACTTATGGATAGAAGAAATTTTATAACTTTATCATTATTGGCAAGCGCTGGAGCTATGTTATATACAGGATGTTCAAATATTACTGATAAATCCATTCCTCCGTACTTAACAGATTACAAAGATTTATATAGCCAAAACCCACGAAAGGCAGCCACTGAGTGGTTTAAAGATGCTCGCTACGGAATGTTTATTCATTATGGGTTATATTCTCTTTTAGGAAGACACGAGTGGGTTATGCGCAATGAAAAAATTCATGTAGCTGAATATGCTAAACTAAAAGATAAATTCACTGCCGAAAAATTTGATGCAGATTTCATTACAGATCTTGCACTAGAAGCAGGTATGAAATACATAAATTTAACCACGCGTCATCATGATAGTTTTTGTCTGTGGGATACAAAATTTACAGATTTCAATAGCATGAATTCTCCTGCAAAAAGAGATTTAGTTGCCGAACTTTCTGAACAATGCAATAAGAAAGGTATTGCACTCTTCTTGTATTATTCACATGGACGAGATTGGCGTCACCCTCATGCACCAAATAACGATAAATGGAAAGGAGCTGCTCGCCCTGATTATGAGACTAAAGAACCTTTTTATAAATATGGAGAAGAACACGACTTAAATATTTATCTAGATTTTATGTCGAACCAAGTGAATGAATTGCTCGAAAATTATGAAAACATAGCGGGGATTTGGTTGGATGGTTTTGCAACGCCGGCATCAGGAGATCGGTCACTTTTTAAGTGTCAGGAGTTATATGATTTAATTCATAGTAAACAACCACAAGTATTAGTTTCTTATAAACAAGGAATGTTAGGTACTGAAGATTTTCTTGCTCCTGAACACAAATATAAAAAAGGACAAAAAATAGAAAAACCTTTAGAAATTTGTGACCATCTGCAGCGAAAAGGTTGGGGATATCTTTCTTCAGAAGATGGCAATCACAAATCCAAAGAAGAGGTAATTGAGATGCTTAAAAAAGCGAATGAATATCCAGCTAATTTATTATTAAACACAGGGCCTCTTCCAAGCGGAGAAATGCATCCTGAAGATGTAAAAGTTTTGCGTGAAGTTGGAAAAGAAATAAATTCAAAAGGTTGGGAATCTCTTTTAAAAGAAAGTCTATAGATTTTTCTTGAAAAAAATTACTATAATTCAAAATACAATGAACAAAACTATTATAATATCTATACTACTTTTTGCCTTTTTAACCTCAAATGCACAGCAAAAAAAGATATGGAATGAAACAAAAAAAGAGAAGACAGAGCGTTTAGCTTGGTGGACAAATGATCGTTTTGGAATGTTTGTACATTGGGGAACATATTCTTTAGCTGGAAGACATGAATGGGTTAAAAAACGAGAAAAAATCTCTGATGATGTATATCAAAAATACTTTGATAATTTTAATCCAGATTTATACAATCCACAAGAATGGGCCAAATTAGCAAAAGCAGCTGGAATGAAATATGCTGTTATTACCACAAAACATCATGAAGGTTTTACTTTATTCGATTCTAAATACACAGAATATAAAGTTACAAATACACCTTATGGAAAAGATGCCCTTAAAGAATGGGTTGATGCATTTAGAGCAGAAGGACTTAAAATAGGGTTTTATTATTCAATTATTGATTGGCATCATCCACAATATACTATTGATAGAGTACATCCATTAGCTCCAAATACAGACAAAGAATATAAAGAATTAAATAAAAATCGTGATATGACTATTTATCGCGAATATTTAAGAAATCAAGTAACTGAAATTTTAACTAATTACGGTAAAGTTGATATGCTTTGGTTGGATTATTCAATATCAGGTAAGCATGGTAAAGGAAGAGAAGATTGGGGCTCTGTTGAACTTATGAAACTAATCCGAAAACTACAACCAGAAATTATTGTTAATGATCGTTTAGATTTAAAAGAATATGCGGGAGGATGGGATTTTACAACACCAGAACAGTTTAAAGTAAATGAGTGGCCTACCTACAACGGAGAAAAAATACCATGGGAAACTTGTCAAACTTTTAGTGGATCTTGGGGCTATTATAGAGATGAATTAACTTGGAAAGATAATAAGCAATTATTAGTATTATTAATAGAGTCTGTAAGTAAAGGAGGTAATGTTTTACTAAATGTTGGTCCAACCGGAAGAGGTGAAATTGATTATCGAGCAGAAAGTGCTTTATTACAAATGGGAGATTGGATGAAATACAATGGAAAATCAATTTATGGTTGCACCCAAGCTCCAGAGGAATTTGAAGTTCCTGATAATTCATTATTAACGTATAACTCAAAAACAAATAGACTTTATATTCATTTACTGGATTATCCATTACAAAATTTTACACTTAAAGGCATGAAAGGTAAAATAAAATATGCCCAGTTTTTACATGATATGTCTGAAATACAAATTGCTACACGGCATGGAGCTTGGGGAAAAGAAGAGTTAGCTGAACAGGATGTTAATCTAAGGCTTCCAGTAGTTAAACCAAATATTGAAATTCCTGTTATTGAGATAATATTAAATGAAAAAAATTGAGTATCACCTTTAAACAAAAGTTTATATAAATAAAATTTAATATAATGAGAAAAATCACTCAACAACTAATTGTTTTATTATCTTTTTCTTTTCTTATTAGCAGCTGTTCATTACAAAAAGAAGCGGAAGTAAAAGAACAAGAAAATCCAAATATTATTTATATTCTAGCTGATGATTTAGGTTATGGTGATATAAAAAGTTTTAATCCAAATGGAAAAATACCTACACCAAACATAGATAATATGGCTGCCAATGGAGTTATGTTTACCGATGCACATACTTCATCTGCTGTTTGTACACCAACTAGATATGGAATTTTAACTGGGCGTTATAATTGGCGTAGTAGTTTAAAAAGCGGAGTACTTGGCGGTTATTCAAAATCGTTAATTACACCAAATCGTACTACAGTTGCAGATATATTAAAAACACAAGGGTATACCACAGCTTTTATTGGAAAATGGCATTTGGGTTGGGATTGGTCTTTTGAAGAAGGTGAAAATACAGATATAAACAAACTACATGTAATACAAAAAGTAAATTATAAAATACCAGTTAAAAACGGACCATCTACACATGGTTTCGATTATTCATTTGGTTTTTGTGGTTCTTTAGATATGCCTCCTTATGTGTTTGTAGAAAATGATTTTCCAACCATGGAACCAAAAAAAAATACTGTAAATAATGATTCAAAAGGTTTTTGGAGAAAAGGTCCAACTTCAGAAGATTTTGTTCACGAAACAGTACTACAAGATTTAACAGATAAAGCTATAAATTATATTGAAGAAAAATCGAAAGGAGATAAACCTTTCTTTCTTTATTTTCCTTTACCAGCTCCACACACGCCTATTTTACCTTCAAAAGAATTTTTAGGAAAAAGTAATACCAATGAGTATGGCGATTTTGTAATGCAAGTAGATGATGTTGTGGGGCAAATTAGAGAAACACTTAAAAATCAAGGTGTTTCAGAAAATACGCTCTTGGTATTTACCAGTGATAATGGATGTTCTCCTAAAGCTAATTTTGAAGAACTTGCAAAAGTAAAACACAATCCTAGCTATGTTTTTAGAGGTATGAAAGCTGATATTTATGAAGGCGGGCATCATGTTCCATTAATTGTTGAGTGGCCTAAAAAAGTGTTGAAAAATTTTAGCTCTAGTAAAACAATTTGTACAACTGATTTTTTTGCAACTTGTGCAGATGTTACAGGATACCAAATTAAAGAAACCGAAGCAGAAGATAGTTATAGTATGTTACCTTTAATAATGAATGAAAACTCTAATGATATTAGGGAATACACGGTTCACCATTCTATTAATGGTTCTTTTGCAATTAGACACGGAGATTGGAAATTGTGCATAACTCAGGGTTCTGGAGGATGGAGCTACCCAAAACCTCAAGAGATAAAAAAGAAAAATTTAGATTTACCTACAATGCAATTATTCAATTTAAAAGTAGACATTGAAGAAACAACAAATTTAATTAGTCAAAATCCAGATAAAGCAGTTGAATTAAAAGCAGCGCTTAAAATAATAATTCTAGATGGAAGAAGTACAAAAGGAGTTATTCAAACAAATGAAGATATGGAAAATTGGAAGCAAATAGAATCAATAGTTAATTAACATTAATGTATACTTTAGTGAAAAAGGATATTTATACATTGCCTATAAAAGTAAATCCTACTAGAAATAGTAGGATTTTTTTATATTTAAGAGTTAGTTAAAGGTTTTACTTAAATAGTAGTTTTAAAATATGCTTAATAATATTTAGTTTTCTCAATAATAATGTACTTATAAACTAAAACTATTTAATTTTTAAGGTTTAATAATTGCTTCGTAAATTAAATTATGAATAATAGTCCTTATGTCTTTTTCACCAAGTTTGTTGTTACTCATTGTAGGATAAACTCTATTAGAAAGGAAAACATACAATAAACCATTATCAGGATCAACCCAAGTATATGTTCCGGTGAAGCCACTATGTCCAAAACTATTTGCAGAAGCATATTTACTACTTGCTTTAATTTCTGGATCTAAACTAGGCTTATCAAACCCAAGACCTCTTCTAATGCTATCTTTTGAAAAATATCTGTGGTTAAATTTATCTATAGTTTTTGCTTTAAAATATTTTTTCCCACCATAAAATCCTTTTTGAAGGTACATCTGCATAATTTTGGCAACATCATTTGAATTTGAAAACAACCCAGCATTTCCACTAACTCCATTCATCATAGCAGCTCCCATATCATGAACATTCCCTTGTAATGTTTGGTGTCTAAAATAGTCATCTATTTCAGTGGGAGCAATACGGGTTTTTGAAAATTTTTCTAAAGGATTATAAGTCAGTGTTTCGGCTCCTAATGGTTTGTAAAAGTTTTCATTATTTAAGTAATCCATTTCCTTATTATAAGTGTCTTTTATGTATTTTTTAAATAAGTAAAAAAGTAAACCACTGTATTTATAACCATTTTCTAAACGTTGAGGAGCTTCTGCTATTTTTTTATAAATAGAATCTGTATAGGAATTTGTTAAGAATAAATTTTCTGCAACTTTTATAGAAAATTTTTCATCTTTTGTATTACTATAATATTTTTTTAATGGTTGTGTTTTAATGCTGTCAATTGTTTCTAAATAATAAGGAATCCAAGGTTTTATTTTAGCTACATGAGATAAGGCTTCTTTCATAGTAATTGTATCCTTATTTGAACCTTTTAAATATGGTAATAATTCGCCAAGTGTTGAATTTAAATTAAATAAACCAAGTTCCTCACTTTTCATTATTATTGGTAACCCACCTAATATTTTTGTTACTGAGGCTAAATCATATAAATCGGTTAATTTTACTTTTTGCTTTTTATTATAGGTTTGATAACCAAAACTTTTATGATAAACAACTTTTCCGTAACGAGCCACTAAAACTTGTCCGCCAGGAGCCATTAAAGAATCAACAACCATTGTAGTCATCGAATCTATTTTTTGAAGTAATTTAGAGCTCATATCAACTTCCTCAGGAATTGAATAAGAAAGTCTCAATAAATTTGAAGTTGTTAATCCTGTTCCTTCAGGAAATGTATTTTTAATTGAAACAGGTAACTTTCCCTTAGCTTCAATTGCTCCAAAAATCATTTGAGCCGAAATTTCTTGAGAAACATCACTGTTTTGATAGGAAACAATAACAGCATTTATGTTTTTAAAATTTGAAATATCTAAAAGTGAATAAGGGCTTGCAAAAACATCTAATATTACCTTATTGTTTTTTGAAATTTCTTGAAGCCAAGAAAGTTCTTTCGGAGTCATTTTAAAACTTTTCCAAGGAGTTTCGTTAGATTTATGATAACCTACAATAACGGTGTTGTATTTTTCTAATTGTTGAAGTAACTCTGTAATGTTATCAGCTAAAACAATATCAATTTTTGTGTATTTTTTCAGCGTATTTGTAAAGTTAAAATTATCTGAATCACCTAATTTAACATACGCAATTTTAGAATTGGAGAGGTCTTTAATAGGGAGTGTTTCATCATTGTTTTTAACAAGAGTAATGGCTTCTTTTATTAAAGATCTGTATAATAATTTATCTTTTGAGGTAATAATATCTTCTTGAATATTAGTTTCTTTAATAGGAGTGAAGTTATTTAAACCAGCCCAATATTTTGCTTTCAATATTTTCCTAACAGATTCATTTAATCGTTCTTCTGTGAAAATATTATTTTTAAGTGCTGTTTTTAATTTTTTTACTGCAGCTTTAACATCTTCAGGAATAAGCAACATGTCATTACCTGCAATAAATGCAGCTAAATCAATATCACCAGGTTTTGCGTAATTTGCAGCACCTTTCATATTTAAAGCATCAGTAAAAATTAACCCTTTAAAATTCATTTTCTTTTTTAAAAGTTCTGTTACTACTTTGTATGAAATTGAAGTTGGAACTCCTTTTTTTGGTTCTAAAGAAGGTACATTTAAGTGCGCAATCATTACACTTGCCAAATCTGTTTTAAAAAGTTTTTTATAAGGGAATAATTCAATAGAGTCTAAACGTTCTAAACTAAAATCTAAAAAAGGAAGTGTTTTATGTGAATCTGTTGAAGTATCTCCGTGCCCTGGAAAGTGTTTTGCATTTGCTAAAACACCTGCTCTCTGCATCCCTTTTATAAAAGAAATAGCTTTTTCGGTTACATTGTATTTGTTTTCACCAAAAGATCTATTGCCAATAATTGGATTTTTTGGGTTTATATTAATATCAACAACAGGTGCAAAATTAATATGAATACCAACTCTTTTACAATGTTTACCTAATTGTTCTCCAAATTGTTCAATTAATTTATTGTTTTGAACGGCACCTAATGTCATATTCCAAGGATAGCGAAATGAGTTTTTTAATCGCATATTCAATCCCCATTCACCGTCAAAACCAATTAATAAAGGAATTTTCGATTTATTTTGATAGGTATTTGTAAGGTTAACTTGTTTTTTTGGTGTTCCTTGCATGAAAATTAAACCGCCTATATGATATTTTTTTATCATTTTTTTTATAAAAGCGGTATGTTTTTTATCCTTATTTGAATAAGCTTGAATCATAAATAACTGACCAATTTTTTGGTCTATATTTAATTGACTCATAATACTATCAACCCATTGGTTTTGATTTTTAAAATCTACAGTACTTAATGGCTCTTGCTGCTGTGCATTGCTTGTGGTTAAAAATAAAAGGAAACCTACAAAAAGTATTTTTTTCATTATTAATAATATTTTAGTCATTTAAAAGTACACCTGTTCCGTTTAATTCTGAAAATATAGTATTTCCATTTTCTAATTTCACACCTGTTGCAATATCATTAGTTAATAATAATGCACCATCCATATCAACATAATCTAATATTGGAGTTAAATGAGCAATTGCTGAAATTCCAACAGAAGATTCTGTCATGCAACCAACCATAGTTTTTAAACCTAACGATTTGGCTTTTTCAATCATTCTTTTAGCAGGAGTTAGTCCACCGCATTTCATCAGTTTTATATTTACACCATGAAAATGATTGTAACATTTTTCAATATCGCTTTCAATAATACAGCTTTCATCAGCAATAATTGGTAAATAAGAGTTTTCATAAACAATTTTTGAGCCTCTCCAGTTTTCGGCAGCTAAAGGCTGTTCAATAAATTCAACACCTAGTTTTTTTAATTCTATAGAGTTTTTAACTGTTTCAGTAACGTCCCATCCACAATTTGCGTCAATTCTAAAAATTGAGTTAGAGTGTTTTCTTAACTCTGTAATTATTTGAATATCATTTTTAGTGCCTAATTTTATTTTATAAATTGGCCAAGGCATTTCTTTCATTTTAGAGACCATATTTTCTATGGTATCAATTCCAATTGTGAAATTTGATTGAGGTAATTTTTTTAATTTAAGATTCCAATAATTGTAAAGTTTTACACCCTTTTTACGCGTGTATAAATCGGTATAAGCTTCATCTAGTGCACATAATAAAAACATGTTTTTGCTAAAAAAAGGGAATAGGTAAGTCCAAAAATCTTGTGGAGTTTTATCTAATTTAACTTCAATAATCTTACGTTTTTTAATTAGTTCTTGTTCAAATTGTTCAACAGTAGTGTTATAATATGGGTTTGCTGTAGCTTCTCCAAAACCTGATATATTATTTTCTTGAAGCTCAATTATAATTAATGGAATTTCAGTTCTAGTTCCTCTTGAAATTGTAAAAGGATGTTTTAATTTTAATTTGTATGTTCTTATTATGAGTTTCATTTTATAACAAAGCTTCTCTTAAAATTGATATAATATTTTGAAATCCGCAGAGTTCCATATTTAATTTTATATGGATAATTTACACTTGTAACTGCTATAATTGTTCTAGTAGATTTACAGTAATTTAAAACGTTTTATTTTAAATTTCAAAAATTACACCGCTACTATGATCTTTACTTGCACCAGTTACACTTTTTAAGCAATTATTTTTGCCTTCATCTTTTAGAAAACCTAATAAAGCAAAAACCAACGCTTCTTTATAATTAATAATGGTGTTGTTTGGTATAATAAGTTTAGTTTTAGTGTATTCCTGAATTTTTTTAGTAAGGAATGTGTTATAGGCTCCACCACCAGCAACAAGTATAGTTTTAGATGCGTTTGAATCAATTTTTCTTGAAATTTGTATTGCAATATGTTCAACAAAAGTTCTTAAAATATCTTTGGTGTTAAGGTTGTATTTGTCTATAATAGGGATAATTACTTCTAGAATAAATTCATAACCTAAAGATTTTGGTTTAGAATCATTATAAAACGGTAATGAATTTAATTCATTAAGTAAAGCTAAATTAACTTCACCTGTAGAAGCAATTGTTCCTTTATCATCATAATCAAGATTTAAAGCAGCAACATAATGATTCAATACAATATTAGCAGGGCAAATATCAAATGCAATTCGTTGCTTATCTTTAGTTAAAGAAATATTAGAAAAACCACCTAGGTTTAAACAATAATCATATTCAGAAAAAAGAAGCATATCTCCTATTGGAACTAATGGAGCTCCTTGACCTCCAAGAGCAATATCTTGAATTCTAAAATCACAAATTGTTTTAATCCCCGTAATTGAAGTTATGTAAGGCCCGTTTCCAATTTGAAGGGTATAACTTTTAGCAGGGTTGTGATATATAGTATGGCCGTGTGATGCTATATAATCTATGGTTGAAATGTTATTTTTAGCAATGAAATCTTTAATAATCTGGCCTAGGAAAATTCCATAGTCTGCATCAAGTTTTGTAAGTTCTTCTCCATTTAAGTGAAATCCTTTTTTTAATGTAAATTTCCATTCTTTACTGTATGGAACAGTTGTAGCATTAAGTATTTCAAAAGTATAATTTGAGTTGCTATTTATTTTAGCATAAACAATATCAATTCCATCTAATGAAGTTCCACTCATTACGCCAATTATATGCTTAGTTGTACTTTTCATTTTGGTTTATTTTCGTTTTTATAATTGTCTAAAGCATTTTTTACGCTTTTATGTTTTTCTAAAAGTAGAGAAGCTAATCCTTGATCAATATGAAGTTCATCCATAATCATAAGAACACCTCTGTTAATTAACTTATTATTTGATAATTGCATGTGTACCATCTTATTACCTTTAACTCTGCCCAATTTAATCATAACAGCTGTAGATATCATATTTAGTACTAATTTTTGCGCAGTACCAGATTTCATTCTTGTGCTTCCTGTTACAAATTCAGGTCCTACAACTATTTCAATAGGATAATTAGAAACTTCTGAAACAGGACTATTTTCATTACATACAATACATCCTGTTACAATATTATGTTCATTTGCTTTTTTAAGACCACCAATAACATAAGGGGTTGTTCCTGAAGCGGCAATACCTACCAAAACATCTTTATCTGAAATATTATATGAAGTTAAATTTTTCCAAGCTAATTCTGTATCATCTTCGGCATTTTCTACTGCTTTTCTAAGTGCTGAATCTCCTCCAGCAATTAAACCAATAACCCAATTGTCAGAAACTCCATAAGTTGGAGGGCATTCAGAAGCATCTAGGACTCCCAATCTTCCACTGGTTCCTGCTCCAATATAAAATAATCGTCCACCTTTTTGCATTTTAGCATGAATAATATCTACTAATTTTTTAATTGAAGGAATTACTTTTTCAATTGCATTTGGAACCGTTTTGTCTTCTGTATTTATATTTGTGAGTAGTTCTGATGTACTCATTTTTTCAAGGTTATTATAGTTGGAGGCTTGTTCAGTTGTGGGTTTATTTTTCATTTTTTGTTTTTACGATAATTAAACTTACAATAGTTAATAGTGCATTAACTAATATATTCATAAAACCTAAATCAAATGAAAACTGAGTTATGAATAAATAATTTAAATAATAGGTTAATAGCGGCATTAAAATACAAATGTATGGAACTGCAACATCGTTTATTTTTATTTTTGTGAAAATTCCTAATAAATAAAGGCCTAATAAAGGTCCGTAAGTGTACCCCGCAACTTTAAATATTGTTGAAATTACATCTCCTTTACTTTGGGAGAATGAAAGTATAATGGTGAATATAACTAAAGAAAACCCTAATAATACATAATTTTTTATTTGTTTTTTTTCTTTAGAACTTTTGTGCTGAATATCTAAAAAGTCGTAGGTGAATGATGTTGTTAATGCTGTTAAGGCAGAATCTACACTTGAAAATGAGGCTGCGGTAATTCCTAAAATAAAGCTTATACTAGCTATTGTTCCAAAATGATTTAAAGAAAGCAGAGGGAATAGGGTATCGGTATTTATAAATTTCCCGTTTTCTACGTCTAATTGAATTCCAAATTTTTCAGCATATAAATACAGCATAACTCCTAATCCTAAAAATAGAAATTGAGTAATAGCTAAAATAATACTAAATGTTAATATATTTTGTTGCGCTTCTTTTTTGTTTTTACAGGTTAAGGTTTTTTGCATCATATTTTGATCCAAACCTACCATGGCAACAGCAATTAAAATTCCTGAAATAAATTGTTTGAAAAAGTTACTTCCGGAGTTAAAATCCCAATTAAATATTTTAAAGTATTTATGGTTAGTTACTGATGTGATAGTCTCTGAAAAGCTTAAATCTAAAGAGTTTTTCACAACGTATATCGTTACTATTACAGACATTAGTAAAAAAAAAGTTTGAAGTGTATCTGTCCAAACAATTGTTTTAATACCTGATTTATGAGTGTATAACCATATGAGAATTAATATAATAAGTACAGTAATGAAAAACGGAATATGAAAGGCGTCAAATACGGCGTATTGTAAAATTTTTGCAGCAAGTAATAATCTTAGAGCCGCTCCAAATGATTGGGATATTAAAAAAAATAGTGAGCCAGTTTTATAGGTTCTAACACCAAATCGGGTTTCTAAATATGTATATATTGAAACTAATTTTAGTTTGTAATAAATTGGAACCAATACGTATGTTATAAATATGTATCCAACAACATTTCCAAAAACAAATTGTAAATAATAAAAATAATTAGTACCTACCATTCCTGGAATTGAAACAAAGGTAACACCAGATAATACGGCTCCAATCATTCCAAAAGCAACTATTTGCCAAGGAGATTTTCTGTCGCCTGTATAAAAAGAATTATCACTTGTGTTTTTTGAAACAAAATGAGAAATGAGCATTAAAGCTCCAAAATATGATACTATTATTATTAAAATTAGTGTTGAATTCATTTGTGATTTTGAATTATTTTATTTTATTAATAAACGGGGTTTTTTTAAAATCCCGTTTATTAATAATGTTTACTCTAAACTTAATTATATGCTTGGATCTGCCGGAGTGTTAGGGTTATTTTCTCTCTCAATAGATGGATAAGGATAATAGTTTCTATTTCTTTCATTAGTTGTATTTGTAGCGGAAGGAACAGAAAAATCTGGATGAAATCTTTTACTGTCTCCAAATCTCAACCCTGTTAAAAATAATTCAATACATCTATTTTTATATATTTCTTCTAAAATGTCATTTTGACTTGTTTCGTCTCCAGTCCATGCAGGAAGGTTTGCATTAACACCTAGAGGGTCATTATTTTTTTGTCTTACTAAATTTAATTCAATAACAGCATTACTTAATTGATTTTGTCTAGCATAAGCTTCCGCTTTATTTAATAGCATTTCTCCATTAAGGTAAATAGGAATTGCAGATGTACTAGTTCCAAAAAAACCTAGCATTTCACTTAAATCTTGTGCGCCTGCATCTAAATTAGCGGAACCAGCATCTTCTCCTAAATAAAAATCAACACGGCCATCACCTGTTTCTGGAGCATATGCGCCTAATAAACCAAAGTTAGTTTGTGGGTTTAAATCTGCAGAATTTACTGTACGATTCCAAATTGGGTTTTGATTATTAGCATCAAAAACCCACATTGAATTAGTTGTGTCACTATTATTTAATACAGCATTTGCAGCAGTAATTGATTCGGTATAATTACCAGCTAATAAATAATATCTAGAAAGGAACGCATTTACTGTTTTTGGTAAGTTCATTTCAGACCATAAAACAGTTGATTTAAATTCATCTGATATTGGTGCTGCAGACATGATGTCTCTGGCTTCTTCTAACAATGAAATACAATTAGCAAGAACTGTTGTCCGATCACTAAAAATAGCGGCACCATCGGCAGAATTATTAATTGGTACTTGTTCAAACATTTGAATAAGATAACCTAAACTCATAGCTTTAATTAGATTTCCATATGCTAATACACCACTTTTAGTACCTTCAGAAAGATTCACTGTATTTGCACCATTAATTAATGATTCAGCCATTCCTTTCACTCGGATAATATTTACCCAAGGATTTGTGATACCACCACTCTCAGCTGGTAATTCAGCGCCTCCTTTGGCTAATTCATTAATATTTAAAAAAGTATTGGTTACTCCTAATTCTCTAGTGGTAATTCCCGGAGCTTCTATAATTTGTCTCAATGCTGTAACTGAATAATATTGTCTTATTCCGGTTGCTAAAGCAAAAAGGCCCTCTTTTGTTCCTAAAACAACATCTTCTGTTGGGTTATTTGGGTTTTCAAACTCGGTATCACATGAATTGAATAAACCACTACTAATAAGTAAAGCACCTATGATTGTATATATTTTTATATTTTTCATTTTATAATATTTTATAGTTAACACTTAAAATGTAGCTGTTACACCAAATTTAATTACACTTGGTATTGGAACAAGTCCCATAATACCTCCTCTAGCTCCATTACTTTGTCCATCCATGTTTACTTCAGGGTCATAACCCGAGAAATTATCAATAGAGAATAAATTACGGCCAGTTATGGTGAATTTTACGCTGTTAACTCCTTTTATAGGATCTTTTAATAAATAGGCCGTTGAAATTTCTCTAAGTTTAATGTAAGAACCATCTTCAATATAAGCTTCAGCAATACCAAATTTGGCGGCACCAGTTCCTCTTACACTCTCACCGCTTAATTCGCTAGCGCTAGCTGGTCCGCCTCCAAAACGATAGAACATTCGCGTATCCCAGCTTAAAACATCTACTCCTTGCACAGCATCAAACTGTAATCTAAAAGAAAAGTTTTTGTAATTAATTTCATTTGTTAAAGAGGCTATAAAGTCAGGATTTGGGTCTCCAATTACTTTACTTAAGGATGATCCTGTAGGTTGACCAGACGCATCTCTTTCAGAAATAGGATTTCCATTTGTGTCATAAGATCCTTTATCTCTTTGAGGAAGTCCTCCAGGAGTTAAAAGTAAACTGCCATCAGTATTTCTTGCGTAAAAACCTTGATAAAATACACCTAAAGGTTCACCATTCTTAGCAACTGAAAATCCGAAATTTCCAATTCCAAATTGTTCACCTTCAATATCATTTACTTCATTTTTATTTGAAGAGTACGTTCCAGTAATTGACCAGCTAAAATCGTTTGTTTGGATTGGCATTGCTGTAATTAACGCCTCAAATCCTTTATTAGACATTGTTCCTATATTTTCTACTCTTGAACCAAAACCAGTTGAAGGAGATAATGTTCTTGCCAATAAAAGATCTTCAATATCTTGTTTATAATAGGTAAGTTCTATACCTACTTTATTATTAAAAAGTCCCATATCTATCCCAAACTCTAATTCAGTTTGTCTTTCTGGTTTTAAATCAGCGTTACCTAGTCTTGTAGGGGCTATTAAACC
Organism: Lutibacter citreus; assembly: GCF_003260195.1. Lineage (GTDB taxonomy): Bacteria > Bacteroidota > Bacteroidia > Flavobacteriales > Flavobacteriaceae > Lutibacter > Lutibacter citreus. The sequence continues at coordinate 85,847 of NZ_QEIH01000008.1, forward strand.
TGAAGTTCCATCAATGCTTATAGCGGAATAGTTAGACAATCTATCAAAAGGCCCAATAGCTGTAAGATTCCCTGCTTGACCCCAAGCAGCTCTAATCTTAAAGCTGTTAATTGAATTTCCAAAACTATTTTCCCAAAAATCTTCTTCAGAAACTAAATATGACATACTTGTTTTTGGATAGAATTGATTTCTTTCATCTTTACCAAATACTGAAGAACCATCTAACCTAATTGCTCCTGTAAGAAAAAGCTTGTCACTTAAACCAAATGTTTGTTGTAAAAAACCACCCCAAAATGTTCTTTCACTTCTGCTTTCGTCTGTAGAGATAGAGGCTGCTCCATCAGTAGTTTTTACTCCTAATGCAAGTCCTGTTCCAGAAATAGTACGTAGTAATGTTTTATCTGATTGCCAAGAAAACCCAGCTGTTGTTGTAGATTCTATGTTATCGTTTAAGTCTTTATTTAAAGATGCATTTAAATCGCTATTTAATTGTTTTGTGCTAATAGTTGTTGTTGCAGCTTTACCTAAAGCAACAGTGTTAGTTCCAATTGGAATATAAGAATTACCTATAGATTCAGAATTGTCATAACCAAGAGTGTAATTTATTTTGAGTCCATCAGTAGGTTTTAAATTAAGTTGAAAATCACTAATAGTTCTATTGTTTTCTTGCGTAAAATCGAAAGTTTCAATGTATTCCAAAATGTTAGGATAGAAAGTCATATTTGGATAATTACCTTCTGCATCTGGATTAGGATCTATTTTATTGTTTGTAAATAGTATAGTTGGTAAAACTCCAGCGGTATAACCACCATTAGGTTGATCGTTACTTTTACTTGTAGAAAAATAGGTTCCAAAAGAAGCGGATGCCCAATCATTTAATACTTGGTTAATTCTAATTCTACCACCTTGCCTTCCGTAATTGGTACTTTTAAGAATTCCATCATTTTTTAAATATGAAAATGAACCGAAATAATTGGTATTTTCTTTTCCTCCGGACATGGAAACGTAGTTGTCTGTTCCAATAGAGTTTTGAAATACCATATCCTGATAGTCATATCTTGTTGCTGGTACTTTATCAAGATTGGTTATATCACTTGAAGCCCATTCAAAAGGTTCTTGGTTATAATCTATTTTCTTTCTTAATGAATTGAAGTTTACGCTACTAGAAACTGTAATTACGGGCTCTCCAGATTGACCTTTCTTTGTGAAAATCTGCACAACTCCATTACTTGCTCTTGAACCATAAATTGCAGCTGCAGCAGCACCTTTTATAACTTCAATTCTATCAATATCTTGTGGGCTAATATCAGACATTCTATTTTGAGTAACTCCTTGAGTGCCTAAAACATTAGTGGAGTTGTTATTTACAATTACTCCATCAATAATGTATAATGGGTCTGAGCTTCCGTTAACAGTACTTGCACTTCTTAATCGAACGCTAATACCACCTGCAGGATCACCTGAATTTTGAGTTACTTGAATTCCTGCTAATTTCCCCGAGAGCCCAGCTGTAATATCTACAGATCCAGATTCAGAAATTGCCAAACCTTTAACGCTAGAAATAGTATTACCTAATTGTTTTTTTGCAGTTAATGCTCCTGCACCAGTAATCACAATTTCATCTAAACCTAGAATATCTAGCTTCATAATAATATTATTTATTACTTCAGGTTTTGCTCCTAAAATAATTTTCACTTCTTTGGTTGTTAATCCCATTGATCTAAAAACAAGTGAGTAATTACCTGGTTTTAAGTTAGCTGTTAGATTGTAATTTCCATCAAAATCAGTTGTTGCACCTATATTAGCGTTTTTAATTTGTAGACTAACGCCAGGGGCTGGTGCACCTATATTATCTGTTACATTACCTTTTAATGTATAAGAGGTCGTTTGCGCTTGTACGCTAAGCCCCAGTATCATAAGCGTAAATAGGCAGCTCATAAATCGAAATCTCTTTGTAAAAGAGAAGTTTTCATTTGTTTTGTTCATAAAAATGGATTTAAAATAATAATATATAACCCAAAAATAGCATTAATTTTTATAATACGTTAACAAATGGTTAAAAAAACGCAAAATAAATCATTTAAAACTGCATAAAACAGCATTTAAATTATGTTTTGTAAGTATTTACAGAATTGTAACTCCATTTTCTTTAAATGAATTAAATATTTGATCAGTAGGATTGAGGTCTGTTATTATTGTGTTTATCCTATTTATAGGAGTAACAGGATACCTTTTTATTTCGTTAATTTTATTATTTGTACACAAAACTATTACTTTGTCACTAGCTTCAATCATACATTTTTTTATGTGCGAAACCTCCCAGTTGGGTTCTGTCATTCCGTTTTTAACATTAATACCACCAGTTCCCATAAAGCATAAATCTGCTCTTAATTGTGAAATTGAAGAAACTACGTCAAGTCCAACAGTAACTTGTGCAGGTTTATTTAATTTTCCTCCAATAAATATTATTTCTAAAGAAGAGTGTGCGGTTAATTGAATTGCAATTGGTAAGCTATAAGTGTAGATAGTTGCGTTAATATCAGACGGAATTATTTTTGCTAGTTGTAAGTTAGTGGTACTTCCACTCATTATTATAACTTGTCCGTCTTTAATTAAGTCTACCGCTTTTTTAGCAATAATATTTTTTTCTTTTAAGTTGTAGTTGCTTCTTTCTTCGTAAGAGGGTGCTAATGTGTCTTTTAGGAGTGCTCCTCCATGTACTTTTTTTATTAGGTCTTTTGCAGAAAGTTCATTAAGATCTCTTCTTATAGTGTCTTCAGAAACATTTAACTCATTACTTAAATCAGATGATAATACCTTTCTGTTTAATTTTATTTTATCTAATATGTGGAGGTGTCTTTCTTCTTTTAGCATATCACAAACTTTATTTAATGCAATTATAATTACAAATATGCGATTTATTTTGGTTATAAATTAATAGTATAGCTAATTAATTAACGTGTCTTAGCCGTTTTATAGTTGTTTTTGAGCATATAAAAAGCATTTATAGTCGTTAAATAAAGTAAAAAGCGCATAAAACAGAATAAAAATGCATTTTATTGTTTTGATTTAAGGGTTTTATTGTAATTTTGTTGTTTTAAACTCAAAACTCAAAAGATGGAAATTAAATCAATAGGAAATTTAAAAAGTATTAGATATGAAGAGGCAGGGAAGTTTGAGGAGACTAGATTTGAAAAAATTCATAATGTATTAGTTCCAAATTCAAGAGAGGGGTCAATAAGAGTGGCAAAAGAAATTTATGAGTTAATTATTGATAAGCAATTAAACAATGAAGAATGTGTTTTAGGTTTAGCTACAGGGTCCTCTCCAATAAAAGTTTATGAAGAATTGGTGAGAATGCATAAAGAAGAAGGATTAAGTTTTGTAAATGTTGTTACTTTTAATTTAGATGAATATTATCCTATGACAAAAGGTAACATTCAGAGTTATTATTACTTTATGCATGAGCATTTATTTAATCATGTAGATATATTACCTGAAAATATACATATACCTGACGGAACTGTATCTAATGATGAATTACATGAGTATTGTATAGATTATGAGAAGGCAATAGAAGAAAAAGGGGGGATTGATTTACAATTATTAGGAATTGGAAGAACTGGGCATATTGGTTTTAATGAACCAGGTTCTCATTATAATTCTGAAACAAGAAGTATTATTTTAGATTATATAACAAAAGTAGATGCTGCACCTTCATTTTTGGGTATTGATAATGTACCTAGAAAAGCTATTACTATGGGGATTAGAACTGTAAGAAAAGCTAAAAGAATTATTTTAATGGCTTGGGGACAGAACAAAGCTTCAATAATTAAAAAAACTATTGAAGAAGATATTTCTTCAAAAGTGCCTGCTTCATATTTACAACAACATAATAACACAACATTTATTTTAGATATTGAAGCAGCTTCAGATTTAACAAGAATTAATACTCCTTGGTTGGTGGGACCTTGTGTTTGGGATGAAAAACTAATTAATAAAGCTATTATTTGGTTATGTGAGAAAACGGGTAAATCAATATTAAAATTGATTGATGAGGATTATAATGATAACGGCATGTCTAGTTTATTAGCAGATAAAGGCTCATCTTATGATTTAAATATTAAAATGTTTAATAAAGTGCAGCATACAATTACTGGTTGGCCAGGAGGTAAGCCTAATGCAGATGATACCTCAAGACCCGAAAGAGCAACTCCAGCGGTAAAGAGGGTGTTAATTTTTAGTCCCCATCCAGATGATGATGTTATTTCAATGGGAGGAACTTTTGATAGGTTAGTGGAGCAGGGTCATGAGGTTCATGTAGCTTATCAAACATCAGGAAATATTGCTGTATCTAATTATGAAGCTCTTAAGTTTGTAGAAGTTACAAAAAGTATGAGCGCCAAAAATGATATGGATTTAATTAATAAAATAGTTAATGATATTAAATCTGAAAAAGAAAATGAAGTTGATAGTTTTGAGGTTAGGAGATTGAAAGGTATTATTCGTCAGTGTGAATCTTTAGGAGCCACTAGATATTTAGGTGTTTCAGATAGTAATGTCCATTTTTTAAATTTGCCTTTTTATGAAACAGGAAGTATTAAAAAGAATCCACTTGGAGAAGAAGATGTTAAAATAATGTGTAATATTATTAAAGAAATTAAGCCACATCAAATTTATGCTGCGGGAGATTTAGCAGATCCACATGGAACACATAAAGTGAGTTTAGATGCATTGTTTGAAGCTTTGAAAATATTAAAACCAGAACCATTTATGAATGACTGTTGGCTATGGTTATATAGAGGGGCATGGCAAGAGTGGGATATTAATGAAATAGATATGGCGGTTCCAATGAGTCCAGATCAGGTATTAAAAAAGAGAAAAGCTATATTTTTTCATCAATCACAAAAAGATGGTGTAATGTTTCAGGGAAGTGATATTAGAGAGTTTTGGATGCGTGCTGAAGATAGAAATACCAAAACAGCTCAAAAATATAATGAATTAGGATTAGCAGATTATGAAGCTATGGAAGCATTTGTAAGATGGTATTTCTAATCATTAAAAAAACATAACATTAATTTTTTTTGTGGCTATGGTTCTTTAAATATCTTTTTTTTTAATAAAATTGTATGCAGAAAAGGAATGTCACTGCTTCAGGTTTTTGTGTTTTATTACCCTATATTAATTATTTTATATTACACTTTTGAAAGCCATGAACTAGGTTTGAAAAAGGAATAATTAACAATCAATTAAAATTTAGTAAATGCAATGATGACTGCTAAAAGATTGATGTCACTAGATGTTTTAAGAGGTTTAACAATAGCCTTAATGATTATGGTTAATAACCCCGGAAGTTGGAGTTATGTATATTCACCTTTACGGCATTCTAAATGGCATGGTTGTACACCTACTGATTTAATTTTTCCTTTTTTTTTATTTATTGTTGGAGTCTCTATGTGGTACTCCTTTAAAAAGTATGGAGAAGGGGTAACAAGAAAGGCATTGTTAAAAGTATTGAAAAGATTTTTAGTAATCTTTTTGTTAGGTCTTTTTTTAAATGCATTTCCTAAATTTAATTTTGAAAATTTACGATTTTTCGGAGTTCTTCAGCGTATCTCAATTGCTTATGCGGTAGGAGCTCTTTTTTGCATGCGATTTAATTATAAGCAATTATTAATTGTGTGTACTTTAATATTAATAGGTTATTGGGGGATACTTTCTTTTTGGGGCTCAGGAGATGTTTATAGTTTAACTTCTAATGCCGCAGGGAAATTAGATTTACTTCTGTTTAGTGAAAATCATATTTACAAAGGGTTTGGAATTCCTTTTGATCCAGAAGGTTTGTTGTCTGCAATTCCCTCAGTAGTTACAGTAATATTAGGTTATCTTTCAGGTAGGTTAATTAATGTATCTGAAAACGTAATAGAGGCAGTTAAAAAACTAATAGGCTATGGGATGTTAATTACCGTTTTTGGTTGGTTTTGGGGGTATGTTTTTCCAATAAATAAACCTTTATGGACAAGTTCTTATGTTTTATATGCAGGTGGTTTGGCAATGCTGTTTTTAGCTTTATTATTATGGGTTATAGATGTAAAAGGAATTAAAAAATGGACAAAACCGTTTATTCATTTTGGGACAAACCCATTATTTATTTTTGTGTTTTCTGGAATTTATGTTAGGGTGATTATATATTTAGTGAAAAGTACAAATTCTGAAGGAGAAACGGAGACTGGTTATGAATATTTATATAACCATTTATTTGTTCCAATTGCAGGGAATATGAATGGTTCACTATTATTTGCTATTTCACATATTATTGTATTTTGGTTACTAACCTATATTTTATATATGAATAAAATATTTATTAAAATATAAAGTAAAAAAAACTTTGTAGAAATAAAAATAGATTATATATTTGCATCCGCTTAGGGCAATTAGCTCAGTTGGTTCAGAGCACCTCGTTTACACCGAGGGGGTCGGGGGTTCGAATCCCTCATTGCCCACCAAAGTAAATCCTACTAGAAATAGTAGGATTTTTTTATTTAAAATAATTTACAAAAGTATGACACTTGTCATATGTTTATAGAGTAACTTAAGTTACATTTGTAATGTAGATTTAATTATCTACATTCTTTTTCATAGCAATTTTACCCTCTTAGCATCTTGCTTAAGAGGGTTTTTTATTTATATAATGCTTTTTAAAATTTAAAAGCTTTTTTAAGGTGTTTATGAATGTATCCTAAAAATATTTTTTTTATAAAAATCTAATTTTTAGTTTTTTACAAATAGTCAGTCTTTTTTTTTCCTCTAAAAATGTGACTTTTTTTGAAGTTAGTGTCAAAAATTTTAAATAATAATTGAATATAATATGGCGAAATTTGAAATTTTTAAAGATAAAAAAGAGGAATTTAGATTTAGATTAAAGGCTGGAAATGGGCAAATAATTTTGGTTAGTGAAGGTTATAAAATAAAAGCAAGTTGTTTAAATGGGATTGAATCTGTACGAGAAAATTCTCAAGATGATTCAAAATTCGAAAAGTTGATTGCAAAAAATGGAAAGCCACATTTTAATTTGAAAGCATCGAACGGGCAGGTTATTGGAGTGAGTGAAATATATTCATCAATGATAACTATGAATAATGGAATTAATTCTATTAAAAAGAATGCTGTAAAGGCTATAATTGTAGAAGTTTAAAAAAGGATTTATTATTATAATTAAAAAAACCACAGACAAATTATTAATTTGATGTGGTTTTTTTGTTGAAAACAGATAAAGTTTTTAATTAATTATTGTTTTAGTAATTCTTTAATACATTTATTTTTAAAGTTATTGTTTTACAATTTTAAAAGAGATTGGCTCTTCTAAATAAACTTTAGCGATATATATTCCTGTTGGATTATTTTCTAAATTAAGTTGAACTTTTCCAGACAAAACAGGGTAGGTTTTAGATGAAATTAATTGAGATTGAATATTGTAAATTTCAATGTTTACTTTTTTCTCTGCAGTTGGTAATGCTATTTCAAAAGCTCCTTGTGTAGGATTTGGATACCCAATTATTTCTTCAGTTAATTTTATCATTTTAGAATAAACTCCTTCGCAGGTAACTGCTGATTTAACTGAAACAACATCACCATTTTTAACTGAAACAGAAAATTCTGGTGCATAGGTGTTTAAAACGGATTTGTTATTAACAAACACATTAAAAGGTGCTGTTCCATTAGTAATTTCTATTGAAGCAGTTTTGGAACTAATGTTAGTTTTTCCTGAAATTACTGTACCTTCTTCAATGGTAACCGAATAACATTGGCTAAAAGTTGTGCCCACTACTTCAATACAGAAATCGTAAGTTTCGGGTGCTAAATCTTCAACAGAAAGTGCTGTGTTATTAGTTAAATTGTATTTTTGGTTGTCTATTGTAACAGTATAATTATAAGACTCTTCTGCTGAAATAATTATTTGTCCATTATTTTTATCTGGACAAGTTTCGCCAATAGCTTCAATAGTAAAATTATTTGCAGCTAAAGAAAAAGATGTACATCCAGTTGAGTTTACTTCTTGCCCTAAAGGTGTATTTGGACATAAATCTTCGGTGTCAGGAACGCCATCTCCATCGCTATCATCGGCAGAAGTTCCACCACGAGGATCTAATACTTTTTTAGAAGTATACATTTTATATTCTCCAGGATTTAAAGTAATAGATTGTGTTGTATTTGATACATCATTTTCTTCTCCTGTAAAATACTCATACCAAGTTCCTGTTTTTGTAAAATTGGTTGCAATTGATTTACTAGTAATGTCAAAATTACCAATAATAACAACATCCATTGAGGCGTGTTTTAAAACAATTGATTTGGATAAACCACTTACATTTAAAGTAAAATTTGAAGTGTTAAATACTTCAGGATATTGTTTTTTAAAGGCAATCATGGTTGCCCAAGTTGTATAAATATGATTTCTGTTTACATCACTTTTATATTCCCATTTAATTGGTTTTCTAAATAATCTACAATCATCACTAATAGTTGTTCCATCATCGCAAGTATTTATGGAATAATCGTAACCTAATTCTCCAAATTGCCAAATCATTTTAGGTCCAGGAATTGTAAAAAAGAACATTCCAGCAGTTTCTTCTCTAGATAAAGCTGTAGTTATATCTGTTACATTATATTCGGAATTATTATTTCCATATTGTAAATTTTTATACATTAATCTTTCTTCATCATGGCTTTCCATATACCCAACAACATTAGGGTTGTTCCAACCTCTTTCTTTATATGAAATCCAAGAAATATCAGAATCTGAACTATATCCCATTGTGTTTTGGTTGTAGCTAGAATTCATATTTCCCCATAGCATTATACCGTAATTAGCTAATTCTGTTTCTTCGGAATTATCTGCTAAATGTTCAAAAATAACATAAGGTTTGTTTGTTGGGTTGTTGCTCCAAACATGGTCTGCATAATTTTTTAATATTTCAATTCTTGATGCATCATAATCACTTCCCCAACTAGATGTTCCGTAGGGCGTATTTGAAAAACCTTTTGTAAAATCGAATCTAAAACCATCAATTTTATATTCGTTCATCCAATAATCTAAAACATTGTTAAAAAAAGAAGTAGTATATGTGGATTCATGATTAAAATCGTAGCCCCATTGTGCACTAGGGTTTAAAAAATTACTTTTTTCATTGTACCACGGATTGTCTGCTGAAGGTCTGTTATTAAGATCATCCCAATACATTTGAGCTAAAGGAGATTGACTATAAGAATGATTAAAAACAACATCTGCTAAAACTGCAATTCCACGTTCATGACAAGCATCTACAAATGTTTTAAAATTATTTTTTGTACCATAAGCTTTATCCAATGCCATATATAAAGCAGGGTTATATCCCCAGCTATCAGCACCTTCAAATTCATTTATAGGCATAAGTTCAATGGCATTTACACCTAAAGTTTCTAAATAATCTAAATGAGTTAAGGCTTCTGTAAAAGAATCATTTTCAGTAAAATCTCTTATAAAAAGTTCATAAATAATTAAATTATCCTGTGCTGGTTTTACAAAATTGTTAATATTCCAATTATAGGATGTTTCGTTTATTTTAAATGTTGAAACATAACCTGTTGTTAGGCCTTCAGGATATACTTTTAGATTTGGATAATTCCCAGTTTTAATATATTGGTCTGTCCAAGGATCTAATATTTTTTCAGAATAAGGATCGGCAACTTTAATAGTATAATCTATTAAATATTGGTAGGCATATTCTGTGTTTGTATCTAAATTGTTAAGAGTAATCCAGAAGTATTCACCATCTTTATAAAGTTGGTAGTTTTCATTAATAGTCCAATTGTTAAAATCGCCAATTAATAAAACATCGTTTTTATTTGGAGCTAAAAGTACAAATGTAAATGTACCGTCTCCGTTATTATTAAATCCATTTGTTACACCAGTTGGCATTGGTTGGTTTTGAGTTGGATTTTTTACATAAATGGAAGTTTCAGTTTCCTTAGTTTCACTTCCAGAAGTTACTGTAGCTTTTATTAAATACGTACCTATTGAGGAAAGTATTATAGATTTTGATATACTATTTGTGTTTGAAGCAGTTTGTTGTAATTCTCCGTTCACAAAAAGTTCTAAATCAGCATTTATTGAAGATTCTGCTGAAATAGTTATAGTTGAGTTTAAATTGAATGCACTTCCATTGGATGGTTCTGTAAAAGTGATATTTAAACCTTCTTCGTACAAAGGAACAAATATGTCTGAAGTTTGTTGAGAGCCATTAGAAGATCTGAAAACAAAATTTAATTTTGTAATTACTTCAGAAGTAGCAACTCCATAAAAAGAATATAAATTGGGTGTTATTACAAGCTCATACTGGTTGGTTGAAGTACGGGTTAATTTTACTTTAGGAGTGTTTACACTCCATTCAGCAATTACATTTTGCCATTGTTCTCCATTTACGGTTATGCCCGTATGTGCATATACATCTCCGGTGTAACCATCTAAACCTGTACCTGTTGCGTCAAACTTTATTGTAATTTCGCTTGTAGCAGTTGGAAGTGCAGGAACAGTACTAACTTGAGCAAAAGTAAGTATTGGTAAAAAAACGAGTAATATGTATAATAGTTTTTTCATTTTTTTATTTATTAAATGATTACTAAATGCAATGAACCGGAAACATAAAAGGAACCGGTTCACAGCAATAATTAATGTGATAAAAGGCTGTTATTAGTAACAGCCTTTTTATTTACTATAAATATTTATTTTATTGGTTTATTGAATAAGTTCCATTATTAATATCTAGTACTATTCTAGCACTTCCACCAGTAGAAACTATATTATCACCTCCAGCATCTAAAGTACCATCAGCACCAGTATCACCAAAATCTGAATCCCAAGCTTCGTTTAAACGGAATTTAATTTCACCATCAATAAGGTTTATAATATCTCCAACCCATAAACCAGGATTTACTTCTGTTAAACTAAAATCAGGTGTAGCACCCCAGTCATTATAACCAGAACCGATAACTCCCCATATGTCTGATTCAACAATAGTGTATTCATTATTATTGAAGTCTAATGTAACAGTATAAAAACCATTAGTAGAAACTATATTATCACCTCCAGCATCTAAAGTACCATCAGCACCAGAATCACCAAAATCTGTATCCCAAGCATTATTAAATCGGAATTTAATTTCTCCATCAATTAGTTTAACACCTACTTTAAAAGTATCGGTTGTGTAATCGTAGTAGAACTTAGCATCTGGTGTTGCTCCCCAATCATTATATCCAGACCCTACAATTCCCCAAGAAAATGGCTCAATACTGTAAGCTAGCGTGCTTGTGTTAAAAGTAACTTTATAGTTACCTGCAGTTACAGCAATATTATCACCTCCAGCATCTAAAACGCCATCAACACCTGTATCACCATAATCATTAGTCCATTCGTTGTTTTCTCTGAATTTTATTTCACCATCAAATAATGTTGCATAAGCTACTAAAACATCTGAATCGCTTGTTGTATAAAAAGGAGCATCAGCATAAGCACCCCAGTTATTATAACCAGAACCTACAATACCCCAAGTTGAAACTTCAATACCGCTTCCTTCTCCAGTTAAACTATCTTCAATTAATGAAATGTTAAGGTTGAAAATTTCTGATGTCTTATTAATTGCATCTGCACCAGCTCCAGAACCTACATAGGCATTAATTCTAAAATAGATTGTTCCATTATTATTTGGTTCTCCATCATCTCCAATTGTAGAAGGATCTGTATCTAATAATAGAGCATCTTGCGCCATTGTTAATAAGTCACTTACTTTTATAGCGTAGTTTGTAGCTACTAATTCACCTGAATGAAAATCTACTGAGTTAAAAGTCTCAGAAACAGAAGCTTCAACTTCATAATTTATTTCAGTTTGAACACCAAAATTTGGAGCATTCCAAACAAATCGTTCGGCAATATTATCTTTAGTTTCTTTTGAAAGTAAATATTGTTCAGATAACGAATTTAATAGAGTTACTTCTTCCGATGACGGTTGAAGCGTAAATTCAGGTACTAAATCATCATTGTCACAAGATGTAACTAGTAATGATGTTATTGCAAAGACAAAAAATGATGCAAAATTGATTAATTTATTTTTCATGATATATTTTTTTAGTATTAATAACCAGGGTTTTGTTCTAAATTAGGATTTGCTTCTAAAGCTGTTAAAGGAATTGGAAATAATTTATAAGTTGAAGGAATTGAAGCACCGTTTAGAGTGTTACCTTTCCAAGGCCATAAATAACTTCCACCTGTAAATTTCCCAAATCTAATTAAGTCAGATCTTCTGTGACCTTCTAAATTTAATTCTCTTCCTCTTTCAATTAATAAGAAATTTAAATTTAAATCTGAAGAATTAATTGTACTGGCGTTAGCTCTTGTTCTTACCTTGTTTACGTAATTTAAAGCAGTTCCCATATCAGTTCCTGCAGCTCCTCTTACAGCGCATTCAGCATACATTAAATAAGCGTCAGCCAATCTAAATAATGGAAAATCTGTACTTGAGAATGCACTTGCAACTGATGTTCCTGAAAAGTTTGAATTTCTAAATTTTATTGAAGGATATCCATCAGTCCATTTTTTATAATCGGCCATTTCATAAGCGTGTCCTTCAGTCCAAAATAATTTAGCTCTATCGTCTGTTGCATCTGCACCAACTTTATTAAATAAACCGTACCAGGCTTTAGAAGATCTGTGACCTCCCCAACCGTCAGTTGCTCCAAAATTATTAATAGGCATTGTTTCTGTACTTAAACTTCCATTAATAATGTAAGTTGTGTTACCATAACTTTGGCTAATATCTGCATCGGCTATTAAAGGAAAAATAATTTCTGTTGAAGAATAATTATCTCCTGAAAAATTGCTTACAAAATCATTTGAAAGAGAGTAACCACCTTCATCTATAACTTTTGAAATATAAGTTGCAGCGTCATCATATCTTGGTGTTCCAGTGTAAACTTCAGCATTTATATATAATTTAGCTAAAAGCATTCTTCCAACACTTTTATTTGCTCTACCATAATCATTAGTAGTTGGCAATTCATTTTCTATTGCTAATAATTCTGATTCTACATAATTAAAAAGTTCTAATCTAGAAGATTCAGGAAGCGGAGAGGAAGTACCTATGTTTTCTTCGGTAGCTAATACACCTTTTCCAAAGCAATCTATTTGATAATAATATGCTAAAGAACGTAAAAATCTAACTTCAGCAGAAACTTCTGTTTTACCTTCAAAATCAACATTATTTAAAACTTGCATTAAATTGTTTGTTTGAGGAATGGTATAATAAATTCTATTGTACATATATCTAAAGAATTTATTGTTTTCATCCCAATTAGATGTAGTGGTTAATTGGTCTAAACCATCATCACCCCATCTGTTTTTCATTGCATCTGCTGTAAAATCTTGTAAATTTACAATCCCTCTTAAAAATGGAGATTCACCAGCATCATCACTTATATCTGAGCTTTCTGGTCCATCAGGTCCAGATAAAGCAAATGAAGCGTACAATCTAGAAGTAATTCCTTCAATTGCGTTAGGGTCTTTAGCCAACAATTCATCTAAGGTTAGCTCAACAACTGGTTCAGTATCTAAATCATTAAGACAACTTTGAACCGATAAGGCACCTACAAATAGTAGGCATAAATAAAATATTTTTTTCATAATTTAAAATTAAAAGTCCATAGTTAAACCTAATGTGAAAGACTTAGGTCTAGGATAAAAATTATCATCTATTGAATTATAGTTTTCAGGATCTTGACCACTATAATTAGTTATAATAAACGGATTGTTTAGTGCTCCATATACTCTAAAATTTATTTTGTCACTTACAGTATCAATCGTATAACCAACTACAATATTTTCACATCTTAAAAATGTTGCATCTTCTAAGTAATAATCAGAAAACTTAACATTACCGTTGTTATCAATAAAATTAACATCTGCTGAATCTGTATAAAAATCTAATACGTTAGATAAACTATTAGAGTTGTTAGGAATTGCATTGTCTACATAACCTGAAGTTAACCTTCTAGAATTGTATACTTGACCTCCAAATTGCCCTCTAAAACTTGAGCTTAAATCAAATTTTTTGTAATTAAAATTAAGTCCAAAACCAAAAGTCCAATTTGGTCTCAATGCTACATAGTATCTATCATCATTATCAACAGAACCATCTCCGTTAAAATCTGCAAAGGCGTCATGAATAGGATTTCCAGCCTTATCATATAATTGTCTATATACCCAAGCTGAATAAGGTTGGTGATCAACGGTATGATAAGCCAAATTAACACCTGTTCCTACTGGTAATCCAGAGTCATCAGCTGTTATTCTATTAACATCTTTTAAATTAGTAACTTCAGATCTTGCATAAGAAACGTTGCTATAAAAATCTAGGTTCATATCTTCAGTATTTAAGACATTGAAGTTTAAATTTAATTCAAAACCTTTACTTTCAGTTTCACCAACATTTTGAACAAATGAATCTGTTAGTCCTTGTCCTGGAGCAATAGGTACTTCTGCTAATAAATCTGAAGTTTCTCTATAAAAGACATCAAAATTACCAGTCAAAATACTATTTTCAAATAAATCAAAGTCTAACCCAAAGTTATACGTTGTTGTTTTTTCCCAAGTTAAATCTTCATTAAATGGTTTCGCAGAGTAAAGAGGAACACCCTCTAAGTATTGACTAGTACTAGACCCTGTTTCAAACAGAGGAGTAGAAGGATAAAAACCTACGGCGCCTGTAATATCTTGTTGACCAGTTTTACCCCAACCTAAACGCATTTTTAAAGTATTAATAAAGGATAAATCTTGAATAAACTGTTCTTCATCCATTTTCCAAGCCATTGCAGCTGCAGGGAAAGCTCCCCATCTATTATCTTCATTAAATAATGATGATCCATCTGCTCTTATTGAAGCTGTAAATAAATATTTATCAAGTAAATTTAAATTTGCTCTTCCAAAGAAAGATTGCAAGTTTAATTCATTATAATATCTGTTATAAGGATTTTGAGCATCAAATTGTACTTCTCTTAAACCTGTTTCAGTATTATATCTATATTCTTCTTTTGTTCCGTCATTTTTAAAGTTTTGATAAGAGTACCCCCCTTGAACATCAAAACTTTTAATGTCTCCATCTAAATCTTTTGCATATGTTAAATAAGCATCTAAAGTACGGTTGTCAATACTTTGATTTTCACCATAATTTTTACCAGGGTTAAAGATGTACGAGCTAGTATTATTGTTAAGTTTATAAGTTGCTAATGAATTTTGAGAATAAGATTCAGTAATATCTGCTTCAGAAGATTCTACCCCAACATTTACAACAGCTCTCATTTCTGGTAAGAAATGAAGTTTATAATCTAATTCAACATTTGCTAAAACTTTTTTAACTTTTTCAGGGCGTGTTCTTTGCATTAATATGGCTAACGGATTCCATTGTCCATCTATACTAGAATCAGCATTTAAAGATTGGTAGTAACCTCCAAAAAGACTAGAATCATTATAAATTGGTTTAGTTGGATCCATATTAATTGCTCCACCTAAAGCACCTCCATCATCAATAGCATCTTTTTTAGACACAATTCCTTTGAAGTTAAAATTTACTTTTAAGTGATCCTCAAAAAATACCGGAGTTAATTTAACAGAAGATGTAAATCTTTCATAATCATTTTCTTTAACTAATCCTTCAGTATTTGTATATCCCGCTGAAAATCTAATAGGTACTTTATTAAATAAACTTCCTCTAGCACTAAAGTTGTGATCGTAAGAAATAGTATTTCTATAAATAGCGTCTTGCCAATCTGTATTAGATAATATACGGCCTTCTATTTCACTAGTAGTTGGATCATCTACTAAATCATTTGAAGGATCATCTATTCCTAATAAATTAGTATAAGAAGGATGATATTCATTTATGAATTTAGTGAAAGTACTGCCATCCATAACATTAATTTTATCTCCAACTTTTCCAAAAGTGGCACTTGTTGAAAAATTAAATTTAACACCACCTGAGATCCCTTTTTTGGTAGTAATAATTATAACTCCATTTGAAGCTCTAGAACCATAAATAGCTGTTGCAGAAGCATCTTTTAATATTGAAAAACTTTCAACATCATTTGGGTTAATTAAAGATAATGGGTTTCCTACTCCGGCAGGATTGGTATTATCAATAGGAATTCCATCAATAACAATTAAAGGGTTGTTATTTCCAGATAAAGAAGAACCTCCTCTAATTCTAATATTAGGTTCTGCATCTGGTTGACCACCACTAGAAGTGATTCTTACACCAGCGGCCTTACCCGTTAATAATTGATCTGTTGATACAATTGCACCTTTGTTAAAATCATCTTCAGTAACAGCAGCCACAGATCCAGTAGCGTCTTTTACAGTTGTGGTTCCATAACCAATTACTATTACTTCTTCCAAAGCTTCAGCACTTTCCTCAAGAATTACATCAATTATGTTGGAATTTCCAACTGATATTTCTTGTGATTTAAATCCAATATAAGAGAATACTAAAATATCTCCTGTTTTAACGTTTTCTATTTTATAGTTTCCGTCAAAATCGGTAGAAGTACCTGTAGTAGTTCCTTTTATTATAATGCCAACACCAGGTAAACGAGTTCCTGCCGTTGTTTCCGTAACTTTCCCTGTTATTGTTTGTTGTGCAAACATTAGTACAGGAAATAGAAATATGACACTAAAAAAATAAAATCTAAAATTTTTCATCTATTTTAAGTTAATTAATAATTAAATTGTTTTAATAATTGTACTATTTTTAAAAACTTTCACGTTACAAAGCTAAGCCCAAATCATAGTGTTTACAACAATTTAAGAGTTACTCAAACGTTTTCGTGTTAGTAACTTTTTCACTCTAACGTTAGAGTAGATAAAGTTTTTTAACTTTTAAATGTTAATTAATTGTAAAAAGGAGGTAAAATAGAGTTAAAATGAGATATAGAGTGTTAAAAAAATAACATTTGGTTAAATTTAAGCATTATATTTGCCAGTGAAAAGGACTATTAAGATTTATGAAGACTAGAATAACACTAAAAAAAATAGCCAATGAGTTTGGGGTTTCAATTTCAACAGTTTCAAAAGCTTTAAAAGGAAGTCATGAAATAGGAGAAGAGTTGAGAGGTAAAATTCAGGCATTTGCAAACTATTATAACTATAAGCCTAATAATTTAGCGTTACAATTAAGAAGTCAAAAAACCTCTGTTATAGGAGTGGTGATTCCTGAAATAGTACATCACTTTTTTTCTACGGTAATTGATGGTATTGAGCATTATGCAAATAATAAAGGGTATAATGTAATGGTATGCGTTTCTAACGAATCATATGAAAAAGAAGTCTTAAATTTTAATGTATTGGCAAATGGAAGTGTTGATGGTTTAATTGTTTCTTTGGCAAGAGGTACTCAAGAAAGCAGGAAATATGACCATATAAAAGGACTTGTAAAAGATGAATTTCCTTTTGTAATGTTTGATAGGGTTGTAGATGAAATTGAATGTGATAAAGTTATAATTGATGATATGGGAGGAGCTTGTAAAGCAACTGAGCATTTAATTGAAACTGGTTCTAAACGGATTGCTCTATTATCAACTAAGGATTTTGTATCTGTAGGTTTACTAAGAAAAGAAGGATATATAAAAGCACTTTATCAAGCTGGATATACTGTTGAGGATGATCTTATTTATAAAATAGATGATTCAAAAAATTTATACGATCAAATTAAAAAAGTTTTTGAAAGTCCAATTATGCCAGATGCTATTTTAGCTGTAAACGAAGTTTATGCTGCAAATGCCTTAATTATTGCAAAAGAAAAAGGGTACTCAGTGCCTGAAGATATTGCAATAATAGGTTTTACAAGTGGTTTAATTTCAGAATTTACTTCACCACCATTAACTTCTGTTCGACAGCATGGGTTTTTAATGGGAGAGCAAGCTGCAGAATTATTAATAAATCGTATTGAGCAAAAAGAGCCACAGGGCTTTAAAACAGAAATTATTTCAACAAGTTTAAAAATTAGAAAGTCAACAAAATCTTAAAATTTTAGGGTATTTGGACTTTAATTTTGAAAAAAAATAAAATTAATTCAATTTTTTTTAATACTACTCAAAGGTTGTAGTAAGCAATATGTTAATATTAACATAAGTAGCAGATCTAAAAACTGTTGAAATTTTAAAAATAATTTATATATTTGTTAAGTAAAATTATTTTTACACATACTATTTTTTCACACTTCACACAAAAACAATCAAAGTATTATTATACCTTGAACTGTATTTATTATATCAAATTTTAAGATTTATGGAAAAACGGAAACTAAGTTTCTGGGATATCTGGAACATGAGTTTTGGTTTCTTAGGAATTCAAATGGGGTTTGCGCTTCAAAATGCAAATGCAAGTAGAATATTGCAAATATTTGGAGCAGATATTCACGAATTATCCTGGTTTTGGATTGTAGCTCCTTTAACAGGTTTAATAGTTCAGCCAATAATTGGATATTATAGTGATAGAACTTGGACTAGGTTAGGTAGAAGAAGACCTTATTTTTTAACGGGTGCATTACTAGCTTCAGTAGGTTTAGTTTTAATGCCAAATGCAGATATGTTTACTGCTTTTATGCCAGCTTTATGGGTAGGTGCAGGAATGTTAATGATAATGGATGCTTCTTTTAATGTTGCTATGGAGCCTTTTAGAGCTTTGGTTGCTGATATTTTACCTTCAGATCAAAGAACATTAGGTTTTAGTATACAAACTGTTTTAATTGGAATTGGAGCTGTAATTGGTTCTTGGTTACCATATGTGCTAACAAATTGGTTTGGTGTTTCAAATCAGATGGATTCTGGAGGGATTCCTTTAAATTTATTACTATCATTTATTATTGGAGCTGTTGTTTTAATAATAAGTATTTTAGTTACGGTATTTACAACTAAAGAGTATTCTCCTGAAGAAATGGCTCAATTTAGTAAAGAAGAGGAAGTTGTAGAGGAAGAATCAAGTTTACTAGATATTTTTAGCGATTTTAAAAAAATGCCTTTAACGATGAAACAATTGAGCTCGGTTCAATTTTTCTCATGGTTTGGATTGTTTGGAATGTGGGTATTTTCTACCCCGGCAATAGCACATCATATTTATGGTTTGTCTTTAGATGATCACGGAACTGAATTTCAAAACGCAGGAGATTGGGTTGGTATTTTATTTGGTATTTATAATGCAGTTTCTGCTGTATATGCTTTCTTTTTACCTGCAATTGCAAAAAAAATAGGTAGAAAAATGACACATTCAGTTTCATTGGTTTTTGGTGGATTGGGTTTAATTTCAATCTATTTTATGCCAAATGAAAATTGGTTAATACTTTCTATGTTTGGAATTGGAATAGCTTGGGCTAGTATTTTAGCAATGCCATATGCAATTTTAGCAGGGTCAATACCAGCAAAAAAGATGGGTGTTTATATGGGAATATTCAATTTTTTTATCGTTCTTCCGCAAATATTAAACGCTTTAATTGGTGGGCCAATGGTAAAATATGTTTACAATGATAATCCAATTTACGCCTTAGTTATTAGTGGTGTTTCACTATTAATAGCAGCAGCTTTAGTGGTTAGAGTAAAAGATATTGATGATAATAATGTAATAACAAACAATTAGAATGAAAAAACAAATAGCATTTATTTTTGACTTAGATGGTGTAATTGTAGATACGGCAAAATATCATTTTTTAGCTTGGAGAAATTTAGCAAATCAATTAGGTTTTAAATTTACTGAAGAACATAATGAATTATTAAAAGGTGTTAGCCGAGTAAAATCATTAGAAATTTTATTAAGTATTGGTAAAGTAGAACTTTCAGAAGAAGAAAAACAAAAGTACCTTGTTCAAAAGAATACAGAGTATCTAAGTTTTGTTAATAAAATGACTACTGATGAGATATTACCAGGTGTAACAGATTTATTAGATTATTTAGATGCAAATAAAATTACATATGCTTTAGGATCTGCAAGTAAAAATGCACCTTTAATTTTAGAAAAAATAGGATTGTACAATAGATTTACTGCTCTTGTTGATGGAAATGATGTTTCTAAAGCGAAGCCAGACCCAGAAGTATTTTTAATAGGAGCTAAAAAACTGCAAATGAAACCTGAAAATTGTGTTGTTGTTGAAGATGCAATTGCTGGTGTTGAAGCAGCAAAAGTAGCCAATATGTATTGTGTTGGTATAGGAGATAAAGAGGTCTTGAATAAAGCTGATATTGTTTTTAAGGATATGACTGGTTTTACAAAAGATTTTTTAGAAAATTTAATCAATTAATGAGATGAATAAGGATTATATAATGCCAAATGAATGGTCAATCATAGAAGAAGGGTTTAATGATGAGAATGTAAAAGCTTCTGAAAGTTTATTTAGTATTGGAAATGGATCGATGGGGCAAAGAGCCAATTTTGAAGAAAATTATTCAGGTGCTACTTTTCAAGGAAGTTATATTGGAGGGATTTATTATCCTGATAAAACACGAGTTGGTTGGTGGAAAAATGGATACCCAGAATATTTTGCAAAGGTACTAAATGCTCCTAATTGGATTGGAATTCAAATTTCAATTAACGGAACAGAATTAGATTTAAACACATGTAAAGTTTTAAACTTTAAACGTGAATTAAATATGAAAGAAGGCTGGTTAAGTCGTTCTTTTATTGCCGAATTATCTTCAGGTGAACAAGTTGAGGTAAATACAAAACGATTTATTAGTGTTGATTTTAATGAAACGGGTGCTATTGAATATCATATAAAAGCTATCAATTTTTCAGGTGAAATTATTTTTTCGCCATATGTTGATGCTGGTATTATGAATGAAGATACCAATTATGATGAATTTTTCTGGGAAATATTAGAAATTGTTGAAGGTGAAAATAGTGGATGTATTCAATCAAAAACATTAAAAACAGAATTTCATGTAAGTACAGCAATGCAAATTCAGTTGGCTTTAAATAACAAAGAAATTTCAGCATCTCATAAAACTATAGTTGAAGATAAAAAGTTAACTTATACCTATATTGTTGAAGTTAATAAAGGTGATATTGCTACTATTTACAAATATGGTAGTTATGCAACTTCATTAAATTATAAAATTGAAGATTTAAATAGTGCTTCACTTTCAAATGTGCAAAATGCCAAAGAATTAGGTTTTGAAAAATTATTAGAAACTCAAATTAAATCTTGGGGAATAATTTGGGAAACAGCTGATATTGTAATTGAAGGAGATGTAAAAGCACAACAGGGAATTCGTTTCAATATTTTTCAGTTAAACCAAACTTATATGGGTACTGATGCTCGTTTAAATATTGGACCAAAAGGTTTTACTGGAGAAAAGTATGGAGGAAGTACTTATTGGGATACAGAAGCTTATTGTATTCCTTTTTATATGGCAACAAAAGATGCTAGTGTAGCTAAAAACCTATTAATGTATCGCTACAACCAATTAGGTAAAGCCATTGAAAACGCTGAAAAATTAGGTTTTAAAAATGGAGCTGCATTGTACCCAATGGTTACAATGAATGGTGAAGAATGCCATAACGAGTGGGAAATTACTTTTGAAGAAATTCATAGAAATGGCGCCATGGTTTATGGAATTTACAACTATGTAAATTACACCAAAGATTTTGATTATGTAGTAAAGAATGGTATAGAAGTAATTATTGCAATTGCACGTTTTTGGCATCAAAGAGCAAATTATTCTGCAGCAAAAGACAAATATGTAATTCTTGGAGTTACTGGTCCAAATGAATACGAAAACAATATAAATAATAATTTTTACACAAATTATTTAGCAAAGTGGTGTATTGAATATGCTGTTGATTGTTTAAATAAGGTAAAACATAATTATTTAGAAGATTTTAAAAGAATTTTAGATAAAACAAATTTAACTATTGAAGAAACGTATCAATGGTTAAAAGTTTCAGATAATATGTATTTCCCGTTTGATGAAGAAAAACAAATTTATTTGCAACAAGATTGCTTTTTAGATAAAGAGATTATTCCTGTAAAAGATTTACCTAAATCTGAAAGACCAATTAATCAAAAATGGTCTTGGGATCGTATTTTACGTTCTTGCTATATTAAGCAAGCTGATGTTTTACAAGGAATGTACTTATTTGAAGATAGATTTTCAAAAGAAGAATTAGAACGTCATTTTGATTTTTATGAGCCTATAACTGTTCATGAATCATCATTATCTCCTTGTGTACACTCTATTTTGGCTGCCTCAATAGATAGAATGCCAAAAGCTTACGAGCAGTATTTACGCACTTCTCGATTGGATTTAGATGATTATAATCATGAAGTTCATGAAGGTTGTCATATTACAAGTATGGCAGGAACATGGATGAGTGTTGTACAAGGTTTTGGAGGAATGCGAGTATGGGAAGATGGAATTTTATCATTTAATCCACAAATTCCAGAAGAATGGAAATCATATTCTTTTACCATTAATTTTAGAGGAAGTATTATAAAGGTTTACAAAAGTCAAACAGAATGTAAATTTGTTAATAAATCTGATAATGAAGTTAAAATGTTACTGAATAATAAAGAAGTTTTATTACCTCCTAACAAGCTGTTTATAGTTTAAAAAGAATCAAAAAATAATGAAATTTAATAGCTTACTAATATTAATTATTATGGTTGGCCTAAATTCTTACGCCCAAAAAATAGATAGAATTGAACCTCCAAATTGGTGGGTTGGTATGGAAAATACTGAACTTGAATTAATGATTCATGGTCAAGAAATTTCTAGTTACTCTCCTGTAATTGAGGATTCAGAAATTGAATTAAAGACAGTTAAAAGAACAGAAAATAAAAATTATATTTTTATAACTATTAATGTTTCAAAAGGAGACGTTGGAACTTTTAAAATTGATTTCAAAAAGAAGGGTAGAAAAAATAATTTTAGTGTTAACTATGAATTGAAAGAAAGAAAAAAAGATTCAAAATTACGTAAAGGATTTAATAGTAGTGATGCTATTTATTTAATTACACCAGATCGTTTTGCAAATGGAGATACTTCAAATGACATTGTAAAAGGATTAAGAGAAACTAAGATAAATAGAAAAGATGATTACGCACGTCATGGTGGTGATATTAAAGGAATTATTGATCATTTAGATTATATTTCTGATATGGGTTTCACATCTATTTGGCCAACTCCTCTTTTAGAAAATGACATGAAAGAAAGCTCTTATCATGGATATGCAATTACCGATTTATATAAACCAGATCCAAGATTTGGAACCATGGAAGAATATCTTGAATTAGCGAAACAATCAAAAGAAAATGGATTAAAGTTAATAATGGATCAGGTTGTGAACCATATTGGAATTGAACATTGGTGGATGAGAGATTTACCTGCAAAAGATTGGGTTAATTTTCAAAAAGAATCACAAGAAGGGGAATTAATATTTACAAATCATAGAAGGACAGTCAATCAAGATTTATACGCTTCAAAGAAAGATAAAGATTTAATGCATAATGGTTGGTTTGTTTCGGCAATGCCAGATTTAAATCAGAATAATAAATTGCTTGCAACCTATTTAATTCAAAATAGTATTTGGTGGGTTGAAACATTGGATTTAGGCGGAATTAGACAAGACACATATCCATATTCAGACAAACAATTTATGAGTAATTGGTCTGGAGCAATTATGAAAGAATATCCTAATTTTTCAATTGTTGGAGAGGAGTGGAGTTACAACCCGCTGTTAGTTGCGTATTGGCAAACCGGCCATCAAAATAAAGAAGGTTATGAATCTAATTTAAAATCCACTATGGATTTTCCAATGCAAAAAGCAATTATTGATGGACTTATGGAAGAGGAGTCTTGGGATGAAGGGTTTGTGAAAATGTATGAAGGTTTGGCCAATGATTTTAATTACACCACTCCGCAAGATATTATGGTGTTTTTAGATAACCATGATAAAAGTAGGGTGTTTACAGAGCTTAAAGAAGACTTAACCAAAACTAAAATGGCAATGGGTTACTTATTGGCACTGCCAAGAATTGCTCAGGTATTTTATGGTACTGAAATTCTTATGAATGATACTGCTAATCCGGGAGATCATGGTTTAGTTAGAAGTGATTTTCCAGGTGGCTGGAAAGGAGATAAAGTAAATGCTTTTATAGGAAAAGGGTTAACCAAAGATCAAAAAGAAATGCAGTCTTTCCTTAAAAAAGTATTGAACTATAGAAAAAATAGTGAAGCAATACATGTTGGAAATACTATTCATTTTGCACCTGAAAATGGAGTGTATGTTTTATTTAGAATTTTTAAAAATGAAGTTGTAACTGTTATTTTAAATAAAAATAAAAAGGCTATTGAGTTAGATTTAACTCGTTTTAAAGAAATTGGATTACAAGGAAAAAGTGTTAGAAATATTATTTCTAAAAAAAGTTTTAAGTGGAATAAAACCTTAAAAATTAATAAAAAAGGAATTACAATTTTAACTACAAAATTATAGTTTATTAAGAGTAGTTATTGTTATACCTGCGAGAGCAGATACCTATTATACAATTACACTCAAATTAAAAAATAAAGCGTTGACCTGAACTTGTTTCAGGTTGTTATAATAATGATAAGAAAAATGTTATACCTGAAAACAGAGATCAACAAGTTCAATAGGTTAATATCAATGTGAGTCTTATGGATTTTTACGTGCTTAGGAATGACATTAAAGAATTAGAATAAAATATATTTAGATGACAAGATTTAAATTACTTATATTATTTTTTTGTATAAATTTTATTGGGTTTTCTCAAAATTCAAACAGAAAATTTGAAAGTATTACAAAGCATAAATCATTTATTGAGTTAAAAACAAATGATGGATTGTACAGATTTCAACCATACGGAAATGAAATTATAGAAACTTCATTTATTCCAAATGGAGAAACTTTTAATTCAAACTCGAAAGCTGTAGTTTTAAAACCTGAAAAAGTTAAAATGGAAATTGTTAAAAGTTCCAATTTAACTGAAATTAAAATGTTAGATATTACCATAAAAATAACACATTCACCATTTCAAGTTTTTTATTATTATGAAGGGAATTTATTGACTTCAGAAAAAAATGGTTATTCAAAAAATGAGAAATACGAAACATTAGATTTTAATTTAACTAATGATGAGATTTTAATGGGCGGAGGCGCTCGGGTTTTAGGAATGAACAGAAGAGGCAATCGGTTGGAATTGTATAATAAAGCACATTATGGCTACGAAACGCATTCAGAATTAATGAATTTTACTTTGCCTTTGGTGTATTCTTCAAAAATGTATGCCATTCATTTTGACAATGCTCCAATTGGGTTTTTAGATTTAGATAGTAAAAAAACAAATACACTTGCTTACGAAACAATTTCAGGTAGAAAAACTTACCAAATTATTGCAGGTGATAACTGGGAAGAATTAGTAGAAAACTATGTAAGTTTAACAGGATTTCAACCTTTAATTCCTCGTTGGGCATTGGGTAATTTTTCAAGTAGATTTGGCTATCACTCACAAAAAGAAACTATTGCAACTGTTGATAAATTTTTAGATGAAAAAATTCCTGTTGATGCAGTTATTTTAGATTTGTATTGGTTTGGGAAAGAAATTCAAGGAACTATGGGAAACCTGAAATTTGATAGAGATTCATTTCCAAACCCTAAAAAAATGGTTGACGATTTAACTAAAAGAGGGGTTAAAACTATTTTAATTACTGAGCCTTTTGTGTTAACAACTTCAAACCGGTGGAAGGAAGCTGTTAAAGAAGATGTACTTGGGAAAACAAACCAAGGAAAACCCTACACTTATGATTTTTACTTTGGAAATACAGGTCTTATAGATATTTTTAAACCAGAGGGAAAAGATTGGTTTTGGAATGTTTATAAAGAATTAGCTGATTATGGAGTTGAAGGTTGGTGGGGAGATTTAGGCGAGCCAGAAGTGCATCCTTCAGATTTGTTGCACGCAACAGGAACAGCAGATGAGGTTCATAATATTTATGGGAATGAGTGGGCAAAATTAATTTATGAAGGGTATGCAAAGGAGTTTCCAACTAAAAGACCATTTATTTTAATGCGTGCCGGTTATTCAGGAGCACAACGTTATGGATTAATTCCTTGGTCTGGTGATGTAAATAGAACTTGGGGAGGATTAAAACCTCAAATGGAAATTGCGTTACAAATGGGAATGCAAGGTTTAGGATTTATGCATTCTGATTTAGGTGGTTTTGCAGGGGCAAATTTAGATGATGAATTGTATACACGTTGGTTACAATATGGGGTTTTTCAACCAATTTATCGTCCACATGCGCAGGAGGAAGTAGCTTCTGAGCCTGTTTTTAGAGAAGAGACAACGAAAGCATTGGCTAAAAAATCAATTGAACTTCGTTATAGTTTAATGCCTTATAATTATAATTTAGCTTTTGAAAATAATCAAAAAGGAGTTCCTTTAATGCGTCCTTTACTTTTTGAAGATGAAAATTTAATAGAGGTTGATAAAACCTATTTATGGGGAGATTCATTTTTGGTAAGTCCAGTAATTTCTGCAGGAATTAAAGAGCAAAAGGTAGTATTTCCAAAAGGATCTAATTGGTTTAATTTTTATTCAGATAATAAAATTGAAGGAGGCCAAACAAAATTAGTTCAGCTAAATGAAGAACGAATTCCAACGTATGTTCGTGGAGGTGCTTTTATTCCAATGATAAAACCAATTCAAAATACATTAACATATAGTTTGGATAAATTTGACCTTCATTTTTATTATGATAAAACCGTTAAGAATAGTGATTACAAATTATATAATGATGATGGTGAAACTAAAAATGCTTTTGAAAATGGTTTGTATGAAATAATTTCATTTAAAAGTGAATTAAAAAAGAAATGCATAACTATTAAAATTGCTCCCAAATTAGGGGAGGACTTTAAATTTTCTTCAAAAGAAATAAACTTAATACTTCATAATATTTCAAAAAAACCGAAAAAAGTAAAAGGTTATAATTTTACTTGGAGTGAAAAAACTGGAATACTGAAAATTTCTGTTTCATTAAATAATTTATCAGAAAAAATAATAAAAATAAAATTCTAAGGAATGAAAAAATATTTAATTTTAATCGCTGCTTTTGTTTCTATAACTAGTTGCTCAAATATAGTTCAAGAAAAGAATAAATCAACTATGAAATCTAAAACACCTTTTGTTTGGGAGAATGCCAACATTTATTTTATGCTAACTGATAGGTTTAATAATGGTAATACTTCAAATGATGTAAATTTTAATAGGGTAAAGAAAGCTGCAAAATTACGAGGCTTTAAAGGAGGTGATATACAGGGAGTTATTCAGAAAATAGAAGAAGGTTATTTTAATGATTTAGGAATAAATGCCATATGGATGACTCCAATTTTTGAACAAATACACGGTTTTGTAGATGAAGGAACTGGTGTTTCTTATGGTTTTCATGGTTATTGGACAAAAGATTGGACAGCTTTAGAACCAAATTTTGGAACTAAGGAAGATTTAAAAAAATTAATTAAAGTTGCGCATAAAAATGGGATAAGAATTATTTTAGATGCTGTAATAAATCATACAGGCCCAGTAACAAAAGTAGATCCAGTATATCCAAAAAGTTGGGTAAGAAGAGGGCCGCAATGTAATTACAAAGATTACAATTCTACAGTAAGTTGTACGCTGGTTAAGAATCTTCCAGATATAAAAACAGAAAGTATAGCAGATGTTCCTTTGCCAAAAGATTTAATCAAAAAATGGAAAGCGGAAGGAAGATTTGAGCAAGAGGTTAAAGAATTGGATGCTTTTTTTAAACGAACAGGTTATCCAAAAGCTCCAAAATATTATATAATGAAATGGCTGTCGGATTATATAACTGAATTTGGGATTGATGGTTTTAGAGCTGATACTGTAAAGCATACAGAAGAAGATGTTTGGCAAGATTTTAAATCGGTTTGTGATACTTCCTTTGCTGAATTTAAAAAGAATAATCCTAAAAAAGTATTAGATGATAATCAATTCTATTTAGTTGGTGAAATTTATAATTATGGAATTTCAGGTGGTAAATATTATGATTTTGGCGACAAAAAGGTAAATTATTTTGATAATAAATTTACAAGTCAAATAAATTTTGAGTTCAAATGGAATGCCGCACAAAACTCTTATGAAGAACTCTTTTCGCGTTATTCTTCAATTTTAAATAATGAATTAAAAGGATTTAGTGTATTAAATTATGTTAGTTCTCACGATGATAGCCAGCCTTTTGATAAAGATCGTGAAAAACCTTATGAATCGGCTACAAAATTATTATTATGTCCTGGAACTTCACAAGTTTATTATGGTGATGAATCTGCTCGTCCGTTAATTGTAGAAGGAACAACTGGAGATGCAACCTTACGATCGTTAATGAATTGGGATGACATTAAAAATAATCCAAAAACACAAGAAATTTTAAAGCATTGGCAAAAATTAGGGAAGTTTAGAAGTAATCATCCGGCAATTGGAGCAGGAGTTCATAAAATGATTTCTCAAGAGCCTTATGTTTTTCAAAGAACATACTCTAAAGGAATGTATTCTGATGCTGTTGTTATAGGTTTAGATGTACGAGTGGGAGAAAAAGAATTAAAAGTTGGTGCCATTTTTAAAGACGGAGAAGAATTATTGGATACTTATTCTAATACTATAGTTACTGTTAATAAAGGTTCGGTTAAAATGAATTCACCATACTCTATAGTCTTATTAGAAAAACATAACTAATATGAAAAAAACACAAATAATTGTAGTGCTTTTAATAGTGCTATTTGTGTCTTGTACAAATAAACGAGATAATGTTACGTTTATAAAATCACCAAATTCTAATATTCAAATTCAATTTAAATTATCAGAGATAGGTGAGCCAATCTATTGGGTGAATTATATAAGTGAGGAGGTAATAAAACCATCAACTTTAGGTTTTGATTTAGAAAATTCACCTTCATTAAAAAAAGATTTTAAAATTGTAAATACTTCAACAAGTGGATTTAATGAAACTTGGCAGATGCCTTGGGGAGAGCAAATAGATGTTGTAAATAATTACAATGAATTAAAGGTTGAATTACAAGAAACTTCAGAATTAAAAAGAAAATTAAATATTGTTTTTAGAGTGTTTGATGACGGTGTTGGATTTAGATATGAATTTCCATATCAAGAGAATTTAAAAGAAGTTTTAATCAATGAAGAAAATACAATATTCAATTTAACCGGAGATCATAAAGTATGGTGGATTCCAGGAGATTGGGATATTTATGAGCATTTATATAATACAACTAAGTTTAGTGAAATTGATGCGTTAGCAAAGGCAGGGCATAAAAATTTAGCACAAACTTCAATTCCAAATAATGCGGTAAATACACCAGTTACAATGAAAACTGAAACTGGATTGTATTTGAGTTTTCACGAAGCTAGTTTGGTAGATTACTCTGGAATGACTTTACAAGTTGAACCCGGAACTTTTAAAATGAAAAGTGTATTGGTAGGTTCAAAAAATAACAAATACAAAGTAAAACAAACAGTTCCTTTTAAAACACCTTGGAGAACCATTCAAATTACTGATGAAGCTAAAGATTTAATTACTTCAAAATTAATTTTAAATTTAAATGAGCCAAATAAATTAGGTGATGTTTCTTGGTTTAAACCAACAAAATATACTGGTATTTGGTGGGAAATGCATTTAGGGAAATCTACGTGGGATTATGGGATGGAAGAGTTGGATGGAAAATGGATTGATACGGGTAAAGCTCACGGAAAGCACGGAGCAACTACAGAAAACACAAAGAGATTTATTGATTTTTCAGCAAAAAATAATATTGGAGCGGTTTTGGTTGAAGGCTGGAACACGGGTTGGGAGCATTGGGTTGGTTTTGAAGATAGAGAGGGAGTATTTGATTTTGTAACTCCTTACCCAGATTATGATTTGCAAGAAGTTGTTCGTTATGGAAGAGAAAAAGGTGTTGATATTATTATGCACCATGAAACTTCTGCAGCTACTCAAACATACGAAAAACAGCAAGATACTGCGTATGCATTAATGCAAAGTTTAGGAATTCACGCTGTAAAAACGGGTTACGTTGGTAAAATAATTCCAAAAGGTGAGTTTCATCACGGTCAGTATATGGTAAATCAGTACAACAATAATGTAATTAAAGCTGCAAAATATGAAGTAGCAGTTAATGCACATGAACCAATTAAAGCAACTGGTTTAAGAAGAACGTATCCGAATACTATTTCAAGAGAAGGTTTAAGAGGGCAAGAATTTAATGCTTGGTCTTCTGATGGAGGAAATCCACCAGAACATTTGCCAATTGTAGCTTTTACAAGAATGTTAGCAGGACCAATTGATTATACTCCAGGAATTTTTGATATTAAATTCAATAAATGGAAAAAAGAAAATCAAGTAAATACAACTATTGCTCAGCAATTGGCTTTATACGTGGTTATTTATAGTCCAGTACAAATGGCAGCGGATTTAGTTGAAAATTATGAGGGGAATCCTGCGCTTCAATTTATAAAAGATGTTGGTGTAGATTGGCAACAAACTAAAGTTTTAAATGGAGAAATAGGTGATTTTGTAACCATAGCTCGCAAGGAGCGTAAAACTGATAATTGGTTTGTAGGAGGAATTACAGACGAAAACTCTAGAGATATTGAAGTTGATTTTAGTTTTTTGGATGAGGGTGTTATTTATATAGCAACGATTTATGAAGATGGAAAAGCAGCACATTGGGATAACAATCCAACAGATTTAAATATTAGAACTATTGAAATTAGTAAACAATTAAAAGAAAAGTTCCATTTGGCGGCAGGTGGAGGTTTTGCAATTAGTTTGATTAAAAAATGAGATTATTAATAATTTGTTATTCCTGCAAAGTTCACAGACAGGAATCTAAAATCTACGGATAGCACGAACAACCAATATTTAACAATATGAAAACAAAATTTATAACAGGAATTGTTACGTTAATTCTTATTTTTGTCGCTTGTAATCAGGAAAAAAAAGAAGATAAAAAGGAGATGAAAGCTAAAAAAAACCATAAAGAAGTAGTTTATCAAGTGTTTACAAGGCTGTTTGGGAATACCAATACAACTAATAAACCTTGGGGAACTTTAGAAGAAAATGGAGTAGGGAAATTTAACGATTTTACCGAAAAAGCTCTTAAAGAAATTAAAAAATTAGGAGTTACATATATATGGTATACCGGAGTTCCTCATCATGATGTTATTAGAGATTATACCAAGTTTGGTATTTCTAACGATGATCCAGATGTAGTTAAAGGTAGAGCGGGTTCACCTTATGCTGTAAAGGATTATTACAATGTGAATCCAGATTTAGCAGTAAATGTTGAAAATAGACTTGAAGAGTTTGAATCTTTAGTGAAAAGAACTCATAAAGTTGGAATGAAAGTAATAATTGACATAGTTCCAAACCACGTTGCTAGGAATTATAAAGGAGTTACAAATCCAAAAGGAATTGAAGATTTTGGAGAAAGTGATGATAAAACAAAACAATACGATGTAAATAATAACTTTTATTACAATCCAGGAGAAGCTTTTGTTTTACCTGATTGGCAAGATGGGTACTTGCCTTTAGGAGGGGAAGAAAACCCTTTAATTGATGGTAAGTTTGAAGAAAACCCAGCTAAATGGACCGGGAATGGCTCAAGAGCGTCTAAACCTGGTTTTAATGATTGGTATGAAACAGTTAAAGTAAATTATGGTGTAAGCCCAGATGGTAGAAAAGATTTTGCTGAGTTGCCTAGCGGATTTGAAAATGAAGATTATAAAGCTCATTTTAAATTTTGGAGCGATAAAGATGTGCCAGATTCTTGGATTAAATTTAGAGATATCGCTTTATATTGGATAGCAAAAGATATTGATGGATTTAGATATGATATGGCAGAAATGGTTCCTGTAGAGTTTTGGAGTTTTATGAATTCTTCTATTAAAATGAAAAATCCAAAAGCTTTTTTATTAGCAGAAGTTTACAATCCAGACATGTATAGAGATTATATTAGAAAAGGTAAAATGGATTATTTATATGATAAGGTAGCTTTGTACGATACCATTAAAAATATAATGCAAGGTCATGGTTGGACAGATCATATAACTGGAATTCAAGATTACAAATCAGATATAGAGCATAATATGCTGCATTTTCTTGAAAACCACGATGAACAACGTATTGCTAGTTCTGATTTTGCAGGTTCAGCAGAAAAAGGAAAACCAGCTATGGTTGTTTCTGCAACTTTAAGTACATCGCCAACTATGGTTTATTTTGGACAAGAAGTAGGGGAACCAGGAGATGAAAAGGCAGGTTTTGGATCACCAACACGTACGTCTATATTCGATTATATTGGAGTGCCAACGCATCAACGTTGGATGAATGAAGGAAAATTTGATGGAGGAAAATCAACAAAACAAGAAAAAGACTTACGAGATTTTTATAAACACCTGTTAAACTTTACAATAAATAGTGAAGCATTAATGGGGGAGTATCAAGAAATTCACCATTACAACAGACAATTGGTTAGTAATTATACAAGAAAAATATTTTCATTTGTTAGATGGAGTGAAAATGAAAAATTACTTATAATATCAAACTTTGATGATTTAATAAATCATGATTTAGATTTATTGATTCCTTCAGATGTAATAACAAAATGGAATTTAAAAGACGGATCTTATACATTTACTGATCAATTGTATAAAAAATATACTACAAAATTAATAGTGAAAAATGGAGAAGGGAAGTTTAATGTAAAATTAAATACTCTTGATTCTTATATTTTAAAACTCGAAAAAAAATAGGTTAAAATTCAATTTGAGAGAATTAACGCTCAACATATTTTAGTTTAATTAAAAATTAACATTTTATTTGAAATAATAAAGCTAAAATATATAACTTTATAGGGTTGAAAATAAGAAGGTTGAAATTGAAAAATCAAGCTCTTTTTTCAACCTTTTTTTTACGGTAATAGCGAAATCGTTTTAGTGAATAATGCGCTGATTTGTAGACTAAAACCCTATAAAAGGGTTAATTTTGATGTATAATTTTAAGGAATGAATGAACCAATAAAAAAGATAGCAGTATTAACCTCTGGAGGAGATGCCCCAGGGATGAATGCAGCCATACGTGCCGTTGTTAGAGCATGTACATATTATAGAGTAGAATGCGTTGGTGTATATAGAGGATACCAAGGCTTAATTGAAGGTGATTTTGAAGCTTTATCTGGTCGTAATGTTAGTAATATTATTAATAAAGGGGGGACTATTTTAAAGTCTGCCAGATCGGAAGAATTCAAAACCACAGAAGGAAGAAAAAAAGCCTACGAAAATTTAAAGAAGGAAGGTGTAGGAGCTTTAGTTATTATTGGAGGAGATGGTACATTTACCGGAGGTCTTAAATTTATTCATGAATTTAATTTCCCTGTAATTGGAATCCCGGGTACAATAGATAATGATATCTATGGAACTGATAGAACTATTGGTTATGATACGGCTTTAAATACAGTTGTAGAAGTTATTGATAAAATTAGAGATACAGCAAGTTCACATAATAGATTATTCTTTATTGAAGTTATGGGACGTGACGCTGGGTTTATAGCCTTAAATTCAGGAATTGGTGCTGGTGCTGAGGAAATTTTAATTCCAGAAAAGAATTTAGGATTAGAAAGATTAGTAGAATCTCTAAAAGCAAGTAAAGAAAAAGGAAAGACTTCAAGTATTGTAGTTGTTTCTGAAGGTGATAAAATTGGAAAAAATGTATTTGAATTAGGAGATCATATTAAAGAAATTTTCCCTGATTATGATATTAGAGTTTCTGTATTAGGTCATATGCAACGTGGTGGTTCTCCAAGTTGTAGAGATAGAGTATTAGCTAGTAGGTTAGGAGTAGCTGCTGTTGAGCATTTATTAGATAGAACATCTGGTGTAATGGTTGGTATTACTAATAATCAAGTAACTACAGTTGGGCTTAATAAAGCCATTAAAATGAACCACGATATAGATCAAGAATTATTAAAAGTAGCTGAAATAACTTCAGTATAAACATAGATTAATAGATAAAAACAATAAAAATGTCAACAATTAAAATTGGAATTAACGGATTTGGTAGAATTGGTAGAATCGCTTTTAGAGTAGCAGCTAGCAGATCAAATGTAGAAGTAGTAGGTATTAATGATTTATTAGCTGTAGAACACTTAGCTTATTTATTGAAATACGATTCAGTTCACGGACAATTTGATGGAACTATCGATGTAAAAGATGGTAACTTAGTTGTTAATGGAAAATCAATTAGAATTACTGCTGAACGTAATCCAGAAGATTTAAAATGGGATGCTGTAGGTGCTGACGTTGTGTTAGACTGTACAGGTATCTTTACAAACTTAGAAGGAGCTCAAAAGCACATTACTGCTGGAGCTAAAAAAGTTGCAATTTCTGCACCTTCTGCTGATGCACCAATGTTCGTAATGGGTGTAAATCACAAAAACATTACTGCTGCTGATACTATCGTATCTAACGCATCTTGTACTACAAACTGTTTAGCTCCTATCGCTAAAGTATTAAATGATAAATTTGGTATCGTTGAAGGGTTAATGACTACAGTTCACGCTGCAACTGCAACTCAATTTACAGTTGATGGACCATCAAGAAAAGACTTTAGATTAGGACGTGCTTCTTTAAACAACATTGTACCTGCTTCAACTGGAGCTGCAAAAGCTGTTGGAAAAGTAATTCCAGAATTAAATGGAAAATTAACAGGTATGGCATTTAGAGTACCAACTGTTGATGTATCTGTAGTAGATTTAACTTGTCGTTTAGAAAAAGGTGCTTCTTTTGATGAAGTAAAAGCGGCAATCAAAGATGCTTCTGAAAACGAATTAAAAGGTATTCTTGGATATACTGATGAAGGTGTTGTTTCTCAAGATTTCGTATCTGAACCAAGAACTTCTGTATTTGATGCTAACGCTTCTATGGGATTAAATGATAACTTCGTAAAAATCGTATCTTGGTACGATAATGAATTTGGTTACTCAACTAAATTAGTTGATTTAGCTACTTACATTAGTGAAGTTAAATAATTTTATAAAAATAAAATAAAAAATGATTCTAATAGCTGATGGAGGCTCTACAAAAGCCGATTGGATTTTGCTAGATGCAAAAGGCGAAGTGGCTTTAAAAACTAGAACAGGAGGATTAAATCCCGCTGTTTTCCCAGTTGACTTATTAAATGAAAGACTTTCTGAAAATGAAGACTTTCAAAAAATAAAAGAAACTGTTGAGGAGGTTTATTTCTACGGAGCTGGTTGCGGAACACCAAAACCTACGGCATTGCTTAAATCAATATTTGAATCATTTTTTATTAATGCAAAGGTTGTTGTAAAAGAAGATACTTATGCAGCTGCTTATGCAGTAACCAACAAGCCAGGAATGGTTTGTATATTAGGAACTGGATCTAATTCTTGTTATTTTGATGGTAAGAATGTAGATGTTCGTATTCCTTCATTAGGGTATATTTTAATGGATGAAGCAAGTGGTAATTATTTTGGTAAAAAATTGATAAGAGATTATTACTATAAAAAAATGCCAAAGGAAATAGCTAAAATGTTCGAAGAGCAATTTAATGTTGATGCAGACATTATTAAAAATAATATTTATAAAGAAGAAAACCCAAATACATATTTAGCAAATTTTGCTGAATTTATGTTGAAAAATAAAAGGACTTTATATTTTAATAAAGTACTTCATAAGGGGATGAAAGAATTCTTTAAAAATAGAATTTTACCTTATAAGGAATCACAAACTGTTCCTGTACATTTTGTAGGTTCAATTGCATTTTTTGCTCGTGATATTATTGAAGATGTTGCCAAATATTATTTGGTTGACTTGGGAAATATTGTTCGTCGTCCAATAGATGGATTGATAAAACATCACCGTGAGTTAATGAATTTAAAATAAATCTAAGATTCGTTCTAAAGCCATTCCTCTAGATCCTTTAATGAGTATAGTTGAATTGGTGATTAATTTACAATTTGTTGAATTTTTAAAAGATTCAAAACTATCATAAACAAAAGCATTTTTTACACTAGTTGTAGAAAATGCTTTTCCTATTAAAAACACTTTGTTAAATTTAAAATTAGTGGCAAGATCTGCAATTGATTGATGCTCTTTATTACTTGTTACTCCAAGCTCAAACATATCTCCTAAAAAAACAACTTTTGACGAACTATTTAATTGTTTAAAATTATCTAATGCAACCTTCATACTACTTGGATTTGCATTATAAGCATCTAAAATAATTTGATTCGTTTCTTTTTCAATAATTTGAGATCTATTGTTTGTAGGAATGTAATTTTCAATTGCTTCTTTTATATCTTCTAAACTAACTTTAAAGTAGTTTCCAATGGCTATAGCAGCAGCAATATTATTATAATTATAACTTCCAATTAATTGACTTTGTATTAATATATTTTGAAATTTTACTGAAACAAAAGGATTTGCTTCAATAAATTTTATTTCTTTTGAATTAAATAAAATAGAATCGGTACCATTACTTTGTTTTATTTGTATTTCATCATCTTCATTAATAAAAGCCTTTCCGTTTGAATTTAATAAAAATTCATATAATTCAGATTTACCTTTTATTACACCTTCAACACCACCAAAACCTTCAAGGTGAGCTTTACCAAAATTTGTAATATAACCATAGTTGGGTTCAGCGATATTACAAGATAATTCAATTTCTTTTAAATGATTGGCTCCCATTTCAACAATTCCAATTTCGGTTGTTTTATCCATTGATAATAAAGTTAATGGAACTCCAATATGATTGTTTAAATTTCCTATTGTAGCAGTGGTATTATATTTTTTTGAAAGAACAGCGTTTATTAATTCTTTTGTAGTTGTTTTTCCATTACTACCTGTTAGTGAAATTATAGGGATATTAAGTTGTTTTCTATGGTAATTGGCAAGCTTTTGAAGCGTTTTTAAAACATCTTCAACTAAAATAGTGTTGTTATGAGTATTAAATTCTTTCTCATCAATAATAGCATATTCAGCTCCTTTATTTAAAGCAGCTGTGGCGAATTTATTACCATTAAAATTATCACCTTTTAAAGCGAAAAATAAACTTCCTTTTCTGATTTTTCTTGTATCAGTATCAATTAATAAATTCTTTGAGAATAGCGTATAAATATCTTTAATATCCATAATATAAATATAAAAAAAACCTCACTGTTATTCACAATGAGGTTTTTATTATTATTAAATGTTTTAGTGTCTTACTTTTGAGGTAACAGGTGTTCTTCTTTTATTTGTCATTGGTCCAATTTTATCTGTTACACATCTAAATCCAATGTAATTTGTAGCCATATATTCAGGAAGAAATCTTCTTTGAGAAGGGTCTAACCAGTATTCCCTATCTCTCCATGATCCTCCTTTGTAAACACGAGATTTATCACTAATTAAAGTATTTCTTTTCTTAGTATCATATTGTTGCATTATAAATCCACTTTCACCAATTACTTTAGGTTTAATAGGAGAGTTATACATTCTAGGTTTAACTTCTAATTCTTCCTCTTCCTTGTCATAAAGTTTTGTTGAAGCTAAATCACCATCTTCAGCGTCTACATTATAAGCTTTTTCATAATTATTTCTCATATATGCGTCACGTTTTGTAACTGGCACATATTTAACACTACCTGGTAAATCTTTTGGAATAATTCTTCCGTTATCAAGAGTGTCATATTGAACAGAGAAATTATCTGCAACTACAACTTTTCCTTCTGAATCAATCATTTTTTTAGTGAATATGTTTCCTCTAAAATAATTGAAATCATTTGCATCATTATCTACTATAGGTCTATAAACATCAGCTACCCATTCAGCAACATTACCAGACATATCATATAATCCAAATGCATTTGGTTCATAAGATTTCACCTGAATGGTTATGTCTCCACCATCATTACTCCAACCTGCAACACCACTATAATCCCCTTTACCTTGTTTAAAATTGGCAAGTTGATCTCCTAAAAAGCGTTTATCTTTATTTCGAGTGTATTTACCACTCCAAGCATATTTTTTTCTACCTCTAATGTTGTTGTATTCTCTTCCCTCAATAACTGCTTTAGCAGCATATTCCCATTCTGCCTCAGTTGGAAGTCTGAAACTACCAGATAATATTCCATCAGCTACTTTTACATGTCTCCCCGTGAAAGCACCTCTTTTAGTTTTAGGAGCTCCTTTTTTCTTTTTAGCATATGCAGGAAGTCCTTTATGGTAGATAGTTGAATCACCATCAAAAAGAGCATTTGGGTTTTGTTTATAAGCTTCAGTATCGAAATGATTTTTACCTTCCACTTTAACTGAATCTAATTCGAATAATGGATTTAAGATACCTTTATTCATTAAAATCTTTTCATTAACTCTATTAGTTCTCCATTTACAATATTGATTAGCTTGAACCCAGCTAACACCAATTACTGGATACTCAGCATATCCCGGATGTCTTAAGTAATTTTCAGATAATAGTTCATTAAAACCTAAAACATTTCTCCATACTAATGTATCAGGTACAGCAGATTCGTAAATGTGTTCATAATTTATATTATTAGGAGGGAAAACTTTTTCCATCCAATCTAAATAAAATAAATATTCTGAATTCGTAACTTCGGTCTCATCCATATAAAAAGATCGAACTTGTTGTTTAACAGGTGTAGTATTCCAATCAAATAGAACATCATCTTGAACTTGACCCATTGTAAAAGTTCCTCCTTCAATTAAAACCATACCAGGAGGAGCTTCTTGGCCTTGGTAATCTCGTTTAGAATCATAGAATCCAACAGCGCTTTTATCTGAAGAACTCCATCCAGTTAGCCCACCTGCATTATGAGGGTTTCTACTATGGCAACCAACTAATGTTGTTATTAGAATAAATGAAAAAATTACCTTTGGTATTATTTTAAAATTATTGAGGTTCATACTAATATTATAAGGGTTTAATAGGTCGCAATTTACGCTAAATAATTTTTTTTGCAACAAAATAATTAATTATGTTTTTTATAACGATTGTTTTTGTACTTTATTATATGTAATGTTGTATAAAAATTAAGATTAATCCCAAAATTAAATGTTTTTTAATTGATGAAGCAAATTCAAATTATATTAATTTTTCTTCTGTTTATATCTGTAACTGAGTTATTTTCCCAACAAAAATCTTCTAAAAAAATAAACCTTATATGGGAGGATAATATTGAATTTGTTGTAAATAAAGATGTAACTATAAATACTTGTTTTGTTAAAGGTAATTTGCTGAATGAGAGTTTGATACCTGTTTATGATAGCGATTGGGAAATTGAGAAAGGTAAAGTATTAACAAGTCATTCAATTAGTAATGTTGTTTATGAAAATATTAATTCAAATTATTCAATTCCAAAAGAATTTATAGGAGCTTCATTAAGTTATAATTTAAATATAGCTAATGATAAAGAAAAATCATTTTTAGCTTTAAATTTAATACCAATTATTAAAGTTAAAAATAAACTTAAACGCGTTATTTCATTTCAATTGAATTATTCTTTTGGAAATTATAAAAATAGTTTAAAGCATAAAAGTTCAGTTAAAAATTCTGTATTGGCTAATGGAAAATGGTTTAAATTTTCTATTAATAAAACAGGAGTTTATAAAATTGATAAGAATTTCTTAGAAAAATTGGGCGTAGATGTTAATACTATAAATCCGAAAAATATTAAGATTTATGGAAACGGAGGTAAAATGCTTTCTCAAAAAAACAGTAATATTAGACCTGATGGACTGCAAGAGAATTCAATTTATATAGGAGGAGAGTCTGATAGTAGTTTTGATAATGGTGATTTTATATTATTTTATGCTCAAGGACCACATTATTGGGAACATGATTCAAATCCAAATTTAAACACTTCAAGACATATATATAATATTTATTCGGAAGAATCATTTTATTTTTTAACTATTAGTGATTCTTTAGGGAAACGAATTTCTACTAAACCTGAGGTTTTGGGAAGTGCCAATTTAACATTCTCTTCTTTTGATGATTTTACATTTTATGAAAAGGATGAGGTGAATTTGTTTGGAGCAGGACAACAATGGTTTGGAGATGATTTTAATTTTGAAAATATTAATTCATATTCAATTCCTTTTGATGAAATTGATTCTTCAGAAAAAGTTAAGGTTAGAGTTAGAGGTGTTGTTCAATCCTATTCAACAACTTCAATGGATATTTTAATAAATGACAGTGAAATGTTAAATATTAATTATGGAACATATAGTGGGTTAACAGGGGCTATTGCAAATGAAAACATAGGGGAATTTGAATTGTCTGGAGATGAGGTAAATATTGATGTAGAGTTTAATAATAATAGTAATCCTGGGGCTAAAGCCTGGTTAGATTATATTGAGGTTTTAGGACGTAGAAAATTAATAGCGAAAAAGACACAATATAATTTTCGAAATTTTAGCACAGTTGGATCTTTAAATGTTTTTGAATACTCAATTCAAAATAGTAATAATATTAAATGGGTTTGGGATGTAACAAATCCATTAGATCCAAAAGTGGTTGAAAACAAATCAACAGGTTCTAATTTTACATTTAATTTTAATGGAGGGGAATTAGAGGAATATTTATTAATTCCAGAAAATGATTATTACTCACCTAATCAAATAGATCAAAGTGTAGTTGAAAATCAGAATTTACATAGTTTAAATAATATTGATTACATATTAATAACACAAAACTACTTATTCAATGAAGCTCAAAGATTAGCTAATTTTCATAAGGTAAATTCAGGATTAATTACAAAAGTAGTTAGTTTAAATGAAATTTACAATGAGTTTTCATCGGGCTCACAAGATGTAACTGCAATAAGAGATTTTATTAAACATCTTTATAATAATTCAACAACTAACAAAATTAAATATGTTTGTTTATTTGGTGATGCTTCTTATGATTTTAAAGATAGAATAGAAGGTAATAACAATATTGTACCTGTTTTTGAGGCGTACAACAGTTTTAATTTAGCATCTTCATATGTAACAGATGATTATTATGGAATGATGGATGAAAATGAAGGATTAATGAATTCTTTTGAAAGACAAGATGTTGCAACAGGTAGAATTCCTGTTACAGATGTTATTGAAGCAAAACAAGTAGTAGATAAAATATTAGATTATTATAGTGAGGATTCATTCGGGAATTGGCGAACAAGATTAACATTAATAGCTGATGATATTGATAGTTCGGGAGAAGAAATAATTCAGCTAAATATGGAGAAAATAGCTGATTCAATATCTTCCAAAAAGCCAGTTTTTAATTTAAATAAAATTTATTTAGATGCCTACACACAAGAAACAACATCTTCAGGGAAAGTTTACCCAACAGTTAATTTGGATATTTTAAATAAAATTGAAAGCGGAACTTTACTTATTGATTATTTTGGTCATGGAGGAGAAAACGGTTGGGCTAGTGAAGGAATTTTAAGATTAGAAGAAATTCAAAAGATGGAGAATAAAAATAAACTACCATTATTTGTTACTGTTACTTGTGATTTCTCTAGATTTGATAACCCTTTAAGAAAAACAGCAGGAGAATTTTTATTTTGGGAACCAAATTATGGAGCTGGTTCATTAATTTCTACTTCAAGAGAGATTTATATTAGTGTTGGTCAAGTTTTTAATGACCGTTTAATTAAACCATTGCTAAAATTTGATAATGAAAATTTGTCGATTGCAGAATGTTTGGTTGAGGCCAAAAATCAATTTTCAACCACCCAACGTTTCTTTATATTTAATTTTGGAGATCCGGCTATGCACTTGAGTGTTCCTGAACCTTCTATTAATATTACAGCAATGAACGGTAAGGATGTGGCTACTTCTACAGATACTATTAAAGCTCTTTCATATATTAAATTTGAAGGTGATGTTGCAGATATTAATAATAATGTTTTAAGTGATTATAATGGAGAAATTGATATTTCAGTATTTGATAAAGCAATAATAAAATCAACACTAGATAATGATTCTAAAAATATTAAAATGCAATTTGATGTAATTGATAGTAAAATATTTGAAGGAAGATCTAAAGTTGAAAATGGTAAATTTACCTTTGATTTTGTAGCTCCAAAAGATTTAAAGGTTGCTTATGGTAAAGGTAAACTTAGTTTTTATGCAACGGATAAAAAATCGGATAAAGCAGGTTTTAACTTTGATATTACCGTTGGTGGAATAAATAAAAACGCACCAGAAGATACCAAAGGGCCAGTTGTGCAATTATATATGAATGATTTAAACTTTGTTGATGGAGGTACTACAGATAGTTCACCAATGTTTATTGGTGTTTTAGAAGATGAAAACGGGATTAATACTTCAATAACGGCAGTAGATCATGATATTGTAGCGATATTAGATAATGATCAAGCAAATCCAATAATTTTAAATGATTATTATCAAACCGATTTAAATAATTATAAAAAAGGAAAGGTAACATATTCATTTAAAGATCTTTCAGAAGGAATGCACACAATAGACCTAAAGGTATGGGATACTTACAATAATTTAACAGAATCAACGTTTACATTTACTGTAACAGATAGTTCAGATTTAATTTTAACTAAAGTACTTAATTATCCGAATCCATTTGTTAATTATACCGAGTTTTGGTTTAATCATAATAAACCTAATGAGTTATTAAATATTCAAGTGCAAATTTTTACTGTTTCAGGAAAATTAGTTAAAACAATAAATGAAACAGTTCAAGCGGATGGAAATTTATGTAGGTCTTTAAATTGGAATGGTTTAGATGATTTTGGTTCAAAAATTGGAAAAGGAGTATATGTTTACAAAATTAAAGTAAAAGCAATTAATTCTAATACTACTGCTCATAAAACTGAAAAATTAGTAATATTGCAATAATGATTTAATAAAATTATTAAATTAAAGAAAACCATTAATGAAAAAAATAATTTTAGTTTCTCTAACTGTTTTATTTGCACTTTCAAATATAAATGCACAAGAAACGGCAAATCCAATTACAACCGCAGCACCTTTCTTATTAATAGCACCTGACGCAAGAGCAGGAGGTATGGGAGATATAGGGGTTGCAACTTCTCCAGATGCAAACTCACAACATTGGAATGCTTCAAAGTTTGCTTTTATGAGATCTCAGTTTTCCGTTGGAATAATTTATACTCCATGGCTTAGAGAATTAACTAATGATGTTTTTTTAGGAGGATTTTCTTTTGCTAACAGAATTGATGAAAGAAGTGCCTGGGCTGCAAGTTTAAAGTATTTTAATTTAGGAGAAATTCAATTAACAGATAATAGTGGTTTTCCAAATGGTACTGAAAAATTAAATGAGTTTTCTGTTGATGCATCTTATTCTTTAAAATTAAATGAAACATATTCTATGGGTGTAACTTTACGTTATATTCGTTCTGATTTAGGTATAGAATCTGCAAATTCAACAATTAGTCCAGTAAATTCATTCGCAGTTGATATTTCTGGTTATTTTCAGTCTGATGAAAAAAACTATGGAGATTTTAATGGTATTTGGAGAGCTGGTTATAATATCTCTAATATTGGTCCAAAAGTTTCCTATTCAGATGATGGTCAAGACAATTTTATACCAACAAATATGAAAGTTGGAGGTGGTTT
The DNA here is from genome assembly GCF_003260195.1 of Lutibacter citreus. Lineage (GTDB taxonomy): Bacteria > Bacteroidota > Bacteroidia > Flavobacteriales > Flavobacteriaceae > Lutibacter > Lutibacter citreus. The sequence continues at coordinate 129,643 of NZ_QEIH01000008.1, forward strand.
TGATTTTATTTTAGATAATTATAATAAAATAAGTTTAAACTTAGAATTGAATAAATTATTAGTGCCAACACCAAGTGTTTCAGATGATGGTGAACCTCCATATTCTCAAGATGATATTAGTTTTTTTAGCGGAATGTTTAAATCATTTAATGATGCACCAGGAGGATTTAGTGAAGAGATGAAAGAATTTACTTGGGCATTAGGAGCGGAATATATGTACGATAATTCTTTTGCAATTAGAGCAGGTTATTTTAATGAAAGTGATTTAAAAGGAGCTAGAAAATATTTCACTATTGGGTCTGGGTTTAATTTTAAAAGTTCTAAATTAGATATTTCATATTTATTCAATGCTTCAGATATTAATAATCCACTAGAGAATACACTAAGATTTTCTCTGTCTTTTGATTTTGGAGATATTTTTGAAGTAAATTAACAAAGTTTAATAGATCAATTATTAATGAAAAAAGTTGAAATTACAACTAGTATTTCAGTTTATGATTCAATAGATGAACTTCCAAAAGAAGTATTTACTCTTATGAATAAGGCTATTGAAGCTAAAAAAAAGGCATATGCACCCTATTCAAAATTTTCTGTTGGAGCAGCTTTTTATTTAGAAAGTGGTGAAATTATTACTGGAAATAATCAAGAAAATGCAGCATACCCATCTGGGATGTGTGCAGAAAGAGTAGCTATTTGGAAAGTGTCTTCAGAATATCCAGAGGCTAAAATCAAAATATTAGCAATTACGGCTAGTTCAAGTTCCCAAGTTTTAAAAGAGCCTGTGGCTCCTTGCGGAGCATGTAGGCAAACTTTATCTGAATATGAACTAAAACAAAACAGTAATGTAGAAGTTTATTTTATGGGAGAAGAAGGTAAGGTGATAAAAACAAATTCTATTTCAGACTTACTTCCAATTGCTTTTGATAAATCATTTCTTTAATAATGAAGAAAGATATTGAGAATAGAGAGGATATTTACCTATTAGTAAAAACATTTTATATAAAATTAATGAAAGACGAATTAGTCCGGCATTTTTTTGTTAATTTTGAAAATCCAAAACAGTTAGAAATTCATTTACAAGTTCTAGTTGATTTTTGGGATAATGTATTGTTTTATTCTGGTGGGTATCGTAAAAATGCAATGGCTCCACACCTGAAATTACATCAAGAGAAACCTTTTAAGGTGGAACATTTTAAGTGTTGGTTATCAGCGTTTAATAAGACAGTTGATGAGTTGTTTGAAGGTGAAATGGCGCACACGGCAAAGTCTAGAGCATTGTCGATAGCCACCGTAATGGAATTAAAAATTTCAGAGTTGAATAAGTAATTCAATTTAAATTTGTTTATTAACTTTTTACAAAAAAAATGAGGTCAGTAATAACAGGAACCGGAAGCTATATTCCAAATGTAGTTAAAAAGAATTCAGACTTTTTAAACCATGAATTTTTAAATGAAGATGGAACTCCATTTGATCAGGAAAATGAAGTAATTATAGAAAAATTTAAATCTATAACAGGTATAGAAGAACGAAGATATGCTGAGGCTGAAATGAACTCTTCAGATTTAGGTTCTTTTGCCTCTGAGCGAGCAATTAAAGATGCTGGAATTGATAAGGAAGATTTAGATTATATAATAGTTGCACATAATTTTGGGGATGTAAAAACAGGAAGCATACAAAGTGATATGTTACCTAGTTTAGCTTCAAGAGTTAAATATAAATTGGGGATTAAAAATCCAAATTGTGTTGCTTTTGACTTATTATTTGGTTGTCCAGGATGGGTGCAAGGTGTAATACAAGCTGAAGCTTTAATTAAGTCTGGAATTGCAAAAAAATGTTTAATAATTGGTTCTGAAACATTATCTAGAGTTGTTGATCCATATGATCGTGATTCAATGATTTTTGCTGACGGTGCAGGAGCTAGTGTAATTGAGGCGGTTGAAGATGATGAGAACTCCGGAATTTTAAGTCATGCAACAAGAACTGATGTTATTGATGAATGTTTTTATTTACATTATGGTAAATCCTTTAATAAGGAGTCAGATCAAAATATTAACTACATAAAAATGTTGGGAAGAAAGATTTACGAGTATGGTTTATCTAATGTTCCAATGGCTATGAAAACTTCTTTAGATAAATGCGGAATTGACATTTCAGAAGTGAAAAAAATATTCATTCATCAAGCTAATGAAAAAATGGATGAACAAATTATAAAAAGATTTTATAGACTATATAAAACTAAAGTACCGGTAGGAGTAATGCCAATGAATATTCACAGGTTAGGAAATAGTTCTGTAGCAACAATTCCAATATTATTAGATCAAGTGAGACAAGGTCAAATGGAAGGACATGTAGTTAATCCAGGAGATGTTATACTTTTTGCATCTGTAGGTGCGGGAATGAATATAAATGCTATTGTATATAGATATTAGTTCAATAGTATTAAAACATAAAAAAAAGCCATCAATGATGGCTTTTTTTTATGTTTTAATACTTCTTTTTTATTCTAATACTTCTGTTATGGTTTTTCCTGAAGTTCCATTAGGTTGTTCTATTTTAAGAAAACTGGCTAAGGTAGGAGCAATGTCTACAATTGGATAATCTTTATCTGAAGATCCTTGTTTAATTCCGTTTCCATAAAATATTAATGGAACATGGGTATCGTAACTGTATCCAGATCCGTGAGTGCTTCCTACGTGGGCATAACTTATAGTGGTTGGTTTAGGAACAAATAAAATATTTCCTGAACGTTTTTGGTTATATCCATTTTGTAATTTTTGCAGCACTCCCGAATTAAAAGAAGTTGCTTGTAACGTATGGCCGCTTACAGATTTATAAACATTGGTAAAATTTATAATTTCATCAACAAGAACTTGTTCAACTTTTAAAATGTCTAAATTTAAATCAGTAATTATTTTTGTGTTTAAAAACAATTGATTATTAGAAATATTTTCTACTATATTTTCAGAATTGAAATGTTTAAAAGTAATTGAGTTTACATATTTTTTAAATGCAGCATTGTCAAAATAACCTCCTGGGATTTTTAATGTTTTTAAATAAGAAGGAACCTGAACGGCAGCATGGTCTGCAGTTAAGAATAAAGTATAATTATCAGATCCAATTTCGGTGTTTAAAAAATTAATTAAATCTTCAATGTTTTTATCTATTCTAATGTAAGTGTCTTCAATTTCTTTTGAATCTACACCAAATCTATGTCCTACATAATCTGTGCTAGAAAAGCTAATTGCTAAAAAGTCGGTGTATTTACTTTTACCTAAGTTTTCTCCTAAAATTGTAGCTTTAGCAAAATCGGTTGTAAAATCATTCCCAAAAGCAACAGCTTTTAGTAAGTCATAATTTCCATTAACTTTTCTTAATTCAGATAAATTATAAGGAAAGGAAGGAGCGCTTTTTCCTTTAAAAGGTTTTTCAAAATTATTATCATCAATAATAGATTCATTATAAGAATTAATATCATAATAAGTATTCCATGTTTTTTCTAAATAATTATTTGCTACCCCAGAATTGTTAAATTTATCAACCCAAGATGGTAATTTATCCATATAAAATGAGCTAGTTATAAATTTACCTACATTTCCACCTTCAAACCAATAGGCGGCATTTGCTGTATGACCAGCTGGTAAAATTGCCGATCTATCTTTTATAGAAATCCCAATACTTTTACCATTCATATTTTGTGAGAGCCTAAGTTGATCTAAAATTGTTGTTGTTAACATTCTATGAGGTGATTTTTTACCACCTGTTTTTGCACCTATAGTCTCATAACTGTCATCATCTACACAATAAATAGATTTTTTTTCATATTTATCATACCAATTATTGGATATAATTCCGTGATTTGTTGGAGTAGTCCCTGTGTATATTGAAGTATGCCCTACAGCTGTATATGTAGGAATATAGTTGTAATGAACATTGTTTAAATTGTAACCTTTGTTCATTAATCTTTTAAAACCTCCTTCTCCATACTTATTATAAAATCTAATTAAATAATCATAACGCATTTGGTCAACAACAATTCCAATAACTAATTTAGGGGATTTAGAATTTGTTTTATTTAAAGTTGTTTCTTGTTTTTCAATGGTTGTAGTTGGGTTAGATTCTGCTTTTATAGCTATACATTGTACAAGTATTATACTTGTAATAAGTAGGGCAAATATTTTTTTCATTTTATTAAATTTAAGATTTCAAAATTAAGATTTTTTTTTAGTTGCATTTGAATTTTATGATACAAAAAGCACATAGCTTGTATTAATTTAATATTTTAGCGAAAAAGAAACTAAATGAATTATATAGAGCATATAGGAAAATATTTTATTATGCTGAAGCAAGTTTTTAAGAAACCCCAGAAATGGTCGGTTTTTAGAGAAACATTGTTCCGTGAGATTGAAGACTTAGGATTAAAGTCTTTAGGGATAATAATGTTTATTTCCTTTTTTGTTGGTGGAGTTGTAGCAATTCAAACGGCGTTAAATGTTGATAGTCCTTTTATACCCAAATATTTGATTGGTTTTGCAACAAAACGATCAATGATTTTAGAATTTGCACCAACTTTTATGAGTGTTATATTAGCAGGTAAAGTGGGTTCTTATATATCATCAAGTATTGGTACTATGAGGGTTACAGAACAAATAGATGCTTTAGAGGTAATGGGAATTAATTCATTAAATTATTTAGTGTTACCTAAAATTGTAGCAACATTATTTTTCTATCCTTTATTAATTTCATTGGCAATGTTTTTAGGTATTTATGGAGGTTACGTAGCCGGACTGTTAACAGGAAGGTATTTTACAGAAGACTATATTTACGGAATTCAATTAGATTTTGACCCTTATTTTGTTAAATATGCTTTAATTAAAACGGTAGTTTTTGCATTTGTAATTGCTACAATTCCTGCATATCATGGTTATTATGTAAAAGGAGGATCTTTAGAAGTTGGTAGAGCTAGCACACAAGCTGTAGTTTGGACCAGTGTAGTTATTATTTTATTAAATTATTTCTTAACTCAAATGCTATTAGGATAAATGATTGAAGTTGAAGGATTATATAAAGAGTTTAATAAAGTTCCAGTTTTAAAAGGTGTTACAACAACTTTTGAAAAAGGGAAAACTAGTATGATAATTGGTCAGAGCGGATCTGGTAAAACAGTATTTTTAAAGTGTTTACTTGGGCTTCATGTTCCTGAAAAAGGAATCATCAGTTTTGACGGTAGAAAGCAATCAGAGTTAGATATTAAAGCTAAAAGACAGTTAAGAAAGGAAATGGGAATGGTATTTCAAGGAGGCGCTTTATATGATTCGCTTACGGTTGAAGAAAATATTATGTTTCCTTTAAAAATGTTTACCAAAGATTCAAAAGGTGAAATGCAAAAAAGAGTTGACTTTGTATTAGACAGGGTGAACCTAGAAAACGCTAATAAAAAATTTCCTTCTGAAATTTCTGGTGGAATGCAAAAAAGAGTTGCCATAGCTAGAGCAATTGTAATGAATCCAAAGTATTTATTTTGTGACGAACCAAATTCAGGATTAGACCCAAATACTGCAACTGTAATTGATAATTTAATTCAAGAAATCACAAAAGAATATAATATTACAACTGTTATTAATTCTCATGACATGAATTCGGTAATGGAAATTGGAGAAAAAATTGTTTTTTTAAAAGATGGTGTAAAAGCATGGGAAGGATCCAATAAAGAGATTTTTAAAACTGAGAATGAGGCGATTGTAAATTTCGTGTATTCTTCCAATTTATTTAAAAAAGTTAGAGAGGTATATTTAAATGAAAAAAAATATTAAAGATGTTTGGTTATATGAAAATAAACTATATCTTTGCAGCCGCTAAAAAGGAAATAATTGACCTGGTAGCTCAGTTGGTAGAGCACCTCCCTTTTAAGGAGGTGGTCCTGGGTTCGAGCCCCAGCCAGGTCACAAAAACTTCTCGATTTAGAGAAGTTTTTTAGTTTTTTTGAAACTATGGTGAGATACTCAAGTGGCCAACGAGGGCAGACTGTAAATCTGCTGCGCAAGCTTCGAAGGTTCGAATCCTTCTCTCACCACAAACCTCAAACATCTAGTTTGAGGTTTTTTTTACAACAACTATAAAATGTTTAACATTAAGACGTAGGAGTTAAACAAAAATGCTATATTTGTATTGTATTAAATACTATTATGAAAAAGCAATTCTTATTTATTGGTATATTTCTTTTTACTATTTTAGTTGGGGTCTCTCAAAATACGGGAGTAGTTTCAGGTAAAATTATTGATAAAGAATCTAGAGGTATAATTCCTTTTGTAAATGTTATTATTAGCGGTACCTCTATAGGCACAGTTTCAAATGAAAATGGTGTGTTTTCAATAACTAATGTTCCGTTAGGGTTTGTTAAAGTTCAGGTCTCTTTGTTAGGGTACCAAACTACTGTTTCTGAAGATTACTTAGTAACCTTAGAGAAGTCGCCTTATATTGTTGTTGAATTGGCTCAGAGTAGTGAAGAATTGGATGAGGTTTTAATAGAAAGTAGATTGTTTAAAAAATCTATTGAAAATCCTTTATCTGTTCAAACTTTAGGAATTACTGAAATTGAGAAAAATCCAGGAGGGAATAGAGATATTTTGAAGGTTATTCAATCTTTACCCGGAGTTGCTTCAAACCCTGGTTTTAGAAATGATATTATAATTAGAGGTGGTTCGCCTTCCGAAAATAAATTTTATGTAGATGGTATAGAAGTGCCAGTCATAAATCACTTTCAAACTCAAGGATCATCAGGTGGTCCTGTGGGAATAATGAATGCTGATTTAATTAGAAAGGTTGATTTTTATACAAGTGCTTTTTCTGCAAATAGAGGAAATGCACTTAGTTCTGTAATTGAATTTACTCAGAAGGATGGAAACCCTAATAAAATTAACTCTAGGGTTACTTTGGGGACTTCTGACGCAGGAATAACTTTGGATGGACCTCTTAGCTCTAAAACTACTTTTATCGCTTCTATGCGTCAATCTTATCTTCAATTATTATTTAAACTAATTAAGCTTCCTTTTTTACCAACTTATAATGATTTTCAATTTAAGGTTAAGCATCAAATATCAGAAAATGATGAGATTTCAATAATTGGTTTAGGCGCAATTGATAATTTTGAGTTGAATGAAGATGTAAATGATGATGTTACTGATGAAGAAACTATAAAACGAAATAGATATATACTTAGTAATATTCCAGTTCAGGAGCAATGGAATTATACAGTTGGGATTAATTATAAGCATTATGGAAAACACTCAATGCGGCAATTTGTTTTAAGTAGAAATGAGTGGAGTAATAATGCTAAAAAATATTTCAATAATACATTTTTACCTTCAGATTTAATATTAAAATATGATTCTAAAGAAATTGAGAATAAGTTTAGATTTGAAAACACTTCAACTTTAAAAAATAACTATAAATTAAATTTTGGAGTAGGGTTAGAATCTGCTAAATATTCAAATAGTACTTTTCAGAAAATTGCGAATACTTCAGGTGTTTCAATAATTAATTTTGCTTCGGATCTTAATATGTTGAAGTACAATATTTTTAGTCAGATTTCAAGAAGATTTGTAAAATCAAAACTAGGTGTTTCTGCAGGAATTAGATTTGACGGAGCTGATTACAATAGTGAAATGAAAAATTTATTTAATCAATTTTCTCCACGAGTTTCATTAACATATGGTATAAATGAAAAACTAAATTTTAATGCTTCAACCGGAATATATAACCAATTACCTGCGTATACGGTTTTGGGCTATAGAGATTCCTCTAATAATTTAATAAATAAAGAAAATGGACTGAAATATATAAATGTAACTCATTATGTTTCAGGTTTAGAGTTAAATTCAAATGCAACTTCAAAAGTATCATTAGAGGGGTTTTATAAATCATATAAAAATTATCCATTTTCTGTTAGAGATCAAATAAGTTTGGCAAATTTAGGGTCAGATTTTGGGGTTGTAGGAAATGAAGAGGTAACATCAACTTCAAAAGGAAGAGCCTATGGTGTTGAGGTGTTGGCTCAAAAAAAATCATACAATGGTTTGTATGGAATTGTGTCTTATACATTTGTGAAAAGTGAATTTCAAAATTCTATAAATAAATATATTCCTTCTTCTTGGGACAATAGACATTTGTTAACAATTACAGCTGGAAAAAAATTGAAGAAAAATTGGGAAATAGGTGGTAAATTCCGTTTAATAGGAGGGCAACCTTATACGCCGTATGATGTAAATGCTTCATCGTTAATTGAAAATTATGACGTTTCTAATAGTGGAATATTAGATTATTCTAAATTAAATTCAGAGCGGTTTAATACGTATCATCAATTAGATGTTCGTTTGGATAAAACTTGGTATTGGAAAAAAATGTCTCTTAATTTTTATTTAGATATTCAAAACTTATATGCAAGTGAGTCTACTTCTCAATCGTATTTAATTCCATTAATTGATAATAACGGAAATAGGGTTATAAATTCATCAGATTCTTCACGATATAATTTGGAAGAAATTGAGAATTCTTCTGGAAATGTATTACCTAGATTCGGTCTTATTTTTGATTTTTAATTATTATTTAACTGAATACTATCAATATTTAAGCGTGTTTTAAGCCATTTACCCAGCAGTATCTGTTGCTGCTTAACGTTTGGAACAGAATCATACCATTTAGCATTAAAAACAGTGATAGTATCAACTGAATTGAAATTATTTTCAATCAATTTGGCATAACCTAATTTTGATAAACCAGAATAGTTTATTTGAGCTTCTTTACTAATTTGAATAAACGGAATTTCATTAGCCTCATATTTGGATAATTGTTTAGTTAAGAGTTTTATTTTATCTTCTTTTTCTTTAACAGTTTCATCTCTAGATGATATTATTCTTTGATTTTGAACATATAAATCTGTTAAGTTTTTTACATCATCCCTTAAATCTGAATGATCAACACCTTGTTGAACAATTAATTTAGTGTCTTTAAGACCGTAATCATTTAACTTAGACTCCCATTTACTTAAATCTTCTGCAGTAAGTTTATTCCCATATACTACAATATTTATTGATTTTTCAGGATATTTTATATTGTTTTCATTTTCATCAATTATGCTTATCCCGCTTTTTTTTATGTCGTTTATCAGGTTTTGAGCATTTTGTCTGTATTGGTTTTCTTGAAATAAATTTATAAACATATAAATACTACCCGCAAAGACCAATAAGGCAATGAATGAAGCTGTACGTGCAATTCTTTTTCTTTTTGCTGAATTAATATATTTCAACATAGGAAAACGTAAAAATTTAACAATAACAAATGTTGCTAATGCAATAAAGATGGTATTAATAGTAAATAAAAACATGGCACCTCCAAAATAAGCAAGGTTCCAAGTTGCTAATCCGTAACCAGCTGTACAAAGTGGAGGCATTAAAGCTGTGGCAATTGCAACACCAGCAATGGTGTTGGTTTGCTTAGTTCTTCTGCTCAGCGCAATAATTAGGGCTAAACCACCTGAAATTGCAATAAAAACATCTCTAACATCTGGTGCTGTTCTAGCCAATATTTCGGGTGTTTCATTCTGAAATATTGGAAATATAAAAAATAAGGTTGAAGTCACAAGGCTTAAGCCAACCATAACACCTAAGTTTATAAGCGACCGTCTTAAAGTATCTATATCGTTAATTCCAATAGACAATCCTACTCCTAAAATTGGTCCCATTAAGGGAGATATAAGCATTGCTCCAATTACAACTGCTGTTGAACTAACATTAAGCCCAATAGAAGCTATTAGGATTGAAAAAACCAATACCCAAGCAGTATGGCCTTTCATTGAAATGTTTTCTTTTATATCTTCAATAGTACCTTTTTTATCAGTATCTTTTCTTATGTCTAGTAATTCGTGTAAAAATGCTACAATACTGGCCCAGATCCCTATAATATCATTATTTTCAGGTGTTTCTGGATTTTGGGATTCAGGTTTTGGATTATTATTGGTTTCCATACAATTTAAATTTAAACGAAATTATCTCCAAATTTGGATTTAACTTCAGCCGTTATTTTTTATATCCTGTCCTTTTTTTAAAATTGTTAAGGATATTTATGTGGTAAAATAATTAAAATTTTATTCTAATTTCAATTGTCTTAATAACTGCATAATAATTTTTATTCATTAAAGATACTTTCTATTTCTGCATTTTGATTGAATAAATACACTTTGTTGCTTTTTAATTCAATGCATTCAATTCTTGTTCGTCTAAGTTTAATTTTTTTATAAGTTTTACCATTATAAATAAAATTATGTCCATTACTTAACTCAAAGATAAAGCACTTTCCTGAATTATCATCAAACTGTTTTAAAGCATATGTTAAATTTACATCAGATCCAGTACTTGCTTTGGGGTTTTTTAAATAATTTGCTAATAGAGGAAGTAATTCAATAGGGAAAATGGTTGGTGTTATAAATGGAAGCATTAGATGCTGGAAACTTATTTTCCATTCAATTCCATGTGGTTTAACCTTATTGTATTTTTTAAAAGTAACAAAATGTGCTATTTCATGAATAAGTGTTAACAGAAATTGATAATGGTTTAAATTATTATTAATAGTAATTTGAAATTTGTGATTGGAGGTTCTTTTAAAGTCTCCGTGCTTAGTTGCTCTTTCATTAACAATTTTAATTTCTAATGGATGCTTAATTAAAATTTCGTTTAAAGGAACTTTTGCATTTTGAGGTATGTATTTTGATAATTTTTCAATCATTTAAGGCGTAGTTGAAGAGACTTGTAATATTTTACCATTATAAAATTTGTTACCATTTAAAGAAAAATTATAGATATAATCAGCCATTTCTATTGCAGAAACTGGTGCTTTATATCCAGGGAAAGCTTCTTCAAGCATTTCGGTTTGAACCGCACCTAAAGCTAAAACATTAAATGCAATTTGTTGTTCTTTGTATTCTTCTGCCAAAAGCTCTGTAAGAGTTATTATAGCTCCTTTTGCAGAACTATACGCTGCAAGTCCAGGAAATTTTAAGCTTCCTTGAACACCTCCCATACTACTTATATTTAATACATGGCTACCTGTTTGTAAGAAAGGAATTAATAATTTAGTTAATGAAGCAATTGCAAAAACATTTACTTGGTATACATCAATAAAATCTTGAGTTGTTAATTGTTCAAAAGGTTTATTAACTAGTTTTCCGGCATTATTTATTAATATATCAACCTTATTCCAATTTTTAGAAATAAAATCTGTTACTTTTTTTAAATCTTTTTCAACTAAAAGATCTACAGATAAAGGTGTAATATTTTTAATGTTTAATTCTGAAAGTGGTTTTGTATTTCTTGATAATGCTAAAACTTGATAATTGTTTTTTGCAAAAATTTGAGCCAATTCGAAGCCTATTCCTCTACTAGTTCCGGTAATTATAATGTTTTTCATAGTTAGATGTAAATACGGATAATTAATTGTGGTAAAAATACAGAATTTAAGTTATAGATTTTAACGAAAATACTAATTTAGTCCTCTAAGTTTATATGTTGATAGGCTCCAATATCTGCTGGGAAATTGCGTTGAACTCCTAAAATATCAAAAGGAGATTTTGTCGTTCCATTTAAATTAGCTTTGTTATTTCCTTCAGAATTTTCCCCAATAATTAATTCATTTTTAAAAGGAGCTTTAAAGTGAGGATCTCCATTAAATATATTTTCTGAATAATGATTTGTATCTTCAAAATTATATTCTGGAATATTTTTAAGGTTCTCATTAAAATCATTAAATTTTATGAGGTTATTTTTAAATGAATAGTTAAATACAGAACCATCTACCTTATCAATTAATAATTCAGTATTAGCGCTTCCTCCAATAATACAATTTGTGAAATTAGCATCATATAAATTTTTTGTAACTATTTTTTGAGTTCCATTTTCATAAAATGATGAATAATTATTTATTAAAACACTAGGATATTCTCTTAAACTATTATTCCAGAAATTTACAAATGTAGAATGAGTGAAGTTGTAAGTTCCTCCAGTAGTGCAAGCTAAGGAAGCTTGTCCGCTATTATTAATAACAAGGTTTTCGCCTTTTATATTTGCTTCTCGTGCTAATAATCCAAAGTTTGAAGAATTGTAAATTTCAGTATTGTTAATAGTGAGGGTAGCAGAGGTGTCACTCCCTATAGAGTCCATAATAATTCCTATAGATGCGTTTTTTATTATTGTGTTTTTTATGGAGTGGTTTTTACTACCAGCTCTTAACCAAATAGCTCCCCATTGCCCTGGAATATCACTAAATATAGGTTCTAATCTATCGCCTTCAAAAGTTACTTTATTTTCTAATTCTCCTTCAATCTTTAAAGTCGCATTTTTTTCTATGATAATTCCAGAATTTGTGTGAAAATGTATTGTTGCTCCTGCTTTAATTGTAAGAGTTTTATTCTCAGGAACTGCACAATAACCATAAATTACATAGGGCTTATCATTCGTGAAAGTAGTATTATCTTTTAAGTAAAAACCATTTATTTTTATTGGATTTCCTTCTGAATTAATTCCTGTATTAATGGTTTCAACAAGTCCATTTAAATCTTTTGAAGGAAATAGAAAGTGTGCATCTTTAACTAAAGTTATTAATTTAACATTTTGCCCTTTTTTACCATTGTCAAAAACTATGGAATCTTTATAAATTGGATTTGTAATAGCATTGTAATTGATAGTTGTTTCAACAAAAATATAAATACTATCGTTTGCTAAAATTTCAACATTATCAAATATTTTTCCAGGAATCCCGTCAACATTTAATTTGTAGTTCGAGTTTTCTCCTCTACCTAATTTCACTGATGGTATTGAAATTGCGTGGCTACTTTTATTATAAACTTTTAGGTTGTATGTGCTTGATCCTATATTTGTAAAAACAGTATCTAAATAAAGAGTATCTTTTGAAAAAGATAAATTTCCAGAACTTAAAACTACATCAAAGTCTTTTCTGCAGGAAGCAGTTAAAAATAAGCTGATTGCAAAAATAAATATAAGGGAAATTCGCATTTTTATTATTTAAAATATAAAATTACTTTTTAAATAGTTTAATCTCATACAATTTGCTCCAGTGTTTACCTGTAACAAAAAGACGGTTGTTTTCTTTATCAAATGCTATTCCATTCAATACATCGTCATCTTCCCTTAAATTTTGGTCTTTTTCAATTAATTTTTTTAAGCCATTTAAATCGGCTACACCATCAACTTTACCGGAACTAGGGTCTACAATTAAAATAGAATTTTTTTGCCAAATATTAGCGTAAATTTTCCCGTTAATATATTCAAGTTCATTTAATTTTTCAACCTTTTGTTTGTTGGTATAAGCTTCAATATAACTTTCTTCAATTAAAGTATCTGGGTTTAAGAACCAAATACGTTCAGTTCCATCAGATTTAATAAGTTGCTTACCATTATTAGTTAAACCCCAACCTTCACGGCTTTTTGTGTATTTAAATTCTTTCTCTTTTTTAAAAGTTTCTAAATCATAAACCAAACCTATTCCGTCTTGCCAGGTAAGTTGATATAATTTATTGTTTAAAATAGTTATTCCTTCACCAAAGTAGGTTGCGTCTAAATCTTGTTGTTGTAAAGATTTTCCTGATTTTAATTCCGTTTTTCTAATATATGAAGATCCTTTTCTTCCTGTGCCTTCATATAAATAACCATTATGATATTCTAAACCTTGAGTGTACGATTTTTCATCATGTGGATAGGTATTTATTATCTTGTATGTATAAATTTCAGGAGAAGTATCGGCCATAAAATATACCGCTTTAGTTACCTTTTCAGTTTTATCTTCAAAAAATACAAGTGCAGTTAATTGATGTTTTCCAAGTCTGAAATCTTTTGTATTAATTTTGGCAGATGTTCCTTCCGAGGTGATTTTTTTATTATCTATTGAAAATTGAACAGATTTAATTGGTTTTCCTTCTTTTTCAGAAATGGAAACTTCAAGCACTTCATTAGTTTGAATTTTGCTTGGAGTTTTTAAAACAAACTTATATTCGCTCTTGCAAGAAATTAAAATTAGAAACAAAAATAAACCTGAAAATGTTTTATATGACATACTAAAATAGCTTTTTATGAATTTTTATGTAAATTAAATAAATTATTTGTTTGAAGTTTCAAAAATATAGTTAAATTTGCAGTCTGAAAAATAAAATTAGAATTAAAACGAGTTTACGATGAGAAAAGGTATACACCCAGAAAATTATAGAATGGTAGCATTTAAAGATATGTCTAACGAAGATGTGTTTTTAACTCGTTCAACAGTAAATACTAGAGAAACTTTAGATGTAGATGGTGTTGAATATCCTTTAGTAAAATTAGAGATTTCAAGAACTTCACATCCTTTTTACACAGGTAAATCTAAGTTAATAGATACTGCTGGACGTATTGACAAGTTCAAATCTAAATATGCTAAATTTAAGAAATAGTATTCTAGATTAAAATATTTAAAATCCTCAACTAAAGTTGGGGATTTTTTTTGTTTATAAATGGTTCGTTTTTAGTCTACTAAATAAACTTTATAAAAAAATGTTTATCTTGTAGTAAAAACTACTATGCCTATTTATATGGATCGCCACGATATTCCAAGTGAGATATCCGCAGAACATGTGGCTCAAATGCACGAGGAAGATTTAAAAATTGAACACTTATTTGGTTGTAAAGGGATGACTTATTGGTGTGATGAGAAGAGAAGAACTGCATTTTGTTTAATTAAGGCCCCAAATAAGAAAGCGATTCAAGATATGCACCAACATGCGCATGGTGAATACCCTCATAGTATTATTGAAGTTAATGAAAAAATTGTTGAATCTTTTTTAGGGAGAATTGAAGATCCGGTAAAAGCACAAAATACAAAGTTAAATATTATTAATGATCCTGCTTTTAGGGTAATAATGGTTATTAAAACAAGTAGCTATTTAAATAGGTTAGAAGCAAATCAATTTAGTTTATTTACACAAAAATTTCATAACAGTGTTTTAAAGTCAACAAAGCATTTTAAAGGAAGAGTTGTTAAAAAGGATAACAATAGTTATCTCGTCTCCTTTAAATCGGTTAGTAATGCTGTTTGGTGCGCTTTAAAAATTCGATCAAATTTCAAATATATTACACCAAAATTTGATTTGAAGAATCGTAAAATGAAGATAGCTCTTAGTTCAGGTATACCGGTATCAGATAAAGAAAGTATTTTTGAAGATGCCATTGTTTCTGCCAAAAGGATGTGCGAAATTGTTTCTGAACAATTAGTTATTACAAATGAGGTGAAAGCATTGTACGAAAGTGAAAATAGAAATGATAGTATTGATAATGATTTAATTAGAATATTAAAACCTACTGAAGAAAAATTCTTAAATCATTTAATGGATTATGTTGAGAAAATTTGGAATAAACCCAATTTTAAAGTTGATGACTTTAGTAATGATTTAGGGTATAGTAAATCTCAACTTTATAGAAAATTAATTAAGTTGGCGGGTAAATCTTCTAATAATTTTATTAAAGATTATAGATTGAAAGAAGCTTTAAAAAAATTATATAAGCACGCTGGTAATATTTCAGAAATTGCTTATGAGTCTGGTTTTAATAGTCCTGCTTATTTTTCGAAATGCTTTATGGATAAGTATGGAATTTTACCGTCAAAATACATTCAGCAACATACTGTTTAATAATTCTTAAATATAGATTATGCCTTTATACATGGATTTTCACAAATTGGGTTCTGGTGAGATTAAATTAGATGATCTTATTAAAGCTCATGCTGCGGATGTGGCTATCCAGGAAGAATATGGTGTCTTCGAAAAAAAATATTGGGTAAATATTGAAACTAAAACCTTGTTTTGTCTTACACAAGCACCAAATAAGGAAGTTTGTAATGAGGTTCACAAAAAATCTCATGGAAATACAGCTTGTAATATTATAGAGGTTTCTGAAGAGGAATTTAGCATGTATTTAGGAGTTGGAACAAGTAAAAATGATTTAGCTCATACGCTTTCTGGAGAATTGGATTCTGGTTATAGAACGCTATTAATGCTTAGTATTTATGACTTTACGGGGAATTATAATCACTATATAATTAAAATACAAAAATTAATACAAAATTATAATGGTGTTATTGTTATGCAGCCAACTGAAGATATTAAGGCTTCATTTATTTCTGCATCTGAAGCCGTAATTTGTGCTATATCTATTTTTGAATTACTTAAATCTATTCCTGATTTTTACTTAAATAAATTATCAATTGTAACAGGAAAACCCGTAGATGAATTAGGAGACAATTTATATGAAGAAGCTAATAAAAAGGTTGAGCAATTAAATAAAATTGGGTCAAGTAATTATATTTATATTGATACATACACAAAACTATTGTCTGATAAAGAGTCGGATACAGTAAAAAGGAATCAAAAATACATTAAGGTTATAAGTGAATTAAATTTTTCATTTTTAGATGAATTATTAAATGTTTTGAATAGTGAATTGTATAATTCCGATTTTAAAAGTGTACAATTATATACTCCCTTAGGATTGAGTAAATCACAAGCCTACAGGAATATTAAGGCTTTAACAAGAATGTCTCCAAACAAATTTATTCAAGAGTTAAGGCTTCGTAAATCTCTAGATATGCTTAAGCTTAATAATAAAACTATAGCAGAAATAGCCTATGATTTAGGCTTTAATAGTCCAACTTATTTTACCAGAGTCTTTAAAAGAAGATATAGAATGCTTCCTACAGTATTTGCTAGAAATTCAATTAAATAAATTTATTTTTTGAATTTTAATGAATCAATTGTATCATTTTTTGAACTAAAACTAACATTGTTTCAGGTTTTAATGTTCCAAATTTGTAGTGTTAAATCTTTGTAAATAAGATTTTTCAGCTACTTATTAACTAAAAAAATTAAAACATGAAAAATTCAGTAAAAAGTTTAGATCCTTCATTAATTGAAGGATTGGCTTCACAATTAAGGGGTAAACTTATTAAGCCAACAGATGCAGAATATAACGACACACGTAAGGTGTATAATGCAATGATAGATAAAAAGCCAGGACTATTTGCTATGTGTGTAGATGTTGCAGATGTAATGGCATCAATAAATTTTGGAAGGAATAATGATTTATTAATTGCAGTAAGAGGAGGAGGACACAATGGAGGCGGATTAGGACTTTGTGATGACGGTTTAGTGATTGATTTATCAGGAATTAAATTTGTTCTAGTAGATACTTCAGATAATACGGTAAGAGTAGGAGGTGGTAATCTCTGGGGAGAAGTTGACCATGCAACATACCCCTTTGGGCTTGCTGTTCCTGCAGGGATGGTATCTACAACAGGTGTTGGCGGATTGACTTTAGGAGGTGGAATTGGTTATTTAACAAGAAAATATGGACTTACAATAGATAATCTATTAGAAGCAGATATGGTTTTAGCTGATGGTTCATATGTTACAGTAAATAAAAATAAAAATACCGATTTATTTTGGGCTATCCGAGGTGGTGGTGGAAACTATGGGGTAGTTACTTCTTTCAAATTTCAGGCGCATCCTGTTAAAACGGTGTTTGGAGGGCCAACCTTATGGCCAATAGAGCAAACAGAAGAAATAATGGAGTGGTACCATAATTTTATAAATAAGGCTCCAGAAGAATTGAATGGTTTTATAGCAACAATGGTAATTCCTGGTCCTCCTTTTCCAGAGCATTTACATAAAAAACAATTCTGTGCAATTGTTTGGTGTTATTCAGGAGATATGGAAAAAGCTAAAGAAGCTTTTAAGCCAATTTTGGCAAAGAATCCTATATTTGAGCATGTAGGTGAAATGCCTTACCCAGCTATTCAATCAATGTTTGATGGTTTATTGCCAAATGGGTTACAGTGGTATTGGAGAGCTGACTTTTTTAATGAATTAGGCACAGAGTTGAGAAAGCAACACTTAAAGTTTGGTTCTAATAATCCATCTTTGTTGTCCCAAATGCATATGTATCCAATTTCTGGAGCAGCAAGTAGAGTGGGAGTTGAAGAAACACCTTGGGCTTATCGTGACGCTAAATACGCTGGAGTAATTTGTGGAGTAGATCCAGATCCTAAAAATGCAAATAAAATAACAAAATGGTGTAAAGAATATTGGGAAGCTTTGCATCCATATGCTGCAGGAGGAGCTTATTCAAATTTTATGATGGATAATGAAGGGCAGGAGCGTATTAAAGCAAGTTACAAACACAACTATAATCGTTTAGCTAAAATAAAGGCTATATATGATCCAAATAATGTCTTTAGAGTTAATCAAAATATTAAACCAAGTAATTAAATAATAATAAATAAAACTATTAAATTGATTGTTTGATTTTTAATTTCTTTTTTTGAATTCTAGAATGTTAATTATCTTAGATGTTCAATTTTAAAACATAAAAAACCCATTGTTGTTTAACAATGGGTTTTTTAATTATAAATATTCAATAAACTATGCTATCATAGTTACTGGGTTTTCAATATATTGTTTTAAAGTATTCATAAAAGCAGCACCTACAGCACCATCAATAGTTCTGTGGTCACAAGCTAAAGTTAAAGTCATTACATTTCCAACAACAATTTCACCATTTTTAACAACAGGTTTTTGTTTGATACCACCTACAGACAAAATTGCTGAATTTGGTTGGTTAATAATAGAAGTAAAACTATCTACACCGAACATACCTAGGTTAGAAACCGTAAAAGTAGAACCAGACATTTCATCTGGAGTTAATTTTTTATTTTTCGCTTTAATTGCTAAGTCTTTTACTTCAGCACCAATTTGAGTTAAACTTTTAGTGTCTGTAAAAGGAATTACAGGAACTACCAATCCATCTTCAATAGCAACCGCAACACCAATAGCAATGTGGTTGTTATAGATAGTTTGTTCGTTTGTCCACTCAGTATTAACTTGAGGATGAGATTTTAAAGCCATAGCTGTAGCTTTTACAACTAAATCATTAAATGAAATTTTTGTGTCAGGTATTGAATTGATTACTTTTCTGGATGCTATAGCATTGTCCATATCAATATCCATTGTTACTGTAAAGTTTACAGCAGTAGTTTGAGAATTGTCTAGAGCTTTCACAATTGCTTTACGCATTTGAGAATTCTTTACCTCAGTCTTGCTGATTTCTCCAACAGGAGCGGCTACGGTAGTTGCAGAACTAGCAGCAACTTCAACTATAGGATTGTAATTTTCAATATCTATTTTTACTATTCTACCTCCTTCACCTGTACCAACAATTTTAGCTAAGTTTATTCCTTTTTCTTCAGCTAAAGCTTTTGCTAGTGGAGAAGCTATAATACGTCCGTTTTCAGAATTAATTGCGCTAACTTTTTTAGTAGCTGTAGTATTTGAATCTTTTATAGGAGCAGCAGATGCAGGAGTTTTTTTCTCAGCAGTTGGAGCTTTTGTTTCAGCTTCTTCTGTAGCAGCAGGTGCAGTAGTAGTTGTAAATCCTGAAACAACTGCAGTTACATCAGTTCCAGCTTCACCAATAATTGCTAATAATGAATCAACAGGAGCATTTTCACCTTCTTGTAATCCTATATATAATAAAGTTCCTTCGTTAAACGATTCAAACTCCATAGTAGCTTTGTCAGTCTCTATTTCAGCTAGAATATCTCCTTCTGAAACTTTGTCACCAACTTTTTTTAACCAAGTTGCTACTGTTCCGTCAGTCATAGTATCACTTAAACGAGGCATAGTTACAATAGTAACATTATCTGGAACCACAAATGCTTCTGTAGCAGGTTTAGTTTCTGCTAGAGGAGCTGCTTCTTTAGAAACAGGAGCGGCAGTTTCTTCGCTAGTTACTGCTGCTTTTGTAGCATCTCCAGCCAATAAAGCAGAAATGTCTTCATCTTTT
This sequence comes from Lutibacter citreus, assembly GCF_003260195.1. GTDB lineage: Bacteria > Bacteroidota > Bacteroidia > Flavobacteriales > Flavobacteriaceae > Lutibacter > Lutibacter citreus. The sequence goes on from NZ_QEIH01000008.1 coordinate 149,565, forward strand.
TCGCCAATAATAGCTAATAAGCTATCAACAGGAGCAGTTTCTCCTTCTTGTAATCCAATGTGCAATAAAAAACCTTCGTTAAAAGATTCAAATTCCATAGTAGCTTTGTCAGTTTCAATTTGAGCAAGAATATCTCCTTCTTCAATTTTGTCTCCTACTTTTTTTAACCACTGTGCAACAACTCCTTCGGTCATTGTATCACTTAAACGCGGCATTGTAATTATTTCAGCCATTTATCTATGTTTTAAAAAAGGGTAATCTTCTTGTTCGTATACCATATCATATAATAACTGTTTATCTGGAAATGGAGATTCCTCAGCAAATTTTTGACATTCAGCTACTTTATCTTTAACATCTTGATCCCAAGATTTGATTTCATCTTCAGAAGCGTATTTCTTCTTTTTAATGACTTCTAATACTTGTGAAATTGGATCAATTTTTTTGTATTCTTCAACTTCTTGTTTTGTTCTATAGTGTTGAGCATCACTCATTGAGTGCCCTCTATATCTATAGGTTTTAATATCTAACAATGTTGGACCGTCACCTCTACGAGCTCTTTCTATCGCTTCGTTCATTGCTTCAGCAACTTTTACAGGATTCATTCCATCAACAGGTCCACAAGGCATTTCATAACCTAAACCTAATTTCCAGATTTCATCATGATTTGCAGTACGCTTAACAGATGTACCCATTGCGTATCCATTGTTTTCACAAATAAATACTACAGGTAATTTCCAGTTAATTGCCATGTTGAAAGTTTCATGCAAAGAACCTTGACGAGCGGCACCATCACCAAAATAAGTTAAGGTAACACCATCTCTTTCAAAATACTTATCAGCAAATGCTAATCCAGCTCCTAATGGAATTTGTCCTCCAACAATTCCGTGACCTCCATAAAAATTATGTTCTGGAGAAAAAATATGCATAGAACCTCCCATACCACGAGATGTACCAGTATCTTTACCTAGTAACTCAGCCATAATCCTTTTAGGATCAACGCCTAAACCAATTGGCTGTACATGATTACGGTATGCGGTAATCATTTTATCGTTTTCATTCATTGCATGCAGAGCTCCAGCTAACACAGCTTCTTGCCCATTATACAAATGTAGAAAACCTCTTACTTTTTGTTGAATATAAAGAGCTGCTAATTTGTCTTCAAATTTTCTCCAGAAAAGCATGTCTTTATACCAATTGATATAAGTTTCTTTAGTGAATTTTTTCATTTATGAATATGATATTTAATTTCAATAGAACTGCAAAAGTACTATTTTACGCACTAGTATAAAAATATGTCTACAAATTTTTTGTTAGAATGCAGTGGAAATAACATAAAATTAAGAAACCCTATTGAATTTGATAATAATGGATATTTACAATTATGAAATTATTAATTTTTCAAAAAAAATAGGTTAAAATAAATAAGCCTCTGTAAAAAAGAGGCTTATCTTTTATGTTTTATTATAATTTAATCCATATAGTGCTCTATAGGAGTACATGAACAAATTAAATTTCGATCCCCATAAGCATCATCAATTCGTCTTACAGATGGCCAAAATTTATTTTCTTTAATATAAGGTAAAGGGAAAGCAGCTTCTTGTCTTGTGTAAGGTAAATTCCATTCATCTGAGGTTAACATTGCCTCTGTATGAGGAGAATTTTTAAGAGCTGAATTAGTATCACCAGGTTCCATAGTATCAATTTCTTTTTTAATGCTAATTAAGGCATTACAAAATCTATCAAGTTCTGCTTTGTTTTCGCTTTCAGTAGGCTCAATCATTAGGGTCCCTGCAACTGGGAAAGAAACTGTTGGAGCATGATATCCATAATCCATCAACCTTTTGGCTATATCAGTAACTTCTATTCCTTTTTCTTTAAATTCTCTAAAATCAACAATCATTTCATGAGCAGCAAATCCATTTTCTCCAGTATAAAGTATGCTGTAGTGCTTTTCTAATAGAGCTTTAATATAGTTTGCATTTAAAATAGCGTTAATGGTAGATTTTTTTAATCCCCCAGTTCCTAATAATTTAATGTAACTATATGAAATTAATAATACTAAGGCAGAACCCCAAGGAGCTGATGAAACAGCTGAAATTGGTGTTTCTCCTCCAGTTGGAATAATTGGATTTGAAGGTAAAAATGGAGCTAAATGTTTTACAACACAAATTGGACCAACCCCTGGACCACCACCACCATGCGGAATGGCAAAAGTTTTGTGTAAATTTAAATGACAAACGTCTGCTCCAATTGTAGCAGGATTTGTTAATCCTACTTGGGCATTCATATTTGCACCATCCATATATACTTGTCCTCCGTTTTCATGAATAATTTCAGTAATTTCTTTTATTGTACTTTCAAAAACCCCGTGAGTTGATGGGTAAGTAACCATAATAGCTGCTAAGCTATCTTTATGAAGTTCAGCTTTTGCACGTAAATCAGCAATATCAATATTTCCATCTTCAGTTGATTTTGTTACTACCACTTTCATACCAGCCATAACTGCAGAAGCAGGGTTTGTACCATGAGCAGAAGCAGGAATTAAGCAAATTTTTCTATGACTTTCGTTTCTAGATTTATGGTACGCTTTAATTACCATTAAACCAGTATATTCTCCTTGCGCTCCAGAATTAGGTTGCAATGATGTAGCGTAAAAACCGGTAATTTCGTTTAAAGCAGTTTCTAGTCCTTTAAATACTTCATGATAGCCTTGCGCTTGATCAACTGGTACAAATGGATGCATTACTCCCCAATTTGGCCAACTTATAGGTAACATTTCAGTTGCTGCATTAAGTTTCATTGTACAAGAACCTAATGAAATCATAGAATGAGTTAATGATAAATCTTTACGTTCTAATTTTTTAATATAACGCATCATTTCAGTTTCTGAATGGTATTTATCAAAAACTTCATTGGTCATAAAACTAGAAGTTCTTTTTAGTTCTCCAGGATTATTATTAATAATAATTTCATCTAATACAATATTTTCTTTCCCTTCAGATTTGGCTAAAATTGAAATAATTTCATTTATATCCTCTAATCTTGTTGTTTGATTAATTGAAATACTTACCTCAGTTTTAGTAGGGTAATAAAAATTGATTCCAGATTTTTCTGCAATTTCTTTAAGTTTAGCACTATCAGTAATTTTAACAGTTAAAGTGTCAAAATATACTGAAGTTAAAGGTTTTAATCCTATTTGAGAAATACCTTTATGCAATGTAGCAGCTAAATTGTGAATTCTATTTGCAATATATTTTAATCCTTCTGAGCCATGAAAAACACCGTACATACCTGCCATAACAGCCAATAAAACTTGAGCAGTACAAATATTTGATGTTGCTTTTTCACGTTTTATGTGTTGTTCACGAGTTTGTAAAGCCATACGTAAGGCTCTATTTCCGTCCTTATCTTTACTAATACCTATTATTCTTCCAGGAATATTTCTTTTGTATGTTTCTTTAGTTGCAAAATAACCAGCGTGAGGACCACCATACCCCATTGGAATTCCAAAACGTTGCGTGGTTCCAACTACAACATCAGCACCCCATTCTCCAGGAGGTGTAAGAATTGCTAAGCTTAGTAAATCAGCTGCAACGGCAATTCTAGCCTCAACAGAATTTGCTTGATCAACAAAGTTTTTATAATTATAAACTTGTCCATTTTTAGAAGGATATTGAACAATACCACCGTAAACATTTTCATTAAAACTAAATTCTAGATGATTTCCTATTATTAACTCAATTCCTAAAGGAACTGCTCTAGTTTTTAAAACATCTATGGTTTGAGGGAGTAATTCTTCAGAAACAAAAAATTGAACAGCATTGGATTTTTTTTGAGTTTTTGATCTTGTATTTAATAACATTATCATTGCTTCAGCCGCTGCAGTTCCTTCATCTAAAAGAGAAGAATTTGCCAATTCTAGGCCTGTTAATTCAGAAACCATTGTTTGGAAATTCAATAAAGCTTCTAATCTACCTTGTGAAATTTCAGCTTGGTAAGGAGTATAAGCAGTATACCAACCTGGATTTTCCAAAACATTTCGTTGAATAACTCCTGGGATAATTGTTGGGTGGTAACCTAAACCAATATAATTTTTAAATAGTTTGTTTTTGTTCGCCAATTCCTGAATATGTAATATATACTCATATTCACTCATTGCTTTAGGTAAATTTAATTCATTTTTTAACCTAATATCCTTTGGAACTGTTTTGTCAATTAATTCATTTACAGAAGCAACGCCAATAGTTTTAATCATTTTATTAACTTCATTTTCACTTGGTCCTACGTGTCTTAAAACAAAAGAATCTGTTTTCATTTAATATATTGGGTTAAATTAATTTATATGAGTGTCAAAATTACTGAAAATAACAGCATAAAAATAGCTTGGTTTTACTTAATTGTGATATTTTGTTAACCAAAATTTTGATATAATATTAAATTGTATTTTTGTTCGATGCCAAGTTTAAAAAGAATAATTGATTTTTATATAATTAGTAATATTCATGTTGCTGTTGCTGGGTTTTGTATTAGTAAAATTACTTTACTAAAATATGGTATTCACAATAATTTAGTGCCATTTTTTGTTGGGTTTTCAATAATATTATCATACAATTTTATCCGATTTTATGAAATTAAAACAAATAGAATGAAATGGTATAGAGTATGGCTTAATCAAAACAAAAAGTTGTTAATAACTTTACAAGTATTTTCAATCTGTTCAATAGTATTTATTCTCTTTTTTAGAACATTTGATTTAAAATCGATAGCTACTCTTTTTCCTTTTGGATTAATGACTTTTTTTTATGTTGTTCCAGTGTTTAAATTAAATAATAAAGAATTTTCATTTCGCTATTTTCCAGGGTTAAAAACATATAGTATTGCAATTGCTTGGGCAGGTGTTTCGGTTTTGTTTCCATTGTCTGAATCAAATGTAATTATTGATTTTAATGTAGTATTGGAATTTATTCAGCGTTTTTTATTTGTATTAGTTATAACAATTCCTTTTGATATTAGAGATATGGATTCAGATGCTATTAGTTTAAAAACTATTCCTCAAGTATTTGGAGTTTCAAACACTAAAAAATTAGGTTTAGTTTTATTAGTGATTTTTGTGTTAATTAGTTTATATGTTAATAAATATTTAATTATAGATGTACTTATAGCCACTATATCAGGCTTGTTTTTATGGTTTTCAACTAGCGATAGATCTAGATATTATACAGGCTTTTGGGTAGAATCTGTTCCTATTATTTGGTTGTTTTTATTGTTAATATTGAATTAAGAAGAGAAGAATGAAGAAAAAATTAGAATGTTATTTTGAAGTAAATAAAGATACTTGGAATAAAAAGGTTGAAATTCATAAAAAATCTGAATTTTATGATTTAGAGTCTTTTAAAAAAGGGAAATCTTCTTTGAATTCTTATGAAATTAATGAATTAGGAGATGTTAAAGGAAAGTCTCTTTTACATTTGCAGTGTCATTTTGGACAAGATACGTTAAGTTGGAGTAGGTTAGGAGCAACGTGTACTGGAATTGATTTGTCTGATAAAGCCATAACTGAGGCAAAAAAGTTAAATAAAGAACTTGGACTAAGTGCAACTTTTATTGAAAGTAATTTATATGATGTACCTAAAAATGTGTCAGGGGAATTTGATATTGTTTTTTCATCTTATGGTGTAATTACTTGGTTGCCAGATTTGAAAAAATGGGGAGAAATAATTGCAAGTAAATTAAAAAAAGGAGGTGTATTTTATTTAATTGAGTTTCATCCAATAATTTGGATGTTTGATTTTTTACAGGCTCCACCTAAATTAATATATTCATATTCTAATAAGAAGGTTATTTATGAAGAATACAAGGGGACTTATACAAATAATGATGCTGATATTATAAGTAAAGAATATGCTTGGAACCACGGATTGGGAGAGGTGATTTCGGCCTTAACTTCAGCAGGTCTTGAAATAGAATTTTTACACGAATTTGAAGAATCTCCTTATAACATTTTTCCTGATATGGAAAAAACAAAAGATGGTAAGTTTCAATTTAAAGAAAGTGAAAGATTGTTTCCTTTATTATTTTCAATAAGAGCTATTAAGAAATAAAAAAGGCTTCCAATTGGAAGCCTTTTTTATTTCTTAATGTTTTGAAACTATTTTAATAAGTTGTTGATTTTTTCTTTTTCTTCTTCAGCTAAAGCTCCATCAACTAAAATTCTTCCACTATGCTCATCCGTAATTATTTTCTTACGACTTGCAATTTCAACTTGTCTTTGAGGTGGAATTGTAAAGAAAGAACCTCCTGAAGCACCTCTTTCAATTGAAACAACCGCTAAACCATTTTTAACAGATGTTCTAATTCTATTGTATGCTTTTATTAAATGATCATCAATTAATTCAGAATATTCTGCTGATTTTTTTAGTAATAATTCTTCTTCTTTAATGGTATCACCCATAATATCGTTCAACTCAGCAGATTTATGTTTCAATAAATCGTCTTGTCTTGCAATTTTTTCTTTAGTAGAAGTAATTATTTCATTCTTTTGCTCAATTTTAACCTTATATTCTTTAATTCTTTTTTCGGCTAATTCTATTTCAAGCTCTTGATATTCAGTTTCTTTACTTATAGAGTTAAATTCTCTATTGTTTCGAACCTTTTTTTGTTGCTCAGCATATTTTTTAACCAATGCATTTGCTTCTTCGATTACTAATTTTTTTCCAGAAATCTCACCTTTCAAATTTTCAACATCCTTGTCTAAATTAGAAAGCCTTTTATTTAGGCCAACAATTTCATCTTCTAAATCTTCAATTTCTAAAGGTAGTTCTCCTCTTACATTCTTAATTTCATCAACTCTTGAATCAATTAATTGTAAGTCGTAAAGCGCTCTTAATTTTTCTTCAACAGTAACTTCTTTCTTTTTGGCCATATTATAAGTAATAAATTGGATTTGTGTTTTTTTCCGATAAAATGATTGCAAAATTAGGAAATTTTTTCGTAAGTATGTCTACTAAAAGATTTTTTGTGTATTGTTCACTCTCATAGTGGCCTATATCTGCAATGACAATTTTGTTTTCTGCTTGATAAAATTCGTGGTATTTTATATCTGATGTTATGTAAATGTCTGCTTTAGAGTTAATTGCGTTTTTTATAGCAAAGCTGCCTGAGCCACCTAACACTGCAATTTTTTTTATAGGTTTATTTAATAGTTTTGAATGCCTTATGCCTTTTGCGTTCATTTTTTTCTTTAAAAAAGTTAAAAAATCAGCTTCAGTTTGTTCATTTGCTAATTCACCTATCATACCCATACCAATATCTTGATTGTAATTTTCTAATGAAACAATATCATATGCAACTTCTTCATAAGGGTGCGTTTCAAAAAGGGCTTTAAGAATTGAATTTTCGTTATGTTTTTCAAATATTACACTAATAAATGTTTCGTTTTCAGTGTGTATTATACCTTTTTCACCTATAGTTGGATTCGAATTTTCATTTCCTTTGTAAGTTCCAAATCCTTCTGTATTAAAACTACAATTATCATAGTTTCCAATATTTCCGGCACCCGCATTAAATAAAGAATTTCGAACTAATTCAGCGTTTTCTTTTGGAGCGTAAGTTGTTAATTTTTTAATGGTGTTTTGCTGAGGAATTAGTATTTTTTTATTTTTAAGCCCTAAAACATCACAAATTTTAGCATTTACACCTTCTATTGAATTGTCAAGCGCAGTGTGCATAGCGTAAATAGCAATTTCATTTTTAACGGCTTTTAAAACAACTCGTTCTACATAATTATTACCATTTAACTTTTTTAAGCCTGAAAAAATTATGGGATGAAAACTAACTATTAAATTACACTTTTTTTCAATGGCTTCATCAACAACATTCTCTAATGTATCTAGAGTTACCAAAACTCCAGAAACAGGTGTTTGGTAATTTCCTATTAATAAGCCAACATTATCAAACCCTTCAGCATAATTTAAAGGGGCAATTTCTTCAATACAATTGGTGATGTCTTTTATTGTCATAATATTAAAAATAATTCCAATAACAAAGGTAAATTTTACACGATAAAGTTAAAGTATTTTATCATAAATATTATAATATGTTTTGTATTTTCGCTTTTAGTGAATTTACTAAGAAAAATATTATATCCATTTTCATTAATATACGGTTTAATTACTCGTATTAGAAATTTCCTATTTAATAAAGGTGTGTTAAAATCTACCAAATTTAAAATCCCAGTGATTGTAGTTGGTAATTTAAGCGTTGGTGGCACAGGGAAAACTCCACAAATTGAATATTTAGTTAGGTTGCTTAAGGAAGACTATAAAGTGGCAGTTTTAAGTAGGGGATATAAAAGAAAAAGTAAAGGATTTATTATTGCAGATGAAAATTCAAATTCAGATTTAATTGGAGACGAACCTTTTCAATATTTTAAGAAGTTTAAACAGGTTATTGTAGCTGTTGACGCGGATAGAACTAACGGGATAAAGCAATTAAAAAATCTTAAAAATCCACCAGAAGTAATTTTATTAGATGATGCTTTTCAACATAGAAAAGTAGAAGGAGGATTTAATATTTTATTGACACCTTTTAATGATTTATATGTAGATGATACGCTTTTGCCAACAGGTAATTTAAGAGAACCTATTTCTGGAGCTAAGCGAGCACAAATTATAATTGTTACAAAATGTCCAGAAAAGTTAACTGAAGAGGAACAATTTAAAATTGCAAAAAAATTAAAACCAACACTTTCTCAAACCGTATTTTTTACTACTATTTCTTATAGCGAAAAATTGAAAGGGGAGTCAGAAATTGGAATTGAAGATATAAAAGGGAAGTCAGTTTTATTATTAACAGGAATTGCAAATCCAACCCCTCTTGCTGAATATTTAAAAAAGAAGCAAGTGAATTTTGAACATTTAGATTATCCAGATCATTATAATTTCACAAAAGATGATTTAGATTTAATCTCGGGTAAACTGAAATCTTTGAAAGGGGAAATTATGTTAATATTAACAACAGAAAAGGATTATGTACGTATCTTTGATAAATTAAAGAATCTTTATTATTTATCAATAAAAACACAATTTATAAATCATGAAAATGATTTTAATAACATATTAAAAAGCTATGTGGGAAAAAGTTCAGGAAACAGTTAATTTTTTAAAAGAAAAAGGAATAAAAACTCCAGATTTTGGAATTATTTTAGGAACTGGTTTAGGTAATTTAGTTGAAAAAATAACTATTGAAATTGCTATTCCATATGATGAAATTGTGAATTTCCCAGTTTCAACTGTTGAAGGGCATTCAGGGGAATTAATTTATGGGAAAATTGGTAATAAAAAAGTTATTGCAATGCGTGGACGATTTCATTATTATGAAGGTTGGTCTATTCATGAAACTGTTTTTCCTGTGAGAGTTATGAAATATTTGGGGGTTGAACAGTTAATAGTTTCAAACGCGTCTGGAGGAGTAAACCCAGCATTTGAGGTGGGGGATATTATGGTAATTACAGATCACATAAATTTAATGCCTGAGCACCCGTTAAATGGAGCTAATGAGAATAGATTTGGACCAAGATTTGTTGATATGCACGAAGCTTACAGTAAGAAAATGATATCTAAAATGGATGTTGTGGCTGAAAAATTAGATGTTCCATTACATAAAGGAATATATTTAGCCTTGCAAGGGCCAACTTTTGAGACGCCTGCAGAATATAAAATGGTGAAAATTTTAGGAGCTGATGCCGTAGGAATGTCAACTGTGCCAGAAGTTATTGTAGCTAAACATATGGGAATGGAGTGTTTTGGGGTTTCTGTAATTACAGATTTAGGTGTTGAAGGTGTGGTAGAGTCGGTTTCACATGAAGAGGTGCAAGAAGTTGCTAAAAAATCAGAAAAAATTGTTGGTAGATTAGTGGAAGAATTTATTAAATTATAAATTTGGCATTATATTGGAAGTGATAATGAAAATAATTAGTATGAAGAAAGTAATATTTAGTTGTGTTTTTACCATTGGAATTTTTTTTCAAGCAATTGGACAAGATAGTTTTAAAGAGAACAATATTGAAGATAATATTGAGGTGAATTGGGAAAAGGATTATTCTAAAGCTGTTAAATTATCTAAATCTTCTAAAAAACCATTATTAATCTTTTTTACAGGATCAGATTGGTGTAGTCCTTGTAAAATGTTAGTTGCTGATGTTTTTCAATCAAAAAAATTTAAAAATTTAAGTGAAGATGATTTTGTTTTATATGAAGCAAATTATCCAAGGAATAAAGATTTAGTGTCAAAATCTCAGAAAAGTAATAATGAATCTTTAAAAAGGAAATTTAATATAAATACATATCCAACAGTTATTATTGTAAATTCAAAGGAACATGAATTGGGTAGATTAAAAGGTTATAATTTAATGAGAGATACAAGTTATCATTATTCCTTCTTTAAAGAAACTCTAAATAAATAAAATTTAAAAGAACCACCATCGGTGGTTTTTTTATGAATAAACAGTATAGATTTTATAACTCTATAAGTTTTTTTACGTTTCTATTAATCCATCTTTCAGTATAATAAAGACCATAAGACAATCTATTTGTTAATTATATGTGTTTAAAATGGTTAAAGTTTTAAATAGTTAAAAATCTAAAGCTCTAGTTTTAAATAAATCTTGGATATTATATTTAACAACTCTACTAATTGTATTAGTATTAAAAATTGGAGCTGTTTAGTTTGAATAAAGAAAGTAAATGTGTATGAATAACTACTTAAGATTTATCGGTAAGTTACTTTCTAAATTTAAGTTAATAGTTTAAATATTACATTCCGTTTATTTTTAATAATTAATTTACCTTTAATAGAAAATTTCTTTAGTAATAGTTTTCATTTTGAAGGAATGGCTTTGTCTAAAAAATATTGTAATAGTATTTATTCTGTCTGAATTTCATTGAATGTAATATCATAAATATTTTCTTATAGATTATTAAATTAAAGAATCAACGAATAATTAAAACAAAAAAAACCGCCATTGGCGGTTTTTTATAAATAAACATTTTAGTTCTTATTGATTTACAACTCTAAATGTAGTTCTTCTGTTAGCTTTATGTTCTCTTTCTGTACAAGAAACGCCATCAGCACATCTGTTTGTTAATCTTTTTTCACCATATCCATTTGCAGTTAATTGACTAGAATTAATTCCTTTTGAAATTAAGTAGTTAGAAACAGCTAAGGCTCTTCTTTCTGATAAATCTTGGTTACTTACTTTTGAACCTCTAGAATCTGTATGAGATTCAAGAACTACAGCAACACCTGTTTTTAATACAGGAAGTAAACGAGTATCAATAATTCTTTTAGCTTCAGGCGTTAAAGATGCACTTCCTAAATTCCAATTGATAGGTAATATACTTGATTCTGTTAATTTACAATCAACTTCTTTCCAAGTAGTTAATCCACCTTTTTGAACTAATACTTCTTTAGAAACAGTTTTATATTGTGCAGGAATAGTTTTATCTGTAGAACTTGCGTCTCTATCTAAAAGAACTTTTGTGATAGTAGCGTATTCTGCAGGGATTTCAACAACTCTTGTACTTGGAGGTGTTACCATAACAGTTTTCTTAATAACTTTAGTTACTTCAGGAATCTCAACTCTTCTAGTTGTTGGTTTTGTAGCAACTACCGTTTTCTTATATGTTTTATTAAATCCAGGTACAGAACTTCTTGAAACATAAGCATCTTTATCTAATAAAGTTTTAGAAATAGTTACATATTCTGCAGGAATTGGTTTATAACACCAGTATCTACAGTCGTTAGGATCACTAGATTCACAATCAGGAGCCACATCACTCATTTGCCAAGTTGCAGAGGCTGGTTTAATTTCAATAGTTTCAGAATCAGATTTAAATATAGCTGGTGTTACGTTTAATTTAGATCCATCTTCTTTAGCTGTATAAGTTAAAGTTTCAGATCCGTATGAACCTGCAATAGGCTCTAATCTGTAACTAGCTTCTTTTACAACAACAACAACATCTCTAGTAGAATAAGTTGCAGGAACAATCTCTAAACGTTGACTAGCTTCTTTTACAAGTACTCTTTCAGTAGTTGTTTTGTAAGTTGCTGGTGATGTTGAAATTGTTTTGTAAGCAGCTTTGGTTTCAATTGTTACATCTTGGTTTTTCCAAACATCAGGAGTTTTACATCTTACGTAACATTTTCCAGGTTCAGGATTTGAAGGTAAATCTTGTGAATAAGCACTTGCTCCAAAAATTAACAAAGTAGCGGATAGTAATAGTTTTTTCATTTTCATAATTAAATTAAATAGGTTAAGTAAATATATTTAGATTTTCTAAACGATTTCTAACTTATGACACGCAATTTTTAAGATAGTCACAAAACTTCTTAAATTTAATGAAAAAAAAAAGGAAAAATAAGTAAAAGTTTATATTTTTTTGAAATAGAGGCTTTTAACAATGCCATCTGCAAGTCCAATTTTTGGAACATAAATCTTTTTAGCATTACTCCATTTCATTGCAGATAAATATATTTTAGTTGCAGGAATAATTACATCGGCTCTATCTGGGTTTAAATCGAGTTCTGAAATTCTTTCATCATAACTCATCTTTTTTAAGAAATGGTATTGCGCTTTCATATAAATTAATGAGAGTGGTTTGCCAATTGGTTTTCCAGAAAGTTTAAATATTTTATTAATATTACCTCCAGAGCCTATTAAAATAGGTTTATTTAATTTTTGAGTATTGGCTTTTATCCAAACTTCCATGTGTTCCCATATATCCTTAAATGATTTTTGTTTGTTAAGTAAACGAACAGTACCTATTTTAAAAGATTTAGAATTTATTATTTTTCCGTTAGAAAATATTGTAATTTCAGTACTGCCTCCGCCAACATCTACATAAAGATAAGATTTGTCATTTTCAATTAATTCTGATAAATCGGTAGAAAAAATAATAGCAGCTTCTTTTTTACCTTCAATAATATTTATTTTAACAGATGTTTTTTCAAAAATTTCATTGGCAACGTCTAATCCATTTTTTGCTTCTCTCATTGCTGAAGTTGCACAAGCATAATAATTTTCTACACCATGAACATCCATAAGAAGTTTAAAAGCCTTCATAGCTTTAATCATTCGTTCTTTATTTTCATCAGAAATGAAGCCTTTTAAAAAGGTGTCTGCTCCTAAGCGAATTGGAACGCGAACCAAAGCTGATTTTTTAAAACTTTGATTTCCTCCTTTTTCATATGTTATTACATTTGATACCAATAAACGAATGGCGTTTGAACCAATGTCAATTCCTGCTAGTTTCTCAATTTTTAACATGTAAATTATTTGTAGTTTTTTGGGAATTCCGTTAAAAACGTATTTCCAGATTTAATATTTTTCCAATGGTTTGTGTCAAATTTAATTCCAACAACTCCACAAGTTGGTACATGGTCAATTTCTTTACTTCCAAATTTATTCACAAAAGTATTTATACCATGATCATGACTGAAAATAATAGCTGAATCAAAACTATCATCTAAAGCTTTTACGGTTTTAATTAAATAACCATCACTAAAGTTATAAAGAGATTTACTTATTCTAAGATTGGCTAAAGGGTAATTAAAAGTGTAGCTAAAAATCATTCCAGTATGTAAGGCTCTATTTGCACAGCTTGAGATAAATACATCTGGGGTGGCAATTTTTTTATTTAAAACGTTTGATATTAAATAAGCATCATTTATACCTCTTTTTTTTAGAGGTCTGTCAATGTCTTTAATACCTTTATATGTCCATGAGGATTTAGCGTGTCTTACTATATAAAGTGTCTTCATATTGGGTTGTTGAGGTTCAAATATAAATAATTAAGGGGCTAATCTTTCAATTTTCCAATTAAAATCTTCTTGTAATGTGTATCTTATCCTATCATGCATTCGGTTTGGTCTACCTTGCCAAAACTCTATACTTATTGGTTTTACAATATACCCACCCCAATGTTTAGGCCTAATTATTTCTTTGTTTTTAAATTTTTCTTCATATTTTTTTAAACGATCATCCAAATAATTTCTTGAAGGAACCGGTTCACTTTGTTCTGATGCCCAAGCTCCTAATTTACTTCCATCAGGTCTCGATTCAAAATAACCATCAGATAAGTTTTCCGAAATTTTTTCTGCAGTACCTTTAATAATTATTTGTCGTTCAACGTTATTCCAAAAAAAGGATAAGCAAACATTTGGATTATTTTCAATAGCTTTTCCTTTTTCACTATTATAATTTGTGTAAAAGATGAAACCTTCCCAAGTGTATTTTTTTAATAAAACTACTCTTGATTTTGGGAATCCATCTAATCCAACAGTAGATATAGTCATAGCATTTGATTCTATATCACCACCAAATTGATCAACCTCAAAAAACCATTTTTGAAATAATTCCATAGGGTTTTCCAAAATATCATTCATTGAGAGTTCAATTTTCTGGTAATTTCTTCTATAATTACTTAGATCTGTTTCCATAAGGCTAAATTAAAAATTCTTTAATAAAATTAAATTCATTTAAAAAGTTTTTATGAATTTGTTTTTTTTATTGCCAATAAACCTACAAATGTTATTAAGCCATTAACTATTAAAAGCTCATAGCCAAAAATATACCCATTAAATAGTTGAGCGGAGTAACTATTTAAAATATACGTTACGATTACTGAAATTAGGGCAATTGCCCAAACTAAATTATCTTTAATATTAATTTTAGTGAAAATACCAAAGGCAAATAGCCCAAGAAGAGGTCCATATGTGTAAGACGCAACTTGAAGTACACTGCTTATAACGTTGTCTTCTAATACATATTTAAAAATAATAATAACAATTACTAAAACTGCTGAAATTACAATATGTGTTCTTTTTCTAATTGCTTTTTGTTTTGATTTTTCTTTGTTTTCAATATCTAAGAAATCAATACAATAAGATGTTGTTAATGAGGTAAGAGCACTATCCGCACTTGAATAAGCAGCGGCAATTAAGCCTAAAATAAATACTATACCGATAGAACTTCCTAAATTACCATTTAATGCAATTTCAGGAAATAATAAGTCTGTTTTAATACTGCCATCAACAACAGGGACTTTTATTCCCATTTTTTCAGCATAAATAAATAATAATGCACCTAATGTTAAAAAAACAAAATTTACTAATATTAAAACAAACCCTAGTGAAAGCACATTCCATTGTGCTTCTTTAGTGTTTTTACAAGTTAAGTTTTTCTGCATCATATCTTGATCTAATCCTGTCATTGCAATTGCAATAAACATTCCTCCCAAAAATGATTTTACCAAATGTTTTTTACTATTAAAATCATCAGTAAAAATAATTTTGCTGTATTTTTCAAATTCACTAGAAGCTAATAAATCAGATATAGACCAATTTAAGTTGTTAAGAATAATAAATATGGTTGAAACAACGGCAATTAACATGAACAGTGTTTGCAATGTATCTGTCCAGACAATAGTTTTTATGCCTCCTTTAAATGTGTACACCCAAATTAGGAGGATTGAGAGAATTACAGTAACCTCAAAAGGAACATTCCAAGCATCAAAAATAAAATATTGTAAAACTGATGCAACTAGAAATAAACGAAATGAAGCACCTAAAACTCTTGAAATGAAAAAGAAAAAAGCTCCTGTTTTATGAGATGTTGGGCCAAATCTATGTTTTAAATATTCATAAATTGAAGTAACCTTAATTTTGTAGTAAATTGGGATTAAAACGTATGCAATAACAAAATACCCAAATAAATACCCGATAACAATTTGCATGTAGCTAAATTGAGAGCTTTGTACCCAACCAGGAACAGAAATAAAAGTTACTCCAGAAAGTGACGCTCCAATCATACCAAAGGCTACAACATACCAAGGAGATTTTTTATTTGCTTTAAAAAAAGTATCATTACTATCATTTTTTCCGGTGAAATATGCTATTAATAAAAGAACACAGAAATAAATAATTATTAAGGAAAGAATGTATACAGGTTGCATTAACTTATTTAATATTTGTTAGGTGAACAAAGAACGTAAAATTATTGAGAATATCGTTTGAAATTGTACATTTGCTGAATGAATTTTTCTTCCAAACTTTTAGAAAATGCTGTTAATGAAGTTTCTCAATTGCCAGGTATTGGTAAAAGAACAGCTTTAAGATTGGTTTTGCATTTATTAAAACAACCCGAATCACAAACGCATCAATTGTCAAAAGCTCTAAATAGTTTAGTTGATGAAATTAAATTATGTAAAAAATGTCATAATATTTCCGATGTTGACATATGTGAAATTTGTTCAAACCCTTCTAGAAATGAAGAGGTAATTTGTGTGGTTGAAGATGTACGTGATGTTATGGCAATAGAAAATACGGCCCAATTTAAAGGTTTGTATCACGTTTTAGGAGGTAAAATTTCACCAATTGAAGGAATAGGTCCTCAAAATTTAACTATTGAAAGTTTAGTTGAAAAGGTGAAAAAAGGAGTTGTAAAGGAAGTTATTTTTGCATTGAGTTCAACTATTGAAGGTGATACTACAAATTTTTACATTTTTAAACAGATTGAGAAAGAAGGGATAAAAACTTCAACAATTGCACGAGGAATTGCTGTGGGAGATGAATTAGAATATGCCGATGAGATTACGTTAGGAAGAAGTATTTTAAATAGAATACCATTCGAAAATTCATTGTAATTTATGGATATATCAGTTGTAATTATTAATTATAATGTACAATATTTTTTAGAACAATGTATATTAAGTATTTATGAGTCTTCTAGGAATTTAACTGTTGAAATTATTGTTGTTGATAATAATTCTGATGATGATTCTTGCGCTATACTAAAGGAACGATACCCCAATGTTATTTTAATTGAAAATAAAGAAAATGTTGGGTTTTCAAAAGCCAATAATCAGGGAAGTAAATTAGCTAAAGGAGAGTTTATACTAATCTTAAATCCAGATACAGTTATTGGAGAAGGTACTTTAGATAGTATTATAAGCGTTGCTCGTAAAAAACAAAATTTAGGTGTTTTAGGTGTAAAATTGATTGATGGTTCTGGTGAGTTTGCTCCAGAAAGTAAACGGGGAATCCCAACTCCAAGCGTCTCGTTTAATAAACTTTTTGGAATTTCAAGTAAACAAACATGTAAGTATTATGCAACTCAATTAGGTGAAAATGAATCTGGAATTATGGATGTTGCTTCTGGTGCATTTATGTTTTTAAGGCTTAATGTTTTTAAAGAAGTAAAAGGTTTTAATGAAGATTATTTTATGTATGGAGAAGATATTGATCTTAGTTTAAAACTATTAAATAAAGGATATCAAAATTATTATTTAGGTAATACTAAAATAATACATTTTAAAGGTGAAAGTACAAGGAAAGATACAAAATATTTAAACTATTTTCACGATGCAATGCGTATTTTCTATAGAAAACATTTTAAATTTAATAAGGTTTATGACTTTTTTATGAAGCTAGGTATTGAATTTTGGTATTTGTTAAAATATTTAAAATTTAGAAAAGAAAAAACAATATCTAAACCCATAAGAAATTTATTGTATCTAGGAAATGATGAAACTATTGTAAACCATTTAGATAAAAAATATTTAGTCTTAAAAGGTAAATTAATTGATGATTACTTAAAAATAAAAACAGTAGTGAAAAACAAGAATATAGATACTGTTGTTTTTGATAATTCAGAAATTTCTTATAAAAAAATAATAGAACATTTTGAAGTTTTAAAAAGTGAAAAAGTAGCATTTAGAATACACCCTAAAACAACCAATTATTTAATAGGGAGTTCTAGTCCTAATGTAAGAGGGCAGGTAGAAATTATAGGCTAAAAGGTTACTTTTCTATTTTAATTCTTGCATCTACAGCTATTATTTCTTTAGAGTTTCCAATTAATGGGTTTAAATCTAGCTCAATAATTTCAGGAGCAATTGTCACTAAATTCGAAACTTTTAAAATGATTTTAGTAAAGATATTTTCACTTACTCCTTCTTGATTTCTTACTCCTTGAATAATTTTATATGATTTTAAACTTTGTATCATTTCAATAGCTTCATTTTTTGAAACAGGAGCCAAACTAGTTTTAATATCTTTTAAAACTTCAATATAGATTCCTCCTAAACCGCATAAAATTAAATGACCAAAATTACCTTCCCTTTTTGCACCAATAAACAATTCAATACCTTTTTTCATAGGTTGAATTAAAACTCCTTCTACATTCTTAATTTGCATTAATTTTTGATATGAGTGCGTTAATTCCTTTTCTGAATTTATGTTTAAAATAATTCCTCCAACATCCGATTTATGAATTGGTCCAACAACCTTCATAACAACAGGAAACTCTATTTTATTTAAAATTCTGGAGCACTCACTCAATGTTTTACAAATAAATTCTGGAACGGTAGGTATTTTTGCTGCTTGAAGAATTTTTTTAACATTATAAGTGTTTAAATAACCATTTTCCGAATTATCAATAATTTTCCGAATGTTTATTCTATCTATTTTTTCTGTTGTTTTTTTTCTAATTATTGCTTTTGAAGTATTGTAAACCCTACCTAACGCTTCACCAAATAAAACTTCATCCGGAAAAGAAATATTTCCTTTTGAAATAAATTCATCTATTTCATTTTTTACATTTATAACAGAAGGCATTATAGCAAAAATTGGTTTTTTGCAAGTTCTAATCTTATTATGTAAAGTTTCATATACATCGTAAACTTCAAACAAACCCGGACTTCCAAAAATAACTACTATAGCATCTATTTCAGAGAAATGATGCTCACAATAATCAATAATAATTCCTAATTGTTCTGCATTTCCTGTTGCTAAAAAATCAATAGGATTAGCAACTGAAGATCCATGATATAATTGAGTTAATAATTCTTCACTTTTTAAATTATCTAGTTTTGGAACATTTAATCCGTTTTTTGAAAGTGTATCAGTTAACATTACTGCGGGACCTCCAGCATGTGTAATTATAGCAATGTTATTCCCTTTTAATTTAGGGTGCGTAAATATAGAGGCTACATTAATTAACTCATTTCTGCTATAGCACCTAACTATTCTTGCTTTTTTAAACAATGCATCTACCGCGAGATCTGAATTTGCGAGCGCTCCAGTATGTGAACTTGCAGCTCGGCTTCCAGCCTCAGAACTTCCCGCTTTTATTGCTGCTATTTTACAACCTTTTTTAACTAATGATATAGCGTGTTTTAATAGTTTTTGAGGGTTTTCTATACTTTCTATATATAATAATTTGATCTTAGAACTTGTATTAGAATCAAAAGATTCATCCAAATGTTCTAAAATTTCTTCAACTCCAATTTGTGCTGAATTTCCAACAGAATAAACACTTGAAAAAGTTAAGCCTGTAGATTTGGCAGCTTCAATAATAAAAACCGCTGTAGCTCCTGAACCTGAAATAAAATCTACACCTTTTTTATTTATTTTGGGAATAGGAGAGGTGAAAGCACCTGCATAATTTTGGTTGATTAAGCCAATATTATTAGGGCCAAGTAATGTTCCACCTACAGCATTAATTTCTTGTACAATTGCATGTTCCAATTTTGCTCCGTCTTCATCCTTTTCGCTAAAACCAGCTGAAAATATTATAAAACCTTTTGTGTTTTTATTTTGAGTTAATTCTTTTACTGTCTCTAAAACATATTTTGAGGCTATTGCTATAATTGCTAAATCAACTTCAGGAAGTTCATGTATATTTTGAAAACATTTTATGCCTTGAACACTTTCTGCCTTAGGATTAACCGCAAATAATTCTCCCTTAAAATTATTATTTATTAAATTTTTTAAAACACTTCCTCCTGGTGTTTTTGTGTTATTAGAGGCTCCAATAATTACAATACTTGAGGGGTTTAAAAGCTTTTTGTTTAGCATTTATTTTAGATTCAATTTATAAAACTAAGTTAGAAGTAATTTCTTTTCCTTTGTTAAAAGCTTCTAAGTTTTTATTTATAATTCGCTCACCTTTTTTTTCGAACAATGTCTTTATTGCAGTTTGTAAACTTTCATCGCTAAGGGGCAGCAAATGTGCCACAGCTCCTAATAATACAATATTTGTAGCTTTAGAATTTCCCAATTGTTTTGCAATAGCTTTTGCATCAATTAAAATGGTATTTGGATGTGATTTTATTTCAGAATATAGTTTTTCTAATTCAGGGTAGTTTGTAATATTCATAAATGGATTACTATCCGTAACTAAATATCCTTTCTTTTTTAAATATGGTAAATAACGTAATAACTCCATTGGTTCTATAGAAATTATAATATCTGCTTTTCCTAGTGGAATTAAATCTGAAAATATTTCTTTATTAGAAATGCGAACATGACTAAGCACAGCACCACCTCTTTGGCTCATACCATGTACTTCATTTTGTTTTATGTTTAAATTTGAATTCAGAGCAGCAGTATCTAAAATTGTTGCAATAGTTAAAATACCTTGACCTCCAACTCCTGCTAAAATTATGTTTGTTTTCATATTTTTCTAATTTAAGATCATTTGTTGCTCCTTTTTTATTTTATCTTTTTTATCTTTTGATAATTGTACACAAGGACGTTGAGCAATTACTACAGAAGTACCTTTGTAATTAATTTCGTTTCTTATTATATCAATGTTTTTATCTAGGTTTTTATGAAGAGGAGTGATAATTTTTAAATGATTTTTATCAACGCCAATACCTTTACAAATATTAATTAACCTACCAGAAGCTGCTGAATCTTGGGCACCTGTCATTGCAACTGCAGAATTATCTGAAATTATTACTGTAATAGGAGAATTTTCAATTACAGCATCTAATAAACCTGTCATTCCAGAATGCGTAAAAGTTGAATCCCCAATTATAGCAATTGAAGGATGAATTCCTGCATCAGAGGCTCCCTTAGCCATATTTATTGAAGCTCCCATATCAATTAACGTATTAATGCTTTCATAAGGAGGAAGTACACCAAGTGCATAACAGCCAATATCTCCAAAAACTTGTTGTTGTGAATTTTCCTTTTTCAATTTGTTTATTGCTTCAAACAAATCTCTATGAGCACAGCCAACACAAAGTTCAGGAGGTCTACCAGTTACTATACTAGGGATATCTTCTGTTATTTTATCATTAAAGCCCAATGCATTTGCAATATTATCGGGATTTAATTCTCCAACTCTATTAACATGTCCAGTGAGTCTGCCTATTACCTTTTTATGTTCACTAAAATAATCAGAAACTAATTCTTCAATAAACGGAGCACCATCTTCTAAAACCAATATTTTTTTACATTTATCAAATATTTTTTTTACTTGCTTTTTTGGGAGTGGGTATTGCGATATTTTTAAGATTGGGTATGGGCACTTATCATCCTCAAAATTTTCCAAAACGTAATTGTATGCAATTCCAGAGGCAATAATTCCAATAGAAGTATTTGGCCCGTCTATATATTTGTTGAATAAACTATTTTCTGAACTCTCTTTAGAATCCGTTTGTATTTCAATTAAATGTTGATATCTGTTTCTAGCATATATTGGTATTAATTGAAATTGATGAGGGGTTTTAGGAAGATTAATTTTGTTTTGTAATTTTCTTTCTGAAACCTCAATACCAGTTCTTGAATGAGACAATCTAGTTACCATTCTTATCATAATTGGTAAACCCATTTGTTCTGATAAATAAAAGGCATATTTGGTTATATCATAAACTTCTTGTTGATTTGAAGGTTCTAAAATAGGGATCATTGCAAAACGACCATAATTTCTTGAGTCTTGTTCATTTTGTGAAGAATGCATTGAAGGATCATCAGCAACTACAACAACTAAACCACCATTAATTCCAGAAATGGACATATTCATAAAAACATCTGCAGCCACATTTAATCCAACATGTTTCATAACTGTCATAGCTCTTTTTCCAGCATATGACATTCCTAAAGCAGCCTCCATAGCTGTTTTTTCGTTAACAGACCATTTGGAGTGAATGTTTAATTCTTTTGCCGTTTTAGATTTTTGAATGTATTCTGTAATTTCCGTTGAAGGTGTTCCGGGGTATGAATAAACCCCTGAAATTCCGGCATCAATTGCTCCTTGCGCTAAGGCTTCATTTCCTAATAACAGTTTTATCATAATTAATGAAATTATAAAGTTGATTTATTATGACATTAAATTTACGAAAACGTTTTCGGGTAAAGTGTGATTTTAATCACTAAGTAATTAAGTGTCTTAAAATTACAATTCGATATTTTTAAGGATGTAATGGGTTTATTTAAGTATAGTTAATATTTAAGAAATATTAATTAAAGAAACGTATTAAAGTATAATTTACGTTATAGATTTAATAAAAATTTAATTGATTTTATTTGATTCCCAACTTTTCTTTTTTCGTATGTTTTTATAAAGTTTTACTCCTAACATTAATAAAATGGAGACCCCAACAATTCCAACAACTCCAAAAATCCAATCAAAAGTACTTTTAAGAACTACTAAAAATACACAAGAAAATAAAATTAAAGTAGCTACTTCATTCCATATTCTCAAAGCAAAAGAAGAATATTTTAATGATCCTTTTTCAATTTGATTGTACATAATTTGGCAAGACCAATGATAAGCAAAAAGTAAGGCTACGAAACTAAGTTTAATTTGCATCCAACTTTGTTGAAGCCAAACAGGTTGTAAAACTAGTAACCAAATTGCAAAAAGTGTAGCTAAAACAGCCGATGGCCAAGTAATAATATACCAAAGTCTTTTTATCATTAATTTGTACTGAGGTAGAAGAATATTTTTAGAAGTTTCATCTTTTTCTTCAGCTTCTTTGTAATATATAAAAAGACGAATTATATAGAATAATCCTGCAAACCAAGTGGTAATAAAAATTATGTGAAGTGATTTAATGTATAAATATTCCATTGTTTAAATTAATTAGTTGCCCAAGTATTAATCCAACTAGAAAGTGTTTTAATCCATTTTTCATCTTCATTTAAACAAGGAATTGCAGTAAATTCTTCACCACCGTTTTTAATAAAAGAATCTTTAGCTTCCATTCCAATTTCTTCCAAAGTTTCCAAACAATCAGAAACAAAAGCAGGTGTTACAACAGCTAATTTTTTTAACCCATCTTTCGCAAAATCATCAATAACAAAATCTGTATAAGGTTTAATCCAAGGATCTCTACCTAATCTTGATTGAAATGATACACTATAGTTTTCTTCTTTCAAGTTTAATTTTTCAGCAACTAATCTTGTTGTTTCAAAACATTGGTGTCTATAGCAAAATTCATGTGCAGGAGAAGGTGTTTTACAACAACTGCCATCTAATTTACAGTGAGATTTTGTAACATCTGATTTTCTTATATGGCGTTCTGGAAGTCCGTGATAAGAAAAAAGTAAATGATCTGGTTTTGCTTTATTTAAGGATTTTCCAATATTTTCACTTAGAGCTTCAATATAATCTGGTCTGTTATAAAACGCAGGAAGATCGCTTAAAGTTACTTTTGGAAAGTGTTTTTTCACTAATTTGTCTGCAAAGGCTAAGATAGTTTCTGTAGATGCCATTGCAAATTGAGGATATAGAGGTACCAAATAAATTTCTGTTACTCCTTGGTCAACTAATTTTTGAATACCTGTTTTTAAAGATGGTTTTCCATAACGCATTGCTAATTCAACAGGAATATCAACTTGTTCTTTCACCTTTTTATGTAGTCTTTCAGAAAGTACAATTAGAGGAGAACCTTCATCCCACCATATTTTTTTGTAAGCGGCAGCTGATTTTTTAGGACGAGTATTTAAAATAATTCCTTTAACTAATAATGCTCTAAAAAAATAAGGTTTATCAATAACGTATTCATCCATTAAAAACTCATCTAAATAATTTTTAACATCTTTTACTGAAGTACTATTTGGTGATCCTAAATTAATTAATAAGGCTCCTTTCATTGTGTTATGATTTTGCAAATTGTTTTGGTGTTATTCCGAATTTTCTTTTAAAAGCAGCAATAAAATGACTTGAATTACTATAGCCCAAATTTAAAGCTATTTCATTTACATTTAATTGCTGTTCTTGTAATAATTTTTTAGCGAGTTCCATTTTGTAATTTAATAAGAATGTAAATACAGGAGCTCCATAAAATTCTTTAAAATCAGTTTTTAATTTTTTTATATTTAACCCAACTTTTTTGGCTAATTCATTTAGTGAAGGTGGGTTATTCATTTCTTCAATTATAATCTCTTTTGCTTGTTTAATTTTACTAATTGTCTCTTCACTAGCAATATATGGGCAATTTTCTGTTTCGGTCTCAGCATTTGAGCTAAAATAATAGCTTAATAATTCATATACTTTACCTTTTATATATACAGTTCTTAAAGATTGATTTGTTTGTTTTGTTTTTAATTGGTTTAAAATTAAACCAATAGAAGGATTTATTTCTTTGGGTTCAATAATTGGTTTACCTGTTTTAAAACTACTAAAATCAAAAGGGATATTTCCTTCAGTAGAAAATAAAGAATGGAAATACTCAATAGAAATTAAAACACCAATGAGTTCAGATTTTGGTGTAATTTTAAAAAGAACATCCATAGTTTCATCTTTAAAATAAACCATAGTAGAATTTCCAGATTTAATTGGAACAGCACAGTGCTCCATATTAATGGCAACCACATTATCTCCGTGTAAACTAAAGTATATTTGAATATAATTTGTGGTTAAATTCTTTTTTAATAGTTGTGTCTCATCACTTAAATTATTGAAATAAAACACTTTAAATGTGCTTTTCTCGTTAAATATTAAATAAGAACTTTTGTCGATGTTTTTATAGTTGTTTGTATTTGGTTTCATTGGTGATTTTTATAAAAAAGATCTTAAACTAGGGCAAAAATACAATATTTATAGCTTTTCTATTAATATATTCAATTTAAAAGTGTGACATTTGTCATATTGGAAATAGTAGTATTTTGCCTATGTTTGCAGCAAAACACAGTGAAAACACTAATTTAGAATGTTTCTAAATTAGAATTAATAACTTATATCGATAATAAAAGTACTTTTGTCGGTATTTTGGCAAAAGGTAAATATGTACTTTTGTCGATACTTATTAGGATAACCAATTTTATGGGATTAGATAGTTTACCAACTAAATTGTACAATGTAGGTTTAAGTTATAAAAAAGCCGATGTTAAAGTTAGAAGTGCGTTTAGTGTTTCTAAAAAAAATCAAAAGTTACTTTTACAAGAAGCTAAGGATAAAGGTATTGACGGTATTATTGTTCTGTCAACTTGCAATAGAACAGAAATTACAGGTTTTGCGAAGCATCCGTTTGAATTAATTAGTTTGTTAGTTAAATACTCAAACGGAAGTGTTGAAGACTTTATAAATGTTTCTAATGTTTATAAAAATAAAGAGGCAGTTGCTCACTTATTTAAAATAGGGACTGGTCTTGAAAGTCAAATATTAGGTGACTATGAAATAGTAGGACAATTGAAGGAGTCTTACAAGTTGGCCAAACAAATGGGGACAACAAATACGTATTTAGAGCGTATTATGAATTTAGTTTTACAAGCCAGTAAAGAGGTTAAAAATAAAACAAAATTAAGTTCGGGAACTACTTCAGTAGCTTATGCGGCGGTTCAATATATAATTAAACACGTTCCAAATTATCAGGATAAATCTATTTTAGTTTATGGGTTAGGAGAAATAGGGAAAAATACGTGTAAAAATATTCTTGAATATACGAACAATAAAAATATTTCTTTAATTAATAGAACAACAGCTAGATCTATTGAATTTAAAGAACAGCATCCTGAATTAGGTATTGAAGAGTTTAGTTCATTATCAAATAGTATAAATGATTCAGATATTTTAGTAGTTTCAACTGGCGCAAATAGTTTTACTGTTACAAAAGAACATATTCATTCAGAAAAAAACTTGTTGATTTTAGACCTATCAATGCCTGAAAATGTTGATGCTAAGGTAAAAGACATGAAAAAAGTTGATTTAATTAATGTTGATGAACTTTCGAAAATTACAGATGGAACTTTAGAAGTAAGAAAAAATGAAATTCCTTTAGTTGAAAAAATTATTGAAAAATATCAAGAAGAATTCAATGATTGGATTTCAAATAGAAAGTATGTTCCTGCAGTAAATGCATTAAAGGAATCCTTGCAAGCAATACAGCAAGATGAAATTGACTTTCACTCAAAAAAATTAAAAGATTTTAATGTTGAACATGCTGAGTTTTTAACTAACAGAATGATTCAAAAAATAACTACACAATTTGTTAAACATTTAAAAGCTGATGAGACTTCTGTTGATCAGAGTATAAATGTTATAAGCAAAATATTCTGCAAAGAAAAAACCGAAGTTTAAGAATGGAAAAAATTATTAGAATTGGTACTCGCTCTAGTGAATTAGCACTATGGCAGGCTAATACCGTTGCCCAACAATTAGAACATTTTGGTTGTGAAACTGAAATTGTGAAAATTGATTCAATTGGAGATGTTGTTTTAGATAAGCCCTTATATGAATTGGGAGTAACAGGAGTTTTTACCAGAAATTTAGACGTTGCCTTGTTAAATGGTAATATTGATATTGCTGTGCATTCTTTTAAAGATGTTCCTACAAAATTACCCGAAGGTGTGGTTCAAGCAGCCGTGATTAAAAGAGGTGATTTTAATGATGTTTTAATTATGAAAGATGATGATGAGTTCTTTTCTAATAAAACAGCTACAATAGCTACAGGTAGTTTGCGCAGAAAAGCGCAGTGGTTATATAGATATCCAAACCATAAAATAACAGGTTTAAGAGGAAATGTTCAGACTAGATTGCAAAAGTTGGACGACAATGATTGGGATGGGGCTATTTTTGCAAAAGTAGGATTGAAAAGATTAAAGTTAATGCCTAAACCAGACGAAGCTTTAATATTAGATTGGATGGTGCCTGCGCCAGCTCAAGGAGTAGTTATGGTTGCCGCGTTAGGAGAAAATACAGAATTAGTAGAGTTTGTAAAACAAATTAATGATGAAGATACTGAAACTTGTGTAAAAATTGAACGAGATTTTTTAAGAGTTTTAGAAGGTGGATGTACAGCTCCAATTGGTGCTTTGGCATTGGTGATAAAAGATGAAATTAAATTTAAAGGAGTTTTGTTTAGTCCAGATGGAAGAAATAAAATGGAATTTTCTAAAACATCACCAAAAGATAATGCTTGGGATTTAGGAGAGTATGGTGCTAAATTTTTATTAGAAAGAGGTGCTAAAAATTTAATGTACAATGTTCAAGAGGATATTGAAAAATCTACATTAATTTATTCAACAAAAAGTTTATCACACGATCAAACATCTATTTTAAATTCAAGAATTGGAGTTGTAAGTAGTGATTTTATTACTATAAGAAACAATCGTTTAAAGCCTTTAATAGTTAAAAAACCAATAGAAAATGTTGTTTTTACTAGTCAAAATGCAGTTGAAGCATTATTAAATAACTTTTCACCATTAGAATTAGATTTTTCAAATATTTATTGCGTTGGTAGAAGAACCAAAAAATTAATAGAAAAGAAAATTGGCAAGATTGCGCATATAGAAAAAGATGCAGAAAAGTTAGCCAATTATTTAGTTGAAAATTTAGAAAATAAAAAGGTTACTTTTTTCTGTGGAAATATAAGAAGAGATGATTTACCAACAATTTTAAATAATAATAAAGTTGAGGTAAATGAAGTAGAGTGTTATCAAACTCAGTTAACACCAAGAAGTGTTGAAGATAAATTTAAAGGAGTGTTATTTTACAGTCCGTCAGGTATTGAAAGTTATCTTAAAGATAATTCAAAAGGAAAAGGGGTTGCTTTTTGTATAGGAGAGACTACAGCTACCGAGGCAAGAAAGCATTTTGAAGAAGTTGTTGTAGCAAAAGTGTCAACAGTAAATAGTGTATTGAGTTCAGTGAATGAACACTTTAAAGACAGTATAGAAAATTAAAAAATATAGTCATGAACAGAACCAGACGTCTTAGAAAAACCGAAAATATTCGTCGTTTAGTTAGAGAAAATAAATTAACTATTGACGATTTAATTTATCCTTTATTTATTGAAGAAGGAGAAAATATAGAAACAGAAATAGTTTCTATGCCAGGTATAAAAAGATTCTCTTTAGATAGGATTTCAAAAGAATTGGATGAGGTAGTAGAATTAGATATTCCTGCAGTATTACTTTTTGGAATTCCTTCAAAAAAAGATGATACAGGTTCTGAAACTTGGAATGATAATGGAATTATGCAACAAGCTATTCGTTTTATCAAAAAGAATTACCCAAGTTTATATGTAATTACAGATGTTTGTTTTTGTGAATATACAAGCCATGGACATTGTGGAATTATTCATGATAATGATGTTGATAATGATGCAACATTAGTAAATATTGCAAAACAAGTTATATCTCATGCAAAAGCAGGTGTTGATATGGTTGCACCATCAGGAATGATGGATGGTATGATTCAAGCTATTAGAGAAGCCTTAGATAATACAGGTTTTTCAAACCTACCGGTAATGTCATATGCAGTAAAATATTCATCAGCTTTTTATGGTCCATTTAGAGATGCAGCAGATTCTGCTCCTACATTTGGCGATAGAAGAACATACCAAATGGATCCTTCAAACAGAGATGAAGGTTTAAGAGAAGCAACTTTTGATGATGAAGAAGGTGCTGATATTTTAATGGTAAAACCAGCATTGGCTTATTTAGATATTATTCGTGATTTAAAGAATAATTTTGATCGTCCAATTGCTTGTTATAATGTAAGTGGAGAGTATGCAATGATAAAAGCTGCAGCTGCTAAAGGTTGGATTGATGGAGATAGAGTAATGATGGAAAGTTTACTTTCAATGAAAAGAGCAGGAGCCGATATTATTATCACTTATTTTGCAAAAGAAGTTGCTAAAATATTACAAAAAAAATAAAAGTATTCTGAGTAAAGTTAAAGTTGGCCACTTAGTAACATCATAGTGATTATCTGAAATAAATTAATTATTACTCCGTTCATTCACCAATAACAATAACAATATGAAATTAGAAAAATCAATTGAATTATATACCAGAGGAAAAAGACACCTAGTTGGTGCAGTAAATTCACCGGTAAGAGCATTTAAATCTGTTGGTGGAGTTCCTATTTTTATTGAAAGAGCTAAAGGAAGTAAAATTTATGATGTTGATGGAAATGAGTACATAGATTTTGTTCTTTCTTATGGCCCTATGATTTTAGGGCATAGAAATGGTGTTGTAGAGAAAACCATAAAGAAATATATGAAGAATGGTTACACTTTTGGAGCTTCAACCAAAGGTGAAATTATAATGGCAGAAATGGTTTGTGATGCTTTTCCAGGAATGGACAAAGTTAGATTTGTTAATTCAGGAACTGAAGCGGTTTTAAGTGCTATTCGTTTAGCAAGAGCTTATACAGGAAAGAATAAAATAATAAAATTTGCAGGTTGTTATCATGGGCATTCAGATGCTTTGTTAGTGGCTGCCGGATCAGGTTTAGCAACATTAAGTATTCCAGGGAGTAAAGGTGTGCCAGATGAAGCTGTGAAAAACACGTTGATCGCTGAATTTAATAATATAAAAAGTGTTGAAAATCATATTAGAAAAGGAGGGATAGCGGCTGTAATTATAGAGCCTATTGCCGGTAATATGGGGGTTATTCAGCCAGATAAAAAGTTTATTAAAGAATTAAGAGAGTTAACAAAAGATAACGATGTTTTGTTAATTGCAGATGAGGTAATGACAGGTTTTAGATCTCAATATGGAGGTGCTCAAGAACTTTTAGGTTTTGAAGCTGATATTACTTGTTTAGGTAAAGTTGTTGGTGGAGGTTTTCCTGTGGGAGCTTATGGTGCTAGAAATGAAATTATGGAAATGGTGTCGCCTTTAGGAGATATGTATCAGGCAGGTACATTATCGGGAAATCCTATTGCTATGGCTTGTGGTATAGCAACTTTAAAAGAATTAAAAAAACAGAATCCATATAAAGATTTTGAAAAAACGGCAGCTTTTTTAGAAAGAGAAATGAAATCTGCTGCTAAAAAAAATGGTATTGATTTACAAGTAAATAGATTTGGTTCTATGATTAATCCATTTTTTACAAAAACTAGAGTTGTTGATTTTAAAACAGCTCAAACAAGTGATACAAAAAAGTTTAAAACGTTCTTTTGGAAAATGATGGAGAATGGTGTGTTTTTACCACCATCTCAATTTGAGTCTTGGTTTTTAGGCACTGCAATGACCAAAAGAGATATTTATAAAGTAAGATCGGCTATTCAAATTGCTATGAAAGCAGTTGCTGATAAATTTAATAAATAACGAATACTACTAATTAGAATATAGCATAAATGATTAAGAACGATTTATTTTTAAGAGCTTTAAAGGGTGAAACAGTTGAACGTCCACCAGTTTGGATGATGCGTCAGGCAGGAAGATATTTACCAGAATTTATTGCTATTCGCGAAAAGTATGATTTTTTTACACGATGTAGAACTCCAGAATTAGCTTCAGAAATAACAGTGCAACCAATACGTAGATTTGGAATGGATGCTGCTATTTTATTTTCTGATATTTTGGTGATTCCACAAGCAATGAATATTGAGGTTGAAATGAAAGAAGGAATTGGGCCTTGGTTACCTAATCCTATTCGTTCTCAAAAAGATGTAGATAACGTAATTGTGCCAGATGTAACTGTAGAATTAGGTTATGTAATGGAAGCTATTAAAGCGACTAAAGAATTATTAAATGATGAAATTCCTTTAATTGGTTTTGCGGGTTCACCTTGGACAATTTTATGTTATTGTGTGCAAGGACAAGGTTCTAAAAACTTTGATAAAGCTAAAGAATTTTGCTTTACTCAACCAATTGCAGCACATACATTACTTCAAAAAATAACTGATACAACTATTGCTTATTTAAAAGAAAAAGTAAAGGCAGGTGTTAATGCTGTTCAAATTTTTGATTCTTGGGGAGGAATGTTGTCTCCAGTAGATTATCAAGAATTTTCTTGGCAGTATATCAATCAAATTATTGAAGCATTGAAAGATGATGCTCCGGTAATTGCTTTCGGAAAAGGATGTTGGTTTGCTTTAGAAGATATGGCAAATTCAAACGCATCTGCTTTAGGTGTAGATTGGACAGTTTCTCCAAAAGTTGCAAGAAAATTAACAGGAAATAAAATCACATTGCAGGGAAATTTTGATCCAGTTCGTTTATTATCAACTCCAAAAGTTATTAAAACTATGGTAAAAGAGATGATTAATGAATTTGGAAAGGATAAATACATTGTAAATTTAGGACACGGAATTTTACCACACGTGCCTGTAGATAATGCAAAAGCATTTATTGATGCCGTTAAAGAATATAAATATTAATATAGGTGATTTTGCTATTGTAAATCTTAAACAGAAAGATGCTATCAGTTTAAGTGAAATGCTATTGGTAAATAAAGTTAGGTTTCAACGTTATTTTCCTAAAACTCTAGAGGAAAATTTAAATCTAGAAATGACCAAATTATATATTGATACTAAAAACGCATTATTACTTTCTAATAAAGAGTATACTTTAGGTATAAAGGATATCAAAAATGAGAAAATAATAGGATTGGTTATCATTAAAAATATAGATAACAATAAAAAAAATGCAGAAGTAGCATATTCAATAGATAGTGATTACGGCAATAAAGGCTTAATGACAAAAGCTGTAAATGAAATAAGTAAGTTTGCACATAAGAAAGTAAATTTAAAATCACTCTTTATATTAGCGCATAAAACAAATTTAGCAAGCGTTAAAGTTGCTAAAAAAACAGGGTTTGTTTGGAAGAAAACTGAATTAAAAAGTTATATTCCTAAAAATGAGCTTGTAGCCATTGATATGGAGATGTTTGTAAAAGAATTTTAAATAGTTTAGAGATGAAAAACCTAATTCAAAAATATAATATTCCTGGCCCAAGATATACTAGTTATCCAACAGTTCCTTTTTGGGATAAAGAAGGAATTGCACAACAAGAATGGGAAAGAACGGTTAAAAAATCGTTTAATGAAAGTAATGATGTTGAAGGAATTAGCTTGTACATTCATTTACCGTTTTGTGAGAGTTTATGTACGTTTTGTGCGTGTCATAAAAAAATAACAAAACGTCATGAGGTTGAACAACCTTATATGGATACTGTTTTAAAAGAATGGGATTTATATTGTGATTTGTTAGAGGAACGTCCAAAAATTAGAGAGATTCATTTAGGTGGAGGAACTCCAACTTTTTTCTCTTCTGAAAACTTGAAAAAGTTAATTAACGGAATTTTTAAAAGAGCTGAGAAGTTTAAGACCTTCGATTTTAGTTATGAAGGACATCCAAATCATACTTCCGAAGAACAATTACAAACATTGTTTGATTTAGGCTCAAGAAGAAATAGTTTTGGAATTCAGGATTATGATCCTATTGTTCAAAAAGCAATTCATAGAATTCAAAGTTTTGATCAAGTGAAACGTGTAAATGATTTATCTCGTAAAATTGGATATGAATCTATTAGTCACGATTTAATTTTCGGATTGCCATTTCAAACAGAAGAAAGCATTAGAAACACCATAAAAAACACTATTGAATTAAAACCAGATAGAATAGCCTATTATAGTTATGCACATGTGCCTTGGATTAAAGGAGTTGGGCAGCGTGGTTTTGACGATAGTGATTTACCAAAGGACAATGAAAAGCGTCATTTATACGAGTTAGGAAAACAATTATTTTTTGATAATGGTTATGTTGAAGTAGGGATGGACCATTTTGCGTTACCAACGGATTCATTACATAAGGCGATGGAAGCTAAAAAGTTACATCGTAATTTTATGGGGTATACAGCAGGTAAAACTGAATTGATGATTGGTTTAGGAATGTCTTCAATAAGTGATTCTTGGTATGCTTTTGCTCAAAACGAAAAAAATATAGATGATTATACTGAAAAGGTAAATAACGGTATAATTCCAATTTTTAGAGGTCATTTATTAACAGATGAGGATTTAATTATAAGAAAGCATATTTTAAATTTAATGTGTAATTTAGAAACAACTTGGAATGTTGGACTGGATGAAAAAACAATAGCAGAAATTATAAAAAGATTACAGCCAATTATTGATGATGGTTTAATAGATGTTTCTTTAACTAAAATTACTGTAAAAGAAGAGGGAAGAATGTTTGTACGTAATATTTGTATGGCTTTTGATCTTCGTTTAATTGATAATAAGCCAGATACAAGATTGTTTTCAATGACTATCTAATAGAATAAATAACATAAAAAAAGCCGAACAAATTAATTTTGTTCGGCTTTTTTTATGTTATAATTAGAAAATTACTTATCTAATATTTTAGAGTTTTTTAGTTTCTCATCAACAATAGTTGAGTTGTGTAATTGAACTGGGTTTTTTCCTTTTTTCAATTTTAAATTCAGAAATTCTACGAAAAGTGAGAAAAATATAGCAAAATATAAATACCCTTTAGGAATACTATGTACTGGATTTCCAAAGAATTCAAAATGAGCTAAATGTGATCCTTCGGCTAATAGCATAACACCAATTAACAATAGAAACGATAGACCTAAAATTTGAATGGTAGGGTGTTCATTCACAAATTTACTCACAGGTCCTGCAAATACTAACATAATAATTATAGAAACAATAATGGCAATTATAATGATAGCCATTCCTCCAAAATACCCAAATCCAACAGGAGGAGTATCAAAACTAACCAATCCAATTGCAGTTAAAATACTGTCAAAAGAAAAAACTAAATCTAAGACAACAATTTGAATAATTGCATTTAAGATAGTACTACTAGCCTTTGTATTTGTCTCATTCTCATCACCTTCTAATTTGTGATGGATTTCGGCAACACTTTTATATAAAAGGAACAGTCCACCAGCAATAATGATTAAACTTTGACCAGTAATCCCAGCTTTTAACCAGGTAGTATCAATGTGTATTAATACATTTTGTAATTGTAGTACCCAAGATATTCCAAATAATAAGCCAATTCTAAAAACCATAGCCAATATTAAACCGATGTTTCGTGCTTTTGGTCTATCTTTTTCTTCTAGTTTATTTGAAACAATAGAAATAAAAACAATATTATCAATACCTAAAACTATTTCCAAAAAGATAAGAGTTAATAAGGCAATCCAAGTGTTTGCTTGTAAAAATATCTCCATAGCTTATTCAGATTTTTTAATTAATTCACCTTTTTGCACAAAATTAGAATGACCAATTACAGCTTCAAATTCATATGAATTACTTTCTATATTGGTAATTTTAATATGAATAGGATCTTCATCAATGGCAGATTTTGGATTGATCATTTTTAATGTATAATTAAAATTATTTTTCCAACTGATTGATAAAGTGTCTATTCTATCTTGATATTTTTCTATTTGAAGAGAATCTTGCCTAATAATAATTGTTTTTTCATAACCTTTACCTTCTGGAATTTCAAAAGTCCCAGATTTAAATCTGTCAGGGTTTAAAGGTTCATCCTGACAACTTGTTACCAGTGTTAAAAACAATACTATTAATGCAATTTTTTTCATTTTGTAAATTTTAAATTCCAGTGTAATTACTTGGTGTAATAGCTTTTAATTCAGTTTTAATTTCGTTTGAAACCTCTAAACTATCAATAAAATCAGCCATAGATTTCTGAGTAATTTTTTCGTTAGTTCTAGTTAAACCTTTTAATGCTTCATATGGATTTGGATATGCTTCTCTGCGTAATATAGTTTGAATAGCTTCAGCAACAACAGCCCAATGATTTTCTAAATCTTCAGCAAATTTTTCTTTATTAATTAATAATTTATTTAATCCTTTTAACGTAGAAGTGAAGCCAATAATTGTGTGACCAAACGGAACACCAATATTTCTTAAAACAGTTGAATCTGTTAAATCACGTTGTAAACGAGAAATAGGTAATTTTGCCGAAAGATGTTCAAAAATTGCATTTGCAATTCCTAAGTTTCCTTCTGAATTTTCAAAATCTATAGGATTTACTTTATGTGGCATTGCAGAAGAACCAACTTCTCCTTTTTTGATTTTTTGTTTAAAATAATCCATAGAAACATATGTCCAAATATCTCTATTAAAGTCAATTAAAATAGTGTTGATACGTTTTTGAGCATCAAAAATTCCAGCTAAATGATCATAATGTTCAATTTGAGTTGTAGGAAAAGAGTGGTGTAAACCCAATACTTTTTCAACAAAATGAGTTCCGAAAGTTTTCCAATCAATGTTTGGATAAGCAACAACATGAGCGTTATAATTACCAGTTGCTCCACCAAATTTGGCTGCATAAGGTATATTTTGTAATTGTTTTACTTGTTGCTCAAGACGTTCTATAAATACTAATATTTCTTTTCCTAAACGAGTAGGGGAAGCCGGCTGACCGTGAGTACGTGCTAACATAGGAATGTCTGCCCAAGCAGTTGCTAATTGTCTTAGTTTCTCTATTAAAGTTGCTAATTCAGGATAGTAAACAATATCAAAAGCATCATTAATAGATAATGGTGTAGCCGTATTGTTAATGTCTTGAGAAGTTAAACCAAAGTGAATAAATTCTTTATAAGCTTGTAAACTTAAAGCATCAAATTTTTCTTTAATAAAGTATTCAACCGCTTTTACATCATGGTTTGTAATACTTTCAATATCTTTAATTTTTTGAGCATCAGCTGAAGTGAAATCAATATAAATTGCTCTTAATTGAGGAAAAAGTGAATTATCAAAGTTTACTAATTGTGGCAATGGAATTTCGCACAATGCAATAAAATATTCAATTTCTACTTTTACTCTGTATTTTATTAGCGCTTCTTCCGAAAAAAATGGAGCTAAACCTTCTACTTTACTTCTGTATCTACCATCAATTGGAGATATTGCGTTTAAACTTGTTAATGCCATCTGTTAGTTTTGTGTTGAAAAAAGCAAAATTAATGAAATTAAGCTAAAAAGAATACTTTTATTGTCTGTTTATCAAGTCTAAAGTAATCTTTCCACGTGCTTTATATGCGGGACTTTCTTTTGGTATGTTTTGTTGTATAATTAATTTCAGTTCTTTGTGAACCCAATCTGAGTTTTTTCCAAAAATATAAAGAAAATTCATTGCATATGCTTTTGTGGCTACTTTATGGTTGCTTATCATCCAATCGAAACCAGTTTCAATAATTGCGTTAATATGTTTTTTTGAAAGTGTGTTTTTTAGAATGCTGTCTTTTTTTGAATTGAATGTAATAGCGATAAAATTACAAATTTTAGATAAAGGTCTAACGGCACTATCTAAATAAGCTTTTCCAATATTTAATGTAAATAGATCCAAATATGGAGCTACCCAATCTATTTTTTGTTCACAAACTAATTCTAATACCCAGGCTGCTTTAATAGAAACTTTATCATTTACATTAAATGAAATTTCTAATAAAAATGGAAATAATTCCGGATTATCGATTACTAAATCTCTAATACGATTACGATTTACACGCAAAGCTGATCCTAAATTTTCTAATTCTTGAATTAAAAATACTTTAGTCATTTTTTTTCTCTTTTGTTTTTTTAGGAGATAATTTTATTAATAAATAAGCAAAAGCAATAATTATATGAAGTATTACTAAAATCATAATTGTGTAAAACCAAAAATTGGAAATGGCCATATTGTTGTATATTGTATTATAAAAAATAGGATATCTGTCTTTAATTTCTAAATTTACAAAATATGAAATATTTGAGTGTGGTAATAGTAACATTACTATTTTATTTTAATGGGTTTTCACAGAAAGTCTATTCAAAAAAAGAACCATTTGCTCATACTTATTCAATAGTTGCAAGAGATACAGTTACAGGTGAAATGGGTGTTGCAGTGCAATCACATTGGTTTTCAGTTGGTAGTTTAGTTACTTGGGGAAAAGCAGGAGTTGGAGTTGTAGCAACACAATCATTTATAAACCCTTCATTTGGACCAAGAGGTTTAAGTTTATTAGAAAATGGGCTAACACCAAAATTAGCTGTATCAACTTTATTAGAATTAGATGAAGGTAGAGACGTTAGGCAATTAGCAATTTTAGATGCACATGGAAATGTAGAAGCATATACAGGGGAAAAGTGTATTAAGAATGCAGGACATATTATTGGAAATAATTTTTCAGTGCAAGCAAATTTAATGGATAAAAATACGGTTTGGTCAGCAATGGCTAAAGCTTATGAAAACAGTAAAGGAAGTTTAGCAGAACGTATGTTAGCAGCAATGAAAGCGGCTCAAAAAGAAGGTGGTGATATAAGAGGTAAACAATCTGCTGCAATTTTAATAGTGAAAGCAAAAAGTACCGGAAATAGTTGGCAAGATAAAGTGGTTGATTTACGTGTGGAGGATAACGAAAACCCCATTGAAGAGTTGGATCGTTTATTAACAATTCATACAGCATATGAATATATGAATAAAGGCGATTTAGCAGTAGAAATAGGAAATAATAAATTGGCTAAAGAGCATTATATGCATGCTCAGGAATTAAATCCAAATAATTTAGAAATGAAATTTTGGTACGCTATTACGTTGGCTAATAATGGTGAGTTAATTGAAGCGAAACATATTTTAAAAGAGTTGTTTCAACAAAATGAAAAATGGAAAGTGCTAATTCAAAGATTGGTAAAGCCAGAATTATTAACTATTTCGAAAAAAGAATTAGAAGAACTATTAAACTAATTAATTTATGAAAAAAGGAATACTAAGTATTGTGGTTGTTTTTATCCTAATACAGTTAATAAGACCTAATAAAAACGATTCAGGAAATAATATAAATCATATTTCAACAGTAATAAATGTACCTGAGAATGTTCAAAGTATTTTAAAAAAATCGTGTAATGATTGCCATTCAAACAATACAGTATATCCGTGGTATAGTAAAATAGCACCAGTATCTTGGTATTTAGCTTCACATGTAAATGATGGTAAAGAGCACTTAAATTTTTCAGAATGGACAGCTTATAATATAAATCAGAAAAAACATATAATTAAGGATTTGGATGAAGTTTTAAAATCTCATGAGATGCCTTTAAAAAGTTATTTAATAATTCATAAAGATGCAAAAATGAATGCGGAACAATTTGAGTTATTAAGTAATTGGGTGAAAACTATAAAAATAAATTAAAAAAAGAATTGTTTAATTAATAAAACTTAAGAAATTGGATATATCAAAAATATTTGAAAACAATAAAGTATGGATTGCAAATAAGCTAAGTGTAGATAAGGATTATTTTATAAATTTAGGGAAAGGGCAAAGTCCAGAGGTTTTATATATTGGCTGTTCAGATAGCAGAGTTACTGCAGAAGAATTGATGGGAGCAAATCCAGGAGAAGTATTTGTACACAGAAATATAGCAAATATGGTTCCTAATAC
Source organism: Lutibacter citreus (assembly GCF_003260195.1). GTDB lineage: Bacteria > Bacteroidota > Bacteroidia > Flavobacteriales > Flavobacteriaceae > Lutibacter > Lutibacter citreus. Next base: position 188,005 of record NZ_QEIH01000008.1, read on the forward strand.
AGATTTAAATGTAATGTCTGTAATAAATTACGCAGTGAGTAATTTAAAGGTAAAGCATGTAGTTATTTGTGGTCACTATTCTTGTGGAGGTGTTAAGGCTGCAATGCAATCTGAAGATTTAGGATTGTTAAATCCGTGGTTAAGAAATATTAGAGATGTTTATAGATTGCATAGAGTAGAACTAGGCTCAATTAAAGATGAAAATAAAAAATACGATAGATTAGTAGAGTTAAATGTACAAGAACAATGTGTAAATGTTATGAAAACAGCTGTTGTACAAAAAGCTATGTTAGAAAAAAGAATAACAATTCACGGCTGGGTTTGGGATATTCATAATGGCAATATTGTGGACTTAAAGATTGATTTTGATAAAATCTTAGAGGATATTAGAGATATATATCATTTGTCGAGTGACAAATAATTCATTTTAAAATTAAATTATACCTAGTTAAAGAAATAAAGAGTATCTTTGCAACAATATAATTTATAAAAATATCAATAATGAGTAAAGGTACAGTAAAATTCTTCAATGAAACTAAAGGTTTTGGATTTATTAAAGAAGATGACTCAAACAATGAACATTTCGTACATATTTCTGGTTTAATCGATGAAATCCGTGAAGGTGATGAAGTAGAATTCGAATTACAAGAAGGACGAAAAGGAATGAACGCAGTAAACGTAAAAGTTATTTAAGACTTAAATAATATACATTTTAAAGTGTTTAAGCCTATCAAATTTTGATAGGCTTTTTTTTGTGCTTTTATTTTACAATAATAACTTTTTTAGATTTGAAATGCTCTTTTTATAGAAATTGGTTATAAATAATAAGACAAGCCAAAAGATAAGCTTGAGGTATTTAAATTGAATCTAAAGCTGTTGCTTTTTGTAGAATTAGATCTATTATTTTGTTCGCTTTTTGTATGGCTATAACCTAATGAGCCTGCTTGAGCTTCTAGAGCAAAGTTTTTATTAATAAAATAGGTAATCCCTGGGCGAATTCCAATAAAATAATTATTTGATTTATAGTTGTACTCAGATGAATTATTTTCAAATACATCATTCCAATTTCTTGTATATTCAAAGTTCCCTTGTAAATTTATAGAGACTTTTTCTCCAATACCAAAATGTTTTTTTATATAAGGGATTAAAGAAAAAGAATAGATTTTCTGTTCATTTTCAGCGGCATCATCATTATTAAAATCGCTACTAGATTTATTATAACTATAGCCAGTTCCTAAACCAATCACTAAATTATTATTAATGGCGTATCCAAATTTAGGTGTTATTGTAAAACCTAAATTTTCTCCAGTTAAATTTCCATTTTCTCTTATACTTTCATTATTATTGACACTTAATGAGATACCCCCTCCAAAATTCCAGGTTCCTTGTTTAATTGTTAAAGTTTTGTCTTTTTCTTGTGCAAAAAGAATTGTAACAGCAAAGAATAGAGTAATAAATAATGATTTTTTCATATTTAATAATTTAAAGTTAAGTATTTGTTTTAGCGAAGGTAATACCGTCGTTTATTTGTAATGTTATTTAAAAGTTAACTTTGTTTTTCTAAATAGTTTGGTAAATTACTAATCAAAAATTAACTTTTCCTTACTAAAAGTAATCTGTATCTTTGCTCTCTAAATTTTTTAAAATGAAACGTGTAATAGTAGGGCTTTCTGGAGGTGTAGATAGTAGTGTAGCTGCATACTTGTTAAAAGAACAAGGATATGAGGTTATTGGCTTGTTTATGAAAAACTGGCATGATGATTCTGTTACTATTTCTAACGAATGTCCTTGGTTGGAAGATAGTAATGACGCAATGATTGTTGCAGATAAGTTAGGAATCCCTTTTCAAGTTGTTGATTTAAGTGAGCAGTATAAAGAACGTATAGTTGATTATATGTTTAATGAATATGAAATGGGACGAACTCCTAATCCGGATGTTTTATGTAATAGAGAAATTAAATTTGATGTTTTTATGAAAATTGCAACGGATTTAGGAGCTGATTATGTAGCAACCGGACATTATTGTAGAAAAGGAGAGGAAGAGATTAATGGTGAAAATGTATATAAATTATTAGGAGGTGTTGACGGTAATAAAGATCAATCTTATTTTTTATGTCAGCTATCTCAAGATCAACTTTCTAAAGCAATGTTTCCAATTGGAGAATTAACAAAACCAGAAGTTAGAAGAATTGCTGCTGAGCAAGATTTAATTACTGCAGATAAAAAAGATTCTCAAGGGTTATGTTTTATTGGGAAAGTTAGACTTCCTGAGTTTTTACAACAAAAATTAAAACCAAAAGAAGGTGTAATAGTTCAAATTCCATCAGATTTTGAAAAATACAATAGAGAGATTCCTATTTTTGCTTCAAAGGAAGAAGAATTAGCTTTTTTTGCTTCAAAATATAAATATTCCATTAAAGATGGAAAAATTGTAGGGAAACATCAAGGTGCCCACTATTTTACTAAAGGTCAAAGAAAAGGATTGGCAGTAGGAGGAACTAAAGAACCTTTATTTGTAATTGATACAGACGTAAAAGAAAATGTAATTTATACTGGAGAAGGTAAAACCCACCCAGGTTTGTATAGAAATACTTTGTTTGTTTCAAATGACGAAATCCATTGGGTTCGAAAAGATTTAGCATTAAAAAATGGGGAATCGTTAGCTGTTTTAGCACGCATAAGATATCGTCAAAAATTAGAAAAAGCCATAATTTATAAAGTTGAAACAGGCTTGTATGTTCAATTTGAAAATAAGCAATCTGCAATTACAGAAGGACAATTTGTAGCTTGGTATATAAATGAAGAATTAGTTGGTTCTGGTGTAATATCTTAGTTTTCAGTATTATTTCTTATTTTAGGAAGGTAATTTTTAAATTTTAAAAGTGAAACGTTTATATTTTTTTATCATAATTACCTTTTCCGTTTCTAACTTGTCGGCTCAAATTGAAGATGCTTGGGTATATTTTAAAGATAAACCAAGTGAGGCGAGTTATTTTTCTTCACCTTTAAAAATGTTAACTCAGCGATCTTTAGATAGAAGAGCACGATTTAGTATTCATTTAGATAGTAAAGATGTACCTATTGATGCGAGTTATGTATTAAAGATAAAAGAAAGTGGAGTTTCTATTTTGGCTAGGTCAAAGTGGTTAAATGCTTTGCATGTTCAAGATACAAAAGTTAATATTGATGCATTATTAAGTATAGAATTTAATGGGAATACAATAGTATCTTCAATTGAATATGCCAATAAATCATTAAATAGTTCTAAAACACCAAAATCCAAAAATAAAATTTCAAAAAAAAGAAATAAATTAGAGTTTAAAAAGGTTGATATTTATGGAGATGCAGAAAATCAGCTCTCAATGTTAAAAGGAGATTCGTTACATCTAAAAGAATTAAAAGGTTTAGGGATTCAAATAGCTGTTTTGGATGCAGGTTTTCCAAACGTAAATTCTTTGTTGGCATTTAAGCAGGTTATAGATAATAATCAAATATTGGGTGGCTATGATTTTGTAAATAGAAGTTTAAATTATTTTACAGGGAATTATCACGGGATGTCTGTTTTATCAACTATGGCGGGATATTTAGAAAATGGAATAAATGGAGCTACAAATAATTATATTGGAACAGCTCCGGGTGCAGAATATTACCTTTTTATAACTGAAGACTCAAACAAAGAGGTTAAACTAGAGGAAAGTTTATGGGTAGAAGCAGCTGAAAGAGCTGATAGTTTAGGAGTTGATATTATAAATACGTCTTTAGGATATTCGGTGTTTTTTGATAATACAAATCATAACTATTCTTATAGTGATATGGATGGACAAACAGCCTTTATTACTCGTGGTGCAGAAATAGCATTTTCAAGAGGAATGATTTTAGTGAATTCAGCAGGGAATGAAGGAGGTGATCCAGATTGGCCATATATAAATGCACCTGCTGACGGACCTTCAGTATTAACTATTGGGGCTGTAAAATCTAATGAGGAAATAGCATCTTTTAGTTCTTTTGGCCCAACTTATGACGGACGAATTAAACCAGATGTTTGCGCTCAAGGGCAAGGCACAGCTCTTATTAATACATCCGGAAACGTTGTTTTTGCTAACGGAACCTCGTTCTCTTCTCCTGTATTGGCAGGTGTTATTGCGTGTTTATGGCAAGCTTTCCCTAATAAAACAAATGATGAAATTGTACAGCTAGTTAGAGAGTCAGGTCATTTATACGATGTTTCAACAAAGACAAATGCAACAATTGATTATCAAATGGGATATGGAATTCCAAATTTTTCATCAATTTTTAATGCTTTAGAAATTGAAAAAATACAAAAAGGTACTGCTGAAGTAGTTTTTTACCCAAACCCAGCATCTAATAATGTTTATATTAAATTTCCTAAAGGTATAAGTAATTTGGAAATTACATTATTTAGTACTTCAGGTAGTAAAATAATAGAAGAACAGTTACATAGTGAAAATCCTAAATTAGATATATCCTATTTATCTACAGGGTTATATCTTTTAAAGATAAACTATGGTAATGAGATTAAAGAATTTAAAATTTTAAAAAACTAATGGAAAATAGTATTACAAAACTATTCAATATAAAATATCCAATTATTCAAGCTGGTATGGTTTGGAATAGTGGGTGGAGATTAGCATCTGCTGTAAGTAATGCAGGAGGATTAGGATTAATAGGCGCTGGATCTATGTATCCTGAAGTATTAAGAGAACATATTCAGAAATGTAAAGCTGCTACGGATAAGCCATTTGGTGTAAATGTACCTATGTTATATCCTAATATTGAAGAAATAATACAAATTATTATTACTGAAGGCGTTAAAGTGGTTTTTACTTCAGCAGGAAATCCCAAAACTTGGACTTCATATTTAAAAGAAAAAGGGATAACTGTAGTTCATGTTGTTAGTAGTGTGAAATTTGCAGTAAAATCTGAACTTGCGGGTGTTGATGCTGTTGTTGCAGAAGGTTTTGAAGCTGGAGGACATAATGGTAGAGAAGAAACTACGACATTTACTTTAATTCCTATGGTTAAAGAAAAATTAACTATACCTGTTATTGCGGCTGGAGGAATTGCTACAGGAAGAGGAATGCTAGCTGCAATGGTTTTAGGTGCTGATGGTGTGCAAATAGGAAGTAGATTTGTTGCTAGTGAAGAATCTTCAGCACATATAAATTTTAAAGAAAAAGTTGTGAATACTCAAGATGGGGATACTCATTTAACACTAAAAGAATTAGCACCGGTTCGGTTGATTAGAAATAAATTTTACAATGAACTACAAGAATTATATAAAGAAAAATCTTCAGTTGAAGTTCTAAAAGAAAAATTAGGTAGAGGTAGAGCTAAAAAAGGAATGTTTGAAGGAGATTTGGAAGAAGGTGAGTTAGAAATAGGGCAAATTGCAGGCCTTATTCATAACATTAAACCTGCTAAGGATATAATAAATGAAATATTATTAGAGTTTGATTCTGTAAAAGATTCAATATGTTTAAACGATTAATTTTACTAACTTCTTTAATTGTTTTTTTAATTGGAACGTCGTTGTATTTTTCGAATTATATAATTGAAAAAGAAACGAAGCCTTTTATTTTTAAAAATGTAAAAAATATCCCTAAACATAAAGTTGGAGTTGTTTTAGGAACTACAAAATATTTGTTAAATGGAACTCTCAATTTATATTATAAGTATAGGTTAATTACAGCCTATGATTTGTTTAAATCCAATAAAATTGAATTCATTTTAGTAAGTGGTGATAATAGTTCACCGTCTTATAATGAGCCTTTAACCTTTAAAGAAGATTTAATTAAATTGGGTGTTCCTGAAAGTAAAATATATATGGATTTTGCGGGGTTTAGAACGTTAGATTCTATGGTAAGAGCAAAAGAAATATTTGGTTTAAGTGAATTTATTGTTATATCACAAGAGTTTCATAATGCAAGGGCAATTTATATTGGAAAGAAAAAAGGAATTAATGCTATTGGGTTTAACGCTAAAAATGTTCCTTCTAAATATGGGTTTAAAACTAATATACGTGAGAAATTTGCACGCGTTAAAGTGTTTATAGATTTATTTTTTCATAAAAATCCTAAATTTTTGGGAGATAAAGTTATTATAAAATAAAAAGACCTTGATTAATCAAAGTTCGTTTTAGTTATCAAAGTAATTGATAGACATTATAATAAGTTTAGACTTGTTTTTTTTTATCTTCTTGTTTTTTAGCCACTTTTGGAGGCATTGGTCCTCTTAAGTGAATAATAAGACCATTTAAGAAATTACGTAAAAATTGGTCTCCACATTCCATGTATTTTGGATGATCCTCACTTCTAAAAATTGCTCCTAATTCACTTTTAGTTACTTTAAAGTCAACTAATTCACAAATTTTTATAATATCAGTATCACGAAATTTGTGAGCTACTCTTAGTTTTTTAAAAACATCATTATTTGTTAATCCCATAGTGCAAAGATAAGATAAAAACCGTGTTAATTTTATATTTTAAGTTGCCAATATCCAACATCAATCCATTTATTAAATTTTAGGCCTACTTCTTTAAAATGCGCAATTTTTTTAAATCCAAATTTTTCGTGAATAGCTATGCTTGCTTCATTAGGTAATGAGATTCCACCAATAATAGAATGGATATTTCTAGATTTTAAATCATTAATTAAATGTTCATATAGTTTCTTTCCTATTCCTTTTCCAATTGCGTTTTGCATTATGTAAATAGAACTTTCAACTGTAAAATTATATGCATTTCTTTTTTTCCAAGTGTCAGCATAGGCATAACCTAAAACTTTATTGTTTTCTTCATAAACAATCCAAGGATGTTTCTTTGTAACATTTTTAATTTGTTGAGAAATTTCATCTACACTAATAGGGTTTAAATCAAACGTTACAATAGTGTTAAGAACATGGTAATTATAAATTTCAGAAATTATCTGAGCGTCAGCAACTTTAACATTTCTAATCATATCTGTAATACCTCATTAATTTATTATTAATTGAGAATCTATAATATTTTACTTTTAAACTTTATTTTGTTTAATTTCTAATTGCATTTGTTTTACTGTTTGTGTGCTATTATCATGGCTCCAACCTGGAGGTCCAAAAATGTACATAAATTTATGATACCAGTTTTTAGATTTTTTAGTGTCATTCCAAATATCTTTATATTCATGGGTTAAAATAACCCAAGGGTTGTATGATTCTGGAGCATGTGTTACTCCATATTCAATAGAAATATTCTCATCTAATTCTTTCCAAGTACCAAAAACTTTATCAAAAATATTTAAAAACCCTCCATGATTTTTATCCATATATTCTATATTTCTCGCATGATGAACTTGGTGCATTGTATGGGTGTTAAATATTTTTTCAATAAATCCCATTTTTGGAATATAAACGGAGTGTAGTTGAAATTGCCATAAAGCTTCTATACCAAGACAAACTACTACCATTTCAGGTCTAAAACCTAATGCAGGTATCCACATGTAAAATAAAGGTTTGTAAAGAATGGTAAACCATCCGTTCCTAACGGCAGTTCCAAGATTAAAATTGTCAGAAGAATGATGCACAATATGAGCAGCCCATAAAGCTCTAACCATATGATTTTGTCTATGGAACCAATAGTAAGTGAAATCATCTAAAATTTGACAAATTAACCAGATATACCAAGCGTAACTAAAAGATTCCCATCCAAAAATATTTGTTCTTATACCATTAATTTCAGGATTAAAAAATTCAAATACAAGATTGAAAATTACAATTGCCGAAACTGTTTTTATAAGTGGAGCAATTATTGCTGAGCCAATGCCCATAAAAAGACTGGCTCCTAAATCTTTCCATTCATATAATTTTTCTTTTTTGTGAGTTTTGCTATAAGTAAGTTCTAATAAAATTAAGGCAAGAAAGCAAGGAACTCCATATACTAGAGGGTTGGTAAAATCCATTTGATGGTTTTAATTAAAAGTTTCAATGTAAGGATATTTTAAAGAATCCTAGGTTAATTTATAATTAAACTCTAAAAGTTGTCTTTTTATTTTGTGAAAATTAATTTAATTGCAACTACTAACATAAAAAAACCAAATATTCGTTTAAGTGTTTTTTGATCTATTTGCAATGCTATTTTAGATCCGAGGAAGCCACCAATAATAAATAATGCAGAAACAATTATGGCAACTCTCCAATCTATATTACCTCCATCTCCTGCAGTATGATAATTATAAACAGCTAAGAAAGTTACTGGTGGTAACATTACAGCTAGGCTTAAACCTTGCGCGTTGTACTGAGTTAAACCTAAAAATAAAACAAATAGAGGAACCATAATAATTCCTCCTCCTACGCCAACCAATCCACTTAAAATACCTGCAGAAAGACCAATAATAATTAAAAACAGAACAGTTGTTAGTGTCATTTTCATCTTTAATTTATTACTGATAATAATTAAATTTCAGAAGGAATTTTTATTTTATATAATTTTCGTGACTTATTATTTAATTTATTTTCACGTAACCAAGGGTTGTGTGTTTTTAAAATTTTATAATTAATTCCTAAGTTTTTAGAAAATACAGCAATATTAGTAATAGCTGTATCTACTTCAATTAATTTAGTTGGTTTTAAATTGTATAGATCTTCAGAGTCAAAAATAAATCCGTATTTGGCAGGATTAGATAAAATTTCTTTAACAGCTACAATTCTAGGAAGATATCTTTTAGTTTCTTCGCCTAAAAGAAGATCGTAATAATCTTCTACTTTTTGAGCTTTTATTTTTCTAGACATACCAGCATTTCCTGCATTGTAAGCAGCAGCAGCCATAGTCCAGTTTCCAAATTTGTCTTTTGCAGCTTTTAAATATTTACATGCTACTTCGGTTGCTTTCTCTAAATTGTAACGTTCATCAACATTAGAGTTTACTTCAAGTCCGTTTTCTTTTGCCGTGCTAGACATAATTTGCCAAAAACCTCTTGCTCCCGCAGGAGATGTAACGTTTTGTAATCCACTTTCAATTACAGCTAAATATTTAAAATCATTTGGAACACCATTTTTCGCTAAAATTGGTTCTATAATTGGAAAGTATTTATTTGCTCTTTTAAGAAGTAATAAACCATTAGATTGCCAATAAGTATTTACTAGAAGTTCACGATCTATTCGTTCTTTAATATCAGATTTTTCAATAGGAACTAATTCTCCCGCAAATTTTAAATTAGCCGGGATTTTTAAGGCCTTAATTTGATAGGTTTCACTTGTGTTTTTATCACTTTCTTCAAGTTTTACCTTTTCTTTATTTGTATTGTCTTTTTTAGTGCCGAACATTAATAATGAACTTACCATTATAATGGCAACTAGACCTAAAATTTTAATTATATTTTTCATCTTTATAGAATTTTATTTTTTTATAATTTTAGTTATTTAACTAAATTGGCTGTATTAATTCCTGAGAATTAAGAATTTTAGTTTAAATAATTAACTAATGTTTTAAGATACAAATTTATTTGTATTGATTAAGAAAAGAAAGCTTTTTTAACAGTTATTTTAGGACTTCAACAATTAATTTGCTAATTGTTTTTGCTTTATTTAAAATCATTATATGGGTTCCTTTATTAATTGTATGACAATTTTTTATATGTTTTATTGGAAACACATGATCTTCGGATCCGTGAATATGAAAAATATTATCTAAAACATTTTTTTGTTTCCAGTGCAAAACATTATAAATACTCCAGTTTAAGTATTTTTCATCTCTAACAGATAAATACTCTTTATAGAGTTCCACTCTTTTTTTTGCGAAATCACCAAAAATATAGGACGAAAATTGTTCCATATTTTTTATAGATTTTGAAGGGAATAATTTATACAACCAAGTTCTTTTAAGGAGTTTTAATCTTTTTGGTAATTCACTTCTACATTTAACACTAGAAATTAAAATAATTTTTTTAGCATTTAAATGCTTGCTCATTTCCTGAACCATAATTCCTCCAAAGGAAACTCCAATAAGTACTGGGTTTTCTTTCAATACAAGATTGGCCATTCTTTTGGAATAATCTTCTATTTTTTCATTGTCTGAAAGTGGAATTAACCATTCTATGTAATTCACTTTAAATTCATTTTCAGGAAATTGTAAATATTCAAATATTTTAGAGCTTGCAGCCAATCCTGGTACAAAATATAGATTTATAGGTTGTTTATCCATTGTTTAATATTCCTAATAAAATTGGTTTTAGACCGCTAAAGAAAAATTCAACAGCAATTACCATTACAATTAATCCCATTAAACGCATCATAACTTTGTTTCCTGTAGATCCTAATCTATCTGTAAATTTACTTCCTCCAATAAGAATTATATAGGTTAATAATAAAACAACTGCAATAACACCAATTAATGTTGCTTTAAACATAATATTAGAAGAAGCGTCTTCCATAAGAATAATGGCATTGGTAATTGCTCCAGGGCCGCAAATCATTGGGATAGCCAATGGTGTAATTGATATATCTTCAACATAGGCATCAATTTTTTCTTCTTCATCGGTGTGTTTCATAGAGCCAAGTCTAGCTTGTAACATATCCCAACCCATTGCAAAGAAAATTACGCCTCCAACAATTCTAAAACTATGAACAGAAATCCCGAAAAAATTAAATAAAATCTGACCAGAAAAGGCAAATGCTATAATTGTGAAAAAGGCAACTAAAGTGGCTTTTTTAGCGGTTTGTCTTCTGCGTTGTTTATTTAACGTAGAGGTCATTGACATAAAAATAGGCATTGTACCTAATGGATTTATCAATGTAAAAAATGAAGTAAAAACTAAAAGCCCGTATGTATAAAGATCTGTCAAAACAATTTTAAATTATTATATAAATGTAGGTACTTTTACCCAATCGAAACGTACAATTCCATCGTTATCAATTTCAGTAAGTTTAATTGAATGCAGAGTATTTACTAATTCCGGATTCCATGGTGTTTTTACTTTTACATAATTTTCCGTAAAACCGTGTATAAACCCTTCTTTATTTTCACTTTCAAATAAAACAGTTAAATTATTTCCTATTTGGCTTTCATAAAATGCTCTTCGTTTTTTTACAGATAGGCCTCTTAACATTTTACTGCGTTTTGCACGAACCTTTTGAGGAACAACCCCTTCCATTTCAATAGCTTCTGTATTTGGTCTTTCAGAATAAGTAAATACGTGTAAATATGAAATGTCTAATTGGTTTAAGTAGTTGTATGTTTCTAAAAATAATTCATCCGTTTCACCAGGGAAACCAATAATAACATCAACGCCAATACAAGCATTCGGCATTGCTTTTTTTATGGCGCTAACTCTACTATTATATGTATCTGTTAAATATCTTCGTTTCATTAATTTCAACAATTCATCACTACCACTTTGCAATGGAATATGAAAATGAGGAACAAAACTATTAGAGTTTGCAACAAATTCTATCGTTTCATTTTTAAGTAAGTTTGGTTCAATAGAAGAAATTCTTAATCGGTGAATTCCATCAACTTTGTCTAGAGCTTCAACCAATTCAAAAAAGGTGTGTTCGTGTTTTTTGTTTCCAAATTCACCTTTACCATAATCACCAATATTTACACCAGTAAGTACAATTTCTTTAATTCCTTTTTCTGAAATTTCTTTGGCATTTTTTAAAACGTTGTTTAATTCATCACTTCTAGAAATACCTCTAGCCAACGGAATTGTACAATAGGTACATTTATAATCACAACCATCTTGTACTTTTAGAAAAGCACGAGTTCTATCGCCAATAGAGTAGGAACCAACATAAAAATCTGCATCTTCAATTTCACAGGAGTGCACTTCACCCATTTCATTTTTTGAAAGATCATTTATATAGTCAGTAACTTTAAATTTTTCGGTAGCACCTAAAACCATATCAACACCATCAACAGCGGCAAGTTCTTCAGGTTTAAGTTGTGCATAACAGCCAATAGCAATTAAAAAAGCATTTTCATTTTGTTTCAATGCGTTTTTAACAATTGTTTTAAAACGTTTATCGGCATTATCTGTAACAGAACAGGTGTTAATTACGTATATATCAGCAATTTCATTAAAATCAACACGGTCAAAACCTTCATTTTGAAAGTTTCTTGCTATTGTTGAAGTTTCTGAAAAATTAAGTTTACATCCAAGTGTGTAAAATGCCACTTTTTTTTGTGCGCTCATTCTTGTACATTTATCGGGTGCAAAAGTACAGAATTTTATTTTGATAGTATGTTAGCAAAAACACCAAATACACCTTATTATGCAGTAATTTTTTCAACCTTAAGAACTTCAATAGATGAAGGTTATATGGAAATGGCAGAAAAAATGGAAGAATTAGCAAAGCAACAAGATGGTTATTTAGGAATTGAATCTGCGAGAAACGAAGTTGGAATTACAGTTTCTTATTGGGCAAGTTTAGATGCTATTTTAAAATGGAAAAATAATGCAGAGCATTTAGAGGCAAGAAAAATGGGGAAAGAACTTTGGTATAAAAAATACCAACTTAGAATTTGTAAAGTAGAGCACGAATATGGTTTTAAGAAGTAATTATTGGTTGTTGGTTATTGGTTGTTTATTGGTTATTTCTTGTACTTCTGAAGAAACAAAAAAACGCGATTTAAAAGTATTTAGATATAATGAACATGCAAATATTACAACCTTAGATCCCGCTTTTGCAAAAGATTTACGTACGGTTTGGGTTACAAATCAGCTGTTTAATGGTTTGGTTCAATTAGATGATAAATTAGAGGTACAACCTGATATTGCCAAATCTTGGGAAATTACTAATGAAGGTAAAACCTATGAATTCTATTTAAAAAAAGGAATTTATTTTCATAAACATTCCTTATTTGGAAAAGACTCAACAAGAATAGTTACAGCTAAAGATTTTGAATATAGTTTTAACCGATTAATTGATCCAAAAGTTACCTCTCCTGGAAAGTGGGTGTTGGAATTTGTAGATGATTTTAAAGCTAAAAACGATAGTACATTTGTTATTAATTTAAAGCAATCTTTTCCGCCTTTTTTAAGTTTAATGAGTATGAAATATTGCTCAGTAGTTCCTAAAGAAGCAGTTGATTTTTTTGGTAACAATTTTAGGGCAAATCCCATAGGTACTGGACCTTTTAAGTTTAAATTATGGGTTGAAAACACAAAACTTGTCTTTAGAAAAAATGAATTGTATTACGAAAAAGATGAAAAAGGAAATAGCTTACCGTATTTAGAAGCTGTTGCTATTACTTTTTTACCAGATAAACAAAGTGAATTTCTTCAGTTTATACAAGGTAATTTAGATTTTATGAGTAGTATAGATGCTTCTTATAAAGATGATTTGTTAACCACAGAAGGAGAGTTGAAGGAACATCATAGAGATAAAATAAATATGATTTCTAGTCCGTATTTAAATACCGAATATTTAGGTGTTTATTTAGATGCTGAAGAGAAAGAAGTTAGTTCTATAAAAATAAGAAAAGCTATAAATTATGGTTTTGATCGTGTAAAAATGTTGAAATTTTTAAGAAACGGAATTGGAACACCCGCTGTAAATGGTTTTATACCTAAAGGTTTACCAAGTTTTAATGAAATGAAAGGTTATACTTATCAGCCAGAAAAAGCAAAAAAATTGGTGCAAGAGTATATTAAAGAAACAGGTAATGAAAATCCATCAATAACCATAAGTACCAATAGCCAATATTTAGATTTGTGTGAATACATTCAAAGAGAAGTTGGAAAAACGGGATTGCATGTTAATGTGGATGTGATGCCACCTTCTACATTAAGACAAACAAAAGTAAATGGGAAATTAAGTATTTTTAGAGGAAGTTGGGTTGCCGATTATCCTGATGCTGAAAATTACTTATTTATTTTTCATAGTAAAAACTTTTCTCCAAACGGACCAAATTATGTGCATTACAGTTCTAAAGAATTTGATGATTTATATGAAGCTTCAATAAAAATTAATGATAATTTAAAACGCAGAAAACTATATCAAAAAATGGATAGTTTGGTAATGTCTTCGGGTGCTATAATTCCGTTATATTATGATGAAGTAGTGCGTTTTACACAAAAAAATATAATAGGTTTAGGAATTAACCCTGTTAATATGTTAAGTTTAAAAAGTGTGAAAAAGAAATAATTTTTTTAATTTAATTAGAGGCTTTTCTTTTTGACTTACATTGTTATAACTTCTTTTAAAACTGCCCAAACATTTTTGGCTACTATCTTTTGCCCTTTAACCGTTGGGTGAATTCCATCTGCTTGGTTTAATGTAGGAATGCCAGCAACATCTTTTAATAAAAAAGGAATCAAGTGAAGCTGATTCTTTTTGGCTAATTCAGGGAAAATAGTTTTAAACTTAGTAGTATAATCTTTTCCCATATTTGGAGGGAGTTGCATTCCTGCCAATATAATTTTAGTATCTGAATTTTTTTCTAAAACAGCATCTATAATTGCTTGTAAATTTTCGCGGGTTTCTTTTAAAGGAACACCTCTTAAACCATCATTAGCGCCTAATTCTAAGACAAAAACATCAATTTTTTGATTATTTAATATCCAGTTTATTCTACTTTTTCCACCAGCAGTTGTTTCACCGCTAACTCCCGAATTAATAACGGTATAACCTAAAGAAAGTGAGTCTATTTTAGTTTGAATTAGAGCTGGAAAACCATCATTTACATCATTTAGTCCATAGCCTGCAGTTAAACTATCACCAAAACATAAAATAGTTTTTGTGGCACTATTAGTAGTATTAGCTTCAGTTTCAATTGGTGTTGTTTCAGTGTTTTTTTCCTTTTTAGAAGCGTCTGATCCACATGCTAGAAAAAGTAGGAAAAATGAAAAATAACAAAACTTTAAGAAAAACTTCATTCCACTATAATTAAAATTTAAAATCAATTGTTTAATTTTCAGTTTTTGCATTTTTAGGCAGTATATTTATTAAATGAATACTATGACAAAGATATTAAACATTCATGAACTTGAGAAAACATATACAAGTGGTTCAAAAAAATTAACAGTGCTAAGCAATATCTCTTTTGAAGTTGAAAAGGGAAGTACCTTTTCAATTGTAGGGCCTTCTGGAAGTGGTAAAACTACCTTACTTGGTTTGTGCGCTGGTTTAGATCATCCAAGTAATGGAACTATTGAGTTGTGTGGGAGTAAGTTAGAAGATTTAAATGAAGATGAACGTGCACAATTGCGTAATAAAAAAGTTGGTTTTATTTTTCAAAATTTTCAATTATTACCAACACTAACAGCACTAGAAAATGTAATTGTACCGTTAGAGTTACAAGGAAATAAAAATGCAGCTAAGATGGGTATGGAGTTATTGCAAAAGGTAGGATTGGCAGATCGTTTTCATCATTATCCTTCACAATTATCGGGTGGTGAGCAGCAGCGTGTAGCATTAGCCAGAGCTTTTTCTAACAAACCTTCTATTTTATTTGCTGATGAACCTACTGGAAATTTAGATGAAGAAACAGGTGAAAAGGTTATTCAATTGCTTTTTCAATTAAATAAAGAAGCAGGAACAACCTTAGTTATTATTACGCACGATTTAGATTTAGCAAATAGAACACAACAAATATTGAGACTAAAAGGGGGTAAAATAATGTCTAATGAAAAAACAATGGAGATTAATGAGTAATTTATCTTCAAGAGCTTCTTTGCAATGGCTATTTAAAATGGCTTGGAGAGATGGAAAGGCTAGTATTTCTAGATTAATGCTATTTATGGCATCCATAATTTTGGGTATTGCAGCGGTGGTTTCCATTCAATTGTTTAGTGAAAATTTAAAGCAAAACATTAAAAATCAGTCCAAAGCTTTAATGGGTGCCGATTTTATTATAGACAGTAGACAGCTTCCTTCTAAAAAAGTACAAGCAATTATAGATTCTTTAAATGTTGCAGCTTCAGAAGTAAATTTCGTTTCTATGGCTGCGTTTCCTAAAAATGATGGAACAAAATTAGTGAAAGTACGCGCTATTGAAGGTGATTTTCCATTTTATGGAACCTTAGATACCGAACCTATTATTGCTTCTTCACAGTATCAAAAATCAGGTGGAGCATTGGTAGATGCTACTTTAATGCTACAATTTAATTTAATACCAGGAGATTCTATTAAATTAGGGAAGCTAACATTTCCAATAATAGGAGCACTAAAATCTGTTCCTGGTAGTACAGCTGTTTCCTCTACAGTAGCACCTCCAGTGTTAATTCCTTTTCGTTTTATAGATGATACTGAATTATTGCAATTAGGGAGTAGAAAAGAGTATCAATACTTTTTTGTAGCTACACCTAAAACGGATTTGGAGCTTTTAGAAAAAAAAATAGATCCTATTTTAGATTATGAAAATGCCGATTTAGATACACATACAAGTACTAGTGAACGTTTGGGGAGACGCTATGATAATGTGAGTAAATTTTTAAATTTAGCAGCATTTATTGCCCTTTTATTGGGTTGTGTAGGTATTGCAAGTTCTGTTCATATTTATATAAAAGAAAAATTAAAAAATGTAGCAGTTTTAAAATGTATTGGAGCTACAAGAAAACAAACATTCTTAATTTATTTGATTCAAATTGCGGGAATTGGATTGATTGGTGGGATTATAGGATCCTCTATTGGGGTAGGATTACAATATGCTTTTCCATATTTTTTAAAAGGTTTTTTACCGTTTGATGTTCAAATTTCTATAACAGCACAGCCATTAATTATGGGAATATTATTGGGTGTTTTAATGTCTGTTTTATTTGCATTATTACCATTGTTAGGTACTTGGTACGTTTCTCCGTTAGAAGTGTTAAGAGGTACAGATGAAAATTTAGTAAAACCAAGAAAAGCTAGACTTTTTACCTTAGCTGCCATTTTACTTTTTATATTTTTATTTTCATTTTGGTTGTTAAAAGATGCTTTATTTGGATTGGTGTTTACTGTTGGGATTTTAATAACATTTTCTATTATGGCTGGAATGGCAAGCCTTTTTATGAAAGTTATTAAAAAATATTTTCCAAGTAATTGGGGTTTTACAGAACGCCAAAGTTTGTTAAACTTATTTAGACCGAACAATCAGACCATGGTACTGATTTTAGCCATAGGTTTAGGAACCTTTTTTATTAGCACATTATATTTTACAAAAGATATTTTGTTAGCTAAAACATCTGTTGAAAATAATTCAGAAAATGCAAATATTATTTTAATGGATGTGCAAGCTGAACAAAATGAAGCGGTTGTAAATACGGTGATTTCAAAAGGTTTAAAGGTTATAAATAACATTCCTATTGTAACTATGCGTATGTACCAAATTAAAGATAAATTGGTGAATGACATTCGTAAAGACAGTACTTCAACAATGAATCAATGGATTTTAAATCATGAGTTTAGAGTTACTTATCGAGACTCTTTATTAGTTTCAGAAGAATTATTAGAAGGGGTTTGGATAAAAAAAAGAGAACCGGGCGAATCTATTTTAGTTTCTATTTCAGATAATATAGCAAGAGATGCCGATTTAGAAATAGGAGATCAATTAATTTTTAATGTACAAGGAGTTTTAATGGAGACTAGCATTGGAAGTATTAGAAAAGTAGATTGGGGACGTATGCAAGTTAATTTCTCTGTGGTATTTCCAATAGGTGTTTTAGAAAATGCGCCACAATTTAATGTAGTGACAACCAATGTGCAAAATGAAGTAAATTCTGCAGACTTACAGCGAGATTTGGTAAAGAAATTTCCAAATATTTCAGTATTAGATTTACGACAGATGTACACTATAATTGAAGATATTTTAGATAAAATCTCATGGATTATTAATTTTATGGCTTTCTTTAGTATTCTTACAGGAATTATTGTTTTAATAGGTTCGGTTAAAAACAGTAAATATCAGCGAATTAAGGAAAGCGTATTGTTAAGAACATTAGGAGCAAAGAGCAAACAAATAATAAGAATTACGGCACTTGAATATGTTTATTTAGGGATTTTAGGAAGTTTATTAGGTATTTTATTGTCTTTAATAAGTAGTCAATTATTAGCCACACTTTTATTTAAAGAACCTTTTATTCCGTCTGTTGTTCCTTTTTTAGTATTTCTACCAGGAATTACCATATTGGTTCTAATTATTGGTTTAAGTAATATTAGAAGTGTTTTAAAAAGTCCACCACTAGAAGTTTTGAGAAAAGAGAGCTAGTCAATATTTTTAGCAACCAATGTAAATACCGCGAAAATTTCATTTATTAAAACAATTTAATTATAACTTTAAGGGCTTTTAAATAACTTGTATTTTTATATGTTTTTTTTAATTATTGTTATTGAAGATGTTTAAGATATAAATAATTAAACTGCTTTAGTTCAATGGAATATTTTGAAAAATATTTTTGAAAACAAAAAAATGCAATTACATAGTACTTTTATTTACTAATTATAGCCTTGTAAATTATGTTAATAAAATGGATATTTGATTTTATTTATGTTAAAAAACATATTGAAACATGATAAAAATCATAGTATTATTATGTAAAAAACATTAAATTGCAGGAATTATTGATTTTAAAGTTAAAGTTTGAACCCCACCTTATACTATAATGATTGACTTGAAATCACCCTTTTCTATTACTTTTTTTACTAAGGGATTAGTTTTTATATGTCTTTTTTTCTTTTGGGGTAATTCAGTTATATCACAAAATACACTTGTACCTGAAAATATTCAGGCAGCGCTCTTATCTAAAGTTTTAAAATTTAACCCAGATCTACCACAAAATACAACAATAAAAATGTTAGTTGTATATGATAATAATTCTGAAATAAATAAGGATAAATTTATTAAGGGATTAGGTAATTCTATGTCTGTAAAGGCAATTAATCCAATGGAACTGAAACAAAATATTTCTGGCTATAATGTTGTTTATTTTATGTCAGGAATATATGATTATGCTGGGGTATGTAAAGCTAATAAGGTGCTATCAGTAACTGGTAGTGCTCAATATGTTGAGCAAGGTGAAATTTCACTAGGTTTTGGAATACAAAATAATAAGCCAAAGATATTGGTTAATCTAACTTCTTTAGATAAAGAGGGGCAGTCTTTCTCCTCCGATATTTTAAGAATAGCCAAAATATTTAATTAACCAGCTATGAATCTAAAAAGAAAAATATTTGTTTTTATTTTGGTTATTAGTGCCGGGTTGTTTACTGAAGTTTCAAGTCAGGAAAATAAAGTTTATAATGATATGACTTTAGATGAGATTTTAAATATTGATGTTGTAGTAACAGCATCTAAGCATCCTGAAGACCTTTTTGAAACACCTTTGTCTACAACTATTATAAGCAAAGAAGAAATTGAAAAATCTGGTGTTACCAGTATTCCTGAAGCTCTTAGGTTTGTTCAAGGTGTAATTGTTAGAGAGATAACCCCAGGAAATTATGATATTCATATTAGGGGGTATGATGACATTACAAAAAATGCATATGTAACGCTACCTTATAATACTACAACGCTTGTTATGATTGATAACCGAGTTGTATACAGTTATTTTAGTGGTGGAACATTTTGGGAAACGTTTCCAATTGATATTATTGATGTTGAAAGAATTGAAGTTGTTAGAGGGCCTGCATCAGCATTGTACGGGCCAAATGCTGTTACTGGTGTAATTAACATTATAACATCTCATGCTAATAAAAAAGGTAGGAATGTTTCATTAACTAGTATAGTTGGGACTAACTACGCTAAAAATGCTAGTGTAAATATTGGATATAACTGGGATGATAAAACGAAGCTTTCATTTTCAGGTAATTTTACAGAACGCTATCGTTTTAATGATGAGTATTATGATTTTAATAAAAAAGGATATACAGATATTGAAGATCTAACCATGTTTGTTTGTCCTGGTAAAGATGAAAACACCAATGAGGATTGGAAATATAAAGAATACCAAGAAGCACTTGGCGCTTATTATGATGTAGATCTTAGTTTAAGAAAATTAGGAGGAAATATCTTTCTTTTACATAATTTTTCTGAAAACTCAAATATAGATGTTGCTGTGGGAGCTCAAAAATCTCAAAGTCAAAAAACAGGATTTTTAAACTTTTCAACTCCTTTGTCTCAAAGTGAATCAGAAAGCTATTATTTAAATACAAGAATAAAGCACAAAAATTTGAGTGGTCAATTTAATTTGAATTCAGGACATGATAATAATAATTACAAATTTAATTCCTATAAATTCACCAATATTGAAGGTAACCTTGAATATTTTAAGCAGTTTAAATCTTTTAGTATTAGACCAGGAATAAGTTTTAAACATTTATCCTATAATAGTTCTCTAACCTATAATGAACCGTTAGATTTTAACAAACTTAATTATAAATTTAAGGATGAGCCTAGAGAAACTTCTTCTTATTCAGCATTTATATTAACAGAATGGAATCCTATTTCAAACCTTAGAATGATAGGAGCTATTCGCCATGATAAGTTTGAGTTTAATAAAAATTGTTTTACTAATTTTGAATTAGCAACAACCTATCGTATTAATAAAAATAACTTAATTAGAGCGGTATATTCAAAAGCTAACAAATCGCCTTTTTTCTTAGATTCTTACATGAATGCTAAAATGTCTGTAGCATACATTCAGCCAGCAACTGATACACAAAGTTCTTTAAATGTTCCTGTTAACTTAAATATAAAAGGTCAAGCGGATTTGAAATACCCAACTATTATAAATCAAGAAATAGGTTGGAGAACTAAAATAAATTCAAATCTAAAATTAGATGTTGAATTGTTTTATTCAAAAGTGGATAATTTTGTGAATACAAACATTTACCGAAATTTTAAAGTAGAGCAACAACTAAACGCATTAGGAGAACCAGAATCTATAATTTCTTTAAGTGCTGATGGGGATGCAGTTTTTGAAAATTACGATTTAAAAGCCGATCAATTTGGTGTTGGATTTACCTTAAATTATGAGTTTTCTAATACCTTTAGAGCTAATGTATTTGGAACCTATCAGATTACTAATAATTCAGGGGAAAAAGATATTAGTATAGAAACTACCAACATACATTTTGATGATATTACCCCAGATAACATTCTTGTTTCAGAGGTAAATACAATAATGAACCCCGTACAATGGAGTAGTGAAGTAACACCTTCATTTTTTGGAGGTTTCTTACTAAATTATAAGCCAAATAAAAAGTGGAATTTTTGTACAGATGCAAATGTATATTCTAATCAGGTTTTTACAAACTATAATTATTATAAATTGAATGACATAACTAGTATTGATGAGGCCTTAATAGAAAACCATATTAAAGCAAACATAATTTTAAATGCAAAAGCATTTCTTCAATTAAATAAAAATACATCCTCAAGTTTAACAATAAAAAATATATTAGGAAATCATCTTGAATATGGTTTTGCAGATCAGATTGGAAGACAATTACTGATTGGTATAAAATGGGAATTATAATAAATATTAAAAATAATTATAATTTAAATGAAAAAGTTTTAAATATTTAATGAAAAACAGACTAAACATATTAATTTTAAACCTATTGCTTCTTTTGCTAAGTAGTCACTTATTAGCTCAGGATAAAAATGTTTATGAAAATATGTCTTTGGATGAGATTTTAAATATTGATGTTGTGGTAACAGCATCTAAACAACCAGAAGATCTTTTTGAAACCCCTTTATCGGTTACAATTATTAGTAGAGAAGATATAGATAACGCGGGTGCTACAAGTATTATGGAAGCATTACGCTTGTCTCAGGGGTTAATTGTTAGAGAAATCACTCCAGGGAATTTTGATGTGCAAATTCGTGGTTTTGATGATATTACCAAAAATGCTTACGTTTCATTACCATACAATACTACAATTCTTGTAATGATTGATAATAGAATTGTTTACGACTATTATTCAGGTGGTACACTTTGGGAAACATTACCAATAGATATTAATGATATTGAACGTATTGAAATTGTAAGAGGTCCAGCTTCAGCATTATATGGACCCAATGCAGCAACAGGAGTTATTAATATAATAACCTCACATTCAAAAGAAAAAGGATTAAATATTTTTACTTCTGGTAAAATTGGAAATGCTAACACTAAAATTGCAAATGCAAATATTGGTTATAACTGGGATAATAAAACCAGTTTAACATTAACTGGTAATTTTACAGTACAAGATAGGTTTGATAAAATGTACTATAATTGGTGGGATCAGAAATACACAAATTTAGAAGATATGCACATGATGTTGGAAATTGAAAAGGATCCAAATACTCATGAAGTATGGAAATATGAAGATTTTAGTGAAGCCGTATCTAGTAAATATAATATTGATCAAAGTTTACAAAAAAGAGCGGCTAATATTTTCTTTACGCACGAATTTAATGAAAATGCAAACTTTAACCTTTCATTTGGAGGTCAAAAATCAGAAAGCCAGAAAATTGGGTTTTCAAATTTTGCGACACCACTTTCACAATACAATTCTGAAAGCTTTTATATTGATAATAAATTTAAAATAAATAATTTTTATGGGCAATGGAATGTCTCTAAAGGTGAAGTTTTAGGAAATTCCTTTAATACTTTTAAATTTAATAATTTAGATGCTAGTTTGGAATATTTATTCAGATATAAAAACTTAAGTTTAAGACCAGGTGTGAGTTATAAAAGAAGTTGTTATAATAGCCCAGTTACATATGATGAGGTATTTGATCTTTCAAAACTAAATTATGAATTTAAAGATGAGCCTAGAAAGTTTACTAGTTATTCGGGGTCTTTACTTACTGATTGGAAGTTATCATCTAAATTAAGAATGATTGGAGGATTACGTATTGATAAATTTAATATTAATAAAAACTATTTTGTAAATTTTGAACTGGCAAGCACTTATCGTTTAAATAAAAATAATTTGTTACGAGCTGTAATTTCTCGAGCAAACCGTTCTCCTTCTTTTTATGATACATTTATAAATACAAAGATGAGTTTTTATTATGGACTGGCAACAGAAACAAATACGGAGCCAGTTTATATACCTGTTGAACAGTATATTAAAGCTAAAAGAGATCAAAAATACCCAACTAATTCAAGTTTAGAATTAAGCTGGAGAAGTAAATTAAGCCCTAAAGTAAATTTAGATATTGAAGCATTTTTTCAAAAATCAGACAATCTTCTGGCATCTGTTGAATACAGAAAAATTAATTCCAAAGTTCAATTAAATGCAGATAACGAAGTTGAGAACGCAATTTCAGGATCTGGATTTGCTAGTATGAATTTTCAAAATTATGATTATGGATCCTCTCAGTTTGGGGTAAGTTTTATGTTGAATTATAGTCCTAATTCAAAATTAGATTTTAAACTTTATGGTACACTGCAAAAAACCTTTTTAAATGATAATACGGAGTTTGAATTTGATATAATTGATACTAAATTCTCACTTGATCCAGAAACAAATATTTTAAACACTACTATATTTTCTAATGTTAATATGACTTTATTAAGTGATGAACTTACACCAACATTTTATGGTGGATTTTTGTTGAATTATAAACCAAATAATAAGTTTAACATTAATTTAAATAGTTATACTTATTCAAAACAAGTTTTTGAAGCTATGCCTATTGATAATGTAATTTCTGATTATACAGGTGTTTATCATAAAAAAACAGCAGCAATTAAAGCTAACTCAATTATTAACGCAAAAATTGGTTATAATCTTAATAACAAAACATCAATAAATATATCCATGAAAAACATGTTAGGCAAACAAAGACAATTTGGTTTTGCTGATAATATTGGTACTACTTTTTTAATTGGTTGCCAATGGAAATATTAAATATAAAAAAACTAAAATAATATTAAACCCCAATTAATTATGAAAAATAAATACTTTTTAATTACCCTTTTTTGTATCACATTAAGTTTAGTTTCTTGTAGTAATGATGATTCAACAGAACCTCAATCAAAAAATGAAATGCTTACTGATAAGTCATGGATGGTTCAAAGTAAAATTGTTACACCTTCTATTAGTTTGGGAGGAATGGAAATTTCAGATATTACAATGCTGGATGAAGAAGAGGTGAAAAGCTATATTTATAAATTTAGCAGTGATGGAACTTTAGTTGTAAAGAATTCTTCTGAACAAATTATTCTTGAAACCTCTTGGGGTTTTAATTCAGATAAAACTCAATTAACCTTAAGTGATCCTTTAATTTTTAATTACCCAGTTGTTGGAGAAATTGGTTTATCAACAATTACTCTTAATTCATTAACAACAACAAAAATGGTTGGTACTATTCCTTCAATTTATGATGGTGTAAATTATGTTGTTACTATAACATTTGTTTAAAATAATTTGTAAAACAGAACTAAATTTAAATAAATATTTCACTTATGATTTTTAAAAACTTATCTATTAAAGTTAAAATGATATTGATAATTCAATTGGTGTCATTACTTTCTCTTTTGATAGGTTTTACTTATGTAATATTTAGCAATATTGCAAATTATAAGGAGGATATGAAAAATAACACAATAATTAATGCAACTCTTATTGGAGATTATTGTGCAGTACCTCTTTTATTTAATTCTTCAGAAAATGCAGTTGAAACATTGGATAAATTAGAAATTATTCCTTCTGTTAAAGTTGGAATTGTTTATAATGATAAAAATGAAATTTTTGCACAATTTTATAAAAATGGAGAAAAAACTCCAATTGAAAATTCAGAAATCAATACACCTTGGAATAAATTTGAAAATGATTATTTAAGTGTTTCTCATCCTATTTATTATGAAAATAAGTTAGCCGGTAAAATTTATTTAAGAGTTTCCACGGAGCAACTGTCATTAAAAATTAAGGATTATTTATTAACAATGTTTTTGCTTCTTATTTCTTTACTTATAGTTAATTACATTCTTGCTCTTTGGCTACAAAGAGTACTTTCAGAGCCTATTTTAAATTTA
The DNA here is from genome assembly GCF_003260195.1 of Lutibacter citreus. Classification (GTDB taxonomy): domain Bacteria; phylum Bacteroidota; class Bacteroidia; order Flavobacteriales; family Flavobacteriaceae; genus Lutibacter; species Lutibacter citreus. Next base: position 212,953 of record NZ_QEIH01000008.1, read on the forward strand.
ACAAAGGCAACAAAAGAAATTTCTAAAGAAGGAAATTATCAGGTAAGAGTTCAAAAGAAAGGAAATGATGAAATAGGTATTTTAGTTGATGAATACAATAAAATGTTAGCGCAAATATATGAGAGAGAAGAGGCCTTAAAATTGAGAACAAATGAGCTAACACAAACCTTAGGAGATTTAAAACAAACGCAAGAGAAGCTTATTAATTCTGAAAAATTAGCAGCGCTTGGTCAATTAATTGCAGGGGTAGCACACGAAATAAACACACCTCTTGGAGCTATTCGCTCATCAATAGGTAATATTAAAAATACCTTAATATTTGTGTTAAAAGAATATCCTATATTTATTAACGAATTACCTGAAAAATTAAAAAAAGAATTTTTCATTTTAATGGATAATTCTCTTAAAAGTAAGCATTCATTAACCTCAAAAGAAGAGCGAGTTTTTAAAAAAAATATTACTAAAATACTTGAAAAACATAATATTGAAAATGCATATTCATTTGCCGATACTTTTGTTGATATGTTGTTGGTTGATAATGTTGAAAAATATTTAGATCTTTTAAAAAATAAAGATTCGGAGAAAATTATTGATATTGCATATAAAATTACCAGTCTGCAAAGAAGTACTGAAAATATTGAATTTGCTGCTGATAGAGCTTCAAAAGTTGTATTTGCACTTAAAAATTCATCAAGAATTAATAATTATGAAGAGTTGATATTAGCAGATATTATTGAAGGAGTTGAAAATGTGTTAACGTTATATAATAATCAGATTAAACAAGGTATTGAAGTCTCTAAAAAATATGAAGAAATACCGAAAATATATTGTTATTTTGATGAACTAAATCAGGTATGGACAAATATACTTCATAATGCTATATATGCTATGGATCTTAAAGGTAAATTAGATATTAAAGCATATACAGAAAAGGAGTATGTAGTAGTTTCAATTACAGATAGCGGAAAAGGTATTCCTCCAGAAGAAATTGATAAAATATTTGATCCCTTTTTTAGTACAAAACCAACTGGAGAAGGAACGGGTATAGGATTAGATATTTCCAAACGGATTATTGAAAAACATCAAGGAAAAATTAAAGTAGAGAGTAGGCCAGGAAAAACAACTTTTAGTATTTACTTGCCAATAAATAAAAAGTTAGAAAATCAAATAAAACCATAATAGCGTAGCATGGAAAAAACTGTAATTTTATGTGTTGATGATGAAAAAATAATATTAAATAGTATTAAAGCTCAGTTAAAAGAAAATTATGGTAATTCATTTTTGTATGAAACTGCAGAAAGTGCTCTAGAGGCTTTTGATATTATTGATGAAATAATGATGGATCAACCTCAGAAACTTATAATAATTAGCGATTGGCTTATGCCGGTAATTAAAGGAGATGAATTTCTAATAAAAGTTCATGGTAAATATCCAAATTCGTTAAAAATAATGTTAACAGGTCAGGCAGATTTGGAATCAATTAAAAAAGTAGAAACTGAAGGGAATTTATATAAATGTATTCAAAAACCTTGGTTAGTATCTGAACTGATTTCTTGTATTGATTCTGGAATGCTATTAATTTAAACTATAAATATGAAAAAGGGGGTAATATTTTGTGTTGATGATGAAAAAATTGTTTTAAATAGTTTAAAAACCGAGCTGAAAAATGCTATTGGAAATGATTATATTATTGAAACGGCTGAATCAGGAATTGAAGCTTTAGAAGCTATAGAAAGTTTGATAGAATTAAATTACGAGATTCTAGTAGTAATAGCAGATTACGCCATGCCTATAATGAAAGGAGATGAGTTTTTAACCGAGCTTCATGAAAAATCACCAAGTACTTTAAACATATTATTAACCGGGCAAGCTACTGTTGAAGGAATTGCGAACTCAATAAATTACGCTGATTTATATAGATATATTTCTAAACCTTGGCATACTAACGACCTTATTTTAACAGTTAATCAAGCTGTAAAAAGTTACCATCAAGAAAATCAAATTAAAATTCAAAATAAAGAATTAACTGAGTTAAGTTCTTCTTTAGAAAATAAAGTTCAATTACGTACTCAGGAACTAAAAAATAAAAATAGCTTACTTTTAGAAAAGCAGAAAGAGATTACTATTCAGAATGAAGAATTAGAAAATTATAGAAATCACCTTGAAAACCTTGTTGAAGAAAGAACTTTGGAGCTAACAATGGAAAAGGATAAAGCTCAAGAAAGTGAGAGGTTAAAATCTGCCTTTCTAGCAAATATGTCACATGAAATTAGGACTCCTATGAGTGGGATATTGGGCTTTACCGAACTTCTGAAAGAACCATTACTTTTAAAAGAAAAGCAGCAGAAATATCTTGAAATTATTAAAAAAAGTGGAGAACGTTTACTAAACATAATAAATGAAATAATTGATATTTCTAAAATAGAAGCTGGGATAGTTAAATCACTAGATTTAGAAATAAATGTTAATAATAAGATAGACTATTTATATACTTTTTTTAAAACAGAAACAGAAAAAAAGAAACTAGAATTTTTTTGCAAGAAAACATTATCTAATGAACAAGCTGTTATTAAAACTGATGGCGGAAAATTAGATGCTATTCTTATTAATCTTATTAAGAATACTATTAAATATACCGATTATGGGTGTATAGAATTTGGGTACAATTTAAATAAGGAAAGTGATTCTAATCTGCTAGAATTTTATGTAAGAGATACGGGTATTGGAATACCAAAGGATCGTCAGCAAGCTATTTTTGATTTATTTGTGCAAGCAGATATTGAAGATAAAAATGCTATGCAAGGAGCTGGCTTAGGCCTCTCAATTACAAAGGCATATGTTGAAATGATGAACGGTAAAATATGGGTGGAAAGTGAAGAAGGAAAAGGATCTATTTTCTATTTTACAATTCCGTATTGTCCCGTAAATTTAATAGTTAAAAAAGAGGTTTTAATTAGTAATTCTAGTTTAAATTTAAATAATAAACTAAAAATATTAATTGTTGAAGATGATGAAAGTGCAAAGCAGTATTTATCAATAATATTAGAATCTTTTAGTAAAAATACTCTTTTGGCGGGCAATGGAAAAGAAGCAGTAGAAATCTGTAAAAATAATTTAGATATAGATTTAGTTTTAATGGATATTAAAATGCCGGTTATGAATGGTTTTGATGCTACAAGAGAAATTAGACTGTTTAATAAGGATGTAATAATTATTGCACAATCTGCATATGCATTATTTGGAGATAAGGAAAAAACTCTTGAATCTGGATGTAATGATTATATTTCTAAGCCTATTAGTAAAAAACAATTAACAACTATAATATTAAAATACTTTAGTTTATAAGCAGTTTGGAATTATTTTTTTGAATTTAAATAAACTTTATTAAATATAAACAACTGCTTTTAATTTGTTAAGAGCAGGACATTTCTTCTAAATAAATGCTATAATTATTTTAAAGGCGAAATTAATACTTCAAAAGTATCTAAGCCTTTTGAATTGTTAAAAAGTTCTTTTGATAATAATTTTCCTTCAACATAAGGGTACGCAGTAATTGGTTCTATACATAACATATTGGGTACTTCTGTCCAAAGCATAAAATTATTGTAACCACTAGTTTTAATATTAATATTGTAACCTTTTTCTTTAATTAAAGTAATTTCATTGGTATTTAATATTGGATAAGCACTTGCTCCACTATCAATTATTTCTTGGAGTGTAATACTTTCTTTAGCAGTGTTACAAATTTCAGAATTATTTCCGTTTAATTTAAAAGCAGGGTGATACCCTAACATAAAAGGCATCCCTTTTTCTGAAATAACTTCAAAAGTTATATTTAAAGAGTTGTTGTTTAAGTTGAAAATCTTTTTAAAAGTAAAGTTATAAGGCCAAGAAACTAATCTTACCACAGATTTTTCTGGATATTTAGAGTTTTCAACAGCTGTGTAGGCTGTATATTTTTTTTGAAAAATACAGGTGTTTTCTGTTTGCTTTTCAATTTTATAATTCAACTCTCTTAAAAGTCCATGTTGATCTTGATTGTAATTTCCTTTAGGAGTTACAACATTAAATTTATTGGCTTTTGTAGGTCCAATAATAGGGAACATTTCAGTGTCAGAATTTCTCCATCCAGCAGTGCCTTTTTGGTGGATAAGTTCTTCTTTATTAAAAATATAACTTAATAATTCACCTTTATCAATTTCAACAATTGAGTTTTTATCAGAGCTAATTAAAATCATTTAGTTTAGATTAAGTTAATAGTAAAAAACATCAATCTAAACTTGTTTCAGAATCTTATAAGTTTAAAATGAACCTATGATAGAAATATGAAACAAGTTTAAATTGACAGAATTAAATTTACTCAAAATTTAATAGAGTAATTCTAGTTATTATTATCAACAATATAACCCATCATTTTTTTAATTAAATGAACTCTATCGTAACCTCTTACGTTATGCTCATGCATTGGGTATGTGAAAAAATCTATTTGTACTTGTTGTTTAACCGCTTCTTGTAGTAATGTCATACTATGTTGTGGAACCACTGTTGGATCTATACTTCCATGGATAATTAATAATTTTCCGTCTAAGTTTTTAATATAATTAGAAACTCTAGCTTTTTTATAGCCTTCAGGGTTTTCTTGTGGAGTATCCATATAACGTTCCCCATACATAACTTCATAATATTTCCAATCTATTACAGGTCCACCAGCAACTGCAGTAGTAAATACACCTGGATGACGCAGCATTAAACTAGTTGTCATAAAACCACCAAAACTCCATCCGTTCACAGCAATTCTATTATTATCAACATAGTTTAGGCTTTTTAAATAATCAATTCCTGTAAGTTGGTCTGTAATTTCAACATCTCCTAATTTACGATGAATAACGCTTTCAAAAGCAAAACCTCTGTTTTCAGAACCTCTATTATCTAAAGTAAATACTATATAATTATTTTTTGAAGCAAAAGCTTGCATCCATAAATTAGAACCTCCTAACCAAGAATTTGTAATCATTTGGGCGTGAGGACCTCCATATACATAAACTAATACAGGATATTTTTTTGAAGCATCAAAATTTGCAGGTTTAATTATTCTAGTATATAATTTAGTTCCATCTTCTCCTTTTAAACTACCAAATTCTGTAGTTCCTAAAGCATATTCTTTTAAAGGATTTTCCGACGAATAAATTGAAGTTGATTTGCCCTTTTTAGTATCAATAATGTTAATGTTATTAGGGGTTGTAAGATTGCTATATTGATCAATTAAGTAATTTCCATTTGAGCTTAATTGGGTTCTATGAGTACCGGGATTTGTAGTTAACTTTGTGTATTTACCAGATTTTAAATTAACTTTATATGTATGGTTTTCTCTAGCATCTTCACTTGTTCCAGCAATAAATACATTTTTTACTTTAGAATCAAAACCTAAAATATCTTTAACTACCCATTTAAATTTAGTTACTTGTTTTACAAGTTTTCCTTCGGTAGTATATTGGTATAAGTTCATAAAACCATCACGCTCGCTAAACCATAAAAAGTTAGAATTGCTGTTTGGTAAAAATACGGCGTCGTGTTCTGGTTCAGTCCATTTATCACTAGTTTCTTCAAATAATGTTCTTACTTTATTACCAGTTTCAATATTGTATATGTTGTACCAATAATGATTTTGACCTCTATTTATTTCTGCAACTAACACAAATTTTTCATCAGGTGTCCACGAAAGGTTTGTTAAATAATGCTCATCAGAAGTATCAATATTTAAGTAGGTTGTTTTTTTAGTTTCTAAATTAAAAATTCCAATTTTAGCAATTTCACTTCCTTGTCCCGCCATTGGGTATTTAATATTTTTTAAAGAGGCTGGGTACGTGTTAATATCAACTAAAGGATAGTTTGTTACATTGCTTTCATCTTTTTGGTAAAATGCTAAAAAATTACCTTTTGGACTCCAAAAAGTTCCTTTATGAATACCAAATTCACTTCTGTGAATTGCCTGTCCAGAGACTATATTTTCATCATCAATAGCTGTTACTGCTATTTTATCACTTGAACTTGTGGCAACATAAAGATTATTATCAATTGTATAAGCTATTGATTTAGCGTTTGAATTGTACTCGTTGTTTTGAGCATTTTCATCAACGTTAATTGTAGCTTCTTTTGTATTGGTAATATAGTTGTAAACTTCAATAGTATTACCATTTCTAAAAGAAAAAGAAGTAGTAGAAATATCCTGTAAATTTGGAAAACGTTTTAAGGTAGTATATGTTTTATTTAGTGTTTCAAGAGAAATAGTTTTAATTTTAGAATTTTTTTTGGCATCTGTAAAAATTAATTCGTTTTCTTTTTGATATACATAGGTATTTGAATTCTTAACCCAATGTCTGTTGTAAATTGAAGAAGGATACAAGCCTTTATAATAGCCCAAAACGGCATCGTCAATTGTTAGTTCTTTTTGTTGAGAGTATCCTAAAAATAATACACTAATAAATAGAAATGTCAATATTTTTTTCATTATTTAAAATTATAAGTTCAATTTATAAAATTAAGAAAAATAAAAAGAAAAATGGTGTTATTTAGTCTTTGTTGAAGCCAATTCTTGCCATTATAGGGAAATGATCAGAATACTTAACATTATAAGTTTTGTAGTTGTTAATTTTTAAATGATCATCAGCTAAAATAAAATCAATTCTAAACGGAAATGTATAATCGTATGTATTTCCAAAACCCTTACCTGCTTCTTCAAAAGCATCTTTTTTGTTTTCTTTTAAAGTGTGATAAACCCAAGAAAATGCATTGTTATTAAAATCTCCACAAATAACAGATTTAAGCGTTGTTTTTTTCTGGTGTTGAATTATTAATGACGCTTGGTTGGCTTGTTTTTTAAAGGCATTTTGAACTCTAATTTTTAAACGTTCAGAATTTTCTTGAGTTAAAGTTTCTTTTTTAGGATTTATCTTTAAAGATTCTAAATGAATATTATAAACTCTTAAAGTATCTTTTCCTTTTAAAATATCGGCAAAAATGGCATTGTTACTACTATTAGAAAAATTTAATGAACCAGAGTTGAGAATTTTATATTTTGAAAAAATAGCATGTCCAAAGTTATTTTGATTCACTCTTATTTTAACATGTTTGTAAGGGTAGTTAAGGTCTTGTTTTTTTGTAGGATGAAACTCTTGAATACATAAAATATCGGGAGATTTATCTTTTATAAAATTATAGATATTTTGTTCAATTCCTTTTTCATCAATCCAATTGTACAAGTTAAACATACGAACGTTATAGCTCATGATTTTTAAATCATCATTCAGTAATACTTTTTTCTCTGAAAGTCCATAAAATTTAGATATGTATTGAAAACCAATAAGTAAAATTATAACAGAAACTAAAAATTGTTTTTTCAGTTTTATAAGCCAATAAATTGCAAAAAGTATATTTATTACTATTAAAAAAGGAACAGCTAAACTTAAAAAAGAGAAAATTGAAAATGAGTTTGGAGAGAAAAAATACCCTAAATATGAAATTAGTAATATTGCTGCCAAAATTGAATTAATGGCAAATAAAAACTTATCTAATAATGATAATTTTTTCATATTATTTTTTTCCAGCCCTAAATAAAAAATCTTTTTCGTCTTGAGTTAAACTTTCATAACCCGATTTGCTAATTTTATCTAATATACCATCAATTATTTTTTGTTTTGGTATTTCAATATCTTTTTTTGAGGCTCTTTTATTAGATTTATAAACTGTTTTTAAATTAGATTTTTGTTTAGGTTTAAATAAGTTAGCAAAATAATCTAAAAAGTTTTCAAACCATTTACCAATATCATTTCCTTTATTTAATTGGCTCGCATAAATAAATCCAAGTAACGCTCCTCCAATATGTGAAATAGCTCCTCCATTTATTGGGTTTGCTAATTGCAATATACTTAAAGATACCCAAATTGCAGCTAAAACCCATAATTCTACACTACCAATAAATCTTAATTGTACTGAATATCGTGGTATTTTGGTTGCAATTCCTACAAAAATACAGGTTACTGCAGCTGAAGCTCCGCCAAGTGGAGTTCCTAATTTATTTGTAAGATAATAGTAAGCTAAAAAAACAATTGCTCCAAAAATAGCACCTAAAAAATAAAAGTTTAAAAATTGTTTTTTGGTGTAAAAATTTAAAAAAAGATTACCAATATAATATAAAACTAAAAGGTTGGATAATATGTGAAATAATCTTTGGTGTATAAATGCATAAGATATTAGGGTCCATGGTTTTAACAGAAAGTTATTAAAACTTGTTGGTAAAGCCAACCAATTTATTGCAAATGAGGTGAACAATACAGTGATTAAAAATAAAATAACATTAATGTAAATTATCCGCTCAACAATGTTAGCTTTATTATAGGCTTGTTGTATTTCGTTAATTATATTCAAACTAATTCCAGCGTTTAAATTGATTTTGTTTCCAATACCAAGCAATTATAAATCCTATTAAAGCACCACCAACATGGGCAAAATGGGCTACATTTCCTACCGAATATTTAGTCATTCCAAAGAATAAATCACCAATAATAATTGCTGGGATAAAATATTTTGCAGCAATAGGTACTGGGAAAAAGATCAATGCTAATTTTGAATTAGGAAAGCTCATTCCAAAAGCTACAAGAACACCATAAATAGCTCCAGATGCTCCAACCGCAGGAGTATGGTAGGTTGCATAAAATTCTGATAGTTTAGTTTCTGAAATAGTTTCTAAGATTTGATTGTTATAGCTACCAGTGGTTAATATATTTTGAATATCAGTGCTTGATAAACCTATATTTACTAATTGATCGTAAACGCCATTGAATTGATAATAATTTACTAATGTATAGATAGCACCTGCACCTAAACCGGCAGAAAGGTAGAAAAATAAGAATTTATTTCTTCCCCACATTTGTTCTAAAGGTGTACCAAAAGCCCAAAGACCATACATATTAAATAAGATGTGAGTAACCCCACCATGCATAAACATATGTGTTAGAAATTGCCAAAAACCAAATTTTGGATTCTCTGGAAAATAGAGCGCAAACATACTTTGTAAATCTACGCCTTGTATAAGTTGTGGTACAATAAATAATATTACATTAATTATTATAAGGTGCTTAACAGCTTCTGTAATTCTTCCCATATTTTATCTGATTAACAAATTAATTGTTAAACTTTTTATCAATTTCATCAATATTAATTGTAACAAAAGTAGTTTTTCTAAACGGAGATAAATCGGGTTGTTTGCAAGAAAAAAGTTTATTTACTAACTCTTCTTGTTCTTTTAAATCTAATTTACTTCCTGTTTTTATAGCTAAACTTTTAGCTAAACTTTTTGCCATTATATCTAGTTGGCTAAAGCTAGCATCTGGTATATCGTTTTTTATATCTTCTAGTAATTGTTCAATAATAATTGTTATTTGGCTTTCAACAATAGTTACAGGCATACCTTTTACAACTATTGTATCATCTAGTATTTTATCAAATAAAAAACCTACATTTTCTAAATCTTCTTTAATATCTTTTATTAGTTCAATATCCGATTTGTTAAAAGAAATTTCAAGAGGAAATAACAATTGCTGACTCATTGCATCTTTAACTGTTATGTTTTCTAAAAACTCTTCATATAAAATACGTTGATGCGCTAAATTTTGATTTATATAAACAATACCAGATTTAATACTACTTACTATATATTTATTATGAACCTGATATGTTTTACTATTTTGTTTTTCTTCAGAAAACATTGAAGGGTTAATAGTTTCAGATTTTACTTCAATCTTATCTAAATCTATTTCTGTATATAAACTTTCCCATTGAGCCGATGTTTCTTTTTTAAAAGGAGAGTTTAATGGTTTTTGAGTTTCAGCCTTAAAAGGGTTAAAGTTTTGGTCAACATTTATACTCGGAGTTGTACTTTTTTTATTCTTAAATTCATAAGGAGTATCAAATGAAGCACTTCTTTCAAAATCCAATACTGGCGCTACGTTATACTGCCCTAAACTATGTTTTATTGTTGAGCGTAAAATAGCATATAAGGTTTTTTCATCTTCAAACTTAATTTCAGTTTTTGTTGGATGAATATTTATATCAATACTTTTTGTTGGTACGGTTAAATATAAAAAATAAGTAGGGTGGAAGCCATTTGAAAGTAAACTTTCAAAAGCGCTTGTTACGGCATGATTTAGGTAAGCATTTTTAATAAATCTATCATTTACAAAAAAGAATTGTTCTCCTCTTTTTTTCTTTGCAAACTCTGGTTTAGCAACATATCCGTTTATTTCAACAATATCAGTTACTTCTTTAATAGGAACTAATTTTTCATTGGTTTTTTTACCAAAAATAGCTACAATTCGTTTACGTAAATTACTAGCTACTAAATTGTATATTTCATTTTCGTTATGGTAAAATGAAAAAGAAATTGATGGGTGTGCCAATGCAACTCGTTGAAATTCATTTACAATATGGCGAGTTTCAATGGTATTTGATTTTAAAAAATTTCTTCGTGCTGGTATGTTGTAAAATAAGTTTTTAACTGCTATTGAGGTTCCTATAGAGGTTCCAATATTTTCTTGTGAAATAACTTTACTGCCTTCTATTTTTATATAACTTCCTAATTCTGAATTTTCTTGCTTTGTTTTTAAATCTACGTGAGCAATGGCGGCAATAGAAGCTAATGCTTCACCTCTAAATCCTTTGGTTTGTAGATTAAATAAGTCTTCTGCTTTTTTTATTTTAGAAGTTGCATGTCTTTCAAAAGATAAACGCGCATCTGTTTGGCTCATTCCTTTTCCATTGTCAATAACTTGAACAAGGGTTTTGCCTGCTTCTTTAATTATAAGTTTAATGTTAGTTGCACTGGCATCAATTGCATTTTCAAGCAATTCTTTAACAACAGATGCCGGACGTTGAACAACTTCTCCAGCAGCAATTTGATTTGCAACATGGTCAGGAAGTAGTTGAATAATATCAGACATTAAAATAATTTATGTAGTTCAAAAAGATACGCAACAATACCAACAAGTATTGCTATAATTAAAGCTAACCTAATATTGGTAGATCTATCTGTAGCACTTCTTTTATTTTTAACCCAATCGTTTTTTAGATTGTTTTTGGATAAGGAAATTCTAGGTGCATCCTTATCTTTATTATCGCCATGATACTTTGCCTCTAAATTATCTAAACGCTCTTTGCGCTCATTATAATAACGAGGTTTGTAATCAAACACATAATGTGAACGAGGTTTAAATAATTTACCAAACATAAAATAAAATTATACAGTATCCTCAAAAATACTGAATTATAAATTTGTGGTCAAGTTTTTTAGAAAAGTAGGGTGTTAAAACTCTCTTAAAGCTGCCATTTTTATAGCTGCAATAGCACATTCAACACCTTTGTTACCATGTATACCTCCTGAGCGGTCTAAAGATTGCTGTTTGTTATTATCTGTTAAAACACAAAATATAACAGGGGTATCATAAATTACATTAAGGTCTTTTATACCCTGAGTTACACCTTCACAAACAAAATCAAAATGTTTTGTTTCACCTTGAATTACATTACCAATTGCAATAATTGCATCTACTTTTTGAGATTCAATCATTTTTTTGCAACCATATATTAATTCAAAACTCCCAGGAACATCCCATTTTGTAATATTTTCTGCAATAGCTCCATTTTCAATAAAAGCTTTTTTAGCACCCAAATAAAGGTTGTGAGTTATTTCTGGATTCCATTCAGAAACAACAATCCCAAATCGAAATTTCTTCGCATTTGGGATTGTTGCTTTATCGTAATAAGATAAATCAGTTGTTGCCATTAAAGCTTAGTTTTTAGAAGCAAATGTTGCTTTATTAATATAAATATCAATGTTTCTAGCTTCGTTTGCTTTTGGATAGTCTTTTTTAATTCTTTTGAAAAGATCTAAAGCTTTATCATATTTATTTAAATCCATAGCTGTGTTTGCAGCTTTAAATAAAAATAATGGTGTTGAAAAATTGTTATCTCTTAAATTGGCTGCTTTTAAATAATAGTCTAAAGCATCTTCAGGTTGGTTAATATCAGAAAAAGCATCTCCAATAGCACCTTTTGCTGTAGGAGCTAATAATTCATCATCAGAAGAAAATTTCTCTAAATATTCAATAGCTTCCTTGTAATTTTTTAATTTTAAATAAGAGATACCAGCATAATAGTTAGCTAAATTTCCTGCTTTAGTACCACTATATTCACTTGCAATGTCTGTAAAACCATATTTACCATCATTACCATTTAAACTTAATGTTAAAAGAGAATCAACGGCAACTGTACTATTCATTGCGTCTTCAAAGTATGTTTTAGGGAAAGCCAATTCATCAGCAGCAACTTTTTCTTGAGGTTCTTTAACATATTTTTGGTAAGCTAAATAACCTAATATAAGAACTGCAACCGCAGCTAAAATAACAAAAATTGCTTTTTGATTTTTAATTACAAATTGTTCTGACTTTGATGCTGTTTCATCTAAAGTGTTAAATACTTCAGCTGTAGTAGAATTACTTTCTATAGTATTTTGAGCTCCTTGTACTTTTTTTGCTTTCTTTTTATATGTTGCCATTTATTCTAAAATTTGTAGGCGCAAAAATAGTTTTTTTAATTGGAAAGTAAAAATGCATTTGTACCTAAATTTTCATTTATTTTGAATATTTTTATGACCCGAAAAAAAATAGATGTATTTACAAAAAATTACTTTAGTCAATTTTAAGAATTTTGAAACGCAAAGCTTTGATTTTGAGTCTAAAATAAATTGTTTTGTAGGTAATAATGGTGTTGGAAAAACTAATGTTTTAGATGCAATTTATTATTTGTCTTTTGCTAAAAGTTACTTTAATTCGGTTGCTTCTCAAAATATAAGACATGGTCAGGACTTTTTTATGGTTCAAGGGGAGTATTTAATCAAAGAAAAATTAGATACTGTAATTTGTAGTTTAAAAAGAGGTAACAAGAAAGTTTTAAAAAGAAATGGGAAGGTTTATGAAAAATTTTCAGATCATATAGGGTATTTACCTTTGGTAATAATTTCACCTGCAGATAGAGATTTAATAATTGAAGGGAGTGAAACTAGAAGAAAATTTATTGATAATGTTATTTCACAATCAGATAAAAATTATTTACAAACCATTTTAAAGTATAATAAGGTTTTAGCTCAAAGAAATTCTTTGTTAAAATATTTTGCAGCAAATAGAACTTTTGATGCATTAAATTTAAATGTTTATAATGAGCAGTTAAAATCATATGGTGAAGTGATTTTTGATAAACGTTCAAAATTTTTGGATGCATTTATTCCTATTTTTAGAGAGCGGTATAAATCTATTTCAAATAGTATGGAGGAAGTTAATATGTTTTATAAAACACAATTAATGGGGGCTGATATTATGGAATTGTTTGATAAAAGTTTAGAGAAAGATAGGGTGCTACAATATACAAGTGTAGGTACACATAAAGATGATTTAACATTTGAAATTGACGGTTACCCTGTAAAGAAATTTGGCTCTCAAGGACAACAAAAGTCATTTTTAATTGCGTTAAAGTTGGCGCAATTCGATTTTATTAAATCGCAATCTGCCGTGAAACCAATATTGTTGTTGGATGATATTTTTGATAAATTAGATGATTCAAGAGTAGAACAATTAATTTCACTAGTTAATAATGATAATTTTGGACAATTATTTATTAGTGATACACACGAAGAACGAACAGAAGAAGTTGTAAGACGGACAAATCAATCATATAAAATATTCAAGATATAATGGCTAAAAGATCAAACGAGTTTCATTCAATTAGTGATTTAATGAAAGATGTAATTAAAGAAAATAAGCTTTCAAAAGGAATGCATCAAATATCTGTTAAAGATGCTTGGGCAAAACTAATGGGACAAGGCGTAGTTTCTTATACTGAAAATATTCAATTGCAGGGTAAAACGTTGGTTGTGAATTTAAAATCTTCTGTTTTACGTGAAGAGTTGAGCTATGGAAAGGAAAAAATGGTTAAAATGTTAAATGAAGAGTTAGGAGAAAATCTAATCTCTAAAATAATATTATGTTAAAAAAAATCCGTTTTTAACGGATTTTTTTATTTTATAAGAAAGCTCCTGAGAATACTTCTCTTCCAGAAAAATGGAAAGCACCTTCAATTTGGGCATTTTCATTACTATCCGATCCGTGAATGGCATTACTACCAATAGATTCAGCATATAATTTTCTAATTGTTCCTTCAGCAGCATCTTCTGGATTTGTAGATCCAATTAAAACTCTAAAATCTTCAACAGCATTTTCTTTTTCTAAAATTACTGCTACAATAGGGCCGCTTGTAATAAAATCAACTAATTCACCAAAAAAAGGACGCTCCTTATGAATTTCATAAAAGGCACTAGCACCTGCTTTAGTTAGTCTGGTCATTTTCATTGCAACAATTTTAAATCCTGCAGCATTAATTTTTTCCAGAATTGGTCCAATTACTCCTTTTTCAACCGCATCCGGTTTAATCATTGTAAAAGTTCTGTTTGTTGTCATTTTTATAATTGGTTTTTAAACGCATCAAATATAGCTTTTTCATTATTAAATAAAAGTAATTATTTAATATGTTAAACTTTAATGATTAACGTACTGTTTTTTTAAGTAAACTTTAATAAAGATACAATACTTTTTGAAATATTTTCTTTTATTATATTGTATATTTGCGGCCTATGAGTACGAATGAAATTAAGGAAATAAAAGAATTACTTTCCAGCCCAAAGAAAATAGTTATTGTTCCACATAGAAATCCGGATGGAGACGCTATGGGGTCTAGTTTAGCAATGTATAATTATTTGATTAATTTAGGGCATGAAGCTACGGTTGTGGCTCCAAATGATTATCCAGATTTCTTAAAATGGATGCCAAATTCTAAGGATGTTTTAAAATTTGATATGCAAAACAGACAATCTAAAAAAGCAATTGAAGAATCGTCAATTATATTTTTATTAGATTTTAATGCATTGCATAGGGTTGGTTCTGATATGGAAAAAACATTGAAAGAATATAAGGGTTCGTATATAATGATAGATCATCATCAACAGCCAGATGATATTGCAACATATTTATTTTCCGATACTTCAATTTGTTCAACCTGTCAAATGGTATATCATTTTTTAGAAAAAATGGATGGTATTTCTGAAATTAATAAAGAAATAGCAACTAGTTTGTATACAGGAATTATGACCGATACAGGTTCATTTAGGTTTCCTTCAACAACAAGTGTTACTCATAGGATTATTGCAGATTTGATAGATAAAGGAGCTGAGAATGCTAAGATTCATAATAATGTGTATGATTCAAATTCATTTAGTAGACTACAATTATTAGGTAAATCATTAACTAATATGGTTGTAATTAAAGAACTTAAAACAGCCTATATAACTTTGTCTCAAGCAGAATTAGATGCATATAATTATCAAAAAGGAGATACTGAAGGAGTTGTAAATTATGCTTTATCTGTTGATGGAGTTATTTTTGCAGTAATTTTTATTGAAGACTCTGATCAATCAATTATAAAAATATCTTTAAGATCAAAAGGAAAGTTTTCGGTAAATAAATTTGCTAGAAACCATTTTGATGGAGGAGGTCATGACAATGCAGCAGGAGGAAAATCAACCATTTCATTAGAAGATACTGTTGCTGAATTTTTAAAGATTTTACCAGAATACAAATCGGAGCTTTTAAATTCATATGAAGCATAATTTTTTCATACTTCTTTTAATACCGTTGTTGCTTTCTTGTGAAGCTGAACCAAGAAGAGCTATTTTAAGAAAGTCTTCTTCAGGAATTAAAAAGTCTATTTTGTTGAATAAAAACTTAATAGCAAATCAAGAATCTGATTTCAGAAAAATAATGAAACAAGATAGTTTAAATAACTATCTTGCGAGCGATTTTGGATTTTGGTATAAAATAAATTACAAATCAAAAGAGAATTATTTCCCTAAAAATGGAGATGAAATAATATATACTTATGAAGTTTTTAGTTTAAACGATAAGATTATATATAATAATAAGGAAGTTGGAATTCAAAAATATGTTACCGATAATCAAGAAATTGTTGAAGGGTTACGTGAAGGTTTAAAATTAATGAATATTGGAGATAATATTACTTTTTTATTTCCTTCTCATAAAGTTTTTGGATATTTGGGCGATAAAAATAAAGTAGGTATTAATCAACCATTAATATATAAAGTTCAATTAATTAAAATAAATAAAAAAAATGAAAGTAATTAAATTATTAGTTGTTTGTACAGTTGTTGTAACACTAATTTCATGTAACAAAAATGGAGTTTCAAACAAATCATTAAACAGCCAATTAGATTCAGTAAGTTATGCTATTGGTTTAGATATGGGAATGAAATTAAAAGCGAATTTTGAAGATGCAGATGCAGAATTATTTATTCAAGGATTTCAAAATGCACTTGATTCAACAAACATTTTAATAGCGCCAGATCAATTAAATGCAACAATTAGTGCTTATTTCCAAAAGAAGCAACAAGCAGATATGATAAAACAACAAGCAGAGGCAGCTGAAAAAGCAGCAGCTGAGTTTGGAGATGTAAAAAAAGAAGGAGAAAAATTCTTGGAAGAGAATAAAACTAAATCTGGAGTAACTACTACAGCAAGCGGACTTCAATATTCAATTATAAGAGAAGGTAGTGGTGAAAAACCAACTGCAGCTTCTCAAGTAAGAGTACATTATCACGGAACTTTAATTGATGGTACTGTTTTCGATAGCTCTGTTGATAGAGGAGAGCCTGCACAATTTGGTGTTGGTCAAGTTATTAAAGGGTGGACTGAAGGTCTTCAATTAATGTCAGTAGGTTCAAAATTCAAATTTTATATACCTCAAGATTTAGCTTATGGAGCTACACCACGCCCAGGAGGAGCAATTAAACCATTTATGCCACTTATTTTTGAAGTGGAATTATTGGAAATAGTAAAATAGAAAATTTAAAAGTATGAGAGTTTTAAAATTATTTATTGTAGTTATCTCTATAGGTTTATTTTCTTGTAAACCTACAAAATATGCAGATTTAGAAGATGGTATGTATGCCGATATGCTAACTAATAAAGGTACAATATTGTTAAAACTTGAATTTGAAAAAACACCAATAACAGTGGCTAATTTTGTTTCTTTAGCCGAAGGAACAAATAAGCTTGTTAATGAAAAATATAGAGGAAAAGCATTTTATGATGGGTTAATTTTTCATAGAGTGCTTCCCAATTTTATGATTCAGGGTGGTGATCCGTTAGGAAAAGGTTCTGGAGGGCCAGGTTATAAGTTTGTTGATGAATTTCCAAAAGACGAAAAAGGAAATTTGTTATTAAAACATGATAAACCAGGTACCTTGTCAATGGCAAATTCAGGTCCAAGAACAAATGGAAGCCAATTCTTTATAACACATAAAGAAACTCCTTGGTTGGATGGTAAACATACTGTTTTTGGTAATGTGTTAGAAGGACAATCTGTTGTTGACTCAATAGCACAGAATGATACAATAAAAAAGCTTGAAATTATTAAAATTGGTAAATTAGCAAGAAGATTTAAAGCAGGTAAGTTGTTTTCTGAATATTATGATAATATTAAGGCAGAAGATAAAGCACGAAAAGAAAAACTTGAAGCTGCAATTGCAAAAAGAGTGAATTCATTTAGTGAAAACAACCCTAAAGCTAAAGAATTACCATCAGGTTTAAAAGTATTTATTACTGAAACAAAAAATGGTGAATCTCCAAAGGATGGCGATAAAGTAAAGGTAAACTATATTGGGTATTTTGCTGATGGTAAATTATTTGATACAAGTATTAAGGAAGTAGCAAAAGAATATGGTGTTTATAACCAAACTAGAGACGATCAAAATGGATATGCCCCTTTTGAAACTATTTACGGACCAGAGGCTAGGTTAATTCCTGGATTTAGAGAAGGATTACAAGAAATGAAATTTGGTGATAAAGCTATGCTTTTTATACCATCACATTTAGGATATGGAGCTCAGGGTGCGGGTAATGTTATACCTCCAAATACAGATTTAGTATTTGAATTAGAGCTTGTTGAATTAGTGAAAAACAATTAAATAAAAGTAATTCAATGATAGAGTCATTAATTGATAAAGACGTTGAATTATTTATTTTCCTAAACAATTTAGGAACTACCCAATGGGATAGCTTTTGGCTTATTATTACAAATAAGTTTAGTGCTATCCCATTATATATTCTCTTATTATATTTAACGTTTAAAAAATTAGGCTTTAAAAAAACTGTTATCATAGTTTTATTTATTGGGCTTTTAATTGCTGTAACAGATCAAACAAGTAATTTATTTAAATATGGTTTTAAAAGATTACGACCTTGCCATAATGAGAATATTTCTCATTTAGTAAGATTAGTAAAAGACAGTTGCGGTGGGTTATATTCTTACTTCTCAGCACACGCAGCTAATTCAATGTCAATAGCCTTATTTTTTAGTTTTTTGCTAAAGGATAAATTTAAATTTATTCCTTACATATTAATTACTTGGGCGCTTCTTGTTGCTTATAGTAGGGTTTATATAGGAGTTCATTTCCCAGGAGATATTATTACAGGTATTCTTATAGGAGCAGTTTATTCAGTATTGTTTTATTGGGCTTTACAGCTGTTTTTTAGAAAATATTTGAAATAGTTTTTTTTTGTATATTGTGCAATGAACCTTTTATAATTGCTAAAATTTGTTAATATACCTTAAGAATTATTTTATTATACTTTGTGTTTTTACAGT
Organism: Lutibacter citreus; assembly: GCF_003260195.1. Lineage (GTDB taxonomy): Bacteria > Bacteroidota > Bacteroidia > Flavobacteriales > Flavobacteriaceae > Lutibacter > Lutibacter citreus. The sequence continues at coordinate 231,772 of NZ_QEIH01000008.1, forward strand.
ATTTCAATCTAAAGCAGCCGCATTAGATACAATTCATTCAAAAAGTTTTTTTAAAAAAAGTATTATTCCATTATCTTTAGTAGGGTTGGGAGTATTTTTGAATAAAAGTAACTTTGAAAAAGATTTTCAAGTTGATCTAAGGAATAAAATTGGAAATTCATACAATACTAAAATCGACGATTACCTTTTACATGTGCCAATAGCTCAAATGTATATTGCAGATTTAATGGGTGTTAAAAGTAAAAATCATTGGTTTGATCAAACTAAATACTTACTCATATCTAATGTTATTTCTTCCGGAATAACAAATAAGTTAAAGACAATTACTAAAAAAGCACGTCCAAATGGAGCCGAACATGCTTTTCCTTCTGGTCATACCACAATAGCATTTACAAATGCAACTGTTATGTTTAATGAATTTAAAGAAGCGTCTCCAGTTTTAGCTTTTAGTGGTTATGCTTTTGCAGCAGCAACAGGTAGCTTTAGAGTAGTAAACAATAAACACTGGATTTCAGATGTTTTAGTTGGTGCAGGAATAGGAATAATTGTAACACAAATCATTTATCATTTTGAACCATTGAAGAGATTTAACCCGTTCAAAAAAAATGATAATATTGTAATAGTTCCGCAAATTTCAGAAAATAATTATGGAATGTATTTTTCTTATAAATTTTAATTACTCTTATAAATATGCTTATTAATTGGGTTTAAAAATATTAAGAAAAATATAACTCCAAATGCTAATTCGTACAGTTCCCATTTTCTGTTTGATGTCATAAATAGAAGCAACCCAGTACATAATAAAAATGAAATTGTATGGTGCCATTGTACTATTGGAACTGCAAATGTGTTAGCTAAAGTTCTGATTATTCCAGTTTTACGGTATAAGAATGGAGTAATTAATAAGTAAATAATTAATACGGCAGTTAATAATTGACTAAAGATTAGTTTATTTATTTTTTTTCCATCAACAACCATATTGTGAAGATTGGTTTCTCCCTGAGCATTATTTTCAATAAAATATTCTGAAGACTCTACATGGAAAATACGTTGTCCCCAAGAAATTTCTTCTCCAGCACCAAACATAAAAATAACAGCAATTCCTACTATTCCTACTTTCCAAAGTAACTTTTTATATTTTTGTAATTTAAAAAAACGATAAAATAATAATATGCTTGAACAGCATAATAAAAAAGCGGTTCCATATTCAACAAAACCATCTTCTTTGGTATAAACTTCGTCAAAAAACTGAATATTTGTATTCGAATAATAAATTCCGAAACCAAATACTAATAGTAAAAATATGTAAGCAATTTTGTCTGTTCTTGTAAGTGTTTTCATTGGGTAAAAGTACTATTTTTTTGAAACTATATAAAACTTTCTAATTAGACGTTCTTTACTTTTTGAACCGCTGTTTAGATTGTAAGTTTCTGTTAATTTTAAATTGTATTTGTTATTTAATTTTGATATTATTTCTTCATTATTTTCATTCATTACCAGTAATCCAAAATTATTTTCAGAAGGTAAAACTAGAGTATTATTTTTATAAATATCTTTTATTATTCCGTTATAATCCCAAATTAATTCTGGAGTAAGAGAGCCTACACTATATGTAGAAATATTATTTTTCAATTCAATTTTATGTAATTTATTTATTGAGTTGTAAGCTTCATTTTTAGTAAAATTTTCAGCTATTGGAAGTCCAAATAAAAACAGTACCATGATAAAAGTGACTGTTAAGTAAAACACTTTTTTAATGTCTTTTTTTATTAAAAAAAGTATAATTAAGACTCCAATTGTTAAAGTAGAAATTGAAGTTAATGTGTAGCTTATTATATATTCTTTAAAATTATCGCCTAAAACAAAAGGTAGAACAAATGGGATGCTAATTGCTATTAACGCTATTAATCCAAAATTAAAATACGCAGGGATTTTATCTATTTTAGATTTTGAGTTATTAAAATGTTTAATTAAATATTGAATATAAAATCCAGTGTTAAACGCTAGTGGAATTAAAACGGGCATTAAATACCGTGCTTTTTTCTCAGGAATTAATGAAAGTAAAATTACCGCACTAATTGTCCAAAAAAATGAAAATTGATATGCTTTTTTGTTGTCAACACGCTTAATTAAATAAGGGTATAACAACCCAATAAATGCAGGGATTGTCCATAAGCCAGACTGTGTAAAGAAGCTCCAGTAATAATAAAAAGGTTTCACGTTATAACTACTCCAATTACCAGTTTCTTTGGTTGCAATTGCTAAAAATGCTTCAGGATCTTGTAATCTTACATAAATAAACCACCATCCTCCAATAATAATTGAGGCAATAAATAAAATAATTAGATGCCCTATTTTTGTTTTAAAATCTTTGAATTTATAAACAATACTGTAGGAGATTACAAAAGGTAATAATACGGCAAACAATGAAACGGGACCTTTACTCATAATAGAAAAACCAATGAATATTCCAGAAATTAATGCATTTTTCCAAACGGATGTGTTTTCTTTAAAAAAGAGGAATAAATAATACAATCCAGCTATCATAAAACCGTGAGCAAATATATCCCAAGGAGCTTCGTTTATAATTGCAAACACATAAAATGAAGTAATTATAATTAAACTATTTCTAAAACTATGTCTTTTAGTGAGTTGTAATTTTAATGAAAAATAATATATAAATACTCCCAAAAAAAGAACCATTAAAGCGGCAGGAAGCCTTAAACCTATAAGGTTGTTTGCACCAAATATAATCCCAGAGATTGCTGTAAACCAAGTTGGTAATGGCGGTTTTTGATATCTTGGCTCACCATTCATTGTAGTTAATAACCAATTGTTGTCATTAATCATTTCTCTAGCAGTAATAAAATTACGAGCCTCCATTATGGTTACAGCCGGAATATTTAAATTTACAATTAGCATTAATACAATAACAATACAAATTGTAGCTAAAGGATATTTTTCAATAGTTTTAATCATAATCAATTACTATTTAATCAACAATTAAACTTGTTTTTTTAAAATAACAATGTTTCTAATATAAATGGCTGAGCCCATTAAATGACCAACCAATAATACAGGATCTTTTCTTAGTACTGCATAAGTTAAAATTAAAATAGATCCTATTAAACTAAGTAGCCAAAAACCAAACGGTAAAGATGACTCTTTATTTTTTTCCGAATATAACCATTGATATACAAATCTTAAAGTAAAAATAATTTGTGCCACACTACCTAAAATTAGTAACCATAGTGGAATTGCATCATTTCTAAATAATTTATCTATATCATACGAATTGTTATTGTATGAATATATTACTAAAAGAACTGGAAATAAGAATAAAAACCATCTTAATATTTTTGGAGCTTTTTGCCATTCTCCCTGTAATTGTAAATTTCTAATATAAATAAAGTAGGTGAGTGCCTGACCTAGCATAATTGCAAAATCTTCACGTAAATATCCGTATACAAAAAGTAAGAAAGAAGCCAGTAAGCTTAATTTCCAAAATAAAGATGGAGTTAATACTTTTTTACTTTTTTCTGATAATATCCATTGTAATACAAGTCTTCCAGAAAACAGTAATTGTGCAAAAAAACCTACAGTATATATGAGCCAGTTACTCATTAACCTTTGTTTGCAATATTATAATTTATATATTTTTTTTTCATCCATAAATATGCAAAGCAATCCATTAAAGGCCCAAGAAGTCTGTTCCATAAACCATATTTTGCTTCACCAGCAATACGAGGAAAATGTTGAACAGGTATTTGTTTTATGTTCCCATCTTGTAATAAAATCATTGCAGGTAAAAATCTATGAAGACCTTTAAACATTGGGATTTTTTTTGCGTATTCTGTTTTTATTACTTTTAGAGGGCAGCCAGTATCATCCATGCCATCATGAGTAAAAGAACGACGAATACCATTTGCAATAGTTGAAGACATATTTTTTACAAATGAGTCTTTTCTATTGGCTCTTACCCCTGTTACAAGGTCATATTCACCAACTTCATTTAATAATAGATTAAAATCTTCGGGTGCAGTTTGTAAATCAGAATCAATATAACCTACAAGTTCAGTATCTGTATTTTGAAAACCAGCGGAAATAGCAGCACTAAGTCCACAATTTTCTTTAAAATTTATAAAACTAAAATCAGAATTATTAGAGCAAATTTCCTCAATAAGCTCTTGGCTTTTGTCTTTACTACCATCATTTACAAATAAAACCTTTGTTTTTTTAGTTGCAATTTTAATGTATTTAGAAAGTTCTTGTTCAACACGCAGCAAATTATCTTCTTCGTTGTAAACAGGTACAATTATAGTAAATTGGTAATTCATTTTATGGGTGTAATTTTTTGTAATTTAGAAAGACCTACTGATTGTTTAATGAAGCCTTATAAAATATTCGGTAAATTTAAAATATTTATTTTGATATAGTGCAACACATAAAACAATGTTTCATCTTTAGTAGTAGAAGTATCTAAAATTTGACGAAAATAGTTTTATCAGATTGAATAATAAAAATGTTGAAATATGTATAATTATAGAAGATATGATATTGAAATTATATTATTAGACAAACTTTTAATAACAAGCATTTTTAACCCAATTAATTTAAAATAAACACTTAACACATCATTTTAAGAATGCTTTAAATCCTATTAAAGTATAATTTTTCCATTAAGTAATTGTTACTATCTTTACAACTTCAAAACAAACGATTATTAATGGAATTATATAAAACAAATACGCTTAAAATATACAATTCTTTAAGTAAAACTAAAGAAGAATTTAAACCAGTTGTTGAAGGTAAAGTTGGAATGTATGTATGTGGGCCAACGGTTTATAGCAATGTGCATTTAGGAAATGTAAGAACTTTTATGTCTTTTGACATGGTTTTCCGTTATTTAAAACATTTAGGATATAAAGTTCGTTATGTTCGTAATATTACAGATGCTGGTCATTTAGAAAATGATGCTGATGCGGGTGAAGATAGAATTGCGAAAAAAGCTCGTTTAGAACAAATTGAACCAATGGAAGTGGTGCAACGTTACACGGTTGATTTTCATGAAACTTTAGAGAAAATTAATAATTTACCTCCAAGTATTGAGCCTACTGCAACCGGACATATTGTTGAGCAAATTGAAATTATAAAAGATATTTTAGCAAAAGGTTTGGCATATGAGGTAAACGGATCTGTGTATTTTGATGTTTTGAAATATAATGAAACAGAGAATTATGGTATTCTTTCTGGAAGAAAAATTGAAGATTCTATTCATAATACCAGAACTTTAGACGGACAAAGTGAAAAGAAAAATCCACAAGATTTTGCACTTTGGAAAAAAGCAGACGAACGTCATATTATGCGTTGGCCTTCACCTTGGAGCGATGGTTTTCCTGGTTGGCATTTAGAATGTTCTGCAATGAGTACAAAATATTTAGGCGAAACATTTGATATTCACGGTGGCGGAATGGATTTAAAATTTCCTCATCACGAATGTGAAATAGCGCAGTCTAAAACAAATAATGGTGTAAACCCCGTTAATTATTGGATGCACGCTAATATGTTGATTTTAAATGGTCAGAAGATGGCTAAATCAACAGGTAATTTTATTTTACCTAATGAAATATTTTCTGGAAAAAATGATATTCTAACGAAAGCATTTAGTCCTAGTGCAACACGTTTTTTTATGTTGCAAGCAAATTATCGTAGTATTTTAGATTTTACAAGCGCTGGATTAGAAGCTTCTGAAAAAGGATACACCAAATTAATGGAAGCAGTTAGTGTATTAGATAATATTATAGCAGGAAAAGAGTCTACAATTGATATTAAAGCTTGGAAACAGAAATGTTACGATGCAATGAATGACGATTTTAATACACCTGTATTAATAGCTAATTTATTTGATGCTGTTAAATTTGTAAACTTATTAATTGAAAAGAAAGAAACTATTTCATCTGAAGATTTAAAAGAATTTATTGAAACAATTAATGCTTTTGTTTTTGATGTTTTAGGACTTAAGAATGAATTGCAGCAAGATAGCTCAGATAAACTATCTGGAGTTGTTGATATGCTAATAGGAATGCGAAAAGATGCTCGCGATAATAAAGATTGGGCATTGTCAGATAAAATTAGAGATGAATTAGCTGAATTAGGAATTCAGTTAAAAGATGGTAAAGAAGGAACTACATTTTCAATAAATTAAATTGAAAGGGGTAACCAAAATATTGGCAATTCCATTTATTTGGTTAGTGCGGTTTTATCAGGCCGCAATTTCTCCGTATACGCCTTCAGCTTGTAGATATTCCCCAACATGTTCAAGTTATACATTAGAAGCTTTACAAAAACATGGAATATTTAAAGGTGGTTGGTTAGCAATTAAAAGAATTGGTAGCTGTCATCCTTGGGGAGGAAGTGGGTATGATCCTGTACCAGAAAAAGACGATAATAAAAAAAAGAGTCACTAACAATTAAATTACATAAATAAAAAATGATTTTACTTCAAATTAACTGGAATCCATCACCAGAAATTTTCAAAATTGGTTCATTTGCAATAAGATATTATAGCTTAATGTTTGTATTTGCATTTATGTTTGGTTTGTATTTAATGAAAAAAATATTTATAAATGAAAAAATTTCTATTGAGAAATTAGATTCATTATTTATATATACCGTGATTTCTGTATTAATAGGAGCTCGAATTGGACATTTTTTATTTTACGATCCAGAGTTTTTAATTAAAAAACCTTTAGAAGTAATTTTACCTTTTAGATTTTCGCCAAAATTTGAATTTACGGGTTTTGCTGGTTTAGCCAGTCATGGAGCTGTAATAGGTGTAATTATTGCAATGTATTTGTACAGTAAAAAGGTTTTGAAAAAACCAATTTTATTTATTTTAGATAGAATTGTTGTACCTGTGGCTTTAGGAGGTATGTTTGTTCGTTTAGGTAATTTAATGAATTCTGAAATTATTGGAAAACCAACAAATAGCGATTATGGATTTGTGTTTAAAAGACTTGGAGAAGATTTCCCTCGTCATCCTGCACAATTATATGAAGCTATGAGTTACTTAGTAATTTTCATTATTCTATATTTCGTTTATTGGAAAACGGATAAAAAGAAACAATTAGGTTATATGTTTGGGCTGTTTTTTGTAATGCTTTGGACTGTAAGATTTTTTGTTGAATTCTTTAAAAAGGCTCAGGTGGAAGGCCGAGAAGATTGGATTTTAGGATTAAATACCGGACAAGTATTAAGTATACCTTTAATTATTATTGGTTTATATTTTATGCTTAGAGATAAAAAATAGAGTAGTTAATACTCCAAAAAAAGCTGATGGTATTTAAATACCATCAGCTTTTTTTTTTGAACTTTGTTATCCTGAACTTGTTTCAGATTTTCATTATAATAAATTTAGTATGAAGGGTTTCAATACCTTATCTAATACCCAGTTTATTATAAAGAATAATAATTAAACCTTCTTACAAATTAAAACAATATGTTTATCATCAATATCGGTAGTGAAAAAGAGGTAATTATTTCCACCGTCTTTTAGTCCCGTTTTTTTTCTGATTTGAACAACAGTTTCAGGGAAATTTCTAATTGTTATATTCGCTTTTTTTGAAGGAATTAATTTTTTAAGAAGCTTTTTGTCATACGAAATAGTATTTTCAATAATAAAATGTCTTCCTGGAAAATTCATTATTACATCTGAAGTATATAAATGTGAGTGTTGGTGTAATTTATCAATTTTTAATTGACTAGAAATTTGTTTAAATGCACCAGCTTTTAAAATAGCTGAATTTGGCTCAAATAAATACTTTTTTGGTTTTGAAAAGCTAGTAGAAACCTGTTCATTTAATTTAAAATTAAAATATTGATTTTTACTTTTTAGTAAGTTTGAAGTTTTGATAAATATTTCTGAATTGTATTTTTTTTCTAATATAAATAAGAGCTCTTTAACTTCATTTTCAATAGAAATAACATGTATTTCTTTAACAAATTTTAATTCTGAAATGGCACTTTTAATATCCAAAATAGGAGATACTTTTAAAAGTATATTTTCTGTATTTTTAAAAAGCTCATCTAAATGTTTAGGAATATTAGGGGTGCAATCATTTAATAAAAAAACTTTTCCTTTTAAATCATTTCTACGTGACGGGTCTGCATAAATCCAATCATATTTTTTTTTAGATTTCACTATATAATTAATACCATCTCCAACAAAAGTTTCAATATTTTCAATATTTAGTTGTTTTAGGTTGTGCGCTACTAATTGGGATAATTTTTCATTTAATTCACAATGTGTTACATTTTTTACCTTTTTAGAGAAATAGCACGAGTCAATTCCATATCCTCCAGTTACATCAATTATTGAGTCTCCTGAAACAAGATTAGCTTTATAGTTTGCTGTAATTTCAGAAGAAGTTTGTTCTATATTTAATTTGTTTGGATAATAAATATTTTCAGTTGAAAACCAAGTTTGTAGTTTCTTTTCACATTTAGATTTGGATACAATTTGTTCAACCAATTCCTGAATAGAAATAGATGTAAACGGACTTCCTTTTAAAACCAGTTTAGTAATATCTGATTTTAAATTGGAATTTATAAATTTCTGTACTTCTGTATTTAAAATATTGGTGTTCAAATTATTTATTAGATAGTTCAGTTAGTTTGGTGATAGTTTTCCAATTTCTTGAGGTTGCTGAAGAATTTAATTTACGTTCAAATAAATTGTTATTCAGTTTTGTTTTTCCATATCCGTTAGGACAATATAAATAGATTGTTTTATTTTTTATAATAAACTCATCATCATTGTTCATAATTAGATTTTCAATTTGAGATACTCCTTCTAAATTAGGTCTGTTATTTAATAAAGTAACATATAAATGTGAGATTTCAATATCTTTCTTTTGTTCTAAAAATGGGTTTGAGTTAAAAATTAATTCCAATTGATTATTGCTCAATACCAAAACATTAACATCATAATCATAATGTTTTTTTATAGTGTTAAAAATTAATTTTTCAATTTTTTTTGAAGTTGAAATTTTAGATTTAAATAAAATATTTCCACTTTGAATATAGGTAGTTACTTCCTTTAAATCTACACTTTCTAAAAGCGTTCTTAAAACTGCCATTTTTATTATGTTCTTTCCAGAAACATTAATTCCACGTAAAAGAGCAATATAGGAAGGCATTTATTATATATTTTTTGTTAGTGATTGTACAATTTTGTTATCTGCTAAAAAAGCTTTTAAAATAACTTTAATGGCTGTGTAAGTAGGTACTGCGACTATCATTCCAGTAACACCAAACAAAACTCCACTAATCATAATTACTAAGAATATTTCAAGTGGATGAGATTTTACACTATTGGAAAATATTACTGGTTGGCTCAAGAAATTATCAATTAGTTGAGCAATTACATAACCAATCATTACATAAATAGTTGTTGGTAAAATTTCGGTATGAAAGTCTTGCCCTAAGTTACTGCTCATTGATAAAAATAGCATTATAAGCCCACCAATTATTGGTCCTATATATGGAATTAGATTTAATAAGGCACATAAAAAAGCAATTACAATAGCGTTTTCAATTCCAAAAATTAAAAGAGTAATGGTGTAAATTACAAATAGGATTGTTATCTGAAATACTAGACCAATAAAATATCTTGAAAGTAAGTTTTGTATTGTTTTTAATGATGTTTTTAGTTTGTTTTTACTATTATCACTTACTATAACATAAATGGAATTTTCCATAATATGAGTATCTTTCATTAAAAAGAAAGTTATAAATAATACAGAAAATAATCCAATACTTAAATTTCCAACAGTTCCAATTACAGAGTTTAATAAATTTGGTATTGCCGTTAAATTTTTGAATAAATCAGCATTTTTAATTTCGTTTAAAACATCAATATTATGTGCTAAAAAATAGTTGTTAGTCTCACTTAATAATTGTTCAATATTTGTTTGAAGCTGGTCTATATTTAACAATGATAAATTTTCTCCTTGTTGAATTATTAAAGGGATAAACATACTTATAAGTCCAGTTAATATTCCAATAAAAATAAGTAGAGTTGCAATAACCGCTAATGTATTAGGGAATTTTAATTTCTTTTTTAAGAATCGGATAATTGGGCTTCCTATTAATGAAATTACAGCTGCAATTGCAATATAAACTAGTATTGATTGAATTTTAAATAAAAAATAAAGCAATAAAAACACTCCAAGAATTATGGCAATTGCTTTTATTATTCCATTTGTAATTGTATTTGAAGTCATATATTATTTTTTAATTTCAACAATTGCTCCATTTGATGGGTTCCAAATATCTAAATTATCGGGGATTTCAAACCTTGCATTATTACTTAATTCTCCAACTTTATTAGCATTGTCAGTTTTAATTGTTCGTGTGATAATTGATTCACTAGAAACAAAAATCCATTTAAATTGATTAAACATGCCTGAATCCCTAGTCCAAGATTTAATGTCGTTATTTTTTCTAATTGGAGCTCCCCAACAACCTTCGCCAACATAAACAGTTCCGTTTTTATTATCTCTAATAAAACCTTCATCATTTCCTTCTTTTGTAGATGGTTTAATTGGCCAGGTAGTTTTTACGGTATGTGCATCACACTCAACAACAAGGTTTACTTTATAGTTGTAAAATAGGTTTGCCCAATTTGTATATTGAAATGTACCCTCTTTTTTTCTTGAAACATGAGGTCGCATTGGTTTATGATATTGTATAATTTTCCAATCATCTAATTTATTTGCTGAAAGTTCATTTTTTAACCAATTAGTTTGCCCTCCAGGAATAGAAATTTCGGTGTTTAATGTGTAAATTCTCAAATATTGTTTTCCTACAGGAATACTATAATAGATTTTTTCATGAGGTACATCAAACAATTTATATATAGAATTATTTTCTTTTTCATGATTTCCACGAGCAGCAATTAAAGGAAACATTCTATTATCTTTTGCAATTGTTAATTGCCAGTCATCCATCCATTGAATCCATTGTTCATCAGTATCTCCAGAAGTCATATCACCTCCAAATAGTATAATATTAGGCTTTAGCTTTGAAACAATTATATTGGCGTTTTTTCTTGATTTTCTATTATTTCTAGAATCTCCACCTGATATAATTGATATTCGTTCTTTTTTACCAGGAGCCGTTTTAAACCAAAAACGTTCACTAACACCTTCACTATCTTTTATAATAAAATAGTAAGCAGTGTTCGGTTTTAAATTTATCAATCTAACAAAATGGTTATTCATTCCTCTAAATTGAACAATTCTATCAGGCGATTTTTTGTTTGAATATTTCTTAAAATTAGTATTGTGGTCTTTTTTACCATAATAAACCATTGGATTTGTTCCACTAATTTGATTCCATCCAATAACAACAGAAGTTGAGGCATTATTTCTAAGCATTAACCTATATTTATCGTTTGATGCATAACTGGTTAATATTCCTATGAAAAATACAATTAAGATTTTTCTCATAATAAAAATTGAGATTAAAATGTTCTTTACAATATTACAAAATATTCAACTAATAGATTTTACAAAACTTAGAATAAAAAAGGATAATAGTTTTAATTTATTTACTTAATAGAATATTTTTAACCAAAATTTTTAGTAAAATGAAGAGCGAGAAGATTTATTCAATAAAATCATTTAATTTACTTAAGTTATCAGTTATTTTGGTATTTCTTGGAAGAGCCTACCAACATCTTTTTTGGGATGCGCCTTTAAGAACTTTCTTTTGGGATGAAGGTTTGTTAAAACCAGTAATTGAATCTTTATTTAAAACAAATTGGCAAGATTATGTAACTAGCTCTAAATTAGATTTGTTTTTAGAGAATTTAATAGTTGGGTTAGGAATATTTTATCTCTTGTGTTCTTTAGCTGTTATTTTTTATGATGCTTCAAAAAAAATATTTAAGTTTTTAATAGTACTTGGAGGTATTGGCTTACTGTTTTTGGCCTTTTTATTAATGAAGGAACGCTTTTATCAATTTGCTCAATTTTTTGAATATAGTTTACAATTTGGTATTCCAATAGTTTTTGTATTGTACAATAAGCAAAGGGTTTACAGGAACTTAAATGTTATTTTAAAAATATTGACAGCATTAGTTTTTGTAGCACATGGGCTTTATGCTATTGGGTATTATCCGGTACCAGGATATTTTATAGGAATGGTAATTAATATTTTTGGTTTTTCAGAAGAAGGGGCAAAACTATTTTTATTAGTTGCAGGAGTGTTGGATATACTTGTTGCTATATTAATTTTTATTCCAAAATTAGCTAGGGTTGCTTTAATTTATGCTTTTATTTGGGGAACTTTAACATCTTTAGCTAGAGTTGTAGCAGGATTGTCAATTGATTTTTTTTGGGAATCAATTCATTTAAATTTGTTTCAAACAATATACAGATTACCACACGGGTTAATACCATTGTATTTATTGCTGAGAATGAAAAAAGAAGGAAACTAAGAACTTTTATATTTCTTTAGAAGCTATTAATTCAATTATTTTTTTATCTGTAAAATCTATAATTTCTTGAAAAAAGGAAGTGAAGTCTGCTTCAAACTCATCATAATGAAGTTTTAAATCTTCAATTGCTAAATCCATTTGAGAAATTCCTTTTGTACGTCTGTTCATACCACCTAAAACACGTTCTATACCTTCTAAAGATGCATAGTTAACTAGCCAGTTGTATTTTATCATGTTTGGGAGTAGTTTTTGAAGCTCTTCAGGGAAACTGTCCACGTGTTTAGTTAAAAATTGATATACATTTTCGGCATAAGTTTCAAGAGGAATTTCTGAATAATTACTCCAGTTTTTAGCTAAAAAATGATCGTATAATATATCAATAATTACTCCGTCAAAATGACGATATCTAGGATTAAGACGACGCATACTTCGTTTTACAATAGGATGTGTATCTGTAAAATTGTCAATATTTCTATGCAGAATTAAGCCAACTTGAATTTCTTTTGGGTATTTTTTATAACTTTTACCTTTTATTGCATCTGAAATAAAATTTCCAATTAAAATATTATTATCGTTTTTGGATAAGTATATATGGGCTAAAAAATTCATAGAGTAATTTTGAACAATAATACAAAAAAATCTGCCATTGGCAGATTTAGAATGTTTGATATTTAAAGTGATATTTAAAAAATGGGAGTCTATTAATTTTAATAATTATTCTGTCCAATTAAAAGACTCTATACTTATACCTGTAAAACAGTCATCTATACAATTTTTGGGGAGAAAACCACAAAGAGAAATCAATCCGTTTTCTAGAGTTTCAAAATAAATGATGTTCTTTTTTTTATTCACAATTAAATATTTTTCAGCACAAATTTTGTATACTTCATCAATTGTTAAAGGATTTGCACCATAATCGTGAGAGCCAAGATTTTCTAAAGTTTCTGAATACGAATCAATCGGGTCTTTTTCACCATTTGAATTATTTATTTGATATCTATGATTAGTTCGTGAAATTACAATTCCATTTTTTATTTCTAATTTAGTAGTACTTCCAAAACCGGTCCAAGAACCAAAAGTAGTTTCATAAGTATAAGAATTTCCATTTTCATTTTTTAGTTGTTCCCAAACATCCAAACTTTTATTATAACTATAGTTATTTTCACCCTTTTTTTCAAAAATATCCTCTTTTTCACAAGAAATATTAACTATTGCCGCTATTGTAATTAGAAACGCTAAATTTATTAATTTTAAAATTTTAATCATTTTGTTATAATATTGTTTAATAACAATACGTAATATGATCTTGAAATGCGACATTAAAAATTTAATAATGCAAAAAAAATCCGCCATTGGCGGATTTTATATAGTTGTAATTTTAAAAATATTAGCTATTTAACATAACAGGCATTACTAACATAGTAATAAATTCACCTTCTTCAATACCGTCAATAGGAGTTAAAATTCCAGCTCTGTTTGGTAAGCTCATTTCAATTAATACTTCATTTGAATTTAGATTGCTTAACATTTCAGTTAAAAAACGAGAGTTAAAACCAATTTGCATATCATCACCTTGGTACTCACAAACTAAACGTTCTTCGGCTTTGTTTGAATAATCTATATCTTCAGCAGAAATATTTAATTCAGTTCCTGCCATTTTTAATCTAATTTGGTGTGTAGTTTTACTAGAGAAAATAGAAACACGTTTAACTGAGTTTAAGAAAGTACCTCTATCTACAGTTAATTTATTAGGATTTTCTTTAGGAATTACCGCGTCGTAGTTTGGATATTTACCATCAATTAATCTACAAACTAAAATTACATTATCAAATGTAAATTTTGCGTTTGCATCATTATATTCAATAGTTACATCGCTATCTACACTACCTAATATACCTTTTAATAAGTTTAAAGGTTTTTTAGGCATAATAAATTCAGCAGCTTCATTTGCAGAAACATCTGTTCTAGAATATTTAACTAATTTATGAGCATCTGTAGCTACAAAAGTTAAATTATCTGTACTAAACTGAAAAAATACACCACTCATTACAGGTCTTAAATCGTCATTTCCAGCAGCAAAAATTGTTTTAGAAATGGCAGTTGCCAATACATTTCCAGGTATTATAGTGCTACTTGGAGATTGAATAGAGACCGCTTTAGGAAACTCATTTCCATTAAAATAAGCCATATCATATTTACCATGACTAGAACTAATTTCAATAGTGCTATTTTCTTGAGTTTTAAAAGTTAATGGCTGGTTGGGAAAAGTTTTCAAGGTATCTAATAACAGTCTTGCTGATACAGCAACAGAACCTTCAGATTCTGATTCAACTTCAATTGTTGTACTCATTGTTGTTTCCAAATCCGAGGCAGATATTTTTAATTCGTTCAGATTTAATTCAAACAAGAAATTATCCAAAATAGGCAATGTGTTACTACTATTAATAACGCCACCTAAAACTTGAAGTTGTTTTAATAATTGGCTACTAGATACTATAAATTTCATTTAAGATTATTTTAATGATATTTTACAAATATATTCTAAATAAATTGTTTTAAAAAAGTTATTTATTAACAGTTGAAAACTGAGAAAATACGTTTAAGTTGAAGAGTTAAAGGTAGTTATAAAAATTAATTTTTAAAAGTTATAATTATGTTAATATAGAACACTCAAAACTCAATCCTATTAATTAAATTTTATATTTGTTTCACTACTAAAATTATTAAAATTTATGAAAAAAATAGTTGCAATTCTATTACTATCCCTTATTTATATACCTTTTATTAATGCCCAATCACCAAAAAAACCAACTTCTGGAGATTTATTTGAATCTATTCAAAAGTTGAATTTTTTAGGTACTGTTTTATACTTAGCGGCACATCCTGATGATGAAAATACAAGGTTGATTTCCTATTTTTCAAATGATGTAAAAGCGAGAACAGGGTATTTAAGTTTAACACGTGGTGATGGAGGTCAAAATTTAATAGGACCTGAGATTAGAGAACAATTGGGTGTAATTAGAACACAAGAGTTATTAGCAGCCCGAAGAATTGACGGTGGTGAACAATTTTTTACAAGAGCCAATGATTTTGGTTATTCTAAACATCCTGATGAAACCTTAGATATTTGGAATAAAGAAGAGGTATTAAAAGATGTTGTTGCAGTAATTAGAAAGTTTAAACCAGATGTAATTGTAAATAGGTTTGACCATAGAACTCCTGGTTCCACTCACGGTCATCACACATCATCTGCAATGCTTAGTTTTGAAGCTTTTGATTTGGCAGCTGATGCCAATTATAAAACTCATTTAAAAAACGATAATTTGTGGAGCGCAAAAAGAATGTTTTTTAATACATCTTGGTGGTTTTATGGAAGTGAAGAGAAATTTAATAATGCCGATAAAACAAATTTATTAAGTTTAGATATCGGTACATATTATAAAAACAAAGGATTATCTAATAGTGAAATTGCTTCTTTAAGTAGAAGTCAACATCAGTCTCAAGGTTTTGGAAGTACAGGAACAAGAGGAAGTCAAATTGAATATTTAGAATTTTTGAAAGGTGACTTTCCGAAAAATAAAGATGTTTTTGATGGAATTGATACAAGTTGGAATAGAGTAGAAGGAGGTAATAAAATAGGTGAAGTTTTATATAACGTTGAAAAAAACTTTAATTTTAATAACCCAGCAGCGAGTATTCCAGATTTACTAATAGCATATAAATTAATACAAAACTTAAAAGATGAACATTGGAAACAATTGAAATCTGAAGAAATAAAGCAACTTATAGCGGGTTGTGCTGGTTTGTATATTGAAGCTGTTGCAAGCAGTTCATCTGCAACTAGAAATTCAACTAATAAAATTAATATTGAAGCTATTAACAGGAGCGAATTTCCAATTAAATTGAATTCTATAAAAATAAAACCTCAAAATTTTATTGAAAGTAAAGAGATTGATTTGAAAAATAATAGTTCTCAAAATTTTTCAGTGGAGGTTAAAATACCTGCGAATACTCATTTTACATATCCTTATTGGTTGGATAAAAAAGGAAGTTTGGGAATGTATAAGGTTGAAGAAACAAACTTAATTGGTTTACCTGAAACACCAAGAAGTGTAAAAGTAGATTTTAATCTAAGTTTTAATGGTGTTCAAATTCCTATTTCAAAAAATATTGTTTATAAATATAACAGTCCTGTAAAAGGAGAGGTTTATAAACCTTTTGAAATTTTGCCAAAAGTATCAGCTTCATTTACAGAAAAGGTGCATATTTTTTCTGAAGAGAAATCTCAAAAAATAAAAATTAAAGTAAAATCTGAAAAAGATAACCTTTCGGGTAAATTAATTTTATGTACTCCAAAAGATTGGAAAGTATCTCCAGAGTTTTTGGCATTTAAAATAGATCAAAAAGGGCAAGAAGAAACGTATGAATTTGAATTGACCCCTCCAGTAGGACAATCTGAAGGCGTAATAGGAACCATAGTTGAAGTAGAAGGTGAAAGCTTTACAAATGAATTGATTGAATTGGATTATGATCATATTCCATTTCAGTCTATTGTAATGCCTTCAGAAGCAAAAGTTGTGCACTTAAATATTAAGAAAAAAGGGCAAGTAATTGGTTATTTACATGGAGCTGGTGATATGGTACCAACTAGTTTACGTCAAATAGGTTATTCAGTTGTAGAGTTAAAAGAAGATGACATTACTCCAGATAAATTAAAGAATTTTGAAGCGGTTGTTCTTGGAATTAGAGCCTATAATACAAATGAAAGAATTAAATATTATCAAAAGCATTTACATAATTATGTAAAAAATGGAGGAACTTTAATTGTGCAATACAATACAAATCATAGAGTTAAAGTTGATAATGTAGGACCATACCCATTAACACTTTCAAAAGATAGAGTAACCGATGAAAATGTGAAAGTTGAAATTATAAATCCTAATAACCAATTGTTAACTTTTCCTAATAAAATTGAAGCGTCAGATTTTAATGGTTGGGTACAAGAACGTGGCCTATACTTTCCTAATAAATGGGATTCAAAGTATAAGACTGTAATAAGAATGAATGATAAAGATGAATCTCCAAAAGACGGAAGTTTGTTAGTTGCAAAATACGGAAATGGAAATTTTATTTATACAGGATTAAGCTTTTTCAGAGAATTACCAGCAGGTGTTCCTGGTGCGTATAAATTGTTTGCAAATATGCTTTCTATTGGGAAAAATAATAATGATAAACCTTTAAAAAATTAATATGTCGTCACCTAAATATATCTGGAAAAAAGAATATACAATGGTGTTGGTTGTAAATGCTATTTACATTGTATTGTTTTATATAATAACAAATATATATTCTTAAAATATGACTCAAATAGACTGGATTATACTTATTGGAACCTTGTTATTTATTGTTTCTTACGGAGCTTACAAAACAAAAGGAAGTAAAAATGTAACGGATTATATTAAGGGTGGAAGTGAAGCCAAATGGTGGACTATTGGTTTATCAGTAATGGCAACTCAGGCAAGTGCTATTACTTTTTTATCTACTCCTGGACAGGCGTTTCATAGCGGAATGGGATTTGTACAATTCTATTTTGGATTACCTATTGCCATGGTTGTAATTTGTTTGGTTTTTATACCAATATATCACAGGTTAAAGGTTTTTACAGCTTATGAATATTTAGAATCTAGATTTGATTTAAAAACAAGAAGTTTAGCCGCTATTTTATTTTTAATCCAGCGAGGTTTAGCTGCAGGTATAACAATTTTCGCACCTGCAATTATCCTTTCAGCTGTTTTAGGTTGGAACTTAACCATGCTTAATATTATTATTGGTGTTTTGGTTATTATTTATACAGTTTCAGGAGGAACTAAAGCGGTAAGTGTTACTCAAAAACAACAAATGGCGGTGATTTTTGGAGGTATGTTTGTTGCTTTTTATTTAATAGTTAGCTATTTGCCAGCAGATATTTCATTTTCAAAAGCATTGAAAATTGCTGGAGCAAGTGGCAAAATGGAAGTGCTAGATTTCTCTTTTAATTTAGACAATCGTTATACTTTTTGGAGCGGAATAATTGGAGGAACTTTCTTAGCCTTATCTTATTTTGGAACAGACCAAAGTCAGGTTCAACGATATTTATCTGGAAAATCGATTAAAGAAATGCAACTGGGGCTTATTTTTAACGGGTTGTTAAAAGTACCAATGCAGTTTTTTATATTGTTGGTTGGGGTAATGGTTTTTGTTTTTTATCAATTCAATGCTTCTCCATTAAATTTTAATCCAACAGCAACTGAAATTGTTAAAAATTCTGAATATTCAAAAGAATATGAAGTTTTAGAAAATAAGCATAAAGACCTTGAGATTTTAAAGTCTGAGGCTAATTTAAAGTACGGAAACAATTTAGATGATCCTATTTTGGTGAAGGAAATTCAGCATTTAAATTTATTAGAAAAAGAGAATAGAGAAACTGCTAAAGAATTGATTAAAAAAGCAGATGCTGATGCAGAAACAAATGATAAAGATTATGTTTTCATTCATTTTATATTAAACAATTTACCAAGAGGTTTAATTGGGTTGCTTTTGGCCGTAATATTATCGGCAGCAATGTCTAGCACCGCATCAGAATTAAATGCTTTAGCTAGCACCACAGCTATGGATTTGTATAAACGAAATGTAAAGGTTGAAAGAACTGATGCGCATTATGTTAGCATGTCTAAATGGTTTACTTTGGCTTGGGGTTTAATCGCTATTTTAGTAGCTTGTTTTGCAAATTTATTCGACAATCTTATTCAACTTGTAAATATTATTGGTTCTATTTTTTACGGAAATGTATTAGGTATATTTTTATTGGCATTTTTTATAAAGTATGTAAAAAGCAATGCCGTATTTATTGCTGCATTAATTACACAAGCAATTGTAATTTTAGGTTGGTGGCAAGATTGGATGCCTTATTTATGGTTAAATTTGTTTGGGTGTGCAGTAGTAATGTTTATTGCAATTTTAATTCAAGGGTTAACTAAAAATAATAATAAATTAAATAGTTAATAAGGTTGCCAAATTATATATTAGGCAACCTTAAAAGTTAGTTTGGTATTATTCTTTAAAATCTGGATTCATTAAGATAATTCCTTTCTCAAGAGCCTCCATATATGCTGCTTTTGATGGTCTTGGGCGAATTCTATATTTTGTTGGAAGACCAGTTTCCCTAAAGAAATCATCTGCTGTTCTTTGTTTAGGAAGTACATCATTGGTTTTTTCTCTTATAGTTTTTAAACGATTTCTCATGTCATTTAAAATATCTGAATATTCATTGTTTAAAGCAATATTATTTAATTCATATGGATCAGATTCTATATCAAATAATTCTTCTTCTTGACGTGGAATTTCAAAACATTTTAATTGAGCACTGTTAAGTATTCCTTGTTCTTTTTCTTCTAGCATACTTTGCCAACTTCTTCCACGAATTATATCTGCTGAGGGTGTATTTGGTAAATCTGCATAATAATTTTTAACATATTTATATTTTTTAGTTCGGATTGCTCTGGTGTAATCTTCATAGTCGTGAAAGTGATCTTCAGCATAAATTTGATCTCTTACCCCATTTTTAGTTTGCGTTAATAAGGTTGAAAAATCTACACCTTCAAAATCTTTTATTGGTTCTAAACCTGCCATTTTCATAAAAGTAGGAGCAATATCAACAGAACTAACAAGGTTACTATTTGTTTGATTTGGTCTTACTTTTCCGGGCCACTTAACAATCCAAGGTGTTTTAATTCCGCCATCATAAAGTGTGGTTTTATCTCTCGGAAATGCCCTACCATTATCTGCAATAAATAGAATAATTGTATTCTCCGTTTCTCCTTGATTTTCAATTTCGGCAATTACTTTTCCAATGTAATCATCCATTCTTTCAATTTCGTCATAATAAAGCGCAAAATCTTTTTTTACTTTTTCTGTTATTGGCATGTATGGTGGTATGGTAACATTTTCAGGATCGTGAGGATTGTTACTTGTACCATCATAAAAAGGTCTATGTGCGTCAAATGATGCTAACCAAGTAAAGAAAGGTTTGTTTTTTGGTCGTTTTTTTAACAAATCTATCCATTCGTCACAACCGCTTCCATCTCCAACTAATCTTCTATCTAATCCAATTGGAGCATCCTTCCATTGCATTTCTAAAAGTTCATCAAAATCATCTCTAACAGGATCTCCCATATGGTATTTCCCTGCGAGCCCTGTCCAATAACCAGCGCTTTTTAATTCTTGTACAAATGTTTTTTTAGATTCTGGTAAAGGCCAAGAAAGCTGCTCAGCATCAGTGTTGTGAGGATAAAGTCCCGAAATAATACTGGTTCTACTTGGGCTGCAAGAACTTGTGGTTAAAAAAGCTTCAGTAAAAACCATTCCATCCTTTGCTAATTGATTTAAATTAGGTGTTCTAATTTTAGTGTTTCCATAAGGACCAATGTCTTCCCAGCTAACATCATCGGCTATAATAAATACAATGTTTGGTTGTTTGGCTACTTCTATTTTCTTCTTTTGTTCACAGGAAATAAATAAGAAACTGACTATAAATAATAGTACATAAGAATTGTAATTCTTAAAAAGCATAGTTTGAATTTTTAATTAGTAGGTCCTAAAATAATATATTGAAATTAGTTATCAGACCAAATAGCTAATATATTTCCTGAAGGATCTTGAAAATGGAATCTTTTACCTCCTGGAAAAGGAAAAATATCTTTGGTTATTTTACCATCAAATTCAATAATTTTATTTTTTATTAAATCAAGATTATTATGGTATATAACTATTAAAACTCCATTTGAAATAGTTTTATCTGTTTTTTCAAAACCACCCATAAGTCCACTTTCTGAAAAGGCTGTATAGGTTGAACCGTAATCTGTAAACTCCCAATTAAATACAGATTTATAGAATACTTTTATTTTTTCAAGGTCTGTTGCTTTAAACTCAATATAGTTTATATGATTATTGACTAACTTCATTTTACGTGCTTATTAATTAAGATTTATTTCCATTTTAAAGTTAAAATGGTTTTATTTTTAAAACTATTTCAAACTTCATTTTTTCTGAAATTGTAATTTTTATAATAAATAAGATTTTTTGGCACTTTCTATTTGTTCTTTCTCTGTAGTTTCTGGATATAGAATATATTTTGGAGCTATAATAGGTTTGTAACTTTTAATGGTAATTTTTATGATTGAAGAAAAAGGAAATTTCCCTTTTGTTATTTTTAGTAAGTCTTTTTGAAGATCTTGAAATTCCGAATCGCTGCTTTTTATAATCTCAGCCGTTCCATAAACTTGAAATCCTTTTTGAACTAGGATATCAATAAAACTGACACAAACTTTATTGTTTTTTTAATATTTAAAGCAGATTTTGGAGAAGCAATATTTGCAATAATAATTGAATTTTCGCCACAAGTTGTAAAAACTTCTTTTGGAGAAATATTAGGCTGATTTTCAAATGAAGTTGCCAACCAACATAAAACACTTTTATCTATAGATCTCTTAATTTCTGCAGTTATCATAACTTTTTACTATTTATTTGAAAAGAGAAAAGTAACAGATTTCTGTTCTAAATCCAATTATGTAATGAAATTTAGAAGTTTTGGGATAATTAATACCTAAATAAAAATAACCCTATAGATTAATTACAATCATAAGAAATGTTATTATTCCTACAATGGTAGTGAAAATTCCAGTTTTTTTTGATTTGGTCCATCCAGATAATGAAATTACAAGCGACAACGTAATTATTCCAACAAAAAAAGCTATAAAACCAGTTAGTTTAGGAATCATTAAATCATTTTGAGTAATTTTTAAAGGATATCCTTCAGTAGTTTTCATTACAATATTTGTCATAGCAAACAGCGTTACAAGAAAACAGCCTGCGGCTATGGTTGTTGACTTTAAAATTGTATTTGTTATTCGGTTTTGTGATTTGTATACTAATAAATTGGCAATTACCGCAATTGAAAATCCTCCTAATAGGGAACTAATCATAACTAGTTGGTTGGCAATTTTATTTAGGTAATCAAAAGGTAATTCGGTAATATTCATTTGATGAAATTTAAATTAGTACTGTTAATGGTTTAATGAATAATTAATTTTTTTTAAGAAATTGTTATTATAACAATTATAAAAACTTTAATTGTATATCTGTTTTCTGTTATATGGTTAATACGTAACTCGAATTTATTTCAGAGCCTCACCTTACTGTTATGATTTACAAATTTATGTGATTCTGAAACAAGTTCAGAATGACGAGTTTTATATTTTTATGACTCTTGAAAGTATATACAAAACTTTAATTATACTTTCAATGAAAAAAAATCCGTTGTACATTTTGATGAAATTTCGTTAATTTAAATGATTTTTTCACTTTTTAGGTGAAAAATCACTTGAACTGACGTAATAATCAGATTTAAGTTTCAAAATGCACAACTGATAAAAATATTTAATCTTTAAATTAAACAATTTTATTTAATTCTAAAGGTACGTTTAGAATATGTTTAGCTCCATTTGAAATTAATTCTTCTTTAGATCTATAGCCCCATAATACACCAACAGGGAGCATTTTTGCATTTTTTGCTGTTTGCATATCTACTTCTGTATCACCAATAAAGATAATTTCTTCGGGTTTTAAACCTAGTTTTTTACTTATTTCAACTGCTTTAAACGGATTTGGTTTTTTTAAAGATTCAATAGTTAAGCCCACTGAATATTCAAAATAATTTGGAAATAACGTAGCAGTTACTTTTTTAGTAAGTTCATCTGCTTTGTTTGAAAACACACCTAGTTTAATATTGTTTGCAACTAAGTAATCAAGTAATTCAATAATTCCAGTATATGGTTTTGTTTTATTTGTACAGGCGTCTCTATAAAAATGAATCATAGAGTTGAAACAGCTATTAATTAGTGCTTCAGTTTTATGTTCTTCAGGTAGTGCTTTGCTTACAAGGTTTTTTATTCCATTACCAATAAATAATTGATATGCTTCGTAGCTATGAGTAGGGAATTTATGTTTTTTTAATACTGTATTCATTGAGTCTGCGATGTCTTCAAGTGAGTTTACTAGCGTTCCATCTAAATCAAAAATTACTGCTTTGTATTTCATTTATAGTGTTTTAATATATTTTTTATTTGAGATTATTTTATTTGGTGATTTACTTTTTTTCTTTCATAATACATTGCAATTCCTACAATTGTAATAAGCATTGCAATAACAGATAATATTGAGCCTTCAAATCCAAATGCACCACCGTTTAGTATATTATTATCTTTAATGCTAAATTCTATAAGTGAATAAGAATCTTGTCCGCTAACGTTAAAACCTAAAAGCGATTGAAATAAATTCCAGCTTAAATGTAGTGCAATAGGAAACCATAAATTTTTAGTGTAGATATAAGAAAGGCCTAATAATATACCAGCTAAAAAAATATTTGACATACTAAATAAATCTATGTTTGGATTAAATCCGTGCATTGCCGCAAACAGTGCAGAAGATATTATAAGCGCCAAATATTTGTTAAACGAAATCATTAAATTCTTTAGAATATATCCTCTTAGCAGTACTTCTTCAGTAACTGCTACACAAATAAATAAAATTATTGTTAGTAATATTTCTTTGAGATCTATGATTGTTTTTTGAAAGTAAATTTCATTTAAAAATAGCAATAAAAAATAGCCAGTAAACATTATAACTGTTCCAATTAATAGCCCTACAATAAAATCTTTAAGCCTGTTTTTTGTTTGAAAACCTAATTTAATAAAGCTTTCTTTATCTAAAAACTTCATAAAAAACCAAACAACAAGTAAGGTTCCAAGCATTGAAGAGATGGACATTATAGCGTGTTGTTCAGAAGTTTTTTCGAAATTTATATTAGTAAAATCTACATTTGCAATGAATGCTCCTAACAATTCAAATAACGATACAACAAAAATATAAGGTAATATTATTATTAAAACCCGTAACCACCCTCTGTTTTTACTTTTCATTCTATTTTTTTATAATTAAAATAAAAAACACCGCATTAGACTTTGCAATTAGCGGTGTTATTCCTTTTTTTAATACTGAATATTAATTTTTATCAATAAATTTAAAAGCTTCATCCATTTGAGAAACATCAAAATACAACTCTTTTTTACCTTTTTTAATTCTTTCAAAAAAGAAATTATCAATAGGAACTAATGCTTTTAATATTTTAGAATGACTTACAATTGCCAGATTTCCTAGGTTTTTAATATTTCTGATTAAATAAATAATATCTTCAAAAAATGCCTTAGTTTCTGTTTTAGATATTTTGTATTCATCAATTTTAATTAAAACATTTACAGTTTTAAAACCCAAATTTAATTTTTCTTCAAAGAGTTTTTGAGCTAATTTTTCATCGGTTTCAGTAAAACTATCAATTACCTCAAATGCTAATGTATTTGTTTTAAAAGTTTTTATTTGCTCTATCATAATCTAATATTTTAAAGTTAATTTTTTATACCAGTTACTATAATAAATATGTTTAGTTATTTTTAATTTAAAGTTGGTAGCATTGCATAAAATGAATTTGAGAGGTGTAAATAGTCTCGAAATTATTTTTATTTTGTGATTTTTAAAATATTGCATAACAGTTTAGAGTTATGATTTAGTAGCGAAAAATTTAGTTGTGTTTTTCGTGTTGAAAATCTAGCTAAAGGTAATAAAAGTATATTGGATAATTATTAATTTCAACAATGAATTACACATCATTTTAACTATTACATTATTGCTTTAATAAATTGTTTTACTATTAAAAATAGGGTGGGAGGAGCCTTGTTTTTTTATAATTGTATAAATAATTATACCAACAATAAAAGACAACACTGCCAGAAATGCAATCGTAATTAGAGCTATCGGTTTAGAATAACGAAAGTTATGTTTTAATTTAGTGATTTTTAATATGCACTGTTGGCAATAGTATTTAATTCCAATTTATAATGTTGGGAATTATTTCGGATATTACTTTTAAGTCAGAAATAAATATAATTTTATTCAGTTCAGACTTTTTATTTGTTTTATAAACTTTAATGTTTAGAAATTTATTTTTTGAATCGTAGTAAAAATTTAAGTTTTTAGTATTTCCAGAGGATGTTACCTTAAAATTAGGATTAAGTTCTTTTGCAAGTTCATGAAATCGGTGAGTGTTAATTGGTTGTGTATTTTCAACTTCTATTATATTCACAATTTTTTTACTATTGTAAATAAATTTAATTGTTTCTGTTCCGTTTAGTTTTTTAATTTCAAAATGATTTTCATTAGTTTGTGATTCTGCAATATTTTCATTTCCGAACTTTATTTGAACTTTTTCAAAAGTTGAATTAATTTGAGAATAACTTAATATTGATATTAATAAGAAAATTAGCATAAAATTTAATTTCATATTAATCTGGATTTTAGATATTATTTTCAATGTTTTAGAGCACGAAAAGTTGCAGTTTTAAAAACAAACTTTTCGGATGTTTAAAAATAATATATTCTTGTGTAGCAAATGTTTTATTTATTAGGTTTATAAATTTTTACAACCATTGTGCCTGTTGCACAAACACGAGTAAATATAGCCAAAAAGTTGTAAAAAAGGGTTAAATTTTGTACTTTCATGGTATGCAAGGCAAGAAAGAATATCAAGAAAAATTGTTTGCAAACTTTCAA
>NZ_QEIH01000009.1 GCF_003260195.1 Lutibacter citreus
AGAAGATGTCATTACCTGGGGAGGTCTCTGTAATCACGAGTTGATAAAGCAGAGAAGTCAGCAGAAGTCATAGTAGTCAGAAACCTGATAAACTGATGAAGGACAGAACGATAATGGTCTTTAATAGACAAAGGAGCGGTTTTATACCACGGATAGTTTTCCATTAAAATAGTAGCCTTTGATTAAGCGAGACAACAAGTCAATTATAGTATTAATGATTAAACAATTAACAAGTAAAAAGAATCTAAACGAAGCCTATTTGCAGGTGTATCGTAACAAAGGAGCAACAGGAGTAGATTGTATTGGGGTAACCGAGTAGAAATCTACTTTAAAAGCTCACGCAAGTTACTATACCTATCAAATAGAAAGGGAGCGCTATCAGGTGTCTCCAATACTAGGAGTTGAAATACCAAAGAGCAACGGGAAAACGAGGTTACTCGGTATTCCTACGGTTGTAGATAGGGTATTTCAACAAGCATTACATCAAGTATTGCAACCTGTATTTGAGCCAGACTTTCAAAGGCATAGTTACGGATTCAGACCAAACCGTAATGCTCATGGAGCTATTACACAAAGCCTAGAAAATATTAATTCAGGATATCAAGATATTGTAGATATCGACCTTAAATCATTTTTTGATGAAGTCGAGCACTATGTTTTACTAGAATTGATATACAAAAAGGTAAAGTGTAAAGCTACTTTGAAGTTATTGCGTTGTTTTCTACGAGCACCAATATTAATAGGAGGTAAATTACAAAAGCGAAGAAAAGGCGTTCCGGAAGGTTCACCGTTAAGCCCATTACTTTCTAATATTCTACTCAATGAGTTGGATAAAGGGTTAGATGTCCGATATTTAAGTTCTGAAACAAATGGAGGTTTTACGGGTGTATATTTAGGCCTATATGCAACTTCTAAAAACAAGACAACCAAAACATACGCCGATTTTGACTCATTTAATTACGTTCCAAAAATATAATTAAAACATTTTTAAGAATTAAAAAACCGTAATTAGCTTAAACTAGTTACGGTTTTTAAATGAAATTGTGGAACAGTTATTTCTGCATCTTTATCTTCTTTCAATAATTAAGAATTAGTATTCTATTAGATTCAACATGAAGCGCTGTCTCTATTTTTGTCACATGGCATGATTTAATAATTGGATTTATTACACCATACAATAGCGTTCATTTATCCGCCATTTATTAATAATTATTGAATTTTAAAATATGCGGTTATATACTTAATTGATCAAATAATTCTACTAATTCTTTTTCAGAAGGTCTAGGCGCATTTGCTTTAACAATTTTACCTTCAGGGTCTAAAAGAATAAATTGAGGAATACCCATGATTTTATACTCGCTAATAAAATCAGTGTTAAAATCGTTATCGGTTATTAACTGAATACCTCCTAATTTTTCATCGGCAATCATTTTTTTCCATTTATCTTTATCCTTCTGTTTATCTGTTGAAATACTAACAAACTGAATATTTTTTCCATGGTATGTTTCTTCTATTTTCTTAAGAAAAGGTATCTCAGCTTTACAAGGACCACACCAAGTTGCCCAAACATCTATATATACATACTTCCCTTTTAAATCATCTAAAGAAGTGGTACCTCCTGCATAATTCTCATAATTCTCAAATTTAGGAGAAGGCTGACCAGCATCTAATACTTTTAAAGACTCAAACAATTCTTTTGCTCTAGCAATATGAGTTTCATTAGTTGATGTTTTTAAAAATTCATTTAAGTCTTTCTCTTTGTCTTTAGACATTGACAATTTCATTGGCATGTTTTTATATAACTCTCCATTTCTTATAATTTCACTTTTCAATTCAGAAAGCGCTTTAGATTGAGCTTCATAGTAAGGCAGAGAATCCTTTTGATAAAACTCATAAATTTTACGTTGAATATCTTTTCCAACCATACCTTGGTAATCTGAAGAATACAAATAGTCTTCTCCATTATCAAAAGACAATTCAGTTAATTCCTTATTAAAATTCTCTGAAGTTTTAAATTCTCTATTACCACTTAAGTAACCATACATTTGTTTATAGTTGACTTTTTTTGCTAAACGCCCATAATTAATTGCACGAACTTCCTTTTCTATAATATCTTCTGGAATATTTTTTAATGCTTTTAAATTACTTTCTAAATCATTTTGAAAGTCCACTATTTTAGCTTCAAAGGCTGTTTCTTCAACATTATAATTTGCCTCTCTGTTCATCATAAAATCAAATTCTTTATTTGCTTTATAAGCGTAATAATTATTTAATTCTATATTATCTCCTGAAAACTTTAATGTTTCATTAAACTTTTTAGCATCTACATTAAAATGTATTTCGTTTCCTTTAGCCAAATAAGGTGCAATTCCACCTCGTTCAAAACGAATTTTATACAATCCATTCTCAGGAATATAAAGTGTATCGTTAAATATCCCGGTATCCATTACGTTAATGGTTTTTGCAAAACCATTTAAAGAACTAATTTTTAATTCTCCTCCGTTGGTATTACTAATATTCCCCGAAATAATAACATAATTAGCAGGTTCTTCTTGTTTGCATGCCCAAAGCACCAAAAGCGTTAAGCCAAATATTAAATGTTTTTTCATATTTATTATAAATTAAAGTTATAAGTGTTGATTAATAAGATTTTATAAATCCTTCGAGGAAGGTATTTGTGGAACTACATCTACTCTGATAAAAATTTTGTTTACCTAATAGCCTTTTTATAACTCCACGATTAACAATAAGTCCAAATCAATTATTCATTCATTTTTTAACTAAAAAAAATACTTGATAATACAATACAGTTAAAAATTAAAAATGTTACTATTGTTTATTAAAGTTTATTGTAATGGCCAATATTTATATAGTTGCTTAAAAACTAAAATACCCTTGCTTTGAAAATGTTAATTTATCGCCAAAATTAAGTCACAACCATCCGGTATCATTTGATTTTTAAACACTTACACGCAAGTACTAAATTAACATTAAATTTATTCCGATTATTAGATCTAATAAAAATTAACTGGAATAAAATAAATGTAATTTCTATAAACTTTCAATTGCATTAATAACTCTTGATATTGAGGGATGTGCATTAGTTCCTCCAGCTTCTTCATTTGTTTTAAAAAAAATGTTAAAATGATTTAAAGCCTTTTCTTTATCACCTTTTTTCAAGTAAAGTTTTGCCAATAAAAAATTACCCATAATTAAACCATCATTATTATCGTTTACAAGACTATGTCCAATTTCAAGAGCCTTTTCCAAAGATTCTTTAGAGCCTTCAAATTTAGGGTTTTTAACTACCTGATCACCAATATCATGAATGACGTATACATATTGAGGGGTTTCTTTTAATTTATCAGCTTCTTCCAACTTTACATCAAACCATTTATTAAATTCTTTCTTAGATAAATAGTAAGAATAAACAAGATTTTTTTCTAAATTATCTTGATAATTGGAAACATAATCTTGCTTACATTTTTCTATTGCAGCATTTAGTTCTTCTAAATTATTACAACTTTCAGCCACTTTGTTTAAATAATGTCGAATAGCACCTCCTAAAACACTAAAATATTGCATTGAATCTACTTCTTTAGTTAAAAGTTCTTCTTGATTCTTTAAAACATAGTTGTATTCCTTTGAATTATACGCTACATTAGAATTGGCTAATACTTTAAACATTTCTTTATTCCCAAATTTTTCAATAGGTAAACTAGAAACTAATGCTTTTGATACTTTTTCACTCTTAACTTTTTCATATGCAACATCTAATAAATCAATATAATTTAAAACAAAGTTTAGTTCTCTTTCTCCTTCATCATATTTTTTAGAAGCTACACTTATTCGTTTATTTGGATCAAGTGCATTTTGTGCTCCACTTACTAAATCTTCAGCAGATTTCCCTCCAACTATTTTATGAAGAATTTCACCATTAATATCAACAAATAATAAAGTTGGATATGCTTGCACACCATATTTTTTGGCAATATAAATACCTTCTCCTTTTTCACAATCCAATTTAAGACTTACAAAATTTTCATTAAAAAAATCCCCCACTTCTTTTTGTGGAAAAATTTCTTTTGTCATCCATTTACAAGGACCACACCAAGTAGTATAGCAATCTATAAATACAATTTTATTTTCTGTTTTTGCTTTTTCAATAGCTTCATTTAAAGAACCATGCTCAAACTTAACCCCTTGCGCAACTATTGTTGTAGACATAAGATTAACTATAAATAGAAATCCTATTAATTGTTTTACTTGTTTCATTTTTTATATTTTATTTAATCAAGTATTTTCTTTAACTCCTCTGTTAAAACATTATGATAATCATGTTTGTAAATGATTTCACCAGCTGGAGAAATTAATACTAAATGAGGAATAGCAGTAACTGCATATTTTTCAGACACATTAGCGCTGCTATTATCTAATAATTGAGTCCAAGGAAGTTGATGCTTTTTAACAGCTTCAACCCATTTATCTTTATCTGTACTAATACTTACAATAGATAATTGATCTTCTGTATAATATTTTCTTATTTCTTTTAATTCTGGAAAACCTTTTATACAAGGGCCACACCAATATGCCCAAAAATCGATAAGTACATATTTACCTTTATAGTCTTTTAAAGAAACATTATTTCCTTCAAAAGATTTTAAATTAAATATTGGCGCTTGTTGACCTAAAGCAACTTTTTCCAAATTATTTTTTCTGTTAACTAACATTTTTAAGTTGTAATTATTATAAACAGATTTATCAAAATCAGAAAGAATGGTTTTTATTGTTTCTAAATCCGCTCCCCAGAAATATTTTTGAATCATAACAGCCAATTGATGACTTTTAGGGTTTTCTTTTATAGCTTTTAATAAGTTAGAACTATAATTTTCTTTAAATATAGAGTCTGCTGCAGATAAAGACCTACTGTATTGAATTTTTTGAAATTTAGAATATCCCAATAAACTATCCAATCTTTCAAACTCATTTTGTAAAACATTATTTTTTACAATAATTTTGTTATCTACAATAGAAAGATCATATACGCCAGGACCAGTAAATAACTCAGTACTATACTTTTTTTTATCAATCAAAACATCTATAGCACGTAACACTTTTATAGTATCTAGTGTTATGCTTGTTAAATTTGATTTTATTGGCGTTTTAATTGATAAACGCTCAAATTCTTCTAAAGTAGATGCGTTTTGATATGGTTTAATAACAATTTCACCCGTTTGTACTGCATCTAAATTAAGATTAATAACACATGTGTCATTTATAACTTTATTTTCATTATTACAAGATGTAATAATAGCGCCTACTATTATTAATATTAATAATTTTATTTTCATTTTATTAAGATTATGAATTGATAATACACCACCATACTTTTTTAGTATAGTGGTGTGAAGTTTAATATAAGTTTTGTGGTAAATAATTAATCTCTGATATTTTCTCCTATATCAGGCGACGCAAAAATATACTTTTTAGCAATTGGAACTGCCCAATTATTACTTCCTGCGTTTAAAGTGTAAGTTTGTCCTTTAAGATTACGAGTTAAAGATATATTAGCGTTATCAAACTCATTATATCTCTTAAGGTCGAAAAAGCGCAATCCGTTACCTGCCAATTCTATTCTTCTTTCTTTTTTTACAAGATTTAACACCTCTGTTTTATCTGTACTAATTATAGGAGTATAAGTTCCTTCTTTAAATCTATTAATCCGTAAAGTATTAAGGTCGTTTACTGCATCTGCTACAAAATTTAATCTTGCATTACATTCTGCTCTTATTAATAAAATTTCTGGTACCGTAAAGCCTACTGGTCTATAATTATTAAAAAATGAATAACCTAAACAATTACCCGGTTCAGGAATACCGAAGAAAAACGAAATAGGAGCATATAAAGTTTGTCTAATATCATTTGCCTCATAAAGATTATATAATTCATCTGAAGCAATTAATAAATTATATGTACCTGTTGATCCTTTTAACCACAATACTTGTGCATCATCTTGTGGTTGATCTAAATAAAGTACATTATAAAAAAAACTATAATCATTATAATTATTAATGGCACTATGAATACTTAATGAGCTTGATGCAGCCTCTAATGCGTCTTCATAATTTCCCATATATAAATTCAAACGAGCTAAAAAAGCATAAGCACTAGCTTTTGTTGGCCTATGTTTGTAATCATTAGATTCTGGCTTATTTGGTAAATTTTCAATAGAAGTTCCTATATCATCTAGCATTAAGTCATAAATTTCTTGAACTGAAGCTCTAGATAAATCAGCTCCTTCTATTTGAGAGTCTAAACGTAAAGGCACAGCCAAATTAGTTGCTGCTGAACTTGGTCCATAATGTAAACCATATATATTTACTAAAGAAAAATAACTAAAAGCACGTTGTATTTTTGCTTCAGCTAAAAGTTGTAGTTTTGTTTCATTGGTTCCGTTTTCAGCATCCATTATTTCTTCAATTACAATATTAGCAGCATAAATTTGTCCATATAATTGCGCCCAATCGTTATCTTCCTCATTTTCTTGAAAAACATCATTGCTCCAAGTAAATTGATTAATTGAAGTTTGATTAAAACTACTAAGTGTATTATCTGCTATAACAAAATCATCAGACATGTAATCTGTATTTGCATAACATTCACCAAAACCTGGAGATATTTTTGGAAAACCATTTCCATTTCTATTCACTTGATCTAATAATAAACGATAATCTTGAACATTTGTTGGTATAATTAAGCCTTTTGGTTTTATATCTAACCATTCTTCTTTATCACACGAAGAGAAGACTAATAAGACTCCTAATAATATTAAGTTATATATATATTTCATGATTTTATTTTTTAAAAGTTAGCTGAAAAGTTTAACGTATAGGTAGGGTTGGTAGGTAATACTAAGCTTTCAGGGTCTTTATCCCATTTATTAAAATTAATTAACCCTAAATTTCTAGCTTGGGCACTAATACTAAGATTGTTAAGTCCTATTTGTTTTAAAAGTTTTGAATCAAAATTATAACCTAAAACAACTTCTTTAAATCGAATATGAGAAGCTGAATCTATAAATTGATTTCCGTTAGCATATGTAGAATAACCTATTGTTGCATCTCCACTAGTTGTAGGTATTCTTGGTATAATAGTAGTATTCTCATCTCCAGGATTCTGCCATCTATTCTCAAAATCTTTATGGATATTAGCATCTATATACTGATTTCGGTTGTATACAAGGATATCTGTATTTCTAAAAACATGTCCTAACTTATAAGTTATTAAAGATCTTAAATAGAAATTTTTATAAGATATATTATTTATCCAAGCACCATAATATTTTGGAGTAGTAGTACCTCCATAAACTAATGCTTCTGGATTTACTATTCTAGCATCTTCTTTTATTCCATTTACTTCAGTTTGGCCATTTACATCAATTAGTTGTCCATTTTCATCAATAGTTAATGGGTCTCCATTAGCATCTAAACCAGCAAACTGATAGCTGTATATATACCTTAAAGGCTTATTGTTTAAAGGTTGTGAATTTAAGTATGTATCAATAGTTTGTTCTGGAACATCCACTTCGGTAACCTCGTTTTTATTATAACTAAAGTTTAAAGTTGTATTATACTTAAATGCACTTTTATCAAGCACTTTAACATTTGCATTAAAATCGAAACCTTTATTTTCCATTTTACCTGCATTTATTATAGCCGAATTAAACCCATAAACAGATGGAAAAGAAACTGGAGCTAAAAGATCTTCACTTTTTCTAATATAATATTCTATTCCACCATTTACTATCCCGTTAAAAAGACCAAAATCTACACCTAAATTTGTTACATATACTTTCTCTAATCTTAAACCAGGATTTTTAACATCTGAAATAAAAGCAAATAGTATATCTGCAGGATAACCTCTAGATACTGTAGCTTGTAAAAAAGGACTTGTACTATTATCTGAATTTCCATTAACACCGTAAGATACCCTTAATGAAAGTCGGTCTACATTACTGGCATTGTTCATAAAATTCTCTTTGTGTAAATCCCATTTTCCACCAAAAGAATAAAGAGGCACTTTTCTATAATTGTTACTAGCACCAAATAAATTAGTATCATCTAATCTAATACTACTTGTAAAAGTATACTTGTTGTTATAAGTATAACCAACATTTGCATAGGAAGATATATATCTATCTTCATCTTCAGAAACCGTATTAGGGTTATTAATACTTCTTGTCCCTGTAGCAGGTGTTACAAGTACTCGTTCTCCAAAAGCTACATTAACAGATGATAATGATTGAGGATCGTAACCATAAAGACTTAAACTACTACCATTGTATAACTCTTGTCTTACTTCATAACCTAATAAAGCATTAACTTTATGCATACCATCGTTAAAAGATTTATCGAAATTCAATTGCAATCTACCTTGATGTGCCTTATCTATCCTATTTTGAGTTGAAAATAAGCTTCCCTTACCAACATGACTAACCAATCCGTTAGTGGTTGTATCAAAAGAAGTGTATGTATTTACCAAATTTCTAGCTGAATATGTGTTTTCGTTTGATAATTGAGTAGAATTAATATTAGACCACTCATATTGATAAGAACCTTTAAGAGATAAAAAGTCAAATATATCATATTCAATAGATGTTTGAATCCTCATTAAAGTGGTGCGACTTTCGTTATTCTTATTATCAAATTCTTGTTGAAGATTATAATCCCAATTATAAGGATATCCTTCTGCCACTTTTAAATCTTTAAAATCTTGGCTAATACCTCTTGGTTGTGGAATATAATTTCCTTGATCATCTAAAATACTTTGATATTGAAAAAGTGTTGAATAATCTGATGAAGTCATTCCATTTGAAGTTCCTTTACTTGTTGTAAAATTAATATCTGTATTAACCGTAAATTTCGAACCTAAATCAAAACTATTTCTCATACTAGCAGTTAACTGATCTGATTCGTTACCAGCAAAGAATCCTGAATTCTGATTCTTATTGTATGATATAGACCCTCTATAAGTGCTATTGTTTCCTCCTCCACTTACTCCAACATTATATTGAGACCAATATTCATCATCCATAAATAATTTTGAAAATTCTTTTCTACTATCAATTCCTCTCAAACCATCAATAATAGCATCTGCCTGACTTTGGGTTATTTGACCGTCATTAAGTAATAAATACGTTTCCAACCCTTTACTAAATGCAGGTTGACTACTACCCGTTGGTAAAATAGCCCATTCATAATCAGCTTTATGTTTTTCATATTCTAAAAAACTATTTGTTGAAGCATACGGCAAATCTTGTAAATTATCTTTAGGTGTTACAGAAAAATTTGTAGATACATCAATTTGAGGTTTGCCATTTTTATTTCCTTTTTTAGTGGTAATAACAATTACCCCATTTGCAGCTCTAATACCCCAAATAGATGCTGCAGCAGCATCTTTTAAAACCGTAACATCTTTTATATCATTTGCGTTTATAGAATTAAAATCCTGCGTAATTGGAAAGCCATCTACCACAATTAAAGGATCATTAATTGCATTAATTGTACTAACACCTCTAATTGTAGGTCCATCTTGATCGTCAAATAAAACTCCCGAAACCTCTCCTTCTAATTTAGATAAAATATCTTGTGAAATTTTTGTATCTAAAACTTCCAATCCAACTTGCTGAAAAGATCCAGTAGTTCGTTCTTTAGATATTTTTTGGTAACCTGTACTAATTACAACCTCTTCTAAACCACTTACATTTTCTTTTAAAACTATGTTAAATTCAGTTTGATTCTCAATAATAAACTCTTGAGTAATATAACCAATATATGAAAATCGGATATAACCTCCTTTTGACGCTCGTACACTAAATTTCCCATCAAAATCTGTTGCAACTCCTTTAGCTAATTTATCTCCAACATTTCCCGTAATTACGTTTACTCCAGGCAATGAATTACCTTCCATGTCTGAAACAGTACCAGTTATAGTAAGTTGTTGGATTTCAATTTCTTCTTCAGAATTATTTTTAATAGGTATTTTCTTATTTAAAACAATG
This sequence comes from Lutibacter citreus, assembly GCF_003260195.1. GTDB lineage: Bacteria > Bacteroidota > Bacteroidia > Flavobacteriales > Flavobacteriaceae > Lutibacter > Lutibacter citreus. Next base: position 10,061 of record NZ_QEIH01000009.1, read on the forward strand.
GTATTATCATCTGTTAAATAGTAAGTATATCCACTATTCTCCAAACTAAGATTTAATAATTTTTCCGTTTTAATTATCCCCTTTTTTAGTTTAATTAAAGGTGAATTTGTAAACAAATCTGTACTATAAATGAATGTATAATCAGTTTGACTATCTATCAACTCAAATACCTGATCAATGGTTAATTCCATATTACGGTTAATATTAATCTTTGAATTTTGTGAAAAACCATTATTTGGTGTAATTGCGAAGGTAAGTGTGCAAAACAAGAATATAAATGCTCTCATAATTGATTTAAATATTTTCTTTCTTATAAAAAGAAAAAAGCTAGTAAAATTAATTTCCATAAATTTGTTTGTTAGTTATTGATTAATAATTAATACTTATTTAGGAATGAAGTTAAAGTTGTAGGAGACCACGACTTCATTCCTTCTTTTTATTTTAAATAAATTTTATTTTCTTTAATTTCATATTTTATGTTATTTGTGTTTTTAAATGATTGTAAAATATTTTCAATGTTTTGATTTTTACTTAACACCCCATTGAATTTTATTTTAAATAAATTTTTATTTTCAATAATAAATTCAACATTATACCATCTAGATAAAAGATTAATTGTTTCATTAAAAGACAATTCAGAAAAACTAAAATAGCCACTTTTCCAGGATACAACATTTTTAACATCCACAGTTTTAATTAAAAAAGCATCTGTTTCTTTCGTGAAGACAAGTTGTTGATTTGGAACAAGCAAACTCATTTCGTTATTAGTTTTTACAGCAACTTTACCCTCAACTAGTGTTGTGGTCGCAATTTTTTCTTCCTTATAGGCTTTTACATTAAACTCTGTACCTAAAACTTCAATTTCTTGCTCTAATAAGTTAACTATAAAACTATCTCCATTATGATCTGTACTTGGTGAAACATCAAAATAAGCTTCTCCATATAATAATTCTATTTTTCGAGGTTCTCCTTCTTTAAAAGCAATTGGATATTTCAATTTTGAATCGGCATTCAACCAAACCTTTGTTCCATCAGATAATTCTATAAAAAATTCACCTCCCCTAGGAATTGTTAAATAATTATAAGCAAGCTTTTCTGCTTGTTTATCAATTTCAGATTGATAAACTATTTTTTTACCGTCTGAACTCACTTTATTATTTTTGTAAACCTTACCCTTTTCTAAAGCAACAGTTGAACCGTCCTCTAATGTTAGCGTAGCTTTATCTGTTCCAATTGGAATTTTGTTATCAATTACTACTTTAGAAGTAGTTTTAACCTGATTTTTAGTTAAAAAATATCCTGTAGAAATTAAAAGAATAATAGCAGCTGCATATTTTAAATACTTATACATTATTAAACTTTTAGGTTTCGATTCGATTTTACCCATAACTTCGTCCAAAGTGTTATTATAGTCAAACTTAACTTTTGAATTTATTAAATAATTCAATTCAACATATTCGTCAAAATAAGCTCTATTTTTTTCTATTTCAAGAAATTGTTTTAGTTTAACTTGCTCATCTAAAGTTGCTGTATTTTCAACAAACTTAATTATCAATTTATCAATGTTTTTATCCAACATCTTCATATTATTTAGTTATATGTAGTAATAATTATAAAAAACCCTCTATTTAATAGTTTTTTTTTCCATTTTTGTAGTTAAATAATAATTAAATAAATCATAAAATAATTTTAAATCAAGACTTAAATAGTGTCCATAAAAATTTAAAAGAAGGTAACGTTCTTTATTTTAAAGAGTTATATACCACTTACTACGAAAAATTATGTATTTATTCTTTAAACTACACCAGTGATAAAGAACTTGCCCAAGATATTGTTCAGGATACATTTATGTACATTTGGGACAATAGAAAGAAAATTATTATAACAACTTCTATCAATAGTTTTTTATATAAAATTGTTTATAACAAAATTATGGATTCTCACAGGGGAAAGAATAAAATGGATAAAACTCTTTTATCATATTACAATGAAGCTATTGATAAAGTGGTAGAATCTAATAGTGATTACAAAGATTTAAGATTAAAAAAATTAGAAGAGTGCCTTCAATTACTCCCAAAAAGATGTCAATTGGTTTTTTTAGAAAAGAAAGTTTCCGGATTAAAGAATAAGGAAATTGCCAGTAATTTAAACATCTCCTTAAAAACAGTAGAAGGTCATGTTTCTAGAGGTTATAAGTTTTTAAAAAGTTGTATGAGTGAGTCTTTAAATTAGTTTATACATCTCCTAAGCGTGTGTTTCTAACTATTGAGTTTACTGAGGTTCTAGTGTGATGGAATTCGAAGTTGATTTTCAGTCTGATAATTTCCGTTATAATACAGGTTTAAAAAATGCAATACTTGGTGTTCATTATTATAATTTGGCCTTAGAAGAGAATTGTTTTAAGAAAAAGTTACCCTTATTAAATTGTATTGTACAACAGAATTTTAATGTTTTTAACCATAAGTATAGCGTACTTATAAGAGGTAGTGTTGCCTATAAAACAACAAAAAACAGGTTAGATGTTACTTTATTACAAAACTTTGCAAATGCATTTTGGTTGGGTCATACTCATTAGTTTTATCAAGATATGTTTTATGCTAATAATGAAAACGCAAGGTTAATGGCTGTAGCAAGATCTGTATCTGGAAGTCCTGTTTATTTGTCTTATGAAACTAAAAATATTGATACAACATATTTGACGCCACTTACTTATAAAGATGGTCATCTTTTGAGATTAAGTATTTCGTATAATTGCTCTACTTACCAGTGAGACAGCTATTATAATGGCTTGTCCATAATTGGTCGTCCTAATAAATATTTACCAGCTTCCGGATATAAGTTACTTAGAATTGATGAAGAAAAAATAACGGTAAAAATGATTGAAGATGGTCCATTAATGTTATGGTCCAAAACAAAAGTTCCATCATCCGATAATTTTAAATTCACAAAAATGTCAAATGGTTTATGGCTTGGTGAACTATTGAAATCTACTAGTAATATGGAATATACAATTGTTAATTTATAGAGGTCTTTTTTTTGATTTTAACATAGTTTTCAGTGTTTAAGATGTAAATTCTATGGGATAATTATGTTGAATTATATTGTTTTAATACTATTTAGCATATGTGCAACATTTGTGGGTGTCAAATGAGAATTACAGAACAAAGGAAGTTAATACCTTTGAGAAAAACTATGAAATAGGTTTGTAAATACAAATCAAAATTTAACGGAATTAAAATTTAACTACACAACTTTATATAATTTAAAATGATTAAAACTACCACATCCATTTTAATATTATTGTTTTCAATAGTATTAATGTCATTTAATTTTTCTAACAATAAGAAAAAAGATTCAGTCACTTCATCTATTGAAGGAACTATAAGTAAACCAAATATTATTTACATTCTTGCTGACGATCTTGGTTATGGAGATTTAAGTTGTTACGGACAACAAAAATTTTCAACACCAAATATAGATAAACTAGCTTCTCAGGGAATGTTGTTTACACAGCATTATTCAGGAAGTACGGTTTGTGCACCATCTCGTTCAGCTCTTTTAACGGGTATGCATACGGGGCACACCGTTGTTAGAGGAAATAAGGAAATACAACCAGAAGGACAGTACCCAATACCAGATAATACATATACTTTAGCTGAAGTAATGAAAAAAGCAGGTTATACAACTGGTGCTTTTGGAAAATGGGGTTTAGGTTTTCCTGGTTCAGAAGGAGATCCTGTAAATCAGGGGTTTGATACTTTTTATGGATATAATTGTCAACGATTAGGGCATAAATATTTTCCAGATCATTTATGGTCTAATAGAGATTCTATTGTTTTAAAAGGAAATGAAAATTTAGGAAACAAAATATATGCACCGAGTGTAATTCACGAAAAAACCATTCAATTTATTGAGCAAAATAAGGATAAACCATTTTTTGCTTACGTGGCTTCTATTATTCCTCATGCAGAATTGGCTGCTCCAGAGGTTCTTATGGAAAAATATAGAAATAAGTTTTTACCAGAAAAGGTTTATAAGGATACCAGTTCTGTTGCGGAGTTAAAGAACGGTGCGTACCAGTCTCAAAAAGAATCTCACGCCGCTTTTGCAGCTATGATAGATTTGTTAGATCAGCAAGTAGGTGAAATAATGAATAAAGTTGAAGAATTAGGTATTGCAGATAATACAATTATTATTATCACATCAGATAATGGACCTCATAAAGAAGGTGGTGCTGATCCAAAATATTTTAATAGTAACGGTGTTTTTAAAGGAACAAAAAGAGATTTATATGAAGGAGGAATTAGAGTTCCTATGATTGTGAAATGGCCAGGAAAAGTAAAAGAAAATAGTAAATCAAATCATGTTTCTGCTTTTTGGGATGTTTTTCCAACATTTGCTGATATTACTGGTGTTGAAAAACCTAAAAATATAGATGGTATTTCATTTTTGCCAGAATTATTAGGGAATACTAAAGAGCAAAAAGAACATGAATATTTATATTGGGAGTTTCATGAGAAAGGAGGCCGTCAGGCTGTAAGAATGGGAGATTGGAAGGCTGTAAAATATCAGGTGCTTAAAAACCCAAATGCTCCAATTAAGTTGTATGATTTATCTAAAGATCCAGGTGAAAAAAATAATATTGCTACTCAAAATCCTGAAATAGTTTTAAAAATGGAGACTATAATTAAGGAAGCAAGAACTCCATCAGATGTATTTACATTTAGTCAGAAAACTTTTTTAAACGTTGATTAAGCAAAATATTATGAACACAATAAAACGAGTTATATTATTTTTTATTTGTTTGGTTTTTCAATTATCTCATTCGCAAGTAAAGCAAGGTGTAATAAATATTGATACAAAAAACGGACACTCTATAAAAATCGGTTCTAGCGGATTTAATGTTAGAATAGCAGATAAAAGCTGGAGCTATTTACATCCAGATTTCAGAAAAGCAGTTCACGAGTTAAATCCAGGATGGTTAAGATATTTTTCGGGAACTATGGGAGATGCATTTAGTAGTGCAACTGGTCAATATGATATTGATTATGCAATGATGTTTGATCATTCTAAACAATATCTTAAAGGGTATAGGTTTACGGAAGTTAAAGGGCCACATCGTATTATTGACTTATACCAATTATTAGGAGAAATTAATGGTAAATTAATTATTACAATTAACGGTTTTACCGATACTCCTGAAATGACACGAGAGCTAGCGAGATTTTGTAAAAATAATAATATTGAAGTAGCTACATGGCAATTTTGTAACGAACCTTATTTTTATGTTCCTCATAGAGAGCGATATTGGTGGAATAATGGTTATGATTATGCTGCAAAGATGAAACCACATGCGGATGTTATTAAAGAGGTTTTTCCTGATGCATTTCTTACTTTAAATAATACTTGGGACGGTATTTGGGGGTTCATGAAAGAAATTAATAATTATCAAAAAGAGCAAGGCGCTTATTGGAATGTGTTTTCTAAACATTCTTACGCTCCACATACTGGTAAAAAAGAAACAATAGAGAAAGCTTACAAAAGAGCAAATACAAAGCTTTTAGAGGCGACTTCTATGGAAGCAATGCAAGAAATTGAAGATTATACGTGGGATAATGTACCTATGGTTATTACTGAATTTGGAGTGTGGAATGCTCCATTAAATGGTATTTATTCTAGTATTTATAATATAGAATATGTTATGCGTCAGTTGCAACATCCAAATACTTGGTATGTAGGAGCTCATGAGGTAAGTAGTAAGTACTCGCCTAAAATAAATATTAATAAGCAAATTGAAGAGGCTTATGAAAATGGGTCTAAACTTCAAACCGATAGTATTTTAACGGGGATAAATAGAACGTTAGAAGGTAAAGCTTATGAAATTTATCATGATGTAACCAATCATTCAGATTTTATTTTTAATTCTAATGTTACAAATGGTTTTGAAGCTCCAGGATTAAAAAACACTATTGAAACTGGTTTTTTTACCCAATCATATCGTGGGATTAATGGTTTCGATTATTTAGTTTTTACTAACAGAACAGCACAATCAAAAGATTTTGATATAATTATTGATGGTGTTTCCTTAAATAAGGAGATAGAAGTGAATTATATTTCTGCAGATTCATTAAAGGTTCTAAATACAGAAATACAAAGTACAGTTTATAGTAAAGGAAAAATTAATATCCCACCGTTTAGTGTATCTATTGCCAAATGGAGTTCTAAATTGGTAACTAAGCCGGCAAAACCTACTATTTATAAAGGTGAAATATTAGCCTCAGGTGTTAAATTAACTTGGGGAAAAATAGAAAATGTACAACGTTATACTATTTTTTATGGTGAAGGTGCTAACAATTTAATTCAAAAAATTAAGGTTGAAGATCCTTCTGTAAATTCAATAGAAATTGACAAGTTGAAAAAGGGAACTATATATTATTTTAAAATAAACGCCGAAAATAAACAAGGTTTAAGCGAATTTTCAAATGAAGTTGTTATAAAAAACAGTATTCCAACAACACCAGAAATATTTAAAACTTCTAGGAGGAATACAACGGCTACTATTTTTTGGAAAAGTGTACCTAATGCTACTGGATATAAACTTAAATATATAAACGAAACCAATAATAAAGAGACCTTAGTGGAGACTAACAATGTTTTTGGTTTTAGAGTAGAAGGGTTGGATTATAATGTTAGTTATAAATTTTCCGTTGCGGCATACAATGGTCTAGGTCTTGGTGAGTTTTCAAAAACGGAAACACTTGTGTTATCAGAAAAAGTGCCGTTAAGTCCACGGAATGTATCTGCAATTAGAGATTTAGAAGGACATGTGTCTGTAAAATGGATAGAACAAGACTCAATTCTTCCAGAAACTACCTATAATGTTTATAGAGGAGAGGAACTTCATAAGTATCAAAAAATAGCAAATGGAATTAAAGGAGCAACATTTAAAGATATTTCTGCAGAGAAAAATAAAATTTATTTTTATACGGTAAAAGCTGAAACATCTGCAGGTGAAAGTAATTTTTATCCAAACACAGCTACGTTATTTGGTGCAGATGAAGAGTATTTAATTGATATAATGAATGTTGAAAAGCAAGAAAATGGCTATTTGTTTAAAGTAGCATTTAAAAATATTTTATTAGACGGAGAATATTCTTATGGTCTTAAAATTGAGAATATTTCATATTTAACAGTTGAAGAGCAAATAGTAAAAGGTAAAAACTTGTCAAATAATTCAAAAACTTTTGAGGTATTTGTCCCTAATTCTGAATTAGTGAAAAAATCTAAATACTCAATTAAGGCATTTATTAACACCAACGGTAAAAACCTTTTTAGCAATTTACCAGATAAAAATATTCAAACAGATTAAATTTTATTTTACCGACATAAATGTTCTAAATTAAAAAACACCAAAGAATGAAAACAATAAAATTTCTTTTAATATTGGTTTTAATTACCTCTTGTCAGGCCAATAAAAATAATAAAAAAGAAACTGTATCAACTAAAAGTGCAACTCCTAATATAGTTTACATTTTGGCTGATGATATGGGTTATGGAGATATTTCTTCTTTAAATTCAGAATCTGGTATTCAAACACCTAATATGGATCAATTAGTTAAAGAAGGAGTTCATTTTACAGATGTACATACTAACTCTTCAGTATGTACACCAACTAGATACGGAATTCTTACAGGGCGTTATGCCTGGAGAAGTAGATTAAAAAAAGGAGTTTTAAATGGTTATGATGAACCTTTAATTGAAGAAAGTAGACCTACAATTGCTTCCTACCTTAAAACCAATGGTTATAAAACAGCTTGTATTGGAAAGTGGCACTTAGGTTTAGGTTTTCAACCAAAAAATGGTGAGGTGTCTATAACTGAAAAAAAGGGAGTTAGTAATGTGGATTTTAATAAAAAAATAAAAAGCCCAAGTGATTTAGGGTTTGATTATTCTTACGTTATTCCTGGATCTTTAGATATGCCTCCGTATGTTTATGTTGAAAATGGAAGGGCTGTAGAATTACCAACTGAATATACTGAGGGGAAAAATCAAAATAAAGAAGGTCGTGGTATTTTTTGGAGATCAGGAGAAAAGTCTCCAAGTTTTGTGTTTGAAAATGTACTAGATAATTTCACAAAGAAATCAGTTTCTTTTATTAGTGATCAAAAAGAAGTTGATACACCTTTTTTTCTTTACTTCCCTTTAACCGCTCCTCATACTCCTTGGTTACCAACAGGTAATGCTGTTGGTAAATCTAAAGCGGGACGTTATGGAGATTTTGTTACAATGGTAGATGATGCTGTTGGTGCAGTTGTTAACGCTTTGGAAAAAGCAGGTAAAATGGATAACACATTAATAATTGTTACATCAGACAATGGATCTCATTGGAAACCAGAAGATAAGAAAAAATACGCACACCGTGCTAATTATATTTATAGAGGTCAAAAGGCAGATATTTATGAAGGAGGGCACAGAGTGCCATACATAGCTAAATGGAAAGGTGTTATTCCAGCTGGTCTTGAATCTAATCAAACAATGTGTACAACAGATTTATTTGCCACACTTGCAGGAGTAATAAATAAACCAATGGTTAAAAAAGGAGCAGAAGATAGTTTTAATTTATGGTCTGCTTATACTTCAACTGAAAACCTAGCTAAAAGAGGTGCAATTGTTCATCACTCATTTAATGGAATGTTTTCTATTAGAAAAGGAGAGTGGAAATACACACCAGATTTAGGTTCTGGAGGTTTTACTAAGCCTAAATCTATAATGCCAAAAGAAGGTGAAGCACCAGGTACCTTATATAATATTGTAAAGGATCCAACTGAGAAAAATAATATGTATAGCGAACATCCAGAAGTGGTAAAAGAATTAAATCAAATTTTGGAGCAATATAAAAAACAAGGATATAGTAGAGAACTTTAATTTTTTTCAAACTAAAGATTATTAAACAGCATAATATTTTAATAAATGATGTTAAGCAGAATTTTTAAGTTATTGCAAAAAGCGACATATAAACTATTTCTACTCAGTCTAGTTTTTGTAATAAATGCATGTGAAGGCAAGTCTTCAAATTTTTCAATTAAATCTCCAAACGAAAAATCGTCAGTTAATATAAGTAGTGAAAATGGTGAAATTACGTATACTCTTTTTAGCAATGGTGAAACGCTGGTAAATTCATCACAAATTTCTTTATTAGATAGTGTTTATTCTGAAATTAAAGGTTCTTCTTTAAATTCTAAAAATGAAACTTGGCAACCAATTTGGGGTCAGTTTAGTGAGGTTAGAAATGAATATAATGAGCTTATTCTTGATATGAAATTGGGTGAAGCTGATGCTAAACTTTATGTACGTGTTTTTAATCATGGAGTTGGTTTTAGATATGAAATAGAAGGATATAAAGAAGGAACTGAAGCAACCCTTTATTGTGAATACAATTTAAATAGTAAAGATGTATTGTATTCTCCAAATGGTGAAAATCCTCCTTTAGGGCCAATTTCTATTGATAAATTAAATAATATTAAAAAGCAACCAAGATTAATGACACCTTTGGTTGTTGAGAATTCTGATAAATCATATTTATCCATATTAGAATCAGATTTATATGTTGCACCAGAATTTGGAACAATAAAATTTAAATTTAATAATGATAAAAAAATACTTACCTCTGTAAATAAAACAAAACTTATAGGAGGAAAAGTAACTACACCATGGCGTGTTGTTTTAATTAATGATAAAATTGGTGATTTAGTAACAAATACGGTTCCAATTAATTTAGCAACCTCTTGCCAAATAGAAGATACTTCCTGGATTAAACCTGGTAAGTCTCTTTGGGATTGGAGAGTTCATGATTATAAAACTAAAGATGGTTTTATTTATGGTGTAGATACAGAAAGTTACTTAAGATTTATTGACTTTGCTTCGAAAAAAGGGATTGAGTATTTTTTAATTGATGCACATTGGTTTACAAAGGTTTCCAAAGGGAATTTTGAAATTTCAGATAAATTAGATATTGAAAAAGTTTCTAAGTATGCAAAGGGAAAGGGGGTTAAACTCATACTTTATTACGATAGACATAAAGGGGATTTTGGAGATGAAGAATTGTTTTCTTACTTCGAGTCATTAGGCATGAGTGGTATCAAATATGGTTTTATGGGGAATAACGTTTCATTTACAAGTAACGCAATTCAACAAAGTGCAAAAAATCATTTATTAGTAGATTTTCATGATTCACCTGTACCCTTTACAGGTATGGAAAGAACATTTCCTAATGCAATAACTAGAGAATATTGTCATGCGCAACAAGATTCCCGAAAAGCCTTTACACCAGAAACTTTCATAAAAATGGCGTTGATTAATGCAATTCAAGGGCCTTTAGATATGAATAATGGAAATTTTGATTTAGAGGGTATTAACAATGGAGATAGACTAAAAGGGCCCAAAAAGAAAAATACGTATTTCTCTACAGTGGTTTCAGAAGCTGCAAGAACTTTAATAATTTATAGTGGATTAGTTTGTCTACCTGATGCTCCTGAATCATATGAAAAAAAATCAGACCTTTTCGAGTTTATTGAAAAAATGCCTGTTGGGAAATGGGATGAAAGTAAAGTTTTAAATAGTAAAATGGGTGAGTATATTTCAACCGCTAGAAGATTTGGGGAAGAATGGTTTATTGGTTCTGTTTCAAACAAACAAGGTAGAGTACTTGAGATTGATTTGAACTTTCTTAAAGAAGGACAAAATTATGAGGTAACCTATTATGAAGATACAAAGGAGACTCATGGTATGAAAAACCCTGAAGCTTATCAGGTAAGAAAAGGAATTGTTAATAAAGGAGATATTATAAAAGCAACAATGGCTCCAGGTGGAGGACATTGTATGTGGATTAGATCAGAATTAAATTAAAGACATGAAAAATATAGTTTTAATACTTACAGTATTATTGTTGTTCTCATCTTACAATAAGGATGATAAAAAAGTTCCAACTACAAAAAAACCTAACATCTTATTTATTTTGGTTGATGATTTAGGGTATGCAGATTTAAGTGTTATGGGAAGTAAGTATTATGAAACCCCAAACATTGATAAAATTGCGAAAACTGGAACAATTTTTACAAATGGATACGCCGCTTGTACGGTTTGCAGCCCATCAAGAGCCAGTTTAATGACAGGACAATTCCCAGTAAGACATGGAATTACTCAATTTGAAGGACAAAGAAATAGTGGACAATCGTGGAAAGAACGTAAACGTTATACTAAATTATTACCACCAGAATATAAACATCATTTAGATTCTAGCGCTACTACATTGCCAGAAGCTTTTAAAGAACAAGGTTATGCTACTTTTTTTGCAGGAAAATGGCACTTAGGTAGTAAAGAACAAAGATCACTACCAACAGATCATGGTTTTGATATTAATATAGGAGGAAATCATGCCGGAGGTCCAAGTGGAGGATACTTTTCACCTTTTAAAAACCCAAACTTACCAAATTTACCAGAAGAAAAGGGAAAGAATTTATCTATGATATTAGCTAAAAAAACGAGTGAGTTTATAACATTAAATAAGGATGGTCAGTTTTTTGCATACCTTTCTTTTTATGCTGTTCATAGTGGAATACAAACAACTAAAGAAAAATGGACAAAGTATAGAAACAAAGCAGAAAAGATGGGAATTCATGAAAAAGGATTTGAAATGGAACGTGTTCTACCTGCTAGAAAATATCAAGACAATCCGGTATATGCAGGTTTGATAGAACAGGTAGATGATGCTATTGGAATTGTAATGAAAACATTAAAAGATTTAAATTTAGATAAAAATACTATCGTTGTTTTTACTTCGGATAATGGAGGTGTTACTTCTGGAGATAACTTTTCTACCAATCAGCTTACTTTAAGAGGCGGTAAAGGATATCAATGGGAAGGTGGTGTAAGAATCCCTTATTTTATTGATGTTCCTTGGATAGAACAGAATGGTGTGGCTATAGATGTACCAGTTTCTGGAGTAGATTTATACCCAACATTGTTAGATTTATCAGGCTTTCAGTTAAAACCAAAAGCACATATGGATGGTGTTAGTTTAAAACCTCTTTTAGAAGGAGGAAATATTGATGAAAGACCATTGTATTGGCATTATCCTCATTATGGAAATCAAGGAGGAGAACCAAGTTCAATTATCAGAAAAGGAAAATGGAAATTGATTTATTATTGGGAAGATCTTCATGCCGAATTATACAATTTAGATACCGATTTAGGTGAGCGTAATAATGTTGCAGAAAGTAATTCTAAAATTACAAAACAAATGAAAACTCAGCTCTTAGATTGGTTAAAATCAATGGATACGCATTATGCAGACGTAGATCCTGAATGGGATAAAGCAGCTCGTAAAAAATGGTTAGAAAAACAGAAAACTGTGACATTACCAAATCAAGAAAAACAACGTGAAAAGATGCTTTCTCCAGATTGGAAACCGAATAAAGATTGGTGGGGCAGCGAGTTAAATAAAAACAAGTAATAGAAATAATTAAGCTTTATAGTTTTAATAAATAATTTAATATTGAATAAAATGAAAAGTAATATTAAAATTAGTAGTTTGTTAATGTTAACCTTTTTAGTAACACTTTCATGTAAAAAAACTATTGAAGTAAATACATTAAAAAACTTAGAAAAACCAAACGTAATTGTTATTCTTATTGATGATGCAGGTTACGCAGATTTTGGTTTTATGGGAAGTGTAGATTTGGAAACACCTAATATTGATAAACTTGCTAAAAATGGTGTTGTTTTAACAGATGCTCATGTGAGTGCTACTGTTTGCGCACCTTCAAGAGCTGGTTTAATTACAGGTAAATATCAGCAACGTTTTGGTTTTGAGGCAAATAATACGGGTTATGGTGATTCTGGTGATATTGGGCTTTCTGATGATGTAGTTACAATGGCAGATGTGTTTAAAACTAATGGCTATAAAACAATAGCTTTAGGGAAATGGCATTTAGGAAAGGACAAAACAGACCACCCAAACCAAAGAGGATTTGATGAGTTTTTTGGTTTTGAAACTGGAAGTAGATCTTATTTTCCTCTGGAGAGCCCTTCAAAATATAATATGTTACAGCATAATGGTGAACGAGTAGAGTTTGAAGGTTATATGACAGATGTTTTAGGGGATCAATCTGTAAAGTATATTGAAGAAAATAAAGATAAACCGTTTTTTATGTACTTAGCATATAACGCAGTACATACTCCAATGGATGCCAAAGCAGAGCATTTAGAAAAATATAAAAATCATCAGAGAAAGAAGCTGGCTGCTATGACTTGGTCTTTAGATGAAAACATTGGGAAACTTCAACAAAAATTGCAAGACTTAGGTTTGGAAGAAAACACATTAATTTATTTTTTAAGTGATAATGGAGGAGCAGCTAATAATACTTCAAGTGGAGGTGTGTTAAAAGGGTGGAAAGGAAATAAGTTTGAAGGTGGTCATCGTGTACCATTTATTGTCAGTTGGCCTAAAGAAATTAAAGTAGGGCAAAAGTTTAACGGTTTATCTTCATCACTAGATATTTTCACAACTTCTTTAGCAGCAGCAAAAATTACAAAAACAGATGATTTAGTTTTAGATGGAGTTAATTTATTACCTTATTTAAAGGGTGAAAAAAAAGGAAATCCTCATAGTAAATTGTTTTGGAGAAAACTAGAAGAAGCAGGGGCTAGAGTAGGAGATTATAAAATGGTTAGGTTACAAAATTATGGGGCAACACTATATAATTTAAAAAACGATATAGGAGAAACTACAAATATTGAGACTTCACATTCTAAAGAATATAAGTTATTACAAAATGAATTAATAAACTGGGAATCTAAAATGATGAATCCATTATGGGGTGAAGAACGTGATTGGATGGATGTAACTTCTCATATTCATAAACGATTAATGCAAAATAAGAATGTGCTTTATTCGAACCCTCAGAAAATGAAGGAAGTATTAATGAACGATTAGAATTGAGGTAGACAAGATGTACTTTTAAATATTAATTAATCATCAGAAGACAAGAGTCTAGATTCAGATCTTAAGCTGAAGATATGTGTAAAAATTTTAATCAGTACTTATTATCAAAGGAAAAGGCGGATTTTTTTCTGGTAAGATGAAACAATAGTTTTCACAGTCAAGGAGAAATAAAAATAATAAATAGCATTCAGATGAAGCAGTCATTTTTGCAATTAATAAAAAATAATATTTAAGAAATTATGAATAACTATAAAATTAAATTGAAGTTTGTTCTATTATTAATGTTGTTTTCTTGCATTTGGAGCAAGGCTCAAAATGTAGATAGGCCTAATATCTTGTTTCTTGTTGTAGAGGATACTTCCCCTTATCTTTTTCCTGCCTATGGCAATAAAACAATCAAAACGCCAAATCTAGATTATTTGGCAAAAAATGGGGTGGTTTTTAACAATGCATTTGCCAATGGACCGTATTGTTCTCCGGCACGTTCATCTTTAATAAGTGGATCGTATGCTACCACCTACGGAAACGATTGGCATCGAAATAGTCACATTGTACCACAACAATACTTTTTTCCTCAGTACCTGCGTGAGGAAGGATATTTTTGTGTAAATGCTGGTAAAACCGATTACAATGTTACAAAGGAAGTTCAAAAGAAATACTATCCATTGGTTTGGGATAAAATGAGTGGATACCTGTCTGATGATAAACCCAATGTTAGTTATAATGATGCAGATAGAAAGGGTAAGCCATTTTTTGCACAATTCAATAACATGACTACACACATGAGTCGCATTACTTCAGTGTCTGTAGATAATCGAGAACCATCAAGAATTAAACCAAAAGATGTGGCTCTTCCACCTCATGTGCCCGATATTCCAGAAATGCGTGCAGATTATGCATTACACCTAGATGGTGTGCAAGATGCTGATAAATGGGTTGGTTTTTTTATCGATGATTTAAAGAAGCGCAAATTACTAGAGAACACTATTATTTTTTTCTTCTCCGACCATGGTGGTTGTTTGCCTAGGGGAAAAGCTTTTCCTTACGAAACTGGTTTTCGTTCTGCATTAATCATTGCTGCACCAGAAAAGTGGAAACATTTATTACCTACTAAACAAGGTCAAAAAAGCGATCAGATTGTTGAATTTGTAGATTTTGGCCCTACTTTATTGAATGTTTCCGGAGCCAAAATACCAGAACACATGCAAGGGAAACCTTTTATGGGACCTAACGCTCAAAAACGTGCATACGCCCATTGCTTTAGAACTAATACAGAAGTTCATTTTGATCCATCTCGTGCAATTAATGATGGTGAGTTTCATTACATAAAATTTTATACACCTTATAAAGTACATGGCTTAAAACAATCATTTCAATGGGGAATGCCATCTCAAAATGCCTGGGATGATTTATATCACAAAGGAAATTGTGAGCCAGAATACAAATCTTATTATGAACCAAAAGCTAACGAGGCTTTATTTGATTCGAAAAAAGACCCTTGGAATATGAATAATTTGGCTGATGATTTGGCTTATACCGAAACTTTAAGCAATTTACGAAAGGAAGCTTCAAAGCACATTAGAAAAACCCGAGATTTAGGTTTTTTTCCAAAGGCTGTGAGAGATGAATTTGTGCGTAGTGGTATTTCACTCTATGAATGGGTAAGAACGGAAAATTACCCTTTTAATGAGCTTTATGATTTGGTAGAGAAAGCATCTTTGGGTAAGGCTTCTGATCAATCTGTCTTTCTAAATTATTTAAAACATAAACGACCTGAATTCCGTTTTTGGGCAGCTTCTGGATTCACTACTATGGCGTATCATGGAAATTTAAAAACCATTCCAAATCAATTAGTGTTGGCATGTGATGACAAGTGGGATTCAGTAGCAGCAACAGCTGCAGAAGGGATTGCTTTAGCGGGGCAAACAGAAAAAGGTATTTCGATTCTGATTCAGCAAGCAAATGGAGGAAACAAACTTTCCCTTTCGTCACTGGAGGAATTAGGAGATCGAGTTGCTCCATTCATTGATGATATTAAACACATTGCAGAGCATGGTAAAAATAAAGATATTAAGTTTTTAGCTAGAGGAATCCTTATAAATCTTGGAGAACTGCCAATGAGTCAGTTGTTTGATTCTAAAACAATAGATAATTTCATGAAAGTTCAAAGGAAAAGAATTGATGATTGGGCACCTACCTTGCCCAACTAAAGGATATACTTTAATAGGGTTGCTTATTTAGTTATGGAAACACTAACAAACAGAGGTATATTTATAACCTGAGATTTTTAGCGTAAAAGAAGGAGCAAAAACCAAATAATGGTCGGGTGCAAACCTTAAAGAAGGAGATGTCTTTATCCGTATTGGAAATCATAAAGTGAAAAACATCTCAAACTTTTTGGATGTTTTAGAGAAAAACTCGCATAAAGAAAGTACAAAGTTGATGATTATTAGAAACCAGAAAGAAATTGAAATACAATTAAGAAATACTTTTTTATAAGCAATTAATTAAAAATAAAATTGAATGCTTTCGAGCAAAAATCAATAACATGAAGAGTAAACAACAAAAATTATGAACCGTCTAATTATTCTAATCATTCTATTAACTATTTCTTGTAACTCTATTAAACAAGAAAATGAAATTACAGACGAAAAACCGAACATCATTCTAATTATGGCTGATGACATGGGATTCTCTGATCTGGGTTTTATGGGGTCGGGTATTGAAACACCAAGTATTGATCAATTAGCTACTAATGGCATGGTTTTTAGTCAGTTTTATAATGCAGGAAGGTGCTGTCCTACAAGAGCATCTTTATTAACGGGTTTGTATGCTCATAATGCTGATTTAGGTTGGATGACAGCTTCAGATTTTGGACGTTCAGGATACCGAGGAGCTATTAGTGAAAATAGTGTAACACTTGCTCAAGTTCTTAAAACTGCAGGCTATGAAAATTATGTGACGGGAAAATGGCATGTAGCCTATGATAAAAACATGGAACCTGATATTGACAATTCAAATTGGCCTATTCAAAGAGGTTTTGATAAATATTATGGAGTCCTTTCAGGCGGTGGAGGTTATTATCTGCCAACAACCTTAACCAAAAATAATGAAAGGTTAATCCCATCAAATGATTTTTATTTAACCGAAGCTATAAATAATTCTACAATTGAAATATTAGAAGAACATTTTAAAAATGAAAAAGAAACACCTTTCTTTTTTTATGTTGCTCATTTTGCACCACATAGACCCTTACACGCTTTAGAAGCTGATATTAAAAAGTATAAAGGAAAATTCAGTAAAGGATGGGATTATTTTAGAGAACAACGTTTTAATAAAATGACAGAAATCGGATTGTCTAATTCTTGGGTGTTGAGCCAACGACCAAAAGATATTCCAGCTTGGAATAGTTTGTCAGACAAGGAAAAAGCCATGTGGGAAATACGTATGGAGGTATATGCCGCTCAAATAGACCGAATGGATCAGGGTATTGGTAGAATAATAAAGTTGTTAGAAGATAAGAAGCAATTAGATAATACAATTATACTATTCTTATCAGATAATGGAGGGAACAAAGAGTCTCAAGGGAAAAACTTTGATACAGATAGCATTGTCAACCCTGGTGACAATAAGTTTAATCAAAGTTATAGAAGAAATTGGGCAAATATGAGTAATACACCGTTCCGTTTGTATAAAAGTTCTAACCATGAAGGCGGAATTAGTACCCCTTTAGTAGTTCATTGGCCTAAGAAAATTAAAAAAGCATCTATTTCAATTCAACAAGGACACGTGATAGATTTTATGCCAACTTTTATGGAGCTTTCTGGGGCTAATTATCCGGAATCTCTTGATGGAAATGAGATAAAACCGTACCAAGGGAAAAGTTTGGTTTCTGCTTTTAAAGGTTCAGTTTCAGAAAGAGGCCCCTTATTTTTTGAGCATGAAGCAGACAGAGCTGTTATTGATGGACACTGGAAACTTGTTGCTACCAAAGATTTAAAACCACCTTACACAGGAAAATGGGAATTATACGATTTATCGGTAGACCGAGCCGAAGAAAATAACTTAATTGAAAAATATCCTGAAATTGTTACTGAACTTGAAGAAAAATGGAATGTATGGGCAAAAAAGAATAATGTTTTTCCATTAGACGCTAGAGGTTGGAATAAAAAAGTGCAAAACGATATTAATAGGGAGGAAAAGTAAAAGAATTTAAGAAATATATTTTTATAAGCAATTAGTTTAAAAGGAAATTAGATTTGAGTGTTATAGAAATGAAGGAAGTATTAATGAAAGACTAAAATTAAATTAATTCTAATGAAAAAAATTGTTGTAATAATAAGTATGCTGTTTTTAGGATTAGGTAGTTCTTTTTCTCAATCAAATCTAAAGTCAGTAACGGCATTATATTCTCATATTGAGGCCCTTGGCCCCGAAGAAGGTATTAAACGAGGGGATCCAAGCGATGTTATAAAAGTTGGGGCATTGTATTATGTTTGGTATTGGAAAGTAGGAATTAATGTTAGATGGGCAACATGGTATGCAACTTCACCAGACGGATTTATTTGGACGGAAAAAGGAGAAGCGCTACCGCCAGGAAAAGATGGTAGTTGGGATGATGAAGGTTGTTTTACTCCGGGTATATTAATTGCCAATGGTAAGTATTATTTATTTTATTCAGGGGTAAACAATCCATATAGAACTAAAGATCTTGAAAAATCGAAAACTAGAATAGGGATAGCTATTTCTAATTCACCAGACGGTCCTTGGACAAAGTTTTCAGCCAATCCAATAATGGTTCCAAGTAATGATATTACCGAATTTGATAGTCACCGAATTGATGATGCAAGCATAATTGTCCGTGATGGAAAGTATTGGCTATATTATAAAGGTCGCCAATGGGGAAAATCACCACGAGAAACTAAAATGGGTATTGCTATTGCCAATAAGCCTGAAGGTCCGTATGTGAAATATAAAAATAACCCAGTTGTAAGAGGTGGCCATGAAGTGCTTGTTTGGCCTCAAGGAAAAGGAGTTGCAACAATGATTGGTAAAGAAGGAAAGGAAGATGTTCACAAGTCCATTATGTATGCTGAAGATGGTTTAAATTTTAAAAAGACACACAATTTTACAAATAAGAATGTGCCACATGCTCCTGGTGCTTACCGGCCTGAAGCATATACTGATAACGGTAATGGTAAGATAATAGAATGGGGAGTTCATAGGGTAATTAAAAATGGAGTTGAATTTCTCGAAAGGTTTGATTTAAAGGAAGTGAAAAAATAAAATATTTATTCAATAACTAATTTAAATGGGAAATAGATTACTAAAAATAGTATTAGTATCACTAATTATATTTTGTTGGAGTTGTAAGCCTTCTGAAGAGAAAAATGAAAATTTACAAACCACTGTTAAGATTGATAATGGAGAAATAGTTTCAATTTCTGGAACAAGAAAAATAAGTGGTGTTTATCCGCATTTAACAAGTTATTCGCACGCAAGAGCAAACGGAACCTATAGTTTTGGGAATGAATGTGGAATTGGAGCCTTGGCAGTTTGGAATGAGAAACTGTATATGATTAACTATGCAGCACATGAGCCAGAAGGTAGTGAGCACAAACTGTATATTATCGATAGAGATAAGAATATACAAGTGTTTAAAGGGAGTATTGGAGGTACACCAGCGGCTAGAATGATTCATAAAGAATCTAACCAACTACTAATTGGGCCTTATGTTATTAGTAGTTCTGGAGAAGTACGAGTGATTCCTATTAAAGATATGAAAGGTCGTTTAACAGCCATTGCAAGACATTTAAAAGATCCTAAGAATTTGGTGTATTATTATGATATGGAAGGTATGTTGTATGAGGTAAATGTACATACACTAGAAGTAAAAAAACTATATCACAATCCCTTACCTGGTTGGCATGGTAAAGGTGCTTACACAAGTCAGAACATATTAGTGTTGGCAAATAATGGAGAGCATAAAAATGAAAGTAGCAAAAATTGGAAAATAACTTTAGAAAATAAAAATAACAAAGAAGATAATGGAATTTTAGCTGAATTTGATGGTGAAAATTTTAAAGTTATTGAAAGAAGACAATTTACAGATGTTACCACAAAAAACGGTATTAACGCAGTGCCAAACGATCAATACCCTCTATGGGCAATGGGATGGGATAAAAGATCGGTAAGGTTAAAGGTTTTAGAAAATGGTGAATGGAAAACGTTTTTATTACCAAAAGCAACCTATAATAATGATCCTTCTCACGGTTGGTTTACAGAATGGCCAAGAATTAGAGAAATTGGTAATGGAAAAATGATGATGGATATGCATGGTATGTTTTATGATTTTCCTTCAACATTTTCTCATAAGAATACTGCAGGGATTAAACCAATGGGTTCACATTTAAGGTATGTGCCAGATTTTTTAAGTTGGAATGATAAAGTTGTTTTAGCTACTGATGAAACAAGTATACAGGGTAACCCTTTTGCAGGTCAGCCTCAATCTAATCTATGGATTGGTAAACGTGAAGAGCTTGCCAATTGGGGGCCAAAATCGGCTTATGGAGCAATTTGGTTAAATGATGAGGTTGTTGCGAATCAACCATCACTTCCTTTTTTAATAGCTGGTTTTGATAACAGAATATTACATTTAAATAATTTAGATAAAATACCAGTTACAGTTACTATTCAGGTTGATGAAGATGGAACAGGAAACTGGAAAGAGTTAAAAAAGATAACTTTAGAAAAAGAAGGTTATCAATATCATATGTTTAAAGAAGATTTAAAAGCAGAATGGGTACGTTTGGTTGCTGATAAAACCAGTAAATTAACAGCTACTTTTCATTTTACAGATCGTAAGCTAAAAAATAGTTCTGATGGAAAAGAATTGTTTACAAGTCTTGCTGGTATAGATGAAAACAGTAAAGTATCTCACGCTAAATTGTATAGTAATAAAATCAACTATAACTTAAGTGTTTATGCAGGTGAAATAGAGAATAACAATTTTAAAAACACGAACTCTTATGAGTTTTTAAAATATGATTTTAAATTTATAGAAGGTATAAAAGATAGCACATCAATAAGAGCTTTAAAGAATAAAAAAGTTGGAGAAGAAGTTGATTTCTTTAATAAAGATTCAGCTGATATTTCTGAAATAAAAGAAAATGAAAAAGAAATCTGGTCAGAAGATGAGGCATCTGTTATTTTACATGCTGAAAAGTATCAGTTAAGATTACCAAAAGGTAATGCAAATTACTCAAGTCAATTTTCGGCAAAAACAGCTCGAGTAACTAGAGAGCTTGAATCTGAAAGAGAATTGGCAAATATTTCGGGTACTTTTTATGAATTACCGCTTTATAAAGTGGGGAAAGAACCTTTGTATAAAATGATGCGCCCGGTTGCAACACACAATAAACAAATTACAGAGTTTAATACTTGGAATGGTTTATTGGTTTTAAGTGGCGTTAAATTAGATGCTAAAGAATCAGAACATATTTACAAATCTGAGGATGGTAATGTGGCACTTTGGTTTGGAGGTATCGATGATTTATGGAGTTTTGGAAAGCCTGTAGGAGAAGGTGGCCCATGGAAAAATACCCAAATAAAAGCAAACCAATTATCAGATATGTATTTGATGACGGGTTATGACGAAAAAACAGTCGTTTTAGAATCGGATGTTGATACACAGTTTGAGTTATACATCCATATAAATCATTATTCAGACCATCCTGTTTTGTTTAAAACATTTGAGTTGAAAGCAGAACAAAAAATAACGTATAAATTTCCAAAAGGATTTAGTGCACATTGGGCACAATTAAAATCAAGTAAAGATTGTAAAGCAACAGCTTGGTTTGTGTATAAATAACAAAATATATGATGAAAATTTCAGTAATTTTTAGAAAATTAATTCTTAAAACTCCTATTATAATAGGACTTTTATGTTTTATTGTAGCCAATTTTAGCTATGCACAAGGCAATCAGAAAATAGCATTAAATGGCAAATGGTCTTTTAAAACAGATCCTTATGCAGAAGGAGAGTCTTCTGGATGGACAGCAAAAGATGTAGATACCGCTTCTTGGGATACTATGGCGGTTCCTGGAAACTGGGATTTGGTAAATGAATATGCTGAATATGTAGGCGATGCTTGGTACACAAGAACTTTTACTGTTGATGAAATACAAAGTACAGAACAACTACGTTTGGTTTTTCAATCCGTTTATAACGATGCTAAAATTTGGGTAAATGGGCATTTAGTTGGTGAAAATAATTTAGGATTTTTACCTTTCCATTTCAATATTACCCAGTATCTAAATCTAGGAAAAGAAAACAGGTTAACCGTATTGGTTAATAACGTTTTTAAAAGTGGTGCCATGTGGAATTGGGGAGGGATTAGAAGACCTGTTTGGTTAGAATTAACACCTAAAACGCGTATTGAATTTCAGCATATAGATGCAGTGCCCGACTTAAAAAAGGGAACGGCTCAATTAGGTGTAAAAATTGTGAGTAGCAATTCTAGTAATACTCCTAAAAAGGTACTATTTAATATCGATATTAAAAGTAATGGAAAGATAGTGGCAAAAGGGAAAGTAAAAGCCACAATTACAGCAAATACTAATAGATGCATTGTAAACTGGTCTTATAAATTACCTAAGTCTAAAGTGAATTTATGGCATTTTGATTTTCCTAATTTATACGAATCTACCGTTACCTTATCAGAAAACAAAGAGATTTTACATACAAATTCTGATAGATTTGGTATTCGAAAATTAGAAATTGACGGTTTAAAATTACTATTAAATGGAGAAAGTATTAGACCTGTTGGGTTTAATGTAGTACCAGAAGATAGGTTTACAGGTAACACATTGCCTATAGAACGTATTAAGGAAGATATCGATTTAATGAAAAGTTTGGGTGCAAATATGGCACGATTAAGCCATGTGAATTTACCAAAAGAATACATCGATTATTTGGATGAAAAAGGGATTCTAATTTTTGAAGAAGTAGGCCTTTGGGGAAAAGATGTTTTAGTAGATCCAGAGCATCCGAAACCAAAAGAATGGTTGCAACGAATCATCGAAAATAATTATAATCATCCAGCAATTGTGGGGTGGAGTGTAGGTAATGAATTGGGGATGGCGTCTAAAAACCCAAAAGTAAATGACTATGTAAAAGGAGCTATAGAAATGGCGGAGAAATTAGATCCAAATAGAATAGCAGTTTGTGTGTCTAATTCGGCGAATAATTCACCTAAAGAAGCTACTAGGTATGCCGATTTAGCAATGTTAAATGGGTATCAAAATTGGGGTAAAAAGGCAGATGGTACTTGGAGAAATCATAAGAAACCAATTTTTATGTCTGAGTTTGGTAAAGAACTAAATTCCGAAGACCCAAGCTTAGGAGATATTCCAGCCGAAAAAATGATGAATCAATTACGAAATAAAGAATATGTTTTAGGAGGTTCTTTATGGGCATTTAACGATTACAGAAGTACCTATCACGGTAAAGATGGGTGGAAAACACCTCCGTCACAAAATAGAGCTTGGGGAGTTGTAACTTCTTTTAGAGATAAGAAAAAAGGTTTTTATAGTATTCAAAAAGAATTTAGTCAGATAAGAAATCTTACTGTATCGAATTTTAATACAGTAGAAGGAAAGGCAAAAGTTACTATTCAGCCAAGAACAAAATTAGATATTCCTGCGAATATATTGAGAGAGTATAAAGTACAGTATACGCTGTTTGATTCTGATTTTAAAGTTGTTGAGACAAATACACAACTTGTTAAAACTATTTTTCCTGGAGATAAAGCATTTGATGTTTTCTTAAAATGGAATGCTAAAGACAACTTAAGTATGATAGAAGTTAGTTTCCTAGACCCACAAGGTTATAAAGTTCATACAGATCTAGTTAAGTTTCAGGTTCCAAAACAGCCTGTTATAACATTTGCAAATACAGCTAACAGTGGTATTCGTGTTTTTTTCGAAAAAAGTAAAGATGCAGAGGGGTATTATGTTCGATATGAAAAAGAAGATTTGACTTTCAATACTAAAGAAACAACAAATAATTTTATTGATATTGAGGATAAAAAAGTAAAACAAGGTCTTGTTTGGAAATATCAATTGATCGCGGTGAACAATAAAGGAGAAAGTATTCCTTCTAAAACAAAAGAACTCACAAAAGATGAAGATGAATTGCCGCCAATTATTTGGAATACAAAACATACTGATAATGGTGTTTTTATTGCTTATAGTGTAAGTCCATATGATTATTTGTATGAAGTAATTTATGGTACTAGCTCTAACATTTATGATAAAAAATTAACAACCAAAGTAAAAGGAGTACTTAACATTCCTAATATTAAAAAAGGAACTCCAATTTATTATAAGATGAGGGTTATAAAACAATGGGGATTTGCTAGTGAGTGGACACAAGAGTTAAAGAGTGAGTAAAAACTTGAAGTAGCATGAATTTAATAAAGTCAATTTTAGGTAGTTTGTTGTTGATGTTGTTTGGTGGTCAATTTTTAATCGCACAGCAAAATCAAACAGAAATAAAACCTGCGCAACAATGGTTAGATACCAATGGTAAAGGCATCAATGCTCACGGTGGTGGTGTTCTTTTTTATGAAGGTGTTTACTATTGGTACGGCGAACATAAACTAGATGGCAAATCAGAAGCTCAATTTGCAGATGGTGGTATACATTGTTATTCTTCTAAAGATTTAACAAATTGGAAAAATGAGGGTCTTGTTTTAAGTGTAGATTATAAAGATGAAAAAAGTGATTTAGCTTACGGATGTATTTTAGAAAGACCTAAAGTAGTTTACAATTCTAAAAACAAGCAGTTTGTAGCCTATTTTAAGCTATACTTAAAGGGAGTTGGGTATGATAGTAATTATGTTGGAGTAGCCGTGGCTGATAAACCAAATGGTCCATTTACCTATCATCACAAGTTTCGTGGCGGAGGAACCAACAAAGGTTCTGGAGATTTTTCTATGTTTAAAGATGATAATGGTAGTCTTTACCATTTAGCAGTTCGTAAGCCCGATAAGGCATTTGTTATTGGCAAAATGGATACTGATTATTATTTTCCTGAAGGAGATTATCAAGTTTGTAAAGGAGTTAAAGTACATTCTGAAGCACCAGCAATTATCAAAAGAAAAGGAGTGTACCACATGTTAGGTTCTGGATCAAAAGGTTGGAATCCAAACCCGGCACGTTATCATACAACAACTAATCTTTTAGGAACGTGGACTTATCACGGGAATCCTTGTAATGGCTATAATAATATAGATAAACTTGGTGTAGAAAAAACGTTTGGAGGACAAGCATCTTATATCATCCCTGTTCATGGAAAGGAAGATGCTTACATCGCTATGTTTGATATTTGGAAACCCAAGAAACCAATAACAGGAAGGTATATTTGGCTCCCAATTGAATTTTCTGATGATAAAATGTCAATATCATGGCGAGATAGTTGGAAACTATCAACTTTAAATGATTAATAATAAGCTAATGTTGTTTCAATAATTAACTAACGAGTATGTATTATCAATTTTAATTTAGAAGATAAAATTTATTCTTATATATGAGAAAGCTTATGGATATAGAGTTGTTTTGTTGAATAGTTATCAATATTACCCCTATTTATAGTCAAAAACACCCCATTTTTTGAGGTAAGAATAAGTAGTTTTATACTTTAGTTTTTTTTTGAAATTTTATTGATTAAAGAATGGAGTTTTTCAAGATTAGAGAAATATAAATACTAAGGTTGGTGATTGAAAAAATCTTATGCGTTGATAATTTGAAATTAAACATAAGGATTGGAAATAAGAGTTAATTAACTTAGTGAACTAAATATAATAATAGAGATAATAAAGATGAAATTACAAAAATTTACATTATTCGTACTAGTACTTTTATGTCTAGCTTGTAATGATAAGACTAAAAAAAATAAAGTTGAAAAAGCTAATACAGAATCAAAGATTCATACGGGAAATATGAAGATAGAATATGTAGGTAGAGCAGCTGATAATGAAGGGATGCATGTATGGGGTTCTTCTCCAATACAAGATAAGGAAGGGAAAACCCATCTTTTTGCAGCGCAATGGTCTACAAAAACGCAACCTGGAAATTTTAGTGGATGGTTTAAAGATTGTGAAATAGGGCATTACGTGAGTGATAGCCCAGAAGGTCCATTCAAGTATTTAGGAGTAACAGTTGAAGATAAAGATGGTTTATTTAATTCACCACATAACCCAACCATTAGTAATATAGATGGTAAATATCAACTTTGTTTTATTGTAAATGAAAACAATGATTTAAAAACCCAACGTATTATTATGTATGTTGCTGATGATTTAAATGATACTTGGAGACCTGCAAAAGGTGCAGAAGCCGATGGTACAATTTTACGTCAAACAAAAGATTCTACAGTTTGGAATTATACAGCTAGGTTAGGAGTTTCTAATCCGTCATTAATAAAATACAAAGGTAAATATCTGTTATATCATAAATCGGTTGTTAGAAAAGAACCGAAAGGATATGTTTACTCTTATGGTGTTGTAGTTGCCGATAATGTAGAAGGACCGTATATACATAACCCTACAAGAGTAACTGAAGAAAAAATGCCGCTTGAAGATGCTTATGCATTTACAATGAAAGATTCAGTATACCTTATGAGTCGTGATTTTAGAGGAACTCTTGGAAATAATGGTGGTGGATTGTTATGGAAGTCTGGAGATGGTTTTTCTTTTCCGGCTGAAAAAACAGTAAGAGCTTATGAAGATTTACAACATTATGTTGGCGAAGAACATTTAAAAGATGCTGTTTCTTATAGAGGAAAAAAGGATGGTCATCTGGAGCGGGCACAAATACTTTTTATAGATGAGAAACCGGCTTATTTGTATCTGGCTACAGGAGTTCAAGCTAAACCAGGTTATGGTAGTAGTTCGCACGTTTTTAAAATTACTTTCTAGTAAAATAAAATTGGTAAAAAGAATTGAAATTGGAGATTTAAATTAAAAAAATGGGAAAAGAGTTTAGGTTTAAGAATTTTATTTTTTACGGTTTTACAATACTATTCATGTTACTTATTGGTAACTCAAGTTTTGCGCAAACAAATATTTCAAAAAAAATAACTTCCAAAACTATATTTCAGCTAGGGTCTCTTTTTAAAGACCATATGGTGTTGCAACGAGATATGCCTATTTCTATATGGGGAAAAGCAAAAGTAGGATCTACAGTTAATATCCAATTTGGTTATTCTGAAAAAAGTACCGTTGCAGATTCAAATGGTAAATGGAGTATAAAATTAGATGCTTTAAAAGCAAGTTTAGAACCCAAAACTATGATTGTGTCTTCTTCACTTGAAGAGAAGACAATCAAAATTTCAGATATTTTAGTAGGCGAAGTTTGGATTTGTTCAGGTCAATCTAATATGCAGTTTTCTGTAAACGGGGCACCAGAAGTAAAAAAGTTAGTTTCTTCAACAAAAAATATTAGAAGTTTTAAAGTTAAAAATACGGTTGCATTTGAACCTCAAGATACTTGTGAAGGTGTATGGGAGGTAAAACATCCAAATAGTGCTGTTGCATTTTCATTTGCTTATTTTTTAGAGAAATCTGCAAATGTCCCTATCGGTATTATTTTAACATCTTGGGGAAGTTCATCTATTGAAGCTTGGATGCCTCGTGATATGACAGAAACGGTACCGCATTATAAAATTATGATGGATGAGTTTGATGCTGATACAATAACTAAAAATAAAATAAAAGCTATTTTAAAAGGTCCAAAACCTTGGCGAAATACGGATGATATTTTTTTACGGAGACAATCAAATATTCTGTATAATGCTATGATGTATCCATTAATTCCTTATGCTTGTAGAGGTTTGGTTTGGTATCAAGGAGAACGTAACACACAATCCATGTATGGTATGGTTAAAGAACCATGGTATGCTAGAAATTCAGGGATATTAAAGTATGGTGATGTACTTAAAGAATGGATTCAACGCTACCGAAAAGGTTGGGATAATGAAAAATTACATTTTCTAGTGGTAATGCTTCCTGGTTATGGAAAAGTTTTGGATTCAGAAAAAGATATGAATCCAAAAAATCCAGATGCTCATTCTTGGGCTTGGATGCGAGAATCTCAATTAAAAGCTCTTGAGCTATCAAATACATCAGTAATAAATACTATTGATTTGGGTGATGTAAAAAATATACATCCAAAAGATAAATTACCAGTTGGTAAACGTTTGTCTTTAATGGCGCTTCATAATGTTTTATATAAAAAAGTGAAAGCATTTGGACCAACAATGAAAAGAGTGAAAATAAAAGGAAACTCTATAGTTGTGAATTTTGATAATGTTAAAAGCTTAAAGACAATAGATGGTAAAGCGCCAACTGGATTTTGGTTGTCAGATTCATCAGGGAATTGGATTCCTGCCGAAGCAAAAATTAAAAGGAAATCAGTTAAATTGAATGCTCCAGGTTTAGGAAAACCCCTTTATATACGTTATGCTTTTATAGGTAAACCAAATGTGAACTTGGTGAATGAAGCTAATTTACCTGCTTACCCGTTTAGAACTGATACATTTAAACCTTAGATTTTATAGTTCTATTGCTTAAATAATTAGTGTATTTAATTAGAAAAAAATTATAATAATAAAATGAATTCAAAAAAAATAATAGGTGTTTTTTTAATTTTAGTTTGTACAATATTTAGTATTGAAGCACAGGATATTACTCCTGATACTAAAATTTTATATAAAGAAATAAATCAAGATAGTTTATACCTTCATGTTTTTAAACCTCAATTATCTAAAAAGCCAACTGCTGCAATTGTATTCTTTTTTGGTGGAGGTTGGACAGGGGGTAATCCAGAACAATTCTATCAGCAAAGTGAATATTTTGCGTCTAGGGGTATGTTGGCAATTGCTGCAGAATATAGGGTGAAGAATACACATGGAACTTCTCCTTTTGAGTGTGTTGAAGATGCTAAATCTGCTATTCGTTGGGTACGAGAACATGCAAAAGAATTAAATATAGATCCTAATAAAATTGTTGCAAGTGGAGGTTCTGCAGGAGGCCATATTGCAATAACTACCGCTTTAATAAATGGATTTGAAAATCCTAATGAGAATTTAGCTGTAAGCTCAGTTCCTAATGCTGTAGTTGCATATAATCCTGTTTTAGATACAACTAAAAAAGGTTATGGTTATAAAAAAGTTGAGGGTCGTGAAACAGAAATATCTCCATGTCATCAAGTGAAGAGAGATATGCCTCCAATGCTATTATTTCACGGGACAAAAGATAAAACGGTACCTTTTGAAAATGCAAAACGTTTTACCAAATTAATGAATAAAGCTGGAAATAAGTGCGAATTAGTTGCAGTTGAAAATGTTGGGCATGGATTTTTTAATGGAGATTTTTTTAGAAAAGGATCTGGAAATAAATACTTCAACTTAACCGTATATAAAACAGATGTGTTTTTAAGAAAACTGGGTTATCTTAAGAAGAAACCAACACTTTCTGAAAATTTAAAGTATGTTTCTTGCATTGGAGATAGTAATACTGAAGCTACATACCCTAAATTTTTACAAGAAAAATTAGGTGAAAAATATCAAGTAAAGAATTTTGGCAAGGGAGGAGCAACATTAATTGGAGGTACAAATCATCCATATTTTAAAAAAGATGAATACAAAAATTCATTAAAATATACTCCTGAAATTGTTTTAATAATGTTTGGGACAAACGATGCAAATGTTAAGTGGTGTTTAGATAAAACAAGAAAAACTGATTTTGTAGGCACACCTCAAGAAGAGTTTAAAAGTGAATATATAAAATTGATAACCTCTTATAAAAGTAAGAATGAAAAAGCGGAGATATTTATTTTGACACCGCTACCTATTTACGAACATAAAAAAAGTAGAGACCCCAAAATAAAACAACGTATAGAGCATTTAAACCAATGGGTAATTCCAATAGTTAGAGAGATTTCACAAGAAGAAAATATAAAACTTATAGATGTAAACACCTTAATGAAAAAGGCTTATAAATACACTGTTGATGGGGTACACCTGAATAATAAAGGATATAAAATATTAGCAAAAAAAATAGCTAAAGAATTAAAATAAAATCAAATTCAAAACAGGTGTTAAATGAAATTAAAATTAGGTGTTGTAATTATATTAGCTAGTTTAATCACTTCCTGTAATACTACAATAAAAGACAAAACGGAAAAGAATGTTGTAAAATTTTCATATCAAAAATTAACAGGAGTTGGAGAAGATTCAGTATATAATAGAAGAGATAATAGCGATATTATTAAAGTAGATCATACTTATTATATGTGGTATACACGTATGGATAGTCCAGTAACATCTGGTTATTGGGGTACTATTTGGTATGCAACATCAAACGATGAAGGAAATACATGGAAAGAAGAAGGTATGGCGCTGGGCTTAGGTAATGAAGGAGAGTTTGATAGTCATTCTGTTTTTACGCCAAATATTTTAGCTTATAAAGGAAAATATTATTTGTATTACACAGGCGTAAAACCAACTCTAGGTAATAAAAATAAGGAGTTTGAAGGTAATTCAATAACTGATATAACTGCAATAGGTCTTGCTGTTTCGGATAGTCCAGATGGACCATTTATAAGAGTGGAAAATAATCCTATTTTAGAAATTAGCGATATAGCTTCAGACTTTGATAGCTTTAGAATTGATGATGCTAGTTTATTAGTTAGAGATGATAGAATATGGTTATTCTACAAAGGAAGATCTATTATTGATGGTAAAGATGGACCTAAAAGAACAAAAATGAGTGTTGCTTATGCGTATAAAGTAGAAGGTCCATATAAAAAACATGATGGACCTTTATTAGATAAAAGCCATGAAGTATTAATTTGGCAGAAAGATGGAGGAATTGCTTCTTTAGCATCTATTAATTCAACAATAAATTATGCAAAAGACGGAGAGTGTTTTTCGGTTCTTCAAGATAGTTTAAAGGAATTTCCAAAAGCGCCAGGTTTGTATCGTCCACATTTAGAAAATGGAAACCCAAATACTGAAATTCCTGGTTGGGGAATTTCAATGATTCAAAAGAAAGGATTAGCATATTTGGTTCGTTTTGAAATGAAATAATAATAATATGAAAATAAATAATAGTTTAAACTTACTTGTATTAATTCCTTTACTGTTGTTCTTGTCTTGTAAAAATAAGCCTGAAACTGATAAGGGGATTTCGGAAACAAACACTCACTATGATGGCAGTTGGGAGGCATTACAAAAAATGCCAGTTCCTACTTGGTTTGATGATGGGAAGATTGGTTTGTTTATTCACTGGGGGCCTTATAGCGCTATTGGTTATAAAAAAGAAGGGCGTGGTTATGCAGAGCACGTACCAAAACAAATATATGAGCAAAAGGAGCATTATTATCCTTATTTGAAAGAACGTTGGGGAGCCGCTCCACCTGATTTTGGGTAAGGATATCATACCAGAATTTAAGGCCGAAAAATGGGATCCAGATGAATGGGCATCCCTTTTTGCTGAGGTTGGTATTAAATACGTGGTATTAACTGCTGAACATCATGATGGTTTTTCTAATTGGGATTCAAAAATAAACCCTTGGAATTCAGTGAATATGGGGCCTAAAAGAGATCTTGTTGGAGATTTGGGAAAAGCAGTTAGAAACTATGGACTTAAATACGCACCTTCATATCATCGTGAAAGACACACAGGTTTCTTTGCTAAAGAAAAATACGTAGTTCATAGTGAACCGAGAGATGATATTGTAGAAGAAATAAAAAGAGCTCCAGAAGCAGCAGTACTTTATGGACCATTTGAGTATAGTAAAGAGTTTGTAGATGATTACGTGGCTCGTTGGAAAGAAATTCAAGATAAATACCATCCAGATTTTTTGTGGATTGATGATGTTCCTATTTTTACACGTGATGGTAATAATCCCAAAACTGGTTTCAGACCAGAAATTCAATATTTTTATGACCAGTATAGAAATATGATTACTAATTTTATGAATAATGGATTAGATAGGAAACAAGATGTATATGTAAATAACAAAGGAGCCAACCGAAATTGGCCAGATGGAGTAGGTTGTTTAGAAAAGGATAATTTAAAACTTAAAGTTATTGGACCTAAATGGCAGAGTTGTACAACTTTTGGAACTTCTTTTGGCTATTTAGAAAACGATACATATAAAAGCGTTCAACACATTATTAAAGAAATGGTGGAGGTAGTTTCTAGAAATGGTAATTTTTTAATCAATATTGGTCCAAGAGCAGACGGTACCATTCCCGATGAACAAGTTAAGAGATTGCGTGAAATGGGAAATTGGTTGAAGATAAATGGTGATGCTATTTATGGGACTCGATATTGGAAAGAAAATCATCAAAAAGAAGGAAATTTGGCTTTTACCACAAAAGGAAAAGTACTATTTGCTATTGCTTTGGAAAAACCTGAAAAACCATTTGTAATAAAAGGTACTAAAGGTTGGAATAGAGAAAATATCAAATCTGTTCAACTTATAGGTTCTAAAGAAAAGATATCTTGGAAAATGTTAGAAGAAGGTTTAAGAATATTACCCCCTGAAAATTTGGGGAAAAGTGAATATGCTTGGTCGTTTAAGATTCTTACAAGTAGTAATCAATTCCATCCTAATGCTATCGAAGTTGATGCGGATAAGGTTTTAAAAGGAACAAAAAAAGTAAATTTAGAAGGGTTTTAAGTACTTGTTTTTTTATTTGGTTTGTTTTGAAATGAAATAATAAAAAGTTAAACAATAAATTTAGATAAGATAGGGAAATACTATAAATGAACTTGTAGATAATATTAGAACTCATAAAAAACAAAAAAGACCATTACATATAAGGACCAAAATGCTAATAAAATGAAGTATTTATAATGAAAAACATCAGAAAAGTATTTTTAGTAATTACGGTTTTCTTTATTCTTTTTATTTCATGTAATGGGACAAAAAGTAATAAAGAAGAAATTACAAATCAAACACGCACAAAAGAGCATATACCTAATGACATGGCTGATCAATGGAAATTTATTGGTGAAGCGATAAATGAATCTGGTTATGACATTTGGGGAAGTTCTCCAATAAGAGATGACCGAGGTAATGTTCATCTTTTTTGTGCAAGATGGTCTTCAGAAACCCCTTTTAGAACAGCTTGGCGTTATAATAGTGAAATTGCGCATTATGTTTCTAAAAACCCAGAAAACCCATTTCAGTTTGTGGAAGTTATAGGTAAAGGAAAAAATAATGGTAAATGGAATTCTGCCGGTTTTCACAATCCTAATATTAAGAAAATTGATGATAAATATGTTTTGGTATATATAGCTAATGATGGAGCAAAAAAACACGGGCCAAGTCAAAGAATAGGAATGCTTTTAAGTAATACTATTAATGGTCCTTGGGTTGAAGTTCCAAATGAAAATGAGCCATTACTAAGTCCGCCTAATAATAGTGCTATTTGGTGTTTTAATAGTGATCTTGGTGTAAATAACCCTAGTTTAATAAAACATCCAAATGGGAAATATTATTTATATTTTAAAGCAAAGGCAGGCGCTAAAGGAAATGTGAGTATGGGACTTGCTATTTCAAATAAATTGGAAGGTCCGTATATTATACAACCAAATCCAATTACTACCAATAAAGCTCGAATAGAAGATGGATATGCATTTCTATGGAAAAATAAAGTATGTTTATTAACTACAGATAATCATGGCATATTGGAAAAAGGCGGAGGTTTACTTTGGGTATCTGATGATGGACTTAAATTTGAATCTCAACCATTATCTGGATTCCATAACTGTCAAGATTTTTACCTTAAAGGCAATATTCCAGAAGGAGCTAATGCACGCTATGGTAAGAAAGTGAAATTTGAGAGACCTCAATTATTAATGGATTCAAATAATGAACCTGAATACCTTTATTGCCCTAGTGGAATAGCATTAGATGGTAGTGATGGAACGAATAGTTACGTGCTGAAATATGAGAAATAAAAAGGATTTAAATAATTCAAAGTTTTAAGAAAGGACTAAAGTATATTAATATTTGAAAGTTAGAAAAAATGAAAAAAAATATTTTAATTTTGTTAGTAACAGTATTTAATCTGTTAATTCTACAACCAGTTAAGGCGGAGGTTAAGCTTCCTGCTATTGTATCGTCAAATATGGTTTTGCAGCGCAATACTACAATTGTACTTTGGGGATGGGCAGATGCTAAGGAGAAAATTACCGTTAACACCTCATGGTTAGATAAATCCATTAACATTCAAGCAAACAAAGAAGGTAGTTGGAGGGTTGAAGTAAAAACAACCAATAGTAAAGAGCCTCAATCTATTACAATAAAGAGTAAAGCTTCAGATATTTTATTAGAAAATATTTTATTTGGTGAAGTTTGGCTATGCTCTGGTCAATCTAATATGGAACAACCTATAAGTGGGTATAATGGTCAACCAATATTTGGGTCTAATATGGCAACAACAAAATCTAATAATAAAAATTTACGTTTTTTTAGTGTTCATAAAATTGCTTCAAAAACGCCTTTAGAAAAGATTGAAAAATTTTCTGGTTGGGAGCAATCATCTCCACAAAGCGTTTCAAAATTTAGTGCAATTGCTTATTTCTTTGGAAAGCAACTTCAAGAAGTTTTAGATTGCCCTGTAGGAATGATTCATACGTCTTGGGGAGGTAGTACGGTACAAGCTTGGATGAGTAAAGAAGTGTTTAATTCATATAAAGAAGTTAATTTAGATAATGTAAATCTTAAAAAAAGACCTCAATACATACCAACAGTATTGTATAATTCAATGATAAATCCTTTAATTCCTTATACAATAAAAGGAGCATTGTGGTATCAGGGAGAAAGCAATCGCAAGGAAGTCAATGATTATAAAAAGTTTTTTCCTGCAATGGTAAAAGATTGGAGAACACGTTGGGGAATTGGAGAATTTCCATTTTACTATGTGCAAATTGCTCCATTTTTATATGGAAATAATAATGCATTTCAAACAGAAGACAATTCTGCTTTTATTAGAGAAGCACAGTTAGAATGTTTAGATTTAATTCCAAATTCGGGAATTGCTATTACGATGGATATTGGTGATGAAAATAGTATTCATCCACCAAAAAAGAAAGAAGTGGCAGACAGATTATTATTTAATGCGCTAAACCAAACATACGGTTATAAGGCAATAGATTATGCGGCGCCAATTTATAATTCACTTCAAATAGAAGATGGTGGAATCACATTGAATTTTAAAAATGCTGAGAACGGATTATATGCATATGATGGATTATCAGGTTTTGAAATTGCAGGAACTGATAAAGTATTTTACCCTGCCACAGCCAAAATTGTGAATAAAAAGAACGTATTTGTGAAAAGTGATAAAGTACTGAATCCTGTGGCTGTTAGATATGCGTGGCGTAATTGGATAGTAGGAACTCTTTATGATACAAATCTTTTATCGGCGTCATCTTTTAGAACAGATAATTGGAATAATGCAACTCAATTTAAGAAATAAGGGTATTTAAATTATTTAGAAATGAAAATAGTTGGAGTATTATTTTTGTGTGTAATTACACAGTTTGCATTTGCTCAAACTTCATATTCAGATACTATATCTTCTGAAAACAATGATAATGTTAAGCAGCACGAAAGGATTTTCTACGAAGAAAATTCAAAGGCCTATGTATATACCAATGAAAACGGTGAGGAAATGTCATATAGGTTATTTTTTCCACCAGAATATAATACCAAAAGGAAGTATCCTTTGCTTCTTTCTTTTCACGGAGCAGGATCAAGAGGAAATGACAATTTAAAACAATTACGCCCTTGGGTTGCTGGATGGATGGATAAAAAGTTTCAAAAAGAACATCCATGTATTATCCTTATGCCGCAATGTCCTATCAAACATAAATGGGTAGATGTTCCTTGGAAAAAAGGTTCTTATTTATTGGAAGATATTCCGCTTAGTAAACCAATGAAACTTGCAAAAGAAATATTTGACAAAGTAGTTCAGGAAAATTCGGTAGATAAGAAACGTATTTATGTGATGGGAGCTTCAATGGGTGGTTATGGTACATGGAATTTTGTAATGCGTTATCATAAACTTATTGCAGCAGCAGTTCCAATATGTGGTGCGGGTGATCCATCAATGACAAAGAAAATTAGAAAAATACCAATTTGGGCTTTTCATGGAGATAAAGATCCTACAGTTCCACTTTCTGGTTCAATAGAAATGATTGAATCGTTGTATAAGCAAAAAAACAATAAAGCTCGTTTAACAGTTTATAAAGGAGTAGGGCATAATTCATACGAATTTGCCTGGAAAGAACCTAAATTAATAGATTGGATTTTTAGTCAGAAAAAATAAGATAGTTCTGTTGTATACATAAACACTTTAAATAGCATTAAATGAAGAAAAATAATATTAAAATACTTTCAGAAGTTTTATTCATATTATTAATATGTTATTCAGTTTGTGCTGTATCACAAGAAAAAAAAGACAACCTAAATATTAATAAAATGATTAAACCTTTGAAAAAAGAGGGGGTTTTTCGTGATGCTGTTTATTACAATTGGGGAGGCTCTATAATTAAAGGTGAAGATGGAAAATATCATTTATTTTATTCACGATGGAAGAGAGAATATACTTTTAATGGATGGTTAACTTTTTCTGAAATTGCTCACGCCATATCAAATACTCCTGCAGGACCTTGGGAGTTTAAGGAGACAGTTTTAAAAGGTAGAGGCAATGGATATTGGGATGCAATTACAGCTCACAATCCTAAAATTAAATATTTTGAAGGTAAATACTATTTATATTACATAGCAACAAATTTAGGGAGTAAACCACATACCCATCAAGATTTAATTTATTTAAGTACAAAATCTTTAAAAAACAAAGACAGAGGTACACTTCGTGAAAATCAAAGGACTGGGGTAGCAGTTTCAAACTCAATTAATGGACCTTGGAAAAGAATGGAGAGAGCATTGTTAGAACCTTCAGGGCCAATTGCAACAATAACTGTTAACCCAGCGATTGACAAAGGAAAAGATGGTAATTATTATTTAATAGTTAAAGGGGATAAACCCAATGAAACAAGATTTATTAGAAACCAAGCAATTGCTATTTCTAAATCTCCAGTTGGGCCTTTTGAAATACAGCCAAATCCTGTTATAGGAAATTTAGATACAGAAGATGTATCAATGTGGTATAATCAAAAAGGAGCTATGTTTTATGCTGTTTTCCACGCTCATACTTTTATAGGGTTAATGACATCAATTGATGGCTTAAATTGGGCTAAAGCACAGAACTATAATATAACTAACAAAAAAATAGTACTTGAAAATGGGTCCTTTTTAATTCCTAATCGTATGGAGCGACCGTTTATTTATTTGGAAAATAATAATCCTAATGTTTTATGCCTTGCAATAAAAAAAGGAGACGATTCTTATACTATTTTTATACCACTAGTAAACATAGATTAGTTTTATACTTAAAGATACTTTTATTGCTGTTCAGTAGTAATTATAATTATATATGCTATTTTTGTATTATATTTATATTCAATTTTTAGCTTATGAAGCTCCACCTTTTAGATAGAAGTAGCATTAGTAATAGTTCATTTACAACTAAGGTAAATGAGTATCCCTATTTTTTGAAAATATGGCATTATCATCCTGAACTAGAGCTTGTTGTGATTCTTAAAAGTGAAGGTACTTGTTTTATTGGAGATAGTATAGAAAAATTTGAAGTTAATGATGTTGTTTTAATTGGTAAGAATTTACCACATATGTGGTTAAATGACGAAAATTATTTTGATCAAAATTCTAATCAATCAGCAAAAGCCATTGCTATCCATTTTAAACAAGATTATTTAGGTAAAGATTTTTTCGAAACTCCTGAAATGATTCATTTATTGGAACTTTTTGAAAGGGCCCGTTTTGGACTTAAATTTTTAAATATTAGCAAAAAACTTATTGGTGATGTTCAAAATATGCTAGAATTAAAAGGGTTTGATAAGACTGTTTCTTTTTTACATATTCTTAATAAATTAGCAAAACACACACAAACTAAGAGATTGGCAAGTCAAGGTTTTGTTAATTCTTTCAAATCTACAGAAAGTGATACTCAAAATAAAGTACAAGCCTATATTTTTAAAAATTTCAATAAAGACATAAACTTAGAAGAGGCAGCTAATATAGCACATATGAACACATCTGCTTTTAGTCGGTATTTTAAGCGTGTTAATAGAAAAACATTTTCTCGTTATGTAACCGAAATACGAATTGGTTATGCCTGTAAATTACTCATAGAGAATAAGTTTAATATAGCTGCTATTTGTTACGAATCTGGTTTCAAAAATATTTCAAACTTTAATCGTCAATTCAAGATAATAATGAATTGTACACCTTCCGAATATTTGAAAAGTTATAAAATAAAAGCTTCAATAATCTAATTACATTTTAGAATTTTTTTTATCAATTTTTATTTAAATCATAGATCTATTTTGCAATTTTAACACTTGTAAATTACATAGGGCAATAATAGTATTGTAATAGGTCAAATATTTGTAAGATATATAATTATTTTGCGTGTACTATTGTACTACTAAAGCTTATGATTTAATTGTACATGGATAATCAAAAAAAAATTTTAAAAATACATACTAAAGATAACCTTTTAGTAGCATTAACTGATTTGAAAAAAGGAACAGAAGTTTCCTTGAATTCAGAAAAATATGTTATTCAAGATGATATTGGTGCTAAGCATAAATTTGCGTCAGAAAGCCTTAAAAAAGGTGATGCCGTTTATATGTATGGTGTTCTAGTGGGAAGAGCCAAAAAAGAAATTAAGAAAGGAGGGCTTATAAGTACCACAAATATTGTTCATGATACAGAGAAGTATAGTGCAGGTGATTCTTCAAATAGAATAGAGTGGACAACTCCAAACATTTCAAGATTTGTAGATAGAACTTTTAACGGTTATCATAGAGCTGATGGAAAAGTTGGGACTGAAAATAATTGGCTAATTATTCCTCTGGTATTTTGTCAAAATAGAAATGTAGAGGTATTAAAGCAGGCATTGGTTGAAAAATTAGGTTTTGGAAAACAACAACACTTAAATTTAGATGTAGATACCTTAATTGAAGATTATAAAAATGGAGCTTCTACAGAAGATATTTTAAACAGGGATATTTTAAGAGCTGATAATCAGCAATATAAAAACCCTTTATTTCCTAATGTTGATGGTATCCACTTCTTAACACACGAAGGTGGTTGCGGTGGAGCTACTTCAGATTCTATTGCGCTTTGTAATTTGTTAGCAGGTTATATAAACAATCCAAATGTTGCTGGTGCAACAATTTTAAGTTTAGGCTGCCAACATGCACAAGCGAGTATTTTAGAAAATGCATTATCTAAAATGTCTCCAATTTATAAAAAACCAGTTTTTGTTTTTGAGCAACAACAAAGTGAATCTGAACAAGAGTTACTCGCCGAAGCAGTAAAAAAGACTTTTACGGGTTTAATGAACGCTAATAAAATTGAACGTAAGCCGGCTCCATTAAACAAGCTAGTTATAGGATTAGAATGTGGTGGTTCTGATGGGTTTTCTGGCATATCAGCAAATCCAACCTTAGGTTATATTTCCGATTTAATTGTTGGACTAGGTGGAGCAACTGTTCTTTCAGAATTTCCAGAATTAAATGGAGTGGAGCAAGAATTAATCAACAGGTGTGTAAGTTCAGAAAAAGCAAAAAAATTCTCTAAAATAATGTCCGTTTATAGCGCAAAGGCAGATGCTTTAGGTGCAGGGTTTTATGCAAATCCATCGCCTGGCAATATAAAAGATGGCTTAATTACGGATGCTATTAAATCTGCTGGAGCAGCAAAAAAAGGTGGAAGTTCTCCCATACAAGATGTTCTAGATTATACAGAACAAGTTGAAACTTCAGGATTAAATTTATTATGCACTCCTGGGAATGATGTAGAGTCTACAACTGGTTTAGCAGGCTCGGGGTGTAATGTTATTTTGTTTACAACGGGCTTAGGAACACCAACAGGTAACCCAATTACTCCGGTTGTAAAAGTGTCATCAAACACAAAACTATTTAACAAAATGCCAGATATTATAGACTTTAATACAGGTGCTATTATTGAAGGAACAGCTTCTATAGAAGAAACTGGCGAAGATTTATTAGATTTTGTTATTAAAGTGGCCAGTGGAAAATTAACGAAAGCAAAACAATTAAGACAAGATGATTTTATTCCGTGGAAACGAGGAATGTCATTATAATAATTAGATAAAGAAAATCAAATGACAAAATTTAGTTTAAAAAATAAAGTAGCCATTGTAACAGGTGGTGGAAGTGGCATAGGGAAAGCTATTGCTTTAACCTTTGCAGAGCAAGGAGCTAAAGTTCATATTTTAGATTTTAATTTAGATGCGGCCAAAGAAACCGTTGCTGAAATTAATAAAATTAACGAAAAAGGTGAAGCTCATAAATGCGATGTTTCCAATCAAAAAAACGTTAACGAAATAATTGGAAATATCACTAAAACCGAAAAAATCAACATATTAATCAATAATGCTGGTATTGCACATGTTGGTAATGTTGAAGTTGTTGAAGAAGAAGATTTAGACCGTCTTTATAATGTAAACATTAAAGGTGTTTATAACTGTATAAAAGCATCGATACCATCTTTAAAAAATGGAGGAGGAGTTATTTTAAACTTAGCCTCAATAGGTTCTTCTGTTGGATTAAATGACCGTTTTGCTTATTCTATGAGTAAAGGCGCTGTATTAACCATGACGTATTCTGTTGCTAAAGATTATGTAAACGATGGTATTCGTTGTAACTGTATTGCTCCAGGTAGAGTACATACACCTTTTGTAGACGGGTTTATAAATAAAAACTATCCTGGAAAAGAAGAAGAAATGTTTGATAAATTATCAAAAACGCAACCTATTGGTAGAATGGGAAGTACACAAGAAATAGCAGATTTAGTACTTTTCTTGTGCTCTGATGAAGCAGGTTTTATAACAGGCTCTAACTATCCTATTGATGGGGGGTTTGTTACATTAAACGGAAAATAACAATTAATAATACTTAAAAGCAATTATATGAAATTAATAAGATTTGGAGCTGCAGGAAAAGAAAAACCTGGTGTTCAATTAGCAAACGGAACAAAAATAGATGTATCTTCTTTTGGAACAGATTACAATGAAGAATTCTTTGGGAATGATGGTATTGCAAAACTAAAAACTTGGTTAGAAACAAACCAATCAAGTTGTCCAGAGATTGATGATAGCGTTCGTTTAGGTGCACCGCTAACAAGACCTTCTAAAATTGTTTGTATAGGACTTAATTATGCACAACATGCTGCAGAAGCTGGTATGGATGTGCCAAAAGAACCTGTTCTTTTCTTTAAAGCAACTTCTGCAATTGTAGGTCCTTTTGATGATATTATGATACCAAAAGGCAGTAAGAAAACAGATTGGGAGGTAGAATTATCTGTTGTTATTGGTAAAAAAGCATCTCATGTAGAAAAGGAAGATGTAATAGATCATATTGCTGGTTATGTTTTACATAACGATGTTAGCGAAAGAGCATTTCAATTAGAACGTTCTGGGCAATGGGTAAAAGGAAAAAGTTGTGATACTTTTGCTCCAATTGGTCCTTTTATTGCCACTACGGACGAAATTGAAGACCCAAATAATTTAAACTTATGGTTAAAACTTAACGGGAAAGTAATGCAAAATAGTTCAACTTCTGATTTTATTTTTAATATACAAGAAGCTATAAGTCATATTACTCAATTTATGACTTTATTACCGGGAGATATAATTTCTACAGGAACACCATTTGGTGTAGGAATGGGCTTAAAACCAGAATTATATTTAAAACCGGGTGATGTTGTAGAGTTAGGAATTGAAGGCTTAGGAACATCAAAACAAAATGTTATTGCTTATAAAAAATAGTTTGTTATTTTATTAAAACGAGAGATGTTTAAAATGTTTAAGTTTTAATCATATCTCGTTTTGTAATTCTTACTACTCTTTTATTTTCCTTTTTATTTAAATGATTTGAATTTTTATACAAGTCAATTATTGAATAGTTATATTGTTTCAACTGCTAGATTACAAGTATAACATACATTACTAATATATACATGAAAGTAGGTTTATTTATCCCCTGTTATATCAATCAATTATATCCACAAGTGGCTATTGCAACTTTGGAATTACTTGAAAAATTAAATGTTGATGTTTATTATCCATCAACCCAAACTTGTTGTGGGCAGCCGTTAGGGAATTCGGGTTATGAAGATGATTCTAAAGGAGCTTGTCAATTATTTGTAGAAAATTTTAAAGAATA
This sequence comes from Lutibacter citreus, assembly GCF_003260195.1. GTDB lineage: Bacteria > Bacteroidota > Bacteroidia > Flavobacteriales > Flavobacteriaceae > Lutibacter > Lutibacter citreus. Next base: position 52,487 of record NZ_QEIH01000009.1, read on the forward strand.
TGATTATATAGTTGGCCCTTCAGGAAGTTGTATTTATCATGTAAAAAAGCATTTCGATATTTTAGAACAAACAGAAGATGTAATTAAGGTTCGTAACAATGCTTATGAGTTATGTGAGTTTATTGTTAAGATCTTAGGCAAAACGGATTTAGGAGCTAAATTTCCATATAAAGTAGGCTTACATAAAAGTTGTCACGGATTGAGAGGTTTAAACTTAGGATCTTGTTCAGAAAAAATGGATGAACATTTTTCTACAGAAGAAGAATTATTAAATGCTGTTGAAGGATTAGAATTAATGTCTTTAAACAGAAAAGATGAATGTTGCGGTTTTGGAGGAACATTTTCTGTATTTGAAGAAGCAATTTCTGTAAAAATGGGAAAGGATAGGATTCAAGATCATTTAGATAGTGGTGTTGAAGTTATCACAGGAGCAGATCATTCTTGTTTAATGCATATGGAAGGTTTAATTAATAGAGACAATAAACCTTTAAAAGTAATGCATATTGCTGAAATTTTAAATAGTAGTATTTAGTTATGAGCCATTCAGAAAAAGCAGAAATATTCAACAAAAATGAGGCTAAAGTAAATTGGCATGATAAAGCTTTGTGGTTTGTTCGTGAAAAAAGAGATACGGCAGCTCATAAAGTAAAAGGTTGGGAAGAACTTCGAAATTTAGCTTCTGGAATAAAAGCAAATGTACTGTCTAATTTAGATGAATATTTAATAGAATTTGAGGAGAATGCTCAAAAAAATGGGATAAAAGTACATTGGGCATCAGATGCTGAAGAGCATAATACTATTATTCATAAAATATTAGAAGATAATAAAGTTGAAAAAGTGGTAAAAAGTAAGTCAATGTTGACGGAAGAATGCCATTTAAATCCATTTTTAGAAGATAGAGGTATTGAAGTAATTGATACCGATTTAGGAGAGCGTATTGTTCAATTAGCAAAAGAAACTCCAAGTCATATTGTATTGCCTGCAATTCATAAAACCAAAGAAGAAGTAGATACATTATTTCAAGAACATTTAGGAACAAAACCAAGCAATGGAAATCCTGAATATTTAACAAATGAAGCAAGAAAGCATTTACGAGATAAATTTTTAAAAGCGGATGCAGCTATTACCGGTGTTAATTTTGCCATAGCAGAAACAGGAGGAATTGTTGTTTGTACCAATGAAGGGAATGCTGATATGGGTGCTCATTTGGTAAAAACTCATATTGCTTGTATGGGAATTGAAAAAATAATTCCGAATGAAGAGCATTTAGGAGTCTTTCTACGTTTACTAGCACGCAGTGCAACCGGACAACCAATTACAACATATTCATCCCATTTTAACAAGCCTGCTGAAGGCAAAGAAATGCACATTGTAATTGTAGATAATGGTAGAACAGAGCAGTTGAGTCGTAAAGAATTTAGGTCTTCTTTACATTGTATTCGTTGTGGTGCTTGTATGAATACTTGCCCAATATACAGAAGAAGTGGAGGTCATAGTTATGATGCTACAATTCCAGGTCCAATAGGATCCATTTTATCACCAGGAAAAGATTTAACAAAACATAGTTCACTACCTTTTGCTTCAACCTTATGTGGTTCATGTTCAAATGTTTGCCCAGTGAAAATTAATATTCATGAGCAGTTATATGCTTGGCGACAAATTGTTACAAAAGAAGTTAAGCAACCTGTAGTTAAGAAAACTATATTAAAAATTACTGGAGTAGCTCTTTCAAATAGATTATTATTCAATATAGCAGGTAAATCGGCGCGGTTTATGTTAAAATATGCACCTCGATTTATGGTGTATTCTAAATTAAATGTTTGGGGAAAAGCACGTGAACTTCCAGAAATAAAGAATCAAAATTTTGATGATTGGTATAAAGTAAAAAGAAAGAATAATGGGTAGAGAATCAATTTTAAAATCAATAAAAAGTAATAAGCCAGAGTTAGTAGAGCTGCCTGAAATTGACCTAAATTTATTTGCAGAAGAAATTGATATTTTAGAAGCATTTAAAAGTAATGTTAAATTGGTAGGAGGTAAATTAAAAGAGTTAGGAGATAATGAAGATATAGACTCTGTTATTAGAGAATTATACCCAAAAGCAGAAAGAATAGTTTCTCAACTACCTGGTTCAAATCTAAGGACAGTTTTAATAACAAAAGAAACAGAACCACATTCTCTTGAAAAAATTGATTTAGCAATAATAAAAGGCGAATTTGGTGTCGCAGAAAATGGATCTGTTTGGGTTTCTGAAAATCAGTTTTCAGTACGAGTTTTACCTTTCATAACAAATGATTTAGTAATTGTTTTATCAAAGAAAGACCTATGTTTACATATGCATGAAGCCTATAAGAAAATTGCTAATAGAGATCGTAATTTTGGCCTTTTTATTTCAGGGCCATCAAAAACAGCAGATATTGAGCAGTGTTTGGTGATTGGGGCACAAGGAGCAATGAGTTTAACAATTGTATTAATTTAAAAATTAGAAAAAATCGTTCATTTTCAAAAATTCAGGTCTTAATTTAATAATGCCTTAAAATCGAAGTAATGCGCAGTAGACAAAAATAAAAAGATCTTTAAATTTTTTTATAAGTTTGCAGTTCAAACCGCTTATCTTTTTGTAATTTTAAAAGATTAGAATTAAATAAAAAGAATTTGCAGGCAAAAGAAGACATTCCATTTCATCAATTTTCCGACACATATAAAGATGTAAATATAAAGGATGGACATCCTGCGCTTGCAATTGATCCAAGTTTTCCATTTATAATAACTCAATTTGGTATTATGAGCCGAAAGGCACAAGCTACAATTCCTCATAGACATGATTATTATGAAATTTTATTTATTGAAGAGGGAGCTGGACAGCATATTATTGATTATGAGTCCTATAAAATAAAAACACCTGCTTTTTATTTCCTATCTAAAGGACAAATACATTTTTGGAAATTAGAAAAAGGGTTGGAAGGAAAGGTGCTGCTTTTTCCAAGAGAATTTTTGATACCTCCTGCAACAGCATTTAATCATGAAGGCGATTTGGCAATTTTTAATACTTTAAGTAAAGCTCCATTTGTTAATATTAATAATGCTAATTGCACTAAAATACAGGAATTATTTAAAGGTATTAATGAAGAGTTTTTGAGAAAATCAGACAGTAGCCTTTCTATGCTTCGTGCTTATGTACATATTTTATTGGTGAGTCTATTTCGTATTTATGCAAAGGAGCAAAATCAAGATATTTTAGATACAACCAATGCAATGGTTCGTAAATTTAGACAACTAGTTTCCGAAAATTATTTAACTATTCGTTCTGTTCAGGAATATGCAGATCTTATAGGGATAAGTTCAACTCACCTAAGAGATACAGTTAAAAAAATAACAGGATATTCGCCAGGACAACTTATTAGACAAGAAATTATTTTTGAAGCTAAACGAAGATTAGCTAATACAGAATTAACAACAGCTGAAATTGGTTATACGTTGAATTTTGAAGATACTTCTTACTTTAGTAGGTTTTTTAAACGAGAAACAGGTAAAAGACCTTCAGAATATCGAGAAGAAATTAGAAAAAAATACCAAATTACAGTTTAATAAATCCCCCCACTTGTGTTCAATTAATTCAATTACAATCTAACTAGTTGTAATTCTGAATGTAATTAATCAAAAAATTTCTTTTTATTAAGTCTTAATTTTTATCAGTTTTTACTGGAATTTAAACATTTAGATATTTAATCATTGAAAAGTACCATGCTTTCAGTATTTAGTACTCTAATTATCAGGTGTAAAACCCATAATTTCGTTTCATAATAAATCATTCACTTTATTTAAGTGAAATTTAAAAGATTATAAAGATGGAAATGAAAAAAAATGAGAGCATATTAATTATGTTAATTACTCTTTTAATTAGTAGTGTGCCAGTTTATACCCAGAACATTGTAAATAGTGCAAAAAAAAATCAAGGAATTTCAACCAATTATAATGTAATATCTAGAAGTAATATTGGACCAAGGCCAGCGGCATTTCAGCCAACAAAACCAACGCCTATAAATGGTACTTATACTGAAAGCGTTGCTACGGCGTCAACAAGAGTGTTAAATGAAGAAACGGTTATGCTAAAAAAAGTGAATGTACAACCTATAGGCGAAAAAGACTTTAGCGCATGGGAGTTTTTATGTGATGAAGGTGGTCATACCTACAAGCAATCGGCACCAAACCCATTAAGTTATATGGTTGGCGGTATATCTTCTAGTTTATTAACACGCGTGGAGCAAGCTATAAAAATTATGGATTTAGATGTTGCTAGCGCAAAAGTAGAAACTAAAGTATTTTTTAGATTCAACGATCCTTTTTCACCTAGTTGGACAGGCTATACCGATAAAGTTATTGCCAATGTTCTTATTGAAAGTGATGAACCTGCATGGAAAATTTCTGAAGTAAAAAAAATGGCGGTTCAGGCTTGGGCTATAGGGGAATGCATTGCAAATCCAACACCTGTAGATGCACAATTTACATTTAACACCAAAATATGGGAAACTGAATCTGCCCGTTCTGGAAAAGTTATAGATTCTAATTCATTTGATAATGGTTTGAGAATTACTTCAAAAGGAATCCAACCAGAGCCTGAGAGTTTTAAGATTTCAGCTGATGTTAGTATGGAGAAGTTTACAAACCCATTTAAGTTTGAAGTAGTAGGTATTTCGGAGTCGGCCAATAATGATCAACGACCTTACCTGCATAAAATTAAAATTAGAGCTATTCAAGAAAACTACCTAGCATGGGATATTTATGCCGATGATAGTCGTGGATTTAAAGGTATTGATAAGGCTCCAACTTCAAGTGATTATTTTACAGGAGGAACTTCATTGTGTCTTATGAGTCAACTAACCGGATGGTCAGAGTTTTACAAACAGCAAGGTATTAAATTTGATGATTATCGTGTGGAGCACCAATTCAATTATCAAGTAGATAACTATATGACTCCTTCAGCAATAGGGCATGTAGATAGTGTAATTACAAGAATCTTAATAAAAAGCGATAACAGCGAAAAAGTAATGAGTGATTATGCCAAGCATGCACTTAGTACCTGTTTTGCAGGTGAGGCTGTTACAGGAGCAACTAAAACAGAAATAGGTGTTTATTTAAACGGAAAATTAGTTAAATAAAAAAACTAAACACAAAGTTAAGTCGCTTTATAGTACAATATTAAACTTTTGAAAAGCAGCATGCTTTCAGTAATTAGTGCCTTATCAGGCATTTATAAAATAAATAATTTTGTGAATTAAATTAATTAAAAAATGAAAACAAAAATAAGTAAGATTATTGCAGCCGTTATTGTTATTATAGCCCTTGTTATTGGTGTATTTTGGTTTTCTATGCCTAGCGAGCAACGAAATATGGTATATTTTATGATGAAAAAAGGAAAAAGTTATGAAAATTATAAAGATTACCAGGTTATTGATCGTAATAATGAAGCCCTAGCTCCAACATCTTTTAAACCTAGTGTTGCCGATACAATTGGGGGACATAATAATAGAAATATTGTGGCAATTACAGAAATGGTGAAAAATGAAAATTCAAAGATGCTAAAAAAAGGAATGGTCCAAGCTACAGGTATAGATAACTATACTGGATGGCATCTAATTGCAGATGAAGGAGCTGATGAGGGAGCAAATCCTTTTGGACCTTCACCACTTAGTTATTATACTTCTGGTTTAGCAGCAAATTTACATACGGAGATTCTTAGGGCGGCTGAACTTAAAGGAGTTAAGCTAGAAAATGTAAAAGTAGAAGTGTTAAATAAATTTCGTTGGAATGAGATGATGTCTCCTGAAGGGGCTGGATTTTTAGATTTAACAACTACAAATATAATTATAGAAAGCAATGTGTCTAAAGAGGTTATTCAAGAAATAAAAGAGTTGGCTCTTAATTCATGGACTGCAGGAGAAGCGTTGAGAAATGAAACAGTAATTGAACCGTCTCTAGTAGTAAATGGAGAAAATTGGGAGAATTACCGAGCTACACCGGGGAGAACCCTTTCTGAAGAATCTATTATTGATAACTTTAAATTAAGCTCTATAACTGATGTGCCAAAAAAACCAGCGTATCTAAAACCAGTTGTTAAAGAGGAAGTTACTCCAAGTTTTGAATCCATGGCAAATTTGGAGTTTGAAATATTTGCTATTTCTGAGTCTGTTGAAAATAGTGATAGACCCTATTTGAATAAAATTACGCTTTCAACTCCTACACCAGAAACTTGGGAAATATATGCAGATGAATTTATGGGAGATAATGATCGTCCTATAGCACCTACTTCTTTGGAATATTTTACCGCTGGAACAGCTTTATGCTTAACTTCACAAACAACATTAGTTAGCGCTATGATGGATTTAGAATTTACTGATTACCGTATTGAGAACCAGATTGATTATAGACAAGAAGCTGTAAATTCTTCTGAAATGCATAGCTATGCAGATATTGTTCATTCATACATTTTAATTGAATCAAATGAAACTCAAGAAAGATTAGAAGCCTTCTATAATAAATCTTTATCATTGTGTTTTGCAGGTGAAGGACTTAAAAATGCAACGGAAATGAAAACCCAATGCTATTTAAATGGAAAGATTATAAAATAATATTTTTAAAAATTAATAAACAATAAATTGATAGTTAAAAGAGTTAAGTCCACTAAAAGAAGGGTACGAAAGTAAAATAGCTATTTGTAATGAGTTAATTACTTATTGTTTAGTATTTAAGAGTTGATGTTTTAATTTCATCAACTCTATTTTTTTCAAAGGAGATTCTAAAAAAAAACTTAAAAAATCAATTAATAGAAAGGATAACACTACTCTTAATTCAATTTCAATAAAAAAACGATAAAAAAAATGATAAGGAAGTACTTAAAAGTATTTAAAGTTAAAATGTTACTATTACTAGTTTTTAGTTCATTCACAATGTTTGGACAACAAAAGCAAACTGTTAGTGGTGTTGTGAAAGACGCTTTAAATGGTGAAACTTTAATTGGAGCAACAGTTTATTTTAAAAACACCAATATTGCTAGTGTTACAAATGAATATGGGTTTTATTCTCTAACTGCAAAAGAAGGAAATTATACGTTAGTTGTAGCGTATCTAGGATTTGTAAATATTGAAAAACAGATTGATTTAAAAGAAAATAAAAAAATAAATTTTGAATTAGAAGAAAGCGCTTCACAACTAGAAGAGGTTGAAATTTCCGCAAGTGAATCTAAAAAGGTGAATTTAAGAACACCTCAAATGAGTGTTTCTAAATTGTCATCTAAAATAATAAAACAAATTCCAGCAGTTATGGGAGAAGTAGATATTATTAAATCAATTCAATTATTACCAGGTGTTACTAATTCAGGCGAAGGTGCTTCAGGGTTTAATGTTCGTGGAGGTGCTGAAGATCAAAATTTAATTTTATTAGATGAGGCCGTTATTTATAATTCATCCCATTTATTTGGTTTTTTCTCAGTATTTAATAATGATGCTGTAAAAGATATAAAATTATATAAGGGAGGAATTCCTTCTCAATTTGGAGGTAGAGTATCGTCAGTATTAGATATTAGACAAAAAGATGGAAACAGTAAAAATTTAAGTTTTACTGGAGGAATTGGCGCTATTTCAAGTAGGTTAACTGTTGAAGGTCCAACCTTTAAAGATAAAGGGTCTTTTATTGTTGCTGGTCGTTCTTCTTATGTGAATTTATTTTTAAAATTAGCAGATAATAACAATAGTGCTGGTTTTTATGATTTAAATTTTAAAACTAATTATAAAATAAATGATAATAATAAGTTGTATTTATCTGGTTATTACGGACAAGATAATTTTAATATAGAGGAGGCTTTTTCAAACTCTTATGGGAATTTAATTACAAATTTAAGATGGAGTCATATTTTTAATGATAAACTGTTTTCAAACCTTTCTCTTATCTATAGCCGATATAATTATAATATGGAATTGGATTTTAGAGGTTTAGAATGGGAGTCTGATATTAATAATTACAATTTAAAATACGATTTCAGTTATTATAAAAGTGAAAACTTAAAATTTAAGTTTGGAACAAGCTTAATATATTATCAATTTAATCCTGGTTTATTAAGTCCTTTAAATGAAGATTCAGGAATAAACAGGCTAAATTTAGATGATAAGTTTGCTTATGAAAGTGGTATTTACGCTAGTTTAGAACATAAAATAAGTGACAAATTAACTACAATGTATGGAGTGCGTTATAGTAACTTTAATAGAGTAGGTAATCAAGTAATTAGCAATTACCTAAATAATGCACCTGTTGTTTATAACTCTAAATTAGGAATATATGAAAGTGCAGAAGCTGTAAGTGAAACTGAATATTCAAGTGGTGAAAGCATTGCCTCATACGGTAATTTTGAACCTAGAGCAGCAATTTCATATAAATTAACGGATGATTCTTCGGTAAAAGCAAGTTACAATCGAATGGCTCAATATTTACATTTAATTTCTAATACAACATCAGCTACACCTCTTGATATTTGGACACCTAGTGGTGAATATATAAAACCTCAATTAGCAGATCAATACGCTGTTGGATACTTTAGAAATTTTAATAATGATAAATATTCTCTTGAAGCTGAAGCCTATTACAAAACTGTTGATAATAGAGTAGATTATATTGATGGAGCAGATTTAATTGCTCAGAATAATATAGAAACTGAAATTTTAATAGGAGAATCTAGATCTTATGGATTAGAGTTATTGCTAAGAAAAAATACAGGAAAGTTTACCGGTTGGTTAGCATATACACTTTCTAAGGCCGAACAAAAAACAGATGGAGGTTCAATTGGTGGTTTAGGTATTAATAATGGAAAATGGTATAATTCAGCATATGATAGAACACACGATATTTCGTTTACAGGAAATTATAAACTAAATAATAAATGGAGTTTTGGTACAAATTTTGTTTTTCAAACTGGTAGACCAGTAACATATCCAAACGGTCAATTTCAATATAATGGATTATCAATTCCAACATATTCTGAAAGAAATGCTGATAGATTGCCAGCTTATCATCGTTTAGATGTATCTGCAACCTTAATTCCTAAAAAAAATAAAAACAGAAAGTGGCAAGGAGAATGGGTATTTAGTATCTATAATGTTTATAACAGAAGTAATGCAGCATCCATTACATTTGGGCAAAATACAGATACAGGAGCTAATGAGGCAACACGTACTTCAATCTTTGGAATTATTCCAGCAGTTACTTACAATTTTAAATTTTAGAAATTATGAAAAACATATATATAAAGCTTGTTATTAGTTGTTTAACATTGTTAATTGTTTCGTGTACCGAAACTGTAGATGTTGATGTGCCAAATGGAGGTGAACGTTTAGTTGTTGAAGCTTCAATTTTATGGGAAAAAGGTACAACCGGACAAAACCAAGAGATTAAATTATCAAAATCTACTGAATATTTTGCAGATGAATTAGATATTCCTGTTGAAGGTGCGTTAGTGAGTATAACTAATAATGATTCTAATGAAATTTTTGAATTTCAATATGAAGGAAATGGAACGTATAGCACAACTAATTTTAATCCAATAATTGGGGATTCATATACTTTAGAAATTAATTATGAAGGAGAGCGCTATTTAGCAACTGACACATTTGCTTCAGGTATAGAAATTTCATCAATAACACAAAGTATAGAAAGTAGGTTTGGTAGTGATGAAATAAATATAAAAGTGAATTATTTAGACCCTCAGTCAACTGAAAATTATTATTTGGCAGAATTTATTCCATCTCATAAACCATTAATTTCTTTAGATTCATCAGATGATGAATTTTATAATGGAAATATTTTCTTTTTAGAATACGAAGATGAAGATTTAGAGCCAGGCGTTAATGTACAAGTTAAACTACACGGAATTTCAGAGGATTATTACAATTATATTGAAATTTTAATAAGTCAGTTAGGTGAAAAAGGTCCTTTTCAAACAACTCCTGTTTCTTTAAAAGGAAACTGTGTAAATGTAAATAATACTGAAGAAGAAGTTTTAGGTTATTTCAGGTTAAATGAGGTTGATGTAAAAGATGTTACCGTTGAATAAAGGGAATACAATTTTTTTATTAATCATTATTTTGGATGTTATTCGTTGAAATATTTACGAGTTGAATCATTGAAAAGTACCATGTTTCCGTTTACTTGTCTCTTACATGCTATAATTAAAACATATAATTTTGATTTATTAATAGTTAAAACTATAAAGTATACGCTGTAATTCAAAAATAATTATGTTTAGAAAAATAGTATCAATATCGCTTCTTGTATCGTTAATGGCATTGGCTTCATCAGGAATAATGATGATAGTCTTAAACAGTCTCGAATTTCAATTGCAAATGCATCCAGTGCATAAAATCTTTGGAATTTTAATGACTATTTCGGGATGTTTTCACGTGTATTTCAACTTTAAACCCATTAAAAAATATTTAAGTCTTCGAAAAGTATTAGTATTTGGAATAGGTATGGTATTAATAATGTCATTTTTATATGTTGTTGGAATAAACAAACCTTTAGATAAGCAAAAAATTCAAGAAATTGAGGTGTTAATGTCTCAACTTGAAGGAGGAAATCAAAAATAAAAATTATGAATACTTTTAATCATCTTATTAAACAAATAAATTTCAGAATAATAGTTGTTTTAATTGTAACAATTTTGGTAACAGCTTGTAATAATAAGCTTAAAAACAAGGTTGAACAAGAACATCCCAACATTACTCAATTAAAAAAGAATTCAGCAGAATTTACTCCTGAGATTATTAAAATGAATGCAAACGTGTATGTTGCTGTTGGATATGATGGCTCAAATGCAGCAATGTTAATTGGAAAAGATGGAGTAATAATTATAGATGCTCTTAGAGCTCTGGGAGCTGCAGAAAAAGTAGCTTCAGAATTTAAAAAAATCTCAAATAAACCTGTAAAAGCACTTATATACACACACGGTCATTTAGATCATACCGGAGGAACTTCAGCATTTGTTGGAACTGAAAAGAATGTAAAAATAATTGCCAGGGAAGGTTTTAAAAAAGAATTACAAGAACATTCTCCAGTCCAAAATATTTTAGAAAAACGTAATGGACGCCAATTTGGAAGAAATTTACCCAAAGAAGATATTATTAACAGAGGTGTTGCTGCTGGTTCAACATCAAAAGACAGAGTGAATAAAGGTTATATAAAGCCCAATACCTTTTTTAAAGATTCATTGTTTGTAAATATTGCTGGTGTTTCTTTAGAAATTTACAAGGCTAATGGAGAAACAAACGATGCACTATTTGTGTGGTGTCCTAAAGAAAAAGTATTGTTTTCAGGTGATAATTATTACAAGGCATTTCCAAATTTATATGCCATAAGAGGTTCTAAATACAGAGATGTGAAATCTTGGGGAGAAGTAATTAAAAAAATGAGTACGTTTCCTGTGGAATATTTAGTGCCAGGACATACACGTCCAATTTCAGGAAGAGCTTTAGTAAACAATAACTTAAAAAATTATTCAGCAGCTATTTTAAGTGTTTATAATCAAACTATTGACTGTATGAATAAGGGGTATTCACTTCAACAAACGGTTGATAATGTAAAGTTATCTAAGGAATTGGCAAGTCAGTCCAATTTACAAGAATTTTACGGTTCAGTTCAGTGGGGAGTTCGTTCTATTTACCTTCATTATGTTGGTTGGTTTGATGGGAATCCAACAAATTTATATCCACTTTCTTCAAAAGAAGAAGCTGATAATATGATTGAGTTAGCTGGTGGTGAGAAAAAGATATTTAAAAATATACTGAAGGCAGAGAAAGAAGGAAACTACCAATTTGGATTGCAGTTAACAGATTATTTATTAAATGTAAACTATAAAAAGGATGAGGTTTCTAAAATGAAAATAAAATTATTAAGAAAGTTAGCTTCACAGCAAATAAATGCTCCGGCAAGAAATTATTATTTGTCTTATGCTTATGAGTTGGAAGAAAATATAAAACAATAAAGATTTTATGAAAGGATTAAAAAGTTTAGGAAAAGGAAGATAAATTTTAATATTTTCATTAAAGAAGAACTGCTTTAAGTTCTATTTAATTATTGTCAAAAAAAACCAAATAGTAAAGCTGTTTGGTTTTTTTTATTTAGCAACTAAAACGTTTTCGTTGAAAAGTACCATAAAATCCGTATTCTGTCTCTTACTGCTTGTTATTTAAGGTTTTAAATTTGTTTAAATGAATTTAAAAAGAGTTTAATATGGGAAAGTCAAATAAAAAATATCATTCAACAGTAGGTCGAAGAGATTTCATGAAAAAGTTAGGTGTAGGAGCTGGAGCTTTTGGATTGGGAGCGGCTGGATTTACAGGGTTTGCAGGAACAGGATTTGGTGCTGATGGATTTAATGATCTTGATGAAATGATGTCATCTCCTTTAGCAGAGCGAAAATTACCCTTCTGGGTTAAAGAGGTTGATGAACCTACCGTAAAAATAGATTGGGATAATATGGAAATATTCCATGGGCCTGAGAATACATTGTTTAATCCTGCTTCTTGGGAAAACCCAAAAGATTATTTTGATATCTACAATAAAAATATTGCATCTACTAAGAAAAATGTTCAAGATAATGTTCCTGGGCTTTCGTTAAAAGATAGAGCTTTAGCAGATGCAAATTGTTGGGGTTGGGGAGGCCGTTCGGGTGCTGATTTAGCACCACCATGGTCAGGTGCTGATGTTAAGGCAAATCCGAAATGGGAACACCCTACTATGTTTTATACTCCTGAAGATTATGGTGTAGAAAAACATCAAGGTACTCCTGAAGAAAATTCCAAAATGTTACGATCAGCTGGAAGGATTATGGGAGCATCAGACATGGGTTTTGTAAAGCTAGATGAAAAAACAAAAAAATTATTGTGGGGTAAAATCACATTTGAAGACGTAGAGAAAGGCTATGCTGAGCCAGAAAATAACAAATTTGTTTTACCAAATAAAGAATTGTGGGCAGTATGTTCTGTAATACCACAGTCGTTATGGATGCAGCAATACTCAGAGCGTATGAGCTGGGCTTCCAGTAATACAATGAGTTATTCTAGAGCTAATATATACGGAAATAGATTGAGTGTGTTTTTAAGAGGTTTAGGATATCAAGCCTATGGAGGAGATACAGAGTCTATAGGGCGTTCGGTAGGTTTTGGAGTGATGGCTGGATTGGGAGAATACGGTAGAGCAGGTATTTTGGTTAGTCCAAAATATGGAACTGATATTAGAACTGTATTAATAACCATTACAGACTTGCCTTTGGCAGTCACAAAACCAATAGACGCAGGAATTACTAAATTTTGTGAAACCTGTAAAAAATGTGGAGAAATGTGTCCTTCTGGCGCAATTAGTATGGAAGAAAAGCCATTTTGGGGTGGTGGAGCCGCATATCAAGCGAAAGGAATAAAAGGATGGTATATGGATGCTAAAAAGTGTTATACCTATATGTTGGGAGGCGAACCAGATTGTAGTCGTTGTCAAACCGTTTGTCCATTTACAAAATTTGATGAAGCTGTAATACATGACCTTATTAAATTATCAATAGGAACTACGCCAATGTTAAATTCAGCAATTAGAAAAATGGATGATGTATTTGGCTATGGTGAACAACCTGATCTAAGTAAAACACCCTGGGATCTTGATCCTATGGATATTCCTTTGTATGGTCTAGATAAATCTCGTTCGTAAATCTTAAATATATATATTATGAAATTAATTAGTTGGGTTTGGTTTTGGTATGTTTTAGTTGGTTTTTTAATGGGTGGTGGAGCTGTAATAATTTGGAACATTTTAAAAAAAGTTAAATTAAAATTAGTTTGGTACGAATGGATTTTAATGATTTTATCCACTGTGGTCTTTTTATTAATGAGCCAAACTTTTATTGCTTCTTTTTATGAATTTGAGCCTAAGGCAGCGTGGTTTTCACTAATTTTTATGGGAATACCTATACTCTTAATGGCTGTTGTATTATTCCGTTCCTTAAAAAAGAGATATATAAAAAATAGCGAAATTAATTAGGTACTGTATAATTTATTAGTAATCAATATTATAAAGCTATAAAATGTTGAAAAACAACATAAATAAAAATAGAATTGAAACTAGGTTGGCTATTATTTCTATTGTTATAATAATAGCCGCTTGGTTTATTGGAAGGCAATTTGAAGATGCTGATATTGTTTCTACTATTAAGGTAAAAATGCCAGAAATTTCCAAATTAGAGGAAATTGAAAAGGCCTCCTATAAAATTTACAATTCAAAAAATGAAGAAACAGGTTATCTTTCTATTGAATCTTCAATGGGGTATGGAGGTCCGTTAAAAATGGCTGTTGCGGTTGACGAAAAAGGAAAAATATTCGATTTAGCTGTAGTCAGTTCAAAAGAAACTCCTTCATATTTAAAAAAAGTTTTAAGCGCAGATTTTCTGGATAATATTATTGGCAAATCTTATAATGAAGAATATTCAATAGGGAATAAAGTGGATGCTATTTCAAGTGCTACTTATTCATCAAGAGCTATTTTAGAAGCTTCAAAAAAAGGAAATAGATTTATTGCTGCAAATGTTTTGGGTTTTAATTTACCAAAAGAAATTGCGCCGTCATTACAATTTGGTGCAGTAGAAATAATACTGATATTACTTTTTGCAGTAGGGTATTTTGCTCATAAAAAAACATTTAAGTATACAAAAATAGCAAGATGGGGAACAATGTTGGTTGGTTTATTTGTAATTGGTTTTTATTATAATCAGCCTTTTACACTTTCTATGTTTAACCAATTACTCTTGGGATATTTTCCTCCAATACATTCCCATTTATATTGGTATTTATTATTGGGAGGCGTTTTTCTTGTTTTTACGGTTGAAAATAAGAATCCATATTGTTCTTGGTTTTGTCCTTTTGGAGGAGCGCAAGAATGTTTGGGCTTAGTTGGAGGAGCAAAACACATACCTATTGGGAAATATAAGAATCTTCTTAAATGGACCTTAAGAATTTTAGTGTTATTGGCCATTGTTGTTGCATTATTATTAAGAAATCCTGGTGTAACTAGTTATGAAATATTTGGAACACTTTTTAAGCTAACAGGAAGCAATTTACAATTTGGAATATTAGGAATAGTATTGGTTTCCTCAATATTTATAAAAAGGCCATGGTGTAATTATTTATGTCCTTTAGGTCCTGTGACAGAACATTTTACTTATGTAAGAAAATTGATAATAAACAAATGGAAAAGCAAAAAAGAAAACGCTTAACAGAAACTATTGTAGTTGCTATTGTAGTTATATGTTTGGGTTTAATCATACTTCAATTAAAAAGTAATATACATAATGAGTTGAATGCTCTTTTAAATGATATTTCAACTAACCAGTTTACATAAAAATAATTAACCAATTAAATAGATAATTTATTATGAAACAGAAATTAAAATTGTCGTTCTTTAGTTTGTTGTTGCTTGTAATTGCCTCAACAAAAATGTATAGTCAGGAAACAGGACATTATACTCCGGGGGTTCAAGGAATAAAAGTTGGAACGCTTCCTCCTCCAGGATTTTATTACATAATGCATAATGTTTACTATTCAGCAGATACTTATTATGATGGAAATGGAAATAAAGCGGATATAAATTTTGATGTAAGTGTTTTTGCAAATGTTCACCGTTTTTTATATGTATGGGAAAATGTAATTTTTGGCGCTAACTATGGTGTTCACGTACTTATACCAACAACTTATACCGATATTAGTATTGGAGCGTTTGGTGTTAATGATAATAAATATGGAATTGGAGATATTGTAATTGAACCATTTTTATTGTCTTGGAATAAGTCAAAATATGATATATCTGTAGCATTGGCTGCTATAGCTCCAGTTGGAAGTTATGATATTAATGAAGCTGCATCTCCAGGAAAAAGTTTTTGGTCTGGAATGCTAACATTTGGAGGGACCTATTATTTTGATGCTAATAAATCTTGGACAGCTTCAATTTTAAATAGATATGAAGTACACGGTGAGAAAAAAGATTTTGACGTAACACCTGGTGATGATTTTACTTTTGAATGGGGAATAGGTAAAACTATTGTTTCTAAACAAATTTGGAATGTTGGGGCTTCTGGATATGCACATTGGCAATTATCTGATGATGAAGGAAGTTATGTTTCGTATGATCCAAGTGTTCACGATGAAATTTTTGCAGTTGGCCCAGAAGTAACTTGTTATTTTCCGAAAGCAAAATTAAATCTTGAATTTAGAACACAGTTCGAGTTTGGTGCTATTGATAGATCTCAAGGAACAAAAATGTGTTTATCTTTATTTAAAAATTTCTAATTAAGATGCTTTTATAAAACTAAATTTATGTGAATAGTTTGTAAAGTATAAAAAAGGTTGGCTCTAAGTATTTCCTTGCTGATTTTACAAGTTCTATTTAAGTTAACACTATAGATGCTTCATCATCTTCAGCAATTAAGGTCTTCAAAATATATGTTTTTTTTTATTTTAAATTTATTTTAAAAAAAAATAGATTTATCGTTTGGTATTTAATTAAAAGTGTATATTTGCATCCGCTAAGAGCAACGGTCTGGTAGTTCAGCTGGTTAGAATACCTGCCTGTCACGCAGGGGGTCGCGGGTTCGAGTCCCGTCCAGACCGCAAAAAGCATCTCATTTGAGATGCTTTTTTTGTTTATATTCTTTATTTTTAGCACTTTAAAAGTGCTATTACTTTTTTAATTGCCAAAAATTAGTATATTTAGACATAAATAAGCACTATGTTAAGAGTGTTTATTCTTAAAATTATTCCCCTCGCAAGCCCCATTTTTTTTTAAAAATTCAAAAAGAATATTAATATATATTGTGTTAAAACATATTTTAGAATTAAAAATGGATATAATCTTAAAATTTTTGTTTAGATATTTAACCTATTGGGTTATTTATAGCTTAGGTATTTTAAATGTATTTAGTCAAATAAATAATGTAACAGAAGAACTTCAATTGCATAGTGATTTAAGTGAATCTTCAGGGCTCATTTATTTTAATAATAAGTTAATTACCCATAATGATTCAGGAGGAGCAATCACATTGTTTGAAATTAATGTAGGGTCAGGTGAAGTAGAACGTACTGTTACTATTACTAATGCAACTAACGTTGACTGGGAAGATATTACTCAAGATGACACTCATATTTATATTGGAGATATTGGAAATAATAGCGGAACAAGAACCGATTTAAAAATATATAAGATACTTAAATCTGATTATCTTAGTTCAGTAGCTGTAACGGCTGAAATTATTGAATTTAGTTATAGTGATCAATTAACTTTTGCTTCTAATTCCCGAGATACAGAATGGGATGCTGAAGCATTAGTGTCTTTAAACGCTACGGACTTAATATTGTTTACTAAAAATTGGGTTGATGGAACAACAAAAGCATATACCATATCAAAAAATGCAGGAACATATGTTGTTTCACCAGAAGTAACTATTTTAAATAGTGGTGGCTTAATTACTGGAGCTACTTTTAATAATTTAACAAATAAACTTTTTTTAATAGGTTATACATGGGTAATTCCTTTTAATGTGTTACAGCCTTTTGTGAGGATCATTAATAATTTTGTTGGGAATGATGTTTTTTCAGGAGATGTAATATCAATATCATTAGTATCTGAATTAGGTGTTGAACAAACTGAAAGTATTGCATTTATTAGCGAAAACGAGTACTACGTAACTTCGGAGTCATTTAGTTTTCCTTTTATAGGTTCAGATTATGGAAAGCTTATTTCTTTTGAAACTGATGATGTGGTTTTAGGGGTTAATGATTATATAACGGATAACCATTTTCGTGTATACCCAAACCCGGTTTCTGGTAAATTATTAGTTGAAAATAATAAAGATGAGAGAGCTATTCATTCTTTAGAATTATTTGATGTAAATTCAAGATTAATCCATAAAAATAGTAATATGGAACATATTGATATGGCTAATTTAATTGAAGGTATTTACTTTTTAAAGATCGTTTTAGAGAATGATAATTTTAGTATCAAAAAAATTATAAAAAACTAGTTTCACTTTTATTGTAATTTGATTAGAATCAATTTTAGAAAAAGAGTTAAATAATTTTAAAAGAAGAATCTCTAACAATTAAATTTGTTTTAACAATTATAGTTTTAGGTTCAAGCTGCGTAGTTGAATTCATTTCTTGAATTAAATATTGTACAGCAACTTCGCCAATTTTATTTCCTGGTTGGTCTACTGTTGTTAATTTAGGTTCAATAATAATAGAACTTCTAGAATTACTAAAACCTACCACTGCAATTTCTTGTGGAATTTTAATTTTATGTTTTTTTAAGGTTTTTATTGCGCCTATTGCAGCACTGTCTGTTATAGCAAAAATTGCATCAGGTTTATTTTGCATACTTAAAAGTTGATTGGTCAATCGTTTTCCATTTTGCATAGAAATATTTTCAGAACTCAAAATAATACTTTCGTCAGTTTCAATATTGTTAGATCTTAATGCTCTTAAATACCCTCGATACCTCATTTGGGAGTTATAAGAATCTTCGGATTCTTTAATAATAGCTATTCTTTTTTTTCCGGTTTGAATTAAATGTTCAACAGCGTAAAAAGCAGCTTCTTCATCATCTATCATTACTTGAGTACAAGGAACTTTTAGGGAAACTTTATCAAATAAAATAAGAGGGATATGGTTTAATGTTTTTAAAATTTCATCTACTTTTAATGTGGTTCGTGCTAAAGAAAGAAGAATTCCATCAACACCAAACTGAATCATTGTTTGGAGCATTTCTCCTTGTTTTTTTTCGTTGTTAACCGATTCAGAAACAATTACTTTGTACCCTTGTAGTTCTGCTTCTCTCATAATTCCTTTTAATAAGGTAGATGTAAAATAATGAGCAATGTCAGGCACAACTACACCTATTATGTTTGATTTATGGGCTCGAAACCCTTTTGCGAAAAGATTAGGTACATAATTTAGGTTTTTAGCCAATGAGGTAACTTTTTCTTTAGTTTTTAAGCTAATATCTGGATGATCATTTAAAGCTCTTGAAACTGTTGATATTGAAAGGTTTAATTCAGATGCGATTTCCTTTAATGTTGTTATATTTTTCTTTGTCATAATGCTATTTTGGTTCAACCTTTTGTAAATTAACACTATTATAGTAAGAGTGCAAACGTTTCCGCAAACGTTTGCATAAGTTTTTTGCTAATATTTTGTTAAAATTACCTTATTTGTGTTCTAAATTCACATCATATTAAAACCAAATATTAAACTAAAATATCAATCTTATGAAGAATTTTCTAACCATTTGTTTATGTCTTATAGGGTCATATGCAATTTCTCAATCAACTATTTCAGGTAAGGTTATAGATGAATTTAACAATCCAATTCCGGGCGTAAATGTTGTAGTAGCAGGAACTGATGTAGGAGCTACAACAGATTTTGATGGGCATTTTGAAATTAATACTCAATTATCGGGTATGCATGAATTAAAAGTGCTATTTATTGGTTTTGCTACACAAACTAAAAAAGTTGATTTATCAAAGAATGTAGCTATAAATTTTACCTTAGTTGAAAGTGTTCAAAGTTTAGATGCAGTTGTTTTAACCGGAACGTCTACAAAACGTTCTCAAAAAGAAACACCATTATCTATTACTTCTTTTGGGGCTAAAGAATTATCCAAAACAAATTCAAGTAGTCAGGCAGATGTATTAAGAAGTGTTCCTGGTATTACTGCTGAAGGTGGTGGAGGGGAAGTAGCTTCTAACATTTTTGTAAGAGGTTTACCTTCTGGAGGACAATATCAATTTAATCCATTGCAAATAGATGGAATGCCTGTATTAAGCACTTTTGGTTTAAACTCCTCGGCGCATGATGTTTATTTTAGAAATGACATTGGTATAAAAAGTTTAGAGTTTGTTCGTGGAGGTTCTTCAATTTTATATGGTGTAGGATCTGTTGCCGGTATTATTAACTATACAAGTGTTACAGGTAGCGATACTCCTAAAAATGTTATAAGAACAGAAATTGCTTCAAATTCAAGATATAAAGCAGATTTCCTTACAAGTGGTCCGTTAGGAGGAGAAGATTCGAATACGTATTATGCGCTTTCTGGTTTTTACAGATATGATGAAGGACCTTTAAAAACTGGATTGGCAACTGAAGGTTTTCAATTAAGAGGTAATATTAAACACGTTACGGATAAAGGTTCTGTTACATTCTCTGGTCAATTTATAGATGACAATGTACAGTTCTTTTTGCCATATCCTTTAGAAGGAGGTACTCGTAATCGCCCTACAGGAAACGATGGAGAAGAAATATTTACATTACAAACTGCAGCGGCTTCAGATATATCATATGCAACTCCAGATGGTATTTATAGTTCTCCAATAGAAGATGGTGTTGTTACAAAAGGTGGTTATTTTTTAACCAACTTTAAACATAACTTTTCCGATGATTTAAAATTAGATGCTAAATTAAGATATTCAAGATATAAGCATCAATTTAATTTATTTTTAGATGGAAGTGGAGTTGGAGGAGCCAAAGTAGTTGAAACACAAGCAGAGTATTTAGCTGCAAGAGGTTTATCTAGTGGGAATTTTACGATGTTAAACGGACAGCCTTTACCTGCAAATGCAAAATTATTTGAAAATAGAATTTTAGATAGAAACAGACCATTAACAGAATTAATGGCAGATTTTAAAATAACAAAAACTGCAGGTGAACATAATATTACGTTAGGTTCTTTTATGTCAAGATCTAAAGCAGGAGATTTTAATGTTATTACAAATTATTTAGGAGAATATAATGATAGACCGGAGTTAGTAAATCTTTCAGGATATACTGTAAATGGCGTTACTAACAGAGGGACTTCATATACAAATAGAAATATTAATAGTAACAAAATAGCTATTTTTATTGCCGATGAAATAAAACTTGACAGATGGAATTTAGACTTTGGTATTCGTTATGAAAGAGCATCTGGAGATATTGAAAATGAAGGTTCAGATACTTATACTGTTGATGATACTGGTATTGCAAATTTAGACAATGTTAAATGGGGAAATGGAACTTGGACACGTGGACACGTTTCTGCTGATGATTTTGCAGTAGCATTGGCTGGTCTTTATAAAGTTAACGATAATTTAAGTGCTTATGGAAACTTTTCAAGAGGGTATTTCTTCCCAGAACTTAGAGGAACTAAATTCGATTCTTTTGGAAATCCAAATAGTTACGATACTGAAAAAATAATTCAAGGAGAGTTAGGTGTTAAGTATGGTAAAGATAAATTTTCAGGTACAGCAGCGCTTTATGCAGTAAGTTTAAAAGATCGTAGATCTGTGAGTTTTGTTAATAGTGGATCTGGTGGAGTTACTGAAGAGGTAGATACACAAGACACTAAAACTATTGGACTTGAAACAACTTGGAAATATAGAATTTCTGATGAATTTAACTTTAATGGATCTTTTACTTTTCAAGACCATGAAATAAGTAAATCGGAAAGTAACCCAGAATTTGAAGGTAATGAATTAAGAAGACAGCCTAACGTTGTATCGTCTTTTGGTTTAGACTATGACAACCAACTATTTGATGGTAGTTTAGTTTATAATTATACTGGTAAAAAATTCTCTAACGATTCTAACTCAATAGAATTGGATGCAATTGGTATCGCAAATTTAAATTTTGGATATACGTTTCCTGTAGGAGAAGGTGATGAAACAGTACGTTTAGGAATGCAAGTATTTAATTTATTTAATGATGAGGGAATAACAGAAGGTTCTCCAAGACTTAACAATAGTCAAACTGAAGAAGACTTTTTTGTAGGAAGACCAGTATTGCCTACAAGAGTATTTTTAAACGCTACATTTAACTTCTAAAAAAATAACCCCCTTTTATTTAAGTAAGAATGCATTAATGTTTATTAATGTTAGTGCATTCTTTATAAAAAAAAATTCCAATAAAACCTTTTGAAAATGAATAAGAACTTAATAAATGATGCGAAAATTGTTTTAAACAATAATTTTCAAGACAAAGGATATTCAATACCATGTAAAGGATTGTATCCATTTCAATGGAAATGGGATTCAGGATTTATAGCTATTGGTTTTGCTCATTATGATATGGATAAAGCCAAAAAAGAAATTGAAACGTTGTTAGATGCACAATGGGAAAATGGATTTATTCCTCATATTGTATTTCACGTAGAAAGTGATACGTATTTTCCAGGGCCAGATTATCATCAATCAGAACTGCATCCGTTGTCTAATAAAAAACACCCTTCAACAGGAATGACACAACCTCCTGTTACTGGTTTTACTATAGAAAAGATATATGAAATAGCAAAGGATAAAACCGATGGTTTGGAATTTGTGAAAAGAAACATAGATAAAGTTTTTGAAAATCACCGTTATTTTTATGAAAACAGAGATCCTCAAAATGAAGGATTGGTGTATATTTATCATAATTGGGAATCAGGAACGGATAATTCTCCAATATGGGATGATATTTGGAAAACTATGAATCCGCCAACATATAATATAAAAAGAAAAGATACGCAATTAGTAGATCCATCTCAACGTCCGTCAAATAGAGAATACGATCATTATTTACATATTATTGAAATTGCGAAAAAACATAATTATTCAGATGAAAAAATAGCTGAATTATCACCGTTTTTAGTTCAAGACCCCTTATTTAATGCAATGTTAATTAAATCTAATAACGCATTAATTAATTTATATAAATTAATAGGAAATAATGAAGCTAAAATTAAACAACTTGAAAAGTGGCAAGAAAAAAGTATAAAATCATTTAATGATAAATTGTATGATGAAGAGTTAGGAGCTTACATTCATTACGATTTAAGAAATGAGAAGCCTTTACGTTTTGTGAGTTCATCTTCTTTTTCTCCTTTGTTTGCTGGGATTCCTAGTAAAGAAAGAGCTAAAAGATTAGTAACTACTATGATGGATAAGTTTGGAGGTGAGGACTTGTATTTATGTGCTTCATTTGATCCAGAAAGTGAACGCTTCAACCCGAAAAAATATTGGAGAGGCCCAGTTTGGATTAATTTAAATTGGATATTGTATTACGGTTTAAAAGATTATGGTTACAATGAAATTGCTGAACGCGTAAAATCTGATAGTATTGAGTTGATTGAAAAATCGGGTTTTTACGAATATTTTGATGCTAGAAAATCAATTTATAAAACAGATAAAGGCGGTTATGGCGGTGGAAATTTCTCATGGAGCGCAGCCTTACTTATTGATTTAATAAATAATTAATTTTAACACTTAAAACTAATAGTATGAATTGGTTAGATTATTTAATAGTTATTGTTTACTCAATTGGATTTTTAGGATTGGGATACTTTTTTAAAGAAAATAAAAATGCTAAAGATTACTTTTTAGGAGGGCAAGATATGGGGTGGTTCCCATTGAGTCTTTCAACAATAGCAACACAGTTATCTGCTATTAGTTTTATTTCTGCACCAGCTTTTGTTGGTTTGGCTCAAAACGGAGGAATGAAATGGTTAACTTTTGAATTTGCCGTTCCTTTAGCAATGATTGGGATTATGTTAATTATTATTCCGCCATTGTATAGAGCAAATATTGTTAGTATTTATGAATATGTTGAAAAACGTTTTTCAACTTCAACAAGAATAATTTTAAGTATTGTTTTTCAAATAAGCAGATCATTAGCAACAGGTGTAATGGTGTATACTATTGCAATGATATTACAAGCGGTTCTGAATATTAGCTTTCATTGGACAATTTTAATAATTAGTGTAATTACCCTAATTTACTCCTATCAAGGAGGGATGAAAGCCGTGGTTTGGGGAGATGCCATACAAATGATTATTTTATTTTTTGGTTTAGTAATTTGTATGGTTTATGGTTGGAATATGTTACAAGATAATCCTGAGTTTACAGGTTTTGCACAAGAAAGACTAACTGTTATAGAATTTGATAATTTTGGATTAGATGGTGGTGAATTTGGATTTTGGCCAATGGTTTTAGGTGGGTTGTTTTTATACCTATCTTACTATGGTACAGATCAAACACAAGCACAACGTTTAATGTCTGCCAAAAATGAAGGAACAATAAAAAAATTATTATTGGCAAATGGATTGTTGCGGTTTCCGGTAGTGTTAGTATATTCTGTAATGGGATTAATAATTGGTGCTTTAGTAACTTTAACTCCAGATTTTTTAAATGATATTACAGAAATGACTAAAACTCATTATCCGGCTCAATACGCAATAGATGGAATTAAGCCAGATTTAATGATCCCTGTATTTATTACTAAATATTTACCTCACGGTTTAATTGGTATTTTAATAGTTGGAATTTTATCAGCGGCAATGTCGTCTTTAAGTTCAACAATAAATTCTTTAGGGGCTGTTACGGTTGAAGACATTTTTAACCGAGGAGCCAAAAAACTTAGTGTAACTAATTATATGAAATATTCAAAAATTTCAGTTATATTTTGGGGTGTTGTTTGTATAACCGCTGCTTATTTATTTGGAGGAAGTAAAGGAACAGTAATAGAATTAATTAATATTATTTCCTCTCAATTTTATGGGCCTATATTAGCAACATTTGTATTAGCTATTCTTGTGAAAAGAGTAAATCATGTGGGTATGAACGCAGGTATTATAGGTGGTGTTTTAATTAATGTGTTAATAAAAATTAATTATGATAATATTTTTTGGATTTGGTTTAACCTAACAGGTTTTATAATTACAACAGTAATTGCATTGGTTGTAAGTGAAATATTTAAAGCAAAAACTAAAGATCGTTTAATTATTGATTTTTCAATTAAAAGAGAAGATGTATTGTCTAAGGAAGTGTTTATTTTAACTGGGTTTTTTATAGTAATATTGGTATTCAGTTATTTCTTGCCTTCGTTACTTCAAAAAGTATAATTTAAATTGTGAAAAATGAAAATAGTAATTGCTCCGGATAAATTTAAAGGTTCCCTATCAGCTTTGGAAGTTTGTAAAGCTATTGAAAATGGTATTAAAACTTTTGATGCTACAATAGAAACAGCAAAACATCCACTTGCAGATGGAGGTGAAGGAACATTAGATATTTTACAAAATTATTTCGAATTAAAACAAGTTACTACTTTAGTAAAAGATCCTTTGTTTAGAGAAATTGAGGCTACTTATATGGTTTCTGGAGAAACAGCTTTTATTGAAATGGCGAATGCTTCTGGACTTCAATTATTAAAAAAAGAAGAGCAAAATTGTTATCATACTTCAACTTACGGAACGGGAGAACTTATTTTAAATGCCATAGGAAAAGGAGCCAAAGAGGTAATTTTATTTATTGGAGGAAGTGCAACTAATGATGCCGGAATAGGTATGGCCGCTGCTTTGGGTTATAAGTTTTTTAATACAGATAATAATCCAATCCATCCAATTGGAAGTGAGCTAATTAATATTTCTACTATTGATGATAGTGATGTGAAAATAGACTTTAAAAAGGTTAAATTTACTGTTGTTTGTGATGTTAAAAATTTGTTGTTTGGACCACAAGGAGCTGCATATATGTATGGAGAACAAAAAGGAGCCTCGTATGAGGAAATTTATAAGTTAGATTTGGGCTTAATGAATTTTAGTGCTAAAGTTCATGAATGTTTAATCAGGTCTATTGAGAGCTTAGAAGGTGGTGGAGCAGCTGGTGGGTTAGGAGCTGGAGCAGTTAGCTTTTTAAATGCAAAAATGCAATCTGGGATTGACTTTGTGTTAGAGAAAACCAATTTTCAAGAGACATTGAACAATGCAGATTTAATTATTACCGGAGAAGGATGTGCGGATAAGCAAACTTTGGAAGGGAAAGTGATAAAAGGAATAAGTGATGTTTCAAAAGAGAGAGGTATTCCATTTGCTATTATAGCCGGTGTTGTAAAAGATAAGGAAATAATAAAAGATTCATTAAATCCGATTTCAATAAATTCAATTATGGAATTAAATGTTACTTTTGAAGAAGCGATGGGTAATGCTTCTTTATATGTTACTGAAATTGCAAATACTATTATAAATCAAATATTAGAACAATAATTATGAAATTATACCCATTAAAGTTTTTACCACAATTTAATTATCGTATTTGGGGAGGTGACAAATTAAAAACTGTACTAAATAAAAAATACACTGAAGATTCTATTGGAGAATCTTGGGAGATTTCAGATGTTAAAGGAAATGAGACACTTGTTGAAAATGGAGCCTTTAAAGGACAAACTTTAAAACAATTAATTAAAACCTATAAAGGTGATTTTTTAGGTAAAACTGTATATGAAAGGTTTGAAAATGATTTTCCTTTATTGATAAAATTTATTGATGCTAAAACTCCTTTATCTATTCAAGTTCACCCCAATAATGAAGTTTCAAAAATCCGTCATAATTCATTTGGTAAAAATGAAATGTGGTATGTAATGGATGCCGATAAAGAAGCTGAATTAATTGTAGGATTTGAGAAAGAAATAACTAAAGACACCTACGAATCACACATAGAAAACAACACCATATTAGAAGTTTTACATCATGAAGAAGTTTCAGAAGGTGATACGTTTTATATACCTACGGGTAGGGTACATGCTATTGGAGCCGGAGTTTTGTTAGCTGAGATACAACAAACATCGGATATTACGTATCGAATGTATGATTACAACAGAGTTGATTCTAAAACAGGAAAAAAGAGAGAGCTTCATGTGGATTTAGCTGCTGATGTAATTGATTTTAGTGTTCAAGATAACTATAAAACTTCATATGCTAAGGAGTTGAATGTTTCAAATACTTTGGTGCATACGCCTTATTTTAAATCTAACTTTATAAGATTTGAAAGTATGTTAACTAAAGATTATTCAAATATTGATTCATTTGTAATTTATGTATGTGTTAAAGGAGCTATTAAAATACAATGTAATGATGAAATTTATTCTTTAAGCAAAGGAGAGTCTATTTTGTTTCCAGCATCAGTTAATTTATTAAAAATAATAGCAGAACTTCAAACAGATGTATTAGAGGTATATATGTAAAATATAAGTGTTGGGCAAGCAAAAAGCATCTCTTAAGGATGCTGTTTTGCAGTCTAACTCAAACAATAAACGTGAATGAAAATTCACTTATATATTTTAATAGTGATGTTTTTAGCTTGTGTAATTTTGTAAAAATTCTTCAAACGACATTGGTGATAATTTTTTTAAACGGTAATGATTTAAATACGTTTGGTAATTGTTGTAAGCTGTTTGATTTACACCCTCTTTGGTGAAGGAGATTACCGGAGATAGTGAATTCATAGAGGAATAATTTATGGGGTTAATAATGCTATTTATTTTTATCAAATCAGATAAAAAATATATTTATGGCTTGAAATTACTAAAAAAAATAAAAACAAACAAATAAAATGCTATTTATGTAGTTAAATAC
Organism: Lutibacter citreus; assembly: GCF_003260195.1. Taxonomy (GTDB): domain Bacteria; phylum Bacteroidota; class Bacteroidia; order Flavobacteriales; family Flavobacteriaceae; genus Lutibacter; species Lutibacter citreus. The sequence goes on from NZ_QEIH01000009.1 coordinate 79,973, forward strand.
GTGTATTATATTGTTTTACGCACGGTTTATTTGGTTTATTAGTGTTTTTTTGCTCAAATTTGGTAAACAGTTTCTTATTTCATTTTTTAATTAAACCTTCATCTTTTTTGTGATTTTATTAAGTTCATAGTTTATTAGTTGGATGGTTAATCAATATTAAATAACTATTTTTGCTAAAACCTAGAATACGAAGATATGAAAGGAATTATTTTAGCAGGAGGGTCAGGTACACGTTTACACCCTATTACAAAAGGAACTTCTAAGCAATTGTTAGCTATTTATGATAAGCCAATGATTTATTATCCATTATCAATTTTAATGCTGGCTGGAATTAAGGAAATTTTAATAATATCTACACCTCAAGATTTACCAAATTTTGAAAAACTTTTAGGTGATGGAAGATCTTTAGGAATGAAATTTTCTTATAAAGAGCAACCTACACCAGATGGTTTGGCGCAAGCTTTTATTCTAGGAGAAGAATTTATAGGAGATGATGATGTTTGTTTAGTTTTAGGTGATAATATTTTTTATGGCTCTGGAATTGAAAAACGCTTAAATGAAGCTGTAAGAGATGTTAAAGAGGAGAAAAAAGCAGTTGTTTTTGGTTATTACGTTCAGGATCCTGAAAGGTATGGTGTTGCAGAGTTGGATAAAAATAGGAATGTATTAAGTATAGAGGAAAAACCAGAAAATCCAAAAAGTAATTATGCTGTTGTAGGGTTATATTTTTATCCTAATAATGTAATTAAAATTGCTAAAAGTATTAAACCAAGTAAACGTGGAGAATTAGAGGTTACAGCCGTAAATCAAACTTATTTATCTAATAATAATTTAAAAATGGAGTTATTAGGTAGAGGTTTCGCTTGGCTAGATACTGGCACAGAAGATTCTTTGTTGGAAGCATCCAATTTTATACAAACTATTGAAAAAAGACAAGGGTTAAAAATTGCATGTATTGAAGAGGTTGCCTTTGAGATGAAGTTTATAAATAAAAGTCAGTTATTAGAATTGGCAACAGTTTATAAAAATAATAATTATGGTAACTATATATTAAGAATAGCAAATTCAAAATAAATTGAAATTAATTAGAACAGAAATACCGGATGTAATACTTTGTAAACCAAATGTTCATAGTGATGACCGTGGTTATTTTTACGAAGTTTTTAAAAAAGAAGTAATAGAAAGTTTTATCGGAGAAACTATAAATTTTTGTCAGGATAACGAAGCCAAATCTTCAAGTAATGTATTAAGAGGATTGCATTATCAATTGCCTCCTTATGCACAATGTAAATTAGTGAGAGTTATAAAAGGAAAGGTATTGGATGTAGTTGTAGATATTAGAAAAGGTTCGAAAACATTTGGGAAAAAAATAGCAGTAGAACTAAGTGAAGAGAATAAATACCAATTGTTTGTGCCTAAGGGTTTTGCACATGGGTATGTTACTCTAGCTGAAGGAACTATTTTTGGCTATAAAGTAGATAACTATTATAATAAAGATTCTGAAAGAGGCATTTTGTTTAGTGACCCTGAATTAAATATAGATTGGCAATTACCAATTGAAACATTAACAATTTCAGAAAAAGATAAGTTGCAACCTCTATTTAAGGATGCTGATGTTTTTGAGCCAAATTTTATAAAATAATGCATATTTTAATTACAGGTTCTAAAGGTCAATTAGGGTCTTCTATAAAGGAACTATCTAAAGAGTTTAATAATTTTAAGTATTTTTTTACAGATAAAGATCCACTAGATATTTCCAATCTTCAATTAGTGGAAAAATTTGTTAATGATAATAGAATTGATGTAATTATTAACTGTGCAGGGTATACTAATGTAGATGGTGCAGAGAATGCATTTAAGTTGGCCAATAAAATTAATCATAAAGCGGTTAAGAATCTTGGACTAATTTCAAAAAAGAATAAAATTAAACTGATTCATATTTCAACGGATTATGTGTTTAAAGGAAATTCGGAAATACCGTATTTAGAGACGGATGTAACTATGCCTAAGAATAATTATGGAGTCTCTAAATTAAAAGGTGAAAAAGCGCTTCTTGAACTAAACCCAAAAAATTGTGTTATTATAAGAACCTCTTGGATGTATTCTTTATATGGCGAAAATTTCATGAAGACAATGTTGAGCTTGTTTAAAGAAAATGAATCAATAAATGTAGTTTCAGACCAAATAGGATCACCAACAAACGCTTTAGATTTAGGACGCGTTATATTAGGTATAATTCCCAAAATTGATAATAAAGATGTTGAGGTGTATCATTATTCAAATAAAGGAATGTGTAGTTGGTATCAATTTTCAAAAGAAATTTTAAAAAACACCAATGAGACATGTATTATAAATCCAGTATCATCAAAAATGTATAAATCAAAGGCTAAAAGACCAAAATTTAGTATATTAGATACTCGAAAAATAGAAGATACATTTAGTATTCAAATTCCTAAATGGGAAGTATCATTAAGCAAATGTTTAAAAAAAATAAATAGTATATGAATTCAATATTAGTAACTGGTGGAGCTGGTTTTGTAGGCTCAAATTTTGTTAAATATTTAATTGATAAACATCCATCATATAAAATAGTAGTTGTTGATTCTTTAACTTATGCAGGTGATGAAGGTAATTTAGATTCGGTTAAAAATTCTAAGAACTACACTTTTGTAAAAGGAAATATCTGTGACCGTGATTTAATGGAGCGTGTTTTTCAACATTATATAGTGCAAGGTGTAATACATTTAGCTGCCGAATCTCATGTAGATAATTCTATAAGTGGGCCTGATGTTTTTATAGAAACAAATGTAAAAGGTACTTTTACATTGTTAGATGTTGCCTACAAATATTGGATGGAAAAACCTTTTGTGATTAAAAATGGTTTTGAAAAAGCACGATTTTTACATGTTTCAACAGATGAAGTTTATGGAACTTTAGGAGAAACAGGTTTGTTTACAGAAAGTACTCCGTATGCTCCAAATTCACCATACAGCGCTTCAAAAGCAAGTAGTGATTTAATAGTTAGAAGTTATTTTCATACCTATGGATTAAATGTAGTTATCACAAATTGTTCAAATAACTATGGGCCAAATCAACATGATGAGAAGCTAATTCCAACGGTAATTAGAAAAGCACTTTCAGGAGAAGCCATTCCTATTTATGGAGATGGTAAAAACATTAGAGATTGGTTGTATGTTTTAGATCATTGCACCGGAATTGAAGCAGTATACGATAGTGGTAATGCAGGTGAGGTTTATAATATTGGAGGAAGAAATGAACGTGATAATAATTATATAGCAACAAAAATTTGTGAAATTTTAGATGAACTTGTACCTAAAGATACTAGTTATAAAGATCAAATAACATATGTTGAAGATAGAGCAGGTCATGATTATAGATATGCCATTGATGCTAGTAAAATTGAAAAAAAATTAGGTTGGAAAGCCAATGAGAATTTTGAAACAGGAATTTTAAAAACTGTTGAGTTTTATGTAAATAAATATAAAAAGTAATATTATATATAAACTGTTGATGTGTATAATTTGAAAAAGATTTAAAATGGAAAATGGATATATAAAAAACAGCAAAATATTGGTTACTGGTGGAGCCGGTTTTATAGGTTCAAATTTATGTGAAGCTTTATTAGAGTTAGATAATGAGGTTGTTTGTTTAGATAATTTTTCAACAGGAAAAAGAGATAATATTGAGCATTTGTTTAAAAACCCTAATTTTCAACTATTAGAAGGTGATATTAGAAACCTTAATAATTGTAAAAATGCATGCGATGGAGTAGATTTTGTATTTCATGAAGCAGCGTTGGGATCAGTGCCACGGTCTATTAAAGATCCTATTACTACAAATGATGTTAATATTTCTGGTTTTTTAAATATGTTAATTGCAGCAAGAGATGCAAGAGTTAAAAGATTTGTATATGCAGCGAGTTCTTCAACATACGGAGACTCAAAAGAACTTCCAAAAGTAGAAGATACAATAGGAAAACCCTTATCACCATATGCCATTACTAAATATGTAAATGAATTATATGCTGATGTTTTTCACAGAACTTATGGTTTAAATACGGTTGGTTTACGTTATTTTAATGTATTCGGCAGAAAGCAAGATCCAAACGGAGCTTATGCGGCGGTAATTCCAAAATTTGTAAAGCAATTTATGAATCATGAATCGCCTATTATTAATGGTAACGGAGAGTTTTCAAGAGATTTTACATATATAGATAATGTTATTCAAATGAATTTGTTAGCTATTAGTTCAACAAACAAAGAAGCATTAAACCAAGTATATAATGTAGCTTACGGTGAACGAACAACATTAAATGATTTAGTTTTAAATTTAAGAAAAAAATTAACCGATTTTGATGAAAAGATAGCCGATGTTAAAATTGAACATGGTCCAAATAGGGTGGGTGATATACCTCATTCATTGGCGTCTATAGAAAAAGCAAAAAAATTATTAGGTTACAATCCACAATTTTCAATTGAAAAAGGGTTGGGAGAAGCAGTTAAATGGTACTGGGAAAATTTATAGAATTAAAATGCAGGAAGATATAAAAATAGCAATAATTGGTTTAGGATATGTAGGTTTGCCATTAGCGCGTTTATTTGCTACAAAATACAATGTTATTGGGTTTGATATTAATAAAGAAAGAGTTTCTCAACTTAAAAAAGGAAACGATGTAACTCTTGAAGTAGAAAATGAAGTTTTGCAAGCCGTTTTAAAAACGGAAGTGGATACTGATGAAAAAGGTTTGTATTGCACCACTTCAATAGAAGATATAAGAGATTGTAATTATTATATAGTAACCGTTCCAACACCAGTAGATAGCAATAATAAGCCAGATTTAACACCGTTGGTAAAATCTAGTGAAACCGTTGGTGCTGTATTAAATCAGAATGATATTGTGATTTACGAATCAACAGTATACCCTGGTGCTACAGAAGAAGTATGTATTCCTATTTTAGAAAAAATTTCTGAATTAACCTTTAATAAAGATTTTTTTGCAGGATATTCTCCAGAACGTATCAATCCAGGAGATAAAGAACATACGGTTGAAAAAATACTAAAAGTTACTGCTGGTTCAACACCTGAAATTGGAGAGAAAGTAAATAAATTATATGCTTCTGTAATTATTGCAGGAACTCACTTAGCACCTTCAATTAAAGTTGCTGAGGCAGCTAAGGTAATTGAGAATTCTCAAAGAGATATTAATATTGCTTTTGTAAATGAGTTGGCAAAAATATTTAATTTATTAAATATTGATACCAGTGCTGTTTTAGAAGCAGCTGGAACAAAATGGAACTTTTTACCGTTTAAACCTGGTCTTGTTGGTGGCCATTGTATTGGTGTTGATCCTTATTATTTAGCTCAAAAGGCGCAAGAAGTTGGGTACCATCCTGAAATTATTTTGGCAGGAAGAAGAATGAATGACAGCATGGGTAATTATGTAGCTTCTGAAGTTGTAAAACTATTGGTGCAGCAAGATATTCATGTAAAAAATGCACGAATATTGGTTCTTGGAATTACTTTTAAAGAAAACTGCCCTGATGTTAGAAATACCAAAGTAGTAGATGTTATCGAAAATTTGGAACAGTTTGGAACCAAGGTAACTGTATATGATCCTTGGGCTGATATTTCTGAAGTAAAAAAGGAATATAATATTGAAACACTTAAAAACATGCCTCAAAATAAATTTGATGGAATTGTTTTGGCAGTATCTCATAAAGAATTTTTGAATATCGATTTCAATAAGTTTTTAAATCCAAATGGAATTATTTATGATGTTAAAGGCTTTTTGAATTGTAAAGTTCAGGGGAAACTTTAATTTATAGTATGCGTTTTCTCAATTTTTTATGAATCACCTATTTATTTTTTTACCTAGGTTTTTTTAAAAGTTAAGGTTTTATTCACTCATTTTAAGAGAGGTAAAAGTATATTTCGGTAGTTGATAATTTACAGTTACAATAGTTTTAAATAGACCGAAATAACCCTTAAAAAAGACGAAGTTATAGCATTTAATCAAAATTATCTTTATTAATTTTGAGATCAAATTTTTCGCTTATAAAAAATGCAGAATTATAGTGTTAGAATTATTTATTTAGAATTGAAAATATGAGAATAGTAGTTATAGGAACAGGTTATGTAGGATTAGTATCAGGAACTTGTTTTTCTGAAATGGGGAATAAAGTAACTTGTGTTGATATAGTTTCAGAGAAAATAGAGAATTTAAAAAAAGGAAAACTTCCAATTTTTGAACCAGGATTAGAAAGCATGGTGTTAAAAAATATGGAGCGAGGTACTTTACAATTTACAACTAATTTAAAAGAAGCTATTATAACCGCAGAAATCGTTTTTATTGCAGTGGGAACACCTATGGGAGATGATGGTTCTGCAGATTTACAATATGTGTTAGAAGTAGCACGTAATATTGGTTCTTTAATGGAGCACAAGTTAATTATTGTAGACAAATCAACTGTGCCAGTAGGTACTGCAGATAAAGTAAAAGCTACTATTCAGCAAGAACTTGATAAAAGAAAGGTGAAAATAGATTTTGAAATTGTATCGAACCCTGAATTTTTAAAGGAAGGAGTTGCCATTCACGATTTTATGAAACCAGACAGGGTTGTAATAGGAGTTGAAGATGATGAAGCATTGGAAAAAATGAAACAGTTGTATGCGCCGTTTTGTATGTCACATGAGCGATTTATTGCAATGGATGTACGTTCAGCCGAAATGACTAAATATGCAGCAAATGCTATGTTAGCTACTAAAATTTCATTTATGAATGAAATTGCAAATATTTGTGAAAAAGTTGGAGCAGATGCCAATCAGGTGCGTATAGGAATAGGGTCAGATAAAAGAATTGGTTATGGATTTATTTATCCTGGTTGTGGATATGGAGGTTCTTGTTTTCCTAAAGATGTAAAAGCCTTAAAAAAAATTGCAGAAGACCATAATTACAATGCTAAATTAATTAGTTCAGTAGAGCAAGTGAATGATGCTCAAAAGTTGGTAATTGCTGAAAAAGTTGTTCGTAAATTCGGTGAAGATTTGTCAGGTAAAACATTTGCAATTTGGGGACTTTCGTTTAAACCAGGTACTGATGATATGCGTGAAGCGCCTTCAATATATATTATAAATGAATTGGTGAGAAGAGGTGCTAAAATTCAAGCATATGATCCAAAGGCAATGGAAGAAGCGCAATTATTTTATTTAAAAGACACTCCTAATGTTAGTTATGTAAATTCTAAATATGAAACTTTAAAAAATTCGGATGCTTTATTATTATTAACCGAATGGAAAGAGTTTCGCTCGCCAGATTTTGATGAAATTAAGTTGCAATTAAATGCACCAATAATATTTGATGGTCGTAATCAGTATAATATTTTTAATTTAGAAGAAAAAGGATTTGAATATTATCAGATAGGGAAAGCAATGAGTTAGTGTATGTGTTTTGCAAGGAACCAAAGCAACGTCATTACGAGGAGCTCAGCAACAAAGCAATCAGATCTTTAAGTTGAAATTTAATAGCACTACGTCATTGCGAGGAGCTCAGCAACGAAGCAATCAGATCTTTATAAGTTGAAATTTAATAGCACTACGCCATTACGAGGAGCTCAGCAACGAAGCAATCTCATCATTTTAAGTTGAAATTTAATAGCACTACGTCATTGCGAGGAGCTCAGCAACGAAGCAATCTGATCTTTTAAGTTGAAATTTAACATCATAACGTCATTACGAGGAGCTCAGCAACGAAGCAATCTCATCATTTTAAGTTGAAATTTAATAGCACTAAGTCATTGCGAGGAGTTCAGCAACGAAGCAATCTGATCTTTTAAGTTGAAATTTAATAGCACTACGTCATTGCGAGGAGCTTAGCAACGAAGCAATCTCATCATTTTAAGTTGAATTTTAATAGCACTAAGTCATTGCGAGGAGCTTAGCAACGAAGCAATCTCATCATTTTAAGTTGAATTTTAATAGCACTAAGTCATTGCGAGGAGCTTAGCAACGAAGCAATCTGATCTTTTAAGTTGAAATTTAATAGCACTAAGTCATTGCGAGGAGCTTAGCAACGAAGCAATCTGATGATTTTAAGTTGAAATTTAATAGCACTACGTCATTGCGAGGAGCTCAGCAGCGAAGCAATCTCATCATTTTAAGTTGAAATTTAATAGCACTACGTCATTGCGAGGAGCTCAGCAACGAAGCAATCTCATGAACAATACTTTATAAGCAAATCATTGTGTTATTGTTACACTGAACTTATCAAAGGGAGTGTGTTTTTGTTAAAATTGTACTGCAGAACTAAATTCCGCATATTGTTTTTTATTTAAAATTAACGTATTCGTGAATTTTCAAATGTAGCATATCGTCTTTTAAAATAAAATTGTAATTATTTATAAAAGAACGCTACATTATTTATAAATTTGAAATTCAAAAAATTAGTTAAAAGAGTTAATACTATATGAAAAATTTCGCATTAATAGGAGCAAGTGGATATATAGCTCCACGTCATATGAAAGCAATAAAAGAAACCAATAATAATTTGGTAGCTGCTTTAGATAAATTTGATAGTGTTGGAATAATTGATAGTTTTTTTCCAGGTGCTGATTTTTTTACTGAATTTGAACGTTTTGATCGTCATATTTCAAAACTAGTTCATGATAAAAAAACAACTTTAGATTATGTAAGTATTTGTACTCCAAACTATTTACATGATGCTCATATACGTTTTGCGTTAAGACAAGGAGCAGATGCAATTTGCGAAAAACCATTGGTGTTAAATCCTTGGAATATTGATGCTTTAGCAAAGATAGAAAAAGAAACAGGCAATAAAATTCATAATATTTTACAGTTAAGAGTACATCCTAGTATTATAGCATTAAAAGAAAAAATTGCAAACGGACCAAAAGATAAAGTTTATGATGTTGATTTAACATACTTAACATCTCGTGGTCATTGGTATTATACCTCTTGGAAAGGAGATGTATCAAAATCAGGAGGAATTGCAAGTAATATAGGCGTTCATTTTTTTGATATGCTTTCTTGGATTTTTGGAGATTTAAAACAAAACGTAGTACATGTAAATACACACGATAGATCTGCAGGTTATTTAGAATTTGAAAAAGCAAGAGTTCGTTGGTTTTTATCAATAAATTATGATGTACTTCCAGAAGAAATAAAAGCAAAAGGTCAGCGAACGTACAGATCTATTACTATTGAAGGAGAAGAATTAGAATTTAGTGGAGGTTTTACAGACCTGCACACAGTTTCTTATCAAGAAATTTTAAAAGGAAATGGTTATGGAATAGAAGCTCCACGACAAGCAATTGAGATAGTACACAATATTCGTCATGCCGCTCCAATTGGAGCAAAAGGAGAGTATCATCCATTTGTAAAAAAACCATTGGCAAAGCATCCGTTTGAAAAATAAATAATACGTCATTGCGAGCAGCCAATGCTAGGAAGCAATCTACATTTTACAATTCATTTTTTATTTACCGTCATCGCTAGGAAGAGTTTGCAATGCAATAAAAACACATCTGCGGCAATCTCATGAACACACCACGTCATTGCGAGGAAGAGTTTGCAATGAAATAAAAACACATCCGTGGCAATCTCATGAACACACCACGTCATTGCGAGGAAGTGTTTGCAATGCAATGAAAACACATCTGCGGCAATCTCATGAAAAGAAAAGTAAGCTCTTCACTACCTCCCCAACTGTAAACATTTTATACCCTGTCATTGCGAGGAAGTGTTTGCAATGAAATAAAAACACATCCGTGGCAATCTCATGAACACACCACGTCATTGCGAGGAAGAGTTTGCAATGCAATAAAAACACATCCGTGGCAATCTCATGAAAAGAAAATTAAACTCTTCTCAACCTCTTCAACTGTAAACATTTTATAACCCGTCATTGCGAAGAAGTGTTTACAATGCAATAAAAACACATCCGTGGCAATCTCATGAACACACCACGTCATTGCGAGGAAGTGTTTGCAATGAAATAAAAACACATCCGTGGCAATCTCATGAACATACCACGTCATTGCGAGGAAGAGTTTGCAATGAAATGAAAACACATCCGTGGCAATCTCATGAAAAGAAAATTAAACTCTTCTCAACCTCTTCAACTGTAAACATTTTATATCCTGTCATTGCGAGGAAGTGTTTGCAATGCAATGAAAACACACCTGCGGCAATCTCATGAAAAGAAAAGAAAATTACGGTATTTATGAATCTTCAATAGCAATATCTTGCAATTTTAAGTTTATACACTGTTTTTAATGCTTTTTTAAGCAGGAATTACCATAATATAATAGGGTTATTTATTAAAAATACTAATACCGTTTTTAAATACATTATTAAATAGTAATATTGCAATAATTAAACAAATAAACATTAACGCAAGATTAAAATTATATCTTTGTTAATAGTTTTTTAACCCCATAATTTCCAGAGTTAATAAAAGATTAAATCTTGAGCGAATTAAAGAAAAAAGCATTATCTGGAGTATTTTGGACTGCCATACAACAATTTGGTAATAAAGGAATAGGTTTCTTTATTTCAATATTATTAGCACGTTTACTACTTCCAGAAGAGTTTGGACTTATTGCCATGATTGGAATTTTTATGGGCTTGGGTTCAATTTTAATGAATGCAGGGCTTGGCTCTTCACTTATAAGAACCGACAACCCAACACAGGAAGATTATTCTACAGTATTCTTTTTTAATTTAATAGGCAGTATTGTAATGTATGTAATACTATTTGCAACCGCACCTTTTATAGCCGATTTTTATGATCAAGAAATTTTAACCTCAATAACAAGATGGTATGGCGTTATTTTTATAATCAATGCTTTTTCAATGGTTCAAAGTACTCGCTTAACCAAGCTTATGGATTTTAAAACTCAAATGAAAATTTCCATTCCTTCAACAGTTATAGGTGGTTTATCAGGAGTTATTTTTGCTTATTTGGGTTATGGTGTTTGGAGCTTGGTTTATATGGCTATTATACAATCTGCCGTAAGTACATTGCAATTATGGTTTTATACAAAATGGAAACCATCATGGAGTTTTAACAAAGAAAAATTTAACTATCATTTTAACTATGGTTATAAACTCACTTTATCTGGAATATTAGATGTGATTTTTTTAAATGTTTATACTATTATTATTGGTAAATTTTTTGCCCCTGCACAAGTTGGTTTTTATAATAGAGCAGACAGTTTAAAACAATTTCCTGTTACTAATATTTCTACTATTTTAAATAAAGTTACTTTTCCTTTATTTGCTGAAATTAAAAATGATGATGTACGCTTAAAAAGTGTCTATAAAAAAATTATGCAATTGGTAATTTTTCTTGTTGCACCTCTATTATTAATAATGGTGGTATTAGCAGAGCCGTTGTTTCGGTTTTTATTTACTGAAAAATGGTTACCTGCCGTACCTTATTTTCAAATACTGTGTTGGAATGGTATTTTGTTCCCAATCCACGCCTATAATTTAAATGTATTAAAAGTGAAAGGTAGGAGTGACTTGTTTTTAAAATTAGAAATTGTTAAAAAAATAATGATTGTATTAGTGGTTGCTGTTTCCTTTCATTTTGGTATTTATGGCTTGTTGTATGGGGCTGTTTTTACTTCAGTTGTTGGTTTTTTTATCAATACGCATTATTCAGGAAAGTTTATTAACTATACAGCATGGGAACAAACCAAAGATCTAGTACCTATTATTTTTATGGCTTTTATAGCAAGTGTTTTCGTCTATTTTGAAGACCATTTTTTAAAGGACAAAATAAACTATGATGCTCTCCGTTTGGTAATTGGGGGTTTGTTAGGCGCAGGAATATACTTGTTTTTAGCAGTAGTATTTAAAATAAATTCTTTAACAGAATTAAAAAATATAATTAAAAGGAAATGATAAACGTTACCAAAACATTTTTACCGCCTATTGAAGAATACCAACAACAATTGAGCCGTATATGGAAAAATGAATGGATAACAAACCGTGGAGAATTGTTACTTGAATTAGAAGAACAACTAAAACATTACCTAAATGTTTCTTCTGTTGTTTGTATGAATAACGGTACCATACCATTACAAATTGCCTTAAAGCTTTTTGGAAATAATGGAGAAATAATAACCACACCATTTAGTTATGTAGCTTCAACTTCAACAATTGTTTGGGAAAATTGTACTCCAGTTTTTGTAGATATTCATCCAGAGTATTTAACAATTGATGAAACAATGATAGAAGCTGCCATAACTTCAAAAACAACCGCTATTTTAGCTACGCATGTGTTTGGTAATCCTTGTAATGTTGAGGTAATTGAAGCCATAGCTACCAAACACAATTTAAAAGTAATTTACGATGCCGCCCATTGTTTTGGTGTAACTTTTAATGGGAACTCACTTTTTAATTATGGAGATATAAGTACTTGTAGTTTTCACGCAACAAAAGTATTTCATACTGGTGAAGGTGGTGCGTTATTTTGTAATAATAAAAATTATGAATTACAAAGTTTTTACAGTCATAATTTTGGGCATAAATCTGCAACAGAATTTTATGGTGTAGGTGTTAACGGAAAGCTTTCCGAAATGCAAGCAGCCATGGGCTTAACGGTATTACCGTATATGCCTAAAATATTGGAAGGAAGAAAAAATGTGGTAGATTATTATAATAAAAATTTAGATTTTTCTAAATTAAATAAAATGAGCTTAAGAGCTGGTACAGCATGGAATTATAGTTACTATCCTGTTATTTTTAAAAACGAAGCAACCTTATTAAAGGTTCAAAAAGCTTTAAATGCAGTTCAAATATACCCTCGTAGATATTTTTATCCATCGTTAAATACCTTAAATTATGTTGGTAAACAAAAAATGCCAGTTTCTGAAAGTATTGCTGAATGTATTTTGTGTTTGCCATTATATTGCAATTTGAATACGGAGGATATAGAAAATATTATATCAATTATTAATAAATACTAGTATGAAAATTGCTATTATGCAGCCTTATTTGTTTCCTTATATAGGATATTTTCAGCTAATTAATGCTGTTGATAAGTTTATAATCTACGATGATGTAAATTTTATTAAACAAGGTTGGATAAATAGAAATCAAGTTTTGGTGCAAGGTTCTAAACAATTGTTTACGGTACCATTACAAAAACAAAGTTCTTTTTTAAAAATTAATGAAACTTTTATAAATGAGAAGCAGTTTGAGAAATGGAAAATTAAATTTTTAAAAACAGTAGAACAATCCTACAAAAAAGCCACCTTCTATGAGCAAGCAAATCAGTTAATTAATAATATTTTATCAAATGTGAATGACAAAGTTACTATTTCAAAAATAGCAGTAAAAAGTCTTGTAGAGATCAGTAACTTTTTAGAGTTAAAAACAGAGTTTGTTTTAACTTCATCTTTGTATAATAATGTTACCTTAAAAGGTAAAGACAGAATTATAGATATTTGTAAAAAAGAACAAGCTAAAAAGTATATTAATCCAATTGGTGGAGTTGATTTATATAATAAAGAAGATTTTTATAAAGAAAATATTCAATTGAATTTTTTGAAATCAAACAGTATAGAATATAAACAGTTTAATGATGAATTTGTACCATGGTTGTCTATAATTGATGTAATAATGTTTAATTCAAAGGAAGAGGTAAAAGAAATGTTGAATAATTATACTTTAATATGAAAGCTATTGGAGGTTATTTTGAATTGGAACTCAATAAAGGAGAAGAGTATCATAAAAAAGCTATCAGCCTAAATACTGGGCGTAATGCTTTAGAATATATTTTATTGGCTAATGGGTATAAAAAAATTTATTTACCATTTTTTACTTGTGATGTTTTGTTAGAGCCAATACAAAAACTTAAAATTGAAGTAGTATTTTATAATATAAATGAGCTTTTAGAGCCCGTTTTTGATTTTAATAGCATTAAACATAATGAAGCTTTTTTATATACTAATTATTTTGGTTTGAAGGATAGCTACATAAATGTTTTAGCTAAAAGTTGCAAGAATTTAATAATTGATAACGCACAATCTTTTTATTCCAAACCAATAAAAGGTGTGGATACGTTTTATTCACCAAGAAAATTTTTTGGTGTACCTGATGGTGCTTATTTATATAGCAATAAAAATTTAGATATTGATTTAGAGAAAGACGTTTCATACAATAGATTTGAGCATTTATTAAGAAGGATTGATACGAGTGCAGAAGATGGCTATTCCTATTTTAAAGAGAATGATGAAAAGCTATCAAAGCAACCAATTAAAAAAATGGCGAAGCTTACACAACTTATTTTATCCAATATTGATTATAGAAGTTGTGCAAATAAACGACGACAAAATTTTAACTATTTACATGATATTTTAAATAAAACTAATTTGTTAGAAGTAGTTGTACAAGGGGAGAGTGTTCCTATGGTTTACCCATATTGGTGTGAAGATATTGGATTAAGAGAACGGTTAATTAATAATAAAGTATACACAGCAACTTATTGGCCAAATATTTTAGAATGGTGTACTAAGGATGATTTAGAATTTAAACTAGCCAGTGATATAGTATATTTGCCTATAGATCAAAGGCAAACAGAAAAGGAATTGGTTGAAATTATAAAGATTATAAAAAATGAATATTGAAGGTAAATTAGTAACGCTTAAAGCAATTGAACAGGAAGATTTAGCATTATTAAATAAATGGGGTAACGAACCTGAAATACAATATTGGCTAGGAGGTTGGCATTTTCCAACAAGTATGGGTGATATTCAAAAATGGCAATCTAATTTATCTGTAATGTCTTTAAATCAACGGTTTGCGATACATACAGATGAGTTAGGACTAATTGGTACTGCTAATTTAGTAGAAATTGACTGGAAAAATAAAAATGCATTTCATGGAATGCTTTTAGGTGATAAAGAAATAAGAGGTAAGGGTTATGCAGTAGATACTGTAATGGCAATAATGAAATATGCTTTTGAAGAATTAGGTTTACAAAGGTTGAATGGAGATATGATTGAATACAATATTGCTTCTTTAAAAATGTATATTGGTAAGTGTGGCTGGAAAGAAGAAGGGATACAACGTAATTTTTATTTTAGAAAAAATAAATTTTGGGATAAAATTATAGTGGGCATAACTAGAGATGATTATTTTGAATTAATTGGGCAGAATAACTACTGGATTAAGTAGAGTAATAATATGAATGATAAGTTATTAGTTAGTATATGTTGTATTACATATAATCATGAAAAATTCATTAAACAATGTTTAGATGGTTTTTTAATGCAGCAAACTAATTTTGAGTTTGAAATATTAATACATGACGATGCTTCTACAGATGGAACAGTAGCTATTATTAGTGAATATGAAAATAAATACCCAAACATTATAAAACCAATTTACCAAAAAGAAAATCAATTTTCACAAGGTATTAATCCAGATTTTACATATAATTACCCAAGAGCCAAAGGCAAATACATAGCTATTTGCGAAGGTGACGATTATTGGACAGATCCTTTAAAATTACAAAAACAAGTAGATTTTTTGGAGGCTAACACAAGTGTTGTTATTTGTGGTACGCAAGTAAAAAAGCTTACAAAAGATAAAGTTTTAAAAAATAAGAGTTATAAAAATTTTAAAGGGAAAAATAAGCTGTTTTTTTCTAGAAAAGATGTTTTAAAACACAATCCTTTTGATACTTGTTCGGTAGTATTTAAAAATATAAAAATACCTAAAAATTTATTTAAAAATTATAATGCTTCAGATTGGGTATTATACTTGTTTTTATTAAAGAAAGGAAAAGGTTGTATTTTAAATATATGTACAGCTGTTTATAATTACCATGGCAACGGTATTGCTTCTTCTTTAACGCATACTACCTATTTGCAAAAAAGGTTAAAGGATATTTTGATATTTGTAACAGACAATAAAAAGGATAAAAAAATAATAAAAAAAACTGGACTTTTTATTATTTGGAATTATGTGAAACAAGCAATTCGGTTTAAAAAAGAATTTATAATGGCATTGCATTATAATAGAAAATTAATAATTGAGTTTGTATTAAATTAAAATATTATAATCTATGAATACCCCAATGGTAAGTGTTGTTTGTTTTGTATATAATCACGAAAAATATATTAAAGATGCATTGGACGGTTTTATAATGCAAAAAACATCATTTCCTATAGAAGTGATTGTGCATGATGATGCTTCTACAGATAGTTCTGCTTTAATAATTAAGGATTATGAAGAAAAATATCCAGAAATAATAAAACCAATTTATCAAAAAATAAATCAATATTCAATTGAAAAAGGAATTGTATCTGAAATTTGTTTTAACAAAGCTAAAGGCAAATACATTGCTATGTGCGAAGGCGATGACTATTGGACAGACCCGCTAAAATTGCAAAAACAAGTGAATGCATTAGAAGTAAATCCGGATATTGATATATGTTCACATGCTTCCATAATTTTTAATGATGATAAAAAAGAAAATGTAGGTATTGTAGGTAATAATGGGAAAAAAGAAAGAGTGATACCAACTAAAGAAGTAATTTTGAAATTTGGATATGTGTGTCCTATGCAGTCAATTATTATTAGAAACAATAGAATTGACGAGTTTAAAACATTGTCTTTAAGTGCATATGGAGGTCATGGAATTATGCAAGTACTTTGGTCACATCCAAATGGTGTTTTGTATTTACCTGATATAATGGGTGTTTACAGGTCTAATTCAGAGAATTCAGTAACAAAAAATGTATTAACAAATAAGAAGTATTATTTCAAAGTATTAAAAAAACAAATTGAAAAATTAAAAGAATTAGATGCACATTTTAATTTTATTTATGCTAAAGAATTCTTTGTTAAAATAACAGAGGTTAATCAAAAAATATTGAGTTCAAGAATATTAAGTGAATATGATAAATTAAATTTTATTAGAGATAATAAATTAAAGATGAGTCTAATACAAACACTAAATTTATTATTTAAAGGGTGGATTTCAAAAATTAAATATAATCTTTTAAAAATTGGTATTGTAAAAAGTATAAGAAACAGAAATAATGTTTATTAAAAAAGGATATATAAATTTAAGAGGTTATTTAAAAAATTTTAAAATTCTCATTTTAAATTTTTCGGAAAAATCACATAAAGCTTTTTGGTTTGAAGATGCCAATAATTTTGGAGATGTAATTACACCAAAATTATTGAAA
The DNA here is from genome assembly GCF_003260195.1 of Lutibacter citreus. Classification (GTDB taxonomy): domain Bacteria; phylum Bacteroidota; class Bacteroidia; order Flavobacteriales; family Flavobacteriaceae; genus Lutibacter; species Lutibacter citreus. Next base: position 97,219 of record NZ_QEIH01000009.1, read on the forward strand.
TGGTTAGGAGCTGAAAGTGTTGTTAAAATAGATACGGCATATTATCCTTTTGAAAATTATTTAACAATAGGGTCAATTTTATCATTATCAAATAAAAAATCTATTGTTTGGGGGTCAGGATTTATAAGCGCAAATAATGTTTTTAAACATGGGAGTCCTAAAAAAATATTAGCAGTAAGAGGTCCTTTAACAAGAAATAGAGTTTTAGAATTAGGAGTTGATTGTCCTGAGGTTTATGGAGATCCAGCTTTGTTATTACCTAGGTTTTATAAATCAAAAGGTATTAAAAAAAGATATAAACTAGGAATTATACCTCATTATAATGATAAAAATAATAAATGGTTGCAAGATAAATTTTTGGATAATGTTTTAATTATTGATGTTCAAAATAAAAATATATTTGAATTTATAGACCAAATTAATAGTTGTGAAAAAATAGCTTCAAGTTCTTTACACGGTATTATAGTTGCGGATGCCTATGGAATTCCATCTTTATGGCTAGAGTTTTCAGAATTAATGGGTAAAAACTTTAAATTTATAGATTATTTCCAGTCTGTAGGTAGGTTAGATAAAATGCCAATAAAAATGGATGAAACTATTTCAATTGAATTTATTTTAAGTCGTTTTTATTCTTACAAAATTAATATAGACTTAGATAAGCTTTTTGAAAGTTGTCCTATAAAATAAAAATATCATGAAAATTAAAACTATTACTTGTCATGAAGTTTATAATTATGGAGCTAGTTTACAAGAGTATGCCTTGCTAAAATACCTTGAAGAATTAGGGCATAAAGCGCAGGCAATACATTATAAACCATTTTATTTAAGTAATCATTTTAATTTACTGTCCGTTTCCCCAAAATACAATTCATTTCCTGTTAAGTACATTTATTTATTAGTAAAATTACCAGGAAGGTTAAAAGCTTTAAAGAGAAAGAAGGCATTCGATAAATTTTCGAAAAAATATATAAAAACTGGAGAGCACTTATATAAAAACAATCAAGAGTTAAAAAATAACTTACCTATTGCAGATGCGTATATTTGTGGAAGTGATCAGATTTGGAATTCTTTTTTCCAAAATGGGAAAGATTCTGCTTTTTATTTAGATTTTGTGCCAGATGATAAACTTAAAATATCTTATGCAGCAAGTTTTGCTATTGATAGTATTGCGGATAAGCTAAAACCATTTGTAAAAGAAAAAGTTAAAAGAATAAACCATATTTCAGTAAGAGAGACGTCTGGTATAACTATTTTAAATGAATTAGGAATTGAAAATGTAGCACAAGTATTAGATCCAGTATTTTTATTGTCAGCTACCTATTGGAAATCTACTTTTGTAAAACCGATAAAAGACAATTATATTTTTGTTTATGATTTTGATAGTAATCATTCTATAAAAAAAATTGCTAAAAAAATAGCTGCGGAAAATAATTTAAGAATAGTAACGGTTAATAAAAACATTAAATACGCTCAAGATAATTATTGGTTAAAAGGACCCGAGTTTTTTTTATCATTAATTGCAAATGCGCAGTTTGTAATTTCAAATTCTTTTCATGCGGTTGCTTTTTCTTTAATTTTTGAAAAACAATTTTTGGTAGTAAATAGAAAAGAAAAAATTAATACTAGAATGAGGGATTTACTAGCTTTAGTAAATTTATCACATCTTATTGTTGATGAAACTGAACTTAATGGAAATAGTTATGGTATTAATACAATAAAATCATATAAAGAGATTAGTAGTAAATTAGAAAATTTAGTTTCTAAATCGAAACTTTTTTTAGAAAAGGCATTAAATTAAAGTATGAAAAAAGTTGTTTTTATAATAGAATCTTTACAATGCGGAGGAGCTGAAAAAAGTTTAATTACCTTATTAAATTTGCTAGATTATTCAGTATTTCAAGTGGATTTAATTTTATTTAATTCTGGTGGTGAATTTGAGAAGTTTGTTCCAAAAGAAGTTACAATTATAAATAAACCACTTTTTAAGAATGTAAATGTTTTTAATAAATTTTATAAAAAAATAGAATTTTGGATTTTAAGAAAATTCACTAAAAATAAGCATACTGCACAAAATTTTTGGAATGCATATCAGCACTTAATAAATACACATGCAGTTTACTACGATGTTGCAATTGCGTATAATCAGGGTTTTGCAACCTATTATTTGGCAACTAAAATGTCAGCATCTAAAAAAATTGCTTGGGTAAATACTGATTATCAAAAAGCGGGTTATAATGCAGCAATTGATTTTCAATTTTACAAAAAGCTAAATACTATTGTTGCAGTATCTGAAGAATGTAAACAATCTTTAAAAGCTGCATTTAATAACTATAATTTAAATGCTACTATTGAGGTAATTCCTGATATTTTAGATACTACTACTATTAAAGAAAAAGCAGGTAGCAAAATTGAAAATTTAAATTTTGATACTAATTTAATAAATATTGTTACTGTTGGAAGGCTGGCAGAGGTAAAAGGGTACCAATTAGCTATCAATGCTTGTAAAATTTTAGTGGAAAGAGGATTTTCAATAAAATGGTATGTTATTGGTGAAGGTTCAGAAAGAGAAAAATTAGAAAAGCATATTAAAAATAGTAATTTAGAAAACGTATTTAATTTAATTGGCTATAAAGAAAATCCATATCCATATATTAATACTTGTGATATTTATGTGCAAACTTCTTTATTTGAAGGTTTAGGTTTAACACTAATTGAAGCAAGTATTTTAAATAAACCAATTGTAAGTACAAATTTTCCAACAGCATTTTCAATTTTAGAGCCTAATAAAACAGGCTTAATTGCAGCAATGGATGCAGTTTCAATTGCAGATGCCATACAAACAATAATTGAAAATGATGATTTAAAAAATAAATTAATAGAGAATTTAAAAAAGCAAAAAAATACTAGAAAAGAAGAGTCCATAAGTTTAGTAAATAAATTATTGTTAAGTTAATTATATATGAAACTTCTCTACATTACAAATGCAATTAATGGTTCTGGAGGTTTGGAACGTGTATTGGCTGTAAAAGCAAGTTATTTAGTGGATAAGTTTGGCTACGAAGTTCATATTTTAACCTTAAATGATGGTGATAAAAAACCATTTTATAATTTTAGCAGTGCATTAAAATTTCATGACATAAAAGTTGGAGGCAACCCAATTAATTATTTTTTAAGCTATAGAAAAGGAATTAAACAGGTTTTAAAAAATATAAAACCAGCTATTATTTCGGTTTGTGATGATGGTTTAAAAGGGCTGTTGTTTCCAATTATTTTTGGAAAGAAAATACCTGTTATTTATGAGCGACATGCTTCTTTAGATTTTAATTTTATTTCAGAAACAAACAAATCAGCAAATCAAAAGTTAAAAAATTATTGTGTACAATTGGTAATGGTTTGGGGAGCAAAAAAGTTTAATGCTTTTGTAATTCTTACCAATGGGAATAAAAAAGATTGGAATAAAGTTAATTGTACAGTAATTCCAAATCCTGCTCCATTTCAAGAATTTGATCAAGATTTTAAAAAACCTAAAAAAAATCTGGTTTTAGCAGTCGGAACCCAAAGTTTTAATAAAGGTTTTGATAGGTTAATTTCCATTTGGGGAATGATTGTAAAAAAACACCCTGATTGGAGGTTGGAAATTTATGGGAAGCAAAATAAAAAACTTAATTTGCAACAAATAATAAAGAAACAGGGTTTAAGTAATAGCTTAATCTTAAATGACCCAATTAAAAATATAGCAGATAAATACGCTGAAGCATCTATATTTGTACTACCATCAAGATCAGAAGGCTTTGGTATGGTTTTAATAGAAGCAATGAGTTTTGGAGTTCCCTGTGTGGCATTTGATTGCCCACATGGACCGGCAGATATAATAAAAAATAATGAGGATGGTTATGTAGTTGATAATGGAAATATAGAAGAATTTGCAGAAAAGTTAGCTGATATCATAGAAAATCAAGAAAAAAGAGAGCAAATGAGTGAGGAGGCAAAAATAAATGTAAAACGTTATGCCCCAGAAAAAATAATCCCAATTTGGGATACCTTATTTAAAAGCTTAATAAAGTAGCATGAAAATAGTTTATAGTACAGATCAAGTATATCTTCATGGAGGTATTGAAAAGGTATTGGCTCAAAAGTTAAACTATTTGGTTCAGATTCCAGATTATGAAGTTCATTTAATTACAACTGAGCAAAAAGGTAAAGCGTTTTGTTATACAATTTCAGATAAAGTAATTCACCATGATTTGGATATTAATTATGTAAGGACAAAAAGTTATTTTAATCCAACTAACCTTAACAAAGTTCCGAAACATCTGAAAAGATTAAAAAACAAGTTAAGTGAAATTAATCCGGATGTGTTAATTGTTTGTAATTATGCTTTTGATTTTTATTTTATTCCTTTTATAAGTGGTAACATAAAAACAATAAAAGAGTTTCATGCTTCTAGGTATTATTATGTAAAGCACTTGCCAAAAGCTAGTTTTTTAAAAAAAATAATGCACACAATTAATACTACTATTGAAAAAAAATACACACATGTAGTTGTATTAAATCCTGATGAGCAAAAATATTATAAATCTAATAATGTAGTGGTAATTCCCAATGCCATTAAATTGGAAGTTAAAGGAAATAATGTAAAACGAAACCATACTATTATTGCAGCAGGTAGAATTGCTGAAGTAAAACAATTTGATCATTTAATAAAAACTTGGGGTTTAATTGTGGACAGGTTTCCAGATTGGGAAGTTTATATTTATGGAGAAGGAAATAAGTTATTATTGGATACATTAAATAATTTAATTAAAGAATTATCCGTTTCAAACATACAATTTAAAGGAGCTACCAGTAAACTAGAAGAAAAAATGCAAGAAGCATCTATTTACGCACTAACCTCTGAAACGGAATGTTTTCCTATGGTGTTGTTGGAATCTTTATCTTGTGGTTTGCCTATTGTTTCGTATGATTGTCCACATGGCCCAAGAAATATTATAACAAATGGGGAGGATGGTATTTTAGTGAAACACAATAAAATAGAAGCTTTTTCGGTTGAGATAGCTACCTTAATTGAAAATCCAGAGAAAAGAAAATTAATGAGGCAAGCTGCATTAAAAAATATAGAGCGTTTTAACGAAAATAAAGTGATGGAAAAATGGTTAAACCTTTTTAAAGAATAAATTCAATGATTTTTAATTCCATTATACCATTACCTTTTTATACACCACTATTTTATAATGCGTTATTAATAATAATAGTAGTAGCATTTATAAAACTACAAACCAATGGTTATGTTATTTATAATAATAAAAAAAAGGAAATAGCCTCATTAATTTTATTAATTGTGGTATTATTTTATATGGGCTTACGTCCCATAAGTTTCGTGTTTGGAGATATGGGGATTTACGCAAAATACTTTAAGGAGTTTGCAAATGGGGCTGAAATAACAAACAATAAAGATTATTTATGGCGCTTATTTATGAAGTTTTGTAGTGGTATTATGTCTGCTCAAATCTTTTTTTTACTATGTGCCATATTGTATATTGTACCATTATACAGTGCTGTTAAAAAATGGTTTGGAGCAGATAGGTATTTTATCTTTTTAATGCTAATAGCTTCTTTTTCTTTTTGGCCTTATGGAACAAACGGAATACGTAATGGGATTGCAACGTCATTTATTATTTATGGGTTAGCTTCCAAAAATAATTTGGTTAAATATGGGCTATTTCTAATAGCTTATTTTATTCATGGGAGTGTAATTATGCCAATTGCAGCCTACATTTTAACGCTTTTTTATAAAAATCCACGCCATTATTTAATCGGTTGGTTATTTGCAATACCATTATCCTTGGTTTTGGGTGGTTTTTGGGAAAATTTATTTGCCTCAGTTGGTTTTGGAGGTGAACGCTTAAAATATTTAGGAGATGCAATAGATAAATCGCAATTTTCAAGAACTGGTTTTAGATGGGATTTCTTATTATATAGTGCAGCTGCTGTTTATGCTGGGTATTATTTTATTATTAAAAGAAATTTTAATGATAAAGTATATATACAGTTATTTAATATTTACCTTACAGCCAATGCTTTTTGGATTTTGGTAATACGTTCAAGTTTTTCAAATAGGTTTGCGTATTTATCTTGGTTTTTAATGGCTGTAATTATTTTTTACCCATTTTTTAAACAACAGTTTTTTATAAAGCAGCAAAAAGTATTGGCATATACCGTATTGTTGTATTATGGATTTACGTATTTTATGTTTATTATACTATAATTAAATGAAAAAAATAACAGTATTTACTCCAACATATAACCGAGCTTTCTGTTTAGGGCAATTATATGATAGTTTATTAAGGCAAGCAACCAGAGATTTTTGTTGGCTTATTATAGATGATGGCTCTACAGACACTACTAAAGAACTTGTAGCGTCTTGGATTGCTCAAAATGAAATTGAAATAACATATATATATCAAAGTAATTTAGGAATGCATGGAGCTTATAATACTGCTTATGCTACTATTAATACAGAATTAAATGTTTGTATAGATTCTGATGATTATTTAACAGATAACGCAATTGAAAAAATTGTAGGATTTTGGGAGTTATATGGAAATGATAAATATGCTGGTATTGTAGGTTTAGATGTTTTAAATGATGGGGCAATACTAGGAAAAAGAATGCCGGTAGGTTTAAAAAATGCTTCACTGGAAGATTTATATTATAAATACCATATAACCGGAGATAAGAAATTGGTATTTAGAACAGAAATTGTAAAAAAATATCCTAAGTATCCTATTTTTGAAGGTGAAAGTTTTGTGCCTTTAGGATCGTTATATTTGCAAATTGATAAAGAGTATACGTTACTTTGTTTAAATGAAGCTTTATGTGTGGTGGAATATTTAGAAGATGGTTCAACTAGAAATATATTTAGGCAATATATGAAGCATCCTAAAGGTTTTAGATATTCAAGGGTTATTGAATTAAAGTATTCTAAGTATTTTAAAGTTAGGTTTAAAGCATTGATTCATTACATCTCAAGTAGTATTATAATTAAAGAATATAATTTTTTTAAGAATAATAATTTTTTATTAACAATGCTCGCACTTCCATTCGGGGTTTTATTAAATTATTATATAAGGTATCGTAACCGATAAAATTAACGAAAAGTTTTATGTGTGGAATAGTAGGTTTTTTAGCAAATGGAACACTTAATTATAAAAGTATACTTAGTTCCATGGTAACTGAAATTAAACATCGTGGTCCTGATAGTAAAGGGATTTGGTTTAATAATAGTTGCAATATTGGATTAGGCCATGCAAGATTATCTATTATAGATTTAACGGAGAATGGAAGCCAGCCAATGCATTCAGATTCTGAAAGGTATACCATTATTTTTAATGGGGAAATTTATAATCATTTAGCAATTAGAAAAGAATTAGAACTTAATACAAGCATTAGCTGGAAAGGAACATCAGACACTGAGACTTTATTAAAAGCAATTGAAATTTGGGGGTTAGATAAAACTATTGAAAATTGTATTGGTATGTTTGCCTTTGCACTTTGGGATGCTACTGAAGAGAATTTAACACTCGTTAGGGATAGAATGGGTGAGAAACCTATATATTATGGCTGGGTAAATGGAAATTTTGTTTTTGCATCGGAACTTAAACCTATTCAATCATTCCCGCTTTTTAATAATGCTATTAATAGAAATGCTTTAGCGCTGTTTTTAAAACATTGTGCAATTCCTGAACCCTATTCAATTTATGAAAATATTTTTAAGCTTGAAGCTGGCTTTACATTAACTATTAATGCAAAAACTAAGAAAATAAATAAAAGCCAATATTGGTCAATTGAAGATTTGGCTAATAGCAACAATCAACCATCATTTAAAGGCTCAAGTAAACAGGCTGTTGAAAACTTAGAAGAGTTGCTTTTAAATGCAATAAGTCTTCAAATGCAAGCAGACGTGCCGTTAGGAGCTTTTTTGTCTGGTGGTGTAGATTCAAGTGTAGTTGTAGCATTAATGCAAAAGCAATCTGATAAAAAAGTAAATACTTTTTCAATTGGTTTTAATCAAAAGGAGTATAATGAAGCTGAACATGCAAAGAAAGTGGCAAACCATATAGGTACAGACCATCATGAAGCTTATATTACAAGTAAAGAAGTATTAGATATTGTACCTTTATTACCTAAAATTTATACAGAACCTTTTTCTGAAGCATCTCAAATCCCTACTTATTTAGTGTCAAAAATGGCTAAAAATAAAGTTACTGTTAGTTTGTCTGGTGATGGTGGAGATGAATTGTTTTGCGGATATAGCAGGTATCAATTAGCAAGTAAATCTTGGAATAGTTCATCTAAAATTCCTTATTTTCTTAGACAGGGTATGTTTAAAGGAATAACAAACTTACCAATAGGTTTTTTAGAGTTATTGGTAAAACCATTAAAAGGTAAAGTTGATAAGAATGCTAAAGAAATAAATTTTGTAGATAAAATTTTAAAAGCTGCGCCTTTATTAAATATCAATAATAGAAACGAGTTTTATCAAAAAGGTTTTATGACTCATAATTTAAATGCAACCGATTGGGTTTTAGGAAGTGAAGCGTCTGAAACTTTATTTCAAAAGAACAATTTAAAATTAGATTCTTTTTTTGCTGAAATGATGGCGGTAGATTTAATGACGTATTTACCTAATAATAATTTAACCAAAGTAGATAGAGCGGGAATGTCAAATTCATTAGAAACAAGGGTGCCTTTGCTAGATCATAGAATTGTAGAATTTGCAATGTCTTTACCAATAGAGTATAAATTACGTAATGGAATAGATAAATGGGTGCTGAGAGAAGTATTATATAAATATGTGCCAAAACAATTAATAGAACGTCCAAAAATGGGGTTTGGAGTACCGTTAGGAGAATGGTTAAGAGGGCCTCTAAAAGAATGGTGTGAAAACTTATTAGATGAAAAACGATTAAAAGAAGAGGGTTTTTTTAACGCCCAAATTATTCGTTCAAAATGGAAGGAACATTTGTCTAGAAAAAGAAATTGGGAGGTACAATTGTGGGATGTAATAGTTTTTCAAGACTGGTTGGATAATCAGAAGGATAATTAATTAAAATTTAATTAAGATGAAGATTTTACGTGTTATAAACTCACTTCATATTGGTGGTGCAGAAAGATCAATTGTAGGGAATGTTCCCTTACATATTAAGAATGGTTATGCTACCGATGTGCTTTTATTAAATGGGGAAGACACGTTTTTTTTAAAAGAATTAAAAGAACAAAATGTACCTGTTATTTCTTTAGGTAAAAGTAATATGTTATTCAATCCCTTTTTTATTTTAAAAATTAGCCGAATAATTAATAATTATGATATTGTACATGCACATTTATTTCCTTCATTTTACATAGTAGCATTTGCTAAAATATTTAGAAATTCTAAAACTAAATTAGTTTTTACAGAACATAGTACAAGCAATAATAGAAGAGGAAAATTCATTTTTAAATGGATTGAAAGGTTTATATATAATCAATATGATAAAATAATAGCAATAACTCCTGAGGCAAATATCAATCTTAAACAGCACTTAAGGGGCAATGAAAATATAACAGTTATATACAATGGTGTAGATTTGGTCAAAATTCGAAATGAAAAGAATCAAAATAGGGAATCTTTTAATTTAAATGTTAAGCTTAAAGATAAAACAATAATTACTCAAATAGCAAGCTTTAGAAGTCAAAAAGACCAAGATACATTAATTAGATCTTTAGCTTTATTACCAGAAAATTTTCATGTTTTATTTGTGGGAGATGGTGCAAGAATGTCAATTTGTAAAGAATTAACTGAAAAATTGGGTGTTGCGGATCAAGTTAGTTTTTTAGGCCTACAAAACAATGTGGGCGCTATTTTAAATAAATCTAGTATTGTTGTAATGTCAAGTAATTATGAAGGGTTTGGGAGAGCTGCTATTGAAGGTATGGCAGCAGGGAAGCCTGTAATAGCATCAAATGTTCCAGGGCTATCTAAAATTGTTGAAGGTGCAGGGTTATTATTTGAGCCAAGAGATGAGAAAATGTTGTCTAATTTGATTTTAAAACTTTCAAATGATAGTAATTTTTATAATCAAACAGTTAAAAAATGTTTAAACAGAGCAGAAGAGTTTGATATTAGTAAAATGGTTAAAGAGTACGAAGATGTTTATGATAATCTATTTAATTCATAAATAAACAGAAACAATTTTAATATATAATTTAAAACCATTGAATAACAAAAAAATATACCATTTCATAGAAAACACCCTTTCATTGTTTTCCGTTAAAGCAATTGATTTGGTAATAGCTATTTTTTTAATACCCTATTTAATATTAAAAGTAGGGATTGAAAACTATGGGGTATATGCTTTTGCTATAGCATTAGTGTTCTTTTTTATGAACATTTCTAATTATGGGTTTAATTTAGTTGCGGTTAGAGAGTTGGCAAAACCTGAAGATAAAAGAAGTTATAATAGTGTTTTTAATGAAGTTTTTTCAGTAAAATTATTCATAATTGTATTTTTATTACTGCTTCTGGTAATACTAAATTTTATAGTACCTAGTTTTAGATCACATAGTTTATTATACGTGTTCGCGTCTTTTTTATTATTAAGTGATTTGTTTTCTTTACGTTGGTTTTTTATTGGTGTTGAAAAAATGAAGTTTTTGCCTATAATAAGTTTGGTAGCTACGCTTATTTATGCACTACTTGTAATTTTATTTATAAATGAACCAAAAGATTATATTTATATTATTTTATTTGAGGCTATAGGATTATTAGTTGCCGGAGGGATAAGTTTTTTTTATGTGATACAAGAGTATGAGTTATCAATTAAAATACTTTCGTTTAAAAAAGTAAGTGCTTATTTATATAATAATTTTAGTTCATTTATTAACTTATTTGTGCCGTCTGTACTTTCTAATTTAGCTGTTTTATTAGTAGGTATGTTTAGTATTCCAATACACGTAAGTTATATGCAATTAGGGGTGAAGTTTTCTAATGCTTTTTCAACAGTGAATTCAATTGTTACAAAAGTTTTTTATCCAATTGTAAATAGAGATTCTAAGGTGCGGAAAATATCTGTTAGAACCTTATTAATAATGGGAGTGTTGTTTTCAGTTGTTATGTTTTTTAGTGCAGATTTGTTGGTGAAACCTTGGTTGAAATTAGACAATGAAGAATCTATTAATCAAGTAACTTTTATTATTAAAATAATGAGTCCCACACCTTTGTTAATGTCAATAATTTCAGCATACGGAGTAAATGGTTTATTAGTGCTTGGTAAGGATAAATTATTTGGGTTTATAACAATAAGTTCGGTATTAGTTGGTTTGTTAATTGGAGCATTAGGGTTTATAAATTACGGTTATTTAGGAGCTGCAATTTTCTTAATAGCAGCAAGATTTGTATATGCATTATTGTCGTTTTGGTTATTTACTAAAAAAACTGCGCATTCAACTTTAAAAAAATGATAGTATTTCTAAATAGCATTCTTGTATTTGTTCTCATTTATTATGTGCAAAAAAACGTACAAGAACTTTGGTGTAATGCAGTTTCAAAAAATGAAAAAGTTTTTTATATAGTTTTTACATTGGTTCATTTTGCAATGTCATTGGCTTTTGTGTTGCTACTAGATACCTTGCCTAATAATGATCCTGAAAAGTACTATAATGCAGCTGTTGCAGCTGATAATTGGTGGGAGCTTTTTTCAGTTGGTGGATTTGTGGTTTCTTTTTTAATATATCCTTTGGTAAAGTTAAAAATAACTATAGAAGTGCTGTTCTTGCTCTTTGCTACTATTAGTTTTAAAGGGTTTTTAGAATATTTTAAATTAATATCTCTTGAAAAGATAGTTAAAAAGAAGCTTTTATTAGGGGTGTTCTTTTTAATTCCGTCCATTCATTTTTGGACAGGGTTTTTAGGTAAGGAGGCATTACTTTTTTTATTGATGGTTTTTATATTGAAAAAAGTAAAGCACCAATTTTTTGATTGGGTTTTAGTTGTTTGTTTTGCGCTTGTTTTTATAATTAGACCGCACGTTTTTTTTATGTTGTTGTTAGGGCTATTAGTGTCTATTCTTTTTGATACAAATTTTTCAAAAAAAATAAAATTAAAAATAGTACTAATCGTTTCGTGTATAACTCTAGTTTTGATTCCAGTAGCTTTTAAATATTTTTTAAAAATAGATACGGTTAATTTAGCAGCAATTCAAGAGTTTTTTTATGGTTTAGCTGAACATGGAGAAGCTAATGGAAATTCTAAAATTGATATATTAGACACTTCCATAATTTCCCGGATATTTTATCTACTTTTTATGCCATTACCATTTTTGTATAGTATAAAAAACAGTTTTCAATTGGTGACTTCAATTGAAAATTTATACTATGTTGTAATTTGCGGACTAATAATAAAAAAACTGATTAAAAATAAATTTAAAATAAGTGTACTTTCGTTTGATCATAAGTTTGCCCTACTATCAAGTATTTTCTTAATTGTGTTGTTTGGATCTTATTTGTACAATTTAGGATTGGGAAATAGAATGAGAATTATGTTTTTTCCTTACATTTTTTATTTTTTAATAACTTATAAAAAAACGAGAGCCTTAAATGAAAAAGAAATTAATTAGAATAACAACAGTACCAATTTCTTTAGAAAAACTATTGGAGGGGCAATTGGGTTTTATGAAATCCTATTTTCAGGTTATTGCAGTTTCTTCAGAGAAGGAACGCTTAAACACCTTTGGGGAAGAACAAAATATACCAGTGTTTCATTTAGAAATGACACGTAAAATAACTCCAATTAAAGATCTAATTTCTTTGTTGAAATTATATAAATATTTAAAAAAGGAAAAACCTTTTATAGTGCATACGCATACTCCAAAAGCAGGAATTGTTGGTATGTTGGCTGCTAAAATGGCAAATGTTCCAAACAGGTTACATACGGTGGCTGGCTTGCCTTTGTTAGAATCAATTGGTATAAAAAGAAAAGTACTTAATTTTGTTGAGAAATTAACCTATTCTTGTGCTACCAAGGTGTATCCCAATTCAATGGGCTTAAAAGAAATTATTATTAAAAATAATTTTGCAAAACCATTAAAATTGAAAGTACTTGCAAATGGAAGTTCAAATGGAATTGATACTGAATTTTTTAATCCGCAATTGTTTTCAGTCGAAAAAAATGAAGCTTTAAAACAAGAATTAGGAATACAAAAAAACGATTTTGTATTTATTTTTGTTGGGCGAATTGTTGGTGATAAAGGTATTAACGAATTAGTGGCAGCGTTTGAGGAATTACAAAACTCTGCACTGCAAACTCAAAAATTTAAACTCTTATTAGTAGGTCCTTTTGAGCAAGACTTAGACCCATTAAAAAAAGAAACTATACATAGTATAAAAAATAACCCAAGTATAATTTCAGTGGGATATCAGCAAGATGTACGTCCATATTTTGCTATTTCAGATGTATTGGTTTTTCCCAGTTACCGAGAAGGTTTTCCTAATGTGGTTATGCAGGCAGGAGCAATGGGATTGCCAAGTATTGTTACCAATATAAATGGCTGTAATGAAATTGTAGTTGAAGGTAAAAATGGCTGGGTTATTCCTGTGAAAAATACAGAAGCAATTTTAAGTGCAATGCGGCATTGTTTAATAAATACTACAGCTTTTATAAAAGCAAAATCAAATGCTAGAATAATGATTGAAACGAGATACGAACAACAATTGGTTTGGGAAGCTATTTTAGAAGAGTATAAGGTTTTGGGGATGAATTAAGTAAACGTCATTGCGAGATTTGAATACGTCATTACGAGGGCGGCACAACCGAAGTAATCTCATGAACATTACATATAAGTTTGTTTTAAGTTTTAATTCAACAGATTGCGACACTCCATTGCATTTCATTCGCAATGACGGTTTCATAGTAACACGTCATTACGAGGGCGGTACAACCGAAGTAATCTCATAAACATTACTTATAATTTTATTTTTAGTTCCAAATCAACAGATTGCTTCACTCCATTACATTCATTCGCAATGACGGTTAAATCGTACAACGTCATTACGAGTGCGGTACAACCGAAGTAATCTCATGAATATTGGTTGTAATTTTGTTTTAGTTCCAAATCAACAGATTGCTTCACTTCATTGCATTCCGTTCGCAAAGACGGTTTCATAGCCTAACGTCATTGCGAAGGAGAGTTTGCAATGCAATGGAAAACACAACTGCGGCAATCTCATGAATAATGGTTACAATTTTGTTTTAGTTCCAAATCAACAGATTGCTTCACTTCATTGCATTCCGTTCGCAAAGACGGTTTCATAGCCTAACGTCATTGCGAAGGAGAGTTTGCAATGCAATGGAAAACACGACTACGGTAATCTCATGAATAATGGTTACAATTTTATTTTTAGTTCCAAATCAACAGATTGCTTCATTCCACTGCGTTGTATTCGCAATGACGGTTTATAAAAAAATAGTACATTTAAAATATGAAAAAAAGCTATGTGTATTTTATGACCAATAAAAACAATACAGTTATTTATACTGGTGTTACAAGTAATTTATTAAAAAGAACTTATCAGCATAAAAATAAAGTATACAAAGGGTTTACATCTAGATTTAATGTTGATAAATTAGTTTATTATGAAGAGTTTGAGGATATAGGACTTGCGATATCCAGAGAGAAACAATTAAAAGCAGGAAATAGAAAGCGAAAAGAACAATTAATTTTAGGAATGAATCCTAATTGGATTGATTTAGCTGAAGGTTGGTTGTTTAATGAGCATTGATACAACGTAATTGCGAAGGAGAGTTTGCAATGCAATGGAAAACACAACTGCGGCAATCTCATGAACATTACTTATAAGTTTATTTTTAGTTTCAAATCAACAGATTGCTTCACTCCATTGCATTTCGTTCGCAATGACGGTTTCATAGTAACACGTCATTACGAGGGCGGTACAACCGAAGTAATCTCATGAACATTACATATAAGTTTATTTTTAGTTTCAATTCAACAGATTGCGTCACTCCATTGCATTTCGTTCGCAATGACGGTTTCATAGTAACACGTCATTACGAGGGCGGTACAACCGAAGTAATCTCATGAACATTACTTATAAGTTTATTTTTAGTTTCAATTCAACAGATTGCTTCACTTCATTGCATTTCGTTCGCAATGACGGTTTCATAGTAACACGTCATTACGAGGGCGGTACAACCGAAGTAATCTCATGAACATTATTTATAAGTTTATTTTTAGTTTCAATTCAACAGATTGCTTCACTTCATTGCATTCCGTTCGCAATGACGGTTTCATAGTAACACGTTATTGCGAGGGTGGTACAACCGAAGTAATCTCATGAATATTACTTGTAAGTTTATTTTTAGTTTCAATTCAACAGATTGCTTCACTTCATTGCATTTCGTTCGCAATGACGGTTAAATCGTACAACGTCATTACGAGGGCGGTACAACCGAAGTAATCTCATAAACATTACTTATAAGTTTGTTTTTAGTTTCAAATCAACAGATTGCATCACTTCATTGCATTCCGTTCGCAATGACGGTTTCATAGTAACACATCATTGCGAGGGTGTGTTTGCAATGCAATGGAAAACACAACTGCGGCAATCTCATGAATGAAATTTACGAGTTTGTTTTAGTTCCAAATCAACAGATTGCTTCACTTCATTGCATTTCGTTCGCAAAGACGGTTTCATAGTAACACGTCATTACGAGGGCGGTACAACCGAAGTAATCTCATGAACATTACATATAAGTTTATTTTTAGTTTCAATTCAACAGATTGCGTCACTCCATTGCATTTCGTTCGCAATGACGGTTTCATAGTAACACGTCATTACGAGGGCGGTACAACCGAAGTAATCTCATGAACATTACTTATAAGTTTATTTTTAGTTTCAATTCAACAGATTGCTTCACTTCATTGCATTTCGTTCGCAATGACGGTTTCATAGTAACACGTCATTACGAGGGCGGTACAACCGAAGTAATCTCATGAACATTATTTATAAGTTTATTTTTAGTTTCAATTCAACAGATTGCTTCACTTCATTGCATTCCGTTCGCAATGACGGTTTCATAGTAACACGTTATTGCGAGGGTGGTACAACCGAAGTAATCTCATGAATATTACTTGTAAGTTTATTTTTAGTTTCAATTCAACAGATTGCTTCACTTCATTGCATTTCGTTCGCAATGACGGTTAAATCGTACAACGTCATTACGAGGGCGGTACAACCGAAGTAATCTCATAAACATTACTTATAAGTTTGTTTTTAGTTTCAAATCAACAGATTGCATCACTTCATTGCATTCCGTTCGCAATGACGGTTTCATAGTAACACATCATTGCGAGGGTGTGTTTGCAATGCAATGGAAAACACAACTGCGGCAATCTCATGAATGAAATTTACGAGTTTGTTTTAGTTCCAAATCAACAGATTGCTTCACTTCATTGCATTTCGTTCGCAAAGACGGTTTCATAGTAACACGTCATTACGAGGGCAGTACAACCGAAGTAATCTCATGTGTAGGATCTTAAGTTAATCTTAAGAATATTATTTTATTTTCTTCATACAATTTAAAACTATTAAATTTACATCAAAAAGAAGATGTACAGTAATTATATTAAAAGATTTTTAGATCTAGTACTTTCCATTATCGGATTGTTTGTACTCTTGCCAATTATGGTGCTTGTTATGTTGTTGTTAGCAATTGTTAATAACGGAAAGCCTTTTTTCTTTCAAGTAAGACCAGGGTTAAATGGAAAATTGTTTAAAATTATTAAGTTTAAAACAATGAATAATAAAAGGGATGCTCAGGGTAATTTATTAGATGACAAAATAAGACTTACTAAAATTGGACAGTTTGTTAGAAAAACCTCGTTAGATGAGATTCCGCAATTAATAAATATATTAAAAGGAGATATGAGTTTAATAGGTCCTAGACCATTACTTCCAGAATACTTACCTTTATACAATACTGAACAAAAAAAAAGGCATTTAGTGAAGCCAGGGATAACTGGCTGGGCACAGGTGAATGGTAGAAATGCAATTAGCTGGAAACAAAAATTTGAATTTGATGTTTGGTATGTTGAGCATTTAAATTTTAAAACAGACATGCAAATTATATTAAAAACAATTAAAAAAGTTTTAAATTCAGAAGGTGTTAACGCGAGTGCAACAACAATAATGGAACCGTTTAAAGGAAATAACTAGGTATGTATTTATATGGAGCAAGTGGTCATTGTAAGGTAATTATTGATAGTATACAAGCAACCACAAATAAAAAAATAGAAGGAGTTTTTGATGATAATTTAGAATTGAAAGAAATTCTAAATATTCCAGTTTACAACTATAAGAAATTTCATACATATGCTATAAAAGAACTTTTTATAAGTGTAGGGGATAATAAAACAAGAAAGTTGATAGTAAAATCAATTACTGCAACTTATGTTTCAGTGTTTCATCCTAAGGCAGCAATATCTAAGTTTGCAAGTATTGCAGAAGGAACTTGTGTAATGGCAAATGCAGTTATAAATGCATCTTCAATTATTGGTAAACATTGTATTATTAATTCAGGTGCTATTGTTGAACATGATTGTGAATTAGAAGATTATGTGCACATATCTCCAAATGCTTCTTTAGCGGGAAATGTTAAAATAGGAGAAGGAACTCACATTGGAATTGGAGCACAAGTAATACAAGGGATAACTATTGGTAAATGGGTAACTATTGGTGCTGGAGCAGTTGTTATTAGAGATGTGCCTGATAATATAATGGTAGTTGGTAACCCAGCTAAAGAAATAAGAAAATAGAAGTTTTAATTTATTTGCATCTTAAGCGTGTCCATCACTCTAGAAAATTCAGTTACCTTTTATCGTTAGTCCAAGCAAGTCCGTTAATCTTTAAGGTGTGCATATTAACTTCAATAAATCTGTCATTTCTTGAACTTGATTTTGGGTCTTATAAGTAAATTAAACATTTTGTTAATTATTAAAATCTAGTTTTTATAATTACCGATGTTGAAAATGAAAAATCATACAAACAACAATAAAAAGATACTGAATCTAGCACAGCATTATGAGCCGCTAAGCTACTTAAATCAAAAATTTTCAAAATCAAAAATTTTAATTATCTCCGAAACAAAATAAATTAGTCTAATTTTGCGTTCTTAATGCAATAAAACCCTCATGAATAAAAAAATATGGTTATCCTCACCCCATATGGGAGGAGGTGAACTAAAATATGTAAACGAAGCATTTGATACCAATTGGATAGCTCCTTTGGGGCCAAATGTAAATGAATTTGAAATAGGTTTAGAGCATTATTTAGGAGACAAGGTTTATGCAGCAGCATTAAGTTCTGGTACGGCTGCTATACATTTGGCCTTAGTGTTATTGGGTATTTCAAAAGGAGATGAGGTATTGTGCCAAAGTTTTACGTTTTCAGCATCTGCAAATCCTATAATATACCAAGGAGCAACCCCCATTTTTATTGATAGCGAATTAGAAACATGGAATTTATGTCCTGAGCAATTAGAAATTGCAATATTGGATAGATTAAAACACGGTAAAAAGCCAAAAGCTATTATAGCCGTGCATTTATATGGAATGCCATATAAAGTAACGAAAATTCAAGAGTTGGCTCAAAAATATGATATTCCTATAATTGAAGATAGCGCAGAAGCCTTGGGAAGTTCTGTAAATGGCCAAAAATGTGGTTCTTTTGGAACGTATTCAATTCTTTCATTTAATGGAAATAAAATTATTACCACTTCAGGAGGAGGAGCATTAATAACTAAGAATATAATAGATAAACAAAAAGCAGTGTTTTTAGCAACACAGGCTAGAGATAATGCACCGCATTATGAACATTCTTCTATTGGTTATAATTACAGAATGTCTAACGTTATTGCCGGAATTGGGAGAGGACAATTAGAGGTTTTGGATGAAAGAGTTACGGCAAGAAGAAATAATTATAATTTTTATAAATTGAATGTAAAAAATAAAAATTTATTGTTTTTGAAAGAACCGGCAGGTTACTTTTCTAATAGGTGGTTAAGTTGTATCTTAACTCCTTCTTTTGAAATTAGAGAAGAGATTAGATTATCTTTAGAAAAAGAAAATATAGAATCAAGACCCTTGTGGAAACCAATGCATTTACAACCAATATTTAAGAATTGCCTAAGTTTTAATAATGGTAATTCTGAGAAATTGTTTCAAGTTGGGTTGTGCTTACCAAGTGGATCTAATCTTACTTCTAATGAATTGAGCAAAATTGTTGAGATTTTAAATAGTTTTTAAAAATGATAAATAGAGTATTTAAAGACTTATTAAAAAGAAATACACCAAGATGGTTTGTTTTATTAATTGATGTATATATTGTTTTTAATACGTTTATACTTTCCTATTTAATAAGGTTTAATTTCAGCTTTAATTTTGATACTTCAAAGTTATTTGTACAAGTGCCAATTGTAATTGTAGTATCTATTTTATCTTTTTTATTAATAGGCTCTTATAAGGGAATTATTAGGCATACTGGTGTAAGGGATTCAATTAATGTTTTTTTAGCAAGTTTGTTAATTTTTGGGATGTTAATAGGCACAGTCTCTTTAAATTTTAAGTTTAATTTTATACCTGAATTTACGATTCCTAAATCAATTATTGCAATACATTTTTTATTAAATGTGGTGGTGTTAATTGTAATTAGGTTTATATATAAAGAATTGTATATTCTGTTATTTTCAGGTCTTAAGAGTGATAAGCGTGTACTTATTTTTGGAGCCGGAGAAGCAGGAGTATTGGTGCATTCTGTAATTAAAGAAGATATTGCAAGTAAAACAAATATAGTTGGTTTTATAGATGATGATAAAAGAAAATGGAAGAGTAAATTAGATGGTCTTCCTGTAATGGGGTTGGCGAGTATAGATGAAGATTTTATTCTTAAAAAAAATATAGATGAAATTATTTTAGCAATTGAGAATATTAAACCCTCACGGTTGCTTGAAATTGTAGATGAAATCTCTAAATACCCTGTGAATGTAAAGATAGTACCAGCCTTAAAATCTTGGATTGATGGCGATTTACAATTAAAACAAATAAAACCGGTAAAAATAGAAGACTTGTTAGGTAGAAGTCCTATTGATATTAAAAACCCTGTTATGGAACAAGAGTTCTTAAATAAAGTGGTTTTAATTACTGGGGCGGCTGGCTCAATTGGAAGTGAAATTGCACGTCAAGTAACAAATTTTAACTCCAAAAAAATTATTTTAATTGATCAGGCAGAATCAGATTTGTATAATTTACAACAGTTTTTTATAAATAAACAGATAGATAATATTGAGTGTGTGGTAGCTGATATACAGAATAAAGAACGGATGTCTGTATTGTTTAAAAAGTATGCGCCTAATTTAGTTTTTCATGCAGCAGCGTATAAACATGTACCTTTTATGGAGGAAAACCCCTATGAAGCGGTAAGAACCAATGTAATGGGAAGTAAAAATATAGCAAACCTTTCTGTAGAAAATAATGTTGAGAAATTTGTAATGGTATCTACGGATAAAGCCGTAAATCCTACTAATATAATGGGAGCCACCAAGCGAATAGCAGAACAATATATTACTTGTTTGGATGCCACAAGTACTACCAAATTTATTACCACTCGTTTTGGAAATGTTTTGGGATCTAGTGGGTCTGTAATTCCACTTTTTAAACAGCAAATAAAAAATGGAGGTCCCGTAACGGTAACACATAAAGATATTACGCGTTATTTTATGACTATTCCAGAAGCATGTCAATTAGTACTAGAAGCTGGATGTATGGGCCAAGGAGGAGAAATATTTGTGTTTGATATGGGGAAATCAATAAAGATATTTGATTTGGCTTTAAATATGATTCGACTTTCAGGATTAAAATATCCATATGATATTGATATTAAGATAACAGGATTGCGTCCTGGTGAAAAAATTTATGAAGAATTATTAGCAACTTCAGAAAACACTAAAGAAACCCATCATAAAAAAATTATGATTGCTAATGTTACTTCATTAGATGCTAAGGTTGTTAAATCTGAAATAGAAGCCTTATGTTTGCTAAATAATGTAGATGATATGGAACCTACTATATTAGAAATGAAGAAAATTGTACCTGAATTTATTTCAAACAATTCAAAATATGAGGCGCTAGATGCCTAATCAAATTTAGAATAAATATATTTACAAAAAATAGTAAATGAAAAATAACAAACTTCAATTAATTTTTGTGCTACTATGTTTATTAGTTGCGACTTCTTCTTGTGTCTCTAAAAAGAAAATGATTTATTTTCAGAATGATGAAGTAATAACTAATGAATTACTTAAAAATTATGCTCCTAAAATTCAAAGTGATGATATTCTTAATATAACTGTGAATGGGTTTGATCCTGAAACGGCAAAACCATTTAATTTGTATCAAGGTGGAGATCAAGCAAGTTCAACAAAATCGATTACATATTTGGTAGATATTGAAGGTGATATTACATTTCCTATATTAGGGAAAATACCAGTTGCAGGTTTAACAACTAATGAGTTGAAAAACTGGTTTATAAAAGAATTGGAGTTGTATATGAAAAAACCAATTGTAAATATTCGTTTAGAAAATTTTAGGGTATCAATTTTAGGGGAAGTAAAATCCCCTGGATCATTTAAATTAGAAAATGAGAAAGTTTCAATCCCAGAAGCTATTGCTATGGCTGGAGATATATCTATTCAGGGAAAAAGAAAAAATATTCTTTTAATTAGAAAAAATGGTGAGAAAATAGAAAGTATTCGTTTGGATCTTACAGATAAATCTATTTTTAAATCACCATACTATTATTTAGCACAAAATGATATTGTATATGTAGAGCCTAATAAGGCAAAAGTTAATTCTTCAGCAATTGGAACTACATCTTCATTAATATCAATAGCAACGGCATTGTTGTCTTTAGTACTTATTTTAACACGTTAAGTTATGCCAGAAAACCAAGAGTTGAAACCAATAAATTTTAATGAAGGCACTATTAATATTCGTGAAGAAATTGAAAAATACTTATACCATTGGAAATGGTTTGTTTTAAGTCTGGTTGTTGCTTATTTTGCTGTAAAAACGTATTTGAGATATACTCCAAATCAATATGCTGCAACAACTACAATTTTAATTGGTGATAAAGAGAATAATGAGCTTTCTGCATTTAAAGAGTTGGGATTGGTAGGAAGTTCAAACAAATCTTTAGAAAATGAAATAGAATTATTAAAATCGAGAAGTTTATTTGAGCGAGTTGTAAAAGATTTAAATTTAAACCTTCAATTTTATAAAAAAGGAAGAGTTTATGATTCTGAAATGTTCAATCAAAGTGCTCCTATTAAAATAAATTTTTTATTTGGAAATGAAAAACTGTATAATTTATGGGCTACATTTTCAATAATAACAAAGTCTAAAACAAGTTTTGTTTTTGTAAATGGTTTAGAAAGTAAGGAATATGATTATGGCCAAAAAATAACTTCAAGTTTTGGAGATTTAACAATTACGCCTTTAAGTGTTGATAGATTGCAGCCTGGAGAAGAAATTATTGTAAAAGTAAGTCCGGTTATTGTAATTGCTAATAATTATAAAAATAGAGTTCAAATTCAAGTAGTTAATAATTCAAGTGTATTAAAATTATCGCTAAACGACTATGTAACATCTAAAGCTCAAGCAATTTTAGATTATTTGGTGTTTCAATACAATAAAGATGTTGTAGAAGATAAAAATTTAATTTCTAAAAATACCAATGAATTTATAAACGAGCGAATTGATGCAATTAATAAGGACTTGAAAATTGTTGAGGCCGGTGCTGAAGCATATAAAACCACTAATAAATTAACTAATATAAGTTCTGAAGCAGACATTGCTTTACAATCTAAAACAGCGCTTGAGGATAAGATTATAGAATTAAACTCTCAATTAAAGTTGGTTGATTATGTAGAAGATTATATCAACAACACTTCAAAAGAATTTATTCCTGTTAATTTGGGGTTAACAGAAAAATCAATAGATGAAAGCACTCAAAAATATAATGAATTAGTACAAGAACGAAATCGTATTTTTAAAAATTCGAGTAGTTTAAATCCTGTAGTTATAAATTTAGAGGAGCAAATAGCAACATTTAAAGAAAATATAAAGCAAAATCTGGGAAGTCTTAAATCTTCAATAACAATGTCTTTAAGTGAATTAAGACAACAAGAATTTAGAATGGCCTCAAAAATTGCTACTGTACCTAGAATTGAACGCGAATTTAGAGATATTGAGCGTCAGCAACAAATTATTGAAGCCTTGTATTTGTATTTGTTACAGAAACGTGAAGAGAATTCAATTTCTATGGCAGTTACAATTCCAAATGCTAAAATAATAGACAAAGCCTATGGAAGTAATGTTCCAGTAGCTCCTAATCGCAGAATGTATTTAATGGGTGCAATTGCATTAGGATTTATAGTTCCTTTCGCAGTTTTATTTATAGTTTTCTTATTAGATAATAAAGTGCATACAAGAAAAGATGTTGAAGCTGTTTTAAATGTGCCAATTTTAGGTGATATTCCAAAATCAAAAACAGAAACAAAAGTTGTTATTTCTGAGAATGACCGAGATAGTAAGGCAGAGTCTTTTAGATTGTTACGTACAAATGTTAATTTTATGCTTTCAAGTGTAAAAGAAAATGCGAAAACAATTTTTATTACTTCTACTATTGGTGGAGAGGGAAAAACGTTTATTGCCATTAATTTAGCGTCAGTATTAGCATTAACTGATAAAAAGGTATTGTTGGTAGGAGGTGATATTAGAAAGCCAAAAATCGCGACTTATTTAAATTTTAAATCTACAAAAAAAGGACTTTCTCATTTTCTTATGGATACTTCTATTAGGCCTAAAGATGTAATTCAGCGAGTTGATGGTACAAATTTTGACGTTTTGGAATCTGGAATAGTAGCACCTAATCCTTCAGAATTATTAATGAATGGTAGGTTTGAAGAGATTTTAACTTATGGAAATAAAAATTACGATTATGTATTGGTAGATACTGCTCCAATTAGTGTGGTAACTGATACCTTGTTGTTTAGTCATCATGCAGATTTATTTGTTTATGTGGTGCGTGCAAATTATTTAGATAAAAGGTTATTAGATATTCCAAGTAAATTACATGAAGAAAAAAGGTTGCCAAACATGGCAATTCTTATTAATGATACAGATTTAGAGCGTGGTTATGGATACGGTTATGGTTACGGATATGGATATACGCAAGAGGTGAAATCTAATAAATGGTGGCGTAAGTTGTTGCCGTTTTAGAATTTAATTAACTTTTTTTTAGCTCATTAAAAGGTATCCTCAACAAGAGTAGTCTTATTTTTAGAGTTGAATGTTTTTTTGTTAAGTGTCTGAAAATAAAAACTTTAACTTGATTAATCCTATTAAATTGGAAATCTTAGAATCTTATTTTGTAAGTATCTGTGATGAGGCTTTATAATGTTTAGTTACAAATTCCTTATAAAATAAAAATTGGATAAGTTACCTCATTCAACATAACATTATATAATTATTTTAGTATTGAATTATTTTCAATAATTGGAGAAATCAGTTTTAACAATTTTTTATTATTAATGGATTCTAAAAATTTTAAATGTCGTTCTGAATGAGTATCTGTTCCTACAAAATTAATTAAACCATCTTTTAGTAATTTAATTGCAACCTTTTTAATATCGGGGCCGTAATAATTAGATAGCGATAATAGGTTTAGTTGAAATAAGCAACCAGCTTCTTTTAATTTTAAATATTCATTATAGTTGTTGTGATAAAAAACGTAACGTTCTGGATGTGCTAAAATAGGAGTGTAACCTTTAATTTGAATTTTAAACAGTAGATCTTTTAGGTTAATTGGAGGGTTTAAATAAGACATTTCAATCAAAAGATAATTATCTTTAATTGTAAGTAATTTTTCAGTATCTAATAAGTGTTCAAAATTAGAATCTAGCATATATTCTGCCGCAGCTCTAATTTTTATGTCAGCCAAATTATGTGTTTTTAAGTAATCCTTCAATTGAAATAACTTGTTTTGTATTATCTCAGGATTATTATTCCAAACTCCATCCATTATATGTGGTGTTGTTACAAAATTATTGACACCAAAACTATGAAGTGTTTTTATAAGTGACACTGAGTCTTCAAAACTTTTTGCACCATCATCAATATTTGGAAGTAAATGAGAATGAATATCAATAAAATCATTTGAAAACAATGATGTGATTGAGACGTTATTTTTTTTGAATAAGGAAAACATATACTTAAAATTTACCGGTTTTTGATAGTTTAAGGAATCCTCCCAAATTATTAGGTAAGAAGTCTCCAAGATCGCCTGTTGCTCCAAAAGAAATATCAAATGGAAAATTATTCTTTTTGTAATTTAATTCTAAATAAGGAGAAAATTGGTTTTTATTTATTGGAGTATTAAAACTTCCAGCATATTTAGTGTAAGTTAAATTTGCTTTGTATTCAATATCTGGATGCACATATCCTTTAAAACCAAAATTAAAGGAAGTGAATCTATTTTGAGCTATTCCAAGAGTTACATCATCAATAGAAGTTTTTGGAACAAAAAATGGGGATCCAATTGTATTTCCAAAATATGTCCATCCACTTTTATAAATAGAATTATTAAAATAATTGTCAATTAAGCCATGTAGAGAGGTTGATTTACCCTGATGTTTGGTGTATTGGAACTCTGTTATAATATGTGTAATAATACTTTTGGGCTTTTTTAAGTCAAAAAACAGGCCGTATAAAGCATCGGGGTAGTTGGATAATTCTCTACCTGAAGCATCTTCAAAAGGATGTGACAAATAAAAACTCCAATTTAAATTCGTTCCTTGGTGGTCTAATTGAATCTGGTAATTTCCAATATGGTTACCTAATGCATTAATTTGCTCTCCAGAGTTGGAGAGTTCACCACCTGCACTACCTGATATAACTTTAAGATAGTCACTAAAACTAGAAGGTTGTTTTCCATACTCTTCGGAGGTTCCTCCCCATTGAACATAATGATCTAATCCTGTTGTTAAAGTAAAGGTATTACTTAGTTTAGATTTAAAATACAAGCTTTTATGATGAAGATGTGCATTGTCTACTGCTCGTTTATCGTTTAAAATATATTCCGCATAATTAACTTTAGCGCTTAACCAATTTTTGGCGAATGGTAGTTTAAAATAGTTTTTTGTTTTAATGTTAATCCCTGGAATTGCTCTCGCATTAATAGATTTAATAATATTTCCATTTGAAACGGATAAGCCTTCAAAAAGAATTTCATCGTTTTTGCTTCCAATATCCATTTGAATATTTTTAAAAAGAAGACTTCCATAAAGTTCATTTATAAGTATATCATTCTTGTCTGCAATATAACCAGTAACTGAAGCTTTGTAAGAAAACTTAAATAAGTCATTTGAATCTTTAAAATCTGAAAAAATTGCGGTGTTTAATAAAACATTGTTATTGTTTGGTACGGCACCAAATTTATTTGCTCTTAAGAAAAAAGGAAGTGTTTCTTTTGCAGATACATTAGAACTTAATTCAACTAAATAATTTTGAGATTGCATTTGAGAGATTACAAACAATATAAAAATTGAATTAGTTAAACCTTTAATGAATGTTTTCTTCATAGTAAACTGTATAAAAAAGCAAAGTTAATTAAAATTAAAGTAGAATTTTAGAACAATCTGTTTGATTACAACGAGTTGTTCAAATGTATATTGTTTAAAAAATAATGATTTAAATTGTGTTTTTCATTAAAAAAAATCGCATATAGCTATTATTTTTTAATTTTTGTATTGAGGGTGAATGTTTTTTATAAAAATGATTGATGTTTTAAATATTATGTATAAATTTGGGCTCATATTTAACGAATTATGATAACAAATAACACTTGGAATAGCTTCTATTTTTACTTTTATTTTAACAATAAGAGATGAGGCTTTGTATGTGTTAGTTAAAAATATAAATTATAAAGTCTCGAAATTATTTCGAGATTTTTTTTTGATAATTACTGAATAAATGAAAGTAGCAATACAAGGAATAAAAGGATCATTCCACCACATAGTGGCTGAGGAATATTTCGGTAAAAATATAGATTTACTTGAGTGTTTATCTTTTACTGAAATGCCTGCATTATTAGAAGATAATAAAGCAGATGTATTGATTATGGCTATTGAAAATTCAATTGCAGGTGCAATACTACCAAATTACGCACTTATTGATGACCATAAATTAACAATATGCGGAGAATTTCATTTGTCAATTCATCATAATTTAATGGCGCTTAATGGGCAGTCTATTGAAGATATTAAAGAAGTATATTCACATCCTATGGCACTATTACAGTGTCATAAATTTTTTAAAGACTATCCACACATTAAATTAATTGAAGATGAAGATACTGCATCTGTAGCAAAAAGAATTCAAGATAATAAATTAATGGGTGTTGGAGCTATAGCAAGTAATTTGGCTGCTGAAACCTATAAATTGGATATTTTAGCATCAGACATTCAAACAATTAAAGAAAATGCTACTCGTTTTTTTATTTTAACAAATAACCAAGATAAAAGTAGTGTTTCAGCTAATAAAGCTTCAATTAAATTTATTACAAGTCATGATACTGGAAGTTTGGCAGAAATTTTAACCATGTTAGCAAAGCACGGTTTAAATTTATCTAAAATTCAATCAATGCCGGTGATAGATACTCTTTGGAAATATTCATTTTTTGCAGATGTTGTTTTTACAAGTTATGCAGACTATTTTGATGCTCTTGAAGAGATTAGAGAGAAGGTAGAAGCACTGGAAATATTAGGAGAATACAATAAAGGAAAAAGATAATGATACAAAAAGCTGACAGATTAGGAAGTGTTAAAGAATACTACTTTTCAAAAAAATTAAGAGAAGTAGCAGCTTTAAGAAGTGAAGGGAAACCAATTATAAATATAGCTATTGGGAGTCCAGATTTACAACCACCATTAAGCGTTGTTAACGCATTGCAAAGCGCGGTTGAATTACCAAATGCACATCAATATCAAAGTTATCAAGGTATTCCAGAATTAAGAGAAGGAATGTGTAATTTTTATAAAGAAAAATACAATGTTTCTTTAGATATGAATACTGAAGTGCTTCCTTTAATGGGATCTAAAGAAGGTATCATGCATATTTCTATGGCTTTTTTAAATAAAGGAGATAAGGTGTTAATTCCTAATCCAGGATATCCAACATATGCATCTGTAACTAATTTAGTGCAAGCTGAAGCTATTAATTACGATTTAAATGAGGCGGGAAATTGGCTGCCAGATTTTGATGCATTAGAAAAAGAAGATTTAAAGAATACGAAAATAATGTGGGTAAATTACCCTCATATGCCAACTGGTGCCGTGGCAAGTAAAGAAGATTTTAAGAAATTAATTGCGTTTGCAAAAAAACATGAGATACTTATTGTAAATGACAATCCGTATAGTTTTATTTTACATAAAAATCCGTTAAGTATTTTAGAAGTTGAAGGAGGAAAAGAAGTTGCTATAGAGTTAAATTCTTTAAGTAAAACCTTTAATATGGCAGGTTGGCGTGTAGGAATGGTTGTTGGTGATGCAGAAATTATTAAAACGATTTTACAAGTAAAAAGTAATATGGATTCTGGAATGTTTTTAGGAATTCAAAAAGGGGCTGTTGAAGCATTTAAACTTGGGGATGACTGGTTTAAAGGTCAAAATGAAATTTATACATCAAGAAGAGCAATAGTTTGGAAAATATTTGATGCCTTAAATTGTACTTATGATAAAAACATAGGAGGATTATTTGTTTGGGGGAAATTACCGAAAGGAGTGAAGTCTGAAGAAATAACGGATGAGTTATTATATAATAAAAATGTATTTATAACACCAGGTACTATTTTTGGTTCAAACGGAGAAGGTTATATTAGGGCATCTTTATGTGTTGAAGAAAATGTTTTAAATGAAGTATTAAATAGATTAACAACTAAAAATTAATACAATGGAAAAGTTAGTTGTATTAGGATTAGGGTTAATTGGAGGTTCTTTAGCTTTAGATTTAAAAAAAAGAGGTCAATTTAAAGTTTTTGGATTTGATAAAAATCCAGAGCATATAAAGAAATCACTTGAGTTAGGTGTAATTGATGAAGAAATTTCATTTTCAGAAATTGCAGATGCAGATGTTATTATTGTGTCTGTTCCTGTAAATGTGGTAGGGAAATTAGTTTCCAAAGTTTTAGATATTGTATCTGCAACTACCTTGGTTTTTGATGTTGGATCGGTAAAAAATGAAATTTGTAAAGAAATTGCAAACCATCCAAATAGAAAGAATTTTGTGGCAGCACATCCTTTGGCTGGTACAGAATTTTCGGGTCCTGAAGCTGCAATATTAAATTTATTTGATGAAAAAGTAAATATTATTTGTGAAGCAGATAAAGCAGATTGGAGAATTTTAGATAGAGCAATTAGCTTGTTTAAAATGTTGAATATGCACATTAAAATGATGAATCCTGTAGAGCACGATAGGCACATAGCTTATGTTTCACATTTATCGCATGTAAGTTCATTTATGTTAGGGAAAACAGTGTTAGAGATTGAAAAAAATGAACAAGCAATTTTTGATATGGCAAGTACGGGTTTTGCTTCAACAGTTCGTTTGGCAAAAAGTTCAGCAAATACTTGGACACCTATTTTCTTAGAAAATAAAGAGAATGTGATTAAATCATTAGATGAGTATATAAAAAACTTAAATGAATTTAAAGAATTGATTGAAAATAATGATGCTGAAGCGTTGAACGAATCAATGAACAGCACCAATTATATAAAAAGTATATTAAACGGAATAAAAGAAAGCAACTAAATAAGATTTAAATTAAGATGGAAATTACTAAAGAAAACAGAAAGTGGTTAGATGGAATGGGATTAGATCATCCTATTGTAATTGCAGGACCTTGTAGTGCAGAGACAGAAGAACAAGTTTTAAAAACAGCACATTTATTAAAAGATACAGATACAAATGTGTTTAGAGCTGGTATTTGGAAACCTAGAACAAGACCAGGAGGTTTTGAAGGTGTTGGAGGAATCGGTTTACCTTGGTTACAAAGAGTTCGTGAAGAAACTGGAATGAAAATTACTACTGAAGTTGGAAATGCAAACCACGTAGAGTTGGCTTTAAAAGCAGATGTAGATATTTTATGGATTGGAGCAAGAACAACTGTAAATCCTTTTGCAGTTCAAGAAATTGCTGATGCTTTAAAAGGTGTTGATAAACCAGTGTTAGTGAAAAACCCAGTAAATCCAGATTTAGCTTTATGGTTAGGTGGTGTTGAACGTTTTCAAGCAAATGGTATTTCTCAATTAGGAGTTATTCACCGTGGATTCTCAGCATACAATACAGGTCATTACAGAAATAAACCGAAATGGCATATAGCAATTGAATTGAAAAAAGAATTTCCAGATTTACCTTTAATTTTAGATCCATCTCATATTTGTGGTCGTAGAGATACTATTTTAGATGTTTCACAAACTGCATTGGATTTAAACTTTGATGGATTTATGATTGAAACTCATATTGATCCAGATAATGCTTGGAGTGATGCTGCACAACAAATTACACCTGCAAGATTGGATGAAATTACTAAAGAATTAAAAATTCGTCAAAAAAGTAGTTCTAAAGAAAGTTTCCAAAATAAATTAAATTTATACCGTAAAGAATTAGATTTAATTGATGGAAATATTGTTGATATTTTAAGCGATAGAATGGTAATTGCAGAAAATATTGGCAAATTAAAAAATAAAGAAAATGTGGCTATTTTACAAAGTGGTCGTTGGTCTGATATTTTAGCGGCAATGGTTGAAACTGGAGTTAGCAAAGGCTTAAGTAAAGAATTTGTTGAAGAAGTATTTAAAGCTATTCACGTTGAATCTATTAACATTCAGCACAGAGTAAAATAGTTCTAATTAAAGAATATATATAGAACCTTGGTTTTAATAAAGATTTATGTTGGATCTAAATTAAAATCAAGGTTTTTTTATAGAATAAATCTGGTATTATTGTAATATCATTTAAAATAATCTGTTATTTTTGTTAACCAATGAAGCCAATAGAACAAATTAAACAACCCATTCTTGATGAAATGGAGCTCTTTGAATCTAAATTCAGAGAAGCAATGGTTACTAAGGTTCCTTTATTAAATAGAATTACGCATTATATTGTAAGACGAAAAGGAAAACAAATGCGACCAATGTTTGTTTTTTTGGTTGCAAAAATGGTTTCTAACGGTAATTTTGATGAACGTACTTATAGAGGAGCTTCAATAATAGAATTGATTCATACAGCTACTTTAGTGCATGATGATGTTGTTGATGATAGTAATAGAAGAAGAGGTTTTTTCTCTGTAAATGCTTTATGGAAAAATAAAATAGCCGTTCTAGTAGGTGATTTTCTACTTTCAAAAGGATTATTACTTTCAATTGATAATGAAGATTTTGATATTTTAAAATTGATTTCTGTTGCGGTTCGTGAAATGAGCGAAGGAGAATTATTACAAATTGAAAAGGCTAGAAAACTTGATATTACTGAAGATGTATATTTTGAAATAATTCGTCAGAAAACAGCAACTTTAATTGCGGCTTGTTGTGGTATTGGTGCCGCTTCAGTAGGAAGTGAACCCGAAGAAATTGAAAAAATGCGTCTTTTTGGAGAGTTGATTGGTATTGCTTTTCAAATTAAAGATGATTTGTTTGATTATACCAATGCTAAAATTGGAAAACCTACAGGTATTGATATTAAAGAGCAAAAAATGACCTTGCCTCTTATTTATACACTTAATAATTGTACTTCAAAAGATAAAAAGTGGCTAATAAATTCAGTTAAAAATCATAATAAGGATAAGAAAAGAGTAAAAGAAGTTATTGCTTTTGTAAAAGAAAACGGAGGTATTGAATATACTATTTCAAAAATGAAAGAATATCAAACAAAAGCATTAGATATTTTAAAATCTTACCCAGAGTCAACCTATAAAGAGTCTTTACTAATTATGGTTAATTATGTTATTGAAAGAAAAATCTAAGGATTTAGTTTTTCTTATTCACTAATTTAAACTGCGTTTCTAAAGGCACTCCGTAAAGACCTTCAATCTCAGATTTTATTTTCTTATAAAATTTTGTGTCTGGTGGTAAACTTAAATTATTCCAAAACTCTGGATTGTAAGGTAAATCTAAAAGCCCCATATCAAGGTCTATTCCGTAATCTCTAATTCTTCTTTTGTCCTTCTCGGTGTGCACAGAATATACAGAACCTTCTACTTTGTAAGAAGTTCTATTTGCAATTGTATTTCGATATTCACTTGGGACTTTTTCGTTTTGAAGTACCCATTCATGTTTAAAATAGTTTAAAACTAATTTTCCACTTTTGTGATTTTTATATAAATATAAAGTGCGGCCTCTTTCTATTTTGTATATTTTATGGGTGTCAATTCCAATATAAAAAGTAATTTTTTCCCATTTAATTTTAGGGTTTTGTCCTGTTACAATTAGAACGTCTTCACCTTCATATGAAGAGTTTCCTGTTCTTTTCCAATTAAATTTTTTTAAATTTCGTCTATGCTGGGAATCGACAGGTCTTAGTGGATTTAATTGTACCATGTAATTTATCCAGTGAGTCCAATCCTTACTTTTCCAAACTCTATAATCGGCTGATTTTCTTGCCTGAGTAACCTGCAGTCTTCCTAAACCGTATGCTGGTCCTCTATCTAAATATTTTAAGTAGTTTTCTACAAAAAATTTTGATGTACCGCCCTCAGTTGTAGCTCTACGGAGTAGTATTTCTAATACGTGAGTACTACTTAATGTGTTCTCTTTTACTTTCTTTAGAGCGTTTAATACATAGGTTTTAGCACTTAAAAGTTGCACTTCGTCCATCATTATCGCACTTTCTTCTAGGATAATCTTTTTATCCTTTAGGTTCATGAATTTTTCTACTTGAATTCTTGTTGATTTAAATCCTAGTGATGATATGGTTAGAGTGTCTTTCAATTCACTATTTGAAACTTGCAGTGAAAACTCACCATCTTCAGTACTAGATGTTCCTCTACTTTTAGAAACAATACTTACAGATGCATAAGGAATTGTAATTTGAGATTTATCAATAATAGTACCTTTAAGTTCTATTTTTTTAGTTTGTGCAGTTAATTGAAATAAGGAAACAAATATTCCTAATAAAGAACTAATAATGTAATACTTGTAATTAATAGATTTTTGTTTCATTCAGAAAAATATTTTTCTAAATATAATAATTATTTCTAACTGACTAGGTTTCTATTTGTTATTTGTTTAAGCATATCAATTCCTCAATATGTTTTCTAGAATTTGAAAGTCTAGGAACTTTATGTTGTCCTCCTAATTTTCCTTGTAATCTCAGCCAGTCGTAAAACAATCCTTCTTTGGCTATATTTATTTTAGGCATTTTTAAAGCCATATTGTTATAGCGTTTTGCCTCATAATCTGAATTAATAGATTTTAGCGCATTATCCAATAATTCTGTGAAATAATTTATATTGTTAGGCTGTTTATCAAACTCAATCATCCATTCGTGTCCACCGCTTTTATTCGCATCCATAAAAATTGGTGCAGCTGTATATTCCAGTATTTCGGCATCTGTTTTTAAACAGGCTTGTTTTAAAGCTTCTTCAGCATTTTCAATAATTAATTCTTCTCCAAAAACATTTATAAAATGCTTTGTTCTCCCTGTTATTTTTATTCTGTAAGGATCTAATGATGTAAACTTAACGGTATCACCAATTAAATACCTCCATAAACCACCATTGGTTGTAATAACTAGCGCATAATTAATATCTAATTCTACTTCTTGTAGAGAAATGGTTTCTGAATTTTCGCCATCATATATATCCATTGGAATAAATTCATAAAAAATACCATAATCAAGCATTAAGAGCATTTCAGTTGAATTATTTATATCTTGAATAGCAAAAAATCCTTCTGAAGCATTGTAAGTTTCGTAATATTTAAAGTCTTGTTTAGGAATTAATTTTTTAAAATGTTCACGGTATGGGTTAAAATTTACACCACCATGAAAATAAACTTCCAAGTTAGGCCAAACTTCTAAAATGTTTTCTTTTCCGGTTTCTTCTAATACTTTATTTAATAAAACTAACATCCAACTTGGTACACCAACTAAACTTGTAATGTCTTCATTAATAGTTTCTTCAACAATAGCTTGTATTTTGGTTTCCCATTCACCCATTAAAGCTGTTTCTTGTTTTGGAGCACTGCTAAAATCCGCCCAAAAAGGCATGTTTTCAATAATTATAGCAGATAAATCACCAAAATAAGTGTCATTATCTTCATAAACAGCGCTGCTTCCTCCTAAACGTAATCCTTTTCCGGTGAATAGTTGCGCTTCTTCATTATTATCTAAATAAAGACACAACATATCTTTTCCTGCTTTAAAATGACAATCTTCTAATGCTTCATCACTAACAGGTATAAATTTACTTTTGGCATTTGTAGTTCCACTAGATTTTGCAAACCATTTTATTTGAGTAGGCCAAAACACATTTTGCTCGCCCTTTCTGGTGCGTTCAATTAAAGGTTCAATAGATTCATATTGTTGAATAGGAACATTTTTAGTAAAATCTTCATAGGTTTCAATATTTTTAAATTGATAATTTTTACCAATTTCAGTGTTTTTTGCTTTGTATAATAATTTAAACAATAATTCATTTTGAACATCAATAGGGTATTTTAAAAATAACTCTATCTGATGTTTTCTTTTTTTTAGAAACCAGGAAATAATTGAATTAACTATTTGAAAGGGCATATTATATTAAGTATATTTAGCGAGTTAAATTTAATAAAAATCTTTATGAAATATCAAACAGTTTTAAAAAAAATGAAAACTGAATTAAATGAAAAAGTTCAGTATTACTTAGATGTAGATAATGATTTTTTAAATTTGAATCAGTTGTTAGATAGAGAGTTAGAAATTAGCTTTGAAGGATATCAATGTTTATGCTGCGGAAAAGAGAAAAAAATATTTCGTCAAGGAAACTGTTATGACTGTTTTTATGAGAATGCTGCGGTAGGAGATTGGATTATGAAACCTGAATTAAGTAAAGCACATTTAGGCATTGAAGACCGTAATTTGGAATATGAAAAACAAGTACAATTAAAACCACATATTGTTTATTTGGCCTTGTCTAGCAATGTGAAAGTTGGTGTTACACGTAAAACTCAAGTTCCAACACGTTGGATTGATCAAGGTGCTAGTAAAGCAATTGAAATAGTTGAGGTGCCAAACCGCTATTTAGCGGGAATAACAGAAGTTGCCTTAAAAGAGTATGTTGCCGATAAAACTAGTTGGCAAAAAATGTTGAAGAATAACCTTGTTGATGCTGATTTAATAGAAGAAA
Organism: Lutibacter citreus; assembly: GCF_003260195.1. Taxonomy (GTDB): domain Bacteria; phylum Bacteroidota; class Bacteroidia; order Flavobacteriales; family Flavobacteriaceae; genus Lutibacter; species Lutibacter citreus. Next base: position 132,763 of record NZ_QEIH01000009.1, read on the forward strand.
GAGAAAAGTTAAAAGCCTATATTCCAGAAGAAGCGCAAGATTATTTTTTAGCAAACAATAGTAAAGTTACAGAAATAAATTATCCTGTTTTAAGTTATCCTGTAAAGATTAAAACGTTGAATCTTGAAAAAACACCTTTTTATTCCGGTAAATTAAAAGGAATTAAAGGTCAGTATTTGTTGTTTGAAGATAATACAGCTTTTAATGTAAGAAATAGTGAAGGGTATAAGGTGATAATAACCTTAAAATAAAATAAGTGTTATTTTCTATCGTCTTGCCAAACTAATGTTTTTACAATATTACTTGTAAATACAGGGCAATTTCCGTCACCTTTACCAGTAAAACCGCCATCGGGAGAACAAAGAACTTTGCAATTTTTATTATATAAATAATTGTATTGGTCACAACAATCTGATGTAATATGAAAATAGGTGGCGCCGTTATCTACCCATTTCCATACCTCAGTTGGAGGATTGGTAACATTATTATTCATAATTGTTTCAATTTTATTTTCAATACAAGCTGGAATTTCTTCCTCTGAAACAGTCTTGTCGCAGCTTTTAGAAATAAATGAAATAACAATTATTAGAAATAAATATTTTATTATTCTTTTCATTTGGGGGTATTAATATAAATGTTTCTTTTTATTGATGACTAAGGTCATTTACTTTATGTTTCATTTACACTAGTATATCAACTAAACTATTATATTGTTACCTAGTATTAATTAGTATTCAAAAAATATGCCAAAATTATTTAACTGCTTGTTTTATTGTTTTTTAACGGTATCCTTCTTTTTTAATAAGCTTTTTAAAATGGTATTTGTTGAATTTTTTATAACATCTTTAGAACTCGTTTTTGTTGAGTCATTTTCTTTTTTATTACCGTTTAAAATTTTAGTAATTTCACTAGTACCTTTATCTATTAATTTATTTTTTTGTTGATCAACTAATTGTTTTGTTAGGGTTGTAGCAGCTTGTTTTAAATTAGTTGTTACGCTTGGTTGTGTAAAAGAACCTAAAATGTTTGCGGTAATTGGAATGCTTATGTTGTCTTTTTCTTGTTCACTTAAATTTGCGATAAGGCTTGAAACTTCTGCTCCTAAGTATTTTGCAGGCACATTAAGGGTGATATTATAATCCATTGTTTTATCAAAACCGTGTGAACCACTAATTTGAATAGGAATGTTTTTGTAATTTACGTTAAATGGTTTTATAGATACTTTACCATTTTCAAAAGATATAGAGGTTTTTATTTTTTCTAAATCAATATCATTTAAGTTTATAAAGTCTAAATTACTCCCTAATAAAGAAAGCGCTTTAGAGTTTTTAAAAGTGTTTTTTGAAGTTAATAATTCAGACAATGCATTTCCGCTTATGGTAGCTAAATTTGGTGTTAAATCATCATTTAAATTACCGGAAAATTTTAAATCTGAATTTAATTTACCATTCAGTATTTTAGCAATTGGAGCCAGCGCATTAAATAGTTCTAATTGAGTAAAAGATTGTGCAATATCAAAATTTTTAATATCCATATTAAATGCAAACGTTGGTGTTTTTGTTTTGGTTGAAACGTTTCCATTCATAATAATATTTCCATTAAATATATCTGATGATAAATTTTTTAAATCTGCTTTTTCATCTTTAATTACTAATATACCTTTTACATTTTTTAGCGTTAAATTATCGTAAATTACATTGCTGGCGGTTGCATTAATAGTGCAATCTAAGAAAGAAGGTATTTTTAATTGCTCTTTATTTGTATTTTGTGGTGTTTTTTCATTGGTTTCAGCATCCATAAAATCATTCAAATTAAAAGTATTTGAATTTAAATTGAAATCTCCTTTTATATCTTCATTGTTTAATACAAAACCGATTAAATTTTCAATGGTTCCGTTCATTTTTAAATCGGATTTACCAGTTTTAGCTTCAAAATTATTTAGTTGAACACTTTTGGTGTTGAAAGTTACTTTAGCATCTGAAATTTCAATGGGATTTGCCATTTCATTTCCTTCATATTTAAAATTCACCAAGGAAATATGGCCTGAGTTTTTTGTGTTTTCGTATTGCTTTTTCTCAATTGAATTCATATCAAAATCAGTTTCAAAATCTGCTTTTACAATTCCCTGTAAATCCTTAATAGTTTCCATAGGGTAAGCTTTACTGATTTTAGCCAAGTTAATAATACCTTTTGCTTTTGCTTTAATTTTTGGATTGTTAATTATATTGCTAATAAAGGCGCTAGAGGTAAACGTGTCTTCATCAATTTTAAATGCTAAATTTTGGATATCAACCTTGGTGTCGTTTGTAATTCCAGTTGTGTTTAAAATTGTAGATTTAATTTGAATGTTTTCAATTGTTTTAGATAAATTAGGATATTTAAAACTAGCATTATTTGATGCAATATTAATGTTAAAGTTAGGAATGTATTTATCATCTATAATTCCTTTTAACGTTCCGTTAAGTGAAAATTTACCACTTGTTTTTACATTACTAATATCTTTTGAATATTTTTCAGGAATTAAAGCTAAAAAGTTTTTGAAGTCTGATGAAGGTGTTTTAAAACTAAGATCTATTTCTTTATTGTTATCATTTAATTTAACAAAACCATCAAAAATTAATGGAAGTTGGTTTATTAAAGCTTCATTTTCTAAGAATGTAAATTTTTGCTGATTTAAATCCATTGCTATATTGGCATTTAATTGGATTGAATTATTTTTTAAATAACTTGTGTCTTCATAATCAAAAGAAACATTAGAACTTGTTTCTGTTTTTAGTTCTGAAATGGCTTTAGAAAAATTACCGCTACCTTTATGGTTGAAATTTTCAAGTTTTAAAGCTATTTCTGAAGATACATCAGTATAATAAATGTTACTATTTTCAATAGAATATCCGTCTAGCTTTAACTTAATTCCACTATTTTCTGTACTATTTTCTGAAGTTGAAGTGGCACTTTCTTTCGTAATATTATAATTCGCCTCACCTTTTTTATTAATTAAAATATTAAATGCAGCTTCTTCAATAGTAATAAAGCTTACATTTATCTCTTCAGAAGTGGATTTAAATAAACTAGAAATTGGAAATTTAAGAGAAAGAGCTTTTACGTTTGCCAAAGTATCTCCTTCAAAAGGTTTTTTTGTAGTAATTAAGAAGTTGTTTAAACTAACTTTAGCATTTGGAAAACTAGAAATTAAGCTAATATCCACATTGTTAAAATCTATTTTTGCATTTACATTATTGTTAGCAGTTTCTTTAATTAGCTCAACAATTTTGTCTTCAAAAAAATAAGGAATAGCTATTAATATTCCTAAAATAACAATTAGAATACCAATAATAATTTTTGCAGCTTTTTTCATAATTCAAACAGTTTTATCTTGTTCAAATAAAACGAAAAAAAATGAAGATTAGTGAAAATAATATGCTAAAATTTTATTAATGAAATTCAATTTCTTCACCTTCTTTTAATTTAAACCGTTGTTTAAATAAATAAACAATAAAGTAAAGGATAGGAGTGTCTAAAAGTGCAATTATTATTTTAAAAACAAAACCACTTATTACAAGTGTGTTAAATAAACTCCATGGTAAAACTTTAAAACTACAAAGTAATGTAACCACGGTTAAAGTATCAATCAATTGAGAAGAAAAAGTAGAGAAATTGTTACGGAGCCATAAATGTTTACCGTTGGTTTTTCGTTTCCAAAAATGGAATATACGAATGTCAATAAATTGGGCGAATAAATAAGCAAGCATTGATGCTAACACAGCAATAGGAGATAAGCCAAATACTTTAGTAAAGGTATCATTATCTACGGGAGAGGCTTCTATTGCAGGTGTGTAATTACCTACTAAAATAATTAACATAGAGAAGAATGAAGCGAAAATACCAGCAATTACAACTTGGTTTGCTCTTTTCTTTCCGTAAATTTCTGAAATAATATCAGTAATTAAAAAAGTTATGGGATATGGTAAAATACCAACTGAAAGCTCAAATCTAAACCAACCAAAAGGATTCCAAAAGAAGAATTTTTGAAAAATTAAATTTGAAGCAACTAATGCCGCAACAAACATAGATGTTAAAATAAGGTATATTGTAAAGGCTTCAGATTTAAGTTTGTGAGTCATTAGCAGTAAGTTGTTACGAATATAGCAAATATTTTGTATTTTTGCATTTTGAAATTTAAACCGAAAAATTATATTATGAAGGCATATATTTTCCCTGGTCAGGGAGCACAATTTACTGGGATGGGAATGGATTTATACGAAAACTATCCTTTAGCTAAAGAACTTTTTGAACAAGCAAATGAAATTTTAGGTTTTGCTATAACTGATATAATGTTTAAGGGTACGGCAGATCAATTAAAACAAACAAAGGTAACTCAACCAGCTATATTTTTACATTCTGTAATTTTGGCAAAAGTATTGGGTGATGATTTTAAACCAGAAATGGTTGCGGGGCATTCTTTGGGGGAACTTTCTGCGTTAGTAGCAAATGGAGTTTTAACTTTTGAAGACGGACTTAAATTGGTTTCAAAAAGAGCCTTAGCTATGCAAAAAGCTTGTGAAGCACAAGAATCTACTATGGCAGCAGTTTTAGGATTGGATGATGCTGTTGTTGAAGAAGTTTGCGCAAGTATAGATGGTGTAGTAGTTGCTGCAAATTATAACTGTCCAGGTCAATTAGTTATTTCTGGAGAAATTGAAGCAATTGACAAAGCCTGTGCGGCACTTACTGAAAAAGGAGCAAGACGTGCTTTAAAATTACCTGTTGGTGGAGCATTTCATTCTCCATTAATGGCACCTGCCAGAGAAGAATTAGCAGCTGCAATTAAAGCTACTGTATTTAGTGAGCCTACTTGTCCTGTTTATCAAAATGTAGTTGCAAAAGCAGTTATAAGTCCTGATGAGATTAAAGAAAATTTAATAGCACAATTAACAGCGCCAGTGCGTTGGACACAATGTATTCAAGCAATGATTGCTGATGGTGGTACTGAATTTATTGAAGTTGGTCCTGGTAAAGTTTTACAAGGATTAATGCGTAAAATAGATAGAAGTGTTACTGCAAGTGGAGCAAGTCTCAGTTAAGAATAAAAATAAAAAAAAGCCGCTATTAGCGGCTTTTTTTATTTCATTAATTATCAGTTAAAGTATAAGTAATAGTTAATATATCTGATTGATCTGAATTTAATTTTGAGTAATATTCTTTATCATTACTTTTTGTTAAATAATAAAGTACTCTATGTCCTTTGTCTGGTCCATTTCCAGTATAAGCACTTCCAATTCCTGTAATTAAATTAGTAACTTCGGAATCAGTTAACTTTAAAAGAGATGTTGGTGATTTTCCCATTTGTCCTTCACCTTTTCGAACATCTCTCCAAGCATAAATATTTAATTGTAATCCATCTGCAACTTTTCCATCAGTGATTTGAACACCTACGTTTCTAGAAGTACTTGATGAATTTACAATTGAAGAGTAATTTATCCACATATCATAATTAATATTTGAAATGTTTATAGCGCTACCTGCTTCAGTTGGTGCTTTTATATCAAATTTTAAATTTTTATCTTTTGAAGATTCTAAATCTAATAAAGCAACCTCTGGAATAGTAATGGATACACTGTGAGAGTATTTATTAGAGTTTTGAGAGTGTATTTTTATAATAGTTGTAAAAAAAATGATTAGTATTAATATTTTTGAATTCATAATTTTCGAGGTTTAATTATACTCCAAAAGTATATTTGTTTGTGGAGGATACGTCGAAAATTAAGATGGAAAAGGTTTAACTATCGATAAACGGTAAATAGCTATCGATAAATTGGGGTAAAAAAAAAGCCTCTGAATTTCAGAGGCTTTTTTTTTATAAAGTTTCCTGCCATTTCCATGCAGAAAGTAATGCGTCATCTAAAGTTAATTCAGTTTGCCAACCTAATTCTTCTTTAGCATAATTAGTGTCAGCATAAGCAGCAGTAATATCTCCAGCTCTTTTATCTACTAATTTATAGTTTACTTTTTTACCTGTAACTTTTTCAAAAGATTTAATTACTTCTAGTACAGAGTTTCCTTTTCCTGTACCTAAATTAAATACCTCATACTGTGCTTTGTTGTTATTTTCAATTAGCCTTTTTAAAGCAACAATATGTGCTTTGGCTAAATCTACTACGTGAATGTAATCACGTACAGCAGTTCCATCAACAGTATCATAATCACTACCAAATACAGAAAGCTCTTTACGTATTCCAGCTGCAGTTTGCACAACAAAAGGAATTAGGTTTTGAGGAACACCAATTGGTAATTCTCCAATTTTAGAAGAAGCGTGCGCCCCAATTGGATTGAAGTAACGTAGTGCTATTGCTTTTAAATCTGATATTTTAGTAGTGTCTTTAATAATTTCTTCACCAATTTGCTTTGTGTTTCCATAAGGAGATTCAGCAGGTTTTATTGGTGCGTTTTCAGTAATTGGTAACTCATCAGCTTGTCCATAAACTGTACAAGAAGAACTAAAAATGAAATTATTTAAATTGTTAGCTTTTAATTCTTGTAAAATATAAATTAAACTTCCAAGGTTGTTTTCATAATATTCTAATGGCATTTGTACGCTTTCACCAACTGCTTTTGAGGCTGCAAAATGAATCATACCATCTATTTTATTAGTAGCGAAAAAATTTTTAACAGCTGCTTTTTCTCTTAAATCTATATTGAAATAAGTGGGTTTTGTACCTGTAATAGATGTGATTTTATCAAGCACTTCAATACTTGAATTTGATAAATTATCAATTATTAAAACTTCAAAACCTTCGTTTTGTAATTCTACTACTGTGTGAGATCCAATAAATCCTAACCCTCCTGTTACTAATATTTTTTCCATAATTATTTATTTATAAAATCATTTACTGTTTTTGTTATAAACTCTAATTGCTCCTTGTCTAATTCTGTGTGCATTGGTAATGAAATAACAGTATTTTTTAATTCATTTGTCGCTACAAAATCAGCTTCATTATAACGTTCATCAGCATATGCTTTTTGGCTGTGTAATGGAACTGGATAATAAATTGCATTTGGAATTCCATTATCTAATAAATGTTGGTGTAATTCATCACGTTTTCCATTCAATATTTGCAAAGTATATTGGTGAAAAACATGGGTTGTATAATCACTAACTGCAGGAGTTACAATATTTTTGTTTGAAGAAAATGCGTTTGTGTAAAATGCAGCTGATTTTTGACGAGCTTCACAATATCCGTTTAATAATGGTAATTTAACTCTTAAAATAGCAGCTTGTATACTGTCTAATCTAGAATTTACACCAACTACATCATGGTAATAACGTTTATACATACCGTGGTTTACCATTCCTCTAATAATGTGAGCTAAATCGTCATCATTAGTAAAAATTGCACCACCATCACCATAACAACCTAAGTTTTTTGAAGGGAAAAAAGAAGTTGTCCCAACATGTCCAATAGTTCCAGCTTTCTTACTAGATCCATCTTTAAAAGTGTAGCTAGATCCAATTGCTTGAGCTGTATCTTCAATAACAAATAGGTTATGTTCTTTTGCAATTTCTAAAACGGCTTCCATATTAGCACATTGTCCGTATAAGTGAACTGGTACAATAGCTTTAGTTTTTGGAGTAATTGCTTTTTTAATTGCATCAATATTTATATTGAAAGAGTCTTTTTCAACATCAACTAAAACAGGTGTTAAGTTTAATAAACCTATTACTTCAACTGTTGCGGCAAATGTGAAATCTGCGGTTATTACTTCGTCTCCAGGTTTTAAACCTAATCCCATTATTGCAATTTGCAAAGCGTCTGTACCATTGGCACAAGGAATTACATTTTTAACACCTAAATATTCTTCTAATTCTTTTTGAAAAGCGTGGACTTCAGGTCCGTTTATATATGCTGTAGATTTTAAAACTTCTAAGACTTTTTCGTCTATTTGTTTTTCTATTTTAGTGTATTGACCCTTTAGGTCAACCATTTGTATTTTATTCATTATAAGAAAGTTTCTATTCTAACGAACAAAAATACAATAAATGAGCATGTTATACAATTAATAAATGTTATAAAAGCTATAACGTTTTATTCGAATAAATCAGACGATAAATACCTATCACCTCTATCACAAATAATGGCTACAATAACTCCTTTTTCTAAAGTTTCAGCTAATTTAACTGCAGTTGCCACAGAACCACCGCTACTCATTCCTGCAAATATTCCTTCTTCATTTGCAAGTCTTTTTGTCATTTTACGAGCTTCTTGTTCACTAACCTCCATAACAACATCAACTTTTTTAGGGTTAAATATCTTAGGTAAAAACTCTGGAGACCATTTTCTTATTCCAGGTATTTTTGAATTATCTGTTGGTTGAGCTCCAACTATTTGAATATTTTTATTTTGTTCTTTTAAATAAGTTGAAGTTCCCATTATTGTTCCGGTTGTACCCATAGCAGAAACAAAATGAGTTATTTCACCATCTGTGTCTTTCCAAATTTCAGGGCCGGTTGTTTTATAATGTGCTTTCCAATTATCATCATTTGCAAATTGGTTTAGCATTATATATCCTTTTTCCTCAACCATTTTTTCGGCATAAGCTCTAGCGCCTTCAATTCCAATAGTACTAGAAGTTAAAGTTACTTTTGCTCCATAAGCTTGCATTGTTTGTACCCTTTCTTTAGTTGAGTTTTCAGGCATTACTAATTCAATTTGAATTCCAAATAATTGAGAAATCATAGCCAATGCAATTCCTGTATTTCCACTAGTTGCTTCAATTAAATAAGCATCCTTTTTTATAGTACCTCTTTCTAATGCAGATGAAATCATGTTATAGGCTGCTCGGTCTTTAACGCTTCCTCCTGGGTTGTTACCTTCTAACTTTAGAAATAATGAAACATTTTTATTCTTTATTAAATGCTGTGCTTTAACTAGTGGTGTATTTCCTATAAAATCAATCAATGTATTACTTTTCATTTCTTTTTTGTTTTACCCTAGTATCTGGTCTGTGATAAACTAAAGTGTTTTTTGGTATAGATTCTGTGATCCAAACGTTACCACCAATTGTGCTGTTTTCTCCAATAATGGTATCGCCTCCTAAAATGGTAGCATTAGCATAAATAGTTACATTACTTTCTACGGTAGGATGTCTTTTGGTGCCTTTCATATTTTTTTCTACTTGTAAAGCTCCTAAAGTAACACCTTGATAAATTTTTACATGATCCTTAATAATGCAGGTTTCACCTATAACAGTACCAGTTGCATGGTCAATAAAAAATGATTTTCCAATGGTTGCTCCAGGGTGAATGTCTGTTCCTGTTTTACTATGTGCGTATTCACTCATTAATCTAGGAATCAATGGAGTATCTAAAATAAATAATTCGTGACTAAAACGATATATTGCAATTGCGTAGAAACCAGGATATGCAAGATAAACTTCTTCAATGTTGTTTGAAGCAGGATCTCCGCTCACCAATTCAAGCGCATCTAAATTTAAGTTATCAAATATTTCAGGAAGTGTATTTAAAAATTTATTCCAAATATCATCACAAGAAGTTCTTACGGAGCAAGCTAATTTATAAATCTCTTTAAAATCCGTCTCTAATTGTTCTATATTTTGCTCAATGCAAGAATTAGAATCAAATAAAGTATAAAACAAATTATTAGTAAAAGCTTCAGTTTTAGTTTTTAAACTGAAGTTTAATTGCGGCTTGTTTTTGCTCGAAATTATTCTATTGATGATACTTTGTTTAGCTGTCATAATTATTGGTTACTAATGAATATTAATTACCCATTGTATTTTAATATAACTTTAAAATTACAATGTATAGTAAAAATGCAATATGAAACTCTCTTTTATAAACTATAAATTAAATAATAGTTGATTGGCCTAAATCAATGTTATCTTTATTGTAAAATGTATTTTCATCATCTAAAATAAAGTCGCTAATAAAAGTTCCTACATTTGTTGTTGAAAAATGATTTGTTGAATTTAAATCAGGTGTTGTGATATTTAACTCAATAGATTTTTCTACAGCAGCTCTAATAGATTCAGCTTCTTCAAACAATTCAAAATGTTCTAACAATAATGCTGCAGATAAAATAGCAGCAAGAGGGTTTGCAATATTTTTTCCTTTTGCTCTTGGAAAAGATCCGTGAATTGGTTCAAATAGAGCGGTATGTTTACCAACAGATGCAGATGCTAATAAACCGATAGATCCAGAAATTACACTTGCTTCATCAGATAATATATCACCAATCATATTTTCTGTTAAAATAACATCAAATTGCGTTGGTTTTAAAATTAACTGTTTGGCAGCATTTTCAGCATATAAAAAGTTTAACTCAACGCTAGGATGCTTCTTTCCTATTTCTATTACTCGATTTCTCCATAGTTTAGAAGTTTCTAAAACATTGGATTTATCCACAAGAGTTAATTTTTTTCTTCTAATTTTTGCGGCGTTAAATGCTAAATGAGTAATTCTATCAATTTCTTCAACTGAATAAGAACATGTATCATAGGCTGTTAAGCCGTCTTCGCTTAATTTTTTTTCTCCAAAATAAATTCCACCAGTCAATTCTCTAAATATAACTATGTCAACACCATTCACAACTTCCTCTTTTAGATTAGATTTATGAATTAAAGAGTCGTAAGTAATAACAGGTCTAATGTTAGCGTACAAACCTAGTTTAAGTCTTAATTGGAGTAAACCTTGTTCAGGTCTAATTTTAATATTTGGATTATTATCATATTTAGGATCACCAATAGCACCAAATAAAATGGCATCAGCTTTTGAACAAATTTTTAAAGTTTCTTCAGGTAGCGGATCTCCTGTTTCATCAATAGCGGCTGCACCTACAAGAGCTTTTGTATATTTAAAAGTGTGTTGGTGTTTTTCAGCTATAGCGTCTAATACTTTTACAGCTTGTTGAGTTACTTCTGGTCCAATTCCATCGCCTGGAAGTAAAGCGATATTTAATTTCATACATGTTTAATTGAATGATTGTCGAACCTTTAAAGTTGTCAAATCAAATTTTAATATTTATTATATACAAATTAAGCCTTTTCTTTTGAAAAGGCTTAATAATAACTATTAAAATTAATAAATTTAACTTAGTATTTTAAAATTAATAACAATTTTCACATAAAACTATTGTTAATTGATTTTAAAATGAGTGGTTTAGATATGTATTTTTGTTTTTAAAATATGGTTTAAATCCATTAAATGGTGAATGTCTTCATCATTTACTTGTTTATGATGATCTGCAAATTTTAAAAATTGAGGATATAAATCATCCAATTGAATTTTTGTTAAATCAAATCCAATATTTTTTGCTCTATATGCTAAAGCAGCTCTACCACTTCTTGCAGTTAAAACAATAGAAGATTCAGTAACTCCAACATCTGCTGGATCCATTATTTCATATGTTTCACGGTTTTTTATAACACCATCTTGATGTATTCCCGAACTATGTGCAAAAGCATTTTCGCCAACAACAGCTTTGTTTGGTTGCACTAACATTCCCATACTTTCTTGTACAAGTTTACTTGTATCGTACAATAATTTTGTATTTACACCAGTGTCTAAATTTAAGTAAGGGTGTTGTTTTAAGATCATTACAACCTCTTCTAAAGCCGTATTTCCTGCACGCTCTCCAATACCGTTAATAGTACATTCTATTTGACGTGCTCCATTTTGAATACCAGCAATAGCATTTGCAGTTGCCAAACCTAAATCATTATGACAGTGACAAGAAATAATCACATTGTCAATTCCTTTTACATTTTCTTTTAAGTATTTTATTTTTGCACCGTATTCATCAGGTAAACAATATCCTGTAGTATCAGGGATATTTACAACAGTGGCACCGGCTTTAATAACAGCTTCTATAACTCTAGCTAAATACTCATTGCTTGTTCTACCAGCATCTTCAGCATAAAACTCTACATCTTCAACAAAAGTTTTTGAAAATTTAACAGCACCTATAGCACGTTCAATTATTTTTTCTTCAGTTGAATTAAATTTAAATTTAATATGAGATTCAGAAGTTCCTATTCCAGTATGTATTCTTGGTCTCTTAGCGTATTTTAATGCTTGTGCAGCTACTTCAATATCTTTTTGGTTTGCTCTGGTTAACCCACAAACCGTTGCAGTTTTTACTAGTTTTGAAATTCTTTCTACAGAATTAAAATCACCGGGACTTGAAATTGGAAATCCAGCTTCAATAACATCAACACCTAAAATATCAAGACGCTCAGCAATGACTAATTTTTGTTCAGTATTTAACTTACAACCAGGGACTTGTTCTCCATCTCTTAAGGTTGTATCAAAAATTTGGACTCTATTTTTACTCATTTTTGATTTTTTTTTATCACATTTGAATTTCAAAAATAGAGTTATAGGTTTTCTAAAATTAGGGGTTTTTAATAAAATTTACTATATTCAAATGGGTAATATACCTATTAAAGAGTTGAAAATCAATAAAATAAAAATAAATTAGTTACAATGGCTATTGAGCAAAAAGATGCACTTTTTACATTAGTAAAGTCACTTTCAAAATCTGAAAAACGACAATTTAAACTGTATGTTGGTAGATTAGGGGGAAATTCTGAAGCTAATTTTATATCGTTATTTAATTTATTGGATAAAGTAAATGTTTATAATGATGGTTTAATATTAAAAAAAACCAATATTAAAAAACAGCAAATATCTAATACCAAAGCACATTTATATAAGCAAATTTTGGTGAGTTTAAGGATGAATCCTGTGCATCAAAATGTAAGTTCGCAAATAAGAGAGCAGTTTGATTTTGCAACTGTTTTGTATAACAAAGGTTTGTATAAGCAAAGTTTAAAAATTTTAGATAAAGCAAAAGAGTTGGCGCTTAGTAATGGTGAAAATAATTTAGCTTATGAAATAGTTGAGTTTGAAAAAATTATAGAATCACAATATATTACAAGAAGTATGAGTAATAGAGCAGATGAACTTGCTGAACAAGCAAAGGAGTTAAGCTTAAAAAATGTGAGAATTAGTAAGCTTTCAAACTTATCACTTCAATTATATAGTTTGCTTTTAAAAGCTGGTTATGTGAAAGATAACAAAGATTCTACATTATTAACAGAGTATTTTGAAAGTAGAATGCCGAAATTTGATTTGATGAAAATGGGTTTTAAGGAGAAGCTTTTTTTATACAAAGCTTATTTATGGCATAGCTTTATTAAACAAGATTTTGTTTCGGTATATAAATATTCTCATAAATGGGTTGATTTGTTTGAAGAGAATCCAGAAATGAAAAAACAACATCCTGTTTTTTATTTAAAAGGAGTCAATTATTTGGCAGAATCTCTATATTTAAATAGTCATAGAACAAAGTTTAAGGCAATACTTGAATCGTTAGATTTTGATATTAAAAACAATAATATAGTTTTAAATCAAAACACTAGTACGTTGGCCTTTATTTATTACAATCAAAATAAATTGAACTTGTTTTTTTTAGAAGGGCAGTTTACAAAAGGACTAGATTTTGTTCAAAATTTATTAATTGAACTTAAAAAGTTTGAAGGGCAAATTGATGCGCATCACATTATGGTTTTTTACTATAAAATTGGTTGTATGTATTTTGGAGCTGGTAAAAACGAAGAGTGTATTTTTTATCTTCAAAAAATTATAAATAATAAAGATTTAAAAATGAGAGAAGACTTATTGTGTTTTTCTCGAGTTTTAAATTTGGTAACACATTACGAAGCTGGTATAGATTATAATATTGAAAAGCTTATTGTTTCAACATATAAATTTTTGTTGAAAATGGATGATTTACATGAGGTGCAGCGTAAAATGATCGCTTTTCTTAAAAACTTAAGTGATATATATCCTCAAGATTTACGTAAAGAATTTATTAAGCTTCATAAAGAATTAAGTAAATATAAAGAGCATCCTTTTGAAAAAAGAGCTTTCTTGTATTTAGATATTTTATCTTGGTTAGAAAGTAAAATTGAAAATAAATCAGTTGAGTCTATTATTCAAGAAAAGGCAAAAAAACTTTTAAAATAAAATTTAAACAAAACTTTGCTTTTAAAAAAATAAGTTACATATTTGTTTTTCAATTATGAAGAAAGTCAATATCAATATCTTTTCTGTAAATGTCTCTGTGATTATTTCGCAAGTAGGTTAGGACTGTTATTGTAATTACATATAAATTATAAAGCCTTCCTAAATTTTAGTAAGGCTTTTTTATTATAAAAAAATGAAATTAATAAAAATACAAATCGTCATTTTAATTCAAGTCGTTATTGTCTTAATAACGTGATGAAGGTTTGTATATATAATCAAATAAAAAAACCTACATCTAAAAAAATGATGTAGGTTTTTTTATTGCATAATCATTGTAAAAAATAACAACTTAAAAATCTTAAAATCAATATATTATGAATAATTAGAAGAGACTGAATATTGTAAAAAAAGTAAAAAAAAAAGTAATAAAACAAATATCTAATTTAAATTTGTTCCTTATTAAAAAATAGTAAATATAAATTGAATTAATTTGCGAATTATTCAGTGAAATTGAAAAAACATTAAAATAAATGCAATTAAACAAATATAGTAAAAGAGTAACACAAGATCCAACGCAACCTGCAGCTCAAGCAATGTTGTATGGAGTAGGTTTATCTGATGATGATATGAAAAAACCTCAAGTTGGTATTGCAAGTACTGGTTATGATGGTAACCCTTGTAATATGCACCTTAATGGCTTAGCTGGATTTATTCAAGATGAAGTAAATAAAAATGACTTAGTTGGATTAAAGTTTAATACAATTGGAGTTAGTGATGGTATTTCAATGGGGACTTCAGGGATGAATTATTCTTTACCTTCTCGTGATGTTATTGCAGACTCTATTGAAATAGTAATGAATGCACAAAGTTATGATGGTTTAGTTACCGTTGTAGGTTGTGATAAAAATATGCCAGGAGCAATTATGGCAATGCTACGTTTAAATCGTCCATCATTAATGGTGTACGGAGGAACAATTGCTTCGGGAAAACACAATGGTAAAAAATTAAATATTGTTTCTGCTTTTGAAGCCTTAGGTCAGAAAATATCTGGAGCTATAGATGAAGAAGAATATAGACAAATTATTAAAAAAGCAATTCCAGGAGCAGGAGCTTGTGGAGGTATGTATACAGCAAATACAATGGCATCATCAATTGAAGCTATGGGATTTGCATTACCATATAATTCATCAATTCCAGCTGAAAATCCTCATAAAGAATCTGAAAGTGAGCGAATTGCCGCAGCTATCAAAAATTTACTGGAGTTGGATTTGAAACCTTTAGATATAATTACAAAAAAATCTCTTGAAAATGCAATTACATTAGTAAATGCTTTAGGAGGTTCTACAAATGCAGTACTACATTATTTAGCAATTGCACACGCAGCAGGTATTGAATTTACTTTAGATGATTTTCAACGTGTAAGTGATAAAACACCTTTAATAGCAGATTTAAAACCAAGTGGAGAATATTTAATGGAAGATGTTCACGGAGTTGGAGGTACACCTGCAATTATGAAATATTTATTAGATGAAGGTTTTTTACATGGAGATTGTATGACAATTACAGGTAAAACATTGGCTGAGAATTTAGCAGATGTAAAAGCTATTAAGTTTGAAGATGGTCAGGATGTTATTCATCCAACAGATAAAGCATTAAAATCTTCTGGAAATCTTCAAATTTTATTCGGAAATCTTGCTACAGCAGGTTCCGTAGCTAAAATTAGTGGTAAAGAAGGAAATTTATTTGAAGGGAAAGCAGTAGTTTTTAATAGTGAAGACGAAGCAAATGCAGGAATTGGTGCAGGAAAAGTTTCAAGAGGAGATGTAGTAGTTATAAGATATGTAGGCCCAAAAGGAGGTCCGGGAATGCCAGAAATGCTAAAGCCAACTTCTATGATAATGGGAGCAGGTTTAGGGAAATCAGTAGCGTTAATTACTGATGGACGTTTCTCTGGTGGAACTCACGGATTTGTTGTAGGACATATTACTCCAGAAGCACAATCTGGAGGAACAATTGGTTTGATAGAAGATGGTGATATTATTAAAATTGATGCCTCAAATAATTCTATTAATGTTCTTGTTTCTGAAGAAATATTAGCAGAAAGAAAGACAAAGTGGGTTGAACCAGCTCCAAAACATACAAAAGGAATATTATATAAATATGCTAAAACAGTTTCTTCTGCTTCAGAAGGATGTGTTACAGATAAATTTTAATATATGAAAACATTAAACAAGGAAGCGAAACAGAAGGAGACAGCAAAAACTGTTAAAATTTCAGGTGCAGAGGCAGTTCTAAATTGCCTTTTAGCGGAAGGTGCTGATTTGGCTTTTGGATATCCGGGAGGAGCCATTATGCCAGTTTATGATGAAATATATAAATATCGTGAAAAATTTCACCATGTTTTAACACGTCATGAACAAGGAGCAATACACGCAGCGCAAGGCTTTGCACGTGTTACTGGAAAACCAGGAATTGTATTTGCAACCTCAGGACCTGGAGCAACAAATTTAGTTACTGGTATTGCTGATGCCCAAATAGATTCTACACCTTTAGTGTGTATTACAGGTCAAGTAGCATCTCATTTATTAGGGTCGGATGCTTTTCAGGAAACCGATATAATTGGTATTTCAACACCTGTAACCAAATGGAATTATCAAGTTACAAAAGCTTCAGAAATCCCTGAAGTTATTGCTAAAGCATTTTACATTGCAAAATCTGGAAGACCAGGACCCGTTTTAATTGATATTACTAAAGATGCTCAATTTGGAGAGTTGGATTTTTCATATAAAAAATGTGAAAAAATAAGAAGTTATAGAGCAATTCCTAAGTTTGATACTAAAAAAGTAAAAGAAGCAGCTACATTAATAAATAGCGCAAAAAAACCATTTATTGTTTGGGGACAAGGAGTTATAATTGGTGAAGCAGAACAAGAGTTTAAAAACTTTATAGAAAAAACAAATATTCCTTCAGCTTGTACAGGTCTTGGCCTTTCAGCTTTAGATACAGCACACCCTTTAAATGTTGGTATGGTTGGTATGCATGGTAATTATGCACCAAATGTATTAACCAATTCTTGTGATGTTTTAATTGCTATTGGTATGCGTTTTGATGACCGTGTTACTGGAAATTTAGAAACATACGCAAAGCAAGCAAAAGTTATTCATTTAGAAATTGACCCTTCTGAAATTGATAAAAATGTAAAAACAGATATTGCTGTTTTGGGTTCAGTAAAGGAAACTTTAGTGGATATAATGCAATATGTTAATAAAGGAGATCATAGTGAATGGATGAAAGAATTTGATAAATTATATCAAATTGAAAAAGAAACTGTAATTGACGATCAATTAAATCCTATCAAGCAAGGCTTAACAATGGGTGAGGTTTTAAGTGGTATTAATAAAGAAACAAAAGGAGATGCTGTAATAGTTACCGATGTTGGGCAGCATCAAATGTTTGCTTGGCGTTATGCTAACTTTACAAAAACAAGAAGTAATGTTACTTCTGGTGGATTGGGAACTATGGGATTTGCATTGCCAGCAGCAATTGGTGCAAAACTGGGAGTTCCAAATCGTGAAGTAATTGCTATTATTGGAGATGGAGGTTATCAAATGACTTGTAATGAATTGGGGACAATATTACAAACAAGAGCAGCTGTTAAAATTGTAGTATTAAATAATGGTTATTTAGGAATGGTACGTCAATGGCAAGAACTGTTTTTTGATAAACGCTATGCCTCAACAGAAATGGTGAGTCCAGATTTTGTTAAATTAGCAGAATCTTATGATATTGAAGCTCAAAGAGTTTCGAGTCGAGGAAATTTGGCTCAAGCAATAAAAACAATGGTGCAATCAAAAGAATCCTATTTTCTTGAAGTAGTTATTGAAAAAGAAGACAATGTTTTTCCAATGATACCAACAGGAGCAAGTGTTTCAGATATAAGATTAAGTTAATTATGGAAGAAATTATAAATTTTACATTTTCAGTATATACTGAAAATAACGTAGGAATATTAAACCGTCTTTCTGCAATATTTTTAAAACGACATATTAATATTGAGAGTATGTCTGTTTCAAAATCAGAAATTGAAAACGTTCACAGATTTACATTTGTAGTGAATATACCTGAAGTACTAGCTAGAAAAGTTGCAGGGCAATTAGAAAAGCAAATTGAAGTAATACGAGCTTTTTATCACACACAAGATGAAATTATTTACAATGAAACAGCTTTGTTTAAAATTTCATCAGAACATTTATACGATGAGAAACTTCAGAAAAAATTTAAATTTAGAAGAGCTCATATACTTACAATAACTGAAAATTATTTTGTTATTGAAGCTTCAGGAACAAAAGAAAATATAGATAAAATGTATAGGAAATTAAAACCTTATGGTTTGTTGCAATTTGTTCGTTCAGGACGTATAGCAATTACAAGACCTAAAATGGCAATTTCAGAATTATTACAAGAATTTAATTAAAAGAATAAAAGAATAAAAAAAATGGCAAATTATTTTAACACACTTTCATTAAGAGATAAATTAGATCAATTAGGAAAATGTAGATTTATGGATTCTTCGGAATTTGGAGAAGGTGTAGAAGCTTTAAAAGGAAAAAAAATTGTAATTATTGGTTGTGGAGCTCAAGGGTTAAATCAAGGTTTAAATATGAGAGATTCAGGTTTAGATGTTTCTTATACATTAAGACCTGCTGCAATTGCTGAAAAAAGACAATCGTTTTTAAATGCTTCAGAGAACAATTTTAAAGTAGGAACTTATGAAGAAATGATTCCTTCTGCAGATTTACTAATTAATTTAACTCCAGATAAGCAACACTCAAATGTTGTTAATGCAGTTATGCCTTTAATGAAAAAAGGAGCAACATTATCGTATTCTCACGGATTCAATATTGTTGAAGAAGGAATGCAAGTACGTAAAGATATAACAGTGATTATGGTAGCTCCAAAATCACCTGGTTCTGAAGTAAGAGAAGAATATAAAAGAGGTTTTGGTGTTCCAACATTAATAGCGGTACATCCAGAAAATGATCCTGAAGGAAAGGGTTGGGCACAAGCAAAAGCTTATGCAGTTGGTACTGGAGGTCACACAGCGGGTGTGTTAGAATCTTCATTTGTAGCTGAGGTAAAATCAGATTTAATGGGTGAACAAACTATACTTTGTGGTTTGTTACAAACAGGATCTATTTTATGTTTCGACAAAATGATTGATGAAGGTGTAGAAGCAGGTTATGCTTCTAAATTAATTCAATATGGTTGGGAAACTATTACAGAAGCTTTAAAATATGGAGGTATTACTAATATGATGGATAGACTTTCTAATCCAGCAAAAATAGCAGCATTTAAAGTTTCAGAAGAATTAAAAGAAATTATGCGTCCATTATTTCAAAAACATATGGATGATATTATGGAAGGTGAATTCTCAAAAACAATGATGGAGGATTGGGCTAATGATGATGTTAATTTATTAACTTGGAGAGCTGCAACAGGCGAAACTGCATTTGAAAAAACTCCTGCAGGAGATGTTGAAATTTCTGAACAAGAATATTTTGATAATGGTGCATTAATGGTAGCCATGGTAAAAGCAGGTGTTGAATTGGCTTTTGAAGCAATGACAGATTCTGGTATTATTGATGAATCTGCTTATTATGAATCTTTACACGAAACTCCATTAATCGCAAACACAATTGCAAGAAGAAAATTATACGAAATGAATAGTGTAATTTCTGATACAGCTGAATACGGTTGTTATTTATTTGATCACGCTTGTAAACCTTTAATTGCAGATTATGTTAAAAATGCGCCAAGTAATTTAGTTGGTCGCCCATTTAATGATGGTACTACAGGAGTTGATAATAAAGAGTTAATTGAAGTAAATGCAGTTATTAGAAATCACCCAGTTGAAGAAATAGGGGAGTATTTAAGAGAATCTATGACGGCAATGAAGAAAATTATTTAAAAAATTAAATTTTGAGTGAATCTACTAAAAAAAGTATTTCATTAGAAAAAATTTATAAAGCTCAACAGAGCATTAAAGGAGTTGTGCAAGCAACTCCTTTAATGTTTATGAAAAATTTTTCTGAGGAATACGGAGCAAATATTTATTTTAAAAGAGAAGATCTTCAAGTTGTCCGTTCCTATAAAATTAGAGGAGCCTATAATAAAATTCAAGGTTTATCATCTAAGGAATTAGAAAATGGAATTGTTTGTGCAAGTGCAGGAAATCACGCACAAGGAGTTGCTTTTGCTTGTAAGAAATTAGAAGTGAATGGAACTATTTTTATGCCTGTAACTACGCCTCATCAAAAAATTGATCAGGTAAGAATGTTTGGTGGTGAGTTTGTTGATGTACAGCTTATTGGTGATAGTTATGATGATAGCCAAGCAGCTGCTAAGGAATTTTGTGATGCTAACAATAGTACGTTTGTGCATCCGTTTGATGATTTAGATGTTATTGCCGGTCAAGGAACAATTGGTTTGGAAATATTGAATGATATTGATACTCAAATTGATTACTTATTTATGCCTGTTGGAGGAGGAGGTTTAGCTTCTGGAGTGGGAAGTGTTTTTAAAGCTTTAAGTCCAGAAACAAAACTTATTGGGGTAGAGCCTAAAGGAGCGCCTTCTTTAACAACTTCATTAAAAAACGGAATAAATACAACCTTAACTGAAATTGAAAAGTTTGTTGATGGTGCTGCTGTTAAAAGAATGGGAGAAATTACTTTTGAGTTTTGTAAAGAGTTGTTAAACAATACAGATACCGTTTGTGAAGGACAAATTTGCACAACAATATTAAAAGTATATAATGAAAATGCTTTGGTGGTTGAACCTGCCGGCGCATTGTCTATTGCTGTTTTAGAACAGTATAAAGAGCAAATTAAAGGAAAGACAGTTGTATGTGTTGTAAGTGGAGGTAATAATGATATTACCCGAATGGAAGAAATGAAAGAAAGAGCTTTACTTTTTAAAGGTTTAAAGCATTATTTTATTATTAGATTTCCGCAAAGAGCTGGGGCTTTAAAAGAATTTGTAGTTGATGTTTTAGGTGCAAACGACGATATAACCTATTTTGAATATACAAAAAAGAATAATAGAGATAATGGACCTGCAGTAGTTGGGATTCAACTTGAATCTAAAGAAGATTTTGAACCTTTAGTGGCAAGAATGAAAGAAAAGGGGTTTTTGGGAGATTATTTAAATGATAATCCTGAATTATTTCAATTTTTAATTTAAAATTTGTTAATTATTTAGGGTCTTTATATGAATGTTGTTAAATATTAAACAAAACGGATAATGTATTAGAAAAAATGCGTATTATTGTACTAATGAAAATTAATAAGTTACATACTACAAATGTACGCCGCTTCGTGCGCCGCCCCTTGCGGGCTTAATTTTTATTGAAAACGATGAGTTCGTTTTCGCTTCTCAAAAACATAAATATATTAATTTTATAATTCAAAAAGTGAACAATGAAAGTTGTTATTGCTAATATATCGCATATAAAATATGCAGAAATAATTTGTGACACTATAAAGGAGTCTGCAAAGGTAAGAGGTACAGGTATTGCTGAAAGAACACCTGAATATGTCTCGAAAAAAATTAGTACAGGTGATGCCATTATTGCTCTTGAAAATGATAAATTTGCTGGGTTTTGTTATATAGAAACTTGGGATAATAAGTCATTTGTAGTTAATTCGGGATTAATTGTACATCCTGATTTTAGAAATCAAGGTTTGGCAAAAAAAATTAAAACTAAAATTTTAGAATATTCCAAAGAAAAATATCCAGAAGCTAAAATATTTGGTATTACTACAGGTTTGGCAGTTTTAAAAATTAATTATGAGTTAGGGTATCAACCAGTAACTTTTTCAGAATTAACTACTGATGAAGCTTTTTGGAATGGATGTAAAACTTGTAAAAACTACGATGTTTTATTGAGGACAGAGAAAAAAATGTGTTTATGTACAGGAATGTTATATGACCCAAAACATGTAAAACTTGTAAAAGAGCATAAATACAATTCAAAAACATTGAACAGATTAAAAAGAATAAAACAAGCATTATTTCTAAAGAAGAAAACTAAATAATATCATGGAAAAAGTTGTAGTTGCATATAGCGGAGGTTTAGACACATCTTATTGTGTAAAATATTTACAAAACGAATTAAATTTAGAAGTTCACAGTGTATTAGTAAATACAGGTGGGTTTTCAGAAGAAGAGTTAAAAGTAGTAGAAGCTAAGGCTTATGATATGGGTGTGAAAACACACACAAATCATAATATATTAGATATTTATTACGAAAAGGCTATTAAATTTATGGTTTATGGAAATGTATTGAAAAATAATACATATCCATTATCTGTAAGCGCTGAACGTGTTTTTCAAGCTATTGAAGTTGTTGAGTATGCTAAAAAAATTAATGCAAAATATATAGCTCATGGAAGTACAGGAGCTGGAAATGATCAAGTTCGTTTCGATATGATTTTCCAAACATTAGCTCCAGAAATTGAGATTATTACACCAATTAGAGATTTAAAATTATCAAGACACGAAGAAATTGAATACTTAAAAAAACACGGAGTAGACTACCCTTGGTCTCAAGCTAAATACTCAATTAATAAAGGAATTTGGGGAACAAGTGTAGGTGGTGTTGAAACTTTAACATCTCACCAATCTTTACCAGAATCAGCTTACCCAAGTCAATTAGAAAAAACGGAACCAACAGATATTAAATTGCATTTTAAAAAAGGTGAATTAGTTGGTTTAAATGATGAATTTGACACGCCAGTTAAAACAATTTTAAAAGTTGAAGAAATTGCTTCAAAATATGCAATTGGTAGAGATATTCACGTTGGGGATACTATTGTTGGTATTAAAGGTAGAGTTGGTTTTGAAGCTGCTGCAGCTACAGTTATTATTAAAGCGCATCATTTGTTAGAAAAACATGTGCTTTCTAAATGGCAACAAAACTTAAAAGAAGGTATTGGTAGTACATATGGAACATTATTGCATGATGGTCAGTACTTTGAACCTGCAATGAGAGATCTTGAAGCGTTTTTAACTAATTCTCAAAAAACAGTAACTGGTGAAGTTTATTTAACTCTAAAACCTTATCACTTTAGTTTAAATGGAATTGAATCTAAACATGATTTAATGAAATCTAAATTTGGTGAATATGGAGAAACTAATAAAGCGTGGACTGCAGAAGATGCAAAAGGATTTATTAAAATTTTGGGGACGGCAAATAAAATTTATCATAGCGTAAACTCGTAATTATGATAAAAGTAGGAATAGTTGGAGGAGCTGGTTACACAGCAGGAGAGTTAATTAGATTATTAGTGAATCACTCACAAGCAGAATTAGATTTTGTTTATAGCACTTCAAATGCTGGTAATTATATTTATCAAGTTCATCAAGACTTATTAGGTTCTATAGATTTAAAATTTTCAGATACGATCAATAAAAATGTTGATGTCTTATTTTTATGTTTAGGACATGGGAATTCAACTGCATTTTTAGAGAATAATTCATTTTCGGATTCAACAAAAATTATTGATTTAAGTAATGATTTTAGGTTGAATGCGGATGATGTTTTTCAAGGAAGAAAATTTGTGTATGGATTGCCAGAAACTCAAAAAAGTGAAATTAAAAAGGCAACTAATATTGCAAATCCAGGTTGTTTTGCAACCGCAATTCAAATGGCTTTATTGCCATTAGCAAATGCTTTAAAAATAAATGATACGGTTCATATAAACGCAACCACAGGATCTACAGGAGCAGGAGTTTCACCAATGGCAACAACACATTTTAGTTGGAGAGATAATAATTTTTCAGTGTATAAAGCATTTACACATCAACATTTAGGTGAAATAGGAGAAAGTATTGCAGGGCTTCAAAAAGATTTCAATCAAGAATTATTATTTATTCCAAATAGAGGAAATTTTAGTAGAGGAATATTTGCTTCAATTTATTTAAAATATGAAGATAGCATTGAAGAAGCTGTTAAATTATTTGAAAACTTTTATAAAGATGCAGCATTTACACATGTTTCAAAAACTCCAATTCATTTAAAACAAGTTGTAAATACAAATAATTGTTTTTTACATATTGAAAAACATGGAAATCAATTGTTAATAACCTCAGTTATAGATAATTTATTAAAAGGAGCTTCGGGTCAGGCAGTTCAAAATATGAATTTAATGTTTGGCTTTAATGAAACAGAAGGATTAAAATTAAAAGCGAATTCATTTTAGAATTCAACAAAAAACAAACCAATGAAAATAGCGATTTTAGGAACAGGAAATTTAGGGTACTCAATAGCAATTGGAATTTTAAGTCAAGAGAATTTTAAATTTAAAAATTTATATTTAACTAAAAGAGAAACCTCTTCAATAGATTCTTTAGCAAAATTACCAAACGTTAAAATTTCAACTGATAATAAAAAAGCTGTTCGCTTTTCTGATGTTATAATAATAGCCGTTCAACCAAAGCAATTACAAGGAGTTTTGGAAGAAATTAAAGATTATATAAATCCAAAAAGACATACTGTTATTTCTGTAGTTACAGGAAGGGAAATTAGTGAGATTGAAAGTGTTTTAGGTACTGATATTGCTATTGTAAGGAGTATGCCAAATACAGCTATTTCTGTTGGGCAGTCTATGACTTGTATGAGTGGAAATAAAAAAGGTGCTGAAAATATAGAATATGCTAAAATGATTTTTAATTCTTTGGGTAAAACTATGTGTATTGAAGAGCGTTTAATGCAAGCAGCAACTGTTATTTGTGCAAGTGGAATTGCCTTTTGGATGCGTTTAATTAGAGCGACTACGCAAGGTGCTGTTCAGTTGGGTTTTGATGCTGAAGAAGCACAAGAACTTTCTATGCAAACGGCTTTAGGTGCTGCTAGTTTATTGATAAAATCTAGAAACCATCCGGAAGAAGAAATTGATAAGGTAACAACGCCTAGTGGTTGTACTATTCAAGGTTTAAATGAAATGGAACATCAAGGATTAAGTTCTTCTTTAATAAAAGGGTTGATGGCTTCATTTGATAAAATTAATCAAATTTAAATTTTAATTATGGAATTATTTGATGTTTATCCATTGTATGATGTTACTCCTGTAAAAGCAGAAGGAACTTATGTATGGGATGTTAAAGGAACAAAATATTTAGATTTATATGGTGGTCACGGTGTTATTTCTGTAGGTCATACACACCCCAAATATGTGGCAGCTATTTCAAATCAATTAAGCAATTTAGGATTTTATTCTAATTCAATTCAAAATCCTTTACAAAAGGAATTGGCTAAAAAATTAGGAAAACTTTCGGGTTGTGAGAATTATAACTTGTTTTTATGTAATTCAGGAGCAGAAGCAAATGAAAATGCCTTAAAATTGGCTTCATTTAAAACAGGAAAAAGTAGAGTTATTTCTTTTAAAAACTCTTTTCACGGAAGAACTTCTGCAGCTGTTGCAGCAACAGATAATAAAAATATAAATGCACCTATAAATCTTCAACAAGAAGTAACATTTTTACCTTTAAATAATATTGAGTTGGTAATTCACGAACTTGGGAAAGGAGATGTTGCAGCTGTTATTATTGAAGGAATTCAAGGTGTTGGAGGATTGGATGAGGGTACTAGCGAGTTTTTTCAAGAAGTTGAAAAAATATGTAAAGAACTAGATGTATTTTTAATTTTAGATGAAATTCAGTCAGGTTATGGTAGAAGTGGAAAGTTTTTCGCTTTTCAATATCATAACATTCACCCAGATATTATTACAACAGCAAAAGGTATGGCCAATGGTTTTCCAATTGGTGGTGTGTTAATTTTAGATAAGCACAAAGCTAAATACGGAATGTTAGGGACTACTTTTGGTGGAAATCATTTGGCGTGTGCCGCTGCAATTTCAGTATTAAATATTATTGAAGAAGAGCAATTAATTAAAAATGTGAATGCTGTTTCGGCATATTTTTTAGAACAAATTAAATCTATTTCTCAAGTTCAAAAAGTAAAGGGGAAAGGTTTAATGTTGGGTGTTGAATTTGATTTTGAAGTTGGGGAATTAAGAAAGAAATTAATCTTTGATAAACAAATTTTTACTGGTGGCTCAATGAATAAAAAGTTGTTAAGAATTTTACCTCCGTTAACAATGAAAAAAGCGCAAGTAGATATTTTTATCAATGCATTAAAAGAAATTTTATAATGAATAAGTTATTAACTACTCAACAAAAAAACAATGTTTTGAGCACAATGGCTCAATTGATTGATCAGGAGCAAGCATTAATTGTTGCCGCTAATACTATAGATGTAGAAAGTTACAATGGAGATGATTTAGCAATGGAAAAACGATTAAAAGTTGACGATGCTAAAATAGCTGGAATGATTTTGTCATTAAATCAACTAGTTGCTGATTCTGAACCTATTGGAAAGGAGCTGTATAATTTTACGCATGAAAACGGGATGAATATGATAAATAAAACCGCTCCGTTTGGTACTGTTTTAATTATTTATGAATCGAGACCAGATGTTACTGTGGAGGCTGCCGGGATTGCTTTTAAATCTGGAAATAAAATTTTATTAAAAGGAGGTAAAGAATCTTTAAATTCAAATTTAAAAATTGTTGAATTATGGCATAAAGCCTTAACAAAACACAATATTTCTACAGATTGGGTTGAGTATTTAAATTACGATCGGGTAAAAACACAAGCATTTTTAGAAAATCCAACCCAACAATTAGATTTAATTGTACCGCGCGGAGGAGAGCGTTTGATTGAGTTTGTTAAGAAAAATGCCAAATGTCCAGTAATTGTTAGCGGTAGAGGAAATAACTTTGTGTATGTAGATTCTGAAGCTGATTTAGATGTTGCGTTGAATATTATTAATAATGGAAAAACGTCCAATATATCTGTATGTAACGCCGTAGATAAAGTATTGATTAATTCAAAATTGGAGAATAAAGATCAATTCATAAAAACATTGGTAGATAAACTATTGGAATCTAATGTTGAGATATTAGGTGATGCTGTATTATCAACATATGATAATGTTTCTGAATATGATAATGAATCAATTTGGTATAAAGAGTTTTTAGATTATAAAATTGTTATTGGAAGTGTTAATTCAACTGAAGAGGCAATTGCTAAATCTAACAAATATAGTGGTGGACATTCAGCAGTAATTATTACAAAAAATGATGAAACTGCGGAAATTTTTATGGAAAATACAGATTGTGCAGCGGTTTATCAAAATGCATCTTCTAGATTTACAGATGGAGGTCAGTTTGGTTTAGGTGGAGAACTAGCAATTAGTACAGATAAATTACACCATAGAGGCCCAATGGGATTACACCATTTGGTAACTAATAAATGGTATGTTAAAGGAAATGGGCAAATCAGATAAAAAAAGAATTTTATTAAAAATTGGTTCTAATGTTTTAACAAAAGAAACCAATCAAATTTCAAGAGGAAAACTTGAAGATATTGCGCGTCAGATAGCGCAATTAAAAGATAAATACGAATTTGTTATTGTAAGTTCAGGAGCAATTGCTGTTGCAAAACAATTTGTTGAACTTGAAAGTAATGGTAAGCTAATAAACGTAAAGCAAGCTTTAGCATCTATAGGTCAACCACATTTAATGCGTATTTTTCACGAGAATTTTTGGGAACTAGGTTTATTTACCTCCCAATGTTTATTGTCGTATTCAGATTTTAAAAAAGAGAAATCTAGAGATAATATTAAAAATACCATTAATGTATTGGTTGAAAATAATTATATCCCAATTATTAATGAAAATGATACGGTAGCAACTGATGAAATAAAATTTGGTGATAATGATAAATTATCTGCATTAACAGCTTCGTTATTAAAAGTAGATTTACTTATTATTGCTACAAATACCAATGGTATTTATACAAAAGCTTCTATTGAAGCTGATAAGTTTGAAACGATAAAAGAAACATCTGAAATTGAGACATTAAAAAGTCAAATTAATGAAGATTCAATTTCAAAACATGGAACTGGCGGTATGGCAACAAAAATTGCTGCTGCTGAAATTGCTCAGAAAGCAACTATTGAAACTTGGATTGTAAATGGGTTGAAAGATAATTTTATTGTGAATGCAATAAATAATGAATCGGAGTTTACCAAAATAATTACAAAATAGAATGAAAAATTACTTAAACATTAACGATTTAGATTCTTTGCAAGAAACAATTTCAGAAGCTATTGAGTTAAAAAAACAACCGCTAAAATTTGAAGAACTTGGAAAAGGAAAAACAATTTGTTTATTGTTTTTTAATAATAGTTTACGTACTCGTTTAAGTACACAAAAGGCAGCTCAAAATTTAGGGATGAATCCTATTGTAATGAATTTTGGTGCTGAAGGTTGGCAATTAGAGTATGAAGATGGTGTTGTAATGAATAAAAATAAATCTGAACACGTTAAGGAAGCAGCTCAAGTAATTGCTCAATATTGCGATATTGTAGCAATAAGAGCATTTGCAAGTTTAACAGATAAAGAAAAAGATTTAGCTGAAATTGTTCTAAATAATTTTAAAAAATATGCAGGTATTCCTGTAGTGAATATGGAAAGTGCTGTAGGGCATCCTATGCAAGCTTTGGCTGATGCAATTACTATGGAAGAATACAAAGTAGCCCATAAACCAAAGGTTGTTTTAAGTTGGGCGCCACATCCAAAAGCACTTCCACATGCCGTTGCAAATTCATTTGTTGAAATGATGCAATTACAAGATGCAGATTTTGTGATTACACATCCTAAAGGTTATGAGTTGGATCCAACTATTACAAAAAATTCAAATATTGAATATGATCAAAAGAAAGCATTTGAAAATGCAGATTTTGTGTATGTAAAAAATTGGAGTTCATTTAAAGATTATGGTCAGGTTGTTAAAAGCGATTCAGATTGGATGATTACGGGCGATAAAATGGACGTAACGAACAAAGGTAAATTTATGCATTGTTTACCTGTTAGGCGAAATGTTGTTGTTGCTGATGAAGTAATAGACTCTGAAAATTCAATAGTAATTGAACAAGCAAATAACAGAACATATTCAGCTCAAATAGTATTAAAAAAAATATTAGAGGATTTATAGTTTAAAAACTATAAAAAGTTGTTAACCTGAACTTGATTTTAGGCTCTCATAGTAATTAAAGAAACGTGTGATGAGGTTCTGAATCAAATTCAGAATGACGTTTAAAAATTTAAAATAAATGAGTAAACAAACACTAAAAGTTGTAAAAATAGGAGGGAATGTTATTAATAATGAAGAAGCGTTATTTTCATTTTTAAAAGATTTTTCTGAATTAGAAGGGCCAAAAATATTGGTGCATGGTGGAGGGAGAAAAGCAACTGAAGTATCTTCTGCAATGGGTTTAAAACCTCAAATGATAAATGGTAGAAGAGTAACTGATGCAGCTACTGTTGAAGTGGTAACAATGGTTTATGCAGGTTTGTTAAATAAAAAAGTAACAGCGAAATTGCAAAGTTTAGGCTGTAATGCTATGGGTTTATCTGGCGCTGATGCAAATTGTGTTTTGGCTCATAAACGTATAGTAAAAGATATAGATTACGGTTTTGCAGGTGATGTAGACGCTATTAATTCTGAGATTATAGATGTATTGTTAAAAAATAATGTAACGCCAGTTTTTTGCGCAATTACACACGATAAAAAAGGACAATTATTAAATACAAATGCAGATACAATTGCATCTGAAGTTACTATTGGAATGAGTAAATTGTATATGACAGAATTAAATTTTGTTTTTGAATTGAAAGGTGTTTTGGAAAGTATTGACGATAAAAATTCTGTTATTACTGAAATTAATTCAAAAAAATATGAACAATTACTAAAGCAAGGAATTATTGCTGATGGAATGATTCCTAAACTTCATAATTGTTTCAATTCATTAGAAAAAGGAGTGAGTAAGGTGAAGATTGGTGATGTCTCATTAATGAAAAAATCAACTAAATTATACACAACATTAAGTTTGTAAAAAAAATGATAGAACAACTTACAAAAGAAGCAATTGAATTGCTTAAAAAGTTAATTTCAACGCAATCTTTTTCTGGAGAAGAAAATGAAACAGCGTTATTAATTACGCAATTTCTTTCGTATCATGATATTCCGTTTAAAACTGATAAACACAACGTTTGGGCAAAAAACAAACATTTTGATGCATCAAAAAAAACAATCTTGTTAAACTCTCATCATGATACAGTGAAACCAAACAAAGGTTATACACGAGATCCATTAAAAGCAGAGGTTATTGATGGTAAATTATATGGTTTGGGGAGTAATGATGCCGGAGGTTGTTTGGTTTCATTATTAGCAACATTCACCTATTTTTATAATAGAGAAGATTTAAAATACAATTTTGTAATTGTTGCTTCTGCTGAAGAAGAAAATTCTGGTCCAAACGGTTTAAATTCAATGTTAAAAATTATTCCTAAAATTGATTTTGCAATTGTAGGAGAGCCAACTTTAATGAATTTAGCTATTGCAGAAAAAGGGTTAATGGTTATGAATTGCGAAGCAAAAGGAACTGCAGGTCACGCAGCTCACGGAGTAGGAGATAATTCAATTTACAACGCAATGGAAGATATTAACTGGTTTCAAACATTTGAATTTCCAAAGGTTTCAGAAACTTTAGGAAAGGTTAAAATGACCGTTACACAAATTGAAGCAGGTAGCCAGCACAATGTTATACCTGCAAGTTGTAAATATGTGGTAGATGTTCGTGTTACAGATGCGTATTCAAATCAAGAAGTATTTGATATTATTTCTGCAAATGTAAAATCAGAAGTTTGTCCAAGATCTTTGCGTTTAAATTCATCTTCAATACCTAAAAATCACGAAATTGTACAAGCTGGAATTAAATTGGGAAGAGAAACGTATGGTTCTCCAACACTTTCAGATCAAGCGGTTTTAAGTTGTCCTTCATTAAAATTAGGACCTGGGCAAAGTTTACGTTCGCATACAGCAAATGAGTTTATTTTTGTAAACGAAATAAAAGAAGGAGTAGATTTATATATTAAAATTTTAGAAGAAATTGTATAAACATGTTCACTTAACGTAGTTTAAGGGATATTAAATAATATATTGTGGTTTTAATAAAAATTAACCATTATATTTTAAAAACAACACAAAATGAAACTTTGGGATAAAGGATTTTCAACAGATAAAAAAATAGATATTTTTACAGTTGGTAATGATAGAGAGTTAGATTTAATTTTAGCAAAATATGATGTTATTGGGAATTTAGCACACGCTAAAATGTTGCATAAAATTGGTTTATTAACTTCTGATGAAATTAATAGTTTAGAGGTTGAGTTAAATGCAATTTTAAAAACAATTGAAGCAGGGGAATTTACAATTGAAGATACTTTTGAAGATGTACATTCTAAAGTGGAGTATATGCTAACTGAAAAGTTAGGAGATACTGGTAAAAAAATTCATACAGCACGTTCAAGAAATGACCAAGTTTTAGTTGATGTGCATTTGTATTTAAAAGATGCTTTAATTGAAATAAATGATGGAGTTGATGAATTGTTTGATTTGTTGATAAAGTTAGCAGAACAATATAAAGATGTGTTATTACCTGGTTATACGCATTTACAAGTTGCTATGCCATCTTCTTTTGGAATGTGGTTTTCTGCGTATGCCGAAACGTTAATTGATGATATTTATTTCTTAAAAGCTGCTTACAAAGTAGCAGATCAAAATCCGTTAGGTTCAGCTGCAGGATATGGTAGTTCTTTTCCAATTGATAGAGATGAAACAACAAAATTATTAAATTTTGAAACGTTGAAGTTTAATTCAGTTGCGGCTCAAATGGGACGTGGAAAATTAGAAAAATCAGTTTCTTTTGGTTTAAGTTCTGTTGCAGCTACTTTGGCAAAAATGAGTATGGATATTTGTTTGTATATGAGTCAGAATTTTAGTTTTATTTCTTTTCCAGATGAATTAACAACGGGTTCTAGTATTATGCCTCATAAAAAAAATCCAGATGTTTTTGAGTTAATTCGTGGTAAATGTAATAAGTTACAAGCGTTACCAATGGAATTTACAATGATTTCAAATAATTTACCAAGTGGTTATCATAGAGATTTACAGTTGTTAAAAGAAGGTTTAATTCCTTCATTTTCAACGTTAAAATCTTGTTTGGAAATGCTGACGTATTCTTTAAAAAACATTCAAGTAAAAGAGAATATTGTTGATGATGAAAAGTACTTGTATTTATTTAGTGTTGAGGAAGTTAATAAGTTAGTTCAAAACGGAACTCCGTTTAGAGATGCTTATAAAATTGTAGGAAAAAATATTAATGAAGGTAATTTTAATCCTGATAAAACGGTAAATCACACACATAAAGGAAGTGTTGGTAATTTATGTTTGGATGAAATTGTAGCCAAGAAAAATAGGGCATAAACAAAAAAAGAGCCTAATTTAATTAGGCTCTTTTTTTTATTCGTCATTCTGAACTTGTTTCAGGTTCGCGTATTTTTAGCATTCTTAATCCATTACAAACTTAAATCCTAAAGAAACAATACTAGAGCTTAATCCTGTATTTCTTTCGTAATTACTATATTTTAAATCAACACTTTTTAAACCCAGTTTCCAAATTCTACGTTTTGTAAAAATATCAGTATAAGAAATTCCTAAACTATATTGGTTTGAATTAAATTCAGATAAATCGTAATCTGAAGTATAAAATTCATTCGTAGAAACTAATTCTTCATAAGGCGCAAAATAATCTGCTGCGGTTTGATTGTAATATCTATATGAAGGATAAATAGTAAACTTGTTACTTAGTTTAATGGGTACTTCAAGACTAGCTGTATGAGATGAAATTCCCCAATCATCATAATAATAACGGTAATATGTTCTTAAAGAAACTACTTCATTTATATAATAATTAAAACGTGCTCCAATAGGTATTTTAAAACGAGTATCAGGCAAACGTTCAATATCATCAGCTAATTGAAAAACATCTGTATTCTCCTTTGAAGTGTACTTAGAAATGCTTGAAGCATTGCCTATATAATAATTATCTCTGTCTGAAAAATAAACACGTTGCATAGGGTTTGCTAACCAACCATCTTGTTGAATAATATCTGCAAAAATTGAAAATTGAGCTTTTTCACTAATAATTTGAGAAAAACTTAATGATAAAGAATACGTGTTTCTAGATTCATCTTCAATAAGTGTATTGTTTAAAGGGCTCCATACGTTTGAGCCGTTTTTATCAACTAAATCTCCATCTTGGTCTAATATGTCAATACCACTAAAAAAGCCGTTATTTAAGTTCTGATTAGCTTCTAAATATGAATCTATTTCGGTTGGAAAAACTGGTTGCCAAGAATCGAAGTAGACATTTGCTTTCACTCCAATTTCGGTGTTTTTTTCGTTAAATAGCTTTGTTAAACTACCTCCAAATCCAAAAGATGTATAATCATATTCTTTAGAAACACTTAAGTTTCCGTCTAAAATTGTATTTCTATCATCAGAAGAATGACTGTAATTAGCAGTTAAATTAACCCAAGCATCAGATTGTGAAGCTCCAGAAGATTCTACCCAAGGGCTTCCTCCACTTCCTGAACTATTATTATCATCATCGTGATCATCGTCATCATGTCCGTTATTATTTGAAGCTCCTGAAGCATCAAAAGGATCTAAATTACTTGAAGACGCTGAACTATATGCCGAAATTGTTGCATCAATAGTTAAAACATCGTCATCATTTAAAGGAATAGAAACGGTTAAAGTACTTGCAATGTCTGTTAATTCTTCAGTTCCAATACCACCTGTTACGGCAGCATTATCACCATCTTGAGAATAGTAACTAGAAATAAAATCAACTTCGGTGTTTTCTAAAACCCTTTTTTTATAAGTTTTCTCTGCAGTTTTTTCTTGTGAATAAGATGCTATTGAGAAAAGTGTAATTAAAATTAGTGTTATTTTTTTCATTATAAATATTTTTTTAATTACAGCCGCAGCCTCCACCAGATTTTCCTCCGTTCGCACCAGAAGCTGCTTCACGATATACTTGTGCACTTGTTTCAAACTTCTCAATTTTCCTTGAAGATAGCACCATATCAGGGTCATTAATATATACTTTTTCGTATTCTTTAACAGCAACGCAAGATGTTAAAGAACCAATGGCTAGCGCCATTAAACTCAGTTTTTTAATCATTTTTAATTTATATTTATGTTGTTTGAAGTGTGAATATTTCCTTTACTATCAATAATAATACAATCAATTCCTTTTAATTGATTAATTCTGTTTAATCCAACTTCGGTTCCCATAACAAAAATAGAAGTTGCCAATGCGTCTGCCAATTCAGCTTTTGGAGCAAAAACGGATACACTTATAATATCTGTAGCTGGATAACCGGTTCTTGGATCAATAATATGTGTGTATCTAATATTGTTAAACGTTACATATTTCTCGTAATTACCAGATGTAACAACCGCTTTGTTGCTAATTGGTAAAGTAGCAAATGCAATGTTTTTATTCATTGGGTTGGTAATTGCAATCATCCAATCTTTTCCATTTGGCTGCTTTCCCCAAGTATTCATATCGCCAGATGCATTTATAATTCCAGCTTTTACACCTTTTGAAATTAATAATTGTTTGGCTTTGTCAGCGGCATAACCTTTTCCTATGGCGCCAAAACCGATTTTCATTCCTTTTAATTCTAAAAAAACTGTTTGTTTTTCTTTATTAAGAATAATATGTTGAAATCCAACTTTTGATACCGACGCTTTAATTTCTTCTTCGGAAGGCATTGTTTTCATACTTCCATCAAACCTCCAAATTTTATCCATAGAAGCATAGCTAATATCAAAGGCACCATCGGTTAATTTTGAAATTGCTAACGCACGTTCAATTAATTGAAATAACTCCTTATCCACTTTTACAGGTTTAATTCCTGCGTTACTAATTATTTTTGAAGTTTGAGAATTTGGATCCCAAGAAGATATTAATTTTTCAATTCGTGAAATTTCATCTACAGCAATATTAATATAGTTTGAAGCGTTAACCGAATCTTTTGCAGATACAGTAATATCAAACCTGCTCCCCATAAGTTTAAAGGTTTTTTTATGAAGCTGTTGTCCATAAATTATAGAAGTGCAAAATAGAATTGCTACTATTAAATATGTTTTCATTTTACTAGAATGAAGAAAGAAGAGATATATATTCTTTAGGACTCATTTTTTTATAACCAGTATTGCCCAAAACATTGCCACTTTTATCTAAAACTGCAACAAAAGGAAAATAACCTCTAGTGTTGTATTTTTCCATTAATTGTTGGTTGCTTTTCTTTTCTTCTTCTGAAAGTTTGTTTTTCTTTTTTCTAGGGAAATCTGCCTTTAGCATCACAAAATTTTTGTCTGCATAATTTTTAAATTCTTGAGTACTCCAAATTTCTTTGTCTAACTTTATACAAGGAGCACACCAATCGGATCCTTGAAAAACTAATACTATTTTTTTATTTTCTTTTGAAGCTAGTTCTTTTGCTATATTAAAATTTGTATTCCAGTTTTGAGAAAAACCAGCGAATGTGATTAGCAATAATGCTAAACTTAAAAATGTTTTTTTCATTTGTATGTGTCTGTTATTTAATTAATTAAGGGTGTTTCTGTCTTAATTTAATATAAGTTCGTTTTATTTAACGAAGAATAAGTCGTAAAAGTATCTTGTTAATTACAAGCTTTCCAGATAACTTCATTTGGAGTTGGAGCAGTAATATTAATTTCTTCTTTAGTTACAGGGTGAATAAAGTTTATTTTACGAGCGTGTAAATGAATACTCGCATCTTTATTACTTCTGTTAAAACCATATTTTAAATCACCTTTAATAGGAGAACCAATTGCTGATAATTGACAACGTATTTGATGATGTCTCCCAGTTTCTAAATCAACTTCTAAAAGGTGGTAATTATCTAAAGATTTAATTGTTTTATAATGAAGTATTGCTTTTTTACTTCCTTCAATTTCAGAAGAATAAGAAGTGGATTTGTTGTTCTTAGGATTTTTTCTTAAATACCCAATAAGTGTATCTTCAGTTTTTAATGGTTTGTTTTTTACAACAGCCCAATAGGTTTTATTTACAGTTTTATCACGCAACATTTTATTGAAGCGTTCTAAAGCTTTTGAAGTTTTTGCAAATACAATTATTCCTGTAGTTGGTCTGTCTAATCGGTGTACAACACCTAAAAAAACATTACCAGGTTTATCGTATTTTTCTTTAATATATTCTTTAACAATGTCACTTAATGGTTTGTCTCCGGTTTTATCGCCTTGTACAATATCTCCAGATTTTTTATTGACAATTATTAAATGGTTGTCTTCAAATAAAACTTCTAAATTTTGTTTGGTTGAAGCCATTTTAAAGATTTTTATCCAATCCGTTGTTTATTTCTTCAATGTAATTAAGTAATTCTTCTTTTCCGTTTGATGAAGTTGCTGAAGTAATAAAATAAGGAGGCATTTCTTGCCAAATAGTGCTTGTCATTTTTTTAACATAGCTTTCAATATTTCTATTTAATTCAGAAAGTTTAAGTTTATCAGATTTTGTAAAAACAATACTAAAAGGGATTTCACTTTCACCTAAAAACTCCATAAATTCTAAGTCTACTTTTTGCGGCTCATGACGGCAATCAATTAACACAAAAGAACATATAAGTTGCTCTCGTTGAAGGAAGTAGTTTTTTATAAAACTTTGGAAGGTTCTTTTTACACTTTTAGAAACTTTTGCATATCCATAACCAGGTAAATCAACTAAAAACCAATTATTGTTAATTTTAAAGTGATTAATAAGTTGTGTTTTTCCAGGTCTTCCTGAAGTTTTAGCTAACTTATTTTGTCCTGTTAGCATGTTTATAAGTGATGATTTACCAACGTTAGACCTTCCAATAAATGCATATTCAGGAAGTCTTTCCTTTGGGCATTTTGAAACGTCAGAATTGCTAATTACAAAACTGGCTGTATTTATCTTCATTTTTTAAATATTTCGCTCTTTTAGCCAATTTTCAAGAATTTTATTGAATTCTTCGGGATGTTCCATCATTGGTACATGTCCACATTTGTCAATCCAATATAATTTTGCGTCTGGTAAAAGTTTTTCAAAGTCAACAGCTACTTCTGGTGGAGTCACTGAATCGTTTTTTCCCCAAATAATACATGCTGGAGTATTCATGTCTGCCAAATCTTTTGCCATATTATGTCTTATAGCGCTTTTAGCTATGGCTAAAGTTCTTATAGTTTTATGCCTATTATTTACAGTGCTAAATACTTCATCAACCATTTCTTTTGAAGCTACCGACGGATCATAAAAAACATCTTGTGTTTTATTTTCAATATATTCATAATTGCTACGTTTTGGGAACGTATCTCCCATAGATTTTTCATACAAACCAGAACTTCCGGCTAGTACTAATCCTGCAACGTTTTTTAAGTTTTGTTTTGTAAAATACAACGCTATATGGCCACCTAAAGAGTTTCCAAGAAGAATTGCTTTCTCAATTTTTTTAAACTCCATAAATTCCTTTAAAAACTTAGCTAAATTTTTAACATTCGTTTTTAAAAGCGGTAATGTATAAATTGGTAATTCAGGCATTAATACTTTGTATCCATTTTTTGAAAAATGGTCAAAAACACTTTCAAAATTACTTAGAGTTCCCATTAGGCCATGAAGTACAATTATTGGTTGTCCTTCACCAGCTTCAACGTAACTGAATTTCCCTTCTTTTTTAAGATTGCTACTCATTAATTCTCAGATTTAAAGCTTACTGCAAAGGTAGCTTTTTTTTCTAAAATATGGCTTTTTTATCAAGGAGAGGATTTAATTATTTAAAAACCTGAATTTCAAAAAAATAGCTTTGGAATGGTATGATGTGGTAAAAGTTATCAACAAAGTGGGTAAAAGTGGAAAAAAGTGGGAAAAAATTTATATTTTTGAATTCAGACATAATCTATCGTGATAAACTTAACAGGGACATATGAAGGTAAGGCAGATGCTAAGGGTAGGCTGCTGCTAGCAGCTGCTTTAAAGAAGCAACTGGCTCCTGTTTTGCAAGATGGTTTTGTGCTGAAACGTTCCGTATTTCAGCAGTGTTTGGAGTTGTATCCGATGGCTGAATGGAATATTCTGATGGCAAAAGTAAACAAGTTGAATAGATTTGTTAAGAAGAATAATGATTTTATCAGAAGGTTTACAGCAGGTGTAAAGGTTGTTGAATTAGATGCTTCAGGTAGGTTATTAATACCTAAAGATTTACAAGGGTTTGCAGAAATTACAAAAAATGTTGTTTTGGCTTCTAGTGTAAATATAATTGAGGTTTGGGATAAAGAAAAGTATGAGAATGTAATTAATGATTTAACCGTTGATTTTGCCGATTTAGCTGAAGATGTAATGGGAAATGAAACAGAAATAGATATAGATGGACTATCATAATCCGGTATTGTTGAAAGAAAGTGTAGATGGTTTAAATATTAAACCTGACGGCGTATATGTGGATGTTACGTTTGGAGGCGGAGGTCACTCGCGAGAAATATTAAGTAGGCTTGGAGAGAAGGGTAAATTATTTGCTTTTGATCAAGATGAAGATGCGCAACGAAATAAGATAGATGATTTGAGGTTTACGTTAATTCCGCAAAATTTCAGATTTATAAAAAGATACTTGAGGTTTTATGGAATTAAAAAAGTTGATGGTGTTTTAGCTGATTTAGGAGTCTCTTCTCATCAATTTGATGAGGCTGAAAGAGGTTTTTCTACGCGTTTTGATGCTGATTTAGATATGAGAATGAATCAGGCGGGTGAATTATCTGCTTATGAAGTTATTAATAAATATGATGAAGCGCAGATTAGTAGTGTGTTGTTTCAATATGGTGAATTAAGAAATTCTAGAGCAATTGCAAGTAAAATTGTAGAGGCCCGTTCTGAAAAGAAAATTAAAACGAGCTTTCAATTAAAAGAAGTTTTAAGTGAGTTTGTTCCGAAAGCGGTTGAGCATAAAATTTTAGCTCAAATATTTCAGGCTATTCGAATTGAGGTGAATCAGGAGATTGAAGTGTTAAAAGAGTTTTTGCAACAAATTCCAGAACTGCTACTTGATAATGGAAGGTTAAGTGTTATTTCATATCACTCCTTAGAAGATAGGCTTGTGAAAAGGTTTATAAGAAATGGTTTGTTTGAAGGGGAGCCTGAAAAAGATATGTTTGGTAATGTAGATGTGCCAATGAAGAAGGTTGAGAAATTAATAGTTCCTAATTCGTCTGAAATTAAAATAAATAATAGAGCGCGAAGTGCTAAATTAAGAATAGCAACAATAGTTTAATGTCTGTAAAATCTAGTATATATAATTTTTTAAAGGGAGAGTTTCTAATAAGTAAAGATTCTTTTAAGAATTGGAAATTTATATTATTCATTGTTGGTTTAATGTTAATGATGATTGCAAGTTCACATAGCTCAGATAAAAAGGTTATGGAAATTGCAAGGTTAAATAAAGATTTAAAAGAGTTGAGGGCTGAATTTTTAGATACACGGTCCATATCTATGGAAATGAGGTTGGAATCAACAATAAGGAAAAAGGTGTTAGAATCAGGTATTAAGCCAAGTGAGAAACCACCGCAAGTAATAAGGGTAGTAACAGGAAAAAAATAAAAGAAATTGGGAGTAACAAAAAAAGGCATATTAAATAAGTTGTACGTAGTATTTGCGTTCATTCTGCTTTTTTTGGTGGCAATAGTTGTAAGGTTGTCTGAAATTCAATTTTCTGAAGGTGATAAGTATAGAGAGCTTTCAGAAAAATTGACACTTAGAAATGATACAATTTATGCTAATAGAGGAAGTGTTTTTGCTTCTGACGGTAGTTTGTTAGCTACCTCTATGTCTCAATATGAAATAAGAATGGATGCTTATACTGTAAATGGTGAGGTGTTTGAGAAAAATATTAGAGCATTATCAGCGAGTTTGGCTAAAATGTTAGGGAATTCAACAACTTACTGGGAACGAAAAATAAGGAAAGCAAGAAATTCTAAAAATAGATACTTATTTATTGCTCGAAAACTAGGTTATACAGATTTTGTAAAAATTAAAAGTTTTCCAATTTTTAATTTAGGAATGTATAAAGGGGGTTTTATAGCTGAGCAATCAACAGTAAGAGCGCATCCTTTAGGTAAAGTTGCTCAAAGAACAATTGGTTACGATGATTATAGAGGTGCTCCAGGAATTGAAGGAGCGTATAAAAAATACTTGATCGGTAAAAATGGTTTCAGATTGAAACAAAAAATAGCAAAAGGTCAATGGAAGCCAATTAACGATAGAAATGAAAAAGAGCCAATTAACGGTAAAGATATTGTAACAACTATTGATGTGAATATTCAAGATATAGCCCATCATTCTTTATTAAGACAGTTGGAGCATTATGAGGCTGAACATGGTTGTGTAGTAGTAATGGAAACTAATACTGGTGAAATTAAAGCAATTTCAAATTTAGGAAGGGGTACTTCAGGTAAATATTACGAAAAACGAAATTATGCAGTTTATGAATCACATGAGCCAGGATCTGCATTTAAACTAATGTCTATGGTTGTTGCTTTAGAGTCTGGAGCAATTGATACAAGCACAGTTGTAGATACGGGTAAAGGAAGGTATAGATTGTACGGAAGGTATATTAATGATTCTAAACGCGGTGGTTTTGGAAAAATATCAGCAGCAAGAGCGTTAGAGGTGTCTTCTAATATTGGATTTGCAAGATTAATTGAAGAAAATTTCGGAAAAAAACCAGAGAAGTTCATTAATGCATTGTATAAAATGAATTTGAATCAAAAATTAGGTCTACCAATTAAAGGTGAAGGAGCTCCGTTAATTCCAAGTCCTGGACATGAATTATGGAGTAAAAATGCATTGCCGTCTATTGCTTATGGTTATAATTTAAAACTAACACCGTTACAAACTTTAACTTTTTATAATGCTATTGCTAATGGTGGCGAGATGGTTAGACCAAGGTTTGTAAAAGAAATACGTTCATGGGATAAACATGTAGAGTCTTTTGAAAAAGAAGTAATAAATGAGGCAATATGTTCAAAAAAGACCATTGGTGAAATTAGAGAGATTCTAAAAAATGTAGTTAAAAGAGGAACTGGGAAAAAATTGTATTCAGAAGATTTTTCAATGGCGGGTAAAACGGGTACAGCACGTGTTGATTATGGAGATTATGCAAAATGGTTAAAAGATAAAAAATATATCTCTTCATTTACAGGTTATTTCCCTGCTGAAAACCCAAAGTATTCGTGCATTGTAGTTATTCATAAACCAAATAATAAAAAAGGGTTTTATGGTGCTGATGTTTCTGGTCCTGTTTTTAAAGATATTGCTCAAAAAATATATTCCACAAATCATATTATAAATAAGATAAACAATATAACGCCAGATTTTAAAAGTGTTAAATCGAGTTTTGAAAAATATTATACGATTTCTAATAAGGAATTAAAATTAATTCCAAATGTAAAAGGAATGGCTGCTATGGATGCAATTTCTTTACTTGAAAATTTAGGACTAAAAGTTAATTTTTCAGGAGTAGGAAAAGTAATAGGTCAATCACTAAAAGTGGGGCAAAAAATAGTTAAAGGATCAACAATTACAATAAAATTATCATAGTTGAAAATAGTTAAAGACATATTATATAAGGTTTCAATTAAAGCTGTTCACGGTAGCACTAGTGTGGGGTTTAATGAGATTCAGTTCAATTCTAGAAAGGTTGGGGAAAACGATATGTTTGTTGCTCAAAAAGGAGTTGTTTTTGATGGGCATAAATTTATTGATAAAGCTATTGAATTAGGAGCTAAAGTTATTGTATGTGAAGATTTACCTAAAAATATAAACTCAGAGTTAGTTTATATTAAGGTGAATGATTCTAATGAGGCATTGGCAATAATGGCGGCTAATTTTTATGATAATCCGTCTAGTAAATTAAAGCTTGTTGGAGTTACAGGGACAAACGGAAAGACAACTGTTGCAACGTTACTTTATAATTTATTTCAAAGTGCTGGCTATAAAACAGGGTTACTTTCAACAGTAAAAGTATTGGTTGATAAGCAAGAGTATGCAGCTACACATACTACACCAAATTCATTAGCTATAAATAACTATTTAAATGAGATGGTTGAAGCTGGTGTAGATTTTTGTTTTATGGAAGTTAGTTCTCATGGAATACATCAGAAAAGAACAGAAGGATTACAATTTGATGGGGGTGTGTTTACAAACTTAACCCACGACCATCTTGATTATCATAAAACGTTTAAAGAATATAGAGATGTAAAAAAAATGTTTTTTGATACAATGTCAAAAAATGCGTTTGCATTGGTGAATATTGATGATAAGAACGGGGCGGTAATGCTTCAAAATACTACGGCTAAAAAGTATACATATGCTCAAAAAACAATGGCCGATTTTAAAGTGAAAATTCTTGAAAGTCAGTTTACAGGGTTGTTGTTAACCATAAATGAGAATGAAGTTTGGGCAAAACTTATTGGAAGTTTTAATGCCTATAATTTAGTTGCTGTTTATGGAGTTTCTCAACTTTTAGGAATGGAATCAATTGAATCTTTAAGAATTATAAGTGAATTAGAAAATGTAAGTGGAAGATTTCAACATTTTATTTCTGAAGATGGCGTAACAGCAATTATTGATTATGCACATACACCAGATGCTTTAAAAAATGTATTGGAAACAATAAATGATATTAGAACAGGAAACGAAGAAATTATTACAGTTGTAGGATGTGGTGGAGATAGAGATAAAACAAAACGTCCTATTATGGGGCGAATAGCATCTCAACTAAGTACTCAGGTTATTTTTACTTCAGACAATCCAAGAAGTGAGGATGCGCAATCAATTTTAGATGAAATTGAATTAGGTGTTGAACCTCAAAATTATAGAAAGACACTAACTATTTTAGATAGAGAACAAGCAATTAAAACGGCTACAAAACTTGCTAAAAAAGGAGATATTATTTTAATCGCTGGAAAAGGACATGAAACTTATCAAGAGGTGAATGGAGTTCGTACTCATTTTAACGATTTTGAGAAGGTATCACAATATTTAAACGCTATAGAAAATTAAGAGATGTTATATTATTTGTTTGAATTTTTAGGTAAACAATACGATTTAATTGGAGCAGGCTTGTTTCAATATATTACGTTTCGTTCTGCATTGGCATTTATTTTGTCGTTGCTATTTTCTACAATTTATGGTAAACAAATAATTAATTATTTACAACGTAAACAAGTTGGAGAATCTATAAGAGATCTTGGGCTTGATGGTCAAGTGGAAAAAGCAGGAACTCCAACAATGGGAGGTGTTATAATAATACTTGCAACATTAATACCTGTGTTGTTATTGTCAAAATTAGATAATGTTTACATTATAATATTAATGGTTACAACCTTGTGGATGGGAACTATTGGTTTTCTTGATGATTATATAAAAGTTTTTAGAAGAAATAAAGAAGGATTAAAAGGGCGTTTCAAAGTTTTAGGTCAGGTTACTTTAGGTTTGTTTGTTGGAGCAATGTTGTTCTTTCATCCAGATGTAACAATGAAAGAAAAACTACCAAAGAAATTTCAATATGAAACTGAGGCTGGTATTCCGGTATTATTTGGAGACGCAATTAAATCAACTAAAACAACAATTCCATTTTTAAAAAATAACGAATTAGATTATGCTGTTGCTTTTGATTGGATAGGTGATGGACTTAGAGATTACGCTTGGTTATTATTTATTCCAGTAGTAATTTTTATTATTACAGCTGTTTCAAACGGAGCAAATTTAACTGATGGGATTGATGGTTTAGCAGCAGGAACTTCAGCTATAATTGTGCTAACCTTAGGGATATTTGCTTGGGTTTCAGGGAATATAATTTTTGCAGATTATTTAGATGTAATGTATATACCAAACTCTGGAGAAATGACGATTTTTATTGCTGCTTTTGTAGGTGCGCTCGTAGGTTTTTTATGGTATAATACATATCCTGCTCAGGTTTTTATGGGAGATACTGGGAGTTTAACAATTGGAGGGATAATAGCAGTATTGGCAATTTCGGTTCGTAAAGAATTATTAATTCCAATTCTAGCAGGAATATTTTTAATTGAAAATTTATCGGTAGTCCTTCAAGTAGGATTTTTTAAATATACTAAGAAAAAATATGGTGAAGGAAGACGGATTTTTAAAATGTCTCCTTTGCATCATC
Organism: Lutibacter citreus; assembly: GCF_003260195.1. GTDB lineage: Bacteria > Bacteroidota > Bacteroidia > Flavobacteriales > Flavobacteriaceae > Lutibacter > Lutibacter citreus. Next base: position 177,088 of record NZ_QEIH01000009.1, read on the forward strand.
ATTACCAAAAAATGGGTTATCACGAAAGTAAAATTGTAACAAGATTTTGGATTGTTGGAATTATGTTAGCGGTATTAACAATAGTAACATTAAAGTTGAGGTAAATGAAACTAGTTGTACTTGGAGCGGGAGAAAGTGGTGTAGGAACCGCTATTTTGGGAAAACAAAAAGGGTTTGAAGTTTTTGTTTCAGATAAAGGTGCAATTGCTGAAAAATATAAAAAAGTTCTTTTAAATAATAATATTTCTTTTGAAGAAGGAAAACACACACTTGTTGAAATTTTTAATGCAGATGTGGTGATGAAAAGTCCTGGAATACCTGATGACGTTTCAATGATTATTGATTTGAAACAAAGAGGAATTCAGGTGATATCAGAAATTGAATTTGCTTCAAAATATACCAATGGTTTGATTGTGGGGATAACTGGTTCAAACGGAAAAACTACAACAACAATGTTGGTAAATCATATTTTGAAAAAAGCGGGTTTAAATGTTGGAATGGGAGGAAATATTGGAGAAAGTTTTGCTGAGCAGGTGGCAGAAAATAATTTTAAGATCCATGTATTGGAGTTGAGTAGTTTTCAACTAGATGGAATTGAAAAATTTGCGCCGCATATAGCAATAATTACAAACATTTCTCCAGATCATTTGGATAGGTATAAATATAAGTATAAAAACTATATCAATTCAAAATTTAGGGTAACTGAAAATCAAACTGAAAATGATTTTTTGATTTATGATTATGATGATGTAGAAATAGCAAAATGGTTAAGTGAAAATAAAGTTAAAGCAACGCTATTGCCTTTTTCGTTGACAGAGGAATTGAAGCAAGGAGTATTTATAAAAGACAATAGCATAATAATAAAATATAAAACCGAAGATAAAATAATGGGTATATCAACATTAGCCTTAAAAGGTAAGCACAATACGAAAAATGCTATGGCAGCGGCTATGACTGCTTCGTTATTAAAAGTGAGAAACAACTCAATTAGAGAAAGTCTTGAGGATTTTGAAGGTGCAGAGCATAGACTTGAACCTGTTTTAAAAATAAATGATGTTCATTATATAAACGACTCAAAGGCTACTAATGTAAATGCAACTTATTATGCATTAGATAGCGTAAAAACACCTACTGTGTGGATTGTTGGAGGTGTAGATAAAGGAAATGATTATTTAGATTTAATGCCTTTGGTAAGAGAAAAGGTAAAGGCAATTATTTGCTTAGGAGTTGAAAATCAAAAAATAATACAAACATTTAGCAATGTAGTAGATTTAATAGTTGAAACAGCTGGAGCTGAAGAAGCTGTTAAAGTAGCTTATAAAATTGCGGAAAAAGGAGATACAGTTTTATTGTCACCTGCTTGTGCAAGTTTTGATTTGTTTGAAAGTTATGAAGATAGAGGTAAACAATTTAAAAAAGCAGTTAGAGAACTTTAAATGAGAAATATATTAAAAAATATTGAGGGTGATCGCACTATTTGGGCTATTGTAGGCTTTATGGCTATTTTGTCATTTATGCCAGTTTATAGCGCAAGTACAAATTTGGTGTACGTGGCAAATTCTGGTACAACAACATATCACTTAATAAAACATGTTGTTTTATTATTCTTTGGTTTTTTAATTATATATGGAGTACATAAAATTCCATATAGATATTTTAGTGGAGGTTCATTTTTAATGTTGCCGATTGTATTTGTTTTGTTAATAGTAACGTTAGCTAAAGGAACCGTAATAGGAGGTGCTAATGCTAGTAGATGGATACAAATACCAGTGATAGGTATTGGGTTTCAAACTTCAACATTGGCAGGTTTAGTATTAATGGTTTATGTGGCTAGATATTTGGCTAAGAATAAAGAGAAAACAATAATTTTTAAAGAAAGTTTATGGCAATTATGGTTGCCAGTTGCCGCAATTTTGAGTTGTATTTTACCAGCTAATTTTTCTACAACGGCAATTATTTTCTCAATGATTTTATTAGTAACATTTATTGGAGGATATCCAATTAAGTATTTGTCTTATATACTTGGTATGGGAATTATAGCATTAACAGTATTTGTTTTAGCCGCAAAAGCATTTCCAAGCGTTATGCCAAATAGGGTAGATACTTGGATAAGTAGAGTAGAGAATTTTTCTGATAAAAATGCCGAAGAAGGTTATCAGGTTGAAAAAGCAAAAATAGCAATTGCAAGTGGAGGTCTCCACGGTCGTGGACCAGGTAAAAGTGTGCAAAAAAACTTTTTACCACAATCATCTTCTGACTTTATTTTTGCTATTATAGTAGAAGAGTACGGTTTGATATTTGGTGCTTTAACCGTTATTTTAATGTATTTTTTGCTGTTATTCAGGATATTAGTAGCTGCAAAAAAAGCACAAACAATATTTGCAACTTTACTAATAATTGGCGTAGGTTTGCCGATCATTTTTCAGGCGATAATTAATATGGCTGTAGCAGTAAATTTATTTCCTGTTACGGGGCAAACATTACCGTTAATTAGTAGTGGAGGAACGTCAATTTGGATGACGTGTTTTGCCATTGGAATAATATTAAGTGTTACAGCAGATAAAGAGAAAATAATTAATTCAGAAACAGAGGAGAGTCCTTTAGATATATTACATGAAGCAATCGATTAACATCATATTGAGCGGAGGAGGAACTGGAGGTCATATTTATCCAGCTGTTTCAATAGCAAATGAGCTAAAGGAAAAATATCCTGATGCAAATTTTTTGTTTGTTGGAGCAAAGGATAGAATGGAAATGGAAAAAGTTCCACAGTCTGGATATGATATTAAAGGGTTGTGGATTTCCGGATTGCAAAGAAAGTTAACATTAAAAAATTTAGCATTTCCTTTTAAGCTAATAAGCAGTTTGTGGAATGCTTTTAAAATAATTAAAGATTTTAAACCAACTGTTGTAATTGGAACAGGTGGTTTTGCCAGCGGACCAACATTGTATGCTGCAAGTATGAAAGGCGTAAAAACGTTAATACAGGAACAGAATTCTTATCCTGGGATAACAAATAAATTATTAAGTAAAAAAGCAACTAGTATTTGTGTTGCCTATGATGGTTTAGAACGGTTTTTTCCTTCAGAAAAGATATTGAAAACAGGAAATCCAGTGCGTCAAGATTTGTTGAACGTTAATAGTTTAAGAGAGGAGTCAATTAAGTTTTTTGGATTAGATAAAACCAAAAAAACGTTAGTTGTTATTGGTGGTAGTTTAGGCGCAAGAGCAATTAATAACTTGGTTGAAAAGCATATAAAATGGTTGGTAGAAAATGGAGTTCAAGTTATTTGGCAAACAGGTAAGTTGTATTATGATGAATTTAAAAAATATGAAGAGTTAGAAGGGGTTCAAACTTTTGCATTTCTAAATAGAATGGATTTAACGTATGCAGCTGCTGACATTCTAATAAGTAGAGCAGGGGCAAGTTCTATTTCAGAATTGTGTATTGTTGGCAAGCCAGTAATATTTATTCCTTCGCCAAATGTAGCTGAAGATCATCAAACAAAAAATGCATTGTCTGTTGTAAATAAAGATGCCGCTTTATTGTTAAAAGAAACAGAGTTAGAAATGTTTAAAACTATGTTCTTGGAATTAGTGAATAACACTGATTTACAAAATAAATTGAGTAAAAACATTAAAACTTTGGCATTGCCAAATGCAACAAAAGATATAGTAAAAGAAATTGAAAGGTTAATAATTAATTAGTTGAATTTAGAAAATATACATAACGTTTATTTCATTGGAGTCGGAGGAATCGGAATGAGTGCTCTTGCCATCTATTTTAATAGTATTGGCAAGCATGTTGCTGGTTATGATAAAACACCAACAAATATAACTAACAACCTTCAAAATTTAGGAGTTGAAATTCACTTTGAAGATGCTGTAAATTTAATTTCTATACAATTTAAAAATAAGGAAAATACATTAGTTGTTTATACACCGGCGATCCCAAGTGAACATAACGAATTAAATTATTTTTTAGATAATAATTATAAAGTTTTAAAACGGTCTGAAATTTTAGGCGAAATAACAAAAAATACAATTTGTTTGGCTGTTGCTGGTACTCATGGAAAAACAACAACTTCAACAATATTAGGACATATTTTAAAAGAAGCGAAGATAAATTCAACTTCATTTTTAGGAGGGATTTCTGAAAATTATAATTCTAACCTAATTTTAGGAGGTAGTGAAGTTTCAGTAGTAGAGGCAGATGAATTTGATCGTTCATTTTTAAAATTATCCCCAAATATTGCTTGTATAACATCTATGGATGCGGATCATTTAGATATTTATGGGCAACATTCTGAATTGGAAAAATCATTTAGAGAATTTGCCGAAAAAGTATCAGATAAGCTTATTGTTAAAAAAGGATTGCCAATTGAAGGAGAAACCTTTGGTCTTGATGAAGATGCAGATTATTATGCTTACAATATTAGAATAGAAAATGGAGCTTATATTTTTGATGTGAAAACACCTTTGGAAGCTATTGAAAATATAAAAATATATTTACCAGGAAAACATAACGTGCTAAATGCAGTGGCAGCTTTGGCAATGGCAAATAGTTACGGAGTATCATTACCTGTTATTGCCAAAGCTTTACTAAATTTTAAAGGAATAAAAAGACGATTTACCTACAAAATTAATACTCCTAATTTAGTGCTTATTGATGATTATGCGCATCATCCAACTGAAATAAATGCGGTGGTTGAATCGGTAAATGAAATGTATCCGAATAAAAAAGTTTTAGGGGTTTTTCAGCCTCATTTATATAGTAGAACAAGAGATTTTGTAGATGATTTTGCGCAAAGTTTATCAAAATTTGATGAATTAATTTTATTAGATATTTATCCTGCAAGAGAATTGCCAATTAAAGGTGTGAATTCCAGTTGGTTGCTCGATAAAATTGATAATAAACACAAGCAAATTTCATCAAAAGAGAATTTAGTAGAAAATATAGGGAAATGTAATGCCGAAATTATCGTTGTAATAGGAGCAGGTGATATTGGGGAAATGGTAGAAAAAATAAAAAATAGTTTAACAGTTGAAAGTTAATTGGAATATCATAAAGGGTTTATTACTACTAGGTTTAGTGGTGTTTTTGTATGGGTTTTCCCATCATAAACATGATGCTAGAAAAGTAACTAATATAGCTGTTGAATTTGAGCAGGGAAACAACCTTTTTATGAATTATGAAATGGTTAATAAATTGTTAATACAAAAAGGAAAGACAGTTAAAAATGAAGCTAAAACTGTTATAGATTTACAGAAACTGGAGAAGAATGTTCTGTCACATTCTATGGTTGAAGATGCATCAGTTTTTTTAACAGTTGATGGATTGCTTAAAACTATTGTAAAACAAAGAACCCCTATTGCAAGAGTTATATCCCATGGCCAAGATTATTATATAGATAAACAAGCAAAAAAAATGCCTTTATCAGATAATTATTCGGCTAGAGTAATTTTAGTTTCTGGAAATATTACGGATAATGATATTGATGATATTTATCATTTAATTTCAAAAATTATAGAAGATGATTTTTTGAAAAAACAAATTATTGGAGTGCGTAAAATTGCGAATAAAGAATTTGTTTTAAATATGCGAATTGGTGAGCAAGAAATAGAAATAGGTAATTTGGAAAATTTGAATTTAAAATTTCAAAATTTAAAAGCCTTTTTTAATAAAACAATGGCAGACAAGACAATAGAGGATTATAAAATAATAAATTTAAAATACAACAATCAGGTTGTTTGCACTAAAAAGTAAGGTATGGAACATAATGATATTTCAGTAGGATTAGACATAGGAACAACAAAGATTGTTGCTATGATAGGACGTAGAAATGAATATGGGAAAATAGAATTACTTGGAACGGGTAAGGCTAAAAGTTTGGGTGTGCACCGTGGTGTTGTAAATAATATTACTCAAACAATCCAGTCAATTCAAATGGCTGTAGATGAGGCAATAGCTGTTTCAGGAATTAATATTGATGAAGCTGTTGTTGGAATAGCAGGGCAGCATATTAGAAGCCTACAACATAGTGATTACATTACACGTCCTAATTCTGAAGAAGTAATTAGCGATGAAGATCTTGAAATGCTAGAAAAGCAGGTTCATAAATTGGTAATGTTGCCAGGAGAAGAAATAATTCATGTACTTCCACAAGAATTTAAAGTTGATGGACAAGGAGAAATAACAGAGCCTGTTGGGATGTATGGTGGAAGATTAGAAGCTAATTTTCATGTAGTTGTAGGACAAGTTTCTTCAATTAGAAACGTTGGGCGTTGTATAAAAAGTGCAGGTTTAAATTTAGCAGGTATAACATTAGAACCTTTAGCTTCTGCAGAAGCTGTTTTAAGTACTGAAGAAAAAGAAGCTGGAGTAGCATTAATTGATATAGGAGGAGGAACAACAGATTTAGCAATTTTTAAAAATGGAATAATTCGTCATACGGCGGTTATTCCTTTCGGAGGAAATGTTATTACAGAGGATATAAAAGAAGGTTGTTCAATAATAGAAAAACAGGCTGAATTATTAAAAACAAAATTTGGATCAGCTTGGCCAGGAGAAAACAAGGATAATGAAATTGTTTCAATTCCAGGATTAAGAGGCAGAGATCCAAAAGAAATAACACTAAAAAACCTTTCAAGAATTATTCATGCACGTGTTGTTGAAATTATTGAACAAGTGTTTTTAGAAATAAAAAATTACGGTCACGAAGAGCCAAAGAAAAAATTGATAGCAGGAATTGTTTTAACAGGGGGTGGAGCGCAATTAAAACATTTAAAACAGCTAGTTGAATATATTACGGGAATGGATACTAGAATTGGATATCCTAACGAGAATTTAGCGGGAGATTCAGACGAAAGCTTATCAAGTCCACAATATGCAACAGCAGTAGGTTTATTAATGAATGGATTAAACCGATTAGATAAGAAGAAAATTAAATCAACTCAAGAAAAGGATATTCAAGACAAAGAAGCAGAGAATATTAAAGAAACTGAGATTGAAGAAGTTATTGAAGAAGAATCTGAAGATATTAAGGAGCCTAAAAAATCCATATTTGAGAAGTGGGGCGATAAATTCAGAGATTTTTTAGATAATGCAGAATAAAATAAAATAGAAAGAAAAAGATAAGTAACACCAATAAATTTATACTATGAGCAGTTCAGATTTTAGTAACATTTCATTCGATTTACCAAAAAACCAGTCAAACGTAATAAAAGTGATTGGAGTAGGAGGAGGAGGTAGCAATGCCGTAAACCATATGTACTTACAAGGAATTGATGGGGTTGATTTTGTTGTTTGTAATACCGATGCTCAGGCATTGCAAAGCAGCCCAATTCCAACAAAAATTCAATTAGGAGCTTCCTTAACTGAAGGGTTAGGAGCGGGAGCAAATCCTGAAGTGGGTGAACAAGCTGCTATGGAGAGTATTCAGGAAATTAAAGATATGCTGTCTACAAACTCTAAAATGGTGTTTATAAATGTAGGAATGGGTGGTGGTACAGGAACTGGTGCTGCGCCGGTAATTGCTAGGGTTGCTCGTGAGTTAGATTTGTTAACTATTGGTATTGTAACTATGCCTTTTTCTTTTGAAGGAAAAATGCGTAATGACCAAGCTCTAAAGGGAATTGAGCGTTTAAGAGAGTTTGTTGATTCTTTAGTGGTGATTAATAACAATAAATTACGTGAGGTTTATGGTAATCTTGGTTTTAAAGCAGGATTCTCAAAGGCAGATGAAGTTTTGTCTACGGCTTCTCGTGGTATTGCTGAAGTAATAACACACCACTATACTCAAAATATTGATTTAAAAGATGCCAAAACAGTGCTTTCTAACAGTGGTACAGCTATTATGGGGTCAGCTACAGCTTCAGGTCAAAATAGATCAGAAGAAGCTATTTCAAAAGCACTAGATTCTCCGTTGTTAAATGATAACAAAATAATGGGGGCTAAAAATGTATTGTTATTAATTGTTTCCGGAACAGAAGAAATTACAATTGATGAGATAGGTGAAATTAATGACTTTATTCAAACTGAAGCAAAATCTAACGTTAACATAATAATGGGTGTTGGTGAAGATGAGAGTTTGGGAGATTCTATTGCTGTAACAATTGTTGCTACGGGTTTTAATAAAGATCAACAACATGAAATTTCAAATACAGAAGCAAAAAAAATAATCCATACTTTAGGTGATGAGCAAGAAGCTTCATTTGATTTTTCTGAAAAAAAGTTGAATGATACTAGTAAAAAAACAGATACAATTGAAAATGTTGTAAATCTTCCTGTTGAAGATGAGAAAGTTGTTTTTGATTTAGGCGAGGAAGAAGAAGATTTTGAAATAATACCAACTACAGAATTTGTTAAAAATATTGATGTTGTTTATGAGGAAATATCTTCAGAAGTTATAAAAGAGGAGGATTTTGTTATTACTTCATTAAATGAAGAAGAAAAAGTAGAGATTCCAGAACCGAAAGAAAAACAAATAGAATTTACGTTTGATATTCCACTATCTCAATTAAAGAAAAAACCAGTTGTTGAAGAGCAGAGAAAAGAGATTAAGGACCTTAAAGATATTGAAGTTGTAGATCCTAAAGTAGTTAAAACAGAACAGCCTATAAAGAAAGATGCAGATGTATACTTTTCTTTGGAAGAATACAATGAGTTAGAGCAAAACTTATCTAAAGCAACTAAGAAAGTTGTTGAAGAAAAAACAGAAGTAATTATTAGTGAAGAGTTGAATTTAACAGTTCGTTCCGAAACAAGAAAGCCAGAAATTGATGTAAATGAACAAGTAGTTGTTGATTATAAAGAAGTTTCTCCACTTGATTTAACTATTTCAGAGTTGCAAGCAAGAGCTGAAGAAAGAAGAGAGAAAATGAAAAACTTTAATTACAAATTTGTGAATAAAGTAAATCAAAATATAGATGAGATTGAAAAAGAACCAGCATATAAACGTATGGGAGTTCAACTAGATCAGACATCACATTCATCAGAAAACAATCAATCTAGAACTACATTAAATATAGATGATAATGATGATATTCAATTAAGATCAAACAATTCATTCTTACATGATAATGTAGATTAAAAATATTGCCCAAAGACAGGAACCTTAGATTTAAATTCTAAGCTCGGAACCTGGAAATCTTTATGAAAATTAGAGATTTTCGGGTTCTTTTTTTTTATCTTCGCAATCAAAATAAGTTATTATGAGTTTACAGCAAGATATAATGGTGAAATTAAAAGAAGCAATGAAATCGAAAGATTCTGTTGCCTTAGAATCACTAAGAGCAGTTAAGTCTGAAATTTTATTGGCTCAAACAAAAAGTGGAGCAACTGAAGATTTATCTAAAGAAGAAGAAATAAAACTAGTTCAAAAATTAGTAAAGCAAAGAAAAGATAGTGCAGCACTTTATTTAGAGCAAGGTAGAAAAGATTTGGCTGAGCCAGAATTGGCACAAGTTGAGATAATTTCTCAATTTTTACCAGAACAAATGAGTGAAGAAGATTTAAAGAGCTTTATTGGAGAAATAATTTCAAAAGTTGGAGCTTCTTCAATGAAAGATATGGGAAAAGTAATGGGAATGGCTTCAAAACAATTGGCTGGTAAAGCTGATGGTAAAGCTATTTCAGCAATAGTAAAGCAATTACTATCTTAAAATAGAATAAAAGGCCTCGTGGCGCAACTGAATAGCGCACTGGATTTCGGCTCCAGCGGTTGTAGGTTTGAATCCTACCGGGGTCACTTTTAAAAAACACAAACAATAGTAAATACTAGGGTTTGTGTTTTTTTTTATTAATTGTGTACTTTTTTGTATGCTTTTTTCTTAAAAGTGTGTTAAAAAGCTTCTAAAATAATAAATACATTAAGATCGTTATGTGATTTTTGTTACATTTGCACCAATAGTTGAGGTTCTTAACCTCATTCTTTTTCATAGCAATTTACCCACCTCTCAAAGAAGTGGGTTTTTTTTATCAATATTATTAATAATCCAACCTGTAAATTTGAATTCTTTTACTATTAATTTAGTGAGAGATGGAAGTGCTCAAATAAGTGTTTATAAGTTTTTTATAAATGGATGATTTTTAAAGTAGGTGAGATAGTTTATCTAAGTGTTATAAGAGCAAATACTTCTTGTTTTATTATTGAAATTCATATTTTAAATGTAAAATCTTAAAATTATTTTAATTGAATTTTTTAATATAAACCTCTGTTAATAATTAAAATAGAATTAAAATTTGGTAATATAGTAAATGTTATATATTTTTACCTACCGGAACAGAACAGTACGATATGAGTGAGAATGTTTTTACCTTAACTATAAACCATAATAGCGATATTCCAAAATATCAGCAGATAGTTAATTATATCACTAATGGTATAGCAAAAAACGTACTACTTATTGGTGATGCATTGCCTTCTGTAAATAAAATTTGTAAAGAAAGTAAGTTATCTCGAGATACGGTTTTTAAGGCCTATTCCATTTTAAAAGAACAAGGAGTTATTGATGCTGTACCTAATAAAGGGTATTATGTGGCAAGTGAAACCAAAAAAGTATTATTAGTTTTAGATACTTTTAAGGCGTATAAAGAAGTATTGTATCATTCTTTTATTAATAATTTACCTGATAATGTTATAACAGATGTTCAATTTCATCATTATAATATTGAAAATTTTAAAACCATAATAAATAACAGTAAAGGAAAATACTATAAATATATAGTTATGAACTTTGAGCATAAAGAAGTTCCAAAAGTTATTTCAAAAATAAACAGTGAAAAATTATTATTAATTGATTGGGATATTTATTCAAATCCAGATAATAATTATTTGTTTCAGGATTTTGGAAAAGCTTTTTACGAATCTTTAAAAGATGCAATTCACTTATTTAGAAAGTATAAGGAAATCAATTTTTTATTTCCTGAATACACAAATCACACTATAGAAACCATTGAATATTTTAAGAAATTTTGCATAGATTTTAATTTTAATTATAAAATTTTAACCAATTCAAAAGAATATGATATTCAAAAAAATATTGTTTATATAAGCGTAAGTGATCGGGTTTTAGGTTTGTTTTTAGAGCAATGTAGAAATAAAGAATATGAGCCAGGAGTTGATGTTGGGTTTTTATCTTACAATGAAACTCCAATGAAAAAATTTATTTATAAAGGTATTTCAGTGGTTTCAACAGATTTTAAAGAATTAGGAACAAAAGCAGCAGAATTCATTACAAATGATGTGAAAATGCAGCAATATATACCAACAAAATTAATAATAAGGGAATCATTATAAAATATGTATTATATAGGATTTGATTTAGGAAGTTCATCAGTCAAAGCAGCTTTGATTGAGTCGAGTACAGGAAAATCAGTAGGGATTGCACAATATCCAGAAACTGAAATGACTATAGTTGCCGAACAAATAGGTTGGGCAGAGCAAGACCCAAATTTATGGTGGAAAAACATTGGTAAAGTAACAAAAAAGTTATTGATACAAACAGGTGTTGCATCAAACAAAATAAAAGGAATTGGAATTGCTTATCAAATGCACGGAATGGTTGTAGTTGATAAAAATCAAGAAGTTTTAAGACCTTCAATTATTTGGTGTGATAGTAGAGCTGTTGAAATTGGGGATAATACTTTTAAAGGAATTGGAGAAGATAAATGTGTTTCTAACTTATTAAATTCACCAGGTAATTTTACGCTTTCAAAATTGAAATGGGTAAAAGAAAACGAACCTGAAATTTTTGATAGAGTTGATAAGCTATTATTACCAGGAGATTTTATTGCATTAAAATTAACAGGAGAAGCAACTACTACAATTTCTGGACTTTCAGAAGGAATTATGTGGGATTTTAAACAAAATAAATTAGCAGATTGGTTGTTTGAATATATGGGTATTTCTACCGATGTAATTCCAACCATTGTTCCAACATTTTCAAATCAAGGAACGGTTAATAAAAAAGCAGCTGAAGAAATTGGTTTACCTGAAGGAATACCAGTTTTATACAGAGCAGGAGATCAACCAAATAACGCACTTTCATTAAATGCTTTTCATCCAGGTGAAATTGCTGCAACTGGAGGTACATCAGGAGTTGTTTATGCAATTACAGATAGTACAAAAACTCAAGAAAGTTCAAGAATAAACAATTTTGCACATGTAAATTATACTACCGAAGCTCCAAGAATTGGAAAACTGTTGTGTATTAATGGCGCAGGAATTCAATATAGTTGGATGAAGCAAAATGTTGTTGCTTCAACAGATTCTTATAATGATATGAATAATTTAGCAGAATCAATTCCTGTTGGTTCAGAGGGTTTAAGGATTTTACCTTTTGGAAATGGAGCTGAACGTATGTTAAATAGTCAAAATACTGGAGCAAGTACATTCAATTTAAATTTCAACAAACATAATAAAGCACATTTATTAAGAGCTTCTTTAGAAGGCATAGCTTTTAGTTTTGTGTATGGAATTGATATTTTAAAAAATGATGGAGTTGATTTATCGGCAATTAGAGCCGGAAATGATAATTTATTCCGTTCAGAAATATTTTCAAATACCATTGCAACCTTAGTTGGTACAGATATTAATATAATTGATACTACAGGGGCGGTTGGAGCTGCAAGAGCTGCAGGTGTAAGTACTGGAGATTTTAAAACATTAGATGATGCGTTTTCAGACAATGAACACGTTATGACTTATCATCCTTTAAAAGATAAAAAAATGTATGAGGATGCTTATCAGCTTTGGAAACAAGATTTAGAAAAACTTTATAAAAAATAATAACATAATTAAATAATACAGAAATGGCACTATTAGGAAACAAAGAATACTACAAAGGTATTGGAGAAATCAAATTTGAAGGAAAAGAATCAGACAATCCATTAGCATTTAAATATTATAATCCAGATCAGGTTGTTGCAGGAAAAACAATGCGTGAGCATTTCAGATTTGCAATTGCTTATTGGCATTCATTCTGTGGACAAGGTGGAGATCCATTTGGACCAGGAACACAAAGTTTTGAGTGGGACAAATCTTCAGATCCAATTCAAGCAGCAAAAGACAAAGCTGATGCAGCTTTTGAATTTATTACTAAAATGGGATTTGATTATTTCTGTTTTCATGATTATGATTTAGTTCAAGAGGGAGCAACTTTTGCTGAATCTGAAGCAAGATTAGCTACAATTACTGATTATATTAAAGGGAAACAAGCAGAAAGTGGCGTTAAATTATTATGGGGAACAGCAAACTGTTTTTCAAACCCACGTTATATGAATGGAGCTTCAACAAATCCAGAATTTGATGTTCTTGCAAGAGCCGGTGGACAAATTAAATTAGCCTTGGATGCTACAATTAAATTAGGTGGTGAAAACTACGTGTTCTGGGGTGGTAGAGAAGGTTATATGTCTTTATTAAATACAGACATGGGACGTGAATTAGACCATATGGGACGCTTTTTAGGAATGGCAAGAGATTACGCTCGTTCTCAAGGTTTTAAAGGGAACTTCCTTATTGAGCCAAAACCAATGGAGCCAATGAAACATCAGTATGATTTTGATTCAGCTACAGCAATTGGATTCTTAAAAGAATATGGTTTAGATAAAGATTTCAAAATGAATATTGAAGTAAACCACGCTACATTAGCACAACACACTTTCCAACACGAATTAGAAGTAGCTGCAAAAGCAGGTATGTTAGGTAGTTTAGATGCTAACCGTGGAGATTATCAAAACGGATGGGATACAGATCAGTTCCCAAATAATATTCAAGAAACTACAGAAGCAATGTTAGTATTCTTAAAAGCTGGCGGTTTACAAGGTGGAGGTGTTAATTTTGATGCGAAAATTAGAAGAAATTCAACAGATTTAGATGATGTATTCCATGCACATATTGGTGGAGCAGATACGTTTGCTAGAGCCTTGCTAATTGCTGATAAAATTATGACTTCTTCTCCTTATGAAAAATTAAGAACAGATCGTTATGCTTCTTTTGATACTGGAAAAGGTAAAGACTTTGAAGGAGGAAAACTTTCTATGCAAGATTTATATAAAATTGCCCAAGAAAACGGAGAGTTATCATTAAAAAGTGGTAAACAAGAATTATTCGAAAATATAATTAACCAATACATATAATTTTTAAGCATTATGGGAGCAGCAAACTCTAAATATTTATTAAAACTAACAATAGTTGCCACGTTAGGTGGATTGTTGTTTGGTTATGATACTGCGGTTATTTCAGGAACCGTTAGTTCATTAGAAAGTTTTTTCGTTCTGCCTTTTGGTTTGGATGAATTGGGAGCAAATGCCCGTTTGGGATTTGTTGTTTCCAGTGCACTAATTGGGTGTATTATAGGTGGTATTTCTGGAGGTGTTATTAGTAAGAAACTAGGTCGTAAAAATGGATTAATTCTAGCGGCTATATTATTCTTATTTTCTGCCATTGGATCTTCTATGCCAGAAATGTTTATAAAACCTATTGGTGAAGGAGACCATACGTTTATTTACATATTTATTGTTTATAGAATTATTGGAGGTATTGGAGTAGGATTAGCATCTATGCTTTCTCCATTGTATATAGCGGAAATTGCACCAGCAAAAAATAGAGGTAAATTAGTTTCAATGAATCAGTTTGCAATTATTTTTGGTATGTTGATTGTGTATTTTGTAAATTATTTTATTGCTAAACAAGGAGATGATACTTGGTTAAATACCGTTGGATGGCGTTGGATGTTTGCTTCGGAAACTATTCCTGCAGCCTTATTTTTATTAATGTTGTTTTTTGTACCGGATACACCAAGATCTTTAGTGTTAAAATCTCAGCCAGAAAAAGCGTTGGATGTTTTAATAAAAGTAAATGGTGTTGAAGAAGGTAAAAAGATTCTTACAGAAATTCAAAATACAATAGTTAGTCATTCAGGGAAGTTATTTTCTTTTGGAATGACAGTTATTGTAATTGGTGTTTTACTTTCTGTTTTTCAACAATTTGTAGGTATAAATGTAGTACTGTACTATGCTCCAGAAATTTTTAAGGGTATGGGTTCAGGAACTGATACTGCATTATTACAAACTATTATTGTAGGTGCTGTTAATTTATTATTTACGGTGTTAGCAATTATGACCGTTGATAAATATGGTAGAAAACCATTAATGATAATAGGTGCAATAGGTATGGCATTTGCAATGTTTGCATTAGGAACTACATTTTTTATGGAATCTGTTGGAATCGGAGCTTTAGTGTTTATGTTAATTTATGTAGCTAGTTTTGCTATGAGTTGGGGTCCAGTTTGTTGGGTGTTATTGTCAGAGATGTTTCCAAATAAAATTAGAGGGCGTGCATTGGCAGTTGCAGTTGCAGCTCAGTGGATTTCAAATTATTTAGTGTCTTGGACCTTTCCAATGATGGACAAAAATAGTTATTTGTTAGAAACATTTAATCACGGTTTTGCTTACTGGATTTATGGTGTAATGGGTGTTTTAGCGGCATTACTTGTTTGGAAATTTGTTCCTGAAACAAAAGGAAAAACATTAGAGGAAATAGAGAAAATTTGGGAGAAATAAAAAAAATATTTAGCATTTGCGAGAATATTATTTCTAACTATATTTGTCAAGAATTATATTCAAAAATATTTAAAAAATAAAACATGAACAAAAAGGTAGATCAGCAGTCAGCAGATAACATCAGAGCGTTAGCTGTGGCAATGGTAGAGAAGGCAAATTCAGGACATCCTGGAGGCCCAATGGGAGGTGCGGATTTTATGCATATCTTATATTCAGAATTTTTTAATTATGATCCATCAGATATGAAATGGCCTTTTAGAGATCGTTTTTTCATGGATGCTGGTCATTTGTCTACTTTAATGTATGCTCAATATTATCTTTTAGGAAACTATGAAAAAGATGATGTTGCAAACTTCAGACAATGGGGGTCTATTACTCCTGGTCATCCAGAAGTTGATGTTGAAAGAGGAATAGAAAATACATCTGGACCATTAGGACAAGGGCATACAATGGGTGTGGGAGCAGCAATTGCTGCTAAGTTTTTACAAGCTAGATTTGGAGATTGGATGAATCATAAGATTTATGGTTTTATTTCTGATGGAGGTGTTCAAGAAGAAATATCTCAAGGTGCAGGTAGAATAGCAGGTCATTTAGGGTTGAGTAATTTTATTATGTTTTTCGATTCAAATGATATTCAGTTGTCAACTTCAACAGATGAGGTTACTACTGAAAATACAGCAATGAAATATGAAGCTTGGGGTTGGAAAGTTATTACTATTGATGGTCACAATCATGACGAGATTAGAAAAGCATTAACTGATGCAAATAACGAAACTGAAAGACCAACTTTAATAATAGGTAAAACTATTATGGGTAAAGGCTGTGTAACGGCAGATGGTAAAATGTTTGAAGGTGAGTGTGAATTACATGGGCAACCAATTGGAGCTACAGGTGCTGATTATACCAAAACATTATTAAATTTAGGTGCAAATCCAGAAAGTCCGTTTGATATTTTTGATGATGTAAATGAGTTTTATAAAAACTTGTTGAAAGAGAAAATAGCCAAAGCGGCAGAAAAGAAAGCTGAAATTGCAGTTTGGAAAAATAAAAACCAAGCTTTATCAGATAAATTAGATTTCTTCTTATCAGGTAAATTACCAGAATTAGATTTTGAATCTATTGAACATAAAGCAGGATTGGCAACAAGAGCTGCATCTTCAGGAGTATTAGCATATTTAGCTGAAAAAGTTGAAAATATGATTGTGTCTTCTGCAGATTTATCAAACAGTGATAAAACAGATGGATTCTTAAAGAAAACACACGCGCTTAAAAAAGGAGACTTTAGTGGTTCGTTTTTACAAGCAGGTGTTGCAGAACTAACAATGGCTTGTATTGCAAATGGAATTGCATTGCACGGTGGAATTATTCCTGTAGTAGCAACTTTCTTTGTGTTTTCAGATTATATGAAGCCAGCGATGCGTATAAGTGCTATTCAAGAATTGCCAGTTAAATATGTTTGGACACACGATGCTTTTAGAGTTGGAGAAGATGGGCCAACACATCAACCTGTTGAGCAAGAAGCACAATTACGTTTATTAGAAAAGTTAAAGAATCATAGCGGAAAACCAAGTTTATTAGCATTAAGACCAGCAGATTCAGCTGAAACTAGTGTTGCTTGGAAAATGGCATTGGAAAATCAAGATACTCCAACAGGATTAATTCTTTCAAGACAAGGAATTAAAGATCTTCCTGCTTCAGGAAAATCAAGATATAATGATGCTTTAGCTGCTGAAAAAGGTGGTTATTTAGTTAAAGAAGTAGAGAACCCAGATGTTGTATTAATTGCAAATGGATCTGAAGTTGCAACTTTAGTAGCTGCAGCTGAATTATTAGAAGCTGAGAAAGGATTAAAAGTTAGTATTGCTTCAATTATTTCAGAAGGAAGATTTAGATTACAGACTAAATCATACCAAGAGAGTGTAATACCTAAAAACAAACCGTTATTTGGTTTAACAGCAGGTTTACCAGTAAATTTAGAAGGATTGGTTGGAGATCACGGGAAAGTTTTCGGATTGGATCATTTTGGATATTCTGCTCCAGCAAGTGTGCTTGATGAGAAGTTTGGATTTACAGGTGAAAAAGTATGTAACCAAGTATTAGAATATTTAAAAACAGTATAAAACAAAAAATATGAAATTTTTTATAGATACAGCAAATTTAGAGCAAATTAAAGAAGCTCAAGCATTAGGAATTTTAGATGGAGTTACTACAAATCCATCTTTAATGGCTAAAGAAGGAATTACAGGTGCAGAAAATATTTTAAAGCATTATGTAGCTATATGTAATGTTGTTGAAGGTGATGTTTCTGCTGAAGTTATTGCTACAGATTTTGAAGGAATGGTAAAACAAGGTGAAGAATTAGCAGCCTTACATCCGCAAATAGTAGTTAAATTACCTATGATTGCTGACGGAGTAAAAGCTTGTAAATATTTTTCAGATAAAGGAATTAGAACTAATGTAACGTTAGTTTTCTCTGCTGGTCAAGCTTTATTGGCAGCCAAAGCTGGAGCAACTTATGTTTCTCCGTTTTTAGGAAGATTAGATGATATTTCAACTGATGGATTGCATTTAATTTCTGAAATCAGACAAATTTATGATAACTATGGTTTTGAAACTGAAATATTAGCAGCTTCAATACGTCATACAATGCACGTAATTGATTGTGCAAAAATTGGTGCAGATGTTATGACAGGACCGTTATCATCTATCACAGGATTATTAAGACATCCTTTAACAGATAGTGGTTTAGCTCAATTTTTAGCTGATTACAAAAAAGGAAATTAGTTCTAGCATTTAGATTGAATTAAATTAATTTAAAACCCTTTTCAAACATTTGTTTGAAAAGGGTTTTTATGTTTAATACAATCATATGTTAAACTTTAATTTTACGTTTGAACTTTTAATAGTTTTTGGTTAGCTTTAATTTTTAATTTTAGAGACAAATAAATGGCAAAATATAAATTGTTGGTTAATGAAAAGGAATATCAAGTAAATGTTACAAGTGATACTCCTTTATTGTGGGTTTTACGAGATCATTTAAATTTAGTAGGAACTAAATTTAGCTGTGGAATTGGTCAATGTGGTGCTTGTACAATTCATATTGATGGAGCTCCAACCAGAAGCTGTTTATATCCTGTTTCACTGGCAGAAGGTAAGACTATTACTACAATAGAAGGGCTTTCAGAAAATGGGGATCACCCTGTACAGAAAGCTTGGAAAGAAATTGATGTGCCTCAATGTGGTTATTGTCAATCGGGGCAAATAATGACTGCTACATCTTTTTTAGAGAAAAATCCGAATCCTTCAAAAGATGAAATTAGAGAAGCAATGCATGGAAATATTTGCAGATGCGCTTCATACAACAGAATAGAAAAGGCAGTTGAAAAAGCTTCAAAAACTAAATAGAGATGGCAAAAAAGAATAATATAGATAGACGTTCATTTTTAAAAGTGTCATCATTAGCAGGAGGAGGGTTAATTGTTGGATTTAACTTTTTGACATCTTGTAAACCAAATGTTAAACCGTCAGTAGACATTTCAAAATTGAATTTTCATGAATTCAACGCTTTTATAAAAATTGCAAATAATGGAATTGTAACTTTATTTGCCCCTAATCCTGAAATTGGCCAAGGTGTAAAAACTTCAATGCCAATGATAATTGCAGAAGAATTAGATGTTGCTTGGGATGATGTTTATGTAGAACAAGGGGATTTAGATACTGATGTGTTTGAACGTCAGGTTGCAGGGGGAAGTCAATCTATAAGACACGGTTGGAATCCTTTAAGAGAAACCGGAGCTACGGTTAAGCAGTTATTAATTAACACAGCTGCTGCTAAATGGGGTGTTGAAGCAAGTGAGTGTTTTGTAAAAGAAGGTGTTATTTATAATTCAAAAAAAGAGGAAATAACATATGGAGAAATAGCGGAGGAAGCTTCAAAAGGGGAGATTCCTGCCAATGTA
This sequence comes from Lutibacter citreus, assembly GCF_003260195.1. Classification (GTDB taxonomy): domain Bacteria; phylum Bacteroidota; class Bacteroidia; order Flavobacteriales; family Flavobacteriaceae; genus Lutibacter; species Lutibacter citreus. The sequence continues at coordinate 196,612 of NZ_QEIH01000009.1, forward strand.
AAACTAAAAGACCCAAAAAACTATACCATTATTGGGCAAAATATTAGAAATGTAGATATTGATAAAATTATAACGGGTAAACCATTATTTGGTCTTGATTATAAGAAAGAAGGAATGCTGTATGCTTGCGTTGTTCAGGCTTCGGCATTTGGTAAAAATTTAGTTTCATTTGATGATACTGCTGCCAGAGCAAATGAAGGTGTTGTAGATATTTTTGAGTTTAACAATAAAATTGCTGTAATAGCTAACTCTACTTGGGAAGCTATGAGAGCTAAAAAAGCTATTGTTGCTAATTGGGATGATGGTGACAATCTAGAAACTACGGAAGAGTATTCAAAGAAACTTACAGCGTTATTAGAAGGTAAAAAGTTTAGAACAGTAAGGAAAGATGGAAATGTAGAAAAAGCCTTTAAGGAAGCAGATAAGGTTTTAGAAAGAGTGTATGATACGCCCTTTTTACCGCACAATTGTATGGAACCTATGAACTTTTTTGCAAATGTTACGGATGATAAAATTGAACTTGCCGGTCCTATACAAACACCACAAAATACTGCAAATAAAATTGCCAATTTATTAAAGCGAGATGTTAAAGATATTTCATTGGAATTAACGCGAATGGGTGGTGGTTTTGGGAGAAGATTGAAAGGTAATTTTGCAATTGATGCTGCTCAAATTTCAAACATTGCAAAAAAACCTGTTTTATTGGTTTTTAGTAGAGAAGATGATATTTTATCAGGAACTTTTAAACCAGCACTTAAATATAAGATTAGCGCAGCAATAAAAGATAATAAATTAACGGGTTATCATGTTAAGGAAGCAGGAATTAATGGTAATATGTATGGATTAATTCCAAATTTTTTTCCAGCTGGTTGTATTGAAAATTATCAAGTTGATTTAGCGAGATATAGAAGTAATATTACTATTGGAGCATGGCGAGCACCTTATACTAATTTCTTTGCATTTGCAGAGCAATCATTTTTTGATGAATTGGCTTCTGAGTTAAATGTTGATGAAGTTCAATTGCGTTTAGATTTACTTCAAAACGTGAAGAACACCAAAGATAAACGAATTCAATATTCAGCAGAAAGAATGGAAGCTGTTATTCATAAAGTGGTTGATAAATCTGGTTATGGAGAAAATAAAGATGATGTATATCAAGGCTTTTCGGTCTATTATTGTCATAATTCATACGTGGCAGAAGTTGCGGATGTTGTTATGGAAGCCGGAATTCCAGTAGTTAAAAAAGTTACGGTAGCTGTAGATTGTGGAATAGTTGTAAATCCATTAGGTGCTTTAAATCAAATTGAAGGAGCAGTTCTTGACGGTATTGGACACGCTATGTATGGAGATTTAAAATTTATAAAAGGAGTACCACAATCAACTAATTTTCATGCAAATAGATTAATAAGAATGAAGGAAACACCAATTGTTGAAACTCATTTTATAAAGAGTGATATTGCTCCAACAGGCTTAGGTGAGCCGGCACTACCACCAGCCATTCCAGCATTGGCAAATGCAATAAAAAGAGCAACGGGTATTAGACTTACTAAGATGCCGTTTATTGAATATAAAGAGATTTTTGGATAGTTTTAAATTGAAATTTTGACACACGAGTTTAAAGAGATTATTATAGAATTTGAATTGGCCAAAGCAAACGGATTAAAATCTGTGTTGGCTAGTTTGGTGTTTTTGGAAGGTTCATCATACAGAAAACCTGGAGTACGTATGCTACTTATTGAAAATGATAAAATGGTTGGTGCTTTAAGTGGAGGTTGTGTTGAAAAAGAAATACAAAGGCAGGTAAAAAGTGTTTTTAGTTCTGGAAAACCAAAATTAATGATTTATGATGGAAGATACAGATTGGGGTGTGAAGGACAATTGTATATATTAATTGAGCCTTTCAACCCTTCAATAAATATTGTTAATGAGTTTAATTTAGCCATTGAACAAAGAATTGACTTTAAAATAAAGTCTAACTTTTGTTTAAGTGAAGGAACTCAAGAAAATAGTGGATCTCAAATAGTATTTAAAAATGATAATTGGAGTCCGTTAAATCAAGATTCAAAAGTTTCTTTTATTGAAGATAAAACTTTCAATCAGCTTTTTAAACCTTGTTTTAGATTGGTTATAATTGGAGCGGAACATGATGCTGTTCAACTGAATAATTTAGGTGTATTTTTAGGTTGGGAAGTTGTAATAATTGCCAATTCCGCAAACCAGCAAACTCTTAAAGATTTTCCTGGGGCAAAAGAGTTGATTCAAACAGAACCAAATTTATTGAAATTAACTTGGGTAAATAAAGAAACTGCTTTGGTTTTTATGACACATAGTTTTGCTAGAGATTTACAATATTTAGTTGCATTGAAAGATACAGACCCCAGTTATATTGGTTTATTGGGGCCTAAAAATAGAAGAGAAAAGATTTTGAATGATTTTATTGAATTGCATCCTCTTGTTGAAGAAGCGTTTTTAGATAAAATTTATGGTCCTGCGGGGTTAAATATCGGAAGTAAAACGGCGCAAGAAATTGCGGTCTCCATTTGTTCTGAAATTTTATCGGTTACTCGTGGTAAAGCTCCAGATTTTTTAAAAAATAAAAAGAATTCAATTCATAATGAGTTGTAAGCCTTCTTTTGCAATTGTTATTTTGGCAGCTGGTTCTTCATCAAGAATGGGTAAAATAAAACAATTACTTCCTTGGGGAAATACAAGTCTTTTAGGGAATTCAATCTCAATTTGTAAAAACTCAAAAGCAACTAATGTATTTGTTGTGTTAGGTGCAAATTATAATAAAATAAAGTTAGAGGTTGAAAATAAGGATGTTGTTTTAATTAAAAATGACTCTTGGGATAAAGGAATGGGAACCTCAATTAAAAGTGCTTTAAATTATTTTAAAGAGCGCGATTTAAACTTTAGTGCAGTTCTATTTACTTTAGCAGATCAACCTTTTATAACTACTAAATATTACAATCTTTTATTTGATTCTTATAAGGCTTCAGAAAAAGGAATTATAGCAACAGAACTAGATGAAAAAATAGGTGTTCCGGCAATTTTTGGTTCAAATTATTATAGAGGTCTAATGAAGTTAGATTCGGATATTGGTGCAAAACAAATTATTAAGGAGAATATAGATGATGTGAAATCAATAATGTCTGAAGTTGATTTTACAGATATTGATACTTTTGAAGTATATGAAAAATTAGTAAAACAGACTCAAAAAAAAATGCCGAACTAAAATTTTAGTTCGGCATTTTTTAAGTTTTATAAATCTAAGCTAGTTTAAAAACAGGCTCTAAAGCAATCCATTTTTCACCATCTTTTGCCCAAGGTAATTCTTGTTGGTAATCCCACATAAGGTTTTCCCATTCTTGAACTTTAGGATTATTAGCATCCATTTCAGCTTTCTTTGCAGGATCAAAAGTTTCATCAACTTCCATAATCATAAACATTCTGTTTCCTGTTAGGTAAATTTCCATATCTACTATACCTGCATCTTTAATGCTTTTAGTAATTTCTGGCCACGCATTACCTGCTGCGTGGTATTCTTTATATTCAGCAATTAATTTAGAATCGTCTTTTAAATCGCAAGAATAACAATATCTTTTTGTACTCATCTTTTTAAAATTAAGCTTGTTTATTATATTTTGAATAGACTTGTTTCCCGTAAACCCCAATTACAACAAAACAAATTAATGTAATTAAGAATGAGAAACGCATTTCAGTAAGACCAAAATATGAAACATCTTCATATCCTGTTCCTCCTAAATCTAATATTCTTCCTTGAAGTGGTGTTAATAAAGCTCCACCTACAATTGCCATTACTAAAAAGGCAGCTCCAAATTTGGCATCTTGACCTTGACCTTCTAAAGCAATACCATAAATTGTTGGGAACATAATAGACATAAATACTGAAGTTGCAATTAAAGAATAAAGTCCTATCATTCCTGGTAAAACAATTGCTCCAACTGTTGTAGCAAAAGCACCAATAGCAAAATACATTAATAATTTACCTGAATCTATATCTTTCATTAAAGCAGTACCAATCATTCTTCCCGTTAAAAATACAATGTAACCAGCTAAACCAAACCAAACAGCAGATTTACTGTCTATTCCTAAGGTTTCAGCATATTGGTAAACATAGGTCCAACACATAATTTGAGCTCCTACATAAAATACTTGAGCAATTACTCCAAAAGAAAATTTAGGTTGACTCCATAATCTCTTAACTGAGTCAAAAAAGTTTACTGTAACTTCTTGGTCTTTATTTTCTGGCATTTTTAATATTGATATCATAATAAAAAATGCTAATACAACAAATCCTAATATTACATAAGGATTACGTATTACTTCTAAATCTGAAGTTTTAATAACTGCTTTTGCAGATTCAGATAATGTATCAAATATAGGTGTTCCATCAGCAGTAGTATCGTCAGATTTTAATGCACTTAAAACAAAGTTTTGAGCAATTAGTAATCCTCCAATAGATCCCATTGGATTAAACATTTGAGCGAAATTTAAACGTCTGGTTGCAGTTTCTTCAGCTCCCATTGATAAAATGTATGGGTTTGAAGTGGTTTCTAAAAATGCTAAACCAAAAGTTAAAATATAGTAAGAAGCTAAAAAGAAAGCATAACTTTCATATTGTGCGGCAGGAAAAAATAACAATGCACCAATAGAGTACAATGCTAAACCAACTAACACTCCTTTTTTGTAAGAAAATTTATTCACAAACAAAGCAGCAGGAATTGCCATACACCCATATCCTCCATAAAAAGCAAGTTGCACATAGGAAGCTTCAACATTTGAAAGTTCTAATACTTTTTGAAAAGCTCTAACCATTGGGTTAGTTATATCATTTGCAAATCCCCACAATGCAAAAAGCGAAGTAATCAAAATAAATGGTACTATAACCGACTTGGCTACTACAGGTATTTTTGTGTTTTCCATAATAATGTAATAAAATATTTATTGGTTAATTAAAGGTGCAAAGTAAAAAAGACAAAACATTTTTATAGTATGTTTTGTCTTTTATAATAGAACAAATGATTTATTCTGAAAGTAATGATCTATCTAAATGTACGTAACCACCGTCAACAGTTATAAATTGCCCTGTTGTATGAGATGATCTTTCTGAAATTGTAAATAAACAAGTATCAGCAATTTCATCTGGTGTAGTCATTCTGTTTTCTAAAGGAATTTTCTTCACAATAGATTTTAATTTTTCTTCACCGTTTTCTAATGTTTTAATCCAAGCATCATACGCAGGAGTCCAACTTTCAGCAATAATTATTGCATTAGAACGAATACCGTATTTTATTAAATCTACAGCCCATTCTCTAGTTAAACCTAAAACTCCTCCTTTTGAAGCAGCGTAACCAGAAGTTCCACCTTGGCCAGTTAAACCAACTTTAGAACCAATGTTTAATATGTTTCCTTTAGATTCTTTTAAAAATGGTAAACAGTGTTTTACTACTAAAAAGTAGCTTACCATATTTAATTTTAATGAATTCATAAATTCATCATAAGAAGCATCTAACCCAACACCATCATTTACACCAACATTATTAATTACAGCATCAATTCTTCCGTATTTGTCAGTAATTGTTTTAATTGCTTTTTCAATATCATCAGGATTTGTAACATCAGTTTGACAGAATATTGCATCAATTCCTTTTTCTTGAAGCTCTTTTACATATTCAAATCCTCTTGCGTTTCTATCAATAATTGCTGGTACAACACCTTCTTCAGCTAAATGTTGAAGAATTGTTTCTCCAATACTTCCTTTGATACCTGCAGCACCTGAAATAACAACTACTTTTCCTTTTAAATTTAAGTCCATTGTTTTATTTTATATTATAGAATATTTTAGCGTTTTCGCCCATAATAGAGGCTTGTTCTGTTGAACGGAAATTTGCTATAAATCCTGTTACTAATTCTTTTATTTTTTTATAATTTCCTGCAACCAAGCAAACTGGCCAATCCGAACCAAACATCACTTTTTTCCATCCAAATGCAACCAATACTAATTTCATATAAGGCGTTATTTGTTCTGGAGTCCAACTAGTAAAATCGGCTTCGGTAACCATTCCTGAAAGTTTACAGTACACATTATCGCATTTACCAATTTCAAACATTAAAGCTGCCCAACCATCATAAAAACCATCTTTTATATAAGGCTTTGCTATATGATCAATTACAAATTTTTGCTTTGGAAATCTTTTTACCAATTCCAAAACAGCTCCTAATTGATGTGGAAATACTAATATGTCATATGTGAAATCATATTTTTCTAAAGCTGCAATTCCTCTTAAAAAATTGGGTCTTAACAAAAAGTTATGATCTGGTTCACCTTGTATAACGTGTCTAAAACCTTTTAGTTTTGGATTCTTGCTGTATTTTTCTAATACTTCTTCTATGTTTTCAGCTCTTAAATCTATCCAACCTACAATTCCTTTTATAAAATCGTTTTTATCAGCTAAATCTAGTAGGAAATCTGTTTCTTCTAATGTTTGATCTGCTTGAACAGCAACACAACCATCAATTCCATTTTCAGCATACACTTTTTGCAAGTCCGAAGGCATAAAATCTTTTCGAATTACGGACATAGAGTCGTCAATCCAATCGTGTTTTACGGGTTCGTATTTCCAAAAATGCTGATGTGAATCAATAATCATAAGGCTATTTTACAAATGCATCTAAAGTTGCTTTCATACCATCATTTAAAATTGCTTCTAAATGTGTAGTAACTTCTTCTTGAAGACCATCTATTTCAGTTAAATCTGTTCCCCAGAAATCTGTATTTGATAATGTTTTTTCAGCAACTTCAACGAAATTATTACTAGCCCAAGCTTCTTTAAAGAAATCTAAAACTGCGGCATCATCTTTTAAAGCAATTTCAGTTCCATTTCTATCACCTTTATAGAAAGTGATTAATGCAGCTAAAGAGAATAATAAGTTTTTAGGTAACTCATTTTTACGTTTTACATATTCTAAAACAGAAGGTAAAACTCTTGTTTTATATTTTGAAATTGAATTTAATGAAATACTCATTAATTCATGTGCTAAATAAGGGTTTCTGAAACGGTCTAAAACGTCTGCAGAGAACTGACTTAATTCTTCAGCAGGTAAATCTAATGTTGGAGAAATATCATTAAATAAAGCATTCTTTAAGAATTTACCAACAACTTCATCTTCTAAAGATTCACGAACTCTATCAATTCCGTATAAATATCCAACAGGAACTAGGGTAGTGTGAGCACCATTTAAAATACGCACTTTACGTGTTCTGTAAGGTTCCATATTATCTGTAAAGACAACATTTAAACCACAAGCTTCAGAAGGAAATTCATCTTTTACAGATTCTGGTCCTTCAATAACCCATAAATGGAATTGTTCACCTTCAACAACTAAATTATCTTTATAACCTAGCTCTTTAGTAATAGCATCCATTTTATCTCTTGGGTAACCAGGTACAATTCTGTCAACTAATGTGTTACAGAAAATGTTGTCTTCGTTAATCCATTCAACAAATTCATCTCCTAAATTCCAATCTGCAGCATATTGAAGAATTATTCTTTTTAAGTTATCTCCATTACGGTCAATTAATTCACAAGGAACTAAAATTAAACCTTTGTCTGAAGCTCCTCCAAAAGTTTGAAATCTTTTGTATAATAAAGCAGTTAATTTTCCAGGGAAACTTTTTTGAGGAGCGTCGTCTAGTTTATCATCTGCATTATATGAAATACCAGCTTCAGTAGTGTTTGAAATTACAAAACGTAAATCTGGGTTTTCAGCATTAGCTAAATAATCAGCATAATTTTCGTAAGGGTTAATTCCTCTTTGAATACAATCAATAACTTCTTTTTCACTTAAAACTTCACCGTTTTTAATTCCGTTTAAGTACAAAGTGTATAAACAATCTTGATCGTTTAACATTTTAACTAAACCTTGATCAATTGGTTGTACAACTACAACACCTGCATCAAAGTTTGCTTTTTTGTTCATTTCGTTAATCATCCAATCTGCGAAAGCTCTTAAAAAGTTTCCTTCTCCAAATTGTAAAATTCTTTCAGTATAAGTTTTTGCTTCTACTGTTGTTCTATTTAATGATTTCATTTATTATTAGCTTTTTGCTATTGGCTTTTCGCTTTTAGCTATTTATTTTTATGGGGCTTCAACTAATCTCAGCCACCGTTTTAGTTTTTCTTATAAAGAAATTCCTCTTTTCCAAGGAATAAAGTCGTTATGTCCTTTTACTACTGCTTTTGAAGGAGTTTCACCACTAGCCACTCTAATTACGTGGTCTAATATTTTTTCTCCCATTGTTTGTATAGTGTCTTCACCAGTAATTACGGTTCCTGCATTAATATCAATAATATCATTCATTCTTTCAAACAATTCTGTATTACTAGACATTTTTAAAACCGGAGTAATTGGGTTTCCTGTTGGAGTACCTAAACCTGTTGTAAATACAATAACATTACAACCTGAACCAGCTAAACCGGTAGTACTTTCAACATCATTACCAGGGGTACATAATAAGTTTAACCCTGGTTTTGTAATTTTTTCAGCATAATCTAATACTTCCACAACTGGAGATGTTCCACCTTTTTTAGCGGCACCTGCAGATTTCATTGCATCAGTAATTAAACCATCTTTTATGTTTCCTGGAGAAGGGTTAGCTTCAAATCCAGAGCCTACTGCAACAGCTGCAGCAGAATAAGAACGCATAATTGAAGAGAATTTTTTAGCATCTTCTTCATTTACACATCTATTGATAATATTTTGTTCAACACCGTTTAATTCTGGAAATTCAGATAAAACAGGAGAACCACCAAGTGCGGCTAATAAATCTGCAGCATAACCTAATGAAGGATTTGCAGAAATACCAGAGAATCCATCGGATCCACCGCATTCTAAACCTAAAATTAGTTTGTTTAAAGGCGCTGGTTTACGTTCAATTTTGTTAGCTTCCATTAAACCTAAAAAAGTGTGTTTAACGGCTTCTTCAATTAATCCACGTTCACTTGCACTTTTTTGTTGTTCTAAGTAATGAACTGGTTTATAGCCGTTAGGATCTTTAATTTTTAATGCTTTTTGTAGCATTTCAATTTGTGCATTTTGGCATCCTAAACTAAAAATGGTAGCACCTGCAACATTAGGGTTAGAGATATAACCAGCTAATAAGTTACATAATACTTCAGAATCTTGGCGAATACCACCGCAACCTCCATCATGTTTTAAAAATTTAATACCATCTACATTAGGAAATAAACGATTTTTAGCCATTTCCTCTTTTGTAGCTATAATTGGAGTATTAAAAATATCTTCTTGTGAAGCACCAGCTTTGTATTGTGCAATTAATGCGTCAGTATCAACTGCAAAGTCTTTTTTAGTTTCGTAACCTAATTTTTCAGAAAGTGCCCCTTCTAAAACATCTATATTTCTGTTTTCACAAAAAGTTAAAGGAATAACTAACCAATAATTTCCAGTTCCTACGCTACCATCTTTACGGTGATAACCATTAAAGGTTCTATCTTTAAAGTTTGAAGTATCTGGAGCGGTCCAAACAAATTTTTCATTTGAATCACTAAATTCAGCTGAAGCATGTTTAATATTTTCAGTAGTAATAGCTTCACCTTCTTTAATAGGGAGCACTGCTTTACCAACCAAAACACCATACATAAATATTTGATCACCTACAGCAAAATCGTTTAAAGCAAATTTGTGTTTACTTTTAATGTTTTCTTTTAAAATGATTTCTTTACCATTTACAATGGCTTTTAATCCTTCAGGAAGATTGTCAATAGCAACAATTAAATTATCTATTGGATCTATTTGAGCGTAATTTGCAGACATAATTAGTAGTTAGTTATTTCTTTTTTTATTGAATTTATTTTTAGCTTCTTACTTCTTTAACTAAAGCAATAGCAGCTTTCACATCTTGTTCTAATTTAGCGTAATCTTTATTTGCTATAATTTCTTTTGAAATAAGTTGAGAACCCATTCCAACACAAGTTACACCTGCATTAAACCATCCAGATAAATTTTCTCTTGTTGGAGCAACACCACCAGTAGGCATTACACTTGTCCAAGGTTGAGGTCCTTTAATTCCTTTTACAAATTGAGGTCCGTAAATATCGCCAGGGAATAATTTAACTATTTCACAACCTAATTCTTCAGCTCTTGCAATTTCAGTTAAAGTTCCACATCCAGGAGACCATAAAACTTTACGTCTGTTACAGGCAATAGCAATATCTTCTCTTAAAACAGGAGTAACAATAAAATTTGCTCCTAAAGCCATATATAATGAAGCTGCAGCACCATCAGTAACTGAACCAACACCCATAATCATACCAGGTAATTCGGCAACTGCATATTTTGTTAATTCACCAAAAACTTCGTGAGCGAAATCTCCACGAGCAGTAAATTCCATTAATCTTGCACCACCATTGTAACAAGCTTTTAATACTTTTTTACTTAATTCTAAATCGTTGTTAAAAAACAATGGAATCATCCCTGTTTCTTTCATTGCTGTTGCAACTTCTATTCTTGTAAATTGTGCCATTTTAGTTTTATATTTTAGTTATAATCAGATAAAAAAAATAAGGAAGGTTGGGCTTTTACAAAACCCAACTTCCCTATTAACCAAATCTAATTAAAAAATCTTCATTTTTTATCTTGCTACTCTACCTGAAGCGTCTCCACCCATTAGTTTTTTAACCTCGTCTATTGTAGATAAATTCGCATCACCTTTAATAGTGTGTTTTAAACAAGACGCAGCTACTGCAAAATTCAACGCTTTTTGGTCGTCTCCTTTATATTCTAACAAACCGTAAATTAATCCACCCATAAATGAATCACCACCACCAACTCTATCTACTAT